>NZ_CP150154.1:0-4800000 GCF_037963325.1 Paenibacillus sp. FSL E2-0201
GTGGACAGCCATACTTCCGAATTATGGCAGCAAATTTTATCGATTATTCAAACCAAATTAAGCAAGCCGAGCTTTGATACCTGGTTTAAGGCTACCAAAGCCGTAACCTTCAACTCCCAGGTTCTCATTATTTCGGCACCTACAACGTTCGCAGTAGAATGGCTGGAAAGTCGCTACACCAAACTAGTAGGAGCTACGGTTTACGAAGTTACAGGGAAACAAGTGGATGTAAAATTCGTCATTGAAGAAAGCAAGCCGCCTGAGCTTGTGGTTCAACAATCGGCTCCCACTCCCGTAGTATCACGAGAAGAAGCGCAAACGCATCTACTCAATCCCAAGTACACCTTTGACACTTTTGTAATTGGCTCTGGCAACCGTTTTGCGCATGCAGCCTCACTGGCAGTAGCCGAGGCACCCGCCAAAGCATACAATCCCTTGTTTTTATACGGTGGTGTAGGACTGGGCAAAACCCATTTAATGCACGCCATTGGGCACTATGTACTGGAACATAACCCAAATAACAAGGTTATTTACATCTCTTCAGAGAAATTCACGAATGAATTTATCAATTCAATCCGTGATAACCGCGGTGAAAGCTTCCGAAATAAGTATCGTAACGTTGACATTTTGCTTATTGACGATATTCAATTCCTCGCTGGAAAAGAGTCCACGCAGGAGGAGTTTTTCCATACGTTCAATGCGCTCCACGAAGAACGCAAGCAAATTATCATCTCCAGCGACCGACCGCCAAAGGAAATTCCCACACTGGAAGAACGCCTACGTTCCCGGTTTGAATGGGGCTTGATTACGGATATTCAACCACCTGATCTAGAGACCCGAATTGCGATTTTGCGCAAAAAGGCGAAAGCAGAGAACCTTGATATCCCTAATGAGGCCATGATGTATATTGCTAACCAGATTGACACCAATATTCGTGAACTCGAGGGTGCATTAATCCGGGTTGTTGCTTACTCATCGCTAACCAACCAGGATGTAACCACTCATTTGGCAGCTGAAGCACTCAAGGATATTATTCCTTCCAGCCGGCCTAAGATGATTACCATCGCTGATATTCAGCAAAAAGTCGGTGAATACTACAATTTACGCCTTGAAGACTTCAAAGCACGAAAACGTACGAAAGCCGTAGCATTTCCACGTCAAATCGCAATGTATCTCTCCCGTGAACTAACGGATTATTCGCTTCCTAAGATTGGCGAGGCATTCGGTGGACGTGACCATACGACCGTAATTCATGCGCATGATAAAATTACACAGTCATTAAAGGTCGATCAGGAGTTGTACAAAGTGGTAAATAATCTTGCGGAGAAAATTAAAAATCCTTCCTAAGAGGAACAAAGAGCCTATACACAATCTATACACATGTGGGTAGGCTTAATTTTATGCTATTTGATAGGGTTATCCACATATTAGACGCCCCTACTACTAATACTATTAAATAACTATAATAATTCATCATGTAAAGACGCGTAATAAAGAACAGCAAATACAACGAAATCCCCAATTTTTCAGCTAGGAGTGAAATCATGAAAATAAGCATTCTTAAAAACGAACTCAACGAATCCATTCAACACGTATCCAAAGCTATCTCCAGTAGAACGACGATCCCAATTCTGACCGGTATTAAGCTGGAAGTTAGCCATCAAGGCGTCACACTAACTGCAAGCGACACTGATATTTCCATCCAATCGTTTATTCCAGCAGAAAATGACAGCCATACGATCGTGAAGATAGATCAGCCAGGAAGTGTAGTTCTTCCCGCTAAGTTTTTCGTCGAGATTATTAAGAAGCTGCCCTCCAAAGAGATTCACATGGAAGTTAAAGAAGGATTCCAAACGTATATTTCTTCTGGATCCACGGAGATTCAGATCGTAGGTTTAGACCCTGAAGAATTCCCGGTGTTACCGAGTATTGAGGAGAACGATACTATCTCCCTGCCAGGTGATTTGCTGAAAAATATGATTAAACAAACCGCTTTTTCTATTTCTACCCAAGAGACAACTCCGATTTTAACAGGTATACTGTGGAATCTGGCTGATAATGAGTTTAAGTTCACAGCGACAGACCGTCACCGCTTAGCTACAAGAGCAGCAAGACTAGAAGGTACGGAGAATGTCCAATTTGCAAATATCGTAATCGCCGGTAAAACCCTTAATGAGCTAAGTAAAATTATCCCTGATCAAAATATGCTCGTTGATATTGTGGTTGCGGACAATCAAGTTCTCTTTAAAATCGACAAAGTACTGTTCTATTCACGGATCCTTGATGGAATTTATCCGGATACTTCTAGAATTATTCCAACAACCTACAAAACAGAACTAACTTTGGACACAAAAAAATTAAGCGAATCAATTGATCGCGCTTATTTGCTGTCCCGTGAAGAAAAAACCAATATAGTGCGCATGCAGACGCTTGAACAAGGCGGCATTGAAATTTCTTCTAGCTCTTCTGAGCTTGGTAAAGTTCGTGAGGAACTTGAAGTCATTGATTTCAAAGGTGAACCTCTCAAAATATCTTTCAACTCCAAATATATGCTAGATGTCTTAAAAGTTATTGAGAGTGAGCAGCTTGTCATAGCATTTACAGGGATGATGAGTCCGATCATTTTGAAGCCACTTGACCAAACGAATAGCTTGTATATCATTTTGCCTTACCGTACAACAAATTAATGCCAACATTCATGAACATGTGGATAAGTGGCTGAAAGGATAAAAACCATGAAAAAAATACTTATCCACAGTGGATATATTAAGCTGGATCAATTCCTGAAACTTTCTGATTGTGTATCCACAGGTGGAATGGCTAAAGCTTTACTGCAAGAAGGACATGTACTGGTTAACGGAGAAGTAGAGGAACGACGTGGAAGAAAGCTGTATCCGGGTGACCAAATTGAAGTGCAGGATAACGGCACCTTTCAGGTTGAAGGTGGAGGAGTTAAAGAGGAGTAGGCTAGGGGAGGAACCATTTCGTGTTTGTTAAAAATATCGGTCTGCAGCATTATCGAAATTACGGGCTGCTGCGTCTGGAGAGCCTGGGCGATGTCAATCTGATTCTGGGTCAGAACGCCCAAGGCAAAACAAACCTCATGGAGGCATTGTTCGTCCTGGCGATGACCAAAAGCCACCGCACCTCGAAAGATCGCGAACTTATTTCATTCGATGCCCCTGGAGACGCTGCTCAGATCATTGCCGAGGTAGAACGTAAGTACGGCGATCTCAAGCTAGAGCTCACCCTTTCTGCCAAAGGTAAAAAAGCTAAGATTAACGGTTTAGAACAACGGCGCCTTAGTGAGTTTGTAGGATCACTTAATGTGGTCATGTTTGCACCGGAAGATTTAGAGATTGTAAAAGGCACACCTGGCATCAGACGGCGTTTTCTTGATATGGAGATTGGCCAAGTCCAGCCCAGTTATCTATTTCACCTCCAGCAGTATCAAAAGATTCTCTTACAAAGGGGCAATTTGCTAAAGCAGTTGTGGGGGAAAGAGGCAGCGGGAAAAGATCTTTTGGAAATCTGGGATGCTCAACTTGTGGAGCACGGTGTTAAAATCGTAAAAAAAAGGAAACAATTCATAAAGAAGCTGCAAATATGGGCTGAAAGCATACACCGGGGGATTACGAACGGCGGAGAAGAACTGAAATTGCTCTATGTCCCCTCTTTCGGCGATCGTGATGAGGAAGATGAAGCTGTCTTATTAGACAATTTTATGTTAAAGTTATCACAAACGAGAGAACAAGAAATCAGGCGCGGCATGACGCTGACGGGTCCCCATCGGGATGACCTGTCCTTTTTTATCAACGGAAGGGAAGCTCAGGTCTACGGTTCTCAGGGACAGCAGCGTACCACGGCTTTATCGCTCAAGCTGGCGGAAATCGAGCTGATCCATGAAGAAATCGGAGAATATCCTGTGCTGCTTCTTGATGATGTTTTATCCGAGCTTGATCCTTACCGACAGACCCAGCTTATTGAAACCTTTCAAAGCAAGGTACAGACATTCATTACCGCTACCGGAATTGAGGGTCTGAATGCCGATAAATTAAAAGGCGCCAGCCTATATCATGTTCATGATGGAAAAGTGGAGTTATAAAGAGCGGAGGAAGATCATGTATATTCATTTGGGCGGGGAGAAGATTATTCGCTCTTCGGAGTTAATTGCAATATTTGATATTTCGATTGAGAAATCTTCCAAGGTGTCTAAGCAATTCGTCATTCACTCTGAGCAGGACAAGAAGCTTGAGCGGATTGGTGAAGAGGAAGCAAAATCTATTGTCGTAACTAAAAATATCGTGTATTACTCCCCCATTTCCTCCTCCACTCTCAAAAAAAGAGCCAAAATTTTGCTCGAGATATAACTTGCGTTTAGTAACAAAGAGATAATCTGAAAGAAGTAGGTGAAGGCATGTCAATGAATCAACCGACATATGATGAGAGCCAGATTCAGGTACTAGAAGGGCTAGAAGCTGTCCGGAAACGTCCGGGCATGTATATTGGTTCCACTAGTTCTAAAGGTCTCCATCACTTGGTGTGGGAGGTCGTAGATAATAGTATCGATGAAGCCCTAGCAGGTTATTGTGACCGGATTCAAGTGATTATTCATGAGGATAACGGGATTACTGTTATCGATAATGGACGTGGCATACCTGTAGGTGAAAATGAAAAACTTAAAAAGTCGACGCTTGAAGTTGTAATGACAGTACTGCATGCAGGCGGTAAATTCGGCGGCGGCGGATATAAAGTATCAGGCGGCTTACACGGTGTGGGTATCTCCGTAGTAAATGCCTTGTCTGAGAAGGTTGTTGTTAATGTTAAGCGTGATGGGCATGTTTATCAGCAGGAATACAGACGTGGTGCACCACAGTATGAAATCAAAGTTGTTGGAGATACGGACGAGACAGGTACGACTACAACTTTTCATCCAGATCCTGAAATCTTTACTGAAACCACGGTCTTTGAATATGCGACATTGCTTACACGTATTCGTGAGCTAGCTTTTCTTAACAAAGGAATCGAGCTTTCACTGCATGATGAGCGGACCGATGTTACCAACGTGTTCAAATACGAGGGTGGTATCGTTGAATATGTGAAATATTTGAATGAGAAAAAAGAAGCGCTGCACGAGGAACCAATCTACGTGGAAGGCTCACGAGATATGATCCAGGTTGAAGTAGCTCTCCAATACAATGATTCGTATACAGAGAACATCTACTCTTTTGCGAATAATATTAATACTCATGAGGGCGGAACGCATGAATCCGGCTTCAAAAGTGCGCTAACACGTATCATCAACGATTATGCCCGTAAAGCGGGTGTGCTGAAGGATGGTAATTCAAATCTGACTGGTGACGACGTGCGTGAAGGATTGACAGCGATTATTTCTGTCAAAATTCCAGAGCCTCAGTTCGAAGGTCAAACGAAGACTAAGCTCGGAAATAGTGAAGTACGCGGAATTGTAGAATCACTGTTCGGAGAGAAATTGCAGGAATTCCTAGAAGAGAATCCAGCAGTATCTCGCCGTGTCCTTGAAAAGTCGCTTTCAGCTTCACGTGCACGAGAAGCTGCTCGTAAGGCTCGTGAGTTAACACGCCGTAAGAGTGCGCTTGAAGTCAGTGCACTACCTGGTAAACTTGCAGACTGTTCATCCAAGGATGCGTCTATCAGCGAATTGTATATCGTCGAAGGTGACTCTGCGGGGGGATCGGCCAAGCAAGGCCGGGATCGTCATTTCCAAGCGATTCTACCACTGCGTGGTAAGATCCTAAACGTAGAAAAAGCTCGCTTAGACCGTATTCTATCCAACGCGGAAATCCGGGCGATCATTACGGCTCTGGGTACAGGGATCAGCGATGATTTTGACCTATCAAAGGCTCGTTACCATAAAGTCGTTATTATGACGGATGCCGACGTCGATGGAGCTCATATTAGAACTCTGTTGTTGACATTCTTCTACCGTTACATGCGGAAGCTAGTAGATGCAGGTTATATCTATATCGCACAACCGCCATTGTTCAAGATAGAGCGCAACAAAGTGATCCGTTATGCAGGAAGCGAGAAGGAACGCGATGAGATTATCGCTTCTTTTGGAGAAAATGTTAAGGTCAATGTCCAGCGCTACAAAGGTTTGGGTGAAATGAATGCTACCCAGCTGTGGGACACGACGATGGATCCTGAGGCGCGTATGATGTTGCAAGTAACGATTGAAGATGCGATGCTTGCTGATAGTATTTTTGATACGCTGATGGGTGATAATGTTGAACCAAGACGTGACTTTATCCATGAGCATGCGAAAGACGTCAGATATCTTGATGTGTAAGAATAAAATATAAGGATAATGTATAACGTGAAACTTATACCTACTTATATTTTTAACAAAACCTCCGGCTTCTGTTCCTAATGGAATTAGAATGCTGGAGGTTTTTTTGATTTCAGAGCTGTTTTTTTAGGCCTTGGTGATTTGTTTGTTGCGGGTAGTGTATGGAGATTTTCTAGCTTTTACACGCCCGTATGCTACAGCATAGCGGTGTATTTTACGATAGATAGATTTATCAGGAAATAACTTAAATATGACTATGGATGGAAGGGTGTTGACCTCAAGCAGCCACATATCCATATGCTGATCCATGGCAATATCCAGACCGATTTCTTTAATCCCTGGATAAGTAGTTTCCAATTGGCCTGCAATTTGTACGCCTAAAGATTTTAATTGATTAACGGTGGAGAGTGTTTCAGAAGGGTTCATATGACTTTTTAATAATGTATTTACTGACACAATACTGCCTCCGTTATGATAATTGGTGACGATTTTCTGAGGGGCAGCTACTCTTCCGAGCATTCCTGTCGTTTCCCATGCGCCTGACGGACTCTTTTGGGCAAGAACTCGAAGGTCGAAGGGGCGGTCTTGATAACGTAGAAGGTCAATTCCCTTTTGGATCAGGTAGGTACGGTTCTGAATTCGTTTCTGTAAGGCTTCATGCAGCTCTTCGGGAGAGAAGAAAACTTCTGCCGTTTTTGCATATCTTAAAATATATAGGAGCTGTGTTTCTTGTTGTTCTATCTCCTCGTTATCGGTGGTGGCATTTTTTTCAGACTTCCGCTGGCTAGGGCTCAAAATCACCGTACGCTGCTCGGCTCTCATTACACCAATGCCAAAGCTTCCGCGGTCAGGTTTAATATAGACCATTGTATATAACGCAAGCATTTCTTTAAGAACACTTAAATCGTATTTACGAGTATCCGGTACATATAGAGATAGAGATTGATTTTGAAGAATGACTTTTGTTTTTGCCCATTTACTTGGGACACGTTGAATCTTCATTATCTTCCTCCTTAACAATTTTTTGCAGCATTTGGTCTTTTGAATTCCTTTGTACAAAACTTGCTTTGGAAGCATAATCTTTGACGGCTGAAAATCAGGACAAGCTACCTAAACAATGGTATAATATAAGGATATGGGGTTATGCCTTATCGAACGATACTAGGATAATAAAACCGTGTTTCTTGTCTTTATAGTCTATGTACTAAAGACATTTGCGGAAAGGGCGAATACCCTAACCAACGCAAAAGAAATCAATATTAGA
Source organism: Paenibacillus sp. FSL E2-0201 (assembly GCF_037963325.1). Lineage (NCBI taxonomy): Bacteria > Bacillati > Bacillota > Bacilli > Caryophanales > Paenibacillaceae > Paenibacillus > Paenibacillus sp. FSL E2-0201. Next base: position 7,593 of record NZ_CP150154.1, read on the forward strand.
AGATAAAAGGCTATCATGTTTAATTGTGCTACTTTTGTGAAAGTAATATAATTAAGGGTAGCGGTTTTTTAACTGAAGGAGGTCCAGCAACTCATGGCTGAACAAAATAACCCACAAGTCAAAGATCGGGACATTGGCGTGGAAATGCGTGAATCCTTTATGGATTACGCAATGAGCATCATTGTTAGTCGGGCTTTGCCAGATGTGCGGGACGGACTCAAGCCGGTTCACCGACGCATTTTGTTTGCGATGTCGGAACTTGGAATGTCTGCGGATAAGCCTCATAAGAAATCGGCAAGAATCGTCGGTGAGGTTATCGGTAAGTACCACCCTCACGGTGACTCAGCCGTCTATGAAACAATGGTACGGATGGCTCAGGATTTCTCTATGCGCTATATGCTTGTGGACGGTCACGGGAACTTTGGTTCGATTGATGGTGATATGGCTGCAGCGATGCGTTATACAGAAGCCCGTCTTTCCAAGATTGCAGGCGAAATGCTTCGAGATTTGAACAAAGAAACAGTTGATTTCGCACCCAACTATGATGGTGAAGAGCATGAGCCAGTTGTATTGCCAGCTCGTTATCCGAACCTGCTCGTGAACGGGGTATCTGGTATTGCTGTAGGTATGGCTACTAATATTCCACCGCATAACCTAGGTGAAGTTATCGATGGTGTGCAGGCGATGATTAAGAATCCCGATATCACACCTATGGAATTGATGGAGTATATCCAAGGCCCTGACTTCCCTACGGCTGGATATATTTTGGGTCGTGAGGGCATTCGTCAGGCTTATCGTACGGGGCGTGGTTCCGTGACCATGCGTGCCAAGGCAACAATTGAAGAGAACAACGGTAAGGCTCGCATCATTGTACATGAGCTGCCATATCAGGTAAACAAGGCAAGACTGGTTGAAAAAATCGCAGAATTAGTACGTGAGAAACGGATCGAGGGTATAACGGATCTTCGAGATGAGTCTGACCGTAACGGTATGCGTGTAGTTGTTGAGATGAGACGTGATGTGAATCCAAATGTTGTGTTGAACAATCTATATAAACATACTTCAATGCAATCCACATTTGGGATCAACATGCTTGCCATCGTCAACAACGAGCCGAAAATCCTTAATCTGCGTGATGTGCTCTATCATTATTTGCAGCACCAGATTGAAGTTATTCGTCGTCGTACAATATTTGATCTTAAAAAAGCTGAAGCACGCGCTCATATTTTAGAAGGTCTGCGTATTGCGCTGGATCATCTGGATGAAGTTATTGCGTTAATCCGCGCTTCGCGGACAACGGATATAGCTCGTGACGGATTGATGAGCACCTTTAGCCTCAGTGTAGAGCAGGCTCAAGCAATCCTCGACATGCGGATGCAGCGTCTGACCGGTCTGGAACGGGAAAAAATCGAGAATGAATATAACGAATTGTTAGCTAAAATTGCAGAGTACCGTGAAATTTTGGCGAATGAGCATCTCGTACTGGAAATCATCAGCAACGAGTTGCAGGATATTCGTGATAGATATTCTGATGATCGCCGGACAGAGATTACGGTTGGTGAAGAAAGTATCCTCGATGAAGACCTTATTCCACGTGAAGAGGTTGTTATCACTATTACGCATACTGGATACATCAAACGTCTGCCTGTCAGCACTTACCGCAGCCAGAAGCGTGGGGGCCGCGGAGTAATGGGGATGGACACCAAGGACCAAGATTTTGTGGAGCATCTCTTCGTGAGTAACTCTCATAACTATCTGATGTTCTTTACCGATAAGGGTAAGGTGTACCGGATTAAGGCTTATGAGATCCCAGAGCTGGGACGTACTGCACGTGGGACACCAATCATCAACCTGATTCAAATTGAACAAGGTGAGAAGATTAGTGCCGTTATCCAGGTGGAAGAGAGCGATAGTGACAAGTACTTGTTCTTTGCTACCCGCGAAGGTATCGTGAAGAAGACGCCACTTGAGGATTACAATAACATCCGCAAAGGCGGACTTATCGCTATTAATCTTCGGGAAGAGGATTCCCTGATTGAGGTTAAGCTGACAGATGGCCAGCAAAATCTTATTATCGGTACAGCACGCGGAATGTCGATTACGTTCTCAGAGAATGATGTTCGTTCTATGGGTCGTAGCGCAACTGGCGTGAAGGGTATTACACTCGATAGTAATGACCATGTCATTGGTATGGACTGTGTCGATAAGGAGCTTGAGGTTCTGATTGTTACTAGCAAGGGTTATGGTAAACGGACACCAGCCGGCGACTATCGTTCCCAGACTCGTGGCGGTAAAGGAATCAAGACCATTAATCTCACTGAGAAGAATGGACCTGTAGTTGGTCTTAAAGTTGTTAAGAACGACGAAGACTTAATGATCATTACTACAAGCGGTACCTTGATTCGTACCAGCATGGATGGAATTTCTACTATGGGTCGTTATGCGCAAGGGGTTAAGCTAATTAACATCCGCGAGGATGATGCTGTGGCCACCCTGTGTAGAGCCGATAAGAATGAAGAGGACGAAATGTCTGAAGATATAGAAGGCCTCGAGGACCAAGTAACAGTTGATGAATCTGGCGATATAGATCAGCCGGAAACAATCGCTGAAGATCAAGAGGATAACTTAGAATAGTTTATATTCAATAAAGAGCAAGGGGTTCTATTACAGAACCCCTTGCTCTTTTTACTGTGATTAATTAATAGTTAGTTATTTTATGAAATGTAATGAGTAATTTTTAAAAGAATAGTTTTCATTGCACTAGTCGCTTCCTTTTATCCGTACTATAATTAGCCGATAGAGTATAAATCAGTATATAAAGTACTATTTTCTCAGAAATTATCTGTCATATTAGATTTGGGTAATCCTGAGCTTATTGTTATAGAAATTAAGGGGCTGAGTATATGCCAAATGTATTGGTTGGAGAAGTTAAAGCGGGCTCAAAGATAATCAAAGATGTAATTACACCTTTGGGTGGGATTTTGTTTACCAAGGGAAAAATACTACTCCCCCGTGATCTAGAAATTTTGGAAGCTTTCTTAGTTGGGCAAGTGGAGATCGAGGGTGTTCAAGGAGAGGGCAACTCTGATGCTGCCAAAAAAAACTCGAAGCAGACATCACTTAAAGCCGGAGCCATTATAAATGAATCAATGCTGATTAAGAACAATTCCCCACTACACGATGAATATGACAAAATGATCGGACTTATTAGGACAAGCTATCGTTCGGTAACGGCAGCCTCTCTTCCTATTTTTGAGTTACGGAGTCAGTTAGAGGTACTAATTAGTCATTTGAAGGATTATCATGTCTTGAAGTTTTCTCCACGTACGCTAAAAGACGAGGATTACAACTATCACAATGCCGTATTGTCCGCGTTAACATCATATAAGATTGCTCAGTGGTGCGGGTATCCGCAAAAGGATTGGATGCAGATCGCTTTTGCTGGATTGCTGCATGATATCGGAAACGCAAAAGTAGATAGTTCTCTCTTACATAAGCCGGAGTCACTTAATAGTGCCGAAATAGAAGAGGTTCGCAGACATACTACATATGGCTATCAATTATTACGTAATGTCACAGCGATTAATGAAGGGGTAAGACTAACGGCGTTGCAGCATCATGAGAAGGTTGATGGGTCTGGTTATCCACTTAAGCTAGAAGGTAGCCAGATTCACTTTTACGCTAAAGTAGTTGCGGTAGCAGATATATTCCATGCTATGACTTTAGAAAGAGCTTATAGAAAGGCGCAGTCCCCTTATCTAGTATTAGAGCAGATTATGACAGAAAGCTTTGGTAAGCTTGACCCAGTCGTTGTACAGACCTTTATACAGAAGAGCACTGATTTATTTAATGGAACCAGAATACGTTTGAGCGATGGGCGTCACGGGGAGATCATATTCACTGATCGTGCGAATCCTACACGTCCTATGATTAAGGTAGAGGGTACAATTGTTAACTTAATGTTGGAGCGGGATCTATATATTCAAGAGATTATTTCTTAGTGTAGTAAGTATTGAAAGACTTCAGAGCTGAGGCTGTGCTGCCTAGTGCATACGAGTATATTTAGTATGATTAGTAGCACAGTCTCTTATTTATAGATTATATTAAAAAAAGTGTTGCAATCAATCTCTATACATGATATATTCTAAGTCCGGCCAAGAAATACACATGCCGAGCTCGAAAAAGAAGTTAAAAAAAGAGCTTGACATTAAATAGCCGAACATGATATAGTATAAGAGTTGCTGCTGAGACATTAAACGGCGCCAACGAGAACTTGATCTTTGAAAACTGAACAACGAGTGAGTAGGAAATCACGAAAGTGAAATCCAAATTAGAGAATTAATTTTCTCGTCAGATGTTTCAAAATGAGCATATCGCTCTTTTCAATACTAATTGGAGAGTTTGATCCTGGCTCAGGACGAACGCTGGCGGCGTGCCTAATACATGCAAGTCGAGCGGAGTTATTTTGAAAGCTTGCTTTCAAAATAACTTAGCGGCGGACGGGTGAGTAACACGTAGGCAACCTGCCCCTTAGACTGGGATAACTACCGGAAACGGTAGCTAATACCGGATAATTTCTTTTTTCTCCTGAAGAAAGAATGAAAGACGGAGCAATCTGTCACTGAGGGATGGGCCTGCGGCGCATTAGCTAGTTGGTGGGGTAACGGCCCACCAAGGCGACGATGCGTAGCCGACCTGAGAGGGTGAACGGCCACACTGGGACTGAGACACGGCCCAGACTCCTACGGGAGGCAGCAGTAGGGAATCTTCCGCAATGGACGAAAGTCTGACGGAGCAACGCCGCGTGAGTGATGAAGGTTTTCGGATCGTAAAGCTCTGTTGCCAGGGAAGAACGTCCGGTAGAGTAACTGCTATCGGAGTGACGGTACCTGAGAAGAAAGCCCCGGCTAACTACGTGCCAGCAGCCGCGGTAATACGTAGGGGGCAAGCGTTGTCCGGAATTATTGGGCGTAAAGCGCGCGCAGGCGGTCATTTAAGTCTGGTGTTTAAACCTTGGGCTCAACCTAAGGTCGCACTGGAAACTGGGTGACTTGAGTACAGAAGAGGAAAGTGGAATTCCACGTGTAGCGGTGAAATGCGTAGATATGTGGAGGAACACCAGTGGCGAAGGCGACTTTCTGGGCTGTAACTGACGCTGAGGCGCGAAAGCGTGGGGAGCAAACAGGATTAGATACCCTGGTAGTCCACGCCGTAAACGATGAGTGCTAGGTGTTAGGGGTTTCGATACCCTTGGTGCCGAAGTTAACACAGTAAGCACTCCGCCTGGGGAGTACGGTCGCAAGACTGAAACTCAAAGGAATTGACGGGGACCCGCACAAGCAGTGGAGTATGTGGTTTAATTCGAAGCAACGCGAAGAACCTTACCAGGTCTTGACATCCCTCTGAATCTGCTAGAGATAGCAGCGGCCTTCGGGACAGAGGAGACAGGTGGTGCATGGTTGTCGTCAGCTCGTGTCGTGAGATGTTGGGTTAAGTCCCGCAACGAGCGCAACCCTTAACTTTAGTTGCCAGCAAGTAATGTTGGGCACTCTAGAGTGACTGCCGGTGACAAACCGGAGGAAGGTGGGGATGACGTCAAATCATCATGCCCCTTATGACCTGGGCTACACACGTACTACAATGGCCGGTACAACGGGAAGCGAAGCCGCGAGGTGGAGCCAATCCCATCAAAGCCGGTCTCAGTTCGGATTGCAGGCTGCAACTCGCCTGCATGAAGTCGGAATTGCTAGTAATCGCGGATCAGCATGCCGCGGTGAATACGTTCCCGGGTCTTGTACACACCGCCCGTCACACCACGAGAGTTTACAACACCCGAAGTCGGTGGGGTAACCCGCAAGGGAGCCAGCCGCCGAAGGTGGGGTAGATGATTGGGGTGAAGTCGTAACAAGGTAGCCGTATCGGAAGGTGCGGCTGGATCACCTCCTTTCTATGGAGAATCGTCTTCTGCAATGAAGACATTCAAATCGGAAGTTAAACTTCCACAATCTCAGGTTTAGGCCTGTTACTCACTCGTTGCTCAGTTTTGAGAGTTTAAGCTCTCAAGTAAGACTTGATCCTTGAAAACTGGATACCGAAACGAATTTGCGTTTTAGAACATCTTTTAGCAACTTGTGCAAACAAGTAAATGTTATTAGTGAGATTTTTCGAAAGAAAAATCATGGTTAAGCTAATAAGAGCACACGGAGGATGCCTAGGCGCCAGGAGCCGACGAAGGACGTGGCGAACAACGAAACTGCCTCGGGGAGCTGTAAGCAAGCTTTGATCCGGGGGTGTCCGAATGGGGAAACCCAGCTGTGGTAATTCGCAGTTACTCACATCTGAATACATAGGGTGTGTAGAGGCAGACCAGGGGAACTGAAACATCTAAGTACCCTGAGGAAGAGAAAACAATAGTGATTCCGTCAGTAGCGGCGAGCGAACGCGGAACAGCCTAAACCTAAGAGCTTGCTCTTAGGGGTTGTGGGACGTCTCACATGGAGTTACAAAGGAATATGGTAGGCGAAGAGGTCTGGAAAGGCCCGCGATAGAGGTAAAAGCCCTGTAGCCTAAACTGTGTTCTCTCCGAGACGGATCCCGAGTAGTGCGGGGCACGTGAAACCCCGTATGAATCCAGCAGGACCATCTGCTAAGGCTAAATACTACCTGGCGACCGATAGTGAAACAGTACCGTGAGGGAAAGGTGAAAAGCACCCCGGAAGGGGAGTGAAATAGAACCTGAAACCGTGTGCTTACAAAAAGTCAGAGCCCTATCTATGGGTGATGGCGTGCCTTTTGTAGAATGAACCGGCGAGTTACGTTTAACATGCAAGGTTAAGTCGAGAAGACGGAGCCGCAGCGAAAGCGAGTCTGAATAGGGCGACTCAGTATGTGGACGTAGACCCGAAACCGTGTGATCTACCCCTGTCCAGGGTGAAGGTGCGGTAACACGCACTGGAGGCCCGAACCCACGCACGTTGAAAAGTGCGGGGATGAGGTGGGGGTAGCGGAGAAATTCCAATCGAACTCGGAGATAGCTGGTTCTCCCCGAAATAGCTTTAGGGCTAGCCTCGGTATAAGAGTAGTGGAGGTAGAGCACTGATTGGGTGCGGGGTCCGCAAGGATTACCAAGCTCAGTCAAACTCCGAATGCCATATACTTATTGCCGGGAGTCAGACAGTGAGTGCTAAGATCCATTGTCAAAAGGGAAACAGCCCAGACCATCAGCTAAGGTCCCCAAGTGTGTGTTAAGTGGGAAAGGATGTGGAGTTGCACAGACAACCAGGATGTTGGCTTAGAAGCAGCCACCATTGAAAGAGTGCGTAATAGCTCACTGGTCGAGTGACTCTGCGCCGAAAATGTAACGGGGCTAAACACACCACCGAAGCTATGGCTAGATACTATGTATCTGGGGTAGGGGAGCGTTGTATGTGGGTTGAAGGTGTACCGTAAGGAGCGCTGGACAGCATACAAGTGAGAATGCCGGTATGAGTAACGAAAAGATCAGTGAGAATCTGATCCGCCGAAAGCCCAAGGTTTCCTGAGGAAGGCTCGTCCGCTCAGGGTAAGTCGGGACCTAAGGCGAGGCCGAAAGGCGTAGTCGAAGGACAACAGTTTGAAATTACTGTACCACCGTAATCCGCTATGAGCGATGGGGTGACGCAGGAGGGTAGTGACGCGGACTGATGGATATGTCCGTCTAAGCAGTGAGGCTGATGTGTAGGCAAATCCGCACATCATTAAGGCTGGGCTGTAATGGGGAGCGAAAATTGTAGTAGCGAAGGTCATGATCTCACACTGCCAAGAAAAGCCTCTAGCCAGGAGAAGGTGCCCGTACCGCAAACCGACACAGGTAGGCGAGAAGAGAATTCTAAGGCGCGCGGAAGAACTCTCGTTAAGGAACTCGGCAAAATGACCCCGTAACTTCGGGAGAAGGGGTGCCCCGGTAGTGTGAATAGCACGAGGGGGCCGCAGTGAAAAGGCCCAAGCGACTGTTTAGCAAAAACACAGGTCTGTGCGAAGCCGCAAGGCGAAGTATACGGGCTGACGCCTGCCCGGTGCTGGAAGGTTAAGGGGAGTGGTTAGGGGTAACCCGAAGCTATGAACCGAAGCCCCAGTAAACGGCGGCCGTAACTATAACGGTCCTAAGGTAGCGAAATTCCTTGTCAGGTAAATTCTGACCCGCACGAATGGCGTAACGACTTGGGCGCTGTCTCAACGAGAGATCCGGTGAAATTTTAATACCTGTGAAGATGCAGGTTACCCGCGACAAGACGGAAAGACCCCATGGAGCTTTACTGCAGCTTGATATTGAATTTGGGTACGATCTGTACAGGATAGGTGGGAGCCGTAGAAATCGGAGCGCAAGCTTCGGTGGAGGCGCCGTTGGGATACCACCCTGATCGTATCTAGGTTCTAACCTAGTGCCCTAATCGGGTACGGGGACCGTGTCAGGCGGGCAGTTTGACTGGGGCGGTCGCCTCCTAAAGAGTAACGGAGGCGTTCCAAGGTTCCCTCAGAATGGTTGGAAATCATTCGAAGAGTGCAAAGGCATAAGGGAGCTTGACTGCGAGACCTACAAGTCGAGCAGGGACGAAAGTCGGACTTAGTGATCCGGTGGTACCGCATGGAAGGGCCATCGCTCAACGGATAAAAGCTACCCTGGGGATAACAGGCTTATCTCCCCCAAGAGTCCACATCGACGGGGAGGTTTGGCACCTCGATGTCGGCTCATCGCATCCTGGGGCTGAAGTAGGTCCCAAGGGTTGGGCTGTTCGCCCATTAAAGCGGTACGCGAGCTGGGTTCAGAACGTCGTGAGACAGTTCGGTCCCTATCTGTCGTGGGCGCAGGAAATTTGAGAGGAGCTGTCCTTAGTACGAGAGGACCGGGATGGACGTACCGCTGGTGCACCAGTTGTTCCGCCAGGAGCATGGCTGGGTAGCTACGTACGGACGGGATAAGCGCTGAAAGCATCTAAGCGTGAAGCCCCCCTCAAGATGAGATTTCCCAATTAGTAAGACCCCTTGAAGACGACGAGGTAGATAGGTTGGAGGTGGAAGTGCAGTAATGCATGGAGCTGACCAATACTAATCGGTCGAGGGCTTATCCTATACTTAAAATGCAAATTCAATTCGGATTCAGTTTTCAGGCGATTAAGCCTGTAACACGCTTAGAAATTTATTCTCACTTCTGGTGATGAACCAAATTTCACGCGGCAGCGTCTGTTTCACAGACGCATGTTTGGTGGCGATAGCGGAGGGGTTCCACGCGTACCCATCCCGAACACGACCGTTAAGCCCTCCAGCGCCGATGGTACTTGGACCGAAGGGTCCTGGGAGAGTAGGACGTTGCCAAGCACGCAAGACCACTGTTGAGTCATCGACAGTGGTTTTTTGTTGTATCTATTTGCTTAAAGAGTTGGTACGATTTAAATTTTGTTTGACAGACTACAGGGTTTAATCCATAATACAATTCATACTAAACATATAAGAATTGTAGGGGGAACGGAGTATGTCATATTTTAATTTATCTTTTAAGAAGCCGCTTCTGTTTGGGGCAATATCAATATTGCTATTGATGGTAATCGCAGGTTGCTCCGGATCTACTAATAAGGCTGATTCCAATAAGGAGGCTCCGGAAAATGCGAGTGCAGCAACTCAGAGTCCTCAAACGGCAGAGCCGGCAGTAGGAGGCACCTTCGTCTATGGACGGCCTGCTTCTGTAACCTCGCTGGATTTGCATAATCAGATTACATCCAACAATGCTTTTGCTATCGATAAAGTATTTGAATCATTAGTTGCTTTTGACAGCAAGGGTGAAATTGTAGATTGGCTTGCGAAGTCACATAGTATCAGTGAGGATGGATTGACGTATACTTTTGAACTTCGTGAGGGTCTGAAGTTTTCAAACGGTACGGATGTGACTGCGGAAGATGCTGTATTCTCCCTTGAGCGGCACTTGAAGGTTGGTGGCCCGCTGGCAATATCCGCTAAGGTTGATTCAATCAAAGCACAAGATAACAAAACGCTTGTTATTACGCTTAAAGAACCTTATACACCATTTATCTCAGAGCTGTCCAATTTCTCCAATGGCATCGTTCCTAATAATTTTGGTGGAGTTTCCGAAGAAGAATTCTTCAAGAAACCAATCGGAACGGGACCTTTTGTCGTTGAATCATGGGACACTGCGGGTGATCTGACTTTCACTAAGAACAAATTCTACTGGCAAGAAGGTAAACCATATATTGATAAGCTTGTTTATAAGTTGATTGAGGACGATAGCCAAGCGATCAACCAGCTGAAGGCTGGGGAAGTTAATGCTATTGAATCTTTGGCCTTGCAAAATGCTAATGAGATCAAAGATGGAGCCGACACTAAAGTAATTACTAACGGTAGTTGGGTGACAGAGCAATTATTCTTTAATACGCTGGATGAGCATTTTTCGGATGTACATGTCCGCCGTGCTCTGGCTCTGGCGCTTGACCGTGAAGGCTTGACCAAAGCGTTAACCTTTGGATATGCACAAACAGCAAACTCATTACTGCCAACAACGATTCCTTATAACGCCAATGATACAATCAAGGCTCTGAACTTCAATGTCGAGGCAGCCAAGGAAGAGCTTGCTAAATCGGCTTTCCCTAATGGTTTTACTACCAAGTTACTTGTAGCCTCCGGTAATAGTACAAGAGCGCAAGAGGCACAAATTATTCAGGCAGCGGGTCAAACCATCGGGATTAAAATTGAGATTGAATCGATTGAGCTTGCCACTTTCCGTGAACGATTCTTTGCTTATGATTTCGCCGCAATGTTGAATAGCGGTCAAGCTGATTCCCCGGAAGCAAACTCGATTATTGCCTTCCAAACCGATCCGGACGGCTTCAGCAAATCGTATTGGACCCATTATACGAATGATGAAGTAACGAAGCTTCTATATGAGGGCCAAAAAACAGCGGATGGCGATGCTCGTGCGCAAATCTACACCAAGCTGCTGCAGACACTTGCTGATGAAGTACCGTATATTCCGCTTTATTATCCAGATGTTTTGAAAGGTATTCGTTCTTCAGTGGATGGTCTAGTTGTGCTACCTAATGGTAGCGCCCGTTTCGAAGATGTCCGCATCAGCCAATGATGAATCTTAAGCAGGTGTTAAATCAACCTAGAGGAAGTAAGGACTCTTACAACTGGCTTGTAATATCGCTTATAAAAGCATTGGCAGTGATCTGCTGCGTAATGATAGCCGTCTTTTTCATCATCCGAATTGTGCCCGGAGATCCAGCGAAAATGATCTTGGGAGAATACAGTACCCCTGAGGCGCTCAAGAGTATGCATCATACTCTTGGGCTCGACCTCCCTTTATGGGAGCAGTTCATGCGATTTGTGAAGACGCTGTTTACGCAAGGAGATACTGGAAACTCCATTATTATGGGGACATCAACAAGAGAGTTGATTACGCAGCGGGCTCCTGTTACTTTGTTGCTCATAGTGATGGCCTGTGTGTTGGCAATTGTCGTATCACTTCTGCTTGCTACGGTAGCTGCTACGCATAAGGATAAACTGCTGGACCATTTAATACGTATATTTCCTACAATAACTTTGGGTATGCCAATCTTCTGGGTTGGCTTACTTTTAATTTTGTTCTTTAGCGTCCGGCTTGGCTGGTTTCCCGTTGGGGGAGTTAGTGAAGGGTGGGTTGGAACCTTGCACAGTCTTGCACTTCCGGCAATCACCGTTGCTTTTTCACAGATTCCTACCCTGGTCCGTTCCTTAAGAGCGCAGATGCTTGAAGTGTTAGAATCGGATTTTGTAGTCACCCTTAAAGCCGCGGGATTACCAAACAGGGTTATTCTATTTAAACATGTGCTGCGCAATTCTGCTCTTCCTACACTGATGCTGATGGGTGTGAATATTTCTTATCTAATCGGCGGCACATTGGTCGTTGAACAGGTATTTGGAATTAAGGGAATTGGCAGTTTGCTGTTTACTTCAATTTCGAAACGGGACTTTCCAGTTATTCAAGGAATAGCACTTTATTGTGCGCTATCTGTTGTGATCATCAGTCTCTTGATTGAAATCATTTCTTGGTGGCTTGATCCCAGAACGAAGGGAAAACAATGAAAACGATAAGACTAGAGCCACAATTGTATGAAGGCAACAAGATGACAAGCGGCTTAAAGCGCATATGGAATACCCCTTCTTTGTTAGTAGGAATGATTATGTTTGCAGCCCTTATTCTCTTAACTGTGTTTATACCTTATATAAGTCCCTATGATCCATCCGAGCAAAATTTGAGTGCCTTTCTGCAGCCTCCGTCGGCTGAACATTGGCTAGGAACCGATCAACTTGGGCGTGATCTGTTTACTAGACTGATCTATGCAGCGAGGACTGATCTGAAAATCATGGTCTTGGCAGAAATCATTCCCTTTTGCACAGGTGTATTCCTAGGAATGCTAGCAGGATATTACGGGAAATGGGTTGATGCAGTTATATCGCTTTTGTCAGATACATTCATCGCTTTTCCTTTTTATCTGATCGTTATTATCGTTGCTTTTGCCAGTGGAGCAGGAGAACGAGGTATTTATATTACGTTTATCCTTGTAGGTTGGATTGTCTTTGCCCGTGTCGTCAGAGGTCTTAGCGCATCTTTCCGCAATCAGGAATGGGTGGCGTCTGCTCAAACATTAGGGCTACCCGGAGTAAGAATTATTTTGCGTCATCTGCTTCCCAATGTACTTCCTCAAGCCGTAGTCGTTCTTATGACAGATATGATTGGATTGCTTGTCGCCATTGTGACGCTCGGGTATCTTGGGATCGGCATTACACCGCCAACTCCAGACTGGGGGACAATGATCTCGGATGGACAGCCCTTCATCACTACAGCTTGGTGGCTATCGGCTGTTCCGGGATTAGCAGTGGTGTATACAGGAATAGCTTTGTCGCTCCTAGGTGATGGTGTAGCAGACTTATGGAGGAAAAAATGATGTCTACACAACCCATTTTAGAAATCGAGCAACTAACACTGGCAGCGAAGACAAATGAGAGATTAGTCAACAATGTTAGATTTTCGCTGGGCAAAGGAGAGAGTCTAGGATTAGTAGGTGAGTCGGGCTCGGGAAAATCGCTTACGCTGCGTGCAATTCTGGGACTACTTCCAAACGGTGTTGAGCAGATAGGTGGCACCATTAAGAGTGATGTAAGCAGTGCGATGGTTTTTCAAGATCCAAGAGGTGCGCTTGATCCGCTCTGTATGGTTGTTAATCAGCTGGCTGAAGTCGTGTATTACAGACAGAGAGTAAGCCGAAAGGCTTCCCGAATGATTGCGCTGGAACTGCTCGAAAGGCTTGGTCTCCCCGAATCTTTAAAGAAAAAGGACCGGTATCCGAGTCAGCTGTCAGGCGGTCAATGTCAACGGGTAGTCATCGCTTTGGCACTGGCATGTAAGCCGGGTATTCTTCTCTGTGATGAGCCGACGACGGCGCTGGATGTCACGGTTCAACGACAAATTATTGAAACGATCACGAACCTCCAGCAGGAGCTGGGATTTGCCATGGTTTTTGTTACGCATAACCTCGCGATTGCAGCCAACTTGTGCTCACGCCTATGTGTAATGAAACAAGGGCAGATTGTTGAGCATGGCGCTACCCTTGATATTTTGCAAAATCCATCCGACCCTTACACACAGATGCTGATTGATTCGGTGCTTCCTTTGCCAGAGCTTGAAGGGAGTAGAGACTCATGGAACTAGCCTTGCAAATCAAAGATTTAACTGTTCATTATGGCGGCTTTACTGCGCTGGATTGTATTAATCTGAATCTTGAGCAGCATACCACTCTTGGGCTTGTTGGAGAATCTGGATCAGGAAAATCTACGCTGGCACGAGTAATTGCTGGACTGATTGCCCCGCATGAGGGAAAGATCCTTTTAGGTACCCAAGAGCTAAAAAAGAAAAGAAGCCGTGAGCAGCGAAAAATAATCCAGATGATCTTTCAAAATCCGGATGCGTCGCTGAATCCTAAACATTCGATTAGAGAGATTCTTTCTGAGCCCTTATTGTTTCATAAAATTGTGGGACGTACGGGTGTCGAGCAGAGATGTAAAGAGCTACTGAACCAAGTTCATTTGGAGCAAAAGGCATTAGACAAATTCCCACACGAATTTTCTGGGGGTCAGCGTCAACGGATAGCGATCGCCCGCGCATTAAGCGTTGAGCCCAACATCCTGATCGCGGATGAACCTACAAGCGCGTTGGATGTATCTGTACAGCTAAGTGTGCTCGAACTGTTCAATGCACTAAAAGCTGAACTTAATCTCACCATGCTTTTTATTTCTCATGACTTAGGAGTAATCAATGCAATTAGTGATACAGTTGCAGTCATGCGGCATGGGAATCTTGTAGAGCAGAGTCCGAAAGATCAATTCTTCATCCGACCTAAACATGAATACAGTTACGAGCTGTTGTCGGCGGTTCCCAAAATGCCAAAATCAAGTACATCAGGAGGTTTCTTATGAGCCCAGAACAAGAACATAAAGGATATGTGCCACTTTCAATGGCTGAGTACAATAAGCTTACACATTTGATTTCCGACATCTTGTTTACTGATCATCCACCGGTTATTATCCCAGCTGAGGCAATTTTGGGGATCGAGGCCGTGGCTGCCGGAATAGCCGCACCTGGTCGTACCATTGTAAATATAGTAACAGGTCCCTATGGAAGTTTATTTGGAAAATGGCTTGAACGGGGAGGAGCATCGGTTGTTGAAGTAAAGGTTCCTTTTGATGAAGTGGTCACTGGCAACCAGGTTGCTTCCGCAATTAAAGAGTTTAGCCCTTGTGCCCTTTCCTTTGTTCAGGCTGAAGTGGTTACAGGTGGATCTAATCCGGCTAAAGAAATATTTAAGATTGCAAAGGAGTTCAATCTCATTACTGTAACGGACTCGGTTTCTGCGGTTGGGGGAGAGGCGTTACTGGTCGATGAATGGGGAGTTGATTTTGCTGTGATAGGCGCGCAAAAAGCTTTGGCTGGACCTAACGGTGTTAGCGCCGTCAGTATTTCACCACGTGGCTGGGAATTTCTTGAGTCTAATAAAAATGCACCGCGTAACTCCATTCTGTCCTTACTGGATCTCAAACCTTCGTTGGATGGGGCCGCGCCACTACGAGTTGCTCCAAATATTCCTACACTGGAGGCTAGAGCCTTGATTCAAGCTTTGATGCGAATTGAAGAAGAAGGATTGGATCAAGTAATCAAACGCCATGAGAGAGCTGCTGCAGCTGCTGTAGCTGGTATCCAATCCTTGGGGCTTGAACCTTGGCAGAAGGATAGCAGACATTATTCTACACTGACTACAACGGTACGGATTTCTGGAAAGCAAGATTTGCAGATCGAACAGCCCATAGGGATTGTGGCTCCCGGAGACGGAGAATTATTTGGCCTTCTTTTACGAATTAATCATTTTGGAACAAATGCTGCTCGGCAAAGTGTGGAGGAAGCTATATCAACGCTTGCTGAGTTGTTGAAAGAAGACCCTGATCAGGCATTACAGGCTGTTAGGCAGGCTTGGGGGGAATGAAGATGATTCATAAGCATCCAGAGTTACAGACATTTAAGGATATTTATATAGCAGGTATCGAAGGCAGACGTTTTGATGTTGTAATCAAAGATGGGCGTTTTTTATCTATAACTGAAGCGGAGCCACATAAAGGTAACTCAACGCTTAAAGATACAGATCTATGGATAAGTCCAGGTATTATTGATCTTCATACGCATCTTGCTTGGACAGACTTTGATCATGCGGACCAATTGAAGCGCGATACCCGCGAGATTGAAACCATGCAGGCGCAGGCTTTTGAAGCTACTCTTAGGACGGGTGTAACGACTGTACGGGATGCAGGTGGAATTCTGCCAAGCACAGTGCAGCATCTTGTTCATCAGTATCAACAGCCTTTAAGAGTGGAGACCAGTAGCGACATGCTTGGAGCAGCAGATGCTCGTGGTCTTAAGCATTTGGAACAACGGATGGCGGAAATCTTTGCAACAGGAGCGGGCTGGATAAAAATCATGGCCACAGGCGGTCTTGGAGCACCTACTGAGAAGGTCGTTGATCCGATCTTTTCCGAAGAAGAGTTCTCATTTATTGTTCGTAATGCACATGCCCATGATAAAAAGGTGTTGGTCCATACCTGGGGAGGAGTGACGATAGACTGGTCCATCCAGTCTGGCGTGGAATCTATAGAGCACGGGATGTTTCTAACAGAGGATCAGGCGGGAAGACTTGCTAACTCGGGGGTAGCTTTTGTACCTACTACATCCATCTATCGTATTGCTGCAGATCCGAACGGTGTTCTAGCATTGAACCCTATCATTTGCGAACGAGCTGCCCGTGCTGCCGAATCACATTCCAAAGCTATTAATTATGCCAAAAGAGAAGGTGTAAGCATTGGATTCGGCACAGATTATGCCACACCTGCACTACATGGTTATAATCTTCAAGAACTGGATACGTTGATTGATTATGGTTTATCTCGAAGAGAAGCGTGGCAGTCTGCAACAAAAACCGCTGCTGACATTCTAGGTAGTGGCAACGAGCTGGGGCAAATTGCAGAGGGGTTTATTGCAGATGCTGTTGTTTTCAAAGTGAATCCGTACGAGGCCCACAATGCAGAGGTACTTCGAAAGAGTATCGTTTCCGTGGTTACTGGAGCGAAGGAAGCAGATTTAATCTAGATTCGTCTAAGCTATTTTCTAAAACAACTGATAACCTTGCAGTTGTTTTTCTTTGTAGTTTATAGAAAAATATAATTCCCTTTTCATATTTCATATATAGGGTATACACTCCTTCTTATGCCGCTAAGTAACGAATGTATGTAAGGCGGCAGAATAGAAGGGTGAGTGGATTCTTTAATACATGATGTACTTTTAAAACTTTTATAAAAAAAGTGTTGCAATCAATCTCTATACATGATATATTCTAAGTCCGGCCAAGAAATACACATGCCGAGCTCGAAAAAGAAGTTAAAAAAAGAGCTTGACATTAAATAGCCGGACATGATATAGTATAAGAGTTGCTGCTGAGACATTAAACGGCGCCAACGAGAACTTGATCTTTGAAAACTGAACAACGAGTGAGTAGGAAATCACGAAAGTGAAATCCAAAATTAGAGAATTAATTTTCTCGTCAGATGTTTCAAAATGAGCATATCGCTCTTTTCAATACTAATTGGAGAGTTTGATCCTGGCTCAGGACGAACGCTGGCGGCGTGCCTAATACATGCAAGTCGAGCGGAGTCATTTTGAAAGCTTGCTTTCAAAATGACTTAGCGGCGGACGGGTGAGTAACACGTAGGCAACCTGCCCCTTAGACTGGGATAACTACCGGAAACGGTAGCTAATACCGGATAATTTCTTTTTTCTCCTGAAGGAAGAATGAAAGACGGAGCAATCTGCTACTTGGGGATGGGCCTGCGGCGCATTAGCTAGTTGGTGGGGTAACGGCCCACCAAGGCGACGATGCGTAGCCGACCTGAGAGGGTGAACGGCCACACTGGGACTGAGACACGGCCCAGACTCCTACGGGAGGCAGCAGTAGGGAATCTTCCGCAATGGACGAAAGTCTGACGGAGCAACGCCGCGTGAGTGATGAAGGTTTTCGGATCGTAAAGCTCTGTTGCCAGGGAAGAACGTCCGGTAGAGTAACTGCTATCGGAGTGACGGTACCTGAGAAGAAAGCCCCGGCTAACTACGTGCCAGCAGCCGCGGTAATACGTAGGGGGCAAGCGTTGTCCGGAATTATTGGGCGTAAAGCGCGCGCAGGCGGTCATTTAAGTCTGGTGTTTAAACCTTGGGCTCAACCTAAGGTCGCACTGGAAACTGGGTGACTTGAGTACAGAAGAGGAAAGTGGAATTCCACGTGTAGCGGTGAAATGCGTAGATATGTGGAGGAACACCAGTGGCGAAGGCGACTTTCTGGGCTGTAACTGACGCTGAGGCGCGAAAGCGTGGGGAGCAAACAGGATTAGATACCCTGGTAGTCCACGCCGTAAACGATGAGTGCTAGGTGTTAGGGGTTTCGATACCCTTGGTGCCGAAGTTAACACAGTAAGCACTCCGCCTGGGGAGTACGGTCGCAAGACTGAAACTCAAAGGAATTGACGGGGACCCGCACAAGCAGTGGAGTATGTGGTTTAATTCGAAGCAACGCGAAGAACCTTACCAGGTCTTGACATCCCTCTGAATCTGCTAGAGATAGCAGCGGCCTTCGGGACAGAGGAGACAGGTGGTGCATGGTTGTCGTCAGCTCGTGTCGTGAGATGTTGGGTTAAGTCCCGCAACGAGCGCAACCCTTAACTTTAGTTGCCAGCAAGTAATGTTGGGCACTCTAGAGTGACTGCCGGTGACAAACCGGAGGAAGGTGGGGATGACGTCAAATCATCATGCCCCTTATGACCTGGGCTACACACGTACTACAATGGCCGGTACAACGGGAAGCGAAGCCGCGAGGTGGAGCCAATCCCATCAAAGCCGGTCTCAGTTCGGATTGCAGGCTGCAACTCGCCTGCATGAAGTCGGAATTGCTAGTAATCGCGGATCAGCATGCCGCGGTGAATACGTTCCCGGGTCTTGTACACACCGCCCGTCACACCACGAGAGTTTACAACACCCGAAGTCGGTGGGGTAACCCGCAAGGGAGCCAGCCGCCGAAGGTGGGGTAGATGATTGGGGTGAAGTCGTAACAAGGTAGCCGTATCGGAAGGTGCGGCTGGATCACCTCCTTTCTATGGAGAATCGTCTTCTGCAATGAAGACATTCAAATCGGAAGTTAAACTTCCACAATCTCAGGTTTAGGCCTGTTACTCACTCGTTGCTCAGTTTTGAGAGTTTAAGCTCTCAAGTAAGACTTGATCCTTGAAAACTGGATACCGAAACGAATTTGCGTTTTAGAACATCTTTTAGCAACTTGTGCAAACAAGTAAATGTTATTAGTGAGATGATTCCAAGAGAGATATCGTATGATATTTTCCTGCGGAAAAATCAAGGTTAAGCTAATAAGAGCACACGGAGGATGCCTAGGCGCCAGGAGCCGACGAAGGACGTGGCGAACAACGAAACTGCCTCGGGGAGCTGTAAGCAAGCTTTGATCCGGGGGTGTCCGAATGGGGAAACCCAGCTGTGGTAATTCGCAGTTACTCATACCTGAATACATAGGGTATGTAGAGGCAGACCAGGGGAACTGAAACATCTAAGTACCCTGAGGAAGAGAAAACAATAGTGATTCCGTCAGTAGCGGCGAGCGAACGCGGAACAGCCTAAACCTAAGAGCTTGCTCTTAGGGGTTGTGGGACGTCTCACATGGAGTTACAAAGGAATATGGTAGGCGAAGAGGTCTGGAAAGGCCCGCGATAGAGGTAAAAGCCCTGTAGCCTAAACTGTGTTCTCTCCGAGACGGATCCCGAGTAGTGCGGGGCACGTGAAACCCCGTATGAATCCAGCAGGACCATCTGCTAAGGCTAAATACTACCTGGCGACCGATAGTGAAACAGTACCGTGAGGGAAAGGTGAAAAGCACCCCGGAAGGGGAGTGAAATAGAACCTGAAACCGTGTGCTTACAAAAAGTCAGAGCCCTATTTATGGGTGATGGCGTGCCTTTTGTAGAATGAACCGGCGAGTTACGTTTAACATGCAAGGTTAAGTCGAGAAGACGGAGCCGCAGCGAAAGCGAGTCTGAATAGGGCGACTCAGTATGTGGACGTAGACCCGAAACCGTGTGATCTACCCCTGTCCAGGGTGAAGGTGCGGTAACACGCACTGGAGGCCCGAACCCACGCACGTTGAAAAGTGCGGGGATGAGGTGGGGGTAGCGGAGAAATTCCAATCGAACTCGGAGATAGCTGGTTCTCCCCGAAATAGCTTTAGGGCTAGCCTCGGTATAAGAGTAGTGGAGGTAGAGCACTGATTGGGTGCGGGGTCCGCAAGGATTACCAAGCTCAGTCAAACTCCGAATGCCATATACTTATTGCCGGGAGTCAGACAGTGAGTGCTAAGATCCATTGTCAAAAGGGAAACAGCCCAGACCATCAGCTAAGGTCCCCAAGTGTGTGTTAAGTGGGAAAGGATGTGGAGTTGCACAGACAACCAGGATGTTGGCTTAGAAGCAGCCACCATTGAAAGAGTGCGTAATAGCTCACTGGTCGAGTGACTCTGCGCCGAAAATGTAACGGGGCTAAACACACCACCGAAGCTATGGCTAGATACTATGTATCTGGGGTAGGGGAGCGTTGTATGTGGGTTGAAGGTGTACCGTAAGGAGCGCTGGACAGCATACAAGTGAGAATGCCGGTATGAGTAACGAAAAGATCAGTGAGAATCTGATCCGCCGAAAGCCCAAGGTTTCCTGAGGAAGGCTCGTCCGCTCAGGGTAAGTCGGGACCTAAGGCGAGGCCGAAAGGCGTAGTCGAAGGACAACAGTTTGAAATTACTGTACCACCGTAATCCGCTATGAGCGATGGGGTGACGCAGGAGGGTAGTGACGCGGACTGATGGATATGTCCGTCTAAGCAGTGAGGCTGATGTGTAGGCAAATCCGCACATCATTAAGGCTGGGCTGTAATGGGGAGCGAAAATTGTAGTAGCGAAGGTCATGATCTCACACTGCCAAGAAAAGCCTCTAGCCAGGAGAAGGTGCCCGTACCGCAAACCGACACAGGTAGGCGAGAAGAGAATTCTAAGGCGCGCGGAAGAACTCTCGTTAAGGAACTCGGCAAAATGACCCCGTAACTTCGGGAGAAGGGGTGCCCCGGTAGTGTGAATAGCACGAGGGGGCCGCAGTGAAAAGGCCCAAGCGACTGTTTAGCAAAAACACAGGTCTGTGCGAAGCCGCAAGGCGAAGTATACGGGCTGACGCCTGCCCGGTGCTGGAAGGTTAAGGGGAGTGGTTAGGGGTAACCCGAAGCTATGAACCGAAGCCCCAGTAAACGGCGGCCGTAACTATAACGGTCCTAAGGTAGCGAAATTCCTTGTCAGGTAAATTCTGACCCGCACGAATGGCGTAACGACTTGGGCGCTGTCTCAACGAGAGATCCGGTGAAATTTTAATACCTGTGAAGATGCAGGTTACCCGCGACAAGACGGAAAGACCCCATGGAGCTTTACTGCAGCTTGATATTGAATTTGGGTACGATCTGTACAGGATAGGTGGGAGCCGTAGAAATCGGAGCGCAAGCTTCGGTGGAGGCGCCGTTGGGATACCACCCTGATCGTATCTAGGTTCTAACCTAGTGCCCTAATCGGGTACGGGGACCGTGTCAGGCGGGCAGTTTGACTGGGGCGGTCGCCTCCTAAAGAGTAACGGAGGCGTTCCAAGGTTCCCTCAGAATGGTTGGAAATCATTCGAAGAGTGCAAAGGCATAAGGGAGCTTGACTGCGAGACCTACAAGTCGAGCAGGGACGAAAGTCGGACTTAGTGATCCGGTGGTACCGCATGGAAGGGCCATCGCTCAACGGATAAAAGCTACCCTGGGGATAACAGGCTTATCTCCCCCAAGAGTCCACATCGACGGGGAGGTTTGGCACCTCGATGTCGGCTCATCGCATCCTGGGGCTGAAGTAGGTCCCAAGGGTTGGGCTGTTCGCCCATTAAAGCGGTACGCGAGCTGGGTTCAGAACGTCGTGAGACAGTTCGGTCCCTATCTGTCGTGGGCGCAGGAAATTTGAGAGGAGCTGTCCTTAGTACGAGAGGACCGGGATGGACGTACCGCTGGTGCACCAGTTGTTCCGCCAGGAGCATGGCTGGGTAGCTACGTACGGACGGGATAAGCGCTGAAAGCATCTAAGCGTGAAGCCCCCCTCAAGATGAGATTTCCCAATTAGTAAGACCCCTTGAAGACGACGAGGTAGATAGGTTGGAGGTGGAAGTGCAGTAATGCATGGAGCTGACCAATACTAATCGGTCGAGGGCTTATCCTATACTTAGAACGCAAATTCAATTCGGATTCAGTTTTCAGGCATCAAGCCTGTAACACGCTTAGAAATTAATTCTCACTTCTGGTGATGAACCAAATTTCACGCGGCAGCGTCTGTTTCACAGACGCATGTTTGGTGGCGATAGCGGAGGGGTTCCACGCGTACCCATCCCGAACACGACCGTTAAGCCCTCCAGCGCCGATGGTACTTGGACCGAAGGGTCCTGGGAGAGTAGGACGTTGCCAAGCAGATTAAGCCATTGTTGATAATATCAGCAGTGGCTTTTTTATTTTTTTATTATGCGACTGTTTAAGGCTAGTAATAGTATTAGAATAGGTTACTGTGGAATGACATTTTTGTTACCGACGCCGCGTTGGATACAAGTATAATAGAAAAGTGCTAATAGTTAGCAAATCTTTAATACGAAGGAACTACTCATAAATTCTAACTTTGAATTTTCTTGTGTCTTTAGATGCATTGTAGAGGTAAGGAGGATTTAAGGCATGAAACAATTTAAAATATTTAGTTTAATAATGATTTCTTGTATTTTAACTTTAATACTAGCAAGTTGCGGCACGAAAGAACCTACGTGGGATACTTTTGAGGGTGCACTGAATGAGAAAAGCTTCCCTGTGCCCCATGAGGCCAACTCGCCCGACCAGACTACTACTAATGTTGCTATGGATTATGTACGTTATTCTTTACCTGGCCTAAAGGAGAAGAATGGTATTCCGGATCCTTATATGGAGGCTATTAAAGCTTGGGGCTGGACCGAAGAGGAAGATGATGATAGTGATTCCTCAGGTGTTTTTTTAAAGGATGGGTTAACGGTTCATTTAACAGTGCATGATGATTATTTTGTAGTGATGATTCCTAAAGAAAAGAAGACCTCTATTAAAGGCCTTAAGACCAAATAAACAATCGCCATCCATAAAGGATGGCGATTTATTTTTTAATGTGAAAATGGCATGAGTTATATTAGGGACTGCCCTTTACTGAGAGTAATAGGATACATCGGTTGGATTGAATTTCAGCATGCCTCCCTGACCCTGTTTATTCAATCTCAGCAGTGTATAAAGACGGGGCAGTAAGAGCCATAAGTGGCAAGTGATCAGAGATACTGTAAATGCTGGTGGTGACCAAAAAATAAAGAGTGCTGCAATACAAAGGCCGATATAGAAGTTATGTAATTGTACTTTTCGGAATATACGGTAACTAATGTGTTGATCAGGCATGAACCCCAGCCAAGGCAGTTTAAATGAGACAGACCACCTTTTTGAAATGGGATGCCCTGAGATTAAAAGAACCGAGCGTGAAATGACATATTGAACCCAAAAGGCTACAGGCGCTGCTATGACGATGTAGAGAATGCTCCACCAGGAAAGAAAAACGGTTTCAAGCACAAGGACTAATAGGGGAAGCATAATATAAATAGGCAGCAGGCGTGCCGTTAGATTGATTTTTTTAATTAGTTTATATTGATAGAATGTAGCTGCACCTTTGGTAGTGGGTTCCATAGATAATAGTCTAACCTCCTCGTGAATTCGTATGTTCTTAATATCGGCGATTAGCTGTATTTTATTAAACTGGGGCGGAAATTCACCGATATAACGGCAACGGAATATATATAATGCACGATACAAAGGATATGAAAAAACTATGAAAAGGTTTAAAATGATAGAAGGTGTATCATACTGTTCTTAAAAGAGTCAAGGTGGGATGGTTATGGAACAGCAAACCGGGCAAGCTTGTATCATTTGTGGACAGGTAAAAGAGGAAGGTATTGTGATTGTCTCGCATTTTATTTGTGAGGAATGTGAGGCTGAGATGATACGTACCGAGGCTGAGGATGCCAAGTACCGTTTTTTTATCGGCCGGATGAAGAAGATCGGATTGCAAAAGAACGCTTAAGTAGAGTAACTCTGTTAAATGATGCGGTTAAGAGAGCAGTCTGGATGAAAGATACGATGGCTGCATTAGTGATATTTAGTATACGGCTTCCTCGTTCTTCAGGCGGGAGAAGCCGTTTTGTTGTCCGTGGGGTTGCTTTTGTACTGAAGCATAGGCGTTTATGAATATTTACGTTAAAATAGAAGGAACCCTATGGGAAGGAATTTAATATGAATAAATTACAACGTTGTAGGGCGCCTATATACGAAATGCTGGAACAATATAGAATTATGGGTAATAGATCATATCATGTGCCAGGTCATAAAAATGGAAAGGCATATGATGGCGTTGAAGGCGCTGGCTTTTTAGATGAGGTAATGAAGTATGATGTTACGGAAATTTCCGGAACGGATGATCTTCATCATCCTGAGGGAGTTATCAAGGAAGCGCAAGAGCTGGCAGCAGATTGCTTTGGAGCAGAGGAAAGTTTTTTTCTAGTGGGTGGGAGTACAGCCGGCAATCTGGCACTTATTCTAACCGCTTGTCCCGAGCCTGGAATGCTTATGATCCTTCAACGCAATGTGCATAAATCAGTCATTCATGGGCTGATGTTGGCTGGAGTGCGTGCTGTTTTTCTGGAGCCGCTGATTGACCCTCTTAGCGGCTTAGCAGTGGCGCCGGCGGCAGAAGCTGTTAAGGCTGCACTTGCAGCCTACCCTGAAGCCGCAGCCGTACTTGTTACCATGCCGAATTATTACGGCATGGGGAGTGATCTTGCGCCCCTCGCGCGTATCTGTCACGACAGCGGTGTACCGCTGCTTGTGGATGAGGCGCATGGGGCGCATTACGGGCAGCACCCGGCGCTGCCTGCCGGGGCACTAGCTTGTGGCGCGGACGGTGTCGTGCAGTCCACGCACAAGATGCTCACAGCGATGACCATGGGCGCTATGCTGCATGTTCAAGGGCCGCGGCTCGACCGCGCCCTGCTCCGGCAGCGGCTCGCCATGGTGCAGAGCTCCAGCCCATCATATCCTATGATGGCGTCGCTGGATCTTGCCCGGCGGCTGCTGCACAGCCGGGGCAAGGATGCCTTCACGGCAGGGCTGGCCGCCGTGGACGTCCTGCGGCGCGGGCTCGCGGAGCTGCCGCGCTATGGGCAGGTGCAGCTGGCAGAGCCGCTGCACCCAAATACGCCGCCTGATTCTATGGCGGCGTACGTGACACAGGACCCCTTCAAAGTCGTCATTTATGACGCCACCGGGGTCCTGAGCGGCTTCGAGCTGCAGCGCAAGCTCGAGGCTAAGGGCTGTGTGCCGGAGATGAGTGATGACCGGCACGTAGTGCTGCTGTTCAGCCTTGGATCAAGGACTGAAGATGCAGAGCAATTGCTGCTGGCGCTGCGGGAAATAGATTCGGAACAACCTTCCGAATCACCGCATACGCTTAGCAAACCAGACGCTCGTAATATTTCCACGTGGAACAATTTCGATTCTTTACAAATCTCGGAGCCTGTCTCCTTTTCATTGAAGCCAGTGTTAGCTAGTGAGATTGAAAGCATTGATCTTGAATGTAGCGTGGGGAGAGTGGCGGCGGAGATGGTTATTCCATATCCGCCGGGGATCCCGATATTATATCCGGGTGAAGTGATCACAAATCAGATACAAAGAAGGCTGGCTGGTTTAGCCAAAGGAGGCGCCAAATTTCAGGCTTGTGCTGATCCGGTCTTACAGCGTATTGAGGTATACAACATTCAGAAGGGCGGAGAAGCATAAGTGGGAAAAGAAGGTTTCTTCATTACATTAGAAGGGGGCGATGGCTCCGGCAAAACAACGGTATTAGGTAGAGTAGCAGCTTATTTACAGAATCGGTCCATGCCTTATCGAATAACACGTGAACCCGGTGGCGTTGAAATTGCCGAGAAGATTCGCTCTATTATTCTAGATCCTGCCCATACAGCAATGGATGCGCGAACAGAGGCATTACTATACGCTGCATCAAGAAGCCAACATCTCGCCGAAGTCGTTGAGCCGGCTCTTAGAGAAGGGCTAACAGTGCTCTGTGACCGCTTTGTGGACAGCAGCCTTGTTTATCAAGGACATGCGAGAGGGCTTGGAATTGAAGAAGTATGGAGTATTAATCGCTTTGCGATTGGAAACCGTATGCCGGATCTAACCTTTTATCTGGATGTAGATCCAGAGATAGGGCTGTCACGGATTGCAGCGAATCAAGAACGGGAAGTAAATCGTCTGGATCTGGAGAGTCTTTCCTTTCATCAGAAGGTTCGCGAAGGCTATCAATTATTAGTTGAAGCAAATCCGGACAGAATAGTAGTTCTAGATGCTAATCGCCCTATTCATATGGTAGAACAAGATATCGTGAGAACACTTGAAGAGAGAGTATTAAAGGGTTTTTAGGGTGTTTTGTCTAATATACTAAGAGAAGTGACATATAACTAGGCGTTTGTTTATCAAGCAAGGGTTACTACGAGAAACTCTATGTAGTAATACACCATAAAAGTATTGGGAGGGAATGCGAAGATGAAGTTGATCATTGCAATTATCCAGGATAAGGACAGTAACCGATTGTCCAGCGAGCTAGTCAAAGCCAATTTCCGTGCTACTAAACTTGCAAGTACTGGTGGCTTTTTACGGGCGGGTAATACGACATTTATGATCGGGGTAGAAGACGGTCAGATTGAATCCGTATTGACCGTAATCCGTAACAGCTGTAAAGTGCGTGAGCAGTTGGTCACTCCGGTAACACCGATGAGTGGTACAACGGATTCGTATTTGCCGCTTCCTGTCGAGGTGCAAGTCGGTGGAGCTACTGTATTCGTACTTCCTGTAGATCGTTTTGAACATTATTAAGTATAATATAAATTAGCAAGTCATTTACAAAGAGGGCGGTAGATAACCTTTGAAGATCAATCCGGGGTATAGGCCCTTAAAGAGTGAGATGACAAATACAGAAGGGGCTAACAAACCCGTTCAGCAAAAAACGTTCTCTGACGTTTTTCAGCAGCAAAGTGAGCAGAAAACCAAAGATGAACTAAACCGCCAGATCAAAGAAATACAGTCTCAAGGGGATCGTTTATCTAAGTCTATGACGATTCGTGAACTTACCATTTACCGGATGATGATCAAAAGGTTTCTGGAAGAAACGGCTCGAAGAGGCGTTACTCTGAAAGAAACACGCGGTTGGGATCGACGTGGCCGTGGCAAGCGTTACAAGCTGCTTGAGGAAATTGATTCGGCTTTGCTATCTATGGCAGATGATTTGCTGAATAGTGAGCAAGGCCGGATAGATCTGTTGGGACGTGTTGGAGAAATTCGCGGGTTGTTAATCAACCTTTCTTTTTAAAGTTTTGGGAGGAAATTATGCCTTTTCATGATATAGTAGGCCAGGAGAACGCTAAGCGGCTTCTCCAAAATGCCTTGCGCAAAGAAGCTGTGAGTCATGCTTATTTATTTACAGGGCCGGCAGGCAGTGGACAAATGAAAACGGCGCTGATGTTTGCCCAAGCAATATTTTGTACCCAGAGCAAGGACGATGCCTGTGGGGAATGCCTGGAGTGCCGGAAAGTAGAGCATGGAAACCACCCTGATTTGTCACTGCTGCAGCCAGATGGAGCAAGTATCAAAATAGATCAAATCCGTGAGCTGCAGCGCGTCTTTTCCTATCGGTCAGAGGGTGTGAATCCGAAAGTTTATATTATAGATGGAGCAGACAAAATGACAGTACAAGCTGCCAATAGTCTGCTGAAATTTCTGGAGGAGCCACCGGCTCCGGCTGTTGGAATCTTAATTTCTGATAATAGCCGTTCCTTATTGCCAACGATTCAGTCGCGGACTCAGCGGATTCCATTTAGTCCGTTAAATCCGGATATTATGCTGCAAGCTCTGGCAAGTGAGGGCGTTCCTATACCCTTAGCTCGATGTGCAGTATCACTTAGTTCAGGACTTGATGGTTGCAGGAAACTTTTGGAACAGAATTGGTTTGCAGAAATGAGAAATGTAATGTTACAATTAGCTAAGGAGTCCTTAGGCAAGGGCAGCTCCGCGGTAGCAACTGCTGGGCAGAAGCTGTTCAAGACCGGGCTCGCTGAACATTTGGATATCTTCTTCAGCATGTTCCATCTGTGGTTTAAAGATATGCTCTACTTCCTGTACCGTAAGCATGAGAGTATCGTTTTCATAGATCAGTTAGACTTTATTTCCAGGCATGCCCGTGAGCGGAGTGCGGAACAATGGGTGGCTTATATGGGATTTGCCGCAGAGAGTACTAAGAAGCTGCGATCCAATGCCAATGCCCAGTTGTGTCTGGAGCAGTTTTTAATCCGACTGGAAAGTTAAAGGATTAGTTATGATATATCCTCCGGATGTCGCTTTACCTGGAAGTATCGTTTTAACCGACGAGGAAGGACAAGCATGAATCATCAGGGAGCGGACATGCCCATAGGTTCCTTTTACCGGCAAACAAGGGGGTTAATTTTTGTACAGCGTAGTAGGTGTCCGTTTTAAAAAAGCGGGTAAAATATATTATTTCGATCCACTTGATTTTCCGATTGAACGGGATCAATATGTTATTGTGGAGACAGCACGTGGGGTTGAATACGGTAAAGTTGTCGTAGGCAAAAAAGAGGTGGAAGAATCCGACGTAGTGTTGCCCCTCAAAAAAGTGATGCGTATTGCCGGAGAAACCGACGCACGCGTGGTTGAAGAGAACAAAGGGGCCGCTAAAGAGGCGTTTACCACCTGTTTAAATAAAATACGCGACCATGGTCTCAAAATGAAGCTCGTCGATGTAGAGTTTACTTTTGACCGTAATAAGATTATATTTTACTTTACGGCCGAAGGACGGGTCGACTTTAGAGAATTGGTTAAAGATCTAGCAAGTATCTTCCGGACCCGCATTGAGCTACGGCAAATTGGGGTGCGTGATGAGGCCAAAATGCTTGGTGGACTTGGACCTTGTGGACGAGTGCTTTGTTGTTCATCTTGGTTAGGGGATTTTGAACCCGTATCCATAAAAATGGCCAAGGATCAGAACCTATCACTTAATCCGACGAAG
This sequence comes from Paenibacillus sp. FSL E2-0201, assembly GCF_037963325.1. NCBI lineage: Bacteria > Bacillati > Bacillota > Bacilli > Caryophanales > Paenibacillaceae > Paenibacillus > Paenibacillus sp. FSL E2-0201. The sequence goes on from NZ_CP150154.1 coordinate 36,503, forward strand.
ATTTCAGGACTTTGTGGACGTCTGATGTGTTGTTTGAAGTTTGAGCATGACAATTATGAGAGTGTAAAGGAAGAAATGCCAGCGGTCGGCAAGATTGTCGTGACCTCATTGGGTGATGGCAAAGTAGTAGGACTTAATGCCGGAAGCCGTACGGTTCATGTACAGTTGTTTGAAGTGGGCAAAGTTAAGGAACTTCCAATGGATGATGTTGTCGTCAAGTAAACCATTATAAGGTTACTTTCGGGGTGGAAACTTGGAGAAGAAAAATATATTTGCACACATGCAGGATATGGAAGCACAGATGGAAACGATGCGCGCCAATCTTGGAGAATGGAAACAGACGGTAAAAGAGCTGATGGAAGCTAATCAGAGGTTAACTCTGGAGAATGAACAGCTTCGCAAAATTTTAAAGCGGGATGCACCTTTGGATCCTACCGTAGATTCTGCGGAGGCGGAAGCTCTTTTAGCTGCCGGAGAGGGAACAGAAGAGGTTGTCGGGGAAGGTTATGACAACTTGGCCCGGCTTTACCATGAAGGCTTTCACATCTGTAATGTTTATTTTGGACATTTACGCACGGAAGGTGATTGTCTGTTCTGTCTTTCTTTTCTTAATAAATGAGGATATCCAGCCGTAGGAGATTGATCCTACGGTTTTTTTTGAATTTTGGCTGAATGAGGTTAACGAATTCAATGAAGCTTAGCTCAACAAAACAAAGCATATGCTTCCGAAGCAAGTTTTGTCTCAGTGATATATTCAATGAAGCTTAGCTCAACAAAACTTTTAGGAGATTATTACATGACTAATTCTTATAACGATATACCTGTTCCTTTGTTACCAACGGAGCGGGTGGATGATTTACTAACGCATGATTTACGAATTATTCAAAGCGATGAAGTATTTAGCTTTTCTATGGATGCTGTACTGCTTGCCCGTTTCGCCAGCGTCCCGCCACGCGGGAGAGTCCTGGATCTTTGTACTGGAAACGGTGTAATACCTATTCTGATGACAACCCGAACAAAAGCTTCTATAGAAGGGATTGAAATTCAGCCCCGTTTAGCGGATATGGCTCGGCGTAGTGTGGCTTTGAATGGACTTCAGGATCAGGTTGTGATCCATGAAGGTGATTTACGTGAGTTATATAAAGTAGCAGGGCATGGCGTATATGATGCGATAACTGTTAATCCTCCTTATATGCCGCTTAACGGTAGTGACCTAAAGCTGAACACGCATCAAGCTATGGCTCGTCACGAAATAGGGTGTACACTGGAGGAGGTCATTCAAGCCTGTGTGCGACTAGTTCGGACCGGAGGAAAGGTAAGTATGGTTCACAAGCCACAACGGTTGGTGGATATTATTAGTCTTATGAGAAAATATAGGCTAGAGCCTAAGATTATTCGCTTTGTACATCCACGTGCGCATCTGGAAGCCAATATGGTATTAATTGAAGCAATGCGTGACGGCAAACCAGAGGTTCGTTTACAGCCACCACTCATTGTATATAATGAGGGCAATCAATACTGTCCAGAAATTATGGACATCTACTACGGTGCTAAAGAGGGTAAATCATGACGATATCATGCCAAAGCAGTTTCCAAAACAATAACAATACACATAAGCAGGAATCAACAGGTTCACTCTTTTTGGTGGCAACACCCATCGGTAATTTAGAGGATATGACCTATCGCGCTGTTCGCACATTGCAGGAATGCGATATTATAGCTGCTGAGGATACAAGACAAACTCGAAAATTGTTGAGCCATTTTGAAATCACACCTTCTATGCTGTTCAGTTACCATGAGCATAATAAGGCTGCCAGTGGACCTGAACTTATCCGCTATATAATAGAAGGAAAAAATTTGGCTCTCGTCAGCGATGCCGGATTACCAGCCATTTCTGATCCTGGTGCAGACCTTGTAGCCCTTGCCATAAGTCACGGTATACCAGTGATTCCTATACCTGGAGCTAACGCAGCTTTGTCAGCTTTAATTGCTTCAGGTTTGCCTACGACTACGTTCACTTTTATCGGTTTCTTACCACGTGAACGTAAAGATATCCGTGCGGTATTAAGTCCTCTTCGTACGGCACAAGGGACCATACTGTTCTATGAGTCTCCACATCGAGTGGTGAAGACGCTGGCTCATCTCCAAGAAGCATTCGGCAATCGACGAATTGTACTGGCTCGTGAATTGACGAAGAGATATGAAGAGTTTTTACGTGGGACGATTGAGGAATGTATGGATTGGCTTGCTGAACATCCACCGCTTGGCGAGTATGTAATTGTTGTTGAAGGTGAGAGTAAGGAAGATGCCGAATTGGCAGAATCGGCTTGGTGGCGCCAGTTAAGTATTGAGGAGCATGTTGCACATTACGAAGCGGCAGATTTACCACGTAAAGAAGCTATGAAAAAAGCAGCTTCTGATCGTGGTGTTGCAAAGCGGGATATTTATAACGCGCTTCTTGATAAAGCTGAGCAGTAAGTGTTATAGACCGGTTCTAATGCTGAGAGGCTAAGAATACAAAGTTTATTGTGCTTAAGAGATTTACATGTAGGTTAATGTACTTTGTACAAAGAGGAGAATAAGTCCTTTTAGACATTTTGAGGCGGGAAACTGAAGTAAAAGCAGAAAAAAAATACCTCCCGCGGTCACGGGAGGTCAAGGAGATATGAAAAGGTTAGAATTAACAATTTGATTAGTTCTATTATATACTATTTATTTTAGTTTGTCACAGGGGTAGGAATAGTAGAAATGCATTCATGACAAACTATTTTTCCTTTAAAGTAAGTTACGTTCTCAGCGTTACCGCAGAAAATGCAGGCAGGCTCATATTTCTTAAGCATAATGCGCTCACCATCAACGTAAATTTCAAGTGCGTCTTTTTCACCAATACCAAGAGTACGGCGCAATTCAATGGGAATAACTACCCGACCAAGTTCGTCTACTTTTCTTACAATTCCTGTTGATTTCATCATAACAATCGTTACTCCTCTCAATGTCCCAAAAACGCCATTATTCGACATTGTTCACTGTTTTATGATATTCATAATACCAACGATTCCCAAAACAGTCAACCTTTTTTCATATGCTAATTAAGAACTTTTTCACAAAAACTTTGAATTGCCTATCATAATCACGAATTCTAAAAAAAGTGTAAAAATAAACTTTGTCGATTTACCAAGACTAAAATCGTCATCATTCGACAAAGTACGACATAATTACTTATTATATACTTAAATTGGTTAAAATCATATTAAATTAAAAAAAGGAGTTGATCTCATGAAGCAGCCGCTCACAGAAGAAAAGGTTTTCAAAGATCCGGTTCACAACTATATCCACGTGCAGGATACTATTATTTGGCGACTAATAAATACAAAGGAGTTTCAGCGTCTACGCCGAATCCGCCAGCTGGGTACCTCGTATCTCACTTTTCATGGTGCAGAGCATAGTCGGTTTTCTCATTCCCTTGGGGTATACGAAATTACACGTAGAATCATTTCGCAATTTGAACGAAGCGGGTATAAGGATTGGATTCCTGAAGAAAGTCTGCTAACCTTGTGTGCGGCTTTGCTTCATGATCTGGGGCATGGTCCATTTTCCCATTCTATAGAAGAAGCTTTTGAAATGAACCATGAGGATTGGACTTGTCGTATTATTCTGGAGGACACAGAAATAACTGAAATCTTGCGTGATGTGGAGGAGGATTTTCCTCGTAAAGTAGCTTCAGTGATCTCCAAAACTTATGAGCATGAAATCGTTGTTAATCTGGTTTCCAGTCCGCTAGATGCTGATCGCATGGATTATTTGCTACGTGATGCGTACTATACAGGTGTAAACTATGGAACGATCGATATTGATCGGATTTTGAGAATGCTGCGTCCTTATAATGGTCGGGTTGTGGTAAAAGAATCGGGAATGCATGCGATTGAGGATTATTTAATGTCGCGTTATCAAATGTACTGGCAAGTATATTTTCATCCGGTGACACGCAGCTCTGAGATTATTTTGCGACAAATTTTCCGTAGAGCTAAGGAGCTTTTCCAAGAGGGGTACCATTTTAGTTTTATGATTAATCCGCTGGAGGATTTGTTCCGTGGAGAGGTGACAGTGAAGCAATATTTAATGTTAGATGAGGCGCTGGTTCAGACGGCTTTTATGCAGTGGACGCTTGAAAAAGATGAGCTATTAAGCGACTTGTGCACCCGTTTTATTCATCGTAAACTGTATAAATATGTTGAGATGGAGAATCTTGATACAGATATGATTACTGAAATTCGCAGCAGTTTTGCGGCAGCGGGACTTCACCCGGAATATGACTTGGAGATTGATTTTCCGACAGATTTGCCCTATGATGTGTTCCGTCCGGGAGAAGCCTTTGACAATAAGCAAATCTTGCTGCTTGATCGACATGATCAGCTGAGGGAAATTTCAGAGGTGTCGGATATTGTACGCTCTATTAGCGGCATTCATCGTGGCAGGTATCATCTGTATTTTCCTCAAGATAAGTTGAGACAAGCGCTTACAAGATTGCCATCTTCAATAGCAGAGATTTTTGCAAAATAATACAAGAAAATATGGGATTTTTGACAAGAAGAAACGATGTTTTCGTCTTTTCAAATCAATAACTGCTTCCCGTAGAAATAGACGATACAATAGATGGCGTGAAATTCACACTGTCTTATGTTAAAAAACAACAAGGAGTGACGGCAAAAATGTTTCTGTTTGACACACATACGCATCTGGATGCACCTCAATTCGACGAGGATCGCGAAGAAGTTATCGCTCGTGCTGTAGAGGCTGGCGTTAGTAAGATGATTAATATCGGATTTAATCGGGAGACGATTCCCTCTACGATGAAGCTGGCAGAATCTTATGATTATATTTATGCTGCAGTGGGCTGGCATCCGCAGGATGCGATAGATATGAAAGAAGGAGACCTCGATTGGATCGCTTCTTTGTGCAGTCATAAAAAAGTGGTGGCTATTGGGGAAATTGGACTGGATTATTACTGGGATACCTCTCCCAAGGATGTGCAACATGAGGTTTTTCGCAAGCAAATCGGACTAGCCCGTGAACTAAAGATGCCGATTTGTATTCATGACCGTGATGCCCATGAAGATGTTGTACGGATTTTGCGGGAGGAAAAGGCAAATGAGGTTGGAGGCGTAATGCACTCATTCTCAGGAAGCTGGGAAACGGCAAAAATGTGCTTGAATCTTGGTTTTCATTTATCGTTTGGAGGACCCATTACGTTCAAAAATGCACGAGTGCCAAAAGAAGTGCTTGCGCAGACCCCGTTAGACCGATTATTGATCGAAACGGATGCTCCATATTTGACTCCTCATCCCTTCCGCGGGAAGCGAAATGAGAGTGCTCATGTGAAGTTGGTAGCAGAGGCGGCAGCTGAAATTAAAGGGCTAACATGGGAAGAATTGGCTAAAATAACGTATGCGAACGCACTGGAACGATTTGGGATTGAGTGAAAACGGGAGTAAAATAGGCGAAAAATAGAGAATGGCCGATATATTAAACTTTTTTAATATAAAAACGGCTGAATATTACAATATTTTAACCAAATTTTTGCTTAAACGTGGTTGAATCGTCCTTTACAACATGCATCAAAACAGGATATCATCTTTTCAGTGATGTGGGCTGTGTTATAGTGACAGCCACTGATTCATGGATCGTCTCGCTGAGTCTCCGTATGGAGAACGGGGGAACCAATATTGACCTGTCGCATGCCTGTATTTTGAATACGGCTTCGACGTGCCACAGGACAGTATTTGATTTCTTCACGTGGTCTTTGGGGTGAATTTAAGGGCAACCGCCATGAGCGGGTGACCTGAAATAGGGCGTCTCTCTTTCGTCCGAACCCGACAGCTAACCCCGTAAGCGCAAGTAAGAGAGGCAACCTCGTGCACAAGCATTCTCTATTCTGAATTTGGAGAAGCCACGAAAGAGTCCTCAATTGAACTCTTTTTAGGCTTTTTTATTTTTGAATAAATAGAATGTTGCCCACATACTGTTATATAACAGGGGTGGGAGTAGCTGTGCCGAGCAGGCGATCCATGAGCAGGAGACGCTAAGTTATTAAGTGCGTGTCCTGTGACAATCTCAAATAGTTTCGTCAAAGGAATTCAGTCCTCATGATATACAATTGACGACGGGGCTATGTAAGGAGGATGGAGAGAATGGGCGTATTCCAACCAGAAGTATCCCATGATTCGCAGTCATCCAGCAGGTCTTTCGCACTACGGTGGGAGCAAGTAAATACTCGCGTACTTTTACTTGCAGGCGTGATTTCAGTCGCTATCGCGCTACTTATTCTGCTGTACGTACACGGTCAAAGTAACAAACAATTATTTTTAGTAATAGACGGGCAGACACAGACGCTTGAAACGCGAGAAGCGCTTCTTGGTGATGTGCTGGAGAAAGAGCAAATTTCGCTGCAGCCGCATGATGAACTATCTTTAGGTCTGAGTGATGAAATAAAAGACGGTGACCGTGTCGTTATCAATCGTGCGCAGAAAATTAGCCTTATTGCGGACGGAGCAACAAAAACGTTATATACAACCGAGGATACAATCGGTAAAGCAATTGACAAAATGGGCATCACCCTAGAAGGTCATGATAAGATTTTCCCTTCGTTAGACACCGCCATTTCTGCCAACATGGAGATTAAGATTGTTCGCATCAACAAACAGACTGTACAGCGGACAACTAACTTACCCTTCAGAGTCATCAAGACAGCAGACCCCTCCCTTACTGTGGGAACAGTTAGAGTGGCACAGGCAGGCAAACCAGGCGTCATGATTCAGCATATTGAAAAGATCTACCAAGACGGAGAACTGGCCTCTATGCGCATGATTGGTAAGGAAGTACAAACGGTAACGAAAGATAAAGTTATTGCCGTTGGTACCAAACCACTTCCTAAGCCGGCTGTAGCTAAGACTACAACAACTTCCAAATCAAACACTACTTCCAAAACGGCTAAGGTTAGCGCCAAGACTAATAACGTCACAAGCAAGGCTGGCGTAGACTTTGAGTACAAGAAGATGATTAAGAACGTCTCCATGACAGCTTATTCATCAGAAGAGCCAGGTATAGGTACCAAAACTGCCTCCGGAACACGCGTAACGGAAGGTCGTACAATTGCAGTAGACCCGAATGTAATCCCTATTGGCTGGTGGGTATATATTGAGGGGCTTGGATTCCGCCGAGCTGAAGATACTGGCGGTGCCATTAAAGGCAATAAAGTAGATGTCTATTACGATTCACTGAGCCATGTGCGTAATTTCGGTCGTAAATCACGTACCGTTTATGTGATTGGACCTGTGAAGCCGGAGTTAAATTAGTTCGGAAGCTTTTGCAAATTATTCTTTGATAAGCTATAGTGATGATAACCGTTAAGGAACGCCAGATGATCATTTCGTTGATCGCAGAGCAACCGCTCATCACTTATAAATTCTTTAACCAAAAGAAGAGGAGCGAAACCTCTTCTTTTTTGCTTTTTTTGGAAGGAGTCAATAGATATGATTAAGGAATTAATTGTCGTTGAAGGTAAGAGTGATACCGTCGCTGTTAAACGCGCTGTAGAAGCAGATACGATCGAAACAGGGGGCTCGGCGGTAGACCGGACCGTAATTGCGAAGATCGCGCTTGCTATGGAGCGTAGAGGGGTGATTATTCTTACAGATCCGGATCACGCGGGTGAACGAATTCGTAAGATTGTGTCCGCAAAGGTGCCGGGCTGCAAGCATGCTTTCATTCCGGAGAAGGACGCAACCCGTAAGGGAGATATCGGTGTGGAGAACGCCTCTCCAGAGGCGATTCGTCATGCGCTACGAAACGTACATACCTCTTTTGAAGGAGCACCTGCAATAATTGGAATTGACGATCTAATGGCCGCTGGAATGCTTGTACACCCTCGGGCAGCTGAAAGACGTATGGCACTTGGTAATTTGCTTGGAATCGGATATTGTAATGGCAAGCAGCTGTACAAGCGGCTGGCGATGTTTGGAATTACGCGGGAGGAATTTGCCGGAGCTCTCGCCCAAATTGATCAGGGGGGCATTACTTCATGAGTGGTAGAGAGGAAATTTCAACTCCAAAACGGACAAAAGAGATTATTCAACGTTATGGATTTAAGTTCAAGAAGAGCTTAGGACAGAATTTTTTGATTGATCAAAATATATTGGACAAGATTGTAGACGCTGCTGGGCTAGATAGCGACTCAGGGGCTCTAGAGATCGGTCCTGGGATTGGAGCACTTACGGAGCGTTTGGCGCTAACAGCCGGTGCGGTAACCGCTGTGGAGATCGACCGTAGGTTGATCCCTATTTTAAGGGACGTGCTTTCCCCTTACCCGCATGTTAAGGTTCGTAATGATGATGTTCTGAATGTAAACCTGCAGGAGCTGTTCAAGGAAGACTTTTCATCCGTGAACAAGGTAAGCGTAGTTGCCAATTTGCCGTATTATGTGACTACACCGATCCTGATGAAGCTGCTCGAAGAGAAGCTTCCGCTTGATAACATCGTTGTAATGATTCAGAAAGAGGTTGCGGAGCGTATGGCTGCTTCTCCGGGAGGGAAGGAATACGGAAGCCTTAGCATTGCCGTGCAGTATTACAGCGAGCCTGAGCTCGTCTGCATTGTGCCGCGTACAGTATTCATTCCTCAGCCTAATGTGGAGTCAGCTGTAATCCGTCTAAAGGTAAGAGAGCGCCCACCGGTAGAAGTTGAGAGTGAGAAGCATTTCTTTGAGGTCGTTCAAGCTTCTTTCACACAGCGTCGCAAAACGATTGCTAACAATCTCAAGGCTCGTTACTTCCCTGAAGAGGGACGTGAACGTCTGGAGGCTTTACTTGCAGAAGCTGGTATTGAACCAACCCGTCGCGGAGAAACGTTAAGTTTAGAAGAATACGCCCGATTGAGCGGTGTTCTGTTGGCTGCTGGAATCGTATAAGCTAAAAACACGGCTAGTTATGAACCAACTGAGGCCTTTGCCCATACGATGGGGTAGAGGTGGTGGTTGTAATGAATTTAGGAGACTTGGTCGTTCGTAAATCATATGGCGGTGATTTGACTTTTCGTGTAGATCATATTGTGCAGGACAGAGCCGTCATTAAAGGCACAGATTTCCGTCTGTTGGCGGATTCTCCTCTGAATGACTTGGTTCAAGTGCCTCCTACCCGAATTACGGAACGAGGACAACAAGCACAGATTAAAGCGAATGAATCACTGACACAGCTGCGGAAAGACCGACAGGAGCAAAGTCAGCGGAGCGGGAGCGCTCTATCAGAGGGGGCATGGGCTCCATCGCCCAAGGAAGCTGCTTATTTTGAAGTGCCGGGGAAAGTACTACATCTGGATGGCGATCCGGCGTACTTGAATAAGAGTCTGAGCTTATATGAGCAATTGCGGATCCCTGCTGAAGGTCATCATGTTCATGAGTCCGCAATGGCTGACACTTTATACCGGCTGCTGCCCCGCGTGCGTCCAGATATTGTGGTGATTACCGGTCATGACGGGGTGCTGAAGCAACAGCATACTTACGATCTTCACAGTCTGAGCAGCTATAAAAATTCGCAAAACTTCGTAGCTGCTATTAGGGTAGCTAGGGATTATGAGCGAAATTTTGATGCGTTGACGATTGTTGCAGGTGCTTGCCAGTCACATTTTGAAGCGCTGCTGGGGGCAGGGGCGAACTTTGCCAGTTCCCCTGGACGGATATTGATCCATGCCTTAGACCCAGTATACGTAGCGGCAAAATCGTCGTTCACGCCCATTAGGGATACGGTGAATCTGAGTGATGTTTTGAACAACACCATTAGTGGTAATCAGGGAATCGGCGGTATTGAGACCCGTGGCAGCTTCCGTATTGGGATGCCGCGTCTGCAGAACCTGTCGGCACTAAAAGTGACACCTTCTGCGATTTAATCGACAGGGTAGGTCTATTTTCTAAGGCTAATAGGTAATTTGGAGTGGCCGAATAGAATAATGTGAAGAGAGGGTGAGCGATATGCTTGACCCTTTTTTTATGTTCAGAGCATATATATTGGGGCACCCGCATAGTACCTGGGCACGGATCGAAGCCCCCCACTTTGGGGGATTTATTACGTGAAATAGCTGCTATCTTTAAAGAACTACAAGGATATGTTTTGTTGCTTAGTAGCAATCGCATTACAGATAACAAGGATATTAGTTCGCCTCTGATTGCCCACAAAAAAATTCCGTTGACAACCAAATATTCATCATCTATAATTATTTATTTGCTTTGACAAACGCCTGAGAAAGTTGTATAATGGACAAGAAAAGAGGTGGTCGTCAGGCAATGGCTAATAACGCGCTGTTGGAAATTAAACGCAGTCTCGAAGCTCACGTCGGTCATAAGATCACGTTGCGTGCAAACGGAGGTCGTCGTAAAACCGTTGAACGCACCGGTGTCCTGGAAGAAACGTACCCTTCTGTATTTATTGTCAAACTGGATCAGGAGCAGCAAACATTCAAGCGAGTCTCCTATAGCTATGCCGATATCCTTACTGAATCTGTGGAAATCACAGTTTGTGAAGACGATGGGCAGATGCGGATTATGTATATTAAAGCTTAATGTCTCACAGGCAGCTTCCTTTGGAGGCTGTTTTTTATTTCTACGAGAACCGGTTGTCCTTGATAAAGGACGGCCGGTTCTTTTTGGCGGTTAACATGTCCGGTGAATGATCCTTGTTCTTAGCAAGCATACTAATTGAGCAATGGGTTTATCATTTACTTTCATAAGGGAGGAATTCCGTAATGAGCGGAAGAAAACGAGGCACGATGTCGGAAGAACTAAAGACGGAGTTAGCCAAGGAGCTTGGTTTTTACGAAACTGTAGAACGTGAAGGCTGGGGAGGAATCCGGGCAAAGGATGCCGGCAATATGGTAAAAAGAGCAATTCAGCTCGCTGAACAAGCTGCCCGGAAATCTTAATCTTTAGGGTGTGAACATTTATTTAACGAATAAGGGTGCGTCCAACTGGCGACACCCTTTTATTATTGGACTTCATTAGAAGTTTTTCATATAATATGTTAAGTTGTTTTTACGGGAAAAGCTGAAGGTGGGTGAACGCCTTGAAAATGTATGAAAAGGCACCAGCGAAAATTAATTTGATGCTGGATGTGCTGCACAAGCGTGCTGACGGTTTTCATGAGGTGGAAATGATTATGACCATGGTGGATCTAGCAGACCGCTTAGAGCTGTCTGAGCTGCCAAGGGATACTATTATAATATCAAGTCAAGCGGGTTATATTCCTCTAGATGAGAAGAACCTGGCCTTTCAGGCGGCTAGGCTTATTAAAGAGCGTTATAACGTGAAGAGTGGTGTACATATCCATCTGGACAAAAGAATACCGGTCGCTGCTGGCCTGGCTGGCGGAAGCAGCGATGCAGCAGCTACGCTACGCGGCCTTAATCGGCTGTGGCGTCTAGGCATACCTTCACAGGAGCTACAGGAGCTTGGTGCTGAGCTTGGTTCAGATGTGCCGTTCTGCGTTACAGGCGGTACTGCCTTGGCAACAGGTCGTGGCGAAAAGCTCACGCCGATTAAGAACCCTCCGCAATGCTGGGTAGTATTGGCTAAGCCACCTATCAATGTATCGACTGCGGAAGTATACGGACGCGTTCGGAGCAATAATATAGCTGTTCATCCTTCGGCTAGAAAGATGCAGGACGCGATCGAAGCTGGAGATTTTGGGGGCGTGTGTAATCATCTGGGTAATGTGCTTGAGGATGTTACTTTAAAGCTGCATCCAGAGGTACAGCAGCTCAAAGAGGCGATGGTTAAGCTCGGAGCAGACGGAGTCTTAATGTCCGGCAGCGGTCCTACAGTGTTCGGTTTAGTGTCCAAGCAGTCTAAAGTAGCAAGAATTTATAATGGACTGCGAGGGTTCTGCAAGGAAGTCTATGCAGTGAGATCACTCAATTAGTATGCTTCTCTTGTGTAAACCCGTACAAAAGTGATATATTTTTCATAAAATATTCGGTTTTGGCGAGGAGCATTCCGTGAAGAAATTAAAAAGAAGCCAACGTTTGGTAGACATGACTCAGTTTTTACTTGAGCGGCCACATGACCTACTGCCGCTGTCTATATTTGCCGATCGGTATGGAGCGGCTAAGTCCTCCATCAGTGAAGATTTGGCAATCATAAAAGAAGTATTTGAAGGTGAAGGCATCGGTGAGCTTCAGACCTTAGCCGGCGCAGCAGGTGGAGTACGTTATATTCCTGTTATGCCTAAAGAAATGGCGCTCTCTTTTGTTAAACGTTTATGTGTGCAGCTAGAACAGACAGATCGGATACTGCCCGGTGGTTATTTGTATATGTCGGATCTGCTTGGACTGCCATCTTTGATGGAGCAGGCGGGGAAGATCATCGCAACGGCCTTTTATGGATCGGAAATCGATGTGGTGATGACAGTAGAAACTAAGGGGATTCCGTTAGCCTATGCAACGGCAGCACAGCTCGGCTTGCCAGTAGTACTGGTACGACGTGACCATCAGGTTACAGAAGGCTCGGCAGTAAGTATTAACTATGTATCTGGATCACATAAGAGCATACACACCATGTCTCTCTCCAGACGTGCACTCAAGGAGAAATCGCGGGTACTCATCGTAGATGACTTCATGAAGGCAGGCGGAACCGTTCGAGGGATGGTCGACTTACTGGGAGAGTTTAATGCCGAGGTTGCTGGAGTGGGTGTATTAGTTGAGTCAGGCGCAGTAGAGTCGGAAGAACGCCTGTTGCATGACTATGTGTCTTTAGTAAAGCTGAGCGAGGTCGATTCGAAAGAGCGGCGGATTTCAGCGCATCCGGGTAACTATTTTTCCTCTTGATGGTTTGACGTTTCTACGTTTTCAAAAAGCGTGGAAATTGTCGAAAACGTAAGGAATATTAAGAAAATCACCCGATGCATGTCGAAAACAACAGATCCTAAAAAATATATTTCTTTTTTAGGTATTTTATGGAATCAAAAAGAAGGAATTCGCTTTGCTGTGTGGAATTATACACCAAGTCTCTGATGGAAAAAGGTGGTGAACACACACATGCAAATTACGGATGTCAGACTCCGCCGCGTTAACTCTGAGGGGAGAATGAAAGCAATCGCATCCATTACAATCGATAACGAGTTTGTTGTTCATGACATTCGCGTCATCGATGGTAATAACGGGATGTTTGTTGCAATGCCCAGCAAGCGTACACCGGATGGCGAATTCCGCGATATCGCTCACCCGATCTCTTCGGGAACACGCGAGAAGATTCAATCCGCGGTTTTAGCCGAGTACGATCGCGCCGCTACTGAAGAAGAAGAAGAAGTTATTGAAGAGGGAGCTTAGGCTGCCTCGGAAGACGGCTACCTTTTGGGTGGCGTAGGATCCGCCGTTTTTGATAAGATCATACCGAATACACTTCAGGACTTAAGCAGCTTGATCTTGCAAGAAAAGCTACCGCTAGTGAAGGATTTGACGACATCTTCGAAAGGCAGCGATAAATGCTTTTCTAACATGGGGTTTATAGAAAAGGGAACCATGACTTCATGGTTCTCTTTTCTTTTTGCCCGGAATGAGATATATTCAGTAGTGAGTTCAAGAGTAGGAGGTTGGCATTCTTGAAAAGAATGGCTATAGTTCTTGCCGCAGGTCAAGGCAAGCGAATGAAATCTAAATTATATAAGGTGCTGCACCCCGTTTGCGGTAAGCCAATGGTAGGGCACGTGCTTGATACAGTAAAAGCTACCGGATGCCAGCGCACCGTTGTTGTTGTTGGGCATGGCGCAGAGAAAGTTAAGGCCTTTGTAGGGCAAGGTGCGGAATACGTGCTGCAGGAAACTCAGCTCGGTACTGGTCACGCTGTCAAACAGGCTAAGGATTTGCTCGGTAGTGAAGAGGGAACAACGATTGTTGCCTATGGCGACACTCCGCTTATTACATCGGAGACGCTGATAGGATTAATGGCTCTGCATGAGGAACGTCAGGCAGCAGCGACTGTATTAACTGCAGTAATGGATGATCCATCCGGGTTAGGACGGATTATTCGTAGTGAAGATGGCGGTTTATTGAAGATTGTAGAACAGAAAGATTGTAATGCCGAACAGGCTGCTATTCATGAAATTAATACAGGAATTTATTGCTTTGATAACATTAAGTTATTTTCAGCGTTAGAGAAGGTTACTAACAGCAATAATCAACAAGAATATTATTTAACAGATGTTATCAGTATTCTGCGTGAGCAAGGTGATCTTGTTCTAGCTTTTCAGACTGAGGATGCTAACGAGTCTATTGGTGTTAATGACCGTCTAGCTTTGTCAGATGCGGAAGCAATTATGCGTCAACGTATCAACCGCAAACATATGCTGGGTGGCGTAACCATAATCGATCCTGCCTCCACTTATATCGGAGCAGATGTGGTCATTGGTTCTGATACAACGATCTATCCAGGAACCATCTTGAAGGGGAAAACTGTAATCGGTGAGAACTGTGTGATCGGACCGGCAAGCGAAATCGAGGATTGTCAGATCATGGACGACGCAACGATTAAGCAGTCTGTATTGAATCAAGCACAAGTCGGCGCACGGACTACCGTTGGGCCTTTTGCCTATTTGCGTCCAGGTTCTATACTTGGAGAAGAAGTGAAAGTTGGAGATTTCGTCGAGATCAAAAATGCTACGATTGGTGACGGCTCTAAGGTGTCACATCTTAGCTATATTGGCGATGCATCTGTGGGTAAGAATGTAAACGTCGGTTGCGGTGCGATTACTGTTAACTATGACGGGTATAATAAATCTACGACAACAATTGAAGACGATGCCTTTATCGGCAGTAACGTTAACCTTATTGCACCAGTTACTGTGGGCAAAGGGGCTTTTGTTGTAGCTGGTTCGACAATTACGCGTTCCGTTTCAGAGAACGATCTTGCTGTTGCTAGAGTAAGACAAGAGAACAAACCGGGATATGCTGAGAAGATACGTTCCCGTGCAAAAGCGAAGAAAGACCACTCGAGTCCATCGTAAAGCGTTGCTAAGAAGCGCCGGACGGACTTATATTTCCGCGCCGGCGCCTTTGGAAAGCTAAATTCCGTCACGGAGGGTTTAAATTTTATGACTTATTGTGATTCCAAATTAAAGATTTTCACTTGTAACTCCAATCCTAAGCTAGCTAGTCAAATTGCTGATTACATCGGAATTCCGATGGGTGAATCGCATACTACAAGCTTTAGCGATGGGGAAATTCAGGTCAAGCTGTCAGAAAGCGTTCGGGGTTGTCATGTGTATATTGTTCAATCCACCTGCGGCCCAGTTAATGACAACCTAATGGAGCTTTTAGTTATGGTAGATGCACTCAAACGCGCCTCCGCAAAAAGCATCAATGTGGTTATCCCTTACTATGGTTACGCTCGCCAAGATCGTAAAGCTCGTTCCCGTGACCCTATTACGGCCAAGCTGGTAGCAAATTTGATTGAAAAAGCCGGCGCTCACCGTGTAATTACGATGGACCTCCATGCTATGCAGATTCAGGGATTCTTTGATATTCCAGTGGATCACTTGCTGGGAGTACCAATTCTGGCTCAATATTTCCGTTCCAAACAAATTGAGAACCCAGTTGTCGTATCACCAGATCACGGCGGTGTAGTACGTGCAAGAAAGCTTGCTGATTTCCTGAACGCTCCGCTTGCAATTATAGACAAGCGTCGTCCAGAGCCGAATGTCAGCGAAGTCATGAACATTATCGGTAATATTGAAGGCAAAACAGCCATTTTGATTGATGATATTATCGATACTGCCGGAACCATCGTACTTGGTGCTAATGCTTTGATGGAAGGCGGCGTGAAGGAAGTATACGCTTGCTGTACACACCCAGTATTGTCTGGTCCTGCTCATGAACGTCTGGAGAATTCTCCGATTAAAGAAATTATCGTGACGGATACCATTCCAATTCGCAGCGCGAACCCAACCTCTAAGCTCAAAGTGTTGTCCGTGGCTCCACTTATGGGTGAGGCAATTATCCGCGTCCATGAAGAGTTGTCGATTAGTAAATTGTTTGAGATTGAATAAATATAAATCAATGATATAGTACAAAAGGGTTACACCTCCGTAGTCGGAGATGTAACCCTTATCGGCGTGATGCAGGTGGAAGCGCTGGTTTCAATATCCGGCGCGGGAGACAAAGGTGAATATGCTGCGGTTATAGAGAGTCCCTTGCAGCTCCACAAATCCTTCGTCCACTGCTGTCAATACACCGATGTCAATGTGCACGTCGCCTCTGTATATTTCCACAGGCACAGCATATTGGATATGGTACTGGAAATCACGTTGATGTGTTAAGATTCCACCTGGTTGTAACATTGGTTATCACCTGTCTTCGGAGTATAATTTCGCTCTGGTTGCACAGAGATATGTAGATAAGATCTATTGTACCAAAAACGGACTTCTCTTGCTGGGAGCCCGAATGGAAAGGAAAGGTTCGATAATGAAATGGATTGTCGGATTGGGAAATCCGGGAACACAATATGCGAAAACAAGGCATAATGTTGGCTTTATGGCATTGGATGAGCTTGCGGCCCAAAACGGAATTTCTTTCAACCAAAGCAAATGTAAATCCGTAATCGGTGAAGGCGTGATTGGTGGAGTCAAAACGGTATTGATTAAACCGATGACCTTTATGAATTTATCCGGTGAGGCCGTTCGTGCTTATATGGATTATTACAAAGTTAAACTTGAAGATATGATCGTTGTTTACGATGATCTGGATACCGAAATTGGAAAAATCCGATTGCGCTATCAAGGAAGTGCTGGTGGACATAACGGAATTAAATCGATCATTCAGCATGTAGGTACACAAAGCTTTAATCGGGTACGAATGGGTATTTCTCGTCCTGAACCGGGTTTTGCCATAGTGGATTATGTTCTCTCGTCTTTTCCTAAAAAAGAAGGCGATCCACTGAAGCAAATGATCCTTAATACTTGTGATGCACTGGAGTTCAGCTTGCATAATTCATTCGAACAGACGATGGCTAAATTCAATGGTTGATCTGTAAACTCTGTTTGTGATTAAGGCTAAAGATGATGTTCGCCGGACATACTGAAGGTATATAGTACCTTCAGGAGGCATATAGATGGCAATAAACTATGTTTGTAGGCACTGCAAGACATCTCTAGGCAGCATTAATAGAAGTGATGTTACAGAAGTGCAGTTGGGCCTTCATTCCTTGACCCCTGCGGAGCGCAGAGATATAATAGCGTATAATTCAGAAGGTGAGATCACGGTAAAGGTGACTTGCGACTATTGCAAGGAGGCTTTAGAGCACAATCCGGAGCTTAGCCTGCTGACAAGTCCGCTTCAGTAGGTGGAAGCGCCTGTCTCTATCGTCATCCGCAAGCCTTGGCGTTACAGCTGAGGCTTCTTTTCGATTCCAATCATAATAGGTGACGGCGGCTTTGGCTTCCGTTAGCCTGTTTAGTAAGAGAGGTGCGCCTGTTGTTACAAGGTATTATAGAAGCTTTTTCCAAGGATCCCGATTTCCAGTCTATCACCCAAGGTGTCGCTGCAGGTATGAAAGAGCAGCTCATATCGGGGCTTACAGGTTCTGCTAGACAGATTATGCTTGCAGCACTGCATGAAGAGACGGCTCGTCCTTTGCTTGTGGTGACTCATAATATGTTTTCGGCTCAGAAAATGGCCGATGATTTACAGGAAGCGCTTTCGCCGGAACGAGTTCTGCTCTATCCAGCTAATGAACTTGTGGCTGCGGAAGCAGCTGTATCAAGCCCCGAGACTCTGGCTCAGCGTATTGATGTACTGACCAAATGTGCTCAGGGCTTCCGTGGTATTGTTGTAGTTCCTTACTCAGGAGTGCGCAGACTGCTTCCTGCTCCAGAGGTTATGGCAGAAGCGCAGGTTACGGTTTCCCAGGATGGAACGCTCGCTCTGGATGAATTCTTGATGTCCATGATCGAGATGGGTTATGAAAGAGTAGAGCGGGTTGAGAACCGTGGTGAGCTAAGCGTACGTGGCGGAATTATTGATTTTTATCCAATGACTTCTCCCTTGGCTTATCGGGTTGAGTTATTTGATGATGAGGTTGATTCCATAAGAACTTTTGATCCAGTGGACCAGCGTTCTATTGATAAGGTACGTAGTGTGAAGATTACACCGGCTAAAGAGATCATAGCGAGTAGGTTTCGCCAAGAAGCTGCTTCCGCTGAAGCATCAGTTAGGCTGGAGCGACAGCTCGAGAAGATGGCGGATCGGCAGGCTAAGCTGCGACTTAAGGAAGAAATAGGCCGTGAGCTGGAGATGTTGCGTGAAGGGACTTATTTCCCTGAAATCTATAAATATATCAGTCTTTTATATCCTGAACGTTCTCATTTATTTGATTACATGGTGGAGGATACGATCCTTATTCTCGATGAGCCGACAAGACTGCTTGAAACAGCGAAACAACTCGAACGAGATGAGTCGGAATGGAACCTGCATTTGATGCAAAATGGCAAAACATTGCCGGATCTGGATCTCTCTGTCGAAACAGATGTTGTGATGTACAAACGTCCGTTTCAAAGCCTGTTTATGTCGATCTTTTTGCGTCAGGTCCCGCATATTCAACCACAAAACATTCTTGGGTTTATTAGCCGTGGGATGCAGGATTTCCATGGTCAGATGAACGTGCTTAAATCAGAAATGGAGCGTTGGCAGAAGTCCGGTGTAAAGGTAATGATGCTTGCGAGCAGTGAAGAACGGATTGAACGTGTGCGCAGAGTCCTCTATGACTACGGTATTGATGAGCCAACGATCGTACAAGGAAATCTGGGTTCTGGCTTTGAACTGCCTTCTATTCATTTAGCCGTTATCACGGAAGGAGAGCTGTTCTCTCAGAAGCAGCGGAAGGCACGTAAGATCTCCAAGGGAATAGATAATGCTGAACGGATTAAGAGTTATACTGAGCTGAAAATCGGCGATTATGTCGTTCACCAGAACCACGGTATCGGTAAGTATATGGGGATCGGTACGCTGGAGGTCAGCGGGATTCATCGCGACTACATGCATATTTTATATGCGGGCGGCGATAAGCTCTCCGTGCCGATTGAGCAAATTGACCTGATTCAGAAATATGTCGGTTCAGAAGATAAAGAGCCGAAAGTATATAAACTAGGCGGTAATGAATGGACACGGGTGACTAATAAGGTCCGCTCTTCCGTTCAGGATATTGCTGATGATCTAATAAAATTGTATGCTGAACGCCAAAGTGCTGCAGGATATGGTTTTGAGAAGGATACGCAGGAGCAGCGTGAATTTGAAGAGATGTTCCCATATGAGGAGACTCGGGATCAGCTTAGAGCGATTGAAGAGATTAAGAAGGATATGGAGCAGAATCGTCCGATGGACCGGCTCCTTTGTGGAGACGTTGGCTATGGGAAGACGGAGGTAGCTATCCGAGCAGCTTTTAAATCAGCGATTGAAGGTAAACAGGTAGCTGTGCTGGTACCGACAACGATTTTGGCTCAGCAGCATTATGAGACCTTCCGGGAACGCTTCGCTAATTATCCGTTGAATATTCAAGTTCTTAGTCGTTTCCGCAGCCGTAAGGAGCAGAATGAGACGATTAAAGGCGTTCGGGCGGGAACGGTTGATGTGGTTATCGGTACCCACCGTTTATTGTCTCAGGATCTTGTATTCAAGGACCTCGGTTTATTGATTGTGGATGAAGAACAGCGGTTTGGTGTGACTCATAAAGAGAAGCTGAAAAAGTTAAAGACGAATGTAGATGTTCTTACCCTAACAGCAACTCCAATTCCTCGTACACTGCATATGTCGATGCTGGGAGTGCGTGATTTGTCTGTCATTGAGACGCCACCAGAGAACCGTTTCCCCGTGCAGACCTATGTGGTTGAGCATAGTCAGACACTTACGCGGGAAGCTGTAGAGCGCGAATTAGCTCGTGGCGGTCAAGTTTACTATCTCTATAATCGAGTGCAGGGCATTCAAGAAATGGCCGCTCAAATTTCCATGCTAGTTCCTGAGGCTAGGGTAGGCATCGGACATGGTCAAATGTCGGAAGCTGAGCTCGAGAAGACGATCCTTGATTTTCTTGATGGAGAATACGATGTGCTGGTCAGCACAAGTATTATTGAGACGGGTGTAGATATTCCTAACGTAAATACACTTATTGTGCATGATGCGGATAAGATGGGCTTGTCTCAGCTGTATCAGTTGCGTGGACGTGTAGGCCGGTCCAACCGGATTGCGTACGCCTATTTCACGTATCAACGGGACAAGGTTCTGACGGAAGTGGCAGAGAAGCGGCTGCAGTCTATTAAGGAATTTACGGAACTCGGTTCTGGTTTCAAAATAGCGATGCGAGATTTATCTATTCGCGGTGCCGGCAACTTACTTGGCGCAGAACAGCATGGTTTTATTGCGTCCGTAGGATTTGATCTATACTCACAAATGCTGGCGGAGGAAATTCGCAAGCGTAAGGTTACTGTACTTGGTGAGGAGGATACGTC
The DNA here is from genome assembly GCF_037963325.1 of Paenibacillus sp. FSL E2-0201. Lineage (NCBI taxonomy): Bacteria > Bacillati > Bacillota > Bacilli > Caryophanales > Paenibacillaceae > Paenibacillus > Paenibacillus sp. FSL E2-0201. Next base: position 57,031 of record NZ_CP150154.1, read on the forward strand.
CCTTAAAGAAGGCAATACTGTCATTGATTTGTCGATTGACGCGTATCTGCCATCCGAGTATATTTACGACAGTATCCAGAAAATTGAAATCTACAAAAAAGTTGCGGCAGTGACATCCTTCGATGATGCTTCTGAGCTTGAGGATGAGCTCTTGGATCGGTTCGGAGAACTGCCTGAAGCAGTTGTTAATCTACTAACTGTGGCTCGTCTGAAAGTGTATGGAAAAATGTACGGCATTGATTCCATGATCAGACGTGGTGATGATGTTACCCTGAATTTCTACGAGGGGAGTCTTGGCGCTCTGGATACAGCAAAACTCGCTAAAGTTGGAAATAGCTTCGAAAGACGTGTACAATTCGATAGAGATGCTAAAGCCAGTATCCGAGTTAAATCGAAAGATTTAAGTGATAAACAGCTGCTTGACTTGCTTGAACAGTTTCTTAAGGAAGCTAAACAGTCTTTTAAATCGAAGGGAGAACTACACAATGTCGTTAAATAAAAAAAAATCATGGAAAGTGCTGCTCGTTTCATTGGTAGCAGCGGTTTCCTTTTCTATGCTCGCAGCATGCGGTAGCAGTGCTGATGATAGCAAGGCAGTAGCGACTTATAAAGGTGGAACGATTACAGAGAAGGAATTTGCGATGGATCAAAAAATCATGAAATTCCTCTCCCCACAGCAAGCGCAATATTTAGAGATTGATGCTTTTAAGGAGTCTATTTTGAAACAGGAAGTGGGCTTCGAATACTTGGCTTCTCAAGCAACGGATGAAGCGAAGAAGCAGGCGAAGAAAGAGGCAGATAGCCAAATCGCAGATTTGAAGAAAGCTCTGGGCGACAACTATAAGAAAACGCTAAAAGACGCTGACGTTACTGAGGGCGACATCCATAGTTATATGGAGCGTGTGCTGACGGTTTATCAGGATATGCTGCTTAAAGTGACCGACGATCAGGTTGTTAAAGAATTTGAAGCTACAAAAGGTGACTTTACGGTAGCGACTTTGCGTCATGTGCTGATCGGTCTGACCGATGCTGACAACAAAGAGCGCACCAGCGAAGAAGCTCTGAAAATCGCGAAGGAAGTTAAGGCAAAGCTGGACGGCGGAGCTGATTTTGCAGCAATCGCTAAGGAATACTCTGACGATACAGCCTCTAAGGAAACGGGCGGAGAATACAAAGATAAAGCTGTAGGCACCTATGTAGATGAGTTTAAGAAGGCTGCCCAAACGTTGCCTTTGAATACCATTAGTGATCCTGTAGAGACTTCTTACGGTTACCACATTATTAAGGTGGAGTCCCGCACAGACAAAACCTTTGACCAGTTAACGGATGAACAAAAAGAAGGCATTAAGAGCTCCATTGTGTCCAAGAACCTAGAAGCGTTCATGGAGAAGGATTTGGAAGGCATTATTGAGAGCATCAATCTGCCGAAGAGCTCTGCTGCCGCAGATGAATCCGGAACAGAAGCCACTACAGCACCAAGTGCATCCCCAAGCGCTACAAAAGCCGCTGAATAAACATCGGCAAAAATGGACAAGCTTACCTTAGAAAAAGCCATCCTCACTTAATGTGAAGATGGCTTTTTATTTCGAGGAAACATCTGTAGAACGGCTTTATCTTGATACAGATATTAATACATGTCAGCTTATGTATAAGGATCTGGGAAGAGATGAATACTATGGTCAGATATTACGATAAATCACTGGGATTATCCTTTCCCATAATGGACAGTAGTAAGACCATACTTCTTAAGAAAGCGGGGCACATGTGAAATGAAAGCTACTGGAATTGTTCGGCGTATTGATGATCTCGGACGAGTGGTTATTCCCAAAGAAATTAGACGTACTCTACGGATTAGAGAAGGCGACCCATTGGAAATTTTCGTCGATCGGGACGGTGAAGTCATACTCAAGAAATATTCCCCGATTGGTGAGTTGGGTGACTTTGCAAAAGAGTACGCGGAGTCGTTATTCGAAGGTACTGGTCATATTACGATGATTGCTGATCGTGATACCTTTATTGCACTAGCTGGAGGCTCCAAGAAAGACTATTTGGAGAAACAAGTAGGAATCCTCTTGGAGAAGGTCATGGATAGTCGTAAGACGGTGCTGGAAACCAACGAAGGCAGTTATGAAATCGCTAAAGATCATCCGGATTTGGTGTCCTCATATGTAGCCTCACCGATCATTTCCGGTGGAGATCCTATTGGTTGTGTAGTGATGGTAAGCAAGGATGATTCGGCAAAAATGTCGTCAATGGAAGTGAAAATGGCCGAAACCGCCGCTGCATTCCTCGGCAAACAAATGGAGCAGTAATCGTAATATAGACCCCGCTTTCCTTTTGGTAAGATATACAAAGGGTAAACGGGGTTTTGTCGTTCATACAAAACCGTTTCTACTTGTGGGCATACATACGTTATAATATAGAAATTCATCCCATCAAAGTCGTAGAAGCAGGTATTTTATGAAATCTAACACACAAACATCACGATTGCTCCAAGGGGCATTTATTTTAAGTGCCGCAGCGATTATTTCAAAGCTTATAGGTACACTCCAAAAGATCCCGCTGCAAAATCTTGGCGGAGATGCGGTATTTGGTATATACAACACAGTTTATCCCTTGTACACGATGTTGTTAACGGTAGCGATGCTGGGTCTGCCAGCAGCCATATCCAAATTTGTCGCTGAGGCTTCTGCCGGAAGGCGGGATGACGAGGGGCGGCGGATTTTGCTGGTATCTGCCGTAATAACGGGTCTTAGCGGATTGGTTATCGGAGCAATTACCTACGCAGGTGCGCCGATTATAGCTGAGTGGGTCGGCAACTCGCATGTGATGCCCGCTTTACGAACAAGTGCTTGGGGACTGGCAGTTGTACCAATCATGTCAGCACTGCGCGGTTACTTTCAGGGACTTCATAATATGGTTCCAACGGCTGTGTCACAAATTGTAGAGCAGTCCGTACGTGTTACAGTGATGATTGTACTGCTGTTATATCTGACCTCACAGGGGGCAGGCGCTGAGAGTATCGCTGCTGGCGCATTGCTTGGCTCCGCTGGGGGAGGGGTAGCAGGGCTTGTGATTATGCTGTTGTATTTGCGACGTCATCGGCAGCGGTTAAGACAGGACACCTCTTTAGATGCTGCCGTCTCTGTCGAGAGTCAAAATTTAAAGCTGCCCAATATGGAAAGTAAAGGGCGTTCCAATCAACGGATAAAGGGCGTTAAAGCAAGTACATTGCTGGCTTATGGAATTCCTGTGATGCTTGGCGCACTGGCAATGCCTCTTATCGGCCTTGTAGATGTATTCACTGTACCTCGCTTGCTATCCTCTGTAGGGAGCGAAGTGGAGGCGATGACACAATTTGGTGTGTACAATCGCGGTTTGCCGTTAGTGCAGATTGTAACGATGATCGCCACTTCTTTGTCCGTTGTGTTCATTCCAGCCTTGGCAGAGGCGAAGTACAAAGGGGATACGAAGCTGATCGAGAGCCGTTGCAGCTTATCGCTGCGTTGGTTCTGGCTGTTAGGTCTAGCGGCCTCAGCAGGCCTAGCAGTGCTTGCTGAGCCGATTAATATGGCTCTTTACGGGGATACCGCCGGTAGCAGCACTATGACTTGGCTGGCCTTAACCGCTGTTGGCGGTACGGTCAGCATCATCTCGGCTGCGCTCCTGCAGGGCCTCGGCTACGTGCGCGCCCCGGCCCTGCACCTTTTGGCCGCCGCGCTGCTCAAGGCGGCCCTGAACCTGCTGCTGGTCCCGCAGCAGGGCATTACCGGCGCGGCCATCGCTGGCGTGGCCGCGCATTCGTTCGCAGCAGCGCTCAACGTGCTGCTGCTCTACCGCCAGGGCCATCTGCGGCTTCGCCTAGCAGATGCCCTGGCACGGCCCGCGCTGCTCACAGCGGGCCTGGCTCTTGCCGCCGCAGCCGCCAGCTGGGGCGTGGGCGCTGCGGCTACGGCCGCTGGCATTGGCGGCGGGCGCACCGCCAGCTTGGCGCAGAGCCTGCTCGGAGTGATCGCAGGCTGCGTTGTCTTTGCCGTAGGGGCAATAGCCCTGCGGCTCCTTAGCGAGAGCGAGCTGCGCCAGCTTCCGGGCTTCGGCCCGTCCCTGGCGGACAAGCTGAAGAAGCTGCGCTTATTCCCTTAATCTACATTTACATCACAATATAAAAATGCGGTCTGCTGAGACAGCCGCTGATGAGGAGGAACAGACATGAGTGCAACATTAACGGTCGTTGGTCTTGGTTCAGGTAACCCTGATCGACTGACGTTAGGGATTATAAAGAAATTGAAGGCAGCATCTGTTGTTTACGTGCGGACAAAAGAGCATCCAGTCATGGCTGCACTCTCCGAGCTTGAAATTGCTTCACAGTCTTTCGATGGATTGTATGAATCCTTATCTTCGTTTCCTGAGGTTTATGCAGCGATTACTTCAAAGCTGATTGAAGAGGCTCGGTCCGCACCTGAGGGTACAGATATTGTCTATGCGGTTCCGGGTCATCCTATGGTGGCGGAATCAGCGGTTTCACAGCTGCGTGAGCGGTGTCCTGAGGAAGGCATTGAACTGCAAATATTAGGCGGAGAGAGCTTCCTCGACGAGGCGTTTGTTCGACTGGGGTTTGACCCCATCGAAGGATTTCAACTATTAGATGCTTCTGGTATTCGCAGCGCTCAGCTTCAGCCTGAACTGCATACCCTGATTGGCCAGGTATACGATAGCTTTACAGCCTCGGAGACAAAGTTATGTCTGATGGAGCTGTATCCGCCTGAATATGAAGTGGTTGTGGGTCATGCACTCGGTGTGGAGAACGAAGAAAGTATTGTAAGAGTCCCTCTATACGAGCTGGATCGTCTTAACGGTTATGGAAATTTGTCGTTGGTCTATGTACCTGCGAATCGTGACGAGAATCTAAGAAATCGTACCTTTGCTCGTTTGCATGAAATTGTCGATATTCTTCGAAGCCCGGAGGGTTGTCCATGGGATCGGGAGCAGACACATGAATCCCTGCGCAAAAATTTAATCGAAGAAACCTATGAAGTCCTTGAAACCATTGATGAGGACGACCCCGATCATATGAAAGAGGAGCTGGGCGACCTTTTGCTGCAAATTATGCTTCACTCTCAAATGGAGGAGGAGCTGGGCACGTTTAACGTGTATGACGTCATTGAAGGGCTGAATGATAAGCTTATCTTCCGTCACCCTCACGTCTTTGGAGATACCAATGCGAATGATGCCGAAGAAGCGTTGAAGAACTGGGAGGGCATGAAGGCAGAAGAGAAGCGGCGTAAAGGTGTGAAGCCAGAGGAATTATCCGTTCTTAGTGGTGTTCCGCGTGACCTACCTGCCCTTATGAAGGCATACAAGCTTCAGAAAAAAGCATCCAAGGTGGGCTTTGACTGGGACAACGCTACGGATTGCATAGCCAAAATTCGTGAGGAGATCGATGAGCTGCAGGAGGCGATTGACACAGATGCGGCGACAGATGATCAAATTCTGGAACTTGGGGATTTGTTGTTTGCAGTTACGAATGTCGCTCGTTTTATCGGTGCAGATCCGGAAGAGGCATTAACCCGAACTAACCGCAAATTTGTGCGCCGGTTCCAATATATTGAGCAAAGCTTGCACCGCAAGGGAAAGAGTGTAAAGGATAGTAGTTTGGAAGAGATGGAAGAATTGTGGCAAGAAGCTAAGGCGGAGGAGCGAAAAGTCTAGCCTTTCACAGCCTCCTTACAGTATATGGACTCTAAAATGGGGCAATGCTGTGGATGTAGCTTTTATTTTCTGATTTAGAATGTGGCCAGTAGTTTAATAGTGCTATAGAATAGATTCTGCGACGATTTGTGAGAAATAACTACTTCTTTTTTAAAAAAACGACGAATCGTGGCAGGATTTTAAGGTGACATCAAGAATAACATAAAGACGAAATGCGATTCGCCCCATCCTATGGTGGTGATTCTCGTTTCATTTATTTTTTCGTATCCTAGGAGGAACTTTAAATTATGAACAAGACAGATTTGGTAAACAACATTTCCGAGAAAAACGGATTGGCAAAAAAAGATGTAGAAGCAGTATTGAACGGGTTCTTGGGTGAGATTACAGAAGCTTTGGCAAAAGGTGATAAAGTCCAACTGATCGGTTTCGGAACTTTTGAAACTCGCAAACGTGCAGGACGCACTGGTCGCAACCCGCAAACGGGCACAACGATTGAAATTCCAGAATCGACTGTACCGGCTTTCAAAGCTGGTAACAAGCTTAAAGAAGCCGTTAACTAATGCGTCTTGACAAATTCCTGAAAGTGTCTCGTTTAATTAAGCGCCGTACAGTGGCCAAGGATGTGTCCGAACAAGGCCGGGTACTGATTAACGGGCGGGAATCTAAACCTAGTAGTGCAGTTAAGATCGGTGACGAGATTACTGTACAATTTGGGCAAAAGCTTGTAACGGTCAAAGTAGAAAAGCTGGTCGAAACGACTCGCAAGGACGAGGCCGCTGGGATGTATACTCTAGTTCGGGAAGAGCCTGTTGCCAAGAGCAGCGGACTGGACTGGTAAGAGTAATAGTAAATAAAGAAGAAGGCATAACTTTACATTCTGTAGAGTGGTGCCTTCTTTTTTTCTTTTTGTTTCTCTTATTTTTTTAGAGGGACGGGATGTTCTATAACTTCTACTTCTGCCATAGATTAGAGGTAAGAAGGAGGGGTACATGCTATGATCGAGCCAGGAAAGGTAAACAAACAGCATGATCTGCACATGCGCAGTCGTAAGCAGTTAGAGTTGACGGGCGTGCAAAATGTGGAGAGCTTCGACAGTGAGGAATTTTTGCTTCGTACAGAACTCGGCCATCTCACCATTCGCGGGAATCATTTACATATCAAAAATTTAAGTCTGGAGAACGGAATGTTGTCATTAGAGGGCAATGTACATTCCCTGATTTATCTCGATCCCGGATCGCAGGGCAAAAACAAAGGTCTACTCGGTAAGCTATTTAAATGAATCCTGCAGTTCAGTGGGTGACGCTGTTCTACATGATCATGGCTGGGTTGGCAATGGGACTGGCCTATGACAGCTACCGGGTGCTGTCGCTGAAGTTCAATTTTCCCAAATGGCTGAATGCTATGCTAGATCTACTATATTGGCTATGGGCCGCTTTGCTAGTATTTCGTATGCTATATGCCGGAAATCAAGGCCAACTGCGATTTTATGTCTTTTTAGGTTTGTTTCTAGGAGTATGGATCTATTTTTTAATCTTCAGTGTTACGGTACGGCGTTTTGTGTTAATGTTAATTCAATCGGTTCAGTATATGTTCAGGTTGCTATGGAGACTTGTGGAGATCCTGATAGGTACACCTCTTCGCTGGCTTTGGCGTTTTATTTTAGGACTGCTAAAGCTAACAGGTCGTATTCTATGGTTTATTCTTAAGCTTCTGCTGCGTCTGACCAAACCAATTTGGGTATTACCTGTAAGGTGGATCTCTCCACGGTTATCGCGGCTGACACATAGCGCCTGGATTGTGAAGATCACTGGATGGATTACCAAATGGCGGAAACGCTGACCTTGAATTAGGGGGTACGTTGCATGAACAGATTTACTGCGGAAGAGAAAAGTAATCATAGTAAAAATTCGGCCGCAGGCGCGAAGAGAAGAAGATTCATGTGGATTGTCTTTGTGGCACTATTTTTTGGCTGGGCGGGTTATACTTACTTCGATCAGAGTGCAGTCATTGCGGACAAGGGCAAGGAACTTGCGAAGAAACAGGAAACTAGTAAGGATGTCATGGCATCTTTAACTCAATTAAAATATGAATTATCCAGACTTAATGATGACGAGTATATTGGCCAATTAGCACGTAAATGGTACAATATCTATCCTCAAGGGGAAACTCCTATTCGAACAGAGCAATCCGAGCAATAATAGAGGTTAAAAGAGGCTTTTACTCTGTTGCCTTGATTTGCTCTTTACTGTATAATCAAATCACCGCAGACAGGATGACCTTAATATTCGTCTGTATATTTTTAAGGGAGGATCATTTTATTCTATGGCAATTGAAGTGGGCACCAAGTTAGAAGGCAAAGTGACAGGCATCACGCATTTCGGAGCATTTGTGGATCTGTCAGGAGGTGTCACAGGTCTCGTTCACATCTCGGAAATCGCCGATAATTATGTCAAGGATGTTAACGATCATCTGAAGATTAGTGATGTAGTAACAGTCAAGGTGATCAACGTCGATAAGGACGGCAAGATCGGACTTTCCATTAAGCAGGCTGTTGACAAGCCGGCATCGGAAGTACGTCCGCCTAGAGCTCCAAGACCAGAACGTCCTAGCGGCGGAGACCGTTTCGGCGGTGGCGGCGGCAGTGGTGGAGGCGGCGGTGGATTCAATCGTGAACGGGGTGGGCGTCCATTTAAGCCTGCAGCCGGTAAACCTTCATTCGAGGATAAAATGTCGCGATTCCTGAAAGACAGCGAAGAACGTATATCTTCGATCAAGAAGAACACAGAAGGAAAGCGTGGAGGCCGTGGAGCCAAACGCGTATAATCCAATAACCTGTACATCATAAATAACCGCAGGGGCATTTCGCCCTTGCGGTTTTTTTGTCATGTCATATAAAATTGCCGACAGCATCCATGCCATTCTCACATAACTCTAGGGCAATCGCTGACGAATGACCGCCGCGTCAGCGCGTGAAACTGCGTTGGAAATAATCTTGAAACTAATCAACCTACCGCCCCGCATGGGATAGAACAGCTTTTTTAAAGATCGCGGTCGAAGGCTTTTTTGTCGGAAATTTCTTGTGTGTGTCCCTCCATTTCTGACAAACTTTCTCAAATCCCCGGCTATATAATGAGTACCATAAATTCTTAAACGGGTGGTGTAGGGGAATGAGTAAAAGCAACGTGGTAAATTTGCCAGAGTGGACAAGAGTGGGAAGTGAAGATAAGAAGCAAAGACAAGCCTTACGCACGCGTATTGCAGCTTGGGGTCAGAAGCAGCGGTACATTCAGCTTATAGCAGCGAAGAAATGGATGCTTTTGCTTAGTTTCATGGGATTTCTGCTGGGTAGAGCCATGATTTTGGACGAACTATCTCCTTTTGCCGCCGCATACTTTGCCGTCATTGTGTTTATGCGTCGCGACTCTATTCTACCTGTAGCTGCAGCCATTATAGCTGGAAGTCTCTTTACCCCATTCCCTGGAGCTTTGATTGTTACTGCTGAACTGATTATTTTCTTTCTAGTTTATAAAGGGCTGGAAAGTTATGAGCGAATAGACTTGTCCTATGCACCACTGATGGTGTTCGTGTCTTCGTTTATGGTTGGCTTGTTCCAGATCGTTATTGGCCCTTCTCTTTCTTGGTATCCGCTTATGATGACAACACTAGATGCTCTATTAGGCTTTGTGCTTACATTGGTGTTCATTCAAGCGCTACCTCTACTAACCTATAAGCAAAAGAGTAGAGCGCTCAGGAATGAGGAGATTCTATGCCTTATTATCTTGCTCGCCTCAGTAATGACAGGCCTAGTGGGTTGGACCCTTAACGGTTTGTCTTTGGAGCATATATTGTCACGTTATTTAATTCTTCTCTTCGCCATGGCAGGAGGGGCTCCTCTTGGTGCTGCTGTCGGGGTGGTGACCGGGTTGATTCTCAGTCTGGCGGATATCAGTGCAATCTATCAGATGAGCCTGCTTGCTTTTTCCGGAATGCTGGCGGGAATGATGCAGGGCGGCCGAAAAGGTGCAGTATCTATTGGGATGTTGCTAGGATCCACGATCCTTTCCGTCTATTTTACGGGTCCGGGTGATATGATGGCCTCAACATGGGAGACCTGTGTAGCGGTGGTGCTATTTCTTATAACGCCTAAGGCGATGATATCTGCTATTGCTAAATATGTTCCGGGCACATCAGACCATAGCCGATCTCAACATGAGTATGCACGAAGGGTAAGGGATCTAACGGCAGAACGGGTGACGCAATTCTCACAGGTATTCCAGCAGCTGTCGAGCAGCTTTGGGCAGATTCCACGCGCAGGAGAAGTAGGGAAATCAGACCGTGAGATGGAGGATTTCATGAATACGGTAACAGAGGGGGCCTGTGCGGGATGCATTCGGCGTTCCCACTGCTGGGATGCGAAATTCTATCAGACATATAGATACATGACAGATATGATGACCACTGTGGAGGAATGCCCTGATATTACGGCAGCTCAGTTACCACCGGAATGGAGCCGGATTTGCGGTAAAACTGGCGAAGTGCTTGAAGTCATGAAAGGGCAATATGATCTTTACCAACATGATATGCGATGGAAAAGACAAATATACGATAGTCGTCAATTTGTTGCCGAGCAGTTATCCGGCGTGTCGCAGGTTATGGAGGACTTAGCGCGAGAAATTAAACGTGAAGGACAGGCCATGTATCGCCAGGAAGCTCAAATCCGTGAGACATTGGAGAAATTGGGCTTGTCTATCCATGGCATTGAGATCTTAAGTCTGGACCCTGGACGTGTAGAAATTGAGGTGGTTCATGCCTATACTCGTGGATTTGATGAGTGCCGTAAAATGATCGCCCCGCTCTTATCTGACATTTTGGATGAGAATATTGCTGTCATGAGTGAGACGGCAGTCCATCCTAGGGAAGGCTTGTCGATGGTTACCTTCGGTTCAGCTAAAGCTTTTGAGGTAAACACAGGGGTGGCTGTCGTTTCTAAAAGTGGAGATATGCTGTCGGGTGACAGCTTTAGCACCGTAGAGCTTGGAAATGGTACCTTTGCGGTATCCATTAGCGATGGGATGGGAAATGGTGAGCGGGCGAGAATGGAGAGCAGTGCTGCACTTGGCATGTTAGAGAAGCTACTGCAATCGGGTATGGACGAGAAGTTGGCTGTAAAGTCGGTAAACTCTATTCTCTTATTACGTTCTCCCGACGAGTTCTATGCTACCGTCGATATGGCTTTAATCGATCAGTACTCTGCACAGACCACCTTTATGAAGATTGCTTCCGCACCGAGCTTTATCCGGAGGGGCAGTGAGGTCATTCCAATAACCTCTAGTAATCTGCCTATAGGAATCATTAAAGATATCGACGTGGATTTGATCAGCATGCAGCTTCGGGCGGGTGATATTTTGATTATGATGACGGATGGTATTTATGATGCGCCTGGATATGCCGTTAATAAGGAGATATGGATGAAACGGTTGATCCAAGAGCTTGAAGGGGATGATCCTCAAGATTTGGCGGATAGCCTGTTAGATAAGGTGATTCGTTATCAGGGCAATGAGATCCATGATGACATGACGATTGTCGTCAGTCGTGTTGATCATTTTCATCCGGAATGGTCCAGCCTGCATATGCCTGGTGTCGGCCGAATGGAGCGTCCGCGTACGGTGAGCTAGATGGTTGGGCACGCGCGAAGTGTCGTAATGCCTGTATGTTTAAGCACGCGCGAAGCGTCGTGTTGCTTGTATGTTTTAGTACGCGCGAAGCGTCGTGTACACTGTTGTTGGTATAGGTCGAGGCGAGTCTGTGATGTGTAACTCGCCGACGTCTACTATTTACGTTTCAAAGGTTGACTGACTTTGGCGCGTAATTTTTTCAGATCTTAACTGTTTACTAGTGAAGGTATGGAACGGAGAGAAATTTTGGAGCTGTAGAAGCGGAGCGTTCGCCTTTGTCCTCGGATTCCAACCGCAACAGGCGGTTCTAATCAGGGAATCTGAGGACAACAGCGATCGAAAGCCCAAACATTTCTCGCAGTTCCCCTATTCACTATCCCACAGTTCAGATCACAAATGTCCCCAACAATAGCGACCGTTTGAAATCTCTCATTTCTGGATATGCTAGAAACAGAGGTTTCAAACAAGGGGGAGTGGAGAGTTATGAAGCAGATTTTGCTCATTACTGACGGTTGTTCAAACGTAGGGGAAAGTCCGGTGATGGCAGCGGCGCATGCCTTGCAGGAGGGAATCACCGTAAATGTGGTCGGTGTAGTTGATTATGGTACGATCGGCGAACTCGGAAGCCGGGAAATAGCCGACATTGCCAAGGCCGGGGGAGGCCTTAGCCGAATAGTCGGAACGCCACAACTGGCGCAGACAATTCAGATGATGACACGGAAAACTGTGGTTCAGACGATCCAGCAGGCGGTTAATAAGGAAGTAAAAAAGATACTAGGTGAAGGGTCGCTGGAGCAGCTACCACCTGTTCAACGCTCGCAGGTTGTTACAGTTGTAGATGAACTAACAGAAACATCGCCACTGCGCATTGCGCTCCTTATCGATGCCAGTGCTAGTATGAAGCCTAAACTGGGTGCTGTGGAAGATGCGATTCGGGATTTGGCGCTCAGTCTGGAAGCTAGAGAAGGAAAGAGTGAGATCGCTGTGTTTCATTTTCCTGGAAATAACAGCAGCGAGGATGCCAGACTTGATTTAGATTGGACCAAGGATATGTCAGGTATTCGTACGCTATTCTCCAAATTACACATGAGAGGCGCAACACCGACGGGTCCAGCTATTTTCAAGGTGCTTGAACATTATCGTTATGATACACTGGATGAACATCGTGGACGGCGAATGGATGACCACGACGAAAGAGAAGGGATGATTGGTGGGTATGTCGTCTAATCCGTCCTATCCTACTGGCACCTTAATTACCGGCAAATGGCGGGGAAACCGTTATGTCGTGGAACGGATGCTGGGAAGGGGCGCGAACGGAACCGTATATCTTGTGCAAAGAGAAGGCAGACGGGAATGGTACGCGCTAAAAATCGGATACGATACACTTGAGCTGCAATCGGAGATCAATGTACTGACGTCGCTGCAATCGCGTCGAAAGCGCAATGAACACCGTGCTCGCCGTGAATCTCCATTATCTTCTTATTTCTTGGAATCGGATGATTTTGCGAATGGAAACAACGTACCTTTTTATGTCATGCGGTATGTTGAAGGCAAGCCTTTGCATCATTTTTTATCGAAGAATGGACCGGAATGGTTAGGTTTGGTAGGGCTTGGGTTGCTCGATAAGCTGCGCACATTACATGAATGCGGTTTTGTGTTTGGAGATTTGAAGCCGGAGAATGTAATGGTGTCCAATTACGGTGAAGTGGAGCTGATCGATTTTGGAGGCGCAAGCCCTAAAGGTCGTAGTGTGAAGCAATTTACGGAGTGGCATGACCGTGGCTTTTGGAATGCAGGTAGCCGCACGAGTGATGAGGGGTATGATTTATTCGCTTTTGCTGTGCTGTGCCTCCGTCTTTTAAATGAAGAGGGGCTCAAGAAAGCCGCGCTACAGTTGCCGCAGACAAGAAGTGTAGATGAACTGTTTAAGTTGGCCAGAAATCTACCCGACAAGAAACTATCCTCTTGGATTTGTTTGGCGTTAAAAGGAGGTTTCTCCGGTTCTGCAGATGCTACAGAGGTCTGGCGCAACCATATTTACAATTCGCGTAGAAAGCGACCTGATAGTATGGACACACCTCGCTGGCTTAAAAATGCTTTTGCATTATCCTTGTTCGTGCTTGCCTTTACGATTTATTGGGTATTTCGGTTTTGAACTTATACATATAGTTGAGAAAAGGGGGGCCGCATATGGAGCAAATGAATGGACTGATGGAGTCAGTATTGGAGTCAGCAGCCGAGCATGAGCTGTGGGCACCCCATGACACCATTGTAGTCGCAGTTTCCGGCGGCCCGGATTCTGTGGCTCTTTTGCATGTTTTGCATGAAATATCTTTAAACGTTATGCCACTTACCTTAATATGTGCTCATGTGAATCACGGATTTAGACCGGAGTCGAAGGAAGAGGCAGAGCTCGTACGTGGTATGGCTGAAGAACTGGGATTGCCCTTTGAGTTTGCGGAATTCGATATTCCCTCCTTGGCTAAAGAGAGTGGACTTGGTCCTGAGGGAACTGCACGTGAGAAGCGGTATGAATTTCTGATTGATACGGCACACCGATATGGGGCGCGTTCTGTTGCTCTGGCTCATCATGCGGATGATCAGGCAGAAACTGTCATTATGCGTTTATTACGCGGAAGTGGATTATCGGGACTGTCGGGTATCAAGTGGAAAAGAACAGAAAAAAAGGTGGAACTCATTCGCCCATTCCTACGTATTAACAAAACAGCACTTTTGGGTTTATGCCAAAATGAAGGTTTCACTTATGCTGAGGATGCCACCAATCTGCTAACGAAATACAAGCGGAATGCCATTCGTTTGGAAGTTCTTCCTTTTCTGGAAAAGTATAATGGAAGAGTGCGGCAGTCCCTCGTACAGCTTGCGGAAATTGCAGGGGCTGAGGATGAATATATGGAGGCATCTGCGGTAAAATGCTTTGAGGAGCTCGTTTCGGAAGGGGAAGGGAAATATACCTTTAACAGAGCTTCATTTGCGGCCATACCCTCCGCTTTACAACGGCGTTTGATTAAACTAATATTAAATTATCTGTCGGCGGATCTATCTGCCCTTGATTTCTCCAAGATTGAATCTGTACGTCGGGGAACGCTGCAGAGCTATCCCACCACCTGGAGTTTAGATTTAGGTGGAGGCCTGACTTGTGTGCGGCAATATGATATCATCTTGTTCTCGTCCAAGCCCGCGCAGCAACAGGCAAGCTATACATATCGTCTGTTTTTACCGGACTCCGAGCTTAAACTGGAGGAAATAGGTAAGGTGATGTCAATGGCGGTGCTGGAGAGAGAAAACTTTTTTGTACAGGGGGAGGATTATGGGAAGATGTCGGCTTGGTTTGACCGTGATGAACTGGTCTTTCCACTAACGATACGTTCCCGATTGCCTGGAGATACCATAAGAGTCATGGGATTAAACGGAAGCAAAAAGGTAAAAGATATTTATATTGATGATAAAATACCTGCTGCTAAACGTTCTATGATCCCCCTCGTTTGTGATGGTTTGGGCAATATCGTCTGGATTCCGGGCGTAAGACGCTCGATGCATGCCGCAGTAGGGCGGCACACGACCTCGGTACTTCTGTTGTCTCTAGCAGAGCTGGATGACCCTGAAGAAACGTAATGGTCGAAGTAAGTCTTTCATAGTATAACTTAGGAGGTTTCGCAAGTTGCAAAATGATATTCAAGAAGTCTTGATCACCGAAGAGGAACTTCAGCAGAAAATTAAGGAGCTCGGTCGAACACTGAGCGAAGAATACGCAGGCCGTACCCCTTTAGTCATTTGTGTACTAAAAGGCGCGTTTATATTTATGGCAGATTTGGTTAAAGCCATTACAGTACCTGTTGAGATGGATTTCATGGCAGTGTCCAGCTATGGAGCATCCACCAAGTCATCTGGTGTTGTCAAAATTATTAAGGATTTGGATGTATCGGTAGAAGGCCGCGATATCTTGATCGTTGAAGATATTATTGACAGTGGCCTTACGCTCAGCTATTTAATTGAGCTGCTCCGCAACCGCAATGCTGCTTCTATCTCGGTGGTTACCTTATTTGATAAGCCATCAGGTCGTACGGTTAATCTTGAAGCCAGCTATACAGGCTTCGTATTGCCAGACGAATTTGTAGTAGGCTACGGATTGGATTATGCCGAGCGGTATCGGAACCTCCCATATGTTGGAGTACTGAAGCCTGAGATTTATTCCAATTAAACTATTGATTGCCTTGATCATACGGATCGGGCACCCTTGGCTTCCTATATTTGAGGTGTCCCAAGAGGCTATGGTACAATAACTTGAGTGTTGCGAGAGGAGGTAGGGGATGAATCGGTTCATCCGGAATTCTGGTTTTTATTTGATTTTATTTTTAGTCGTGGTGGGTATTGTCCAGTTTGTGAGCAATGGAAATGAAGCCGCCGATTTCCCTAGATACGACGAGTTACGGCAGGAGATCAAGAACAACAATGTGAAGGATTTGACAGTTCAGTTTGAGGGTAATGCCTTTTTAGTTACAGGCGAATATAGAGAGCTGCCTGCCGATACTAAATCGAAAAGCTTCTCCACATATATTCCTCCAACAGATGCTGCTATTAATGAACTGATTCAGGCCAGTGATGTAAATGGCATTGAATTAACTCAGAAGAAAATGGAAGGTACCAGCATTTGGCTGACATTCCTTTCTTCCATTATCCCGCTGGTCATTATGTTCATCTTGTTCTTCTTCCTGTTTAACCAGGCGCAAGGTGGCGGCGGTAAAGTTATGAATTTCGGCAAGAGCAAGGCTCGGTTATATAATGAAGAGAAGAAGAAAATCAGCTTTGAGGATGTTGCAGGGGCTGACGAAGAGAAGCAAGAGCTTGTTGAAGTTGTTGAGTTCTTGAAAGATCCGCGTAAATTTGCAGCTGTCGGTGCACGTATCCCTAAAGGCGTACTGCTTGTAGGTCCTCCGGGAACAGGTAAAACATTGCTTGCACGTGCAGTAGCAGGTGAAGCCGGCGTTCCTTTCTTCAGTATTTCCGGTTCTGATTTTGTGGAAATGTTCGTGGGTGTCGGTGCTTCTCGGGTACGTGATTTGTTCGAGAACGCCAAGAAAAACGCACCATGTATTATCTTCATTGATGAAATTGATGCTGTGGGTCGTCAACGTGGCGCCGGACTCGGCGGAGGACATGACGAACGCGAACAGACACTTAACCAATTGCTGGTTGAGATGGATGGATTCGGTGGTAACGAAGGCATTATTATTGTTGCGGCAACTAACCGCGCTGATATACTTGATCCTGCATTACTTCGTCCAGGACGTTTTGACCGTCAAATTACGGTTGACCGCCCTGACGTAAAAGGTCGTGAAGCTGTACTTAAGGTTCACGCTCGTAACAAGCCGCTTACGAAAGATGTAAGACTGGATGTTGTCGCTAAACGTACAACTGGATTCACGGGTGCAGATCTAGAGAATCTGCTAAATGAGGCAGCGCTGCTAGCTGCACGTCGTAACCGCAAGGATATCTCCATGATTGAAGTGGATGAAGCCATTGACCGTGTTATCGTAGGTACTGAGAAACGTAGTCGTGTTATCAGCGACCGTGAGAAACGCATTGTAGCTTACCATGAAGCAGGCCATACTATCGCTGGTTATTTCCTTGAGCATGCTGATATGGTGCATAAAGTTACAATTATCCCACGCGGACGTGCAGGCGGATATGTGATTATGCTTCCGAAGGAAGATCGGATGATCGTTACCAAGCAGGAGCTTTTGGATAAGGTTACTGGATTACTTGGTGGACGTGTTGCCGAAGAATTGTTTATTGGTGAGATCGGTACGGGCGCATACAGTGACTTCCAACAGGCTACGCGTATCGTGCGTGCCATGATCATGGAATACGGTATGAGCGATAAGCTTGGACCTATGCAGTTCGGCTCTTCTCAAGGCCAAGTATTCTTAGGTCGTGATATTGGGCATGAACAGAATTATAGTGATTCCATTGCTTATGAGATTGATCAAGAAATGCAGAACTTTATTACTTCGAGCTACGAACGTTGTAAAGAGCTGTTGCTCAAACACTCTAAAGAAATGCATCTGATTGCCAACACGTTACTTGAGAAGGAAACACTTGAGCTTGATCAGATTAAAGAGCTGATTGAACAAGGATTCCTTTCTGAAGATGGTAAGGCTGAAGGTGGCGAAGGCGTTGCACTTGAAGTTGGTGAACCAGTCATTGATAATATCGGTGATGTGCGTGTTCGCATTCAAGGCAAGTCTGAAGATACGGAGTCCACGCCTCCGAACCTGTCTAAGGAAATCCCGAACAAACCTGAGTCTGAGGGAAATGACGGATCTGATGATGACAATAAAGGCGGCGGAACTAGCCTTACCTAAGCAGGCTTACTATTCATAAGATGTAAAATTATCCGGAGAGCGTAATTGTTCTCCGGATTTTTTATTTTAATTTTTAGGTAATTTCATGCTTGGAAGCCTGTCTAGTCACATTGACAGGGGCTGGAACGTTGTGTACATTAGTGATTAATATTACTTACTATTATCATCAGCTTATTCATTTTTTCAGATGATGGCTCATGCCATTTGATAACATCGCGCCGGCGTAAAGCCGCGAAGATTTAAGGGGGAGAACAATCGGTGGAAGCTCTGGCACTTGAGCGCAAGCAGGAACAGAATCGTGAACTTCGTATACGTCTTGAACAGCTTAAAAAGGAAAGAAACGCAATCATTTTAGCTCATTATTATCAACGTGATGAAATTCAGGAAGTTGCCGATTTCCGGGGTGACTCTTTTTTACTCGCTCAGAAGGCTGCGGAGACAGATGCAGAGGTTATTGTATTCTGCGGTGTCCATTTCATGGGAGAAAGCGCTAAAATATTAGCACCAAACAAAACCGTCCTTATTCCTGATGAACGTGCAGGCTGCCCAATGGCTGATATGGTCAATGTAGATGGTTTGCGTAAGCTTAAAGCGCAACATCCAAATGCTAAAGTGGTGACTTATATCAACTCGTCTGCAGAGATTAAAGCGGAAACTGATATCTGTTGTACCTCTGCCAATGCCGTGAAAGTAATCGAATCCCTCGATGCTGAAGAAATTATCTGGGTACCCGATAAGAATCTTGGTCAATACGTACAAGATCAGACCGGCAAAAAACTGATTATATGGGAAGGCTATTGCAACACTCACGATATGTTGACTGTTAAAGATGTAGTAGAAATGAGAGCGAAATACCCTGAAGCAGAATTTGTAGTTCATCCAGAATGTCGTCCGGAAGTAGTGGCCATGGGTGATTATGTAGGCAGTACTACATCCATTCTCGAGTATTGCCGGAAATCCGACCGTAAGCAATTTATCGTTGGAACTGAGGATGGTACAGGATATCAGCTTCGTAAAGATAGTCCGGATAAAGAATTCCATTTTGCTACAAAATTTCTTGTTTGTCCTAATATGAAAGTTAACAATCTAAAAAAACTGGTGAAATGCCTGGAGACAATGAAGCCACAAATCTATGTACCGCCTGCTGTCGCCGACAAAGCCAGAACTTCCCTAGAGCGCATGCTACAAGTCCGGTAGTATGCGCTACTCTTTCGTTGAAACAGGTGAAACGCGGTCATGATTCCACAATATTTGGTTGATTTTGATCTTCGGGATATTCCTAAAGTAAAGACAGATTGTATTGTTATCGGTTCAGGGATTGCCGGATTGTTCACGGCTATTAAAGCCAGTGAAGATCGGCGTGTCATTATGATCACAAAAAAATCAGTAATGGAGAGTAATACTCGCTATGCACAGGGGGGAATTGCAGCTGTAATAGCTGAGGACGATTCTCCTGCTTACCACCGGCAGGATACCTTAATGGCTGGAGCAGGTCTTTGCTCATCCACAGCTGTCGATGCACTTGTTAATGAAGGACCAGATAGAGTTCATGAGCTAATTCGTTTAGGCACTCTTTTTGATAAGGAAGATGGGGTACTGGCTTTGACGCAGGAAGGAGCGCATAGCCACCGTCGTATTTTGCATGCTAATGGAGATGCTACAGGTTATGAGATTGTTCGTGCTTTGGCTGAACAGGTAGCAGAACATAAGAATATTGAGGTGTGGGATGATCATTACGTCATTGATCTCATCACTGAAGGCGGAGAATGTGTAGGCGCATTGTTGCAGCGTCCCGGGGGCGGAAGGTTATTCCTGCAAGGGGATGCGACTATTTTGTGCTCTGGTGGAGCAGGACAATTATTTAGATACACTACCAACCCTGAAGTAGCTACAGGCGATGGGGTAGCCATTGCCTATCGAGCCGGCGCTCATATAAGAGATATGGAATTTATTCAATTTCATCCTACAGCATTGAGTTATCCTGGAGCTCCTAGATTCCTAATCTCCGAAGCAGTTCGTGGGGAAGGCGCAGTATTGCGCAATATTAATGGAGAGCGGTTCATGGAGCGTTATCATGAGTTGCTTGAGCTAGCCCCACGAGATATTGTAGCTCGGGCAATTGTAAGTGAGATGGAGCTTACAAAGTCAACGTTTGTCTATTTGGATATTACGCATGAATCTCCAGAAATGGTGAAGCATCGGTTCCCTACAATACATGAGACATGTATGGGCTATGGATTGGATATTACAAGTGATTGGATTCCAGTGGCTCCAGCTGCGCATTATATGATGGGGGGCATTAAGACCGATCTGAATGGGGAGAGTACGATTCCCCGCTTGTTTGCTTGCGGAGAGGTTTCTTCCACAGGCGTACATGGGGCTAATCGATTAGCAAGCAATTCATTATCAGAAGCAGTTGTTTTTGGGCATCGTATTATTGAGCGGATTCGCAAATTATCCCCGCTTGGACGTGATGTTGTATCAGTTAGCAGCAACGATGGGCGTGTTGATTCGCCAACTCAAGCTATTGTGGAACGCCGTTTGAAGCTGCAAAAGGTAATGGTTCGATATGCTGGATTACGACGTAATGAAGAGACCTTGTCTAAGGGAATAGAAGAATTGAAACGGCAGCTACCCATCTTTGGATCCGTATTGACTAAACGCGAGGAATACGAGTTCGCTAATATGCTGACCTGCTGTTTGCTCGTGACAGAGTCTGCTCTTGCACGGGAAGAGAGTCGGGGGGCACATTACCGTGAGGATTATCCGCAGCGAAGTGATGTTCAGTGGCGCAAGCACCTGCTTCAAATTCGCGATCTGGGAATAGTGGAGGAATTAAGCGATGATGTTTAATGGTTACAATGAAGAACTAGTACAATCCATCAAGGCTTGGCTGCGGGAAGATGTTGGTTCCGGGGATGTAACAACACAGATGACGATACCTGTTGGCCATCAATCTAAAGGGATTATTCATGCTAAAGAAGATGGCGTAATTTGTGGTATCCCGATTGCAGAGTTGGTTTTTGAAATTGTTGATCCTACGCTTAGCTTTACAGCTCTTGTAGAAGAAGGTCAAGCAGTGACCAAAGGGACTGTAATTATTGAGGTGGAAGGCAGCACACACGCAATTCTTACAGGTGAACGGCTTGCGCTCAATTTGATGCAGCGTCTTTCGGGTGTTGCCTCACGTACGGCATCTTTCGTACAGGTGCTTGATGGATTATCGACTCGTCTAGTAGATACACGTAAGACTACACCAGGCCATCGTATGCTGGAGAAATATGCAGTTCGTGTTGGTGGAGGCTTTAATCATCGCTTTGGCTTATATGATGCGGTTATGATCAAGGACAATCATATCAAAGGTGCGGGTGGTATTCGGCAGGCTGTAGGTCGTGCTCGAAAGAACATCCCGCATACGATGAGCATTGAAGTAGAGACTGAGAACTTAGAGCAAGTCGAAGAGGCGCTGGCAGCAGGTGCTGATATTATTATGCTGGATAATATGTCTAACGAGATGATGAAGCAAGCGGTGGCTAGGATTAAAGCTAAAGCGCCACATGTCAAGACAGAGGCCTCCGGCAATGTATCGTTAGAAACGGTTCGTGGGATTGCAGAAACAGGCGTGGATGTGATTTCTGTAGGGCGCCTTACGTACTCCTTCTCCAGTCTGGATATTAGTCTAGACCTTAATGCCAAGAAGGAAGGGCCTTCATCATGATGCTTGCAGTTGATATCGGTAATACCAATATTGTTCTCGGCGTATACAGAAAGCGTGAATTGTTGCATCATTTCCGTCTAAGTACTGCGCGCCAATCGACCGTGGATGAATATGGAGTGCTGATACACAATCTTTTTCAGATGTCAGGGATTTCTGTCAAAGAGGTGGAAGGTGTAATTATATCCTCTGTAGTTCCACCCCTGGTTAAGACTATCGTGGATATGTGTATAAAGTATATAGGCAAAGATCCGTTACTCGTGGGACCAGGGATAAAAACGGGGCTTAATCTTCGCTATGAGAATCCACGTGAGATTGGTGCAGACCGGATTGTTAATGCGGTGGCTGCGATTGAACAATATAAATGTCCGCTTGTTGTTGTTGATTTTGGTACGGCTACGACCTTTGATTGTATCGATGCGGGAGCTAATTATCTCGGAGGAGCAATTGTTCCGGGGCTTGGTATTTCTACAGAGGCCTTATATCAGCGAGCATCCAAACTGCCACGAATTGAGTTAGAGAAGCCTAAAAAGGTTATCGGACGTAATACAGTGCATGCTATGCAGGCTGGTATTATTTTTGGGTACGCGGGTCAGGTTGAGGGAATCGTTAAGCGCATCAAAATTGAGATGAATGCTCCGGGTCTAAAGGTTATTTCTACCGGAGGTCTCGCTTCGCTAATTGCAGGTGAGACGGATTGTATCGACGAAGTAAACCCTATGTTAACACTAGAAGGATTACGAATTATTTATGACCGTAACCAATAAAGATAAAGAAGCCTAAAGGGCGAAGAGATAGGAGGGCTAAGCACCCAATGGAAAAAAAGAAGGATCGACTTATCCGTGGAACGGCTATGAATGGTAAAGTGAGAGCGTTTGCTGTCCGCACAACAGAATTGGTCGAGGAATTGCGGCGTAGACATGATACGTATCCGACGGCTACAGCCGCGTTAGGACGTACGGTTACCGCTGCAGCCATGATGGGCGCTATGCTCAAAGGTAGAGAGAAGCTATGCATCATGGTCAAAGGGGATGGACCGATTGGACAAATTGTTGCGGAGTCCAATGCGTTGGGTGAAGTGTGCGGATATGTACACCATCCTCACGTTCACTTACCTAGCAATAGCATGGGCAAATTAGATGTAGCTGGAGCTGTAGGGACGGAAGGGTTCATTGATATTATTAAGGATTTGGGTTTAAAGGAACCTTATCGAGGTAGTATTCCAATCATCTCTGGAGAGCTTGCAGAAGATTTCACTTATTATTTCGCTGTATCTGAGCAAACCCCAGCTGCCGTTGGCTTGGGTGTACTAGTGGATACTGATGAGTCAGTAATTGTAGCCGGAGGATTTATCGTGCAGCTTCTTCCAGGACTGACGGATGCGGAGATTACGGAGATCGAAAAAGCTCTAGGGGCTATGCCTTCCGTGACAACACTCCTTGATCAGGGCTTAGAGCCAGAAGAAATGCTGCGTTTTCTTTTGCCGGATGCCGTGGTTATGGATGAACTGGATATTAACTTTGCTTGTCAATGTTCGCGTGAGCGGGTAGAGCAGACATTGATTAGCCTTGGGCAAGCTGAACTGGAGAGAATAATTGCAGAAGATGAACAGGCTGAAGTTGTATGTCATTTTTGCAACGAGGCTTATGTTTTTAATAAGGACGAATTACAGGTCATTTTAGAACAAGCGAACTCGTAGGTCATGGGATGATGACGAGACAGGAACGCGCACTTCGCAATACGGTTGTTATTCTAGCTGTTGCATCTTTAATGCTCGGGGGTCTGTTATTCTGGAGTTTACGCGCCATGGCCCTTCTAAAAGGAGATACAACAGAGAGTGAAACATCGGAGATAGCGACTGCAGGCGGGCAACCGATAACAGATAAGCAGTGGATGGATGAGCTGAAAAAAAAGCATGGTTACGAAGTGCTAGTTGGAATAATTAATCATATTGTTGTGGAGATGGAAGCAAAGGCTCTGGGGATTACTGTGACGGACGATGAGGTTGAGCAGGAGCTTGCACGAACTATGGTTGGATACGGTTCCGAAGAACAGTATTATGCGCAAATGCAGTCTCAGCTGGGGTTATCCCGCCAGGAAGTGTTCGCAGAGACAGCTTATCGTCTAACCTTACAAGCGATAGCCACCGTGGGTATTACGATTAATGAAGCGGATATCGATACTTATTTAGATCAAAATGCTGAGCGGTTCACTCCGAAAAGAGAACTAGAGCTCTCCATGATCAAGGTTTCATCTTATGAAGAAGGCGAGCAGGTAATGGATCGCTTGGAGCAGGGTGAGAACTTTGCTGATTTGGCTAGGGAAGTGTCCATTGATGAAGCGAGTCGGCAGCAAGGAGGCAGTTTGGGGAAGGTGGAGGAAGACGATCCTTTTTGGCCTGAAGGACTGCTTAAGACTGCGGCTAGTTTGGATGCGGGTGATATAGCGGGACCGATTCAGGCGGAGGACGACTTCGCTATCATTCGACTAGAGAGTATTCACTCTCCAGCAGTTCCGGAGCAGAAGGAGATACGGGCGCTGATACGTCAAGAACTGGCTTTGGAGCAAGCACCTCCTCTACAACAAGTAGAGAGTGATTTGCGTACAAAATATGATGTGGCAATAAATATTGACAACAGCCTGCAAGATTGATAATATGATATTAACGTAAAACCTACCGTTTTAGTCGGAAATAACTAACGGTGGTCAAATATCTACACCTCTTTATAGCAGTTATTACTGCGTAAAAGGCACCCACATACAGAAGAGTAAAGTCATAATTTACGTTCTTATATTGCACTTATCATTCTAAGGAGGTTTTTGCTCATGGCTAAAGTCGTTAACAACGTAACAGAATTGATCGGCGGTACTCCGCTCGTTCGTTTGAATCGTCTGGCACAGGAAGGCTCCGCAGATATTTATTTGAAATTGGAATATCAGAACCCGGGATCAAGCGTAAAAGACCGTATCGCAATCAGCATCGTGGAAGAAGCTGAGCGCGAAGGTCTACTGAAGCCAGGAGGTACAATTGTAGAAGCAACTAGTGGTAACACTGGTATCGGCTTGGCACTTGTAGCTGCGGCTAAAGGTTATAAGGCAGTTATCGTAATGCCTGAAACCATGAGCTTGGAGCGTCGCAATCTACTTCGTGCATACGGAGCAGAATTGGTACTAACTCCAGGATCGGAAGGCATGAATGGTGCGGTTAAGAAAGCGGAAGAAATTCTGAAAGAGAACCCAAGCTATTTTCCATCCGAGCAATTCAAGAATAAAGCGAACGTGAAGATCCACCGTGAGACCACTGGACCTGAAATCGTTGAAGCGATTGAGTCCATCGGTGGCCCACTGGATGCTTTTATTGCAGGTATCGGAACAGGTGGAACGATCACGGGTGCA
This sequence comes from Paenibacillus sp. FSL E2-0201, assembly GCF_037963325.1. Taxonomy (NCBI): domain Bacteria; kingdom Bacillati; phylum Bacillota; class Bacilli; order Caryophanales; family Paenibacillaceae; genus Paenibacillus; species Paenibacillus sp. FSL E2-0201. Next base: position 81,909 of record NZ_CP150154.1, read on the forward strand.
GGTGAAGTGCTGAAGAGCAAATATCCTGACGTGAAGATCTATGCTGTGGAACCTGCTGCTTCTCCAATCTTGGCAGGAGGCAAACCAGGCCCTCACAAAATCCAGGGTATCGGAGCTAACTTCATTCCTGAGATTCTGAACCAGGATATTTATGATGAGATTATCCATGTAGAGAACGATGAAGCATTCGAAACTGCACGCCGTGTAGCTAAAGAAGAAGGCGTTCTGTCCGGTATTTCTTCAGGTGCTGCTGTGTTTGCGGCGCTTAAGGTAGCTAAAGACTTGGGTCCTGGCAAAAAGGTAGTTGTCATTATTCCAAGTAACGGTGAACGTTACCTGAGCACACCACTTTACAATTTCGAAGCGTAATTGCTTGCAATAACGTAAATCTATAAGAGTCTTCATACCACCCTTTTGGTGGTGATGGAGACTCTTTTCGTTGATTAATAAGGCAAAAGGTTCTGTACATATACGGCAGGCTTGACGCGGTAACATCATTATTGTTGAAAAACACTTTGCTTTTTACTGAAAACGCAAAAACCATAATAATTTCCTATCGCTGGGGGCTTTTCAATAATGCCTTAAGTACAGTATACTGACAGGCAACATACTACTGACGATTTAAAATAGGCGAGGGCTGGACAAAACTAATGGAATGCTTACGAAGCGAGTTTTGTTGAGAAGTGATGACTAAGATGTAATGGCTTCATAAATTAAGCAAATGCTTACGAAGCGAGTTTTGTCCCGAAGAATAAACTGTAGGATTATGCTAGACAAAACTTAAGCAAATGCTTACGAAGTAAGTTTTATTGCGAAGTTATGTCTATGATGTAATGGCTCCATAAAACTAAGCATTTGCTTACGAAGCGAGTTTTGTCCCGAAGATTAAATTGTAGGATTATGCTAGACAAAACTTTTAGGAGGATGGCTTTGGAAATCATAACGACATGGCATGAGTGGGAACAATGGGCAGCTGAGGACTGGAGCATGTTCCCTTTAATAATAAAATCCCCCCGGTGCACAAACGAGTTGCCTGCATCGTGGGAGAAGGCCTGGGAATTAGCTTCCCAGTATTCTGTAGTCTTAGAAAGTGGCAAGGGCGGGCGCTTTACGTACTTAGGCTTAAATCCTGTCTCCATATTGAAGGGCAAAGAGGACAAGGCCGAAGTATTTAACTTTTCTACTGAATCTCTGGAATCAGCGGACGATGAGGAAATACATGAGGTAACAACGTTGCAAGGACAGCCGCTGGAACTGCTACAGCAATGGATGTCTGGCTTCACCTCGCCAAGTCTAAATGTTCAGGGCATTCCTCCATTTACAGGTGGATGCATTGGATTTCTAGGGTACGATGTGGTCCGCTCATTGGAGCGTTTGCCGTCTCTTGCACAAGATGATCCTGGTTTTCCTGATTATCTTTTTATGAGGATGGATGAGGTATGGATTTATGATCATGAAGAGCATGTGCTTTATTGTGCAGTTCACGTCCCGGTTCCAGCAGAATGCGGGATGGAGGAATTGCAGAACCTTTACCTCGGGGGGATAGAGCAGGCCGGGCGAATGGTTGAGCAATGGCAGTTGATTTCTTCAACCTCGGGCTTGAACAAAGAAACCGTAGATAGCATTGAATCCATTACGGCTTCATCAGGAGAGTGGCCGGGCATGACCTCGGCTTTTTCACCAGAGAAGTTCCAGCAGGCTGTGCTGGACGTTCAGGAATACATCCGCCAAGGCGATGTATTCCAAGTGAACCTCTCGCTGCGCCAGGAGGCGCAACTGAAGTCCTCGCCGGAGGATGTTTACGAGTGGCTGCGCAAGCTCAATCCGTCCCCGTACATGGGGCTCTTGCGGTCGCCCGGCTTCGCGCTGTCCAGCGCTTCACCGGAGCTGCTCGTCAAGCTGCACGGGGACAAAGTGAGCGCACGGCCAATCGCCGGCACCCGGCGCCGAGGCCTGACTCCCGCGGAGGATGCCGCCATGGAGGCGGAGCTTCGCGGGAGCGAAAAAGAGATCGCCGAGCATATCATGCTTGTCGATCTAGAGCGCAACGACATTGGACGTGTCGCTGCATACGGGTCCGTCAGCGTGCCTGAGCTGATGACGGTGGAGCGCTACTCTCATGTGATGCATCTCGTTTCGCAGGTTGAGGGCCAGGTCGCGCCTGATAAGGACGCTTACGCTGTTATCGCAGCTTTGTTCCCGGGGGGAACGATTACAGGTGCGCCTAAAGTAAGAACAATGGAAATCATTGAAGAACTGGAGCCGGTTCGGCGTGGACCGTATACAGGATCCATGGGCTTTATTGACTATAACGGAAATATGGAATTAAATATTATTATTAGAACACTGGCTGTAAAGGATGGAGTCGGATATATTCAGACAGGTGCAGGCATCGTGATCGACTCTGATCCATATCGTGAATACCGTGAATGCCATAATAAAGCCAAAGCGGTAGTGAAGGCAGTCCTCTGTAGTGAATTGCAGCAGGAATCCCAAACTACCGGCGGCGCCGAAGGGGGAGAAACACTGTGATCTTGGTCATCGATAATTATGATTCCTTTACGTATAACCTCGTGCAGTATTTGGGGGAACTAGGGGAAGAGGTTAAAGTACACCGCAACGATGAAATTACCATTGAAGAGATTGAAAAAATGGCTCCCGATCATATTCTAATTTCTCCAGGACCATGTACACCTAATGAAGCGGGGATCAGTTTGGAATTATTGCATCATTTCAAAGGTATTATTCCGATCTTCGGCGTATGCCTTGGACATCAGGCGATTGGCCAAGCATTTGGTGGCAATGTTATTCGTGCAGAGCGTTTGATGCATGGAAAGACATCTCCGATTCATCATAAAGGCACGTCGGTTTTTGAAGGTCTGGAGTCTCCTTTTACAGCAACTAGATATCATTCTTTGATTGTTGAACGTGAGAGTCTGCCCGATTGTCTGGAGATTACAGCGGAGACTGAAGAAGGGGAGATTATGGCACTGCGCCATAAAGAATACCCTATCGAAGGTGTGCAGTTCCACCCGGAATCTATTATTACGGATCATGGTCATACGATGCTGCGTAATTTCTTGAAACGGAGAGCCGGAGAAACGGCATGAAATATATAGGATTTAACAATGATGTCATAGATGCACGACAAGCCGTGGTTTCCGCACTGGATCACGGCTTTTTATACGGCATAGGGTTATTCGAGACTTTTCGGACGTATGGTGGACTGCCTTTTTTGCTGGAGCGTCATTTGAAGCGTATGGCGGAGGGGTGTAAGGAGCTTGGTATTCCCTTTGAGCAGGATGCTGAACATCTGCAGGAGTGGATTCAACGTGTTATGGACAAAAATGAATTAAAGGAAGCTTATATACGCTATACCGTGACCGCTGGCGAGGATATTCTCGGATTACCGGCGGACGATTACCGTGAGCCTAATCATTTGCTGTACATCAAAGCGCTCCCGAAAGCTCCTGATAAACTATATACCGAAGGCAAAGAGCTGCAACTGTTGTCCTTACGACGTAACACTCCTGAGGGAGCAGTGCGGTTCAAGTCGCTGCATTACATGAATAATATTTTGGCCAAGCGTGAGCTTAGGGGGTATGCCTCTGCTTCGAATGGTTCTGAAGGACTGATGTTGACCGAACAAGAGATCATAGCAGAGGGCATTGTCAGCAACATCTTTTTTATAAAAAACAATATTCTCCATACGCCGGATATCTCAACTGGGATTCTGCCGGGAATTACCCGGGAAATGGTAATGGAGCTGGCTCGTAGTGCTGGAATTAGGGTAGAAGAGGGCGCATATCACTGGGAGCAGTTGAAAATAGCCGACGAAGTATTTCTTACTAATTCCGTGCAAGAAATTGTTCCTGTCACAACGCTTTGGGAAAAAGATAAAAGATTTACCGTAGGCGATGGCCTTTGCGGCAAGATTACTTCGGTAATGATTTCAGCCTATAGAGAAAGGACGGGAGTATCGAATTGAGACCAGTCATATTTAAGCGGACGTACCGCTGTGGAAGTACAGATTTACAATTGGGAGATCGAACGCTGATTATGGGCATCCTGAATGTAACCCCGGATTCTTTTTCAGATGGAGGACTTTGGGATCATCCGGACAAAGCAGTAGAACATGCGCTGCGCATGGCTGCCGACGGTGCTGACATCATAGATATTGGTGGGGAGTCTACCCGTCCAGGTCATAAACCGGTGGGGCTTGAAGAGGAACTAGCGCGTGTATTGCCCGTCATCGAGAGTATTCATCGAGCGGCACCGCATATTCCATTATCTATTGATACCTACAAAGCTGAAGTGGCACGCCAAGCTATTGCCGCTGGTGCTCATATCATTAATGACATATGGGGCTGTAAGGCAGATCCGGAAATGGCGGCAGTGGCAGCGGCAGCGGACTGTCCTATTATTTTGATGCATAACCGTCAGGATCGTGAGTATACAAATCTAAGTGCAGATATGTCGGCAGACCTTAAGGAAAGTATTGACCTTGCTTTAGCCGCAGGCGTGAAGCCGGCCAATATTATCTTGGATCCAGGGATCGGCTTTGCTAAGGATTTTAATGAAAATTTGCAGGCAATGATGCTTTTGGACGGATTAACTGAGCTTGGCTATCCACTGTTACATGCGACTTCACGCAAAAAATTCATCCGGACGGTACTTGATTTACCCTCTGACGATGTTGTCGAAGGTACCGCAGCTACTGTAGCTTTCGGTATTGCTCAGGGCTGCCAGATCGTACGTGTGCATGATGTATCCCTGATTAAAAGAACGGTCAAGATGTGTGATGCGATGTTGTATGCTGCACCTCCAGTGGTGCGTGAATAAAGATATTTTAGAAAAAGGGCGGGTTTAAAGATGGATAAAATGACGCTGCATCGAATGGAATACTACGGATATCATGGTGTATTTGAAGAGGAGCGTAAGCTGGGTCAACGTTTTTACATTGATTTGGAGCTGGAGCTTGATCTGCAGGGAGCGGGTCAGAATGATGATTTGAACCAGACGGTGAACTATGCTGAAGTGCATGAGCTGGTCAAAAATATTGTCGAAATAAAGTCCTTTAAGTTGATTGAAGCTTTGGCAGAATACATTGCATCCTCCGTACTGGACACTTATACTGTTATCAATGCAGTAACGGTAAAAGTAACTAAACCGCATCCGCCATTCGACATTCATTTTCAGGGAGTGACTGTAGAGCTGCGCAGAACTAGAAAGTGAGAACAATGTCCATGAATATACATTCCACCTCTGAAGAATCAGAGGCTTATATTGCTTTAGGGGCTAATTTGGGTGACCGTGAGGGTACGCTGTCAGAGGCTTTGAACAGACTGAATAATCATGATGAAATAAAGGTGGTTCGCTGCTCCAAAGTTTACGAGACAGAGCCTGTAGGTTATTTAGATCAGCCACAGTTTCTCAATATGGCAGCAGCTTTGCGCACGACGCTTGCGCCAGAGACCTTGCTGGAAGTAATGCTGGGGATTGAGACGCAGCTGGGTCGTATCCGGGATATCCGGTATGGGCCGAGAACGGTAGATCTAGATCTATTGTGGGTAGAGGGGCAGACACTGGATACCCCGCATTTAACGTTACCGCATCCGCGTATGTTTGAGCGTGCATTTGTAATGCTTCCGCTCAGTGATATCGTTCCACAGGACGAACAGTCTTCCGGACTCCGCAAGTTGATCACAGCAGCGCTTCAAGACATAGACGGGAAGGAAGGAATTCGGTTGTGGACAACAAGCGTATGGGACGGAGGATCAGGGCATTCCGCAAGCTAAAAGGCTACACTCAACAGGAGCTTGCGGATCTCGCTGGGATTTCATTGGCTGTGCTTGGCGCAGTCGAGAGAGGCAACAGACATTTGGAAGATCAAATTTTAGATAAAATTGCGAATGTCCTAGGGGTTACAACCGAAGAATTGGCAAATCCTAACTCATAATTTTTAAGGAATACAAATAGGAATAAGGAAATGATACGAATGCTGAAGATTGGCGACATTGAGATGAAGAATCAAGTTGTTCTGGCACCTATGGCTGGCGTTTGCAATCCAGCTTTTCGTCTAATCGCTAAAGAGTTTGGTACAGGTTTAGTCTGTGCAGAAATGGTGAGCGACAAGGCTATTATTCACGGAAATACGCGTACTCGCGAAATGTTGTTCGTGGATGAACGTGAGAAACCGCTTAGTTTGCAGATTTTTGGTGGAGACAGAGAGTCACTGGTACAAGCGGCAAAAGTAGTTGATAAAGAGACCAATGCTGATATTATCGATATCAATATGGGATGCCCGGTGCCTAAAGTAACAAAATGTGATGCGGGAGCCCGTTGGCTTCTGAATCCCGACAAAATCTATGAAATGGTATCCGCGGTTGTCGATGTTGTTGATAAGCCTGTAACTGTGAAGATGCGGATTGGCTGGGATAGTGAGCATATTTTTGTCGAAGATAATGCGCGTGCAGTAGAACGTGCGGGTGGCAAGGCTGTCAGTGTACACGGACGAACACGGGAGCAACTCTACACGGGTCGTGCGGATTGGAATTATATCAAGATGGCAAAGGAAGCGGTCTCCATTCCGGTTATCGGCAATGGGGATGTCAATACACCTGAAGATGCTCGGGCTATGCTTGATCAGACGGGTTGTGATGGTGTGATGATCGGGCGTGGTGCGCTAGGTAACCCATGGATGCTGTATCGTACGATTCAGTATTTAAGCACCGGGGAACTGATGCCTGAGCCGGGGTTAGATGAGAAAATTAAGGTTGCCATTCTTCATATGGATCGACTGGTTGCTCTTAAGGGAGAAGCCATTGCTGTTCGTGATATGCGTAAGCATATGGCTTGGTATTTAAAAGGCCTAAAGTCTGCTGCACGTGTGAAGGATGTACTCATGTTAGAGACCAAACGTGATGGAATGGTGAAGATTTTGAATGATTTTGTCGTTCAACTTCAGCATGAAGAAGCGAATAAGGGGAATGAAATGTCTTCATCCGCAGTATAAACGTTATTTTCCTAACGCTTTTTGAACACATCCCACTTTATATGTGGTGTCATTGACATTTTGTAGCGGTTCCAATATAATTTCACAGTATAAAATCGCCGTTACAGTAAGAGCAATGCAGCAGGGAGTGTTCTTATCCTCCTAGATTAGCATATAGTATGGTGTTTTCAATAATTGTATACGACAGGAGAATCGGTTGAGATGAGCGATAAAGAAGTCATCCTTACGCCGGACGGGCTAAAGCGTCTGGAAGATGAGCTGGAGACCCTCAAATCTGTGAAACGCCGTGAGGTTGCTGAACGGATTAAGGTAGCGATTGGCTACGGAGATATCAGTGAGAACTCGGAGTATGAAGACGCGAAGAATGAGCAGGCTTTTATCGAAGGACGCGTTATCACCTTGGAGAAGATGCTTCGCAACGCGCGCATCATTAATAGCGACGAGATCGTTACTGATGTGGTAAGTATCGGTGTTACTGTAAGTGTAGAAGATTTGGAATATGGTGACACTATGGAATACACGATCGTAGGTACAGCGGAGTCCGATCCACTGAATAATAAGATCTCCAATGAAAGTCCAGTAGGCAAAGCCATCATCGGCAAGAAAATAGGCACGATTGTTGACGTTAATACACCTGCAGGCGTTATTCAATATAAAATTCTCGATATCAGAATGAAGTAGTGTACAGATCTTATAGTCTGTAAATAGATGTGCTGCCGAATGTATAAGTAGTTTTGTTGTATGCAGGCAGATAAGGGAACATTGTTTGGGAAAGCTTCCTTAGGGAAGCTTTTTTTCAAAATATAAGGGATTTATATCTGTAAGGGGATGAATAGCATGACCGAGGAAATCAATAATGTGGAAAATGCAGAGAACGAACTTAGTGAGCTTTTGCAAATCCGCCGTGCCAAATTGGACGAGCTAAGAGGACTTGGTATCGATCCTTTCGGCAAAAAGTATGAGCGTACAGCTAACGCTGGCGACTTAGTATCGAAGTATGATGGACTTTCTAAAGAAGAATTGGACGAGCTATCCGTTGAAGTCAGCATAGCAGGCCGTATTATGGCAAAACGTGTGATGGGTAAAGCCAGTTTTGCGCATATCCAAGACCTCAGTGGAAGAATCCAGCTTTATGTTCGTCAAGACAGCATTCCTGAAACGCAATACGCAGCGTTCAATGTTCTCGATCTAGGAGATATCATCGGCGTTCGCGGAACAGTATTCAAAACTAAAACAGGCGAGACCTCCATCAAAGTGCATAATCTCGAAGTCTTGTCCAAGTCCTTGTTGCCACTTCCTGAGAAATATCATGGCCTTAAAGATGTAGAGCTGCGTTACCGTCAGCGCTATGTTGATTTGATTATTAATCCAGAAGTTCAACAGACATTTATTGCTCGTTCAAGAATCATTCAATCGATGCGTCGTTATTTGGATTCACTTGGTTATCTTGAAGTCGAAACACCAACACTTCATGCGATTGCCGGTGGAGCTGCTGCGCGTCCGTTTATCACTTACCACAATACGCTTGAAATGCAGCTGTATATGCGGATTGCGATTGAGCTTCATTTGAAACGTCTTATTGTTGGTGGATTGGAAAAAGTATACGAAATCGGTCGTGTCTACCGTAATGAAGGGATCTCGACTCGTCATAATCCTGAGTTTACTATGATTGAGCTGTATGAAGCTTATGCTGATTACAAGGACATCATGAACCTTACGGAGAATATGATCGCTCATATTGCCCAAGAGGTATTAGGAACTCAACAGGTCGACTATCAGGGCAAGCCGGTAGATCTGTCACCAGGATGGCGTCGTGTAACTATGGTTGATGCCGTTAAAGAAGTAACCGGTGTTGATTTCAGTGTTCATATGACAGATGAGGAAGCACAGGCTCTCGCAAAAGAGCACCGTGTACCTGTAGAGAAGCACATGTCTTTCGGCCATATCCTAAATGCTTTCTTCGAGCAATTTGTAGAGGAAACTCTGATTCAGCCTACCTTTGTAATGGGACATCCGGTTGAAATCTCACCACTTGCTAAGAAAAACGATGAGGATCCACGCTTCACCGATCGTTTTGAATTGTTTATTGTGGGTCGTGAGCATGCGAATGCATTTAGTGAATTGAATGATCCGATCGACCAACGTCAACGCTTTGAAGCGCAAATCCAGGAGAAAGAGCAAGGAAATGACGAAGCTCATGAGATGGATGATGACTTCATCCGTGCTTTGGAATATGGTATGCCTCCTACTGGTGGACTAGGAATCGGTGTTGACCGTTTGATTATGTTGCTTACGAATTCTGCATCTATTCGTGATGTACTGCTGTTCCCGCATATGCGTAACCGTACAAACGAATAGTATTTATACAACAATGAGCACGGGGGAGCTGTCTAACGGCGGTTCTCCTTGGCTACTGTTGATCAGAAGGTAAGGGTTTCAGTATTGTTTTGAGGATATATAGCTTAATGCTAATTTGTTTGAAAAAAAGTGTTGCAATCAATCTCTATACATGATATATTCTAAGTCCGGCCAAGAAATACACATGCCGAGCTCGAAAAAGAAGTTGAAAAAAGAGCTTGACATTAAATAGCCGGACATGATATGGTATAAGAGTTGCTGCTGAGACATTAAACGGCACCAACGAGAACTTGATCTTTGAAAACTGAACAACGAGTGAGTAGGAAATCACGAAAGTGAAATCCAAAACTGATGAGTTTCACAGCGTACTTTACGCTTTTGAAATTTCATCGTGAGAATTAATTTTCTCGTCAGATGTTTCAAAATGAGCATATCGCTCTTTTCAATACTAATTGGAGAGTTTGATCCTGGCTCAGGACGAACGCTGGCGGCGTGCCTAATACATGCAAGTCGAGCGGAGTTATTTTGAAAGCTTGCTTTCAAAATAACTTAGCGGCGGACGGGTGAGTAACACGTAGGCAACCTGCCCCTTAGACTGGGATAACTACCGGAAACGGTAGCTAATACCGGATAATTTCTTTTTTCTCCTGAAGGAAGAATGAAAGACGGAGCAATCTGTCACTGAGGGATGGGCCTGCGGCGCATTAGCTAGTTGGTGGGGTAACGGCCCACCAAGGCGACGATGCGTAGCCGACCTGAGAGGGTGAACGGCCACACTGGGACTGAGACACGGCCCAGACTCCTACGGGAGGCAGCAGTAGGGAATCTTCCGCAATGGACGAAAGTCTGACGGAGCAACGCCGCGTGAGTGATGAAGGTTTTCGGATCGTAAAGCTCTGTTGCCAGGGAAGAACGTCCGGTAGAGTAACTGCTATCGGAGTGACGGTACCTGAGAAGAAAGCCCCGGCTAACTACGTGCCAGCAGCCGCGGTAATACGTAGGGGGCAAGCGTTGTCCGGAATTATTGGGCGTAAAGCGCGCGCAGGCGGTCATTTAAGTCTGGTGTTTAAACCTTGGGCTCAACCTAAGGTCGCACTGGAAACTGGGTGACTTGAGTACAGAAGAGGAAAGTGGAATTCCACGTGTAGCGGTGAAATGCGTAGATATGTGGAGGAACACCAGTGGCGAAGGCGACTTTCTGGGCTGTAACTGACGCTGAGGCGCGAAAGCGTGGGGAGCAAACAGGATTAGATACCCTGGTAGTCCACGCCGTAAACGATGAGTGCTAGGTGTTAGGGGTTTCGATACCCTTGGTGCCGAAGTTAACACAGTAAGCACTCCGCCTGGGGAGTACGGTCGCAAGACTGAAACTCAAAGGAATTGACGGGGACCCGCACAAGCAGTGGAGTATGTGGTTTAATTCGAAGCAACGCGAAGAACCTTACCAGGTCTTGACATCCCTCTGAATCTGCTAGAGATAGCAGCGGCCTTCGGGACAGAGGAGACAGGTGGTGCATGGTTGTCGTCAGCTCGTGTCGTGAGATGTTGGGTTAAGTCCCGCAACGAGCGCAACCCTTAACTTTAGTTGCCAGCAAGTAATGTTGGGCACTCTAGAGTGACTGCCGGTGACAAACCGGAGGAAGGTGGGGATGACGTCAAATCATCATGCCCCTTATGACCTGGGCTACACACGTACTACAATGGCCGGTACAACGGGAAGCGAAGCCGCGAGGTGGAGCCAATCCCATCAAAGCCGGTCTCAGTTCGGATTGCAGGCTGCAACTCGCCTGCATGAAGTCGGAATTGCTAGTAATCGCGGATCAGCATGCCGCGGTGAATACGTTCCCGGGTCTTGTACACACCGCCCGTCACACCACGAGAGTTTACAACACCCGAAGTCGGTGGGGTAACCCGCAAGGGAGCCAGCCGCCGAAGGTGGGGTAGATGATTGGGGTGAAGTCGTAACAAGGTAGCCGTATCGGAAGGTGCGGCTGGATCACCTCCTTTCTATGGAGAATCGTCTTCTGCAATGAAGACATTCAAATCGGAAGTTAAACTTCCACAATCTCAGGTTTAGGCCTGTTACTCACTCGTTGCTCAGTTTTGAGAGTTTAAGCTCTCAAGTAAGACTTGATCCTTGAAAACTGGATACCGAAACGAATTTGCGTTTTAGAACATCTTTTAGCAACTTGTGCAAACAAGTAAATGTTATTAGTGAGATGATTCCAAGAGAGATATCGTATGATATTTTCCTGCGGAAAAATCAAGGTTAAGCTAATAAGAGCACACGGAGGATGCCTAGGCGCCAGGAGCCGACGAAGGACGTGGCGAACAACGAAACTGCCTCGGGGAGCTGTAAGCAAGCTTTGATCCGGGGGTGTCCGAATGGGGAAACCCAGCTGTGGTAATTCGCAGTTACTCACATCTGAATACATAGGGTGTGTAGAGGCAGACCAGGGGAACTGAAACATCTAAGTACCCTGAGGAAGAGAAAACAATAGTGATTCCGTCAGTAGCGGCGAGCGAACGCGGAACAGCCTAAACCTAAGAGCTTGCTCTTAGGGGTTGTGGGACGTCTCACATGGAGTTACAAAGGAATATGGTAGGCGAAGAGGTCTGGAAAGGCCCGCGATAGAGGTAAAAGCCCTGTAGCCTAAACTGTGTTCTCTCCGAGACGGATCCCGAGTAGTGCGGGGCACGTGAAACCCCGTATGAATCCAGCAGGACCATCTGCTAAGGCTAAATACTACCTGGCGACCGATAGTGAAACAGTACCGTGAGGGAAAGGTGAAAAGCACCCCGGAAGGGGAGTGAAATAGAACCTGAAACCGTGTGCTTACAAAAAGTCAGAGCCCTATCTATGGGTGATGGCGTGCCTTTTGTAGAATGAACCGGCGAGTTACGTTTAACATGCAAGGTTAAGTCGAGAAGACGGAGCCGCAGCGAAAGCGAGTCTGAATAGGGCGACTCAGTATGTGGACGTAGACCCGAAACCGTGTGATCTACCCCTGTCCAGGGTGAAGGTGCGGTAACACGCACTGGAGGCCCGAACCCACGCACGTTGAAAAGTGCGGGGATGAGGTGGGGGTAGCGGAGAAATTCCAATCGAACTCGGAGATAGCTGGTTCTCCCCGAAATAGCTTTAGGGCTAGCCTCGGTATAAGAGTAGTGGAGGTAGAGCACTGATTGGGTGCGGGGTCCGCAAGGATTACCAAGCTCAGTCAAACTCCGAATGCCATATACTTATTGCCGGGAGTCAGACAGTGAGTGCTAAGATCCATTGTCAAAAGGGAAACAGCCCAGACCATCAGCTAAGGTCCCCAAGTGTGTGTTAAGTGGGAAAGGATGTGGAGTTGCACAGACAACCAGGATGTTGGCTTAGAAGCAGCCACCATTGAAAGAGTGCGTAATAGCTCACTGGTCGAGTGACTCTGCGCCGAAAATGTAACGGGGCTAAACACACCACCGAAGCTATGGCTAGATACGTATGTATCTGGGGTAGGGGAGCGTTGTATGTGGGTTGAAGGTGTACCGTAAGGAGCGCTGGACAGCATACAAGTGAGAATGCCGGTATGAGTAACGAAAAGATCAGTGAGAATCTGATCCGCCGAAAGCCCAAGGTTTCCTGAGGAAGGCTCGTCCGCTCAGGGTAAGTCGGGACCTAAGGCGAGGCCGAAAGGCGTAGTCGAAGGACAACAGTTTGAAATTACTGTACCACCGTAATCCGCTATGAGCGATGGGGTGACGCAGGAGGGTAGTGACGCGGACTGATGGATATGTCCGTCTAAGCAGTGAGGCTGATGTGTAGGCAAATCCGCACATCGTTAAGGCTGGGCTGTGATGGGGAGCGAAAATTGTAGTAGCGAAGGTCATGATCTCACACTGCCAAGAAAAGCCTCTAGCCAGGAGAAGGTGCCCGTACCGCAAACCGACACAGGTAGGCGAGAAGAGAATTCTAAGGCGCGCGGAAGAACTCTCGTTAAGGAACTCGGCAAAATGACCCCGTAACTTCGGGAGAAGGGGTGCCCCGGTAGTGTGAATAGCACGAGGGGGCCGCAGTGAAAAGGCCCAAGCGACTGTTTAGCAAAAACACAGGTCTGTGCGAAGCCGCAAGGCGAAGTATACGGGCTGACGCCTGCCCGGTGCTGGAAGGTTAAGGGGAGTGGTTAGGGGTAACCCGAAGCTATGAACCGAAGCCCCAGTAAACGGCGGCCGTAACTATAACGGTCCTAAGGTAGCGAAATTCCTTGTCAGGTAAATTCTGACCCGCACGAATGGCGTAACGACTTGGGCGCTGTCTCAACGAGAGATCCGGTGAAATTTTAATACCTGTGAAGATGCAGGTTACCCGCGACAAGACGGAAAGACCCCATGGAGCTTTACTGCAGCTTGATATTGAATTTGGGTACGATCTGTACAGGATAGGTGGGAGCCGTAGAAATCGGAGCGCAAGCTTCGGTGGAGGCGCCGTTGGGATACCACCCTGATCGTATCTAGGTTCTAACCTAGTGCCCTAATCGGGTACGGGGACCGTGTCAGGCGGGCAGTTTGACTGGGGCGGTCGCCTCCTAAAGAGTAACGGAGGCGTTCCAAGGTTCCCTCAGAATGGTTGGAAATCATTCGAAGAGTGCAAAGGCATAAGGGAGCTTGACTGCGAGACCTACAAGTCGAGCAGGGACGAAAGTCGGACTTAGTGATCCGGTGGTACCGCATGGAAGGGCCATCGCTCAACGGATAAAAGCTACCCTGGGGATAACAGGCTTATCTCCCCCAAGAGTCCACATCGACGGGGAGGTTTGGCACCTCGATGTCGGCTCATCGCATCCTGGGGCTGAAGTAGGTCCCAAGGGTTGGGCTGTTCGCCCATTAAAGCGGTACGCGAGCTGGGTTCAGAACGTCGTGAGACAGTTCGGTCCCTATCTGTCGTGGGCGCAGGAAATTTGAGAGGAGCTGTCCTTAGTACGAGAGGACCGGGATGGACGTACCGCTGGTGCACCAGTTGTTCCGCCAGGAGCATGGCTGGGTAGCTACGTACGGACGGGATAAGCGCTGAAAGCATCTAAGCGTGAAGCCCCCCTCAAGATGAGATTTCCCAATTAGTAAGACCCCTTGAAGACGACGAGGTAGATAGGTTGGAGGTGGAAGTGCAGTAATGCATGGAGCTGACCAATACTAATCGGTCGAGGGCTTATCCTATACTTAAAACGCAAATTCAATTCGGATTCAGTTTTCAGGCATCAAGCCTGTAACACGCTTAGAAATTTATTCTCACTTCTGGTGATGAAGCAAATTTCACGCGGCAGCGTCTGTTTCACAGACGCATGTTTGGTGGCGATAGCGGAGGGGTTCCACGCGTACCCATCCCGAACACGACCGTTAAGCCCTCCAGCGCCGATGGTACTTGGACCGAAGGGTCCTGGGAGAGTAGGACGTTGCCAAGCACGCAAGACCACTGTTGAGAAATCGACAGTGGTCTTTTTGTTGTATTATTGAAGAATTCATTAGGGTTTAATTTGAGATACTACAGTAGAGATAGGCGTAAGGATTGGTGGTGGCTGTGGTGAATTTTATAATTCCACTACAAAACGTCCACTGTGCGTGGACAATAGTCCAATAATTCGCTTACTCGAGAGTCGTTTTTTGAATACCTACTCTGATGATGTAATGTTCTTGACAGTCCAAATGCCCTTTGCTAAGATGGCAATAATATATTTTTGGATGAGCATCACAAACCTAAATTGAAGATATGAACTTGTTCTACTTCCAGATGTACAGAGTTGTCTGTCGTGAATGGACTTAAAGGCGAAGGTTCTTCTTTATAAAGTTTGTAGGCGGGTATAATTTAAAAACAACCGAGGAGGAATGACCCAGGTGTGGAAAGATAAGTTTGGTAAAGAAGGTCTAACTTTTGATGATGTGCTGCTGGTTCCGCGTAAATCTGAGGTACTGCCGAAGGAAGTAGATTTGACTACAGTTCTAAGTAAGAATGTGAAGTTGAACATCCCGCTTATGAGTGCAGGTATGGACACAGTCACAGAAGCGGCTATGGCCATTGCTATTGCTCGTGAGGGTGGTATCGGCATTATTCACAAGAATATGCCTGTAGAGCAGCAAGCGGAAGAAGTGGATCGTGTGAAGCGTTCCGAGAGCGGAGTTATTACTAACCCTTTCTCACTTTCAGCAGAACATCTGGTTTCTGATGCTGAACTATTGATGGGTAAATATCGCATTTCAGGAGTACCGATCGTAGACAGTGACAACAAACTGGTCGGTATTCTAACTAATAGAGATTTACGCTTTATTCATGACTATAGTATTCCAATTAAAGAAGTTATGACGCATGAGAATCTCGTGACTGCTGCTGTAGGTACGACACTTCAAGAAGCAGAAGGCATCTTACAACGTCATAAAATTGAGAAATTGCCGCTGGTGGACGAGAATAACGTTCTTAAGGGCTTGATCACGATTAAAGATATCGAGAAAGCCATTCAGTTCCCTAACGGAGCGAAAGATGCACACGGTCGCTTACTAGTTGGAGCAGCTGTCGGTATCTCTAAAGATACATTCGAACGTACTGCAGCGTTAGTTAAATCAGGTGTAGATCTGATTGTCGTTGATTCTGCACATGGTCATCATATTAATATTATTGAAGCTGTTCGCCAAATTCGTGAGTTGTATCCTGATCTTACGATTGTTGCTGGTAACGTGGCTACAGGTGAAGCAACCCGTGAACTTATTGAAGCTGGAGCTTCTGTAGTTAAAGTAGGTATTGGACCTGGATCTATCTGTACAACACGCGTTATCGCTGGTATCGGTGTTCCGCAGGTTACAGCCATTTATGATTGTGCAACGGTTGCTCGTGAGTACGGAGTTCCTATCATCGCTGACGGTGGAATCAAGTACTCCGGTGAAATCACTAAGGCTATTGCCGCTGGTGCTCATGCAGTAATGATGGGAAGTATGTTTGCGGGTACAGAAGAAAGCCCAGGAGAATCGGAGCTTTATCAAGGCCGTAAATTTAAAGTATATCGTGGTATGGGCAGTATGAGTGCCATGAAACAAGGTAGTAAGGATCGTTATTTCCAGGATGACGATAAGAAGCTTGTTCCTGAAGGAATTGAAGGCCGTATCGCTTTTAAAGGACCTCTTTCGGATACCGTTCATCAATTGATTGGCGGGCTGCGTTCGGGTATGGGCTACTGTGGTACCAAGTCGCTCGAAGAGCTCCGGAATGACACTTCGTTCATTCGTATCACAAGTGCTGGACTTCGCGAAAGCCATCCACATGATGTGCAAATCACGAAAGAAGCGCCAAACTATTCCGTGTAATGGACTAGAAAGACTATTTTTTGGACAGACAGGACTATTTCGTCCTGTCTGTCTTTTTTTGCGTGTACCCCTGTGTTAGAATAGAACAAGCTATTGATATGAGGTTTAAAGGAGAGTAGTAATCATTGAAGCACAAGCAGAAGTTTAACGGTAAGCAATTTATGATTAAGACAGTCACAGTAGGTCTACTTTTAAATATGTTAGTTTCCACTCCACTTCCGGCATTCGCTGAGGAAGGTACGACTACGACAATACAAGCTGGTACTGCAGCTCAGACCACTCAGAAAGCGGTAAAGATCCCTTCTGTGGAATCACTGGGTCTAAATTTGAAATCAGCGGTTCTAATAGAACCAACAACAGGTGAAGTTCTTCTATCAATGAATGCAGATGAGGCTTTGCCTCCAGCTAGTATGACTAAGATGATGACAGAGTATCTTGTAGCAGAAGCAGTGAAGACAGGACAGCTTTCCTGGGATCAAAAAGTCATAGTAGGTGAAAATGCGTCTAAACAAGTCGGATCACGGATTTTTCTAGCGGAAAATGACGAGCATACGGTTGAAGAGCTGTACATAGCAATGGCTGTCGGATCTGCAAATGATGCTACAGTAGCTTTGGCAGAACTAGTTTCTGGATCAGAATTGGAATTCGTAGAGCTAATGAATCAGACTGCCCAGAAGATGGGGATGAAAACTGCTTATTTTGTTAATTCTACTGGATTAGACAAAGCTGACATGCCTAAGAAGTACCGCTCAACTGATAAGAAAGAAAACGTAATGTCAGCGATGGATGCTGCTATCCTTGCCAAACATATCGTTACGGATCATCCTGATTTTAATAGATTTACTACGGTTCAGTCTTATAAGTTCCGTGAACGCGATACCGCGCCAATGATTAACTTTAACTGGATGTTGGAAGCTAATAAGAATATCCAGAATTTTAAGGCTTATGCATATGAGGGATTGGATGGCTTGAAGACAGGCCATACCGCTAGAGCTAAATATTGTTTTGCAGGTACAGCTGTACGTGATGGCATGCGTCTGATAAGTGTAGTAATGGGGGCTGATACAGAGCCACACCGTTTTACAGAGACGAAAAAAGTACTTGATTTCGGATTTAATAATTTTGAAATCAAACAAGTTGTAGCCCCTAAAACAGTAATAGCGGGGAATGAAACCGTGCCAGTTCTTAAAGGGAAAAGTAAAGAGGTGTCTGTAGTTACGGATGAAGCTGTTTCATTTATCGTCCCTAAGGGAACAACCTCCCCTGAAATTAAAACAACCGTTGAAATAAATGATCCGGCAACCTTAGTTGCTCCTATAGAACAATCTGCTAAAGTGGGTAAGGTCACTTATTCCTACCAAGTTGAAGGCATGTCGGATGTTCAGCAGAAGACAGTTAATCTGATTACTGCTGAAGAAGCGGAGAAAGCCGGTTGGTTCAGCTTATTCCTTAGAGCCATTGGAGATTTCTTCGGCGATTTATTTACAGGGATCAAGAACTTGTTCTAATGAATTTAGCGTCGAAAATTGTATTAATTCCGAGTAAGTGGATTGTATATTTCCCTTCATTGGGGTAAAATTACAAGTTAGATTACGATAGATCATTCGGGGGGCTAGGACATGGAAACTGGAACATCGCGAGTTAAAAGAGGCATGGCAGAAATGCAAAAAGGCGGCGTCATTATGGACGTCATGAATGCAGAACAAGCAAAAATTGCTGAGGCTGCGGGTGCAGTAGCAGTTATGGCTTTGGAACGCGTACCTTCTGACATTCGCGCAGCTGGCGGTGTAGCACGAATGGCCGATCCTACAATTGTAGAAGAGGTTATTAAAGTGGTAAGTATCCCTGTTATGGCTAAGGCTCGTATTGGCCATTACGTAGAAGCAAAGGTCCTGGAATCCTTGGGTGTTGACTATTTGGATGAGAGTGAAGTTCTTACTCCTGCTGATGAAGTGTTCCATATTAATAAACGTGAGTTCACTGTTCCATTCGTATGTGGAGCTAAGGATCTTGGAGAAGCCCTGAGACGTATTAATGAAGGTGCATCCATGATTCGTACGAAAGGTGAGCCAGGAACAGGCAACATTGTTGAAGCAGTGCGTCATATGCGCTTTATCAACAGCCAAATCCGCAAAGTAACCAATTTGTCCAAGGATGAGCTATATAATGAAGCTAAGAACCTGGGAGTGCCTTACGAGTTGCTGCTTGAAGTACATGAGCTTGGCAAGTTGCCGGTTGTTAACTTTGCGGCTGGCGGTGTAGCAACTCCTGCCGATGCTGCCCTGATGATGCATCTAGGTGCGGATGGTGTGTTCGTAGGCTCGGGTATTTTTAAATCGGACAACCCTGAGAAATTTGCACGCGCGATTGTTGAAGCTACTACACACTATACTGATTACAAACTGATTGCAGAAGTATCCAAGAACCTTGGTGCACCAATGAAGGGGATTGATATTGCAACTCTAACCCCGGCTGAACGTATGTCAGAGCGTGGCCGTTAATAGAGAGAAGGTTGCCCGGATGAAAATAGGAGTGCTGGCGCTTCAAGGCGCTGTTACGGAGCATATTGTTAGTATAGAGAAGACCGGTGCAGAGGGCGTACCTATCAAGCGGGTAGAGCAGCTTGATGAGGTTGATGGCCTAATTATTCCTGGTGGTGAAAGTACAACAATCGGTAAGCTGATGCGGAAATACGGCTTCATCGAAGCCATACGTGATTTCTCCAATCAGGAGAAGCCGATCTTTGGAACTTGCGCGGGAATGATTGTTCTGGCCAAAAGGATTGCCGGCGGCGAACCAGGGCATTTGGAGCTAATGGATATAACGGTAGCCCGGAATGCATTTGGTCGTCAACGGGAAAGCTTTGAATGTGATCTGGAGGTTAAAGGCATCGATGAGCCGGTCCGTGCTGTGTTTATACGTGCACCGCTTATCAACGAGGTAGGTCCGGGAGTCGATGTGCTTACAGTCTATAATGATGAGATTGTAACTGCGCGGGAGGGTAACCTGCTGGTGTCTTCTTTTCATCCAGAACTGACCGATGATTTTAGACTGCATCAATATTTTGCCGATATGGTAGAGACTACTAGGCAAGTGCAACAACAGAATCGCATATAAGAACATTCTGACTCTTTCAAAGCTGTAAGCAGCAATTTGAAAGAGTTTAGGCTGTTTTCAGGAGGGAAACTTTGTGTTAGACGTAAAAGTATTGCGCAGTGATTACGCTCGAGTTGAACAAGCCTTAGAGAAACGGGGTAAATCACTGGATTTGATTGCTGATTTTCCACAACTTGATCTACGCAGACGTGAATTACTGCAAGAAACAGAAGGTCTTAAGAACCGTCGTAATACGGTATCGGGTGACGTAGCGAAGAAGAAAAAGAATGGTGAGCCAGCAGATGACTTAATCGCAGAAATGCGTACGGTATCTGATCGAATTAAAGAGCTCGATGACGAAGTACGCGAATTGGAAGCTCAGATTGCTGATCTTACTATGAGCATTCCGAATATTCCTCATGATTCAGTTCCAGTAGGGAAGTCCGAGGACGATAACGTTGAATTGCGTCGCTGGTCAGAGCCGAAAGAGTTCGGATTTACTCCAAAATCACACTGGGAGCTTGCACAGCAGCTCGATATTATTGATTTTGAAGCTGCGGCCAAGGTTACGGGATCCCGGTTTGTTTTCTATAAAGGATTGGGAGCACGTTTAGAGCGGGCGCTAATTAACTTTATGATGGATCTTCACAGTGGTGAGCATAATTATGAAGAAATGCTGCCACCTTACATTGTAAATAAAGACAGCTTATACGGAACAGGACAACTTCCTAAGTTTGAGGAAGATCTGTTTAAGCTACGTGACACTGAATACTATTTGATTCCTACAGCGGAAGTACCTGTAACGAACTACTATCGCGAAGAGATTTTGACAGCAGCAGACCTGCCTAAGTACCATGTAGCATACAGCTCTTGTTTCCGTTCTGAGGCGGGTTCAGCGGGCCGTGATACTCGTGGTTTAATTCGTCAGCATCAGTTCAACAAAGTAGAGCTGGTGAAGCTTACTACACCTGAATCCTCTTATGAGGAGTTAGAGAAAATGACAGCAGATGCTGAACGTGTGCTGCAGCTTCTGGGACTGCCTTATCGTGTACTTGGGCTATGTACAGCTGATATGGGCTTTACTTCGGCTAAGACGTACGATTTGGAAGTATGGCTGCCTGAGAGTGGAATGTACCGTGAAATCTCTTCCTGCTCGAATACGGAGGACTTCCAAGCGCGTCGGGCAAATATTCGTTTCCGTAAAGATCCAAAGTCCAAGCCCGAATTTGTTCATACACTGAATGGATCTGCTTTGGCTGTTGGACGTACTGTTGCAGCAATCCTTGAGAATTATCAGCAAGAAGATGGAAGTGTGCTGATTCCGGAATGTCTACAACCGTATATGCGCAATGTGAAATCGATCCAACCTAAATCTATTTAATAAAAGGGTTGCTTTTTCTCTACACCATATGGTACAATTACTAATGCATGTGAAATTTATATGCATTTGGAGAGGTACCGAAGCGGTCATAACGGGGCGGTCTTGAAAACCGTTAGGGTGCAAGCCCACATGGGTTCGAATCCCATCCTCTCCGCCATTCCTTTAAGAACTTTAAGAAATAAGTAGATAGAAACCGTCTCCTCTGGGGGCGGTTTTTTTGTTGTGCTTGAACTAGTTCAATTTTAGTTATTGTTTAATGTGCCTAAGTTCAATGAGAATAAAAAGATTGATTTCTCCGCAATGTATTAGAGAAGGAGGATGATCATAATTATGGACAGACAATTGGAAGTAGATCAGCATAATCTTGTCTCGGCCTGGCAAGAACGCCTGCCTGCGTTAATGGAGGATGGGGACAGTTTTAATGTACTGGCGGATGAAGGTGACCCGAATAGTCTGCTGATTCATTTTAATGCAGCGGGACGTCAAGGTTACTCCCTTGATTTCCGATGTAAGTATGTAGATAGCAGGGAGGTTGCTGTTGATCTGCTTGATGTGGAGCAGAGTGGAATTCATATTGATGAGCATAGCGATGCAGTGCAGCTATTAGCACAGCAGTACACACGGCAAATACACGAATGTGCTCAGGCTCTTCAGAATATGACTAATCCTTAGGAGGAATGAACAATGTCAAAGCCAAAGAGTATTCCAGTTCCCGGGGCACAGCCCAACGATGGTCAACCTAGAAAGGAGCATCATTCTTCAGCACCAAAGCCACTTTCCGGATCTAAAAAGGTGAAACAGGCTAATCATGTAGACCATCATAATCCGCAGGGATAACAAATAAAAACAATAAGAATTATAAAGAAGTGTTTCTTGATTTTTACAAATAGTTTATCATTAGAGGGGGGAGATTTTTTTTACATGGGAGAGGAGAAAAATAATGAACAAAAAATGGGGTTTATCGGCCGCGGCGCTGTTGCTAACAGCAGCAGTAATTCTGCCGGGATGTGGAAGTAAACAGGAGGCGCCAAAAGAGGCCTTAAAATCAGCCGCTACAAAAGCGACCACGATGTCTTCATATGAGATGAAGAGTAAGTTCTCGATCAATGATCTAACCATCGAGACCGCTGATGCTGAATCTGCTGCAATGACAACACAGGTACTCAGCATGCTTAAGAACGCTGATATAACCGTTGATGGGGTTTATCAGGCTGATCCAATGCAGACAGAGCTAACTATGGTTCTGAATCTCAAGGGCGATATGAGCATGAGCTTCAATGTCCCTATGGTGATGACCACTGAGAAGCTGTATGTTAAGATTCCATCGATTCCGTTCTTCCCGATTCCGGAGACAATCGTTAACAAGTTTGTAGAGGTGGATCTCAAGGCGTTGGCTGAGCAAGAGGGTGCTGAATTTAATCCAAACTCTCTGGATACGCAGAAAATGCAAAAGTTCTCTAATGAAGTCATGGACACTGTATTAGCCGAATATGATGAAGGAAAATATTTTAATGAGCTTAGTCCAAAGGAAGCAAATTTGCCAGAGGGTGTTGAAGCTAAGCAAGTCGTTCAGTTCAAAGTGACGAACGATAATGTTAAAGAAGCAATCACCATCTTTGTGAATAATGCCCTGCCTAAAATCATTGATATTGTGAGCAAGGAAGAATACAAGGATATGCTGCAAATTAATGATGCGGATCTAGCTAAGGCTAAAGAAGAGATCACATCAAGTGAAACTAGAACTGAATTCGATAAGAGCTTGGCAGATCTTGATAAGTATCTTACGATTAATCAGTTCCACTACAATACAGCGATCAATAAAGACGGATTCCCTGTGTACCAAGATTTATTGATGGACATTAAAGTTAATGATCCAGAAGATGGTACGAACGTAGCCTTCTCTGTAAACGGAACAGGTCAATATGACAAGATCAATGAGAAGCCAGAGTTCAAGATTGGAATTCCTCAAGGCGATGATGTAATTACAATGGATCAACTAGAGGAGCAATTCGGTAGCTTGGGGACTTATTAATAAGAAGTTATGAGAGAAAGACCCGCATGTCGCGTATGATATACGCCCATGCGGGTCTTATTAATAGATGAATCCTGAACGAGTCAGTAAAAAGTTATTTAGGTTCAACCAGTAACACATCTTCGGCCAATATTGCGTAGGTTTGGTGATCCTGCCACTGGCCATTTATTTTGAGAAATTGGCGGGCGATGCCTTCAGGTTTAAATCCGCTCTTCTCCAGCACCTTCCGGGAAGCCTCATTATGCAATAAGATGGCTGCCTGAACCCTATGAAGACCTAAGGCTCGAAAAGCGTAGCCTAGAATCAATCCGACCGCAGCAGTCATATAGCCTTGTCCTTGCATCCTATGGTCCATCAAATAACCTAAATCCGCATACTGAGCTACACCTCTTGAGACATTAGATAGCGTGATTTGACCTATTAGTTGTCCATCAAGCAGATAGACACCGAACATATAGGCTCTGTCCTCCAGCGCATCCTCCAGACGCTGATTAATGATCCTTTGTTGACTCTCCAGCGTGTAGAATTGCTCATCGCGTTTAGGTTCAAATGGTTCGTGTGTCAACCGATTATTCAAGCGCAGCTCCAGTAACTTCTCTGCATCCTTTAGCTCTAGTGGAGAAATATAGATGTTTTGTGAGGTATGATATAAAGTAAGGGTCATTTCAGGGTTCTCCTTTTTTTAAAATATGGACGCCGATGGTGTTTATGCTTGTTTCGGTGGCTTTTGACGTAAACGGCGAAAGAATGAGGTCAGTAGATCTGCACATTCCTCTTGTAAAACCCCCTGAATGACTTCGGTACGATGATTAAACCGCGGCTCTTCAAGTAAATTCATGAGGGTTCCAGCACACCCGGCCTTAGGATCGGGAGTGCCATATACAGTGAGGGGTACCCTTGATTGCACAATCGCCCCAGCACACATCGGACAAGGCTCTAAAGTAACATAAAGCTGGCAATCCAGCAGTCGCCACGAATTCATGAATTTGCTGGCCTCACGAATGGCTACCATTTCTGCATGAGCTGTAGAATCCATTGTTGTTTCTCTTAAATTGTATCCGCGTCCGATAATTTCACCATGCCGTACGACGATCGCCCCTATAGGAACCTCTCCTAATGCTTCAGCTTTATGGGCTTCTGCTATCGCCTGCCTCATCCAATGTTCATGAACCGCCTCCATATCATCTAGCGATTCACCCGCTCTAATATTCAAGATCATCTTCCCTTTCTTTATATCCATTGTACAACGAACAAATATTCGTTCTTAACAAAATGTGCATAACTCTGTGGATAACCGCCTACTTATGCACATTTTTGTGCACATCGTTCTATAATAAAATGTTTATATGTGCATAAGATGTGGATGGTTTCTTAAAATATAAGAAATTATATATTTCTCGCTATCCTTTATTCTTATATTTCTTGCTAAAT
Organism: Paenibacillus sp. FSL E2-0201; assembly: GCF_037963325.1. NCBI lineage: Bacteria > Bacillati > Bacillota > Bacilli > Caryophanales > Paenibacillaceae > Paenibacillus > Paenibacillus sp. FSL E2-0201. The sequence continues at coordinate 106,551 of NZ_CP150154.1, forward strand.
CGCTTACCGTCCTTATAAGGGCACCGAAGGCGTTTATACTTGTATATTGTAGATAAAGACCCATTGAATTTCAATATTCCTTGAATTGAATGCTTCATTGAAATGTCTTTTCAAATGTGAGGGCAAAAGGTATGATGTTTATTGTAGGCCCCGCAAGGATTTACCAGTGGATAAGAGGTGAACAAACAGTTTGTCCATAAAGACAAAACTATCTGCTATTATTTTTGGGGCGGTGTTGCTAATTTTAGCACTGAACCTGACATTTAACCTTTATGCCGCCCAAAATAATCTACGGAATGAAAGCATTAATAATATGCAACTAACTGCTATGCAAATGGCCGTTTCTGTAGAACAAAGTAACTATAGCTCTAACTATGTAGAATATCAAATTGCGCATAATTTAAGGATGGCGGCTATCTTTGCCTCCGAGGAATTGGACCCAGACTATAAGAACGTGACGAATGAAGAACTTAAAGCCCTAACTTCCAAGGTGGGCGTGTCTAATATTTCAATTCTGGTAAAGACTGATAACGATGTCGTAGTAGCAAGGTCTTCGGTACCTGGTGATATTGGGATGTCCACAAAGGATTGGGGGTACTGGTACCTGGCCTTTTTGGAGTTGTTCGATAATCAGGAGGTATCCGTGGGTCAGGGTCAGGCCTTGGACCATTTTTGGTCAGGCCCATTTGAATATTCAACCTACAATCCCGATTTCATTGAGAAGTGGGGTTATTATCGTGATGAAGAGAGCAACTACATCATCAATCCCGTTATTCTCAATACGGAGGCCAGCGATTACGTCAAAATCACTAATCCCGACCAAATTGCATCGAGAACTAAAGAAGCTAATCCAGGGATTTTAGAATTGACAGGATTTAACCCGGCAACCTTTGCTTCTGCAAGTATGAAGGCGGACGGAAGCGACACGCTGAATAAGAAGCTGGGGAACCGCCCCATTAAGTACGGCACCTATACTTATGGTAATGTGGAGCGGGATAGACAGGCGATTCTATTAGCTCAAGGGAAGCAGAAGCCGGTTACGCTCGAAATGAAAGTACATGGAAAAAGAGTGCTCAAAAGCTACATTCCTATCCAATCGCCTGGACTGAAAGCTTATGTGATTGGAGTCGTTTTGGATTACTCCGTGATTTCATCTGTCGTTCATGATCAATTAATTAATAGTCTGACAACGTCACTGTTATTGCTTACATTATTCTTGTTATGTAGTTACATACTGTCTGGATTTGTTACTCGTCCGATTCAGGCGATACTTGCCAAAGTGAACGATGTAGCTAAAGGAAAATTTGAGCCTCCTCTAAAGGTAACAAGCCGGGATGAGCTAGGACAGTTGGCTCTGCGAATCAATGCTATGACGGCTCACCTCATGCAGCGCACCAATCGACTCAAACAGACACTGGAAGAGAACCGAGCGGTTAAGGAGCATTTGGAGTCCGTCATTAACGGAACTTCTGATGCGATTCATACGATCGATATGGATGGCCGAATTACTAGTACGAACAGAGCCTTCGAAGAACTATATGGATGGAGTGCCAAAGAGGTATTAGGTAATATGCCATACCTTGTACCTGCGACAGCGCTTAAGCAGGAGGAAGAGCGGCTTAATGCGTTAAAGAATGGTGCTGTTCTACCGCCCATTGAAACCGTAAGACTTAAACGTGATGGAACAATAGTCGAAGTTAGTGTTAGTACCTCGGTAATTCGTGACGAAGACGGATATCCGCATTCCTTTATTCACGTTTCACGTGATATGACGGAACGTAACCGAATGGAGGAACTGCTTAGACGCTCTGAGAAGCTGACTACAGTAGGCCAATTAGCTGCTGGTGTAGCCCATGAGATTCGTAATCCGCTTACAACGCTAAAAGGATTTTTACAGCTTCAACAAGAGAAGCGGATTCTGGTTCCACTCCATATTGAACTGATGTTATCCGAGCTGGAGCGGATTAATTTGATCGTAAGTGAATTTTTGATTTTGGCCAAGCCTCAAGCTGTTCATTTCCAGGAAAAAGATGTACGGGACATCCTTGGTGATGTAGTTTCTCTATTAGACAGTCAAGCTCATTTGTTTGGGATTCAGTTTAGTGCCATATTCTCTGAACATCCATCTACCGTACACTGTGAAGTGAACCAGCTAAAGCAGGTGTTTATAAACATAGTCAAAAATGCAATTGAAGCTATGCCAGATGGTGGTGTGATTTCAATGGAGCTAAGAAACACCTTGGACTCTGTCTTCATTCTTATTTCAGATCAAGGTGAAGGAATTCCTAAGGATATGTTGCCTAAGCTGGGTGAACCCTTCTTTACTAATAAAGAGTCGGGAACAGGCCTTGGGCTAATGATTAGCCAACGTATTATTCAGGCTCATAAGGGTCATTTGGATATACAAAGTGAAGTAGGTCAAGGGACAACTGTTATGATCAAGCTGCCTGCAGCTGGTACGGATACCCCTTGGCTTAATATTAAGGATGAACGGAGTGAAGGACAACGTGAGAATTAATAAATTCATCAGTGAGACAGGGTACTGTTCACGCCGTGAAGCAGACAAGCTGGTAGAAGGCGGTAGAGTTACGATCAACGGAGAACCTGCTGTGCTTGGCAGTCAGGCCGTTCCGGGTGATGATGTGCGAATAGATGGTGTTGCGCTTGAAACATCAAGCCAGACGGTTTACATTGCGTTAAACAAGCCAGTGGGTATTACTTCAACTACAGAGCAGCATATTAAGGGGAATATTGTTGATTTTGTAGGTCATCATGAGCGAATCTTCCCGATTGGGCGTCTCGATAAGGATTCAGAAGGATTGATTCTGCTTACTAACGATGGGGACATCGTTAACAAGATTTTACGCTCCGAAGGTCGGCATGAAAAAGAGTATGTGGTTACTGTAGACAGACCGATTACGCCATCATTTATTACCGGCATGTCCAGCGGCGTAAAGATATTAGGTGAGAAGACGCTACCTTGTGAGGTCACTCGTATTACAGAGCGTGTATTCCGTATTATTTTGACGGAGGGCAAGAATCGTCAGATTCGCCGTATGTGCAGCGCTTTTGGCTACGAGGTTAGAAAGCTGCAACGCATTCGGATTATGAATATTCGTCTAGGGGCATTACAAACTGGAGAATGGCGTGAATTGTCTGCTGAAGAAAAGCAAGAACTTGGAGCTACACTGAACTACAAACTTCTATAGTCTAGAAGAAATAGTGATCTAATTATGAATACAATTTATCAAAAAAAGAGCTGTTCCATCGGTCTAAGACCTTGGGACAGCTCTTTATGCTTTGAACTAGGACAACCATTATTCATCGGAAGGAGCAATACCTGAGAACTCTTTGGTTTCTTGATATTTACGAATAATGGACACTTCAACCCGGCGGTTCTTACTTCGTCCAACAGCTGTAGTATTTTCAGAAATAGGGTGGTACTCCCCGTATCCAATTGCACTAAACTTGCGTGGATTCAAGTTCGTATTCGTTAGCAAGATCTTCATGAACTGAAGAGCACGATCCGCGCTCAGGTCCCAGTTGGAAGAATAGTCGCTATTAGAGATAGGGATATTATCGGTGTGTCCTTGCACAACTACATCATAATCCGGGAATTGCTGTAGCATGGTTGAGATGGACTTTGCTAATTGCCGAGAATCATCCTTAACTACAGCCTGTCCGGAAGCGAACAGCGCGTTATCACTTATCGTAATCATAAGCTGAGACTGATTGAGCTTAGTACTGAGAAGATCGGTAAGACCGTTCTTGCTGATATATTGATCAAACTGCTTTTTAAGCTTCTCTAAATCTTCTTGTTCCTTTTGCCGCAGCTTAGCCATTTCTGTTTGTTCATTTTTCTTGGCTACTGATTTATCCATTTGATCATTTTTTCCTAAATCCTCTTGACTCTTAGATGGCATTGCCGCCCGCTCTTCAAGAACACCTGTACCGCCATTAAGAGCGGAGCTGAAGGCTTGACTCATCTCTTCGAATTTTTTGGCATCCGTTGCACTCATAGAATACATTACGATGAACAAGGCTACCAGAAGGGTCATAAGATCAGAATAAGGCAGTAGCCACGATTCATCGGCGTGTTCTTCATGCTCTTCGTGTCTAGTCTTTTTGCTCACCCGATCCACTCTCCTTCTCATCATTTAACTTAGCTCGTTCCGAAGGTGTTAGGAAGACAGCAAGCTTCTGATTGATGGCAATAGTGGATACACCGGATTGTATGGACAATAGACCTTCGACCATCATCATTCGAACTTCAATTTCACGTTTGGAAAGTCGTTTTAGCTTATTGGCAATAGGATGCCATAATACGTAACCTGTAAAGATACCGAGTAGTGTTGCGATGAAGGCAGCCCCGATTGCTGCAGCCAATTTGTTCATATCACTCATATCAGCCAGAGCGGCGATAAGTCCGATAACAGCCCCGAGCACGCCAAGTGTAGGAGCATACATACCTGCTTGTGTGAAAATGAGCGCGCCTGCTTTATGTCTATCCTCTGTGGCGTGGATGTCCTCCATGAGAACATCGCGGACAAAGTCCTGATCATTCCCATCAATAATCATCCGCATGCCGTTTCTGAGGAAGTTATCTTCTATTTCATCGACTTTAGACTCAAGTGCCAGTAGACCTTCACGCCGTGTAATAGAAGCCCATTCCATGAACATAGTAATTAATTCGGATTTACTGATTAATTTCTTTTTGACAAAAATTATTTTAAACAGACTTGGAATCTTTTTGACCTCCGAGATTGGAAAGGCCATAAAGATGGAGGCCGCCGTCCCCACTAAGATAATAACGTAAGCAGCGGGTGTGGCTAAAGCGTGAAGAGGAGCGTGCTTGAGGATCATACCCCAAATTACTGCAACTAGACCAAAAATTAAACCGAGTATTGTTGAAATTTCCATTATGCACCTCGTCCATGAGATTATAAGATGTGTTCCGACAAAGCCGCGTATATCATCCTTGAAACAGCGGCAAGGCACTCTGTGCGAAACCGAATAACGTATATTCTTATTTATCGACATCATTCCGTTTTTTGTGAAGTCATTTTTTCGGCTATAATGGATAAGGTAAGTAATTATTCATCTGTGGAGAAAACGGAGTGATACATGTGGGTGTAAAGCATGGTAGAGATTACGGTGAAATCCTGACGGATTTGACCGAGGCTGTCGGCAGAATTTCCGATGGGTACTTATTTTTTGAAATGGATCCGGAAGAGTGGCAAGAATTGCCGCAGGAATCCAAGATGGAGGTATGGGAGGCGCTGGCTGAGGATCTCTTCTTCGCGCTGGGTAATGAACCTATGATTGAGGTGGGGAGCGGCGTTATCATTTATGATAAGGACACGCACCGCATTAATATTTTAGTCGGAGAAGAGGATTTAGCCTCTGTTGTTTTGATTTAAGAAGAGGGGGCGGCGGGGCGTAATTTGCCCGTAGTTAGTAGCCCGTGTTAAAATTGGTATAGCCGAGTTATAATCGCTGGGATTCTTGAATACATTTAATCGAAAATATTGCCTTTATCCTGGCACATCCCTTGGACCTCAGAAGCTAAGGGATGTTTTGTTTAACGAATAAGACAAGTAAAGGATCTACGGATTTTACTGCAATTTTTAGTAAGGGAGGAAACGAATTGTTATTTACGGAAGAAGAACTGCGTGAACAGATCAGCAAGCTGGAAGGTTGGAAGCTGGAAGAGAATACCATGGTGCGAAAATATATGTTCAGCCAGTATATGAAGGGTATTGCTTTCGTTGATGAAGTTGCCACCATTTCAGAAGCCTTTGATCACCATCCACATATTACGATTGATTATAAGACAGTGACTCTACGACTGAAATCAAATGAGCAAGATGGTATTACAGCTCTTGATATTCGAGAGGCACATGAATTTAATGAAGCCTTTGAGAAAAATCGTTAGTTTCACCCAAACTCATAAATAAACGCCCGTGCGCAGATAGTGAACTATCTTCTGGCACGGGCGTTTTTAGTTGCTTGGGTAGTTACTTTTTCTCTGAGAGCCAGAGGGCGACGTTTGCAATCTCCTCAGGGGCTAGCTTTTCTTTAAAGGAAGGCATTTGGCCGCGTCCTTTAGTGACGATACTGTAGATTTCTTCAGCATCATGCTGACCGCCTTCATTTTGAAGACTGGGTCCAACTCCACCTTGAAGCTGATCGCCATGACAGGTGATACAGCTGGCTTTCACGGTTGCTTCCGCCTTTGCCGCATCCAATTGAACTACCGGCATCGTTGGCTTATTCTGTTCAGCTACCTCTTCTTTACCTGGAAGTGTAAACATAAGTACTACCGCAAAGGCACAGGCGGCAAAAAACAAACCGCTCATGATCCATTTCTGCATCCCAGTTCGTCCCTTCTATGTAAGCTGCTTCCTACATTATAGCTCAAGGTGAAGCGTTATCATAGGGTTTGTGACAAATAAATGAACGATAATTCCATCAAATCATTGAAAAATATGGAATTTAATATTATTTGTCATAGACCATGCAATAAAATGGTTTGTTTCCTGTGGGGGTTAAGCGCTCATACGTATCGGTAATCGTAAATCCACACTTTTGATAAGTTCGGATCGCCCGCTGGTTCCAGGTCAATACCTCTAGATCTATCTCACGCTCAGGATAACGAATCAAGGCTGCTTGCACGATTGCATCCATGAATAATTTCCCTAGGCCTTGACCGCATAGATCGGGGTGCATGCCAATCCCCAAGCGAACAACACCTTCCATCGGAAACAACTGCGCGAATCCGCATAAAGCTCCTTGCCCATTTAATATGGAGACATATTGCTCATTCCGTAACTGGGGGTCGCCGAACTCGATTTCAAGAGCCTGCATTTGCTCCCAAGGCATCCAGCCGTAAATATTATAAGGGGGAGTGTAATCCCAGTTGCAAATCTCTTCCGCGTGACTGGTCTCCATAGGTGCTACATGAAAAGTAACGGAGGGATTTATCATAAGGTCAAAGACCTCCTTTCACGGGGGGGACTTTAAAATATAAGAAAGTATAAGTTTCACACAATACTATATGTATTATATACAAAAAGAGGGATGGTCGACTCAGAAACTTTATGAGGATTAATGTTTTACAAATTTTGAGAGGGGTAAATATTAAATAAGACAAAAAAACAAGCTCTTCCCCAAGAAGCAACATCTTGGAAAAGAGCCTATGTACGATTTACTTATTGAACATCATCATTATCTTCTGTCTCAGAAGCAACAGAATGATAAGCATCTGTGCTCATAATCCGTTTAGCACCGATGTAGCGTTTCACGTAGTAACTATCACTCAGGGAGCTAATCGTTACACCGCGTGAGGAAGATGCGTGTGCAAACTTGCCTTCACCGACATAAATACCGACATGGGAGACACCCTTACCACTTGTATTAAAGAATACAAGATCTCCAGATCTTAAATCATCTTGGGAGATAGCAGTACCCATTTGATACTGGGAACCTGATTGGTGTGGTAGATTGATACCGATTTTATCAAATACATACATTGTAAATCCGGAGCAATCAAATCCATTTGTGGAGATGCCGCCGGATACGTACTTAGTTCCGATGGTCTTGTCGATCACTTTATCCATTTTGGAATCCGCGAAAGCGCTTCCTGCTCCGATGGTGAAAATAATGGAAAAGCTAAGTACTGCTGCTGCTAGCTTCTTCTTCAAAAGTTTATACCCCTTCCGGATGCCTACGAGGTTAGCTTAAGGGTTCGGTTGAAGGTCCCCTATGACCCCTCTAAAAATGGAGGTCAATTCACCCAAAGTTGGTTCCCCCGTTTTCCTAATAGTTAGGAAACTCGGCTGATACTGTTGATTAGGAATAGCTTGTAATCAATACATGACAAAACCTTTGTAAATAACAACTTAATGATTACAAAAATGTTACTAAAATCTTACTGCAGTTATTGTAACAAACAGAGTGCCGCTTGGCAATCGTTTTTAACATAATCATGCAGAAAAATTCGTTTTTTTAAAGACAAAATGCATATGTAAGCGATAATATTAAACTAATTTTTATATTTATTGAAATTTTTATCAAATAAAAGTGTTTAAAGTCCGTTCTAGTGGTGTAAAGAATAGAATAAGGCAAAAGAAAACCTGGATTCGATTAAGTCAATAATCAAACCCAGGTCTATATAATGTAATTGTGAGGTTATAGTTGTGGGGAAGTATTAATCGTAGGCTACAGCTTGATATGAGGAAGTACTCATTACTCTTTTAGCACCAACGTAGCGATTGGCCCAGTAGGACTGGCTAAGTGAAGTGATGGTCACGCCATATGAAGATGATGATTGTGCGAATTTTCCGTTTCCAACATAAATGCCGACATGGGATACGCCGTTGCCCAATGTGTTAAAGAAAACTAGGTCACCTGAACGCAATTTGCTTTTGGCTACAGGAGTTCCGACACTATATTGAGCTTTTGAAGTACGGGGCAAAGAAAGACCCACCTTCTTGAATACATACGTAGTAAATCCAGAACAGTCAAACCCGGCAGTACTAGTGCCTCCGGTTTTATAGGCAACTCCAATAGTCTTTGAAATAACACTGTCCATCTTAGAGTCTGCAAAGGCACTTCCTCCACCAATAGAGAACGCCATTACAAGTCCTAGCGCCGCAGCGACGCATGCTTTTCTTAAATTCTTCAAAAAAATTGTACCCCTTCCAATGCCTGTGAGGTTAGCTTAAGGGTTCGGTAGAAGGTTCCCCTATGATCACTGCAAAGCGAGATCAATTCACCCAAAATATGGTTCCCCCACTTCCCGGTGCAAGGAATTCGGCGTTTTATGCACCAGATAGTGACTTATCGACAAGACTACGACAAATACATGAAGTTATGTAGAAATCGTTTCAAATGATTACAAACTTGTTACCAATGGAACAGGACTTATTGTAACAAAGTCTTTACGATTTTGCAAATCCTCATAATTTGTCTATAACGCGAAAGAGTCCCAGCTCCTGATTCAGGAACCGGGACTCTTATATTATGTGCTGTAAGCCTTTAAATTATTGTGGAAATGCTTTACTGCGCCATAGATGATATTGAGCTGAAATCCCCCACATTTTGAAGAGTGTTGAGGGCAGTGATGAAAGTTGACGAATAAGAAGTGCTGGTAGGCCAGGACAGAAGATACCCGTTAGTCCGCACACTAGCAAAAGGACTAGGCCTGCTGCGCCAAGTATGATTGAAATGCCTATTGCTGGAATCAGCGACTTCAAACAAATGAATAGGGAGGAGAACATCCCCGTGCCGCTGGTATAACCAAACTGCATATATAGAAGGAACAGGCGCACGATAAAGATGTATATAAGCCATGCCAATACGTATGGAACTAGATGAAGCAACAAAGAGTAGTCTAGAAAGGAGGACAAGAATAGCCCGTACATTTTTGGAGCAAGCCAGTATAACGGAAGTAGAGCCAGTACCCATTCGATTAAACTAAAGATAAACACTGGCAATCCATAAAGCTTCATGCCGGGAAAAAAGAACAGGCCACGCTCTCCTTTTCGCTCCTGATGGAGTTCATGCAGTAATCCTGCCCTTATGAAGGGGGAGAGTAGCAGTCGCAAGATAACAAGCCCTAGGAACATCCATAACCAAGTACGTATCGCAGGATCTGTGTTCAAGCTGAACTGCCCTTCGACGTAATAGAGTAGTCTGCCCATTCCGCTGCCTCCAGCGTCTTTATCTGGATAGCGTATTAGAATTGGAACGATAGCAGACCGGATGAAGCCGTACATAAAGTAGCCCCAGAGCAGTCGATAGATGAAGAGCAGAATCAGAATATAAAATTGCTCCTTCATGCTTTGCCAGCCGCGGGTTATCGATGTTCTCACAATCATTCACCTCACCAGACAAGAGTTCCGAGCACGGTTTCAACTAGTTTAGTTACACTTAATGTCCAGCGGGAGAGCGTTTTAGGCTCTATTTCCGCCAGTCTGAAGTTATTAAGATGTTTGTTTTCTAAAAGAACGGTATGCTCAGGATCAATCTCAGCAGAGAGGAGAAGTTTATCGCTTAACAGCTGAAACGTAGTCTCTGCTCCTTCACCGTTCCAGACCCGCTCTGCCGCAGAACCGTCAGCGAATGTGAATTTAATGGGAACGTCAACGTAATGACTCCCTTTGTTTGTAATTTTCACTATGGATTCGTAGCTCTGAGCCTCGCTGCTGCCATTCTTTTTAATCGTAATCGTATCTACTGAGAAATCAGGAGCACCGCCACCATAAACATAATCCTCGAAATAAGGCTGCCACGATTTTTTGGTTACCTTCTCAACGACTTTTTGAAAATCAGATGTAGTGGGATGCTGGAAACGGAATTTACGTGCGTAAGTAGACATGATACTGTTCATTGCTTTAGCGCCTACTTGGCGTTCAATATCCTTAAGTACTAGCTTTCCGCGAATATATACATTTCGGCTATACGATTCTGCCCCGTCATATTTCCATGTCTCTAAGTTCAGCGGCTCTGATTTGGTCACCAGGCTAGATTGCAGAGGGAGATTAGCTTTGACACCATATTCCTGCTCCATGAGTTTGTCTTCAGCGTAAGAAGTGAAGCTTTCGTCTAACCAAGCCTCTTCGAATTCATTGCTGGCGACCATACCGTAGAAGTATTGATGGCCAATTTCATGAACGACGGTTCTCTCAAGTGAAGTATCAGGTGAAGAGTCCGTGGCTCCAAAGGCTGTAATGAGCGTAGGATACTCCATTCCTCCTGCACCATTGCCCTCCTTAGGTGGAACGATAATAGACAGAGTGGAGTAGGGATAAGGACCATACCATTTACTGAAGTAGGTCAGGGCAGCCTTAGCGGCCTGAAGGTATCGTTCCTTTAAGTCTTTGTGCAATGGATCGAGATAGACCTTGATCCGTACACCAGGTACTTCTGGTGTAGAGAAGGCTTCTTCAGCTACTGTGAAATCAGGGGAAGCCGCCCAAGCGAAGTCATGGACATCATCAGCGTAGAACTGATATATTTTTTGATCTTGTTTCAGTTTGGCATTCTTTACAGGAAATCCGGTCGCAGCTACCGTATAGTTAGAAGGAACTGCAATCGTTACATTAAAGATGCCAAAATCGCTGTAAAATTCAGAGGTGCCGTGATATTGATGTAAATCCCAGCCTTCTTCCTTAACCCCGCGTGTGCCCATAGGCTCGTATACACTAAGCTTTGGGAACCATTGCCCAGCCATCACGAAATTCCCTGATGTACCCATACGGGCAAATATTTTGGGAAGCTGGACCTCGTACTTTAGTTTAAGCGTGACACTTTCTCCTCCATTAACCGGTTGTGGGAGATGCACCTTTAGGAGTGTCTTATCGTTGACGTTACCATCGTCAGGTTGTACAAATTGTACTCGTTGCATTAGCGATGTTCCTTCTGTCGTGCGCAGATCGGTTAGAGTCATACTTCCGAAGCCGTTCTCTGGCATGGTGTCACCCCTGAGTGTTCCTCCGGATTCCTTCATAAAGGTAGTATCTGGTGAGGCAAAAGCATTTGGGTACATATGAAAATATAGATCACTTACAGGTTTTACACCGGGGTGTGTCCAGGTTACCGTCTCAGAAGCGATTAAGGTTTCTGTATCTGGAACAAGCTGAACATCGATGTGGTACTCGACAACCCGATGACTTAATGCTTCCTCTGCCGGAACGGGGGCGCTATCAGGAAGATTTTGCTGTGGTGCAGCAGCAGGAGCTGTGCCACTGGAGGACTTGGCCTCTTTTGAAACAAAGCTAGTAACAGAAGTTGTGGAGTTATCCCCCGAATAGACCCATATTCCTCCTAGTAGCACGAGGGCGGCCAGGGTCGCAAAGATGATAATGTACCTTAATGATAGTGACTTCATACTGTGATTCCTCCCGTGACAAGCATCTACGGGATGTATATGTTTGCAATCGCCGCATTATTAGCTAAAATTAAATTATTCGTAAGAGGAAGGGTGTGCACTCGTGGACAACATACAACCGGAGGGCAAGAAACAGATTGCCTTAAATATTGTGAATGCCAAAAGTAAACATAAAGGCTTTGGAGCAGGCTCTATTGAGCTCAATAACGTATCGCCTGTCATTATTGATGGCGGTGAAGCAGTCATTGATATCGGTGCCATGCATGCCAAGAGTAAGGTTGAAAAGGGTATTAAATTCTCCATGAACCGTGAAGATGTACCTAATGGAAGACAGGTTTGGGTGGTATGGGTAGCAGTGGACCGTACCCAGGATAGTCAATTCTATGGTGGAATAACAGCTTGTGAAATGTGGATTGATACGGAAGCGCGTCGTGGCTGGAAAATCCTCGCCGAGCATGTCAATAAGCTGGATGGGGCTCTAAAACGCAAAATCGATGTGGGAGGGCTTGGTGCAGTTGAAAAGGCTGCGCTAAAATCCCTCTTGATCTCTCATAATGAGGCATGGTGGACCGCATCCTCCGATGAACTCAAGGCTGCTCTGACCGAGTAGGAACAATCACCCGGTCAAGATTAAAGGATACAGTAAAAAGGCTTCGACACTCTGAAATAGGAGAGTCGAAGCCTTTTTTGCTATACATGAATTTAGTTTACGATTTGCTTCCCGTACTAAGTTTGCGTTTGAGTTGACTTACTCTGGCTTGACTGATCCCCAGGATTTCAGCAAGCTCTTTCTGATTGGCATATGGATGATCATCTATGGCCCGCTCCAGGCGTTGGCACATATCCTCTGTTTTCGTCTTCCGGATCGTGCTGCTGTGCTCTGACACTTCGCTAGCAAAATCTTGGCGCGTCTCCGGCGCTTGAGACATGCGTTCAGGATCGGCAATTTCTTTTAGACAGCTACTGCAAATAAATTGCTCTTTATAGTAGGTGACATGGTCGTGGCTTCTGCAAAACGTACATTCTGTCGAGGTGTACTTCCTGAGTATGATGGTGTTATCGTTTAATATAAAAAATTCGATAGGATCACCAATGTCGATATTACGAGTCATACGGATTTCTGCGGGAACCACAATTCTCCCAAGACTGTCTAAACTCCGGATCATGCCTGTATCCTTCATCCCATGTCCCTCATTTACATCTTTATATTTTGGTTGCTACTAACTATTATAGCAGTAATTGTGAGTTAAGAGAATGGGGTGATTACATAAAATGAAGCGGTTACATCCTTTGTGGGAGAAGTGAAAACTGAATTTGCCCATCCTATCAATTCTGCAATAAATAAGTTATAAAAAAGAAAAACCTCTTCAATAAATGAAGAGGGCTAATTCAACCACCAGCGCTTAATATTGTTCCACAGGGAACGATTTTCTTCAGCCGGATCTACTTTGCTTTGTGCATCATCGACAGCGGGACCTTTGCCGTGCTGATCACAGTATTCGGTGGGCTCAGTTCCACTAATGAAAGTCTCTAGTTCTTTTTCGGGACAGGCTGCTGTCGCTAGCTTGCCGGACTGCGGATTGATGTATACACTAACCACGCCATCTGGAATGGGGAAAATCTTAGGCGGGATATTTTCCAGAGCTTTTTCAGTGAACTCCGCGAAAATTGGAGCTGCCCGTCGACCGTCGGTAGTTGTAATGTCGCGCCCCTTGTCATATCCAACCCAAACAGCAGTGGATAGCTCGGGGGTGAAGCCTACCATCCAGCCGTCTGTATCCGTAGTTCCAGTCTTGCCGGCTACCGGACGTTTGATTATAGAAGCTACACGGTTCCCAGTTCCTCCAGTCTCGAATACTCCTTCCATTAAACGGGTTAACACATAGGCGGCAGAAGGTTCTACAACGGCTTCACCCTTTGGCTGTGGAGCTTCATACAGGACCACACCCTTTGAATCCGTTATTTTTAGTATGGCTGTGGTGAGCATTTTCTGACCACTGTTTCCTATAACAGCAAAAGCTGCAGCCATTTCTAGCGGACTGATTGGTGAGGTGCCGAGTGCCAGTGAAGGAACACTTTGAAGCGGACTGTCAATGCCCATCTTGGCTGCCATCTCGCTCACTTTATCCGCACCGATCTTCATGATTGTATTCACAGCATAAATATTGTCGGATGCTGCAATAGCTTGTCGCATGTTGATTTCCCCCAGATATTTATCCCCGAAGTTCCGAGGCTGGTAGGTTTTGCGATTGTTATCATAATGGAACATCGTTGGCTGGCTTTTGAAAACGGAAAGACCCGTCATCTCTTTGGAAGAGAGTGCTGCTAAATACATGATCGGCTTAAAGGACGAGCCAGGCTGACGAGTTGTGGCTAGAGCATGATTGTATTGGTTGGTACGATAATTTTTTCCGCCGACCATTGCTTTAATGTAGCCAGTTCGAGGATCAATGGAAACAAGAGCCGTCTCCAGATCACTCTTTTGATCCATCTCTTTGTCGACTGCTTGTTCTGCGGCATGCTGCATGTCAGGGTCTAGGGTAGTGTAAACATTTAGTCCCCCTTGCTCCAGCTCATCACTGCTGATGTGAAGAGATTCTGTGGCGAGATTGCGGATATAATCTCTGAAATAAGGTGCAGCCACAGTGGTATCCTTCTGGCCTTGTGGTTTTAGGTTCAAGTCTTCCTGCCCCGCCTGCCCCGCTTCTTCTTGCGTAATTTCTCCTAAATTAGTCATGACGGTCAAAATAATTTTTTGGCGTTTTTTAGCGTTGTCTAAATGATTGTATGGCGAATAGTAGGTCGGTCCTTTTGGAATCCCAGCTAGCATGGTACTCTCTGCTAAGTCTAAATCTGCTGCAGATTTGCCAAAATACATCTGAGAGGCTGCTTCAATGCCATAGGCACCATGACCATAGTAGATGTTATTTAAATACATGTTCAAGATTTCATCTTTGCTGTATTTCATCTCAAGCTGCATCGTATACAAGGCTTCTTTGGCCTTGCGCGTCCATGTCTTTTCGTGGGATAGATAGAGATTTCTCGCGAGCTGTTGAGTTAGCGTACTAGCCCCTTGTGTTCGATTTCCCTCTTCCAGATTGACGAGTACGGCCCGCGCCATCCCCTTCATATCGAATCCGGAATGCTCGTAAAACTTACGGTCCTCGACGGCTAGTGTGGCTTCAATAAGCAGGGGAGAAATTTGACTTAATTTGACCGGTTCACGGCTACGCCCGTCTGAGGTAAAGGTGGCAAGAATATTGCCTCTGGAGTCGAGTAGCTTGGAGCGCACATCGTCGCCAATGGGAGGAAGATCCTTTTGATATAGGTAACCGAGCAGAGCTCCCGTGGTCAGTAGAAACAATATAATCATGGCTAGCAGCAGCCGGAATAAACGGCGGAAGCGGCTTTTTCGTTTAGGTAGATTTGTTGATTCACGTGTCATGGCACCAGACTCCCTTCTCCTTGTATTATGGGATAGGAACTGGAAGGATATTCATTGTATAACTAGGCGATCTGTTAAAGGGACTATTACCAGAGGCGATTTAAATAGGAGATGACAAACTGTTTCCATTTTGTGACTATTCAATGGTGGATCATGCGTGCTTCAGGAGGTATAAAAGAGTAGAGATTGAAAGCGAGGGTATATATACAATAGGAGGTGTCACTATGAACTGGACGAAAAAGATTCACAGAACGACAATAACCGCCCTTTCGGCGACGTTAATAATGGTTTCAGGCTGGGGTGCATCAGCTTCTTCTGTACATGCTGCGGCATCAGCCGCGCCTGCGGCTTGCGGCACTGGAGACCATGGGCTACTACAGTCTCTGCAAAATAAGCATTCAGGAGACGTATCCACACCGCTTACCTTTTCTGATGTTCAGTTTTTGAATGGAGATATCGGACGGGCAGCAGGTAATGGATTTATGATTGGCACTTCTGATGGAGGCTGCAATTTTCAAGCGATTTATGAAGGCCAATGGAGCTTTAAACAGATTGATTTTCCCGATAACGTGCATGGTTTTGCCCTTGCTTCTGTAGAAGATGGTCAAGCTCGATATTTAATCAGTACCTCTAATGGCGGCTCAGAATGGAAAAGACTTTCGAATAAAGCGGTTAGCTTTGAAAGAATCGATTTTATCGACAGTAAGATTGGTTTTGGGTATAACAGGGCATCAACGTATTACACCAAGGACGGGGGACTTAGCTGGAGTAAGATTTCAACCCCATCCAATACACGCGGTGCTTATTTCAGTGATCGTAATACCGGCTGGGCCGTTGTAACTGTGCCTGGAACCGGCTATCGGGTAATGAAGACTACAGATGGTGGCAAAACTTGGAGTTTATCGTTAAAGGTAGCCTTTACCGATCCAGAGTATGGGCAGATCACTTCAAAGGGAGATCAAGTTGATGTGGTTCTCTTTGGCGGCTCAGGGATGAGTCAAACCTCATACTCCCTATATACAAGTACGAGTAAGGGTAATAGCTGGAATAGAGTGATCGCTCAGGAAACTGCTGGGGGTGGACCTGCTCCGGGTAGTGGAAAAGCTGTAGTAAATAAAGGGCCTGCGTCTGGCAGACCGGGAAATTTGGAGCTGATAGGGAACAGTACGACCTTCTTGGTGGGTTATTCCGACGCAGCAGAAAAAGTAGCGGTAGGACGCACGTATAACGGTGGTAAGCAGTGGACCAATCTTCCGGCGATTGCTGGGTATGATGGGGTAATCTCTTTCACTAGTAATAAAGAAGGCTGGCTGGCCGTTCGCGAGCGCGATTATGCATCGTTATATGTAACGAAAGATGGTGGCGCTTCTTGGCAGCTTAGGTTTTCGTTAAAAATTCTGTCCTTGTAATCGGTGATTTGTAAAGGTAGTAAGCGAGTTAACAGAGCGTTATAGTTAACTAGACGGTTCCTGAGGGGACCGTTTTTTTGTGATTATGAAGCCGGGTGCACTCATGTGCAGTTTTACTACATGTTCCAAGTGTGCTTTTATCCATCAATATGGTAAAATTTTATGAGCTAAGCTAGATCTATTGGATTCAAAGATTGAAATGCTTCTTTGAACTGGATATAGTGTACAATGGGAAAGCGAATAGGCCTTTGATAAAATATAAAAATGTTTAAGTTTCACGATAGACGTTTTTCTTATGCAGAATGCAGAGGCTTGCAGAATGGAGGAACGTGTGATGCCTGAATTACAGTCTGACAAATATGACGTCTCTATTACGCTCGTAAGCCTTCAAGAGGGTCAGCGGAATGTTATGAAAGCGAATGGAGAGGTAGTATCCAAAGGACCGCATCTATATATTCAATATGAAGAGTTAGAGCAGGGCCCTCGAGGAGAGGAAATTTCTGTTCGTACAACGATAAAAATTGCAGGCAATCAGCTAAAGCTAATCCGCCACGGTGGGATACAGTCGGAACAGAGCTTTCAATCCGGACGGCGTTTGCCGGGATTCTATCGTTCGCCATATACACAGTTTAATCTTTCTACAGAAACGAACAAGCTGGACGTGGTGCGCGAAGGGCGTTCCCTAACGGTAGCATGGGAATATGATTTGTACGTTTACGAGGAATTGTCAGGAAAGTTTGCTATTAGTTTGCATATACAGGAGGAACCGAAATTATGACACAGAGAAAGAATCCGTTGGAGCTTGTGAATGAACGGGTAAAAGAAGCCATTGCCGATGCAATTGTGAATGCAGGAATTGTTGCACCGGAAGAGGTTCCGGATATTGTACTGGAAGTACCAAGAGATAAGGCGCATGGTGATTTGGCTACGAACGCTGCTATGCAGCTGACCAAAATCGCAAAACGTAATCCGCGCCAGATTGCTGAGGCAATTATAGAGCATTTGGATACTAGCAGTGCTTCTATTGAAAAAGCTGAGATTGCCGGACCAGGCTTTATTAACTTTACATTGTCCAAGAGTTATTTGTACCCAGTTATCAGCCTTGTTGCTGAGCAGGGTGATGATTATGGCCGTATTAACGTCGGTCAAGGTCAGAAGGTTGAAATGGAGTTCGTCAGCGCCAACCCAACGGGTAGCCTTCATCTAGGACATGCTCGTGGTGCTGCTGTCGGCGATGCGCTTTGCAACGTGCTCGATTATGCCGGCTATCAGGTGACACGGGAATATTATATTAATGACGCCGGTAATCAAGTAGTCAATCTGTGCAAATCCATTGAGACTCGTTACCTGCAGGAGCTGGGTCAAGAAGCAGAAATGCCTGAAGACGGTTACCATGGTGAAGATATTAAGGGATTTGCTAAAGAGCTTGTGGCTGAAAAAGGCGATACACTACTCGAGATGAGCCCAAGTGACCGCGCAGCATTTTTCCGGAACTATGGACTGAATAAAGAGCTCGATAAAATCAAACGCGATCTGGGTCTATTCCGCGTAAACTTCGATATCTGGTTCAGTGAAACTTCGCTGTATGAGAATGGGGAAGTGCTGCGCTCGCTGGACGAGCTTCGTGATCGTGGAGAAGTATATGAGCAGGATGGGGCAACCTGGCTGCAAACGACTAAGTATGGCGATGATAAAGACCGCGTTCTGATTAAGAACGATGGCACATACACCTACCTTACACCGGACATTGCTTATCACAGCGATAAGTATGGCCGCGGTTACGATAAAATGATTAACATTTGGGGTGCTGATCACCATGGCTATATTCCGCGTATGAAAGCGGCGATGTCAGCTCTTGGCAATGATCCTGAGAAGCTAGTGGTTCTAATTGCTCAAATGGTCAGTCTGTTCCAGAATGGTGAAAAGGTTAAAATGTCGAAACGTACCGGCAAAGCGGTTACGATGGAAGATTTGATGGAGGAAGTAGGAATCGATGCGATTCGTTATTTCTTCACCATGCGCAGCATGGATTCCCATCTTGATTTCGATATGGATTTAGCGATCTCTACTTCTAATGAGAACCCTGTATTCTACGTTCAATATGCGCATGCGCGTATCTGCAGTATCTTCCGTCAGGCAGAGGAGCAAGGGATCTCCATTCCTGATTACGCTGAGATTGACTTCTCCAAGCTGACAGCAGTGCACGAATATGACCTGCTGCGCAAAATTGGTGAGCTCCCAGCAGAAATCGCTGTTGCGGCTGAAGGTTATGCTCCACATCGCCTCATCCGTTATGTATATGAGCTGGCTGCGATGTTCCACAGTTATTACAAAGCTGAACGTGTAATTACTGAGGATGCTGCCCAAACTGTGGCGCGTCTTGCATTGCTTGGTGCTGCTCGTACTACCATTGCTAATGTCCTGCGTCTTGTCGGTGTTTCTGCACCGGATCGCATGTAATTCAACATCAAACGACAAAAAATCCGCCTTCCGGTTCCCTCGGAGGCGGATTTTATTTTGTGCCGTTCTTCGCACCGGCACAAGCTGCGCTCACGTCAGAGTGACCCACCCGGGCACCGGGTGGGGTTTACACGTTCGCGGAGGCCGCCCGCTTGGCCCTCACTCCTGCCTTCAGCAGGCGTAGGGCATCGGCAGCGCCGCCGCCAAGGGATGCGCGTCGCTGCCCCTTGCGCAGCCGCACCGGGGATGCGGTGCGCCGCAAGAGCAGTTTCAGCTCCCTTGGCGAGAGCCCCGGTCGCACCGCGAGCAGCAGTGCAGCGGCTCCCGTAACATGCGAGGTCGCCATGGAGGTACCGCTCATCTCTTTGTAGCCCTCCTTCAGCCAACAGGAGGGCACGCCTTCGCCGGGGCCGTATACATCGATGTAAGAACCGCGGTTGCTGAAGCCGGCAACACGATGTCTTTTATCGATGGCACCCACGGCAATCGTCTCAGGATAACGTGCGGGGTAGTCTCCGCCACGCTTGCCATCATTCCCGGAGGAGGCAATGATAGCGATTCCGGCTCGGTACGCTTTTATAACCACATTATGAAGTGCTTTGCTTCTAGTTTTCATTCCGAAGCTCATATTGATGATATCGATTCTGTTCTGCACACACCAATCAATGCCCAGTACTATGTCCGACACATAGGCGGAGCCGCTATGATCAAAGGCCTTGACTGGATATAGCAACGCTCGTGGAGCTACGCCCATCATCCCGCGTGTTCCTCCTGCCGCAGCAAGCGTGCCGGCGATGTGAGTCCCGTGTCCATTATCATCTAGCGGCAACATCCCGCGGTGTAGTAAGTTGACTCCAGAGGCTAATGAATGCTTCAGATCGGGATGGCGGTAATCAGCACCTGTGTCGATTACGCCGATTTTAACGTGAACTCCAGTTGATTTAGACCATGCCTGAGGGGCATGAATGGCTTTCACTCCCCATGGGAGTGTGGCGGTTCCGCTCTTTTCGTTAGCTATAGAATGGATTTGTATTTGTAGATCCTCTTCAACATTTAGAAGGTCTGCAAATCGGCTCATTAGTTTTCCAGCTCCGGCAGCAGGCACAAAGAAGGCCCGAATCAGCGGAGATACCTGCACTTGCCGCAGCTCAGGCTGCTTCGCTTTCAGAGCCTTCCATTGTGTAAATGCTCCGGCATACTGGCGGGGATCATTGAAGGTAAGAATACGCCGCTCACCATTGTTGGGGGCAACCGATATTTCTTCAAGAAGCATGTGCCAAAATTTGTGATAGTCCATAGGATTTGCTGTCCCCTCCTCGGTGCCCTGCTGCCATATTGTATGAGTGGAAGAGGGGGTCCGAATGGGAACTTGCCCTTTTTTAACGAAATGGGCTGCCCATCGTGTCAAAAGACGGCGCTTTACATAAAATAGACAGAAGAGATTAACACTCTCTTTGTAACATCACGTAAGGAGCCGATCCTTGGCGTGGATACAGTCATGCGCGGAGGGTTTCCTCCGCCTTTTTTAATAATAAAAGGGAGTATGGGTACATATGTTTTAGATTTATTCTTCTTCAAGATAGAGACAGGTTTCTGCTACGGATAAGTGCTGGAGGGCTCTTTCTGTTAGCTGATACCGCTTTTGACTTGCAATTTGTTGTCAAATAGGTTTTACTTAGTTTTGTTAATGGATATTATTGAAATAAACCGTAATGTGAACAATGCGTGAGAGGAAGTGTCCTTTAGTGAGTACGCCACTCAATTTAAAGCTAGACCCTGAGAAAGTTAAAGAAATGCCGATGGTGGATTTGGCTTTTCTAGTCCTTAAGGCAGCCAATACACCCTATTATTACCGTGATCTGATGGTCGAGGTAGCCAAGCTGCGCGGCATGACCGATCAACAAAGCCAAGATACTATTGCCCAGTTATATACCGAGATTAACATTGATGGGCGTTTTGCCTGTGTTGGAACCAACCTTTGGGGATTGAAACGCTGGTATCCTCTAGAGCGTTCTGATGATCCGGTTGGTAACACCAAACGCGTACGTATCATCAACGATGAAGACGACGATTTGGAAGACGACGACTTTGCTGAAGAAGAAGAAAACTACGCTGCAGAAGAAGAGGACTTTGACGCTATCGACGAAGATCGCGACGACCTCTATTCCGACGACGACAGCGAAGAAGAAGTCGACGAAGATGTCGTGATCGATGAAGATGACATAGACGAAGATGACACAGATGAAGACGATGCAGAAGATGACTCAGATGAGGATGCCGAAGCTGACGAGTAAGATAAATAATTTCAAAGAGTCTCGCTGATGGTATAATTCCTCCCTTGACAGTGGGGGATCGTCAGAGTAAACTATTGCATGGGCTTATCATGTAAGTTAATAAACGCGTTTTTTAAAATAAAAAGTGCCCCGGTTCTACGGGTGTCACTTTTTTGTTTTTTTAGATGCAAAGTAGCTGTAGTTTTATGTAATTCGCGGGACGACGCCAAGTGTTTTCCCCAGTGAATCAAACTTTTGATTTCCCCTGTTTTGATGATAGTAAAACGGGTTACGATAAACACCATGCGCCGCTTTTATGTCTGGACTTTATTTAGGAGGGTTTTACAGTGACAAAGTATATTTTTGTAACGGGTGGCGTTGTGTCTTCCCTGGGCAAGGGCATTACCGCCGCTTCGCTGGGCAGGCTGCTCAAAAACAGAGGTCTAAAGGTAACGATTCAGAAGTTTGATCCGTATCTTAACGTAGATCCTGGAACGATGAGTCCTTATCAGCACGGTGAAGTATTCGTAACAGATGACGGTGCGGAGACTGACCTTGACCTTGGACATTATGAACGGTTTATTGATATTAATCTGTCAAAGAACAACAATGTGACGACAGGTAAGATCTATTCATCCGTAATCAGCAAGGAACGTCGTGGAGAGTATTTGGGCGGAACTGTACAAGTTATCCCACACATTACGAATGAGATCAAAGAACGCGTGTTCCGCGCAGGTCGCGAGACTAACTCTGATGTTGTAATCACAGAGATCGGTGGAACCGTAGGTGATATTGAGAGTCTTCCGTTCCTGGAAGCCATTCGCCAGATCAAGAGTGATATCGGACGGGAAAATGTGATGTATATCCACGTAACCTTGATTCCTTATATCAAGGCTGCTGGAGAAGTGAAGACAAAGCCGACACAACACAGTGTTAAAGAGCTGCGCAGTATCGGTATTCAACCGAATGTCATCGTGTGCCGTACGGAATATGAGCTTTCCGCAGATATGAAAGCGAAGATCGCACTCTTTTGCGATATTGATGCTAATGCTGTTGTGGAATGCCGCGATGCTTCAACGTTGTATGAAGTTCCATTGAATCTTCGTGATGAAGGATTGGACGAGATTGTTGTTAATCATTTGAAGCTTACAACACCTGCTCCAGATATGCGTGAATGGGAAAGTATGCTTGAGCGAATTCAAAAGCTAGAGAAAACAGTGGAAATTGCGATTGTTGGTAAGTATGTTGCCCTGCATGACGCTTATTTGAGTGTTGTTGAGTCCCTTTCACACGCAGGCTTTGCTTCCAATGCAGAAGTTAAACTTCGCTGGGTCAATGCAGAGGAAATCACAGATGAGAACGTGGACGAAATGCTGCGCGGTGTTGGCGGTATTCTAGTTCCTGGTGGTTTCGGTGATCGGGGAATTGAAGGCAAAATCTCCGCGATTCGTTATGCCCGTGAGAAATTGATACCTTTCTTCGGAATTTGCCTAGGTATGCAAGTTTCCGTAATCGAATATGGCCGTTCTGTTCTAGGTCTAAAAGGTGCGAATAGCTCCGAAATCGATCCGAACACACCGTATCCACTGATCGATTTGCTTCCTGAGCAAAAGGATATTGAAGATATGGGCGGTACTATGCGTCTTGGTTTGTATCCTTGTAAGATTGCTGAGGGTTCCCTGGCAATGTCTTGCTACGATGATGAACTGGTATACGAGCGTCACCGTCACCGGTATGAGTTCAATAACACGTACCGTGATGAGATTGAAAAAGCAGGTCTGGTTATTTCCGGAACCTCACCAGATGGTCGTTTGGTCGAAATTGTAGAACTTCCTGGACATCCATGGTTCTTGTCGGTTCAATTCCATCCGGAATTCACTTCACGTCCGAACCGTCCACAACCATTGTTCCGTGAATTTGTCAAAGCTTCTTTAACTCATTCCGAACAGCAATAGGTTGTAAACATAATCGTAACTTACGTGCGAGTTTTTAATTAAATCTGAAGAGCCTCCTATTGGAGGCTCTTTTTTTAATTATTAGAATGTATAAGTTGTTCACCGATCTTTTATGTCCAATATTTCTCGCTTAAACGCTTACTATCCTTATAAGGACGCCGAAGGCATTTATGCTTGTTTACCCATTTTGGAGAGTTCCGAAAATAACATCACTGCAATTCAGGCTCTTTATTTACCCATTTTATCCAATTAGAAGGATTTGGGCATTGAAGCACGAATAATAGGTTTCGTATGGAGTTAATTTCTGAAGGGGCCGTTAGCTGTGGAGAGCGCGGTATAGTCAATCTGGCTTAATCTCTGGGAGGGTGTTATATGGAAAAAAAGAAAGTGTTAATTGTCGATGATCAGAATGGGATTCGGATTCTTCTTATGGAAGTATTTAATAGCGAAGGATATACGACATTTCAAGCAGCTAACGGAAAACTGGCCTTAGATATTGTTCGCAGCGAGTCTCCTGACTTGGTTCTGCTGGATATGAAAATACCGGGAATGGATGGACTCGAGATTTTGAAGCATCTGAAAGAGCTGAATCCGTCCATTAAGGTCATTATGATGACGGCTTACGGAGAACTGGACATGATTAAGGAGGCTACCAAGCTAGGCGCATTGATGCATTTTACAAAGCCATTTGACATAGATGAAATGCGGGTAGCGGTCAATATGCATCTTCATAATAAGTCAGTAGATCAATGCAGTTAAAGTGACATTTCCTGTATTGATCCTATTTGGTTATGGTGATTATAACCAGGTTGAGTCTAATTGCTATACGGGCTGGATAAAAATCGTCCCACCGGGACATTTTTTTGTTTATCCTATTTAGTATTTGACTCAGGATGTGTTATAATAAGCCTGTATGTGATGTCGGTTTAAAAACATAGCCAACCAACATTCTTAGGAGGATGAAACCATGCCATTAGTATCTATGACAGACATGTTGAACAAAGCACTTGAAGGAAAATACGCAGTAGGTCAGTACAACATTAACAACTTGGAGTGGACTCAAGCTATTCTTGGTGCCGCTGAACAAGAAAAATCACCAGTAATCCTTGGTGTATCCGAAGGCGCAGCACGTCACATGGGCGGCTTCACTACTGTTGTTAAGATGGTAGAAGGTCTAATTATCGATATGAATATCACAGTTCCTGTAGCTATCCACCTTGACCATGGATCAAGCTTTGATAAATGTAAGGCAGCAATTGATGCTGGATTTACATCCGTAATGATCGACGGTTCCCACCACCCAATCGATGAGAACATTGATATGACTAAAAAAGTCGTTGAATATGCTCATGCTAAAGGTGTTTCCGTAGAAGCAGAAGTAGGTACTGTTGGTGGACAAGAAGACGACGTTATCGGCGGCATCATGTATGCTAAGCTGGATGAGTGCGTTCGTATTGTTAAAGAAACAGGTATCGACACTTTGGCTCCTGCTCTAGGTTCTGTTCATGGTCCTTACCATGGTGAGCCTAACCTCGGATTCAAAGAAATGGAAGAAATCCGTGACGCTACTAACATCCCAATGGTTCTTCATGGTGGTACAGGTATTCCTGAACATGACATCAAGAAAGCTATCTCCCTGGGTACTTCCAAAATTAACGTAAACACTGAGAACCAAATTGTGTTTGCAAAAGTTGTTCGCGAAGTTCTAGCTGCTAAACCGGATGCTTATGATCCACGTACATTCATCGCACCAGGTCGCGATGCGATCAAAGAAACCGTTATCGGTAAAATCCGCGAATTTGGATCCAATAACAAAGCCTAATCATTGTTAGCTTCCGCCACAGGTGGACAAGCAATTTGTAAAGGGCAGGGTGTAGCTCTGCCTAGTTGAATAGTTTGATGAGGAAAGCACACCGCTTAGCCGGTGTCTTTCCATTTTCATCACTAAAAAGTCCACAGCACGTATTGCCCGCACAGCTGCAATACACGTAGGGGGAAATTGATAAATCTATGGAAAAATTAATGATTGGCGGTGGACGTCCGCTAGAGGGCGTTGTAACCATCAGTGGAGCAAAGAATAGTGCTATTGCACTTATTCCTGCGGCGATTTTGGCCGAATCTGAAGTTGTTCTTGATAATTTACCGTCCCTTAGTGATGTAGCCGTTTACTCCGAAATCTTGCAAGAGCTTGGCGCAAGTGTATCTTGGTCAGGCAACCAGATGAAAATTGATCCTTCGCGTATTGTATCTATACCTATGCCTAATGGTCCGGTTAAGAAACTTCGAGCTTCATATTATATGATGGGAGCTCTACTTGGAAGATTCAAAGAAGCAACAATAGGTCTTCCCGGTGGTTGTAATTTCGAACCTCGTCCAATCGATCAGCATATTAAGGGATTCGAGGCACTGGGAGCAACAGTTACCAACGAACACGGTTCTATCCACTTATATGCTAAAGAACTACGCGGTGCGAAGATTTATTTAGACGTATCAAGCGTAGGTGCCACTATTAACATCATGCTGGCGGCTTCACGTGCCAAAGGCTCCACAATTATTGAAAATGCGGCTAAAGAGCCTGAGATTATAGATGTAGCAACCCTATTGAACTCTATGGGCGCTGTTATTAAAGGCGCTGGTACAGAAACCATCAGAATCGAAGGAGTTTCGGAGATGCACGGTTGCCGTCACTCCATTATTCCCGATCGGATTCAAGCAGGAACTTATATGATTGCCGCTGCGGCTACGCGTGGTAATGTGTTGATAGATAACGTTATTCCTAAGCACTTGGAAGCTTTAACGGCCAAGCTTTTAGAGATGGGCGTTGATATTGAAGAGCTTGATGAAAGTATTCGCGTTATAGGTAGAGCTAAATATGAGCACGCAGATGTCAAAGCGCTGACCTATCCTGGCTTTCCTACAGATTTACAATCTCCTATGACAAGTATGCTGACGCAGGCGGAAGGTGTTAGTGTACTTAGCGATTTTGTCTACAGCAACCGATTTAAGCATGTGCCAGAATTGGTACGAATGGGCGCAAAGATCCGCGTTGAAGGCCGTTCTGCAATTATTGAGGGTGGTAAGCTTAACGCTGCAAAAGTGAAAGCGACCGATTTACGGGCAGGTGCTGCTCTTGTCATTGCTGGGTTGACGGTAGGGGATGGAATCACCGAGGTGACCGGCGTAGAATATATTGACCGTGGTTATGATAATTTAGTGAGCAACCTTCGACAACTTGGTGCTCATGTTTGGCGTGAGAACGAATAAAATTAGGATATCCCGTTTGGAAGGAGTTTTATTTTGCTTATTTACCGCATATATCCTTCCAAAATGGGTATTAATATCCTAATGGGCATTTTAATAGACTCATCATTTTGCCTAGTAGATAGACTAGGGCGAACTCATTTAAAAATTGAATAGGTGGTTATTACATGGATCTTCAAATTTCCGATTTGGAAGAAATGAAGCTGACCGAGTTGTATAAGCTGGCCAAGAAATACCAGATCCCTTACTACGGACAGCTGAAGAAACGGGAACTGATCTTTGCGATCCTTCGGGCACAGGCAGAGCAAAGCGGTCTTATGTTTATGGAAGGCGTACTGGAAATTCTACCCGAGGGCTATGGATTTCTAAGGCCGATTAACTATTTGCCTAGCGCTGAAGATATTTATATCTCAGCCTCACAAATTCGGAAGTTTGATCTCAGAAGCGGAGATCTTGTATCTGGGAAATGCCGGACGCCGAAAGAAAATGAACGATATTTTGGCTTGCTTCAAGTCAATGCTGTTAATGGCGAGAACCCTGCTAGCGCAGCGGAGCGACTACATTTTCCAGCATTAACACCACTTTATCCGCAAGACAAGCTACCGCTTGAAACATCCCCTACTCATTTGTCTACCCGAATAATGGATTTGCTCGCTCCTGTAGGTTTGGGGCAGCGGGGTTTGATTGTAGCACCTCCTAAAGCAGGAAAAACGCTCCTCTTGAAAGAAATTGCCAATAGTATTTCCACTAATAATCCTGAGATTGAACTCTTTGTATTGCTAATAGATGAGCGTCCCGAAGAAGTAACTGATATGCAGCGTTCAGTAAAAGGCGAAGTGGTTGCATCGACGTTTGATGAGCTTCCAGAGAATCATATTAAAGTGGCCGAACTTGTGTTGCAAAGAGCTCTTCGTTTAGTTGAGCACAAGAAGGATGTAGTTATTCTTTTAGATAGCATTACCCGTCTTGCACGTGCGTATAATCTTGTGGTTCCACCATCTGGACGCACGCTTAGTGGGGGGGTTGACCCAGCAGCCTTTCATCGGCCGAAACGGTTTTTTGGCTCTGCACGGAATGTAGAAGAGGGCGGTTCACTTACTATTTTAGCAACTGCTTTAATTGATACCGGATCACGTATGGATGATATTATTTATGAAGAGTTTAAGGGTACTGGTAATATGGAGCTTCATTTGGACCGCAAATTGGCGGAACGCCGTATATTCCCTGCTATTGATATTCGTCGTTCAGGTACACGTCGTGAAGAAGTGCTCTTGAGCAAAGAAGAGCTTGATACGATCTGGGCGATTCGCAAAAATATGAATGAATCCTACGATTTTGTGGAGGGATTCATCAAAAAGCTGCGTGATACAAAGACTAATGCTGAATTCTTAGCATCATTTGACGTTGCGGGAGCTAAACAATCACCAAATGGAACTGCAAGTAGCGGAGGAACTTCCAACAGTGGTACGGCTGCTCGTCGCACAACACGGGCAAAGACTTCTTCAGTACCTACAACTTGAGAATTGATAATAAGAGGAGACTAACATGTATTTGGTATATGCCGACGGGCAAGGAAACGTATATGATCATCCAGAACTGTACGGGTTAGCCCGTAGTGGGGATATGATCGTTGAAATGTTGGAGGAAGAGTTAATTCCGCTGCCTGAAGGCGCCACTCTTGTGGGCTTGCCTAGTACGCGGGCTGTGGGTATGGATCCTGAGACAGGTGAAATGATGGCGTTGCCGGATGGCTCACAGGCTGTAGGCGCGCTGCTGCCTCAGGGCTATACTCGCTTGTGTCTTCCTGGGTATGTGAAGACAGATAAGTCTTACAAGCTTCCTCTGTTTGGGTATTCGGCTGTAGTGTGGAAGGATGGCGGGTTCTATGTTGCGGCGGACCCAACCGATAATCCGGAGAAGTGGAATCCGCTGAACTGTGATAAACAGGATCTTGAGGTAAGCGTTGGCGAATTGACCGCCAAATATCCTGATAACCGTCTCTATGAGCATCTTTCTAACTGTGCGCTTGGTTATGAATGCCTCACTTCCTCCAATACCTTTTTAGGGCGTTGGGAGGGCGGTGTACCTGTCTCTTATTCATGTAATGCTGGATGTTTTGGCTGTATTTCTGAGCAACCTGATGATAGTGGTTTTGTGTCTCCACAGACTCGGATGAATTTCCGACCAACCGTCAATGAAATTTCACAAGTTATGCTGGAGCATTTGAAGACCCCTGAATCGATTATCAGTTTTGGACAAGGCTGTGAAGGGGAACCTTCTACGCAGGCAAAACTTATTATAGAAGCAATTCGTGAAGTACGCTCGATTACTGACATGGGCTACATCAATATCAACACCAATGCTGGCTTAAGTGATCATATTCGTGGAATTGTCGATGCTGGGCTGGATCTGATGCGTGTCAGCACGATCAGTGCTCTAGATGATCATTACAATGCTTATTACAAACCACGTGGCTACACATTGGCTAATGTAGAGAAGTCTTTGAAATATGCTGCCTCGCAGGGTGTTTACACATCGATCAACTATCTGATTTTCCCTGGAGTAACTGATCGCGAAGAAGAGATTGAGGCGATGGTGGAGTTTGTAAGACGTACGGATTTGAAGCTTATTCAGATGCGTAATCTGAACATTGATCCAGAGAGTTATCTGGAGTTAATTCCTCCTGCTAAGGGTGAAATTCTAGGCATGAAGACTATGCTGGAAATTTTCAAGGACGAATTGCCGGATGTTGTTATTGGTTCTTACACGCATGTACCACCAGTAAATATGGCTCGGGTAAAGCAACAGCAGCTCAACATTTAATAGAGTAAATATACCAATGAATTACCAATGAAACATATTGATCAATTGAATTTTTCGTGCTAAAATACCACAGTGTAATCATATAACTCTGGGTCCGCATGAGGCTTAGGGCATGAGAGGTGAAATTCAAAATGCAAGCAGCAATTCAACCAAAGTATAACTTAACTAAGGTAACCTGCGCATGTGGCAACTCTTTCGAAGCTGGCTCTGTTAAACAAGAGCTTCGTGTTGAAATTTGCTCCAGCTGCCATCCTTTCTTCACTGGCAAGCAGAAGTTCCTGGATGCCGGCGGTCGCGTTGATAAATTCAAGAAGAAATACGGTATCTAATTGGAATAGTCGCTTAGCGGCTTAATGGTTAGATCGAGCCCCCAGCTTTCTCGCTGAGGGGCTCATTTTATGTCTTGGAGTTGATTTTTGTCCGAGCGTAAGCTATACTTAACTTCGCCGTGCTAGACGGGGAGGTAGCGGTGCCCTGTAACTCGCAATCCGCTGTAGCGAGGTTGAATTCCTGTTAGAGGTGCTATCGATGTGAGGCCTTGGTTCCTACGGGCTGTGTTGACGGTTGGGTCCTCCGCAATGAGTGCTTATGAACCTGGTCAGGTCCGGAAGGAAGCAGCCATAAGTAAGTTTACTCTTGTGCCGGAGGGTGGCCTAGCCCGAGCAGTCATGTAGGGTTGCCGCTTGGATCGTAGTCATCAATAACAGGTGCACGGTTTATAATTCTGTTTATAACAGCATCTTTGCCACAAGCAAAGATGCTTTTTGTTTTTGGTCAATAGCCGATGAATATAGTATAATAAATTTGCGACAAATGCCGGGAAAGAGGCAGCCTAAGAGAGGGTAATGCATAGTGGAACATATCGCGCTGTACCGTGCTTGGCGGCCGCAGTCGTTTCAAGACATGGTTGGACAACAGCACATTATCCAAACGCTGCAGAACGCAATTCGTGAACAGCGGGTTTCGCATGCCTATCTGTTCAGTGGTCCGCGGGGAACTGGTAAGACAAGTGCTGCTAAAGTCTTAGCGAAAGCGGTCAATTGTGAACGTGGGCCAGGTCCTGAGCCTTGCAACGAGTGTCCTTCTTGCTTGCGAATCACTGCGGGTAATGTGATGGATGTGCAGGAAATAGACGCGGCATCCAACCGGGGCGTAGAAGAGATTCGCGATCTCCGGGACAAGGTGAAATATGCACCTACCGAGGTGCGCCGTAAAGTGTATATTATTGATGAAGTGCATATGCTGACCACAGAAGCATTTAATGCGCTATTAAAGACATTGGAAGAACCGCCTTCACATGCAATGTTCATCCTTGCGACTACGGAGCCTCATAAATTGCCAGCGACGATTATCTCTCGTTGTCAGCGCTTTGACTTCCGTAGAGTAGCTTTGGAAGAGCAGACAGCACATCTAAGCGCTATCTGTGAGAAGGAAGGGATTATAGCCGATGTTAACGCATTGCAGTATATTGCCCGCCTTTCTGATGGGGGGATGCGCGATGCAGTGAGTTTGCTGGATCAGATTTCATCTTTTACAGATGGCAAAGTTACGTATGAACAAGTGCTAGGGATGACCGGAGGGATACCTTCTGAGCAATTTGCACGTCTTGCCACTGCCATTTTGGAAGGTGATATGGGTCTTCTGCTGGAGCTTGTTGAACAGCTTATGCATGAAGGTAAGAGTGCTGATAAATGTCTAGAGAATCTTATGTATTATTTCCGTGATTTATTGATGATTAAGATGGTACCCGGGGCCGACCAACTGACTGAGCGAGTGCTTAATCCCGCCGAGTTTAAAGATATGGCCACCGCATTTTCTCGGGATCGTCTGTTTCAGATCGTTGATACACTTAATAAGTACCTAGGTGAAATGAAGTATGCTACACATCCGCAGACGTTGTTTGAAGTTGCGTTGATGAAGCTTTGTAGCTTGCAGCAAGATGAAGGTGAGACAGTAACAGCTGCTCCGTTAGGTGCATTGCAAGCTGGATCAGGGGCGAATGCTCCTGCAGTCCACTCTGGTGAACTGGATCTGCTTAAGAGACAGATTGCTGCGCTGGAGAAAAAGCTGGAACAGGCATTGCAGTCCGGTGGTATTTCCGGAGGTGGGCGAGATGGTGCTTCTTCTGCGAAATCAAATTCAGCTCCAAGCTCTGCACCGAGAATCTCTGCACCCTCCAAAATGCCTCCAAATGTAGATAAGTTTATTGCTGGTAAGGATAGTCCTGATTTTGCAGCTATCTACAAACAGTGGAGTCTTGTCTTGCAAGGGGTAAAAGAGGAGAAGGTAACGGTTCATGCGTGGTTTGTAGACGGTGAACCTGTATCTGTAATGGAGGATGCAGTGCTTGTTGCATTCAAGAACACGATTCATCGCGATACAACGGAGAAGCCAGCAAACAGACAGGTCATTGAGAATGTGCTTGCAGCACGTCTTGGTAAACCTTATAGATTGGTTACTATTATGCAGCGTGATTGGAACGAAGCCGCTCAGAAGTCAGTGGGACAGCCTAGCAAAGAAGAGTTGCGGCTAGAGCATGAACATGATACTGCAGATGCGAAATCTGAACCTTGGATTGATGAGGCTATCCAGCTATTTGGAGAAGACCTTGTTGTCATAAAAGAGTAATGTAAGCATACTAGCGCAAATTGCGCATTCCAAAGGAGAGACGATGAATGAATAATATGAACCAAATGATGAAGCAAGTTAAGAAAATGCAGGAGCAAATGCTTAAAGCTCAAGAAGAACTAGGTGGCAAGGTGATTGAAGGTTCATCAGGTGGCGGTGTAGTTACAGTTCAAGTGAATGGTCACAAAAAATTGCTTTCTATTCAAATTAAGCCAGAAGCTGTCGATCCGGAAGATGTTGAAATGCTGCAGGATTTAGTAATCACTGCGGTTAATGATGCTTTGACTCAAGCTGAAGAGCTTGCGAACAATGATATGGGTAAATTTACTGGCGGAATGAAGATCCCAGGCTTGTTCTAATCACTCATTCCACTTTCGTCTAAAGGAGAATAATTAATTTGTATTATCCCGAACCGCTAGCCAAGCTGATCGATGCTTTTACGCGCTTGCCCGGGATAGGGCCGAAGACAGCCGCCCGGTTAGCTTTCCATGTGCTTAACATGAAAGAGGATGACGTCATCGATTTTGCTAAAGCGCTAGTAAGCGTCAAACGTAATCTTCATTATTGCTCCGTCTGCTGTAATATTACGGATACGGACCCCTGTAAGATATGTCAGGACAAAACCAGAGATCCTTCAGTGATCTGTGTGATCCAAGACTCTAAAGATTTGGTGGCAATAGAACGCACCAAAGAGTTTAATGGGTATTATCATGTTCTTCAGGGTGCAATTTCACCTATGGAAGGTATAGGCCCTGATGATATTCGCTTGAAGGAATTATTGACTCGTCTGAGTGATGAAAGAGTAAGTGAGCTTATCATGGCGACCAATCCCAACATTGAGGGTGAGGCAACGGCGATGTATATTTCTCGTTTAGTTCGGCCGTTTGAGATTAAAATCACCAGAATAGCCCATGGCTTGCCTGTTGGTGGCGATCTTGAATACGCCGACGAGGTTACCTTGTCCAAGGCGTTAGAAGGCCGTCGTGAGCTATTCTAGTAGCTCTAAAGTTGTGTTTTTCAAAAGGAGGCCCCTTGGGCTTCCTTTTTTTTGTTCTAAGTTTGTCCCTATCCCGATATGAATGAGAATAACGAGATGTAATTTTGCATCGAAATTATTCTGAGGAGGAATTGGTAATGGGATGGTGGAGCGTGTTGTGGCGGGGCGTAGATAAAGAACAGGGAAGAAGAGAGTCTGAGGGCTGGGAAACGTTATTGGAGGTTCGCAAGGCGCATTCAGAGTGGGAGAGAGCGTACCTAATGTTTGATGAAGCGTTGGGCCAAGATCAAATTGATTACGCTATTTATATTCTGGAGGCGGCAGAGCGTAAATATCAGATACATC
The DNA here is from genome assembly GCF_037963325.1 of Paenibacillus sp. FSL E2-0201. Classification (NCBI taxonomy): domain Bacteria; kingdom Bacillati; phylum Bacillota; class Bacilli; order Caryophanales; family Paenibacillaceae; genus Paenibacillus; species Paenibacillus sp. FSL E2-0201. The sequence continues at coordinate 140,040 of NZ_CP150154.1, forward strand.
TCAAGCATGCAAAAAGCATGGGGTTAAATAGCAGTCAGATGTAGGCACTAGTCAAAAGAATATAAGGGGGATTATTATGCTAAGAATGTTAGCTATAGGAGTACTAGTCTTATCGGTTGTGTTATTGAGTGTAATTGTATTCCGAAAAAAACTTGGATTTGGATGGCTCAGTTTATTCGGTGCTCATTTGGTGCTAGCTGCGCTCGCGATATATGTAGTGAATTTCTCGGGGTTGATCACACAGGTTCATATTCCATTAAACCCCGCAACCATAGGCGCAGTAACGATTCTTGGCCTTCCAGGAGTAGTAATGTTAATGGGATTAAGAATAATTTTGTTTTAAAGCTTGACGTGGGTTTGAAAAATATGATACATTAAGTCTCGCCCCTTTGGACAAGATGTTGATTAACAACTTGCTGAAACGGTAAGCGAAAAAAAGAAATTAAAAAAAACGCTTGACGAAAACAAAGGTGCTGTGATATATTATAAAGGTCGCTGCTGACAAGCAACGACAACGAAAGATGAGACATTGATCTTTGAAAACTGAACAACGAGTGAGTAGGAAATCACGAAAGTGAAATCCAAAATAAGAGAATTAATTTTCTCGTCAGATGTTTCAAAATGAGCATATCGCTCTTTTCAATACTAATTGGAGAGTTTGATCCTGGCTCAGGACGAACGCTGGCGGCGTGCCTAATACATGCAAGTCGAGCGGAGTCATTTTGAAAGCTTGCTTTCAAAATGACTTAGCGGCGGACGGGTGAGTAACACGTAGGCAACCTGCCCCTTAGACTGGGATAACTACCGGAAACGGTAGCTAATACCGGATAATTTCTTTTTTCTCCTGAAGAAAGAATGAAAGACGGAGCAATCTGTCACTGAGGGATGGGCCTGCGGCGCATTAGCTAGTTGGTGGGGTAACGGCCCACCAAGGCGACGATGCGTAGCCGACCTGAGAGGGTGAACGGCCACACTGGGACTGAGACACGGCCCAGACTCCTACGGGAGGCAGCAGTAGGGAATCTTCCGCAATGGACGAAAGTCTGACGGAGCAACGCCGCGTGAGTGATGAAGGTTTTCGGATCGTAAAGCTCTGTTGCCAGGGAAGAACGTCCGGTAGAGTAACTGCTACCGGAGTGACGGTACCTGAGAAGAAAGCCCCGGCTAACTACGTGCCAGCAGCCGCGGTAATACGTAGGGGGCAAGCGTTGTCCGGAATTATTGGGCGTAAAGCGCGCGCAGGCGGTCATTTAAGTCTGGTGTTTAAACCTTGGGCTCAACCTAAGGTCGCACTGGAAACTGGGTGACTTGAGTACAGAAGAGGAAAGTGGAATTCCACGTGTAGCGGTGAAATGCGTAGATATGTGGAGGAACACCAGTGGCGAAGGCGACTTTCTGGGCTGTAACTGACGCTGAGGCGCGAAAGCGTGGGGAGCAAACAGGATTAGATACCCTGGTAGTCCACGCCGTAAACGATGAGTGCTAGGTGTTAGGGGTTTCGATACCCTTGGTGCCGAAGTTAACACAGTAAGCACTCCGCCTGGGGAGTACGGTCGCAAGACTGAAACTCAAAGGAATTGACGGGGACCCGCACAAGCAGTGGAGTATGTGGTTTAATTCGAAGCAACGCGAAGAACCTTACCAGGTCTTGACATCCCTCTGAATCTGCTAGAGATAGCAGCGGCCTTCGGGACAGAGGAGACAGGTGGTGCATGGTTGTCGTCAGCTCGTGTCGTGAGATGTTGGGTTAAGTCCCGCAACGAGCGCAACCCTTAACTTTAGTTGCCAGCAAGTAATGTTGGGCACTCTAGAGTGACTGCCGGTGACAAACCGGAGGAAGGTGGGGATGACGTCAAATCATCATGCCCCTTATGACCTGGGCTACACACGTACTACAATGGCCGGTACAACGGGAAGCGAAGCCGCGAGGTGGAGCCAATCCCATCAAAGCCGGTCTCAGTTCGGATTGCAGGCTGCAACTCGCCTGCATGAAGTCGGAATTGCTAGTAATCGCGGATCAGCATGCCGCGGTGAATACGTTCCCGGGTCTTGTACACACCGCCCGTCACACCACGAGAGTTTACAACACCCGAAGTCGGTGGGGTAACCCGCAAGGGAGCCAGCCGCCGAAGGTGGGGTAGATGATTGGGGTGAAGTCGTAACAAGGTAGCCGTATCGGAAGGTGCGGCTGGATCACCTCCTTTCTATGGAGAATCGTCTTCTGCAATGAAGACATTCAAATCGGAAGTTAAACTTCCATAATAGAACCTTCGGGTTCGAACACTCACTCGTGTTCAGTTTTGAAAGAGTAAGTCTCTTTCATATGCGTTTGGTGGCGATAGCGGAGGGGTTCCACACGTACCCATCCCGAACACGACCGTTAAGCCCTCCAGCGCCGATGGTACTTGGACCGAAGGGTCCTGGGAGAGTAGGACGCCGCCAAGCGAACAACCACTTTGGTTGATTCACAATATTATATATGTTATATGGGCTTTTAGCTCAGTTGGTTAGAGCGCACCTCTGATAAGGGTGAGGTCGGTGGTTCGAGTCCACCAAGGCCCACCATATAACTTATATCCCTTTATGGGGCCATAGCTCAGCTGGGAGAGCGCCTGCCTTGCAAGCAGGAGGTCAGCGGTTCGATCCCGCTTGGCTCCACCATAATTTTTAAATTCAATACTTTCTTTAACATTGATCCTTGAAAACTGGATACCGAAACGAATTTGCGTTTTAGAACATCTTTTAGCAACTTGTGCAAACAAGTAAATGTTATTAGTGAGATGATTCCAAGAGAGATATCGTATGATATTTTCCTGCGGAAAAATCATGGTTAAGCTAATAAGAGCACACGGAGGATGCCTAGGCGCCAGGAGCCGACGAAGGACGTGGCGAACAACGAAACTGCCTCGGGGAGCTGTAAGCAAGCTTTGATCCGGGGGTGTCCGAATGGGGAAACCCAGCTGTGGTAATTCGCAGTTACTCACATCTGAATACATAGGGTGTGTAGAGGCAGACCAGGGGAACTGAAACATCTAAGTACCCTGAGGAAGAGAAAACAATAGTGATTCCGTCAGTAGCGGCGAGCGAACGCGGAACAGCCTAAACCTAAGAGCTTGCTCTTAGGGGTTGTGGGACGTCTCACATGGAGTTACAAAGGAATATGGTAGGCGAAGAGGTCTGGAAAGGCCCGCGATAGAGGTAAAAGCCCTGTAGCCTAAACTGTGTTCTCTCCGAGACGGATCCCGAGTAGTGCGGGGCACGTGAAACCCCGTATGAATCCAGCAGGACCATCTGCTAAGGCTAAATACTACCTGGCGACCGATAGTGAAACAGTACCGTGAGGGAAAGGTGAAAAGCACCCCGGAAGGGGAGTGAAATAGAACCTGAAACCGTGTGCTTACAAAAAGTCAGAGCCCTATTAATGGGTGATGGCGTGCCTTTTGTAGAATGAACCGGCGAGTTACGTTTAACATGCAAGGTTAAGTCGAGAAGACGGAGCCGCAGCGAAAGCGAGTCTGAATAGGGCGAATTAGTATGTGGACGTAGACCCGAAACCGTGTGATCTACCCCTGTCCAGGGTGAAGGTGCGGTAACACGCACTGGAGGCCCGAACCCACGCACGTTGAAAAGTGCGGGGATGAGGTGGGGGTAGCGGAGAAATTCCAATCGAACTCGGAGATAGCTGGTTCTCCCCGAAATAGCTTTAGGGCTAGCCTCGGTATAAGAGTAGTGGAGGTAGAGCACTGATTGGGTGCGGGGTCCGCAAGGATTACCAAGCTCAGTCAAACTCCGAATGCCATATACTTATTGCCGGGAGTCAGACAGTGAGTGCTAAGATCCATTGTCAAAAGGGAAACAGCCCAGACCATCAGCTAAGGTCCCCAAGTGTGTGTTAAGTGGGAAAGGATGTGGAGTTGCACAGACAACCAGGATGTTGGCTTAGAAGCAGCCACCATTGAAAGAGTGCGTAATAGCTCACTGGTCGAGTGACTCTGCGCCGAAAATGTAACGGGGCTAAACACACCACCGAAGCTATGGCTAGATACGTATGTATCTGGGGTAGGGGAGCGTTGTATGTGGGTTGAAGGTGTACCGTAAGGAGCGCTGGACAGCATACAAGTGAGAATGCCGGTATGAGTAACGAAAAGATCAGTGAGAATCTGATCCGCCGAAAGCCCAAGGTTTCCTGAGGAAGGCTCGTCCGCTCAGGGTAAGTCGGGACCTAAGGCGAGGCCGAAAGGCGTAGTCGAAGGACAACAGTTTGAAATTACTGTACCACCGTAATCCGCTATGAGCGATGGGGTGACGCAGGAGGGTAGTGACGCGGACTGATGGATATGTCCGTCTAAGCAGTGAGGCTGATGTGTAGGCAAATCCGCACATCATTAAGGCTGGGCTGTGATGGGGAGCGAAAATTGTAGTAGCGAAGGTCATGATCTCACACTGCCAAGAAAAGCCTCTAGCCAGGAGAAGGTGCCCGTACCGCAAACCGACACAGGTAGGCGAGAAGAGAATTCTAAGGCGCGCGGAAGAACTCTCGTTAAGGAACTCGGCAAAATGACCCCGTAACTTCGGGAGAAGGGGTGCCCCGGTAGTGTGAATAGCACGAGGGGGCCGCAGTGAAAAGGCCCAAGCGACTGTTTAGCAAAAACACAGGTCTGTGCGAAGCCGCAAGGCGAAGTATACGGGCTGACGCCTGCCCGGTGCTGGAAGGTTAAGGGGAGTGGTTAGGGGTAACCCGAAGCTATGAACCGAAGCCCCAGTAAACGGCGGCCGTAACTATAACGGTCCTAAGGTAGCGAAATTCCTTGTCAGGTAAATTCTGACCCGCACGAATGGCGTAACGACTTGGGCGCTGTCTCAACGAGAGATCCGGTGAAATTTTAATACCTGTGAAGATGCAGGTTACCCGCGACAAGACGGAAAGACCCCATGGAGCTTTACTGCAGCTTGATATTGAATTTGGGTACGATCTGTACAGGATAGGTGGGAGCCGTAGAAATCGGAGCGCAAGCTTCGGTGGAGGCGCCGTTGGGATACCACCCTGATCGTATCTAGGTTCTAACCTAGTGCCCTAATCGGGTACGGGGACCGTGTCAGGCGGGCAGTTTGACTGGGGCGGTCGCCTCCTAAAGAGTAACGGAGGCGTTCCAAGGTTCCCTCAGAATGGTTGGAAATCATTCGAAGAGTGCAAAGGCATAAGGGAGCTTGACTGCGAGACCTACAAGTCGAGCAGGGACGAAAGTCGGACTTAGTGATCCGGTGGTACCGCATGGAAGGGCCATCGCTCAACGGATAAAAGCTACCCTGGGGATAACAGGCTTATCTCCCCCAAGAGTCCACATCGACGGGGAGGTTTGGCACCTCGATGTCGGCTCATCGCATCCTGGGGCTGAAGTAGGTCCCAAGGGTTGGGCTGTTCGCCCATTAAAGCGGTACGCGAGCTGGGTTCAGAACGTCGTGAGACAGTTCGGTCCCTATCTGTCGTGGGCGCAGGAAATTTGAGAGGAGCTGTCCTTAGTACGAGAGGACCGGGATGGACGTACCGCTGGTGCACCAGTTGTTCCGCCAGGAGCATGGCTGGGTAGCTACGTACGGACGGGATAAGCGCTGAAAGCATCTAAGCGTGAAGCCCCCCTCAAGATGAGATTTCCCAATTAGTAAGACCCCTTGAAGACGACGAGGTAGATAGGTTGGAGGTGGAAGTGCAGTAATGCATGGAGCTGACCAATACTAATCGGTCGAGGGCTTATCCTATACTTAAAATGCAAATTCAATTCGGATTCAGTTTTCAGGGAGTCAAATTCCTGTTTGGATTGCTGTGGTACTGATATCGTTTGGAGAGATACCCAAGTGGCTATAAGGGGACCCTCTGCTAAGGGGTTAGACTGCGTAAGCGGTGCGTGGGTTCGAATCCCACTCTCTCCGCCATTTTCAATCCATAGCATTTCTAATTATTGTGGCGGTGTAGCTCAGCTGGCTAGAGCGTACGGTTCATACCCGTGAGGTCGGGGGTTCGATCCCCTTCGCCGCTACCATAATACCTGGAGGCTTAGCTCAGCTGGGAGAGCATCTGCCTTACAAGCAGAGGGTCGGGGGTTCGATCCCCTCAGCCTCCACCATTATTACTTTTTTAGAAACACTTTTTACACCGTGCCGGTGTAGCTCAACTGGTAGAGCAACTGACTTGTAATCAGTAGGTTGGGGGTTCAAGTCCTCTCGCCGGCACCATTATTACTAATGCGGAACCGTGGTGTAGTTGGCCTAACATGCCTGCCTGTCACGCAGGAGATCGCGAGTTCGAATCTCGTCGGTTCCGCCATTTTTTCCACAAGATTAGGGTGGGAAGTTTAATACTACCACTTTATTTTTATGTCAATTTAATATGGCTCGATAGCTCAGTCGGTAGAGCAGAGGACTGAAAATCCTCGTGTCGGCGGTTCGAATCCGTCTCGAGCCACTTTTCCCTGGGGGATTAGCGAAGTGGCCAAACGCATCAGACTGTAAATCTGCTCACGTACGTGTTCGGTGGTTCGAATCCATCATCCCCCACCATTTATGAGCCATTAGCTCAGTTGGTAGAGCACCTGACTTTTAATCAGGGTGTCGAAGGTTCGAGTCCTTCATGGCTCATCCCAAACAGAAAGTCATCACCATAAGGTGATGGCTTTTTTTGTGTTTTGAAGTTGTATTATAGTAGCGCGCTAATGTAGCGATTAACATAATATAAGAGAATATGCTAAAATAGGCGAAAAGAGCAAAAGTGGTGGAGCATGGTGACTATGGATAGTGAGACATTGCGGAAAAAATTAGAGCAGCTCACCGGAAAGAGAACCGGAATCAAGCAGTTAGGGAGGCAGCATTCAGCTTCTCTTTTTAGCATGGGATTAGAAGCGCAGGATCAGCTGGTAATCCATGAGGGCCATCTCTGGGCACCTTTGTATGAGAGTGACGGACGTATAACCGCCGTTTGGGTAGAAATGGAAGGACTAAGCTCTCTGGAAGTACAATTGGTCAATTATGCAGTTCGGAATTTTGCTATTGCACTTAAAGCTACAGGGCTTAGAGAAGAAGGCGAAGTTGAGGCGCGGCAGCTTGGCGCCTGGTTAAACACAGAGCTAGAGCAAGAGAAGAATGATACTGAGATTCCGGATGAGATGACCTTAAAGGGGCGTCTGTTCGGTGACATGATTCCATTCCTACTTAGTAGTGAGATTGCACACAGCCCACAGATAACTTATCGTTCACTGATGAAATTGTTGCGCAGCTATTTTGAGAACGAAATCCTGCTTATTCCTCTTCAAGAAAAGGAATGGTTAATTTTAGCCCGTAAAGAATTGCTTATGGGCGGGGATGATAAGGATGATGAAGAAGAGAGTGTAGATGATCTTCTAGCACAGACTAGTATGGGTTTACATGAGCTGATAGCAAGTGAATGGGTAGGTGTATTCCATTTGGCGGTGGCTCCGGCTATTGTCCCTGTTAAGGGATTAACAGGATCTGTGGCTTTGCTCAGGGAGACGATTGTACTTGGTCGTATTTTTCAAGTAGGAGAGTATATTCATTTACCTTGGGAGCTGCATTTGGAACGTTTGGTTAACAGCATACCTGACGTACGCCGTAAACAGCTGCTTGGACAAATTGGTGATTATTCCTCTGTACTATCAGATAAAGAAATGCTGCTGACCTTAGAGACTTTCTTCGAGATGGACTGTAATGTAAGTGAAACCGCCAAGAAGCTATATATCCATCGTAATACGCTGCTATACCGTCTGGATAAGATAAAACAAGAGACTGGGGCAGATGTAAGAAGCTTTGGAGACGCTGCTATTGTGAAGCTTACTATGCTTTTGTATAAAGTGACGAAAAGGAAATAGGTTTTTTGTGAACCTTACAAATAGCCATCGTGTCACGACTGGGGTAATATAAATGTACAAGGAAACAGAATTTTTATTTTAACTAATTAATAATTAACTCGAGGGGGAAATACAATGGCAGGCGTACGTTTAGAGCATATTTTCAAAAAATACCCGGGTTCAGATAAAGCGACAGTAATCGATATCAATCTTGATATTAAAGATAAGGAATTTCTAGTATTGGTTGGACCTTCCGGTTGCGGTAAATCCACAACTTTGCGTATGATCGCTGGTTTGGAAGAAATCTCTGAAGGTAAAATGTACATTGGCGATCGTGTAGTTAACGACGTTGCACCTAAAGACCGCGATATCGCGATGGTATTCCAATCCTACGCCCTGTATCCGCATATGAGCGTATACCAAAACATGGCTTTCGGTTTGAAACTTCGTAAAGTGAAGAAGGATGAAATCGACAAGAAAGTTCGCGAAGCTGCTAAAATTCTCGATATCGAGCATTTGCTAGATCGTAAACCAAAAGCGCTTTCCGGTGGTCAACGCCAACGTGTCGCTTTGGGACGCGCTATCGTACGTGATCCACAAGTCTTCTTGATGGATGAGCCTCTTTCCAACTTGGATGCTAAACTTCGTGGTCAAATGCGTGCTGAAATCACTAAACTGGTTAAGCGCCTTGAAACCACTTGTATCTACGTAACGCATGACCAAACAGAAGCTATGACAATGGGTGATCGCATCGTAGTTATGTATGATGGTATCATTCAACAAGCAGCTTCCCCTGAAGAGTTGTACAATGAACCTACAAACTTGTTCGTAGCTGGATTTATCGGATCCCCTACAATGAACTTTATCAATGGTACTTTGTCTGAAGTAAGCGGTTCTATCCGTTTCCGTGCTGAGAACCTTGATGTTGAAGTACCAGGCGGAAAAGCACAAATCATCCGCAACAAAGGTTACATCGGTAAAGAAGTAATCATGGGCGTTCGTCCAGAAGATATCCATGAAGAGCCAGTATTCTTGGAAGCTTCCCCGAACACAATCTTTACTTCATTGGTTGATGTTACTGAAAACCTTGGTCATGAAATGCTCCTTTACTTGAGCGGCCTTGGTAAATCTACTGTAATCGCTCGTGTAGATGGACGTTCCACTACTCGCGAAGGCAGCAAGCCAAAATTGGCTATCGATATGAACAAAATTCACTTCTTTGATAAAGAATCCGAAGCTAACATTTTGTTGGGATAAGATTGTAAAGATCTTTTCTCTCTTGATAAAGCCACCCGAAAGGGTGGCTTTATTGTTTAGATGGACCCTGTTTGGTTAGGCGCTAAGATTGCATTCATAGGCGTTATCAATTAAGATAGCAGGAGAATTACCTCCGGAATGTAATGAGATCGCTGCCAACCGGACGCAGTAAGCGGACAAATACCGCAGGTGACGAAAGGACGAACTTACATGGCTAAGAAAGTAAAAGTATCTGAATTGGTGCAGCATTTTCAATTAGAGGTTATTTCCGGCCAGGAAGGTCTAAAGAGACCCATTACGGTCGATGACCTGAATCGCCCTGGACTAGAGATTGCTGGTTATTTTGAATATTATCCAGAAGAACGTGTTCAATTGCTAGGCAAAACAGAACTCGCTTTTTTCTCCATGCTGCCCGAAGCTGAGCGGAAAAGTCGACTTCGTGGAATTTGTAATGACAACACACCTTGTATTGTAATTACACGTGGTTTGGATGTGCCTCAGGAGTTAATTGACATAAGTAATGAAAAGGCCCTTCCTGTACTTCGGAGCTCCATGGCTACGACTATTTTCTCCAGCCGGTTGACGAGCTTCTTAGAAGGGAAATTAGCCCCTACAGCGACGATCCATGGCGTACTTTGTGATGTATATGGGGTAGGTATGCTAATCACGGGTAGTAGTGGGATTGGTAAAAGTGAAACAGCCCTTGAACTTGTAAAACGTGGACATCGCTTGATTGCTGATGATGCCGTAGAAATCCGTCAGACTTCAGATAACCAATTGCATGGTACAGCACCTGAGTTAATCCGTCATTTACTGGAGATCCGTGGAGTAGGTATCATTAATGTAATGACACTTTTTGGTGCGGGTGCCATTCGTAATCATAAACGGATTACACTTGTTGTTAGATTGGAAGCTTGGCAGCAAGACAAGCAATATGACCGGCTTGGACTCGACGAGGAAACGACACGGATTATCGACACCGATGTTCCACTTGTAACGATTCCTGTACGCCCAGGACGTAACCTTGCTGTTATTATTGAGGTTGCAGCGATGAACTATCGCCTGAAACAAATGGGCTTTAATGCAGCCCTGCAGTTTACGAATAAGTTAACTGCGACCATATCTGAAGATATGGATGATCTCGATTAGGAGTGTGAGAGAATGTTCCCATTAGCACTAAATCCTATTGTCTTCTCAATTGGATCACTGCAAGTACACTGGTATGGATTAATACTAGGTTTCGGTGCACTCGCGGGGTTATATCTTGCGATCCGCGAGGGCAAACGGTTTGGTATCCCACAAGAATTCTTTATGGATATGCTGCTGCTAGGTGTGCCCTCAGCCATTATCGGGGCACGAATTTATTTTGTAGCATTTAAATGGGAGGATTATAAGGATAATTTAATAGATGTCTTTAAGATCTGGAACGGTGGCATTGCCATTTACGGTGCATTAATTGGAGCCATTATTTGTGGAATTATATATTTCCGCTATAAAGGCTACCCCTTCTGGCGTATCGTTGACATATGTGCACCCGGACTACTTGCGGGTCAAATGATTGGACGCTGGGGGAACTTTGTCAACCAAGAGGCATACGGCAGCGTGGTTGAAGAGTCTTTTTTACGGGATAAACTGCATTTACCTGACTTCATTGTGAACCAAATGTACATAGGGGATGCTTTTCATCATCCAACCTTCCTATATGAATCTCTTTGGAGCTTACTGGGCATCGCACTTCTCATGGTCCTCCGTCGACAAAAATTTGTGCGTGCCGGTGAGATCTTCATGTCTTACTTTATATGGTATTCCATCGGTCGTTTCTTCATAGAAGCCATACGTACGGACAGCTTGGCGTTTAATGGAAGTGCAGGCTTGGCATCCTTTATGAACGGATTGTGGAAACCGATGGAATGGCTAGGTTTTGAACAAGGATACTTGGACCCAAGCTATGGAAATATCCGTATTTCTCAGCTACTTGCTCTACTGATCATCGTTGCAGCTATACTGCTTATCATTATTCGTAGGGTCACCGGAGAGCCTAAAGCACATTATTCTGATCCTATCGTATGTACTAAACCGATCAAAGCAGATACCGTAGTGCCAGAAAGTGCAGTAAATACACCGCAGAAAGCTCGTCATGGGGCACAACCTGAACAAGGACAGCCTGCGGATGGAGATAAGAAGGAGCAGTAAAGCTTATGATAGAATGCGTTCTTTTTGATCTGGATGGAACGATTGTCGATACGAATGAACTAATTATTAGTTCGTTTATGTACGCGCTGAAGGACAATGGTCTGGCTCCACTCACCAGGGAAGAGATTATTCCGCATATGGGCACGACCCTTCAGCAACAGATGAGAGTCTTCTCTGGACTTGAGGATGTAAGTGGTGCGCTAGAAAGATCCTACCGTTCTTATAATTATGAACATCACGATGAGTTAGTGCGTCCCTTTCCTCAGGTGAATGAGACGATGGAGGAGCTCAAACGTCGTGGGATTAAAATGGGGATTGTAACCACAAAAATTCGTCCAACAACGATTAAATCACTTGAGATGTTTGATTTGCTAAAGTACATGGATACGATTGTGACGGTGAACGATGTTACTGAACCCAAGCCACATCCAGAGCCTGTTCTGACGGCAGTCAATAACCTTGGCGTTGATCCTCGTAAAACGCTTATGGTGGGTGACAGTACGGTTGATATTCAGTCAGCAAAAGCTGCTGGTGTATATGCGGCTGGCGTATCGTGGTCATTAAAAGGCGAAGAGACTCTCCGCAAGTATGATCCCGACTATATCATCCATAACATGAAGGATATTATAGAAATTGTGGAACGAGGAACGAGTGAATCGTGAGAAACGTAACCCGATATCCTGTAGAAGGTCATAACTCACTTTGGTACATTTACCGTACGGTCAGCCCATGGAAGGGTGTCCGCAACTTTATTTTTATTCAAATCGCACGTTATTGCCCGATTCTACCGTTAAAGAATTGGATCTATCGTCGGATTCTCGGTATGAAGGTTGGGAAGCATACCTCCTTCGGTCTGATGGCGATGGTGGATGTGTTTTTTCCGGAAAAAATCACGGTGGGTGAGAACTCTATTATCGGTTATAACACGACGATTCTGGCGCATGAGTATCTAATCAAGGAATATCGGCTAGGCGAAGTAGTGATTGGTGAAAATGTATTGATCGGCGCGAATACAACGATTCTTCCCGGTGTGACCATCGGTGATTGGGCAGTTATTGCCGCAGGATCAGTGGTACACAAGGATGTGGCAGCCGGCTCTTTTGTCGGAGGCAATCCGCTGCGAGAGCTGCGCCCGTCTTCATCGGAAGATTCCTTGGAACAAGTGTAAAAGATGCTTCGTAAACCCTGCAGTTTCATATTGCGTTTTTTTAGCGCAGGATCTGCAGGGTTTCTTGCGTCTTGGAGAAGCTTATTAAGGATACTTTAAGATCTTCTTAAGTTTTTCAAACAGATGCATTCGATATAATAATCGTTAGTGATAAGGCGAATCCCACGCTAGGCATTCAGCTTCTAATATCAGAATGTAAAATCAGCAGGTGCAGGCTTCCTGATATTTCAGTTTCAACATTCCGCTTAGCGTCTCTATGAACAACCATCATAGTAGAGAAGAGGAATAGAACATGAACACTGCGAGACAGGAAAGACTGCCCCAACTGGATATTTTCAGAGCATTAGCTATATTAGGTGTATTGCATGTGCATTCCTCATCTTTTGCTGCTGGAGAGCAGGCACTGCATTCTCCTTATTATTACTGGCTGAACTGGATGAACATTTTCTTTAAATTCGGCACGCCTTCATTTATTTTCCTTAGCAGCTTCGTATTGTTTTATAATTATTATGGTCGTCCTGTGACACGCAGCTTGATCATTAATTTCTATCGTCGTCGATTAAAGTATATTTTACTGCCCTATTTTCTAGCTTCTGTAGGGTACTATGCACTAACTTTATATGTGAACGGACGATTGACGCAGAACCTCGGAGACAACTTGTTAAGCTTTTCTAGAGCGTTATTCTCGGGTTCAGCCTATGCTCATCTGTATTTTGTGTTTATTAGTATTCAGTTTTATGTGCTTTTTCCAGTGCTGCTTAAGCTGTTGCAGAGCTCCCGATTCTTAGTGCGATGGGCGGTTCCGCTCGGGTTTGCTCTTCAGTGGGGGTTTATTTTCTGGAATAAGTACGAACTGCACATTGTTGAAAAAGGGAGCTTGGCGATCTCCTATTTAGCTTATTATATGATGGGTGCTTATATTGCCATTCACTTTGAGAAAGTGAAGCAATGGCTGATAAAGCCATGGACAGAGCTGCCTGCCAAGCAAAAGGGATGGACTGCCCTATTAGTGAGCTTGTGGTTAATTGCAGCCTTTATCCATGTGCAGCTATGGTATGTGGCCCGCCATTTTGGGGTGTGGACGGATTCGCTGTGGTACGAGCTGTTATGGAATGTCCATACGATATTGTCAGCGTTGGTGCTGCTGTATGCTGCATTTTTGATCCACCGTAGGGCTCCACGCAGGATGGTCGCTTTTTTGAATCGTCTGGGTGAGCTGTCATTTGCGATTTATTTGATTCATCCGCTATTGCTGGCGATATATCGCAGGTTCCGATATCATATTCCCCTAGAGTCGCTAACTTATGTTTTCTTTATCTATGGAGGACTTGCGTTTGCGCTGGGAGGAAGCTGGTTCATGGTGCAGTTTGCTTTTCGCCGAATTCCTAAGTCATGGATCTTCTTAGGGAGTATTCCTCGGTCTTTAGAGTCTAGTTCCAAGGTAAAGTCAGGACATGCCTCTGATGAGATGAGGAAGGTTAATACTTGATTAAGGCATCAATTGGATGCGGAGCTTAACAGGAGGAAAGATCATGAAACAAAAAGAAAGAATTCCGCAGCTGGATATTTTCCGCGCGATTGCTATTTTTGCAGTGCTAGCTATTCATGCGACTTCGCGAACGTTGGCGGAGACATTAGGAACAAACATGTTTCATCCGTTCTTATTTATTAATAAATTCAGCCAGTTCGCCGTACCTTCATTCATATTTTTAAGTGGGTTCGTGCTGTTCTATAACTATATTGATCGTCCACTGGGCGGAAAGACGCTGGGGAAGTTCTACAGTAGAAGGCTGCTTTATATTATTGTGCCCTATGTGCTATTCTCGCTGCTATATTTCGCTTTAAAAATGACGGCCGGTCATACATGGAGCTTACCTCCAGGGGAGATGGCTTCTAAGCTTTGGAAGTATTTATGGACAGGAACGGCATATACGCATTTGTATTACATTATTATCATTATTCAGTTCTACGTATTATTTCCGCTTATTCTGTGGTGTCTGCAAAGGGTTCGCCGTCTGGCGGCTTGGGCGCCGCTAATCGGATTAATTCTACAATGGGGTTTCGTACTACTGAATAAATACATGACTAATAACGGGTATTGGCAGTTGTCAAAAGGCAGTCTGGCAATCACTTATTTCTCGTATTTCTTGCTGGGTGCTGGGATTGCAGTATATTATTTTTCTTTGAAAAAATGGCTGGTGCCCTCACGTGAAGGCTGGCGCACTGGTAAAGGTCCGGTATGGATTACATTGTGGTTGTTATGGATCGTAGCAGGGATTGTTCATGTTGAGCTATGGTTTAACAACTATACGAAGAAAACAGTCATTAATAGTTTATGGTATGAGGGATTCTCTAACCTGCATGCGCTGCTCTCTTGCTTGGTGCTGCTGCAATTATCCTTCTTACTGTACGGAGCGGGCCGAAGCTTGCTTACAAGATTGTTGTTATCTGCCGGAGCCTGCTCTTTCGGAATTTATCTGCTTCACCCTTTACTGCTATTTTTCTATAGAAAAATACCGTTTCACGGGGGTTCTCTTGCCTATACCGCAGCAATTGCTGGGGGTTGGCTCTTTGCATTGTTAGGTTCATGGCTGGTAGTGGCTGTAGCCTTCCGATATCTTAAATCAGCTTGGATCATTTTCGGATCGGGTCCACAAAAAGCAAAAACGAATTCCAAAGGTGCGTAACTAAGTTATGCATTAATGGTAATAAAGAAAGCGTCGGTATTCCACCATTGGGTGGATTGACCGGCGCTTTTTAATTTATTATATTTGCCGCTGAAATTCTGCAATGGCTTGATACTGGCTTTCAAGGCTACGGTAAACAGAAATATAAATCGGTAGCAGCTGTTTGTATATTTTGGTATGTTCATCTATTGGATCATGCTTATAGGTTGAACCGATCATGTCAAACACCACATCAAAAGAATTGACTCGACCTGTTGCATAAAGGCCAAGTACAACCGCCCCGAGGCAGGAGCTCTCGATACTCTCCGGAATGACAACCTCCTGATCAAAGATATCAGCCATCATCTGCCGCCACACCGAGGAGCGGGCGAAGCCGCCTGTGGCTAGGATTCTGCTTGGGCGTCCGATTTGCTCTTCCATAGCAAGAAGTACCATATACATATTGAAGATTACGCCCTCAAGTACTGACCGAATCATATGTTCTTTATGGTGATTCATAGATAGGCCAAAGAAGGAGCCGCGGGCATCCGGATTCCACAGTGGTGCCCGTTCACCAGTTAAGTAGGGATGGAACAGAAGCCCACCGCTGCCTGGTGGAACCTGCTCCGCGATGCGGGTCAGCACCTCATAAGGGTCAATGCCAAGACGTTTGGCGGTTTCGACTTCGGAGGCGGCGAACTCATCCCGTACCCAGCGGAACAGCATACCGCCATTATTAACCGGTCCTCCGACCACCCAATGATTTGGAGTAAGGTTATAACAGAAGGTCCGTCCTTTGGGATCGGTGAGCGGGTGATCCACTACGGTACGAATTGCTCCGCTGGTTCCAATCGTAGCGGCCACTACACCGGGTTCAATGGCACCTACGCCGAGGTTGGATAAGACGCCGTCACTGGCTCCAACAACAAATGGGGTTGTAGGGAGCAGTAAAAGCTGCTCTGCCAGACCGGGAAGCAGTCCATGCATAATCTGCGTGGTGGGAACAAGCCGCGAGAGCTGATCCGCTGTGATATGGGCAATCTCTAAAGCTTCTTTATCCCATTCTAGATTCTTCAGATTGAGCATACCTGTGCAAGAGGCAATGGAATGATCAATGATGTATTCGCCAAACAGTCTTGCGAATATGTATTCTTTTATGGAAATAAATTTATAGGTTTGGTGGAATACATCAGGCTGCTCTTCGCGAAGCCACATTAGCTTGGTGATCGGAGACATGGGGTGTATAGGTGTTCCTGTACGTAGATATAATTCATGGCCGTTTAGCTCCTCCTTTAAACGAAGTGCGCATCCGGCGCTGCGATTATCAGCCCATGTGATGCAGGCAGTTAGGGCTTTACCCAGTTTATCAACTGCAATGACACTGTGCATGGCTGAGCTGAAGGAGACGAATAGGATTGCATCCGCAGAGACACCGCTTTGCCGCATGACAGCAGAGATAGTATGGAAGACTGCATTCAGGATTTGCTCTGGGTCTTGCTCCGCTATTGAGGGTAAGGGCTGATGTAAAGGATATCCTACATTAGCTTGTGCAACTATGGCTCCTTTTTCCTCGAAGAGAACTGCCTTGGTACTCGTAGTTCCGATATCAACGCCAATCATATAGGATTTAGTCACGCATTAGCCCTTCTTTCTAGTTGTGGGTAGATTTTTAGAACACAAATTACAGAATTATGAAGTACAATCATATTAGCTCATTATAGTATTGGATAAACGTGGAGGCAAAATAAAGGGATTCCCAAGTTTTGGTTCGAAGTACATAAGTGTTTAATTCAGACAAGCTTAAGCATACAAGCATTTGAAATGAAGTTATAGGCTTTACCCCGTTTGATTGACGAAAAAGCAGTGAACATGATACGATATTGAAAATACTTTAATTTGCTACCACTTTACCATAGTAAAGTAAACATAAACAGTATCTAATGATAACTGACGAGGTGAACAATGAAGATGTCCAAACCAAAGGGATTTGAGAAGCCGTCTGGCGTTCGGGACTATCTGCCCCGGGCCGTAACAAAATTACGCAAAATTGAGAATGATGTCCTGCATTGTATGAGTCGCTGGGGTTATCAGCAAATGATGACTCCGACGCTAGAATATTACGATACGGTTGGCGTGGCTAGCTCAACGTCCGACCAAAAGCTTTATAAATTGCTCAACAATCGTGGTCAGGCGCTAGTGCTTCGTTCTGAAATGACTGCTCCAGTTGCCCGAGTTGTCGCATCTTTATTGAAGGATGAGCCATTACCATTGCGGTTATCCTATCACGCTAATGTCTTCCGTGCCATAGAGGAAGAAGCAGGGCGGGAAGCGGAGTTCTTCCAGACAGGGGTCGAGCTGGTAGGTGATGACTCACCTGAGGCTGATGCTGAAGTAGTAGCGCTCGCGATTTCATCGTTGCAGGCTGCGGGTGTGAAGTCTTTTAAAATCGCTATGGGGCATGTCGGTTTTCTGAATGGTTTATTTCAAGAGGCACTTCCAGAATTACCGGAGGTTCAAGAGGAGCTGAAGAGTCATTTGCTGGGCCGTGACTATGTCTCTTTCCGTGAGACCTTGCGGAGACTGGATCTGACGGAAGCTCAGAAGAATGAACTGGATGGATTGCTGCGTTTACGTGGGGGTAAGGAGATTTGTGGACAGGCACTAGAGCTTAGCAGTCATCCGCTTGCCCGTCATTCGATAGACCATTTGTGTAAGGTATGGGAGGTACTAGTCTCTTACGGGGTATCACAGCATGTACTGATTGATCTGACGATGATCGGGGACTTTTCCTATTATACAGGTATGACATTTGAAGGGTATGCAGCAGAATTAGGATTTCCGGTATGCAGTGGAGGTAGATATGACAATCTGCTGCAGCAGTTTGGCCGTCCGATCCCATCCACAGGGTTTTCTTTAAAAACAAATCGCATTCTCGATGGTGTGACCGGCTCAAACGAAGAGGAAGAGTTGCCCATCTTAATCCAATACGATGCTACTCGCAGAAAAGAAGGTCTGGAAGAGGCAACACGCTTGCGGTCGGAAGGTCACGCAGTAGTGACTAGATTGGCAGCAGGACCAGAAGAGCTTGAAACGGTGAAGCGTCTGGATACGGACACAGTCGAAGCAGAGGGTGTGCGGTACGGAGAAATTTATACCTTTGTGTCTTTTATAAGTGAGCATGGCTGAGGATATCGCTAGTAAGAATGAGCGGTTAAGATAAATTTTGCATGGAGATGGAAAAGGAGGCAACTTAACGATGGCACAGATTTTGAAGGTCGCTATGCCTAAAGGTCGGATTTATGAAAAGGCTGCTGAGCTGTTCCGCCAGGCAGGTCTCCCGATTCCACCAGATGGTGAGGCATCCCGCAAGCTTGTTATTCCACTGCCTGAGGCAGGGATGGAGTTTATATTAGCGAAACCAGTAGATGTACCTACATATGTAGAATATGGTGTGGCGGATATTGGAATCGTGGGCAAGGACGTATTGCTGGAGGAAGATCGTGATGTATATGAGCTGCTTGATCTTGGCATTGCTCGATGCCGGATGTCGATCATTGGATTGCCGAACTGGCAGCCGGGAATTCAGCAGCGTGTGGCGACGAAATATCCGAATGTAGCATCAAAGTATTTCCGGGAACAGGGACAACAGGTCGAGGTTGTGAAACTAAATGGTTCAATTGAGCTTGCGCCGCTGATTGGTCTCGCTGATCGTATCGTGGATATGGTAGAAACCGGGCAAACGCTGCGGGATAATGGGTTAATTGAAATGAAGAGCATATTCGAAATTACGAGCCGCCTTGTGGCCAATCGTGTGAGCTATCGGATGAAAAATGAAGAGATACAGCGGCTGTGTGACCGATTACAGGCGGTTATAGGGGAACCAAATTTACGGTAGGTGACAGATGTTAAGGGGTAAAGGGAGGAACCGGCGATGAAGGTTGTATCGAGCAAGGATTTTAAGCTAGAGCGAGAAGTCGAGTATGGAACGCCAGAGCAAAATCAGGCGGTAAAGGAAATTGTATTCGCGATTAAAAAAGAAGGAGACACGGCGCTTCTTCGCTACACGGAGCAATTTGACGGTGTTGCGCTTACGCCTAATCAGCTACGGGTAACCCCGGAAGAGCTTCAGGCGGCATATGGTCGAGTAGAAGAATCTTTCGTATTCGCTATTCAAGCGGCCGCAGCAAATATCCGGGCTTTTCATGCTAGACAGAAACGGAATTCGTGGATGGACTTGCAGCCTGATGGTACGATTCTGGGGCAGATTATTCGTCCGCTGAAGCGGGTAGGGGTATATGTTCCTGGCGGCAAGGCAGCTTATCCTTCCTCGGTGCTGATGAACGTGATCCCTGCGCAGATCGCGGGCGTGCCGGAGATCGTTATGGTAACCCCGCCATCCACCGGCGGCAAAGAAGGAATTGATCCTTACATCCTGGTCGCTGCCGCAGAAGCAGGTGTGAATGAAATCTACCGTGTGGGCGGAGCGCAGGCGGTAGCTGCTTTGGCTTTTGGGACGGAGAGCATAGCACCGGTAGATAAGATATGTGGACCCGGCAATATATACGTTGCGCTGGCGAAACGCGAGGTATATGGCGCCGTGGACATCGACAGTATCGCGGGACCAAGCGAGATTGTCGTGCTCGCAGATGAGACCGCTGAGCCGGCCTATGTCGCAGCGGATCTGCTCTCGCAGGCCGAGCATGACGAGATGGCCTCAGCGATTCTGGTTACGCCATCGCAGAGCTTGGCGGATAGTGTGGCAGCCGAAGTGGAGCGTCAGCTACAGGAGCTGCCCCGTCAGGCGATCGCCCGTTCATCCGTAGAGAATTACGGCGCGATCATTGTTGTGGAGTCTATGGAGGAGGGAATCTCCGTAGTGAATCGTTTGGCACCAGAGCATCTAGAGATTGTTGTCGAGGATCCGATGGGTCTTGTGGGCAGCATCGAGAATGCTGGAGCGATCTTCCTGGGAGCATATAGTTCCGAGCCCGTGGGCGATTATTTTGCCGGACCAAATCATATAATCCCGACCAATGGTACAGCACGGTTCTCGTCACCAGTGGACGTGGATGATTTTATAAAGAAATCAAGTCTGATCTATTACAGTAAGGAAGCCCTCCTGCGGGATGGGAAGACCATTATAGAGCTCGCACGCCGCGAGGGGTTAGAGGGCCACGCACGAGCCATTGAGATTCGACTCAAGAACGAAGGAAAAGGTGGAGACGGATATGGAGAACAATAATGAACAGGCCTTGCGCCAAGCAGGACTAAGCCGTAAAACAAACGAGACGGATATTAAGCTGTCTCTTAACGTAGATGGAAGTGGAGTTTCCGAGCTGGAGACGGATGTTCCTTTTTTGAATCATATGCTGGATTTGTTTACGAAGCACGGTCAGTTTGACCTATCTGTACAGGCCCGTGGAGATATCGAAATTGATGATCACCACACGGTTGAAGACATTGGAATCTGCCTAGGTCAAGCATTGTACGATGCACTAGGTGATAAAAAAGGAATCAAACGTTATGCGAGTGTTTTTGTACCGATGGATGAGGCGTTGGCACAGGTTGTAATCGATATTAGCAATCGGCCGCACTTTGAATATCGCGCAACGTATCCTTCACAGCAGGTGGGCAGCTTTTCGACGGAGCTTGTTCAGGAGTTCTTATGGAAGTTCGCACTGGAAGCTCGGATTACGCTGCATGTGATCGTACACTACGGTTCTAACACACATCACATGATTGAGGCTGTTTTCAAGGCTCTCGGACGTGCGCTCGATGAAGCGACACTGATTGACCCGCGTGTGAAGGGTGTACCTTCTACGAAGGGAGTGCTGTAGCATGACTGTTGCAATCGTCGATTATGGCATGGGCAACCTGCACAGTGTGAACAAGGCGGTAGAACGTCTCGGTTATGAGTGTGTTGTGACAGGGGATGCCGAGCAAATTCTTGCTGCTGATAGTGTCATTCTGCCAGGTGTCGGTGCATTTGGCGATGCGATGGAGCAGCTGCGGGAAAGCGGTTTGGATCTAGTGGTCAAACAGGTAGCAGCCGGAACCCAGCCGCTGCTTGGCATTTGTCTTGGCATGCAGCTGCTATTTAGCAGCGGTGAAGAGCATGGCAGCCATGAGGGACTTGATATTCTCTCAGGTTCGGTGGTGCGGTTCGCTCCTAGAGATGGTTATAAAGTACCGCATATGGGGTGGAACAAGCTGAGCTTTAGGCAGCCGCAAAGTCCGCTTTTTGCAGATCTTGATGAGGGTCATGTGTACTTTGTACACTCTTATCATGCGCTAGTAGCGAATGAGAGTGATCTGCTGGCTGTCACCGATTATGGTTACCCAGTCACAGCTATAGTGGGGCAAGATAATGTGTTCGGCATGCAGTTTCATCCGGAGAAAAGCGGGGAGCTGGGCATCAAGCTGCTGGGTAATTTTTTGGAATTAAAGGGACAGCGGGCGTAAGCCGCGCTATAAATATAATGTAACGAAAGTGGGGAGCGCCAAATGTCTTCTTTTATTGTATATCCGGCGATTGATATCCGGGATGGAAAATGTGTCAGGCTGCAACAAGGGGATTACAGTCAGGAAACGATATACAATGATAGTCCACTGGAAGTGGCGAAATCATGGGAAGAGCAAGGCGGAAAGTTCATTCATTTGGTGGACTTGGACGGTGCGAAAGCAGGTCATCCTGTGAATGATGCGATTATCGGCGCTATTGCTGCTAATGCTAATGTGCCTGTTCAAGTAGGCGGTGGCCTTCGTAATCTTGCGGATGTGGAAAAATTGCTCGGACTTGGCGTTAGCCGCGTTATTATCGGCACTGCTGCAATTAATGACCATGCTTTTACCGAAGCGGTATTGGCTAAATACGGTGATAAAGTAGCTATCGGCATTGATGCGCGCAACGGGTTTGTTGCGACACACGGCTGGTTGAACACCTCTGAAGTACGGGCCGAGGATCTTGCTAAGGAACTGGCTGCAAAAGGAGCGGAAACGTTCATTTACACCGATATCTCCCGCGATGGGATGATGCAGGGTCCAAACGTGGAGGGCATTGTGTCCATGGCGAAGGTCAGCGGCAAAACGGTGATCGCTTCCGGCGGAGTCACCAGTCTTGATGATCTGTTACGTCTAAACGTGCATAGCGGTAGCGGTGTGGGTGGAGCTATTGTTGGCAAGGCGTTGTACACGGGCAATATCGATCTTTCCAAAGCTTTGCAGGCACTCGGGCAGAAGTAGTGCTGATTATGTGCGTTAGTTGACCAACCTGACTAATTAACTCGTTCTTACTCTGTGAAAAATTGCATTTATAGGGGTTTTGGTTGTATTTAGTGCAATAGAACGTTGAACTAGGCTTATAGTCACCAGCTACCGAGTGACTAAGTTGGTAGAACGGGACAGTACTCCTCAGATGGATGATATAAGTGTACTTCATACAACTATTATTCCAGTTAAGAGCGTGTTTGCTAATTTAATTGTATTTCGTGCAGCTATAAATGAGAGTTGAGCTTATATCTAAGCTCATTCCCAGATTTAATTGTACGAAATGCAGTTAAACGCCTGGTTTGCTTTACCGACGATGAAATAACTGCACGTTGTGCAACTAAATGAGTCGATTATTTCATGAGCGCGAGCCCACAGGCCGCCTATATGAATGTGGTCTTGCAGGTGTCGCGAGTCCGTCGTCCTGCTAGGAGCAAGAGTCGTGGAAACATAGTGATTATAGAGTGAGTATTGAAGTTGGTCTCGCTTATGCCAACAATCCGGATGTCCAGAGGGCCGTAGCCCTTGGTGCCCCCCTTGGCTAAGGGGGATCGAAATGGTTTAGGGAAACACATGGAAAGGAGGAACATTTAATGTTAGCAAAACGTATCATTCCCTGTCTTGACGTTAAGGATGGACGGGTAGTCAAAGGCGTTAACTTTGTGAATTTGCGTGATGCCGGAGATCCGGTAGAATTGGCGGCGCTGTATGACCGTGAGGGCGCGGATGAACTGGTGTTTCTCGACATTTCTGCTTCTGTAGAAGGTCGAGCGACTATGATTGAAGTAGTGCGGCAGACCGCAGGTGAAATCGCCATTCCTTTCACAGTGGGTGGAGGGATCTCTACACCTGATGATATGAAGCGGATCCTACGTGCAGGCGCAGACAAAATCGGTATAAATACGGCAGCAATTACTAATCCACAGTTAATTCTGGAAGGTGCACGCCGTTTTGGCTCTCAATGTATTGTGGTAGCAATAGATGCTAAATATAACGAGGCCTTTGGTGAATGGGAAGTGTATACGCATGGTGGTCGCAAGCCCACTGGTATCCGTGCTTTGACCTGGGCCAAGGAAGCTGAGAAGCTGGGTGCAGGTGAGATTCTACTCACTAGTATGGATGCAGATGGTACAAAAGATGGCTTCGATTTGAAGCTAACCTCAGCTGTAAGCGACTTGCTCAGTATTCCTGTGATTGCTTCCGGCGGCGCTGGGAAGAAGGAGCATTTTTACGATGTATTTACGGAAGGGAAAGCCGATGCGGGACTGGCGGCGACCATTTTTCACTATAAAGAGATTGCTATTAATGACTTAAAGGCAGACTTGAAGCAAAAAGGGGTAGAGATCCGATGAGCGAAACAGAAAAGAATACATCCAGCCAAAAAGAAGCGCTGGCCGGCATTCGTTGGAATGAAGCAGGGTTGGTGCCTACCGTTGTACAGGATGCTAACACACTAGAAGTTTTGATGGTTGCTTATATGAATTCGGAATCATTACAGCTCTCGCTGGAAAGTGGTCAGACATGGTTCTGGAGCCGCTCACGCAGTGAGCTTTGGCACAAAGGTGGAACCTCAGGCAACACACAAGCGATTACATCCATATCCTATGATTGTGATAGCGATACATTGCTTGTGAAGGTTGTCCCTGAAGGACCGGCTTGCCATACTGGAGCTACGTCGTGTTTTTTCCGTGAGATTCCTTTGAATAACCAAACCAAGGAAGCTCAAAAGTCGTCTCCTGGTAATACGGATGGCGAGCGTTTTGCTGTTCTTGGTGAGCTGGAGCGCGTGATTGCTGAGCGGGAGGTAGAGCGTCCGGAAGGTGCGTATACCACTTATTTGTTTGATAAAGGCGTGGATAAGATCCTCAAAAAGGTAGGCGAGGAAGCCTCCGAGACCATTATTGCCGCCAAAAATAAAGATAACGCCGAGCTGCGTCTTGAAGTTAGTGATCTGATCTACCACTTACTAGTACTGCTGCAGGAGCGCAAGCTTCCGCTGGATGAGATCATGGAAGAATTGAGTACCCGCCACGAGCGCCCACGCCGGGACCAGTACTAGGGAGGGAACTGACGGATGCATATCGATTACCACACGCATCATGAGCGCTGCGGTCATGCCGTGGGCAAGCTTGAGGAATATGTGCAGCGTGGGATAGCGCTTGGACTGCAGCAGTTAGGGTTGTCGGACCACTTGCCGCTCATCCATGTCGATCCCGCTAGCTATTACCCTGAAATGGCTATGCCAATGGCCGAACTGCCTCGTTATGTGGAGGAATGCCTGACGCTGAAGGAACGCTACCGAGGAGTCATAGATCTGCGGGTGGGGCTGGAAGCGGATTATATTGAAGGATACGAAGATCAAATTCGTGAGATTTTATCTCCTTACCCATGGGATTATCTGATAGGTTCCGTGCATTTTCTTGGGGAATGGGATATCACAGACCATCGACAGGTTCATGGCTGGGAAGGCAAGGATGAACTAGAGGTATATCGTCTTTATTATGATGCTGTAAAGAAGTCGGCGTTATCAGGATTATATGATATTATAGGACATATGGATGTTATTAAACGGTTCGGTTATGGTCCACAGACACCAGAAGGAAAAGCAGAGGTGAAAGCGCTGGAGCTGGATACCTTAAAGGTTATAGCGGATAGCGGCATCGCCATGGAGCTGAATGCTTCAGGACTTTCCAAACCATGTGCTGAGATGTTCCCGGCGGAACACCTGCTACAGGAGGCTTTTAAGCTCGGTATACCGCTTACGCTCGGCTCGGATGCACATGACCCTGCCAAGCTTGGTGACGGCTTGCAAGAGGCACGCAGCATGCTGTGGCACACAGGTTTCCGTGAACTGGCTGTATTTGAGGGACGCCGCCGTACCGCTGTTCCGTTCAAACTATAATTTATAATCCGCAGGAGGGTATTATGCATCATCAACAATTACGTATTTTTTCCGGTTCGTCGAATCCAAAGCTGGCGGCAGATATTGCAGAGCGACTTGGTGTTGAATTGGGGCAGATTAAGCTGACCCGTTTCATGAGCGGCGAGATTTACGTGCATTACGAAGAGAGCATCCGGAACTGCGACGTATTTTTGGTGCAATCCCTATCCCATCCCATTAATGAGATGTTCGTGGAACTGCTCGTGATGATAGATGCCGCCAAACGGGCATCGGCGCGTACAGTTAACATTATTGTACCGTATTATGGATACGCTCGGCAGGAACGTAAGTCTGCACCTCGTGAACCGATCTCGGCTAAGATGGTAGCAGATGTACTTACGACTGCAGGCGCAACCCGTGTGATCACTATCGATTTGCATGCAGCGGCAATTCAAGGCTTTTTCAACATTCCGGTCGATCATCTGACTGCACTTGATTTGATCAGCAGTCATTTGAAAGCCAAGGCTATGTCTGATCTGGTCATTGTCTCCCCGGATGCCGGACGTGCATCTATGGCTGAGAAGCTGGCGAATAAGCTGGATTCCCCTTTTGCCATTATGATTAAGAAGCGTCCTGCCCATAATGAATCGGTAATCACTCATGTCATTGGCGATGTCGAGGGACGTACACCGATCATTATCGAAGACCTGATTGATACAGGAACTACTATTGTGAATGTCGTAGAGGGTTTGAAAGAGAGAGGTGCGAAGGACAGTATCGTCTGTGCGACGCATGGATTGTTCTCAGGACCTGCGTTGCAGCGGCTTGACCATCCCTCTGTTCAGGAAGTGGTCATTACCGATTCTATCGCGCTGCCAGATGATCATTCAAGTCGGTTTACGGTCTTATCGGTTGCACCGATGCTTGCGCAAGCAACACGCATTATTCTTGAGGGCGGTTCGATCGACAAGCTTTTCAGAGACGCGGGAATTTAATTCCCCGTCTTTTTTATTTTTTACTTGAGAAAGTTGCTGTTAATGGAGTGGTAGAGTCTTTCTCAACTTGAGAATCTCACGGTCACATGTGGTATACTGTGTGAAGATAGCCGCACCCATAAAGGGAACGGAATAGCGATTAAGTTTGGAGCTCCGGTATACCCTATTGGGCGCCGTTCTCCTATTTTTTCGTTAGTATAAGGAAGCTTCTTATAAGGGGGTGCCTTGCTTCCATGATGGAGAGAACTTCAGAGTATGATGCGGAGAATGGTAATGTTATTCCTGTCACTCTGAATGCCAATTTTTTCTTTGAAAGAGCCGTTCGGTCCTTGGATCGCTTTCAATATGATAAGGCATTAAAGAATTTTCGCAAAGCTGTAGAGTACGAACCGGAGAACCCGGTAAATCATTGCAACGTAGCAGGCGTATTATCAGAGATGGGTAATTATGAGGCGTCTAATGACATTTTGACCCATGTCCTAGAGAATATTGATCCTGGAATGACGGAATGTTATTTCTATATGGCTAACAACTTCGCCAATATGGAAAGCTATGAGGAGGCCGAACGTTCACTCGTTACTTATCTCGAAGAAGATGTGAACGGTGAATTTCTGGCCGAATCGGAAGAATTGATGGAACTTCTGCAGTATGAGCTGGATCGTCCTGCGCCGCTTATCCGGATTAGAAGCCGGGAAGGGGTAATAGAGCATGAGCGGGCCCGAGCGCTGTTGGAAGAAGGCAAGTTTACACAAGCCGTAACTTTGCTTGAAGAGATTGTGAGCAATACGCCAGACTTCTTGGCGGCGCATAACAACCTAGCCCTTGCGTATTTCTATATGGGGCGTTTCACCAAAGCCAAAGAATGCATCATGCGGGTGCTTGAACAGGACTCAGGGAATTTACATGCACTCTGTAACTTGGCGATCTTTCTGCAGTATGAAGGTGACCGGGGGCAGCTAGCTGGATTGTTACGTCTGTTAGAGACAACTATTCCTTTTCACCAGGAGCATTTGTTCAAAATGGCCACTACCATGGGGATTCTGGGACGGCATAGAACCGCCTACGGTCATTTTCGACGCCTGCTGAAGGATGAAGAAGTCGGCGGTGACGCCAGCTTGTACCATTATTGTGCAGCGGCAGCTAGCAATAGTGGTCTGTACACAGAAGCTCAGCGTTGCTGGCAAAAAGCTGCTAAGCTGGATCCGGAATCGGCTGTGCCGAGGTTTTTTCTGGCTCAGCTGCAGCAAGCGCAGGGAGAAGGTAAAGTGCTCTCTCCTATTAGCTACAACTATCAGCTCCCCTTTCAAGAGCAGCTGAAGCTGTGGAAAGACAATAAGGGCAGCTTTGCCGAAGAGGTGCGGAACAATCCACTGCTCCGATCTTCTTTCTTCTGGGCGCTTCGCTACGGCGATGCCAATACGAAGCTTCAGGTGACGGAAGCTCTGCGCTGGATCGAAGATGAAGAAATGTCCGAGATTCTGCAAGGACTTTTGAAGCAACAGCCTTTACAGGAAGAAAAGCTTCAAGAAGCCGCACTTCTCAGTCTGCAACGGCTGATTGGTAGTGTTCCGGAGGAAAATGTACTTCAGGAAGCCAAAGAAACGCCTACTGCACGTCTGAAGGGATTGCCGGATTGGAGAGAAGATTGGCAAAAAGTCATTGATCAGACAGTAAGTATGATGGACCGGAGATTCGATGCCGTCCAGAAAAAGGATGCTGAATTACTCTGGAAGCAATTCGTGAGCAGCATATATCCGGATGTTCCTTTTATCCGACAAACGGAAGGCTGGTGTGCGGCCTTAGAATATCTGATCGCAAAAATGCATAACCTTCCAGTCACCTACCGTGAGGTAGCTCAGCGCTACAACGTTTCTGTATCGATGGTCAGTCGCTATGCCCGGCGTATCGATGATGAATGCAGCTTTCAGGGAAGTGTGAGCGACAGTCTTCCCCCGTTTACTGAGAATATCTAAATTATTAATGCAGTATTTCGTAGAGACGGAGCCTTCTTTCTAATGAGGGCCCGTTTTCTTCAAAATATAAGGAAGTACAAGTTCTACACCTTTACTTTATGTCTTATATTTCTCACTTAAACGCTTATCGTTAATCGTTCTTATAAGGACACCGAAGGCGTTTAGGCTTGAAATAAATCCTATTGTGAGGAGGCCACTGTTATGTACAAAACGATTGTAATCGGAACAGGCCCGGCCGGGCTTACTGCTGCTATTTATTTGGCACGTGCCAACCTTAACCCACTTGTAATTGAAGGGATGCAGCCTGGTGGACAACTGACAACGACAACGGAAGTGGAGAACTTTCCAGGTTTTCCAGAGGGGATTCTCGGCCCGGATTTAATGGACAACATGCGGAAGCAGGCTGAACGTTTTGGTGCTGAATTCAAGAATGGTTGGGTGGACTCCGTCGATTTTTCACAGCGTCCATTTAAAGTTACAGTAGATGGATTGGGTGTATTAGAGGCAGAGTCGGTGATTATCTCTACCGGTGCTTCTGCCAGATATTTAGGAATACCAGGGGAGCAGGAGAATGTAGGCCGTGGGGTCAGCACTTGTGCTACTTGTGACGGTTTCTTCTTCCGTAATAAGAAGATCATCGTGATCGGTGGTGGAGACTCCGCGATGGAGGAAGCCAGCTTCCTAACAAGATTTGCTTCCAGTGTAACCTTGGTTCATCGTCGTGATGAGCTTAGGGCTTCAAAGATTATGCAGGATCGCGCACGTGACAACAGTAAGGTTGCGTGGGCGCTTAATCGCACACCGCTTGAGGTTACAACGGATGAGTCCGGTGTTAAAGGGCTAAAGGTTCGGAACAATGAGACAGGTCTTGAGGAACTCATCGAAGCAGACGGAGTGTTTGTCGCGATCGGACATACTCCGAATACGGGTTTCTTGGGTGGTCAGATTACCACGGATACTAACGGTTATATCGTGGTGAATCCAGGTACTACTGAAACGAACATTTCAGGCGTATTTGCTTGTGGTGACGTACAGGATACCCGTTATCGCCAAGCGATTTCTGCAGCAGGCACCGGCTGTATGGCAGCAATGGACGCTGAGAAATATCTTGAAGGCACAATGGTGCATGACTGGAGCGAAAACTTGGGTGATTAATAGCTAAGTTTAATCGGAATGATTTCAAGCAGGTGATCCTTTCTTAAAGGGTCGCCTGCTTTTTTGTGACAGGAAGCTAGTTGATGGTTAAAATAACTGTAACAATATCCTTCAAAAAGGACTTGCGCATTTTTAAAATAGGTTTACAATAAGATTGTAATGTTAACGTGAACAATTAATGAAAAGCAATTGTCTTTAGATTTAATTATATTACTAATAAGAAATTCTAAAACCAATAAATGTTCACGTTAAACTAAATGCAACTCCCATTATGATTATAAAGGAGAGCAGCAAATCTCATGAGCAGAAAATTCATGGATGAGAACTTCTTATTGTCCAATGAGACAGCAATTCAGCTGTTTCATACCAATGCGAAAGACATGCCGATTATCGACTATCATTGCCACCTCAGTCCACAAGAGATTTATGAGAACAAGACGTTTAACAATATTACCGAAGCTTGGCTGTATGGTGACCATTACAAATGGAGAGTGATGCGGGCAAATGGTGTAGAAGAGAAATACATTACCGGTGACGCCAGTGACTATGATAAATTTCTAGCCTGGTCCAGAACCGTTCCTAAGATTATCGGGAATCCGCTTTATCATTGGACACATTTAGAGCTGCAACGTTTCTTTGGTGTATATGATCTGCTAAATGAGGTTAATGCGCCGAAGATTTGGGATGAAGTGAATAATCAGCTGCAAGGGGAAGGGTATGGAGCAAGAGATCTAATTGTTAGATCGAAAGTTACTGTTGTATGCACCACAGATGACCCTGTAGATACTCTGGAATATCATGAAAAAATCAGTCACTTGAGTGGATTTAATGTCAGCATAGTTCCGGGGTTCCGTCCAGATAAAGCCCTTGAAATCAATCGACCTACCTTCAAACCTTGGGTAGCTCAGCTAAGCGAAGTCTCAGGAATGGATGTTGAAAATTATTGCCAGTTTCTAGAAGCATTGGAGAGTAGAGTGAGATTCTTCCATGCCAGAGCGGGACGTGTATCCGACCATGCTTTGGATGCAGTTATGTTTGAGCCAGCTACCTTGGAGGAAGCTACGGCAATATTTGCTAAGGTGCTTCGTGAAGGCACTGTAAGCGAGAGTGAAGAAAAGAAATATAAAGGGTTCACACTTGTGTTCCTAGGTAAATTATATAGCGAGCTGGATTGGGCAATGCAATTCCATATTCATGCGCTGCGCAATAATAACAGCGTAATGTTCGGACGTCTCGGTCCTGACACGGGTTATGATTCCATCAATGATGGTGTGATTGCTAAGCCGCTGGCAGGTCTGCTAGATGCGCTGGATCGTGAGAACGCGCTGCCTAAAACAATTTTGTACTCACTGAATCCAAATGATAATCATGTCATTGCTGGGTTAATGGGCTGCTTTCAAGGAGGCGGAATTCCAGGGAAGATTCAATTCGGAACGGCATGGTGGTTCAATGACAATAAGGATGGCATGCTGGAACAAATGAAGACGCTCGCCAACCTCGGTGTACTTAGCCAATTTGTCGGGATGCTAACAGACTCCAGAAGCTTTTTATCGTATACCAGACATGAGTACTTTAGAAGAATTCTATGTGATCTTATAGGCTCCTGGGTAGAGACTGGGGAAGCCCCAGATGATATGGAACTGCTGGGCGGTATGGTTGAGAACATCTGTTACAATAACGCTGATCATTATTTTAATTTCTCGAAACAGGCATTGGTGACTAGGTAATCGTTATGATATCCTTACATGGAATAGCCAAACCCGTTTGATAAGGAAGGTTGACCCATGGCACCTACAATCAAGGATATCGCCAAACTGGCGAATGTTTCACATACAACTGTATCAAGAGCACTTAACAACAGTCCCCTAATTAAAGAAGTTACACGTAAAAAAATCGCCGAGATCGCTGCGCAAGTGGGTTATGTCCCCAATTACAATGCTAAAAGCCTTGTGATGCAGCGATCATACACCATTGGCTTGTTCTTCACGAGTATCGCCAACGGCACAACGTCTGGTTTCTTCTCTGACACGATTCGTGGTGTAAATAGTGTCATAGATGTAGAGTATAATCTGTTCATCCGTGGGATCGATGATTATGCGGAATATTCCTCTATTCATCGCAAACGCTTTGATGGAATTATTCTAATGAGCCAGAGTGAAGCAGATAATAAATTCATTTACCATGTGGTCCAACAAGGCATTCCAATCGTTGTGCTGAATCGGCAGATAGATGATCGCTCCATTATTAATATCATCTCGAATGACCGGGAAGGCGCTTATCATGCAGGCAAACACCTGATTGAGTCCGGGCATCAAGACATTGCGATCATTGAAGGTGTTGAGGGCTTTAAATCCACACAGGAACGCAGAGACGGTTTTATAAAAGCATTGATTGACCATAATATCCCTGTGCGTAACGACTATATGAAAAGTGGTAATTACGATATGCAAAGCGGATATGAGGCGATGGGCAAGCTGCTGGATTTAGAAAAACCACCAACGGCAGTATTTTGTTCCAATGACGATATGGCGATCGGAGCTATGAAATCTGTATTCGAGCGAGGGCTGCAGGTGCCGAAGGATGTCTCTATTGTTGGTTTTGATGATATTGGTTTTTCGCTTTTTGCGAATCCATCGCTTACCACGGTCAAACGTCCGATTGAGAAGATCAGTGAGCAAGGTGCACGCCAGTTGTTAAGCTTAATCAAGGAACCTACAGAACAAGATGGACGAATCTCGATCGAGACAGAGCTTATTGAGAGAGAATCGGTTAAGAAGCTGTCAAAATAGTAGGTGGACGCGTATGGCACTCAATCCTTTACAATGGTAAAGGGTTTTAGATAAAATTTTCACGTGTGCATAAATTCATAAAAATAAAAATATAAATAATACATTATATAGTTTGTTTAATTAGTTTATCGTGTGCATTAATGAATAGGAGGCGTTTACATTGAAAAAATTGAATAGCGATAGTTGGAAAGCCTACAAGCAATACCCCGAAAAGGTCCTGCAATTTGGTGAAGGCAATTTCATGCGTGCTTTTGTAGATTGGCAGATTCATACGATGAATCAAAAAACGGATTTCAATGGTGGAGTGGTGGTTGTACAACCGCTGGGCAACGGACTTGCAGAAATGCTAAATGCCCAGGACGGTCTATATACGCTTTATCTCCAAGGAATCAAAGACGGAGTAGCGGTAAAAGAACATGAGGTCATCAACTGTATTACGAGAACGCTTAATCCTTTTGCCCAGCATGAGGAGTATATGAAGCTTGCCGAGAATCCAGAGCTGCGCTTTATCGTGTCCAACACCACTGAGGCGGGAATTGCTTTTGAAGCAGGCGACAAGTTAACCGATGCTCCGCAGAGCAGTTTCCCGGGCAAGCTGACAGCCTTATTGTATAAACGTTTTGAATTTTTTAATGGGGATGCTTCTAAAGGTTTTATCATCATTCCATGCGAGCTGATTGACCGAAATGGTGATGAGCTTAAGAAGGTTATTTTAAAATATGCGGACCTTTGGAATCTTGGAGAGGGCTTTGTAGACTGGTTGAACGAAGCCAACACCTTCTGCTGCAGTCTGGTGGATCGCATTGTTCCCGGATATCCAAGAGACACTATCGCCGAGATAACAGAAGAACTCGGTTATGAGGATAAGCTGGTCGTTGTCGGCGAGCAATTCCATCTTTGGGTGATTGAAGGGCCAGAGTGGATTAAAGAGGAGTTCCCTGCTGAATTAGCAGGTCTTAATGTACTGGTAGTCGATGATATAGCGCCTTACCGGACTCGTAAAGTTAGAATTTTAAATGGAGCACACACAGCTATGACACCAGTAGCCTATTTGTACGGCATTGATACGGTTGCCGAGGCCATTGAGCACGAAGAGGTTGGGGCCTACGTGAAGTCCTTAATCTATGATGAGATCATTCCGACACTGGATCTGCCGACAGAGGAATTGAATTCTTTTGCAGACGCGGTATTGGAACGGTTCTTGAACCCTTATGTGCAGCATTACTTGATGAGCATCTCCCTTAACGCTATCTCGAAATTTAAGACAAGAGATCTGCCTTCTTTATTGCAATATGTAGAGTCCAAGGAACAATTGCCTGAGAAGCTTGTTTTCTCATTGAGCGCATTAATTGCCTTCTATAAAGGACGTAGAGGGGATGAAGAAATTAAGCTTGCGGATGATGCGGATATTTTGGAATGGTTCGCTTCCTTGTGGGGAGGATGGGATGGTACAGACTCTGGGTTACGCGCACTGACTGCTCAGGTACTGGCGGCAACAAATCGCTGGGGTTGTGATTTAAATGAAATTGCGGGGCTGACTGACAAGGCGGCAGAAGGGCTAATTGCAATTGAGCGAGTAGGGATGAAGCAAGCGCTGCAAATGTTCGTGAAGAGACCTGCGCACAATTAATACACAGGAGGTGGATAACGATATGATCAAGACCATGAAAGAGGTACTACAAATCAATGATGCTGATAACGTAGCGGTTGCATTGAAGGACTATAAGGCAGGCGACACTATCGTAATTGGTTCAAAAGAGATCAAGATTACAGAAGATATCGCCAGAGGTCATAAAATTGCATTAACCAGCATTAGCGAAGGCGAGAATGTGTTGAAATATGGTTATCCAATCGGTCATACCAAAGCACCTATTGCGCCTGGTGAATGGGTGCATACCCATAATACGAAGACCAACCTAACAGGGGTAGAGGAATATACGTTTGAGCAGAAGCTGATACCGAATCCTTTTGCCGATGAGAATTTGACCTTTAAGGGGTACCGTCGCTTTGATGGAACTGTAGGTATTCGCAATGAGCTGTGGATCGTGCCTACAGTTGGTTGTGTGAATGGAGTGGCGGAGCAGATCATCAATATTTTCAAGGCAGAGGTTGGCGATATCGCTCCGTTCGATAACGTGCTCGTACTGAAGCATAACTATGGTTGCTCTCAGCTGGGTGATGATCATGACAATACTCGTACGATTCTGGCTAATGCGGTTAAGCATCCAAATGCGGGCGCCGTACTTGTGCTCGGACTAGGTTGTGAGAACAACAATCTGCATATTTTTAAAGACATGCTGGGTAGTTACGATGAGGATCGTGTGCGTTTTCTTGTCTCGCAAGAGGTTGGGAATGAGATTGAAGAAGGCGTAAAGCTGTTGAAGGAACTCTACAATAACGTACAAGGCGATCATCGGGAAGAAGTCTCGCTCTCTGAGCTGAAAATCGGTCTGAAATGCGGAGGCTCCGACGGTTTGTCCGGTATTACTGCGAATCCTCTGCTAGGACGTTTGTCTGATTATATGGCTGCTCAGGGCGGTACAACTGTACTGACTGAAGTGCCCGAGATGTTTGGCGCCGAAAAGATTCTGATGGAGCGTGCGGCAGACGAAGCTATTTTTCACAAAATTGTCGATCTTATCAACGACTTTAAGCAGTATTTTATGGACTATAAACAACCGGTATATGAAAATCCTTCCCCAGGCAATAAAGCAGGAGGTATTACTACGCTTGAGGATAAATCTCTGGGTTGCACTCAAAAATCAGGTAATTCTACGGTAATGGATGTACTCAAGTACGGAGAGCTTATCACTAACAAAGGACTAAATCTTCTTAACGCACCGGGCAATGACCTAGTGGCTTCGTCGGCTCTGGCTGCTGCTGGCTGCCAATTGGTGATCTTTACGACTGGTCGGGGGACACCATTTGGTACATTTGTGCCAACGATGAAGGTATCGACGAATACACCTTTGTATGAAGGCAAACGTCACTGGATTGATTTTAATGCAGGTGTGTTGGTCGAAGACGGTTCTCCAGATGAGGTCCTGCGTGATTTTATTAACTACATTATCAGCGTGGCTAGTGGGGAATGGGTAAATAATGAGAAGAATAACTTTCGTGAGATTTCCATATTTAAAACAGGAGTAACGCTATAATAAATGAACATTTACCAATCAAGCTGTCCCTTATGCTTTTTAAGCGTAGGGGGCAGTTTTTTTAGTTTCGGACTATACATAATCCATCTTTAAAAAGAACGATAATTGCATTCTTCTAATTTAGTGACTGCAATCACAATCGGCCCATACGGCCTGTGCTAATCTGTTGTTGAGAATAGTTCTCACACAAAGGAGAATAGTCCAATGGAAAAAGTGCTGCGAATGGATGAGTCTATCTTCGAGATGGTAACACGGCATCCGGAGGTCGTTGAGATTATGGTAGAGCTGGGCTTTAAGGACATTGCTAAGCCAGGCATGCTGCAGACCGCTGGCCGTTTCATGACCTTATCCAAAGGAATCAAATTGAAGAAAATGGATCTCGAAACCGTGAGGTTAGCATTTGAACGACATGGCTTCGAGATTATGAAATAAAGACATCTATCATCAAAATATCATTAAGGAGAGATCAATAATGAGTGAACTGATAAATAACCGCGAGGTTGATGTACCGGAGCAAACTCGTCGCCAAGCCATGCTCAAGGAGATTATTAAAGAACTACATGCAGGCAAAAGCGTAGAAGAGGTGAAGGCGCGCTTCGAGGAAGCTGTAGGCGATGTTACCGTAGCGGAAATCTCAGCTATGGAGCATTCATTAATGACCGAAGAGGGGATTCCGGTATCCGAGGTACAACGGCTTTGTTCGGTCCATACAGCGATTTTTAAAGGTTCTATTGAGCAAATTCACCGTTCATCTAAGCCTGAGGAGCAGCCAGGGCATCCAGTACACACCTTCAAGCTGGAAAACCGCGAGATAGAAAGACTTGTAAACTTCCGTTTAGATTTACACGCAACCAAATTTCAGAAGAACGACAGTGAAGAACTTATCTTCAAGTTATTGGAAGATTTAAGCTTATTGCTAGATCTTGATAAACACTACAGTCGTAAAGAGAATCTGCTATTTCCTTACCTTGAAAAGTATGGGATTTATGGACCGACCAAGGTCATGTGGGGAGTCGATGATAATATCCGCCGTATGATAAAAGAGGCCAAAGCAGCACTTAGCGCGTATAACGGAAACGCTGCAGAAATTGGGGCTCAAGTTACGGAGATTATCCAGGAAGTAAATGAAATGATCTTTAAAGAAGAGAATATTCTACTGCCTATGGCGCTGGACAAACTGACTGAAGACGAATGGGTCAAAATCGCTCGGGAGAGCGATGAGATTGGTTTCTGTCTAACCGCACCGGAGCAGGAATGGGTCCCAGAGCGCGCCGCAGAGCCGGAAGGTGCAGTGCTGGGAGAAGCAGAGGGAGTAACTCCGCAAGAAGGGTTCATACGTTTTGAGACAGGGCTGTTGTCACTGCATCAGCTGGAGACCGTACTCAATCATCTGCCGGTAGATCTGACATTCATTGATGAAAATGATGTTGTGCGGTATTTTTCACACGGCAAGGAACGTATCTTTGCCCGAACTAAGGCAGTTATCGGCCGTACGGTACAGAACTGTCATCCGCCTCAAAGTGTTCATGTGGTGGAGAAGCTTCTGGAAGACTTTAAGGCAGGAATTAAGGACGCTGAGGACTTCTGGATCAACATCAAGGATAAATTTATCTATATCCGTTATTTCGCTGTCCGCGACGAGACAGGCCGGTATATGGGGACGCTAGAGTTTACACAGAATATCGCACCCATCCGTGCACTGGAGGGGCAGAAGCGTATTCTATCAGAATAATGGGTGCTAATGGAAAATTTCCAGATAATAATATGGGAAGAAGACTCTCTTGCTTTGGCGCAAGAGGGTCTTTTTAGAATATAATAGAGTATACTATTGAAATAAGGAATTCCCGGGTGTGTTGTCTTTCCTTGACCACAGAGGGGGCTTCTATTATAGTTGGTACTTAGGATTAACTATTTTAGTATAAAAAAAGGTGGCTTGTTACATGTCTGAGAATATCTACGTTGGCGTGGATTTGGGTGGAACTGCAATTAAGGTTGGAATCTGCAATGCTGAGGGAACTCTACTACATACTTATGAGGGACCAACAGGAACTGCAGAAGGTGTCGATACTGTTATCGATAATATCGAGAAGTATGTACGCCAAATTGTGGAGGATTCCCCGTACTCTTGGGATCAGCTTGCAGGTGTAGGCGCGGGCGTAGCAGGGTTCACAAATATTCGTGAAGGAATCATCATTCTTGCGCCCAACATAGGATTTAAAGATGTGCCGATTCGCTCCATTTTGGAAGATCGCTGGAACAAGCCTGTCAAAATAGACAATGATGCGAACGTGGCTGCGCTGGGTGAAGCTTGGAGTGGTGCAGGACGCGGGATTGAGAACTGTGTCTGCTATACCCTTGGAACAGGTGTGGGTGGCGGAATCATTATTAATGGAAAGATTTATCAAGGTTTCGCGGGTCTAGCGGGCGAGCTTGGCCATATCACTGTAGTGCCGGATCTGGAAGCTATTCAATGTGGTTGTGGCAATATGGGATGTCTGGAAACCGTTTCCTCTGCTACAGGTATTATTCGTATGGCTAATGATGCAGTCGCTCGTGGTGATCGTACTTCCCTTTCTCAGGTAGAGAAGATTGCAGCGAAGGAAGTATTTGATGCGGCTAAAGCTGGTGATGAAGTAGCGATTCGTATAGTAAACCGTGCAGCTTACTATCTGGGTAAATCTATGGCTTCTGTTGCGGCCGTGCTTAACCCTGAGGTCTTTATCATTGGTGGTGGTGTGTCTAAAGCTGGAGATATTCTATTTGATGAAGTTCGTCGCGTGTTCGCTAAGCTCGCACCAGCTCCGCTTCAGACGGGTGTTTCGATTATCCCTGCGGAGCTTGGCAATGATGCAGGTATTGTTGGTGCTGCAGGCCTTCTGCTTCGTTCTTAAAAGATAGGGAGTATTCATATACTAATTTAGGGAGGGGACGCTTTAATGACCGAATTGGACAATACTCCAACGGCTGGAGCCACCCTGATCATTATTACCGGAATGTCAGGTGCGGGTAAGACAATTGCTGTGCAGAGTCTGGAAGACCTAGGGTTCTTCTGTGTCGATAATTTACCGCCGGTGCTGATCCCTAAGTTTGCAGAACTGATTGAGCAGTCGAAGGGTAAGATCGCTAAGGTAGCACTTGTGATTGACCTGCGTGGCCGGGAATTCTTCACTGCTTTGTCCGAGTCTCTAGCCTATATCAAAGATGAGTCAACCATTGGCTGTGAAATCTTGTTCTTGGATGCTACGGATTCGGTACTTGTGCAGCGTTACAAGGAAAGCCGGCGTCATCATCCTCTAGCACCCAAGGGACTTCCGCTTGACGGTATCAAGCTGGAACGTAAAATGCTTGAGGAATTAAAGAATTCAGCCACATTATGTCTGGATACTAGCAGTATGAAACCAGTGCAGCTTAAAGAGAAGATTGTATCTCGGTTCTCGCATTTAGGAAAAAGCACACTTTCCGTCAATATTACATCGTTCGGATTTAAGTATGGTATTCCTATTGATGCAGACCTCGTCTTCGATGTTCGCTTTTTGCCTAACCCGCATTATGTGGATCACCTGCGGCCAAAAACAGGTCAGGACAGCGATGTCTATGACTATGTAATGAAGTGGCCTGAAACACAGGTGTTCCTGACCAAACTGCTCGATATGCTTCATTTCTTAATTCCGCAATATCGTAGGGAAGGTAAATCCCAGATTATTATCGGCATTGGCTGTACAGGCGGAAAACACCGTTCAGTAGCCATTTCGGAATATTTGGGTAAAATGCTGGGCGTCAGCGAAACGGAATCCGTAGCGGTTAGTCATCGGGATTCTGAGCGTGATCGGCACTAATGAGAGAAGGGGTCCATAGTGGCTGAAGAACAAAGACAGCGTCCACGTATCGTCGTTATGGGCGGTGGTACGGGGTTATCTGTCATGCTTCGCGGCTTAAAAGAAAAGCCGCTAGATATTACAGCTATAGTTACGGTAGCGGATGATGGAGGAAGCTCGGGCATTTTGCGCAGTGAACTGCAAATGCCACCTCCTGGGGACATTCGCAACGTATTAACAGCTATGGCTGATGTGGAACCGCTCATGGCGGATATTATGAGATATCGTTTCAACACGGGTGAAGGCTTGGCAGGTCATAGTCTTGGTAATCTAATCCTTGCTGCGCTTACAGATATATCTGGTGATTTTGTCACAGCTGTTCGCGAGCTTAGCCGATTATTCGCTGTTCGTGGACGGGTATTGCCCGCTGCGGGAGATGCCGTTGTGTTACGTGCAGAAATGTCGGACGGTACGATTATCACAGGTGAGTCTAAGATACCGGAAGCCGGCGGGATCATCAAACGGGTATCTTTGGAGCCTGCTGATGTGGAACCGTTGCCTGAAGCACTTGAAGCGATTCGAAACGCTGATGCGATTCTTTTGGGACCAGGAAGTCTCTATACGAGCATTCTTCCGAACCTACTTGTTCCAAAGCTAGCAGAAGCCGTTGTATCTTCGGATGCAATCAAAATCTTTGTCTGCAATGTAATGACTCAGCCTGGCGAAACGGATAATTATACCGTAAATGATCATCTACAAGCCGTTTATGATCATATTGGAATTCATTTATTCGATTATGTTATTGTCAATGACGGTGAAATTCCAGAGCAGGTCCAGACGAAGTACGCAGAGAAGGGCGCACGTCCGGTACAACTCGACAAGGATGTACTAGATGGCAGTGGGTATAAAGTCATCGCGGATAAGCTAGTGTTATTCCGAACTTACTTAAGGCATGATACCGATAAACTTAGTCATCATATCTACCAGCTTGTGCAAGATTGGATAAACAGGAACCCTAGGGTATAACTTAAAAATATAAGAAAATATAAGTTTTACACCTATACTTTCTTATATTTCTCGCATAAACGCTTACCGTCCTCAAAAGGACGCCGAAGGCGTTTATGCTTGTATATATGAATGACGTACTTATTTCAGAAAGAGGTGAGACCCTTGTCTTTTGCGGCCCTTACCAAAAAAGAGCTGACGATGGTGGAGAGTGAGCCCTGTTGTGAGAAGGCGGAAATGTCAGCACTTATCCGTATGAATGGATCTGTGCAGCTTTCAAGCAAAAAGGTTATTCTCGACATTTCGACGGAGAACGCCGCGATTGCAAGGCGGGTATATTCTTTGCTTAAGAAATATTACCAGGTCCATATTGAGCTACTCGTGCGTAAAAAAATGCGTTTGAAGAAAAATAACGTTTATATCGTTAGAATTCCTAGTCGCGTACAGGAGATCCTAAATGACCTCAGAATTGTGTCCGAAGGATTTATTTTTACCGACGGTATTGATAAAGAGATTGTTGGGAATAACTGCTGTAAGCGTGCTTATTTACGCGGTGCCTTTTTGGCGGGCGGATCGGTTAATAATCCGGAGGGTTCCTCTTACCATTTGGAGATTTCCTCGATGTATGAGGAGCATTGTAAGGCGCTTGTCGATCTAGCTGGTGAATTTCACCTAAACGCACGCTGCATTGAACGTAAAAAAGGGTTCATTCTATACATTAAAGAAGGCGAGAAGATTATCGAATTCTTAAGTTTGATCGGGGCGCATCAAGCGTTGTTCAAATTTGAGGATGTAAGAATTATGCGGGATATGCGTAATTCCGTGAATCGGATCGTGAACTGCGAGACCGCGAATCTCAATAAAACGATAAGTGCCGCGGTGCGGCAGATTGAAAATATCAAACTGCTGCAGCGAGAAGTAGGACTGGAGAGCTTGCCGGATAAATTGCGAGAAGTTGCAGAAATTCGAATGGCACATCCAGATATCAACCTTAAAGAGGTTGGTGAAATGCTGAAAGGTACAGTTAGTAAGTCCGGAGTAAATCATCGGCTTCGTAAGATTGATGAACTGGCGGACAAGGTTCGCGGCGGCTAGTCACTTTTTTTCTAGTGTGGTTTACGTTATAATGATATAATAATATAAAATTAATGTGAAATTTTTGGGGAGAACTCAATTAGGGGGTAAGCGTTTCATGACAAAGCACCCGGTAGTTGTTCGGTTGAAGACAGGGCTACACGCTCGACCGGCAGCATTGTTTGTGCAAGAAGCTAACAAGTTTTCGTCGGAGATTTTCGTGGAAAAAGACGATAAAAAAGTAAACGCCAAAAGTATTATGGGTATTATGAGCCTAGCGATCAGTTCCGGCACGGAGATCTATATCAGCGCGGATGGTGCAGACGCGGATCAAGCTGTAAACGCTTTGACGAGTCTCGTCAGCAAAGAAGAGCTTGAAAACCAATAATATTTTGAGATGACTTTTTATCGCATGACTAAAAAGCCCCTAGGGGCTTTTTTTAATACCAAAAAATAGATTTACGTGTGCAACATTTACCAAAAAGACTCGTCTAGAGGATAATAACAAATCACAAAAGATGAAAGGGGCTGGCAAATATGAAAGGTTTGGTTAAAAAGATTGGTTCAGTGTTGATCGTAGGGAGTTTGTTAATTGGAGGGATTAGCATGAGTGGTGCCTTCCAAGGTCCTGCAAAGGCTTACGCAGATGAAGTGCAGAAAAATGTCGTTAGTGTAGTAGGTAAAGGTGAATTGTCCATCAAGCCGGATATTGTATACTTGTCCATCGGTGTAGATACTACGGCTGCAACTGCACAAGAAGCGCAAAAAACAAATGCTGCTAAAA
The DNA here is from genome assembly GCF_037963325.1 of Paenibacillus sp. FSL E2-0201. Lineage (NCBI taxonomy): Bacteria > Bacillati > Bacillota > Bacilli > Caryophanales > Paenibacillaceae > Paenibacillus > Paenibacillus sp. FSL E2-0201. Next base: position 182,072 of record NZ_CP150154.1, read on the forward strand.
TCCAAAAGATCACTACACTACTGAAAGGGACTTGGAAAATCGCAGACAAGGATATTCAAAGTACCCAATTTTATGTGCAACCCAACTATAGTTATAGCGAAAAAGATGGACAGCAAGTGAAGGGATACAACGCGAATCATACGCTGTTAGTGTCTTATAGAGATCTGACCAAGGTTGGTGAATTGCTGGATGCTGCATCTGCGGCAGGGGCAAATAATATCGGAAATGCACGTTTTTCAGTGGAAGATACTTCTGCCTTTGAAGCTCAGGTGATTGAAAAGGCGATGGCGAACGCAGATGTTAAAGCAGGAGCTATTGCTAAGGCAGCTAGACGTAGCTTGGGTCAAGTAATCACAGTCAGCCAAAATGATGGTAATGTTACTCCGGTTTATTTTGAGCAGAATCTAAAAATGGAAATGGCTGCAGCAGATGCTGGTGCAAGCACATCCGTTCAACCGGGAGTAGTTAAAGTTACAACACAGCTGAGCGTAATGTATGAATTGAAATAGTAGCAGAACAAGATGTGTGTAGAGAGGAGAGGTGCTCTTCCGCTAGTAATAATGCGGGGCGCCTCTTTTTTTGTGTAAAATCGCTAAGATTATGTTTAATAAACTGGAAAGGGGAGGAAAAATATGATGATGAATATCTCAAAAGAAATAGTACGCAAATGGGGCATAGGCTTGATGTCGGCGGGGTTATTGCTTGGTGGTGGATTACTGCCCGTTGAGACTGGTTATGCAGCATCGGATCAGACAAAGAGTGAGGCTATTGCTTCACGTATAGTTTTGAAGGCAAACGGGATGATTTCTCAGCAGACAGGTATTTTGCAGGAAGGGAAGGCATGGGTACCGATCACCTTTATGCGTGATGTGCTGCGATTACCACTTACTTATGATAAAAAAGAAAATGCATATACGATTGGAAAGGGAACGACAAAAACTAAGTTCATGTTATCTAGCTATGGAAATTCTATTTGGGTGAACAATTATTACATTCGAGAATATGAAGGAAAGCTAATTAACAATCGGTTTTATGTTCCATCAGGCCTGTTGAATGATTATTTGGGCTATAAAGTGGATTGGAGTCGGGACTCTGGTAGGCTGAACGTGATGAACAGACCACTGAACGTGCTGACAGTAACCACTGAAACCTATGCTAAGGATCGGCAAGAGGCTTTTATCCAGCTTGATTATCCGAGGATCAGTGGATTAAGTAATTCCAATGCGCAGCAGGCAATTAATAATACCTTGAAGGAAAGTGTTACGAAATTTGCGGCTGCTGCAGATCAGGATATCTCCGATCGGACCGGGGCAGAGCCTAAGTATACCTATGATATAGATTATGTGGTGACCTACAATCAGGATGGTGTGATCAGTTTAGTGATGTCACAGTATAGCGATACGGGCGGCGCTCATGGAATGACTAATCGTGAGGCATTTACTTTTTCACTTAAGGATGGCAAACGTCTATTGCTGGGTGATTTGTTTGGTGCTAATCCCAACTACAAACAACAGTTAAATGCCAAGCTGAACAGGCTGGTAAAAGCGGAGGAAAGTTATTTGGGAGGATTCAACGGATTGAATACGGAGAAGTATTTTTATCTGAAGGACGATAAGGTTGTTTTATTCTTCCAATTGTACGAATATACAGCTTACGCTGCAGGGTTCCCGGAATATACCTTTACTTTCAAAGAACTGTTGCCGGAAGGCGGTAGCCCATTTGCTGCAGTAAAATAAATAGAGAAGTCGTAACCGCTAGTGTTACCACTGGACATCTCCCCCTTACCAGAATCATCGCTAATTCATATGCTAAAGGGAGTAACTAGTTTATGAACGGGGGAGAGCTATGAGCTATCAATATACTGCAATTGGCGATTCCTTGACGACTGGATTTGGCGCTCTGCCAGGTAACGGTTTTGTACCGGTATACCGTAGAATGGCAGAAGGGAGACTGCGTTCTAATGTAGTCTCTACGAATTTAGGCGTGAATGGATTGACTACTTCTGAACTGGAACAGCGGTTACGTGGGAGTTCTATGACTCGCGAGGCTATACGAGCAGCCGACATCATCACTTTATCCATTGGTGGCAATGATTTAATCCATGCTGCGAAGGCTGCAGCTAGACAACCTGAAAATTTATCAAAAGAGCTACGAAGATCACTACAGGAATGCAAACAAAATTTTGCTGCAATTATGAGTATTCTCTTTCAATTGAAGGCGGGAACGCGTAGACCTTTTATCATTCGAATTGTGGGATTGTATAATCCCTATCCTCAGGTAGTAGGCGCTACAGAGTGGGTTCGGCAGTTTAACGGTTATGCCTCGCAGTACAGTAGCCGAGTATGTGGATTTGCATCTATCTATAATGAGTTTGCAGGAAATGAGAGAGGGCTATTATCGATTGACCACTTACATCCGAATGGCCGAGGCTACCGTGTGATTGCTGAGAAACTCGATGCACTTGGATATGGCGGTTTGATTTAATTGAGATTCGTATGAAGTGGTGGTCTGAAAAGTAAAGAGGCTGTGCGCTAACCATCAAGTGGATAGGGCACAGCCTCTTTGTGTTGTTTTATAGCTTACACACCGCTAGGCAGTGTTTTCTCGATGACTTTATCAACGATACCGTAAGCTGCCGCATCTGCAGCAGTCATGAAGTAATCACGATCTGTATCCTTCTCAATACGTTCTAGCGGTTGACCCGTACGTTCTGCAAGAATACGATTCAACTTATCACGCAATTTGAGGATACGGCGGGCACGGATTTCGATATCCGTTGCTTGACCTTGAGCACCACCCAGAGGTTGGTGAATCATGATCTCACTGTTAGGCAGTGCGAAGCGTTTGCCTTTAGCGCCAGCGTTAAGCAGGAATGCTCCCATGGAAGCTGCCATACCTACACAGATGGTGGAAACATCCGGTTTAATGTACTGCATTGTATCAAAAATAGCCATACCTGCAGTAATGGAACCGCCGGGGCTATTCACATAAAGGTGAATGTCCTTATCCGGATCTTCGGCAGCCAAGAACAGCATTTGTGCAATGATAGAATTGGCTACCACGTCATTAACCTCCGTTCCAAGGAAAATGATGCGGTCCTTCAGCAGGCGGGAATAGATGTCATAAGCGCGCTCACCGCGGTTGCTCTGTTCTACTACCATAGGAATATAACTCACGTGGAAAACCTCCTTGATATTGGTTCTTCAAATGTATTCATTTTTACTCTTGCCGTATTACCCACATGATAAACAAATTCAAACAAAAAGTCAAAGAAAGTCAAACTTATATTCAAAAAAAAGAGCCGACATGCGGCTCTTTGGTTAAGTAGTAGTATAGATGCTACTAAATTATGTACAAAAGTGAAATTAATGGCGCGCCCGCCAAGAATCGAACTTGGATCTCAGGCTTCGGAGGCCTACGTCATATCCATTGGACCACGGGCGCAACAAAAATGATTATAATACAATTTCTGTGCAATTGCAATGGACAGGAAGAAACGACGTTATCGTCCTTTATTGACGACAACCGTTTCTCGTAGAAATATAAGGATAATATATAACGTGAAACTTATAATTTCTTATATTTTTAATAATGCTATGCACGGGCTCTACCCCTTGTCTTCAAGGTGGACAAGCGTATATTGTCTTTCACTCAGCGATAGAATCTGGATTGTTAATGACAGGTTTTAGGAGCCGTACCTCTTTCCCGATCTTATAAATGTATAAGAAGACAAGCGCTTGAGAATTCTACTCTCGGAAGACTTGCACTTCGAGCAATATTTGGTTAGAATATGAGTGGGACTTAAAAAGTTTACCCGGGACATTTTGAGACCATGAACAAGGGAATAGAGGAAGACGAAGTTGCAGGAGTGAAAGTATGCGTAATTTATTAGATATCCAAAAGCAGCTTCTGCCTGATCTCATGGAAACCCTTAAGAGACGGTACACGATTCTTCATCAGATCATGCTGTCCGATATCATTGGGCGCAGAACGCTTGCCGCTTCGCTTGATATGACTGAGCGGGTACTGCGTGCCGAGACGGATCTTCTGAAATCGCAAGGGCTCATTGAGATCGAGAGCGTTGGCATGCGCATTAGCGCTGCTGGGCGTAGACTGCTTGATTTGCTAGAGCCGGTCGTTAAGAGCCTGTTTGGTCTGGATGAGCTGGAAGAGAAAATTCGGGCAACGTATGGTCTGGATAAAGTTATTGTGGTGCCGGGTGATTGTGAGTCATCGCCGTTCACTAAACGTGAACTCGGCCGAGCAGGTGCAAAAGCGCTGCTCAGTGTACTTCGTACAGATGATATAGTTGCTGTCACAGGTGGATCAACGCTTGCCGATATGGCTGATCAACTGACACCGCCGTTATCCCTTTCCTATAAGAACGCTTGGTTTGTTCCGGCGCGTGGTGGATTAGGAGAGAGTATGGAGATTCAAGCCAACACAATTGCCTCAACAATGGCAAAACGAGTTGGAGCGAATTACCGGTTGCTGCATGTACCTGATCTACTTAGTGGGGATGCCTACCAGTCACTAGCACTTGACTCTAATATTGGAGAGATTGTACAAATCATCCGCAGTTCGCGTATTATTGTACATGGGATTGGGGATGCCATTGAAATGACTCGCCGCCGCAAGCTGGATGAGGCTACGGTCTCAGAGATCCAGGGTGAGGGAGCCGTGGCTGAATCCTTTGGGTATTACTTTAACGAAGATGGTAAGGTTGTCCATACTATGCTTACGATGGGGCTGCGTCTTGAAGATATTGTTCGAACGGAGACAGTCATCGGTATTGCTGGAGGCAAACCAAAGGCCAAAGCTATTCATGCCATGCTGCGTTTCGGGCAGGAGAATATTCTCGTCACGGACGAGGCTGCTGCTGTAGAAATCGGCAAGGAAATCGACAATCAGTTGCAGATATCCTCGTAACACACTAGAACATATACCTTGCATTATACTTAACATTGTTGTCATGACAGGCTTCACGGTCTGTTTTGAATAAATAAAACGAATTCTAGGAGGAACTATTCAATGAGTGTAAAAGTTGGAATTAACGGATTTGGACGTATTGGACGCCTTGCTTTCCGCCGTATTCAAAATGTAGAAGGTATCGAAGTGGTAGCAATCAACGACTTGACTGACGCTAAGATGCTTGCTCATTTGCTTAAATATGATACAACTCAAGGTAAATTCCAAGGTGATGTTGAAGTGCATGATGGCTTCTTCAAAGTCAATGGAAAAGAAGTTAAGGTTCTTGCTAACCGCAACCCTGAAGAATTGCCATGGGGCGACCTAGGCGTTGATATCGTACTTGAGTGCACAGGTTTCTTCACAACTAAAGAAGCAGCTGAAAAACACTTGAAAGGTGGAGCTAAGAAAGTAGTTATCTCCGCTCCAGCTACTGGCGACATGAAAACTGTCGTTTACAACGTTAATGATGACATTCTTGATGGTACTGAGACTGTTATTTCCGGCGCATCTTGCACAACGAACTGCCTAGCTCCAATGGCAAAAGTATTGAACGACAAGTTCGGTATCGTTGAAGGCTTGATGACTACAATTCACGCTTACACTGGCGACCAAAACACTTTGGATGCTCCACATGCTAAAGGTGACTTTAGACGTGCTCGTGCAGCAGCTGAGAACATCATCCCTAACACTACTGGTGCTGCTAAAGCAATCGGTCTTGTTATTCCAGAACTTAAAGGTAAATTGGATGGTGCAGCTCAACGTGTTCCAGTTGCAACTGGTTCCCTGACTGAGCTTGTAACTGTTCTTGATAAGAGCGTTACTGTTGAAGAAATCAACGCAGCAATGAAAGCAGCTTCCGATCCAGACACTTATGGTTACACTGAAGATGAAATCGTATCTTCCGACATCAAAGGTATGACTTTCGGATCCCTGTTTGATGCTACACAAACTAAAGTATTGACTGTTGGCGACAAACAACTGGTTAAGACTGTTGCTTGGTATGACAATGAAATGTCCTACACTGCACAATTGGTTCGTACTTTGGAGAAATTCGCTAAAATCGCTAAGTAATTGACTTGATATAAGCAACATCTATAGAGCGGAAACAGAAGTTCTTTGTTTCCGCTCTTTCTAAATGTATTCTTGTTTCCTGCTAGAAACAATTTTGGGTGTGGAGGAATTAATCATGAACAAAAAGAGCGTCCGTGATGTAGAAGTAAAGGGTAAACGCGTATTTGTACGCGTGGATTTCAACGTACCTGTAGAAGACGGTAAAATTACTGATGATACTCGTATTCGCGAAACACTTCCAACCATTAAATATTTGATCGAAAATGGTGCGAAGATTATTCTCGCAAGTCACATGGGCCGCCCTAAAGGCCAATTCGTAGATTCCATGCGTTTGACTACTGCTGCTGAACGTCTGTCCGAGCTTCTCGGCAAACCAGTAGCTAAAGCTGACGAAGCTGTTGGTGAAGCTGTAAAAGCAAAAATTGCTGAGCTAGGCGAAGGCGACGTACTTGTACTTGAGAACGTTCGTTTCTACCCAGGCGAAGAGAAGAACGATCCTGAACTGGCTAAACAATTCGCTGAACTGGCTGATTTGTTTGTCAATGATGCGTTTGGTGCGGCTCACCGTGCTCATGCTTCGACAGAAGGTATCGCTCATTTCCTACCAGCTGTATCCGGTCTTTTGATGGAGAAAGAATTGTCTGTTCTGGGTAAAGCTCTTTCTAACCCTGAGCGTCCTTTCACTGCAATCATCGGTGGTTCGAAAGTGAAGGACAAAATCGACGTGATCGACAACCTGCTCAATCTGGCAGACAATGTCTTGATCGGCGGCGGTCTGTCTTATACCTTCACCAAAGCTTTGGGATTTGAAATTGGTATTTCCCTAGTGGACAACGATAAATTGGAAACTGCTCTTGGATTCATCGAGAAAGCCAAGGCGCTTGGCAAGAACTTCTTGCTTCCAGTTGACGTCGTGGTAGCCGACAAATTCGGTGCAGATGCCAACACGCAAATCGTTCCTTTCAATGAAATCCCAGAAGGCTGGGAAGGTCTTGATATCGGACCGAAAACTCGTGAGCTTTATGCAGATGTGATCAAAAACTCCAAGCTAGTTGTCTGGAATGGACCTATGGGTGTATTTGAAATTGATAAATTCGCTGAAGGTACACTTGCAGTAGCAAAAGCTTGTGCAACTACTGAAGGTTACACTGTTATTGGTGGCGGAGATTCCGCAGCAGCAGCAGAGAAATTCCACCTGGCTGATCAAATGGATCATATTTCAACTGGTGGCGGTGCATCCCTTGAGTTCATGGAAGGCAAGGCGCTTCCTGGCGTAGAAGCACTGAACGATAAGTAAGACCTAAGAAGGAGGCAACTTAAGTCATGAGAACACCAATTATTGCAGGAAACTGGAAAATGTTCAAAACAGTTCCTGAAGCAGAAAGCTTTATTGCTGATATCAAAGGCAAAGCAGAAGTAGAAGGCGTTGAGACTGTAATCTGCGCTCCATTTACTAACCTGCCTGCACTTGTAGCAGCTGCAAAAGGTACAGACATCAAGATTGGCGCACAGAACCTGCACTTTGAAGATAACGGTGCTTACACAGGAGAAATCAGTGGTGTAATGCTTAGCGATCTTGGCGTAGACTATGTAATCATTGGTCACTCAGAGCGTCGTGCTTATTTTGGCGAAACAGATGAAATCGTGAATAAGAAAATGCATGCTGCATTCCGTCACGGTATCACTCCAATCGTATGTGTTGGCGAAAAGCTCGAAGAGCGTGAAGCTGATCAAACGAAAGCTGTATGTAAAGTACAAACTGAAGCTGCATTCCAAGGCCTTAGTGCTGAGCAAGCAGCAAAAGTTGTCATTGCATACGAACCTATCTGGGCTATTGGCACAGGTAAATCTTCCACTTCCCAAGATGCTAACGAAGTTATTGCGTACATCCGCAGTCTTGTAAAAGATCTGTATGATGTTGCAACAGCTGAAGCTGTTCGTATTCAATACGGCGGCAGCGTGAAGCCTGAGAATGTAACTGAGTACATGGGCCAAAGCGACATCGATGGTGCGCTTGTTGGCGGTGCCAGCTTGCAGCCTGCTTCCTTCGTTCAATTGGTTGAGGGGGCGAAGTAAGATGTCAGCTCCAAGACCTGTAGCTTTGATCATCATGGATGGTTTCGGTTTGCGTGGAACATCTGAAGGTAATGCCGTTGCTCAAGCTAACAAACCTAACTATGACCGTTACTTGAAACAATATCCTAATACTACCCTTACTGCTTGTGGTGAAGCTGTTGGTCTTCCAGAAGGCCAAATGGGCAACTCTGAAGTAGGGCATTTAAATATTGGTGCAGGACGGATTGTATACCAGGATTTGACTCGTATTGATAAATCGATCCGTGAGGGCGAATTCTTCGATAATGAAACACTGGTAGCCGCAGTTAGAAATGCTAAGAACACAGGTAAAAAGCTTCATCTTTACGCGCTTGTATCCGACGGAGGGGTACATAGCCACATTAACCACCTGTTTGCTATGCTTGACCTGGCTAAGAAAGAAGATATGCACGAAGTGTATATCCATGCTTTCATGGATGGCCGTGATGTACCTCCAGATAGTGGTAAGAAGTTTGTCCAAGATCTGGTGGCTAAGATTGAAGAAGTTGGAGTAGGTACAATTGCAACGGTATCCGGACGTTATTACGCCATGGACCGTGACAAACGTTGGGATCGTGTAGAAAAAGCCTATCGTGCTATGGTTTATGGCGAAGGCCCTAAATACACGGATGCTCTGCAAGCTATCACTGCTTCTTATTCAAATTCCGTGTTCGACGAATTCGTTGAACCTAGCGTGATTGTAGACAGTGAAGGCAAGCCGGTAACGGCAGTAGAGAGCGGCGATTCCGTCGTGTTCCTCAACTTCCGCCCTGACCGTGCTATTCAGTTGTCACAAGTGTTCACGAATCAAGATTTCCGCGGTTTCGACCGGGGTCCTTTGTTCCCACAAGACTTGCACTTCGTATGCCTGACTACTTTCAGCGAAACGGTACAAGGTTATGTAGCCTATTCACCGAAGAACCTGGATAACACATTGGGTGAAGTACTTGTGCAACACAACAAGAAGCAACTGCGCATCGCGGAAACTGAGAAGTATCCGCACGTAACGTTCTTCTTCAGTGGTGGACGTGATGAGGAACTTCCAGGAGAAACTCGTATCTTGATCAACTCTCCTAAAGTAGCAACCTATGATCTTCAACCTGAGATGAGTGCTTACGAAGTGGCTGCAGCCTGCGTAGCAGAAATCGAAGCGGAAAGACAGGATGCTATTATCCTTAACTTTGCAAACCCTGATATGGTTGGACACTCCGGTATGCTGGAGCCAACAATCAAGGCTGTAGAGGTAACGGATGAGTGTGTAGGTAAAGTAGTGGACGCAGTAGTTGCCAAGGGTGGCGTTGCGATCATTATCGCCGATCACGGTAATGCAGACATGGTATTTGATGAGAACGGTCGTCCGTTCACAGCTCATACCACTAACCCGGTTCCGTTCATCCTTACGGATGAAAATGTTGTATTGCGCGATCGCGGTATCCTTGCTGATGTAGCACCAACCATTCTGGATCTGATGGGAATTCCGCAACCTGCGGAAATGACTGGTCAATCCATGATCGCTAGTCGCAAATAAGGAAACAATACCTGAGATTAAGCTTCAACAATTAAAACCAAAACATTGTTTAAAGGAGATTAACTAAAATGACTATTATTTCTGATGTTTATGCTCGCGAAGTCCTTGACTCCCGTGGTAACCCTACTGTAGAGGTTGACGTTTATCTTGAATCCGGTGCTAAAGGCCGCGCTATCGTTCCTTCCGGCGCTTCCACTGGTGCTCATGAAGCTGTTGAGCTTCGTGATGGCGACAAATCCCGTTACATGGGTAAAGGTGTTCTGAAAGCTGTTGAGAACGTAAATGAAATCATCGCTCCAGAAGTTATCGGTATGGACGCTCTTGACCAAGTGGGCATCGACAAATTGATGATCACTTTGGACGGAACTCATAACAAAGGTAAATTGGGCGCTAACGCGATCCTAGCTGTATCCATGGCCGTAGCTCGCGCAGCTGCAGCAGCTTTGGATATTCCTTTGTACGTATACCTGGGCGGATTCAACGCTAAGACTCTTCCAGTACCAATGATGAACATCATCAATGGTGGTGAGCATGCGGACAACAACATCGACGTTCAAGAGTTCATGGTTCTTCCTGTAGGAGCTCCAAGCTTTAAAGAAGCTCTTCGTACAGGTGCTGAAATCTTCCACAACTTGAAATCCGTACTTCAATCCAAAGGCCTGAACACAGCTGTAGGTGACGAAGGTGGTTTCGCACCGAACCTTGGTTCGAATGAAGAAGCAATCACTACAATTATCGAAGCTATCGAAAAAGCTGGTTACAAACCAGGTGTTGACGTATTCTTGGGTATGGACGTTGCTTCCACTGAGTTCTACAAAGACGGTAAATACACCCTTGCTGGCGAAGGTAAATCTTACACTTCCGCTGAGTATGTTGACCTTCTTGCTTCATGGGTTGAAAAATATCCTATCATCACAATCGAAGACGGTATGTCCGAAGACGACTGGGATGGTTGGAAATTGCTTACTGAAAAATTGGGAGACAAAGTTCAATTGGTTGGTGACGACTTGTTCGTTACAAACACTGAGCGTCTTGCAACAGGTATCGAAAAAGGTATCGGTAACTCCATCTTGGTTAAGGTTAACCAAATTGGTACATTGACTGAAACTTTCGATGCTATCGAAATGGCTAAACGTGCTGGTTACACAGCAGTTATCTCTCACCGTTCCGGTGAATCCGAAGATAGCACAATCGCTGACATCGCTGTTGCGACTAATGCTGGTCAAATCAAAACTGGTGCTCCTTCCCGTACAGACCGTGTTGCTAAATACAACCAATTGCTTCGCATCGAAGACGAGTTGGGTGAATTGGCTCAATACAACGGCCTGAAATCCTTCTACAACCTTAAAAGATAATCTGCTTTTATAGCAGAGTACGAAGACCCGCCTTTATGGCGGGTCTTTTTTGTACTCAAAGAGACGCAGACGCTATGTAATTCCTTATCTTACAAGAAAAGCTACGACTTAACAGTCTAGGCGGTTGTATTACCGACAACGCTATGATAAAATAAGAATACTGTTTATGTATCGTGATAACCTCAATTACCATAGATAGTGATGCTTAGGCGTAGGAGGTGGAAGTGAATGGATATCTTTTTGAAAGTTGTGCTCCTGATTTTTTCCGTCGGTCTTATTGCGGTCGTTCTTCTGCAAAAGGGGAAAAGCGCGGGTCTTTCCGGTGCCATCTCCGGCGGTGCTGAGCATCTCTTTGGTAAAACAAAAGCTCGTGGTATGGAACTCGTACTACAACGTGTAACTGTTGGACTTGCTGCAGGATTCTTCATTATGGCGATTCTAGCTGCTGTTTTCATTGACTAAAGTACCTACAGTAAGCCCTCGCTCTGTTCTGAATGGAATGGAGCGAAGGCTTTTTTGTTATAATTAAAAGGGGATAAGCACCTGTAGGTGCTTTTCTTTGCATAAAGAATGAATAAGATTCGGTACAGTAGAGCCCTAATAAATAGACTATCTTCTTCGTTGTGACTGAAATTTTGTACTGCGTTTACCTTTGGATGACAGTAACAGGGATGCGCAGGATTGATTTCGTGTATACTAGGGTATGAAGTAGGTAAAGGTAAATTTTACTTGGCATTACTACAGAGCAGGACAAGACATACATATTTGCCAGCGGCTTGGAGCCGCGGAGGGCTGGGGTGACGAACATGATAACACAAGAAATATTACTCGATTTCATGCGGGAAACTGCATATAAACCAATGACTTATGAAGAGCTGGTGAGCCATTTTGCTCTAGAAGATAGCACAGGGTTTAAAAAGTTCGAGGAACTACTAATTGAATTAGAGCAGGACGGAAGAATTGTATTAACTCGTAATGCACGTTATGGCGTGCCGGAACGAATGGATTTACTGCGAGGCCGGTTACAGGCTCATGCGAAAGGCTTCGCTTTTTTGATCCCGGATGATCGTGATCATCCTGACGTGTACATCCATGCGAATGATCTAAAGGGAGCTATGAATGGCGATATCGTTTTGATCCGTATTACCTCTAAAAGTCCGTCCGGCGGACGTATGGAAGGTGAAGTTGAACGTATTGTAAAACGTGGCGTATTGCAAACGGTCGGCGTATTTCAAAATCTAGAGACCTATGGTTTTGTGCTGCCTGATGATAAACGGATTAACCGTGATATTTTTATTCCTAAGCAATCCTTCATGGGGGCGGTAGACGGGCAAAAGGTCGTTGTGCACATCGTGAATTATCCAGAAGGGCGATCAGCAGCAGAAGGTGAAATTATTGAGATTCTTGGACATAAGGATGATCCGGGAGTCGATATTCTATCTATCATCCGTAAGCATCAGCTACCAGAGGCATTTCCGGCTGAAGTGATGTACGAAGCGGACAATGCTCCGGATTCAATCACAGAAGAGGAAATTGCTGAGCAGGGACGACGCGACTTGCGCGGACTAAACATTGTCACGATTGATGGCGAAGATGCTAAGGACTTGGATGATGCCGTTAATGTTCAGCGATTGGAGAACGGAAATTACAAGCTAGGCGTGCATATTGCGGATGTAGGTTATTACGTACGTGAGAGCTCTGAACTTGATAAAGAAGCGTACGATCGGGGCTGTAGCGTATATTTGGTGGATCGGGTTATTCCGATGCTTCCTCACCGTTTGTCTAACGGGATTTGTAGCTTGAACCCACAGGTTGACCGCTTAACGATGTCCTGCGAGATGGAATTTAACGAACAAATGAAGGTTGTGAAGCACGATGTCTTTACCAGTGTGATTCGCACCAAAGAAAGAATGACTTATTCTAATGTTCGTAAAATTTTGGAGGATGAAGATCCAGAATTGCTGGAGCGTTATAGTCCATTAATCGATGATTTCCGTCTCATGAAAGAACTGGCGATGAAGCTGCGCGATGCGCGGATGCGGCGGGGCGCGGTAGATTTTGATTTCGAAGAGAGCAAAATCATTGTGGATGAGAACGGCAAGGCTGTAGATATTGTGAAGCGTGAGCGTTCTGTAGCGGAGCAGATTATCGAGGAATTTATGCTCGCAGCGAATGAAACGGTCGCTGAGCATTTCCACTGGCTGAAGGTTCCGTTCCTTTACCGGATTCACGAAGATCCAGACCCAGAGAAGCTGCAGAATTTTATGGCTTTTGCGGCTAATTTCGGATATCACGTGAAGGGACGCGGCAATTCGGTTCATCCACGTGCTTTGCAGGATCTGTTGGAGCAAATCCAAGGAACTAAAGAACAGACCGTTATTAGCACAATGATGCTGCGTTCCATGAAGCAGGCGAAATATGATGCAGAGAGCACAGGCCATTTCGGACTCGCTGCAGAATACTATTCTCACTTTACTTCTCCAATTCGCCGGTACCCCGATCTGGTTATTCACCGCGTAATGCGTGAAGTGATTGAGAATGGAGGGGCGCTGAGCCAGAAACGACATGATTATTTGGCCGGCCGGATGCCTGACATTGCTCAGCAGTCCTCGGAACGTGAGCGTGTGGCGGTAGAGGCTGAACGTGATACAGAGCAGCTGAAGAAAGCTGAATACATGCAAGATAAAGTGGGCGAGGAATTCGAGGCTATGGTCAGCAGTGTGACCAGCTTCGGAATGTTCATCGAGCTGGACAACACCGTCGAAGGACTCATTCGTCTGAGTGCAATGAGCGACGATTATTATCACTTCGACGAGGCGCATATGGCGCTCATTGGCGAGCGCACATCACGGGTGTTCCGTATTGGCGACGAGGTGAAGATTCGAGTCGCCAAGGTAAATATGGATGACCACACGATCGATTTCGAGTTGGTCGACATGAAACCGCGCGCGCCAGGCGAGCATCGCAGCGGTGGTTTTGGAGGCAGCCGCGGTGGCAAAGGCGGCCGTTCAGGTGGCAGCGGCTTCGGCAAGCCAGCCGCTGGGGGTAAAGCCGGCGGCGGCAAGGGCCGCGGCGGTAAAGGCAAGCCCGGCGCAGCTGTAGGCGCGGGCAAGGGCAAGCCGGGCGCAGGTGTGCGCGCCGGCGAAGGGCCGCGCGAAGCGGCCGGTGCTGTTGCACCGGGCGGACGCGGAAAGCGGAAGCGCGGGCGTGATGCCGGCGAGGATGCGAGCCGGGGTGTTGCGGCGCCGGGCGGAAGCACCGGCGCAGAGCGCGGGGGCGAAGCCGGCGGCAACGCAGGCGCACCGCGTGAGCGCAGCGGCGGGCGAGGCCGCGGTGGGGACAACGGCGGTGCCGGTGGTGGACGCGGCATCAGCTTCGGCTTTGGCTCCGGCAAAGGCGGATATGGCGCTCCTGCGTCCGAGTCTTCCGGCGGCGAAGTTCGCGGCCTGGACGGCAGCACGAAGTTCCGCAGCCGCGAGGACCGCGGCGGTAACTTTGGCGGTGGAGAAGGTCGTAACGGCGCTCCAACAGGTAAAGGTCGCCGGAAAAAGAAGAACAAAAGCGGTGTGTTCATCGGTCAGTCCGTGACACCGGGCAACGTTCAGACGTCTGAACAAGCCACTTCTAAACGTAGTGACACTACGGGCAGCGCTCCAGACGGAGCTCCTCGTAAGAGAAAGAAGAAATAAATAACGTTATGGGCTACGTTTCGTAGCTCTATGACGCAAGATTAAGCACCGCCCCTTTGCTGGGGGCGGTGCTTTTTTAATTGTTTTCTGCAGCTCGGCTCAAGTGTGAAATTATTGTTTCTGAACGAGAATATTGGTTGCCACAAGTTTGTTGAGTTAATAGTCAGAAGACGCTATGTGACAGCGCCGTTTTGTAACTATGACACTTGGATTGGAGCAAAGTAACTAGTGTTATCACAATGCTTATTTTTAACTGCATAATGTGCAGTTAAAATTCTGGGGTTTCAGTAAAGAATGAGGTTAATTGCACTTTGTACATCTAAATTGGATCAGTACCTTCAAAACGGCATGACTTCGAGTTTTTAACTGCAGAAAGTACAACTAAACAACCATCGAGTGACTATATATATTACATAGATGTATAAAGTGCATTTATGTAGCTTAATTAGCTTTAGTGTATGAGGGAGAGAGTGAATAAAAAAGGGTATGAGTTAATTGGGATGTGTGAATATAGAAACATAAACGTCTTTTTATCAACAAATGTAATTAAAGTTAATTAATGGGTAAGCTTACTGACAACTAGTTGTCAAAATGACTAAGAAAGGATTACCTGATCCTTCCTTGCGCACAATCGATTCCATTTGTTACAATATAGATCAGACGTTCGATGACTATGTCGTTTAAGATTGGAGAGACATGGTTACTTTAACTTATGAATATGATTCAAGGAGTGATTCTCATGGGTAAAAAAGCAGACGGGAAAGTACTTGCCCAGAACAAAAAAGCTTCCCATGATTATTTTATCGAGGATACTTATGAAGCTGGCTTGGTGCTGACAGGTACAGAGATCAAGTCGCTGCGTAATGGCCGCGCTAATATTGGTGATGCTTTTGCTACGATCCGTAACGGTGAGATTCACATTCACAACATGCATATCAGCCCTTTTGAACAAGGTAATCGTGCTAACCCTACTGACCCGACGCGTACTCGTAAATTGCTGATGCATAAAGAGCAAATTCATAAACTGCTGGGCTTGTCCAAGCGAGATGGATTTACGATTGTGCCACTCAAGGTATATGTGCGAAACGGTTATGCGAAGCTGTTGATTGGTCTTGGTAAAGGTAAGAAAGAGTACGATAAACGTGACTCTGCTGCTAAGCGTGATGCTCAGCGTGATATCCAGCGTGTATTGCGTGAGAAGCAAAAGATAGCCAGATAATCTAGGAAGAATAGACGATTCAAATGAGTACCAGTTTCCACCTTCAATTCCTTTAACCCACGTGTTAAAGTATTGATAAATGTGATATACTGAGTAAGTAAGATTATTGCTTCGTTACAGACTTCTTGAAGAAGAAGCTGTGGATTGGATCTCTCTTGCTTGGAAGATCCGCTTGATCCGAAGCGCCCTTTATAATGAGGGGCCGTTCTTGGATTCGACGGGGGTAGTTCGAGCATGAGTAGCGAGTAGTGGGGACGCGTCCGCTTCATCAACGCTAAAGCCTATTAAACGGCAAACAACAAAACAACTACGCTTTCGCAGCCTAAGAAACTGCGCGCGTGCTTCTACCCTGCATCGCCCATGTGATAGGGATAGGGGCTAACAAGTAGTGGGATACGCCGTCTGGTCTCCGCCTGGGGTCAACGGAAGAAGATAATCAGGCTGACCCAACGTATAGCCGGTTACGGGGCGATACTCGGGTGACATCAAAACTGTGACTACACTCGTAGAAGCTTATGTGCCGTTATCTTCGGACAGGGGTTCGACTCCCCTCGGCTCCATAAGAAAAACCCGCTAAATAGCGGGTTTTTTGCTGTTTAGTGGTTGAATTGTATACTGAATGTAGACAAGGAATTATGGGGAACTAAATGTGTTCATTATTGTAGACATGCTGTTTACATCTAAAATTAGATCATTCACATTGAAGTTAATAATTAGTGGCACATTTTCCGAAAGTACATCTATAAGAGCTTGAACTGAAATAAGATTATGGCATTAAGCATCAAAAGCAAAACATTCGGAGGAATTACTATCATGAGTTTTACTATTGATTATGTTAAAAATAAAAACAGAATTATTGTAACATCGGACGGTATGGAAGTTGAGGATGCCCTTGCGTACGCGGAACAATTTCCGAGAGTACTGAAGAAAACTAAACGAGGGTTTACAGGTATGACTGTAATTACTGGTGGCTTGGTATTTAAGCAAGAAGTGATGGCAATTCTTGCTCCAACTGGTGAAGATGCTGTGAAAGCTGGGATCTCTACAAAACACAAATGGGTGTATGTTGCGCCTACCGCGTTCTACAAAACGCAAATGCATCGTATGTTTAAAGATATTGCAAACTTGTACGAATCGATAGAAGAAGCTGAAGCTTATCTTGATTCCGCAGGCAATTAGCAACTTCTAAAAAATATATATGTAAACCTTCTGGCTGGTTAGAATGCTTCTAGGGTGACATCAAAACTGTGACTACACTCGTAAAAGCTTATGTGGCGTTATCTTTGGACAGGGGTTCAACTCTCTCGGCTCTCCTCGGCTCCCCTCGGCTCCATATGGAGTATTATTGAAGACACCTTGAAGGGTGTCTTTTTCATATTTTCAGAGTATGATCTGGACTACGCGTGTTGGTTCATAGAAACGGAGTATCATGCTAGATCCAGTATCTTTCGTATGTGGAATTAAAGATTGCAGTGTAGGAGAGGTGCTTGTCTCGTAATCAAAGATAATCAGCTCTGGAATTGCTATTCATTCAGTCTTAGAATTGTGAAAGTTGTGAAGACCAAAAAAAATTAAGGTTCTATATAGGGATAAAAAAGGCAAACATAGGATGGGATGAGTTAATAAGTAGATATAAATGAAAACCGGTACACTTATGCTATAATTTAATAAAGTGTTTCTGTGCTTTTAGAAAATCGGATAAAGGATGCAATGACCAACCATGTATGAGAATCAGACTTCTATGCACCACAAGCTGTTTATTATCGGCGCAGGTGCTGCCGGACTAATGGCCGCTGTTACTGCGTGTGATATGGGTATCGATACTGCCATTCTGGAGGGTAACGACCGGATTGGAAAGAAGATATTAATGACAGGTGATGGCCGCTGTAACATTACAAATGAATCCACTGCAACGGGTACAGATGAAGCAATCGCTTTATCGCGCAAGTATCACAGTAATCAGGCCGGATTTCCACTTGCGGTATTGCAGCAATTTGGCATCCGTCAGACCATAGATTTTTTCTCCTTTCTCGGGCTTCCGCTTACAAGATTGAAGGAGGGCTTGATGTATCCGATGTCGCTGCAGGCAGCAGCGGTACTGGATATTTTCCAGCTTGCGCTGGAGGATCGGAATGTTCCGGTGTACCTCAATAATAAAGTGTTGGATGTTACTGTTTCGAGGAATCATCCGCGCTTCACGATAAAATGCCAAACGGAGACAGAGGAGCAGGTTGTTTATACTAGCGACTATCTACTTCTATCTGCGGGTGGCCTTGCCGGTCCAAATGCGGGAAAAGAACCCCCTGGGTATACACTTGCTGAACGTCTGGGACACACCCTGATTGAGCCTTTGCCGGCGATTGTACAATTGAAGCTGCAATATCCGAATATGAGGGCTCTGTCCACTATCAAATCTCAGGGACAAGCTCATATCATTGTGAACGGTAAAGTCATCTGCAGTGAACAGGGTGAAATTGCCTTCACGGATTATGGTATTACCGGCCCGCCAATTCTTCAGCTAAGCAGGAAGGCTGCGTATCATCTTGCAAGAGGAGAACAGGTAACATTGTCGGTTGATCTGATGCCGGGCCGCACGGAGGAAGAGTTGGTTGAGTTTTTAGAAAGGCTCTGGGAGACCTTTGGACACCGGACTGTGGCGGATTGTCTTGTTGGCATCTTTAATAAGAAGCTTGTTTCTGTCCTACTAAAAGAGACTGGCTTAGATCAACAGCCAGAGCTGCTTTGCCAGGATCTATCGATGAAAACCAAGGGGAAATTTTATCGAATCTTGAAGCGTTGGGAATTTAAAGTGACGGATACCAATGGCTTTACGAATGCGCAAGTGACAGCAGGTGGCATTGATACGTCGGAGCTCATTGAAGGAACGCTGGAATCCAAGCTGGTGCCTGGGCTGTATTTGGCTGGCGAAGTGATGGATGTGGACGGAGATTTCGGCGGCTATAACCTGCAATGGGCCTGGAGTTCCGGATATGTGGCCGCCATGGCGATAGCTAAGTCAATTCAATAAATTTATTAGGAAAAGGGATGCATCAATTAACATGTATAAGGATCAGACTTCTAAGCACCACGAGCTGTTCATTATCGGTGGGGGTGCTGCAGGTCTAATGGCTGCAGTTACAGCGAGGGATCAAGGTATTGATACAGCAATTATTGAAAGCAATGACCGGCTTGGGAAGAAAATAATAACGACGGGTAACGGGCGTTGCAACATTACGAACCAATCCACCGCCACCGGTACGGATGAAGCGGCCGCTTTATCACGCAAATATCACAGTAATCAGGAAGGATTCCCAATACATGTATTGCGGCAATTCGGTGTCCGCCAAACGATCGAGTTTTTCTCCTCGCTCGGGCTTCCCTTTGTAAGCTTGGAGAATGGCCGGATGTATCCAATGTCGCTGCAGGCGGCTTCGGTGCCGGGTGTATTTAAGCTGGCGCTGGAGGATCGGAATGTTCCCGTATATTATAAACATAAAGTGTTGGATGTTACCGTTTCGGCGGGACATCCGCGGTTCGCGATAACCTGCCAGACGGAGACAGAGGAACAGGTTGTGTATACTAGCGACTATCTTTTTCTATGTGCAGGCGGCCTTACCGCTCCGAAAACAGGAACGGACGGCTCCGGTTATACGCTTGTCCAACGTCTGGGGCACACCCTGATCAACCCGGTGCCAGGCATTGTACAATTGAAGCTGGATTATCCGTATTTGAAGGAACTATCGGGCATTAAATTTGAGGGAGAGGCCCATGTTATCGTAAACAATGAAGTCATCCGCACTGAGTCTGGTGAGATTCTTTTTACGGACTATGGTATCTCGGGCCCGCCCATACTTCAGCTCAGCAGAAAGGCTGCGTATAATCTCGGAATAGGAGAATCGGTGACATTGTCGGTTGATTTAATGCCGGAGCGCACGGAGGAAGAGTTAATTGATTTTCTGGAGATCCACTGGGGGATCTTCGGACACCGGACGGTTGCCGATTCCCTTATAGGTATCGTCAGCAAGAAACTGATTCCAGTACTGCTGAAGGAGGCTGGAATTGATCAACAGCTGCACCTGCTTTGTCAGGATCTTTCGTGGAAAACCAAGAAGATATTTTATAAAATTTTGAAGCGTTGGGAATTTAAAGTGACCGATACCAATAGCTTTACTAATGCACAAACAACAGCCGGTGGCATCGATACGACGGAGCTAATCGAAGGAACGTTAGAATCTAAGTTAGTCCCTGGGCTGTATTTGGCAGGTGAAGTGATGGATGTCGATGGAGATTGCGGCGGCTATAACCTGCAATGGGCCTGGAGCTCTGGCTATGCCGCAGCGATGGCACTTGCTGATCGACGTAATGGCAACACGTAAGGAGACAGATGGTTTACGGACTCTTGGCACGTTGCAGTGAAATACTTGCATGCATTGAACATGCGGTGACTAATTGTGGATTGGTTATGCCTCTGCTCATATGGATTAAAAGTAGAAGACACCTTAATAGGTGTCTTTTTT
Organism: Paenibacillus sp. FSL E2-0201; assembly: GCF_037963325.1. Classification (NCBI taxonomy): domain Bacteria; kingdom Bacillati; phylum Bacillota; class Bacilli; order Caryophanales; family Paenibacillaceae; genus Paenibacillus; species Paenibacillus sp. FSL E2-0201. The sequence continues at coordinate 202,516 of NZ_CP150154.1, forward strand.
TATTGACCGGGAAATCATACTCTTATTAACTATATAACTTCACTTTCAACAATTACCGATAGAATAACGAGCTTGATATATAAAAGCATACAACAATAGTATTGTTGATGCTGCGAGTCTTATTTATGCGAACTCTGATGCTGGAACAGCTGCGGCAAAAGCAACCTCATTTGATGCCTACTTAGCATCGTCGAGAAATGAAACCGTCCCAAGTTCATACAAAACACTAAAAGGCGGCACAACGTATAACAATTTCGATACGATCGTTGATACGGGAGCGAAGGTATCTGACATTGATGACGTGAACGCAGTTGAACAGATTGTTACGGCAGAGGCTGGACGATTGAATGGCGGAGACTTCACATGGCAGTTTAATAATTCAGTGGATGACACCTCGTCTGCACTTAATACAGCTCTGATGTCCAAAATAAGAAGTTACACCACTGGGCTTGTATCTGTAGGCGGTAACTCCAACTCAACAGAGCCGACACCAACACCAACACCAACACCAACACCAACACCAACACCAACACCAACACCAACACCAACACCAACACCAACACCAACACCAACACCAACACCAACACCAACACCAACACCAACAGTAACAGTAACGCCGAAGCCGACAGTAACACCTACACCGACAGTAACTCCGGTGCCGCCAACGGGAGCGTATGCCCATAACTTTACGACTGATGGGATTACAAGCGACTTTTTCATTATTCAAGGAAACCTTTCAGCAAATAAAGGAACTGTGATCTACAATGGATTGACACTAACTCAAAGCTTAAAAATCGAGAGTTCAACTAACATTGAGTTCACCTCTAATGAAGGAACTTTGACATTAGTATTTAATTCAGCAGATGGTAACAAAATCAAGATTGATGGAACAAGTTATTCCATGACAGATGGCATTGTTAGCGTAGCGCTAGCAGCAGGCGCACATACCATTACGAAAGATAGTCCTGCCAATCTTTATTACATGCAACTAGATCAGGTTCCAACAACTAGAGCATATGTTCATAACTTTACGACCGATGGAACAATTAGCGACTTCTTCAATATTCAAGGGAATCTCTCAATTAATAAGGGGACTGTGCTATATAATGGTCTAACACTCACTCAAAGTCTAAAAATTGAGAGTCCAACCAGCATTGGGTTTACGACAACTAAGGATTCAACCCTAACATTAGTGTTTAATACAGCTGACGGAACTCAAATCAAGGTCGATGGAACAAGCTACCCGATGACCAATGGTATTGTCAGCTTACTCCTTGCACCCGGTGCCCATACCATTACCAAGGATAGTCCTACGAACCTGTATTACATGCATGTAGAATAAGATGCTTTAATTCCTTACTAATATATATTTCGATATTATTCAGACGGATTCGATTTCCATCGGCTCCATATGAAGTAAAGACACCCTTAGGGGTGTCTTTTGCTTTAGTCCAAACTCTTCCAGTCTCTCTTATATACTCGGCTCTCTTTTTGCCCAGCTATAGTTTTTTTCAGCCAACCCAGTTAAATGAACCGAGCCTCTGACGCATGAAGCCCTATATGAGAAAAGATAGCTCAGCCCTCTTCCCCCAAATCACCCTATTGATGGTAACTTGAATTTTGCGTAGTACTAGAATCTAATTTATAATAATAGACTGATCTAAACTGCTTTAGGAGGAAACAATGGAATTTATCAAAAATCATCTAGACGGATATGGCATAAGTGAACAAATGATTGGGTATCTCTCAAATTTGATCATGGTTGTTTTTATAGCTGTGGTCTCCATAATGGTTAATTTTATAGCCAAAAAAATCGTATTAAAGACAATTATTCATATCATCAATAACAATAGTTATACGTGGGACAATGTCATTTTGGAGAAGAAAGTATTCCATAAGCTGTCGCATCTCATGCCAGCAATCATTATCTATTATTCGGCATCTATCTTCCCATCCTACCAATCTATAATTGAAAAATTTGCTTTAACGTATATGATTATCGTAACTATCATGGTGTTTGATGCATTGCTCAATGCCCTTGATGCGATATATCGTTCGTTCGAGGTTTCCAAGATTAGACCCATTAAGGGATACATTCAGGTAGGAAAAATCGTTCTATTCATCATCGGTGGTATCGTGGTGATCTCGAACCTCATCGGTCAGAATCCTTTAATTATTCTCAGTGGTCTTGGTGCCTTATCGGCTGTTCTAATGCTAATCTTTAAAGATTCCATATTAGGCCTTGTTGCAGGTGTTCAATTATCATCGAATGATATGGTGCGTGTCGGTGACTGGATTGAAATGCCTAAATACAATGCGGATGGTGATGTGATCGACATTACATTAAACACAGTAAAGGTTATGAATTTCGATAAGACAATCACGATGATTCCGAGCTACGCTCTTATCTCGGACTCATTCAGGAATTGGAGAGGTATGCAAGCATCTGGTGGCAGAAGAATTAAGCGAAGCATTTATATCGATACGAGCAGCATAAGCTTTTGTTCCCAAGAGCTGATTGATGAATTTATGAAGATTCAATACCTTACCGATTATGTCACGACAAGACTGAATGAAATTAACACGTACAACCTGGAACATCAGATTAATACAGATAGTATGGTCAACGGTAGACAACTTACGAATGTGGGTGTATTTAGAGAATATATCCATCAATATTTGAGAAATCATCCGAAAATTCATAAGGATATGACACTGATCGTCAGACAGTTAGCACCGGGAGATAACGGTCTGCCATTGGAAATTTATGCTTTCAGTAATGATATTAACTGGGGAGTATATGAATCGGTTCAAGCGGATATCTTCGACCACATTTTTGCGGTTATGCCGACATTTGGACTTCGTGCTTTCCAAAATCCAACCGGCCATGATATCGTCCATCTAAAAGAGAGCGCGCAATTTTCTCGGGAATATTGAGATGGAGCGGAGATAAACTGAGTGATTGTAAAGAGAGCGAATCCCCTTGGTTTCCAACATTATGAACACCATCCTTATGAGGATGGTGTATTTTGTATTTGCTAGCAATGCAATCACTGTATTTTCAGCTAACTTTCAGTTCAATATAAGCTTTGTTTAAGAATAGAAATGTAAACTAATCGTGTATAAAATCTATCGAAAGGCAGTGATATAGTATGCTGAAGCGTACAATGTCTCTTATGCTTGTCTTAATCTTGACAATGACTAGTGTAGTGGGGGTTGCTTCTGCTAGTACAACTACGAAGGAAACGGTTATTAATCTTTCGGATTCAGCAGTAACCGTTGATGGACAGAAGGCGTCAACGAGTTCATCGGCCGCTGTATATACGGGAGCTAGCATTGTGTATTATGAGGACGGACATGACAGTAGCTATGGAGAAGGTACAGATTCAGATACACACAGTGCGGAGGAAGCAGCTAAGCATACAGTTGTGACCATTACAAAACCGGGCGTTTATCGTGTAACAGGCAAGTTATCGAAAGGACAGCTTGCAATTGATCTTGGGGAGGATGCGGCTTCTGACCCTACAGCGGTAGTAACACTTATTCTAGATGGAGCAGATATTACGAGTACAGTTGCTCCGGCAGTTATTTTCTACAATGTATATGAGCCGTACTCCAATACAGAGGACACTAAAGGAATTGTCGATCTTAGTCATGCAGGTGCACAGGTTATTTTAGCAGATGGCTCTGTAAACACTGTAAATGGCTCTTATGTCGCACGAATTTATAAAGAGGGCACAACGAAAAAACTGCATAAGTATGATGGAGCCTTCTATTCTAAAATGTCCATGAACATTTCTGGAGAAGCTAAAGGAACAGGAGAGCTACATATTACTGCTGCTAACGAAGGGCTCGATTCTGAGCTGCATTTGGCTCTCAATGGTGGAAAGGTTTATATTCAATCCCAGGATGATGGAATCAATACGAATGAGGATGGAATATCGGTTACAAGTATCAATGGTGGATATCTTTATGTGAATGCAGGTCTAGGAGCAGAAGGTGATGGGATTGACTCCAATGGCTACTTAACGATTAACGGAGGAACTATTGTTACTATGGCTAACGACCGTAGTCCTGACGGCGGTATCGATGCAGATAAGGATATTACCATTAATGGTGGTACGGTGCTTGCACTAGGAACGCGTAATGATGCGACCTCTTCTACATCCAAGCAACCGTTTATGGAGTTTTCTTTTGCTACGACACAAGCGAAGGGAAGTATAATTTCATTAAAAGATTCGGCAGGAAATGAATTACTAAGCCATACTGCGGAAAAGAACTTTCAAAGCGTAACCTTCTCATCGGCTGACCTTAAGCTCAATACTGAATATCATCTGTACATTAATGGAGTTCAGCAACAATATACAGGAAATTCATTTGGTATGATGGGTGGCGGAGGCTTTGGTGGTAATCGTCCTAGTGGTGACAACGGCCAAGCTGCTCCTCCAACAGGAGAGCGTCCTACTACTGGAGAAAAACCAGAAGGTACACCTCCATCAATTCCTGATGGGATGCAAGGAAAACCAGAAGGTGGCTTTAATCCAGACGGACAAAACACAACAGTAAGCGGTGAAGGTTCTACAGTATTTAAAATAACCGACTCTATTCATAGCTTTTCAGGTATTTCCGAGGCAACTGATAATAGCGGTAAAACAAAAGTTACCTTTACCGTCAATGACGGAGCCGGCATTCAAAGTGTAGCTTCTGGTAAAAGTGTTGTATTGAAGGGAGTTACAGCAAGTGCAAATGTTCCTGAAAGTGATATTCAGCTAACAGTAACGGACGTACCTTCTGAGAACTATTCTGAAACGTATCTTCTTTCTGAGTTAAAGGATGATTACTCTAAGATTATGCCTAAGGAGGATGGACAATACCGTCTTACCATTGCGGTTGTGTCTTCTAACGAAACCTACACAGGGGTATCACAATGGCAATTTTCAATCGGTATGCCACCCTTCACGGATGTGAAGTCAGACGATGCGTCTTATAATGCCATTAAGACTTTGTATGAAAAAGGAATTATGATTGGAACGAGCTCTACTCAATTTTCACCAAATTCACCAGTAACACGTGCAACTGCGATTACAACTCTTGGTAGACTTCTTAATATAAAGCAGACTGAATCCAACGCCTTCAATGATGTTGTGAAAAATAGCTGGTATAGTGGGTATGTTGGTTGGGCAGTTGAAAATGGACTTGTTATTGGCGATGGAAAAGGAAATTTCATGCCCAATGCTAACCTGACTGCTGAGCAGATGAAAGCTGTTATATCGAGATATGTGGAACTGAATGGATTAAATATTGCGGTAGACGAGCTTTTTCCAAATACTCTTACGGGTACAATGACTCGCGCAGATCTTGCGTCTATATTAAGCAAGCTGCTGTAGATATGAGTAATAAAAAAGACACCCTTTCAGGTGTCTTTTTTATTTTTTCATCTTGAAAAGAAAATATTGCTGACGAGTCTAATGAAAGTTCCCGGTTTCATTTTCCGTGAATTTTCCATTGCTGTCATGCTGAGCTTGTTTGCGGCGATCATTACGGGCTTGTTGCTGCTGTTGGGCTTCCAGGCTGTTTACGGGAGTGGCTTCCAATTCTTTTACGGTGTTGATCAGATTCTTGTCTGGTTGATTTGCACTCAATTGAAAATTCCTCCTTGATTACCTAATGGTTGTGAATTTTATTATGTGCTGGCTACTGTGAGGCTATTCGTAATGTATTTTCATTCTATATGCCATTATTTTGGATGTTATCTTACTGTAATGTCTTGAAAATCAGGCCCAGCTTGTCTAAGTTATCTCCACCACGACCTAAGAAACCTGCGACATAGCTACCTGAAGGAGCAGACAAAGTGTAAGAGGTTCCACTTTTTGTCCCTGCGGCTACTTTGCGGTTTTGATTTGTTGTCAATTCAAGATAGAATATCCGATCGCTGCCTTTATAGCTGTTTTTGTACACCACAGCGCTTGTGATGAACTCCCCGCTGTTAAGTGTGAGCGATGCTGCTGTACCGCCTGTGCCGCCATTCAACAGCGAGGTTCCATCGGCGTATTGCATAGCTATGGAATCTAGACGGCTTGCTCCTTTTAAGGTTACGGAGGTTGGACTGCTTGTGGATACGGCTTTACTTCAAGCCTTCTATATACATAGACTGAGTAGTATGATTTGCTAATATGTATTAAGAGTACTAATTAGAGGAGGAATCCAGTGGATAAATACAACATCCATAGCGACTTTGAACCCTACGCGAAGACAAAACTCCCTTTAAATCCTTTGATATTGCCAATTTTGAATAAACTCATAGCGAGAAGTGCGAGAAAATTCAACTCTACTGAAGGCGTGAATGTAACGAAAGAAGTTATTTCAGGCTATAAAGACGGAAGCGTTGAGCTGACGATAATTGAACCTGATGGTATTCCAAAGAATGCTCCTTGCCTTATTTACATTCATGGAGGAGCATTTGTCCTAAAAGCAGCACCTGCTCATATCCATTGGGTCTGTGAGTATGCTTCAAAAACACCTTGCATAGTGGTATTTGTGGATTATAGACTAGCCCCGAAATACGCTTTTCCATTTGGTGTCGAGGATTGTTATGCAGCATTCGAGTGGGTCTGCAATCATGCGGACGCCTTAGGCATTGATAAGAGTAGAATAGCAATTGGGGGAGATAGCGCGGGTGGCGCACTTGCTGCTGCAGTGACTTTAATGGCACGCGATAGGCAAGCTCCTCTTATTTGTTATCAAATGCTACTTTATCCAGTAACAGATGCAAGACAGACTACGGAATCCATTAAAGAGTTTACAGACACACCACTGTGGAACTCCAAACTTAATAAGAAAATGTGGGAATTGTATCTCAAGAATGGAGTAGCCGCTAGCAAGAGAGAATATGCATCTCCTATGGAAGCAACATCATTAAAAGGCTTGCCTGACGCCTATGTTGAAATTACAGAGTTTGATTGTTTGCGGGACGAAGGAATTCATTACGCAGAGGCTTTACAAAAAAGTGGGGTTCAGGTTGAATTGTATCACACCAAGGGAACCGTTCATGGGTATGATATAGCTGAAAAAAGTGAAATTGTGCAGCAGAGTGTAACACGAAGAATTGAGGCTTTACGAGGAGCTTTCAAGTAGAAAAAATGAATCAAGCCGTGGGCATCTTTTCGATGATCCACGCGTTTGATTCTTTTTTATTTTATCATCCATAAAATGTAAAAATGTCATAATAATTTGATGACTGCTGTCACTATTTATCTTAATTTAAAAGCATTACAATAAAGGATGGTCCTAAAGCTTAGCTATTGCTAGAGTTGAGGCTTACTCAATCCTAAAAGAATTAACTATTTACACTGGAGGCAGCTCTTGAAGATGAACCCACAACTGTTACGAGATTTCCCGTTCTTCGAACATCTTGATGATGAATATTTAGCTGAAATTGCCAAGCTATGTAGTGAGCGTACTTATATAAAAGGAGAGTCCATCTTTTTTGAAGGTGAAGAGGGAGAGGAACTCTATCTGGTGATCTCAGGAGTTGTTCAAATCTATCAAGATAACCACTCTAGGGATGTGATCCTTTCTATTTTTAGAGAAGGTGACTTCTTTGGAGAGATGGCTTTGCTGCAAAATGAAAGAACACGCTCTGCTTCTGCAAGGACCATTGAGAAGTCCACCTTATGTATTCTGAAAAAACGCGATTTCATTCCCCTATTAAAAAGTAACCCAGAAATACTAATCGGCATTTTGGAAACAGCCTTAGATCGTCTACGTGATGCCAATAAATTAATAACAGACTTGACTGTTATTGACGTGCGTACGCGCATTGCTCGCGTGTTGTTGCGTCTAACAGAACAGCATGGCGTGCCCAGTGATGAAGGTGTTCTAATCGATTTGAAGCTAACGCATCAACACCTGGCAGATATGACAGGAACGGCGCGTGAGACCGTGACAAAATCATTGCTTGGATTACAGGATGAGCAGTTGATACGTATTGATCAGAGAAAGATACTCGTGTGTAACATAGATAGACTTAGAAATATACTTGACGTAATTTAAATTTGGATATTTGAAAATTGTAATTGGGGTTACAGAACATTAATCGACCTAAATGATATAACAGTATTAACAAAGAACACGAACGACTATTAATAAATGAAAAGAGGAACTGGAATGAGTGTTAAAAAATTGGTTTTATCTATGTCAGGTACTTTTGTACTGGGAATCATTGTAGGCGGGGTCTTGTTATATAACGATGCTGTCTATAACTCCGTTAAGGATGCCCTGAATGGAAATGCCACGCAAAATTCGGTAGGCAGCGTTAATGGAGTGGGTGGTGTGACACAGGTTAATATTCAGGGTATGGATCTTGAAACAGCATTGATGGCTGTACAGTCTAGTCGTGCAAGTATGTTAGAAAATCAGTTGAAAGACCAAATCGAATCCGTACAAGCCAAGAATGAAACAATCTCAAAACTGAATCAATTGTTGGGAATTATCAATGAAGAGCTAGGGAAGCTTCCTTCAGGTACTGAGGCCAACGCTGCTGTGAATCTGGCAGATGACAAGGGTGCCATGTTTACTGCCATGAGTATGGCTATACCGCAAACAAAAGGCGAGCTTGAGAGTCTGTTGGGACAAATCAAGTCACAGATTGATAGTGCAAGTAATAGTCAGCAAATGGACATGCTGCGCCTGCAAAGTTTATCCAATAAGCGGAACGAAGCTTTCGATGTAATGACGAATTTTGTTAAGAAAATGGAAGATTCCAGAAATAGTATTATAGGAAATATGCGGTGATGAATTAAAACTATGATACCAAGTGCTGCAGTCGATTTTCTACGTGATCATCCGTTATTACGAGGTATTCCTGATGATGAGCTACGAAATGTAATTAACGCTATAAAACTTATGTCTTTAGAGGATGGACAACGACTTCTTATGGAAGAGTCCACCTCTAAGGACTGTTTCATTATATGGCAAGGGAAAGTGCAAGTCACCTCGGTGAACTTAGTTGGAAAGGCGCTGCTCTTAGCTGAACTTGGACCGGGAGAGTTAGTAGGAGAGATCGGTCTTATTCGGAACGTACAAAGATCAGCTAGTGTTACGGCAATCGGACCAGTAAAGGCGTTGCGTCTGGACCGTTCCTCGTTCGAATATTTGGCGAGCCTGAGTCCGCTATTTTATGAGAGTGTGCTTGTGAACATACGGATTCGAATGATCCATAGTATGCTTCGCAAAGCGACAATCTGGTCGGTCATACCTGATGCTGAACTTCGGGGTCTTGCAGAGATTACAACGATTAAGAAAGTAACGAAGGGCGAAGAGATTATCGCGGAAGGTACGGATGTTGATCAATTTCTCATGATAAGCAGCGGAAGCATCGAGCTTTGCAGCCGAAAGCGGCGTAAGACTATTCTTCGAGAAGGGGATTTTTATGGAGAGACAGAGTTACTAACGGACACGGTTTCCTCGCACACGTTGATCGCGGTAGAAGATAGTGAATTACTGATCATGGGTAAGTTAGAATTCTTAACTATACTTGACTATTATGCTCCGGTTCGTCAACAACTCATAGAGGTTCTAAATATACGAACACCTCATATGTTGGAGAAAGTTACTATCGCCTTTGGCGGGGAGTCTATTGTAGAGGATAATAAATCGCTACCTAAGGCCAAGGACAAGTGGATGGAGCAATTACTCTGGCTGGTAGGTGGATTCCTTGTCTTATCCTTCTTGGCACTATTCCTTCATAGCCAATGGTGGAAGATCGCCGCTTTAATTGTTGGAGGTGTTGTGGGTCCTGTAGCATTCGTAGCTTTTATGAGAAGTCAGCAGTTAATAGGCTTTCGCCAGAGGAGGCTTGGTTTAGTTTTTGTGTCCACGGCGATTGTTGCTATCCCTCTGGCTTGGTATTTAGAGCGGATTTGGCTTTTTGAAGTAAAAGCAAATTCCTCCGACTTTTCGCAGCTTTACGTACCGTTGTCTGTAGCTCTAATTGAAGAAACTGCAAAATTATTAGTCTGTGTGATGCTCGTTCGGACGCGAAAAATCCATTTTCTGATGGATGCAGTGGTGTTTGGTGCCGCAGCAGGAATGGGATTTGCTGCAGTGGAAAGTATTATTTATGGATGGGTACATATTGATGATGCCTCTTCACTTGGAATGCTCGCCGTCCTATGGATGAGAGCATTATTATCTCCCTTCGGTCATGGAACATGGACTGCTATTGCAACTGTGGGTATCTGGTATGCAAGCAGCATGCATAAGAACTCGAACTTGGGTGGCAGTAAGCCGTGGACGAAAGGGCGACGTGCAATGGAGATGTTTTTGGCAGCAGTCGTGATGCATGCATTATGGAATTATCACTTTGAATCGGGTCTGATGAAGGCGGGTGCTATGGCCTTAGTCGGGTTTGTGGGTCTCTATTTATTGTTCTCACTCATTCGCAGGGGAAGAAGAGAGGAGTTCCATGCATTGAATATGTTAAATCCAACCACGCATGAGGCGATAAGGCATGACGATCAAGTGAAGCCTAAGACGCAGGAGCTTTTTTGTGAAGGCTGCGGGTCAATGTCTCCTCAAGGTACTCGCTACTGTGCACGCTGTGGCCAGGCATTAAGGGTGAAATGATAATTAACTTTGACGTAGAGCCAAAAGCTCCGTTCCTAGTGGAACGGAGCTTGTTTGCGTGCTCATTTAGAAACATGTAAAGGATTGGATGGACTCCAAGCTCAATCCTGTATACACCCAGAACCTTCCGTTCCACTGAAATCCAGCAACCGAGGTACGTCCTACGAAAACCGGGTAAAACCAGAATTGATTTCTATTGACAAGCCAAATGTACGTATTCCGAAACAAACAGCCAGCAATTGCTCCCGGGTCGACAGCAAGGGGCGAAACCGCAGATTGCTGAGGGATGAATTCTGGGGGAGGTGAGCTGGGTGCTGTGAGTCCTGGTTGCCCGGGGCCTGGCTGTCCCGCCTGTCCCGGTTGCCCTGGGAATCCTGGGAAACTTGGAGGTGGTAAAAATGACATAATCTTGTCACTCCTTAATGGATGGGCTAAAACATTGTATGTAGAAGCGGAGAAAAGTGAATGGGCGTTTCGAAGATTCTTTACTATGTTTCGCGGGGGATGAAATGTTTTCTGGATTATGCGTTAAACGAGAAGACAGCTCATTGCAAGAATGAACAGTGGCTTACAATGTCATGTGGATATTATTCCCTTTATAAATTAAGCGCATGAATAACCCATGGAGGTTATAATAGACACAAAGAAGAACCGATGCTTACTAACCAACAGTACAATAGACCCCGTATCTTACGATGGGTGGGGTCTATTTTTTTTGGCGTAAGGCTGTTATGAAAGCTGTGTAGTCGGTATTATTGAAAGGTGATTTAAATGCTGAAAGCTTATGGTTGGCTCACTTTTTGTGTAGTCGTATGGGGTAGCAACTTTGTGTTTGGAAAGATCTTAGTTCAGGACTTCTCCCCCAGTCTGTTAACATCACTGAGACTTTTATTTATAGTGTTATGTCTAGTTGGAATAACAGCTTACAAAAAGAGTTTTAAGCTGGTGGGTAAATCGGATGTCCTACTAATTTTATCTTTAGGTGTTATTGGTGTGTTTATTAATCAATGGTCCTTTTTTAAAGGGCTGCAAACGGCTGATCCAACGACATCTGCAATTATCTTAGCTATGACTCCTATTTTAACGGGCTTGTTAGCCGCTGTTTTTTTAAAAGAAAAATTAACGATTCGTATGCTCATAGGGTCCATTCTAGCGATCATAGGCATTTATTTTGTCGTTGTAAAAGGTGGATCATCCTCGTTACATTTTGACAAAGGACTACTGTGGATTGTTGTGACGATGATAACATTCGCAATTATGATTATTATGACTAGGGTACTCTCGCAAAGAATAGATCCACTCACGATTACTTTATATTCAAATCTGGTGGGTTTTATATTATCGGTCCCTTTTGCCTTCTCGCTAGATACGCCTATACGAATGAGCTCGAATATTACGGATTGGGCTCTGCTGATTGGAACCGCCATTGTTGTACATGGCATAGCTACTCTGATTTGGAATAACAATATTCGACATGTTAATGCTTCAAAAGCGTCTGTATTATCTAATTTAGAGCCTTTTGTAGCCATGATTATGGGATTAATATTACTGTACAAACCCATCACAGGTGTGGAAGTGTTAGGGTCATTGTTCATTCTGACAGGAGTTATGTTATCTACGTATCAACGAAAAAGTGCGATATTAAACCCGGTGGAATAGCCTGAGGGGGAGAGACTCGGAGACTCATTAATTCTCCGGGTTACAGCCCTTATTTTCACCAATTTATTCATATACTTGTGAATTAGTATCTTAATAGACTTAGATATGTTATAATAAATTTATTGAAGTAGCGTCCTAATAAATACACATAGTGTAGAGGGTTGTTCTTGAATTAATAACCTTGTACCATATGTGTATTTTTTATTTTTAGAGATAAGAATGTCATGTAAATTAAAATTAGGTGGTAATTAGTATGGAAACAGGCACAGTGAAATGGTTTAACGCAGAAAAAGGATTTGGATTTATCGAAGTTGAGGGCGGTAGTGATGTATTCGTACATTTCAGCGCAATCACTGGAGACGGTTTTAAATCTTTGGACGAAGGTCAACGTGTTGAATTTAATATCGTACAAGGCAATCGCGGAGCACAAGCTGAGAATGTCGTAAAACTCTAATATAGAGCTCGAAGCCCCAAACAATATGTTTGGGGCTTTTTTATTTTTTTTCAGGGGATAAAGAACGGGCTGATATCCTGAATCTTTTGATGTTCTGAAGTTAATCAAGCAAATAAAACCATTTTATGGTATGTTTTTTGGTGATTGATGTTATAACTTGGGAGCTGTATAAGGATGATAGGGAATACGACAGACAAAGAACGGACGATATTCGATCATGCTGGAAATACGATCAAGACAGAAGACAGAGAAATTCGAATTCTTGCCAAGTATGAAGAGCCGCTGGTTGTCCTGTTAGGAAACGTGCTTAGCGATGAGGAATGTAATGAGTTAATTGAGTATTCTAGAGAACGATTGCAACGTTCGAAAATAGGCGAAGACCATGTGGTCAATTCAATTAGAACGAGCAGCGGTGTGTTCTGTGAGGAGAATGAGACGGTTACAAGAATCGAGAAACGATTCTCACAAATTATGAATATCCCTATCGAGCACGGTGATGGCTTGCAAGTCCTTTTGTATATCCCTGGTCAAGAGTATCTACCCCATCATGATTTCTTCGCACAAACGAGTCGAGCAAGTAGCAATAATCGAATTAGTACGCTCGTGATGTATTTGAATGATGTGGAGGAAGGTGGAGAAACAGATTTCCCTATGCTTAATTTATCTGTGAGCCCTAACAAAGGTATGGCGGTCTACTTCGAATATTTTTATGATAATCATGAATTAAACGAGTCCACCTTACATGCAGGTATGCCAGTAATCAAAGGCGAAAAGTGGGTTGCAACGATGTGGATGAGAAGACAAGTCCTTCGCTCTTCCTAGATGTAAGTTATTGTATTTTTTTAATCTCACTTACTACAGTCAATATATCTTCCAGACAAGACACCCTAAAGGGTGTCTTTTTATATTAAAGTAAGTAATTTTACTGATAATTTCTATAGATTGGAGAGAGGCTAAGGGGGATCGGAGTATTGATTGGAGGATTTACTAGTCACTATGTTATAATATTTATTCACTATTTCAAATAGGGTGAATCTAACATCATGAGAGAGTTTCAAAGTAATCATCACAAGCTGTTTATTATTGGTGGGGGCGCTGCAGGGTTAATGGCTGCCATTACTGCGAGTGACTTTGGTATTGATGCAGCTATATTGGAGGGCAACGACCGGATTGGCAAAAAGATATTAACGACAGGAAACGGTCGCTGTAATATTACGAATAATTCTACAACGATGGAGCCGGAGGAGACGATTGCTTTATTATATAAGTATCACAGTACTCAGCCTGACTTTCCATTGTCTGCGCTGCAGCAATTTGGTATCCAACAAACCATCGACTTTTTTAGAATGCTCGGACTTCCGCTAACAAGCTTGGAGGATGGTCGGATGTATCCGATGTCACTGCAGGCTGGCTCTGTGTTGGATATTTTCCAGCTTGCGATGAAGGACCGGAATGTGCCTGTGTATTTTAATCATAAAGTGTTGGATGTTACTGTGTCGATAGATCATCCACGTTTTAGGATTGTTTGCCAGACAGAGTCGGAGGAGCAGGTTGTATTAACCAGTGATTATCTTTTTCTATGTACAGGCGGTCTTACCGCTCCGAAAACGGGAACGGACGGTTCCGGGTACACCCTGGCTCAACGTTTAGGGCACACGCTTATTGAGCCTTTGCCGGCCATTGTTCAATTGAAGCTGGATTATCCGCATCTAAAGGCATTGTCAGGTGTCAAATTCGAGGGAATGGCTCATATCATGGTGGACGGTCAAACGATCCGCAGCGAATATGGCGAGATTCTTTTCACCGACTATGGTATCTCCGGTCCAGCCATTCTCCAGCTTAGTCGAGTTGCTTCTTATAACTTAGCTGAAGAGAAGCCTGTGGTGATATCGGTCGAATTAATGCCGGACCGCAGTGGCGAAGAAGTAATTGATTTTCTGGAAATGCACTGGGGTACATTCGGGCACCGGACTGTTGCGGAATCCTTTATCGGCATTATCAACAAGAAGCTAATTCCTGTATTAATGAAGGAAGCAGGCATCAATCAGCAGCCTAACCTGCTTTGTCAGGATTTATCGTGGAATACGAAAAAAATAATTTATCGAATCATGAAGAATTGGGAATTCACAGTCATAGGTACCAATAACTTTACTTTCGCCCAAACTACAGCCGGAGGCATCGACACAATGGACATCAACCAAGAAACGATGGAATCCAGGCTTGTTCCCGGGCTCTATTTTGCGGGTGAGGTGATGGATGTGGATGGAGACTGTGGTGGATACAACCTGCAGTGGGCTTGGAGTTCAGGTTATGCTGCAGCAAAAGGGCTTGCTGATCATATAGCAACTAATTCTGAATGATACGAAGAGAAAAGACACCTTAAAGGGTGTCTTTTTTCGTTTAACTGCAATGTCTACTCCACCAAAACACCATTAATGAACGTCATAGTTTTATCTTTGAATTCAAGGATAAACTTGTTTGGGAAATCCAGATCGGTTTGAATCTCCGTCCCCAACATAACTTTTTTACCTACATCATCAAAGGGATTGTGAATCAAGCCCCTAGGGGTATACCTAGTTTCGGAACCAATCACATTATTATTTTCATCGCGGATAAATTTAGTTTTTCCTGAGAACACCAAGTCTTTACCATTTTCCAAAGTTAGATGAACCTCCAGATGAGTCTTTGTCTTCTGATAATCGATGGTCACATCTTTAGAGGATACAGGGAAACCAATTACAAAAAGTCCAATAAGAGCAGCAGCCAGTAGGATTACCGTTAAAATGGAAAAGGCGAGCGTCTTTATATTTTTTGATTTGACCTTTTTAAAATAATTAAGTTTGCTAACTTCTTCTTTATCAACAATAGGCACAATTAGATCTGCTGTTGCGGTCATTTCGTTATAGGACTGAAGGCAGCTTTCACAGGTTTGCAGATGTTTTTCAATCTCTTCGTTGCTATGTACAGAGGTTAGTTTTTCAATATAGGAGGGCAATAAATCCTGAATGATCTCGCATTTCATGAAGATCTTCCTTTCATCAATTTTTGTTTTCCGCGGTAAAAGGTAACTCTTGCCCAAGTCTCATCCCTTCCGAGAATTTCACCAATTTCCCGAAAGCTGAATTCTCCGGTCAAACGCAGATACAATACTTCCTTGGTATTGGGATCAAGTAAATGAAGCTGTTTAAATAACTCCATTTTATCTTGAGCTAAAATGAATTGAGTTTCTGTTGAATTTTCGTTTGAAAAAGCAGGGTCTTCTAATTCTTGAGTCTTCCTTTTGTTCTGCTTGTCCAGCTCCTGATACCACACATGCTTAGCAATCTGACAAAGCCATACGTATACTTTGCAGGTTCCATCATATTTGTGTATGGACTTTATAGCTCTATAAAAGGTTTCTTGGGTGATTTCTTCTGCCAGTAAATGATTATGACAAAAACTGAAAACGAATTTATATACTTGGGTTGAATATTCCCTGTATAATTCCCCGTTGTCCTGCATCCGTTCACCTCCTCAAGTTATATATCCGTAAAATGCTATAAACGTTACAGCCTTATATAAACTTTTGAAATTAAAATCTTTGAAAGAAACATCATCATAAAGGATTTTGCAGGCAATGTCAGGATTTAAGTTGATAAAAAACAGAAAAAACGGACATCATTGATGTCCGTTTGTCCGTTTGTTTCTTCTATTTTCCACTTGGCAACAATTTATTCAATAAGATCGCAGCCAATGAAGCCGCTAGGATAGGTGAGCCCAGCAAATATTGCACGAATGAAGGTAAGGAATGCAAGTAATCGCTAGGAATGAGTACCAAAGCTAACGTTATAATCATCGGTATTGCGATAATGTACATTTCTTTTTCGCCAATCGTTACGTTCTTCATCACCTGCACACCGTTAATCGCGATAATCCCGCAGATGATAGCGAAGACGCCGCCGATTACAGCGGATGGAATTGAAGAGATCAGAGCAGCTAATTTACCAGAACAACCGAAGAGGACAAACCATCCTCCTACAGCAAGAAAGACCCGGCGGGAGGCAACACCCGTGATGGAGATAATGCCTGCATTGGTTGAATAGCCTGTAACAGGTGTTGATCCGAGAGCAGAAGCAATAAGACAGCCAATTCCTTCACCGATAACACCTTTGTTAATATGCTCGTCTGTTAAAGGTTTATTGATTACGTTGCTGACAGCAAACCAGGTACCAGTTGTTTCAGCAAGCAGTACGAGATAAATAATGACCATGGTGATAATAGCAGAAAAGTTGAAAGAAAATCCGAAATCCACAAAAGCGATCCGCGGCATACTAAACCAATTCGCTTGGCTAATCGCTGAGAAGTCTAACACACCCATCATATTAGCAGCAACACATCCAACTACTAACGCCATCATGACGGAAATAATTCGGAAGATCGATCCTTTATTGCGGAACATAGAACCTAGAATTACAAATAAAAGGAGTGTACCCGCTGAAATAAGGGCTAATAATACATTCTGGTTGATGGAAGCGCCTGAGGCTCCATAGATATTGTCTCTTATAGCAACTGGTAGTAAAGAAAGACCAACTATGAATATGATCGTACCACCTACAATAGGTGGGATAAAGTTTTTAACGATTTTATTAAAGATACCGACATAGCCCAGAATAATAACCAGGATCGCACCGATTAAACTGGCACCTAACACGGAACTCCAACCTAACTCTCCGCCACCACTTGCTGCATAAATACTGACGATCGCACCAAGTGGAACATAAGAAGGCCCTTGAGCGATCGGAAGCTTCATACAGAAATAAGTCTGCACAATCGTTGCAAGTCCAGCAGCAATAAAGGTGGATTGAATCAACGCGCTTGACTGATTCGGTTGTAAGCCGATTAACATTGCAACTAGGAAAGGAACCACATAAACGTCCATTGCCAATACATGTTGGAAGCCTAGGATGAGGGATTTACTGAATGAAACCTTTTCATCGGGTAGAACGGTTAATAGTTGTGACTTTAATGGTGCTTGATCTTGCACGTTTGCTTGTGTTTCCACTCAGATGCCCACCTTATATTTTCTAGTTTTATCGATCCTTAACGTGAATGAACCTTGTTACCCTGTACCCAGACTTCACGGATATTCTCAGGTCGAGCTAGATACATCATTTTTTGAAACACGTCGTGTAAATCTTCATTCCCATCAAAGATAGGCAATCTAGCCGATGGTATTTTCGTATCGATAATTTGAACATCCCATGTATAGCCTTCTAGTATCCGACCGATAGGTAAGCTTAAACTTTTACCACCGCCAGCGGTAGCAAGATAGAAAGATTCATCAATCTTAATCCGAGATCCTAGTAAACCACGCTCTTGTGCAGGAAGAGAAGGATTAACGCCATCCTCTAGCATTCGTGAAGACATTACAGCTTGTCTTATGTTATCGAAGAGACTAGGTGAAAAACCTCCGGAAATATCAGACCCTAAACCAATCTCCACACCCTTGGAATGAAAGTGAGCGATAGGGATGACACTATTGGCAAAATAAGCGTTTGATATTGGACAATGCGCAATAGCTGTTCCTGTCTCCGCAAATAAATCTACATCGTCTTCATCTAAAAAATTGCAATGTGCCATGACAGATTTATCACGGAGCAGACCGAAATCATGCAAGGCAAAAGCATCGTTCTTCTGGAATCGTTCTTGTACATAACCGTGCGCCCAATCACTTTCACTACAATGCGATTGAATATGCGTATCGTATTTTGCGGCTAAGTCCCCTAAACCTTGCAAAGCCTCATTTGTGCAGCTTGGGATGAACCTAGGTGTCACTACTGGATAAACGCCTTGCTTAGTAGATTTGGCTAGTTCTTTTACCGCTAGAATAAATTCTTCTGTATCTTTAAGTGCGGTGTCGGTGTCAGTGTCGCGATAGTTTTCTGGATTCCCTTGAGGATCGTCCATTACCACTTTTCCAACGAGTCCCCGCTGTCCTTTTTCTGCACAGATTTGGGCTAATAATAAGCTGGCTTCTTTATGCACCGTTGCAAAATAAAGAGCTGTAGTGGTTCCGTTCGCGAGTAGAGTATCAACCACGTCATCGTAGATCTTTTTTGCAAAATCCAGGTCTGAAAATTTAGACTCCAATGGGAAGGTGTACGTATTTAACCAATCATAGAGTGGAATGTCTAACGCAGTACCGGATTGAGCCCACTGCGGGGCATGAACATGCAAGTCGATAAAGCCAGGCAAAAAATACTGACCTTCAGCTAATCGATGGAAGTTATCTTGATCTTGATAAGTATCTAGTAAAAGTTGATAGTCGGGTTCCTCTGGTGAAACGATCTTTTCTATCATCCCATCTGTATTAATGCAGTAGAGGTGGTCTTTTAAAATTTGAATTTCCTTCGGTGATTTGCTTGAAAATGAAGTACCTAGGAATATTTGCATATATTCTGTCATGATTTCCGCCTTAATGTTCGTCTTTTGGTGTTCGTTTGTTATTATAATCCGTAAAAAATGATAAGTCTATACCTAAAGTCGAACAAAGACGAGCATTGAATACTGAATTATGTTCTAATTAGATCGAAACATATGAATTCACGTTATCTTTGCGTAAAATGTATGCGGTTACTTACTTATGCTATAATACTTATAGATTAATAAGGTTAAGCGCTTGAGAAAAATGGGTTAGGGAGTGTTACTGAAATGAGAAGATATAACTTTTGGCGTCCGATCATGCTAATTATTGTCGCCCTGCTTACTAGAAGCTTGGTTACTAACGTATGTATTTTGTTTGGTCTTCAGACTGATGTAGCGAGTAGTATAGGTACGCTGGGCATGGTTATCGCCGGTTTAGTGATGTATAATCGCATGAACATCCGCCGCCGAAAATAACGAACAGATTCCAACAATCCGATCCATCCGGTTGATTAATAAGTCATGAGTGCAATCGTATAAACTGCTTAGTTATTATGTTATAGTAAAGAGTGAAATAAACATGTATCAACCTTAAAAGGAGTACTTCATGACACAGTTTGTCTACAAGCAAATTATTGATGATCTAAAAATGAAAATCTTTGCTGGGCAGTTTCCTGATATGAAATTACCGGATGAACGGAGTCTCAGTGAGACTTATCAAGTGAGTCGGAGTTCCATTAAAAGTGCTCTGACTAAAATGGCGAATGCCGGCATTATTTTTAAAAAACGTGGTTCAGGAACCTTTATCAACCCGTTATACATAAAAAATGAATCTATTTTTAATTACGAAGGCTCTAATTTAGGGGTCACCGACAATTTTCATATGCATGGCAAGAAGCCTAAAATCAAAGTGCTGAAATTCGAGGTCATCCCACCAACAGAAGAGTTACAGCGGGATTTGTTTTTAGGGCCTCATGACTTTGTTTACAAAATCGTTCGACTTCGTCTCTTTGAAGATGAACCCTTTATGATTGAAACAGGGTATATCCCCATAAAAATCGTACAAAATTTGAATCAGACGATTATCGAAGGATCTATTTTTAATTATTTGGAGGATTCGCGCAATTTAGCGGTTACCAAATCCTTTTTATCCATATCTGCAGAGCCGTCGGATTCCAATGATCAAGAACTGCTGAATTTAGAGAAGAATGAGCCTGTTAGTATTATGGAGGGGATTTTCTTCTTGGATAATGGCACGCCTTTTGAATTTTCGCACATGCGATTCCACTACAAATTCTTAAAATTTAATACCTTTGTATCGGTTGACTAAAAGTAAGACTGGGGAATTTTTCTCGGTCTTATTTTTTTTGTTTTGAACAAAATAGAGTTAAGTCCTCCAGCATGATCTCTTCGAAATTAGTTCCTATATTTTTACAAATATTAAAATATACAAGCTTTTTTACAGTGAATTTACTCCGTTTTTCATACTATGTTCATATTTTCACATAATTGGACCGTATCATTTGTTTAAAAGGTTGAATTAATTTTGCGCGGCGGTATGATGTACTTGTGGAAGTAATACGGTACTGAAAAAACATAAAAAATTTTGGGGAGTGGAAGAAATGGTATTATCCATGGATGTTGATTACTCATCAAAAACTTATTTAGAAAAGCTGGATGCCTATTGGCGTGCGACGAACTACATATCCGTAGGTCAACTGTACTTAAAAGATAATCCGTTGTTAAAGGAACCGTTGAAGGATGCAGATGTAAAAATTAAGCCTATCGGACACTGGGGAACCATTCCTGGCCAAAATTTTATTTATGCCCATTTGAATAGGGTCATTACTAAATATGACTTGAACATGTTCTATATTGAGGGGCCTGGTCATGGTGGTCAGGTTATGGTTTCAAATTCTTATCTGGACGGTAGTTACACGGAAATTTATCCGGAAATCACGCAAGATATTCCAGGGATGAAAAAATTGTTCAAACAATTCTCATTCCCAGGGGGCATTGCTTCTCATGCCGCCCCAGAAACACCTGGTTCTATCCATGAAGGCGGCGAGTTGGGTTATTCTCTTTCTCACGGTGTCGGTGCCATATTGGATAATCCGGATCTGATTTCGGCTGTTGTGATTGGTGATGGCGAGGCTGAAACTGGACCACTAGCTGCTTCATGGTTCTCCAACAGATTCATCAACCCGGTTACTGATGGTGCGGTTCTGCCGATCTTACACTTGAATGGTTTCAAAATCAGTAATCCAACGATCCTATCCCGTCAATCAAAAGAAGAAATTACCGCATACTTTAAAGGGATGGGTTGGGAACCGTTCTTTGTTGAAGGTGAAAATCCTGATCTTATGCATCCAGAAATGGCAAAGGTGCTGGATACTATCGTAGAAAGAATTGAAGCGATTCAAAAGAATGCACGTGAGAACAATGATCTTACTCGTCCGGTTTGGCCAATGCTGGTCTTCCGCTCTCCTAAGGGATGGACAGGTCCAAAGCAATGGGACGGTGTACCAAATGAAAATTCATTCCGCGCCCATCAGGTGCCAATTCCAGTGGACCAAAAAAATATGAAACACGCACCAGCGTTACTGGAGTGGTTAAATAGCTATAGACCGGAAGAATTATTTGACGACAATGGCCGTTTGAAAGCTGAAATTGCTGAGATTCTGCCTACAGGCGACCGACGTATGGGAATGAATCCTGTTACCAACGCCGGTAACCTCATTAAAGATTTGAAATTGCCAGATTATCGTAACTTTGCACTTGATAATGCTGTGCCAGGCCAAGTTATTGCACAAGATATGGCTGTGCTGGGTAAATACATGAAAGATGTAATCTCCCTTAATGAAGAGAACCGTAACTTTAGAATTTTCGGACCGGATGAAACGATGTCCAACCGTCTGGGACCTGTCTTTGAAGTAACTAAACGACAATGGCTGGATCAAATTAAAGAACCAAATGATGAGTTCCTCTCATCTTATGGACGTGTAATTGATTCTCAATTGTCTGAACATCAAGCAGAAGGCTTACTTGAAGGATATGTTTTGACTGGACGTCACGGTTTCTTTGCGAGTTATGAAGCTTTCTTGCGTGTAGTTGATTCTATGATTACTCAGCATTTTAAATGGCTGCGTAAAGCAACAGATCAAAGCTGGCGTGCAGATATCCCATCCTTAAATGTGGTGGCAACTTCAACTGTATTCCAACAAGACCACAATGGTTATACTCACCAAGATCCAGGTCTGTTAGGTCACTTGGCTGATAAGAAGCCTGAATTTATCCGTGAGTATTTACCTGCCGATGCGAACTCCTTGCTGGCTGTCTTTGACACCGTCTTAAATGACCGTCAAAAAATCAACCTGATCGTTTCATCCAAACATCCGCGTCCGCAATGGTTTAATGCAGATGAAGCACAGGAGCTGGTTGAAAAAGGCTTGAAGATCATTGACTGGGCAAGCACCGATCAAGGTGGAGAGCCGGATGTTGTTATTGCTTCTGCTGGTACAGAACCAACTATTGAAAGCTTAGCGGCAATCTCTATCCTGCATGAGAAACTTCCAGCACTTAAGATTAGATATATCAATGTGGTGGACTTATTGAGACTGAGAAGTCAAAAATTAGATCCTCGTGGTTTATCTGACGAAGAGTTTGATCAATTTTTCACAAAGGACAAACCGGTTATTTTCGCCTTCCACGGGTATGAAGGTCTGATTAAAGACTTGTTCTTTGATCGTCATAACCATAACCTTCACGTACACGGGTACCGTGAGAATGGTGATATCACAACACCTTTCGATATGCGTGTCTTGAATCAAATGGACCGTTTTGATCTAGCGAAGGAAGTTGTGCTGAGCTTGCCTGATGGGGATAAGCATAAAGCCATCGCAGATGAAATGGACGCTATCGTGAAGAAGCATCACCAGTTCATTCGTGAAGAAGGTATTGATCTGCCAGAAGTAGAGAACTGGGTATGGAAGCCATTGAAATAAGCATAGCCAGTACCATAGGAAGTAATGAAAAAGACACCCTTAGGGGTGTCTTTTTTGTGTTGTCCAAGTAACTATATAAAACAATTATAGTCATTCTTTCATCTTTACCACTGTAAATATATGTGAGTAAATAGGATGGATAATGAAAGGGGAGAAATGTATGCCACATATTGATAAACTTCCCAAGTCTATAGAAATGCAGCTTACGGAACAACCGTTATTTCACTTTGTATCTGATTTAATGAAAGATGGACAATTCGGTGAGCAGTGGCTTGTATTGACTGAGAAGGAGCTTTCCGTTTGGGGGACGGATGGGAAATTGGTGTCGAAGCTATTTGTTTCGAGCATAACCGATTCCCGAGTTGTAGGCGGGGTAGGCGGCGGTTCGTTGCTTGTCGATACTAAAGAGGGTCCAATGATTCTTATACGTTATACCGCATCACTTACTTCTATATTTGGATTTGCGTCTAAATTAATTGCTGCTGTAGCTAAAGGGGAGGAGCGGCCAACGGCTTCTGAAAAAGAATTTCCAAGACATTGCCCAAAGTGCCGCAATCCGCTTCCGGACGATTCTCAAGCTTGTCCGGTATGTAAAAGTAATGGCAAGGTTCTGTTTCGGATGCTAAGTTACGCTAAGCCGTATAAAATCCAAATGATCGCAGCAGCGATTATGTTGATTTTCACTACATTGGTAGAGCTTGTTCCACCTTTTTTGACGAAGATGATTGTTGATAACGTGTTAACAAAAAAGGACATGGGCTCAACGCTTCTATGGATAGTCATTGGGCTTGCTGCCACATCTCTGGTGGTTACGCTAATGCAGACTGTACGTGGGCTTATCGGGGTATGGATTGGTTCCAAAATTATGGGTGATCTGCGTCATGATGTGTATCATTCCTTGATGAAATTGTCGTTATCTTTCTTCGATCGAAGACAGTCTTCGCAATTCATTGGACGGGTCAATAATGACTCTGAGGCGATGCGGCAATTCATGACAGATGGTGTGATATGGGTCTCTGGCGAATCCTTGAGGGTAATCGCAATCTTCGCGATTATGTTTAGTATGGATTGGAAGCTAACACTGCTAGCCATGCTGCCTATGCCGCTCATGGTCGTACTATCGACTGTATTATGGCCAATGATTGGTAGACGTTGGTATCAGCAGTGGAGATCTATTTTCAGACTAAATGCTTTGGTAGGCGATTCTTTGCAGGGCATTCGTGTAGTTAAAGCATTTGGACAGGAAACTACAGAAATGTCACGTTATACTGTCGCTAATAAGGAATTGGTGCGGCACAACATCCGGATTGAAGGCTTGTGGCAGGGAATGTTTCCCGCCTTTGCATTAGTTGCTGGTGTAGGTACGCTGTTAATTTGGTATTATGGCGGCAGAACGGTGCTTGATGGGCAATTATCCATTGGTACACTAATCGCTTTGGTTACTTACCTGGGAATGCTCCTCGGACCTTTGCAGTGGGTAAGTCAAATGATCAATTGGGCCAGTCATGCGATTTCGGCAGCCGATCGGGTATTCGAAATTATGGATACACCATCCGATGTGCCTGATACTACGAACCCAGCGGATATTGGTCGTGTCAGTGGTGAGGTAGAGTTTAAACAGGTCACTTATGGATACGAAAAGCATCATCCTGTGCTCAAGAACGTGGATTTAAAAGTGGGTGCAGGAGAAATGATCGGTCTGGTTGGGCATTCAGGTGCTGGGAAGTCGACCTTCATCAACATGATTTGCCGATTCTATGACACAGACGAGGGGACTATCACCATCGATGGGGTGGATATCCGTAATATTAGTCAGTCTGACCTGCGGAGCCAGATCGGTGTAGTGCTGCAGGAGACATTCCTGTTTGACGGCACGATTGCTGAGAATATCGCTTATTCTAAACCGGACGCCACAGAGCTAGAAATTATGCGTGCTGCTAAAATTGCCAATGCACATGACTTCATCGTTCAGCTACCTGATGGCTATGACACAAGGGTAGGAGAACGTGGGCATAAGTTATCCGGAGGGGAGAAGCAGCGAGTGTCTATTGCCCGAGCAATAATTCACGATCCGCGGATTCTAATTCTGGACGAAGCAACGGCTTCAGTGGATACAGTGACTGAGCGGCAAATTCAAGAAGCGATTTCGCGTCTGGTCAAAGGCAGAACGACATTCGCCATTGCTCATCGCTTGTCCACTTTAAGAAATGCCAATCGGCTCGTCGTGCTGGAACGCGGCAAGATTATTGAGGTGGGTACGCATGAAGAATTGCTAGCAGTAGAAGGGGCTTACTTCAAACTGGTCGAAGCACAGAAAGAAATGTCCCAGATCAAGGGGGTAGAAGTGCATGAGTGATCCAATCAGCGTCAGTGGTCAATCGAATGCTAAAGATAAAGATAAAGATAAGGATCCCTATGAAATTAATATTTTCGAACCGGGTGCGATCTCCTTTAGTCGTAGTCAAGGCGGGGTATTTCAAGGCGTAGTGGAAGGTAAGGTTTATGAAGAACTAATTCTTTTTCGTATCTTTCCTTTTCAATACAACACCCAGTATATTTCTGTACGTAACTCTAAGAGTGAGGAGATCGGTGTCATTCGTGACATTGATCAGCTGGATGAGGAAAGTCGCGGGGAAGTGGACAAAGAATTGCAGCTGCGATACTTTTTACCGGTTGTGACCCGAATTGATTCCATCAAACAGAAGGCAGATATGTGGATTTGGGAGCTGCAGACGAATCTGGGTCAGACCCGTATCGTGATGCGTAACCTGCATGAGCATATGCAATACCCAAGCCTTCATCGAATCATTCTGACTGACGTTAACGGAAAAAGATGCGAAATTCGTGATTATTCCACTTTGGATGCTCAGAGTCGGAACAAGCTGAAAGACGTTTTATAGTGGAAGAAGGAAAGTGCTTGGTAGTTTATACTACTGAGCACTTTTTTGATCGGTGTAAACATCCGAGGTTATCCCTCCTTTTGTGATGAGGAAACGCATTGGATTGGAGCAAATTTGTCACTAAACTTCCAGTATATGTGGTAATATATTACAACTAGATGATTACTATATGGGAGGTATGTGAGTGAAGCATAAATGGATGAACTCGCCGTACACCTTTGCTTTAGGGATGTTTGCGATGATGGTTCCCAGTCAGGCTTTTAGTTCTTTTTACAGTTATTTTTATGTGGAGAAATTGGGCTTGGGCATTGGACTTGCTACACTGGCCAGAACAATCTTTCTGATCTGGGATGCGGTGAATAATCCGCTGTTTGGATACTGGTCAGACCGCACAAATACCCGCTATGGTCGGCGTAGACCCTGGGTGTTCGGCTCGATTCCGCTGTTTATGCTGGCGTTTGTGCTGGTATTCTCTCCTCCTGGCGGTTTATCCGAGAATGGACTCTTCACTTGGTTTCTAGTGACGCTTATTTTCTATGAGGCTGTCGCTACGGTCTTGTGGGTGAACTATGGCGCACTGCTTCCGGAGCTCTTCCGTGGAGATCGTATTCGGGCAAAAGCCTCGGCGATTCAGCAAGGCTATCAAGTGGTTGCTCTGTTAATCGGTACGGCTCTAACGCCAATCCTTTTCGCAGCAATTAACTTCTCAAATATGGCTATTGTGTATGCCTGTGTTTTCGGTGTGTTTATGTTCTTATGTATGATGAATGTCCAAGAGAAGAAAGAGACTACTAAGACCGAACCTTTGAAGCTCATTCCTGCTTTTCGGGAGACGATTCGTAATAAAAAGTTCTGGGTGTTTAATATTTCGAATTCTTTTGCCCAAACGGTTAATGGACTTGTAAGCTCGATGATTCCCTTTTATGCAAAATATGTTCTACATATTTCAGAAGCACAGGTGTCTATTATGCTCGCGGCTGTCTTTGTCTCAGTCATTCCATTAGTGTTCGTGTGGTATTGGATTATTCGTAAGATGGATGGGGTCAAGGCATGGCGGCTATCGCTTATCCTATATGCTTTATCTGTCATTCCGCTATGGTTCGGGTATGATCTCGTGAGTGGAGTGGCCGCTGGCATTGTTGTCGGCTTCGGACTAGCAGGGTTTCTAGTAACCCCGGCGATCGTAGGTGGCAAAATCATTGATGAAGATGCAGAGAAGACAGGGCTGAGAAGAGAGGGTATCTATACTGCAGTAAGCGGATTCATCACTCGTTCAAGCGGATTAATCTCGGCGCTGGCCTTTTTTATTGTAGGGATGATCTTTGGTTATAAGGGTGGCGATGATCCAGGGTCTGATCCAGAAGCAACGTTCCGGTATTTAATAAGCGTGGTACCGTTATGTCTGCTAGCGATATCTGTTGTCATATCTTTTACTATTAAATTTACATTTACGGGGCAATTGAGAGGTGATGCTGACAATGAGCAGAAGATTAATCATCAATTGTGATGATTTTGGGCAAAGCCCTGCTATGAATCAGGCGATTATGCATCTATTAGAAGAGGGAAAAGTTTCTTCAGCGACGATCATGGCGGTGGCCCCTGGATTCGAGGAGGCAGCTAGATGGTGTAGCCGTAGGCAACAACGAAATGTGGGCCTTCATTTGACGATGACTAGTGAGTTTGAGGCTTTACGCTGGAGCAGCCTGACGGGGGACTCTTCACTACATGACGATGGCGGGCATCAATATAAGACGGTAAAAGAGTTTGAGCAGGGGGCACAGACAAAAGCTGTGCTGAAGGAGATTGTTGCTCAGTATGAGAGAGTGAAACAATCCGGAATAGTGATTAGTCATGTAGACAACCATATGGGAAGTTTATATGGCATGGAAACGGGACGCAGTTTGCTACCGCAGACGCTGTGGAGAATTTCGCGCTGGGGGTTGCCGTCAAGATTCTTCCGATACATCCATGCAGAAGATCCTCTTCTGGGATCGCTGAAAAATATTGAACGTCCTGTTGCACTTGGATCCGGGCTGGCCGATACATTTGGAGTCCCGATTCCTGATTACTTGTTGTCGCATCCTTTTGGTGTGGAAGAGGGTGAGACGTACGATAGCTTCAAACAATCCATTATCGCCAAGATGTATTCGCTACCTGATGGTGTTAGTGAAACCTATATTCATCCCGGAATAGACGATCAGTGGATGCTTGCAAATATACCACATTGGGAGAAGCGAGTCTGGGAATACCGTCTACCTTTTGATGATGATTTTACCTATGCGATTCGTGATGCTAATGTTGAATTGACGGACTATCGATATGTACAGGAGCATTTAAAGCGCCCACGGGTAAAATCTGCGGGAAGGCTTTTGAAGAATCTGATAAGTTCATGAGGATAAATAAAAAGACACCTTGAGGGGTGTCTTTTGACTATCCCATTAAACCCTTCAGTCCATTCAAGAATGGGGAAATCGATTTAATCATATTGTAGCCCATTTTCACAACCGGCATTGTTCTTTGGATCATCCCTACGAAGCCCATAATTCTACCGAATCCTGAAGCGCCTGAACCTGCAGCCTCGGCAGCCCCCGCAGCTCCTCCTCCCATTCCGAACAGTGAGCCAAATAACGGCATGAGTCCAGATACATTCGCCTTCTGGCGGGAGTGAGTGTGTCTTTTTGACTTTCTATTTTTACTTTTATTTTTACGTGGTTTGGACAGGGTCAATCCATCCTTATCGAGGCCAGTTATCCATCCTACATACGTGCGTCCATCATGAAGCGTAACACACACGGGTCTACCCTTGAGCTGTTCAGCTCGCTTGCGAATCTTTGCTCTGTTTGACATACGTGGATCACCTCATTGGTCTATTTAATTCTATATTACTCAGATATTCTGGTGTTGCTTGTGCTGGTTCATCATAAATTGGAAAAGAAAGTCCAAAAAATTGATGAAGAGAGGCTGTACATAAATATCCATCTCAGACTGGGACAATGCTAAGGTCATCGATTTTCATTTGGGATCTTATATTTGAGGGAATGGCTTGAAAGAGGACAATAGATAGATTAAAAGGAAAAAAAAGGTGTTCTTCCGCTTATAAAACCCGAATACCAATTAGCATGGGGGTGGGAGGATGTTATCTGCATGGATTGGGAGTATTACTTTTGCGGGAGCGGTGATTCTTTACATATTACTGTCTTTAGGATTACCTTATGGTGAATTTGCAATGGGTGGCAAACATAGAATCATGCCCTCACAGATGAGGATTGCGTGTGCGATCTCAGTTGTTATACAACTGATTGCAATCTTCTACTTACTGCAGGCAGGTCATGTGATTTCAATTGGTTTACCGTTTGATAGGGGCATATGTTATTTTTTCGCAGTCTATTTAATTCTCAATACCGTTATGAATTTATTATCGGACAGTAAAAAAGAAAGGCTTGTGATGACACCTTTATCTTTAGTCACTGCTATTTGTTTTGGGCTTACAGCTATCATGCATGGGTCTTGAGAAAGATATCATGAGACCAGGATTCGACGCATCTAGACTTTAAATTAGTGATTATTTTAGGACGCATCTGTATAAGATGTGTTTTTTTGTATGTCTAGAGACTCTTGATCTATTAAATTAAAACATGACTTAGGTCTTTCTTCACACGTTAATAAATTTAACATAGTTTTAAATTGATTTTACAATACTATGCTTTTTCGTTACATCTGTGTGATATAATATCACAGAAACTATGTAAAAATGATAGGGAGGACTTATAATTTATGGGATGGAAGACACGATGGAACAAGCCACTCGCTTCTGTACTGGCAACTGCAGTGCTTTCTTTGCAGGTGTTTGGAGGAATTGGTTTGGGTGCGACTTGGGGTACAGACAAAGCTGAAGCAGCATCCTCGGCTACAGCCAAGCTCCGGTTAATGAGTACCACAGACGTGCACACCAATGTCTACGGCTGGGACTACTTTAAGAATGCGGCCTCTACAACTGTAGGGCTCGATCGAACAGCTACGTTAGTTACTTATGCTAGAAGCGAATATCCTCTTAATAATCTTTTGCTCGACAACGGGGATCTGATTCAAGGTACACCACTCGGGACTTACATTGCAAACGAAAGTAAACTGATGGAATCAGAGACCAAGCTCCACCCTATGATTGCGGCTATGAATATTATGGAATATGATGTTGCCACTTTTGGTAATCATGAATTTAACTATGGGTTGGAATTCTTAAATCGTACTATTAAAGGTTATAGTAATAATCCATTAACTGGTGCTGATTTCCCTTATGTAAATGCCAATATATATATTGATGATAAAGATGGTAATCCAGACAATGACAAAAATGCTTTCGACCCTTATGTCATTATCGACAAAACAATAATGGACAGCGATAACCAACCTCAGGTAGTTAGGGTTGGTATACTAGGCCTTGTGACCCCTCAAATTATGGAGTGGGACAAGGTTAATCTGGAAGGTCGAGTTATTACTAAGGATATTGCAGAAACTGCAGCGAAATTTGTTCCTGCCATGAAGAACGAGGGAGCCGATGTTATCGTAGCAATGGCGCATACCGGCTTCGATGCAACTGCAGTTGCGGGTACTGATGCAGAGAATGCTATCAATCTGTTAAGTAAAGTTGATGGTATTGATGCGATTACCTTCTCGCACACTCACAAGGTGTTTCCGACAGGTGAGGATAAAACCCTAGACGCTTCTTTCAAAGATCCATTAACGGCATTGCCGTATAATAACGCTCAATCCGTTGTTGATAATGTTTATGGCCATATTAATGGTACTCCAGCTGTGCAAGCAGGTTATGGCGGGGGTTACTTGGGTCTGATTGATCTTAATCTGGTGCAGGAAGGCGGCAAATGGACAGTCGATAAAAAGAACTCTAAAGCTTCGACCCGCTCCATAGCCGATGCTAAACCGGATGCTGCCGTTGACGCTGCTGTGGCAGCAGATCACCAAGCTACTATTGACTATACAGGTCAAGAGCTAGGCGTTACTACTGCTCCGATGAACAGCTATTTTGCAATGGTTCAGGACGATCCTACCGTGCAAATTGTGACCAATGCCCAGAAGTGGTATGTAGAGAAGTATATTGAAAACAACCTTCCACAGTATAAAAATCTTCCGATTCTCAGTGTGGGTGCTCCTTTCAAGGCTGGACGTAACGGCCCATCGGAGTACACGAGTATTGAAAAAGGTCCGTTGACTATCCGCAGCGCAAGTGACTTGTACCTGTATGACAACACGCTAAAAGCTATTAAAGTTAAAGGCTCTGTTGTTAAGGAATGGGTTGAAATGAGTGCGGGTGCGTTTAATACCATCAAAGTGGACAGTGCAGCACCACAAAGCCTGCTTAATGACAAATTTGCTGTGTATAACTTCGATGTTATTGATGGCATTAAGTACACAATTGATGTAACCAAAGCTGCAAAATACACTCCTTCTGGTGAGATTAATGATGCCTTGTCGAGTCGTGTGAAGCAAATTACTTATAAAGGTAAAACTTTGGATCCGAACCAAGAGTTCATTGTTGTGACTAACAACTACCGCGCAAGTGGTGGAGGGAACTTTCCGGGTGTGAAAGGTTCAGAGATGTTGGTGGATTCACAAGATGAGAATCGCCAGATCCTCATGGACTACATCAGAGAAGTAGGTACCATTGATCCTTCTGCGGATGGGAACTGGTCTTTGGCTCCTATCTCGGACGATGTGAATATCACCTTTACTTCTTCACCAGAAGCGGCAAAAGTTACGCCAGCCAACATTACGGACACTGGTGCAAAAGATATTAAGGGATTTAGTATTTATAAATTGGCTCTCCCGGTTAAGGATGTAGAAGTTCACCTTCTGGGAATCAATGATTTCCACGGCCAACTGGATACAGTTTCTACAGTGAGCAATAAGAATGTGGGAACAGCCGCTATTCTTGCGACTTATCTGAAAGAAGCACAGGCTAAATATGATAACTCTCTACTCTTCCATAACGGAGACTCCGTAGGTGCATCTGCTCCAGTATCTTCACTTGAGCGCGATGAGCCAACGATTGAGTGGATGAACATGATGAGATTTGATGTGGGCTCCCTAGGAAACCATGAATTTGACCAAGGTGTCGATGCATTAATGACACAATTGAAAGGCGGTGTGGACCCTAAGAACAAGAACGTTACCCATAAGGGTACAAAATTTGATTATGTTAATGCCAATGCAGTGGATGCCAATACTGGTGATCCAATTATTAAGCCTTATGTAATCAAAGAAGTCGGTGGTGTGAAGATCGGATTTATAGGTCTTGTAACGAAATCTACGCCTAGTAAGGTTGCACCTTCTGGTACAGTAGGTGTACGTTTCCTCACCTCTGAAGAGGAAGTAGCAGCTGTTGAGAAATATGCGAAGGAGCTTCAATCTAAAGATGTTGAGACGATCATCGTGCTTGCACATGATCCGGCGACTACTAAAGATGGAGCGACTACAGGTGAAGCGGCTGATCTGGCCAAAGCGCTTCCTGCCGATTCCCCAGTTGACGTTATTGTTGCTGGTGATAACCATGCGCTGGCAAACGGAACGGTAAACGGTAAGTTGATTGTACAAGCCTACTCTTACGGTACAGCATTTGAAGATATTAAGCTGATCATTGATCCTAAAACAGGTCATGTGAAGGAGAAGTCTGCTGTAGTGACCTCCACCTTCCATGACGGCGTAACACCGGATCCGGAAAGTGTGGCACTGGTCAATACTTACCTTGAGAAGCATCCTGAACTTACTCAACCAGTGGGTACAACAGACGGAACTATCACTCGTACCGATGCTTACAACAATGAGGCTGCACTTGGTAACCTGATCGCTGACGCTATGCGTACTGCTGATTTCGGCGATGGCGCTAAGGCTGCTGATTTCGCTTTTATGAATCCGGGTGGTATCCGTGCGGATCTTCCAAAAGGTCCTGTAACCTTCGGCGATCTGGCGAAAATTCAGCCATTCGGCAATACGCTTGTGAAGCTGACGCTGACTGGAGCGCAAATCAAAACGTTGCTGCAACAGCAATGGAATGTAAAAGCTGATGGAACACCCGATATCAAAACGCTGCAAATTTCTGGACTGAAATATACAGCCAATATGTATCTTCCGGTAGCAGATCGCATTGCCAATCTTACGCTAACTAATGGAACACTAATTAATCCTACGCAGAAGTATACAGCTGTAGTAAACAACTTTATGGCTGCAGGTGGGGATAATTACAAGGTTCTGACTGAAGCTAGTGACTCATTGGCTGGGCCTATTGATTTGGACGTATTCTACGACTATATTGTGAACACATTTGATAGAAAAGAGATTAAAGCAGCTATTGAAGGTCGGATTGTTAACAATTTGAAGGGAGTAAATCCTACGCCGACACCTAGTCCAACGGCACCAACAACAGCACCAACAACAGCACCAAAACCAACAGCAACACCAGCGCCATCAACAGCACCAACAGCAACACCAACACCAGCGCCAACTACTGCTCCAGCAGCAAGCTTCAAAGATCTGGGTAAGGTAGCTTGGGCGCAAGAAGCTATTCAAGCATTGGCTGCTAAGGGCATTATAAAAGGATTGGATGCAAATACTTTTGCGCCAACTAAAACAGTGACTAGAGCAGAGTTTATTACAATGCTGGTACGCGCACTGAATCTGACGGGTTCGGCAACAACCAGTTCATTCAGCGATGTTAAACAAGGAGTTTGGTACACGGATTCTATCGCTATTGCGGTGAAGGCCGGACTTGTACAAGGATCTGGTGATGGTAAGTTCGAACCGGGTCGTCAAGTGACCCGAGAAGAGATGGCTATTATGATTGCTAATGCATTGAAGGATAAACTACAGCCGATTGATAAGAATGCAGCGCTGGGCAAGTTTGCAGACAAGTCCAGTATTGCTCCTTACGCTCAGGACGCAATAGCACAACTGACCCAATTGGGGATCGTTAACGGTGTTGAAGGTGGCAAATTTGCACCTAAGGGCATAGCTAACCGTGCTCAAGCGGCAGTCATTATCTACCGTATGCTTGAACAAGCTTCATAATCCGATAGTTCTTCTGAAAAAGTGTATCGATGATCCCAAATAGGGACTCGGTACACTTTTTCTTTTTACATTAGGTATTGCCCTTTGTGCTAATATATGATAATTTAGTTCTGCACTGCATGTTTGTTTTTATATTTTGTGCGGTCGTGGCGGAATTGGCAGACGCGCACGGTTCAGGTCCGTGTGGGTTAATCCCCGTGGAGGTTCGAGTCCTCTCGACCGCATACCTAAGTGTATATAAACTAGCTGTACTTTTGAATTGCTCTTCAACCTGAAGAGCCTTTTTCTATTTATAAGGATATTTCAAATTTGGATAACTCTAATGTAAAAGAAGTGAAGCGAAGATGGAACCTAATGTAAATGTCAATACGAAGCGAAGTGTGCGGTTTCTTGAGAAGTATTTTTCAGGAGAATCGTTAGATTATCGCCATATGATTGCTTTATTCATTCCTATTCTGGTAGATCAGGCCTTTATAGTGGGGCTTAATCTAGTGAATACAGCCATGATCAGCTCGTCCGGTGTGGCAGCTATCAGTGCGGTGAACATGATCGATTCCCTTAATCTTTTTCTCATTAGTGTGTTTATCGCGGTATCAACAGGTGGTACGGTTGTCGTAGCGCAGTATAAAGGAAGCGGTAATAGTCTTATGGTATCAAAAGCTACCGCAGGCGCCACTTCATCGGTTTCCCTTATGGCTTTTATTATTGGTATGTTTGGTATTCTTTTTCATAATCCGTTGTTGAACTTATTATTTGGAGCAGCTTCGCCCGAGGTAATGCACAACGCCCGAATCTATTTGATTGGGAGCTGTATCTCCTATCTAGGAATAGCTGTGGTAGAGGCAGTGTGTGGTGCTCTTCGGGGAATCGGAAGAACGAGAGCCTCGCTTGCGCTATCGCTCATTATGAATTTAGTTTACGTCCTCTTGAATCTCGTATTTATTAACCTTTTGCATATGGGCGTTCTAGGAATGACCATTTCTATAAATATAGCTCGATATTTGGGCGCGATATGCGCTCTGTATTATCTGTTCCGGATGGACAATGAACTGCATATTCGAATTCGTGACTTACTGGTGGTTCAATTCTCCATGCTCAAAAAAATAATGTTCATCGGTATGCCGTTTGCGGCGGAGCAGATGTTCTTTAATGGTGGTAAGATTCTGACGCAAGTCTTTATCGTCAGTCTCGGTACTTACGCGCTTGCTACAAATGCTATCGCCTCTTCCTTTGCGGGGATTATGCAAATTCCGGGCAATGCGCTGTCTTTGACGATTATTACAGTGGTCGGACAATGTATGGGAAGCAATAATGTTAAGGATGCCCGGAAATTTATTAAATCGTTTCTCGTAGCCTCTTCCCTTTCCTTTGTGGTGATGGGATTGTTAGTTATGCCTTTCTTCCATCCGCTAGTTTCGATGTTCCATCCACCTGCGGAGATCGTGAGAGATATCTTTATAATTGTACTTATCAATACAATCGTACAAATACCGCTGTGGTCTGTTAGCTTCATAACACCATCAGCGCTTAGAGCAGCAGGAGATTCCAAGTTTACATCCAAGGTGTCTATGCTGAGTATGTGGTTGTTCCGCGTAGTACTCGGGTATATCTTAGGTATTGTTCTGGATTTCGGTCTACTTGGGGTTTGGTTAGCTATGAACTGTGAGTGGGGAATTAGAGGATTCATATTTCTACGGCGCTTCATGGGTAAGAAGTGGGTTCAGCATCGTGTTATATAGAAAAAGTAAAAGACACCCCCCAAAGGGTGTCTTTTTGCTTCCCATGCATGTAGTGTTTTATTCTTTGATCTGTGAGAACAAATCATTCAAAGCTTCGCTCATTGTAGGGTGAGTAAAGATATGATCTCTCAAAAAGGTGAAATCTTGCCCGGTTTGTATAGCCATACTCACGATATTAATCACTTCACTGGATTCCGCACAGAACAATGTAGCTCCGAGAATTTTATTGGTTTTTGCATCCACAATAGCTTTTAGGAAGCCTTCAGTTTCGTTAATTAAGCGGGCACGTGGAATAGCTGCCGAAGGCAACTTCGCGACTTTAATTTCAAGTCCTTGTTCGGTAGCTGCTTCTTCACTAATTCCTACTCTGGATAGTGGAGGATCTATAAATACGCTGTATGGAACAGCGATGCGGTCATTTGTGGTATGGGAATGATCGCCGAAGAGATCATTTCGTACGATTCTATAATCGTCTAATGATATATAGGTAAACTGTAATCCGCCTTTGACATCGCCAAGAGCCCATATATGGGGAACGGTGGTTTTTAGGGAAGGGTCCACCTTAATAGCGCCCCGATCTGTAACTTCTACACCGGCTGCTTCTAGATTTAATCCCTCAATGTTTGGTTTTCTACCTGTCGCAACCAGTACAGCATCGACTTTCAATTCTTGAATAGCGCCATCTATCGAAAAGGAGATAACTGTTCCATCTTTAACATCCTTCAGTCCTATAACCTTTGCCTTCAGTTTGACCTCAATGTTCTTCTTGGTAAAGGTTTGGAGGACGGCGTCCGCGACATCGCGGTCTTCTTTAGGAATGAATTTCGAGGAACCCTCCAGCACCGTAACCTGTGAGCCGAATTGACTGTAGATCGAAGCGAATTCCAAACCAATATAACCACCACCAATGATGGCTAGTTTCGTTGGGAGCTCCTTAAGATCCATAATGGACGTGCTGGTATAAACGAACTTACTATCTTGTATCCCGTCAATCGTTGGAATGATGGTCTCAGCACCCGTATTAATGAAGATTTTGTCGGCGGTTAAGATTTTCGTCTCACCGGCTTCCTTCACTTGAACTTCGTGATCTGATAAGAAGGAAGCTTCTCCATTAATAACTTCTATATTCTCGTTCTGATTTAGATTATCGTAATTTTTCTGGCGTAGAAATGAAATCAGTTGATCCTTGTTATGGATTGCTTCTTCATAAACTTTGCCTTGATGTGCTTGGTAAGCTAAGGATTTGGTAGGGATGCAGGCGATGTTAATGCAGGTTCCACCGTACATTTCCTTAGATCGTTCAATAACGGCTACTTTCCATTTTCGATTAGCTAGTTCTGTGGCAAGGGTCTTTCCGCCTTTACCGAAACCAATAATAATAGCGTCGAACTTGTTCATTTGAATACCTCCGGGTTACACAGGGTGTTATAAATTATGCGGTAAATAGCATGTTATCTTTATTATTACCCTTAATTCAAAGGCTATTAAACGAATAATAAGGAGATTTAAAGACAAAAAAAGATCTCCTCTAAAGGAAATCTCTTAATGATCAATAGGCTGGCTGGCGTATAAATTAGCGTAATTTAATCGATCCGCCATCGGCCATGATTGTTTGACCCGTAATATAGTCGAAGTCTTCGCTCGTTAGGAGAACAGCAACACGGCCGATATCACTTACCAGCTCACCCAGTCTTCTTAAAGGGATCTTGGAAATCATGCTTTGGTAGTACTCTGGGTTTGCTTCTGCCCATCGAATCATACCGCGAATGGTTCTTTCAAATAAGGTCATGCGGCTTGTATGAAATAGAAGGTAGGATAGAATCCGGTTAGCTGTCTAGGTAGGAGAGAGTACAGGGAATCCCATGGTGATCACTGCACCGCCATCCTTACGGTTCCCCGCTGTAATCAGACCTCCGGAGCGCTCTACGATCGCACGGGAGATGGCAAGTCCTAGTCCGGATTCGCCATCTTTCCCTTTAACAAATCGGTGGAACAGGTATGGAAGCAGGTCTTCTGAAATGCCAGGGCCATCATCGCTAACGGAGAGTAGAACCTGGTCATCCTTAACCGAAGCATGAATGTAGATATGCTGATTAGCATAACGAGTTGCATTGGAAACCACATTAAGCAGTGCCTGCAATAGCTTATCTCTATCGGCACGGACCGTAAGCGGCTCGCAATCATCGTAGGATACATGCAGGGTCAGCCCTTTTTTCATCAAAAGAGGGTTCATGCGTTCAATGGTTTCTACAATTATATCGTCCAGTGAGAGCTCGCTAGTTCTAAATATATTCTCCTCACTATCCAGCTTCGCAAGCAGGGTCATTTCCGTAACGAGTTTCTTCAGACGACTACTCTCGCTCATAATGATATCCAGACCCTTATCGATCGCTTCCCCCTCGAAGACACCATCCTTAATGCCTTCAGCATAACCAGAGATGGACATCAGTGGGGTCTTTAATTCGTGAGAGGCATTCTGAAAAAATTGCTTCTGTACGTGGTTAAATCGATTCAATTCACCAGCCATGTCATATACCGACTTAGCAACAGCGCCAATCTCTCCACCAGCCTTGATCAGCTTAACCTCTGAGAAGTGGCGCTCTTTTACTTTTTTCAGTTCTTGCTGCAGCTTCATTAGAGGCTGGATTAGCTTTTTCGTGATAAACAGGCCAAATAGGAGCATAAATGCCCCTGCAGCACCGAAAACGATTAGCAGTCTTTTGAACAGAGCTTGTTCAATGCTTGTTACTGCGCTCATAGGTGTAAGCAGAGTTAGTGTGCCTATTGGCGTAGCCTTCACTTCTGTTATATATCTTGCATCTGTTCCATTCCAAATATTCTGGAGGTCAGAGGCTTGACCAGCGACAAACTGCGCATTGGATTTTACCGCGACGGAACTCATACTCGATGAGGTGGACAATACTTTTCCTGTCTCATCACTAAGGATAGCCTCGACGCTTGCAGTGCCTACAGAAGAAGGCATGATCACGGGCAGCGCATGGAGTTCAGTCTCAAAGTCGCCACTGTATGTGCTCCCCTCAACTATAGTGGCTGACATGGCAGAGCTAATGGTTCGCAGTTCCGCCTTTTGTGTTCCGACAAAATGATTAAGCAGCACAAAATGGATCACGACAG
Source organism: Paenibacillus sp. FSL E2-0201 (assembly GCF_037963325.1). Taxonomy (NCBI): domain Bacteria; kingdom Bacillati; phylum Bacillota; class Bacilli; order Caryophanales; family Paenibacillaceae; genus Paenibacillus; species Paenibacillus sp. FSL E2-0201. The sequence continues at coordinate 241,514 of NZ_CP150154.1, forward strand.
CGGTAATAGACAGGAGCAGTACCAATACAACGCTTAAGGCTAAATTAATCTGATGTGCTAGCTTCATCGATCTCCACTCCCTCCTCAATACGCATACGATAGCCATGTCCCCATACGGCTTCAATCGGCAGCAGATCTAGTTTTTTTCGCATCCGTTTAATTAAATGGTCTACGGCACGGTCGCTTCCGAAATAGTCATCTCCCCACACATGGGTAAGCAGCTCATCTCTTGTAAATGCGCGGTTGGGAGAGGCTGCGAATACTTTTAGGAGGGTGAATTCTTTACTGGTGAGTTCAATCTCTTTCCCATGCCAGAACACACGTCTTTCATCCAATAATAGCTGTAGATGTGTAACCTCAATATGCGTAGGTGTGAGGGGGTTACTACTTGCAGGTTCTATTTGAGTACTCATTTTATACCACCGTTGTAGCTGGCGTTTAATGCGGGCAACTAGCTCCCGAGGGCTAAATGGCTTGACTAGATAATCATCACTGCCTAGCTCTAAACCTAAAATTTTATCCACTTCATTATCCCTTGCGGAGATCATAATAATCGGCACTTCGGCTTCATTGCGAATTCGCCGACAAAATTCGTACCCGTCCATGCCGGGCAGCATAACGTCGAGTACCCACATATCCGGTGGGCTTGTCTGCCATAAGGTCCATGCTTCTTCAGCGCTGCCAAGACCAATCGTGCGGTAATTTTCTTTTTGTAAATAAGCTTCTACAAGATTACGTATATGTTGATCATCATCTACTACGGCAATGAGATAGTTGGTATTCATTTAGTTAACCTCCAGATTATTCTTCTGCAATTATATCAATCCAGAGGGGAGTAGAGGGGGCTGCCATCGTTTTTCCACAAATTAACCAATGTTATGCCACACCGATTTTGTAAGCTTGGACTTGTAAGATCATTCGAATCGACGAGGAGTGTTGTATTTATGAATCAACAGATGATATTTAAAAAGTTAGCGTTATCCGCCCTACTGGTATCCGCAGTTGCTGCACCGACTGCAGCGAACGCAGCTAGCGGAGCTCAGGATCAAAGTGGAAAAACAACGGCTGCAGCGGTGGTTACTCCAGCAACTAAGGGAACAATTGCTACTCAAGTAACAATCTTTGATTGGGTAGATCCCCTTGAACTGGCTAAAACATATGCACCTAGTACTCTAGAAGACTGGAAGAAGACCTTGGATCAATATTACAAGGCTGCTGGATTTAGTGTAACCGCGGTTTCCGAGCTAGTACCTTCTGAGCAGGCAGAAGGGGTTGTGTTCTCGAAAAATATTGCATCAGCCGAAGCGCTGCCCGTGAGTTATATTGAAGCTGGTCGCAATGTTGAGGTATTGCCTAATGATGAGAAGATGGGGAGTGTCGTCTCTACTTCTATTAAAGGTGTAGCTGCAATTGCAGCAGTAGAAGTGAGTGAAGCTACAATTTCAATTCAAGAGTTTAGCGAGGCTGATAAAGCCTTTTTCAAAGCCCAAGAGGATCTGAATAGTGCTGCTAAAACCAAAGATGCCACTGTGATTAAGGAAGCTTTAGCTAAGCTGCTGGATCAATATAAAGAGAAAATCGAAGCATTTGAAACAGCTAAGTAACAGCGATTAACGCGGCTGGATACAGAGCAGAGAGAGTGAAAAGGGAAGAATAAAAGACACCTCGAGGGGTGTCTTTTTTTACGTAAATGTAAGGATCGATCGAAGGTGTACTTTAGCAGGCTTTCTCTAGTCCAGCCCAATCTCGCCCTTTACTTGAAGCTTTGCCTTCTTGCGCCAGTTGACTCCGATCACCCCGGCGATGATCATCACCGTACCGGTCCAATGATACCATTCCAGCTGTTCATTCAGCAGAAGCACGCCGCCAAGAATAGAGACAACCGTCGAAAGACTGCCGAAGATGCTCACGCGTGAAGCCTCCATTCGGGATAAAGCGTAGTTGGAGAGGAAGGAGGTCACGAGGGATGAGAGTACGCCGAGATAGATCATGGAGAATATGAACTTAGGCTCCTGAAAAGGTGTGAAATATTGATTCAAGGTTCCTGCTGAACCATGCTTAATGATTGATAGACCATTGAAAAATATAAATCCGAATAAAGTAATCATATAAGTGAGCTCTTTAGGACTCCAAGTTCGTGTCAGCTTTCGGGCCGCAACATTATAGCCGGCAAGGGATAGCGCTGAGATTAGGATGAGTAAGACGCCCCAGAGACTAGAGGAAGAAATACTCACACCCGGTATGGCAAAGATAAGAATGATACCTGCAACCGAGATTAAGGTGGAGATCTTTTGGAAGCCGCTTGTAGTTTCCTTTAAGAACATTGCCGCCAAAATAATGGTGAAGATGGGCATGGTCGCCTGAATAATACCCGCTACAGCTGATGTTGTATGCAGAAGTCCAAAGGCTTGGAGCGTAAAGTACAACGCTGGGTATAGTAGAGCAAGTGGGATGACCACTGCTGCCTTGGATATTCCAAACTTCACCCGCCCCCACCCTGGAAAAGTAAATAACGAAGCGGCGAGAAAAGATAACGTGAAACGATGAGCTAATGTATCGAATGGGTCCGAGACGGTTAGTGCCATTTTTACAAATATAAAAGAAAACCCGACAATAACAGCATTCAAGACAGCAGCTACTATCGCTTTTTGAGTAGAAGATATATTCATCAGTAAGACCTCCAAAGTGTTGCGCGCATTTAGGACCGGTCCTGTTATGTTCTTTATTCTAAGGCTAGAATAGCTGTGCTACAATGAAATTATTGTTCATCTGTACCGGTACAAAATAGACTCGGAGGAGGGTGAAGGAGATATATAAGTATTCGGAATTAATTAATGATCTGGAATTACAAATCGCAGAAGACACGTACCGAGAGGGTGACAAGCTGCCCTCTATTCGGGAGCTGGCACTGCGTTATGATTGCAATAAGAGCACAGTTATTCGTGCACTCCAAGACCTTCAAGATAAACATTTAATCTACGCTGCTTCAAAGAGCGGATATTATGTTATGAAACGAAGTGGGGAGCGGAAAGAAGAAGGTGCGCACTGGATTGATTTTGCGGCATCTGCACCGGACCCGGATATTTTCCCGTATCTGGATTTTCAACATTGTATTAATAAAGCGATTGATATGTACCGTAAGGATTTGTTTATCTATGGAACGCCGCAGGGGCTGCCGTCTCTTATCCGTGAAATGCAGCGACAACTGGCCTCTTACCAGGTGTTTGCTGATCCGAAGCAGATTTTCATCACCTCTGGCGTGCAGCAAGCGCTTGGGCTCTTGACCCGGATTCCTTTTCCGAATGGCAGGGAGCGTGTGCTGATTGAACAGCCGAGTTACCCGTTATTTATGGAGTATTTGAAGACGTACGGCATCGAGACCGAGGGAATACAGCGTTCGGATGACGGGGTGGATTTGAATGAATTAGAGCGTTTATTTAAAACAGGCGAGTTCAAGTTCTTCTATACCGTTCCGCGGTTTCATAACCCGCTCGGTGTTTCCTATACTCGTAATCAGAAGAAGGCGATTGCGCAGCTTGCAGCTACATACGATGTGTATATCGTAGAGGATGACTACATGGCAGATTTAGAGCAGGATGCGAAGCAAGATCCGATCTATGCTTATGACAATACTTCACATGTTATCTATTTAAAAAGCTTCTCCAAGATCATATTCCCAGGTCTGCGCGTTGGTGTGGCCGTACTTCCCGAGGTGCTCTGTGAGTCCTTTAACCGATTCAAAAGACTGATGGATATAGATAGCTCTATGCTGTCCCAAGCTGCTCTGGAGCTGTATTTAAAAAGCGGGATGTTTGAGCGCCATCGTAAAAAGATGCGTTCCTGCTACGGAAAAAGGTCCATGCTCCTCCATGATTCGATCGTGAGTGAGGTAAATGTAGCCTCTGAACAGTATTATTCCTATCGTCCTGCCAGTCAGTTAGGTGTGCATACATATCTGAAATTGGCGGATAACCTTAGAGCAGAGCAAATAATCAAACGGCTGCAAAAAAAGTCTATTCGAGTGGAGATGGCGGATAGCGGTTACCTGCCCTATTTTGCTAAAAAAGAGAGAATCCTAAAGCTCAACGTGTCTAGTGTAAAAGAGCCTGACATTCCCTCTGGCATTGAACAGGTCATTCGAGAAATAAGATAAAGTAGCGGTAATAGAGGCTATGACTAACTTTGGAGGAAAAATAAAAAAGCCTGCTAAAGTAGCAGACTTAAGGGAATGCGTTATATGAACTTCTAATCTTTCTCTGGCAATGGATATGGATGATTTCTCTTACTGATCTTCTACTATCTCTGACTGCCAGCCTAACTGTCTGCACATCTCGCTCATTTTGCGAATATTGAGTCTGGCTTCAATCTTGGTTAAGCCCAGTCTCATCGAAGTATCCGCAGCCCAGCGAAGTAAGTACACCAAGGTGTCAGCCTGCGCTTCTTTAGCTGCATAGTCTAATAGTACAAGGGTATTGTCCACAACACCTGCGCGTACATATCCCCAGTAGCTGCCATCAAATTGCTGTATAGTAAACAACTCGCGATCCTCTATAACTCCAACCTCTTCTAGCGGACTTTCCAGATGCTCCAGCCACTCTTTTTCAGAAGTGAAATGCAGTGTATATTGCGGAATATTCCACTCGGTAGTCTGGGTCGCGAGGTCGGTAAGCTGCTTGTTATTTTCTAAAGGAACCCATTTTTCCACGGGATGATCTAACGCTGCCGGAACGTCTACAACGATTTTCCAAGGTCTGTAGTTTACTTCTACGCCAATGGACCCTAGGATCTCAGGTACGCCGACACTTTCCAAACCTCTTTGCTTGGCGATCCGAATAAGTGCTCTCAAGGTATCCGGTGAACCCTTTGCAACATCATTACTATGCATGACTACAATGGTTCCATTTTCAAGTGTAGGTTCAACTCTGGCAACGATCTCGTCTGCAGAAATACCTGACCAATCTCCGCAATCAACGCCTTCAATATCCAGATAACCACCCCATTCTGTCAGCCAATCCAGATTCTCTTCCCGGAATGAGCAGTATGGAAAACGCATGAAGTTTGGAGACGGAAGACCTGTTGCGTCCTGATATGCCAGCTCGGTCAGCTTCAACTGCTCTAAGAATACGGCCTTTGGCACTTGAGCCATTCGCCGATGATGATACGTATGCGGAGCAAGTACATGACCACGGGAGAGGATTAGTCTCGCCTTATCAGGATGCTGCTCCATCCATTCCCCAGTGAAGAAAAAGGTGCCTACAGCCCCTTCCTCCTCCAAAACATCCAGCCACAATTCAACGGGAAGTTGGGAAGGTCCATCATCAAATGTAAACGCGCATAGTGCTTGGTTGATATCGCCTTTCCAAACCGCTTTAGCTGACATATTGACGCCTCTTTTCTATGGTTATTTGGTAAAGAAGTTCGGCAAGAACTCTTTATTGGCCTCCAGCATTTCATCCAGCATACGTACCGCTACATCTACAGATGGAACGAGTGGATGATGTACCATGGCCTGAAGAGCAAGTGCACGGTCACCGGTTACAGCGGCATCAATAGCTAGTTGCTCATAAGTTTTGACCGCATGAATGAGTCCCTTAGCCATCGGTGGAATCTTGGTCAGTGGTAGAGGCAGTGGACCGTTCTTAGTGACAACACAGTTGACTTCGATACTTGCATCTTCTGGAAGGAAGTCCAGTATGCCACGGTTAGCAACATTCAGGGTCTGGATGTCGTTTGATCCGTTATGGAGCGATCTCATGAGATTAACGGCCGCCTCTGAGTAGAAGGCACCGCCGCGTTGCTCCAGCTGTTTTGGTTTCTCGCTTAACTCCAGATTGGCGTATAGCTCAAATAGCTCTTCTTCTACGCGCTTCACGACTTCAGCACGATTGATGCCTTGCTTAAATGATTCCATCTGCTCTTCGAGCATGGCATCTGTCATATAGAAATATTTCAAATAGTAGGAAGGGACGGCACGAAGCGATTGTAAGAATTCAGGATTCCACTCTCGGGCAGGTACGTTCTTAGCACTGTAACCTTCTGTGAGCATGTCATCCAGCTTATCTTCACCTTCAACATCGATCCGAGTAATCCAGTGCAAGTGATTCAGACCCACAAATTCGGCATAAACACGGTCCGCAGCTACGTTATATTTGGCGGATACTTGCTTGATCAGACCGATAGGTGCGTTACAGAGACCGATACTCTTTACTTTGGAGTATTTCAGAACAGCCTCAGTGACCATTCCTGCAGGGTTGGTGAAATTGAGCAGCCAGGCGTTAGGAGCCAGCTCTTCGATGTCACGGCATACATCCAGAATGACAGGGATCGTACGCAGTGCTTTCATCATTCCACCAGGGCCCGTCGTTTCTTGACCGATAACACCATACTTAAGAGGAATAGACTCATCACGTGCGCGGGCATCGAGCATACCGACACGCATCTGAGTGCTGACGAAGTCTGCGCCTTCGATAGCCTTCCGGCGGTCTGTTGTAAGATGAACTTCAATCGGAAGCCCGGATTTCTCAACCATACGTTTAGCGAGATTTCCAACGATATTCAGCTTGCGGAGTCCAGGTTCAATGTCTACAAGCCAGAGTTCACGAACAGGAAGCTCCTTGTAATGAAGAATAAAACCCTCTACCAATTCGGGTGTATACGAAGAACCCCCACCGATAACTGCGATCTTTAATCCTTGTTTAGTTGCCAAGATCAATCACTCCTGTCTTATTAGTTTGTTGAATAGATTCATAGTCTTGGAATCCCCGCATTTTGTTAAAGGCTTCATTACTAAGGACTAGACCGTCTTGGTCCATCGCGGACCATACGGCACCTACTACAGGTTCTGTGGTAAGGGTTACCACAGTTGCTTGTGGAGCTGCGGCTAGTACAGCCTTCTCAATTGGTCCGCGAATCCAGCCGCGATCTCCACGGGTTAGCAGACTTCCTGCCAGAACCACATCGAAGGTATCCTGCTCCATGCCAAGCTTGTGTATGACTGCAGCAGCGGATTTTCCTAACTCAACGCCTTGCCGATTTAGAATCTCCAAGGCTACGGCATCTCCCTCAGCGGCTGCTTCAAAGAGCAAGCGTGCAGCATGTACAGGCACCTGTTTCCAATGATCGAGGAAATCATTAAACATATCCGCTACTTCCTCATAACCTAGCAAATTGAGCAGGAGACCGGTCAAGAGTGTAGGTTGTTCTCGTCCATCCCAAGCTCTAATGACAGAGCGAAAGACTTCAATGTTGAGTGCACCACCTCCGCCGAAATCCCCGTACATGTAGTCGAAGCCGCCACACTGATAGTGCTCTCCTTTCGGGTTTCTGCCTGCCGAATTAGTGCCCGTGCCACAGATTAGTGCAACTCCATAAGTGCGAGTCGTCCCTGCGCGTAATCCGATCATCGTGTCACAGTTGATTGTGTAATTGATAAATCCGATCTCGCGTATCATTGGGTGGAGAATGGCATAATCAGCCTCGCGATCGGCACCAGCAAGTCCTAGATAAGTGTGCTTGATGTCTTCTAATCGGAGTCCGGCTTCTGAGAGTGCTCCGAATGTGGCTTCTCGAATACTGTTGGCTGCCTCCTGGGCGCCAGTCTGGTGGTTACCGTTACCGCTCTTGCCTTTACCGAGAACATTACCAAGTTCATCGCATAGCAGAGCATAGGTTTTAGTACCTCCACCATCGATCCCTAAGTAGTAAGTCAAAGGTCATCACTCCTAGTGTATGGTATAGAATCTACTTGACTGCGGTAGATTCGCGTACAATAATTTTGGGGTCAATCCGCACGCCGGCTCCACGTTTCATCTTGCCGGAGATGCGTCTGAGCAGCATATCTGCGGCAGCCAGCCCGATTTTATCCGAAGGTTGACGTATCGTTGTAAGATATGGATGAAGCTGTGAAGCAATGTAATGATCATCATAGCCAATTACAGCTACCTCTTCGGGTACTCGAATGCCAGCTTCCATCAATGCGTTGATGACTCCAAGGGCGATATTGTCATCACCAGCGAATACTGCAGTAGGTAATTGTCCTTCATTTAGCCAACGCTTGCAGGTATCATATCCCATTCCAATATCGAAATCGCCATGCACAATCTCAAATGGAGTGAGATTTTTTTCTTCAAGCGCGTGCAGGAATCCAGCGCGTCGCTCCCGCGTACTGCGGAACATCTCCTGTCCACAGAGATGAGCGATTGACGTATGACCGAGTGATAACAGATGACTGGTAGCCATATATCCACCCTTGAAGTTGTCGATCGTGATGGAGTAGGTGTCATTTTCAGGCTTCTGATTATCTATCAACACATAAGGGATACCTCGTCGTTTCAATTCCACAATATAATTATCCTCTTCCACTGGAGACAGTAGAATCAAACCATCTACCCGATCCTCCTGAATCAGATAATGGCTATCATCCGATTCAATGCCTTTTGAGATGGATATGGCTAGATAATAACCGTGTAGCGCCAACACCTCATTTAGTTCTTTGACCACTGCATCGAAGAAGGAATCCTGCAAGGTGGTGACGATTAGACCGATGATTCCAGTCTTGCCGCTGGCCAAGCTCCGTGCCGCTGCATTAGGACGATAATCCAGCTCTTTAATGGCATCTAACACCTTCTGACGATTGTTTTCTCGTACCGATTCGGCTCCGTTTAGAACCCGGGATACGGTTACGACGGATAATCCGGATTTCTTAGCAACATCAAAAATACTAACCTTCATTTTAAGTTCTCCTTGCTTAAATATAAGCGCTTTAACTTTTGTCCAGATTATGATTATTCTCAAGTTTAAATGTAGTCTGTATGCATCCAAAAGTTTAAGCGCTTTAACTTTTGGATGCGCTTGTTAAATTCATCTTAGAGGATGACTTCTAATTAATCAATACTTATTTTGGATATGAAAGCGATATCGTAATTTACTAATTTGTGTGTAAGTATGTCAAATATGATGACATTCATTTGTGATTTTCGAGAGCGAGCGCTCGTGCTATGATTAGGCTTGATTATATTTTTTTAGAATCGAGGAAACTGAGTGACGACTAGACCCTACCTAAAAATGATCCAGCATTCCGTGAAATCCAGAGGTATCAGCTTTGAGGAAATCACACCGAATTTCGTATATAGAGCGACGGATGGAGTTCATTCGTTTGTAATGGTAGACGCGGAGATTGGTCTAAACAGCAGCGCTTCTACGATTATTGCCATGAGTAAATCTCTAACTTATGATGTCTTACGCAAAGCGAATATTCCGGCTGTAGAGCATGTCTATTTAGCACATCCGGACTCCAAATTCAGCAATTTAGACCCTTATCCAATAGCTAAGGATTATTTCCATAAGTGCAATGGAGAGGCTGTTGTGAAGCAAGATAACGGGGCACAGGGAAATCATGTGTACAAAATTAATGAGATAGCCGATCTGCACGAAAAGCTGAATTTATTATTTTCTTTACAGCTTAATGGGGCGATAGGCCCTTATTATGAAGCAGAGATAGAGTATAGAATCGTAACTTTTAATCATCTGGCGCGAGTATTCCTTGGGAAAAAAAGAGTTCATTCCTGGAAGCACAATTTGATTAATGGAGCTGTTACGATTGAGGTAAGTGATCAGGCCAAACGAGAGGCGCTGGCAGAGCTTGCTTCCCAGACCTCTAAAGCGATGGGCCTTGATTTCTGTTCCATAGATATCTTAGAGACAAATCAAGGCCTCAAGGTCATCGAAGTTAATCATAAGGTTATGTTAGATGAGTATTGTAAGCAGAACCCGAGCGAAGTGCCAGCTCTATCTGATCTTTATCGGGAAGTCATTCTCCGGCGCTTTGAGAAGCTATAAGCCGATATCGTGCAGCGATTGCCCGAATAATCGTTTGGCATTTCCGATGAAGGTTTGTGTGCCGACAATTACAATAATCTCGGAGGACGATCGAGCTTTTATGTGCGTAAGAGCATCCTCCAAATAGGGAAACTCAGAGCTTTTTTCGATAAAACGCTTGGCAACACGGAGTGCATCTGTAGGAAAAGAAAGATGACTGATGTCAGGCTTTGTGACGATCAATTGCTCCGAGACCGTACTCATCACTTCGATAACCCCAAGGTAATCTTTATCTTTAGGAACACCGATGATTGAAGTTACATCTCGACTGCGGTCGGGATTGACTAGTTGGATAAGCTCAGCCAAATAGGCTGCCGATTCCTTATGAATCGCTCCGTCAATAATCGTTAACGGATCATGACAGATCACCTCACAACGACCCGGCCATTGCAGTTTTGCAAAACAATTGATTACGAGCTCCCTATCCAGAGGACCGCCTGTAATATCCTCACATAGCACGACTGCAGTGGCGGCATTTAGAGCTTGAAATTGCCCCAATAACGGGATCGTTAAGGACGGGTAAATCGCTTGATTTGTCCGAACATCAAAAGTAGTTCCAATGGGTGTTATTGTAATAGAGTCAGCCCAGAACTGCTCCTCATAGTACTGTACAGAATTGGAGGTAAGGTTCTCCTTTATAGTCGCTAGTATGCTCGACTTCTGCCTGCTGATATAGGCTTTTGTAGCCTTGTTTTTGACGATTCCCAGCTTATGTAGCGTAATGCTATTCAGGTCAGGACCCAAATTAGCTACATGTTCTTCCATAATCGGAGTAATGACCGCCCAATCATTTTTCAGGACATTCGTGTCATCAAACCTTCCGCCTCTTCCGCATTCAATTACATTGAAATCGGTATGATTCTCCTTGAAGTACAACGCCGCTATAGCTAGACCTATCCCAACAGGACCTTGATATTCATCAGCACTAAGCTGATTTTCAATCGTTTGGAATCCCTCGTGAACCACATTTCCTAATCGTACAAAATTCTCTGTGGATATGGCCCGCCCGTTAATCCGAATTCTCTCGTTGAAATCGACCAGATGAGGGGAGGTGAACAAGCCCACTTTATAGCCTAGGTGACTTAACAAAGAAGAGATGAATCTGGAGGTGGAGCCTTTACCTTTACTGCCTGTGACTAGTATGTATTGTTGATCTCGATCCGGACTTCCGACTAGATCCAGCAAAGCTCTGGTTAATTCCGGTCTTCTAACTTGTTCATCCAAAGTTTCTGTGATGTTGTTAATGGCTCTTAGATAAGAGCTATAGATCATATCTTCTACCTGGGATTGTGAAGTGAATTTCACGATTATCGCTCCATTTAGTTAATTTTTGCTCGTTCTTCAGATAGCGTCGTGTAGATGATTATCGGAAGCAGTATCAGAGAAATAGCAATGGTCAGAGCGATGCTCCAGTTCAAATCCTTATACAGCTGAACTACAGTAAACAATAAAGCGATTACGGGCAAGACCAACTTGTTTAAGTGTTTTAAGAATAGGGAGTTCATGCTTCTCTTTACGGTAACCGATGTGCCGATACTGGGGATTTCCAGTTCATTCCGTGACAAAGCGGTGATTCCGATAAATAAGTGGCTGTCGATAAATTTAAGCTGCTCATTCTCCTCATTTAGCTTGATCAGTTGGGCTATATGCTCAGTGTCTATATCTAAGATGGGGACGGTGATTGTTTTGTTGTTATAGGTGACGACGATTTTGTCGGTCTCTTCCATACCCAGCAGCTTTCTAACATTGGGATGAATTCGGCATAGATTTTGATGTTCATCAAAAGGGTAGGGATGGCCTACTCTTAGTGTAAGCTCTCTTTTGCCAATAAAAAGATTTCCTAATGCGGTTAAAGGCCGTTTGATTCCCAGATGTATAAGTTTATGTATGCCTGGCTTGGACTGAGGACTTGTTCTTGCACGGGTAATAATTAGTTGATCATCCTCAGTGGCATGAGTCTCAAGCAGCAACATGATATATCTGTTGAAATACAGGGCATTCGGCTTGGCTGTGTCATCTTCTTTTAAAGTTAAGTTTACCCGAAAGCCATTTTTAGGATTAATAAGCTCGACATGGTTCGAATATTTACGGACAAGCGTTGGACAGGCTTTGACATAAGGCTTGGCAATCTCGTCCACTTTAGGAATTCCCCGAAGGATCGTGCTGTACTCAGGTTTGGTAATGGTTAATCCTGTTAGTGGGCAGTTTCCTAGCTTGTCCTTTGCTCTTTTCGACAATTGAATACTGCCTCTTGGGATATCACTTTTAGATAAAAGCAAACAGCTAACCTGAGCGCCATTCTCTGCTTTAAGCTCGACAAAGATATGGTGGACTAAGCCTAATTCGACTAACTCATCGGGGTTTATTGTGATTTCTTCCCGAGCTGTATAGCTCTGTTTCTCCAGTATAGTGAAGGTCTGCTCGATATTTATGTTAGGCGCCTCCCAATCGATTGATGATTTGTTCGAGGGAATGAATGGTTTTTTGGAATAAATCAAATGAATTCGGGTTACGATAATTTCGATTAATTTCAATCTGAAAACCTTGAACTAACAATTCTTTAGCCGAATACGAAGTGATCGTTCCGGGATGAGATGCAGAAAAGGTATGGTTTTGATGAACATTGGTAATACCATTATTGAAAAAAATACGTACGACTTCATTTATATTATTTTCCTGTATGGATGTTCCGTGTAATGTGCCTAAATCAATATCGAATTCTCTGTCTTTAGAAGCACCATGCAAGTCTATAACAAAGTTAATTTGATGCTCTTTGACAATTGTTCCAAGCGCAGCTTTATATTCTCCCCCAAGGATGTAATTTGGGTCTTCTTTGGAGAAGCTATTGGAATAAATACAGTGGCAATCTGTGAGCTTGTGTAACAGCAGCGCTAGCGAACCTGTATACATGTCTGCAGGTTTTACAGCATGTTCTCTATAGTGGTTAATGGCATGCGGAGCAGATACAAGTACGGGAAGGGTGCCAACTTCAATGGAGTAAGAGGGCTCTACCCCAATATCGCCAAAATAATTATTATTAGAGAATTGTAACTCATACTTTTCGATCAGAGATAAGATATGATATCACCTATTCCTATTTATTTTGAATCTATTATAACGTCTGAGGATTTGTGATGGCGATTTTTTCTAATAAAGTGGCTATTGAAATGTTGGAAACGGTGTGCTAATATTTCAATTGAAAACGTTACCGATAAGGATACCAGAAAAAAAGCGATCGTTACTTAAGTGAAATGAAAACGCTGACAACATTCTCGGTGGGTAATTTCGGAGACGTCTTTAAGCGAGGTAATTTAATAACAAGTACGAGGGGGAAGAAAAATGAAGAACATTAAAAAATATCTAGGGCTCATGTTGGTTATGTCTATGGTAGTAGTCTTGGCAGCAGGGTGCGGGAATAAAGAAAACAATACTGCATCTAATGATGGAAACGCTTCATCTGGTAAAAAAGGATCGGTTTACTTCTTAAACTTCAAGCCTGAAATTGCAGAAATATATGAAAAAATCGCTAAGGATTACGAAGCAGAGACAGGCGTTAAAGTAAAAGTCGTAACGGCTGCTGCAGGTACTTATGAAACCAAATTGAAATCTGAGATTTCTAAGTCAGATGCACCTACAATCTTCCAAATTAACGGACCTGTTGGTTATCAATCTTGGAAAGATTATACCTTGGATTTGAAGGATACTAAGCTGTACAGCTATCTGTCCGATAAAAGCTTGGCTGTAACAGAAGGTGAAGGCGTATATGGTATCCCTTACGTAGTTGAAGGCTACGGTATCATCTACAACGATGCAATCATGAAGAAATACTTTGCCTTGGCTGATAAAGCTGTATCCATCTCTTCCACGACTGAAATCAATAATTTCGAGACCTTGAAAGCAGTAGTAGAAGATATGACTGCTAAAAAAGATCAACTGGGTATTAAGGGTGTATTTGCTTCCACTTCCCTCGCTGCTGGTGAGCAATGGAGATGGCAGACTCACTTGGCTAACTTGCCGCTGTACTATGAATTCAAAGACAACACTGAGTTTGATAACACCGTACTTGCGGGTTTAGCTTCTAAAGAAGTTGAATTCAAATATAACGATAAATTCAAAAACATTTTCGATCTTTACATCAAAAACTCTGTGACTAAAGAAGCGCTTCTAGGTAGTAAATCTGTAGCTGATTCCATGGCTGAGTTCGCACTGGGTAATGCAGCTATGGTTCAAAACGGTAACTGGGCTTGGTCACAAATCAATGATGTAGACGGTAACGTAGTTAAAGCTGAAGAGATCAAATTCTTGCCTATCTACACAGGTATGGAAGGCGAGGAAAAACAAGGTCTGGCTGTAGGTACAGAAAACTATTTGGCAATCAACAGCAAAGCATCTGCTGAGAATCAACAAGCTTCTATCGCATTCTTGGAATGGTTGTTCTCCAGTGAAAAAGGTAAAGCTTATGTAACGAATGACTTAGGTTTCATCGCTCCATTCAACACTTTCGAAGATAGCGAAAAACCAGCAGACCCACTGGCTAAAGAAGTGTCCGCTTGGATGGAAAAAGATCTGACTTCCGTAGCTTGGACATTTGCAGCATTCCCAAGTGAAGAGTTCAAAAATGTCTTTGGTGATGCGCTCTTGCAGTACGCTCAAGGTAACAAAACTTGGGATGAAGTTGTAACGATCTTCAAGGACACTTGGAAGGCTGAAAAAGCAAAATAATAAAGGCATGGAAAGATGATTGAATATCCCTCAGTTGTTATATAGATACAAGCTTAGTGCCACTAGGTTCCTTAGGGACTTCAGTGGCACTAAGCAACAATTCGAGTGAATTTGATTACATCTGTTTAATCATTTTCCATTCTGAGATAGGAGAAGACTCCATGGAAAAATCGATAAAAAAATATTTTGCTCTTTTTGCATTACCGACCATAATAGCCTTTGGAATCGCTTTTGTTGTACCATTTCTGCTAGGTATATATTTATCCTTTACAGAGTTTACTACAGTCAATGATGCTAAATGGATAGGTTTTGGCAATTACGTTAAGGCATTCTCAAATCAAGAATTCCTAAATGCGCTGGGCTTTACGGTTAAGTTTACAGTTCTATCGGTTCTTACGATTAATGTGTTCGCTTTCATTCTGGCGATGTTGTTAACTAGAAAACTAAAAGGCACTAACGTATTTAGAACTATCTTTTTCATGCCTAACTTGATAGGCGGTATCGTATTAGGATACATTTGGCAGTTGATCTTTAATGGAATCCTGTATAAATTTGGTGTTACTTTGACCTCAGATGCTACTTATGGATTTTGGGGATTAATCATCCTTATGAATTGGCAATTGATAGGGTACATGATGATTATCTATGTTGCAGGTATTCAAAATGTGCCTAAGGATATAGTAGAAGCCGCAAGAATTGATGGAGCATCACGTTCTAAGATTTTACGTAATGTGACCATCCCGCTCGTAATGCCGTCTATCACCATTTGTTTGTTTTTAACCTTATCGAATTCATTCAAATTGTTTGACCAAAACTTAGCATTGACCGCTGGTGCTCCGTCTAAGCAGACATCCATGTTGGCACTGGACATCTACAATACATTCTACGCAAAAACAGGATGGGAAGGTGTAGGTCAAGCGAAGGCCGTCGTATTCTTTGCTTTAGTAGCCTTAATCGCCTTAGTACAACTTGTCATTACTAGAAGAAAGGAGGTTGAGAACTAATGCAACAGACTAGAGCAAAAGACTACTCCATTTTCACTATTTTGTTGGTCTTGGCCATTGCGTTCTTATCTCCGATCTTTATTGTTCTAATGAACTCCTTCAAAGGTAAGTTCTACATTAGTGATACGCCTTTCTTATTCCCTAATGAAACTACTTTTGTTGGTTTAAAGAACTATACTAGCGGTGTAGCGAAGATCGATTTCTTTAGTGCTTTCGG
This sequence comes from Paenibacillus sp. FSL E2-0201, assembly GCF_037963325.1. Lineage (NCBI taxonomy): Bacteria > Bacillati > Bacillota > Bacilli > Caryophanales > Paenibacillaceae > Paenibacillus > Paenibacillus sp. FSL E2-0201. The sequence goes on from NZ_CP150154.1 coordinate 257,333, forward strand.
AATGTCCTTGTTTATCACCGTGTGTTCGGTTGCTGTAATCGTGTTATTCACTTCCATGACCGCATGGTATATTACTCGGGTGAAATCAAAATTCACGAACTTAATGTATTACGCATTTGTGTTCTCAATGATCGTACCTTTCCAAATGGTTATGTTCACAATGACTAAGACAGCCAATGTGCTGCATCTCGATAATCCGATTGGAATTATCTTGATCTATTTAGGATTTGGCTCAGGGCTATCCGTCTTTATGTTTAGTGGATTTGTGAAGTCCATACCGCTTGAAGTTGAAGAAGCAGTTATGATTGATGGATGTAATCCACCGCAAGCCTTCTTTAGAGTGGTATTGCCCATCCTAAAGCCTATTGCTGTAACCGTAGCAATCCTAAATGTAATGTGGGTATGGAATGACTTCCTGTTGCCGGATCTGCTGATCGGTACTGAATACAAAACAATTCCTATTGCGATACAGTACCTAAAAGGCGGATACGGATCGATTGATATGGGAGCTATGATGGCGATGCTTGTATTAGCTATTGTACCGATTATCATTTTCTACCTCACCTGCCAAAAATACATTATTGAGGGTGTTGTTGCAGGAGCTGTGAAGGGTTAAATAGAATATGTCTGTAGAAGCAAGTAGGGTGCTTTTCTTGTTGAGTCTTCTCTTCAAGAATCCCCTGCTTTCTTATTTAACGTGCAAAGGAAAGGTAGAAATGGAGAGATTGACTATTATAGATATCGCCAAATTATGTGGGGTTGGCGTGACTACAGTATCCAGAGCGATAAATAATCATCCAGACATTAATGAAGAAACAAAAGCGATGGTTATGAGAGTCATCAAAGAGAACCATTATGTACCAAATAACAGTGCAAGAAATTTAAAACGTTCAGATTCGAAAACGATTGCAGTATTGATTAAAGGGATTTCTAACCCCTTTTTTAGTCCGATGATCAAAGTATTTGAAAAAGAGATTCAGCGAAAAAGATACTCCTTCATTCTGCAACGAGTTGATGAGAATCAAGATGAGATCGAAGTAGCGATTGAGCTGGAGAAAGAAAAACGTTTGAAGGGAATTGTGTTCCTGGGGGGATTATTCTCACACTCTCAAGAAAAATTACAACAATTAACGGTTCCATTTGTTCTTAGTACGATCGGAATGACGGAAGAGTTTGATCTAAGTGATTATTCTTCTGTTTCTGTAGATGACTTTAATGAAAGCCTTAAGATCGTCGATTATTTATGTAACTTGGGACATCAGAAAATAGCAGTCATTACTGCACCTGAAGATGATGTGAGTATCGGTAAACTGAGATATGAAGGCTATAAAAAGGCACTTTCAGATCATGGAATAGCTTATAATGAACGGCTAGTACGGCGGATGAAAGAAGATATTGATAGCTACAGTATGGAAAACGGGTATGTGGTTACAAAAGAACTGCTGGAGTCAGGGGAAGAGTTTACTGCTATTTTCACCTTATCAGATAGTATGGCCATCGGCGCTTGTAAAGCAATATTTGAAGCGGGTAAGCGAGTACCAGAAGACTACTCTGTAGCTGGTTATGACGGACTGGATATTTCCTTCTATTATAATCCCTCCATTACTACCATCAAGCAGCCGGTAGTTGAAATTGCGGAAGCGACAATTAAGATACTTTTTGATCTCATTAATAAGAAGGTAAATCACGCGCATCAGATTTTCCCTGCAGAATTAATGGTTAGAGAATCTACGAGGTCTATATTGTAGTGTCAAAAGGTTTATATGTTTAAGTTTATTTACGAATCGGGGTGGGGAGATAGAACCGCAAGAGATTAAACTTAATGATATCAGCAGCATCACTCGGTTTCTCACCGCATTCGGTGACCCTACTCGGATTCGGATTGTTACGTTATTAGGCAATAAAGGTCGCCTGAACGTTGGGGAAATAGCAGCAGAATTCGAAATAAGCAGGCCAGCGGTCTCGCACCACCTCAAAATCTTACGGGATGCTCGCATTGTTGACTTTAAGAAAAGGGGGCAGGAGGTGTATTACTGGTTGGCTCGTGAGAGGGTTACAATGAATTTTAGGACGCTTGCCGATTTGGCGTCGTCGTTTCATTATGGGGACTAAGCCAGCTTAAGAAATCGGCTTAGTCCTATTTAGTTTCGAGATTTAAGGTCCTTGTTGAGTACATTTCGAAACATCCCCACACCTAATAATACCAAGGGTAGAAATACACCGAAGGTTATAATATAGTACACCCAGTAATTATCAAATAATGTGTTGTAATAAGTGTAATTTGGAGCAATAAGCGGTGCTAGTGCAACAAGGATCATTCCTGTAGGTAGAGTTAGCACTCGAAACTCTTTTAGGTTTAATAATTGAGACATTCCTAGAACAAAAGCGTAGAAGTACAAGGTTACTTCTATAAATAAGGTTAACATCCACAATAGAGCTATCAAGGCTTCAACCCGCTCAAAGAACCCACCAACCGATATGCGTCTTGCTATGTTATAACTGGGATATATATCTCTGGTCGTTAAATCCGGACCTAGTACTAATACGGAAACAGTGACTGTCAGGAAGATGATAATCCCACCTAGGAAACAGCCCTGTAATAAGGATTTTGTTATTTTTTTTTGTTGATTTACATAAGGGAGGAACATTAGAAAGACAACGGGTTCTAAGAAGGTGTAAGCCGAAATGGAGATGGACCCTCTTAGCACTGGCTTTATTCCGTCCTCTAATATGGGCAGCATTCTGACAATTTCCATTTGAGGTATAATGGCCACCGTCAGGACCAGAAATAGGACTATAACCATGGGAGTAAAGATCTCACCCGTTCGTCCGATGACCTCAATACCGAGTCGTGTTGCCATAATGACGATCAGTATAAATAAGATTAGAATGGCCGGGATAGGAGTTCCAGGTAACATTTTCGAGGTCACGAAATCAACCACTTCCCGCATACTTCCTACTGCAACGATGAGAAAATACATTAAGGTCAAAAGGGATAGAATAGTCCCTAACTATTTTCCGAAAACTTTTTGAATCACTTGGATAAGCGTTAGTTTGGGGTATAACTTTGCAACTCTGCTATACATATAGATGGCTAATAAACCTACGACCATTCCAATTAAGGAAGAAATCCAGGCATTTTGTTTGGCGTAGTGTGTAGTGGAAGGAGGGATTACTAGAATGGAATCCCCGATGGTAAGGAGCATAACAAGAATAGTTAGCTGACGAGTACTTATTTTTCCTTTTTCGAGCATGGCCTCATTCACTCCAATGTATTACTTCATCTTTTCTAAGAAAGAGTTAGTCACTTTTCCTAACTGGCGAATCTCCATGTTCACCTTTACGTTTACTGGCAAGTTAACAAAGGTTTGATCCCAATTATCACTCAGTTTCTTCCATTCTTGCGGGTTGGAGCGATGGATGGCTTCACCAAATCCAAAAATATCACTTTTATATTCTTGTTGTACCTTCTTAATTGTAGTTTCGAATAACTTTATCACTTTCTGGTTGGCAATTTGATTTAATTCTGCGATGGTTTTTGGGTTCGTCAGTTCTAGATTGCTGCATTATACCTCGCCTATATCTGCTTCTAAATATTGATTAATACTGATAGCAGGTTTTCCTTCCTGCACGCTGCCTTTAACTTTGGAGTGAGCTTCAAATACCTCAAGAGATATCCTTTTCCCTTCAGGACAGTTGATGTAGAACACCGTGTTATTCACTTTGTTCGTTAAATAGTTATACACCTTTGATTCCTCTTGATTTAGCCAACCGATTAATTTGTCATCTTTGAATACGGCTAACCCTGAGTATTTTAATTGTGTTGGTGAATCTACCGTTTCAACATTCTTTGGGGTCTCCCCCACATCTATATTCCCTTGGATAACAACCCCTGTTAAAACTGGATCTTTACCCTTAGCTACAAGATCTGTAATCAAATCTCCTAGTGTTACAGTAGATGTAGGCGCCCATTGCTTCTCCGATGTTTCCAAACTGGAGAACAAGCGTACAGCGGGAATCTTTTCGAGGCTAGTTAATATTTTCAGAGCATCTTCTGCCTTGGCGTCCTTTGACACCACTATAAAATAATCATTTCGAGTTGCGGTATCCCTTGACATGAAGTCAAGAACGTCACGTATTCCCCCCCTAGCCAGATCCTCGCTGAGGACTAAGATCCGCAGATGAGAGATATAGATTTTACGTGGACTTACGGTTGTGATTTTCCTAAGGGCTTCATATACGGTTTTTCCGGTCGTTTTATAAAGGTTAACGGGTGATTGAGGGCTCCCCCCTTTTGATCCAGCGATCTGGCTGGGTAAAACCACTTGTGCAGAAACTTGAAACTCATCTCCGACCTTATCTATACCGATACCTACGGCAATCGCGAGATCATTCATTTCCTCTCGACTCCAGCAACCCGTTAAGCCTATTTGCATGAGCACAAGAAGGCAAAGCAGAAGTGATCTTCGTTTCATGGTGTATTCCTCCATTAGATCTCTCGGGGCTAGTCCGACTAATTGTTAAGATAACCAGGCATTTACCATGTCGGCTACAGGCTTATAGATGAACACCATCCAAGCCAACGGATTGGAGATCGAGATATTCATTACGTAAATAAGACTAAAGCAAGTTCCCAGCAATAGAAGAAATGAAAATACCCACAGCTCCCGGATTAGCTTTTTCCTCCACATAAGGGGTACTTCAATAGCAATAATAACGGCTACAATGATGAGAATCCCTACTATACCCAATATTAACAACCTCCCAACCAATCTTTAGTTCCGAGATGCCAAGTCTTTGCTAAGTGCTTTTTGAAACATGCCCACACTTAATAACACCAAGGGTAGAAATATCCCGAAGGTAATGACATAGTACACCCAATAATTATCAAAAACTGCGTTGTAATAAGTGAAGTTCGGGGCAATGATGGGAGCAAGTGCAACTAAGATCATCCCTGTGGGTAAGGATAATACCCGATAATCTTTTAATTTCAATAATTGGGACAACCCCAGAACGAAAGCATATAAGTACAAGGTTACTTTTATGAACAAAGTTAACATCCACTCTAAAGCGATCATGGCTTCAACCCGTTCGAAGAATCCGCCAACAGATATGCGCCTTGCGATGTTATAACTGGGATATATATCTCTGTTTGTCAGATCCGGACCTAATACCAGTATAGAAACGAGAAGCGTAATGAAAATTACGATACCGCCTAGAATCGCTCCCTTAAAGAAGCTCTTTGTTATTTTTCCTTGCTGATTTACATAAGGAAGGATCATCAAAAAGACAACTGTTTCTAAAAAGGTGTAAGTAGTGATGGAGATAGACCCTCTTAGAACAGGCTTTATCCCGTCCTCCAAAATGGGTAGCATTCTTACTATTTCCATCTGAGGAATAATAGCAAAGGTCTGAATTAGAAATAAGAAAATGAACATGGGAATGAAGATCTCGCTAGCTCTTCCAATGACCTCGATACCCAGACGGGATGCCATAATTGCGATCAGTATAAATAACATTAAAATGGCTGGAATAGGGGTTTCAGGTAACATTTCTGAGGTCACGAAATCAGCGATTTCTCGCATGCTTCCAACGGAAACCATAAGAAAAAACATGATAGCCAGAAGCGATACAATCGTTCCTATCCATTTTCCAAAAGTCTTTTGAATGGCCTCTATAAGCGTTAAATTGGGATAGGCCTTTGCGAACTTGCTATACGTATAGACGGCTAATAGACCTGCGATCATCCCGACTAAAGTGGAAATCCAGGCGTTTTGTCTAGCGTAGTGAGTAGCGGAAGAGGGGATTATAAGAATAGAATCCCCAATAGTAAGGAGCATAACCAATATGGTTAGCTGACGGGCACTTATTTTTCCCTTTTCTAACATGGCTTCGTTCACTCCTATTTATTTGTCTTCATCTCTTGCAAGAAAGAATTAGTTACTTTTCCTAACAGACGAATCTTACAATCCATCTCGATGTTTACCGGCATATCAACAAAGGTTTGATCCCAATTATTCCTCAGCTTCTTCCAAGCCTGCGGGTTAGAGCGATGGATGGCTTCACCAAATCCAAAAATATCGCTTTTGTATTCTTTTTGCACTTTCTTAATCGTATTTTCGAATTGCTCTGACACTTCCTTGTTGATGCTTTGTTCTAATTCGGTAATGGTCTTTGGGTTTGTCAAGTCTAGATCTTTACATTGTACCTCTGTTAAATCTGCTTCCATATGTTGCTGAATACTGATTTCTGGCTTGCCATTCCGCATGCCGCCCTTTATCTTGGCGTGGGCATCAAATACCTTATAAGACGCCATTTTTCCATTGGGACATTTTCTGACGGCGAGCGATTCCTTCACCTGATTGGTTAAGTAGTTATACACCTTTGATTCCTCTTGGTTTAGCCAACCAATCAATTTGTCATCCTTGAATACCGCTAGCCCTGAGTAATTTAATTGTGTTGGAGAATCTATGGATTCTACATTTTTTAGGGATTCTCCTACGGCTACACTTCCTTCGATGACAAGGCCCGTTAATACAGGATTCTTCCCCCTAGTTACCAGTTCTGTAATGAGTGTTCCTAAGGTCACCGTTGATGTAGGTGCCCAAGTTTTCTTTGAGGTCTCTAGGCTGGAAAACAAGCGTACAGCGGGAATCTTTTCGAGATTGGTTAACACTTTCAGAGCATCCTCTGCCTTGGCATTCTTTGCTACCACAATAAAATAATCATTTCGAGTTTCAGTATCTCTTGACAGGGAATCTAGGACATCACTGATTCCCTCTTTAGCTAAATCTTCGCCAAGGACTAATATTCGAAGATGAGAGATATAAATTTGACGTGGGCTTCTCGTTGTGATTTTCCTAAGTGCTTCAGTTATAGTTCTACCGGTTGCTTTATAAAGGTTAACGGGTGATTGGGCAATGCTTCCTTTTGAACCGGCGATTTGACTGGGTAACACAACTTGTGCAGAAACTTGATATTGATCTCCTTGTTTATCGAAACCAAGGCCTACAGCAATTGCAATTTTGTTTAACTCCTGTCTGCTCCAGCAACTTGTTAGGAATATTTGAATGAGAATAAGAACGCAAATCAAAAGCGATTTTCGTTTCATGATTTATTCCTCCGTCAAATCTCCCGGTTTTTGCGGGGGTGTACTTTTTTCCCGAACGATATTTTTTTGATTGATTAGCCTAGGGCGGTTAAACATAGCCCACAAGGGCATTCGGAAGAAGACATCCTTTTGATCGGAAAGATTATAGGGTGCTAACGGGCTCATGTAGGGAATTCCAAAGGAGCGTAAGCTGCACATATGCAGAACTATCGCAATAACCCCGATAATGATCCCGAACAATCCAAAGGATGCAGCAAGGAACATCATCGGAAAACGAAGCATTCTAATCGTCAAAGAAAGATCAAAGGATGGTAGCACAAAGCTAGAGATCGCCGTTATAGCGACGACAATAAGCATCGCAGCCGAAACAATACCGGCATCCACCGCTGCAGTCCCAATCACCAAAGTACCTACAATGGATACAGATTGGGCTATAGTTTGGGGCATTCGTACACTCGCTTCCCTTATAATCTCAAAGGCAAGTTCCATTAACAGTGCTTCAATAAATGCGGGAAGTGGCACGCCTTCCCGTTGTGCAGCCAAACTGATCAGCAGGGTTGTGGGTAGCATTTCCTGATGGAAGGTAGTAATAGCTACATACAAAGATGGGGCTAGTAGTGAAACAAATATACTGAAATAGCGAAGCAGCCGAACTAGGGTGCTTACATCGGCGCGTTGATAATAATCCTCGGCCGTCTGCATGAAGGATACGAATAAGGTAGGAACCGTCATTACTATAGGCGTTCCATCTACTAATATGGCTACTTTGCCCTCCATAAGCGCAGCTGCAATAACATCAGGACGTTCTGTATGATGGATCGTTGGAAACGGAGAGTAGGTTTCATCCTCGATTAATTCTTCGATATAACCACTTTCCAGAATGGCATCCACATCGATTCGATCTAAACGTGAATGTACTTCTTTCACAATTCCTTCACTAACAATGCCATTGATATACATAATAGCTACATCAGTCTGGGTTACACGTCCAATTTGCTGTGTTTCTAACCAGAGATTGGGGTCCTTTATTTTTCGCCGAATTAATGCAGTATTCGTTCGTAAGCTTTCTGTGAAGGCTTCTTTAGGTCCGCGAATTACCGTTTCAGTGGAGCTTTCCGTTACACCGCGGTCTTTCCAGCCTCGCATTCCAATCGTGAATCCTTTGGTGTCTCCATCGATTAAAAGAATCACATCTCCGGATAGTAGAGAGGTAAATAAAGAAGTGAATTCGGTCACATCCTTGATATCACCTACAGTGAGCATGTGTCTTTTAAAAAAGGAATAGTTGTCACCGTCAGCTTCCAAGGTTGAATCAGGAATTTCTAAGATAAGAGACTCTAGAATGAAGTCCTGAATAGCTTTACTGTCTGCTAGTCCATCTGTATAGAAAATAGCGGCTTTGATCTGGTGTTCTAAACCAATAACGAAATCTCTGATCACAAGGTCAGTGCTATGGCCAAGGGTTGTTTTTATATATTGAATATTATCTTGTAGGCTTTTCTTGATAGGTTCCTTAGGTAAATCTTTAATGGGGTCGGGGTGCCCTAATGAAGGCTTTTTAAAAGCTTTTGTTATCGTTCTGTTCAGAAATCCCATAGTTGTTATCCCTCTTCCGCAAGCTGCTGTAATATAGCTATTACCATAATGCGGTGGGATTATTCTTTGAATAATCTACTGCGGCTTGGGGGATGAACACACAAAAAAGCCGCCGAGATTCTCTCGACAGCTAGGGCAGAACTTGATATTTAAGAACTAGAGGATGTCCAATCATTCGTCAGGTGTTTCTCAGTTAGTATGGAGAGCAACTGGATACCGACTTCATTATGGCCGCCTTCTGGGATGATCAAATCGGCGTATTTTTTGGATGGCTCAATAAAAGCTTCATGCATCGGCTTAACCGTGCTTAAATATTGGTGATGGATCGACTGGATGCTCCGACCGCGTTCCTCGATATCCCGGAGTACCCGGCGGAGGATGCGCACATCAGGGTCAGCATCAACAAATACTTTGATATCAAGCATATCGCGGAGATTCTCGTCGGACAGAACATGGAGTCCTTCGATGATTACAATATTGTTTGGTTTCAGTTCTACGGTCTCCGTAGTGGAGCGGGCATGAACTGTGAAGTCATACACTGGTGCATATGCGGTTTGATCTTCTCGCAGACATTTAAGATGCTCGATAAGCAGCTCGTTGTCGAAAGCGAAAGGATGATCATAGTTAATGGATTCACGTTCAGCAAAGCTGAGGTGCGAATGATCCTTATAGTAGTTATCTTGAGATATGAAAGTTACCTTTCCCGTTCCAAGACGGTCAATGACGGAGCGGGCTACGGTTGTCTTTCCCGAGCCGGTGCCGCCGGCGATACCAATGATGAGCATGTGATTCAATAACCCTCCCTAAGATTGCCGTTGCAATTCCAATATTGTAGCACAGCGCTCATGTTTTTTCACCTTAGATCGGGTAAAATTAAGATGGGATTTTTTGAAATTCGTCTATATTAGGGACAAGGTAAATACGGAAGGGGCAATTCTACCAATGAACGGAAAAAAATCAGTGCAAGAAGCCTTTAATGAAACGACTTATCGAATTGTAGGACATGGGAATAGAGATGTTCAAGTCTTGAAGGAAGCCTTTGAAGCTGTAGAGAACAGTACAGCATCTGATATTTACGGATCGGGAAAGGTTATTGAGGAATTCCAGGCGGAGATGGCGGAGCTTTTGGGAAAAGAAACCGCAGTCTTCTTTCCGAGTGGAACGATGGCACAGCAAATCGCCTTAAGAATATGGTGTGATGAACAAGGCCTCAAGAGAGTTGCTTATCATCCTTTATGTCATTTGGAGATCCATGAGCAGGATGGGCTGAAGGAATTGCATCATATCGAGCCAGTCCTACTGGCAGACAAAGATCGATTAATCACCTTAGATGATGTAATACATATGAAGGAAGATATCGCTTGTCTGCTGCTTGAATTGCCGCAGCGCGAGATTGGTGGACAATTACCGGAGTATAAGGAGCTTGAAGCGATTTCTGCACATTGTCGTGCTCGCGGAATTAAGCTGCATCTGGATGGCGCAAGATTGCTTGAGACACTCCCCTATTACGGTAAGACAGCTGCTGAGATCTGCGCCCTCTTTGATAGTGTCTATATCTCACTATATAAAGGAATCGGGGGAATTGCAGGCGCGATTCTTGCAGGCAACGAGGACTTTACGAAGCAATCGAAGATATGGAAACGGCGGCATGGTGGCGACCTAATCAGTCTGTATCCTTACATCATTTCCTCTGATTACTATTACCGGCAAAGAGTAGATAAGATGCACAAGTATTATGATGGGGCCAAGGAGCTTGCTGCCTTAGTTAATCAATGCCGCGCTGTGACGACATTACCTGCTGAACCGGTCTCCAACATGTTTCATATGCATTTTCAAATGTCTCGGGAGAACATCGAACCGATTCTGTCTTCTGTATATGAGACAACAGGAATCGGTTTAAGCGCAGCGATAAGACCAACGGGAGAACATACTTCTTATTGTGAGATCAGTATTGGAGACAAGTACGCCGACATCCCTAAAGAAGAGCTTAAAGAATTTTTTCTGCTACTCGATAAGCTAATGCATGAATTATCTTCCGAGCAGCGATCGAAGTAACGAAATCCGTAATAATTGTTTTTTAATAAGCTTTGTACGGAAATCACTCCTTAATTGATTGTAGATCGGTGGGCAATGGGTGAGCGCCCAATGGTACATGAATTTAAAGTCTGTAGCGTCTTTCGCAGAATTTAATAAATAGTATGAGATCGTATCATACGCATTATGGCTAAACCATTCTGTCATTTCCTGCTCGCTATAGCCATATTTCTGAATGGCCATATTCTTAATCAAGAGTTTCTCCTCCAGATTCTCAATTAAGAATCCCTGACTCAGATGAAAGGTAATGTTGTCACCATGTAATCTATACACGCCGGCAAGGGTATCTATGAAGCCAGCATCACCGACCAACAGAGAGCGCAGATAAATAGAAGCATCGTTGACCATATTCATACTCAGGATATCCATAGCCATTAAGGCCTCGCGCTTAAAGACAGTTGTTAGTGTGGAGGAGGGCTTCGGATATCCTTTTTTCTCGAAATTCATGAAATAATCTTGCTTCTTAATAATTTTACTTAGCTGTAGGCTGCTGATCTTCAGTTGTTTTGCCTTTGAATATTCAAGAAACACATTAGCAGCCACAAATGAGATTTCGGGATGAAGATTGTGAAAGTCCACAGCCTTACTTAAATAGTTCATGTCAATCAGATAGTCGTCATCATCTAGGAAAAGAACATACTCGCCATCACCATGAGCGGCAAAGGCTGAACGGCGATTATTACCGGGTCCGCTATTCTTTTCGTTTCGCATGTAGATTACCTGCGGCTCATCTCCGAAGCTTTGCTGCATTAACTCTTCCGTCCCATCTGTAGAACAATCGTCGATCACTGTGATCTCTTTATGAGGATAGTCTTGCTTTAAGATGCTTTGGATCGCTTGGTATAGAAATGCCTTTCTATTGTAAGTAGTGATAATGACACTGACCTTGGGATAATCGGCAAAGGAAACGAGTACTGGGTCTGAACTAGCCGTATCTGAGGACTGATATTTGAATGCAACTAACCCATGGATTAACCCGTCGATCTCTTCTTGCACGATACTAAATTGCTCTGCTAAATAGAACCTTAATGCATCCTCCGAAGCTCTCCCTGTGAGATAAGCCTGGATCACCTCTGATAAAGTTTCTAAAAAGGCTTTGACTTGGGGATTTTGTTCTTTATCTATGATCAGACGACATCTTTGGAAGATTTCTTTATCATCCATATGAAGGGGGAATGAGTGGTTGATTTCATCATTTAGGTCATTCAGAAAGACGTAACAGGCTTGCTGTAAAACCTCGCTATGATCCATTTCGAGTCCTCCTGTTGTGTTATTTGGATAAACCACTTACCTCAGGCTGAGTATTAATTTTATTTTTGAGTTTATATCGATACTTTTTGAGATGTTCCCATGTATAGAGAAATACTTCCCGTTCCATTAAAGAGCCGATTACGAAATATACAGGCAAAATCACAAGTCCTAGCAGTACACCCCACAACATAAGTCCCGCATAGGAATGGATGGGGATATTGATAGCGCGAGAGATCAGAATAATGCCCACAAAAACCACTGCATTCGTTAGCCATCTTTTAAAGGTGACCCAAGCACTCCGATTCAGCAGATGTCTGCTAGCGTAGATCACGATATCTATGGAGCGGTATAAGAGGGCGGCTATAGTTCCCATCAGTACACCGTAAATTCCCATGAAGATTACAAATACAATGGAAGCTACCAGATTTATAGCTGATTCCAGAATGGAACGGTTCTGTGTGTTCTTGAAATGCCCGGCGATGGTAATCACATTATTGGAAGAAGCTCTGGCATTGGTTAATAATTTAATGACTACGAACAGGATCGGTAGCCACATATCGATGTAATTCACGTCATTTACTCCAGCGGTATACAACTTCATAAAAGGAAGAATTAGAATGTAAGCCACAGTCAGAATTGAGAAGATGAGCCCCATAAAGTAGACTTCGTAAGCATCATAAAATTTAATAAAGGCTTCTTTACTCTCATGAAAGCTCTGACCAAGAGCTGCCTTTACACTTCCGTTTATAGTTTGAACAATGTTATCTACAATCGTAAAAATCATGTTGTACATGACATAGATGCTAACGATCTTTAAGTTCGTAAATATAGTCAGGATCAGCACGTCGGTATTTCTAAACACCAAGTAGGAGATCTCATGAACTAACACGGAGTTTTTTTGACCAATGGCTGCATAGTCTGGTTTAAGATTTAGGTCGATCCATTTGTAATGCTTATTGATATAGATATAGAAGACAACGATTTGAAGTATGGTCAATATGAAATAGGATGCTTGCACTGCGATGATGTTAACACCTTGAAGTAATAACAGAATCCGAATCACATTGTTCAGAATATTAGCCACAGTGACAATAGAAGTTTCTACATAGCTTTTTCCCTCTGCAGCGAGCAGAACTTTGAATTTTCCTTGAAAATAATAATTAATCGCTCCGCCCATCCCTGTGAGCAAAATAATGAGCATAATCGATAATTTATCGATGTCAGAGGTGATCACTAATGGGTATATAACGGCAATTAGGAGGACGGCGAAGAAATAATAAATCCCTGTTTTTTTATAATAGCTGGAGGTAGCGGCCAGAATAGAGTTGATATGGGTCTTATCATCCGAAGCTACCGGCTTATATAGGGCTTGGATCGAAGCGGCGCCTACACCGGCTTCTAGCAGGGCCAAATAACTAATGATCTGTACAATCGAAGCGATTAAACCATTGGCTTCAGAGCCATAGTTAACCATAATCAGTCTGGGTATAAAAAAACCAAGGATGATCGTGATGAGCTGACTTCCGAGTCCAAAGGATAAGTTAAGAATGCTCCGCTTGGCTCTCATAACGTATCCTCCTTTCGTAAAGCGATAAATACGTATCCAGATGTTCGAAATGCCTTTCGGCATGTTTGGCTTGTGGCGTAACATCCATGTAGTGGGTAGTCATACTATCAAAAACCTGTGCAGGCTGTAGCTGCTCTAGTGTAGTGAAATCGGTATATAACCCTTTGTACTGGGCATCTTCCATTACATTGATCATTTTTTGGCTGTAAGCCACGGGAAACACTGGTTTACCCAACACCCAGCCCAGGATCATCGCATGGAATCTTGATGCTACTATGAAGCTGGAGTTGGCTAGAACGGCCAAGACCTCTTCCATATTCGTTTTATATAAATGCACTTGGATGGCATCCTCATAGGAGGAGCCCATAAGATTCCGGATTTCCTCAATCGCTAGCTGATCACCTTCATGTTCGCAAAATGACATGAAATGAACAGCGTAGCCTTTTTCAATGAAATAAATTGCGAGTTCTTTCATTTTTTCATAATAGAGGTTGTCAAAACCGTTCAGACCTTTAAAAGAAGGCTTAATAACGGATAAGACGATGTAATCCTCAGGTTCGGGTTGAAGATCTGGCGGGTTAAGCTGAAAAATAATATCTGGCGCTAAACGGACATGATCCAGATCCTCAAATAACTCATAAGAGTACTTTTCTCTAAAACAGATATCTGTATAGTCCTTAAAAATCCGCCTGTGTTCCTCATAATATTCTTTATCTGTATAAGGGCCGAAATTCGATCCTAATAAATAGTAGGGTTTATTCTTATTCCGTATGGCTTCAGCGTTCTTGAAATGCTCTTCCCAATGTTCTGCCTGCATAAAGATCGAGCCACCGATATGAACAACGCCATCGGAGCGATCGGCCATATATTTTTGCGCCAGATTATGTATCTTTAACCTTCTGCAAATAAAGGCAACGCCTCTTAAGAAGAGGGAATCAGAAGGATACACTTTCAGATTCTTGATCTCTTTGAAACACTGCTTGTATAAGCTTGGAGCACAGATTCTGAATTGGGTATCGGGATATCGCTCACATAGCACCTTAATGAACAAATCATCGCCCAAATTAAATTCGGTATAGGCATAGATCAGCATCTTTTTCATATTCTAGATTCCTTTCGCTTGAACCTGGATAAGCTTCTCTCCACAGAAATGAATCTGTGATATAGAAGCGGGGAGATTAAGAATGCTCGGATATAAAGGGCTAATCTTCGATCATTACCTCTATAACGTCTTATGAGTTCATACATTTCTTGATTTAGTTCAGGATAGGTATGATCAATGTCGCGAAGTAATTCCTGAATGCTTATGCCTTCTGTCCCATTAAGACAGGTTTTGAGGTTGAAAAAGTAATTCTCGATCAACTCGCGATTTCTTATATAAGGGGATATCATATCCAGCTTCTCAAAGGGATGGGCCTCGAAATAGGCATCGACCCGTTTGAATACACCGACGACATCAAATTTTTTCACATTATAGCTATTGGAAATTGAAGTGTTTCTTTGTAAATAAAACGATAATATATCCGGTAACGTAATGACTCTAGCCGCTCTGGATAAGGCTTTGTAGATAAATTCCTGATCTTCTCCATTTACACAGCGTTCTGTATATTTGAGTCCATGAAGGAGTAATAGATCCCGTTTATACGCAATGCTCCCTGTCCATATCCGCAAGCTTTTGTCCACAAAAATATGAGTCAGCGCTTCACTGCCTGTGATGTCACTATAATCGGAAGAGTAACTCAAAGTAGTGACTCCATCCTCTGAAACATGGCTATATCCCCAGCAAATAATCTCGGGGGCTGATACTTGAGTATGGGTATGAATAGTTCGGACTAAGTCAGTAGAGATATAATCATCTCCATCCAGAAACAACACATATTTCCCTTTGGCTTCTGCTAAGCCTCTATTTCTAGCCGCGCTAACCCCCTGATTTTCTGTTCGAATGACTTTGCAAGAAAAATCGGGGTAAAGGGAGAGGATATTATCTATCACGTTGTAGGTGTTATCCGTTGATCCGTCATCTACGATAATGACTTCGAAATGTTGTTCACTTTGGGTAAGGAGCGAATTAAACATAGGGGTTATATAATGCTCAATATTGTATACAGGGACCACAATGCTTAAATTCATGTGCTGGCTCCTTTCCTTAGTAGAACTGGATAAATAGCTATCTTAAGCTTACCCTCCGTATCAAAAGGTTGTATATACTACTTTAGTTTACTTATTGCTACCTCTATTTCGTTGTAACATCACGTGAATAATAATTATTACAGTATGTAAAATGACAATCATATCGATTGGTATAACATATATAGAAAGCCATAAAATCATGAACGCTCGAAGCGGAGGGACCTACAATGCAGCTGCAAAAAATATTCGTGAACGGTGAGAGATTAAAGAATACGATTGAGGCATTTGCGGATTATGGGCGTACAGATAACAACGGCGTGACCCGGTTATCGCTGACTGAAGAGGATCTTAAGGTTCGGGATTATTTTCGATCCTGTTGTGAAGAATTGGGGATGTCTGTGAAGGTGGACGATATGGGCACGATGTACGCTACGCTTGCGGGTGTAGAGTCTGGGCCTCCTATTGTGATTGGTTCGCATATGGATACTGTGAAAAAAGGTGGCAGATTTGATGGCGTACTTGGGGTAATCGCTGGACTAGAGGTAGTCCGCACACTCGTGGATCACGGGATAAAACCGAAGCTACCGGTGACCATTATGAATTTCACAAATGAAGAAGGCGCTCGATTTGAGCCTTCGATGATGGCTTCTGGTGTGCTGGCCGGCAAGTTCGATAAGGTGGAAATGCTGAATAAAAAAGATCCGGAGGGCATTACCTTTGGCGAAGCGCTGGAGGAGAGCGGATATAAGGGAGAAACAAGCAATCGAATTACTGAAGCCACTGCTTATTTGGAGCTTCACATCGAGCAAGGTCCCGTGCTAGAACAAGAAGAACAGTCGATTGGTCTGGTGGACTGTGTAGTTGGCATGGCCTGTTATGAGATTGAGGTGACGGGGGAATCGGATCATGCGGGCACAACGCCTATGGCGATGCGCAAGGATGCCTTGTTCGCTGCCACGGATCTGATCACAGCGCTGCGAAGCAAGCTGAGTGTGCTCGACTCCGAGTTGGTGTATACCATGGGCAGAATGAACGTGCTACCTAATATTCATACAGTTATTCCTAATAAAGTGATCTTCACCATTGAGGCTAGACATAAAGAGATGGAGATTGTTCGTGAGGTGGAAGCGATTATCCATGATTTGCCGGAGAGGCTGCTGGCCTGCGAAGTGAGTAAGACCAAGCTTTGGGGCAGAGAGACCGTCTGGTTTGACCGGGGTGTATGTGATTTAGTGGAGCAAGCGACACAAGCCTTGGGTTATTCTAAACGGAAGATCGCAAGTGGCGCAGGGCATGATGCTCAGTTCGTAGCCAGCTTTCTGCCATCCGCGATGGTGTTTGTACCTAGTGTGAAGGGGAAAAGTCATTGTGAAGAGGAGTTTACCTCCTATGAAGACTGTGAAAAAGGGGTAAATGTAATCCTAGAAACGGTGTTGTTATTACTGTCAAAGTAATACGTGTCACTAAACATAACATTCAATTATGGTAGTAGTGCTTTAATTTCATACAAAATCGTCAAAAAGACACTCTAAGCAGTGTCTTTTTTTATGAGATAATGATTAGGGTTGTGTTGGGTACCAAATGAACCTGAAGTTGATGGGCGGTTTAAGACGAATCCTTTGTGTAAAAACACAATGATGATAGATAATATTTTAATTTTTTACCAAAATGGGAATACTAAACGTATGTTATCATTCTTTACATAAGGGATCTACATTAGACGGGAGAGATGAATGATGATTATCGGAGTGCCTAAAGAAATTAAAAATAATGAGAATCGTGTAGCCATAACGCCTGCGGGTGTAGTTAGCCTTATTAAAGAAGGACATCAAGTGTTAGTGGAAGCCGGGGCTGGTGTGGGAAGCGGATTTCCGAATGAAGAGTATGCTTCTGCCGGAGCAAGGTTGGTTCAGGATGCAGCTACGGTCTGGAACTCTGCCGAAATGGTGATGAAAGTGAAAGAACCGCTGGAAAGCGAGTACCCCTATTTCCGTCCAGGCCTTATCTTGTTCACATATTTGCATCTTGCACCTGAGCCTTCTCTGGCCGCTGCACTTAAGGACAATGGTGTCTTTGCTATCGGATATGAGACGGTTGTTCATGAACGTACCTTGCCGCTATTAACACCGATGAGTGAAGTAGCGGGCCGGATGTCTGTTCAACTTGGTGCTCAGTTCTTGCAAAAAAACTATGGCGGACAAGGAATTCTTCTCTCCGGTGTTCCCGGGGTTAGTCGCGGGAAAGTTAGCATTATCGGCGGTGGCGTAGTAGGTACCAATGCTGCGAAAATGGCGATCGGATTGGGAGCTGATGTTACGATTGTTGACCTCAGTGCAGAAAGATTACGTCAATTAGATGATATTTTTGGGGCACAGATCAATACACTGATCTCGAACCCTTACAATATTGCCAAAGTGGTAGCTGAGGCAGATCTGTTGGTTGGTGCGGTGTTGATTCCGGGTGCAAAAGCACCGAAGCTGGTTACAGAAGAAATGGTCAAGACTATGAAGCCGGGGTCAGTGATTGTTGATGTGGCCATTGACCAAGGTGGTATCGTAGAGACGATTGACAGAGTGACAACACATGATAACCCTGTATTTATCAAGCACGGCGTACTGCATTATTCTGTTGCTAATATGCCGGGTGCTGTTGCCAAAACTTCGACGATTGCTTTAACCAATGTTACCGTTCCATACGCCCTGCAAATTGCCAATAAAGGCGTGATCAAGGCGATTCAGGAAAATGCCGGCCTAAGAAGCGGTGTAAATATCGCTAATGGAAAAATTACCTGCCAAGCCGTAGCTGAAGCACTTGGAGAGAAAAATTTTACGGTAGAACAAGCGATGGAGCAGACGTTCACGATGAGCTAAATAGATGCGTTCCAAATGACTGGTAATATTTTGGAACCAATAGACAGCGAATTCCCGCTATGGGAGTTTGCTGTTTGTTGTTTCTGGGGGAATACACCTGGCTAGCTTCTGTTTCGAAGTGGGGAGATCTGGTAGAAGTTTGCTGATGCAATTTAGGAGTTGGTTTTACCTCGTAAAGAGGTGGATTAGACCGGGTGGTTTTTTGCTGGTGAGCTGTTAAGTAACTAGATTGTATTGTCTGTGACTAGGTACAGTGGTTGTTGCTAAAGCGGTAATAAAGGTGGATAGACTACATAGAAGTTGGTTTGAATTCGATCAAAACTAGCAAGTTTCAACTATGTGTAGCCTGATTTGGCTAGTTACAGCTTGATTAGTTAGTATTTGTTTTTTTGCTACGGTGAGAGGTTTGTTGAAGATGATTTTTAGGGAAATCCTCCCTAAAAATTACGCGAAAATGGCTTAAAACGCTATAATTAGGGAATTTCTCCCTAAAAATACGAAGAATATGCCCAATAATAACCTGATCGGTTGAATATTAGGGAGTTTTTCCCTGATTAGTAGTAAACCAAGCCTAAAATACAGAATTTTAGGGAGGAATTCCCTAAAAACTCTAAAGGGGCTCTCTCGAGTAGCGGTTTATGTACTGTCGCGCCACTCCGTCACACCGTAACCCGCATCAACGTAGCTGGCAACTCCGTCCCATGCAAACCCGCAACCCTGTAACCAACGTAACCAACGTAACCAACGTAACCCGTAACTCAGCAACTCCGCTCTCACGGAAATCTATAACCTCGTAACTCCTCCACCCGGCGATCTCAAGGCCCGCCATCTAGCCCCCATCCCATTATCTTATAGTCAGCTACGAGCACGCATACTATAATAAAATCACTCTAGAATGCAAGGATCGGCTATTTTTTTAGGCAGGGGTGGGGCTAGTGACGGATAAGGATCCATTGTTTGATCGTTTCTTCGATAGTATGGAATCGTTGGCGGATGCGATTAGTGAATCTCTTCAATCTCAAGTTACGATTGAGGATAGCAATCACCATGTGATCGGATACAGCTCCCATCAATTTGAGAGTGACTCTGCGAGAATTTCAACCATTATCGGAAAGCGCGTACCTAATGCTGTCATTATTGGGTTGCGTAAGAAGGGGATTATGCAGCAGCTTGAGCACGCTACACGTCCGATCCGGATTCCTGCGGTCATGGAGGTAGGGCTTGGACCTCGTTTGGCTATTTGCATCAAACATCAGAAGGAAATTCTCGGGTACATATGGGTAGTGGATGCAGGCAATCTAGTTGAAGGGCACGCGGAGAATATTGTAGAGAAAGCGGCGGCCATCGTTGGTCGTTATATATTGAAGCAACGGGGTTGGAAGACGAAGCAGGAGAAGACTCAGGAGGATTTTTTCTGGAAGCTGCTTACCTCCCACTATGACAATGAAGCGAATATCAAGCAGGATGCAGAAGTTTGGTCGATTCTTTTGCCGGAAAAATATTATATTAGCGTGTTTGAGAGTGACAAAATTATCAATGATCATTTCATACTTCGGTTTCGGCAAACTATGGCCTCTTATCCGGGGCTGCAATTATTGTTTCTGACGGCGGAGCACAATCGGTTGATTATATTGTTTTCATTCAGCTTTCGCATGGAAGGAACGGGTGGGCTGTTTTCGTTCATGCATAAAATTATCGAGGATATGCGTAAAAGTGAGAGCTGTATGCTAGCTGCGGGCTGTAGTCTGGATTACACCGAATATATGTCGGCGGCTATTGCGTATTGGGAAGCGGGATCCATTCTGGAGATCAAGAAGCTGCTGCCTTTTCATGGCCGGGAGTTACTATTGTATGAGGATATTGGATTTTGGGCGTATATTCCGGCTATGCTGGAGCAAAAGCGCAGTCGAACCCGCAAAAGTCCTCTGCTCTATCCACTTAAAGAGCATGATCGCGATCATAAAAGTGATTTTCTAAAAACGATCGCCGTTTATTTATCGCTCAATGGAAATCTGAAGGAATCGGCCGCTTTTTTACATATTCATACCAACACATTGCTGTATAGATTAAATCGCATAGCAGAGATTACAGGTAAAAGCTTGAAGGATACTGGATACCGTACTTCTATTTATTTGGATATTTTGACGGAAGAGACCAGGCAGCTCAATCAATGGTTTGTTGAGGCGCGGGAATAAAATGAATTAAGCACCAACTGGGCAGTGAACACGTACAATAACCTATATTTAGAACCTATAACATTGGAGGGACTAAGCATGGTGAAGGAAGTTCGTTCACCCGATGCCCTTGACTTTGAACGGAAAATGAGAGAAAGCATCGTGGATTCGGCCGAAGGTTTAAATAATAGTGGAGCGGATTTTGCAACATTTGATGAGTCACGCGGTAATCCGCAATTTTGGACGCGTACAGATATCGGAGGACTTCAGCTGAATGCTGGCGTGGCACCTTCGGTTGGGGTTAAAGACATTTTTCGGAACGGACATTTATATGCCTTCGAATGCGCGACAGCGATGGTCATTGTTATGTACAGGGCGACAATTGAAGCTATAGGTGAAGAAGCTTTTAATAGGTATTTTAAGGATTTGTTCTTATGGGATTGGAACTACGACGAGAATCTACGCTTAGTTACGAATTATAATAAGGATCAGATGCTTCGGGGAGATGTTGTGTATTTCAGGAATCCAGATCATGCCCCTAGCAAGCCGGAATGGCAGGGTGAGAATGCTGTTAAGCTTGAAGAAGACCTGTTTTATGGCCACGGCATTGGGATAACCACTGCAGAAATTATCATAGACTCTCTTAATGAGGAAAGAGTGCCCGGAAGTAATGTTTCAGCTTTTCTTACGAATGAATCGATACATCCTGATTTTAATTATTTACAGAGATTATCTACAGATTCTGTCTTACCCATGGCGGAAAATAGAGGCTCCCAATACACTGTATTTTCAAGAATAGGGGTTCGAAGCTACATTTATAAAATCTAGAATCTAAGAAAGCACAAAGAAAAGCAATCTTCCTGCAAAAAAATCCCGGACCTCCGATAAGGTCCGGGATTTGCTGTGTTCGATAACCTAAAGCTCTGTAAAATCGTTGCGGAATTTCTCAAAATCAGATTTTCTGCATTCCAGCGCAAGCCGTGTGCCTGTTTCTTCATAGCTTGTGGATTGAACATGGGCATGCTCGTTAAAATAAGAGACCACATTGCCGCGATCGAACGGAATCAAAATTTCACACTGAACATAATCCGTAAAAACATGGCTGCGAATCAGATCTGTAAGCTCAGCCATTCCACTATTTTGTTTCGCGGAGAGATAGATGTTGTCCCCTTCAATATGCGGGTAAGGCAAGTCTGTTAGGTCAGCCTTATTATAGGCATAGATCGTCGGAATCTGATCAGCGCCGAGTGCTTTTAATGTCTCATCCGTGACGGCCATATGCTGCTGATGCTGTGGATCGGAAATATCGACTACGTGAATCAATAAGTCAGCTTCGGTCACCTCTTCGAGCGTGGAGCGGAAGGCTTTGACTAGATGATGGGGAAGCTGGCTGACGAATCCAACGGTATCCGTTAATAAAAAGGTTTTGTGATCCGGTAGCTCAATGCTCCGAACGGATGTCTCCAGCGTAGCAAATAACATATCTTTGGCGAACACTTGCTTATTAGAGCCTGGATGGAACGTCTCCACCATCACATTCATTAAGCTGGACTTGCCGGTATTTGTGTAGCCAACGAGACAGACAACCGGAACTTCATTCTTATGCCGCTGCTTCCGCTGAATTTGGCGTCTTGCCACTTGCTGTTGAAGCTCAACTTGTAACGCTGTAATCCGTTCTTCAATTCTTCTGCGATCCAGCTCCAGCTTCGTTTCACCAGCGCCTCTGTTCTTCAGCCCAGCACCACCGCCTTGTCTGCCAAGGGACTCCCGGAGTCCTGTTAATCGAGGCAACATATATTGCAGCTTGGCTACTTCTACTTGCAGCTGTGCTTCTTTGGTCTTCGCTCTTTCTGCGAAAATATTCAGAATTAGAATCGTCCGATCAATGACCTGACGATCCAAAGAAGACTCTAAATTGCGAATCTGTGATGGGGATAGCTCATCGTTAAAAATAACAATAGGAGCATCATGCGCTTCCAGAAGCGCTGATAATTCCTGGATTTTGCCTGTGCCGATATAGTGGGAAGGGTTGATCCGGCTTGCCTTTTGACTAAGTTCTCCGACAACCTCCAGGTCACAGGCGGCAGCCAAATTGCGCAGCTCCTCCATGGAATAGGCAAAGTTTGTTTCGTTTTGAAGCTGGACACCGACTATAATAGCTTTTTCTCGTAGTTGTTCCATATATTAATCATCCTCCAGTAGTAAAAAGTAAACGCAAAAAAACACAGGCCATCTGCCTGTGCTTACGGTTCGTTAGAGGACGTCAGAACAAATGTGTAAGGAGAAATCTCCATTACCACATTCGGGTCATCCATAGATATATCGAATTAAACAACGGCTGGGGCGTAGGGAAATGATAACTTAATCCCTTACGAGCAGCAGTTGGTTTATTGGCTTCTATGGAGTTAAATGGGTAGACCTATCCTGAGTCCTCTGCACATGGGCAGAGCTTTAGCGCTATTCAATTAGCCGCGCAAAGTTCTAACTCGGATAAAGTCTATCACACGTAACCCTCCGTTCATAAAAAGTTAAGTCGAGTTTACCATATCCTTTATTTGGTGGCAAATCTGTATTTTATGCTCGGTGAAGCACTTCTCTATTTTAATATCATCCAAGAATTCTAAAAAAAGATTGCATACCATATATATATAATTTGATATGAATAGGAGGTGTGAAGACATTGCCTGTCCTCTCTACAAACACCATCATTAATTTACCTGTCGACGGTACTCGTCCAATAGATCATGTTGTGATTAAAGTAGTTAACAATGGATTAGCTGGCGCGGCTTGTTATTTAACGGGTTTATCCAATAGTGCAAGTCCTCAGACAGTCTTTATTGAAGAATTATTTGAGCTGCAATATCGGGAAACGTTAAGCAGGACCTACGCTATTGTAGAGGAATTATTTCAATTTAATTTTGTATATTCACAGGAACAAATGAAGATTCAGATTTTTCTTGTGGATGTTAACGGTGTCTGGACGGATGTTAATCTGGAAGTGTTTCAAGTAAGCCGTATAACCTCGGAAATACGTGATAACGTATCCGTTACATCGACTGACTTTGCAGCGATCAGCTTTATGAGGAGCCCTGCCTTTACTCTTCCACAAGGTCTTGCGGCTGAAATCAGACCGGCAGCTTTAGATGTTCTGTCCAAAAGACCTGTGCGTTATATAGTCGTTGCAGGCGGGACACTGGATGGGACATTCGAGAATTTTCCTACACCAACTACGGATATTCCTGTTACGGATACGGCACTGCTAGTGAATTACACCTGCACTTCAGTCACTGGTGGAAAGGTTATTATGCAAGGTACAGGATCAGGGATCTCTGGTGCGTATGCGAATTTGGCCGTTAATTTGCTTAATGAGCGACTCTCTTACGAGCTTCAACATGAGCCAGTGACTTTGGTAGTTAACTCACTCTCAGGTGATGATGATCTTGCAGTCACCTTTAAAATGTCTGAGCAATGGTGAGCGCTCAATAATCTAGTGCTGAAGATAAATTCGGGTGATTGAAAAAAGGAACATCCGCGTAGATGCGAATGTTCCTTTTGATAGCGTTGCAAGCGGTAGGTTTAGTCTGTTAATCCTCGCCGCAATGTAAATAGGTCTTTCAAAGCTTCAGTAGACAGCTCGGTAATCCAGCCTTCGGAGCTGGAGATGACATTATCACTTAGCTGCTGCTTACTCTCCAGCATCTCATCAATCTTTTCTTCGAGCGTCCCGAGGGCGATGAATTTATGCACCTGCACATCACGTGTCTGGCCCATCCGATAAGCACGGTCTGTCGCCTGATTCTCAACGGCTGGATTCCACCAGCGATCGAAATGGAATACGTGGTTGGCTGCAGTTAAGTTCAGACCGACACCTCCAGCTTTGAGTGAAAGGATGAACACATTCGGCTGATCAGACGGTGACACCTCTGGACGTCTGGCCCTTTCGTCCGCAGAAGGGGCGGGCGTCTGAAATTGCTCAATCATTCGGTCACGCGCCTGTTTGGAGGTGCTTCCGTTCAAATAAAGGACAGGCTCTCCCAGCTCCTGCTGTAGAACAGCTTGAAGCATTTTCCCCATCCCTACATATTGCGTAAAGATGAGACAGCGCTCATCCTCTTCACGTAGCTCCTTCACCATATCCAGCAGTCTTTCGAGTTTAGAGGAACGGTTAATGAGTTGACTAGTGTCCAGCTTGTTGTCTGAATCAGTTTCAGGGAGGGCTTCCTTGGTCACGAGCATCGGGTGATCACACAGCTGTTTAAGTCCGGTTAAAGCTCCAAGGATGGCACCTTTGCGCTCGATACCTTCCAGCTTCTGCATACGTTCCAACAGTCCGTTTACGGTCTGATCATAGAGCGCAGCTTGTTCAGCTGTCAGATGAACATAAGTCTTCATCTCATTTTTATCGGGTAGATCGAGCTGGATATTAGGATCCTTTTTCTTGCGGCGAAGCATGAACGGCTTCACGAGATTCTGTAGGTCCGCCGTACGCTTCTCGTCACGTTCCTTCTCAATGGCATTACTGAACCGGTCGTTAAAGGCTTTGGCGGTGCCCAGATAACCTGGGGTTATAAAATCATAAATGGACCAGAGCTCCGATAATCTGTTCTCTATAGGTGTTCCTGTTAGCGCAATCCGGTGTAAAGCCGGGAAGCTGCGCACAGCTACCGACTGCTTCGTTTGAGCATTCTTGATGTTCTGTGCTTCATCGAGGCAAATCGCCGCCCAAGTGAATTCCTTTAGCAATTCCTGATCAAGGGCCGCAGTCGCATAAGAGGTAAGTACCACGTCCGCTTGCGAAGCAGCGCCATAGAAGAATCCTGCATCCAGACGGCGACTTCCGTAGTGAAGCATCACATTCAGAGAAGGCGCGAAGCGCTGCAATTCCTTCTGCCAGTTACCAAGTACAGAGGTAGGGCAGATGATTAGAGCAGGCCAGCCAGGCGGGTCGGTCTGGCGACGAGATGAGCTAGGATCGGTATTTTCTTTGATATGAAGTAAATATGCGATGAGTTGGACGGTCTTGCCAAGCCCCATATCATCGGCTAGACAAGCCCCCAAACCGAATTGACGCAGGAAAGTCAGCCAAGCATATCCTTCGTGTTG
Source organism: Paenibacillus sp. FSL E2-0201 (assembly GCF_037963325.1). Lineage (NCBI taxonomy): Bacteria > Bacillati > Bacillota > Bacilli > Caryophanales > Paenibacillaceae > Paenibacillus > Paenibacillus sp. FSL E2-0201. The sequence goes on from NZ_CP150154.1 coordinate 283,229, forward strand.
ATAGGTGCGTAGCTCTGCCTGGAGTCCTGCGGGCACTGGAGGCTTCGGCCACTGTGAGCGTTGGCCCAGCTGACCAATGAGGCTGATCAAATGCTCGTTTAGCTCTACCTCGAGCCGCAGGCGCGCCGCATCCTCTTGAAGCTGCTCTTCTGTAGCCTCAGCATCAGCTTCCTCACTCGCTTGCAGCAAATGAAGCTGAAGCACATCTTGGAAAGACAAGCCTTGTGACTTATCCATTCCAGCCATGGCTCTTTGGATTTGTGCCAGCAGCGCGGGATCGAGCGAGACCCATTTGCCTTTGAAGCGCACGAGTCGTTCACCTCTTGCGACCAGCTCGGCAAATTCAGCTTCGGTGAGGTCGACGTCGCCGATGGAGATTCGCCAATCGAAATCGATGATCGAATCAAGGCCGAAGAGTGACTCGCCGCCGCTGCGTTTGTCCTCGCCGGAGCTGATCTTGGCGCGGAGGCGTGGTTTTTTCCGGCTGGCGGCTTCCCACCACGCCGGCAGCAGCACTTGCCAGCCTGCTTCCAGCAGCCGCTGGCTCTCGGCCGTCAAGAACCGCCAAGCGATGGCATCGCTGAGCGGTTCGGCCAGCACGTCGCCGCCCGCCGCGAAGCGCTCGGGCGGTAGACTGCCGCGGAGGCGCTCCAGCCATCCCGCGGCGCGTTCATGCACGTGGGCCGACCATGCTGTCGGCCACAAGCCGTGCGGCTCGCCGTCATCGGCGAGCCTGATGGGAACAAGCGCGGATTCATCGCGCTTGTCCTGGAGGATCAGCTGCAGCCGCCAAGGGGATTCATCCCCCTCCGGCTCCAGCAGCTGAAGTGCGGGCCGGAAAGGCGCGGTATCCGCCTTCCAGCCAATGGCGATAAGCCATGCAGCGGTATCCATGCCCGCTGCAAGGGCCCCGCTTCTATCGAATAGAAGCGGGAACTCGCTCCGGAGGTCGCCTGCCGCGGCCTCCGTGCTGTAGTACCTCTGCGATACGGCGGCGGAGAACGCCGCGCGTAGCCCGCGGCTAAATTCGCTGCCGCCATTTAGCGCCTCAAGGGCACCCTTGGCAGTGTCATTCTCCACTGCCACCAGCGCAAGAGCTCCCTCATCCCAAGTCCATTGCAACCTCCCGGTGCGGTAAGCGGAGATATCGGGAATATACTGTTTGTTCTCCAAACATATAGCCAAAAGTGGTGCAAGTTCAGTCAGATGAGCCGCCTCGCCCTCCCAGTTCCATTCGATATGCGACAGCAGCTTCTGCTCTGCAAAGAAGGGGATGACCTGCTCCGCAGGAAGAATTACTAGCTCTACACCTTCACCGGCCGGTTGAACCGTTAACTCCGTACCATAAAAAGACGCCTCATGCCAGGCGAATAGCCGCTGCTTAAGCTGCAAACCGGGCACCAGATCTTCTCTTTCATTCATTCCATATAGTAAAGCGTCGCCATACTGGCTTAATGCAAGCCGGATGGTCAGCGTGCGCAAATGCATGTTCATGGTATTAGCTTTCCTTTCCGAAGCTCCTCTTGCAGCGCGCGAAGTCTGCTGTGCCTAGTAGTGAAGGCAATAAGGAACTCTTCCCACCGTTCTTCTTGTTTCATTTTTTTATACAGCTTGGATAATCGCTTCAAAAGTTTCACAGCTGCCTTGTAGCTATGTCTATTTTTATCCAGCACAAATCTTTCAGCGGCCTGATGATAGAAGGGGAGTAGAACTTCGGGTGCATTTTTCTCCATAGGCTGGAGGTCTGTAACACGAAATTCAGAAGGCTGTTTACCGATGGACAGTTGATAATCCATCCATATATGCCATTTTTCATAGGTAATTAGCTTCTCTTCGTATACTTCGCCAGAGATAGGTAGCATAGTGGCTAATGTATTCCACATCTGCGGTTCAGCTTCAGGAAGGTGGCGAACAGCCTCTTCCCAGCTATTCGAATAGTTATTCAAATTATAGAGCCTGCTGCTTAGCAGTGGGCCGATCTGAACAAGCCAACTCACCAAGCGTGACCACTCACCTGCATCCAGAAGTGGAGAGGTGAAGCTCATAAGCTCATCGGGATGGAGACCCGGACGCTCGGCAGCCTTATTCAGCAATTCCCAAGCTTGTGGGTCCTTCTTCAGATAAAAATACATGCGGCTCTGGGCCAACAGCCATGCATGACGTGACAGGGAAGCGCCTAATTCACCTTCTGCTTGCTGAAGCTGTTTGATTTCATCTAGATAAAGCTTAGTTCCACCCGTATTCGGGTAGATCCAGTTTCTCCACAGCAAGTCATAGCAAAGTGAAAAAGAGGGCTGATCCCGCAAACGATCGCGCGACTCCGTCAACATCTCACGCCGTAAGTAGGCGAGCGTATCGATGATATGCGGCCATAGGTCGTATTCTTGCTCTTGCTCGGGAGACAGCGGGAGTGTGCTTTTTAACAGACGTGTGATTGCTTCCTGTAGCTCAGAGACCGCTACTTGCGTGTAATATCCGAGTGATGCAGTGAAGGCGACCTGACCCGGTAGATTGGCGGAAGGCTTAGCTAGCTTTTCTAAAAGAAAAAGATGGGCATGCAGAGTGAATAGCTTGTCCAATTCCGGAGATAAATTCGGCTTGGATTTAGTAATGGAAGATAACGCACGATCCACATATTCAGGATTGCGAGTGGTATGTGCCAGAGGGGTAATGCAGATTGCAAAATACTCTCGCCACTCCGTGAGGCCTCCCTCAGCGATCCGGCTGGCATGCTCTTTTAGCTGTTGCTGGTGTTTTCCATCTGCTCCGATAGGGGAGCTACTCGATGTTTTTGGGAGAAAGGACGCAGCCTTGGCGTTAGCTAGAACTTGTACAGATCTATTCTGTTGTTCGGCAAAACTGAGCAGTACGGCTGCCATATGCTTGCAATGACCTGAAACAGGGCAGTTGCAATGACACCGAGTGAAGCTGTCCAGATCAATCGTAACGCGGTAATCCTCTCTACCTTCAACAAGTGCATTGATCTTAGATGGCTCCGTCATAGTGAACGAACGAATCCGGCTTTGCTTATAATATTGGAACCCCCGTTTGAGGGTAAGGTCATCGAAATAATAGGCGACATTCTGGATGAGCTTACTCCACTGCGTATCATCCATAGTATAGGTTGGTTGCATACAATTGGTCTCCCGTAATAAAAATGTTCGTTATTTGAATTTCATTATATCATTTCTTTTTGAGTAGGATGTTTTGGGGTTGTAATGAATGCGAAGTTGCTGGCTTGTATGGAACCTAAGCTCTAAACATATACTAATCGTACTGCATTTTGAAATATAAGAACGTAAGAGTTTCAATGATTCTTATATTTTGGCAGAAACGATTATCATCTCTGAGAGGACGCCGAAGGCGGTTCTTTTTAGATAGGGGGTAATGGTTGATTTTATGTAAATCAAACAAAGGTCAAAAAAGGTCAAATCATTAAATATGTTTAAATTTGTAGCATTAAATCAGCTGATTTGCCTGAATTTGACCGAAAATTGGCTTAAATCGATTTTGTTATTCCTCTGGCAGGGGACTATAATAAGGTCATAGGTCAAATAAAGTCAAAGTCAATGAGAGGAGAATGGATAATGTTTGATTTGGTTCCTTTTGGTAAACGTAGAGATGATGCTTTTGGTATGCTGGCTAAGTCTTTGAATGATGTTTTTAACGATGATTTTTTTGCTCCGATCAAGAGCTCAACGATGTCCTTTAGAACGGATATTCGCGAGAGTGACCAGGCTTACCTGATTGAAGCTGAACTTCCTGGCTTTAAAAAAGAAGAAATCGACATTGATTATGCCAGCCCCTACTTGACGATTAAAGCGGTGCGGAAGGAAGAGAATGCCGAGGAGAACAAGGATCATCAAATTGTACGCAGAGAACGTCGATATGGTGAATATGTTCGCAGATTCTATGTTCAGGACATTGCAGAAGAAGAGATCCGCGCGTCTTTGAAAGACGGATTACTGAAGCTGGAAGTTCCAAAACGGCAAAAGCCGCAAGGAAAACGCATTGAAATTCAAGACGGAGATTCTAGCGGTTCGCAGTCTGAATAAGCATAATTTAGGCGGAATTAGTTTCCGCTTAACATCTTAGAGATTGGCAGCGGGCTTTTGATATAGTGTTATGAATAAAAGGCGCATTGTAGTGGAGGATTCCGGCTATGGTGCGTCTTTTCTCGGAATGGAATGATAAGTTAAGTTACAGGTAATAAAGCAATGAAAGGAGGAATCCGAGTGGCTAACAACAACTATTATGATGCTTTGGGTGTGAGCAAAACAGCAACCAAACAGGAAATTAAAAAGGCTTATCAAAAGCTCGCCAAGAAGTGGCATCCCGATGTGAACAAAGCTCCTGAGGCAGAGGCCAAATTCAAAAAAGCGGCTGAAGCCTATGAAGTGCTTGGTAATGAGGAGAGACGAAAGCTTTACGATGAGGAGCTGCTTTATGGGGCTCAGCGTGGTAGAGCGGGTGGAGGTGCTTCGAGCGGGGCCTCTTCGTGGGATTCAAACTTTGGTGGAGGCTGGAGCGGCGGAACTTATTCTACAGGGGGCTCTGGCATTTCGGAGGAAGATTTGTTTGGAATGTTTTTTGGGAATCGGGGCTCGGCGGATCGAGCTGGCTTTGATTTCTTTTCTAGTAGTGGTAGTGGCCGTTCGAGCAGCAATCCATGGGGTGAGGCGCACAGTACGACGCAGGCGCAGCTGGATATTACGTTGGAGCAGGCTTATAAAGGAGCAACTGTACGAGTACAGATTGGTGATAAAACTGTGGATGTTCATGTTCCGCCGAGATCTAGTGAAGGTACGATTTTAAAAATCGCGGGGAACGCTCAGAGTGGCATAGCTTCAGGCGGCGATATACTGCTGGCACTTCATATTCTTCCTCATGATATTTACGAGCTTCGAAATGGCGACTTATGCGGCGTAGTTGAAGTTGCTCCTTGGCAAGCGGTATTGGGCGGAGAGGTAAAGGTTCCACTACCTGGCGGCGGTGCTGTGAAGTTGAAGATTCCTGCAGGAATTCAGAACGGCAAAACGCTGCGCATCCCAGGCAAAGGTTTGAAGCGTGAAAATGGTACGAATGGTGATATTTTATTTGGTATTGAGATTATTATTCCTGAGACAACCAGCGAAGCGGAAAAGAACTTGTACCGTAAACTGGCTGAATCCAGCCGATTCGAGGCCAGAGCTAAACGCCAAAGCACCGGTACGCAGCGCCAAAAGTCTAAAGTGGGTAATTAATAGATAGGTAGAGGTAGAGTTGGTGAATATGGTGAATGGAATGCTAGCTGTAGGATAGTAACTTAATTAGAAACTAACTATAGAAGAGACCTGTGAGGAGTGTCGGGAAAAAGGAAGGCTAAAGTGTGGTGAAGTGTGCTGAATGCGGCTTAATGAGCGAAAAGAGGTACAAAAATACCCTAGAATGCGGTGAATGTGGCTCAATGAACGAAAAGAGGTACAAAAATATCCCAGAATGCGTCGAATGCGGCTCAATGAGCGAAAAGAGGTACAAAAATACCCCAGAAAGCGCTGAATGTGGGCTAATGAGCGAAAAGAGGTACAAAAATACCCCAGAAAGCGCTGAATGTGGGCTAATGAGCGAAAAGAGGTACAAAAATACCCCAGAATGCGCTGAATGTGGCTCAATGAGCGAAAAGAGGTACAAAAATACCCCAGAAAGCGCTGAATGCGGCTCAATGAGCGAAAAGAGGTACAAAAATACCCTAGAATGCGCTGAATGCGGCTCAATGAGCGAAAAGAGGTACAAAAATACCCCAGAAAGCGGTGAATTCGGGTTAATGAGCGAAAAGAGGTACAAAAATACCCCAGAATGCGCTGAATGTGGCTCAATGAGCGAAAAGAGGTACAAAAATACCCCCGAATGCGCTGAATGTGGCTCAATGAGCGAAAAGAGGTACAAAAATACCCCCGAATGCGCCGAATGTGGCGCACCAAATTAACTTATACCGGCCAAAACGGCCGATCCTATATATCATTCATAAATAGAAAGGTGAGAGAGCTATGGATTTCAATAAACTTACTCAAAAGCTGCAGGAAGCAGTGGCTGCGGCGCAGTCGCTTGCTTCAGACAGCGGACATCAGGAGATCGATAATCTCCATCTATTAAAAGCATTACTCCAGCAGCAAGAAGGCTTGCTGCCAAGACTGCTGCAAAAGATGAATGTCCCCGTAGCTGAGATGCTGCGCAGCACGGATGAACTGCTTGGGCGTAAGCCGAGCATCAGCGGGTCAGGAGCAAGCACGGTGCGGCGTTATGCCTCGCAATCGCTGATCCATCTGCTGGAGCAGGCGGAGAAGGAAGCGGCGAAGATGCAGGATGAATTTGTCTCTGTGGAGCATGCTGTGCTGGCCATGGTGTCGGATTCGAGCAGGGACAATCGTGAGCTACGTGATCTTTTTGTCAGTCGTGGCCTAACACGCGAGAAGCTGATGTCTATACTTGCGGAGATTCGTGGGCATCAGCGTGTAACGAGTCGGGAGCCAGAGGCTACTTATGAGGTGCTGGAGAAATACGGACGTGATCTGGTAGCAGAGGTTCGTGCAGGCAAGATCGATCCAGTCATCGGGCGTGACGCAGAAATACGCCGTGTGATCCGAATTCTGTCCCGTAAAACGAAGAATAACCCTGTTCTCATCGGTGAGCCAGGTGTAGGGAAAACGGCAATTGTAGAAGGCTTGGCTCACCGGATTGTACGCAAAGACGTACCGGAGGGTCTGAAGGATAAGACGATTTTCTCGCTGGATATGAGTTCCCTCGTAGCAGGCGCGAAGTTCCGAGGTGAATTCGAGGAACGCTTGCAGGCGGTGCTTAGGGAAGTTCGTGAAAGTAACGGCCGAATTATTCTTTTTATTGATGAGCTGCACACGATTGTAGGCGCAGGTAAAACTGAAGGCTCGATGGATGCTGGCAATATGCTCAAGCCGATGCTGGCTCGGGGTGAGCTGCACTGTATCGGTGCCACAACGCTCGATGAATACCGCAAGTATATTGAGAAGGACCCTGCGCTGGAGCGCCGTTTCCAACAGGTGCTGGTCAGCGAACCGGATGTAGAGGATACGATCTCCATTCTACGCGGTCTGAAGGAACGGTTCGAAGTCCATCATGGAGTCAAAATCCATGACAGCGCCCTCGTAGCTGCAGGAGTATTGTCTAATCGCTACATTACGGATCGTTTTTTGCCGGATAAAGCGATCGACTTAGTGGATGAAGCTTGCGCCATGATCCGTACAGAGATTGACTCTATGCCGGGTGAGATGGATGAAGTGACCCGTCGTCTGATGCAGATGGAGATTGAAGAAGCAGCACTTAAAAAGGAAACCGATGACGCCAGCAAACGCCGTCTGGAAATCCTACAACGTGAACTCGCCGATCTTAAGGAGAAGCAGCTTGGGATGACGGCGCGTTGGGAGAAGGAGAAGTCAGCGATTCAAGGCATCCGCGACCTCAAAAAACGGCTGGAGCAAGCCCGGAAGGATTTGGTCGATGCGCAGGAGGAATATGATCTTAATAAATCTGCCGAACTGAGCTATGGCATTATTCCTGATCTGGAGCGGCAATTGAAAGCGGCTGAAGAAGCGGCTCAGCAGGATCAGGATACTAGATTATTGCGTGAAGCTGTAACCGAGGAGGAAATCGCAGATATTGTATCGCGCTGGACGGGTGTGCCGGTTAGCCGGCTGGTTGAAGGCGAACGGGATAAGCTGCTACGTCTGGAAGAAACGCTGCATGAACGAGTTGTGGGCCAAGATGAAGCTGTCAGCTTGGTGGCTGACGCCGTACTTCGGGCAAGAGCTGGGATCAAAGATCCAAATCGGCCGATCGGTTCCTTTCTGTTCCTCGGTCCGACTGGGGTAGGGAAGACGGAGTTGGCAAAATCACTCGCGGTCTCTCTCTTTGATCGCGAAGATGGCATGATCCGTATTGATATGTCGGAGTATATGGAGAAGCACAGTGTTTCTCGCCTGGTCGGAGCACCTCCGGGATATGTTGGATATGAGGAGGGCGGCCAACTAACAGAAGCGGTACGGCGACAGCCATATACAGTAGTGCTGCTCGATGAAGTGGAGAAGGCGCATCCTGATGTATTTAATATTCTACTGCAGCTGCTTGATGATGGGCGGCTGACCGATTCGCAGGGCCGGATGGTCGACTTCAAGAACACGATCATTATCATGACCTCAAATATCGGCTCACCACATCTGATTCAAGGCACCGATGAGAAGGGTCAGCTTACGGAGGCGGCTAAGGACAGAGTAATGAAGGAACTAAGTGGACATTTCCGTCCGGAGTTCCTGAACCGGGTAGATGACATTGTGATGTTCAAGCCTTTGACCCTGGGCGAGATCGAGAAGATCGTGGACAAACTGGTAGACGGATTGCGTTTACGCCTTGCTGAACGGGAGATTGGTCTTCAATTAACTGAACCGGCGGTACGTTTTATCGCTAAGGAGGGTTTTGATCCAGTGTATGGGGCTAGACCGCTGAAACGCTTTATCCAGCGTAGTTTGGAGACCCGTGTGGCCCGTGCGATCATTGCTGGCGAAGCTGCAGAAGGTTCAGTGATTCAAGTAGATGAATCTGGCGGTGACCTGACAGTTACCATCATGAAGCCAGTAGGCGATGAACCACAGCGTGCTGAATAAGAGGTTCGTACGATGTAAAAATATAAGGCATCCACAAAGCCGTTAAGGTTTTGTGGACGCCCTTTTTATTAGTACACTCACTCCACCCAAGGTATTAAATGGGGGTGTTCATCCAGAATGGACAAGTATTGCTCCTTCCAGCCGTATTGGCCATCGGGATCAAGGAGCATGTAACGCAGATATTTTTCTAAACGGAATTCTGCCTTCGACCAACCTAAATGCTTGAGTCGTAAGTTGCTTAGCTGGTGGGGAAGCTCGAAAATATTTTCCGGAAATCGCCCACAGTGCTGTGGGGATTCATTCCATACATAGTTGAAGTCTTCTTTATAGCGAAGCAAAAAAGGACGGTAATTCAAATGAGAGCGCCAGTAAATATCTTCTCTGTAATGGGTGGCGTTCCATAAATCGTAGAGACGGAAGCAGAATAGATCGACCTCGTCAGCGTACAGTAACGTTTCAATATTTGCAGCAAAACTGGGTTCAAAGATTTCGTCTGCATCCAGACTCAGAATCCACTCAGGATTCGTCTTCAGAACCTCTTCCCACTGCTGCTTTCGCAGCTCAATTTCATTGCTGAATTTGGATATGGTATTGTGCACGAGATGAACGGGAATGCCTTCAAGGGCTTCCAAACAGATAGCTGCTGAATTATCCGTGCTGCCATCATCAATAATGACGGCCTCATCGATGTATTTGCGATGCTCCTCCAGAACCTGTCGCAGAAAGCGTCCACTTTCATTTTTCACAACCATGGTGAGGGTTAGCTTGGGCCGCTTTTTGGCTAGAGGGATTGTTTCCTTGGAACTTTCATTGTCTGGATTCTCTGTAATGTCTGTATTGGTTAGATTGTCTGGATTCTCTGTAATGTCTGTATTGGTTAGATTGTCTGGTGTGGAGGTCGACTCTGTCGTTATAGGCACATCATCCGTAGATAAATTGCTCGCTGCATCAGTGGAGTCAGCTTTGGTCTCCGTGGTTTCTTTGATAAAATCGTCAACTTTGCTCAAATCACTGTCTCTATACAAGTGTAGCGCCGGATAATGGGTGTCGACGAACAGGGGAATGCCAAGGGCTGCGGCACGAATGCAGAAATGGCGGTCTTCTCCCCAATAAGAAATGTTGCGAATTTGATTGTAGCTAACCCCGGCTTTTATCGCATGCTGACTAATCAATGTACAAGCCCCGAGTCCGCCTACTTCATAAATTCCGGGATTCCGCATCTTAGCTATGAATTCATGAAATCTGCGATTGATCTCTTCTTGTTGCAGTTTTTCGCCGGGCAGTAACTCCCATTGATTGTATTCGTCGTGCATCCATACCTGCGGCTGAAACATAGTTCCGGGCTGCCACTGCGTCCAGAATACCTCTGAGATAATATCCTTGTTCGCACCTATGAGATGTCTGAGGGTATCGGGATGGAGAATGAGATCAGAGTCAATCAGAAACAAATAGTCATAATTCAGGGTCTGGGCTCGGTTGATCATGAGATTCTTAAAGTTGGCTACTTTCCAGACTAAATCGGTACTCCAGAAGTGGGTAGTATCATTGCGAATATACGCATCATGAAAGCCGGAGCTCTGAAGATAAATATGATCACCCATGCTTTTGAATTCCTGGAGTAGCCGGGTTGATTCCTCATCATCATTATCATCTATCAGATGAAAATCCAGCTCAATATTGGCTACATTCAGACGAAGCAAGGAATTGAGAAATTCTTTTAAAACCGTAGGCTTCTGGTGGATCGGACTGCCGATCAATACACGAATCTTGGTTTCCGTCATTGCCGCCTCCTTGAGGGATGCCCCCTCTTTCCTTGGATGTATCCGTATGTTCTCAATATGTTTACAGGGGAGCGGCAATAATCCTTATTTTTCAAAGTTCTGTAAAGTAAATGAGTGTTAGATATATTAATTCGTAACAATCTGCTGTACAATAACCGAATAATTAGATACAGATGCCAACATGAACCGCAGAGGATGAGAGCAATGGGTAAATCACCGCTAAAAGTACAGGAGTTAATCAATCGAATATTAGGCATGAATCCTAGTGCGGATGTGTTCTGGTATGATGCAAATGGTGGTAGAATTATCGATTTCCTCAATATTACATTAATGTGAAATGCTATCCATTGTAATTCCTAGTATTCCGATATACAATATAAAAAACACAAGCAACGCAGAATACAGATTACGGGGGAGAAACTTATGCGTAGAGGATTATCTGGAGTTATTACTTTGATTTTGTTAACATTTTTGATTAGTGCGTGCTCCGGAGGGAACACCGCCACTTCCACAAATACAAATCAAACACCTGCTACTAATGATGGAACGACAACAAGTACTGAGCCAAAAGATGGAGGCAACTTGATTATTGGGGTCGCTGCTGATCCTGGTATTCTAAATCCGAACTATGCGGGTGACCGTGTCAGTCTTACGATTGACCAAGCGCTCTATGCTCCACTGTTCCAAGTAAATGATGGTAAGAAGACCTTCTACTTGGCAGACAGCCTGACACTGTCAGAAGATAACCTGACTTATACTTTGAAGCTTAAAGATGGTCTTACATGGCATGACGGAGAAAAGCTTACTGCTGACGATGTCGTGTTCACGATTGATAGCATCCTCGATGAGAAACAAAACAGCATGTTGAGAGCAAACTTATTCATCGGTGATAAACCCGTTAAGGCAGTTAAGGTGGATGATCTGACCGTAGAGTTCAAGCTTCCGCAGGTCAGCCCAGCTTTTGAAGCTACACTAGTGCAAGTATTCCCGATTCCAAAGCATATTTTTGAGAATGAGACGGATCTAGAGAAAAGCACCAAGAATGCTGCTCCGGTCGGATCTGGCCCATTCAAATTTAAAGAATACAAACCAGGCGAATATGTTACACTCGAGAGATTTGATAACTACTTCGGCGGCAAGCCACATCTTGATTCCGTAACATACCGGATTGCTAAAGATACGAATGCTGCAAATCTCGCACTTCAGAACGGTGAGATCAATATTAAATATCTAGATCCACAGGATGTTGGTACGATTGAGGCTTCGAATAATTTCGAAATCCTTCCTTATAGTGAAGGTCGATTGTCCTACCTGTTGTTCAATGCGAACAGCGATAGAGGCGCTCTTGCTAAAAAAGAAGTTCGTCAAGCCTTGTCTCTAGCACTAAGTCGTGATGAAATCATTCAGGCTGCTTATACCTCTAACGAGTATGCAGACCCGGCGAAGTCATTCTTGACTCCGGATGCATTGTTCTATACTAATGATGTACCTTCTTTCGATAATGATGTGGAAAAAGCAAAAGAGCTTCTGCAATCGGCAGGGGTTAGTGATCTGAAATTGAGATTGATTGTATCGAGCGGTAATAAAGCTCAGGAAGCCATTTCACTATACGTGCAACAAAAGCTAAAGGCCATTGGCGCAGAAGTTGAACTGCAAAATATGGATGCCTCGGCATATGGTCAGAAGTTCAGCGATATGAACTCAACAGATTTTGAACTTGCGATTGCAGGTTATATTATGGGTTACGATCCTGATGCTTACAGAATTTTGTATACTTCTACTGCTGACTCCAACTACACGCATTATAATAATGCTGAGGTTGATAAGCTGTTCAATGAAGGTGCAGGAGAAGCAGATGTGACTAAACGTGGTGAGATCTACAAGAAGATCCAAGAGATCATTGCTGACGATGCACCGATTTATCCAATTGCTAATACTAAGACTATTGTAGCTGTCTCCAAGAACTACGGCGGTCTTGAAGAAGCAGTCTTAAAGCCTGTCGTTATTTTTGAAGATTTATCGAAAATCTACCTTAAATAAAAACGGGAAAAAGTAAGCTGGGTTATCCAGCTTACTTTTTTACCGATACAGAACTGGGAGAATAAAACGTATGAGACAACTTATCGTCCGAAGATTACTGCAAACCCTGCCGATGTTATTCTTTGTTTCGGTTGTGTGCTTTGCGATGATTAAGCTGGCTCCGGGGGATCCGGTCTTATCCTTCGTTACGCCGAATATGCACGCAGATGATATTGAGCGCATCCGGCATAACCTTGGGCTGGATAAGCCAGCCTACATTCAATATTTAATCTGGATTAAAGAAATACTGCAGGGGAATTTCGGTTATTCCCTAGTGAATCATCAGCCAGTATTGGATCAAATTCTTGAACGCCTACCTGCAACCGCCGGTTTAATGGGTTCTGCAATCGGTCTTGCTGTTTTGCTGGCGATTCCACTCGGTCTTATTGCCGGGGCAAACCGGAACCGCTGGGTGGATAAGCTGATTAATTTCTTATCCTATGTTGGAATATCTGTGCCTTTGTTTTGGCTTGCCATTTTACTGATGTACTTATTCGCGATTAAGCTGCACCTGCTTCCTATTATGGGGATGCGAACGATTGGTGTGGAATCGGCGTTTGATGTATTCAAGCATGGTATCCTGCCTTGCACTGTGCTTGCTTTTGGGTTCCTCGCAGGTTATGTGCGATACATTCGCTCTAGTACCATTGGACAGCTAAAAGAAGAGTACGTGCAGATTCAATATGCTTTTGGATCTAACAAGACTACGATTTTGTTCCGTCATGTAATGAAGCATGTGTTGCTTCCTGTAATTACATTGCTCGGGATGTCTATGGGTGATCTGGTGGCAGGTGCAATTGTAACAGAAACGGTATTTTCATGGCCGGGTATTGGCTCTTTGGGGATGACTGCAGTAAAAGGGATGGATTACCCCGTGATTATGGGAATTACTCTATTCTCCTCTTTAATGCTGATCATCGGCAATCTGGTCGCGGATATTCTATATAGCTTCGTGGACCCACGAATTAAATTAACGAGGTGACCTCATGAATCGCAGTAAATGGAAAAGTGTTGGAGATGAGCTATTTACGAATAAATTGGGCGTCGCAGCCCTCATTACTTTATTCATCTTCACACTAGGCTCTATATTTGCCTTTTTATCTGGACATGATCCGAATGCGATGGATGTTCTGGCACGTCTGAAATCGCCGGGAGCCGATCACTGGTTCGGGACGGATGACTATGGCCGGGATTATTTTGCCCGCGCATTATATGGCGGCCGGGTATCACTGCTAGTTGGCTTTGCTTCAATGATCATTGCTACAGGCATAGGTGTGACGGTGGGCGTAATCAGCGGATTCTTTGGCGGATGGGTTGATAATCTTCTCATGCGGATGCTTGATGTAGTACTGTCCATTCCATCTTTCTTAGTTCTGCTACTGCTTAGCGTATTTTTGAAGCCGAGTGTAGGGAATATCATCATTATTATTGCACTATTAATGTGGATGAATATCGCCCGTGTCATTCGGGCGGAGACGATGACGATCAAAGAACGGGAATATGTACTCTATGCAAAAGCCTCCGGTCAGAGCAACTTCGGAATTATTTGGCGTCATATTCTTCCGGGTCTAGTGCCTGTTGTCATTGTAGGTGCGACGAATAATATCGCTTCGGCAATTATGATGGAGTCGTCCCTAAGTTTCCTTGGGTTTGGGGTACAACCTCCAAATGCCACTTGGGGCAGTATGCTTAACAATGCGCAGGGATATATCGCTCAAGCGCCATATCTGGCTTTGTTCCCTGGATTACTGATACTATTAACGGTACTGAGCTTTAATGTTTTAGGCGATATTTTGCGGGTAGGCTTTGAACCGAAGCTGATCCGAAGATAGGAGTGTGAAGACATCATGACGGAACGGCTATTATCTGTTGAGGATTTGAAGGTTTCCTTCCAGACTCGAGACGGAGAGAACCAAGCAGTTCGCGGCGTTAGCTTTCATATAGATGCTGGTGAAACGGTAGGAATCGTTGGTGAATCTGGTAGTGGGAAGAGTGTGACTGCCAAGGCGATTATGTCGTTGATTACACCTCCGGGTAAAATTATCGGTGGAAATATCAATTTCCGTGGTGAGAATTTATCGAACCTTTCGGAAAAAGAGTGGAGAAAGCTGCGCGGTAACCGCATAGCAATGGTGTTTCAGGACCCCATGACCTCTCTTAATCCTGTAAAAAAAATCGGCCAGCAGCTTACGGAGGTCATCCGTCGGCATCGCGGTTTAAATAAGCAAGAAGCGCTTAAAGAGGCGGCAAGCATCCTGCGTCAGGTAGGTATTAATAATCCTGAACAGCGGCTGCAGCAATATCCGCATGAGTTCAGCGGCGGGATGCGCCAGCGGGTCATGATTGCCATGGCTCTTTCTTGCCAGCCAGAGTTATTGATTGCAGATGAGCCAACCACTGCGCTCGATGTAACGATACAGGCACAAATTCTCGATCTTTTTAAAGAGTTGAAAAACAATACCAGTACCGCTGTAGCGCTCATTACCCATGACTTGGGTGTGGTAGCTCAGGTATGTACACGGGTTATCGTAATGTATGGTGGACTCGTGATGGAGGAAGGCACGGTGGAGGATATTTTTTACCGCCCGCAGCATCCTTATACGAAAGGTCTGCTTCGCTCGATTCCAAAACGTGACGGTAAGTCGCGTGAACGACTTGTTCCTATTGAAGGTACACCGCCGGATTTGCTGAATCCACCTTCTGGATGTCCTTTTATGGAACGTTGCCCTAATGCTTTTGCCCGCTGTAGTGAGCGTCCTCCGGTCATCGAATTATCGCCTGGTCATCGTTCGATGTGCTGGCTGGCAGACGGTGCGCAGGAGACTCCAGCCGTAGCTGGTGTTGAAGGGAGCGGTTCGGTTGAGTGATAATAAGATTCTAGTGGACGTAAATAATCTCAAGAAACATTTCTCTAAAGGTAAGGATATATGGGGGCGCGATACATCTGTGCTTAAGGCGGTAGATGGTGTAAGCTTTCAGATTCGTCAAGGGGAGACCTTTGGACTGGTTGGAGAGTCAGGAAGCGGCAAGTCCACGGTTGGACGCTGCTTGTTGCGATTATATGATTATACCGACGGTGAAGTGTCTTTTGACGGGCAGCCGCTGAGCAAGCTTGGAGAGAAGCAGCTAAAACCTTTTCGCAGACGCATTCAATCGATCTTTCAAGATCCCTATTCATCCCTTAATCCAAGCCTGAATGTACTTGATCTGATCAGCGAGCCTATGAAAATCCATGGGGTCCACGAAGGCGACGAACGTATAGAAGCGGTTGCGGCACTACTGGATAAGGTGGGTTTAAAAAGAGAGCATCTTTATCGCTTCCCTCATGAATTCAGCGGTGGGCAGCGTCAACGGATTTCGATCGCTCGAGCGTTATCTGTGAAACCTGAGTTTGTAGTGTGTGATGAACCGATCTCAGCGCTGGATGTATCTGTTCAGGCGCAGGTAGTGAATATGCTGGAGGATTTGCAGTCCGAATTTGGGTTGACCTACCTCTTTGTTGCGCATGATCTGTCGATGGTACGTCATATTTCGGACCGGATTGGTGTGATGTATGGCGGTCGTCTAGTAGAGGTAGCCGAAAGTGATGAACTGTACGAGAATCCTATTCATCCTTATACAAAGGCATTGCTGTCTTCCATTTTGGAGACGGACCCTAGACGGGCTAATCAAAGAATTATTTTAGACGGATATTCGGCAGAGTACGGCAGAGCTGAGACTTCTACATTGCAGGAAGTTAGTCCGGGCCATTATGTTGCCTATGATTTCACGGAATAAGTAGAATCTATATACAGGTACGGGAGGAATCAGGATGTCAGAGAATTTGAACCGAGTAAAGTTATCCCAGTGGGATGCGTTATTGGTAGAGTCACTTCGATCTTTAGGCTGGTCCAATGAGGATATTCTTCGTAAAGTGGCAGAGGGCGATTTGCCCGTTGACGAGAGTGAATACGAATTTGATTATAAGCAGTTGACCACTTTGCAAGCGGAGCAGCCAGAACTGTTCGAGCAAGCGGTGAAGACTGGCTATCAGATTAAATACAACACGATCCGCGGCATTCGTAGCTGGATATGGGTTGCTCTTGGTAAAGAGGGAGAGCTGGAGCTTGAAGAGGGTAAAGAAGCGGTAGAAGCGGCTTTGACTGTGGCTGAGAAGGAACGTCTGGCATCTGTATTATCTTTTGGTTGGCAGATCGAAAGCGGGACGAAGTCAGCAGATGGAGACACTTCAGTCTACCGGATTTCCCCGATTGCACACTAAGCTGAATAACTACAATAAAAAAACGATTGTTGCGAGGGAGGACTCCCAGTGCACAATCGTTTTTTTTATTGTGAAAATTTAATATACATTTACCGCTGGATAAGCAACCTCATATTGCGCAGCGTCAACCCAGGTTCCTGTTTTAAAATCTCTGCCCCGGATAAGTACTTTATCGCTATAGACTTCCACATAGAAGCCTTGGCTGCCCGTCTTATGCTTATCTTCGTTTGTCCAAAGGTAGGCGACGGAAGCAGCATTAAACATCGTTGTGGACGAGCTTGGGGAAGAGAATTACTTTGCAGATAAGAGAAGGTCCTAGACCGTCTACAATTACACATAAATGTACATAATTAAATATATAGCTCTCCATATGAAGGAGGTGTTCCTTAAGCCAGTTGAGACTTAGGGATCGCCTCCTATTTTTATGATAAGAAACAAAATAAGAAGAAAATGTAACCAAAAGTAGGTGGAACTGTCACCAAATATGTAGTTACATAGTGAATAAGATTTCTTTATTAAGGAGATTCAGAGATTGCATACGAAAAAATATATAATACTTTTAGTCATCGTTCTGCTAATAAGTCTTGTTGCTATTTTCAACAATCAACGTGAACCTTCGATATTGACCATAAATGTAAACGGTCAAATCATTAAGACAGTAGCTACTTATCCGGGCTCACCTGATGAACTAATGATTCCCAAGGCTGCTGCCGAACGGGCCCTTAACATGCATATTGACTGGCAGAAGCAGGGGCCGCTTCCGAAAGGTATCTACTATAAAGACCATGTAGCTGTGCTGATGTACCATCATCTGTCAGAGAAGCCAATGCCGCAGTTTCCTTGGATTTTATCGGCTGATCGGTTTGATGATCAAATGAACCTGCTGAAGCAGGAAGGGTTTCATGTGATTACGATGGAACAATATCGAGAATTTATGCTAAATGGCGGTACGGTTCCAGACAATGCGGTGCTGCTGACCTTTGATGATGGATATGAGAGTTTTTATGAGCTGGCCTTTCCTATTCTGAAAAAATACGGGTATACGGCAGTGAATTTCGTTATTGTCTCTACGATTGACCACCCCGATCCGAATAGTGTGCCGAAACTCAACTGGGAGCAGATGCGTGAAATGAAGCGTGACGGGATGGGGTTCTATAGTCATACGTACGATTTACACCATTATGGTATCGTGGATGCGGAAGGTGGGGGACGGCCTGCCGCTAGTGCCTTGTTATATATCGACGATGAAAATAGGAATGAAATGAATACGGAGTACTATAGCAGAGTTACTCGTGACTTGGCCAAGGCGGAGCAAAGGCTGAAGGAAGAACTGGGAAATACCGATTCAGCGATTGCCTTTCCTTACGGATCTTACAATGACCGGTTGCTATCCGCATGTGATTCACTCGGAATTTCGCTGACATTTAAAATCCAGGATGGAATAAATGCGAGAACGGACCGGAATGCCTCCCGAATCAACGGGGGAAGCCAGAGTCTAACCGCAGTCCAAACCCTTGAGCAGATCAAACATATAGATTCGCCCATGGAATTAACCTTGAATAGTCAAAAAGTAGCACTGATAGGAAGTGCACCCGAAATGAGGAAAGGGACCTTAATGGTTCCGTTTATGCAATTATGCAAGGATCTAAATATTGATCTCAATTACGATCAGAAGCGTCGAACCGTTAAGTTAATGCGCACAACGGGCGGTACATAAACGAATAAGGAAATGTATGGAACGAATATCATCTTTCCCTACGATCATTAGGAGTTTACAAAAAGTGAGAAATTTCGCCAATTTGGGCGAATCACTAGTTGCTATAAGTGAATTCCTTACTGTAGACTATAAATAGAGTACTAATTGGTAGGTGAATGGAGAGAACAGATGGAAGTATTTAAGCGTTATTACGCGAATTTAACGGTCCGGCGTTTTTTTATTTTGGGGCTGGTTGCCCTGCTGCTATTCAGTATTAGAGATATGCTTAATTTAGTACTGTTAACATTTTTGATTGCTTATGTAATGAATAGCTTTCAAGTGCTGCTTACGAAGCGGATCAATAAATATGTTGCAGTCAACAGTAAAGTCATTATTATTATTTTGTATTTAGCTCTGATTGCTCTGATCGTAGTGACTTTAGTGAATTATTTACCGAAGGTCTTTACTCAGATTAAGCAGTTAACCAATTTTCTGACCAGTTTAACCCCTGCAAACATTCCACAAAACGAAATTGCGCAGTATTTATTTGCCCAGCTTAAGGATTTGAACTATCAGTCTTATGTGAAAGATGGTCTTGAGTACGTCCTGAAAATAAGTAATTGGGGCACCAGCTTCGTATTATCCACCATTCTGAGCTTTGTCTTTATCCTTGAGAAGAACAGAATTGTCAGTTTCACTGCCCGTCTTAAAGAGAGTAAAATTTCCTGGTTCTATGTTGAGCTTGAGTATTTCGGCAGAAAATTCATCTCATCTTTTGGTAAAGTGATTGAAGCGCAAATTCTGATCGCGCTGTTTAATACATGCTTTACTGTGATTGGACTTTGGATCTTAGGCTTTCCGTATCTATTCGCCTTATCGATTATGATCTTCCTGCTTAGTTTGATTCCAGTTGTAGGCTTTGTGATCTCCTTAATACCGCTTTGTATTATTGGTTACAACATCGGTGGCATAGCAATGACGATATATGTATTGGTTATGATCGCCATACTACATTTTATCGAAGGTTACTTCTTAAATCCAAAACTGATGTCATCCAAAATGAATCTGCCTATGTTCTACACCTTTATCGTACTTCTCTTCTCTGAGCACTATATGGGTGTATGGGGTCTAATTCTCGGTATTCCAATTTTTGTATTCTTCCTGGATATACTGGAGATCACTAGGGATAACAAGATAGAGACTTAGGAATTCAGTTAAATAGCATCGAATATACAAAGAGGGTGATCCGATAGCCATTCCATGGCTTCGGATCACCCTCTTTATTTTGGCGCGGAGAAATGTTGTACGGCCACTGTATGTATCTTCCTTAGCCGAAAGAAGTGAGAACACTCTCCGTAACGATGTCCCTCAGCTCCGCCTTATGTGCTGCATACTGCTCAGCCGTAATACTTCCGGAAGCCAGCCGTGAATCTAGTTGTTCCGTTAGCTGAGCTACTTGTAGATTGATCACATCTTCAATATCCGTGTTTTGTTCTTTTGCAATATCTTGAAGTGACTTACCGTCATATAAGGCATCATACAAATCTTCATCAGTGGGCTGGTTAAGTGCTTTCAATAATAATTCGTCTTTATCCGCAGCTTTTACAGTGGACCATTGTGCAGGCGAACTTGCGTTAGCAGTAAGGCTGCTCCAAGCATTTCCAAAAGACATCACTATAACTACGGTTCCTACTATAATCACTCTTTTTATATCCATTAGAGTCCTCTTTTCTTATTTTACAAATAACATTTTATGGTTTCTGTTGAAAGTGTCTGTGATGGTTGTGGCTTAACTTGCTTCTATTATAACCCGGAAAGCTGAGCTGAAGCTTAAACAATATTTAAGATAACCTAAAGATTTAACATTGGAATAATATAGCGATAATACACCGGATGTATACTTTCCAGATGATCTCAAATGTATATTTATGCACTGGGTCACAATCAAACTTATGGGGAGTGTTCGGAGTTTTGAGAATAACAGCAAAAGCTAAACGTTTTCTATCCGGTGTAATTGCAAGCAGTCTGATGTTGGGGATAATGGTTCCAGCAGGATATGCTGATGAGCAACTGGATACGGAGCAGACATCTTCCGAATTAGGATTACATGTTGATGAACAGGATCAGCTACTTACACTTATGAGTCAAACAAACGTGACAACAGCTGTGTATGCGACACCTACCCATCCGGGCTCTTTACTTATTACTGAGGTTGTTCCGGATACTAAAAATGTAAAAGGCACCAATGGAACCTCTGTAGATGGTTATGAATTTGTTGAAATCTATAATAATACGGACGAGCCAGTTAACTTTAAGGATTATTATTTCTTTTATAATGACAATGATACTTGGACACCAAATGGAGATGCGGTCATACCGGCGCATGGGAATATCGTCTTCTGGATTATGAACGGCAATAATCTGAATGTTCCAGCCGAGGATTTCATCAAAAACTTTAATCCTTCAGCGACTCTTCAGGAAGGAGTAAACCTGTTCCGTATCAACGGTGGCGGTGGTATGGCTAACACTTCTCCGCGTAACTTACAAATTAAGAGTAAAGCAGGAGATGCTTTAATTGTCTCTGCTTCTTATGGGAAAGAACAGGTGAAGGAGAATAACGGTATATTCTATCAATTCTCTCAAGCAGACAGCTCTACAATGAGTCTCATGTCAAATTCGGGAACCGTTGCGGCTACACCTGGAACTGTAGAGCCAGAACAGCTTCCTAAGCCAGTGCCTGGAGACAAACAGCCGGTGATTGAACACCACTCGCTGAGCAGTGTAGATCCAGTTGATCTTTCCATCACCGCGAAGATTACGAACTTAGAGAATGGACCAGACGGAACGCTACCGGTAGTGAAGTTGCAATACGGCTCTCCTTCTCAGGTGAAAGATACGGTAATCACCATGACCTCAAAAGGCGAGGGGGAATATACGGCGGTAATTCCCGCGGCTGCGCTGGAAGAGCCAGAACTGCACTACAGCATCCGCGTGAACAATGTAACGGAGAACTATTCTGTTCATGTGAACCTGCCCGCGTTCGACACGAACAATGTGCCGAAGCTTCTAATTACAGAGCTGCTGCCGAATTCGACGAATGTAAAGGGAACGAGTAGTGACGCTTTTGAATTCATCGAGGTGTATAACAATACTGACGCACCGATTGATTTCAAGAACTACAAGATCTATTATCGTTATCCTGATAAAGGTAACGCTTCTGATGTGAAGTGGCCCTCGACGAAGGAAAGCTTTGTAATTCCTGCACAGCAGTCCGTGGTGTTCTGGATTATTAATAGTGCTAATAGTACATACACTGCCAATGATTTCAATACAGAATTTAACACTAATCTGATTGATGGTACGAATCTCTTTCTAATCAAAAGCGATGGGATGGCCAACTCTGGCCGCCGGGCAGTCGTAATCAAGAGTAATACGGAGAAGGAAATTTCCTCTGCGTATTATGATGCCGACCTTACCTATGATGGTGGAGCTAAAGGTGATGACACCAAAGAAAATAAAGCCCTTCTATACAAGTATCCTGTGAATGGGCAAAGCAAAATGCTCAAGATTAGCACAGGTTCAGCTGCTCCGTCACCAGGGCAGGTGGATGTAGCGCTGCTTCCTATCACACCGATCCATGTGGAGCCGGATACCGAGAATCCGACGGTAAATGATCTGACTGCTATAACGGAGATTGATCAGTCGATGAGTCTCGATTTGAAGGCTTTCGCGGATGACAATAAAGCCGTTACGTCCGTAGAAGTAAGAGTAGCTTCGGATAAGCAGCCTGATTTTGTCAGTCATAATCTTTCTCAAGATTTTAATGACAGTCTGTATCATTATAAATTGTCATCTGCTGATCTGATTGGTAGGAATGAAATACAGTATTATTTCGTCGTATCTGACGGCACGAATGAGACCGAATCTCCGGTAATGAAAGTGAAAATCACAGGTGGTCCCGATCAATCAGCGCTTCGTTTGAATGTGAAGGATGGACAATTCATTAATGGCTCTATGACGGTAAAAGGAACCTCTGCCACTGCCAAAGCTGATGAAGTGGACCTGAGCATCGACAATAAGGTGCTCGGCAATAACGAGGTATATGCCGCGCTTGAGAATGATGCTTACTTTGTATTTGATGCGAAGAATGTAGATTATTATTTCAAAAACGGTATCACCATGGGTCCAGAAGAATTAGGGGATGCGAGTATTCTGTACACCTTTATGGACCCGATTACTACGTATACGACATTAACCTTTCCGATCTCCTCTGCCGCTTTACAAGTAGGCAAGGATAATGTGATTTACATTCGGGCGGGCTCTAAATCATCGCCTTTTGACCCTCGTCCTGAGGAGAATAAAGATGATTTCGAAGTGAAGAATGTGCGCCTATTACTTGCAGACGGCACAGAAATTTGGGACCCTGCTTATGCAGAACGTGATAAAGAAATTAAGATGGGGGACAGCGCAGGTAAGCATGAATCCATCGGCTTCCGGTTCGATCTGAAATCGGATTTATTCCGTTCAAAGGCGTATAACTGGAACACTAAAGAAGTAACTGACGGAGAACATAAAGTAACAGTGACCGAAGGTGGATCCAAGGTATCTTCAAATGTGATTGTAGACAATACGCCGCCATCTATTAAAGCTTCGATTGAAGAAGGAAAAACTTATCGTGGTAATTTCATAATTACTGCTGAGATCAAGGATACTTACGCAGGTGTAGATAAAGTTAGCGTGAAGCTGGATGGCAATGTTATTGAACTGCCTTATGCTACTTCATCCGGAAAGCTGTCCGGTGGAGACCATGCGCTTTCTATCACCGCATTGGATAAGATAGGTAATCAGGTGGAAAAGGTAATTACATTCCATGTACCGAATGAAAATCCATTTGCACCACTCCTGATCTCACCTCAGAACTGGGAGATTGGTGTGGGTACGAATCCGACCTTGAAGGTTAAGGTTGAAGATCCTAACCAGGATAAGATGGATGTTACCTTCTATAGAGGCTTCAAGTACGATGGTAACCATCCAGAGCAAGGATTTACTGGATTTAAGAACGCATCCGATATAGAACCGCCGAAGCAATCCGTTCCTGCGGGCGAAGAAGCCCTTAGCAGTGACGAATACAGCAAAATAAGTGCAGTTGACGGACAGTACCTAATTAACGATGCTGTTGAGCAATTCCCATATCAGCGCTATGAAATTAAGCTGGATGAATCCGTGAAGGCTTCAGATCGTGTGGATATTGAATGGAAAGGGAATTCACTTCCAGGCCGTAAAGTAAGTCTCTACGCGTGGAGTCCTGCCGGACAAAAATGGATACAGTTGGATCATTTAATCGCTGGTACTGAGGATTTTGAACTGAAATCTACGGTGACTGCTGGAGATTATAGAAATGGAAATAGCATTGCGGTGATGGTTCAGGATGAGATCGCGTCCGTGGCTAAGACTGCAGCTACAGTAACGCAAGACACTTATGATTTTTCCTTTGTATGGATGTCTGATACGCAATATTATTCTCAAAGCTATCCTTACATTTACCAGAAAAATGTGAAGTGGATTGCTGACAATAAGGATAATTTGAATTTGAAATATGTTATTCATACGGGAGATGTAGTGGATAAGTCCTATCAAGAATATCAATGGGAGGAAGCCGATCGGGACATGAAGGTACTCGAGGATGCAGGTATTCCTTATGGTGTTCTTGCAGGGAACCATGATGTAGGTCATCAAACCGGAGATTATACGAAATTCTGGCAGTACTTTGGTGAATGGAGATTCAAGGACATGCCAACCTTTGGCGGTTCCTATGACAACAACCGGGGCCATTATGATTTGGTATCTGCGAACGGAAATGACTTCATTATCGTTTATATGGGCTGGGGACTGGCTGAAGAAGAGATTGAATGGATGAATGAGATTGTCGCTCGTTATCCAGAGCGTAAAGCGATTCTTTGTCTTCATGAATACCTGCTCGTATCTAATAACCGCGCACCGATTGCCGATACGATCTTTGAAAAGGTTGTGAAACCTAACAAGAACGTAATCGCAGCTTTGTCCGGTCATTATCATGATGCAGAGCTTAAGGTAGATGAGCTGGATGATAACGGAGATGGCATTGCGGACCGCAGTGTATATCAAATGCTGGCAGACTATCAAGGTGCCGAAGAGGGCGGACTTGGTTATATTCGTCTCCTTCAGTTCGATGTAGCTAACAACAAGCTTCGTGTGAAGACTTATTCGCCTTACTTGGATGATTATAATTATTATGATGAAAATGAGTTCCCGGGCAAAGATGAGTTCGTACTAGATCTCGATCTGCAGCCTGTAACCAAACGTGTAGCTACCGATTACATTGGAGTTAAGGTTTACAGTGATCAGACAATCGCGACCAATCAGCAAGTAGAGAGCGGTACGGAAACTCAGGTCACTTGGAGTAAGCTTAATCCAGAAAGCTACTACCAGTGGTATACAAAAGTCGAGGATGATAACTCTGGTAGTGTGCTTTCAGACATTTGGGGCTTCTACACTGGGAAAGAGAATGTAACACCGACACCAGAGGTGACACCAACACCGACACCAGAGGTATCGCCATCGCCATCGCCATCGCCAGAAGTGACCCCGACACCAGCACCAGGGGTGACATCGGCACCTCCAGTAGTTTTACCAGTGCCAACAGTGACTCCAACGCCTACAGCGACACCTGGAGCGGGAAAAGTAAACATTGAACTGGCATTAGGAAGTAATGGAACGTATACAGCTGATCCGTCAGCGTTGAAGAAAGTGATAGAAGAAGCTACGACAGGTGGGAACATCAAGATTAGCTTGGGCGGAGGAGCTTCGACTCAAGATCAGATTAAACTCGCACTTGATGCAGCGGCCGTTCAACAGGCTGTCGACAAGAAGCTGAATCTGAGTATTGTGTCTTCCAACGTTACACTGAGCGTACCAACAAGTTCTTTACCGGCGATTCCGGCCGGCAGTGACATGCTGCTACTGAGCGTTGATACAAATACGACAGCTGTACAAAGCAATGTCGCTGGAATGAGTCCATCCAAGGCTACCGTTACGCTGAACCTCAGTACATCAGCAGGAGGCAAAGAAACGGCTATCCACCAGCTTAAAGGTGCTGTTACGATTACCTTGACGCTGACTAAGGAACAGCTTGCCGAGATCAATACGGATTTTGCAGGTGTCTATTATGTAAATGGCAGCACGTTGGAATATTTGGGTGGAGTGTTTAAGGGTAATACCGTTACCTTTACAACAGATCATTTCTCTTCCTTCGCGGTACTGGAATACCATAAGCAATTTAGTGATACCGCTGGTCACTGGGCAGAGCCGTACATTTCCAAGCTGACGGCTAAGCATGTGATTAAGGGTATCGATGATACGCACTATGGTCCACAAGCGAATGTAACCCGTGCAGATTTTGTTACACTAGCCATTCGTTCACTCGGGTTGAATGAGATAAGTGAAACTACGGGGAATGGTGCTTTTGCAGATGTATCAAAAGACGCTTATTATGCATCATCGATAGACAAGGCTGTTCAGCTCGGACTCATCCAAGGCAGTGATGGCAAGTTCCGTCCTAAGGATGCGATTACACGTGAAGAAGCGGCGGTTGTCCTGCAGAAATTGATACAGTACAAAGCTGGAGCACAGTCTTCCGTTGCTGCTAATGCAAGCTTTAAGGATATGAGCAGCGTATCAGAGTGGGCGAAACAAGCGGTAAGTGAATTGAAAGCTAAGGGAATCCTTGATGGCAAGGGCGACAATAACTTCGATCCACGTGGCAAAGTAACCCGTGCTGAAATTGCAAAACTGCTGTATGGAATAATCAATTTATAAGAATAGTATGGCAAAGGCAGGCAGAGGTAACTCTGGTCTGCTTTTTGTCGTTTTATGTATTTCACCCCCGCTTTTTTTC
The DNA here is from genome assembly GCF_037963325.1 of Paenibacillus sp. FSL E2-0201. Taxonomy (NCBI): domain Bacteria; kingdom Bacillati; phylum Bacillota; class Bacilli; order Caryophanales; family Paenibacillaceae; genus Paenibacillus; species Paenibacillus sp. FSL E2-0201. The sequence goes on from NZ_CP150154.1 coordinate 309,648, forward strand.
TTGTAAAGTAGGAAATTCTTACTATTCATATGATTTTTCATATATAATATTTTTGAATAAATTTTTAATAGACTTTATCCGGCAGTCATTCTCCTTGTTACGGCACTTCTTCCAATTGGCGCAGGAATGGGTATTCATCCATGGGTGCTTGTATCCCTTATTCTGTTATCTACTGACCCCTTCTTCTTTGCTTATCCATCACTAACGTATCTGACCGCTTATTATAGTGCTGAAGGTAAATTCTTTACCTACAAGCATGCTCAAAAGATTGCCTTAGATTATGGATTTTTCGTTATATTACTAGCGATCCTATGTATTTCTTAATGGCGCTGGCTCAGACTCATTCCATAATACATAGATTGGAGAAACGAACCTTGAAAGTAAAGTTAGCACATATTTTGCTTCTGCTTACGGTGATTTTTGCGGTTCTTCTGTACAGAGGGAGTCTGGACTCTATTGATCATCTGTTACAAGATCGCGTGATGCAGCACGAGCGGTCTGTGGATACTACGATTGCTATTATCGGGATAGACGATCAAAGCTTGAAGGACTTTGGCAGCTGGCCGTGGAGCAGAAATGTTCATGCACAGCTGTTAGATACGCTCTCTGAGGGACATCCTGCTGTGATCGGCTTTGACCTGACGTTCCCGGTGGGCTCAGAAGATCCCGAGGCAGATACAGAATTCGCTGCGGCTGTCGCTCGGGCGGGAAATGTTGTTCTGCCCGTATATGGCACTTTTGCATCTAATACTGAACAAGGAAAAATTGAAGCGCTGGAGCTGTCCCAGCCGTTTGAAGCCTTGCGAGAGGCTGCGGCTGCAACCGCGCACATTAATACCATTACCGATACAGACCGTGTGGTGCGTAAGGCCCTTTATTCTTTTGATTATGAAGGGGAGTCTATTCACAGCTTGTCATGGACGGTCTATCAGAAATATCGAGAGGCGATGGGAAGCACTGCTGATCCGCAGAAGCTCCCGCTGGATGACTTTGGACGCTTTTATATCCCCTATTCAGGTGGCAAAGGCGCCTTTGAAGAGATTCCTTACTCAGCCGTGCTTAGCGGAGAGGTCCCACCTGATTATTTTGAGAATAGAATTGTGCTTATCGGACCTTATGCTACAGGGTTTAAGGATGACTTCTTAACACCGATTAGCGGAAAAAACACGTTATACGGTGTGGAAATTCATGCGAATATCATCCAGTCTCTGCTCGACGATAATTATAAACGAGTGCTGGACTGGAAGTGGAACGAAGTAGTGCTCTTGCTAGTTGCGCTCCTGGCGTATCTACTATTCCGTAAAGTGAAGATGCTGTATTCCTATGCGGCCATTGTGGTCATCATTGCGCTACTAATTTTTGCGGGTCGTTATTTCTATGATCAGGGTACGGTGATTTCACTAGGTTATGTGATTCCCCTTCTAATCGTTAGTTGTATTATCGTGATAGCTTTTCAATATTTAGAGGAGTTGATGGAAAAACGTAGAGTTACGGATATTTTTGGCCGATATGTTGCTCCACAGGTTGTGGATCAAATTCTCAAGAACGGTCAAGAAGGTCTGAAGCTGGGAGGAAGTCGCAGAGAGCTAACCTTGTTATTCGTAGATATTCGAGGCTTCACCCCGTTGTCAGAGGCTGCTGAACCGGAGGAGATTGTAGAGATTCTGAATGAGTATCTGGATCTGACCGCGGGTTGTATTTTTGAGTTTGATGGCACACTGGACAAGTTTATCGGGGATGCCACGATGGCGATATTTAATGCTCCATTGCTGCTAGAAGATCATCCGATGCAAGCGGTGAAGGCCGCGTGGGCGATGAAGGAGGGTTCGGCGGCGGTAGAACAAAAGCTGTTTGAACGCTTTGGCCTAGTAGTTAAATTTGGTATTGGGGTACATACTGGCCCTGCTGTATTTGGGAACATCGGCTCTAAGACACGGATGGATTATACAGCGATTGGAGACACCGTCAATACGGCAGCCCGCCTGGAAAGCAATGCGAAGCCGGGACAAATCCTCATCAGTGAGGCTACCTACGCTTTTGTAAAAGATAGAGTATCAGCCGTTTCATTAGGAGAGATCAAGGTAAAGGGCAAAGAACAGGGAATTAGTGTTTATGAATTGGAGGGGTTGAAATGAAATCATTGAAGCTTACACTATCATTTATTCTATTGTTCAGTATTCTTTGGCCGGCGGTTGTCACACAGGCGAAGGACAGCGTAAAGGTAGGGAAAATAACCGCGGTCTCAGGCAAGTCTGAGGTGAAAAAGAGCGGGGGAACGAAGAAATTTAATGCTTTTAAAGGAATGGCGATTACGCAAGGCGATACGATTATAACAGGCACTGACGGGCAAATCAGCCTTGACCTCGATGCTAACAAAGAAGTTACAATCGGAGCAAACACTACGCTTACCATTAGCCAATTAGTCGAAAGTGCAAAAGCGCTCGGCGGAAAGACAAGTCTGAAGCTGCAAAACGGGCAAGTCCTGATCAAGGTGAAAAAGAAGCTGGATGGCGACTCCCGTTTTGAGATTGAGACCCCGACGGCGATCATGGGCGTGATGGGCACAGAGTTTTTTGTTAGCGTTAATAGCCAAGGCAATGTAGTCCTTAATGCTGGGGGAGGAATTAGCGGCGATTATCTGGGAGTTCTGGAAGGAACAGTCCGCGTAATTCCGTCTAATGATCCCACACTAATTGAGCGTATGATAACAGCATCCCAACAGTTAATTATGGAGAATCAACAATGGACACAGGGGCAGCTGTCCCTGAATGCATTACCGCAATTTGCGCTAGAGCAGCATTTGAAATATCTGAACGAAGAAGAGATATTGGAATTCGAATCGGTTAAGAAAAAAATCGAGCAACTACTCGAGCAAATAAAAGCCACGATGCCCGTTCACTCAAGTCCGCCTATTCCAACCATTCCACCTCAGATTAACTATGATCTATCTAGTTCGGCTCCCTTAGATATGACAAGACCAACACCGCCGACGAGACCTACACCAACGCCGACGCCGGAACCAACGGCAACGCCGACACCGGAACCGACAGCAACACCGACACCGGAGCCGACAGCAACACCGACACCGGAGCCGACAGCAACGCCGACGCCGGAACCAACGGCAACACCGACGCCGGAACCAACGGCAACGCCGACGGAAACTCCAAATCCACTCGGTGCACCTGAGATAGACCAGCAGGAATTTAGAGAACATATCTATGACTATCTCGTCCGTGATAATGAGATTGTTTTGCCGTTTACAGTACCGTTAGATTTTAATATCGCAGATGACTCTAATCCTAATGCCGCCAGGGATGGTGTGAGTGTTACCTTAAATCAGAGTGAGGACACACTCGATTTAGGTGAGGTATACATTCGAGAGAATAAGCTTCACATTCAGCTGCGTGAATCACTTCCTTATAAGTCATTCGTTCAAATCAAGGTTAATGGTGGTTTGTTAAAGAATGCCCTTACCGGGGGGCAGGTACAGGAAGAGGTTCAACAGATAGCAGACGGCGGGTTTTACTTTGAAGGAGAAATCACTCCGAGTTATTTTAACCATACGGGTCCTATAGGTGAAGATGAAGCGCCGGAATTTATCATCCATTCGCTAGGTTATGATGTAGGGGAGATCAGATATCATTATGAATATGATCTTGGAGATCCATTTCCGCTAGAAGATACCGATTATGTACTGGATCGGAACGATGAGAATACCTTTGTACTTAAACTTACTCCGGCATTCTTGAATAGACTAACTCCCGAACCTTATATCGTTATCATTCCACTGGTGAGGGTTGAAGATACTGAAAACGGCCCTGTAGAGGTAATAATAGACAACCTCCAGATTAGATTGTCTTTGTTATTTTAAAGGTGCAATAACCTTCGAGAGGAGAAAATAACGTAATGAAAAAGGAAATTATCTCCATCGTTTGTGGATTAATGCTCGTAAGCGCAGTACCATCTAGTATCGTTACCGCAGAGGCAGTGCAGCCCACAAGCGGCAACGTTCAAGGAAGTATAGATCAGAACATCTCTTCTAACGCCGTACTCTCTCTTAGACAGCCATGGGGACTAACTGCTGTACCTGGCAGTAATGAACTCATCATCGTACAGTCCGGAAGCGGTACGATCAGCAAGTGGAGTAATGGAGCGCTACAGACAGTGGCTGGACAAGGTGCTGAAGGATATATCGATGGCAAGAGTGCAAAGGCTTTGTTTAATCATCCGACGTACACCGCTGCTGACAGTAAAGGCAATATCTATATTAGTGATACCGATAACCATGCCATTCGAAAAATTAAGGATGGAGAAGTGTATACCCTCGCAGGAACGGGAGTAGCAGGCTATAAAGATGGACCGCCTGATGTGGCGCAATTTAACGCGCCGGGTGGATTGGCAATAGACAGCAATGACAACATATATGTAGCGGATACACTGAATCATGTGATTCGCAGAGTTACACCAAAAGGTATTGTGACTACGTTTGCGGGTCTGCAGGGCAATAATGGTGCTTATTTGGACGGAGCAGTAGCTTCAGCCAAGTTCAATGAACCACTGGGTCTTGTATTCGATGAATCTGGCAATCTCTATGTAGCTGACAGTGGGAATCAGATGATCCGTTTAATTAAAGGCGGTAAGGTGGAGACCTTTGCAGGCAAAGCAACCCTTGTTGATCCAGTGACTGGCTATATGGCTGGAGGGTTCCAGAATGGAGAGCGTCTATCGGCGTTGTTCAATCGTCCTCGTGGACTAGCCTATGCCAATGGGGTATTGCTGATTGCAGATAGTCTGAACCATCGCGTTCGGGCTATCCAAAAGGATGGGAAAGTTATAACAGTTGCAGGGCAGGGGAACTCGGGAGATCAGGTTGGAGTATTGGATAAAGTAATGTTTGATCAGCCTTCCGGTGTTGCACTTGCCTCTGGGAAGCTGTATGTGACCGATACGCTGAATAACAAGCTAAAGGTATTGAATCTTGATCTGCAAGCCCTTAAGCCATTGCGTAGCGAGGCTGATCTGCTTGATGCAGTTCCACTGCTGCCAGCCGGTAAGAACATGCAAGTATGGTTGGATGGAGCGCAGGTGAAGTTTAATAGTGCTATTCAACCTCTTAAAGAGTCCGGAAAAATATATTTACCAGTTAGAGCGCTATTTAGCTCATGGGGAGCGGACATTCGCTGGGATGCGGCAAGCAAAGAGACGATGATTAGCAAAGGGGATTGGACACTCACCCTAAAGCCAGACGTAAGCCTTAATGTGCAAAACATAAAGGGTACTTTGTATGTGGCAGCCGATTATTTGCCGACCATTTCATCATTTATGCAGGTATACGATGAGGGCAGTAACGCAATTGTGCTGAAAAGTGGACAATAATCATTCAGTATATCCTTTAAATAAGTTTAGGCTGTCGAGAAAAATCTCGACAGCCTTTTTTTATGACGATAATCCTTCAACGACTTTATCAATATTCCATTTAATCATCTTAATGTATGTGTCGCCTTCTTCGCCTTTCTTAGCTAAAGAATCGGTGAAAATCTTAGAATGTATCGGTACACCCGTTTCGTTGGAGATGGTTTCCATTGTTTTCGGATTAACGCTCGTTTCCAGAAATAAAGCTGGCACTTGATTTTCATCAATAATGTTAATTATGTTTTTCATTTGTTCTGGCGTTCCTTGACTATCGGTATTGATTTCCCAAATAAATGCGGACTCAAATCCGTAGGCTTTTGAAAAATACTTAAATGCCCCTTCGCTTGTAACCAAAATACGTTTCTCCTGCGGGACTTTTTCTACCGCTTCTTTTGCATATTGATCCAATTCATTAAGCTTCTTAACATATTCTGATTGGTTATTCAGATAAAACTCTTTGTTGTCCGGATCTTTTTCGATTACATGTTTAGTGATGATATCTACATATTTAATAGCATTCTGAACATCAAGCCAGGCATGAGGATCTTCTTGAGTTTCTTTGCCTTTTTCTGTTAGGTACATTGGAGTTACTTCATCTGAGACTGCAAAAGCAACACCCTTTTTATTAGTGACATCAAGAAGGTCTTGGAACCACCCCTTACCCGTTTCCAGGTTCAATCCGTTATAAAAAACTAAATCTGCGCTAGATACTTTACTTGTGTCTTTAGGTAGTGGATCGTACATATGCGGGTCTGTTCCGATGGGAACCATGCTATAGACCTCGGCTTTTTCCCCTACAATGTTTTCGGTCATATCCGCGATAATGGAGTAGGTTGCAACAATCTTCAACTTGTCATTGTCTGCTTCTCCTTCACTAACATTTGAGCATGCGGTAAATAGTAAAATGAACATTGTCAAAGAGAGCATCTTTATTGTTTTCATCCTTGTTTAACCCCTTTTCTTAGAAAATTATTTTTGGGCGAGATAATAAAAGATATAGCAAACAAACTTACGCCTACTAGAACAATGGTGGCACTTGTAGGTAAATTGAATCTAAAGCTAATGATCACACCTATAATTCCAGATACAGCGCCGATGGTAGAAGCCAGGATAATCATATGGATCAGCTTATTCGTCCAAAGATAAGATGTAGCTGCTGGAATAACCAGCATTGCAATCACAAGCACAATTCCAACTTGAGATAATGAGGATACGGTAACCACGGATAGCAGCATCATCAATAAATAATGATAGAACCCCGTTTTTAAACCAAATGCTTTAGAGACGACAGGATCAAACGAACTAATTAACAGCTCTTTATACAACAATGAAATGATGGCTATAACAACAAGCATGATAATAAATGACTGCATTAATTCGGACTGCGGGACGGCTAAAATGTTACCAAATAAAATGTGAGTTAGATCAAGCCCGCTTTTGGCAAACGTGATGAGGACAATCCCCAGTGCAAAAAAAGAGCTGAGAATAATTCCGATCGAGGTATCACTTTTGATATTGCTGCGACTTGTTATGAATTGAATGAGGATGGCTGCTAAAAGTCCAAACAATGAAGCTCCCACAAGAATGTTGATCCCTAAAATATAAGATAACGCCACACCCGGTAATACAGCATGAGACAAAGCATCTCCCATTAATGACATTTTTCTGAGTACAATAAAACTTCCTAAAACCCCTGAAACAATGCCAAGAATGATAGCAGACAATCCGGCGTTAAGCGCATAGATGGGAATGTTTAATAACGATGAGAAATAATCAATCATTATCGGCGCCTCCCATCCCTTTGATGACCAGATTACCTAAGGAGGCACCATAGGCACTGAGGATATTCTCCGGAGTAAACGTGTCTTTAACGTCACCAAAAGCAATAAGCTTTTTATTGAGAATGATGACTTTGTCAAAATATTCTTCGACTTCATGTAAATCATGATGAACGATCAATATGGTTTTCCCTTCTTCGCGAAGCTGTTTAAGCAGTTTTACAATAATTTTCTCACTGACTAGATCTATGCCGACAAAAGGTTCGTCTAAAAAAAATACATCCGCTTTTTGGGCAAGCGCTCTGGCAATAAAAACTCTTTGTAGTTGTCCTCCAGACAAATTACTAATTTGTTTATTCGCAAGGTCACTTATATCTACCATGGCCATACATTCCTCGACGCATTGCCGCTCTTGTTTACCGGGGCGCTGAAAGATCTTCAGGTTTGGGTAAGTTCCAGTCAGTACTGTATCCTTCACCGTGATTGGAAAAGTAAGATCGATGTCATTTTTTTGCGGTACATATGCGATCTTACGCTTATACTCAGAAATGTCTCTTCCCTCTACCCTCACCGTTCCGCTTCTTTTCTTAATTACTTCTAACAATGACTTAATGAATGTGGATTTCCCTGCTCCATTTGGCCCGATAATTCCGACCGTATATCCAAAGGGAATATCAATATTTACATTTTCTAGCGCTGAATTACCGAAGTAATCCACGTTTAGGTTTCTAATTTCAATCATTAAAAAGCTCCTCGTCTTGAAATTCATTGATTTGTTTCCTGTTGGAAACATTTATTTCGATTATCTAATTTGTTTCCCTAGGTAAACATTTATTCTTAGGTACAATATATTTAACAATGGGCAAAATGTCAATGAAAAAGCTTAAATTTTATGCGATTTTAAGTTGGAACAAGTACTCGATTTGTGCCATTATGGATGTGATTTTTTTAGTATTTAAAATACATACTTGACAGGTAGGAATAAAGGGTTATATGATATCACCAATAGTTAAACAGTAATTAAATGAACAGTGAAATAATTCATCCGAGCTGATTGGACCACCAAAGGCTCCCGTACTTTCCCTTGTCAGGGACTTGTGCTGGGAGTCTTTTTTGTTGGCTATGGAGAGAGATGAGGTAGGCATGAGCGATACGTATTGGAGACAGCTGGAGGAGACGGATTGGGGATTTCGCAAGGTGGTTCGCAGATTCGTAAAGGAGCGGGATAAGGTCACTGTGGAAGGGATCTCCTTACCAGGCATGCTGATTCTGCACAAAATCATTCGTGAGGGTGAACAGCGGCTTGGGGATTTAGCGGATGAACTGGACTTTACGTCAGGTGCGATCACCGCTTTGAGCGATAAGCTTGAGACAGGCGGATTTACTGTACGCAGACGTAAGGAGGGAGACCGCAGGACGGTGATGCTGGACATTACAGATAAAGGCCGGGAGATGGCGGAGCTTAACAGCAACATTGGGGAACGATGTATTTCGCTTCTGTTTGAGGGGTTTACGGAAGAGGAATTGGCACAGCAAAGTCAATTCTATCAGCGGATCATCAGCAATCTGGAGGGATTCTCAGAAACCTTGCTGAAGCTGGCGAAGGAGAATGCGGAGACCGAGTCTGCACCGAACCTTGAACAGAAGCCACGAGCAGTCACAAAGAAAAGTAATTATCTTAGCTATTAAAAAAATCAAATGTAGGAGAGATGAACTATGGGACATTCAACCATATATCCAACTGGGGCAACTGTATATAATCCGGGCAAGGCATGGAGCGGCTATACCGTATTTCAAGCAGGTGAAGAAGGTGTTGTACTGATAGATATGAACGGTAAAGAAGTGCATTTATGGAAGGGACTGCTCGGGTTTCCGGCTAAAATCCTCCCTGGTGGTTATGTGCTAGGCAGCACAGGTAGAAGAGATCCCAAATTTGGCATTCAGGATAATGTAGATCTGGTGCAGGTCGATTGGGACGGTAACATCGTGTGGAGATATAACAGCTATGAGCATATAGAAGATCCGGGTTATGAACCGCTCTGGTATGCCCGCCAGCATCATGACTATCAGCGCGAAGGCAATCCAGTGGGTTATTTTGCACCAGGGCTAGAGCCAAAGGTAGACGGTGGGAACACCCTAATCCTCGCTCACAAAAATATTTACAACCATCAAATCTCCGACAAGCAGTTGCTGGATGACACGATCATCGAAGTGGACTGGGAAGGAAACATCGTTTGGGAGTGGGCTCCAAATGAACATTTTGCAGAGCTTGGCTTTGATGAAGCGGCCAAAAACGTTCTATTCCGTGATCCTAACTCACGCTCCTTCGGGAATCTGGGCGGGGGTGTAGGTGACTGGTTGCATATCAACTCAGCTTCCTATGTAGGACCTAATAAATTTTATGATGCAGGAGATGAGCGTTTCCATCCGGATAACGTGATCTGGGATGCACGGGAAGCGAATATTATCGCAATTACAGATAAGCGTACTGGAGCTATCGTTTGGAGAATCGGTCCAGATTACTCATTACCGGAATTGAAGCATATCGATTGGATCATTGGCCAGCATCATGCACACATCATTCCGAAGGGCTTACCGGGAGAAGGCAACCTACTCGTATTTGATAACGGTGGCTGGGGTGGTTACGGCCTTCCGAATCCATCTTCACCCTTTGGGCAAAAAAATGCACTCCGCGACTACTCTCGAATTCTAGAGATTAATCCAGTGACACTCGAAATTGAATGGCAGTATACCGCGGCAGAAGCAGGCTTCTCCGTTCCGACGGATTCTTACAAATTCTACAGTCCTTATATCAGCTCAGCACAGCGGCTTCCGAATGGCAACACCTTAATTACAGAAGGATCTAACGGTAGACTTTTCGAGGTTACGCCAGAGCATGAACTGGTCTGGGAATATATCTCACCGTATAACGATTCCAGAAATACAAACATGGTTTACCGTTCCTATCGTGTGCCTTATGCGTGGGTACCACAGCTGGAGCAGCCGGAAGAACAAGCGATTGAGGCGATAGATGTCACGCAGTTCAGAGTACCAGGGGCCGCGCCTAAAGGTTCGGATTCTGTAGTAAGTGTGGCGACTACCCTGCCGTTTGTTGAAGGGGCTGCTTGTGTGGCGACAACAGATGAAGGTAGCAGCCGCAAAGCCAATGAACAAATTTAAGGGGGTGTCGTTGTGAAAAATTCATGGATCAGCTCAAGCTTCCTGCTCTTATCCTTAACCGTTGTTATCCTTTTATCAGGCTGCGGCTCCAAAGGTGATGCGTCGCCGGCTAAAGATGGAGCGGTTAGCGGCAAAGTAGAGACCTTGAAGATTAAAATCGCTGACATCAATACGAATCCAACTTTTCGTGTGGCATTAGATAAAGGTATCTTTGCCAAACACGGGGTAGACGCTGAACTAGTCAACTTTGGTTCCCCGGCAGAAGGTGTAAATGCACTCTTCATTAAGCAGGTAGATGTGGCTTTCGGGGTAGATTTCCCCCTGCTGAACGCAGTGTCGAAAGGAGATTACGCGATCATCGCTTCAGCGGGTCTGGCGACAGATGAAGCTTCTACAGAATGGAAGCTGTTCGTACAGGATAATATCAAGACAGCTGAGGAATTGAAGGACAAGAAGCTGAGCTTTATTCGTGGAACCTTCATTCCGTACCTTTGGGATGAATATTTGAAAGAGCATCAACTTGCATTAAGTGATGTGGAGCTGATAGGACAAGGAGCATTTGATGAATCTTATATCGCTTTGAAGCAAGGGGCTGTGGATGGGGCATGGTTCTATGGTTCCGTTCTTAATGATAAGCTGGGTGCCCTTGCAGGTGTACATGAGCTGACGGATATGTCCAAAACAACCGTACGATTAGGAATGGGCATTGTAGCAGGGAATGATTTTATAACAAAAAATCCTGAGGGGATTGCGAACTTTCTCGCAGCAGTGGATGAAGCTGGGGTCTATGCACAGGCTCATCCCGATGAGGTTGCTGATTTAATGTACGAGGAAGTGAAGCAGCCTAAGGAATCCACGATTAAAGATCTTCCGAACAATCCGTGGGCCCTCGGATTCACGCAGGCGGCTTATGACAGTCTGACTAAGCAGAAGAAGTATATGGTCGACACAGGAATCATCGAGAAGGATTTCGATCTGGATAGCAAGCTGAATCTTGAACCATTAACCAAAGCTTTGCCGGAAGAAGTCACGTATAAGAAATAGGAGGGTTCAAAATGTCATTGCCTGCTAAGCAGCACACCATTCATATTGAGCAGCTTCGCAAGAGCTACAGTGAGCCAACCGCCGGAGACGTTCATTATATTATTAAAGATGTGGATCTCATAATCAAAGGCGGAGAGTTCTTCGTTCTACTCGGTCCAAGTGGCTGCGGAAAATCGACGCTGCTGAATATGATCGCCGGATTTGTTTCCAAATCTGGCGGTAACCTTCGGGTGGATAACGAAGAGGTAAATAAGCCTGGCAGAGATCGGGCAGTTGTGTTTCAACAAGCGGACTCCTCTTTATTCCCTTGGCTAACAGTTCGAGAGAATGTGGAGTTCGGACTGCGAATGAAAAAAATTGCAAAGGCAGAACGGCGCACGATATCGGATAGGTTTATCGGGCTTGTAGGTCTGAACGGGCATGAGGAGAAGTTCCCGAAGGAACTATCAGGAGGGATGAAGCAGCGTGTTCAGCTGGCACGGGTGCTCGCCAATGATCCGGCAATCCTGCTGATGGATGAGCCCTTTGGTGCGCTTGACGCGATGACTCGGAGGACAATGCAGAAGGAGCTAGTAAATATCTGGCAACAGACGCATAAGACAGTGATTTTTGTAACCCATGATATTCAGGAAGCTTTGCTGCTGGGGGAACGGATCGGCATTATGTCTGTAGGGCCTTCCTCTAATATCACGGACATTTATGACAACACGTTGCCTTATCCGCGGGACATCGCATCACTGGAATTTTACTCGCTATACAATCAAATTCAGAGCCATTTCGAAGAATAGGATAGGGTGGGACAGATGATGAAATGGGTAGAAAAGAAATGGGTTTCTGTATCTATACTATGGATTGCCGCACTCTGCATCTGGCAGCTTGGGGCGGTGATCTACGGTCCTGATGTGATCCCTGGACCGTGGAGTACGCTCCAGGGTGGCCGGGAACTGCTGGAAGACGGCACCTTGATGCAATATATCGGCATTAGCTTTTACCGGGTGCTTATTGGCTGGGTACTCGGCAGTTTAATGGCGATTCCCGTAGGATTGGTAATTGGAAAGGTGAATGTGATTCGTATCTTTGCAGAGCCTTTTCTGAACTTTATCCGTTTTATCCCGCCGATTGCGTTCATTACATTGTTTCTAGTGTGGTTTGGCATTGGAGAGCAGTCGAAGATTGCGTTGATTATGTACGCTACCTTTTTTATCGTGGTGCTGAATACCTTAACCGGTGTAATGTCTGTGGAGGAGGATAAAATCCGCTCAGCCCGCAGTATGGGCGCCAGTGAGTGGCAAATCCTGATTCATGTAATCGTTCCGGCGACGATACCGTATATTTTTACAGGCATCCGGTTAGCGATGGGAACGTCGTATATGGCAATAATCGGTGCGGAAATGATTGCTTCGAACGAAGGTGTAGGTTATCTGATTTGGAATTCACGGTTATTCTTTCGTACAGATTGGATTTTTGTAGGGTTATTCTGCCTTGGCTTTATGGGCTTTTTCACGGATCGGTTATTTGGGTGGTTCGGTAAGAAAGTGCTCTATAGATACGGCGTGGTTAGTGTCGCGGCGCGTAGAAGGTAGTGTAACTTTATTTAATAAAATAATGTAAACACCAAAGCTGCCTGTGGAAATCAGGTGGTTTTTTGGTATGTCTTACTTTTTATTTACAAATATTCCTATCCTCCTTAATGTCACGAAAATAGTACACGCCTATACTGCAATTGGGTGCCTAACAGTTGGAGCATAGAGAAGCCCGCAAATAAGAAATAGGAGTGAAGGGGAAATCATGAAAAAAGGGATCAAAAATCAATTATCGATGGGTCTAATGTTATCCTTGCTCGTCCTGTTGCTTGCTGCTTGTGGAAATTCGGCCAAGGCTGAGGAAACAACGAATGGAAATGCTGGCACCAAAGAGTTAAGTCTGACCGAGATCGAGAATAAAGCTAAAGAAGAAGGCAGTGTTATCAGTGTGGGAATGCCGGATTCCTGGGCGAATTGGAAAGATACATGGAGTGATATGAGTAGTAAGTATGGTCTTACACATTCAGATACGGATATGTCGAGCGCGGAGGAAATTGCCAAGTTTGATGCAGAAAAAGATAAGCCAACGGCTGACATTGGAGATGTAGGGATCGCTTTTGGAACGGTTGCCGTAGATAAAGGAGTAACACAGCCTTATAAAACGTCCTACTGGGATGAAATCCCCGATTGGGCTAAGGATAAAGACGGAAATTGGATTGTCGGCTATCAAGGCACAATTTCTTTTCTGACGAACACCAAGCTTGTGGCTAATCCACCGAAGAGCTGGGAAGATCTTAAGAACGGCAGCTACAAAATCATCGTTGGCGATGTAACCAAAGCTGCTCAAGCTCAGATGGCTGTATTGGCGGCAGCAATTGCCTTTGGCGGTGATGAGTCGAACATTGAGCCGGGGATCGCTTTCTTCGAGGATTTGGCTAAAAAAGGACGTCTCTCCAATGCAGAAGCTTCCCTTGCCAATATCGAAAAAGGGGAAGTAGAAGTTACCCTGCTGTGGGATTTCAACGCTTTGAACTATAGAGACCAGATCAACAAAGATGGCTTCGCGGTAGCCATTCCGAAGGAAGGCAGTGTGGTGAGCGGTTATGCAACGATCATTAACAAATATGCACCGCATCCTAATGCTGCGAAGCTGACTCGTCAGTACATCCTTAGTGATGAAGGACAGATTAATCTTGCCAAAGGGTACGCTCGTCCGATCCGTGACAGCGTAACGCTGCCGGATGATGTTGCGGCTAAGCTGCTGCCAAAAGAGGAATATGTCAATGCTAAGCCTGTTGGTGATTACAAGGTGTGGGAAGAAACGGCGAAGACCATTCCGCAATTATGGCAGGAACGTGTGCTTGTGCATTTGAACTAGAATTGTTCTTCCCTAAAAAAAGAAGCAGGGCGCCTTCGTCACGATGCCGTAAGGCGCCCTTGTTCTATTCCCGCGACAAGGAGTGAGGAAGTTGAAACAGAAAAGCCGCGGTGTGATTCTGGCACTCATTCCGTTTGCACTGATGGTGTTGGCATTTCAGCTGGTACCTGTATTGTCCATGCTGACGGGAAGTTTCCAAAAGGCAGACGGAACTGGGTTTACGCTAGGCAATTATCTGCATGCACTGCAAAGTGCCTATTACATGCAGGCAATCAAGAACAGCTTGCTAATCTCTTTAACTTCAAGTCTGATAGGGATCATTGTCGGACTTTTTTGTGCATATTGTATTACTCGGTTCACTCCAAAGGTAAGGGACAGACTCTTAATGCTGTCGAATATGACCTCTAACTTTGCGGGGGTCCCGTTAGCTTTTGCATATATTATTTTGCTCGGAAATAACGGGGTGTTTACGCTTTTATTCAAACAGTGGGGCTGGAGTGTTTTTGCCGACTTTGATTTATATAGCTGGTCTGGTCTGATTCTGGTGTATGTCTATTTTCAGGTTCCGTTAGCCTTACTGCTCTTATATCCGTCTTTTTATGGCATTCGTGAGCAGTGGAGAGAGGCGGCGTCCTTGCTGGGGGCAGGACCGTGGCAGTTCTGGAAGACGATTGGGCTACCGATTCTAACCCCGGCGATATTTGGCACGCTCGGAATTCTTTTTGCCAATGCAATGGGCGCTTATGCCACGGCTTACGCATTAGTTGGCGGGAATTATAATCTGCTGGCGGTACGTATCGGTTCTCTGGTTGCTGGGGATGTGGTTACTCAGCCTGAAATGGGGAGTGCGCTTGCTGTATTACTCGGTCTGACTACGATTTTGGCAGTTTATTTGAATCATCTGATGGTTCGGCGCACGGAAAGATTTGGAGCTAAAGCGCTCAGTAAATCGAATGTAAAAGCCAAATCTTCTCGGCGCTTATGGACAGCAGCCAGTGAGGAGGCGCGGCAATGAATATACGTAAAGCGGGCTTTGCTCCGCGTACCTTCATGCTAATGCTCATGGCGTATTTATTACTTCCACTGCTGGCAACCGGTATTTATGCCTTCGCGCAGGACTGGCAGAATACCTTGTTGCCTCAAGCATGGACATTAAATTGGTTCGGAGAAATGTTTAAGGATATTCGTTTTTTGGAGGCGCTTTGGACCTCCCTGTATTTATGTCTGATCAGTGTGGTACTGAGTCTGGCCGTGATGCTGCCAGCTGTTTTTGTCATCACCATTTATTTTCCGCGTTGGGAGAACTTTATGAAGGTAATCGTTGTTCTGCCTTATGCGGTGCCCGGTGTAGTGGCTGCGGTGGGTCTTATTCGTACCTATTCCTCTGGTCCCTTGGATATCGCTGGAACAGCTTATTTATTGGTGGGAGCATATTTTGTAGTCATCCTTCCCTATATGTATCAGGGCATTCGCAATAGTCTGTTGACCGTTAACGCCGTGGAGCTGCTGCATGCTGCAGAATTGCTTGGAGCCCGCCGCAGAACGGCTTTTGTGAATGTGATTTTGCCAAATATCTGGCCTGGGGTTATCGTTTCGACCCTTTTATCATTTTCTGTTCTGTTTGGCGAATTTGTTCTTACCAATATGCTAGTTGGCGGACATATTCAGACAATTCAGGTATATCTATATCAAAGAATGGGCGAAAGCGGGCATTTAGCCAGCGCGATTGCGATCTCGTATTTTCTGTTTATTCTAGTCCTTTCGATGGTACTGATGAAGCTTGGCAAAAAGATGGGGGGAGGCGTTAAGGGATGAACGATTATCTGAAGCTGCAAGGTATACGTAAAATGTTCGGTGATACCTGTGTGCTAGACAATATAGATTTAGAGATTCGCGAAGGGGAGTTCGTGACGCTGCTGGGGCCCTCCGGTTGTGGGAAAAGTACGTTACTTCGCTGCATAGCTGGCCTTTCGGAGCTGGATGGCGGCAGAATTCTTCTGGAAAATAAAGATCTGGCAAATCTGCCGCCCCGTAAACGCGAGGTGGGGATGGTGTTTCAGTCTTATGCTCTATTCCCTAATTTGACAGTGAGCCAAAATATTGAGTATGGAATGAAAATGCGTGGAGTATCCAAATCCGCCAGACGTAGCCGCTGCGAGGAACTGCTTGCTTTAGTTGATCTGGAGGAGAAGCGGGATGACTATCCGCAGTCACTCTCCGGTGGACAGCAGCAGCGTGTAGCGTTGGCCCGTTCTCTAGCCGTGCAGCCCAAAGTATTACTGCTGGATGAACCCCTGAGTGCACTCGATGCCAAGATTCGCAAGAATCTACGTGCTGAAATTCGCGATATTCAGAAGCGTTTTAACATGACGACCCTATTCGTTACGCATGATCAGGAAGAGGCGCTGATCCTATCAGACCGTATCTGCATTATGAACGGTGGGCGAATTGTTCAGGATGGAACACCGGAAGGACTGTATACGGCGCCGCGGACAGAGTTCGTTGCCCGGTTCATGGGCAGTTATAACGTATTGACTCGGCCTGAAGTGATGGCGCTGTTCCATGGAATAGATAGTGGGATGGACAGCTTTGCCATTCGTCCCGAAGCCGTAACGCTGCTGCATGAGGGAGCGGGTCAACAGGAGGCTGCTGCCGGAGCGCAGCTGGTGAATGGAATGATTAAATCGGTGTCTGTGCTTGGAAATATCATTCGATGTACGGTTGAGGCTGAAGGAATCCGCTTAACGGTTGATCTTTTAAATGATGGACGCTGGCTGCGGGTTGGAGAAGGGGAGAAAGTCACATTGGCGCTGAACCCTTCCGAGCTTTTACATTTAGAGCGAGAAGGAGCGTGAGTAGAATGTCGGAAATGACCAATAAACTCATTGTGGTTGTCTTGGATGGACTTAGATATGATGCTGCTCGCAAGTACATGGGGTATCTGGAGCATCTTGTGGAGCAAGGCTCCTTATCTTGTTATCGAGTGCAGTCAGAATTACCTAGTCTATCACGCCCGCTTTATGAAGTGCTCTTAACGGGTACACCCGTGTCCAAAAATGGAATTACGGCCAACCATATTGTGAGACCAAGCCATGAAGAAAGTGTATTTCATCTGGCAGTGGGCGCTAATTTGCGTACAGCTGCTGTTGCCTATCATTGGGTCAGTGAGCTTTATAATTCGGCCCCTTTTGATCCGCTGGCTGATCGTCATCAGCATAATGTGATGAAGCCGATTCAGCATGGGAGCTTTTATTTCGAGGATCACTATCCTGACAGCCATGTGTTTGCCGACGCTGTGTATTTACGGAGTGCTTATGATCCGCATTTTCTATACATTCACTCCATGAATATAGATGATGCCGGGCATCGTTATGGCGGGGAGAGTAAGGAATATGAGCTTTCCGTGCGTAATGCCGACGGTCTGCTGGCCACTGTTTTGCCCATTTGGATGGAGCAGGGGTATAAGATTCTGATTACGGCCGATCATGGAATGAACGCAAACGGGCACCATGGAGGGGTCACCTCTTCCGAGCGGGATGTGCCGTTATATACGTTTGGAGTAGATGTGTTGTCTTCGGAAAAAGAGGATCAAGTAATTCCCCAGTTGCGGTTAGCTCCGCTAATGTGCCATTGCTTGGGGCTTGCTCCTTCGGCTGCAATGAGCAAGGAAGGCTTGCCTCCTTTTGTACAGAAGCAATTACATCATGAAGGTGCTGAGCCCTTGCCACTGGGATAAAAATTATAATAGGCAAGCACAATAAAAATCATATACGAGGAATCTGGATTTTTGTATAATAAATAGTATATTTTACCTATTTGGGAGGTTGTCTATTGAGTGCTGCTAGAGGTATGAAATGGATTACAGGCTCGTTTGAAATTATTTTGGCGATTCCATTTCTGGGTGCTACTATTGTAGTGTTCAGTGGGTACTCTGTACTGGGATTTATGTTTATTCTTCATCTAATCACTTTGATTTTATCTTTAAAGAACAATGAATCTATCTATGGTTCAGTGCTCGGAATTGTAACTTCTTTATTGGCTTGGATTCCACTTGTGGGATGGGCACTGCACTTGATTACAGGGATTTTGTTGATGGTAAGTGGCGGACAGAAGACCCGTTATCCTTCGAATCATAACTATCCACAATAATTAAAATCAGCCTAATACAGCCCGATTCGGACGTTTGTCCGGTCGGGCTGTATTCATGTTATAATGAGGGCACATTTTAGCATGAAGCACTTACGAAAGGAGGCACATCCATATGGAAGTAACAGCACAAGATGTAGCGGAATGGATGGTTAAGGAAATTCGGTTTACGGGTACCTTGTATCAGACCGCGGCGATTGAATATGTAAAAGAGAATTTTGGGGAACAATTTGTATTTGTGAATGAGAATGGCAATGCCTCACTGTCCAAGGAAGTAAAGAAAGCTTTCCGAAAGCTGCACAGCGGCAAAATCGCGTGGGATCGCGATGGATTTTTGTGGGCGTGGACTTAAGCCGAAACATGGCGTTATATATCAAAAAGCAAGTTTCCAGGGAAGAGGAAACTTGCTTTTTTTTGTGAGAATCATACTGGAACTTCTCTCTGATCCTTTGCCATAGGCGAGCTACATAGAGGGCAGGGCTTCGAGGTTAGATGGTCCTCGGCTCCACCAGCTTTCATGCGTGTCCAACCAGGACAGCTGCTGCCCGTGCAATTCCATACCGGAACGACATGGGTTTTTGTTGTGGTTGTTCGGCTGGTCGGCAAGGCTCTTGTCGTCACTGTTCTTGTTGTTACTGCTCTACCCACCGTAGTTGCTGCTGTGGAAGAAACAGCTGAACGAAAGGCGGATAACATGAAGCGGGAAACCTCCGCTTTTTTACCGCGATGCTGTGCAGGTGAGCTGATAAACAGCTCCTCTCGGGCTCTCGTAACGGCCACATACGCCAGTCTCCGTTCCTCCTCCAGCGCGGCTAGGCTTGAAGCTCCGCTGCTTCCGGCAGCAAGCTTGCGATCTTTTAACCGGTCACCCTCCAGTGCAGAGCTATGCGGAAGAATCCCCTCAGACGCTCCAATTAAAAACACAACAGGGAACTCTAGCCCTTTTGATTTATGAATGGTCATTAGTGCAATCCGGTTGCCTTGCTCTTTAGTACCTGGTTGGCGATTATGCTCGTTACGCTCCGTGACATTATCTATGAAACCAAGAAAGGCAGGGATGCTGTCGAAACGCGCCGCGGAAGATTCTAGCTCATCTAGCATTTCTTTTAGCGTCTCGCGATGTAAGGTTGCTTGATGCCGTTCATTCGCTTCGATGAAATAATCGTAGAATTGGGTACGAATCTGCCGAATTGCTTGTATTGGGGTCAGTTCGCGTATATTCCGGATTAGATCAAGCCGATCTCTTAGCTTAGTTCCCTTGAAGTCTTCCATGCCAGGCATAGACAATAGGTGGATTAACGGTCCTTGTTTGGGCTGTCTAGCCTCCATCTGGCGGATGTGATTCATGCCTTTTTCACGATTCATATATAACGTCGGCAGGATGTTCTCCATTGCTGCAAAATTCCGCCGATTCACGGAGAGTCGCAAATGATCCAGTACCGGAGAGATCAGCCAGTGCTCGTACAATAATTGCCCTTCTCCGTAATCAATATAGGGAATATCGCGTAAAAGGAGCAGTTCGAGAACGGCCCGATTACTGCTCGACGCCCGGTACAACATGGCGAAGTCACTATATTCTCTTTTGCCGCTAGAGACCTCGTTTAAAATATGCTCGATCATCTGCTCCGCTTCTTCATCTGCAGTTTGCGGACGCATATATCGTGGCTGACTTCCACTACCTTTTGCGGCTTGCAGGGTTTTGGAGCGTCGGCGTGTATTGTGCCGGATAATGCCGTTGCCAAGTCCCACAATAGCTGGGCCTGAGCGGTAGTTGATATCGAGAGTAATAACCTTTGCTCCCGGATAGAGTTTTTCGAACTCTAAGATGAACTCACTGCGCGCTCCGTTGAAGGAATAAATCGTCTGGTCATCGTCACCAACCACCATTAGATTATGCTGTGGGTGAGCGACCATTTTGACAAGTTCGTACTGCAAGGCGTTCGTATCTTGAAACTCATCGACCATCACGTACAGATATCTCATCTGCAACTCTTGCAAAAGCTCCGGACGCTCCTTCAGCATCCGATAAGCGATTAAGAGGACATCATCGAAGTCGATTTTGAAATTGTCTAGTTTCCATTGTTCGTATATTTCCAGAATGGATTTCATTTCTTTTTCGGCGGTGGTGCCTTCTGGCAGATCTTCCACGGCGCCCATGTTCATTTTGCAGGAAGAGAGCAGTGAGAGTAGGGTTTCCGGTGGATAAGCATCCTTCGGCAGTCCGAGCTCACGCATGATCTGCTTCAATAGGATGTGCTGGCGCCGTGTCTCACTGAAAATCTCCTGCTGCAATCCCTGTCTGCGCAAGAAAAACAAGAAAAAAGAATGGAACGTACGAGCCTGTAGCCGCGCGACGTCAGCTGTGCTGACTCCGGGGAGCAGGGCGATTCGTTCGCGCATTTCTGCCGCGGCTTTACTCGAGAAAGTCAGCAATAGCAGCTGACTCGGCGAGACGCCGCGCACGGACAACAAATAACCGGTTCTGCAGATCAGAACCGAGGTTTTGCCGGAGCCTGCGCCGGCCAGTGTCAGCAGCGGCCCTTTATGATGCCGCACTGCGGCAATCTGCGGGCGGTTGAGCAGGATGCCGCCTTCCTCCAGCCTACGGAAATAAGCGGAGTCTCCCTCTTCCCGCTTCACCAGCTCCTTGCTGGTCTGTGCTGAAGCTACAGCTGCCTGCGGGATGCGTTCGCCGGTAGCACCCAGCGGGATATTATGAAATAAGAGCTTATTCAATAGATTCACCTTCATATATTTCTGTATAGAGTGAGCTCAACAAAACTAGTTAGAGGATGGTTGAGTCCATCTTAAAATGTGCCGTTTAAAATATGCTATAAATTTAGCCAATCTACAATATACCATCCCAGCGTTTTTGCTGCACAGAAAAAAATGCTGGATATTGTGTGGGTGAAAGGTGGAGTTTGGCTGTGTGAGTGGAGCTCCAATGGGCAAAATGTACGGTATAAATCGTGTAGAAATACTGGAATTGGGGGCTCTATGTGCGGTATAAATCCGTAGAAAAGCTGGAATGGGCTTCATAAGCGAAAAGATGGGGATAAATGCCCTAGAAGTGAGCGGATTGGGCTGTATGGGCGAAAAGAAGGGTATAAATCCCCCAGAATTGAGCGGATTGGTCTGTATGGGCGAAAAGAAGGGTATAAATCCCCCAGAATTGAGCGGATTGGGCTGTATGGGCAAAAAGAAGGGTATAAATCCCCCAGAATTGAGCGTAATGGGTTTTATGTGCGAAAAGAAGGGTATAAATCCCCCAGAATTGAGCGGATTGGTCTGTATGGGCAAAAAGAAGGGTATAAATCCCCCCCCTTGTCCTCTCTTAAGTTTACAGTGTAGCCCATTCCCTTTCCTTATCATCCTCATATCCTAAAGCAAAATCATGATATGGAGATGACCGTACGTATGCCCTCACCCAATAAGGTCCGCATAAGACATGCCGTTACCATAGATGTGCTTATTCCGGCTATCGAGAAGGATTTGGCTACCCTCCCTTATGTTATTGACGCTGTCCGAACTCATGTTAAGCATCCGATAGGTCGAATACTGATTGTTGCGCCAAAAAAGACACGGATATTGGATTTCTGCCGAAAAAAGGGCTGTACCTTTGTCGATGAGAATACAGTCCTTCCGATTACTAAAAAAGATATCCATTACCGTTCACGGAAATGGGAAAGATCCGGTTGGTTGTTCCAGCAATTGTTGAAGCTGAATGGTGACAAGCTGTGTACGGCTGACTATTTTTTAGTCATCGATGCAGATACGGTCTTAATCGCTCCTCATCGTTTCCGTGAGAAGGGAAAGACGATTTTTTACAGCCGTAATTGGAGTCAGCCTCAGTACTTTACAACCTATAGGAAGCTAATGGGTAGGAGGGCGGCATCTGCTTCATCTTTTGTGACGCATTATATGCTGTTTGAGCGCAGCCAATTGGCTCAAATGAAAAGAGAGATTGAAGTGAAGCATCAGAAGCCTTGGTATTCGGCGATTTTACACAGTATGGACCGCACTAAGCAATTTGCCTTCTCTGAATTCGAAACCTATGCGAACTACTTGTATTCGAAGAATCGTGGGGGCATGAGGATTCAAAAAGCACGTAATAAAGGTCTCCATATGAATGCAGGCCAGCTGTCCAAACAGAAGCTGAACGAGCTGGCGGAAAAGTATAGATCGTTGTCTTTTCATAAACGAAAGGGATATGTGAGAACAACGAGCAGTAAGTCCGGCACAGGGGGGCGATAGGCTTGCAGATCGTGCTCCTTTCAGGGGGATCGGGAAAGAGGCTGTGGCCGTTGTCGAATGAAATCAGGTCAAAGGCATTCTTGAAACTTCTTCCAACAGAAAATGGCGGTATGGAGTCGATGATTGAGCGAGTATGCAGAGGGCTGGATGAGGCAGGATTGCTGGATTCAAGCTGTATTGTAACCCATAGCAGTCAGGTGGAGATTACTCGCAAATCTGTGGGGGATCAGGTTTCCTTATTGGCGGAGCCGCAAAAGCGGGGAACCTTTACTGCGGTTGCTCTGGCGGCGAGCTATTTGCACTCCGTGAAGAAAATAGATTTGGAAGAGATCGTAGTGGTCATTCCGGTGGATTCATATGTGGAGGCTTCTTTTTTTAAACAGCTTCAGCAGTTTCCCAGTGTGCTGTCCGAATCACAAGCGGATATTGCCCTGATCGGTGTCACGCCTGAATTTCCATCCACAGAGTTCGGGTATATTTTACCCGGTGAAGGTTCGAGCGATATGTCCTTTCTAAATGTTAAGCAGTTTGCAGAGAAGCCAGACGAAGAGACGGCGGCAGGGTTCATTTCCCATGGAGGACTATGGAACTGCGGGGTGTTTTCCTGCTCACTAGGCTACCTGCTCTCAAGTATGATGGAACGGAGCCTCCCAGTTGATTACATGGAGCTATTGAAGCGTTATGACGAATTGCCAGAACGAAGTTTTGACTATGAGGTGCTGGAACATACACGGCGAGCGGTAGTTATCCCTTATACCGGAGTCTGGGCCGATATTGGCAGTTGGGATGCGCTTACCCCTCATTTGCAGGAAAAGGTAATTGGCAGGGGTAGCATTTCTGAGGATTCAAAAGGAACCCATTTGGTGAACGAGCTCTCTTGTCCCGTGCATATCATCGGAGCTCCAGGATTAATCGTGGCGGCAGGTCCAGATGGCATTTTGGTTGCTGGAATCGAGCAGGCAAAACGGATTAAGCAGAAGCTGGAGGGGCAAGCTGCAAAGCCGATGATTGAAGAAAAGCGGTGGGGAAGCTCTCGCATCCTGGATTTCTCACGAACAGCAGCAGGAGTTGAGGTCACGACCTCCAAAATTACCATGTTGGCAGGGAAGCACACTAGCTATCATTTTCACAGGCATACCAAAGAAATATGGTCTTTTCTTTCTGGGAATGGAGAGTACCGTATGAACGGCGTTCTTCATGGGGTTGCTGCCGGAGACACGGTCATGGTACCTGCTGGATCGAGACATGGTTTGCGGGCGCTTACCCCGCTAGAATTGATTATTATTGAACTGGTGGCATTTCCTGAAGTGGGGGATTATGTACGTGTTTGTGCTGAATGGGAGGGGGAGGACAACTCCCTTGATCATTTGGGGTGAAATAGGTATGGAAGAGAGGCACAAACAGCACCGTGAGCATAACTGCCCACGGTGCTG
Organism: Paenibacillus sp. FSL E2-0201; assembly: GCF_037963325.1. NCBI lineage: Bacteria > Bacillati > Bacillota > Bacilli > Caryophanales > Paenibacillaceae > Paenibacillus > Paenibacillus sp. FSL E2-0201. The sequence goes on from NZ_CP150154.1 coordinate 333,796, forward strand.
TTTGTGTACACGCAACGTAACAAAGGAATCACTTTTGAGATTCTCTGCTCAGATTCAAAAGATGGTCAAGTCCTACCGCCACTCCATCTTCCTCATTGCTGACGGTAACGAATTCAGCCATTTCCTTGAGTATCGGAGCTGCATTAGCCATGGCAATTCGGTAGCCAGCCACCTCGAACATCGGTTGATCATTATAGCTGTCACCCATTACGGCTACATCCTTTAGTGGGATTCCATAATGGGCGGCGAGCATAGCTACACCGGAGCCTTTGTTGGCATCTTCGTGGTTAATCTCGATATTGTTGACATGGGAGGCTGTGATAATGAGGCCAGGGATCGCGGCAAAGCGGGTGGAGGCTTCTTTGAGCAGTTCACGGTTTAGAGAAAAAGCTAACGTTTTATAAATGACGTTTTCCTCTTTGCTCCAGATCTCTTCCATACTCTCTACGTAAGTTACCGCTGCTTGTTGAAACTGCTGATCGATCATTGCTTTTAGCAGCCAGCTGACTTCCTCTGGGACTTCTTCTTCACTTAATGCAGATAATTTCTCTAATCTAACCCGTTTATTTAGTTCTACATATACGTTGTCCTCTGTGTATACTTCGTAATACAAATCCGGAATTTCATTCATCCAGCGTAACGCAGGAATAATGTCTTCCTTATTCAGCGGTGTACTTGCTGCGAGCGTGCGGTCAGACAGTGTGACTACTGCGCCATTCAGACTGACCACAGGGCATTCCAGATCCGCTAGCCGTAGCTGTCGTTCCGCATCCATAAAAGAGCGTCCCGTAGCAATAATTACGATATGACCTAAATTTTGAGCCTTTATAATCGCCTCGCGGTTCTTTGGGCTAATTTGTCCTTCTTCGTTCAGCAATGTTCCATCCATATCTAAAGCAATCAGCATAGTGTATGATCTCCTTATCCAGTCTTAGTTGTCCCCTTCGCGGGCCAGTGAGAACGTTACTTGTATCTTATCATTAATATTCTGAAAACCAAAAACACCTTTTCATTCATTTATAATCGTATATTTTTAGAAAATAGTTCAGTCGTGGTACAATAGTTGTCAAACTAATCGACTAACCGAGTCTATCGTCAGTTCATGTTCGTGGGACGTGATCCGCCGATATTTTTCCTGCGTAAGGACATCGGTAGCTGTATATGTAAGGGGGACTAATCGTGAGATCCAAAAACTTGGCCACCATGTCACTAGCTTTTATGGCATGTGGGTTTCTGATTACACTATTTCTACCTGAAAATCTCGCTGTGATTCTACTAAGAGGTGGATTTGAGGCCGGGCTGGTCGGGGGGATTGCCGACTGGTTCGCAGTAACCGCGTTATTCCGCCATCCGCTGGGGTTACGTATTCCACATACCTCATTGCTGCTCAAGAATCGCGATAAGATTATTCAGTCGTTAATTACTGCTATGGAGACTGAGCTGCTGAACAAAGAGAGTATTGAGAACAAGCTACGCAAGTTTGGCATTATGTCTATGGGTTCCAAGCTGCTGACGAAGTTCTTTAGTAAGAAGAAGGCGAGAGCCCAGATCCTAGAGCAGCTTAGCGAATTTGTGTCACGTCTTCCGGTAGAGAAAGCTGTACCTTTTCTTCAAAAGGCAGCTTCCGATTATATTCGTGAAGCGGAGCTTGGGGTTGCAGCTGATAAAATTGTTACTAAATTAATGAACGATGGAAAAGATGTAGCGGCTCTGGATTATGCGCTGGAAGGGGTGTCTAACTGGAGCGGTCGTCCTGAAACGAAAGCTATGCTGGGTAAGATCGCCAGTGAGAAACTGGCTGAAGTGAAGCTTGGTGGACTTAAGGGGATGGCTTTTCAGGCTTTCGTTGGGTTTATGGATGCGGATATGCTTGGTGAAATGCTGCAAGGCATGCTACAGTCGGGTATTCGCGATTTTCGTGAAGAGGATAGTCCATATCGTGAAGAGATCATTCGAGAAATTCGGGTGGCGCTGTTCCAGATTGTTAATGACGAGGCTAGAATGGCTTCTGTAAAAGAATGGGCACTAAATGAGCTTGAGGGAGAAGCGGCAACCGCTTTTCTGCATACTCAATTGGAGAACGTACGTAGCAAGGCACTCTCCTTGTTGGGAGAGGATCGGGCAGCTGGTGGACGCAAGCTATTTGCACTATATGCTCTGCTTGTGCGCCGTATTAGCAAGGAACAAGAGTGGATCGGCAGCTGGGAGGAGCGGATTCGCGCTTCATTAATTGCATTTGTAGAGGCTAACCACTACCGAATCGGTCTTTTGGTGAAAGAGAATCTGGATAGCATGGACGATGCTAGTCTAGTGAATATGCTGGAGGATAAAGTAGGTAAAGATCTTCAGTGGATTCGTGTGAACGGTGCCTTATGCGGTTTTGTTGTAGGGCTTATTCTTACAGTTGTTCAATTTATTTAACTCAAAGTAGTCCGTCTCCAGTGATTGGAGGCGGACTACTTTTTTTGAAATATAAGACATAAAGTATAAGTTTCGCACCATACTTTATGTCTTATATTTCCCGTTTATACTTGTAGGATTCTATTGTTGTACTAATGTATCTCTGATAAATGCGTTCCAAATCAGTTGCTGTACGGTGCCAATTGAAGACCTCAAGCGCATCTGCTCTTCCTTGTTTCCCAATGGTTGCTGCTAACTCCGGATTCCGGCCTAGTCGCAGCAAATATCTAGCGAAGGGCAAGGCCTCGCGATATCGTTCCACCAGATAGCCGTTATGGCCGGAATCGATAATCTCACGGATACCGCCATTGCTAGAAGCGATGACGGGCAGTCCCGAGGCCATAGCCTCTACATTAACAAGTCCAAAGGATTCATGACTCTGAGAAGGACATACAAAGCAATCAGCGGCTTGATAAAGGGTATGAATATCTTCATGAGCTACATTTCCGAGGAAAGAGACGGGTACTCCCAGCCGCCTTGCAAGCAGCTTTAGCTGACGCAAATACGAAGGGTTGCCTTTGCCTGCAATTACAAGATGAACGGGAAGATGTTTATTTAAATGGTACATAGCGCGTATCAATATGGGCACCCCTTTGCGGGGAATGACTCGACCGACGAATAAGACGGTAAAGGCCTTCGGGAGTCTGTAAAGTCTGCGAAGATGGTATTTTTCCTGTATGCCTACAGGAGTGAATCGATCAAGATCTGCTCCGAGCAGGACAATACGGATTTCATTGCTTAATTGAGGGAAGCGGTGAGTCAGTCTTCGTTGTAGAGAGTGGCTGTTCGCAATAATCAGGTCTGCTCTTGCCAGGGCCCTAGCAGTCTTATCTGTGTCCGGTGTGAATGTAAGAGAATGCAGAAATAGAAATACCGGAAGATGAGGGAGCCGTTTCTTTACAGCAGACATAAGATGGGGGCGATTATCAATCTGAACGATATCAAATGACTCATTCTGAATATAGTCTAATACCGAAGTACGATAATGGACGGGAGTACTTGCAGGCAACCGAATGATTCTGACCTGCTCTAATATTGAGGCATCGGGCAGTCCCGGAGCTCTTCGGCTCACAATGGTAACCTTATGTTTCTCAGCCAGCCGTCTGGCAATGGCCCAAATGCAAATTTCTACTGAACCGTCTCCCGGAACCGGGAGCCGTTCCGGCGCAATAATACAAATATGCATGGTTCATGCCTCCTCTGATCCGCTAATGGTTATCCTCTTCCCACCATATGCAGCTTTAGTATCTGGAGATACATCTGAAAGCGGAGAGGGCGTTCAACCCATGCCATTCATATTGCCGATGCATAAAATACTAAGGCTAAGCAAGGCTGTGATCATTATTTGAGTGATAGGGGAGAGGGCAATTGGGAACGAAGTCAAAGTCGGCGTTGACCAGCAAATGGATTAAAACCAAGGTGCTCATGCAAAGTTCCGAGATTTCACCGCTGATTCCAGAGACTGTAAGGTTTAGTAAAGCTAACTTAAAGACGATGCTGCTGAAATATGGGATGATTTACGTTAAGCCGGAACGTGGTACTTACGGTAATGGTGTGATGAAGGTTGAACAGAGTAAGGACTCTCATGGAACAGAATACAAATACCAAAGTGGAACAAAGATAAAAACGTTTGGAGTCTATGACACCTTTTATTCATCACTTAAGAAAGCGACACGCGGACGTAGTTACTTGATTCAGAGAGGAATTGTTTTACTGAAGCATGGTAAGCATCGCTTTGACATCCGTGTGATGGTCCAGCTCAGTCCGCGTGGCAAATGGGAAACTACCGGATTGATTGGCCGAGTAGCTGAGAAAGGCAAGATTGTTACCAATTATCATAACGGTGGTACGCTAATGTCTATGGAGAAGCTGCTGTCGCCTTATTTGAACGATGCTCAGCAAGCTCAGATGCTTAAGATATTGAGAAAGCTAGGTGAGGATACCGGACGTTTCTACCATAAGAAATATCCTGGGTTTAAACAGATTGGTGTAGATGTAGGATTAGATAATCACATGACGCCTTGGATTATTGAAGTGAATACTAGCCCGGATCCGTATATTTTCAAACATCTTTCTAATAAAAGCATGTACCGCAAAGTGATGGCTTATCGCAGAGCAAATGAGAAGAAGAAGACCGTTAGCTGATTTGTTTCTTTGTATTCGCTATAACAAGGGAAACCTTTTGTTCCAGCTCAATTATTTTTTGTTTGTGGGTTGCGATCTGACGATAACCAGAGACCAGTGAAGATAGGGATTGGGTGGTTAGCGTAAGATTTTGTTTACGAATCGCTGCTTTAAAGTCCGTCCAATCTGCTGAGACACGTTTGTTTAACGAGGTGATCACGCTCTTGTTAGATTTGATCGTGATTTGAGGACTTTCAATGCCAGCTAAGGTTTTGCGAGCTTCAGCTATCTTTTGGGTACGTGTTTTTTTCGCAGCGTTTAGCTGATTCTGCTTATCGCTGATCTCTTGGCGTGCCAACTGAACCAAGATCTTCATAGCGTCACCTTGGGCACGCAGTACGGTATTCAAGGTCTTATCCTTAAGAGTCTTGGCGATACTAATTCGCTTGTTAAGCGCACTATACTGATCAAATAAGGGCTGATAGCGTTGCTTACAGCTCTTAACGGAGGCTTCCAAGCGGTTCACTACTTCAAGATCGATCTCTTTCATTTGTTGACGTACAACAACTAGCGACTGCTCATTGTTGTAGTGGAGGATTCGAATTTGCTCCTCGCGCTGATCATACTGCAGCTTTAAGGTGGATAAATCATTGTAAAGAGAAGTCAGCTTAACCCTGGCAGGACCATCTGCCGTTGCGGCCGTCAGATCAAAAGCCGCTTTAACAGAGGGGGTTAATTCTGTTGTGGATGCAGCAATAGCTCCAGATGATGTGCTTAGCAGTAGCAGGATCGCCAGCAGTAATAAGGGCACCGACTTTAATGTTTTCATTTGTTCTCCTCCTATTGTCGTAACCTAATGGCAACAAAAAAAAGCACCCGTAGCAAAGGCAAAAGCCTTTATTACGGGTGCTTCCAGCGTAATAGGTCACGAACGATATTATTATGTTTAATAATAGTTTGCCCCAGGCCATCCAGTCAATATTTAAAATTAAACTATTCCCTATTCAAAATGATACGCAGGGCATTTCTATACTCACTTCTCTTATCGTATACTGAACTTAGGATGGAATAAAGGATGCAACGTTCGCAACAAAGGAGGTCTGGCGTAGATGGATAACGCGGTAGAATACAGCACAATGTTGGAACATGCATTTATGAGGTCGCCAGAGGGAATAGCCGTACTGTCTTTGAACGATGGTAAGGGCAACTGGCTAAAGGTCAATCCGGCTTTTTGCAATTTACTTGGCTTTACTGAAGCTGAGTTTCTTGCTGGGGCTATTTTTGCAGAAATGGAAAATAGACAGACGTCTTCGAAAGAGCTTTCCTATAGATTGGTGATGGACGAGCTTCAGAATTCTCCAGCAGGGAGCTGGAAGAAGGAAGAATGCTTTTACAAAGGGGATCACCCGGTATGGCTTTCCCTGACATTCTCAGGATTTGGAACAACAGGACAAGCCCCTTCGTGTATTATTGTGTACGCCGAAGATATTACAGACCGAAAGATTGCAGACCAACAAATGGAAGATCAACGAGATCTAGAGGAACAGATTTATCAAAGTGAACGTAATTATAGATTGATGTCCGAGAATTCGCTGGATTTAATCTCGCGTCATGCAGTTGAAGAGCGCAAACAGTTCGAATTCAAGCTTCAAGAGAATGAACAGCGCTATAAATCCTTATTTGAATATAATCCTTCTGCTGTGTACTCCATGAATTTGCAAGGGGATTATTTAACAGCCAATGCGAATCTGGAGAAACTGACAGGGTATTCGCTGGAAGAACTGATCGGAATGTACTTTGGTCCCGTTGTGCATGAGAAGGACATGGAGAAGACGCTGTATCATTTTAACTTAGCCGCTAAGGGCTATCCTCAAAGCTATGATCTGACACTTATTCATAAAGAAGGCCATTTTATAGAGATTAATACCACTAATATTCCGATCATTGTAGACGATCAAGTGGTAGGCGTATACGGTATTTCCCGTGACATTACGGAACGTATAAGATATACGGAACAAATCGAAAAGCTAAGCAATGAATACACCCTTATTTTAAATGCGGTTTCGGAGGGTATTTTTGGACTCGATATGGAGGAGAAGGTGACCTTCATCAACCCAGCAGGTTTGCATATGCTCGGCTATGAACATGATGAGATTATGGGTCATACCTATCTAGATCATATTCAGCAGACAGCGCTTGATGGGATCCATTACCGGCCAGAGGAGTCGCCATTAATCAAAGCCATTAGGTCAGGGCGATCTTACCAGAGCAAGGATGCAGTCTTATGGCGTAAAGATGGCACGAGCTTTCTTGCAGAGTACCAGGTAACGCCTCTTTTTGATAAAGGTGAATCTAAGGGTGTTGTAGTCGTGTTCAGGGATATTACAGATGAGAAGGAGATCATTCGTGCCAAGGAATCTGCGGAAAAAGCGGACCAGGCTAAATCAGAGTTTCTGGCCATTATGAGCCATGAAATACGCACGCCTATGAACGGCATTGTGGGGATGATTGATCTGCTTGCCGAGACAGAACTAGATGAAGAACAACGTGAGTACACAAATATTATTAAGGAGAGCAGTAGCTCTCTTCTATATATTCTGAATGAAATTCTCGATTACAGTAAAATTGAGGCCGGAAAAATGATGATCGTACATGAGCCCGTGCATCTTCGAGAGGTACTGGACAGTGTAACGGATCTATTTATGGCTAAGGCTTTGGAAAAAAATCTTGAGCTGTCTTACAGCATGGCACCAGGAGTTCCTACGTTCATTATGGGAGATGCAGGACGATTACGTCAGGTATTGGTTAATCTGGTTAGCAATGCGATTAAATTTACTGACCGAGGCAATGTCTGTATTTACGTGGAGCGGAATTTGTCCGTGGTTTCAAAGAAATCGACTTTGAAGTTTAATGTCAGAGACACGGGGATAGGTATTCCTTTAGAAAAGCAGCATCAGTTATTTCAATCATTCTACCAGCTGCACTCCTCGTTTAATCGTAAGTATGCTGGGACGGGTTTAGGACTAGCCATTTGCAAAAAGCTCGTCGAGCTGATGGGCGGAGCCATTGCGGTGGAGAGTAGCGAAGGAGAGGGCTCTAATTTCTATTTCACGCTACAGATTAATCCTGAAAGCGGAGATGAGAGTGATGAAGAAATAGTTGCTCAGACAGAGCAGAAACCCGCTCAGGAAATGGAATCAGGATTTGATTTAGAGGTACCTATGGATGCTGGTGAAAATGTGATTCTACTCCCGGAGGGCAATGCCCTTTCAGCTTCTAAGCCGATTTCTTCAAAAGGAGAAATGTCCTGATGAAGCATAGAAACTCCAGTCTCAGCAACAAACTACCGGCGGATCCATACACACAGTGGGAGGCTGGGGTTTCATCTCCGTCTTCTGCTTGTGGACCTGCGACAATGGCAGCTTTAACCGAGTATTGGAATACCCAGCTAGGAATGGACTTTATTCGTGGCACAGGTCATTTTCACTCCAAAGCAGATCATATTAATTACATATACAGTCATCACGGAGGAACCCCTTTAGGCATGAGTACACGTCGTTTTGTAAAGGGAATCACAGCTTATATCAACGCTTCAATCTCGCCAGAGGGGGAGTATAAGCTATCTATCTCTACTTTTAACGATTTCGATGTGTATAAAGCGGAGATTGATGCAGGTCGACCAGTCGCTGTTAAATTTGATAAATGGTTTAATTTTCGGTGGAGAGGGAGCTTTGCTTACGACTACCACTGGGTATTAGGTATAGGATATGAGGTGCCTGATAACGGGGATCGTCCAATTCTCATCATTCAGGATAATGGTGTGAGGTATAAGGACGGAAGAATTGCTCTTTGTAAAGAACGGCGCATTCCATATTATTCGAATAAAGACATCATTACGATGGTAGGTTTGAATATCTTAGAAACACCTAGTTAATCGCGATCTGCTAAGGGAATTCCTCTGGAAAAATGATCTAATTATTTTGAGTCCAAACGTTTGCACAAATGCGAGGATCATACTATAATCCAGTTAATAACTGGAAAAGGGGATAGGTGCTTTGTCCGTACAAAAGGAAATGAAGGAACCCATTTATTATGGTGATCCTGCGACTACTAGGGGTATTTCTGTTTTTGCTCAGGAGTTTGATCAGTTGTTCAGCTACGACGGCGATGATCTGGGACTGACCTATTCACCGGCCTGCTCATCATTTTGCTTGTGGGCTCCTACGGCTCAGGAGGCAGAGCTAGTAATCTATGATTCATGGCAGGGAGCGGCGGAGAGCAAATATGCTATGATTCGCGATATCCGGGGAACGTGGAGAGCTACAGTTGACGGTGATCTGGATGGCAAATTCTATACTTACCGAGTGCGTTTAGGTGAACAGTGGAATGAAGCAGCTGATCCTTATGCACGGGCTGTTGGCGTGAACGGTGACAGAGGCGCTATTCTAGATTTGCGCAAGACAGACCCTGAACGTTGGACGGAAGATAAGCCGCCGTTTGAGGATCCTGTGGACGCCATTATTTATGAACTTCATTTGCGTGACTTATCCATTCACCCGGCGAGCGGGATGACTCATAAGGGACAATATCTCGCTTTGGCGGAAGAAGGAACCCGCGGACCTGAGGGTATTCTAACCGGACTTGATCATATCGCAAATCTCGGTGTAACCCATGTGCAGCTATTGCCTATTTATGATTATTCTACAGAGAGTGTAGATGAGACGAAGCTGGATGAACCTCATTTTAACTGGGGTTATGATCCGAAGAATTATAATGCTCCTGAAGGCTCCTATGCTACGGATCCCTATATGCCCGGACTACGTATTCAAGAGCTAAAAACAATGATTCAAGCGCTTCATGATCGTGGCCTCCGTGTCATTATGGATGTTGTTTACAACCATGTGTACGATGGATATCGCGTGAATTTTACTAAACTGGTTCCAGGCTATTATTTGCGATATAAACAAGATGGAAGCTTGTCGAATGGCTCAGGCTGTGGGAATGACGTGGCTACAGAACGCTTGATGATGTCCCGCTTCATTGTGGAGTCCGTGGTCTATTGGGCTAAAGAATACCATATCGACGGCTTCCGGTTTGATTTGATGGGCTTGATGGATGTTGATACGATGCGGGAAACTCGGCGGCGTCTGGATGGAATAGATCCATCCATCATGACGATTGGTGAAGGCTGGATGATGGGAACAGAGCTGCCGATGGAACGGCTCGCTCATCAGAAGAATGCCTCCCTTATGCCGGGAATCGGACATTTTAATGATGACTTCAGGGATGCGATTAAAGGAAATATCTTTTTGTATGATCAGCCGGGCTTCATCAGTGGAATGATGGGTCTGGAGCCTGCGATCAAGGCGGGGATTGCGGGAGGAATTGACTTCAGCCCAGGAATTAAGCAATTTGCCGAAGAGCCTCAGCAGAACGTTAATTATGTAGAGTGTCATGATAATCATACCTTATGGGATAAAATCGTATTGTCCACCGAGGGCGAGACGGTCGCTCAGCGCCGATCCATGCATAGGCTGGCTTCTGCGATAGTGTTCATGAGTCAGGGGATTCCTTTTATCCATGCGGGTCAGGAATTTATGCGCACCAAGAACGGAGTGGAGAACAGCTACAAATCCTCGGTTGAGATCAATCGTATGGACTGGGAATTGTGCGCTGCGCATCAGGAAGAAGTGGCGTATATGAAGCAGCTAATTGCACTGCGTAAAGCTCACCCGGCCTTCCGTATGCGAACCGCAGATGACATTCGGAAGCATTTGGTTTTTGAAAAAGCACCGGCAAGTGCAGTAGCTTATACACTGCGTGGCCATGCTGGAGGAGATGCAGCGAAGCATATCTACGTTCTTTTTAATGCGAATGCTGAACAGACCGCTGTGGTTCTGCCGCAGCTTGGAGAGTGGAAGACCATCTTTGGCGATGAACTTGCGCTGGATCTGACAGGGAATAAGTTAACTGTAAATGGGATTGGGACAGTAGTACTGACAGTGAAATAGATAGTCTTTTATAAGATCAATATTGAAAAGCATGCGGAGTAACGTACTTTAATCAGGTACAGTACACTGTGTGCTTTTTTTTGTTTTTCTATTTTCTTAATTTGATTGTTTCATTTTACATAAAAAGGTGACATTACTCATTTTCGATGACGATATTGGATGTTAATATGAAGGCATTTACTTTGACGCTTTAGAGTGGCATAAGCTTGACCTCAGACAAACATAGAGCGTATTTATCTTTTTCAACGGTTTAGAAAGTATATATTGGGGTCCCTGCAAAGTACCTGTGTACGCAGTGAAGAAAGCTTCACTTTGTGGGGATATTTTAGAGAGGATGACAGAGATGGGGAAAGCAACCGGATTTTTAGAATTTGAACGGCAGACGCCTGCGGAGTGTGAGGCGCTTGAGCGGATTAAGAATTGGGATGAATTCTCGATTCCTATGGAGGAAGAGAAGCTGCGTGAGCAAGGTGCGCGTTGTATGGACTGTGGCACACCATTTTGTCATGTAGGACGTCTGTTGTCTGGTATGGCTTCCGGTTGTCCTCTGCATAACTTGATTCCGGAATGGAATGATATGGTCTATCGTGGAAACTGGGAGATTGCGCTGAAACGTCTGCACAAGACCAATAACTTTCCTGAATTTACTGGACGTGTGTGTCCGGCGCCTTGTGAAGGTTCTTGTACGGTGGGGATGAATGGCAAGCCCGTTACGATTAAATCGATTGAAAAAGCGATTGTAGATAGAGGTTTTGAAGAAGGTTGGATTGTGCCAGAGCCGCCGCTTTCCCGCACAGGTAAAAAAGTAGCTGTAGTGGGTTCAGGTCCAGCAGGCCTTGCTTGTGCTGCTCAGCTTAACAAGGCAGGGCATACGGTGACTGTGTATGAACGGGCAGACCGGATTGGCGGTTTGTTGACCTATGGTATTCCGAACATGAAGCTGGATAAAAAGACGGTGCAGCGCCGGGTGGATTTGCTTGCGGCTGAAGGGATTACATTCGTGACTCATACAGAGATTGGGCGAGATATCTCGGCTGCACAGCTTAAGGCGGAGCATGACGCAGTAGTCTTGTGTGGCGGGTCCACGCAGGCACGTGATCTTCCGATAGAGGGTCGAGAGCTGCGCGGAGTTCATCAGGCTATGGAGTTTCTAACGTTGAATACTAAGAGCTTGTTGGATTCAGAACTTGCTGATGGCGAATATCTGTCTGCGGCAGATAAGGATGTAGTTGTAATCGGTGGTGGAGATACTGGCACGGATTGTGTAGCTACGTCGATCCGCCACGGCTGTCGTAGTGTGATCCAGCTTGAGATTATGCCACAGGCCCCACTGACGCGTCAGCCTAGCAACCCGTGGCCAGAATGGCCAAAGGTTCTTAAAGTTGATTATGGACAAAAAGAAGCGGAGCAGTTGTATAAAGAAGATCCACGTCGATATCTTGTTTCGACAAAACGTTTTATCGGCGATGACGGTGGATATGTGCAGGAGCTGCATACGGTACGAATTGAGTGGACTCGTAATGAACAGGGACGGATGGTTCCGGTTGAAGTACCCGGCAGTGAGGAAGTGCTAGAGGCGCAGCTAGTACTGCTCGCTTTGGGATTCACAGGCCCCGAAGAGACTGTACTAGGCGAGCTTGGGGTAGAACGCGATGAGCGCGGAAATGCCAAGGCGGAGTTCGGTGCACAAACGACCAATGTAGAAGGTGTATTCACAGCAGGCGATATGCGCCGCGGACAAAGCCTTGTTGTCTGGGCCATTGATGAGGGTCGTCAAACGGCCCGCGAAGTGGATCGATTCTTGATGGGATCATCGAATTTACCGTAAGGGTAGAAGCATATAGAGCAGGGCGTTCCTTTTAGGGAACGTCCGCTTTTGCGTTGTGGGTATATTCAAGGTTAAAATTATGATCTGAGCACAAGATTTATTTAAGTTAAGTCGAAAAGGAGAATACATTGATGAAGCTAATGTTTATTTCCGATATTCACGGATCTTTATTCTGGTTAGAACGGGCATTGGAAAAGGTAGAGGAAGAACAGCCGGACAGTCTTGTTATCGTAGGAGACTTTTTATATCACGGTCCCAGAAATCCACTGCCGAAGGGTTACGACCCACAGGGAGTTGCTAATAAATTGAATGAATATAACCAAAAGAAGCCCATAACGGCAGTACGCGGTAACTGTGATGCTGAGGTGGACCAGATGCTGTTGCAATTCCCGATGATGGGCGATTATGTCATGCTCCTGCATGAAGGCAGACGAATCTATGTTACACATGGTCATGGCTTTAGTATTGAGAATTTACCGGCACTATCCGAGAAGGATATCTTTATTCAGGGGCATACCCATATTCCGGTTGCGGACGTAAAAGAGGGCGTATTCGTGCTGAATCCCGGCTCCATTTCACTGCCTAAAGAGAATAATCCGAATTCTTATGGTGTCCTTGAGGCTGGAGAATTCATCGTTAAGGATTTTGAAGGCAATGTGGTAAAAAGAATTACCGTTTAGTTTGATATTCTGTCTAAAAGAATCTCCGGAGATCGAGAGATTGAATAAGGGCGATAACGCCGAAAGATAACATTACTAGTCCAGACAGTTTGTTGAAGAAGTGCTGTTTCGAGCTTCCGAATGTCATGTTGTTCCTGAACAAGGCGGTACTCCCTGTCAAAAAAATCCACCATAACGTGGAACCTAGAAATACACCGCCAACTAAAAACGGCATATTGGAGCTGCTATGAGACAGAAGAACACCTGAGGCACTGAAGACACCAAGGAAAAAAATAATCGTCATGGGATTGGATAACGTCAGCAGCAGCGTTACTGCGTATGATTTCACTGAGTTTGTTTTTGTATCGGATTCAATGTTTCTCTTCCTCGGAGGAACTAATAGCGAATTTATACCCAGATAACAAATAAATAGTCCGCCTAAGGCTTGTAGCACCGTTTTGTGATCAACCAGATGAGCGGTTAGGGAGGATAAGCCGAATCCGGCGATACTGCCATAAACTGCGTCAGCTGTGGCTGCTCCCAAGCCGCAGCATAGACCGGTTTTGAATCCTGAGTTTAACGTTTTCTTGATGCATAATATGCTGATAGGACCTAACGGAGCCGCAATAGAAAGCCCCAACAGAATTCCTTTGGCGATCCACTCCCATGCCATAAGGAATCACTCCTTTTATTTATTCTTCTTTTAGCGTGGACAAAGTAAATACAGTATTGGATCTTACAATGTCATGATTGGCTTTGAGCGTATGCGTTATAAATTCCTCCAATTGGGATAAATCCATCAGCCCCACCTTTAAGAGATAGTCGTATTCCCCCGAGATATGATGACATTCAAGTACTAGTGGGGATTGAATAATAGTTTTGCGGAAGTGCTCTGTTTCAACCGAGCCGTGCAGCTGTACAAAAATATAAACTACTAGATTTTGCCCTATTGCTTTGCGGTTCACCTTGACCGTGAATTGATCAATCACTCCGCTATTCTCCAGCTTACGGATTCTTTCAGTGATGGAAGGCACGGACAAATGAACGATTTTACTGATTTCGGAACTAGTCATGCGTCCGTTGCTCTTCAACAGCTCCAAGATTTGCAGATCGATGTCGTCCATTACATTTCACTCCTTTAAGTTAATTATACAAAAGGCAATAAAAATGAAAATAGAATCACTATAATAAGTAAAAATATTAAATGATATTCTCTTTTGAACTAAAATAATTAAATAAAGACTCGTTGAAACGGATTAAACCTAAAAAGTTTAACTGTAAAAGGTTGTGGCGAACAAAAAGATTTCTTCCAACATTATTAGTGTCTCAGGGAATTGAGCGCTAGAACATATTATTGTATGATGGGGAAGGAGTTTTAAGGGTAGGGCTAGCTCCAAATATAATAGTAGAGGTAGTTAACACATGAATCCTAAAGAATTGAACTATACAATGCCACCGGAATGGGGCAAACATGAACGTACTTTTATCTCCTGGCCGGTGCAGGAATCCATGTGTTTCCCGGATAACCATGAGTCTGTATGTCAAGGTTATACGGAGATTATCACAGCCATTGCTGAGTTTGAACCGATCACGGTCATCGTTAACCCGGAGGACGTGGAAAGAGTAGAACGTCTGGTTAGTGGACCGAATGTAACGCTGCTGCCTATAGCGCATAGCGATGCTTGGCTGCGTGATAACGGACCTACCTTTGTTGTTAATAAAGACGGTGTTCTAGCAGGTGTGAACTGGAAGTTCAATGCCTGGGGCGGTAAATATTCACCTTGGGATCTGGATGATGAAGTGGCGCCACAGATTCTCGAACACTCACAAGTTACACGCTTTGATGCACCGCTGGTGATGGAAGGCGGCTCGATCCATACGGATGGAGAAGGCACTTTGATTACTACAGAAGAATGTCTGCTCAATACGAACCGTAACCCGGATTTGAAGCGCGAGGATATTGAAGAGTACGTGCGGAATTATACGGGTACAGATACTATTATCTGGCTTAAACGTGGTTTAAGTGGTGATGAAACCGATGGCCATGTGGATAATATCGCCTGCTTTGCTGCTCCGGGAAAAGTCATTATTCAGGTCTGTGAGGATCCGCAGGATGAGAATTTTGAGATTACACAGGAGAATCTTCGTATTCTGGAGAATGCGACAGACGCGAAAGGGCGTAAGCTGGAGATTATCAAGATTCAGCAGCCACCACGGGTGGATCATGACGGCAGCCGTCTGACGCTCAGTTATTTAAACTTCTATTTCGTAAACGGTGGAATTATATTGCCTGTGTTTGGCGGTACAGCGGTGGAGACAGATAAACTTGCCGAGGAAGTGCTGGCTGGTTTATTCCCCGAACGTAAGATTCGTACAGTTAACGGTATGGCAGTCATCACTGAAGGCGGGAATGTTCACTGCACTACGCAGCAAATGCCTGCTCAGCAATAATTGAAGGAAACTAAACGTCCAAAGGGACATTTATATACAAGGAGGACAGATTCTTGAGAAATGTAAAAGTAGCTGCGACACAAATGAGCTGTTCCAGTAATATTGATGAGAATATCCGCAAAGCCGAAACCCTGGTTAGAGAAGCAGCGGCACAGGGAGCGCAAATTATTTTGCTGCAGGAGCTGTTTGAGACTCCATATTTCTGCCAGAAAGAGAAAGCTGATTATTACGCATATGCAACAGAGCTAGAGCATAACAAAGCGATTAATCATTTCACAGCAGTAGCCAAGGAGCTGCAAGTGGTGCTGCCGATCAGTTTTTATGAGAAAAAGAATTACGCACGTTACAACTCACTGGCTGTAATAGATGCCGATGGAACGATATTAGGTAAATACCGCAAGAGCCATATTCCAGATGGTCCAGGGTATGAAGAGAAATTCTATTTCAATCCGGGAGATACCGGCTTTAAAGTATGGAACACTCGCTATGCCAAAATTGGCGTAGGGATTTGCTGGGATCAATGGTACCCAGAAGCGGCTAGAGTAATGAGTTTGATGGGAGCAGAGATTCTGTTCTATCCAACCGCTATCGGATCGGAACCGCAGGATGGATCGATCGATTCTAAAGATCATTGGCAGACCTGTATGCTTGGGCATGCAGCAGCTAACCTTATTCCAGTCGTTGCCTCTAACCGTATCGGTGAAGAAATTGATGAAGATTCTAGCATTAATTTCTACGGCTCTTCCTTCATTGCCGGACCGCAAGGTAATAAAATTGTTGAAGCAGGCCGAGATGAGCAAACCGTGCTGGTGAGCGAATTTGATCTGGATGCTTTGGAAGTCGGACGGATCGAGTGGGGAGTTTTCCGTGATCGCCGGCCAGATCTTTACAAAATGATTGGTTCTTATGATGGGGATATCATACTTTAATAGAATGCACAGTTAAATGTGCTAAAGGCATTGCTAGAGAGGATAGAATCTCTGGCAGTGCCTTTTTTGATATTTCAGAGAGAAATACGAAGGTTCTTCAAGTAGCACTACGCATAAAAGTCACAATAAAACATATTTATGTTATTTAACATTACATTTAATAGAAAAGTTAATTGTCACCAATTCTTAATTCTGTTAAAATCTCTTTAAGTTATTTACAAAAAATAGGTTAAATGGAGATGGTGCTATGGGAAAAGGTTGGATTATGTCAGCTTTTGTTGCATTGATGATCGTGGGATTAGTGGGATGTGGGTCGAATAATGCAAATAGCAATAAAAGTGCGGGAGTAGAGAAGATCAAATTTGCCAGTGATGCTAGTTATGCGCCAATGGAATATATGGACACGGATACGATCAAAGGATTTGATATTGATTTCATTAAGGCAGTTATGGAAGAAGCCGGACTTAGCTATGAGGTCACCAATACAGGCTGGGACACGATGCTTACGAGTGTAAAGCAAGGGACGGAGTATCAAGCGGGACTATCTTCAGTATCCATCACGGACGAACGTAAAGAAACGTATGACTATTCCATTCCTTATTTTGAATCTACCAACATGATTATGGTCAAAGAAGGCAGTGATATCAAAAATGCCCTCGATCTTAAAGATAAAAAGGTTGCTGTGCAGGCTGCTACTACCGCCGATGAGCTAATGAGTGGAATTATGGGGATTGATAACGCAAATCTGAAGCGTTTTGACAGCAATGCGGTAGCGTTGATGGAACTGAATGGTGGTGGAGCCGACGCGGTTGTGGCAGACATTGCCATAGTGCGTGAGTACATGAAGAACAATCCGAAGCAGAATTTGGTGGGAATCGTGGACACAGAGAATTTCGGAGCTGAATATTACGGTATTCTATACCCGAAAGGCAGTGATTTAAGAGCGAAACTGGATCCTGCCATCCAAAAGGTATTGGAGAATGGAAAGTATGCGGAGATCTACAAAACATGGTTCGGCGAAGAGCCTAACTTAGATAATCTGTTGAAGGCAAAATAAGAGGAGAAGCTAATAGGCGTGCGTAATGATTGCTATTGCGCATGCTTCTTTTTTAATCATTTGTGACCTAAAGAAGAGAAGAGAAGGGAAGAGAAGAGTCCTATGGATTTTAGATTGGACATCATCATTCAGTATTTGCCTGTCTTATTAAAAGGGACCCTGCTGACGATCGGTATTTCTGTGGTCTCTATTTTATTTGGCTCTATTTTGGGTCTGGGGATTGGATTCGGAAAAATGGCACCAAAATGGTATTTGCGCTGGCCTTTTCATTCTTATATCAATTTCTTTCGAGGGACACCGCTGTATGTGCAGATCCTGATTGTTCACTTTGGAGTGATTCCCCCAATTTACGGTAAAACCAATGCGCTGATCACTGCGTTTGTTGCATTGTCGCTTAATTCGGCAGCTTATTCCGCTGAGATTTTTCGGGCAGGTATTCAATCTATCGACCGCGGACAGCGGGAGGCAGCTATTTCACTTGGGATGACAAATTGGCAGGCGATGCGATTTATTATTTTACCGCAGGCGATCAAACGGATGGTTCCGGCTTTTGGCAACGAATTTATTGTATTAGTAAAGGACTCTTCACTTCTTGCGCTCGTAGCCGCACCGGAAATTATGTATTGGAGCAATACAATGAAAGGGCAATATTTGCGGATCTGGGAGCCTTATTTGACGGCGGCACTTATTTATTTCATTCTCACCTATACTCTTAGCAAGCTGCTAAACTACGTCGAACGGAGGCTGTAATATGAGTGAGCTTATGATTTCAGTGCGAAATTTACATAAATCATTCGGAACAAATGCAGTGTTGACCGACATATGCATTGATATTTTCAGTCAGGAGGTTGTGGTGGTGATCGGCCCGTCTGGATCAGGTAAATCTACCTTTTTGCGATGCCTGAATTTACTGGAGCAGCCGCAGAGTGGTGAAATTGTGATCGAGGGCACCTCATTGATGGACGCGAGTACTAATATTAATGCTATCCGCACAGAGCTAGGAATGGTATTTCAGCAGTTTAATCTATTTCCACATATGAAGGTGATTGAGAACATTATGCTTGCGCCGATTCGGGTGCGGAAATGGTCTCCAGATAAAGCTCGGCAAAAAGCGTTGGAACTGCTGCAAAAGGTAGGATTAAGTGAAAAAGCAGAGATGTATCCAGCTTCATTGTCCGGAGGTCAGGCTCAGCGGGTTGCGATTGCTAGGGCGCTGGCGATGGAGCCCAAAATAATGCTTTTTGACGAACCCACCTCTGCGCTGGATCCGGAAATGGTCGGTGAAGTGCTGGCAGTGATGAAGGATTTGGCCCGTGAGGGGATGACGATGATTGTGGTAACCCATGAAATGGGCTTTGCACGTGAGGTTGGGGATCGTGTGCTGTTCATGGAACAGGGCGAAATCGTAGAAGAAGGCAGTCCGGAGCAATTGTTCGGAAATCCTATGCAAGAACGGACACAATCTTTTCTATCAAAAGTACTGTAAGAGTTTGGAAAAGTAGAATATTGCTATTTTATCAGGTATATTAGAAGAGTAAACCGTGATTCAGAGATCTACTATGAAAATTCTGTCGGATACGTGGAGAGGAGGCTCTGGGATATCTTTTGTTATCATAATCTTGCGGTGATAGAAGGAGAATACGATGAGCACATTTAAAAGCTGGTTGAATACCACCAAAAACGGACTAACAGATCAAGTGAAGAAATTTAAAAATAAAGATTTCATGAATGCGGTAGTTGCGGGCTGCGCCTTAGTTGCTGCTGCCGACGGTAAAATAGAAGAAGCTGAAAAGAATAAAATGGCCGGCTATATGAATATGAGCAATGAGCTAAAGGTATTTGACATGAGAGACGTCATTACCCAGTTCAACTTTTATGTAAGTAACTTTGAATTTTCCCCGGAAATCGGTAAGCAGGAAGCACTCAAAGCCATCGGTAAGTTTACCGGCAAACCGGATGTGGGGCGCGTAATTGTGGGTGTATGCTCAGCTATCGGCTCTGCTGATGGTGATTTTGATGACCATGAAAAAGCGGTTGTACGGCATATCTGCGGTGTCTTGGGATTAAACCCTAGTGAATTTAGTTTATAAACGATGTAATACCATATACATGAGTTCGGATGAAACGTATTTAGTTCTTTAGCGTATCACTGATAGAACATACAAAAGCTAGACTAACAAATGGTGATTCTTTTTAGGGAATGGAGGTACGTAAAGTTGGCTGGAATTAATCTGGTAAAAGGTCAGAAGATTGACCTCACAAAAGGTAATGCAGGCTTATCTAACGTAATTGTAGGTTTGGGCTGGGATCCAGCTGAGCCGTCTCGCGGATTCTTCGGGATGAAGAAACAGGCCAACGTGGACTGTGATGCTTCAGCACTGATGCTTAATGAGAACGGTAAGCTAGTTAAGAAGGGGAACCTGATTTGCTTCCACAATAAGCAAAGCCCTTGTAACTCTGTCATTCATTCCGGAGACAATCTCACGGGTGATGGAGACGGAGACGATGAGCAAATCATGGTCAACTTGAATGCCATTCCTTCCGATGTACACAAGGTTCTTGTAGTCGTGAATATTTATGATGCTACGAACCGTAAACAGGATTTCGGACTGATCAAATCAGCTTATATCCGTGTGATAAATGCTGTAGGCAACAATGAGCTGATCCGCTTCAACCTATCTGATAATTACAATGGTTATACAGCGCTTATTTGTGGGGAGCTTTACCGGCAAGGTGGCGAATGGAAGTTCGCCGCAATTGGTGAGGGCAGTCACGCGGCGCATATTAATCAACTGGCGGAACGTTACGTATAATCCAAATAAAAGAAAAGAGGAATGTTATCATGGCAATTAATCTATCCAAGGGTCAAAAGATCGATTTAACAAAAACAAATCCAGGTCTGTCCAAAATCACAGTAGGTCTTGGTTGGGACACTAATAAATATGACGGCGGTAAAGATTTCGATTTGGACGTTTCCGTATTCTTGACTAATGCGAACAGCAAAGTTGAAAAAGAAACGAACTTTATTTACTTCAATAATAAGCAAAACGAAAATGGTTCTGTTATTCATACAGGCGATAACCGTACTGGAGACGGCGATGGCGATGATGAGCAGGTTCAAGTAGACCTTCTGAGTATCCCAGCGGATGTAGAAAAGATAGCATTCACTATTACTATTTATGAAGCTGAAGCTAGAAGCCAAAACTTCGGACAAGTTTCTCGTTCTTATGTACGTATCGTAAATGATTTGAACAATGAAGAACTAATTCGTTTCGATTTGGGTGAAGACTTTTCTATTGAAACTGGCGTTGTTGTCGGTGAGCTATACCGTCACGGTGCAGAGTGGAAGTTCAATGCAATCGGTAGCGGCTACAAAGACGGCTTGAGCGGTTTGACTCGCGATTACGGCTTGCAATAAATCTTGTGGTATAAATCTTGTAGTATTGATCTTGTGGTTACACAATGAACTGAATCTACTCATGAAAGAAGGTTATGTCAGTGACGATCAGTCTTTCCAAAGGACAGCGGATTGATCTTACCAAGACTAATCCAGGTCTAACAAAGGTAGTTGTTGGATTGGGCTGGGACACTAATAAGTATAGTGGAGGTCAAGATTTTGACCTCGATGCTTCAGCGTTTCTGCTTCATGAAGACGGCAAAGCTAAAGGTACAGATGATTTTGTATTCTATAACAACCCTAATGGTGGTGCAGGTTCCGTAGTCTATACGGGGGATAACCGTACAGGTGAAGGCGACGGAGATGACGAGCAAATTATCGTTGATTTCAGCAAAGTGCCTGCACATATTCAGCGGATTGGTATAACTGTAACGATTTATGATTACGAAGCTCGTGCACAGAACTTTGGACAAGTCTCCAATGCTTTCGTACGTGTGGTGGATGCTTCGACGGATCGTGAAGTGCTCCGTTACGACCTGGGTGAGGATTTCTCAACAGAGACGGCAGTTGTATTCTGTGAATTCTACCGCAATGGTGCGGATTGGAAGTTCCAGGCAGTAGGTAGTGGTTTTGGCGGCGGCCTTAGCGCATTGTGTAAAAATTATGGGCTGGACGCGCAATAGCATCTTCCGGGCGGGGTCATCACCGATCCTGCCCTTTTTTTGGAATTTAAGAAAGTATAAGTTTCACCCTCACAAAGGACCTGGATTAGGTCGCGGAGTATAAACTCCATTTTGTGGGGTTATTTAAAAATGTAAGAAAGTATAAGGTTCACACGATACTTTGAGTCTTATATTTCTCGCTTAAACGCTTGCCCTCTTTATGAGGACGCCGAAGGCGTTTATGCTTGCTCCATTTATAAAGGTGGTGTAAGAATGGGTATTACAGTTGTCAAAGGACAAAAGGTTGACCTAACGAAAGGAAATCCTGGACTTGATTCTCTTATTGTAGAGATTGGATGGCAATCGCCATCTGCATTAGAGATCGATACTTCTGCTTTTCTGCTTGGTGCACAAGGTAAAGTAAGCAAAGATGAGGATTTGATATTTTATAATAATCCGTCTACGCCTTATATCAGATATAAGGAAATGCCTACATCCAACAGTCTCAAGCAATTTGACGTGGAACTAAATAAAGTTCCTTCTGATGTGATGAAACTCGCGTTTACACTCACCATTTATGATGGCGAGAAGCGAGGTCAAAGTTTTAGGCAGGTAAATCAGGCCTATTTTCGGATTCTGAATCAAGTAACAGGTGCGGAGCTTCTCCGATGTGATCTTGAAAATCATTTCTCCGTGGAAACGGCTGTTGTGGTAGGAGAATTATATAGATATAACGGTGAATGGAAATTCAGCGCCATTGCTGCAGGATTTGCTGGCGGTTTAAAGGAGCTGTGTCTGAACTTTGGGATAGAGGCGAACGATGAACCTACACCAACACCGACACCGACACCGACACCAGTACCTAAGCCTGCAGCTCCGCAACCAGAGCTTAAACGTCAATCAGCGCCGATCGCGGAGCCTAAGATTCAAATTCCGCCACCTCCTGCAGCTGCACCTTCACCTGTAGGACCTCCACCGATCAATCTCAACCTGAAGAAGATCGAACTGAAGAAAAAAGGTGATTCGATCAACCTGAAGAAATCAGCTGGTGGTTTAGGTGAATTGCTGATTAACCTCAACTGGAATCAGAAGCAGGGCGGAGGGCTTTTTAATCGTAAAAACGGTGTGGATTTAGATCTTGCTTGTCTATATGAGCTGAAGAATGGCAGTAAGGGAGTTGTTCAGGCGCTGGGCAATGCGTTTGGTTCGTTAAACCAGCCTCCATATGTCATGCTTGACGGAGATGATCGGACAGGCTCTGTGACAACTGGTGAGAATCTGCGGATTAATGGTAGCAAAATTTCCGAGATTGAACGAATTCTAATTTTTTCTTTTATTTATAAAGGTGTTACCAATTGGTCAGAAGCTGACGGTGTTGTCACGATTACTCAGAGCGGTGGACCCGATATTGTTGTCAATTTGGACGAGCACAACAACCGTAAAGGTATGTGTGCAATCGCGTTATTTCGGAATGTGAATAACGAGACATTCAGTGTTGAACGGCTGGTCCAATATTACAGTGGTCATCGGGAGATTGATGAGGCTTATGGTTGGGGACTGCGCTGGGTTGCTGGCAGTAAATAGACGATTTTTTCGGAGGCGCAAGTGTAATGGATTGGTTCGCTGATTTTTTCAGGAATATTAGTGAGAACTACGGGCATTTTTTCTCATGGAGCGATGTCGTAGGTACGCTCTCTGACCCGGTTAGCTGGGGGATTATAGGGAGCTTAGTGCTATTGGAAGGGCTGCTCTCTGCAGATAATGCGCTCGTGCTTGCTGTTATGGTGAAGCATTTACCTAAAGAACAACAGAAAAAGGCGCTCTTCTACGGAATCATAGGTGCTTATGTATTCAGATTTTTGGCTATCGGTCTCGGGACCTTTCTTATCAAATTCATGTTGGTTAAGGTTCTCGGTGCAGCCTATCTCTTTTATATCGCTTATGGCGGATTGTTTAAGGGCGGCGGCGACGAGAAGATCGAGAATAAGGGGTTCTCTTTTTGGAAGACGGTTCTCCTTGTTGAATTAATGGATATTGCTTTTAGTATTGATAGTGTCATTGCTGCATTTGGTGTTAGTAACCAGGTTTGGGTGCTCTTTATGGGCGGAATCATAGGTGTTCTGATGATGCGGGGAGTAGCGCAATTATTCTTGAAGCTTATTGATAAAATCCCGGAACTTGAGCGTGCTGCTTTTGCGCTTATTGCCATTATTGCCGGTAAAATGCTCGCGGGCGCTTTTGGATACGAAATGCCACATGTATTATTCTTTTCAATCATTATTCTTGTATTCGGTGGTACGATTCTTTACAGCGTACTGCGTAAGAAAAAAGAAGCCCATAGAAATGCTTGATTTCAAAGGTAGTTGAACACTGCTGCTTTCAGGTAATCGTATATGTTTATAGCGTAGGCCTTCACTTATATATGAGAGAACCGGATAAGGTATAGCTGGTTCTGCCACTCTCTATAGGAGAGGCCTACGCTTGTTTTGCTTGGCTTCGCAAAACTATAAGGGGGAACCATCTTGAGATACTTCGATTACCTGACGATTGAACAAGAAACAGCCTTATTTTATAATCGGCCGATTTCATTTAACCATAATACTACGAGCAAGGATTTGTTGGCATATGCTGTTGGTGCTGCTCTTTATATGCCAGCAACTCGTGCTAGTGTTCCAGAAGATATTTTGAAGCTTAAAAGTGCAGGACTTGTAACCGTTATTATTGATCTGGAGGATGCGATCGGAGATAACGAGGTTGACCATGCAGAGGAGTCTCTCATTCAGCATCTTATTTTTCTCGCCGCATATGAGGAGAATGAGCCAAGCGGGAGTGATAGTCTTCCGCTTCTTTTCATCCGAGTTCGTAATCCAGAGCAGCTGCGGCAGCTGATTTTTCGATTAGGATCTTTGGTTACGATGTTAACGGGTTTTGTTTTTCCTAAGTTTTCGGTCGACAATGGAATCCAATATTTTGAGGCGATTGCCGATTACAATAGAACGCGCAGCTATTCAGATCCAGTGCTATACGGCATGCCAATCCTGGAAAGTGCGCCTATTATTTACCGCGAGAGCCGGGTAGACAGTCTTTTATCTATTCGTAATTTGCTAGGGAACTATCGTGAGTATGTGTTGAACGTTAGAATTGGAGCAACAGATTTTTCTAGTTTATTCGGACTGCGTCGAAGTCCTGATATTAGTATCTATGATCTTACCCCTATTCGAGACTGCATATCAGATATTATTAATATCTTTGGTAGAGTGGAAGAGGGATATGTAATTTCCGGACCGGTCTGGGAGTATTTTGCGAATAAAGGACATCGGGTGCTTCGGCCACAGCTAAGACAGACTCCGTTTGAAGACACCTATGGTAAAAACGGCCGCGACATGCGAAACAGTTACATTTCTAGCAGCGTGGATGGGCTTATTCGTGAAGTGATTTTAGATAAAGAAAATGGGATCTTGGGCAAGACAATTATACATCCCTCACACCTCAGACCTGTTCAGGCCATGTACACGGTAATGCACGAGGAATATGTTGATGCCTGCAGTATCGTAGAGAGTAACGATGGTAGCCTAGGAGTCTTCAAGAGTCAATATTCTAATAAGATGAACGAGATTAAGCCGCATTTGAACTGGGCAAAACGGATTTTACTACGATCACAAATATACGGGGTGTTACATGAACAACAGCATTTTGTCAGATTATTACCCGAGAACGAATTTACACACGTATAACATAGTCGAGAACCTACAGGTCACGGTTACTGAAACATCTAATCCCTTTCATTTGCCTGCGGATACTTTATTCTCCATGGCAGCCCGGATTAATAAGAAGCGCTCCTTTTTGTTCGTCAGCAAGGTGCTTGGCAAACATATCCCTGTTAATCCATACACTCCTCTACTAAGTGGTGCTGCATTAGCGCTGCTGTTATATCAGGAGATGAACGATGATTCTACAGATAAGGGTAGGATGGATGACTTATTGAATAAAGCTGTGCATGGACTGATTCACCCTGAGTCTGCCAAGGAAGCCTATCAACATTTGCTAGGAGCACGGTTAGTTCTTCCTAAGCCTGTTGTTTTTATTGGCTTTGCTGAGACTGCAACTGCACTCGGTCACAGTGTGTACAACATGTTTGCCGATGCAGCATCATATATTCATACTACGCGTGAACATATCCTCGATTTGGAGTCGATTGTTAGCTTTGAAGAGGAGCATTCACATGCGGTCGACCATTCATGTTACGCCTTGAATGCTGAACTATTATCAGGGACTGAGCCGATTATACTGGTGGATGATGAGATTACAACGGGGAATACAGCAATTAATACGATCCGTGATATTCAGTCCAAATTCCCTCGGGAGGAATACGTAGTCGTTTCTATTTTGGATTGGAGGAGCGGTAATAATCTTCACACCTATAGCGAATTAGAACAGGAACTAGGGATTCGGATTAAGTCCTTATGTTTACTGCAAGGTAGTATTGAAGTGAAAGGCACGCCTTTGCTTCATGCTGGGAATGACAAAGATTTATGTCCGTCTTCAGAAGAAGCCGAAGTGGTGACTACTTATGTGGTGGACGGTTTAGAACGTCTGCAGGTGACATCTATAGATTCATATGGCGACACTAACGCATCTCCTTATGTGAAATACAGCGGCCGATTCGGTCTGGATTCGCTGAATAATGATGGGATGGATGAAGGCGTCACCCGGATTGCGGCACAGCTTAGAGAACTACGAGAGGTGGATTCTAGGACTCTTGTGATGGGTGTAGGGGAATTTATGTACCTTCCTATGCGGATAGCGGCTGAGATGGGGGAAGGTGTTTCCTATCAGTCTTCCACACGCAGTCCAATACATCCTGAGCATCGGGCAGATTACGGGGTACATAGTGCTTTCGCATACCCTTCAGCTGGTGATCCGGAAATTACAAACTTTATTTATAATGTAGCCCCTGGTCAGTATGATGAAATATTCGTGCTGATTGAGCGTGATGTACCGCATGAACGAATGAAACCGATGCTTGATATACTGAAGGCACTGGCCCGCCATAAAGTGCATCTTATTGTACTGACTCCTGAAGGAAGAAGTGGAGGTCCCCAGGATGAAGGGAACAAGTAAACATAAAGTCATGGATAAACAAATAGCAGAACCGGTTCCGCTAGGGAGCTATCCACCGTCAGATGTTACGTTTTTGCTCAAGGATCTTAGTGATGTATCGCTGGAGCTGGCGACGGAAGTAAGGGAGGAAGCTATTCAATCGGGTGTCCATTATTCTGAGATGCTGCCTGTTGAATATCAGCCTACCGAGCAGTATATTGACTTGTTTCATGAGACGCTGCAGCAATCGGCTAAGAGGGTAGCTTTGGCTGTTGCCATTGTCTCTGAGATGATTGTCGCAAGAAGAGGGCTAGGTTGTGTGCTGGTCTCTTTGGCTAGAGCAGGAACACCCATTGGTATATTGATTAAGCGTTATATCGCAGAGAGATACGAAGTAGATCTACCGCATTATAGTATTTCTATTATTCGGGGCAAAGGGATAGATGAGAATGCGATTCTCTATATTCTGCAGAAGCATGGACTTGATTCTGATTTGCAGTTTGTCGATGGATGGACAGGAAAAGGGGCTATCCGTGGGGTGCTGATTGATTCTTGCAACAGCCTCTATGAGAAGTATGGTATTCGCTTAAATGATGATCTTGCCGTATTGGCTGACCCTGGAAACTGCGCAGGCATGTTTGGGACTAGAGAGGACTATCTCATTCCTAGCGCCTGCTTAAACTCTACTGTTTCAGGATTGATGAGCCGAACGGTGTTACACGCTGATCTCATTGGTCCTGAGGATTTTCACGGCTCAAAGTTTTATAAGGAGTGGCTGAATGCGGACGAGTCCAATGTATTTATTGATACAATCTGTCCGTATTTCTCTTCCGTAGTAGCAGAAGCGAAGAGCGCCTGCGAACAGATGCTGGAGCATCCGCCCGAAATCACTTGGCAGGGTCTTCGTGATATTCAGAGTATTCAGGAAACTTTCGGCATAGATAACATCAATCTGATAAAGCCGGGAGTCGGAGAAACAACACGCGTATTACTGCGCAGAGTACCTTGGAAAATTCTTGTCGATACTATGGATAATCCGAATCTAAAGCATATTCTTCTCTTAGCGAAGGACCGGGGCGTTCCTGTTGAGATCTTTCCTGGAATGACGTACTCCTGTTGCGGAATAATTAAACCGCTGAAAGGGGAGACGGAATGATATATGCCAGTGATCTAGATCGTACTTTGATCTATTCTTTAGGTGCAATTGGTGTTCCTGAGAATACTCCGGGTCTAATTCCGGCGGAAATTATCGAGGGGAAGACGAGATCTTACATTTCGCAGCAAGCATTAAATCAGCTACTCGATCTTACCACACGGGTTATTTTTGTCCCGGTTACTACGCGTACGGTACAACAATACAAGCGTATTAATCTGTTTCAAGAAACGGTCATACCTGACTATGCCGTTACAAGCAATGGGGGGAATATTCTAATCGGTGGAGTTGTCGATAAGGAATGGAGAGAATCAATCGGTAGGTTGGTAGCTCGTCACTCTGCTGGGGCTGAAGAGGTTAGATCATATATCAAGGCAGTTGTACGTGAGGATTGGATCATTAGTGAGAATTATTGTGATGATCTATTCTACTCCTTCATGGTTTATCGGGATCAGTTACCTTTAGATGAAATCACTAATCTATCAGATCGGCTCTATAATCTCGGCTGGAGAGTTTCTTTACAAGGCCGCAAGCTGTACGCTGTGCCGGCAGCCGTGAACAAAAGCGACGCTATACTTCATCTGCGGCGCACCGTTCGCTCTGAGCCTATGGTAGCTTCTGGAGATTCCTTGCTAGATAAGAGTCTCCTTGAGAGTGCTGACTATGCTATTGCCCCCTGCCATGGTGAAATATTTGCAGAGCAACAGAGTGGTCTTGTAAAATCAAGATATCCATTCACGAAAGAATCAGGTGTATTTGCTGGAGATGAGATTTTGCAGTATGTAAATATGATCTATAATAATCTAACTGCATTGGGAGTGGGGCCACTATGAAAAAGGTAAATATTTATTTCAATCGTTGGTTTTCCGTGGCTTACCATTATATGAATCTCCTCCGCAATAACGAGGATGGTATACCGGTTCAAATCTTTGCGACACACCCGGATATCCGCCATATGTCGCTACAAGGTGCTGACTTTGCTGAAACCGAGCCGGCGCTGAAGGGAATAGAATATGTTCAGTTTTGCGTTGATTTCTGTCGGCGTAATGAGATCGATGTTTTTATTCCACGCTTGCATATGCTTGATATTGCTCTCCATGCGGCAATGTTTGATGCGATTGGTACAAAGGTTCTGGTATGTAGAGATCTTGACCTGCTGGAGTCCATTATGGACAAAGGTAAATTTTACGAGAATGTTAGTGAGCAGGGCATCATGAGTATCCCGGATTATCATGTAGTTAGTACAGCGGAGCAGTTTAAAAATGCTTACGAGGACCTTGTTGCCAAGGGACATCGTGTTTGTTTTAAGCCAACTGAAACAGAAGGTGGGTTAGGCTTCCGTATGATCGACAATACCCGCGATCCTCTTCAAGAGCTTTTTGGGTATGTAACTCCATTGATTACGTTTGATGATGCCTATCGTATTCTTGCAAGCAAAGAGACCTTCCCTGATCTGATGGTGATGGAATTACTGGAGGGATACGAGTATAGTATAGATTGTCTGGCAGATGAGAATGGTAAGCTGTTAGTAGCTGTGCCACGTCGAAAAGTGGGCGGTCGTCTGCGATTGATGGAACATATTCCTGAACTAGAGGAGATTGCAGCTAGAGTTGCAGAAGTTTACAAGATCCCCTTCAATTTCAATATTCAAATGAAATACAATGGAGATACTCCAAAGCTGTTGGAAATTAACCCGCGAATGTCCGGTGGACTGCATATGTCATGTTTGTCAGGGATTAACTTTCCTTATTTAGCCGTCAAAAGTGCCCTCGGTGGCGAGGTTCAGCCTATGAATTTTGAAGGAGATGTACTGGCCAGCCATCTGGAGCAACCGATGATTATGAAAATAAACGGCCAATCCGTCATTTCGGACGCCGTGAATTGAGCGTTCATAAAGTCGCTCACAAGAGGTGAGAACAATTCAGTTTAAATCAAAAGTATTACTTTACGCCGGTATCGGTTATGTTGTCGCTGTATTAACGAGCTCTCTTCTGCCTGAGTTCATCTCTTTGCTGTTGCCTTTAGCGGGTGCAGGGATAGGTGCTCTAGTCACGAGAAGTCCAAGAACTAATCTACCGGCGGAGGTGTTGCCAGCAGGTCCCGTGACGGCACCAATTGCTCCGCCGCCCGCTGCGAGCGCTCCACAATTAAGCAACGCAGCAAATGATACTACATCAGGTATTCACGGCTATGACGGTAAAACGGAGGACGCTGTGAAGATTGGACCGGAGTTCGCTCCGGTTGTGGAGTATCTTAGCATTCTGGAAGATATGATTATCTCAGAAGGGCAGAAGGATACGCTGGACAATGAAATTGTCGAGAAATCATTGGCGCTCTTCGCGAGGCTTCAACGTGTAATTCCACTGCTGCAGGAGCTGAATAACGGCGAGATTAATCATACGGTCCGCAGATTGATTCTGAAGGATTTAAATGGTGTAATCAATCCGTTCTTACGCCTAGGCGGTGAAGCAAAGACGAAGAATCGGAGAATGCTGCTGAACGGTCTAAGAGATGTCGATTCCAAAATATCGGATATTGCGTCCACGATCGAACATAAAGACCTGATGGAACTTCAGACGAAGGCGGAACTGATTCATCAGCGGTACAGCAGTTCCGAACTATAGGAGGGAATCCCATGTCCACGCAGTTGATCCAATTAAAAAAAGAAGATGAACAAAAGGTAGTCGAGGAAGCGGCACAATTAATTGAAAAGGTATCCCAAACGGATACTGTTACACTAGATTCCTTGATGGATGATATCGGTAAGCTTGGAGTTAAGACGCAGGAAAAAGCAGGACAAACCTTGAAGCTGCTGGATCGTCCAGTGAATGACCTGATGTCAGGCAAACGTGTTGAAGTGCCTAACATGATTATGAAACTGCGGAACGAATGTGAGAATCTGCAGCAGAGTAAGAATGTGAGCTTCTTCGGCAAGATGCTGCGTAAGAGTCCGATGAAGAACTATGTGTACAAATATCAGTCGGTCCGCACGAACATTGATGCCATTGTTACAGGGCTTCGCGACGGTAGAGATACCCTCGAAGAGAGCATTGTGAATATGCGTCAGCTAAAACGTACCTCCATGGAAGAAATATATAACCTACAGACCAAAATTGCCTTCGGCAATAAGCTGAAAGAGCTGTTCGAGGTGGAGATCGCGAAGCCAGAGAATGAGTTCCGTAAAGCGTATCTTGAGCGTGGTCTGCGTAAAGTGATGGTTCGTATTCAGTCGATGACAGAGATGATTCTGCTGTACAATCAAGCGATTGCTGCTACAGATATCATCAACGACAATAATGATAAGTTGATTGATTCTGTGAATAACGCCATTGATAAGACCTCTAATTTAATTACAGTATCGGCAATGATTGCGATGTCGTTAGCGGATCAGGAGAACGTCATCAACGCTGTTGAAGCGACGAATAAGACGATTGAAGATCAATTTAAAGAAAATGCACGTCTACTGCGTACCACTACGGAGAAAACAACCGAGTTGCTATCTAAGCCTTCTATGTCCATGGAAGCTGTGAACCAAGCGATCGGCGATTTGCTTAGCGCTTTAGACACTTCAGAACAGTCTAACCGTCGTATTATTGAAAGCTGCCAGGATTATACGTCTAAAATGACGGCAATCAATACTCAACTAGGCAATCGTTTAGGATTGAATGAGGCGGACAAGCCGCAGGCGCTGAAGCAAGGAGAGGCTGAGAGTCAACTTAGCAGCTTCTTGAACTAATTGTTTCTGAAATTCGCATGAATACACAGTATAGGATGTAAAGCCTGTTGAATTTTTCAGCAGGCTTTTTTCTTTGTTCTTTTTTCAACATTAGTTATAATATATTCCAATTTACTAAAATTTTCTCATGAGATATTATGGTAAAGATCTGATGGATTTATTGATGCTCAGGTGCACCTAAGATGAAAGGATCGGCTTTATCATGCGCTGTTTCAAGAGAAACGGGCATACCTATTGGGAGGGGTAAATGGATGGGCAGAAAGTTTAGGGGAATATTAGCTGGTGCACTGGGCGTAAGTATGCTTTTTAGTTCTTTAGGGGTAGTAACAGCACAAAATAGCAAGGATTACGAAGGCCATTGGGCTCAAAAAGCTATTGATAGCTGGTTAGACAGCGGCAAGTTGAAGGGTTTTGAAGATGGCTCTGTAAAGCCAAATCAAACCATAACAAGAGCTGAGTTTATGACATTGGTCAACCGTGCGTTTAATTATACGAAGCTAGCTAAGATTAGTTACGATGATGTGCCTTCTACTAACTGGGCATATAATGAGATAGCGAGAGCAGTTGAAGCCGGATATATCCAAGGATTTAACAACGAGATGCGTCCGAATGCTCCAATTAACCGCCAGGAAGCAGCAGTCATTATTAGCAGACTGTTGAAACTGGAAGGGGGGAGTGTTGATGAGCTGAAGGTGTTTAGCGATGCTGGACAAATTGCTGCATGGAGCAAAGAAAGCGTTGCTTCAGCAGTTAAAGCCGGTGTTCTGAAAGGATACCCTAATGGGACTTTTGCGCCTGGACAGGCATTAACCCGTGCAGAGTCCTTGACACTGATTGATTCCGCTGAGGCTCTTACACATATAGTGTTGCCGACAGCTTCTCCAGTTACAACTTCTTTGCCTAGTGTTGCGCCAACGGCAACGGCAACTGCAGCATCCGCTGGCGGAGGCAGTGGTGGCGGAGGAGGTGGTGGTGCTGGTGGTGCTGGTGGTGCTGGTGGTGGTCAATCTGAGGCAACTTCTACTCCAACCGCTACACCCACACCCACTGCTTCACCAACGTCAACCCCTGAACCTACAATGCCTATAAAAGAATTGCCCGCCTTAGATATTCATATTACATCTACTCCAAATGAGTCAGTCACAAATTCCGTTTATCTGAAAGTTGACTTTAGTAAAGTTTTTGACACAATAGTGAATCAAAATGATCAGATCACTTACTATATTACATCCGAGCCGATTAATGACAGGGATCTCCGCTGGGGCCTTACTAATCTTAACTCATATATAACTATGTCCGGTTATACAGCTCGACTTATGCCCGAAATCACGGTGTCTTCTAGTTATATAGATGGAGGTGGAGATGGAGAAAAGTATGTATCGGTTGTTGTTAGAAACCATAAAGAAGAAATTACAGGATACTACACCCAAAAGATGAACTTGAAGTTCTCGCAAACGGAGCAAGCCAGTGACATGGTGAAGTTAGAAAGTGGAGTAACCATTACACAAGAAAAATTTATCTATGACGGTTGGATAAATCCAGGGGAATACTATTCTGATATTATTGATGTTACAAATGCTTTTGCACAGTTAAATGGTAATGCGGTTTCTTATACGATCTCCCCTAGGTATTATCGGGATATGGACATGAATCCTCAAGCTAGCGAGATCATTACTACTCCACATTTGCTTTATAAGGATACAAGGATTAGAGTGGTCGAAACTACTTATTCTTCCGGCGGGGCAACATCACCAGGGTATATTCCTATTGTTTACGAGTCCTATTATAACTATAAAACCTACAACGAAGCAGAATATATGATTGTGTTCTATGACACCAATTTGAAGGCTATCGCTTATTACAAAGGAAAAGTTCAATTAAGTGACGAATTGGCAGTTGAAGCTGCCGAGAAGAGGATTGACGATATTCCAATCAGTCTAGGGTTGAATGAAGAGGATACTATAAATAGGGCCACTAGAGCCTATGAGGCACTTAATGAATCACTCCGTGGGAGGATTAGTGAGCAGCGTAAAGTCAAACTTATGAATGCTCAAGAAACTCTTGAAAAACTTAAGAAATCAGGGCCGTTACAGAACCTCGCGCTTGTCTCTTCCTATATTGGTATTAGAGAATTTCAACTCAACGGTACGTTAGTTAATGCGTATACTATTGACTTCCCGGATACTTTAAGAAGAGAGATTGGAAGCTTTTCTTACTATATTACTAAAAATCCGATCACTGCGAACGATTTAGAGACTCCTAGTATTTACGGTAAATATGCTTTTTCGGAGATTAATACAATACTACTGCCTATTCGGGATAAGATAGGTGATTATAACGTAACGATAGTTTATTACGATAAGGCAGATAAGCCACTGCGCTATACGACAAAGCAGATGAACTTTTCAGTCCTTTCTCCAGCATGGGACAATTCAGTGGTTCAAGTGTTGGAGGGAGTGACTATGGAACGTCATTATGGCAACGGCGGACGTGTAGACTTTATTGATGTCCAAAACTACGTACGCGCACACCGGGAGGCTGTATATTTCACAGTCACATCAAGATCGATGCTGGAAAAAGAACAAGCTTTTACGGTCGAAAATGTGGTCAAGAATTTGAATCAGGTCTATCAAGGAATGGCCGTTTTCAATTCTTCTGATCCGGCTTTAAATGGACAGACAGAAGAATATATCGTTATTTTTTATGATAAAGATTATAAGGCAATAAGCTATTACACAGGGGTCCTGAAAGACTAATAAGGGAACAAGAACTCACAGCAATCATAAAGCCCTATCCTCATACATAAGTTGTCACAAGACTACATGTGTAGAAAGTGGGGATAGGCATATGATCTTAGGGTGTTTGATACTCGTGCTTATCATCGTAGCCAGCAGCGAAAAAGCAGAAGCGATAGCCAAATTGAATGACGACAGTTAGCGGGAATTAACATCAATTCCTCTAAGAAATTCGGGGATTTTCAACCACAACTTGGTTCAAGTAATTTCCAGCGGGTTATTGGGTATAATAACTCAAGGCTGTACGATTAGCCCTTACCTTAACTAGCTGGAAATACCAAAATCCCTAAGGAGGTCACATGGAGAACGAGGCGCTGCTTCAGGTTGAACAATTGGCACTCAAGAAACAGAAAATCTTTCGGCAAAGTATAATGCGTTATATTGCCAGAGCCATGCTGGCCAGTATGTTTATCGGGTTTGGTGTAATTGTAGCCTTCAAGACAGGTAACTATTTCTATATGGAGCATTCACCATTTGCGTATCCGATGGCTGCAATTACTTTTGGAGCAGCGATTATCCTTATCTCATACGGTGGAGGGGACTTATTTACCGGAGATACCTTTTATTACACGTATACAGCTTTGAGACGTAAAATGAAATGGTCCGAGGTTGTACGCATGTGGGTTATGAGTTATATCGGTAATATCCTTGGTGCTGCTGTATTTGCATTATTGATTTTTTTAACAGGACTGTTTTACAGTTCTGATGTAAATGGATTTTTGCTATATGTGGTTGAGCATAAAATGGGGGCTCCGGCAGGTCAGCTTTTTTTCCGTGCTATCCTCTGTAACTGGCTCGTGTGTATGGCTTTTTTCATACCGATGAATATTAAAGGCGATGGGGCTAGGATGTTCGCAATGGTCTTATTCGTATTCTGTTTTTTTATCTCCGGTTATGAGCATAGTATTGCTAATATGTGTACCTTTGCGATTGCATTGGTCCTTGACCATCCTGGAACGGTTTCGTGGGCCGGTGTGGTACATAATCTTGTGCCTGTTACAATCGGCAATCTAATTGGTGGTGGAGTTCTGATGGGGGTTATGTATTATTATGTGAACAAACCTTTTCTGGACGATACAAAGCACTAAGAAGCTCGGTTAACGCGTAACTTCGCTCTCTAAAAGGGCGGAGTTTTTTTGTGCTGCAAGAAATTTATTCGCCATTGGGATTTTTTGATTTTTTAGGGTTCAAAAGGATTAGAGGGAAAGAAGTAGAATACATATTAGTATTACAAAATTGAAGATTCATACAGAATGGGGTAAGGCTTTGGAAAAGACAACAGGGATACTGACGGATGAGACTATTATTAAGGCTTCCAATCAGCATTGCATTGATCAAGGAATAGACCCTGAGCAGCCTCCTATTTTTCCAAAATGTTATGCTGCAGATGAATTGGGGTCACAACTCCATGTATATAGTGAAGTGATTGAAGTTATCGATTTTTTTGTGAATAAGTTTCTTTCTTCAGTAAAAGGCAATCCGATCCTTGTTACGATATCGGATGATGCAGGTTATCTATTGGCGTTCAAAGGGGATCCGACGATTATTGATCTCGTAGGGCAGATTGGTATCAAAGAAGGTGTGCAGCTAAACAAAGAAGTGGGTACGAATTCGATTGCTTTGTGTCTCGAATATCAGCGGCCTTTTCAGTTGAAGGGGCAAGACCATTATCATCATATTCTTCATCGTTTAGTGTGCTGTACGGCTCCTTTTTATAAAGAGGATGGGCGTGAGATTTTGGGGACGATATCATTTATGGCGGATATAGATGTGGCTCATCCCCACCTATTACCTTTGCTCTGTACCATGGCTGACTCCATCGAACGCGAAATTTTGCTGCGTAGAGGAAATGCTGAGCTTCAGCTTTTAAACCGAATCCTATTGGATACTAATTACTTAGGCGTTATTATAACGGATGAACTCGGAACGATCGTCAATATAAATGAGAACTGCTTAAATATGCTTCATTTGGATGGTGAACATCAAGAATCTGTTATCGGTGCCAGTGTTTTTGAAATTCGGAATGTGGGCTCTTATTTTCAGCATGTCATTCTTCAGCAAGAGGCATGTGCTGGGCTGGAAGTGATTCAAGAAAGTAACGGTTTGTTTGAGCATTATATGCTGGATGTGCTTCCGGTTTACGACTCGAATGCATGCTTGGCTCGTGTGATTGGGAGTCTTCGTAATATTACAGAGATGAAAAAAACGGAAGAAGTGCTGCGCAATACAGAGAAGCTAGTGGTCGCTGGACAACTGGCCATGAGTATTGCGCATGAGATTCGAAATCCGCTGACCACAGTTAAAGGGATGCTTCAACTGGCCAATAAAGATTCGAAACTGCTCCATTATGATCTTATTATGTCAGAAGTGGAAAGAATGAACCTCATTGTGAGTGAGTTCCTTATACTGGGTAGACCGCAGGCTGCGCATTATAGGATAGAACAATGTAGTGCGATTCTGGAGGAAGTGCTTAGCATCTTTGCAATTCAAGTGGAGATGAATAATATATCGTTAAACACGCAATTCCATAATGATGCCACAATCTTGTGTGACCGCAATCAGATCAAACAAATCTTCCTAAACATCCTAAGAAACTCAATGGAAGCCTTGCCTTTTGGTGGAAGCATTACAGTAGCTCTAGATGTGGAGAATGGATACCAGACGATTACCTTCACAGACAACGGAGAGGGTATGAACCAGGAAGTGTTGGATAAATTAGGTCAGCCTTTCCACACGACCAGAGGTGACGGTAATGGACTTGGAATCATGATTGTAAAAAAAATAGTTTCTGCACATAGAGGCCGCGTGGTCATAGCTAGTGAAAAGGGTGTAGGTACAACTGTTACGATTTATCTGCCAATAAAATAAAGGGCTTATCTTGGCTATAACTCCGTCGTACAAGCCTTAATTCATAATAAAAGACTCTTCCGCCCAAGCAGGCTGGAAGAGTCTTTTATTATGGAGATGGACTACCACTTGGATCCGCCTGATGAATTTCGGCCGGACTTACCTCCGCCGCCACCCCAGGAAGAGCCGCCGGAGGATTTGCCACCACCGCCGCCTCCGCCCCAGGAAGAACCACCGGAGGAACGCCCTCCACCAAATCCGCCCGAGGAAGGAGGCCCAGAGGACATCCGTTTGCGGGCTTGTGCACGACGTTGCTGTTCTCTCATCATAGCTAATTGGGCTAACCGTTCTTCCTCTTCCTTCTGGCGAACGAGTCGGTTCGCTTCATTTACAAAGGAAGTGATCTGCGAATCATAAGAACGGCTTAGGGACTCCAGCTCCTCAAGATTGTAAGGCCGGGACGTCAGGCGATGCTCCAGTGCACTGAATTCTGGCAATAAGGATAGCTCGAAGCGAATTCTAGATGATAACCCTCTGCTATGCAGCATTCGCTGGGTGGTTTCCACCCGGCTTTGCCCTTCAGAGAACAGGCGAGTGACCTTATCCAGTCTTTCATGGAGTGCATTTAGACTCTCCGAGACGCCATCGAACTGTCTTGCAGCCTCATCCAGTAAGGATAGCAACTGCTCAAGCGCATTGTGGGCCTTGTCATATTCCCCGCGTTCATCACTGGTCCAATTCTCAATCTGCGCCACTTCACTTGCACCTTCCCGAAGGCGAGTGCTCCACTCTGTCAGAATGTTCTCCACAGTTGCTACATGTTGTTCTTCAAAATATATTCGTGCTTCTGTAATCCGGCTCTGCAGTCCGTCTCGCCGCTGCTTTAATTGGCTCCATTCGGTGCGGAATGTCTCTAAATCTCTGCGGTTATTCTGCCGAAGAAGTGCTTGTTGTTCTGTCATAGCAACAGCCTCATCCAGGAGAAGATCAAGATTGGCGCCAATCCTGCGCACCTCATCCATATCTCCTGCGCGTAGCGGTGCTTCAAGAGTCAGCGACTCTACTCGGGCCTGCTCCAGACGGTCATAAGGTTTTATCTTCATGTTATGGAGTGAATTCTGTTCGATGATGCTTGTGATTTTCGCACGGGATGCAGCTAATACCGTAGGGAAATGGTTTAGCTTATCATCATAGAGATCGACATCCTTCAGGTCTTGTTCGATTTTTTCTTGGCGCTCTTGCGCATCCTCGGTAATTTCTTGTGCAGCAATAGGGTCAAAGAGCTCTAATTGATCTGCTTTTGAGGTCTCCTCGGCAAGCTCCTTAAGCTCTTCAACAATTTCTTGAAGTGCATAACCAGTTTCTTTAACCGCATCATGCAGCTGCTCTTCAAGCTCTGGCGTATCCTCTTTAAGCTCTGTGATGCGTTGTTTAACATTGCGATCTGCTTCACTGATAACTGCAATGTTCTTCTCTTCCTCCTCAAGCGCTGTGCGGAAGGATGCCTCTGTCTGCTGCAATTGTTCCACGGCAGCTTTAAGGGCATTCAGACGATAGAAGGGTGGCTGTGTACCTTGCCCATCACTTTGCAGGGAAGAGATTTCAACGAGTTTTGCAGACAGTCGTTTTGAAATGCCTTCTACCAGCACCTCGGTTTTGCCCTGAACGATCCCCTGAAATGGCTTTAATGATTCCAATGCTCGATTCGCTTGTACAAGCAAATTGGATAACTGTTCCTGTTGCTCGCTTAGCTGTTTACGTCGACGCAGACCTGTGATCACTATAAAGAGCACAAGTAGGATTAGTACGGTTCCGATTACAATGGCAGCAATCTTGAACATGGAGCTACTGGAGCGGCTTTCGGAACTGACTGAGGTTCCTGG
Organism: Paenibacillus sp. FSL E2-0201; assembly: GCF_037963325.1. Classification (NCBI taxonomy): domain Bacteria; kingdom Bacillati; phylum Bacillota; class Bacilli; order Caryophanales; family Paenibacillaceae; genus Paenibacillus; species Paenibacillus sp. FSL E2-0201. Next base: position 372,888 of record NZ_CP150154.1, read on the forward strand.
ATTGCTGGAGGTGCCGTTCTCTAAACCGCCGTCCGTACTGCCAATCGCACTGCCACTTCCTGCGTTTTCTCCAGCATTTCCGGTGCTATCCCCGATGGAATGGACCGCTTTAATTAAGGCCTTTGTCCCTCCAGCGAAGTCGCCTTCTCTGGCATAAGGTATGAAATAAGTATCAAGTAACGCTGTAATGGCAGCACTTCCTGAGCTCCCCCCCTGATTCTGGGACCAGGCATTTATCGAGTTTTGGAAGCCTGGGTTGTTAAAATTCAGTTCAATCGACTGATCGCCAGCGGAGATTAGCAAGAGAATATCGCGTGTGGACAGTCCCCATGAGGCATAAGTTTCATCAGCGTACTTATCGGCTGGAGTGCCGTTTAAGGAATCTACGGTGAGTACATGCATAGTAACGAGATCCCCAGTGGCGGCAGCAGAAATGGATTTCGCTTCTGCGGAGCTAAACATTCCAGCGCTATCAGTAACTAATCCCTGCTGAGTAGGAATTACGGCGGCATATGCACCGGGTACCCATAACACGCTGATTAATAAGAATAAAGCTATATACTTTTTCAAGCTGACACGCTCCAATCTGAAGGACTTTGTATTCAATATATTATGCTAATAATTATACTATATCATTAACCATCAGGGACCCGGGGATCTTCCTATTCTTACATGTCCGCCAGTTATACCAGCAAAAAAAGCCGCATTCCCTAAAAGGAATGCGGCGAATATTTAGAAGGGCTATCTTGTCGGCAGACAGAGGATGTATTGCAATCTGGATTTAATTTCTTTTTGCCATTTTAAATCTCCAACTTTAACGGCAAGATTGAGCAGATCCAGATAATCGTCAACCTGTAGTGTTGTTCGGGTAGAGGTAACGTTCATGGGTGATCAGTCTCCTTTTTAACTTAAATATAGTAAAGTGAAATCAATAACTTCTTTAATAATGATAATCATTATCAACTTGTTTCATTATTGCTATTATCCACATTTTCCATCTAAAAAGCAATATAAAAATGTAGCATCCGTAATTTTATATAATTTACAAAGGGAAGGGTCATCGATAGGATTTGCGTATATTGTGTGACATGGACGTGAATAGCAGGGATATTGCCATATTTTGTCGAATATTATTTAGGTTATTACTGTAAAATCAGTAAAAAGGGGGATGAGCGATGAAGCAGGGTAAACTGTTGCTTCTGATTAGCATTCTATTTATGCTCTTACCTCCTACTGCCATTCACGCCGAAAGAAGGGAGATAGAATATCAAGTAGAGTTGGGATATCCACCTTATAAATATGAGAAAGATGGGTACATGACCGGTTTTGATATTGAATTGAGTAGTTTGATCTTTGAGAAGCAGGATTACGACGTCCACTATAGTACAGGGAAGTTGGAGAATGTGTATAGTCGGCTGGTTCAGGGAGATATCGAGACTGCGGGTCTAATGGCAATTACAGAAAAACGAAAGCAAGAGGTGCTATTTTCAGACACTGTATTCAAAAGCTATATTTCCATCTACGCAAGGCGAGGGCTTGAGGGTGAGATTAATTTAAAAACACTAGAACGATATAAGATAGGTCTAGGAAACGGGCAGTATTCGGAGACGGTACTAAACGGGAAATTAGGGATTAATGATTACGTAGAATATGCAACGGTCCCTGAGGCTTTAAAGGCTCTTGAAAAAGGAGAGATCGACCTTCTATTTGAGAATCAAGGGGTTGTCGATTATCTGCTCGATGAACAGGGGGAGACGAAGGATATTATAAAGGAATTGAGCGATCTCTACCCCAGGGATGTAGCATTTGCAGTCAGTAAATCCACACCGGAGTTGGTTTCTTATATTAACGAGAGATTGAACGAATTGCAGCATTCGGGTGCTTATGAAGAATTGTACCAGAACTATTTCTACGTTCATTCTGATTATTATAAAGGTATGATCCACAAGAGAATAGCTAACGGAATAATCGTTCTATTCTGTCTGCTTATTCTTAGTTTAATCCTGCTTAAATTGTATATAAATCGTTTACGGCGTGCTGTTTATTCGGAGCATCAATTTTTTGAGGATGTTATAGAGCATAGCGGCATGGTGGTCTGGGCGATACAGGCAGATAAAACAGTAGTCCGGTTTAACAAGTTCGCTGAGCGGATGACAGGTTTAAGAGAGAAAGAGGTACTGGGCGTAAATCTTGATGATATTGATGGTCTGAAGGGGAGTGCTGCTATTTTCCGGAAGCTGCTGGAACGGGCAATACGGCTCGAATATGTTAGCAACGTAGAAATTAAACTTCCAGATCAATCACCTGAAGCGCGCTATTTCTCATTCCGGACAACTTTATTAAAAGGGCTAGATAAGCAGGCGGGCGATATCTTTGTACTTGTTGGTGTGGATATCGATGAACGTAAACAGAATGAGCTAAATCTGCAGCTAAGTTATGAGGAACTAGAAGCTACTTATGAAGAGTTGTCAGCGACAGAGGTCGATCTGCAGGAACAGTTTAATAAGCTCCAAATCAGTGAACGACGTTTCCGGCTTACCTCAGAAGGTTCTGGTGCATATATGTGGGAGTTTGATTTGGAGGCGAGACGTTTTAATTTATCAGATCGATGGTATGAACTCATGGGCTACACGAAGGATGAAATCAACTCGTTTGAAGATGGAGCGTTAAGTATTGTTCATCCCGATGACCTTGCTTCAACCCTTAAGATTAAACGAGATCACTTGAAAGGTATTACATCTATTTTCGAAACGGAATTTCGGATGCTTACCAAAGATAATCAAATTGTGTGGTTTGAAGTCAGAGGCAAGGCTACCCTTAATCCAAGGGATAAAGTTCTGTTATTCATGGGCTCCTTGATTGATATCAGCGAGCGGAAGCAGGCTGAGCTTAAACTAAGCAACAGCTACCAAGAACTTGAGGCGACCTATGAGCAGCTTGCGACCACTCAACAGGAGCTTCAAGTGCAATATAATATGCTTCTAGACAATCAGAAATATATACATCGTCTGGCTTATGTGGATGAGCTTAGCAATTTGCCTAACCGTTTATGCCTTCTGGAGTCGATGGAGAAATACCTGCAGCGTCCGGGCGGAAAATTTGCACTATTATTTCTAGATTCAGATAATTTTAAATACATCAACGATACATTGGGTCATAAATCCGGGGATGTACTCATTCAGAAGGCTAGCAAGAGATTGCAGTCATTGATGCAGGAAGGAGATATGCTCTCACGGCTAGGTGGAGATGAATTTGTTGTTTTTATTAAGGATACAGAAGACCGTGAGGATGTATTGAACCTAGCAGAGCGTATTATGAGATCGTTCAGACAGTCCTTTGTGATAGGGGAGAGTAATCTATACGTTTCGCTAAGCGTCGGAATTTCTTTTTATCCAGAGGATGGGGAGACGGCCGAACAAATTCTGAGCAATGCAGATGTGGCGATGTATCGTGCCAAAGAGGATGGTAAGGGAACTTATGTAGTCTATGACAAATCGATGCATACAGCGTTTAATGAACGAATGAATATAGAGAAGCATTTGCGCAGTGCTATGTACAATAATGAGTTTGAAGTGTACTATCAGCCACAGCTGGATATTCAGTCCGGATTCATTTCAGGCTTTGAAGCCCTAATTCGTTGGAATAGTCCAACGCTTGGCTCTGTATCTCCACTTTCATTTATAAAAATTGCTGAGGATTCCAGACTGATCATCGATATTGGTGAATGGGTGCTTCGAGAATCTTGCGTCTTTATGAAAGGCATTCAAGATCGTACAGGTGTTCCTTATAAAATATCGGTTAACATTTCGATTATTCAGCTATTCCAGAACGATTTTATCGAGATGGTACAGGATAGTCTGGCTGTAAGTGGTTTAAAGCCAAGCTGTCTTGAGTTGGAAATTACGGAGTCTATTTTCATGAAATCATTTAATGAGAGTATCTTGGGTAATCTGCGGTTTCTAAAATCTAAGGGCATCAGTATCGCCTTGGATGATTTCGGAACGGGGTATTCGTCCCTTAGTTATTTGCAGCAATTGCCGATTTCAACACTCAAGATGGATAAAACTTTTATTGATTCGCTCTCAGAAGAAGAAGCTAACAGCAAGTCTTTTGTGCAGTTGATTATACAGCTGGGGCATAATATGGGACTACAGGTCGTAGCGGAGGGGGTAGAAGAGGTTAGCCAGATGGATTTCCTCAAGTTGATAGGCTGCGACAAAGTTCAAGGCTACCTGATTAGCAGACCTGTACCAAAGCAGGCAGTAGTAGAGCTTTTGGAAACACAGAGGCACTATGGAATATAGCTGTTAGATTCACACTTATAGATGAACACAAACAAGCCCATGAAAATATCAGTGGGCTTATTTGTTCAAATATATATATTTCTCGCATAAACGCTTACCGTCCATTAGGGACGTCGAAGGCGTTTTTGCTTATGTTCAGTCTTTAGCTGATTACGATTTTATTCTTCCCTGTGTTCTTAGCCTCGTAAAGTGCATCATCTGCCTTCTGAAACGTAGAATTCTTGGAATCAGTACCTGTAAAATCATGCATACCGATACTGACGGTTACGCTTTTTCCGTCCATTTCCGCAAAAGGGGTATCAGAGATGGTTGTTAGAATATGCTTCATAATCTCATGAGAATGATCAATGGTTTTAGCAGTCAGAATGACGACAAATTCTTCTCCACCGTAACGGGCGGCGAAATCATCGGGACCGACATGCTCGAGTAGGATCGCGGCGACCTTTTGCAATACGATATCTCCAACAGAGTGTCCATAGGTGTCATTTACTTTTTTGAAATTGTCGATATCCATAACAGCTAGCTGCATGGGAAATGGATTACTCTGCTGATGATCGATCAGCCATCCCAAGTATTCGTGAAACGTTTTATGATTATAAAGATCAGTTAGAGGATCAATCTTAGATAGTCGGTCCATGATTATATTCTGAATGCGTAAATCCTGTTCTGACTTTACCGAGTTCTCCAGGGATCGCATCAAATCACGCCCGCGACCGATGACTGCGAAGCCTGCTAGAGCAGTACCTGCAAAAATAAGTGCAATAATGATAGTTTGTGTGATCGGTATGTACCCTTGACTCGAGGTCTTGATAAATAAAACGATCGTGTACAGTAGACATATGGCAGAAGTGGCTATCATATAGCTTTTCTTCATATAGATCATGGATATATGCAGTGGCATTAGCATAATTAATGAAATCATATATAGTTCATTGCTGAGATTGATGATAATCAGAAGTGCAAATATATGGCTCGCCACTGTAATCGTTAGCTCAGACCATAGGGGTCTCCATCTATAGACACATTCCAGAATAATGATCAAAGTCACTATGATGGAGTTAGGAATCACCGACTGTATTATAAAATTGCCCATGGTTAGGGTGGTGTCCGGGTGTTTGCCCCATAAGCATAGAGAAACCAAAAAATGAATACATAGATCCACAATCAGGATGATCCAGAATGCATTGAGAAGCACGCGATTCCAATGGGTCTGACGAGGAGTTTGAGATGTGGCATGCATAATATGTTCCTCTTTTCCAGTGGCAATATGCTTATATATTCGACAATAATAACGGATTCCCTCTCGGCGAATGAATGAAGTGCTCTTGGGATAATTGTTCGAAAAGGAATACTATAGAAAGTATTTCCTTTAATTAACTCTGCTGATATAATGTTAGAATACATAACATCAATCGAGTGGAGTGGGAATAATGATGCAGATTCGTCGAAGCCAGATTTTTGTAGTCGTCCTGTTGCTCCTTGTCAGTGTTTACAGTTTGTTGATAGACATGTTCTGGATTCATAAGCTGGTAATCATTCTGCTTATGGCTTCTCTAGGCTGGGTCGTACTGAATTTGTCCCGCTATGGTTATCGTAAAGAATTGCTGCTGAAGGAATCTAAGAGTAAAGTGGAGCTCCTTGGTAATGAGATTGTAGTTACTTCGGACCGACTGCATGGTGCACTCGAAGAAATTAGCCGTCATACAGAAGAGTTGCAGCGGACAGCTGATTATTCACACGAATATGAGATGGATTTGCGAATTCGCAGTAACGAGGCTAAAGCTAATATTGAAGGCGCTTATCAGACAATGGACGGAGTAGCATCAGTTACTTCACATATCGAAGAGTTAACGGAGAGACTGGGATCAAATATGAAATACGCCCGTCAGGGCATGACAACCATGGTTGATTCCTTGAGCATTGCAGATGCTGTGATGAAGGACCTGCAGATACAGAGCGGGGACATGTTGGCTAAGTTTACTACCTTGAGTAACCATATCGCGATGGTGGAAGAGATCAATACGCTTATTAACAGTATTGTGGATGAAACCTCTTTACTTGCGCTGAATGCTTCCATTGAAGCGGCACGCGCAGGTGAACAAGGCCGCGGATTTGCAGTGGTGGCTAGCCGGATCCGGCAGCTAGCAGATCAAAGCAAGAGCTCGGTAGACCGTTCCTCTGGCATCTTGCTCGACATTAATAACGGAGTACAGCAAGTGCTGGAATCCGTTACGAAAGAGCAAGCTTCAGTGGAACGCGGGGTGAACGAGGTCGGCACTGTGAAGCTACGACTCGATGATATCGCGTCGAGAGTAGATGAAGTTGGCAGCGCCGTAACGGAAACCATCGATGCTGCCGCGAGGCAGGGCAAGCTGATTGTAGAAGTGACAACGGAGCTGAGTGGGGCGGTGGCTATCGTGAACGAGACGATTGCTAATGTGGATCTTACGCTGGAACAGGTGACACGGCAGCGGAACCAGATCGGTCAGCTGAACGAAGTCAGCGCTAATCTGTTAGCGGAGTCGCAATCGTTGCAGCAATCGGTTACTAGCATAGCAGGCCGAGAAGAAATCGAGATGAGCCAATATGCAGCCCGGCTTCAGGAAATGCAGAGTCTCTTGGAGAATATTTCAGTGAAGGAAGAGCTGTTCTCGCCGGATACTGAAGTTCATCAAGGTGTTCTAACCTCTTATATTAAGAAAATTCCGGATGTGCAAGCCATTTGGTCCAATCGGACGGATGGGACCTTTATCTACTCCGAGCCGGCGGCAGGCCTCCTGAATGCCAAGCGGCGGGATTGGTGGAATGGGGCCATAAATGAAGGTGAATATGTTTCGAAGCCTTATGTATCAGCGATAACGAAGCGTTCTTGTGTTACATTATCCAGAGCGATTAAGAATCGTCAGGGAGATGTCGTTGGTGTAGTAGGTATCGATTTAGCGGTGTAATAAAACGACAAAAGCAAGCCCTCTTTGAAGTGCTCCCTGTCAAGTAGACAGTCTAAAAAACAAAAAAATGATTAAATTATCCCCCAGGTTCAGTTTATGAGAGATTGGGGGATTTTTTTTTGTTCATCGTTAAGCAGCTTGTCTATATTCGTTTGGAGATAAGCCGTTTAACCGTTCCGTGTATCGGTAATTATTGTAATAACGGATATAATTGCTCACAACTTCAAAGAGTTCCTCATAAGTGTCGTGTTTTTTCAGATAATAACTTTCTGCCTTTAAAGTGCCCCAAAATCGTTCTATGGGTTGGTTATCTAAACAACGACTTACTCGAGACATACTTTTAGTAAATCCATACTTCACTTGAAGGCGATTATACTCTTGTGATGTGTATTGAAAGCCTCTGTCGCTGTGAAGAAGCGGATTCACTTTGGGGTTGCTTCTGTAAGCTTTCTTCACCGTATCCATGACGAGCATATTGTTGTTGGAATGGCTCATTACCCATGAAACAATGGAGTTGTCATACACATCAATAATAGCGCTCAGATAGGCTTTACGACCGTTTCCATACTTTAATTCTGTGACGTCTGTGCACCACTTCTTATTAGGAGCTTCTGCATTGAATTTACGATTCATTACATTTTCAGCGATATGAATTTCAGTGGCCTTTACGTAATTTGGTCGTTTTCTTCGGATTACAGCCTTTAATCCAAGAGCACGCATAATTCGATAATATTTTTTCTTGTTATAATTCCCCTTAAGTTTACGGTTTAGTTGAATGCGCATTTGACGATATCCAAGAATTCCACCGCGTTTTTCATAGCGAAGCTTCACTTCCTGAGCGAGCGAAAAAATCTCGAGTTCTTGGGTCGATGGCTTCCACTTTAACCATTTATAATAGGCAGATCGGGCGACTCTAGCTAGCTTACATAACGCCGTGATGGGGTAGCCTTTTTCTACGTGCAGTTCCTTGATGGCTGGATACAAATCTGCATGTCGAACTAAAGTTAGCGTGTATTTCTTCGCCGGATCTCTGCCAACTTTTTTGCGAAGGCATTCTCCATTTCTAGGAATTCATTTCGAGCTTCTAGCTCCTTAATTCGAAGTTTAAGGCGTTCATGATCGTCGAGTTCTTCTACTGACTTGATACGGCCACGGTTGTCTCTAAGGGCTTCCTCGCCGCCAGTATTATATTTACGTACCCATGCGTATACCTGTTGATATGAAACTTTATATTTCACGATAGATTTTTGATAGTCTAAGTGATTAGCGATTGTGTATTGTACGATTTCAATGCGTTCTTGAAAAGTTGTTTTCCGTCCGTTATTCATACGAGAGTGTCCATTTCCTTTACGAGTAGGTTTAGTTTCTTTCCTACAAGTATACTTGGAAATCCATCTTCTCAAAACACTACTACTCGAAATATTATACTTCTTGGTAGTTCCCCATAAAGATTCTCCAGATAGAACATCTCTGATAGCAGCAAACTTCAATTCATCAGCGTATTCTTTCCAACCCTTAGATTCTCTTAATCCCTCATAGCCTTCCGCCTTATATTTCCTTATCCAATCTGTAACTGTAGTTTTGGCAACCCCTAATTGCTTTGCTTCATGATTAGGATTTGATACATGCTGAATACATCGCTGTACTACGTGTAATTTTACGTCTAAAGAGATTGAACTCCTTTTGGACATCGCAAAAACTCCCATCATTGTTGAAGTAGAAGTTTTTGTTTTTTCTACTGTCTACTATGATGGGAGCATATCACTTATACGGGGGCTTGCTTTTATTATTCTGAATAAAATGTAGACTAGCTTTTAATTAGAGCCAATATGCAGCTGATTCCAAGTTGCTTGCCAATTCTTTTTAATAACCCGTTGTTCATAAATAGGAAGCAAGCTAGGGTTCTCTGTAAAATGCGGGGTAGGTCGTAATACTACATTAATTACGTCCGAAATTCCGTGTGGAGCGACTAGGATAACCTTACCGTTCTCATCTAAGGATAACCCGAGTGCTGTAGCAGTTTCCGGAAACTTGGAGATGGCATCTACAGCTGATGTATAAGGCGGGAGTTGATTGACGGTATGCATCCTTGCTTCATTTTTAACAGACCAGGGAACAGCAGGATTCAGGCTTCGTAGTCTCGCCTCCCATTGCTTTTCCACATCCTCTTGATGATTGCTGTCGTCATAATATATAACATCAACATCTGGCAAAGGTGTTCGTTCTTCGAAGCCATGAAGGGTGTCCCAAATTTTTGCACGCACAAAGCCAGCGCAAACCCACCAGTCAGGTAACTGCAACGATCTAGCATTTTCTAATATATCCATCATCCAGGGATCATTTTGTACAAGCTGTATGATATCTGCCTCGTGTTCTAATTTTTGCAAACCGCCCACCTCCGTATATGTATGCTTTTATTCTGTTCATATCATACAACAAGAGTTTCGATAGAGGTATTAAAGGATAGGCTGAATGGACAGAGGCATGAACTATCTTTATAATAAGTCGACATCTAGTCCTTTGGAGGCGGAGACCGTGCAATATACGTTTACGATATTACTGCAATTATTTGAAAGAGCTGCACTACTGCTGATGTGTCTGTTCGTGCTGACTCGTCTGCCGCGGTTTAAAGAGATTTTTCAAAAAGGAACCTACGCCCCGCAGGAGCTTGCCATAGCGACGACGATCTTCAGTTTATTCGCTATCTTTGGTACCTACAGTGGGATTAATGTGGAAGGCTCGCTTGTGAATGTGCGAATTATCGCCATCGTGTCTGGTGGGATTTTGTTCGGGCCATGGGTAGGACTCATAACAGGCATCATCTCAGGGGTTCACCGTTTTCTAATTGATATCGGAGGGGTAACCTCTCTTCCTTGTCTGATTACGAGTATTACCGCAGGGATTGTGTCAGGGGTAATATACCGCCGCACTTCTGGTGAACGTCGCTGGATGGCCGGCATTTTGGCCGGGATGGCCTGTGAAGCCCTGACGATGCTGCTCATTCTAGTGATGGCCGAACCGTCGTCGCTGGGTGTGGATATCGTGTCCAAAATTGCTTTTCCGATGATTATGAGCCAGATTAGTGTCGGTCTGATTGTCATGCTAGTGCAGAGTGTGGAAGGTGAAAAGGAACGGATTGCGGCGAAGCAGTCCAAGCTGGCACTGGATATTGCCAATAAGACCTTGCCCTATTTTCGCAATATTAATCCCGAGTCGCTTCGTACCATCTGCCAAATTATCAAAGAAGATATCGGTGCAGACGCTGTAGCTATTTCGGATACAAGACTCATTCTCGCTTACGTTGGTGTTGGGGAAGAGGACTATACTACGACCAATGAAATTATAAGTGAAGAAACTAAAGTGACGTTGTCCAGTGGTGAAATTACGATCCGTAACGACGATAGTGATTATGTGAATCCGGAGATTAAATCGCTGATTATTATTCCGTTGAAGGAAAAAGGCGAAGTTACGGGAGCGCTCAAAATCTATTACACCAGAGCCCACAAGATCACTTATTCTCTACAAGCTATGGCTGTAGGTTTGTCGCAAATGATCTCTACGCTAATGGAAGTATCGCGGGTTGAGGGCATTAAAGAAATGGCGAACAAAGCAGAGCTAAAGGCGCTGCAGACAAGCATTAACCCACACTTTCTGTTCAATGCGCTGAACGCGATTGCGTCCTCGATTCGGATTAACCCGGATAAGGCGCGGGAGTTAATTGTGAACCTGTCCGGTTACATGAGATACAATCTGGAGCTGACCGATGAATTCATTGATATCAAGCGCGAGTTGCAGCAGGTTCAGCAGTATGTGGAGATTGAAAAAGCGCGTTTCGGAAGCCGGCTTAATGTTGTGTATGATATTGATGAGGTTCAAGTTCGGATTCCGAGTCTGATCATCCAACCGCTTGTAGAGAATGCGATCATACATGGCATACTGAAGGTAAGAGGAACGGGAACCGTAACGATTTCTGTAAAAGATCAAGGTGATAATGTACGAGTAGGCATTCGGGATACTGGAGCTGGCATCAGCGAAGAAACGATAGAGAAGGTTTATACCGGTGATATGCCGGAGAATAAAATCGGATTGTTTAATGTACATCAACGAGTCAAGCTAATCTATGGAACTGGACTTACAATTCAGAGGCTCGAAAAAGGGACGAACATTTATTTTGATGTCAAAAAGGAGGGCCTATGAGAGCAATCATCGTGGAGGATGAAGAGCTGGCAAGACAGGAGCTAGCTTATTTAATAGAAACTCACAGCGGGATCGATATTGCGGCACAGTTTGAAGATGGACTGGACGCATTAAAATATTTGCAGAGTGATACGGTAGATGTGATTTTTCTGGATATAAATATTCCCTCAATTGATGGGGTGCTGCTGGCTCAGAATATTAGCAGGTTCTCGGTGAAACCATATATAGTGTTTATTACGGCTTATAAGGAGCATGCCGCTGAGGCCTTTGAGATTGAGGCATTTGACTATATTCTTAAACCCTACAGTGAGGTTCGAATTAAGGCTATGCTGCACAAGCTAGAGGGAGCATTTGCTGCTCGCGGAAGACATGGGGAAGAGGAACGAAATCCTGTCAGTGATAAGGTGAATCTGTGGAAAAATGAAAAGATTATCGTAGTGAATGCCGACGATATTTATTATGCTTCCGCACAGGAGAAGAGTACGAGCGTAATGACTAAAGGTGAGGAGTATAGTATGGCGCTTAGTATCAGCGATTTCTATAATCGACTGCCCGAGGATCGGTTTTTTCGCTGCCATCGTTCCTATATCGTTAACCTGTCCAAGATCAAGGAAATCATCCCTTGGTTCAACAATACATACTTGCTGCGCCTGCATGATTTGGACTTTGAGGTGCCGGTAAGTCGTAGCAAGGTCAAAGAATTCAGGCAGATCATGCGCCTATAAATGCAGTTCATTCTTCATTTTCGTCATCTCATGCCAGATTTCTCTCAGCATCAGCTGATTTAGCTACAATAAAGAGGCAATAGAAGCTCTTGTAGCAGACAACGAGAGAGAAAGAAGGAATAGACCATGACTTCGACGATGGACAACAAAAACGCCAAACGGTGGCTTATCGTATTAGGAACAGTAATTATGCAGATGGGTCTAGGTACCATTTATACATGGAGTTTGTTCAATGCACATCTGGTAACGAAATTCGGATGGGAGCTTAACTCTGTTTCTATTACGTTTTCGATCACGAGCTTTGCACTCGCTTTTGCGACTTTGTTCGCAGGGAAATTGCAGGATCGTTTCGGGCTTCGCCGGTTGACTGCCACCGCAGGGATTGTGCTTGGTCTAGGATTGATTCTTAGCTCTCAGGCGAATTCGCTTCTAATGTTCTATGTATTGGCTGGCGTGATCGTTGGTTTTGCGGACGGAACAGCTTATATCACTTCATTATCTAACTTAATTAAATGGTTTCCGAATAATAAAGGCTTAATTTCCGGTGTGTCCGTGGGTGCTTACGGAACGGGGAGCTTGATTTTTAAATATATTAATGGCAGCTTGATCGACTCAGTGGGTGTATCTAATACATTTATGTATTGGGGCATGATTGTTATGGTCATGATTGTAATCGGTTCCTTGCTCGTCAGAGAAGCTCCAGTACAAGCAGCATCATTGGGTGCAGCATCAACTTCGACTATCGCTAAACCAAAAGACTACACGGTAAAAGAAATGCTACGTACAAAAGAAGCTTATCTGTTGTTCATTATTTTCTTTACCGCTTGTATGTGTGGCCTGTATTTGATCGGTATTGTAAAAGACATCGGCGTGCAGCTGGCTGGACTTGATGTGCAGACGGCAGCTAATGCGGTAGCGATGATTGCAATCTTTAATACAGCAGGACGTTTGATCCTGGGTGCCTTGTCTGACAAAATGAGCCGGTTGAAGCTGGTAGGTGCTTCACTTGCTGTAACGGCAGCCGCTATGTTGACCCTTAGCTATGCAACGCTGAATTTCGGACTGTTCTTCACTTGTGTAGCAGCCATTGCGTTCTGCTTCGGTGGTAACATTACAGTATTTCCGGCGATTGTCAGTGACTTCTTTGGACTTAAGAACCACAGTAAGAACTATGGAATCGTGTATCAAGGTTTCGGTATCGGTGCCCTTTCCGGTTCGTTCATCGCCGTCTTCCTAGGCGGGTTTAAACCTACTTTCGTGATCTTTGGTCTCTTGTGTCTGCTGGCCTGCATCATCGCAATTTCACTGAAACCGCCGGTGGAGAAAGTGAAAGAGAATGAGAAGAAAGCCTTGCGCCTCAAAGCTACAGAGCGGACGGCTTAAAGGGAACAAAGACAACTAGATAATTCGAATAATGGCGTGCAACTGACAACAGTTGTACGTCATTTTTTTGTTGGCGGTTAGCGTTAGCGTTCGGCTAAGAAAATGAAAGTGTTAAACCAAAAGTACCTTTGGACGAGTTAACGGACTGCATAGCTCTTAGTAGCCCCTAAATGTGTATAATTGGACGTGAAAACTATCTATATTTCGAAAATAGGTTCTCCTCGGTCCAATACATATTCTATGTAGCGCGAACCACAGTCAAATTTTGTTCCTATTTTGATTTGCATAGGCACTTTTTGCCGCGCTCAAGTGTTATAGAAGTTATAAAGGTTAAGGAGGTGCTTCTCTCGCCACAGGATTCGCTAGACCCCAAGGAGCTGGAAGAGTTAATTGATAGTATCCAAAAAGGAAATACCGATCGGTATGCTCTTATCGTCAGAGCTTTTCAAACACCGATCTACCGCTATTGCTATCGTTTGTTAGAAAACAAGCAGGATGCGGAGGACGCGGTTCAGGATATTTTGGTAAAAGGCTATCAATCTATCCTTCAATACAAGTCGCAGATGCATTTCTCGGCATGGTTCTATCGTATCGCGTATCATCATTGCTTAAACCTGCTGCGCAGACGGCGTCTGCAAAAGCGGGTCATGAGTATCTTCAAGCCTGAATTTATGTCTGCAAGTCCTGAACAAGAGCTGGATGATCGGTTGTTTAATCCCTCATTGTCAGCCGCATTAGCGCAGTTGTCGCTGGAAGAGCGGAATATGCTTATTCTGCGAGTGTTTGAGGAAAAAACTTATGCGGAGATCAGCGAAATTCTTGGGGTCAGTCCGAATGCACTGACGAAGAGAATGAACCGGATCAAGCAGAAGGTACAGGAAGGTATGAATTTAGAGGAGGAAATCACATGGAACGAACCCCAATCAGCAATGAATACCAAGATATAATTTATGCTTCAGCTGGGAATGAACTTCTGGGTGAAATCGATGTAGAAGAGAAGGTTATGGGACATATCCGTGGCATATCAGATCGAAAGCGATCGTTCTCGCTCTCGCTGAAGACGATGAATAAAACAACGGCAATTGCAAGTATGTTAGCCCTGTTCCTGATGATCTCAGTGACAGCTTATGCTGCATCGGAATATATCCAGATTCGTAATAGTGAAGGCGTAGTAAAGGTTCAGCATGTTGCGCCGAATGATTCTGCAGGAGTAGCCTCCTATGATAAATATGCTGCGCAGATTGACACATTAGCTAAACCGGGTGAGCTGATCGCTTATTTGGTGAACAATAAGGCGGGTACAGAAGGCTTGGGACCCGATTTGCAATTTAAGTATAAAGAGCAGCGGATAGGTGCATATTCTGATTTTCTGAAGGAAATCAAACGGACAGATGCGCCGATGCTCCCTACATTGGTATCAGGGTATGCTTTTAAATATGGGGTTATTAATCCTAATCATCCTACAACGGATGCAGATAAGAAAAGCTCTCTTTATAAAGAGACGTTGCGCGATCTTACTGCTCAGGCAAACCAAGAGAAGGGTAGCAGTAATTTATTCATGAAAGCTATACCATGGTCGGAACCAGGCTGGATCAGTGCCATTTATTCGAAGGACAATGCCTTTATAGGTATCTCTGCCACGATCATGCATGGCGGCAAAGTGTTTGTGGAGCAAGAACCTGAGAATCAAGCAGATAAGATTGTAGTGGCAGGTACAGAGGTTATTTATAACAAAGTAGTAAAGAAAGAGGTCAGCTACGATTATTTGAATTGGTATAACGAGAAGCAGGATGCTTATTATACACTCACCAGCTACGGAGATAAGATTCTGACCAAGGAGCAATTTTTACAGTTGGCTGGTGAGCTGTTGAAGTAGATTCTTAACGTTTTTGTAGTTTTGTAGTCTTGTAGTCTTGTATTTGCATGGGCTAAGTTAGTTGTACTTTGTGCAATTAAAGATAACTAATACCTTTATATAAGCTCTGAAGCTGTATTAGATACAACTATTACTGGTTAGATTAGTGGAAATGAACGTTTTTACGGATTTTAGTTGTAGAGAATGCAATTAGGGAAGAGGGTGTGAGCAGATCAGAAATAAATAAGTGTATAAAATACAGTTGAATCGTATGCAAATAAGGTAGCAGGCTGAGTAAGATATAAAAGAAGGTATCCCTAATGCGAATGAACTGCACCCCGTCAAGTAGACAGTACAAAAAATAAAAGTAGTTTAAGCGGCCTTAGTCCTAAATTCAATGGGACTGAGGCCGTTTAATTTTGCCTGTAACCGTTCGTTATTGTAAAAGTGAATGTAGGTATCAATATCTGTTTGGAGTTCTTCAAAGGTCTGGTAGGTATGTAAGTGGTACTTCTCACATTTCATTGTTCCCCAGAAGGATTCCATCGGCCCATTGTCAATGCAACAGCCTACTCGGGACATGCTTTGCTTCAGTTGTGAATCGTCCAGCATCTTCTTAAAATGCAGAGAGGTATACTGGAAACCGCGGTCGCTATGGAGTAAGGTTCGGCTCTCCGGCGCTGCCTGTAATGCTAATTCCAGCGTGTTAAAAACTAGCGAATTATTATTGGAATGGCCCAGAACGTAAGCAACAATGGAATTGTCATACAGATCTTTTATTGCACTTAAATACGCCTTCTTACCCTTGCCGTATTTGAATTCAGTTACATCCGTTACCCATTTTTGGTTTGGAGCTTCCGCCTCAAAATTACGGTTTAGCACATTCTCCGCGACCTGCTGAGGCGTGGAGCCTACATACTTCTTTCTCTTTCTGCGGATGACAGACTGGATACCTTGGCGTCTCATGAGTCGGTATACTCGTTTTGCGTTAATAGATTTGTTCATTTGTCTGCGCAAATGCAGGGTCAATTGACGATACCCAAAGGTTCGTTCCACCTTCTCATACAAGAGAAGCATAGCCTCTGTCAGTTTCTCGTTTTCGGTCTCTCGGGAACTAGGTTTGCGATTCAACCATTTATAGTAACTTGACCGTGAAATCCCTACGATGTCACACATAAGTCGAATGGAGCAAGACTGTTCCTGTTGAACGGCTTGAATGGCCAGGTAGATGTTCTCCTGGCGAATGGTTCTTAACGTCTCCTCCTTTCGAGTTCCTCTAACTTTTTTAGAAAAGCATTCTCCGCACGCAGGCGTGCATTCTCGTACTCCAGCTTTTGCATCGCGAGTTTGTGGCGAGCTGCTTCCGTAAGTTCTTCGGGCGCTTTAGTACGTCCTCTGCCGTCACGTAACGCCTCTTCACCGCCTGCTTCGTACTTCTTTACCCAGCTATATATTTGTTGGTAAGACACGTGGAAATGGCTTGCCGCCTTCGTGTAGTCTTCTCCGTTCGAAAGGCAGTACAGCACGATATCTATCCGTTCCTGCCAAGTGGTTACGCGTCCTTTGGTCATAGCTTTAGATCCTCCTGAATGAGCTGTTAAGCTGTTGCTATGACCATTATACTTCCTAATCCAGTTGGCGAGTTGGGTTGAACTTGCAATCTTATACTTGCAGATGATTTGGTTTTGTGACAATCCTCCCTCGAGATAATCCTTAACGGCATGGAGTTTAAGTTCTGCGGAATACGTACGGTTGTGGCTTCGAACTTCCAGCCCTTCGTACCCATACAATTGATAACGTTGCCGCCACTTCACTATAGAGTTTTTGGATAATCCATACTTTCGGGCCGCAGCTTTCAAACCAATGTCGCCCCGTTCAATTTCTTGGAGAACCGTTAATTTTTCGAGTGCCGTATACTTCTTTTGTTCCATAAAAATACTCCCCATACAGCAGCAGGTTTTTATTATTTCGCCTGTCTACTATATGGGGAGCATATCAGAAGCTCTAGGGATACCTTTTTTATATTCTTAAGTTGAAAGATCGATCAGGATCAGCCTTCCAGCAGCAGTGCTTCTGGATCTTCCAGCAATTCCTTCACTTTGACGAGGAAGCTTACCGCCTCAGAGCCGTCAACGATCCGGTGATCGTAGGAGAGGGCGATATACATCATTGGACGGTTAACGGTTCTTTCTTCGTCCAGCGCGATTGGACGCAATTGAATCTTATGCATCCCTAGAATACCTACTTGAGGGGTATTCAGAATCGGAGTGGACAACAGGGAACCGAATACACCGCCGTTTGTGATGGTGAACGTTCCGCCTTGAAGCTCGGAGAGGCTTAGCGTATTCGCACGTGCCTTGGAAGCGAGTTCGCCAATCTGGCGTTCGATTTCCGGGAAGCTGAGGCGATCCGCGTCACGGACAACTGGAACCACCAGACCTTCCTTAGCTGCAACGGCAATACCGATGTCGTAGAATTTCTTAACGACCAGATCTTCACCATCGATTTCAGCATTCAGCAGTGGATACGTCTTCAGCGCACCGATCACGGCTTTGGTGAAGAAGGACATGAAGCCTAGTCCAACTTCATGCTTCTCTTTAAAGGCATCCTTGCGGCGTTTACGGATGTCGAGGATCGCTGTCATATCCACCTCGTTGAAGGTAGTCAGCATAGCTGCGGTTTGCTGCGCTTCTACCAAGCGGCTGGCAATCGTGAGCCGTCTGCGCGACATGCGCTTGCGCTCCACGTTCTTGCCATCCTCCGGCGCGGCTTTGCTCGCTGCCGGCTTCGCTGGCTCCGGCTTGCCTTGCGGCGCCGGAGCTACCGGTGCAGCGGCCTGTGGCGCTGCTGCACCATGACCCGACACATCGGCCTGACCAATCCGGCCGATAGGATCACGGGCGCTAACATCGCCGAGGTCGATGCCGCGCTCCCGTGCCAGCTTGCGTGCGCCCGGCGATGCCAGTGCAGCGGGGCTTTCGCCACCGGCTGCAGGCACTTCGGGCGCAGCTACAGCTACGGGTGCAGCGGCTGCTGGGCTACCGCTTGCCAGTGCCGCCTCAGGCGCTTTGCTCTCAGCGGCCTGCGGCTTACTGCCGCTAGCGGCTCCAATGATGCCGATGGCTTCGCCAACGGCTACGTTCTCGCCCGCCTGACGCAGGATGGAGGAGATGACCCCCTCCACCTCCGCACTAATTTCCAAATTGACTTTATCCGTCTCTAACTCAGCAAGCACATCACCTTGACCTACCGTGTCGCCTTCTTTAACCAGCCATTTGTAGATGGTTCCTTCGGATATAGATTCTCCCAGATCGGGTACTAAGATTTCTGACACAGGCCGTTACCTCCCCAAACATAATGGTTTACGCTATTGTGATACCGTCCTCTTAAGAGGACGGTACAGCTGTTTGTACTTGTGAATTTGCTTTTAGGGCCTCTGAAACAATTCTACGCTGTTCAAAGCTATGAACATCTGCATAACCACTTGCAGGACTGGAACGTTCAGGACGTCCAATATATCTCACGCTAGTGTTTTGCGGTGCGATGGCGCGTAACCGAGGTTCAGTGTAACTCCAGCCACCCATATTCTTCGGCTCTTCTTGCACCCAGACAATTTCCTGAAGGGATGGGAAGGAGCTTAGGTGGGCACTCAGTTCACGTTCTGGGAACGGATAGAGTTGCTCTAGGCGAAGTACATGTAGCCAAGACCAATCTTTGTCTGAAGCAGCTTCCAGTTCTGTTTGTATATCAATGGCTACTTTACCGCTGCAGACTACGAGACGCTTAACCTCACCTGGTTTTTGGCCTAGAAGAGGCTCTGATAACACAGGCTGGAATTGTCCTGAGGCGAGCTCAGTTCCGGCAGAAGCGCTGCGCGGATTACGAATGAGACTCTTCGGTGTCATAATGACTAGCGGTCTTGCATCTTCCTGTCCGCATAACGCCGCTTGGCGCCGCAAGAGATGGAAATACTGAGAGGCGCTCGTCAAGTTGGCAACGGTCCAGTTTTCTTCTGCAGATAATTGCAGGAAGCGTTCCAATCTACCACTGGAATGCTCAGGTCCCTGTCCTTCGTAGCCATGAGGCAGCATAATGACAAGATTGCTGCGCTGCGTCCATTTGGCACGTCCAGCGGCAATGAATTGGTCAAATATAACTTGGCCTGCATTCGCGAAATCGCCATATTGTGCCTCCCAGATCACGAAGGTTTCTGGTGCGAACACATTATAACCATACTCAAAGCCTAGTACCGATGCCTCTGACAGTGGACTGTTGTACACGCCAAAGGAAGCGCGGGAATCACTCAGCTGATGAAGCGGAGAGAACAATTCTCCGGTCTTACTGTCGTGCAGCACTAGATGGCGATGAGCGAAGGTTCCGCGCTGAGCATCCTGACCGCTCAGGCGAATTGGCGTACCATCCTTAAGAATGGTAGCGAAAGCGAGAGACTCAGCGAGTGCCCAGTCGACCTTTTCGCCCTCATTCAGTGCATCCTTGCGACGCTGCAGAATTCGTTCCAGCTTCGGATAGACTTGGAATCCTTTTGGAACAGTCAGCAGTTCACGATTGATCTCCTGCAGACTGGAGACGGATAATGCTGTAGAGCCTGGCGCAGCGTGTTCCGCATCTAGCGGAATGAAGGCTTTCGGTTCTTTTTTCTTGTGATTGCCTTCCTTCATGCTATCGTACGCACGTTGCAATACGCTCTCTGCTGCAGCATTCATCTCCTTAACATCATCGGCTGTCAGAATCTTTTCACGCTGAAGTCGCTCAGCATAGACCTTGTAGACGGTTGGATGTTTGCGCACCTTACTGTAGACAATAGGCTGTGTAGTGTCAGGATCATCCATCTCGTTGTGACCATGACGGCGGTAGCCGATGAGATCAATTACGAAATCCTTTTTAAATTGGTGGCGATATGCGCTAGCTAAGCGAACAGCTGCTACACAGGCTTCCGGATCATCGGCATTGACATGGACAATCGGGATTTCGTACCCTTTGGCGATGTCACTGGCATAATGCGTAGAACGGGAGTCTTCACTTTCTGTCGTAAAGCCGATCCGGTTATTTACAATAATATGGATCGTCCCACCATTTTGATAACCTTGAAGTTTGCCGATATTAAGTGTTTCTGCAACAATCCCTTCACCTGGAAAAGCAGCATCACCATGCATCAGCACCGCCATAGCTTTACTGGTATCAATCTTCGGCAATCCTGCAGTGCTGCGATCTTCTTGAGCGGCACGAGTAAAGCCTTCCACGACAGGATTAACGAATTCCAAGTGACTTGGGTTATTTGCTAGTGTTATTCTTGTGCGTACGGTTTCTCCTTCACGGACAGCACGGTCTGCTCCGAGATGGTATTTTACATCACCCGTCCAACCATAGTTAATGCCTGTAGAGCCTTCGGAAGGGAAGAGCTCCTTGTTCGGAGAATGATGAAACTCTGAAAATATAATATCATAAGGTTTACCCAAAATATGTGCAAGAACGTTGAGACGGCCGCGATGCGCCATGCCCATGAGAATATGCTCTGCACCGTCATGCGCAGCAGCACGTACGATTTCATCGAGCATCGGCACAAGAGCGTCATTGCCTTCCAGGCTGAAACGCTTCTGACCTACAAAGGTCTTGTGAAGGAAGGTTTCGAATTGCTCTACTTGAATTAGGCGATTCAGTAGCTCTTTGCGTTCTGTATTATTCAAGGGTGCTGGTGAGCTTGTGGATTCGGCCTGTCTATTCAGCCATTGTAATTCTTTTTCCTCGTGCACATGCCCGAATTCATAGGCGATAGTCTTGGTATATGCTTGACGCATACGCTGAACAGCATCCCATCCGGTGTGCACATCATTTGGCGCATTCTCCCAAATGAGTGTGGCAGGTAATGCAATCAGATCCTCACGAGTCAGCCCATAGGTTTCGAGTTCGAGATATTTAGCCATGGGGTTGTGGTCCCGCTCAAGCGGATCAATGTCAGCGGCCATATGGCCATATATACGAATATTAGCGATTAACTTGGAAGCTCTTACTGCCTTTCTAAGCCATTCGGTGTCTCCCGAAATGCGAGGCTGTGGAGCCGGTTCGCTATCCGGTGTTAATGGTGGGGGACCCGAATTTGTAAAAAGCTCGCGATAATTATTCTCTACGGTGGATGGGTCTTTCACAAACTGCTCATATCTTTCTTGAATGTAGCCTAAATTGGGTCCATAATACTTACTCCAAATGGATTCGTTATAGGGCTCTTTGGCTGCCATGAATACATCCTCCTCAACGGATGAACTCCATACGTGACATTTTGTGTCAATGCTTGTAGGAGCTGTGATGATTGCGGTTTCATTCCTCATCTTATTGTGCTACTTTCCACACATGTAATCAATTCATTCTTTCGTCTAATACGTTCGCAAAATGGTATGGGTTAGCTTGTTCTACTAAATAAAGAGTTGTTCTTTTTTATTACCCATTCTAAAGGCCTACTAAAATGATTCTATTATCCTTAATTTTAACTAAATAGGGATTGGGACATTATTATATTGGCTTATATAATTTTATGAATAAGACGAGTATCGCGATAATAGGACAGGAAATTCTATAAAAGAACTTCTATTTTTTGTTTTTTAATGGAAAAACTAATCAGAAATCGACACACTTTTTCACTTTAGTATAGTATAATGTTATTGCAGTTAGCGTTTTTCATATATTTCAAAGTAGATCCTTTCACGTAAAGGGTCCAGTAAAAGGTAAACTTGCCGAAAGGCAGGGGCACAAAGTCGCGGGTCTAAGGTAGAAATACTATGACAGCCGGATTGCCTGGGGACGTAAAATCTTAGGAGGAGATTTTTTGGACAAGTCCAACCAGGGAAGCAACAGAGAACAGCAGGTCATTGATCTAGACGTAGAGTGGGTCCATTTATTATTAGCAGCTAAGAAGGCTGGCATAAAGGCAGATGAAATTCGTCGCTTCTTTCATGAGAAGACTGTGCAAGCCGTGCAGTAATACATTCAGAGCATTACATATCAAATGAGCACAGCGATAACTCGCTGTGCTTTTTTTCTTTATATTAAGAAGCTATAAGTTTCAGATGACACACTGTCCTTATATTCTAGTAGAATATAAAACGCCTTCGCAGTCCATATAGGAGAACGAAGGCGCTTATGCTTGATAGTATGAGTAGAAGAGGATCTTATCAGATCAGATGGAAGGATTAATCCTTCTGATCCAGGCGCCATTTCTGGTAGTCCAGAAACTCCTTGAATTCGCGTTTGCTTATGCCTGAGGCCATAGCTTCCTGCACCAATCGGAACCATTCCGAATCTAAAGGTGATTCCTCAGCATCATTAGGTTCTCCATAGAGCAAAGCGTGGATGGATACCTGAAGCGCGTCGGCGATCTTTTCGATAAATTGGATTGAAGGATTGGATTGGATGTTTCTCTCCACATTGCTAAGATACGACTTAGCAACATCCGCTCTGTCCGCAAGCTCAGATAGGGACAATCCCTTTTCTAGGCGGAGATGCTGGATACGTTGGCCCATATTTTGTGGCACTATGCTGACGCCCCTCCGTAATTTTTGTTATTAGTATAGCAAATATCAATAAATTCGACAAAGATTATTGTAAAGAAAAAAGCAGCATCTACTTATCCGCTTTCCGGAATAAGAATCTGCTGCTCTTCAAATGGAAGACTTATTAGATTATTTAGCGGATCCAGCAGTTTGCTTACCTACGAAATCCCAAGTCAGAGTTAATGAATCTTTTTGGAAGTAGTTTTGCTCTTGGCCGTTATCAACAAATTCGAATTGAACGGTGAAGCTATCATTTGTGCCGGCCTTAATTCCAGATGCTTCGCTAGTACCCCAGATTGCATCAAGTCCAGTGTTTTTTACGAGATCCGGTGTCTGAGTCTTCAAATCGGCCAGGGTAGTTTCCCAAACTACTTTCTCTTCACTACCAGGTAAGATGCCGCTTTTATCTTTATTCACCAGGAATTTAACTTTGATGAATTTTGCCAAATCGTTAGCGCCGTTGTTACCACCTACATCATTAATAGAGGTAGCTGTTTTGAGGAGGATCGAACCGATATCAAGTGTACCGTCATTTTTTAGTTTGAAGTCTCTTTTGATCGTATCGCCTGGCTTCAGATCCTTCAAATCAACGATAACAGAAGGATCAGAGTTCAAATCCAGTGTACCTGCTGCGAATGTAGCGGTGCTTTGTGCAGTGTCGCTAAAGTAAGCGAAAGTTCCTCCACCAATCAATGATAAACCCAGTGCTGCAGATGCTACGCCAAGACCCAATGTTTTTTTGATACCCATAATTAAAATTCCTCCTCGGTTTTTGTGGTTTTTTTATAAAAGTTATATATTGTAACTTCCGGTTCGTAAGCGGAAGCGGACAATCAACGAATTACTGTATTTCAGTTGGAGGTGGAGAGGTGGGCAGTATAGCCGCATTTTTCTTTTCGAGTGCAGCTACAGCCTTCCATGATGAATACAGGGCATAGAGCAGGAGCATCAAGCCTGGTACGATCATGAGCACAACACTTCCAGCTTTGGAAACTGCGAAATTCATAGCGTAACCTACATAAGGTACGGTGACCCCTGCATACTCAGCTACAACATTCGTGGAACTGGTAGGGTTCATATCAGGCGCATCATTGTTATCGCCTTTCGTGCGATACATGGCTTCACCAGTAGCATTGTTCATTGTTGCTTCTACAACACGGTGAGTAATGAGCAGGTTTTCTTCATTTCTAAAGGTGATAACATCGCCTTTTTTGAAGCGATTCATATCTCCTCCGGGTTTTAAAGCGACAATCGATCCGGTTTGAATCCCTGGCTCCATCGAACCTGAGAGTACCGATTTGATCTGGTATCCGAAGAAGGCAGGTTCACCGCCGGAGGCCTTGGATAACACTACGGCTATCACCAGCAGAATAAAGATCACAAGCATGATGCTCGATAATGTATTGTTGATCATTTTTTTAATCCGCATATTATTCTCCACCTTTGTCTTGTTGAGGGGCCGAAGGAGCTGGTGTTGCTGCCGGCGGGGAAGAGGTTGTAGCTTCCGCCTTTGGCGTCTCCTGAGGAACCTTTTGCTGTGGTATATCTTGTGGAATCGTTGGCTCTTCACCAACTTCCGGATCGACCGGGTTAGTAGCTGGGGCTTCAGGTTGCTCTTTATTTATGTTCTCTGGAGCAGCTTCACCTGTCGGTGGAGTCGCTTCCGTTTTTGCTTTCTCTTCAGCTTCAGCTTTCGCTTTGTCCTCTGCTTCTTGCTTTTCTTTTTTCTCCAGGGCCAAACGTTCTTCTTTCTTCGCTTGTTCCAGCGCCTCTAATCGGGCTTTCTCAAGGGCTTCCAATTGTTGTTCGCGGGTTTGACTGATCAATTGGAGCTGACTCTGAAGAGTGCTGATGCCTGAAGTAGCTGATTCTTTAAGATCATTCATTTCAGTATTGAGATTTTCATAAGTGGACGTAAGTTCGCTAGAGATATTGCCGGCCGGCTGACCAAAAGCAATCAGGAAGGGTAACGGCTGCTGAAACGCCTCGTTGCGTAACTCGGGTTGTCCATATACATCACTGGTCACTACCGAAGTAAAAGGAAGACCGATGTCGTGAATGGAATTTAGGTATTGAATGACTCCATTTAAGGAAGCATTCAGGGATTCAGAGATTACACCATTTTGATTCAGACTGCTTTGCAGCTCACTGAAGAATTGCTCATCCTTGATTTCTAGACAGTTTGAATCTAGAGAGGTCATATATCCTCCAATCTGGAATAAGACGGCTGCTGCTGCATTTAGCTCACTATTGATGTCATTCCAAATCTGACTGTTGCTAGCCAACTGCTCATTAACGCCATCGATTTGGGATTGAAGTGCGGAGATTTGCGTGGAAATCTCTTGCGCTGCGACATCAAGCTCATCCAGTGACATGCCTTCTATTCCCGAAACGTCTGAGAGACTGCCTGAAGGGGTATAGCTTTGCAGTGATCCTTTTAGAGCAGTAGCTCTTTCGATATGATCTTTGAGTTCTGTTAGAAGCCCTTTGATCGAGTTTGGAAATACTTCGCAAAAGCTAATTGTGCTAGTGGTTTGCGTAGTAGCTCCAAAACCACCATAGGTACTACCCACTTGCTGCGAGGTAGTCAGAAACAAGACGGAGACAGCCATTCCTGATTGCAGAACACGTAATCCGATTTGCCTCTTTCTTTTAGGTCTTCTTTTTGCTGATCTGGGTCTCAGAGGAATACCTCCCCTCAATGTCTTGAATTTCTTTGGTTCGTTATTGTTGTTCTTTATTAAGAACGACTTCTGTAATGAATAATACATGGAATAAATTGAAAAGAAAACTGTCAATAAGTCTCGTTTGTGCTCTATAAAGAACAAAAATGTTAATTTATCTCTATTTATCTCTATTTATCGCTTGATATCTATTTTTATTCGCAATAGAGAACGATGTGTAAAGAAGTGACTGCATTAAAAATAGCCTAATCATGCGAGAGGCACGATTAGGCTATTAAGAATCCTTTGGAGTTTAAATGTGGTTTGGGTTAGGGAAGACGAGTACCACGTGAACTAACATATAGGTCATACCATTCTTTACGAGTAAGCTCCAGCTTGTCCGCATCGGCGCAGGCAGCGATACGCAGGGGATTCACAGTCCCAATCACAGGCTGAATAGCTGCCGGATGGGACATTAACCAGGATAGCACTATGGCTTCAGGTGTTGTTCCTTTTTCATCTGCAAGTTGTTGGACCATGGCAGCTGTCTGGACGATATTCTCTGGTTGATCGACAAGCGGACGTCCACTGAATAGGCCTTGTGCAAGTGGGCCCCAAGCTTGAAGCTGAATGTTCTCCATTCGACAATGCTCTAGGGTTCCCTCAGGAAAGGTAATATCCTTCCAGGGTTCACGGTTTACACTGATTCCAGCATCGACCCAGCTCAGCTTGGCTAGGCTCATATGCAGCTGGTTTACGATAAAGGGTTCCTCGCAACAGGCTTGCAGCATTTTGATTTGCGCTGTGCTCATATTGGAGACGCCGAAATGGCGAACCTTACCTGCTGTCTTCAATTGATGCAGAGCAGAAGCTACTTCCTCCGGATCCATTAGGGGATCGGGCCGATGGAGCAGCAGAATATCAATATATTCCGTTCCTAGTCGCGACAATATTCCATCTACACTGCTTAGAATATGCTGGCTTGAGAAATCGAACACATTAGAGCTGTCTCCAGGCTCCATTAGCTTAATACCGCACTTCGATTGAATAATGATTTCTTCGCGGAGCCCTGGGCGTTCTTTAAAAATCTGACCGAATACCTTCTCGGCCTTACCACGGGTATAAATATCTGCATGATCAAACATATTGATGCCAATAGAAAGTGCAGCTTCGACGGCATCATGTCCCTGCTTAACATTCTCGGCGGTAATCGGTTCATGATCCCACTCTCCGCCAAGTCCCATACAACCTAGAGCAATACGGCTGGCTGGTATACCGCGCTTGTTTAAAGGCAGCGTTCTCAACAATGTGATTCCTCCTAGGAAATTATGATTGTATATATTTACACATTGTACACGCTTAGATTCTAGTATGGTATTTATTGTATCTAGAAAAGCAAAAAAAGAGTAGGGACCTTAAGGTCTCTACTCTGTATTGAGCGGTGTTCCAATGTCATTCAACTTGCGTGCTACAACGTCATCATAGAGACGTTGCAGCCATTTTAACTCAGTAAGGGTGTGTTCATAGGTGCCGTACATAAGATGCAGGGCGGAACGAGGAACAATAGGGATATGCTCTTCATACACCTGATATGCCAGATTCACTTGATGCTCCGTTTCACGGATACGTTCCTCTAGTAATTTCTCCACCTTGCTTTGATCAACATGACGCGACATGGCTAGAGCCATATACATCGGATGATAGAAGGGCTCGTTCTTTTTAATTTGCTGTAGAATTAGCTGCTCGAATAAATTTTTACCTTGCTCAGTAATACCGTAAATGGTTTTGTCTGGGCGATCACTGCTGCTAATCACCTCTAAAGCTTCAATATAGCCATCTTGTGCAAGTTTATCGACAGCGTAATAAAGAGACCCGAGCTGCAGCTTTGTAATCCGGTCCATGGAGCGCTCTTTCATGACTAGTGTAATTTCATAGGGGTGCATATTTCGTTCAAGCAATAGTCCGAGAATAGCCAATTTCATCGACATAATCGTTACCTTTTATCCTCGGACGCCTGAGCAGTTTTACTCGGAATGGTGAGGCGGTCTTTTGGCATAAGCAGCACAAAGACTAAACCTAGGATGGCAGGAATCATAGCCCACATAAAGGTATGTGCGATAGAAGAAGACAGTGCACTAGAGATTTTCTCTAATATTTCCGGTGGAATCTTGGCTCTTGCTTCAGGTGTCAGGGCTGCTCGTGGATCACCGAAGGCCGCTGATTGCTCACTTCCGCCAAAAGCATCGCTAATACTGCTAGTGAAGTTATTACGCTGAATAATACCGAAGATCGTAATCCCAAGCGTCATCCCAAGAGAGCGCATAAAGGTACTTGTTGAAGTTGCCGAACCGCGTTGGCGCATGTCGAAATTATGGATCGCCGCCATGCTTAGTACGGAGAAGGAGAAGCCCACGCCGAACCCAGTTAAGGCCATAAATACATTCAGCATGAGACGGGAGGTATCTGGTGACAAAGTGCTTAGACTGTAGACACCTGCGACAAAGCAGACTGCGGACAGGATCATAATATTGCGGAAGCTGGTTTTGGTTGTAAGTAGACCACCGGTCTGACTGCCCACGACCGTACCGATCATCATCGGCATAAGGATCAGTCCAGAGTTCGTAGCGGATCCGCCAAATACACCCTGTACAAAGATAGGAATGTAGATGGTGGCTACGATAAAGGCAGAGCCATAGAACAAGGCTGTCACACTGCTTGTTGCAAACAACCGTTTACTGAACATCGCGAACGAGATAACAGGTTCAGCCGCCACTCTCTCAATGAGGATGAATGCCAGTAAGAGTACAGCGAAGCCGACGAATAAGCCGAGAATGACACTAGAATCCCAAGCGTATTGATTGCCTCCCAGCTCTAGCGCAAACATTAGGCAGATAATGGCGCCGACGAGAGTGAAGGCTCCCCCCCAGTCGATGCGCTGTTTAGCGTGAGAGATCGATTCTTTGTAAGAAGTTGTGATCAGAAAAAGTGCAATAATTCCGAGCGGCAGGTTAATGTAGAATACCCATTGCCAGCCTACATAGTCGGTAATATATGCACCCAATAATGGTCCGAGTACACTGGAGATTCCGAAGACGGCACCGAAAAGGCCGGTCAGCTTTCCTCTTTTTTCTGGAGGGTAAATGTCGAAAACGATGGTGAAGGCGATAGGCATTAGTGCACCGCCGCCGATCCCTTGAATAGCCCGGTAAATACTGAGTTGTGTAATACTGGTTGCAGTACCGCACAGTGCTGAGCCAACAAGAAAGACAATCAGACCGAATATGAAGAAACGTTTACGTCCATACATATCCGAGAGCTTGCCGAAGATAGGGGTCCCAGCCATTACCATGACCATATAGGCCGAAGTGACCCATACGATTTTGTCCAGACCGCCAAGGTCGGAGACTATGGTTCCCATAGCTGAAGCTACAATGGTATTGTCCATCGCGGACATCAGAATACCGAGCAGCAGGCCGATAACTACGAGTTTAAGATTACTTTCTTTAGTATGCATGCTTCGCAGGCTCCTTTTTCTAATAGTGATAAATCCGTTCAAAAAATGTTCATAGGTTAGAAGCAAAATTTATTATATTCAAATTTGAATAGGGTAGCAATAGTTTTTTCAAATATAAGAAGCATAAGTTTCACACAATACTATACTATATGTCTTATATTTCTCGCTTAAACGCTTACCGTCCTTATAAGGACACCGCAGGCGTTTATGCTTGAAAAAATGGGATTTAGGGGATAGGGAATAAAGAACGCCTCTTGACATACCCTACGGGGGTATATTATATTATTGGCAAGGAGGCTGATTCTTATGTCTACTAGTAAGCAAGAACAAACTGAGAAATCCTGTGAAGCTGACTGTCATTCTTCAGCATCTGGAGAACGAATGAGTCATCATTCGACAGATTTCAAAAATGGTTTGAATACTCGCCTCAACCGGATTGAGGGCCAGATCCGCGGGATAAAGGGTATGATAGAGCGGGATACTTATTGTGACGATGTGCTCAATCAGCTCGCAGCGGTTCAAGCGGCACTAAACGGTGTTGGTAAGATGCTGCTGGAAGGGCACATGAAGAGTTGTATTGTTGAACGAATCGAAGCCGGTGAACATGAGGTTATCGATGACCTGCTAATTACGGTTAACAAATTAATGAAATAATAAGCTAATGCTCTTTGAGCATGGCTTCATAAAATTTACTGGAGGTAATAATAATGTCGAACGCTACATTAAACGTTGAAGGAATGTCTTGTGGCCACTGTGTCAACTCTGTAGAGAAGGCTGTAGGTAATCTTGGAGCTACTGCAAAAGTTGATCTTGCTGCTAAAAAAGTTTCCGTTGAGTATGATGAGAACAAGGTGAGCCTTGGAGCTATTAAAGAAGCTATTGAAGACCAAGGGTATGATGTAGTTTAATTTGAAGCACAGTAATAAGGCTTGGAGCTGTTTGGGAATTGCCCAAGCTCCAAAGCCTTTTCTTTTTTTAGAAATTATCATACCCTATAAGGGTATGAGGAGGCTTGGAAATCATGGATAAGTTAAAAACAGCAGCTTCACTCAATGAACAGCAAGCAACTGTGCAGATTACAGGCATGACCTGTTCTGCTTGTGCAGCTCGAATTGAGAAAGGTTTGTCCCGGATGGAGGGTGTTTCTCGCGTAAATGTAAATTTAGCCTTGGAACAAGCCACTGTCGGATTCGATCCTTCTGTATCAGGGTTACCACAAATTGAAGATAAAATCCGCGCTCTTGGTTATGATACCGTCAAAGAGACCGCGGATTTTGATATATCAGGCATGACCTGCGCTGCATGCTCGGCACGGATCGAAAAAGTGTTGAGCCGTACGCCGGGTATCGCAGCAGTGAACGTGAATTTAGCGCTGGAAACAGCACATGTAGAATATACTCCCGGTAATATTAGTCCAAGAGAGATCATGGAGAAGGTAAGCAATATCGGATACAAAGCTACCCTTAAAGAAGAACGCAAGGATCATGTGGATCGTCGTGTACAGGAAATTCAGCATAAGAAGTGGAAGTGGATCATTTCTGCTATTCTTTCTTTCCCATTGTTATGGGCGATGGCAGGTCATTTCTCATTCACAAGCTGGATTCCAACACCGGAGATATTCATGAATCCTTGGTTACAGCTTGTTCTGGCGACTCCCGTACAGTTTATCATCGGCTGGCAGTTCTACGTAGGCGCGTATAAAGCACTTCGTAACGGGAGTGCCAATATGGATGTGTTAGTCGTACTGGGGACATCAGCAGCGTATTTCTACAGTCTTTATTTGACGATTGATTCATTAAGTATGAAGGGAATGAATCATACCGTAGAAATGTATTATGAGACGAGTGCTGTACTCATCACTCTCATCCTCGTAGGTAAATGGTTCGAGGCGCTAGCGAAAGGACGTTCCTCTGACGCCATTAAGAGCTTAATGGGGCTTCAGGCAAAGACGGCCCTCGTGATCCGCGATGGCAAAGAAATGAATATCTCGACCGATGAAGTGATTCCCGGCGATATTGTTTTGGTGAAGCCCGGAACAAAGGTGCCAGTGGATGGCGAGGTAGTAGAGGGTTCCTCTTCTGTGGACGAGTCTATGTTGACCGGAGAAAGTATTCCTGTAGAGAAAAAACCTGGAGATACCGTTATCGGTGCTACATTAAATAAGAATGGGATCTTAAGAATCAAAGCTAACAAAGTAGGAAGAGACACTGCACTCGCTCAAATTATTAGAGTAGTGGAGGAGGCCCAAGGTTCCAAAGCGCCGATCCAGCGGATCGCGGATGTCATCTCAGGGATTTTTGTACCCATTGTTGTAGGAATTGCGATGATCACTTTCTTGGTCTGGTACTTCTGGGCAGCATCTGGTCAGTTCGCCGATGCCCTTGAAAAGGCTATTGCGGTGCTCGTAATCGCTTGTCCATGTGCGTTAGGTCTAGCTACACCGACTTCCATTATGGCGGGATCGGGCCGCGCTGCGGAGCTTGGTATCCTATTCAAGGGCGGTGAGCATTTAGAAGGCGCACAAGGGATTAAGATCGTTGTCCTAGATAAGACAGGTACGGTTACAAATGGTAAACCCGTGCTGACTGATGTCGTGACTACAACTGGAATTGCCGCTTATGGTAAAGAAAATGCTGAGAATCGTCTATTAGCATTAACTGCGGCAGCCGAGAAATTATCAGAGCATCCGCTTGCGGAAGCTATCGTAGCAGGAGCTGCTGACAGAGGATTGATCTTACCCACCGCTGAACAGTTTGATAATGTACCTGGACGGGGGATTATGGCTGTTGTCTCCGATCAACAAGTTAGGGTGGGTACACGGCGGATGATGGAAGATCATCAATTGGATATTACAGAGTGGGCTCCAATCATGAAGAGACTGGAAGAGGCAGGAAAGACAGCTATGCTTGTATCAGTGGACGATGAAATTGCCGGGATTGTCGCTGTAGCGGATACGATTAAGCCAACCTCAAAAGCAGCTGTAGCGGCGCTTCATGAGATGGGCATAGAGGTCGTTATGATTACAGGTGACAATAAAATCACCGCAGAAGCTATTGCGAAGCAGGCAGGTATTCGAAAAGTGTTAGCAGAGGTTCTACCGGAAGGTAAAGCGGAGGAAGTTCGCAAGCTGCAGCGGAATGGGACAAAGGTAGCTATGGTTGGAGATGGCATCAATGATGCTCCTGCACTGGCTACTGCAGATACAGGCATGGCGATCGGTACAGGTACGGATGTAGCTATGGAGGCAGCAGATATTACGCTGATGCGGGGAGATTTGAAGAGCATACCCGATGCCATTATGATGAGCCGTAAAACGATGAGTAATATTAAGCAGAATTTGTTCTGGGCACTTGCATACAATACAATAGGTATACCGATTGCTGCACTCGGATTTCTAGCTCCATGGCTAGCTGGAGCTGCGATGGCATTCAGTTCTGTGTCCGTCGTCTTGAATGCACTTCGGCTACAGCGGGTAAAGCTGTAGGAGAAACATAACAATGTAAGGAGTGGCCGCTATGCAAGAAAACAACGAAACAATTTCTCTATTAATGAATCATGCATCCGTCCGCAAGTATCAGGATAAGCCAGTAAGTGAAGAGCAGCTTGCAGCTATTATTGAAGCAGGTCAAATGGCTTCGACTTCCAGCAGTGTACAAGCCTATAGTGTTATTGCAGTGACGGACTCGGCTCTAAAAGCAGAGCTTGCCGGATTAGCGGGTAATCAGGCTTATATAGAACAATGCCCAGTCTTCTTGGTCTGGTGCGCGGATCTGTATCGGCTGCGTGAGGTCACAAAACCTCATTTGCAAGGAGAGACATCGTATGAAGATTCTGCAGAGAACCTGATAGTGACAACCGTGGATGTTGCGCTT
Organism: Paenibacillus sp. FSL E2-0201; assembly: GCF_037963325.1. Lineage (NCBI taxonomy): Bacteria > Bacillati > Bacillota > Bacilli > Caryophanales > Paenibacillaceae > Paenibacillus > Paenibacillus sp. FSL E2-0201. The sequence goes on from NZ_CP150154.1 coordinate 405,911, forward strand.
GCTGCACAGAATGCTGTTGTAGCTGCAGAATCGCTCGGACTTGGGATTGTTTATATCGGCGGAATCCGTAACCGGATCGCGGAGGTTTCTGAGCTGCTAGGACTGCCCGAACTGGTTTACCCGATATTTGGAATGTGTGTGGGCTACCCTGATGGAGCTTCAAGCCTGCGTCCGCGTCTGCCATTAGAGGCTGTTCTGCATCGCAATCGCTACAATGCCGAAACCACAGTGGAGCAGGTCAAGACTTACGATAAAGTCTCTTCAGACTATATGCGTGAGCGGACTCAGGGTGCCAAGGATACACCTTGGTCTGTAATTATGGCAGAACGGTTGGCACAGCCAGCGCGATTGCATATGAAGGAATTCCTTCTCGGAAAAGGATTCTTCAAGAGGTAATCTAGTATTTTCGCTTAAAGAGGTTGCCCTATTCGTAGTTAAAACTACGGATAGGGCAACCTCTTTTTTTGTACCCTGAGGCATGAAGGTGACAGTTGTCATCTTAAAGAAATGACAGTCCATACTAATGTCAGGCCTCCTTTTTCCATATGATTGAAATAGATCACAAGCATTTGGAATCGGAGGGGTTACGAAATGGACAGTGTTATTGAGATGAATGGAGTCAGCAAATTATATAAGGATAAGAAAGCAGTAGATAATATCAGCTTCAACATTGCCAAGGGTTCGATTACAGCTATTCTTGGACCGAACGGAGCAGGCAAAACAACGGCATTGGGTATGTTATTGGGGCTATTAGAGCCCACTGAAGGTACAGTGAAAATATTTGGACAACATCCAAAAGATAAAATCGTACGTGAAAAGACCGGTGCGATGCTGCAAGAGGTAAGTGTGATGGATCGGCTGAAGGTTCGGGAGATCATTGCTCTGATCCGTAGCTATTATCCACAGCCGATGGATATGGAGTTTCTAATTAAAGCTACAGGGCTTGCGCCAGCGGATCTGAATAGATACGCCGAGAAGCTCTCGGGCGGTCAAAAACGTAGTCTAGGCTTCGCGCTGGCCCTGGCTGGTGATCCAGAGTTGATCTTTTTTGATGAACCTACGGTTGGACTTGATATTACTTCCCGGCGGCGGTTCTGGGATACGGTTCGTGGACTTGCGGAGCAGGGCAAGACGATTGTGTTCACGACGCACTACTTGCAGGAAGCTGAAGATATTGCGGATCGTATTCTGTTGTTCAGCAAAGGTCATTTAGTTGCAGACGGAAGTCCAGATGAGATTAAATCGCGGATTGTGAAGCGTTCGCTGTCCTTTTTGCCAATAGGTGATCGATCTAAATTACGCAGGAGCCTGCTGGAGCTAACCGCTATTGAGGATTGTTATGAAAAAGAAGGCCGAATTCATGTGACGACAGACGATACGGATGAAGCGCTGCGAGCGATTTTTGTTACTGGACTTCCCGTGAAGGATGTTCGTATAGATCAGGGACGTTTGGATGACGCTTTTGAACAATTGACCATGAACCAAGAGGAGGCTATCTAAAGATGAGACTAATTACTGTACAGTGTAAAGCCGAGATGCTGCGGATCATCCGTAATCCTTATTACGTATTCTGGTCATTGCTCATGCCCATTATGTTCTACTTTATCTTCACCCGCGTGGTTAATACAGGTAACGATGACCCGACTTGGCGCGCTCACTACTTAATGTCGATGGCAACCTTTAGTGTAATGGGCTCAGCGATTATGACGCTTGGCATCCGTTTGGTGCAAGAACGAACACAGGGCTGGACCACCTTTATACGGATTACCCCGCTACCGGGTTCTGTTTATTTCTTCGGAAAAATGTTCGGGCAAACGATGATGCATCTGTTTTCGGTCATTTGTATTTTTATCGCAGGATATTTAATCAACGGTGTCTCCTTATCTGCGGGTCAATGGATGCTTAGTGGGCTATGGATTCTGATCGGTTCCCTTCCATTTTTGGCGATTGGTACGCTTGTGGGTGCTATGAAACGGGTGGATACAGCTAGTGGAGTCAGTAACGTGATTTATATGGCGCTTGCTGTAGCGGGGGGCATGTGGATGCCAATTGAGATTTTACCACGTTTAATGCAGAAGATTGGTCATTGGTTACCTTCTTATAACTATGGAAATGGGGCGTGGGAGATTGTACGTGGCTCAGCCCCGCATTGGAGTAATGTCTTGATTTTGCTCGGATATTTGGTAGTTTTTATGTTACTATCGGTTTATATTCGAAAAAAACAGGAAGCGGTGTAAAGTAATGACCGAGCGTGAAAAGTTCCAGTTATTTCCGAGAAGTCAGGGGTTTTTCCCTTATGTATGGGCTGTATATCTGATTTTGCCCATCCTGAATTTGCGCGGGGAGACTGGAGTGAAGCTCATTCTAGGTGGGATTATGATAGCGGTGTTTGCCATCAGCTATCGCCAGCTGTATTGGGTTCGGGGTGGCGTGTTTAATGTTTGGTTAACGACTCAAATGGTGATCATCGTGGTGCTTAGCTTGTTCTATACGCCCTTTAATCTGTATATGGGCTTTTTCACCGCGAATTTTATAGCTTACTATACGGAGAATAAAGGATTTAAAATTGCATTTACTTCTTTTGTAGTCATGGTGCTTTCGGTGCTGGTCTTAGTGGGTCGTGAGATGGAGTGGGGAAGCATGATATTTTTAGCTCCATTTATCATTATTATGTTGATTAGTCCATTCGGAGTGAGATCCATGAATCGGAATCAGAAGCTGGAAAAAGAGCTGGATCAAGCCAATGAGGTGATTAAAGAGCTGGTGAAACGTGAGGAACGAATGCGAATCGCTCGTGATTTACATGATACGCTCGGGCATACGTTGTCCTTGATTACATTAAAAAGTCAACTCGTAGAGAAGCTGGTGACCAAAAATACGGAGCGAGCCCAAGAGGAGGCGCGGGAAATTCAGCGTACTTCGCGGGCTGCGCTCCGTCAGGTGCGCGAGCTGGTGTCGGAAATGCGTGCGATCTCAGTAGCAGAAGAACTGGCAGAAACCGGGGAAATGCTGCGCACGGCGGAGATTGCCTTGGAAGTGGAAGGGGACATCTCGCTAGAGGGAGTATCCGATCTGACGCAAAATATTCTCAGCCTCTGTATCAAAGAAGCGGTAACTAACATTGTGAAGCATAGTAGAGCGGATAAATGCTTCATCGGGGTGGCAAAGACCGCCGGAGAAGTTCGAGTTACCGTTAAAGATAACGGAATTGGCCTCCAGAACGGTGAGAGATGTAATGGTGAGCTTAGTGATGGAAATGGTATGAAGGGGATGGCGGAACGTCTATCCCTGATTGATGGCTCTCTGTCGCTAAGCTCAGAAGAAGGTCAGGGAACTACGCTGATCGTTATGATCCCTCTAATCGTTAAGGAAGCAACAGGAGGTGAGAGTGCATGATAACCATCGTTATAGCGGAGGACCAACGTTTGCTTCGGGGAGCGATGGCTTCCCTGCTAGATCTTGAGGATGATATCGAAGTCGTCGGAGAGGCTTGTGATGGAGCTGAGGCGTTAGCTTTAATCGACAAGCTTCAACCGGATGTGTGTCTCATGGATATTGAAATGCCGTTCAAAAGCGGGCTGGAGGTTGCAGAAATATTGCGGAGTAAAGGTTGTCCGACTCGAATTATCATCTTGACTACCTTTGCCCGTCCGGGCTATTTCGAGCGTGGAGTGAAGGCTGGTATACAAGGGTATTTGTTGAAGGACGAGCCTGTAGATAAGCTGGCTGAATCTATTCGCCGTGTCATGGCTGGACATCGGGAGGTATCCCCCGAGTTAGTTTTTGGTAGCTTGCGGGAAGAAAATCCACTAACAGCACGGGAACGAGAGATTTTAAAGCTGGCTGGTGAAGGGCAAACGGCGGCGGAGATCGCTTTTTCGCTACATCTTTCTTATGGCACAGTTCGCAATTATATTTCTGAAATACTCAATAAGCTGGAAGTGAAAAGCCGAATTGAGGCGGTACGACTGGCAGAGGAAAAGGGCTGGATTTGAGGGGAGAAGGGCATTGTTATGCAAATATTTCTGATTCGTCATGGTGATCCGGACTATTCCATAGATGGTCTAACGGAATTCGGGCATCAGGAGGCAGCAGCACTGGGAAAACGCATGGCATCTATTGGTCTGGATAATTATTCACATCACCACTGGGTAGAGCACAGACAACAGCCAGTTATGTGGCCAAAGAGACGGGACTTGTAATTCAGACAGAACCTTGGACTTGTGAACTGGATTGGACAGAGATTATTTTGGATGGACAAATGGCGTCTATATGGGATAGCCCCGGAGAACATATTAGCGAACTATCTAGTGGAAAGAGAGTATGGTCTGATGAAACAGATCATTGGTTGAAGCAAGAGGAATACAGATTGCGGTTTAGCGAATTACAAGCGGCTTCAGATCAATTCTTGCTTCGACACCATTATAAAAGAGAAGATGGCCTGTATCGGATCCTTGAGCCTTCTACCAAGAAGATTGGAGTAGTATGCCATGGTGGCTTTGGTCTCGCATGGCTAGCTCATTTATTACAGATTCCTTTAGCCTTGCCTTGGTCCGTATTTTGGCTGGCACCAAGCTCGGTAACGACGATCTTGTTTGAAGAGCGCAGCGAGCACTTTGCCGTTCCCAGATGTATTGGATTAGGAGATGTCTCCCACCTTTATGCAGGTGGTATGAACTATCGGCCTCGCGGATTGATGGGCAATCATGTTTAAAGTGAATATGTATAAGGGCGAGTAAGGACATTGCCTATGAAATGAAAGGCCATCCCGTAGAGGATGGCCTTGTTCGTATGCTTATAAAAAATTGGAATAGGTCACTCTTCAACGTGGATTTAATTTCACCTGTGACCCTTTACCGCCTGTCTGGATGCCAGTTTCCTTCGTTCCGACTTCCTTCAGGTCAGTCACTAGTCGCTCCAACACGGCCTTGGAAGCCGCAGCTTCCTTTGCGCCGGATGCCTTTACAACTAATTGCACTGGCTTGCCGGAGCGAAGATGCTTGTCTGCCTGACGGAGCTTCGTGTCGTAATCATGCTCCTCAATATGAGCGGTGAAGCGCAGCTCTTTGACCTTCTCCTTGCTGCCACCTTTTGCAGCTGAGCCACCACTAGCCTTGCGTGCTGAGGCTGCCTCCTTCTGCGCGGCCGCTTTTGCTTTGCCCTTTGCAGTTAGGCTGCAGGGCGGCGGGCTGCTCATTAGCGAGGTGCATACCAGATCAGCACCTGCTGATCTGGCCATGGCCAGCGCCTCTTCTCGGGAGACGATGCCCAGCTTCTCGCCTCTAAGTCCTGTAAGGACTACTTCGGATGCTCTTATTTGTTCGTTGATTAATACTGCCACTTCTATGAATCCTCCCTGAGAACAATGATATAGCTATCATATATGGAACTAGCTTGAGGTTCAAATGTGGAAAGGAGGATTAGCGTTACTAATCTTCTCAATTTCCTCTTTTATGATTTGCATGAATAGTTTTTTTGATGATGTTGCTAGATATTCTCGGTTGCGCCGCTGCAATATACCCACTTGAATGAACGGTTCGCTTAGTTCAACATCTATTTTTACGATATCTGTCATTAAAGCTGTCGAATCAAGCACTACCCCTACCCCAGGGTTCTTTCTTACAAAATGAGGAATAGCAGAAATTTGGCTTATGGTGGATAAAGCGGGCTTTGATTCGAATCTCGAAAATTGTTTAGCTAACCGAAGGTGATATAAGCAAGTGCGTCCTCCAGCTATAATTGGATATTCAAGAATTTCTCGAAATGAAATATCGTCTCGTCCGCTTAAAGGATGATTTTCATCTACTATAAAAGCGATTTTCTCGTGATAGAGCGGTTCGAAATAAAAGAAAGACAGGTCGGACGGCTCACCGCAGATGGCGAAATCCAGTTCACTTTGTAGAACAAGTTGTGAGAGGGAATCAGTGTTACCCTGAATGAAGTTACATGCCATCTTTGGTTTTTGCTCATGAAATTTTCGCAAGGCGTTCGGTAGGACGGATTCCATCATGAATTCAATGCCTCCGATATGAAGTGTGCCAATTTCGTCATGCTGTAAAGCCTTGGTGAGTTCTGATACATAGTTCCAATGTTGAATAAGGTTATCGATTTCCGCTGCAAAAACTTGCCCAGCACTTGTCAGTTCTACTTCCCATCCTCTGTGAAAGAGTTGTATGCCCAGTTCTTTTTCAAGTCGTTGAATTTGGTTGGTAATGGTAGACTGCGCATAATTCAACTTCTCGGCAGCGCGTGAGAAAGTGCCTTCTTGAAGGATGGTCTTAAAAGCCATCAGTTCTTTTAAATCCATCGATTGTCACCTCTATCGGTATAATTGATTAAGAATATTATCTTATTCAATTATATAAATTAAAAGAGTGAGGGTACAATAAAAGAATTCCAAAGAAGGAGTGAATTATAATGCCATTTATTAGAGTCAGTTATTTAGAGCAACAATAAGACATTCATCAGCTAGAAGGAATATGCAGAGCGATAATGAGTGCATTAATTCAGCATCTCCATGTACCGGAGAATGATATGTTTCAGGTTTTCCATGCACATAAAGCGGGGGAGTTTTTTTATAGTAAAGATTATTTAAATATTGAACGAAGCGACGGACTAATATATATCCAAGTTACGCTAAAATCCGGAAGATCAACGGAGCAGAAAACAAGCTTTTACGCGATGCTAGCCGAGGAATTATCGATGACGCTAAACATCAGAAAAGAAGATATATTCATTGTACTCGTCGATACGGAATTCGAAGATTGGTCGTTTGGTAACGGTGTTGCTCAAATGCTACAACCTCCGGTTAGGAAGGTGTAATATGGCGCATCGGAAAATCGTCACAAATGTACGGGATTCGTTAGGGGAATTCGCTCCAGCATTCGTTGACTACTCAGAAAATGTGTTATTTGGAGACTTATGGAGACGGGAGCAATTATCACTTCGGGATCGTAGCATGATTACGATTTCTGCTTTGGTTATGGGGGGCATGACGGAACAACTCCCCTATCATCTGCGATTGGCTTTAGAGAACGGATTACAACTTGAAGAAATCGTGGAGGCCATTACCCACCTTGCTTATTATGTAGGTTGGCCGCGAGCCTCTTCAGCTCTAGAGGTTACAAAGGATGTAATAGGAAAAAATAAATAACGTCTGACTTTTCAATCCCATCCGTAACCTTTGGGAACTTCAGTGGCACTTGTATATAATACGGAAGAAGGGAGCGAGCAAAAGTATGCTTCAGTATATTGAAGAGGCGGGGCGAGGAGATCGTCAAGCTTTTGAACAGATTGTTCGGCATTTTACACCAATGGCGAATGCAGTTGCGTATGAAAAGCTTCACGATTATCAATTAGCGGAGGATGCTGTGCAGGAAGCCTTCACAGAAGCCTTCCTGCATTTGAATAAATTAAGAGAAGTAGAGGCCTTTCCAGGCTGGTTTAAAGCGATAGTGGCAAGGCAATGTTATCGAATTTTGCGAAGAAAGCAGCATCCTGCATTACCCTACGATGAAGCTGTGGAATCGACAGAATCTTCATGTAGTGTAGCGGACATTATTGAGAAAAAAGAAGCACGGCGAATGCTTCATGAGTCTATAGCTGCATTAACGTCCAATATGCGGATCGCCGTTCAATTATATTATTTTCAGGGATATTCCCTTCAAGAGATTGCTGACTTTCTGGGGACTTCAGTCCCGGTATTGAAGAAACGACTCTTTGATGCTCGCCGCAAGCTTAAGGGGGCGCTACCTGTAGCGGATGTCCTCTCCGTATTTAACCATTTGTACGAAGGAGGAAAAGGTGTGCTTCATATTGTAAACGGAGATGTAGTGGGAGATAAGCTGCGTCAAGGAATTGTGCAAGGTGATGTATTGGTGTGGAGAGAGGTCTATTCTCATGGACCGGTATTTTTAGAGCCTGCGGAACAGAATAACCGCTTAATACGAGCGCAATATTTGGAGCAAACGATGGGGATTCCGCAGATGGAATTCATACAGGGCAGTGAGAGTCAGGAAAGAATATTGGCTGATTTTCATAAATATGATGAAGTGGTGTTATGGTTCGAGCATGATCTATTTGACCAGACGATGCTGTGCTATTTGCTCCATTGGTTCTCGAAGCAGAAGAAAGGACCAACGAAGCTGAGTTTATTGTGTATCGGGGAGTATCCTGGAATTGAGTTGTTTCGTGGACTTGGACAACTATCTGTAGAGCAAATGGAGACTTTATCAGGAACGTGGAAGTTAATCGGTGACAAGGAGATAGCGGTAGGCCAATCTCTCTGGGAAGCCTATGTATCATCGAATCCAGAATCGCTGCAACAATGTTTAACTACGGATACTTCCGCACTGCCATTTGCACATGACGCCTTCGTGGCACATTTATCGCGTTTTCCCTCTACTAAAAATGGACTTGGTATCGTAGAACAGATCACGCTAGAGATGATCCATGAGGGAATAAAATCACCCATTGAGCTGTTCAAAAATGTGGGAGATAAGCTTCATATCTTAGGCATGGGCGATCTGCAATATTGGCATATTCTAAGAAGGATGGCTCAAGGCCCATACCCGTTGCTACAAACGCGTGGCTTGAAGGAATTTCCCGGTTATAACGAACCGTCGATGCCTTTTCAAGATTGTGAAGTTGTATTAACAGCGTTCGGAAAGAACGTAATGTCTGGTAAAGAGGACTGGGCCGAGAAGAAAGGAATCGATGAGTGGTATGGAGGGGTACATCTGCAAGGCGTGACTCCGCGCTGGAGATGGAATTCGTTGGTCGGAGCGCTTCAATAAATACTCTGCTTTAGTCAGCTTACACAATCATTATGGTTCAACGATGCGGAAAGTTTAGCTATATTTAATAAATCCCTCGCCTTTATACGGGCCAAACGTGAAAATAAATAGTGAGTAGCAATTAACGTTGAAGGGTGATTTATATGCTGAAACTACCGGTGTATCATTCCGTTATTTCTTCCAATGCCTTAGTACCCGTAATTAATGATCTTTATGAAATCGGGGATGTTTTGGAGTGTAGTTTTTATGAGAACGGACTTAATGATACCTATTTACTAAAGACCTCTATTGATAAATACATTCTTAGAATCTATAAAGCTCATTGGCGAAATAAACATGAGATTGATTTTGAAGTGGAGTTGTTGAATCACTTAAATAAGAAGAATATACCTGTATCGGCCCCAGTAATCAGCAAGGATGGTGGTTATCTGATTGAGCTGGAGGCTCCTGAAGGAACACGTTACGCAGTTCTGTTTACTTTTGCAAAAGGCAATTATTCCGATGAAAAAGTTAGCTGTGAATTATACGGTGAACAAGTGGCTAAGATGCATCTGGCTATGGATGATTTCGAATGTGGGCAGCAAAGATTTACGCTTAATCTGGATCATCTGCTTAAAGAACCGCTTCAATCGATTCGCAAGCCTTTATCCCACAGGCACAGGCAGGAGGATATCGTCTATCTAGAATCTTTGTCGGAAGTATTGGCAAATAGCATAACTGAAATCTCAACAGAGCTGGATTGGGGGGCATGTCATGGTGATCTTCATGGAGCGAACGTACATTTCTACGAGGATACCCTGACTCATTTCGACTTTGATTGCGGAGGTTTTGGATGGAGGGCCTATGATGTTTCCGTGTTTTTGTGGTCAAGGGTTAGAGGGAAAGAACGAGAGCATTTTGACAATGAACAATGGACTGTTTTCCTGGATTCATACCAAAAGCATAAAGTATTATCTGAGAACGATTTAAAGGCAATCCCTATATTTGTTGCTATCCGGGAGATATGGTTGATGGGTCTGCACACAGGGAACTCACAGGTTTGGAGTTGTGGGTGGCAAAACGATCATTACTTCAATACTAATCTGCAATTCCTACGTAATTGGTGTGAAGTTCATTCTATCCAATAGACAAATACCCAAACAAGAAGCCACTCCATATTTAGGGGTGGCTTTACTTCAGTCATTATTCATAAACGTCTTATGGTAAGCGTTACGATATTGGGTGGGCGTCATGTTTTCGTATTTTCGGAAGAGGCGCATGAAATATTTATCGTCGGTGAACCCCGTTTCTGTCGCGATTTCCCTCACGCTGAGGGCGGTTCTGGTTAGCAGCTCCTTCGCTTTAGTCACACGTACTGAATGGATATATTCCAATGGCCCCATGGAGGTATGCTGTTTAAATAGCCGAGCTAAATAATCCTTGTTGTAATTGAATTTTTCCGCGATGATTGTCACCGTAAGAGGTTCGCTTGCATGTATTCTTGTCCACTCCGCTATTTTGACGAAGGTGACATCTTGCTGCGCACGGATTAGCTTACTGGCGAACGGCTGAAGCGCATGCTCAGACAGCTCAATTAAGAGTGAGGTCAGCAAATAATTAACACTGGAATAGGTCAAATACCCTGAGTTAGCCACATGGAGGATTTGATTCGCCAAGATATGAATCCGGTCACTGTGTTCGATCTTTATGAACTGTGGCAGATATAAATCATGAACGGACCATAAGCGCTGTGTACGCGAAAAGATTTCTTCCGCCTCCGGTTTGATTTCCTCCTCACTCAGCAATACCCCCTCGCTTTTCAGCTCGAAATGAAACCAATAAAACTTAACCCCGGGCCGTGATTCTCTATAGCCGACATGCGTGCGATTAGGCATAAGCAAAAGAGCTTCGTCAGGGCCTACTTCGAAGCTTTTGTTCTCCTCACTTAAATAAACCGTTTCATTCACGCCTATGATTAGCTCATAATTGCCCATTGCACGTTCTACATGTTTCCATGGCGTTTCGGAGATGAATTCACCTGCTGCCGTAAAATGAACAGGCACATCTGCATTTATTTTCAAATAGGTCATGCGTTCCTCCTAGCAATCAATAAGTCGGATTTGTCCACTATTTGTATGGCTGATCTACCGACAAATCAACGTTCCGATGTTATCTTATGGATACAAATATACACTTGTCATATCACCCTGACAAGATTGCGAGGGAGCGATTTCATTGAAGACGCAAGCTTTTGATTTGCAGAATGTACGCATTGAGTCAGGTCCGCTTCTCCATGCGATGGAGTTAAATACGGATTATTTACTCAAGCTGGAGGCTGATCGGCTACTGTCGCGTTTTCGCGAATATGCTGGCTTAGAGCCTAAGGCTGCTCACTATGAAGGCTGGGAATCGCAAGGCATTAGCGGCCATACGCTAGGCCATTATATCTCTGGATGTGCGTTAATGTATGCCTCTACAGGGAATGAAGAGCTGCTCACCCGCGTGAATTATGTAGTAGACGAATTAGAGTATTGTCAGGATGCGCATGGTAATGGCTTCATTACCGGTATTCCTCGTGGCAAAGAGCTGTTTGAGGAAGTGAAGGTAGGCGACATTCGCTCACAGGGCTTTGACCTCAATGGTGGCTGGGTGCCGCTGTACACGATGCATAAGCTGTTTGCGGGTCTTCGTGATGCTTATCGATTGGCCGGAAATCAGAAGGCGCTCGTTATTGAAATGAAGCTTGGACTGTGGCTTGAAGATATTTTTTCAGGACTGAATAAAGATCAGATCCAAGAGGTGCTGCGTTGTGAATTCGGCGGTATGAATGAAGTCCTCACAGATTTGGCAGAGGATTCTGGCGATGACCGCTTCCTCACCTTAGCTGAAAGCTTTTACCATGGAGAAGTCCTTAATGATCTTGCCGAAGAAAAGGACACCTTAGCAGGAAGACACGCCAATACTCAGATTCCGAAGATTATTGGAGCGGCAAGACAGTATGAGGTAACGGGACAGGAGCATTACGCAGGCATCTCTCGCTTCTTCTGGGATCGGGTCGTGAATCATCATTCATACGTGATTGGCGGCAACAGTTATAATGAGCATTTTGGCGAACCGGATAAGCTGAACGATCGATTGGGAGAGGGTTCATGTGAGACGTGTAACACCTACAATATGCTGAAGCTGACCAAGCATATGTTCCAGTGGGATGGTTATGCCACATATGCGGATTACTATGAACGTGCGATGTATAACCACATCCTTGCTTCACAGGAGCCGGTAGATGGACGTGTATGTTATTTCGTATCTCTCGAAATGGGTGGGCATAAGTCGTTCAACTCCCAGTTTGAGATCTTTACGTGCTGCGTAGGATCAGGTATGGAAAGCCATTCTATGTACGGATCGGCGATCTACTTCCATAGTGAAGATGAGCTATATGTCAATCAGTATGTACCTTCTACGTTGACTTGGAAAGAGCAGGGCATCTGTGTAAAGCAGGAGACCAAGTTTCCTGAAGAGGGACAAGGCACCCTGCGTATCAGCACGGAGAATCCAAATAAATTCACATTGAAGCTAAGATACCCTTTCTGGGCTGAGCAAGGCATGAGCGTTAAAGTAAATGGTGAAGATATTCCAGTGAATGTGGGCAAATCCAGCTACCTAGCTGTGGATAGAGTATGGCAGGATGGAGACGTTGTCGAATATGATATTCCGATGTCGGTAAGAATCGAGTCCATGCCGGATAATCCGAGCCGAATTGCATTTCTCTATGGACCGCTTGTGCTTGCAGGTGATTTTGGACCTATAAATGCAGAGCTAGGTAGTGATCGCGCCCTTGCCTCCGTATTAATCGGAGATCGCGAGACGCTAACGGACAGCCTCATTCAGTCTAACGTTAGCAAAAATGTGTTCCGGATGAAAGATTTAGGATATGCAGGAGACCATGAACTTCGTCCATTCTATCCTATGCATGATCATCGTTATTCCGTGTATTGGGATTTGTTCACGTCAGAGGAGTGGAAGCTGGTAGAGGCTGAATATCGCGAGGCTGTCGAGAATAATCTGCTACTTGAACAGCTAACTGTAGATTCGGTGCAACCTGCTGAAATGCAGCCTGAACGAGACCATAATTTTGAAGGAGAGTATGTAGGCTTAGGCAAAATCTACAACCGCAAGTATCGCGATAGCTGGATCAATGGTTGGTTCTCCTTCACGATGGAAGTCTTGCCAGAGGAGCAAGTGGATCTGGTGGTAACGTATTTGAAGTCCAACGATACTTCGGTGGCTTTCGATATTACGGCAGATGGTGAACAACTTGGGCTAGGCGTCCTTGAGTCTGAAGAGATGAACAAGCTGGAGACCATTCGTTACGAGCTTCCGCAGACGATCACGAGCAGCAACTCAGCGGTTACGATCAAGTTCGCTTCGCATGAAGGACATAAGGTGGGCCAAGTGGCCGGACTACGTATCGTCAAACGTAATTCTTGAAATATATGGATTAGAGAATTATAATAGGAACAATTCTTTTAATTGGGGGAAATGGATGTCTTTCCGTATCGTTCGAAGTAACTAGTTATCGGGCTGGGTCAAACGCGTGCCAGCTATCAAGGGGGGGAGTCTACCCTTTTGATTACATTAACTAGAGCTTTGAACGGTGCCATAGGCAGCTATTTCTATAGAGCCAGGCACTTAACCTATTTAACTTAGAGAACCGTGTATTTGTGGATGGTTTTTTACAGTTGGATGGGGGAGGGTTGCCTGGCTTTTTTGCATTCAATTAAAAGATAGGGGATTAACGATATGTTGAAAAAGAGTCTAGCTCACCTGAAATGGTGGATATGCGGTTATATTTTATTGGGTTTTACTATTCAGCTGCTGAGTAGTTTAGGCATTGTAGTGTTTCAAAAAATATTAGACAAGGCCACGATGATCAACAGCTTTGGTGAAATATCCAATTTGATTATGGTGTACGGGATTTTGCTGGCTGGGGTGGTGATCCTAAATTATGTGGACGAATACCCTAGCGTGTATTTATCGAACAGTATAACGGAGAGATTGAAGATACTTGCACTATCTAAAATATCCAAAATCGACTATCAAGCCTATCAGGATATCGGCACAGGGCAGATGATCAAAGTGATCGAGAACGGGGCAGCGGCTGGAAACAGCATGATCTATTCCTTTTTCCTCAAAACATTACATGAGTTATTGCCCACTCTTCTGTTCAGTCTAATCTTTATTAGCTTCTATGATTTAAGGATCATGTTAGTCATAGCAGCTGGCTACGTGGTCGTCTTTCTAATAACGAATCTGCTGTTGAAATTTCTGTATGCAATGAAGGCTACCATTCTCCAGGAACAAGAAAAGATGTCCAGATTCTCTATCCGTGGCTTTATGGAATTGGTCGTCTTCCGAACTAATAAACGATATGAGAAAGAGATCGATAAGTTAAGCCAGACCGCACGCACTATCATTCATAAAAATGCCCAGCTGCAAATGATCCACGAAGCTTTTTTTGCGATATTCGAGCTGTTTGTCACGGTAATTAAAGTCGTCGTCTTGATTTATGGTGTGAAGAGCATTGTCGCAGGTGATAGCACTCTTGGTGTTGTGGTCGCATTGTTTATGTTCATTGATAAGATTTACTCGCCGATCGCCATCTTTAATGTTCTATTTGTAGATTACAGACTGAATAAAGTGACCTACAAGAGATTTGAGGAGTTTATTGAGGCACCAGAAGATAGAAACTTGGAGTCCGGAGAAGTCGTCACTGAGATTCACGGTAATATTGAATTTAGGAATGTATCTTTTGATTATGGACAAGTGAAGATCTTGAATAATCTGTCTTTTTCGATTGCGCGGGGGATGTCCGTTGCTATTGTCGGATTAAGTGGGGGAGGGAAATCTACTCTGATTAAACTGATCGTAGGCTTATTAAAGAAGGACAAAGGTGAACTCTTATTGGACGGTAAGGATATCGATGAGATCCATCTGGATAGCTACTATGATCATATCTCTTACTTATCACAGGACACGCCGATTTTCGATGCCACGATTAGGGACAATATTGTATTTGATGAGCATACCTTGTCCGATGAAGAGCTGTATGAGATTTTAGAGAAAGTTCATCTAATTGAAAAAGTAAGCCAATTACCGGATCGTTTAGAGACTTTAGTGGGTGAAAAAGGGGTCAAATTATCAGGCGGGGAGAGACAGCGATTAGCCTTTGCCAGAATCATTGCCCAAAAAAGAAATGTTCTTATTCTGGATGAGCCGGTGTCGGCACTTGATAATATTACGGAGCAAAGTCTCCTGGAGACGATTTTGCAGGAATTTAAGGACAAAACTATCATCATTGTTGCCCACCGACTGAATTTTATAAAAGACGTTGATAAGATACTGGTAGTGGATCAAGGCTCGGTTGTGGGTGAAGGGAAGTTTGAGGATTTAATAGAGCATTGCGAAGCCTTTAAAGCGTTATGGAATAGAAAAATATCGTTTACAAATGCTGATTAAATTGTTAACCTCTTCTAAAAAGAGGTGCAATCTATGGCTTGGCCAACACATATTGTAGCGGTAGGTGGATTCGCAGAAAATGAACAAGGAGACATCCTTTTAGTAAAGACTCATCATGGTGGATGGGTATTTCCTGGTGGACAAGTAGAGGTCGGAGAGAACCTAATGGATGCATTAATTCGAGAAATTAAAGAGGAAAGTGGAATAGATGTCACGGTTTCTCAATTGATTGGTGTGTATTCAAATACAGGCATTCATAAATGGTATGACGGCGTGACGGATGTTCCTACCAAGGTCATGTTTGATTTTATATGCAAGCCCGTGGGTGGGGAATTATGTACCTCGGAGGAAACCTCTGAAGTGATGTGGGTGGCAAAAGAGAAAGTGCTTGATTGGATTACACAACCGGCTATTCGTACCCGCTATCAAGCATACTTGGATTACGATGGGAATACGAGGTATATGGATTATGTAACTGGAGGCAAGTTTGAAGTTAATTTGGATCGAACGGTGTAAAAAAAAAGCGATAGGCCATCCTGCAAAGGATGGCTTTTTAAATATAAGAAAGTATAAGTTTCACGCGCTAAAGGCGTTTACGCTTGTTATGCTTTGATGCCCTCAAAGGCAGAGGTGATCAAATATTTCACAAAGGCTTCGTCTAGCTCATCCCCTGTGATCAGAAGCCTGTAAAATAACGGGCCATAGAGCAGATCAATTGTGATCCCAATATCCAGGTCCGCCTTTAATTCGCCCCGGGTCACCCCACGCTCTAACAGATGCCTTGCCTCTTGGCGGCGGGGAGCAAAAAACCTTGCACGATATGCCTCAGCAAGGCCAGCATCGAATTGTCCTTCGCCGATCAACTCGGTAATGATTTTTCCTTCTCGGCTGCGAAGAAAGCTGGCCAGATTTGTGGCATGGATTATAATATCGTCCATGACCGAACCTGTGTCTGGCACCGGCAGTCTTGCGGAAGCTGCAGAGAGGTAGCCGTCCATTACCACGGCTGCTTTGTTAGGCCACCATTTATAAATAGTTGCTTTGCTTACCTTAGCTCGCTCGGCAATTTTTTCTACGGTCACCGCACCAAATCCAGTCTCCAGCAGTAGATCATACGATGCTGCCAGAATAGAAGCCTCCGCTTCGTTATTGCGCGGCCGTCCTCTTTTTTTATCCATCAGAGATCCCTCCCGAATAATCTATCCTTTATTTAACTTGCGGCCTAAAAAGAAACTATACGTTCATTATACAAAAGGTTATATGAAGTAGCCAATCACCTATTTACAAAACTGAACGTTCAGTATATATTTAAAATAATTATTGAACGGTGCGTTTAGTAATTAAAATGGAAGGGTGGAGATCTTATGAATCAAGGAAGACGAATGAATCCGGTAAGTTCAGTGAATCCAGTGAAGGAACATTCGGAAGGAAAGACGATCCCTGGATGGATTACATTTCTACTAGCGGCCTCCTGCGGGCTAATTGTAGCCAATCTGTATTATGCCCAAACCCTGATTGGACAGATCGCTCAAGCTACGCATCTTTCTTCCGGTGCAGCGGGTCTGATTGTGACTTTGACCCAGGTAGGATACGTCCTTGGACTTTTGTTCGTAGTACCGCTTAGCGATATTATTGAAAATCGCCGCCTGACAGTGGCGTCGCTGGTTGTAGTGGTGGTGTCGTTGGTAGCGGCGACAATGGCTCCGAATGCAGCGATCTTTTTGGGAGCGTCCCTGTTCATTGGACTTGGTTCTGTAGCCGCCCAGATTCTTGTGCCTTATGCGTCTTTTCTGGCTGCTGAAGAGCAGCGCGGCCGGGTAGTCGGTAATGTAATGAGTGGGCTGTTGCTCGGCATTATGTTCGCCAGACCTGTAGCCAGCTTTGTCTCTGGATTGTGGGGCTGGCACGCGATTTATGCCATTTCAGCCGTAGTGATTGCCTTATTGACACTCCTATTGTCCCGTGTGCTGCCGCAGCGCCAGCCTGTGCCCACAATGAATTATGGTGGATTGATACGTTCTCTGGGAACTTTGCTGAAGAGTACGCCAGTGCTACGCCGCCGGGCGATTTACCAGGCTAGCCTGTTCGGAGCCTTCAGCCTGTTCTGGACGACGGTCTCTCTGCATCTGGCTGATACGTATCATTTAAGTCAGCAAGGCATTGCCTTGTTTGCATTGGCCGGAGTGGCTGGGGCTATCGCTTCTCCCATCGCTGGGAGACTGGCTGACCGGGGCTGGACCCGTCCGTTGACCGGACTTGCGTTTGTGCTGGCAGCTGTGGCTTTTCTTCTTGCTTACTTGTTTCAGAATGATTCAAGAGTGACGCTCGGATTGCTGGTTGCAGCAGCTATTATGCTGGATATGGGGGTATCGGGTAATCTGGTGCTTGGACAAAGGGCAATTTATTCCCTTGGCAACGAGGCGAGAGGACGTTTGAACGGATTGTTTATGGCGATATTTTTCGTAGGCGGAGCCATCGGCTCTTCACTGGGCGGCTGGGCATATGCGTACGGCGGCTGGAGTCTGACCAGCTTGATCGGTCTGGCGCTGCCGATCTTGGCCTTCTTGTACTATTTAACGGAGAAGAAGCAAGCGTAAGAGGTTCAAATAAAGCTGGTACATTATAAGGACTGCTCTCCGGGCTGGATATAGTCAGCCTAGAGAGCAGCTTTTTTACGTAAATATAGGATGGCTCAAGGACATAATCAGCACAGTGTTGCTCAAGATGTGATGATTGACTAATTAGTAACATATAACCGGTGGATAAACCTGCAAAAGTACATCTTTTTATAATACGTGGAGAGCTGAAGCACTTATTCCTGCGAATCTGCAGTTATTTTTGCTCTAGAAGAAGCTTTCAAGCCATTTGTGAGGAAATTTCCTGCACATTTGCAGTTTTTGGTCGGCATGATGAGGATAGCTGTACAAAAAGCTGCACTATTGCAGGTTTTCACTATTCCAGCGAGAGGTATGCAGAGAAAGGTATGCAGAGAAAAGTATGGATGAATAAGAGGGCTAACGAGACATTAATACTACATCGTATAAGGATTTTGGCGAATCATCTGAATAAGGTTTGACGCAGAGGCGGATAACGGTTCATTCTGTCGAGTGCAGATCGCAATGCTGTTCTTCAGATGTATGCCTTCCACATAAACACGGCATAATTCTCCACGTTCTACATATTCACGTACAACGAGTGAAGAGACGAAGTTGGCGCCATATCCGGCGATAACGGCTTGGATCGCTTCATGAAGTCCGTTGAATTGCAAGGAGATCGTGGGAGCAGGCGTATTGTATGTGCGGCATAAAGATAACAATCTCTCTCTCGTCGAGCTCCCTTCCTCACGCATGACAAAAGGCTCCTTCATCATTTCGGATAAAGAAATCTGCTGATTCGCATAGGGGTGATGGGGTGCGACCACAAACCATAACTCATCCTGAAATAACTCTTCTGTCCGGATCGTATCTGGATAGGCCTCGGCAATCCCTCCGTAAATCGCCATATCCACGTCTACATTTAACAGCTGCTTCAGAGCATCGCTTGAATTGGTGGTGGTAATCACCATTTCCACTTGCTCATATTGTTGCTTGAACTTTGCGATCCAGGTAGGGATAAGGAAGTGAGCAGGCAAATATGTCGCGGCTAGACGAATACTTCCATTCGTGCCGTTAACGTAATCCTGGGCGAATTGTTCGATCTGCTGTTCGACGGCGAACAGTCTTTTGGCGAGTAAGGCAAGCGCTTCACCCGCATCTGTTAAAGCAATTCCTCTGCCTTGAGGCTTAAATAGGGCGAAGGATAGTTCCTTTTCGAATTTCTTGATCTGAGCAGTAATCGCAGGCTGACTGATATTTAAAGTTTCTGAGGCGCGTGTCACACTTCCTGTTGATGCGATTACATGGAATAAGCGCAAGGCGTGAAGATTCATGGTTAAACTCCCTTTATTCAATTCATATATTAACTATATAGTTTAGATTTAAAGATATATTATATTTATGATTATAACTGATTTACAATACAGGTATAAAGTAAAAGTTGAAGTTGAAGTTGAACTTGTATTTTGGACTTAAATCTTTAGTTAGGGAAAGGGAGTAACGAAGAGGAGGTTTGGAACTGTAGGAGCGTTAGCGACCGCCTTTGTCCACGGATTTCAACCGCGAATAGTGGTTTAATTAATGAAATCTGGGGACAACAGCGGCCGGAAGTCCAAACACTCCTCGTAGTTATGACCGATCCCTAATTGTGGCCATTAAATTTTTATTTCAAAGGAGAAGTGATAAATATGAATCAAACGACTACATGGGATAAAGTTGATCAGTACATTACAGAACGTCTAATTCCACAGGACTCCGTGCTGGAGGAAGTGTTGTTCGCCAATCAACAGGCAGGGCTGCCGCCTTTTGATGTTTCACCTAGTCAGGGTAAGTTCCTTAGCCTATTGGTTCAAATGAAAGGTGCACGCCGAATTCTGGAGATTGGCACATTGGGTGGGTACAGTACGATTTGGATGGCAAGAGCGCTCCCGTCTGACGGACATATCGTTACCTTGGAGCTTGATCCATCGCATGCTCAGGTGGCTGGGGCTAATTTCTCGCTTGCTCAAGTAGATGATCTGATAGAACTTCGTATAGGCGATGCTTTGGGGCAGTTGTCTCAGATGGAACAAGAGGGTGTGGAACCCTTTGACTTTATATTCATTGACGCGGATAAACCGAATAACAATAACTATTTACAATGGGCACTTAAATTCTCCCGGCCTGGTACAGTGATTATAGGCGATAATGTGATTCGTGAAGGTGAGGTCATTAACAAGAATAGCAAAGATCCTCGTGTAGTAGGCGTACGGGAATTTTATGATCTGTTGGCTGAAGAGCCTAGGATTTCGGCTACGGCCATTCAGACGGTGGGAAGTAAAGGGTATGATGGATTCGTATTGGGGATTGTGAATAGCTGATTTATGTATTGCAATATCCAACAATTGTAATATAATCTATTGAAAATCCAATAGTGAGAGGTACTTTCAATGCAACCTACATTTGAAACCCAAAGGTTAATTCTAAGACCGTTTCAATCCACAGATGCAAGTAACGTTCAAGCGCTTGCTGGGGATATAGAAGTAGCTAGAACAACGCTGTCTATACCTCATCCCTATCCTGATGGAGCGGCTGAATCTTGGATTGGTTCTTGTAAGAAGAGAGCAGACGATGGTGAAGGATTCCCTTTTGCTTTAATTAGTAAAGAGAGCAATACCTTAATAGGTTGTATGAGTCTAAATATAGACAAATCGCATGTAAGAGGTGAACTTGCATATTGGGTAGGCAAGCCTTTTTGGGGAAATGGTTATGCGACGGAAGCGGCAAAGCAATTGATCGATTTCGGATTCGAAGACTTGCTATTAAATAAAATATGGGCAGCGGCAATGACTAGAAATCCTGCTTCCTCCAATGTTATGAAAAAAGCTGGAATGAGATTTGAAGGGGAATTTAAACGGCATATTTTGAAATGGGATAAGTTCGAGGATCTAGTCTTTTACGGGTTAACTAGAATAGAATATGAAGATAGGTGCTCCTAAGCCATAATGGCTTTTGGAACACCCTCTTTGTTTTAGAGCGACTCTTTGATTACCTTTTTATAATAGAAGACGGACAGCACTGCAAAGACAGAATACAAAGCCGTGTATAAGAGCATTACCAGAATCATTGGTGTCATAAGCTCTGTACCGAAGAAGAACCAGCCCGATTTAACGGCAAAGTAGCTATGAAGCAGACCTATGACTAATGGAATCCCGAAATTGAACAATTGCTTCATCTGAATCCCTCTTAGCAGATCACCTTGCGTGAAACCAAGCTTTCTTAGGATCGTGTAGTTGGGTTTTTCGTTCTCGCTCTCATCCATTTGTTTAAAGTAAAGGATACATCCAGAGGTAATCAGGAACGTTAACCCCAGAAAGGCAACGATAAACATGATGAGGCCCATATTTTGCTTTTGATTATTTTTCGTTTCCAGTTGAGAGTCGGTTATGCTGCCCTTTTTAAAATTCATATTCTGAAAAAGATCATTAGCCTGTTCAACGCTTGCCCGTTCCTTCATATCGATTCCGATATTAAGAGAGGATTTTTTTTGAAGGGCTGGATCTAGATTGTTCTGTAAGCGTTCGAAGACCGTTTCGTCTACAATAGCTACGGGTAAGCCGCCACCAGTGAAATACCCTAAAATAGGTGCGTCCTTATTTATAGTTGTATATGTCTGCGGAATAACCTCATGCGCTCCCTTAAACTCAATGGGGCCTTCGTCTTTCATCGAAATCAGATTATCGAGTGCACTGCTTGTCTTTGTAAAATAGGTCTCATCCGGTGATACATCGATGCCTTCAAGTTCATTTTCGCTAATGACTGGAAGGGTCATAATCTTAGAGACTATACCGGAGCTCTTTGGAGTCTCACCGAGGACCTTTTCCATATTCGCATCTACCTGAATGACTTCGGTTATTTTTTCTGTAAACATCAAATTTTCAGCCGTTAATGCCTCTTTAAATTGATCAGCCTCCTGGATATCCGTAAGAATAAAATCTGACGGAACATAGAGCTTCGCACTTTTCTCAGCAGAGTAGAACGAAATGTAGCTCAAGGATAATAAACCTAGCGCCAGCGCTGATACCGTTGTAATGACGGTCAGTAATACGGCATTTGATTTCATTCGGAACATAATGGAGGAGAGTGACAACACCTCTTTAATATTTAGATACCCGTTTTTCTTTTTGCGAATGAGATGAAAGATAAAGCTTACAGAGCCTTTATAAAAAAGATAAGTCCCAATGATAACTGAAGCCAGAATAGTGATCATGGCTATAGATAGCTCAGTCATTGATGTTAAGTCTCCGCTAAACAATCGAGATGAAATCGAATAGCCAAGCAGAATCAATCCAATCCCAGCGATCCCTATAATCATTTCAAAGATAGACAGCTTTTTCACATTGCCTTCTGTGGTTGAGGTCACCCGGAATAAGGATAAAATGCTCTGTCTTTTAATAAAGCTATAATTCATCAGCATGATTAAGAGATAGATTACAAAGAATACAATCAGCGTTTGAATCAGGGCTGGAGCAGAAAAACGAAGGGAGGCTATCGCATCGACCCCTATCGTTTTAAAAAGAATCATGAGAATTAACTTTGAAACAGAAAAGCCTACGGCGATCCCTAGAACTAAAGATCCGAAATATAGAATGAAGTTCTCTGCCGAAAGAATTCGAAATATTTTACCCTTGGTCATCCCGATTAATTGGAACAGGCCAATTTCTTTCCCCCGGCGTTTGATGAAGATGGTGTTAGCATATAACAGGAAAATGGATACAATTGCGACCAGTAAGACCGAGGCAGCCTTAATTGCTGCGCCACCCTTGACCGAGCCTTCTACCGCATCCATTGAAGGATCGTATTGCAACGTAACAAAGGCGAAATATAAGGCCACGCTAAAAACGAGAGCAAACACATACAGGTAGTAATTTCTGATGTTTTTTCGCAGATTTCGAAGCATCAGTACATTAATGCTCATTCTGCACACCGCCTAATACACCTTGTGTTTTTATGATATCGTTGAAGAACACTTGTCTTGATTGTTCCCCTTTATTCAACTGCGTATAGATCGTACCGTCCTTTATAAAAATAACTCTGCTGCAATAACTCGCTGCCACCGGATCATGTGTAACCATAACGATTGTTGCTTTCCGTCTTTGATTGAGTTCACTCAGCTTGTTTAACAAATCAGAAGCAGATTTAGAATCCAAAGCTCCCGTAGGCTCGTCAGCAAAAATAATGCTTGGATCATGAATGAAGGCCCGAGCCGCAGAGGTACGTTGTTTTTGCCCACCGGAAATTTCATTCGGGTACTTATTCTTTAACTCTAAAATCCCCAGTTCCCGCGCGACGTTTTCAAATTTCTCATTGGCGATTTTCTTGGGTGTTTTGGTAATGGATAGCGGTAAGAGGATGTTTTCCTTCACCGTCAGCGTGTCCAAGAGATTGTACTCTTGAAAAATAAAGCCTAAATGATTCTTCCGAAATTCAGCTAATTGCTTTTCTTTCATATTAGAAATTTCATTACCCTCGATGGTAATCGATCCGTTGCTGATCTGGTCAATTGACGAAAGAACGTTAAGCAGTGTGGTCTTTCCTGAACCGGAAGAGCCCATAATACCGACAAACTCGCCTTCCTCTATTGAAATATCTAAGCCGCTCAGCACGGATTGTTTGTTTAATTTGTTACCGTAGCTTTTATGAATTTTAGTGGCTTCTAGAATTGCCATAATGATTCACTCCCCTTTTCTATAAGCTTTATTATAAAAGGCTTTACCGTTCTTATCCTTCGATTGCCCGAACAAAATAAAAAAGCATGTGACATTGTTGTCACACGCTTGAGAGCTTCACGAATTCATTTTTGAGCGGGAAGGTTAAAGTGAATGTCGTTCCTAATCCGAGCCTCGACTCAACTCCGATAACGATCAACAAGGATTGGGCTGCTTTTTTAGCTAAATATAATCCCATGCCTGTGGCGGCATTGTCACGATGTACCGTTGTGGAAGTAAATCCTCTATCAAATATGCGAGGCAGATCTTTGGGATCTATTCCGCGCCCACCATCCTTCACCTCAAGAACGATATGCTCATCTTGCTGATAGCTGT
This sequence comes from Paenibacillus sp. FSL E2-0201, assembly GCF_037963325.1. Classification (NCBI taxonomy): domain Bacteria; kingdom Bacillati; phylum Bacillota; class Bacilli; order Caryophanales; family Paenibacillaceae; genus Paenibacillus; species Paenibacillus sp. FSL E2-0201. Next base: position 429,878 of record NZ_CP150154.1, read on the forward strand.
TCACTGTAATATCTGATGCTTCGCTATATTTTACAGCGTTGGTTAGGAGTTGTCGGAGGATAAAAGCTAGCCATTTGGCATCACTAAGCACTTCAGCTACCTCCAAGTTCAGTTCAAAGCCAATGCCCTTCTGAATACACCAGGATTGCAGCGTCTTGATCTCCCCGAAAATTAGCGTTTCTAAATCGATATGTTCTATATATAAATCATTCTCGATAAAAGGAATTCGCCTTTGATGAAGCTGTTGGTCCAGCAGAAGGTGAATACGCAGCCATTCATAGGTCAGATTTTTCTTCATTCCTTCATCTTCCATACGCTCAATCATTAGATGCATCGCTGTCAGAGGGGTTTTCACCTCGTGAATCCAAGACAACAGTTCATCCTTTTCCTGCTCTAACGTTATCTGATTATTCGAAGCTGCTTGTTTTAAACATTTAGCTTGATTGGTGATGCTCTCTTCAATAATTTTCTCAAACGGGCTTTCGGGGGTAGCGATACTTGTTACATCCAGATCATCATCCCGCTCAGCTAAGCTTTTATAAAACCTGGTTTCTCTGGGATAGCGAAGGATTAAGAACATCAGGAAAAAAAACATCGATAAAGAGATCACATAGAGAACCGAAGAGAGTGGGATGGATGGATCCATATAGGTAACAAAGAGTATAAATAGATTGGTAAAGAGAACTAGTATAATCCAGCTGATTCTTTCCAAGAGATACTTTTTAATCATAGTGCTTCCTCTTCGATGGCCATATACCCTTGTCCCACCTTCGTCTCAATGAAAACACCTAATCCAAGCTCATCCAGCTTCTTTCGAAGCCGATTTACGTTGACGGTAAGGGTGTTGTCACTAATAAAACGTTTATCATCCCAAAGGCTATTGATTAATTCCTCGCGGGTGACGATTTTATTCTTTTTCTCAATCAGCAATTTTAATATAAAAATCTCATTTTTCGTAAGCTCAATCGATCCCAGGTTATGGGTCAATAGATTTCTCTCATAATCCACGGTTGCTCCACACCATGTCTTGAGTTCGATGTTATCTGTGTTGTAATTGTAGACACGCCGAAGAATCGCTTGTACTTTGGCAATGAGTACATCGAAATGGAAGGGCTTTTGTATATAGTCATCGGCTCCAAGCTGCATCGACATCACCATATCCGTAGGATGATCACGGGAAGATAAGAAGATAATCGGAAGGTTGGAGTGGGAGCGAATCATTCGGCACCAATGAAATCCATCGAATTTAGGTAATTGGATGTCGATGATAACTAAATCAGGTTTGATCTCTATAAATTCCTGCGTGACATTGCTGAAATCTTGAATGCCGTACACATCATAAGACCACTGCGTAAGTCGCTCTTTAATCTCATTAAACAGTGTCGTGTCGTCTTCGATTAATAATAGCTTGAACAAATGCTTCACCACACTTTTTGTTAGTTAGTGTTTACAGCATTTTAGATAATACATCCTGATAATGCTTAAACTCTTTGGTTTCATTTAGATTAGGGCATGTCCTTAAGGATAGCAGAGCGCTTTCGATTAAGAACTGTCTTGGTTCCTTATTGTTCATGATTTCTTCCTGGATAAAGTATAACAGCTTTAGATAATTAGTGAGGTTCGCATCACCGGGCGCAAAGGATCTCTCTATAATTTTCTTCAAGCTTATGGTGGCAAAGGATAAATCATTATTGAAAAAGTCAGAGTATTCCGAAGCGGGCAATAACTTGTCCACGTGATCCGGGGAGATGAGCTGAATGCCTCTTTGACTTACTTCTTCAACAATAGTTTGGATAAGAGTAGTGCAATAATTAATGATTTGCTCAGAAGTGATGACTTCATTCATAGCACTGTTGATTTGCAGCATATTTTGCAGAATCCCGTTAAAAATGATGGCTCCATCCAGTAAATAGGGTTTCTTATCTTCAGGGAAGATATGAAGGAAACGTTCATATACCCAGGTTAGCAGGCTGAACTTCGTTTTTTTGATAAACGTTATTAATTCTGGATCATTGGAGACCAGAGCATCCTCAACAAGCTGTAACAACTTATTTTTTTTATTAATTTTCATGACCAACTGAATCTGCTCGGCAAATATCTTAATGTCAGAGGGATCTTGACCAATGAGCAGTGAATTTCGCCCTTCTTCCAGCTGAATGTGAATAGAAGTGAATACAGCCTTAAAAAGATCCCCCTTGGAAGGAAAATAGTTATAAAAAGATCCTTTGGAGATACGACTATGATTCAAAATATCCTGAATGGATGTGGCGTGGTAGCCTTTTTCAATAAATAGTTCATGTGCTTTATGAATCACTTGCTCTTTGCGTTTATTTATCATCTGAGGTGCCCCTTTAAGCTGGACTCTTTGTTCCAATATAGACTAGCTTATATTTCCACTTAATACAATTTCAATTTTAAATGAATTTTGTCTTGCCAAGCAGGAAATAAGAGAGTATTATATTGTACACTGGTTTGTAACTAGAGTTCAAATTTGAACCGTTAGTATGATTATAGAATGGAGGATTCCAAAATGAAAGCAAAAGAAAGCAAAGCGTCTTACGGGATATTGGCAATCCTCATGATTGGTGCTTTTGTTGCTTTACTGAGTAATACTCTACTCAATATAGCTTTACCATCGATTATGAAGGATTTTGATGTCAGTGCCTCAACGGTACAGTGGCTATCAACAGGTTATATGCTAGTGAACGGGATCATGATTCCTTCAACAGCCTTTTTGATTCAAAAGTATACTGCGAGACGGTTATTCTTAATCGCCATTGGATTATTTGCGATAGGAACCTTTATCGGAGGCTTTGCTTCAAGTTTCCCTGTGTTGTTGATCGCCAGAATGGTTCAGGCTTCAGGGGCAGCGATCATGATGCCATTATTAATGAACGTATTGTTCACAACCTTTCCTCCTGAGAAACGTGGTTCAGCTATGGGGATGTTCGGGTTGGTTATGATTTTTGCACCAGCGATCGGACCTACATTATCCGGCTGGATTATTCAGCACTATGAATGGCCTGTTCTATTCTTTATGATTGCTCCAATCGCCGTATTGGTGTTTATTCTGGCCTTTTTTAAATTGCATGATCCTAAAAAAGATGTGGCGATTAAGATCGATTTCTTATCCGTAGTTCTATCAGCGATTGGGTTCGGGGGTCTTCTATACGGCTTCAGTTCCGCTGGGAACAAAGGATGGGATGATCCAATGGTCTACTCTGCACTTATTATCGGAGCGATTGGATTAGTGATCTTCATTATGCGCCAAATGAAGATGAAGGAGCCTATGCTTAACTTCAGAGTGTACAAATATCCGATGTTCGCTTTATCTTCAGCGATTTCGATTACACTGAATATGGCAATGTTCTCTGCGATGATGCTAATGCCGATCTACCTGCAAAATATTAGAGGAATTTCACCGCTGGATTCGGGACTTCTAATGTTGCCTGGTGCGCTAATTATGGGTGTAATGTCACCAATTACAGGTAAATTGTTCGATAAATTCGGCGGTAAGGTGTTAGCGCTAATCGGCTTAGCGATTGTAGTGATCAGTACGTATTTCTTTAGTGATTTGACTGAAACGACTAAGTATTCGACACTCATGATTCTGTATTCTGTGAGAATGTTCGGGATCTCTATGGTGATGATGCCAGTTATGACCAATGGTCTGAACTCGATCCCAGCCAAATATACTCCGCATGGTACTGCCATGAACAGTACGATTCAGCAAGTATCAGGGGCGATTGGCGGAGCACTGCTCGTAACCATTATGTCTAACAGTACCACTTCACATGTGAAGGATATGGTCGCTGATGCTGTAAGTAAATTAACGACTAAACCTTCGGCAGACCAATTGCTTGGTATACAAAATCAAGTCATTGCGAAAGCCACTATTGAAGGAATTAACGATGCATTCTTAGTATCCGTAGGTGTAGCGATTATTGCATTTATTCTAGCCTTCTTTATTAAAAGAGGCGTACAGCCTAAGGAAACGGCAGAAGAGAAAGTGACTGCAAAGAAAGTAGCTGCTAAGCAAGTTACAACGCATTAGTCTATATTCAAAAAGGCGCTCACCTTATAGGTGATGCGCCTTTTTTTGCTAATGTTAATTTATGAAGATTACTTAAAACGATGTGTTAATCTCGGACCATCCTGAATAACTGTGATAGATTTGTCGTTCGCGACATATAACCTGTTCGATAGTGGATTAAGTGCAATATTTACGCCTGTTACGGAGGGGAATACCGCAATTCTTTTAAACGTACTGGCGTTATATACGGACATTCTGTTCTTATTGAAATTACTGACAAATAAATGATTTGTAATCGGGTTGATGAATGTGCTGGAGGAGGAAGATAACACTCTAGTTGCGATCACCTTATTGGTATTTCCATTAAGCACAAAAAGCTTCCCTTGTTTAACCTGTTGAGCGCTGGAGACGTAAACACGGTTCGTAAGCGGATTAAGGATGACCTCGCTTTGTAGCCGTCCAAGCTGTACATTCTTGAGGAGCTTGTTGGTGCGGCCATTGATCACGGAAAGAAAGCGGCTTAAGTTGTTCGCTACATAAATACGGTTTGTTACCGGATTTAGCGCTGGTGTGATCACTGGATTGTTGCCGACTTTTATAGTTGCGATCACAGTTTGAGTACAGCCGTTGATGACAGATACGGAGTTGTTTATCGTATTTGTTACATAAATGCGATTGGTACGTTTATTAATGACGATCGCGGAAGGGCGACCGCCGATCTGGATAGTAGTCCGAATGCTGTTCGATCTGCCATCGATGACGGTTACGATGCCAGAGGCACTCGACACATAAATCAGGTTCGTTCGAACATTAACGTTAACACTATCAGGGTTGCTGCCTACTTGGAGGGTCTTAATTACACGGTTTGTCCGTCCGTTAATTACAGATATTGTCCCATCGCGGAAGTTGGTGACATACACACGGTTTGTTCTTGGGTTTATTGCAAGCTTAAGTGGAAATCTACCTACCGGGATGGTTGCAATGATCCGATTGGTTAGGGTGCTCAAAACACCGACAGTTCCGGCTGTAGTATTAGGATTTACGAAGTATACCCGATTGGTTATGGGATTTACCTCAATATCTCCGACGGGTACGGATGTGGGAACTGTGGTTATGATGGTGGGTAACGCCATGATATAACCCCCTCTTCAAATGACTAGATGCTTCATTATATTTGGGCAAGGGCAAAAGGGTACTACATATATCGTTGCAAGATGACACTGACTATCCTTATAGAATAAGGTAAGGTATACTGGAATGAACTTTTCAGTAAGAGGTGATTAAATGGCTGGGACAGTCTCCATATTAGGCGTTCCATTTTCAAAGCTAACACTTGATGAGACAACGCTTCATCTAACAGAACATATTCAATCCGGAGAACCGAAGCTATTTCATTTGATTACGGCGAACCCGGAAATTACGATAACAAGCCAATCGGACGAGCTGCTTCGAACCATACTCCATGAGGCAGATTTGATTACTCCTGATGGGATTGGCATTGTGCTGGCATCGAGAAGAAAAGGTGACCCTATAGCTGAACGAGTTACGGGGTATGAACTACTTCTTGAGCTGCTCGCACAAGGGAATAAGCTGGGTTGGAGCTTTTATTTCTTAGGCACGGATGAGCATACCAGCTGTAAAGCGGTTGAAAAGATTACAGAGCTTTATCCGAATGTTAAAATTGCCGGAAGACATAATGGTTTTCTTGCTAAAGAAGAGGAACCGGCCATTGTGGCAGAGATTCAGCACGCACAGCCAGATTTCCTGATTGTCGCGATGGGGGCTCCATACTCTGACAAGTGGGTTTATAAGCATAAACAGGCGCTTTCTCAGGTTAAGGTTGTGTTTGGCGTGGGGGGAAGCTTGGATGTTATAGCGGGAAAAGTGACTCCAGCCCCTGCGATATGGAAGAAACTCAATTTGGAGTGGCTGCATCGACTCTTATTCGCACCTGTGGCCAAAGGACAAAAGTCGCGCTGGCGCAGGCAAGCAGTTCTTCCTAAATTCGTGTATCGAGCTATGATTAGGAAATAAGGTACAGCAGTAAATATAGTCTTTCACTATTTCTGCAATTTGTAGAAATAGTGAAAGACTTTTTTTTGTTATCGCTTTACAGGAAACATGCCCTAAGTATTTAAGAGAGAATATTGGCTGGAACAATTCCAATATATTACTGATTGCTTTTTTAAGAATGTTGTAATAAAATCTTATCAAGATAATAAATTATTATCAAAATAGAAAAGACGTAAAACGAAAGGAGTGAGATGCTCACATGTTAGAAGATCGCAGCTGCCTGGAGTCCTATTTTCCAATTGCTTCTTTTATTGCTTCAATTATAGGTTCAAAATGTGAGGTTGTTATTCATGATATAAGCAATCCAGAGCGTTCAATTATTTTTATTGAGAACGGATACATTAGTGGGCGTAAAGTAGGCGATAGTTCAACAGATCTCGTGCTTAAGCTGTTGAAAGATGAGTCCTACCGTGAGCAACCGTTTATTGCTAACTATAAAGCGCGTGGTTCGCAAGGTCAGGTATTTCGCTCCGCTACTTATTATATTAAAAACAGCAGCAGCGAATTGGTTGGTATGATGTGTATTAACATTGATGTCACGCATATGGAGGTTGCAGCTGAGTGGATACAAAACATTTTGCAAGGAGGATCAACACTTCCACCAGTACCGTTAATACCACAACAACAAGAGGTTGTAGAGAAGCAGACGGAAGAGTATTTACAAGGAAACGTAGATGACCTACTCCAGCACATGATTGATTCGGTGCTTGGTAAAATTAATGTCCCGGCAGAGCGATTGTCCTCGAAAGAGAAGATTGAACTTGTGAAAGTACTTAACGAGCAGGGCGTGTTTCTACTTAAAGGTGGAGTTTCTCAAGTCGCTAAGACCTTGATGATATCTGAGCCAACAGTTTATCGTTATTTGCAAAAAATTAAGTGAGAATAAACAGAACTCTCGAGAGAGGAAGTGGGCTAGATGACAATAGACTTTGATAAGGTTGTTAGCCGATATGGGACCAATTGCGCTAAGTGGGATGGTATGGCGCAAGTTTTGGGCAGAGAAATGATAGCGCTTTCCGTCGCGGATATGGATCTTCAAGCCCCTCCACAGGTGATAGAGCGAGTAACGGAGATGGCGAAGCATGGCATATATGGATATACCGATCCTTTTCCACCTTATTATGAGGCAGTTCAGGGATGGATTAAAAAAGCTTACGATTGGGAGGTTCCGCAAGAATGGATCGTGTTTTGCCCTCGTATTGTGCAAGCGGTTTCTCTGATCATTCAGAACTTCACTCAACCAGGTGATCAAGTGTTAATCCATACGCCAGCCTATCAGCCGGTTGCTAAATCGGTAGAACTAAATAACCGCGTATTAGTGGAAAGTCCACTTCGTGAAGTGAACGGGCGTTATGAGATAGATTTTGCTGATATGGAGTTGCGAATGCAAGAAGGGGTTAAAATTGTACTGCTCATCTCACCGCATAATCCGGTTGGACGAGTATGGACACGAGCCGAACTAGAACGAATCGTTAGCTTGTGTACAAAATATGATGCTTATATTGTATCGGATGATATTCATGCCGACTTTATCCATGCTGGCCATGAGCATACGATAATCGGGAGGATATCGACTGAGGCAGAGCAGCGATCCTTTATCTGTACTTCCCCAGGGAAGACCTTCAATCTTGCAAGCCTTGAAATTGCTAACATCGTGATTCCGAATGATCAGCTGCGTGAGAGATTTAGACATTGCTTACAGCAAGCAGGCTGTCATAACCCAACCTTTTTTGCAGTACCTGCATTAGAAGTGGCTTATACGGAATGCGATGAATGGCTGGAAGAATTACGAGGTTATATCACGGCCAATATCGATTGGGTGAAAGTTTATATAGCTGAATATATGCCTGAGCTTCGCGTGATCGAATCAGAAGGAACCTATCTATTATGGGTGGATTGTAGGGCAATTAGCACCAACGAAGCAGAGCTAAAGCAGTGGATTGAGTCCGATGCGAAGGTTAGTGTGAGCTTTGGAACAGGTTTTGGGGCATCAGGAGAAGGCTTTATTCGCTTAAATATTGCAACGCCACTGCCCATGTTACAAGAAGCTTTTCATCGGCTGTACCGGGCCTATCCATTAAAAAATTCATAATAAAAAAATCTTTATCAATGACCTTGAAAGACCTCGTTAGTAGCCTTTTTCAGATCCGTATCAAGGGGGATAATAATCATGTCCAAATCAGAAACACCAAGAGTCAAGAAACAGCCGACGATGTTCTTAGCGCTATTGCCGATTATTATGATGATTGTGCTACTTAGTTTAGGGTATGTGTTGTTTGAATTACCACCAGAACCACTTATTATTACCTCAGCGGTTGTTGCTGGTATTATCGCGATTATTCTTGGTTATAGCTATAACGACATACTAGAATCTATCGCTGGTAAGATCGCGAAAACGATGCCCGCCATTCTTATTCTGATCATGGTTGGTTTTATGATTGGGGCATGGATGGTTGGTGGAACGATTCCAATGATGATTTACTATGGATTGAAAATTATAAGTCCACAATTTCTGCTTATTACCGCATTTATTGCGACAGCTGCCGTTTCGCTTTGTACGGGCACATCTTGGGGGTCAGCGGGAACGATCGGGGTTGCTTTTATGGGCGTTGGCGCGGGTATGGATGCAAACCTAGCAGCAGTGGCTGGTGCAGTAGTTGCAGGTGCTTATTTTGGTGATAAATTGTCACCGCTTTCAGACACGACTAATATTGCGGCGTTAGCAACAGGTGTCAATCTATATGAGCATATTGGACATTTATTGTATACCACAATTCCTTCCTTTATTGTCGCAAGCGTTGTTTTTATTATTACAGGCCTAAACACAGATGCCGCAGGCGCTATTGTTCCGGAGAAGGTTGGAACAATCATGGGATCGTTGAATACAATTTATGACTTTAATCTGCTGCTTATAGTACCCGTATTAATCATCTTGTATGGTTCAATTACGAAGAAACCGACAATACCGGTCATGCTGATCTCTTCTATGTTCGCTATGGCTAACGCACTTGTATTCCAGGGATTTACTTTGAATGATGTCGTATCTTCTGTTGTTAATGGATTTAATATTTCTATGGTTCAAGTTGCTGGGTTTGATTCTGCCAACGTTATTGAAGATGTACCCCGTCTTCTAAATCGTGGCGGAATGAACTCCATGATGGGGACACTTCTCATTTGCTTCTGTGCAATCACGTTCGCTGGAACCATATCTCTGACCAAGTCCTTGGAATTGATTGTTAATAAGCTTTTGAAGTTCGTCCATTCCACAGGTTCAATGATCGTAGCAACAATTGTTACAGGTCTTACGATGATCGGAGTTACAAGTAATGGTCAGGTGTCCATCTTAATGCCAGGTGAAATGCTACGTGAAGCATATATCCGTCGGGGCTTACATCCGAAGAACTTGGGACGTACCATCGAGGATTCAGCGGCGATTACCGAGCCTATTCTGCCTTGGACAGCTGCAGGTGCTTATATGGCGGGTACGCTGGGTGTTGCAACGCTAGATTATTTACCTTGGGCTGTTCTCTGTTGGACAGGAATAATCTTTGCGACGATATGGGGCTTCACGGGATTCGGTATCGCGAAGTTAACGCCAGAGCAACAGGCAGAAATGCTAAAGGAATATGACGGCAACACTAATGAACAAGCTGGATAAAGGAGTCTTTTAAAATGACAAATATGCATAAAGAAACTGTAATAACAACGGATGCACCAGGCGCAATTGGACCTTACTCTCAAGCTGTAAAGCTTGGGAACGTCCTATATACTTCAGGACAACTCGGTCTAGACCCGGTTAATGGGACTTTTCCTGCTACGGTTGAGGAACAGACGGAACGGTCGTTGCTGAATGTCAAAGCCATACTGGAAGCGGCGGGTACAAGCATGGATCAGGTAATAAAGACGACCGTTTTCCTAAAGGATATGAATGATTTTCTTAAGGTGAATGAGATTTATGGAAGGTTTTTTGCTCAGCCATACCCTGCTCGCAGCGCTGTTGAAGTAGCACGTCTGCCTAAGGATGGGCTCGTAGAAATTGAAGTTATAGCTTATGTACCTTAAGTGATCCAGTAACGCTCAAACTACGGATTCCTTTAGAATTTCAGTTAGTTAAGCCTGCACACCCTGTATGGAAAAAGGATAAGGAAATAAGGCAGATGGCCACCCTGGAAAGGGTGGCTTTTTTGAAATATAAGAGTATATAGGCTGAACAGCTTTAATAACTGAGTAGGGAGCTGAGATGTATTTGAAATGGAGGAATTTTATGAAAAAATAATTGAAAATATACATGAAAATGTGACAGTAATCATAACTAATTACAGAAAACCTTCACAAAATAGTATCTTTGCTTTATTATAAATGTGAAGACATTCACAAAGGGGCGTTATAAAGGTGAAAAAGACAACAAGTGCTGCTCTTATTCTCATTCTTTCGGTTATGCTCGTGATCGCAGGCTGCGGTAACAGTAATAGCAACAGCGCAGGTAATAGTGCTGGCAACGAGAACAAGAGTAAGGTCAATGAGACGGCTAAAAATGATAAAACCGAAGCCGTATCTGGTGCATCAGAGGCTAGCTACACACCACTGGATCAATTAAAAGATAGCTATGATATCGTTATTGTCGGAGCCGGCGGTGCTGGAATGTCCGCTGCACTAGAAGCAAAGGCTAAAGGTTTGAACCCGGTTATTTTAGAAAAAATGCCAGTTGCTGGCGGGAATACAAGTAAATCCTCATCGGGGATGAATGCTTCTGAAACAAAATTCCAAAAAGATCAAGGTATTAAAGATAGCAATGATTTATTTTATGAAGAGACATTAAAAGGTGGTCACGACACCAACGATAAAGAGATGCTTCGTTTCTTCGTAGATAATTCCGCAAGTGCTATTGATTGGTTGGATTCGATCGGAATCAGACTGAACAATATCACGATCACAGGCGGCATGAACGAAAAACGTACTCACCGCCCAGAAGACGGCTCTGCGGTAGGCCAATACCTTGTCAAAGGATTGGTTAAGAATATACAAGAAAAAGAAATTCCATTGTTTGTGAACGCAGATGTGAAGGAAATCACCCAAAAAGATGGTAAGGTTGACGGAGTAAAGGTACTCTTTAACCAAGCCGATGAAAAAACCATTACAGCGAAGGCTGTTGTTGTCACTACCGGTGGTTTCGGTTCTAATATGGACATGATCTCTACAGTTAGACCTGATTTGGAAGGTTACGTTACTACTAACCAAATCGGCAGTACCGGTGACGGCATCAAAATGATCGAGGCACTTGGCGGAACCACCGTTGATATGGATCAAATCCAGGTTCACCCAACAGTTCAACAAGAAAAATCTTATCTGATCGGGGAAGCTGTACGCGGCGAAGGTTCTATCCTCGTAAATAGCGAAGGCACACGGTTCGTAAATGAATTGACTACACGTGATAAAGTTACCGAAGCGATCAATACACTTCCTGAAAAAGCGGCAACGCTTGTCTTTGATTCCGGCGTCAAATCACGCGTGAAAGCAATTGAACAATATGACAAAATGGGCTTCGTGATCCAAGCGGATACCATCGAAGCATTGGCGAAAGAAATCGGTGTTCCAGCCGATAAGCTAAAAGAGACACTTGATACTTGGAACAGCGCAGTAAAGAACAAGAACGATGCTGAATTTGGCAGAACGACAGGAATGGACAACGACTTGTCCACCGCTCCATACTACGCTATTAAGATCGCACCTGGGATTCACTACACTATGGGCGGCGTGAAGATCAACACGAATACAGAAGTATTAAATAAAGAAGGCGCAGCTATTCCTGGCCTGTTTGCAGCAGGTGAAGTAACAGGCGGATTGCACGGTCAAAACCGGATCGGCGGTAACTCTGTAGCTGAGATCATTATCTTCGGCCGTCAAGCCGGAATTAAATCTGCTGAGTTCGTGCAAGCACAATAAGATTTAACTACTATTCTGGTTAAAACAAAAGAACCGCTTGGGCTAATTGAAGCCCGGGCGGTTCTTTGTTTAATCACTCATTCAAAGTGAGTGGAGCGTCGCTATTCAAAAAGCTGCTTCCCGCTTTTAGCCTGTTCTTCTCGCATCCATTGTGACAGTTGTCGTTTGAGTTTAAGGAATTCCGGGGAATCCGTAATCTCATCACGGCGTGGCCGTGGAAATGGCACGTCAACAGTATGTAGGATGGAGCCGGGGCGACCGGAGAATACATAAATACGATTCGAGAGCAGCAACGCTTCTTCGATGTTATGGGTGATGAATAGCACGGAGCGGCGATTCTCCTCCCACAGCTCCAGCAGCCAGCGCTGCATTTCACTGCGAGTTAGTGCATCCAATGCGCTGAAAGGTTCATCGAGCAGCATCAACTCCTGCGGAGCCAGCAGTGCTCTGAGAAAAGCAGCACGCTGCTGCATCCCACCAGACAGCATATGCGGATAAGCCTGTTCGAATCCATTCAAGCCAACCTTAGCGAGCCACTGGCGCGCTTCTTCACGAGCTCCATCCTGCAGAGCACCTTTGATTTCTCCGGCTAGCAGTACATTATCTTCAATCGTTCGCCAAGGAAAAAGAGCAGGCTGCTGCGGCATATAACTAATCTCACCGCGTTGACCTGTAACGACCTTGCCGTTCATGCGGATCGTTCCTGTATCAGGCTTCACTAGTCCGCCGATCATATGGAATAAGGTGCTTTTTCCGCAGCCGGAAGGACCGACGATCGAGACGAACTCTTGCTGCTCTACCTTAAGAGAGACGTTGTTGAGCACGTTCGTCTCGCGGCGACGATGGGTGAAGGACTTGGAGATGCCGCTTACTTCAAGAGCAGGTGGTGCAGTATGAGCTTCAGGAGAGCTTATGATTTCTGTTGTTCTTTGCTCTATTTGCGTCGCTTGAGACATACAGGCATCTTCCTTTCTATGAGTTACGGCGCGGTTTCCAGCGGACTAACCATTTTTCCAATAATGCGATAATCGCAAAAAGCACAAGACTAAGGAGCACAATAATCACAATAGCGACAAACATCCGATCCGTACGGTAAGCCGATTTTTGCAGAAGCATATAATAGCCGATCCCTTTATCCGCGCCAATCCATTCTGCAACCACGGCTCCCATAACCGCATAGGTAGCAGATATTTTCACACCGGAAAATAGTGCCGGGATAGAAGATGGAAGCTCCAGCTTGGTGAAGATTTGCCACTTGCTTGCGCCAGCCATTTTCATATAATTCATCATGACCTGATCACTTTGAGACAAGCCGCCCATTGCAGCGACAGCTACCGGGAAGAAGCATACCAGTGTAATCAGCACGATTTTGGGCAAAAGACCGAATCCAAACCAGATGATTAGCAGTGGTCCGAGTGCGATAGAGGGAACATTTTGACTCAGAATAATGAGTGGATAAAAAGCCCGTTTGGCCCAAGGCAAAAGATGCAAAAGTAGAGCAACGATCAAGCCTACACCTGTACCAATGGGGAAACCGATTAATGTGAGCCGAAGCGTAGCCATCGTATGAGCCCAGAGACCTGAGGCATTACTGGTGGATTCGCGAGCAATGTCAGCAGGACTCGGCAGAATCCAGGATTCAATATGGAATAGAGAAACAGATAATTGCCATACGGTCAAAAAGAAGACGACCGCCACAAGGGGCGGCCATATTAGCTTCCAGGTCGATCTCACGGCCGATATTTCTCCGTCAATTTATCCATGCTGATTCCGTTAGGATTATGAGCGATTTTGATCTGCGAGATTACGCTTGGACTGCCTGCTTCGATCAACGCCTCTTGCATTTGACGCACAACCTCCAGCAGCTCGCTAAGCTCACCTTCCATAGTGGTTTCTAGTGGATTCACCTGATGTTTAACACCGGATTTCTGAATAACTTCAATCGCTTTATCTACGTAGGGGATGGAGTCCTCATTGTTTGGAGTCTTAGGAATTACTTGAATGCTTAATAATGTATTAGCCACAATAATCAATCCTCTCAAATTGTATAGGTAAGTTCAAAAAGCCAACTTTGATAACGATGTAATTCAGGAAGCAGATTCGGCGTCGAATCTTGAACGAACTTGGGAAGTCCGGTACTCACGTAGCACATCACTACGCTCCGTTCCTCCTTCCTCAAGTAACGTTCAACCTTCTCGGTTCTGAAAGCTGACTTTTTGAACTCTCATTGAAATAGGTAAGTTCAAAAAGCCAACTTTGATAACGAAATAATTCATTTAATTGTATTTACTCCGCCGGTAAAAAGTCATTCGTGAATGCACTAGCTGCATCCAGCGGTTTGTCCAGCAGCTTCAAATCATACATCCAGTCGCCGTAATTCTGCCAGACCTCGGTTTTTTGCTCTCCCCAGCGTGGGGCGTCGTCCTTATATTTCGGGCTAAGCCATTTTTGGCTAGCTAGGACAAGCTCTGCATCAAGGTCAGGCACAGCCTTGGATAATGTAGCGGCAGCCTCTTCTGGATGATCAATCGCATATTGATAGCCCTTGGATGTAGCTTTCAGGAAAGCCTTCACCAAATCTGGATTCTCAGAAATCTGCTTCTCACTCGTGGTCAGCACAGGGGTGTAATAATCGAGCTGAGGCGCATAATCCTTCAAGTAGAGCATATCCAGAGGCTCACCACGCAGTTCGGCTTCAATACCTGTCCAAGCGTAGAAGATCCAAGCGAAATCAATGTCACGTTTGACTGCGGTAAAATAGTCAGCTTCACCAATACTGATTAGCTTCACCTTTTTCACATCGCCACCAACAGGGTCCATGATCGCCTTCATGGCTGCTTCTTCAGCAGGAGAGCCCCAACCGCCGTAGGTTTTACCCTCAAAATCTTTTGGTGATTTAATATTGCGGTCTACTGGAGCGGCGAATCCCGAAGTATTATGCTGAATAATGGCTGCAATCGAGACAAGGGGAACGCCTTGTAGACGGGCTAGAGTCAATCCTTCCTGAGCGCTGATCCCAAAAGCGGCTTCGCCAGAGGTAACCATAGTATCAGAACCCGCTGCGCCAGGTTGAACGATTTCTACATCCAGACCTTCTTCCGCGTAATAACCAAGATCCTTGGCTACGTATAGACCGGTGTGGTTCGTATTCGGTGTCCAATCCAGTGCAACCTTAACTTTGGTAAGCTCTTTCGGAGCATTTGATCCGGTCGCAGCATTCGAATCCGCAGCATTTCCTTTGTTTCCGGCTGTATTCCCATTGTTGCTGCCGCATCCGGCAATCGCAAGAATGAGCATACAGGTGAGGCTAAGCATAAGTGCTTTTTTGAGTTGCATGTCTTCTTCTCTCCTTTAAGGTTGCCAGATCCCGTCATCCAACATGAACCATAAAGTGTAGTATGTACATTTCTTCTACATCTTTTGTGATCTACACAAAAAAAGCGCCCCGAGTGATCGGGACGCTGGCTTGGCGCAAGGTTAGTAAAGGTCACAGGGACCAAAACCAATTGGCGATTCCTACGCTGGCATTATCCAGATCAGGTATAAGGGTCAGTATCTTGTGGGATACAATCTCAGCCGGCCAATTCCAGCACCCCTGGTTCTATGAAGTTAACGGGTATTTCTCGCTTAAACGCTAATCGTCTTTATAAGGACGCTGAAGGCGTTTATGCTTGCATACGGTGTATTATAGACGGCTGTTCTCGGAATGTCTAGTAGCACGCGCCTAAATTTTTCGAATCTCTCCGTCCGTTTTCATTAATCCAGATCTTTATGTTTCTTGCGATGACGCCGCTTAAGCTCAGTAACCAGAGCACCTAGCGTAAGGACAACACTGATCATTATCCCGCTCATAATCACGAAAAGAGCAAGAAACTCAAAGGGGGAATAGCTAACCATCTTACTCCATTGAATCTTTCCATCCAGATCGTCAATGACTTGATTCATGCCATAAATCCCACTTACCACCGTAAATACAGTGAGGATCATCAGCAGATTATCCCGGCGCTTCGATTGGAACTTATCTTGATACTGAAACAGGTCAGTCAAGGTTTCTTTTACTTCCTCGAACAGAGCGTCATTCCCGTATACTTTACGCAGCTGAAGAAAAATCTCCCGTCCTTGCGACTGTGAAATCAGCTCCAAGAAATAAAACTTTGCCGAGAATTTATTAATCGAGTAGATTAAATTGTCGATCTCATCATAATCGTGGTTTATGCGTAGTCGGGAATGCATATTTGCCAGCTTTAGCAGAACAATTTTGTGGAAAATATTGAGTAGAAATCCGTAATAATATTGCCCGTACATCTGGTTGGCCAGGCTAACGGCGATCTTTGGTTCAGCTCGGGTCAGACAGCAAAAGGTCTGCTCATTCATCATATAATACGAGTCTGGGCCCCATCGATTATAGGAATGCTCATGACAGTAGTTCGCAATATACGCTGGATCGCTGGCACTGGCATAGGGCTTCCCGTTCAGATCAATTCCATCAAGCTGAGAGGCGCGATAGCGCATATTTATACTAATCTCATCAGAATCTCCTTCACTCTGAAAGCCATAAAAGGCTTGCACCTGCATTCTTTCATCTACGAAAAAGGGAAGGGTCTCGAAATAAGCCCCATTAATATCCGAGTGATCCAGAAAAGGCTCCAGTCCATCCACCAGATTTCGGAAGACAAAATCCTCTACCATCTCATAGGTCTGTTCTCCGCAATGGATATAGGTGTAGTCATCCTGTACGAAGGTATTCTCAAGCGCCCGGAAGCGGTCCGCGAATTCCAGTGCAATACTAAAGGGAATCGAATCCCCCTCAAGCTGGACACGTATCGTCACAAATCCAAGCTGAAAAGGACATATGAATATATCAGTCGAGAGAATTTTAAAAAATATAGACTGCTGAGGAATCTCTAGAATACAGTCCAGATTATTGACTCTGGAAAAGCGGCGGAAAGAGTCTACATCCTTCTTGCGTGGAAAAAGAATATGTGCAGCAAACGGTAAATAGGTGCGCTCCATCCGTTCATGGGAAACACAGTGATCTTCTCCGTAATAGGCATTTTCTAACTCTTTATTATCCAGAAAAAAACGTGTGAAGCCATCATCCTGCAATTGTTGGATAAGCTTCTTAGAATCGCCCTTTTTTATTGAAAAGGGAAAAATAAACTGCATAAGCGCAGTATGTAATAAAGGCTCAGTTGAAAGCTTATCCATTCATCGTCCATCCTTGTGCTCAGAATATGCTTATAGATGACATTACCCTAAAAGGATTAGGTTGATACCATTCTAACATTCTAAATACTGGAACTCTTTCTTTGCACTGCTTGTCTGGATTGGAATCTCCATGTGGCAATGCTCAGCAAGAACAAGAAGGCGGCAAAACCGGCAAGTAACCCAGCAGTTTGTGCCACTTTTAGATGGTCCATAGACCAGCCCATAAATAGGGGCAGCAGAGCTCCACCGACACCTCCAGCAGCGATCATTATGCTGGGTGTTGATTCTTCGGCTCCTGGTAGCATCTTGCTGGAGAAGACTAGAGCTATGGAGAAAATACCGGACATAAATAGCCCAAGTAGCATAATTACGATGAATGCAGCTAATCGATTATCTGTGAACGGAAAAAGAGCCAGCAGTAACAAGGTCAGTAAACAGCTACTTAAAATATATACACGGTAAGAAATTTTCTCTGCAATCACTCCAGCAAACAATCTTCCCGTAGACATAGCTAGCCAAAAGAAAGTGACTGTCAGCGCCGCCGCAGATTCTGTCATCCCTAGCTTGGCGATAAAGATGGCGGGCATAAAGTTGACCAGACTCATCTCCGTACCTACATAAAGAAAGAAGAAAAGGATGAAGATGCCCAGCAGAATCCATTGTTTCCCTTTATACGGAAGCTGTGTGCTGGACTGCGAGGAATGTGCGGATGCTGAGACTTTGCGAGGTGCTCGCTCGTCCAGTATGGGCTGCAGATTCCCAAAATGGCCTCTTCCCCAGAGAATGAGGGAAAGTAATGAGAAGCCAGCGACAATTAGGAATGCCAATCTCCATGCTCCGGTAGCAATGAGCGGACTGGCGATAAGAGGCATTACAAGTGCTCCTATCCCAAATAGGACTTCAAGTCGGCTCATCGCAATCGCGGTTCCTTCTGTCACAGCTCCGATAATGATGGTGCCGATGACGGCTTCGATCATACCGAAACCAAAGCCAGCTGCAACAGCAATGACATACATCCACTCCCAAGGGGGTAGAAAAGCATACGCAATCTCAGCAGTCAGGAGAAGAGCGGTGGCGATAATGATGCCTCCTCGTTTCCCAAAACGGCGATTGAGTAGGGGAGAGACAAGCACACCAGCCAAAAAACCAGCGAATTGACTAAAAATTAATTGCCCGCCCGCACTATAATTTTGGTCATAATGCTGTAGCAGAACGGGAAGAATAGATCCCAGCACTACATGAGCAAGTCCAATGACAAAGTAGGAAAGACAGCCGATCCAGATCAGTTTTTTCACGAAGTAAGCCCCTTATATTGAAAGTAGTTTATGGAGTAAGGTCGGATTCAATGTGAACCGGAAGGGTACATTATAATAAGCACCATTGTTATGATAAATCCAAACGGTGAGCTTGGATATATAAACTTTTGTTTACATGCTTGAAGGGAGAGATTTACGTAATGGATAACAAACAACTGGAACAACTCATTATTAGAGCATTGGATGACAACAAGTTCGGTTCCTTTGGTACGATCGAAGAAGGAAATAAGCCGAAAGTACGTTACATGGCCATTTTCCATGAGGGTTTGAAGATTTATTTAGCTACGAATCGCAAAACTCATAAGGTGGAGGAATTATCGAATAATCCGAATGCTTTTTTGCTGCTTGGATATGAGTCAGGCGGAAGCAAAGATGTGCTGGAGATTGAAGCCACCGTTGCCGTTTCTAAGGATGAAGGGCTGCGCACAAAGGTGTGGAACAAAGAGCTGGAGCCATGGTTTACAGGGCCTGATGACCCTAATTATGTGATTCTTGAACTTACTCCAACGCGTATTGAGTATGTTGGCAGTAATAAAGAGCACGGCGTGTGGACTCCCTAAACCAATTTAAAATCAATTCCGAAAGCCTTCCTATCCCCCACGGGTTTAGGAGGGCTTTTTTAAAAGATAAGTCCCTGAGTGTCCTGTGAAAACATGTTATAATGACTTCAACTTTTTACGTAATTTCTCAGGGGAGGACTTAAAATACATGACCGTTACTCTGTTATATATTGAAGATGATCATGAAATCGGCAGCGTCGTGTCTGCGGATTTAAGTGGGCGTGGCTATAGTGTACGTTGGATGCGGAGCGGGGAGGGAGCGACGGAGGAAGCGGCGCCTTGTCATTTGGCTATTCTGGACGTTATGCTTCCGGGTTTGGATGGATTTACTGTCGGCCAACGCTTGAAGCGGGTGTACCCAAAGCTGCCGATTCTGATGCTCTCAGCCCGAACCTCGATTGATGACAAGTTACAGGGCCTTGAGTTCGCGGACGATTATTTGACCAAGCCTTTTCATCCGGATGAATTGGCAGCCCGTATTGAGGTGCTGCTTAGACGGAATGGAGCAGCAGTACAGGATTCACTCGCGCTTAAGCACTTAGTCGTCTATGAAGGGGATAACCGAGTGATAAATGCTCAGACACAGGAAGAAATCATGCTTACGGGTAAGCAGTTTCAGATTTTTTCTTATTTGCTGCGTCATCTTGGTCAGATTATGACGAAGGAGCAGATCTATGAAACGGTCTGGGGGGAGAGCTATATCGAAGGGGATAAAACGCTAATGGTACATATTCGGTATTTGCGCGAAAAGCTAGAACTTGATCCGGGCAATCCGGAAATTATAGAAACGGTCCGCGGGATCGGATATCGAGTAAGAGCATGAGGGAGTTAGGGCGCATTCGTAAGCAGCGTAACTCCTCTTTGTTATCGGGATATTTGCTTATTATTGTTTCTGCACTGCTTTTTATCCCTGTGGTCCTGCCGTTATCTTTTGTTATCTACAATATGGTTAATGAAGTGACTAAAGGGGCTCCACCTGTAGACACCTCTCTGTATTCGAGTGTTGCAGCGCTGGAGACCATGTGGCATAAAGAGGCGCTTCAATTGGAAGATGCTTCTTCGGAAGGCATAAATGAGCGGCTACATGAACTGAGCCAGAAATACACTGAGGCTACTATGTTTTGGGTAGATGGGCAGGGAATGACCCAGTTGATTCTTACACCTGATGAAGGCAATCCGGATGATGGCAGCGGAGTTCCGGAGCAGTGGACTGCGGCTGAGGCTATTTTTTTTATGAAAGAAAGTACAAAGCGTGATCCTTTAGCCATTGTCGCCTTCATGGGAGACCGAGCGGATGCGGGCAAAGGGTTTATGGTGATGCAAATTCCAAACAAGCTGCTAAACAAAGGGGCTTATGGGGGAGTCGGGGCTTGGGCTTTGTATTATTTTGTGCTCTTTGTACTTTTTGGAGGGTTCGCACTGGTTTCTTTGCTGTTCTTTAAAAAAATACGCAAACGGCTACTACAGCTACAAACGGCGATGACCATTACGGGTCCAGATAGAATGCCTAGACCTATAGCGACAGGCAAACTGGACGAGATTGGCCGATTGGAGGAAGCCTTTAATACGATGGTCGTAAAGCTTGACGAAAGTCGACGCAGGGAATTAGAAGAAGAGGAGCTGCGAAAGCGTTTAGTATCCAACCTATCTCATGATTTGCGTACGCCGCTTACAGTCATCCGCAGCCACATTCATGTAATGACTAAGGAGAGCTTAACTCCAAAAGGTCAACAGTCCCTACAGCTTATGGATGAGCGTATTGCGGATCTTAGCGTCTTGATCGAGAATCTTTTATCCTACAATTTACTGAGCAGCGGAAGGATTACCTTAAAGCCGGAACGTAAAGATGTCCTGCGTTTGTTGCGGGAAAGTGCCGCTGCTTGGTACCCCGTATGGGAAAAAGAGGGCTTCGAGATCGATATTGATCTCGAAGCTGAACCACTAATCTGGATGGTGGATGAGGTGTGGTTCCGCCGTATTCTTGATAATCTGTTTCAGAATATTGTACGTCATGCCAACAGCGGTCTTTATGTAGGGATTTCTACGGAGTCCCGTAATGGGCAACGCGTTATTTTGATAACGGATCACGGTAGAGGTATCCAGAGTCCATCCGATTACAAAGGGGCAGGATTAGGGCTGTCCATCGTGGATCTGTTAATGAAGCATATGGAGTTAGAGTGGGATATGAAGAGTACAGGAGATGGCACCTCTATTGTAATCTTCAATCCACGGGATGAAATTTAAACAAAACTTAAACTTCGTGCCGCCTTGTTCTTAACCTTGGGACGTTATGCTAATTATCGAGGTGAGGAACATGAAAGAAACAGTGATTGAAACGAAGGATTTATTAAAAAAATACCGTGGCCGGGCTGCGGTGGAAAATTTAAATTTGAACATCCGCAAGGGAGAAATCTATGGCTTTCTTGGCCCAAACGGGGCAGGGAAAACAACAACAATTCGTATGCTGCTTGGACTGATCACTCCAACATCAGGAGGGATTGAAGTATTCGGCCAGGATCTTCGCAAGCATAAAATGCAAATTTTGCGGAAGGTAGGGTCGCTTGTAGAGTCTCCATCCTATTACGGGCACTTAAGCGCTGTGGATAATCTTGAAGCCATCCGGCGTATTCTTGGTGCTCCGAAGTCACGGATTGCTGAGGTGCTTGATATTGTTTCCTTAACAGGGGAAGAGAAGCGCCCGGTTAAAGGCTTCTCCCTCGGGATGAAGCAGAGACTAGGTATCGCTGCTGCCTTGCTCGGGGAACCGGAGCTGCTTATTCTGGATGAGCCGACGAATGGACTTGACCCGTCTGGGATTCAGGAAATTCGCGGACTGATTAAACGATTGCCGCAGGAGCAAGGGATTACTGTCGTAGTATCCAGTCACTTGCTTAGTGAAATTGAGCAAATGGCGGATACCGTAGGGATCATTCGTCAAGGGCAAATGGTGTACCAAGATAGTATAACGAATCTGCAGCGGCAAGCCGGGGGAGAAATGCGTTTAGCAGTCTCGGACCCGGAGGCCGCGCTTCGTCTTGCTGAAGAACGGGGGTACGCAGGGCTACTTCAAGACCAAAAGCTAGTCTTCTCCCGGATGATCGATGCAAGAGTTGCCTTGCTAGTCAAAGCCTTGGTAGAGAATGGGCATGCTATTTATCGTGTAGAGGAGCGGAGACAATCACTTGAGGACTTCTTCCTGCAGGTTGTAGGAGGAGAGGAATCATGATGTGGCGGGCACTGTCGGCGGATTGGCTCAAAATCCGTGGCAAGGGACTCTGGTTTCTAGTGTTTCTTGGACCGCTTGGACTTGTAGCCATGCAAGGCTTGAACTTCGGCCTTCGTTATGATTATCTTCGCGAGCAGTATAGCGCGGATTTATGGGGTGGACTTCTGAACAATGTGGCTGCATTTGTGCCCATTGCTCTTTTTCTCGGAGGGACCTTAGTATGCTCGTTGATTGCAAATGTAGAACATCAGATGAGCTCGTGGAAGCAGCTCTTGGCGCTACCTATCTCACGTACTTCAGTATTTATGGCTAAGCTGGTGTTATGTTTGGTGCTAGTGGCGGTTTCTTGTTTGCTGCTTTCGGTGGGTACAGTTGGTTTAGGGCTTGTTTTGGGCTTCAAGGTAGAACTGATTCCTTATTTGGATGTGTTACGAATTGGTTTTATGTCCTATATCGCGGCGTTGCCGGTAATTGCCTTGCAGCTGTGGCTTTCTCTGGCTAACCGAAATCAGACATTGCCGGTCGCTCTGGGGATTACCTTATCTCTGGTATCTATCTTTTCTATGTTACTTTCAGAATGGGTTCCCTTAACATGGCCCTATATGGCTTGGGACTCTTCTCATCGTCTCTTATTTAGCGGCGCAGGGTTGCTGCTGGGGCTGCTGATTCTTTTGCCGGGTGCACTGCACTTCGCACGAAAGGATGTGGATTAACGATGAATTCATTTTGGAGAGTATTATCCTCAGAACGATTAAAAATGTCTAAATCATATGTCTGGCTTTTAGTTATAGGCAGTCCGATTTTAGCATTACTTCCCGGGGCATTGGCAGATAACGAAGGGGAGAAGATGAGTTGGGAACTGCTGTTAAATGTGATGTCCATGATGCATGCCTTGCTGTTTCTACCTGTACTCTCGGGTATTTTCGCCGCGCTGATCTGTCGTTATGAACATCATGACGGGGGCTGGAAGATGTTGCTGTCTCTGCCTGTGACTCGGTTATCAGTATACCTTTCAAAATATGTGATGATTATCGGATTGCTGGCTGCGGTCCAACTAACGTTCCTGGTGATGGTGCTGGGAATGGGTTTATTCCGAGATATTCCGGGTTCAATCCCTTGGTCGCTGCTACTTAGCTCGGTATTTGGCGGCTTTGTTGCCTGTCTGCCACTCGCTGCACTGCAGCTGGCTATCTCTCAAGGCTGGAGCAGTTTCGGCGCACCGCTGGCGCTTAATGTGAGTCTGACCATTCCCAATATGCTGATCGCCAATTCTTCAACCTATGGTCCTTATTATCCTTGGGTACAACCGATGTTGGCAATGATGCCGTATGGTGATGACACGTTTGGGGCTTTTAATTTACCGTTCGAAACGCTGATGATGGTAGTGGGCGGAAGCTTCATTGTCTTTTTTATGGCAGGACTGATCTCCTTTTATCGTAAAGCGGTCTGATATGCAACTCGGAGTGTATACACGCCTTCTCAATGGACATCCAGAGCTGGTTTTCATATAATTGAAGAAAACAATCAGCAAAGCTAACTAGCTGGTGGAGGAGGGCGATAGCATGGAGCCAACGGCATTAGAGGATTGCGATAATACATGCAAGGGTTCGGAGCTTGAACCGGAATCCATTGCATTGATCCTGCCTGACCGAGGAATAACGGATAAAATGGCAGAGATGTTCAAGGCGTTGGGTGATCCAACACGAGTGCGGCTCATTTACGCTTTGTCCCAGAAAGAATTATGTGTACACGATTTGTCTGTGATCCTTGATATGGGCCAATCTGCGATATCCCATCAGCTCCGTTATTTACGGAATTTACGAATTGTGAAGCGTCGTAAAGAAGGGAAGACGGTATTCTATTCGCTCAATGATGCGCATGTAGAGCAGATCTTTCTGCAGACACATGAACATGTCCGTCACGAATAGCTAGGGAAGCAAAAAAAGAGGGAATTCCAACAGCCGTTTCAGGCGCTTGGGATTCCCTTTTCTTATTATGTCGCAGTGGGTTTGCGATGAATATGCTCTTCTTAAAGGAATGGCGTCGATTAACCAGCTTGATTTAGGTTCTTCGTCATGTTTGGTTTTCTAAAGGATAATACTAGCCAGACACATTGAGCAGCGAGCACCAGGAGAATGAGCAGATCAATTCCTATATAATCGCTTGTATTATCGTTACCAACAAACTGAATCAGATTATGTACAAAATGAAACAATATCAGCGGAACAATATTATTATTTTTCAACATCAATAAAGAAAGCACAAAGCCGATCAGAAGAGCATATACGAGCTGTAGAAGGACTTGAGTGATGTCTGTACCAGATAAGGCATTAAGTAAGTGGGTAATAGAGAATAGAATACTTGAAGTAATTACTGCCGTTGTAGCACCCTTACTGAGCAAAGTCTTGAAAATCAATCCGCGGTAGATACTCTCTTCCACAAAAGCTACAAGCAGGGTGAAAAAGATAAAGAACAATACCTCAGACGTACTGATTTCACGAAAACCTTTAAAGGATATGGTGATCAGGATGACCAATAGAGGTGCATAATAGATCCAATTCCCAGAAGATATGGTGTTCAGAGGACGGAAGCCAAGATCACTCCATTTGTTCTTAACCGTGAAGTAGATGAGTAGTACAAGAGCAATTGGAATAAAGGAGATCAGTACTGGAGCGGTATACGATAGCCCTTTAAGTGTGGCGTAAGTCCCGGCGGCTGATACCGCTAAAAGTAACAACACCTCAATAATAACAACGGTCCAAACAGGGTATTTCTGTGAAAAAGAAGACGTTTTGGCTAGCTTTGACATGGTCTACATTCATCCTTTCTTTATCTTTCAGTTGCCAATCCATCTAGAAAGTGATCATGCATAATTTTACATATTTTCGTGAAAAGGTCAATTTATTTAATTTTTATGGAAACGGAGAAAAATGGTGCATATCACGTATTGACCTTCAAAAATAAAGGGAATATAATAGCAATAAGATAACATATGAACAAGTGCTCATATATGGTTTTTATCTGAGGAGATGTGCCGTATGGATACGATGCAAGGAAAAGTAAAACGTCAGTGGGAATTAGAAGGCTTAGATTGCGCCAATTGCGCAATGAAAATTGAAGATAAAGTGAAGAAGATTGAAGGCGTATCGTCTTGCTCTGTTAATTTTGTTACGAAGACAATGACGATGGAAACCGCCGCAGGTTATGAGGAGTCAGCGATTGTTGAAGCAAAGAAAACGGTGAAAGCACTTGAGCCCCATGTAAATGTGAAAGAGAAGGTTTCGGGTAGTCGCAAGCCGCATAATAACAGTAGTCATCAACATGATCATAAACATGGACATGACCACGATCATCAGGCTGCAGACGGACATAAGCATGATGATGCGGATGGCCATAGCCATGGTCACAGTCACGAGCATGGGGAAGGCGATACCCGTAAGATTCTACTGCGGTTAGGTGGCGGTGGCATACTCGCTCTTGCCGGAATATTCTTACCGGTCGAGGGTGTAGTAGAACTACTGATTTTCTTAGCAGCCTATCTCATCGTGGGTAGTGAGGTCGTCTGGCAAGCAGTGAAGAACATTATCCGGGGTCAGGTGTTCGATGAGAATTTCTTGATGGCTCTCGCAACCATCGGTGCCTTTGCGATTGGTGAGTATCCAGAGGGTGTAGCGGTTATGCTTTTTTACCAAATCGGAGAACTGTTCCAAGGTCTGGCAGTAAACCGTTCACGCCGATCTATCACGGCACTTATGGATATCCGTCCTGAATTTGCTTACCTTAAGCTTGGAAATGATCTTAAACGAGTCTCCCCTGAGGAAGTGGCGATCGGTGATTTGATTGTTGTGAAACCGGGTGAAAAGGTACCTCTGGACGGAACGATCCTTGAGGGGAGCGCCATGATGGATACATCAGCACTTACCGGGGAATCTGTACCGCGTTCGGCTGGACCGGGAAGTACGGTATTAAGTGGGTTTATTAATCGGAACGGTGTTATTACTATGCAAGTCACGCAGACCTTTGGAGAATCAGCTGTATCTAAAATTCTGGAACTGGTGCAGAATGCTTCGAGCAACAAGGCGAAAACGGAGAACTTCATTACTAAATTTGCACGGGCTTACACACCTATAGTAGTGATCACAGCTGTACTGCTGGCTGTCGTTCCTCCGCTAGTGATTAGCGGGGCAACCTTTTCAGATTGGATTTACCGGGCGCTTGTATTTCTCGTAATCTCCTGTCCGTGTGCGCTTGTGGTCTCAATTCCACTCGGTTTCTTCGGAGGAATTGGTGCAGCTTCACGCAGTGGAATTCTAATCAAAGGAAGTAACTACCTTGAAGCATTAAATGATGTGAAAGTAGTTGTCTTTGATAAGACAGGAACGTTGACCAAGGGGCAGTTTAAGGTCACTGGAATTTATCCATCGGGTGGTAACTCTAAGGATGAATTGCTGCGAATAGCCGCTTATGCGGAGAGCCATTCGAATCACCCGATTGCCGAATCGATTCGGACGGCTTATGGAGAACAGATTTCTAAGGAAGCGATCTCCAATTACAATGAAATCTCTGGTCACGGAATTGAGGTTTCGATTGAAGGTAAGACGGTCCTTGCAGGTAACGCGCGTCTGATGGAGCGAGAGGGTATAGCTTATGAGGTGCCAGAGCAGAGTGGTACAGTAGTTCACATCGCAGTGGATCATCAGTATGGAGGATATCTGGTGATTGCTGATGAAGTGAAGGAGGACTCACTGCAGGCCATTCAGACGCTCAAAAAACTTGGCATCCGCAAGACGGTGATGCTTACTGGCGATGCTTCTTCCGTAGCTGAAGCTGTTGGGAAGCAGTTAGGTGTAGATGAGGTACACGCGGAGCTTTTACCGCAGCATAAGGTAGAGGCCATCGAGAAGCTGGATCGTGAAAAGTCACATCGTGAGAAAATTATTTTTGTCGGTGATGGAATTAATGATACCCCGGTACTGGCTAGAGCAGATGTGGGGATCGCAATGGGTGGACTGGGCTCGGATGCAGCGATTGAAGCGGCAGATATCGTTATTATGACTGATGAACCATCTAAGATTGCTGTAGCTATCGGAATTTCTAAGCGCACACGGATGATTGTATGGCAGAATATTATCTTTGCTTTAGGCGTTAAAGCTATATTTCTTGTCCTCGGTGCATTTGGGATCGCCACGATGTGGGAAGCCGTATTCTCAGACGTTGGGGTAACTGTGTTAGCTGTACTGAACAGTATTCGAGCATTAAAGGTTAAAGATCAAGGATAAAAAAATCGCTCTTTAGGGTATTGGTGTTACTTACTGATCCCAAAGAGCGATTTCTTTTGTTTAAAGGGGGTTGTCTTCCAAGTGCAGACTCTCAATACCTGCGCGTACAATGCTGCAGGAGGCGTCGAATTTCGCTGCTTCTTCAGTGTTTAGGTTAAGCTCGAGCAGTTCTTGAATGCCAGTACTGCCAATAATGGCAGGCACACCGGTACATACACCACTTTGCCCGTACTCTCCGTCCAGAATTGCAGATACGGCAATGATCTTGTGCTCATCATTCAGGATGGAGCGAGTAATGTAGGCCAGTGCGCTGCCAATACCGAAATGTGTAGAGCCTTTTTTGGTGAATATCTCCCAGCCCGCGTCTTTGGTCTTGCGGGAGATATCCTCCAGATCCAGATGCTGGAACCGCTCGCGATGCTGCTCCATAATTTGCAGGATAGGCTTGCCGCCAATCGTCACATGTGACCAAGCTACAAACTGGGATTCACCATGTTCTCCGAGCGCGTAGCCGTTAACGCTGCGCGGATCAATAGAGAATACATCGGACAGTAGTGTCTTTAGGCGTGAGGAGTCAATGGAGGTTCCCGTACCAATAATTCTGTGGCGGGGCAGCCCTGATATTTTCCATACCATATAAGTGACAATATCGACTGGATTAGCGGCGACTACGAATATTCCATCGAATCCCCCAGCCATGATGTTGGTGATAATTTCTCTAGTAATTACCGCAGAGGCTTCCAGAACATCCAATCTTGTCTGTCCCGCCGTTGGATTGGCGCCGGCAGTCAGGATAACTACATCCATTCCTGCACAGTCGCTATGGGTTCCGGCATACACCTTTGTGCGTGTGTTGGTGAAATCCATGCAGTGCGAGAGATCAAGTGCTTGTGCCATAGCACGGTCATAGGTGCGGTCGATCATCATGATCTCATCACAAATCGCCTGATTGACCATGGAGTAGGCGCAGCTGGAACCGACCATTCCGGCACCGACGATGGCGACTTTTCTCGATTTACTTTTCAATTGCCTTGACCTCACTCTCTATCGTTAGATATGCATATATTTTAACGTATCCCTCCGCAAGTTACCTAACATCGGACACAGAAAAAATGATTTTTTTTACTCCAAGGCGTTCAATAGTAAAAAGCCATCTCAATCATATGGATTGAAATGGCTTCTTGGAATAACAATATATACTTATGACTTTAGGGATTGTGTCTCCGAGGAAGTCATTACCTTATAACGTTTGTACATAAAGAATCTCCAGTGAACAATCATCCCGAAGGCCAAGATGAAGAACAATCCGCCGGACTGTGGGATAGAAACATAACTATTAATAAATTCATGAAGTAAGGTGCGGACTAGAAGAAGTCCGAGCAGGATGAAAGCAAAGCTCTTAGAACGCTGAGCATAGATTTGTCCATCCCGTTGTTCGAAGTTTGTACTGCGTATTAGAGGATACGCGAAGATGAACCAGCCGATCAGAAAGGCGAGCGCTGCCCACCATAAAGGAAACCTAACTTCAGGTACAACGAACATGGCAAAGCCGGTCGACATACCTAGAGGAGGAATCCATATTTTTCGAATGGTAACCGGACGTGCGCTAGCTTTAAGACGAATAAAAATAACCATTAGCGCCATGAGCAAGGTCCCTATAGTGGAGCCGATATGTAGGAGTGAGGGGTTAATGCTACCCATGATTCACGACCTCTCTATGATTTGAGTCACTTGTATCTTCATTATAACAGAAAAACGATGGCAGAACATTGAAGTGTAGCCGCTGTACGGAGGTAGTAACTTCATGAAAAGCACTGCAAACTACTTTAAGTAGAAAGGAGCCGAAAACACCAAATAGCAGATCAAGGCTAAACCGCCTAGACCTGCTATTTTTTAGCATAAATATTCATTTAGGGAAGTAGCCCGATAATATTAGTTCGGTCTAGCTTATGAACGGCTGCGTCCGCTTGTTGAGCGAAGAATAAGGCTGACGATAAAGATCAGAACAACGGCCCCGATCAATGAAGGGAAGAAGTAGAAATCACTTACTTTAGGTCCCCAGCTTCCCAGAAGCACGCCGCCGAGCCATGAACCGATAATACCTGCGATAATGTTACCAATAACCCCGCCTGGAATATCTCTGCCCATAATCAGACCCGCTAACCAACCAATAATCCCACCAACAATTAACATCCATAAAAAACTCATGTTACTTCAACTCCTTCGTTTTGTTGTTTTCGATGTCTACTATTAACCTTGCCAATCATGTTTAAACCACTTGTAAAAACTTACTTCTACCGGAATTGTTAGGAAGTGGGCTCAAAATTCAACTCGATAATGTATTACAACTATAAACATGCTATAGTGAAAAAATATTATGAAATACTGAGTAAGATGCTATCAGTAAAGGGTAATTAAGAAGTAAATACACTTTATACAAACAAAGGAGTCGCTACTATGGAACGGCCTAATGAGGTATTGTTTTATGTGGGAACGTATAACCCTGAAGGTGAGGAAGCTATTCTATTATGCTCGCTTAGTCCTTCATCAGGGGAAATGAAGATTCTTGAGGGTACAAAGGGCATTGAGAATCCATCGTTTTTAGCAGTAAACAGCACAGGAAGCGTGCTCTATGCGGTTAGTGAGAAGGATGAGGGCGAGGTCTATGCTTTTGCTATTGATCCTGTTACTAAAGCGCTGAGTCCACTTGGAAGTCGTCCTACGGAAGGCGGCGCTCCTTGTTATGTCTCCATCAGTCCTAAGCAAGATTACATATTTGTCTCTAATTATTCCGGTGGCAACGCTAACGTATTTCCTGTAAATGAGGATGGCTCGCTTCAGGTTATGTCTGACCAAGTGAAGCATGTAGGTTCAGGAATTCGTGAAGACCGTCAGGAGGCTCCGCATCCACACTCCGTCATTCCGGATGGAAGCGGAAAGCATATACTGGTTTGCGATTTGGGACTGGATCAAATCCTGATTTATCGCCTTGAAGAAGGTAAGCTGTCTAAGCATCGGGAGATTAATCTCCCACCTGGTTCAGGCCCCCGCCATCTGGCGGTACACCCTTCAGGACAATGGATTTACCTGGCGAATGAACTAAACTGTACAGTAACGGTATTTGCTAATGATGAGCAGAATGGGAACCTCAGCATTTTAGAGCATGTTAGCACGCTTCCAGAGCAATACATTGCGGGTAGTGATGATACAGCTTCCGATATTCATGTATCGCCATGCGGTAAATTCTTGTATGTCTCGAACCGGGGACAAGACAGTATCGCCTTGTTCCATATTGAGGGTTCAACAGGTCATCTTGAAGCGGTAGATTGGCAGGTTACAGGCGGACGTACTCCGCGTAATTTCGCCATCATTGGCGGCAAGCTGCTCGCTGCGAATCAAAATAGCGACATTATTACTTCGTTCTCCATCGATAGTGACAGTGGCAGATTAATTCCTACAGGGAATGAGCTGAAGATAAAGACACCAGTCTGTATTCAAGCCTTGTAGGCTGGGAATAGGTTATTGTATGTTTCAATATTAGGGGCTATTCCCCGTAATCCATCAAAATAAAAGGCCTTCCAATCAGCTCTACATGTGCTGAGGGGAAGGCCTTATTGGTATAATGGCAAGATACCTTAAAACGTGTTTCGAATTCCTAAATCGTAGAAGCCAATGTCATCTAGCATGATTTTATCTCCCTCAGCTTCAAGGTAGAAGGTGATTTCCGTCAGGTTCTCAGGCTCTAGCTCGGGTTCTTCCTCTTGAAACTGTTCGAAAGGCATCTCATAGGTTTGAAAAACAGCTTCGGATAGATC
The DNA here is from genome assembly GCF_037963325.1 of Paenibacillus sp. FSL E2-0201. Classification (NCBI taxonomy): domain Bacteria; kingdom Bacillati; phylum Bacillota; class Bacilli; order Caryophanales; family Paenibacillaceae; genus Paenibacillus; species Paenibacillus sp. FSL E2-0201. Next base: position 461,331 of record NZ_CP150154.1, read on the forward strand.
ACCGTATTTCCCATCATTAATCCGTTCTTCAAGCCATGGGAATAACGTGAACTGAGTTTGCGGCAGTGGAAGAATATCCATTACCTCACTTAGCGGCAAGCGTGCTGAGGTATCATTTTTGTCGGTTAATTCCACCTCTACATTCGGAGGTAGCGGAATATTTAATTCATCCTTAATATCACCATTGAGGTTTGCTAAGGAGAACGTAAGACCGTCTGCGTCTGAAAGGGCCATTTCAGTAACAACACTGTCTTTAAGCTTAATGTTGTAATAGGCGTCCTCGTCTTTTTTGGCTGTCCGTTCAAGAACGACACCATAGGTGCCTTTACTCTTAGATTCACGATCCTTCGCGAGCTCTTCCGACCAGGATAATCCGGAAGCTTCTGCTGTTCCAAGATCAACGGTATTCTTGTTGCGATCCTCGTCAAATGTGGCTACTGGCCGATATCCGCCATCCTGGAATCGACTGTAGTAAGTAGTATCCGGTAGCCATTTCAGTCCGCTGCGGTAATCCCGGAACAAGCTCTGGTATTCGTCTTTTCCATGTAAGGTAGTCTCCAGAAAAGCTGATACATAGACTTTTGCGATTTGCCGCTGTTTATCTGCTTCCATAATTTGCGCTCGATTTAAAAAGAGTCCAGCAGGTAATGTCTGATCATAGGCACCCCAATCGCTGTTGAACTGACTGTGATTGGCGTCCGCAATATACAGCGAGCTTTTGAAAGCGGAGGACCCTTGGGAATAGGAAGTACGTATATACTGTCGATCACCATAGAAATCATGTACATCCCCATCGCGAGCCCCTTGCAGAGTCAAATAGTTAACATCCTTGAGACGGGCTTGCTGATCGTCTATCGCTTTGTCCGTTGGGGCAAGGGCGACTACAGAGGTTATATTAAAACGATCTACTGCCTTCATAACGGGATCATTTTTGAACCAGCGATCGGCATCTGCAGCCATAGCAACAGCTTGTCCACCGCGGCTATGACCGAGCAGGGCGGTTTTTGTGAAATCTATTTTCTGATAAAAAGGATTGCCCGGTTGTTCTGAGAAATCTGCAAGCTGTTCCAGATGTTTCAGAATGATCCAGGTTCGTACTTTAAAATCATTGTCCGGAATACCAGACCAAGCCGAATAGTTGAGGAAATTCTCATCCAGGGAAATTGCGATAAACCCTCGACTGGCCAAGAGTTCACCGAGATAAGCATACCCTCCGTCAGAGTAATCTTCCATCATGTGATTTCCGTGCACCATCAACACTACCGGATAGGGACCTTCGCCCTCAGGCATCCATACACGACCATTAAGTGGAAGTGCATTATAATCGAATCCCCAGAATAAAGTGCGCAGTTTTGACCAATTCTTAATATAAGCAGAAGCATCTACTGTAGAAGAGATCACATTTGCATCCTTGCCGTATTCCGTTCGGTGCAAATCCTTACCGTTGGCATAGGTGAAGGACTGATAAGCTTGATTGCCAGGTTGTGCCGGATCGGAGGCAGTCAGTGGAATTACATCCGAATCACTGATATCAATAGGCTCCAAAGTAGGAAGTTCCTGCACTCCGTTTGCCAGAGCCAGTTGGGAAAAAGTTACCGTAATGGTAAGCAGAAGTCCCAGTGTTACTCTTTTGCTGCGCAGCAGACCGATAGCCAAACCGCCTAACGCACCTAGTAGTGACAGAAGGACAGCAATGAGTGCCGCTGCTTCAATCTCAAAATCAGCGTAATATAAGATTAGTAGAATAGCTCCAAAATCGCTCAATACACAGCCTGCGAATAATCGTGGGATGCGAAGTCCGGTCAACGCGATCAGTACGGCTATGATATTGCTGGCAATGGCCAGCAGAATGGTGCTCGTACCTGCAGCAAGTGCAATATCTGTGGGCACCCCTAACCCAGTAGGTATACCTAATACAGCAGTCGTGAAAGCCAAAAAGCAAACGATCCAAAGACCAGCGATTGCTGTCCTCCAGACCGTTGTATCATAACGGTAAGTTCCCCTAACTCTTCGTTTAATTTCTTGAGTCATTCGCCTGTGAAGCCGTGGTCTTATCGGCGCAGGGACGTACTCTAAATCCATACCCATGATTCTCACTCCCGACATTAAGCGGTAATTTTCTCTAGACCATAAGCTGTAGCAATAATATTACTTTATAGCATCAATAACAAGTGGATCTTACAGGAACCCACACCATTGCCTGTATAGCGTGGGACTCACAAGATTCCTTTGTCATTGGTTGGAAAAAAAGGTTTGACACAGTTAAAGGGTTTCAGTATTATATCCATATAACCAACTAAGTAGATAGGAATAATCGAAGAAAGTTCTTACCGTACAGACGGAGGGACGCTCGCATTAGGCTCGCAGACACGTGTCATAGGACCGGTTTGACCTGCCATACGTGGGCTTTCCTCCGTTCTTTTTGTTACCTGCAAGCATAAACGCCTCGGCCTCCTAATAAGGACTATAAGCGTTTAAGCGAGAAATATAAGGAAAATGTATAACGTGAAACTTATACTTTCTTATATTTTAAGAATGAAATGATGGCAAGAAAAACATGGGGGAGTGGAAATGATGAAGAGAAAAATGAACAAAGGGCTTCTTGTAGGATTTACCTTGTTGCTGACGGCAGGACTTACTGCGGCTTGCGGCGGCAATAACAATAGCGGAAATAGTGCTAGTTCGGCAACGAACTCACCAGCAACAACTAATACAGCGGAGGCTACGAATGCTGCAGAAGCTACAAAGGCGCCATTCAAAGATCCGGTAGAACTGCTCAACGTCTCCTATGATCCTACTCGTGAGCTATACGAGAACTATAATAAGGCTTTTGCAGCTTACTGGGAAAAAGAAACGGGACAGAAGGTCACAATTAAGCAATCTCACGGTGGATCAGGTAAACAAAGCCGTGCAGTGCTTGATGGTCTGGAAGCGGATGTGGTCACACTGGCCCTTGGATATGATATTGACGCATTGCAGGAAAAGGGTCTTATCAATGAAGGCTGGCAAAGTAAATTTGATCATAACAGTTCACCTTATACCTCAACAATCGTGTTCCTAGTACGCAAAGGGAATCCGAAAGGAATCAAAGATTGGCCGGATCTGCTCAAGGAAGGCGTAGAAGTGATTACACCAAATCCGAAAACATCAGGTGGTGCACGTTGGAACTACTTGGCGGCGTGGGGTTATGCGTTAGACCACAACAATAACGATGAAGCTAAGGCTGAGGAATTTGTAAAAGAACTGTTCAAACATGTTCCAGTGCTGGATACGGGGGCGCGCGGTTCGACGACCACTTTTGTAGAGCGTGGAATTGGCGATGTGCTGATTGCTTGGGAGAATGAAGCTTATCTTTCTGTAGAAGAGCTCGGTCCGGATAAATTCGATATCGTAAATCCATCTGAAAGTATCCTGGCTGAACCGCCGGTAGCAATAGTAGATAAGGTTGTGGATAAAAGAAATACGCGTGAGGTGTCCGAGGCTTACTTGAAGTATCTCTATACGGAGGAAGGACAAAAAATCGCGGCTGAGAACTACTACCGTCCAACGCTAGAAAGCGTGAAAGAACAATATAAAGATAAGTTCCCGGAAATTAAGCTATTCACACTGGCTGATAAATTTGGAACTTGGAAAGAAACACAAGAGAAGCATTTTAACGATGGCGGGATCTTTGACAAGATCTATGTGCCGGGTGCTAAATAACAGATTAATAAAATGGGATTATTACTTTGCTTTTAGAGATTTGTCCCTAGTAAGGGGCTGATCGGCTAACCTGCCGAAGGCGAGAAAGGATGAATAGGGGATGAATGTCACCGCAACTACTACAGCTGCACCGGCGACAACTCGGAGAAAGATACTGCCCGGTTTTGGAATAACGATGGGGTACAGCGTACTTTACCTGAGTCTTGTAGTACTCTTGCCGCTCTCAGCGCTACTGTTCAATTCTACTGGGCTGAGCTGGGCGAAATTCTGGGATGTAGCTACCGATCCGCGCGTATTGGCCTCGTATCGTGTCAGCCTTTCTACGGCAGCGGCTGCTGCTTTTGTGGATGCTATTCTAGGTCTTTTGCTGGCATGGGTACTGGTACGATATGAATTTCCGGGCAAAAGAATATTTGATGCGCTGATCGATCTTCCGTTTGCTTTACCGACAGCTGTAGCTGGTGTCTCCTTGACGGCTCTTTATGCGACAAACGGCTGGATCGGAGCGTGGCTTGAGCCGCTGGGATTAAAGGTGGCATTTACTCCGCTTGGCATTACCCTTGCCTTAATGTTCATCGGGATACCGTTCGTCGTGCGAACGGTACAGCCGGTGCTGGAGGATTTAGATCGGGATATGGAAGAAGCCTCAGCAACCCTTGGTGCAGGCCGCTGGAGAACCTTTCGTTCAGTGGTATTGCCAGAGTTGTTCCCTCCGCTGTTAACAGGCTTTGCTTTGGCATTTGCCCGTGGTATCGGCGAATTTGGCTCAGTCGTATTCATCTCCGGTAATATGCCGATGAGGACGGAGATTGCTCCGTTGCTTATTATGTCTAAACTGGAGCAGTATGATTACGCTGGTGCTACTGCCGTAGCATTGCTGCTACTGCTCATTTCCTTCTTAATGCTGTTAGTCATCAATACGCTCCAGCGTTGGGTGCGTAAGACTTCTCGGTAGGTCTTTAGGTTTTGACTCTCTATATTGCAAGTATTTAATTTGGAAGTTTTGTTTTGCTGAGCGATTCTTAGCGAAGCTATAACCGAACAGGTAAATGACGACTTTATTTTACGAAGCATACTTGCTTCCGTAGAATGCGGAATCCCAAGGAAATTGAGGATTCGCAGAGTGAATTTTCTTTTAGAGGAGCGATAGCGATCTCGAAGTTTTGAACCAGATAACTGGTAAGAAAGGAACGGAGAGGAATATTGGAACTGTAGAAGCGTTAGCGTTCGCCTTTATCCTCGGATTTCTACCGCGGACAGCGGTTCAAATCAGGAAATCTGAGGATAACAGCGATCGGAAGTCCAATATTCCTTGGAAGTGACCCATTACCAGTAATCTTGTTTGAACGATTCCAGCCGCCCGATAACTCCAAAATTCACTCAAAGACGCTTCATATTTCCCGTTGTTCGGCATTTTTCAAAAGCTAATCATGCTTTCGTAAAACCCTTTAAAGGAGGAATAACTTGTGGCAGGCACCGTCCCACTTCAAGCCCCCCGGCTGCAGAAGAATACGTCCTCACCAGCGACAACGGAAACCAAGGTTGTAAAATGGGTGTTGATCGGAGTTGCTGGACTAGTCCTTTTTTGGCTGATTGCTCTGCCTTTGGTTGTAGTGCTGACAGAGGCGCTGAAAAAAGGCTGGGACGTATATATAGCTGCTCTAACTGATCCAGATGCCCGTTCCGCACTGAGGCTGACGCTTCTAGTTGCAGCGATCACTGTACCATTGAACACCTTCTTTGGTGTAGCAGCTGCGTGGGCAGTAACCAAGTTTCGTTTTCGCGGCAAAGGGTTTCTCATTACCTTGATTGATCTCCCCTTTGCAGTATCGCCGGTCATCGGCGGTCTGATCTTTGTGCTCGTCTTCGGCGCCAACGGTTGGTTTGGCCCTTGGCTGAGCGCCCATGATATCAAGATCGTATTTGCGCTTCCAGGGATCGTGTTGGCCACACTGTTTGTTACATTTCCTTTTGTGGCGCGTGAGTTAATTCCACTGATGGAGGATCAAGGGACACAGGAGGAAGAGGCAGCGATTACCCTCGGAGCACATGGTTGGCAAATCTTTTTCAGAGTCACGCTTCCTAATATTAAATGGGGTTTATTATACGGCATTATTTTGTGTAATGCGCGGGCCATGGGCGAGTTTGGTGCAGTCTCTGTAGTATCCGGGCATATACGCGGGGAGACGAATACACTGCCGCTGCACGTTGAGATTTTGTACAATGAATATCAATTTTCAGCATCTTTTGCAGTAGCATCACTGCTCCTCTTATTGGCTTTGGTGACGATGATTATTAAAAGCTGGTTATCACGAAAAAATGCCCATTGACAGTACTTTTGGTTCCGTGCTAAGTTAATTCATAGTATACTGGTTGGTAATAACGGAATTGTGAAAATTAGGCGGATATAATCCTTTGGATGGGGAAAGGGAGGCTAGAGAATGGCTAAACCGCTGAAAGTGGATGATTTATGGCTTACGCGGATTGCAGGGCTTCTGGATGATATGGAGTTTGGCTCCTTGCACATCGTAGTGCATGAAGGTCAGATTGTTCAGATGGAGCGTACGGAACGCAAACGTTTTGAGAATGGCAATGGCAACGCAAATGGGCGTTACATTGGTGAGGGCGGAACCCGGCGAGCTGATTCCCAATCGGCAGGACGTTGATACAATCCCGGGCAATCATACAGGTATATATTATCTTACTGGATTAAAATTATGGAGTTGCCTCAGCAGCCTTGAAAGCCTGCTGAGGCAACTCCTCTGTTTTTTGATACGAAGCATCGATCGGACTCAGAGTACCCCTAAACGCAGTTTTTTTGCACATTTGGCATGCTAACGGACCCTATAGTCGCTATCGCATAAAAAACATCAAATAGGTATCTCTTTTACCAAAAGACAGAGCAGCGATTCATCCGAACATGGAGAAACGACTGCTCTGTTATCTTTTTCCCACGCAAGCGACCGACGATATCAGCCCTTTTAATAGCGAGGGGCTTGGCGTGAGGCGGACACACCCTCCATCAGCAGTACGAGCGCAGTAACGCCGTGCATAATCCAGCCTAAGATAGGAATGAACGCTAAAATCGAGGTGATAATGCCTAGCACGTTTCCGACAATGGGTTTCCGCTCTCTTTGCAGTATAACGATGGCTACTGCGTGGAGCAAAAAAGCAATGGCCAGTGGAACCCAACCATTAGCGATGATAAAGAGTCCACCGATCAACGGCAGAGCCAGAAAGGCTTCATACAGGCACGTACCCCATTTAAACAGCTTTGCTACAGGAGACATTATGCTTCACCAACCTTTTTAGAATATTGTTATAGATACTATTCCACACAGTTAGTAATAGGATTCAAGAATTTGATCTTCCCAAGTCCTGTGAATAGCGCAGTGAATTTTGGTAATGGACGGCATTTTCATATTCATATATAGTGTGAGTTAGATATTTCCAAAAGGATGGTAAGGAGTTGTAATCACCCGATGAGGATACAAACTTTCCTATTAGGTGATTTTCAATTTTTAAAGGAATCACCAAGGGGAGATCAAATTGCTTAGAAAGTCTTTTTTCACAAAACTACTTATTGCCTACCTTATTATTGTATTCGCTTACACGATGATTGCGGTCTGCCTGTCTTTTTTTAAGGACAGTCAAAGAGTGCGTTCAGAACTTAGTCAGAATCAGCAGAATTTTCTGATGCAATCGCGTGACAAAATTGATACGAAGCTCGGTGTTTCTTTCAATTTAATTGCGCAGTTGAGATTAGATGAGCATGTCGTTAAATTCGCTGAAAAAGAACGGAATTACTATGAGATCACACAAACCTCATATGCACTGCAAAATCATATAGATGCATTCTCTGAATTCGGCTACAGCATCGATTTAATGAAGACTAACGACGATCTGGTCATTACGCCGCAAATCTCGTCGGATAGAAGACGTTATATGGAAGATATGGGGATGACTAATGAGGATTTTGCACAATTAGGCACAGACAGCACGAGCCCAAATATAACGCTATCGAGTAGACGAAATACTTCGGTGGGAGATGAAAGCGCATCCATAATAATTGTTAATCCAGAAAGGGTAGGAATAGGGAATTCATTGTTTTTCGTTGTCTCATTCTTTGAGCAATTACTGCTGCCGCCCCTATCATCTGATACGCAAGAAGCTTTTGCCATTATCGAGAATGGTCGATACGTTACGCTCAAATCAAGCTTTGACGATAAACGGGGCAAGGAATTGCTTACTTATCCACTGGCACAACTAGATGGGCAGGCAACCGCTGATTACACGAAGCTGTCCAATGAGGAATTCGATTTCCATTTGATCCGCTCGAAAACGATGCCACAATGGTCGTATATGTATGTTACACAGAATTACTCATTGGCAGACTCCTTTACACCGAACTTGAAAGGGGCTGTACTTCTACTAGTTATTCTCATCATTGTTGGACTTGCGTTCGCATATACAGTTTCCAGGCGCATGTACCGGCCAGTAGGTCATCTCGTCGGCTTGTTCAAAAGCTACGGTGAGCCTGCGGGTACAGACGAATTCGCTTTCCTCAATGAGACAGCGACGAGTATAAGTAAAGCTAATGAACAGATGAAATCTGCACTAAATGAGCATAGACTCTCAATGAGAGACAAGTTTCTGCGGGATTTGCTGCATGGATTAATTTCTCCTGACAAGGTGGATGACCTGCTAAATACGCATCAACTACAAAGCCTTTCTGCCAACTTGAGCGTTTGCGTGATTTCCTTCTCGAACAGTAAGGAATTGGAGGAGCAATATTCGAAAGAAGCGATTCTTACGATAAAATCAAAGACTTCGTTGATCATTTATGAGCAGTTGAAGGTTCATTTCCCTTGTGAGCTGCTTGATCACGATTTCACTAAATTTGTCTTCATAATCAGGGACTCCGATACGGAATCGATTCAGAAGAAGCTCATGAAAGCGATGGCTCAAGTCGAGGATGCACATGCGTATGGATTGACTGCAGCTGTCGGCCAGCCCGTAGCCTCTGCAGGTGAGATTGACCGCTCCTTTATCCAGGCGCTTGATATCCTGAAGCGGAGATCGGCAGTGGATAAGACCTCCGTCATCACTTATAAACAACTCAGCCAAGTTCAGATGGTTAGCTATTATTATCCTATCGATACGGAACGCGAGCTGATTAGCTATGTGATTCGCGGCAAACGGGAAAATGCATTAAATACGCTAAACCGTCTTCTATCGGAAAATCTGGAGCAAAGGCAGTTAACGCGGCAGCAGCTCGACCAGTTCAGCTTGCTTGTGTTGGCTACACTGAGTCGAATTATCCAGCAGTTGAATATGTCTTTCGAAGAATTTGTTCAAGCCCACAAGGAATCTCTGGACATTGTGCAGCACGGCGAATCGAAGGAGCTGATGGTTTCGGCCATCACGACCTTATTTAGCGCTATGCTCGATACGATTGATCAGCAGAATGAAATGATGGATAACAGTACGGTAAAGCGGATGATCGAATATATTCACGACAACTACAACAGGGATTTATCACTTAGCATGATAGCGGAGGAGTTTAACTTCTCTCCCGGGTATGTCAGCATCGCATTCAAAAATCATTCCGGCGAAAATTTTAAAGATTACTTGAATTTTTATCGTGTGCAGCAAGCCAAAGAAATTATGCGTCAACAGAAAGACATTAAGATTGGTGATTTGGCGCTGATGGTCGGCTGCAACAATGCGAACACGTTTATTCGCATGTTCCGGAAGTATGAAGGGTTAGCTCCCGGTCAGTACGCAAAGAAGCTTAACGAGAAGCAATAAGATTTCAAGGCTTTATATAATGAATATTGTTGATTCAACAATAGCCGCCTAGCCTAAGTGCCAGGCGGCTATTGTATGTTCGACGGACGTTTCTCTATAACGAGAAATTGTTGATACATAAAAAAATGCACATTATAGGCCATGACATAAAGAGTTGGTGGTAGATGAAATAATGGTGATAGACAGCGCTTACATTCATTCCTATAGTTTAAATTGCAACGCTGACCTTTCAATTGGGAGCGCTCCTGAGGGGATCAGCTAAACATCGTTGCGAGAGGAGAAGAGAGTGCTGCTTAACTTTAAGGAAATAAAAACCAACCTGATCAGAGACCGTTATCTTTATCTACTCCTGATACCGTTTCTGGCTTGGTATATCATCTTTGCGTATAAGCCGATGTACGGTCTGCAAATCGCCTTTAAGGATTTCAGTGTATATAAAGGAATTGAAGCGAGTCCCTGGGTTGGATTTGAACACTTCGAGACCTTTTTTAAAAGTCCATATTTCTGGCGGCTATTAAAAAACACAGTATTGCTCAGTTTGTATCAATTGCTGTTCGCGTTTCCTGTGCCGATTATCCTCGCTTTGTTATTTAACGAATTGAAGAATGGGGTATTCAAAGCAACGGTGCAGACCTTCACGTATTTGCCCCATTTTATTTCGGTCGTTGTCGTAGCTGGGATTGTTACTAACTTTTTGGCTCCTAGCAACGGCATTGTCAATATCCTGATCGAAATGATGGGAGGAGAAAAACAATACTTTCTGACCAATCCCGATTATTTCCGTACGATTTTTATCGGGTCCATGGATATTTGGAAGGAAGCTGGATTTGGTACCATCATCTATATAGCTGCATTGTCCGGTGTCAATCCGGCTTTGTATGAAGCAGCGGTTATCGATGGAGCTAATAAATGGAAGCAAATGTGGCATATCACGCTTCCCGCCATCATTCCGACGATCTCAATCATGCTTGTCATGAAGGTGGGTTCTATGCTGGAAGTAGGCTATGAGGCGATCATTCTTCTGTATCAGCCAGCCACCTATGAGACGGCCGACGTTATTAACACCTATGTGTACCGGTCCGGTTTGCAGGATGCACGTTACGACCTGGCGACAGCGGTGGGACTGTTCAATGCCGTCGTTGGATTTATTCTCGTCGTATTTGCCAACAAGATGAGCAAGAAGTTAACGGAGACTGGATTATGGTAGGTGATGGAAGATGAAAAAAACCAGAGGCGAAAAGCTGTTTTATATCTTTAACTGTGTATTTCTTGGATTGATCGCTTTGCTCGCGTTGTACCCGTTTGTCTATGTCTTATCCGCATCCATCAGCTCCTCCCAAGCGGTCGTTACAGGCAAGGTGATCTTACTACCGCGCGATATTAACTTTGACTCCTATGCAAAGGTATTATCGGAAAAAGGGATTTGGATTGCCTATTTAAACACGTTTTATTACACCATATTCGGCGTAATCGTCAATTTAATTCTCACCATTTGCGGTGCCTATGCCCTGTCCAAGAAACGGGTTATGGGGCGCACGGCCATCAGCTTCTTTATTGCGCTGACGATGTGGTTCCAACCGGGCATGATTCCGATGTATCTCAATTTCCGAGATCTGAACATGCTTGACAACAGGTTTACGATAATTATTGGTTTCGCGATTACGACCTTCTATGTCTTCCTCATGAGAACGTTCTTTCAGAGTATTCCGGAGGAACTCGAGGAAGCGGCAAAGGTTGACGGAGCAAATGATCTGACGATCTTATGGAAGGTTTATCTGCCGCTGTCCAAAGCTTCTCTTGTGACGATCGGATTATTCTATGCGGTGCACCGTTGGAACGGCTATTTCTGGACGATGATTCTTCTGAGCGATGAGAGTAAGATACCGCTACAAGTTCTGTTAAAGAAACTCATCGTAGAAATGAACGTGAGCGACGAGATGGGGAATATGGCGGTATATTCTAAGGAAACGATCATTTATGCGACGATCATCGTCTCTATTATTCCGATTGTTGCAGCCTATCCCTTCATTCAGAAATATTTCGTCAAAGGCACCATGATCGGCTCGGTCAAAGGATAGTTGGCTGCTTAAATTTTTTTAATATGAAATCAAGAAACCAATAATTGGAGGTCGTGAATGTGGGTAACAAAAAATGGATGAAATCATCTGCAATAATCATGTTGACAGTCGGTATGCTGCTAGCCGGCTGTAGTAACAATAACGCTCCGCAAAATAGTGGAAGCGCGGCGAATGATTCAAAAGAGGCAGAGGCAAACCCTCTATCCGGGCATCTGATCGTTAAAGACCCGCTTGAACTGACGATCCACATGCACTACTCAGATAAGTTTATATTCGACGATAACTGGCCCGTCTTCAAAGAAGCAGAAGCCATGACCAATATTAAGTTGAAGGGAACCGCATCTAAAACCTCGACGAATAGCAAAGAACTGTTCAATACAATGATGGCATCCGGGAAAATTCCGGATCTGGTTCATCATCAAATTAAGGAGCAGTATGACAGTCTGGGGATTGAAGGGGCCTTTCTTGAGCTGGATGGATTGATCGAAAAGCATGCCCCGAACATTAAAAAGTTCTTTTCCGAACATCCAGATGCAGCCAAATATATGAAAGCCTACAACGGAAAAACGTATTTCCTTAACTTTACTCCGGATGGGCCGGCTGCTAAAGGCTGGTTTGTACGCCAGGATTGGTTGGATAAATTGGGACTTGAGCAACCGAAAACGGTAGATGAGCTGTACGCGCTATTGAAAGCATTCAAAGAAAAAGATCCGAACGGTAACGGAGTGAACGATGAAATTCCATACTTCAGCCGGACAAAGCTGGATGGGATTTATGATCTGCTGATCCAGTGGGGCGTGCGGGGCGGGGCCGATGCGGCCAAACGCGGATTTTACGCGGACAACGGTGTCGTGAAGTACGGCATGTATGAGCCAGGATATAAGACGGCCATTGAAAATATTGCGAAGTGGTATAAGGAAGGTTTAATCGATAAAGAAATCTTCACCCGCGGAGCGAAAGCGCGTGACATTTTGCTCGCAGACAATGTCGGTGGCATGACGCATGACTGGTTCGCCAGCACGGCTAATTTTAATGACATTCTTGCAGCTAAGATTCCGGGCTTCTCCTTTGTTCCGATGACGCCTCCAGCGAATACCGAGGGCAAAGTCGTCGAAGAGAGCTCCCGTAAAGAGACGCATGCGAGCGGATGGGGAATCTCAGCGGCAACCAAACATCCCGTCGAAGCGATCAAATATATGGATTTTTGGTTCTCCGAAGAGGGCCGGAGACTAATGAACTTTGGCATCGAAGGAAAGGATTACGACCTCGTGGACGGCAAGCCGAAGTTTAAAGATTCTGTATTGAAAAATAAAGAAAAGACAGTGATCCAACAGCTTCAGGAAGAGGGAGCACAGATCGAGCTGGCCTTTCATCAAGACTATGCTTACGAAGAGCAATGGACCAACGCGACTGCATTGAAAGGCATCAAGGAATACATTGACAATGGCTATATTATGGAGGCTTACCCGCCGATTGCGTATACGGATGAGGAACGGACCAAATTTGAGGAGTTAAATGCTGGCGTACTGACTTATGTGGAGGAGAAGCTTCAGAGATGGGTGCTTGGCGTGGAACCGATCAACGATGAGACATTCAGTAAGTATATCAAGGAATTGGAAGGATTAGGAATAAAGGATTTGCTTGCTTTAGAGCAAGGTGCATACGACCGTTACATGAAATAGCTGGAGTCGCTCCTTCCGGAGTCTTAATGATTTCGGAGGGGGCATTTCGAATTCGAAATAACATAATGGAGATGAATAAATGAATCTGCAATCATGGCTGAAAGAGCCGATGTCTACGACGGAGCTGTTAGCTAACTTGCGATCACGGCTTGAGCCGATGGACGAGAAAGCCGCCTATATCGCAGCACATATGCCTGATCATGTGCGCGAGACGATCACGAATGCCGAATTCGCCTATCAAGGAATGATCATGCTTCCCGGTACGGGGGGAGTCAGGGAATTTGTCGGGAATCCGCCCAGCTGGCTGGAGCGCAGACATAATGACAATGAATATTTATGGCAGCTGAATCGCATGAATCATTGGCAGGACTTACTGGAAGCTTACTCGCTTACCAAGGACGCGAAGTATGGACTCAAGGTCATCGACGAAATGCTGGACTGGATCGAAACGGTTACTATTCCTGAGGACTTGCTCGATAAGCCGATCGGCTATTTTACGGAATGCCATCCGCTGAGGGTTTTGGAGATTGGTATCCGGGGCTACAAAATTTGGCCGCTTGTCTTGGAGCATCTAGGCCGCTCGGAGCTGTTTACGGAGGCAGTATTAGAGCAGTATTTAACGGTCATTTACAAGCAAGTAAAAGCTTTGCGTAACGTGTCGCCTCAGCTGTGGCCTAAAGCGGATCATAACCATTATTTAATGGAGTGTTTGGGACTTCTGACGACTGCCCTTTACTTTCCCGAGCTGAAAGAAGCTGAGGAATGGAAGGCTTTTGCGATCGAGGGCATCGAAAAGTGCAGCATGGCGCAACTGACAGAGGACGGCGGTCAAATCGAGGGCTGCCCATCGTATCATAATGGCTGTATGTTCTGGTTTGGGTTGGCTGTGGTTCTGGCTAAGCGTTTCCAGTTTCAGTTCTCCCCAGCGTACATGGAACGGTTTAGAAAAAATCTGGATTACTCCATTTACTCGTTAAGACCAACCGGGAAATGTGTACCTGTAGGTGATTCCTATGCGAACCCGCTTGCTGTAATGTCCGGTGTCTATGGGTATTTTGCGTTGGATGATGTTTCTTGGCTGGGGCTAGCAACGAACTTGATCGATGTGACTGAGGTGGTACGGGAAGCAAGCAAGCATGTATGGAGAGCACTCGATGTCCGCCAATTCGTGGAAGAGCTGCATTCTCTGCAGGGCAGACAATTTGTATTAGATAAGCAGACGACATTCTGGAATCGTACGCTAGATCAAGCGATTATCCGCAGCGGCTGGGATTCAAAGGCTCTTAGCTTTTTGTTTATATGTAAAAGCCCAATACAGAATGCCCACGCCCATATCGATCTGATGAGCTTTGATTTTACGGCGCTTGGAAAAGACATGATTTGCGATCCCGGATTTTTTTGTTATCGGGATGATGAAGACCGCAAACAGTTTAAGAGCTCAAATTATCACTCCACACTGCTGATCGATGAGCGAGATCATTTCGAGTATATTTCTCCGTTTAAATTCGGGCCGCAAAAGCCCGGTGGAATCTACAATGTAGAAGATAGAGGCTTCTACCGGCTCGCCAGTGCTTGTCATACCAACTACGATCCGGTTGTTCATCACCGGCATATTTCGCTAGTGGATAATCGATTCGTGCTTATTGCCGATCGGGTAGAAGGGCTGAATGACCATAGCGTTCAGCGCTATTTCCATCTAGATTTTGTCGAGGTGGAAGAGAACAAGAACGGTGTGATCGCGACAAGTAATATTGCGAATCTCGCGATAGCGACAAGCCATACGGGAGAATTGAATCTCTTGAAGGGAAGATTATCCGATGAGACCGATCTCTCAAGGCCTTCGACAAGGGTCCGCTTTCAGGATAGGTACAGCGGTACTATGAATTTCATGACCGTGCTTATTCCTTTTCATGGGGTGCAACAGCCTGCCGTTCAGATTATTGAAGAAGAGGAAAGTGTATTCAGCTTCGAGCTTGGAGATCAGTACTTGGTTTCGATAAACGAAAGAGATATGCACATAAGCAAACGGGCTTGAAAAGGGGGGACCCTTAGAAAGTTAAAAATAGGAGTGAGCAGATTGTTGAACCTTCAGGCTGATGATCAAATTTGGGTAGATAATGTCATTTCTAAACTAACGGACAAAATGGACGCCGTATGTGAACGATCAAGAAGCAAAATTCCATATACGACAAGAAATGGCACGCACGACAATCAGATTGAAAAAGATATCAACTGGTGGACGAATGGATTTTGGGGCGGTATGATGTGGCTCATGCACCATGAAACCGGCGCTCAGAAGTACAAGGAAATCGCCAATTTCACGGAAGATGCATTGGATGCCTGCTTCCATCAATTCTACGGTCTGCATCATGATGTCGGATTTATGTGGTTGCCTACGAGCTTGGCCAATTATAAAGTTACCGGAAATCCGGAATCCCGTAAGAGGGCAATGCATGCCGCCAACTTACTTGCTGGACGATTTAATCTGGCAGGCGGATTTATCCGCGCTTGGAACGATGATACGGCCAGCGAAGATACAAGAGGGTGGGCGATCGTGGACTGCATGATGAATCTCCCGCTTCTCTATTGGGCGAGCGAAGAGACTAACGATCCGCGATATGCGCAAATCGCAATGAGGCATGCGGACACCGCTTTAGAAGCTTTTATCAGGCCGGACGGTTCCGTGAACCATATCGTGGAGTTTGATCCGTTCCATGGAGGAGTAGTCCGAACTTACGGCGGCCAAGGCTACGAGGATGGCTCGTCCTGGACACGTGGGCAGACCTGGGCTTTATACGGCTTTATGATCAGTTATACACATACGGGAAAGCCGGAGTATTTGCAGGCGGCCAAACGGGTGGCGCATTATTTTATGGCTAATATTCCGGATAACGGGGTTATTCCAATCGATTTCCGGCAACCGAAGGAGCCCGCTTACGAAGACTCCACGGCAGCGGTGATCGCAGCTTGCGGACTGATCGAGATCACCCAAGTTGTTGGCGAGCACGAAAAGGAGGTCTACCTGAACGCTGCGCTGAAGCTCCTGAGAACAGTGGACGCTACTCGCTGCGACTGGACGACCGATTCCGATCATCTTTTAATGAACGGTTCAGCAGCGTATCATCATAAAGACATTCATGTTTCAATCATTTATGGCGATTATTATTTCATGGAAGCTGTGTTCAAGTTAAAGGGGAACGACTTGTTTTTGTGGTAGTGAAATGATATACCAGATGTGCTAATCAGATTAATGGGAGTAATTGCATAGTTTAATGAGAATCGTTGATTCCAAAAGCCGCCTTGCGTATGTGCTAGGCGGCTTTATTATTTTTGGACAGACATTCCGTTATTCCGAGAAACTGTTGTATGTTCAATATGGGAAGAGGGGTAAGCGTTACCTGAACTATGCTGATCCTTGCCTGTGTACCACAGAGTCGTATATAGTTGGAACAGCAATGCTGAACGGTGCTAAGCTTAGTGTATGTTAAAGAGCTAGGAGGAGAACGGTATGGGGACGACAGGAAAGCTGGATATACGTCATGAATGTCCTTCAGTGGAACAGTATTTAGCGCTGAGAAAAGAAGCTGGTCTGAGTGAAATGAGCGCGGAAGGGGCTGGGATAGGATTGCCTCGATCTATTTTCGCGGTTACCTTGTATGAGGAGAATACCTTGATCGGGATGGGCAGGGTGATTGGCGATGGGGGATGCTTTTTTCAGGTCACGGATATCGCGGTTAAGCCTTCACATCAAGGACGGGGTTTAGGCAAATTGATCATGGGGGAAATTAGGCAATTTCTTCATACTGTACCGGACAAGGCTTATGTAAGTCTGATTGCAGATGGGGAAGCCTCGAAATTGTATGCACAATATGGCTTTGAATCGGTCATGCCACGTTCTCAGGGAATGTTTTTGCGCCCTTAATGCGAGTACATGCTGTTCAGTAGAGAGTGCCCCTTGTGTTGGTTAAGGGGTTTTTCGTTTGGAAGTTAACTTATTGGGAATCTGATTTTAAATAACCCTCGTGGGATAAATAATGTTTAAAGGTTGTAAGGGAAAAGCTATTGAGACGAGTATTGAAAATACAAATAAGTAGGAAGGTCGTACAATGACCTTATCTAAACAAAGTGAGGAAAAACAGATGGATGTTGTAGTATTGGGTGCTTCAGGAACGATTGGAAAGGCGATTGTACAGGAGGCTTTAAAAAGAAAACATGAGGTAACCGCTGCGGTACGTAACCCAGAAACGTTCACTCTTGAACATGAACGTCTGCACATCACGACAGTAGATGTTCTAGATGCTGCTTCAGTTGCAGCTGCAGTCCGTGGACATGAAGAGGTCATTAGTGCTTACGGTCCAGCAGTCGGCCAAGAGAAGGATTTGATAACAGCAGCGAAGGCGATTGTAGGGGGAATGCAAGAAGCTGGGCTTAATCGATTGCTGGTTGTTGGTGGTGCGGGCAGTTTGAAGACAGAAACCGGAGAGCTGTTGATGGATACGGAAAAATTCCCTGCTGAGATTAGACCGTTGGCTGAGGCACATGTGGAAGCTTATGAAATCTATAAAAACACAGAGCTGGACTATACGTATGCCAGTCCTGCCGCGGAAGTTCAGTCAGGTCGACGTACAGGTCAATTTCGCATTGGACTCGACCGTCTCGTTTTTGATGAGAATGGCGAAAGCATGATTAGTGTGGAGGATTTTGCTGTAGCTATGGTAGACGAGCTGGAAGAGGGGAATTTTAGCCGGACGAGATTTACTGTAGCTTATTGATATCAAGCTAGTTGTGGATTGAAGTGTAGCGGAAAGGGGCCGAATCATGTATCTGGTAACTGCTGAGCAAATGCGGCAGCTGGATGGAGAAACGATCCAGCGGCTGGGGATTCCAGCGATTGCGCTGATGGAGAATGCGGGAAGAGTGATCGCAGAGGAGATTGTTGCGCTGTGCCGGCGGAGAGGTGGAGCGAGCTGCAGAAATGCAGCCGATGGAGAAGACGCCGGGCGGACGGATGCCGCGCTTCCCGTCGCGGCATTTCAGGTCAGCGCAGATCATGCGCTGACCCTGGACCATGCCGCCGACGAGCGATGGTTCATCCTCGTCGGCAAAGGCAACAACGGCGGCGATGGCATCGCCGCCGCACGGTACCTTTGCGAGACGGGCATTGCCGTCACGCTCGTCTATGCGGTGCCGCCGGAGTCGCTCTCCGGCGAGGCCGCCCTGCAGCGCGATGCGGCTGCAGCCATGGGCCTGCCTGCCGTGGTATACGGCAGGGACCGGCTGGACCTTGCCGAGTGCAGCGGCATCTTGGATGCGCTGCTCGGCACCGGCGCCGCGGGAGCCCCGCGCGGCGCCTATGCGGAGCTGATTGCCGCAGCGAACAGCAGCGGCAAAGTGATTGTGTCCGCGGACATCCCGAGTGGTCTGAACGCGGACACGGGTGAGACGCATGAGCCTTGCATTCATGCGTCGGTGACGGTATGCCTCGCGTTTCTCAAGCGAGGCCTCCTGCAATACCCCGGCGCAGGCGCTGCGGGGCATGTGAAGGTCCGGGCCATCGGCATTCCGACTTCTCTGGCCTCAGAAAGCGGTGTGCAGGTTCACCTGCTGACACCGGAAGTGCTACATGCCCATCTAGGCGTAGATATAGCCCGCCGGCGTTCGCCTGAGGGCCATAAGGGCACTTATGGGCATGTCCTTCTTGCCGCCGGCACCTTAAGAATGAGCGGTGCCGGACTGCTCTCTGCCCGTGCTGCGCTCCGGGCAGGCTGTGGGTTGGTGACATGGGCGCTTCCTCAGAAGCTGATGCCTGCTATCATCGGTTCTGCCCCTGAACTCATGCTGGCCGATGTTGGAGGCAATGAAGATGGAACCTGGCAAGCAGGGAGCGTTTCAGAGCTGCTGAAGCTAAGTAAAGAGCGAGATGTTCTTGCCGTTGGTCCTGGTCTTGGTCGATTTGAGGCCGATATAGAATGGCTTCGCAATCTCTGGGAAGGAACGGATTGTCCTCTGGTGATCGATGCCGATGCCTTGAACATATTAGCTGAAGCTGATTACAAGAGCTGGGCAAGTAGACGCCATCCCGTGATTCTGACGCCTCATCCAGGTGAGATGGCCCGCCTTGCTAGGATAACAACAGCTGAGGTGCAACGGGACCGCATCAAACTGGCTATAGGTTATGCGAAAGAGCATGGGATTACACTCGTATTAAAAGGAGCACATACGGTTATAGCAACGCCTGAAGGGCAAGCTTATGTAAACACCACAGGCCATCCCGGCATGGGCACTGGTGGGGCTGGTGATGTGCTAACGGGCATCATTTCCAGCCTGCTGGCTCAGGGACTGAATGAGGCGCAGGCAGCAGCTTTTGGTGTATATTTACACGGATTAGCAGGGGAGAGAGCTGCCCGTCAGCGCAATAATCCAGCGGCTATCATTGCCGGTGATATCATAGAAGCACTCTGAGTGCAGCTTATAACAGCAGTAAGCAGAGCAGCGGTAGAAATAGTGCAAATACAGGCAGTAGCAGAGGGGAGCGCTCCACACCCAGTTGCGTCACCCGTAACAGCAACAGTCCCAAAATTCCTGCAAAACCCCATAGCAGTAGCTCTGCACCTTGTTCTGCTGCTAGCCATAGACCTGCACCGAAACCTGCGGCAACGTATACAACAAGGGAAACGATGTGGGATGTGGAGCGTAGGAGGCGCAGCAGAACATCGGCTACTAGTGCTGCTGGCAGTCCATAAGCGTAAATCGCATATGGGATTGAAAGAGGCCAACCCTCAGGTACGCCGTTATGTTGTGGAAACCCAAGCATAAGTAAGGAGATAAGGACGTACGTTAGCCCTGCGCAGGCTAATTTTGTTAAGGCATACATACCACTTGTTAAACGGACAGAAGGAATATCATAATCGGGCATCTTATTCATAGGTATACATTCCTCTCATGGTGTGTTGTGTATCAGCTTGTACCCATGTCTTCACCGTTGACATGAATACACGTCGGCGGGGATTCATCTGATTTTCTAGACCTGGCTGGCGGCTTTGGTGCTGTGTGGGGAAAATGACGGGCTGTTCCTTACATCCTGTTCGTTCCCCATAATAGGGGTAGGTGGGATTCATTTTTCTAATACACTCCTCCTTGCCTTCTATCCTCCGTATATTTCTATGCTTGCGCCCAGAAAAGCGTGCGCTGTCTTTAATACATATGCGTTTATAAACCCGAGTCGGAGGAGGCGCTTGTCCATAGTGAATGATTGGCGAAAAATCGATGATTTGAATCGTGGAACCGCGGTTCAGAAAGAGGTCTATGACCTTCTTACAGAGCTGGATATTATGAATTTACTAACGGACTATAATCCCTTGTTGGTTGGGACAATACCGCTTGGAATTCAAGTGGAGGGCAGCGATTTGGATATCATTTGCGAGGTTCATGATCCTGCGAAGTTTAAGGCGCTAGTTGCTCGATATTTTGGAGCTATGGAGGGGTTTGTTAGCGAGTCGAGGGTGGTTCAAGATATCCCTCGAACGAAAATTAACTTTATGGCAAAGGGCTGGCCTATAGAACTGTTTGGACAGCCGAGGCGAACAGAGCTCCAGAATGGTTATTTGCATATGATCGTTGAAGCTGAAATTTTAGCTCAAATGGATGATGCTTTTCGCAAACAAATCATTTTTTTAAAGACAAATGGATGGAAGACAGAGCCTGCCTTTGCGAAAGCTCTGGGATTAGTGGGAGATCCTTACGAAGCGCTGCTGGAGCTAGAAAAGCTTCCTCGAAGTGCTCTTCATGCTTTATGCCGTTCTGTACAAGCGAGGGGACAAGTATGATTTATAGAGAAATGGTTGCGGATGATTATGAAGCTGCTTATCAGCTGTGGGAGCATACAGAGGGGATGGGACTTAGCGAAGCGGATTCAAAGCCGGAAATTCTGCGTTATCTGGCGCATAACCGAGGCTATAGCCAGATTTGTGAGAATGAAGATGGCCAGATGGTAGGTACGGCATTATGCGGGCATGATGGGCGAAGAGGCTACATGTATCATGTTGCCGTTCATAATGACTGCCGGGGGATGGGTGTTGGTCGTAAGCTTGTGACTCGCTGTCTTGAGAATCTCCGTACAGCCGGTATTGCCAAGTGTCACCTGATGGTTATTGGAACCAACGAACAAGGAAGAGGGTTCTGGGAAGGGATGGGCTGGCAGTATAGAAGTGGAATTATGCTGTACTCCCAGGATATCTTGTGATACTCAGGACATGAAATAGAAATACTAGCCTTTGAATAAGCAATGTTAGGCATATTTATATCACAGCAAATGTCACGGTGAACTCCGACTGCTAGTGCAGTATACTATATAGGAGTACGATAATTGCCTATTCTTGCAGGCAGGAGGTCTTTTATGCGTTTTAAGGATGTATTTTCAATTATTGGTCCGGCAATGGTCGGTCCCTCAAGCTCACATACCGCTGGAGCGGCACGGATCGGGAGGGCTGCAAGGCAGGTGTTAGGAGAAGTACCGCGTGTAGCCGAGGTAACGTTTTTCGGTTCTTTTGCAGCAACTTATCAGGGACATGGTACAGATCGAGCGATTGTTGGAGGGTTACTTGATTTCACTACCGACGATCATCGGCTTCCAGATTCCCTAGAACTGGCGGTTGAAGCAGGGATGGAAGTTTCTTTTAAACAGGGAACAGGTCTGTTTCCACATCCCAACACAGTTAAGCTGAACCTTATCGGACAAGAAACAGGAAGCAAACTGACACTAACAGGGACATCTATTGGTGGCGGGAACATTGAGATTGTCGATATCGACGGTTTTGGGGTGAAGCTTACAGGGGTCTATCCAACGGTTCTGATTAATCATATGGATTATTTAGGTGTTCTGGCGAGTGTTACGGAAGTGATGCGTAACGGACAGTTTAATATAGGGCATATGTCTCTGGATCGAAAAAATCGCAGTGGGGCAGCCTTAACGGTCCTGGAGCTGGATGAAGCAGCTACACCGGAGCTTATTGAAGCGCTTAAAGCGCTTACTGCTGTGAAATCGGTGAAGTTGGTTAATCTAAACGAAGGTAAGCAAGAAGAGAAGGGGAAGGAAAGTTTAACATGAATTTTCAAACACTTAGTGAGCTGGCTGTATTGTGTGAGGAACGGGGTCTCACCATTGGGGCGCTAATGCTCGAAGAGCAAAGCGCGGAATCTGGACGTTCCAGTGAACATGAATTCTCCACGATGCGTGAATATTATGGCGTGATGAAAGAGGCTGTTCATCGCGGGATGCATGAAGATACAACTTCACGCAGCGGTCTTACAGGCATGGATGCCCAGCGTGTAGGCGCATATAATGCAGCTGATGAGCCGTGCCTAGGCGGACCCGCAGGTCAAGCTATGGCTTACGCGCTGGCTGTATCTGAAGTGAATGCCTCTATGGGGCGCATCATTGCAACCCCTACTGCTGGTTCATGCGGGATTATTCCGGGTGTATTTCTCAGCTGTCAGGAGCGGTTTGGCTGGGATGATGATTATATGGTATCCGGATTGTTCGCGGCCGGGGCTATCGGTTATGTCATTGCCAATAATTCGTTTGTATCGGGCGCGGAAGGTGGCTGTCAAGCTGAGGTTGGTTCTGCTATTGGGATGGCGGCAGGCGCTTTAACCGAGCTGCGCGGCGGAACGCCTGCACAAGCAGTGCATGCTGTCGGGCTAGCACTTAAGAATACCTTAGGTCTGATTTGTGATCCGGTTGGTGGACTTGTAGAGATTCCTTGTATTGTTAGAAACGGATTCGGTGCAGTTACCGCACTTGCCGCCGCAGATATGGCATTAGCGGGTGTTCGTAGTGTGATCCCATCTGATGAAGTCATCAAGGTTATGCTTGAGGTGGGCTCAGCAATGCCAGAGAAACATCGTGAAACTGCGGGAGGCGGTTTAGCACAGACACCTACCGGTCGTAAAATCATGCAGGATTTACGCAAAAAGAAGTAATCTATAAGCCTTGAATCACAATTTTTTGTAGATTAGAGCATTTTGAAACGTTCCAGCTGATCCCATTGCCCTTCTTGCCGAAGGATTTCTGCCTGCCTAGGTCCAATGAGGTCAAAGTGGGGAAACGATGAACGATTATGAATATATTGGGCAGGCAATCCATTCTTCTCGCACCAATGTTTCAGTGTGGTAAGATTACTGCAGCCCACCTTGGTGACAGTAGTGATGTCAGGAAAGCGCGGGTCCAGCCAATAATGAGTCAAGAAGGCGATCTCTCCTGCGGAGACCGCTTTTTTCCACCGGGATAATTCTTCTCTATTGATGCCGAAGGCCATAACAGCTCCTCCTTATCTATTGTAGTTGATAACATTATAACCCATGAAAGGGGATTACATCATGAACGGACAAGTACGAGCGGACATTCGTCTGGGGCTTGAAGTGGATATTGTGCTTAAGCAGGATCAGCCTACAGGCAAGCTGACACACGGTACGGTAAAAGATATTCTCACGAACTCGCCTCGGCATCCGCATGGCATTAAGGTCAGATTAACAAGCGGACAGGTAGGACGAGTTAAGAATATTACAGGGAACTAAATAACCTATACTTCTCCATATTAAT
This sequence comes from Paenibacillus sp. FSL E2-0201, assembly GCF_037963325.1. Classification (NCBI taxonomy): domain Bacteria; kingdom Bacillati; phylum Bacillota; class Bacilli; order Caryophanales; family Paenibacillaceae; genus Paenibacillus; species Paenibacillus sp. FSL E2-0201. The sequence goes on from NZ_CP150154.1 coordinate 485,204, forward strand.
AAGCGGCCCTAATCTCAAGGCATCTGTTCACGGGAACAGAACAGCCTTCAGAGATTAGGGCTTTTTGATTTAAGAGGTTATATTCGGCCCATAAAATCCTCAACAGATTTATCGGCTTTGGTCTGATTACACAACGTGCAAGCGCAGACGCAATTATCTGGGGTTGTATGGCCGCCTTTAGCGCGAGGTAGTAAATGATCAATAGTATCCCCATAAGCGCCGCAGAAGTAGCAGGTATAGTTATCTCTAGCTAGGATATAAGCGCGAAAATCCTTATTGCTATACAACCGCCTTATGGTTCGACGATTCACAACGATAGCGGCATGTTCCCTGACTAGCGTAACCGCAAGGGCTAGATCGATTTCCTGATGCCAGCGCCGCCCCTTATCGCTATGGCCACGCATTAAGATCATCCCTTTAGCAGTGGGAATCAATTGGGTCGGATCTTCAGGATTTATCTTCGCACCTTGAGAAGGTGTATGTTTTCTTCGCTGCTCCAAACCACGTACGCGGCGGTTCGGATTGGATTGGCCTGAAGAAGCAGCGGCGGAAGATGGTTTCCCCTCTTTGGGACGTTCCAATAGAGCCTGCTGATGGGTTTGGACCATATCAGGTTTTACCAGTAAGGGGTTTGCTGTGAGCTTTATATTTAGTGCTTCCCGTTGTTTACGACATTCACGGCAGGCACCACGGCGTGACTGCCCCTTGGAACGTTTGCCTGTACGTCTGCGAAACTCAGAGAGCGGCTTTTGTTTGTGGCAATAAGCACACTGTTTGGTAGATAGAAGGTCGGTATCATTCATAGGTATGTTAGGTGCAGCGCGTGTGTACGCATGTCCTGTCTCCTTGTTTTATAAGTTTCACACCATACTTTATGTCTTGAATTTCTCGCTTAAACACTTAGCGTCCTTATAAGGACGTCGGAGGCGTTCATGCTTAGGATTCGATGGCTTCTATTTATGAGATCGGTCAGGTGCAATATATTAGCTTCTAAACTTAGTATAACTTAAAGCGCTGGTGTTCACATCGTACGTAAAAAAATCAAAAACTCAGCGAAGTTTGTGATATGCATCTCGGTGAAATACAGGGAAAACTTGTAAAATATAAAAAGGGCAGATTCGTTTTCTAGATAGGGTTGCTCTAATTCTTATTTGGAAATGGGGAAGTGAAATGGAATTAACGAAGGGAAGGCCGGGTACAGTAACATGGCTTTATATTCTTCTTATTTTTTTGGGGGTTGGAGCGTTAGGAGGGGGCGGTGCTCTTGTAATAGATCCAAGCGGGGATCTAATGAAAATGCCGACTTCTATGCTGGAAAGATCGCCATTCTCAGATTTTTTATTCCCGGGTATTCTGCTATTTATCATATTTGGTTTACTGCCCCTCCTCGTTGTTTATGGTCTGATCAAGAGACCTCAGTGGCACTTGGTGGAATTATTAAATCCTTTTAAGAAATTATATAGCTTCTGGGCTATGTCTCTGTATATCGGGTTTGGGCAAATTATTTGGATAACGGTGCAGACGTACATGCTGAATAGTGTTGCAATTATACATTTGATCTATATGAGTCTAGGGCTGTTGATTCAGGCCGTTACACTACTCCCCTCTGTACAAAGTTACTTTTCGCTGGACGGCGGTACGGAAAGACGTTAAAATTGCAGTGAACATAAGGCATTTCATTTGTCAGGGCAAGGAGCGAGCCGATTTGACAACGATATACGATATTGCCAAAAGAACCGGTTACTCTCCAACAACGGTTTCTAAGGCGTTTAATAATTATTCCGATGTACGGGAGAAAACTCGTCAGGAAATATTCCGGGTTGCCCAAGAAATGGGATATTTGCCAAATTCACACGCCCGTACATTGACCACTAAGAAATCGTGGACCATCGGCGTGCTATTTGTAGAGAATACGGGATTTGGTATTCGCCATCCTTTTTTCAGCGCTGTGATCGAGAGCTTTAAGAAGGTTGCTGTTGAAAAGGGTTATGCCCTCATGTTTATCTCCAAAGATGTCGGCGGTAAGCAAAGTGGTTATTTAGAGAATTGCAGGATTCGTGGCGTAGACGGCGTTGTTGTCTTCTTGTCCGATTATGAGGATCCGTATTTCCGTGAACTGCTTGAGAGTGATATTCCTACGGTGATCGTGGATTTTGATACCTCTGAGACACATACGGTATGCTCAGACAATACAGTCGGGGCACAGCTGGCGGTGGAGTATCTAGCTTCATTGGGGCATCGCAAGATTGCTCATATTTCTGGTGGCACGAACACATTTCCAGGAAAAATGCGGGAGCTGGGATATATGTCCGCTATGAAGCAGCGAGGGTTTAAAGTACCCAAGACCTATGTTGTAAACGGAGCCTTTTATTCTCGGGAAAGCGGCTATAACGCGATGTTGGAGCTTCTTAAGCTCCCTGAACGTCCAACCGCGGTCTTTGCTTCAGGCGACTTATTAGCCTTAGGAGCTATTATGGCTGCTAAAGATAGTGGACTTTCCGTACCGATGGATATTTCAGTTATGGGTTATGATGACATCGATCTTGCCGAGTATGTCACACCTGCACTGACAACGGTGCGTCAGGATACAGAACTTCTTGGGAGCCGTGCGGCTGACATTCTTTTAGCTTCAATTGAAGGCAAAGTGTTAGATAAGGAAGCGATTATAGTTCCGGTGGAAGTGGTTGAACGGGAGTCTTGTTCACCTCCGATTAGCTGAATTTAGCTAGTATTAAAATCAGGATAAATCTTGACGAACTGAAAAGAGTCCTGCTAAAGTAAAGGACATCATAGCTTTTATTTTCCTAGTTAGTGGTATTTGATACATCTAATTTAGTGGGATGGAGCTATAATCGAATCATTGAAATAAAAATGCTCTTTCAATTGCTTTCGAAAGATCATTTTTTTTCGAAACAATCGAAACCGGTTTCGATTGTTTCGATGGCTCATGCTCCGAATCTATAACATCGGAAAATGATCCAGTAAAGGGCGTCGAAGACGTTTATGCTTGGTAAGAAAACAATTCAGAGGAGATGGATGAAATGGCAAAAGTTCAAACTGTGGTAACTGCAAAAGATACAGGGGAACGCTTAACTCCAAAAGATGCAATTGTTTTTAGCGCAAGAGTAGGATCTGGGTCTGCCGATGTGGAGCTTAAGCCAGAGCAGGAGTTTCAAAAGATGATTGGATTTGGCGGCGCTTTCACTGAAGCTGCAGCCTATACGTTATCACGCCTGAGCCCGGAGAAACGGGCAGAGGTTATTCATCGGTACTTCCACCCTGTAGAGGGATTAGGCTATAACATGGGGCGTGTTCATATTCATAGCTGTGATTTTGCCCTCGGAAATTATACGTATGTTGCTGATCATGATACAGAGCTAGCTACTTTTGATATCTCTCGTGATCATAAGTGGGTACTTCCGCTGATAAAAGACGCCATGGAAGTAAGAGGCGGCGCATTCACGATGCTGGCTTCTCCTTGGAGCCCTCCGGCATGGATGAAAACAAATGGTGAAATGAATAACGGTGGATCATTGAAGCCGGAATACGCAGAGGTTTGGGCACGCTACTATACGAAGTTCATTGAAGCTTACGGAAAAGAGGGAGTGCCAATTTGGGCGGTTTCCGTGCAGAATGAGCCGGCTGCCGTTCAAGTCTGGGATTCATGTATTTATAGTGCGGAAGAGGAACGGGATTTTGTTAAAAATTATCTTGGACCGGTGATGCATCAGACAGGCCATTCAGATGTGAACATCGTAATTTGGGATCATAACCGCGATATTATGGTCGAACGTGCTTCGGCAGTACTATCTGATCCTGACGCAGCAAAGTATGTGTGGGGGACCGGTATTCACTGGTACGGAGGCGAGGAGTTCGACAAGGTCGAAAAGGTACATGATTTATTTCCTGACAAGCATCTGTTGTTCACAGAAGGCTGCCAAGAGGGCGGCGTTAAGCTGGGGGAATGGTTTACTGGTGAACGTTACGGCAGAAACATGATTGGAGATCTAAATGCGTGGACAGAAGGATACCTGGATTGGAACCTGGTACTGGATGAGACGGGAGGTCCCAACCATGTAGGCAATCTCTGCGATGCACCGATCATTGCAGATACGACAACAGATGAAGTGCACTATAACAGCTCTTATTATTACATTGGGCATTTCAGTAAATTCATTGCGCCAGGTGCAGTACGGATCGGATTTACGTCTGAAGCAGAAGGCATCTTAACCACAGCATTCCGTAATCCTGACGGAAGCATTGCTGTTGTACTGATGAATGAAAGCGAAGAAGTACACAATGTAACGTTAGGTCTAGGCGAAGAGATTGCGAGCTGCGAGCTAGCGCCGCATTCCATCGTAACGCATTTGATTTCATAAATAATCTACAACCTAGGAGGTCATAAGTGTGAGCAACTATTATTTCGAATCAGGTACATTTGTAATGGAGCAATTTGACGAGGGAAAGCCTTTTTCCAGTTTCCTGCCGGGTCTTGCCGGACTGAAGGGAATTCCGATGTGGACTTTTTATGTGAACCGCGGTCAGGCCATTTGCAGCTTCGGGGTACGCGATAAGAACTCGCCGATCATGGAATTCTCACCCGCAAATATCTCTTATAAGAACGTGGGGACGACCGGGTTCAGAACCTTTATCAAGATTAAAGGGGAGCAAGAGATTTATGAGCCGTTTCAATCGGCACGTCCAGATCCTGCAGCCAAGCGGATCATGACGATTTTGCCTAATGGGCTTACCATTGAAGAAAGCCATGCTGGGCATGGTCTGAAGACGACTGTACACTATTTCAATCTGCCAAATGACGATTATGCGGCATTGGTACGTCGGGTAGAGATTGAGAACATCGGTGGCAAAGAGATCGAGTTAGAACTGATGGATGGTCTGCCAGAAATCCTGCCCTACGGTGTAGAGAATAGTGGATACAAGGAAATAGGTAACCTGTTGCGCAGCTGGATGGATGTATACAATTTAGAGAATGGCATTCCGTTCTATAAGCTGCGTTCCAGCACTAATGATAGTGCGCAGGTTAGTGAAATCACCAATGGACATTTCTATCTGTCCTTTACGGGAGAAGGAGAAAAAGTCTCGCCAATTGTCGATTTCGAGCTAGTCTTTGGTGGCAACACCTCGCTTACGTACCCAGACCGCTTTGCGGGATTAACCCTTGCCGAACTGGGCGAGCTTCCGCAATACCCAGTCAACAAGGTTCCGTGCGGTTTTAGCGGAGTGGCAAGACGTTTAGCACCAGGTAGCAATCTGATCCTGAATACACTGGTTGGACATGTAAATGACATCGACAAAATCAATAAGAAGGCAGAGCAGTTATGCCGCGATGAATATATCATGTCTAAATCTCAAGAGGCCGCAGGACTAACGGAAGAATTAACGGAAGACATTGCCACTCACACTTCATCGGCTGTGTTTGATGCGTATTGCCGTCAATCCTATCTCGATAACTTCCTGCGCGGAGGCTATCCTTTTGTCTTCGACAATGGTGGGGATGGCTTTGTCGTTCACTTATACTCGCGTAAGCATGGTGACTTGGAGCGTGACTACAACTTCTTCTCTCTCGCCCCAGAATATTATTCACAGGGGAACGGAAACTTCCGTGATATGAATCAGAATCGGCGGAACGATGTGTTTTTTAATCCGAAGGTGGGTAGCTTCAACATCAAAATGTTCTATAGCTTGATACAAGCGGACGGTTACAACCCGCTGAGCGTACAAGGAACAACCTTTGAAGTGAAACCGGACAGTAAGACGCTAGCTGTGAAGTGGATCGAGGAGGCTGCGGCAGATCATCAAGCTGAGCTTGTAAAGCTGTGCAGCACTCGGTTCACACCAGGTAGTTTAGTGAACTATATTGCAGATCATAACGTTACCCTGAAGGTAAGCGAACAACAATTTCTGTCGGGGCTACTAGCCTTGTCGCAACAAAACATTGAGGCTGCTTTTGGTGAAGGCTTCTGGTCGGATCACTGGACATATAATATGGATCTGGTAGTTGGTTATTTGGATATCTTCCCTGACAAAAAGCAGGAGCTTCTGTTTGGGGATAACACCTATGCGTTCTATGACAGCCCGGCGTATGTGCTGCCACGAAGTGAGAAATATGTAATCAGTGATGGAAAGGCTCGGCAATATGGTGCACTTCTTGAGGATGAGGAGAAGCTGCACAAGCTGAAATGGAAAGCTGGAGATACCCATTGGCTGCGTACCGAAGGTGGACACGGTGCCATTTACCACACCAATCTGTTCGTGAAGATGCTGTCTCTTGCCTTGAATAAATTCGCTACACTTGACCCTTACGGTATGGGGATAGAGATGGAAGGCAATAAGCCGGGCTGGAACGATGCTATGAATGGACTGCCGGGATTGTTCGGCTCCGGAATGAGTGAGACTTTTGAGCTGAAACGTACCGTAGTCTTTTTGCTAGAGGCTCTGAAAGGCAAAGAGAACGTCCAAGGCGCTGTAGACTTGCCAGAAGAAATTGCACAGCTGCTTGAAGAGGTACATCGTGCGGTAACGGCTGTCCTAGCAGGAGATTTGGAACAATTCAATTATTGGGACATTGTAGCTTCAGCGCGTGAGGCTTATAGAGCACGTATTCGTTTCGGTATTACTGGGGCTGAGTCTGCAGTAGCCTTAGAATACATTCGTGAAGCCCTCTCCAAATTCTTAGTTAAAATCGACGAGGGGATCAACAAGGCGGTAGAACTCGGTAACGGACTTACCCCAACCTATTTCCGCTTTGAGGCGAAGAAATTCCAGCAGGTAACAGATGCTGAAGGTCAACCGGTACTTAGCGGATACGGTCTGCCAAAAGCTGTAGTGGAGGAGTTTGAGGTATATGCTTTGCCATACTTCCTTGAGGGACCTACTCGCTGGTTGAAGACGTTGAAAGATCCGGTGCAAGTCAAAGAAATCTACAATTTGATTAAGCAAACGGAGCTGTATGATCCGACTACGTCTATGTACCAAACCTCGGTTAGCCTAGAGGGAGAGTCTCATGAGATCGGGCGAATGAGAGCCTTCACACCAGGCTGGCTAGAGCGGGAGTCTAACTTCCTGCATATGTCCTACAAGTATTTGCTTGAGCTGCTGAAGGGCGGTCTATATGAGGAATTCTACGGCGAGCTGAAGACGTCGCTGGTGCCGTTCCTTGATCCTGCGGTTTATGGACGCAGTACACTGGAGAACTCATCTTTTATCGCAACTGGAGGGAATCCTGATCCCAATAACCACGGTAGAGGGTTCGTAGCAAGACTAAGTGGATCGACCGCTGAATTCCTCAGTATGTGGAGAACGATGATGGCCGGAAGCCATATTTTCAGAGTAGAAGATGGACAGCTTACGTTATCTTTGGGTCCGGTTCTACCGGGCTGGCTATTTGATGAACAAGGCAATCTTTCTTTCACATTCCTTGGTGGTACGGAAGTAACGTATTCGAACCCGCAACGTGAGAATACGTTTGGTGAGAAGAAGGCTGTTATTCAGAGCATGACGCTCGTCTATCACGATGGTACGGTGGCTGAAATTTCTGGAGCACTCGTTCGTGGGGAAGAGGCAGAGGCTCTGCGGCGTGGTGAGATCAAGCAAATTCGAGCAATAATGGCATAGAAAATAAGGGAGGGCCTAGGCCCTCCCTTATTTTTTTCTCCAAATATAAGAAAGTCTTTGAAGGACGCCGAAGGTGTTTTAGCTTGAACCCGAAAAATGGAACCTATAACCCGAAATTCAAAGCCTTACGGAGACAGGCAAAAGCAAATACAATAAATACATAGATATTGTAAGCGCTTCAGAAAAAGAAAAGATATGTAGCCTGGAGGTCCAAAGGATGGAGAACAAAAAAAGCGTGGAAGTAAGTCCAGCGATGAATCCGTTAATTCCTGGCAATTTCGAAACCGGTAAAGTAAATCGTAACTCGCTGTGGAGGAGATTTGTAGCCCAGCGTCATTTACAGACCATGGCCCTACTAGGCGTAGCCTGGATGATCATCTTCAACTACATTCCAATGTATGGAGTTATTATTGCCTTCAAAGAGTTCAATATCGTAAAATCAATTTCCGAAGCTCCATGGGTAGGACTAGCTCATTTCAAAGAATTCCTACAAGATGAAAGCTTGGTTGACGTTATTAGGAATACGTTAGGCATTAGCTTAATCAAGCTCTTTATCGGGTTTCCACTGCCGATTATATTCGCACTATTCTTGAACGAGGTTCGTTCGGTGAGATTCAAAAAGTGGATTCAGACGATTTCGTATTTACCTCACTTTCTCTCATGGGTTGTACTCGGCGGTATTCTAGCGACATGGCTAGCGGATATAGGGATTATCAATAACATCTTGTTAGCGCTAAATATCATTGATCAGCCGATTACCTATTTGGCCGAACCTAGCTACTTCTGGACGATTGTTATTTCCTCTGATATCTGGAAGGAACTTGGATGGTCAGCGATTATATATCTGGCAGCAATCTCTGGTGTATCTCCTGAAATGTATGAGGCGGCTACGATTGATGGTGCTGGAAGATTCCAGAAGATGTGGTTTGTTACGCTGCCGGCGATTAAATCGACGATCAGTATTCTCTTCATTCTTGCAGTCAGTGGTGTACTAAGCTCCAACTTCGATCAGATCTTGGTGCTACGTAACTCGTTGAATGATAGTGCAAGTAATGTAATCGATTATTATGTGTACTACACAGGGATTCTCTCAGGCCGCTTCTCCTATTCGGCTGCGGTTGGACTATTAAAATCGATTATCGCTCTAATCTTGCTGCTGATAGCTAACCAAGTGTCTAAAAAAATCAACGATACATCATTGTTCTAGGATAAGGAGGACCTACACATGTTTGCTCTCAATCGCAAAACGAAGGGCGAGGCCCTATTCGATATCGTCAACAATATCATTATGCTGTGTATTTGCTTCATAACGCTTTATCCGATCTGGTACGTACTCGTCAATGCCTTTAATGAAGGCACGGACGCTATGCGAGGTGGTATATACTGGTGGCCGCGGGTGTTCAGTCTAGGAAACTTCAAGGCAGTGTTCGACAGCCCTGGCATTATGCAGGCGATGTGGATTACCGTTGCCAAAACAGTGATCGGCACAGTCCTGCATGTATTTTTCACAGCGATGGTAGCCTATGCATTTTCTCGTAAAGGCTTGATTGGCGGAAAGTTTTACATGTTAATGGGTACTGTTACGCTCTTCTTCGCGGGAGGGTTGATCCCGAGCTTCTTGCTTATCAAAGACCTTCAGTTACTAGATAATTTCTTAGTGTATATCATTCCTGCGATGTTTAGCTTCTTCGATCTTATTATCTTCATGACCTTCTTCCGAGAGATCCCTGAAGGATTGGAGGAAGCGGCCCGGATTGATGGGGCTAATGATTGGTCCATCTTCCTACGAATTGTGCTTCCAGTGTCTATGCCTGTTATTGCGACCATTGCGCTGTTCCACGGCGTGTTCCAATGGAATGATTATTTTACAGGTATGATCTATATCAATAATACAGAGTTACAGCCGATTCAGACGTATCTGTTCCGCGTTGTAGCACAATCTAGTTCGACTCAAATGATGGTTGCTGCACAAGGTAGCGGTATGACAAGAAGCGTAACGTCACAGTCTATTAAGCTGGCGACGATGGTGGTCACCACACTTCCTATCGTGTTCGTATATCCTTTCTTACAACGCTACTTTGTTAAAGGCATGATGATCGGCTCCATTAAGGGCTGATCCTTAGTAAAGGTAACTCCTCCAGCAGCTCATCTCTATGAGCTCTGGGGTTGAGCTTATAATTAACAATCATAGAAAAGGGGTAAAGAATATGGGTATGAAACGCAAACCGAGAACAGCGATGGCTCTACTTCTGACAGCGGTTATGGCCTTGTCAGCTGCAGGCTGTTCCAGTGGAAATAACGCTAAAGGAAATTCGGATGGCACTAAAGAAACGAACACGGGGGCGACGGATACACCTGCTGCTACATTGTCTGCGGATGAACCAGGCTGGAAGATTGACACTTCACCGATTACGTTTGACTGGTACCTGAACTTCTCTTGGTTCCCCAACAAATGGGGTGTGGACCCAACTTCCCAATATGTAACTAAGAAAACCGGCGTTGATATTAATTTCATCGTTCCGGCTGGTAACGAGAATGAGAAGCTGAACACACTGATTGCCTCTGGTAAATTGCCAGATTTCATTACATTGGGCTTCTATGAAGATGCGATAAAGAAAATTATCGAAGGTGATCTTGCACTACCACTGAACGAGCTTGCTGATCAATATGATCCTTATTTCTACAAAGTATCCGATAAAGATAAGCTGAATTGGTACACTCAAGAAGATGGTAATGTGTACGGCTACCCGAACTCTTCTTCCTCTCCTGCCGACTATGAGAAATATGGAGAGAACTACGTATCCAACCAAGTATTCGCGGTACGTAAGGATATGTATGAAGCGATTGGCAGTCCTGATATGCGCACACCAGAAGGATTCTTGAATGCGCTTAAGTTAGCGAAAGAGAAATTTCCTGACGTAAATGGACAACCGCTAATCCCGCTTGGTCTGCATGAGTTTGGTGTAAACGGTAATGATTCTCTGGAAGGTTATCTTCAGAACTTCCTGGCGATTCCTAGAGAAAAAGATGGTCAGGTATATGCCCGTGAGACAGATCCTGAATATATCCGCTGGATGAAGACGCTTCGTCAAGCGAATCAGGATGGACTGCTTGCTAAAGATATCTTTATCGATAAACGTCCACAAATGGAAGAGAAGATCGCTCAAGGCCGTTATTTCGCGATGCTCTATCAACGTACAGACTTTGCAGCGCAACTAGGTACGATTTACCAACAAGATCCTAGCAAAACTTATATTGCTATTGATGGTCCTTCGAATACGAACTTGGATCAACCGACCCTTGACGGACCTGCGATCGCAGGCTGGACAGTGACGCTGATCTCCAAAGATGTGAAGGATAAAGCTCGCGCTATCCGCTTCCTAAGCTACTTGAACAGTGAAGAAGGTAATAAAGACTTGTTCCTCGGTGAAAAGGGTGTCAGCTACGAAACGATTGATGGCAAAGACCAATTTAAGCCTGAAGTGTTTGATCTAATGAATAAGGATCGTTCGGCATTTGATAAGCAATACGGATCTTCGTTCACCTACTGGATGATGCAGAACACGAATATCACGGATCAATGGGCACCTAAATCAGTAGAACCTTTTAAACAATTGGAAGATTGGACGAGAGGAAAAGCGACTAGTACTTCAACATTCCAACAGATTGATCCTACAGGTAACTCCCCTGAAGGCATCATTGCTACAAAGCTGAAAGAACTGCGTGGGAAGACGATTCCTAAGCTGCTTATGGCTTCTTCAGATGCTGAGTTCGATAAAATATGGACTGAGTATTTAGCGAAACAAAAGGATATAGGTGTAGATAAATTCCAAGCCTATCAACAGAAAAAGTATGAAGAGAACAAAGTGAAGCTCGCCCAATAAAATATAACCCAGAAGCCCGCTGATTGCGGGTTTTTGGGTTATTTTCAAACAAGAATAAGGTATAGTTGTTAAGTAAGTTAAGTATGTTAAGTATTCACGATATTAGCGAGGTGAACGTTGAAGAAGTGAAGAGGGAGAATTTGCGTGAGCGCAGCAGAGAAATATGGAATTCCTTCTTGTATTGGTGGGGGCGAAGGTCGCTGCAGAGTCGTTTGATTGCTGCCTATGTTTTTATTATTATAGGTCCGTGCTTGTTGGTGTCCGTCTATTTTTATGAGTCTATCAACAATACCTATTTCCGAGATGCTGTTGAGAAAAATGAATATTTGCTGCAAATGGAAAAATTGCATATCCACAATCAAATTGAAGCGATGGAGCGGGCAGCACAGATGGCGTATTCTGACTCGGATGTTAAAGACTTTCTTGCGAATGAGACTGAGCCGATGCTTGAAGATTTGGTTGATTTTAATACAAATGCTTATGTGAATATGACACGTATTCAATTTAATAATCCGAATATTGAGCATTTACGGCTGTATTCGAAAAGTAAAACGATGCATGAAATTTGGCCGATTTTATTTCGTGAAGAGCGAGTCTCTTCCGAGCCCTGGTACCAGAAAGCACAGCAGTTGGAGGGACAGGAGTACTGGTCTTTTCAAAGGAGTGATCCGGATCTGATGCAGAGATACTTGGGTGCACCGACTGAGAGTTTGCCGAAGGTTTCTTTACTACGTGAGATGAGTCGTCCTGCTGGCAACCATATTGGGATGGTTCAAGTAGATATGATGTTGAACCGCTTTACGCCAAAGACATATACCGATGTACGGGATAACCAGACACAAATGTTCCTTGTAGATGGTGAGCTCCAGCTATTTACTCGTCCGGATCAGTCTTTTCTTCAGGATAACGAGGAGATGGCCAGTGTTATTACTGAACGATACAAGAACTTCAGGGCTACTGGTGAATGGGATAGCAGTTATTCAGCCAACGGTAAATCTTATTTACTTATTAACACACCGCTGGAACGCATTGATGCTTATCTGTTAAATGTGGTCTCAACGGAGGGTGTTTTGAAGGATATCTCCCGTACACGCAACTTTATTATTGGAGCTAACATCGGATTTATTATTTTACTCACGTTGATCGCTTATGTGATGAATGCCTTTATTCTAAAAAATCTGCGCAGATTGACCGAAACGATGAAAAGCGTGCGCAGAGGTGAAGCCTATAGTGGAATTACGATTCGGGGTGGGGGAGAAGTCGGTGAGCTTGCCCATCATTTCTCTAAGCTAATGAATACAATTAATACGTTGGTCGCTCAGGCTGTGAGTAAGCAGGCATTGTCCAAAGAGGCTGAGCTGCGTACGCTGCATAATCAAATAGATGCACATTTTTTGTATAACACACTTGAAAATATTAAAATGCTTGCTGAAATTGAAAATCAACGAACGATATCAGACGCACTAACTTCGCTCGGTGGAATGATGCGTTATAATTTCAAATGGTCTGGGGAGTATGTGAAGCTTCGCGATGAAGTCCGCCATATTGAGAATTACATTGAAGTAATGAATATTCGTTTTGAGTACCCGGTTAAGCTTGTACTTCATATTGAACCTCGATATTTGGAGCTGGAGGTGCTGAAAATGTCACTGCAGCCTATTGTAGAGAACAGTGTTAAGCATGCTTGGAACGGTGAGAAAGAGAATTTAGAGGACCCGAACATTCATATTCATATTTCGGAAACGGAAGGTGATATTTCCATAGAGCTTCGTGATAATGGTATCGGTCTTACCCCAGAACGTCTAGTTGCTTTAAACGAGGCGATATATGCTAAGGATGAATGTTGTGACAGCTCTTGTGAACAGAAGAAGGATGTAAACCGAAGAGCAGGTGGCATAGGGCTACGGAATGTACACCAGCGTCTGCAAATCTTTTATGGCGAAGAATACGGGCTTGTAGTACAGAGCGAGGCAGGAAGTTGGACGATGGTACGTCTGACCTTGCCGAAAGTTCTTTTGACGGGAGAAAAACAACCATGAAGAAATTACTGATCGTTGATGATGAGAAAAATATCCGTGTAGGTCTGAAGATCATGATTGAAAGGGAATTTCCGTCCGCATATACGATCATAATGGCGAGCAACGGCGCAGAGGCGCTCGAGGTATTTAAGACAGACGGTGCAGATATTATTATTACGGATATTCGTATGCCGGTGATGGACGGAATTATGCTTTTGGAGCAGTTATCTGTAGAAGTTGGGAGCGAGAAAAGACCAGCAGTGGTAATCCTAAGTGGGTATGATGATTTCGAATATGCTAAATGTGCTATACGTTATCGTGTGAAGGATTATCTACTTAAGCCGATTCGCCGAGATGAGCTGTTCGAAATCTTGAAGCATATCCATAAGGAACTGGAAGAACAGGAGTTCAGTGTCAAGAAAATAGAGCGGGAAACAGAACAGTTTCGTAAAGAGCTACGCTCCAGCCGTTTGCGGGGACTGCTGCAGCAGCAGGAGGTTCAATTGGAGTCCGAGCAGCAAGCGGAGCTAGAGGGGTTGGAGGTTCCTTTTATAGTAGGTGTGCTGAATTACTACTATAATGATGGTACACGGATGAAATCTGCAGAAGTTCAGGGGCTCATCGAACGTTTGATGGGGCCGATTGAGAAGTGTTTTTTGGAAATTATAACGGACTGGGATGGCAGATTAGTCTTGATCGGGACTAGTACTCAGAGCTTTATGGAGCTGTCCCGTCAAGCTGGTGCTAGAGAAATAAACGGTTTATCAATCGGAATCAGCAGTGAGGGAAAAAGTCTCGAAGTACTTCGTTCTTGTTATAAGGAAGCGTGCCGGGCATTGCAGTATACTTTTTTATATCCGCAAGAAAATCTTTTGGATTATGAGGATGTCAGTCAAGAACGACGTAATTTTCCTTTGCCGAAGGAGGAGCTTCGGAAGCTGCTTAATATGCTTGGAACCGAACGTGAGAAGGAAATAAAGTACCTGCTGTCCGTTATTTTTCAGACTGAGCATTTGAAGGAACTGGAATTGTCTTATCTTGAGAACGTGGGTCAGAGTATCAATGAGCAGGTACTGGATGAAGTATTTCGGGTATATGGCGAAGCCTCAGTGGAGGTGCTAAAGCTATATCGTACGGTTGGTAATATGTATAACTATCGTCATTTCCATGATTATTATCGAGCGCTTGAGAATTTGCTCCTGAGTGTGAATGATTACATCTTAGGGGTACGGTCTGCTCATACGGAGCATGCTGATATGGAGGAAGCGCTGAATTATATTGAAACGAACTATGCTCGTCCACTAAATATGGCTATGGTTAGTAATCATGTGTCTTTGAATTATTCTTATTTTAGCGAAGCCTTCAAGGCATATACCGGTGAGAATTTTGTCATTTATTTAAAAAAGGTTCGTATCCGTCATGCAAAAGCACTGCTAGCGAAGGGATGTAGCAAGCTTGCCGAAGTCTCGGAAAAAGTAGGCTTTGAGAACAGTAAGCAATTTGCCCGTGTATTCAAAGAGTTGGAAGGGATCTCTCCAGGGGATTATAGAGCCAAAATACTGTCTGAAGATTTGTCGTAAATGACAGGACAAGTAGCTATAGCATATATATCATTGCTACGCTTGTAATCGTAGTGAACATTATGGGTGTCGTTAGAAGTGATCCTCCTATATAATGGCTGTGAGAAGCTTTGCTAGAATTAGCAACATGAGAGTTTGGAGGAATGAAGGGTGGAAGAAATTCAAGGGGATTTGATTACAGTTCAGACGCTGGCAGAAGATTTTCGGAGACTGGGTGTTCAGGCGGGGATGACGATTCTACTGCATTCGTCCTTCAAATCGCTAGGCCAATGGGTGGCAGGTGGGCCGGTTGCTGTTATTTTGGCGCTGGAGGAGGTTCTCGGAGAATCAGGCACACTTGTGATGCCGACTCATTCCAGCGATCTGACAGACCCTGCTGGCTGGAGTAACCCGCCGGTACCCGAGTCATGGTGGCAGACTATCCGGGAGCAGATGCCTGCTTATGATCCAGACCTGACTCCGCTGAGAGGGATGGGGATTATTCCAGACTCTTTTCGTAGACAAAAAGGGGTGAAGCGCAGCGATCATCCGATTCATTCATTTGCGGCTTGGGGCAAGCATAGAGATGAGATTGTATATGGTCACACCCTCGAATACGGTTTGGGGGAAGATTCTCCACTAGCTCGTATTTATGATCTGGGTGGAAGTGTGCTGCTGCTAGGTGTAGGAAATCTAAACAATACTTCATTACATCTTGCTGAATGCCGAGCCTTGTATGAAGGAAAGAAGGAAGTCATTGGCGGGGCACCCATGATGGTGGATGGTCATAGGCAGTGGGTGGAATTCAAGGAGCTAGATTGGAACTCTGACGATTTCGTTGAACTGGCTGAGCAATTCGGACAAGAGGCAGGGCTCATTACATATGGTCATATCGCCTCAGCTACAGCTCAACTGATTCCGCAACGTGAAATCGTTGACTTTGCAGTGAACTGGATGGAGCGAAACAGGAAGTAGACTATCTCTGGTTTTGGGAGTAGGAGGAGAAGCGGCGGATGAGTACTACAACGATATATTTAACGCGTCATGGGCAGACGGAATGGAATGTGCAGAATCGTATGCAAGGTCATATGGATTCTGCCCTCACGACACTTGGCGTACAACAGGCGGAATGGTTGAGCCGGGGAATGCAGGCTATAAATCTGGATGTCATTTATGCAAGCTCCAGTCCAAGAGCACTGCTTACAGCTGAGATTATACGTGGAGAGCGGGATGTTCCGCTGAAGATTTCCGATGCATTCAAAGAAATTGGCATGGGCGTATGGGAAGGTAGAGATTCTGCTGAACTGGCGGCTCAGTATTCGGACCAGCATCGTTATTTCTGGAAGGATCCCGACCAGTTTAAAGTGGAGGGCAGCGAGACCTTCGCAGAGGTGCAGACAAGAGCGCTAGAGAAGCTTCAGGAAATTCTCAAGGCTCATCAGGGTGAGGCGATCCTTATCGTAACGCATACGGTAGTGATCAAGCTCTTGATGGCTTATTTCGAGCGCAGAGAGTTGCCTAAGCTGTGGGATCTGCCTTACATATATCCAACCTGCTTATCCAGAATTGATTTTACGGATGGCGTGCCGGAGATCCTGTTGCATGGGGATACAAGTCATTATGAAGAGAATGAGACGGGGATGGAAAGTTAGGATAAATAGTTTTTTTGAAAAAAAGACGATCTCTTAGTGCCTGCTGCACTTAGAAAATCGTCTTTTTGTGCTATTTATTCATCGCTTGATGTGGAAGCTCTAGCCGCTCTAATCCGTCCATATATTTGCGTAGCGCCTGAGGGATGTAGATAGAACCATCCTCTTGCTGGTGATTCTCCAGCAGCGGGATCAGAATTCTTGGTGTAGCCACTGCGGTGTTATTTAAGGTATGGCAGTATTGTAAGCGACCATCCACATCTCGATAACGTATACCCGAACGGCGAGCTTGGAAATCGAGCAGATTAGAAGCTGAATGAGTTTCTCCGTATGCGTCTCTGCTTGGCATCCATGTCTCAATGTCATACTGCTTATGCGTCTTCAGGGACATATCCCCTGTGCAGACGGCCATGATCCGGTAGGGGAGCTCTAAGAGCTGGAGAATGTGCTCGGCATTTGCGAGGATCTCGTGTAGCATATGGTCTGACACACCTTCATCATTTCGGCATAAGACGACTTGTTCGATCTTCGAGAACTGATGAACGCGGTACAGACCCCGAACATCCCGTCCGGCGGATCCAACTTCACGGCGGAAGCAGGTCGACATTCCGGCCAGCCGCATGGGTGTATCTAGCTCTACAATCTCGTCGCTGTAGAGCGAAACTAGCGACACTTCCGATGTGCCTACCAGCCAGCGATTGTCTCCGCTTAGCTCATACGTCTGATCCATTCCACCGGGAAAGAATCCGGTTCGCTCCAGCGCTTCAGGGCGGACAATCACAGGAACATCCATCACGGTGAATCCGCGTGCAGTGAGCACATCTAGGGCTAGTCTCTGTACAGCGAGATGTAGCATCAGGCCAGCTCCCTTAAGCACATAGCTGCGAGGGCCGCCTGCTTTAACGCCACGGGCAATATCTATGATATCGTGAAGCTCACCTAGCTCCACATGATCACGAGGCGCAAAGCCGAATTCCGGCACCGCTCCGTTCAACCGCAGTTCTACATTATCGTTATCATCGTGGCCGATAGGTGTATCCTGCGACACTGGATTCGGCGCGAGCAGCATGAGCTCTTTACAGCGGCGTTCAGCCTCGTTCAGATCTGCTTCCAGCAGGTTCAGCCGATTATTGAGTTCCCGTACCTGTGCTTTGACGATCTCTCCAGCAGGGCGGTCACCCTTACGTAGTAATTGTTCGACCTCTTTGGTTAGCCCATTACGCTCGGCTCTCATTTGTTCAGTTTCTTGGCGCAGGCCCCGGCGCTTCTCATCCCATTCCAGTAATTCATCTAGTGGGAAGTCGATTCTTTTCCATGTGGCAGTGTTTCTTACAAGTTCCTGATTATCCTTGATCCAGTTCATTTCTAGCATATCGCTCGCTCCTTTTTGTTTAAAAGATAAGAAAGTGTAAGTTTCACACTTCACTTTATCCTTCTATTTCTCGCACAAACACTTACCGTCCTTATAAGGACGCCGAAGGTGTTTATGCTTGAAAAAACGCAAAAAACGCCCTCATCCATGGGACGAGGAGCGTCAGCTCGCGGTGCCACCCAGGTTGATCGAATCTCCTTAACAGCAGGAAAGAATCCGACCCTCTTTGGTCTTCGCGGTAACGGGCGAAACCCGGTGAACTTAGGGAGTCATTATAGGCTCCGGTCGCAGACGCCTCACGGTTGGATGCCGGTCATTGGCCTGATTCTTGGATTTAATATTGTTGTTTAGTATATCGCAAGAGTGGAATGAGTGCAAGCGTTTATGGTTTGACAATAATATCTAATCTGCGATAGGATTAGTATTAATTTAAAGTATTCCTGTCGGGATAAATATTTGCAGTGTGAGCTGCTTAAATGGGATGAAAGAGGTGGAGAAGTGGCTAAAATTGTTGTGATTAACGGAACGCCTTCCCTGGTATCGCGCATCAATGCAGTTATAGAGTATGCGGAGGCAAGCTTAACGGATCAGGGCTTTGAGGTTGAGCGTATTAACGTAGCAGAGCTGCCAGCGGAAGATTTGATTCATACCAAGTTTGAAAGTGATTCTATCGTTAAAGCGAACGGCCTTGTAGCCGAAGCAGATGCGGTAATCGTGGTTAGCCCGGTTTATAAAGCCTCTTATACAGGCGTGCTGAAGACCTTCTTGGACCTAGTTCCACAAAAGGGGTTGGCCGGCAAAATCGTACTCCCGCTCTTCATGGGTGGCAGTCTTGCACATCTTCTCACGATTGATTATGCTTTGAAACCTGTGTTGTCTGTACTCGGTGCACGTTACATTCTTGGTGGAGTGTATGCCGTGGATTCTCAGGTGGTTCGTAATGATCACGGAGTGGTAGAGCTTGCTGAGGAGCTGAAGCTGCGTCTGAATGATGCATTAGCTGAGCTTGCAGAAGAAACTACACATCGAGTAGAGCGTAAGTCTTAAGACTAAGCAGCAGGCATTCGTTTCGGATGGATTCATACCAAATATATAAGCGTCTCTTTCATACCTGATACAGGGGGGAAGGGACGCTTTTTGCTGTAGCAAAGAGGCCACCTCACTGTGAAAGTTGAGAATGGCCTCTTTTATTTAAAAAAATTATTTCAGTCTTACAAATCGTCGAATCCGTTATCGTCGCCAACCTTACCGTAGTTACGGGATTTAGCTTCGAAGAAGTCGGTTTTGGTGGCATTAAGAGCATCATCGGAGAAAGGCTTGATCCAAGGCATGCAGTTTACGTCAACGCCTTGGTAAGCTTTTTCCATACCCATCAAGGTTAAGCGTTTGTTCGCTGTATATTTGATGTAGTCGCTAAGCTCGTTAAGATCAATACCGCGGACATTAGTGAGGGTATAGTAAGCCCAGTTGGTTTCGAGCTCTACCGCGCGGTCGATCGTACGGTACACGTAATCCATGTTCTCCTTAGTGTTCAACTCAGGGAAATCTACAAGCAGCTGTTTAAATACTTCTGCGAAGAAGTAGCAGTGCTGATTCTCGTCACGTTGGATATAAGAGATCATTTGGCTGGTTGCCATCATCTTCTGGTCACGGGCCAGATTGTAGAAGAAGGCGAAGGTGCTGTAGAAGAAAATTCCTTCTAGGATGAGATCCGCTACCAGCGCATGGAAAAAGGTTTGTTTTGATGGATTATCACGGAACTCTTGATAAATATCGGAGATAAACTGATTACGCTCCAGTAGAACCGGATCCTTCTTCCAATATTCAAAAATCTCTTTCTGTTCACTATCCGACACAATAGAGGATAGAACATAGGAATAGGATTGGTTATGCACTACTTCCTGTTGTCCAATAATGGCAGAGATAGCTTCTAGTGAGGAGTCGGTAAAATAACGCTTCACGTCGCCGACGAACATCGTCTGCATCGAATCTAGCACGGCGAGCAGGGAGATATTAATCTTAAATACGCGTTGCTCTTCCGCATCCAGCATTGGGAATTGTTGCGCATCTTTGGACATTGGGATTTCATCCGCGATCCAGTGATTAAGCAGCAGTACCTTGTAGAGCTTGTACATATGCGGCATGCGGATATCGTTCCAGTTCAGAATGCCTGAGCATTCACCGTCGATGATGCGTGTGGACTGGTTAGGTGCTTCAGTATTAAAAATCTTTTGTAGTTGCATTTATTTTCCCTCCATTTTTTTGCGCGGGTAATCTTTCTTTGGTGTCTTGTTCATAGAAAGACGGTGATGGAGTAACGGAGAGGAAGTTTGGAGCTGTAGGAGCGTCAGCGACCGCCTTTGTCATCGGATGTCATCCGCTAATAGCGGTAAAGATCAAGACATCTGATGACAACAGCGGCCGGAAGCCCAAACATTCCTCGCAGTTACGAAATTCATCATCGTTTTTCTATTCAGGGCACTAAGATAATTAGCTAGCGCAAGAATCACACTCTTCTATTGTCAAAGCACGGCTACGCACATAATAAGTTGATTTCAATCCGCCCTTCCAGGCGTTTAGATGCAGTTCAAGGAACTCGGTAGCCTTGATGTCAGGACGAACATACAGGTTGAAGCTTTGACCTTGATCGACGTGACGCTGACGAGCAGAAGCCATGCGGATCGACCAGTTTTGGTCAATTGTGAAAGCTGTTTTATAGTACCAGATTGTCTTGTCGGACAGATCCGGTGCTGGGTTAGCGATCTTGTAAGTTGTTTTCTCTTCATAGGAAAGCAATTCATACAAAGGATCAATGCTGGCTGTGGAGCCGGCAATAATCGATGTGGAGCCGTTCGGTGCAATCGCGAACATCCATGCGTTACGAACACCGTCTTTAGCCACTTCTTCTTGCAGCTCGCGCCATTGTTCAGTGGTTACATATTTACCTTCTTGTTCACCGCTAACGTAGCCACGTGAAGTAAAGTATGCACCTGTCTCCCAATCGGAACCAGCGAACTTCGGATAACGGCCTTTTTCACGGGCAAGCTCCATGCTCGAACGTACCAACAGGTAGTTGATGTGTTCATACAAATGGTTGTTATATTCTACGGCTTCATCAGATTCCCAACGAATGCCCTTGAGTGCCAATAGGTGATGCAAGCCGAATGTGCCGAGACCCACTGCGCGGTACTGGCTGTTCGTGTATTGTGCTTGCAGAACTTCAATATTATTAATGTCAATTACGTTGTCCAACATACGTACTTGGATAGGTACAAGTCTTTCCAGCACACCAGCTGGAATCGCACGTGCCAAGTGAATCGAATTCAGGTTACAGACTACGAAATCGCCAGGGATTTTGGAGATAACAATCCGGGTCTTGCCATCTTTGGTTACTAACTCTTCCTGTTCAATAACGGTAGCGGATTGATTCTGCATAATTTCTGTGCACAGGTTGGAAGAGAAGACCATACCTTGGTGACGGTTCGGGTTCGTCCGGTTAACCGTATCACGGTAGAACATATATGGAGTACCTGTTTCAAGCTGTGATTTCATAATCCGTTTCATGATGTCAATCGCAGGAACTGTAATACGGGACAATTCCAGATTAGCAGTTGCTTCAGCATACTTATCACGGAAAGTGCCTTTACCAAGCTCTTCATCGTAGAAGTCTTCCAGACCAAGCGGACGACCATTCTCATCCGTCCAGCCCATAACCTTCTTCACTTCATGTGGGCAGAAGAGGTTCCAGTGGCTGCGCGATTCAACGGCTTCCATGAACAGATCCGGCAGGGTAACCCCGTGGAAAACGTCATGTGCACGCATACGCTCGTCGCCGTTGTTCAGCTTAAGATCGAGGAAAGCGAGAATATCTTTATGGAATACATCAAGGTAGACAGCGACAGCACCTTTACGTGTACCAAGCTGATCTACGCTGACTGCTGTATTGTTCAATTGGCGAATCCAAGGGATTACGCCGGAGCTAGTGTTTTTGTGACCACGGATATCCGAACCACGTGCCCGTACTTTACCAAGGTAGACGCCGATGCCGCCGCCCATTTTGCTAAGACGTGCTACGTCTGTATTGGAATCAAAGATGCCCTCAAGGGAATCGTCTACTGTATCGATGAAGCAGCTGGAGAGCTGTCCAGCGACCTTTTTGCCGGCATTGGACATGGTAGGGGTAGCAGCTGTCATGTAGATGTTGCTCATGGCCCAGTAAGCTTCTTTTACA
This sequence comes from Paenibacillus sp. FSL E2-0201, assembly GCF_037963325.1. Classification (NCBI taxonomy): domain Bacteria; kingdom Bacillati; phylum Bacillota; class Bacilli; order Caryophanales; family Paenibacillaceae; genus Paenibacillus; species Paenibacillus sp. FSL E2-0201. Next base: position 507,552 of record NZ_CP150154.1, read on the forward strand.
AGCTCAAGACGTTTCTCGGCTGGCTCACGGTGCATCAGGTACATAGCGATAATCATGTAACGTTCTTGCGGAAGCTCCATCACACGACCGTCAAAATCATGCGCCAAATAACGGTCGGATAGCGTAAGCAGACCAATGTAATCGAACAGAAGGTCGCGCGTATAATCGATGCATCCACCTAGCTCAACGATTTGTTCTTTAGTGTAGTGAGTTAGAAGCTCTTCACGGTAGATTCCTTTTTTTACGAGATCCGTAATTAGCGGGTACAACTCACCGTAAGGCTCTTCTGGATAAGCTTTATAGCGGCGATGAACGGCTGCTTTTTTATAAAGAGTAGTCAGAAGGGCACGGGCAGCTGCAAACTTCCAAGTAGGCTCTTCCTTTGTTACAAGCTCTAGAGCACTCATAGTGAAGGCGTTGCTGATTTCTTCTCCGCTTACGGAGTCACGGCGCAATTTGGAAATTACTCCCCGCAGCAAAGTTTCTTTATTTAGTTGATCAAGACCTTCCAAGATACGGTCGGCGTAGACAGAAAGGCGCTTCTCATCAAAAGCCAGTTGGCGATTGTCTGGTTTTACTACGAATTGTGGCATGGTTATTTCATCCCTTCTTATTTTGGGTTAATTTTGAATATCAAAAATTGATATATTATAGCGCAGTAGGCTGCCACAGAAAGACCTCCGAGCCGTTCATGCTGGCCGGAATGTCGATTATGCGTTGGTTAGAGCTTCCTCGGTAAGGAAGTGTAGTATCTTTCAGTTCTTCTATAAATCGTCCATCTATTAACACCTGACACTGCGTAAGTAGATTCCACTCCGGCGAACCGGGAAGGGCGATTAGTTCCTCATACGTATAACCACTGTAAATCCAGATATTAAAGCCTGGGAGCACGACGCGGAGCTCATGAATGAATCCCAGAACCTCCTCAGCCGAGAAAAAAGGATCACCACCGGCCAGTGTTAAACCATCAAGCAGTGGATTAGCGGCAATTTCTGCAATAATTTCGTGTTGACGTTCCAGGGTGAAGACTTCACCGTATTTAAAATTCCACGTCTCGGGATTAAAACATCCCGGGCAACGATGGCGGCAGCCGCTGAGGAAGAGGACGGCCCGCATGCCCTCTCCCTCGTTAATCGACTCCGGATAGTAACCGCAAATATTCATAGATGCTTAACGCGGTCTCTCACTTCAGCTTGCTTGGCGGCATTAAAGCGGGTCTGGTAGTCGCCGGTTAAATAACCTGTAACTCTACGCAAACGGCGGATATGAACATCCTTCTCATGCACGCCGCAGGAAGGACAGTTTGTCCCGATTACGCCTTCGTATCCGCAGCCGGAGCAGCGGTCAATCGGGTGGTTAATGCTGAAATAGCTGACCTGCTGTTCTAGTGCGTATTTAATGATTTTGATAAAAGCGGACGGATTACTGCGGGCATTGCCATTTAATTCGACATAAGAAATAGCCCCGGCATTGCAGTATTCATGGAAAGGAGCTTCCAAGCTGATCTTCTGAGCAGCGCCTAGATCGTAGTATACAGGGATGTGGAAAGAGTTCGTATAATACTCACGGTCAGTTACACCCGGAATAGAACCCAGTACCTTGCGATCAATCTTGGTGAATTTGCCGGACAAGCCTTCGGCTGGTGTTGCGAACAAAGTGATGTTGAGATTCAGTTCCTCACTTTTAAGGTCGCAATACTCCCGCATATGACGCACGATAGCGACTGCTTTGGCGTGGACGTCCATATCCTCGCCGTGGTGTTTGCCATACATGGCTTTCATGCATTCCGCCATACCGATGAAGCCAAGCGAAAGACTACCATGCTTCAGCAGTTCGCCTACAGAGTCTTCAGGAGCGAGATGTTCGCCGCCTTCCCAGACGCCTTCTCGCATCATGAAATCGGACGCTTTAGCTTTTTGCGCGGCTTGGATGTTGAAACGATGAAGAAGTCCTTCCAGCGCAATATCCATATAATGATTTAGATCTTCATAGAAGCCAGCTTCGTCTGCGACGGTACGTCGGCCCGTTACTGTGCCGTGTGCCAGACCGAGTCGAACCAGATTCAGTGTATTAAAGGAAAGGTTGCCCTTTCCGGAGCAATGATTACGCCCAAAACGGTCACCGAGCACGCGGGTGCGGCAGCCCATTGTAGCAAATTCCGTATCAGGATCACTTGGATCATAATACTGCAAGTTGAGCGGAGCGTCCAGATTAGCGAAGTTCGGATATAGTCTGCGTGCAGAACATTCCGCTGCTTTTAGGAACAATTCATAGTTCGGATCACCTTGCTGTTGATTGACGCCTTGCTTGCATTTGAAGATTTGAATCGGGAACACAGGTGTCTCTCCGCTGCCAAGTCCGTTCATCGTTGCTGTTAGCAGGGAGCTGATCACAAGCTGACCTTCTGGTGAAGTACAAGTCCCGTAGTTAATGCTGGTGAACGGAATTTGCCCACCGGATCGGCTGGACATGGTATTCAGATTATGTACCATACTTTCAGCCGCTTGCAGGGTTTCAATCTCGGTCTCTTTTAGTGCAAAACGGAACGCTTTTGGATATAACTCCGCCAGATCGGTCCGGCTCATCGTAATCTCGCCCAAAGATTCATCAGCTTGTCCTTCTTCAAAATAATCCAGACCCTTGCGGAATAGCTTAGCGAAGGATTTGGTTACATAAGGGGCTAGATCATAGTCGAGCTTATTAGCGGATACACCGCCATATTGAGCATTTTGCTGGGATTGAAAAATGATTGCTACCAGTGACATAGCCGTCATTATGGAGTTTGGAGGACGAACACTGCCGTTGCCGGTGTTGAAGCCTTCGCGGAGAAGTTTATCAAACGGGATAAAAATACAGTTCGTCGTTCCGATCGCGTATTGATCCAGATCATGCACATAGACGACATTGTCATCAATGGCCTGCACTAGCTGCGGTGGCATCGTAAAGTTGCGGGCATACCATTTTGAATATTCACTGCCGAACTTGCTCATTTTACCGGAGAAACTCTCTCCGTTCAAATTGGCATTCTCGCGCAGTAAGTCCAAATCCCGACTGTCGATAATATCGCGCCCTAAATCAATGAGCTCTTCTAAAAGAACTTCTCGTGCATTTGTTGTACCGTTAAATTGTCTCTCCAACAACGTCATTGTATAGCTCTCCTCTCAGTCTATCGTCCTATCATTAAGAAGCCCGACCGCATAAGCGGCCGTATATTCATTCTGATCTCATAAAAAAAGCATCCCCTAGCGAGGATGGCAGAAAATGCCCGATGCGTTATGTAAATATCCACACGGATATTTGCGGTGGTCTCTCAGAAGATGACCGCATGCGGACACCGTTCCTGTTCCTCGCAGGCACTCATAGTTGGTGTCGTCGAAACAGGCAGGTCTCCTGGCTTCCGCAGGATCTCTCAGCGCCTTCCCAAGGGGTTCGTAACCCTCAGTGGCTTCTGCTGGGAGATCTGTCCGTCTTAAGCTTCTAAAAGCTTGTGAAGGACATCCGGTTACAGTGGCGGGACCGCAGCGGAATCTCACCGCACTTCCCTATTAAGCTCTAATTCAAATAAAGGATCAAAGCACCTGTCTCCACTATATTTTGTTGTGATTAGATAAAAATAACCCAAGATGTTGTGTTTGTAAACAGTTTTTTAGAAAACCCAAGCGGGGAGCGGCTTCTTTAAAAGTACTCCACAAATGATCCACAGGCTGTCCATAAGTAATCCACAATTGATCCACAGGCAGATGGAAAATGATTCATAAATTGTCCGAAAAGATGCCACAAATAGTCCATAAATGTAGTGCAGACGACCCTAGAATTCATGTAAGAGAAAGTACTCGTGGCGAAAGCTGTATTTCGGAGTACTTGGGGGGAAAGAAGGGGCATAATAATGCGGGCATCATTTGTGGGAGAGCGGTGGAGTTGTTACAATAGATGGAGACACACTTTAAAATTCGAAGGAGGTATTCCCATGCCTATTGCTGAAGTAACCGTTATTCCGATTGGAACAGGCAGTACCAGCCTTAGCAGTTATGTTGCGGATATGCAGCGAGTGCTGCAGACGGTAGAAGGAATTACTTATGAGCTTACATCGATGGGTACAATCATTGAAGGACCTCTCCAACGTATATTTGCAGCGGTGGAAGCATTGCATGAGTCTCCTTTTGCCGCAGGTGCAGAACGTGTCTCTACCTCGCTTAAAATAGACGACCGCCGCGATAAGCCCTCCACTAGCCGCGGAAAGCTGGAGTCTGTGGAGCGTAAGCTACAGGTGGAGTAGCAGCAGTCTAGGAGAGTAGAAAACAGGGAGAAATAGACTTGCGTTTCTAGCTGAAAGTTGTATAATGTTTTTTGTTTGACAGAAAATTAGCTATAAGCTGGTGTAGCTCAGGGGTAGAGCAACGCACTCGTAATGCGTAGGCCGGGGGTTCAATTCCCTTCACCAGCATATTTTCCGCTATATCAACGTTGTCAGCGTTAAATGTTGTTTTCCGGACGTTAATTCGTCGGTGCGTACCTGCTGATATACGGTTAAATATGAAGCCTCCTACGGAAAACTGTGGGAGGCTTTGTTATGTACATTTAATCACTCTACCTAATCATAATCACGGAAGCACTACGCTGACACCAGCGGGCGGTCGTACGTACGGAGTCTCTTAATATATCTTTCATAATGTAGAACTGTTGGGTATAATTGGAATAATGCTATCCTTAGGAGGTTCATACGTATGAAGAAGAAAATAGTAGGGATTGCAGCTGCAGCGCTGTTGCTCGGAGGATCAATAGGATTTGCAGCAAGCTCGTCAATAATTGGCGCTAAAGTTACCGGACTGTATACGATAAAGCAAGACGGAAAGAAGATTGCGGACGCAGCTATTATAAACGGATCAGCTTACGTACCCGTGCGCACGATATCCGAAGCGACTGGAACGGACCTGACAGTAGAAGGGAAGACAATAATACTGGAGAGTAAAGTAACGGAGAAGCCCGCGGCAATATCTGAGACTGACACAACGGCTGCAGATCGGACAGGAACACCAAAGGCAATCATTGAGGCGGCTAAACTCCGGGAAAGATTAGCAGTGGCAGAATCCAGCGTGCAATTTCTCAAAGAAGCGATCCAACAAGCGGAAGCTACTGCGGCCGATCTAACAAGCACAGCGGACCAAGAAGCTCGCAGAAGCTATATCGCCGATTTGAATAAACGCCTTGTGTACACGGAAACAGAAATTGCGCAGATCAAGGAGCAGCTTGGTGAATAAAGCACTGGTGCATGTTGAACCAAAGCCTCTATATGTTGGATCTGAGATGCACCTACCATAAGCATGATACTACGGCCATCCTTCGGGTGGTCTTTTTGTTATGTACATTTTTCCTTTTAATAGGTTTAATTAATCATATAGTTAAAGGGGATATTACTATGAACTCATTAAGCGCGAACCAGTTAACTGCGGTATTCCGGGAATTCGGAGACCACGCTTTTCTGTATCTTCCGAGGGGGTGGATATGATGCGGTGTTTAACGATACGACAGCCTTGGGCAACGTTGATTGCTCTTGGTGAAAAACAGTTCGAAACTCGATCATGGAGAACAGCCTACCGCGGGGGGTTAGGTATTCATGCCGGAATGAGGATAGATAAGAAGATATGTGAACAGGAACCATTCAGGTCGATATTGGCGAAGCATGGTTATACAGCAATAAATTTACCGACAGGGGTTATTATTGCGTTAGGTCAACTCACGGGGTGTTATGAGGTTACACCGGAGGCGGACCTAAGGGAATGGATAAAGGGAAATGAATATGATTTTGGCGACTATAGTGAAGGGCGTTTTGCTTGGAAGCTTGAAGATGTTCATCAGTTAAGTCATCCTGTACCGGCTAAGGGCAGATTAAGCTTATGGGAGCATCCAGATCTAGCCTAAACCAAAAATTGATCTTTTTAATGTGATTTTCATGTGAGCATCATCTTATTTTCAGGTTCGGGGTATATATTGAAGACACCAAACACCCCCCCAGTGTTTTGTGGTATAAATCTCTTAGGTCTTGCCAACTCCCATGGTAAGGCCTATTTTTTTGTTCGCTAATGGAAATGGGGGGAGGGGCGTAACTTTTTACGCGGCTTTACTTAATCTGATACTGCCCTTCATAGCTCTTAAAAGATGAAATATCCAGCCCGAGATATCTGCGCATATGAATAGCAGCTTGTGCAGCAACGATGTCGTTTAACAGCAGCATTCGTTCATGGTATCCGCGACATATAAATTTGGCTTCTATCCCTGTGTTGAGCCTGTTCTGCTCATATACCTTGATTCCCCGTTTTCTCATTTCCGAACGAACATCTCTTAGATCTGCTGTAGCTACTGCCGCGGCGGTTCCAAGAACCTCCAGATAGGGGGCGGGCGTTCGTAAATGTGTAGATAAAATGGCGGAGTCCCGTTCGAAAGCTGATAAAATCATCGGAAGCAATAAATAAGATTTCACCAGCATGTTGTCTCTGCTTTCAGCTCTATGCATGAATCTCATCACCTCTAATGGGAACGTATATTCGTATTCTACCCCGATATCCCAAAAATAATCAATGGTATTTCTAAACAGCCAGTCCAATGTGATTAAATTCACAACTAAAATAGAAAGAATAAAATATATTAAAATTGTAATAATAAAAATTAATGATTTAGGCTTATGAAAAGGAGAATTAGGATGAGAGAGGAAGGAAGTCTCCGCCGTGGATTGGTATTTGGTTTGATTTTTAGTATTCCATTATGGATATCGATATTAGGCTATATACAGTTACTTTAAAATTGAATAAAAACTTTTGCGTGAAGCGCCTTTAGGTGCTTTTTTTGTGCTGGTTAATGTGTATGATTATTAAAAGGAATTGATTGACATTTGTGGGGGCGGAGCGCTAAACTATTATTAGTTCAAAAGTATTAAAAGTCATAGACGATTATTTAATAGGATGCTTAAACTGCCGGTTCTATTTTGCAAAGGGTATACATATATAATCATGATAATAGCAAACCGCCCGAAAGGGTGGGACGCAAAGTCCAGGAGTCTAAAGTGTCTTAAGGACACTATGACCGTCCGACTGCCATGAGAAGGGAATTCTACTTCTTTTTTGGCGGTCTTTTTTGTTGTTAGGTCTTTTAGAGTTTCTGGTAATTATTCTGATTAGATATAAATGATAGATTTAGGAGGTGTGCTTTTTGAAAAGAAGAATAAAACCGCTACTCTCACTAGTATTAGCGGGGGCTTTAATGGTAGGCAATGGACTTTCCGGAGGGCATTTGGTAAATGCAGCAGGGGAGGTACCTCCCTATACTCCTACACCTGTGTTAGGTATTGCAGGGAATTTTAATACTTTTATTTTTGGGGATTTCAAACAATCTAATGATCAGGTTCATGGGCGCCTTGCCGCCAAAGGTAACATTACATTGCAGAATTACGGCGTATCCAAGGATAATCCAGGTGGAGATGTCCTTATTGCTGGTAATGACATTACTTTTACTAATGGTACTATTCATGGAGCATCCGTTTATGGTGGTGTTTTTTCCAGCAACGGTGTAGATCTTAAAGAACCAGCGAGAAAAGGAACGCCTATTGATTTTGATGCTGAAGAGCAATTTCTTATCGGACGTTCTAATGAATTCTCTTCACTTACTACAGTTGGAACTTTCAAAAAGGAATATGGGAAAATAACAATTGATGCTCCGGAATCATTTAACGTTCTTAATCTAAGTGCTGCCGATTTCGCTAATGCTAATGGCTTACAGTTTAATATTGCAAATAACGCCACAGTTATCGTTAACGTTAGTGGAAGTTCAGTTGAAATTCCAAGTTTTCAAATATGGGGAGGCAGCCCTAACAAGGTATTATTTAATTTTTATGAAGCTAGCACTGTAAACATAGGAAGTTTAACGATAGAAGGAACTATCCTAGCTCCGCATGCGAAAGTAACTTATAATTCTGGTGAACTGCATGGGACACTGATTGCAAAGGGATTTGCTGGTGGGGTACAGATGCATTGGTATCCATATGGAGGGGAGGAACCACCTCCGACACCAACGCCGACCGTGACACCAACACCAACGCCGACTGCGACGCCAACACCGACGCCGACTGTGACGCCAACACCGACGCCGACCGTGACACCAACACCGACGCCGACCGTGACACCAACACCGACGCCGACCGTGACACCAACACCGACTGTGACACCAACACCGACGCCGACTGTGACGCCAACACCGACGCCGACTGTGACGCCAACACCAACGCCGACCGTGACACCAACACCGACGCCGTGCGTGACACCAACGCCGACCGTGACGCCAACACCGACCGTGACACCAACGCCGAAACCAACACCAACGCCGAAACCAACACCAACGCCGAAACCAACACCAACGCCGAAACCAACACCAACGCCGAAACCAACACCAACGCCGAAGCCAACACCAACGCCGAAGCCAACACCAACGCCGAAACCAACGCACACACCAAAACCAACACACACACCAACGCCGACTGTGACACCAACACCAACGCCGGACGTGACGCCAACACCAACGCCGACTGTGACGCCAACACCAAAGCCGACTGTGACGCCAACACCAACGCCGGACGTGACACCAACACCAACGCCGGACGTGACGCCAACACCAACGCCGACTGTGACGCCAACACCAACGCCGGACGTGACGCCAACACCAACGCCGACTGTGACGCCAACGCCAACGCCGGACGTGACGCCAACACCAACGCCGGACGTAACGCCAACACCAACGCCGGACGTGACGCCAACACCAACGCCGACTCCGTCGTCTGAGGCAACACCAACGCCGACTCCGTCGTCTGAGGCAACACCAACGCCGACTCCGTCGTCTGAAGCAACACCAACGCCGACTCCGTCGTCTGAGGCAACACCAACACCGACTCCGTCGTCTGAAGCAACACCAACGCCGACTCCGTCGTCTGAGGTAACACCAACACCGACTCCGTCACCGGTGGCTCCGGTATTCCCAACACCAACGCCATCCTCCGTAATTGGCATTATCGTCGTTAATGATGACCCTGTGCCACTTGGACCTGTAGCTTCATCGACGCCAGTACCAGTACCAACACCAACACCGTCGGGTAGCACAGAGGTACTTGTTGATGATGACGAGATTCCATTAGGATCAGCAACGGAGGTAACGCCAACACCGTCACCAGAGGATATCGCCGTGGTGGATGATACAATCCCGCTAGGTAATCCACCTGTGGATGAACTTCCGAAAACGGGAGAATCAAGTCCAGTCCCTTATTATGTAGCTGGTCTAGGTTTTGCACTTATTGGATTGCTAATGAGAAATAGATTCTCCAACAAGAAATAATAAACGGTAATTATAACGAGAACACAAGGTATGCCAGAACAGAAAAGAGCCGCTTTCGGGACTTATTCCGATAGCGGCTTTATTTTGTAATGATTGATATATTTTGGAGCAATCTAAGTAGATGCTATACTGATTTACAACGGATATGAGGAAAGGACGGGGAAGATGAATTGGTATGGTTCTTCATTAGTGCGATCATCGTCATAGGGGCTCTGATCTTTGCGGGCTTTTTCTTTTATGGTATTGCTATTAAACGAGCGCCGAAGGAATTTCTGAGTAATAATCGTGACTTGAAGGTTGATCCCCCGGTTGCCGGGGCTTCTTGGGGGGAGGGGAAGGATTGGATCTCCAGTCAGAGCTTTGAGAATATGGAGATTACATCTGAGGACGGGCTACAACTAAGAGGGTACTTGCTCCTTTCAGATCGTGCTGAAGGTCGTACGGCGATTATAGCTCACGGTTATTCTGGAAAAGGGAAGGATATGGGGGCGTACGCCAAAATCTATTACGAGCGACTGGGCTTTAATATCCTGATTCCCGATGCCAGGGGACATGGGGAAAGCGCTGGGAATTATATTGGTTTTGGATGGCATGAGCGCAAGGATTATTTGCAGTGGATTGAATATATAATAGAAAAGACTGGGCCCAGTGCTCAAGTTGTGCTTCATGGGGTCTCTATGGGTGGTGCTACCGTGCTAATGACCTCAGGTGAAAATCTCCCACCGCAGGTCAAAGCTATTGTCTCGGACTGCGCTTACAGCTCAGTTAAAGCACAATTAGCCTACCAACTACGGCGCATGTATCGCTTGCCAAGTTTCCCTTTTATTCAAAGTGCGAGTCTAATTACTCGTTTGAAAGCAGGGTATGGTTTTAGTGAAGCGTCTGCTTTGAAACAGGTGCGGAAGGCGAAGGTGCCGATTCTTTTTATTCATGGGGATGCCGATAATTTTGTACCATATAGTATGATGAATGAATTGTATGAGGCATGTCAGAGTCCCAAAGAGAAGTTCGTAGTGCCGCAAGCAGGGCATGGATTAGCATATGATATGGATAAGACGGGGTATATAAACGTAGTAACAGCCTTTGTGAATCAATATGTAAATTAGATGCCCTGAACGTAGACAGCGCCCGATATCCGCTAGGTAGCGGTTATCGGGCGCCTATATTTTTCCACACATGGCGTGAGTCCTTATGTAAGGTTCGTATGGCCATGCTTTTTCGTTATATTCATCCCCCGCCGTTCGTGAGTAACGGGTGTCTTAATTCCTTGTTATTTCCAGCAGCCGTGTGGCGAGAATAATCCTTCCAATACGACAAAAGCCCTACCTCTCTTTTGCCCTTGCGGCTCCATTGACCGCGCCAGTGTGAATCGGAATGCTATATTTCGAATTTAGTCTCATAAAAAGGAAAGTTTCTGCAAGAAAACATAAAGCCTCTGTGTCCAAAATGCCGATGTGTAAAAGAGTCGGCCTGACATCTTCTTGATGGGGATATTCAATATATCGAAAAACAAATACGATATAAATATAACACAGTATTGTTTAAAAGGCAAATATAATAATCAATTCCAAGATAAGGGTAGTTTGATTTAGGAGGGGAACAAGTAGACCAAGATAGAGCGTTTGATTCGAATATAACTTATGCCGGATTATTTGCGGATTAATTCGGAAAAGCTAGTAAGCCAGAGGGAATGGGACTACGGGGGCTATTTTGCGTGCCTATTTTGTGAACTGCTCTCTAAAACTTACATTAAACCCCAACATTGATTGAAGGATTGAGGGTAGACCGTTATAATTAATAAGTCTGGATTTTAATTAAAAAATAAGGGAGATTTTTATGAAACGCGCAGATGTGTGGTTGATTTCCATCGTGTTAATTGCTGCGCTCGCTTTTCTCGTACCGAGATGGTTTTCGGACAATGATGATAAAGGTGGGGCCGGTAAAAATCTCGTAGCCAATGTGACAGTGGACGGCGAGTTATTTAAAACGGTAAAGCTTACAAAAGAAGAACAAACTATTGAGGTCCGTACCGACCGTGGTTATAACATCTTGAAGGTGCATGATTACGGGATTGAAATGTACGATGCTGACTGCCCGGATCAAGTGTGCCTAGGTTTCGGTTTTATTACCCTGCCCAAACAGACGATTGTCTGTCTACCGCATAGAGTATTAGTGGAAATCACGAGTGCGTCGGGGGAGGATGATATAGATGCCTATGTCCAGTAGTGAATCTGCAACAGCTTTAAAAAGAACGGTAATTATTGCAATTTTCGCCGCGGTGGCGGTAGTGCTTAGTCTAATAGAGGCACAGATTCCGTTGTCAGGAATGGGACTGGTACCGGGTGCTAAGCTAGGATTAGCCAACATCATGATTTTGACTTGTATTTACTTTTTACGTGGACGGGACGCATTCCTGCTTGTCATCCTCAAAACACTGCTCACTGCATTTCTGCTAGGTACTTTTTCGAGCTTATTGTTCAGTTTATTCGGTTCGCTTTTTAGCTTTGTTGTAATGTTCGTATTAATGCTGATTAGTGGCAAAGGTAAGAGTATAAGTTTGATCGGAATTAGTATAGCTGGTGGGATTGCACATAATATCGGTCAGCTGCTGGCAGCTTCAATGGTATTCTCATCCCTTAGTATTTTTTATTATCTTCCCATGCTGCTGATCACTGGAGTAGTAACAGGAATTGCCGTGGGCTATGCAGTCCGTTATTTGGTGGCTTCATTGTCAAAAATATCGTTGTTTGAAGAGTTTTTGGACTGATTAGTCACATCAGCGGAAGGATGACTAACATGAATGAATCATTTGAAGGTCAAGAATTAGAGGGAGAAGGACAAGCTATCATCTCTCTGGATGGGGTATCGTTTGGTTACGATCCTGAGCATCCGATTCTTCAAAATATAACGTTATCTATTTCACAGGGACAATGGGTTAGCTTGGTTGGTCCTAATGGCTGCGGGAAGTCAACGCTAGTTAAGCTACTAAATGCATTGCTGCCTAAGAGTGCTGGCGAAATTGTGGTTAGTGGTATGCAGCTGAGTGAGGAAACGATCGGCAGCATTCGGCAATGCATCGGTATGGTGTTCCAAAATCCAGATAATCAGTTTATTGGAGCCACTGTAGAGGAAGATATCTTATTCGGCCTGGAAGGGCTTTGTTTGTCGTACACAGAGATGGCTGAACGGCTGCACTCATATACGACGAGGCTGGGAATAAATCATCTGTTGTCCAAACACCCGAGTGAGCTGTCTGGAGGTCAGAAGCAGCGTGTCGCTATCGCCTCCATTTTGGCTATGGAACCAGGCATCGTCATTTTTGACGAGGCCTCTTCTATGTTGGATGAGGGTAGCAGAAATGATCTTCTTGGCATTTTGCAGGATATGAGAGCGGAAGGAAAGTATACGATCCTTATGATTACGCATGATGCAGATGAGATTCTGGCATCGGATCGGGTGCTTGCGTTGCATGGAGGTGGTCTGGCTGCTGATGTTACACCGGCGGAGCTATTCCGGAACGAGGAGCTTCTGCAAAAATGCCATCTGTGTGAGCCGTACCCTTGGCGTCTTGCACGTGAGCTGCAGAATCAGGGCATTTATGTGGATGTTCCCGCCAGTGAAAAGGAGCTTATAGACACGTTATGGCCATAGAATTACAGCAAGTAAGTTACTCCTATTCTGACCGAAGCCTATGGAAGCTGACGGCGCTCCGCGACATTAACCTCAGTGTTCCACTAGGCTCTATGGTTGGTATTGCTGGGGCGACAGGCTCTGGTAAATCGACGCTGCTGCAGTTGTTTAACGGGATACTGAAACCAACGGAGGGTACGGTAAAAGTACTTGATGTAACCATTCAGGCGGGTGAAAAATCACCTAAGCTGATGCCGCTGCGCCGTAGAGTCGGTTTAGTATTTCAATTTCCAGAACAGCAAATGTTTGAAGATACGGTCGAAAAAGATCTCATCTTCGGTCCTCTTAACTTCGGCATGACCCTCGAAGAGGCCAAGGCACGTGCAAGACAGGCAATGTTGGATATGGGCCTGGATCTGGCGCTGCTAGAGCGGAATCCTTTTAAATTGAGCGGTGGACAAATGCGTAAGGCGGCTATTGCATCCGTGCTAGCTATGGACCCTGAGGTCATCGTTTTGGATGAACCTACGGCTACACTCGATCCTATCAGCCGTGCAGAGCTAATCCGCTTGCTGGAGCGATTATGCCGTGAGCAGGGGAGAACGATCATCGTCGTCACGCATCGTATGGATGAGTTATTGCCTTACGCGGATAACTGGCTTGTCCTTAAAGAGGGCAGCACGGCGTTTCAAGGCAGCGTAAAGGCGCTGGCAGATGACCCTTCGATTCTGGAACAGTGTGGCTTGACGGTTCCACAGTCCCTTCGTTACTGGCGTGCAGTCGCTGATCGCTTTGGCCTTACGGATGAAGCTCCTCGCTTGACGGCAGAGAGCTTAGCAGAGCTGATCGCTTCGCTGCCATCTGGATCAGGCAACTCTAGCGAGCAGCACGAAGGAAAGAGGGACGGCCATGAATGAGAAGCTAATCATAGGACGCAGTATTGAGACCGGTTCATGGGTGCACAAGCTGGATGCTCGTGCCAAAATCACCGGAATGCTATTATACGTAGCTGTTATTCTGCTCTCCCGTTCGTGGATGGCCATGGCACTGCTGGCTATTTTCTCAATAGCCGTTATGGCTTCCACTCGGATTCCGCTTAAATACTTCCTGAAAGCAGCTAAGCCTTTACGTTATTTAATGCTATTTATCTTTATCGTACAGCTGCTGTCTGTGAAGACAGGGGAAGCGGTGCTGACGCTTGGTTCGTGGTCTATCTATGAGGGAGGGCTAAGATTAGGCGCATTTTCGGTCATCCGCATGTTTTTTCTGATCACCTTCACGGCGCTACTTACATTCACCACAACGCCGGGTAAGCTGAATCAAGGACTAGAGGGGATTTTGGCTCCTTTCAAAAAGCTAGGCTTGAAGCCCGACCGTATCACGCTGATGATCAGTATTTCACTCCGGTTCATTCCTACGATTCTAGATGAGTCGCAGATTATTATGAAAGCGCAGGCCTCACGGGGTGCTGATCTGAAAGAGTTACCTTTGAAGGAAAAGGGAAAGATGCTAGTCTCCCTGCTGGTTCCGATTATCGCCAGTGCGTTTAGGCGTGCACAGGATCTGGTGTATTCCATGGAAGCCCGTGGCTTTCGTATGGATGCTCCGCGCAGCCAGTATCACCGCCTAAGGTGGGGAATATTTGATACTATTTTTATTACTATGTTTGTTGTCATGGGGATTGTAGTAGCTTTGGTTTAAAATACAACATGTTTGAAGAGTATCAACTTGGGAGGGAACTTGAATGGCACGTTATTTTAACGGTAGAGAGATTGAATTATTAGCACCCGCAGGGACGTTTGAGATTTTCAAGGAAGTAATCCAGTCACGGTGTGATGCAGTTTATTTTGGTGGACCAGTACTGAATATGAGAATGATGCGTAAAGGATATAATCTGTCTCATGAGGAGATCGTAGAGGCACTAGATATCGCACACCGTCTAGATAAAAAAGTGTATATCACAGTGAATAACCTGTTTAGTGAAGAAGATGTGGAAGAGGCTAGAGAATATCTGCGTTTCCTTGACGGTGCCCGTCCGGATGCCTTGATTGTTCAGGATATGGCGGTGTTGGAGCTTATCCGTGAGATGGAGCTTAATCTTCCTATTCACTCTTCGGTCATGATGAATGTTAATAATCTGGAGATGATCTATGCGCTGCGTGATCTTGGGGTAAGCCGTGTGGTTACTTCACGTGAAATGGATCTGCAAACAGCTAAATTGCTTGGTCAGCGGAGTGGGATGGAGCTGGAGTATTTTATTCACGGGGATATGTGCTCGGTTCACGGTGCGAATTGTTACTTCAGCTCCCATGTATTCGGTATGAGCAGTAACCGTGGGAAATGTATGAAGCCTTGCCGCTGGGATTATCGGGTTAAAAAAGACGGGTATGTATATCCGGCTGAATACCCGCTGGCTGTAAAAGATATGTTCATGTATGAGCATCTTCCGGAATTGATTGAATCCGGTATTACCTCCTTCAAAATAGAAGGCCGTATGCGGGATAAGGAATTTATGGTGATGCTGGCGAATAGCTACGGCGAAGCCATTGACCGCTATATCGATGATCCGATAGGTTTTGATCGCACGGTCGATACGAAAGAGCTCTATAACAACCGTAAACGTGACTTTTCCACAGCTTATGCTTTTGGTAAACCAGGATTAGCTAACATTAACCGTCGTTATGAAGGTACAGGCAAATTCTATAGCACTGGAAAAGTATTCAGTACACCAACTGCAGAGCGTGATCTGTCAGAGAAACGTGTTGAGCAGTTGCGGGAGAGATTGGCTGAGGTCGAGCAGCCGCAGAAGACAAAAGCTAAGTTAGCTGTACGTGTGAATAATATGGCGCAGGCTCGGATGGTCTTAGAGCTTGGTGTGGATAGCCTGTACTTGCCGGGGGACGTTTTTGAACCGGATAGACCTTTTACAAAGCGCGACATCAAGGAACTAGGTGAGCTGAAGGGCGATTGCAAAATCTACTTGGGTTTGCCACGTATGATGACCGAGCTGCATTTTGACCAATATGATCAATTGCTGGGCGGAGAATGCTTGCCGATTGACGGTCTTATCGTTACAAATTTGGGAGCCATTCGTCGTTACAACTCCACAGGATATCCACTAATTGGGGATAGTAATTTAAATGTATACAATCATCTTTCAGCGCAATTATATGCTAAATTAGGTTTGACTCAGCTTTCAGTTTCACCGGAAATGACGTTAGAGCATTTTGCTACCTTTGCCTCTCGTTGTGAAACACCTTTGGAGGTTGTTGTTCATGGCACACCTGCACTAATGTATATGGAGCATGATCTTTATGAGAATACGGAGTTAATGGAGCCTGTTGCTGAAGAGGATAATCAATATGTGCACAATAATGTTTTGGTTCTAAAGACAGACAAAGGTGAGAATCCGGTATATCGTGATCAGCACGGCCGTTGCCATCTTTTATTCGCAAAAGAACTTTGTTATTTACCTTTATTGAATGAGATGAGTGGACTAGGGATATCAAGCTTCCGTATTGAAGGAGCAACCTATAGCGTCGAACAGCTACGTGAAATTATTGTTTCTTATCAACAGGCTTTGAACGGATCTGATATGAAGGATGATATGCTGGGTGGCCTTAAGCCGGTCTATGCTGGTTATACTTTGGGCTCATTACAGTTCAACTAAGTGTATTTTTATGGGAACTAGCTATCGCCGAGTGATAGGGTGGTGCACAGGACTCTATGAATAAGTTACTATTTTCACAAAAAGGAGAGAGAAGCCTTCATGGAACAACAAGACTATATCGGAAGAGAAGCGGTAGCATCCAAACGCAAGCAATATTTCTATCCTTGTACACAGCATTTTTACCGTGATGCTCCTCAGCTTGTTCGTGGTTCAATGCAGTTTGTTTATGATGAGAAGGGTAAGTCTTATACCGATTTCTTTGCGGGAGTATCCGTAGTTGCTTGTGGACACTGTAATCCTGCTATAACGGAACGTACAATTGAACAACTGCAGCAGCTGCAGCATACGACAACGATCTATCTGACTCAACCGAGTGTAGATTTGGCAGAACGTTTGGAAGAGGTTATGCCGGGTGGGCTGCGTCGGACCTTCTTTGTTAACAGTGGCTCTGAGGCTAATGAGGGGGCTCTGCTGCTCGCTCGGATGTATACAGGACGTAAAGGGTTTATTGCACTGGAGAGTGGCCTGCATGGCCGTACCAATCTGACTATGAGTGTGACCGGCCTGCCTATGTGGCGTACCGATAAATACTTGGATCATGACGTTGAGTTTATTCCTCGCCCTTATCATCCGGATTTATCGCTGGAGGAAGCAGCATCGTTATCCCTGGAATCACTAGAGCGGGTGCTTGAAGAGAAGGGGAATACGATTGCTGCCATGATCGTAGAGCCAATCCAAGGCAACGGCGGAATGATTATGCCAACCCGAACCTACTTCCGTGATGTAAAAGTATTGTTAGAGAGATACGGTGTGCTCCTAATCGCTGATGAAATCCAAACTGGTTTTGGACGTACTGGCAAAATGTTTGCTATGGAGCATTTTGACGTTGTACCCGATATTATAAGTATGGCCAAAGCACTCGGTAACGGAATTCCAGTTGCAGCCTTTGCTACAACCGATGAGATTGCTCTTGCCTTAAACCGTCCTTCCGCTTCCACGTTTGGGGGGAATCCGGTATCTGCTGCAACAGCCTTGGCTGTGCTTGATTATATTCGAGAGGAACGGCTTCCTGAACGCTCGGTACAGCTCGGAGAACGATTGAAAGCAGGTCTGAAGGATTTGCAAGCTCGTTATCCTTCGTTGATTGTTGATGTACGGGGAACTGGCCTTATGTTGGGGGCAGAGCTAGCTGGTGCAGATGCTGAGGGTGCAGCGGCGCTTACAGATCAAGTGCTGGAGGCGATGAAGGACCGAGGTTATCTAATCGGCAAAAATGGTATAGGACGCAATGTGCTAGCCTTCCAACCACCGATGATTATTACGGAAGAGGATATTGACGGGATGCTTAACGTCCTGAATGAAGTCCTTGCAGACCATAATGATTAATGGACTTAAACACAGTAGTGAAGAAAGAGGAATGCACGAATGGCGATTCTAAACATATGTAAAACTGCAGGTCTAAAACTTAAAATGTTCAGCGAACTGGTAATGTTCTCTCATA
Organism: Paenibacillus sp. FSL E2-0201; assembly: GCF_037963325.1. Classification (NCBI taxonomy): domain Bacteria; kingdom Bacillati; phylum Bacillota; class Bacilli; order Caryophanales; family Paenibacillaceae; genus Paenibacillus; species Paenibacillus sp. FSL E2-0201. The sequence goes on from NZ_CP150154.1 coordinate 525,725, forward strand.
CGCTTTTTTCGCTACCATTTGCTATTATATCGATGGTATGGGCCGCAGGGGGCTGGCCATCAGGACATGTGATGATCTGGGGACTGATTGCATTAATAGGCGCCCGTAATGGCGCCAATGCATTCAATCGGCTGGCGGACCGTACGTTCGATGAACAGAATCCCCGTACCGCACATCGACATCTGCCTCAACGCTTACTGGCGGAAAAAGAAGTTGTTGTCTTTGTTATTGTTAACTATGCCATTTTCATTGTGGCTTCAGGCATGCTTAATTTGCTCTGCTTGATCTTATCACCGGTGGCTATCGTATTGATATCAACCTATTCTTACACGAAGCGGTTTACCTTTCTCAGTCATTTATATTTAGGTTTTGTTATTGCTTCTGCACCGATTGGTGCATGGTTTGCTGTAACCGGAAATATTGAATTTACACCGTTTGTTATCGGAACAGTGGTTATGTTATGGATTGCCGGCTTTGATATTATTTACGGCACGCAGGATATCGAATTTGATCGGCGGCATGGGCTATGGTCGATTCCTAGCTTCTTCGGACTGGAGAATGCCCTGCGTATTGCAAAAGGTCTACATTTCATCATGATTATGCTGCTATTGTTCCTATATCTATGGCGTGATCTCGGCTGGATGTATCTGGTGGGGATTGGCATTGCGACGCTGCTGCTGATGACTGAGCATAAGATTATTAAACCATCGAATCGTAAGCTAATGAAGGTGGCTTCTTATAATCTGAATCAGGTGATCAGCATGGTGATATTATTGTGTACGCTGATTGATTTTTTTTATGTTAGCTAGGGAGCTGGCGTTGGTGAGTCGGCCGGTTAGGAAGCTACACTGTGTGGAATGTTGGACTTTCGTGCGAGCGCTACGCTTCTACAGTTCCGAAATTCCACGCAGTGAAGTCCTAACCATTGGCGCATTGCCTCCAAGCTAACAACAAAAGACAAAAGCCTACCCAACAGGGGGTTGGCAAAGGGAATCGGAAAGCTGGCTTATGCTGGCTTTCTTTTTTTGTTTTTTGTGATCAGCGAAGGATTGCTAGATCAATGCAAGGAGGTGAACTTAATCAAGGCAGAAGTTTAGGGAAAACCTCCCTGATTTTTCTCTGTTTATCGCTGTTAGGGGCTTATTTAGGGAATTTCTCCCTAAAATTTAGCTAATTAGTCCATAAACCATGCTAAATTAAGTTTTATTAGGGAGTAATTCTCTAATAATGAGCATTTCAAGCGATTATTAGCTAATTATAGGGAGGTTTTCCCTAATTAGTCCCTGAGAGACTAATCTCCAAGAACTGCTAAACACGCTCACGTTCCGCTGCGCTACGTTCGCTTGTTTAGTTAATATCAGAGCGACCATCCAGAGGTAAAGCACACTCACGTTTTGCTATACTCCGTTCGGGCTTGTTTAGTGATACAACGTAGTGGGAATATTAGTAGTGAAAAAAGGTACCACCTTATATGGATAAAAATGGGTTAATGTGAAATGATAAAGATAGTTAGGGAATGGAGGGATCTGACTGAATAATAAGGTTACTTTCTCAATTGCCGTAGGACTGTGTGTGGTTGGTTTAGGTACGAGTTTGATTTCAGGAGCTAAGCTAATAGAGCTTGTTCCGGGGTATGCTGCAGTATTTTCTTCAGTAATGCTTCTTAAGCAAAGAAATAATAGTCTGAAGTAAATATTATTACAAGAAACGCTTATTTAATCGAAAAAAACGGATACCTGCCCAAGTGAAAGGGAGATATCCGTTTTGGTATCCATTTTCGATTGCTTTAAGAGCATCTGCTTAGCGATCGCGCCCAGCAAAATATTGCAGCAGCGTATCCAGATCGGCATGCGCCGGATAAGAGGAAAGCTGCTGAACAATAGCTGCGGCTTGATCCAGATAGCTCTGGCTAACCTTTTCAGAGCGAGATAGGGCATCGCTACTGTTAATAAGAGCGAGCACATGAGCTACCTCTGCGTCTGAAGAGTCAGGGCCGATTGAACGGATCACAGGTGATAGATGTGGGTCCCGTAATGCGAAGAGTACAGGCAAGGTTACCTGACCATGGCGAAGATCGCTACCGGCTGGCTTACCGAGTACAGCCTCAGACTGTGTGAAATCAAGCAAGTCATCTTGGATTTGAAAAGACATCCCTAAGGCTTCTCCGAAGGCATAAAGGAGGTTGGCAACTTCCTCGGTGCTTTCAGTAGATAACGCACCAACACGTAAGCAGGTAGCCATAAGTAGGGCAGTTTTGTTTAAGGATTTCTCCAAGTACTGCTCCATGGTAATGTCATAATCAAAAGCATGTTCCATCTGCTGATATTCACCCAGACATAGCTGTGCGGTAGCTACCGAGGATAAGTCATGGACGTACTTATTTTTGTCACCGGTATATTTACTTAGAAGTTCAATGACTCGTGCAGACATATAATTGCCGATATGAACAGCTGGCAATGTCCCCGTCTTCATATGTAAGGCGGGACCGCCCCGCCGTAACTCAGAACCGTCAATGATATCATCATGAATTAATGAGGCAACATGAATAAATTCAGCGGCAGCAGCTAATTGAAGCGCTCTACGACCTGTATCCTTTAGGCCGAATCGGCTGCCAACAATGACCATAAGAGGGCGGAGGCGTTTACCACCTGAATTTATAAGTTCAAGAACACTCTGCGCGAGCTGAGATTTCTTAGGAACATCTTTATCACGTGCTACAAGGTTTACGATTTCGCGATTGATTTCATTTATGTCTATATTTAAGGCTTCATGAAGCTTCATTTTATGAAATCCCACCTGTCAAATGGCTTTACTAGTGCGACTGCGCTGTCTGCACTCTTGAATCAAGAACTGTTCGATTCCAGCCGCCGGATCTTGTTCCGCGAAGTCTCCATTTGACCGTCTAATCTGCATTTTTTTGATCGAAGGAGCCAGGTAAGCAACTAGGTCGAGCTCACGGCATTTCACCGCAAACTGCAGATAAAAGCTATACAAATAATCTCCATCCAAAATGTTGCGGGTAAGGTCGGGATGATGTGGGATACATTCCATATGGCGCTCTGCTGCCAAAGTGAGAATAGTGTAAATACCCAGCAAATTGACTTTGCGGTTGTATTCCAGATCATGGCGTTCCAGTACCGAGAGTAGCTGTTCACATGCCGCCGGAGAGGGCTGAAGCTGGATTCCGGCAATAGGTGACATTTCAGTATGCAACAACCGGAGGGTATCTTCTATGAGTTGTTTGTTCACAAGATTCTCTCCTTCTTGTCGGTTTTGCCGGAAGAAACCATACCCCTGATCATCCCTACAAAACCATTCATTAAAAAAGAAATAAACCATTTCCTGATATTAGGAGGAATATTTCCTTCTTGTAAATAAGGAGAGTAATGTGTCCTAGGGACACATTACTCTGAAGTACATCCATATTTAACTATACTGACATGTAATCTACATATTTGTTTTAAAATAAATTACACGAATTCAGGGCATTATAATCAGTCGGTGTATAGATACCATCGTCTGACGAGCGGAACTCTCTTCCAATGTTTCTTAAGCCAAGGAAGTACATAGTAATCTAGGCCAAATGTGCTGCCTGATCCGCCGATGCAGGCGATACCCGCACCAACATACCATAACATTTCTGTAGAAGCCATTTTGGTCGACCAGATCATGACGGACATGGCTATCGTCGCTATAGAAGCAATAGCTGTGAACAGACCCACGATGAGCATAATACCGAACACGATTTCTGCACATACCATACCGATTTGGAACCATTTCGCGAGGAAAGTATAACTTCCGTCGTTGTTGTAGAACATCAAGTCCATGAACCAGTTCGTAATATTATATACGAATCCAGGAACTGGTAATGCTTCAACCGCTTCTTTTGCAGTGGATACTGCTGAAGCTGCAGATTGTGCGTCTACTGTTGTTTTAACTGCATCCACCGCTACGCTGGCTGCTGATGAAGCATCCGTTGCAAAAGGAGCGGCTGGAATCAGGAATATCTTGTTCGGATCTACCCAAATTTTCCGTAGCTTATCTATACCTTCATATAACCACATTCCACCAAGCAGCATGCGAAGCGGAACGAGCCAGAAGTTAGGTGAACGCTTGGAGAAGTGTCCGCCCAAGAAGCTCTTACGGTTCTCAACATGGAAGAACTCATGCATCATGTAAGTCCAAACTTTATTGAAGCCTACAACCTGAGACAGGTAGAACATATTGATAAAGTGTTTGGATAGCATTGCCATAAATCCAGTAAGCATAAAGAACTTGCCTGGCAAACCAACGTTTGCTACACCGTAGCGGCTACCGATGGATACCATGGTACCGTGGAAACCTGGTTTGTATGCTTTTTTAGCAGTGTTCTGAATGTCAGCTGCAATGTTACCAGCAACGATCGGAGCTGCTTGTTCAGCATTCTCAACCATTTGTGGTACAGGACGAGTTTCACCTTCAGGAATGAAGAAAATGTTGTCCCCTACTACATATACGTTCTTATGATCTACACTTTCAAGGTTCTCATTCGTAACAATACGTTTGCGGCCTTGTTGTTGTACTTCAAGTCCACCTACGATTTCGGAACCTTCAACACCTGCAGTCCAAACAATAGTTTGTGAAGCAACGACGTTTTTCTCACCAAGGGCAACACTACCTTCGCCTACTTCAGTGATCTTAGCGCCTGTAACAATTTCCACGTTCAGCTTGCGTAGGTGAGCTTCGGCTTTTTGAATCAGCTTATCTGGAAGGATAGGCAGAATCTTCGGAGCCATATCAGCCACAATCAATCTTACTTCGGATGGGTCGATATAGAACTCCTTGCATAGTTCCTCGCGTTGCTCAGCCATTTCCCCAACTAGCTCGACACCAGTGAAGCCGGCACCAATGATAACAAAAGTTAGCATTGCACGGCGTACTTCTGGATTTTTCTCCATAGCTGCTTTGGTATACATGTCGCGGATTTGACGCTTCAATGCTACCGCATCATCGTAAGACCAGAAGGAGAAGGTATTCTCTTCTGCACCTGGAATACCGAAGAAAGTTGGTTTGCTACCTGTACCGATTACAAGGTAATCGTACGCATAGGTAGTTTTGTTAGATTTGAGTTTCTTACCCTTGAAATCAATATTGCTGATTTCGTCAAGAACAACATTCACTTTAAGACCAGCAAAGATTTTCTTAAGATCGATCTTGATTGAATCCTCTGGAGCACGGTTCGCGGCAACCTCATGCAGCTCAGTCAATAGAGTGTGATATGGATTCCGGTCGATCAGAGTAATTTCAACATCTTTGTTTTTCTTAAATTTCTTTGCCAGTTTCTTAGCCGTGAGTACGCCGCCGTAGCCGCCGCCCAAAATGACTATTTTTTTCAAAAGAAATTCACCTCATTCGTCTGATTAACTGCAGAAGGTTATGCGAAATTATTTCGCGCCTTCGAGTGCTTTTTCAGCAAGTGTAAAATATTCACCAACATGAATACTCACGCCGGAAATTGCATCAGTTTTACCTTCAGCTGTAAGTTCTGGAGCAGCGCCTTTTTCAAGGAAGTATTGCTCAACTTTAGCGATCTCTTCATGCCATTCAGCGGAAGCACCGCCAGCTTTCATACCGTATTTACCATCGACGGAGAATTGTTTCTTGTCGTCGCCAGCAGCATTTACACCACTGAATTTAACAGCAACAACGTTACCGTTAGCAACAGTCAAGTCAACAGTGGATTTCCAACCAGAGTCTTTATCCATTTCGCCTTCAGCATGGTAGCCTCCGTCTTTGTATTGACCAGGTTCAACAGGTCCAGCAGCCAAAGCAGCTTGAGCAGCCTTCACAAAGTCAGATACGTGTACAGATACGCCGGAGATAGCATCAGTTTTCCCCTCAGCGTCAAAAGTTATAGCTGCTGGATCTTGTTTTTCAATCAGGAAAGCTTCAGCTTTTGCTGCTTGCTCGTGCCATTCAGAAGAAGCACCACCAGCTTTCATGCCATATTTACCATCTTCGGAAAGTTTTTTCTTCATGTCGCCAGCAGTGTTTACGTTAAATGCATCCCAATCAGCTTTAGTGATCTTTCCACCTTCTACAGTTAAGAGTGCGAAATATTGCCAGCCAGTTTTAGCATCAACATCGGCAGTAGCATAGTAAGTTCCGTCTTTGTACTTAGCTGCTTCAGTTCCTGTGTTAGTGGAATTAGTAGCTGTACTGTTTTCTGTTGGAGCATTAGTAGCTGCCGGGGTGTTGTCTGTGTTGTTTCCACAACCTGCGAGCAAACTACCTAGGATAAGGGCAGTCGACAAGATTACTGATGTTTTTTTCATTTGTTATGACCTCCAAAAATATAGTTTAAAATATATATATTAAAATGTAAAACATTTTAATAGTAATGCGAAGTGATAAAAATCACTTTATAAATGATATTTGTCACTTTAATCATGGGGTGAAGTGCCAAACTCTAACAGTGTCATGACATATATCGGCATACAATAGAAAAAAATTTAACGATGTTGTTTCAGCTCCGAGGGCATTCTAGCACATAGAGCAGATAACTCATGTGAAAAAAATCACTTAAAAAATTAAATGTTTAATTTATATCTGGATTATATCAAATTTTAAAGGATTTGAATACCTTTTTTTAAACTATTATTTGACAGGATGTGACTTATTTTAGAACGGGTCAGATTCAGGGGGAATAGGACAGGGTAATGTAACGATAACACAGTACCCTAATTAATTCAGCTAAGGAGATGAGCATATAATGGATAATAACGTGTTTAAAGGAAAATGGAAACAGCTCAAAGGCGAGGCCAAGAAGCAATGGGGCAAGCTTACTGATGACGATCTTGATGTGATTGATGGTGAGAAGGATAAATTGGTAGGGAAACTGCAAGAACGTTATGGTCATTCGAAAGATGAAGCGGAAAAAGAGTATCAAAGCTGGGGACGTTCCTATCGTGATTAAGTAAATTAGCTAATGCTATAAATACCTAAACTATATAATGTTATAGGAAGAGCGCAAATCGTATACGATTTGCGCTCTTCCTATGCAACAATTAGACGAACGGAGGTTAAGCTATGGTATTATTATGAGATGAAATCTGTAATTTATCTTGTGCTACCGGGAGCGAATCTATGGGGTATCTTAAAATATTTTTCGGGAATACCGCAATTCTTATAGCCGTGGCCTATTTGGCTAATCTGATATATAAACATACAATTTCAAATGCAACGGTAGGAATAAAGAAGGTAAGCTGGGTGATCCTGGCGATTTTTGCCGGTTGGGTCAGTACTCTTTTTGGTTATAATCTGGACGACCATGTGATCTTTGATTTGCGCTTTGTACCTCTAATTATCTCGACGCTGGCGTATCCTAGGCCTATTACTCTTGTGTTGATTGGTATAGGAACGGGACTTACAAGGTTAACCTTTGGGGTGAACGAGGCAGCGGTGGCAGGGATGATTAATTTGTTTATTTTGGGATTTATTTGCGCCGCACTTAGTTACTGGGTTAGACGTTCAACCCTCAGTATAGTGAATCAGGGTTTGATCGTTATTCTGATCATAAATCTAATGAATGCAATAAACATTATGATATTAGGCGTTATCCCAGTGGAAGAGTACATAAAAGAGATTATGCCAATTACGTTCCCTGCAGGGTTAATTCTAAGCATTTTATTTTCATTAATTATCCGTGATTTTCAACTTGGTCTCTTAAGGAATGAGCAGATCCAGCGTGCTAACGAACAGCTGTCTGCTCAGACTGAAGAATTGCATAAGAATAAGCTTGTACTTGAAGAACGTGCTAATCAGTTAATGATGGCGTCTCAATTCAAATCGGAATTTCTCGCAAACATGTCGCATGAGCTTAGAACTCCACTGAATAGCATCATAAATTTATCGCAATTAATTGAAGAAAATGATGATTCACTTACTGAAGAAGAAATAAAGGAGTATGCGGCCATTATCCATCGTTCGGGGGATGAATTGTTGATGATCATCAGCGATATTCTGGATCTGTCCAAGGTGGAGGCGGGACGACTGGATATTATAAATGAAGAATTAAATGTTAGCGAGATTCCAGAGTTGCTGGCTATGCAGTTCGCTGTGACGGCCAAGCAAAAAGGACTGGAATTTCATATCTCTATGGATGAGAATGTCCCTACAATGATTCATTCCGATCCACATCGAGTGCAGCAGATTCTGCGTAACTTGCTCTCTAATGCTATTAAGTTTACAAAGACAGGTTACGTATCGCTGCAAATCCGCAAGCAGGAATTTGGGGAAGGGGATACCCTTCAGCGCTGGCTTGTATTTGATGTGGAGGATAGTGGCATAGGAATCCCGCCGGAGAAGCATGACATGATCTTTGAAGCCTTTCAACAGGCAGACAGAACTACTAACCGGAAATATGGTGGAACAGGACTAGGACTTTCTATTAGTAATGATTTGGCCAGATTGCTCGGCGGGTTCATTTCTATGGAGAGTGAGGAAGAGAAGGGAAGTACATTTTCGCTTTATTTGCCCCTTGAAACGGATAGTGAGTAAAGCTCCAATATTATTTGGTGATTTGGCGTATTGACAGTAGATTGATGCGGAGTAGAATGAAGCCAATGCCGCATCAAAGGAGTGTTACCGCCTCTATGGACAACATGGAAAATAAACATCAGGTTACGGTTTCAAAACGTACTCGTAAACCCTCAGTACATCGCAGAAATCTGCGTATAGCAACATTGGAAGGTGTGCCTTCAACTATCTTTCAGGTACTGCTGCAAGGGCAGTTTCTAACAGGATTCCTTCTATATTTAGGAGCCTCCTCTAGTCAAATCGGATTTGTGCTAGCGCTTACTACATTAGTTAACGTGGCGCAGATCGGTGTAGCTTTTTTAATTCAGAAGTTGCCAAGTCGCAAATGGGCCATGGTTACTTTTATCGGTCTGCATAGGATACTTTGGGGTTCTACGGGACTGATCCCGTTTATTTTTCCTAAAGAATATTGGGTTATCGCATTTATTGCTTTATACACGACTGCTTTTATTGCCAATACCGCTGGTGGTGTGCTGTGGAGCTCAGTGATTAGCGATCTGGTTCCAGCGCGTGTACGTGGACGTTATTTTGGAATTCGCAACACGGTCCTGAATGCACTTGGAAGTTTGGTTATGTATGGCGGCGGTATTATTCTGGATCGTTATCCCGGTGGTCATGGTTTTCTGATTCTATATATTGTTGTCTGGATCTTCTCGTTATCTAATGTCGTAGTGTTCTTTTTTTATCCGGATGTGCCTTTCGAGAAATCGGAAGAGCATAAGTTTTTGCCTATGTTTAAGAAACCGCTTAAAGATACATTATTTATGAAATCAACCTTGTTTCTGGCTGCCTGGCTGTTGTTGCAGAACCTAACGGTTCCGCTATATTCTTATGTCATGTTGCAGTTGCTTCATATTAATTATGAAACGTTGTCATTGCTTAATGTGTCCCAGACTGTGTTTATGATGGCTAGCTTCTACGTTTGGGGTAATCTAAATGCGAAATACAGCAATAAGCGACTGCTGTTTTTTACTTTGCCTATTATTGCGTTGTCTTCATTGATGTGGGGACTCTTATCGGTGATGCCGATGCTGCCGGTGTTATTTGCGGCTCATATTGTTTTTGGTGTTGGTGTAGGCGGTTTCAACCAGCTGGCCTTTAATTTTATTATTGGAGACACGCCGAAAAAAGAGCGTCCGATGTATATGGCTACATATGCGGCGCTTACGGGTTTATCATCCTTTTTTGGTCCGCTTATTGGGGGGCAACTATATGAAAGAATTGCGCACTGGCCGCAATGGACTCAAGTATACGGTATGCAGCTGGTGGTAGGGACGCTTATGATTGCGCTTGCGTTTCTGTTAGGTCGTCGTATTCTAAAGGACTGAATAAGAAGTAAAGGGGGTTATTCCTTGTTAAGGATAGCAATGGTATTAGGCGCCACCGGATTGGTAGGCAAAGCGGTTACGGAGGAATTGTTAAATCACGATGGTTGGGAAGAAGTGAGGGTGCTTGTACGGACACCGTTGGCCATAGAACATCCCAAGCTTAAGCAAATCGTTGTAGATTGGGAAAACCTAAGGAACTATACAGAATCGTTCGACGGGGTACATTCTATCTTCTGTTGTTTAGGGACCACGATAAAGAAGGCGGGTTCACAAGAAAAATTTGAACGAGTCGATCTACATTATCCGCTTGATGCTGCAGCCATAGCGAGAGAACAGGGTATTAAACAGTTTTTGGTTGTCTCTTCGATAGGAGCAAATGCGAAATCGCGTAATTTCTACAGTCGGACTAAGGGAAGGGCGGAAGAAGGGTTAACCGCTATTGGATTTCAAGGCTTGCATATATTTCGTCCTTCCTTGTTATTGGGCCAACGTGAAGAATTCAGATTAGGAGAAAGAGTCGGAGCTGGATTGATGAAAGTGCTGGATCCCGTAATGGTGGGCAAAGCAGCTCAATATCGTGCCATACCTGGCACTACAGTAGCAAGAGCTATGGTGAACATTGCTTCTGCAGATACCCATGGATTACATATTTATATGAATGAAGTAATTCATGTGATTGGGAAACGCTAAGCTCTCAGGGGCTCTAATAAATTTGCATTAAGATGAGAACAGGACTTACAATGAACAATAAATGATCAGCGCATAATGGAAAGGGGTAGTAAAATGAGCAAAAAACAAGTAGCTACAACAAAAGCACCCGGAGCAATTGGTCCTTATAGTCAGGCCATCACCACGGGTAGCTGGGTATACACTTCTGGACAACTTGGTCTGAATCCGGAAACGGGAAATTTGGCGGAGGGCGTACAAGAACAAGCGCGTCAAGCGCTTAGCAATGTACAAGCCATTCTTGAAGAAGCTGGTGCAACGCTGGACCATGTAGTAAAGACAACTGTTTTCTTAAAGGATATGAATGATTTCGCGGCTGTTAATGAGGTGTATAGCACCTTCTTTAAAGAACCTTATCCTGCCCGCAGTGCCATTGAAGTTGCGCGTCTGCCTAAAGACGGACTTGTTGAGATTGAAGCGGTAGCTCGGAAGAAATAAGACGTTATCTTTTTGCACTTTTATTATTTTACAAAATGGCAGGCTAAGGTGGGTAACCTTAGCCTGCCATTGTTATATTAGGATCAGTAACTTCTGTATCTGTTATACCTATTACGACGCGGTGTAAGCAGTAGCCAGATGCTGTAAAGCAGCAGGAGCCCTGCTGTAATCAGGCCAGTGATATAGACATTGCTGGCCTCTTTTTGTTCCAAGGCAATCGCGATGAAAGCCCATACGAATACGAGTGGATAGATGCTATCTCGGTAAGGATAGCTGACCACAACCGCAAGCAGAGTCCCCACGCAGAGCATGATAACGGCCCAAGTGCTACCGCTAAGGCCCCAACCTTCCCAATGATTCTTCTCCAGAACAATGCTGACGTTCACGATAGTGGCCACAGAGATCCAGCCAAGGTATATACTGAAGGGTAACTTCACCAGCCAATTCTCGCCTGAAGTAGGATTTGCGATCAGGCGTGTTTTTCGATAAATGACAATCAGTGTGATTAACATGAGCACCATAGCGACCAGAGAGAGCTCAATGTATAAATATTGCCAGAGGAAGAGCCAGCTCATATTAAAAATACAGCTCAGAACAAACCATATACCAATGGCTTGTATAGAATCCCGAGTGCTTGTATTTGGTCGGAATTGATAAATGACGAAGCCGGCTAAGAGTAGATAAATTAGTGACCAGATGGAGAAAGCGTAACCAGCAGGGGTCAAGTAGGTATGATATTTGTCGGAAATTTCACCGGTGCTGTTTCCGCCTAATGGCAAGGTCACTGAGAGTACATTGACAATGATCACACCTAGGAAGAACAGAAGATTCCACCATTTATAAGGATTATAACGTCTCAAAGAATTCACTCCCTAGCTTTTTTTAATAGGGTAATACCTACTTAAAATATACCCGCTTTCAGCACAATTAAGACTATAAATAGAAAATAAATGACTTGTGAGTCACAATATTCATGGATAGCATGGTAGTGGTGCAGGGTATTTTACGATAGTGACTAGAACATTGATTGAAAATATGCTGAATTGAATCAAATTTATGGGTGTTTCTATGTACTTCAACTTTATTTGCATAAAAATCTGCAGAAAAAATGCAGAAACGTTTTTAAATCAGCGCTTTTTCGTATAAGATGAAGAGATGAAGATTCAAGAGCAGATTAGTTTTATCCTAGTTCTTTATCCTTATATTTCTTACAGGAGCGTATCTCATCTCTAAAAGGATGGAGAAACTACTTCTACTTGTATAGCTTCAAAATTTATTTCTCGCGGAAAAGGTTGCAGTTACCACCAAATGGTGGCGACTGGTTCTTTTTTTGCTTGCTTAAAAGACAGGAGATCACCGATGACTAAGCACCTTTATGCAATATGGTTGGGGGATGTGTTATTTTGCTTCTCTGGCGAAACTTCGGAGCCTAAGGTTGACGCTTGGACCCGAGTGGTGAAGCGGCTGGAGCTGCAGGGAGGAGTGCGCCCCTTTGCGAGTGCTGCTCTGCGGTTGGCAGAAGTGAAATATCCGGCTCCTCCTGTAGAGGGGAAGCCAGCACGACGTGGATTGCCCGGACGGACATTCGAAGGGCTTGCCTTAGTCCCTAGCGATGCATTTGAACTGCTTCTGGCATGGGATGAGACGTTGTGCCGAGATCAGGGAGTGGAGCCTGGCGGCGAATTGCGCTATTGGGCAGCGGCAGCCCGCTTTGCGCTGGAGCTGATGGGCACTGGGGGAGTTACGCCAGGAGCCTTGCCACCGCGTCCGGTAGGTTCGCGTCGACGTGGTGGTGAACAGGCAGCAACAGTCTGCTGGTCTCCGGCTTTTCGAAAGCAGGAGGATAAGGAGATCTTTCTGCAGCTGGCAGCATCCATGCCGGTGTTGGCTCTAGGGACGCATATCGCTGAGGCGGGGGATTTATCCTCGCGGGAAGAGGCTGGCGCCTATGTGTTGTACTCCTTTATGCAGGCAGTAATGACTGCAGAGATAAAGAAAGTGATTGCGGGCATTGAAAGTGAACTTACACCTTACAAAGCCAACTATCGCCGCGGTTATTCCCCTTTAACGGAGTTATGGTGGAATAGCCTTCTTACAGGAAGCAGGGATATACCTGTTCAGGGAACTCAAGCAGAGGTGACAGATCTTCTGGCTACCGTGAATGAGACCGCTGGAAGCGATGTGCCGCAATCTGAACCTGAAGAAGCGCGGAGCGGTCAGCTGGGTCTTGGGCTACGTCTCGAGCCACCTGGAGATAATGACGAAATCTGGCGGTTAACCTTCTGGGCAGAGAACAAGGAAGAGGGCGAATTCTGGATTCCGGCGAAATCCATCTGGAGCAGTAAGGAGCGAGAGTTTACGTTATGGGGCAAACGCTATCGCAATATACAGCAGCAGCTTCTTATAGCGCTGGGGCGAGCAGCAAGAATCTCTCCTGATATTCAGCGCGCTCTTGATAAGCCTGCACCCACGGGAGCGGATTTGGAACCAGAGCGTCTTTATTTCTTTTTGAAGGAGACAGTGCAGCAGCTGCGTGAGCGGGGAATAACCGTGCAGATGCCATCGCGCTGGAGCCGTGAGGGACGCCGCCGGATTGGCATGAAGATGAAAATGCAGCCGAATGTTAGTGGAATTGATAGTCCTGCACCTGTGGCTCTTGGGATGGAAGAGCTGATTTCATTCCGCATTGAAGCTTCGCTTGGGGAGAGTACAATCAGCGAAGAAGAATTGAACGCATTAGTGGAAGCTGGCGTACCTTTTGTACGTTTCCGCGGGGAATGGATTGAAGTAGACCCTAAAGAAATTCGCCAGGTTCTTAGATATATGAAACGCCACGAAAATGGGGAAATGACCGCAGCCGATTGGATGCGGCTAGAGGCTGAGGATGGCGATGAGCGACTCTGGAAAGGGATGTCGGTCACCGGGATGGAAACATCCGGGCTATTGTCATCGCTGATGCGGGGAGACATTTTGCGTAATCTTCCGGTCCGCCCGGTGCCTGAAGGTCTGCATGGAACGCTAAGACCTTATCAGGAGCGCGGTTATCAGTGGCTTTCAGTCCTTAGTGGTCTGGGCTTTGGAGTGTGTCTGGCTGATGACATGGGTCTCGGGAAGACGGTGCAGGTCATCACCTGCCTGCTGGATCGGGCATTAAGTGCTCCACCTGAAGAGAAGCAGGAGCCTGTGCTGATTCTATGTCCAACATCACTTCTGGGGAACTGGCAACGGGAATTACAGCGCTTTGCACCTTCGCTCAAGGTTCACATTCATCATGGTGGACGCCGTGTGCGGGGGGACAGCTTTTTAGAACTGGCTGCCAGTCATGATATCGTATTGACGACCTATCACTTAGCGGGTCGTGATAGTGAGGATTTAGCGAATGTTCACTGGTCCACTGTGGTGCTGGATGAAGCTCAGTATATTAAGAATCATCGGACGAAACAGGCACAAAGTGTGATGAAGCTATCAGCGCCGCATCGCATAGCTATGACAGGGACTCCGGTAGAGAACAGACTAGGGGAATTATGGTCTATTTTTCACTTTTTAAATCCGGGCTATTTAGGGACCTACCATTCCTTCCGGCAGCGTTATGTGTCTGGTGAGGGGGGAGAACGACTGCGGGAATTGCATCGCTTGGTGTCCCCATTCTTGTTACGGCGCTTGAAGAGTGATCCGGATATCTCTAAAGATTTACCGGAGAAGCTGGAGCTGAAGTCTTATTGTCCGCTGACGGAGACACAGGCAGCCCTGTATCAGGGTGTTGTGGATGAAATGCTTGGCGTGATCGGAGAGAGCAGTGGGATGGCTCGCAGAGGACTCGTATTGTCTTCTCTGACGAAGTTGAAGCAGATTTGCAATCATCCACAGCTCTTCCGCAAAGAAGAAGGGCGGGGCCCGCGAAATGAACATTCCGGTAAAATGGAGGTCATGTTCGAGATTCTGGACAGCATTGCGGAAGTCGGAGAATCTGCGTTGATTTTTACTCAATATGTAGCAATGGGTGAGCTCTTGGTTAGCAAGCTGACTAAACGTTATGGAACGGCACCATTGTTCTTGCACGGCGGAATTCCAAAACGAGAGCGCGACGAGATGGTCCATGATTTTCAAGAGGGGAAAGGTCCATCCTTCTTCGTACTTTCGCTTAAAGCGGGTGGCGTAGGGCTGAACCTTACAAGGGCTAACCATGTTATCCATTACGACCGTTGGTGGAATCCGGCAGTTGAGAATCAGGCGACAGACCGGGCGTTCCGAATTGGTCAGGATAAAAATGTTCAAGTGCATAAGCTGATTTGCCAAGGTACGTTGGAAGAACGCATTGATGAATTGATTGAGCGTAAGAAAAATCTTTCCGAGCAAGTTGTTGGCTCTGGCGAAACATGGTTGACTGAGATGTCTAATCATGAACTAAAGGAGCTTATTGAACTGCAGGATCAGGACTGGATGTAAGACAGATATGAGTTTTACGGAGGGATCAAACAATGAGTGAACGTTTAGAGATGCGGCTGGAAGTTGTGCCTGGATTAGTAAAAGCAGCATGGGCGGTGCTACCTGGGAAAGTGACGGGAGGCTCACGGTCAAAAGGTGAATCGAATACCGGCGCTCCTGCTCAGGAACAACAAGCAAATCAACCTCTCTCTCTGAAGGTTCCGGTATGGCATGCTTCCCGAAGAAAAGAAATATTGCGAAGTCTGGCGCTAAGTCCAGGAGAAGTATTTGCCTTGCTGCAAGGGCGTTTGACGGGTGAGCTGGCTGAACTTGAGCTTTTGCCTACAGATAGAGAGCTGGAGCAAGCCCTTTTTGAGGGTGACGAAGTGGAGTATAAGGCGGAGACGCTGAGGCTTATTAAAGAACGTCTTGCTGAAGAGCCGTTACTGGCGCTTTCGCTGAGAGGGTTTACTAAAGGAGAGCTCTTGGACGGGATTTTTGCCCTTTGGGCTGAAGGGGATATTTCCAGCGACGAAGCTGAAACAGAGGAAGAAGAAGTTTCGGTTAGTGATCTTTCTACGGAATTGGCTCGGCTTGAACGTAAGGGGCCGGCTATTTCCTCTGGAGAATGGCTGGCAGAAGCGGCTGCTGAAGGTTCGCTACATCAGCCTGGGCCACAGTTCCATGAGATTGCAGCTAGACCGTTTCCTTCGCCGGTAGTTGTAGCTGAAGTTACAGAAGACTGGGGAACGTTGCTACCGCAGACACCTAAAGCCATTGAGGGATTAACTTTGATTATGCAGCGGGTTGCAGAAGCGTCTGCACGACGGGCCAATAAGGGTCTGATTAAGAAGTAGCTGGACATACGAAAGCCGCATCTCTGATGAGAATGCGGCTTTTAATTATTCTAATGCTGTTCACTGGAGGGAGAATCACCCTCGGAAAGTTCTAGAATCTCACGGCGAAGACGCAGCATTTTCTGATCTAGTTCATCAGCGGCGCGCGCGGCTTCTTTTAGTTCCTCGGCAACATGGGAAGGAAGCTGTTTATCGAATTTATAATACAAAATATGCTCCATGCTTGCCCAGAAGTCCATAGCCAGGGTGCGCAGCTGTATCTCAGCCTTGACCCAGCGTGTTCCTTCCAGCAGGACGAGCGGGATTCCCACTATAAGATGAAGGCTTTGATATCCGTTTGGTTTAGGATGAGCTATATAATCTTTAATCTCAAGCACGCGGATGTCTTCGCGTGTACTAAGATGGTCTACTAAACGGTATATATCTTTAACAAAGGCACATACAATCCGCATTCCGGCAATATCGTGAATATATTGCTCCATATTTTCCAAGCTGAAACCGTAGCCTTTGCGCTCCATCTTTTGAAGAATACTCTTGGGTTCTTTGATTCGGCATTTGACATGTTCGATGGGACTGAAGCCGTCGCGGGATTGCCATTCCGTCTTAATTACATCGATTTTATTCTGAAGATCATTTAACGCGTGACGATAAAGGGCCGGCAAAGCTTCGAACTCGTTTATCAGTTTGGCGAAATCCTCGTTGCTGTTACCTTGCCACTGTTGCAGATCCTTAACGTGTACTTGTAGCTGACTAAGCGTAAGCTGTGTGCTCTCATGTTCTTCCACTGAAACTCTCCCGATTTCGTTATTTGTGATAATTCTATTTTAACCGATGTAGAACCTCTGACGCAAAATTACATTCAAAATCAGGAAATATAACCCATAAGTGTAAGGGGGAAGTGGCTTAAATCAATTAGTCTGGATTTTATAGGAACATTCTCC
The DNA here is from genome assembly GCF_037963325.1 of Paenibacillus sp. FSL E2-0201. Classification (NCBI taxonomy): domain Bacteria; kingdom Bacillati; phylum Bacillota; class Bacilli; order Caryophanales; family Paenibacillaceae; genus Paenibacillus; species Paenibacillus sp. FSL E2-0201. The sequence continues at coordinate 543,017 of NZ_CP150154.1, forward strand.
TCTAAATCGCGTATTAAAGCACATTAATGAATCTACTCGATACATTTGGTATGATAGAAACACGTATCGCTGGAGAGGGAGGAACTGTAATGAGTTTTATCAAAAAAATTAAAGATAGCGCGAGCCGGGTTACCGAAAAAGCCCAAAACTCAGTAGAGATCGGCAAGATGAACGGACTTATTTCCGATGTTGAACAAGAGATGGAAGTTGAATTTACGAAAATGGGCAAGCTTTTTTACGAAGGATATCGTTCAAAGGATATGTCGGTAGCTGAAGGTAAAATGGTGGAGCTATCCCGTAACTGTTCCAAGCTTCAGGAAAAAATTGAAGTTCTGCGGACGAGAATTGCTGAGCTGAAAAATGAGCGGCTATGTTCATGTGGTCATATTGTGGCGCTTGATGCTAACTTTTGTCCGAAATGCGGAAGTAAGCTGGAGCCGTTGTCCGCTTCAAGAAGGGTGCCTTCTACACCGGTATTTGTTCAATCTGTGAATGAAGATGATGAAGATCAATATTATGGTGCGGATGAGCTTACGGATGAAGAGAAGGAGATTGCGATGAAGCTGCACCCGCAGAGTGTGGTGTATGCTGAAGTTCAGCACCCGGATGATGAGCTGCCACTCGAAGAATATAAGGCGAGTGAACAAGATATTGAGCGGGAACGTAAACAAGCTGAGCAGCTGGAACGTGAAAGAAAAAGACAACTTGAGCTGGATCGCCGCTTTGGGGAATGGCACAAGAATGAGCATCAGGAGGAATCTGCAGTCACTGAAGATAACGGTGTGCGAGATATGATCCAGTGCCAAATTTGTCGAAATGAATTACCTAAGGGCTCCTTATGGTGTCCGAGATGTGGATCAGAGCAAATATAGTACGGATTTCAGTCAGCTTAGGGGGACAACAAGATGGAACAGCTGCTGCTGCATCTGCGCAATCTGGGCTTCACGGAGATGGAGTCCAAAATTATGGTAGAGCTTGCGACAAAAGGCCAGGCTTCTGGCTATGAGGTTGCCAAACAGCTCGGAGTTTCAAGATCGAATGTGTACGCGGCGCTACAACGCCTTACGCAGCAGGGATATGTACGATGTGGCGAAGGAGAACCTGCGCGGTACAGTGTTCTCAATCCAGAGGAGCTCGCGACCATGATCTCGGGACGGGTGCAAGCTTCACTGGCATATATGGAAAGTGAGATGCCTCGCGGTGGACCTGTTAGCCCTTCGTTTTATAATGTGGAAGGTGACCGCAATGTATTGGGCGCTCTTATTCGCCAACTTAATATGGCTGAGCAAGAGATCGTAGTGGATATGTGGCGTGAGGAAGCGTCACTTCTGCGGAGTGAACTTGAACAGGCGGAGTTGCGTGGCGTTAGACTCTTATGGGCGTTTGACGGAGGCAATGCTGCTCCGGCCTCTTATCCGGTATGGCCGCCTCTCGGAAGAGATTCGCAGCGACAGGATGGACGGAAGTTCTCATTCGTGATCGATCGGAGCTGGTGTATGCTCGGGATGCGCTATGAAGATGGATCAGCGCAAGCGGTTGTAACCGAGCACCCGGTGTTAGTGGATCTGCTATTGAATCATTTTTCACAGGAAATGGTATTGTTCGAGCTGGAGCAGGATATGGGCGCCGAATTAGAAGAACGTTATGGTGAACGTTACAGCAAAATTCACAGCAAATATGTGATGTATGATCCAGGCGATGATGGGGAAGAACAGGCGCAGTAGCTATTACAGGGAGGTGAAAAGCATGGAATGTATCGTACATTTTGAAGTGGTGCATGAGGATGGTCCTAAAAAATTGCGCGGACTGCTGTTTCTGGATAAAGGAGCAAGTCCCGGAGAAGCAGAGCTAGTTGAAATGTTCAAGGACATGAAATTTAACGTGAGACTGGAAGACCGCGAGAAATTGATCTTTAAGCCGGTAAATCCGGGCGATTTCGTGGAGATTCGAATTACGGGTTATGATAACGGGCAAGAAAAGAGCAAAGATGATCATAATTTAAAATCTATCGTTGGAAATTTATTGCCACAAAAACCGACAGGTCTTTAAAGTGGGGAGAAAGGATTCATTGATGGGAGAGGAGGAGCACTATGGAGCTGTTGAGACAAAAGGTGTTGAAAGAAGGTATTGTACTCGGGCAAGGCGTGCTCAAGGTAGATTCTTTTCTGAATCATCAGATGGACCCCTTTCTAATGCGTGAGGTTGGCCGTGAGTTTACCCGCCGTTTTTCCGGCGAAGAGATTACGAAGGTACTGACAATTGAATCTTCGGGGATTGCTCCGGGGATTATGACGGCATTAGAGCTGGAGGTTCCGCTGATTTTTGCCCGTAAGCAGAAATCGTTGACACTGACAGAGGACATTTATGTAGAAAAGGTTTACTCCTTCACGAAGAAAGAAACGAATGAAATTACCGTTTCCAAGAAGTTCATTGCTCCGGGTGAGCGGGTTCTGATTGTCGATGATTTCTTGGCGAATGGCGAAGCCGCCTTCGGGCTTGCTCGTATTGTTGAGCAGGCAGGGGGAAGCGTGGTTGGGATTGGTATTGTGATCGAAAAAGCATTCCAGCCGGGGAATCGGCTTCTGCAGGAAGCTGGCTACCGGGTAGAATCGCTCGTGCGAATCGCTTCGCTGGAGGATGGAAGAATTTCTTTCGTGGAAGAAGAGGAAGGGCTGCTTAGCTGAGACTCTTTAGTGTAAATTCGAAGGAAGTTAACATTAAAACAGCAAGAGACAGGTTTATAAGCCTGTCTCTTGCTGTTTTTTTTGTGTTATGCAACGGGTATGGTTTACCCGTTGCCACCGCATGCCGCTGCAGGATCGGCGTGGCGCTGCACGCTAACCGCCGCCAGCGGCGAGAGCACCCGCAGCGCCCCTGGCTCGCAGCGTGCGGCAAGCGGCCCGTTGCCGAAGCTCTCGCCATCGCCGATCGCCGGCCGGGCCTCTGCGAAGTTGACGGCTACGCTACGTCCACGCAGCATCGACACGAAGGGCAGCGCTATATGCTTGCCCTTCAGTACCGTTGGGAACAGCCGCAGCAGTTGCCCGCGGCTGCACCCATGTACGACGCAGACGTCGAGCTGGCCGTCATCGGCCTTCGCCTGCGGGCAGATCAAGAGCCCGCCGCCGTAGCTGGGCAGGTTGCAGACCGAGACCAGCCATGCCTTCTCAAAGACGTGCTCCGTCCCGTCGCACGCAACACTCACCCGGCATGGCTTAAACGTCATCAGCGTATGTAATATGCCGATGATATAAGCCAGTTGGCCTGCGCCAATGGCGTTGCACAGCCGTTTGTAACGGCTGGCATTCACATTCTCGGCCACCTGTGCATCAAAGCCGTTGGCAACGGCTGTTAAAGTCAGTCCATTTGCACCTGAGATCAGATCAGCTTCGATATATCGCTCGCTAAGTGCGGCTTCCAGTGCAGCTTCAGTCGAAAGCGGAATGCCGAAGCCGCGTGCGGAGTCGTTGCCGGAGCCGGCTGGAATGATCGCCATGGGAATATCTTTGCCGCGAAGGGCACCCAAAATGCTGTGCAGCGTGCCATCGCCGCCGATTATAATCGCGGCCTTCCAGTCCTCACGGTGTTTAAGTGTGTTTAGAACGAGAGCTTCTGCACCCTCTGCGCTATGCGTAAACAAGGTCATATATGGCAGCATCCGCTCTTTCATGAGCGCCTCTACAGTATGCCAGGTCCGCCCGCCTGCGCCCCCGCCGGAACGTGGGTTTATGATGAATAGATACATTTAAATTCCTCCAGCCTGTAGAATTCCGTTGATGCCCGTCTTTCCATTGTAAGGAGTGGATGGGCAAAAGGGAATACTTTTCAGCGATAAGAGGTGTTAGTTCAGTGGTACTTATAGATGTCGAATCTGACTTTCCGCGATATCCCCCACCCAAGGAAGCTTATACCATCTGCTGCTCAAAGCCTGATAGATCATAAGTAGCCATATAGCAAAGCTGCAAAGAGAAAGGATTGCACTCATCAGGGAGCCGAGGAAAGGAATAAATCCGGTTAGAACATGGAGGATCATCAGCACGCCGAACGTAAGCAGGGATTGCAGAGCGTGGAACAGCACGAAACGGTTGCGTTTCTCCAGAGCGAGAAAGATCACACCGCCAATAAAAGGAAAAAAATAGCACAGCGCGCCTGCAATATTATCAGGCAGTCCGGTGGATGATTTGAAAGGGGACAAAGGGTTCACTCTCCTTCTACTTGGACAAGAAGGGATGGGGTTGGTTAGCCAACCCTTCTTCCTTAAAGCCTATGACTTGTCAGGAAAAAGTATGTTTAGCTCATTGAGGGTATAATATATTTTTCCAACAGTTTACGAGGGCTCTTCCAATTGTTTGTCTTGCTCTCTGCTGTAAAGACCACAACCGCATCTAACTTTGGCAGGAGAAGGATTTGCTGTCCGCCATGCCCATGCGCAAGCTTGTAGGGTTGACCGCTCATTGTACCCATCCAGAACTGATATCCATAATCTCCAAAAGCCGGATATCCCGTAGTCTGTGCGGTTAGCGCTTCTTGCAACCAATGATTTGGAATGATCTGCTGCTCTGCATATACACCGTCATTAAGTAAACAAATTCCGAATTTAGTCATATCTCTTGAGTTCAAGTATAGACCAATATGTCCCATACTGTGTCCCTCAGGACTTGGTAACCAAGCGGTGTGAGTCATTCGGAGAGGGCTAAATAAATGCTCAGCTGCATAGGTGAACGCATCGAGACCTGTACTTTCACTAAGAATCATCGAAATCAGATGGGAGTCAATACTACGGTATTGAAATTGACCGATATGTTCCGGAATTATGTTCATACTAAGGGCAAAGGAACCCCAGCGTCGACTACGATGGAGATTCCGGACGAAAGGCTCTCCTAGCTTTTTGCCCGTGATCCAGCTAAATCCGGAAGTCATGGTGAGCAGATGACGGAGAGTGATTTTGGATAAATGAGGGGAGTGAAGGTATGGAACATGTTTACGTAGTACCTTGGAAACCGAAATATCGATATCGGGGATATCTCCCCGATCGATAGCAATTCCGGTAATTGCGCTGATAAAGCTTTTGGTAGCAGATCTAAGATCATTTAATGTCCCGGCATGATGGTTGCCGTAGTATCGTTCGAAGATTAGCTTACCGTGGCGGGCAATAAGCATACTATGCATCTTTGGATATTCCTTTTGAATTACACAATGAGCCTGTTCAAGACCTTCCCGACGCGTTGCAGTTTCCTCTGGTAGCGCGATGGTCATCGCGGGAACTATGTTATAAGCTGAAGTCAGCAATGGTGTAGTTTGGCCCATAGAGTTCTCCTTTTCTTGCTGTGGTAAGTAATAGGTGTGGCCAGCTATAGAGCATATTGTATTTTAACCCGACACGACGAATATGACTTACGATGATCATTATAAAAAATAAAAATTTTCCAATTAGCACATTTTACAAGGAAAGGTGGAAGTTGGACCGGAATATGATACAATATAACGATAAGGCCCGAAAGGGGTGATTCAGTAAGTGGCTCTTCGGGTAATAAAAGTGTCAAGGAGCTATCGTTCATCAAGCGTCCTTACTCTCAGCCCAAATCACGACGAACCTGCTTCACCGGCGAACCAGTATCTCAAGGCTTTGAAGCTTTGAATTTTACGTTTTGGCGGATAATGCAAGCCACGTATGTGTAATGGTTACTTCACTTGCATTCGAGGTTACGGCGTACTTTTCATCATGCATTCTCTACAACGGAGCATTCATTTTCAATGTTTTGGGAGGGAACTGATCATGGCAAGTAAAGGTCATAACGAAGTCAAGGAAAGTTTACGGGAAATGACACGCATTTTCCGGCCCAAAGATCCCAAGAAATTCGTAAAGGAGTACGTCCGAAAATATCGGATTACCGGAGGCTATGAAGAAGAACTGACCATGGTCGTGGAGCATGAGCTGGTAAAGATGAATTCATCCGTCTCCTAGCTAACAGATACGAGTGTCACTTACTTACTTTTGACATCATTTTGAGTAATAACATCCACGAGGATTCTTATAAACCGTGCCCGAGCAACGTTTGTTGCAGGAATCGGTTTTTTTTGTATGTACATTTATGAATAACAAATATTGTCTCTCATAAAATAGTCAAATGAATTAATAGACACATTTCACAATGAATGCGCTTTAACGATCATTTTTTATTTGATTGCGTTTTCAAAAAAAACGCATAAATGCAGGCGGGACAAGGGATTATTATGTCGAAAATTACAATGTGAACTAGTTGTGAACGATTGACAAAACTTTCCCTTAAACTTATATTAATAGTGATTGTTATAATTGACAGAAAAAAACAGGAACCTACGAAATCGGGAAAAGCGGGGTAGATCAATGATGAAAACGTGGCAGGCTGTAAAGCGACTCCTTCCCATGACCGCTATGTTTGGTCTCTTTCTTGCCGGGTGCGGCCGTGAGGACTTGTCAGTGCTCAGACCACAGGGGCCTCAGGCGGAAATGTCTTATGGATTAATGGAGCTGTCGATCAGTATTATGATCGTCGTGTTGCTGATTGTCTTTACGATTGCAGCTTATGTACTGATCCGTTTCCGTCGAAAGCCGGGTCAGAATGAAATCCCTGAGCAGGTTGAGGGTAGCATCAAGCTTGAGATTCTCTGGACGGTCATTCCGCTTATCCTCGTAGTGGTACTGGCAGTTCCGACGGTGAAGGCAGTATTTGCCGCAGGAGATGATCATGCCAATGACAAGGATGCGATTAAGGTTAAAGTAACCGGCCACCAATATTGGTGGGAGTTTGAGTATACCGATTACAAGGTGACTACAGCGCAGGATCTAATTATTCCAGTAGGCAAGGACATTGCTTTTGAACTGGAAACTAAAGACGTGCTGCACTCCTTCTGGGTCCCTTCCCTTTCCGGTAAAATCGATACTAACCCAGCCGGAACGATTAACCGCTTCAGCTTCAGTGCACCTAATGAAGGCGTTTACCGCGGAAAATGTGCGGAGCTATGCGGACCGTCTCATGGATTCATGGAATTTAAGGTGAAATCGGTTAGTGAACAAGATTTTCAGAAGTGGATAGATTCCATGAAAGCACCTGTAGCTGTGCTGCCAGAGGATCCTGCTTTAGCTGAGAAATTCAAAGCAGCGTGTCTGACTTGCCATGCTGTAGGTGATCAAGGGATTAATAATGCGCCGAACTTGACCGGAATTGGTTCTCGGGAGTCGATAGCAGGGATCCTGCTAAACGATGATACGAGGGAAGATGGTGCGCCAATTGAGGAAAATCTCAAAACATGGCTGCATGATCCACAATCGGTAAAACCGGGCAATCTGATGCCTAACCCCAAAGATCTAGGCCTAAGTGATGCGGAGATTGACGGCATTGCTGAGTATCTGGCCAACTATAAGCTGGACTAATGCCTTAGCCTAAAGGCGGGCGGAACTTTCGAAAAAGGGGGTACGAACTTTGGCTCAAGCAGCGCATACCTTGAATTCATCCAAGCCTCTGGGGCATGGCCACAGTGTGAAGCGCCATACAGGACTTATGGATTGGCTAACAACCGTCGATCATAAAAAAATCGCAATTTTGTACCTATGGGCCGGAGGATTATTTTTTGGTATCGGCGGGATTGAAGCACTTCTGATTCGCTGGCAACTCATCAAACCAATGAATGACTTTTTGGACGCCCAAACGTTTAATGAACTCATTACTATGCATGGTACGACGATGATCTTCCTAGGCGTCATGCCAGTCATCTTCGCCTTAATGAATGCCGTCATACCGCTACAGATTGGTGCGCGTGACGTAGCCTTTCCTTTTCTAAATGCTCTTGGCTTCTGGACCTTCCTGTTCGGCGGAATTCTACTGAATCTCAGCTGGGTAATGGGTGGCGCTCCTGATGCCGGATGGACCTCCTACACCCCACTATCTACGAGTACATACAGCACTACACATGGTGTAGACTTTTATACGATCGGTCTTCAAATTGCCGGATTAGGTACCCTTATCGGGGGGATTAACTTTCTAGCCACGATCATTACGATGCGTGCGCCGGGAATGACCTACATGCGGATGCCGATGTTTGCTTGGACTACTTTTATTACTTCCGCAATTATTTTGTTTGCATTTCCAGCAGTTACAGTAGGTTTAGTACTGCTGACATTCGACCGGATTCTTGGAGCCAATTTCTTCGAGGTTGGAGCTGGGGGTAATCCGGTGCTATGGCAACATATCTTCTGGATATTTGGTCATCCGGAAGTATATATCCTCATTCTACCTGCCTTCGGAATTATATCGGAGGTCATCCCGACTTTTTCGCGTAAGCGACTGTTCGGGTATAGCTCGATGGTGTTCGCTACCATCCTGATTGCCTTCCTGGGCTTCATGGTTTGGGCTCACCATATGTTCACTACCGGACTTGGGCCTGTAGCCAACGCGTTGTTCTCTGTTTCGACGATGCTCATTGCAGTTCCGACCGGAATTAAGATTTTTAACTGGCTGTTCACGATGTGGGGCGGGCAAGTGCGTTTCACGACACCGAACCTGTTCGCGGCAGGATTCATTCCTACCTTTACAATGGGTGGTGTAACTGGTGTCATGCTGGCATCGGCGCCTGCTGACTTTCAGTTCCATGACACGTATTTTGTTGTAGCGCATTTCCACTATGTTATTGTCGGCGGCTTGGTGCTTGGCTTGTTTGCAGGTCTGCATTATTGGTGGCCGAAGATGTTCGGTAAGATGCTAAGTGAGAAGCTGGGCAAATGGACCTTCTGGACATTTATCATCGGATTCCATCTGACCTTCTTTGTACAGCATTTCCTTGGACTTATGGGGATGCAGCGCCGCGTATTCACTTATTTGCCGAATCAGCAATTTGATTTGCTGAATTTAGTCAGTACAATCGGTGCTGGGCTGATGGGAGTCGGTACGATTATTTTCTTAGTGAATTGCTTCATAACTTCAAGAAAGCCAGCAGATGCAGCGGATGATCCGTGGGAGGATGGACGTACACTGGAATGGACGATTCCTTCGCCACCGCCGGAATATAACTTCAAGCAAACGCCGCTTATCCGTGGTATTGATGCATTCTGGAAAGAAAAAATGGCAGGAAATAAAGGTATGACTCCAGCAGAACCGGTAGGCTCGATCCATATGCCGTCTGCAACCATATTGCCGTTTACTATGTCTGTTGGGATATTCATCGCTGGACTTGGCTTTATGTTTAGCCGGGATGACTTCGGCAACGCCTTTATGAGCTTTTTATTTAATAATTATATCGTTACTGCGATTGGTCTTATTATTACATTTGGATCTATGCTGATACGTTCACTGTATGATGATCACGGATGGCATATTGAACCCGAAGAGCTGGAAGGAAGTGAGCGGACATGACAACGGCACATGCAGAAGCTTCTAAGGACACCCTTCCGCACGAGCCGGAAAAAGCTACGCTCGAAGGCCGAAACAAGGTACTTGCTTTTTGGTTATTTCTCGGCGGAGAAGCGGTGCTGTTCGGCACGTTGTTCGCTACGTTTCTTGCACTGCGCAACCAAACGAATGAGGGACCTTCAGCGAATGAGCTGTTTCACCTGCCGCTTGTAGCTGCTGCAACATTCCTTCTCCTGGCAAGCAGTCTGACCAGTGTATTCGCTATCCAGGCGATGCATAGAAACCGTCCGGCAGTGCTTCGTAACTGGCTTTTGGTGACTGTAGCCTTAGGGCTAAGCTTCCTAATTCTAGAGATCTATGAGTTTACTCAATATGTAAGACACGAAGAATTCGGAATGACTACAAGTGCATTTAGTTCGGCATTCTATACACTAGTAGGCTTTCACGGTGCGCACGTAGCCTTCGGGATTGCATGGATCTCCATCCTGATTGGGCAACTTATGCGTAAAGGATTAACCGTAGTTACTGCACCGAAGATATATGTGTCAGCTATGTACTGGCATTTTATTGATGTGGTATGGGTCTTCATCTTTACGGTTGTATACCTACTTGGAAAGGTGGGCTAGACACTATGACGACAGATCAGCATGTGCCAGAGAACGGCGGGTATAAGCATCGTCATCGGCATGAAGGACCACAGAGGCATATTGTTGTCTTTATATTGTCCATTGTCTTGACCTTAATTGCTTTCGCCGCTGTTGCGGCTGGAGGGGTGAATGCCACCTTTGCAGTTATTCTTCTACTGGTAATGGCAGTCATTCAGGTCATTGTACAGATGGGTTTCTGGATGCACCTGAAGGATAAAGGACATCTAATGCCAATTATCTTTATGCTGGGTGGTTTCTTTATCGCTGGTACCTGTATTATCATGTCGCTGTATTGGGTTTGGTGGAATTAACGGACAATAAAGAAGAGGTGGGCTGAGATGCCCCCTCTTTTTGATGTTCTAATAGATCCTGCGTTAGGGGGTTAGGGTTATGCTGGGATTACAATACTTTAGCTTTGCTGAACTATGGAGCCCGCTTTTTCTGGCGGTTATGCTGCTGCTGACGGCGGGATATTTCGTTTGGATTGGTCCGATTGCCGGACGTTATGCCGATGCAGCTCCGGTTCCATTCTGGCGGAGAGCGCTATTTGTGTGCGGAATGCTTGCGCTTTATCTGGCACAAGGGGGCCCCGTTAGTCTATTAGGGCATATAATGTTTTCCTTCCACATGGTTAGTATGGCCTTGTCATATCTGGTGGCGGTGCCGCTGATTATGCTGGGGATTCCAGATTTTATCTGGCGGAGGATACTGAAAGTAAACCCATTTCGTAGGCTGTCTTTTTTAGCTCGACCGGTGGTAGCTGCTCTAATGTTTAACGGACTATTTTCCTTGTACCATATTCCTGTTATCCATGATTATGTGATGCTGCATTTTACCGTTCACCGGATCTACTATATTGTTTTGTTCCTAACAGCCGCCTTAATGTGGTGGACGCTGATCAATCCGCTACCGGAGCGCCGAATGGCGAGTGGATTGGGCAAGATTGGGTTTATTTTTCTAAATATGGTATTGCTGACCCCGGCATGCGGACTGATTATTTTTGCAGATCAACCGCTCTATGCCACTTACAGTGATCCAGAGACTTGGGCACTTGCTATGGGCTATTGCATATCGGGTGATCCTTCTGCCTTACTACAGAATTTTGGAGGTCCTGCGTTCTTTGAGTTATTGTCACCAAAGGTGGATCAGCAGGTGGGAGGCATTGCGATGAAGTTCATTCAGGAATTTATTTTTGCCTCTATGCTTGCTTATGTGTTCTATCATTGGTATAAAAAAGAGAACGGACAAGACGACGATGAGTTTTCGACGCCCTCCTCTGCACTTGAGGAGAGTACCTTGACCCGTGCATAACTGGTAGACTGCCAAGGAGGAGAATCATGGATATTTTTACGGTGTTTCCAACTATTAGCACATCGTTCATCGTACTCAGTGCGGTGCTCGTAGCTATTGGCTGGTGGCTCATCATTAAGGGCAAACGCGAGGCGCACAAGAAGACGATGATTGCTGCCGCAATCGCCGCGCTCCTGTTTTTTATTGTTTACGTATCTAGAACGTTGTTCGTGGGAAACACCTCATGGGGCGGACCCGATGAACTGCAGACGATTTATCAAGTGTTTCTGATCTTCCATATCGTGCTGGCAACAGTAGCAGCGGTATTCGGACTTACTACGTTAACTCTTGGATTTAAGGCGAAGTACTCCAAGCACCGTAAGTGGGGCAGAGTGACATCTATCATTTGGTTCATTACTGCGATTACTGGCGTTATGGTGTATGTGCTGCTTTATGTTCTGTATCCAGGCGGACACACTAAGCCGGTGTGGGAAGTTATTTTAGGCGCGTAGGTTAGTTGCGTGAAAAGGTAAATTGGTAGTGTGAATAGAGCATGTGAATATGCGTGTGAATATGTCATGCGAATTGTATCTGATTTGTGTGAATAGGAATGAATAAGCCTGTGTATCTGCGTTTCCCTTAATAGGGATAGTGGATGACGGGCTTATTTTTGTTACTGGAATTGGGATACCTTTGTCTGGTCGTAAAATTGTATTGTGAAACCACTCGTGATTGGATTAGTGCTTGGAGCGGCACTGTGGGGAGAATCGAAAAGTGGAGGATGGCACCAGTTAAAAGAGTCGGTGGAGTGGAGTATGGAACTTGGTAGGAAATGCGAGCGAATGGAGTCTGGAAGAGATGGAACTGGTAGAAAGGCAAGCAAATCGAGTCTGGAGAGTTGAGAAGGAAAAGCGAGAAGAAAAGTACTTAGAAAGTAATCTATTTGCTTACTTTTAGGGAAAACCTCCCTGAAAAAGATGAGCTTTGTGTTCGAATAACGATAATTAGGGAATTCCTCCCTGTTTTTTAACTATTTTAGCGCTAAAACGCAGAAATGGCTGATTTTTAGGGAGGATTTCCCTAAAAACGTTGATTTCAGGCTAAATCAAAGAAATTTGAGGGAGATTTTCCTTAATTGTTGATTCTACTTCATATGATGTCATACCTCAGTAGTACCCAACGAGCCTTCGCTTCCATCCAGCAGTAGCACCCAATTGAGCATTCACATCCACCGAGCATCAGCATCCATCCAGCAGTAGCACTCAATTGAGCATTCACATCCACCGAGCATTTGCATTCCATCCAGCCATAGTACCCACCGAGCCTTCGCAACACATTGAGCGATATACGCTCAGCCTCCCGCACCCTACACATACCGCACATTAGCGAAGCCACAATGAGAATCGCCATTGTGGCTTCGCTCTCATACTACCTCGGCATCCCCACCATTTAATCCTCTGATTAGTTAATCCCAATAATGATTCAGTAACTCACATGCAGAGCCACCTCCAAAGACCTGGAAAATTAAACCTCCTAATGCCCTTGAATATTTTCCGTTTAAAGGATTGACAATGGTAAATTAAGGGCATATACTGTGTATATAGATATATACAGTAAGCACAGGGATATGAACACCTGCTTCTGCAAGACGCTGAAGACATTGTAAAGCGAGGTTAGCATTAATGAGAACAATAAAGGATTCGTGGTTTATTGTGTGCTCTGATTTTCGAGGAGACAAATTAAAAGTATTAGGAACGTTCCTAACTACAATTATTTTTATGGGTTATCTGGCAGGGATGACTAGTTTGGTAACAAATGACGTATTAGCTGATCAAGATCGGACAATGATAGCGGATTTTTTACTTCTCTCATTAATGCCGTTACTCGGAGTCACATTCTCCCGACGTTCTATGAAATATTGGAGTGAAGACTCCTACACGAGAATGCTGGCTTACTTACGATCTTTACCGATTCCTCTGAATGTGGTATTAACTCGTAGAAAGTTTCAGGCAATAGGCTCCTTTACTGTTAATGGTGTATTGTTCTTTGGAATTGTCTATATGCTCGGTGAGAATTACCGCAAGGAGATGGCATTACCCGCGTTTATTGCTTTTGCTATAACTTGGATCGGTGTCGGACTCATTGTTTCAGGACTGTATATTTTCATTGAATATCTATTTAGCGGTAAAGCTTATCTAGGGCTAACCGTGCTAATCGTAGTGATATCTTGGGGAATATCGTTCCTGGTTTTGCTAGGGGGAGGCAACCTATTCTTGTATAGCATCTCCGTTTCCAAGGAGTGGGGGCTGCTATCTCCGATCATGTGGGGGACGCTTCTTCTAGGTACAATATCTGTGCAATTATTCTCTAAATGGACTATCCATCGACTGAAGAGTCGCGATCTCGTATGAACAATGTGAAATGGCAAGGACGGCGCTCTAGCAAGCTAGAGTGGAAGGCGAGGTGTAAACATGTGGATACCTGTACAAATCAACGAAAATAGTGCTGAACCCCTCTACCATCAGATAGAGACTCAGCTTAGATCATTAATCATTAGTGGAGTCATTACAGAAGGAACGCTGCTACCCTCCATTCGTGAATTCGCTGGAGATCTGAAATGTAGTGTGATTACGGTACGACGCGTGTATCAGGATCTAGAGAACGAAGGGTTGCTACGAACAAGACAAGGAACAGGTACCTTTGTATCCCATGTAGGTGCCTCTGCGATGGAGGAATATAAGCGGGAAGCGATCAGCAAAGCCCTCGAGAGCGCAGTCGACATCGGCAAATCGGTACATTGCAGCAAGGAAGAGCTTGAGGAGATTTTTCAGGAAATTGTAGAACTTAAATATAGGGAACAGGAATGAAAGGCGGGCGCTAACTCACATGGTACAGATGGCGATAGAATTGCGGAATGTACGCAAACAGCGGCGTAGCAAGACAATTGGACCGCTAAACCTGAATCTGCCTCAAGGTTATATTACAGCTTTGGTAGGTCAGAATGGATCTGGCAAAAGTACGCTACTGAATCTACTGCTCCAGCTGAAGAACCCAGAGGAAGGCGATATTTATTGGTTTGAAAATAAGTACGATAGCGAGCTGCCATTAGAGCTTCGACAGTCTATTGCATACGTTCCTGAGAATTCGATTTCGGAAGAAAATCACTGGAATGCGGAACAAGCGGCCCGATTTCGAAAGCATTGGTATCCGAACTGGGATGAGTCGTTTTTTCAGGAGCTGATGGATCGATTTGAAGTCCCGTATCATATGAAACTTTCGAAGATGTCTAAGGGTGAGCGTCGGAAATTTGAAATTGCTGCAGCTCTTGCGTCACGTCCACGTCTGTTGTTACTGGATGAACCCTCTTCTGGACTTGATCCTTTTGCCTGGAAGATTATGATGGAGACGCTTCGTAAGTATATGGAAGAGACTAATGCAACGATGATTATCTCTACACACATTGTGGAAGAGGTACGGCGGCTGGCAGATTATATCGTGCTTATGCATAGGGGTGAACTGCTGGGTATGGCCGAAAAAGACAGTCTATTCGGTGCTTGGACCGAGGTGTGGGTAAATGTTGCAGATGAAGAGGAGCTTGCTGAGTTGTCAGCGGAATTACCGGGTGGCATAAACTTTACCATGGATACACCGGGTGTAGCTTCTTTTATCATAGAACAATTTTCTAAGAACGAGAAACGCATTCAGGACTTGGGCGTAAAGGTTATCAAGAGTCGCAGTTTGGAATTGGACGAAATATTAGGCTTATGGACACAGGGACACCGTCCTATCCTAATTGATCACAAGAGAGGGGACTAGAGAAATGGAAGCCTTAAAGCTGGAAAGTGTAATGAAGCAATATGGAGAAAAAACCGCTGTAAACGGAATTAACCTAACGGTAGGCAAGGGGGAAATTTACGGATTACTGGGGGCAAACGGTGCAGGAAAAACAACCACAATGCGCATGGTGCTTGGCCTAATTTACCCTGATGGCGGGAATATTTTGTATAATGGAAAGCCGTATAACAGCGAACTTCAGCAAATCATGGGCTATCTACCCGAAGAAAGAGGATTATATCCAAAGGTAAAGGTAAGCGATCAAATCGTCTACTTGGCACGTCTTCGCGGGATGTCGGCTAGTGATGCGGATAAGAGCCTTCGCTACTGGCTCGATCGGTTTGAGGTTCCGGATTATTACAATAAGAAGATTGAAGAGCTCTCCAAAGGGAATCAGCAGAAAATGGGCTTTATCGCCGCAGTTGTTCATAAGCCGCAAATTCTCATCCTTGATGAAGCCTTCAGTGGTTTGGACCCTGTTAACGTGGAACTACTGAAAGATACGGTAAAAGAATTGCGTGATCAAGGAACGAGTATCTTATTCTCTACGCACCGGATGGAGCATGTTGAAGAGCTTTGCCGTAATATTACGATTTTGGATCGTTCCAATACTGTCGTGCAGGGCGATATTCGTACGATTAAGAGTGGGTATCCTCGTGAACAAGTATTGTTGCGTACGGATAACGAAGTGACCGGTTTAGAATCAATTGCAGGTGTAACAGCGGTACAGCGACAGGAGCGAGGTTATCTGTTGTCAATCAGTGAGATCGGCGCAGCACAACGTATCCTACAGCAGGCGATGGCGCAGGGTGAAGTGGAGCATTTTGAAATTAAGGAACCAACGTTAAATCAAATCTTTATCAGAGCGGTGGGTGAATCTCATGAATAAGATGGGGACAATTATTGGCTTTACCTTTAAAAATAAAGTAAGAACGAAATCATTCATGATTACTACGTTAATTCTAGTGTTGCTGCTTAGTATTGGGATGAATCTTCCGTACATCATCGATCAGTTTAAGGGTGATTCTACAACAAACGCAGAGACTCAAATTGCTGTGATCGCGGAAGAAGGAAATCAGGCGGCAGAGTTGTTGAAGGCCTATACTTCACCTGAGGGAATGCCGCAGGCAAAAGTTGTGCAATACACTTCTGCCGATGATGCGGAGCTAAAGAAAGCTTTAGATGAAGGGACTATAGAAGGGTATGTTACTTTTGCAGAACCGACTGGTGAAGGACTTCCACCCGTTACTTATTATAGTGAAAATGGTGAATTGAAGGGCGATGTACAAATCTATCTCCAAAATGCCCTTCAGCAGGCCAACACCCAGTTCGTCGTTGGCGACAAGCTGACGCAGGAGCAGATTGCTGCTATGTCAACACCGGTACAGATCGCTACTCAGCAGCTCAACCCTGATGGGACTGCGGGAGATAAGGATGCGTCGCGGGAATCCGCTCCAGCTATTAATTACGTCATTGTATACGCCATGCTTATGCTGTTCTTCATGTCTATCATGATGACCGGTAATATGATCGCGGCTGAGATTACTTCAGAGAAGAGCTCACGGATCATGGAGATTCTGATTACAAGTGCCTCACCTTTAGCGCAAATGTTCGGTAAAGTTATCGGTGTCTTCTTAGTAGGATTATTACAGATTGGCGTCATTATCGCAGCGGTAGTTGTCAATCTTAAGCTTCCGCATAATGCAACGATTTTGAAAGATTTAGATCTGGATTTAGGCCAGCTTAATATTAACTTGTTGCTTTATGGAATTGTTCTTTATGTACTAGGTTATTTCCTCTATGCCTTGATGTATGCAGCTGTAGGTTCGATTGTCAGCCGTACAGAGGATCTTGGCCAAGCGGTTATGCCGATTATGATGTTAGGCTTCGTAGCATTCTATGTTCCGCTGTTTAGTATCTCCAATGCGGATACTCTGCTGGTTAAGGTAGCGAGTTATGTGCCCTTCACCTCTCCATTGACCATGCTGCTCCGAATTGGTGTTGGTGAAGTAGCGATCTGGCAAGTTATTGTATCATTAGCCATCTTGCTTGTTACCACGTTCATCTTTGGATGGTTGGCTGCCAAGATCTATCGCACAGGCGTATTGATGTACGGTAAACGTCCAAGTATTAAAGAGATCAGAAAAGCGATGAAGGCTTACAAGATCTAAGTGGCTTCATATAACTTTTAAGGAGTGGTAATCATGACTAAAAGTGAACAATACAATATGATGCTTTTAATGAGTTCGGTATCTCTGGCTACGGTTAGTAGAATGCTCTCGACCAATGGGTCCGCTTTGATGGATTTCACTCAGGGTGTATTGACTGGTATTGCCATGGTGGGGATGATTGCGGGATTGTGGATGTACGGTAAGGCACGTAAGAGTAAAGCGTAATAGTAGGAAATAAGGAAGCCACGGCAGAGGCCGTGGCTTTTTTATATGCTCGAAAAGAGTGAAAAGCAAAATGATCGCGTTAGCAAAATTCAGTTCGGTATTTGTGTAATTTTAGTGAAAAAAAGTACAAAAAAGGAATTGGTGATATAAGCTAAGATTAGTCTCTTAAAAAACTTCTTATTTAAATGAGCAATAACGTGATTATTAGAGAAAGCATATAGGGGAGAGGTTCAATGAGCAGGATGAGGTATTTCACTAAGGTGGAATTCTACAATTATAGGGCGGATAGCGGCGATGAAAAAGCTGGTTATTATGCTTTGATCTTTTTTGTTTATAATGCCTTAATCATTTATTTATTTGGTCTATTGATGTATAAAACCGATTTTTTAGAACGAGCAAGGCTTTATTATTCAAATGAACATTTATTTAAATTAGCCATCTATAGTCCTATTTTCATTCTTGAATTAGCGCCATTGCTATTCTTATTGAGGTCAAAGAAGGAGAACCTGCAGAGCATTGGATTAACTACTTCTAATACTGCAATATCTATTCTTCTAGGTATTGTTGGGGCCATTCCTTTTACCTATCAAATTATTCTAGACTTCATTCTACATAAGAAAGAAATTCAATTGGAAGGAGCAAATCTGTGGGTAGAGTTCTTAATACTCTTCATTTTCACTGCACTGCCTGAAGAATTAATGTTCAGAGGTTATATCCAGACTCGAATTACAGGCTTGATTAAGAATAAATATCTTGCCATTGTAGTGGTTGGATTATTATTTGCGTTGATGCATATTCCTTTTCAAATGAGTATGGTTAATATGACCTTTATGGATTATTTAATTACTAATTGGGTGTATATGATTCAATTGATGGTTATGCATATATATTTTGTCTATCTTTATACTCGAAATAATAATATCCTTGTCCCAATCATTAGTCATACCCTCATAGATTATATTCAATTATATATAAAGTAACTCCCACGGGAGGGTTGAAATACTGAATGTCAGCCCTCCAACTACGCTAGTTAGCTTTTCGGCCAAAGTGAGCTCCGAGGGCTATACAACGGACAAATTACCGCTGGGCAGCAAATCCTCTTGAGCAGTCATTTGCTCCCGCACATGTCTAAGCTGATCTTTCAGTACAGGAACACTCTTTTGCAGGATAATGCTAATTTGAGGTAAAGATAGCTTTAGGCCATACCACATCACTTTTACGAGCTGTTCCTCCCAAGGCAGTGCCTTGGCAGACAGAAGAGACCGGCGTGCGTAATAATCGGCGCATTGACGGATACAAGAGCGGTAAGCTTCGATAGAGAATAGCTGGCTGTCGAAGCTTTTTTGACGGAATATTTTATGAAGCTCTTTAAAAGTTCGGATAGTAACTCTCTCGGCTTCTGCTGATTGTTGTAACAACATAGAACTGAGCGCATAGATATCATTCGTATTCTTTTGAACACACTCTGCAAATATAGTTCTACGGGGCGATCCGGCAGGTAAGGGGTCAGGCATGATAAACACGATCCTTTCAGAATGGGTTATGGGATGAACCTATAATATAGAAAAGTAAGAAATGGATTTGTTGATAAGCTCGGCGGTATCAGGTTCTGGATAACTATGCTTTTGAAGCGCAATACTGGATACGGACTTAGATGGTTTATAGTATAGCCGCCCCCCTCTGGAATCTCTTCCACCGGCAACAGCTCTGTACAGACGACCTTGCTCAATATGATCTGCCAATGATTTACCCTGCAGCTTGGCTTTTAAATCCTGTAAAGCATCTTGCACTAGCTCAAACTGAGTCTGATCCCACTCTGAACCATGGGTACGTACTTTATCTATCGCTTCCTCAAGCCGGCAGTGGTATATCATTCTGAGAAAAGAACTCCATTTAATAAGGTCGAAGGTATTAGTATTGGCTGAGATAAGACATGCCCCCCAGCTGCTACCCCCTTTACAGGTAAGTTTCAGGATGCCATACCGGCTGCCTGGATCAGCCTCCATTCCATAGTGAATAGGCTCAGGTGAATCAAAGACGAATACTTCAATGCGAGATAGTCTTCGCTGGTCCATGACAAGTTTCTCCTCCCTAGGGTTCCAAAAGCTTAAGCTCAACATGGTGAGTAAGGTTAGCCTTCTCTATACAGGCGAGCATTTCAGCTTCGTTCTCACAGACTGCGGCATGCTCCAGCCATAGTCGGAATTTCTGTTTACGTATAATGGATAAATGTAAGGGGAAGGTGCTGCGGGATCTCATTACGTACCAACCAATAGCAACGTCCTTCCAAGGTTTCTTAAAGGGGGCGAGCCACGGAAAACATTGGTGTGCGGACCAATCCTGCAGCTGCTGCTTTTCTCTGATACTTTTATATATTTCGTATATAATTCTTCGGTCCATACAGTACTCACAAGTAGAAGGGCTGCTGAAATGGCGCAAGGATTCAATTTGGTTCTGACCAAATGCATAGCCGACAATAGTTCTGTGATGATCCTCTTCGAACCATAACGCTCCAAAGCAAACATAATTTAGACTTATCGGCTCAAGCAGCCCTTGCTGAATTCCCCAATAATAGTGTTTCATTCCTTTCACCCCGTCCAGCATGCTATTACCCGGGTAGGTTCAGGTAACGCAAAAACCGCAGCAAGAGGAGGACCTCTGCTGCGGTTTTGGAATACAGGCATACACACCTGTGCCAAAGCGTGGCGGATCAAGGGTCTCTCTCTTTACGCTTACGAGGTTAGCTGTCGGATTCGGACGGTGAGAGTCGCCCTACCTATGTGAGACTTGAACAGTCTCCTTCGGATTCACCCCAAGTAGGCCATGTGGCCCGATGGTTCCCCCGTTCCCTGCAAATACAGGAACTCAGCGTTGATTGTATTTCGTGAAATAGATTCAATCCGAATCATACTCTTTTCAAGGTGTTTCTGTAAAAGCAGAAAGTGTTCTTTTGAGCGCAATTTGAACCGTATCCTACCAACTGCGACGAAAAATCCTGCCAAATAGGTATTTATTGCGTGTTATCGAGCTTCTTCCTCGTTTAATCTCGACTTCTCGTTTCCTTTCCTATATAGGCGATTTTTGGTGATTTCTCCAGCTGTGGTGAATAAAATCACAGAGTCCGTCCGCTTTTCGCTAATTGATTCAAATTCGAGTAAACAAGAGATATAGAGAGATTGAATATCAAGTAAGCGCTATCCAATGCGAAAATAGTTTTTAATTTGCATTATTTTGGCATCAATCACGTTTTACAATACTTCCTGCATAAGGGTATGATTACTCCTGTTTCAACAACAATCGAATATTTGATCCGCTTAATTTCCGGTAAGGAAAGCGGGGGAACCAACAATCGGCAGACGATGTGAGAGTCGGAAGCCGGTTATGGGGTGAATCCTGTAGAGGATGCGAGTGAGCTCGCATCCTCTACAGGTAGGGCGACTCTCACCGCCCGAATCCGACAGCTAACCTCGTAAGCGTATGGAGAGAGGATGAGTGCAATGTGACCGCTAGCGAGCCACAGAGGAGAATCCTTTGTGGCTTTTTGCTGTGCTTTTTTAAGCAAAGCATTTATGGAAAACCTCAGGAAGAGGTCGTTATATTCATCATTAGCGGTAGCTTTTCTTTCAAGACCAGGGTGATCAAGCTCTGATCTTACAAGCAAAGCATTTGAGGAGAATAAGAGATGACAGATCAGAATGAATATGTACTGGTATGTGCGCCAACGAAGGCAGGAGAACATTTTATTAAGCTTCTAAAATTTAGAGGCATTAAGATGGCGGGATTGACCAACAACTTGCCTGAGAAGTCCCTACTTGAAGAGATGGGGATTGAGAAAGTCGTTCTAGTAGATACCCGCCATCAGAATACTTGGTTTCGCCCGCCGTTCCCGGTAGGCCGGGTATATCTGTTCGAGAGCAGCTTTACGTTATGCTGCCGCTACATTCAGATGTGCCGCACCTGGACGACGCAGCCGATTTTTGTGATCACAAGCTCAATAAATCCTAGATTGGTCTATAAAAGACTTGGTGCAAGTTATGTAATCTATTCCCACAGTGGAGATGCTGATTTTCTGATCGATAAATCACCTCATCAAGGATAAAAGAAGGAGTGCGGGAGATATGATGGATCTGTATATGGTGGCTTCGTTAGCTGTAATTTACGGGTTGTTTTATGGATTTATGCGCTGGTGCGCAGGTGTAGTTGAGGATACAGGGAGGGATAAGCTGTGATTCTAGTCATCGCTGTTACCCTACTGCTGTTTTTATATCTTGTTTACGCATTGATTCATCCGGAGAAATTTTAAGGAGGGGCATTCATGGGCATTTTGCAAATCGTAGCTGTAATCGTCATTCTCATCTTGCTGGTTAAGCCGATGGGCACGTATTTATATCATGTATTTTCTAATGAACCCAATCGTACGGATCGATGGTTTGGAGGCGTGGAAAAAGGGATTTATAAGCTGATCGGACTGAAAAAACGGGAAGGTATGTCCTGGAAAAAGTATGCGCTCAGCTTTGTTTTAACGAATATCGTACTGGTTACTTTCAGCTATATCTTTCTTCGATTGCAGCGGGGTTTACCGCTAAATCCGAATGGAATTGCGGATATGGAACAGACGCTTTCGTTCAATACGGTGATCAGCTTTATGACTAATACAAACCTGCAGCATTACAGCGGGGAGACGGGACTTTCGTATTTTTCACAAATGGCTGTCATCACGATGATGATGTTCACGTCTGCAGCGAGCGGATTTTCAGTTGCGGTTGCTTTTGTCAGAGGGATCACAGGACGCAAATCAGTCGGGAACTTCTTCGAGGATTTCGTCAAAGCACATATTCGTGTGTTCATTCCGCTGGCTCTGCTGGTTTCATTGGTACTGGTAGGATTACATGTGCCGCAAACCCTCAAGCCATCACTTGAAGTCACTACACTAGAGGGGCAAACGCAACAGATTGCTATCGGTCCAGTAGCTTCTCTGGAATCGATCAAGCATTTGGGCACGAACGGAGGCGGCTTCTTCGGGGCCAATTCATCGCATCCTTTTGAGAATCCTAATCCACTTACGAACGTGCTGGAGATTCTTTCTATGTGGATGCTGCCAGCTTCGCTCCCTTATATGTACGGACTGTTTGCTAAGAACAAACGTCAGGGCTGGGTTATTTTTACCGCAATGATGACCTTGTTCGTACTACTGCTGGGACTGAACTATTATGCTGAATCAAAGGGTAATCCGGCGATCAATGCACTAGGAATCGAATCTTCACAAGGCAGCATGGAGGGTAAAGAGGTACGCTTCGGCATTCCGCAGTCTTCCTTGTTTACTTCAGTAACAACCGCAGCTACGACAGGTAGTGTTAACAATATGCATGATACGCTGACACCACTGGGAGGTATTACGCCTCTGGCACTGATGATGCTGAACAATGTCTTTGGGGGTAAAGGTGTCGGACTGATCAATATGCTGATGTATGCGATTCTGGGTGTCTTCCTGTGCGGTCTGATGGTCGGCAGGACACCAGAGTTTCTCGGACGGAAGATAGAGGCCAAGGAGATGAAGCTGATTGCCATTGCGATCCTTGTTCATCCGTTCATTATCCTAGTACCAACCGCAGCTGCGTTCCTGACCGATTTGGGGCAAGGGGCGATTACGAACACTGGATTCCATGGGCTCAGCCAAGTGTTATATGAATATGTCTCTTCTGCCGCGAACAATGGCTCAGGATTTGAGGGGCTTGCGGACAACACAACCTTTTGGAATGTTACAACCGGGATTGTCATGCTGCTAGGCCGTTATGTCTCGATTATCGCAATGCTGGCAGTAGCAGGTTCTTTACTTCAGAAGAAGCCAGTTCCTGAGACCATTGGTACATTCCGCACAGACAATGGTCTGTTCACGGGGATTCTGATTGGTACCGTAGTGATTATCGGTGCGCTGACGTTCCTGCCGGTCATTGTACTCGGCCCCATTGCAGAATATCTAACCTTACGGTAGGAAGAGGGAGAATAAGATGAGTACTGTAAAAAGAAAAAAACTGCTAACGGGACCCATACTCCTTAGCGCTGTAAAGGATAGTTTTATAAAGCTTAACCCAGTAACGCTAATCAAAAATCCAGTCATGTTCGTGGTTGAGGTCGGTACGATCATTGTCCTCCTCATGGTGCTGGCTCCTGGATATTTTAATGCAGAGCAATCGATAGGCTTCAATATCACAGTGTTGTTCATTCTGCTATTTACAGTGCTGTTTGCGAACTTTGCTGAGGCACTGGCAGAAGGCCGCGGAAAAGCCCAAGCCGATTCACTCAAGAAAACAAAACAAGATATCACAGCAAACAAAATCGTTGGAGGGTCGGTGAAGACAGTATCCTCCTCCGAGCTGCGTAAAGGAGATATCGTCATCGTCAGCCAGGGAGAACTTATCCCTGGTGACGGTGAAGTGATAGAAGGGCTGGCTTCCGTAGATGAATCAGCGATTACAGGTGAATCTGCACCTGTAATCAAGGAAGCCGGTGGGGACTTTGGTTCCGTTACAGGCGGTACACGGGTCGTCAGTGATGAGATTAAAGTAAGAATTACAAGTGATCCTGGTGAGTCGTTTCTAGATCGAATGATCTCCCTTGTGGAAGGGGCGAAACGTCAGAAGACACCTAATGAAATTGCGCTAAATACACTCTTGATCAGTCTGACGCTGATTTTCCTGATTGTAGTAGTGACCTTGCGGCCGATTGCAACGTATCTAGGTGTTGATCTTGATATTCCCGTTATGATCGCCTTGTTGGTCTGTCTGATCCCGACAACAATCGGGGGACTGCTCTCCGCAATCGGAATAGCGGGTATGGACCGGGTGACCCAGTTTAATGTACTCGCGATGTCGGGGAAGGCAGTTGAGGCTGCCGGTGATATTAATACGATGATCTTAGATAAGACCGGTACGATTACCTTTGGAAACCGGATGGCGAGTGAATTTGTACCTGTCGGGAATGAATCGGAAGCGGAGCTCACAGCATGGGCGGCCATTAGTTCCTTGAAGGATGAGACACCTGAAGGACGATCTGTTATTGAGCTGGCCAAGAAGCTGGAACGCAGCTATGACAGTAAGCTTGCTGAAGGTGGGGCATTCGTAGAGTTTAAGGCAGAAACACGGATGAGTGGTATTGATCTGCAAGATGGACGCTGTGTACGTAAAGGTGCGGTGGACTCCGTGAAGAAGTGGGTACAGTCTAAAGGCGGAATCATTCCCGCCAACCTCGACAGTAATTCTGATGCCATCGCTCGGATGGGGGGAACTCCGTTAGCGGTTGCGGTAGATAATCGGATCTATGGACTTATTTACTTGAAGGATACGGTTAAACCGGGCATGAAAGAGCGGTTTGATGAGCTGCGGAAAATGGGGATCAAGACCATTATGTGTACGGGTGACAATCCGCTGACCGCAGCTACAATTGCTCGCGAAGCGGGTGTGGATGATTTTATCGCGGAAAGTACACCTGAGGATAAAATAGCAGTCATTCGCCGAGAACAGAACGAGGGCAAGCTGGTTGCCATGACAGGGGATGGTACAAATGATGCCCCTGCCCTTGCCCAAGCTGATGTGGGCTTAGCCATGAACAGCGGTACGACAGCCGCTAAGGAAGCGGCCAATATGGTCGACTTGGACTCCGACCCTTCGAAGATTATTGAGGTTGTTGCGATTGGTAAACAGCTGCTGATGACGCGGGGCGCATTGACAACCTTTAGTATCGCGAATGATATCGCGAAGTATTTCGCCATTATTCCGGCGATGTTCATGCTCGCCATACCGGAAATGGAAGCCCTGAATGTAATGGGACTAGGCTCACCAAGCTCAGCTATTATATCCGCTTTAATATTTAATGCGATTATTATTCCGCTGCTCATCCCTCTGGCTATGAAGGGTGTCTCGTATAAAGCTATGAGCTCTACGAAGCTGCTCGGACGCAATATTTTTATTTATGGGCTGGGCGGAGTGGTTGTTCCTTTTGCGGGCATCAAGCTCATTGATATGATCGTAAGTGTATGGATTTAAGACCAATTGACTAATCATTGAAAGGGTGAGAGCATCGTGAATAACGGAAACTCCATGGAGGATACTGATGAGCAGTTGTCATCATCGAAAAGTTCTTATTTCTTTATTATTGTACGATTAAGTCTAGTATTTATTGTTCTTTGTGGAGTGATCTATCCTCTGACGACTACAGCGCTTGCCCAGGTTCTGATGCCGTCGCAAGCGAACGGCAGCTTACTTAAGGACGATGCTGGAGTAGTTGTAGGCTCGGAACTTATCGGACAGAACTTTACGAACCCGGCTTTATTTCATGGACGTGTGTCGAGTATTGAGTATAAAGCAGAGGCTTCAGGCTCCAATAACTACGCTCCATCCAATCCGGATATGCTGCAGCGGACCAAGGATTTCATTGCGCAGTGGCAGCTCGATAACCCGGATGTGCCCGTGAACAAATTGCCAGTCGATTTGATCACCAACTCAGGTTCAGGTCTGGATCCGCATATCACACCTGGCTCGGCTATCGTGCAGATTCCTCGGATTAGCAATTTAACGGGTATTCCTGCTTCGCAGCTGGAAGAGCTGGTGAATAAGCATACTGAGGGCCGTGACTTGGGACTGTTCGGTGAAGAACGGGTTAATGTATTGAAGCTAAACATGGATCTATTGAAACTATCGAACAAATAAATATAACAAAAATCCCTGCCAGATTCCTTAGAATCGGGCAGGGATATCTTCCTTTCTAGAATATAAGAAAGTATAAGTTGCACATTATACATCATCCTTATATTTCTACGGGAAACGGCTGTCATCTTTGAAGGACGACAACGTCGTTTCTTCTTGGAACAGAAGAGTACATGCATGATCGGGGTTATTAAGGAGTGGTCTTGATGGGAACATACCGGAGGAAGACGCCGGAGGAGCTGCTGCTCTCGATCTATGAGCTGCATCGGGGACGTCTGAAAATCTATATCGGTCCGGTCAGCGGGTCGGGCAAAACGTATCAGATGCTGCGTGAGGGTCAAGCGCTTAAAGCGCAAGGAATTGACGCCGTGATCTGTGCGGTTTCGACGAACCAAAGTCCTGAAACAAGGGATCAGCTGGGCGATTTGGAACGGATACCAAGTATTCATTGGTTTCAGAAGGATATCGAAAAGAAGGATCTTGATGTAGAAGCTATTGTGGCACGTAATCCTGAAGTAGTGCTTACTGATGGCTTGGCTCACCAGAATCGCGAAGGTGCAGAGAGGTCAGGAAGGCTGGACGATATCAAATATTTATTGAGTAATGGGATCAGTGTCATCACAACTGTAAACGTATATGAACTAGAGGGTGCCGCGGATCTGGCGCGGAAATGGACCGGAATTGAGGTTGAGCATTCCCTTCCAGCTGAAGTGCTTACGCTTGCCGATGATATTGTTCTAATTGATGTGACACCGGAAAAGATACTTCAGCGCTTGTCCGACGGACATTTAGGTAAGCACCAGCAGATATCGCTTTTTAACAAGGGGAATTTAAGCAAGCTGCGGGAGCTGGCACTTCGGATGGTTGCTGAGGATGTTAATGATTCGCTGGAGAAACATCGGGAAGAGCAAGGGCTGCAGGGAGCGTCAGGGATTGCCGAGAAAGTCTTAGTCTCTGCACAGTATTATTGGAACGGCTCGATCCATATCCGCCGTGGACAGCAAATCGCCAAACGGTTAAATGGGGAACTTTCAGTTGTGTCATTTTGGAAGCAGGGTCTCACCTTTTCTAAGGAAGCAGCCACCTTTAAGCGATCTCTCTGGAAGCTGACCGAGAAGATTGATGCCTCTATGGAGGAGATCACCTATCGCTCGAAGCGGGAGATCCCTC
This sequence comes from Paenibacillus sp. FSL E2-0201, assembly GCF_037963325.1. Classification (NCBI taxonomy): domain Bacteria; kingdom Bacillati; phylum Bacillota; class Bacilli; order Caryophanales; family Paenibacillaceae; genus Paenibacillus; species Paenibacillus sp. FSL E2-0201. The sequence continues at coordinate 570,442 of NZ_CP150154.1, forward strand.
GTCTGTTGGTAAAATACGCAACCCGGCACAATATAACCCGAATCGTTATGGGACATTCCAAGCAGACCGCTTGGCAGGAATTATGGAAGGGCTCGATTGCCAATTCGTTACTGAAGCAAATCCGAGGTGTGGATGTGTTCTTCGTGGCGGACCGTGCTGACCGTGAGGGAGAACGTGTACTTCCAACCCGGCAGAGTCGTAATGAACGGAAAACGGATGTCTATCACAGGTTAAGCAGTCAGGAAGTACAGGATAAAATTGATGCGATTCGCGGAGGCACCTTTAAGGTATATATCGGGGCAGCGCCCGGTGTGGGCAAGACTTACAAGATGCTGCGTGAAGGGAATGATCTCTTGAAGAGAGGGATCGATGTCGTGATCGGACTTTTGGAAACACATGGCCGTAAAGAAACCCTTGAACAAATCGGTGAATTGGAGATCCTTCCGCGTCTACGTATGGAGTATCGCGGGACCGTCCTGGAGGAAATGGATACGGCAGCTATTATTAAGCGTAATCCTGAAGTCGTGCTAGTGGATGAACTTGCTCATACCAATATGCCGGGCAGTAAACATAAGAAGCGGTATATGGATGTTATGGAGCTGCTGGATGCGGGAATATCTGTGATCTCTACCGTGAATGTTCAGCATTTAGAAAGTCTGAATGATGCCGTAGAGCAAATTACAGGCGTTAGAGTAAGAGAGACTTTTCCGGACAGTATTCTACAGCGGGCTAATGAGGTAGAGCTTATCGATGTATCACCCAAGATGCTTCAAGAGCGGATGAAGGACGGGAAAATCTATGCCATGGCCAAGGTGGATCAGGCGCTCGGGGCTTTTTTCAAAATCGGGAATTTGATCGCTCTTCGAGAGCTGGCACTGCGGGAAATTGCTGATGATGTGGATGAGCGGCTGGAAGCTTGGGAGCGTGTCGGTTCACTACGGGGACCGTGGCGGCGTCAGGAAGTCATTTATGTATGTATCACTTTGGGGGATCATGCAGAGCGCTTAATTCGGCGTGGTTTTCGAATTGCATATCGTCTAAAAGCCTGCTGGTATGTTACGTATGTGCAGGAAATTAAACAGAATGGACTCGTTTACGATAAACGTATAAATGATTTAAAAGAATTGACGGAACGACTGGGTGGAACGTTTAAAATGATTGAGAGCGGGCTTCCCGCACGAGTGGCGTCCTTGCTGCTAGAGAGATCTCAGGCTTTGCAGAGCACTCAGATTATTATCGGCCAGTCTCAACGCTCATGGCTGCGTAAATGGCTACGCGGGGATGTTACTAAGCAGATTCTACGTTCTGCCAGAAACGTGGATGTACTGGTTGTGGCGGATCTCATTCGTGAGGAACCATAGATTATGACTAACAAGTAAAAACGCCTTATGTGTCCCTAAAGGACGGTAAGCGTTTATGCGAGAAATATAAGGATAATGTATAGCGTGAAAATTATAGATTCTTATATTTTGAAAAAGAGTACCCTCAAGTCGATCGGCTGTGAGGATACTCTTTTTTTGCAGCTATGAATTACATCAGGTACTGAATAGTTTAATGGGTGAATTATTGGGCAGCTTCGATGAGTGCTTTGAGTGCAGGAAGATTAAATCCCTTGATCGCTTGATCCCCTGCTACGGTGACAGGAACGCCCATGAATCCAAGCTTCTCAACTTCCTCTTGATAGACTGTGCTGGTCATAACATCTCTTACTTCAAAAGGGACACCCTGCTCCGTAAGATAATTTTTAACCAAAGTACAGTCACTGCATCCTGCGGTTGAATAGACAATCACTGGCTCACTCATTGGTTCACAGCCTCTTTGATAGCATCTCTTGTGATCTTCCAGTGGGAAGTGTTCCAGCGAACCTCATTGTCCTCAAGCAGGAAGAGTTGTGGAGATTCATGTTTGATGCCGAAATCCTCAGCAATTTGATTGGAAACGGGACGATCCTCGATGACTAAGACCACTGCAGCGGCAGTATCCGCATCCTTCAGATAAGCCTGAAACTCTTCATTAGCTTTAGCACTAATCGGGCAGGTCGTGCTGTGTTTGAACAGCAGCTTCTTGCCAGGCTTAGCTACATATTGCTCAAGATCCTCCAGCGTATGGAGTTGTTGAATAGACATAGATATCACCCTCCTGGGATCGTTATTTTGCTAACAATTGTGTTGTTAACAACCTGTAATCATGATTGTAACATATATCAAAATTAAAACAAAAAGGATTCTGAAGGGCTTGCATAAGAGGGTGCTATACCTGAAACCAATCCCGTTGAAAAAAAGAGTACAGCATGCTAAGGTGAAAAGAAGCAACATGCCTAACTATATCGCTACGAGATAGGAGTGTTCAGAAGAATGAAGAGAGTTGCATGTGTAACTGGAGCTGATCGCGGGCTCGGACTGTCGCTTGTACGTTCGTTGCTGGCCAAACAGTTCTCAGTATTTGCAGGACAGTTTTTGAAAGAATCAGAAGATTTGAAAGCGCTTAAAGAACAATATCCTGAACAGTTAGAGCTTATCTCCCTAGATATCAGCAATAAAGACAGTGTAAAGCAGGCCGCAAGAGTAATAGCCAGTAAAACTGGGTATGTCGATATTATTATTAATAATGCAGGTATTATTCGTGGTGCTGATAATGCTACTGTGCTGGTGGAGCTGGATGATGAAGCCATGGCAGAAATATATAATGTAAATACGCTTGGCGCGTTAAGAGTCAGCAATGCACTGATGGGACTGCTGCTGCAAAGTAAGGATAAATTAATCGTCAATATTTCTTCGGAAGCGGGCAGTATTGCCCGAAATAAGCGTATCAACATGTACGGCTATTGTATGTCGAAGGCAGCACTGAATATGCAGTCCTCCTTGATGCATAATCATCTAACAACGCTTGGCGGTCAAGTGATGGTATTCCATCCTGGCTGGCTGCAGACTTATATGCATGGTAAGAAGGATGAACAAGCGCAAACGACTCCGGAAGTGTCGGCGGAACAGATTATAGCTCTTGTTCTCGATTATAAAAAATATCTGGGCGAGGAACCGGCCTATCTGGATATGGATGGCAGTGCGTGGCCTTGGTAGAAAGGGTATCTCAAAATAGGATTGGAAGAAAGGCGCTGATAATATGTCAACACTAAAGGCACTCGCACTCGGAAGCTACTCGGAGGTTAAATATCACCCCTTTGCTGGCGTGGATCGGGAGATCGAACAAATACTTGCTAATGACTTACAGGTTTTTTCCTCAGAGGATTATGCGCTGCTTCATAAAGAAACGTTGTCTGACTACAAGCTGGTAATCTCCTACACCGAATTTTCTGATGATAAAATCCCGGCGGAACAAAGCAGTGCTTTGCTGTCCTATGTGGCTGAGGGGGGCGGACTACTAGTGGTACATAACGGAATTTCCTTACAACGCAATCAGGAGTTAGGTGCTATGCTGGGCGCACACTTCACCCATCATCCAGAATACACTAAGCTACAGATGTCCATACCCGCACGGGAGCATCCCATTATGCAGGGAATTGAAGAATTTGTGATCGAGGATGAGCCGTATTATTTTGAGATGCATCCGTATTTCGAAACGACGGTGCTTGCAGAATATCCACATGAAGGAGCTATGCGACAAGCAGCTTGGTGTCACGAATTTGGTTTGGGTCGGGTGGTTTATTTAATGCCAGGGCATCATTTACCTTCATTTTCGGTAGAGCCATTCCGTGAAATGATTCGTAGAGGTGGGCTTTGGGCAGCAGGATTATTGTAGGTTATAAGTGGACAACTATATTATAGATGAAAAACGAGTCCAACTGTGGGATAACTACGGTTGGATTTTTTTGTTGACTCTTACATTGGTGTCAGGGTTTATACTGGTGTAGAACAATTCTCATGAACCCCGGGGAGAATGCTATGAAAATAGGTGAGCTTGCTAAACTAACGGGCGTAAGCGTCCGTTCACTTCGTTATTATGAGAGTCAGGGATTAATCTCACCGGTCCGTCAGGCCAACGGATATCGGGAGTACTCTTCACTCGCTGTGGAGACGGTAGAAACGATCAAATTATATTTGAACCTGGGTCTGTCAACAGAACAGATTGCAGGCTTTCTACATTGTGTCTTGATGAACAAAGAAGCTTTCTGCGCAGAAGTGATGCCACTATACCGCAGTAAGCTTGAAGATATTGAACGTCAGCTTGTAGAGCTGAATCAGATCAAGCGGAATTTGGAAGAAAGAATGGCATCTATCTTGCAAGAGCAGAACGAAAGTAGGTTAGGGGCTTGTACACTGGAGAACTTGGAGTAGGTACTGCCGGTGTTGAAAACTATGAGGAGGAATGACAAATGGCTATTACAAATGCAGATAGTGCTGATTGGGTACGAGCAGAAATAGGCGGCGGTGGAACGGTATTGGTAGATTATGGTGCGCCATGGTGTCCTCCTTGCAAGGTGCTGCTGCCTCTTCTGGAGGATCTTCATCAGGAATATGGAGACGATGTTTCTATTGTAAAGGTGAATTGTGACGAATTTCCGGATCTGGCTGGGGAAGCCGGGGTTATGGGAATGCCTACAGTCATTGTATATAAAGATGGGCAGCCCTTGGAAAAGTTGGTTGGCTTACGTCCGATAGGAGCCTACCAAGGTGTATTGAACAAGGTTATTCAAGCATAGGGAAATAATTATAAAGATAATCTTAGGGAGACCCCATATTGTGGGGTCTTCTTTTGTATGCATGAATTATCCATCTTCGGTAAAAAATACGGTCACAGCTATAAAGGAGGGGTTAGGGGTGTGGAATGAGGTAATAGAATTAATTCCGAGTTGGGGTGTGATTTTCCAAGGGATTATGATTTTCTGTGTCCCTTTCTTCCTACTTCGTACAATAAGCTGGGCTAAAGCCAAAGAAGACAGGAAAACCACTAGAGCGGAAAAAGCTACTGGCAGTAAGGGTGGAGGGGTTCCTTACGGAGAAGCAGCATCTGGAAAAACAAGCCTATTAGAACGATCCCAGGAGCAGTCTAGCTCGGATGTAGTAACTAAGGATAAGGGAAAGAGAATCACTTATAGCGGCCACTTTGAGGATGATTTGCAGAAGTTTAAAGCGATCAGCGCCGATATGCATGATGTGAATGTAAGGGAGCTGCGAATCGGAAGCATAAAGACAAGAGCAGCGCTATTGTACGTAGACGGACTAACAGACAAAGACAAAATGGATCGGAATATATTGAAGCCGTTAATGAATGCGTATCAGCCATTTAAGGATATGAACTCGGTACCGGCAGCAAAGGATCTACAAGATATTCTCATCCATGAGATCCTGCTTATCTCGGAAGTGGGGCTTACGAATAATGCATACCTCTCTCTTCAGAAGGTGTTATTTGGATCTGCCGTGCTGCTTGTGGAGGGAATATCAGAGGCTTTTGTGCTCAGTAGTCCGAAGGGGGCTACAAGAGGGATAGAGGAGCCGGAATCTGAAGCAGTCCTGCGGGGCTCACGAAGTGGATTTAACGAGACCTTAAGCGACAACACGGCAATGCTGCGTAGACACGGGCAGAGTACAGAACTAGCTATGATTTCTTTTACTGTAGGAAAGAGAATGCAGAAGGAGCTCATCCTAACCTATATCAAGGATATTGCGAATGATGAACTTGTAGAAGAGGTCAAACGAAGAATTGAAACGATAGACTTAGATGATATTCAAGAATCTGGCTATGTTGAGCAATTAATCGAAGATAATAGCTACAGTCCTTTCCAGCAGATTCAAAATACAGAGAGACCGGACCGTGTAATGGCAGCACTCCTGGAAGGAAGAGTAGCCATTTTACTTGACGGTACACCCTTTGCATTGATTATGCCGGTAACCTTCGGGATGTTACTGCAATCGCCAGAGGATTATAATGATCGCTGGATGGTAGGCTCGCTGCTGCGCCTTTTACGTTTTTTTGCGGCAACGATATCACTGTTTGCCCCGGCACTATATATTTCCTTCCTCTCGTTCCAGCCGGGATTGATTCCCACTAAGCTAGCCATTTCTATTATTGCCTCTCGGCAAGGTGTTCCCTTCACTGTATTAATCGAAGCCTTGATTATGGAGACCTCGATTGAAATCTTACGGGAGGCTGGACTTCGCTTGCCTAAACCTATCGGTCCGGCAATGGGGATTGTCGGCGGTCTGATCATCGGTCAAGCTGCGGTGGAAGCTGGAATCGTGAGTCCAATCCTAGTCATTGTAGTATCAATTACGGCTGTTTCTTCCTTCTCTATGCCAATGTATAGTGCTGGGATGACGCTTCGTATGCTTCGATTTGCAGCTATGTTTTTTGCAGCAATCTTTGGATTATACGGAGTGGTACTATTTTTTCTTTTGCTTAGTAGTCATTTAATTAAGCTGAAGAGCTTTGGTGTTCCCTATCTTGGTCTGGCAGTTCCGAATAAGTCAGTCAATTGGAAAGATTTTATATTCCGTATGCCTTTGCAATTTCTAACTGGGCGGCCTACGTTGTTGAAACCAAAGGACCCTTTGCGTAAAGGGTAAAAAGTCTAGGTAAAGGAGGAAGAGAACATGAGCGCCGAGGTAAAGGACCGGATTACTGCTGTTCAAGCGACGATCATTCTAGCCAACTATACGATTGCGGCAGGGGTACTTACGCTTCCTCGGACAATTGTTGAAGCTAGTGGTGCACCAGATGTTTGGATAGCTGTTTTTTTAGGAGGAGTGGCCTCCTTTCTGTTTGGATTGATCATCGTAAAACTTAGTCAACGGTTCCCGGGCCAAACTTTCTTTCAGTATATCGGGAAGATCATCGGCAAGCCTCTCGGAACAGTTCTCTCATTAGGAGTCATTGGATATTTTCTCAGTATCGCCGGCTTTGAGATACGTTCGGTGCAAGAAGTGACCTCTTTTTTCCTACTGGAAGGTACACCTCCTTGGGCAATAGTGGCTGCTTTTATGTGGATTGCCTTCTATTTATGCAGAGGAGGCATTAATGCGATCACTAGTATGTGCAGACTTATAGTTCCGATAACCTGGACAGTGTTTTTAGGCGTTTGTCTGCTAAGTTTTGAAGTTTTCGACCTCAACAATCTTCTTTCAATACTTGGAGATGGATTAGATCCTGTGTGGAATGGCATTAAGCCAACCATCCTAACCTTTACAGCTGGTGAAGCGATGCTGTTTGTTGTTGCTTTTATGGATAAGCCCCAAAAAGCAGTAAAGGTAATTATAGCCGGAACCTGTATATCGACGATATTTTATGTCCTGGCTGTTGTAGCGACTATAGGTGCCTTTTCTATCGATGGGGTCCTCACAAGAACCTGGCCGTTTCTCGATCTTGTTCGAAGCTTTGAAGTGAACTATCTCATCTTTGAAAGGTTTGAGTCATTGTTGTTGGTGATCTGGATTATGCAGATCTTTTGTACTTTTTGTATTGCGATTTATGCGGCGGCGTTAGGGTTGTCTCAAATCATTCATAAAAACTTTAAAAGCTGTTTGTTGGCGTTACTTCCGGTTGTTTATGTAGTTTCTAGGATTCCTCCAAATGTGAATGCTCTGTTTACATTTGGAACAGGTATTGGGGATTGTATGCTTATTCTATTCGGATTGCTTCCGTTGCCACTATTAATCATTACATACTTCCGGAGGGCTGTTTCATGAAACAATGGAGGATGTGGATCGTTCTTTCTCTAGTATGTAGCCTCTTGTCCGGCTGCTGGAGCAGTTCACCTATAGAGGAATTAAACTTGGAGATTGGTGTTGCACTTGATAGTGTGGACGCGTCAGAAGATGAGGAGGCTGTTAAGTCAGGAGTTGAGAATCATTCGAAACATCCAAAAATAATAAGTACCTATCAATTTACGATTCCACAAGGGTCGGGTGGAGCCGTTATGAAGTCTTCTAGCAGTTCATCCTCCTCTTTTAAGAATTACTATAATATGAGTGAAACCAGCGATTCCATCTTTGAAGCGATGCGGCAGCTTTCACTGCGTACTAGACGCACTCCGATTGGTCATCACCTTAAGGTTATTGTGATTAGTGAGGAACTGGCGCGTTCCAATAACCTTACTAAACTCATAGATTTCTTTACACGGGATAATGATATTCGTCCAAGTGTCATGTTATTTGTCAGCAAAGGAAAAGCCAAAGATGTATTGGAAAATGCACTGCCGGGTCAGACCCCTGCATTTGTACTAGAAGGGATCTTCAATAACAGAGACCGGAATATGGGGATATGGGAGCCGGTAACACTGGCCAAAGTAGTTGGCCCGTTACAAGGAAAGAAAAGCTTCTTAGTGCAAAATGTTATCGCTATTGATCAGGAGACTAAGCTAGCAGGAGCAGGCGTATTCAAAGGGACAACGGGGAAGCTTATCGGCTTTTTGGACGAGTCGGAGCTGGAGGGGATGGCCTGGCTGACCGGAAAGGGATTAGGGGGAGTGCTTAAGACGTATGATCCGGATACTAATAATCTCATAACCTATGAAGTTAAATCCATGCATAGCAAGATCAAAGCTAATGTGAACAACGGGCAGATTTCTTTTTATGTGAAAATAAAATCTACAGGTAGATATGCCGAGGTTTTTGCCGAGAAACCGAAAAAATTACATGACGGAATTGTAAAGAAGGATAAAGCTTTGCTGCAGAAGCGTGTCCTAGAATTGGTGCAAACTACTGTAACAAAAATGCAAAAGGAACTGCATACCGAAGCTGCCGGTTTCGGCACCAGTCTGCATAATCAGCATCCAGCCGTATGGAGGAGCGTCAAGGATAACTGGGACGAAACCTTCAGCCAAATTCCGATTACCTATGAAATAAACCTGAATATTGAAGAGTACGGTGCATCAGATACAACCGCTGAATAGAGAGATTGTAAACGATTCAGAGCTACTTCGTCTGAAGTGTGACAGGTACGATATCATTTTGGTGTAACGCATCGAGTACTTCGGTTTTTAATTGTTCAGTAAAGGTATTCCATGTTTTTTTGCCGACATTGAGCTCTTCTCGCCCAATAGCATTTAGTGTCTCCAGCCAAAGGCGTTTATCGTTAATCAGCCCGAGCTGATCTTGGATCTGCTTATAGATTTCCTCATGGGCATGGAACTTCTGATTTAACGCAAAAGAGGCTGCACTAGCGGTATATCGCAATTCCTTAGCGGCCATCCTCAGCTCGTGCAATGAGTCGAAGGCTGCTTCTGATTCAGCATCTGGTCCACGAAATATAGCCTTGCAAGCTTTTTTCCTCTGCTCGTAAGCTACCTCAAGTTCGCGCATGACAACGTTGGCATCTTTTTTCGCTACCAGGGCCTCAAGCTGTTCACTTAGGAAGGCTTTCCACTTCTCATCCAGATCTTCATTGATCAGCTTAGGCAGTTCATCCGCCAGCTTTTTACGATAAGCTTTACGCTTGTCCTTTTGGTGCTCGATTACTGCCTTCAACAACTCTGTGGTCTTTGTATCGCCGTTTTCTTTAGCCTGTATGCGTTTAATTTTGAACGATTCAATGAGAACGTCTGCATCTCTGACCTTGCCTAATCTCTTTTGGGCTTTTTCAAAAAAGGGATACAGACCTAACGTATGCCCCGGATCAAGAATGGATAGCAGTGTCAACAGCTTGCGGCAGTTCACTCTTGCCCGGTGAATGTCCTCGTCATCGAATTTGCTAAGTGCATCATGGCAGTAGTCCCAAAAATCAATATACAGCAGGTTAAGTGCCTGTTCCCATTGTCTTGTCTTGGTTAACTGTCGTTCCTTCATCACTTCCACTGTCATGCGGCATCACTCCTTAACGTTGTGTATAGCATGAACCTAAGGCAACCCCCTATTCGAGCCGGGGCATGTTCGTATACTATAAGGATAGCGTTATCATAACCTCATTTCAATTCTGATTTCGCACTAGCGGGGCAGATAGGTTACAATATCACGGATAATACGAGAAAGAGGGGAATCGGTGGATACTCGTGAGTATGATGCAATGATCAATGGATCTATTAATAGAAGTAAGGAAGCCATCGGACTTCCTGCAGAAATGGGACTCTTCCAGCATTTGATCTTAAAGGATAATAGTAAAAAGGTAGAAGAAGCGGGGGCCGGGGAGCTGTTGATCCCGTTCGCCTTTGAAGAGACCCTTTGCAGGGATGTTGGAGCGGGTCTCGTTCCTCCTAGCCTGCACCTATGGAGCCATTCTGGAGGTGTTGCGCTTGGACTACGGGACAGCAAGCTTCCGTACGCTGCCCAAGCGATGACTAAGCTGGAGCAGCAAGGGATTCGTACAGCGGTAAGACATTCCGGCGGTGCTGCGGTGCCTCTGGATGATGGAATTGTTAATGTTTCGCTAGTTCTCCCCAAAGGACGCGGAAAGCTGGATTTTCATGATGACTTTAGGCTTCTGGCTTCTCTGATCACGGAGGCAGTTGCTATGAGTCATCCACAGGCTGCGGCTCAAATAAAGGCTGGTGAGATTGTTGGATCTTATTGCCCGGGGGACTTCGATTTGGCGATTAATGGGCGGAAATTTTGCGGCATTGCTCAGCGCAGACAAAATAATGCTTATTTCGTACATGCATTTGTAGTAGTTTCGGGTTCGGGACAGGAACGCGGTGAACTCATTCATAAATTCTATGAGCACGCCTCTGGAGGAGACTCGGCATTATCTTATCCGCGGGTTCGTCCAGAGACAATCGCTGGGCTTGGTGAACTAGGTGGGCCGATTACCACTGAAGTATTTGCCGCAGGGATTAGACAAGCATTAGCTGCCCGTGGAGTGTTGCTTAAATCCTCTGACAGGCTGCAGCAGGAGACAGGATATTTCTTGGACTATGAGGATCCGCGTGTTCTGGATGCTGCGCGAGTCCTGCGTGAACGTTATGCCCAAGGATAAATGGATATTGAGCATCGTAAAGAAGGACGTAACAGAATCTGGCGAGAGCCCGGCTTCTGTTACGTCCTTTTATTCATATAAATCCGGACGTCTGTCTGCAAAAATCGGGATTTGTGATCGGATTTCACGCACCTTATGTAATGCGATATCCCCCGTTAGGATTTCTTCCCCTTCAGAAGCCTCACCTAAAATATCTCCCCAAGGATCGATTATCATAGAATGCCCAGCAAAGGTATTGTTAGGATCATTTCCAGCACGGTTGCAGGCTATTACATAACATTGGTTCTCGATCGCTCGGCTGATCAGTAACGCACGCCAATGGGATAGCCTAGATAATGGCCACTCTGCACTGACAAACAAGATTTCTGCGCCTTGCGCGGTATGGGCACGAACCCATTCTGGAAATCGGATATCATAACAGATTAATCCGGCACATAAGGTACCCTCCATAGAGAAGAGTCCTTTGGCTTCTCCCGGCTGCAAATACAGATGCTCATCCATTAGCTGGAACAAATGCAGCTTACTGTATTCACCAACGAGTTCCCCAGCTCGATTAAATATAAACATCCGATTAGTTACCCCGGAGGCATTCCTACTAGCGACTGAACCAGCAACGATATTGATATTGTATTGTTTAGCTAAGCTGGAGATGAATTCTTTGGTTATTGCTCCGTCTAGATCGCCAATTTCTTCTAGCCGGGTTAGATCATAGCCGGTGGTCCAAAGCTCAGGGAGAATAAGACAGTCGGGCGATGCAGCAGCAGCTTCACTAATTTTATTTGCTACAGTAGCATAATTCATAGCAGGATTGCCAAATGCTATATCCGTCTGAATCAGGGAGATTCTCATAGGATTCCTCCTTTTTGTTCAAGACTATAGCACCTTAAGGGGATAAGCAATGTTGATTTTTAAAAAATGATTTGATATATTAGTTGACGGGTCAATGATTATCAGTTAATATAATTTTATGCAAAACAATTGTATACAATTAAATTTATAAAGGAGGTATATTTTGACGGAGCACTTTCCTGAGGAAGACCGCATATTTGAACTGCTGCAGGCATTAAACAAGGGAATCTGTCCGAAATTCGAACGATGTGCTGGGATCAGTCCCACACGGCTTCGCCTCCTGCATGAACTGTTCCAGGTAGATGAAGTCAGCCAAATTACTCTGCAAAAGGGCATGGATATAGATGCGGCCGCCGTTACTCGGCACTTAAAAGGGATGGAAGAGAGCGGTACGATCACTCGCCGCAACAACCCAGCAGATAACAGGGTTACATTGGTCTCATTAACGGATCAAGGGCGGGAAAGAATGATTCAATATAGCGAAGAGAAGAGACGATTTGTCGCTACTCTGCTTACTGGATTTAACGATCAGGAGCGAACAGTGCTCATAGATATGCTTAATCGTCTGCAATCTAATATCAATTTGTTATAACAACACCAAATACAAACTCAAAGGAGATATACACATATGAACGCTACACAAACACAAACCAATGATTTTAAAGAAATTATTACGGGTCGCCGCTCTATCCGCAAATATGATCCATCCGTTAAGATCAGCAAAGAAGAGATGACACAAATTCTTACGGAAGCGACCCTTGCACCTTCTTCAGTAAATATGCAGCCTTGGCGGTTTCTTGTTATTGAAAGTGACGAAGCTAAAGCTACTTTAGCTCCTCTTGCTCGCTTTAATGGCGTACAAGTTGAAACCTCTGCAGCTATGATTGCCATCTTCGGTGATTTGAACAATTTCGATTATGCTGAGGAGATTTATGGTACAGCTGTTGAACGTGGACTAATGCCTGCTGAAGTAAAAGAAAACCAATTGACTAGATTGTCCGCTCACTTTGCTACCTTGCCACGTGAAGTTAACAAAGACACTGTGCTTATCGACGGCGCTCTTGTTGCGATGCAGTTGATGCTGGTTGCCCGTGCACATGGTTACGATACAAACCCAATTGGTGGCTACGAGAAAGATCAAATCGCAGAAGCGTTTGGCATGGAAAAAGATCGTTATGTTCCTGTAATGTTACTTTCCATTGGTAAGGCTGTTGATGCAGGTTATGCATCGGTCCGTTTGCCTATCGATAAGATTGCTGAGTGGAAATAATAGGTTAGACCTTAGGAGGAAAATACAATGATCATTATTCATGCTGTGCTTAAAGTAAATCCGGAACGTCGCGAACAATTCTTGGCGGAGTCCAAAACACTACTCACTGCTACTCATGCTGAAGAGGGAAATCTCTCTTATGAACTGTATGAAAATGCCGGAGAAGCAAATTCATTTATTATGGTGGAGACATGGCGCGACGCTGAAGCCGTATCCAGCCACAATACAAGCCCACATTTTACCGCGTTCTCAGCTAAAGCAGCTGAATTCTTGGCTGCGCCGCTCGACGTTAAGGTATTTAGCGCAGAGCAAGTGAAATAAGTTATCTCGATTCTTAGTGAATCCTGGTTGATCTTAAACAGGGATGGTCCAAAGCCACATTGGCTGCGGGGCATCTCTGTTTTTTATGTTCCCCGTTTATAAGGAGGAGTTCAAGGGTATCTATCCTTACCTTGATACATGCCAATCACAATAAAGATAGGGGATCTTACATATGGAAATACAGAAAAATATGATCGATATCTTGAACTATTATTTATCAGGCGGTTCACTTGTCCGTATGTTTGGCAAAGCAGGAGAAGAGGCGGAGCGTTGGCTAAAGGAGATCAACTTGGAGGCAGCCAAAGCATACCGTCAGTCCATTGGCGGAGTCATCACGGAGAGTCAGCAGCTATTTCGGGTTCCTGGCTTTAGCCCAAGATTGCTGGGGCAACTTACTGAAGCATTAGGCAGATTAGATTCAGACAAGCTAAAAGTTCTGGCCCCACAAACCACATGGAATAATCGAGTAGATCCTTACGTGAACGGACCCGAATGCCTTGGAATGATATTGGAAGAAATGAAGAAGGCACAGCATTATATTCACCTGTCCGTGATGCTCTTTTTTAATGACCGTTCAGGCAATCTGGTTGCAGATGAATTATTTCATGCTCTGAAACGGGGGGTGAAGGTACGGATCATGGTCAATTACACGCTGACAGCTTTAGGATATGAGAATAATCTGGCGGTTGGTCAATTCTCTAAAATTTCTGAAAGGCTCGAGAATGCAGGAGCTAAGCTGCTGGATACCTTCAATTCGTATTATACAGCCGTAGAATGGCGTGTGAAGCGGAAGGTTCTGGAGCAGCAAGGCGTACCGGAAAGTATCCTGTTCTTACAGGATAAAGTGCAAGAGGATGTAGAGATCACAGGACTGAATGTCATTGATCATCGGAAGTTTATGGTCATTGATGGGGTGACCTCTATTATTGGCAGCCTGAATATTGGCGATCAGTACACATACGTGACACCTGTTCAGGTTTCATCTGCGGTCAGTATAGAAGGACACCTACAGGGAATTCCTAGTAAAAAAGAGGAGTGGCATGATGGATGCTTCCGGATTTGTGGCGCGGCGGCGCATACTCTGAATGTTATGTTTCATTCCCGTTGGCTGCTATTGGGCGGCGATCATTTTGACGTAGAGGATGCCTTCTACCATCCGGATGTGAATTATCATTTTGGAGAGGAAGAATGTACGCTGTTTGCAAGTTTTCCGGGCAATCCAGTTAACTTTATTCAGCAATATTACTTAGATTTAATTACCTATGCGACTGAGGAGACGGTGATTGTAAATCCTTATTTGATTGATCAAGAGTTTTGGGATCGGCTAGGGGAGCTGGGGCCAGACTGTTCCAGTCATCTGAGCATTTGCAATCCGCTGAAGGTTAATGATCATCCTACCAATTGTGCGGCGGTACGAGGCAATATGTATAAGCCGTTTATCAATGGGGTTTCCTTTTATGATTACAGCTTCACAGGTCGGTTTTCACATTGGAAAATAACCTATGACCATAGATCACAGGCTGTATTTCATGGCTCCTATAACATCAATGAGAGAAGCGCCTGCCATGATTTCGAGCTGGGAATGCTGGTGAAAGGAGAGGCTTTCGCAGAGCGGATAAAGTCTATGATTGATTATGATCTAGGCGTTTCACGAAAGATTACAAAGAAAAGTGAGTTCTTTAAGCATCCTTGGCTGCATCCTAGTACTTATCTGAACAAGGTTACTCAGAATTACACTTGATAATATCGGTTCGTTGTCATGTATAATGATCGTTATAAATGATCAAGGTGGAATAAAAGCTATGAAAATCAAAATTACAAAGAGTGGCTTGAAAAAGGATGAGGTATTTTTTCGCACAGAGTTTGGTGAGGGTAGGGGGATCTGGTGCGGTGCTCCTATGGGGCCAGATACGGAAACGGATGTGGAATTCGAGCTTTCGGAGCTGCTCATGAGATGGGTGGATATTCTACCTGTACCTGCTACTGAATTCGACATCAGATTAGAGGGAGATAAAGTTGTTTTTACCGGTGTGCTGGAGAATATTGAAGAGGACGGAACTGGATTTTTGCGATTAGGTGAAAGTCTAGTAATGTTCGAGTGTCTCGGTGAGCCTATGGCGCTTGGTGTCTTTGTAGAAGTGCAGGTCCGTGATGTGCGCATCTACCCCTTGAGTATTTGACGCTTATCAGGGACTAAGATAACATACAAAGATAACACTAGATTTAGAAGTAAGTTATGAGGAGTAGAAGTCTATGAACACCGAAATTCAGCAATTTAAGACCGAATTCTTCAAGGCGCTGGCTCATCCGATGCGTATTCGTATCCTGGAACTGCTCAGCGAAGGTGAGAAGAATGTGAATGAGCTGCAAGCGATTCTAGGATCAGAAGGCTCTGCTGTATCTCAGCAGTTAGCTGTTTTACGCGCCAAGAATGTAGTAGCCAGTGTAAAAGAAGGCACCACAGTGATTTATTCGCTACGTGATCCACTGATTAAAGATCTTCTGGTCGTAGCTAAACAAATATTTGATAACCATCTGGTGAATACCATTTCATTGCTTGAGGGTATGCGCGGAGAATAAATGAATAACATTATTTTGGCGTTGACAACAGTCGCGTCCTAGAGTAATGTTTTTCTTATATTCAAATAATCAGATATTTAAAGAAAAGAAGGTTTGATCATGACAGGGTGGGGCCGGTATAAAGGCTACAACATGAATGCTTTTCGCAAGGATTTGATTTCGGGGACAATCGTCGGTGTTATTGCCATTCCTTTGGGGATGGCATTTGCTATTGCTTCCGGTGTTAAACCGGAGTATGGCATTTACACGACGATCGTTGCCGGCATATGTATTTCATTGTTCGGAGGATCGAAATTTCAAATTGGCGGGCCGACAGGTGCTTTCATCCCTATCTTATTTGCCATTGCGATGGAGTATGGCTATGAGAACCTGCTTATCGCAGGGATGATGGCAGGGGTTATATTAGTCCTCATGGGATTATTAAAGCTGGGAGTACTGATTAAGTTTATTCCGAGGCCAGTAACGATTGGTTTCACAGCGGGAATAGCGGTCATTATCTTTACCGGACAGATTGCTAATTTCCTTGGATTAAGGGATATAGAACGGCATGAGCGCTTTGTAGATAACATGAAAGAAATAGGGCTTCATCTATCGACGGTGAATGGGTATAGTATTCTGACCGCTGTGATTTGTCTTGCCGTGGTCATCCTAGCAATTCGATTCGCTCCAAAGGTGCCTGGATCATTGGTAGGTCTTCTGTGCGCGACTGTGATTGCTGCGTTATTCTTTAGCGGCAAAGTGACTACGATTGGCTCTGCTTACGGGGACATTCCGAATACCTTACCGAGCTTTCGATTTCCGGACATTACTTGGGAACGGATTACCCTGCTAATTCGTCCGGCATTTATCATTGCAATGTTAGGCTCTATAGAGTCATTGTTATCCGCTGTTGTAGCGGATGGAATGACAGGCAGCCGCCATAATAGCAACCGTGAGCTAATCGGTCAGGGGATCGCGAATATTGCTGCTCCATTGTTCGGAGGCATACCGGCAACAGGAGCAATTGCTAGAACAGCGACGAACATCAAGAGTGGCGCTGTTTCTCCGATCTCAGGGATCGTTCACGGTGTGGTAGTGTTTCTAATTCTCCTGTTGTTCGCACCCTATGCTTCGAGTATTCCTTTAGCTGCGATGGCGCCTATCTTAATGGTAGTAGCTTGGAATATGAGTGAGCGCAAAGAGTTCCTTCATTTGCTTAAGATCAAGACCGGCGATTCCTTGGTATTATTCATCACTTTCTTGTTAACAATATTTGCAGATTTAACGTTGGCTGTAGAGGTGGGATTAATTCTTGCAGTCATTCTGTTTGTGAAACGAATGGGAGAGGTTCATTTGGTGGCCAAAGTACTGCCTGATCCGAATTCCGTTAAGGTAGAAGCACATATGGTCACGGAGAGTCATGATTGTCCGCAAATTGGTATTTACACGGTGGAGGGTCCGCTATTTTTTGGCGCAGCCTATCGATTCGATGATACTATGCCAAGTTATGGCTCAGATCAACCCAGAATTATATTAATGCGTATGGGGAAAGTACCATTCATGGATACCACAGGAGAATCCAATTTGGCAGAACTGGTGCGGCATTTACAAGCTGTTGGAGGGAAACTAATGATCTCCGGCATACAGCCGCAGCCGCTTGAGTTGCTCAAGAGAACTGGACTGTATGACACTATAGGTGAGGCGCAGTTTCATCAGCACACTGGGGAAGCGATTAATGATGCACTTAGCAGTATCGATTACAATAAGTGTATTGGATGTAGCCATGCCGCTTTTAGGGAGTGTACAGCGTTCTCCTGTATGGAAGAGGCTGGAAACCTGCGCGGTCTGAAAGGGCGTAAGAAACCTGTAATAGCACCTGAACTAAATGGTGGTCTCTGAGTTAAATAGATAAGGGTCAGCCCGGGCGTTTCTGCGTCCGGGTTTTTCTATTCAAATATAAGAATTTAAGTTTCACAGCATATATTATCCTTATATTTCTCGCATAAACGCTTATTGTCCTAATAAGGACGACAAAGGCATTTATGCTTGAGATTGGACTTGAGAATGCCAAATTTGTACAATTGGGTATAAGTTAAATGTAAACTATCTCGATAAGGAGAATATAAGCTCATGAAGGAATTGAATTATCCGAAGGTGTTTATGCTCTTGGCAGGTCTGTCTGTGGCGACATTGGCCGTATATCGTGTAGTGTCACTACAGACGGATTCGTTTTATGCATTTTTAATCTGGAATTTGTTCCTGGCTTGGATTCCGTTCCTGTTCTCTATGGCTGCTTATGAACTGGATAAAAGGAAGATAGGTGGATTGCTGCTTATACCGCTAGGCGTCGCTTGGCTGCTATTCTTTCCGAACGCGCCTTATCTCATGACGGATCTGGTGCATCTAACGATAAGAAAAAGCAGATATATCGTGGATGGCACCATTCAGAATCGGTATTGGTATGACTTGGTAACTCTCTTATTGTTCACTTGGAGCGGTTGGCTAACCGGGTTCTTCTCTTTATACCAGTTCCAGACGGTTGTTTATCGCAAAAGCAGCCTGCTGTTCTCTTGGATATTTGTACTCGCAGCATGTGTACTTGGGGGATATGGAGTTCTGCTTGGCCGAGTCTACAGGCTGAATAGCTGGGATGTACTGACGGACCGGCATCAGTTGTACCAACTGGTTATGGACAGTCTGAATCGACAATCGGTATTTTTCAGCTTGTTCATTGCGTTTGTATTGCTGGTTATCTACGCTACGATGTACTGTTTACTGAATGGTCTTGGAACCAGTGAAAGAGGAAGGGGTGCTAAGCGCATTCGTGGTTAATCCATAAATTCCGGATCAAATTGGTATTGTTTCAGATCTACCACTCCTTTTTCATTAAAAATAATCCCTTCCTCCTGCAAATAAAGCTTCTGGAGGGAGCTGGATTCATCTTCAGTCAAGGAGATCATTCCTTTGGCGTTGATGACCCGATGCCAGGGAAGCTTGTATTTTCTACTCATGGAATGAAGGATCCGAACGACCTGCCTCGCGCCTCTTGGGCTTCCTGCTGCACGTGCTATTCCTCCGTAAGTCATCACCTTACCTTCAGGTATGGATTGTATAATACGTAACACTTGTTCCGTAAATGGTGTCATAGGGAGCTCCTATTTCTTATTTTCATCAAATTATACCAGATGATCACTATAATCATAAAACATCAACAATGTCGCTGCTAAAGCGGCTTTTTTTATTTTCAAAGGATGAAGTTAACTTTCCCTCGCGTAGGAGTTGATCCCTTTTCAGTATAATTTTGGCGGATAGTATTTAGTGAGACGGGGGATAATTTCTAGGAAACCTATTGTGACAGGAGTGGCTACTGTGGAGAAACAGACGACAGAGAATAACCGCAAAGATTCTCAACAAAATAAGAAGTCTGGGCAGACTCTAAGTACGTCACTGGATGAAATGATGGACCTGTTTCGGCAAATATTCAAGGACGATGGAACCCTTAGAATCAGAGTGATAAATAATGAGGGCAGTGAAGCTCTTCGCTTCGGGTTAGTTTATGTTGACGGGATGGTTGACAGGGAAATGATCCAATACGGAGTGATTAAGCCCCTAATGAAATTTGATTTTACGGCAATGGATAGCGGGAATACAGCTGAACTGATGGAAAAAATTCGGACGATGGTTATTAACATTAGCGATGTAGTCTGCTCTACGAGTTTGGATGAGATGGTTAGCGGGGTCGTAGCTGGAAAAACATTATTTCTGATGGATGGCTTTGCGGGTGCGCTAAACATTAGTGCACAGGGGTGGGAGACGAAGGCTATCGCGGAGCCTTTGACGGAAAAAAGCGTCAAGGGTCCACGAGAAGGTTTTACAGAGTCGCTGCTTGTAAACTTGACTCTCATTCGCCGAAGGGTGCAAAGTCCGGACTTAAAGTTGATTTATGGCCAGGTCGGGGTTCGCTCCAAAACAGAAACATGTATTTGTTATATTGAAGGTTTGGCCTCACCGGATGTTGTGAAAGAGCTGCAGAACCGAATTCAGCAGGTGGACATAGATGTTGTATTGGATACGTCTATTCTTTCGGAGCTTATTCGAGATGAACCCTTTTCACCCTTTGAAATGACGGGAAGCACAGAACGTCCTGATTCTGTAGTAAGCAAAATGATGGAAGGTAGAGTTGCCTTATTAATGGAAGGCAGTCCTTATGCAATGACAGTGCCCTATTTGTTTGTGGAGAATTTTCAGGCTAGTGCTGATTATTATATTAACTATTACTTTGGTTCGTTTAACCGAATGATAAGGGTACTTGGGGCCTTTTTGTCTATTAGTATTCCTGCTTTGTACGTAGCGTTGGTTACCTATAGTCAGGAAATGCTGCCTACTATGTTGTTGCTCAGTATTTCAACGTCGAGAGTAGCCGTTCCTTTTCCAACTGTGGTGGAGGTCTTGTTCATGCTAACGATATTTGAAATTCTGCGAGAGGCAGGAGAACGAATACCGACCTACATTGGTCAGGCGATTAGCATCGTAGGTGCGCTTGTACTGGGTCAGGCGGCTGTGGAAGCGAGAATCGTCAGCGCTCCTATGATTATTGTAGTAGGTCTAACGGGAATTATGGCTTTACTTAACCCTAGATTGACGGGACCTCTAATCGTGGTAAGGTCACTTTTGCTGTTCGCAACCTTTTTCCTGGGATTGTACGGGTATTTTCTGGGTGTGATCGGACTAGTGATTCATTTGATGAGTTTACGTTCCTTTGGGGTCCAGTACATGCTTGGAATAGGCTCTATTCATCCGCAAGATATTAAGGATACAGCTATAAGGGCGCCGTGGTGGCATATGTATCTACGTCCGGCGATGATTGGGGCACGTAATCGAAAGAGAAAAGCGACAAATAAAGCAAGGAATCGATCATGAGGAAAATGAAAAGAGGATTGCTAGCTTGTATATCGCTATTATTTCTGATCAGTATCTTAGGCTGTTGGGATTACGCCGAGATTGAAGATAGGGCAGTTGTAGCAGGCATTGGTATCGATAAAGATTCTGACGGGAAGCTGTTAGCAACGGTCGAAATCGTGGATACGAAAGAGGGGATGAAATCTAGTCAAGCGGGTTATAAGATGGTTAGTCTTTCAGGTAAAACGATGTTTGATATTGTACGAAGCATGATTTCAATAACGGGAAAGAAACTATTTTGGAGCCATTCCAAGGCGATCATTCTCAGCGAGGAGGTAGCAAAGGAAGGGGCTGTAAAAGTGATTGATTGGTATAACAGAGATACAGAAACTCGGTCGGATGTTTACGTGTTTGTGTCCAAAGAGAAGACGGCTCAGGAAGTAATCAATTTAAACAGCTCAACAGAGACTATTATGTCTTATGGTCTTGCGCAGCAGATGGCGATTGAAAAAAATGTGAGTACGGCTCCGGTAGTGGAGATTTGGGACTTTATCGAAAAGCTGGAGACACCCGGGGATTGTGCTATAGCTCCTCTTGTATATATTCATGAAAAAAACGGTCAGAAGAATCCACGTGTTAGTGGAACAGCTATATTCAAAATGGACAGAATGATTGGCAAGCTAAGCGGTGATGAGACCAAGTACATGTTGTTTGTTAAAGATGATATTAAGGGAGGGGTGTTAACCGTGAATAATGAAGAGGGAACCCCCGACTTTACACTTGAGATTTTCTCTAATGAAACAAAGATAAAGCCTGTTTGGGTCAACGGTAAGCTCCAATTACAGATTCAAACGATCACACATACCGGGCTTGATGAGGTGATGACTACTGAAGGATTTACGAGTCTAAATAGTAAGAACGTTATAGAAAAGCGTGCTGCAAAGGAATTAGAGGAGAATATGCGCTCTGTAATTAAGAGGGTGCAGTCGGATTATCATACCGATATTTTTGGATTTGGGGAGAAAATCCATGAGAATATGCCTAAGACCTGGTCCGAGCTAGATAAAGATTGGGAACGGGAATTCTCTGATCTAGATGTGGTTGTAAATTCAACAATAATTATTGAGAGCAGTGCTCAAAACTCAAGATCTATCCAGATCCATCAAGAGTAGGTGATTAATTGGCTGTTATCGTTGTGCTGATCTACTTTTTTGTTGTACTGCTGGACCCTTACGGATTGTTAAAGCAAGGGATGAAACGTGATTTTTATGTGTGTAGTACACTGTGTCTGTTTTCATTCTGTATTGCTTTTGCATTGGCCATGAAATGGCAGCTTCCTAGTCCTTCGCCTTTAATTGTAAGCTGGATCAGCAAGTTATTCTAGTTACAAGCCAAGAGGAGATTTAAGCATGAAAAAAGAGATCATACCCACAGGGCATTCTATAAGTATTGTTGTTCTATTTATTATTGGGACCTCACTATTCATGGGACTGCCGGGAAAATCGGGCAACAGTAGCTGGATTGCTCTGCTTATGGCCATATCGCTAACGGTTCCCCTGCTGTTTATGTACGCCAGATTTCATGTGCTTTTTCCGGGTAAGGATCTATTTGATATATTGATCACGGTATTTGGGTCTATCTTCGGGAGAGTAGTTTCCTGTGCGTATATATGGTATGCGCTGCATATGGGGGCGCTCGTCCTAAGGAATTTTGGGGAATTTAGTAAAACGGTTGCCTTGACAGAGACGCCTATGATTGCACCCATGTTATGCATGGCACTGTTATGTATTTGGGTGGTTAAGGCAGGAATTGAGGTGATTGGGAGATGTGCTAAGCTATTTCTACTGCTTCTTTTGGCTGAGGTTTTTTTTATTGAAATCTTAGCGATCCCCAAGCTCAAGTATCACTATTTGAAGCCTTTTCTTGATACTGGATGGTCACCGGTATTTGCAGATGCATGGGGAACATTTACCTTTCCATTTGCTGAAATTGTTCTTTTTATGGGAGTATTCAGTCATTTGCCGGCAAAAGAATCAGCCAAAAAGATTCTGCTAAGCGGATTGTTGATTTCTGGTGGGGTGATTTTGCTCGTTTCTCTGCGGAATTTACTGATTCTCAATCCTGATATTGTTCAAAGCTTATACTTCCCCTCTTATGTAGCGGTTAGTCGGATTAATATAGGGGATTTTTTGACTCGAATGGAGGCATCCTCCGCAGTTGGATTTGTAATCACGATATTTATAAAGGCCAGCATATGTTTATATGTGGCTAGTGTTGGAGTTGCTAAGTTATTCAAATTGAAGAGTTACCGATCCGTTGTGCTTCAGCTGGGATTGATTGTGGTTTATTTCTCTCAATTTATCTTCAAGGATATTATGGAGATGCAACATTTTGCCTATACAATTTATCCCATATATGCACTTCCATTTCAGGTGATTATTCCACTGGTATTGTGGATTTGTGCTGAAATTATGGTTAGTAGAAATAAACATAAGCAGGTAGCTACACAGCAATAGAACTACGTTCGACCATTCCTGAACTCATGATGAGATTAGGAATTCTTTGATTTCTAAACTGTACCTAAGTTAGCTATAATGATAGATACATAGAATGGTTGTTTTAGAAGAGAGGGAACAGGTATGAACGTCAGCAACATCATTATGTCCTCTTATTGGGGTAGAGAGGTTAGACATAAATATATCACGCAAGGCTCAAAGACATTGGCTGTTATTTTTCCAGGTAAAAATTACTCGACTGAACGCCCTCTGCTAGATTATGCGGCCAAAGCAGCTCGGGAACATCATTGCGATGTCTTGCTGCTTGAGTATGGCTACCAGAGTGCGAGAGTAGGATTTAAGCGCGATGAAATGATTATTCTCATTCAGGAGTGTAAGGCGGCCATTGCATCGCTTCCTGACTACAAGAACTTTCTATTTATCAGCAAAAGTGTGGGGGCGGTCATCGCAGGGAGAATTGCAGAAGAGCTGGAAATACAGAAAAAGACGTCCCATCTATTTATAACACCATTACCTGAGGCGATTCCTCTGATTCAGCAAAGTCGCGGGACTGTAATTTATGGCGGAGGGGATCCTTTATTCAGTGAGCAGCATTCCGGTGAAATTAGTAGACTTCATCATTTAAAAGTGTATAGAATCGATGATGCTAATCATAGTCTTGAGGTAGATCAGGTCAACGAGTCACTGGCCATTCTGCTTGTTATTATTAATTTTTATCATGAATTTTTCCGCGATGCATTAAGTACATAATCTTGGGAGGATGCTGAACATGATTTTGGAAGCTGCGATGCTACAAGTGAAGCCTGGTTTGACTCCTGATTTTGAAAAGAGCTTCAAGGAGGCATCAAGCTTAATTTCTTCAATAGAAGGCTACATGGGGCATGAACTGCAACAGTGCTTGGAGGATGATCATAAGTATTTGCTTCTTGTGAAGTGGAGAACGCTTGAAGATCACACCATAGGATTCAGAGAATCGAGCCAGTATCAGGAATGGAAGGCGCTACTTCACCATTACTACGATCCATTTCCGGTAGTTGAACACTTTACCCGTATTAATCTGGACTAAATGGAGGAACTCGAGTGAAGGCGAAGCTTGTCGGGAAAGGTAGAACAGCTGAGATCTGGCAGCATGAGGATCAGAAGATTCTAAAGTTGTACCTAGAGGATGTTTCAGAGCAGAATATTAGCCGAGAATATAAGATCAGCCAGTTTGTGCACTCGCAGGGCGTCCGGACACCACAGCCATTTGAACTCATTTCTGAACAATCAAGACAAGGGATTGTATTTCAACAAATTAAAGGTCCCTCCCTGCTAAAGGTGATGGGTGAGAAGCCTTGGAAAGTTAGTATGTATGCCAGAATGATGGCTAGGCTTCACTATGATTTGCATAAGCTTGAAATTACTGAGGAGATCGGACAGCAGAAGGATATGTTGAAGTGGAATATCATGGGGGCTCCAATGCTTAGTGAAGATGAGAAGTCAATCATTCTGAGCTATCTGGAGAAGCTACCACAAGGAACTCATTTATGCCATGGTGATTTCCATCCTGACAATGTGCTTATGGACGATCAGCTCTGGGTAATCGACTGGATGACAGGAGTGGTGGGAGAACCGGCGGCCGATGCTGCTCGATCCGTAGTGATGTTCAGTATGGGAGCTATGCCCCCTGGTGCCTCTGCCTTATCGAGAATGATGATAGGTTTTATTAGAAAGAAATTAACCAAGGGATACATTCGGGAGTATCTCCGTTTATCAGGATGTACTTATGAGGACATAGACCGCTGGATTCTGCCTATCGCTGCCGCGCGTCTGGTGGAAGGACTTCCGCCACCGGAGAAGGAGCTAATAGTAAAAGAAGTTCGTAAACGTCTACAAGCCATAATCGAGGTCCCAAGCTGATCATGATAAGAAACGGAGTGTGCTCATGACTACCTATATTGCATTGCTGCGTGGCATTAATGTCGGCGGCAACAAAATCATTAAGATGCAGGATCTGAAGACAATGTTGCAATCCCTTAGCTTTCACAATGTACGGACGTATATTCAGAGCGGAAATGTAATATTTGAAAGTGATGAGGAATCGGAGAGCTTTCTTAGCGGAGTTATTGAACGTCAGATTCATGAGGTGTTTGGTTTTGAAGTCTCTGTTATAATTCGTACACTGGCTGAGATGGAGAAAGTACTCGCAAACAATCCTTTTCAGCTATCCGAGCCAGAGGCGTTCAAGAAATGGTATGTCTCCTTTTTACCGGCTGAGCCTTCAGTCGAGGCGCTTGATAAGCTGCGTATTTATGAGGATGGACCAGATAAAGTGCGTTTTGTCGGCAGAGAGATGTACATGTTATATGAGGTCAGTGTGAGCCAATCGCCGCTTTTCAAGGTTCCTTTTGACAAAATATTGGGTATGACGCTTACAGCACGTAATTGGAATACGGTGAATAAGCTCATTACTATGGGCAGGATGGAATAGTCTATTTCTGATTGCGATTTGAACAGAAAGGCGCCACAGTTGTGGGGCTTTTTTTTGCGTTCCGGGAGCTTTATTTATTCAGCAAACATTCAGCGTGCACTCATTGAGAGTTAAGGTAAGGGTGAAATAATACACCTACGGAAAGATTGAGCCGGGAACACAGAACTGCCGGTATATAGATGATCAAAGGATAGGAGTGGATGGAGATGAGTGGGGTCAAAAAAATCAGTTCGGATCTTATACTGTGGCTCATTTTATTACTTGCTGCTTTTTTGTACGGTTATGGGGTTTGGAATGACCATTATGTGAATACATACTACACCACCGCGGTGGGAAGTATGCTGCAGAATTTTCATAATTTCTTCTTCGCTTCACTGGACTCTGCGGGTTCAGTAACGGTGGATAAACCACCGGTTACCTTTTGGATTCAGACGCTTAGCGCACTCATTTTCGGGCTGCATGGCTGGAGTGTGATTCTGCCTCAAGCCCTTGGGGGCGTTGGTTCTGTATTACTAGTATATCTGCTAGTAAAGCCTACCTTCGGTAGAGCGGCAGCACGTATAGCAGCATTAGTCATGGCGACTACTCCGGTAGCAGCAGCTGTCAGCCGGACAAACAATATTGATGCATTGCTAGTGTTTACACTGCTGCTCGCGGCATGGTTTCTATTCAAAGGAACGAAGAGCAACAAGATGGGCAGTCTTCTCACCGCATTTGCATTAATCGGTGTTGGGTTTAATGAGAAGATGCTGCAGGCATACATGGTTCTACCGGCTTTTTATCTCTTCTATGTCTTGGCTGCCAAAGTGAACTGGAAGAGGAAGACGGGGGTGTTGGCGGCCTCCACAGCAATATTGCTTGTAGTCTCCTTATCCTGGGCAGTGATTGTGGATTCGATTCCCGCCAGCAAACGACCTTATATCGGCAGTAGCGGCACGAATTCAGTGTTGAATCTTGCCTTTGGTTATAATGGCGTTGCCCGATTGACGGGGGATCGCGGGACAGGCGGAGGCGGAGGCGGGATGCCTCCTATGAACGGTGGCGAGATGCCGAATATGAATGGTGAAATGCCAAACATGAATGGCGAGATGCCCGCCATGAATGGGGCAGGCGGTAATAATGGCACGGATGGTGGACGTGGAGCATTTTCGGGTCAGCAAGGCACAAATTCGCCTACGAATAGCCAGACTGGCGAGGATGATGGAGGCTCACCAGGTCAACCTCCTAGTGGATCAGACAATCAAGGTCGGCAATTCGGAGGCGACGACGGCGGCGGGCGAGGAGATCGCGGCGGCATGAGTGGCGGTGGAGGCGGGATGTTCAATACGGGTACAGCAGGCCCGCTGCGACTGTTCCAATCAGAGCTGTCAGGACAGGCTAGCTGGCTGCTACCTTTCGTATTGCTTGGTTGCATTGGATTATTTGCCAATCTGCGGAGAAGGAACTTTACCCAAGCTCATAAGGAAGTGATCTTCTGGTTAGCATGGCTGGTGCCCGTTATGGGATTTTTCAGTATCGCAGGTTTCTTCCATCAATATTATCTGGTGATGATGGCTCCGCCAATTGCTGCGCTAGTTGGTGCAGGATGGTCAAAGCTGTGGACGCTATATCGCGAGCACTCTGGTTGGCTGTCTTGGCTATTGCCCGCTGCAACACTGGTTACAGCAGGTTTCGAGTGGTACATTGTTCATCCTTATGACGATACAATTGGCAGTGGCTGGTCCATTGGTATTTTAGCTGCAGGCATAGTGGTTTCACTGGTGCTGTTAGTTCTTAAAGGCAAGAAGAAGTCCTTTATTTATGCGACAGGCATAACAGCCGTATTAGTATTGTTAATTGGGCCGCTCTACTGGGCAGCTACTCCAATTACCTATGGCTTGAACAGTCAAACCCCTGAGGCAGGCCCGAGCAGTAGTGAGGGTAAAGGGGGGATGGGCGGCAACTCAAGCAATTTTGGACGTAATAGCGCCACAAGTGCGAATGAGAGTCTGTTGTCCTATTTGGAGGAAAACAATACGGGTGAACCTTATCTTTTTGCTACCTTAGATTATGGTACAGCAGCTCCGTATATCGTTGATAAGGGTGCTTCAGTCGTAATTCTGAATGGATTTTCTAACTCAGACACCGTATATACCCAAGATAGCCTAAAGGCCTTTGTAGAGAGTGGAAAGGTAAAATACTTCCTGATCAATAGCGGTGGTATGGGTGGTGGACGCGGGGGTAACTCCGAGTTGACGACTTGGATCACGGAGAATGGTACAGAAGTTCCAACAGCTGATTGGGCAGGTAACGATGCAGGAAACAGCGGAACATTATACAAAGTCACTTTAAATTAGGCGAATGTTCATAATATGAGGCGTGTTATGAGATGAATCTAACACGCTTCATTATTCAAATTTAAGGAGGAGCTGCTCATGAGTACCAACGTGCGCTATTCCATTGTTATACCGATGTTTAACGAAGAGGCGGTTATTCAGGAGACTTATCGCCGGATCAAAAAAGTAATGGGTTTGACGGGTGAAGTGTATGAGCTGATCTTTGTGAATGACGGCAGCACAGACAATTGTGCCCAGATGATTGAGGAATACAGTTACTGGGATGAAAGTGTGAAGCTGATCGATTTATCGCGTAACTTCGGGCATCAGATCGCGATTACAGCTGGAATGGATTATGCCCTAGGGGATGCAGTCGTCATTATTGATGCCGATTTGCAAGATCCGCCGGAACTGATTCTGGACATGATTGCGGAATGGAAGCAGGGTTATGAAGTTGTATATGCCAAAAGGATCAAGCGAAATGGAGAATCCTTGTTCAAAAAGTGGACGGCCAGCCTCTTTTATAGAGTGCTTCGTTATTCAACTGACATTTCTATCCCTGTGGATACGGGGGATTTTCGTCTCATAGATCGTAAAGTATGTGAAGAGCTCAAACGTCTGCCAGAGAAGAATCGATTCGTTCGCGGCCTGGTCAGCTGGGTCGGTTTCCGTCAAAAAGCTATTGAATATGAGCGTGATGAACGTCTGGCTGGAGAGACTAAATATCCATTGAAGCGCATGATCAAGCTCTCTATGGATGGAATTACTTCCTTCTCTTATAAGCCGCTGAAGCTGGCAGGATATCTTGGCGCATTGCTATCGGCTTCTGGTTTTCTATACCTGATGTACGTGCTTTATCTGGTGATTTTTACGGACTCAGCCGTTAAGGGCTGGGCATCCATGATTGGGATTACACTAACCTTTAATGGGTTTGTACTCATTATGTTAGGGATTCTGGGTGAGTATGTCGGCCGGATTTATGATGAGACCAAGGGACGTCCGCTCTATATTGTCCAAGAGTTCTATGGGGGTAAGGAGCAGCAGAGCGTTCGCGAGCAGCAAGCCATTCATCGTTAATAACTGCAAGGGAGGGATTCATCGTGAAGATTAGAAAAGCGGTTATTCCCGCCGCGGGCTTAGGCACTCGATTCTTGCCTGCAACTAAGGCTCAGCCAAAGGAAATGCTGCCCATAGTGGATAAACCGGCGATACAATATATCGTAGAAGAAGCTGTTCGATCCGGCATTGAGAGCATCATTATCGTGACGGGCCGCAACAAAAAGTCGATTGAAGATCATTTCGATAAATCAGTGGAACTGGAACAGACGCTTTTGGAAAAAGGAAAAGAGGAGCTGCTTCGTGAAGTCCAAGCGATTAGCGAACTGGCCAGCATTCATTACATTCGGCAAAAAGAGCCGCTAGGACTAGGTCACGCTATCCTTTGTGCGGAACAGTTCGTTGGGGATGAGCCTTTCGCTGTTCTGCTCGGTGACGATATCATGGTCTCGGAGGACCCGGCGCTACTGCAAATGATGAGACTGTATGAACAAGAGGAGAAGACCATCGTCGGTGTTCAGCAGGTGCCTCGGCAGGAGGTTCATAAATACGGGATTATTTCATCTAGTGGTTCTTTACAAGGCGTTCACGAAGTAAAAGGCTTAGTAGAAAAACCCTCCCCAGAAACTGCACCTTCAGAGAATGCGATTATGGGGCGATATATTTTGGAGCCTTCGATATTTTCGGTGCTGGCTAAGCTTGAGCGTGGTGCAGGCGGCGAATATCAGCTGACAGATGCTTTGCACGAGGTATGTCGTAATGAAGGTCTGCTGGCGTTGGATTTGATCGGACAACGTTATGATATCGGCGATAAATTTGGCTATATTCAGGCTACGCTGGAGGTCGGTTTGATGCGTGAGGAGCTGCGTCCATTGCTAGTTCCGTATTTGCAGAAGCTGGCGGCTAGTCTGAGGGAAGGTGAAGAAGTGGGGGCGTTACCTTGGGGTACACGCTAGGGATTGAAGGGAACTGTTCCAAATGACCAGAACATCGTTATTCGGCGGTGAGATTAGGTTGGTTTGGGGCAGTTTTTTTGCGTGTCGCGTAGAGAGAGTGAGCGGATAAGTGTACTGTATACAATTAAAAAGTGTATCATTCGGCTACGTATCGACTTAGTTGCACTTGATACACTTATTTCTTCGTAATCCAACGGAAATACATTTTTCGACTGTCTTTAGTTGCACAAACTACACTTAAAAAAGTCATAGGGGAGCTAAAGTATGAAATAGCTGCACCAAGTGCAGTTATATTTTGTTATATAAAAAATCCGGAGGACAGATTCCTAAGAATCGTCTCCGGATCTATGTTTTAAGTCATTGGTTAAGCCTTTAGCACATCATGATCCACGTAACGTGCACCGTTCAGCTCACTTATCACATTGATCGCTACCTTCGCGCCATCACCTGCTGTAATAATGGCATGTACACTTACTCCGGCAACGGTACCTGCAGCCCAAATGCCTGGGATATTTGTTTTGCCTTCTGCATCAACAGCGACTACAGTTTTGATTCTAGGCTCTGTACCATCTTTTGTCTCCACGCCAGCTTTAGCGGCTAGATCCGTAAGGGCACCCGTTGCAAGAATGACATGCTTCGCTTCATAAATGATTCCGTCTTCGGTTTCAATGACGAATCCGTTGCCGCTGGATGTGAGGTTGATAGCTTGTTCTGAAACCAGCTCAGCGCCAAATTTAACGGCTTGCTTATGTCCGGTTTCTACGAGATCAGGACCACCTACTTCGGAAATTCCATAAAAGTTCTCGAACCATCCTCTGCGGGTCATGCCCTTATCATTGTCGATCAGCAGCGTTTTTTTGCCCGCCTTGGCGGCGAACAGGGCTGCGCTTGCACCGGCGGGGCCGGCTCCAATTACGGCGATTTCGTACATTTTTTTGACCTCCTCAAAGTTTTGCGGAGCGTGGCTCCTTAGAATGGACAACATAGCAAAACTGGCATCGTAAGCATACGCTTAAGTTTTGTGAAGCAAAACTCGCATCGTAGACATAGGCTTAAGTCTATCACCTATTATAACGGTTGTTACTCTCTCTTGGCTAATCCTTCCTCACAAGGAAGGGTCACCCTAAAGGTTGTTCCCTCACCGAGGGTGCTGCTTACACTAATCTTGCCGTGATGTGCCTCGACGATAGACTTGGTAATAGAAAGGCCGAGTCCGGATCCACCGTATTTACGTGTGCGAGAGGAATCGCTGCGGTAGAAGCGATCGAAGATATGCGGGATATGCTCCGCAGAGAGCCCGCAGCCGTTGTCCCGTACCGTTAGAACGGCCTCATGTTCTCTAGCATGTAAAGAGAGATGTATGGTGCCAGATTCGGCATCCGTATGCTGAACTGCATTGTGGAACAGATTCAGAATCACCTGCTTAATCTTATTGGGCTCATATTTACCACGGATGCCATAGGAGATATCAAAGGTAACCTTGCGCTGATCCGCCAACAAGAGCAGATGTGGCTTCATTTCGGAAATCACTTCTCCGAGGAGTAAGTCTGTCATCCGCAGTTGAGGGGCGCCATCCATTCGAGCGAGTAGAAGTAAATCCTCTACCAGCTTGTTGATTCGTTTCGATTCGCCATGCATGCTTCGCAATGAATTGTACAGCTGTTCTTTATTATCCGCGGCACCACGCAGTAAGACCTCCAGAAAGCCGTGGATCGAGGTCAGCGGCGTTCTCAGTTCGTGAGAAGCATCTGCAGCGAAGCGGCGCATCTGTTCCTTGGCTTCCCGTTCATTATGAAAGGATATTTCGAGACGCTCGAGCATACCATTGAATGAAAGAGCCAGCTTGTCGATTTCGGCCTGTCCTTGATTAATTGGAAACCGAATATCCAGATTGCCGGCATCAATGATCTGGGCGGACTCTCCCATGTTTGAAAGAGGGACCAGCGTCTTTCGAAGAGCAGGCAAGTATAGGAAGAAGCCGGCCATTAAAGCAATCACTGACAAGCCTGCGTAGATCAGCAGCTGCTGCATGATCACATCCGTCAATGGCCCCGTACTCACACTCATTTGTACCAGCAGTCTAGTATTTCCGGGTCTATAGAGATTCATGAATATCGCTAGATGCTCAGTGCCGTCTTCAGCTTGGATGAGCTTATAATTTCCTGTTGCGCTATCGGTGGTGTGAGTAAACAGAGCATCGTATTGTTCGTTTGTTAGTCTTGGTGCAGCTATATCCGAGAGGGTCATTTGCTGTAAATCCCGGAAGATACCCTCCGAGCTGTACATGGCGAGGGTCGTGTGGGCATCAAGCAGAAGCGGACGCCTATTCTCGCCAGTTCGAAGTTCGCTTGGCATTTTATTCATGCCTTCTCTTCCCAAAGGGAGATTGCTACTATGCTCGGTGTTTCCCTCATTCGGAGTTGTAACGTCCTCGTCATAGGAATTGAAAAAGTTGAAAAACATCTCACGAGGAACAGAACGTATTTGCGCTTCCATAGACTCCGCTCTATTGCTGTATATGAAATCTCTCATGAGTATATATTGTAGTACTCCGATTAGTAGTAGCAATCCTGATAGAATGAGCAGTGAAATGGCTAGCAGCTGCTTGCGCAGGGAACGTGGTGCAGGCAGCTTACGAAACCATTTAGAGATGCGCGTACTCATAGATCTACCCGGTAGCCCGCTCCCCGCAGGGTACGGATAATACGGTGCTCCTTATCCCCGAGCTTCTCGCGAAGCGAACGGATATAGACCTCAACGATATTTTCCTCACCGCCAAAATCATAGCCCCACACCTTATCAAGAATCATGGGCTTACTCAGTACAAGACCGTGATTAATAACGAGATACTGCAGTAACTCGTATTCCGTGGGGGAGAGTTCAAGCACTTCTTCCTTGAAACGAATTTCTTTTCGGCGGCTGTCAATGCGGAATGGACCGCAACGGACCTCCCCTAGCAGACCCGGAAACTGATTGCGAAGCCGCGCTTGAATTCGGGCAAGCAATTCATCGAAGCTAAAGGGCTTGACCATATAATCGTCAGCACCAATAGTGAGTCCCTTGACCCGATCGTCCACTTCATCCTTTGCAGTCAGCATAATGACGGCAATTTCCGTCTCTTCCGAGCGAAGGTAATGACATAACTCGAATCCATCCATGCCGGGCATCATGACATCTAGGATGGCTACATGTGGCTTGAATTCAGCAGCGACAGAGATAGCTGTGATCCCGTCGGGTGCGGTTCTGACTTCAAACCCTTCGTTAAGGAGACCTAGCTCCAGAAATTGTAGTATATGAGGCTCATCATCTACGAGCAGTAGTCGAACGCCTTGGGCTGCTTTCATTATAGGTACCTCCAAATCAGTGATAGATAGCTACATTATGACATATTCGGTTGAATGTTTGCTGAAGATCCGTCCCTATGCATTACGATTAAATGAGTCGTTTTTTCTTTTGTGCTGATTCAAAGGGGTTAATTTAGTTATAAGTAATATTAATGTGTTTAATAACAAACAAGGTTAAAAAATTCGGATTTTCGAAAATGTGATAAAAGGGTTTTGACGGCGGATATAGAACACTTTACAATAAGGATAATCTCCTGATTTTGGCGAAAGATTCCCATTTTAGGTTAGATCATCCGATCGTGTTATATTTCCTTCCACGTTTTATTCAACTTTGTCCATCTTCCTATCAAGGCTCATTTCTTTCAAGTGTATTTCCTATGATTTCACTTCTTTCTGGAACTTCTGTTCATTCAACCTGTGCTTGCTGAACTTCATATCACCCATAAGTCAAGGGAGGCTTTTCCATGAAGAAAAAGGAAATGGTAGCCATGCTATTGGCTGGAGGCCAAGGCAAAAGATTGAAAGGTTTAACCAAATCGCTTGCCAAGCCCGCTGTCTATTTTGGAGGGACCTATCGGATCATCGACTTCCCTCTAAGTAACTGCTCCAATTCAGGTATTGATACAGTTGGTGTGCTGACTCAATATGAGCCGCTTATCCTGCATTCTTACATCGGAGTAGGCAGTGATTGGGATTTGAACCGTAAGAACGGTGGGGTATTCGTATTGCCACCGCATGAACGCGAGAATGGAAGCAGTTGGTATCGGGGAACAGCCGATGCGATTTATCGGAATCTTAAGTTTGTGGATCAGTTCGATCCAGAGCATGTTCTTATTTTGTCCGGTGATCACATTTATAAAATGGATTATCACGCTATGCTTCAATACCACAAGGAAAGAAACGCCGATTGCACGATTTCTGTAATTGACGTTCCGCTGGAGGAAGCCAGCCGATTTGGAATTTTGAATACGGAGGACGATCTGAAGATTTACGAATTTGAGGAGAAACCCTCTCAGCCCAAAAGCACACTAGCTTCTATGGGAGTGTATATTTTCAAATGGGAGATTCTTCGTAAGCATCTACTGGAGGATGGGGAGAATGTAGGATCATCCCATGACTTCGGCAAGGATATCATTCCTTTAATGCTGGAGGACGGAAACTCCTTATTTGCCTACCCTTTTGAAGGATATTGGAGAGATGTAGGTACAGTAACCAGCTTATGGGAAGCGAATATGGATTTACTGAGCGATACCCCACCGCTTAATCTAAACGATCCCAGCTGGCGCATTTTTACACGTAATCCGAATCAACCTGCCCAATATGTCGCCCCTGGGGCGAAAGTGTCAGGCTGCATTATTAATGAAGGCTGCATTGTGCATGGCGAAGTGAATCACTCGGTCCTTTTTTATGGCGTAGAAGTGGGTGAGGGAAGTGTAATTACGGACTCTGTGATTATGCCTAAGGTTAAGATTGGCAAGAACGTACGCATTCATAAAGCGATTATAAGCGAGAATACGGTAATCGACGATTATATGGAAATAGGCATCGAACGGGAGAATGAGAATGAAATTCTGCTGATCGACAATAAAAGCAAGAAGCGAAAATCAGTTGTAGCCAAAACCATATAATCAAGCTAAAACGCCTTCGGCGTCCTTCTAAGGACGGTAAGCGTTTATGCGAGATTTATAAGGATAAAGTATATGGTGAAACTTATACTTTCTTATAAATTATAAGAGGACGGTGGATTCCGATGAAGCAACTCATGGGTGTAATTAATCTGGATCATGAACTCGATAAACTAAATGAACTCACTTATTTCCGCTGTGGCGCAGCCGTACCTTTTGCCAGTCGTTATCGGTTGATTGATTTCGTGCTTTCTAATATGATGCGTGCAGACTTAGAGAGCGTCGGTCTGTTCGTCCGCCGTAAATACCGTTCTCTAATGGACCATCTGGGTGATGGTAAATCCTGGGATATGAACCGCAAACATGGGGGCCTATTCATTTTGCCTCCGGACTGGAACGATCCAACGGATACTTCTCTCGGGGACTTACAGCATTATCATAACAATTTGGATCTTTTTAAACGGGGATCTGCTAAATATATCGTGTTTTCCGGCAGCCAGCATATCAATACGATCGACCTCCAAGACTTGTACAGCTACCATCTGGAGAAGGGCGCCGACGTTACAGTGGTGTATAAAAAGATTGAGGAACTGCAGCCAGAGCATGATCTATGCCAGCGTATTGAAGTAGACGAAGAAAATAAGGTAACCAATATCCATCATGAGAAGGACCATCCTAATTTATATCTGGATATCTTCATTATGGAGAAGAAACTGTTCTTGGAGCAGGTGGAGCATTGCATTGCGCATGGAGAGAGTTATTTTTTCCGTGATGTAATTCAGAAGAACCGACACAAATTTAATATTGCCGCATACGAATATCATGGCTATCATGCCGTAATTAATTCATTGGAGAGTTATTATAAGAACAGTTTGGAACTGCTCCAGCAGGAGAATTACTTCAGTTTGTTCAAAGAAAGTCCGGTACAGACGAAGATTAAATATGAGGCTCCAACCCGATACTTGGAGAGTGCTAATGTCAGCAATTCACTGGTGGCTAACGGCTGCATTATTGGTGGAACCGTGGAGAACAGCGTGATTTTCCGGGGGGTTCAAATACGTAAGGGCGCGAAAATCATCAACTCTGTAATTATGCAAAAGTGCGTCATTGAAGAGAATGCAGTCATTGAGAACGTGATTATGGATAAAGACGTACATTTGAGTAAGAATCGAATTCTTGTTGGAGATAGCAAACGTCCATTCGTCATCGCCAAGAGCAGCAAGATCTAACGACTGGATTAGATGAACTAAGCAGTATTAACCTATCTGATCTAATGGCACAGTCTACTGCACTTCTAAAAAAAGCATTTGTCAGGAGGACCTACTGTTGTTTAACGATAAAGAATCTTTCAAACAGGTATTCCGTGAGACCCTCATTGGTAAATTAGGTAAACCACTTGAGGAAGCCTCGAATGCCGATGTCTATAAAATACTAGGCAACATGATACGCGAGAACGCCGGGAAAAATTGGGCAGAAACCAACCAGAAATATAAGATCGATAAAGATAAGCAGGTTTACTATTTTTCAATGGAGTTCTTGATCGGTAGGCTTCTGGGGAACAATCTGCTGAATATGGGCGTACTGGAAGTAGTACGTGAAGGCTTAGCGGACCTTGGCTTCTGTTTGCAGGATATCGAGGAGGAGGAGGCGGATGCTGGGTTAGGGAATGGAGGTCTAGGTCGTCTGGCCGCTTGTTTCCTGGATTCACTCGCCTCTCTGCAATATGCAGGACATGGCTGCGGCATACGGTATAAATATGGCCTGTTCGAGCAGAAGATCGTCGATGGGTATCAGGTGGAACTGCCTGATTACTGGCTGCAGAATGATAATGTATGGGAAGTGCGCCGCGAAGACAAGCAGGTTGAAGTTAGGTTCTGGGGGGTTATTGAGACCCGCGAAGAGAACGGGCGGCTTATCTTTGAGCATAGTCAGTATGAGGCCGTTCGTGCAGTTCCATATGATGTTCCTATCATTGGGGCAGACCGCCGGCATGTGAATACACTGCGAAACTGGAGTGCGGAATCCATTACACAGCCTTCTAGAACCTTTGGTTCCTTTGCTGGGACGGATTATCATAAGTTTCTGGAGTATAAGCGTTCTGTAGAATCCATTTCGGAGTTCCTGTATCCAGATGACTCTCAATACGAAGGCAAGCTGCTTCGCCTGAAGCAGCAGTATTTCCTCTGCAGCGCGGGGCTGCAAAGTATATTGCGAACTTATGCCAAGCTTGGGCTCCCTATTGAATCGCTGCCAGACAAGGTAGCTCTCCATATTAATGATACACATCCAACGCTGGTGATTCCTGAATTGATGAGGATTCTGATGGATGTACATGGCTTAGGGTGGGATGAGGCATGGAGTATCACGACGCGTATGGTCTCTTATACCAATCACACTATTCTGAGTGAAGCGCTTGAGAAATGGCCTATTCAAATGGTTAGGGAGCTACTGCCACGTATTTTTCTAATTATTGAAGAGATCAATGCCCGTTTCTGTGGCGAGCTTATGAGTCGTTATCCGGGGGATCAGGATCGAATTGCGCAGATGGCGATTATTCATGATGATCAGGTCCGGATGGCTCATCTGGCGATTGTAGCGAGCCATAGTGTCAATGGAGTAGCGGCGCTGCATACAGAAATATTAATGAAGCGCGAGATGCGACTTTTTAATGAAATGTATCCACACCGTTTCAATAATAAGACGAACGGAATTACCCATCGGCGATGGTTACTGCATGCCAATCCGGACCTGGCTAATTTGATCAATCAATCGATAGGGACCCGTTGGGTGAGCCATCCTCAAGAAATGATTGGCTTGATTAAATATTGTGAGGATGCTTCCTTCCAGGAACAAGTAGCCAGTATTAAGCGCCAGAATAAGCTGCGTCTTGCAGAGTACATCTATAGTAAGCATTCGGTACATGTAGACCCCGATTCTATCTTTGATGTACAGGTGAAACGTCTGCATGCCTATAAACGCCAGTTGCTTAATATTTTGCATATTCTGCATTTGTATAATCAGATCAAAGATAATCCTTCGATGGATATGGTCCCGCGCACGTTTATATTCGGAGCAAAGGCAGCACCAAGCTATCATCTGGCGAAGCGGATTATCAAATTAATTAATACAGTTGCAGAGGTAGTCAACAAAGATCCGGATGTTAAAGGAAAGATTCGCATCTTTTTCCTTGAAAATTATTCGGTATCCCTAGCAGAAAAGATCATTCCTGCGGCGGATATCAGTGAGCAGATTTCTACCGCCAGCAAAGAAGCGTCAGGCACCGGGAATATGAAGTTTATGATGAATGGTGCATTGACGGTAGGTACGATGGATGGCGCTAATGTGGAAATGCATGAGATGGTGGGGGACAACAATATGTTCCTGTTCGGACTTCGTGCTGAGCAGGTCATGGATTACTACCAACATGGCGGTTATCATGCGCGTGACATTTACAATGGGGATAGTCGTGTGAAAGAAGTACTGGATCAGTTAAT
This sequence comes from Paenibacillus sp. FSL E2-0201, assembly GCF_037963325.1. Classification (NCBI taxonomy): domain Bacteria; kingdom Bacillati; phylum Bacillota; class Bacilli; order Caryophanales; family Paenibacillaceae; genus Paenibacillus; species Paenibacillus sp. FSL E2-0201. The sequence goes on from NZ_CP150154.1 coordinate 608,976, forward strand.
CAAACCAGGACCTATATGTTGTCATGCTACGGAGTTTGAGAGCATCTTCCATTCTCTTCTGGATAATAACGATGAATTCTTTGTGCTTAAAGATTTCGCTAGTTACGTTGAGACGCACGTTGAAATTGATCGGGCATATCGTAACCGACAGGAATGGCTAAAGAAGTCCATTATTAACATTGGTCATTCCGGTAAATTCTCCAGCGATAATACAATTAGTCGTTATGCGGCAGAGATTTGGAATATAAGCCCAGTTCGACTGTAGGCCATCGGAAAAAAGCTGTCTTATAAGTAGGTAACTCCTACAAATAAGACAGCTTTTTTAAAAATATAAGACATAAAGTATAAGTTTCACACCATACTTTATGTCTTATATTTCTCGCTTAAACGCTTACCGTCCTTATGAGGACGACGAAGGCGTTTAAGCTTGACCTATCAGAAAGTATATATTTGTGAGAGGATTTTTAGATAGCTTCCGATACTAATGCTGCGAACCGCTCCAGAAACCGGCGTTCTTCATCATCAAAGCGATCCTTGAGCGGACTATCGATATCCAGTACGCCAAGCAAGCGGTCATCCTTTATTAAAGGCACAACAATCTCGCTGTTAGAGGCTGCATCACAGGCAATATGACCTGGGAATGCATGTACATCTCCTACTACAAGCGTGCGTCGCTCTGCTGCTGCCGTTCCGCACACCCCGCGGGATAGTGGAATTCGAATGCATGCAGGGAGGCCTTGAAAGGGTCCGAGTACTAGCTCCTTACCGTCAAATAAATAAAATCCAGCCCAATTCGTATCCGGCATAGCGTGTTTAAGCAGTGCCGAAGCATTAGCTAGATTGGCTGTAGCACTTGGTTCGTCCTTCATCAATGCTTCGAGTTGGGTTAGAACGGCTTCAAACTGCTCGCTGCGCGTTCCATCATATGGCATAGCTTGAAACATGAAGCATCACCTTCCTGTACTTTAAAGTCAATATGAAACCATAACTGTAACTAACAACATAGTACAGCTATGTGGGGTACGTCAAGACACAACATTGTTTTGTAATATTTTGTAGTACGCTATGATCTGTATAAAGTGTTGAGCCCTTACGATGATGTTTCCAATGAACTGTCATAGGGTAATGCAAGAGTAAATACCGAAGGCTTTGTAGCCAGAAGGAGTGGAATATGCGCGCCGATGTACAGAACTTGTTCATAGGAATTCACATGCTTTATTGTGCACATGATAAAGATGTGACGATCTCGGAGATGCTGCTCGGACTGGAAGACATGGGGTATCGTGTAGGAGAACGCGAAGTGAAACAGGAATTGGAAAAGCTGACGCTGGACAACTTTCTGACTGCACATAGTGAAGGGTACAGTATCACTGGCACGGGTATTGAAGAGTTCAAGGATATTCGAGCCAAACTTCAGGTGTTGTGTAGTGAAGTCGTGAATTGACGGAATGGAATCATTAATCGGTAAGGTTATTAAAAAGCGTTTGGATCAAGTGGTGAGTGTGCCGCCTGATCCGGGCGCTTTTTACAATATAAGATGTTAAAAAATTAGAACTTTTAGCTTAAGGATATACTCTTGAATGATGTATAATTGATAAGTTGAAGGGGGGGCGGAGAATTGTATCTATGCAATGGAGTGACACCTACACTGTTTGGTAGAAGATTAAAATTATGTGCTATGACTACTGAGCATGCTTCAGCATTATTTCAGGTATGGTCTCATCCGGACGTTTCTCTCTGGCTGGGTGCACCGGCGTTATCTTCTATAGAAGAAACGAAACAGCTTATTGAACTACTATCACAGATGGCTCAGGAAGATGAGAGCTTACGTTGGAGTATTATTGGACCTGGGGAGGAAGTCATAGGTAGCTGTGGTTATAACCATTGGCAGCTTCAGGGAGCTTACCGTGGTGAAATAGGCTGTGATCTGTCACCTGCCTTTTGGGGACTTGGATATATGAAAGAAGCGCTTGAGCTTGTACTCGATTTTGGCTTCAATATTATGGGCTTGAATCGAATAGAAGCACTTTGTCATCCTGATAATATCCGTGCGGAGAAGCTGGTAAATGCGCTTGGATTTCAGAAGGAAGGCGTATTGCGTCAATATCGGCAGATTGATTCCGGCTTTCAGGATGCTGCTCTTCATGCTCTGCTGCGCGAGGAGTGGCAATTCACATAATACATAAAGAGAGGGTTTGGAACATTGAAGTCAACAGGGGATTTAGAACGCAAACTAATATTAACAGGGGTACTACTGGCTACGTTTCTGGCCGCTATTGAGGGGACTGTAACGGGGCCAGCGGGGCCGGCGATTGTTGGCGATTTTCAGGGAATGCAGTGGCTGAGCTGGATATTTACTTCATATTTATTGGCAATGGCTATTACAACACCTATTTTCGGCAAAATCAGTGATCTATTCGGACGCAAGCCTGTATTCATGTGGGGAGCGGCTGTTTTTTTATTAGGCTCATTATTATGCGGCATATCGCAAAGTATGGAACAGCTGATCCTGTTTCGCGCGATACAGGGGATCGGTGCGGGTGCACTTATTCCAATGACCTTTACGATTATCGGTGATATTTACAGCATTGAAGAAAGAGCAAAGACGCAAGGGTTGCTAAGCTCTGTTTGGGGGATTTCCTCTTTGGTAGGGCCGCTGCTTGGGGGCTATGTTGTCGATTACTTAAGCTGGCGCTGGGTATTTGTATTTAATCTGCCATTTGGTGTGTTGGCAATGATATTTATTGCGCGCTACCTGAAGGAAGAGAAGGTGCGTCGGAAGACACAAATCGACGTGGCAGGCGTTCTTCTTTTTGCAGCAGGGATGGGGGCTCTACTCTTTGGACTTTCTACGGGAGGGCAGAACCTGGCATGGACCTCTCCATTACTACTCGCAACACTGGGTGCAGCGGTTATCCTGCTAATCCTGTTTCTGTTTGTGGAGCGCCGTGCACCAGAGCCTATGCTTCCGCTGAACCTATTCTCAAATCGTAACATCGCGGTATCAACGGGTGCTAATCTGCTGGTAAGTACATTAATTATTGGACTTTCTACGTATATTCCCTTATGGGTGCAGGGCGTATCAGGAAAAAGCGCTGCGATCTCAGGCTTGCTGCTTGCTCCAATGTCCGTAGGTTGGATGTTTGGGTCAATCGCAGGTGGACGAATGATTCTGCGGGCAGGTTCTCGCCGAACTGCAATGCTTGGATTGATGATGATTGCTGCCGGAGCTATTGGTCTGGTTTTCTTGACCGGAGAGTCTTCGCAGCTAATCCTCTTATGCTTGATGCTGGTCTGTGGAGTAGGGTTCGGATACTCCTCTACGGTCTTCACGATTATCGCGCAGTCCTCGGTTGCGTATGATCAACGTGGCGCATCCACAGCGCTTAATGCATTTACAAGGTCACTGGGTCAGACCATTGGGGTGGCTATATTTGGTTCCTGGCTGAACTTGAATATTGATCAGCTGCTGCGAAAACAACCAGATTCAAACGTTACAGGTGATGACATTAATAAGTTGCTTGGCTCGCATACAGGAACTAATCTGTCTGGTGAAGTATCAAACAGTTTGCGTGGTGCACTTGAAGGGGGACTTCATTCGTTATTTATCATGATGGCAGTTTTCGCGGTGTTGTCGTTAGTAATATCTTGGGGTTTGCGCAAGGGTGTACCTTCCGTTGAGGACGCTACTTCGTCTTTGAAAAAGGCATAATTCATTCTCTAAATCACATAAAGAAGCCCGACCAGGCATTTGCCGGTCGGGCTTCTTCGTGTGAAAACAGCTTGTCTAACAAATATGAAGTGAAAAGCAGCCTAGACGCTAGTTCTACTTACGGGGAAGAGGGGAAAGCTTCTCAGCTTGCAGGCCCATCTTCTTGAGCAGAGTGATCATTTGTTCCTTCTCTTCATCATTCAGTCCACTGAATGCAAGATGAAGACGCTCTGAGTATTTCGGATACATCTCATTCATGAGACGTTCGCCTTCCGCTGTCAGTTCTGCGAAAATCACACGACGATCACTTGGACAAGGCTTGCGTTGCAAATAGCCACGTTCTTCGAGCTTGTCGATCACGTAAGTCACGTTACCGCTTTGTAGCAGCAGTTTAGCTCCAATTTGTTGAATGGGCTGTGGTCCCTTATAGTACAACACTTCCATGACGGCAAAGGCAGTAGGATTAAAACCTTCGATTTTGCTGCCGGTAACAGCATGCTCATTAATACTCTTGAATGATTTGGCAAATACCCGGTACAAATGTAGTGTTAATTGTGTATCACGTTCATAAGATTGTATCATGCTTCTCCACCCTCTATCGTTAATCATGTGAACTCGTCGCACGTCTGTAATCATATTAATTAGTGCACGGTTTACCTGTGCAACGAACTTTGAGATAACAATAGAATACGTGAAAGATTGAATGAAGAACATGTGATTTGTCACAATGAGCAACTTTTAATTATTAAAAATCAAACAATTTTTTGAAGATGTTGAAATTGAATGTTTTTTGACCTCAGTCTCTGATAGGATCTCAATTTCATCCCCCGGTTCAAGTACTATTTACGCCTCCAGACGGATGAATGATAATCTCCAATATTTTACTATTGTTTCATTGAGAAATAGTAACGGGGAGTGAAGTAAAGATGGAGGAACATCGAATTCATGATTTAAAAGAAAGTAAGCTAACCGCAAATAAGCCGTTCATGCTGCTTATCGCCGCACAGCTTGTATCGAATGTAGGAGACTGGTTACATATCCTAGCGCTACTGACAATGGTTGGGTTCAAATGGAATGCTACACCGTGGGAAATTACGGCTATATCTTTATGTATGGCTGTACCTCTGTTGTTAGGAGGCCCCTTTGCTGGTTATTTAAGTGATCGTTTCAACCGAAAGGCACTAATGATTGGTTCGGATATAGCACGTTCAGCGATTGTGATTTGCTTAGTATTTGCAGGCTCGCTGTGGCAAGTCTATGTGCTGCTACTGGCAAAGGGATGTATGGATGTGCTATTCTCACCAGCCAAAAGCGGAAAGATTAAGGAACTTGTTCCCGCGGCCCAGATGGATAAAGCGATGGCGCTTAGTTCATCTATAGAACAGATAACAAAAATTGTGGGCCCCGCTCTCGGGGGATTGTTGGTGGCAGCCTTCGGAATAGCTGCTTGTTACATGATTGACTCTGCTACTTTCATTTTATCGGCGATCATTTTGGTTGGATTACCGCGAATAGCTGCGGTGAAGAAGGAGAATGCAGAAGCAAGCACAGGGGAAACTGAGGTGCGTAAATCCTTCCGCCAAGAAATGTCCGCGGGTCTGCAGGTGATCGCAGGAATGCCTGTGGTGCTCTGTGGAATTGTTACGTTGATACTGGTACTGTTAATGCTGCAGATCGGTGACTCTCAGATTGTAACGTTATTCCGGGAAATTCCAGGTGTAAACGGTGATTTGCTGGGTTGGTGTGTAGCAGCGAGTGGCCTTGGAACCTTACTATCAGCGCTGTTTGTGAGCCGCGTAGGCAGTGGCAAGCATCCGCTCATCTTTATGGGATTAGGGGCTGTAATCATGGGAGCTGTCTTCTCGAGTGCAGGGATCGTAACTGCTCACGGTCAGGCAGGAATCTGGATGAACATTGCTTTGTTTGGGTCCTTCATGTTTGCCGGTGTGGGTGCAGGACTAGCGTTTATACCCTTTAATTCGATGCTCCAGCAACGGACACCTGCAGAATACACGGGACGTGTGTTTGGGACCATAGGCAGTCTGACAAGCGCGGCCGTCATTCTAGGACCCGTAGCCGGTGGAGCTTTAGTGACAGCATCAGGTCCAGTGTCTGCCTTTATTCTATCTGGTCTGCTTACAGGAGTGCTGGGGCTGGGGTTGTTAATGCTGCGTGGCAAAATTGAGCGCAGGGATGAGGCGGCTATCAAGAAGCTGGAGGGAGCAGCAGCGACGAATAACATGGATCTTGTAGGACAGACCTCCCTTTAATGGGAGGTTTCTTTTGTTCGCTATTGAGCAGGGCTTAAGTTATTATTGTGAAAAAAGCAGCTTGATTATTTTCAGGAAAAATATATAGTACGATTAGATAAGTTTCGATTGCCTCTGTTGACCATTCGAATATCATTCATATACGTTATAGAGAATGCAATCTATAATAGTATTTATTAGAAGTATCTAGGAGATGGAGAGTATGGAAAAAGAAGAAACAATAGTGGATACCGAGAGCTACGACGACATTGTACTCGATGTTGAGATCGATGAAGCTGGCTATGAGGCGGGAGATCCTTGCATATTCGATATTTCTTTTCAGGTGAAGCGAGGGCAGTTGCTCGGACTGATCGGACCTAATGGTGCTGGAAAGAGTACAACCATTAAGACCCTGCTTGGTTTGCTGAAGAATACCAAGGCTAAGGTGTCTTTTAGCGGAGTTAATAAATCTTACGCTTATGTACCGGAACAGCCTGTGTTTTATGGGGATTTGACGTTGTGGGAGCATTTGGATTTAGCAGCCGCTGCTTATGGACTGAAGTATGAACAGTTCGAAGAAACTGCAGAAGGGTTGCTGAAGCAGTTTGGTATGGGCCATGTACGCAATGATCTTCCAGCCGGGTTCTCAAAGGGCATGAAACAAAAAATGATGCTAATGCTTGGTTTTTTGGTACAGCCAGATGTTTATATTGTGGACGAGCCGTTTATCGGTCTAGATCCTCGCGCCACTAAAGATTTCTTGCGACTTCTGGAAGCAGAGCGGAAGCGAGGGGCAGGTGTATTAATGTCTACGCATGTACTGGATACTGCAGAGAAGATATGCGATGATTTCGTACTGATCTCTGGGGGAAGGGTTGCCGCCTCGGGAACACTCGAAGATATACGTGATTATGCTGGACTGCCGGAGGCGTCGTTGTTTGATTGCTTCGACGAACTGACATGAGTAAGCAGGGACAGCGGACGTTTGCTTTTTCTAACGCCAAACAACTATTCAGACGGCGGCTATTCTCTCATTGGCGTGAGCAATCCGCTATTATTCGTACAGCGGCTGATTGGACCGTTCTCTTATATATTCTTATTCCCGGGGGATTGCTGGGAGGGCGTTTGTATTATGGTTTCTGGAATGAGGCGCTACCGGCTTGGAGTGTGAATCTGCCGTTTATGTTCATTCCTTCATTATTAGTGCTCCTGATCTGCAATGGGGGATTGGTGCTATTATTGCAGGAAGGGGACCTATTATTTCTTAGACAACGGCAGCGATGGATTAATACGATCGTATTTCGCGGATTGCTCTACAGCCTGTTTGTAACCTCGCTTAAATTCTGTGTTGCTTTTGCACTGCTATTGCCCTTTCTGATTCGGGGATTTGAAATGACTTCATTTGAGGTATGGTCGCTCTTCGCTCTGACCTTGGCGTGCAGCTGGTGTGTTAAGCTACTTGGGCATCTTGTAAAAGTACAGAAGCAAGGTTGGCGGCGCTGGTTGTGGCTATTCCTGGCGATCTCCGTCCCAAACGCTATTTATTTCAGAGTAGCTAGCCTTTGGAATGATCGCCCGCTCTTCATATTGCTGAGTGCAGTTGTATTTACAGTCGTTGCGATTATCGCTTTCCGTTGGCGCTTATTGATGCGCGGGACATTTATGAACGATGTGCGAGAAGACTACAAGCAGCGGATGAAGATTGCAGCCATTCTGCTCCGCAATGTTCTGGATAAACCTCGTCCGACTCGCCATAAGCCGTGGATTTTCCGGAAGTCACAGCCTTTGCTTAAATCAAAGACTGCCGAGAGCCGTTTCTCTGCGGCAGCGATTAAGGCACTCGTACGGAATCCGGCCCATTTGAAGCTTTACTTAGCTTTTACAGCCGTGTCCGCCGTAGCGATTCTTATTATTCCATCGGGTTTCAAATGGCTGGGATTTGTAGTGTTAACATCACTCATGACTTTTTGGCTGTTCTCGTTCTGGTCGTTGTTTGTTGGTGATGATTATATTGGGATACTACCGTTTACGAAAGAACAAAAGGCTGAAGCGGGGATGCATGCGGTCCCTATTCTATTGCTTCCCTTTACAATGGTTTCCTCCGCACTAATCTGTCTCTCTTTGTATGGATGGTGGGGGATCATCCTGTTTGTTCCGGTTGGATACATGGTAGGACTCTTTATTAGCAGAATATTTGGTACGTTCCGTTTAGGGAAAGAATGATAGATAGACATAAAAACAGCGTGAATTGAGAAGCCTCTCAAATCACGCTGTTTTTAGTTGCATCGTTTTAGTTAAGTCTTAGATCTGCGGCATGTTTGCCTGCTGTATAACCGGTAGAGAAGGCGGCTGTTATATTGTAGCCACCGGTATAACCATGGATATCGAGCACCTCACCGCAGAAGAATAGCCCTTGCATAAGCTTAGATTCCATTCTTTTGGGATCGATCTCCTTCAGATTTACCCCGCCTCCGGTAACAAAGGCCTCGGACAGGGAACGGGTACCGTGAACATAGACGGGCATCCGTTTTAAGATACCTGCTAGAGCAAGCAATCCATTCTTGGATACATGATGGCCCGTTATATCTCCATCTAGGTCAGCTTTAGCTAATAAGAGAGGGATGAGACGTTCTGGCAGCAGCCCCTTCAACGAGTTGCGGATCGCTTTCTTCGGTTCCTGCTCCAGCTTGTCCTGCACCATAGCTTCTACTTCTTGTGCATTCAGATCAGGGAAGAGGTCGATGGACATCTCGACAGTGTCTGTGCCGGATTTACGTTGGACTTGTCTCAGAAATTGACTGCACCGCAGAGCAATTGGTCCCGATAATCCAAAATGAGTGAAAATCATATCTCCACGATGAGAGATAACCTTCTTTCCTTTAGGATTCCAAACAGTTAGTGCCACATCGCGCAGCGACAATCCTTGCAGCTCACCGGATTTAATCCACTCTTCCCGTGAAATAATCGGTACCTCTGTCGGGAACAGCTCAGTAATGGTGTGGCCTGCGGCTTCCGCCCAAGGATACCCATCTCCAGTAGAGCCGGTCTGAGGCACGGACTTCCCGCCGGTGGCGATGATGACAGCAGCAGTGGAGATCGTTTTACCCGAGCTCAGCTGAACGCCCTTAACAGCCCCTTCTGCATATATTACATGTGAGACAGGGCTGTCCGTCATAATCTGCACGCCCAGACTTCGTACTTTGTTAATTAAGGCGGAGACGACGCTGGATGCCTTATCGGAAACTGGAAACATCCGTCCGTTGTCTTCTTCCTTTAATGCAATGCCTAAGCCTTCAAAAAAGGCAATGATATCTTGATTATTAAAATGGTCGAAGGCGCTATACAAGAAACGCCCGTTTCCGGGAATATGGGAGATCAACTCATCTCTCTCCTTGACGTTCGTTACATTGCAGCGTCCACCACCAGATATCCCAAGCTTTCTTCCTAGCTTAGCTCCTTTATCAATCAGTAGTACGGATGCCCCGTGTTCTGCTGCAGCCACGCTTGCCATTAATCCTGAAGGGCCGCCACCTATGACGATCACATCGTAGTTGCTCATGAAATTTTACTCCTTTACATGTTAAGACACGGGTATTGCTCCGTGTTTTCCTAACGGAATCATACCATTCTGACTCTCATGTAACCAGTCTTCTCCTTCTGCTTAGTGATTATCGTTGTCAGGAGAGTAAACCTGTGCTTTAATCTAGACATGTAGGGGAATTTGTCCATTTTGGGGTGTGATTGTAATTATTGGCGCAATCAAGGATATATTTTTGCAAATATCGGCAGCATGCTCCTTTCTTTTTCTAATTCAATGGTGGGTAGACCAAGGGCTTGTGGCTCGAAAAAAAGGTAGTTTCCCGGATAATCAAACTTTTTTGGTTATGGCTTGTACATTAAGCCTTATTCTGTGCACTCTACTTTCGACGACTTTATTCGGTATTGCTTATTTGAATTTAGGGATGATCCCTGCTTATATCGGTATTTTATATGGAACTGTACGTTCAGGTATTTTGCTGTCCATCTTTTTGCTCGTCTGTAATATATTCATCGCAGAGCCGACAGGAATAAGTAATATGATATTAAATTCAGGAATATTATTATATCCGTTGCTGTTTGGGCTAGCTAAGCCTTTTAAGAAGGGCACAGTGGTAGAGAAGATAGGGATGTTATGGATGGTTCTTTGTCCAAATATGTTATTCATTGCACTTGTACCTATTATAGGCGGTAAAAATATATATGAGTCTAATTCTAGCGAGTCACTTTTGATTACTTTGTATCTGTTTTTCACCATCGCACTTGGTGGTATTTTTGTTTATTTTGTTGAAATGGCCTGGAGTAGGTGGCGGGCTAAGGTACATATGGAAACTAAAAGTGATAATTTTCAGTGGGAGTCTGAGAAGCTGCAGCAGATTACAAACGTAGTTCCTATAAGTATTATGTCTCTGGATGATTACGGAGTCGTGACCGAACTAAACGATTGTATGTTGGGAATGATAAGAACTCATTATCCTCATTTGAGAAGAGAGGATATCATTAACAAGCCAGTGAGGGCATTTTTTAATGGTTCGGTGGATGCTGAGGCGTATAAGCGTGTAGGGGATAACATCCGCGGAAAACGACGTTCCCATGAGCGAATGACTCATGAGTCGCGAGTTTATCAAATTTATTCAGCACCGCTAGTGAATACCAACACAGCATTATCTGGTGGGGTTGTACTCATTGCGCAGGACATTACGGATGAAGTGAAACTCCGCTCAGAGCTGGATCATGTAGAACGTCTAAGCTTAGTAGGACAGATGGCTGCTGGAATTACCCATGAGATTCGTAATCCTATGGCGGTAGTTCGTGGATTTTTGCAGCTGATGAGAGAAAAGAGTTCAGATGATCTGGATTCTTATTATCAGATCGTGTTAGAGGAGCTGGATCGGGCGAATAGTATTATTAACGATTTCTTATCGCTGGCGCAGAGCCGGATTTCAGATAAGGAGAAGGTGCTATTACACCGTATTATAGAAGAAGTCAGTCCGCTGCTGTGGGCGGATGCTAATCTTCGAGGTCAAAGTGTGGAGCTTAAGCTAAACGCATCCATTCAAGAATTGGAGTTAAATATTCGGGAAATAAAGCAGCTCATTCTTAATTTAGGACGCAACGGCATGGAGGCTATGGGACCCAAGGGGATTCTGACACTGGAAACACACAGTACTCAGGATAAAGTGGAGCTGATTGTAAGAGATAGAGGGATTGGCATGTCGGAAAGTCAACGAGAGAAGTTGTTCTCCCCCTTTTTTACAACGAAAAGGGAGGGCACGGGTCTAGGTTTATCCTTGTGTCTGAGTATTGTGGAGCGGCATAACGGTAAAATAAATGTAGAGTCTGTAGAAGGAGAGGGTACAGTGTTTACCATCTCATTCCCTTTAGTAAAGGAAGAATATAGCGGAGCCACCCTTACGGATTGAATCAGGTTACTGTAGCATCTCTTGCTTTCACAGAGTATGAATGTATAATAAAGTTAGTAAGTACTGCTGTAATGTTATCTGACAAAACAGTAATTAGTGAAGGAGAGTGCAGAGAAATGTCCATGTCTTTTAATCAATATATGAGAGATTCAATTCAGCCTATGCGTGATGACCTTACAAGCATTGGGTTTCAGGAGCTTATGACTCCAGAAGAGGTGGAAGCCACTCTTCCTACTGCAAAAGGTACGGCACTTGTAGTTGTGAATTCGGTCTGTGGTTGTGCCGCTGGACAATGTCGTCCTGGTGTAGCTGAGGCACTGCAAAATGAGATTACTCCGGATCACTTGTTCACAGTGTTTGCAGGTCAAGAGAAAGAAGCCACTGCTAAAGCACGTGAATATTTTGCTCCTTATCCACCGTCTTCCCCTTCCATCGCATTGATGAAGGATGGAGAGCTCGTTCATTTTATTGAACGTCATAGTGTTGAGAATCGTTCGGCTGCTGAAATTTCTGCTGAATTGAAAGAAGTCTTTGAACGTTTTTGCCAGTAAAAAAAGTTATTCCATTCAATCTCGCATCAGTCGGTAATTCGGCTGTTGCGGGATTTTTCAAAATATAAGAGCGATAATGGGATAGAATATACTTAGAAGCATAGTGCTTCACTTGGTATGGATATTTTGATGGATATGGAACCATTTCTGATGGAACGGGGTGTGGTTTGTGAGTTTACAGAAAGAAATTATTGCTGATCTTGGCGTGAAGCCAACGATTGATGTAGAAGCAGAGGTTCGTAAACGGGTTGATTTCTTAAAGTCGTACGTGCTGAAAGCAGGTGCCAAAGGATTATTGATCGCTATTAGCGGCGGGGTGGACAGCGCGGTAGCAGCAGGTCTATGTAAGCAGGCTACGGACGAGTTGTCAGCACAGGAAGGCACAGAGTATATTACGCTTGGCGTATTCCAGCCATATGGTGTTCAAGAGGATATCCAGCACAGTTACGATGTCGCTAAAGCTTTTAATCTGACCCATACAGTAGAGACTAATATTGAGGAAGCTGTAAATGAAATTGCGCTTGAGGTTGAACATGGTCTGAAGTCCTTGGGACAACATCGCCATATGACGCATCAAGGCAAGGGTAATGTTAAAGCGAGAACACGTATGGTTATGCAATATGCGCTCTCTTTTGAGAACAATCTGATTGTAGTAGGAACGGATCATGCTTCTGAGGCTATTACGGGTTTCTACACCAAGTGGGGGGATGGGGCAGTAGATATTACACCTCTATCCACGCTTAACAAACGTCAGGTTCGTCAATTAGCTGCTCATATCGGTGTACCTGCGGATATTGTCACTAAAGCACCTACGGCAGGCTTATGGCCGGGGCAGACGGATGAAACCGAGCTGGGGATTACTTATGATGATAATAGCGATTATCTGGAAGGCAAACAGGTTAACCCTGAGGTAGCGGAGAAACTCGAGAATTATTATCGGAGAACGGCGCATAAGCGCAATGTCATTCCTGGAATTTAAGAATAGGTTGAAATTGAAACCGCCACAGGGACTGCGTAGTTGCAGAACTCGTGGCGGTTTTTAACATATCAGAAAGAATATTTGGGGCCCCCTTGGGAGATTGGTAGACTATAAGAAGAATTAGTCGGCAAGCATCTGAGTGATAAAATTAATGGTTGCAGCAATGGCAAGCTCCAATTGTGGAGTGGTTCCAGCAAAAGGATGCACAGTGCAGAAGGTATGATTTCCCTCAGGAATCTGCACCCAGTTAATATCCGGTCGAATTATGGTGAGTTGTTCAGACCCTTGCAGGAGGTGTGCGCCATCCTGACTGCCTTGAATAAGGACTACCGGGAAGGTCGCTGTCTTCATGCGCTCATGGATGTTATAGCGTTCTTTATGGTTCTCCATATCTTCTAAAATAACAGCATCCAGCGGCATTTGTTGTCCAGTGCGTCCATTAAGGACATGGGTACGCCCAGTTTCCTTCATCTCCTGCTTCTGTTCTTCCGTCAACAAATCGAGCTTCGTAACCCCGTTCCAGGAGATGACCCCTCTAACTTCATCGGGATGGTCAAGCGTATAGACCAGACTAATTCCCCCTCCAAGACTATGCCCAAGAAGGAATAATGGCAGGCTGCCAAATTTCGGGTGCTGGCTAAGATAGGACAACAGTATTTCCATGTCCTTCAGCTCACGACGAAAAGTGTTGCGGGCGAATTTCTCAAGCTCAGTAAAATGTAGCAGATCCTCTCCAATTCCAGCATGAGAGAAATTGAAGGTGATCACTTCATGATCTTGGCTGAGAGCAGTGGCTATGTAAGGAAACATCCCCCAATCTTTGAAGCCCTTGTAACCGTGTGCAATAACGATAAGACTCTTAGGCACGCCTTGAGCAGGAAAATGCGAGCAGCGGATTACAGCGTCTTCACCAGCTGGTATTTCGAAATTACGATGCTGCATAGGGTAATCCCCTCTTTCTAATATATAAATGAAGTAAATCAGTAAGTCCATCACGAAGGCGCCTGAATGGACTTCCAAAGCATTTTCTTTTAAGATAGCAGAAAGAATCTTATAGCACTATAATTTAAAATTGAAATGAATGACCTGTATAATGATCATACCATTATTGAAGTAATATAGGATACACGTCCATAAGGAGCGTGAAATTTTGATTTACGGAATCGGACATGATGTGTTAGAAATTGAACGAATCTCAGAAGTAATACGTAGGGGACAGGGAAAAAAATTTAATCAGCGCATCCTAACGGAGCAAGAGTACCTACTTGCCGAGCAACGAGGCGGAAGGTTGGCCGAGTTCGTAGCGGGGCGCTTTGCTGCCAAGGAAGCCGTTGTGAAGGCTTTAGGCTGCGGCATCGGCAATATAGTTGGTTTTCACGATATTGAGATATTGCCTGACCCTAAAGGTAAGCCAGAAGTAATCTTATCATGTGAAGCCTGGGGTAGACTGGATCTACCTGAAGGACAGAAGTACACCATTCATCTTACGATAACACATGGCCGTGATTTGGCTTCAGCTTTTGCAGTAGTAGAGGGACTAGGTTCATGAATTGAACCATGATTATAGAAGGGCAAGGAGAATTACAATGAAACAACGAGAACGACAGGATTTACAGGAACGAGAAGAAGGACAAGAATTAAAAGAGAGACAAGAAAAACAAGACCAGTGTGAACGCAAAGATCAGATGGATTTAAAGGAAGGACAAGATAAACAAGATCAGGAGCTGCGGGAGGCCAAGCAATATTTCAGTTATCATTTGCTGGAGTGGTATCAAGGGCAGAAGCGGGATTTGCCATGGCGCAGGCATCGCAATCCTTATTATATTTGGATTTCCGAGATCATGCTGCAGCAGACAAGGGTAGATACGGTGATCCCTTATTTTAATCGTTTTATTGAACGCTTTCCGACGGTGGAGTCCCTCGCTGACGCCCCTGAGGAGGATGTACTTAAGTGCTGGGAAGGCTTGGGTTATTATTCTCGAGCACGTAATATACAGCATGCAGCCAAGCAGGTAAAAGAGCTTTATGGTGGGCAGGTGCCGAACGATCGCGAGGCGGTGTTCAGCTTAAAGGGAGTGGGACCTTACACTGCTGGGGCTATCCTCAGCATTGCGTTTAACAGGCCGGAGCCCGCGGTGGACGGTAATGTGATGCGGGTGCTGTCTCGATATTTCCTCATCGAGGATGATATCGCCAAGGGACCCACCCGCGTGAAAATGGAGCGCCTGGCGGCTGAGCTGATCCCGGAGGGAGAAGCTGCATCGTTTAATCAGGCGCTTATGGAGCTTGGGGCGCTCGTATGCACCCCGAAATCACCGAGCTGCTTAACCTGCCCGGTGATGGAGCATTGCGCTGCGCGCCTGGCGGGCTGCGAGACTTCGCTGCCCGTCAAGACCAAGGCCAAGCCGCCGCGCCCAGAGGAGCGGCTGGCGGCCTTAATCGAGGGCCGCGGTGCCCACGCGGGCCAAGTGCTCATCCGGCAGCGGCCACAAAGCGGGCTGTTAGCCCGCATGTGGGAGCTGCCGCATTGGCAGGCGCCGCCAGCAGAAGGCGGCGCTAAGAGCGCGCGCCTGCCGGAGGCCGCGGCGCTGGACCGGCTGCGCCGGTCACTGCGGCAGGCCGGGATCACCGCCCGGCCTGAGGAGCACTGGATGGCTGCTGAGCATATCTTCAGCCATATTGTGTGGACCCTGCAGGTGTATCGCTGCAGGGAGGAGGACGCCCTTCCGCTGCCGATGGCGGCAGAAGGACGAGCAGTGTATAACACGGATACGGGGCTGTTCCCAGAGATGGACAGCAGCATACCCGTAGAGAGATTCGAGGACGGTAACGCTAGTCCTGAGGACGGCGGAGCTGTACGCTGGATTAGCCGTGAGGATATGGCTAATTATGCGTTCCCTAATGTCTTCTTGAAGCTGCTGAATCTTTATTTCGATGAGCAGGAAGAGCAGGCGAAGTCGGGGAAGTAGAGATTGTTTGATGTAGAAGTATGGGATGTAAGCAAAGTATGGAATGTACTATGCTTACATCTATTTGGTTCTGTTGTTTTATGACTTCAAGAGTGATCAAAATTTGTTTTTAGGGAATTCTTCCCTGAAATCATGCCCTTTTCGCCTGTTTTTAATCATTTTAGGGAAAACCTCCCTAAAAATTCGGTGAATATCTTATTTATGCTCCAGAACCGCTGGTTTTTAGGGAGGTTTTCCCTTATTACTAGTGTTTATGGAGCATATCGCTGAATTTTAGGGAGTTATTCCCCAATTATAGTAAGACAGGGACTCTGCCCAGTAGAGCAACATAAAAAAAGGTATTCCACAGCCTATTCGGCTAGGGAATACCTTTTTTAATTAGGCTATTAAGCTATAAGCTCAAGCCAAATTTAATTCCTTATTTCGCGCTTTCGTAACGTTTGCCAACTTCTTCCCAGTTTACTACGTTCCAGAACGCTTTGATGTAATCAGGGCGTTTGTTTTGGTAGTTCAGGTAGTAAGCGTGCTCCCATACATCAAGTCCGAGGATTGGAGTAGCGCCTTCGCTGATTGGGTTGTCTTGGTTAGGTGTGCTTGTTACTGCCAGTTTGCCATCTTTAACAACTAGCCAAGCCCAGCCGCTGCCGAAACGAGTAGTTGCTGCTGCTGCGAAATCTTCTTTGAATTTTTCAAATCCGCCCAGCTCGCTATCAATAGCTGCTGCAAGAGCGCCAGTTGGTGCGCCACCGCCGTTTGGTCCGATAACTTCCCAGAAAAGGGTGTGGTTAGCGTGTCCGCCACCATTGTTACGAACAGCAGTGCGGATAGCTTCTGGTACAGCGTTCAGATCTGTAAGAAGTTCTTCGATGCTTTTGCCTTGCAATTCAGGTGCCTTTTCCAAAGCTGCGTTCAGATTAGTCACATATGTGTTATGGTGTCTGTCATGGTGAATTTCCATCGTTAGTGCGTCGATGTGTGGTTCAAGTGCGTTGTTTGCGTAAGGAAGTGCTGGTAATTGAAATGCCATGGAAAAATCCCTCCTGAGTATATTAGAATTTTGTATAGATAAAGAACTTCGGCGGTTTATCGTCAAAATTCTTTATTGTTGATATGTACTATAGGGTATCGCCCAATAGGATACTTTAATTAAACAGTATCTGGATCAATAATGCAACACTAAACAAACATAAATGTTTATAAAGTATGATTGGAATGTAAACAGAAATATCAATTGTATTTAAAATGTAAAAAGCATGAGTCTTCACCCTATAGACATAACTCTTTATAATTACCCTTATAATGAAACAATGAATCTGACTCAAAATGTAAACGCTTGATATTAAGCGCTTTCAAAAGAAAAGTGATGATATCGCGAGAAAAGTGTGCTTTAATAGATTTAAAAGCAGGTATTCCTCGGTATTTGATGCTTTTTTTTATTTTCTCAATGTTAAGGGAACCCCTTCTTTTTGTTAAATTCATAAGCCATAGACAAGGGAGATTTTAAAGAATGCACGTTCGTTCCTTTCAATTAAGCGACGTTAGCCCTGTGACTGATTTGCTGCAAACTGCATTATCGGAAGAATGTTTCGAGAACACTATCGAGCCTTTCTCCAGGCAGCTTTCATGGGATTCCGATCTCATTGTAGTTGCTGAAGATGAAGAAGAGATTGTTGGAGCACTGATTGGTACGATTGAGAAAAACCACGGTTGTTATTTCCGGATTGCTGTACATCCTGATTATCGCCGCAGAGGAGTCGGAAGAAGTCTGGTATCGGCTATGGAATCCAGGTTTCAAGCTCGTAAAGTTAGTGGTATCTTTGTAGCCGTCGATGAGCATAATTCTTTTGCATTGCCATTGTACGAAGCTATGGGATATAATGAGAATCAAATTTTTAAATCTGTCCGGAAGCTGAGCATTGTTGGGTAATTTTGATCATCCAGATGCGTAAGCGGAAACATTTACTAAATAAAGAACTATAGTTGATGATATAGTCTGTTTCATTCATACTCAAGCGTATTTTCCAGAAGTCCATTACTAATGGCTGGGAGATATGCTTTTTTATTGTTATAATATCTGCAAGTATAAACATCAATAATCGAGAATAAGAGGTGACATATTGAGCCAGGAGCCCCAAGTAGAGTTCATGCGTAATCGGAAGCAAAGACATAGATCCTCCAGATCAAAAAAGAGCTTTGGAGGTCGAGTGGTAGCGGAATTGAAGGATTGGTTGCTTACAGCGGTAATTGTTTTTGCGGTGATGTCGGTTCTTAATATTTTTGTATTTAATATATCAACGGTTAAAGGTCAGTCTATGCAGCCAACGCTTTTGGAAGGTGAGAGGCTTTTTATTAATAAGCTTTCATTGATATTTGTAAACCCGAAACACGGGGATGTCGTCATTCTTCATGATCCGAGCACGGGGCCCAGTCGTAAGGACTTTTTAGTGAAGCGAGTCATCGGTATACCTGGGGATATCATAGAAGTGAAGGATCACCAGTTATATGTGAATGGAAAAATAGTGAATGAGCCGTATATAGATACCGAAATTGAAGACCCTGATTTCGCGGCTTTAACTGTGGAGAGCGGAAGCTATTTTGTCATGGGAGATAACCGGCATGCTTCAGCAAGCAAGGACAGTCGTTATTTCGGATCTATCCCACAGGACATGATTGTAGGCAGAGCGGATTATATTTGGTGGCCGCTGTCTAAACTGAAAGGACTATAAGGAATTTATAGATTATTAGTAAAGGAGAAGGCGGAAATGAACGATACATCTCAGTCACCTTATGCTCCCCCGCCTTCCAAGTGGGCACAGCTTAAAGCGGAAATTCAGGAGGCTGCGTCATCACTCGGTATTGATGATATCGGGTTTACAACTGCGGAGCCTTTTTTATATTTAAAAAATATTCTGCAAGACCATCGTGACAAAGGTTACGAATCTGGTTTCGAGGAACCGGATTTGGATAAAAGGACGATCCCCGCACTAAGCTCTGGGGACAAGCCCTTGTCTATTATTTCGATTGCTGTGGCCTATCCCTCCAAAATGGTGGATCCTCCGAAATCTGAACCGGGTGCGCGTAGAGGCATTCTCGCCCGGGCATCATGGGGCAGGGATTATCATCATGTGCTCAGAGAGGCATTAAGTAAGCTAGAGGACTTTATTCATGAGCGTGTACCGGAGGCTGTGCTGGAAAGTATGGTGGATACCGGCGTACTGGTGGATAGAGCGGTCGCGGAAAGAGCGGGAATAGGCTTCAGTGGCAAAAACTGTTCTATCATCTCACCTAAATGGGGATCTTGGATTTATCTAGGGGAGATGGTTACGAATATTCCTTTTGCTCCGGACGAGCCTGTTGAAGAAGGCTGCGGGGATTGTACCAAGTGTATTGATGCCTGTCCGACCGGCGCGCTGGTGGGTCCGGGTCAATTGAATGCGCAGGCCTGTATTTCTTTTCTGACGCAGACTAAAGGGTTTCTGAGCGACGAATACATGACCAAGATTGGGAACCGTCTATACGGCTGTGACACCTGCCAGATTGTATGTCCTAAGAATAGGGGGAAGAACTGGAATCATCGCCCTCAGATGCAACCAGATCCTGAGATCGTGAAGCCATTGTTAATGCCGATCCTGGATCTTAGCAATCGTGAATTCAAAGAGAGATTCGGCAATAGCTCGGCTGCCTGGAGAGGCAAAAAGCCGATGCAACGAAATGCGATCATCGCCCTCGGCAATTTTAAGGAAGTGGGGGCTGTGCCAAAGCTAACAGATATTGTTCTGAAAGAGCCGCGCCCAGAGATGCGAGGCACTGCTGCTTGGGCGCTGGGACGTATCGGTGGTGAGCAGGCTCTAGCTGCTGTTGAATCGGCTTTAGAACGCGAGGAGCATGACACGGTAAGGCAAATGCTGAGCCGGGCACAGGATGTACTCCTAACTGCGAAGCAGGCACGAGAGGACAGTGAAGTTAATGAAGGAAAAAGATCATAGACAGGATGCATATTCCCAATTGCTGTACAGTTCTCGAAATGCTATGATAGATTCGCGCGCCATTTGGCGATGTAGACAATAGAGTGTAGAGGTGGGCTTTAGATGAATATCGCATTACCTATTATTACATTGGTCGTAGGTCTCATCGGTGGTTTTTTCATCGGTGTATATTATCTGCGCAGACAAATGACAACTATGCAGAATGATCCTGAAATGCTGCAAAAGGTTGCAAAACAAATGGGTTATAACCTGAATGGGAAACAAATGCAACGTGCCCAACAGATGATGAAGAATCAGAACCAGACAGGCGCCCGCCCAGGAGCAGCTAAAGGGAATAAACGTAGAAGTAAGTAACCGGGTCCGGATAGAATTTATACGGGTGCGGAAGGGGGAGACATCATGGGGAACATCAATGAATACGTGAACGGTAAAGTATCAGAGAACCGTGAGCAAATCGAGTATCACGTTGAGAAAATATTAGAATTAATCGGTGAAGATACCGGCCGCGAGGGACTGCTTGAAACACCAGCCCGCGTTACGCGGATGTACGAGGAGATATTCGGCGGTTATTCGATAGATCCCCGCGAGGCGCTCGGTGTTACTTTTGATGAGTCTCATGAAGAGCTAGTGATCGTGAAGGATATCGTTTATTACAGCCAATGTGAGCATCACATGGCTCCTTTCTTCGGTAAAGTGCATATTGGATACATTCCGAGCGGACGTATTGCTGGACTCAGCAAACTAGCTCGCCTTGTTGAAGCAGTGAGTCGGCGTTTGCAGGTGCAAGAACGTATTACGACTCAAATTGCGGATATTATGACGGAGGTATTAAGCCCTCACGGCGTTATGGTCGTTGTGGAAGGTGAACATCTTTGTATGTGTGCACGTGGAGTAAAGAAGCCGGGGAGCAAGACGGTAACCATGTCTACTAGAGGGGTCTTCCGGGAGGACGCCGCCGCTCGTGCGGAGTTTCTAAACTTGATTAAAGAATAGTATATAGAGGTGTTTATACCTCGAATTAGAAGGACCCATCATTCACTTTTTGTGAACGATGGGTCCTTTTGGGTCAGTAAATGGGAATAAACTTTATGTTCTCTACAAAGTGGAATAAGATCAATAAGGCTTCCATGCCAGTTTACTAGCGGCAGCATAACGTTCTGACACATATGGCCAGTTGACGACCTTCCACCAATCGTTAATATAATCCGCACGATTATTCTGATGCTTCAAATAGTAGGCGTGTTCCCATACATCCAAGGCTAAGAGTGGAACAACGTCCCATTGCGATAAATTTTGATGTTTTTCTGCAGTAAGAATCTCTAGTCTATGGCTGCGCGGGCTCCAGACGAGAATGGCCCATCCGCCACCTTCTACTTTATTCGCGGCCTCGGTGAACTGTTTCTTAAAGCTGTCATAACTTCCAAAGCTTTGATCTATAGCTTCTAGTAAAGCTCCTGTTGGGCGTCCGCCTCCTTGTGGAGACATCACGTTCCAAAAGATCGTGTGGAGATAATGGCCTGCACCATTAAAGGCTAACTCTCGCTCCCAATGCTTAACGAGATCGAAGTCCCCGTTCTTACGGGAATCCGCTAGTTTAACTTCTGCCTTGTTTAATCCGTCTACATAACTTTGATGGTGCTTATCGTGATGAATTCTCATCGTCTTTTCGTCAATATAAGGTTCTAGTGCATTATAGGCGTAAGGCAAGGGAGGTAGTGTATGGCCGCCAATGGGTACCGCGTCGTTTTTATCGCGGATATCAGGCACAGTGTCAGTAAAAGTAGTGAATCCATCATTCCGCAGGGTATTGTCTGTATCGATGTTTACGACATAATCCTCTGTGTAATCGCGCATGACTTGTGAAAGCTTTCCGGGCGAGCTGAGTGTCTGCAGTACGGCTAGGAAGTATTCTGATTCGCGAATAATATGCAGAATCACAGTAGTTGCAAGGGGGACGGCTTTGACCGCTGCGCTACTCTCCATGATGGCAAAGAGCTGCCGAACGAATTCTTGGGATTGAATGCAGGAGATATGTAGCAGTTTCTCAGTTTCTGCAGTGAGTTCCGCCTGTGGGGGTGGAGAAGCAGAGAGTGCGGCATTCAATAGCTGCTGTGCCGCCTGCTCAGTTGCACCGAAAACAACGGCCCATTCATCGAGGAGTTTCACATAAGGCTCCTCCAATTTAGGCACGATCGCTTTGATGACTTCAGTATGCTCTTTCTCTTGTGTCTTCCAAAATACGATTTCTTCCAAAATACGTACTGGCAGCATCGGCCCGTATACATATAGCATGCCAAGAAAACCTCCCGTGATATGTCTTCATCAGTCCATTATATGATCGGTCTTGGAAGGTTATGAAGAACATACATCTCGAGTGCTGTCGCTCCTCGGGCTTCTTCTATTCTGGAGACGAAAACAGCCTCTTCCTTGGGGGACACTTCTTTCTGTCCCTGGAAGAGGCTGTTCGATTGGTTATTATCGTTTAGTTAATTACTTGCCATCGCTGGCTGATCACCCTTAGTACTTTTAGCTAGATGAACATTCCCTAAGAAAGCGGAGACCCGCCGTAAATACTCACGGGGATGCTCGCGGAACAATAGCTCGTGATGACTACCTTCAATGATCCAAGAATCAGAGAAAGGATTGTTCTGGTTCGCTGCCAGTTCTTCGGCAATAGGATAAGGAGCTTTATCGTCTTTGGTTCCATGCATGAACAGGATAGGGAAAGGATAGTCTTTGGATTTAACCTTTGCATAAGGAATTTGATCTAATCCTGTACCGTTCAGTACCGGGAACAGCATTTCCATGATCGCCAGAGAAGGCTGGCGCGGTAGGTCGATATTCTGCTTAATATTATGATACAGCGTGTCTGGTTCTAGCAAAAAGGTACTGTCCAGAATCATCGCGTCGATATCCTCAGATACTAATCCTGCTTGCAGTGCTGTGCCAGCACCCATAGAGAAGCCCCAAACAACGAGCTCTTGTGCCCCGCGTTCCTTAGCGAAATCAATGGCGCCTAGAAGCTGCTGAGATTCTTTTTTGCCACCGGTTGCAATATCCTTGTTCCCTTGGGCAGCAAAGCCGTAATCAAACATTACGACATTGAAATTCAGACTGTGTGCATAGTGAGCGAGATCGTACATGGGTACCCAAGACTCTTCGCGGTTGGCACCATAGCCATGACTGAATATGATAGTTTTAGTGGCGTCCTTGGCTGGGATATACCAACCGCTCATCATGCGACTGCCGTCCTTAGCCGGAAAGGTAACATCCTCGTAGGCGAGACCCTTGGCAATCATAGGATTGGAGTACAGAGGAGCAACCGTTGGATTGGACAGCACCCAGGCGATGTAGCCATGAAGTGAGACAAAACAAAATACTAAAAAGAAAAATATAGATAATAACAATGCAACGATAATATGCTTAACACGTATCATCCGCAGCGAAAGTCGTGATGAACTGCCCTGTTTAGGTAGTTTAGGACGACGGGAGACTGACGTGCCGGTTTGGCTGGTTGTCAGATCCATAAGGTCCCCTCCTAAGTATGATGTGAGTACTAGTGCCTAGGATAATTTGTCGAAAATGATTCTAAAGCATCAGTAATATATTAATATGTTTATCGTATGTTTAAGCCCTTACAAAGTCAATGAATTGGACCCTTTTGTAATATAACTGTAAAGTGCGGGCCAGTCTTTTCCGGCTCAGTGAATATACTGGACTTTCCGTAGAGTTTTGCACTAAGATAGAATTAATAATAATGTAACCGCGTTTCATTTGATGAAACACGAGGGGGGATTACTGTGGAGGACCGAAAGCTAACGGTACGCGCGGTAGAACGTGCGCTCGACATATTACTTTGTTTTACGCAGGATAGTGATTTAGGGTTGACGGAGATCGCATCAAAGATTGATTTACATAAGAGTACAGTCCACAGATTGCTGGCAACACTCGAGGAAAAGGGGTTTCTCATTCGCAATCCGGCGACAGAAAAATATAGACTGGGTATACGAATTTGGGAGTTGTCCACACATCTGCCTGCTTTTGACGAGTCGGCAGCGGTATTACTACCATCTATGGAACGGCTGAGAGATCGACTCGGTGAGACGGTCAGTCTTTACTTACGGGATGGTATTGAACGCGTGCGTATTCAGGCGGTACAGAGCCAGCAGGCAATTCGTCGAGTCGCACAGATCGGTGCGAGGCTGCCATTATCTGTAGGAGCGTCGAGTAAAGTGCTGGCAGCGTATGCGCCACCTGAGGTGTTGAGAGAACTGCTGGAGAGCTCGGAGTGGCCGGATTACGTTGAGAAGGAAGTATATAAAGAGCAGCTTAATGAGATCATCCGGCTGGGGTATGCTACGAGTTTCGAAGAACGTGAGTCTGGTGCGGCCGCTGTGGCGGTACCTGTCACAGGCCGTAGTGGAAATGTGATAGCGGCGTTATCGCTGTCAGGGCCGGTCAGCCGTCTGTCTAGGGATACGTTAGTGGAGTATGCTGCCATCTTGAAGGAAGCAGCAAGTGAAATGGGTATGATGATTCCATAAGAAAAATATGCATGTATTATGAAGTAGAGCAGCGATCACTCCGTTACTGGAGGATCGCTGTTTGTTTTTTGGAAGGGCAGCTTGCTTTAGCTAATAACGGGTAAATGAAGACTAAGCGACTCAGTGCTACTTTTGGCAATCCTTGAGTAATTATGTTTGGATATATGGCAAAGCCTAACGTCAAAATGCCAGAGCCGGAATGTCTGTGACCCGTGCGGTTACTCACCCCTCCGCCGCTAAGTCACTTTGAAAGCAAGCTTCCAAAGTGACTCCGCTCGACTTGCATTATTAAGCATGAAACCTACAACGCCGGAGCCTTTCAGACTCAGAAGATCCTAATCACCCCCTTAGCCCACCAGACTCAGGAAAGGGCCTCACACAACAAAGAGGCCCCAGCAGCCAACAATCGGCTACTGGGGCACCCAAAAAAAGGACTGTCTCATGGTCATTCCTGACCATGAGACAGTCCTTTATTAAATCTATTCTACCGACACAGCCGAAGAATCTGTGGCATCTGCCAGCATTTGACGAAGCACAGTTTGTAGAATACCACCATTGCGATAGTAATCAATATCAACCGTACTGTCGAGACGTGCTGTGACAGGGAAATCGAACTGAGTACCGTCTTCACGGGTAGCGGTAACAGTTAGATCTTGGCTTGGCGTCACCTCGTTATCGAGACCGGTAATGTTGAAGGTCTCGCGTCCGGTCAGTCCCAAGCTGCTCCAGCCGTGTCCTTCCTGGAATTGCAGTGGAAGCACACCCATACCAACCAGATTGCTGCGGTGAATCCGCTCAAAGCTCTCAGCGATAACAGCTTTAACACCCAACAGAAGCGTGCCCTTGGCAGCCCAGTCACGTGAGCTTCCTGTGCCGTATTCTTTACCGGCGATAACGATGAGATTCTGTCCAGCGTCCTGATACAGCATGGAAGCGTCATAGATGGACATGACTTCATCGCTTGGCAGGAAGGTTGTAACTCCGCCTTCTGTACCTGGAGCTACTGCGTTACGAATCCGAATATTAGCGAATGTACCACGCATCATGACTTCATGATTTCCGCGGCGTGAGCCGTAGGAGTTGAAGTCTGCACGTTCTACACCATGATCGCGTAAATATTCGCCGGCAGGACCAGAGGTAGAGATATTACCTGCAGGTGAGATATGGTCGGTCGTTACGGAATCAGCAAGCAACGCCAGAACGCGTGCATCCTTGATATCCTTGATGTCTCCCAGACCGTCTGCCAGATGCTCAAAGAATGGCGGGTTCTGAATATACGTGGAGTTGTCATCCCACTCATACAGCTCGCCTTGCGGAACAGGGATCGAATTCCAGCGTTCGTTAGCAGTGAATACATTCTCGTATTTACGGCGGAACATCTCTGGGCTAAGGGAAAGACCAATCGCTTCACGAATTTCAGCAGTCGTAGGCCAAATATCTTTCAGGAATACTGGCTCACCTTGTGGATCAAATCCGAGCGGTTCAGTCTGCAAATCGATATTTACAGTACCAGCCAGTGCATAAGCAACTACGAGCGGTGGTGAAGCCAAGTAGTTGGCTTTGACCTGAGCATGTACACGGCCTTCAAAGTTACGGTTACCGGAGATTACAGCAGCCACGGTCATATCGTTATCAGTAATGGCTTGGCTAACCTCTTCAGGCAGTGGACCGGAGTTACCGATACAAGTAGCACAGCCATATCCCGCCAAGTAGAAGCCCAGTGCTTCAAGTGGCTTCAGCAGGTCTGCTTTTTCCAAATATTCAGTAACTACCAATGATCCTGGAGTCAAGCTGCTCTTAACGTATGCTGGTTTGGTCAGTCCACGTTCCACCGCTTTTTTCGCCAAAAGACCTGCTCCAAGCATAACGCTAGGGTTAGAAGTATTCGTACAGCTTGTAATCGCTGCGATCACGACCGCACCTGTGCTTAGCTTACTTTTGGTGCCATTTTTATGTTCTATTTCTACAACTTGGGCGATTTTCTCATCGCTGAGGCCATAACCGCCTTTGTCTACAGGTGTACGGATAATACCTTCGAAATTTTCTTTCATGTGGGTAAGCTCGATCCGGTCTTGCGGACGTTTTGGTCCAGCCAAGCTTGGAACGACAGAAGCTAGGTCAAGTTCAATTACATCGCTGAACTCAGGATCTGGTGTATCCGAAGTGCGGAACATCCCTTGTGCTTTGTAGTAAGATTCAACGAGCTCTACCAGATCATCCGGACGACCTGTGCTGCGCAGATAAGCAAGCGTCTCTTCATCTACAGGGAAGAAACCGATCGTTGCTCCGTATTCTGGCGCCATGTTAGCAACTGTTGCCCGGTCAGCAAGACTGATGTTAGCAAGACCAGGACCGTAGAATTCGACGAATTTGCCGACTACGCCTTTTTTACGCAACATTTCAGTAACTGTCAGTGCCAAGTCTGTTGCTGTAGCCCCTTCGATAAGGCTGCCTGTTAGCTTGAAGCCCACTACATCTGGTGTAACAAAATAGAGCGGTTGTCCGAGCATACCTGCTTCAGCTTCAATACCGCCAACACCCCAGCCTACAACACCAAGTCCGTTGATCATCGTAGTGTGGGAGTCCGTTCCAACAAGGGAATCTGGATAAACGACAGTTTCACCATCGATAGTTTTAGTAGTGGCTACGGAAGCCAAATACTCCAAATTCACCTGGTGCACGATACCGGTAGCTGGAGGAACTGCACGGAAGTTATTGAAAGCGGTCTGTGCCCAGCGAAGGAAACGGTAGCGTTCCTCGTTACGCTCAAACTCCACGTTCATATTGTATTCCAAAGCATCTGCCGTACCGAAAGCATCAACCATAACAGAGTGGTCAATTACAAGGTCAACGGGAACGAGCGGGTTGATCTGTTTAGGATCTCCTCCGGCTTTCTTTACGGTATCACGCATAGCTGCCAGATCTACGACTACCGGTACACCGGTAAAGTCCTGAAGTACGATACGAGCAGGGATAAACGGAATTTCTTTATTGCGGTCAATGTCACCTGACCAATCAGCCAATTGTTTCACGTGTTCTTCTGTAATTGCCCGTCCGTCAAACTGACGAACAGCTGCTTCAAGTAATACTTTGATTGAAAAAGGAAGGGAAGAGATAGAGCCCAATCCTTGTTCCTCAAGGGAGTTAAGATCATAATAGCGATAAGATTTGCCACCTGATTCTAGGGTACGGGCCAACGAGAAATGATCCTTGCTTGGCATATGTGCGCCTCCTTGTTTCATCTATTGAAACTCAATTTCACATTGCATGTTATTTAATTATAACGGTTACAAAGAGGGGAGTAAAGTTTTTTTTCCTATATATAAAGCCCTAATATCGCATCTCTAAAACCATTTAGAGTTACCCCAAAAACGAGAGCTATAAGCAAAGCGTATGCCTTGCCATGTAAATTGAAGCGATCTGTATAGCGGCCTGTTTCCTTTCATATACATAGAGCAGCAGTTAAAAGGGAATGAAGGGGTGCGAGTATAATGGAGCAACAATGGAAGCAAAGTCTATATGTATATGTAGATCAAGTGAATAAGGCCAGGGTGGAACCTAAGTCCTCATCGCAAACCGTTTCCGTGTCCGTTAAGGATCCACGCTTTTTGGTGGAGCAAGGGGAACGTTCACGCCGAATCGCTGAATGGTATAACGCTCGTGGGATCACTCCGCTACGGGGGGAAACAGGTGTAAAGACTTTACGGACCGTCCGGCAGACTCCGACTGAGGTGGTAGCAGAGGTTACGCTGCATAGTGCACTTTATTATGAAAAAGGAGGCGTTAACCACCGCGAGGATAGGGTTGAGCTGGAGCGGTTGACCTTTGTACGAGACGGAGGGGGCTGGGAAATCGCTGCTATAGAACGAACCATTCCCGAAAGAAATACGGTTCATAGAGCAGAGGTAGAGTTATCTGGCAGATTGTCCAAGTGGGGTGAAGCTTTACCAGCTCCGTTGCCATCACAGCCTCTTCTGAACCGGAATATTCTGGGGGAGATCCCGGGCTCAAGAGAGGTTCGCTACAACCGTGAAGAAGCGGTGGCTTATGCCGACCGTTGGTGGAAAGACGGTAATCCAGAGTTCGAAACATTTGAGGTGGATTGTACGAATTATGTCTCCCAATGCCTCTTTGCAGGGGGAGCACCTATCAACTATACTGGTAAAAGAGAAACGGGTTGGTGGTACAAAGGCTACCAAGGGAAACAAGAATGGTGGAGTTATAGCTGGGCTGTATCAGACAGTCTGCAGCGCTATTTGAGCGTTAGCCGGAGCAATGGCTTGCGTGCGGAAGTGATGGAGCGGCCGGAGCAATTGATGCTTGGCGATATCATTCAATATGACTGGGATGGCAACGGGCAATATCAGCACAGCACGATCGTCACAGCCTTTGATGCTGGTGGCATGCCGCTTGTGAATGCACGTACAGTTAGCAGCCGTCATCGCTTCTGGGACTATCGTGATTCCTACGCTTGGACGGATCAAACGAAATACCGTTTTTTTCATATTAACGACTATTTATAAGACAGAAAGAGGTAATAAAGGTATGGGGAATGCAAAACTAACCGTAGGGCTAGTGTACGGGGGCAAATCCGGAGAACATGAGGTATCGCTACAGACGGCTTTTGCCGTGATGAACTCATTTGATTACGATAAATATGAGATTATCCCTTTTTACATTTCAAAACAGGGTTTATGGAAAGTCGGAGAGACATTATCGGCACCTTATAGTGAGGTAGAGCAGCTCAAGCTTTCAGATGCAACTGAAGATATGGGCACAGCCCTGAATGTAGTATTTAGTGGACTGTCCGGTGCTGAAAAAACGGTGGACGTCATGTTCCCGCTGCTGCATGGCACGTATGGTGAGGACGGAACGATTCAAGGGTTGTTCGAAATGGCGAATATTCCTTACATCGGGGCTGGTGTTCTTGCCTCTTCGGCAGGTATGGATAAGGTTGTCATGAAGAAGCTGTTCGCTGATGCCGGTCTGGACCAGTGTGAATATTGTTATTTTAACATCAGCGCTTGGAAAAGAAAAAGTCATGAGTTGATTGTGGGTGTAGAGGATAAACTGGGGTATCCAGTATTCGTTAAGCCTGCAAATTTGGGCTCAAGTGTAGGTATTTCTAAGGCTTCTGATAAGGAAAGTCTTATAAAAGCTATAGATTTTGCCTTCCGTTATGACACCAAAGTCATTATTGAGGAATTCGTGGATGCTCGTGAGGTAGAGGTCGGGGTGCTCGGAAATGATGAGCCAGAGGCCTCTGTCCCGGGTGAAATCGTTTCTTCTGGAGAATATTATGACTACGCAGCTAAGTATACGGACGGCAAATCGCAAATGATGATTCCTGCGCCAGTAGATTCTGAAGTTGCCGATCGTCTGCGGGAGTCCGCGATAACCGCTTTTAGAGCCATTGAGGGTAGTGGTATTACTCGGGCGGACTTCTTCCTGCGGAGATCGGATGGTAAAATTCTAATAAACGAAGTGAACACTATGCCTGGCTTCACACCTTACAGCATGTATCCGCTATTGTGGCGTGAGACAGGTGTATCTTATAGAGCTCTGTTAGACCGTATGATTGAGTTAGCTTTAGAGCGCTATAATTTCAAACAAGGTCTTAAGTATGACAACGAGTAATTGAAGCTGCTAGCGGGTTCATCCCGACTGGAAAGGGGCGAAGAAATATGGGTTTTCAAACTGAATTCAATTCCGTCTGTAAGTTCAAGAATGAACAAGAGCTCTATGAGTTGCTGGAGTACGGTCGTACCAAAATGGTGAAGCAGGGCTTTCGCGTGTATCCGACGGGTCAGAAGGTGATTGCCTACACACCTGAGAATGTAGCTGTAGCGATTGTCAAAATCTCTGCCTCGATTGCAGAGATTAATTTTCAGGGGCATGAGGTTACAGCGGTCGAAATGGAACTCGTGCGTAAATTGAATGAAGAAGAGTCCAAAGTGCAGACTGCACTAGCAGATGAAATGTTTTTTGGAGCGCAGGGATGATTGTCCGTTTTGGATATGTAGCGATGTCCACCGTTATCAAAGACTGCTCACCATCCAAGACTATGACGATGGCCTCCTTCAAGAAGCTGGATGACCGTGAAGCGGCACTTCGGCGCTTGGAGAACCTCGCTCGGATGAATCTGCACAATACGCTGCGACTAATGAAGCATAATGTGGGTTCGGACATCTTTGTGTACCGTCTCACTTCCAAGTTAATTCCTCTGGCGACGCATCCTGATTTACAGGATTGGAATCCGTTTGCTGCGCTCGCAGAGGAATTCGCGGAAGTGGGGCAATATGTGAAAAAACATGGGATGCGGGTGTCCTTTCATCCAGATCACTTTACAGTGCTTAGTACACCCCGTCCTGAGGTGCTGATAAGTTCCATCCGGGATTTGCAGCACCATACGGACATGCTAAATGCCATGGGACTTCCTGCCATGGCGAAGAATAATATTCATATTGGCGGAGCCTATGGGGACAAGCCGGTGGCAGCCAAGCGGTTCGAGAAGCATTTCTGCGAGCTGCCAGCAGCGCTGCAGGAGCGTATTACGCTGGAGAATGATGATAAGACCTTCACAGCCCCGGAGACACTAGCGGTTTGTCAGAATGTAGGTCTGCCGATGGTGCTGGATATTCACCATCAATGGGTGAATAATGAAGGAGAGCTCCCTTGGGAGCTATGGCCTGACATTCAACAGACATGGCGGAGCGAGCTTTCACTGAAGGATGTTCCAGCGGGAGAGCTTTTGCCGCCTAAGATTCATGTCTCTAGTCCGCGCAGTCCGTCTGACCCACGCAGTCATGCAGACGGCGTAGAACCTGCGCCATTAGTAGCCTTTTTAAAGCGTATTGCCGCAGATACTCCTGCTGTCGATGTTATGATTGAGGCGAAACTAAAAGATGGTGCGTTATTTGGATTGATGGAAACAATGAAGGAGCTGGCTGATGCCGGTAACGGAATTTCCGTATTAAATGGGGCAAGTGTGAATATCGAACCTTAAACAATGAAAATAAGGCGATAGGTCCCGAATACGGGTCCTATCATGACTTGATATGTAACTTGAAATAGGGTACGTTGAATGAAACTTTATTACGAATAACATTCAAGGGATCATACAACCAATTGGGTATCCCTTATGGCGGAACTTTGAGAACGTTTTGGCGTATTGCACGGTATTGTGAATAGGATTGCTTTAAATTTCATGCCAATGGCGATTATGTTCAAGGAAGCGGAGTGAAGATATGAGTCCTTTAAAACCAGAGGGTAAGAACGAACGTGAACCCTATGTAGTATCGAGCAAGGGACATACGGCGGTAGCTATTAATGCTGCTGCCAAAGCAGGAGAATGGATAAAGAGCAGACAGGGCCTGGTGAAGGAACTTAATACGAAGACATCGGCACAGGATCTGGTTACGGAAGTAGATAAAGGCGTTGAACAGATGATCCGCAGGTTGATTCTGACGCATTTTCCAGATCATGCGATCCTCGGTGAAGAAGGTGTATCCCCGGGTGCAGCAGCAGCAACCGCTGCATTGGAAGAAGCCCGTGAGCATGAATATCTGTGGATTGTAGATCCTGTAGATGGTACGACTAATTTTGTACACGGATTTCCTTTTTACTGTGTTTCTATTGCTTTGGTGATTCGTGGAGAATTGACGGTTGGTGTAATTTACGATCCGATTCGTGATGAGATGTTCGTAGCTGAAAAAGGTAAGGGAGCCTATATGCATGGTGTTCCTACCGCAGTTTCTACGGAGAACGTTTTTGGAGACAGCTTGATTGCTATGGGCTTTCCACCGGACCGTGAATTTGCACAACCTGTGAATATGGCGGGACTGCAGAGCGTTCTTCCACAGATTCGTGGTATTCGTGCAGGAGGTTCGGCTGCTCTACATTTGGCTTATGTAGCAGCGGGCCGAGTAGATGGCTACTGGGAAGTAGGCTTAAGCCCTTGGGATTGTGCTGCAGGAGTGCTGCTAGTCCTTGAATCAGGGGGCAGAATCACGGATACGCTTGGTCGTCCATACGATATTGGCACTCGTCATTTAGTAGCAAGTAATGGTCATATTCACGAATATTTGGTTTCGTCACTGAAGAATGCTGAAGCAACAGGATATAAGCTTTAGGGAGGACGATGCATCATGAGCGAGAAGGATGATCTGGAACGCAAGCTAAGTGAAATGTTGGTAGATGGTGAGATGGAACAGGGTGACCGTACTGCTAAAGAAATCCGTGAAATCTCTCCGAAGTATGAAATTCGTATCCAGACCACAATGGATCCTATTGTGGAGGAGACGCTTCGTTATCGTAAGATTGGACATGAACTGGACGATCGTTATGATAAATATTTGGAGCGCGCCGGGAAGAATTTGAATTCACAAGAGAATTCAGATAAAGAATAATATAAAGGTTCCCAGTTGTGAATAGAATAGTGATTTGCAGGGCGGTTTCCCGAATATGGGAGGCCGCTCTTTTGCGTTGCTATCAGGGATGGTAGAATGAGAATTAGAACATTTTGGGAGGGATACGATGCTAAGCAAGTGGAGAAGAATTTTAGCAGCTGGCACAAGCGGTATGCTTTTGTTATCTGTGCTAATTGGTGTAGGTGCCGGATCGGCAAATGCGGCTGACACGTCTGCAACACAAAACGCAAGTCAGGATGTCTTTCGCATCGTAGCTCTTGGCGATTCGATTACTGCCGGATACGAGCCGGGAATGACGGATGTGAATACTAAGCCTTACGGCTATGCGGAGCGGCTACTGGAGCAGGGGTGGTATCATGGCAGAAGCGAGCTTACCAATTATGGTATTCTTGGACTGACCACTGCTGGACTACTTAATTACACAGGAGCCATCAAGGACGGCTCAGCGATTACCGCTGAAGGTATTCAGTCAGGTCTGCCAGATCCACGGATAGACCAGTTCGCCAAGTTAACCCCGCAGATCGCATCAGAGCTCAAGGAAGCCGATCTGATTACGATTACAATTGGGGGGAATGATGTAAGCCGTCTTTTCTTACAGGTTAAGGAACTGACAGATACAGATTTCGAATCTCAGCTGGAGCAGAAGCTAGCGGATTATAATACGAATGTGAAGGCGACTCTTGAGAATATTCGTGCGATAAATCCTCAAGCAACAATTATACTGGCTGACCAATATCAGCCTGCTCCTAAGATTGCTCTTGGTGCAATGTACACCAAATTGATGACCGCAGCAGCCCAATTTACGGATTCGGCAGATCGTGTGGCCGCAAGCGTAAATCAACCAGGAGCAAAGGTATTAGTAGCTCATGTGGCGGCAAAGTTTGCCGGCTCAGAAGGCTCACTCACACATATTATTGGGGCAGGACAAGCGGATTTTCACCCTACGCAGCTCGGATACGAGACCATTGCAAAAGTATTTGCTGAATTACAATGGGGGGAATACCGCATTCCTACTGTAGCAGCAATGGCTACGGATACTGTACCGATGTCGATTGTAGTAAAGGGTGTAGAGTTAAATACACCGAATAAACCTATCCTTAAGAATGGTCAGAACTTCTTGGCGCTTAAAGATATTCTGAATGCCGTAGGCGCTAACGGAAAGTGGGATAATAAGACCTCTAGCGCAACTATCGAATATGGTGGACGGACTGTCGTAATCACGATTGGCAGTAAATTCATTAAGGTGAATGGACAGAATGTAGCCATTGATACCCCTGCTTTTCTGCAAAAGGTAGGTAAAGAAGATAAAACTTATCTTCCCCTTGCCGCATTGGCGACCGGACTTGGATTCGATGTGAATTATAGTAGCAAACTGCGAACTGCTTTCATTAATCCATAAATCTGCATACTATATTATAAGTACTTAAATTAAGCCCGTAAGGCAAAGGTGGATGGAATATTGTCTAGTTCAAAATTCAGTGCTGAATATATCATCACTATGGATGATATTGTACGGGAAGGTCATCCCGTACTTCGTACCGTAGCTGGGCCAGTGGAGCTTCCTTTGCAGGAGGAGGATCGTGAGACTCTGCAGTGTATGCTTCAGTTTCTAAAGAACAGTCAGGACCCGGAAATTTCCGAAGAATACAATTTACGCTCTGGTGTAGGCCTGTCGGCGAATCAAATCGGACTTACGAAGCGTATGTTCGTGATGTATTCTACGGACGAGAGAGGAAAGATCGTAGAGCATGCTTGGGTTAACCCTAAAATCATCAGTCACTCACTAACCATGGTGTACTTACCGGAGAGTGAGGGATGTCTGTCCGTTGATCGACCAGTGCATGGATTTGTACCGAGATACGAATCTGTGAAGGTTAAGGGATATAATCTTGAGGGTAAGGAAGTGGTCCTTAAATTTAAGGGCTACCAAGCCATCATCATCCAGCATGAGATTGATCATCTCGATGGGATCATGTTCTATGATCGAATTAACAAGGAGAATCCATTCAAGCTTCCTCAGGGAGTGGAGATCCGTAACTTGTACGAGTAAGTAGGAGAATAATTTTGATTTAAAAAAGTGTGCGGTCTTACGGCTTATAGCTGAGGAACGCACGCTTTTTTGTCATCTGCAGGATTGTATGATTTCAATTATTTTACAAATTAATCCACGGAAGGTAACATTATAGCGAATAGATAAGAATTAAATTTAAGATCAGAAGGAGGTTATTGAATGGCTTGGGGGAGAATGCCAATAAGAGGCGTGGTCAACGAATATAATGATGAGGTTAAAAAGATTGATGAGCAGATTTTGACTCTGATTCAGGAACGTAAAGCTATAACAGGCAAAAAACGGTTTTCCCCAGAGAGTGAGCTTCTTGAGGAGTGGTCAACCAGATTCGAGATGGACACTTCTCAGATTGTACAGTATATACACAGTCTGAATGAGGCTGTACCCAGACGGAAATATTGGGAAGAGCCCGGCTTGCTACTTGGTGTACTTCCAATTGTGAAGCGGATAGTCTTCGAAGATTGCGAATATACACTTACACATGCTATGCAGTATGAAACGCTTAGTATAGTTACTGTGGAGATTAAGTATTTAAAAGAAACGGTGGAGCACATTCATCTTAGAGCCGCTTTAACATTGGAGATTATCAGTGAGGCAGTCTATGAAATCCAGCCGCATGGAGGTCACGGAGGGGGCGCTCATACACAAATGCAGTTTTTGGTCTCACCGCCGCTGCCAACAGATCTGGACACGGTCCAATTTTCCTTAATACCTGGAGTTGACCGAATGTTTGGACCTGCTATGACGGAAATTATATTGGACAAGCAAGTCGATTTCGAATAGTACCTATGCAAAAAACCTACCACCAGAATTTGGTGGTAGGTTTCTGTATGTTTTGTGGCCGTAAATTACTTCTTATTTCTCAGACGCCATAGCGGCGAATGACGCTTCAGCTGCAATCAGTGTAGCATCGATATCCGCATCGGTATGTGCTGTCGTTAGGAACCAAGCTTCATATTTCGAAGGGGCAAGGTTAATCCCACGGTTCAACATGTGACGGAAGAAGCTGGCGAACAATTCGCCATCTGTATCTTGTGCCTCATCGTAATTCGTAACCGGATGCTTACAGAAATGAGTGGAGAATGAACCACGGATGCGGTTGATTGTCAGTGGAATGCCATGACGGTCAGCAGATTCCTGAAGTCCATCGACAAGACGGATCGCAAGCCGCTCCATCTCATCGTATACGCCTTCTGCGCTCAGCACCTCCAGACAGGCGATCCCTGCGGAGATTGAAGCAGGATTACCCGCCATTGTTCCCGCTTGGTATGCCGGTCCTAGCGGTGCTACTTGTTCCATCACATGCTTACGACCGCCGTACGCGCCGATTGGTAGGCCGCCGCCGATGATTTTGCCGAGTGCTGTCAGGTCAGGAGTAATGTCTTCATGGTTATCCAGTCCTGCATAGGTCTGAGTGGAACCATAGTGGAAGCGGAAGGCAGTAATAACTTCGTCATAAATAACGAGTGAGCCGTTATCATGAGCCAGCTTGCAGAGCCCTTCGAGGAATCCAGGCTTCGGCATAACCATACCGAAATTACCGACGATCGGTTCAACCATTACAGCGGCGACATCCTCGCCCCATTTCTCCAGTGCCTCTTGCAGGCTATCTAGATCATTAAAAGGAACAGTGATTACTTCCTGTGCAATACTGCTTGGAACGCCGGCACTATCTGGAATACCAAGCGTAGAAGGCCCGGATCCTGCTGCAACAAGCACTAGATCAGAGTGGCCGTGATAACAGCCAGCGAATTTTACGATTTTGCTGCGCTTTGTATAAGCACGAGCGACACGAATGGTAGTCATAACCGCTTCTGTGCCGGAATTGACAAACCGGACTTTATCCATAGATGGAATAGCTTCTTTAAGCATTTTAGCAAGCTTAATTTCGAGCTCTGTTGGGGTTCCGTAAAGAACACCATTCTCAGCTGCAGTGGTAATTGCCTTCGTTATATGTGGGTGAGCATGGCCGGTAATGATCGGTCCATAGGCTTGAAGATAGTCGATATATTCATTGCCATCTACATCCCAGAAGTGAGATCCACTGGCACGCTTCATAAATACAGGTGCTCCGCCTCCAACAGCTTTAAAAGAGCGGGAAGGGCTATTTACACCTCCAACGATATGTTGAAGGGCTTCGTGATAAAGTTGCTCAGATGTGGAACGATTCATAATGTGATCATCCTTTCGATTGTTGGTGCTCATGGCAACGGGCGAACAACGGTGTTTCCGCTGTCCGCCCGTATTATACCATTGCCTGTAGTGTCTACTTGTGAACGTTGCTTGTCAGATCTTTATTGGGTTCCGCTAGTGTTACTACTTGAAGTAGTCCCTGGTGAAGTTGAAGGTGTAGGCGTTGGCTCAGGGCCATTTAAGGTATCCTGAACAAATTCCTTTAATTTCTTCTCACTGCGAATGCCTATAACCTGCGATCCGTCACTTGTAGTTTCCTCTTTGAGCAGATCCATTGGCGGAATTTGCTCACTACCGCCCATGGTACTATCATACCCGACGGTTGCAAGCTTCCACATATCATTTACTGTCAAATTGGTTTCGATATAAGGCGTAACTTGAGACAGGATATTCGGTAGCTTGATTATGGATGTGGTCTTGATCAGCTTGTCAGCCACAACCTTGAGAAATGCACGCTGGCGCTCGGTCCGAGTGAAGTCGGAGGTAGCGTCATGTCGGAAACGTACATATTGCAGAGCTTTATTACCGTCGAGATGCTGATATCCTTTTTTAAGATCAATGTCATACTCGGGACCATCTGCAATGGTCTTGTACACCATATCTTTCTCGACTTCATAATCTACACCACCAACGGCATCTACTAGCTTGATGAATCCTTGGAAGTCCGTGTAGACATAATATTGAATCGGGATGCCGAGCAGATCGCTTACAGTCTGCATCGCCGTGTTAGGTCCATAAATGATAGCTGAATTAATTCGTTTTTCACCGTGATCTGGAATCGGAACGTAAGTGTCTCTAAGAATTGAGAATACGCTGATTTTCTTCTTCACGGGATCAAGTGAGGCGACGAGCATTGTATCGGAACGAGGAATTTCCCCCTTCTTGACACCGCGGGCATCCACGCCCATTAGTAGTATATTAACAGGCTCTGTACCTTCCCACTTTGGAGGTTCTGGAGTGTCAACATCAACGGTTTCAGCATTCTTGAATGGTGAATTCTCGGTGTTCGACATGCTGCCAAGCTCATTGACAATGGAAGTGAAGTAATAAATGGTTCCACCGATAATAAGTAGGAGTATAATGGCCAGGGTCCAAAGCAGCGGTTTCTTTTTTGACTTATTAGTCTTTGCGTGCCTTTTCTTTCTAGGTGGCATTTCTCGTTCTTCCTTTCGCATTCACATTCTCTACATTATAATTTCTTTTGGGGATACGCGCAATTCATGCTCAATCCTCCAATATTAAGAAGGAGTGGATATAACTTGAACGTAGTAGCTATTGGACAAAAAGTACCGAATTTCACCCTTCCGTCCTCCAGTGGGCAAGAGGTTAATTTAAATGAGTACCTGGGCCGAAAGGTCATTTTATATTTTTATCCTAAAAATATGACACCAGCCTGTACGCAGGAGGCCTGCGAATTCCGTGACGCTCATGATCAGATTACTGCGCTTGGTGCGGTTGTTTTAGGCATCAGTCCAGATCCCTTGGCCTCGCATATAAGGTTTACGGAGAAGAATAGTCTACCCTTTCCACTGTTGTCTGATGAGGATCATAAGGTAAGTGAAATGTTCGGTGTATGGCAGCTCAAGAAGCTCTATGGAAGAGAATTCATGGGCATTGTACGTTCAACTTTTTTGATTGATGAGCAGGGGATCTTAGTCGAAGAATGGCGGAAAGTACGAGTGAAAGGGCATGTAGCATCTACCATAGCAGGGATTTCCAAATCATAAAGTTTGTTAATAACTTTTTGTAAAAGTCTGTTACATTTTTAACAGCTATCATAAGGTGTTGTCATGATATAGTTTCCTCATAATTGCTTCAAATTTGGAGCAAGACGAGGTGGTGTAGTGATAATGCTGCGTATTGGCCTTGATATCGGATCAACTACTGCTAAATTGGTTGTCATAGAACGTAATACTGTTGTTTATCAGGACTATGTTAGACATTATAGCGATATAAAAAAAGCAGCTCTCTCTCTTCTGTCTGATGTACAGATCAGATTTCCAGAGAGAGAAGCAACCCTTACTGTAAGCGGTTCCTCTGGCTTATCTTTATCCAAGCTGGGAGGGGTTCCGTTCGTTCAGGAGGTGATTGCCTGTACGAAGGCGATTGGCGAGCTAATTCCAGAATGTGATACGGCGATTGAACTCGGTGGCGAAGATGCCAAGATCATTTACCTTCGAGGTGGCATTGAGCAGCGTATGAATACGGCTTGCGCGGGTGGTACGGGAGCCTTTATCGATCAGATGGCATCGCTGCTGCAGACTGACCCGGCGGGCTTAAACGCATTGGCGGAAAAGCATGAGCGAATCTATCCCATAGCTTCACGCTGCGGGGTCTTTGCCAAAAGCGATGTACAGCCGCTACTGAACGAAGGGGCTCGTCGAGAGGATGTTGCGGCCTCGATCTTTCAGAGTATCGTCAATCAGACGATCAGTGGCCTCGCCTGTGGACGCCCGATTCGTGGACGGGTGGCTTTCCTTGGCGGCCCGCTAACCTTCTTGCCAGCCCTGCGTCAGCGTTTCGCGGAGACCCTTGAGCTTGCGCAATCGGATATTTTTTTCCCTGACCGGTCGCAGTATTTCGTAGCAATTGGCTCTGCTCTTTCCGAAGCGAATCGGACAGCTTTGCCGCTCTCAGGTTGGCTCGCGCGAATAGCTGCCGTGGATTTTTCAGCGGATCGGGCTATGGATGCAGAATTACCGCCGCTTTTTGAGAATCCTGATGAGCTTGCTGCGTTCCGTCTACGCCACGGTAAAGCCTCTGCTGCCCGATCAGACTTGGCGGTGTATCGCGGCCCTTGCTATTTGGGGATCGATGCTGGTTCAACAACAACCAAACTTGTATTGACCGGCTCCGCTGACGAAATTCTATATACCTTTTATGGAAGTAATAAAGGGAACCCCTTGTATTCTGTCAGTGAGGCACTGAAAGAAATGTATCGGATTCTGCCTAAAGGCTGTTATATTGCAGGCTCTTATGTGACAGGTTACGGAGAGGGTTTAATCAAAGCCGCTTTATGGACGGACGGTGGTGAAGTGGAGACGGTTGCTCATTACAAGGCCGCTTCTAAGTTCATGCCGGAGGTAGACTTTATTTTGGATATCGGCGGACAGGACATGAAATGCATCAAGATCCGCGGCGGCGCGATCGACAGTCTGATGCTCAATGAAGCCTGTTCGGCAGGCTGCGGCTCTTTTCTTGAGAGCTTTGCTTCTGCGCTAGGCTTAGGCATCGAGGCGTTCGCCAAGTCAGCTCTGGAAGCGACCAAACCGGTTAATTTGGGTTCGCGCTGTACAGTATTCATGAATTCTAAAGTGAAGCAGGTTCAGAAGGAAGGTGCTTCACTGGCGGATCTTTCGGCAGGTCTTGCCTATTCTGTGATTAAGAATGCATTGCAAAAAGTAATTAAAATTCGCAATCCTGAGGATCTCGGGCGAAATATTATTGTTCAGGGCGGCACCTTCTATAACGAAGCTGTATTGCGTGCTTTTGAGCGCCTAACGGGGAGAACCGTAGTTAGACCGGATATTGCTGGAGTGATGGGTGCGTACGGGTGTGCGCTGATTGCTCGTGAGCAAGCAGGGGCTGACGGAAAAAGTACGTTGCTTGGACCGGAGGAAATTGCAAACTTTAAGTACGAGGTATCTTCAGGCCGTTGTGGTCGCTGTGGGAATAACTGCGCTTTAACGATCAGTCGGTTCCCGGATAAGAGCTTCTACGTTACAGGTAATCGCTGCGAGCGTGGTGCAGGAGGCCGGAAAGAGAAGAATGTACTGCCAAATTTGATGCAATATAAGTATGAGCGCTTTTTCGACTATGAGGCATTACCGGAGGCAGACGCAGCACGGGGCACAGTCGGCATCCCACGTACGATGAATATGTTCGAGAATTACCCATTCTGGCACACATTTTTCACCAAACTTGGCTATCGGGTGCTTCTCTCTCCTAAATCAAGCAAGAAGCTTTATGAAAGTGGGATGGATACGATTCCTTCAGAATCGATCTGTTATCCAGCAAAGATGGCGCACGGACATGTGCAGAGCTTGATTGGTAAAAATGTCGATTTTATCTTTTATCCTGCGGTGGTGTATGAGAAGAAGGAGGATGAAGCAGCGGATAATCATTTTAATTGTCCGGTGGTCGCCTCTTATCCTGAGGTTATTCGCAACAATATGGATGGGCTTAGGGAGAAGGGTATTACGCTGGTCAGCCCGTTTCTGACCTTTGACGATAGAACTGCACTGACCAAGGGACTCGTGAAGACATTTACTGGGATTCCGAAAGAAGAGATTACGTCTGCTGTACAGGCAGGACTTGCAGAAGCTGATCGCGCTAAAAGTGATGTGCGTACCAAGGGTGAAGAGACACTTGCGTATCTCGCCAGCACTGGGAACAAGGGAATACTTCTCTGTGGTCATCCTTATCATGCGGATCCTGAAATTAATCACGGTATAGCGGATATGATTACCGGTATGGGACTCGCCGTGCTGACAGAAGATTCCGTCTGCCATTTGGACCGAAGTGAAGGGGAAGTGGCGGTTGTTAATCAGTGGACCTATCATGCTCGGATGTACCGCGCAGCCCGGCTTGCAGCAGTCCGAACCGATCTGGAGCTTGTTCAATTGACTTCCTTCGGTTGCGGGATTGATGCGATTACATGTGATGCCGTACAAGATATTATGGAAAGGCATAACAAAGTATATACGCTGATCAAAATCGATGAGATTAGCAATCTTGGCGCAGCTCGCATTCGACTACGTTCACTTCTGGCAGCGATGCGCGAGCGTGAAAAAGGCAAGGTGCTGCCACAGAAGGCACCTAAAGTACAGGCTAATGTAGCCTTTACGAAGGAAATGAAAGAAACGTATACGATCCTTGCGCCGCAAATGTCGCCCATTCATTTTGAATTGTTTGAGCAGGTTTTCCGGGATGCGGGATATCGTCTCAAGATCCTTGAGACTACTGGACCTGAAGAGACAGAAGAAGGTCTAAGATACGTCAACAATGATGCATGTTATCCCGCAATCGTAACAATAGGGCAAATTCTGTCAGCATTGAAGAGCGGGGACTATGATCCAAATCGTACCGCTGTAATCATGTCACAGACGGGCGGAGGCTGCCGCGCGACCAATTATATTTCTTTGCTCCGCAAAGCTTTAAAAGATTCAGACCTTGAACAAATTCCTGTGATTTCACTCAATGCTTCTGGAATGGAGAACCAGCCGGGATTCCGTATCAGTCTTAAGCTGGCAAATCGGTTGATAGCCGCAGCTTGCTATGGTGATCTTATGATGCGACTGCTAAATCACTTTAGACCGTATGAGGTTGTTCCAGGGAGTGCTGAACGTTTATTCCGCAAGGGGATGGAGCGCTGTAAGGTCAGCTTAGTCACCTTCTCGTTCCGAGAATACAAACGTCTGATTCGTGAAATCGTTGCAGACTTCTGTAAGCTGCCCGTTACAGGTGTTACTAAACCAAGAGTGGGTATTGTTGGTGAAATCCTGATTAAATTTCACCCGGATGCCAACAACCGCATCATTGAGATGATTGAGGCGGAGGGTGGAGAAGCGGTAATGCCGGACTTCTTGGACTTTATCTTTTACTGTGTGTACAATCCAATCTACAAAGCCGAGCAGTTCGGGAAAAGTAAACGGTTGGGATATATTAATCCGATGTTAATCTCCTATCTGGAGATTTATCGTAAGCCGATGAAGCATGCGCTTGAGGATGCGGGACTGGCTAAAGGACGAGAGAATATTTATGGTCTTGCTGAGAAGGCCAGCCGACTGGTATCTGTAGGAAATCAGATGGGTGAGGGATGGTTCCTGACCGCGGAAATGATGGATTTGATGGATAATGGCGTGAATAATATTGCTTGTATTCAGCCGTTTGCCTGCTTGCCCAACCATATTACTGGGCGCGGGATGATTAAGGGGCTTAAGGAGCTATATCCAGGTGCAAATATCATTGCCATTGATTATGATGCTGGAGTTAGCGTGGTTAACCAAGCGAATCGGATCAAGCTGATGATGTCGATTGCCAGCAGTCAGGAGGGGCAGGCTGTATCGGATTTAGAACAATCACTTAAACCGTTGCAGCAGAACCTGCTTGAAGGTTCATACAGTTTGTCCTGAGTATAAAAAGTCAAGGATATAGACGAACCGTATATAAAAAGCGGACCAAGAATTCACTTGGTCCGCTTTTTTGTATTGTAACAGCTTGACCTTATCTTTGCGTTCTTTCTGCAAGATAATAATGGTTTTTCAGAAAGTTACAGTAAATCGTTGACTGAAATTTAGTTAAGGCGTAAAATAGTACGCATACGAACTATTTGATACTTTAACTAATTATTTTATGGAGGTGGAGATTTGGAGGACAAGGAGCAACAATTAGATGATATATTCTCCTCTTTTCGCCGCATTAGTCATGCTTTTCAGCAGTTGCTTTGGAAAGATGCCGAAGAGCTGAATATTACGCCTACCCA
This sequence comes from Paenibacillus sp. FSL E2-0201, assembly GCF_037963325.1. Taxonomy (NCBI): domain Bacteria; kingdom Bacillati; phylum Bacillota; class Bacilli; order Caryophanales; family Paenibacillaceae; genus Paenibacillus; species Paenibacillus sp. FSL E2-0201. The sequence continues at coordinate 652,599 of NZ_CP150154.1, forward strand.
GTTAATGGTTCTACGCAAAATATCCGAACATCCTGATATTGGAATCACTGATCTTGCGGAGTTATTGCATTTAGGGAATAGTGCAGCAAGCGGAGTTGTGGACCGGATGGTGAAAGCTGAGTTGATTACAAGACATCGTTCCGAGGTGGATCGACGTATATACAAATTGGCGATTACTGAGAAAGGGAATGAGATCAGAGAGAGAAGTAAACAATCACTTAGAAAGTATTTGCTTCCACTGTCAAATGTGCCTGCTGAGGATGCAGGAGAGTTACTTAGGATTCATAGCGAAATCATTCAGATATTAGAGCAAGGGAGAGACAACAAGAATTTATGAGTACTACTACTGCTAACGCTGCAGCAGCAACAAAGCATATTCGTAGAGGCCCAATCATTGCGGCGCTATTAATAGGTGCATTTGTAGCGCTGTTGAACCAAACGCTTCTTAATGTTGCGCTGCCAAGCATAATGGACGATCTAAAAATCGCCACCACTACGGCACAGTGGCTAACAACTGGATTTATGCTCGTAAACGGGGTGCTTATTCCGATCAGTGCATTTCTGGTGGAAAAGTTTACGACCCGCCAGTTATTCATTACCGCGATGTCACTTTTTTCTATAGGTACACTTGTGTGCGCAATTGGAACAGGCTTTGAAATGATCATGGTCGGCAGAGTCATTCAAGCTGTTGGTGCCGGGATTTTGATGCCGCTAATGAACATTGTATTCCTCCGGATCTTCCCAATTGAAGAGCGGGGCAAAGCGATGGGCCTGATGGCAGTCGCTATGATTTTTGCACCAGCTGTGGGTCCGACCTTATCGGGCTGGGTAGTTCAGAACTATTCCTGGCGTGTGCTGTTCTTTATTATTCTTCCACTTGCTGTATTATCGACCCTGCTAGGGATGAAGACGATGCAGAACGTAGGAGAAACAACCTCTCCAAAGCTGGATAAGCCTGGTGTCATACTATCTACGCTTGGTTTTGGGGGGTTATTGTACGGCTTTAGTGATGCTGGAACCGACGGTTGGGGAAGCACGACGGTTATTGTCTGCCTCATTTTAGGTGTGGTTGCTCTGGCTTTATTCGTATGGAGAGAGCTTACTACAGATACTCCACTGCTTGAATTCCGGATTTTCAGATACAATATGTATTCACTAACCACATTAATCAATATCATTATTACAATGGCATTATACGCAGGTATGATTCTGCTGCCGATTTATTTACAGACGATCCGTGGGTTTACGCCGATGGAGTCCGGACTTATGCTGCTGCCGGGGGCTATACTAATGGGAATTATGTCTCCGATCACAGGGATTATATTTGATAAAATAGGTGCGAAATGGCTGTCTGTAATAGGTCTTCTCATTACTGTCGTTACTACTTGGGAATTTAGTAGGCTTACGGACAGTACAACGTATACCCATATGATTATTAATTACACGGTACGGATGTTAGGAATGTCGATGTTATCTATGCCAATTGTAACTGCGGGACTTAACCAGCTTCCACAGCGTTTAAGCTCACATGGTACGGCCATGTCTAATACGTTGCGGACGGTTGGGGGGGGCATTAGGGATGGCGTTGTTCGTCAGTCTAATGACTAATAAGACCAAGAGCACAATTACGGATACCCTAATGAGCGGAGCTGTCTCGCAAAGTGATAAGGCTGCGATGCTTAAGCTCACACAAGAGGCAACAATTAGCGGGGTTACACATGCCTTTGCCGTTGCTACATGGATCACTGTGATTGCTTTGGTATTAGCCTTCTTTATCAAGAAGACTTCACCTGAGCCCGACTTCCTGAAGACGGAAGAAGAGAAGATACAGCAGGTAAATCAATAAACACTGAGCCCAAAAGAAAAAGGAGTGTCCATGAACCGTAAAGGTTCCCTTGGATGCTCCTTTTTGTGCTGGTTATTAGTTCGTTGTAGGAGCGCTGGCTGCGCCTCTCCACCGTTTCAGATGAGGCAGCTGTTCGGAGAGTAATTTACGGGCAACAGCCTCGTCCATTCCTTCTTGAACCAAGTAGCCTGTACAAATATCAGACATTTCTTGCAGCGTAACGTCAGGCTGTTTGAATGCACCATCCTCGTAGCAGTAAACACAATAATCTTCGATTTTTTGACCATTCTTGTTCGTTCCAAGTAAATCCTCCGTAGGCATAGGCATCCCACAGCTCTGACAAAATTTCGGCTCATCTTGCACTTGCCCTGCTTGTTCTTGTTCCATATACAGCACTCCTTTAAAAGTTTGCGAAGCTTATGAGCACTCGCTTTAAGTACATTATAGAACTGGGAATCTGACCACATACCGTCAGGTTTAAAGTAAGGCTGTATATTTTTTGGCAACCCCAAGAGCCAACTCCCCGAGCTTATGACGAATATGCTTCGGCTCTAAAACTTCTAAAGACGTTCCGAAGCTGAGCAAGAAGGAATAGAGCCATCCGTCCTCGGGATAATGGATAGTTACGTTATATCCACCGTGTCCGTCCGGCTGAAGCTCTGTGGAGTCAAAGCGATCTTCCGCGAGATGTTTACCTTCAGATGTAAAATGCAGAAGGATTGGCGACATTGCTGCTGCTGAAGTTACTCTCTGATAGTCAGTGCTCCAGGGTAGCTCACGCATATCCATATCTTTTCTTATGAATTCCTGATTCTCTTTAACAAGCCCCTTCATACGCAGGAGCTTAAATAATCTGAAATCCTGACGCTGCAGGCAATACCCATACAAGTACCACGCTTGTCCTTTTAAGACTAAAGTATAAGGCTCGACAGAACGCTGGCTGGCTTGCCCTTCGGCATTCACATAATCAAAGTCTACCGTCATGTTTTCTTCCAACGCTTCTTTCAGAATCGCAATTTTTTCTTCTAGGACAGACTGAAGTCCCCAAGGAGATAAATCGATGATAAGCTGGGTCGTCTTACTTCGGAAAGCGGCGGACTGTGAGGGCGGGATTACACTACTGATCTTCTCCATGAGCAGAGTATGTTCAGTTCCGCCATAAGAGGAGACGCTTTGCAGCGCCGTGAAAATATCAGCCAGCTCGCGGTCAGTCAATACATTGCGGTCTAACCGGTAGCCTTCCATAAGACCAATGCCACCACCTGCTCCCTGATAGGTAACGATAGGGATTCCAGCTCCATTAATACTTTCAATATCACGGTAAATGGTGCGTACGGACACTTCGAACATGTCGGCGAGCTCCTTTGCCTGAATAAGACGTCGGTTCATAAGCAGAATGACGATAGAGAGCAATCGATCGATTTTCAAAAGGTAGAGCCCTCCTTTTCGGATAATTCGTTATGTAATGATGTACTACATCTTAGCAAATCCTTGGGAATAAAGCATTGTTATAATATAATAATTAGATTATCATCTAATTAGATATTTATTTAAATAGATAAAGTGAGGTTTACAATGATGGGTAACCAATCAGCTATTGCGATTTTCAAAGGTCAAAAGGGATATTCGCGTCTATTCACAGCCGGATTAATCAATGGAATCGGTGATCGTTTTACTAGTGTTGCCGTGCTGGCGTTGGTTCTGCAGTTAACAGGATCAGGGATGGCGGTGGGGATATCGCTAGGTGTGCGGCTGCTTCCTTATTTGTTTCTGGCACCGCTTGGGGGTGTACTTGGCAGTAAATTTCCTCGTCAATACATCATGATCACTACAGACATATTAAGGGTTCCTGTTGCACTAGCTTTTTTGTGGGTGGATGGAGTGGATAAGCTATGGCTGCTATATTCGGCGAATTTTTTACTGGCGGCGGGAGAGGCGATCTACAGTCCTGTTCGTAAATCTACAATCCCTTTGATGGTGACCAAAGGTTCTTTGCTAACGGTTAACGGACTGGAGCAGCTTATGAGTGGCTGTGTACTTATTTTGGGTGCATTCAGTGGGGGTGTGGTTTCGATGTGGTTCGGGCCAGAGGCAGCATTCGTGATGAATGCTTTATCTTTTCTGGTCGCAGCGATCTTAATTTACGGCATCCATTTTCCGCAGAATACTAGTAGGGGAAATGATGATAAGAAAGAGCTAGATTATCCTAATGGATTTATAGCTAAAGCGGAGCGCTCGCAGAAGATAAGTCGAATGCGTGCGCTCGGGATTGTAATCGGTGGGAGTATCACGTTACAGGTTATTTTCGGGTATGAGTTGCTTGTTCCGATGCTGAATGGCCTAGATAATGTGCTGATTAGTATATATGCAGTTCAGGAATTTCACGCCGGAGATATGGGTGTGGGGGCTTTTTATGCGGCGCTGGGTATCGGGCTTAGTCTCAGTTTTTTTGCCGGACGATATGTAAAAAGAGGGCTGCTGATTGTCGCGATTGGCGGGCTCATGATTGAAGGATTACTGCTGATGAGCATCAGTAGTAGCAATCATTTCATGATCGCGTTTATATTATATATCCTGTTATCTTTTGCCGGAGGGACGGGGAATGCCTGCCTGGATACACTGGTTATGCGAGAAACGCCGTCCACTATGCAGCCATTAATGTTTGGACTGCTGTCAGCAGTAGGAAATACACTGATTGGATTATCTATGCTGCTCGCAGGGTGGTTATTAGAATGGGTGGAACCTCGGACGCTGGGCTTTGCTGGAGGAGCAGGGTTTTCTGGAATTGCTATATTGCTGGCAGGGTACGCATGGATACGCAGTAAAAAGAGCGGTGAATTCACCGCTCCTTGGAAGGTTTTTTAATCTGAGCTTGAATCCTAGTGGCAGCTTTGCTAGGGAAGAGGCGGGCATGAATGCTTTTACGGTAGCGATAAATAATCACAAGAGCTGCTATTATTGCACCACCAGTTATAATCCAAAGCGCATAGGTCTCGAACAAATGGAAGATGCCCATCCACTGTGGACCAAATACCTTTCCGATGCTAAGGAATATCAATACCCAGAATACGGCTCCACTATAAGCATATAGGGCGAATTTACGGAAGGGAAGCGCGATAATACCAGCAAAGTAGCCGGTAAAGTGCCGTACGCCTGGAATAAAATAACCGATAAAAATAAGAAAGCTGCCGTATCTCTCAAACCATTTCTGTGTTTTCTCTAGCTTAGTAGGGGAGAATAGAAACCATTTGCCATATCGCTGGATAAAGGGCATACCGGCTTTTAATCCGACAAAATAGGTAAGGGTCATCCCAACAGTAGTGCCTGCAAAAGCAACGACAATTAGCGTAAAGAAATCAAGCCTTCCGGTATAGGAAAGGAAACCGGCAAACGCCATAGTGGTTTCTCCTGGAAAGGGTAAGGCAACGAATTCGAGAAGTAATCCAAAGAATAATACGCTATATCCATATTTGGTGAATAATTCTTGTATAAAGCTCAGCATTTCCATTAGATTGTCACTCTCCAAGAGGCAGTTGCCTTATTCTATTTTACAGCTTGTCTTCATACAATCTACCAAATGGCTTTTTAGCCAATAGAATGCTGGAGGTAGAGAAGATGAAAGGTAATAAAAGCACACACAGCCGCCGAAAGTTGAAAAGCGGATTGCTCGTTATGGTTGTAATATTCATCGTAATGCTTGGATGGAGCATAGGGAAAAACTTGAATTCATGGGAGATCCGATCCTTGCAGCCCGCTAGCGCAGAGTCTATATCTGTTAAGAATAAGCTTACCGCAGCGGCGATGCAAGAACTGCCCTCGGCAACAGAACCACTCGCTTCTGCATCTCCGAAAGTTGATTCCTCTTCAAGTGCAGCTCTTACTGTGACTCCAAGCCCGCAACCAAGTGGGGTAGTGAAAATAGCCAAAGCTTCAACGACGAATTCTGCAATGACGGCTGTGAAAAAAGCTGAAAAGATGGTCTATATTACATTTGACGACGGACCTAGCGAGAACACCTTCAATGTTCTTGAAATTTTACGACAGGAAGATGTGAAGGCAACCTTTTTCGTGCTTGGTAATCAAGCGAAAAGTCACCCAGAACTTATCGATTCCATATGGGAACAAGGTCATGCTATTGGCAATCATACCTATAATCATAATTACCATGATTTATATAGTGGATTCACTGAATTTTGGAGTCAAATTAAACAGACTGAACAAATTGTTCAGGGGATTACAGGGGTTCGTCCGCAGCTCATTCGCGCCCCAGGAGGAACCTATGATCATTTTGATCATACCTACTTCAATTTATTGAAGCAAGCAGGTTATAGGGTGATGGATTGGACGGTGGATAGCGGCGATTCTAAACGAAAAGGTGTACCAGCCTCAGAAATTTTGAAGGAATCAACAATGGATATGAAGTCTTCGCAAGTTATTCTGCTGCTGCATGATGGGGGCGGTCACCAAGAGAGCGTCAAGGCGCTGCCTGACATTATTGCTCGTTATAAAGCGGCTGGATACGGCTTTGGCCTGTTGGATGATACGGTGGAGCCCGTACAATTCAGAGTCTCTTCAAAGGCCAGTAATTTGGGGAGATCAAAGCCATCAGAAGCTTGGATCGCATCAAACATCACGCCGAATGCAGAGCTGTTTTCACCGGGAAAGCCACTGGTTCTGGAGGTTGGAAAGCTGGAGACGAAGCTGAAACAAGGAGAATATTCCGTGCGAAATGGACAGTATGAGGTTCCGCTTCGTGCTGTAATTGAGCGGCTTGGAGGAAAAGTTACCTGGGATGGGAACAGTCGAAGTGGAGAAATAGATTGGAACGGGAAAGAGATCATTGCCGATGTGAAGAACAAGCAGTTGATTCTAAACCTTCCAGATAACGTACAACAGACCATTAACGCGAGGGTGGAAATGATTGGTGGATCGATCTGGGTATCGCTACGAGACCTGCTGGAGATAGCAGGTCAACCTCCGATTAATATAAGTGTGACTGAATTGGAACGCCGAGTAAAAACACTCTGAAAGAAGCGTGGAGGCTGTCTAGTAAAAAGAAAAAACCAATGTCTGGGCACCCTTTTTCATGGGAAGAATAGATAGTAATAAGTTCCTGATCTGGGAACAAGTCTATGACCAAAGGATGGGTGTTCCATTGTCCTCTTCATCATTAATTGATCAACAGAAGAAAGATGCCGGAAGTGTCAAAAGCTTCTCTTATCCCCGTAGCCGTAGTGCTTTGGTTGAATGGTTAAGGATGCTAACTGTGGCTGGAATTATAGGTGCTTTATATGCTTGGCGCGGAGGATCGTCCTTGCTGTTTCTCCTGATTGTTATTGGAGTTATTATGCTGGGTGGACTTATGCTTCAGCTCTCCGGTCCGCGGGCTATAAAGATAATTCGTACGATTGCTCCTGCAAGGCCGATGGCCGGAAATACACTTCAAGTGAAAGTGGAGCTGAGTTTTTCTTCTCGTTTGCCTCTTCCTTGGATGACTATAGCTGATTATTGGGGCGACAGCCATCATCAAAAGCTGCTATTTCCTGGATTCAAACGTTCTTTTGTATACACATACACCATTGAAAATATATCCCGCGGTAATCATCATTTGCTGGGCTGTAGAATAACTTGGGGGGACTTCCCAGGTTGGTTCACGGGGAGATCTGAACCGGGTGGGGGACAGAGCTTTAAGGTGCTGCCAGCTCCTTTATCCTTTGGTGGAACTGTGCCGGATAGCGGTTTTATGACAGGAGATACCATGTATTCCAGACGTGGAAGAAGCATCAGTGATGAGGCTTTGGAATCAAGAGATTATGAGCCCGGAGATCCGCTTAGCCGAATTCATTGGAAGAATAGCGCACGATTGGGAGCGCTGCAGAGCAAAGTTCCGGAGCGGGAAAAGGCAAAAATGACCTGTATCGTGTTGGCCAATGACCCGCTCAGCTATGAGGTTCCTACAGAGGCTCTTAAACCCCGTGGAAGCCGAGATGAATCGCCTCCGGCATTTGAGAAAGCGGTGTCTACAGCGATGGGGCTGATGCTCTCCGCTGAGCGTTCGGGCGCTTATGTTCAGTTGTTCAGCGGCGGTTGGCCGGAAGGTATGGCTAGGCATGAGGGACTGGGTAAAATCCCAGGGAGAGTGCTGGATGTTCTGACTGAAATTACTTCAGATGGAACTAGAAACCTGTCGAAGTTATTAGAGGATGCTTCCAAAGGTTGGATTCCGGGGATGAGTGTAGCCATCATTACAGGACGATTAGAAGAAGAATCGGCCAAGGTGATTGCCAAGTTCTTGATGCAGGGTGTGAAGGTTGAACTTTATTATGCCTGGGACCAGTCGGCACCGATGAATGGAGAAGCTAAAGGAGTGGAGATTAGACAGTCTGTGAGGGGGACTGTCGGGGATAGTTTGGCTCGGCTCGGAGCACGAATGTTTTGTCTGGATGATGCTATGCCAGCATTCAGGTTCAGGGAGGTAGAGTTCCATGAATCATCCGGAAAACCAACGCTACGGTAACGGAATACCAGGTGATACGGAACTGTCTATAAATAGCTTTCATTTCAATGTGGGGCAAATGGAGAACAGTTATGCCGGTAAGCAGAGAAAGGTACCTCTGTACTATCGTTTGCTGTTCTCTTTGGCTATTATGGGGCTATTTATTGAATGGTTACTCCCTTTATATAGGTCTGCTTTATTAGAAGATACCTCGAAGATGCTGCAAGTTCTAATGGTATTAGCGGCAGTACTGCTGCTATGGGGAATACTTCAGATTCCTGGGTGGCTACTGCTTAGTATCCAATTTCTTATCATTGCTTCAGCGTGGCTTTACTTATGCAGTGGAGGCGAAGGCATAGGATGGCTAGGGATTTATGCGGACGAAATTCCGAATGATCTCATGCTGCTTCTCTCTGGACATGTCTCTCAGCTAAGTGAAATTAGCAGGCTTTTAATATTGATTGTAGGTTGGGGGCTTTTGGTATCCTCAGTACAGCAGCTTGCACTCTTCCGAGGGAGTACGGCACTATTCACAGCGGTTACAATTATTTACTTGCTGGTCTTGGATATCGGCTTTGATGTGAATACCACGATGGATATTGTGATCTCGATGGGTTTAATTTTTTGGATGCATGCGATGAGTGGTTTGCTGCGTCTTCGAGAGCGTGAGGGGCCAACTTCATTGCCTTATGCACGTTGGGGAGCACTGACTTTGGCGGCAGCAATCGTCGTGATGACAACAGCATGGTTCGGTGGGCAATTATTGGGGGCGAGACCAACCAGCGAGCTTACGCTGCAATCGACATTTCAGAAGCTGCAGAATTGGGCTTCAGGGCATTTGCCAGAGGATAAGGCGTCTAATTCTTCAGGAACCACAGGGTATAGTACGAATGACGGTGAACTCGGGGCCCCGTTATCCCGCAGTACTGAACCTGTCTTTACGGCTATTACTAGCGAGCGTACTTACTGGAGAGGTGAAAGTATTGCTTACTATGATGGTCGCCGATGGATTAGGGGAGGCGAAGAGTTTATGCCGCTTAATCTGTCCGGCATTTCAAAGAAGCATTCATCGGAGCTAAGCATCGAAAAGAGGAAACGAACACTTCAACAGCGGATACAATTTGCCACCCCTTCTTCAGGAGGAATTCCTTTATTCAATGCGGGGATAATAACAGATGTTGAGTCGGTTGGACTCTTGGGCGGCAGTAAACTGGGATATATTCTGTCTAATATGGACAGAGATAGTTTTCGTCTGCCTGATTCGATAGGCTCTGCACGAATCACAGAATATACAGTGGAATCCTTACTTCCTGAGAGTGATCCGGTGCTGCTTCGTAGTTTAAGCAGTGACGATCCACAGGAAATCAAGGGCAAGTATTTGCAATTGCCAGATTTGTTACCCGTACGCGTTAGAGATCTGGCGGAGAAGCTTACAGATTCATCAGGTAACCGCTATGACTCCGTAACGGCCATTAAGGATTACTTACAACATGGATATTCCTATACGTTGAATACAACGGTTCCACCATCCGGATCTGATTTTGTCGATCAATTTTTATTTGAGACGAAACAAGGCTACTGTGTACATTTTGCAACAACAATGACCGTTTTGCTGCGCAGTGCTGGAATTCCTGCTCGTTATGTCCAAGGCTATGGACCAGGTACCTTGCAGGACGACACCATGCCGGCGAAGTATTTGGTCACCCAGGGCGATGCCCATGCTTGGGTGGAGGTCTATTTCGCCGGCGCCGGTTGGGTCCCGTTCGACCCAACGCCTGGCCCCGCACTTGCCGCCGGCTTCGCCGCGCCGGCGCTGCCTGCGGCAGCCTCGCTCGCGCCGCAAGCTGCGCGAAGCACGGGCCTGCCCGCCCTGCCGCTGGCGGGCGGGAACTCTCCAGCGCCGCTCGCTGCTGCGGCGCTGCTTCCCGTCGCCGCCGCTTGGCGCTGGCGGCGTAGCCTGGCTCTGCTGCTGGCAGCGCGCAGCGCCAGCAGCATGAGCCGCGAGAGGCAGCTGCGCGCTGCCTCTCTAGCTTGGCACGGGCTGGCGGAGCGGTTTGGACCGCCGCCGCCCGGTGTTACTGGCAGGGAGTATGTGGACTCCCTGCAGATTTACGATGCCGGACTAAGCGAAGCCGTCCGGCAGTTCGTACGCCAGTGGGAGACCCTGGCGTACGCGCCCGCGCCTTCAGCGTTCGTCGCGGCCTATCCCGCGAACGAAATCTCTACAATCTCTGCAATGTCTCCAATGCCTGCAGTCTCTGTAACTTCTGCGGCTCCAGCATCTTCCGCAGAGAACAGCGGGTGTACTACTCCTGATGCATCCGCATTTATACGCGAATGCCTGATCATCACCTTTCGGTTAACTTAATCGTTCAAAACAGTTGGTGCTGCTATACAATTCCTTCCATGGAAAGGAATGTTCTTCATGAAGTTTAGCTTGCTCCTATTATGAGAAGTGTGTTCTCCTTTCCTTGACGATGAGAATTAACCATGAGTATAATGAATCCAATAATCAAGGGAGGCTCGTAATGAATAAGCCAAATGAAATTATCGTCGTTCTCGATTTCGGGGGACAATACAACCAACTTATCGCGCGCAGAATTCGGGATCTAGGAGTATACAGCGAACTTTTGCCGTACAATACGCCAGTAGACAAGATCAAAGCACTTGCACCTAAAGGGATTGTCTTCTCTGGCGGTCCTAGCAGTGTATATGCTGAAGATGCTCCACATGTGGACCCAGCAATCTATGATTTAGGAGTACCAATTTTCGGTATTTGCTATGGTATGCAACTAATGGCTCACCAGCTTGACGGTAAAGTGGAACGCTCCGCTAAACGTGAATACGGTAAAGCTGACATTGACTTTGAAGAAGGTACTGCATTAGTGGCTGGGCTAGAGAGCCGCCAAACGGTATGGATGAGCCATGGTGACCATGTGGTTGAACTTCCAACAGGATTCAAGCTGGATGCAGGAACTGAAAGTGCTCCAATCGCGGCAATGAGTAATGATGAACGTAAATTGTTCGCCGTTCAATTCCATCCAGAAGTTCGCCACTCAGTTCATGGTAATGAGATGATTTCGAACTTCTTGTATCAAATTTGCGGTTGCGACGGCAAATGGACAATGGAATCGTTTATTGACGAAGCCATCCAAGATATCCGTAACCAAGTTGGAGACAAGAAAGTACTCTGCGCACTTAGCGGTGGCGTAGATTCTTCCGTAGTTGCAATGCTTATTCACCGTGCTATCGGTGACCAATTGACTTGTATGTTTATTGATCATGGTCTTTTGCGTAAAGGTGAAGCCGAAAGCGTTATGGAGACCTTCGTAGGCAAATTCGATATTCATGTCGTGAAAATCGATGCACGCGAACGCTTCATGAGCAAGCTTGCAGGTGTTGAAGATCCTGAACAAAAACGTAAAATCATCGGTAATGAGTTTATCTACTGCTTCGACGAAGAGTCTGCTAAGCTCGGAGATTTCGCATTCCTTGCACAAGGTACACTGTATACAGATATCGTTGAGAGCGGAACAGCTACGGCACAAACGATTAAATCCCACCACAATGTGGGCGGTTTGCCGGAAGACATGAAATTCAGCTTGATCGAGCCACTAAATACCTTGTTTAAGGATGAGGTTCGTAAACTAGGTGAAGAGCTGGGAATGCCACGTGCTATCGTTTGGCGCCAACCTTTCCCTGGTCCAGGTCTTGCAATTCGTGTCTTGGGTGAAGTAACAGAGGACAAGCTTACTATCGTTCGCGACTCTGACTACATTCTGCAAGAGGAAATTGCTAAAGCGGGATTAGACCGTGAAATTTGGCAATACTTCACTGCCCTGCCTAACATGAAGAGCGTGGGTGTTATGGGGGATGCTCGTACTTATTCCTATACAGTAGGCGTGCGTGCAGTAACTTCCATCGATGGTATGACTGCTGACTGGGCACGTATTCCTTGGGATATTCTTGAGAAAATCTCCGTACGTATCGTCAACGAAGTGGAGAACGTAAACCGCGTAGTGTATGACATTACTTCGAAACCACCTGCAACAATCGAGTGGGAATAGGACCGGTTCAACCATAGATTTCAGAAAAGCTCTCTTTTATTTGCGTTATTTAGCAAATAAAGGAGAGCTTTTTTTATTTATCAAGTAAAAGGTTGTTCTGGTGGCTCCATTTTTCACAAATCTGTAATGAATACGTTTTATTGAAAGGGCTTGCATCAGTCGAAAAGTTATGATAAATTGAACTTGTCTAAAAAATAGACAAGGTAAAAAAACGTATATTTTTCTACTAAAGGAGCAAATGATAATGATGACTACTACCAAAGAGACACCTCATATTAAACCGAACGGAGTAGAAATTGCTGAATCGATTCTGTTACCTGGAGACCCTTTAAGAGCTAAGTTTATTGCAGAAACCTTTTTAGAAGATTACCAGTGCTTTAACGAAGTAAGAGGAATGTTAGGATATACCGGTACTTACAAAGGCAAGAAGATCTCTGTAATGGGTACAGGAATGGGTCCAGCGAGCATGGGGATTTATTCTTGGGAATTAATTAATGTATTTGGAGTTAAGAATTTAATCAGAATCGGTACCTGTGGTGCAATGCAAGAAAACATTGAGCTATACGATGTTATTTTCGGTATGGGAGCTGCAACGGATTCCAATTACGGCCATCAATTTAATTTACCTGGACAATATCCACTAACGGCTTCTTTTGAACTCTTGGAGAAAGCTAAGAAAATTGCAGATGATAAAGGCCAAAAAGTTCATATTGGCAATATTTTATCCAGTGAAATATTTTATAATGCGGATCAGACAGCTAATAAAAAGTGGCAAGATGTAGGGATTTTGGGCGTTGAAATGGAATCTGTAGCCCTCTATTGGAACGCTATCCAAGCACGTGTAAATGCGCTATGCATTCTAACAGTGAGTGATCATCTTATTACGGGAGCAAAGACCACTCCGGAGGAACGTCAAACTGCCTTTACTAAAATGATGGAGATCGCATTAGAATTAGCGTAAATGACCTCCTTCTATGTGAAAGTAAAGGACAGAAAAGCTTCCTTCACTCACCATAGTTGTGAAGTGAAGGAAGCTTTCCATAGCTACGCAGATTGCAACTAATGTAAACGATATCATTCAACCTTTGTTTTTACAGCATGAGATATTGGAGGTATATTATGAATCATTCAGTGGGAAATAAACCGATCGTTAATTTAAGTAAAGTTGTTCCGGTTATATTGCTTTTAATGATTTTTTCAATTGTAATCGATAACTCTTTTAAGATCATCTCTCCAGATTTGGTAGAATATTTTGGGGTTTCAGCAAGTACGGTAAGCTGGCAAGTAACGCTTGCGGGCTTAGTGATTGGAATTGGTGCAGTTGTTTATTCATCTTTATCAGACTCAATCAGTATACGTAATTTATTAACGGTGGGTATTTTATTAATCTGTGTAGGATCTTTACTTGGTTATATTACACATACGAATTATTGGTTAATCGTTTTTTCGAGAATTATCCAAGCTGCCGGTTTAGGGGCAACGGAAACTCTGTATTTAGTATTCATTACTAAGTATGCAACCGAAGCAGAGCAGAAAAAGTATATGGGATTTAGTACAAGTAGCTTTCAGATCGCAACAGTTATTGGAACATTGACGGGTGGGTTTGTTGCTACTTATCTAGCCTGGCAGAACTTGTTTCTGATTCCTCTACTAAGTCTGTTGCTGTTACCGTTTATTCTTAAATATTTGCCCAAAGAAGAAACCAAGAAAAATAACGTAGATTTTCTAGGGCTCATCATCATCGCAGTGATAGCCACTTCAATCATGCTGTATATGTCTTCTTTCAATTGGATACTTTTTATACTCTTCGTGGTATCGGTCATTGTATTCTTACTCTACATCAGTAAAAATAAGAATGCTTTTATTACGATTGATTTCTTTAAAAACAAACAATTTCTATTTGCGTTAATGGTGGCCTTTATTCTTAACTCTCTATACGCTGCCTATGCACTGAACACATTGTCGTTCTTGTTAACCTCTGTCTATGATATCCATTTGGATACGGTTTCCTTACTGTTCATACCAGCATGTTTACTAGCGGCGGGTGTCGGGGCTTTATCAGGTAAAATAGGAAAATCGTTGAATTCTAAGCAATGTGTCTACTTAGCCATTAGTTTGATTATTGTCAGCTTACTACTAGGTGTCTTCTTTATCGAATTGTCCATTGCTGTATTTGTTGTATCTCTTATTATATTTTCTTGCAGCTTTGCACTTCTATATGCACCGCTTATCGATATTAGTCTTAGAGATGTGCCAACTGAAAAGTCGGGGACTGCATTAGGATTTTATAATCTATGTATCAATATCGCGATGTCCGTGGGATTCACTTATTCAGCCTTATTAATCGACAAGAAGGATTTGCAATTCGGATTTTTACGTTTTGTAACAGAAGAACCAACAGCATTGAATTATAGTAGTATCGTCGTCATTCTTGCAGCCATTGCAGGAATAGCAATCATTTTATTTGGGATTTTATTGGGTCGGAAATCAAAGGGGCATACTCAAATTACTAGATAAGGGATGAGAGTAGAATGAAGAAATTTAAACGTGTACATTTGATCGTCATGGATTCAGTAGGTATTGGAGAAGGAAAAGATGCGGATCAATTTAACGATGCTGGTTCCCATACTCTATTACACATTGCAGAACATATGAATGGATTAAATCTACCTAACCTAGCCAAATTGGGACTGTCCAATATTGAAGAAATCCTGGGTGTTCCGAAAGCAGAGAAACCACTTGCTTATTATACTAAATTACAAGAAAAGTCTGTCGGGAAAGATACAATGACAGGGCATTGGGAGATCATGGGTTTAAATATTGATCAACCCTTTAATGTGTATCCAAATGGATTCCCTGATGAACTGATTAAACAGATCGAGGATATAACTGGTCGAAAAGTAGTAGCGAATAAGCCTGCAAGTGGAACGGCTATTCTTGATGAATATGGCGAGCATCAAATGAAAACAGGGGATCTGATCGTTTATACCTCTGCTGACCCGGTTTTACAAATTGCTGCTCATGAAGAAATCATCCCATTAGAAGAGTTATATGATATCTGTGAAAAGGTTCGGGAAATCACGAAAGACCCTGCCTATTTAATTGGTCGTATTATCGCGAGACCTTATGTAGGTGAGCCTGGGAACTTTACGAGAACCTCCAATCGTCATGACTACGCCTTAAAACCATTTCAGAAAACCGTCATGAATAGCTTGCAAGACGGAGGCTATGATGTCATCGCTATTGGTAAAATCAATGATATTTTCGATGGTGAGGGAGTTACAGAATCCATTCGTACGAAAGATAATATGGATGGTATGGATAAACTGCTTGATGTCATTAAAAAAGATTTTACTGGAATGAGCTTCTTAAATTTAGTTGATTTCGATGCTTTATACGGTCATCGTCGTGACCCAGAAGGGTATGGAAGAGCATTAGAGGAATTCGATAAGCGACTAGACGAAGTACTAGATTCCATCCGTGAAGATGATTTGCTAATTATTACGGCTGATCATGGGAATGATCCAACCTTCCCTGGAACAGACCATACGCGTGAATTTATTCCTGTGCTAGTCTATTCCAAGCAGTTAAGCGACAGCGGTGCGCTACCTGAGCATGATACATTTGCTGATATTGGTGCGACGATAGCAGATAATTTTGATGTTCATATGCCAGACCACGGTGAGTCTTTCTTGCAATTTCTTAACTAATTGATATCACAGATAAACCTCCAAGAATCTTTTTTGGAGGTTTATACGTTGTTAATGAAGTAGAAGAGGGCATTCCTTGTCGCCTGAAAAATGATGTGTCATAATGAGGAGAAAAGGACACCTGATGAATGAATACACACAAACTAGATAATTTGAAACGGCCGCTTTATATCAATGTATATGATGAGCTTCTTCTTCAAATTTCGAAAGGAGAATACCTCGCAGGCAGCCAGCTTCCTTCAGAACCTGATTTAGCAAGAAAACTAGGGGTTAGTCGTGCGACTTTACGACAAGCTTTAGTTCTTTTACAAGATGATGGATTAGTAAGAAATGTACGCGGTAAGGGAAACTTTGTACTTGAATCCTCTTATAAACAAGAGGATATTCAATTAGAGAGACTAAGCAACCCTATGCATAAATGCCATATAAGTATTTTTGACCAAATCGATTTGCATTATCGGATAGACCCGCAAACGGAACATACCAAACATGTATTAAGAAGAGATTCATCTACCGTTGTAGCTTTAGAGCGTTTGTATAGAACGGAAGGCGAATTACTGGCTTATGCATTTACTTTTATACCTATGGAAACGGTAGAAAGTTTATCCTTGGATCTTGATAATAAAGAGAAAATGCTGAACTTTTTAGAGAACCAGGCCTATGTAGATGCTAACCATGGAAACATTGAAATAAAATTTACGCATACCGTTAATTTGGCGGATTCGAAGGAAAAATTAATAGGTCAGAACGAGTGCTTTTTACTACTAGAAACCCTTTACGACAAAACAGAACCAGATTATCCGTTAATGTATAATAAATTTTACATTCCGCAGCAGTTCTCGAATATTAAACTGAATATTACTAAGAGCTAATCAAGAGAAAAGTCGAAATCCTGTATTTCAGGATTTCGACTTTTTACGTAACTAGGCTGCAAAAACCAAATATCAACGAAATAATGATTGTGTAATTAATTCTATTTTTCATAACCTGGGAAAGGCTAGGTTTTTCTAAAAGTGCTCAAAATTCAGGTTGTCGATTGTAAGACCTGCGATAATATAGATTCCATAAATTTTGCTTGATGTGGTTGGTCGAATTGGTGTAGTACATCGATTGATGATTGAGCAAGTTTTGTTCCTTCTTCTTTTAATTGGAACATTGTTCAAGCTGTTATAGGTATCGGTATTGCTCGAATCGTGTTGTTATATCCGTACCTTAAGACTAAAAACATTTGGACATCGTTTATAGTGCATGTAATGAATGACTGGACACCCTTTGGTTTAGCATTTATTAGCTCAATGCATCATTAATTAGGACTAACAAAATCGCTTAAGATAAACCTCATAAATCACCTGCAACTCCTTATAACATAAGGGGTTGTAGTTTTTTTTATTTAAAATCATGTGATCGACACTATATAGCTGTTCTAAATGAATGTGATAAAATGGAAAAAAATATCATAGGGAGAAATTCGTATGGGATTCTCATTTCTCGGCACACTAATCGCATTAATCATACTTGCCCCTAGTTTTCTAATGATTAAGTTTCCGCCTGAAAATGTTCCAGCTGGTGTGCGAGATGCTGGACCAGTCTTTACCATTTTGGAGAGAGTAGGGCAATTGGGTTGTATCAGCATTCTTGTGATCTCAAAGGATAACTTTCAACAGGTAGACTTCGGCATTATAGCAGCTTTAATTGTTATGTTGATCGCTGCTTATTATGGTCTTTGGATTCGATATCTCGTTAAGGGGCGGCAGTTCAAAATATTATGGGACCCTTTAGGATTTATTCCGATCCCGATGGCAGTTCTCCCTGTATGTGCATTTGGATTAGCAGCGATTTGGGGGAGATCCATCTGGCTAAGTGTTGCAGTCGTTTGTTTAGCGATAGGACATTTAGCTAATTCTTGGCATAGTTATAAGCACACTGAAAATCAGTAACTAGAATTATAGGTAAATATAACCATATAAAACGTGATTGGATAGTTAATAAGCTGCACAACTAGAAGGGATTTGAGACTGGATAAAACCTTGGAAATGTATGATTTACGAACAATGGAAAAAATAAAGTCGAAAATGTTCGCTTTTTATCATTGACAACTTATATGATGTCCACCTAAAATGATAGAGCACAACAACATAATTCTTTCGTATATTTCCGGGAATTGGCCTGGAAGTTTCTACGAGGTCACCGTAATGACCTGGCTACGATTAAGAAGAGCAGAGCAATCCGCATCGTCCTGAATTTAGGACTATGGTCACGGGTGCTACTCTTTTTTTCGAGCCGGTGTCTATCAGATACCGGCTTTTTGTTGCTGTCAGACACAACATACCTTAGGGGGAGAACAATTTGAATCGGTTTTTCAAGTTGAAAGAGAACGGCACCACAGTTCGTACAGAAATCATGGCGGGCTTGACCACGTTCATGGCAATGGCTTACATCTTGTCGGTTAATCCGAGTACTTTAACAGCATTTGGCCGTATTGATATGGGCTGGTACTCTGTATTTCTAGCGACGGCGCTGGCAGCAGGTATTTTCACCATCGCAATGGGCGTGTTCATAAACTTTCCAGTGGCATTGGCACCGGGTATGGGACTTAACGCATATTTTGCTTCCGTAATTTTATCATCTGCCACATCAGAGCATCCATTCACTTGGCAAATGGGTCTGACAGCCGTATTTATTTCCGGTTTGATCTTTATCTTGCTAACGGTAACTCGAGTACGGCAGATCTTACTAACAGCAATTCCTGACAGCTTGAAGCACGCAATTACAGTAGGTATCGGGATGTTCATCACGATCCTTGGTCTAAAGAACAGTGGACTGATGACGATTGGTGTTGAAGCGGGTAAAGACATTCCTGCTAACACTTTCACCGACGTTCTTTCCTTTGAAACAATCATTCATATGGGTAGCCTAGAGAATTCCAATGTCCAATTGGTCATTATCGGACTTCTTCTAATCTCCATCTTGATGGTACTGAACGTTAAAGGTGCGATTTTGTTCGGTATCTTGGGAACAACTGTCGCTGGTATGTTGATGGGCGTAGTTGATTTCAGCGCATTGTCCAGTCCGGCAACACCTTGGGTTCCTGACTTCACACAATTGAACTTCTTCCAGTTTGACTGGGATGGTATCCTGCACACAGGTATCGTTTCGGCAATCGCAACTTTCACCTTTGTAGAGTTGTTTGATACATTTGGTACGCTTGTAGGTACGGCTCAACGCGCAGGTATTATGGATAACCCTGAAGAAGGTAATAGACGTGTAGGTAATGCAATGTTTGTTGATGCAGTTGCTGTAGCAGGTGGTGCCGCACTGGGTACTTCTACTACTACTGCATTTGTAGAAAGCGCAGCAGGTGTTGCTGAGGGTGGACGTACAGGTCTGACAGCCGTAACAACGGGTGTATGTTTCTTGCTTGCATTGTTCCTTGCACCAGTAGTTGCTCTTATCCCTGGATCTGCTACAGCTGCAGCACTGATCGTCGTAGGTGTGCTGATGGCACAATCCATCCGTCAAATTGATTTTCAAGATATGGTTGTTGCGATTCCAGCGTTCCTAACGCTTGTTATCATGCCATTCACTTATAATATTGCTAACGGTATTTCCTTTGGTATCGTAACTTATGTAAT
The DNA here is from genome assembly GCF_037963325.1 of Paenibacillus sp. FSL E2-0201. Lineage (NCBI taxonomy): Bacteria > Bacillati > Bacillota > Bacilli > Caryophanales > Paenibacillaceae > Paenibacillus > Paenibacillus sp. FSL E2-0201. The sequence continues at coordinate 672,350 of NZ_CP150154.1, forward strand.
CCTTGCTTCTGTTGCTAACCTAGCAGGTAAGAAGAAATACGATATTCACTGGATGATGTGGGTGCTTGCGATCCTAATTATTCTCCGTTATGTATTCCTAGGTAGTGAAGGCTAGCATAAATATATAGCATTTCTGATATTCATCTAGAGCTCCTTCATTATTGAAGGGGCTGTTTTTTTTATTCTTTATTTGTTTTTTTACGGAAAAGGGTAGTCATTGTTCATGCCTTTTCATCATCTAAGATATAGATTATATTGTTGAAGAGGTGATGCATGTTGGCTAGTAGGTTAAATGGAGCATATTTATATATTAAAAAAAATCCATGGCCACTCTTGTTATTCTTATTAGGAGCGGTAATTCGTATTCTTTACATAGGTTCTATACCTCCAGGTTTAAATCAGGATGAGGCTTCAATAGGGTATGACGCTTATTCAATTCTTCATTATGGGATAGACCGGAACGGTGTTCATCTGCCGGTCCATTTGATTGCTTGGGGAAGCGGGCAAAATGCGCTCTACGCGTACTTATCCATGCCTTTTATTTGGTTGTTTGGGTTAACACCTATGTCTGTGAGGGCTGTCAGTCTAATTATGGGACTGCTTGGCATGATTGTGTTCTATCTTGTGGCTAAACAGTTATTTACTTTCAGAGCAGCAGGTAATGCAGCGATGTTCTTTATCGCGATTAATCCTTGGCATATTATGATGTCTAGATGGGCTCTAGAGTCCAATTTGTTTCCTACTCTGATCCTGTTTTCCGTTTATTTTTTATTGAAAACACTCAAAAACCCTAGATGGTCCTATGCCTATACTATTCTATTAGGGCTCTCACTTTATGCTTATGGAACGGCGTATTTTTTTGTTCCGGTGTTTGCTTTAGCCACTGCGATTCTTCTATTCTATATAAGAGCCCTGAAACTTCGGGCGATTCTATGGAACGGAATATTGTTTATAATTATAGCTCTGCCTATATTGCTATTTGTGATGATTAATCGCTTGAAGCTGCAGAGTATAGAAACTCCGTTGTTTACGATCCCTAGATTGACTACACCACGTATGGAGCAGGTATCATCCGTATTCAGCGGAGACTTATTTCATACCGCAGCAGGTCATTTTCGAGAATTTATTAAGCTTATGATTAGTGGAAATGATGGTCTGCTATGGAATTCGATCTCACCTTACGGATATGCGTATCCCATTGCGCTTCCTTTTGTCCTTATTGGTCTTGTTGTAATGCTAAAAGCACTACCCAAGCGCGAACATGAAGGACGGGGACAGGCTATCATTCTGATCTGGTTATTAGTTTCTGTGCTGATGGCTTGCGTGACGAATGTGAATATTAACCGTATTAACGTTATTTTTTACCCAATCATTTTACTGCTTGTTGCAGGATTTATGTGGGTAAGACAGAAGATTAAAGGGCTTGGGGTTGTTTCTATAGCAGGGTTCTGCTTGTGCTTTGTGTTATTTTGCAGCGCATACTTTAATGATTTTCCGGACAGAGTCGGACCAGCCTTCTATAATTCAATCGGCGAGGCCATACAGTATGCGTCGGAAGAGAGTGAAGGAAAGGTTTATATTACAGATAAGGTTAATATGCCCTATATTTATGCACTTTTTTATGAGAAAATCAATCCGAATGATTTCTTGGCAACGGTCAAGTATACTAATCCGGGAGCAGCCTTTCAGAAAGTATATACTTTTGGAAGATATGTGTTCGTGTTAGGGAGTCCGATGATAGTTCCGGGAGAGAATGCTGCTTATATTTATTGGAACGGTGATACTATTCCTGCTCTGAGTGAGAACTACAAGATTAAGAGATTTGCTAATTATACGGTAGTGATCACGGGCGGCGATTTATAGAGCAGTAAAGTCTGGACTAAGAATATAGGACGAGGTGAGGTTGGAACGATGATCAAGAGTACACGTACGGCCGCAATGACTGTATTGATGCTGTTATTGTTTTTGCTTCCTGTAACAAGCATTTATGCAGAGGGGAATCTATTGCAGAACCCTGGCTTTGAGGAGGGGGGAGAGGATGCTCCTTCTAACTGGACTAAGGATATGTGGATTTCAGGAGACAACTCCGGCATACTTTCCATCCAATCGGACGAGGTTCATTCCGGTAGTAAAGCAGCAGTCATTGAGAATATCGAACCCAATCATTTGAAATGGGTGCAGACGATTAAAGCAACACCGGATAGTTATTATAAAATCTCTGGATGGATCAAAGTAGTAAGTACCGCAGGCGAGGGAATGGGTGCCAATATACTTGCTGTTGGAGTAGGTGGGGGTTATCCCAGCGTAACGGATACGGCAGGGGAGTGGCAGTATCTTGAATACATAGGTCAGACAGGACCTAAGCAGAAGGAATTCGGCATAGGTGCAAGTTTGGGAGGCTACTCTAGCTTAATTCAAGGTAAGGCTTATTTTGATGATTTGTCTGTAGAGAAATTAGACGCTGCTCCCGAAGGAGCCAACGTCATTTCACTAGATAGTGCAGCTGTTAGCCAGGATGCTGGTGATAAAAAAGCAGACACCCCACATAAAGTATCTCCAACTAAGATGCTGCTGATTTCAGCGCTTTTCAGTGTGTTTTTTGCAGTGCTTTATACCAAGGTATTCCGCAGTGAGAAGCTTATGAAGCAACCTGAGAATGTCTATTCCAAATGGCTGAGCATTGCCATCGGGATTGCCTTTATACTAAGGGTTTGGATCGGTCTTACTGCTCAAGGCTACCAGAATGATATGAATACCTTTATAGCTTGGGGCCAGCGTATGGTTGATTTAGGTCCAGGTAAGTTTTATGAAGAAGGGTATTTTGCTGATTATCCACCTGGTTATTTGTACATTTTGTCCCTGCTTAGTCTTATTCGCGGTGTATTTGGCTTTGCGCATGGCTCGGGCGGAGAGAATTTGCTGTTCAAACTACCGGCGATTATTTCTGATTTGGTGCTGGGTTACTTCATATATCAAATGTCTCGCAAAAAACTTGGCACGGGGATCGCTTTTGGCTTAACGCTATTATTCCTATTTAATCCGGCGGTGCTTGTTAATTCAGCGGCGTGGGGACAAGCAGATTCGTTCTTTTTGATTTTCCTGTTGCTCAGTATTCATGGGGCTGCGAACAAAAAGTTTGTTCAATCCGCGATTATGTTTGCATTAGCAACTTTAATTAAACCACAAGCGTTAATCTTTACACCGGTATTGATGTTTGCTTTCTATCATCACCGCGCTTGGAAGCAGCTTGGATTTGGAGCTTTGTACGGATTAGGGATATTCGGATTGCTCGCGGCACCATTTTTCTGGAATAACGGTGGTTTAGTTGGCCTTATTAATCTGTATAAGAGTACTTTATCTTCCTATCCTTATTCTTCAGTGAATGCATTTAATTTATATGCACTGACTGACCCCATGTGGTCATCCCTTGACCTAACCTGGCTGGGCATCACTTACCGTGTATGGGGCTTCATATTTATTTTAGTGGCAGTGGCTGTAGCAGCGTTTTTCTCCTTTAAAAAGGATCGCTTAGATCTATCCAAATCCTATTTTATCGGTATGGCGCTCATTGTAGTGGTCTTTGTGCTTGGCACCAAAATGCATGAACGTTATATGTTCCCTGCTGTTATTCTCTGTATGTTCACTTATATAGCAAGTCGGGATCGCCGTTTTCTATCCTTATTCCTTGGATTCAGCTTAACGCAGTATATCAATGTAGCTTATACGTTGACCCATCTAAATGCAGGTGTAAACCCAGGTGCAGATGGAATCGTACTGGTCACGTCTATAGCTAACCTAACCTTACTTCTATACATGCTCTACATCGGTTACGATGTGTATGTTCGCGGGGGAGTACAACCTCTTCCAGCACCACCAACTCTTGAAGAAAAATACGAAGAAGATCTTAAAATCGTCAAGCAAATAAAACCGCAACAGAGAGGAGGGAGATTGAACGATGAAGTTTAAGCGTATAGATTGGATATGTATACTTGCTATTACTGCCGTTTACGCGGCGATTGCTTTATACAATCTTGGATCTACTAAATCTCCGGAAACATTGTGGGAGCCTGCTGCTAGCGGTGAAAGCTTCTATGTAGATCTAGGGCAGAGTAAACAATTAGAACGTGTGAATATATTCGGTGGCGTAGGTACCGGTAAGTTTAAGTTTGAGTTCAGTGAAACTCCTGATGTCTGGAGCAATCCTCTAGATGTAAATGAGGACGTTGGCAATGTCTTCATCTGGAAAAGCCAACCTTTGAACGTTGCAGCAAGATACGTGAAGTTTACCGTCACCTCTCCGGGCTTCACTTTAAATGAAATGGCATTTTATGAGCAGGGGGGAGAAAGAGTCCCTCTTCCCATTGCCGGTGTAACTCCGGATGCTAATGCAGTCGCTAAAAGAGGAGAGCCTGCCAATCTTTTTGATGAGCAGTCAATCATCCCAGAATATTCTAACTTTATGAACAGCACTTATTTTGACGAGATCTACCATGCGCGGACAGCTTATGAATATACACATGGGATTGTGCCTTACGAAAACACGCATCCACCACTCGGCAAACTGTTGATCGCAGTAGGGATGGAATTGTTCGGAGTCAATCCATTCGGTTGGCGTATTATTGGAACATTGTTCGGGATTGCCATGCTGCCTCTCATTTATGTGATGGCACTGCGTCTGTTTAAAAAGAGTAAATACGCAGCACTTGCGGCAGGATTGTTCGCACTGGACTTCATGCATTTCACGCAAACAAGAATCTCTACGATCGATGTATACGGAGTATTCTTCATCATGCTGATGTTTTATTTCATGCAGCGGTATTACACTATGAATTTCTTCAGGCAACCTTTAAGAAAAACTTTGATTCCGTTATTCTGGTCAGGTTTATTCTTCGGAATTGGTGTCGCCTCCAAGTGGATTGTACTGTACGGAGGAGCCGGACTGGCCATTATGCTAGCTATCTCGCTTTTCGAGCGTTACAGAGAGTACCAAGCTTCGGGGCGGTTGCTCGCGGAAGGGAAGATCAAAGACAAGGAACTGTTAGGTACCTGTCGTGAAGCTGTAAATTCGTTCTGGAAGAATACCATCATTACTTTAGCTAGTTGTGTTGCATTCTTCGTAATCATTCCGGTCATTATTTATAGTTTATCTTTTGTTCCGGGTTTATCTGCATCTGCAGAGGGCTTTACTATTAAAGGTTTGATTGATTCTCAAAAGAATATGTACAACTACCACAGTCAGCTTGTAGCTACACATCCTTTTGCATCCTCCTGGTGGCAATGGCCGTTTATGAAGAGACCTGTCTGGTTCTTCAGTGGCAGTGAAGGATTGCCGGAAGGTCAGGTCAGCAGTATAGTGACTATGGGGAATCCGCTTATCTGGTGGACGGGTATTTTTGCAATGCTAGCAACGCTGTGGATTACGCTGAAACGCAAAGATAAAAACCTGTACATGATCTGGATCGCCTTTTTCTCACAATATGTTCCGTGGATGCTTGTCCCGAGAGAAACCTTTATCTACCATTATTTTGCTATGGTACCTTTTATGATTCTTGGTATTGTATATATAATGAAGTTACTAGATAGTAAATTTCCTGAGGCTCGTTACGTTCGTTATGCTTATGTGGCTGTTGCGTTACTGCTCTTTGTCGCGTTCTACCCAGTCCTATCAGGGATGCAGGTTAGCGGTGATTACGTGAAGAACATGCTGCGTTGGTTCCCTTCTTGGGTTTTCTAAGCTTTAAAAAAGAATCTATAACAATAAGTTTATGCTTACAGCGTTATTAGGAAGAATAGGAAGATGTAACGCTCCATAAAGCTTGTAGGAGGAATAAAGGTGAAAGCCAGATATAGTGTAATTGTACCCATGTTCAATGAGGAGCAAGTAATTAGCGTTACTTACGAACGTTTGAAAAAAGTAATGGACGAATGCGGCGATACTTATGAGCTAGTCTTCGTTAATGACGGAAGTCGTGATCGTTCAGCCCAGATGATTCGGGAGATCAGTGATCGAGATGAATGCGTCAAGCTAATTGACTTCTCGCGTAATTTCGGACATCAGGTAGCGATTACAGCTGGCATGGACTATGCAGAAGGTCAAGCGGTCGTTGTTATTGACGCTGACCTTCAAGATCCGCCTGAGGTCATTTTGCAAATGATCGAGAAGTGGAAAGAGGGCTATGATGTTGTGTATGCGAAGCGGCTGAAGCGCCGTGGGGAGACGATGTTCAAGAAGGTAACGGCGAAGCTGTTTTATCGGCTGCTCAGCAGCATGACAAGTGTGGACATTCCTACGGATACAGGCGATTTCCGTCTTATTGATCGTAAAGTATGTGATGTCTTACGGGGGCTCAAGGAAAAAAATCGGTATGTCAGAGGGTTGGTAAGCTGGGTCGGCTTTAAGCAGACGATGGTGGAGTATGAGCGGGAAGAACGTTATGCAGGTGAAACCAAGTATCCGCTCAAGAAAATGATTCGTTTTGCGCTAGATGGTATCACTTCCTTTTCCCATAAACCACTTAAGATTGCTACGTATGTTGGATTTTTCCTATCCTTTTCTAGCTTTCTCTATTTATTCTTCGTCTTATTTCAAAGAATCTTCTTCACATCATGGACGGTTCCAGGTTGGGCTTCCATTGTAGGCGTCAATTTGCTCTTTAATGGTATCGTTCTAATGCTGTTAGGTGTAATCGGAGAGTATATTGGACGGATTTATGACGAGTCTAAGGATAGACCGCTATATATTGTAAGTGAGACCAAAGGATATCCTAACGAGGAACAAGTGGATCGCCGGAAGGACTACAATAATGTCAGATAAGAACTTACGCGCTGCATTTATACAGTTTCTTAAATTTAATGCCGTAGGTTTGGTGAATACCCTAATTGATTTCGTAATCTTCACATTACTGAACTCACTTGGAATGGTATATGCGTTGGCACAGGTGATTTCTTATAGTGCAGGGACAGCGAACAGCTTTATTTTGAATAAAAAAGTTACCTTCAAGGATCACAATCGTGGCAGTAAAGAGGGCTTTGATAAGGCTCAGTTGCTGAAGTTTATCATACTGAATCTGGTAGTGCTCGGAATATCGCTGTTGCTAATGCATCTGTTGACTGACAAACTAGGCGTTCAAGTGTTGATCTCTAAGGTATTAGTAACGTTTGTGACGGTGATCATTAACTTCTTCGGAAGTCGTAAATGGGTATTCTAAAGTGCAGTAGAACCAATCCACGGAGGTGAAAATCATGCGTAAATTCTCGTATGTGCTCATACTGGCTGGGATCCTTATCATGCTTTATCCAAAAGCTAACGAATGGTATAACGACTGGCAGCAGGAGAAGCTATTAGAAACGGCTGAACTGAGCACCATCGAAAGCACTCCACCACCTGATCTGAAGAGTAGATATGCCGAGGTCACTCAGCTACTAGCAGAGGAATCCGTTCTAGATGCACAGGCACAGCCTCAAGAAACAGAAAAGCCAGAACCGGAGATTGAAGTGGGCGGCAAAGTTATCGCATTAATAGAGATTGCTAAGATTGATCTGAAGCTGCCAGTATTAGAAGGAGCAACAAAAGCAAATATGAAGCATGCTGCGGCCCATATGAAAGAAACGGCCCCGCTTGGAGAAATCGGGAACGCCGCAATAGCTGCTCATAGAGCTAGAACTACGGGCAGATTGTTTAACAGATTGAATGAAGTTGTGGTTGGGGATGTAATCACGGTAAAAACGAGCGATCAGGTATATAATTACGAGGTTTATGATATTTCTGTTGTACTTCCCAGTGATGTGTCTGTTCTTGACGGGAATAACAAGGATAAGATTCTTACTCTAATTACGTGTGATCCACTAGTAGATCCTACACATCGTTTGATTGTTCATGCTAAGCTTACCTAATAGTTGATGAGAAATGACAAGAGAACTGAAATACAGAGAGATAACTATAAAATAATAGTAAAACTAGCAATTTTGTTCTTGTTTACGAGGATAAATATGGTAGTATAAGACTATAAAAGCTAAACACGATAAACGGCAAACCTATCGAAAGGTAGGGACGCAAAGCTAAAGGGCCTTCCCGTAAGGATGGCAGCCAGTTACCGAATGAAGAGGCTTTTTTTGTTTTTATGAAATATATAAGAATCTAAGATTCATATTTCTACTTGGACTTATTCTGTTAATTTGTCTAGTGAAATTAGAACAGATAGAGCTTATACGATAACGGCAAACCTATCGAAAGGTAGGGACGCAAAGCTAAAGGGCCTTCCCGAAAGGATGGCAGCCAGCTACCGAAAGGAGTTTTATCCGTGAAAAAGGTTTATTTTATGATGGTGGCGCTGTTCGTGCTGATTACTTCGGTTCCAGTAAGCACAGCTCAAGCTGCAAGCGCAGATTCAAACTGGTTGAATACATCCAAATTGGCTCAAGGTGTAATCGGTATTAACTACGATATTCCAAAAGATAAAAGAGTTAAGCTGATGATCACAAAAGATAACAGTAGCTATACATACAATTTATATGCTTCTGGACAAGCTGAGGACTTCCCTTTGCAACAAGGGAATGGGACTTATAAAGTTTCTGTTCTTGAGAATACAACAGGTAATAAATATAAGGCTCTCTATTCTGAAGTAGTAGATTTAACTATGAACGACTCAAATTCCGTATATTTGGGCTCCGTACAGAATGTGAAATGGAGTTCTTCTGATAAAGCAATCGTTAAGGCTAAAGAGCTTACAAAAGGTAAAACAACAGATGAAGAAAAAGTTAAGGCAATTTATAACTATGTAGTTGCTAATGTACAATATGATTATTCTCTTGCTAATAACGTAACAACAGATTACATTCCGAACATTAACAACACTTTGAATACTAAAAAAGGAATCTGCTATGACTATGCTTCTCTTTTTGCCGCAATGCTGCGTAGTGTAGATGTGCCTGCTAAATTGGTGATGGGGAATACTAGCTACGTTACGCAATACCATGCATGGAATGAAGTATTGATGGATGGGAAATGGGTTACTATTGATACCACGGTAGATGCATCGGCAGCGAAGAGTAAGAAGAATACGGATTTTATTAAGGCTTCAAGTAAGTATACTGCAGCAAAATACTATTAATTTGAAACGCTAGAATCATAACTCTATTAAATAAACAACCAGCTTAATAATTGGTCAAGCCCCCATTTTATAGACACTGAAAAAAGACCCTAGGCAATAAGCTGTTTCCGGTACTCTACCGGAGGCAGCTTATTTAACCTTCGTTGTGGCCGATGTTGGTTATAAAATCGAATGTAATCTTCAATTTTCCTTTGTGCCTCATCCATATTTCGGATATCATAAGGATAGAGTCCTTCCGTTTTGAGATGCGAGAAGAAGCTCTCCATAGAGGCGTTGTCATAACAATTGCCTCGGCGAGACATGCTGATTCGGGCCCCAACCTTTGGCAGCATGTCGTGGTATGCATGAGACGTGTATTGGAATCCCTGATCGCTGTGAACGATCAGTCCAGTCACGTCTTTTTGCTGACTCCACGCCTGCTCAAAGGTCCGGAGAACCAGTTCGTTGTCGTTCCTAGCGCTCATTTGATAAGCGATAATTTCGTTATTGAATAAATCTTTAATCGCAGAAAGATAGAGCCACTTTTCGCCTACACGATATTGCGTAATGTCTGTCACCCATTTTTGGTTGGGAGCATCCGCTTTGAAATCCCGTTTCAAAATATTTTTCGCCACACGGTCTCCTTCAGAAGTAGCATAATTACAACGATGTTTTCGGCGGATCCTCGAACGAATGCCTAAATCCTGCATAATTCTGAGTACCTTCTTATGATTCATCCAAACCCCGTGGTCTTGTAGCAAGAACAATTGAATTTGGCGATAACCGTAGACTCCTTCATACCTTTCATAGACCTTCTGAATGAGCGCCTTTGCTTCCTGATCCCGATCTGTTCCTTTGCGCTTCATGAAAGCGTAGTATCCACTTCTAGAGACCCTAAAGAGTTTACACAGGTTGCTAACGGCATACTCTTTTGCAGCGTTCTCAATGACTCTATATTTGTGCGTTTCACCTCCTGCATCCAGATTTCCAAACACTTTTTTAGCATTTCATTTTCCCGTTTGAGCTTTTGAACATACCTATCTTGATCGATATATTCAATACGACGCCCCCGTTGATCTAGTAGCCCAAATTCCCCTAGCTCTCGGTATTTCTTCATCCATCTCTTTACCCGTCCTTGATCTTGTATCTCAAAATGCTCCGTAATTTTCCGATAAGTCCATCTTTCCTCCACATGTAAACGAATGGCCTCTTTTTTAATCTCATCTGAGTAATTTTTAAACTTCTGTCCTTTAATCGCCATAAAAATGCACCCCCTAGAATTTCATCGGATAAACCAGGGGTTTTTTCCAATGTCTATTCTAAGGGGTGCACTTCATAATTAAGCTGGTTGTTTATTTTTCTATTAGGGGTTGCTTTTCTATCGGTAGATAGGTTATTATAGTTAAGCGTTGTTAGACAGCGTACAGGCAATGTTTGAGAGAGTTATATAAACGGCTTTCGAAAAATAAAGCTTGCATTACTGAGAACAACATGATATATTATAAGAGTTGCTGCTGAGACATTAAACGGCGCCAACGAGAACTTGATCTTTGAAAACTGAACAACGAGTGAGTAGGAAATCACGAAAGTGAAATCCAAAATTAGAGAATTAATTTTCTCGTCAGATGTTTCAAAATGAGCATATCGCTCTTTTCAATACTAATTGGAGAGTTTGATCCTGGCTCAGGACGAACGCTGGCGGCGTGCCTAATACATGCAAGTCGAGCGGAGTCATTTTGAAAGCTTGCTTTCAAAATGACTTAGCGGCGGACGGGTGAGTAACACGTAGGCAACCTGCCCCTTAGACTGGGATAACTACCGGAAACGGTAGCTAATACCGGATAATTTCTTTTTTCTCCTGAAGAAAGAATGAAAGACGGAGCAATCTGTCACTGAGGGATGGGCCTGCGGCGCATTAGCTAGTTGGTGGGGTAACGGCCCACCAAGGCGACGATGCGTAGCCGACCTGAGAGGGTGAACGGCCACACTGGGACTGAGACACGGCCCAGACTCCTACGGGAGGCAGCAGTAGGGAATCTTCCGCAATGGACGAAAGTCTGACGGAGCAACGCCGCGTGAGTGATGAAGGTTTTCGGATCGTAAAGCTCTGTTGCCAGGGAAGAACGTCCGGTAGAGTAACTGCTATCGGAGTGACGGTACCTGAGAAGAAAGCCCCGGCTAACTACGTGCCAGCAGCCGCGGTAATACGTAGGGGGCAAGCGTTGTCCGGAATTATTGGGCGTAAAGCGCGCGCAGGCGGTCATTTAAGTCTGGTGTTTAAACCTTGGGCTCAACCTAAGGTCGCACTGGAAACTGGGTGACTTGAGTACAGAAGAGGAAAGTGGAATTCCACGTGTAGCGGTGAAATGCGTAGATATGTGGAGGAACACCAGTGGCGAAGGCGACTTTCTGGGCTGTAACTGACGCTGAGGCGCGAAAGCGTGGGGAGCAAACAGGATTAGATACCCTGGTAGTCCACGCCGTAAACGATGAGTGCTAGGTGTTAGGGGTTTCGATACCCTTGGTGCCGAAGTTAACACAGTAAGCACTCCGCCTGGGGAGTACGGTCGCAAGACTGAAACTCAAAGGAATTGACGGGGACCCGCACAAGCAGTGGAGTATGTGGTTTAATTCGAAGCAACGCGAAGAACCTTACCAGGTCTTGACATCCCTCTGAATCTGCTAGAGATAGCAGCGGCCTTCGGGACAGAGGAGACAGGTGGTGCATGGTTGTCGTCAGCTCGTGTCGTGAGATGTTGGGTTAAGTCCCGCAACGAGCGCAACCCTTAACTTTAGTTGCCAGCAAGTAATGTTGGGCACTCTAGAGTGACTGCCGGTGACAAACCGGAGGAAGGTGGGGATGACGTCAAATCATCATGCCCCTTATGACCTGGGCTACACACGTACTACAATGGCCGGTACAACGGGAAGCGAAGCCGCGAGGTGGAGCCAATCCCATCAAAGCCGGTCTCAGTTCGGATTGCAGGCTGCAACTCGCCTGCATGAAGTCGGAATTGCTAGTAATCGCGGATCAGCATGCCGCGGTGAATACGTTCCCGGGTCTTGTACACACCGCCCGTCACACCACGAGAGTTTACAACACCCGAAGTCGGTGGGGTAACCCGCAAGGGAGCCAGCCGCCGAAGGTGGGGTAGATGATTGGGGTGAAGTCGTAACAAGGTAGCCGTATCGGAAGGTGCGGCTGGATCACCTCCTTTCTATGGAGAATCGTCTTCTGCAATGAAGACATTCAAATCGGAAGTTAAACTTCCACAATCTCAGGTTTAGGCCTGTTACTCACTCGTTGCTCAGTTTTGAGAGTTTAAGCTCTCAAGTAAGACTTGATCCTTGAAAACTGGATACCGAAACGAATTTGCGTTTTAGAACATCTTTTAGCAACTTGTGCAAACAAGTAAATGTTATTAGTGAGATGATTCCAAGAGAGATATCGTATGATATTTTCCTGCGGAAAAATCAAGGTTAAGCTAATAAGAGCACACGGAGGATGCCTAGGCGCCAGGAGCCGACGAAGGACGTGGCGAACAACGAAACTGCCTCGGGGAGCTGTAAGCAAGCTTTGATCCGGGGGTGTCCGAATGGGGAAACCCAGCTGTGGTAATTCGCAGTTACTCATACCTGAATACATAGGGTATGTAGAGGCAGACCAGGGGAACTGAAACATCTAAGTACCCTGAGGAAGAGAAAACAATAGTGATTCCGTCAGTAGCGGCGAGCGAACGCGGAACAGCCTAAACCTAAGAGCTTGCTCTTAGGGGTTGTGGGACGTCTCACATGGAGTTACAAAGGAATATGGTAGGCGAAGAGGTCTGGAAAGGCCCGCGATAGAGGTAAAAGCCCTGTAACCTAAACTGTGTTCTCTCCGAGACGGATCCCGAGTAGTGCGGGGCACGTGAAACCCCGTATGAATCCAGCAGGACCATCTGCTAAGGCTAAATACTACCTGGCGACCGATAGTGAAACAGTACCGTGAGGGAAAGGTGAAAAGCACCCCGGAAGGGGAGTGAAATAGAACCTGAAACCGTGTGCTTACAAAAAGTCAGAGCCCTATTAATGGGTGATGGCGTGCCTTTTGTAGAATGAACCGGCGAGTTACGTTTAACATGCAAGGTTAAGTCGAGAAGACGGAGCCGCAGCGAAAGCGAGTCTGAATAGGGCGACTCAGTATGTGGACGTAGACCCGAAACCGTGTGATCTACCCCTGTCCAGGGTGAAGGTGCGGTAACACGCACTGGAGGCCCGAACCCACGCACGTTGAAAAGTGCGGGGATGAGGTGGGGGTAGCGGAGAAATTCCAATCGAACTCGGAGATAGCTGGTTCTCCCCGAAATAGCTTTAGGGCTAGCCTCGGTATAAGAGTAGTGGAGGTAGAGCACTGATTGGGTGCGGGGTCCGCAAGGATTACCAAGCTCAGTCAAACTCCGAATGCCATATACTTATTGCCGGGAGTCAGACAGTGAGTGCTAAGATCCATTGTCAAAAGGGAAACAGCCCAGACCATCAGCTAAGGTCCCCAAGTGTGTGTTAAGTGGGAAAGGATGTGGAGTTGCACAGACAACCAGGATGTTGGCTTAGAAGCAGCCACCATTGAAAGAGTGCGTAATAGCTCACTGGTCGAGTGACTCTGCGCCGAAAATGTAACGGGGCTAAACACACCACCGAAGCTATGGCTAGATACGTATGTATCTGGGGTAGGGGAGCGTTGTATGTGGGTTGAAGGTGTACCGTAAGGAGCGCTGGACAGCATACAAGTGAGAATGCCGGTATGAGTAACGAAAAGATCAGTGAGAATCTGATCCGCCGAAAGCCCAAGGTTTCCTGAGGAAGGCTCGTCCGCTCAGGGTAAGTCGGGACCTAAGGCGAGGCCGAAAGGCGTAGTCGAAGGACAACAGTTTGAAATTACTGTACCACCGTAATCCGCTATGAGCGATGGGGTGACGCAGGAGGGTAGTGACGCGGACTGATGGATATGTCCGTCTAAGCAGTGAGGCTGATGTGTAGGCAAATCCGCACATCATTAAGGCTGGGCTGTGATGGGGAGCGAAAATTGTAGTAGCGAAGGTCATGATCTCACACTGCCAAGAAAAGCCTCTAGCCAGGAGAAGGTGCCCGTACCGCAAACCGACACAGGTAGGCGAGAAGAGAATTCTAAGGCGCGCGGAAGAACTCTCGTTAAGGAACTCGGCAAAATGACCCCGTAACTTCGGGAGAAGGGGTGCCCCGGTAGTGTGAATAGCACGAGGGGGCCGCAGTGAAAAGGCCCAAGCGACTGTTTAGCAAAAACACAGGTCTGTGCGAAGCCGCAAGGCGAAGTATACGGGCTGACGCCTGCCCGGTGCTGGAAGGTTAAGGGGAGTGGTTAGGGGTAACCCGAAGCTATGAACCGAAGCCCCAGTAAACGGCGGCCGTAACTATAACGGTCCTAAGGTAGCGAAATTCCTTGTCAGGTAAATTCTGACCCGCACGAATGGCGTAACGACTTGGGCGCTGTCTCAACGAGAGATCCGGTGAAATTTTAATACCTGTGAAGATGCAGGTTACCCGCGACAAGACGGAAAGACCCCATGGAGCTTTACTGCAGCTTGATATTGAATTTGGGTACGATCTGTACAGGATAGGTGGGAGCCGTAGAAATCGGAGCGCAAGCTTCGGTGGAGGCGCCGTTGGGATACCACCCTGATCGTATCTAGGTTCTAACCTAGTGCCCTAATCGGGTACGGGGACCGTGTCAGGCGGGCAGTTTGACTGGGGCGGTCGCCTCCTAAAGAGTAACGGAGGCGTTCCAAGGTTCCCTCAGAATGGTTGGAAATCATTCGAAGAGTGCAAAGGCATAAGGGAGCTTGACTGCGAGACCTACAAGTCGAGCAGGGACGAAAGTCGGACTTAGTGATCCGGTGGTACCGCATGGAAGGGCCATCGCTCAACGGATAAAAGCTACCCTGGGGATAACAGGCTTATCTCCCCCAAGAGTCCACATCGACGGGGAGGTTTGGCACCTCGATGTCGGCTCATCGCATCCTGGGGCTGAAGTAGGTCCCAAGGGTTGGGCTGTTCGCCCATTAAAGCGGTACGCGAGCTGGGTTCAGAACGTCGTGAGACAGTTCGGTCCCTATCTGTCGTGGGCGCAGGAAATTTGAGAGGAGCTGTCCTTAGTACGAGAGGACCGGGATGGACGTACCGCTGGTGCACCAGTTGTTTCGCCAGAAGCATGGCTGGGTAGCTACGTACGGACGGGATAAGCGCTGAAAGCATCTAAGCGTGAAGCCCCCCTCAAGATGAGATTTCCCAATTAGTAAGACCCCTTGAAGACGACGAGGTAGATAGGTTGGAGGTGGAAGTGCAGTAATGCATGGAGCTGACCAATACTAATCGGTCGAGGGCTTATCCTATACTTAAAATGCAAATTCAATTCGGATTCAGTTTTCAGGCATCAAGCCTGTAACACGCTTAGAAATTTATTCTCACTTCTGGTGATGAACGAAATTTCACGCGGCAGCGTCTGTTTCACAGACGCATGTTTGGTGGCGATAGCGGAGGGGTTCCACGCGTACCCATCCCGAACACGACCGTTAAGCCCTCCAGCGCCGATGGTACTTGGACCGAAGGGTCCTGGGAGAGTAGGACGTTGCCAAGCACACGAAGCCATTGTTGATTTATCAACAATGGCTTTTTTGTTCCCTTTATCGCTTAATTTAAATAATGTGGATAAGTCATGGGTAAATAACGAAAAAATAAAAGTTACTAACATGTGGATGAAATAATAAAATATATTCAAAAATGAAAGTAGTCCCCAATTTATGTGGATAGAGCAGTGGTATATGTGGATACTTCAAGTAAATGCAAGGATATTTTGCATGGTAGGAGGATAAACAATGGACAACAGTAGCAATCTTGTGTGGATAGAAGATTTTTCTGTACATGCGAGCGACACGGATTATCGTTCGCAGGGTAAGTTATCCTTTATTCTGGATATCATGCAATGTGCGGCAGACTTCGCGGTGGGTAATTTGGGGATAAGTGTGGAAGAAATTCTGAATGCAGGAATGGGCTGGATGATGATTACGTTAGATCTTGATTTTAAGCGTATTCCTCGCCCAAATGATGTGCTTAGCGTACATACCTGGAGTAAAGGTACTAAAGGGGCTTTATGGCAACGGGATTACCGCATTTTCGATGCAGATCATATAGAGATTGCCACAGCGCGTTCTATATGGGCTTTAGTAGATATTGAGAAGAGAAAGATACTCAGACCGAACGCTCTTCCAGTTCAGGTTAAGCACTATAATGGCGATTCAGTAGGCGATATGCCTGTTAAGGTAACGATCCCTACTGATATTACTATGGAAGAAGCTTATCGGTATCAGGTAAGATATAGTGGGCTGGATAGCAACGGACATTTGAATAATGCCCGATACGGAGATTTATGTTGTGATGCACTCAGTTTAGCGGAATGGGATAATGCAGAGTTCACACGCTTCCGGATTACTTATCTACAAGAAGCAAAGTTTGGGGATGAACTGACTGTTTTACGTTCGGCAGTAACAGATGATGGTATATATGTACGTGGTCAGAATAGTGATACTATATTTTTTGAAGCTTGTTTAGAGTTAAAAGATATTAAGTAAGTAAATAGTAAATCTGGAATATTATTATAAAAAAGCGATTTCTCCGAGCATCAATCGGGGCAATCGCTTTTTTATTTGTCTTTGGTTGATGCTTTTAACATATCTGGAATATTTTTTAGAGCCTGTCACAATTAAAGGGATCACATTCGTTATATAGTTGTAGTCAATAACAAGGAGGTGATTCTTTGGAACGTCGCAGCCCCGGGGTCCAAGTGAATCAAACAATAATTGAAGAGGCTATTGATCAGGTTCTTACGGGTAACCGCGAAGCCTATAGAACTATAATACAAGCCTATGAAAGAAGGATTTATACTTATTGCTACTATATATTGAAGAGTCATGAAGAAGCAGAGGATGCTGTGCAAGATATATTTGTAAAAGTGTATCAGGAACTCAGACGTTATGAGAAACGAGTCTCTTTTAATGCATGGCTGTATAAAGTGGCTTATCATCATTGCTTGGATCAGGTTCGCAAACGCAAGAGATGGAACAGACTGATTAAGCTTTATACAGCACTGCAAACAAAGACTTATTATGAACTTAACGATGAATCTCCGGTAGAGCAGCTATTTAGCAATCTCTCAACAGAAGAAAGTAACATGCTAATCCTTAAAGTGGTAGAGCAATATAGCTTTGAAGAAATGGGCCAGATCATGGGTTGTAGCCCGTCAATGCTGCGTAAGAGGTATGAACGGTTACGAAAGAAGCTTGTTTCAGAAAAAATCTACGAGGGAGGGATACATCTTGATGAAGTGGCAAAATCGAACTGATGAGCAGAGGTTGCAGCAGATTGCTGAGACTGTCCGAAGTCATGAAATGCCGATAACAAGCTATAGTGAACAAATAATGAATCGAATTGAGAAGATGGAAGTTCAGGGAAATCAACAAAAGAACACAAACGGCAATTTGTTTAAGAAAACGTTGATTGCGGCCTGCACAGTTGCGGTAGTTGGAACGTTGATTATTGGAACTGGTTTAGTATCTCCCGCCTGGGCAGACAAGCTGAGCCAGGTTCCTATTCTAGGAAATATTTTTAGTGATTTAGATGATTCGGGACTGAAGAATGCTGTTGAAAAAGGACTTACAACTAATCCAGACGTTAGTATTACTCATGATGGAGTAACCTTGAAAATTAGTGATGTAATGTATGATGGTACACGTCTGGTTTTGGGGTTCGAAAGAGAAGGTATTCAAAATGATCTCGTAATGGCTAAGATAACGAACTTTTGGAATAATGATTTTGATCAATCTGAAAAAGGGTTGCTTGGAATGCCTGTAGTTAAACTCCCTAATGGGAAAGAAGTGATATTTGGTTCTTCAAGAACAGGTGATATCTACGGGCAATCGAACACACTTTTACTAGAGCTTAATGAGGTTCAAAACACCGAGGAATTTGGGGAAGAATTTGAGGTAAGTGTAAGTGTACCTGTAGCCCAAGTCGAAGAGCCATTTGTATTTCAAGTACCCGTGAAAAAAGTAACTGAGGACGCTATAAGGCTTACTCCAGATCAAACGAAGAGCAGAGGAGCGTTTAGTTATACCGTTAAGAATCTAGATATTACGCCTGCAACGACTAGAATAGTTATTAATAGTACGGGGGAAGTTCCTGTATCACCAGAACAAACAGGGGAGTATAGTCCAACGGAGGTGTTCTATCAGATCGAAGATGATCAAGGGAACATCATTGAACCGTACAATCGGGGATACAATTTATATCCGGCTATACCACTTCTTATAGTAGATAAAATATATGCTGCATTCTCTGAAACACCGAAATACGTAACCATCAAGCCGTATACCTGTACGTTTGATAAGGATTTGAACCTTTTGAAAGATGCTGATGGACAAAGAATAAAAACGTTCTATGAAGAGCTTGAGCTAACAATTCAGATTCAATAAGGACTAGTAACTGTTAATCCAATAAACTAAGCAAAGTCCGTGTCTGCATATCAGATGCGGACTTTTTTATATAAATTCTAATGGAATGTAGATTTCGCTCACAGATTTTTCATTATCCGGACCTATGTACCCTTCTCCATAAAATTCTAATTCAAAAGGAATGGATATTCTGTATTCTGTTTTTGGCAGCCAGATTCCGTAAATATATTTATAAGTAGAAGGGATATCACAAGAACGGCCTCTGTGGATGAATTTCAAATATCGGGCGGGTGGTAATACATGAATGGGTAGTGCCCTTTTGCTGTCTGTATAAATTTCCGATTTAGATGAAGTATCCGCATGGCTTATGTGATTCTGTGCTATGGAAGGTGATGACTTTAGCTCGCAGGCACACATAATCGAAAATCCGTTATCCTCATAATCGTTTGGCCAGAAGCCAAGCTGATAATATTTTTCGGGAAGTATGCGCTTATGTATGGTAGTTACCTTGCTAAAAAGCAGCGACCAAGTATTAGAGATGACGGAGTAATTATCGTTTATCTTTACTAACGGTCCCTGAAGAATGATTTCTCCCAAATCAACGAGTTGGGGGGAGATAATATAATCCATAGGTGCTAGATGTAGATCATGTTCGTAGAGTCTAGGTAGTAAAGGGAGCTGTGATTTAGTACGCCTTTTACGGAGGAGGGTAGGAGTCGTATGCAACAATCTTTTGAAAGCGCGGGTAAAGGTCTCATAATTATTGAAGTCATAATTTAGCGAGATGTCATGAAGAGAGCGCTCTGGCATTCTTAGAATATCCAATGCTGCTTCAGTGATTCTGCGTCTAGATATATAATCTCCTGGTGCTATTCCAGTGACCGCTTGAAATAGACGGGTGAAATGATAAAGTGAGTAACCCATTTCTTTGGAGAGGACAGCTACAGGAAGAACCGTTGTTAATCGATCCTCTATGAGGTCTAATGCTTGAATCATTAACTGACGGTTGTTCATGAGTTGTCCTCCAATAACTTTTTATAGAGGTGGTGTTCAAAACTACCACTTCAATTATTCAGCCATCCAGTCCCCCCAATTAGCAGCCCAATCGGGAACGGTCACTTCCATTACGCGATCTGCACTAGGAAAATAGGCTTTGATATCGAGAATTGGTGTACCAGGATAGGCATCAAGCCCAGCCACCTCTACGATGCCAGAAGCTTCATTGACAGACAGGATTGCTGCTACACTAAGCCCAATTGGATTAGGTCGAATAGGGGAACGGGAAGCGAATACTCCAGTTAATGTTTCGTCATAAGGTGGTTGAATCTGTGTAGTCTGGCGGAATTGATCATCTGCAAACTCGTGCAGCCACCAAAGCACTTGGCAATGACTAAATTGAGATAAACCTTTAAGCGCCGGGCTAAATTCCGGTTTGATTTCCAGTCGCAAATTACGTGGCGTACCTGTAACCCAACCTATAGGTACTATATTATAGCTTTCTTGTTCATTCATTGACTATGACTCCTTTCGGGTATCAGATATTATTTAGTGTATAACGGAGTGACCCGGTAAAGCCTGACGATATTTGCTATCATTCATTTAATGCTATAATGAAATTTGATGTGGAAAGGGGAGCATTATGAAGACATTAGTTTTGGCGGAGAAGCCGTCTGTTGCACGCGAGATTGCACGAGTTATGGGATGTAATAATAAACAGAAGAGTTATATTGAAGGTCCAAAATATGTGGTTACCTGGGCGCTGGGACATTTGGTCGGCCTGGCAGAACCTGAGGATTATAATAAAAAGTTTGCAACCTGGGCCTTGGAGGATTTACCGATTTTACCGGAGAAGACCAAGTTGAAGGTGCTTCGGGAGACGAATCAGCAATACAAGGCTGTTCAGCATCTAATGAAAAGACAGGATATTGAGGAGCTTGTGGTGGCTACAGACGCTGCCCGTGAAGGTGAGCTGCTGGCTCGCTGGATTATGACTATGGCAGGGTGGAAAAAGCCATTCCGGCGGCTATGGATATCCTCGCAGACCGATAAGGCGATTAAAGAGGGATTCGCTAAGCTCCGCCCAGGTCGGGAATTTGATCGTCTATACGAATCAGCACGTTGCCGCGCAGAGGCGGACTGGATGATTGGTCTTAATGTCACGAGAGCTTTGACTTGCAAGTTCGGTTCGCCGCTCTCGGCAGGGCGGGTACAAACACCGACATTAGGGATGATTATGGATCGTGAAAAGGAAATAACGGGTTTCCGTTCCGTTGATTTTGAGACGTTAACTGCAGATTTCGGGGATTTCCAAGCAGCTTGGCGCGCTAGTAACGGAGATGGGCGGATATTCGAAAAGGAAAAGACAGCAAGTCTGAAGGATAAGCTTACTGGACGTAGCGGTCGTATTATTAAGGTGCAGAAGAGTGAAAAGAGCGAGCCCCATCCTCTCGCTTATGATCTGACTGAATTGCAGCGTGATGCGAACCGGAAGTTCGGCTTCTCCGCGAAGCAGACTTCCAGTGTGCTCCAGCGTTTATATGAGCAGCACAAGCTAGTCACTTACCCACGTACGGACAGTCGTTACTTAACTGCAGATATGACGGGCACACTTAAGGAAAGACTGGAGAGTGTGGCTGTCGGACCATATGCGGCGCTGGCACGCCCACTGCTGCGCAAACCGCTGCCGATTACGAAGCGAATTGTGGATGATAGTAAAGTAAGTGATCACCATGCCATTATTCCGACAGAGCAGACTGTATTATTAAATGGACTGAGTACTGAGGAACGTAAGCTGTATGATCTGATTGTGCGGCGTTTTATCAGCTTGTTCTATCCCCCAGCGCGCTATGATGCGGTAGCTGTTACCGTCAATGTGGAAGGCGAGAGCTTTCATGTCAAAGGAACGACGGTAAAAGATGCCGGCTGGCGTGAAGTGTACGGTGGAGATATGAGTAATGATGATGACGAGGAATCATCGGACGAGCCAGCAGCTGGCAGTGTAAAGCTGCCTGAGCTTCGCGAAGGGGCAACTGTCACGATTAGCCGTTGTGTAGTGCGTCCTGGACGGACACAGCCACCGAAGCGTTACAATGAAGCTTCACTTTTGACGCAAATGGAGAAGCACGGACTGGGAACCCCGGCGACGCGCGCGGATATTATCGAGAAGCTGGTGAGCTCCGATACCATTGAACGTCAGGGCAATCTTCTGCATCCGACCGGAAAAGGCAAGCAGCTTATCGAACTGGTATCCACCCAGCTACGGACTCCGGATCTAACTGCGCGCTGGGAAGCTGAGCTGGAGAAAATTGCGCGTGGTCAAGGTAAACCGGAGCTCTTTTTGCAAGGTATACGCAGTATGGCACAAGAATTAGTGACTGGTGTAAAAACAAGCGGAGCAGAATACAAACCGCATAATGTCTCAAACAGTAATTGTCCGGAATGCGGTACAAGACTACTCGAGAAAAAGAGCAAACGGGGCAAGCTGCTTGTGTGTCCTGCGGATAACTGTGGTTATACCCGGGCCGGAGAGAAAAGATTATCGAATCGCCGCTGTCCGCAGTGCCATAAGAAAATGGAGCTTAAAGAGGGTAAAGCAGGTATGTTCGTTCAATGTCTGGGCTGTGGAATCACAGAAACTTTGGATAAGGACCACAAGCATGTGAATAAACGCGAACAGCAAAAGCTGGTACAGCAATACAGTAAGCAAGAAAGCATTGGCTCTAACCTTGGGGAACTGCTGAAAGCAGCGCTTGAAGGGCAAAAGAAGGATAAGTAGAGAGCTAGGTAAACCTGTTGTTGCTACTAACTTTTGTTCAGGGAAATTGGATAGTAATAATGAAGACTGCTGAGTTTGCTCAGTAGTCTTTTTTTATTCGCGTAAGTTTTTGTAGTCTACGGATAGGCTTTGAATTAGAATGTTAAGCAAATACATAGAGCAGGTGATTAGGGTGGCAGCGGAGCAGCAAGTGGATCCAGTGAAAGCGGCAGATAGCCCACAGGGTCAGGGTAACAGCAGGTTTTTCTTTCTTGTGATTGTATTTATGTTCTGGTTCTCTTCTTATATTTATGTCCCGGTGCTTTCACCGTATGTGGAGCATTTGGGAGCATCGTATTTTATGGTAGGCATGGTGCTTGGCGTATACGGGTTAATGCAGATCCTGTTCCGACTGCCGATTGGTATCGGTTCAGATTATTTGAATCGGCGGCGGCCGTTTATCTATCTGGGATTGATTGCGAGCGGAGCCAGCTGTTTTCTTTTTATGTGGGGAGCACAGCCTGTTTGGGCATTGGCAGCACGTGCGGTATCCGGTATAGCGGCTTCGGCATGGGTCGTGTACACTGTGATGTTCGCGGGCTATTTCCCGAAAGAGGAAGCTGGAAAAGCAATGGGCATGCTGCAATTTACTACAGTTATCGCCCAATTGACCAGTATGATGATCAGTGGCTATATGGTGGAGCATTGGGGCTGGAATACCCCGTTCTTGATGGGTGGAATTGTAGCGATTGCGGCGTTGCTGCTTGCTCTGCGATTGCCTGAACAAAAACAGGAGAAGCGACAAAGTACCATCCAGATCAAGGATTTGGCGGGTGTTATGAAGGAGCCCCTTTTGGTAAGAGTCTCACTGTTGTCTGTATTGGCACACTGTGTGCTATTCATTACGATGTTCGGATATACTCCGAACCAAGCCCTGAATATCGGAGCAAGCAAAGAAAGCTTGGGCTGGCTGACGCTTGCTTTCATGATTCCGCATGCTATCGCGACCCTCTACGGCTCACGGACATTCGGAAGACTCCTAGGGGACAGGGGGACGCTTATCATAGGCTTCGCGGGCAGTGCATTGTTTACACTTCTTATTCCTTCTATGCCGACGTTAGCGATGCTTTGTCTGACTCAGGTAGGAAACGGATTTATGCAGGGACTTATTTTTCCATTGTTGTTAGGCAAGTCGGTGTCAGAAGTGGATCCATATAAACGTGCAACAGCTATGGGCTTCTATCAGGCTGTCTATGCGGTAGGCATGTCGGCGGGACCGTTCGTGGCAGGCTGGATGAGTGCTCACTATGGTTTGACCGGGGGGTTCTGGCTGGGCGGAATTGCGGCGGCGCTGGCTGCGGTGTTGTCATGGATATGGATGAAGGATGCGAAGCAGTGAAACTAAAGAGGCAGACAGCGAAGTTATCAGAGCGTGTAAGGATGATTGGTTTTTTGTGAAAAAGAGGAATATAATAGAGATAGATAGGTAGCAAGGAGGAGAGCCCGGGAGAATGGTCAAGGTTATAATGTTGTGGTTTGTGGTAATTAATATAATCGGATATGTAGTGATGTCCGAAGACAAGATCAAAGCCCGTAAACGGCGAGAACGTGTACCTGAAAAGACACTTTTTCTGCTGGCAGCTATGGGTGGGGCACTAGGCGTGCTGATTGCCATGTATCGTAAGCGCCACAAGACACGACATATGTCCTTTAGGATCGGAATTCCGTTACTTCTGTTGCTGAATATCTTTTTGTACAGCTATTTTTTAAGGTGATAGTCTTTATGATTACAAACTAGAAAAAGAGGTGGCGTACATGTTATTCTCTAAAATTTTACTCGCCTATGATGGATCTAAGGCTTCTAATCAAGCATTGGAGCGCGCAATTGAACTCGCAAAAGTAACTCCGGGCTCTACGCTGCATGTTGTTCACGCATTTGAATTCCCAAGATTTTTTATCGGAGAAGCTTTAGCACCACTGCCAGCTTCAGTAAATAAAGAATATTATGATTTAGCAGTACAAACTACGGAAGAAGTAAAGGGACGCCTTGAGGCTGAAGGCTTGAATGCTGAGGTTGAGCTTTTACAAGGATCACCTGCTGAAGTGATTTTGAAATATGCTAAAGAAAAGGCTGTGGACATCATTGTCATCGGCAGCCGCGGACTTGGCGGAATACGTGAATTTGTTCTGGGAAGTGTGAGCCACAATGTAGTACAAAGCGCCCGCATTCCAGTGCTGGTGGTCAAATAATATAGAGTTAAAAGGGACGCTTATGGCGTTCCTTTTTTCAAATATAAGAAAGTATAAGTTTTATGCTTAATATAACATCTGGTGTTAGAACTAAGAGTGTACGGAAAGAAGTCTTTATCATCAAAATAAGTGGCTGTTGAGAATTTAAATTCGCCTAAAAGCGAACGTTTAGTAATCCTAATTTACAAATGTTCGTGTTTGAGTTGACATCCTGTGTAGGGGATTGTTAAACTGATGTCATGAGCAACTCGTATAAAACCGGGGATATGGCCCGGAAGTTTCTACCCGGGAACCGTAAATTACCGGACTACGAGGAAATAGGATGATAGAATGCGGCAATGCGGTCCGGGTAACGGAATGATGCATTATGCCATTTTCCGCGCTTAATGCAGCCTAATGATAGGCACGCGGATTATTTTTTCCTAATTTCTTTACTAGTCCGATCCTCCCGCAGCAAAATGCGTCTGGTCATCGGGCTTTTTTTATTCGAATTTACAAGATAAAGATATCCATACTAGTGACTGGAAGGTAGGTCGAATCATGTCTGTACAGGTAGCTGTTATCATGGGCAGTAAATCGGATTGGGACACGATGGAGCACGCTTGTGCGGTGCTTGAAGAGCTGGGATTATCTTATGAGAAGAAGGTAGTATCCGCGCACCGGACGCCGGACTTGATGTTCAGCTATGCGGAGGAAGCCGCGGGCCGGGGTATTCGCGTCATTATTGCAGGAGCGGGCGGTGCAGCACATTTGCCGGGTATGGTGGCAGCAAAGACGATCCTGCCTGTGATTGGAGTGCCAGTGCAGTCGAAGGCGCTTAACGGGCTGGATTCGCTTCTCTCCATCGTGCAGATGCCAGGGGGCATTCCAGTGGCAACGGTAGCCATTGGTAAGGCAGGTGCCATTAATGCAGGCCTCCTGGCCGCACAGATTATCGGAGCGTTCGATCCAGAAGTGCAGCAGCGTGCGCAGCTGCGGCGGGATGCGATCCGCGACGAAGTCCTTGAAAGCAGCGACAGCTTATGAGACCGGAGGAGCTGAAGCTGCAGGAGGCTGGCGGCGCTAATTCGCCAGCTGCTACTAATGCGTCCGGTACGGGCACCGTCCGGACGCTACTGCCCGGCGCGACCGTCGGCGTGCTCGGCGGCGGGCAGCTCGGGCGCATGATGGCGCTGGCTGGCAGCGCCATGGGCTACCGCTTCGTGGCGCTGGACCCTGCGCCGGATGCGCCTAGCGGTCAAGTTACGCCGCAGATTACAGCGGCGTATAACGACCGGGACGCGGCGCGGGAGCTAGCGCGCCGCTCGGACGTCATCACGTACGAGTTCGAGAACGTCGACGCGGGTGTTGCCGCGCTGCTGACGGAGGAATCGTACGTGCCGCAGGGCAGCGCGCTGCTGTATACGACACAGCATCGGCTGCGCGAAAAAGCCGCCATCGAGGCGGCAGGCGTACCCGTCGCCCCGTACCGGAAGGTGGATAGCCTTGCGGAGCTGAAAGTGGCGGCGGTTGAACTTGGACTTCCCTGTGTGCTGAAGACAGCCACAGGCGGTTATGACGGCAAAGGACAAGCCGTGATCCGGCAGGAGGAAGAGCTGGAAGAAGCCTTCCGGCAAGTAGCACCCGGAGCGGTTGTACCGGAGCTGGTGCTTGAGAAATTTGTCGCTTTTAAGTGTGAAATATCTGTTGTTGCTGCACGCAGTGCATCTGGAGAGGTTAAGAGCTTCCCGCCATCGGAGAATATTCATGTGAATAATATTTTGCATCTGTCTATTGTGCCTGCAAGAGTATCAGAGGAGATTCAGCGGAGAGCATGCGAATTGGCAGAGACATTAATCGCTGGACTTGATGCGGTTGGGCTGCTGGCTGTAGAAATGTTCGTCACAGAGGACGGAGAATTGTTCGTCAATGAACTGGCACCAAGGCCGCATAACTCCGGGCATTACACCATGGACGCTTGCGCGACTTCACAGTTCGAGCAGCATGTCCGGGCGATTTGTAATCTGCCGCTGGGCGATACAACGCTTTTGACACCCGTAGTTATGGTAAATGTACTAGGTCAGCATTTGGATGGCGCCATTAAAGCGACCTGTACACAGGACGAAAAAGATAATAAGCTGGGTGTTGTACCTAAGCTTCATATATATGGCAAGACTGAGAGTAAGACCGGCCGCAAGATGGGCCATATCAATCTGCTCTGCAAGGATACCGGAGACGGCTTGTCCTGGGTGGAGCAATCTAAACTTTGGAGGAAATAAAGAATATGATCGAACGTTACAGCAGACCTGAGATGCGAGCTATTTGGACGGAGGAAAATAAATTCAAAGCGTGGCTGGAAGTTGAGATCTGCGCTTGTGAAGCATGGGCTGAGCTGGGAGTTATCCCGCACGAAGACGCAGCTAAACTGCGTAAAGACGCTAAATTCGACATCGCACGCATTGATGAAATAGAACAAGAGACACGTCATGACGTTATCGCATTTACACGTGCGGTTTCCGAAAGCCTTGGCGCAGAACGCAAATGGGTTCACTACGGTCTTACTTCTACTGACGTGGTAGATACGGCACTGGGTTACTTGCTTCGTCAAGCGAATGAGATTCTAGAGAAGGATATCATCAATTTTATTGAGATCCTTAAAGATAAGGCTATTGCCTACAAAGATACACCGATGATGGGCCGTACACATGGCGTTCATGCCGAGCCAACCACCTTCGGTCTGAAAATGGCGCTTTGGTACGAAGAAATGAAACGTAACCTGGAGCGTTTCCGCCATGCTGCGAACGGTGTGCAGTTCGGTAAAATCTCCGGTGCCGTTGGTACGTACGCGAACATCGATCCTTTCGTAGAAGAATTCGTTTGCCGCAAGCTCGGCACAAGCCCAGCTCCAATCTCTACACAAACGTTACAGCGTGACCGTCATGCTGAATACATGGCTGCTCTTGCTTTGGTAGCGACATCGTTGGACAAATTCGCTACTGAAATCCGCGCTCTGCAAAAGAGTGAGATTCGTGAAGTGGAAGAAGCTTTTGCCAAAGGTCAAAAAGGTTCTTCCGCTATGCCGCATAAACGTAATCCGATCGGCTGCGAGAACATTTCCGGTCTGTCCCGCGTCATTCGCGGACATATGGTTACAGCTTACGAGA
Source organism: Paenibacillus sp. FSL E2-0201 (assembly GCF_037963325.1). Lineage (NCBI taxonomy): Bacteria > Bacillati > Bacillota > Bacilli > Caryophanales > Paenibacillaceae > Paenibacillus > Paenibacillus sp. FSL E2-0201. The sequence goes on from NZ_CP150154.1 coordinate 700,107, forward strand.
ACGTACCGCTCTGGCATGAACGCGATATTTCGCACTCCTCTGTGGAACGTATCATCCTTCCGGATGCGACAATGCTGCTCAACTACATGCTGAACCGTTTCGGTAACATCGTGAAGAACCTGACTGTATTCCCAGAGAACATGAAGCGTAACATGAACCGTACCTTCGGCGTTCCTTTCTCCGGTCGGATCTTGACTAAACTGATCGACAAAGGTCTTAGCCGTGAGCAAGCATACGATACCGTTCAACCGCGTGCTATGCAAGCATGGGAAGAGCAAAAACAATTCCGCGATATCGTGGAAGCTACACCTGAAATCACTAACGTTCTTACCCCAGAAGAGATTGAAGATGCATTTAACCCTTCTTGGCACCTTAAGCATGTGGACACCATCTTCCGCAAGCTAGAGCTTATCTAAAAAAAAGATAGGTTAGTGGTGAACTAAGGAGCTTGGAATAGTACGAGCGGTTAGCGTTGTGCAGAATTGAAATACCGATGGTTAATAAGGAACGAAGAGAATTTTTGGAACTGTAGAAGCGTTAGCGTTCGCCTTTATCCTCGGATTTCTACCGCGAGAAGCGGTTCAAATCAGGAAATCTGAGGATAACAGCGATCGGAAGTCCAAATATTTCTTGTAGTGGACCGATTGACCAATAGATATTTCGACTTTGTAAGTGACGCTTTCGCTCAAGTAATAATTAATGATCATTAGTTCAAGGGAGGAAAGGTCATGACATCGTCGGCCGTATCCACAGCCGTGGAACTCATCAATGCGCCGCTGCTCTATAAAGGGAAGGTTCGTGAGCTGTACGATTTAGGGGAGAATGTACTGATCGTCGTCACGGATCGGATATCTGCTTTTGACTATGTGCTGGACCCCGCGGTACCTGAAAAGGGCAATGTGCTTAACCGTCTGAGTGCGTTCTGGTTCGGAAAGACGAAAGAGCTAATGGAGAATCATGTCGTTCATATCGATGTGGATTTGCTCGGAGACATCGTTAAGGACAAAGAGACACTCAGAAACCGTGTTATGGTGGTACGCAAAGCGGAACGCATCGATATCGAATGTGTGGTGCGTGGGTGCATTACCGGTGGGGGCTGGAGACAGTATCAAGAAACAGGCAAAGTCAATGGTATTGAGCTTCCTAAAGATTTGCGCAAAAATGCGCTGCTGGCACAGCCGATTTTTACCCCTGCGGCTAAAAATGATGTAGGTCATGATGAGGATATTCCTTTTGAAAAGATGCAGGAGTTAATCGGTGCTGATCTGGCACTCGAGCTGCAGGAGAAGAGCTTGCAGTTGTTCTCTTTTGCCAGAGAGTACTGTGCTGAGCGGGGAATTATTCTTGCAGATTGCAAATTCGAATTCGGCTTGCTGGACGGCAAGGTGATTCTGATCGATGAGATTTTTACGCCGGATGCTTCACGCTTCTGGGCCAAGGACAAATATGCTCTTGATATCGAAATTGATAGTATGGATAAAGAGCCTGTTCGTACGTATCTATCTGCATCCTCCTGGGATAAAAATAGTAAACCTGATCCACTTCCACAAGAAGTAGTTGAAGAAACTACACGCCGTTATCTGGACATTTATCATCGTCTTACTGGCAAGTCTTTATAGCTCAACATAGTGTGTTTACTCATGAGAATAAATTAAGTATATGTTTTTGTTTTTGAAGCTAGAGTTACTTTTAGTAGAGTTTCAGCTTTCAGAAAGTATATACACATAAAAATTTAGGAGGAACTACAAGCATATGTTAAAAGCGACGGTATATGTCACCATCAAGAAGAGCGTTCTCGATCCACAAGGGGTAGCAGTGCAAGGAGCACTTCATTCGGTAGGTTTTCAAGAGGTTGAAAGTTTGCGTATTGGAAAATATATGGAGCTGACTTTGGACACGGACAACCGTGCTGAAGCAGAAGTGCGTCTCAAGGAAATGTGCGAAAAGCTACTTGCCAACACGGTGATCGAGGATTACCGCTACGAATTGGAGGACTAAACGACATGAAATTTGCTGTACTTGTCTTCCCAGGCTCCAACTGTGATATTGATTGCTACAAGGCGGTAGAGGACAGTCTCGGCGAACCCGTCGATTATGTGTGGCATACAGCGACAGATTTGTCGGCGTATGATTGCATTTTGGTTCCAGGCGGATTCTCATATGGTGATTACCTGCGCTGCGGTGCGATTTCAAGATTTGCTCCTGTTATGGCTGAAGTTGCTAAAGCAGCAGAGCAAGGGAAATTCGTGCTAGGCATTTGCAATGGGTTCCAAATTCTTACTGAAGCTGGTTTGTTGCCGGGCGCGCTGCGTCGTAACATGTCCATGAAGTTCCGTTGTCATGATACAGTGCTTAAGGTTGTTAATAACGAAACCCCATTTACTATTGACTATGCTAAGGATGAAGAAATCATCATCCCAATCGCTCACGGCGAAGGAAACTACTACTGTGATGAAGAGACTTTAGCAGAGCTGAAAGCTAACAATCAGATCGTGTTCACATATAGCGATAATCCAAACGGCTCTGTAGCTGATATTGCGGGCGTTAGTAACGTACAGGGCAATGTAGTCGGCATGATGCCTCACCCTGAGCGTGCAGCTAACAGCTTGCTCGGATCAGAAGATGGCAAACGGATGTTCACATCTATACTGAAGACTTGGAGGGATCGTCATGACGCAGCAAGTATCCGTTAAGGAACCGACCGCAGAACAGATCGCAGAGCAGAAAATTTACAGCCAATTCGGTGTGTCGGACAGCGAATATGAGCTCATCAAGTCTTTTATGGGACGTTTGCCGAACTACACCGAAATTGGCGTATTCAGCGTAATGTGGTCCGAACACTGTGCATACAAAAACTCTAAGCCACTGTTGAGACGTTTCCCAGTTACTGGACCACGTGTCCTGATGGGACCCGGCGAAGGCGCAGGGATTGTAGATATCGGAGACAACCAAGCGGTTGTATTCAAAATTGAAAGTCATAACCACCCTTCTGCGGTAGAACCTTTTCAAGGCGCGGCAACAGGCGTAGGTGGCATCATTCGTGATATTTTTTCCATGGGCTCAAGACCTATCGCATTGCTGAATTCCTTGCGTTTCGGCAAACTGGAAAGCGATCGCGTGAAATATTTGTTCGAGCATGTCGTGTCTGGTATTGCTGGTTATGGTAACTGTATCGGGATTCCAACCGTGGGCGGCGAAATCATGTTCGATGATAGCTATGACGGTAACCCGCTTGTTAACGCAATGTGTGTCGGTCTGATCGATCATGATAAAATCCAACGCGGTGTCGCTAAAGGTGTAGGGAACCCGGTCTTCTACGTAGGACCTCCAACAGGACGTGATGGGATTCATGGGGCTACTTTTGCATCCGTGGAACTAAGTGAAGAGTCCGAAGCTAAACGTACAGCTGTACAAGTAGGCGATCCATTTATGGAGAAACTCGTGATGGAATCTTGCTTGGAATTGATCGATAGCGGCATCGTTATCGGGATTCAGGATATGGGTGCGGCTGGACTTACCTGCTCTAGTGCCGAGATGGCAAGTAAAGCGGGCAACGGTCTGGAGCTGTATCTGGATCAGGTGCCACAACGTGAAGACGGCATGACTCCTTATGAAATGATGCTTTCGGAATCGCAAGAACGGATGTTGTTCGTAGTAGAACCGAAGGATGAAGCTCAGGCGCAAGAGATTTTTGATCGCTGGGGTGTAATCTGCTGTAAGGTCGGTAAAGTTACGGATGACGGTCGCTTGAAGCTGTATCATCACGGTGAAGTTGTTGGTGACATGCCAGTAACAGCGCTCGTGGATGAGTGCCCAGTCTATAACAAACCATCTGAGGTTCCTGCTTATTATGTAGAAAATGAATCGGTAGATACGCTTCGTTACGAGGAAGTTACAGATCTAGGCGGCGCACTTCGTACTGTTCTGGGATCGCCAACCGTAGCGAGCAAAGCTTGGGTATACAACCAATATGATTATATGGTGCGGACTAGTACGGCTGTTCGACCTGGATCTGATGCAGCTGTAGTTACCATTCATGGTACACGTAAAGGGCTAGCGATGACTACGGACTGTAACGGTCGCTACGTTTATCTTGATCCTGAAGTGGGCGGACGTATTGCAGTCAGCGAAGCGGCACGTAACATCGTTTGTTCCGGTGCTGAACCATTGGCTATTACGGATAACCTAAACTTCGGAAACCCTGAGAAACCTGATGTGTTCTGGCAAATGGAACGTGCGGTTGATGGTATGGCTGAAGCTTGTCGTGTGCTGGATACTCCGGTTATCGGTGGTAATGTCAGTCTTTATAACGAAAATACTACGGGATCCATCTATCCAACGCCGGTTGTCGGCATGGTTGGTTTAGTAGCGGATACAGATCATATTACGACTCAAGGATTCAAACAAGAAGGAGACTCTATCCTTCTGCTAGGTGTAACAAAAGCTGAGCTTGGTGGTAGTGAATTTCAATATGCCGTTCATGGTGTAACCGAAGGCCGTCCTCCAGCTTTGGATTTGGCTACTGAGAAAAAACTGCTGAGCGCAGTGCTTCAATCGATTCGCGGCGGTCTGGTGCGTTCGGCACATGACTTGTCCGAAGGCGGCCTTGCTGTAGCACTTGCAGAGAGCTGTATCAGCGGTGGCATTGGTGCGAACGTTGAGCTTTCTGCTAATGGACTTAGATCCGATGTAGCATTGTTCAGTGAGAGCCAATCGCGTATCGTGCTGACAGCAGCGCCTGAACGTGCAGAAGGGCTAAAAGCAGCGATTGCTGCCAGCGGCGTACCCGTGGAAATCATCGGAACTGTAGGTGGAGACAGACTGCGCGTAAATCTGGACGGTGCATCCGTATTAGATGAAGCTGTAGCAGAATTGAAATTCGTGTGGGAGGATGCTATTCCATGTCTTATGAAATAAAGACCGGGAAAGAGCAGGAGACTCCTATCCTGTGGACTGGTGACTTTTACAATGAAGGAACGGGCTCGGGAGATATTTTTGACACATTAAAAGAAGAATGCGGCGTTTTCGGGGTCTTCGGACACCCGGAAGCGGCGTCCATGTCTTATTACGGCTTGCACGCCTTACAGCACCGAGGGGAAGAAAGTGCGGGCATCTGCGTAGCAGATGGTCGTGATTTCAACTATCACCGCGGGATGGGGTTAGTAAAAGAAGTATTCGACAAGGACAAAATTGCCTCACTGGTTGGAGACATGTCTATCGGGCATGTACGTTATTCCACCAGTGGGGACAGCCGCTTAACCAATGCACAGCCGCTCGTATTCAAATATCGTGACGGTGATTTGGCGATTGCTACAAACGGTAACATTGTTAATGAACCGTTGATTCGTAAGCAGCTAGAGCAAAGCGGATCGATCTTCCAAACCACAAGTGATACCGAAGTGCTGGCGCATCTGATTGCACGTTCGCCTAAGGATTTTGTTGAAGCGGCTAAGGATGCGCTGAAACAACTGGTTGGCGGGTTCGCTTTTCTGCTCATGACGAATGACAAATTAATTGTTGCTTCGGATTCTCACGGTTTGCGTCCGCTTGTAATGGGGCGGATCGGCGATGCCTATATTTTTGCTTCCGAATCTTGCGCACTAGAAGTCATCGGAGCGCAGCTGGTTCGCGATATCGAACCCGGCGAACTGCTCGTGCTCGATAAAAACGGCCTCTTAGAGGAGCGTTTTACCGAGCCTAAACGTAAAGCGCTGTGCGCGATGGAGTATATTTACTTCTCTCGTCCAGACAGTGATATGAACGGCGCTAACCTGCACACCGCCCGGAAGCGGATGGGTAGCCGCATGGCATTAGAAGCTTTCGTAGATGCTGACCTCGTAACCGGTGTACCGGATTCAAGTATCTCGGCAGCGATCGGATATGCGGAGCAGACGGGCATTCCTTATGAGCTTGGACTCATCAAGAATAAATACACAGGCCGGACCTTCATCCAGCCGAGCCAAGAACTGCGTGAGCAAGGTGTGAAAATGAAGCTAAGCGCGGTTCGCAGTGTGGTGGATGGTAAACGTGTCGTCATGATCGATGATTCCATCGTGCGCGGCACAACTTCGCGGCGGATCGTCAATCTGCTTCGTGAAGCGGGAGCTGTTGAAGTGCATGTGCGGATTACATCGCCGCCCTTCAAGAATCCTTGCTTCTATGGCATTGATACCCCAGACCGCCGCGATCTCATCGCGTCCTACAAGACCATTGCGGAAATGTGCGAAGAGATCAATGCCGATTCCTTGGCATTCCTTTCACCGGAAGGCCTAATCGCTTCCATTGGTGGTCACAACAAAGATGATTATAAAGGCGGGCTATGCCTTTCCTGCTTCGATAACGATTACCCGACGCAGGTTGATTTTGGCGGGGAAGAGAAAGATGGCTGCAGCTGCTAGTTAGGGGCCATCCCCCTAAGTTCCCCTTGCAAAGGTGTGGGTGTTCGCTTGTTTCGCATAAGGAGGTGCATGGCGCAGCTCATGCACCGAGGTCTTGAGGTCCGTGTGCAAGGTGCGCACTGCGGCTTGCAGTAGGGGAAACCCGGTGGTTGGAGGGAGTTATGGAGAGGAAGTTTGGAACTGTAGAAGCGTTAGCGTTCGCCTTTATGCTCGAATTTCTACCGCTCAGCGGTAACAAATTCAAAGGAATTCGAGCATAACAGCGATCGGAAGTCCAAACATTCCTCGCAATAACTCCAATAACCACCACTGGTCCCGAATGCGCCCAAACGCGCTCTAAACTAATTTAAAGATGAGGTGTCCCAAGTGTCGGAAGCTTATAAAAACGCCGGAGTGGATATTGCGGCTGGTAATGAAGCGGTAGAACGCATGAAGAAACACGTAAAACGTACTTACCGTCCAGAAGTAATGACGGATCTCGGTGGGTTCGGAGCGCTGTTTGGCCTCAATAAAGATAAATATGAAGAGCCAGTCCTTGTGTCTGGTACTGATGGTGTAGGCACGAAGCTCAAAATCGCGTTCGCGGCAGATCGCCATGACACGATTGGGATCGACGCTGTGGCTATGTGCGTGAACGACATTGTAGTGCAAGGCGCAGAGCCGCTCTTTTTCCTCGACTATCTGGCTTGCGACAAAGTCGTGCCGGAGAAAATCGAAGCGATCGTAGCAGGGATCGCAGAGGGCTGTCACCAAGCAGGTTGCGCATTGATTGGCGGCGAAACAGCTGAAATGCCGGGCATGTATTCAGCGGGAGAGTATGATATCGCTGGATTCACGGTTGGTGTAGCTGACAAAGCGAAGCTGGTAACAGGCGCAACCATCGCTGCTGGAGACACAGTGATCGGTCTGGCATCTAGCGGCGTGCACAGCAACGGCTTCTCGCTGGTGCGTAAGCTTTTGCTTGAGGAAGATGGCTATGGTCTGAATGATGTGCTTCCGGAGCTTGGAGCTCCGCTTGTGGATGTACTTCTTGCACCAACTAAGATCTATGTAAAGCCTTTGCTGGCACTGTTAGAGCAGCTTCCGGTAAAAGGTATGGCACATATTACGGGTGGCGGATTCATTGAGAATATCCCGCGCGTATTGCCTGACGGTGTAGATGTGGAGATTAATTACGGATCGTGGCCGATTCTGCCGATCTTCGGATTGATGCAGAACAAAGGAAACGTAAGCAACCGTGATATGTTTACTACTTTTAATATGGGAATTGGACTTGTTCTGGTAGTTAGTGCTGCTGATGGAGAACGTGCTCTTGAACTGCTAAAAGCTAGCGGGGAAGAGGCATATATCATTGGTAAAGTGACAGAAGGGGAACACAAAGTAACCTTTACTGGAGCTGAAGTGTGATGCAATGGAGTCGAATCGCTGTTTTTGCTTCTGGGCAAGGCAGTAATTTTGCAGCACTAATCGATGCACAGAGAGCGGGCTTGCTTGGTGAGGGCAATATTGAGTTGCTTGTATCCGACAAGCCAGAGGCACCTGTAGCTAAGCGTGCGGAGGATGCGGGCATTCCCGCCCTCTTGCTGCGGCCAAAAGATTTCGCCAGCCGTGAAGACTACGAAGCAGAGATCGTAGCAGAGCTTCAGCGGCGGGAAATCGGGCTGGTTGTGCTGGCAGGGTATATGCGTCTCATTACACCTGTGCTGTTAACGCCGTATGCTGGACGAATTATTAACATTCATCCATCGCTGCTGCCTGCTTTTGCGGGAAAAGATGCTATCGGACAAGCGCTGGAATATGGCGTAAAGCTGACGGGTGTTACTGTGCATTTTGTCGATGGAGGTATGGATACCGGGCCTGTTATTGCTCAGCGCAGCATAGCCCTGCAGGATAACGACACAGCGGATTCATTGGCAGAACGTATTCATAAGGTTGAGTATGAGCTGTACCCCGAAGTGGTTGGCGCTTTTGCCAGCGGGAAAGTGGAACTGCGTGGAAGAAAGACGATTATCCGCGAATAGTAAGCTGCACCGCAGCCATTCGAAGTTTTGGATCGACATTTGGTGACAGACCGAGATGTTTCAGGGTATTTCTCGGGAAATATTGCATAAGCGGCGTTATGTGTCGCGTTGTGGGTTTTCTTCATATTAAATCGCATGTACAACCTGAAGGAGGACTATTCAAAGTGAGTATCAAAAGAGCGCTAGTCAGCGTATCGGATAAACAAGGTATCGTGGATTTTTGCCGCGAGTTGTCTGCATTAGGCGTAGAAATTATCTCTACAGGTGGAACAAGCACGCTTTTGGCTAAAGAAGGTGTTCCAGTCATCGGGATTTCCGATGTGACAGGATTCCCGGAAATCATGGACGGACGTGTCAAAACGTTGCACCCTGCTGTACACAGCGGATTGCTTGCTGTTCGTGATAACGAGGAGCACACGCGTCAAATGAAGGAGCTTGGACTGGACTACATCGATCTGGTTGTTGTGAATCTGTATCCGTTCGCGGAAACGATCGCAAAACCTGACGTATCCTACGAGGAAGCCATCGAGAATATCGATATCGGCGGACCTACAATGCTGCGTTCTGCAGCGAAGAACCATGCTTTTGTAAGTGTAGTGGTGGATGCTAATGACTACGCTACAGTACTTGAAGAGGTTCGCGCAGGTGGAGATACAACGCTAGAAACACGCAAACGTCTTGCGGCAAAAGTGTTCCGTCATACGGCGGCTTACGATGCCTTAATTTCCGATTATTTGGCTAACGTTACTGGCGAGCCTCTTCCAGAGCGCTACACCGTGACTTATGAGAAAATTCAGGATCTGCGTTATGGTGAGAACCCGCATCAAAAAGCGGCGTTCTATCGCAAGCCATTGGCGGCACTGGATACACTCACTGCGGCTGAGCAATTGCACGGCAAAGAGTTGTCTTACAATAATATCAACGATGCTAACGCAGCACTGCAAATCGTGAAGGAATTTGAAGAGCCTGCTGTCGTAGCGGTTAAACATATGAACCCTTGTGGTGTAGGTGTGGGTGAAAGTGTATACGAAGCTTATCAAAAAGCTTACAACGCCGATCCAACTTCTATCTTTGGCGGAATTGTAGCAGCGAACCGCATAATTGATGCAGACACAGCGAACCTTCTGAAAGATATTTTCCTCGAAATCGTTTTGGCACCAGGCTTTACGGAAGAAGCACTGGAAATCCTTACAAAGAAAAAGAATCTCCGTTTACTCAAAATCGGTAATCTTAGTACGGCTAGTGCGCGTAAGAGCAGCTTTGTAGTGACTTCGATCGATGGAGGAATGGTTGTACAGGAGAGCGATGTGCACTCTGTAAACCCAGATGATCTACAAGTTGTTACGGACCGTAAACCAACAGAAGAAGAATTGAAACAGCTGTTGTTCGGATGGAAAGTAGTTAAGCACGTGAAGTCTAATGCGATTGTACTCGCAGCTGATGATATGACTGTTGGCGTAGGTGCAGGACAAATGAACCGTGTGGGTGCAGCAAAAATTGCAATCGAACAAGCCGGTGAAAAATCCAAGGGAGCTGTACTTGCTTCCGACGCTTTCTTTCCAATGGGCGATACGCTTGAAATGGCAGCAAAAGCAGGTATCACTGCTGTGATACAGCCAGGCGGCTCCATTAAAGACGAAGAATCAATTAAGGTCGCTAATGAGTATGGTATTGCTATGGTCTTCACAGGCGTCCGTCACTTCAAACACTAGAGCACTGGGAGGATCATATTCGGATGGATATTTTAGTGGTTGGCGGCGGCGGCCGGGAACATGCGATGATTTGGAGTTTATCCCAAAGCCCCAAGGCAGGTAAAATCTATTGCGCACCCGGCAACGCCGGGATTGCGCAGTTAGCCGAATGTGTGCCGATCGGAGTATTCGAGTTCGATCGCCTCACGGCTTTTGCAAAAGAGAAGGAAGTAGGTCTTGTTGTAATCGGACCGGATGATCCGCTCGCTGCTGGGATTGTGGATGCTTTTGAAGCACAGGATATTCCTGTGTTTGGTCCGCGTAAGAATGCGGCGGAGATCGAAGGCAGCAAAACCTTTATGAAGGATCTTCTGCATAAATATAAAATTCCGACAGCAGCCTATGAGAAGTTTGACGACTATGAAGCTGCACTAACTTACTTACGGGAGCAGCCGCTGCCGATCGTCATCAAGGCAGATGGTCTGGCCGCAGGAAAAGGTGTGACGGTCGCTTATTCTCGGGAAGAAGCAGAGCAAGCGCTCGCTGATATTATGGTCACTAAGATATTCGGTGAGGCAGGCGCGCAGGTTGTTATTGAAGAATTTCTAGCTGGACAGGAAATGTCGATTCTGGCTTTTGTCGATGGAGAGACGGTACGTCCTATGGCTGCTGCTCAGGATCATAAGCCCGTATTTGATGGGGATAAAGGTCCTAATACCGGCGGAATGGGTACCTATTCGCCTTTACCACATATTGATGAGGCTATTATCCAAGAAGCAATCGAGACCATCATTAAGCCGACAGCAAAAGCCATGGTGGATGAAGGTCGTCCCTTCAGCGGTGTACTGTTTGCGGGACTAATGATTTCTCCAGAGGGAAAACCTAAGACGATTGAGTTTAATGCTCGTTTCGGTGATCCTGAGACACAGGTCGTGTTGCCTAGACTCAAGAGCGACTTGCTAGAAATCTTTTTGGCGGTTACCGAGGGTAGACTTGCAGATATCGACATAACATGGAGCGACGAAGCGGCTGTATGCGTAGTTCTTGCTTCAGGAGGATATCCAGGCCCTTATCCAAAGGGTGTACCGATTGAAGGCCTTGAAGACAGCCAAGGAGGGCTGATCTTCCATGCCGGTACGGCGCGTGGTGAAGACGGAAGCTGGGTGACAAATGGGGGTCGGGTACTAGGCGTGGTAGGCCTAGGTGCTACGATTGCTGAAGCTCGTGCTGCAGCTTACGCCAGGGCTGAAGGAATTACTTTTTCCGGAAAACAAAGCCGCAGCGACATCGCTATGAAAGCTTTGGTATAAGGATAAAGAACTGTATCTAGCATTTTTTGCGCTAAAAGTCCTAAAAAAGGACTGACAAGTGATAGAAGAAGTGCTATAATACTACACGTACGGGGGAAAATGTGCGGATATATACAGATAAGGGTCTTTCCGATCATGGGAAGGCCCTTTTAAATCGGAGTCCTTCAGACTTTGTGAAGTAACCTTTTAAAGGATGCCTCGTGCCTGGAAATGATGATACTTATAGTGCATACTAGCGATACGCTTATGGCGAATGGCTACTCACAGATTTAAGGAGGAATTCGTTTTGAGTAAGATTGGAAGAAATGATATGTGTCCTTGCGGAAGCGGGAAAAAATATAAGAAATGCTGCCTTGGGAAAGAAACCTCTGCAGTAGAGTCCATCATGCAACTTGTAAACAAGGAAGAAGCGGCTGCTAGCGAGATTGTGGCTGAGAAGCAGGAACCCGTAGCACAACCTGAAGTAAAAATCACTCTTGCTACGCTCAGAAAAAAAGTGTCACGTGATCTGAAATGGGAGCACCCAGCTCATGAACAATTGGCGCTGCACCTTATTGAGAGCATGAGAGAAAGCTATGATAGAGAGCTTATTTGGGAAGCTCTAGTTCTGTGGAATGGTTATTCCCGTAAGACTAAGCCTGCTGTGAAGAAAATGGGCTCTTTCTGCGCAGCAATTGAATTTATTTTGTCTGAGGAATATGGTTTCTCACTAACGCAAGCAGATCTTGCCACTAAACATGAGGTTACTACACCTACTATTTCTAGAAAAGTTAAAGAGATGCTTAATTACATTGAGGAATATGGCATGGGTGGAGCGGAGGAAGAACTACTTCTGCTGAATGTCTCAGGCAGTCCGAAGGATCAGGAGCAGGCTCTATTACAAAAGGCTATGCAAACCAATACATCCAATCGCCGGATTCAGTTAGCTGAAGCCGCGCTAGAGGTTTATCCGGACAGTCCGGATGCTTATCTCATTTTGGCTGAGGAAGCAGAGAACGAAACCGATGCCCGCGCTTTCTTGAAAGCAGGGATGGAAGCAGGTGCACGTGAGCTTGGTGAAGCCTTTTTCGCTGAGAACAAAGGACATTTCTGGGACCTCCACGAGACGCGTCCATACATTCGAATCTGTAAAAGCTACGCTGACTCCTGCTGGTTTAGCGGAAATGCGGAAGAAGCCGCTAAGACGCTCGAACATATTTTAGCGCTTAACCCAGAAGATAACACAGGTGCACGTTACCTTCTGACTGCAGCATACCTCTACAGGAATAAGCTGGCAGAGACGGAATTAGTGCTGGAGAAATTCGGAAAAGATGCTGCAGCGACAGTAGCTTACGACCGTATGGTCTTAGAATATAAGAAGAACGGGATCACTTCCCAACTGAAAATGTTGTACCGCGTAGCGCGGAATGTGAACAAGCATGTGCCGGATTATTTATTAGGAATCAAGAGATTGCCGCACAACTTACCGGATTTTGTAGGGATGGGCGATGCAAACGAAGCGATCGAATATGTGATTGTACACTCACGCTTGTGGACAAGCCTACCTGATCTGCTGAAGTGGATGCTGAAGCAACAGGATTAGTAGTATTCGGATCTTGAACGTATATGAGCTTAAAGAGATTATGGGAGATTCCTATAGTCTCTTTTTTAATATAAAAAAAGTGTAAGTTTTACTTCAATATTGTATTGCGTACAGCGGACAATGCTTGAAAAAATGTCCTTGGGAGAGTATGTTACAAGAAGAGAATGATTAGATGATAGTGAGGCGAGAGGGTTATGAGAGAAGAGGAAGACCGAATCGTAGGAATGGAAGATATCGTACGGGCTCATCACGTACTGCGGGAGGTCATCATCCGGACTCCACTACAGCGTGACGCCGTACTATCGGCCAAGTATGATTGCGATGTATATTTGAAGCGCGAGGATTTACAGATTGTCCGTTCTTTTAAAATCCGTGGAGCTTATAATATGATTCGTAGTCTATCAGCAGAAGATAGAGCTAAAGGCATTGTCTGCGCGAGTGCAGGAAATCATGCACAAGGTGTAGCCTACTCCTGTAAGGCACTTGGAATTAAGGGCAAGGTCTATATGCCGAGCACCACACCTAACCAGAAGGTGAAGCAAGTTCGGCGGTTCGGCGGTGAGTTTGTTGAGGTCATTCTGAAGGGTGATACTTTCGATGACGCTTATGATGAAGCACTGCAAGCTTGTATAGATCATGGAATGACGTTGATCCATCCGTTTGATGAGCCGAGAATTATTGCAGGCAATGGAACAATAGCGATGGAAGTAATGGAGAATCTGGACCATCCTGCCGATTTTATGTTCGTAACGATTGGTGGGGGCGGCCTGGCAGCAGGAATAGCCACTTATGTGAAGACGGTCAGTCCATCCACTAAGTTGATTGGCGTGGAACCGCTCGGAGCCGCTTCAATGACTGAAGCGATCAAGCTTGGAGAAGTGGTAACGCTTAAAGAAATTAACAAGTTCGTGGACGGAGCGGCTGTTAAGCGCGTCGGCGGACTGACTTATGATATTTGTTCCCGGCATCTGGATGACATTGTGATGGTGCCTGAAGGTAAAGCTTGTACCACCATTCTGGAACTGTATAACGAGAATGCTATAGTGGTTGAGCCAGCGGGCTCCTTACCTATCGCAGCACTTGATCAATACCGTGATCAAATCCGCGGCAAGACGGTTGTCTGCATCATCAGCGGTGGTAACAATGATATTGACCGTATGCAGGAGATCAAAGAGCGGTCTCTGATCTACGAAGGCTTAAAGCACTACTTCATGGTGAACTTCCCGCAACGGGCAGGTGCCCTGCGTGAGTTCTTGGGTGAGATCCTTGGGCCTCACGATGATATTACCCGATTCGAGTATATTAAGAAGCATGATAAAGAGAACGGCCCTGCGCTTGTAGGCATTGAACTATTATCTACAGATGCCTATGAACCTCTCATCGAACGGATGCAGCAGAAGGGCGTCGATTACGTAGAAATCAATAAGGATTCCAATCTCTTTAACATCCTTATTTAATTTCCTTCATCACTTTAATTATTTCGTTAATGAACATAGAAAGGCCCGTCCCAGAATAAAGTGGGGCGGGCCTTTTGTATAATGTCTTATATTTCTAGCATATTAGAGTGGCATGGTAGTCTTACGGAACTGCTCGACTTCGTCGTTTAATTTAAAATTATTATCCTTCATCAATTTCATGAAGCCATCTAGTTTCTGTAGGAATGAGCTAGTATCGTTATTCTTGGTCAGAATGCTAGAGTAGGCTTTCTGTGCCTCCAAGTCCATTTCCAGATTGTCATAGTGGAAGAGGGGCGTGTTGTTCTGACCGTAGAACGTATTGTTAACGTAAATAGAGTATAAGGATTTAACAGCTGAAATTCGATTCGATTTCGGATAATTTTGAATGAATTGCTCTTGAGACAATGCACGTGCAGCTACATCGGTCCAACCAATGACCAGCCCGTTGTCCTTGGAGGAAGGAAGATCAGACTCCGTGGCCATAATGGATATATAAGCACTGATATCATTAGTGACATAAAGCTTATATTTGCGGTAAGCTGCATAATCGATCACAGGGAAAAAAGTACCCTCCGCCGTCTCCAGTTTATATCCGCTTTCGCTGGCACTTTTCAGTAGAGTGCGCAGTGCGGGATCTTCTGTAGCCTCAGCAAGGGTTTTCATACTAGCGCCAGCCTTATAGATGGCGGTGAGCTTCCGCTGGACATTGCTGGTATTGAATTTGCTCTCCCACGCCGGAAGAGCCGCCTTGTGTAAATTCTCAAGCTTCAGTGTCATTATTGTGGCACGATACGAACCTACCGCATACATATTGGCGTTCAAATATTTAATAGCTTCGGGTAACTTGTTAGAGGAAGACAACAGCGGCAATGCAGCTTTATAGATAGCCTCCGCATGATCATTGTTAGCAGTCAGAGGACTTGCCTTAGCGCCTCCCACAGGAGGGCTGACAGCGCCTTCAGCTTGAATCGTTCCTATAGGTATAGCACCTAGTCCCAATGTTACTGCTAGAACAGAATAGAGAATACCTTGCTTCTTATTCATAAAAGTTCCCCCTGTCTATCGGATGGAATACGGGTGGAGCACGATTTTTACTTTTTGAAAAATATAAACTTTAGTCCAATTGCGCCAATCAGGGAAACAATTAAGCTTACCCATGGAGATAATGTAATGACCGGAAACAAACGGTCAAGGTAGAGACCAATGAATACGGCAACCACGGCGATTCCGATATAGACGCCAAGGCCCTTGATATCAAAAGGTTTGGCTGTAGGCGCATCACTCTCAGACAAGGAGGTCATCCATTTCATAATAAGCTCGATCAAGATGATGGAACCTGCACCCACAGCGAAGAGCGTGAAGAGGCTAATCTGTCCGAACATCCCGGGTGATCCATTGGTCCATTGCAGGAAGAGTCCGCCTATAGCGAAGATTCCGAACAGACAGGTTAGAGCCGCGCAGGGAATCATCGAGTAATAGTTCCATTTGCTGCGTACCGGGCGTGTGGGAATGCTGTCTATGATCTCTTTAAAATAATCATCCGGATTCTCACCAAACACCTGCTTAGCATTTTTCCCTTTCTTTTGTTCTTTCAGAAGTAGTTTTGCTGCATCCAGTAAAAGTTCTTCAGCGCGTAGAGCTTCTATCCGGCTAGCCCGCAACGTCAGGATCATATCTTCAAAATAGGATCGATTGAAAGGCGTCATCTGCTCGCGCAGGGCGTTATTTTCCTTAATCATATCTTTCACTTTCATAATTAGGATGTAAACCTCCAGTAGTGTAATCGGTATAGTCTTTAACCTAGAGTATACGTTTGCCTGACAGGTCAGCGCAAGGACAAGCATTTCTATTTTCCTATGCATAATCCTTTTATAAGAGTGAACACTGATAATGTTGTTGCTTGATCAATATAGCTTTGGGAAAGGTTGGGAGCTTTATGGAACATGAGAACAAGAAGGACCAGGAAAGAGTCATGGGCAACGGTTTCGAGCCTACGCCCAATCATTCAATGGGGGATTGGGGCGGCTCTGATGGATTCAGCATGTGGAATTCCACGGAAGAGCCAGCAACCGAGGGCCTGCTTAAGGATTGGGAAGGCAGTCAAGAAACCCATGAGATGTTTAACGACAGCTATGATTGATTGACGACCCTAGAAGCTCATCACGCTAAAAAACACCACAACAGCGATCCTCCGTTTACTGGAGGATCGCTGTTGTGCGTTTTTGTGAGGGGACTTGGTTCAAATCTCGGAATGCTGGAATTACAAAAATGTGTAGCGTTGGGGCGTTGGAACACCGGAACCCGGAATTATACCAACCCCAACCCCAACCCCAACCCCAACCCTCCATGGTGTGGCTTGATCCGCATACAAGATATCTAAATCAACCAAGGCTAGTGTTTAGATCAAGAGTGGAAAAACTACGCGTGTGTTCCGGAGTCATGATCAAGACTTACGGAATACTCTGTTTGTCGTGTTGACCAATGTTCAATAATCCCCTCATTTGATTAGGAATTGTCCCGTTCCTGTTGACAATATGAGCGAAATCTTTATAATAAGGATATAATTCACACTAAGTTAATCGGAATTCTAATAAATTAAAATAACTTTTAAATATAGGAGGTTACGGCAATGGAACGGAATATTGTAATTCGGCATAACGGCGAAGAATTGACAGCGAGCATCCATTATCCGAGTAAAGAGAAGGGAACTTCCACACGTTGCAAGGACAGATTACCATTAGCCGTAATTTGCCATGGATTTGTAGGTAATCGGATTGGGGTGGATCGGATCTTTGTCAAAGCGGCTCGTGAGCTGGCGCAAGACGGGTATATGGTCATTCGATTTGATTATGCGGGCTGCGGCGAGAGCAGCGGTAATTACGGCGGCGAGGATATGGAGTCGATGATCGCTCAGACTAGAGCGGTGCTCGATTACGGAATTAGCTCTGCCGATGTGGATCCACAGCGTGTGACGCTCATTGGCCACAGTCTGGGTGGGGCGGTTGCGCTTTTGACAAGTATTCGGGATCGCCGTGTGAAGAATCTCGTGCTGTGGGCCTCTGTGGGTTACCCCTTCAATGATATTGTGAAGATCGTAGGGCGGGAGGCATATGATCGATCAGTGAAGAATGGCTCAGCGGATTATGTGGGCTACTCGTTCACACCGGTATATTTTAATTCTTTGGCGGCTTTTCAGCCTTTCCAAGAGGCAAGTAAATTCAACGGTGATGTACTCGTCATTCATGGTACTTCTGACGATGTCATCCCCGTGGATTATGCTTTCCTTTATCAGAAATTATTCTGGACGCGCCCTGAGGGGCGTTGCGATAAAGAGATCATTTTTCAAGGGGATCATACCTTTTCTTCCGGGCCAGCACAGCAACAACTGCTTAAGCGGACAAGAGAGTGGATGAACGAGCAGGAGCATGTGCAGACAGAGTGGCAAAATTGGATGATATAGGTGATGGACTTTACTCGCAATAACTTGAAATAAGCGGTAAAATAAAGATGCACACCATATACTGGGTTATGGAGGTTGGCATCCTATGAAATTACCGTCATTTTTTATCGCGCACGGTTCTCCGCTCCTCGCACTGGAGGATAACGAGTATACCCGTTTTCTGGAGCGGCTTGGTCAAGAACTAGAAGCACCACGGGGTATAGTAGTATTCTCAGCGCACTGGGATAGCCCGGAACAGCTACTCACCATTGATGAGAAGCACGAGACTCAACATGACTTCTACGGATTCCCTGAAGAAATGTACACACTGACCTATCCAGCCCCGGGTGATCCAGCTCTGACCAAGCGGATTTCCGAGCTCTTTAAGGGTAACAATCTTTCACATCAGCCCGTTCTGGGGCGAGGACTCGATCACGGAGTCTGGGTAATACTGAAAAAAATGTTTCCGAAAGCCGATATTCCGGTAGTCGCTTTATCCGTCGATTCACTACGTTCTCCGAAGGAACAGTACAATATCGGGCGGATGTTAGCCCCTCTGCGTGACGAAGGCATACTGCTGATAGGAAGCGGTGGACTTGTTCACAATTTGCGGATGCTAAATGAAAGTGATCAGCCTGAAGAGTGGGCGCTTGAATTCGATGCGTGGATTGCCAAGGGTTTAGAATCTTGGGATTTGCCTTCACTGTTTGCTTATGAGAAAAAAGCTCCACATGTTCGAGATGCGGTTCCATCTTACGGAAGAGAGCATTTTGCACCTCTCTTTTATGCGATGGGAACAGCGGATGGCAGCAGGAAGGCAGAGCGGATATTTCAAGCGTATCAATATGGGACATTAAGCCTTAATTGCTGGAAGCTAGACTAAACGGATAAGATACATGCAGGGCACAGCCGGAAATCGGCTGTGCCCTTTTTTAATGCAAGCGGATCAAGACAAATGGGACTGGCTGTGATTAAATGGAAGAAACCAGTTAAGATACATAAAATGTTTAGGAGGAACTACAAGCTTATGAAAGTAAACTGCTCTTCTTCCCGTCTGTTATCTGCCATTGTACTGAGTACCCTATTGCTCTCCGCTTGCGGAACAGAGAGTGCAAATAATGTAATTGCCCCGACACAGCAACCTACCTCAGATCCCGCACCTATTGAAACGATCCAGCCAACACCTACTGTGGATCCCTCTGCTGAACTCATCTCCGGATTAACAGGCCTGCCGGTTTCTGAAGACAGTCTCCCACGCCCCTTGGCCGTTATGATAAATAATGCTCCAGCGGCCCGGCCGCAGTCGGGGGTGAGCGAAGCAGATATTTTATATGAGATCCTTGCTGAAGGTGGCATAACGCGGTTGATTGGTATTTTTCAAAGTCATACTGGAGTAGTGAAAATCGGCCCGATTCGCAGTATCCGTCCCTATCTGCTCGATATTGGCGAGAGCTACGGTGGTGTGACGGTGCATGCCGGAGGGAGTCCTGCGGCTTATGCCATTTTGCAAAAAGAGAAAAAGGCGGATATGGATGAGATCGGTCGTGCCGGAGCTTATTTCTGGCGGGACAAAACACGTAAGGCCCCTCATAATCTGTACAGTAACGCAGCGAAGCTGCGAGAAGGCGCCGAGAAGCTTGGTTATGAAACAAGTGTGAAGGTGCCGGGGTATCTTTTTAACAATCCAGATTACATACCGACAGGCGGAGAACAAGCCGCTGAGTTTAGCGTAAACTTCTTACTTAAAAGCTATAAAATTGACTATAAATATGATACTCAGCTTCAGACCTATCAGCGTTACGTGAATGGTAAACCACATTTGGATCTGAATAACAATAAGCCAGTAGAAGCTGCAAATGTGATGGTGATGGGTTCCGATCATAAAGTACTTGATGATGTTGGAAGACTTCAGGTTGACGTGGAGCTTGGTGGAGAAGCGCTGCTCTTTCAGCGGGGACAGGTCACAAAGGGCAGATGGTCGCGTGAGCCAGGTGATGTGATTCGGTTTGTGAAGGATGGTAAAGAAGAGCTAATGTATCCAGGAATCACCCATATTTTGGTCGTCCCTAATGCACCTTCATTTAGCAGTCATGTGGTATATGGTGGAGCAGATAGTGCAACCTAAGAAAGTCGGAATATCCAGTGATATACAGATTTGTGTTCGGAATTATGGGTAAGTGTTAATAGAGTGTAAAAAAGTTCATTTCTATAGCTTCTATACCTTCTACGGATATGTTAAGATAACAAGGGTTGTCATTCATTTTCATGCTTTTTACATATGGGTGACTCTGTACTCACGGTAATATTATGTAAAGGGGTTTAAAACAATGAAGTTGAGAAAAAAGGACATATTCTTTGAGACGCTGGAAAATATGGCGGATACCATTGTCCAAGCTGCAGATTATTTTGCTCAGAATATCACTGATCTCCAGAATAATGTCGATAGTTTCGCTGCAGAGATGAAGAAGTACGAATCCCAATGTGATACTTACACGCACACCGTAATTAAGGAATTGAACAAGACGTTCATTACGCCACTTGAGCGTGACGACATTATGGACTTGATTACAAGCATGGATGATGTCATTGATGGCTTGGAGGCATCTGCCTCACGTTTCTATATGTACAACCTTCTTGACCCGGATGAATACATTGTACAATTCGCCGAAATCCTTCGTCAGTGTGCTTATGAAATCCAAAAAGCGGTTCATTTGCTTTCCCAGAAGAAGCTGCTGGCCATTCGTGAATATACGATCCGTTTGAATGACCTTGAGAATCAAGGGGACGAAGTCCTTCGTATTTGTACCAAAGCTCTATTTGAAACCGTTAAGGACCCGATTGAGCTGATTAAGCGCAAGGAATTATATGAGCGACTCGAGACCACTACAGATAAATGTGAAGATGTAGCCAACATGTTGGAATCGATCATCATGCGCAACTCATAAGGGGTACTAGAATATGGAAACATCGATATGGATTCTTGGAATTGTTATATTTCTCGCGCTTGCGTTTGACTTTATTAATGGTTTCCATGATACGGCCAACGCGATTGCTACCTCTGTCTCTACACGTGCGTTAAAACCTCGAACAGCTATTATTATGGCGGCACTGATGAACTTTGTCGGAGCTTTGATGTTTACAGGTGTAGCTAAGAAAATTGGCGGAAGTATCACAGACCCCACGTTGCTGGAAAATGGTCTGGATATCATAATAGCCACGCTGATTGCTGCGATTATTTGGAATTTGATCACCTGGTGGCTCGGAATTCCGTCCTCCTCCTCTCATGCACTGATCGGCGCTTTGGCTGGTGCAGTATATGTGGGTGCAGGTTCGTCACATATTAACTGGGGCGGATTTGTGGAAATTGTCGAGGGCTTGATCTTCTCGCCAATTATTGCATTTGTTATCGGTTATATCATCATGACAGTCCTGAAATGGATTTTTGCAAAGCGTAGTCCACATACGGTTAATAAGGGCTTCCGTTCCATGCAGGTTGTGACGGCGGCATTACAGTCGTTTACTCATGGTACGAATGATGCGCAGAAGGCGATGGGGATCATTACCTTTGCCCTCGTTACATCAGGACGCCAAGAGACTATGGATGTAATCCCTCTATGGGTTAAGGTTGCTGCGGCTACGGCTATGGCACTCGGTACCTCCATTGGTGGTTGGAAGATTATCAAGACCATGGGTACGAAGATTTTCAAAATCGAGCCGATCAACGGCTTCGCGGCTGATATTTCCGCGGCTTCCGTTATTTTCTCGGCAACACTGCTGCATTTGCCAGTCAGCTCCACACATGCGATTACTTCAGCAATCCTGGGTGTTGGCTCCGCAAAACGCTTCTCTGCCGTGAAATGGGGAGTAGCTGGACGTATTGTAGTTACTTGGTTTATTACGATTCCAATCAGTGCGGTATTAGCCGGTCTGATTTTCAAAATCATTTTTTAAATCCCTTTAATAAAAAGATGTCAGTTAGCCTTTGGCTGCGGACATCTTTTTTGTTGTGTGGGGTGGTGGGAAGAAGGAAGGAAGGAAGGAAGGAAGGAAGGAAGGAAAGAAAGACAGGCAGACAGACAGACAGACTCTCTAGCTCCAGCGTTCGACATTTCCTCCTCCAAGAGGAGAAAGGTATTAATCCCGTAGATAATATGGGAATTGGCAAGATGGTGCCGAATGAGCAGAAAGAGGTACATAAATGCACCATAATTGACGGAATAGCGTTGAATGAGCAGAAAGAGGTGTATAAATGCACCATAATTGACGGAATAGCGTCGAATGAGCAGAAAGAGGTGTATAAATACACCATAATTGGTGAAATAGCATCGAAGGAGCGGAAAGAGGTGTATAAATGCACCATAATTGGCGAAATAGCGTTGAAGGAGCAGAAAGAGGTGTATAAATGCACCATAATTGACAGAATAGCATCGAATGAGCGGAAAGAGGTGCATAAATGTTCCAGTTTGCAGAGTCGAGCTTATCCAGATGAAAGTGAGTAAAAATGGGATAAGCTGCTTATGAGCGGATGTCTGGCGTAGCTTTTTATGCATCTGTCGAATCTAGTCGGAGGGTTAGAATTTAAAAAAACTAATTATTAAACAAATCAATCGCTATGATTTGATTAAGTTCGATGGCAACCCAACTTAATTTTGTTTTTCGATGTTTTTGGAAGACTCCTCGTCTTGCGGTACAATAGATGCGTGGAAGAAGATGAAGCGGAGGAACATTTATGATACGTACACTTGCGGTGACGCATACAGGTGAGGTGCTGACAGATATACCTCTGCAGGATATACGGCGAGAGGATTATGCATGGATATGGGCAGACTTTGCTACACCTACGGTGGAAGAGACGCTGCTGCTGGATCACTATTTTCATTTCCATCCGTTGGCGATAGAGGATTGTATGCATGTGTTGCAGCGGCCGAAGCTGGATCATTATGAGGAAGTGCAGTTTTTTGTGCTGCATGCGCTGAACGAAGAGACGCTGGATGCTGAGGAGATTGACCTTTTTTTGAGCGCAGATTACCTCGTATCCTATCATCATCAGGAAAAAACAGAGATGAATGAAGCCTGGGAGCAGGTGAAGCGTGAAATACATAGTCGTAAAGGCTGGTCGGGTGGACCGATGGCGGCTGCATATACAGTCATGGACAAGCTGGTAGATAAGTATTTTCCATGCCTCTACAGTTTAGAGGACGAGCTTGCGGATCTGGAGAGCAGTGGCGGCAGTGAGTCAGTGGAGGATTTAATGAGCCAAGTGTTTGGCTTGCGCGGGAGGCTGCTCAAAATGCGGCGGACGATTGTGCCGATGCGCGATTTGATGTACCGGATTGTGAATTCGCAGCATGTCCAGAGTAACGGCGAGGAACGGATTTATTTTGGCGATATCTACGATCACTTGTTAAAACTGTCCGATATGATTGAGGCTGATCGAGAAATGACCGCGGATTTACGTGATAGCTACATTTCCCTTAATTCTAACCGGATGAATTCGATCATGAAAACACTAACTGTAATCACCACCGTATTCATGCCGCTGACGCTGATTGCCGGAATCTACGGAATGAACTTTGTAGTGATGCCTGAACTTGAATGGAAGTATGGGTATTTTGGCGTTCTGCTGTTTATGCTGGTGGTGGGCGTTGGTATGTTCAGATGGTTCCGGCGAAGTGGATGGTTTAAGTAAAAATAAAAGAAACGATACAGCAAGTCTCTTCCCCTGAGAAATGCTGTTTGTCAGATTATAGTGCCTATCCGGTAATGGCCGTAGGCACACCAGAAAACGTCACCGCTATTTGCGGCGACGTTTTCCAGTAGAGGGAGTTGAGCGCCGGCGTGTGGTTGTGGACGATTTGCGACGTTGAGAAGTAGAGCGTCTTTTTTTGCGTCGACTCGGGCTGAACAGTGCGGCATCCTCTTCGGCTGCCAGGGCGCCTGCTGCTCCTTTTCCTTTGCCGAAGCTACCCATGAAGAGTTTAACCATTGGGGCCATCTGCTGGAAGCCGGACATCACCTTCTGTACTTTACCCATGGAGTTTACGATCCCGTCAATGCCGCCCATTCGGTCGATAATGCCTTTTATTTGGTCCATATTCCCACCAATTCCGCCACCGCCTCCTAAACCGCCTAAGCCGCTTAGTAGTCCGGCAAGTCCGCCGCTAGCTTTCGTTGTGGCTTCGGCAGCAGGAAGCGCTAGCGCCGTTTCAGCGGCAGCTTCTGCTCCTAAAGCGGGAAGGATTCCGCTATCTGCTGGGAGGGATGAAGGCGCGTATGGACTGAGGCCGGGATAGGCAGAGGCATTATACGAATCGCTCAGCGAACGCTGATTCCGGCGGGAATGATTATAGTAATGATCAGGCATAATATCACATTCCTTTGTTAGTGGTTTGCTATACTGTATGTCATGGGCGAACATACGGTATAGACGAATGCCCGGGTTCTCGGGATAGGAGCGGAAAAGGGCGAATGCCTATAATCGTCCTAAAGAAGTGAAAAAAGCGTGTACATGCTTGATTTTCGGCGCTTATGTAGTACTATAGGGTAGGTGCTATTTCTTATGTGGGAAGAAATGAAAATAGTTTAGTACATAATTAGTGTGCGCCAGGGGTGGACGTTTGTCCATCGATTTCACTCTTTACAGCGTGAAATCGTTAATGCTTGAAAAATGCGCTCCAGTGCAATATAGTAGAGCAAGAAAGACACATTAGGGGATGATGATCTTATGCAGCTGAAGAAGCTAAACGATAAAAGTATCGACCAATTATTTGAAGCTATTTTAACATTGAAAAATATGGAAGAATGTTACGTATTCTTTGATGATCTGTGCACTGTGAACGAGATTCAATCGCTGTCGCAGCGACTGGAAGTAGCGCGTATGCTCGGCAAAGGTTCGACTTACAACCAGATCGAAGCAGAGACGGGTGCAAGCACAGCTACGATTTCCCGTGTGAAACGTTGCCTGAACTACGGCAATGATGGATATAAATTAACATTGGAACGTTTGGGACGCTAATTTATGGTACCGGGCGTACTTATTATCAGTCATGGCTCTCGCGACGAGGCTTGGGTGTCGATCGTGGAGGAAGCCGTAAGTGGATTATCGCTAGGTGAAAAGATTCCTGTGGTGGTCTCTTTTTTAGAGCTGGTAGAGGACCGTCTGATTCAAGATGGAATAAATGAGCTGGAACACGCAGGGATCACAGATATTATTGTGATCCCATTGTTCGTTTCCTCGGGAAGCACACATGTCGATGAGATAGAATATGCACTAGGCGCCAAACCTGAGCCTGAACGTGAGACGGATTTAGCACTGTTCTCAGTGAAGGCTAGAGTTCACTATGGTTATCCTATCGACGATGACCCGGACATCGCTGTAATGATCTGGGACAAGTTACGTGTGCTGTCTACGGAACCAGCGCGTGAAACAATTCTACTCGTGGGTCATGGCAGCATCTATGATGGCTTCCGGCAACGCTGGCAGCAGGGGATATCTTCGCTGGCGGAGCGTGTACGTGAGGTAAGTGGTGTAGCGGCGGCCGACTATGGTCTGCTGAGTCCGGACAGTGTACGAAGCAAAGTGGAGTATTGGCAGGAGCAGGGTCACGAGGTGCTGGTGGCACCGCTTTTTTTGAGTGAAGGGTATTTCACTAAGCATGTGGTTCCGAATAGACTTAAAGGGTTAACCTATAAGTATTCTGGTCAAACGCTTCTTCCGCACCCTCTTCTTCCGCATTGGATTGAGAGACAGGTAGAGACACTCCTCGAACAGATTCGAAGTAAATGATAAAGCAATTCACCCTGAACACACTTAATCATGAAAAATAGTGCCCACATCCGTGGATAATACGGGATATGTTGCATATACATATAAATATATTTTTTTGTCAGATGAAGTGTCATGAATTGCTGTATAATGGAATATTTGCATGAAAGGGCCTTTAACATTGATTGTAGTGGTCCGAATTAGGTATAATCAATTAGGTTATTCTATTATAAAAACAGGTGGCGTTCCGGTAATGAAAACTGCGAGATTGATTTATAATCCCACTTCTGGACGGGAAGAGATGAAGAAGCGGCTCGCCGATATTTTGGACCGGCTGGATATGGGTGGCATTGAGGCCTCCTGCCATGCAACAACCGGAGAAGGCGATGCTATGTTAGCTGCTGCAGATGCAGTAGAACGCGGTTATGATTTGATCATAGCAGCCGGTGGCGATGGCACTTTAAATGAGGTTATTAATGGTATGGCGGAGAAGCCTAATCTTCCCCCACTCGGCGTTTTGCCGCTTGGTACTACCAATGATTTTGCACGTGCAATGGGGATCCCGAAGAACTGGGAAGATTCCTGTGATCTGATCATTCGCCAAGAGACACGTCCGATTGATATCGGTAAGGCAAATGACCGTTATTTTATTAATATTGCAGGCGGCGGTAGTCTAACCGAACTGACCTATGAAGTTCCTAGTAAGCTGAAGACCATGATAGGGCAGCTTGCGTACTATTTAAAAGGTATTGAAAAAATGGTCAGCCTCTCTCCTCAGGAACTAATCATTCGTGCTAATGGTCAAGAAGTCATTCATGATGAGTTCATGCTGTTCCTGATTGCTAACACGAATTCTGTTGGTGGCTTTGAAAAGCTTGCTCCCGGCGCTCGTATCGATGATGGTCTGTTAGATGTTATTGCGGTTAAAAAATGCAACCTAGCGGAGTTTGTCCGTTTGGTCAGATTAGCCCTTCGCGGCGAGCATTTGAACGATAAGAAGGTTATATACTTCCGTACGGATGCGATGGATGTAATCTCTCCAGGGCATGTCCAATTGAATTTGGACGGCGAGCTAGGCGGAGAACTGCCAGGGCGATTCCGGATTTTGCCACAGCATTTGCGAATTTTTGCTGAGAATAACTAAGGGTCCATGGACAGATATTTTAGGTATATATAGCGATGATCTTTGATCGAAGACACTGTGAGATTACAGCGATGATAATGATCGAAGACATTTAATTGGGTTTATACAGCGATGATAATGAAAGAAGTGAACAATAAATAATGAGTAAACACCGCAGTGGACGCAGCACCAGCCGCCCAGTCGGCAAGGCGCCTGTCGCCGGACTGCCTGTGAATAAAAATGATGAGGTTATGCTCGATATCATCGGCATGACCCATGAAGGTGAAGGGGTAGGCCGCGTTGAAGGCTTTACCCTTTTTGTGCAGGGAGCCCTTCCCGGGGAGAAGGTCCGGGCAAAGGTGCTCAAGACTAAGAAGCAGTATGGCTACGCCAAGCTGCTGAATTTAGTAGAGGCGAGCAGCGCCCGCATTGCGGCGCCTTGCGAGATCTATGACCAATGCGGCGGCTGCCAGCTGCAGCATATGGACTACACCGCGCAGCTGGCGTGGAAACGGCAGCTGGTGGTGGACAACCTGGAGCGGATTGGGAAGCTCCGGGTGAGCGGTGTGGCTGCTGTCGGGGACGCTGAGGCGGCTCAGACAGAGGGCATTCTCGTCCGCCCAACACTGGGCATGGACGAGCCTTGGCGGTACCGCAACAAAGCTCAGGTGCCAATTGGCGTAACGGAAGGCGGACTTGTGGGTGGTTTCTACGCGCGCGGCAGTCACCGCATCATCGATATGGAAACATGCTTAATTCAGCATGAAGATAATGATGACGTTGTACGCAAGGTGAAAGATATCGGACGCAAGCTTCGCATTACTGCTTACGACGAAGAATCTGGCAAAGGCTTACTGCGTCATGTCGTAGTAAAGAAAGCCTTCCGTACTGGTGAGATGATGGTTGTCCTTGTTACTAACGGTGACCGTATTCCGAATGTTGACGAATGGATAGCAGAGATCCGCCGCGAAACCCCAGCCGTAACAAGCATCTGCCAGAACGTGAATACTAAGCAGACAAACGTAATCTTTGGAGATACAACCCGTACCCTTTGGGGGAACGATGTTATTTACGATTATATCGGCGATGTGAAATTCGCGATTTCTGCCCGTTCTTTTTATCAGGTTAACCCGGCACAAACCGAGGTCCTCTATGGTAAGACGGTGGAATATGCTGGGCTTACGGGTAACGAGACTGTTATAGATGCTTATTGTGGGATCGGTACGATTTCATTGTTCCTTGCACAGCATGCTAAGCAGGTCTACGGTGTAGAAATCGTACGCGAAGCGATTGAGGATGCGCGGTCGAATGCCACTTTGAATGGTATGGATAATGTAGTGTTTGAGGTAGGCGCATCTGAGGATGTAATCCCTAACTGGAAAGAGCAGGGGATTACGGCAGATGTTATCGTGGTTGATCCTCCGCGTAAGGGCTGCGATCCACGACTTTTGGAGACGATTCTGGCGATGAAGCCGGAACGAGTGGTGTATGTATCGTGTAATCCATCGACACTGGCAAGGGACTTGCGGGTGCTCGAGGATGGTGGATATAAGACAGTGGAGGTAACTCCGGTGGATATGTTCCCGCATACGGTGCATGTGGAGTGTACAGTGTGGCTAAAATGGATGGGACAGGATTAATTTCTATGCCCCATGTATAAGTTTTGGATGAGCGATATTGTAATGTATTTTTATGTTTCCATCACTGAAGACTTCAATCTTCTGAATGAGCTTCATGACAATTTGCTTGAGTATCCGCTCATCCTCGAAATCGATATGAAGCAACTTCTTTACTTGTTTTTCAAAGACTTGGATGTTTGTATCCAGGTCTTTTTCGTTTTTTACCTGCGTCATCAGTTCAGCCTTACGTTCAGAAAGCAAGGCGTTCTCATTTCGAACCAGAGTATTTTGAGTTCGCCATTCCTCTTGTAGTAGCTCCCCCTCATTCAGGAGATCAAGTAACCTGCTCTGTTTCTTTGCTAGTAGAGAGAGTTTACTTTCAACTTTCCGTAATTCTTTGTCGTGGTTGTCAGAAGTATATCCTGATTCCTTTTTGAATATCTCAACGAGCTTATGGGTATTAATCTGGTTACCTGAAGTCAACAACTTCAGATGCTGTTTCACCTTCGACAGCAGATCGTCTGCCTTCACATAGTGAGAGCTACAGTACTTCTTTCCATATTTTCCGTATTTCCCGCACGTATATCCGCCCCTGTCCTTTTTAAAATGCATTCCCATTCCGCAATCGGCACATACGGCGATGTGTGCAAAAAGGCTCTCTTGACCATTACTTCGACGTTCCCCTTTTAGTTTCAACTTCATCTGCGCTTCGTGAAACTCTTCCATAGAGATAAGGGAGGGGTGTGTATTAGGGACAACAGTCTGCTGCTCTGCGGGTATCTCCTTGCGTTGATTAGTTCGTAGACTGATAGTCTCCGTCCTATTCTGCACCATGTTTCCTGTATAGAGGGGGTTGGTGAGAATAAGTTTTATTGTACTTTGTTGCCAAAGAACTCCTGCATTTTTAGCCCCCACTACTGCCCTCGGTGTTGGTATACCCGCATTATTTAAGTATCTCGACAACTTATATAACCCCATATTTTCGTAGAGATACAGGCGGAATAACTCCTTTACAATAAGTGAGTATTTCGGGTCAAGCTCTAGTATATTTCCGTTCTTTATATAGCCGAACGGGGGGAGGGAGCCGTTGAATTTGCCTTTGGCTGCTTTTTCACGCCTACCGAATTTTACTCGTTTCGAAGTAGCTTCACTTTCTTGTTGGGCGACAGACAAGTGGATTGAGAACATCAACTCTCCATCGGCGGTTCTAGTATCGATGTTTTGCTCTATAAATATCATTCCAATCCCGAGGCTGTCCAATTCGCGTTTTATGTTGATTCCATCTTGAATGTCGCGGGCGAATCGGGAAATGGACTTGAACAATACATATTCAAAATTTTTGGCCCTAGCATCCCTTAGTAGACGCTGTAGATCGCTTCGGCCCTTAATACTCGTTCCGCTGACACCTTCATCTTTATAGACATCGTAAATCGTACCAGACCTTTCCTCGACATAACGATTGAAGAAAGCGATTTGGTGACCGACACTTTCCTTTTGACTATCATGATCAGTACTTACACGTGCATATATGGCGTATCGCATAGGTGTAGTCCTCCTAAAGAGTTTCTAGTGCCTTATACGATGTGCCCCCGCCAAGAATTTAGTTGAATAAATAATAAATTTTTCTTTGCTCACCTCCTAAACAATAGCAACCCAAGGTCGTATAAAGGGGTGGGGAGGTGAGAAGTTATGAGCATACTTCATGAGTACAATGGCGAACAGAACATTCAGGAAGCCTTGGAAGAACTGTGTAGACTTCTATTAAGATCAGGTCTACTCACTGCTAATGTCGAGATTATCGACAACAGAATAGATGGTCACATTACCTATAGTGAGTAGAATGTTAACGAGACATGAGTTCTTTGCTAGTAAATCAAGTTTACAATTTTCAACTTTGTTTCCTCCTATCCAAATCTGATTTTGCTTTCATAAAGATTAAAAGCACATTCTCGTTGCGTATGGAAGAGTACTAGAGTATGAAATGATCCGATTATAATGATTCTTACCCCACCCAGTACCTAGAAAAGTCGTTACAAATATTGGTGAGATAGGGTGCTTCATTATATACCGGAGAAATTTTTCTGAAGAGTTGTTGCGGAGTTGAGGTTGTGAACTCTTTGTAGCTATTCAGTAAGAAGTATTTAAACAGAAGTGAGGTATTCGGACTCCTATTCTTTCAGATAGGGGACATTCTCTAGTATATATATATTAGAAATTGTCCTCTTTTAGAAATCATGAGTCCACCGCCTTAAAAATAAAAGGGGAATTGAAATGACTAGTTTAATAACAGTACCACGCTTGGATAACCTCGGAGATACTTTGCTATACTTCGCGGCGGGTGATCAACATATACCGATTCTTTTATTAGAGGATTTAAAGAAAGGGAAGCAGTCCAGCACACGTAAGGGTAATGTGTATTTGGGCTGTATAAACCTTTCAATTCCAATTTTAATTGATGAGGTCGAAAATGAAAAACTTGGTATTTGCCTTTATCTGAACGGCAGTTCAAAGGATGAGCAAGTACTTGGCATTCGATGGCATTTTGTTGATATGGATGAAGGTGCTAAACAGGAGCAATGGAGTAGAATACAGAAAGCTAAGCTACAACCTACAATGATCTATGAGGGGCGAGCGGGTTATAAGCTGTTATATAAGATTAAGGAGGCCTATTGGGATATATCTACTCCTGACACTATTGCAAAGTCCATAAGC
Organism: Paenibacillus sp. FSL E2-0201; assembly: GCF_037963325.1. Taxonomy (NCBI): domain Bacteria; kingdom Bacillati; phylum Bacillota; class Bacilli; order Caryophanales; family Paenibacillaceae; genus Paenibacillus; species Paenibacillus sp. FSL E2-0201. The sequence continues at coordinate 731,224 of NZ_CP150154.1, forward strand.
CATTTTAAGAATGTTCAACAGCAACTCGTGGAATTTTTCGGAGCAGACGGATCGGTAATTAACCCTTCTAATGCCTTACGGTCTCCATTTGCGTCTAATTACAAGGAATATCCAGAACGGGTGGTAACGGAAACCATTGTATTTTTTGACCCACAAAATGAATATTCACAGACCGAAATTATTGAAGCATTCCCGCCCGTTCATAAGAAGCATTTCGTTAGAAAGCCGATATCTTCTAGATATTCAGAGACGGAATTGGAGCAAATTATATCGATGTTTATATCAAATCTCGAAATGGAAGGCAAGGAATTTGTAGACTACGGGGATCGTCTTGCATTCCAATGTCCTGTTCATGGAGATAATAAACCATCAGCATATATGTATAAAGAAAATCTGCTTGTTCACTGTTCTTCTGGGAGTGCGGGTGGAGGCTGTGAAATTGAAAACGGAAAACCGCTCAAGTGGGTGGCCGAAAAGTTAAAATGGGAGGACTTAATTGATGTACTTAATGATATGGAGTCTGTTAAGGAACAGAAGTATCTCGATTTACAGCTTACCGATTTTATAAGACCGCAAGTTGTTCCGCTTGTTGAAGATTTTGGTGCTCAAAGAGACATTGTTATCGGGGTTATGGAACTTATGTCTGCTCAAATGGAACGGCGCAATATTATTTTCGATCCAACGACTCGCCAAGTTATACAAAGTATGACGTATTATACGGCGGTAAATAATGTGAATCCAATCTGCATTCCATTACCTCCTGGAGGCGGCAAGAGTACTTGGCTTCAGACATATCTCAAATATCTACTGAAATATGATTTGTTTAATGCAGGAGCGGTAATTGTTGTCGAACGCATTGAGACTGCAAAGCAAATCGTTGAGGAGCTTGGGTTGTATGAAGTTTTATGGAATTTGGACGCCCCATATTGGAATGAGCGACCTGCTGCCTATGTTATGGAGAGTGCGTTTAGCTCAGAATACTGCGTTAAGGAACCCAAAGAGTATACCTACGGTATTTGTAGAGGGTGTGATGAACGATTCGCCTGTGAAACGTTTAAAAAGTATGATGAACAAAAAAAGTATCCGATTGTTATTCTATCCCATAGCAGATTGGAGATGGAGGGAGAACGTCTGGATACGTACGCTACTTGGTATGATATTAACCGAATTGAACATCCCCGTAGGCTCCTTATTATCGATGAGAAACCACCCCTTGTCACCATCACTCCTTTGACATTGGAGGATATACTACATGTGGAAGGACAAATCCGCAATATGCAGGAGCATCTGAATCAGTTTGATGGAGTTATATCTATTCTAGAGAAAGTAAAAGACCTATTTCACCAGGACGAGGATGATATAAAATGTATTCTTTCAATGGAAAGAGATTTTAGTTTTGACTGTCACCCCATTTGGAACCGTCATTATCATGGAACCAATCCTCAACTTCTGAAGAAGGTTGAATTGCTTATACGGGACGGGGGCAACTGGAGTAGGCAGCCAGATGGTTCTAACACGATTACCGTTTCTAGTATAAATTCACTACAGTTTGACGATTATAACGTAATCATTTTGGATGGAACTGCTGCTACTGATGTTGATTATCAAGTTATGAGGGACAGGATAGATATTTTGGATATCCCAAAGGGGTACCGTACTTATTCAAATGCAACTTTTCACGTTGCTGAGTTATCAACGACCAAGACAAAATTGCGTAAAAATAATGAAATCCTGACTGAGCTTGCTACTCATATTAAGTTGATCTCGTCCGAAAATAAAGTTCTTGTTCTTTGTTATAAGGAGTTTAAAGAGCTATTAAGTGAGTTGCTTTCTGATGAAGTACGAGCGGGGCAGGTTCTTATTAACCATTTTGGTAATGTAAAGGGGTCAAATGAATATCAATTCTGTACAGCTGTAGTACTGGTAAACATCCTTAATAAAGGGGAGCCATATTATGCATCTAAATTCGGCCTTCTTAATGGCAAATCTCCATCTGGTATAATTAATCCTATTAGAGGAGTCAGGAGGAATCATAACCTAGAAGAAGAAAAGATCAAACTGAGTGATCAATTGGTATCCGTTATTCAGGATGCCTCCCGTATAGCCCTCCGAATCAAAGATTTTAATGCTTCTGTTCATGTATACATATGTACGAAAGATCGGGTATTAACCAAGTTAGTGAATGAATACTTCCAGGGAAGCACCTTCGAAAAGTGGAATACTGGTATAGGAAGACCTTTTTGGTACGAAGCTGTTTCACAAGTGTTGAGCGCTCTTTACCCATGTGAGACAATTACTAAATCTGAGATTTGCGAGCTCTTGGGTCTTACAACATCCAGCGGAAAAAGACAGTTTAGGAGAATCCAGGAAAAACCTGAATTTAAGGAATTGCTTCGTTATCATGATATAGTTGAACTAAACACCCGGAAATACGTTAAAGAGATCACCTTAGTAGAGTAATCTCTTAACAATAAAAATATTTAATAGCTGGCTATATTGAAGATAGTTAATTGCAATCGAAAGACACATTCTTCCCCACCCGAAGAATTACTTCCCCCAGTGGTATCCACATCTTATGCAGGTATTAACTTGCTTGTTGCTTCCTAAAAATCCTCCCAATAATCCAGCGCTACCTAATAGTAAACCACCTGCTGCTGCTTTACTCATACTAAACCCTTTTCTTTCTGCGGAGATCTGATTTGATTGGCACTTTGGACATCGTATTTCAGCAGATGAGGAGGGCGGTGAATCAAAATATTGTCGTGGCTGATTTTGAGAATATCTTGTAAACTCACGACTGCTCCGCTGAATTGCTTCTTGCTTTAGTCTACGGTTACGTTCTTGTTGAGTTTCTATTTTTTAGTATTTCGCTTATCTATATAATCGTAATCATTGTTCGTCAGGTGGATAAATCCATTTTCCCTTATGGTGTTCAGAGAATAATTGGATAGCTTTTAACCATTCGTTCTCCTCCATATTCCAAAGGCTAGAGTCTAGATTTCCCTCTCCTTTATAGTGTGAAAGAATATTTTCGATTAATTGTCCAAACCGCATATCCGGCATGGTGTCCCAGCAATTTTTTAATGCATCCATTACTTGTGGAATCCGTTCTATATCCCTCATCATTGAACCCCCTCTTCGGATATTTTACAATTTTAACTGTATTTAGTTTCATTCATTGGTCTTAGATCGGAAAATAATATTCGTGATCAATAGGTTTCATTTACAAGTCTACAATTGATTCACTTCACAGTATGCAGGATGAACCTGTTATCATGTATTTCTTCTATATTAATACCCCCTTATAAGACGATCAAGTTATTCATTGAGGCTTAGATTTGGTTTGGGCTCATAGGACGTAAAAGGAGGGCGGAAGATTATTAATGTGTAAATCTTACTATGTAGTATTATACGACTATGTCCGATCTTATGATTCATTTGGGAAAGGATCTTGCATCTTCATCAGTGTATACCTAGCTCAGACTTTGTGGGAGCTATATTAACCCTTACCTTCAATGAAATAATGACAAAGATTCAGAACAATAATATTTAAGAACAGCAAGGATAAATATCTTTTTTAAGTAAAATAGGAGAAAGAAAAAGGCGAAGTTCTCGGAGAACCGCCTCTTTTTTAGAAATGAAAATCGTATGTTAATGCTTAATTTATACTAGCTTCGTGTTCTTGTTTTGTACAAAATAATGGTTCATGGTGCATTTTATAAGGGAAAATAATGTATGTAAAGATGTACCATAACGCAACAATATCAACAGACTGCACTTTTTTTAATTTCTCGGCTAATCGCATGTATTGGTTTTCTAGCTCGATTATTTGGTAAATGGCCTTTAATTTCTGTTTATACTGCACTTCAGACGGATAAATTGACGTACGGTGCCTCTCGTGAAATCATGTTTTGGGTGTGATAGCTGGATATGATCCAACAGGTTAAAATTCGTGGGTTTCTTAAACCAAGAGAGGTTTAATGTTAAAGATCAATAGTTTTACTTACCCTATTTAGCACTATAGTTCCGATTGTTTTCCGAATAGTCCAATAGTTACCATGTAAATTAAATTTTTTTCCTTCATTGATAGCAAGTCTGGCGGTTCCATCGTGCCAGGGATTACTTGAAACGTTATTAGCAAAGGCTTGACTTGTGTATGTATAGCATATTTCACAAGTGCCAGAATCAGCATCCTTTTTAAAACCTGCTATGTAACTTCTACTTACCATTTGTTCAGTTCTCATTTCAACACTGACACCATTGAAATTTTGGCGTATAAAAATTGTTATTTCAATAGGGTCTGGTGAATTTCCTGTTTCAGGATTAATCCAGCTCGATTGAAGTGTACCCTTCCATGTACCATGGAGGTTAGGAACAAGAACAATAAACGGATTGGTGAATGTAATCAATTTCCATTTCCATATCCATTTTTTAAATGAAAAGTGAAAGGCTATCGTAATTAATGAAGCGGTTGAAGCATTTCTAAATAGGTCTATAAATGAAATTTGAACTAAATCTCTTCCGATAAAGAGAAAACAAAATATTGCAATCCCAACCAATATTAATAATTTGCTATAATTTTCTTGATTATACATTATATTCATCCTCTATTCAAATGATGTAGTTATATGTGTAACAATAAAATCATTTACTTTTGAAGCAGTCCAGCTTCACTTATCACGAAAAAGATAGAGTTGGTCAGAAATTTCATCTTATCCTACACAGATGTTCCTTGCAATTGTTTTGATTAAGATATATCAAAACAATTTACGTATCTTATGTAGGTAGTACTTTTGAGTACATCATTCTAGAGAATCCAAATAATACATTTAAGTTTTGAATGTTATCTATTTCATTTTCGGCAAAATTATAATCCAGTACTCCTTTTTTTATTCAAAATTAAATACATGGATCTTCCAATTTTATAATGGTAGATTAAGGTAGTCAAACGATTTTATTTGAGGTGGATAGTTACAATTATTTGGAAGTGTATGTGATAGCTACTAGAAGTTATACCAGTATTTATCGGAAAGTGGGTAATTAGTTGCTAACTAAAGAAGATAATGAAATTTTCAAGTTAATATTAGAAGAGTATTTTGGATATGAAATAGATATAAACCATAATCCAAATAATGGAATAGTTATTGATGGGGAAGTACCCTCCTTTGTTTTTTCAGCATTTGAGTCGGATTTTCTTCATCCATTGGTCTTGGCTAATGAGTATATTAGTAAATACCTGGAAAATGAGATTAACTATCCTTTGAATCCCCAGTTTATTACTGAACAAATATCATTATCACTTCTTAATTCAGGCGATGACGACGATAATAAAGCTTTATCAGATTTTGTACAGTGTTTAAAAGATATGAGTATTAAGACATATGAATCTAAACCAGCAGAGGTACTTATTGTCTTCTTTCCAAATGATTTGAGTGAAGAAAATAATGAATTTTTCAATGAAATGGGAATTGAATATTTACCCTTTGATTCACATATTAAACTAAGGGATTTATTTGAGCATGATAAATTATCGAGAATAATGCTCAATGGTAATGCTCTTGCGTTGCTTGTTAATAAAGACTATTCTATTATGGGTCTTTTGAGAAAAAAGAACTCTAAAAGTATTAAAGAACTTTTATTAAATGAGTTAAGGAAATATGACTTACAAGCTAGCAAATTAATAATAAAAGAATACTTTAAAGCGGTACTAGAAAAACCTGAAGTTGATGAATCTATTAGAAAGTTTGTCAAAGAAAAGTTAGTATCTCTCGATAATGGTGCGGAAAAGTTGGTTGAAACCCGACCACCTTATGAATTGATATATATCAATAAAAGACGAATCAACTGGTATATGTATTCAGATTACTACCTTTCAATTTATAATGGTAAATGGAAGCTAAAAAACCACCTTTTATTTAAACAATCATTATTTGAGCTATTATTTATGGTACAAGAAAAACATCTTGTACAAATAATTCTCTATGATATAGTCGAACCGGAATCGAATATGTTAGATTACTTTCTTTCCTCTATCGCTAAACTGGCCGAATTTATTAAAGAAATGTCGGAGGATAACACAGGGGCATTATTTATTATTTTGCCAACACGGCATAAAAAATATATTCTCAACAAATCGTTCTCTAAGAGGGGAATAAAGTTTCCTAGGGGCTTTGTTTTGAATCCATCATCAATTCATTTTGAAAATATAATTTTCACTAAAGAAAATAAAACTATGACTGTAAATAATGTTGATACAGATCTTTTTAAACAATTAGCATCTGTAGATGGTGCAGTTATACTGGATTCTCATTTTAATATTCTAACATTCAATAAATTAACTAATTCAAAAGGGACAGATCCTATGGTTCAAGGCGCTAGAACTGCTGCCGCAATTTCAGCGTCAAAATATGGGGTGGCTATAAAGGTCTCTGAGGACGGAGATATAGATATGTATTATAGAGAGAAAAAAATGTTATCAATATAAAAAGAATATCCGACAGTCGAAAAAATTCTATTAGCACCCTTTATTTTCATAAATAAAAAACAGTTATAATTTACTGGGGAATTATGCTGTTTCACAGAGATGAGGAAATATTTTTGAGAAGGATTCGAAAGAATTCAATCTTTGATGAATTTTATTCTGAACTTAATATTCCTGATTTTGATTTACTGATTGTTATTGCGATAGGATCAAGGGATTTTATTCAAAATGATATTAAGGAAATCTACAACCAGGACAAAGAATTTTACTATGGTTTATATAAGGAAAGTCCTTACTATAAAGATCCAAGGATTAGTTGCTTGTCAATTAATAATTATCAGGCTATTCAGCAATTTATTGGATTGTTTCTGCACGAAAAAAGCATGGGGACAAATGAATTAACTCTAAGATTTATTAAGAAGGGCTTTAAGTTTGTATATAATTTCGTGAAAGACAAAAAACAAGTTGATTTTTATATACTTAGAGACTCGTATCTAAATCACGTAAAGAAAAACGGTTTTAATAAGACCGTTCATTCGGCTCATACTTTTGGTGTCGCACTATACTTGTCAAGAGAACTCAATAAAAGTATTGTTTTTGACGATTTTGATATTGACTTGCTGAATTCTTCTTTTATTCAGATTTTTGGAGAATTTAAGTTAGGTGTAGTTCCAAATGAAAATACGGTGGGATTCCTTGGAAAATACAAAGCAATGGGTATTCTTAAAAAAGATTTTACTCTGCCGTTAAACGATTTCATTACATTAATGAATAATATCCATAAGTTTCCTATTATTGAAGCGAATAGAAATGGAAAGACACAAATCGAGTTAGAAAATATTGTTAAACGACAAATGAATATGCATCCTTTTATGAAAGGTATTAATAAGACTGCGCACATTCTTAATTATTGTAAAATCCATCCTATTGATTTACAAAATATTACTGCGATTGATCACAGGAAGATCAATGACCTAGTTAACTTATGTTATGCAGCCTTGGGAAATAAATGTAGTGAAGAGGAGCTTCAGGATTTATTGGGGAGCTATTTACTATTGATAGCTTTAGCAGAAGATTATAATGCAACTAAGTATAAACACATTGTTACCTTACCTGAAGATACTTATCATGACCTTCAGAAATTAAGAGAGGAGTATGAACGCGATAATGCTCTACTAAAGATTAATGAGGAGAAAAAAGAAACGGAAATTAAAAAATATAGAACAATTATAGATTCGTTAGATTCTGGTATTTTAGAACTAGAGAGACAGGTATTAAAGAAAGACAAGATAATAGAGGAATTGCAATTGAAAATCCATGCAATGGAGATGGAGATAAAGGAGAATCAAAAACAACTCCAACACCAGATTGATCAGGACCCATCGCATGAAATTCCCATTAATGATATGAGTGCAATAATTAATACAAAAAAATGTGTCATCATTGGTGGGGAAAAAAGATGGCAAGATAAAATTAAGGAGTATTTACCTAGATCTCGAAATATTTTGCCCGATGAATTGAGTGTTGACTTAACATTCTTATCAAGTCAAGAAGTTATTATCTACAATGAGACTATTAACAACCATTCGATGTTTAATAAAGTAAAAGCAAATTTATCAGATGAGGCTGTTATTATTTATACTGGACATACTTCAAACATACAACAACTAATAACAATGATCTATAAAGAAATTATTAAGTATGAAGAACTCAAATAGGGGGATAGGTTAACGCCTACCTATAGAATAAAAGCATTATTAGATAAAAAAAGCCACAAATAGTGGCTTGGTGAGGGCACATCATATAGATTTTGTTCACACTGTCTACTCAACACATGTGGAATCGGTTTGTTCCTTGGTATATAAGGGTTTGTGAGTAGTGAGAGGGTTGGTTGGGGACGGAATGGGGATGTAAGCTATTCGCGGCCCCATTTTTGTTTGGGATTTCCACATACCTTTTAGCGGGTGATTTCTAATCTGGATGAGGAATCTTCTGGGCTGGCATTGATATACAATATTATTGTGTTTGCACTTTAATGGCTTAGTTCTCTTATCAACTCGTCGGATCCTGGACCGCTCATATTAAAGCTACTTCATCCACGAGCTGAATGTCTTTGATGTGAAAATCAAGAATTTCAAAAAAAATTACCTATTCGGATTCTTAAGTATTTTAAAACTTAGTACATCTAATTATACCGTACAGAAAAATCTAAGGATACTGCTGTATCATACTCTTCAATTACTCATCTATATAGTCATTTAGTAAAGAATAAACTTATCTCTCTTGAGCATTTTAAATATGGATAAGCAAATATTTGTTCATTTAGAGACTTAAGTATAGTTGGAAAAAGCTTAAGTACACTGATGGATTTGTGCAAGTATCATTTCTATTTTTGGGGGCTTTTATGTCAGACCATATTTTCGATAGTGAAGCCGAGAGAGGCTTATTTATTAAGCTAACTGAGAAGTGGGAAAAATTTAATCTGCGAATTAGTCATCATCTCCCCTGCAGCAAAATTATTAAAGAGATTTACAGTAACTCAGGGAAACTTACAGATAAAGAGAAAGATTTTTTAAAAGTATCAGACTTTGATTTTGTAATTCTTTCTGGTAATCCGCTCGATTATGGAAAGGTTTTATTGATTATTGAGTTTGATGGTTTGGGTAGTGGATATTCAACTAAAACGGAATATGTAAAAGTAAACGAGACTGAAGACCCATATAGGAAACTAAAACTTGATCTGAAATTGAGAATATGTAAAGAAAAGAAAATACCAATAGTGGTAATATCATGGGACGAAATAAGCGAACTAAATAATGTTAGATTCACCATTGCCGATGCTATTATTGCAGATGTTCTTGCTTTTAAAAGCTTTAATGAGGGCATAGAGAATTATCTAGCAGATGCGTTAGAGTACTCTTATTCTCTTGGAGAGGCAGTTAGAGATTATGAGTTCATCAGTAGATTGGAACATAATCCCCTTGCTGCGGAGGCGTGGTTACTATTTGAAATGTTTTTAGAGAACGAAATGAAAGATGTCCCTTTGCCAGCAACAATACCAATCTGGGGCAATGATGAAAGTGATTTAAACTCTATTTATAGCTTCAAAGCATACTATACAGACTCTGAAGGATTCGAGGATTCGGAAATCGTAGCGATAAAAAGTGAATACTGTGGTAGTTTTAGCTATATGCAGTTTGCTGAGGAAATGGCATATTTGTTACTTTTAAGGAGGTATTCTGAAAGGAAAGATATTAATATCCTACATGAAGTAGAAAAAAGGGAGCTTTTGGAGTACCCAGTTTGGAAAAATAGGTGGATCTAATATTAGCTAATAAAGTGAGCTTTAAATCTTTAGCAAAGTATAAATCGTTAGAATACAAGCAAGGTAAGAACATTAACGTAAATAGCCTATTTGAACATTCAGAAATTGAGACAATCAAACTGATCTTTGAGATATCGTCAATGGAATCAAAGGGCATTGGTACATTAATATTGTTATCTCGAGCGTTTGGCTTTTCGAGTGTAGTAATCAGCGAATATTACCCACACCTTTAATTTGTTCACACTTTCTACTCTACACATGTGGAAGCGGTTTGTTCGTTGGTTTATAAGGTGCAGCCCCACATAAACTCGTAGCATTAATAATAAAGTCACTACGACCCAACTCGACTCAGTTATAATAAAGTCTTTACTCTATATCCCGCCCCATCAACCTTTCGGGTGGAAAAGATGTATTAAATATTTATTATTACTGGAGAACAACGTGAGAAAAAACGAGGGGGAAATCCTGAGAAATCGGTCGAAATGAGAAGATAATCGGGCGGAAATCGTGATTTGTAACAAAACTTTATTTTAACGAGTAACGGTGGAATGCAGGTTCGCGAGGTGTGAACTAGCAGTGAGTTTATTATTACTAAACAGGATGTATAACAATACAATAGACCCGTTACAAAAATCGAGTAAAGACGTGGGGATGAATTTGAAAAAAGGATTGCTTGGAATTTATAATTACCTACCAATGACAAAAGTGGATGTATTAGAACATAATAGATTGAATGTAAAAGCTACAGCAGTTCACGAATATATACATTCATATTTAACAAAGGGTACTTTATATGGGATATACCTTATAACTTTAAATTCGCTTAATCGAATTGATCAAAAGCATGAACGTTCTTTAAGGCTTCTAATTAGTAATATGATACGAATGCAAGAAACTGTAGCTACTCTAGTTGAATTAATCTATATCTTTTCGAAATGCGGAGAGGATGAAATGAATAATCACTTGAGGCAATTAACCAAACCATATAGTACATACATTAATGACTATCGATATCTGCTAAACAAAGATTATGCAATTAACCTGTTTAAAAGATACAGAGTATATTTAGAAGATAATGTTGGACGAGTTGAGATGGAGGATTTTATTGAAAAATTCAGCTCAACTAGTGAGTTAACCACTGCTTTAAATATCTTGAATTTTGTTATTATTAGAACTGCTGAAATTGCTCTAAATATAGATCTCCGAAAAATAGATAAACAGCTCTGGATTAACACAAATAAAATAGAAAAAATAATAAATAACGATTGTTTGAGATATAATCCTAGTACACGATTTAAAAAAATTATGAAAAGTGTATTGCCTGATTTTAAAAGAAATCCCAACAAAGAGTTTATGTTTGTTGTTCCTGGTGACATATATACTCAAGAAATAATAAATGATGAAATGCTCTATGGTATAAAAGAAGATGTACTTAGTAGATATGTTGATAATGAAGTTATTAATTCTCAAAATGCTATCCATTTTACAAATACAGTGGATGAAGATAAGTATGTTCAGAAAACTAATATATTAAAAATTGAAGAACTTGAGAATGAATCATTACTCTATGCTATGCCATATATCCTAAATACAGAAAGTGCTAATGCGATATTTGGAAAAAGAGTGAAATATTTAATTTCTGACGTTGAATTTACTAATATTGATAAAATACTACCTCATTCTGAGATTATTCATATTCATGTTACTACAGGAAGAAAAAATCAGTATAAGTATTATATTGGATTAAGTTCAGATTTGAATAAAAATATAAAAAATAACACCGCCAATTATGATGACGTAGAGATTAGAGCAAGTATGGATCGATTAGAAGAATTTCAAAAACTCCTTAGCGATTATAAAGGAATCATGTATTTTACAGGATGTAATCGTACCGAACATGTGTTGGATTCAATTGATTATAGCAATAACACTAATCCAATATTTGTGAATTCGGCTTCATCAATGAAACCAAGTATAGATTTTGTTAACAAGTATTTTAAAGGTCAGAGTGGCTTTGTTATTAAAAGTGATTTTGGGGATGTCTTATGCGTTAAGAAGAATAACCTGATTTTTTTCCAACCAATTATTCCTGGTACTTATGAAGTGATTAAATATAAAATATATGATGGAACAATTTGTTTGAACGAGATATACTACTATGATGAATTTATCGATAATATCTTAAGCAAAGATGAGTTTAGTACGGTTAAACGTCTATTGTATTCAACTTACAAGTCTATGACATTTACCTTAAGTTGAATGGAATTATCATATGTTTGATATGCTACTTATTGGGTGGCCTACCTAACATTTGGAGCTCTGTATCTTGTTCATAAAAGTATGAGGAAATGGAGCAACAATTATCTCGAAAAGAAGATTAAGATTGTAATAATACTTGAACCCTTCTTAATTGACATATGGATTTTGAATAGAGTGTAAATTGGTTAATGATCGTTAGTTTGGGTGTTGGTATCTAAACACTTTTTCCACACAATTTCCTAAACTATAACAGGGGTTGTGAGTATTGAGAGGATAGGTTGGGTTGGGGACGTTTGTCCAGCATGGATATAAAAAAGATTTGCCAGACCACAAAAAATCGTAGTCTGGCTTTCATTTAATGGGGGCACATCGTATAAGTTTGTTCACACTGAGCACTCAACACATGTGGAATCGGTGGCTTTGTTGGTGAGGAACCCTTGTCAAGTAGACACTAAATAATTGCTATAGTTTTAGTGATAGTACCAGAAAATAATTGGGCAATTTTAATTCTACTAACGGAGAACGATAAAAGAGCTGAGAGTTAGACGAGCGTAGCCCCTAGGCTCCACCATAAAAAACCGCCCTGTTCGCAATGTTGCTTACAGGGCGGTTTGCTATGTCATAGAGTGCAGCTTGAAAGTTAGCAGTCAACCTGCACTCAACAAACTATCTTGCACGTTTTTAAGGCTAACTTATTAATAGAGCAGTTACACAAACATAAGATTACTCTGCTACAACTTGTTTGCCTGCAATCCGGCCGAATGTGAAGATATCAGCGATGGCATTACCGCCAAGACGGTTTGCACCATGAATGACCCCTGTTACTTCACCTGCAGCGAACAGCCCAGGGATGACTTCGCCTTTTTCATTCAATACGCGAGTCTTCTCGTCGATCACCAATCCGCCCATTGTATGGTGAACGGATGGTACAGCTTTTTCGATGTAGTAAGGGCCTTTTTCAAGAGATTTCAATCCACCGCGATGTTTGAAATCAAGGTCTTTACCTGTTTTCGCATAATCATTTACTTTATTAATTGTTTCTTTCAAAGTGTTCACGTCAATTTTGAAGAAATCAGCCGCCTCTTCAATCGTATCGGCTTTAAAGAGCAAGCCTTGTTTAACGAGTTGATGGTATTCGTCTTGATGAACTTCGATCGTTTTACCGATATCCTCAATGCCTTGATTCCATAATTGATACGTATATCCGCCTGTTTGGGCAAGGATTGCTTTAGAAATAACGTCACGACGTTCTAATTCCTCAACGAATCGCTTGCCTTCTTGGTTAATCAGAATCGCACCATCGAAACGGGAATCTGCAACCAGGGAAATAACACCTGTCTCAGGATTACAGATTGGATACGTTTGAATATTCTCCATGTTTGTCAGTTTGGCGCCAATCGTTTCTGCCATAACGATACCGTCACCTGTAGATCCTGGTGTATCGGTAGACATATATTTTTCATCCATTTTAGGATTATACTTTTTACGCATCTCTACATTGGATCCAAAACCACCGGTAGCGATGATGACGCCTTTGTTCGCATGGAATGTGATCTTGTCGCCAGTACCCGAAGTCGCAGTTACACCGGTTACTTTGCCGCTTTCGTCCTTGAGCAAGGTTTCAGCTTTCATATTAGTTTTGATCTTGATTCGGTCAGCGTCTGTTTTGGCTTTTAACTTGGTAATTAATTCAGCACCTGTATGACCTACAGGAATCAACGCACGTTTTCTGGAATGGCCTCCAAATTGGAACAGATGATCAGGTAAGAACTCTACCTTGATATCATCGCGCAGCCATTCGGCAGATGCTAGTGCATTGTCGGCAAGAATACGAACCATCTTAGGATCCCCGAGGTTGTCTCCGCCTTTCATCGTATCATCATAGAACAAGTCAGCCGTGTCATCAGTGATGCCAAGAGCACGTTCAACCCAGTTGTCAGGCGCATTCATCTCACCACCGGAGATCAATGTGTTGCCGCCAACAGTTGGCATTTTCTCGAGCAGAACTACATTAGCTCCAGCGCTGTTCGCTTCGATAGCCGCACTAAAACCAGCACCCCCGGCACCGATGACGACAACATCATAGGTTTGCTCGGCTTCTTCTTTATCTTTGCTTCCACTGACTGCAGCGCCAGCGACAAGAGTAAGTCCAGACTTCGTAATTGCATCTTGAATGGCTTCGAGATATCCTTTGCTTGTAGCCGTAGATCCGCTAATGGCATCAACTTTTGCGCTGTTAGTTGACATGACATCTTGCTTGAGCTGCGTATAAACAGGCTCTGCAAGTACTTCGTTTTCCTTGTGCTCTGTTACTTTAATGTCAGTGATCTTGTTATCTAATAAGGAAACTTGTACTTTAATATCGCCATGTTTACCTTGCCCAACTCCTTCAAAGACTTGAACTCCGTTTGCATCTGCAGCCGGTGCTGCCTCTTTACCGCCGCAGGCAGCAAGCGTGAACATAAGACTGAGGACTAGTAGAATAGATAACAGCTTTTTCGTGTGAGTTCGCATAATATCTCCTTCATTCTGTTATGAATTGGTTACATACACTAGGGAGAGGAAGATTTGCTAGGCAAATCATTCATCTCTAGCCTAGACATGAATGTTATTTCATGTGAAAATATGCACAAGACCTATTATAGATTTAGTGCAGCATTATGTATTTGCACAGATTAGCGTTTTTTTGTCTTTTTCGGGCATGTAAGAAACGGATATTGTGAAGGGCTATGATTACAATGAAAACAATTCACTTAAAAATTACGTTAATCGCAGGAGGCTGCTTCTTGCTGCTGTTCGTTGCATTGCTTGTAACAATATATTTTGAGATGAACCATACGGTTGTCCCTTTGAATAAGAACTTAACGCAGCAAGTGGTTACTGCACGCAGTGACCAGATCGATTATTGGTTTAATCAGCGCATCGGTGAGATAGACATGCTTGCTTCTCTAGCTTCGGACCATCATTGGACACGAGATGAATTGCTGCAAGAGATCAATAAGTTCGAGGCGAAAAAGCAAGTAGAGTACGAATCCATACGCGTGGTGGATATTCACGGAGATTCCTGGTCAGCAAGGGATAAGCCTTTTTCGATACTAAACCGACCCTACTATCGAAAACTACTGCTAAATTCAGATTCCAATTATGTGGTGAGCAATCCGATCGTATCCAAAGCGAATGCAGCTGAAATCGTCGTCATTCTGTATCGCGTGAATCCATCGGTGAATGATGAGGTAGCTTATATTGCCGCAGCCGTCTCCGTCAAGAAGATGAAGGAGATTGCTCAAGATGTAATGCTATATGACCAGTCAGGCCAGCTTATCATCGATTGCAGAGAGCTGGGTGAAGGAGATGGAGCGGATGATGCAGCAGATAAGAAGAACATAAGTGTATTTGAGGCTCCAATTCAAAATGTGGAAGGCTGGAAGCTAGTACTCGAAGTACCGAATTCAAGTCTATCGCTAGCGGTGATCAAAACCCAGCGGACTGCATTGCTGGTAGGCGTTCTTATCGGTAGTGCGTTTATCGTCTTTCTGATGCTGCTTGCTTCTTCCATTATTCGTCCAATTCAGTCACTTCGCCAGGTAATGGAAAATGTGCAGAACGGCAACCAAACCATACGAGCAGATGTTACGCGCTCGGATGAGATCGGCGATCTTGGGCGAAGCTTCAATGACATGCTTGTTCAGTTATACGCTGTGGAGCAGGACCGAAAGGAGATGGAACTCAGACTGATTCATGAGCAGATCAAGCCGCACTTTTTATACAACACATTGGATACGATCCAGTGGATGGCAACGGAACATGGAGCAGACAATGTCGTGGAGATGGTGGAAGCGCTTAGCGCGTATTTCCGATTAGGGCTTGGCACAGGCAGTCCCTACATTCTGCTTGATCAGGAGTTGTACCATGTCGAGAGTTATCTTCATATTCAAGGCGTGCGATATGAGGAGATTCTGGACTACGAGCTTCGATATGATGAAAAGCTTGCTCAGTGCCAAGTCGTTCGCTTCATGCTGCAGCCGTTGGTGGAAAATGCGATTTATCACGGGATTAAGCCACTTAGGGATCAAAAGTGCAAAATTTCGATCACAGCATATAAACAGGTCGATTATTTGGTCATTAAGGTTAAAAATAATGGGGTTATGATTCCTGAAGAGAAGCTTGAACAGATGAATCAAGCCCTTCTTGATGATAAATATGATCGTTCTGCCACAGGCTTTGGGCTATACAGCGTAAACCATCGCATTCGACTAGCTTACGGGGTGCCATATGGCCTTGCAGTGAAGAGTGAAGATGGCATTACCGTTATGGTCATTCGAATACCTTTGGAAGGGGAGCGGAATGAAGATGTGGAAGATTGTCATCGTCGATGATGAAACGATCATTCGCAAAGGCTTGCGACAATACATTGAGGAGAGTTCGTATCTTTTTGAAGTTGCAGGAGAAGCGAAAAGTGCAAACGAAGCATTGAATATGGTGGAGGAAGCCCCACCACATGTATGTCTTGTGGACATCAACATGCCGAATATGAATGGGCTCGATCTGATAAATATATTGCGCGAACGCTGCCCGTCGGTTCTAGTTGTAATCATCAGCGGCTACGATAACTTTGAATATGCGCGTCAAGCCGTGCAACTGCAAGCATTCGATTATGTATTGAAACCTGTGCCGAAGAGTGATCTGAATAAGCTGCTTCATCGGATCGATGAGCATCTTCAGGTAAAATATCCTTTGCATTCACATGAAAGCAGGGTGGATAAGGAGCTGGGGCTTCCCGGGTATACAGGGGATGGAACAGTGCTTATCCAAAAAGTGATCGAGTATATTGACAGTCATTATCAGGATCCGGAGCTGTCTATTACTCGAGTAGCATCGCTATTTCATATCAATCAAACCTATCTTAGCAAGCGTATGAAGCAAGAAATCGGTGCTTCATTCCTTGACTATGTCACCGAGCTTCGGATATCGAAGGCGAAGGAGATTCTGGATGACGTAATGCCGAATATCAAAATCGGGGATCTGGCCGTGAAGGTAGGGTATAAGAGCCAGTACTATTTTAGTCGTGTGTTCAAAAATAGAGTCGGCTCAAGCCCCTTAGAGTATAAAAAGCATCCGATCGGTTATGGATAGGGCATCAATTTAGTAGAACGCCACAGCAATTAGGCGCCACCATATATAAACACGACGCAACCTCGAGGGGGTTGCGTTTTTTATTTGGAGGATTGCTTTGAGGACATTAATAGAAAATAGGTAGGACCTAAAGAGGTAAGCGCTATCTTTATACCTATAAAAACTCGACGTGATGGCCTGCATGTCAACAAGTGTATACCCAATGTCATTAATTATCTATTTGAAAGAAAGGCCACTTTTCATAATGTTACTTTAAGGACATTGACATATGTTATAAGCTTCTATGACGTGTCGGAATCTCGGAAGGGAGGAAGGAGCATCGAGGTAAGCTGAAATGGAAGCACATACCATTTAGGAGATTGATGTTTCTTGACTCAAAAATCAGAAGGGAGTTAGTACGATATGAAGAGGAGTAGACAATGGTTAGCTCTCGTCATGGTTGCGATCATGATCGTAACCATGATGCCGATCGCGCAAGCGGAAGAGGCGCTGTCGCCTACACAGACAGAGGAACAGACACCAGCGAACCCGCCGGGCGAAGCCGATCCGGTCGAGGTGACGAATCCATCAGACCTACCGGGAGCGGGTACGGAGGGTGTTATTGCGTCAGTGTATGGGGCGGTATATCACAATCTTGCAGCGGGCTTATCTTATGAGTGGTCGCAAGAGCCGGAAGTTTCCTATCCGGATGAAGGCAACACACTTACGGATGGTATATATGGGGCAAGCAATAGATCCGACGTAGCATGGGTTGGACATCATTTGGGTAAGACACGCGAAGTTGTGTTTGATTTGGGGGCGAAGAAATCCATCACGGGTATTAAAGCCAATTTCCTCGAAGATTGGCCAACGAACAATGTACTCGTGCCACTCACGGTATCGATGTACGTCTCCGATGACAAGGTGAACTGGGGACTGCTCAAAGACAATGCCACGCAGAAGCTGTGGAATGACGGAAAATACACGGAGACCTATGTGTGGGACGGCAGCAAGGACGGCATTAAAGCGATCGGCCCAGATGCGAAGATCGCCCATGCTCGCTATGTGAAAGTGACATTCACAATGCATACGCGTGCAATGACCTTCGTGGATGAGATTGAAATCCTCGGTGAAGACGGCAAAGTTGCCGGAGCTGTAACTGTTCCAACGCTTACGCCGAAATTCTTGGCGGCAGGCGAGGCGACAGCGGGTATCGAGCATCTTGGACTTTTGTATAACGGGCAATATGCGAATGACTTAGGCATCTGGACGAAAGAACGGATCATTCCAAATATTAGTTATGTCGATAAGGACGGCAAGATTAAGGATCGACTCTTCGACGGCGTCCTGTATCTTGGCATTAACTCTCCAAATCCAGGTCGTGATTTCGGCGGGCGGGCTTATATGGAAGATTGGAAATGGTATCTGGATAAAACCTTTGCGGTAGGCGGCGATATGGATGCGTTAAACGAAGCGGCTAAGGAAGTATCCGATGCGCTGAACGAGTCTGGCGTGAAGGAAAAGGTTGTCCTCATGATTCCGGATCCAGGTGAATCGATCACTAATTTCGGAGCTGTTGAACAAGGTGGAGAATCGCTGAACTTCAATGATTCCGTTGGCAAAGAGAAAGCCCTTGCGAACCGTGAAAAAGCAGTTCAATGGTGGCTGCAGCAAGTCAAATCGAGATGGGAAGCAAAAGGTTACGCTAACCTCGAGCTTGTAGGTATGTACTGGTTCGAAGAGCAAATCAGCACAAGCCAATCCGGACCGGATCTGATCCGTTCGGTGAGCAGTACCCTGCATGATATGCAAATTAGCGGCAAGGACCTGAAGTTCTTCTGGATTCCGCACTTCTTCGCTTATAAAGCGTTCATGTGGAAGGATGTTGGCTTCGATGCGGTGACGATCCAACCGAACTACTTCTTCGAGCCGACGGATATCGAGCGCTTGGAGGATTCTGCGAATCTGGCGAAGCAGTATGGCATGTCCAATGAACTCGAGTTCGATGATCGGATGCTGACGGACGGCGTGTTCCGCGAGCGGTATATCGATTACTTGAACAGTGGTGCGAAGACAGGGCTCATGAAGGATGGCTTCAAATCGTATTATCAAGGCAACAATGCAGTCTATAACACCGCGGTAAGTAAAGATCCAGCGACACGCGTTCTTTACGACTGGCTGTATCAATTTGTTAAAGGAACGTATCAGGTCAATGAGGCTCCGCCTTCCGAGGTAGACGTGCAGATGAACGGCAATCCGTTCCAGAGCGGGTTGAAGCTGCCCGATTCAGAATCCGTATCCTTTACATGGAAGCTTAGAACGGATGATGGTCTGACGAAAGTGACGGCGACGTATGACGGCAAGCCTTATACAGCGGGTACTGTTATTCCGCTTGCAGGCAAGCTTGGCAAGCTTGGCAAACATGAGCTTAACATTACCGTTACCGCGGGGCGTATGGTGACAAAGTCATATGTTATCGAAGCAACGACGAGTGCATCTGGTATGAAAGCGCTAGTCGACCGCTTCGAAAAAGCGAAGCAATTTACGAATTCTGCAACGGTGCGTTCTTTGAACAACTATTTGGAAATGATGATGCGCTATGAAGGGAACGATGCAGCGCAAGTCACCAAATATCTCCAAGGCTTTAACGCAAAGCTGGATGAATTCAAGAAGGCGGGTACGATAAAAGATGAGGCGTACAATACGCTGAAGGAAAGCGTCTATTACCTAATAGGCAATTTGGCGCAGAATAAAACGGTAGAAGCTTCGTCGACCGAAGGCAATAATGCGAATTATGCACCGG
Source organism: Paenibacillus sp. FSL E2-0201 (assembly GCF_037963325.1). Lineage (NCBI taxonomy): Bacteria > Bacillati > Bacillota > Bacilli > Caryophanales > Paenibacillaceae > Paenibacillus > Paenibacillus sp. FSL E2-0201. Next base: position 751,204 of record NZ_CP150154.1, read on the forward strand.
CTAAAGCCGTCGATGGATTCCCTGCTTCAAGATGGGCGAGCGAATACGTGGACAATACTTGGTTCCTGGTCGATCTCGATGAAGTGAAGGAAATGGATACGGTTCGAATCGATTGGGAATATGCTCGTGCCGATAAATACAAACTTCTTGTGTCGAACGATAAGCAGAACTGGATCAATGTCATGCCAAATGACGGAATTATTACCGCGCATGATGGCAAAGAAACGATTCAGTTCAACCCGGTCAAGGCAAGATACATGAAGTTACAAGGCATAAAAAGAGCAACCGATTACGGATATTCCATCTACGAGTTTGGTGTCTATAACCTCTCGGGCGCTGTAGACGTGAAGGGCATAGAGGGCATACAAGTAAAGGTTGACGAGGAAGCGAAAAAAGTAACGATTGATGGATTGCTGATGAATGGCGTCCTTACAAATGTGAAGTTGAAGGTGCTTGATCCGAAAGGCAAGGTTCAACTCGAAGATGAGACGAAGAGTACAGTCGCGGGAAGCTTCCAATTCACATTCAAACTTACGGGTAATTTAAAGGGAACCAATGAGGCGTATCTATCGACTGGCTATATGAGCGAGCCTGTAAAAGTGACCTTTGAATACTCAAAAGAAAACCCGGGTAAAGGTCACGATAAGTAATGGAGAAATAATCCATCCAAGCAGCAATACGACCTGCGCTGAAACTTCCTGTACCGGTTATCGAATTATCTGTCCGAGTAAGACTAATAAACGAAGTGAAAACGTTTGAGTCGTAACATAACAAGCCGATTAGGTGCCAGACCACGGGGTCTATACCTAATCGGCTTGTTTCTATGTACAGAGGTGATGATAAGACGGAATATCAAGATATTATTAAGGTTTTAGTGGGATTGTATTATGTATTGTATAATAGAACGACTGCCTCAACAGGTATTTATAACATAAAACATAGGAGGATACATGTCCTGGAGCAAATTGAAGCAACAACTGGAGAGTTTTCTCTGTCCTGCGTTATACGGCAGGGTTGAATATCGCGCAAGCAGTTATCGTTATTTACCTGATAAATCAGGGGATTGTTATATTTCGGTAGATAAAAAGAACGTACTCAAAATGAATGATAGAACTAGCTCAATTAGATGGTATCAGACGGAGCAGGAGATTAAGAATGATTCAGATCTCCAAATTCCTATTAACCATGAAGACATTGAAGCGGTTAGAAAAGATAGTAAGGGGATCATCCCGGAGGATCGGCTAATAGTCATTGCAAGAAGCAGAAAAATATCAGAAGTTGCAAAGGAGCTTTTGTCAGCACAGACATCATTAAGTAAATCGAACTTTATTGTTATAGCTACTAAGTATTTATCTATTTCCATAGAGGAGAGCTTAGAAAGCAATGATATCTTATTGAATATTTTAGCTATAGTGGACAGACGAGTTGGGAAAAAGCGAATTTTAAACATGAGTGAGAAGATGAAGTTAAAGCATCCAATTGTGCAATATTTTTATGAACTAAGGCGTAGTACATTATAAATATAAATAACTTCATTGAATATTCAAGAAACACTCCCTACAAAAATCCCTAATTCTACGCGACTTCTTCCCGCCATAACAATAGCCATGATATTGAGAGGGATGTTCGCATATGGTGCATATGGAATCGGAGAGTGTCGCTCTACTGGTAAGGAAGGATACAGTGTTATGAGATCCTTATATTTATTGGACTTTACGGACAAGTATGAGAAAAAATCGTTGTTAAAGAGAGGGCATCATTGCCGTCTCTTTTTTGTTTCTTTGGTCACTTTTTTAGCATTGCTCTGACTCTGGTTCCCGCTACGGCATCCTACGATCACAAGCATGAAAGAATGCACGGAAATTAACGTTGATGCTTATGTTTAACCCCTCTCTGCTCTGCTAGGTGACGGGAATCATAGACGTACTTATGTGAGGTTGCTACGATGTTCCATGGAAATTAAGTGAAAGTGATCACAAGAAATTACAGAAGGAGTTATTTATCGTGAAAAGAATCGTAACACTGAGCACCCGCAAACTGATGGATACCGCAAAACACGGCGGATGCGGCGCATGCCAGACATCTTGCCAGTCCGCTTGTAAAACTTCCTGCGGCGTAGCAAACCAGAAGTGTGAAAATGCAATGAACAGATAGGATTCGGAATGTTACCGCCCATTGCTCTGCTGATGGGCGGCTATTTTTAAGAAATGGATACTATCCCTAAAGGATGGCAAAGCCGTTTCTACTTGTGTGCAAAAGGAGCTTGATTAGTAAGTATGATTCATCAATATAAACTAAATGGATACAATATCGTGCTCGATACCTATAGTGGCTCGGTGCATGTTGTTGATGACCTAGCATATGAAATTATAGCGGATTATGAGAAAACTTCCCCCGAAAAAATCGTGACAACGCTGTTGGATAAATATAAAGATGATTCCAGCATTTCCGAGAGCGACATTCGAGAAACCATCGCGGATATCGAGGAACTTAAAAATGATGGACAGCTCTTTACAAAAGATGAGTATGAGAACCTCTCGCTCGATTTAAAAAAACGAAAAACTTATGTTAAGGCACTCTGCCTCAATGTTGCGCATACCTGTAATTTGTCATGCGACTATTGCTTCGCTAGCCAAGGGAAATACAACGGAGATAGGGCAATCATGAGCTATGAGGTTGGACAAAAAGCTATCGATTATCTGCTTGAAAACTCAGGTCATCATCGAAACCTGGACATTGACTTTTTCGGCGGGGAACCGCTTTTGGCCTGGAAAGTTGTTAAACAGATCGTAGCTTATGCAAGAAGCAAAGAACAAGAATACAAAAAGAAGTTCCGCTTCACCTTCACGACGAACGGGATGCTGCTGAACGATGAGGTCACCGAGTTTTTAAATCAGGAAATGTACAATGTCGTATTAAGCCTGGATGGAAGAAAAGAGGTTCATGACCGGCTTCGCCAAACGATTAACGGAAAAGGCAGCTATGATCATATTCTTCCGAAGTTCCAGGAATTCGTTCGTAAGCGCGGAGACCAAGAGTACTATGTACGGGGAACTTACACTCGTAACAATGTCGATTTCACCAACGATATATTTCATATCGCAGACCTTGGTTTTGACAAAATCTCTATGGAACCAGTCATCTGTGATCCAAAGGAGCCCTATGCGCTTACCGAGGAGGACCTGCCGGAGATATACAACCAGTACGAAATTCTCGCCAAGGAAATGATCGGTCGCGGCGAAGAAGGCAAGGGGTTTACCTTTTATCACTACATGCTTGACCTCTCAGAAGGGCCTTGCATCCAGAAGAGAATCACTGGCTGTGGGTCAGGAACCGAATATCTTGCCGTCACCCCTTGGGGAGAGCTTTTTCCTTGCCACCAGTTCGTAGGGGATGAAGAGTATAGCATGGGGAACCTCTGGGATGGCATCACAAAGCCTGAGCTGCAATGTCAATTCAAAGAGAGCAACTGCTACTCGAAGCCGGAATGCAAGGACTGCTGGGCTAAACTCTACTGCAGCGGTGGTTGTCCTGCCAATGCACTGCACGCGACGGGTTCTCTGGTCGGAAACTATGACTTCAGCTGTGACGTCTTCCGCAAAAGAGTCGAATGTTCCATGATGGTAAAGGTGGATGAATCCATTAGAGCGATGGAAGAACAACCTAACTAATTAAAATAATGGATCAATAAACCATAACCGAGAAATAGACACTTTTAAATAAAGTGCTCTTTCTCGGTTTTTCAGGCAATTCCCCTATTTCTTCTTCTACGTCGTTCCCCACATCTCTTACTTTTAACCTGGTTGTTCAATTGTTTTTTTAACTCGAATTTATTTGCTTTTTTATTACTTTCTCCGAAGCGGTGCAAAGGTCTTTCCCATGACGCGCATGCAGTCGTGCGTCATCCATCTGCTCCGTAACACAATCAAATATGTCGCGAAAAAGGACGCGTTGGCCGTTATGACTGCCCTCTAACCCGTGTACCAGGCCCACACACTGGAGGAAGTGGTAGTGGCTTTCTCGTCTATTCGGGAGACGTGGGAGAAGAAGTATCCCCTCGTCGTTCGCTCGTGGGAAGGCAACTGGTTGGAGCTCACGACGTACTTTGACTTTCCTGCGTAGATTCGTAAGCTCGTCTACACTACGAACAGCGTCGAAGGGTTCCACCGACAGCTCCGTAAGGTAACCAAGACCAAGACGGCGTACCCTACTGATGACGACGTATTTTGTTAAAAATCCCGGAGAGTTCTTTAAGACGACTATATGAGCACTCAGTATTAGACTAATAGCTGGAGTGTATCTTCAAGCCATTTAACATAACTTTGTTCTCGACTAATAGCCCTGCTTAAAACCAGATAATGTCCAAATTGCCAAGAATCAGGCGACTTAAAATTATCATTTGCTAACTCCAGCGAGTTCTGATTGCTCAATAATATCTCTAATTTTGCAATTCTCTTTGTAATTTGGTCCTGTAGTAGTCGCTTTCTCTCCTCCATAGAAATCGCAGCTGAAAAATACATCATTAACATAAATTCATCTTTTTCTGTCTCTGGTAGTGTTTTAGGTTGTGTTAGCCAATCAAGTAATTCTTGCTTGCCTTTTTGCGTAATGCAGTAAACTTTTTTCTCTAGTTTAATTCCTGTGATAAGGGTACGGTATTCGATCAGCCCCTCCGCTGTCAGCCTTTTAAGTTCTGGATAAATTTGACTATGTTTAGCGCTCCAGAACTCACCAATCTCCCGCTTAAACTGATTTGAAATGTCGTATCCACTTATTTCTTCTTTTTCTATCAGACCCAATAGAGCATATTTTAAAATTCGCATTTGCAATCTCCCTACGATACATGTTTGACATCAATATACCACAATGCTAGAATAATTATGTTGATTTAAACATGTTTATATTTACATGTTTCGTCGTTATATTGCTATTCATTTCAACATGTACCAAAACACTATTTATGAGAGAAGGATTTAAGCATGGACAAGTTTATTGGTAGTCACATGATTTATACTTATGAGAATGGTTGGGAATATGAAATTTACATAAAAAATGAGGATACCATAGATTATCGTATTCACAGTGGCATGGTAGGCGGTCGTTGGGTGCGTGACCAAAAAGTGGATTTGGCTAAACTTGTAGAAGGTGTATATAAAGTGTCCTGGACAGAGCCGACCGGTACGGATGTGTCACTGAATTTCATGCCTGATGAGAAGCGGATGCATGGAGTTATTTTCTTTCCAAAATGGGTCCATGAACATCCGGAAATCACAGTTCGCTATCAAAATGACTTTATTCCATTAATGGAAGAATCTCGTGAGAAATACGATACCTATCCAAAATATGTCGTACCGGAATTTGCCGATATTACATTTTATGAAAACGCGGGTGTGAATAACGAAGAGTTAATTTCAATTGCACCTTACACCGGTATGACGGATGATATTCGTGCGGGAAAACCCTTGAACAAATAAAAAAATAATAATTACAATTTGTGCTGGGCTTACGCTATACTAAACCAGCTTTTTTGGGGCTATCAATCTCTTGTTTGTGCTCTTTACAGCGATTTTTTCTTCGCTACCAACTGCTTGGAGAGTTCGGTTTGTATAAAAAAATGATCGGGCGCGGTGAGCAAAGCAAGGCGTTTACTTTTTATCACTACATGCTTGACCTTTCGGAAGGGCCTTGCATCCAAAAGAGAATGACTGGCTGTGGGTCAGGAACGGAATATCTTGCGGTCACCCCTTGGGGAGAGCTTTTTCCTTGTCACCAGTTCGTAGGGGATGAAGAATACAGCATGGGGAACCTCTGGGATGGCATCACAAAACCTTAACTGCAATGTCAATACAAAGAGAGCAACTGCTACTTGAAGCCGGAATGCAAGGACTGCTGGGCGAAGCTCTACTGCAGCGGTGGTTGTCCTGCCAATGCACTGCACGCGACGGGTTCTCTGGTCGGAACCTATGACTTCAGCTGTGACGTCTTCCGCAAAAGAGTCGAATGTTCCATGATGGTGAAGGTGGAGGAATCGATTAGAGCGATGGAAGGGCAACCTAGCTAATTAACCTAACGGACGAATAAACTATAACTGAGAAATCGACACTTTTAAAAGAAGTGCTCTTTCTCGGTTTTTTTGTTTTAACTAGAACTATGATCATAGATTGTCTTCTTCATCGGCAACCAGGATGTGGAATTCACTAATATATATGACTAAAGTCATAATAAATTCGTGATTTAGCGTATTTTTTTGTCGAAAAATAAACTATTTTCTAAGAAATGTCGATATAATAGGATAGAAATCTGCTTTTCTGTATTAATTGCAATTACGGAAGCGTTAACAATTGTATGAATAGTCATTCGACAAGGAGGAAAGCAATGTTAAAAAAGTTAGGCAAGATTGGATTGGCTTTTATATTAGTCATTGGACTGCTACCGATGATTTCACTCCGGGCATACGCTGCCATACCCTCATTCACCCAAACGGTGGACTTTCCCATTCAGCCTCCAGTTACAAACGCCTCGGGTAAGAATGTTTCTGATGTTGATGTTCTTCCTGACGGAAGTACCGCAGTAGTGTTGAACACATTCGCTTATCAAGGCAATTCCTACGTTTATACTTATTCTTTGAAGGTTTTTGACAGCACAGGAGCACTTAAAACAGATGTTAATCTTAGCAACTTAATGGATACCTACTACCAGATGATTGATGTGAACATGCTTGCGCTAAGTAATGGCAATATTCTGATTACTTACAATAAAAGCGACAGCGGAGCAAACAATTTGCAATTGGGGACTGTTAGGGAGAATAACCCCAACGCCTATTTCATGGTGCTAAACCAGTCAGGACAAAAGGTAGTTGGCCAGACGCAGATTAATACATACTCTGCTGCCAGTACCCCGGCACTCACGCGGTTTATATCTATAACGGAATTGTCCGACGGCAACGTAGCTTTTTCCTGGCAGCGAAACGACAATATGAGCACGGCTACACGTGTATTCTCTGTTACGGGTACCCCGGTTTCGGGCGAAACACTTCTGGTTTCCCATAATGCGAGCATGTCTTATGTATCCGCTGGAGACGGTGTATATATGGTTGCTTATAATTCGGGAGTAGGACCTCAGTCGGATACTATTAAGCTGAAAATATTCAGTAATAAAGGAGATCTGTTAAACACAATTGATAAAGGAATAAGAACGAATGAAAAACAGCTCTATTTGTCTACGTTGAACAACGGGAATTTCATGTTCAGCCAATATTACTATATAACGGACTCTTCAACGGTTTCTTTATATGATAAGAACGGTACGAGTAAGGGTGATTTTACAGTAAGCGGCTATCTAGGTGAATCTTCGGCTGCTATTTATAGGGATGGTGCAAATCCGGGATTCGTAACTGTAAGTACGGACCCTACTTCTACCAATGCCATCAATGATGCGTACAACAACTTTAAAGAATGGTCGGGAACGCAGTATGCTTATCTGAATTATTATGACAATGACGGTAAACTGGTCTTTACATCGGATCAGCCGGTGGATTCCGCTCCGGTGGCTATGCAGGGTTTCAATGAAGACACTTGGATGTTCGATGTGGAATATTATCCAAGCTTCCGGTTGTATCCCACTTTTAGCGACAAGCTTGTCTTTGTAACAACTGATAATACAGATGCAACTCATTTTAGGATAACTGCTAAAATATTGGGGGCGGGAGCTTCTGCACCGGCAGCCATCATTGACTATGCTGCTGAGCAACTGACCGGACTGACGCCAAACAGCGCTTACTCGATTAACAACGGTGCGGTGGCGGTAACGTCAACAGTGGATGGTACGCTCACTATAGACAGTAGTTGGTTGGGAACGTCACTGAGCATCGTGAAAAAAGGTGATGGCTCAACGACAACGGATAGCCCAGCACAAACGCTGATTATTCCATCCCGTCCAGGGGCACCGACTGGTGTAACGGCGACGAATGAAACGGCAATAAGTGCTAACGATGGTACATTGACCAACGTAACAACTGCCATGGAGTATAAGAAGGGTGAGGTGGGTACTTGGACGAATATTTCAGGTGCAACCGTAACGAGACTTGTTCCGGACATGTACTATGTCCGGACAAAAGCGACGGTGACGGCGTTTGCGTCAGAAGCGAAGAGCATGACGGTGGCTACGTTCGTGGCAACACCGGAAGCGACACCAGCAGCCATCATTGATTATACGGCAGAGCAGTTAACCGGACTGGCGCCAAGCGGCTCATACACGGTGAACGGTACGGCAGTAACAGCGACAACAGATGGTAAGCTGACCATTAACAGTGGTTGGTTGGGTACGTCGCTGAGCATCGTGAAAAAAGGCAATGCCTCGACGACATTGGATAGCGCGGCGCAGATGCTAAGCATTCCGTCACGTGCAGAGGCGCCGACTGGTGTGATAGCGACGGATGAAACGGCGATCAGTGCTAACAATGGTACTTTGACGAACGTGACAACCGCGATGGAATACAAGAAGGGTACAGCAGGTGCATGGACGAATGTAGCAGGTGCAACCATAACGGAACTTGTTCCGGACACGTATTATGTGCGGACGAAAGCAACGGCGACGGCTTTTGCTTCAGAAGCGCAGAATGTTACGGTGGCTACTTTCGTGCCAACGCCGGAAGCAACACCGATAGCGACCATTGATTATGCGGCAGAGCAGTTATCAGGCTTGACGCCAAGTGGCTCGTACACAGTAAACGGGGCTTTGGTAACAGCGACAGCTGATGGCAAATTAGCTATTGATAGCAGTTGGTTGGGAACGTCACTGAGCCTTGTGAAGAAGGGCAATAGTTCGACGACTACGGATAGCGCAGCGCAGACGCTGAGCATTCCGATCCGTCCAGTGGCGCCGATAGGTATAACGGCGACGGACGAAACCGCAATAAATGCTAACAATGGTACACTGACGAACGTGACAAGCGAGATGGAATACAAGAAGGGTGCGGCAGGTGCATGGAAGGATGTGACGGGTGTAACCGTAACGGGACTAACTCCGGACGTGTACCATGTGCGGACAAAAGCGACGGCGACGGCATTAGCGTCAGCTTCAGTGCAGATGGCGGTGGTTGCTTTTGTGGCAACACCGGAAGTGGTGCCCGCAGCCGTTATTGATTATTCGACTGAACAACTGACAGGCCTCACGCCGAATGGCTCGTACACAGTAAACGGGGATTTGGTAACAGCAACAACTGATGGTAAATTAGCTATTGGTGGCAGTTGGTTGGGAACGTCGCTGAGTATTGTGCAGAAAGGCAATGGCTCGACGACAACGGATAGTGCGGCGCAGACGCTAAGCATTCCGTCCCGTGCAGGGGTGCCGACTGGTGTAACGGCGACGGATGAAACGGCGATAAATGCCATCGATGGCAAATTGACGAACGTAACAACCGCGATGGAATACAAGAAGGGCACAGCAGGGGCATGGACGGATGTGTCAGGCACAACCGTAACAGGGCTTACTCCTGATACGTATTATGTCCGGACGAAAGCGACTTTGACAGCATTTGCTTCAGAAGCGAAGAGCGTGACGGTAGCTAAGTTCGTGCCAACGCCGGAAGGAACACCGACAGCCATCATTGACTATGCGGCAGAGCAGTTGACAGGCTTGACGCCAAGTGGCTTGTACACGGTAAATGGTTCAGCGGTTACGGCGACAGCAGATGGTAAGCTGGACATTAATAGTAGTTGGATAGGAACATCGCCAAGCATCGTGAAGAAGGGCAACAGCTCGACGACAACGGATAGTGCGGCACAGACGCTAAGCATTCCGTCCCGTTTAGTGGCGCCGACTGGTGTGACAGCAACGGGTGAAACGGGAATGAACACAAACGATGGAACGCTCATCAATGTTACTAGTGCGATGGAATACAAAAAAGGCACAGCAGGTGCATGGACAGATGTACCGGGTACAAGCGTGACGGGACTTACTCCTGACACGTATTATGTGCGGACGAAAGCAACAGCGACTTCATTTTCCTCGGCTTCGGTGCAAGTGACGGTATCGGCATTCACGAAAATGCCAGAAGCGACACCAGTAGCCGTCATCGACTATGCTACTGAACAGTTGGCAGGCCTGACGCCAAGTGGCTCATACATGGTAAACGATACAGCGATTACGGTGTCAGTAGATGGCAAGCTGGAAATAGATAGCAGTTGGTTGGGAACGTCACTGAGCATCCTTAAGAAAGGTGACGGTTCAACAACAACGGACAGTGCGGTACAGACGTTAAGCATTCCATCTCGTGCAGCGGCTCCGGTAGGAGTGACTGTTACGGATGTAACGTACAATGGAGCTAATAACGGCACCATTCAGAATCTGACAGTCCAAATGGAATACAAAATAGGCAGCACTGGTCTTTGGACAGAAGTTACAGACACAATGATTACTGACCTTGCGCCGGACACGTATTATGTTCGGGAAAAGGCAACGGCAACAGCATTCGCTTCTATTGCCGCTCAGATTACTGTTCATGACTCGAATGCGGTCATCCCGTCCGCGCCTGAAGTCACGGCTGATGATCTGAACAATACGATTGTTGGTCTGGACACGAGTATGGAATTTTCAGTGGACGACGGACCATACGTACGGTACGACGGAACCAACTTACCGGACTTGAGTGGTGAGCACATTGTTAAGGTACGGGTGGTAGCTAGCGGGTCCGTTCCGGCGGGACCGGCAACCACGTTGACCTTTACAATTAATATGCTTAACCCTGCCGGTGGCTTGAACGTGATCGCCATCGATCCAAGTGGCTCGGCAAATAACGGCTATACACAAATCACTGTTACGCCTACATTGGCTGATGGACATAAGCTCTTTTATAAGAACTTTGGCGCTGGTAGCGTCGTCGTACCAAATGTGGGAGATGTCCTGACTGGATACATGCTTGTAGGCAGTGAGGGATTGGTTCCTGCGGCCAATGGGGATACGATTGGGATTGCAGAGGTAGATGCTGACGGCAAAGTGGTGAAATACGGTAGTGCAACAGCAGCAGTGGCGGCTGATCCCGTATCACCTGGTACTGATCCGGTCAGCCCAGGAACCGGAAGTAACTCGAATAGCGGAACAACCCCCGGTAATGCGAACACAGTTGTTACCGATGTGATCGTACTAGTTAACGGTAAGGAAGAGAACGCGGGCAAAGCAACAACAACAGCCTTAGGAAACGTGGCAACAACTATTATCGTCGTTGACCCAGCTAAACTCCAAGCGAAGCTGGACGCGGAAGGTAATGGGGCGGTGGTGACCGTTCCTGTGACGCTGGATTCCAACATCATCGTCGCTGAGTTAAACGGTCAAATAATTAAGAACATGGAGAACGCATCGGCTACCCTAGTGTTTCAGACAAGTAAAGGTACTTATACTTTGCCAGCTGACGAAATCAATATTGATGCGTTAGCTAAAAAACTTGGAAGCGGCTTGAAGCTGGAAGATATCACACTGAAGATTACAATCAGCGAATCCTCAGCATCCATGAACCAAGTAGTGACAGGTGCGGCAAGCAGAGGTGGCTTCACACTCGTTGCACCGTCACTAGATTTCACTGTTACCGCTACTTACGGTACATCGACAGTGGAAGTGAGTCAGTTCAATGCTTACGTAGAGCGGATAGTGGCACTTCCAGGTGGTATTGATCCGAATCGGATTACGACTGGAGTCGTTGTGGAGCCAGATGGCACAGTGCGCCATGTACCGACTAGATTCGTTCTGAAGGACGGCAAATACTACGCAGTTATTAAGAGTGTGACGAATAGTTCGTATTCGGTGATCTGGCATCCGCTGACTTTTGGGGATGTGGAGAATCATTGGGCGAAGGATGCTGTGAACGATATGGGATCTCGTCTGGTGATTAATGGAGTGAACAAAATGACGTTTAATCCGAATGCAGATATCACCCGGGCAGAGTTCGCGGCGATCATCGTACGCGGTCTGGGATTGAAGCTTGGTGAAGGGAAGACCGCGTTTGCGGATGTAGCGGCGAATAGCTGGTATGCAGGAGCGGTTGAAACGGCATCTGAGTACGGTCTGATCACTGGTTTTGAGGACGGGACATTCCAACCGAATGCTCCAATCACTCGTGAGCAGGCCATGAACATTATCGCTAAGGCTATGAAGTTAACCGGCCTTGCGGACCAGACTGGCACAGTGGATGCAACAAGTGTACTTGCTGCCTTTACAGATGCAGGCAACATAGGCATCTGGGCTAAGGACAGTCTGGCGCTTGCCGCCAAAGCTGGCTTAATCAGCGGCCGTGGCGATAATAAGCTGGAGGCAAAGGCGAATGTCACCCGCGCGGAAGTGGCAGTTCTGATTCAGCGGTTGTTGCAGAAATCGGGTCTAATTGATTAGATTGAAATGAGTAACGGGAAAAGCGGATTCAGCATAGGGCTGAATCTGCTTTTTTTTTTTTTTTTTTTTTTTTTTTTTTTTTGTTGGGATATTTTATGTCTATCATTGGAGAATTGCTATGTTTGGAATTGAAGTACTAAAATTATGTATAAAAGTAATGACGGAGTTACGGTTCGGATTTATTTTATAGATTCTGACTGAGAGAGTGGAAGTATAGGGAACCTAGTTACTTTAAGATTATCGGCTAGAGTTAAAATTACATATCACTACGAAAATTAAGGATGGGTAAAAAAAGAGCCAGACTGCAATTTTTTGTAGTTCCATTAGAAGTGGGCATATCGTATAAAGTTTGTTAACACTGAGTACTCAATGCATATGTAGTCGGTGGCTGTGTTGGTTAGGAGTAAGTAGAAACAGAAGGGTGCCCTTGAATCTAAGATGATTATTAACGGCACCTCTTTGATTTAATTTTATTCATGTTTTTATAAAAAAGTTAATAATTACGAAAGCTCATTTCTTTCGCTTTAATTGGTAAAGACGATACATTTCTAGTTCTTCCTTTAACCTTTGTGCTTCCTCAGTTGTTATTTCCTCCAATTTATTTTGGCCAAAGAAAATATAAGGTGGACGTTCATCTTTTAGCAAATCTTCAAGGTATGCTTTGTCCTCTCTTCCAAGTAAAAAATCCACAGAGACTTCGAAAGTGTCGGCAAGTCTAATTAATGTACTTAGATCAGGAACTCTTTTTCCTGATTCATAGCCAGATACTGATACCTTTGAAACTCCTATAGCATCCCCTAACTGTGATTGTGTGAAGCCGTTCTGAACTCTTAATTTTTTTATTCTTTCAGATATTAACATACAACCACCTCAGAGATATTTTACCCTAAAGTTAACGAAAGGTTAACAACGAAATATTGAAGTTAACTAATGGATGATTTATAATATTTGTTAACATATAGTTAACTTTTTTATTGTGAGGGAGGCTCTGTAATGAAGAGAATTGTTTTCTTATCTGGTGGGATTGGGAGTTGGGCTGCAGGGATGAGGGTGAAGGAGAAATACGGCAGTGATGACATCATTAACATATTTACTGATACGAAAAAGAAAAATGATAGACACCCTCATCGGGGTGAGGATCAAGATTTATATCGTTTTTTAAATGAAAGTTGGAGTTACATTGGTGGGGGATTGGAATGGGTGTCTGTGGGTAAACATATATGGCAAGTTTTTGAAGAAGTAAGGTATATGGCAAACACGAGACTTGATCCATGTAGCAGAATACTCAAGAGAGAAGCTGCAAGAAACTGGATAGAAAAGAGATTTGCACCGGAAGAAGTTACTTTATATCTTGGAATTGATTGGACTGAAGAACACCGCTCAAAAAAGTGTAGAGAGTATTGGAAACCGTATCAAGTTGAGTTTCCATTAATTAATGAACCATATTTGTCTAAAGAAGATATGTGTCTATGGGTTGAAAGATATGGAGTCAATAGGCCTCGTTTATATGATATGGGTTTTTCACATAATAATTGCGGAGGATTTTGTGTAAAAGCGGGACAAGGACACTTCTACAATTTACTGAAACAAATGCCTGAACGATATGCCTACCATGAAGCGAAGCAAGAAGAGCTATTCTTAGTCATAGGGAAAAGATTTCCTTTCATAAGAAGAACAGTAGATAAACAAATAAACTATTTAAGTTTAAAGGAATTTAGGAAGCTAGTAGAAAAAGACGAATTGAATAACAATGAAACATCGATTGATTTGATGGACATCGGTGGGTGTGGATGCTTTAATGATGTATGAAAGTAAAATAACCAATAAAAATAGAACACAGGTTCCTTAAAGTTCTGTCCATCTTCAATTTAATAGTGTATAATCACTCCTGGAGAGTATTCTCCAGGAGTGATTTTTTTACGGAAAGGAAGAACTACTAATATGGCTTATGCTAGACATCAGAGTTTTTATATAAGAGATAAATGGTTCAGTAAAGGATTAAGGGCAGTAAAGCAAAATAATAGATTTTTCTTTAATGAATATGCCTTTGAAACAGTTGGATTAGGTAAAAATATGCTTGAATCCTTAAAATATTGGTTGTTTGCTTTTGACGTCCTCGAAGAAAGGACAGCAGAAGGTCAACGAATACATGTCCTAACTGAATTAGGTGAAATCTTATTTCAGAATGATCGACTTTTACAAAAAAATGAATCTTTAGCTATACTTCACTATCATTTGGTGAGGAATAGAAACGATCAGTCTACTGTATTTAATTGGTATTTTAATAGGTACAGAGAAACTTCTGTTAGTAAGCCTGATTTGTTTAACTCTTTTGTAACTTGGGTTAGTCAAAACGAAGCAAAGGAAATTTCAGAGAATTCTCTAAAACGGGATATAGACTGTTTGATTCAATTTTATACCAAATCACCCGATGATAACGATCCTGAGGATGCAATGTTTTCTCCATTTTCGAAGCTAACATTAATGAAGAGTGAACGTTCGGGTGAGGGCTTTGACACAATCAAGAAAATCACCCCGGAGATTAATACAATTGGAATAGCTTCACTCTATTATATTCTTCTTAATTTTGATGCTATCCCTGAGGATAGGCTTATCAGTGTTGATGAAATTGTGAATGGTGATAACCTGTGGGGGAAGACATTTAATCTGTCTCGAAATAAGGTGATTGAAGCGTTAAATATTCTTACTAGCCACGAAAAGTACCCAATTGAGTACGTTAGAACAAATAATTTGGATTATATAAAGTTACCGTTGATAACTTCGGTTGATTATATTAAGAGAGAGCACTTGAAAGGATGACCTACTAGACATGGCTTTTAAGTCCAGCGTTAACATAAAATTCGACTTGGGGAACACTGAGTTAATAAGACGATATATCCCCACACCATCCCATGCTGAGGCAATGAAAGGGATAATTAATGGGTTTACTACTGATACTAACCGAGCACATATTATTGTTGGTCCATATGGCACGGGTAAATCACTATTAGCAAATGTAATTGGAAGTATTGTATCAAAAATGGCTAGCTCTAATGACATAGATACATTAGTTGGAAAGTTTGAACAAGTTGATGAACAAATTGCTTCGAAAATTCAGACTGTTAGCAATTTACCAACATCTTATCTACCAATTTTATTGAGTGGTAATGAGGGTAGATTTAGACATTCTATTTTATCTGGGATATTAAAAAAGCTTAAAGAAAAAGGGATTGACGTTGTATTACCTGGGTTATCCACTAAGATCATAAAGTCTGTAGAGGTGTGGAATCAAAAATTTCCAGATACTTATCATAAGTTTTGCCTTCAGTTGAAGCAAGATGGAAGAAATATTGATGATTGGATTGAAGAGATAAAAAAACAAAATGAAGTTGAGATTAAATATTTCTCAACCATTTACCCATTGCTTAGTGCTGGTGCTACCTTTGATATTGACTACGATTATAGCTTTCTTTCACAAATGGAGTATTTAGTAGCTGTTCTTCAAGATAATAACCTTGGAGTTTTTGTCGTTTATGATGAATTTGCAAGATTTTTGCTAGGTTTAAACGCTGCTAAATTTAATGAAGCAATGCAGGATATTCAAGATCTTGCTGAGCTAGCGAACAGATTTAGTTCGATACACTTACTACTAATCACTCATAAGAGTTTGCGTTACTATTTCAGCACATCTAATGATGATACAGCAAAGGAATTTCAACGCATTGAGAAACGATTTAATCAATATTTGGTGAAAAGTGATCAAGTAACGTTTCTAAGGATTGCTGAAATTATATTAGCAGAGAACATTAATCAAAAGCCGATTATAAGTACTTCAGAGTTTAATAGAACACGGGAAATGTTGAGGAAGTATCCTCTCTTTCCAAGTATTAATCAAACAGAACGTGATGAATTGGTTGTTCGAGGTATGTTTCCCCTTCATCCCGTAGCGATTTTTCTGTTGCCAAACCTAACCCGAGTATTTGGACAGAATGAGAGAACGTTGTTTACTTTTTTAGAAAGTCAAGAAACTGGTGGTTTGCTAAATCATATTAATAAGACTAATGACTATTATTTAGCACATCAGTTGTTCAATTTCTTCTTTCCTGACGCTTATGATATCGGTAATGAAGATTTTTCTGAACATATCCTTCTTTACAGAAAAGCAATGGCTCGTCTTCCTGAAGGATTCTTGAATAAGAAATCAGCAATGAACTTAGTGAAAATCATAACCCTTTGGAATCTGTGCGCAGTACAAAGCGAGCAAAAGTTAAACACCGAATTCTTAAAATTTGCAACGCAAATTAATGAGGACGAGCTATCAGATATTTTACAACTATTAAGCAAACATAAGGTAATTCGATTTAATCGAGTGAATGACTATTGGGAGCTATTCGCTGGTAATTCAGTTGATTTGCAAGAAAAATTAGATCATGAAAAGCAACTATTAAAAGTAGACCAAGTAAAAGAAGTAGAGATATTACACAATAATCTAGTGAAAAAATTTTACTTGCCGGAACGTTACAACGATGAAAAGGGAATGACGCGCTTCTCTGCAGTAAGAATTGTATATGGACGAGATATTATAGAGGGGAAATGGGAACAGAAGGCTCAGGCTTGCGATTTGGCAATATACTATGTTTTAGCGAATGACCAAGAAATGTATAAATCATTAGACTTAATTTTGCGAGATTTAAGCAAAGGATCGAACAGGGAGTTATTCTTTTTACATCATAAGCCGATATCAGATATTTTGCCTGAAGTTTATAATTATATTGGATTGGATTTATTAAGAAAAAACAAGACTTTGCTCTCTGAAGATAGAGGTATTAAGGAAGAGCTAGAGATACTTCTTAATGAAATTAAATATAGAATATCTTTGTATCTGTCAGAGATATCCTCTTTCAACGAAGAAAAGGATTGGTATATTACTGGAAGGAAAGTAACAATTGGTTCTGAATTTGATTTAACTGAAATACTGTCGGAAAAATGCTATGAGTTGTACAGTTGTACTCCTGTGATTTTGAATGACTCCTTCAATAGGAACGCAGTTTCGGGGGTGCAAAGAAATGCAGCAGTACAGCTAATCGATAAAATGATTGAGGATCCACGTAATGAGCATTTTGGAATTAAAGGAAATGGACCTGATTATGCTTTGTTTGCTGCTATATTTAAAAACAATGATAGGCTTGATGTGAATGTGAATAATTTGGATTATTCAAACATAAAAAATGAATCTTTTCGTGCACTTAGATCAAGACTGACTGAAGTACTAGAGAGTAATTCGACAGGTAATTTTAAAGATATAGTTGAATTGTTCTTAGCTCCACCGTTTGGTATCAGAAAACCATTGATTCCTATTCTTCTTGTTGCTTTGCTTAGGGATCGTTGGAATGAGTTTATGTTGTATCGTAACGATATGTTTGTTCCAGGTATTAACGGTGCCAAGTTATATGAAATTATAGTGGAGACAGGCCCGGAGAACTATCAGTACGCTTATGAACATATAAATGATAATTATATTGAATTCTTCAACACTATTGAGAAGTTTTTTGTTAATTCGCTAGAAACGCGTTTGAATAATCAATCTAGATTGATTTTCATTTGTGGTACTTTATTGAAATGGCTAAGATCTCTTCCTAGGATAGCGCAAACTTCAGTTAATGTAGATAAGGATTTTAAGGGATTTAGAGATCTTATAAAAAGGTCTGAGGTAGATCCTCAACAATCAGTTGCACAGCTATTGAACCAATACCAACACAACATTGATAGGTTACTAGTTATTAAAAAATATGCGGAGAATTTCACTTCGTTGCTGAAGAGAGAGCTAGCTGATAAGACGTTGCAAGCTGTTGGTGTCAGTAACTTTAATAGCTTAAAAGATTGGGTTGAAATACATCAAGCAGAAGGATCTTATTCAATTAATAAGCTCCCGGAAAGAATCGATAACTCTCTATCCGATGAAAACGAAGAAACATGGGTAGAACAATTTTCTGAAAATTACGTTGGGGTTAAAATTGAAGATTGGTCTGACACCACATACGATTTGTTTTTCACACAGCTTAAGCATGATCTGAAGGAGCTGAAATTAACAGATCGTGAGATAAAACATAATAATTTAAATGTAGTCTCTATTCAACTTAACAACAGTAGAAGATTAATAAATAAGGTTGATTTATCTGTTAAATCGGCAACTGTTTACTCGAATTTAGAAAGAATTGTAAATAACGCTGGAAAGAACGTGCCGCGGCAAGAACTCGAGTATCTTATCTATCAACTGTTTGAAAATTATGTAGTGAAATCGGAGTGATAATATGGACACCCAAGAAAAAAAAGTTGTACATGTAGCAATGTTTAGCGGCGGAGCTGGGAGTGCGTATGTCGCTTATCATATGGTACAAACCTATGGCAAAGAAAACTGCATTTTGTTTTTTACAAACACCTTATGGGAAGATGAAGATAACTATCGCTTTATGGAGGAAGTATCTAATCATGTGGGCCTGGAAATTACAGAAAGGCTCGATGGAAGAACTCCAGAAGAAGTTTTTTATGATGCACGATTTCTTGGTAATGCGCGTTTAGCTAAGTGTTCAGAAGAACTTAAAGTGAGACAAACCATACTCTTCTTAGAGGATGAACTAAGAGACCAAAAGAATTTAGAGCCAATTCTTTATTTTGGAATTGGTCCACATGAGAAGCATCGTGCCGAAAATTTAAAAGAGTTTTATGAACACTATCCTTTAGAACCTATCGAAACGCGGTTTCCGTTAATTGATCTGTTTAGAGAAGATCTTGATGCCAAAGGAATCATTCGGGATGAATGGGGAATTGAGTTGCCTCGAATGTATAATATCGCAGAACAACTAGCTGAAAAGGAGAATAACGAAAACGCCAAACTAGCACTAAAATATGGGATTAAGGGGTTTTCCCATGCCAATTGTGCTGGAAGATGTGTACGGGGCGGATTCCAACATTATGCACTTTTATATGCGATTTGGCCAGAAAGATATCGGGAACAAGAGGAGATGGAGGAACGTTTTAGAGCGAGTTTTAAAAAGGATGTTTCGATCCTTAAAAAAAATGGCGGTTCTTATACCATGAAAGAGTTCCGCGAAGTTATGGAAGCGGAGGGGTTTGAGAAATTTTTGTTTAAAGCAGATGCGGACATTCCTTGTGTTTGTTCATTTTCATAATTTCGACGTTAAGCCCAGGAGATATTTCCTGGGTTTTTTTATGCTGGAAATTTGAATTGATTGCTTGCCAAAGGGATTTGGAACTATATGTCGAATTTATTATTTAGGCATTTTTATCTATGGCTGGTAAAGATCGGATCATTTCACCAATTGAGGAGAATTGTAAATAATGATAAATCCGTTTGTAGATTATTTAAATACATTGAACAATGCAAGCTCAAATAACGAAAACGCTCTTGCGGAATCACAGGTTCTGAATGAATATTATGAAAAAGTTATGGTTGAGCGTAATATCGGTACCAAACTTACTGAAATGGTGACTGAGCAAAACCCCCAGACAATTATTTTAACAGGTCATGCCGGTGATGGAAAAACCTCTTTGCTTATACAAGTGTTAAAGTCGCTCGGTCTCTTAGAGCCTAAAAAGGCATTGAAAAAATATGACTTTGTTAAAAACAGTCATAATCGAGGAATATTTTATGTCAAGGATATGAGTGAGTTAAACTCAGATGAACAACTTAACTTACTTAGTTCCGCATTAAGTGCTCCAAAAGAGGGGAAGTCGGCGATTTTAGTTTCAAATACGGGCCCCTTAATTAATACTTTTGAAAAATTATTTACCAATCAACCCGAAGTTGATGCTATTGATGTGGAGATGACACTCCTGGAAAGTCTGGATCAGAATGATGAAAAAAAAATTAAATTAGGTGAGTACTCGTTTACTGTCATAAATATTGCTCGGATAGATAATGTAGGAATCATCAAACAAATTCTGGAAAAGATATTAGCCGCCGATCTTTGGGAGGGGAATTGCTCTAGTTGTGTAAATCAAGCTGTATGTCCTATTTATAATAACTACAAAAACCTGACTAACAACAGACATAAAAATAGAGTGATAGAATTTATACAGAATTATTATAGGTGGTTGTATGAAAACGACAGCCGTCTGACTATTCGGCAAATTTTATCTCACCTTTCCTTTGCTATAACAGGTAATTTAAATTGTAATCAAGTAAATAAATTATCTGTTAATAGAGACGCTTTATTCAATTATAATTTTTCAAACTTATTTTTTGGTTTTAAGGGTATTAAAGAAATCCCTGATGCGAAGCAAATAAGAGCTATAAGGGAGTTAAATAAACTGAATCTAGATTCGATATGTATTTCGCAAGATTATAAATTGTTTGTTCAAAACGATTTCAGTGACTTTGCAGAAGAGCAACAAAATCTACTAGAACTTACTTATAAGAAGTATATAAAAAGAAGTGTTGACTCCGATATCGGTTCTACTGCATCGATGAATTCAATTCAATTAAGAAGGTCCTTTAGACGGTTTTTCTTTTTCTTCAGTAATATTGATTCTGAGCGCTTTAATTTATTGATACAAGATTTATATAGTCCAGTGTTCCCAATGTTTCTAGAGTATCGAAATTTAGAATATAACAATTTACAAAAAAGAAGATTGTCTAATTTAATATTTGAAGGTTTGTATAGATTGCTTGTAGGAGTTCCACCGCGAAACGAGAAAAAGTTGTTTTTAACACTCAAACGAAATAATGAAAACATTCAAAGTGTTCAATTAATACAGGGAGAAGTGGATTTGAGTCATCTGAAATTGGAACAAAAAAAAGTTAAAGGTCTAGTAGATGATGATTTTCGCAATTATCAAATGTATTTAGGTTTTACAAACATGAAAGAAGAGTTCGAAGTGACCCTCCCCTTATTGGAGTACTTTGACCGATTAGCTCAGGGCTCAATCGCGACTCAGCTAAACCCGGCGTTATCCCACGGGATCGACCGATTACGCGCGGCGTTAATGGAATCTTATAGGTATTCAGACACAGAAACGGTACACTTATTAATAAATACGATCTCTGGTACTGAAATCATTTATTTGGAACTTACAAACGACGAAATATTCGTACATGATATGTAAAGGGTGTATAAAACAATGGTGTTTCCTAATATAAGTCGGGATTTAGAAAGAGAAAGTCTTGCAAATCATGTTTATGGTTTACGTATTCATGAGGATCAGACATTACACGAGTATTTACTCGAGTTCCTTTTAATTTTTGTTTCTCAAAAAGGAGTGGGGACTCAAAAAGGTTATGATAATGCTTTTCCAGATCTCGATCTGCTCCAAAATAGTTCTGATCGATTACAATATTTTGCGGTTAATCGTATGGGGCTAAAGCGTTTTGTTTTCTTTGAAAGAAGCAAAAACGAAAATAAGTATCAAGTAGATAAAGATGCCTATTATGAAATATGTAATTTAATTGAAAAGAAGATAAATGTAGAATCTGATAATTTTGATGAAGCGGAAGTGTTGAATGTTATACAGGATTTGTTTTATGGATTTAATGCAATAATCAGAAATAGGTCCTGGTTTGTTCAATCATTATTACCTATCTGCCCAGAAGTGATTTTCACAGAAACTATGGGACGCAATAAAGATAGGGTCAATCTTAAGTTCGATATAACCTCCAAGGATGCTGACTATAAATTTGAAGTAAATGGTCATTACTTTATGGCTAGAAGTGGGGAAGTATATTTCCTGCATATTTTACAGGGACTGATTCAAACACCTGATAAAAAATCAGAATTAGAATTGGGTCTTCGTAATTTATTAAGTTCGTTCCCACAGTTTTCGCACTTATCAAACTGGATACAGAGACAATGGGAGAAATATGTCGTTTTTGAACAGAATCCTATAGTAAAAACTTGCGAATGGGTTCCAGCTGGCTATGAACGAAGAGCGAAATATTCGGTGAGTGAATTACTCTTGTTTTTGCAGTCAAACATTGATCCATTTCAAAAAATAGAGATCTTGGCGACTGGCATCATTCTTCAGGTATTAAGAATGATGCACGAGCAAGCACATTTAGAACTTAATGGAAAAGATTCGTACCCAGTTTGGATAGTCGATTTAAAAGGTAGTCAGCAAGGAGAAATTCGAAAAAGATCAATAGCATCATATAACTCATGTGAGGATGATTTATTAGCAGTTCTTCATACTAAATTAGACGCAATAAGTGACAAAAAAAAATCTGGAAAGTCAGATGTCAAGTTAATAAACGAAGCTACTGAAAGTTCCCATAAATTATTTAGAAAAATGGGAAAAGACATTGATTTAGTTATACCTCCCAAGGGAGCGGGAATGCGCTTTTCTCTATCTGAGAATCTTGTTAAATTTCTAGTTCTTTCGATTATCCCCCCAGGAAAAAAAGTCTCTTTGACGACTTTTTTAAAGGAAATTTATAAGCATTACTACATTATAATTGGCCCGCAAGAAATGCTTGATCATTCCCTGCAAATCGGAGAAACTGAACTGAATTTCTCCGATTTTGAATTTAATAAACATGCGTTTCAAGATCTGTTGAAGAAATGTGGATTTTTACGAGACTTGTCTGATTCAACTAGTATCGTAGAAAATCCTTTTAGGAGGATCGAATAGTATGAAGTACTATATACATGAATTGATAAAATTAGTACAGAACAGCATAAATTTTGATACTAATTCAACCAAGATAATACGACTAGATAATTTTCCCCATCCGAAAATATATGTAAGTGTATCCTCGTATTTTGAAAACCATTTTAAAGAGAAAAACATCCCATTTATAGCTAAGTTATCATATGGTAAATATCGCGACTTTTCTTCGATTAATGATTCAGGCTTACAAAATTCTTTGGAAAAGTTAAAGGAGTTAAATTTTGTAGATATTGATAATCATATGACAAATTGGCGTAACAAATCTATAGAAGATAAATCTGTATTATTTATGATGGGGACTGAATCGGTAGAAGACAGAGGAGGTCTAGCTGATTTTTTCTCTCTTTCACCGTATGAAATGGAAACACATATCGAGAATAAGGTTAGTAGCTGGTTCCTATCCATTTTACCGGATTTGAGTGACTTGGAGCTTCATGCTATAAATAAATACTTTAATATGCTTTTCAGACATGTTGAAAAAGACTATTTAAAAATTAGCACTATAGTTGAGGGACTAGAGAAACTAGATATAACTACTTCAGAGGAACTATTGGAGTGTTTATTTTCGAGGCATTTCATTGATTGGGGTTTGCCAAACATAAAAGATAATAAGTTAGTGCCAACAATTTTGGACATAAGTAACGGCAGAACTAAAAGTAATATTATAGAAAAATCTGTAAAATATAAAAATAGACAGGATTTTAAAGATGGATTGACAGAGAGTAAATTCGCAAAGTATTTGAAGCAGTTTGAGCAATTTGAGCAAGAGCAGCTCAGTGATTTAACTGACGAGAATTTCTTTCCATTCGATAACTACGAGCATTTCAAGAAAGTAGCCATAGATTATATAAAGGGAGTTAACATTTCCGAAAACCGTGAACTATTGTGTCGATGTGACTTTGTACTTATAGACAAAATAATGCAGATTAAAGTTGGAGGTTCTCCACCTTCCCAGAAAACTCCTAAAGTTCATGGGAACCCTCTAGAGTCACTTACAAAATCATTTCTAAATTCCCTTAAGGATTTCAACGATAAGTCATCTTTATCTTCAATTGAAATACAATTGTCTGATATAAGCTTGGCAAATTGCGCAAATGAAGATGATTTACAAAGGTCTTGGAACCAGGTTTGTCTCTTTTCAGACGGCATATTAGATTTTATTTGTAATGAAGCCTGGTTAAATGTTCAAGGAGAAGAGATAAATTTTAAATGGAAAAGTTTTAATCCCTTCGAGATTTCCAGTATTCATGATTTTATTAGTAACGGTTTAATTAAAAAGGCGGCACAAAACAAGAAGTTTTCAAGTTCACGATTAGCTATTTCGCTGGTTTCTGAAAGTCAGAAAAAAAGTTTTGAATATATATGGGAATTTCCACCGAGTTCACCATGGCTGTATACTTTTTCAACATTATTTGATCAATATGACAATGAGAATTACCAGGATTCTTCCAGTTATATTCCTTTCATAACACATAAGAGAATATATGATCTACTTAACTCATCCAGTGAGGAAGAGTTTTTTCCATTATTAGATAGTATGGGTTTTAATTTTAATACAAACATAGTTAAAGCGTTGGAAACTAAATTGCATTACGGTGAAAACTCAGAATTAATAGATAAAGTACGAATAATGGGTTATAAATATAAGGAATTCTCTGAGGAAATAATGAACCATGGGTTCTTTGGTAGTTTTAATGGCCATCATAAAAATACTAGTATAAACTTTATTGACGAATATACTACTCTTTTTAAATGGTTAGCCAATAATAACTTTTCATCACAAGTGAACAATGTGATTCACTTATTAATAAACTCATTTATAATATCGGATTCCTTGGAAAATGGTGTGAATTATAAGGGAATAACTGGAGCTTTAATTGCGCCTTTTCATCCGGTAATGTTAGAAAAAATACAGGCACAAATGCTTTATTTGAGAGAAGGAGCACAAGAATTATTTAAGGATATTATTGATGACCAGAACTCTAATAAGACTTCTGTTGAAGATTACTTTTCAAGACTAGAACAATTATCAACGATTACGTCAGGAACGGATATGCTAATCTCGACGGAAAATAAGGAATTTCTAACTACAAAAAATGTTTTTGGATATTTTGCACTATACGGGAATAGTGGGGCTAGGAGTAACTCATTTTCTTCAGTAAATCTTCTTAATAGTGAGATTGTTCTGGATGAGGACTTTAGTGTAAAAGAATTTATGCGTTCTAGCCCGGTTTCAAATATTATTAAAACTTCAATTTTTAATTATTTGGAGACATTTCCTTCCCATATTGACGGTGTCAAAATAACCTTTATTAATCCGACAGAACTACAACCGATAATTGCCGGAGTTCATGAAGTTGTTCAAGTACTAAAAAGCTATAAAATAAAGATTAAATTGCAAATTCTAGTCCCTACATTAAAAGTAAATGGGACAAATTATTTGAGGTATTGGTTAGATAACTTCTTTTCCGAAGATGATAATGTTGAAATTAAAACATTTTTTAAAGTGTATGACCTCGAAAAAAAACAATTGGAAAAGCATCTAAGTGATATAGTTGACGACGCTGATATAGCTTTCATTCAAAATGTTCTGGCAATTAAGTCTATAGATTTTGATAAAGCCAATAAAAGCACAGACTTTAAGTCTACGAGATTCCCAATGGTTTTCTATCCATTACCGGTATCAAAAACTTCAGTTCATAGAAAATCAACGATTTCTCAGACCCAATTTGAAGCGAGTTTATATCATTCTCAAATTATTCAACAACTAGAAAATCCTTTTACACCGAAGGATACGTATAGAGTGGTTAAGGAGTTAGAATTAAGTAGTGAGTCTGAAATGCTGCTAAATGTAATTCATGAAAAAGCTAATTGGGTTGTTTGCATGGATCCAGGGATCGATAAAGATTTAATTAAATTAAAGAATAATCGTATTATTAGTTTTTCCACGGGTGAGGGTCCATTTGGTGAGTTAAATGTGACAACATCTGCAAAAGAAAAGATACAGCATGATATTACAAAAAAATTATATAAAAGATTACATCATAAATTCCCAACATGGACAAATGAGGAACTAGTTAAATCAGCGGAGTACTGTACTAGTGTATCAGGTACTTTAGATGGTGCTTGTTTGCTAAAAGCATTAAATCCGAGCGATTATAAAATACATGATTTTCTTGCATATGTTCTTACTGTTAAGTTCTTAAAGATTGAGGATAATAATGAGAACACATTGCTTAGTAGTTTGATTCATTTAGATTCATACCCCCATTGGTTTAAAGGTAAGGACACGAAAAGACCAGATTTTTTGTTCTTTCAAGTTGAAAAGAACGCACTCGATGAAGAAGTTATTACAATTAAAGCTACACTTATTGAGTGTAAACTAGGGAGTTCAAGTACTGCTCACATAGACAATGCGAAGCTACAATTAGATAGTGGATTGAACGTGTTAAGAGATTTGTGGAACCCTGATTCAAATTCAATTGAGAAAAGATATTGGTTTGCACAATTATATAGAGCACTGGTTTTTTCGAAAATTAACCTCCCAGACAATTCTCAAGATTATGTGAATTTCACTAATGCCTTACAGAGGGTTATAGATGGAAAATTCACTATTAATTGGGATGTGAAGTTATTAACCTATTGGTTGGATTACAACGAAGAAAATATTGGGATAGATTCCATAGTTCTTGGGACCAATAATGAAATCATAGGTGAACATTATTCTTTTGGACAATTATTCATACAAAAGATGTTGCTGCCCTATTATATGCAAAATAAGACATTTGAATTTGTAGATATAAAAGATGAAGAAGAAAATGATACCCTAGAATCAGATACATTCACCGATGAATATGAAAATAGAACAGGTTTGAAAGTAGAACCGGTCATTTCTCCTACAGTTATTCATAAAGAGGAAGAAGAATATCAAGCTTACTCAACTGTTCAAACTAAAACACCAAAAGATGAATCGTATGAAAAAGTTGATCAAGCAAGTAATACTAATATTGTGCATGATGCTGATACGTCAACTGATAGCCCTTCATATAATTCGGAGGGAAAGGTGGATATGAGTCAGGTACGTGTTTTGATTGGTGAAGATATTAAAACAAAAGAAAAAGTTTATTGGGAATATGGCCATGGAGACCTTCCAAATCGTCACATTCTTGTCTCGGGAAATTCCGGACAGGGTAAGACCTATGGTATTCAATGCATGTTACTTGAATTGGCTAAAAATGGTATTTCTAATGTCATATTTGATTATACAGATGGTTTTACCGAAGCAAAACTCGAACCTGAATTTAAAGAGTTTCTGGGTGGAAATATTGTTCAATTTCCTGTTTACCATATTCCTTTTCCAATCAACCCATTCAAAAAACATGAGATTGAGATTGCTGGTATAAAAACTCCACAGAAGGATGTTGATGTTGCAGAACGGATTAGAAGTGTGTTGCAGTCCGTGTACGGTTTTGGTGACCAACAAGCTAGTGCCATATACCAAGCAACTAAGAATGGTTTAGCAAAGTACAAAGATAAAATGAATCTTGAATATCTGCGTAAAGAACTTGAATTGATATCTAATGATATATCGAATGCTAAAACAGTCTTGTCTAAAATTTCAGCATTAGTTGATAGAGAACCGTTTGATTCTGAAAATACTAAAGATTGGGGTGATCTTAGAAAGGAAAAAGGAACCGTTTTTATCGTTCAGTTATCCGGCTTTACGCGAGATGTTCAGGTCTTGATAACAGAGTTTATTTTATGGGATAGCTGGTATTATAATGTTAAAAATGGAAAGAAAGAGTTGCCTTTTCTAGTGGTACTTGATGAAGCGCAAAATTTGGATCATAGTGATACTTCTCCTGCGGCTATGATACTTACTGAAGGTAGAAAGTTCGGCTGGTCAGGATGGTTTGCTACACAATTTATGAATGAAAAACTAAAAAAGGGTGGTGTCCAAAGATTACAACAGGCATCACAAAAGATTTACTTTGCCCCGCCGGAACAAGATCTAAGCGATACGGCTAGCACAATTGAAGCGGACAAGGTGAAAGCAAAAGACTGGAAAATTACTTTGTCTAAATTGAGTAAAGGTGAATGCGTTGTTGTAGGATACGCTTTAAAAAATGACCGGTTGGAAAAAGCAAAGCCAAGAGTTGTTAAGATTACTAGTCTAAAGGATAGGATATTATGACAAAGTCAGTTAATTTAAACTTTCACCAAACATTTGCTCCGGAAAAAGAGCATTTAATAAAAATTATTTCGATTTCAGAAGGTTCTAGTACGTTAACTAAAGAGGAAATATTTGAGCAAACAAACATACCTACTGGGGTAAGATCAGGGAAAGTGGTGCCACACATTAAATATGCTGAACATATGGGGCTTATAAATAGTTCAGTCAATGACTCTAAATATTTATTGAGTAGGACTGCATTAGGGGACTTGGTTAAAAAAGAGGATCCTTATATGTTAGAGCCCCTAACCGAATTACTTACCCATTATTTTTTGACATCGAAGGTATTTGGTGCTGCTTTATGGAGTTATATTTTTCGATCCTGTGTGCCAGTTTACGGTGCGGAAATCAGCTCAGTGAATATGATTTCCGCTCTTGAAAGGCATTTTGGAACTAAGAAAATTAATTTATCGCCTTTTAGAACAAGTTATTTGCAGGAAAAATCGGCTCTTTCAACACTTAGCTTTTTAACCTTAACAACGGATAGTTGGATATTTAGTAAACAGCAAATTGTTAGGTCCTATCAATTTTTATATGCCTATACATTGCTTGAAGATTGGGAACAAGTATTTGGAGAACGAACTGAATTATCTTTGGATGAGATTTCAAATAATCTTGGTTGGAATCATGCATATCTGTGGGACAAGAAAACAACATTGGATGTACTAGATTTGCTAGCTGATGCTGGGATAGTATCTATTAATAGGCAACTTAACCCTTTGATCATAATTAAAAATTCAAAGGCTTCAGAAATTCAACTTAAGATATACAGTATGCTATTATAGGTGGGGAATTTATGGTAACTATTTCAGAACTTCTTAACTTTAGACGTGATCTTTTTTTCGAGGGTGCAGTTCAAGCGGATTGGTACTATGATGAGCAAAAAAGATCTAAACCCGCTGAATGTTTTGTTTTCCATGGTCCCGAGTATTTCGGAGTAACCAAAGAAGACATACAATTTAAGGGGCATGAACTGATCGATACATGTTCATTTACCGAGTATATAGGAAGAAAATTGTATCAAGACGATGAAAGCAATCCTTTGGTTTTAGCTATTGCTGGGTATGGAACTGGTAAGTCGCATCTTGCATTAACTTTGGCCACTATTTTTGGAATGGAGCCGGGTTCTGAGAAGTTAACTAAAAGAATAATTAATAATATAGGGCTATCTTCAAAAGAATCAGCAAAAAACTTAGATATTACATTAAATAAACCGAATTTAGTAATTGTATTGAATGGGATGAGAGATTTTAACTTTAATTATGAATTACTATCTGCCGCGAGGAAATCACTTAGGGCCCACGGAGTAGACGATGAATTCTTAAAATCTATTACTAGGTCATACGAGATAGCCATTCATTTTGTAGAAAGGAATTTTGAGTTATTACATGAACAATTTTCTGCTATTGCTGAATCAAGAGGGATAGTTTCTGAGCAATTAAAGGAATATATCCTAAATAATCTAGATACTGATCCCGATATTTTCGAACTTGTAAATGAAGTGTATAAATCCATAAATAACAATTACATAAGATGGGATGACGGGATTTCGGCAGGGGACATTCTTTCTAAATTAAATGAGGCTGTCTGCGGGGACAGGGGATATTTTAATAAAATCCTCATATTATTTGATGAGTTTGGACGTTATATCGAATTTGCTTCTGAATATCCAACAAGAGCTGGTGAATCAGCTATTCAGCAGGTCTTTGAAGCTATACAAAATAATGATCGGCAAATTATATTTGTTGGTTTAATTCAAGCTGATTTGAAAACATATTTAGCCCGTGTAAATAATTCTTCAAATATCCAAAGATATGTAGGCCGTTATGAATCTAGTGATAAAATTCATTTATCCTCAAATCTAGAAACAATATTTGCGAACCTACTTGAAAAGAAAGACAGAGTTTTATTTGATAAACTAATTGTTCAAAATCAAAATAAAGAAAGTGAAATGAACCGTTGGAGAATTTTTCATACGGATCTACTAGAATGGATTCCTAACTCAAGACAGCATGGTGTATGGCGTAATTGGGAAGTTTTCAAAAAGGTAATAATGGAAGGAAACTATCCATTACATCCTTTAACAACATGGGTGTTAGCGAATTTGTCGAGTTGGCTTCAACAGAGATCTTCATTATCATTTTTAAGTTCTGAATTTGATAAGTTTATCAATAAAGAAATTCAAGAACTAGGAAGCTTGCCCTATATTTATCCTATTAATTTAATAAAAACAGACTTTTTTAAAGAACTTCTTTTGGCAGAAGAAGAAGGTAGACAGCAAAGTGAATATTGTATCCAATATAATTCACTATTCAGAAAATATGCCGATAAACTTTCTCAAAATGAGAGTGATGTATTAGCCGCTATTTTGATATTGAAAATCGGCCGATTTAAGACGAAAACAATCGAGGATGTAGTTAGGGGAGTTTTCTATGCCACTGGACTGGATGAATCTAAGATTAATGCTTCACTTATTGTGCTTGAGGATGATTATGGAATAATAGGTTTTGATGAAGCTGCGGGTACATTTGATTTTATCGAGGATGCGACTGGAGCAAATGATTTCAAAAGATTTATCTCTAAGAAAAGAAGTTCTACTAAAGTCGATATTAATTTATTGCTTAACGATGAAGATCTTAAGAGACTTGTAGATCTCTCTCCTATAGCAACGGCATTTTCTTCGAAACATCTCATTAGCACCAATGAATGGCAATTTATTCAAGATATTGCGGGGATTTCATCATTTACCGACAAATATATTGATCTTCAAATCAAAGATTGGCAGCAAAGTACCTCTGCAGAAAAAGCAAAAGGGAAAGTTATTTGGATATATATAAACGATGATTGTCAAACGGAAGAACTTGATAGAGTATTTAATATACTAAAAGGCAAGCATATAGAAACAAAACCAATTGTTATAATGCTTCTTAATGATTCAGGAAATCAATTTTATTCTTCTTTAATAGACTACCATATAATTTATCATTTGACAGAAGAAGAAAAAGCAAAGTATGCACGCTTCACAGTGAGCTTTATTGAAAAAACAGAGGTGGCTCTACAACAGCAATTTAGTTCACTACAAACAAGAAGAGAAAGAGTAACTGGAGATGGTATTACGATCTTGGAGAAAAGGCTAACACATTATTGTGATAGCATCTTTGATGAGATTTATAAGCGTATTGTACCGTTCCCTTTTGAGGGATTCAAAAACAAAAACATAAGCGCAGCAAAAAAGTTATTGATAACAATGGGGAGAAATGTATTATCTGGACTTATTAATTATCAATGGCTGCAGGCGCAAAGTAAGGATTTGAGAAACAGGATTGACTCAACACTTTTTGGTAACCATCCTGGTTCGTGGGGAGTTATCTCAAATTTAAATGATAAAATACAGTTTGTTTCACCAACGAATCCAAAAGTTAGGTTTGTTTTTGAAGAATTAGATAATACCATTCAATCAAAAGGAAATTTATCGTGTAAAGATATTTTTGAAGGATATTTAAAGCCCCCTTATGGTTTCAATGATTTTTCATTGGCTCTCTTAATAGCGGTGTATGTTGCATTTAAAGGAGCAGAGATCAAAGTAAGTGTAGGGAATGAAAAAGTTAAATCTAATGACTGGGCAAACGAGGTCTTTGGTGATAAAGGAATCGACTATAAATTACTAGAACAGACCTACTTTGCAAAGGTCAATATTGATGCTTACTTAGGGAGATATTTGGCGTTATGCACTAAGATAGAGCGGAATAATGATATCACAAAATGTCCAGCATTTTTGGAAGAACTAGAAAGGTTAGAAAGAGAAGAGGATGTGCCAGACGAACTAAAGGATAAAGTAGATTCGACAAAGCTTATTTTATCCGAAGGAATAAGATTGAATCAAAGGCTAACTCGCTTTATTGGAGAGAAAAAACATCAGCTTTCAGTCGGCATGAAGGAATCAAGTTATAAGGAGATTATATCAGTAGTCATTGCATGTAAAAATAGTCATACAATAATAGAAGAAAGCAGTAGATATGTGTACAACCAAGAACATCTTGATGAGTTTGAAAAACTTGAAGCTAATGCGAGGAAATTCATCGAAGAAAACTTTACTGAATGGGCTTCAAAAGTGAAATGTGAAAGCATTGCTCAAGTCACAGCTTTTGAGAAGTGGTTAAGCCATATCATATCTGATCTCAAGGAAATTGGATATTCTAATCTTTCAATGTTAGCGCAAACGAGATTGAATTTAATCTTAGATAATTTGGATATGATTAAAAATTTGCAAATTGCAAAAGAATCACTGATTAAGTTTATTGAAGTGTGTAAGCCTGATCAATATACCAACTATGAGCAACTGTTGTCATGGAAAAAAGAGGCTGAAACGATAAAGGATTATATCAATGGAAACAAAATAATAACTGATTATGATAAAAAAGAATATACTACGAAACTTAATCAGAAAATCAGTGTTTTGGATAATGTAATAGAAGTAATTAATGCTCAAATAACAACAATATATGATAAAGCGGCAGACTTAAAAACGTTAAAGGAATGTAGAGATCTAACAAAAGATATCAGATATCTTTTACAAAAGTCACTTCGTCCGGTTGATAGGGATGGGATTGAAGTAATTGGTGATTATACCCAAGATGTTCTAAATGATTTTGACAGCTTAGAAAAATTCAATCTTAGAAACAGAAATGAGATTTCAATTGAACTAGAAAACTTAAAAAATAAGTGGCAAAGTCGAACGGATGAAATTGTTATTGATGATGTAGTTGATGACTATAAGAAAGCAAAATTTGAAGATTTAGATGAACTTGAAGGAAGATGGATGACAAAATATTTATCATTGTCTCATGAGGTGATCGAGGAATACAGCTCTAGTGATTGTATTAAATGGCTTAAAGAAACAGAGTTTTTACCGGAATATTTGGAGGAACGAGCAAGAAAAAAACATCAGTCAATAGCTAATGAGGTTAAGAATAGACTTAACTCACTTCAAGTAGAGGCTGTAGTTTCAATGTTTGAAAGTTTACCTGAAGGACAGAAAGAAGTTTGCTTAGAGCTGTTACAAATTCGATTGAAGTCAATTAGTTAGTAATTGAAGGATTTGTTACAATATATCAAATTGAAATAATTAAAGGGTAGGCTTTTTCGGTTCTCTAACATAAAGGCGTGTCCATGAAGCCAAACACAAGAGCACATAGGTGTGGGAGCCATAATTTACTTTTGGACTGTCCATGTGACAGTCTATTTCTATTATATGCCGGTTGAACATGTGTTTCTTTCAATACGATTCATTCAAAAAGTTAACAGACTTCCATTTATAGTCTGAATAAAAGGAAACCTTACCAGTTTGTCGAATAACCATACGTATTGTAAGTCTAGCTACTACGAGGTTCTACTGTGATGTAAAACCTATGTTCTCTTCGAAAAGATTCGACTTCAAGCCACTATTAACTTTGTGGACTCACCAACCTCCAAGTTAAAATTGAAGGTTTCTTCCGCACACATTGAAGAGTTATGCGAGCATAAAATCAATATCTAACTTGATCAGCTGTCTAAATAGTATAAATAGTTAAGCGATCTATTACTTCCTAATTCAAGGTCTCGAATCGGTTACCTTAGAATGATCATATACTGATTTTCCAAATGAGTCTATTTCTAGAACTATTGCGGCAAACTTAAACTCCTATTTCTGCGGCGCAGATACAAAAGATTTATGAGCATCTAGTTCAGACAAATGTCCGATACCAAAATTTTTAAGATTCATGTAAAGAGAACAAAGAGGAAGAACTAGAAGCATCAGTAAGTAACTATCATTGTATTAAGGGAGTTAACAGAAATGATCAAACAAGTAAGAAGCTGGTGGAAGGACGCAGAAATCCCTAACTTAATAGCCAGAAAGAAAGTCGACTTCTCTCTCTTTTATGAAGGTACACATATTCCAGTTGAGTTTCACCCGGATTTCTTGGAAGCAAACGGAGGGGAATTACCGAAAAGAGGGGAAAGTCGAACAGTAAAAATGATGTATAAAGATCAAAGCTATGATGCTATTTTGATTAAAATTGATCAAGTATCTGCTAGTCGGGAAGCTCTTCAACTCCGTTATAACGGAAATCAAACGTTGAAGAATTTGTTAATTGAAACCTTCTCGCATTCATATTCCTACATTATGCAAAAGAGAACGAACCAACAAGCAGATGATGCGAAGAGACCTCAGGTTGTTGTTCCTGAAGATCAAGCTGAATACATAGATTTCTTTGCCACAGGAGTTCCTTTCGAATACCGTTTAGAGTTTATAACGTTTAAGTCGAAGCCTAATGTTTGGTGGGTGAATCAGGGAACGACTATTCAAGCGGAGAAGGAGGAGGGGATTCTGTGGGCGCCCCTACTGAATTCGCAAGGCCGAAAGCTATATCATTGGGAGACGATGAAGGATGTTAAACAAGGAGATATCATCCTCCATTATTCAAATAAAGCTATTCGTTATGTAAGCCAGGTAACAGATGCTGCGGTGGAAGCACCCAAGCCAGGCTCTATGGCCAATACGAACTGGCAAGAGGATGGCCGTTTGGTTCGAACAGAGTATGTGGAACTCATTCCGCCCATTATGCTACAACAGTTTAATCAGCAAATTATGCAAGTGAGCTTAACCCAAGGTCCGCTTCATTCTGGAGGCGGAGTTAATCAAGGATATTTGTTTCGCTTTTCAAGACAAGGACTTCAAGTGCTTCAATCGCTAACTCCAGAGGTCACTTGGCCTGATTTTACCATTCTAGATCAAGATGAGGCCGCCTCCAATACGGAGAGCCCGCATGAGGTGATTCCTATTCTACCACCATCAGATTTTAGTATTACAACATTGCTCCACCAAATCCAATCCCATATCCGCCGCAAAGGCTTCTTCTTCCCTGAGCACCTTATCGAGAATTTTTACCTCTCGCTAAAGACTAAGCCTTTTGTCATTCTGGCAGGCATATCGGGAACAGGGAAAACTCGTTTGGTGAAGCTGTTTGCAGAGGCTCTTGGTGCAACGGGGAATAACGGCCAGTTTACCTTGATCCCAGTGCGGCCAGATTGGAGTGATCCTGCGGATCTGCTGGGGTACAAAGATCTTTCGGGCAGGTTCAAACCGGGTCCGCTCACGGAAGTATTAGTAGAAGCGCGGAATCCGGAGAATCAGCATAAGCCATATTTTATCTGCATGGATGAGATGAATTTGGCTCGGGTAGAGCATTATTTCAGTGACCTGCTAAGTGTGCTGGAAACACAGGACTGGCAGGAGGGGAAGATCCAGACACAGGATCTCATATCTTCTACCATGCTGGATACGTCTGAGGATCAAGTGAAGTTTGGCAGCCTTGGTATCCCAGAGAATGTGTTCTTAATCGGGACCGTGAACATGGACGAAACGACACATCCTTTTAGCAAAAAGGTACTGGATCGAGCCAACACACTAGAATTTAATTACATTAATCTGCAGCAGTATCCGGATTTTGATAATCAGGTAGAGAACAATGATAGTTCTGACGCCAGCAAACTAAATCATTTATTTCTTCGTTCTGATTATTTGCAGCTAGTGGATGCCTATGATACCAACAAAGAGCTTGTTGTACGGACGACAGAGAGATTGGTTAAGATCAATGCCTTGCTTGAGGATATCCACGCTCATGTAGGTTTTCGGGTACGTGATGCGATTTGCTTCTATATGATCTATAACGAACGGTACAAGCTGATGAGTGAGGAAGAAGCTTTTGACTGGCAACTGCTGCAAAAGATACTGCCGCGTATTCAAGGGAGCCATTCTTCGGTTCGCCGGGCATTGTTGAACTTGATGAAAGGGGCTCTTGGTACCGGATCTGGTGTTACAGTAGACTTCCAAGCTTTTATGGATGATGCTTCTCCACTATACCTGAAATGGGCTGCCGGCCAAACTCCACCTACGGCCAAACATCCACAAAGTGCTCGGAAATTGGCTTTTATGCTTAGGAGGTTAGAGGAAGATGGATTTACCTCTTACTGGCTCTCTTAATCAGACGGTAGAATTGCTCCGTGTAGAAACGGAGCTTTTTACGCTTTTTCTTCAAGGACGGCCTTATCATCCTACTGTGGAGACATTGCAGCTTCATCGTTCTTCAGGTCAGGAATGGGTGAGTGCGCAGCTAGGGCTTGATTGCTCCGAACGGCTTGGTAATGTTCAGATTAAAGTCTTTTCCCCTGAAGCCCATGGGATGGTGGACTGGCAGCAGAGGGAGTCTGTTTTTCCTTGTTTTTATGAGACACAGTCGTATGAGCTGGTGATTCAGAAGAAGACCGCGGCTAACCTATCTTTTTATCATGAAAATGTGCTACTTCGGCAGGCAATTAGGCCTCTAGGTGAGACTATTTTTGCGGGTGTTCTGAACTTTGGGAATGAGGTAGGTTTGACGGAGTGGGAGATTCGTAGTTCAGGACAGGCTTTGCTGCGGGTAGAGATGGAGATCTTCCCCTCTAAAATGGATTACAAGCTAGATTACCAGAATATTTTGAATGAAGTGAATGAGCAGATTTATAATTTGGCGTTTGATTTTTTGCGCAAAACCTACCAACTAACAGGCTTGCGGGAGACGCAGCATCAGAGCCTGACGGAGTTTTTCACCATATTACAGCATGTCTTTAGACAGCTCTTGGATGCCGTTGAGCGGATTAACAAGAATCCCCATTACGCTCTGCTCCAGGACCGCCGACTAGTCGACGCCAATCGGGTCAAAAAGGCCGGAAGAGAGAACATTCGCGAGCTCGCGAAGCATCCTGAACGATTAAGAGAAGACATGAACCATGGATTCTTGAAAATCGGCAGTCGAAATTACACAGCCACACATTTAATGGAGACACGAAGACGCCTCGCCTATGATACTAATGAGAACCGGTTCATCCGCTGGATGCTGGAACGCATTCATGGAAAGCTGAAAGAGCTCAAGAGTCGCTGGAAGATTAAAAACCGAACCCCAGATCCATTACTAATAAAAAGGATAGACACCATGCTCACTCAGCTAGAGCGGGTGCTCAAGATGGATTTTTTGCGTGAGGCTGGAGTGCTGAAGCAGATGTCCGTTACGCTGGTGCTGCAGATGGCCCCTGGGTACCGCGAGGTCTACCGCTGTTATCTCATGCTGCTCAAAGGCTTGTCGATCCAAGGCGATCTGCTGCGCCTATCCATGAAGGATGTTGCTCAGCTCTATGAGTATTGGTGTTTCTTGAAGCTGAACCAACTCCTGGGTCAGAAGTATAAGCTGGTGAAGCAGGATATCATTAAGGTGAATTGGAACGGCATTTTTGTTACGCTTGACCGCTCGCAGAGCGCTAATATGGTGTACGAGAATCCGGTTAACGGGGAGCAGTTCATCCTGTATTATAATACGATTCCTGGCTCGGATAAGACACCGACGCTCAATCAGCGTCCGGATAATGTACTGACACTGAAGAAGAAGGATGCTGGCAAAATCAAAGAGTATAAGTATGTCTTCGATGCAAAGTACCGGTTAAATCCTGCTTATGAGGGGACTTCCTATCATCAGAAATATGGACAACCTGGACCGGAAGAGGATGACATTAACACGATGCACCGCTATCGGGACGCCATAGTATATCAGGAGAAAGACTCGGGGGAATACGAACGAAGCATGTTTGGCGCCTATGTGTTATTTCCCTACCCGGATGAGGAGCGGTATAAGACCCACCAATTCTACAAAAGCATCGAGCTATTGAATATTGGCGCTTTGCCATTCCTACCGAATTCTACAAGCTTGGTGGAGCAATTCTTAGATGAGATTATTCAGGATAGTCCGGAAAAAGCTTACGAGCGTTCCACCCGTCCACGCGGTACGAAAGAATACTATGCCAACCAACTCGCGGGTAAAAATGTTCTTGTCGGCTCTGTTCGTGGCCCCAAACAAGTGGAGGTGGCCAGGCAGCATTCTTTTTACCATGTACCTGTGGAGAACCTTGCAAGCCAGAAGATAATAACCCAAATCGAATATGTAGCGATGTGCCAATCCCGCAAAAAATTTATTAATCCTGCAAAAACGGGCATTCATTGGGTAGGTAAAGTGGCTGATTGGGAGGTACTGCGGCGTAAGGAGATTAAGGAGGTTCCTTGTCGCCCAGGTACTGAAGAGGATCTTTATGTACGATTTACGGTTGAGGAATGGAAAGCAATTACGTCTCCTATCATGCTAGGTGGTCAAAGAATACAAACGGTGCTCTATACGAGTAAATATATTCTGGATCGCGCCTTAGAGATTGCGGAGCTTCGCTTAGAAACGGAGAAAGATCTTCGTGAATGGCGTGAGAAACGCCGAAAGGGCAGAGTGAAGGTGAAGGTGGATCATGACCAGTATGTGGACTTAGGGAAGGTTGTTGAAGTTCGGAATATTTAAAGCTATTGAAAATGAAGTAAGATTATTGTCCTGCCATTTATCAAGCATCCCGCTGGATAATGGCAGGATTTTTAAATTGGGCAAATATAAAACATTCTGTTAATAGACGGTACTTGGAATGAACATGTTATGATAACAGTTTCCCCTACACATATATCCACCCCGCAACTCAAGTATCGCCGCTTTCGCAGACTGTGATCTTTCACCCTTTTCCCTCTATCCCACAATCATCAAAATATTTGTTAATGGTTTGGGCTTTTCTACGTATTAACTTATGTAAGTTTCTTCACAACAAATTGCGCAATTTGTTTAGCTTTTCGATGAAGGTGAGGTGGAAGGAGGGTGAAGATGGAAGTTATCCAGGGTACTGCGGACCGTTACAAGAATATCGAAAGATCACGTGGTGCCATGATGTCAAAAGAGGAATTTACCCGGATGTACGATACGTACTACAAACGTGTTTACAAATATATTAGTTATCGTATTAATAATCACCACGTGTCGGAGGACATTTGCAGTCAGGTGTTTGAGACGGTGATGTGTAAGTATTACAGCTTTTCAGAAGAAAAATCGAATTTTGAGGTTTGGTTGTTTGCCATTGTAAGGAACGCTGTGACGGATTACTTCCGGGGGCAGAAGAAAAGAAGCTATACCTCACTAGATTCTTTGCTGGAGCTCATATTTCCCAAGCCGTCTCCGGAGGAACTGGCGATTCGTGAGGATAATAATCAAGCACTGTTTAAGGCGCTCTCCAAGCTGCGTGAGAAGGAACGTAATATCATTGCAATGAAATATGGGGCTGGGCTGAAAAATTCCGAAGTCGCACAGATCATGGGCGTCAGTGAGTCAAACATTGGTGTCGTATTGCATAGAAGTCTGAAGAAACTGCATATTTCCTTAAAAGCAGGAGGATTCAACCATGAATAAGAAAAATGATGATCTCACAAAATTCAGCAAAACCATAGAGCTGCTTGAGAATGTTGAACAGGATAACACAGCCGCCAAAGAAAGAATTTATAACCGTTTAGTATACAAGCTGGACCACGGAGCTCTTGAACCCAAATCAGAGAAAAAGGACGGGATAACGATGAAAAAAAGCAGCTGGAGAAATGCAATAGTGATTGGTAGTGCAGTCATTTGTTTGGGTGGCGCATTCTCTGCAACCTCCTATGCACAAGATATGTTCCAATCGATCATGGCAAAGTTTGAAGTGGGAAATCTCGAAATCACGCAATACGATAAGGAAATTCCTTCGGCTGCACAGTCAATGACTCCATCTGAAGAGGGGAAAGGCGGGGAGAATGTTGCCATTGAATTGCCGATTGCAGCCAAGTTAACCCTGGATGAAGCACGTGCAGAGCTTGGAATGAACTTCCCGGCACCAACCTGGATGGCAGACTATGAGTTTGTGAATGTTGTTCTTCAGGGGACCAGCATGGTTGAAGTGCAGTATAACTCCGGGGATAAAGCTGTTAATTTCCTAATCTCCAAGGGCTGCGACAATGGGATCAGCACTACGGAAGAAGTGAAAACAGAAGTAATCAACGGAACTAAGGTTTATTTTGCAAATGGAATTGTAATTTGGGAAAAAGATGGCTTTACCGTTGAACTTTACGCTCAAGAAGACTTTGACAAAGCCACACTTGGAAAGATCATCGACAGTTTTAGCATCGGTGCTCCTGTACAGTCCTTAGGGACTGAAGAAGTGAATGAGAATTTGCAAAAGAATGAAGGGGGAGTTGCAGGTCCGGCTCCGGTTGTAGATTCAAAATAAATGACCTACTTAGGGTAGAGATGCCATAGATACATATAAAGAAGACGCTAGGGGATTACCCTGAGCGTCTTCTTTATATGGTTTTCGTTTTCAGCTTTTCTAAAAGAACTTTCCACCAGTGAATAGATTGCTCTAGTTGAGAATCGTAGTAGCTTTCCATGAAATCTACGACTTCACGAGAGGAGCTTTTCACATCTATTTGATGGTAAATTTGATTTAAATGATCTTTTTTTATCAGTGACTGTTCAATTTTCTT
This sequence comes from Paenibacillus sp. FSL E2-0201, assembly GCF_037963325.1. Classification (NCBI taxonomy): domain Bacteria; kingdom Bacillati; phylum Bacillota; class Bacilli; order Caryophanales; family Paenibacillaceae; genus Paenibacillus; species Paenibacillus sp. FSL E2-0201. The sequence goes on from NZ_CP150154.1 coordinate 791,940, forward strand.
CTCGATGATAGGGATCACTTTATCAGTCTCTACAAAACGAAGATTCACAAGAGCGACAATCATCTCTGAAATAGATTCTGCATTTTCTATTACCTTATAAATTTTGAGCGGGAGTTCTTTACGCCCTTTATCAGTAATGGAAAACACCTGTTTGTCTGGGCGATGTTCTTCTTTGATAATCTCTACCTGTTCAACTAAGCCCTGTTTCGAAAGAGATTCAAAGTGATAATATAGCTTGCTTTCAGATAGATTGAGCAATTTATCAAAAGGAATAGGGGTGGATAGTTCTTTTTTTAATTTATAAGGATAATTATTTTCATCCATTAACTTACTTAAGATATAAATTTGAATTGACATCACAGAACCCACTCCTAATTGTTGGCTAAACTCTATCTTACCAAACCTAGGCGGTTATTTCAGCTGTATTTTTAACTTCAACGGGCAGTATAGCTTCTTTAGTCACAGGTACAGGCTTATGAACAAACCGGACGATTACAATGTTAATCAACATTGCCCCGGCAAATACGCCCGCTAATCCCCATAAGAAGGGTGCTGGACTAATTGAACCAAACATTTGTGCCAAATAAGCTTGTACAGAATAATACATTGGTGTGATGCGGCCGAACCAATCGTATGGTGTATACATCATATCACGAGGCATGGTAGCACCATTGGCGATGGTTTGCATGAGCAGGATTGGAATATTTAAGATCATACCGCCTTCGCCAACTAGGAAGACCATAATCGCACATACATTAAATGCAGCCATATACATTAGAATTTGCTGAGCAGCAACTGGTAATAGTAAGGATAGGTCGACATCTGCAATAGAAAATGCAATGGCTAAAGCGGCGACTGTCGATAATACAGCGATTAATAAAGCTGTGAATTGAACGAACATAAACAGTTTCGTCTTGCTTGCTTTCCCACGGTTCGCTTTAAATGAAGCAACCAATTGCATGGAGGCAATCATTGCCCCAACATAACCAGCCATAGTTAAGAACATCGGTAGCATGTTGTTGTGCATACCGTTCGGAACGTCATTGATGACAACATAATTCCCGACATAACTATTTTCAATTTGTGCAGCCATTGCGGTGGCTTGTTCTTCTGGTACGTTAAAGTTCATTAACACACCTTTTGCGGTTTGCTCTGAGAAGTTGGCGCTTAATTGTTTGTTAATCTCTCCTACAACGGAAGACATCGCTGAAGATACCATGGTGGCAGAAGCCTCGTTGACTGTGAAATCAATACTTGCGGATACCTTACCGCTTTGAACGTTGGCGGAGAATGCTTCTGGAATATGAACAACTAGAGCTAACTTATTATACTCTAATTCATCCATCGCTTCTTTATTAGATACATCGGTTTTTATCGTTTTGAATGGTAAGCTCTCCGATAACTGACCCGAAATCTGAGCCCCGTATTGACCTGCATCATCATTGATGATAGCAACTTTTAAATCATCCATGTTCCCTGGAAGTGCTGTATACCCTGGTAAGAAAATACCAAGCATAGCAATGGCATAGAACACACCCATAAAAATAGAACCGATGGCCCCTTTGGATTTCAAAAACTGTGAAAACTTCAACTGTATACCTTCTTTCTTTTGAATAACACTTTTATTCTAGTACTTCAATTAAAGTACTTTTAACTGAGTGAGGTTTATAGTACGATAATTCATTAGAAATGTCAAATTTAAGATACAATGGGTAAGTAGTGAATGAATTATCATTCTTGTTGTTACATTGATACATAGTAGATGTGTTAATGTATTGATTAAAAGTGATAACTGAAAGGATTTCAGACATGAAAAAGGTTATTGTAATTGGTGCAGGGATATTAGGGGCTTCAGCGGCATATCAGATCAGTAAGTTAGGTGCTGAGGTCATCATTATAGATCGTAAAGATGTTGGACAAGCAACGGATGCAGCAGCAGGGATAATTTGTCCATGGTTGTCTCAACGCAGAAACAAAGCATGGTATCGTCTTGCTAAAGCGGGAGCAAGCTTTTATCCAGCACTTATTCAAGAGCTTCAAGAGGCTGGAGAAACCGAGACTGGATACGCAAAAGTAGGAGCGATCTGTATTCATGATGATTTGAAAAAGTTAATCGCGATGAAAGAAAGAGCGGAACTGCGCAGAGAGGACGCTCCTGAAATAGGGGAACTTACGATGCTGACGGATCTTGAAGCGCAAGAGAAGTTTCCATTATTATCGGAAGGCTATCATGCGCTTCATGTATCGGGTGCAGCAAGAGTGGACGGACGTGAATTACGTGATGCTTTGCTAAGAGCGGCACAGCGTAACGGTGCGCAAATGATTGAGGGAGATGCCATTTTAGAGCATGATGATCATGAAATTAAAGGGGTTAGTGTAGGAGAACAGACATTCACAGCGGATGAAGTGATTGTGTGTGCAGGGGCTTGGTCCAACGCTTTGCTTCATCCGCTTGGGATTATGCTCCAAGTACGTTATCAAAAAGCTCAAATTATGCACTTGAAGCTTGCTCAAGGGACAAATACAGAGCAATGGCCTGTGGTAATGCCGCCTACAGATCAATATATCCTTGCATTTGCGGATCAAAATATCGTGGCAGGTGCTACTCATGAAAATGATGTAGTAGGTTATGATACGGCTGTAACCGCAGGTGGCATGCAAGAGATTTTAAATAAAGGGCTTCAAACGGCTTCTGGTCTTGCAGATTGCAGCCTAAAGGAGATAAGAGTAGGGTTCCGTCCATTTACAGCAGATTTTCTTCCCGTGTTAGGCAGGGTTCAAGGCTGGAATAAACTAATTGTTGCTAATGGACTAGGGTCATCCGGATTAACGATGGGACCCTTTCTTGGTGAGCAGCTGGCCAAGCTAGCCATGAATCAACAGGTAGATATTCCCCTTGAAGACTATGCATTAGAGCATGCGATTAATTGATTAGAACGAGCACGTATGGAGGGGAAGTCCAAACATTCGCCGCAGTCACGCACTTACCTTAATAGAGCAATCTTAAGTTCAACTAATATAGCGAAGGTTTTTTTTATCCTTTATACTGAAAAGACCAATTTATCTTCCTAGGAGTTGTCTAACGAACCATGATAAAGAAAGAAGTCGCGCATATACGCAAGCAATTTAAGCTAGATCATGATTTAATGAATATTTACGATATTCTCAACGTGTATATTATGAAGGAAAGCAACGAGATCTATCATTGGGAGCGCCTACCATTTGGAATGGTGGACAGAGAAAAGCAGGAGCTTTATATGGGCAATTTCAAAAAACTGCTGACAGGCGAGTTAGATCAGAAGCTGTTCGAGTTGAAGTTTCAGGCGGAAGCGGAGGAACCAGCGCAGGTGATGCTTCACCAAGCTTTGGTGACAGGGGATCCAGATGAATGGCAGGACCTGATGCTGCTGCTCGTGGACAGAATGATGGCGGATACTCATTATGAACGCGATACGGTGATCACCTTCGTTCGTGGACAGTATTATCGCCCGACTAAAGATAGAAACGATGAAGCCGAGGAAAGTGAGAAAAACGAACTATTCGCGCATCCGTTTATTCTATGCAGCGTGAATTCCACGGAGAAGCAGCGGAAAGCTCTCTTATTTGATTATGTGGAGCGGGAATTCAAGTACAATGTCATTGTAGATCCGATCGTCAAGCTAAGTACACCGGAGCAGGGCTTCTTTTACCCGAGTGTGACGGACAATTATTCCGATGTGAACCGCATTCTGTATTGTACAGGTAAATCGAACTTCCCGGATCCGCATTTCGTCGGAGAGGTCTTGAATGCCGAAAGATCCATGACGGCACTGGAAGAGAGAGCGATATTCGAGGACATCGTGAAGGAAGTGGCGGGCGAACAGCTTGACGCAACCACCCTCGCACAGGTGTACGAGGAGATCCATCAGGTCATCGAAACCAACGACGATAAGGAAGAACCACCAAAGCTCGATTATAGAGATCTGGAACGCGTACTGACGGTAAGCGGCGTAGAGGACGTGACAACGGAAAAAGTGGAACGGGCGTTTGAAACGATCGTTGACGATAAGCATTATGAGATGAAGGCGAGTAGCGTGATGCCGAAATTCACTACCAAATCGATTAAGATCGAAACAAAGGTAGCTACGATTTCGGTCAGTCCGCAGGATTTAAAATATGTGAAACAGGTAAATCATCATGGGAGACGTTGTATCTTGATTGAGGTCGACGAAGATGCCGTGATCGAAGGATTTACACTTACTACAGAGACGCTTTAGACTCTTTTAACAGCGGGCTATCCTTAAAGTCTTTGATCAGACTTGGGATAGCCCTTTTTGTATTTGGATCAATTACGGTGCTTAAAGATATAGTTGATATATTCTTTTGCGCTAGTATTAATTTCTTCATCACTGGTATGGAGCTGTAGCCTTGAAATAGGTTGCGCATCGTTTGGATCAAACTGATTTACAGAATTGTTATCAAACTATTAAAAAAAAGTAGGGTTGTTCAAATCCCTTGGTAGAGCCAATGAAAGTGTTCCTAGTAATTTTGTAACCGCTCTCCTAAAAATGAGTTGGCATTATTTAGCATCTATTATTCCTCTGAATTGGATATTTTATTTATATATTGTTTTATTTCAATAGGATAATGTTACCTCACAGTAACACTGTTCTAGGTTGCTAGGAATATAATAAGTCTGTATTCGACACCAACCTTTATAAACCATCGGAGGAAACACAATGAAAATTAAGAAAACATTATCCGTTGCATTATGTGTAGCAGCTGTCGCATCTTTCTCATCTCTAGCAATGGCAAATCCTGTCGCAACGCCAACAAGCGCAACAGTAGCGCCATCTGTTAATCAAGTAGGACAAAAGTTTACACTAGCTGGTGTCCAAACAAATGCAAACACAGTATTGATTGCAACACAAACTACGGATATTAATTTGGATGGAGTTAAAGATACGTTATATCTCATCGGCGACAAAAATGAATCTCCTGATTTCGACAACATTAATCTCATTGTGGTAAACGGCAAAACAAACAAAGTGTTAAACGCAGGGATTAAAGACTTCGGTGGTTTGAACGCGAAAATCAGCTATGTGAGTGATTTCAATAATGACCATGCACTTGATGTGATGATTACTGCGTACTCCGGTGGCAACCAAGGTTCTACCAATGCTAGAATCGTAACTTTTAAGAATGATACCCCTTCTATTATTCTGGGCGGGGATTTGAAGGTGAAGGGCGAACGGGCACTATTCAGAACATTAGAAGCGGTTGATGTGGAAAATGATGGCGTGAACGAGCTGCTTGGAATCAGAATCCTCCATGGCGAAGCTACTTCAGTGGTAACAGGCTATGAAAAAGTATGGTTCGCATACAAAAATGGCGAATTCGCAGCTACCAAAAGTGAAACTACCAAAGAAGATCCATTCAAGCAACCTGCACTTGGTGAACTGACTGTTGGACAACCTTTCGCATTGCAAGGTGTTAAAACAACAGATAAATCGGTTCTTATCCGTAAACAAGTCAACGATGTAAACAAAGACGGTGTTAATGATAAAATCTATCTGATCGGTGACAAAGCAGATGAGCTTGGTTATGTAACCAACATCAACCTGGTGGTTGTGGATGGCAAAACAAACACCGTGAAGGATGCAAAAATCAGCGGTTTCGATGGCTATAAACCAGAAATTCAATGGATTGGTGATTTCAACGGGGACAAAGCAAATGATGTCATGTTTACAGCATTCTCCGGTGGTAACAACGGTACGACCGATGCTTACATATTGTCTTTCGCAGGTGATAAGGTACAGCCGCTTTTGAGTGTAAAGCCTGTTGTGGATGGTAAAACAGCATTTTTCAACACTTTAGAGCAAGTGGATCTTAATAAAGATGGTGTATATGATCTGGTAGGGACTAGAAAAATTCGCGGTAACGCTGAAGCTATCGTTCTTGGCGAGGAAAAAACAACCTTCACCTTCAAAGATGGTGCCTTCAAGGTTGTGGGTACAGAAACCATTAAATCCGATAGCAAGCCAGCGACTACACCAGCTACAACTACAACAAGTGAATACACCGTTGGCAAACGCTTTGAGCTTAAGGGAGTTCCAACGACAGCAAAAACAATTTTGCTAGCGAAACAAACAATGGATGTAACAGGTAATGGCGTTGCAGATAACGTATTACTGATTGGTAACAAGGATGCCGCAAATGGTGGCTTGGTTACAGATATCAACATCGTCGTTCTAGAAGGTAAAACTAAAAAAGTGATTAACAGTAATATCAAAGGCTTCGAGGGTTACCAACCAAAAATCAACTTCATTGGAGATTTTAACGGAGATAAATCTAAAGATGTCATGATTACTGTATACTCTGGTGGTAACAGCGGCAGCACCAATGCTTACGTAGTATCCTTCAAAAACAGTAGTGTTAAAGTTCTTCTTAACGAGTACGTGAAAGTGAATGGCAAACGTTCGCTCTACAATACAATGAAGGCTTCTGATGTAGACAAAAACGGAGTCTATGAAATTGTTGCAACAAAAACGATTCACGGTGGAGCTACTTCCGTAGTAAAAGGCGAAGAAACCTCTGTTCTTGCTTACAAAAATGGAGCATTTCAAATTAAATCGACGACTGTGAAGAAATCTAAATAATCTTATAGCAAAAACTAACAATGAGAGAGTTTCCAGATAACCATAAATAAGTGGTTACTGAGGGACTCTTTTTTGTGTTTTTAGTTGGATTAACTTATGTACCTGGTGAGGACGTCTAAAACTAAACTCTCCCTTGCACAATAAGTCTACTTAAGCGATTCAAGGCGTGGGATTGGGATGAAGAGTCTGTTATACAACGTCTAGAGACCAAAGAAGAAATAGAATTCGCTTATAACTGTATGAAAAAAGAATATGATACATTCGATAAGATTTCGGTCAGCACAGGATCGATTATTTTCGAGGATTCTTTAACGTTGGATTTAGGGGGCATCACTTGCCAAATTCTCAAGGTAGGAGGGCCGCATGAAGCAGACTCTTGTGTTGTATATGTTAAAGAAGCAGAGGTTTTATTTGCAGGTGATGCACATAGTGGAGATTATTATCATGGAGAAGGTAAGATTGATCCCATAAAAATGAAGGAATATGTTGAGTTTTTAACAACTCTTTCATTTACTACGTATATCCCAGGACACGACGCTCCTATGAGCAAAGAGCAAATCATACATGTGCTAAGTAGATTTTGTGAAGTGAAGTAAACATGGACTCGCTTTCCCTATACCCACCCTGTAAACTCCAATATAGATGCTTTTGCAGATTGAGCTTCGGAATGTGCACCTTTTCGCCATTGTTTGGGTGATTCGCCCATAAGCTTCGAGAAGCATCGGTTGAAGCTGGAAATGGACTGAAATCCGACTTGTTCGGAGATGGAGAGGATGGAAGCATCCGTGCTTTTTAACTGCTTGCAGGCCTCTTCAATACGGGTACTGTTTAGAAAATCGAGAGGTGCAGTTCCCATGATCTCGTGAAACTTTCTTCGAAAATGAGTGGTGCTTAGATGACACAGATCAGCCAGGTCAGCGATGGTGATAGGTGTCATATAGTTTTTAGTGATGTATTCCAGAACCGGAGAGATGACAAAATCGCCTTTCAGGTTATGCTCTATTTCTTGTTCTGCCAAGGGTTCATTCCGGGAATGGATTCTAAGCAGTTCTATATAAAGCGATAATAATAAGCCGTAGGCACTTTCTTGATAGAAAGGATTTTTGTGCTTCAATTCCTCTACGACCGATGTCGCAAGGGTATAAACCTTGGGATGTTCCTCCTTGTTCAAAATACAGTTCATCCCCTTGATCGCCCATAAATTTGGTTCGAAGTCGCTGTAAGCGCTTTTGAATGAATGCTGAAAAAGATCCTCAGGTGAAAAGAAGATATAAGACCAAAGACTAGCCTCATTTGGCGAACTATACGTTGTGTGAGGAAGATACCTAGGGATGAAGGTTACATCTCCGGCTTTAAAAGGTACAGATTCCCCTTTGATCTCCATAATGCCGCTATCCGAATGACAAATGCCAATCTCTAAATGGTTATGAAAATGGAGATGTTCACTTTTAATATCGGAAATCTTCCAACGTTCACCGCTTAACAGTAAAATTGGGAAGTTTATCGGCAAGCTGTAGTGGCGGTATTCAATGACGGGTTTCTTTTTTCTGGGCATAATCTCAATACTCCCGTTCCGTTGATTTGTGTAGATTATAGGTGAAAGAGCTTTCAAGTTCAACTGTATAAAGAGAACTTGATATTATACAATTTGGGAAAAAAGTGGCGGAGGAGAAGTTTGGAACTGTAGGAGCGTTAGCGTCCGCCTGAAAGCTTTCCATAGGAAAGCTCGCTTCGGAAGCATAAGCAGTCTGCAGATTTCCACCGCGAAGAGCGGTATAAAATCAAGAAATCTGCAGACAACAGCGGCCGGAAGTCCAAACATTCTCTGTAGTCACGGCCAATCCCGAAATATAAGAACCACTAGTAAATGGTCGAAATTGCACAGTTTAGTTATGAATATGCTTAGAATCAGACTATTTAACTCCTTACAATGGAGTTAGTAAAGCGTTTACATAGTACGGACAGCTCTCAAGCGCCAACGAGGGCGTGTGCGAAAGAGAGGAGAATCAAGATGCTTCAATTAACTTATGACAGAGAAGAGATTCTAAGCGTCATCGACAAAGTAGTTAGAAAAACAATGACGATGGATTTAACATGGGACTGGCCTTGTGGTGTGGCTTATTATGGGGTATCCAGAGCTTATAAAACGACAGGTAATAAAGAGTATTTGGATATGCTTGTCCAGTGGGCAGATGAATATATTGAGCTGGGCCTGCCGGACTGGACGGTAAACACCTGTGCCATGGGGCATATGCTGATCACATTATATGAAGAAACAGGCAATCAGAAATATTGGGATATTGTAATGAGCAAGGTGGATTATCTGCAGAACCATGCGCTCAGATTCGGAGATCATGTGCTGCAGCATACCGTATCCGTCTCTAATGATTTTCCAGAGCAGGCATGGGCAGATACGTTGTTTATGGCGGCATTTTTTCTACTCAGAGTAGGAAGTAAATTAAACGATCAGGAAATGATCCAGGATGCCCTGAATCAATATTACTGGCATATCAAATACCTGCAAGACCCTAGCAGTGGCCTTTGGTACCATGGCTACAATAATGTGAAACAGGATCACATGTCCGGACTATATTGGGGCAGAGCAAATGCTTGGGGCGCATATACCATGTCGCAGGTCAAAATGCTTTTGAAAGACTGGTATTTGTATCCGCAATGTATGGATGTGGAGTGTTCGCTGCGCGATCAACTGGCGGCACTTAAGCTTGTGCAAACGGAGAACGGCTTGTGGCGTACCGTACTGGATGACGAAGAATCCTATGAAGAAGTGTCTGCCTCTTGCGGGATTACGGCTGCTATGATCAATAATGGCAATCCGCTGCATACCAAATATGTGCAAAAGGCTCTAAAGGGCGTCTTGAACAATATCAGCGAGGATGGACGAGTACTGGGAGTATCGGGTGGAACAGCGGTTATGAAGGATCGGGAAGGCTATCGCAATATTCCAAAAGACTGGATTCAAGGCTGGGGTCAAGGCTTAGCACTCTCTTTTCTGTCCGATATGCTTAAATAGGAGGGATCCAAGTTGTCCGAGCAAACAAGTGGGGCCTTTACACTACCGGGCGAATCCGGTTATGAGGCACTGACCTTAGAGTTAGCTGAACGTTGGGGTGCCGATGTCATCCGTGACAGTGACGGTACGCAGTTATCTGATGAGATTATCAACGCAGGATACGGCATTTATTCTACAATCTGTATCATCAGAGATCATAACGAATGGGCATCCCAGAACCCTGATAAGCTGCAGCAGAGCTTTTTAATTACCAATCCGAAGGTAGCGGTCGAAGATTATGTATCCATCTATTTGATGGAGGACTTTTTCGCTGAGCAATTTCGAGTAAATGATTCCAAAGAGGCGTTTAAGTACTGGCAGGTTTATGACCGAACTACAGGTGAAGAGATTCCAAGAGATCAGTGGAATTATGAGCGGGAATCAGGAAATGTGGTCATTACTGGCATTGCGCCTTGGCATAAGTATACTGTCAGCTTCATGGTCTACCGGATTTGGGAAGAGATCTCCATGTACAATCACACCACGAATCATTGGGAAAAAGAGCATTTGATGCAGATTGATCCCATCTATGTTGAAACGCAAAAATATTTACTCCATTGGATAGAAGATTGGTGTCATAAGCATAAGGAAACAACAGTGGTTCGGTTTACCTCACTCTTTTATAATTTCGCCTGGATCTGGGGCAGCAATGAGCGCAATCGCCATTTGTTCTCGGACTGGGGTTCATACGATTTTACGGTAAGCTCAAGAGCGCTTGATCTGTTTGCTCGGAAATATGGGTATTCGCTCACGGCCGAGGATTTTGTGAATGGTGGAAAATATCGAGTCAGTCATATCCCGGCGCAGCAGCGCAAGCTGGACTGGATGGCATTTATCAATGATTTTGTCATCGGATTTAGTAAGCAGTTAATTGATATAGTGCATAAGCACGACAAGCTGGCGTATGTTTTCTATGATGATAGTTGGGTTGGTATGGAGCCTTACAATGATCGCTTTGAGGAGTTTGGCTTCGACGGAATGATTAAATGTGTGTTCTCAGGGTTCGAGGCAAGAATGTGTTCAGGTGTAAAAGTAGATACCCATGAGATTCGGCTGCATCCCTACTTACTTCCGGTTGGATTGGGAGGGCTTCCTACTTTTATGGAGGGAGGTAACCCTACACTAGACGCCAAAAAGTATTGGATCAATATCCGGCGTGCTCTACTCAGAGAGCCTATAGATCGAATTGGATTGGGCGGTTACTTGCATCTTGTAGAGCCTTACCCGGATTTTTGTGATTACATCGAAAAGATTGCAGGTGAATTTAGAGAAATAAAAGAGCTGCATCATAAAGGCAAACCGTATCATATGAAGACTAAGGTAGCCATTCTGCACGCTTGGGGTAAATTGCGATCTTGGACCTTGTCCGGGCATTTCCATGAAACGTATATGCATGATCTGATTCATATCAATGAGGCTTTATCTGGATTGCCGATTGAAGTACAGTTTATTGATTTTGAGGATATCCGTCAGGGAATTTTAAAAGATTATGATGTAGTGATCAACGCCGGCTCTGCTGGTTCAGCATGGAGTGGTGGAGAACACTGGAGGGACAGCAAGTGCGTGGACTTACTGACAGAGTGGGTGTATGAAGGTGGTACTTTTATAGGCGTGAATCAGCCTTCGGCGCTTGAAGGGTATGACAGCTTTTTCAGAATGGCACATGTGCTCGGTGTAGATGAGGATACAGGCTCCAGAGTAGCGCATGGAAAATGGACATATGAAGTGAAGGATGAGTTTGGTTTAGTGCCTATTGGGACTACCATTAAGCCCAAAAACAACCTTAATCTTACCGATGGATCGGCAGCAGTTGTGAATGAAACGGATGGTCTAATAACACTGTCTACTCATGCTTTCGGTAAAGGAAAGGGGATCTATCTACCTTCTTTCACCTTCAGCTTTGAGAATACAAGATTGCTGCTGAATTTGATTCGTTTTGCGGGTAATGAGTTCACAGAAGCAAAGTACATTACAGATAACTTATATACAGAGTGTGCTTATTATCCGGCAAGTAAAATCCTCGTGGTGATTAACAATAGCGATGAACTTCAAAGCACTACGATTCAAACGGAGTATGGGCAACAAACCATGACATTAGATCCGTATGACACGATGATTAGAACAATTGGCGACTAGTAAAAATCGATGTAGGAACGGAAAAGCGATCCACGAGTATAAGACTTAAAAGCTCAAGCCTACGGCAGTCAGTCTGCGGATGCTTGGGCTTTTTTTTGCAGCGATAAACCATTCGCTCTTACCTACCTTAAGAAAAATTGTAACCAACGAAAAAAAACTATGCTTCCCCTCATGATAAATTGAATAAAGACTGATAAAATGAGGAATGGTTGAAAAGAGATCGGGATAACAGTGCTTTACTATATAATTTTTAAATAGACAGGTGAGGAAATGGTAGGTAACAAAGGAATAACAGATCAAATAAAAGAAGATAACTACAAAGTATTCGCTTTGCTTAGCCAGTATTTAAATCATTCACCAGACTTTATTCACGAAGATGAAATTGGAGAGATCGTAAAGTGTGGCGTAACTTATGAATACGCTTTTGGTCTACTATTGGCTTCTGCTTTTGGGATGGACACGGTTGATAATGCTGAGGATAAGGAATTGTTCAACAAATATTTTAACAATATGCTTCATAAGCTTGATGCAAATGAATTTTATGACAATCCATATTATAAGAATATCAAGATACCAACTATAAAGATTGGTAACAGTGATTTGAAATATGAAACCTATAAACCTTTTGAAGGGTTTGTATGTAACGATATCATGCAGACAGCAGAGGGAAGACAAATTCCTCAAATCGGCTTTTTTGAAACGGAATTTAGCTTTCCCGCAGTATTAGAAAACGATAGGATCTGGATGACGATTACGCCTAATGAAATAGAAACGATGAAAGAAGCAGTGGATCAAGCGTTTGGGAATGTCCTTACTTTTGGACTGGGGCTTGGCTACTATGCATATATGGTATCTGAAAGAGTTAATGTTGAAAGCATTACGGTTGTTGAAATGAATGAAGATGTCATCAAGTTGTTTAATAACTATGTATTGCCACAATTCAAAAATGCTCACAAGATTAAGATTATCAAAGCAGATGCCTTCGAATATGCTCAAAAATATATGTCTAAGGGAAACTATGATTTTGTATTTACCGATTTATGGCATGATGTTTCGGATGGAATAGACATGTATTTAAAAATGAAAAAATTCGAAAAAGAAAGCCCTGATACTGTATTTACGTATTGGATAGAACAATCTATTTTATGTTATTTATAAAAAGAAGCTCAAGCCTGCGGTTATCTGCGGATGCTTGAGCTTTTTTGCTGTGTTGCACCGATTGACCCTTGCTATATTTTGAAGTTTTGTACGGTAAACCGGGTTAGACGTCCCGAATTTAGATCATGCTATGTGTTGAATCTGTTTATTTTATACATGTGGAGGAGGCTTTCCCTTGGATTGGCAGGATTTAATATTTAAATTCGTTGGTGGACTTGGGATTTTTCTGTTTGGTATTAAATATATGTCGGACGGGCTTCAGAAATCCGCTGGGGATAAAATGCGAGGCCTGCTTGAGAAGTATACATCCAATCCGATTTTGGGTGTTCTTGTCGGTATTAGCGTAACCGTATTGATACAATCTTCTACGGGGACAACGGTTTTGGCGATCGGGCTTGTAAATGTGGGACTGATGACTTTGCGTCAAGCTATTGGTGTAGTCATGGGCGCCAATATCGGAACAACAATGACAGCGTTTATTGTAGGGATCAAGATTGAAGAGTATGCCCTTCCCATTATTGCAGTAGGTGCTTTCTTCTTGTTCTTCATTCACAAAAAGCGATACCAGTATATTGGACAGATTATCTTTGGCTTTGGTACCTTGTTCCTTGGCCTTGGTACGATGGGAGGGGGACTTAAACCACTTCGGGAATTGCCTGCATTTACAGATTTTATGATTGAGCTGTCTCACCAGCCCGTCTTAGGCTTGATTGTCGGAACGGTATTTACAATGATTGTTCAGAGTTCGAGTGCAACGATTGGTATTCTACAGACAATAGCTGACGAAGGCATGATTAGTTTGCGGGGAGCTTTACCGATCTTGTTCGGTGACAATATCGGAACAACAATAACGGCGGTGCTTGCATCGATCGGTGCGACGGTGGCTGCTAAACGTACAGCTCTCGTACACGTTATTTTTAATATTGTTGGGGCAATTCTTTTCACGATCCTGTTACCGGTCGTGTATAACATTGTCCTGTGGCTTGGAGAAGGTGTGAATATCCGTATGCAGATTGCTTATGCTCATGGTTTATTCAACGTTACAAATACATTGATCTTCCTGCCTCTTATTCCAGTGCTGGCTTGGATCGTAACAAAGGCTATTCCAGGCCAAATGCAGGAGATTCAGTTCAAGGCAATTTATCTGGATGAACGTTTTCTTGCGACACCTGCTATGGCTCTTGGACAAGCTCAGCATGAGATTGTACGGATGGGACAATATGCATACGAATCCCTTCAGGATGCAACAGGGTTCTTTTTCAATAAGGATACTAAATCTGCAGAGTTGGCACTTCAGAAGGAAGAGCTAGTAAATGAGCTGAACCGTAAAATCACCGATTATATCGTGAAAATTCACCAAAAGGGTCTTTCGCCGGGAGAATCTGAGAAGGCAACAGGCTGGTTCCAAACCGTAAGTGATCTGGAACGAATCGGCGACCACGCTGAGAATATAGTGGAACTAGGCGAATTCAGAATGACGAACAAGCTGGAGCTATCAGCCGAAGCGGCCGCTGAGCTTAAGGAAATGATTGAGGTTGCGAATCAGGCTGTGAATAAAGCACTAGTTGCTCTTGAACATAATGACAAGGATATAGCTAAAGAGGTGCTTAAACTTGAATTAAAGCTGGATGATCTGGAAATAGAGTACCGTAAGAATCATATTCAGCGTTTGCATAAGGATTTGTGCTCTGTCGGAACGGGGTCCATTTATCTTGACCTGCTGACCAATCTGGAGCGAATTGGTGATCATAGTAAGAATATTGCGCAGTTCGTTTTGCACGAGTAATAAAATGCACCTCTAAGAATAGACATTGGATAACCTCTTCTGGGTTGTCCGATAAAATTCTGAGAGGTGTTTTTTTTGTGGTCAGTAAGGGATAGAAGAAACTTGATCTTATATTGATAGATACTGAGTTTCCCTTCCATGACATACAATAACGATATTATGAAAATCGATTATTCGAAATAAGCAGACACGCAAGAGGAGGGAAAATTATGCTCTCAAAGATGACCATTCTAAATGAGGTGGGTGTTCTCATTAATACAATCGATCAATTGTATACATCCAGCATCATTAATCGCAGAGGTAAGACAGCAGATGGCCAATTCTGCACAGAAGTAATTGCTGAAGAATTGCTGAGACTGGATATAAAAAATCGACTGAAGGAGATTAATGAAGTAGTAAGAGAGAAAGGGTATCGCGTGGCAACGCATAACGGGGTTGTTACTACCGGGCATAAGGAAGAGGACTCTAATCGAAAAGAAGAGCGAGTTGCCATCCAATTATTTAACTTGAGTCAAAGTGGTACAATATTCGATCATATTGGAAGGATTATCGACTATCAGGTCCCTTTAAAAAATAGTAGGGCAGATAAAGGATTAGGCAAGATTGATTTGATTTCTTTGGTGGATGATTGTATTGTTCTGATCGAATTTAAAATTAAAGAAAATCGAGAAACCCTCTTAAGATGTGTTCTTGAAATCGCGACATATTATCAGGTGCTGTCAAAGCCCAAGTTGTTGGAGAGTTATTCAAATGATTTTGGATCACCTAATCGCATAAAGAAAGCGGTTTTGATCGTTTTAGATTCCTTACAATATAAGGAGATGTTAGAACTTCGTAATGGGGAAAGAAGGCACTTGGAAAAGCTTATGGATGCGCTGGAGGTCCAAGTGTTTTGTATGGATCCTGTAAGTTTCGAAGTGCAGACGGTGTTTATTCATGAGGGACTTTGTAATCCCAAATCCGAAGGATGAAGCTGTACGGCTTCAGATTTACCGTTGGTTTTAATAAGTATTTAGTAGACGACTTTGGTCGTCTTTTTTATTTTGCAAGGACTTCAGACCTACTTTGTTGAATTAATACTAATAAGGTAATATTTACATAACTATAGGCATATATTGAAATTTCAATTTCTTTATTTTATTTCAACAGAGGGAGTTTAGGGGAATGATAAGAATTTGTATTTGTGATGACGAGCAATTACATAGCTCCAAATTAGAGAAGATCATTATGGATAGTCTGGTCTTGTATCAAAACATAGAGTTAGATATTGATATTTATGAATCCGGAAAATCATTATTGAAAGCCTTAAATGCTAGAAACGAAGAGTATCAAATATTATTCTTAGATATTGAAATGGGGATTCTAAATGGAATTGAGGTCGCTAGGGAAATTAGAAAAATAGACAAAAATATGATTATCATTTATGTTACCAGCTATGACAATTACACTATGGAAAGCTTTGAAGTTTCACCTTTTCGATACATACTAAAACCTATACAAGAAGAACAAATAAGTAAAGTATTACTTCACGCAATTGATGAGGTCAGAAGGAATAACCAGTACTTATTCTTCAAAACTCAAAATCTTAACTATCAAATTAAAAGCGAGACGATTCTATCCATTTCCTCTGAGAAAGGTAGGATTATACATGTGGTAACCGTTAATGACGAATTTTCATTCTATGGCACGATAAAAGAGATTGAAGAAATGCTTGATCCATTATCCTTTATAAAAGTAAATCAAGGCACCATTATAAATTTAAATTACATACATATTGTTTCAGGGACTGATATTATTCTTACCAATAAGGAAAGTTTTGCAATTAGTAGAGGGCAGAGGAAAATAGTTAAAGATGCCTATAACCATTTCATAAAAAGGAGGATTGGCTTTTGAGACATGTTGAGGTTATAAGCATTGCGGTTCTAGCTATTCTCTATACGCTTGTTCAGGTGACATCAATTTCAATTTATTTTAATGGATTTCTTAACCTCAGAATCTCAAAGTATAAATTCTATTCTTTAACCTTTCTTTCTATGGGAATCATAAAATTATTGTCTAGTGACACA
The DNA here is from genome assembly GCF_037963325.1 of Paenibacillus sp. FSL E2-0201. Taxonomy (NCBI): domain Bacteria; kingdom Bacillati; phylum Bacillota; class Bacilli; order Caryophanales; family Paenibacillaceae; genus Paenibacillus; species Paenibacillus sp. FSL E2-0201. The sequence continues at coordinate 808,794 of NZ_CP150154.1, forward strand.
AACGCTATGGTCAGGTTGCTTTTATTTGTTGTTCTTTTAAGTATCTGTATATTGTACTCATTCTACGGATCAATGGCTCGGAAGATTTACCACATTATCTTTTTTACGCTGATAACTACGCTTGCTGATTTAGCTCTGTCTATCATTACATATAATTATGATCAGAAATTTGAAGGCCAGTTATTTATTATGCTTGTCGTATATTTTAGTGCAAACTTTTTATCGTTGTTAATTGTAATGTTGTCAGCAAAGCTGCTGCTCTATTTTAGATCTGATAATGAGATCGGATTAAGTAATAAGGAATGTTTGTTATTAAGCATTGTTCCCTGTCTATCCTTATTGAGTATATATTGGATTTTCCAATATAAAGATATTAATCAATTCGTTCCTTGTATTTTCTTGTTAATTATTAATGTATGCATCATGCTGATCTACAATAGTTTAGAAGGGAAAAATTTTCTTATACATAAGTACTCCATAATGGAGACACAAAATAAATATTACGAAGAGAGCTTAGAGAATCAAAGGGAAATGTCTAAGCTAAAACATGATCTGAAAAATATTTTATTAAATATAGCCTATGGATTGGAGAGAAAAAAAACAGACGAGGTAAAAGAGGAGCTACAGGAGTTATTAAAAACCAATGTATTCTCATATAGATTATTAACCGGATGTATACCCATCGATGCCATTCTTAATAGTAAGTTAGAACAAACCAAGAAGTATAATATAGAATGCACTTTAGACCTACAAGTTCCTCATGACTTATTTATAGAACATACCATTGATCTAGCGGCCATTTTAGGGAATCTTTTAGATAATGCTGTTGAAGCCGTACTTAGATTAACAGAAGAAATAAAAAAGGAAATTGAAATTAAAATAAAGTTTAGTGAAGGTAAATTATTCATAATCATTGTAAACTCGTCGAATCATGTGAATGTGGACTTCTCCTATGGACGATTAATCTCTGAAAAAGGGAAAAATAGGTACGGCATTGGAATCAGCAGTATCAATGAACGAGTCAAAAAGTTAAAAGGATACTCAGACTTTTCATACGATGAGGGCTATTTTAATTCAATCGTAGTTTTACCAATTCCATAAGAACAAACGGCGGCGATTTCCCATTCATAATAATTGAATGGGAAATCGCCTTTTTGTTATGCAGATTACAACGAGTATTATGCCGATTACAACGAGCAACAAAAAAACAGAAATTATTGGTTTATGATTTCAGCATAAGGAATGAAATGTGACGAATAGTTCCCACTAATAAAAAATGAAAAGTGAAATAGGAGGATGGAAAAATTGTATTTCACGGATAGAGTAATGGATTTCCAGCTTGATGATGAGAGTATCTTATTAATAAATACAATCTCTAGTGCATTTGACATTATTGATTCAGATACTTATGAACGGATTGAGGAAATGAAGAAGGGATATTCCAATTTTGATGATAAAGATGAGCTGATGCAGACTTTAATTAAGAGGGGCTACGTGTTTGAGCAAAAAGAGAAAGAACAAGAGTTCATAAGAAAGTATGCTGAGATACACCAAAAGTATATTGAGAAAAATCTGGTTCGCAGCTTTACCATTTGTCCCACGATGGGTTGCAATTTAAGATGTACCTATTGCTTTGAGGGGGACGAGAATCTAAGTAATAAAAAAGTAATGACTGAAGAACAACTAACTATAATCCTTAATTATATTGATACTTGCATTACTGCACAAACAGAGACTGACACGCCAAAAACATCGATTTCCTTGTTTGGAGGAGAGCCCTTGTTACCTCAGAACATGCCAATTGTACAAAAGACACTTGATTTTGCAAAAGCAAGGGACATCGAAGTGAGAATTGTAACGAATGGAACAACAATAAAATACTACAGTAAGCTTTTGAAAATGTATGATAATGTCATCATTCAGATCACCTTGGATGGTTCAAAGTCTATTCATGATGTCAGACGAATTGGAGTGAGTGGAAGAGGAACCTTTGATCTCATCGAATCAAGTATTGATTTACTGACTGAAATGAAAATAAAAACGCATTTACGAACAAACATAAATCAAGATAATATCGATTCTTTAAGCGATTTGGTCCATTTTATCAAGGAAAAGAAATGGGTGGAATCAGGCTATGTGTATCCTTATGTAGCACCAGTATTAGAGTATTGTGACGGTTCGAACAACTCTATGAAAGAAAGTGAGTTATACTCCAGAGTTCTAGAAATCGAACCCACATTAGGAACTGAAGATTCAATTATTAAAATGGTTGTTTCTCCATGTGTGAATTACCTACAATCGTTCTTTGATTCAAATAATCAAATGAAACCTTGGAAGCTAAATTATTGTGAGGCTACTTCTGGTGGTAATTTAGTATTCTCTCCCGATGGAAATATTTCTACTTGCTTAATGCTAGCCGGTAAGGGGCATCATCAAATCGGATCCTATGACGGCGAAAGTGTAAAGCTTGATCCAAATCTTGAGGGAATGTGGAAAGATCGAACTATACTACGAATTCCACAATGCAAAGAATGCAAGTACGGTCTGATTTGTGGTGGGGGTTGTCCTATAGCAGCCATAGACATAAACCAGGATATTGATTGTCCTGTATGCAGTGATATTGAAGATACAATGAAAGCTTTTGTGAATACAAGAAAGCATCAAATTCTACAAAAGGTGTGATGAGCATGGAGGGGCTGCTACAAGTAAAGCAATATGAAACTAGACAAGAGCTTGATGTAGACGGCAATAGCTTTTATATATTATCGTTTGATCAATCCAGCCATATCAAAGTATCACCTAGAGCAAAAGAAATCATTGATAAGTTAGATGGAACGAACAGTAATGAGGAGATTATTAATGATCTCAATGCAAAAGGTATTAGTATTACAGATAAGGAATTTGATTATTTTATTAAAAAATTTCTTGTTCCTAAAAATATGATGACAAATTCCTCTAACAAATCTGGTGAGAAAAAAAAAAGCTACCTTTGGTTACATCTTCCGATCATTGAGTCATCGAAGTTCCGTGGACTATATTCAATACTGAAATATCTACTCTATAGTCGTTGGGTTGTTATCCCATTGCTGATCATTGTAAGTATTTGTGGAGTATTTTCGGTGATGCATCTTTCAAAATATCCAACGGATATTTTTAATAACCTGAACACTATTCTTGTTATTTTTTTAGTGTATCTCTCCATGTTTATTCATGAGCTGGGGCATGCAACAGCAGCTTATAAGTACGATGTTAACGTTGGGAAAATAGGTATCGGAATTTATTTAACCTATTTTGTGTTCTTTATTGATATGACAAATACTTGGCGTTTAGATAAAAACAAAAGAATTATCAATGATGTCAGTGGGATGTACTTTCAAGTACTCACTACAATTCCAATATTCGTGTGTTATATGATATCACATAATATTTCTTTACTTATCGGCATTGTTCTTATTCTAATGACGTCGGCGATGAACCTTATACCATTCTTAAGAATGGATGGATACTGGCTGTTGTCGGATTATCTAAATGTTCAAAATATTCAGGTCAAAGCGTTTAAGTCAATCAAAGAGATGACTGTAGAATTAATAAATGCAAAGAGAGCAAGAAAAATGGATGAACACTATTCAATCAGTAAGTCTGTATATGTGTATGGTATTTACAGTAGTGTATATGTACTTACTACATGTTTGATTATTCTGTCTCTTCTGTACTCTGTCATGGGCTTAATTCAAAATCATGATTTGTTAATCAACAAATTTATATCCTTACAGCAAAATATAATACATGGAAATATATCTAATGTTTTAGTTGATCTAAATAACCTATTTATTCTGTTTATACCGGTGATCTTTGTTGTTAGCCTGTTGGCATCCTTCTTAAAAAGACTTTACCTCACTTTGAAAATTAAAGGAGGCTTGAAGGCACAATGATTGAGTGTGTAAATGTTAAAAAAGATTTTAGCACTGATAAAAATGTGCAGCATGTTCTAAAGGGAATTGATTTAACCATTGAGCAAGGCGACTTCATCACCATAATGGGGAAATCGGGAAGTGGAAAAACGAGTTTTTTAAATTGTATTTCATTGTTAACAGATGTAACAGAGGGTCAGATCTTAGTGGATGGAAGATCCATTGATACCAAGAACAGAAAAGAGATCGAACAGATCAGGCAAGATTACATTGGACTTGTATTTCAAAACTCAAATCTAATCCCTTGTTTGTCACCCATAGAAAATTTGATTATTGCTATTCATGAAAATTTATCGTATGCAAAGAAAAAGAGTCGTGCAATGGAAATGCTAGAAAGAGTGGGATTAACAAGCAAACATAATCATAAGACACCGACACTTTCTGGTGGGGAAATGCAAAGAGTCGCCATTGCGAGGGCCTTAATTAATAATCCCAAGATGATTCTATGTGATGAACCAACAGGAGCTTTAGACGCTGCCACCGGCAAGAGCATAATGGACTTCCTTCTAGAAGTAACTGCTTCTTATAACAGCGCATTAGTGATAGTTACTCATGATCATTCCATTGGAAGTCTGGGTAAACGACAATATTTAATGAATGAGGGGTTGTTAAATGAAATATAGAGAATTATTTAAACTCTATAATCTTAAAAACCTAAACCAAAATAAATGGTCAATGTTTTTTATAGCCCTTTCAATTGTAATTACAATGACGGTTTCGCTTATTTTGCCTCAAATAAGAATGAGTAAGCAGGAATACATTAATCAGGCTATGCAGGAATCTAACCCTGCTGATCTTGTAGTCACACAATCTTTTCCTTCTAAGAGCTTTGATAAAGCTATAAGCGCATATGAACAGGAAGGAATTCAAACCTCCTATGTTCATTCAGCCCCTGTCTATCTTAAAAATGAAAATAACCAAATGATGCTCTATCTTCTATCCGGTTACGAAAATTTATCCGAGGATGAGGTTGTAATCTCTGAAGGATTGGCGAACAAGCAGCATTTAAATGTAGGGGATACAATCCATCTAATAGGAATTAAGGAACAAGACAAAGCCTTAAAGATCACGAGAATAGAATATCTCCCTATTGATGTTGTGGATGATGCCCAGGTTTCTGGTTATATCAAGACTAACAATTTAGAATCCTCCTATCATTCTGACGCTGGATTAGTATTTATTTCCGGTAAATCCGGAGAGTTATTGAAACAAGAACTGCAAACCCTGGAGTCTGGTTATAAATACAAAACAATTGAAGATAGAAGAAATGAATTATTCTCAGACTTAGATAAACAGATTATGGCTTTGAATTTGATTAGTACTGTAGGGTACTTATTAGCAATCGCCGTGTTGATTAGTGGGATTACGATGTTGATTGTGAGAAGCCAAAAAGATATTGCTGTGTTAATGCTAATTCCTATCAAGATGAAGGACATTATTAAGGCAATGAAATTAGAGATCAATATTTTGATCTTTACCCCATTAATTTTGTCCGTTATTTTCAGCATTCCACTCGCAAAAATGATTTTAGCTGCAGAAAATATTAGTGTTAATTACACAGCCGCTTATATGATAAATATTCTTAAATTTGTAGTCTTTAATATTTTTGTATTCCTTTTGTACAGAAATATTGCACTAAAGTATATGGTCAATCTAGATCCTGTTCTTATTGTCAAAGGAGATCATGGTCTCCCTAAAAGGAATAGGCTAAGAAATATTGGGATTATTCTATCTCTCCCAGTTGTCTTTTCCGTATATGCAGTTTTATTGGGTAGTGGTACATCCATGGCGAGTAACTTTATTTTATTAATTACGTTATGCGCTATTTTTATAGGGATATTACTGCTCATTGAGCTGATTACAAGACTTCCAGTATGGAAATATCATCGTAGTACCTTATATACATTTAAAGAAATTAAAAAAAATAAGCTCGTTTTTGTAATAGGGATTTTAAATTTAACCATGATGCTTTGGTTTATTCTAATAGGCTTTGGGTTAGCAAACACCTTAAAGGAATCTGTTGATATGGGGTATCAACAATCCTTACCCTATAACTATTTAATGAAGACAAGTGATGAAGAGGCTCTAAATCAGGTGTTGGTTAACTCCGGTGATATAAAGACATTCACGATAATGCACTATATGGATGCAAAGATAGAAAATGATGAGGTCTCCAACAAACAAGTTCGTATCAATGAAATTGACCAAAAGAACTATACCTCAAAATTTAAAATTACCGAGGGGCAAGATGTCTTTGAAGGAAATCCAAGAGAAATACTCATCTCAAAAGCATATGCAGACGCCTATAAAATCAATATTGGAAATACCCTAGAAATTACGAACGAAGAGAAAACTGTGAATTATAGAGTAAAGGGAACCTACGATTCTGCTGGTATCAATAATAATTGGATGTTGAAAGCTTCCGAAAATCAATATAGCGATACAATTTATTTGGTAAGAGCAATTGATGATGGATTCCTTAATGAAGTGAAGGATAGCTATATTGCTAACATGAATGTAGTTGGAGATTACCTGTTATCTAAAATGGATTCATTCTTAACTAGTTTTAAATATATCTGTTTTCTTTTCATCGTGGCAGCAGTCATATTTAACGTTAATTTACTTAGCTTAATGAATGATCTCAATAGAAAAGAGTATGCAATCATCCGGTCTTTAGGCATTGGTAAGAAAATTCTTGTGAAGCAATATATGATCAAAGCCATAATTAGCATAATATGTTCGCTTACGATGTCATTGGTTCTATTTTCTGTAGTTATATCCGTTGCTGTTTCAGCTATTTCTAAAGGAAATGCAATTATTGATGGAAGTATGTATGTATTTATCATTGTTATATCTGTTTTGTTTGTACTTGTAGGAAATATATCTCTTTTCAGTGGAAAATATAATGATTTAGAAGTGATTAGAGAATGAAACTAATTATTCATATGACAACTGCGACAACTATTGTTACTTTTCTACAGTAACTAAATAAATATGAATGTTATATGTGAATTCATTTATGCCATCAATTGTTTCCGCTAATTCAAAATGAAAGGAGTGGAAGGTAAATGCATTCTTTAAACGCCACAGAATCCCTTTGGACTGATGAATCCGTAGAAAATTTGGAAACGAGAGAAGAGTATGGTTGTTTCTGCTTCTCCATTTGTTTCTCACTATGCTTCTGTTTCTGTTTCTAATTTAAACTAAATATTTCTAACTGGTTAGGTTTTCTTGGTAACAATAGTTGTGATATTCGTTCAAAGTAATTAACCAGTTAGAAATATGAAGAAAGCAGTATGTTAGTACTTTTAAGCAGGAGCAAGGGGAGTTAACTTGAACCTGCTTAATTATTTTTTTGGGTGAAAAGTAAGGAGGGCGAAAGTTATGATTCCATTAGTTGTATTAGTTGTTGTATTTGCTTTATTGACTATAACGCTATCATGTTTATGGCTCTACAACGATTGTTTGTATCGAGGGATAAATCCTTGGATTTGGGTATTATTAATGATTGCGACCACTCCCATATTGGGATTCATTTTATATTCGCTTATCGGAAAAAGAGGAATATCAATTACGGGTAAGTCTATAAAGAATAAGTATATAGGATCTGCGGTTTTTATTACCATACTGTTGCTTATCTTTTCAAGTATCGGATTGGCATTTTATTCAGTGACATAAGTAGTACAGTTAGATTTAGCTGAGAGTGCTCTGTAGAGTTTCTACAGAGCTTTTTATTATTGTATAGTTCATTTCATTATTTTACCGGCTATGTTACTATGTCTACGATCTAAAAGGAATAATTTTGAATCGTAGGAGGGTTTTATGGAAATCGGTGCGATCACTTTTATTGTAAAAGACATGGAAAAGATGGTTACATTCTATCGGGATGTCATGAACATGGCTTTGGAATGGGATGGCGGCGTATTTACCGGGGTTCAGCTTAAGAGTGGTGTGTTCTTTAATTTATGCCAACGGGATGCGCTTAGTATCTCAGGGCTAGGTTATCCTAATGGGTTGAATGGGACACTGGAGGTCTCATTTGGCGTTCCCTCGCCTGAGGAGGTCGACAAGGAATTTGATCGTCTGGTGACTGCCGGTGCAACGCCTATAAAAGAACCGATTTCGCAGCCTTACGGGTTGCGTGAAGCTGTTGTGGCTGACCCAGAAGGCAATTTGCTTGAGATCGTAGCGGGCATTCCAGAAAATTAATATCTGCGAACAACCGAGCGAAAGGAGGGACACTTTTGAGAACCCCAATAACTAACGTAAACTGGTTAGAACACCAAGAAATCATCATGCACGACTTACTCATTCAAGAAGCCACTTTAACCACCTATCCGATGGAGGATGGCTTTGAAGCTGAGGTTCTAAAGATCAGTTCAGGCCAGGAAAGCTTTGTTTTGAAAACATGGAGTAAGATCTCCAAACCAGATGTTCAGTTTCAATATCGATTATTGGAGGTCCTGTCCGAACGAGGAGTAGCCGTCTCTAAGCCAGTGGGCTGGGGGATTAATCCCGATGGGGATAAGGTGTTGTTAACAAGCTTTGACGGAACGCCAATTCTTAAAGTGAATGATAAGATAATGAAGAAGCTCGCAAGCATTTTAGCCAGAATTCATCAAATAGATATTGCTGAGCTTGAACATATACAACTACCTAAGTACGACTTCGTCGATTACTTTTTTCCTGAAGTGAGTGAGCACGCAGATCTTAAACAAGCACTGATTTCTCTAGTAAAGCAAACGCCAATGAAACAGGACCGTATCATTCATGGAGATTTTCACTTAGGAAATATAGTTGAGGAACAAGAGCAGTTTACCGTCATTGACTGGACGAACGGCCAGTTGGGAGACCCAAGATATGATTTTGCATGGTCATTTATTCTGCTGAAAATCCACCTATCTGAGCGTTATGCCCGTGTGTTTCGTTCTGCTTATCTATTGGAGAATGACATGGAGCAGGAAGAGCTTGAGGTCTTTGAAGCATGGGCTTGTCTTAGATGGATCTTGCTGAATAGACGAGGTAGTACACCTAAAGGACCTAATGTAACGAAGAGGGTAAAGAGTTTAATAGGAAGTAATCAATTCTTAAAGGATTTGGAATTCGTAGGGTTTAAATGATCTTTTCCGCAATGAATATTTAACAATACTGACCGCAACCCTTTGCATGGAGGGCGGTCTATTTGCGTTTGTTCACTGCGGGGTCCCGGCATACCCAATTTTCATTGAATATTCAGTTTGGGTATTTATAATGCTTTTATGAATCAGAGGATGTTCTTGTATAGGACTTCGACTGTGAAAAGGAGGGTTTCCATGGTAAGGGCAATTCAAAAATCATTATATCTCATCTTTGCATTCTTCATTGGACTGTTTATCGCTTCCTCCTTTTTTATCCGAGCGAAATATAATTATTTCGTATATGGGGACACGCCAGTTTTGGAGAAGCAACAGCTGGGCCTTTTTATTCTAGGGATTGTGGTGGTGCTGGCGTTAAGCGTTATTTTGTATAAAATATGCCTGAAGCTTAATCCGTACAGTTGGAAAATCGTCATTCCAGCCACATTGCTGTGTTCTTTTGCCATTCAGATCGTGATCATTTTTCTGTTTCCTCGCTTGCCGACGGATGATTCGCAGACGGTGCTTTCACTGGCACTCGAAATGCTGTACAGGAATGATTATTCATCTTTTGACACGACGGGTTACTTGCATATGTTCCCGTTTAATTTCTCGATTGTTGTGTATTTAAAAACGTTACTACAGTTATTTCCGGATAATTATTTGGTGATCAAAATATTCAATATTCTATTTACACTCTTAACCTCGTTAATGATTTACCTGCTGTATAAAGAGCTCAATGAGAAGTCGAAGGATCGTGACTATGGTATTCTCGTGTTTGCTGCAACCTATATCCCTTCTTTGTTTATGAGTAATTTAATCTATAACGATGTGATTGCTACAGCCTTTCTAACAAGTGCTTTATATTTCGCTGTGAGATTTATAAAAAGAAAGTCCATAAAGGATATCCTCTTCGCAGCCATCCTTCTGGCAGTCGGCAACTATTTCCGAAGCATCGGTGTTATTGTTCTGATTGCTGTGGTGGTCAGTCTTTTGTTCAACATGCGTGCGATCGGGGTGAAAAAAGCTCTAAGCGCTTTGTTTATCACGATTTTATTGTTCAATACTCCGAGCTGGACGCAAAATGCTGTGTTGCAGGCGACGAGTGTTGTAGATGAACCGATTACTACAAATTCCGCACCTGTCTATATGTGGCTAAATATGGGGATCAATCTGGAGACGTTTGGGTTCTGGGATAACTGGCAGAGCTATACGATCTATCAGCAGGAGGCAAATTATAATAAGGCAGAAAGTACGGAGCTATTTAAAGAGGAAATCAGTAATAAACTCTCAGAGGCGAGCCTAAGCGACTTAGTGAAAATGTATTATAAAAAGATCGTTTGGACCTGGACAGAAGGCACATACCAGATGGAACGATATGGTCTGGGAAATGACGGATCATCCAGTAACGGCGGAAGAATGGGCTTTGTCATGGACCGTTATAGCTACACTAACGCTGCAACAGATTTGTTTAAGGCGGACTCAAGTTACAGAAGCGGGCTGCTGTGGTTACTATATGTTCTGAATTTCCTGATGTATGTTTGTATACTCATTCGTTTAATCGGTGGAATAAGAGCGAAAAGATATGGGGAGTCCTCTTTGATTCTTGTGGTGCTAGGCTTTATCGGATTCTATCTACTATGGGAGATTAAGTCTCGGTATATCTACCCGGTGTATCCGCTGCTGATCGTGTTATCCTATATGGGCTTTAAAGATGTATATGATTATATGATAAAAAGATATTTTTCACGTTGACCATTTTTGCTCGGAAAGAGGGGGTTCAAAGATGCGGATTAGGCGATATCTCGCTTTGCTCATAGCAGTGCTAAGTTGTTCCATGGTGCTCGTCTCTTGCGATGCCATCACCGCGCAGAAGATATCAAGTACAGATTCTGGTTCGAGGGCGAACGGGGGACAGGGCTTTAACGGTGGTCGGGGTAAAGATGGAGGTGTCTCTCCCGGCATGAATGGCGGGACAAGAAGAAATGGCAGCCAGGGTACGGATGGTGGTAGCGGGCAAAGCGGGCGGCAGTGAAAAATTTCATGAACTTGCCCCAAGCCTACGAAGATTAAGTGTGATAGGATAAAGTTACGTATAAATTCCCCGCGGGGGTAAGAAAAGAGAAAAGGGAGCATCATGAGAATCATTATATCGCCTGCCAAGAAGATGAAGATGGATACGGATTTTATGGATTGCCGCCAGCTGCCGCATTTCATAAGCGAGTCACAGACTCTTCTGGCCTTATTACAAAAGTTGAATTATGAAGAAGCCAAATCGCTATGGAAATGCAATGATGCCATCGCTACGTTAAATGTAGAGCGGATTCGTGAGATGGATGTAACACGGAATCTTACACCGGCTATCTTTTCTTATGAGGGTATCCAGTATCAGTACATGGCACCTGGGGTACTTCAAATGGAGGAGCTCGAATATCTTCAGCAGCATTTACGGATATTGTCCGGGTTCTATGGAATCGTCCGGCCGTTTGACGGCGTTGTTCCGTACAGGCTGGAGATGCAGGCTAAGCTTAGCGGACCAGGTTTCAAATCTATCTACGAGTTCTGGAACAGGAAGCTGGCAGATCAGCTATTTTCGGAAACTGACATCATTCTGAATCTGGCCTCCAAGGAATACAGCAAGTGCATCTCCCCGTATGTTGGCGGAAACGTTCGAATGATTAGTTGTGTATTTGGGCAGGAAATCGGCGGTAAGATCGTTGAGAGAGCGACTCTAGTCAAGATGGCCAGAGGTGAGATGGTACGCTTCATGGCTGAGCGGCAAATCACCTGTGTGGAGGATATCAAAGGCTTCGACGGGTTTGATTTCAGCTATGCGGATGAGCTGTCGGATGAGAGTACGTATGTGTTTATACAGAAAAAGAATGAAGAGAGTAAGTAGTATACGGTGGGTAATCTTGAAGACGGTTGAACGACCAGCTTCAGGGTTACCTTTATTTTTTGCTCACCGAAACGAGTTGTTAAATTTTAGGATTGTTGAAGGGGAAAGATTGCGGTGTAGAGAATAATGTTCGGATGGAATAAGAACAGGTGAAAGAGGAGGGCTTATGATTTTTAAAAGAGATCCATTGGACAAACAGAGCTTACTTAAAGAATTGGATTCACTAGGCTATTCCGACAGAGTCAAAAAAGTAGCGATATTAGGCCGTGATCATCTTGGATCTGCACAATACTCCCAATTACTAGCCTCTTTACTGGAGGATGGCGTTTATGAAGCACGTCTTGCTTTAATCGGTGCGATTGCAACACATGATGCCCCTATTATTCTGTCAGCACTGCGGCATCCCATGGCAAGTATCAGAAATACGGCTGCGGGTCTTTTGGCAAAGGTGGCTTCAGATGCTGATATTGAACGTGAGCTCCCCCATTTATCCCATGATTGCCGCCGCAAGCTGCTGCACAGTATTTCACAGATTAACCGTCAGAAATTAGCGGAACGCTTATTAACTGTAGTGTATGCCCGGTGGGGAGCGGAGGAAGCCGCGATTATATTGCAGGCCTGTTATTCGGCAACGGTAAGTAAATGGCTTGCTGATATCGGATATGCCATAAAAGACTGGAAGAAATTATCCAGCCGGCATTTTGACGTAGTAGCGAAATACTTCGAAACAACGCTAGAAAGCACACCACCCAGGGAAAAGGGATATGTCTGGTGGAGGTTCTCATCAGCTATGGAGATCCTATGCAATCTGAAGGCGGATCTGGTACTTGCGTGTGCGATGAATCATGGACCCGAGGGTGTCATACATCCTGCGTTAAAGGAGCAACTTGGCACGCTTGTACGCCAAAATCCGAATAAGGTGTATCAGCTGCTGACACGAACGGAGTCGCGGAGCGATCTGATTTCTTATGGTGTGCCTGAAGGGGTACTAAAAAGAAAAAAATATTTATCCATGGATCAATGGATTGAGATAGCGAAATTACTCGCAGATCACCCGATGCATTTAGCGAAGTTGCTGCATAATATTGCACCTTCCAACCGTAAAGTGATTTTTGATGCCGTGTATGAAGAAGATAAGCGCCGTGAACGCGTTTTTCCAGAAAGATTATTATATGTATTACCACATGCCTTGCGTGACAAGGAAGCCACCCGGATGCTTGGCCTTCGTGAAATCAATGATGACCGAGAGAGAACAATCAGACTCACTGCTTGCCGTTCTATTCTTCATTCAAGAGCGGGGCTTGAACAAGCAACAAAGGTATCCAGTTCAGAAGAACGTTCCACGGCGCTTATGCAACTGATAAGAAGTACGGTTCTGTCGAGACAGGGTATGCATGAGACTTTGGTATTTTTGAGCCGGATTAGAAATGAGCAGGATCCTGTTCGAGGTTTTGTGTTTAAGGAGCTTTCTGAAAGTCCTGCGTCTGTGTTCACCGATGCCCATGTACAAGAACTTACTAGGCTTGTTGATAGTGTTATAGATGCCATAGATACTTCATATGGTACGAAGTTTTCCGTTCAACAACTGGCATTTGTTATTCTCCGGCATAACGCATTAAATCCTCACAGTGAGTTGTTCAAGTTCTCTTTAAATACGATCCGGAAACTGGCCCAGCAGAACGGACAGCTTTCACTTCCATCATTGGAGAAGAATTTACCCCAAGGAGTAGAAGAGGTCATCTTTGATGAAATCTATACATTAGCTGTACAGGGCAACAAAAGAGAAGACTACAATCTAGTGCTTAGCCTGGCCAGCTCATTTGGTAAAAGAGGCTACGGTATTGTAAAACTTCAAAATTTGTTAAAGGAAGCAACGAGAGCAAAGGCAGATTCTACAGCTATACAAGCAGTCAGACATTGGCTTTCGCCTCATACAACGCGTGATGCCAGAGTTAAGGAACTATTAGCTTTGGATAAATCGTATATTACGATCCATGAAGTATTCCAGCATCTGCATCTAAAACGTCAAGAATGGCTCGATCCCTTTATTTCGGGGGCTGCCATCAAAGGTAAATTCTTATCAGGTAAAACGATCTATCTTGTGCCAGCTACGGACGGATTCAACAGGTGGCTGCCGCGCCAGCAGCAAGCATTAAGTGCCTTATTAGAAAAAATCGCATTCGATGCTAAGCGTAACCATTGGGAGCGTTCGAGAGTTATTAAGATCATGGCAAGTATGCCTGATCTTGCTCCGGATAGATTACTTGAGCTTTTACAGGATAAGGAAGTAACCGTAGTAGAAGCTGCACTTCATGCCCTTTCACTCATGGAAGAACCGGAGAAGGCACTTTCCGTTCTGCTGGAGAATCTGGATGGGGTCCGGGCCCGTGTAGCCATGTACTCGATACCCAGATGCATCCGTAGAGTGAATCCGGTGTTACTGGTTTCCATGCTGAAAGAGCTGCTGAATCGGGATAAGCTGAAGATCACTGTTAGAAAAGAGGCCATCCGCTTACTGGGTGCTTATAGAAGCGATAACAGCATTCCACTATTGATAAACGAGTTCGAGAAACCAAATGCACACAAGGATGTAATCATTGCCATAGGGCATGCTGCGAAACAGCTTTTAGATGATGAGCGCGCTTGGAAGATTTTAAGTGCAATGGCCGCTTCATCAGAAAGTGATATCGCAAGGAGCTTGTTATCCCAACAGCCTAATGATCTTCCGCTAGACTATAGACTTCGCTATTTAAAATTAATCATTGAAATCGGAAATCATCCGGATGGGTTTGTCGGCAAGTATGCTTTCAGTTCTATGATGTGGTGGACCAATGGAAATGAAGGCATTGTTGCAGCTGCCACTGCTCAGGCTATTACGGATTTGAAAGACAGCACTAGATGGGAATTTGCCATGAACACGCTAATACAAACCTGCCGCGATGGTAAGATCAATGAGGTTGTAATCGGCGTTTGTCAGAAATTAGCTAGTGCGGCGATAAGCGATGAATGGAATGCAACTACCAGTAGAGATTTGCCTCATCGGCAACGTCTCCTGAAACTTATCAACCAGCTGAACGCTTTGCCAACAATCACCCGGGTACACCTTAAACCTTTGTATACGGGATTGATTGAGTGTCTAACATCGGAGGAGACTTTACAGCAAGTTGTGATGAAGCTTTATATAGCAGTAATAGACTGGAATAATGTGAAGGAATCCGCCACGTATCTGAATCAGATGGTTAACAGTATTTCATATCAACCGCAGCTGTTGAGCGATGCCTACAAGCAGGTTGCGTATAATTTAAAAGACAGCACAGGCTACTGGAGTCCGGAGACGTTATTGGAAATTATAGATGTGCTAGGGTCTGAGGGTAGTTACGAATCTCAGTATATTGGACTTTCGTTGCTTGAGGTTGCCGGAAGTGCTCTACTCTGGAGTTCAGAGCCTGCAGAGCGTTTGAGGGTGTACAGAAATCACACGAATATTGCGATTCGCTCACTGGCGCTAAATATTTGGACAGTGATAGATTAGTTTTCATATTTTTAAGAACATATAAACACCAAAAAAGCTCAGGGCGATTTACAGCCTGAGCTTTTTTTGGTGTTTATTGAGTTATGCTTCCATCTTCTGTGCCGTGTAGAGGCGGTAGTAAAGCCCCTTTTGTGCGATAAGCTCATCATGTGAGCCGCTTTCCGCAATACCTTTATTAGATACATACATAATACGGTCGCAGTTTTTTACGGTGGACAGGCGATGCGCGATAATGAACGAGGTACGTCCTTTAAGGAGCTCATTCAGACCTTTTTGCAGCAAACGCTCAGTCTTCGCATCGATCGATGAAGTGGCTTCATCTAGTATGAGAATTCTCGGATCAGCCAAAAGCGTTCTTGCGAACGAGATGAGCTGCCGCTGTCCTTGAGATAGCTTGGAGCCGCGCTCGTTGACCTCTGTCAGGTAGCCTTGATCGAATTCACGGATGAATTCATCGGCACAGACGGCTTTCGCTGCGGCGATTACTTCTTCCTCGGTGGCATCGAGTTTACCGTAACGAATATTGTCCAAGATCGTACCGGAGAAGATGAAACTATCCTGTAGCATAATTCCCATTTGGCTGCGCAGAGACTTCAGTGTAACCTGCGAGATATCCTGATCGTCGATAAGAATCTTACCGCTGGAAATATTATAGAAGCGCGAGATCAGATTGACGACCGTAGTTTTGCCTGCACCTGTTGGTCCCACCAGAGCGATGCTTTCTCCCGCTTTGATCTTAAAGGAGATATTCTCCAGAATATTGAGTCCTGGGTCATAGGCAAAGGTCACATCGTCGAAAGTGACATGGCCCTCTACAGGTCGCAGTGTCTTCGCGTCCGGAATATCACTGACGGTAACTGGTTCATCCAGCGTCTCGAAGATACGCTCAAGATAGGCAACGGCGTTGATGAAGTTATTGTACAGGTTCGAAAGATTCAGAATCGGCTGCCAGAAGCGGGCAGCGTAGCTGCTCATCGCCAGAATGACACCGAGGGTCATGTCTTGTGGACTAAGTGTTAGTAGGCCTACAAGGAAAATCAATGATGTAACGATCGTAGACAAGTTGTCTACCGAGAATGGAATAAGCATGTTGTAACGTAGAGCCTTCATCCATTCTGTACGGAAATTACCCGCCAGACGTGTGAAGATTCCTTCGTTACGTTGTTCCCGGGAGAACATTTGCGTCACACCAATACCGCTGATGCTTTCTTGCAAATAGGCGTTCAGGTTGGAGCTCTTATTGGATACCGCTTGCCAAGCCCGGCGTTGCCGAGTTTTGATCAGCATCATGATGCCAAAGAATACCGGAAGTCCTGCAAGGATGACAAATGATAGACGTACGTCAACGGCGAACATGAAGGCTGCAATAAAGAGCAAATTCACGATTTCTAGAATAAAGTTGATAATACCGTTGGACAGTACATCGGAAACGGCGTTGACATAGTTTACGACCCGGATGAGAATCTTGCCCTGCGGCCGGTCGTCATAATATTTGAAGGGCAACTCTTGCAGATGCTTAAACAAATCTGTACGGATATCAAAAATAATATCCTGCCCAACACTCGTCATGATGCGTGATCGTATAGTAGCCAGATAAACACTGACCACAATGGTCAGAAGCATCAGTCCAGCCCAGCCCAGCAGCGCAAGCTTGGCTTTTGCCGGAATGGTTACGTCGATCACATGCTGCATGATCAGTGGAGCCGATAGGGATATAGCCGCTGAAAGCGCACTGAGTATAAATGCAACAATCATTGGCGTTTTCTTACGTTTGATGTATACCATCGCACGCCGGAAGTGTTTTATATTAAACGGCGATTCCAGATTCTCATCGACGTCGAATTTATTCCTTGCCACTTGCGGTCACCTGCCTTCCAATACCCTCGTTCTGCAGTTTAAACACATCGTAGTAGTAGCCCCGTTTCGCCAGTAGTTCGGCGTGGGTACCTTCTTCAACCAGCTTCCCGCCATCCAGAATGAGAATGCGGTCAGCCTGCGCGGTCGTAGATACACGCTGCGCGATAATAATCTTCGTGCAAGGGTAATCCAGCTCGCGTAGACTTTTCTGAATATGTTCCTCCGTCTCCAAATCGACAGCAGAGGTCGTATCATCCAGAATTAGGATCGGACGGCGTACGGCCAAGGCACGTGCTAAAGCGATACGCTGTTTTTGACCTCCGGATAGACCGACTCCGCGTTCCCCGACAACGGTATCATAACCTTCAGGCATTTTGGTAATGAAGTCGTGTGCGGCCGCGAGCTCGGCATAGCCTTTTGCATCTTCTTCCGGAAGATCAGGATCGCCATAGGCAATGTTTCCATCAATAGTATCAGAGAACAAGAGTACATCTTGGGTCGCCATACCAATATTATCGCGGAGCTCATCGAGCTCTAGCTTTCGGACATCAACGCCGTCGACAAGTACGCGCCCCTCGGCTACATCATAGAATCGAGGAATCAGATTGATGATTGTTGTTTTGCCTGATCCGGTCGAGCCCATGATTGCTATAGTTTCACCAGGTTCAACGGTAAAGCTAACATCGTCAAGTACGATAGCGCTGTCATATTTGAAACGAACATGATCGAACTCAATACGGCCTTCGTAACGGCGTTTAGTAGTGGACTTATGTTCATTTATAATATTTGGCTTGGCGTAATAGATATCAACAATTTTGGATAAGCTCGCAAAAAAGCGCTGAATATCGTTGATAATAATACCGATGTTGCGCATAGGGTTGGATACAGCCCAGATCAGCGACGAGAAAGCCGTGAATTCACCGAAGGTGATCCGGCCGTTCATTAGGAACAAACCACCCACCAACATAAGAATTACGTTGAAGCCCTGAGCGAATGATTCCAGATAAGGAAAGTAATCAAGCCATACAAGGGCGGCCTTTTTGTTCGCCGTGGAATAGTTGACATTCTTCTCTGTGAATTTTTGGACCTCGAACTCCTCGCGGGCAAAAGCCTTAACCACACGGTTTCCTGAAATATTCTCCTGAGTTGTCGTGTTAAGCTGGGACAACCGCTCACGCAGGTCGATATACATAGGACGAACGCGTTTAGCAAATATGTAAGCCACAATAAAAATGGGCGGTGACAGGATTAGCATCCACAACGTCAGCTGAGCATCTATAGTGAAAAAATAGATAACAGCGGCGATGAAGATCGTTAGCGATTCAATGATCGTTTTGAAAATCCATGCCATCGAGTGCCGAACCATATCCAGATCCCCGGTCATCTTGGTCATGAGATCGCCGGTTCGGTTATGGTCGTAATATTCTCTGTCCTGTCCTTGAATCTTGTTGTACAAAAAAATACGGATATTGTACATCATGTTTTGCGAGGACTTTTCATACTGCATGGTTGTAAAATAAGCAAGTCCTGTACGCAGTAGAGAAAATCCAATCATGCCTAGGCAGAGCATAATTAATAATTGCCGTTCTTGTGTAAGATTCTGCAGGGCATTGTCACCCGCAATAAACGTATCGACAATGCGCTGACTGATGTACGGGTTCACGATCGTAAGACTTGAGCCCACCACCGAGAGGCAGAGCGCCAGAATATACCGTGTCCGGTTCCCCTCTAAGTTCTGCCAAAGCCATTTCAGTTCGAACATCTGATCACCTGTTTCTGTTTGTTCTTTCACTCTTGCCTGAAAAGAATGAATAAATCAAGGTGATTATAACACTATCAAATGACTAAGTATCGTTTACGGAAAAATTTCCTTGTTACATTATTGTTACAAAAAAATGAACTTATTAATGATGTGAATTTTACCTTGCATAATGAGGGTTTGCCATTCGGGCTTGGGCGTTCTAATTATGATAAACTGAAACAATGTAAAGTAATTAGGCTTGGTTTGGATAGAGACAGGAGGATGAGGAATGAGCTTTGTTGCTGTAAAAGGGGAGTACAAGCGTTACAAAATGGGTGAAAGTGTGATTGTTGCCAACGACGGAATTGATTTTGAGATAAATAAAGGTGAGTTTGCAGTGATTGTCGGTCCCAGCGGTGCAGGTAAATCGACGGTGCTTAATATTCTTGGCGGGATGGATTCTGCCGACGAAGGCCAGGTCATTGTGGACGGTACGGACATAGCCAAGTTCAGTGCCAAGGAGTTGACAGGCTACCGCCGCAATGATGTGGGTTTTGTGTTCCAGTTCTACAACTTAGTGCCGAATCTTACCACGCTAGAGAATGTTGAGCTTGCTTCTCAGATTTCCCCGCGTGCACTAGATGCGCGTAAGGTGCTGGAGGATGTGGGACTGGGCGCGCGGCTGGATAATTTTCCGGCTCAGCTGTCTGGTGGCGAGCAGCAACGTGTCGCTATTGCCAGAGCGCTAGCTAAACAGCCGAAGCTGCTCCTATGCGATGAGCCAACAGGTGCACTAGACTACAATACCGGCAAGCAAGTGCTCAAGCTGCTTCAGGATACCTGCCGCAATACAGGGACGACAGTCATTGTAATCACGCATAATCTGGCGATTGCGCCAATGGCAGACCGGGTTATTGAGATTAACAATGCTAAGGTACGGAAGATGGTAACCAATCCTTCGCCAGTATCTGTTGAAGATATCGAATGGTAAGGAGAAGTCACCTATGAAAAAGCGAGCGTTGTGGAAAGATATTTTTCGCGAAATTAGGCACACGAAAGCCCGGTTTATTTCGATATTTGCAATCATTATGCTGGGCGTTAGTTTTTTTTCCGGCATCAAGTCAGCCGGTCCAGATATGCTGGATACAGCCGGAACCTTTTACCAAGAGACGAGATTGATGGATTTGAAGGTGCAGACCAACTATGGTCTGACCGAAGAGAACATAGATCTGCTGAGTGATGTACCAGGCATCGACGAAGTCCAGCCGGGTTACAGCGCGGATGTATTCAGTGGCGATAATGCCTTGATACTCAAAGTTCATTCTTACAATTCAGATAAACCTCTTAACCAGTACAGCATAATTGAAGGTCGTCTTCCGGAGAATTCCGGAGAAATGGTATTGGATGACAAGCTGGTCGAAAAGTATGCACTAGGTGACAAGGTAACGTTCAGCGGAGCTGGAACGGATGCGGAGTTGTCGAACAACTTCGAAACCCTTGGTTATACCGTAGTGGGCTTTGTGCGAAGCCCACAATTTATAGAGAAGAGTACCCGGGGCACCAGCGGAATTGGTAAAGGAACGGCGGATGCATTCGCAGCAATCCCGGAGTCAGATTTTAAGCTCCCGGTCTATACGGAAGCCTATCTATCCTTCAAGGATACAATCGGAGTGAAGGCTTATTCACCAGAGTATGAGGAATTGATCGAACAGCATACCAAGGCAGTAGAGCAGGCGCTGTCCGGCGTACCGGAAGCGCGTCTTACTGAGATGCGTGCGGAAGGTGAGAAAGAGCTGTCCAGTGGACGTGACAAGGTAGCCGCCGCCGAGCAGCAGCTCGCTGACTTAAAGCGCCAGCCAGAGGCGGTGCAGCAGGAACAAGCTGCAAATATGAAAGCCATTGCGGATGGACTGGTCTCAGCCAAAGCGGAATTGGCTGCAGGGGAGCAAAAGCTTGCAGAGCTAGCGCTTCCCAAGATCTATATCACTGACAGAAACGCCAATCCGGGATATGCCGAATATAAAGACAACGCTGACCGGTTGTCGGCAATTGCGAGCGCGTTCCCGGTATTCTTTTTCCTGATTGCTGCACTGGTCAGTCTGACAACCATGACCCGCATGGTCGAGGAACATCGCCTGCAGATCGGGACACTTAAAGCACTTGGGTATGGCAATCGTGACATTATGGCCAAATTCTTAGTTTATGGTACGCTTGCCAGCTTGGCGGCTTCGGTTGCAGGGCTTGCCCTCGGTTTTACCATGTTTCCGACCATTATCTATAATGCGTACAGTTCGCTTTATAATCTGCCGAATCTTATCAAAAGCTTCTATCCGTCATATTCCATCATTTCTATTATAGTGGCGCTAATCTGTACAACATTGACAGCTTGGATTGCCGCGCGGGTAGAGCTACGTAGCAACGCATCCGTATTGATGCGTCCGAAGGCGCCAAAGAGCGGGCAGCGGATTTTGCTGGAGAGAGTTACGTTTGTATGGAAACGACTGAGCTTTGTTCAAAAGGTTACCGCACGGAATTTATTCCGCTATAAGCAGCGGATGTTCATGACTGTGTTCGGCGTGGCCGGCTGTACGGCGTTGATTCTGACCGGGTTTGGTCTCAAAGACTCGATTGGCAGCATTGCACCTCAGCAGTTCGGTACGATCATGAAATATGATGCACTTGTGGCGCTGCATGAAGATGCGTCTGCGGATGCACGGGATGCCTATGAGCAATTGATCACTGGCGAGTCCAGCATAACCGGATCATTAAGTGTGGCGCAGGAAACGATGAAAGCGCACAGCAGTGGTGTAAATGATCAGGATGTGCATCTGTTCATTCCTGCATCTGTTGATGCTATATCCGATTATGTAGAGCTGCGGGATCGAGTGAGCGGAGAAAAGCGGATGCTCACAGACGAGGGAGCGATAATCTCGGAGAAGCTGGCTAAATTATACGGGCTTGAACTCGGTGACCTGTTGAGTGTGGTGGACAAGGATAACGAGACATTCAAGATTAAGGTGGCAGGGATTACAGAGAACTATGTAATGCACTATGTCTATATGACACCTGCGTATTATTCTTCCGTATTTGGACAAGAACCGGTGTTCAACACAGAGCTGCTGAACTATACCACGCACGATAAAGCATGGGAGGACAAGTTCGGCGAGAAGCTGACAGACAATGAAGGAGTGGCTGCGGTCAGCTTTTCAAGCAGCGTAGGCACTGCCTTTGACGACACCATGAAGAGTATGGACGTTGTAACCTTGGTGCTCATTGTATCGGCTGCTGCTCTTGCTTTTGTTGTCCTCTACAATTTAACTAATATCAATGTCTCTGAGCGGATCAGAGAACTATCAACCATCAAGGTATTGGGATTTTATGATAAGGAAGTAACGTTGTATATTTACCGCGAGAATTTGCTGCTAAGCTTACTCGGCATTGTTGCCGGATCGGGTCTTGGCATTATATTGCACAGCTTCGTCTTGAATACTGCTGAGCTGGATGCGACGATGTTCGCGCCGATCATCAAGTGGCCAAGCTATGTGTATGCCGCGCTGTTAACACTGTTATTCTCAGGCATAGTCATGGCATTCATGCACATTAAGCTCAAACGGATTCATATGATTGAGGCGTTGAAATCAGTAGAATAAGCGCAGCGTCCACACCAAAAACTAAAGTTAATTCTACTTAAACACAAAGGACCGCTTCGAACAGCCATTGTTATGGCTGCTCGAAGCGGTCTCTTTTGATTTGAGAGGTGACGTAATCTTCTAACGTGAGTCGATCGATAACTTCATATGCAAGATAGGAAATGGATTACCTTGCTCATCCAGTGCAGAACGCTCAAAAACTTCAAAACCCATATGCTCATAGAAACCTAAGGCCTGCGGATTTTGTTCATTTACATCGACGTAGTGTACGTCTAGTGTCTGTATGGCATAAGCAACGAGTGATTTACCGATGCCTTTTCCCATTGCAGCAGGTTCTACGAACAGCATTTCAATCTTGTTATCCTGAACCCCTATGAAGCCAAGGGATTGGTCATTCTCATCTATAAAAGTAAGCAGATGATTTATATGCTCCAACCCCTGTAGAACCAGTGGACGCAACGCATCAATGTCCTGTTCAGACAAGAATTGATGCGTATGCCGCACGGATGATTCCCAAATATTCAGTAGACGGTATAAACATTCTTCATTCCTATTGGTGATTGGTTGTATCGAGTCCATGTCTTCCCTCGCATTTCCACTTAATTCGAAGAAGATGAGGCTGCAGCCGCAGCCGACGCAGCCGCAGCCCCAGCAAGAGCAGCCTGCTGTGCGATCACAATGTTAGTGATGCTGGTGGAAAGCATCGAGGTTACAATGCCGCTTTGCACATCCTCTACATATTTGAAAGCTACCAGCGCAGCTGACAACAGTAGCAATTCCTGCTTTACAATGGACCAGCTGCCAAAGCCTTTTTTGGTACGCAGTAATTCGAAGGTCTCTGAGACTTCCGTAACCATGTCCTTATTGTTGGAGGAGAGCAAAGTAAGCACGCCCAGCGAAGAAAGGGTATATTCCTTATCTAACCGGATGCCATGTGCACGGAACGCATCTCGTAATGCCAGTACACGATCCGCTGCTTCAGAAGCTTCTTTTCCAAGAACCAGTACCTGTGTCAGAGCTTGGACACTGTTCCCCGACATAAATTCAGGCTTTAGTGTAGTGTAAAGCTGCTCCATCCGGTCGATGCCGCTGTCCACGTCGATATCGGAAAGGCCGAGCATGGCAGAGAAGATGTAATCATCATGTCCGGTAAGGAAACGGTGCTTCGCTTTCATACTATCGTAAAACATCTTTGCGCGTTCAACCGTACGCTGATACTGATCTGTTGTCGTATTAGCGGCGATTTGATAAGCGGCAACGACGAGATAATCAGAGGCTCTAAATTTGACGTCCTTCAATAAGTCATACACGGTCAGCGTATTTGCAAGCTGTTGTTCCTTGTCTGAAGAAAGAGAGAGCATAGTAGCAATACTGATTGCCGAATTCCCCCTAAACGAAGAAAACATTCCGGTATTTTCTTTAATAAGCTCGTGGCTCGCACGAATCGCATCCTCATCTGCACTTTTATTCTCTGCTGTGTACAGTAACCCCGCCAAACGGCTAACCATTGCATTATGCCAAGGAAAAGCCTTTTTGATCCTCTGTGCGTTCTCTGCGAACAATTCAACCCTTGCTGCATACTGCTCGTTCATTGGATACACCCCTCAGTTACCTTTTATTTCATATTACTACGAAGAAATTTGGAGGAGGATTCATTTGTGGCTCAAAATCAAAATTAGTTCATAACTAGCTTTTTGGCAGACTGCTTGCCTGCAGAGAGGAGGTTGTCGCTCAATTCAGGATTATTTACAGTCCGTGCAAGAATAAGAGAGCCAACCATAGTACTGAACAGTGCGCTACCTTTGGACGTGTCGATGCCAGCCAGAGTAGAGATAAAATCAATCATCCGCTCTAGCTCCTGTGTGAATACCTGCCGAACATCCTCGGAAGAGTGGGCTAATTCGGTAGAAAGGGCAGGAATAATGCAGCCCATCTCGGTTTTGTCGCGGTGATACGGACTTAAATAGTAATCAATGACCGCATTGATTTTGGGGTTCTGGTCTTCCTGATCCGCAACCTTCTGCAGAAGTGCGATGGTATCGCTGATGGCATATCGGCAGGCTTCGGCGACCAGCTGTTCTTTGTTGTCAAAATGTGAATAGAAGCCTCCATGCGTCAATCCGGCTCCTTTCATAATGAAGGGAACACTTACATCATGAATTCCATGGGTGCGAAAAGCCTGGGCAGCACTTTCAACAATTTTATTCCGTACTTTTATTTTATGGCCTTTGGGATAGGGCATTGTAATCACTCCACAGCATCATAATTCTACTTTTAAAATATTATAATCATCATAATAAAACCTGTCAATTTAGCGTTTCTGAGCACATCTAGTTTATGAAATGCTAAACAAGGTTGTTGACGGTTTTAAAATATGATGATTATAATATATTACGGTCATCATATTTTTAGTTAGATAAACAGGAGGTATCGGGAGATGAATAAACTTGAATCCGTAGAAACATTGGTCATTGGATCAGGTCCGGGAGGGTATGTGGCGGCGCTGCGATCCGCACAGCTTGGGATGAAGACGGCAATAGTTGAACGCGATCAGTTAGGTGGGGTCTGTACAAATGTAGGGTGTATTCCATCCAAAGCATTAATTGCAGAATCCCATCGTTATGAGTGGCTTAGAGCGTTCAGCTCTGCAGATGCGGCAGTGTCATTTAAGAATGCTCAGGATTTCAAGCAGGGAATTGTGAATAAGCAGGCAGGAGGAGTCAGCTATTTATTAAAGACGGCAGGCGTAAACATTCTGGTAGGAGAGGCTAGATTGCTTGATGAGCATACGGCGATTATCAGTCAGTGTGGGCAGGAGCAGACTCTTTCTTTTAAAAATGTCATCCTGGCCACAGGCTCTCGTCCGATTGAGCTGCAAGCCTTTCCGGTTGGCGGACGTGTTTTGTCTTCCACAGAAGCTTTGGCGCTGCCAGAGGTTCCAACAAGCCTAGTAGTTATAGGCGGGGGATATATAGGTGTTAAACTGGGGCAAATGTATGCCAAATTCGGAACAAAAGTAACGATACTGGAGGGAGGAGAACAAGTGCTGCCTGGATTTGAGCCGGAGCTTGTGAGCCCTGTTGGAAGGCAGTTGAAAGCTGAAGGGATTAAGATGATTACCGGAGCGACAGCTGTGAACGTAGTGCAGAGTGCGGATGCCATTACACTGCATTATTTAAAAAATCAGGAAGAGCAGTATGTGACAGCGGAATATGTGTTAGTCACTATAGGCCGAAAACCAAATACAGACGGCAATTTAGGGCTGGACCGTATAGGCTTGCCAGTGACGAGCAGGGGATTGATTGAGACAGATGAACAGTGCAGAACGGCTATTCCGAATATTTTTGCAATTGGGGATATTACGTTGGGTCCTGCCCTTGCTCACAAGGCATCTTACGAAGCCAAGATTGCGGCAGAAGCTATTGCTGGTCTCTCCTCCGAGGTTGATTATAGAGCCATTCCGCTTGTTGTATTTTCTGATCCAGAGCTGGCCAGTGTTGGCTTAAGTGAAACGGAAGCAAAGTCAAAAGGAATTCCGGTCGTTATCGGCAAATCCTCCTTTGGGATTAACGGGAGAGCCTTGGCTTTGAGAGAAACTGAGGGCTTCGTCAAAATTGTAGCGGACCCGACCTCTGGAATCGTTATTGGCGCCCAAATTGTTGGAGTAGAAGCATCTACACTTGTGTCGGAGCTTGCTCTTGCTATTGAGATGGGTGCAACTGTGGAGGACTTGGCGATGACCATTCACCCTCATCCCACATTGGGAGAAGTAATTATGGAGGCTGCCGAAAATGCAGTTAGGAAAATGAGAATGGGAGAGAGTGGAAAATGAAAATAAAAGCAGGTTTGTATATCGGAATTGCTATTGTGTTGATCGTTGGTGGGGCGCTTCTTGCTGTAAAAGGAAAGGATGCTGTCAGTCAGGCTGAGAGCAGGAAGCAAGGGATTCTAGATGCGGAGCAAAAGACCCTATTGTATCAGAACAGTCCAGGGTCAATTGTAGAGGTCGGTGTGGCTGTAGGTGATTCTATAAAACAGGGAGAGGTATTGTTCAAGGTTAAATCCGCTGAAGAAGGAGAAACAGATGTACTCGCTCCAGAGGACGGATCGGTCAACAGGATCATTGTAAAGCCGGGAGATCAAATACAGCAAGGAATGCCAATGGCGATATTGCAGAAAAACAACTTTTATACAGACCTCTACATACAGGAAAGTGAAATCCAAAAGCTAGAGGTGAATCAAAGCATTAGCGTTCATTTTCCGTATTTGGAGCACCCAGCGGAGGTGACGGGTGTAATTGCTTCCATCGGAGTTGCTCCTCAATTTGCCAGCTTACGCATGTCACGCGAAAAAGGGCAAGCCGATTTAAGCATGTTTCTTGTCCGTGTAGCTATGGATGCGAATGCTGATTTGCTCCCGGGGATGACTGCGGAGGTGAAGCTCGATGAAATCACTGATTGATGAGTGGAAGTACGTAACGGGCAGTAAGTATTTACGCTTGATTTTTATCGGCCCGTTAATCGCAGCTCTGTTCTTCGGCTTGATGTTCTCAAAGAATCAAATCAGCGAATCGCATGTTGTAGTCATTGATGAGGATCACAGTTCGTATTCACGACAGCTGATCTCTAAAATAAATGCTTCTCCTTATATGAAAGTAACTAATGTGTACGCCAGTCCCCTGGATCCAGAAACGTTACTGGCAAATGAGCAGGCAGTCGCGGTCATCATGCTTCCTAAAGAGTTGGAGCTGCATCAGCAGCAGGGGTTATCAACGAATCTCGGCATATTAATGGATAATCCATGCCATCAGGTCTAACCGGCATCCGAACTGCGATTCAGGAAGTCATCCAGACGGAAAATATGACACTTTCGATAACCCGTCTGGTTCAGAAAGGAATGGACGCAGAAACTTCAAAAGGGATTATTTCTCCATTGTCCCTTCAGCAGCGGATGCTGTTTAATCCGACCACGAGTTACGTAGGTTTTATGGTGCTTGGATTTGTAAATATTGTGGTGCTGATGATTACAACAAGCGCAGCGGGTTCAATTGTCCCTCGCTTGCGTCAGGAGGGGAAACTCTTTGCAAACGGGAACTCTCCTTGGCAGATTTGGGTTCGTAGTCTACCATACGCTGTTTTGACCACTATCTCGCTGCTCCTTTGTTATGGCTTATTAAAACAGGTGGGGGGAATGCGCTTTGTAGCGGAGCCTTATCTGTTCATTCTTCCGCTGTTTGTGTATGCCTTTGCCTTGTCTCTCATGGGCCTGTTGATTGGTTATACTGCCAAAGACGTATCCAAAGTTAATTTACGAACCAATTTCGTATTGTATCCGTCATTTCTTGCTACTGGAATCCAACTGAGTCCACTTGCGTTTCCGGAGTTTTTTCAAATTTCCGCTTGGGCATTACCGATGAATTGGCTGAATCGCCTCATACGCGGGATGGCTTTTCGGAATGGGGCGCTAACAGCCTACAGTCAGGAGCTGGGGGCACTGCTGATCATTATTGGTGTTGCATCCTTATTCATTGGATTGCTGGTGCTTCGGGAGGCGAAGAAACCCGAGGTTCAGCTCTCGACATCCGTTTCAGCTTCAGTAATTTAATTTACCCTAGTCGTGCAAAACGTCGTTCTGTTTTATTAAGATGCTTCACCCGTTCTTCTAAGCTGCGATCTGACATTCCGGCATAATTATACCAACGGAGATTCTTACGTATTCCCATTTTGCGGAAGGTCCCTCTGAACAGAATCTTGGTGATGGGGTTGCCAAAAATCCAGCGATAAAAGAAGTCAGGAGTATTCATAACAGTCAGCAGGGATACTCCTTTAATATTCGGCAGTAAGCATTTGAAGGGCCGTCCAGGTTTAATTTCTTCGTAGACAATGCCTTTAGCGAATACCTTATCAAGAAAGCCTTTGGTAAGAGCGGGCATGGCTTCCCACCATATAGGGAATATGAAGACAATATGATCCGCTGCTATAAGACGCTGCTGATAATTGGCGACTAGAGGGTCGATGGTTTTCTTTTGTCGCCAAGCAGCAAGTTCTTCGCAAGACATGACTGGATTAAATTCATCGGCATGCAAATCGATAAGATCAATCGTATGGCCTTTGGTGGTAAGACCTCGCATAACGGAAGCTAGTAAGACCGCGGAATAGCTTCGCTGATGGGGGACATTCTCGGACGCTGTTGCTCCATATGGATGATCAAAAATAATCAGGACATTCATATAAATACCTTCTTTACGATTTATTGTTTCTCAGAAATTAAATAATGACTATGGAAACAATAATACGTTTTAAGTTTCCTTGTTGTCAATATTATTTCTAGGAAACTTTATTTATGATCTGTATCTTGTTAAAATGATCATAAGATGAATTTACGAGGAGACTTAACAGTGACGCATTCTTTCGAGAACTTACCTAATAAGGATATTTTGATAAAAAAATTGATAGAAATGATTCCACAATTACAAAAGCGATTTCAATCGGAGGATGATGAAGAGAAGGAATGGTTGATTCAGAACTGTAGTAATCCCCTTATCATTGATTTCCTCAAAGACTCCACAGTCATGACCCTGCATGTAATAGATGCAATTGGACAGCTTGAACCGGTGAATGGCACTACCATTTCGAAGCATTTCGGAATTCCGAAAGGCAGCGTGTCCAAAATCACTAGAAAATTAGTTCTGCAGGAAATGATTCGCACGGAGTTTCTCCCCGATAATAAAAAAGAAGTGCTGTTTCTTACAACACCTCTTGGAAAAGAAATATTCGATTTGCATCAAGCACTACATAAGGAGATGAATAAAGGGATAAATCGGTTTCTACAAAGATATAACACAGATGAATTGTTATTTCTGATCCAAGCATTCGAGGATACTTTGGAAGCATCATGGGTTCATTCGGAATCGGTTGCTGAAGAAGAACCATTAAATGCTGGAGAATCTCTTGAGGCAATGGAAATCGATGAAATGAGTCAAATCGTAGACATGCTTAACCAACTGGATACACGCAATCTTAAGAAAGCTAAGGCCATTCTTCAAGATGTATTTTTCACCTCATTTGAGTAGCTTCATAATTTGCGATAATGGCTTATTTTCTTTTCACCCTTCCACAATTGCTCTAAAAGCATTGCTAGGATAGTGCCGACAAGCAGACCATTACTGCAAATATATCGAAATGTGGAAGGAAGACTCTGAAATACCGCTGGAGGTAAAAACATAAGTCCGATGCTCACCAACAACGTTATTCCTAGTATCGTTAATCGGCGATGATCAAGCTGTTCCTGTAGCAAGGATTGGAATGCAATCCCTATAATTTGTACAAAAGTAGCTAGAAGTGCTGCACTGGCTACTGGCGCTGGAAGTAACGCTAGCACATTGACAACGGACGGCATAAGCGCGATAACGGTTAGTAACATACAGGCCATAAGAAATGGCCGAATTCGCTTTTGCCCCGTTAATTTCATAAAGCCCGCCGAGGCTGGCAATGGAACAACGCCTATCGTTGAGAATAGGGCGGCTAGTATATGAGAGATCCCTCCTGTCCAAATCCCTCTACTTAATGCTGTTTTTTCATCTTTCGGTAAAACCGGAACTACTTGTTTTACAGCGGAAATAGAAGAAATTGTATTGGATACTAACAAAAACGTAAACAACAGTGAGGTAATCACGATCCCTAGATCGAATTGAGGTGCTCCCCAAGCAAAAATATGAGGGAACTTCAAGACGGGATTTGAATCTGTAAATGTTGGGCCCACTTTCCCCAATGCTGCAAATAATGCCGAACCCAAGCCGATTCCAATCAGTACGGCGTAACTACTAATCCATCCTCTTCCTTTAATAGAGAGAATAATAACAAGTCCAAAAATAAAAAAGGATATGAGTGCTGCCATAACATCTGGTTCGGCGCTTGTTCCCTGTAACCCAAGCATGCCTTTGACTAATACACCGCTTAATTGCAAGGCGAGAATGAATAAAAATGAACCCGAAACTAAGGGTGTGAATAAAAATTGAAGCCTATAAACTAGCCCTGTAGTTCCTAATACGAAGAGAAGAAGACCGGCTACGATTAATCCTCCTTCTAGAATTTGTAATGTATACATTTGATCTTGCCCTTGAATTAAGGCTAAGTTGCCTAATATGACAAAGATACTTACCCATGATCCCGCAGGACCATCTGCAATAGGGTATTTATGTCCTAACCATCCCTGAATAAATGAACTGATTCCTACAACGAAAAATGTCCGCTGCATTAAGGTTGAAATTTGTTCAAACGACAATTGAAAAATACCTCCAATGACAATGGGCAGAGCCACTGCATTGGCTAGCAAAAAAATGAACCATTGTACAGTGCTGAGACTATCAGTAACACGTTTGTTCTCCATATCAACTCACCTTTACTATTGTTAACTATACAATCTATACGGAAAAAGAAAGCCACCTTTCGATGTGAAATCGTTAAAAGGTGGCTGGCTCGCTTCTTAATTTATTACCATTTGCGATATGGCAAAAACTTTCCGTTCATCGTCAGAATGATGCGGTCACCGTTCGGATCTTCTTGCTTTTGTACGTCGAATTGGAAATCGATTGCGCTCATGATACCTTCGCCAAGCTTCTCCAAAACAAGTTCTCTAATCGTTGGACCGTATACAAGCAGCATTTCGTATAGGCGATACAATCCTGGATCTGTAGGCGGCATATCGATGACATCGCCACGGTGTGGGATTTGTGTGAGCGCTTGAACGACTTGTTCGTCGAGTTCAAGCAATTCCCCCATTTTATCTGCTTCATTACGTGTCATTGTTGCTTGACCCAACAGTGCAGTTACAACCCAGCTCTCTGAATGCTCGCTTTCCTTTGCGATTTCGCCCCAAGTTAATCCTTTTGCAAATTTAGCGTCCAATATCTGTTGTGTCGCTTCTTTTCTATTCATATTTCATTGCTCCCTTTAGTTTAGTATAATGAGTGTCGCTTAGTGCTTGTCGTGGCCTGTTATTTGTTCATATCCATTTACAATCAGATCGAGTTTACCAGTGTCTGGTGCTATCACCAGACCATGAACAGCTACCTCTTTCGGAATGAGCGGATGATTACGCACCAGATCTATGTTTCCTTTAATCGAATCTACGACATTCGTAAAGCCGAACAACCATTTATGAAGATCGATACCTGCATATTCAAGTGAAGAAAGAATTTCTGGTGTCGCGACTCCGCGATCCATTATTTTTTGAAGTGTTCCTTCAGGGTTACTTTGACTCATGCCACAATTGTGGTGACCGATGATATAAATTTCTTCCGCATTCAGTTCGTAGACAGCCGTTACGATACTGCGCATGATGCTTCCAAATGCATGGGTAATCGTTCCACCTGCTGTTTTGATGACTTTGGCATCCCCATTGTGTATATTTAGGGCTTTAGGCAGCAGCTCAATCAGTCTCGCATCCATGCACGTTACGACAATCATGCGTTTTTTAGGGAATTTCGTTCCCTCATAAGGTAGATACTCCTTGTCTTCTACGAACTGATCGTTATACTCCAAAATTTCTTGTAATAGCATTCTTGGGCCTCCTTTGAAGTGTTTTAGTTATCACTGTTTCAATGGCTACTAACTAGTGAATCAGGATATAACTAAGTATAGATATTCATGCTTAAATGCTGAATAAGTTGGCGAAACGCTATATGTCCATTTGCTTTCATGACGAAAGGATTGATTTTTATTTTTGATCATATCGATTTTGCGATACTAGCATTACTAAAAGAAAACTCCAGAATTCAGTGGAAGGACATTGGCCAAAAGATACATATGACCGGCCAAGCGGTCGGAAATCGCATTAGGCGTTTAGAAGATTTGGGGGTTATCGAGCAATATACGATCGTTACTAATAAAGCAAAGCTAGGTCTGTCTATCACAGCCTTTATTACATTTTTTGTGGAATCAGCCAATCATCCTTTATTCCAGAAGTTTGTGATGGCAGAGGATGCTATTACCGAAGTGCATCGAATTAGCGGAGAAGGATGTTATGTGTTAACCGGACATTTTGCTTCTAATGAGGAGCTTGAGGCATTTCTGGCTCAACTTTTGAATCATGGGAATTATCGAGTGAGCCTATCCATCGGAAAAATAAAATCTTAATCCATACAAAAAAAGAGGGGCGTAGACCCCTCTTTTCTTTGTCCAATTTATAATTTTTGAAAATGATGTAAGAGATTCTCTATTCTATCCTGAATTATTTGTTTCAAGGCTTCAGGCTTCACAGCTCTAACATATTGACCATAACGCATGAAATAATTAGCTAGAAATTCTTCTTCGCCTGGATTATAGAATCCCTTTATGATTGTTTTCGGGCCAGCTTCTATTTTCATAGAGGGATAATGCTCTTTATAAAAAATATCTTTGGCTTGCTCCGCAATCTCAACTTCAAAGTGAATACTGTTCTCGGATTGATAAAATTCTAAGGAACGAATAAGAAGTTCTTCTATAGAATAGCGGGCTGTGCTTTCCTCTTCTTCAATGAAGGTTATACGATCACATCTAAACACCCTGTAGGTATTCGTATTTAACTCTATTCCAGTAGCATACCATTGACCAAACTTCGCGGAAATTCTGAAGAATTGTACAGGGTAGCTTTTTGTCTGGTTATTTTTTGTGTATTCAATGTTACAGGCACATTCATTTAGAATACTTGCCAGAATTTTATCTAAAAAACGACTGACATGTTTATGCTGATACATTTCGAATTGTAGAACTCTTTTCATTTTATGAATCTGCTCGATTTGTATATTCGAAAGACAGTGCTCGAACTTTTCGTTTAGCTTGTTAACACTTAAATGAAAAGGTGTAGATTGATAAGATTCTAGCGTCAGCATAGCAAAGTACAGTGCATACACTTCATCTATTGTGAAAATAATAGGGGATAACAATCTATTTTTTAAAATACCGTAACGTCCGTGTCTGCCGTGTTCTGAATAAATAGGCATCCCTAATTGTTCTAATGAAGTAATATCACGCAGCGCTGTACTTTTTGAAATATTGTATTTCTCCATAAGGTCACTTAGATTAAAAAACTCTCGCCCGTTTAAGTATCTCATCATGTCATATAATCGTTCTGATTTCTTCATAATAAAAAGCCCCTTTTTAAGGTGTCATGTTTTGATACCTTTTTATATGATAATAAGTTCAAGGTCACATATCAAATCAACAAAGGAGATTTATACGATGAGTACAACACTAGAAGTAGCTATTTTCTTATCAATGAACGGAAGCGCAAAGGAAGCTATAGAATTTTACAAAAAGCATTTTAATGCAGAGGAACTGTTACGTGTTACCTATCAACAACTCGCAGAAC
Organism: Paenibacillus sp. FSL E2-0201; assembly: GCF_037963325.1. NCBI lineage: Bacteria > Bacillati > Bacillota > Bacilli > Caryophanales > Paenibacillaceae > Paenibacillus > Paenibacillus sp. FSL E2-0201. The sequence continues at coordinate 842,907 of NZ_CP150154.1, forward strand.
GTGACAGCTCCATACAGCTTACGGATGAAAATAAGGACTATATTACTCACTCTGTTTTGTTAATCGGCAGAACCAAACTAATGATCGCAGAAGAAACTATGAATCCGAGTGAAGCATATAGAGTGGGGAATAACACTTCATTATGTATCCAAAGTGCTGATGTAGAGGAAATTGAACACTTCTATAGTAGCTTAATCACAGATGATCGAGTAAAAGTCATAGTTCCCTTATCTAGCAATGTATTTAGCAAAGCCTATGGGATTATTGAAGACCCATTCGGTATTCAAATTCAATTAATGTTTGATGAAAGATTACATTAACCCGAGGACGCTTTTTGCATTGAAAGTAAAACAAGTTCACTGTCCAGCTGACCATAATTCAGGGATTGTCCTGATGTTGGTCAGCTTTTTTCATTCATTTGCTGTTGTTCTTTCTGAAAAAGCATTGAATTTTTATGCACAAAGATGTATAGTATTTTTTAATTAACGTTAATTAAGTAAGGGTGTGAATGTCTTGACCAGAAATAAGCTGAAAGAAGTGGCGATGAGACTATTCGGGGAGAAGGGGTACGAGGGTACGGCTCTCTCTGAAATTGCGAAGGAAGTTGGTGTGAAGACTCCGGCGATCTATGCCTTTTTTGAGAATAAAGAGGATTTGTTTATGACGGTCTTTCGTGAGGCTATGCAGTCCTATAATACTTATATTCAAGAGCTATCGGAAGAACAGAAAGTACTGAGTGCGCAGGAAAGTCTACGAGGCATATTGTCTAGACAGTATGAGTTCTATCAGAAGAGTCCTGAAGCAAGCAAAATTGTACTAAGGTATGTGGTCTTCCCACCGGTATTCTTGAAGGAGACGATTGAAGAAGCATTCCTAGAGTCCGACGCGATGCTGACGAAGATCATTGAACAATTCATCTCGAAAGGAATGGAAGAAGGCGTAATTCGCGATCAATCCGTGCAGCTTCTCGTAGATGCTTTTCTCAACTTGATGGATGGATTAAGCATGCAGTATTTCTATTACACTTCTAAGGGGATTTATGAGCGTAAGCTGAACCATGCGTTTGAAATGTATTGGAAGGGTGCGTCCTCATAGCGCTACAGAAGAAGATAACAACAAGGGGATGGGGAGAATGGCAGAAGTAAGTGAAGTAAAGGGGAACGAGCTTAGCTCGGGGGATTTTGAGAGAGAGCCGGTTCCAGCGCACTTGCGTAAAAAATGGCTATCTATGTCGCTCGTCTGGATCGCCATCGGGATTGACCTATCAGCGATGTTCTTGGGTGCTCAGCTTGGTAATGGAATGAATCTGACGGATTCACTCACAGCAACAATAATCGGTTCGTTAATCCTAGGGGTGATCGGAGCGTTATGTGCGTATGTAGGGGCGAAAACAGGGTTATCGACATCGATGATCTCTAGGTTTCTATTCGGAAATATGGGTGCACGTGTCGTAGCGGTTATCCTCGGTATTTTCTCACTCGGTTGGTTCGGGGTGCAGGTCGGGTTCTTCGCTTCAAATATGCAGACTGCTTTTAGTCAATTATGGGATATCCATTTGTCCTTAGGGGTGCTTTCATTCATAGGCGGGCTTTTGATGATGTCGACAGCTATTTGGGGCTATCAATCTATTGAACGACTAAGCACCTGGTCCGTACCGTTGCTTATTTTGTTTATCGGAGTGGCAATTTATTCCGCGTTCCACACCAAAGGAGCCTCAGCCGTTTGGGAGCCGATTAGCGGAGCAGCGATCCCGATGGGGACAGCGATCTCGCTTGTTATTGGTATCTTTATTGTCGGCACGGTGCTTTCACCGGATATCGCTCGTTGGGCGCGCACACCAAAGCATGCTATAACCGCGGCCTTTATCGGCTTCTTTGTGGGTAACAGCTTCATGACGATTGTAGCTATTTTCCTATCTCGAATCATGGACACAGATGATCTGACGAATATTTTCATTGCGTTAGGACTTGGGCTTCCAGCTATTATCGTCTTAACCCTTGCCCAATGGACGACAAACACGAACAATTTATATTCTGCTTCGCTAGGGTTCTCTGTCGTGTTCCAAAAGGTTCCGAAAAAGCTAATTACTATTGTGGCAGGTATCTTTGCTACGTTGCTTGCCGTACTTGGCATCTATGATAAGTTTTTATCTTTCCTAAATATTATTACGGTGTTTGTCTCTCCAATCGGGGGGATCTACACGTCCGAATTTTTGCTTGTAGATCGAAAAAAATTCACTTTTGATGGTCTGGACCGCAATAAAAACTGGGTGATTCGCTCCTTAGCGGTATGGGTCGCAGCTACGTTATTCGCTTTTATGACCACCGCAGCGCCAGATGGATTCGGGTGGTTCCAAATCACAAGCGTACCGGCATTGGATGCATTTATGTTCGCCTTTATAGTGCAATGGATTGTCGGAAAAATCATGACCAAGAAGGGATAACATCATGAGAATGAACAAACTAACAGAATTAAATGAGCAAGCGGTACAATATATTGCTGTGGGTGCAGCCGTTCTTGGAACAGGCGGGGGCGGTGATCCGCATATCGGTAAATTAATGGCGAAGGAAGCTATTCGTAAGCATGGCCCTGTTCGTGTGATCAGTCCTGAGGATCTGGAAGACGACGCTTTGGTTGTTCCTATATCCATGATCGGTGCACCAACAGTCATGAATGAGAAGATTCCTTCGATTCAGCAAATGATCAAGCCTTTGGATATGATTGAAAAAGAGCTTGGACGCAAAGTGAGCGCCATTATGCCGATTGAGGTTGGCGGCGGTAACTCCCTAGTTCCTGTAATTACGGCAGCGGAACGCAACATTCCTATCGTGGATGCGGATGCCATGGGACGGGCTTTTCCTGAATCGCAAATGGTGACGTTCTACTTGGACGGTATTGACTGCAGTCCGATTACGATGGCAGATGAACGCGGCAACGGAGTGCTAATGCATGCGATCGACGGTGTCTGGGAAGAGCGGATGGCACGTGCGGTCACGATTCAAATGGGTGGATCGGCTTCGATCTGTGATTATCCGGTAACTGGAGCGCAAGTAAAGCAAAGTGCAATTCCGCATACCTTGACGCTTGCGTATGAAATCGGAAAAACATTGTTCGAGTCCAAGGAATTGAAGCAGAATCCAATTGAAATGCTGCTGAAGCAGCTAAATGGATATGCGTTGTTCCAGGGAAAGGCAGTAGACATTCGCCGTCGTACAGAAGGCGGATTTACACGCGGTGAAGCGATCTTCGAAGGTACAGATGCTAAAAAGGGACGTTCGATGACTTTGTTCTTCCAGAATGAGTTCCTTCTTGCCACAGAAGATGGACATTCCATTGCTATTACTCCTGACCTGATCTCCGTACTTGACCAGGATACCGGTATGCCAATCACGACTGAGAATTTGAAATACGGTGCTCGGGTGAGTGTGGTTGGTTTCCCTTGTGATCCGAAATGGCGTACAGCTAAGGGGCTTGAGACGGTAGGCCCGCAATATTTTGGCTATGATGCACCTTATGTTCCAATTGAACAATTGGCAACATCGAAAGGGGGAGCTGAGTAATGTTTAATACGAATGTAAATAACATGGAAGTAATATACCGCATCGGGATCGATGTCGGCGGCACAAATACGGATGCAGCCTTACTCGATTCGAAATTAAATACGATTCATACTATAAAAGTGCATACTACACGTGACGTCAATGCGGGCATTAGCGAATCGATTCGCCGCTTGCTTGAAGAGAGCAAAGTGAATCCAGCGCAGATTCGTTATGCGATGCTTGGCACTACACACTGCACGAATGCTATTGTGGAGCGCAAGCACCTCGGTAGAGTAGGGTTGATTCGGATCGGGGCACCAGCGACAACTTCGGTTCCTCCCCTCGCGGATTGGGACGATACGCTGAAAGCGACGATTGGTTCCCATGCATATGTTGTTCACGGTGGTTATGAATATGATGGTCGAACCATTGTTGAGCTGAATGAAAATGAGGTTATCGATTGCTTAACAAAGATGAAGGGGAATGTCGAAGCGGTTGCGATTTGCGGTGTATTCTCTCCAGTCAACACCTCACAAGAGAAACGCGTGGAAGAACTTGCGAAGCAAGTTCTTGGAGCAGACATGCCGGTGACCTTGTCTCATGAGATTGGAAGTATTGGACTGCTTGAGCGTGAGAATGCCTCACTACTGAACGGTGCTTTACTGAACGTTATTGCCGGCGTTGTAAAGGGCTTTGAAGAGGCGCTTCAGGCCTTTGGTATTAAAGCTAGCGTGTATATTTGTCAGAACGATGGAACGTTAATGTACAGTTCATATGCGCTTCGTTACCCTATTCTAACGATTGCTTGCGGGCCGACGAATTCCATTCGGGGTGCGGCTCACTTATCAGGCTTGAACGATGCGCTCGTTGTTGATATCGGAGGTACAACGACGGATATTGGCGTTCTCACACAAGGCTTCCCGCGTCAATCCTCTGCCGCTGTTGAGATTGGCGGAATTCGTACGAATTTCCGCATGCCGGATATTTTATCCATCGGGATCGGCGGCGGTACTATCGTTCGCTTGGATGAACCGCAGGATCAGGTAACGGTGGGGCCAGATAGCGTGGGTTACGAGCTGTTGAAGCGCGGTCTTATCTTCGGCGGCGATACGCTCACAGCAACTGATGTGGCGGTTAAGCTCGGACGATATGAGTGGAAAGATGCGCAGACAGAGAAGCTTAATGAATCGATCTGCCGAAGAGCGGATGAGATCATTACGCGAGATATTGAGGATGCGATTGATCGGATGAAGACAAGCTCGGACCCTGTTGACGTTATCCTAGTCGGTGGTGGGAGCATTCTTGTAGCCGATCAGCTTGAGGGTGTAGCACGGATCGTAAGACCCGATCACTACGATGCAGCAAATGCGATTGGTGCGGCATTAGGTGAGGTTAGTGGTGAGACGGAGCGAATTTATTCGCTGGATGAGATGTCTTATGACGAAGCCAAGGAAGATGCTCGCAACCATGCGATAGAGCAAGCCGTTCTGGCGGGTGCAGATCGCGAGACTGTACAGATTGTGTTGTCTGAGGATATACCGATTGCTTACTTGCCAGGCAATGCCTTGCTGGTAAAAGTGAAAGCCGCAGGACGTTTATAAGAGGGATACGGATCTGCCTTGAGGAGTGAACGCTCTTCGAGGCAGATTTTTTTTGCAGAAAGGGTATTTAGAATACCTGTCGAAGTGGGTTATGTACATATTTTAACGATGGGAGAGAGGACAATGAAAGTGATTAGCACATTAGAAATCGTAGATGTACAGACAGGGGAACGAACTGCGCTCCGCTCGTTTGATTCCTTAATCGAGGCACCCAATTGGACGAGCGATGGTAAGCGCCTTATTTATAATAGTCAAGGTTGTCTTTATTCGTTCGACATTGCAACCTGTGAGTATGATCGATTGGATTCGGGGTTTGCTACGGATTGTAATAACGATCATGTGCTGTCTTTTGACAACACTAAGATCGCAATAAGTCATCATACAAAAGAAGATGGTAAATCTCGTATATACATCCTTCCTATAGAGGGTGGCGAGCCGGTTCTAATTACACCGAATGCACCAAGCTATTTACACGGCTGGTCTCCAAATGGTGCTGAACTGGCTTACTGTGCTGAGCGCAATGGTCAGTATGATATTTATACCATTCCAGTAGACGGTGGAGTTGAGGTGCAACTGACGAATTCGCCTGGACTGGATGATGGACCTGAATATTCACCTAATGGAAATCATATTTGGTTCAATTCGGTACGTACAGGGCTTATGCAGGTGTGGAGAATGAATGCCGACGGCAGTGAGCAGACGCAGATGACTTTTGACGAGAGTAATAACTGGTTCCCACATGTATCGCCAGATGGTCAGACGATTGCCTACCTGAGTTACCGCAAAGGAGATGTAGATCCTGGTGATCACCCTGCAAATAAGGATGTTGAGATTCGATTGATGGCAAGCACAGGAGGAGATTATCGCACACTAGTACAATTGTTTGGAGGACAAGGTACGATTAACGTGAATTCGTGGTCTCCGGATAGTAAGCGCTTGGCGTTTGTAAGTTATGTGGTGGAGGAATAGGAATAAAATACCGATAAAAATTATAGTATTTTTATTTATATATAAATGGGGGAAATGTTGGATGAAGAGGATTTTTAGTGTTTTGCTAATTGTATTACTGGTTATACCCGCGCTCGGCACTACAACCTTTGCGAGTAATACGGTGAAGGCTAAGGTGACTGAGAGCAGTACATATTTTGACGGAGAGAAAAAGGCTCTGAACGGGTTCAATATCTCGAACAATAATTATTTCAGACTGCGTGATGTAGCGGAGTATTTCTCGGGAACAGCCAGTCAATTTGATGTCACTTGGAACAAAGCAAACAATGCGATAGAGATCATAACCGGGCAAGCTTATACGCCTGAAAAGAAAGCTAGCAGCAACTATTATAGTCGCAGTAGGACTTATTCAGCCACGCTGTCGACCTCTAAAGTGCTAGTGAATGGGCAGCTACAGTCGATTACGGCGTACAATATTGACGAGAATAACTATGTTCAGCTGCGAGATTTGGCGGGGAAGATTCCATTCGATATCGAATATGACGTTCAGTCTGATCGAATATCCTTGTTCTCCAAAGTTCCGGATCACGCTTACCGGGTGAAGACGGCGGTGGAAACCGAAAGTAACGCTGTATCTTCTTATTTTCCCAGATGGAAAAGCACAGTCTCTTCCTATCTGGTGAAAAATAATGATGGGACTGTAAGTGTTTTGGAGGCGAAAAAGGAAGTTACGATTGAATCGTATAATGAGAAGTTCGAACTAACGGGAAACAAAAGTATTCCTTTGGAGCTTCCGATATTTGGGGGCTTCTATAGCGGCGAGAACTATAACTACATTGCTTTTGGACAAGAGAACCGTGAAGAGAATGATAGCAAAGAAGTCATTCGGATTGTCCGTTATGATAAAAGCTTTAACAGAATCGATAGTGTCTCCATAAAGGGTGGGGAGAGTTATACAGTCAGCCCTTTTGATGCAGGCTCCGGTAGTATGGCTGAAGCTGGTGATACGCTGGTATTCCACACCTCACGTACTAGATACACGACAGAAGATAAACTAAATCATCAATCCCAGCTTACAATTATCGTGAACACCAAAACTATGACTGTGACGAATGATCTAGGAAGATTCCAGAAGAATCATGTCAGTCACTCGTTTGATCAGTATGTATTGTTTGATGGTGCCACGCATGTTCTAGTGGATCATGGTGACGCGTATCCCCGTTCGATTGTTCTGAATAAAGGAGATGGAACCAGCTATAACGAGGTAGACCTGTTCAATATCCCCGGCAAAATCGGAGCGAACGCTACTGGTGTTTCTATAGGCGGATTCGAGATGTCTTCGGCGAACTATATTGTCGCTATGAATACGATTGATCACTCGCTTGTCAAAGACTATACGTCTTATGAGATGGTGGGACTGGAGAAGGACCAGAGAGATATCGTTCTTAGTGTATTGCCAAAAGCCAGCCTTTCTAGCAGTTCAGTGAACCACATCACCTTAGCTAAATATGTAGGTACGACCAAGATTGCATCCATTCCACAACTGGTGAAAATAACTGACGACAAGCTAATGGTGCTGTGGCAGGAATTTGATATGGAGAATCACCCGGGTGATCTGAAATATGTTCTTATAAATGGAGAGGGAGCAGCTACTGGCAGCATCCAAACGATTAAGAATTTTACACTATCCGAATGCAGCCCTATGGTTAGCGGTGATAAAATTGTATGGTATGCCAACAACAAGGGCTCCAGAGTGTTCTATTCGATCCCGTTAAATTAACGGATTCAATTAATAACAAAGTGGGTAAATTAGACTATAAGATATAAATAGGACCTTCTAAATAGGAGGTCTATTTTTTCATGCAAAAATCACATCATCCCATGGAGGTCGCTATGCATCGCGTAAATCTAAACCATGAACAATTCAACCAACAGGTGATTAATCACGCATCCTTTGGAATCGCCCTTATATCGCCAAATGGTTTGATTCTGACCGTAAACCCAGCCTTTGAAGAGATTTTTGCTTATTCCACTGAAGAGTTTGAGGGTATGCGGTTAGAAGACCTTTCTCACCCCGAGGATTTCGGCAACCTTCGTGATTTAAAAGCACTCTTGGGTGAGGAAACAGAAGTGCAGATGGAAAAGCAGTTTATCACAAAAAATGGAGATTATATTTGGGGACAGCTTACTCTCCACTTATTCAGCGACGAGTCGAACCAGCCAGCATATTTCATTTGCCAGATCGTTAACATTACAAAGCAAAAGGAATCCGAGCAACGCCTTCAGGAGTCTGTTGAACGGTATACGTCACTTAAAAAATACAACCATGACGCCGTCATTTCCTTTGACCTTGATGGTCGAATCATTAACACCAATAGTATGACGGAAAAGTTAACGGGCTACTCCATCGAGTCCGAGTTGATCGGGATGAAGCTTGCGAGTCTGATTGGAGAAGAGAATGTCCAGCGCATTCTGGAAAGAGCCCTTTACGATAATACGGTTGAGCAGTATATCAATAAGCTTGTCACTAAGGATAGCGAAGTAGTTGAAGTGCTCACCAGTATTGCACCCATCTATGTGAACAATCATAATATCGGGTTTTACCTTATATGCAAGGATATTTCCGAGCAAAGGCAATTGTCGCTAGCTAAGGAAGCCGCAGAGTCCACGAATAGAGCTAAAAGTGAGTTCCTGGCTATGATGAGTCATGAAATTCGCACTCCCATGAACGGGGTGATCGGCATGACTGATATTCTGCTTGAAACAGAGCTCAATGAAGAACAACGTGAATATGTAGAAATCATTCGTAAAAGCGGAGGAATCCTGCTCAATATAATTAATGATATCCTTGATCTTTCAAAAATTGAGGCAGGCCGAAGCGAGCTACAAGAGGATACATTCGATCTGCGAACTTGCCTCAAGGACAGCTTTTCTGTTATCGCAATAAAAGCTGAACAAAAACATCTGGAACTCACCAGCATCATAAATCATGATGTTCCTGAATTTATTTACGGTGACGAGGAACGCTTGAAGCAAGTGTTCTTGAACCTGCTAGGCAATGCTGTGAAATTCACACCAGCGGGCAGCATATCGGTAAAAGTGAGGCTTGTAAAGGAAGATCCCTCCCTGCTGGCCTTTACGGTAACGGATACTGGCATTGGAATTGATCCTGATCGACTTACTGATATTTTTGAACCATTTGAGCAGGTGGATAGCTTTATGATGCGGAGACATGAAGGTACGGGGCTTGGCCTTGCCATCAGCCGCAGAATTGTCGGAATGATGGGTGGTGAGATCTATGCGGAGAGTGACGGCAAGAGCGGTACGTCGGTTACCTTCACAATCAGGCCCAAGAAATCAGTGGTAATCTCTAGCCAAGAGGTTAACATTAACAAGCTTCATACAGCACGTGAGGCAAGAATTTTACTTGCTGAAGACAACTCTATCAATGCGCTAGTGCTGACCAAAATACTCGAAAAAATGGGTCACAGCGTTACCGCTGTAACAAACGGCATAGATGCGGTTGAAGCAGCAAGGAAAGAACCATTTGATCTTATTTTATTGGATCTTCACATGCCCATTATGAACGGCATAGAGGCTATGAAGATATTAAAAGATGAGCATCAAGAGAAATGTCCGCCCATCATCGCGGTCACGGCTAATGCTTTGAAGGGTGACCGTGAAAATTGTCTAGCTGCCGGGATGGACGAGTATATCAGCAAGCCTGTAAAGCGTGAGGTCATCGTAAAGATGTTAGATCAGTTTGTGATCTAATATAAACAGCATGACCTCTTAGTGATATTAACCCCTTCAGGTGAACAGTAAAAAGCCAGTCCATTACTGATACACTTGGAGGCGATCGCTCTATCCATTGAATTACATAGCATTGCAAGTTATACTTTGATGAGAAATACGGACCCGCTTATCCTTTAACAGATCCGTCCTTAATAAGGTAGGGATCTTATTTTTCGTAGGTATAATTTCATTCAGATATGGAGGCGTAACCTTGCAGCTAATTAATCAATCCGAAATACAAGAGAGGATCGACCTGCTTAAAGATCAGGATCTATACATCCATCTTGAGATGACGACGGGAGCATACGCTGCCCATTTCGATAGTTCAAAGCATCCGGCAGCTACTTTCATTACTAATGCTGTAATTCGATATTCTCATGGTTCAATTTCCGGTAATGGACCTTTTCGCGTCGGCTTAAAAATGTCGCAGGGCTGGATATACTCGGAAGGACTAACTCACTTTGAAGAGAGTGAGACAGAAAGACTGATTCTGGCCGGGCATGACAGTCAAGGCAAACTGGTTGTATCTTTACAATTAAGCCGGGAGCCGTTCTAATGGTAGAGGAGATGAGGAGTTCAGTGGAAAGACATATTCTAGTTATATTACCGCATCCGGATGACGAGGCCTTCGGTATATCAGGAACACTTGCCAAGCATGTGCAAAACGGCACCCAAGTCACCTACGCTTGTCTGACACTTGGAGAAATGGGCCGGAATATGGGCGTTCCGCCATTCGCAAATCGGGTAACCCTCCCACAGATACGCAAAAAAGAACTTGAAGAATCCTGCCGAGCGATTGGAATACAGGATTTGAGAATGCTTGGTTTCCACGATAAGACGATTGAATTTGAAGATCAAGCTCTGCTTGAGGGCCATATTGATGCGCTTCTGAAGGAGCTTAACCCCTCACTGATCATTACATTCTATCCGGGGTACAGCGTTCATCCCGATCATGATGCTACCGGAGCTGCAGTGGTTCGAACGGTTGGAAGAATGCCCAAGGCAGAGAGACCTCCTGTTCACTGTATAGCTTTCGCCAATAATATTGAAGAGATTGGAAAACCTCAGGTAATCATTGAAGTGAAAGATTTCCTGAAGCAAAAGATGGCATCCATTCAGGCGCATAAATCCCAATTCCAAGCCGCTGAACTGTTAGGCAGCAAAACGCTAGAGGATAAAGAAATCCAAGATCGTTTTGGAACAGAGCATTTCTGGATCTATCCATTTGAATAATACTAAGTCCGAGCTTATACGCTCGGGCTTTTTCTTTGTAGTCCACTGCGATGAGAATGCTTAATTTTTCTAATAGTAGTTATAAACATCTGTGTCTTTTTTTCAAATATATGGTAAGGTTTAAGGGTTGCTCAACCAAACCGGTTTCGTGAAACCAGGAGGTATATTCGTTTGAGAAAAGCAAATTTCAATCTTATTTGTGGTATAGTCGTTCTTTTGCTGTTATTCACTGCATGCAGCAAGGACAGACCCAAGTATGCTGAGCTTTTCACACATGTGGAAGAGCACCGGGCTGTGTTCATGCTGCCGCGCGAAGAAGGTCTTGCTGCTTTGAAAATTACCGATGGTGTGGGTGAATACGATACAACTTTAGGTACAATCATGCAGGATGATATCCTAACTGTTAATCAGATGGAGTTCATACAGCAGGTTGTGGTAGATGTTGAGACCAATAAAATCATATGCTACAGGGTTGGAACAGTTGTCCCCAGATCGGAAAGCGGCTATCAAGAGGCAAGAGAGCTGGTACGTGCTTTTCTGGACCAATACAAACCTGTGGAAGAAGAGGCTGACAAAGTGGAGAAATCTGTCCAAAAGATCGACAGGATGGCTCTTCCGCTAAAGCCTTTAACAGGCGCTATCGAAGAATCATGGTCTTACGGCAAGGGCGAGGATAAATTGTATATAAACTACAGAATGTCAAACAGTTTTCAAAGTGATAATGAATTGCCGTTGAACTTGTATTTCAGCAGCTATGAGGGGAAGTAAGGTACGAAGAGACAAGATGTGATTTACAAAAAAATACACAAAGATTATGATATTTCCACAGGCAATTATATCCTTTTTTCCTAAACTTTTGTTTGGACTAAATAATTGGAGGATCAAATGAAAAAGCACGACAAAATCATTTCCTTCATCTTCATACTTTTTATGATGGTGACGGCTATTTACTGGGCAATTACGACCGAAAGTTGGACCGTGATGGGCACCCTTGCATCCGTGATCTGTTTCGTACTTTTTGTATTATTGGGGCTTCGCACTATCCCTGTTTTGACAGCATTTGTGCTGGCGAACCCGGGACTCGAAGTGACTCAGGAAATTAGAGAGCGGGATAGAAGGCGCGCTTGGCTTCGAATTATTGGCTGGATATTGGCGAGTCGTATCCTGCTTATGCTCATTGGTTATGTATTTTTAATTATACAGAATGGTTATTCAGGGGGTCTGTTTAGCAAGATTGCCGAGACTTGGCATATATTCGGGATCGATGCTTCACATTATTTAGGGATTGCAGAGAATGGATACGTGACGGAAGGAGATCCGAAGTACCATATTGTGTTTTTTCCTTTCTTTCCAAACTTAATTAAAGTAGTTCAGGTATTCGTAGGGAATTATCTTGTTGCTGGATTCATCGTTTCAAATATCGCTTCTATTGTTGCCGCCTTGGTTGCTTATGAGCTTGCAGCACTAGACATGCATCGTAAGAATGCCATGCGAGTCGTGAAGTATATTTTCATATTCCCTGCCGCGTTCTTCTTCTTCATTCCGATGACAGAAGCGCTATTTCTGGCTTTATCTTTAATGTGTTTATATTTTGTGCGAAAAAAAGAATGGCTCATCGGATGCTTATGCGGTGCACTTGCAGCGTATACTCGTTCTCCAGGGGTGCTTCTGATTGTACCGGTTGCCATTGAATTTGGACGGGATCTGATAGGCAATTATAAATTACTAAATAAAAAAGCGTTTATACATAGAATCACCACTGCCGTTGGCTGTCTCGCTATCATATCAGTAGGTTTGCTGGCTTATCTGTATATTAATTACTACGTCACGGGAAATGCGTTTCAGTTTAGTATTTACCAGCGGGAGCATTGGTCTCAACGGTTTTATCTCTTTTTTGATACCGTAAGATATCAGATGGAATATGCTGTAGGCACTTTTAAGAGTGGAGATCATCGTTCTTTCCTTGGGATATGGCTGCCCAATTTAGTCGCTATATTCTCAGCACTAGTTATCATGTTTAGGGGTGCAAAAAAGATCCGACCTTCATACACCGCCTATTTCATCGTGTACTTTGCATTCGTAGTGGGTGCTACCTGGCTGCTCTCAGCCCCACGGTATTTGCTTGTTGCATTTCCGCTAGCTTTTGCTGCTGTTGCGCTTACGGAAGACAAATCAAAGGATGTTGCGCTTACTGTATTTTCAGTTGTGGGGAGTATATTGTATTTAGCGATGTTTGTGGCAGGATATCCAGTGTATTAATGAATCATGTTAAAATAGGAGAACGCCTAAACGCGTTCTTCTTTTTTGTGTGAATAACCTTATAGAAACGATGGTGGGTATGAAGATTGAGTACGACAATCAGGTGATCGAGTTTAATGTTCAATATGGAAATGGCAAGAAAATCTCCATTCATATAGATTCTTCAGGGCGTATAACACTCAAAGCTCCCAAGAAAACAAGTGAAGAGACGATTAAAAGCGTGGTTGAGCGTCATGGCAAATTAATAGTGGAGAAGCTGCAGAGCATTGAAGCAAACAAAGAAACGCCAAAGCTTAAAGAGTATGAAGACGAGGGCAAGTTCTTGTATCTGGGCAAATATTATTCGCTGCAAGAGCTAATAGAGACAGGGGATTTAAATGAGGAAGAGCTTAAACTGAAGCTGAAGAAGTTCTATTTTGCTAGCTGTAAAAAGATTGTAGGCGAACGGATTAATAGATATCAGACGCAGCTTAGAGTAAAGCCTAAGACCATTGACATTGTTGAGTCTAGAACCAAGTGGGGAAGCTGTAGCTCAGATAAAAAGCTAACCTTTAACTATCGCTTAGCGATGGCTCCAGTGGAGGTTATCGATTATGTAATCATCCATGAACTGTGTCATTTACTTCATATGAATCATGACCGCTCTTTTTGGAGAAAGGTTGGAAGCCTCATGCCGGATTATAAGGAGAAGGAAGAGTATTTAGCCAGATATGGGCGTGCTATGACGCTGTGATCATCAGGGTGTAATTCAAGTAGACCATTTTCTGGTGAATAAAAGAAAGATAAGAGGTAAAACTATTTCCACTAATAGAACTGGAAGAAATTTAAATGCGGAGGTAAATGATGACACAGAATAAAGGAAATTCACAACGCCAGATTCGAACTTCAATTCTTTGTTTGATCTGTGCCTGCACCGTCCTATTAAGTGGCTGCTCTAAAGCTGCCAATGAAACCACACAAGTAACTCCAACGCCTACAACAGAAGCCACTGCACCTGTGGCTACGAACAATGCAACAGAACAACCCAATGCATCATCTGGTACCAATACAGAGGGGCTTCCGGCGGATGTTAGCGTTCAGAGAGTCATTAAGGAAGTCACTTTAAAGGATGGATATCATAAAAAGATTGAGCTGCTGACTGACGGCGGCAAGCGGGTTACCATTACGGATCCGAGCCAAAAGATTGTTTTACAGCAGATTGAATATGATGGAAAGATTACTACGTCTAATGGTAAACAGGTTACCGTTAAAGTCGAAGGTGGGGGAGAGCAGACCATAACCATCCCCGATCATGTAGTGATCGAAGATGAGGATAAGCTTGGATTGATGCCAGGTGTTGATATCGAATGGACAGTGAATGCCGAGGGGCAAATCGAAAGTGTTGAGCTGGAGGATTAAAAAGATATCGGGGTGGCTAGATGAAATTTCTAATCGTACTTGGCAGTATAGTGGTACCCATTGTCATGCTAATGATACAACGGAAATGGATAAAGTGGCGCATTGTATTTAATGTGGCTTCTGTGTTGTCTGCGCTTATCTTAGGTAATATTTCTGCCCTAGCCATATATGAAATATTAAGGGATAACACAGTATTTATGACTTCGATCCATGCGATTTTTTTGAATCCAATGTTCCTTTTAACGGGAGCCTATCTTGGAGTATATCTGGTCTATCGCTTGATGTTGATAACGTATGAAGAAGTTTATGTATGATGTAGTTAAAAATAGGAGTGTCCCTGTGAAGGGACACTCCTATTTATTTTATACAGTGAAAGCTAAGAAGACTTTCCTACAACACTAGTGCCACTCTTCGTGATCTTGTAAGTAAGGATATCACCATTCCAGAAGTGGAATTTCAAGATGACCTCTCCATCTTTAACATCTTTAAAGAAGGCTGGGAGCAGCTTGATTTCTTTCGTGTTATACGACGGTGAGAAAGTATTGCCGAACTCCTTGAATGGAGTCCAATCTTGAGGGCCTGCATTGCCGCCAGCGGTATAGACAGCCTCCATCGTGGCAAGCTGGTTGCCATTAAAAGTAGTCGGAATCGCAAATGATTCAGTCGTACCTTTGGCATCACTTAATTTGGCAGTGTCATTCACGATGATCTTTAGTCTCCACGCAACGCCTTTGTTGAATTTCAGCGTTAACACAGCATTTTCACCGTATTTTTGGGAAGCTGTGAGCTTTTTAAGTTGGCTGGCCTTGAGTGTAAGCTCCTCGCCATTTAAGGTGTAATCTTTGCCTTTAGTTAGATATTTGCCATTTACACTAATGGTAGTAAGCTTATTTCCGTTTAGATTAAGCTTCACTTTGGTGTCTTTGATGGTTGCACCTTTTTTAAGATAGACCAGATCGCTTTCGGTACTGGAGGAACGTTCCTTCAGACCGGACATTAATACACCCTGCAGCTCGGAATCGGACCACTTATATGTTTTGCGGTTGAAATGCTGCCCATTATCCCAGAGCATAGAGGTCATTTTCTTTTCTTTTAAATAATAGGTAAGGTACTCGAAGAATTTCAGCTTCTCGCCTTGTTCAATCACACCTGTATCTTTATCGAAGCCCAGTAGTCCAAACTCACCAACGATAACCGGAATTCCTTTAGCTACGAATGTGTTGTAAACGTTATCAAAAGTTTGGGTGATATCGTTTTTTGTATCTTTTTCAAACGTGGTATAGCCGGCGATATTCACACTGAACGGCCAGAAGCCATAGAAGTGAACGGTAGCAATTATATTCGGATCGTTGAGAGCTATAATCGTTTTGTAGAGCTGATCCATTCTAGGCTGCGTAGGAGAAGTCTCTAATGAAGGTAGAACTAGCGGACGTACATCATTCTTTCCACCGGAGTTCCGAACGATCTGATGGAAGGAAGTGTTGAGTTCTGTAAGCATTTGCTCCATCTTCGCTTCATCGGTGCTTCCGCCATCTGTGAAGCGGGGTTCATTGATGCTTTCGAACATCAGCTTATCGGATTTATCCTTGAAGCGGTCCGCAATTTGAGTCCATGCTGCGTTATAACGCGCGAGCGTTTCATCATGCTTCTCTTCCATATGACTTACCCATAACCAGGAGTCGTGATGGACGTTAATCATTACATAAAGCTTGGCGTCCAGCGCCCAGCCGACCACTTCTTCGACACGGTCGAGATAAGCTTTTTCAATGGTGTAGTTCGGTGCTTCACCTATGTGTGAATCCCAAGTGATAGGAATCCGGATACTTTTGTAGCCTTGTGCGGCGATTTTCTTAATCAGTTCTTGGGTCACACGCGGATTTCCCCAGGAGGTTTCATCCTCACCTGTAGCATCTAGAGTATTGCCAAGGTTCCATCCGGGCTGCATATCGTCTACGTAGGATTGGATTTTACTCTTTGGTGCTGCTTTAGCTTGTTGCTCGTCCTTGGTAGCAGCGGCGGCAATGGATGAGAACAAAGAGAGCAGAAGAGCGGTAACAAGGGTCAATGATAAGAAGGATTTCTGGATTCGAGTAGTCATTGAATTCTCCTTTGTAAGATCATTTTTGAGGATGCTTAAACCTGACCTTTCCTCAAGCACTTTGGTACGTAGATGAACACTGGCACCTCCATTTTTTGTTGTAAACGCTTACCAAATACCCTAACATAGAACATTTGTAGTGAGTACCTTACTAATTTGTGGTAAATTCATATGGAAATTAGTGATTTGAATTGATCCCAAAAGTCATGGAGGAATAACCAGTGAGCAGATTTCATTACATAGGCTCGTCTACAGAGCTTCCGTTAGGAGAAAGAGGCAGTGTACTGTCAGAAAAGACATATGATGAAGTGAAAAATTCACCAGAGTATAAGAAACAAAGAGAGGCTCTGCGCCTGCAAGGCATAATTCCTTTGGATGACATCGCAGATCTATCTCATTTAAGAGATGAGGACTGTCTTGTATATGACTCGGAAGAAGATGCAGCGGGTATTTTTATAGAGGAACTTGGGTATTGGAACGATGAGATTCGCAAGCACTTTCGAAGTCCGTTTGTGTATCGGATTTCACCGAATTGGGGCGGCTTCTCTGTATCCCCTAAGCTAAAAGATACTCTACCGGGATCGTATAACGCCTCACTCAAGTGTTGCCGGGAGTTATTTAAACTTATGACAGATATCGGAGTAGCTGGTACCGAGTTTGAGCTTTATACTTGCTGGGCAGAGGAGGAAGGGCACCCACGTAATAAAAAGTATGACCGAATCTTTGATTTGGCCTCTTTGTCACTGGAGGATGGTTTTGAACTGAGAGAAAAAGAGTATATTGTGGTTAAAATGGTTTGATATTCAATAGATTTATCTCCAACTACTTGTTATACAAAAAACAAATATTGCATGACAAAAGCATCTATATTAGATATGATGAAGCATGGAAAAATTAATATTAGCAATAGGTGCCAATTATGAATGTTTCGGAAATACAATCATAGATTGGTTAAATGGAAAGCGGGTGTGAATCCCGCGCGGTCCCGCCGCTGTGAAAGAGGAGTCCTTGCAAGGTACCACTGGGAAACTGGGAAGGTAGCAAGGGTGATGATACTTGAGCCAGAATATCAGCCTGTTTCTGATACACCGTTAAACTCTACGAGCGATAGAGAGGTGTTTGATATAGTATATGCCTGCTATTGTTGCGGTTCACTATCTTAAACCTCTTGACGTTATGTTGAGTGGTTTTTTTGTAGTGTTAAAAAGTTTATTCTGTTTTTTATCATAGGAAAAGAAGGGAAGGGTTATGGAAACATGAAGAAAAATAAGTTTTTAGCTTGGTTACTCATTGTAGCTGTATTTATCACGACGTTCTCTACAAGCGTAATTCCGGCTCATGCGAATGAAGCAATTGCCGATAGTGCAGTTGTAACAACAGAGGTTGATCAAGCTCTAGTAGAGCAGATTAATGCGTTAGTACAAGAGCCAGATACAGAGAAGCCTACGATTTTGATAGAAGGTATACAAGATAAACAGGAAGTATCCAGTAAAGATTTAAGCTTCAAAGTAGTGGTTACAGACAATGTCTACAAAGACATTATTCCAGTAGTTAAGCTGAACCAAGTCGTTCTGTCAGCTACTAATGGTGAGTACAAAGCATCTCTTAACCCAGGTAGTAACGTAATCGCAGTAACGGCTGTGGATGGCGCAGGAAACAAAGCAGATAATGTAACCTATCAGGTTACTTATAAAATCACTGCCAAAGAACAGTTAGATAAAAGTTTGGCCTACATCGTTAACACCGTAAAGAATCCGTCATTTGGAACAGGCAGCGGAGAATGGTCGATTCTTTCTCTAGCACGTGCGAACTACAAAGTACCTAACGGTTATTACAATCTCTATTACAACAATGTAGTTACGAAAATAAGTTCGATGATCAAAGAGGATGGAAAACTCGACGCTAACAAAAGCACAGAGAATTCCAGAGCGATTCTAGGCCTTACCTCTATCGGAAAAGATATCACGGATGTTGCAGGTCATGACCTAAGAAATGCACTCGCTGATTATCAATATATTCAGAAGCAAGGGAACAACGGTCCCATATTTGCTCTGATTGCACTAGATAGTTATAACTACGAAATTCCAGTATTATTCCCTGATCCTGATGAGAAGGGAGTAATCTATCAAAGCACAAGAGAAAACCTGGTTCAGTACATCTTGGATAAAGAAGTTAAAAAAGGTGCAGCAGATGCTGGAGGCTGGGCATTAGGTGTAACCAAAGCCGACGTCGATATGACCGGGATGGCGATGCAAGCACTTGCACCTTATTACGCAAAGGATCCTAATGTAAAAGCTGCCGTGGATCGGGCGATTGCATGGTTATCGAGTGTACAAAATGATCAAGGCGGATTCACAAGCTGGGGAAGCACAAGCAGTGAGAGTATCGCACAGGTTGTTGTTGCCTTAACTGGCGTAGGCGTAGATCCGCACAGTGACCCTAGGTTTATTAAAGAAGGAAATTCACTTATAGATGCTTTACTTAGCTTCTCTGGGCCGGATGGTGGATTCAAGCATATTCTCACGGGTAAAGTAGACGCTATGGCTACGGATCAAGGTACATATGCACTCGTATCCTATGATCGTCTGATTAATAATAGCAAACGTCTCTATGACATGACGGATGTTCAATTAGAACAGCCTACTACCGTAGTAGCAAAACAACAATTAAATAAAAACCTTGCCTATATCCTAAACACTGTAAAGAATCCGTCATTTGGAACAGGCAGCGGGGAATGGTCGATTCTTTCTCTGGCACGGGCCAATTACGAGGTTCCAAGTGGCTATTACAATCTTTATTATAACAATGTAGCTACTGAAGTAGCTAAGCTAATGAAGAATGGAAAACTCGACGCATCGAAAAGTACTGAGCATTCCAGAGCGATTCTAGGACTTACCTCGATCGGAAAAGATATCACGAATGTTGCAGGCTATGATCTAAGAAATGCACTTGCAGATTTTCAATATGTTCAGAAGCAGGGGCTTAATGGTCCCATATTTGCACTAATTGCCTTAGATAGTCATAACTATGATATTCCTGTAGTAGAAGGCGTTACAGATCAAACCACAAGAGAAAACCTGGTTCAGTATATTTTAGAAAAAGAAGCACCGACTGGTGGATGGGCGTTATTTGGTACTAAAGCCGACACCGATATCACCGGAATGACGATGCAAGCACTTGCGCCTTACTATGCAAAGGATCCTAATGTAAAAGCTGCTGTGGATCGGGCGGTTGCATGGTTATCGAGTACGCAAAATGATCAAGGTGGATTTACAAGCTGGGGAAGCACAAGCAGTGAGAGCATCGCACAGGTTATTGTTGCTTTAACTGGTGTAGGCGTAGATCCGCACAGTGACCCAAGGTTTGTTAAAAAAGGAAATTCGCTTATAGATGCACTGCTTACCTTTGCTGATCCGGATGGTGGATTTAAGCATATTCTCACTGGTAGAGTAGATGGTATGGCTACGGACCAAGGTACGTATGCACTTGTGTCTTATGACCGTCTGACCAATCATAGTAACCGTCTTTTTGATATGAATGATGTGGTGATTGAACAATCACCTGTACAACCAGAGGGGCCAAAAGAATTCCCGTTACCTTCTGGTGATAAGCCGGAAGTTATCATCAATGATGATGCTCATGATTATATCGTTCCGATCAGCGCCGGAGATAGCAACAAGGAAATAACGGTAGTTATTCCTAAAGACCAACAATCGAAGGTTAGTGTTAGTTTACCTAGTAACAGCGACCTTCCTCAGATTGAGGCTGCCAAAGGTGACGTATCTGTAGTCATCCCTAAGGGTGCGAAAGTGACAAGCGGAGATGCCTCTGCGATTGAACTGATGTCACCTTTAACAGGCACAGAAGCTGCACTAAAAGATAGTCTGAATCAGATTATTTCTCAGGATAAGAAGCTGGAGAGCATTATTCATGCTTTTTCCATGGGTGGCAGTGCAAGAGTAGAATTCAGTCAATTTATTACGTTAACCTTTAAGGACCTTAAAGGAAAAGATGCAGCTTATATTCAAAATGGCGCACCTCATGCGATTCAAAAATTTGCAAGCGATGACTTAGGCTTTGCAAGCGGTAAGTCTGAGTATGCCTATGATAGTGGAAATGATTTAATCGTAAAAACTAATCATTTCACTGATTACATTGCGTATTCCTCCAGTGCAGTACAAACGCCTGGTGGTGACGGTAATGGTGGCAATGAAGGTGGAGGAACCACTCCATCGAAGACATACGTAACCCTATCCGTGGATAAGCTTACGATTAAGAAGGGATATGTTGTTCCATCTGTACAGGTAGAGCTACAATCTGGTGACACAGTATGGTCTGTACTAGAGAGAGTGCTGGATAGCCGCGATATCGACTATAGATATTCTTGGAACAGTACATTTGGAAGTGTGTATGTTGAATCCATAGCTGGCGATAGAATTCAGTGGCGTTATACTACGAATTTGGGTGCGGATCTAAATGCACCGATGCCAACCCCATCTGCGACACCAAAACCAAGTGGTACTCCTGCTCCGGGTGGGGGAACTAATCCGGAAGCCAGTAGTGTTCCGAATGTGAGTCCATCTCCAACAGCGACTCCTAATGGCATTGAGCAACTGTATAAAGACGCTGATAAGATCTCATCCTGGGCGTTCTCAGCGATTGAAACAGCTACAGTAAAAGGGTACATCCAAGGTAATAATGGTCAAGTGAATCCGAAAGATCATATTACAAGAGCAGAGTTTACTAAGATCCTAGTTTCTGCATTAGAACTTGATATTAAGAGTGACAAAGGCATTACCTATAAGGATGTCGCTCTGGGTGATTGGTTCTATCCTTATGTGAATGCTGCGCATAAAGCAGGGTTAATTACAGGCTTTAATAATGAATTTAAGCCAAATGACAAGATTACTCGCGAACAAATGGCAGCCATAATTGTCAGAGCATTATCAATCCCGGCTACGAAGCCAGGTACAGCTATTAAAGATATCAATACAGTGTCTGCGTGGGCTAAAGCAGATGTGGAAACCATTGTTGCCACCGGACTTATGTTAGGTGATAATAATCAGTTTAAGCCTAAAGAGCTTGTAACGAGAGAAATGGCAGTTGTTGTTGCTACTAGAACCCATGATTATAAGAGTGGCGACAAAGCGGTTAGTCCATATATTCAGAACACAGCAGCCTTTTTGCAAAAAACAGTAACAAACCCGGTCATCGCCTCGGTTGGCGGGGATTGGACAGTGTTCGGGCTGGCACGTTCTGGTGTGAAGGTTCCAGATAGTTATTACGCTAAGTACTATGCGAATGTAGAAGCAACCCTTAAAGAAAAAGCTGGGAAGCTGCATAGCGTAAAATATACGGAATATGATAGAGTTATTTTGGCATTAACTTCAATCGGCAAAAATATTGATAAAGTGGCGGGTTATAACCTACTGGAACCGCTCGCGGATTTTGATACTGTAATCAAGCAAGGTATTAATGGACCTGTGTTTGCCCTGATCGCACTGGATAGTAATCATTACGACATTCCAGTAGTTAAAGATGTAAAGACGCAAACAACAAGAGAGCTGCTCATTGATTACATTTTAGGCAGAGAGATCAGCGGCGGGGGATGGGCATTAGGCAGTAATGCTACTGAGGCTGATCCGGATATCACTGGGATGGTTATTCAAGGCTTAACCCCTTATTACAAAACGAATGCCAAAGTAACGGCTGCTGTAGATCGTGGAATAACTTGGTTATCCAAAACACAAACAGCAGACGGCGGCTTTGCAAGCTGGGAGTCTACGAACTCCGAGAGCATTGCTCAGGTGATTGTAGCTTTAACTGGACTTGGTATAGATCCGCATAAGGATTCCAGATTCATTAAAAATGGACATTCAGCGGTAGATGCGCTGCTTGGCTTTGCTGCAGCTGAAGGTGGTTTTTATCACGTGAAGCAGGGTGGAGTAGGCAACGGAGGCGCGAAACCAGGAGAAGTAGATCTTATGGCTACGGATCAAGCGATGTATGCACTGGTTGCTTATGATCGGTTCGTTAAGGGTCAGACGAGTCTTTATGACATGACAGACGTTAAATAGAACTATATTTAGAAGAGATAAGCAAGGGTAGCGTGTATACCCTTGCTTATTATTTAAGGTGGGGAACTTAAGAAATGAACAAGAAAAAATGGCTAACAGCGATACTAATTATTGGTGTGTTGGCGATTGCCTTCTTTTGGGGCGGGAATTATCAGAAGAGCCCGAACAAGGTTGCAAGTAACATTGCAGAGTCTCAGGTTGTAGAATCAGACAACACGGCTTCGAATCAGAATGTTGATGTAGAGCCCACAGCCTCAAGTGATGCCGAGACAACGGAGATAGCACCTACAGCTACGCCTGGCGAAACAGCTAAGCCCGTTGAAACGGTAAAACCAACTGAAGAGGTAACGCCGACCGAAACTGCGGTAACAGATGTTGAAAAGCCGACCGCAACACCTAAATCGGATATACAGGCACAACCTACCGCAACACCGAAAGCGGCTAAAACGTCCGTGCCGGAAACGAAAGCGACGGCAAAACCAGTAACCAAACCAGATTCAAAAGTAGCGACAACAGAAACCAAGCAGGAACCGAAAAAGGATAAATTCCTTACCGATCCAGTGCCGAGCGGGAAACCTAAGCCCGTGGAATGGCAAGATGCAACAGTGGATAAGAAGAAGCAATTAACGGCTACATTGTCCGTCTCGGCGGCAACGATTTTAGATAATATGGATATTTTTAATAAGGATAAGCTTGAAGTATTGCCGGCAGATGGTATCATTTATAAAGCGCAGAAGGTAACCTTTTATGAAGGTGAGTCTGTGTTTGATGTTTTGTTAAGAGAGATGAAGAAGAATAAAATCCATATGGAATTCAGCATGACGCCGATCTATAACAGTAATTATATTGAAGGTATAAATAACCTGTATGAATTTGATGCTGGAGAGCTTAGTGGATGGATGTACAAAGTTAACGGCTGGTTCCCTAACTACGGCAGCAGTCGTTATGTTCTTAAGGATGGCGATGTCGTTGAATGGGTATACACTTGTGATTTAGGTCGAGATGTAGGTGGTTATGTAGCCACAGGAGGAGCTCAGAAATAATGAAGGATAGCTTTTCTACCTTTCATCCGTTTGTGAATTTTCTATATTTTGTCGTTGTATTGCTGTTTAGCATGGTGTTCATGCATCCCATATTCCAGGTGATTGCCCTTATCAGTGCAGTGGTCTACTCCTTTATGTTAAAAGGAAAGAAAGCCGTTCGATTTAATCTGCTGTACATGGTTCCTTTTCTACTATTTATGGCGATTATGAACCCTGTTTTTAATCATCAAGGGGTAACGATCCTGTTCTATTTGAACAATGGAAATCCCATTACGAAGGAATCCATTCTTTATGGTGTAGCAGCGGCGTGCATGTTTGTGACGGTAATCATCTGGTTCTCCTGTTATAACGTCGTGATGACCTCGGATAAGTTTATTTATATATTCGGAAAAATACTGCCGGCACTGTCGTTGATTTTTTCGATGGTGCTTCGTTTTGTTCCTAGATATTTAGCGCAAATCAAGGTGATTTCGAATGCCCAAAAATGCATAGGCCGGGATGTCACACAGGGAAATCTCCTCGCTCGAGCACGCAATGGGATTACGATCCTATCGATAATGACCACCTGGGCTCTGGAAAATGCGATTGAGACGGCGGATTCTATGAAGTCAAGAGGATATGGATTGCCTGGACGTACAAGCTTTTCGATCTTCCGTCTAGATGCCCGGGACAAAGTAGCCCTCTTGATCATGACAGGTTTAATTGCGATGGTAGCCATCGGCGCAGCGATGGGTGAGAACACGATGAGATATTATCCGTCGATTAAAGCGAGCGCAATTACACCTTTTAGTATCCTTGTATATATCGCTTATTTTGCGCTATGTATGATCCCTGTGCTCATCAATATGGTGGAGGCAATGAAATGGAAATCTATCGAATCGAAGAACTAAGCTTTGCTTTTCCTGAACAAGAGCAGATGGCTCTTTCGAATATCAATCTTACGATTGCAAGCGGAGACTTTATTACTGTGTGTGGAAAGTCAGGCTGCGGCAAAAGTACCTTACTAAGACAACTGAAAACAATCCTAACCCCACATGGCAAACGCCAAGGGGCGATTTATTATAAGGGTCAGCCTGTAGAGGAGATCGATCATCGGACACAGGCAGCAGAAATCGGTTATGTACTCCAAAGTCCGGACAATCAAATTGTGACGGATAAGGTGTGGCATGAGCTGGCTTTTGGTCTTGAAAGCTTAGGTTATGACAATTCTACGATTCGTTTACGCGTGGCTGAGATGGCGAGCTTTTTCGGAATTCAGACCTGGTTCCATAAAAGTGTGACTGAGCTATCAGGTGGCCAGAAGCAGTTACTCAATTTAGCGGCGATTATGGCTATGCATCCCTCGGTTCTAATCCTTGATGAGCCTACCTCTCAGCTAGATCCTATCGCGGCTTCCGATTTTTTGGAGACGGTCAAGAAGATAAATCGCGAGCTTGGCACAACCGTTATCATGACCGAGCATCGTCTGGAGGATGTTCTTCCGCTCACAGATCGGCTGATTGTGCTGAATGAGGGCGTTGTAATTGCTGATGATACCCCGCAAAGGGTGGGCGAGGCTTTAAGTAAGCTGAATCATCCGATGTTCCTGTCCATGCCCTCACCGATGCAGATTTACGCAGGTGTAGAAAATGGCTTAGCATGGCCTGTTACTGTGAAGGAAGGTCGCCAATGGCTGGATGCTTTTCTGAAGGATAAGACACCTGCACTGATGACAGAATCTCAGCCAAGCATGAAAGAGGACGGCCCTGTTGTCATAAAGTTCAAAGATGTATGGTTTAAATATGATAAACACGGACCCGATATCATAAAAGATTTGTCTTTTGAAGTGAAGCAGGGGCAATTCTACTCTATTGTTGGTGGAAATGGAACGGGGAAGACGTCGACGTTGTCGCTGATGAGTGGCATTCTTCAGCCGTACAGAGGGAAGGTTCTAATCGGTGGGAAGAATCCAGCGAAGATGAACGCCAAGGAGCTGTTTACTAACAATCTGGGTATTCTCCCGCAAAATCCACAAACCTTATTTGTGAAAAAAACAGTCGAGCTAGATCTATTCGAAATGTTATCCCAGCTTCCTTTAACGAAGGAAGAAAAGGTGGCTAAAGTCGAGGCTGTGGTTAAGTTCGCAGAACTGGAACATCTCCTATCGATGCATCCGTATGATCTTAGCGGGGGAGAACAGCAGCGTGCGGCGCTGGCTAAAGTGCTTTTGTTAGAGCCAAAGATTCTGCTGCTGGATGAACCGACGAAGGGACTGGATGGGCCTTTTAAAGAGAAATTAGCTTTATTCTTACAGAAGCTTAATGCTGAAGGTGTTACCATCGTAATGGTTTCGCATGACGTTGAATTTTGTGCCAAATATGCGGAAGTTTGCGCCATGTTTTTTGATGGAAGTATCATTACTACGAATGAAGCGCAGAAGTTTTTTGCGGGAAACAGCTTCTATACGACTGCCGCCAACCGTATGGCGCGTCATGTATGGAGCGAGGGAGTAACGATAGAGGGTGTGATTGATTTATGTCAACGAAGCAGGTGACGAGTCGTCGTTTGAGTCGTCGAACTTTATTAGCGGGACTGCTAATCTTTGTAGTTATTCCAGCTACAATTTTGTTAGGCATTTTCGTCCTAGATGATCGCAAATATTACTTTATTAGTCTATTGATCGTCCTCTATACAATGATTCCGTTTGCGATGGTGTTCGAGAATCGGAAACCGCAGGCGAGGGAATTGATCGTCATAGCAGTGTTAGCAGCCATTGCCGTTGCTGGACGCGCAGCCTTTTTCATGCTGCCACAGTTTAAGCCAGTAGTTGCTATTGTCATCATTGCAGGGGTGAGCTTGGGGGCGGAGGCAGGGTTTTTGGTGGGCGCTGTTGCGGGCTTCGTCTCTAATTTCTTTTTTGGTCAGGGACCTTGGACGCCTTGGCAAATGTTCTGTTTTGGCATTATTGGTTTTCTGGCGGGCATTTTCTTCAAGAAGGGTCTGCTTAAAAAGACTAAGCTGTCTCTCTGCATTTTCGGAGGGCTAGCTACTTTCTTGGTATACGGAGGCATCATCAATATAGGCTCGCTGATGATGTTCACTTCAGAGTTCTCATGGTCGGCTTTGATGACCACTTATATTTCCGCCTTTTGGTTTGATATGGTGCATGCGATCTCCACGGTGGTGTTTTTGTTTTTTATTGCTAACCCTATGATTGAAAAGTTGGATCGGATAAAAACGAAGTATGGGTTGATTGAGCCTTAGGGTGTTTGTGCGGGGTGTTGTGCGCATTGCGCTGGCGGACGCTCCGCTTTTCCACAATCAGTCCGTTCTCTCCGCTGCCATCAGCGCGAAACCCAAAACACAAACAACCTAAAGGGCTTAATGAACCCACCTTCGGTTTTTAGCCGAAGGTGGGGAGGTAGTGACTAGTGGCTGTGATACTAGCCACTGAGAAACATAATGAGAAGAGAATATACCCAGCGGCGATGCTCCTAGATCTAACCTAACAAAAACAGGCGATGCTCCAGTAACCAGAGTATCGCCTGTTTTTTGCTTCTTAGACAAATGTAGCCTAACGATAATTGACGTCCCCACTTCAACGGAATCGTCTAGCGCTATGCTTCCCTGATGATGAAAGACATTCTTCCCTACCATTACTCCCTCCTCCATCGCAACGGACAATTGGCCGTGGCACACATAAAACAGCTCGAAATCATACAGCTTCCTTCCCGGGAACAAGCGGAGCGCGACCATCTGGAACCGCGCGTAATGAATGGAGGGAGTCCACTCATGGAAGGGGAATCGCTTGCGGACCGGATGTTGGAGCGGGGGCATGGTGGGACAGCACCTATATAGAATTAGATAAAATAACGGAATCGTGCAAAAAGTAACTTTCATAGCTAAATAAAAATCTCCATCATTCTTATATAATAAAGGTAATAATAAGACAAAAGTTGTTCTATTGTAATCCGGAATAGTACAAATGAAAGAAAAGGATATTCATGAAGAAAGGGATTAACATCTGTTTATCCCACCTAATGGCACCCTTGAATTTATCCCTTAGCTGGCGGATACATTGTCCGTAAGTCCAAGCCGAGGCGGAATCCGCAGCCTAACAAGGAAGCTTGGATCAACATAAAATAACCTCTATGAGTGAGAAGAATAGGATGGATGCATCGTGAAAAGGTATGGGGCAGTCGTGATAGGCTGTGGTTATATGGGCTCACTTCACTTGGATGCCATATCAAAGCAGGAGAGGGTCCGGTTGATTGGTGTCGTAGATTGGAACCAGGGCAGGGCCTCCCAAGTGGCAAGCCAATACGGAGCCGAGTGTTGGAGTACAGATTACCGGGCCTTGATAGAGCGAGAGGATGTGGATATGGTCATTATCGCCACGTACCCGTCCTCCCATCTGGAGATTGCAAAAGCATGCCTCGCGGCAGGAAAGCATATCCTATGCGAAAAGCCGATGGCGGGCAATGCACGGGAAACGCAGGAATTCATGAAGCTGGCCCGTGGAGCCAAGACCAAGGTGCTGATCGGTCACATCCTTCGTCACAACACCACTTACCAGGCAGTTATGAAGATGATCCGGGAGGGTGCTATCGGCTTCCCCCTGGTTATTCGGTTAACCCAATTGAAGCCCTCCAAGAATTGGGATTCCCATCTGTCCCTGCTCCGGGATGTCTCACCGATTGTGGATTGCGGCGTCCATTATATCGATGTGATGCGTTGGGCCACAGGGGCGGACGTGGTAAGCGTCAACGGGATCGGGCAGCGTCTCTATGAAGAAGTCCCGCCGTACACTTACAATTACGGACTCATGACCCTCCGTCTATCGGATGGCTCCATCGGCTACTTCGAGACAGGGTGGGGCAAGGGGATGCCGACTGACAACCGGAAGGAATTCATCGGACCGGCTGGCTGGATCCGTATCATCTACAAGAATGATCGACCGCGAGAGGAGCAGCATCTGGGAAATCTGGTCGAGGTCGAAGATAACCGGAAAGGAACGGTCCAGAAGATCAATATGGACTTCTCCGTGAAGCCTACGGGTGCCCAACTGGACTATTTCCTATCTATGCTGGAGAACAACTTGCCCGCTATACCGGCAATGGAGGATGCCTACCGGGCAATGGAGATCGCTCTCCTGGCCGACCAGGCAATCCATGAAGGAATTACGTTACCTTGCGCGAAATAAGGGTGGAAGGGAGGAGGCGCCCGCCCGAGAGGGATATAGAGCGGGTGGTCTCCTTCATCCGCATTACAGGTAACGCAGAAGGCTGTGCGAAATCTCGGGGATCGAGACTGCGTATTGAAAAACCGGATAAACGTGGGTCTTAATAAACAAGTTAATTAATGGGGTTGTTTTGCTGAAGTAGCCCCAGTAGGACTCCGAACGGAAGGGAATGAACCATGGAAAGAAAATTGGAAACCTTAGTAATTTCTCACCTGACAAATCAGACGGATGTTTCACATACAGAAGAAGTCCAGATCATCAAGCAGTATCAATGGCTTAAAGAGTATAGTCCTGCCGTTACAGCGAGATTAAATTACAGTCAGGAGGATCTGAAGCTTCAGTTTAAGGTTTACGAAAAGAATCCAATACGAACATATAGAAACATGAATGATCCCGTGTATAAGGATAGCTGCATCGAGTTCTTTTTTCAGCCTAATCCGGATTCGGACCAGCGCTATATGAATTTCGAATTTAATGCGAATGGCACAATTCTCTTGCAGATAGGAGCGGATCGGTATGATCGCTTCCCAATCACTATCAATCCGGCGCTTTTCCGCATCCTATCCACCACAGATCAAATTAATGCTAAAGGGGAAGCGTATTGGGAATTAAGCTTTTCGATCCCATGGGCTTGGGTACAATCTTATTTTCCGGATTTTCGGGCAGTGACGGGAAAAAAGATAAGAGGAAACTTTTACAAGTGCGGCGACGATACGACCTATCCGCACTATGGAACATGGAGCAGAGTTCATTCGAACAAACCAGAATTTCATAGCAGCAGTGATTTTGGGATTCTGTACCTAGAGTAACTGCATAACATAGTGTTAATGAATAACTTCCGAAGCCGCGTATGCGGGGTTGGAGGTTTTTTATCTTTTTTAGAGAAATTAGTTTTGTTCTAAGACAAGGGTAGCCTAACGATAATTGTCGTTCCCTCTCCAACCGCACCGTCCAACGCTATGCTTCCCTGATGCAGAGAGACAATTTTTTTAACGATCGCAAGTCCGAGACCATTGCCATTGTTGTTTCCGTTCCGCGACTTGTCTATTTTATAAAACCTTTGGAATACGGCGTTGAACTCTTCCGGGGAGATCCCCATTCCATTATCGCTGATAGTGACAGATACTTCTGCTGCATTACGATCTATACTGATGCGGATTTTCCCGTTTTCCGGTGTAAACTTGATGCTGTTGCTGAGTAAATTCATCCATACTTGCTTCAGTTGATCTTCATCGCCCATAATTTTGACAGCTTCCGGTAGTTCTAAATCAATAACAATGCCTTTGGCTGACCATTGCGGCTCACAGGTTACAACGATTGTTCTAATCTGCTCATCAAGATTGAAGGGACTTGCGTTGAAGGGATGATGTTCAGAATCCAGAGATGCGAGCTTCAGTAGATTATCACTTAGCCTCGACAGTCGTTCACTCTCCGCAATGATGATATCAAGATATTCACTGCGTTCCTCTTCCACGATCAAATCATGGTTCTGCAACGCTTTGGCAAAGCCGGAAATAGACGTAAGCGGTGTCTGGATTTCATGAGAAACGTTGGATACGAAATCCTGCCGCATCTGTTCCAACTGTTTAAGTTCCCCTGCCATCTCCACATAACTTTGTGTTAATTCCCCGATCTCGTCTATTCGGTTCACTTTAAGCTCCACCTCGAAATCACCCTTGGCCAGCCTTTTTGTCGCATTCGTTAGTGCTTTGATCGGCTCTACCAAATATCTAGCGGCAATAAGAATGCACACACTACCCAGTAAGAGCACGAGTAATAGCACAAAGAGCACCATCCGATTGACGATATTTTCGTTCTCGGCAGAATACTGCAAGAACATCGCACGCCACTCTCCGTCCAACATAAAGGGTATACCGATAAAGATATCCTTATCTTTCGCAGAAGAGCGGTAGAGCTTTCCTTGCAGCACTTGTTTGACAGCTTCGGGGGGGACAGTGACAGCCGGACTACCCTTGAGCCCATAAAAGGTATGTTCTCCGGCATGATTGTACAGGTGGATAGGGTGTGCGGATACCTTAACCATACTATTCAGGAACTCATCCGTATCCATGGGTTTGGCGTCATCATAGCGGTGAATGATTTCTTTTCCCACTACGATCATTTCATTCTGCCCCTCGTAACTTATTTGTTTCTGAAAGACATACAATCCAATGAAAAAGGAACAGATTAGACTAAAGATAATGATGCCTAGAAACGTGAGAATGACACGTACATACAGAGTCTTGATCATGGCGTAGGAATCAGCCTGTATCCCAGGCCGCGGGCCGTTTCGATTTGAAATTGCTCGTCGTTGCCGCTGAATTTCTCCCTCAACCGACTTATATGCACATCTACAGTCCGTCCGTCTCCTTCATAATTCAATCCCCAGATTTGAAGAATCAACTGTTCTCTTGTAAAGATTTGCCCGGGGTGACTGGCCAACAGAAACAGAAGCTCAAATTCCTTCAAAGGAATCGTGACCGGTTCTTCACCGCGCGTGACCTGGAAAGTACGGCGGTTGAGCAGCACATTACCTAATTGCACAGACTGTGAAGAAACGACCAGCGAGCGTTTAAGCAAAGCTTTTACTCGCATCACGAGTTCAAGCGGATCGAACGGTTTGGTTAGATAGTCATCCGTACCCAGTTGAAAGCCTTTCACTTTGTGTGCAGATTCCGCTTTAGCCGTCACCATGAGGAGGGGGATATTGGCATCAGACCGCCTGATTTCTCTGCAGAGATCCCAACCATCCAATCCTGGCATCATAATATCTAGAATGACGAGATCAACTCGCGAGTTCTCTATTATGGACAAGGCTTTTGTACCATCCCTGGCTTCTTTAAGTTCAAAACCTTCTTTTCGCAAAAATAAAGACATTAGCTTTCGGATGTTATCATCATCATCAGCGATAAGTATAGTAGCCACGATTTCCCTCCTCTATTAAGCTTTCATTATATCTGATTTGATCTTGGGAGTAATGGCGTTATCCGAACTGCCAACCCAACAGGTTCCAATAGTAGAAGAACAGAGTCATCGCCACAGCCGAGAGCGCCACTAACGTATAATGCACACGCTTGAAAGCTGTCCAGTATTTATTCTTCCAAACCAATATAGCCGAGAATAGCAAAGCTAAAGTCAGACCAACCAAAATGATTGGCATAACTAAACTGAGAGAAAGCGAAAGCCTGATTCCGCTGAACTTCTGCATTATGTCCATGGACATAACCACCATAAATAACGTGACGAAAGATAGCAGCGCCCAACCAGCAGTTCCCGCAGACAGTCGGATGGCCCATTTTTCCGGAGGCGTCATCGCCTTAATCTTGCGTCTGGAGAAGAATAGTCCGAGCAATGCAGTGATGAGAATCAACCCCGAGAACCCTAGTACGATAAGCCAAAATTTATTCTGATCCAACAGTGGCGTACGCTCCAGCGGCATATCCGGGATCATCCCTAAGATCATATGTGTAACTTTACCGGACTCATTCGTGCGGAAGGCAATTTGTTCGGTGCCTCCCTCGAGTTGGAACAGATTCGGACCGACTTCACTATACAATTGTTGCTCACTGCCACTTCCCAAGGATAGCTTATTATCCTCAACCGAGACGTTCAGCTGGGCAAAAAAGTTGAAAAACTTATCAATATCACTGATGTTTCGGCGTGTGAATTGATAGGCTCCTGTATATTTCTGAATAGATTCATCAGAAGCAATGAATTCAGGCTGCGTTGCATCAGGAGAAGGGTAGTAGCGGTTGAAAAAGGCTTGGATGAGACCTGCTGCCGAATCACTTCCCTCACCGCCGTTGTAGGATACAAAGATGCCTACATCCTTGGCAGGCACAAGATACAATTCTGTATTGAACATGGGGTCGGAACCACCATGAGTGATCAGTGTGAGATCATTGATTCGTTTCTCTGCGAACCCAAGATCCACTCCCGGCAGACGTTTATCGAATTGAAACGCCGTTGAATGCATTAGTTCTGCCGTCTCGGGTCTCAGAATCTGTTGGCTACCATATTTCCCATGCTGTAGATGTGCAATCATGAAGTGCGCCATATCTACTGCAGATACGGTACCAGAGCCGGCAGGACGAAAACCACCCTCAAATGTAGGTGTGCCAGGTACAAAGCTGCCGTTTTCGCTGTTATACCCTACAACTTTGTAGGGGATGAAGGAATCCGGTAAAGGCTCTACAACAGTCGAATATTTCATGTCGAGCGGATCGAAAATATATTTCTTTATATAATCATTGTAAGGAACACCGCTAACTTCCTCTACAATTAGACCTGCGAGTGTAGCACCGTAGTTTGAATAAGAACTTATCTGTCCGGGTGGTCTTACCCGTGCCAACATATGCTTATTGAGAGTTTCCGAGATTGACCCCGGCAATTTTGCAGGGTCTGTAGTGATTTGATAACCAACGCCCCCCTCTTCGAACCCTGCTGTATGTGTCATCAAATGGCGCATCGTAATCGGTTCAGGATAAGTAGCAGGGATCTTTACTGATTTCAGGTAGGTATTAATATCCGTGTCCAGATCAATCTTACCTTGTTCGACCAACTGCATCACTGCTGTCCAGGTGAATAACTTAGTCGTTGAAGCAATTCGAAACATGCTGGTTGTCGGGTCAACTGATTCAGCCTTTTCCAGATTGGAACTGCCATAACCTTTGGCCAAAATAATTCTGTCGTCCTTTACGATGGAGATGACCGCTCCCGGGATTTGTAGCCGATTCATATCTTCTTCCATGATCCCATCTACGAAGGCAGTTAGACCTGTGGTATCATCGAGATTGGCAGGTGCTTCAGTCTGAGTTATGGGTAGCGCGGTTTGATCCGTCCGGGTCTCGGCCGATGCTTGTTTCCCGAAAAACACTAGGTTCGTACCTAATCCGGCGCTAATTACAACCAATAGGGTGAGACCAGCGATTAGTCTTTTTTTCATAGATGTTAACATTATTATCCTCCGTATTATCATTTATCGGGATTGGATGATCATCCACCTAACGCTTATAAACATTATCAGAGTAGTGTGAATGGAACGTTAACAAGACTATTTTCATCAGAAGGAAATAAAGACAATTAGGTTACTGAGAATAATACATAGAGAGTTAACGAAAATGAAAGATCTAGGCATGGAAGGATTTAAAGAAAGATGGGATTCAGATTTTCCGATAAACGCCTAAAATGGGCTATCTGAAACTATTCATAAATCAAAGTAAACAGCGGTAGTCAAGGACGTGATTTCATTGTCCTTAGCTATCGCTGTTACTATTAGTGTCAGTCTGCTCTTCTACACTTTCCCGTTTATCGATTAGCGGTAACGCTGTGCGTGGCATTCCCCACATTATTTCGCCGATGGGTGACCTCAAGGGCAGAGAGGTCGCCATCCAGCGCTTTGAGTCCGGGGAGTAACAAGGCTGCGCTAGCACATAACATTGGAAGCAGTCCAGCGATTAGGAACAATACAGGCACACCGTAGTGCTCAGCAATTGCTCCGCCTGCAAAAGCGCCAAAAGGCTGTAAGCTGCCTCCGATCAAAAAGCGAATAGAATTGACTCTTCCTTGCAGATTACTCGGAACTAGGCGTCCGTGTAATGAAGAACTTAAGGAACCGAAGAAGGGGCTTAAGGTTCCGGTTGCAAAGACGGCAGCGAGAGCAAAAGGAAAACTAGGAACTAACCCCCATAACGAAGTCACTAAACCTATGGTCCCCAGACTGCCGAGCATGACAAGCCGCCTTTTTTTAATTTCCCCTATCATGGAAATCACACTTAGCCCGACCAATGTTCCAAGAGCGAAAACTGTACTTAGAGTACCCATCGTCGCCGCATCGCGGTGGAGCACTTCGCGTACAAAAGGGACCATCATCGTCCAGACGGCAATTGAGCTTAAATTACTGATGGAGGCCATGACCATAATCATTAGCATTGCAGGGAATTGTTTATAGAAGGTAAAGCCTTCGGCTATTTCACGAACGTAAACGGAGAGGGAGAAACGGCCTTGGGTTGGAGAGGCTTTCGGCAGCTTTTGCAAGCTGAGTAGGGTAGTGATGGCGGCTAAGTAACATAACATGTTGATGCCAAGAGCTGGCAGCGCTCCACTGGCAGCGGTTAACGCACCGGCTAAGGCAGGTCCCAGCAGGGCTGCTGCGCTTTTGCTGCCATCAATGATAGCAAAAGCCCGCACCAGCTTCCGGCTGTCGGCAACGCCAGGAATAACAGCCATCGCTGTTGGCATGAACAGTGCAGCACAGGCGCCGCTGAGGCTCGCGGCAACAAAGAGATGCCATAGCTGCAGTTGGCCAGCCAAGCCCATGCCGAGTGGCAGTGCTATGGCTAGCAATCGAATGGCTGCCAAGCAGGCCATAAAACGGACCCGGTGCAATCGGTCGGACAGCGGTGAGCCGAGCAGGCGTAGCAGCAGTTCAGGTATGCCGGAGCTGAGCGCGAGGGCTCCCATCGCTAGCTTGGATCCCGTCAGCTCATAGACGAGCCATTCCATAGCCAGTAAGCCGAAAGCATCTCCAAAAGCGCTTAAAGTAATGGTCGAGAGTAGACCATAATAGCTGCGTTTTATCATAGCTAGGTAGCTCCTTTTTTTATGCTTAACTCTCCAGATACGTCCCGATTTGCTGGGGCAGCCCATTTAAGGCTTCTAAACGTAGGCTGTACGAAGTGTTTTTAACATTGGTATGGACAATGACCAGTCCAGCTGCGCGCAGCGCAATAAGATGGTAGTGGATTGTACTTTTGGAAAGTCCCACCTCACGCACGATTTCCGTGAAATTCAGTTGTTTACCTGTGAGTAAACGAAGGATATACAGCCGCGTCTCATCCGACAGCGCTCGGGTAAGACGGAGTAGTGCTGGAGCAGGCCGTCCAGCTTCCGGAGGGAGAACATCACAAGAGTAGCTAGTGAATACGAATTCATCATACATAGAGGTAGTAACCAATGGACGAGCATGATATTGCGGAATAATAATGACCTGCTTCAGATGTTCAGTTGGATAGAGGCGCATTCCTTCGGTTGCTGCTTCAAAGACGTCCATGTCATTGTTACCGTTCAACGTTGCTCTTCTTGATTCGGCTTCCTGTTCAAGTCCCTTGATGATATTAGGGTCAATTCCACTGAAGTATCCCGCATTCCATTCGCGCAAGATGTCAGAGGCGGTGTCTCTGAGTTCCGCAAGGTTAGAGGGAACCGATTGACCGAAACGTCCGGAGATTTCATACAGTTCGCCCGAAGATAAGCCGTCGAACCAAACCAAAAAGCCTTCTACCGAACGCTCCCCCGGACAAGACCAAATATAGGGAGCCAAACTGAAATCATCAAGTTTCTTAACGACCTCTTGCATTTTACGAAGCAGCATTGGCGCGAATCTTGCTTGAACATCGCGTACCCAGAGCTTGCCGGAATCCATAGCGGTATGGTTTTGCTTGCTTAGAAAAGCGGTCATACTACTAACACATTCATACATGGGTGCAAAATCGACTTCTACTTTATATTCCATGACTTGCTCCATTCCTTCAGTGAGTTACTGAATCAGAATTAGTTCTATAAATATAGAACTGTTAATTGGTTTCATTGTAAACGAACTAATCATTCTTTTCAATAGCCATTAGACTGAAAAATAAGAGAATTTTTTATTATGAAAAAAACAGTTCCACTGGGCACGTTTTGTGCACTAGGAACTGCTTGTTAATGTATACACAATTTATTTGCTTTTAAGGAGTTCACATTCTGTCTACAGGTTCATAATGAAGAGACTAGGTTAAGAAGTAAGCCAGGCGAGGAAACCGATAATAAACCAAATGAAGAGCTAGTCCAACAAATCAATGAAATATAATCAATTGATTATATAAGCGTATGGTTATATAATGAATCTGAAAATGAAATAAAGAAGGTGTTATTGGACTTGAAGGACGCAAATGATTTGACTCAGGGTCCTATTATGCCTACCTTAATGAAATTAACGCTTCCCATTATTGCAACGAATTTCATCTCTACTACTTATGGTCTAGTCGATATGATTTGGGTTGGAAGATTAGGAAGTGGTCCGGTTGCCGCGATTGGTACGGCGAGTTTTTTCATTAATCTAGCGATTGCTTTATCGACAATGGTTACGATCGGCACAGGGATTAAGGTGGCGCATTGTATGGGATCTGGTCAGATAGAGAAGGCTAAATCTTATATAAAGAACGGATTTATGATGTCTACTTTACTAGGACTTCTCTATATGTGTTTAGTTCTATTAACCAAGAATCAGTTGATTGGTTTTTTTGATCTTGGAAGTGATGACGTTGAACGGATGGCTAGACAATTTCTAATGATTTCGATCTTTGGGACGGTATTTTCTATTGTTAATACATTGTTTGCAACCCTTTTAAACGCTATGGGAAATAGTAAACAACCGTTTCAGATCTTCTCTATTGGTCTTATGGTTAATATTGTCCTCGATCCATTTTTAATTTTTGGCTGGGGCAGTTTTAAAGGATGGGGAGTCGCTGGAGCAGCTATTGCAACATTAACGGCGAACATCTTGGTTACGGCTCTCTTTATCATGAAGACAAGAAAGTCAGAAATCATTTCAAACACATCAACGTGGGACAGTAGCCAAATGAAAGAAGTCATCCGCATGGGGCTTCCCATTACGATCCAACGGGTTACTTTTACGATCATATCGATCATCATTGCCAAGATCATTGTGCGTTTTGGAGCGGATGCCATTGCGGTTCAAAAAGTTGGGATTCAAATTGAATCTATTTCTTATATGACCATTGGAGGACTACAGGGAGCTATTGCTTCTTTTTTTGGTCAAAATTATGGAGCACGCCGATTCGATCGAATTAGGCAAGGTTATCGTCAGGCGCTAATCTTAACCTCCATCTTTGGTGTGATCGTGTCGCTTATATTTATTGCGTTTCCGCAGCAGCTATTTTCATTATTTTTATCAGACCAGACGAGTATGGCATTAGGCGCAGATTATATGCGGATCATCGGATACTCACAATTGTTCATGTGTATGGAATTGATGACAGTCGGTGCTTTTAACGGCATTGGTAAAACTCACATTCCACCGATCTTTAGTATTACATTTACTGCACTCCGAATTCCGCTAGCCCTGCTATTATCCGAACCTTTTGGCTTGAATGGAGTGTGGATGTCGATTGCGCTAAGCAGTGTGTTCAAGGGTGTTATTCTTGTGTTCTGGTTTAGAAGATCTTTGTTCAGAATGAACAAACAGCAGGTAGATTATTAAGCAAAGGATGAGCGTAGAAATGGCTTTATTAAATCGTAGACTCATACAGCTCTTAAGAGATAACCATTTGAATAAGGAGCTTTTTCACGGTGAATTTGGTTTGGAAAAAGAAAATGTCAGAGTGGATCCAGAAGGGAACCTTGCGCTGACACCACATCCAAAAGCCTTTGGCAACAAAATGGAGAACCCCTATATTCAAACGGATTTCTCAGAGAGTCAGATTGAAATGGTGACACCCTCTTTTGATTCTATTGAAGAGACTTATAACTTTCTGGAGGCGCTGCAGGATATTGTGTCGCTAGAGCTTAAGGAAGAATATCTATGGCCGAGTAGTAATCCTCCCATGCTGCCGAACGATAAGGACATTCCCATTGCCAAGATGGGTAATCCGGTAGAGGACGAGTATAGACATCAGTTAGCGGATAAGTATGGACGCAAAAGACAATTGCTGAGCGGAATTCATTATAATTTCTCTTTTGACGAACCATTTCTTAAACAGCTTCATGACATTGTAGATCCGCAGATGAGCTATAAAGATTTCAAAGATGCTACTTATTTAAAAATAGCCCGCAACCTATTGCGATACCGCTGGCTTCTAATCTATTTAACAGGTGCTAGTCCTGTTTTTGATAAGACTTATATGGAGCAATGTGTCGCACGAGGCGAGTCGGATGATCAGAATAGCTATTATGTTCAAAATATGAATTCACTTCGGAATAGCGAATGCGGATATCGAAATGAAAAACCTCTTTATGTTTCCTTTGATTCACTTACGGACTATGTACATGATTTACAAACGTTGATCGACTCAGAGGAATTATTAAGTGTAAAAGAGTTCTATAGCCCGGTTAGAGTGAAGACGGCAAGAGGCAAACATCCGTTAGAGGAGCTTCTGCAGGATGGGATTGCTTATATAGAGCTTCGTTTTATTGATCTGAATCCACTCTATAAAATAGGAATTAGCAAAGAAACAATGACTTTCATTCATTTGTTTATCCTGTACATGCTATTGAAAGAGGACGAACCGTTCGGGGTAGAGGATCAGAAGATGGCGAACCTTAATCATGATCAATTGATCATGGAGGGGATCAAAGGCTGCTTGCATGATTACGGAGATTCTTGCGGGACGATGGAGCAGAAGGCTTTAACTTGTATTCAAGAGATGCAGGATATGATTCAGTTGTTGAACCCAGAAGATAAAGAATTCACGAACATTCTGAACGAAGCCAAGGATAAGATTCTGAATCCAGATCAAAGTTTTGCCGCGATTGTGAAGTCAGAAGTTCAACAATCCTCTTTCGTACAATATCATCTGAATAAAGCTAAACAGTATGCTGAGGAAAGTCTTGCGAACGGATACCGATTTGTGGGATATGAGGATCTGGAGCTATCTACACAGCTTCTACTAAAAGCAGCAGTTAAACGTGGGATTAAATTTCAATTGCTCGATCGAGATGAGAATTTCGTTCTACTTACAAAAGGCGATCATAAAGAATACGTTAAGCAAGCTACGAAGACATCCTTGGATTCTTACAGCACGGTACTAATTATGGAGAATAAAATTGTTACGAAGGAAGTCCTCAAACAACAGGGCATTCGTGTTCCCGCAGGTGAAGCATTTGGAGATCTGGAAGCAGCAATGAATGCATATGATACTTATCGTGATAAGGCTATTGTGATCAAGCCCAAATCAACGAACTTTGGACTCGGTATTACTATTTTTACAGATGAATTCTCCAAAGAAGATTATCAAAAAGCCTTCGCAATTGCCTTTGAGCATGATCGAACAGTACTGCTTGAGGAATTTATGACGGGGAAAGAATATCGTTTTCTAGTGATGGGCGATGAAGTAGTCGGAGTATTGCACCGGGTTCCGGCGAATGTGGTCGGTGATGGTGTACATACAATAGAAGAGCTGGTCCACGAAAAAAATAAGGATCCGCTAAGAGGTCGTGGCTACAAAACTCCGCTTGAGAAAATTCAGATCGGCGAAGCCGAAGAGATGTTCTTGAAGAACCACGCTCAGACTTGGAGCGATGTTCCTCCATTTAATGAGGTGATCTTTCTACGGGAGAACTCAAATATTAGTACCGGTGGAGACAGCTTAGACTTTACAGATGAGATCCCAGACAGCTATAAAGATCTAGCCATTCAATCGGCTAAAGCTGCGGGGGCCACGATTTGTGGGGTAGATATGATGATTGATGATATTAAGGAGATGGCGACGGGTACCAATTATAGCATTATTGAGATCAATTTTAATCCAGCGATTCATATTCACTGTTACCCCTATAAAGGGAAGAATCGCAAAGCGGACGAACGAATTCTGGATCTATTATTTGGCGAATAAACAGAAGCTCAACCAGTACTTTTGGTTGAGCTTCTGTTTTTAAAATAGTGCAGTATGCACCTCAACTCACTACTTGTTTATGCTAGGAGTTACCCGCTGCTGCAACGCCACTAAAGTTTCTGGCTTGGACGTTATTAAATTGATCTGTTGCCAGTGCATTTGTGAAGATTTCTGCTGTGTACTGAATCTGACCTGCTGCGACAGCCAGCGCTGGTGGGACATCTACTGCTGAGAAACCAAAAGCTTCATTTTCTCTGCTGATTGCTACACCAAATGTTGTGGTGAAAATAATCGTTCCGTTTCTGCGAACATTAATGGTATTGGTGTTGAAAAGAGGATTATTCTCTACTTTCAAAAAACCCGACAAAAGTACGCGGACATTGCCTTGATTGTCAGGCGTGACCCCTACAGTCTGAATACCGATATCCCCAAAAACAAGAGGAGTTGCTGCTAATGGGATAACCACGGGTGTGTTATCTGAAGCAGCTTGGTTGGAAAGTCGTAAATCTACAAACTGGATTGTCATATTATACTCACCTCCTAGAAATAGAATATGAGAGAAGAAGGTTCAACTCTTGGATTCATATAAAATTCATCAGTTACCTACTTGAATGGTTGTATGTCCACCCCTTGTGACACTCTTGTAACAGAGATTCGCTACGATAGCTTACGAGGTGAGAGAATGAAAAAATCTAAAGCTTTTATAATGTTAATCTTATTGTTGGTTGTAGGGTGTAGTTCAGTAACACCTCAAGCCAATCAAGAACTGAAGAAAGAAGAGAAGAAGGAAGAGAAGAAGGAAGAGAAGACAGAAAGGAATGAGAAGCTAGCCTTCTGGGAGGTCCAGAGAAAAGGAACCAATTTTATGAATTCAAAATCGTTACCGGATAACTATGAAGCTGCCAAAGAGCAGAATATTGAATTCATTCGGTTGGCACCAGATAAATGGGCAAAAGACAGTGACTATTTATTTAATGACAAACCAGATACGAACCCGGATAAAGATTTCCTAATAGGGAATGCAGATAAGTATAAAGGGATTGTTGAAGAGGATTTTACCGAGTTAAAAGCGGACTTAGATGCAGCCGAGGCTCGGGGCTCAAAAGTAGTACTGACCGTCCTAAGTCTCCCCGGAGATCGCTGGAGGCAGTTTAATAATTACGAGAATGATGATCGGATATGGAAGGATTTCAGTTATCATGAACAAGCGGCAGTATTTTGGAGAGATCTAGCAAGTCGGTTGAAAGATCATCCAGCGGTAATCGGTTATAACTTGATTAATGAACCACATCCTGAGACTGCAACGGGATTTCATGACTTCTGGACACAGGACTACAGCGAATGGTATAGCTCAGTGGAGAACACTCCTGCAGATTTGAATCTTTTATATGAAACGATAGTGACCGCTATTCGTACCGTAGATTCCAAGACACCAATCATCGTAAATTCTGGCCTGTATGCTACACCTTGGGCCTTTAAATATTTGAAACCCCTCGAAGATGAGAATGTCTTGTATGCTTTTCATATGTATGAGCCGTACGAGCTAACCAGTCAGAATAAGAAAAAAGGGTTCACCTATGAATATCCTGGGACGATAAAGGTCGGGGACAATAAAACAGAAAAAGCCTTTAACAAGGAAGCCTTAAAGGAATTTCTGGAACCTGTTGCGCAGTGGGCAAAGGAACATAACATCCCCGCAAATCGGATTGTTGCAGAAGAGTTTGGTACGAATCGACTAGTAAAAGGTGCAGATCAATACATGGCTGATTTAATTTCGATTTTTGATGATTTCGGCTGGCACTGGGCGTTCTATGCTTTCCGAGAGGATACTTGGGACGGTATGGATTATGAGCTTGGCACTGAGCCTCCAACCTGGGCGTATTGGCAAGCGATAGAGAAAGGCGAACAGCCTCCCCGGACAGCAGTGGATAACCCAATATGGGAAGTTTTGAAGAAAGGACTGGAAAGAAAGGAGTAAATGATGCTACTTGAACATTCTAATTGCCGATGATGAGAAACATATGACCACCATATTGAAGACTTATTTTGAAAAAGAGGGCTATAACGTTTGGGTAGCTGCGGATGGGGAGGAGGCGCTGGAGCTCTTTTTTTCGACTAAGATCGATCTTGTGGTCTTGGATTGGATGATGCCTAAGCGAAGCGGGATTGAGGTGTGCAATGAAATCAAGCAGGTTAGTTTAGCTAAAGTGGTGATGCTGACCGCCCGATCTTCCCATGACGATGAATTTAGCGCTTTAGATATCGGTGCAGATGAATATATTAGAAAACCATTTGATCCACGGATTTTAATGCTGAGAATTAAAAAAATGCTGGGTACCGAAAAAGTAGCTGCTATACGGGACTTAGAAATTGATTTTGAACGGAAGAAAGTGTACAAGAATGGGGAGGAGCTGTCCCTTTATAAAAAAGAGTTCGAGTTGCTCACCTTCCTATATGAGAATAAAGGCCGGATTTTGTCCAGAGATTCTTTGTTATCTTCCGTTTGGGGAATGGACTACCTCGGCGAAGAACGAACCGTGGATACACATATTAAGCGATTGCGCGATAAGATTGGAGCTGATCACGTGATCACACACAGGGGAATGGGGTACAGCTTCCATGATAAAAATCAATAAAATAAGCACGAAATTATTGATTATGGTAAGCATCATTCTGCTGATTGTGTTTGGGACATCCTATTTATTGCACAATTTTTTCTCGTCCGATTATTACCTTTACAAAATGAAAACCAAGATTAACGCTATTTATGACGAAGTAAAGGATCTCAGTCTGGATCAGCTTATGGACAAGGAAACAGCGATCGAGAACAATAACAATATAACGATTGTTAGGGTTGAAAATAGAGGAAGTACAACAGAAATTAACGACAACATACAATTTGCTCTCTTTAAAGATAAGGTATCACTCAATAAGTTCTGGATTACGGAAGAAGTCTTACAAAAGGTAAACGAAGGAAATACGGTGAATCTGTTATTTAATCAGGGGAAATTAAAGTCCAGCCTGTTAACGAAAATATATGAGCAGGATGGCAGTTTAATCCTCATCGGCACTGTGGTTGTGCACAATACAGATGCTTTAAACATCGTAAATCAACTCAGCTTCTACTCCGTTCTTTTGGGG
The DNA here is from genome assembly GCF_037963325.1 of Paenibacillus sp. FSL E2-0201. Lineage (NCBI taxonomy): Bacteria > Bacillati > Bacillota > Bacilli > Caryophanales > Paenibacillaceae > Paenibacillus > Paenibacillus sp. FSL E2-0201. Next base: position 886,872 of record NZ_CP150154.1, read on the forward strand.
ATTATTATCAGCTTGCTGTTAGTGGCTTATTATTCGAAAAAGATCATTACCCCATTAGAGCAGTTACAGGATGTGGCGAAGGATATTTCCAATCTTGATTTTAAACAAGTGACGATTAAATCGGGGGATGAAATTGAAGAGTTATCTAAAAGCATTAATCAGATGAGTCAACGCCTAAAAAGCGCCCATGCAGAACTGGAGAAGAAAAATCAAAGCTTAAACACACTGATCTCAAGCATTTCACATGAAGTGAAGACACCGTTATCTTTAATCCAAGCCTATACGATTGGTATCCAAGACGGTCTGGATGATGGTACCTATACGGATATCATTTTGGAGCAGGTGAAATACACTTCAGATATGGTGGATTACTTGATTAAGCTGTCCAAGATTCAAAAGACCGAAGTGCATAAAGAGAAATTCGATCTTAAAGAGCTTTTGCTCAAAGTGATCTCACAATATAACATTACGCTTAAAAATAAAAACCTGACCTTACAGACCGACTTCCATTCGGTTGAACGATCCATCGTTGAAGAGGATATCAGCCAGATTGAGATTGTATTCAACAACTTAATTAGTAATGCCATTAAATATGGGGAAGAGAATGTCTTTGGAATCTCATTAGTAAATGATACTCACGACACTCTGAAGTTCACTATTACTAATAAAACCACGCGCCTGAAAGAGAAGCACTTAGCGTATATCTGGGACCCGTTCTATGTCATCGACGAGTCTCGGAATAAAGAAATCTCCGGAACTGGACTTGGCCTGTCTATCGTCGCGGAGATTCTAGCTAAAAATGATCTGAAATACGAAGCCATATTAGAGGATTCGAATATTAGTTTTAGTGTTTGGTTTGATGTAGAGGTTACAGAAAATAATTGCTAGTGGGAGGAAAATGTCCCTTAAGAAATCTTCAGTTATTGTTGCAACTCTTTCACTCTTAATCAACCTCATAATGAATATGTATCAGGCACTATCAATGATTAAATGTTTAGATTAGGGAAAACCTCCCTAATTATGTGAGATTTATCGTGCTCCAAGCGATTATTAGGGAAAATCTCCCCAATTATCAGGGTGTTTCATTCATAAAGAGGGTATTCTCGTATTTATTAGGGAGGATTTCCTTAAAAGTCACAAATTGAGCCGATAATTTACTAATTTTAGGGAGGATTTCCCTAATCCGTAAAGTGGTGTGATGTGGAGTTTAATGCAACGCTAGTGGAATTGAATTGCAGCTCATAATAAATGAAGCACTCCTTCAAGGAGGATTCATTCGCTTTAAAGCTATTCGCAGAGACACGATTCTACACATAATCGTGAATGGTTTTTAGATTTAACCCATAAATATGGTGAAAAGTAACGGAGGGAATTTTGGAACTGTAGGAGCGGAGCGTTCGCCTGAAAGCTTTCCGAAGGAAAGCTCGCATCGGAAGCATATGCTGTCTCCGGATGTTATCCGCTGATAGCGGTAAAATCAAAAACATCTGGAGACAACAGCGACCGAAAGTCCAAACATTCCCGCAGTTACGCCCCGTCATCATATTCATCGTATTATCTCCATAGCCATCACCTAATCCATCACTATATCATCAGTTAAGCTTCAAAAGCGCCGAATTATCAACAAAAGTAGCCGTATTAAACAGCATCAATACATCCTTAATATCATTCTGAGCCATGTACTCACTGATACTCCCGTTATAATAACGAATGTCGATCACGTGGATTTCCGGTACATGCTGAGTCAAAAAAGGGATGACACTATGCGCATAGGAGTCCTTGATGACGAGCAGCTTCTCCTGTTTGACTTCTTTAGGATCAAGCTGGCTTGTGATTTTCATAAGAGCATGAACGCCGCCTAGAAAATAAGAGTATTTATCTTTTTTCGTTAGATAGCTTGGATTGTACATACTTGTTAAGGTCTCACCGGTATCTACAATATGCATCTTGGTGGATACATCATTAATTGGCTTATACTCTTGAATGGAATCTGGCACCACTCCGATAAATTGACTCCGCGTATGGTAGCTTCCAAGGAACGAATCGCTTACCGTCTCAATCTCGAATTCGCTCTGGGACAGAGGCTGCCATCCCATACTTTCAGCATACGCTAAGTAAGCCAAGTAGGCGCCGTAGGTTGTCCAGTGATGATCGGTCCGATAATAAATGTCCTCTGCAGCATGCGGAGTAAGCACATCAAATCCATTTATAAAAGTTAGGCTATCACTTACTTCATCAGCAATCTTTTGATTCACCTCAGCTTGTGAGTATACAGGTGCTAACCAGGGCAAACGTTCGTTGTACAAGCCTACCGATGTAGGCGCAAGCAGAAAGGTCGTTTTTGCTTCAAGATTTTTAGCAGCAAAACGTTTCACAGCCGCTGCATATTGCTGAACCTTAGTGTAATCAGGGGCATCGAATTTTTCGAATAAGTAACCGTCTTTCCCCTTATAAATCCCGTTATTCTCTTGCTGCAGCCTCATTTGCTCCACCGCCGATTTCACCCATACCCATTTGGCTCGAAAAGGGAAATGATCGGTTACAAAGTTTTCTGCCTCTTCCGCATAGGTGTGGGATAATAAATTATCCCATGTCAGACGGGGAGCGCTTTGCAAATAGCGATTCTCTAGCTCGGAGAAACGTTGAACAGGCAGTAAGAAAAAAGTTATACCCACCAGAAACAACGTCGCGACAAATCCCACCACTAGTATTCGATCCGTCCTCTGCTTCATAAACAATCACCCCCTAAGTCGTTAGAATCGGAAATATAAGAATGGGTTAAAGGTAGCATCCACTAAGTAAGCGACAGATAAGAAGAATAAGACGCCATACCAGACCAGAGCAGGAATCGATCTAGCATCCATACGCTTGGAGAGTTTCAAAGGTGTGGAGGCTAAAGTTAATACCACGAGTAGAATTGCGTTTGTGTAAGTGAAGTATAAAGTAGTGGTATTCCACAATGGCTGGCCATTAAAGCCAAGCATCGCTTCCAAGTAACTAAGTACCAACGGAAGTTCTTCAAAGGCGAACAAGACCCATCCAATGAGAATAAGAAAAACGGCATAGAGATGCCTAGTCCAGCGCGGTAGACGGCTTAGCAGTTGTAGTCCCCACCATTTTTCAAAGATAAGAATGATCCCGAAATATAATCCCCAGAACAGAAAGTTCCAGCTCGCCCCGTGCCAGATTCCTGTGAGCAGCCACACAATAAGGATATTGCGAATTTGAATACCTAATCCCCGGCGGTTGCCTCCAAGCGGGATATATACGTAGTCACGAAACCAACTGCTTAAGGAAATATGCCATCTCCGCCAGAAGTCAGTTATACTCTGTGATATATAAGGTTTGTTGAAGTTTTCGTTAAATCGGAAGCCGAACATAAGGCCGAGGCCAATCGCCATATCCGAATACCCACTGAAATCAAAATAAATCTGAAAGGCAAACGCAATAATGCCAAGCCAAGCGGTTAAAGCAGGCATGGACTCCAGATTGGAGCTGGATATGGTGTGCCAGAGCAGGCCAATGTTATTGGCGAGCAGCACTTTTTTGGCTAGTCCGATAATGAATCTTCTTACACCTTCCGCGAACATGGGGATATCCACCGAACGCTCACGTAGTTGCTCTGCAATAGTGTTATATTGAACGATAGGACCGGCTACTAATTGCGGAAACAGAGCTACAAACGTCCCGAAATCAATCCAATTCCGCTGTGCTTTGGTAGTTCCTCTGTAGACATCAATGATGTAGGACATGGATTGAAAAGTATAGAACGATATCCCAATAGGTAATGGTAAATCAGTTAAAGGGATATGAGTGCCGAGGAGTTCGTTTACATTCTGGATGAGAAAATCGGCGTATTTAAAATACGACAATAAGCCCAGGTTAATAATGACGGAGCTAACCACAATCCACTTGCGCTGCACCGTAGTTAGCTTCGGTCTACTAAGAAGTAGACCGAAGCCGTAATCCGTAACGGTAGACAGCAACATAATTACAATGTAGACGGGTTCGCCCCATGCATAAAACACCAGACTGCTCAAAAATAATATGAGGTTTTTAATCCGCCAAGGCGAAACGTAGTAGAGTGCAAGGACAGCCGGCAGAAACAGGAATAGGAAGAGTAGGCTGCTGAATACCATCGCTAATTATTTTTTAGTAAACAAGGTATCGAATTCAGTCACCAGCTGATCCGCACTCTCGGAAATCACGAACAAGATGTAATTTCCTTTTTTGATCAGCTTATAATTTTGGGCGTTCTCATATTGATCCGGAAGGTATTGTTCGAACTGCTTTTGAATATCTGTCGCACGCTCTTTGACTGCGGTTTCGACAGTAGAGATATCTTTGGCATCTTTAACTTTTAAAATAGCAATTTCATTACTTTTCACATTCATCATTGGCATTCTAATGCTATAATCTTCAAGTAATGATGGAGCTAGATGGTACAGCTGACTCACCATATCTTCTTCAACTTCCATTAATGAAGGCTGTTCCACTTTTGCAAGCATTTCGTCGACCATCTCTTTCGCCGTCAGATTGGTTTCTACTGCGGCTTCATTGTTACTGCTGGCACAGGCGCTAAGCACCACACTTAATACAATAGTTAACGCTAGAATGAAGGTATGCTTTTTCAATTAGGTCACTCTCCTTGGTGTGTTTGATCTACAATTCTCTAGTTAACTAACGTATAGAGTCTATAGAATGTTGCGCGACACTTTCTTTCGAATACTTTACCCCAATTTTGTGGAAATATGTTTGAATGAAAAGGTCATGCAAAGATCTTCCTCTCTTAGCTTGCGCAATGGTTGGTTATACTGTTACTGTAAGATAGATAGTTTTGAATAGAAGGGGATTGAACGGAATGATCGAAGAACTAAACAATAATGGATTACCGGAGAATTACGAGGAATTAAAGAAAGCTGCGAACCGCTCTGCGGATTGGAGAGCCCGTCTAGAAGCAGTTGAAGAACTGGGACAGACTAACCACAAACAAATTATCGATATCCTGACGCGTTTAATGGAGAGCGATCCTGTATATACAGTTCAAGAAGCGGCTTACCTTAAACTGAAGGCATTCGGCGAAGATGTTAAAGCACCATCCAAGAATAAACCGGAGCTAGTGAAAGGCGTTTCCAAAATACTCCTGAGAATTAAGAAGAGCCTGCCTAGAGATCATTCGTACGAGGATTTCAAAGAGAAGCTGAAGAAGATGAGAATCGACGTCTATGACACTTATGAAGGCGAAAAAGGCGATGACTTCGACGCGTGGCTGATGAAGATGTGGACTTCCGCGAACAAGTAAAGGATGACAACATGCAAACTAACAAATTAACAGAACAATTTCAAGAATACCTTAAACTGTCTGCTGACCTACGTCCTGACTATATTGCCAGCTTAGGTAAGGGTGATAATGAAGCGAAGATTACGGCGATTTTTCCGGAAGCCCCTGAACTGTTGAAAGCTATTTATAGCACAGTTTCAGGTACAAGCAGTGAGGAAGAAGAACCAAGTCTGATCGAATTTATTCCAGGGTATCGTCTAATTCATATTAATGAATATGAAGCAGAGATGAAGATATTAGCTGGAATATTGGAGGAAAAAGGCCATCAAGCGGATGGCGTTATCTTGCCGATCTTAACGAATTACGGTAGCGACTTCATTTGTTACCATAAATCCGCGGATGGTGTGGAACGTGTATGTGACCTGCTGCATGATTTTGGGGATCTGATTGTAATGTATGAATCACCTGAAAAGTTTCTGGAGACTTTATGTGAGTTCTACAAGCAAGAGGTTTATTTCCTGGATGAAGAGGGTTACCTCGATTGTGATTTAGTAAAAGAGGGCGAAGTAGGCGCAGCCTTGAACCCGGATGCAAAATACTGGTCTGAATAATTAACAAGAGCAGCAGTCCAATTATGGACTAGCTGCTCTTGTTGTTTTTAAGCCTCAGTAAGATGAAGCCTCCTGTTTCATATCGATCTTAATCTTGCGCAGCACGTTTCTCCTGCTCCCGCAGCTCTATTCTCCGTATTTTACCGGAGGCAGTTTTCGGAAGATCCTGAATGAATTCGATTTTACGAGGATACTTATAAGGAGCGGTCCACTCTTTAACATGGGATTGCAGCTCCTTCACAAGCTCAGGAGAAGCGGTAGTCTCATCCCTCAGTACAATAAAAGCCTTAACGATGTGTCCGCGGATTTCATCCGGACTAGCAACGACCGCGCATTCTTTAACTGAGGCATGCTTCATCAGGGCTTCCTCTACCTCAAAAGGACCAATGGTGTAACCCGAGCTAATGATAATGTCATCTCCACGGCCCTCGAACCAGAAATAACCGTCTTCATCCTTCCGCGCCCGGTCGCCGGTTACGAAGAACTCACCGTGAGTGCAGCTTTCTTTTCTGCCGGGGTCTTTGTAATAGGTATGGAATAACGCTGGCATGCTTAAGTGCACTGCGATATCTCCAACGACTCCAGCAGGTAACGGAATCCCGTCTTCGTCTACCACTTCAACTAGACCGGGAGCAATAGACTTACCCATTGACCCTATTCGAATTGGCGTATCTTTAAGTGTTCCGATGATAAGCGTACTTTCGGTCTGTCCGTAGCCATCACGAATCGTGATATTGAATTCACGTTGAAAAGTGTTGATGACCTCTTGATTCAAAGGCTCTCCAGCGGAAACTGCGCAGCGAAGGTGGGACAAGTCATAATGACTGAGGTCTTCCAATTTAGCCATTAAGCGATATTCGGTTGGTGTACAACATAACACCTCAATGTTGTGATCCTGCAGCAGCTGCAAATATTTTTTAGGATGAAAAGATCCACTATATACAAAGCCGGTCGCCCCGTTACCAAGGACGGATAAAAAGGGACTCCAAATCCACTTCTGCCAGCCCGGTGCCGCTGTTGCCCAGACGGTGTCTGTTTCTTTAATATCAAGCCATTGAGGTGAAGTGATCCGCAAGTGAGCATAACCCCAACCATGACTATGAACGACGGCTTTAGGGTTGCCGGTTGTTCCAGAGGTATATGCCAAGATCGCCATATCGTCACGGTGGCTTTCGACTGTATTGAACGCATCCGGTTGATCAATCATTAGTTCTTCTAGATCTAACCATCCGTTACCGAGCTCGTCAGAGCTGCCAGATACGGAAAGACGGTAATCCAGAGCAGGCAGATCCTCCGAAATTTTATTTACTTCCTCAGTAACCTCTGACCAGGCAATAACGGCTCTGGCTTCGGCATGCCGCAGACGATAGGATAAATCCTTGGCGCGAAGCATTTCTGATGAAGGGATAATCGCAAGTCCTAGCTTCAGACATGCTAAATAGATGACATAAGCGATGATTCGACGTGGAACCATAACAAGAACACGATCCCCTTGCTCGAGACCAAGTGCTGCGAGTCCACCGGCAAGTCGGTTAGCTTGTTTGCGAAGTTCTCCGTAAGTGATTTCCTCGTAGTCACCTAGTTCATTCAACCACTTAAGTGCAATCTTTTCCGGTGCATGACGTTCCATTTCCGAAGTGAGATTGTAGTACTCAGGTGCGATCCACTGCTGATTATCCAATATGAACCTCTCCTATATCAAACAAGATGTGTATAGCTGTTACACTTAGTATAGCACGTTATCCTAGTACCAGGTACTAGTACCTTGATGCTTAAATTTGATATCATAGGGTTCAGAAGGTTAAGATAACTTGTGTAAATATAAATCCAGAAAGTGAGAACTATGTTATGAATCACACAACTTTTGATGAAATATTCGCTATTATGGAAGCCTCTTTTCCCACTTCCGAGATCAGAACCTATGAGGGACAACAGGCGTTATTGGATGTTCCACATTACCGATTGATTACCGAAGTGAATGCTGAGGGGAAAATCATTGCTTTTATAGCTTGCTGGGAGTTTCCAGGATTTCGATTTGTAGAACATATCGCAGTGGACCCAAGTATAAGAGGTGGAGGCATTGGTAAAAAGCTGATGGAGGAGTATATCCGTAAGTCAGGCAAACCTGTGCTTTTGGAAGTTGAACCGCCATTGGGTGAAATGGAACAACGGAGAATCGGTTTCTATGAGCGGCTGGGCTTTCATCTGAATCCTTATGAGTATGTGCAGCCCCCTCTGCGTGAGGAAAATGCTGATTTACCGCTTCAAATCATGACCTATCCTAACCCTGTCGATGAAGAAGAGTTCAATTTATATCGAGAAATTTTATATACAGAAGTGTATAAGGTTACAACACCGTATCAAAGTTAATCTCTTCAGCAACCCGTACGATCCTTTTTAGGACAAGCGGGTTGCTGTTTTTATTTTTGGTTAAATGAATGATATTTTGATTTTTTTAATTACAAAATGGGTACAAGTAAGAAACAACTTAGAGACATAATCTTATTTTTTTTGAGCTAAAGTAAGAACAAAGATTGAACTTTCAAGGAGGGCTTACTTATGAAAAACAAAAAAATAATCATAGCAACAATGGTGTTTGGGATGGTAGTTACAGGATCAGCCGGTGTATATGCGGGAACTAAACTTCAAAAAATCACTGCATACCTCAATCACAGCATTGGTTTTAAGGTGAACGGTACGGCGTATACGCCGGTTGATAATAAAGGGAACGCGTTGGCGCCAATTACTTATAACAATACAACCTATCTTCCTGTACGTGCGATTGCTGATGTGATGAAGGTGCCTGTGACCTTTGATGCGGTGAACAATCAGGTTATTCTGGGCACAGGAGGCTCGGTGACTGACACTATTTCTCTGACTCCTGTACAATACAACAGCACTCAGAAAGAAGAGATTGTTAAAGCCTTCGCCAACTTCCAAGGTTTCGAAACAGCCTATGCACCTACTCAAATGGTGAGTGGAGACGCATTCCAAAAAGTGGTGGGCTCTGATGATGGTGTGAACTTTCTGTTTAAACAGATGAAGGTGAACATTTCTCCTCGTGATTATGCTTACGATTACAAAGGTGAAACTGTAAAGCTCTCTGATGGAACCGAAGCTAAATGGTACAGCCCATCCAGCGATTCGTTGTTCTTGACCTATAAACTGGATGATCGTTTTGTTACGATTAGTTCCCCAAATAAAACACTGAGTAAGACGCAATTAGAAAAAGTAGCAGTAAATGTAGTGAAATGGAGTAAATAAGGTTTTCTTTAACACTTCTCTTTGTGCTTTAAAAAGTAAAGCAGCAAGTCTCCCATAGTTGGAGAGGCTTGCTGCTTTTTTTGTCGTGTTTGAAAGCCGATGATTTAAAGCTTTTACTTACTGTGCTGTTTATTTGGCAGCTTTTGACTTGGTGTACTTTTACCATGATGTTCTTTATTCTTTTCAGCTTTCTTTTGGGTGTCGTGTACTTTTTCTACAAAAGCATGAGTATCGTCCATGTTTATCCTCCTTGATTGGCAACCTTGCCGTTACTGTAACCACTTTTGTAAGAATACATGCATGATGTACTTTACAAACTTCTGTGTTTATAAAGACATTGCGAAAATATTTGATAGTTACTATAAATGGATGCAAGCATTTCATAGAACAGTAAGGGAGACTGATTATGAACAGGTTATTTAAACAAGCTGTATCCATGACCTTAGCTTTCGTTATGGTACTGGGAATTACATTCACAGGAATGCCAGCTTATGCTGAAGACAGCAATGGGGATGCTGGATTACTGCAATTACAATCGCTAGAGCCTGTTACATTATTGGCAGGTAATTCTACGTGGAAGTATCTAGATCACGGAACAGATCAAGGGACGGTATGGCGTTCCGTGTACGACGATTCAACATGGGCTTCTGGTCAAGCACCGCTTGGTTATAAAGATAATGGAACCGGAGTCAGCAGCAAGCAATTTGGTGCTCTGAACACAAATATAAGCTACGGTTCTAATAAGAGTATGAAATATCGTACTTCTTACTTCCGTACAAACGTAACGGTGAATAAGGAAGAGATCACGAAATCCGATAAAATCATGGGCAACTTCGCATTTGATGACGGAGCTGTACTATATTTGAACGGTAAAGAAATCTACCGTGAAGCTATGCCAGCGGGTGAAATCACTTTTCAAACCAAAAGCTCAACTAACTTAAGTGATCCAAACGAATATACCAAGGTAGACCTTACTGAAGTCGTAAAGGCTAACTTGAAGGATGGAAATAATGAGCTTTCAGCTGAGGTTCATCAGTCGAGTGATGGTAGCTCTGACTTGTACTGGGATATGAACTTGATTGCTTATCCGGTAGTAGAGACTGTAGAACCTGGAATTGGGAAGCCTGAGTCAATCGCGCTTACCTTTAACGGAAACCCTCAGACTAGTATGGGGTTCAATTGGTATGCACCTGAGAAAGTGACAGGCACCAAGCTTGAAGTAGTAGAAGCTTCTAAAGTAGTGAATGGTCAGTTTCCAGTAGATGCTCAAACTTACGAAGGAACATCTGTTACAACAAGCGTGTATATGACAAAAGCGGATAAGTCAGCCAAGAAACCAGTGGTACTGACTAGCCATAAGGTTATTGCCGACAAATTGCAGCCGGGAACGGAGTATGCTTACCGTGCTGGGGATGGACAAGCTGACAATTGGAGTGACATCGGAACGTTTACAACAGAAAGCTCCAGTAATCAGGCCTTTAAGTTCTTATATACAACGGACTCTCAAGGAACAACTGAAGGTGATTTTGATATTTGGAATCATACCCTTCAATAGGGATTGGCTAAATTCCCGACAAGCGAATTCATTCTGAATTCCGGTGATTTGGTAGACAACGGTGATATTGAGGAGCAATGGGGATGGTTCTTCAATAAACCAAAGGATATTCTAGCAAATATTCCATTGGTTCCACTGGTAGGTAATCACGAAAGTAAGAGTTATAGCAATTACACAACTCATTTTAATTTACCTAATGTCTCAAATACGGGCGCGAAACCAGAAGGCTCTGTTTATTCTTTTGACTATGGTTCAGCACACTTTATGGTTATTAATACAGAATATTATGGTGCTAGCTCGAATCTTGAGAATAATGAAATTTACAATAAACAAGTAGAGTGGCTACGCAGTGAAGCCGCGAGAAGCGATCAGAAGTGGAAGGTTGTGCTCTTGCATAAATCACCTTATTCTGTTGCCAGTCACACAAATGATACAGATGTACTCTATTACAGAGCTAATTTGACAAAGGTATTTGATGAGCTTGGTATTGACATGGTTATCGGTGGACATGACCACACCTATACTAGAAGCTATCAAATGTACAACAATCAGCCGTTGACGGATATTAAGCCGGACAAAAACGGAGTGGTAACTGATCCTAAGGGTACGCTATACCTGATTACAAATGCTGCGGGCAATAAAAAATATAATGTTGGCGCAGGTCCGTTTCCTTTTGCAGCTAAATACGAACAGCCTGGTAAGGAAATGTTCACAGGAATGACTGTAACTAACGATGAATTCTCGTACGAAGCCTACACCACAACAACTGGTGGAACTACAGACTTGTATGATAAGTACAGCATTCATAAGTCTGACGTAGCTGTTAAACCTGTGCAGAATGCAAAAGCTACTGTAGCAGATGGCGGTAAAGTCACGTTAACTTGGGATGCGCCTGCATCCGGTGCACCAGTATCGGGATATCGCATTTATGAGCAAAATGATCTGGTATCTGCAAATTGGACGGTCAGTGTTCCTAATGCAGAAGGTCAAACTTCTTATAGTTACACTGTAGAAAATACTAATCCAAACCAAACCTATCAATTTGTTATCAAAGCTGTAAGTGACAGAACAAATTCAGAAGCTAAAGTTGCTTCTACCGATGCTATCAAAAAAGTTACCGTTACCTTTAACGGTGACCCAGTTAGTGCTAAAGGATTCACTTGGTACACAGCGTTGAAATCTGCAGGAAGCGACCTGCAGGTTGTAGAGAATACGGGCGTTACTCCAGACTTTACAAAAGCTGCTGAGTTTACAGGACGTTCAGCTGTTTCCAGAAATTCAAAGAATGAATTAGTTCATAAAGCTGAAGCTTCTGACCTTAAGGCTGATACGAAATACTACTTCCGTGTAGGTGATAAAGCACTAGGATTGTGGAGTGCAGTGGGAACTTTCGAAACTGCTGCTAAGACAGGTGCATTTACTTTCATTGATCTGGCAGACACACAGGCTAAGACGGAAGATGAAGCGATTCTTTCCGGTGAAACGATGGCAAAAGCACTTACGACATTCCCAAATGCAGAGTTTGTGGCGATTAACGGAGATATCGTAGATACTGGAACCAATGAATCACAGTGGAATTGGTTGCTTGGCCATTCGCAGGAAACCTTGCTCAATACGACTATTGTTCCAGTTGCGGGGAACCATGAGGATAAAGCGAATGCCTTCTATGAGCACTACAATATTAAGGAAGCAGCAGGCTCACCGACAGAAACAGGAGCATACTATTCCTATGATTACAGCAATGCGCACTTTGTAGTCTTGAACACGAATGAGAATTCGGACGAATATGCTAACTTCAGCAAAGCACAGTTGGATTGGATGAAGGCCGATGTAAAAGCAGCGAAGGCTGCTGGAGCGAAGTGGATTATCGTCGCTATGCATAAAGGACCATACACAACCTCTAACCACGCTACTGACAAAGATATTATGGGTGCAAATGGAGAAAGAGCGAAAGTCGCTCCAATGATGGCTGAACTGGGCATTGACTTGGTTCTTCAAGGCCACGATCATATTTATGCACGGACGAAGCCAATCAAGGCTGACGGAACTGCAGCAGACACAGTGAAGATCAAGGAAAGCTTCAATGGTCAAACTGTGGAGTACACAGTAAACCCAGATGGAACGATCTATCTGATTCCAGCTACAGCAGGAGCAAAGGTTTACTACAAGAACATGAAACCTGAGTTGGGAGATGCGTATTATAACCTCTTTGAAGTAGCCAACGAGAATACAGCTGCTAAATACGGAGCGGACCCAAGTGATGCTACGCGTCCAATGCGCGGTCAAGTTCAGACCTTTGTTGGTATCACTGTAGATGCAGGGAAGCTGACAGCTGTATCTTATGAGATTGATCAGAATGTTAATGAGGCTAAACCATATGTTCTTGAAGAGTTCGGCATTGTTAAAGGTGATGAGAATGGTGGAGTTACACCAACACCAACACCAACACCAACACCAACACCAACACCGACACCAACAACAGCACCAACAACAGCACCAACAACAGCACCAACAACAGCACCAACAACAGCGCCAACAACAGCGCCAACAACAGCACCAACAACAAAACCGACAGCAACACCAACGCCAACAGTAGCGCCAACAGCTACAACAGCACCAACAACGCCGCCTTCCCCAACTGCAACGCCAGTTAGTAAGCCATCTTTAACGGATACTAGCAATCACTGGGCAGCTGCTGTTATCGAGAAAGCAGTAGCAGCTGGTTTTGTTAGTGGTTATCCGGATGATACTTTCCGTCCGAATCAGAAAGTAAATCGGGTTGAATTTATCACAATGCTGGCGCGTGCTTTGCAATTGCCGGACAATGGTGATACATCAAGCTTTAAGGATTCTGCGAAGATTCCAGCATGGGCAAAGTCTTTTGTAGCACAGGCTGTATCTTTGCGAATTATCAGTGGCTATGATGATGGGACATTCCGACCTACATAGGAGCTGACGCGTACAGAATTAGCAGTTATGGTTGTTCGTGCTCTTGGAATTACAGTAGATCCTAAAGCGACATTAACCTTCAATGATGCTAAGGATGTACCAGCATGGGCTGTGCCGTATATTGCAGCAGCAGCGAAATCAGGCCTTGTGAATGGTGTAGGGCAGAATAAATTTGCACCTAACCAAAAGGCAACAAGAGCAGAGGCAGTTACTATAATCCTTTCCTTGTTAGAAAAAGGGCAGAAATAAACTAGTATCAGTGTGAAATGAACTCAAGCTTAGTAAGTATCAAACAAAGGGGCTCAGCTTATCTGCTGGGCCTCCTTTGTGTTTATTGCGGTTTTTAGAAGAACTCTTAAACTGTTCAAACCCTTACTAAAGTAAGCGGAGGCGGAAGAAGATGAAGTAACGGAATGCGAAGTAATATTAATTTATAAAAAAGTGTTGCAATCAATCTCTATACATGATATATTCTAAGTCCGGCCAAGAAATACACATGCCGAGCTCGAAAAAGAATTTTAAAAAAAGAGCTTGACATTAAATAGCCGAACATGATATAGTATAAGAGTTGCTGCTGAGACATTAAACGGCGCCAACGAGAACTTGATCTTTGAAAACTGAACAACGAGTGAGTAGGAAATCACGAAAGTGAATTCCAAATTAGAGAATTAATTTTCTCGTCAGATGTTTCAAAATGAGCATATCGCTCTTTTCAATACTAATTGGAGAGTTTGATCCTGGCTCAGGACGAACGCTGGCGGCGTGCCTAATACATGCAAGTCGAGCGGAGTTATTTTGAAAGCTTGCTTTCAAAATAACTTAGCGGCGGACGGGTGAGTAACACGTAGGCAACCTGCCCCTTAGACTGGGATAACTACCGGAAACGGTAGCTAATACCGGATAATTTCTTTTTTCTCCTGAAGGAAGAATGAAAGACGGAGCAATCTGTCACTGAGGGATGGGCCTGCGGCGCATTAGCTAGTTGGTGGGGTAACGGCCCACCAAGGCGACGATGCGTAGCCGACCTGAGAGGGTGAACGGCCACACTGGGACTGAGACACGGCCCAGACTCCTACGGGAGGCAGCAGTAGGGAATCTTCCGCAATGGACGAAAGTCTGACGGAGCAACGCCGCGTGAGTGATGAAGGTTTTCGGATCGTAAAGCTCTGTTGCCAGGGAAGAACGTCCGGTAGAGTAACTGCTACCGGAGTGACGGTACCTGAGAAGAAAGCCCCGGCTAACTACGTGCCAGCAGCCGCGGTAATACGTAGGGGGCAAGCGTTGTCCGGAATTATTGGGCGTAAAGCGCGCGCAGGCGGTCATTTAAGTCTGGTGTTTAAACCTTGGGCTCAACCTAAGGTCGCACTGGAAACTGGGTGACTTGAGTACAGAAGAGGAAAGTGGAATTCCACGTGTAGCGGTGAAATGCGTAGATATGTGGAGGAACACCAGTGGCGAAGGCGACTTTCTGGGCTGTAACTGACGCTGAGGCGCGAAAGCGTGGGGAGCAAACAGGATTAGATACCCTGGTAGTCCACGCCGTAAACGATGAGTGCTAGGTGTTAGGGGTTTCGATACCCTTGGTGCCGAAGTTAACACAGTAAGCACTCCGCCTGGGGAGTACGGTCGCAAGACTGAAACTCAAAGGAATTGACGGGGACCCGCACAAGCAGTGGAGTATGTGGTTTAATTCGAAGCAACGCGAAGAACCTTACCAGGTCTTGACATCCCTCTGAATCTGCTAGAGATAGCAGCGGCCTTCGGGACAGAGGAGACAGGTGGTGCATGGTTGTCGTCAGCTCGTGTCGTGAGATGTTGGGTTAAGTCCCGCAACGAGCGCAACCCTTAACTTTAGTTGCCAGCAAGTAATGTTGGGCACTCTAGAGTGACTGCCGGTGACAAACCGGAGGAAGGTGGGGATGACGTCAAATCATCATGCCCCTTATGACCTGGGCTACACACGTACTACAATGGCCGGTACAACGGGAAGCGAAGCCGCGAGGTGGAGCCAATCCCATCAAAGCCGGTCTCAGTTCGGATTGCAGGCTGCAACTCGCCTGCATGAAGTCGGAATTGCTAGTAATCGCGGATCAGCATGCCGCGGTGAATACGTTCCCGGGTCTTGTACACACCGCCCGTCACACCACGAGAGTTTACAACACCCGAAGTCGGTGGGGTAACCCGCAAGGGAGCCAGCCGCCGAAG
This sequence comes from Paenibacillus sp. FSL E2-0201, assembly GCF_037963325.1. Classification (NCBI taxonomy): domain Bacteria; kingdom Bacillati; phylum Bacillota; class Bacilli; order Caryophanales; family Paenibacillaceae; genus Paenibacillus; species Paenibacillus sp. FSL E2-0201. The sequence goes on from NZ_CP150154.1 coordinate 902,737, forward strand.
GTGGGGTAGATGATTGGGGTGAAGTCGTAACAAGGTAGCCGTATCGGAAGGTGCGGCTGGATCACCTCCTTTCTATGGAGAATCGTCTTCTGCAATGAAGACATTCAAATCGGAAGTTAAACTTCCACAATCTCAGGTTTAGGCCTGTTACTCACTCGTTGCTCAGTTTTGAGAGTTTAAGCTCTCAAGTAAGACTTGATCCTTGAAAACTGGATACCGAAACGAATTTGCGTTTTAGAACATCTTTTAGCAACTTGTGCAAACAAGTAAATGTTATTAGTGAGATTTTTCGAAAGAAAAATCAAGGTTAAGCTAATAAGAGCACACGGAGGATGCCTAGGCGCCAGGAGCCGACGAAGGACGTGGCGAACAACGAAACTGCCTCGGGGAGCTGTAAGCAAGCTTTGATCCGGGGGTGTCCGAATGGGGAAACCCAGCTGTGGTAATTCGCAGTTACTCATACCTGAATACATAGGGTATGTAGAGGCAGACCAGGGGAACTGAAACATCTAAGTACCCTGAGGAAGAGAAAACAATAGTGATTCCGTCAGTAGCGGCGAGCGAACGCGGAACAGCCTAAACCTAAGAGCTTGCTCTTAGGGGTTGTGGGACGTCTCACATGGAGTTACAAAGGAATATGGTAGGTGAAGAGGTCTGGAAAGGCCCGCGATAGAGGTAAAAGCCCTGTAGCCTAAACTGTGTTCTCTCCGAGACGGATCCCGAGTAGTGCGGGGCACGTGAAACCCCGTATGAATCCAGCAGGACCATCTGCTAAGGCTAAATACTACCTGGCGACCGATAGTGAAACAGTACCGTGAGGGAAAGGTGAAAAGCACCCCGGAAGGGGAGTGAAATAGAACCTGAAACCGTGTGCTTACAAAAAGTCAGAGCCCTATTTATGGGTGATGGCGTGCCTTTTGTAGAATGAACCGGCGAGTTACGTTTAACATGCAAGGTTAAGTCGAGAAGACGGAGCCGCAGCGAAAGCGAGTCTGAATAGGGCGACTCAGTATGTGGACGTAGACCCGAAACCGTGTGATCTACCCCTGTCCAGGGTGAAGGTGCGGTAACACGCACTGGAGGCCCGAACCCACGCACGTTGAAAAGTGCGGGGATGAGGTGGGGGTAGCGGAGAAATTCCAATCGAACTCGGAGATAGCTGGTTCTCCCCGAAATAGCTTTAGGGCTAGCCTCGGTATAAGAGTAGTGGAGGTAGAGCACTGATTGGGTGCGGGGTCCGCAAGGATTACCAAGCTCAGTCAAACTCCGAATGCCATATACTTATTGCCGGGAGTCAGACAGTGAGTGCTAAGATCCATTGTCAAAAGGGAAACAGCCCAGACCATCAGCTAAGGTCCCCAAGTGTGTGTTAAGTGGGAAAGGATGTGGAGTTGCACAGACAACCAGGATGTTGGCTTAGAAGCAGCCACCATTGAAAGAGTGCGTAATAGCTCACTGGTCGAGTGACTCTGCGCCGAAAATGTAACGGGGCTAAACACACCACCGAAGCTATGGCTAGATACTATGTATCTGGGGTAGGGGAGCGTTGTATGTGGGTTGAAGGTGTACCGTAAGGAGCGCTGGACAGCATACAAGTGAGAATGCCGGTATGAGTAACGAAAAGATCAGTGAGAATCTGATCCGCCGAAAGCCCAAGGTTTCCTGAGGAAGGCTCGTCCGCTCAGGGTAAGTCGGGACCTAAGGCGAGGCCGAAAGGCGTAGTCGAAGGACAACAGTTTGAAATTACTGTACCACCGTAATCCGCTATGAGCGATGGGGTGACGCAGGAGGGTAGTGACGCGGACTGATGGATATGTCCGTCTAAGCAGTGAGGCTGATGTGTAGGCAAATCCGCACATCGTTAAGGCTGGGCTGTGATGGGGAGCGAAAATTGTAGTAGCGAAGGTCATGATCTCACACTGCCAAGAAAAGCCTCTAGCCAGGAGAAGGTGCCCGTACCGCAAACCGACACAGGTAGGCGAGAAGAGAATTCTAAGGCGCGCGGAAGAACTCTCGTTAAGGAACTCGGCAAAATGACCCCGTAACTTCGGGAGAAGGGGTGCCCCGGTAGTGTGAATAGCACGAGGGGGCCGCAGTGAAAAGGCCCAAGCGACTGTTTAGCAAAAACACAGGTCTGTGCGAAGCCGCAAGGCGAAGTATACGGGCTGACGCCTGCCCGGTGCTGGAAGGTTAAGGGGAGTGGTTAGGGGTAACCCGAAGCTATGAACCGAAGCCCCAGTAAACGGCGGCCGTAACTATAACGGTCCTAAGGTAGCGAAATTCCTTGTCAGGTAAATTCTGACCCGCACGAATGGCGTAACGACTTGGGCGCTGTCTCAACGAGAGATCCGGTGAAATTTTAATACCTGTGAAGATGCAGGTTACCCGCGACAAGACGGAAAGACCCCATGGAGCTTTACTGCAGCTTGATATTGAATTTGGGTACGATCTGTACAGGATAGGTGGGAGCCGTAGAAATCGGAGCGCAAGCTTCGGTGGAGGCGCCGTTGGGATACCACCCTGATCGTATCTAGGTTCTAACCTAGTGCCCTAATCGGGTACGGGGACCGTGTCAGGCGGGCAGTTTGACTGGGGCGGTCGCCTCCTAAAGAGTAACGGAGGCGTTCCAAGGTTCCCTCAGAATGGTTGGAAATCATTCGAAGAGTGCAAAGGCATAAGGGAGCTTGACTGCGAGACCTACAAGTCGAGCAGGGACGAAAGTCGGACTTAGTGATCCGGTGGTACCGCATGGAAGGGCCATCGCTCAACGGATAAAAGCTACCCTGGGGATAACAGGCTTATCTCCCCCAAGAGTCCACATCGACGGGGAGGTTTGGCACCTCGATGTCGGCTCATCGCATCCTGGGGCTGAAGTAGGTCCCAAGGGTTGGGCTGTTCGCCCATTAAAGCGGTACGCGAGCTGGGTTCAGAACGTCGTGAGACAGTTCGGTCCCTATCTGTCGTGGGCGCAGGAAATTTGAGAGGAGCTGTCCTTAGTACGAGAGGACCGGGATGGACGTACCGCTGGTGCACCAGTTGTTTCGCCAGAAGCATGGCTGGGTAGCTACGTACGGACGGGATAAGCGCTGAAAGCATCTAAGCGTGAAGCCCCCCTCAAGATGAGATTTCCCAATTAGTAAGACCCCTTGAAGACGACGAGGTAGATAGGTTGGAGGTGGAAGTGCAGTAATGCATGGAGCTGACCAATACTAATCGGTCGAGGGCTTATCCTATACTTAAAATGCAAATTCAATTCGGATTCAGTTTTCAGGCGATTAAGCCTGAGCATTACGCTGTAATGCCCGTTTGGTGGCGATAGCGGAGGGGTTCCACGCGTACCCATCCCGAACACGACCGTTAAGCCCTCCAGCGCCGATGGTACTTGGACCGAAGGGTCCTGGGAGAGTAGGACGCCGCCAAGCGGACAACCACATTACCCGTGGTATTTTTTTTGCCCTTAATATTCGTATGTCTTAAAAGGGCCTTTAGCTCAGCTGGTTAGAGCGCACCCCTGATAAGGGTGAGGTCGGTGGTTCGAGTCCACTAAGGCCCACCATATTCCCTGATAGCTCAGTTGGTAGAGCACTCGACTGTTAATCGAGTTGTCACAGGTTCGAGTCCTGTTCGGGGAGCCATTTATGGAGAGGTGTCCGAGTTTGGCCGAAGGAGCACGATTGGAAATCGTGTAGGCGCCACAAGCGTCTCGAGGGTTCGAATCCCTCTCTCTCCGCCATGAATTTACTTCCCTGTTAGGGATGAGAAGCCTTGGTGGTTCGTTGAAGCATAAGCTTCGTTAGGAATGCTTCGCAATCTCGATAGTAGTGAGAGTATCTCTCTCTCCGCCATAAAGTTTATTAGCATGGCCCGTTGGTCAAGGGGTTAAGACACCTCCCTTTCACGGAGGTAACATGGGTTCGAATCCCATACGGGTCATAACATGGAGGCTTAGCTCAGCTGGGAGAGCATCTGCCTTACAAGCAGAGGGTCGGGGGTTCGATCCCCTCAGCCTCCACCATATTCATTTAAGAACGACGCGGGGTGGAGCAGCCCGGTAGCTCGTCGGGCTCATAACCCGAAGGCCGCAGGTTCAAATCCTGCCCCCGCAACCAAATTTTCTTAAGCATGATGTTTTGGGACTAGCTGGCGTAGTGTAAATGAATAGTATATACTTATTAAATGACGCGGGGTGGAGCAGCCCGGTAGCTCGTCGGGCTCATAACCCGAAGGCCGCAGGTTCAAATCCTGCCCCCGCAACCAATTTACATTTATGCATTATGTCTGTGGAACCGTGGTGTAGTTGGCCTAACATGTCTGCCTGTCACGCAGGAGATCGCGAGTTCGAATCTCGTCGGTTCCGCCATTTAGTTAATTATTGTTGGGGATTAGCCAAGCGGTAAGGCAACGGACTTTGACTCCGTCATGCATAGGTTCAAATCCTATATCCCCAGCCATTTATGAGAGCCATTAGCTCAGTTGGTAGAGCACCTGACTTTTAATCAGGGTGTCGAAGGTTCGAGTCCTTCATGGCTCACCATTATTTTTAAAGTGTGCGCGTGTGGCGGAATGGCAGACGCACCAGACTTAGGATCTGGCGTTTCACGACGTGGGGGTTCAAGTCCCTTCACGCGCACCATATTTTGCGGAAGTGGCTCAGCGGTAGAGCATCGCCTTGCCAAGGCGAGGGTCGCGGGTTCGATTCCCGTCTTCCGCTCCATAATTTTTGCGCCCTTAGCTCAGCTGGATAGAGCGTTTGACTACGAATCAAAAGGCCGGGAGTTCGAATCTCTCAGGGCGCGCCATTTTTATTACTAAGTCATTACATGTTTTGACGGGATGTAGCTCAGCTTGGTAGAGCACCTGGTTTGGGACCAGGGGGTCGCATGTTCAAATCGTGTCATCCCGATTTTATACCTTTGCGGGTGTAGTTCAATGGTAGAACTTCAGCCTTCCAAGCTGATAGCGTGGGTTCGATTCCCATCACCCGCTTATAATTAAGAAACACCTGTCTATTATAGGCAGGTGTTTTTTTGTATAGTTACATTCATATGGATACAATAGAACTTAGGGCTTTTAGTTGAGGAGGTAGCTATGTTTGAATTCGAAGCTAAATTAGTGCGACCTGATGCAAGTGGGAGCTGGACTTATCTTAACGTCCCTTTTGATGCCGAACAAATATTTGAAACAAAGTCCAGGGTACAGGTAAAAGGAACTGTAAATGGAATCCCCTATAGAGGAACGCTTATGCCCCATGGAAACGGAAAGTATTTTATGGTGGTAAAGAAAGAACTACGGGATCTAGCCAAAGCTCAACCTGGTGATATTGTGCGTGTGACGATGGAGCAGGATCATCAATTACGAGAGGTAGAAGCTCCAGAGGATTTCCTTGATGCGCTGAGTAGCCATGAGCAGGCAGAAGCTTATTACAACGGTCTGGCTTATTCTTATCAGAAGGAATATGTATCTTGGATCGAAGCGGCGAAAAGACCTGAAACCAGAGCATCTCGTATCGAGAAATCAGTTAGCAAGCTCGCAGATGGATTGAGGCTAAAATAAAAATACGAATAATCGATGCAAGGTATGAACATAAGAACAGCGTCCCTTTCCCGTCATAAGGAAGAGGACGCTGTTTACGTTGGTGGATATGCGTGGGTTGGCTTAAATAAGAACGGCTACCTCACCACAATTCACAAACTTAATACTTTCGATCATTACCGACAGTTCACCTGAAGGTATGGCTAACTGGCATGTGCTACCGATCTGAGCTAACAGTAGCTGCATGCCAATAGGCGAGAACATTGAAATCTTGTTATCATTGGGTTCAGCCTGGTTTGGAAATACGATGGTGTAGGTATCTGTAGTATTGTCGTCTAAGTAACGAAGCTGAAGCTGACTTCCAATCAATACGAGTGAGTTCAATTCTTCTCCATTAAAACGGGATAGTAATTGTTCCAGCTCGGAGCAATAACGGGACAGCAACGTTTCAGCATGGCTTCTTTGTTTACTTCGTTCCGGGAAATATTGATTTAGAAATGCGATTTTTTCCTCATCAAAATATATAAGCTGCTGGACCAATTGTGTCCTTGAGCCTTCATAAATTAGACTATGGTTCATAGTAGATTTCACCCCCTCTAAGTAGCACATTCTTTGCAAATTTGTTATGACGCGTTGCCATATTAAAATCCCTCCTATACAAATAGAGGTCCCCTAGAGGGAACCTTCTGATCAGTATAACAGCTTCTATATGTAAATCCAATCCATTTTGTAAAGGCAATTAATTCTTACTAAATATTGTATTTAAAACGTTTGACTATTACATATTTGGGTGCTATGATAGGCTGATGTTATAGGCATTTCGTAGAAAACTGCGGAATGCCTATACTATATTTCGATGATGTTTTTACATTAATGTTACCAGGGGAGTGATACGCGCCATGTACATTTCGTTGAGTTTACCTATAGAATCTAGACATAAAAATTAACTAATAAATTTATCAAAGGAGAGATCAGGATGATTCAAGTAAAAGAGTTTGTAGATGCGGATAATTCGTATGCTGAGAATAAGGCAAATGAGTTTTTGGCAGGGCTGCGGGAGGAACAGATTGTGAATATCTGTTACGGTTCGATAGTTAAATCTTCACGTGATGGGGCAGAGCATCAAAGAAGCACAATACTGGTCGTGTATAAGACAAATGAAAGGCAATAACTGGAATACGTTTTTTTCATGCTTATCGGTTGTCTCCACGCTGTGCATCGTGATCGTCCTTATGTATTATATGTTTAGCTAATTAGCCCCTAAATTGAAATACTTAAATCGATAACTTTTCTTACAAACAAAGAGGACCTTCCCCATTACGGGTAAAGGTCCTCTTTTTTTGTATAAGTACATTTACAGTCTTACACTCCGTCTGGGACAGATAATCCTAAACCGGATGCGACACGCTGCCCCAATTCTGGATCAGCTTTATAAAAATGTACAATTTGACGAAGTTTAATATCGTTACTTTCAACGGGTGTCATAGCGCCTACGATATTTTGAACAAGACGGGTACGTTCTTCTTCACTCATCAGGCGATACAAGTCACCAGGTTGTGTGTAATGATCATCACTATTATAGGAGACACTGTCGGCATTTCCAGATACTTCGAATGGTGATGTTTTGTACTGTGGTGCTTCTTTAGGTCCACCTAAGCTGTTAGGCTCGTAATAAGCACCTGATCCGCCATTGTTGCCGAGTGCCATACCGCCGTCACGTTGATAGTTCTTCACTTCTACCTTTGGACGGTTGATAGGCAGGCTGTTATGGTTAGGTCCTACACGGTGACGGTGAGCATCGCCATAAGCAAACAGTCGACCCTGTAGCAATTTATCAGGAGAAGCTTCAATACCAGGGACGAAAGAGCCAGGAGAGAACGTAACTTGCTCTACTTCCGCAAAGTAGTTCTCTGGATTGCGATCCAGTACCATGCGGCCAACCTCAATTAATGGATAATCCTTTTGTGACCATACTTTGGTTACATCGAATGGATCAAAGCGGTAAGTGTTCGCATCTTCAATCGGCATAATCTGCACGTAGAGCTTCCACGCAGGGAAATCTCCTTTATCAATAGCATTGAACAAGTCTTCTGTATGATAATCTGGGTTCTCCCCAGCTATTTTGGCGGCAAGATCTGGAGCAAGGTTCTTAATGCCTTGTTCTGTTTTGAAGTGATATTTCACCCAGACGGCATTGCCTTCGGCAGTTACCCACTTGAAGGTGTGGCTTCCGAACCCGTGCATATGTCTCAGTGTAGCTGGAATTCCGCGATCTGACATCAAAATCGTAACCTGATGTAGAGATTCCGGCGATAAAGACCAGAAGTCCCAAACCGCATTAGGGTTCTTTAAGTGTGTCTGTGGATCACGCTTCTGTGTATGAATAAAATCAGGGAACTTGAGTGCATCACGAACGAAGAATACAGGTGTATTGTTACCTACGAGATCATAGTTTCCTTCTTCGGTATAGAATTTCACAGCAAAACCACGAGGGTCCCGAACAGTATCAGCAGAACCTAGCTCACCAGCTACCGTTGAGAAACGGATGAACAGAGGTGTACGCTTGCCTACCTCGGACAAGAAATTTGCTTTTGTATATTGGGTCAAATCTTGAGTGACCTCAAAGTACCCATGAGCGCCAGCGCCTTTAGCATGAACGACGCGTTCAGGAACACGTTCTCTGTTAAAGTGGGCTAATTTCTCAAGCAGATGAACATCTTGTAGCAAAGTAGGACCGCGATCACCGGCTGTCATTGAGTTTTGATTGTCGCCTACTGGAGCACCCCAGCTGGTTGTAAGATTATTATTATTATTGGAGCTCATTAATAGTATCACCTCGTAAGATTTGATTTTAGATTTAGTATAAGTTCTATATTAATGTTTTTTGGAGAAAATGCAATACTTTTTGAATAATTGACACATTACAGTATGTGGTAATCGCCGTCACATTCAGAAGTATATGATAGATCTAGTGATTAATTGCTAACCAGAATAAAAAAGAAACAGCGTACCTCTACCATCGCTGGAGGGGTACGCTGTACTTTTTTGAAAGAAAGATATCCGTTTTCTACACTTATTATTTAATATACATTCTGTTGTAATATTCATCTAGCATTCGTTTGGTGGCAAATTCGGTACGAGTCGTTTCAATACTCTTCTTCATCATTTGTACCCACTTGTCCTGATTCTCGTAATAGGTAGGGAGTACACGATTTAATAAGGTGTCGTATAACGCATCACTATCATGCTTATCCAGAACCTCGAAGTCGGTTGTCTCAAAGCCGTCTCCAATCTGCCAGCCATTCTCGCCATCTATACAGGCTTCCGGCCACCAGCCATCTAGTATGGAACAGTTCAATACGCCGTTCATAGCTGCTTTCATCCCGGAGGTTCCGCTTGCTTCCAGCGGTCTACGCGGATTGTTGAGCCAAATATCAGAACCGCGCGTCAGCTGTGCTCCGATAGTCATATCGTAGTTCTCCAAGAAGACAACACTTTTCGGATATTTTTTCATCATCGCCACTAGATTGCTGACAATTTTTTTGCCGTTATCATCGAGCGGATGGGCTTTGCCAGAGAAGACGATTTGTATTTTTCCAGACTCCAGATAAGGCTCAATAATTTCCGGCTGCGAGAAAATCAGGTCACTACGTTTATAAGGAGCAGCTCTGCGTGAGAAGCCAATGAGTAGATTGTCAGCATTTAGACTAATGCCGGACCGTTCTTTGATAAAATCAATCAGTTCACCCTTAATTTCTTGATGTACTGCCCATAGATCGCCATTTTCTTCATAGGCTTGCGTGATTCTTTCATCTACCCAAGTAGGGGTATGAATAGCATTAGTAATACCAATGATATCCGATCTTCCAGCAACCTCTTTCCACATTTTATTAGCTGTATCCGCATGAAGCTGCGCTACTGCATTAGATATGCGGGAGAGTCGCAGACCGGCAACCGTCATGTTGAACGGATCACCACCGATTCGCTCCATCTGCTCGCGGCTTAAACCATTGAATGCACTCATGTACTCTAGACGATCTAGCGGATGGGTTTCGTTGCCTTCTTTTATCGGCGTATGTGTAGTGAACACAACCTCTTCCCGAGTAGCTTTCCAAGCTTCCTCAAAGGTGTTGCCTCCTGACATTTTCTCACGGATTAGCTCGATGGCTGCTAAGGCTGCATGACCTTCGTTGAAATGATAGACATCAATCGGAATTCCTAGCGCACGCATAGCTTTGACTCCACCGATACCCAGTACGATCTCTTGTGCGATTCGTTCCTCGCCAAACCAGCCGTACAATTGTCCGGTAATCCAGGCATCATTATTCTCGGGGATATCCGTATCCAGTAAATACAACGTGCTGTTGCCAAAATAATCAGTCTTCCATACTTTGCACACCACATCGGTCTTTCTGACTTTAACGGTTACCTTAACCCCTGTATCTTCTAGAAAATCATAAACATAATTGTGATAGGAGTCGTACGGATTTCCGTTCGCATCAATCTTTTGGTCCGTATAACCTTGTTTCCACTTCAGCCCAATAGGGATGATAGGAGCGTTGATATCTTTGGCTCCCTTAATGTAGTCACCGGCAAGAATTCCAAGCCCTCCGGCATACATTTTGAAATCGGAATGTAACCCGTACTCCATACTGAAATAAGCTACTGATGGTAATTTTTGTTCGTTCACTTGATAAGCCTCCTAATCGCGGATTAGATTGAATTGCAGTAAAGCTGCTGGCATTATCTACGATGCAAACGTTTGCTCAAAAAACAGTCAACAATCGTTGTGGAAGCGATTGCACAACATTATTCTAGCACACTTTATCTGTAAAAGCATAACGTCAATTTGGTGAAAATAGCCAATTAGGGGCAAAATCGACGGAAGTGATTGATAAAGTGAAGGGAAGACCCTAAGATAAAGAGATTGAAGAAATAATTAATGGTGGTGTCTAAGTTGGGTATAGTTGTGATTGGAAGCTTAAATATGGATATGGTAGTACGTACGAACCGGGCACCGAATGCAGGAGAAACACTTATGGGACAAGCATTTTCTCTATCTCCCGGTGGAAAGGGAGCGAATCAAGCCGTTGCTGCAGCCCGTCTAGGTGCTGAGGTTAGTATGATCGGCAGCGTCGGAAAAGATACCTTTGGAAGCGAAATGCTGGAGATTATTAAGCAAGAGGGTATTCATATAGAGCATATCTCGGTGAGCGAAACTGAGGCAACGGGCGTAGCCTCAATCGTTATTGAAGAAGATGGAGAGAATCGGATTATCGTTGTACCCGGAGCGAATATTGATCTATCTGTGGACGATATAAAGGCGTTAGAGTCTGTGATTAGCCAGGCTGAGATGATTGTGATGCAGCTTGAAATGGAACTGGCGATGAGTGAGCATGCTATTGCTATTGCACATCGTTATGGAATTCCGGTCATTCTGAATCCAGCACCAGCAAGAGTGCTTAAAGATGAGATGCTGGGTCAAGTATCGTATCTGACTCCTAATGAGACTGAAGCGGGGATTTTGACTGGAATGACGGTAGATAGTTTAGAGACTGCTGAGCAGGCGGCCCGTATTTTGCTGCAAAAGGGTGTTAAGAACGTTATCGTTACCTTGGGATCTAAAGGTGCATTAATCGTTAATGCTGAGGGTGCTAAGTCAGTTCCGGGATTCCCTGTCAAGGCGATAGATACGGTTGCTGCGGGAGATTCATTCAATGGGGCATTAGCCCAGCAATTGGTTTTAGGCAAAACGTTGGAAGAAGCTGTGAGCTTCGCTAACGCTGTTGGAGCACTGGCTGTAGGGAAAGAAGGCGCAATCCCATCGCTGCCGCAGTTATCAGAGGTTGAACAGTTTCTAAAACATGTATCGGTAGTAGAATAAACGAGTACAGAATCTATAGTAGACGACTGGATAAGGGGCTGAAATTATGAGCAGGACAGTAACTGTTAAAAATGTGATCATCGGCGAAGGAATTCCTAAAATATGTGTTCCGTTGATTGGAGCTACCTTGTCTGAATTGAAACAGGAAGCTGAAGCGTTGAAAGAACTGAGTCCCGATTTGGTGGAGTGGCGGACGGATTTTTTTGATGAAGTTGAAGACGTAGAGGCGGTTAAGTCAGCGTTAAAACAAATTCATTCTGTAATTCCGGAGTTACCACTGATTTTTACTTTTCGGAGTGCCAAAGAAGGCGGCGAAAAGCAGGTCAGCACGGAATATTACATAGCGTTAAATATAGCTGCTGCCGAAAGCGGATTAGCAGATATAATAGATGTTGAATTATTCAATGAGGAACAGGATGTAAAGTTACTAGTCGAGACTGCTCATATTCATAACGTGGCTGTTATTATATCGAATCATGATTTTCACGGAACACCTTCTCAAGAGGAGATTATCTCGCGATTACGCAAGGCACAGGAGCTTGGCGGGGACTTGCCCAAAATCGCGGTGATGCCTCAGGATGCGGGGGATGTGCTGACTTTACTAGAAGCTACCCATAAGATGAAAGAACAATATGCGGACCGCCCGATTATAACGATGTCCATGGCGGGAGCTGGGGTAATCAGCCGTTTAGCCGGAGAAGTTTTCGGTTCAGCGCTAACCTTCGGAGCGGCGCATAAGCCTTCTGCACCAGGTCAGATTGCTGTGGTTGAGCTGCGCAATGTACTGTCGCTGCTGCATCGCAGTCTATAGGAGTTATTGCAAGGTTCCGAATAATAGAAATAGAGCGGCAACCGGATTTCCGATGTCGCTCTATTTCTATTTCATTATTTTGTTCCCGTGTATACGTGAACAGCATCCCTTAAGAAAGCAGCAAGTCCAGGGCTCCGCTTGTCATAATACTTGGTAAAACGCTCATCATCAACATACATTTGCGCAACACCAGCATGCGCCTCTTTGGAATAGGAATCCCAGTAGAAGGAGAGCCACTGGCGGTGCAGGTCAGCACTTTTTTGCGCCAATACACTGGCAGGATCTCCATGCTCCATTGCCTGCACTAGCGTCTCGAACATCTCCTCCTCAAGCTGCTGTATAGTCGCATATTGCTCCTCTGTCATGCCTTTAAGCTTCTTGTTGGATTGATCCACGGTGCTGTCCCCGTATTTCTCCCGAATTTCTTGACCGTATTTCTTCTCGTTATCGTCTACCAGCTTTTGCTTAAAGCCTTCGAATTTTTCAGCGTCACTCATGGTCATTCTCCCTTCTTGGTGAGCCAGCGTCTGTTCGACGTTAGCAATTAATAGGTCTAATTGATGTCTCTTTTCAAGCAGCTTGTCATGATGCTCCCGTAGCGCCTTGGCCCCGTCGAAGGACGGTTCGGTCATTATAGCTTTGATTCGTTCCAGGCTTAAGCCGAGCTCTCGATAAAATAAAATTTGCTGTAGTAGATCTACTTCGGCACGGCCATAGATACGATACCCCGAGGAGTTGATTCTCGCCGGCTTAAGAATGCCAAACTCATCGTAGTAGCGCAGGGTTCGCGTGCTGATTCCAGCTAGCTCTGCGAGCTTCTGTACTGTGTATTCCGTAGTATCACCTCCTACAAACTCAATGTACACCTTTACGTAGCGTGAAGGTCAAATGTTTTTTTAGCGTACCCAAAACAGCGGCAGTTACCCGCTGAAGATCATTGGGAAGACTGCCGCTGTTATAGTTTGCTGATGTTTGAAGTTATTTTTGACCCATCTGCGCCGCAAAATAATTCTGTAATTCCTCTAATTTCCGAGGATCGGTTAGGGTGGTTTTGTCTGAGAAGTAGTGTTCAAGAACAAGGTCCCAGGTTGGCACTATTTTTTGTGAGTTCATCGCTTTAATGGCGATTTTGACCGTCTTGCGTTCTTTGGCATTAGAGAAGGTATCTACGTAATGCTGTGAGCGCTCGAAATCCAGATCCTTAAATACAGCACGGAAGATCTCCGAAGTCATCTTTGCATCATCCAGTGCTCGGTGAGCAGATCCAGACGGCTCAAGTTCAAACAAAGCCATCGCGCTTTCCACGCTGACATCATTGCTTAGGCCGCGAGCCCGCAGTACACCCTTCAGTAAATCGAAATAGGTTGCGGACATCCAGTAGGAGTCGTCCATTTTATGCATGCGCACATCCTGAATGATACGCTTCATGTCCTCGCCGCCCCAAGTTAGTAGCAGAACTCCGTCTGTACTTAGATCAAGCCACTCTCTAAAAGCAGTGATGACTTTCGGGAAGCGGGGTGCAATATCGATTTCCTCTTGGGGAATCCCGGTTTTTTTCTTAATAAAAGAATTAAGGGTAGAGAAATATATGGGTTTGATCAAGGAAGAGAATTCATCCTTATACTGCAATGAAGAGTCTAACCGGACAGCTCCAATCTCAATGACCTCCATAGGGTGCTCGCTGGCAAACTTACGGCCGTTGAATTCGATGTCCAGAATAATATAATCCACAGGTACTTGCCTCCGTTCCATGACTGACGCTGTAGTGCTTAATACGTCGACTACTCTATTTTAACAAAAAAAGCGATGTAATGGGGAGTATGGGAACAAGCTAATATTGGAACATAAAAAAGAACCTGCACTATGCGGGTTCTTTTTATAACTATGAATGAGCAAAGATGATTGCAGACAATAAAGTAAGACGATTAATGTTCTGAACCGGCAGCAGGTTCAGGCTGATGAATTGGCTGTTCCAGCAGGACAGATCCATCTTCAAGACGAAGCCAGGTATCGAAGTCTTGGGTGCCTTGGGTCAGTCTGATGACGCGTGCGCCCCGCATAAAGCCTTCTTTTCCATAAGTATTGTAGCCGGTAGCACGGCCATAGGAAAGACGTATGCCATACAGGCTGCCCGTAAAATCATTGATATGGTCATGTCCGCAGAAGGTGCCCAGCACATCACCCATTTCAAGCAAAGCCGAGAATAATCCCGAGTTAACCTCAGGTGAGCATACACGCTCATACTTATACCCATGACAGACTTGTGTAGACCAGACCTCACGATATTCGGGAATCGGGATATGGAAGAAAGCTAATGCAGGCAGCCTGTTCTCAGCAGTTTTAGGATTCAACCGAGCGGATTCAGCAGTTAGCCAGTTAATCTGATTCCGACTAACCCAATTGTAGCCAGGGATATGCTCCATCTCGGAGTAGCTGCCGGAGTCAACAAAATAAAGGACAGCGGCTGCTTGGCCATCGTGATCTTTTATTTCAAGTGTGTAATTGCCTGAGCCTTCAAGATCCTCTGGACCGGCTTCGGCCAGACAGTGGGGATGTTCCAATGCAATCTGCATCAGTTCACTGCGGGAAATCAGAGTTTCTGTATCATGATTGCCAAATACGAAGGCCCAAGGGGTACCTGTTTTCTCAACAGCAGCGACAGCATCCCGAAATGCTTGGGCAGGGTCTTCACACGCCTGTTCACCAGGTGAGACAGGGGCAGTGTAAATCAGATCTCCCGTGAAGACCACAAGATCAGGTTGTTCCGCTTCCAGAACGCGTTCCATCAGTTCCCGAGTACGCTGATCTTCGGCTCTTCCATCCATCCAGTGAAGATCAGTGAACTGTACAATTTTCAAGGTTCCATCTTGCTGAAATGATAAGCTGTGTCTCATTGGGGGTATCTCCCTTACTGTGTAATATTGTTAGCCGATCCAGATCCGCTGTGTGAAATGATCTCCGGAGTTTCTACCAATCATAATATCAAATTCTCCGGGCTCGTAGACCAATTGATCGTCTTTTCCGTAGAACATCAGCATATCTCTAGTGATCTCGAAAGAAACCACTTGTTTTTCATGCGCTGCGAGTGTAATTTGCCGGAAGCCCTTCAGTTCTTTGACCGGGCGAACGACACTTGCGCTGACGTCGTGGATATAGAGTTGAACGGTTTCCTTACCGGCGATGTCTGAAGTATTCTCCACCTCAATGGAGGCAACAATCCGATCGGCAGCATCAACATTGAAGTTGCTGTAATCAAAACTGGAATAGCTCAGACCATAGCCAAAGCAGAAGAGAGGGTCATTAGGGCAATCCAGATATCGAGTTACATATCGTACATTGGGATATAGGGGATCATAGGGACGCCCCGTCTGATAGGCATTGTAATAGATAGGAATTTGTCCAACCGAGTAAGGGAAGCTCATAGATAAACGACCGGATGGATTATAATCTCCGAACAGCACATCAGCTAGTGAGTTTCCGGATTCTGTACCTAGAAACCAGGCTTGCAGCAAAGCGTCGCTGGCCTCAAGAACAGGTTTTAGTTCCAGTGGTCGGCCGCTAAATACAATGGTAACAATCTTTTTGCCAGTATCTTTCAAACGCCAGATCAGCTTCTCCTGATTGGTCGACAAGCGCAGATTGGTTTTGCTTCCGCCTTCCCCGGTATCCTGCTGATTCTCACCTACAGCAGCGAGAATTACATCGCAATCCTTCAGGCGCTGGAAGGCTTCTTCGATTTCATCCTCTACATCAAAAACACCCTCCAGCATGCTTCCCAGCTCACCCGTCATGGCCGTAATAATATCTGCGGCAGATGTTTTTTGAGAAATGCCGTTGTAGAGTGATACGGCCGGGTCTTTTTCCGTTCCAGACCAGCCGCCCAGCACATGAATAGAGGTAGCGAAGGGACCAGCCAATCCAATCTTCATACCGCGTTTAAGGGGCAGAGCGTCATTGTCATTTTTCAGCAGTACCACTGAGCTGGCACCCAGCTCTCTCGCTGCTTGTAAATTCTCCGTGCTCGGCGTGGGCGCCTCATCTACTAACGGGTCTGCATCCTTGAATGGATTGTCAAACAAGCCGAGGGCATCCTTAAGTTCTAGCACTCGGATAACGGCTTCATCGATCAAAGAGACATCCAGCTTGCCTTCCTCGACCAGACCGGCACCGTGGTTTAGATAATGGGTGGACATCATTTCAATATCAAGTCCTGCAGCTATACTTTTCTCCGCTGCTTCACGGCCATCCTCAGCTGCACCATGAGGGATTAGCTCATTGACGGAATTGAAATCGGCAATGGTAACGCCGTTGAAGCCCCATTCCTCACGCAAAATTCCCCGGAGAAGTTTGGAATTACCGCTTGCTGGTATACGGTCAATCGTATTGAATGCGGCCATCACCATGGCTACACCAGCATCTACAGCAGCTTTATAGGCTGGTAGATAGAACTCACGTAATACGCCGAGGGACATATCGACCGTATTATATTCTCGACCGCCTTCGGGAGCGCCATAACCGGCGAAGTGCTTCACACAGGCAGCGATACGACCTTTTTCTTTTAGGTCTTTGCCCTGATAGCCCCGTACCATGCTCTCAGTTACACGGGCATTCAGATAAGGATCCTCACCGGACGTCTCCATCACCCGTCCCCAGCGCGGATCGCGTACGAGATCTGTCATAGGTGAGAAAGTGAGATGGATGCCGGCAGCTGCGCTCTCTTTGGCTGCAACTTCAGCAAATCGCTCGTAAGCTTCCATATCAAAGCTACAACCTATCGCAAGCGGGATCGGAAGAATTGTTCTGTAGCCATGAATGACATCCGCCATGAAGAGCAGAGGAATCTTCTGACGACTGGCTTGCAAATGCCGGGTCTGCAGATCAATCACATTTCTAGCTCCAATACCATTCAGAACACTTCCTATGTTCTCCATCACCTGTGGCTGAATGTTCAGTTCTTTAAATGGGCCGGTTAAATCCACGGTATCATCCAAACCCCAATAGTGAGGGCCTAGCTGGGTTAATTGGGCCAGTTTTTCTTCCAGAGTCATATCGTTCACAAGATCTTGGATAAAAGATTTAGTCATGGTTAACACCTTCCTCGTGAGCGCATTGATAGTTATTGTGACAATTAGATGTGCTATACCAATAAGAAAGCGCTTGCGATTTCTGTTCGCCGCTGCTTTAAGCGGGAGAGGATTCCGAGTAAAGGATAGCTTTCAATACCCTGTTCCGTGTGCATACGCAGATTAATATTATTGGATGAGACATGTAATAGATCGGTACGGGGAGTTCAACGTCAGACGTCATAGATAGAGGCTGACATGTTATGAAAGAACAGATAGAAACGTTTCCATAAACGATACATATCGATCTTAGTCCGAAGGCCATAAAAAGTCAATTATCTTCGTGAAATCGGCCGATTCATTATATTTAGGTTGTAAAATGTGATTTTTATTACTAGAAAAACAAAAATAAAATGAATTGACAGCGCATACATCTAGGGAGTATGATTTTCGTACAGGGAGTTTCAAAGAAATTATGGAAACGTTTCTATATCATCCGATACGCCTTATCATAAAGGATGAGCAATCAGTTTTAAGCTGGTTGCGGGACAGGAAAGGAAGCTAAGTTATGCATCTGACGAAATGCATTTTTCAAATTGGAGGTGGGCTCATTGGCAAGAATTAAGCTTGCGGGTGGAAATATTGTCCGGGAAGTCATTAAGAACAAAGTGCTTTTTCTAATGTTGCTGCCTGTAATCCTATACTTTATTATTTTTCACTATGCGGTAATGCCTGGCGCTTACGTCGCATTCGTAGATTACAAGCTCAATAAGGGTATTTTCGGTAGTAATTTCATTGGCCTTAAGAACTTTGAGTTCCTGTTTCAAAACGGTGATCTCTGGAATATTACCAAAAATACACTACTCTACAATGTTGTATTTCTTGCCTTGGGGAATATTATTCAAATCGTTTTCGCCATTATGTTATCTGAAATAGCAGGTAAGTGGTTCAAGAAGATAACGCAGTCCGTCATTCTTCTTCCAAACTTTATCTCAATGGTTATCGTCGGTGTATTTGCCTACAACTTGTTCAACTTCAACTCAGGTTTTATTAATACGATGTTTGTAAGCTTGGGGTTAGATCGTTATGAATTTTACTCTGACCCTGGGATTTGGAAGTATATCATTGTTGCCTTTAAGATTTGGGCTGGAACTGGATACGGTATGATTGTCTATTTGGCAACCATTACAGGAATTAATCATGATTTGTATGAGGCGGCCTATATGGATGGGGCTACGACCTGGCAGCGGATTCGCTACATGACTCTTCCAATTCTGAAGCCTACTTTTATTCTATTGCTGTTGTTCGGATTGGGTGGCATTCTTAAAGGCTCCTTCGACCTATTCTACAACCTGATTGGTACTAACTCCGTGCTGTATCCGCAGACGGATATCATTGATACCTATGTCTTCCGTTCATTAGTGGGGCAATTCAACTTCTCCATGGGTGCGGCAGTCGGCTTCTATCAATCCTTATTCGGTCTGATTCTGGTACTGGTGATAAACTTTATTGTTCGTAAGGTCGAACCAGACAGCGCATTATTCTAAATTCAGAAACGAAATAGGGGTGATATCAGTGGAACAATCAAAAATCAAGCAGGATTCTGGCAGTATTCTCATTAAAGCGGTCAGCTATCTCTGCATTACAATCTTTGCACTATTTTGTGTATTTCCTTTTGCATTAATGATCTCTTCCTCGTTCATGAATGAACAGGAAATTGTCCGTGAAGGCTATAAGCTCTGGCCAAAGGAATTCTCATTAAAGGCTTATGAATTGCTGTTGAATAACTCTGGCAAACTAGTAAGTGCTTATCAGGTTACGATTTTTATCACCGTAGTAGGTACGGTACTTGGACTATTCATGATGTCAATGGCTGGGTTCGTACTTAACCGAAAAGATTTCAAATATCGTAATTTCTTCTCCTTTATGATTTACTTTACAACGCTTTTCAGCGGTGGTTTGATTCCAACGTATATCCTGATGGTCAAACATCTTCATATGAAGGACAGCTTATTCGCCATGATCCTTCCGGGTGTAGTGGGCGCTTGGTCCATCTTCCTAATGCGTAACTTTATGAAAGCTATTCCGGATTCTCTATATGAATCCGCTACAATTGACGGCGCCGGTGACTTCCGCATCTATTGGCGGATATTCATTCCACTAGCAGTTCCATCCTTAGCAACAATTGGATTGTTCTCGGCACTGGGCTTTTGGAATGAATGGTATAACGGAATGTTGTATATCGACGATCCGACGAAGTATCCGCTTCAATACTTCTTGCAGCGAATGGTCAATCAGGCGAATCTCGGAGCGCTAGTCAATTCGGGGGCGGTAATCAATACTGCTGATCTTCCGACGCAATCCATTAAAATGGCTACAGCTGTGCTAGCTACTGGACCTATTATTCTTCTATATCCATTTGTGCAGCGTTACTTCGTAACAGGCCTCACAATCGGGGCAGTAAAGGGTTAATGGACGTTTCCTTTTCATAGGGCGTTTATTATAAATCAAGCAATCATTATTAACAGAAAAAAAGGGAGGTTTACCTAATGAAAGGTAAAAAAACGGCGTCTTCTTTACTAGCTGTCCTAATGCTTACGGGGGCACTTACAGCTTGCTCATCATCCAAAGACAATGCTTCTAGCAATGATGCAGCAGCTACTAAATCACCAGAAACATCTGCTAACAATACAGGAGGAGTCGATACTTCCAAAGAAGCTAAGCTGACGTACTACTTGTGGGGCAGTGAAGGTGTTCAAAATAAGGCGATTCTAGCTGAGATTAACAAAAAACTCAAGGCAGATATCAATACAACTTTAGAAATTAAATATATCGACTGGCCAGATATTGCAACGAAATATCCATTGCTATTTGCTTCTGGTGAAACATTTGATTTGTCACATGCTTCTCCTGGAGCACCGGTAAACTACTATACATTAGCAAGTGAAGGTGCATTGGTAGACATTACTGACATGCTCGACAAAGTTGCTCCTAAGCTGAAGGCAGAAATTCCAGCAAGTGTGTGGGAAAATACGAAGGTCAAAGGTAAAATCTATGGTGTTCCGAGTCTTTATAGCGAATATACACCAAGCGGTTATGCTTATCGTGTAGACTTGCTGAAAAAATACGGCATGGAAAAAATTGCATCTATCGACGATATGGTTAAATACATGGACAATGTAGTTGCCAATGAATCATTCCCACCTATTAATGGTAAAGCTGAAGATGCACAAAATATGTTCAGAATGCTCGTAGATACTACTGGTCAGTGGCTTAATGCACCAGGGATCTCAACAAATGAAATCAATTTAGTGACTAAGAGCGCAGAGGACTACAAAACAGTGTTCTCTCCAGCCTACACCCAAGAATTCGAAGATTGGGCTGTGAAGATGCGTGAATGGGCAGACAAGGGATACTGGGGCAAAGATGTACTGTCCTCATCACTTGGAAGCAAGGATAACTTCAGAGCAGCAAACTCCGCGGGTTACTTGACGCATACTCAGGACTGGCTCGGTCAATATGGCGGGGATAAGACTGCACTACCAGGGGTAGAAACTGATTTCTATACTTTTGCAGAAGCTAACAAGAAGATTAAACGTAAAATGGGTGTTGATAACTCTACCGTAATTAGTGTCAACTCTGAGAATCCAGAGCGTTCTTTGATGGTAATCGAGAAGTTCATGACTGACGAAAGCTACTACAACCTCATCCAAAACGGTATTGAAGGTAAGCAATATGTCATGGAAAATGGAGTTAAAAAGCAGCCTGCAGGCTTTAACGAAAAAACAGACGGCGGAGGTTTCGCTGCTTGGTCACTTCGTAATGACAAATTCGTAGTTCCTACGGACACAGAGAACCCAATCCGTAACTCTCTGTTCGCAGAGTGGGATAAAGTGGCTATCAATGATCCATACAACGGCTTTACTTTCGATCCAGCGAATGTAACTACAGAAATTGCTTCCATCTCCAACGTGAATTCCCAGCTTGGTATTCAATTGATGCTTGGTAAAACAAGCAAAGATCCTAAAGCTGCTGTAGCGGATTACCGTGAGCAACTGAAAAAAGCAGGAATTGACAAGGTTATTGCCGAAGTAGAAAAGCAATTGGCTGAGTTTGTTCCGGTGAACTAAAGAACGTTAAAAGGTGTGAGGGAGCTATAGTTTCATATAGCTCCCTTATTCATAAGTGGGGGAGTATAGTGGACGTAAATATCAAGGATATCGCGCGGATTTCCGGTGTGGGCATCTCGACGGTTTCCAGGGTCATCAACAACAAGGGGCTGGTGAGCAAGGCTACACGGGAAAAGGTTCTAAATGTTGTAAAGGAATATAATTACATTCCCAATTCGAATGCAAGAAATTTAAAAACTACGGAGTCTAAGAACATTGCACTTATGGTCAAGGGGATTACGAATCCGTTCTTCTCCAATATGATCAAAGAAATCGAGCGCCAGGCTAATCTGCGAGGTTATCCTTTCCTTATTCATCAGGTAGAGGACGGTACGGATGAAATCAATGCGGCGATTCAGCTGATCAAAGAAAAAAATCTATGCGGGATCATCTTCATGGGGGGAACCTACAATCATTCCGAAGAGAAATTCAAGCAGCTGACGGTTCCGTTTGTACTGACGACGATCACCTCCACGCAAGAGGTAGACCCGGATATCTTTTCTAGTGTCACCATTAATGAATTGAAAGAAGCATATAAAGCCACAAATTATTTGATCTCACTTGGGCATGAGAATATTGGTTTTCTAGCCAAATCCCCACTGCTGGATGAAACTACAGGGAACCGGCGATATTTGGGCTACAAAAAAGCACTGGAAGAACATAATCTGCCTTATGATCCACAGCTGGTAGAGGATTGTGAATACAGTCCTAGCTCGGGATTTGATGCAGCACGAAGACTGCTTAAAAGGAATAAGGGAGTAACCGCAATATTTGCGGCTTCTGACACGATTGCTATCGGTGCTGCCAAAGCTGTACTTACCGCGGGGTTGTCTATCCCGGATGATATTTCAATCATTGGCTTTGACGGAATTGAGATGGCTGAATATTTTCATCCTTCACTCGATACGATCAGCCAACCGGGTACAGAAATGGCCTTATCTAGCGTGGGCGTCCTGTTTGATCTTATTTCTGGACGATCAGGCCATCAGCATATTGTCTACGATGCGGTATTGCTCAAACGAGGCTCTTGCAAGATGCTCAAAACACTTAAGGTATAATACTGACTATAAACGCTATCATTGGAGTGGTAACCCAAATGCAAGACACATTAAGAATAGGTACTCTAGTTCGTGGCGGGGAGGCCGTCGCCGTTATTCCGCAAATTGTTCAGCATGGGTTTGAGTCCTTTAACTTGAACTTTTGGCAGACCACCGGTGAAACCAATCTTGTAGAAACAGCTGCACGACTTAGGGAACTGGCTGCTGAACATGATTTTGTCATCTCTTCTGTTGGGATTTATGGCAATCCACTATCAGGAACAGGCGACAACGCTGACACACTCGCCAGCTGGGAGCGGCTGATTGATCATGCGCATTTATTCGGCACAGATATTATCGGCGGATTCACCGGACGTCTTCCAGGTTCTTCGATTGACGAGTCGATTCCGAGATTTGCAGAGGTGTTTAGTGAATTGTCCAAAAGAGCAGCCGATCGAGGCTTAAGAATTGCTTTTGAAAATTGCTCTATGGGTGGAAATTGGCAGGCCGGAGAGTGGAACATTGCTCATAATCCTTCAGCCTGGGAGAAGATGTTCAATGCGGTTCCAGCAGATAATTTAGGTCTGGAATGGGAACCGTGCCACCAGCTGATCGGTCTGATTGATCCGATTCCGCAGCTACGAAAATGGGTGGATAAGGTATTCCACGTACATGGCAAGGATGCCACCATTGCTTGGGATATCGTCAAGGAATATGGGATTCACGGACCTAAGTCTTATGTGTGGGATCGGACACCTGGCTTTGGAGATACGAATTGGGTGGATATCATCACGATTCTGCGCCAAGCCGGCTATAAGGGAACTATTGATATTGAAGGCTGGCATGATCCTGTCTATCAAGGTGAGTTAGAAATGACTGGACAAGTGCATGCGCTAAATTATCTGAAGTATTGCCGAGGTGGCAGTTTTGTCCCTAATCCGGTGTAAAGGATATCAGATAGTAACAGCCCAAAAATGACCTCAACATCCACAATGAAGTGGAGGACGAGGTCATTTTTAATATATACTTTAATCCCGAATAAGATATCCTTGCCCAAGCTGGATTTCATTAAAGCCTGCCATGTGGCGAGCTTGAAAGCGAATCGGCTTAAATCCACCTATAATAATGATGTTTTTGATATCCGCAGCCCCTTCTGAAGCCAGCGCAAAGGATTTGATGTAGGTGAATTCTTCCGCAAGCGTGGTATGAATCGCGTTAATGTGAGGGTCATTTTCTCCTTTTCCCATAAGATTCATAAGGAGATACCCTTCGGCATTCAGTTTTGAATACGCGATGCTGAAAAATTCACTGGAGATTAAATGTCTCGGTGTACCTGCGGCGGTGAAAGCGTCCAAGATGATGTAATCATATTTCTGGTGTTCCTCACCTTCAAGGATCTGACGTCCGTCACCGATCACTACGTTATCTTGTGTGTATCCGAAATAGCGGCGGCTTAATTCGACTACTTCACTGTCCACCTCAGCTACTTTGAATCTTTTGTCTAGAAAATACCCAGCAATCGTTCCAATCCCATGACCAATAAGAAAGGCATCCTCGAAAAAGGGAGCGTTAATTTCCATCAAGTGAATAATGGCTCGCGGATATTCAAACACAACTCGTTCCGGGTGATTGAGATCCATTGCACCTTGAATGGCCTGATTGGAAAACTGCATGACGCGGAACATACCTTTTTCACCATATAGTTCTGTTGTGTCATAGACGGTGATTGTTTCATGATTATCGCTACTCGTGTGAAGCTGTGACTGCAAGTGATCAATCTCCTTATACGATAGAAATTCGTTTATATTCATTGGGTGTAACACCGACTACACGTTTAAAAAGCTTATTGAAGTAGGCTGGATCGCCATATCCAACTTCTGCACCAATCTCGTGAATCTTTAGATCAGGGGCATTCTTAAGCAGATGCTTGGCTTTACGTAGCCGAATTTCCGTGATGTAGTCCGTTAAAGTAAGTCCAGTCTCTTGTTTGAACAGCTTACTTAGATAGCTTGGTGTCAAAAAAACCATATTCGCCAAGGTATTTAGATCGGCATGTTGATTATAGTTGGCTGATATCCAGCGCTTTATGGTTTCTACAGCTGTACCGGACATCTCTAGGCGATGGGCTCTGATCTCAAACAGAATGCTAGAGAATTGGTCGGTGAAACCACGCTCAATTTCACTGAAGCTCATACTGGACGCGATGCTTTCATCCAGCCCGAAAGTGCGAGCATCTTTGTAGAGGGTCTCGAATTCTTGCAGTTCTTTCTGCGCAGATTCAATAACCCATCCACAGACACGGAGAATTTGATCGGGCGCAGCTTGTTGTGATCTCAGTACTGAGAATAAGCTATGCACACGTTCTAAGGCACCCTCCATATTTAGAATCTGCAGATCATGGATTAAGGGTTCCTTGATCGCATTAAAAGGCTCTAGAATATTTATCTCAGGCTGTCGAATGTCCTGAATATTCACATAATGCAGTCGATCTGGATTATAAATACCGACACTGCAGGCTAACTTAGCATCTAGATATGCTTGTCTAAGCTTGGTGGTATCATTATATGAACGGCTAGCACCTATATGCAATATCATACCATTGGCAGAGATACGGATCCTGTCACCCATGTCATTCCAATCGCTGTTTGAGAGTGGCTTCGTAGAATACAGGATACAGACGTGCAGACCATTCTGAATCTCTAAGCTGTCGATGCTAAATGTCCTCTCTTGCCTCAGACTGTCTACACAGAAACAGACGGTCTCTCGGGGTCTTCCTTTGAACACAAAGACCGAGAAATAAGGCTGGGGCAAGATAAGACTCGACAACAGCAAGGGGGAAGGGGGCTCATCGACTTGAAGTAGGGTCAGCAAGAGACCAGAACGGTGACGTACCTCCTTGTCACGAGAGAACTGTTGCTCTTCCTCCAATTGATAAAGCAGCTCGAATAGTTGCTCCTTATCGATCGGCTTTAATAAGTAGTCTACTGCAGAGCTGCGTATGGCTTCTCTGGCATAATTAAATTCAACAAATCCACTCATCAGAATGGAGCGGATTTGAGGGTGACTGGTTTTTAACTGTTTAATTAATTCCAAGCCGTTGATTTGCGGCATACGAATATCAGTAATCACAACATCAAGTTGAAGTGAAGGTAACTCGTCAAGCAAGTGTTTCCCATCGGAGTAGGTGCCGATGACCAGGAATTCAGTGTTTTCTTTGCTGATCATTCGGGCTAGACCTTCGCGGATCAGGATTTCATCGTCAACAATTGCAATTCGCAGCAATCAGAGCATCTCCTCTCCGTAATTCATGTCATCTTCACTATGCGTAGTGAAGGTAATGTCCTCAATGCGTAGCGTAACACGAGTACCCACTCCGAGCGTACTCTCTACAAGGAGCCCGAATGAGCTGCCGTAATGCAGGCGGATTCTCTCATTCACATTTCGTAGACCAATTCCGAACATTTCACTTTCAGTCCCATTTTGCAGACTATTATTTAAGGATCGAAGGGTAGCTTCATCCATCCCGATCCCATCATCTTCTACACAGAATACGACTTTTCCATGCTCACTCCATGCGGTGATGCGCAAGGTGCCGAGCCCTACTTTTTGATCCAAGCCATGAAAGACCGCGTTCTCCACAATCGGCTGAAAGACAAGCTTGATTACAGGAAGATGTAAAAATTTCTCGGGCACATCAATGTCTAGACTAAACTTATCTGGGAACCGGATTTGCAGCAGATGATAATAATTTCGTACATGATCCAGCTCTTGTCTGATCGTAACGTCTTCTTCGCTTCGGACAATACTGTAACGCATCTGAAGTCCAAGCAAATAGGTAAGCTTCGCTACACGTGGGTCATCATTACTCTCTGCCAGCATACGGATAGACTCCAGCGTATTATAAATAAAATGTGGATTGATCTGGTTCTGAAGTGCTCTCATATCAGCCTTCTGCTTACGCTTCTCGGTGAGGGATACTTCCTGCAGCAGATCCTTGACCCTTATGATCATTCGATTAAAATGACTGCCGAGCATACCGATCTCATCATTGTATTTGGAGTGCTGCCAGACATCCAGATTACCGTGCTGTACCCGTTTCATTAGACGGACTAAAGATTTAAGAGGTTTGGTCAGCGCATGTGAGATAATCGTCGCAACACAAAGTGCAAAAGCAATAATGATCAGTGTAGTCAATATAAGAGCATTGCGATTCTTTTGTACAGGTGACAGGATACGGGCCAAAGGAATCGTAACCATTGTCGTCCAACCTGTCTGTTTCGAAACGGTATACACTGCAAGATAAGACTGGCCATTGATTTCTATTTGAAAATGATCCTGTTGCTGATTCACATGCTGCAGCAAAAGCTGCGTGTTCAGACTTTGCTCCTCGCCAGCTTGCATCGAGTCTGCGGACTCTTCACCTGCATAGATCAGTTCTCCGTTATTATCTACAATTAGTGTATTGCCTTGCGTTACCGCATTTACGGGATCGATGATCCCCTTAAACAAGTTGATGTCTACATCAAATACGAGAATTCCTATATTATCTAGCGTGCTTACAGAATTAATGGTACGAAGTACACTGATAACCTCTCTATGGAGATTGGAGTTTACACGAATCGTATGTTTGCCTTGAATGACAGGAGCGGCCCCAGCTTCTTCACTTAAGGTCCTCCACTCAGCTAATCGTTCCTCAGGATATAGCTCGTGGATTCCTGGGACTCTATCATAAAAAACAGAACCGTATTGATCCACCATGTACACGGCGATGATCTCTTCCTTCGTATGCTTCAAGTAGCTCAGGAACATCGCCATGCCAGTATTTTTATCCCAGTCGGTATTTTGCTGAGTAAGGTAGAATTGTACATCGGTATTATACAGCGGCAGCGCAGTATATCTTTTTAGATCGGCGACATAACGGTCAATGGTATCAGAGGCGTTCGATGTCATTTGGTTCGCGCTTTCCGTTGCATTCACAAGAACAGAATTGAACATGGAGCGGGAGGACAAATAACTAACATAAGTGATTGGAAGCGAGATCAAAAAGATAAATACGACGATCAGTTTCCGCTCCATCGGAAGATTGGCAAGGAACAACCACATTTTACGTAAGACTAGCCGGATGAATGATACCATTTGCGTTGTCCTTTCTTAAAGTGAGCTGCCTTATTTAACTGCACCGCTGGTTACGCCTTCAAAGATATAACGTTGTAGGAAGAAATATAGAATTATTGTTGGAAGTAAGATAAGTAGAATGGCCGCACAGATCAAATTCCACTCTCCTGAATTGACCCCCTGAAAACGCATCAGTATCGTCGTAACTACGCCCAGGCTTTGTTTTGGCATATATAGATAAGGGATGTACATGTCATTATAAATACTAATCGTCTTCAAGATAATCAAAGTAGCTGTAGCCGGCGTCAATAATGGGAAAATAATCGAGCGATAGATTTTGAAAAGAGATGCGCCTTCAACCATCGCATTCTCATCGAGATCTACGGGAATATTACGGATAAATTGCAAATAAAGAATAATTTGAATCACATCTGCTCCGATGTAGAGCACGATAGGTGCGCCGAGCGTGTTATAAAGCCCCATGCTTTTGATGATACCAAAAGTCGCTACTTGTGTCGTGATGCTTGGAATAATAGTGGCTATTAAATAAGCACCGAAGACAACAGGTTTTAATTTAAAAGAGAAGCGTCCCAGTACAAATGCTACCATAGTTCCAAATAGAATGTTCAGAATTAAAGTAATAGCAATAATAATTAACACGTTACCAAAGCCGTTAAGTAGACCCCCACGCTGGAAGACTGCAATGAAATTATCAAAGTTTAAAAAGCTTGTCGGCAACGCCATGGAGCTACTGCTGTTGAATTCATCAGTTGATTTGAAGGCGTTTACGATAACAACATAAGGAGGAAAGAGTACGACAAATACGCCGATTATTAGCGAGAAGTATTTAATGAAGTCTGTGAAGCGAAACTTGGAGTGTGTCATGTCTATTTGTCTCCTCCCCGGCTAAGAACTAGTTGTTGAATTAACAGTACGATAACGACAAAGAAGAGCAGGATAATACTCATGGCAGAAGCGAGACCATAGTTGTTGTAAGCAAATGCAGTATCTACAACTTTCTGAACGTAAGTTTCGCTGGCACCTGCAGGGCCGCCCTTGGTCAGTACGAAGGGGAGATCGAATACTTCCAGTGCCCCGGTGACGGTGAGAAATAAGTTAAGCTGGATGACTGGCTTCATATTGGGTAAAGTGATTCTCCAAAGCGTCTGAAAAGGTCCGGCACCATCGATCTTTGAGGCTTCATAGATATCGTTTGGTATGGCCTGCAAAGAGGCGATGTAGATGACCATGTTATAGCCCATGAAACGCCAAAATCCTGTGGACGCCAGAGAGTAGTTGACCAGACCTTCTGTTCCGAGCCAGCTGGTCTGTCCTAGTCCGGTTAGACCGATGCTATTCAGGAACATGTTCAATGAGCCGTTAGTAGTGTCAAAGACATAACCAAACATAAAAGCAACGGCAACCCCGTTCATGATGTAAGGAAGGAAAAGTAAGATTCGGAATGCATTTTTACCTTTGAGTTTACTATTCAAAACAACTGCAAAATAAATGGCGACAATGTTCTGAATAATTCCCATAGCGAAATAAGCAAAGTTATGTGTAAATACTTTGAAAATATCAGGATTAGAGAAGACCTCGCGGTAATTAGCAAGACCAACCCAAGGTTTCTCAGGGCTATAGCCATCCCAGTTGGTAAAGCTGTAATAGATCAGCTTAAGCGCTGGATAATACGTAAACGTCGCAAGGAGCAACAATGGGATCGTGAGGAATGATACGATGATTATCATTTTCTGTTTGTTATAGGAAAGTGTTCCGAACATCGCTAGCCCTTCTTTCATAAAAGCTTGATATGGAAAGGCAAAATGGATTATCCGTAAGGGCGATAATCCATTTTGCGCCGTAGTGTACTTCTATTTCATGAGTGAAAAGATGCCTTAATTAATAGCCGAGGTCTTTCTTGGCTTTTGCCCAAGCCTTGTTCCACTTGTCTATTACAGATTGTGGGTCCTTAGCAAGCACGAATTCTTGAACTACTGCTGGAAGATCCAGCTGTGCCTTATTGCCGATCTCTGTAACCTTCGCATCATCGACAGTTCCTTCTATAAGCTCTACTCCAGTAGCCTGGAATTCTTTTAGCTGAGCCAGATTAGACTCTTTTCCTTTTAATGGAGAGATAAAGCCCGCGAAATCCTCATATCCCGAATCCTCAATCATCCATTTTACAAAAGCTTTTGCTGCCTCTAAGTTTTTACTGTTTTTGGCGACAGCATAGAAGAAGTCAGGGCTGAGGGTAGCAGATGGTTTGCCCGAATTATCATAAGGCAACGGGAAGAAGCCAACATTGTCTGAAGGAGCTCCGACTCCAATAACTTGGTTAATAACCCAGTTTCCGAGATAGTACATGGCGAACTTGCCGGAAGCGATGTCTTTTTTCGATTGCTCCCAGTTAGTAGAGTTGATGTCTTTTTCCAGATAGCCTTTTTCGTTAAGCTCTCTCAGCAGACTAAAGGCTTTCCCATAGCCGTTATCCATCGTGAATGGTGTTTCTGTGTTCAATTTCTCGTTAGGGAAGTCAGGATTACCTGCAATCAGGCGGGGTGTATCATAAGCCCATGTACCAAGCGGCCATTTATCTTTGAAGTTAGAAGCCAGTGGAATGACACCTTTTTCTTTCAGCTTCTCGCAGGCAGCCAAAAATTCATCCCAAGTCTTTGGTGTTTCTGTGATACCGGCATCGGCAAATGCTTTTTTGTTATAAACAATCCCGGATGTAGAGTTCCCTGTGGTAATTCCGTACAGCTTGCCATCAAAGGATTTAAAGTCTTTAAAGGTGATTTGATCGTTCAGACCAAGATCATCCAGTGAAGCGAAGTATTTCGGCAGGTCGGAGTTAGGGATGGTAGGCACGAACATAACGTCTGGAAGCTCGCCGCTGGCCATTCTGACTTTAGCTTGTTGATTATAGTCGGTCTGAGAAGCTTCGAATTCGACTTTAATATTCGGGTATTTCTCATTAAAGCGCTTTAAATATTCGTCGTATTCTTTACCAATCATGTCTGTTCTGTTGGTCAGGAAGGTGATTTTTCCGCTAATATCAGCTCCCGCTGCAGGCTCAGCTGTTGCGGTGTTTGTTGAATCACCACTTGTATTTTCTGTATTCGTTGCTGCGGGCTTATCTGTTGCGGAAGCCCCGTTATTTGTACTGTTGCCGTTGTTCGAGCCGCAGCCAGCAAGCGTTGATGATAAAACCATGATCATAACAAAAGATAACGAAAATAACTTATTTCTCATAACTTAATCCCCTTTTCATTATTTTGTTAGCGTTTACATGAACATTATAGCTTTAAATAAAGCGTTTAGAAATGTATTGTATTATTATTTATTGTCTTTATTTGTTTTGTTTGAGCGATTATAATTAGTGCATTCCTAACGAATGGATAACAAAATACAAAGAATATCAATTGACTTCAATGAAATGCTAGAAGAGGTATGCTATTTTGAAAGATGAATAGGCTTACAAAACTTAAGCTGCTGCTTTCGAAGCGAGTTTTGTACGAAGTCGTTCAAAGAAGCATATGCTCTACAAAACTTTAAGCAAATGCTTTCGAAGTGAGTTTTGTATGAAGTCGTTCAAAGAAGCATATGCTCTACAAAACTTTTAGGAGGATAAAATGAAACAGCTAGAGATGAAGCTTGCAAAGTGGGAATTTAGAGGTTGCGGAGATGAGGAGTGGCTTCCAGCTACTGTGCCAGGCACGGTCCATACGGATTTACTGAAGAACGGAAAAATTGAGGATCCCTTCTATGGAATGAATGAACATAATCTACAGTGGATTGATAAGAAGGATTGGGAATATCAAACGACTTTGCAGCTTGGTGAAGAGTGGTCGGGGCTTTCTTGCAAGGAGCTGATCTTTGAAGGTCTTGATACCTATGCTGATGTTTATGTGAATAATGTACATGTACTCGCTGCAGATAATATGTTTTTGGCGTGGAGAGTGGATGTCAAAGATCAGCTGAAGATTGGTGAGAACAATATTAGAGTGAGGTTCCGCTCTGTAGTCAAAGAGGATTTGCCTAAACTAGCAAAGCTGGGGTATACGTTGCCTGCACCGAATGATCAATCCGAGCTTGGGGGGCTGGATG
Source organism: Paenibacillus sp. FSL E2-0201 (assembly GCF_037963325.1). Classification (NCBI taxonomy): domain Bacteria; kingdom Bacillati; phylum Bacillota; class Bacilli; order Caryophanales; family Paenibacillaceae; genus Paenibacillus; species Paenibacillus sp. FSL E2-0201. The sequence continues at coordinate 934,455 of NZ_CP150154.1, forward strand.
AACAGCGGATTAGTGTTTTTGCCCGCAAAGCTCCTTATCATTACGGCTGGGACTGGGGCCCGCGTTTCTTGACCAGTGGCATATGGCGTGAAGCCTCCCTTGAGGGACGTGACGAAGTTCAAATCACAGATCTCTATATCCGTCAAAATGTGATCACCAAGGAAGAAGCTCGACTGACCGCAATTATTGAAGTGGATGCTCCTACTGCTTGGCAGGGAATGCTGCGTATAAGCGCCGATGGCTTAGAATGGATGCGAACAGTTACATTAGAGGGTGGCAAACAGCAAGTAGAGATGGATATCGTGATAGATCAGCCGCAGCTCTGGTGGTGTAGAGGGCTAGGCGAACCTCATTTATATACTTTCCAAGCCGATTTGGTGCAGGGTAAGGAAGCTATAATTAGCAAAAGTGTAAGAACCGGACTGCGCAGTATTCAATTGATTCGGGAACGCGATGCCAAGGGAACTTCATTTTCTTTCGCGCTGAATGGTGTGCCGGTCTTTGCTAAAGGTGCCAACCATATTCCGAATGACAGCTTCATCACAGAAGTTACCGAGGAGCGGTATCGGCATGAAATTGTCACGGCGGTAGAATCAAACATGAATATGCTGCGCGTATGGGGCGGCGGTTTTTATGAAGAGGAGATTTTTTATAAGCTTTGTGATGAATATGGTCTGCTGGTCTGGCAGGATTTTATGTTTGCTTGCAGCATGTATCCGGGGGACGAGGCGTTCCTTGCAAATGTGAAGAAAGAAGCGGAGTATAACGTCAAAAGATTGCGCAATCATCCCTGCATCGCCTTATGGTGTGGCAATAACGAGATTGATTCGGCCTGGTCACAGTTCGAGGAAAATATGGGCTGGGGCTGGAAAGAAAAAATCGATGCTGAACATAGAGCGAGCATGTGGGCTGATTATGAGAAAATATTCCACCATATTCTGCCGGAGGCTGTTACCGCTTTCCATCCAGGAGTAGACTATTGGCCGTCTTCGCCGCTGCGGGATCTGACGGGCAATATGGATCAGCATGCGACGCGGATGGCGGGGGATGGGGATGTTCATTACTGGGGCGTGTGGCACGGAATTGAGCCTTTTGAGAATTATAATACAAAGGTTGGCCGCTTTATGAGTGAGTATGGCTTCCAGTCGTTCCCGGAACTGAAAACCGTAATGAGTTATGCCGAAGAGCAGGATTTGGAGCTTACTTCAAAGGTGATGCTGGCTCATCAGAAGAATGGCCGCGGTAATCTGCTGATCAAAGAATATATGGATATGTATCTGCCGCAGCCGAAGGATTTCAAAGCATTTCTATATATGAGTCAAATTTTGCAAGCTGAAGCGATCCGAATTGCGATTGAAAGTCACAGAAGAAATAAACCTTATTGTATGGGCACTATATATTGGCAGATGAATGATTGCTGGCCGGTTGCTTCTTGGGCGGGTATGGATTACAACGGGCGCTGGAAAGCTTTGCAATATACCGTACGCTCAAGCTTCAAGGATGTCTTGTTGTCTATTGATGGTACAGACCGTGAGCGGATTGACGTTCATGTCGTTTCTGACTTAAGAAGAGCAATAACTTCTGAGCTGATGCTTAGGCTGTATAAGTTTGACGGCTCGGTGCTACGAGAGTGGACACATCCGGTTGAGCTCGGAGCCGATTCTACGGCTATTGTATTCTCGTCTCCTGTGGTGGAATTGCTAGAAGGTCATGGATCAGACGAGGCAGTGTTAGAGATTAACTTGCAGGCTGATGGACAGGTGATAGACCGCAAGGTGCATTATTTTGTCCCGGAAACAGAAATTCCGTTGCAGCATTCAGTGATTAAGATAGAGGAAACTCCGGATAGCGGTGGTTTAAGCTTCACTGTGACAAGTAATGTATTGGCTAGAGGCGTATACCTGATCTCAGAGGATGAAGGTATATTCTCCGACAACTTCTTTGATCTTCTCCCAGGACAGTCCAAGACGATAGTATTCTCTCAGCGGGGCAAGGATGGAAGAGATTGGATTCCGGCCGTTCCTAAGGGGCTAAAGGTTAAATCTATGGTTGATTTTGTTAGCGAAGATTTACTGTAAATCTTAAGGAGAGAAGGACTAGCGCATGGGGATTTTAATTCAGGAAGATCAGGGGCTTTTCCATTTACAAAGTGCAGGAATGAGTTATATTCTTCAGCTTATCAATGATTATCCGGCACATGTGTATTGGGGCAAGAAGCTACGGAGTGACAGTAATTTGGAAGGGCTGTTGAATCTGGGAGGAAATACGGGGCTTGACCGACTCCCGCAGGAATACCCACAATATGGAACGGGAGATTTCAGAACACCTGCTTATCAAGTTCGGCTTGAAGATGGCACTCGTATCACGGAATTGAAATACAGTGGGTACCGGGTCACGGAGGGGAAACCAGCACTTGCTGGGCTGCCTTCAGTATATGTGGAGTCCGACCAAGAAGCACAGACGCTGGAGCTTACGCTCAAGGATGATTATGCCAAGCTAACTGTTATTTTACGATATACCATATATGAGGACTCTAACGTGATTACCCGCTCTGTGGAGTTCACAAATGGTGGAGATGCCCAGCTCCAATTACAACGTGCACTGAGTGCCAGTGTCGATTTCTCGTCTGGCGAAATGGATATGATCTATTTGGCAGGGGCCTGGTCAAGAGAAGGTAATCTGACTCGCAGACGTCTGGTGCAAGGGGGTACGACCATTGGGAGCCGCAGAGGGATGAGCAGTCATCAGTTAAATCCATTTGCAGCGCTGGTGAAACCTGAAACGGATGAAAATCATGGAGAGGCCTACGGCTTCAGTCTTGTATATAGCGGAGGCTTTGAAGCCGAGGCAGAGGTCGATTCTTTCGGGATGACAAGATTTACGATGGGGCTGAACGCTTTTGATTTCTCATGGCTACTGGAGCCGGGAGAACAATTCCAGACCCCAGAAGTAGTTATGGTGTATTCATCTGAGGGGATCGGGGAAATGTCGAGAACCTATCACCGTTTGTACCGGACCCGTTTATGCAGAGGGGTATTTAGAGATAAGGAACGGCCTATTCTGGTCAACAATTGGGAAGCTACCTATTTTAACTTCAATGCGGACAAACTGGAGTCCATTGCGGCCGAAGGCGCGAAGCTTGGGATCGAGCTATTCGTGCTGGATGATGGCTGGTTTGGCAAAAGAGACGCTGACAATTCCTCTCTCGGAGACTGGGTGGAGGATCTACGCAAGCTTCCAGGCGGATTGTCTGATGTTGCCCAGCGCGTGAACCATCTAGGTTTACAGTTCGGACTCTGGTTCGAGCCAGAAATGATCTCGCCAGATAGCGACCTCTATCGTAAGCATCCCGACTGGTGTCTGCATGTGCCGGGACGCCGCCGCAGCGAAGCCCGCTGGCAATTGGTGCTGGACTATACACGGGAAGATGTGCGCCAGTACATTTATGAGTCATTATCCCGAATTTTCTCGACGGTGCCCATTAGCTATGTGAAATGGGATATGAACCGTTGTTTAACGGAGATTGGCTCTGCAGAGTTACCCCCTGAACGCCAAGGGGAGACTGCACATCGTTATGTCCTTGGTCTGTATGAGCTATTGGAGCGAATCACTTCAGAGTTTCCACATATCCTGTTCGAGAGCTGCTGTAGTGGTGGTGGACGCTTCGACCCGGGTATGCTGCATTACATGCCGCAGACCTGGACCAGTGATGATACCGATGCTGTGGAACGGCTAAAGATTCAATATGGAACAAGTCTGGTATATCCGGTTAGTTCGATAGGCGCGCATGTGTCTGCCGTACCGAATCATCAGGTAGGACGGATCACCCCGCTTTCCTTCCGTGGAGATGTAGCTATGTCCGGTAATTTTGGTTATGAGCTGGATCTTACCAAGTTTACTGACGAAGAGAAGGAGCTTGTGAGGGAGCAGATTGCGAACTATAAACAGATCCGCAGTCTTGTACAGCAGGGCAATCTGTACCGTCTGCAAAGCCCGTTCGAGGGGAATGAGACGGCATGGATGTTCGTCTCAGACGATCAACATGAGGCACTAATTTATTACTTCCGGGTAATGGCTGTGCCGCACCCGCCACGCCGCAGCCTGAAGCTGAATGGCTTGAATCCGGAGCTGAATTATACTCTGGAGGCAAGTGGTGAGGTTTACGGCGGTGACCGGCTAATGCAGGTCGGACTGGCTCTGCCGGATATCCAGCAGGATTTTGTCAGCGGATGCTTTAAATTGAAGGTGCAGGAATAGGGAGTTTATTTCAAAAGGAAGCAAGCCATGAGCCCGGCTCTTGGCTTGCTTTTTGTGTGGGTATATAAGTATTTTTTTGTCTGTTCATATTCTGTTCATGATGACGTCATGGGGAGTACATCTTCATTGGTTAGCCTTAGCTTAACAGTGGTTTAGGGCAGTCCAATACACAGAGGATGACAGGAGAAGATACGAGTGAAAATAAGAGAAGCCATAACAACGAAGGCAGGCGCGAGAACAAGCAAGATACTAAATATTCTAGTTAAAATATTAGGAGCAATAATCATAGCCATCGTGCTGTTTCTCGCCATTGTGTATACCGTTAATCTGATCAGCAACAAATCGGAACAAAGAAGAATAGAACCTTATGGTCAGCTAGTACCTGTAGATGGGAAGAACATGAATGTTTTGATTCAAGGGGATGGCGAAGAAACAGTCGTGCTTCTACCAGGCTATGGCACAGCAGCACCAGCTCTTGATTTTAAAGCATTAATAGATGAGCTATCCCCGTTTTACAAAGTTGTCGTGATTGAGCCTTTTGGGTATGGATTAAGTGATCTGACCAAAAAGGAGCGCAGCACAGAGAATATTGTAAGTGAAATTCATGAAGCTCTACAGGGTCTTCATATTGACCGTTATATTCTAATGGGTCACTCCATTTCTGGCCTTTACGGAATAGATTATGTTAACAAATATGAAAATGAAGTGAGTGCATTTGTCGGGCTCGATAGCAGCGTTCCATCGCTAAGTGAGCGGAAGATTGAAGCCTCGGCATTGAGAGCTTTAAATCTACTCAAAAAATCAGGTCTCATCAGATTACAAATGAAACTAAGTGCTGACCCCATTGCTGAACTGCCATTTGATGATACAACAAAAGAACAAATGAGATTGATTAATCGCCAAAACATATATAATCCTACCCAATTAAATGAAGCCGGAAGTATGTATTCTAATTTTAAAGGAGCTGAAAATTTATCGTTTCCCAAAAATCTTCCTCTAATCTTATTTGTACAAGCGAATCATCCAGTAACGGATAGATGGTTACCAGAGCATGTAAAGCAAGTGAAAGACTCTGTAAATGGAAAAGTGATAACCTTTGAAGAAGGACATTATTTATATCGTACGAAAGCAAAAGAGATCGTAGAAAACTTCAGATCATTTATGAAAGAGATTAAATAAATATACCGTTGCACCGAACGTACTTCAGGATTATCTCTGATTGTCGTTCGGTTTTTTCTTGTTCATCGTTTAAGCATTATGATCCAAAAGCCTGTCGGTACTTTACGGGAGACATTCCCTCAAACGTTCTGAACACTTTAATAAAATAGCTGGACTGGGAAAAGCCGGATTGTATCGCAACCTGAGCAATGGAGAGTCCGGTAGAAACCAGTAGAAGCTTTGCTCTGGCCAGTCGACAATCCGTTAAATAACGGTTTGGGGTTTTCCCCATAACCATCCGGAACAGCCGAAGAAAATGATAGCTACTATACCCTGTTAGTCTTGCCATCGACTCGAGTGACCAAGGGCGGGCACATTCGACGTGTATGATATCTGCGGCACTGCGGATAGACTGCCTGACCTCGTGGGGGACGGAGCCGTGAAGCGGTTCCGAGTTCTGCAGCAATTTCACTAGAAGCTCATAGAGTAGCGCGGATAGTCTTGGCTCACTACGTGTTACATAGGAAGCGCTCAGCAAGTACATTTCCTCGAACAGCTCGTCCAGTTTGGCCTCTAAATCAAAAGTGAACAGGTATGCACGTGACTGGTCCACTTCTTCTAATAAGGGGAGTACAATTTCAGTACTAAAATGAACCCAACGAACATCCCAAGGCTCTCCGGGATCAGACCCATACTGCTGATAAGCACCTTTAGGGTAAAGAAAACCTCGTCCTCTGCTCATCGGAATACGTTCACCCTCATGGAATACATAACCTTCCCCACCAAAGATTAAATGCAGGTTATAGCTTCCAAGAAACCCTTCACTTCTTCTCTCAGTATGCTGTGGAAAGTGAGTGTAGTGCCCCAAAAATTCAGGATAACAGACATATTTTGAAAAAGCCGGTGTCGGCAAATACCATTGTTTCTTCATGATTGACAGCACCCGTTTCTATCGCGCTGCAGAGCGCTAGTTGGATTAAGGTAATTAACGCAAGATTGTTATACGATCGCAATATTTTGTTATATAAGCCTTCTTATTACTGATACTACAATAGAATTATAAAATACTGAAAGCATATTTTTAATACTTTGGAGGTAATCATGAAGAAACCTGTCGCAACAGAAAAATTCGAGCTTGGCGTCTGTTATTATCCGGAACACTGGTCTGAAAGCCTGTGGGAGGACGATTATCGCCGGATGCGGGAACTGGGCTTCACGATCATTCGGATGGGGGAATTTGCTTGGTCAATTTTTGAACCTGCTGAGGGTGAATTCCAGTTCGGACTCTTTGATCGGGCGATTGATTTAGCTCATAAAAATGGTCTGCAGGTTGTTCTCGGAACCCCGACGGCAACCCCTCCAGCTTGGCTGACCCATAAGTATCCAGAAGTATTGAACGTGACGTATGAAGGTGTTACCCTTCAGCATGGCATGCGTCGTCATTATAATTACAGTAGCCCCATATATCGGGAGCTGTGTGCAAGGATTACGGAACAGATGGTTAAACATTACGGCAATCATCCAGGTGTAGTCGGCTGGCAAATTGATAATGAGCTCAACTGCGAAATTAGTGAATTTTACTCCGAGAGTGACCATAAGGCTTTTCGGGAATGGCTGCAGCAGAAATATGTTACGCTTGAGCATTTGAACGAGGCTTGGGGAGCTGTTTTTTGGAATCAAAGCTACAGTGACTGGTCTCAGGTCTATCTTCCACGGCCTACTCCAGTATCTAAGCAGCCTAATCCCCATCAGGCTTTGGATGAAAAACGGTTTATATCGGACAATACGATCTCTTTTGCCAAAAACCAAGCGGATATCATTCGTAAACATGCTCCAAAACAATGGGTAACCACGAATGGTCTGTTCGGGCATCTCGATAGCCATGAAATGACGGATGAGCTGCTGGATTTCTTCAGCTATGATTCTTATCCGCAGTTCTCTACTATTTCTAATGACCCGAATGAGCGGAATCCGCTGAATGATAGAGGCTGGGGGCTGTCGTTATCTGTTGTCCGTTCGATTTCTCCGAATTTCTGTATTATGGAGCAGCAATCGGGGCCGGGTGGCTGGGTGAACCGGATGGATATGCCTTCTCCGAAGCCGGGACAGATGCGGTTATGGACTTATCAATCGATCGCTCATGGCGCCGATATGGTGCTGTATTTCCGCTGGCGGACAGCCACGATGGGTAATGAAATCTATTGGCATGGCATTAACGACTATCATAATCAGCCGAACCGAAGAGTACGGGAAGCGGGACAGATCGGACAAGAGCTGGCGGCGGCAGGTCAAGCACTTATCGGCACTCGTAATCAGGCTAACGTTGCTATTGTTCGTGATTATGATAATGAGTGGGATGGAGAATACGATGTGTGGCATGGTCCGTTTATGTGGAAGAGCAACAAGGAGTGGTACAAAGCTCTCCAGCGGAAGCATATCCCGAATGACGTATTCTATTTACGCAAAAAGACAACGCTGGAAGAACTCGCACGATATGATGTGCTTATCTATCCTCACCCAGCGATCATGACAGATGAGACAGCGTCACTACTGGATGAATATGTTCAGCAAGGTGGAAAACTGATCTTCGGATGTAGAACCGGTTATAAGGATGAACGCGGTCAATGTTATATGCGTCCGTTCCCAGGTGCTGCCAGGGATCTATGCGGGATCACAGTCGAAGAATTCACAATGGTTAAAGGCAGTCGTCAACCAACAACGATTAGCTGGTCAGGTGCGACCGAAGTGGTCACTGGGGCAGATGATTTTAATGATATTCTCCGAATTGAGGATGATTCGGCCGAAGTCATGGCGGTTTATGCCTCGGACTATTACGCGGGAAAACCGGCGGTTACGAGAAATCATCGCGGCAAAGGCGAAGTTTGGTATCACGGAGCAGTCTTTAATGAACAAGCAGCGTCTATAATCATTGATCAAATCGGTCTGCAGTCGCCAGCAGAGTGGATCGAGCTTCCAGCAGAAGTAGAGCTGCAAATTCGTAGCGCGGCTAATTCCAGTTATACTTTTTTACTTAACTATAGTGAGACGCCTGCCACCATACATCTACATGAGACCAAAACGGATTTACTAAGCGGAACAACATTATCGGGTGAGGTTACTTTGGAAGGGTTTGGTGTATTGATTTTGCATTAGTGCAATGAATAAAAGCTAATGTAATAAATAGAGTTACGTATTAGGGAACTAATATGTAACTCTATTTTTTTATAAGAGTCATCAAAGAGATAGTTTAAATATAGTTATTTATTCCAACAAAATACAACGAACAACAGGTACAATATAAAGGAAATTCTAGATTCAGAGGAGGGAAGTCTTGTGATTATTGAAGCTGAGAAAGTATTGTTGCAGTATTCGTTTATCGATCCAATCATTGAATTCATTAGACATAATGAGAATATTACATTTAAAGTGACCAACCAGCTGGATAACAAGAAGTACTTATTACGTATACATAAACCAATATCGGAAGGGTTCTCAGGCTTACAACATACTCGAGATGGATTGCAGTCCGAAATGTTTTTTCTGCGGGAAATCGATCAGAAGAACATATTGAAAGTTCAAAGACCGGTTGTAAATCAGAAGGGGCAGCTGGTTACTGAATATAGTTCGGAGCGATTCGGTACCAGTTTGGCAACGCTTTTAGAATGGATTGAAGGCTTTACGCTTACCCAAGATGAAGACAACATTGAACAGATTGTTTATAGATTAGGTAGAAATGTTGCCAGTTTACATGAATTCTCACGAACGCTAATGCCTTTGGAGTTACATAGACCTGTATATAACGTCACAAAGATTGATGAAACTTTAATAGAACTTGGAAAGGGAGCAGACAATGGAGCCCTTAATCAGGAGGATTACGATGTTATTCGTAGCGTTCTACTCGTAGTAAAAGAACAGTTAGCAGAACTAGACGCTAGGGAGAACTCATGGGGATTCATTCATGCTGATTTTCAGCTGGGGAATGTCGTTGTGTCAGAACAAAACCCGATCTTAATAGATTATTGCTTATTTGGTTATGGATATTATTTGTTTGATTTGGGCTCTGCATCTTCTATGCTGAAAAGTGAGCTCCGCAAAACGCTTTTGGAGGGTTATGCTTCTAAATCTAGCTTTTCACTTAATGAGATTCGGTACATTGAAGGACAAATATTTATGGATATTTTTATTAGTTACGTATTTTTTATTCATGATTCTGAGAGGAACGGCTGGATCAAAGAGCACGCCTCCAAAATATGCAGCACCTTATGTCAGGATTTTCTTAAGGGGAAAGAGGTATATTATTCGTTTTAGAGATGATGTGATACTCTAATGGGGAATGATAAATGAAGGGACTGAACTATGCGCAGAGATCATTATTTTTAAACCAACTATTAAAATTTAATGGAGGTAAAAATAATGTTAACTACAGAGTTACACACAGAACGATTACATTTAAGAAAAATGAAAGTGTCGGATTCACCTAGTTTGTTTAAAGTTTGGTCTGATCCAGAGGTTACCAAGTTCATGAATGTTGATTGCTTTACTGATGAAAGTCAGGTAAAAGAGATGATACTACTGCTTGATGAATTTTCTCAAGATAACAAAGCTATTCGTTTCTCCGTAATTGAAAAGGAATCCAATGAAATCATAGGTTCTTGTGGGTATAATTTCTTAGATTTTGAAAATGAAAAAGCAGAGATTGGATATGATATTGCTAGAGCCTTTTGGGGAAGAGGATATGCTTCAGAAGCTATAAGTGCTTTGTTAGAATACGCATTCTCAACTTTGAAGCTGAATCGAATCGAAGCAAAAGTGGAACCCGAAAACGTGAATTCAATAAAAGTCTTACAAAAGCTGAACTTTATGTTTGAGGGAACCTTAAGAAGGTATGAAAAAGTAAACGGGAAGTTTATAGATCTCAATATGTATTCCAAATTAATAACAGACTAATTAGGTTCTATTTATAAAACTTAGATTTATCCAAAAGGTTATATAGGTCTCCATAAGGAATAAAAACTTATACACTCTAAATATAGGAGTTGACCCAATGGAGACTATATTCACAGAGGAAATGATCCTGGAAGACCTAATAAAAACATTTCATCAAAGTTTCGGTCTGAATGTAATAGAGACTACTTCAATAAAACGAGGCTGGTTAAATTTAAAGTGGAAAGTTACGACGGATGCAGGGGGATTTTTATTTAAACAATATAACAAAGAAAGATATAAATTATATAACCCAGAGGAGCTATTGTTAGCACTCTCTCAACAGATTAGATTATATGATCAAGGTCTAGCATGCCCACAAGTGTTAACACAGAATGAAAATATTTTTCTTGAATCTGGTAATGGAGAACGTTTCATAGTGATGGCATATTGCCAAGGAAAAATAATGTCACCAGGTAAAACTAATATCCATCAAATATACGATTTAGGTCGAGCAACAGGAAAAATGCATCGATTGTTAAATGACGGGACACTTGGTATGAATAACAGTCCGCAATTTAATCCCCCCAGCCGGGAGGCGCGTTTAGCACATTGGAATGTAGTTTGGCATGAGTGTAAGGGAATTGGTAAACCTCTGCTACTTGCTGATATAGAAGCTCAAATAAAAGCTACTGAAGAAATGAATATAGAACTACTCGAACTACTTCAAACAGGATGGGCACATCGTGACCTTTGGGTAGATAATCTTTTATTTAATGATAATGGACTATCTGCAATTCTAGATTTTGATCGACTAAAATATGACTATCCGCAGCTTGATGTAGCTCGTGCTGTTATGTCTTGTGCTTTAGATGATGATTTAGATGTCTCTCTGGCTTCAGCGTTTATGGAAGGGTACAGTGAGGAACGTGAAGTGATAGAGGGCTATTTAACACATTCATTACAGTTGTTGTGGTATATGGAAAGCACATGGTGGATTAATGCTAACATGGATCAACATAGTATACCGCCAGCTCGCTTTGCGAAGGAAATGATTTGGCTCGCAGAAAATCAAAAAAATATGTCCTCTTTGTTAGGAAATATTTAAAATGTCCATAATTAGCAGCGACAGTCTAGGGCTTGCTTTTTCACGTCCATGACCGTCGCTGTTTCTATTATTATCCGCGCTGCCTTCTGGGTCCGGATAGCTAGACAATGAGGCCCCCCCGACAATCGTAGATACTGAACCTGGACAGTCACAGGCTGATCGTAACAGTTTCATTTTTTGATAAAAGCATAACCTATTTCTCTGTAATCTACATTGACTTGGGTTTGTCTCACCCCTATGATGATTAGTAATATAAAATAAATGGCACATTGAGGAGCGAAACATCATGGCTTTGGAGATCGAACGCAAGTTTCTGCTGCCGGAATTTCCGGAGCGGCTTATTCAAGAAGGCGAATTGAAGATTATTACCCGGCATAATATCGATCAGACGTATTTGGCGATAGATGGGGGCCAAGAGCTGCGTGTGCGTAAAATTACGGATCTGGACTCAGGCGAAGTAACCTACACGCATACGTTTAAGGACGGCAAAGGGATCAAACGTGAAGAAATCGAATATTTTATCTCAGAGGGTTTATATAATCAGATGATTGAGGCAGTAAATGCGGTAGCCTTGGTCAAAGAGCGGATTACTGCAGTGTGGAAGGGCACAACGGTTGAGATCGACGTGTATTCTCAGCTGAAATTGTCCGTTCTGGAGGTTGAATTTGAATCTTTAGAGGAAGCGGAGAGCTTCAAGGCACCGGAATGGTTCGGTAAGGATGTCAGTACAGAACGGCAATACAGCAACAAAACTGTCTGGAAAGAGCTACAAAATAAGACAAAGAATTAACGGACTTTAGCGCGTAAACGTGGTAGTATATAGGGAAAACAAGCAGCTATAAAGTGAAACTTATAATTTATATATATTTATAGAGGGGTTCAGGAGGATGAGCATGAAGTATATAAGCACAAGAGGCAATGTGGAACCTAAAGGCTTTATCGATACGGTGTTGATGGGACTTGCGGATGATGGCGGATTAATGGTCCCAGCCGAGATTCCTGTCGTTTCAGCAGCTACTTTGGAAGAGTGGAGAAGTCTTAGCTACCAGGAGCTGTTCCTGAAGATCTTCGCTTATTACACTAATGATGAGATTCCTTACGAGGATTTACAGGACATGGTCAACACTAGTTATGGCAATTTCCGCACGCCGGAAGTAACGCCTATTCACCAAGTGAATGATTCCTTATATGTCTTGGAATTGTTTCATGGCCCTACTTTTGCCTTCAAGGATGTAGCGCTGCAGTTTATGGGTGAGCTGTATTCTTATATTTCCAAAAAGCAGAACAAGATCATCCACATCCTCGGAGCAACCTCAGGGGATACCGGGGCGGCTGCCATTCAGGGCGTTCGCGGTAAAGAAGGCATCAAGATCTGTATTCTGCATCCGCATGGGAAGGTAAGTAAAGTGCAGGAGCTGCAGATGACTACGGTAGATGATAGCAATGTACTGAACCTGTCTGTGCACGGTAACTTTGATGATTGCCAGAAGGTAATTAAAGATCTGTTCGCGGATCTCGACTTTAAGGGTCGCTATCATCTGCGTGCAATCAACTCCATTAACTTTGTGCGTATTCTGGCGCAGACCGTCTACTATTTCTATGCGTATCTACATGTCGATGGCAGCAGTGAGAAGAAGATTAACATTAGCGTGCCTTCCGGCAACTTCGGTAATATTTTCTCCGGATATTTGGCGAAGCAAATGGGATTGCCGATTAACAAACTGATTATTGCCACGAATGAAAATAACATCTTGGAGCGTTTCGTGAACACCGGGGAATACAAACCGGGCAGCTTCACAAGCACATACAGTCCTTCAATGGATATCCAAGTGGCGAGCAATTTTGAGCGTTATCTATATTATTTGGTAGGCGAGGATTCCGAGAAACTATCCGCGTATATGTCCAAGCTCCAAACTGAAGGTAAGATTACGGTTGAAGGCGATGCGCTTCAGCAGGTGCAGAAGGATTTTGCAGCGCTGGGTGTGAAGAATGACCAATGCTTGAATACAATCGCTAAGTATCAAAAAGAATATAACTATCTGCTTGATCCGCATACTGCATGTGGAATCGCGGCTTACGAGGCTTTTAATGGCTCGGACGAGATTGGAATTACCTTTGCGACGGCACATCCAGCTAAATTTGATGAGGCGATAACCCTGATCGATATTAAGCAGGAATTCCCGGCACAAATTAAAGCGTTGTTCGAGATGCCACAGCATCAAACCGTAGTGGATCATGACAAGGATGAAATTGTGCGTCAATTACAGGCTTTTTATAAATAAGCAGTAACTCTATATGGCTCATAAGGCTCCTGTTCTTAAGTTAAGAATGGGAGCCTTTTTACTGCATCCTTCGACAAATCATGTCGCAGTCTACCAGGAATAGTTTCTTATCGACAAAAGATGAAGGAGTGGTGCTTTTTTTCACAAGGTAGATCTATCAGAATTTGTCGGAAATTTGTCCTGAAAAGTAGACATTACTACCCAGAGAGTGAGAAAATAGCATATAGAGATTTAGTAAGAACTAAAAAGGACGGGATTATCATGACAATTCGTTTCGGGGTCATTGGAACAAACTTTATTACAGACCGCTTCGTGCAAGCCGGCTTGGAGAATGAGGAGTTTATCCTGACAGCCGTGTACTCCCGCACAATGGAGAAAGGTCAGGCCTTTGCTGCAAAATATGCTGGAGCTACAATTTATACGAATTTGGAAGATATGGTTTCCAGTAAAGATGTCGATGCTATATACATTGCAAGCCCGAACTCCATGCATGCCGAGCAGGCGATTATGTGCTTAAATCATGGCAAGCACGTGCTCTGTGAGAAACCAGCTGCCTCAAACAGTGCGGAGCTAAGAGCAATGATTGAAGCTGCGAAGAACAATGATGTGTTGTTGGTAGAAGCAATGAAATCGACATTCATGCCGAATTTCGGAGTGATCAGAGACAATTTGTATAAAATCGGCCAAGTTCGCCGTTATTTCGCGAGTTATTGTCAATACTCATCGAGATATGATGCTTATCGGCAGGGAACGGTGTTAAATGCTTTTAATCCGGCCTTCTCTAACGGCTCGCTCATGGATCTTGGTGTTTATTGCTTGTATCCTATGGTAGTGTTGTTCGGGAAACCGAATTCTGTACAGGCTGTGGGTCTTATGCTATCTTCTGGTGTGGATGGTGAAGGAAGTATTGTTATGCAATACGATGATATGGACGCAGTTGTGATGCATTCCAAGATCGCTGATTCCTATCTACCAGCCGAGATTCAAGGGGAAAGTGGTACCATGGTGATCGATAAGATCAACCAGCCTTACCAAGTGAAGATTCAGTATCGCGATGGAACCGTCGAGGAGCTTACGCAGCCTCAGGTGTTCGAGTCTATGTATTATGAGGTTGAGGAATTTATTAACTTAATTAAGAACGGTGACCGGGAAAGCAGAATTAACACGCATGCAAATTCCTTGGCGGTAGCAGAGGTTATGGAGGAAGCCAGAGCACAAATCGGCCTCCGCTATGCCGCAGATCTATAAATAGAATGGGGAGCAGCACTTGAAGACTTTTAAAAAGGTATACATTGAGATAACAAGCGTCTGCAACCTGGCCTGCAGCTTTTGTCCACCAACCGCCCGAACGAAGAACTTTATGAAGCTCGATACTTTTAATACGATATTAGATGAAATTAAGCCACATAGTAATCATATTTACCTTCACGTAAAAGGTGAGCCATTGCTGCATCCCAAGATTGGTGAGCTGCTGGATGCGGCACATGCCAAAGGGTTCAAGGTCAATATTACTACCAATGGTACGTTAATTCATAAGGCTGGCCCTAAGATTCTAGGCAAACCTGCACTACGACAGATGAACTTCTCTCTGCATAGCTTTGATGGACATGAAGGATCTGAGAACCGCGAAGGGTATTTGTCGGAGATTATTTCTTTTGTACGGGAAGCCTCTGCGCAAGGGGTGATTATATCCTTCCGATTGTGGAATTTGACGGAGGATAATCTGACCAATCTAGAGAAAAATCGGAACCGTGAGACCCTTGCTGTGCTGGAGGAAGCCTTTAACCTTGATTTCAAGATCGAAGAAAAGGTTATACCTGGCAGCGGCGTCAAGGTTGCCCCACGGGTATATCTCAATCAGGACCATGAGTTCCGTTGGCCTGCACTGAACGAACCGGAAGATGACGGAAAAGGGTTCTGTCATGCGCTGCGCAGCCAAGCGGCGATCCTTGTGGATGGTACCGTTGTACCGTGCTGTCTGGATGGTGAAGGAGTCATTAACCTCGGAAACATTCATGAGACTCCTTTCTCAGAAATCGTAGAGGGTGAGCGAGCGAACAATCTGTTCTACGGGTTCTCTCGTAGAGAGGCGGTAGAGGAGCTGTGCCGCAAGTGCGGATATCGGCAACGGTTCGGAACTTGAGGATTGAAATATAAACAGAACCGGGACATGGCTATTTCATGAATCCTGGTTCTGTTTTTTAATTAACGGGAGTGTATATATAATAATAAGTCTTTATAGTCTCCACTTTGGAGCGAAGGAGGAATATATGCTGAAATCGTTGGAAGCCATCACCTTATACCATGCAGGAATACAAGATCATTTGGAGGATAACCTCTGGCTGAAGCTTATTGTCCAAGCCGAGGAGCAGATTGTAAATATGGAGCGAGTGGAATCTCTGAAGGAGTTGGATCGCAGGAATCCTGTGCTGGATTATGTGGAACGCAGTTTGCAGCTGCTAGACCAGCTTCCCCGTTCAATTTGGATCAAGGAGCTTGTGGAAGAAACATTAATTTGGTCAGAAGCAGCTAAGGGTGGCACATTGAAGGAGCGGTTACTTTGGCAGGAGGAAGGCATTAACTGTTTTGTACATAACATTGGCTCCGCACAGTTATACGGGAAACATTTGAGCGGTACGGTCTCTGACAAAAGTGCACTGGTTCATCGGCTTATTGAAACCCATGGACTGATAGGACAGCAAATCCGTGGGGAGGTGCCTCCGGAAGTAAATAAGCCGCTTCGTGATCTTGTGGAGGAACAGTTACTGACTTCCGAGGAACTTGAACGCTTGCTAACCGTACTTAATTATTGCATCATCGGAGCTGTATCCCCCGAGCTATGGCTGAATGTGGAGCATGAAGTGAAACAGCTTATTACTCTGATTGCATCCGGTGAACTTGCTAGTCCAATGCCGATGAAAGAAAGACTGCGCAGAATGCGGCTAGGTCCGATCTCTAGAGGAGAGGATTTCACTACGGAATGGGCAAAGCTGACACAGGAAGGCTTCCATGGGGAACGGTTGGAGCCTTTAAGTAACACTATCTTCTGGTATGTGGAATCTGCAATGCAAACCTTCTCGTTGGAGCAATTTCTGAAGGTGATGTTGCTTGCTGCCCAAAGGGCTCAGAATGAGCCCCTACGCCATATCAGCTTCGAGCAGGTTATGAACAGCATTTACTATGATTACAAGGGTGTTAAGAAGATCAATGTTTATAAGAAGCGGATTATAGAAAAATATTTATCAGAGCTTACATGGGAGGATATCGAAAAAGCGACTTTACCTGATGAGAATCCTCATCTAATCCTTCGTACATAT
Source organism: Paenibacillus sp. FSL E2-0201 (assembly GCF_037963325.1). NCBI lineage: Bacteria > Bacillati > Bacillota > Bacilli > Caryophanales > Paenibacillaceae > Paenibacillus > Paenibacillus sp. FSL E2-0201. The sequence goes on from NZ_CP150154.1 coordinate 951,500, forward strand.
GCTAAGAAACATCTGCCAGACACGCTGTTTTTTCAGTTCCAATTCTCGGCAGCGGCAGAGAAGCTGATCGAATTCTGTATGGAAGCTGAAAAATCGCCCTTGTATGAACGTGCTGTATTGCTGTTATTCGACTTGTTCGAGCTGCGCAGAGACGCCTTCGACCGTTTTCATAATGAAGATACCTACTTAAGTCAAATGAATAATACAGCAGATTATAAGGCTGTGATTCTGGAGCATGTCATTGGGGAAAAAGTACTGGATATCGGCCCGGGCGGCGGTGTGCTGCTGGATTTGCTGGAAGAGCGTATGCCAGAGGTCACCCCTATCGGCATTGATATATCGAGCAATGTAGTTGAAGCTCTGCGGCAGCGCAAGCAGCGGGAAGGTCGTCAGTGGGAGGTCCTGCAGGGAGATGCGTTGAACCTTAAAGATTTCGTGGTGGCTGGAACAGTGGACACGGTAATCTTCTCTTCCATCTTGCATGAGCTATATTCTTATGTGCCGTTTAATGGTAAAAAGTTCAATCATGACACCGTCTCCGCCGCCCTGCGAAGTGCTTTTGATGTATTGTCAGTGGGCGGGGTTATCATTATCCGCGATGGGATAATGACCGAACCCGCAGCATTGCTGAGGAGAGTTCGCTTTCTGGAGGAGGATGGTCTGGTGTGGCTGGAGCGTTATGCGAAGGATTTTGCCGGACGTCAGATTCAGTATCAAAGATTAGGGGAGCAAGAAGTTCTTATGCCCGTTAATGATGCCATGGAATTTTTATATACGTATACTTGGGGCGAAGAAGCTTACATTCATGAGGTCCAAGAACAGTTTGGATACTTTACCCCTACGGAGTTCGCCTCATTTATTGAGCAGAATTTAGGAAAGCAGGCAAAGATTGAAGTCTTCTGGCATTACTTGCAAGAAGGGTATACCGAAGCGCTGCGCGATAGAGTAAGGTTCATGGATGAGAGCGGACAGGAAGTGGCGCTGCCGGACAGCACCTGCTTTATCGTGATTCGGAAGGAATAGCCGTAGAATAACATCATCTGCATTTAAAAAAGCAATCGGCACAACCTCTGATGCGGAGGAGGTCCGATTGCTTTTTCTATATAGAGAAGTCTGCCCTTGTTAGATTAGTATTTCTAGTTGCGACTTCTCAGAATCTTCGGCTAAACGCTGGATTTCTTGGTAGGTGGCTAATTTCTCTGTCCGTTCCTGATCTTTAATTTTATCTCCGGTTTCTTTTATAGTGTCGCCTAACGTTTCGTTCATTTCCGATATTCTATCTTCGATTTTGGATAACTGCTCACGTTTGGCTGTTGCGGAATGCGTAGAACGAGCTTCATCCAGTTCGATTTCCTTGGTCAGAACTTTTGCCTCGCCATGCATCTTAGTGTGGGTAGAAGAAACTACCTCCATTTGTGAAACATCTTGGCTTATAGAAACAATCGTATTCAATCTTTCATTTTGTATCTCTTGCTCGGTTTTAGGCTCATCCGCTGGATCTTCTTTTTGAGCTTTTTCTAGGTTCTTTTGTTGCTCTTCAAAGGTGTACTTCGCAATTTGTTGGTCAATCGTTTGGAGCTGTTTATCGAATTCTTTAAGTTGATCTTGAATAGAATCAAGCTTATATGAGTTTTTGGTGGTTCTTTCAATCAGGCTGTTTTTGCTATCGATGATACTCTGTTTTTGTTTAAGTAGAGAATCAACCATTCCGCTCATTTTTGATTGATTTTGAAAAGCTGCTTTTGCAGATTTGCTTATCGATAAGTGGTCTCCGCTACCACTTGTCTTGCTGTTTGAATTGATGGTTTTATCATTAGTTTGGTGACTAACAGCTATATTAAGTCTCGTTCCCACAGATGAGGTCATATTCGTTATATGCATAGCTCATTCTCCTCCTACGACGATAAGATCTATCTATAATATATCGGTAGATGAACAGGAAGAATTAATAAAGAGAGCCGTTGGCTTCAGAACGACCGATGAATAGAAGTCGAACAACAAGATGTCAACGGGACCCCTTCCTAAACTCCGAAGGCGAGCATTTCATCGCTCTGCGAAACACTTTAATAAAATAGCTTACATTATCAAATCCGACTTCGAACGCGATGTCGGATATTTTTCTGTCGCTTTGTTGCAGAAGATCGGCAGCTTGGCGAATGCGATAAGAGTTAATGTAATCCACTGGAGTCTTTCGGGTCATCTCTTTGAAAAAACGGCAGAACTGTCCTTCACTCATGGGAATCAGCTCAGAGAGGTCTCGAGTTCGAATCGGCTCCTGATAGTTATCCTGAATATAGAGAATAATCTTCTTAAGACGATTGATCTTAGTAGTATCAGCGTCATCCAGCTGGCTGCGGTTAACAAAACGATCTTCTGGAGCAATCTGGGAGAGCATGATGAGAAGTGTGCCTTTAATAAAAGCTTCAAAACCGGGGGGTTTTGTAGCGTAGGCGTCCATCATACGTTCTAAGTGTTGCAGAAGTTCTTGTTGCCATTGCACAGCTGGTGTAAGGTGGCGAGGAAAGCTCTGTCTTTTCTCCTGAAGGGGTAAAATGGCATTTTGCTGGATCGCATCATATTGAGCGCTAGCCAACAGATCAGGGAGAAACACAAGTGCGCAGAATCTGCAGGGAGTATCTTCATTCAGAACATAGGCGGCATGAATATCACCGGACTCGATAAATACAGCCTCGCCGGCCTTAAGAGGGAAATATTCGGTGTCTACCTGAAACAGAATCTCTCCTTCTAGCAGCATAAAAAACTCCGCTTCTTCATGCCAATGGGTATCGAGTACATGTGTTCCTGCAGGTAATTCGATCCAATAAGCTGCAAGCGGAAACATGCTATCGCCATGCACTCTGTCTTCTTTTAGCAAACTCTGGGTTGTACGGTCCATAAATGTCACTCCTTTCGGATAAAACATCAAAATAGTGTTATAAATGAGCTATATAGTATTAGTTTTGTGTATTTTTTATCGGTATAATGCAACTATAAACACCAAATTGAAAGGTGGCAAGTACACAATGAAATTTACTGATGGTCTCTGGCTGGTGCGTGATGGTATCACGATTAACGGCGCAGTTCAAAATTATGTTGTAGAAAAGACTCCAGAAGGATTAACAGCAATTACTCAAACGACTCCAATCACAGGACGTTCAGCAACGCTGAATTCAACCCTGCTTACTGTAAAATTTCATTCCCCGCTTCCAGGTGTGGTAGGGGTTAAGATTATTCATCATGATGGCGTACAAGAACGCGGTCCAGTCTTCGAACTTACGAAAGGTACTGGAGATCACGTTAAGATTGAAGAAAACGATTCCGAGACTGTGCTGATCAGCGGAGGACTTCGGGTAGTGATTCGCAAAGGCCAGCAATGGGCTGTGGATTTCTATCGTGGAGACGAGAGAATTACAGGCAGCGGTTTCAAGTCCATGGCTTATATCACGGATCAAGACGGCAACACGTATATGCGTGAAGAGCTGGATCTCGGTGTAGGTGAATTCGTATATGGTTTGGGTGAGCGCTTTACCGCTTTTGTAAAGAATGGACAGACCGTAGATCTTTGGAACAAAGACGGTGGTACTAGCTCCGAGCAAGCTTATAAGAATGTTCCTTTCTATGTAAGCAGCAAAGGCTACGGCGTATTTGTTAACCATCCTGAGCTGGTTTCTTATGAAATCGCTTCGGAAAAAGTGAAAAAAGCGCAATTCAGCGTATCTGGAGAAAGCCTAGAATACTTCGTGATTGATGGTCCTACCATTAAGGAAGTTATCAGCAACTATACATCACTCACTGGCAAGCCTGCACTTCCGCCAGCATGGACATTCGGCCTGTGGCTGACGACTTCTTTCACTACCGACTACGATGAAGCAACCGTAAACTCCTTCGTAGATGGTATGGCAGAGCGCGATTTGCCGCTGAGCGTATTCCACTTCGACTGCTTCTGGATGCGTGAATATCAATGGACCGATTTCCAGTGGGATGAGCGCGTATTCCCTGATCCAGTAGGTATGCTGAAACGCCTGAAAGATAAAGGCCTGAAAATTTGCGTATGGATCAACTCTTATATCGGGCAACGTTCCCGCTTGTTTGAAGAAGGTAAGAAGAACGGTTATCTGCTCAAAAAACCTAACGGCGACGTTTATCAATGTGATTTGTGGCAAGCGGGCATGGCGCTGGTGGACTTCACTAACCCTGCAGCTTGTGAATGGTATGCCGGCTACCTGCGTGATTTGGTAGATATGGGCGTAGACAGCTTCAAAACAGACTTCGGCGAACGTATTCCTACAGATGTAGTGTACTTTGACGGATCTGATCCGATGAAAATGCACAACTATTACACTCAACTGTACAACAAGGTTGTATTTGAAGTGTTAGAAGAGAAGCTTGGTAAGAATGAAGCGGCATTGTTCGCACGTTCTGCAACTGCCGGTGGCCAACAGTTCCCAGTTCACTGGGGCGGTGACTGCTACGCAGATTATGAATCCATGGCAGAGAGCCTTCGCGGTGGATTGTCCCTAGGCTTGTCCGGTTTCGGCTTCTGGAGTCATGATATCGGCGGCTTTGAGAACACTGCTCCTGCGCATGTATTCAAACGCTGGCTGGCGTTTGGGCTATTGTCCAGCCACAGCCGTCTGCATGGTAGTACTTCGTACCGTGTGCCTTGGGCTTATGATGATGAAGCTTGTGATGTTACCCGTTTCTTCACGAAACTCAAATGCAGCTTGATGCCTTATCTGTATGATGTAGCAGGACAGGCTCATGAACATGGCTGGGCTTCTATGCGGGCTATGGTTATGGAATTCCCGGAAGATCCTACTTGCGAAGTGTTGGATCGTCAATACATGCTAGGTGAATCCTTGCTTGTAGCTCCTATCTTCCAAGAAAACGGAGAAGTGAAATACTACTTGCCGGCTGGTCGTTGGACGCATCTGCTTAGTGGTGAAACTGTACAAGGCGGATCATGGCGTAAAGAGAAATATGATTTCTTCAGTCTGCCACTATTCGTTCGCCAGAATTCCTTGCTGGCAATCGGCAGTGTGGATAACAAACCGGATTACGATTATGCGAATGGCGTTAAATTTGGCCTGTATTCGCTTGAAGATGGCACTAGCACTACTGCAACGGTTCGCGATCTTAAAGGTACTCCTGAATTGACTGTGAAGGCTGACCGTAAAGGCAGTATCGTAACAGTTACTGCAGAAGGCAGCGGTAAAGAATTCTCGCTTTCTCTTAAAGATCTCGGAACGATCGCTGCTGTAGAAGGTGCAGAGCAAGTAGATGAAACTACAGTAAAAGTAAACGCAGGTGCGAAATCCGTATCGTTTACAATTACACTGAAATAAGCTCGTTTCTCAAAGCATATTGATATAGCCATAACCTCTCTTGTAAACTGGGTGGACGATCCGTTCCCTGGTTTATAAGAGAGGTTTTAGTGTTACAATCTGATTGAATGACGGGGGAACATTATGAATGCTAATTTAACTAAGGGAAGTGGAGTATTGAACCAGACGGATTATACCTCAGCTACGGTTCTTTCAACCGCAGCGAATTTTATAATGAATAGGCAAGAACCGTTTACACATACCTTCAGGACATATATTCGTTTGAGGGAAAATGGTTCGTTGAAGCTAAAATTCTGGCACAGTAACGCGGTAGATTCTACATGGGATCAAGGGCAAGAAGCTGTAGGCAGTGAACCTGGAGGTGACTGGGTGATCGAGACAGCTTATATCGCTGACGGTGGAACCGTACCAGACGGAACGATTACAGAAAAGACACAACATGCGCTTACTTTTGAAGGTAATGTCTCTAAAGCCGTTGCCGCTGGGGAATGCTTCTGGAGTGATGAGGCAAGCATTGATCTGCCGGAGGGTCATTACTTAGCGTTTACGTGGACGATTAAGACGCTCACTGGGGGTAAATCGATTCCTTTCAATGTAGAAGGGATGCTGGCAACAGCCTATGACGCGCCCGGAAATCTTGCTGCGCAGGAATCAGCGGAACGTTTCACAGAATCTGATAAGCTGTTAGTTCTGCCAAGTTTTATCGGATATGAGAAATCTGTTAACAAGAGACTAGTATTCTTGGGTGATTCAATTACTCAAGGTGTGCGGACATTAAAGGATGAGTACGAATATTGGGTCGCAAGAATTGCAGATGGTCTTGGTACAGACATCGGTGTATGGAATATCGGCTCGGGCTGGGCTAGAGCTTATGATGTTGCCGCGGATGGTTCATGGCTTAACAAGGCTAAACAGAGTGATGAAGTAATGATCGTGCTCGGAGTAAATGATATTGATATTGGCTGCCGTTCGGCGGATGAGCTTCTTGGTGATTTGACGACTATTATTTCTAAGATCAAGGCTGAAAATGCAGAAGCAAGTATTATTCTAAGTACAGTACCACCGTTTAATTTTCAGGGTGAAAGAGAAGAGACTTGGCGCAAGGTGAATCAAGAGATCTTGACCAATCCGCCTATAGGCGTGAGCCGTGTGTTTGATATAGCAAGCCTATTGTCGTTACCTGCACCAGATGATCACCGGATCAGACCGGAATATATGAGCGGAACAGACGACCCGCATCCGAACGGCTTAGCCGGTAAGACAGTTGCAGACGCCTTTTTGAAAATATAAGTAAGAATAAGTTTCACGCTATACATTATCCTTATACTTACTTCTACGAGAAACGGTTGTCTTCCATAAAGGATGACAACCGTTTCCTGTAGAGTGATATGAATCAAATCTTAATCTGGTTTCGGTAGTCCTTGGGTGAAGTACCAACCTGTTTCTTGAATACCTTGCTAAAGTATTTCACATCATGAAATCCGACCATTTCAGAAATTTGCGACAGCTTCAAACGAGGGTTCTGCAGCAGCAATTTAGCTTTATCTATCCGCATATTAACGATGAAATCGGAAAAATTAATGCCGTATTCCTGTTTGAACCGACGCGAAATATATTCGCGGCTAACAAAGAACTTTCCGGCTATCTCCTGTAAGGAGAGATCAGAGGCGTAATTGAGTTCGATATATTTCACGATATCATGCATAGGATTGTTTTCTTTAGCCTGTTTAACGGCAATCACTTCTGACATACGCTGCATCAGGTCAAATGACCAGTCACGCCAGGCAAATAAGGAGAACGAGTAACCGTTCGTATAAGGAGCCGGGTGAAGCTGATCTGCCTGTTCTAGCTCAGCTAGTGCGCTATCGGCATCAGGGCCTAACGTTTCCCTTACCAACTGGGAACGGAATAAGAGTGCATCATTCTTCCACGAGTTTAGGATCTCCGGTGTAACCATTCCGCTTCGGCTAAGCTCGTCCACCCAGTGCTGCGCTGCCGAGGACAATACATCAGGACTTCCACTGATGACAGCCATTTTCCAATCTTCCTTCACATGAGCAAAGATCGTAGGCGATGCATTTCCGTGAATTTCTGTCTTCGTGGTTTCATTTCGCTCTTTAAACTCTTCGGAGGAAGTGGAAAAATGGCAGTAATCCTCATGTATTAATAAATTTCGACGCTGTAAGGCTTCGGCTACTTCTGCACGCTGATAAGGTAATTGCTTAGGCAGGTTGCCGATGCAGCTAATCCCGAAATGCATTCTTACCTGCAGAGTAGCGTAGATACCTTGATTAATTCTACCTATAAGCTCAGCAACGGTCGTTTGGATATCCCACAGAATAATAGCAATTTCCGAAGGGCCTCCCCAGTAACGAAAAGCCACACCCTTATACTGTCCTTGTAAAAATTCATTGCAAATATTTACGATAGCGTAGTTCATGAGCCCGGTGTCTCCTCCAAAACGTTTTAGCAGGAGACTATTTCCTGTGTCAGTCTGCACCAGTATTAGGCGTGAATAGTGGACATTTTCCGGGATAATGCCATCGCTACGCAATCTTCGGAGAGATGTTTCCGAGTTGATCGGATCATCGATTAGTGCGGATAGCAGCTTTTCTCCATAGATGGGCTTGAACTCATTAAGCTGGATGCTCTGCTTCTGGCGTTCGCTACGGTCAGCTTCCTCTGAACGCCAGGCTGCCACTGCCTTAGCGACTGCTACATTAATTGCTTCTGCCTCAATGGGCTTAAGGATATAATCGATTCCGCCATGACGTACGGTCTGGCGCACGAACTCGAAATCATTATGTCCGCTGACCACAATGAATTTGATATTGCCGGCGAACTCGTTAACCCATGTCATTAGCTCTACACCATTACCGGATTCCATCATCATGTCCATAATGACTAAGGCTGGCTTAATTTGCCGAATAATCTCAATGGCTTCATTTCCATTTCCGGCTTCCAGAATCTCATCTATTTGATGTGCGTCCCATTCGACAAGAAGTCTAACTGCCTTTCTAACTCTTGCTTCATCATCAACAATCAACGCCTTCATATCGTTTCACGCTCCACAATTATGTCTATTTCCAGTCTTACGATTACTCCACCTGCTCTGAGGTTGTCCACTGTCAAGATGGCACTATCTCCGCATACTAGCTTAAGCCGTGCGAGAACGTTCGGCAGACCAATACCCGATCCTGTGGCTTCCTTGTCTTGCTCTGTATTTCTTAATAAATCTATGTCTGTTCTAGTGGAGTGTTGAAGCTTCTGCCGCAGAATATCCAGTTTCGCTGAAGGAATGGTATTTCCGTTATTTTGAATACAAATTTCCATCCGCTTGTCACCCACTCTTGCTGCGGTGATCTCAATGAGTCCATCTGTGCGGGAAAGATTAAAGCCATGTTTGAAATAATTCTCTACAATGGGCTGAAGAATCATCTTAGGCATAAATGTCTCTAAAAGAGATTCCTCCATATCGTAACGGAAACTGAATTTATTTTCAAAACGCTCCTTCTGTAGTTCGACGTAAGCTTTGACATGGTCTAATTCGTCTTTAACCGTGACGATCTTCTCCTCATTGTACATGCTGTAGCGCATCATTTTTGCTAGAGCCGAAAGAAGAGAATAGATTTGGGGCACTTTAAGCTCCAAGGCAAGTGTACCGATGATCTGTAAGGTGTTGTTGAGAAAATGCGGGTTGATCTGTGCTTGCAAAGCCCGCAGTTCATTCGTTTTATTATTTAATTCCAGCTTGTACTCTCTCAGGATCAGATTATTGATCGTATCCATCATACTGCGGAAGCGTTCTGTAACGACACCGATCTCATCTTTGCCCATGGGGCGGATATCGATATCAAGTTTCCCGGTTTGGACCTGATTCATATAGCGGGTCAACTGCTTAATCGGGGCGGTGATACGAAAAGAGATTAGGATCGTTAGCGTTGTAATTGTAATCAGCAGCAGGACCATCAGTGCTATATTGATCGTTGCCGCCTCATTGGCTTCTCGGAAAAGATAAGATACGGGAATCTGCTTCACCAGCGTCCAATTTAACCCTGGACCCTCGATATTCTGGTAAATAAACATAGCTTGGTCCTCTTCAAAGTATCCTTGTGAGCTTTGCTTGTCCCTAATATTCGTATCGTACCAAGCTGCATTTAGTTTTTTGCCGTATTCTTCACTATTGTCCCCGTAGACAATGTTTCCGTTGCCATCCAGCAGCCAGATTTTCTCCTGCTTCTGATCATATAACTGACTGATGATGTCGGTTAGAGCCGTTAGCTTGACATCAATCGACAGGTAGCCAAGCGCTTTTGTGGTAGGGACTCTTTCGATTCTTCTGTGCAAGGTAAACACTGTCTCCGGTATGAATTGCGGGATCGGTGCCGTTAGGCCGTAGCTATGACTTAAATGCGTACTCTGTAAGGATACCGCAGAATCGGTAGTGATCTTGGAGTCAGGATAAGGTGGAACACCCTGCCAACGTTTCGGTGTATTCTGGGTGAGCAGAGTGGCTTTGCTGTCCTTGACGCCGTATAAATAGACCTGAGATATGTCAGGCATAGATGATGAAATGTAATTCAGAGAAGAATAAATTCGTGCATTTGCTAGCATATCCTCGTATCCAGCTTCGAGTGATCTATAGAATTCTGAGTCTGAATAGACGATAAGGGAGAGTCGATTGATTTCCTGAATCAGACTTTCGATATTTTTAGTGCCCTGAAAGAGAAGATTCGTATTCTCATCTACTGCTCTTGTTCGTAAGGACTGGGTACTAAAGTGATAACTTATAAACATCGTGGTCATAATACAGATTAACGTTGGGAGTAGGATAAAAACGATCATTTTTGTGCGAATCGTGTTCCATTTCATCGAAATTTGTCACATCCGATCAATATTTTACACCTGAAAGATCACTTCCGTAGGTGTGAGGTGCGCTCAAAAAAACAGATAATATGTGTATAAAGCATAAACAAGTAAGTGAGCAAAAGAAAGGGGGGGCAATAAATGCGCGGCACTAAGTTGTCCCAGTTAGGTCAACAGGTATTCTTCGTTGGTCCTGCAGTCTTGTTTTTTACCTTAATAACGATTATCCCATTTATCATGGGGATGTATTACTCCTTCACAGACTGGAACGGTGTATCAGGTAATGTAAGCTGGGTCGGATTTCAAAACTTCTCCACTATATTTACAAATGACCCCGACTTCTGGTCTTCCTTTTGGTTTACAGTAAGATTTACTGTGTTAGGTGTAATTTTGACTAACGTGGTAGGATTTTTCCTTGCTTATCTGTTAACGAAACCATTAAAGACACGTAACATGCTTCGGACGATTTTCTTTATGCCGAACGTTATTGGGGGATTGTTGCTCGGGTTTATCTGGCAATTTATCTTCATCAAAGGGTTCGCAACCATGGGAGAACTCACAGGCTGGTCGTTCTTTAATCTTCCTTGGCTGGGTGATGCAACAACCGGCTTCTGGGCGATTGTAATGGTTTTTGTATGGCAGTCTTCCGGTTATCTAATGGTTATCTACATCGCTTCTCTCAGTAACGTATCGAAAGAAGTATTGGAAGCGGCTGATATTGATGGTGCCTCCCGTTGGCAGGTACTACGCAGCATTGTAGTTCCATTGATTATGCCTGCTGTAACTATCGGCTTGTTCTTGGCTATCTCTTGGTCCTTCAAAATGTTCGACCTTAACCTTTCATTGACGAAAGGCGGACCATTCAAATCTACAGAATCAGTTGCAATGAATATTTACAATGAAGCCTTCCTGAACAACCGTTACGGTCTGGGTACTGCTAAAGCGCTGCTGTTCTTCGTTATCGTAGCGATTATCACCCTGATTCAGGTCCGTATTACGAAGAGCAAGGAGGTAGAAGCTTAATGAACGCTAAGTCAAAAAGCAGATGGAATATCGGCGTAGAAGTGTTGATGATTCTTCTTGCCCTTCTCTTCCTCTCTCCATTTTATTTCTTGCTAGCGAACTCAGTGAAATCTTTCGGTGAAATTCTGAGTGATGCCGCAAGCTGGCCGCAGGCATTCATGTGGTCGAACTATACAAATGCTTGGAAATTAGCACGTTTCGGTGAAGCTTTCCGAAATTCGGTAATCATCACAGTGATCAGTGTTATTCTAATCTCTCTGTTTAGTGCGATGGCTTCCTATCGTATGGTTCGGGCGAATACGAAATTCAATCAGATTTTGCTGCTATTGTTCGTAGCCGCAATGGTTGTTCCGTTTCAAACGATCATGATTCCTATCTTGAAGGTCGTAAATGTACTTGGAGTAAATAATTCCTTCCTGGGTTTGATTATTACGAATCTAGGAATCAGTGTTCCAATGGCAATCTTCCTTTTCCACGGCTTTATCAAATCCGTTCCTCTTGAAATTGAAGAGGCGGCAACAGTTGATGGATGTAATCCAATTACCGTATTCTTCCGCATAGTACTTCCTTTGCTGAAGCCAATGGTAATGACAACGATCGTGCTTAATGCACTTGGGATATGGAATGACTATCTGCTGCCATCTTTGATTCTTCAGGCACCAGAACTTCGTACCATTCCGCTGGCGACCTTCTCCTTCTTTGGTCAATACACCAAACAATGGGATATGGCGCTTCCGGCTCTCGTAATCGGGATTGCTCCAATTATCATTTTCTATCTGTTCATGCAGCGTTACATTGTTGAGGGAATAGCGGCTGGCTCGGTGAAAGGTTAACACCGAGCCCTCCGTTCCAAATATTTTAATAGTAGTCCACTATCTTAAGGGGGAAAATATAATGAATAAGAAACGTTCAGCAATTGCTCTTTCGGCAGTCATGGCGATGAGTTTAGCATTAACAGCATGTGGTGGAGGCAATAACGCTTCTAGTAACTCACAAAATGGAAGCGCTGGCACAGATAAGGGTGAAGTAAAGACAGTTAAGATTTTTCAATTCAAAACTGAAATCGTTGAAGGTCTTAATGAGCTTAAGGTTGAATTTGAAAAAGAATACCCTAACATCAAGCTGGATATCCAAACCGTTGGTGGTGGTGCCGACTATGCTGCAGCACTGAAGACTAAATTTGCTTCCGGCGACGCACCTGACATTTTCTCAAATGGTGGATATGCTGAAATGGAGCTTTGGGGAGATAAGATGGAAGATCTGTCTGATCAACCTTGGGTGAAAGATCTGATTCCTATGGCAGCAGAGCCAATGACTAAAGATGGTAAAGTATACGGTATGCCAATGAACCTTGAAGGAATTGGTTTTGTATATAACAAAGACTTGTTTGAAAAAGCAGGCATCACAGAAACGCCAAAAACATTGTCACAACTAGAAGAAGCAGCTAAAAAATTGCAAGCGATCGGCGTAACTCCTTTTGGTAATGCATATCAAGAATGGTGGCTCCTTGGTAACCAAGGGATCAGCGTAGCCTTTGCACAACAAGATGATGTAAATGGCTTCATTAAGAGCTTGAATGATGGTACGGGTACAATCGTAGGTAATAAAGTGTTTGAAGATTGGAGCAACCTGCTCAACTTGACTTTGAAATACGGACAAAAAAACCCTTTGACTACAGATGCTAACACTCACTTGGCTATGTTTGCTAAAGGTGAAACTGCAATGATGCAAGAAGGTAACTGGGCACAAACCCTTGTTGATAACATCACACCTGACATGAACATCGGTATGTTCCCAATGCCAATCAATGAAGATGCTGAGAAAAACGACAAAATGACAGTAGGTATTCCTGCTAACCTTGTTATCAACAAAGATTCCGGATCTAAAGAAGAAGCTAAAACATTCTTGAACTGGTTGGTAACTTCTGATATGGGTAAAGAGTACATCGTTAAAAAATGGAAATTCATCCCTGCTTTGTCCACCATCGAAGCAACTCCTGAAGATATCGGTAAACTTGGATCTGACGTATGGAACTATGTAAAAGAAGACAAAGTATATGGTTTGCAATCCTCTAAATTCCCTGATGGTGTAACTCAAGAATTTGCTAGTGTTATTCAACAGATGATTGCTGGCAAAGTGGATGTGAATGGCTGGATGACTGGCATGCAAGCAGCTTGGGACAAGCTTAAGAAATAAGTAAAGCTCGTTCATAAAGATTAAAATGGACTAGTGGTTAACAAAGGCGTTCTCCGTATACCTCATCATTATGAGACGGGGAGCGCCTTTTATTTGGATGATAACAAGATAGGGGAGAGGGCGCCGATGAAACAATATGATCTTGTTCAGATGGGTGTGGACTATTACCCGGAGCATTGGGATGAATCCATGTGGGAACCGGATATCAGATTAATGAAAGAAACAGGTGTCAAGGTTGTTCGAGTTGCCGAGTTTGCATGGAGCCGGTTAGAGATAGCGGAGGGCAATTACCAATTCGGGTGGCTGGACCGCGCGCTGGATCTTTTTCACAAGTATGAACTGCAGGTCGTGATTGGTACACCGACGGCTACACCTCCTAGATGGTTAACTACGAAATTTCCGGACGTACTGCCGGTATTTGCGAATGGAGAGACCTTTCACCCGGGGGTTCGCGGACATCGCTGCTATAATAGTTCATCTTTGCGCGAATACGGAAACCGTATTACTCAGCGTCTTGCGGAGCATTATAGTGAACATCCAGCTGTTATTGGCTGGCAGACGGATAATGAATTCGGCATGTTAGATTGTCATTGTGATGCCTGTAATATAGCGTTTCGTACTTGGGTAAAAGCCAAATATGTCACGCTCGATCGGGTGAATGCAGAATGGGGAACGGTTGTGTGGAGCGGGGAATACAGCGATTGGAATGAGCTTACGGTTCCACTGGGCGGATCGCCCCATCAGAATCCATCGTTTCTACTGGATTATCAACGGTTTCAGTGGGATTCAGTGGTAGCATTTCAGAAGATGCAGATTAATATTTTGCGTACGGTTTGTCCGCAGCATTTTATTACTCATAACTTTCATAGTTATCCGCAGCGTTTGGATATGTATGCAGTTGGTGCTGATCTGGATGTCGCTGCATTTGACTATTATCCGAATACTTCGCCAACCAAGCAAGGGACAACACCGTATAGCGGGGCACTTTCACTAGACGTAACCCGTGGCATTAAACGTCAAAATTTCTGGATCATGGAGCAGCTGAGCGGCTCACCGGGTTGTTGGATGCCGATGTGGAGAACGCCGTATCCTGGGATGATTCGTGCTTATGCCTGGCAGACGATTGCAAGAGGCGCGGATACCGTCGTTCATTTCCGCTGGCGTAGTGCAGTTGCAGGGGCAGAACAATTCTGGCACGGACTGATTGATCACAGCAATGTCCCTGGACGCAGATTTGCGGAGTTCACTCAGTTATGCCGGGAAGTTAATACGCTTGGGGAGAAGCTGAAGGGAACGACGCTAAAGAATGAAGTGGCGATTCTTCATTCTCATGAAGAGAAAGCAGCACTGGATATTCAGCCTCAGGCCGAGGGATTTGATTATTATGAGAACATTAAACAGATTCATCGCGCCGTGACGAAGCTTGGCATGGGCTGCGATGTGATAGACCTTAGGCAGCCACTGGACGGATATAAAGTAGTGATTGCTCCGAATTTATATTTGCTGGATGAGGAAATCGTACGTAGTTTGGAGGATTTTGCACTGACTGGCGGAACCTTGCTTGTTACCAACCGAAGTGGCGTCAAAAATACTAATAACATCGCAGTCATGCAGCCATTGCCGGGGCTGCTTAGCTATTGCACAGGGGTTGAGGTGCTGGAGTATGATCCGATTGGTGCTGAAGCCCATAAGGTAGTTGATGCTGAGGGTAACCAATATGAATGCACGCAGTGGTGCGATATCCTAAGACCTGTTGTGGCATGGCCGATTGCTTGGTATGGCGATGATTTCTATAGTGGAACGCCGGCTGTAACCGTGAATGCCTTCGGAAAAGGTCAGGTTTATTATTTTGGGACTCATATGGAAGAGAGATTCTGGTCCGTATTATTGGACCGCCTATCTAAGCAGCAGGGGTTGTTTAGATTTGAGGGATTACCGGATGGAGTACAGGCCTCTGTGCGATCAGGTGATCAGGGCAGCTTCTTATTCTTGCTTAATTTGAGCCGGGAGCCGGTGACGGTCCCGTTGCCACGGGAGTATAGCAGTCTGCTGGATCACTCACTTCGTTCAGGAGAGCTGCAGCTTGAGCCGTATGGTGTAGAAATTCTGGAGATGTAGGGATTCTAAGTAACCGTTGATGGGAAGGGCATTCTTATCTCCTTCGGTGTATGATCGAATCCTTGTGCTTGTGAATGTGAATGTGATTGCACTCTGTGCAATAGAATTCCTTTTTGGGTGGGGGGATTTGAGATCTGTTGCAGATTGTGCAATCAGATTGGCGGTAAACGTCCATTTTGATGGGTTTCACCAGATTCTAATGCACGAAGTGCAATAGAATGCTCGAAATGAGATGGAAAAGGGCATTCTAATGTATGAAGTGCAATAGAATACACTTTTTGACGGTGACTGTAGCTGTCGAGACAAGTCAGTTGGTACGATGCGGAATAGCTGAATTGGAAGGAATTGAGAGTTGGTTTGATACAGAATAGCTGTACTTTCTACACTTATTTTGTGCTCTCGGGCTATGAAATGGATTTAGTTGTATTTAGTACAGCTATAATGCGAAGTATCGCGGTTCACAGCCAAATGTCGAGAATATAACTGCACAGAATACACTTATTATGGATATTTTCTGCTGAACAGGCTGATTTAAGTGTACAAAATGCAGTTACTCTAACGTACATGCCCATACTAATGAGATTCGCAAAGCGATATGCTCTGTCATACGCAACATTATGTAGCATTTCACTACTCAGGAGGCGATTAAGCTGTACACCTTAGAGTATTAGTGAAGTCGTCTAAACTGCTCCGGTGTAGTCCCAGACTGCTTTCGAAAGGTGGCTACATAATGGCTGACATCACGAAAACCGACTCTCTGCGAGATGACCTTTACTGTGAGATCAGGCTGGCTAACGAGCATTTCTTTGCTTTTGCGGATACGTAACCGTACGAAATAGGCATAAGGAGATAGCCCAAAGGTTTGTATGAACAGATTGTTGAGATAACGCCCGGATACTCCGAGCTGATCGGCCAAATCGTCAAGTCCGAGATCAGGATCACCAAAATGGCTGTCCATCCATTTCAGCAGCGGCTGCAGCTTATCCACATTGCGGGAGATCGTCGTGTTGTTATGTAATTGCCCATATTTGCTTAAAGTAAGTAGAAAGCGATAAGCATCAGTGGAGGCGGTCAGACCAAACATGTCCTGTGAGGCATCATATTGATCCAGTATTTCTCTTAGCAATTCAGAGAGAGGTGCCTCTTTTTCCCAGCGGTAAAAAGAATTCATATTCATCCCCAGCGTCTCCAAAATAGACCCTGCGGAGCTGCCGCCAAACGTTAAATAAGAGGTACTCCAGTTAGCAGCCGATGCTTCATAGCGATGTGGGGTATAAGGAAGAAGTAATACACCGCTGCCTGCGGGAAGGGAGAAGGTTTTATTATCAAAATGAATCACCCCTTCACCGGACGCCGTTTGGAGCCAATGATAGGTTTCGTAGCCATCTAAACGTGATACTTTTTCCTGTTGATGATTGTGACCGATACTGTCTAATGTGATAGGTAGATGTTGTCCGCCCTCATGGGGGAACACAATTCTACGATGCACGATTCCCTTCAATGACTTCATCTCCTCTAGTTCCATATTCTTATATGCTGTGAAGATTATTTTATATTTATAGCGTGAGGTTAACCGATTACAATATATATATAATTATACTATAAAGGATGTGCGAAGTGTGATTAACGATAAATTACCTAAGATTTGGTACGGTGGAGATTACAATCCAGAGCAATGGGATGCGCCTGTATGGGCAGAGGATGAGCGTATGTTTAAGCTGGCAGGAATTGATGTTGCCACAATTAATGTATTTTCCTGGGCGCTGATTCAGCCTTCCGAAGACACTTATGATTTCTCATCACTAGATGAATTAATGGATAGACTATATAAAAATGGTACTTACGTATGTCTGGCAACAGGTACAGGAGCGCACCCAGCTTGGATGGCTCATCGTTATCCTGAAGTGACTCGTGTTGATGTGAAGGGCAGAAAACGCAAGTTCGGCGGGCGTCACAACTCGAATCCAAACAGTCCGGTTTACCACAAGTATGCAGCGAAGTTGGCAGGAAAGCTGGCTGAACGTTATAAAGATCATCCGGCACTGGTAGCTTGGCATGTTTCGAATGAGTTCAGTAACTATGATTACTCTGATCTATCTGAAGCGGCGTTCCGTGTCTGGTTGAAGGATCGTTATGGTTCTTTGGATGCATTAAACAAAGCGTGGAATACACGTTTTTGGGGCCACACCTTCTATGATTGGGAAGAAATTGTTCTGCCTAGTGAGCTGAGTGAAGAATGGGACGGCAACCGTACCAACTTCCAAGGCATTTCATTAGACTTCCGGAGATTTATGTCACATAGCCTGCTGGAATGCTACAAAATTGAGAGCGATGCAATTAAGGAGCACAGTCCTAACGTACCTGTTACCACTAACTTGATGGGCTTTTATGATGAACTGGACTATTTTGAGTGGGCTAAACATATGGACGTCATTTCTTGGGACAACTATCCTTCACTGGATACACCGGTCAGCTTCACAGCCATGACGCATGATCTCATGCGTGGACTTAAGAATGGACAACCGTTCATGCTGATGGAGCAAACACCTAGCCAGCAGAACTGGCAGCCATACAACTCGTTGAAACGTCCAGGCGTTATGCGCTTGTGGAGCTATCAGGCTGTAGCGCGTGGTGCAGACACTGTTCTGTTCTTCCAACTGCGTCGTTCGATTGGTGCATGTGAGAAGTATCATGGAGCTGTTATTGAGCATGTGGGACATGAGCATACGCGTGTATTCCGTGAATGCGCTGAGCTAGGGAAAGAGCTGGGACAGCTTGGGGATCAACTATTGGATGCGCGTAGTGCAGCAAAAATAGGGATTATGTATGACTGGGAAAATCGCTGGGCGATCAACCTTTCAAGCGGACCATCTGTTGCTTTGGATTATGTAAATGAGATTCATAAATATTATGATGCACTCTATCAGCAAAATATCGAAGCCGATATGATCGGTGTTGAAGAGAATCTGTTCAAATATGAAATTGTAATCGCACCTGTGATGTATATGGTTAAGCCAGGTTTTGCTGAGAAGGTTGAGGCCTTTGTAAAAGCAGGCGGCACATTCATTACAACTTATTTCAGCGGTATTGTTAATGAGAACGATCTCGTAACCGTAGGCGGCTACCCTGGGGAACTGCGTAAGGTACTTGGTATCTGGGCAGAGGAAATTGATGCACTGCTGCCAGGGATGAGCAACGAGATTGTGATGGACAAAGCATGGGGTGATTTGAGTGGTTCTTACAAATGTGATCTGCTCTGCGATCTGATTCATGCCGAGGGTGCTGAGGTTTTGGCAGAGTACGGATCTGATTTCTATAAAGGAATGCCTGCTTTGACTGTGAATACCTTTGGTGAAGGTAAAGCTTACTACGTGGCTACCAGCCCAGAAGCTGAATTCCTGAAGGGATTCTTAGCCAACCTGTGTGCCGAAAAGAACATTCAGCCGCTAGTAACTGCACCGGAAGGTATCGAATCTGTGCAACGTGTGAAGGAAGGCGTATCCTACCTATTCTTGCTGAACCACACCACTGGTGATTTGAGTGCGGATATTGGTGCTGCTGAGCGTACGGATCTTCTGACTGGCAATAAGGTTAGCGGTTCTGCAGTTGTGCCAGCCCGTGGAGTATTAATTTTGTCGGATAAGAAATAATTTGATGTATATAAAAGATCTCCGGGGAACCAGCTTGTCCCCGGAGATCTTTTTTTTGTGTGCAGCATTTCATTAGCTGCTGCTGTTGCTCGTGCTGCCATCTGGAGCGGTTCCTCCGGGATTACCATTACTTAAAGTAATGCTCTCCGCCACGGTGGAATCTGATTTAAGCGTATATTGGATGATATCATCGGCTTTCAGCTCTGATAAGGTGATCGCATTTTCTTGACGCGTGCCATTATCGAAGGTAACCGCTACGATTTTCGTGTCCGCATCAATCGTAATGTCTATAGTTTCATCGGAGAAGCTTTGCTGCATTCTGCCTCCCTGTCCACGACCTTGTCCACCGCCCTCCCGCATTTCCCCCTGTGGCATCCCGCCCTCCGGCGCAGCGCCATTTCCTGTACTTTGCTCGCCATCAGGTCTTTCCGGCGGCGTGCCGCCTCGGCTGTTTTGCTCGCCACCTTCCCCAGCACCCTGTGGTGTTGTAGGCATGTCAGATGTATAAATGGTAAGCGTAGTATCGCTGACACTCTTAATCTTGCCGAAATTCATGGACATATTAGGTCCGCCATTCTGCTGATTCCTGTTAGCTTGTGTCTGCTGAGCTGATGAACCCGTGTCTGCTTGGTCATTTGCAGCAGCTGTTTCTTCAGTCTCGGAATTCGCGCTGCAGCCAGCCAATAATAGTGAAGCGAGTAGGCTTCCCGATATTAGAATAGGGACTAACTTTCTCATTTTTTATTCCTCCTTAGTAGGTTAAAGATAGATTAGAAGAAATATAACAAATGGTTCTGAAAGATTACTTAATATTAGCTGAAAGTTTGCCTAAAGAAATGAAGGATGCAAATGTTATATAATGAACCAATATATATAGTTAAAGGATAAGCCAACATTCAGGAAAGAGGCAGCACATGAAGACTTTACTAGTAACGGGGTATCGTGCGCACGAGCTCGGTATTTTTGACAATAAGCATCAAGGGATTCCTTATATCAAAAAGGCACTCGCTAATCGTTTAAAACCATTGATCGAAGAAGGCGTGGAATGGGTGATTACACCCGGACAATATGGTGTGGATCTTTGGGCTTGTGAGGTGGTAAGTGAACTCAAGACTCAATATCCTGAATTAAAATTAGGAATCATTACAGCGCATACCGGACAGGAAGAGAAGTGGAAGGAAGAGAAGCAGAACGAGTATCGACGTATTATTGCGGGTGCGGATTTTTTTGGCGCAGTCAGTAATGCTCCTTATGACGGCAGCTGGCAGTTTCGGGCCAGGGATGATTTGTTGTTCCGCAAAAGTGACGGAATATTGCTCTTTTATGATGAGGATGCGGCGGAGGGAAGTCCGAAGTTTTTTAAAGAGCGGGCGCTGAAGCTGCATGCTGAAGGGGAGTATGAGTTGTTTCTAATTCACTCCGATGAAATTCAGAATATTGCCGATGAAGAGAATCAGCGTGACTATGAGTAAGCAATCGTAGAGTATAGAAAATGAAAAAGCCCGTAAATAGTGGATGAGACAATCACTGTTTACGGGCTTTTAGAGATAAGCGGTGTTCAGATAAAGCTTTTTAGCGAAGGTGCTTTTCGTACCTTGTAATGCTGCTCATAGGCATACGCGAGCTTGATGAGGGTAGGCTCCTGATAAGCTTTCGCTGAGAAAGTTACTCCGAAGGGAGCGCCGGCTGAAGTATATCCGGAAGGCACAACGATGGACGGATAACCTGCTCTGGAGGTAATTCTGGCACCAAAATCGGCGGGGAACAGCAGGGCATCCAGATTATATTCCTTCATGGTGGCGTCGATGCCTTCTTCCTTACATAGCTTCAGGTCAGTTGCGCGGTGTCGCAAATATTTGGGTTCGGTTTGTGTGCCGGAAGAGGTGTATTCCGCATCTATTAACGTAGCTTGACCATATCTCAAGGTCTCCACAGGATGTGCATGATTAAAATCAATAATATCCTTTAAGGTTCGCATCGGTGCCCCAGGTCCCAAACGAGATAAATAAGCGTTTAGTGCTGTTTTGAATTCATTCAATACCACTGAAGAATAACTTATTTCGCGGGCGGTCTTAATATCCGCAGGATCAATGATGGTTGCTCCAAGCTCTCTCATCCTGTCTACGGAAGCGTTGAACAGTGCGAGTTGTTCATCTGTTAGCTCTTCGAAATAATAATCACGCGGGATACCTATACGGGCACCTTGCAAGCCGTTCTCGTCTAGGAATATAGTGTAATCTTCGTGGATTTTACCTACATTTGTTCCCATGGCTGCATCGTGATTATCGTTGCCCAGCATTGCATTTAGCAGCAGGACGGCATCGCGAACCGTTCTGGCCATTGGGCCAGCAGTGTCTTGCGTGTTGGAGAGCGGAAGGATTCCCGACCGACTGAGCAGTCCAACGGTTGGCTTAATCCCAATAATGGAGCCCAAGTTACCGGGGTTAAGGATTGATCCTGAGGTTTCTGTGCCCACAGAGACTGTACAGAAGTTACAGGCTACAGCTACTGCTGAGCCAGCACTGGAGCCGCCTGTGGGTGTAGATATATTGTAGGGGTTAAGGACTTGCCCGCCGCGGGAGCTGTAACCGGAGGGCATACCGTTCGTCATAAAATTGGCGAACTCAGTCATATTGGCTTTCCCCATAATGATTGCTCCGGCTTCACGCAGTTTGGTAACTATAAACGCATCTTCTTCGGCAAAAGAATTTGCCAAAGCCAGCGAACCTGCGCTAGTATGCATTTTATCCCCAGTGTTGATGTTATCCTTCAATAACACAGGTATGCCGTGCAAGGGGCCGCGGGAGCCTTTAATCGCACGTTCCACATCCAGAGATTCTGCGATAAATAATGCATCCGGGTTAATCTCCAGCACAGAGTTAATCGTCAGGCCGTTTTTGTCATGATCAGCTATGCGTTCATAATACATGAGAACTAGTTGTTTTGACGTGATATCTCCGGATTCTAATGCAGCTTGGATCTCCGGTATAGTGGCTTCTACGATTTCAAAACTCATGTGCGTTCACGCTTCTTTCCCTATAGGATATAGCTTCCTCTTCATCTAACCATAATTTGGGTTTGGTGGGTAGTTTTCTTTTTAGATTTACATTATGAATTGTCTTTTGGTATATTCAGGTTTGAAATGTAGATTTTAATCCTATAAATTGGGAGCTGACAGAACATGAATAATAACAGCTATTTTTCAAAAGTCATCATCCTTATCTTTGTGATGCTAACGTTTACTTTTTGTGCTTCCATTCCAACATATGCTGAAGACAAGGATATTCAATGTTTTTTAGATGGTAAGCTACTGCATTTTGAGGTACGCCCTATAGTGAAAGAGGGAGTTACATATGTACCGATGCGGGCGATTTTTGAAGCTCAAGGTGCAGTTATTGAATGGAATAATACCGCAAAGACGATTTCAGCCGTAAGAGGGGATATTCACGTTTTTTATATGATTAAGGAAGGTAAGGTATTTGTTAACGGCAAGGAGAATGCACAAGTAATGAAGGCGGTCAGCCTTCAAAATAATACACTCGTTCCCCTGAGATTTATTAGCGAAGTTTTGGGCAGCAAGGTCTCATGGGATGAAGGAGCGCATTCAGTTTACATTACATCACCAGTTGTTGAAGAAAAAGTCGTTCCGCCAGTGAATAGAACAATTACATTGGGAGCCCAAGAAGTTTCAAAAACACTGACGGATGAAAGAAATCGATTTGATATCATAGTAAAACATTATGGAATCAAAAATAATCAGCTGTATAGCTTGATAGAGTTCTCTAATATGGACAATAAAGAGATTTCTATAAATTTAATGTCCGGCGATAAAAAGTTAATAAGAACGATCACAAAAGAAAAAGACCCCATGCCCATTCAAAAGCTAGAAAATTGTTCGGAAGCCACCAACAAAGTAATAATCGATAATATTGGCGGGAAAATATATAATATCCCGGAGATTTCATTGAACCAGGCTTGTGTCAGCTCAAACCAAGCTCAACAAGATGCTTTTGAAGAATGGCGGAAAAATAATTCAGGCTTCTCTGTAGTAGGCAGTAACCTCGTGTCCGTTCGTAGATATGTTCAAGATTCATCGGGAGGTCTGCAAAATTTTATAATACCGGCAAATCGCACCGAGCAACTGATATTAGTAGCACCGGTTGGAGGAGAAGCTAGATTAGCTGTGGAGGGAAGTTATTCCGTTAGTGGCATTATAAATAAAACTATAGAGTTTAAATTAGATTATGAAGTGGTTTCTGAGCTTGATTTAGGAATTTATAGCTTTTTTTATACTCAACCTGTTTATTAAGGACGCCTTACCATTGAAAAAGAGGTGCCCGAATCGCCACGAAAAATGGCTGTTAGGGCACCTCCTTTTATTTTTTGTCAGATCGAAGTTATTATAACTCCTGCGCTGTAAATCCCTCTTCGGCTAAATATTCTTTAGCTTCCTCATGCGTTTCAAAGGCCATTTCCAGATTGAGGTCGGCATAGACATACCATAAATCATCCTCAAGCTTAAGTGTCAGCGTGTGTCCCTCATCATTAGTCCAGATTGAATCGGCAGCAGCTGCAGTCTTTTTCTTTCTTTTACTGACTACAGGAGCTTCTGGAATGTAAATAGACAGTGAGGTGATGGAGGCATCCAGCAGACTCCGCAGCTCGGATTCCGAGTAATCGCGAATGTTCACAAAGCCCTTATCATCTGTTTCATAGCCGCGCAGTAATCCTGCGAATACATAACCATTCCCATTTGGATGCAGGTGGTAAACAACAGTTTTCTTATCATGCTGGCTTTCCTCGTAGTGATAGTTCACGCGCCCAAGGGATACATTTTTACGCTCCAGTTGGGGGTAAGAGTCGAGAATCGCTAATTTTTGTTCAAAAGTAAGCATATACAGCCTCCGGTTTTCGGTGTGATTGTGCACATGATTATACCATGACGATGGCCCGCAGACTATTTTTTAGTGATCAAGCGGCAGAGACAGTACGAAGATACAGCCTTCCTCGGAGTGCTTCTCAAGCACAAGGCTCCCATTCATAGATTCCGCCAGCAGACGGCTGAAGGTGAGACCAAGTCCCAGACCACGTAGTGTGCTCTGTTTGTCGCTACCTCGGAAAAAAGCCTCGAAGATATGCTCACTATGATTCGATGAGATGCCAAGGCCATTATCTTGAACACGGATTTCGGCCAACCCATGGCTATGCTGTTCAAGCAATTCTACCGTAAGCTGTACTTTTCGATCTGGAGCTTTTGCTTGTACACTATTATTAAGCAAATTAACGATAATTTGTTGAATCCGAAGCGAGTCTCCACGCAAAAACAAGGGATTTCTCGGCATATGGAGCACAGGCTCAGCAACTGTTTCCTCTTGTGTCAGCTTCCATTGATACACGATTTCTGATAACAGTGGCACGGCATCCAGTCGATCGTGACGGACAGAAACCATTCCTGCAGTCAGTGCGTTGTAATCAAGAAGATCCGCCACCATCCGCTGCAATCGTCCAGCTTCCTGCAAGGCAATATCTAGAAATTCCACAGCCTCATCGTCTTCGACAACCCCTTCACGGACGGCATGGATTAGACCCTTTATAGAGGTTACTGGTGTCTTTAATTCATGGGATACTCCGGCTAACATAATAGCACGGGAATGCTCAAATTGTTGTAACTTGCCCGCCATCTCTTCAAAAGACAACATCAACTCATGAATTTCTCGTTCCTTCGCATTCTTATCAAGTACGATATCATATCGACCATGGCTGATTTGTGCCGCCGCGGCCGCCACCTTCTGAATCGGTTTTGCCAGTTTACGCGACAGGAGGTAAATGGTTAACCAACTTAATATGATTAGAAATAGCAGCAGAACGGAGAAGAAAATGATTTCCTCCTGCGGAATATGCCGCAGCGATTTCTTGGATTGAAGGACAATCACCTGTCCCAGTGTTTCGTTATCTGAACTAATTGGGGCAACTGCGGCTTTGAATTCCGGACTACGTGAATCGTTCAAGCTATCATTAAGTTTATGCCTCATTTCATCGTCAGTTAGAGGCGGCATAGAGAACAACATCTGGCCTTGTTGATCCGTAATAATTACACACATCTCTACAGTTAGCTTGAAGAAACGTTTTCGATCTTCAATGAGCTTTCCAAGATTTTGGCTGATCTCGATTGAACCCTCATGATTTACGCTCCGGTCGGCAATCTCCTGTGCTAATAATCCGGTAGTCTGCATCCGGTTGCTCATAGCTTCTTGTTGGATCCACCAGAACGTAGTTAGCGCAGTTAGCAGGAGACCGACACTGATGATGAGCAAGTAACGAACCGTCCAGTAGGAGAGGATGGAGGTACGTTTGGGGCTGCTTTTCTTTAAGTTGTCCATAATTGATATCCAGTGCCTCTCAAGGTACGGATCTCCCCTTCATCTACTGGCCAGTGCGACAGCGCTTGGCGAAGTCTTTTAATAGACAAATCCACTGCTCGGTCACTTCCTTCGTAATCCATCTCCCAGACATGCTCTATTAATTGTTCACGAGTACATATTTGATTTGGCCTTTCGGCTAAAAATAACATGACCGACATATCGCGTGGACTAAGGTTCAGCTCAGCCCCGTTCAAAAAGACAGCACGCGCTGTAAAGTCGATAAACAAACTGCCATAATGCCGTTTCTGGCTACCATCAGACCACTGCGAGGGACGGCGTAATACAGCGTTCACACGTGCCACCACTTCCTCTGGAATAAAGGGCTTAGACATGTAATCATCCGCACCGCCGTCGAGACCGGCTAGTCGGTCATTGATCCCGTCTCTTGCTGTGAGCATGATCACGGGGCAGCTGCTTTTTTTACGGATGAGCTTGAGGAGTTCAAAGCCGTTCATGTTTGGCAGCATGATGTCGAGTAATACTAATGATGGAGGTGATATAGCAAAAGACTCCAGCGCAGCGCGTCCATCGGCTACACGGGTGACATGAAAGCCTGCTTTTTTCAGATAAGCACTGAGGACCCTGGAGATAGCTTCCTCATCTTCAACAATTAGAATGGATTTCATCATGTGGTTGGGCCTCCAGTCTATAAAATTACGACAATTTTAACACATCATAGCTCGTTCTGCTCTGACTTCTTCCCGACATATTGCTTTGTTAGAATGAGGGACGAGCTTAAAAATATACAGAATATTTGAATATTGGAGGGAACAGGATGAAGAGAAAAAGAATAGCCTTGATCGCGGCCGGAGTTATTATCGTAGGAGTAGTCACGGGTTATACATTGCTGGATAAATCACTGGGCAATAATGTTGAGATCGAGTCCGTGATTCCAGGGCAAGCCACCACAGCAGGTAATGGAGAGAGCACAAATAACACTGGAGCATCAGCAGGTGCGACGGTTACAGCCGAACAATTAAACGGTGACTGGACAGTTGCAGACGCTTCTAAAGTATATTGGTCAGTAACAACCTCTAAAGAAACAGTCAACTTCGTGGATAACAAAGTTCAAGGTACCTGGAAAGTTAATATAGAAGATTCTACTTCGATGGCGGGGGAAGGAAGCGTGGATATGAGCGCTCTGGACTCTGGCAATGGTCAAAGAGATGAGCATGTAAAAGGAGAAGACTTCCTTTCCGTTACGGAATTTCCACAATCTACGTTTGTGGTGAAATCATTCTCGGAGCTGCCAGCGGAATGGACCGAAGGAGCAACTGTGCCGGTTGAAATGCAAGGTACGCTTACAGTGAAGGGTGTGGAAAAGGATGTCACCTTCCAGTCTCAAGCCGCGTATAGCGGGGGACAGCTGATGCTGTCGGGAACGACAACAGTTGCTTTTTCTGATTTTGGCTTAAGCAATCCACACACTGTTGTGCTGGATACGGAGAACAATTTTGAGGTTCGCCTGGAGCTTGTGTTGACGAAATAGCAGTCTTTCCGTAAGAAAGACTTTGCTGTGAACTTTATAGAGAGACTGTACGAAAGAGACTTTCCCGGGCCTAATGGCTTTTGGGAGAGTCTCTTTGGTTTGGAATGAAATGTATGTTTTAATAGAAGTATCTGTCTACTAATTGCAATAAAGGAGGTGTTCCTTGTGATCCGGGTGGCGGCAGCGATTATACATAATGAAGTAGGACAGATTCTTATTGCTCGGCGCAGGCAAGGTAAATCACAGGCAGGTCTGTGGGAATTTCCTGGCGGCAAAATAGAGCAGGATGAAAGCATCGCAGATTGTCTGCAAAGAGAGATTCAGGAGGAGATGCGGATAACAATCCTTCCCTATGAAAGCTTTGGCGTGAACGAGCACAACTATGGAAGCGTCGAGATCAGACTGTTTGCTTGGAAAGCCCGATATCAGGGAGGTGTAATTGATCTTGTCGATCATGACGAATATCAGTGGGTGCTTCCGGCTGAACTGGATCAGTTTACATTTGCTCCTGCAGATCTTCCTTTTGTAGAACGTCTAGTGATGGAATCGAAGTCAGGTTGAAGGAGATAGAATACATAGCAGAAGAAAGGAGGAACTCAAATACCTGTATATCAAAAGCTAGTGCGTGACGGAATCCCCAACTTAATCACTGCTCAAGGTGAAAAATATAGAGTAAGGACACTAGAGCCTAAAGAATACATAACTGAACTACGTAAAAAATTGAAAGAAGAGTCCGAGGAGTATTTTCAGGCAGCTAGTGATGAAGAAGCTCTTGAGGAGCTTGCCGATATGCTGGAAGTGATTCAGGCTCTGGCAGCGACGCACGGGAGTAATAGCGCAGAGCTGGAGAAGCTTCGTGCGGAGAAGGCTGAACGTCGTGGTGGATTCAAGGATCGGATATTCTTAATTGAAGTGGAAGGAGAATAACTTGGGAGATTATTTTTCCGTACAAGGAGGTTATAGCGTTGTTTAAAACCAAACTGACGATGATCTTAAGCAGTGTGGTAGCCTTGATTCCTGTGGCTATTTATCTATTTTTATATTCTAAAATGCCGGATATGGTCCCGATCCATTACGATGGGAACATGGCTGATAGATTTGTAAGTAAGTCTAGTCTGGAGGTCATTTTACAAAGCGGGCTTGGATGTTTGGGATTTATAATCATGAAACTGTTGCAGTTCCTTGTGCAAAAAGCGTTTGCTCAGAGCTCTAACGAGCATTCAGAGGCTTTGAGCAGGATATGGAATATCGCTATTTTGGTGGTGACAGTTGTGTTCGCGGGCATTAGTTCCTATACATTCATTAGAATGGTCTGATAGAATCAAACAGTAGAACCAGTAGGACGAGGAGGACAATATAATGGATAAAGACAACGCTTACAAGGTAAGATGGGGAATTCTTAGTACAGGCTGGATTGCCCATCAGTTTGTTACTGATTTAGTTCATGCCAGCAATGGTGTGGCATATGCCGTGGGTTCGCGATCTCAGGAAAGTGCGGATAAATTTGCACAAGATCATGGAGTACCGCATGCTTACGCAACCTATGAGGAATTAGTAAATGACCCGAATGTAGATGCGGTTTATATCGGAACGCCACATCCTTTTCATAAAGAAAATGCATTATTGGCACTGCGTGCAGGCAAAGCTGTCCTGTGTGAGAAGCCTTTTACCGTGAATAGCGAAGAATTGGAAGAAGTAGTGGCCTATGCGCGAGAACATAAGCTGTTCCTGATGGAGGCGATGTGGAGTCGCTATATTCCGGCGATTGTTAAGGTTAGAGAATGGATCGCAGAGGGTAGAATCGGTGAAGTTCGCTTGGTGAAGGCGGATTTAGGATTTCGCACCGACTGGAATCCGGAGAGCAGATTGCTGAATCCGAAGCTCGGCGGAGGCGCACTGCTGGATGTTGGGATTTATCCGGTTTCTTTTGCCTCGATGGTGTTTGGGCCTCATCCTGAATCTATAGCCAGTACTGTGCATATTGGTGAGACTGGTGTGGACGAGCATTTCTCTATGCTGCTGTCTTACGGTAATGGAAAAACCGCTTCATTGAACGGCGGTATTCGTCTTAATATGCTGGAGGAAGCACATGTATTTGGGACAGAAGGCCGTATTATTGTAGAAGGAACGTTAGTGAACCCGAAATCTGCTTCGCTCTATATAGGAGATGAGAAGATAGAGAGCTTTGTGGATGATCGAGCTTCTATCGGATATTGCTTTGAAGCAGAGGAAGTAGGACGTTGTCTCCAGGCGGGACTTACAGAGAGTCCGGTGATGTCACTCGATGAGTCTTTAGCGATTCTGAAACTGCTGGATCAAATACGTGCGCAGTGGGGCCTTAAGTATCCTGGAGAATAATTTTCAAAAAAAAAACACCCCTCGGTTTACATGCTACTAAGGTAGCTCCGAGGGGTGTTTGCTATATCGAACGATAGGTGTAAGCCTAGTTCTGACTATTGGCGTTCTTGCCTGCTAGGACCCAGCCTGCAACTTCAACGGTACGCTTCGCTTGATGAAAAACAGCGTCACGGATCCGATCCTGATCTTCAATCATTTTACCGTCTCCATCTACACTGACGCTTGTTCCGTAGGGGTTGCCTCCCGCACCGAATGTGACTGGATCGGTATAACCTGGTGCTGCGACAATCGCTCCCCAGTGATACATCGATGTGTAGAGTGCTAAAATCGTAGCTTCTTGTCCACCGTGTGGATTCTGTGCTGAGCTCATGGCACTGACGACTTTGTTTACCGTTAGTCCTTTGCCCCAAATGCCTCCGGTTGTATCAAGGAACTGTTTCATTTGAGAAGCAATGTTACCGAACCGGGTAGGAGAACTGAAAATAATCGCATCTGCCTCCACAATATCGTCGGGTGTTGCCACGGGGATATCTTTTGTTTTCTCCGCTAGGGCTTTCATAGCCGGATTGGCGGCAATTTTGTCCTCGGGAACCAGCTCCTGTACCTTCAGAAGTTTTACCTCAGCCCCCGCCTTCTCGGCGCTTTCCGCGGCCCACTGTGCTAGCTGGTAGTTAGTTCCTGTGGCACTGTAGTAGATGACGGCTAATTTTATTTTAGACATGGTGTTGTCATTCCCTTCGAGTGTAGTTCCATACTATTAATTACCCCATTGAAGCATTTATAACCCAAATTACTAATTGTAAGATGAACTGGACAGACAGCTGTCCACTTTCCTTGTGTATACTAAGCTCAATCACAGGAAATGAGGGAGAATTATGGATACTTATTTTGTACAAAAACCGAAAATGACCGTGGCTGGAGTTAGCATACGCACGACTAATGAAGTGGAAATGGGACCTGATGGGCGCTTGTCGCAGCTGTGGGAAACGTATTTTCAGAATAATATTGCGGGGCAGATAGATACGGCTCAGCCTGAGTATGTCTATGCTTTGTATACAGATTATGAGAGTGATGCGTCGGGTGCGTATACCGTTGTAATTGGGCATGAAGTCGCTATGGAGAGTCATGTAGAGGGCGGCGCCCTCGCGTGTGCGGTTGTTCCGGAGAGCAAATACATGGTGTTTACGACGAAAAAAGGACCGGTATTCGAAGTAGTCGCGCAAGCGTGGGGGGAGATTTGGGCGTATTTTGAGGCGTCTACGGAGGTAAGAACTTATACGGGCGATTTTGAAATTTACGATTCTCGGAATTTTGATCCTGCTAACACGCAGGTTGAGATTTATATTGCGATTAAGTAGATCCGGTGAGGGATTTTTCAGCTAAATGAAATGTTTCGTGGGATTTGGGGGCTGCCGAGAGGCAGCTCCCTTTTTCGCGCCGATGAGCTGAATACCTCGGGAGAAGGGTTACTCAACGATTGAAACGAATATATATCAACAAAAGGAATGAGCAAGGACTCTTCATTCTATGGCAGATGTGCTGTTAACCAGTGAACGTTAGAAAATTTTGTATCCTGCGCTGTGTTTGGCCGAAATGGTGCAAAAGAAGGGTAAAAGGAGTTGAACAATCCGCCAAACAGCCAACACACAAACCACAAAGAAATGGAGAACACCAAATGGGAAAACAATTCGCGGCTATGCTACCTGTACATGAGGAGTTTATTCTTCGCCAGCATCTTTTTTTTGTAGGGTCAGCGCCCCTTTCTGAAGAAGGGCATGTTAACCTTTCGCCTAAGGGTCATGATTGCTTTCGGATTTTGTCTCCTAATCAGGTGGCTTATCTTGATATGACCGGTAGTGGCAATGAGACCAGCGCACATCTGATGGAAAATGGAAGAGTGACGGTTATGTTTTGTGCGTTTCAAGGACCGCCGAACATTCTGAGACTGTATGGAACAGGGGTGGTAATTTTACCTGGATCATTGGAATGGGAAACGCTGTACCCTATGTTTACACCTCTTCCGGGAGCTAGACAGATCATTTTAATCGATGTTCATAAAGTACAGACTTCCTGTGGATTTTCGGTCCCATTTATGAGTTATGATGGTGAGCGAGATACGTTACAACGTTGGTCTATCCAAAAAGGGGAAGTAGGTCTAAAAGAATATAGACAAGAGAAGAACAGCACCAGTATAGACGGACTACCAACCCCCCTTGGACAAAAAAAATGAGCGGACATGGCCGCTCCAAGGTTTATGCATCTTGTAAAATAACCTTACTAATCTTAGGTTTGCTCCTTTAAATCACTATAGCCGATTATTGCTCCAAGGGCTTGCTCTCTCAGGCAATACATCTACGCCACAAGCTGAAGGGACTCTCATTCGTCACGACGAGAGATCCCACAATTCGACTAAGCAGTTATCTCATATGTTCTACTGTCTAAAACTCATACTACCCACGGATTCCACCACAAACACAGGAACATATTGCTCTCCCATGTCCGTTCCAACAAGCTGATAACCGTTCTGATATTGACCACTAACTAACGCGTTACCTGTAACGGAACCTAAGTCTCCTTGAAGTAAAATATAAACTCCATTTGAGTAAGCAAGCATATTACCGAAGTTATCTGCGACGATTTCACAGTGAAAAGATACCTTTTCAAAAGGATGAAGCGCTACATCGGAAGCTGAAATTACAGCATACTCCTGAACAATCTCAGCAAACTGATAGCTGCCGTCTACTTTACGGTAACGTGCCGTCTGTCCATCGACACCGTCTCCGAGATCCGCGTTAGGTACGAGTATGGAATCATCGGACTGTAGTTCGTAGCTATCGCCAGACATTGAGAACAACTGGGAAATACCATCCGATTTCATTTCATATGCTGTAAAAAGGGTACGTCCACCTTTGACCTCGGATTCAGCCAGAACTACGGGGGCACCAGAGCCTGAAGAGGCAGCGAGCTGATCATTAAAAGTAAGACTGCGAAGGCTCTCGAAATTCGGTAAAATATTTCCAGTTAAAGTAATGACACTTTCGTCGTTATTCATTGCTGCATAATAGAGTACACCATTGCTATCTGTTCCAGCCACAATGACCTTTGTACCATGTAGTCCCTTGCTGGAGATGACGTTCCCATATTTGTTTTGCTCTTCACCGCCCGGAAGAAGGCGCACAGGTTCGGCGATATTCCAAGCCAACCTTGTAGCGGCAATGATGGAAGAAGTATCCTCTAGCGGAGCAAGATCGCCGTATAGCTGGATAGCTTCAGCATATTGACCTTTACTTATCATGCGCTTGGCATTTTTCAGTAGTTGAGCTTTACTAGTATCGACTAAGGTTAGTACTTTAGATGAGGTGATATTCGCAGATCCCGCAAAATTACGATAGGCTACAGCATGCCCAGCAAAAGCGGTTATGTTATTGCCCTCTAGGTCTTTGTTCAGGATGATCTTTCCACTGCTTTCTGTCTGTAGAAGTACCCATGGAGCATCGTAACTATGCTGGCTGTAAGCATTCATCATAGAGAGTGCGCTCTCCAGCATGCCTGAAAAGTTTCCTGTGCCTGCTAAGTTTTTTAATTTAGCTGTATCATGGCTTTTGAACTTGGAGGCTAGCAACTCATTCTTGGAAGCGGCGCTTCCGTAATAAGCATCGGGAATCAGCAATAGATTCCATTTAAAAGTGTCCTCTTCACTCGTATTTCCACTCTGATTCTGAGCAAGCTCGGCAAGAAATTGCTCCTTAAACTCACGGAAGTAGGTTGTGAACTGGTCAGAAATGCCTGAAGCGGTTGATAACTGGCGATAATAGGATTCATAAGGCCCACCGGGCTTCATATATGTAGCTTTTAAGCTGAGGAGAGTATCATAACTTTTCATGAATCCGGTAAAATCCTTAGTCACTGCTTGTGCTTTAGCGGATGATACCAAGGCATTCAAACCTTGGCGGATGGCCGTAATGGGTGACAGCTCATCAAGCCGCTTCGCAACCTTCTCTTCCATATAAAGAATGGAATGGTTTGCTGCCGCTAAGCGATACTGATTCTCTGCACTAATCAGATCGCCAGCAGCATAGAGACGGTCGGCTTCCTTGGTTATTTGTATTTTATCAGCGATGAGAAAAGCCTTCTGTCCAAGCAACACAAACATGCTTATACACAAAATGATCATAAAGTTTCGCAGGGTTATTAATTGTTTGAACGTCATATAGAGTAGCCTCTTTTTTCGAAATATAAGAAAGCATAGTTTCACATCATTCTTTATCCTATTGAACTTCCGGGTCCCAGCGATATTTAGCTTCTCGAATGTCAGCTACTCTATGGTCCAGTCCGTTCCATGGTTCATGGGGATTCGCAGCAATGAGTTTGGACAACCGCATAAAGCGGTCTTTAGGTAGATCTTGCACGTATCGGCTGATCATACTGGAGTAGAGCAGGGCATAACGCTTCATTCTTACTGCGGCTCCGGTAACTCCCGTAAGGATGGTCATACCATTATCCATATGACGGATTTCTTCTTCATAGTTCTTTACGTATCGCAGTGTACGATCTTTGATCAGATCAGGGCGGACTTTAGCGATCTCGCCGATATATTCGGCCAGCAGCGGCTCGAAATCCTTCAAAAGTAGCTGTTCCAGTTCTAAATCCATGTCCTTGCGAAGCAAAAAACCATGCAGCAAGGCGATCCGTTGCCGTGCGATCCGGTCACCACGAAGCAGGATGGAGAGTTCACGCAGCTTCTCGTAGGCAAGGACATCATCCTCACGGAGTACGGAGACAGCCTCCTGGCGGTTGATCTCTAGCCCCTCTTTGATGATGCCGATCCCTCGGCCAAGCAGCTCGTTAAGAGAACGAAGATTCTCGTTCTGCCGTACTTTTCGCTGCGTATAGTACAATAGTCCAGCGAGGAGAACCCCTCCGGCACCACACAGGATCATCTGCTCTATGCTATTTCCAAAATAGACGGATGCTAATGTGAGCAGTAAGATGAATAGGAGGCGTGTATGCATTTTTCTTCCTGCAATGGATGCGGCTTGCTGCTCTACCGTAATAAGTGAGGCTCTGCCGCATTTGGTGCATCGATCTTCACCGAGAGCGGTGTATTGCCCGCAGTGGCGACAAATGCGCAGCTTGTCATAAGCGTAACGAGGGGCCTTGAAAGGCCGAAAGGTAACAGGTCTTTTCTTATTCACGGCCTTTATCGCCTCCGTTCAAAGCGGCCAGTAGGCGGTCGTTAATATCATCACGTGTTAGTGGTTTACGCTGGCGTGAAGCATAGATGGAAATCTGAATTACGGCAATTAGGAACGTAATCCCAAGAATGACGTATGAAATCATGGAACAGTCCTTTCTCATGGACGCCTCGCAGTCTGGATGGCGCATAGAATGATCATTCTATGCAGCATTGCTACTTTGGTCCGGCGGTCCTAAAGTTGAAGTTTACAAGGTTTAATTATATCATAATGGCATACTATTTACAGATTTTAGCGACAGTGCTGAAGCTGTCATATGTGCCTAATATAACACAAGAGGAGCCCTATTTATGCTTCGTAAATATCAAAGTAACAGAATAACTAAGACGCTTATACAACGTATCTTCCCGGCATTACTGCTGGCTCTATGTCTTGCTGCCTCACCATTTGCAGCTGTTCAGGCCTATGCGGCAACGTCGGTGCAATCTCACATTGATGCGGTGCTTCTTATCGATGTCAGCAACTCTATGAAGACTAGTGACAAGAACAAAGTCGCGAACGAAGCGATGAAAATGTTCATAGATATGCTATCCACCCAAGGTGATAAAGTAGGTATTGTTGCCTATACCGACAAGGTACAGCGGGAGAAGGCCCTGCTGGAAATTAACTCAGAGACAGATAAACAGGATTTGAAGGATTTTATTGATGGACTGGACCGTGGAGCTTATACCGACATTGCTGTCGGTGTGGAAGAAGCTGTGAAGGTGCTCCAGAATGGTAGCGATCCGAAACATGAGCCAATCATCGTAATGCTAGCTGACGGCAATAACGATTTCAACAAAACAACAGGCCGGACGCAAAGCGAATCGGATAAAGAACTGAACGCCGCTGTGGAGGTTGCCAAGAAGAATGGCTATCCCATTTATACGATTGGGCTTAATGCAGACGGCAAGCTGAATAAACAGAAACTCGCTGATCTGTCCACTGAGACAGGTGGTAAAGCATTTTCGACGGACTCCGCAGATGATCTTCCGCAAATACTTAGTGAAATTTTTGCTAGTCATCTGAAGCTAAAGGTAGTACCTGTGCAGTCGATCACTGCAAATGGGGATTATCAGGATGTGACCGTCAACGTGCCTAACGGCAGTGTTTTGGAAGCCAATATCTCAATTATGTCGTCACAGCCTGTGACCGCGAAGCTAACTGATCCTTCAGGAAATGCTGTCGCCATCCCGTCCAAGGATGTTGTGCTGTCGAAGTCTTCTACTTATAGCTTGATCAAGCTGTTGTCACCGCAAGAAGGAGATTGGAAGCTTCAGGTCAAAGGTGTGCCAAAGGATAAAATTGATATTAATCTAGTTTTCAACTACGATTTGGAGCTTAAGATCGATGCGTTGCCATCAGCAACCTATAAAAAAGGTGATAAAATTGATATTACCTCTCACCTGTTCAGCAATGGTACTCAGGTAACGCTCAGTAATTTGTATCAAGATATGAAGGCGGTACTGCTTGCTACAGATATCGATACAGGTGATGTACAGGAAATCGAACTAGATAACTCCGGGGATGTTTTTAAGGGCACCTTCGAGGTAAAAGAAATCCATGACTATGAGCTGAAGGTTCGTGCAGAGGAAAGCAGTTTCTATCGTGAAAGTGCTCCTGTAAAAATCAGCGCGAAGGCAGGTGGCGCTGCAACTACCAGTCCTTCGACAGGGACTGGCACAGAAGAACCTCTGAAAGAAGCTTCGTCCAATACCTTGTATTACATTATTGGTGGTATTCTTCTGGTGTTGGCAGCCGCTGCCGCATGGTATGTGCTGAATAAGAAATCGGCACGTGGTTTTGTTGGACAGCTGGTAGTCGAGGTTAAAGACGGCAATACGGGTGAGAAGACCTACCCACAATATAAGAAGCTTGCTGGATTCAGAGGCAAATTTACCCTTCATCAGCTGCTGCAATTAGCGCCTGAGCTGAAGGAAAGCGAAAGTATTATTTTCACACCAGCTAAGAACGACCGATTGCTGCTACGCAGCGGAGAAGGTGTTACTGTAGAGAGATCCGGACGTGCTGCGGATGCCTCACGTGGTTTGGAGCTGAAGAGTGGTGACCGCGTTTCGGTATCCCTACACACGGTAGATAAGACGATTTATCTCGAATATTTAGTATAGAAGTGGTTTTGCAAGAGATCTGAAGTACAGCTTCCGCAAAACTTTTAGGAGGATAAGCATATGAAACCAGTAGTAAGAGAGCATATACAGCAATTGGATGTATCACTAGGCGGAGGGATTGTCAGTGATAAGATCAGGGTGGATACGATTGATAATCCGATCCTGATTATTGGACTAGGCGGCACGGGCATTGATGCCCTGCTGCGTCTTAAATATCAGATTAACCGCCGCTTTAAGCTGCCGGAAGATCCGATATCCAAGAAGAAACGGGACAAGCCGGATAATGTAGAGTTCCTAGCTTTTGAGACGAATGAACAGGATCGCGGAAAAAAATACAAAGGGATCGGGCTCGATCCTCAGAATGAATTTGTATTACTAGCGAATGCTGAGATCGGCGGATTGCTGCAGAATCGCAGTATTCTTGACTCGTATATTACGGACTGGCTGTCGCCTGAGCTGAGCATTACGGATGGTATGAACGGTGCTGCTGGTGTGCGCCAGGCCGGACGTCTGCTCTTGTTCACCAAGATTAATCAGGTGGTAGGCGCGATTGATAAGAAAATTAAGACATTATCCGTAGGTACTAACAAAAAGCTGATGGTCTTCCTTTTGACAGGATTGTCAGGGGGTACCGGTAGTGGAGCTTTCCTTGATATTGCGTATATCGTACGCGGTATTATTGAACGTGATTATGGATCAGCTGGTATTGACCGTGTGAACACACTGGGTTATCTCTTTACACCGGACGTGAACCTGTCTAATAAAAGTCTAAGTGAGCATACGCGTGAATATATTCGCAAGAACGGTTATGCGGCGCTAAAAGAGCTGGATTACTGGATGAATGTAGACAGTCGTGGCGAGCGATTCCAACAGCAATACGGTAATATTTTGACGGTGAATTCACCGCTGCCTCCGTTTAATCTATGCCATTTGATCTCTGCAACGAATACCGAAGGTAAGCTGCTTGAGAATGCGTACGATTACTGTATGAATGTAACGGCGGAGAACATCACGAACTTTATGGCAAGTGAAGAAAAACAGTCTGGTGAAGAATTCGCGATCCATGACTATATCAGTAATATCCGCACCAACATTGCGCAGATGAATAAGACATATCCAGCTAACTATGAGTACAACATTATCGGTGCCTCGTCTGCCGTGCTTCCGATTGAGGAAATGACGACTTATCTGGCCTTCCGCTTGTTTGACAAAATGGAAAAAATGTTCCAACAGGCGCCTGGTCAAGAGGATGTAGAGAAATTCGCGCGCAAGCTTGGGATAGATCTCGACAGTATGATTAAGACGTTTGAATCCCGTGTGCCTGAGCCATTGCCAGGTTACGAGAACAGTGAACGCTTGAGCCATGCCAACGTAGTTAAGAATCAGGTTGTGAGCATGGATACAGAGCTGGAGCAGAACTTCTTGGCTCGTGCCCGTGAAGAATATATCAAATCGAAAAAACAATTGCCTGGCGAAATAGTAGGACGTTTCAGTGAAGAGCTGGAGCGCATCTTCCTGCACCCAGAGCAAGGGCCGTTCTACGTTTCCCGTTTGCTGTACACCGAGAAGGGCTTCTGTATTTTGAAGCTGATTCAGTCTTATATTGAGGCGTTACGTGAAAGCTTGCTGCGTTTGCCACGCGATATTGAAACGGCACAGGACAGTGCGGATGAGAAGCTGAGCGATGCTCGCAGCGCTTTTGTATCTAAAGAGAAGAAGAAAAATGCCTATATTGAAGCTAAAATCAATGAGTATTGGTTGCATGCCGATGTAGAACGCACAGAGCAAATGATTCAATTCTATGAGGACTTATATGAGCTCTTAAATGATGAAAACAATCGGATTTATGGTGTGTTTACAGAGATTCTTAGTGCGCTTAGCTCGATTTTTGCCAAGAATGGAGACATCCTTATCAATGGTGAAGAGCAGGCGGATTATAAAGGAAACAAAACGTATTATTGGAACATTGTTAACGTGCCGGATATTTCGGCGACGATCTCCAAAATCATGGATCAGAAGGACGGCGACGATCTGATTCGTGACTTCACCCGTGAAATGCTGAAGCATTCCGGACGTTGGGTCAAAGAACAGGAGATAGATATCGTTCGTTCGATTTCGGAGTTCCTAAGCGATAAGTTCGGGGATTTGATCACCCGTTCGATGGAAGACTTCCTTGTGATGAAATTCGGTCATGAAGAGCCGCTAGATAAATTCGTAGAGCGAATTATCGCAGGTAAGTTGGACGAAGAGGCTGTGCCTACCTTCCACCTTAGCAATAGCTCAGGCAGCTTGCATTTCCCATCATGGGGCTTCGTTTCCGTGCCTGTTAAAGCACCTGGCATTCTGAAGGGGATTCGTAATTATCAGAATAATGCGCTGGGTAAATCGCAATTTACGATCAAAGAAAGCCAAGTGAAAAACCGTATTTTCTGGCTTAACACCCGTAATGGTGTGCCACTCTTCGTATACACGCCGCTGCGGGTGTTTGAAGAGAACTATGAGCGGACCATTCTCGATAAGGAAGGGATCGGCCGCCATCTGGTGATGACGGATAAGAACAACTGGACGTATCTGCCTTCTCCGATTCCGGAAAAATCATGGGGTGACACCTATGTTAATGCCCGTGTCCGTGATTATAACGCCCGTGTGCGTGCAGACTTTGCAAAAGCGTTGGCCAGCGGCGTGATTATCGAAAAAGGTGTAGACGAGAATACAAGCAACAGATATTCTGTTGTGTTCACGAAACCATTTGATATGGATGCTCTTTTGAGCGGGTTTGATTTGCAGTTGAATTCTTCACGTCCGAATCTCGGCGAAGTGAAGAAGGCGGCTGATGAACTTAAGAATCTGCGTGAGAAGGGCTTGGAGCGGGAAAGCATTAAAGATATCTTTGGCAGCATTAACAAAGAAATGGCGCAGGAGAATCTTATACGTTCACCACAGCTGATTTCTCGTGTTCGCGCGGAGCTAGCCAAGTATGCTGAACTGACTGCCAAAGCTGCTGAGCTTGAAGGTCTGCTCCATCAATATCTGGATGAAGATAAGTGGATGGATCAATTCATCGAGGCGCTCTACACGGACAGCATTATCAAGAAAGGCGCTCTCTATGTTTATGATCGTGATGAAGAAGAGGACGCTTGGGAGCCGTTTGCCAACTTGATGAAAGAGCGCAGCTACGTGGAATATGCCGTGTACCGCCATTTCCGGGAGCTGGATGAGAAGAGCCGCAGCGTTCTGCTGCGTAAGGCAGCTCGTCGTGCAAGTGAAATGACTGCTGCTGAGGACGTTACTCCATTGCTCTATAAGCTGGAAGGATTGTATGTATCGTTCCTGGAAGCACGCGACAGCTTGGAGTACGAACGGGTAGAGTATGAGAGCGGCGATGAAATGTACAGCTTCTACAAGAGCATGACAAGTAAGCTGGGCAGTATCCGCAGAAAGTTGAAATAATCCTATGATCAAAACACAGGTATTATCTTATGGTGAACAATATGCGGCACAGGAAGAGGCAAGGCGCAGCATGGGGGATGGACGCAGCAGCATCCATTACCCTGCCCTGTTTCTGTTCGTAGGCGACAAGGTTGCTCCGGCTATCGGTCCGGTGCTGGATAGCTGCGAACGGAAATGGGATAACGCCGGCGGTGTTATGGCACTACATGCTGTCTCAGGTGCGAAGAGCGAGGGAACAGACAGAAGCAAAAGTGGATCTGATGCGGGAGGAAGAGACCGGGTGCTGGCTATGGCCTTGCCGGATATGGCAGGGTCAGATCCACGGACTGTGCGTCATGAGCTTTACCGCAAGTTTCATGAGGATACACGTTATCTTGCTGAAATGAATAAAGTTGTCCGGCGGCTGAGCAACAGTATAGCGGATTATGGACGTCTATATTCATCTTTTGACGTGATTCATCTTTCAATCATCACGCGGGTCGATGACCCGCTTAATGTATTGTTGCCGGAAATTACACTGCTGGCTCGTGCAATACTCAGCCAGTCTTTTAAGTCGGTTCAGACGGATCTCTACGCTCTAATCAATGAGCGGGAGCAAGGGGATAATTTTGGATATTCCAGCTCGGTAGGGCTGGCTTTTCTGCGTGAATTGGACAGAATGCAAGCAACGGACTATACGTTTAACGCACCGCTGCTTGTAACCGAAGATGGTCTGTCGATTCCGGTTGGCCATGGTCCTTCTGCATTATTTGACCTTGTGTATTTGCTCTCTGATAAGAATGAGCGCGGCATGATGTCTGCTCACGGCATGGATGATAACTATGAGATCATCTCCCATATCAGTCTACTTAAGAATCGTGTCCGTCCGACTTCTGATCAGGCAACCGGACACGGTGGCTATAACAATATGACTTTCAAAAGCGGTATCAGAGGCAGTACAGGAAGACAAGGCTATGCTTCTGCGGGCTTTTCTGGAGTAAGAAGACCTAATGTTCAGATTGCATTGGCTGTGCTGTATCACGCTTTCCGGCGCCTTGCAGCGGATATGCGTGAGGGGAGTCCGTGGACAATGCGCGAGCGTCAATCCCTATTAGGACTGGATCCTGACAGTTTGCGGGAGCATGCGACGCAGCTAGTTCCGGAGAAAGACGGTCTTAGTGAAATGACGGGGCTAATGAGCCACGGACGTCCGTCCTACAATGAGCTGAAGCAGTTATCACTACGTGAAGCTGAACAGCAGCTGTTCGGTGACGGGGGTGAAGCTTATTTCCGCAATAATTTTGTCGCAGAGTCTAACCGGAGAGTAGAAGGTATTCATCCGCTTCGTGGATGGCGCACTATATTGGCGGCACAGGAAACAGCTACGCCAGCAATAACATTCTATCAGCTTGCGGAGTGGACAGCTGATCGCGATGAGGGTGGCAGTGTGCTGCATGCTTTACGTCAGCATATGACTGGACTGCGTTCAGCAATGGTCTCCGCACAGGATGAGCTTGAAGATCTTTATGCGGAAAGTGTGGAGCGCCAGCCGTTCCAGCGAGTGCCGCTTTTTGACAAACGAACGGTACGTAATTTCATTCATTATTTATTCTCAGCG
Source organism: Paenibacillus sp. FSL E2-0201 (assembly GCF_037963325.1). Taxonomy (NCBI): domain Bacteria; kingdom Bacillati; phylum Bacillota; class Bacilli; order Caryophanales; family Paenibacillaceae; genus Paenibacillus; species Paenibacillus sp. FSL E2-0201. Next base: position 993,377 of record NZ_CP150154.1, read on the forward strand.
GTTTATGGTAAAAGATATGAGCTGTTATGTATGGAAAGTGAGCTTGCGCTGTGCAGTCGTTTGGAATCTGCGCTTGAGCAGCTTCATGTGGAAAGTGTGGCTCGTGTGAAAGCTATGGAGACGCTCGAAGAAGAGCTGCGTATTACTGTGATGGACAGCATTGGGCGAACGAACGAAACCACTGGCCAGAACGTGATGGAATACTACCGAGTCGTCACAGAAGAAGTGATGAAAGAGATCGAAACTCGGCGTGGCCCAGGGATTTTCTTCAGTGAGAAGTATATGGGCAGCATTTCTAAGCTCTTAGAGCAAGGCAAAGAAGCGGTAGCGGAACGCTTGATTAGCATTTGCCAACGGGAAATATTAACGGCAGATCCGTTTGCCCTATCTTTCGAGGAAGAGCTTCTGCGGCGTGCGAATGTTGCGGCTGCTTATGAGAACCGCCAGGTTCTATCGAAGGAAGAGTTGTTCAAGCGTCTGTATCATAATCTGGAGGATGGCGCGACGATCAATGTTCGTCTGTTCGAATACACGCAAGAGCATCGTCATGAGGAAAAATATTTCTTCGGAGACAGTGCATCTGAATTCCTGCGCTACGCATTTGGTGTGGATGAGACGACTCGCATTTACCGCTTAGGCTTCGTGCATGAGCAGCGTAGAAGTGGTGTTGAGAAGCTAAATCTGATGGGCGGTTTCCATTTAGAGGATCTGCTCTATTACCGTAATGGTAAGGTTTATTATGAAACGTATGCTCAGAATGGTTATCAGCTTCATGGATTGAGTGAGGATCAGCTTCCCGAAATGCGTTGATGGCGTCGTAATAGATAGTAGTCTCAATTTGAGTCTCTTATTGTACTTTGTGCAATAGAATCATCGGATACAGCCTTTAATTAGAATTCTATTGTATTTAGTACATTAGATTTAAGAAGATATCTGAAATAGGGACATTTCTCCTTATTTCCAATGCACATTATGCAATAGAATTGAAATAGATGTGATTTCTGTTCCATTCTATTGCACAAAGTGCAATCTGGGGGATGATAACACATCCGGGTAGCCCGTTTATCAGGCAGCATAACCCCCGAACAATGTTAAAAACATCGGAGTACAATTCAGGTTTCTCCCGGAAAGGAAGTATAAAGATGCAGCGAAAAATCAATCTGCTCCTGCTCTTCTTCAGTCTGATCGGCGGCGGGGTCGCCTTTCTTTTTGGAGAGTGGCTGCTAAGCTGGTACAATGATATGCCTTCCATCTTGCTCGTAGGCATTTATTTTGCCATAGTAGCGCTCGGTATCGGCATCGGTTGCCTGCTAGCGGAGATGATCTCGCCTCGGTTAAACGGAGCCTCATGGAAGCAGCGCTACCTAGGTCTATCCTGGAAGCTGCTGCCTATAATGCTTGTACTTGCACTTGGGGTAGGTGCATTAACGGAGTTTGTTTATGAGCTGAATTTTGGCGGTGTGAAGCCGATTAAGAATGTAGTTATGGCTATCGATGACTCTGGCAGTATGGCGCAGAGTGATCCTGATAACAGCCGTTATTCAGCCGCTAAGGCGTTAATTGCGAGAATGGACAATGACAATCAGGTAGCGGTGGTGACATTTAACCACGAAGCAGTAGTTGTCCAGCCGTTAACACCACTCTCAGATTCACAGAATCGTGAGAAGGTGCTGACTGCAATTGATAATTTGAAGCCAACTGAGGGTGGCACGAACATTAGCGGTGCGATTTCGGAAGCACTTAAAGAGATAGACAGTGACGGCAAAAAAAATCAGGGCGCTATGGTCATTTTGCTGTCGGATGGCGTGAGCAATTTCGATACTTCACGAGAATTGCAGACCTATATAGATCGTGGAATTGCTGTAAATACCATTGGTCTGGGGATGCAGGATCCTGCGGGTACCCAGTTGCTGCAGGATATTGCGAAAATAACAGGCGGTCACTATTATGATGTGACAGATACGGCCCTTTTGGGTGATGTATTCCAGCAAATCTATGATCGTTTGGGAGATCGTACATTGCTTACGGTGCGCAGTGATGCTACAGCAGATAGTCCATACTATGCTGCAGTTCGTATTTTGTCGCTGATGCTAATCGGTGCTGGACTTGGACTCGGACTTGGCATTATGTTTGATAATCGTCATTTAGCAAAAAGCTTCGGGATTGGCGGCGTAATCTCAGGGTTGTTCGCAGGACTTGTTCTGGAATTCGGACTTAGCGGTCATAATTTCACTGATGGACTTATTCGCCTCCTAGCTGTTCTTATACTGGCTGCAATCATCTCATTATTTACAGGCGTCATTCCGGTAGGAGAAGGACGTATTTACCGTAATAAAAGAAATAATGCAGCGTCAACTCCAACGTCAGAAAGCTTTCCTGGCCGACGGAGAAATCGGAACAGCAAAGGATTCTAGTAGTTGAAAGGGGCTTACAGTAATGAGGTACGCCGAGGATAATGTTTCCGCTCTGGTAATAACGGATGTGACATCTCAAGTGGATGACCGGTTCTGTACGCTGAGATGGCGCTGGCCGGACGGCGTGCAGGCAGTGTACATCCACAAGACCTCCGCAGAAGAGGCTTCCATGGGAACAGGAGATATTCCGCCGGTCGGAATGAAGCTCTATACTCGTGAGGAATACAAGTCTAACAATGGATACCGTGACCGATTGGATGAGATCGGCCTAGTCTCCTATACCATATTTGCTCGCCTTGCTGAGAACGGAGAGACACTGCTGGTGAGGCAAAATGACGGTGCCAACCGTGTGGTGGTCAGTGCAGGCAAAGCCAGAATTTATTATTCCATTCAACAAAAAAGAGGATTATTCGGAAAACAAAAGACCGTACATATGGCAATTACGGCAGAAGTTCCAGTAGCCCGGGATGTCCTCTGTTATGTTAAGAAACGGGGAGGACATCCCGCAGGGAAAGAGGATGGTATTCTCTTTCCCTTTGTACAAGATTTCGCCCCTGGACGAAACGTACTCCCGCCGATCGAGATCGGTAAGGATGATTTTGTACGCATCTTTTTCACCGATGGTCCTAAGTATGGGCTTTATTACGAGTTGGTGCCGGAGTAAGATATCAGTCTACGCGTACAAGCGATTGTTGGACATTGCCTGTCCATAGTAAGATACGCAGATACAACTTTTGGGAGGATGAGTAGATGTCTTTTTTTAGCCGTTTTATGAAAAAGAATCAGCCGGAGCCAAGGCCGCTTTTTTACGATATAGTGTGTCCTTATTGCTTCACCAAGTTCTCTCCGGAGGATGTGGTCTTTCGGGCTATGCATAGCCGAGAGGACGATGAGAATTACGCGCTGGGCGAGGATGACGCCTTAAATAAATACCGTGAGCGCTTTGGGCTCGATACGGTGGATGACATAGAAGCGATCATTAATCCGGCGGATATTCCGGAAGAATACCATCATTATACCGATCATGTGTTAACAGGGCTTACGGATCGCTATGGAGTGCTCACACGCAGACGGCTTTGTCCATCCTGTCATAACGAGCTGCCTGTGACTGCAGGTAAAGTTCCTAGTAACATTATCTCGATTATCGGTGCTTCCCAAGTCGGGAAGTCGGTGTATATGACCGCGCTGATTCATACCTTGCAGCATACGACAGCAGGACATTTTGATGCCGCTTGTATGCCGCTTAATGCAGAGATTAGCCGCAAGTTCCGTACGCTATATGAAGAACCGCTTTTTGAGCGTGGGGATCTGCTTGCTTCTACACAAAAGGAAAAAATGCAAGAGCCGTTTATTTTTCAATTCGTCTTTAAGGATGAAGAGAAGCCGCCGCTGACACTCGTGTTCTTCGATGTAGCAGGTGAGGGTATGGTGGATCAGGATTATCTGGGACTACATGGTCAGCATATCAAGAACTCTGCCGGTATTCTGTTTATGGTCGATCCGCTGCAAATCCGTTCGATCCGTGAGAAGATTCATATTAATATCGGCGATCGTCCGGGAGAATGGGTCTCGCAATATGACGAGCCGCGTGACGTTGTGCTGACAATGTTCGGTGATTTTATCGCCTATCAGGAAAAGAGCAAAACAGACATTCCAACAGCAGTCGTTCTTGCAAAAAGTGATATGCTGCATTCGCTGAAGGATGAGGATGGCGATTACATCAAGTCTAACAGTAATGTATTCAATAACTATGTTCATCGCAAAACATTGAATATGGATGAGTTCCATAATATCGACGGAGAGATTCGCAGATTTATTGGTAAAGTGGACAGACCTTTTAAAGATACGATGGATGTTTACTTCTCAAATACGGGCTATTTTGCGGTATCTGCTCTGGGCAGTAATCCTGTAAATCAGAAGATTGAGGGTGTGGTAAGCCCGATTCGTGTAGACGAGCCATTTATTTGGCTGCTGCATAAGCTGAAGTATATTGAGGGGAGCGACGGCCCGTGAATGCATTCTCAGGGTCTAAGATCGCCCAACAGATGTACACCCGCGAACGCCGCGGATTGTTTCGTTCCACAGAAGGCTTTGATACGGTCGCGAAGTCGGACAGTCTAGACAATAATTTTATCAAAAAAACACTGCATCCCTTCTGCCTCTATGATGCTCCGGCTGAGCTGGCTGCGCGCGGAGAGAAGGATGAGTCTGTATATCCTAGTGCGCTGCACCTGTTCCATGCAGAGAATGGCGACACAGTCATTGGGATGAGTCGTTATCAAGCAACGGATTTTACGGGCCAACGCAGCGCTTTTTTCGCACATAACTTTGTAGTTCCTGCCTCACGATCAGAAGAGATTGTTCAGAACTACGGAGATTGGCTACATGCTGATTTCGCAAGAAGCTATGACGGAGAGCTAGGCGGAACCTTGCCGGAGCTGTCTGATATTCCAGTTATACGTACGGATCGTCGCCCTGATCCTATAGCGGGCTTACGCTTGTTAGGAATTAATGAAGGAATATTTAAGGCATTGCTGCAAGCGGTGATGCTCTCTGTGGCAGGTAAGAAAAAAATCTATATTGCCCTTAATGTATCTATCACGGAGTTGTCCGCACGTGCGGTGGAGCTTACAGAGATTTTATATAGCGTGCTGCCGTATGAATTCCGCCGTAGATTAGGCGTGATTACGTATGCCAATGAACCGCAAAGCCGTAAATATATTCATCTTAGCTTTGTGGAAAAAGGTTCGCTTCGTCCCGGTGATCGCAACATCGAGAAGGATTTTACATTTGATTTGGTTTCAGGTCGGATGGGGAATGTGGATTTTGGAGAGTCTCGTCAGCCGTATGCTGATTTGGTTTGGAAGCTGTTACTTCTAAATCCAGGGGATCTTGACGATTTCGTAAGTTTTGCTGATCAGATCCTGCGTGGAGAAAGCCCTGAGCATAAGCTATCGCTCGCTTTTTATAATGAGTTAGCTGTATTTTATGAGATTGAGCAGGGGAATGAGCATTTATATACAGAGAATAAGAGCGCGGTGCTAAGCGGATTGCTCTCTTACCTTAAGGCGGAGGGTGCTATTCATTCCAGAATCCGACTGAACGATATTTTCTTGGAGCGGTTCGACCGAGAATTTGATTTAGTCCGGCAAAGGAATGTTCCAGAGCCTGCTATTATGGAGTGCTTTAAAGATTATTTTATGCTCAAGGATCATAATTACAAAGTCAGAATCGTTGATTATTTCATTAATGGAATGCTTCATAGCGTGGAAGCGGGACGCAAAGATGTTCTTAATGCAGCTTACGGGATCATTGAAAATAATGATGAGCTAAGTGCTGCGTTTTTTCAACGGGTAATGTCTGAATCGTACTTCCGCAAGCAGTTATTAGAGCCTTATATGGAGTCAAGACTAATTGCTGCATCTAAATCTGTGGACATTCTGAATTTTGTACTCCATTGGGGCCGTTTTCTGCCAGCTGCGTTAGAGCAACCTTTTGCTCAGGATGCAGTAAGGGATTACTTGCTGGAAAAGCTACAACTGGAGACGGATCCGGTTGCTGCGGTGGCGGAAATTCATAGCACTGTAGATAAAGCGGAGAAAGATCGACGTAGAGGGACAGGCGTATCTCCTAAAGTACTCTCGCTCATGCAGGATCTTGCAGCATCTGCAGACAGATTCTTGCTGAATCGGCTATCTCTTACTGAAATGACGCAGGAGGACTTATTAGAGGTTGTTTTCTTACGTTATGGCAATGTTGTGGATTGGCAGCCGCCACTAGATAGAATTAGCAAGCAGAAAGAAAATGCACTCCGCGCTGCTTATCGCTGGTTTGGTGAAGAGAAGCCGAATGAAGAGATATTTGCAGGCTTGTCTCCGAAGGAGCTGGATGATGTACAGCTGCTCGGTCGCCGTTTACTAAAGGAAGCTCGGGTGTTAGAACCGTTTGAACGTCTTCCACTAGCTTTCTACTACACGAGTCAACGCGAGGGTGGTCCGCTGGATTATGACGCATTGCTGGAGTTAGTTAAGCATAAAGCTGGTAACGACAAGGATGTGATCTATCGATTCTTTGCATGGTCTCAAGGAAATTCTTTATTTACGATATCGAATAAAAAGCTTCACCCGGGATACCGCCGGGCGATTCTGAAGTATTTCCAGAGCAGTGACCGCGAGGCATTCAAGAATCGTGAATTTCGTAAAAGCTATGTCGCTACAGCTCGGCCTGCTCTACAAAATGTCTACAATGAGGCTCGCTCCCAGCTGGCTTCCCCGCTGGCGCGCTGGATCAGCCGCAGCCGATTTCGACTCCTGATCTCCGGTTCCATCACTGGCATTCTGGTGATTATCACAATTATCGTATTCAGTATGCTGCGTCCGGAAGATCCAAAGACGGCCCTGCCTGGGACAACCCCTGCACCGACACCTGTTCAGAGTGCAGGCAATATGCTTCCTCCGGCTTCCGTATACCTGAAGGATCTAGGTACCGAAGGAGATAAGGGAAGCAGTGTATTGGTGTTCACGTTTGCTAACGCGGATGATTGTGTGCAATTTAATCCGACGGACATTAGTTTAATGACTTCATCCGATGTAGTGGATAAGAGCTTTAAGGTTGCTGCTAGCACTGGGACTTGTTCAGTGCCGTCAACGGATGGAGACTTATCTGGCGATACGAACGCCGCTGATACGACTGCGGGGACGGCGGAAGGCGTAGAGGCTACTAATACTGCAGACGAGGCATCTCCATCTCCTACACCTTCCTCTGATGCAGAGGGCAGCACAGTTGTGCCGTCCGCGACAGCTATTACAGAAGGTGAGCAACCTTCCTATCAGGTGGAGGTTACTATGGAGCCGGGTGCGACAATCGTCGAGCATAGCATGATCAAGGCTGGTAGATTTACGTTGATCGTAGATCCCGCTCCAAAGGATACAACGGGTGTTAACTCAAGTGCTGAACCTTCGGCAACTGCAAGTCCGGAAGGAACAGCCGAATAAAGTAATTTCTGATCAGCAGGACGATACCGAAAGGTTTGGTTCTGCTGTTCTTTTTTTTGTTGCTCATACAAAGCTTTTCTATAGACATGCTGTGTATTAATAGATATGATTATGAAAATAAGATAATACATATTGGAAAAGGTGCAGACTCCCCTAAATCAGAGTCTGCTTAAAAGGGAAGTCCGGTGTAAAATTCCGGCGCGGTCCCGCCACTGTAAATGCGGAGCGGCTCTTCTATGAACCACTGTCAGTAGTTAGGACGGGAAGGTGAAGAGCGGCAATGAAGCATTAGCCAGGAGACCTGCCTTTTTCGTGAGCGTTTCTATTCTTCGTGGGGTAAGAATGTGGAACATATACAGATAGACTGTGTGGTCGTAGAGGTTCACGCGCCCCAGCCTCGATTTGTTATCTTCCCGGGCCGCCCTTCATAGGGGCGGTCTTTATGTTGTGCGCTCTTATTTTGTGTAGTATCCATTCCTTTAAAGAAAGAGGCTGAACAATGAAGAAAATATTCTCCTCCAGGTTTTTTGTACTTGGACTGGCCGTATTCATGGTCATATCGATTCTTGGAACATCACTTGCTCCGGCAGGAACCATCTTTGCGGAGGCGGGCGTTAGCTCCGGGCAGGAAGCATCTGGCGATTCTGCTGCTAATGTAGAACGGATTAATGTTGCGGATGCGACCTATACGGCTGCGGAATTTATTTTAAAGGGTGGCGTGCAGTCGGATTGGCAAGCGATTGGGCTGGCTCAAGCGGGATACAAGCTGCCAGTAAGTTATCGAGCAGCTCTTGAGAAAAAGGTGAAAGATGCAGAGGGGAATTTCGCGAGCGTAACGGATTACGCGAGAATTGTACTCGCAGTAAGAGCAATAGGAGCCGATCCTACCAGCTTTGCTGGAAGCGGAACAAGTCCTGGCTATAACTTAATAGAGAAGATCTATAATCATGACAAAATCAGTGGACAGACGCTTAATAATCCGGTTTATGCTTTGCTCGCACTGGACTCAGGGAAATATAATATTCCTAAAGATGCGAAATGGACAACGGATAAGCTTCTTGCTGAGATTCTTTCCAAGCAAAATCAAGACGGTGGCTTTGCCTTAACTACAGGCGCCAGTGAGCCCGATATGACAGCAATAGCTTTGACCGCTCTAGCGGCACATAAGAGTAATCCGGAAGCTTACACAGCGGGACTACAAGCCGTATCTTGGTTATCCAAAGCTCAGGATAGCCATGGAGGTTACGGAGATAGTGCTGAAAGTGCAGCACAAGCTATTCTAGGTCTCACATCCTTTGGTGTAGATCCAAGTGGGTTAGAATATACCAAGAATAAAGTGAGTTTGATCGGTAATCTACTGAGCTACCGTCTCGCTGACGGCAGCTTCGCTCATAGCCGTGGCGGAAGCAGCAATATTCTAGCTACAGAACAGGGCCTTCAGGCGCTTGTAGCCTACAATCTACTTCATAAAGGCAGCAACAGTAAACTGTACGATTTTTCTAAGTCATCCGTTCAGAATGCACTTATCTATGCACCGATTACTGTAGAGGGTCCTGAGAGTACTTTAGCACAGGGATATGGATATGCTGGCAACGTATTAGGTGCACTAGAAAAGCTGGCTCTTCAGACGAAATTGCCAATCACGAATCCTTCCGGTGCTTATGTCACTGGAATTGGAAGTATTCTGGCTGGAACCTATGGCGGTTACGATGGTTGGATGTATGTTGTATCCCGTAATGGTCAATGGATTAATCCAGATGTTGGAATGAACGATTTTGTGCTTAAAGATTCAGATCAGGTTCTGGTCTATTATGCCGGAGATGATACTAAACTTGTTGATTCGGTAACGGTGTCCAAGCCAAGCCTCAAAGAGGGCGATTCTTTTACTGTAGCAGTGACTAGTAAGACATGGAAATGGGACGTTGTAACGAATACGTCCTCTCCGGTAATTGCCAAAGCTTCTGGCGTTCAGGTCCAAATTGGAAATCGCATCGTAACAACGAACGCAAAAGGTGAAGCGTTATTCTCAGGGAATGTTCCAGCAGGTGACTACAAGCTGACTGTAACAGGCTATCGTGAAGGAAAAGCACCATCGATTGCTAAATATACTCAAGATCTAAAGGTGATTCCAAAGAATGTAACGGCTTCACTTACCGTTGAAGGTCCGCAAGGCCTGATCGGTGAGGGGACTTTAAAGGCTTCCAATGCGCTTGAAGCACTGCAGCAATTGGCGGCGTCTAAGGATTTTAAAGTAGATATCACGAAATCGTCGTATGGTAATTTTGTATCTGGCATTTATGGCATTACGCAAGGTCTTTATGACGGTTGGTGGAGCTTCGTTGTATGGCGCAGCGGAGAATGGATCTATCCTAGTGTGGGCATGGACAGCTTTGAATTACAGGAATCCGACCGTGTTCTTGTCTATTATGCCGGAGAAACCACACAGGTTGTTGATACTGCTGTTGTATCTCCCGCACAGCCGAAGCCGGGTGAAGCTTTCACAGTAACAGTTTCTCAGAAAAAATGGGTGTGGAATAAGGATACCTTTACTTCCGATCCAGTGATTTCTCCAGCCGCTGGCGTGCAGGTCTTGATCGGTGATCAGAAGGCGATCACAAATGCTAAGGGTGTAGCTGCATTTGACCAAGGTCTACCAGCGAATACCTATACGATCATTGTTACCGGATATGCTAAAGATAGTGTGCCTAGTGTGGCGCGTTATACTCAGTCACTAAACATGACTTCAGGTGTTGTTACTCCTGCTAAAGCTACGGCCACCCTGTCAGTCATTGGGGATAGCAAGAAGGGAACGATCCTTAACAATACTACAGTAGCTCTAAAAGAAGGTGAGACAGCTTATAGCTTACTGATCAGTCAATTAGGGGATAAGGTAGTATCATCCGGAAACGCTGGTAGTAAATACGTGAAATCTATAGATGGTTTGGCCGAATTTGATGGCGGACCTAGCAGTGGATGGAAGTACAAGACGAATAGAGATGCTGATCCAAGTATAAGTGCAGACAGCTACATTTTAGAGAACGGTGATACGGTATATTGGTACTATTCATCGGGTGAATAAGTACGTTTGATTATTCGTAAGACGGGCACTGCGATTCGGAGTATTAGCGGATCGAGTGTCCGTTTTTATTTTTGTTCGTTGCAATATTTGACAACAGACACTTTTTTTCGACAATTTCATTCATAATTTTATTTAAAATCATCAAACAATTCACTTCTTTAACCGATAAAAATAGATAGTGAGTTAGATTATGTGAAGGCGGAATGTAGATGAAGAATATGAAAGTGAAGTTCAAGATTGGAATTCTTTTAGTATTTTCAGTAGTCATGTTGAACATCGTGGGGGTAACTGGCTTTACCACCATGGACAAAATGACCCAAAAAACAAAAGAGACGTACAATGAAAACTTGTTGCCAATTTCTTACGTGGGGCAAATGCGTACAAATAATCGGGCCATTGAAGCCTTTCTTTTGGAGCGTTTGATTAGCGTTGATGCAAACAAGAACAAAGACTTGTTAGAGAGCATTAAGAGAAAAGTTCAGGAAAATAATGATCTATTGAACAAGCTGAAGACCGTCCAGTACAATGATAGTGCCATTTTGAGCAAAATAAAGGAATATGAGTCCTCCCTAACAGACTATCGTGCACAAAGGGACAGTATTATTCAGATTGCCGATAGCAAAGGTAGACAAGAGGCCTTTCAAGTATTCACGGGGGATTTTAGTATTTCTCGTGAGAAAATGATCAATATGCTTAAAGGAATAAGCGATTCGTTGCTAAAGGGAGCTGGAGAATATAACTTAGAGTCCACTGCTTCCGCTGAAAGAATGAGGACTAAAAGTATAGTATTGATATCGTTCTCTTGGATTATTTGTATCGTGCTTAGTGTAGCAATCATTCGACTGATTACGAAACCTCTCAAGGAACTGCAAGGTTTAATGAAGCGGGCGGAAAATGGAGATTTAACCGTCATAGCAACGTATACCGCTAAGGATGAAATCGGCCAAATTAATAGCTCATTTAACAATATGCTGGAGAGCTTACGAAAGATGATGCAAGGTATCGCGGAGAGTGCAGAGTTGTTATCAGCCTCATCGCAAGAGATGAGCGCTAGTGCTGAGCAGACCTCGCTGGCTTCGCAAATGATCGCCGAATCTTCAGGTGAGATTGCAGCGGGCTTTGATGAACAGACGGAAAGCATTAATCGTACCTCTCAGTCTATACAAGCTATGACTAATAATATTTCGGCCGTAGAAAGTAGCAGTTTTGAAATGTCCGACCTTATGGGAGTTGCTTCTGGTTCAACAGATCGAGGGGTAATCGCCGTAGATAACATTATTGAACAGATGAAGGAAATCGACTCCAGCGTAACTCAGAGCCAAGAGATTATTAGTAACCTTGGGGAGCTGTCTCAGGATATAAATACAATAATTACTACGATTAACGGAATTGCAACACAGACAAACTTGCTGGCGCTTAATGCTTCTATCGAGGCAGCGAGAGCTGGAGAACATGGACGTGGCTTTGCTGTAGTTGCTGGAGAAATTCGGGGGCTTGCAGAAGCGACGCGAAACAGTTCACTGAAAGTAACAGATATTATTACGCATATTCAAAAGCAAACTGAAAAAGCAGTAGAATCAATGGCTTCAGGCTCTGAACTAGTCTCTAACGGCGTAGTTCAAAGTCAGTTCGTATCTCAAGCGTTTCATGAGATTCAAAGTTCCATTAAAGAGGCTACGCTGCAGACCGAAGAGATTAGAGAGGCGGTTGCGCATGTCTCTTTAGAGTCACAAGGTGTAGCGGCAGCAATGGAACAGGTCAATGCTATATCCAATAGAGGGGCAGTGGGTGTTCAGGACACCAGTGCAGCTAGTCAGCAGCAACTGTCTGCTATGGAGGAAATGTCCGCATCAGCTCAGTATTTAGCGGTGCTGGCGGAAGATCTGCAGAAGACTTTAGCACGATTTAGATTATAACGCGAAATGAAAAAAAAAGGACGTCCCAGAGCCATTTAGGCTTTGGAGACGTCCTTTTGTGTGTTAATGAATGGAATTAAGCATACCAGCCCCATACGAAGATGAAGAGCGTACCAAAGATCGTAACTAAGCCAACGAATAAGGCATAGGCGATATTGATATAAAGTTCTTTCTTGGTATCCGCTGATTCTCCAATATGCATGAACAGGAAGAGCTGCAGGGAAGCCTGAATGAGGGCTGTAACAAGCAGGATAGCCATGTTTGCAGTATTGGATAGATCCAGATAGATTACGGCAAGTGCAGCCACAGAAAGGACAAGAGAGGCTAAGAAACCCATCACATGGCGAATTGGAAACAGTTGCTTCATCATGCTACATCAGTCCTTTCAGATAGACGAAGCTGAAAATAAAGATCCAGACAACGTCCAAGAAATGCCAGTACAGCGAGAAGATAAAGGATTTATTGGCCGTAGCCGGATTAATACCTTGACGCTTCAACTGGATTAGAATAGCCGCACCCCACAGGAACCCGAACGATACGTGAGCTCCGTGTGTTCCCAGCAGTACAAAGAGACTGGATAGGAAACCACTGGTTTGAAGTGTAGCCCCTTCGTGAACATAAGTGACAAACTCCGTGATTTCAATACCAAGGAAGCCGAGACCCATTAACAGGGTTAGTCCGAAGAAGACCATCATGGCTTTTTGGTAGCCATGCCGCATGGCATGTACTGCAAGACCGATTGTAAACGAGCTTGTCAAGAGCAGCAATGTTTCGATCATCACTGGACCAATTTCAAAGAGGTCCGGCCCGCTAGGGCCGCTAGCGAAGCGGTCTACCATTACAAAGTAAACAGTGAACAACGTAGCGAACAGTGCAATCTCTGCTCCTAGAAAGACCCAGAAGCCAAAGATTTTATTACTATTCTCCTCTGTTGAGTACTCAAGCGGCTTAGACGCATCTATTTTCATACTGTCTCACCCCGCAATTTCTTTTCAGTAGCAATAACTTCTTCTGCTGGGATGTAGAATCCGTGATCCCGATCAAAGGACATAGCAGCTAGAACGATGAGGATACCAACTCCGGAGATAATGGCTGGAATCCAGAGACTGAATACCAGAGAGAATCCTGCAACGAAGAAGATAACACCCAGAATAAATGGTTTTCCTGTATTGCTTGGCATATGGATCTTAGTAATCTTGTCTTCGTATAGAGGTACTTTATCTTGTTTAGAGAACCAGTAGGCATCGCGTGTTTTTACGGTTGGAACCACTGCGAAGTTGTAAGCTGGAATCGGACTTTTCGTTGCCCACTCCAGTGTACGTGCATCCCATGGATCTCCATTTGTATCTCTTGGTTCATAACGTGTACTCCAGTAGATGTTATACACCAGAATTACAAATCCGACTGTAAGACCTATCGCCCCTATGAACGAGACCATACTGAGCGGACCAAATCCGGTATCCGCAGAATAAGTGTATTGTCGACGTGTCATTCCCTTAAGTCCGAGAAGGAACAGTGGGAAGAACGATACGTTAAAGGAAATAATAATCCACCAGAAGGCATGTTTACCAAGACGTTCGTTTAGACGGAAGCCGAATACTTTAGGGAACCAGTAGTGGAAACCTGCGATTACGGCGAATACAGCACCTGGAATGAGAACGTAGTGGAAATGCGCTACTAGGAACATTGTATTATGGTACTGATAATCGGCGCTGGCCATGGCCAGCATGACACCTGTTACCCCACCGATCGTAAAGATCGGGATAAAGGCGAGCGAATACAGCATCGGCGTCGTAAATGATATTCGCCCTTTTCGTAAGGTGAATAGCCAGTTAAATATTTTCACACCTGTTGGAACAGCAATGGCCATGGTAGTAATCGAGAAGAAACTGTTAACCATAGCGCCTTGACCCATTGTATAGAAATGGTGAGCCCATACTAAGAAGGACAAGAGGGAGATGATCAACATACTAAAGACCATGGATGTATATCCATACAGGTTCTTTTTGGAGAAGGTGGCGATAATTTCACTATAAATACCGAAGGCAGGTAGTACAACGATATATACTTCTGGATGCCCCCATACCCAGAAAAGGTTGGCCCATAACATATCCATACCGCCGTTGGCCATCGTGAAGAATTGAGAGCCGAATAACCGGTCGAACATCATCAAAGCGAGCGCTACCGTAAGCACTGGGAATGCGAATACGATAATTACGTTCGTGATTAGTACAGACCATGTAAACATTGGCATTTTCATCAGCTTCATGCCAGGAGCACGCATCTTCAGAATCGTTACAATAAAGTTAACGCCTGTGATGAGTGTACCGATACCTGATATTTGCAGCGCGAGTGAGTAGTAGTTGTTACCCACCGTTGGACTAAACTCTATACTTGCCAGCGGGAAGTACGCAGACCAACCAGCATCTGGTGATCCCCCGATAACAAAAGAGATGTTAAGCAACATTGCTCCGAAGAAGAAGAGCCAGAAGCTGACGGCGTTAAGACGTGGGAAGGCAACGTCTCTGGCACCGATTTGTAGCGGTACGATAACGTTCATCAGACCGATAATAAACGGCATGGCCATAAAGAGGATCATGATCAAGCCGTGTGTTGTAAATACCTCGTTGTAATGCTGTGCGTCAAGAAATTTCATGTCTGGGGCTGCGGTTTGTAGCTTCATCATAATAGCGTCAACGCCGCCGCGGAAAAGCATTAGTAGCGCAGCGAGGATATACATAACCCCGATACGTTTGTGGTCAACGGTAGTTAACCATTCGCGCCATAAATATCCCCATTTTTTAAAATAGGTTAGGCCGACGATAATCCCGATTGTAGCCAGAACAATACTTGCCATTGCCCCGTAAATCAGGGGTTCGCCGTGGACCTTAAATTTATCCCAATCCATTAGGAATCGCTCCTTTCAAGTTGCTCAATTAACATTGACTAATGTCCGTCATGTGTAGTGCTTTGTTCATCCAGTTCTGGATTAGGTTCACTGTTGAATTCCGTCTCGCTAGATGGTGCAGGAGTCGGGTGAATTTCTTTATTATCCTGGTGTTCCGTCGTTCCATTATCCATATCCATTTCGGTGCCATTATTACTCATATGGTCGCCATGATCTCCCGGAGGAGGGCTAAAGGATAAGTGAGTATTGGTGTAAGTTTTACGTCCGACATATTCCATTTTCAAAAGATTTTTGAATTCATCTTCGGTCAATGGACCTGCTGTTTCTTTAACGTCTTTTACCCATTCCTGATAGTCCTTATCAGTCATCGCAAGGGCTTCAAACTCCATGTGGGCAAAACCCTTACCATTAAAGTTCGCATTTCTTCCGGTATAAGAACCTACAGTATCTGCTGAAAGATGCAGTGTTGTAAGCATGTCACTCATCGCATATTTCTGTCCTCCCAATTGTGGGATCCAGAGACTTGAGATCGTACCGAAAGAGTACAATCTGAACTCGACAGCACGGTGAACTGGAATGTTCACGTAGTTTACAGTTTCAATACCTTCCTCTGGATAGCTGAAGTGCCATTTCCAGTTGGAGGAGGAAGCATAGATTACAAGCGGTTTCTGATCTTTATAATCCGCTGCAACGTTTTCTACATCTACTGTCGTTTTGACAGTGACCACGGAGAGGAATGCCACGATAATAATCGGAATCGTAATCCAGATGGCCTCCAGCCATTTGTTTCCTTCCTCGTGAGGAGGAATATAATCTTCGTTACTTTTCTTAGCGCGGTATTTCAATAGTACGAAGACATATAAGATGTAGACAACTGCTAGAACACCGAGCATCACAACAATGGAGAGGATGATCGTGTCAGACAGAGTTCTCGCAGCCGGGCCCTTCGGATTCAGAACAGCGATTGAACTGCATCCTGGCAAGAGTAAAATTAGGCTGAGAAATAAAGCGTATAACGGTCCCTTTTTCTTCATGCTTAAGCTCCTTCCTTCAATACTTCTATTAATTAACCCTCATCATTACCTTCATATATAGTAAGAATTAATGAGAAAGAAAGCAAAAGACTTATTTTGCCATTTTAGCCACAATAGTCCTTAAAAATGGCGATCAAGTTAAATATGTGTGATCAATTTGTTACAAGTTCCTAATGATATGATAAAGATCACTGTAGCCACGGCGTTTGCTGGTTATTTAAATCCGTTCAAACTTTGTTCAATAATTTACTAAAGTTGCTAATTTGGACACATCTATTTTGCGCAAAAGGACTGGAATTTAACCATTTTTGTTGGTGTGTTAGGAATTAGTTAGAATACGTCATTTGCGAAAAATGTCGAAATATCTGTGAGTGTCAAAAAGGGTAACAAATTATTATGTATTAAGTTACAATCTCTCAAATTTCTTTCTATTAATCTATGGTAATGTTATAGATAAATATACGAGATGGGAGATTTTTTGAGATGTTTAAAAAGAAAGTGTGGCTATTATTTATAGTATTGTTCGTATGTACTGGTTTGGTACGAGAAATAGATTCAGTAGATGCTGCTGGTGCAGGATCCCTGAAATTAGGTGTAAATGATAAATTAACTGACATTGATGCAGTGTCGATAAAAGATACATATTTTGTTCCGTTACGTGATTTGTCTGTGGAACTGAATCTTCATCTAATCGCTCAGGGCGATGGCATTAATGTTAAGGGAAATAATGGATCTATTAAACTGCTGAATGATCACGCAACAGCTCTTCTTCCTAATGGAAAGACAATCGCCCTGAATACATTTATTAAAAATGGAAGAACTATGGTTCCGGTGAAAATGACAACTTATCTTGGATTCTCAATTTCGTTTAAACCAGCTCAATCTTTATTAAGAGTTCATAATTCCGGGGCTAAATTAGACGACGCTGCATTTGTGAATCAACATAAAAAAGCTTTGCAACAAAATGTAACTACAGGCACGAACGGTAAAGTTGTTTATCTTAGCTTTGATGATGGCCCATCCGCTACAACCTCTCAACTACTTGATATCTTAGCTAAGTATGATGCGAAAGCTACGTTCTTCATGCTAGGAAATAACATGAACGCACATGCGTCTCAAGTGAAACGATTAGTGAAGGAAGGACATGCACCTGGTTTACACGGTATGACACATGTGAAAGATAAATTTTATGCTTCTCCTGCTTCTGCGTTAAAAGAAATGAATGACGATAATGCCATTCTGAAGAAGATTACGGGTAAAAGTACAACATTGATTCGCACACCTTATGGTAGTAAACCTTATTTAACCAAATCTTATAGAGATAAGATACTAACACAAGGATATCATCTGTGGGATTGGAACGTTGACTCTGAGGATTGGAGATTTAAGAATGATAGTAACTCCATCTATAATACGGTTATGAGAGAGGTTCATAATCTGAAGAAGAGCAGCCCAGTGGTTCTAATGCATGATCAAAAGGCTACACTTAAAGTTCTTCCACGCATCCTAGAGACGCTGAAGAAAGAAGGCTATGCGTTTCATATTATTACTTCGGATATGGAACCTAACAACTTCTGGAATGATAAACGTTAATTCTGGATACTAAGATCAAATGATTCCTATCATTGAGGCGACAGATCTAATCTGTCGTCTCTTTTTGTTGTCTGAATCTTTGTAGATTTGACACATGTAGGCTTCTCTAATCTATCGACGTAGTTAATCTGTCGTGTTATCATGATACTCTGATAACGTATTAGCGAACTAAAGCACACGCAGTTGTGTCAACGATGGGGGATAAAAGAGATGAAGAAAAATGCATTGCTAATCTTATTTATGATCATGGTAATTGGAGCTTTATCAGGCTGCTCATCTTCTGGGAGTAAGGATGGAAAGCTGGTGATCGGGATTGATGATAAGTTCGCTCCGATGGGCTTTAGAGATGAGAACAATGAAATTGTTGGGTTTGATATCGACTACGCCAGAGCTGCAGCTGAAAAAATGGGTAAAGAAATTACTTTTCAGCCTATTGACTGGTCCGCTAAGGAGTCAGAACTGAATAGTGGTCGTATTGATATGATTTGGAATGGCTATACCATCACAGATGAACGCAAGGAAAAGGTATTATTCACGAAGCCTTATCTTGAGAATAGTCAGGTAGTAGTCGTATTAGCGGATTCCTCTATTTCAAAGCTTGAGGATTTGGCTGGTAAAGAGGTAGGGCTTCAAAGTCTATCCTCCGCTTCCGATGCTTTAAATGCTAATCCGATTAAAGACCAAATTGCTAATCTGTCGGAATTTCCGGATAACGTCCTAGCGCTCACTGACTTGAAGACTAAGCGTCTGGACGGTGTTGTGATTGATGAAGTTGTAGCTAGATATTATATGTCAAAAGAGCCGAATACCTTTAAGCTGCTAGATGAATCGCTTGCTCCTGAGCAGTACGGTATTGGAATAAAGAAAGGCAATGAAGCCCTGCTAGAAGAACTTCAAAAGGCTTTGGATGAAATGAACAACGATGGAACGGCTGAGAAGATCTCCACAAAGTGGTTTGGTGAAAATAAGGTATTGAAATAGAAGGTCAATATACAGAGTTTATTGGAGAAATAAAAATGGATTATATTATACAAATTTCCGGGCCGATGTTAGAAGGCGCGCGTACAACTATTTTATTGTTCCTTATTGTTATTTTAGTGTCGATTCCGCTCGGGTTCCTAGTCACTTTGATGGCGAAGAGTGTGATCAAACCCTTGGCATGGATAGCACATACTTATATTTATGTCATGCGGGGAACCCCTCTTTTACTGCAATTGTTATTTTTTTGCTTTGGCTTACCACAGATTCCGGTGATTGGTCAGTATCTGGTTATGGATCGCTTCGTTGCTGCGAGTCTTGGATTTATTCTTAACTATGGAGCATATTTTGCAGAGATCTTCCGTGGGGGCATGCTCTCCATTGATAAAGGGCAGCATGAAGCAGCTAAGGTGCTCGGACTGAGTAAATGGCAAACGCTGCGTAAGGTAATTCTGGCACAAATGTTCAGAGTAGCTTTGCCAGCTGTGGCCAACGAATCGATTTCATTAGTAAAAGATACGGCACTACTGTATGCCGTTGCTGTACCTGAGCTACTGAACTATGCCAAAACAGCAGTAAATCGAGACTTTACAGTAACTCCCTTTGTAGTAGCGGGAGTGATTTACTTACTGATGACGCTGGTGCTTACTTTATTCTTCAAAGCACTGGAGAAACGTTTTAAATTTGAGTAGAAGGACTGTCCGAATATGAGTAGCATGATAGAAGTAAGGGATTTACAGAAATCCTTCGGCAATTTGGATGTATTAAAGAAGGTTAGTTTCAATATCGAGGCGGGTGAAGCTATTGCTGTTATCGGGCCTTCGGGTTCAGGTAAGAGTACGATGCTACGTAGTTTAGTACATCTAGAGGAAGTTACAGGCGGAAGCATCTCGATCCAAGGCAAGCCGCTCGTTGAGAATGGGAAATACGCTAGTGGAGCAAATATTCGTGAGATCACGGCGTCCATGGGAATGGTGTTTCAGCACTTTAACTTATTTCCACACCTAACGGTGCGGGGCAACCTAGAGCTAGCTCCAAGGATGCTGAAGCGGGAGAGCGTGAAGGAGATTACGGCTAGAAGCAAGGACTTGCTCTCTAAGGTAGGTCTTGTTGAAAAAGCGGATGTGTATCCTGCTAATCTCTCCGGTGGACAGAAGCAGAGGGTTGCCATTGCGAGAGCGTTAATGCTGAATCCGGATATTTTATTATTTGATGAACCCACCTCCGCGCTTGATCCCGAGCTTACAGGCGAGGTGCTACGTGTTATCCGTCAGCTTGCTGAGGAGAAGATGACGATGATTGTTGTCACTCATGAGATGAACTTTGCTCGTGACGTAGCGGATCGTGTGATATTCATGGATAACGGTGAGATAACGGAGTCTGGAACACCGGAGCAGATTTTTGACAATCCGCAGCAGGAGCGAACCCGGGTTTTTCTGAGCCAAGAATCGAGGGTGTGAATACCTCAGCTGATAAATTGTCTATTTATGAGAAAAAATCCCCGCAGTGGCTATATAACTGCTGGGTTTTTTTGCGTTGACATAAAGAACAAACTGTATTAATAATAGTAGTACAGTTAACACGCGTCATAATGGGTTTATTGTAAGATAGTGGGAGGAGGAAGATTATGTTCGAATTGGATGTTCGCAGTCGCAAGCCGATTTATGAGCAGCTGACCGACAAGGTCAAGGAGATGATTTTACATGGTATTTTGCAGACTGATGAACAACTGCCCTCGGTAAGGACATTATCCCAACAGCTAACCGTGAATCCCAATACGATTCAGAAGGCTTATCGTGAATTGGAGCGTGAAGGGTATATCTATTCATTGCAGGGGAAAGGCAGTTTTGTAGCCCCGATGAAAAAAGAACAAAATGAGGCCAAAAAAGCTGAAGTCCGAGATGCGCTGCTCAGACTGATGGCGGAAGCGGTATACCTTGGATTCACCGCAGCTGAGATTAGTTCATTGTACGAACAAGTGGGGAAGCAGAGAGAAGGAGGGAAGAGCGATGATTGAGATTCGAGGAGTCAGCAAGTTATTTCAAGGCGAGAAGGCAGTCGACGATATCTCTTTAACAGTACATAAAGGAACCATATATGGGCTGCTCGGGTCTAATGGCGCGGGTAAAACTACGCTGCTGAAGACTTTGGCGGGCATTTACTCTCCAAATAAAGGGACTGTGAAGGTGGATGGTGAAGTGGTGTTCGAACACCCGAAGTCTAAGCAACGGGTTATTTTTATGCCGGATTCTCCGTACTTTTTCCCGCAATCTACAATGCTGCAAATGGCAGCCTTCTATCGCTCGATCTATCCGAGTTGGAATCAGAAGCGTTTTGAAGATTTGGGAACTGTATTTCAGCTCGATAAGAAGCGTAAGCTTAGTCGTTTCTCCAAAGGAATGCAGCGGCAAGCGTCATTCTGGTTATGTTTAAGCTGTATGCCGGATGTGCTTATTATGGATGAACCGATTGACGGGTTAGATCCGGTCATGCGGCGTCAGATCAAAAATCTGCTGTTTCAGGAGGTAGCTGAACGCGAGTTGACAGTAATCATATCTTCGCATAACCTTCGTGAGATTGAGGACCTGTGCGATCATGTCGGAATTATGCACGGCGGGAAAATGCTGATTGAGAAGGATCTCGATGATCTTAAGGCGGATACACATAAGATTCAAGTGGCATTCCGAGATGAACGGCATGAAATTCCGTTAGCAGCGAAGCTGCAAATTCTGCATCAAGAGCGCCGGGGAAGTGTGAACCTATTCATTGTAAAAGGGGACCGTGAACGGATCAAAGCGGCTTTTCAGGTATACGAGCCATACGTATTCGATTTGCTTCCATTGACGTTAGAAGAGATCTTTATTTATGAAATGGGGGATGTCGGATATGACGCGCAGCCGTTACTACTTTAATAGCAGTGTTTTTCGTCAAAACTTCCGCCAGCACGGCTGGATAGGGATTATATATGCACTTGGCTTATTGTTCGCACTTCCATTGCAGCTCTTCATGAGCAACAATCCGAATGCAAAGCCGCAGGAAATTGATCATTTATTTCGAATCGCTGGTAGTGTGCAAGCATTGTTCATTATTACGATCCCTGTTGCGGCCGGACTATTCTTATTCAGATACCTTCAGGCGAAATCACCCTCAGATCTTTGGCATAGCTTGCCTTTACGCAGAGAGCATTTATTTACAGCTCATCTGACAAGTGGACTTACCTTACTGTTGCTACCGGTTTGGGTAACTGCTGGGGTGGTTGCGGTTGTTAAGTCATGGAGTGGTAATTTTTATATTTTTCAGGGTGCAGATATTTGGCAATGGTGTATCACAGTTAGTATTCTGACTTTGTTTCTCTTCTGCTTTAGTGTTTTTGTGGGAATATGCACAGGTCAATCTATTCTTCAGGGAATTATCATTTATATTTTGCTTATTCTGCCTGCTGTACTGATTTCATTAATCAATAGTCATTTAGCCATGTATCTTTATGGTTATGCGAATGCAAATGTAAACTTACGTGATTCTAGTTTGCAGATGTGGTCTCCGTTTGTTCATATTGTATATTATTATACCGGCAAACCATTCACCAATACAGAATTATGGGTTTATGGTGTATTGTCACTTTTGTTTATTGGACTATCCTATCTTTTATACCGTAAACGTAATACGGAAAAAGCTGGTCAGGCTATCGCTTTTGGATATTTCAACCCGCTGTTTAAAGCAGGGGTTATGTTATGTGCCATGCTTATTTCCGGTAATTATTTTGCGCAAATGAAGCAACAGCAAATGGGCTGGGTGATTAGTGGATATGCCATTGGAGCCATTATTGGTTATGTTGCCGCAGAAATGATTATTCGGAAAACTTGGCAGATTATGACGCGTAAAGTGGTAGCCGAGTTTGCAGTTTATGCAGTAATGTTAGGGCTGCTTGTGTATATCCCAGTATCAAGTGTTACCGGGTATGAAGCTAGAGTGCCTTCTAGTGATAAGATTAGCGGTGTTTATATGGGATCTAACTATCGGATGTATACCCCAACGGATGATTTGTACACTACACCCTATATGGGGCAGGACCCATTTTCCAATAATAAAGATTATATAGAAGCTGTCCGTAAACTTCATCAAGCGGTAGTTGCAGTACGCCCAGAGCTTAATTCACAACAATACGTTTATGAATATTTTACTCTGGCCTATCAATTGGAGAACGGTGACAAGCTAGTGAGGGAATACTGGATTCCTAACAAGGGATTCGAAGCAGAGCTTAAGACGATTAAGGAGACCGAGGACTTCAAGGAAGAAAAGTATAATTTAACTCTGTTAGATAGAGATCTGGATTATATGTGGATTACCAACAGGAATAAGAAGGTGGCGGTCTCTGATCCTTTACAAATTACAGAGCTAAAGGCGATTATTAAACGTGAAATTTTGAATATGTCCTACGAAGTACAGATAGACAAGGACAGAAAACCTGATGTGGCTAATATCCAAACAGAGGTAAAGGTAAAAGAGGAAAGTAATCAGCCAACTTCAAGTTATGGTTATTATTATCCGTGGAAGTCATCTTTTCATGAGTTAGAGAAATGGATGATTGATAAAGGATATGCGGATAAAATCCGGACAACCGCTGAAGATATACAATCGGCAGAGATAATAAAAGATGACTTTATGGATAAGCAAACACCTAAGAATCCTACCAGTCCTGAACAAAGAGTAGTGCTTGCACGTGAAAAGAATCGTACAGTTGTTACGAAGGATAAGACGCTATTAGCGGATATTTTGGATCAACGTTTCAATTATGGAGTAGAGAATGGCAACTATCTTGTGAAATTGCTATACAAGGAGGGTTATAGTGATTTCGTAATGTTAAAAGCATCGGAAATGACGTCCGAATTGAAGGCATTACTGAAATAAGGTAAGGGATAGTGGTAAGTAGAAGACTACAGAGAAAAGACTACTGGTTGACAGAAACTGGATAGTTAGATTATGCTTTTGGAGATATGTTAGGTATTAAATGGAACTGAGTGTATACAAAATGATCAGGGGGTAAGGACAGATGAATGAGAATATGAATAATCAGCTTTCGTTTTTGTATAATGTTTTCTCATATGTTCGTCCATCTCTCACCTTGGCTTACAGGTCAACCTCAGAACCAGTGTATTCATTTCCGGTTAAATAACATTTCATTATTACCCGGTAAATATAACTGTAATCAGGTTGAAGCCCGACCATGGACGATGGAGTCCGTGGTCTTTTTTGCATATTCAGAAGTTAAAAGGGAGGAATTAAGATGAAGGGAATTCATCAATCGGTCATTCAGCAGCTTCGAACTATCGAATCTGAAGAAAATGTTCGCATTCTGTATGCGTGTGAATCGGGTAGCCGGGCCTGGGGGTTTCCATCCAAGGATAGTGATTATGATGTTAGATTCCTATACATACGGAGACCTGAGGCGTATTTATCCATTTTTGAGCACAGAGATGTAATAGAGCGGCCGATCAGTGAGATGCTTGATATTAACGGTTGGGACTTGAAGAAGGGGCTTAATCTATTTCGGAAATCTAATCCGCCTCTGTTGGAATGGTTAGAATCACCGATTCGCTATGAAGAGCAATACGCTGTAGCCGAAAGGATCCGTGCACTCTCACCACAAAGCTTTTCGCCAAAATCATGCATTTACCACTATTTGAACATGGCGCGAGGAAATTACCGGGATTATCTGCAACGCAGTGAGGTTAAAATTAAGAAATATTTTTACGTATTAAGACCACTCTTAGCATGCGCTTGGATTGAAAAATATAACGAAGTGCCACCACTCGATTTTAACATTCTTGTACAGGATCTGATTCCACATGGTTCTGAATTACAGGAAACCGTTCAGAACCTGTTATCTCGCAAAATGTCAGGTGAGGAACTAAATCTGGAGCTGCGCTTGGATGTAATCAATACTTATTTGGAGGAGAGAATTGCTCATTACGAGGCGGTTGCTTCTGCTTTTGAACAGAGCGTAGGTGTTATGGATGAAGCGTTAGATGTCTTGTTCCGATCAGCACTGATAGAGGTCTGGGGGGAAACGGGGCAGTGGAGCTGGTAAATCAGAATTTCAATAATTGTTAATTAAGGAGAGGTGAAGTTTATGCAATTAATCATCAAGGCGGCAGGTGCAGGTTGTTAAGACAATGATTGCGGAGAAAAAACATATGGGCAGACCGACGCTAGGCACGATTTATACACGTACAGGCCGAGCTTTTTTTGATAGGGATACTGAATCGGAAGTGTTACGCAGGATGAACGAAGATCTCGTACGGCGAATTATTTTGCGAACAATAACACCGATTTGCTGCTCCTAGACGCGGAGATCGTACCGTGTAACTTGAAAGCACGCGAGCTGATTTCCTCCCAAAATGCCCATGTCGCTGAAGCTGCTTTACTAGATCGGGAACATCTATTGGGAAAGCTGCGTGAGGCTGAAAGATCAGGGCGAGATGTTACCTCGTGGATAATGGAAATGGAGGAGAAGCTCCGGAATGCGGCTGTAGAAGAATAGAAATGAGTTGTGAATAGAGGTGGTAATATAATGTTGAGCAACGCTACAGAAGTGTCGTTAAGTAAATTTATGACTAAATTGCTCCGGCATACTCCAGAGCAGTATGGCCTTATTTTGGACCCTGAGGATGGTTCCTGTACGTTAGACGAATTGCTGTCCGTGCTTGTGAAGTCTCCTAGATGGTCTGAGGTAACTGCGGGAGATATTCGGCAAGTGGTTGCAGGCTGTGAGAAGCAACGGTTTGAAATTGAAGGTGAACGAATCAAAGCGCGGTATGGGCATAGCCATACGAAAATCACTTATGAGCCGGGGACTCCTCCACCTACGCTATATCACGGTACCCACTCTGGTGCGCTTCCTGTCATTATGGAGGAAGGACTCCGACCAATGGGACGGCAGTATGTTCATTTGTCCGAGGGGACACATTTTGCCAGTCTGGCTGGAAGTCGTAGAGGGAAATTGATTTTGCTGACTGTTGATACGATTAGCGCTGGTCAAATGGGTGTAACCTTTTATTATGCAGGTAATGAGGTCTGGCTGGCGGCACCAGTTCCGCCTTCCTGTCTTAGTATTTACACCCAATAGGGAAATAAGAGCGTTGTTTTGGTAGGAGGTAAAATCACATGGATCAAATTCCAGATCATTTAGATCACGGACTACAGATCGTATTTATAGGTTTTAACCCGAGTATCCGCTCAGGTGAAGTGGGGCATCACTACGCAAATCCGCGTAATAATTTCTGGAGAATCTTGCATCAGTCGGGACTTACGCCTCGGTTGTACGACGCTTCTGAGGACGGGGAGCTGCTTAAGCTGGGTTATGGTTTTACGAACATTGTTGCTAGGCCTACACGCGGAATCGATGATATTACTCGTGAGGAATATAATGAGGGTCGCGAATTGCTTCGCTCCAAGCTGGAGTTATATCGCCCACAGGTGGCTTGCTTCGTTGGAAAAGGTGTATATACAGAGTTTAGCCGGAGAAAAAAAGTCGATTGGGGATTCCAGGGAGATGTGTCTCCTACGGTAGATGGTGTACGTGAATTCGTCGCCCCCTCTTCCAGTGGATTGGTTAGAATGCCGATGGATGAGATCATTCGCATTTACAGTAGATTGGCTGAGTTTACGCAAGAAAGTGACATCTGAGATGATGTGATGTGTTTGGATGCGTAGGCAGGGAGTTAAATTTGGGATATGAGTAGATACACTGAGTAGAACATTGATTAGTGAACTAAGTGGAGGTTCGATTAGTGGAATCATTGAATTGAGAATTTGCGAGTGTAGCTAACGGACTCAGGTGTCGTTATTGGAAGGGAATCGTCGACGAATAACGCTTCCTGGGTCAGACAGCCCCAAGGTTAGTTAGATCGGCGTACGCACCACAGCCCAACTTAGATCCCGAGGACCATAATAATCCGGATTCTTCAAGTAGCTTCAAACAAGAAACGAGCAAGTCTCCATACTGGAAACTTGCTCGTTTTTATTACTTCAATGGCCTTCTTGATGATACTTTGTTTATAACGATATTCCTTCGCTAACAATACATCAAATCTCGATCAACAACAGAATGATAGAGGATAAAGATAGACAAACGCTGATCAAGCATAACACGGCAACGACTTGCTTCTGGCTTAGACCTGCACGGAGCAGGCGGTAATGAGCCTGGGTAGCATCAGCCTGATAAATAGACTTGCCTTGGATAAAGCGCTTGACGACGACGAAAATATTGTCGAAGATCGGAACGCCCAGCGCCAGAATCGGGATGAATAGCGACAGGGCTGTGGCTTGCTTAAACGCGCCGTCGAGTGCTATTACCGCAAGAATGAAACCGAGGAAGGTTGCCCCGGCGTCGCCCATAAAGATTTTGGCAGGCGGTTTATTATAGCGTAGATAAGCAATGGTAACGCCGACGAGTGCAATCGCCATAATCGCAGAAGAGGATTGCCCCTTAGTTAATGCGACAATAAATAGTGTTATAGCTGAAATAGCAGTCAAAGCACCAGCCAAACCATCCATGCCGTCCGAGAAATTAATGACAGTGGTTACGCCAAAGATCCAGATAATCGTCAGCAGAAACTGTAATACTACGGGTAGAACGATATAATCCCCTGAGAAGGGGTTGTAGAAGCCTGTAAATGCGTTGCCAGAAAGATATACAAGGACAGCCGCACTAACCTGAACAATCATTTTTGGCAGTGCCGGGAAATCTTTACCTTTTGTTTTGTACCAGTCATCTATGGTACCTATGGTTAGCAGCAGCACGCCTCCTGCAAACAGTGCGACGGTCTCCATGGAGAATTCACGGGCAAATACCAGATAAGTGATAAAGAATCCGATGAATATGGCGTAACTGGCCGTTAGCGGTATAGGTTCTCTATGGATTTTACGCTCAACGTCTTGACGAGGCTTGTCCACAAAATCAAGCCGGAAAGCCAGTCTGCCGAGCGGCGGAATTAGAAAGTATACGATAGAAAAAGACATTAGAAACGATAAAACGTATAATATGACGCTCACCACCGTTTTCTTTTTAAAATAACACAGTTCGCTTAAAACTACCTTAAAAAAGTAAATTTTTGTCGTCTGACTGATAAGTTGACTTGATTGTATCACTGTAGTACCTTTTTGAGAAAAGAGTTTTGGGGGATATTGTATGGAATACGACGTTATTTTATTCGATGCTGATGATACACTGTTTGATTACGGAATGGCAGAAAGCCACGCACTATCTAACGCATTCTTACACTTTGGTTTGCCAACAGGTGCTAAGGACTATGCTGCCAGTTATCAGGAGATCAACCATGCGCTGTGGCGGGATTTGGAGCAAGGGAAGATTAGTTCGGCGGCATTACGTGTGGAACGGTTCAATCGGTTATTTGCTGCAAATGCGCTGGAGTTGAATCCTGAGGCTTTTAGTGAAGCCTATCTACGTTTCTTAGGCGAGGGAACTTTTCTGATTCAGGGAGCGATTGAGCTGTGCGGGGAACTTGCGGACTGCCGATTAGCAATCATCACGAACGGAATTAAAGAAGTGCAAACCTCCAGAATTCAAGGTTCGCCGCTTAATGAAACATTTGAGCAGATCATTATTTCTGAGGAGGCTGGCTGTCAGAAGCCGGAGACAGGGATTTTTGATTATGCTTTTGTTAAATTGGGGATTTCGGATAAGGAAAAAGTGCTGATTGTTGGTGACTCCTTAACCTCTGATATCCAAGGCGGAATCAATTATGGGATCGATACTTGCTGGTTTAACCCGTTGGGTAAAGAGAACACATCGGCTGTTCAACCGAAATATGAAATTCGAGATCTGTCGGAGCTATTAGACATTGTAGGGAAGACAGCTAATCTTTAATGAAAAAATAAGGTGTGAGCGCATATGCGACTCACACCTTTTGTTAAATGAACTGAAGAATCTTACTGCCGAGTATTCAGCGGTTTAAGATAAGCTTCGATTTGCTCGCGTTTGGATTCAAGAAAAGGTGGCAAGGCAAGGGATTCGCCAAGACTTTCCATCGGTTCATCAGTAGCAAAACCAGGTCCGTCAGTAGCCAGTTCAAAAAGAATACCGTTAGGCTCACGGAAATAAAGGGAGCGGAAGTAGAAACGATCCACGAATCCGGAGTTAGGAAGCTGAGCTGTGCGTATATGTTCGACCCATTGCTTCAATTCCTCCTCATTATCCACGCGGAATGCGACATGGTGCACACCACCTCGTCCTAAATGCTCCTGATCTAGATCATTACGTTCCTCCAGGTGAACTTCTGCGCCCGATCCGCCTTCTCCAGTCTCGAATACGAGCACATCTGGCTGGCCCGCTACGCTTGAAGGATAAGTGCCTTTGCGGCGGAAGCCAAGCAATTGCTCCAGTACAACCGCTGTATGCTCTGCACTTTCAACAGTAAGATGTGCGGGACCTAGACCGATAATCCCGTACTCAGCAGGTACTGGGCTTTTGGCCCAAGGCGTTCCGCCGGCTACACCGTAATCATTTTCGTCAGATACGAGAATGAAACGTTGCCCTTCGTGATCGCGGAAGGATAAAGTCTGGCGACCGCCGAGTGTTTGAATCGTTCCGTGCTCTACGTTAAGCTCAGTGAAGCGTTGCTCCCAATAGGTAAGTGCGGCATCGCTCGGTACTCGAAGAGAGAGCGCGGAGATGCTGTTATTACCTTCACGGTTGCGGCCCGCCATCGGGAGTTCGAAGAAAGTTAATTCGGTTCCGGGATTACCCTTCTCATCACCATAGAATAAATGGTACACTGAAATATCATCCTGATTTACTGTCTTTTTAATGAGACGCAGTCCAAGGACTTCGGTGTAGAACTTGAAGTTTTCCTGCGCTTTGCCTGTAATTGCGGATACGTGGTGCAGTCCTTTTAATGTTAAAGTCATGTGAAATTACCTCCGTGTAAATGCTGAATGTGAGCAAGTTATATTGTGATCGTTCTATAATTAGTGAATATTATTAAGTTACTATAATTTTAATAGTAAATGAAAACAATTGCAAGTTTATATTTATGAATCGCAAAATCTAATCCATACATAAGGAGAGCGTACAATGCACACAACAACTAGCTTGATGAAACAATTGCAGGAGCTGAAGCTTGATCCACACGGAACCATTCTGGTCCACTCTTCATTAAAAAGCGTTGGCGAAGTAGATGGAGGTGCGAACACAGTACTGGATGTACTCAGTGAATATATGAAGGACGGACTGCTCGTATTGCCAACTCATACATGGGCTTATATTAATGCGGATAATCCGCGGTTCTCAGTTCTAGATTCCCCATCTTGTGTAGGTATATTACCGGAACTGTTTCGTAAACGTCCTGATGTCATTCGCTCTTGGCATCCGACACATTCTGTAGCGGCTTTAGGTGCAGATGCTGAGCAGTTCACTACGGGGGATGAACGCTGGGATACGCCGTGTGCCCGTGGCTCAGCATGGGGAAAGCTGCTTGATCGGAAGGCGGAAATTGTACTGCTGGGCGTTGATCTGCGGCGGAATACGTTCATTCATGGCATTGAAGAGTGGGTCGATATTCCAGGTAGAATGACGGATAGTCATGAGGAGTTATACACGGTGACACCGGATGGAGATGAAATCATGGTGCCTTCCCGCAGACATTGTGGTCTCTCTTGGTCGGAGCATTTTTGGAAAGTGGAACGCGAGCTTGAGGAAGGTGGTGCCATGCGAAAGGGGAAATTTGGAGATGCGCTGGTTAGGGTATGCGGGACGGTAGAAACTACGAATATTCTGAGTCAGATGTTGAAGGAAAATCCAGATCTTTTCTCGGACAATGAACCGCTGCATGGTGAAACCAAACCAGATCCGCTTCCAAAGACTAGACGTGAACAGCCTTAGAATGGTCATAAAGCATTTTTTCAAACTGGACAATCTGGAAGCCGCTATCAATGTATGGTATATTAATCTCACTAAAACATAGTAAGGAGATTGGAAATGGAAAAAACTTTGGTTTTTGGACACAAAAATCCGGATACGGATACCATTTGTTCTGCAATTGCTTATGCTGCACTCAAAAAGGAATTGGGTTGGGATGCTGAGGCCGTTCGTCTGGGCGACGTTAGTGGTGAAACGCAATTTGCGCTTGATCATTTCGGAGTCGCTGCTCCTCGTCTGGTAGAGAACGTTGCTGGTGAAGCCAATCAGGTTATTCTTGTTGACCATAACGAACGCCAACAAAGTGCGAATGACATTGATCAAGTACGTGTGGTTGAAGTTATCGACCATCACCGGATCGCAAACTTTGAAACTGCACATCCGTTGTACTATCGTGCTGAGCCAGTAGGCTGTACAGCTACTATTCTTAACAAGTTGTATAAAGAAAACGGAGTTGCTATCCCTAAAGAAATCGCTGGATTGATGCTGTCTGCCATCATTTCCGATTCCTTGTTGTTTAAATCACCGACATGCACAGCGGAAGATGTAGCAGCAGCACGCGAGCTTGCTGAAATCGCTGGTGTAGATGCAGAAAGCTACGGTCTTGATATGTTGAAGGCTGGCGCTGACCTTAGCGACAAGAGTATCGCTCAACTGATTTCCTTGGATGCAAAGGAATTTAAAATGGGTGAATACAAAGTAGAAATCGCACAAGTAAACGCGGTGGATGTTAATGATGTTCTCTCCAAGCAAGCCGAACTGGAAACTGCACTTACTTCCATTATTGCTGAAAAAGAATTGGATCTGTTCCTGTTCGTAGTTACAGATATCCTCAATAACGATTCCGTAGGTCTGGCTCTGGGCCGTGTTGCAGGAGCAGTAGAACAGGCGTACAACGTGAAGCTTGATGACAATAAGGCACTTCTCAAAGGTGTAGTATCCCGCAAATCGCAAATCGTACCTGTTCTTACAGAAACCATTGCTAAGCTGTAACGCATGCTGACCCTTGCACTCTATTCTGTGCAGTAGCATTCATATAAGAGCCGCGTCATCCATTAGAAGTTATGAGGGTGACGCGGTTCTTTTTGTTTTACGACGCATTCTGCTACAATACTTTGAGAGGTAAGAGTAATCACCAACATGTGGAATATAACAAAAAGACAGGGGATATTAAGAATGGAATTGTTTGCAGCAATGGAGCGGGACGATTACGAAGAACTGTTGTTTTGTCAGGATAAAGCATCAGGGTTAAAGGCCATCATTGCCATTCATGACACAACACTGGGGCCCGCACTGGGTGGTACACGGATGTGGACCTACGCTACAGAAGAGGATGCAATTGTTGACGCACTTCGATTAGCAAAAGGAATGACATACAAAAATGCAGTATCGGGTCTGAACTTAGGCGGTGGGAAGACAGTAATCATAGGAGATCCCAAGAAGGATAAGAACGAAGCGATGTTCCGTGCTTTCGGAAGATACATACAGGGCTTGAATGGACGCTATATAACTGCCGAAGATGTTGGCACAACAGAAGAAGATATGAACATAATCTATCAGGAGACAGATTATGTTACAGGTACATCACCTACATACGGCTCCTCGGGCAATCCGTCACCAGCTACGGCTTATGGCGTATACCAAGGGATGAAGGCAGCGGCCAAAGCGGCATTTGGAAATGATTCACTCGAAGGGAAGACTGTCGCTGTTCAAGGCGTTGGAAATGTAGCTTTTTCACTCTGCAAGCACCTTCATGAAGAGGGCGCTCAGCTTATTATAACCGATATTCATAAAGAAGCTGTGGCGCGCGCGGTAGAGGCTTATGGTGCTAAAGCCGTCGATCCCGCAGATATTATCAGTGCAGATTGTGATATTTATGCTCCATGCGCACTCGGAGCAACGATCAATGATGAGTCTCTTCGGGTAATTAAGGCGAAGGTAATCGCAGGTGCGGCCAACAATCAGTTAAAAGAGGCCTATCACGGCGATACTCTTCATGAAATGGGCATTGTGTATGCTCCTGACTATGTGATTAATGCCGGTGGCGTTATTAATATCGCGGATGAGTTGAACGGTTATAATAGGGAGCGTGCGTTTAAGCAGGTTTCGAAAATTTATGATAACATCACCCGCGTACTGGAAATCTCACGTCTAAATGGGATTCCAACTTCTGTCGCGGCAAATCAGCTTGCAGAGGAACGGATATCCTTATTAAGAAATACTCGTAGTACTTTCCTGCGTAACGGCCAACATGCTCTTAGCAGAAGATCACTACGGGGATAAGTTGCATAGGTACTTAAATTAGTCTTTTCACATAAAAGCGCCATTGTCGTCCCTAAAGGACGGTAAGCTTATATTTTCAAAAAAAAAACTCGGTAGTCCCTCCGAATCACATTCCGGATGGGAGCATACCGAGTTTTTTTAAAATATAAGAATTTATAAGTTTCACGCTATATATTATCCTTATATTTTTTCTCGCATAAACGCTTACCGTCCGTTAAGGACGCCGAAGGCGTTTTTGCTCGTTATTGTACCTTTTGTGGTTCCGGGTAAGTGACGCCTAGTGTGTCGACGGTTACTTTCTTCATTACCGGTGGCTCTTCCGGACGATCTGAACTGTCTGTTTTCAAACCAACAATAGCTTTAACCACGTCCATGCCTTCGGTAACTTTACCAAAAGCAGCATAGCTTCCATCTAAACTTGGATACGCTGCATCCATAATAAAGAACTGGGAACCGGCAGAATCTGGAGCCTGTGATCTTGCCATGGACAGAACGCCCTCTGTATGCAACAGGTTATTAGTAAACCCGTTTCCGGAGAATTCTCCAGCGATACTATACCCTGGGCCACCCATACCTGTACCATCAGGGTCACCGCCCTGAATCATGAAGTCAGGAATTACTCTATGGAATATGGTGCCGTCATAAAATCCTTTTTGAATCAGTGAGATGAAATTGTTCACAGTGTTAGGGGCAACTTCTGGATAAAGCTCGGCTTTGATGATGCCACCGTTATCCATCTCAATGGTCACTATGGGGTGGCTTGCTGTAGCTGAAGGAAGTCCTTCGTTAGCCCCGGAATTTGTCTCAGTGCTTGTGTTATTTCCTGCTGCTCCGCTGCTGGCATTGTTATTGGTAGGCTTATTCCCGCAACCCGCTGCAATAACCATCACCAGGCATAACATGACCATTAGGATAGCAGATCTTGCTCTTGTTAACTTCACTAATCAATCTCTCCTTTTTCTTGAATAATCTCGTAGGTACTTCTCATAATAACCTCTTTGTCCCTTTACATGCAAAGGTCAGTTGTGACTTGTGGGATTGGCACATTCTTAAAAGAGGTTTACAATAATAGGAATGTTTCCGCGAGAACATCAAGAAAGGATGTGTAGATCATGCGCTTTTCATGGAAACGGAACTTAATCGTGCTTTGGGTGGGTGTCTTTTTTTGTAGTACGGCGTATTCGATCTCTATTCCGTTCCTCTCTATTTTTTTGAGTGACGAGCTTGGGGTTACGAATCATTTGGAAATTTGGTCTGGGGTTAGTTTTGGCATAACCTTTCTAGCCAGCGCTTTAATTTCTCCCTACTGGGGTTCCCTCGCCGACAAATACGGTCGGAAGCCGATGCTTATTCGCTCGGGCTTTAGTTTGGCAGCCTTATATCTGATTAATTACTTCGTGCATGATCCTTATGTCTTTCTAATCGTGCGCGTACTGCAAGGGCTGCTCGCTGGATTTGTTCCTGCTGCGATTGCCATGGTGGCCACGAACACTCCTGAAGATAAGACAGGATACGCGCTGAGTATTATGTCTACGGCCGGAGCAACGGGGAGTATCATTGGTCCGTTGATCGGCGGTTTAGTGAGTTTTTACACTAGCAATCGGGTTGCTTTTTTATTCTCAGCAGGTATTGTGCTTGTTTCGGCACTTATCGCTACTTTCTTTGCTAAAGAGGAGAACTTTGATCGATCTGCTCCGAGATCACATGTAAGTGATGATATCAAGGAAGCGAGAAGTAATCGCGCATTTATGACTTTGCTATTGCTGGCGGGGATTAGCACCTTTTCAGTTATGATTCTGGAGCCGCTTATTCCGATACATTTGCTAGACATGGGAATCGCCAAAAGCAGAGCCTCGCTTAGCTCAGGAATTGTATTCTCTGCTGTGGGTATTGCTACTGTGCTGATGGCTCCGCAGTGGGGTAGAATCGGAAGCCGTAAGGGCTTTGGAATGATCTTGTTCATTGGTTTAATTGGTGGAGGTATCGGTAATATTCTGCAGTTCTTTGTTACAGGTTATGTGGAATTCGCCGTTCTTCGTTTTGCTTATGGCTTGTTTTATGCCGGTGTACTTCCATCTGTAAATGCAATGATTGTACAAGTGATTGAGCCCGGATTTCGTGGACGTGCTTTTGGTCTCAATCAAGCGGCATCTCAACTAGCGACAATGGCCGGGCCTATTATAGGCGGCTTACTTGGGGCATTTATCCAGATTCGTTGGGTGTTTGTAATCAATGGGGTGATGCTGCTTGTAGCAGCGGTATTGGTGAAGACCCGCAAGCTGGATGCACAAATCGCAGCAGCACGTTCAGCAGAATAACCATAGTGCTTCAATAGTAACCCTTACTGAGGTCAGCACTTGTATTGAAAAACAAATAAAGCCGCCGGATTCTAGCCCGGCGGCTTTATTTATTCTAATCTCCATGTGATCCGTTTAAGACGTCTGTTCCGGGCATGCCATCCACTGGTGGTGAAGCAGGATCGATGATGGATCCAGGATACACCTCATCTGCATCGGGAATATCCTCCAGTGGCGGATCCTCCTCTTCCATCTCTAGTAGCTCCTCGCTCTCAGCATCATCCATATCCCTGCTTGTTAGTCCTGCCGTTTCAGCAGCCAGGAATGCAT
Organism: Paenibacillus sp. FSL E2-0201; assembly: GCF_037963325.1. Lineage (NCBI taxonomy): Bacteria > Bacillati > Bacillota > Bacilli > Caryophanales > Paenibacillaceae > Paenibacillus > Paenibacillus sp. FSL E2-0201. Next base: position 1,029,141 of record NZ_CP150154.1, read on the forward strand.
CGGATTCCAGTAAGTCATTTCTTTCGAGTGTTTCCTCAGGTTGGTTTAAACCAATATCCGCCGCCAAATATTTATCGCCAACCAACACGGGGTCGGCATCTTCATTGACAACATCATCTACATCAATATCTGCTTGTATATAACGCTCATATACAAAATCGGCTTCAGTTTTATTAGGTGTATCTTCCATAGCCGTTCACTCCCTCAGTAGGATAAGATTTGGACTTCTCTTATGTATCTTTACCCGAATGCCTATGATCGAATCGTTTTACAAATAATCAGGGAATTAACGCTGATAAATAACGTCTTTTTTCGAGAAAATTCACAAGAATAGGCAGGAATAGTGCGAACGTTGTCGAAATTAAGAATCATATATGATCATTTAAACAACTAATGAATTACTGAGGTGCTACGATGAAGTTGCCAAAACCAAAGATAGCGGCTACTTTGCTATTATTTCTATTGCTAACAGCAATAGTGCCTTACGGTGCGGCGATAGTGAGTGCTGGATCATCAGACTCTGCGCTGCCGGGTTGGGAAATTAGATTTGGAAATACTGAAGTAGAGACTGTCGAAGAAGCTGTAGCAGCTTCAGATGATGAATGGATTCGCGTAACGCCTCAAGATAATAAACCAGAGACACCAAGAGGTGTATCCTCAGCGTGGCTCCGGTTTTCTTTGCCGCAATTAAGTGACAAATCAGCATTGTTCATTAATAAGATATATGGAAATAGCGTTAAGGCTTATCTGAATAACGCGTTAGTATACGATTCTGAGGATAAGTATAATTTCAACGGCAGCAAAATTCTAATTCCTCTATCCAAAGAAGATGGAGGGCAAAAACTATACATATGGACCCAGGGAGGAAGCAAGGATTTAGGGATTGAAGGCGAAATTAGAGTAGATCGTTATAGTACGTTGTTGTCCATTTATGTGAAGCAGGGCTTACTGGATATCATCATTGGGACGACGTTTATCTTTGTAGCTATTGTGCTCTTGATTTGCTCGCTATTCATGAGAAAAGGATTTTTTACAGACGGATTTTTACTGGTGCTAATTCTTTTATCCATTGGAGTAATAGTGGTTACGTATTCTTCGTTCTTGCCGATCGTCCTCGGTGATTATGGGAAAATCGTGCTTGTATTTTTTGATTTAGCTTTGTATACCTTATTACCATCCTTAACATTTTATTTTGAGAAAATTTTCGGTTCAGGGAAAAAACAAATCGTCACCCGATTCCGTAAATTTCAAATGGTTTATTCTATATTCTGTTTTTTTCTAATGGTTGTTAATATCCTTCTGTCGTATCAGCTGGAAGACTTTTATAGATTTATGACAACTAACGTTCTAGGCATCTTTATGATTTTGCAATTTATATTATTGGTAAGCTTGGCGTTTATTCATACTTATCGCGGTAATGCAGATGCCATTGTTTTCACTACAGGGTTTACTATATTTTCCTTTGTATCTCTTACTGAATTGGTCGTGTACTACATATCCAGAGAATCCTATCAATTATATTGGTGGAAGTGGGGGTTGATGTTTTTCGTATTATCTTTAATCGTCATTCTAGGGAGAAGGTTTACGAGAAACCATGAACAACTCGTTGAATATTCTCGTAGGCTTGAGAAGTTCAATAATGATTTGCAGCGCTCCGAGAAGATGGAGATTATTAGTGAATTAGCGGCTTCTGTAGCGCATGAGGTACGAAATCCCTTGCAGGTGACCCGTGGTTTCCTTCAGATCCTAGGGGAACGGTCAGATCATAAGGAGAGGGAATATATGCAGATGGCCATCGCAGAACTGGATAGAGCCACAGTTATTATTTCAGACTTCCTTACCTTTGCTAAGCCGGGCTTGGAGACTATTGAAAGGCTTGATGTATCCGAAGAGTTACGCCATGTTTCTGGTATTCTTTCTCCGCTTGCCAATTTACAAGGGGGAGTGATTGAACTCAACCTACAGTCAGATCTCTGCGTAATTGGGTCATCTGCCAAATTCAAACAAGCCTTTATTAATATTATAAAAAATAGCATCGAAGCTTTGCAGGATAATGGACTGATTAGAGTTACAGCCTGGGAATTCGGAGCTCATGTAATGATTAGTGTACGTGATAACGGGGAAGGGATGAATGGCAGTGAACTAGCCCGATTGGGTGAGCCTTATTACTCTAATAAAACAAAAGGAACAGGGCTTGGACTTATGGTCACCTTTCGAATTATTGAAGCGATGGAAGGGACAACGGAGTTTCAAAGTGAGAAGGGGGAAGGAACGGAGATTATCATCAAGTTACCAAAGTATAGAAAAATTTAGGAGAAATTTATGATTATTCCGTTTTTTAGGAGGAAAGGGTAGTGTAGTGAGCGAAGTAGTACACACAGAATATTGTTTCTGAAACTTCCTTCTGAGGTGCCTATATGCGCTTGATGGTTAAAATACTCCACATTGTTATCATCCTTTCTTTCCTCTGGATAGGTTTAGATTCTATTATTGTATCGGCGGCAAACCCATATTCATCTCAAGAAATTACAAAGTGGCAAATGAAATGGGGGCCTGAAACAGGAAATACAGAAGAAGAGGTTCCGTGGAGTGAAGGCCAGCAAAGCTGGATGAACGTAGATTCTAAGAAGGGAATCCCAGATTTACCTTCAGGGGTATCCTCATCTTGGACCCGTATTGCCTTACCTGATCTTACATATGTATCTCCTTCGGTGTATATCGATACTTTATATGCTCTTGATGTAAAGGTTTATGTGGAGGACCGTTTGATCTTCGAGGAAGATCGTAATTATATCAAGGATAATTATTCTTTGCTGTTGCCTTTAAGTAAAGAAGATAACGGGAAAACACTATATATCTGGACAGCAACGATGCAAGACAGAATCGGAATTAAAGATAGTGTTGTGATTGGTGAACACAGTCAATTAATAAATAAATATATTGAGAATGGACTAAGCGATGTGATTCTGGGCTGCGCTTTTTTTCTGGTGGCCATTGTTCTATTTATAAGTGCCTTTTACATAAACAAAGAATATTTCTCCAGTGTTGCCTCATTAGCAGTGGTTATAGCGTCTACAGGCATCCTTTCATTAACCTACTCCCCCTTCATTTATACCTTTTACAGTAAATTGGGACCAATCAGCAATGTCTGCTTGGACTTAGCCCTTTTTTCACTTTTACCGGCCCTCACCTTTTTATTTGAAAAGTTATTCGGTTGCGGTAAGTTCAGTATCATTCAAAAATTCCGTAAATTTCAAGTCCTTTACTCCTCTTTTTGTTTCCTATGTCTTTTTATCAATCTCCTATCAAATAATCGTTATATTGAGTTCTATTATTTTGTTTCTACCACTATTATAGGGTTCATCTTCATCCTCCAATTCATCCTATTAATCGTATGTGTGGTGATGTTCTCACTTAAAGGAAATAAAGATGCTGATGTTTTTGCTATTGGATTTGGGATCGCAGCGTTTACAGTAGTTGCAGAGCTACTATGGTATTACATCCAAAAAGGGAACTATGATTTGTTCTTGTGGAAGTGGGGGCTTGTTGTTTTCATTATTTCCTTGATCGTAATTCTGGAGCGGAGATTGGCCTATAGCCATCAACAGGTTGTTAATTATTCTAGAGAATTAGAGCGTTTCAACAATGAATTGGAGCGTTCAGAAAAAATGGAGATCATCAGCGAGCTTGCTGCATCCGTAGCCCATGAAGTGCGAAACCCACTACAAGTAACTCGAGGCTTCCTTCAGCTGATTAGCGAGAAGTCCGTTAACGAAGAACAAATTTATATGTCAATGGCCTTAAGCGAACTTGATCGCGCATCTAATATAATTACCGATTTCTTGACCTTTGCTAAACCAGAATTTGAGACGATCTCTAGCCTGAATTTATATGATGAATTTAAGCATATTGAGAGCATTATGCAGCCTCTTTGTCACATCAATGGAGGAAAGATGATTCTGGATGTATCCGGTCCATTATGGGTAAAAGGAAATTCCTCGAAGTTTAAACAGGCGTTCATCAACATTATCAAGAACAGTATTGAATCTTTCAGAGAGGAAGGGTTCATTTATATGTCGGTGTACGGCGAAGATGATAAAGTGATTATTCACATCAAAGACAATGGGGAGGGAATGGACGCTGATGTTCTGCACCGACTCGGAGAACCGTATTTCACGAAGAAAAATAAAGGAACAGGATTAGGCTTGATGGTTACTTTTCGTATCATAGAAGCTATGCATGGCGAAGTAAGATTTACAAGCAAAAAAGGAGTAGGAACCGAATCCATCACCATACTGCCATTGGCAGAAGCTCCGGATGATTCCTACTCCCTATGAGGTTAATCTTGCTGTCTTACCAAGAACCGCGTGGTGCTGCGGTTGCTTTCAATACATCTGATGATGGACTTGGTGGGATTACAAGATAGAATTCATTTGAACCTTCTTCAACGGCTTTCAAGGTAACGCTGTCGGGAATGATTACGCCTAGCGCTTCTTGGAGAGCTGCTTTTGGATCTGCGAGTAGTCTTTGCTTGAAACTTGGATCTTCCCATGCCTTTTGAATGACTTGATTTCTAAGAACTGCTTCTGACATAATAATCACCCTTTCCGAAATGTATATATTTACCTTAAATAATATAACATAGCAATTGTGCTAATACTATTCTTTTTTCTACAAAATAATAGAATTATTGTATATTTTTTGAAAGATAATAAAATAAGCCTCCACCTTGTAATAGCTGCTTTTCTGCTTCAATTGAATCAGAGATCTGTTGTAAGTTCGTCACTAGCATAGAATGAAATGCAAGAAGATGAGGTACATCTAAGCTGGAAGCTATCACTTTATGATGTGTATCCTGCGCTAATTCGGTATAGGTATGTAATCCGCTTGTAGTGAATAGGAAAAATTCGACCTCGTTCGATGTGAGTGAGGTTTCTTTATCAGTGGATAGATTACTCCGTGTAAGTGAGAGTATACAATTATAGCTGCCTTCTGCTAAATCTTCTTTCCAGTCTTCATAGTCGTCAAGCATTTGTAGGGTAAGTAGAACGGAGTCGATCATTTCCTCAGTCTGCGGTACAAGAGAATCCTTACCAGATAGAAGAAGGGCAGCAGTGCTGGATAATTTGAGCGGACTGGCTTTATAAGAGATTTTGATTCGATCGCTAAGAAAATAATCGCTGGTGGATTCATTACTAACACTGTCTGCCCATTGAGCAATATAGCGATTAAATGAAGTCCAGAAAGAGGAGTCATTCGGAAATAAACCTCTGTAGATATTCAAAAATTCAACATAGAGCAGGTTCGCCAAAGGTAGTCTTTCGTATGTAGAGGATTCTTTGCTATCCATCAGGTCATCTTGTATGAAAAAATATAGCATAAAGAAGACATTGCCCATCGACATTTGACGGGTAATTTCTGCTGAGAGTCCGCAGCCTTTCTGAAGCCAAAAGGGTAATAGATAACATATGTAATTTTTGTGGCTTTCCGCATTAAATACGTTAAAATGTTCAAGATAGGACATGCCTTGTGAATTTAGAGGCGCTGGAAATTCGGAGATGATCTTTTTGCTCTCTTGAAATACTAAGCGGAGTTCTTCTTCGTAATCATTTAGCCAATCCATTGCATCTCTCCTCTAATGAAATTACAAAAATCTGGTTCTTTCGCCCTGATTATATCCTTCTCTTTATTCCATTACAACTAAAATTTAGGAGGTTTCAGGACAAATGGAGTGCTATACTTTGGGTCAAATGCTTATGACGATTCGAATGGGGCAAAAGGCTGAAACGCCAGACGGCCGCATTGTGATGCGTACCTCTACGGGTCTTATTTGGAGAAACGGGATCTTGAATGGAAAAACAGTAGAAATCAAGGATTATTTGTTCTCTGATTTGTGGCAAATCTATGAGGATGAGGAAAGTATGAAAGAGGGAATTGGCAGAGAAAAGCATGAGGAGCGGGAGCGGGAGATGCTTGAAAATCAATATGAAGAGCTGCGCTTAGCGAGTCGAAAACGCTAGATTTAACGTTAAACTCGCCAAGCGCAGCTAGGATGAGGAAATTACTTCGATTTCAATGCTTCGTATTGACCTCTTAGACGTAGAAGTCTCCAAATACTTTGATCCAAGCCACCGAGTCGGTTGCGCTCGGTCCACAATAGACGATATTGATGAAGAAGAACATTCAAATCATTGATTTGCTCCGTAATCAGGTTAGGGTCAATCGAATCTGGTGAGGATGCCAGCTGCAGTTTGATTCTGCCAAGCTGCACAGCGTGTTTCACAAAATGGATTCCGTTACTCAGTTCCTTTAGGACAAGATCAGCATCATCACATTGTAGATCAAGTCCCGAGAGACGTGCCTCGATAGAGAGCATGTATTCTTCGAGATTGTTGAAATGTTCTTCGGTAAGTTTCTCTACAATTAACAAATTGTCGAGATTAGTGCGAAGAAGCAGGGACATTTCCGTATCATTTGAACGAATAATCTCGGATTCAAGCTGATAGTAATTGCCGAGATCAAGGAGTAGTTGACCAATACCCTCGGAGCGATCGGCAAAGATGAATGTATTTAGGTACTTTGCAGTGTTCACTTTTAGATTGTTATCTACATTCCAGGCAAGTGCAGCACCGTAAACATATCCAGTATAGCTGATTGGGAGATGCTGCCAGTGTCCGTGATCCCCCCAATCGGTAATGAGATAGCCGATGGCACCGTTATTCTTGCCATGAATAGCAGCGCTACGCAGATTGGCAAACATATTGTCGCTACGCCCTGTAATGGAGTTCCATGAGCTGGTGCCTGGGCAGACATAGAAAGGAATACCTGCTTCACGGAATTTGAGGGTATCCGACTCGAAAGGATGTTCAGCACTATATCCCCATTCCATTGCAATAATGTCTTTAGGAAGATGAGGAATCAGCTCGGGATGCTGGATAATAATATCACCCCAGAATTGCATCGTTTTGCCGCGTTTCGTAACGAGTTCATAAATCTTCTGAAGAAAAGATAAATAGATCTGACCTTTGCCTTGTGATTCAGCTAGCGCTTTGCTTTTGCCAAGACCTAGCTCATACGTCTCATCACAGCCTACATTAAACTGATTAGAGGTAAAATAAGGAAGCAGATCATCGAACATTTTTTCTAGCAGAGGGAGTACGGCAGGGTCTTCGGTGTCAAACGTACCGGGATGCATAAATAACCCTTCTGGATATACATCTGCCATGTACAATTCCTTAGGAAGCATGAATCCCTCTGGAATTTCCGCCAAAGCATTGAATTCAGGACGGGAAAGCCAGCCTTCCATATGTCCAAAGCTGTTCTGGTTTGGAACAAGCTCAATATATCGCGCCTTACAATAGGCATCTAGAAGCAAGATTTCCTCGCCAGTAATCGGAGTTTCAAGCTCCCACACTTGAGGGAAAGATTCATACGCGAACGGAGCACCTTCTATATATAGCTGAACTTGGTTCATCTTCAGATCGGCCATAAGGTCAATGATTCGGTACAAGGTTTCTTGCTTCGGAATTTTATTGCGGCTGATATCAATGGTAATCCCGCGAGCTCCAAAATCAGGTTCATCGTGAATATGCAGATGAGGAATAGATCTTCCGCTTTGCTCAATAATTTGTTTCAGGGTTGCTACGGCGTAGAAAGCCCCGACAGGTGAGCTATAGGAGACAACGATACCGCTTTGATCAATAACAATCTCATATGCCTGCTCTGATAAGGATGGCACATAGCTAAAGATACAAGCGGATACTACCGTTGGGCGTATGCCAATGGATAAAGTTAAATGAAGATTTAAGGCTTGTTTAATCACAGCTTGCAGCTTTTGTGCAGCCGGCATTGCACCTTGTTCTCCCATACTAGGAAGCACGATGCTTCCGCTTATTGGGAAACGGAATGAACCTTCGGACAATGTGATTTCACGCGGATTAGGTACAAGCAGTAGTGTAGAATGATTAAGCATAGCGTGGACACCTCTTATTCATGTAGAATATGATCAACTTCACAATAACCTTATCACTACTAAACAAGGGGAGGAATGTCTATAATGTCCAAGCACATGGATTATATGATCAGTCCATATCCAATACGAATTATTGATCCGAAGGTTGAGTCCTCCAAGCTGAAGCTTAAAAATATAAGAGTAGGACAAGCCGGTCATTTGCCGGGAAGAACGTTATTCCGGTCGGGCGTAATCTTTGAACACTGGGCAATTGTTTACATAGTATCTGGTGGCGGCACTTATATGGAAACTTCGGGTAAAGAACAGCAGGTGCGTGAGGGCAGCTTATTCTTTTTTCGCCCAGGATACAGTTACAATTTCGGTCCACCATCTGGAGGGAGCTGGGATGAGTATTATATTAACTTTAATGGGACACGTGTATCGGAATGGCTGGAGTCGGGTCTAATTGCTGGCGGGAATGTGTTCCAAGCAAATTCGATCATGGGTCTTTCGACCTTATTTGAAGAAGTGCTAGAGCGTATGGAGAGTGGAGAACCTGCAGATGCGGATCGGGCCGCATTACTCGTTGAAAGAATGCTATTGGAGTGTTCATTTATAATAGAAGAAAAAAGTTGGAATGCCCAGGCAGATTATATGCGTCAAATCCGTGAGGACCTTAATTTATGCATTTATGGTGAAATGGACCTAGAACAAATTGCGGCTAAACATCATATTTCGATGTCTACACTTCGTCGTCTTGTTCGTCGTAGTAGCGGTTATCCGCTTCATGAATATATTCACCGTCTTAAAATGGCAGAGGCTAAAAAGCTGCTTCTCAACACCTCATTACAAGTGAAAGAAATCTCTGGTATGCTTCATTATAATGATCCGTTCTATTTTTCACGTTTATTTAAAAAATATATGGGGATCGCGCCCCAACTTTGCCGAAGCAACATATAAAACGACATGACTCTACTAGAGTCCCATTGACAATTATTTAAATTTGTATAATGGTGTCGTTTTATAAGTTATGTTGAAAATAATGGATGTATTTTACATATATATGTTAGTTCTTATTAACTATAACGGAATAAATACCAAAATTTAGGAATAAATCCTTCTAAAAAAATAATAAATTTTTTGTAACTATTTTTCAAATGGAAGCGCAAACATGGATAATGTCAACTTGTTATTGTGATTTTTCTCATGTATGATGCTTTTATCGAACACAGTACAATCTCGCATTTTCCAAAAAACTGGAGAATAGGGTGGTGGGATGAGAATCAAGCCAACTGCAGAAGACAAACTGATTGCGTATTACAGGTACTTCTCTTTGTCCCTCACATCGCTCATGTATCTTCTAGATCAAACGGGACCTTCCGTAATTTATAAATGCCTTGTTATTGCCATACTCTTTCTGTTTGCACAAACGTTCTCATTTTGTTATCGGAGGTTACGAAGCAGGCCAAAGACTCTCGTCCTGGCTGTTAGCGTAGAGATGGTGGGAATTATTGCATTGACCTTGTTTACAGGTGGATACGAGAGTTCGTTTAGGCTCTATGTGCTAAACCCTGTATTGATTGCTGCGGGCTCATTGTCCATTTATTTTGGATGGTCGCTGCTCTTAAGTTACATCAGTATTTTCGCGGTGCTTTGTTATTTTGTTATCAATTCTGCGAACAAAACTTTTCTAGAAATTGTATTTGTAAATGGGAATCTGTTTCTAACACTGGTACTTACGGTTATAATAATGCAGATCGTTAATCGGATGAAGTGGCAACGTGAAGAATCGAATGCTCGCACGAAAGAGACGATGGAGCATATCAAATCGCTGTACCATATCGTGGAAACCTCAAGCCAACATGATTTCATGAATATCGGTCAAGTGATCACCGATTATGTTGTTAAGCTAACGAAGCTAGACAAGGCTTTGTTTTGGTTCGCCAAGAAAAGCGGAGAACCAGCTCCGCAGAGCAGGCAGACCGGCTGGCAGCAGGAAGAGGAACAGTTCCTATTCTCAGAGCTGGGAAAACATGAGCATGAATGGAGATTGCAGCGAGAGCCTATTTTTAGAAATCTTCCGGGATTAGGAGATTTCCTGCTGATGCCTGTACGGATGAGCACCCGTTTTGTAGGGATGATTGGACTCAGGCTGGAGTCTGCAGAGGGGCTGGAAGGCCGCAGATGGTATATTCAACAATTGATATTCTTATCTGAGCTAAGTGCGAATATTCTTGAAAGGCATGAGCTTGGTGTGATCGAGAACCGGTTGATCATCACGAACGAACAGAACCGGATTGCGGATGAAATGCATGACAGTGTATCGCAGAGCCTTTTTGGCATTGTGTATGCGACGCATTCGCTGAAGGAATCGTGGAAGAGAATGTCAGATCATGAGCTAGAAGAACAAATTGAGCTTATTCATGACTCTGCTACCAAGGTTGCTAAAGAACTGCGGATCACGATCTACAGTCTTAGCTCCAAGAAGAGCGGCGGGCCTACATGGTTGGGCATGGTAAGATCACATTTGAAGAGCTTATCCAGATTAAATGATGTTGATATTGATTTAAAAATAACGGGAGATGATTTTAGTCTCCCTTATCCTTACCACAAGGCGCTTTTTCGGATTATCTCTGAAGCCACTGGAAATGCCATCAGGCATGGCGCTGCCAGTCGAGTGGATGTAGAGCTATCTCTGAAGCCGACTTGGATCCGATTATTGATTTGTGACAATGGTGTTGGTTTTGATACTGATTTGTTATGTATTGAATCCGAAGATAGTGTAAGCGGGCTTGGCATGAAGAATATGCAATATTTGACCCAGTCGCTCGGTGGCGACTTTCAGTTGTCCAGTAATGAAAGTTCAGGAACAAGAATTATGATTTCAATTCCTGTCGGTGTAGCTGAATTAAAGAATGCATAAACTTTAGGCGGGAGGTCGTTTCTGTGAAAATCGTCATTGTTGATGATCATCCTTTAGTTAGAAGAGGACTGGCATCTGTCATTTCCATGCAACCGAATGTGCAGTTTGCAGGTGAGGCAACGAATGGTCAAGAAGCGCTTCTTGTGATTGAGGAGACGCAGCCTGATCTCGTACTGATTGATCTTAAGCTAGCAGATGAATCGGGGTTGGATGTCATCAAGACAGCACGTGCTCGTGGTATCGTTAGTAAGTTCATTCTGTTGACGTCATCTGCGAGCAGAGAAGATTTCCTGAAGGCTGAAGAGGTACTGGTAGATGGATATGTACTGAAAGAGGCGCTGCCGGAGGAGTTACTGTTTGCTATCCAATTAGTGCACAAAGGCAGGAAGTATTACGATCCTGGTCTGATGGAAGATAAAATGCGCATGAGCGGAAGCAGCCCAACGGATGAATTGACACCCAAAGAGAAGGAAGTTCTGATCGAGTTGGGACAGGGCGCTTGCAATAGAGAAATTGCCTCACGCCTTTTCATTAGCGAATTTACGGTGAAGAAGCATGTCAGTCAGATTTTAGCAAAATTACAGGTGGCTGATCGTACACAGGCGGCGCTTTATGCAAATGCTGTCGGTTTAACCAAATATGAAATGTCTTATGAGTGAAAATTGAAATAATTCATAAGCATTGTACATGAACACGGACAGAATGTCCGTGTTTTTTTGTGCGTCAAAACTTAAATTAGCCCTAAATATGGTACTAAAGTATACCATCACCCCCTCTTACGGTGTAACACACCTTACTCCAAAGTGAACAGGAAAGTAATGATATGACCCATGTGGCGAATGATGTGGATTGATAGAATTAAAGCAACAACTGAAACTTTCATGAATTATTTCAGAATGTAATTTATACGGAAGGAGGGTTACTGTGGAAAAGACGATTCTGGATTACATTAACCTGATTAAAAAAAGGTTTTGGCTCATCATGGTGTTCGTTTTGATCTCCTGTGCTACGACTTACTATGTTAGCAAAAACTTCGTTGAACCCGTCTATTCCGCTTCCGGACAGTTGCTTGTCAACAACATTGCCAAGGCTCCCGAGAGCAACAATCTTAACGATTTGAGCTTTAGCCTGAATTTAATTGAGAGTTACAAGGAAATTATGAAATCACCGACCATCATGAAAAGCGTAATAGAAAATCACCCGGAGTTTGGTCTGACGGCTGATGAACTAAGCCAGAAGCTTGAGATTAAAACTTCAGAGAAGAGTCAGGTGATCAACCTAAATGTACAGGATGAAAACTACACCAAAGCTGCCGGGATCGTAAATGCGGTTTCGCAGACATTCATTCGTGTATTGCCATCGCTGATGAGGGTAGACAATGTTACCTTGCTGACACCGGCTGATCCGACTGATGTTCCAGGGCCCTCGAACGGCGGGTTTGCGATGAATCTCATTATAAGCTTTGTTGTATCGCTTATGGCTGCTCTAGGAATTATTTTGCTGATGGAAACACTTAACGGCACATTAAGGTCTGAAAAGGAAGCGGAATATGACCTTGGTCTTCCGGTAATTGCTTCGATCGCAACCATTCGTAAACGCGATTTGGGTAAGGCGGCAGGCGGCAACACAAGAGTGAAGGAGGGTGCTTATGTTACGGCTAAATAAGAGTCTGGTTACGGACGTTAATCCATCCTCGCATATCTCGGAATCGTTCCGATCGCTACGCACATATATACGCCACCTTGGATTAGCACAGGATAGCGGAGGGAAAGTGCTGCTCTTTACGTCAGCAGAAGCTGGAGCAGGCAAGACGACGATTTTGTCGAATCTGGCGGTGTCTTTCGTCCAGGATGGGAAGAAGGTAGCGGTGGTGGACTGCAATCTGCGACATCCCGGTCTTCATACAGTGTTTGAAGTAGAGGGTAGTGACGGGCTTGCGGCTTATTTAAGTGGGCAAGAGGAAGCGGATAACATCGCTGTCCTCGGAAATCTGGCCAATCTTTCGGTCATCCCGGCGGGTAAGACTCAGGTTAGTCCGCCGGATTTGCTAGGTAACCCTAAAATGACCGCTTTGCTCGAGGAACTAAAAGAAAACTACGATCTGATCCTACTGGATTCTCCTTCGGCAGTCGACTTCAGTGATGCTCGTATATTGGCGCCACAAGCGGACGGCGTAATCCTGGTGGCCAGATACGGAAAGTCCAAACGGGAATCGATTCGCAAAGCGAAGACGCTGCTTGAACAGACCGGCTCTAATCTAATCGGAATTGCCATGAACCAGGCGAAGTAAATGTTTATGCTTTCGAAGTGAGTTTTGCCCGAAGTGAAATCATTGAAGCTAATACTTACAAAACTTAAGTTTATGCTTTCGAAGTGAGTTTTGTATGAAGTGGGATCATTGAAGCTAATGCTCACAAAACTTTTAGGAGGTAAAGTGCGATGAAAAAAGTAAAAAAAGTAATCATACCCGCGGCAGGACTAGGTACGCGCTTTCTTCCTGCAACGAAAGCCATGCCTAAAGAAATGCTTCCGATTATCAATAAACCAACGATTCAATACATTGTGGAGGAAGCTATTGCTTCCGGTATTGAAGATATCATCATTGTTACTGGTAAAGGTAAAAGAGCTATTGAGGATCATTTTGACAATGCGTTTGAGCTGGAGTCTAGGCTTCTGGAAGATGGAAAACTGGATCTGCTTAAAGAGGTTCAGCGTTCAGCCAAGGTGGAAATTCACTATATCCGCCAGAAAGAACCAAAGGGTCTGGGTCATGCCGTATGGTGTGCAAGACGGTTTATCGGAGATGAGCCATTCGGTGTCATGTTAGGCGATGATATCGTCACAGGAGCCGTACCTTGCCTTAAGCAGCTGATCGATCAATATGAAGAAACACAAAACTCGGTTATCGGAGTTCAAGAGATTCCTGATGAATTCACGAATCGTTACGGTATTATTGAACCGGATTTGCAGGACGGTAAATTGTATCGGGTTAACAATTTTGTAGAGAAGCCGCCACTTGGTACGGCACCTTCCAATCTGGCGATCATGGGCCGGTATGTGTTTACTCCGAAGATCTTTAAGTATCTTGATTTGATGGAAGAAGGCGCTGGCGGAGAGATCCAGTTGACAGATGCTATTCAGAAGCTGAATCAGAGCGAACGGGTATATGCCTATAATTTTGACGGAACAAGATATGATGTCGGCGAGCGGCTTGGATATATTTTGACCACACTTGAATTTGCACTGCAGAGCGAAGATTTGCGCTATCCGGTAATGGACGCAATGTCGGAATGGCTGAATAAAATGGGACAAACCAGCTTGAGTAGTTAAGTTGAGTTCGCAAAATTTTAGATGAGGAGGATGAGCATGCAAAAACTGCCGGAAGACTACGAGGCGGTCCTGCCGAAACTTTACATGCTGCATACCGATGAGAGAAGGAAAGAAGCGGAGTCCTATCTGATAATGAAACGGATGATCGATATCTTTTTTTCCGCTCTTGGTCTTCTCGTGTTAATGCCATTATTTGTTGTCGTGGCGATTCTGATCAAGCTGGAAGATCCGAAGGGTAAAGTGTTCTTTCGGCAAAACCGGGTTGGCAAGAATGAAAAGCAGTTCCCTATGTATAAGTTCAGATCCATGGTTAGCAACGCTGAGGAGTTAAAGGAAAACCTGATGGCCTATAACGAAGTGAGCGGTGCAATGTTCAAGATTAAGAACGATCCTCGGATCACACAGATCGGGAGATTTTTGCGCAAGACGAGCATCGATGAGCTACCTCAGCTGTGGAATGTGCTGATAGGGCAAATGAGCCTGGTTGGTCCTCGTCCTCCACTGCCAGAAGAAGTGGCTCAATATACGGAATATGACAAACAGCGTTTGACGGTTACACCAGGCTGCACCGGGTATTGGCAAGTAAATGCCCGAAACAGTGTGGGCTTCGACGAAATGGTTCAGCTGGACTTAACCTACATTCATATTCGGAGCACCATGCTGGATCTAAAAATCATTGCAAAAACTGGGCTGATGTTACTCGGTTCAAAAGATGCTTATTAATAATGTGGAAATTAGGTGAATGCCGATGCGTGAATACGGAGACGTTCCTAAGCTTTCCATTATCATCTGTACCTACAACAGAGCACCTTTATTGATCAAGACGCTTCAGTCACTTTTAAAGTTGGATTACTTAGAGCAGGCGGAGATCATTGTTGTGGATAACTGTTCCAAGGATGATACTGAAGCGTGCGTCAAAAAGTTCATAAGAACCCATGGAGCTGATGTGGATATCCGCTACATGATGGAACCTATACAGGGGCTGTCAGCGGCTAGGAATACAGGGATTCTGGCTTCCAAATCCCAGCTGATCGCCTTCCTAGATGATGATGCGATACCTTGCCGGAGTTGGATTACAACGATTGTCAGTACTTTTGAGAGTAAACCGGAGGTTATGGCTATGGGAGGCAAAATCTCTCCTATCTTCGAAAGTAAACGTCCGGATTGGTTGATTAAGCCTTTCGAACTTCCATACACCATTGTTGATTTAGGCAGCCGGATTAAGGAATATCCCAAGCAGCTTCACCCTTGTGGAGCCAATATGGCAATGCGGAAGCTTGTATTCGACATCAGTCTTTTTCCTTTAGACCTAGGAAGGAAGGGAGATTCTCTCCTCTCTGGGGAAGAGACTTGGTTATTCGGACAGATTCAAAAAGAAGGGCATTCCATTCTTTATCATCCGGAAATGGCCGTTGATCATTTTGTTCCAGCGGCTCGTTTGACGGAAGATTGGATCATGAGGCGGTATTATAGCCAAGGAATCTCAAATGCTATGAAAAGCGAAGGAATAAAAGGCAAGCTGCTTCTAATGGGAAAAACAGCCGCTAAGCTCGTGTATATCCTGGCTGATTCTATTCTTTCACGAAGCAAAGGGAGAAGACTTTTGAACAAATGCAGGCTGGAGAGTATTCGTGGAACGCTTCATATGATTCTCAATCGGGAGAGGCATTCCGCAGCGGGGTGAGGGATTAACATGACTAATTTTGAGTGGGGCTCCAAATTAAATGTTTTGCCATACGGGATGCTCTATCTCATGTCGGCCCTGTTCTTTGGAACGGCGGTCATCTACCAGCCGATGATTGCGATAGCTGCCGTGCTTCTGATTATTTTGCTGGGAATCTCGATTTCACGGCCGGAGTGGATCAGTTATTTCGTTTTAATAACGACGGCAATATCGATTAACTTTTTATATGATGGCAGCATGTTCGGAATGGAAATACTGTCACTTTATAAATTGGTTATCGTGATGCTGCTTGTTCCTTGTATTCTGGTCAATGGTTTGCGGTTTCGTCTGAGTCACCCCTTGTGGGCAATGGTGGCGCTTCTAGTGATTACCTTTGGATCTTCGATTTGGCTGCCAGAAATGACCTCATCCATTGCTGTTAAAGCTTTTATCGGTCTATCTATTCCATTCGTATTTTTATTAATTAACTGGAAAAAGAATGTAGCCGAGCTGCAAATCAAAATTATCTGTATGCTTCCCCTTGTTAGCGTAGTGGTTGGTTTGTTGCTGCAGCTTGCGCATGTTCATAATTTTCTCAACATCGAGTATACAGGCGCTGTACGGATTCAGGGGGCTAATATTCCTGCGCATCTAGCGATGCTGGCCTTTATGGGAGTAGCGATTCCATTTATAGAGGTGAAGCGGAATCCGCAGCAAGCACGCTTTTTCTATATCATGTTAGTTCTAAATTTCTTTATCTTGATTGGAACAGGAACAAGAGGGCCTATATTGGCACTTGGACTTACCGTTCTCTATTACTTCTATGATATTCTTCGTCAATATTTGAAGGGTAGAACCTATCTGCTAATTCCGTTGTTGGGTGCATTTTTCCTGATTATGGTCGCTGTCTTCTGGCAGCTCGATAATTTTGAGAAACGTTCCTTTGAGAGACAGACAGATACGGCTGTTGATTTATCAGGAAGGTCGGAGGCATGGGAGTATTTCTTAAATAAGGCTGCGGATTCTCCTTGGTCTGGCAGAGGGCTTGGAGCAGTTACGGTAGCAAATGATGGAACGTTGTACAAGGGTTTTGTAGTTCCGCACAACGAGTATATCCGCTTTTACTTCGATGGGGGATATATTGGCGCTATTCTGTTGATGTTCTCTTTATTGGCTGTATTTATTCTGGTGTACAGAGCATTGGCTCCGCCGATCAAACCTTATTATCTGTTATTTATTGCAGCGTTTTTAATCTACTCATTCTCCGATAACACGCTGTCGACGGTCCAATTTATTATTCCGTTCTGTTGGTACCTGAACTGCCTGTATCGATCTTCACAGCCAACCGATTCCCCACAAAAAGAAGTGATACGATGAATCAAGTGAATATGTTCGATGTCAATTTTGATAATTATGATTTTATGGATCTGCTTGATTACATTGATAAAACCATTCAGGAGAGGAATCAGTCTTATATCCTCACTTGCAATGTAGACCATGTGATCAAGCTTCGTAAGGATAAAGAATTTCAAACGGTGTATTCGAAGGCAGGCGCAGTTGTTGCTGACGGAATGCCACTGATCTGGGCATCCAAAATGCTAGGCAAGCCGCTTAAGCAAAAGGTATCCGGAGCGGATCTATTTAATCGATTGGGCAACGCCTTTGAGCAAAGGAAGTACCGGCTGTTCTTCTTAGGCTCAGCTGAAGGCGTAGCGGAACGGGCAGCGATGAATTTGAAAACAGCGCATCCCGGAATAAATGTAGTTGGCTGTTATTCTCCATCCTATGGATTCGAGCACAATGAGGAGGAGAATGAACGCATTATAGAGATGCTGACTGAGTGCCAGCCAGATATCGTGTTTGTTGGTGTAGGAGCGCCTAAGCAGGAAAAGTGGATTTATCGCCACTATACCTCTTATCAAGCTCCGATATCGATCGGAGTGGGAGCGACCTTTGATTTTCTATCAGGCTCAGTGAAACGAGCGCCTAGCTTCATGCAAAAAACAGGGTTCGAATGGTTCTGGCGGCTTAGCCAAGAGCCGGGTCGACTCTGGAAAAGATATCTTGTAGATGATGCACAATTTCTACTTTTATTACTTAAGGAACTGCGTAAGCGGGATAAGGTGAAGGAAGGAGGCTTGGAATGAGTGTATTTACGCCCCCATCTGTTAGGTTTATCAAGGCAGCTGGTATAACAGGGGGAACTGTTGCTGTAGGTGTCTCTCTTCCGCTGATCATCGGATTCTCCAGTGCGCTGCTGAGTTCATCGAACAGTCTGCAGGGAGCCATTCTCTCAGCCATCCTATTCCCAGCCTTCTTGTTAGCCATACTTAGACCCAAAATGCTGGTTGCGTATACCTTGCTAATCTGGGCAGTTGCTCCAGAGCTACGCCGCATTGCTGACTGGTCAGAAGGAGTGTATCACTCTGTATCCTTGCTAAGTTTAGCCCCCTTGTTAACCGGTGTAACCTTGATTATTCCGCTGCTGAAGGAGATTCACAATATTCAAAAAGCCTCCACGCGGATCATGTTACTGTTCGCAGTTGCGCTGGGTTATGGAGCTTTAATCGGCTTGGCCAAGAATGGTATGGGCTCAGTTTATGACTTAGCGAATTATATTGTGCCACTGCTGCTATTGCCGTACTTTGCCGTCACAAAGTTCAAGCCGAGGGATATCGATCGATTGCTTAAGGCTTTTTCCAATATTGCCGTCCTAGTTGCCATTTACGGGATTGTTCAGTATTTGACTGTGCCACCTTGGGATGTGTTCTGGATGAAACATGCGGACATGATGTCCATCGGAAATCCATATCCATTGGAAATTCGAGTGTTCTCCACACTCAACTCACCGGGTCCGGCTGCAACATTCTTAGCATTTGCTTTAGTTCCAATGATACTGGAGAAAAAATGGCGGGGAACATTGCGCTGGATTGGTGTTCTGCTGGTTGTAATCTGCCTTCTGACTACCTTAGTACGCGCGGCATGGCTGATACTTCTGGTGATGTTGCTCATGTACATTGGAACCTCTCCTTCTAAGGGAAAATGGAAAACCTTGATCCAATTAGCTTTTGTGGCTGCTGCGTTGTTCTGGGTAGTACCGAAATTGCCTGGTGCCGAAGGACTGGTGGCCCGGGTAGAGACACTTTCTTCTGTTCAGGAAGATCACTCTTATAATGAACGACTAAGTTTATGGCAAAACATGCTGCCGATGGTCGCCGCCAATCCAGTAGGTCAGGGAATTGGTAGTGTAGGTCAAGGGACTAAGCTTGGTAACGACGGTGAGCTTGGAGAGTATGGAATTATGGATAACGGAGTTATCGCCTTACTGCTAACCTTTGGTGTTCTGGGTGCTATTTTCTTCTTCGGAGCTTTAGGCGCAGTTGTCAAACAGATATTCGCTAGAGTAATCAGAAGGGACCAATTGCAGCCATACGCCCGACTTGCGTTAGCTACTTGGACCGGTGCGATAGTCAGTCTGGTGTCAGATAATGGGTTTCCCGGACTCAAGGGATACTTAATCTGGATGCTAATCGGTCTTGGCCTCAGCGCAAGGGAGATTACTCAGAGTAGAAGGAAGGGAACACCGTATGCAGCAGTTGAATGCAAAGTCTCTCCCCACTAGAACAATCTGGTCATCCTTTAGAATGTTCACAAAGAGTAAGGACAACAGCTCGGCAGCCGTAAAAACTATGTTTGTCAGTGTCATGATCCTACTGATTAACATGTTAACGGGTGTACTGACCGCCCGTTATCTTGGGCCGACAGGGCGTGGGGAACAGACGGCAATGATTAACTGGTCACAGTTTCTGGCGTTTAGCATGAGCTTTGGGATTCCGTCAGCTCTGATCTATAACGCTAAGAAAAACCCGGATGATGCCGGAGTGCTTTATCGTATGGCATTGCTGCTTGGTATCATTTTTGGGGTCATAGCGATGATTATTGGTATCGTGGTCTTGCCTTACTGGCTGAAATCCTTCAGTCCGGAGGTCGTGACCTTTGCTCAGTGGTCTATGATTCTGTGTCCGATTATAGTGATCTCTCAAATTAACAATGCAGCTTTTCAATTCAGAGGAGAATACAAGAGGTTTAATTGGATTCGCTATCTAGTCCCATTGCTTACACTGATAATGATTGGGATATTGATCGCGCTGGATCAGATGAATCCTTTTACAACTGCAGTTGCCTATCTCCTTCCGGGAGCGCCACTGTTTATCGGAATGACGATTTCCTTGCTTCGCACCTATAAGGTGAAGATGAGAGGGGCCTTTCAGAATTTAAAAAGATTATTCACTTACGGGCTGGGTTCTTACGGCAATGACTTGCTTGGTAATTTCTCTACCTATATCGATCAGATCGTAATTGCCGGTTTGTTACGACCTGCTGATCTGGGGCTGTATGTAGTGGCTGTGAGTCTATCGCGAATGGTTAATTTTTTCTCAAGCTCGATTACGGTCGTGTTGTTTCCTAAGGCTTCTGAGCTGTCAAAAGAACAGGCAGTTGAGTTAACATTCAAAGCCTTCCGAATAAGTACGACCTTCACCATGTTTGGCGGAGTAGTCCTGATGCTCTTAGCCCCTTTAGTGATTCCGCTGATGTACGGCAAAGACTTCAATGCAGCATTAACCGTGTTTCGCTTGTTGCTCCTTGAAGTGACCATTAGCGGAGGGACGATCATTCTGGCGCAGGCCTTTATGGCGCTAGGCAAGCCGAAAATTGTTTCGATGCTTCAAGGTTTCGGCTTACTCTTGGTTATCCCAATGTTGTTCCTGCTCATCCCTAAATTTGGCTTACTCGGAGCAGGGATAGCGATGTTGTCATCATCAATCCTGCGATTCTTCTTCATTGTTCTCAATATAAAGTACACCTTAAAAGTTAAACTTCCACGGTTACTCATTACCCGGGAGGACATCCAGTGGATGAAGACGACGATGAATTCTTACATTCGCAAGAAACCGATGGATATGAATGGATAATGCGAAAGACAAAGGAGGAAACCTTCATGGATTCAGTAAAAAGCGTGGTAGGCGGCCAAGGCGATTATCCAATATCGGCTGTCATTATCGCTCAGGATGACGAAGTTCGAATATCTAAAGCCATACAATCCTGCAGGTTATTCGCCGACGAAGTGGTTGTGATTGACGGAGGCAGCAAGGACGGGACAGTACAGCTTTCCGAAAGCTTAAATTGTCGAGTATATGTCAACCCATGGCCCGGATATGCGAAACAGAGGGAGTTCGGAGTAGAACGCGCGGTTCATGATTGGGTCTTCCTTATTGATACTGACGAAGTGGTGAGCGACGAGTTGGCCGCAAGTATTCTTGAACTGAAACCGGGGCTTATCGATCAATCGGTTGCCTATTCTATCTATCGGATCGGCGACTTTATGGGCAGATGGCTGGATCGTGGCGAATATCTAGTGCGCCTTTACAACCGTAAAGCTTATGGCATTCGAAACAGCTTGGTGCACGAAATGCCCGAGGTTTCTGAAGAGCGAACTATACGTTTGACAGGAACGCTCTGGCATTATGGGTACCGCAGTATTAACGATCATGTGGCACGCTTCAATAAGTACACTGACTTGGAAGCTGAAAGTGCGTATGCCAAGGGCAAACGATTTCGGGTCAGTCATCTGCTGGTAAGACCGCCAGCCCGGTTCCTGCAAAAGTATTTCTTACACGGGTTGTTCAAGAAGGGAATGTCAGGTTTCGGTGTATCCGTATTCTGGGTCATGTATGAATTCATGGTCGGCTTCAAGCTTTACGAATTAATTAGATCGGGAAAGCTGACTCAGCACAATGCGAAGAAGAGTCAGATTGAGAAGGAGAATAAAGGAGAGAGAAGCTATGCCGTACAGTGACGGATTGAACATTATGACGACTGGTCTTAGCTGGCCGTCGCTACAGCCGGGTGGGCTTAACACGTATTTCAAATCCGTTTGCGAGCAACTCTCCTCACGTAATCGGGTGCATGCGTTGATTTGCAGTCAAGAAACGCCTGCTACACCCGAGGAATTGATTATTCACAATGCCGGAGATCCAAAGGATGGGATCTGGAAACGTAAGGATGCTTTCCAGCGTAAAGCGGCTGATCTGATGGGAGAGGGCAGTGGCCGTATAGATATTTTATACACTCACTTCGCTCCTTACGGTATTGGTCCAGCGCTGGAAGCAAAAAAACGTGGGATTCCTGTAGTGATGACTTTTCATGGTCCATGGAATGAAGAAATGAAAATTGAAGGCCAAGGCATTAAGCACCGGGTCAAGACAACTATCGCCAAATCCATTGAACATAGAGCTTATAAGCTAGCGGATAAGTTCATCGTGCTTAGTGAGACGTTCCGCGATATTCTCCATAAGCTGCACGGAGTGCCTCTACACAAAATTATAGTGATACCAGGAGCAGCTAATGTGGAACGTTTTATTCCCGCTACGAATCGATTGGCGATTCGCCGAAGCTTAAATTTACCTGAGGGAGCAACAACCGTGCTGACTGTCCGGCGGTTGGTCAATCGGATGGGACTACTCCAGCTGCTTGAAGCTTGGAAGCAAGTTGCGGAGCGTTTCCCGAATGCGATGCTGCTGATTGGTGGCAAAGGGCCGCTGCGGGGGGAACTTGAAGAAAAGATCGCAGACTATGGCTTAAGCAACAAGGTAAGACTGCTAGGCTACATTCCCGATCATGAACTAGCCTCTTATTATCAGGCAGCGGACATGTTCGTGGTTCCCTCACAGGCATTGGAGGGCTTTGGTTTGATTACCGTTGAAGCCTTATCTTCAGGATTGCCAGTGATGGCTACACCGATTGGCGGCAATAAGGAAATCCTGCAAGGCTTCCGGCCGGAATTGCTATTTAAGAGTCCAAGTAGTGACCACATGGCCGAAGGCATGATCCATAT
The DNA here is from genome assembly GCF_037963325.1 of Paenibacillus sp. FSL E2-0201. Lineage (NCBI taxonomy): Bacteria > Bacillati > Bacillota > Bacilli > Caryophanales > Paenibacillaceae > Paenibacillus > Paenibacillus sp. FSL E2-0201. The sequence goes on from NZ_CP150154.1 coordinate 1,051,903, forward strand.
GCTTAGCAATCGAAAGCTGCTTCCGAGCCGGGATGAATGTAGAGAACATGTACTGGAGAGATATACCTGGGAGCATGTTACGGATCAAGTAGAATCCGTGTTCCTACAAGCCTTAGGAGAGGAGGTGACCACGTAATGCTTAGAGTGGCCTATATAGATCACACTGCTAAATGGAGTGGTGGAGAAGTTGCCCTATTTAACATCCTTACCCATATTGGAGAACAGATTGATCCACTTGTAATCCTGGCCGAGGATGGTGCGCTGGCTGAACGGCTACGTGAAAAGGGAATGGATGTCCGTATTATTCCGCTAGATGAGAGCATCAGAAGTCGTGGTAGAAATGCAGTCAACTTGGGAGCACCTGCTGCAGCCTTCAAGCTGTTGGCTTACGGTCGTAAGCTTGCTCCGCTCTTAAAAGCGGAGAAGGTAGATTGCGTGCACACCAATTCTCTGAAATCTGCATTATACGGAGCCATCGCTGCTAAAATAGCGGGCGTTCCATTGATTTGGCACATCCGGGACCATATTGGAGCTCCTTATTTAAAGCCTGTTGTTGCTAAAGGAATTCGTTTACTGTCGCGCCTGCTCCCAAATGGAGTCATCGCGAATTCACATTCTACGCTGAATGCTTTGGAGCTGCCGCGTTCGAAGAAAACGCTGGTCGTATACTCCGCATTCGCTAAAGCGATTGGTAATGGGATCGGCATGCGGGATCAGAAGGAATTTAACGTATTGCTAGTTGGTCGATTGGCGCATTGGAAGGGCCAGCATATTGTGCTGGAAGCCGCAAAAAGCTTTAAGAACGAACCTCGCGTGAAGTTCTGGCTGGCCGGAGACGCTCTCTTTGGAGAAGAGGCTTATAAGCAGGAGTTGCTTCAAAAGATAAAAAACGACGAGCTTACTAATGTAAGCATGCTAGGGCATGTGGATGATATTCAAGGCCTTATGAATACCGCTGATTTACTGATTCATACTTCGGTAACTCCTGAGCCTTTTGGCCAAGTGATCATTGAAGGAATGGCAGCAGGATTACCGGTTGTTGCCTCCAATGAAGGCGGGCCGGTAGAAATTGTAGTTCCAGGTGAGACAGGATTACTGATAGAGCCTGGAGACGCGGCGATACTGGCAGACTCCATTAAATGGATGCTGGATCACCCAGAAGAAAGACGGCGGATGGCGGACAATGGGATGAAACGAGTGAAAGAGCAGTTTGTTATCGAGAATACGGTCAAGGACATCGTTGACTACTATAAAGGTTTGTTGGCGAGCACCTGACAGATGAGATGACACGGTAATTCTGAAGATGATGCTCCATAAAACTTTGAGGATGATTCACATGAAAATTGCGATAGCGCACGATTACTTAATCCAAATGGGCGGCGCGGAAAGAGTGGTGGAAGTCTTTCATCACATGTATCCCGAGGCTCCAATCTACACAACGGTTTTTAACGGAAGCCGCCTTACTGACAATCTCAAAGATGCGGATATACGTGCCTCTTGGCTGCAAAAGATACCGGGGGTAAAGACCAATTTTAAAGGGGTGCTGCCACTTTACCCAATGGCCATCCGTGATTTGGACTTTCGCGGTTTCGATATCGTCCTGAGTTCCAGCAGTGCTTTTATGAAAAGTATTCAAGTTCCTAAACATACGTTTCATCTTTGTTACTGCCATACGCCTATGCGCTTTGCATGGGATTATGACACCTACATGGAACGTCAGTCGAATTCCGGGTTGTTCAAGAAAATGCTTAAGGTATACATGCAGCAGCTCAAATCGTGGGACCAGCGGACTTCTAAAAATGTGAATCAGTTCGTAGCCAATTCTTCAGTAGTGAAGACAAGGATTCAGAACTATTATCACCGGGATGCAGATGTCATATTTCCACCGATTAATACAGCCCGTTTCACAAGCTCTTCTAGCATTGGTGACTATTATTTAATAGTATCTCGACTTGTTTCCTACAAGCGGATTGATTTAGCTGTAGAGGCTTTTAACCGTAACGGTCTTAAGCTGTACATCGTAGGGGATGGACCAGATCGTAAACGTCTCGAAGGCATGGCTAAGGACAATGTATCGTTTTTAGGCCGGCTAGAGGATGAGCAAGTAACCGGAATGATGGCACAGTGTAGAGCATTTATTTTTCCGGGAGAAGAGGACTTTGGAATCACACCGCTGGAAGCGAACGCTGCGGGAAGACCGGTCATTGCTTATCAAGCAGGTGGTGCACTAGATACTATTATTCCTTATGTAAATGGTGTGTTCTTTCAGCATCAAGAAGTGGAGGATCTACTAAAGGCTATTTACGAGGTAGAGTCCTTCGCTTGGGATATCGATCAAATTATGGAGCATGCACGTAAATTTGATGAGCAGGCGTTTATGGTTAAGTTCAAGCAGTATGTTGAGCAGGCCTACGTCAATTTTCTAAAAGGAGGATGATTGTATGAAGCTGACAGTAATCGGTACTGGGTATGTGGGTCTTGTATCTGGCGTATGTTTTGCACTGGGCGGACATCATGTCATCTGTGTGGATAAGGACGAGGAAAAGATTAAGAAGCTGAAACGGATGGAATCACCCATCTATGAGCCGGGAATTGAGGAACTGATTGAACTGAATCTTCGTGAGGAACGATTATCCTTTTCTGCGGATCTGCAGGATTCGGTACGTCGTTCAGATATTATCATCCTTGCAGTAGGTACGCCATCGTTGCCTAATGGTGAAGCAGACTTAACCTACATTGAGAATGCAGCTGTTGAAATCGCTAAAGCGATGGAAGGGCACAAAATTATAATGACAAAATCTACAGTTCCCGTAGGAACAAATGAGAAAATCTCCAACATGCTCTCTAAATCTACCCATCATTCTTTTGATATCGTGTCTGCTCCTGAGTTTTTACGTGAAGGGTCAGCGATTCGCGATACCCTCCATCCCGATAGAATTGTCATTGGTCTCGATAATCCAGAGCTGGAACCAACTATGCGCGAGCTTCATAAGGGTTTCACAGTAAATGTATTTGTAACAGATATACGCAGTGCTGAAATGATCAAATATGCTTCGAATGCATTTTTGGCCACGAAGATTTCCTTTATTAACGAGATCGCCAATATTTGCGAAAAAGTGGGAGCTGATGTAACCGAAGTAGCACAAGGAATGGGTATGGACCAAAGAATCGGGTCATCCTTCCTGCAGGCTGGCATCGGTTATGGAGGCTCCTGTTTCCCGAAAGACACTAATGCGCTCATTCAAATTGCGGGCAACGTCGATTACGAATTCAAATTATTGAAATCTGTAGTCGAAGTGAACAAAGGACAACGGTTTATGATCATCTCCAAGCTGCATGAATCACTTGGCAGTCTGCGCAGTTCGACGATTGGGATCTGGGGGCTTGCTTTCAAGCCTAACACTGATGATGTCCGCGAAGCTCCCGCCAGAGAGATTGTTGAGGCGCTGGTGGCTGAAGGGGCTACGGTTAAACTGTATGATCCAATCGCAGCTACAAATTTCAGGCAGCAATATGATCATCCGCAGCTTCGTTGGTGCAATCTGCCAGAGGAAGCGGCTGAGGGCAGCGATGCCGTATGCCTGCTTACCGATTGGAGCCTACTCAAGGACATTGATCTGCATCAGCTGGCGAAAAGCATGCGTAATGGGGTGCTGATCGATGGACGCAATGTGTATTCCAAGGAGCAAATCGAGGGTACCGGCCTCGTTTATCATTCTGTCGGCCGCCCGCAGATGGGTGGATTGAGCGGTTATTCTGCTAGTGTGGCTGGAGCGGTTTAATCTGAGTTATATTGATTGAACTTGTGATTTTTCTATTTAAGGGTGAGGCGTGACTCCAGAGAATGTTTGGACTTCCAGCCGCTGTTGTCTGCAGATTTCCTGATTTTAACCGCTAATAGCGGTAGAAATCCGCAGACAAAGGCGGACGCTATCGCTCCTCCAGTTCCAAAATTCTCTTCCGCCACTCCGTTCCCTTATCTTAAGTTTCTAAGCAATTTATAAAGTTAGGTACTCTGATTATATACCGCAGTAGCAGTAGCATTTGTAGTTGTCTCTGTCTTTGTCCCGTGGTGGCAACTAGCCTTGCTCTTGCCGTTGTTCTTGCAGTTGCTGCTGCTGCCTCCCCGGAGCAGAAGCCAATCTTTAGAAAAACGTGCTTGCTTCCGGCTGGCACAGCCCGGTGCAGCACGGATTAGAATTAAGAAGCAGTTGGTTAGGTAAAGAACGGAAAGGGAATTTGGAACTGTAGAAGCGTTAGCGTTCGCCTTTATCCTCGGATTTCTACCGCGGGAAGCGGTTCAATCAGGAAATCTGAGGATAACAGCGATCGGAAGTCCAAAATCCCTTGGAGTGGTTCATACCTAACAAATTTTTTTAATGCATCCGCTCGAAATAAGGCTAAGCGGAAGCTGACGTTTTGATAACAATTCAAATATGCTCGATTTCCATAATTCAAGGAGGGTTCATCTATGAAAATGGTACTTCTATCAGGCGGTTCAGGTAAACGGTTATGGCCGTTGTCCAACGACTCACGTTCAAAGCAATTTCTAAAGGTACTTGAAAGCCCTCAAGGTGAACCGGAGTCGATGGTACAACGTGTCTGGAGACAGCTGGAGGAAGCGGGGATGGCAGAATCATCTTATCTGGCCACCGGCCGCGGCCAAGTAGAAATGATACAAAGCCAACTGGGAAGTCATGTGCCGATTATCGTTGAACCGGAGCGTCGGGATACTTTTCCGGCTATCGCCTTAACAGCTACCTATCTTTATTCGGTTGCAGGTGTTTCTCCAGCGGAGACGGTAGCGATTTTGCCTGTTGACCCTTATGTAGAAGCATCCTTTTTCGATACCATAGCTATGCTTGAAGGGACTATGCTAGAAAGTGGAGCAAATCTGGCTCTAATGGGTGTTATTCCTGAACACGCCTCAGAGAAATACGGATATATCATTCCTACCACCGAAGAGGCGGGGGAGAACGGTTTTATGAAGGTGAGTCACTTTCAAGAGAAGCCAGACCGCATACAAGCAGAACAGCTTATCGAGCAAAATGCATTGTGGAATTGCGGAGTATTTGCCTTCCGTCTAGGGTACTTGTTAGATATTTTGCAGCGTAAAGGGTTGCCTTTAGGATATGAAGAATTGCAGAAGCAATATAAGCTATTGTCTTCCATCAGCTTTGATTATGAAGTGGTGGAGAAAGAAGAACATATTGTGGTACAGCCGTATGATGGATTCTGGAAGGATCTTGGAACGTGGAATACGCTAACAGAGGAAATGAGCAGCAAGCATGTAGGCAAGGGTTTTGTGACGGCGGATTCTGAGGGGACTTGCTTGATTAATGAGCTGGATATTCCAATTACGGTAATTGGTGCGAAGGATCTGATCATCGCGGCTAGCCCGGATGGGATTCTAGTTACCCATAAAGCCGAGAGTCCACGGATTAAAGAAGTGCTGAAGACCTTTGAACAGAGACCGATGTACGAGGAACGCCGCTGGGGCCATTACAAAGTTATTGATTATGTGAAATATGACGAGGGCAATGAAGTGCTGACTAAACGGATTTTTATATCCGAGGGGAATAATATCAGCTATCAGTTACATCGCAAACGTAGTGAAATTTGGACAATCGTCAGCGGCGAAGCAAGTATTGTGCTGAATGAGAAAAAACATAATGTGAAGGCTGGGGACGTGGTACGTATACCGGAAGGAACGAAGCACGCAATCCTTGCTTTGACGGATGTTGAGTTTATAGAGGTACAGACGGGTTCTGAATTAGTAGAAGAAGATAATATTCGTATTACTTTAGACTGGAATGATATAGAACTACAACAATTCATTTCATAGGTCTAACCTATCTATTTAACCAATTCGGAATTTCTTAAAACAGGTAAATTGACTCAATTATCAAAAAAAGTCATAAAAACACTAAATATATCATTAATTGTCGTCGATACTTACGGTAAGAGAGATTATTTCTCTTAAATTGAAAAGGCAAACCTATCGAAAGGTAGGGACGCAAAGCTATAGGGCCTTCGAAAGAGTGGCAGCCTGGCTACCGAAAGGGAGATTATTTTGAAAGCTTACCGTACGTATCGATTGTTTGGTGCATTTCTGTCACTCGTCCTGTTTCTGACTGCACTTCCGCTTACTGTTGGAATTTCGCCGTCTGTTGTCATAGCTGCTTCAAATTCTGGAACGCCAGTTACCCCGGGAGCCTCACCTGAAGCCGTAAAGCTGCTTAACTATTTTTACTCAATCTCAGGAAAAGGAATCCTTGCTGGCCAGCATGACTATTTAGAAAGTCCAGATGAAATTAACAATATGCTTAAGGGAACCAGCGGACAGTATGCAGCTCTTCACGGTTATGAAATGGGTGCGATCAGTGGCCAGTCTGAAGGAACGATGTCCTGGCAGCGTCAAAATGTGGTAAACAGCGCCATCAACTGGAATAAAGCGGGCGGGATCGTAGCTATGACTTTTCATGCTAACCTGCCGGGCACCTCTTATGACTGGGATAATGTTAAAAAAACGCTTAGCCAAAGTGAATTCGATAGTTACGTTACACCGGGTACCAAGCAATATAACAGTCTGATTGCTGAACTTGACAAGGTGGCAGTATCTCTAAAAAGCTTGCGAGATGCGAACGTCCCGGTACTTTGGAGACCCTATCATGAAATGAACGGGAACTGGTTCTGGTGGGGGAAGAAAAATAACTTTTCTAAACTTTGGAATATTATGTATGACCGTTTTGTTAACGTTCATAAATTAAATAATTTGTTATGGGTATGGAGTCCGAATGCTCCCAATGTTTGGTCAGATCCGTATGCGTTAACTTATCCAGGAGCTGATAAAGTAGATATCCTGGCAGCAGACATATACGAAAATGATTACCAGCAAAAATACTATGATAGCTTGTTGAGTCTAGCCGCGGGCAAACCGATTGCGATCGGGGAAAATGGTGAAATGCCTAATCTGGAGAAGCTTCAACAATCACAAAGTAAATGGACTTATATGATGAGCTGGGGAAAAATGCTTTATGAGAATAACAGTGCAGATACAATCAAAACTTTTATGAATAGCAGCTATACCCTGACTAGAGATAAATTAAATAATAGCTTGGTACCCACACCTAGCGCCGCACCGGCACCTCCCGAAGAAGAGGGAGAGGCAGCAATTCCTCTCGCGAAGGGGCTTGCAGGAGAGTATTACAACAACATGCAGCTATCGGGAGCAGCAGCTCTTATTAGAACCGATGCAATAATCGATTTCAATTGGCGGCAAGGATCGCCGGATGCCGCCCTTGGGATTGATCGTTTCTCCATACGTTGGAGCGGTAAAGTTAAGCCCTTATATGATGAACAATATACATTTTACACTACATCAGATGATGGCATCCGTGTCTGGGTGAATGGGGAATCTGTGATTGATAGTTGGACGAAGCAAAGTGGCACTGAGCGTAAGGGCAATATTACGCTGAAGGCTGGTCAGCTATATGATATCAAGGTGGAGTATTACGAAAATGAAGGCGATGCGAGAGTCCGCTTGATGTGGGAAAGTGCTAGTCAAGTTAAAGAGACAGTTCCAGCAAGTGCGCTTTTTCTTCCGGATGTCTCCTGATTGATGAAAATTAAAGGTCGATCCTTAGTAGCTCTGCGTTATTGCAGAGCTACTAAGCTATAGTCCTCATTAGGTCAGAAGACGATTGTCCGATAACAGGTATGTTATTTATTACCTGTGGAGGCAGTACAGCTACCGAAAGGAGGATTTATTTGCGTAAATATTATAAGCAAAACAGATTGTTGTTTACTATATTACCGGTGTTTATTATTTTTTCCTTGCTGCCTTGGGGAGAGGTTAAGAGTCTTCCGAAGGCTATGAGTGTTTCTTCCTCTCTTCCCCCGGCTATACCAAGCAATCCATCAGCTTCTGAAGAAGCCAAGCAACTGTTGAGTAATTTGGTGAATCTACGTGGCAAAGGTATCCTGTCTGGTCAGCATGATTATCTAGAAAGTCCAGATGAACTGGTTCATAAGCTGAAGAATACTTCGGGACAAAATGCCGTTCTACATGGTTATGAATTAGGGGCGATTAATAATCAATCCAAAAGGACAATCGCCGAACAGCGGCAAGCAGTAATTGACAGTGCAATGGAGTGGAATCAGACGGGTGGCATTGTAGCCATGACATTCCATCAGAGTTTGCCAGGAACTTCTCCAGAATGGTCCAATGTAAACAGAAGTCTCAGTCAAGAGAAGTTTAATGCTTATGTTACGCCTGGGACGGCTCAGTATAAGAGTCTAATCTCTGATCTAGATGAGATCGCTGGATATTTAGAACAGCTGCGTGATGCTGGGGTTCCAGTCTTATGGCGACCTTACCATGAAATGAATGGCGGTTGGTTTTGGTGGGGGAAAAAGGACAATTTTTCAGCGCTTTGGAATATTGTCTATGATCGTTTTGTAAACACACACAAACTGAATAATCTACTGTGGGTGTGGAATCCAAACGCGCCGAATGAATGGGCAGATTCTTATGCCGCCTATTATCCCAGTGCAGATAAAGTCGATGTTCTGGCTGCGGATATCTACAATAATGATTATAAGCAGTCCTACTATGAGGACCTGCTCACACTTGCTGAAGATAAACCTATCGGAATCGGGGAAAGTGGGCAGCTGCCGAACCCGGATGTATTAACCAACAAACAAAATAAATGGGTTTATATGATGACCTGGGGCAAATTGCTGACAGAAAATAATACGCCACAGTCCATCAAAAGCTTCATGAATAACTCGTTTATAGTATCGAGAGAGGATTATGTTCTCACAACAGAAGTCCCTTCGATAGCACCGGTAACCCCAACGGGTTTAACTGGAGAATACTATAACAATACTGATTTAGAGGGAGAACCGGTGCTTATCCGCAATGACCGTAAGATTGATTTTAATTGGCATGGTGGGTCACCTGCATCAGAGATAAATGAAGATCACTTTTCTGTACGCTGGAAAGGGAAACTCAAACCCAAATTCAGTGAAAAATATATGATTTCGGCATCCTCTGATGATGGAGTCCGTGTCTGGATTGACGGAAAGCTGATTATCGACAATTGGAAAAATCAAAGTTCAACCCTTCATAAAGGTAGTATCCCGCTCACAGCAGGAACGCTTTATGATATCCAAATTGAATATTATGAGAATGAAGGGGATGCCAATCTTCGCTTGCTATGGGAGAGTTCCAGCCAGAAGCAGCAGGTGATTCCACAAGGGGCATTGTACCTTCCTTAATCTAATGAAATGATAGGGCAAGACATTCCGAAAGAAAGAGAGGACCTATGGATGGGAATAACGAGGAGAATATCTAATAGAAAAAATAAGATATCAGCAAACAAACCATTACTGTTATTACTAAAATTCGCCGCATTAACCGTCTTGTTTCTGTTGTCTGTCTCAGTTTTCGGAACGAATAGAACGAATGATTATAAGGTAGGTGCCAATATACCGAGACTGTCTACAGGAAGTGATCTTGCAGCAGAAATACCGGATGGTACTGTGATCTGGAATCTGGGACAACATGATGGCTCAGCAGCTGAATTTGCTGCGAGTGGCACTTCCGGCAGCAAGAAGGAATTTAATGTTACTTCTTCAGTGCTCAAATCATCGGCTTTTCAGAGCTTGCCTGCAGGCTTGAATGGAAAGACCCAGCCGGAATTAACGATCACATATCAGCTAAATAAGATCCCGGAGAACGGGGTCTTATTTAGCGTAGGTATTCTAGACGCTTATAAATCTGTGCCGCAAATGAGTGTGTTTTCCAATCATCAATTGTCGGGGATCATTCAAATTGCGGGCGTTGCTGGCACAGAAAGTAAATATAGCTTTCAAAAGACCTATGAATTATATATCCCCAAGGAGCAATTAAAGATAGGATCAAACGAATTGAAGCTGCAAACGGTTCGCTGTTTATATTGCAGTGACAAAGAAGACGAATATTCCTGGTGGACATGGGATAATCTCCGTTTAGAGTCTCTTAACGCTCCAATTTCCGAGCCTATTCATGGCAGCTACACACTGACCGGAACAGTAGTGAATAATAAGCAGTTTTATTTTGATGAAGGTGCAGTTACGCACTTGCCTTATGTTATCAAATGGCTAGGTATGGCTTATAGCGGTAATGTGATGCGTACCAGCTGTGCTAGTGATGTCGGGAGATCCTGCTCGAATATGATGGAATATTACAAGGTATTGCAGGATTACAACATGCAGGCGGTTGCTCTGTATTTGCATACTGGTGATATTAAGCTTAAGACAGATGGATCGTTGCCTGCTGATGCGGAGAAAAAGCTGACAGATTATTTTGAACAATATAGCCCCTATTTTCAATACTATGAGGTAGATAATGAGCCAGGGCTATTCAATCGTTCTAAGGCAGTAAATTTGGCGATTGCGGACTGGCTAAATAAAAAGGGCAAGCAAATCGCGCCCCATTTACAAACTGTTGCTCCAGGATGGGCGTATTGGCCGGGCTACAGTGAGGACTCCTGCGGTAATCAGAAGGGAACTGAGAAGGCATGTGGAGATCCGGATGGATGGGAACGTGATCCAGAGCAGCGTATGGAGCTGGAGAAGGTTACGGATTTGACCAATGGACACTCGTACGGCGACTCTTATATTTTTAGTAACGGGGGAAGCTTTACAGAGAATTTGAAGACTTTCGCTGGCGCAGACAATGGACTCGGCAAAAAAATGCTGACCACTGAATTTGGTACCTCGGACAGTCATGTGGACGCCTATCAATACGGGGCAACGGAGCGGACAGCCGCGGTATTCGATCGGATCATGCGTGCACATATCGGTTATGCGGATATGTTTGTGCAGCATGCTGCTTTTTTTAAGGATTTCAGTTTATTCAAATACGGGTTTAATTTAGAAGAACATGATCCGGCGACCACAGAGATTTATTATACAAAAGAAAATGAGGATTCACGTGTCAGCATCATGAGAAGGCTTAGTCTTGCTTATGCTACGCATGGAGCTCCATTAACTTATCAAGTTGCAAATAAAGATGTGTTAGCCGATAAGTTGGTTTATGTTCGGGCCGTGGATACTTCCACGTTGAAGCCTCTTGCGGGAAGCGGAGCGACCTCGAATAAGGTACTGGTTAATTTCGTTAACTTTGAGTCTACTCCGCAGACCGTGAGTGTAAATGTGACTATGCCGAAAAACGTTATATATGAAGGGGAACGTTTTGGAAACGGGGATACGTATGAAAAAGCAAGAAGTTATGTAACAGGGAAAAAGGCTACTCCCACGTTAACCTTTACGGAGAAACTTGCTCCGGGAGAGGCTGTACAGTATATTTTGCAGCCTTCCTCTGAAGTAAAACCGTCGGCGCCTAAGGGATTCAAAGCCGCGGCAACAAAAGGTTTATCTGTGAAATTAAATTGGCTGGAGGCACCGGGAGCAAGCTACGAGCTGCTTCGTGCTGAAGGTAGCGGTGGGGAAATGAAGGTGGCAGCTACTGATGTGAAGCTTACAGAATATACGGATCATAATTTACGTGAAGGGACGTTATATACCTACGCGGTAAGGGTATCTGGCTCCAATTTACTGTCCGATAAAGTTCAGATTACAGCCACCGGACTGGTTCCTCTGGATCGTACGAAATGGAAGGTAACCTCAAATGTGAATACGGCAGCCTCAGCTCCGAGTCTTGCCATCGATGGGGATCGGCGCACGCGCTGGGATACGGGGAAACATCAGGTTTCCGGAGAGTATTTTCAGATTGATCTGGGTGAAGCACATGAAATTGAAAGAATAGATTTGGATAGCACGCTTTCACCTTTTGATTATCCAAGAGACTATGTAGTCTATATTTCTGACGATGCTCAGAACTGGAACAAACTTACCTCTGGAAAAGGCACGAAAGAGCTTACTAAAATATCCTTCTCTAAAGTGAAGACGAGGTATATCAAGATTGTACAGAACGGAGCTGGCGGGAATTATTGGTCCATTCAAGAGCTTCAGGTGTATTCCAGAGAATAAGGCTACCATTTGAATTTATGTAATCATTTATAGCGCATACTAAATAACCTCTGCGAGACAATTCTCTCGCAGAGGTTATTTTTATGCTTTAAGTTGCTTCTAAATAAAATGGAGACCTGACATATAAGGTAAGGGAATTGCCTCTGACTCCCCCGAGGGATCAGAGGTGTGAAGCGGACTCGCTGGATCAAAGAGCAGCGATATCAGCTCCTTGTCGTCCTGGACGGACGACAAGTCGTGACCCTTGCGGCAGCCTTCGGTCTGCCGCAAAAGCGCTGCCCGGTCTGCGATGCAGACCGTCCCGCTGTTCGCGCCGGCGCTTAAGGAGGCGCCGGCCTCACGCAGGAGCGCGAGCAAGCCGCGCTCCTGCCACGGCACTGGCACCTGCAGCGCGCCTACGCCGCCGCACAGTGCCGCCTTAGCCAGCAGCGCCGCTACCGCGCTCGGCTGGCCGGCCCATTCCACCGCCGTCGCCGTGCTCGGCGCGGGCACATCTGCCGCCGCTGGCACAGCCACCGCGGCAAACCCCTCGATGCTGCCGTCCCGAACGGCTACGAGTGTGCGCTGGGCTAAGCCCAGCACACCCGCGTAAGCCTCGGTCCCCAGCAGCAGCGCCAGCTCACCCGGACTATACACATGTCCGGTTTCGCGTTCATTCAGCAGCCGGTTGACGGCGAAGAAGTCGCCCGGCTGCATCGGCCGCAGCGTCCATTCTTCCCCTGCTGCGGCCGCAAGTGCCTGAGCCGAGCTTTCGTTCAGCTCGGCAAATTGCGTACCTCCGAACGGTACGCATCCTGCTCGGGTGTACAGTGAGCGATCACCCGAGACAAAAATCAGCGATGCGCCCGCTTCCGCAGCATGGGCTTGGCATTTCTCCAGTAGCTGACCGGCTAGTCCTTGTCCACGAAATGCAGGGGCGGTGCAGACCGCACCTATGGAGAATACATTCAGAATAGCATCACCAGTTTTGATCGTAGAGGGTACGAGTCCCATGAAAGCTGCAACCGTTCCGTCCTCGGTAATAGCCGCATACGAATGACTGAGTCCCGGGCGGAAAATAAGTGGAAACAGTTCTTTCATTGAAATGGCACCCGGTTCACGAAAGATGGAATCTGCAAGCAGAGCTGCTTGATCCAGCTCCGCAGGTTTAATTAATCTCAATTGCATAACATTCAGCCTCCTATATGTACACACGATGGGGAGAAAGCATTTACATAAAGTATAAGGCCAGGGGAATGAAATCTCCAATCTTGTTTATATTATTCAATGTCTCAAAAGGATATGGATAAGGGTAATAAAGTACATAAATAAGGAAGCTTCTTATATTTTAAGCTAGAAGTGAAAGGGAAGTGAATAATCGGTGTCCCAACTTGCAGATAATATTATATTATTACTGGCTGCGCTCCTGCTTGTAGGCGTATTTTCCACCAAGTTTTCCACTAAATTTGGAATGCCAGCTTTAGTGCTGTTCCTTGCTGCGGGGATGGTGCTGAGCCAATTTATTTTTTTTAACAATGCTTCCTTAACACAAATGGCCGGGATCTTCGCATTGGTTGTCATACTATTCGAGGGGGGGATGCAGACGAATATTAAGGATATTAAGCCTGTTATTCGTCCAGCATTATCCTTATCAACGGTAGGCGTAATAATGACGACAGTCATCGTAGGAGTATTCGCCAAGCTAATTCTCGATGTGTCATGGGCAGAAAGCTTTCTGTTTGGAGCGATCGTTGGATCGACAGATGCGGCTGCAGTCTTCTCGGTTCTTGGCGGTAAGAACATTGATAAACGTTTGACCTCTACGCTAGAAGCGGAATCAGGAAGTAACGATCCAATGGCGGTTTTCTTAACCGTATCGCTGATCGAATGGATACAGCATCCGGATATCGCGATATGGGGGCTTTTGTTGTCTTTTATATGGGAGATGGGAATTGGCTTAGTACTGGGTTTTGTGCTGGGTAAGATCGCAGTTTACTGCATCAATCGAATTAATCTGGATTCAACAGGTCTTTATCCGGTAATGGCTATTGGTTTTGCTGTTCTGACCTATGGTTTATCTGCATGGGTACACAGCAGCGGATTGCTGGCTGTTTATGTTATGGGCCTTACTCTTGGCAATTCCGAGCTCATGTATCACCGTACCATTATGAATTTTAGTCACGGCTTTGCTTGGATGATGCAAATATTCATGTTCATCCTGCTGGGCTTGTTAGTATTTCCTCAGGAACTGGCGGAAGTGGCTTGGCAAGGCATCTTGTTATCCGTCATTCTGATGGTTGTAGCAAGGCCAATCGGTGTATTTATAAGCCTGCATTTTTCCAAATTCTCAATTCGTGAAAAGACATTGATTTCTTGGGCTGGACTGCGTGGAGCCGTTCCGATTGTGTTAGCGACTTATCCGCTGCTGGCTGATCTGCCACACGGACGACTATTCTTTAATGTTGTATTCTTTGTCGTGCTGACCTCGGCGGTGATTCAGGGAACTAGTATTTCTCCGCTAGCTTCCCGATTGAAGCTTGTGGGGCAAGAAGATTCAGATCAGCCTTCACTGATGGAGCTGGTTGCTCTTGGCAAGACAGACTCGGAGTTCAATCATATTGGAATTAATCCTAATATGCCGATTGCTGGACAGAAAATTTCAGAAATAGGTCTGCCAGACGATATCTTATTTACGGCAATTATCCGCAACAAAAAGATTGTCACCCCTCATGGCAGTACTGTTATTGAGCCTGGGGATACTGTGTATGTACTAAGTCCAAAGAGCAAACGTGATGAGATGAGGGCTTTCTTCCGCAGTAGAAAAGGAAAGACCGCGGAAGAGGATGTTTCTTTAATCTAAAGAAGAGGGCCTTTTTCCAAAGTGTGACACACATAATAGGCCTAATAACATAAGTTGTGCTAGAATCGGCACAATATATATAATCTCCAGAATAGTTGCAAAATGCAAAAGAGTGTGTTAAATTGTATATAGATTTAGAACGAGTCTAAATACAATTATAATAAATGAACCATAGGAGGTTTTATTAATGACAACACAACTAAAGAGCCATACTGAACTGCAAGCTGCATTGAACCGCCAAACCGCAAACTGGTTCCTGCTCGGAGTAAAGCTTCATCATTATCACTGGTATGTTAGCGGATCTCAATTCTTTACACTGCATGAGAAGTTTGAAGAGTTATACAATGAAGCTGCAGGTTATGCGGATGATTTGGCTGAGCGTTTGCTTTCTATTGGTGGACAACCAGCCTCCACGATGAAGCAATATCTTGAACTGTCCGACCTACAAGAAGCACGCGGTGGCGAAGATGCTAAGGGTATGGTGCTTGAGCTCGTTAGAGACTTTAAGACGGTTGCTAAAGAACTGCAAGAAGCAATTGCAGCTGCAGAAGAACTAGGTGATCAACCAACTGCGGATCTGTTGATTGGCATCAGAAGCAGCATTGAGAAACATGCTTGGATGCTGAATGCTTTTATCGGTTAAGACAATATCCTTATAAGGGATAGAACATACAAAGAGCGCCTGCGTATCGTTAACGCAAGGCGCTCTTTCTTTTGAATACTTCTATTTAATAAATACTCCACCAAATGGCACGGCTTCGCGCAGGAATCGTTTAATAATACCATCATCGTTATTATCTCTTTCAAATCGGCGATTCTGGCGTCCAGCTTGAAAAAGCACAGGTCCATGGCCCGTCATCTTCCAGTGATAACTCATATGCTGGCTAGCTAAATGGTTGCCGTAAACGGTAAGCTCCAGCTTCGCGTTCTCAGGATAGGCAATTATGCTGCCTGCATCCACATAGAGTGGATTGTAAGGATGAAGCTCAGCTTCACAAACCGTTCCTTCAGTCAGTATGCCAATGATACCATTACCCGTAAATTTTACCTTCACAATATCTCTTGTAACGAGCACATTCTTCATACTCAGTACCCGTGTATTCATCGTAACTCCTTCGCTGTAGAAGAAGAGATGTTTAAAGTCGTACAACAAATCGCTCTTACCATCAAGATGTAGAATCTTTACCCGATAACCCGGTGGAAGGGCGGCGACAAAATGGCAAGGACCAGACATATCTGAACGAATCAATTTTTGCTTGCGATAGATGCCCTTCACATCCATAAATCTGTCTGCTCGTCCAGTGGCAGGCCCCTGATAAGCGATAATTTGCTGTGGGTGCAGCACATGAACCTCTTCCTTCTCCAGGAGAGTGAAGGCTACGGCTTGTCCGCTCCCGCTGTCGCTTTCATCTTGGACATCGATGTTCATATTTCATCTCCCTCATGCTGTAGGCGTTATCTTTACTAAATGTTCAAGATTAGCGCAGACGGTCTCCTTTTCTAGAACGGTGAAGCATGCTGAAACGGATAATACGGATGAGTATAAAATACCCTAGAACTAGACCGATCCCCGTAAAAATAGTCACTTTAATTTTATGATAATATTCTTCGCGTGCGGTCCGGTCATTTTGCAATGCATCAACCATCTGCGTCAGTTGGCGATTCTGTTCCTGCAAGGCTTCGTTCTGTGTCTGGTAGGCTTCCATTTCCTGCATGGTATTCGCAAGCTTATCTTTAGCTTGCTGTAGCTCTTCTGCTGTCTGCTGAAATCCTTCTTTCAATTCATTGACTTCGTTTGGAAGCTCAGAGAAACTTTTGAATCCATTATAGATATCACTGAATATATTTGCTTTTGCTACTGGGGCTGGAAGAGCTATGGAAACGGTCAGCAGAAGCAGGAGCGAACATAACAGCTGTAGATATTTACGGTATTTATGTTGTTTCATCTATATAATCACCACCCGATTTAGGCTTTTTATTTCTTTTATTTTAACACAGCTTGACAGCTTCTGACAGCGTACGCTAAGCGTGAATGGTGTATCTAGTGTCAGTAATATTTGCCTGCTAGATACGATGTTGCACTTCCTTATAGAGCTCTATTTGGCTGAGTCTTCATGATTGAGAAGAGGGACTATTTATCGTATACTTTGGACGGGAAGGGGCTGCTGCAAAATGAATAAATGGCTTAAGACAATGTTATTTTTGGTCGGATCTGCTTTTTTGACGAGGTTGATTCCGTTCTCATCTTTGTTTCGGAATTTAGACACGATGATACATGAATTTGGTCATGCGCTGGTGACTTTACTGTTGTCAGGCAGTGTGCTGCGGATTGAGCTATACGCGGACCATAGCGGTGTCACTTATTCAGCTATTCAAGATGGAGGCAGAGCGATCCTGGTATCGCTGTCCGGTTATTTGCTGGCATCCTTATTCGCATTGCTGCTTTTCTATCTCTATAGTAAAGGACGGCATGATTGGGGTCTTATCTTGGCTACTACGGTTGCATTGATAATGCTGTTAATGTACGTTCGGGGAAGCTTCGGAATGACGTGGTTGAGTGGGTTTATTGCGCTGAACGTTTTAATGCTGGTGGTTTGGAAAAAGGCCAGCAAATTCTATTATCTGTTATTAGCTTTTTTGACCTTGGAAGAGTCTGTAATGGGGAGTTTATTTTTGGTATACGCGGCCGCTGTATCTCCTTCTCGCGCGGGAGATGCCAGTAATCTGGCAAGGATGACATCGGTGCCGGCCATATTTTGGGCAATCCTATTTTTTATGTTTTCTCTGCTTTGCGCCAAATGGGCGCTGGGCCTATTTTTTAAGCGAGAACGAGTGCAGCCTAAACTTCAGAGCCGTTAAAGATAAAAAGCTTAAAATTTTCGTCATAAACAGACAAAAGGGGTTATTTTTGTGAGAGTCAGTCTACTTAGTATGTAGAATGGCTCTTTTTTTGTCGATAATATAGAACCGAACATACATTCCATGACATGGAGTTGTCCGCCAATATTGGTACATTAATAGAAGACCCAAAAAAAGAAAGAGGTGGAAAATATGATGGAAAGTATTCATCCTACATTTACGTGGGGTCAAGATCGTATTTTTGCAGGTGGCAATCGCGATGCTGTTTTGCTTGTCGAATGGAAAGGAAATATGCCTTCAGAACATAGCCGACCTATGAGCCATAAGGTGGTAGCACGTGATATTGAACTACAAGTTTGGCTTGAGCCGCATCTAACCTTTAAGCGCTGTTATGGATGTGAGATGGAGGCTGGAGAAGGTCATTCGCTCTTGCTTAAACTTGGCAAAATAAAAACAGGACAACGCAAATTCATAGGGCTGGAGTTCAGTACCTCTAGTTCTGTAGCCGGTAAATATGAGGCGCTCTCCCTACAATGGAAGTATAAAAAGCCAACTGTAGAGCGTGTTCGTGAACTCCCTGTGAAGGTGCTTGAGCTGGAGTACGCGCATCATACACGCATTCTGAGCGATACTTGCTGCTTTTATGTTGAGAAGCATCTGGAACTGCTAAAGACGTCTGAAACGGTTGAGGAGGCTGCTGCGTTACGAAATAAAGGACAGTATAGTGAAGCTCGGGAGAAGCTCAATCGTCATGCGGATAAGCTATTGCTGCTCGCGGTACGCTCTGGAGATCCTTTGCTGCTGAAAGAGGCTGAAATGTTGTATAAGCAGATAGGTTTCGAGCTTCAGCTTCGTAGTAAAGCCGTTGGTGGTATTTAATATAGGACATGCTGATCGGGGATGCACATAAACGAAAAAAGACCTATACATAAATTGGATTTTCAAGCGGATTCGGCGGAAAATATTCAGAAGAATTGTAATATAAAATGTGGTAACATAGTAAAAAAGTTCTATCACAATTTACTTTTTTTCATAAAATAATGGGTCTATTTAACCATAAATCAAGGGGAACTGAATATGACAGACCGATTAATCCGACTGATGCGCATTATTACACTTGTTCAAGCCAAGCCAGGGATATTAGCCCGTGAATTGGCGGAACGCTGCGGCAACAGCGAGAGAACGATATACCGGGATATGGACGCGCTTAGCGCCATGCATATTCCCATAACCCACCTGGGGCATGGAAAAGGTTATGCTTTTATTGGGAATTTTGCACTCTATCCCTTGGATTGGTCGGAAGAAGAAGCAACCGCATTTTCGCAATTACGCTATATTATGGAAGATATAAAACCGGTACTACCTATAGATTTTGAAAGCGCGTATGAAAAAGTAGTCGCAGCTGAATATAAACGGAAGGCGGAAAGAGAAGAAACAATAGAACGTGCAAGAAGAGAAGTAGGGGTGGGGTGGGCTGAAAGGCACAGTTCGCAGATGGAACAACACTCTTTTCTTACTCCGATCCTAGAGGCTTTATTAAAGCAAAAGAGTATACAAGCGAATTATAGTGAAAATGCATTAGAAGAGAAAGGGATCACCATTGATCCTTATTGTCTGGTCCCGCTGGAAAGTCGTTTTCATCTCATAGGATTTTGTCATCGCCAGGGTGTTATTCGTACATATCATATCAACGATTTTTCTAATGTGAAGCCATTAAATCGTTTTTTTTCGAAGGAAGCATTTGATGTGCAAGCCTTTATGAAGCAGAAATGGTCACTCGATCGGGATAGTTTACAGGTAGAATTCAAAGTGAAATTCTCGGAACGGATAATGGAAGGAATTAAGAAGGACGAATTGCCTTTTAAGCCAAGTAAAGTGGATCGTCAAGCTAGATGCTTTCACTTTAAGGTTTCAGTGGAACAAGATATAGGATTTGTCCGCTGGATTAAGAGATTTGAAGAGGAAGCGGAAATCATTGAACCGTACTATTATCGTGAAGTAATCAGGCAGCAGTTGGAAAAATGGAGTTCGCACTATAAATAGTGATACGCTCATTTGACCTTCGTTCAATTCGAAAGATGGGGTGCTTGTGCAACCATTTAAATGGTTGCCGGAGGCATCCTTTTTTTGCGAGTAGGTCGAAGATGTAATCCTTTATAACTCTCTAATCATAACAATATATAACTAAACATAACTAAACGCAACTCAATCTATAGAAAATCGAAAAAACGTATGCTAGAATAGCATCTACATATATACATATGAAAATGGGAGGAATGGAAATGTTTAAGAAATGGTCAATCCGGATCTTTGGCGCATTAGCAATTTTTTTGGTTGTGAATTTATCTGCGAGCGCAGTGGTAGAGGTAGAGGCAGCCGCCAAGAAGACAGAGATTATAGTATCGGCTGCAGCCAGCTTGCAGGATAGTTTAGATAAAATGGCGCTTCTCTATGAGAAGAAGCATCCCGATATTGATTTGGTCTTTAATTATGCTGCATCCGGCACATTACAGAAGCAGATTGAACAAGGTGCTCCGGCTGATCTATTCTTCTCTGCCGGGGATAAACAGATGAATGCGTTAGTGGATGCTGGACTGATCTCTGACCATAAGGTGCTGCTTAAGAATCAGTTGGTTCTGGTCGTCCCTTCGAATTCAAAAGCTTCATTAAATACGATCACTCAGCTTACGGACAAATCGTTTAAGAAGATAGCGGTAGGACAGCCTGAATCTGTACCTGCAGGCCAATACGCTCAGCAATCGTTAACTGCGAAGAAGGTATGGGATACGCTGCAGAACAAGCTTGTATTCGCGAAGGATGTCCGTCAGGTTCTTTCTTACGTCGAAACGGGGAATGTCGATGCAGGCTTTGTCTATAAGACAGATGCATTGACTTCGAAGAAGACGAAGATTGCTCTTACCGTGGGTCCGCATGTTCACAAAGCCATTAATTATCCGGCAGGTATCGTGAAGAATTCGAAGAATCAGAAGGAAGCTAAGGAATTTTACAGTTATCTTCAGAGCAAGGAAGCCAGTGATATTTTTACAAGCTATGGCTTCTTGCTTCCTTAATATGAAATCATGAGTAGAAGCGGGGTGAATAAGGATGGAAATAAACTGGACTGATTTCTTCGCCCCGGTATGGCTTTCCATTAAAATATCAGTAATTACCAGTATTATTGTGTTCATTCTGGCAACAGCTGCAGCGAAGGCTATGGCAGGTCGGAAATTCCCAGGTTATACCTTGGTCGAGACTGTAATGCTTCTCCCTCTCGTATTGCCGCCGACCGTTGTAGGATTTGTTCTGTTGGTCGTTTTAGGTCGACGCAGCTGGATTGGCAGATGGTATGAACAGATGACGGAGCATACGATTCTCTTCACATGGGGGGCTGCGGTTATCGCCGCGGTTGTTGTAGCCTTTCCTCTCGTCTACCGTACGGTGAAGGCGGGCTTTGAAGGCGTGGAAGCGGATCTTGAAGATGCGGCGCGTGCACAGGGAGCGAGTGAACTGCAGGTACTGCGATATGTCACATTGCCCCTTGCAGGTCGCTCACTAGCTGCAGGGTATGTGCTGGGTTTTGCTAGAGGGCTGGGAGAATTCGGTGCTACGATCATGGTAGCTGGTAATATTCCTGGCCGTACGCAGACTGTTCCTACAGCGATCTATGTCGCGGTGGATGGCGGCAACATGACGCTTGCTTGGATGTGGGTGTGCTCCATCATTGTTATGTCTGCTGTGATGTTGATGTTTGTGAACCGGCGTACTTAATTTGTGGCGTGAGAAGCCGCTCCGCGAACTGTTGCTCCATCAATCATTAGAAAAATAAAGGAGCTATTCTCCGGTAATTTGGAGAGTAGCTCCTTTGTACTTTTAACGGATGTACCCTTTTTATCAAGTCTCGTAAATAATCGTCCCTGTTTCCGTGAGATCGTATCCGTGAATGGACGCAAGCTCACTTTGAAAGGCTGGCGAGCGCAAAATATCAATCACGGCGGTGATCCACTGCTCATGCTCCGGTTTCTTTAGCATTACGAGATCATAACACTCTTGAATCAAGGGGATGAAATCAATGCCATCGACAATTTTGGCAGCTTTTTCGGTACCGATGGCCACATCGGCTTCTCCTCGTGCCACTTTACCAGCGACCGCTAAATGGCTGTTCTCTTCCTGCTCATATCCGGATAGGCTTGCAGCAGGAATACCGTGCAATCGAAGTTGTTCATCCAATAACACGCGTGCGCCTGCGCCTCGTTCTCTATTGATCAGTGTAAGTCCATCCTGTTGGAGATGAGACCACTCATGGAGACCTCTAGGGTTTCCCTTTTGAACATATAATCCTGCACTTCGAGTCAACAGACGGACTACAACATAAGGGAAGCCCACAAGTATTTTACGGATATAGGGAAGGTTATATTCTCCAGTATCGCCGTCGAGCAGATGGGTACTGACGATGTCCGATTCTCCATGATACATGGCAATTAAACTATCGAGACTGCCCGCGTAGGAACGAAGTGGGCGCTCAGTAGGCAAGGAACGTTCCAAATATGTGGCTAGAATATCGAGTGACATATCCTGACCCGTAATCACGAGGCTCTGTCCTGCAGCTTTACTGTTAACGTGGCCAGAATGTGAGGCAACTTGAGTTAGATTCGCCCCAGCAAAAGTCAGTGGTAATATCGATGGGGCAATGCCACTCCGGGTATTTTGTTTGTAAGCTTCTAAATCGGATTGATCGACTCGCATCTGTTTTCCTACACGGTAGGAGGGAAGCTCCCCTTTTTTGATCAGGTCATATACTTTTAATTTAGAGATCTTCAGTAAGCGGGCAATTTCCTCAGCCGTATAGGATGTATTATCAGACATGATAAAAGCCTCCAGAACTTCATAATAGGACAAGACTACCTTATTTTGAAGTCCTGTGCAATTAGGCTATTGTGGTTTACCCGCCTGCTGTGTGTTGGATAATTTGATCAATTCTGATACGGTGACAAATCGATAACCTTGCTTTTCTAATTCCGGTAAAATAATTTTAAGCGCTTCTCTGGTCTGAGATTGACCATGTACATGGTCATGAAACAGAACGATGTCGCCATTATGTGCATTTCGAATAACCTTATTCGCGATACTCTGAACCCCAGGGCGATTCCAGTCGCGTGTATCCTGATGCCAGGACCATAAAATAGGCTTTAATCCCATATTATTCGAAATATCAACTAGTGTCTCATCATACATTCCACCTGGAGGTCTGAACAAAGAGCTATGCTTTCCAGAGACCTTTATAATTTCTTCCTCAGTTAATTTCAGCTCTCGCTCAAACTGGGCCTTATTAATAGGTTTTCTAAAATAAACGTGATTGTAGGTATGGTTAGCTAATTCATGCCCTTCGGAAATGACTCGTTTCGCCACATCTGGATATGTTGCAATTCTTTTTCCAATAGCAAAAAAGGTGCATTTTGCATGATATTGACTCAATACCTTTAATATTTGATCGGTTTCAGAAGGGTCAGGACCGTCATCAAACGTCAATGCAATCACTTTTTGGTTAGTATGTACTTCCCAAATCATGTCTCCTCTTTTTTCGTAGTAGTCGCGGTTTTTACTTGGGCTACCTAGAGCAGAGTTCGTGAAGCATAACAAGAGAGAGAGGGTAGTCATCATAATTTTGCTGCTAGTTTTCATGAATTTCACCTGTTTTTTTTATTTTAGAATGCTCCTTTGAATGGTCAAAATATTCATAGTTTCAGTTTTGCAAAGACAATCAGCCTTTTTTCATGTTCTTTCTTCTTTCTGCTATATCTGCCTGTGCAAGTAATAAGATTCATTCTAGCTTCAGTAGACTTTCCGAAAATTCGTTCCAAGGGTGCTTCAGCAGTATTGAAGATTTCTACAGACTCTACAATATAAGTTAGTTTTCGTCCGTCTGAATTAGAGACGGTAATTTCATCGCCATGCTTGAGCTTTTTGAGTTTGAAAAAGACAGCTGGACCTATATAACTGTCCACATGTCCGTCTATAATTACATTGCCCTTTGCACCTGGCAAAATTCCTGGGTATAGAATTCCGGCAATATTGGTGTCTGTAGGGACGTCCATTTGTCCATCAGAGAGCAAAGTAACCGGTTCTATTTTGGCGCTTACCTTAATCGCTGGAATGTTTAGCTGAGTAGGCATAATAGGTTTGGGTAATGATGGTTTAATATTAATATCATTCTTTCGAATAGCTGTAGTAGGAGTTATTATCATTTCTTGTTGCTTTGTTTGCAACGGCTTAGTTTCTGGACTGCTTTCCTGTGAGTGTGAGTCATTACAACTGGCAGTGGTTAAAGTGATGACAATCAAGATTAATGAATATATCCATTTTTTCATGTTTAAGAAAAGAAAGAGGGGATTCCCCCTCTTTCATCCTCCCTATTCAGTTTGTTCGCTAGCACCGCCGTGGCCTGTTTTTGGCATTTTAGTTGCTTTCATTTGAATGCTTTTAGTTTTAATGCTTTTTGCTTTTAAGCTCTTAGCCTTCATGCTCTTTGCATGAATTCCTTTAGTGGAGTGACTCTTCATATTCATTTTCTTTTCATGCATTTTATGTTCTTTTTCTTTCTTTATTTTCTCAGCATGTACTTTTTTCTCATGTTTCGTTTCGACTGGTGCAGCGGAAGCCGCAGAAGCAACGGATAGCATTAAGCAAGTGGATAAAAGAGCTACGGACAATTTCTTCATAATCATTTAGTGGATTCCTCCTAGATGTTTTTTCCCTACGAAGATTAATATCTCCATTTCAGTTGCTTTTAGATTGGTGGATTACTTCCATTGGAGTTTGGGATTGGCATAGCAATTGTATTTTGATGTGAAAATTGTTATGAAAATGCCTTATAATGAAGTTCAATATACAGACATTTGGTTAGGGGTGGGATTATGACACTTATTGAGAAAAGAGAACACCGGCAGTATCCGGAAATTACCCGCCTAGAAACGTCGAGAGCTGCTTATGAGCGTGATTACTCACGCTTGATTCATTCGCCTACTTTTCGTAGGCTGCAAGGCAAATCTCAAGTGTTCGGGGCTGGCACGGGTGATTATTACCGGACACGCCTAACTCATTCACTTGAAGTCGCACAAATTGCTCGAGAGGCAGCGAAAAGTCTGCTTAGATCTTACCCAGAGGTGGAGACAAGTAAGGCGGAGAATCCGGGGCTTGTTATAGATCCAGAGGTCGTAGAATGCGCGGCCATAGCACACGACTTTGGTCATCCGCCCTTCGGTCATAAAGGGGAAGAGGTGCTAGATAGCATACTGGAGCAGCTAATTGAAAAAAAGACGAATGAGGCTGCACAACAAGCTGGTGCAACGGGTGCTGATAAGTTGTTCATTCATGAGCAGATGAAGCAGCGCTATGAACATTTTGAAGGCAACGCTCATAACTTTCGATTGATTATGTTTCTAGAGAAGCGTGAGAACATTGATGGACTAAATCTGTCGGATGCCGTGCTCCTCGGAGTTAACAAATATCCTTTTCCCGGCACCTCGTTAAAAAAGGGGATGTACCTTCATGAGTGGGCATATATTTCGGAGATTCGCAAAGAGTGGGGAATCCCGGCAGGGAAGAAAACGTTGGAAGCTCAACTGATGGACCTTTGCGACGATATCGCCTATTCTGCACATGATTTGGAGGATGGAATTAAGGCTGGAAAGATTGAAGTGCATGAACACTTTATGCATGATTCCTATATTCAACGACTAATTGTGGAGAAGATCACAACGTTAGAGGATTTCTTTTGGAAGGGTTGGGAGGAGGAAGGTATTCGCGCTAAGGTTGAAGAGGTGCTTAGTTCATTTCTTAGAGTATGGATGGAAAAGATGCCAACTTGCGAGAATGACTATTCCAGAACTCGGCGTGAAGTTAAGGCTTATTGGGTAAGCACCTTTGTTGCAAGTTTAGGTGTGATTCCTGATGGAGACTGGAAGAAGGTCACCTTTATAAAGGAAGGAAAAGAAGATGAGGATATGCTGCGGACCGTAAGCGTGCTGAAAAGCTTTGCTTGGGTTACGATGATTCGTGATCTACGTGTGCAGCGGCTACAGAAGCGTAGTGAGTGGATTTTACGCCGTTTATGGGGAGCTTTTCTTGATCCGCAGACGTCCAAAGCCATTATTCCCTCAGATTGGCTGCAACGCTTCGAGAAAGATCAGAAACAAGCCAATCCCATCTGGACTTGGGAACATATGGTGATTGATTATATCGCAGGGATGACGGATGCCTTTGCTGAAAAAATATATAATGAGCTATATGGATTGAAAGTCGGATCGATTTATGATTTGGATTAAATAAAGGTGAAGATTAAAGCAGGTCTCCAATGAATTGGAGACCTGCTTTTTTGTCTTTTGGTGAACCATATATATTTTGTTAGTATTTTGTTAGCTATTCTTTAAATGTATAAATGCCAATTAACCCGCTTAACGACTCTATTTTCTAACAAAACTATTATTTTTGTGAATAAGTTATTGTTAATATAGGTGTTTGGTGCTAATATAATAACTAAATTGTTATTGGAAATAAATTGGGAGGTTGATAAAGAAGTCGAGTTTTGTACTTGAACAAAATGAAAACCTTTACAAAACAGGAGGTAAATTGAATGAAGAGGTTCAAAAAAAGCTTGATTCTATTTCTTACAGCAATAATGCTTGTTACAATGGCTGCACCTGCGTTAGCTAACGGAAAAACAAAAGAAAACCTCAAGACGCACTGGGCTGGAGAAAGTGTAGATAAGTGGCAAGGTAACGGTGTTGTTCAAGGTTATCCGGACGGTTCTTTTAAGCCGGATCATAAAGTTACGCGTGCTGAGCTTGTAAGTATCATTAATAAGCTATTTGGATTTAGCACTCTTTCGGAAACGTCATTCTCGGATGTGCCTGCTAAAGCTTGGTATGCAAGCGCTTTATCTATTGCGAAACAAGCTGGTTATTATAAAGGTTTTCCTGACAATAAAGCGAAAGCGGATGCTGAAGTCACTCGTCAAGATGCCGCAACATTACTTGCTTCTGTTTTTTCACTGGAGCCAGGGACTAAAGCGAGTACATTTGCAGATCAAGCATCCATCAGCGTTTATGCTAAAGATGCGATCGGGGCATTGAGCGGAATTCTATCCGGCTATCCAGACGGTACATTTCGTCCAAACGACTCGATTACAAGAGCAGAGGTAGTTACTATCGTGGACAGATTGGTTAGCGGATACTACAATACAGCGGGTACATTCACTGGAGGAGATATCCAAGGGAATGTTGTCATAAACCGTAGTGGGGTTGAACTTAAGAATGCGGCTGTCTCAGGTAATCTTTATTTAACCTCCGGGATAGGTAATGGTGAGGGTGTTTTAGAGGATGCAACTGTGAAAGGTAATGTTTTTGTATCTGGTGGTGGAGAGCATTCGATTCATTTGAAAAACTCTAAATTGGCTTCTGTAAAAGTGAATCGTCCTGAAGGGAAAGTACGGGTCGTTGTAGATGGCGGGACAGTAATCACTCAGTTGACTATTGATAGCGTTTCAATTATAGAAGTAGGTTCAGGTTCTATAATTGATCAGCTTGTGATTGGTAGTGCTGCTACGGGAACATTGATTACAACTAAAGGTACCATTAGTAAGCTTGTAGTAGGTGCTTCCTCTGTTGTCTTTAATGGAGTGACTTTAGTAGCGGGAACATACACTGTGAAGGATGGAGTTCTTGTTGGACAAGGAACAAGCACGCCAGCACCTGGTGGCTCAGGGGGTACGGGTATAGCGCCTACAGCAACACCAGTACCGACGATTACTCCAGAACCTACGGCAACAGTTGCTCCAACGGCAACACCGGAAGCTGGAATTCATATCGTTGACGTTGATGCATCGGCCGCTACCAAATCGCTGTTTGCTTATCTGGACAGCATGAGCGGCAAACAGATCATGTTCGGGCATCAGCATGATACTACTGTCTCTTTTGCTGGTAAGGATAAGAATGGAAATGTTATTTCTGACGTATACAGCTCCACCGGTGATTATCCTGCAGTTTTTGGTTGGGATACACTTAGCTTAGATGGATATGAGAATCCTCCTGGAGTTAGCGGAGATTATGAAGCGAGTAGATTAGGACTATCCGCTGCCATGAAGCAGGCACATGATTTGGGTGGTATTGTTACGCTAAGTACACATCCTTATAACATGGTGACGGGTGGAGATTTTAAGGATACTAGTAATACTCCGGGAGCGAGTCATTCGGTGGTATCGCGTATATTGCCGGGCGGAGATAAGAATGGAGAGCTTAATAAATACCTCGATCGTATCGCTAATTTTGCCAATAATCTAAAAGATGATGAGGGCGACCTGATTCCAGTCCTGTTCCGACCTTTCCATGAACAAAACGGAGGCTGGTTCTGGTGGGGTGCGGCTACAACGACGAAGAGTGAATACGCGGAACTGTACAGATATACAGTTGAATACCTGCGTGATGTTAAAGGCGTTCATAACTTCCTTTATGTCTTCTCACCAAACGGATCTTTTAACGGAAATGAAAGCGAATATTTAACGACTTATCCAGGTGATCAATTTGTTGATATTCTTGGAATGGACCAGTATGACAATAAGGAGAATGCCGGTTCGGAAGCTTTCCTGGGTGGTCTTGTTAAAGACCTTAAGATGATTTCTCAGCTTGCTCAAGACAAAGGTAAGATTGTTACCCTATCTGAATATGGTTATAGTGCAGCTGGTATGAAAACAACAGGCAATAATGAGCTGGAATGGTTCACTAAAGTATTGAATGCGATCAAGGCTGACCCTGATGCGGCAAAAATATCGTATATGCTGACTTGGGCAAACTTCGGTGAAGGTAATAATCTGTATGTTCCTTATAAGAGTGTTCCTAACAAAGCAGATCATGAGTTGCTTCCCGATTTTGTGAATTTCTATAAAGATGATTTCACGGCATTTGCGAGTGATGTGAAGGATGATAATAAGTACAATCTCGAGGTTGAAGTAGCAGGAAAGAAACCTTTCATGCACATCGTAACTCCAAATAATATCAGTACAATAACAGATGCCGTAACCGTCATTCGGGCCAAGGTATTAAATGCAGTGCCTAGCAAAGTGACTTATACTGTGGCTGATTCTGGAGTAGAGGTGGAAATGACGCTAGGTGCGGATGGTTACTATAGCGCTTCATGGCAGCCAGACGCTGGTCTCAACGGCAGTTCAACTGAGATTACAGTGAGAGCATACGGAACCGGAGATGCTACTCTTACGCAAACTAACTCCGTATTCTTAAAAATCAAAGAAGTGCCAATAAAAGTGATTACTTTTGATACGGAGAAGGATTTGGAGCAAATCCAAAACAATGGTACTTGGTCTGGGCTTACAAATAACGCAGAAACGATCAAGACTGTATTACAACATGCGTCACTTGATGCTGACGGTAAGCTCGTTATTAACATTACAGAAGGGCTATCCGCCGAGGATACTTGGCAGGAATTGAAGCTACAATTGAATGATCTGGCGCTGGATGGAGTAGATCTCTCCCAAGTTACACGTGTGAAGTTCACAGTGTTGATTCCGGAGACTGCACAAAATGGCGCTAACAATGCTGCGGTACGCAGTGTGATTCAGTTGCCGCCAGATTGGGATACGAAGTATGGCATGGACTCATCCTATAAATCTTTGTCCGATTTAGAGAAAGTTATCGTAGATGGAACACAATATTATAAATTTGATGTTTCGATTGATCTGGATAATGCCGCTAAATCAGTGGAAGCGACAGGACTAGCAATATCTATTGTTGGCAGTGGTTTGGAAGTCGAAGGTGAATTGCCAATCTACGTAGATCAAATCGGTCTTTATAATACGTATACTGCTCCTGTTGCTGATAAGGCGCTGGTGGATAATTTTGAAGCTTATGGCTCCAGTAATGAAGCTTTGGCAGCGAAATATCCTAAGGCTGGTGGAGATGATGTGAGCGTATCTTTAAGCACTGAGCATAAAGCATCCGGAGATTACGGGATGCAACTGCGCTATACGATTAATAATGCAGGTTATACCGGAGTAGGTAAAAGTCTGGGTTCATTGGACTGGTCCGACTATAATGCACTCAGTATGTGGGTAGCTTCTGATGGAGACAACGCTTATGCTGAGAAAGGTGAGCCGCTTAAGCTAGTAGTGCAGCTTGTCATTGATGGAGGATATTTCGAAGCTTATCCGGTCATTAATCCTGACAAGAACGGTAAAATAGTACTAAGTCTGAAAAATTTGACTGAGATGAGCTGGGGAAAAGCCGGAGAGCTTACTCAGGAAAGACTGAAGCAAGTTCAGAGCTTCAATTTGTATGTGAATGCGATGGACGGACAGAGCCACGAAGGTTCGCTTTACTTTGATGATATTCAAGCGGTTTATGATGGGACACTTCCGGATATGTCGGAAGAAGGAAATGGAGGTTCACAGGGACATGCGCCCGGTGTGTTATACGCCTTCACTAAACAATCTGATATTGCAGGGTGGGTTATAGACCACTCGTCTGCCAATGCTCAGCTTCCAGTATTTGATGCCAATGAAGAAGCGGTAGGCGTACAATTCGATTTGATTAATACCGGTAATAATGCAAATGGCAGCTCCAAAGAATCCTTTGAACTTGCTATTAATCCTGAGAAGCTAAATATCACAGGGTTGGATTCAATCAGTGCTAAGATTAAGCTTTCGGGTGGGACAGCTAAAGCGCGTCTGTTCATCAAGACAGGTGCGGACTGGAAATGGACCGATAGTGGCAATCCTGTTCTTGTAGATTCAACGGGTTATACGACATTATCTATCTCACTACCGACCGCAGGAGTAGACTTGGCTGCTGTGAAGACGATTGGGATTATCATTGAAGAAGTTTCCAATGATGGAGGAACTTCGAATCTATATCTGAAGGAAGTATCTCTGGAGAAAGCTGTCCCAGCTGTTCATTATGGCTTCGAAACAGGAAATGAAGGCTGGTCCTTGAATTCTGGTTCAGCTACAGTATCTTCTGATGTGTATGCGGAAGGGAAGCAATCTTTGAAACTTGATTTCACATGGAACGGAGAGGATAAAGATCCTTTTATAGCAGTCTCAAAAGCAGCTGCTCTTGATCTGAGCTCATTCTCTAAGCTTGCTGCTAAAATTAGAATCGTCTCCGATCATCCTGACGTACAAGCTAAGCTGTATCTTCAATTAGGAGGCTATGCAGTATGGGTAGATTCGGGTGCTAAGATAGCTTCTCAAGATGGATTCACGGAGTTCACAATTGATCTCAGCAATCTATCTCTTGAGAATTTGAAAAAAGTAGACGCTATTGGCATTCAGTTTGTTACACCTTCTACAGCTGGTACGGCTACAGCTTATATTGACGAGATTATAGCTTCTAAATAAGAGCACTGCGATTTATGTGTGAAATAAGGGTCCCTGCTATCCATTAGGATTGTCCTAATGGATAGCAGGGACTGTTTCGTATGGTTAGTTTATAGCTAAGCTCTCTTTAAGTGTGATCCCAGGATTTTTTTTCATTATAGAACAAGTGTTCTTAAAAATCAAATGTTAAATTTAATATTGGCGGGCATAATCAACGAGATTCAGGGATGGAGTGCCAGTAGATAAATAGGAATTCATATTTTCGGTAAAAATATTTACGATCCGATTAGCGTATTGATCGGTTACGCCAGCGGAATGAGGAGTGATGACTACCTGGTCCATAGTCCAAAGCGGATGATCCTGCGGAAGCGGTTCGGTTTCGAATACATCTAATCCGGCACCTCTAAGCTGCCCGCGGTTCAGTGCATCAATTAGAGCCTCAGTATCCGTAGTTGCACCACGTCCAACGTTAATGTAGTAGGAGCCTTGTTTGAAGGCAGAGAAGATTGCAGTATCGAATAAATGCTTAGTTTCATCGGTAATTGGGAGTATATTGATAATAAAGTCACCTTGGCTCACAGCTTCTGGCAGGTGGTCCGTGGTATACACTTGATCAAAATCAGCGAGTGGCTTGCCTGAGCGACTTACTCCGATCGTCTTCATCCGGAAAGCTTTAGCAATTCTGGCTGTTTCGCTGCCGATGGCTCCAGTCCCGACAATAACGGCTGTCTTACCGAATAACTCACTTTCACTGCCGTCAGAATTCCAGTAGCGGTTCATCTGATTACGAACAGCTGTATGCAAATTACGCGTGAAGAGAAGCATGAAGCCGAAGATTACCGCAGAAATAGGTTCGGCGTGCACTCCGCTCCCGCTAGTTAACAGGATTCCACGTTCCTTAAAACGCTCCAGCGGAAGCTTCTCAATTCCTGCAGACCAGGATTGAACCCAGCGAAGGGGAGAATCTGGACGAAGAAGGGTATCGGCGATGCCTTTGCCCCAACCGATTACGATTTCAGCATCAGCGAGCAGCTGCAAATCCGGATTTTTCCCGTCTCCTTGAGTGAATGTATAACCGGGTGCTGCTGCTTTGACCCTTTCTTGTTGCTCGGCGGTAAGTGGTTGTAAACATACTATGGACTTAGTCATGATGTATTCCTCCTGCTCTACGGTTTGATGAAAATGGATAATGTTATAGGATAAGGATACCAAATCTATAGGAGAAGGTGAAATTGATATGAACGCTAACGTGTCGGATAAAGATTCAGAACGGTTGTTTATTGCTGTGAAATTACCCTCAGCACTTCAACAAGTTTTGGCGGAAGAGTGCTCTAAACTATCTCAAGAGTTTCATTTTGCAAAATGGACTCATCCAGCGGATTATCATATTACCCTGCAATTTTTGGGAGACACTCCAAAGACGAAGATCCCGGATTTAATCATGGCGTTGAAGCAGATGGCAGGGCAATGCCGCCCCTTTAAACTATCCTTGGACAAATGGAATACATTTGGTCTTCCAAAGGCTCCAAGAGTGTTATGGGTAGGGGTTTCTGGCGAATTAGAGGAGCTGAATTTACTAGCTGAGAGAGTACACACTGCGACACTTCCATTAGGATTTTCAGCCGAATCTAGGGAGTACAAACCGCATCTCACAGTGGCACGAAAGTACCTTGGAAAAATTTCATTTGATGATAAATTGCTGGAAAACTTACTGAAATTGGATGATGAAAAAAGATCAGAAATCTTTCATAGAGACTGGACGATTGATAGTTTTGTGTTGTATGCTACCAGAATGTATGCCATTCCTATGTATGAAATGATTGAAAATATTACATTTTAAAATCGGTATTTTAGTTTTCAAAGCTTCCGTTTTCGGTTACATACAATAGGAATGTGCCGTGAAATAGGAGGAATATCATGTTAATCTTTAAACAAAACCGCTATATCGCGTTGCTTGTTGGCGTTATACTAGTGTGTTTCTCTGCCATAAGCTTAATGCAACCTAACCAGGTTGCCGAGGGGAAAATAGATAGTGTGCAGATGGATAAGTTGCAATCCACCAGCCGAGCATCGATAATTAGTTATTTGCAAGAAGAATCAACAGCTAGTAAGACGAGGGGCACTAATAAAGTTTCACAAACGAATAAGCTTTATAACACAGTTAACCTGTTCAGTTCCGCTTGGAAACCAGAGCAGGGTGTAGAATGGCTTAGTAAGAATAAAATAAAGCTACAAAATACATCGCAAGCTTCCATAGTTCGGGTAAAGGCTGATGTAGTACAAACTAGTCCAACTGCGCAGAAAGCGACGCAATTGGCGGAAACAGCAACAAAGAGTGCTCAGACTGTAGTTAAGACAGCCTCAGCATCTCAGAAAAACCCCCTCACAACATTGTACTTCTCTCGGACCGAGCTATTAAGCCAGGAGCAGCAAAGTAAAGCAACCCGGCGCTACGCAGTATCCGAAGAAGAACTGCTTCTGCTACAAAAAATTGTAATGGCAGAGGCGGAAGGTGAACCGTACCAGGGCAAGGTGGCAGTTGCCAACGTTGTTCTGAATAGGCTACGGTCAGCCAATTTCCCCGACACGATATATAAGGTCATTTATCAAAAGCACCAGTTCAGTCCTGTAGCTAACGGGCGTCTTAAACGTGTGAAGCCTAATGATGATAGTATTAAAGCGGTGAACGCTGCGCTTTCTGGCGTGAAAGAAGTTCCCGATGATACTTATTTTTTCCTATCACTTAAGCTTGCGGAGGATCTTACCGTGCATCATTCACAGGAGTATGTTAAGACCATTGGCAATCATACTTTTTATAAATAAATGACCGATTCTGTGAACCTCAGCTATTTATAGGGTAAACTAGACTATATAACCCTGGAGGTGGAACAATTGTCATGAAGATCACTTATTACGGACACTCAGCACTGCTGGTAGAGACAGAGCAAGCGAAAGTTATTATTGACCCTTTTTTGTCAGGAAATCCGAACTCCGGTATTTCACCTGATGACATTACTGTAGATGCTGTTCTGCTGACACACGGTCACTCTGATCATTTTGGAGATGCTGTGCAAATTGCCAAACAGAATGATTGTCCGATCTTTGCTGTTTTTGAGCTTGCAGAATACTGTCGAATGAAGGGTGCCAAGGTTAAACATATGAATATAGGTGGCAGTCATATTTATGGTGCCATTACCGTTAAATATACTCAGGCGTTTCATTCCTCATCGATTCAGGAAGGCGACCTTTGGATTTATGCTGGACAGCCCGCTGGGATTTTATTGACGATAGAGGGGAAGACGGTATTCCATGCAGGTGATACCGCACTGTTCAGCGATCTGCGTCTGATTGGTGAGAGAACTGCGATTGACTTGGCAGCTCTGCCAATAGGCGATATGCTGACCATGGGACCGGATGATGCGCTCCTTGCTGCGCGCTGGCTGCGAGCAGATAAGGTCATACCGCTTCATTACAATACATTTCCGGATATTGCTCAGGATGCTGTGGGTTTTTGTGATCGGCTGCGCCAAGAAGGGGTAGAAGGATTCCCGCTTAAAGCTGGCGAAAGTATAGAAATATAGTAAATCCCGATTACATGTTAACACAAAAAAAGCAGGTATCTAGGGAGTTCCCCGGTTACCTGCTTTTCTTTATGGTGTAATACACACAGCTTCTTCGCCTCGGGCTTGAGCTCTTGCCCCTCTGATGTCAGCTGTTTTGTCTACCGGATTGCCTAACATCTGCAGAACAGTAGTCGCGCAGGTTTGCGGCTGATGCTTATCTGGAGCAAGACGGCGTTTACGCTGCTCTTCGAGAACAGAATACTCATGGAGCATCATAGAGAACCATTTGTCCACTACTTCAGAGTCGAGCACCTCTGCTAGCCCTAGCTCTACGAAATATTGGCAGTTTTTCTCTTCCTGACCTGGAATAGCTTTATAGAAGAGCATTGGAATTCCCTTCGCCTGACCTTCCGTACAGGTCATGCCTCCAGGCTTTGTGATCAGTAGGTCGGAAGCATCCATCAGTTTATTGATTTCACTGGTGTATCCAAGAATCCTGACGTTAGGATGATTGAGTCTTGGATTGGACTTCATTTTGGCTATAAGCTTCTCGTTGCTACCCATACAAAAGATAAGCTGGATGTTATCCATTCTAGCTGTGAGTGAATTCATAATCTCTTTGCCGAACATCAGTCCCCAGCCTCCACCCATTATGAGTACAGTAGGGATATCTGCTAGACCTAGTTCCTTACGGAGCTGCGTCTTGTTGGAACGTTCCCAGAACTTTGGATGCACTGGAATGCCGGTGACTGTTACAAGCTCTGGAGCGATCCCACGGCCTGTGAGAATAGATTTGACACGCGGGGTAGAGACGAGATATCGGTTGACCTCAGAATTTACCCAGCTACCGTGTGCATCATAATCTGTAATTAACGTATACAGCGGTACCTCCAATCCGCGACGCTTTAGTCTGGAAATGACAGCGGCTGGAATGGGGTGGGTGCAAATAATCAAATCAGGCTTTAGCTGCTCGATTACTTGTGAGGCATGTGTATAAAAAATCCGGTGAAGTGCCATCTTAGTCAACGGGTTCAATGATTTATGATATTGTGTCTTATACATCATGCCGACCAGCTTGGGCTGGCTGCTAACTGTTTTTCGGTAAGCGGAAAGAATCCATGGGGCGACCATCGGGTTAAGAAATTTACCTAGCTCGATGACTCGGCACTGGACATCCGGATTCAGTAGCTTTATCCCTTCGGCCAGAGCATAGGCTGCTCCTGTGTGGCCCGTACCGAAGCCTTCCGAAAACAGCAGTACTCTTTTCTTTCGCATAAGTTCACCTGCTACTTTCCTTTTCAATAGAAATGCGGAATTTCTTCTAACTTAGATTAGGGAAAACTGTTCTCTACTCACATTATACAAATAAGACGTAAATAGAAAGTTAAAACCCTGCAATAAATAAAAAAATAAAAGATTTTCTAAAGTATTGCAAACTGCTGAGCTACATGTTAAAGTAATGAATGACCAATTGACCGGATTAGTAAAGTGGTCAGAAAGTCGGCGGTAATGATATTTTCTGGAGAAAGGAAGTGGGCACGGGTGGCAGTGGTGGATCGAAGACAGCAGGTACTTCAGGCCGCAGCAAAATCCTTTTCATTATTCGGCTATAAGGCGACTACCATGGATCAGGTTGCAAAGATCGCAAATGTTGGAAAAGGAACCATTTACACCTTTTTTACAAACAAGGAGCAATTGTTTGATGAGATCCTGCGCGATATGATGGTAGAAATGAAGATGATTGCTGATCGCGAGATCAGGCGAGACAGACCTTTCTTTGATAACCTGCATCGTGTGCTGGATGCCCTGCTGGAATTTCGAAGTGAG
The DNA here is from genome assembly GCF_037963325.1 of Paenibacillus sp. FSL E2-0201. Taxonomy (NCBI): domain Bacteria; kingdom Bacillati; phylum Bacillota; class Bacilli; order Caryophanales; family Paenibacillaceae; genus Paenibacillus; species Paenibacillus sp. FSL E2-0201. The sequence goes on from NZ_CP150154.1 coordinate 1,088,411, forward strand.
CAGGAGTTATTCATCAAACTTTCCCAGGAGAGTCGCGAATTCGGAACGCCGCAGGCAGGAGAAGGGCTCGAGAAGATCGAGAACTTAGTTTTAGAATATTTAGAACGGGAGGTGCAACAAGCGCTCCAAAAGGGAGAAATCAAACCTTGCGATCCTAAAATCGTATCTGTAGTCATGTTCAGGTTATATATTGTATTGACTGCTGAACTGAATAAAACACATACTCCCTTGGACAAGGAACAGATTAAGATGTATTTTCATTTGTTTCTCGCCGAAGGATTGGCACAGTAAGCGTTGATTCAGGATAGGGATGGCGTTATCAGATTCGCTTTCCCTTAACAATTTTCAAGCTGTTTTAGGCATTGAAGAAGAGCCGAAAGGCGTTTTTTTTATCCCCTAAATTGACCAAATGGGGAAAACAGTCACTTAGTGTTACGCAATATTTCGTAAACAAAGCATTTTAAAGAGAGCATAAGCTCATAAGGAGAGAACCAGAATGAAATCATTATCCGTATTTACCAAGGATCTTGGCGCAGCCCTGAGAAATCCAAAGGTGCTGATTCCGATGATTGCCATCCTATTTATTCCGGTGATGTATAGCGGATTCTTCCTAAAGGCATTCTGGGATCCGTATGGCAAGATGAATGAATTACCGGTTGCTGTGGTCAACCAAGACGTCGGTGCTAATTATGAAGGAAAACAACTTCAGGCCGGAGATGATCTGGTTGAAGAGCTTAAGGTAACCGATGGCTTTCAATGGAACTTTGTTTCACTAGAAGAAGCGCAAGCAGGAATGAAGGACAATACCTATTATATGGCGATTATTGTTCCAGAAGACTTCTCTGCTAAAGCAACTACGCTTTTGGATGATGAACCACAGCCGGCAAAAATTATTTATGAGCCGAATGAAGGCTACAACTTCTTGGCCGGTCAAATCGGTGGAACGGCTGTAGCAGAAATTAAATCTAAAGTATCCGCTAAGGTAACAGAGGCTTATGTAGATTCTGTGTTCAATCAGATCACTGATGTATCTAAAGGACTCGGTGAAGCGGGAGATGGAGCTAACAAGATCGCCGACGGTGCAGGCAAGCTGGATGACGGCGCATTGAAGCTGAAAGAAAATCTTCTTGTACTGACTGAAGGAACCGGCAAGCTTCAAAATGGTTTAGAACCACTTACTAAAGGTGTATCTGACTTGAATGCAGGTGCTACGGCTCTGCAAACTGGATCTAGTACATTGGCAGGCGGTTTGCAACAATTATCAGACGCTCATACACAGCTTCAAGATGGTGTTGCACAAAGTGCTGCCGGTAGTAAACAGCTTAGTGATGGCTTGCAGCAAGCTGTAACAGGTGCTACACAGCTTCAAGCAGGAACGAAGTCTGCTGTAGATGGTACTACTAAACTACAAGCAGGAACACAATCTTTAGTTGACGGCAGCGCGAAGCTGAAAGAAGGTCTAACCTCTTCCGTTGATGGCAGCGCGAAGCTAGAAGCAGGATTACAGGCTTCCGCAGAAGGCAGCACTAAGGTTACTGAGGGCGCTAAAGCGGTCGCTCAAGGTTTGCAGCAATTGGCACAGGCTAGTCCTGAGTTGGCACAAAATCCAGCCGTACAGAAGCTCCTAGCAGCCAGTGCAGCTGTTGCACAAGGTAGTGAACAACTGCAACAAAGTCAACAACAGTTGGTACAAGGAGCAAGCGCACTTCACAGTGGGCAAGAGCAGCTTGTACAAGGTGCCACTCAGCTGCATGCTGGTTCGCAGCAGGTTGATGCTGGTGTAACTCAATTGCATGACGGAGCAAAGCAATTAAATGCTGGTAGCACTCAGCTCTTGGCAGGACAACAAAAATTAGCACAAGGTGCATCTGCACTTGTAACGGGTGGCGATAAGCTGCAAGCAGGTATGCAACAATTCGGCGCGAAGCTTAGTGAAGCTGCAGCTGGGGGTAGCAAACTTGCTGAGGGTGGTAAAGCTCTCGGAGATGGTACAACGAAATTACTCAGTGGTGTTGGTGAACTAGGCAGCGGTATTGGTGCTGTAGCTGACGGTTCCAAACAATTGGCTGACGGTGCAGGCGAGTTGAAGAATGGGATGGATGATCTGAAATCTGGATCAACAGAACTAGCAACTAAGCTTGGTGAAGCTGCTGAACAAACAGGCAGCGTGAATAAGTCAGATAAAATGATGGAAATGTTCGCACAACCAGTTGTAGTTGAGGATCAAGTTGTAAATCATGTACCGAACTACGGCACAGGGTTTGCTCCTTACTTCTTATCCCTTGGGTTGTTCGTAGGTGCTCTGATTTCTACGATTGTTATTCCAATGCGTGAATCAGCAGTTATTGGCGCTAGCCGCCTGAATCGTTTTATCAGCCGTACGCTTACTTTCTCAATCATGAGCTTTATCCAGTCTATGCTGGCTGCTGTGGTTGTATTGTACGGACTTGGACTAGAAGTACAAAGTGTTCCATTGTTCTTCCTATTTACATTCTTGACTAGTTTAGTGTACACATGGGTAGTTCAATCCATTGTTACTTGGCTGGATCAACCGGGACGTTTTGTTGTTATCGTTATTCTTATTTTCCAATTAACAACTAGTGCCGGAACATTCCCGCTTGAATTGATCCCGAACTGGATGAAATTCTTTAACCCACTGCTTCCAATGACTTACACAGTTAGTGGTCTTAAATCAGTAATTTCTACAGGGGACTTCAGTGCAATGTGGAGTGACGTAGGTGTACTTGCAATCTTCGGTCTTGGATTCCTTGCTCTTACTTTCGCTTACTTCATGACCCGCAGTCGGGACAATGAAGCTGGAATGAAAAGTGAACAAGCTATGACTGTATAATTTGAAAAAAGTATAAAAAAAGCGTCTCCTTCGGGAGGCGCTTTTTTTGAGTTCAAATCATTAAAAACCTTTTTCTTGCAAACATTCATAGGTGATGAAAATCCTTGAAACGCTTTCATTGCATAAGTTCTTATGCGTTCCTTGTGCATAATTATGCAGAGTGAGGTTTTTTTAAACTTTTGTCCACTAAAGCTGTGTCGCAAAAAGAAATGTTAATCAGCATCATAAAAAAGTTTAAATTGCGCTGTTGTCACCTCGGTGATAAAATAATAGCACTAATCTGGCTTGAATAATTATTAAAATTTTAATCTGAAAAATTTTCCTAAGATTACGCCATACTTTATAATAGAAAGGTTGCGTTCGATGAGACACACTGAACTGCCCGGAAAACAGGGCCTGTATGATCCCCAGTTCGAAAAAGATGCTTGCGGCATGGGATTTGTAGCCCATATTAAAGGCAAACCGTCCCATGATATCGTTAGTAACGCTTTGACAATGCTCTTTAACATGGAGCATCGGGGAGGACAAGGTAGCGAACCCAACTCTGGTGACGGAGCAGGTATTATGCTGCAAGTTCCGCACCGTTTCTTTGCAAGTGAAGCTGAGAAGCTAGGCTTTGCATTGCCTGAACAAGGCCATTATGGCGTGGGTATGATTTTTTTATCTCATGATGAAAAGGTTCGGGCTCAACATGAAACTCTCTTAAGCACAATTATTGCTGAAGAAGGTCAGGAAGTACTCGGCTATCGTGATGTACCTACCTATGATGAAATGCTTGGCAAGACAGCGAAAGCTGCTAAGCCTTTTGTGCGCCAAGTGTTTATCGGTCGCTCGTCCTCAGTTACGAACGAATTGTCTTTTGAGCGTAAGCTTTATGTCATCCGCAAGCGTGCAGAGCTTGCGATTCGCTACGGTGGTGTAGAAGAGGCTGAATCCTTCTATATTCCAAGCTTATCATGCCGTAAGATCGTATATAAAGGCATGTTGACTACAGAACAAGTCGGACAATTCTACCTGGATTTGCAGAACGAAGAGCTGGAATCAGCGATCGCGTTAGTTCACTCCCGTTTCAGTACAAATACCTTCCCAAGCTGGGAACGTGCGCATCCCTACCGCTTTATGATCCATAACGGTGAGATTAATACCTTGCGGGGTAATGTGAACTGGATGCATGCTCGCCAGTCGCTGTTCAAGAGTGAAGTGTTCGGCGAAGATTTGAACAAGATCAAACCTGTTATTAACCCGGATGGATCGGACACTGCAATGTTCGATAATACCTTTGAATTTCTGTACTTGAGCGGACGCTCCTTGCCGCAGGTAGCTATGATGATGGTTCCTGAACCATGGAGCAATCATGACAGTATGGACGCTGACAAAAAAGCTTTTTATGAATACCACAGCACTTTGATGGAGCCGTGGGACGGGCCTGCTGCAATGGGCTTTACGGATGGCGTACAAATTGGCGCTATTCTAGACCGTAACGGCTTACGTCCTGCTCGTTATTATGTAACGAAGGACGATATGATTATTCTCTCCTCCGAAGCGGGTGTTCTGGACATTCCAGCAGAGGACATCTTATATAAAGACCGTCTGAAACCTGGACGCATGCTGCTCGTGGATACCAAAGAAGGCCGTATTATCTCCGATGAGGAAGTCAAATCGGCTATCGCCTCCGAGAAGCCTTACCGCCAGTGGCTGGATGAGCATTTGATCAGTCTCGAGGAGCTTCCAGATGCGCCTGAGCTGCCAAATCCTAAGCATGACAATGTGCAGCAGCTACAACAAGCATTCGGCTATACTTTTGAAGACTTGCGCAAGGTGCTTGAGCCAATGGCATCTACCGGTGCTGAAGCTGTCGGTTCCATGGGTTATGATGCACCGCTCGCTGTGCTTTCGGACCGTCCGCAGCGCTTATATAACTATTTCAAGCAAATGTTTGCCCAAGTAACGAATCCTCCAATCGATGCTATTCGTGAAGAGCTGGTTACCTCCACAACAACTACGATTGGTCCTGAGCGTAACTTGCTAAAACCAGAACCAGAAAGTTGTCGCCAAATTTCGCTGCACACACCGATTCTTTCGAATGAAGATTTTGCTAAAATTCGTCATGTTCGCCGTGCGGGCTTCAAGTCGATGTCTATTCCAATTCTTTTCCCAGCGGAGCTCGGTGCAGAAGGAATGCGTATCGCGCTTGAACGTATGAACGAGGCTGCTGATCGCGTTATGGCTAAAGGGCATAACATTCTGATTCTGACGGACCGCGGTGTAGACAGTGAGAATGCTGCGATTCCAGCTCTACTTGCGGTATCGAGTCTGCATCACCATCTAATCCGTCAAGGAACCCGGACAAAAGTTAGTATTTTGCTCGAATCCGGTGAACCTCGTGAAGTCCATCATTATGCACTTCTGCTCGGTTATGGTGTGAGTGCAGTGAATCCATATCTGGCATTTGAAAGCCTGGATGATATGATCGGCCAGGGCTTACTGCGTGGAATCTCGCATGAGAAGGCTGTGAAGAACTATATTAAAGCTGCGACTAAGAGCGTAGTTAAGATTCTTTCCAAAATGGGAATTTCGACTATTCAATCCTACCGGGGGGCACAGATCTTTGAAGCTGTGGGTCTGAACTCGGAATTCGTGGATCGTTACTTTACTTGGACACCTTCCCGCATTGGCGGTATTGGCCTAGAGGAAGTGGCAACTGAGGCACTTATTCATCATAACCGTGCTTTCACGGATAAAGACGGAAATGATAAAGTGCTTGATTCCGGTGGTGATTATCAATGGCGAAATGATGGGGAAGAGCATTTGTTCAACCCACAGACGATTCATCTGCTTCAGCACTCTGTGCGTAGTGGAGATTATAAGATTTACAAGAAATATGCTGCACTTGTTCAAGGTGAAAGTGAAAAGCATCTGACGATTCGTTCCTTATTGCAGTTCAAGTCCGCTTATGAACCGATTCCAATAGAAGAAGTAGAACCAGTTGAATCTATTATGAAACGGTTTAAGACAGGCGCGATGTCCTTTGGTTCCATTAGTAAGGAAGCGCATGAGACACTTGCTATTGCAATGAACCGGATCGGTGGTAAGAGTAATACTGGTGAGGGCGGAGAAGACCCAGCCCGTTATATCCCGGATAGCAATGGCGATTCCCGTCGCAGTGCGATTAAACAAGTAGCCTCCGGACGTTTTGGGGTTACCTCGAACTACCTTGTTAACGCTGATGAGATCCAGATTAAGATGGCTCAGGGTGCTAAACCAGGGGAAGGCGGACAGCTTCCAGGTCGTAAAGTTTATCCTTGGGTGGCTGAAGTGCGTGGCTCAACAGCTGGTGTGGGCTTGATTTCTCCTCCACCGCATCATGATATTTATTCGATCGAGGATTTGGCAGAGCTGATCTATGATCTGAAGAATGCAAATCCACGTGCAAACATTAATGTTAAGCTCGTATCTGAAGTCGGAGTAGGTACGATTGCTGCTGGCGTAGCCAAAGGGCGCGCTGATATTATCCTGGTTAGCGGTTATGACGGAGGTACAGGTGCCTCACCGATGAACTCCATCCGTCATGCAGGTCTTCCATGGGAGCTTGGCTTGGCTGAAACGCATCAGACGTTGATGCTGAACAATCTGCGTGACCGTGTTGTTCTGGAAACAGACGGAAAAATGCTTAGCGGACGCGATCTGGCAGTAGCTGTATTACTTGGTGCTGAAGAGTATGGCTTCGCTACTGCTCCACTAGTAGCTGTAGGTTGTATCATGATGCGTGTCTGCCAAATGGATACTTGTCCGGTTGGTGTTGCGACACAAAATCCAGATCTTCGTAAGAACTTTACGGGTGATCCGCAGCATGTGGTTAACTTTATGACCTTCGTGGCGCAGGATTTACGCGAAATTATGGCGAGTCTTGGCTTCCGCACGATTGAAGAGATGGTAGGCCGTACAGATTGCTTAGACGCTGCTCAAGCTTCGCAGCATTGGAAGAAGAAGGGCGTAGATTTGAGCAGTCTGCTGCATACGCCTGAAATGCCAGAGGGAAGCACACGCTTCTGCAGTAAACGTCAGAATCATGGTCTGGAAGAGACACTTGATGTCTCCAAACTGCTGGATCTGGCTGCACCTGCACTAGAGTCTGGTACGGCTGTAGAAGCATCGCTGCCGATTACGAACGTTAATCGTGCTGTTGGAACCATCCTTGGCAGCGAGTTGACTCGTAAATACGGGGCAGCCGGCTTGCCTGACGATACGATTCGTCTTCATTTCACAGGTTCAGCTGGTCAAAGCTTGGGGGCATTCGTGCCTAAGGGGATCACGCTTACGGTGGAAGGCGATTCCAATGACTACGTTGGTAAAGGACTGTCGGGTGGTAAGATTATTATCAAGCCTTCTCCGAAAGCTACCTTTGCTGCTGAAGACAATATCATTATCGGAAATACTGCATTCTATGGAGCGACAGGCGGAGAAGCTTATATCAGCGGTATCGCTGGTGAGCGCTTTGCCGTTCGTAACTCTGGAGCGAAGGTTGTTGTAGAAGGCGTGGGCGACCACGGCTGTGAATACATGACTGGAGGCCGTGTGGTTGTCCTTGGCGAAACAGGTCGTAACTTTGCGGCTGGGATGTCTGGCGGTATCGCTTATGTCTACGACCCAGATAGATCCTTCGTCGGCCGCTGCAATCTCGAAATGGTACTGCTCGAAAGAGTAGAAGAGCTTGAAGAGATCGAAGAGCTGCGTGGGCTGATTAGCCGTCATGTAGAGCTTACAGGCAGTGAGGCAGGAGCGCGGGTGCTGGATCAGTGGGCAGATAGCTTGCCGAAGTTTGTTCGTGTTATTCCGAAGGATTACAAGCGGATGATGGAGCAGATTCGCAAAGTGGAGCAAACCGGATTGACCGGAGAAGCTGCTTTGATGGCTGCATTTGAAGCGAATATGCGTGAGCTTGCACGCGTTGGTGGCTAATTAGTTGCTACTGAAATAACGAAATATTGAATGATGTGAGATAAGGGACTTGGTCTTTTCCGTTTGCGGGAGGCCAGGTCCTTTTTTTTCAAATCGAATCGAAGCCTCGGTTTAAACAACGTTAGACTGTTTCTTTTTTGTAATTTTCTGAAAAAAACGGTATGGTAAACTTGTTTGTAAATGAAAGGGAGTGATACTGTGTCAAATACAGAAATGATGTCTGAGCCTGTTGCACGTTTGCAGGGAGTTACCAAAAAAATAGGCTCTAAGACGCTTGTGAGCGATTTAACACTTGATATCCCACCGGGTCAAATATTCGGTTTTTTGGGACCAAACGGAGCAGGGAAGACGACAACAATACGGATGATGGTAGGATTAATTTCCATTAGCAGTGGGGACGTCCTGATCAGTGGTCATAGTATTAAAAATAATTATAAAGAGGCTATCGCAAGTGTTGGGGCTATTGTAGAAAATCCTGAAATGTACAAGTTTCTGTCCGGGTATCAGAATCTTAGACAATTTGCACGGATGGTACCGGGGGTCAGTAAGCAACGGATTGATGAAGTTGTGGAGCTGGTCGGGCTTGGTCAAAGGATTCATGACAAAGTAAAGACTTATTCCCTAGGGATGCGCCAGAGACTTGGAGTGGCTCAGGCGCTACTAAACCGGCCGAAGCTACTGGTTCTAGATGAGCCAACCAATGGGCTTGATCCACAAGGCATACGTGAGCTTCGTGACTATCTTCGCCTACTCTGTCGTGAAGAAGGAACAACTGTATTTGTCTCCAGCCATTTACTTTCCGAAATGGAGCTCATGTGTGACAGTGTAGCCATTATTCAGAATGGGCAACTGCTGGAGGTAAAACAACTAAAAGAGGTTGGCAATGTTACAATGCCTATCGGAGAAACCTTGTTTGAGGTTGACGATGCCGAAGCTGCACTTGCGCTCATTGGACAAGGAACATTAAAGAGCGGTGGGCTTGTAGTTGAGGCGGCACGTGAAGATATTGCTGAGTTTAATGCCAGACTAGTGGCTGGTGGGATTAAAGTGTACAGTATCAAATCACTTGCCCGTACGCTAGAGGATCAATTCTTAGAGGTTACAGGAGGTGAAGGAATTGAGTAATTTTACAGCGTTGATACATAATGAGAACATCAAGATATATAGTCGTGCCCGCACATGGGTGATGCTGATTATTCTAGCAGTGTTTAGTGCGTTTCTTCCGGCTCTTATGTATTTCACAACGGATAACCCAGCATCACGCTTAGGCGTTTGGGACAGCTTCCAAATGATAGTGAGTGTTGTATTCTTCCTGAATACGATCTTCGTTGTTGTTATAGCCGCTGACTCCGTAGCGGGCGAATTTACTTGGGGAACCATCAAAATGCTGCTGATTCGCCCGTGGAGTCGTTCCCAGATCTTGCTCTCAAAATACATTAGTGTTGTGCTCTTTAGCTTGCTTTGTACTGTGGTATTGATTGTTTTTGGTTTAGTTTCATCGTTTATTTTCGCCAACCCAGCTGGAGATGCACTGTCTTCAATTGTAACTTGGAGCCCTGCTGAGTATTCCTTTTTAGATCTCCTATGCCGCTACGTCACTCTTTTCTTGACGGTTACGCTTGCTTTTATGATTTCATCCGTATTCCGTGCAAGTGGATTGGCGATTGGTTTATCCATGTTTATCATGTTCGCCCAGAGCATTTTCGCGGCTTTGCTTAATCCTGATGTGTTCGAATGGGCCAGATACTTAATTTTCACTCATATGGATCTAAGGGTTTACATTGGATCTGATATTGGCCCAGGTGGTGCTACACTTGGCTTCTCTATTGGTATACTAGCAGTGTATTATGTTTTATTCTTGGCTGTTTCCTGGTTTGTCTTCCGTAAACGGGACGTTGCTGGATAAAAATAAACTTAACCGGCTTCAAGCGTTTCTTCTGCTTTGGAGGAACGTTTGGCTGTCTTGTCCTTTTTCGTATTACTTTTGAGCTCACCTGCTTGTTCAGAGGTGGGCTGTTCTTGCATGGCGATGGACCCATTAAGCAGGCTGCCCTCCATAATGCTGAGTGCTCCTGCAGAAATATTACCGTGTAGCTCGCCGGTACCAGTCATAATGAGCCTACGATCCGCAGTAACATCTCCATATACTTTACCAGCGATAACGATTTCTTCTGCTCTAATACTGGAGCGCACCGTGCCTTCCTCACCTACAGTGACTACACCACTGCATATAATTTCACCGCTAAAGGTACCTTCAATCCGCAGGTTCGTATCGCAATGCACTTTACCCTCGAGCGTACCCCCGTGCCCGATCAGAGAGTCAGTAGACTTGAAAGGGACTCGTTGCTGCCGCTTGTTCCACATGTATATATTCCTCCTAATCATATTGTTATGACATTAATGCTTAAGGTTTAACATAATTCAATGGATCCACAGTTTTATTCTGCTTCACTACTTGAAAATGAAGATGAGGTCCTGTGCTGCGGCCCGTGTTTCCAAGTAGCCCGATCTTCTGGCCTTTGCTAACCTTGTCCCCTGGAGATACAATCATTCCCTTCAGATGCATATACCAGGTTTCAAGACCGTTGGAATGCTTAATCACGATATATTTGCCTCTTGCGCCCATCTGCTCGGCGGTAACGACCTCTCCATCTAAGGCGGCATATACAGGATCGCCTAAGTTCCCGGCAATATCGACACCCGAATGGAACGCGGATAAGCCCTTAAAGGGATCTGTTCGATAGCCGAAGCTTGAGGAGATGACCCTGGAATCAGTAGGCCAGAGCACTGCTGCATTTAGTCTGGCTTGTTCTGCCTTAGCCTTTTTTGCTTGTTGATTTGCTTGTACGTTATTTTCATGCTCCGCTTGAGTGATGGTCTGCGTAATACTTTCCACCATTTCATCGAGCATACTGTGGATCTCTTCAAAGTCGTCTTTTGTTTCTTCCACCAGATTTAGCGATTCGTTCTGATAGGCCGCGATATATTCTCCGCCTACCTGTGGTGTTATTGCACTTTTAAAGGATGTTTCATTAGGTATGGGTATAGCATTACGGTTTGATAAGCCTAAGGTTGAATTTGAAGCGGTTGAATCAGTTTTTGATTCATTGGTTTCTGCGGCGGAGCCTTTGCTTTTGTTAATCAATGACTGCAGCTCCTGTTCCAGCGCGTTTACACTCTTCAGCTTGTCTTTAATACTGTCTGCCTCTTCTGATAGTTCGCTGACTTGATCACGTAGCTGCATAAGATCTTTATCCTTATCAGCGACCTTCATTTCCATGCGGAGATTGGTTAGTGATAGTGCGGCTGCCTCAGCTTCCAGTTGTGAGATCGACTGCGAGGCATGGAAATGCATAGAGGTGACCAGACTGGAGAGGGACAGAGCTGCTGCTGCCGGCAGGGCGAACGCAAGTGGCTTTGAGATCTGGAGTTGTTTGACGGGGCGCCCGGCATCCCTTACGACGAGCAGCGTAATCCGGTTATGATCTGGCTGACTCTTCATGGCTTCTCCTTTCTGCGGCATATGGCAGCCGCCTTACGATACACGAAGCTAACGACCTTACTTCCATTAGGCTCATCCCGAATTGTCTTACTACTCTATGTATTCCATATCTTTCGGGAACATGACAACGGTTTGTATGAATAAAGAAAGAGAGTTACGGCAAAACCTGTACTAGAGTCGTCGCAGCGAGTCTATTGCAACTGTTTTATTAATGGAGGAGGTAGTGAATTGAAGACCTTTGCGATAATTCTAAGTCTTTTTATTATACAGATCGCAGTAATTGTATTTATGGAGTTCCGTCGCCCACAAAGAGCTATGGCATGGCTGTTCATTTCATTCTGTTGTCCACCGCTTGGCCTTGCATTCTATTATTTTCTGGGCCGTGATTATAGACAGAATCGAAAATTAAATAAAAGATGTATTTCACTCTTTCGTGAAATTCGTTCGCATGTCTCTGGCAATATTAAGGTAGTAAAGGATGTTACTGAGAGTGGAAACGCTCAGTTTGAGAATAATAAAGGTCTATTGGATTTGCTCTCGAAAATCGCAGAAGGACCGATTACTGGTCACAATAAGAGCAGGGTATTATCTACTGCTAGAGAAGCATATGATGCTATGCTTGAAGCAATGGAAGAGGCGAAAGAACATATACACATGGAATTCTATATTTATCGGGATGATGAAATTGGGGAGCAGTTTCAAGATGTTATGATTCGGAAGGCGCGTCAGGGCGTTAAGGTGCGGTTACTTTGTGATGGTCTGGGCAGCCATCATTTAAGCCGAAGATTCATTCGTGTGTTGAGAAATGCGGGAGTAGAGTTTCACTTTTTTTTACCTCCGATTAGTTCTTTATTGGAGCGTCGTTTTAATTTCCGCAATCATCGGAAGATTCTGGTGGTGGATGGGCTCGTTGGTTTCACGGGTGGAATGAATATAGGGGATGATTATTTGGGGAAGGATCTCAAAATGGGATATTGGCGTGATACCCATCTGCGTCTAGAAGGAGACTCGGTATATTATATTCAGCATGTCTTCTTAAAGGATTGGAGATTGGCCTCTGGCGAAAGTATGAGCCATCCGCGTCTGTTCCCAAAACATGCTTGTGAGGCGCAAGAAGCCGTGCAGATTGTTGGGAGTGGCCCAGATGCTGCAATTGACGCTTCTCAAGAGATGTATTTTGCCGCTTTATGCGCAGCAAAACATCGGATTTGGATCACATCTCCGTATTTTATTCCTGATCCTTCCATCTGCCGGGCTTTGAAAAGCGCAGTACTTCGTGGAGTGGATGTAAGAATTATTATTCCGGCGAAGCCTGATAATATGCTTGTCTATCATGCTTCTTTGTCTTATTTAGAAAATTTACAAGACGCAGGGGTGAAATTCTACCGCTATACGAAAGGATTTATGCATGCCAAGATCATGATTATCGATGAGCTGATCGCTACGGTGGGGAGTGCAAATCTGGATATGCGCAGCTTTTATTCTAACTTTGAATTGACTGCTGTGCTTCTGCATCCGGATGCTATATCTCCACTTGTCAGAGGATTTGAGAAGGATCAAAAGCACAGTGAATTTATTGATCCTGTAAAGTTTAAGGAGAGAGGGAGAATTGTCAAACTCGGTGAAGGGCTGTGTCAGTTGTTATCTCCGCTATTATGACTGGAAAGGGGACTTAATCTGAATTTTTCGAAGGATATATCGTGTTCCATTCATTATTAGGGCTTATTTTGTGATATAATAATTGTATAAGAAGAAATGTAAGAAAGTATAGATAATAATTATACTTCCGAATGTTTCAAAACTATACTGTTAAATTGTAGGGGGAGTTCTATGAATGTGAGTCCACAAATGATTGCCAACGAGGAACAGAGCAAACTCCAGAAGACTGGAACACATAAAATGGCTAAGTTCGCCCAGCGAATGATCATGTTATCCATCGGGGCAGCAATGATGGCCGTTGCACTAGAAATATTCCTCGTACCGAATGAAATGATTGATGGTGGAATTACAGGTATCTCCATTATTTTATCATATCTTTTCGATATTCCTCTGGGGATTTTATTGACGCTGTTAAACCTTCCGTTCTTGTTAATTGGTTATAAGCAAATCGGTAAGACCTTTGCTTTATCTACCTTATATGCAATCATACTTATGTCTATTGGGACTTCATTGTTGCATCATGTGAGTGCCTTTACGGTTGAGCCCATGCTTGCTGCCGTGTTTGGCGGTATTATTCTTGGTGTTGGTGTAGGGTTAGTTGTACGTTTTGGCGGATCTTTAGACGGTACAGAAATCGTTGCTATTCTAGTAGCAAAGAAGCTTCCCTTCTCTGTAGGTGAAGTTGTTATGTTCTTCAACCTGTTCATCTTATCCGGAGCTGGATTTGTGTTCGGTTGGAATAATGCGATGTTCTCACTAATTGCTTATTACATTGCATTCAAGGTAATTGACATTACACTTGAGGGTCTCGATCAGTCGAAATCGGTATGGATTATCAGTGATAAATTCCGGGATATCGGTGAAGCTTTGACGGAGCGTCTTGGACGTGGTGTTACTTATTTAGATGGAGAAGGCGGATTTTCCGGGGAGAACAAAAAAGTGATCTTCGTGGTTATCACCCGTTTGGAAGAAGCTAAGCTTAAATCCATTGTTGAGGATTGGGATTCAGGTGCATTCATCGCAATAGGTAACATTCATGATGTTAAAGGCGGCCGCTTCAAGAAGAAAGCAATTCATTAGTTTAAATTATGTTAGCTTGGCACTTTAGTATTATTATCTGAAAGAAGGTATTTTTACGAATAATGGAGCAATAAATACGGTGAACAAGACTCGATATGCCGTATTCTTATACAATATACCTTCTGTCCTTGAGTGGGACGCCTGATAAGCCCGTAGCGTGAATTGATGCTGCGGGCTTATTGCTGTTTTTGGGGTTTATTATTTGTGGGGTTTTCCCCTATGGAAGCTTAGCGATGAGCTGTTGGACAGGCTGCGGCGGTACTTTTTCCAGAAGATCCCCCATACGTTGCAAGCGTTCCTCAATATTGAGCAAATGAAAATCAGTAGGGGATACGTTCTGCCGAACCTCCTCCCAGAGCAATGGTGTGGATACAGTAGCGAGCGGCCTAGCGCGTGGTGTATAAGGTGCAGCTAATGTTTTGCCACTGTAATGCTGGAGGTAGTCAAAATATATTTTATCTCCGCGATTTTTCTTCAGACGCTCTAAGGTGAATAAATTGGGGTGCTTCTCGGTGACATAACGACCGACAAAGTGTCCGATTTTTCGCAATCCGTCAAAAGTAACACCGGTCTCGATAGGGACTATGATCTGCACCCCCGTAGCGCCGGAGGTTTTGGGCACAGAAGATAAACCAAGAGAGGTTAAGACCGTCCCTACGATTGCAGTTGCTTCCATGATCCGGGGCTCGACTTCACGTGACGGGTCTAGATCAATCATCCACTCACAAGGCAGATCGCTGCCTACATAATGCAAAGAAGGGTGAAACTCCAGAGCAGCCAGATTTCCCAGCCAGATCAACTCAGCTAAACCTTGCAGCTTGATATAATTAATATTCTCGTGAACAGCGGTCTGGACAAAGGCAGGCAGAGGATCAGGGGCATTTTTCTGATAAAAGGACATTCCCGAGACACCGTGCGGATAACGAATAACGGTAAGCAGCCGATCGCGGCAATAGCGCAGCAGGTAGGGAGAGAGGGCGGCGAGCTTTTCCAGATAGATCCGTTTTGTAATTCCGCAATCCGGCCATAGCAGCTTCTCTGGGTTGGTGATGGTTATCTCTTGGCCGTCTACGGTAATTGTGCCTTTGATGGCTGCTGGCATCCGGAAACTCCTTTCTGTTATAGGAATGAGGGTATTATGTGCCAGTCTGTTTCTTTTCATGAAAAAAATATTTCCAAAGTGTCCCTTTTGGATGATCATAAGAGTTATAAGGTTATACGGTTATGTGAAAGGGGAGTTTGCTGATTTTGGACGGGATAGAACACACCGTCGTTCGGGTACAGGCAGGCGAGGTAGAGTCCTATGCCCTTATCGTCGAAGCTTTTCAAAAACCGATTTACCGCTATTGCAGCCGGCTGCTTGGGAGCCGCACGGAAGCGGAGGATGCGGTGCAGGATATTCTGGTGAAGGCATATCAGCATATAGGCACGTATCGTCCCATCGCGAGCTTTTCTTCCTGGTTATATAAAATTGCCTATCATCATTGCCTCAGCCTGATCCGCAAACGTCAAAGACATTTGAGACTTATGGCGCTTTTTCAACCAGATCCGCCTGCAGAAAGCCCGGAACAGTTGATGGACCGTTACATATTTAACGAACATCTGACTTTTGCCCTCGCGAAGCTGAAGACAGAGGAGCGAAACTTGTTAGTGCTGCGAATCTTTGAGGAACAGAGCTTCCCGGAAATTGCGGAGATCCTTGATAAGAATACGGATGCTGTGAAGAAGAAATACAGGCGTACGATTGCGAAGCTTGGCAAAACGATGAATGCTCAGAAAGGGGGGACGGAATGGTGGGGCAACGAAGCTGTGTTGAAGAGAAAATGATAAAGAAAATGGACGCATTGGGGAACTGCGACGAACTAGATGTAAAAGCAGCAGTTATGAATCGGGTAATGGCAATTCATGATCAACAGAAAACGATGGGCGGAGAAATGACGAATCTCAGAGACGAACGGGAGCCATTCTCAGAGACGGGAGATCCCGTTATGCAGAAGCAAGCGAAGATACTCCCGCATCCATCTAAATTTAGAAAAAGACTTCTCTCAGGGGTCTCCGCAGCTGTATTGCTGGGGATGCTCGGATTTGGTGCCCTTCAGCTGTCTGGACTTGGAGATTTAACGGAACATGGTAGCCAGTCTACAATTGATATCACGCAACCTCCGGATGGAGCTATTACGCTAGTGAACAGCGGAGGGAAGGCTATTGTACAGACGGTGCACTATAATACTCCTATTCCTTCGACCTCTCCTGCGATAGAGAAGTATCTGAGTTTATTGGCGACTTATAAAGAGCAGGTGCTTGCTCACTTGAATGCTGGAGAAATGGCTGCTTATTATGTGAATGATACTGAGTTTACTAAGTTGGCCAAAGGTTTAGGCTATGGAAATCAATTGCAGTTCGCTTTCAGTTCTCCGGTGTATTCTAATCATCAAGATTTCGTGAAAAAATTAAAAGGGACTGGGGATTTCTGGCCCGAGCTGCCTTCCATACTCGCTAATGGTTATGAATTTGAGTACGCCACTTTTAAAGCTGCTCCTCCTTACTGGCCGATAGACAAGGAATATAAAGAAATGCTTGAACAATTTCAAAAAAAAGCAAAGGTCGATAAAACAGGCCAAAAGCTATTTATAGAGAAGATAGCTGTGAATGCCATAGAGAGTGCTGAGCTTACCTACCATAAGGGGGATCAAACAATTGAACTATCCTTAAATCAGAGCGCCTATATGGGTGGTATATCGCAAGTGTCTATCTTGGAAGGTCAGACTGCCGAAAAATGGTCAATGACAGGTACTGGTAAAGAAGCAGTTTTTATCGCAGCGAGTACAGAGAAGGGGGAGCAGACTTGGTCTTCCCGGAATCTTTTGTATTGGTATGATGAAGCCAGCCAGACGATTCGTAGTCTAAATGATGGACTGAATGAGAGTTTAACCCGTGAACAATGGCAAGTGATTGCTAACAGTTTTATTCGCTAGCTACTGTTGTTCTATTCGTACAATATGAGAAGCTGTCTCAAAAGTAGTGAAATCTACTTGGGAGGCAGCTTTTTTTATGGAATAGGAAAAGTAATGGATTTTACTGTACCATGTGACAATATGCCACGCGTAGTGTTCTATGCTACTGGTTGGGGCGGTGGGCGATGTGCTATGTATGATTTACTTGCGGCTTGCAGTAGATGATTTGTGGATTACTGATATATGTGACGGTGGACTATGGGCGATACGTTCTGTGTCTATGCAATGTATAGAGTCCTTTAAATTAATTAGGGAAAAACTCCCTAAAAATAACCGATATTCGCTCTAAATGAACGGAATCAGGGAATTCCTCCCTAATAATCATAGGAATTTCTTTATTCGTTGCCGAATAGGCCAAATTTCAGGGAAGTTTTCCCTAATTATAAGTCCGATGAACAGAAATTTCTGAATTTTAGGGAGGAATTCCCAATTACTCTATAGGTGCTTCACATATTGCATCCCTTGGCGCGTCACTTGTAATGTTAAGAACAAAAAAAGAGGCTGTCCCAAAAGCCATGATGGTTGCTTGGAGCGGCTTCTTTTTTTTGTAAGAAAATGTCCCTTTTTCTCATGCTGGAGTGTTATAGAAGTGTAATTAGAAGGAGGTGATTTAGAAATTGAAGCTAAATGATGAACTCAAAAAAACACTGATCGTGCTCTCGGCAGCAACCTTGTTAGGAACAGGAGTAGTTGTGAGTGGGGGTGCGTCTGGCTTGTCCCTTTCGATCGCAGCTGCCTCTGGACAGCTGACTGCAGTACCAACCGATCAGAAGCTCCAGAAGGAACTGCAGACCCTGGTTGCAGGATTGAAGGAAGGTACGTACTTGGCCTACTACGTACGTGACAAAGTCTCTAACCCTCAGGATACGATCAGCTTCTCTGGCAAAGGATTTGTTTTTAAAGACTACAAATCCTTTGCTGCTAAATTCAAAGCGTTGAAGGGCCCGGCTACTCCACAGCCCGGAAATCTTCCTAAGGGCTTCGCTCTGGCGACAGCCATCATTTATCCACCGTCTGTAGCAAACGATTCAGAGCTGTATTTACAATTAGAGCAGGAACTAAAGGCAGCGGCGGCAGGTGATCCCAACAAACAGTTGTTTAGCAAGATCATCAGTTGGAGCCAAACGAACTTGTCTATGCAGCTGTATGCCAAAGGAAAAGCCAGTTTTAGCATTGTAACTGGAGTGCCGCCCGCCAAACTCCCCGAAGGAGCTGTGCCTTTTGTACGAGCTTCAGAAACTAAGAAAGAACTGACGGTCAACGGTAGGAAAGTAATTCTTACAACCGATTCGGCTAAAGATGCAAGCTTCAACACTAAGCTAGTGTGGCTGGATAAATCAGGCGCGATACAATATACCCTTTCAGACAATCGGGTCAGTAAACTGACGACAAATGAAATGTTGGCTGTAGCTAAAAGCATGATCAAGTAACCAAGGGGTTAAAGGAGGATATTATAAAGATGATTAAAAAAAGTGCGGCCATCACGGGTTTGAGCCTGCTAGTGTTAATGAGCGCGGTAAGTGGAACGGCAGGCGCAGTGCCTTCAGGGAGTAATAATAAAAGCAAAGCTACTGCACCCATTGAACAGAACACGCCGGTATCGCCAACGATTGAAGCTTTGATTGCCAAAGAAAATATAGTTCCCTTAAAAGCGGGCGAAGTTAAAGTCCTTTATGTAAACGACAAGAAATCTAATCCAGATGAAACCTTGAGTATAAGATATATGCCGTACAGATTCAGTTCTACAAATGAAGCTGCGCAGAAGTTATCCTCATTAAGCGGAAAGTCACTCTTGATACCAGCCTCACTCCCGGAGGATTATAAGCTGCAGGATGTCGTGTTAAATCCAGTGCTTCCGAAGTTTTTCAGTGCAGAGTATAAAGTCCTCAAAGATCAGGTAAAAGCTAAAGCACAAGCTGCTGGTAAAAAAGTGATTTCACAAAGTTTTAAGTGGAGTGATACAGAAACCTCTATCACTTATCTGCGAAATGGGGAAAGATTAAATTTAAAATCAGCTCCAGCATATACGCTTCCGGAAGGGGTTACTTTAGCGCAGCTGCCTGGTGACCAGGATGAAAATTTGACCATCAACGGGGTTGAAGCAGTCTACACGGTGTTTGGTCCTCACCATGGAGATCTAAAAGTTCAGCTTGTATGGTCCAGTGCGGATGGAAGTATCGATTATACGCTGACGAATACGAAAAATACAACGCAGACTAAAGCAGAGCTGGAGGCTATTGTGACGACTCTTACAGCGCAATAAGAAACGTCCTCTCGATAAGTGAAGTGCACCCCTTAGAATAGACATTGGAAAAAACCCCTGGTTTATCCGATGAAATTCTAGGGGGTGCATTTTTATGGCGATTAAAGGACAGAAGTTTAAAAATTACTCAGATGAGATTAAAAAAGAGGCCATTCGTTTACATGTGGAGGAAAGATGGACTTATCGGAAAATTACGGAGCATTTTGAGATACAAGATCAAGGACGGGTAAAGAGATGGATGAAGAAATACCGAGAGCTAGGGGAATTTGGGCTACTAGATCAACGGGGGCGTCGTATTGAATATATCGATCAAGATAGGTATGTTCAAAAGCTCAAACGGGAAAATGAAATGCTAAAAAAGTGTTTGGAAATCTGGATGCAGGAGGTGAAACGCACAAATATAGAGTCATTGAGAACGCTGCAAAAGAGTATGCCGTTAGCAACCTGTGTAAACTCTTTAGGGTCTCTAGAAGTGGATACTACGCTTTCATGAAGCGCAAAGGAACAGATCGGGATCAGGAAGCAAAGGCGCTCATTCAGAAGGTCTATGAAAGGTATGAAGGAGTCTACGGTTATCGCCAAATTCAATTGTTCTTGCTACAAGACCACGGGGTTTGGATGAATCATAAGAAGGTACTCAGAATTATGCAGGATTTAGGCATTCGTTCGAGGATCCGCCGAAAACATCGTTGTAATTATGCTACTTCTGAAGGAGACCGTGTGGCGAAAAATATTTTGAAACGGGATTTCAAAGCGGATGCTCCCAACCAAAAATGGGTGACAGACATTACGCAATATCGTGTAGGCGAAAAGTGGCTCTATCTTTCTGCGATTAAAGATTTATTCAATAACGAAATTATCGCTTATCAAATGAGCGCTAGGAACGACAACGAACTGGTTCTCCGGACCTTTGAGCAGGCGTGGAGTCAGCAAAAAGACGTGACTGGACTGATCGTTCACAGCGATCAGGGATTCCAATACACGTCTCATGCATACCACGACATGCTGCCAAAGGTTGGGGCCCGAATCAGCATGTCTCGCCGAGGCAATTGTTATGACAACGCCTCTATGGAGAGCTTCTTCTCGCATCTCAAAACGGAAGGACTCTATCCTTATGATATCCGAAATATGGATGAGGCACAAAGGAAAATTGAAGATTACATTCGATTTTATAACCAACATCGGCCACAACGAAGGTTAAATAAGCTGCCTCCGGTAGAGTACCGGAAACAGCTTATTGCCTAGGGTCTTTTTTCAGTGTCTATAAAATGGGGGCTTGACCATAAATTCGGGAGGACGTTTTTTTGGGAAGAGTTTATCCTTTTTGTTCCATGGTACATGATTCGGGAGGAAGATCTACCCTCGCTTGAGTAACCGGCTGACGAAGAGTGCCTGAGGTATTCCATTCCAAAAAATGAACTTTGAAGACAAGCTTCGGTTTTATCCAAAAAGCACCCTTCCCTCGCTGGGGATCAGCTGTAAAGGGCATTTGATCTATTTTTAAATGCTGTACCTCTGCAGTTAAGTCGCGTTTATCCTGTACAGTCAATTTGCCTGGCCCGGCATGTCCGATATAATGCAAATTCCCTTTATCATCATACAGCCCAAGAAGTAGCGCATTGACGATGCCGTCACGGAAGGTTACACCCCCGGCTACTGCCGTAATATCCGAAATGATTTTGCGTTTCTGCCAGCGCTTATCTTTTCCACCTGGAGCATAAGTACTGTTGATGTCCTTACAGACGATACCCTCCAAGCTCTGACTCTGAGCAGCCGCGAACAGTTCTGTAGGATCGGTATAACTGGGTACGGCCTGTACATGGGGGTGCGGCAGCAGAATATCGCTTAGTAGCTGCTGCCGCGAGAATAAAGGTTGATCCATCGTCGATTGACCATTGTAGAACAGAATATCAAAAATCATATAAATGACAGGAACCTGATGCCTAACGACGGAAATCGTGGAACCATTCTTTAAACTGTCCCTCCGCATTACTTCATGGAATGAGGGCTTGCCGTCTTTGAGTGCAATGATCTCACCATCAAGAATAACGGAATCAGCCTTGCAGTAAGCAGCTACATCAGTAAGCTCAGGATATTGCGTGGTACGGTAATTGCCACGTCTGTTAATTAGCTGAGCATTGCTTCCGTCGGAATAGGACAACATGCGCACGCCATCCCATTTAATTTGTGCGATCCACTGGTTGCCTGCTGGAAGCTGCTCAGCCAGTATGGGTTCAAAAGGAATAATGGGCTGAAGCTTCATGGGCAGAGCCTCCTACGATACGGTGGTTTTGCTTTTTGGACTGCGGCGTTTCGGTTTTGGGGTGATGACTGGAATTGGTCCGGAAGCTTCGTTTTGCTGATCGGCAGGCTCAGCTGCTGTCTTAGTCTTGGAAGTTTTTCTTTTGGCAGCCGGAGCCGCTTTAGTCTTGGTCTTCTTGGTACCTGCTAAGGAAGGTCCAGGATCTGTAGGGATATGCTGTACAGCCTGAATACTGGCCTGCAATGCAGCCATTAGATCAATCACATTGCTCTCCTGTTTAGCGGGAGCGATATGAAATTCCTCGCCTGCTATCTTATGTGAGATTAGATCAAGCATGCGCTGACGATAATCATCGGTATATTTTGCCGGATCAAAAGGCGTGGATAGCTGTGAAATGAGCAACTTGGCCATATCCAGCTCTTTATCATTCACCGTCCCTGCTTCGGGCAGGCCAGGCACTTGCGAGACCGGTCGCACTTCATCAGGATAAAAAATAGTCTCGATGGCGAGGCAATCCTCCAGCACACGAATAGCTGCCAGACTGCTCTTAGAGCGAATCGAAATTTTGGCGATGCCAATTTTACCAGTTTGACGCATGGCCTCCATAAGAAGGCGATAGGCATTTGTGCCTGCCTGATCGGGGGATAAGTAATAGGTTTTTTGAAAATAAATGGGATCGATCTCCGTCAGGTCAACAAAGTCGAGAATGGTAATGCTTTTGCTGCTTTCGTCAGTTAATTGATCCAGTTCCTCCTTGTCGAAGAGAACGAATTTCCCTTTTTCATACTCATAACCCTTGCCGATTTCTTCCCAAGCCACCTCTTTGTCACACACCGGACATTTACGTACATACGACAGTGGGCTGCCGCATTCCTTATGGATATAACGCAGAGAAATGTCCTTGTCTTCTGTAGCGGAGAACATCTTAACTGGAACATGCACTAGCCCGAAGCTGATGGCTCCTTTCCAAACGGTATGCATGAGTAACGCCTCCTGATCTAAGTTATTCTGCTTTGGGTTAGTATGAGGCAGGAAAGGCTTTTCTAGCCGGGTGCATTTTTTGAGAAGCATGGGAAAATATAAAATCAGGCCTTTAAAGCTGAGGAGGAGAATACAAAGGGATGGAACCAAGAGGTAATGATTGGAGCGATGCGCTGAGCGAGCAGGATATACCGGCAACAGTAGTGGATTGGGACAGCATAATTGCTCCCCCGGAGGCTAGTCAGGTATCCGATTCGGAGAAGCTGGATGCAGAGCGAACGATCGAAGATACATCACCCTTAGAATCGTAAACTTTGAGAACAATAAAGGAGGAGAACAGTGGTGGACGTCAAACGAGCACAGGATATTTATGCTTCAAAAGAGACGGTAAGTGTACATTTGGATGGAGAACCTGTATGGATTGAGCATGTGGATGCACAGAACGGAATGGCTACGGTGCAAGTAGGCTCAAGACCAACCAATACGCATACAGTAGGCGTGGAACGGTTAGAGGAGCAAGAACATTAACGAATGACTACTCAGAGTGTGTGAATAAGCGGAATCAAACCTGTATAAAAGAGACTCTTTATGCTTATTTTTGCGTAGAGGTCTCTTTTTCTATTGTAAGCATACTGACATGTAAGATTGAACAGGGACAGTTGTTGCGGTGGATGGAGCATACCGATATAATTAAATGTAATGGTTTTTGGCAGGTATATATTAAAAGGTGGTAGTTGTAGTTGGACAATACAGACGAAACGGTGTTCACTTACCGTTCATACAGCCTCCAGGATACAGAGTTGCTTGCAGCTGCTCTAGCTACTGCTTCGTCGCCTGGGATGGTTATAGGTTTGGATGGCGATCTGGGCGCAGGAAAAACGGCATTCTCGCAAGGGTACGCTCGGCATCTCGGCGTAAAGGGGATCGTAAACAGTCCTACTTTTACAATTATTAAAGAGTATGAGGGCCGTCTACCGCTATATCATATGGATGTATATCGGATTTCGCTTCAGGAAGCGGACGAGCTTGGACTAGATGAGTATTTCTACGGGCAAGGCGTCTGCTTGGTGGAATGGAGCAGTATTATTACGGATTTAATGCCGCCGCGGCATATGCACATATACATGGAAACAGTCGGGCCGGATGAAAGAATGATTACGGTGACCGGAATTGGGGAGCCGTATGGTGAGCTTTGCCGGAAGCTGATCCAGAAGTGGGGTTAAGGAAGATGACGAATCAGAATACAGAGCCGCGCAAGCGGCTTTTAGCGCTGGATACATCAACTGCAGTATTAGGCGTGGCAATTACAGAGAATGGGGAACTACTGCATGAAATTAATGCTTCCGGAGAACGGAATCATTCAGTACATTTACTGCCGATTATAGAGCAGGCGCTGCAAGCTACGGGAACTACTGCTGCAATGCTGGGAGGGATTTCTGTAGGTGTGGGTCCTGGATCGTATACGGGAACACGTATCGCAGTTACTGCAGCCAAAACGCTGGCATGGGCATGGAATGTCCCGGTAGTTGGTATTTCGAGTCTACATGCAGTGGCATGGGGCGGATATCAAACAGCCCTCAAGAATAAGGCGCAAGAAGAGTTAGGACAAGCTAATGAGAACAGTGGCTTCGGGCCTGATTGGATCATTCCACTGATGGATGCACGTCGAGGACAGGTATACACCGGACTTTTCGCAGCTGAGAGAAATAACGCTCCTAGCCGTCTTGAACCTGATGCCATCCGTCTGATGGCAGACTGGGTAGATTATTTAGCTGAACGTTTAGAACAGGCGTCAGTTGAGGGTAATAAGCCCGCTGTTCTTTGGTTTGTTGGGGAGACTGCTGTGCATGGCAGCGAGGAATCGCTTCGTCCATTGAAGGATCTTGGTGCTTCTATTGCAGTTCCTTATGAAATGGAAGGCCGCTGGACAGGATTTCTTGGAGAAGCGCGGATTCTGGTAGAGAATGATGATATCCATAGTTTGATCCCTAACTATACTCAGATTTCAGAAGCGGAGGCCAATCTGCGGTTAAGCAGAGAAGGAGGCTTAAAGAAACAATGACGGAAGCGGAATCAATGGGAGCTCAGGAGGCTGAACTTGTTTTTCGTTTGATGAAGTTGGAGGATATTCCTGACATTCTTATCATTGAACGGGAAGCCTTCACGATGCCTTGGACGGAGGAAGCTTTTCGAAACGAGTTGACACATAATCATTTTGCAAAATATATGGTTATGGAGCTGGCAGGTCATATTATCGGTTATGCCGGTATGTGGGCCATCGTGGATGAGGCGCATGTGACGAATATAGCCTTGCTCGAAGCCTATCGTGGACGTAAATGGGGCGAACGCCTGCTCGAAGAGCTTATGAAGACGGCGTCTTATGTGGGGATGAAATCGATTACGCTTGAAGTACGGGTATCGAACGAGGTAGCACAGAATTTATATCGTAAAAAAGGCTTTCGTTCTGCCGGCACACGCAAAGGATATTACTCCGATAATCGCGAGGATGCGCTCATTATGTGGGCGGATCTGCCAGAGTACGAGGAGCATGGCAATATGGAAGGAAGCGTGGAATTAAAATGAAGACAGAAACGGGCGCAGCTCAGCCTGTACTTATACTTGCTATTGAGACGAGTTGTGATGAAACGTCGGTCGCTGTGGTTAAAGATGGCTCTGAAGTGTTATCCAACATTATCTCGAGTCAGATTGAGACGCATCGCGCCTTCGGGGGCGTGGTACCAGAAGTAGCTTCCCGTAAACATGTGGAAGTGATTACGCTGGTGATAGAGGAAGCACTCGCTACAGCAGGGGTTACACCAGATCAATTGTCGGCGGTGGCAGTTACGCAAGGCCCGGGTTTGGTGGGGGCTTTACTTGTCGGGGTAGTAGCAGCCAAGAGTCTTGCTCTCGCATGGGGCAAGCCGCTGATTGGCACTCATCATATTGCAGGACATATTTATGCTAACCGTTTAGTGGCAGAGTTGCAGTATCCCTGCATGACACTAGTGGTATCCGGCGGACATACTGAATTGGTTCATATGGAGCGGGAAGGTCAGTTTCGAATTATCGGACGCACCCGTGATGATGCGGTAGGCGAAGCCTATGATAAAGTGGCACGGGCACTGGGATTCCCTTATCCTGGCGGACCTCATGTAGACCGTCTTGCACGAGAAGCGGCGGAGGTTGTAACGTTGCCAAGAGTATGGCTTGAGCCGGATTCTTATGATTTCAGCTTCAGTGGCCTAAAGTCGGCTGTGCTGAACGTTGTGAATCAGAGTAAGATGAAAGGTCTCACACCAGATGTGGCGGGTATTGCCCGCGGGTTCCAAGAATCTGTGGTTGAGGTTCTGGTTGAAAAAGCAGTACGTGCTGTTAAAGCTACTGGCTCCAAGCAGTTATTGCTGTGTGGAGGCGTTGCTGCTAATGCTGGACTCCGCTCGGCATTGATCTCGCGCTGTGAAGCGGAAGGCATTGAGCTAATTATTCCACCTCCGGTATACTGCACGGATAATGCAGCGATGATTGGAGCGGCTGCTTACGTTAAGTGGCAGCATGATGGCGGTACACCGCTGGATATGGTTGCAGACCCAGGGTTCTCACTGGAACAATGGTCTGTATCCGCCTATTGACATCATTTGGAGCTAGCGAGTATAATCAGTTCAATTATACAAGGAAACGCGATGAGCAGAAGTAGTAAGGATACTCTGGGATAAGAGAGCTGCGGGTAGGTGCAACGCAGTCGAAGGAGACCTGAACTCGTCTAGGAGCGGAGCGGTGGAAACATTGCCGGCAATTGTCGCCGGAACGTTCGTACACTGTTTACGGGTAACCTCCGTGAAAGGGTGGTCGAGTATCTAACATACTGGACCGTAGAGTGGATGTTCAATTGGGATCGGCAGTAATTTAACCGGTACAGAGCATCAACAAGAGTGGTACCGCGAAGGTTAACAGCCTGTCGTCTCTTGAATGAGATGGCAGGCTTTTTTGTATGGATTTAGAGTAGTGAGTAACTTATATACAACACGCTAGGAACGGGAGTAGTAGAGAAAGATGGTGAACAGAGAGCTGCGGGGTGGTGCGACGCAGTCACCGGATGTCTTGAATCTCGCCCGGGAGCGGAGCGGCGGAAAGAAGAGTACGCTGCCTACGGCTGTCCCCGTTATCGGACCTTTCCGGTCCATCCTGATATCCTCAGGATGGACCGGGAAGAAGAGCTGGACGCAGCTTAACGGCTTGAATTATTTTAATAGCCTATGCGTCAAAAAGAGTGGTACCGCGGAGGGGTAACCCGCCGTCTCTTTATTAGAGACGGCGGGTTTTTGCGTTCTTATAGAAGCGGTTCCGGTTACGGACTCAGGCGCTACATAAGACGCCAAGAGTGAACCCTCAGCACATTCCAAATTGTGCAGTGGATTCATTCGTATCAGCTGCCGGCAGCAGTGGGTGGGGAATTTAGCAGGACTACAAGTCGACGTGTGGATCTGCGCTGAAGCATAGGCTAGGGTAAGGAATCTAATAAGAGGAAAACAGGAGGAATTCAGATGATTATTCCAGTAAAGAAACGTATACAAATTTTCGATACGACTCTGCGAGACGGTGAACAGGCTCCGGGCGCAAGTCTGACCCCAGAGCAAAAAATACTGCTGGCCTATAAGCTCGCAGATCTGGGTGTTGATGTGATGGAACCTGGATTCCCGATATCGAGCCCTGGTGATTTTGCAGCAGTACAGACGATTTCACGTAAGGTGCGAAATGTGGAAATTTGCGGTTTTGCACGGGCGGTTAAAGGGGATATTGACGCGGCAGTCCGGGCAACCCAAGATGCTGAACGGCGGCGGATTCACCTGTTCATCTCCTCTTCTGATATTCATTTGCAGCATCAATTGCGTATGAGCAGAGCTGAAGTCGTAGCCAAAGCCCGCGAGATGACGGCTTACGCGCGTCAATTCTCTGATGTCGTTGAATTCACGGCGATGGATGCTGCGCGAACAGGAATCGATGATCTGATTGAAATGGTTGAAGCTGTCATTGAGGAAGGCGCTTCTATTATCAATCTGCCCGATACGGTCGGTTACGCCTTGCCACATGAATACGGGGAAATGTTCCGACGAGTGCGGCTGGGAGCAAGAGGCGGGGACAAAGTAAGCTATAGTGCCCACTGTCACAATGATTTGGGGCTGGCTGTAGCCAACAGTCTGGCGGCGATTGATGGAGGCGCGACACAGATCGAAGTCACTGTGAACGGAGTAGGTGAGCGTACCGGGAACTGTGCACTAGAAGAGCTTGTGATGGCGCTCGAAACCCGCGGGGATGCGATTGGGGCAGAGACAGGCATTGTGCTAGATAAGTTGTACGATACTTCACGGATGATCAGCGGGGCAATGCATTTTCCAATCGCCTATAACAAGCCAGTCGTTGGAAGAAATGCTTTCCAGCATGAGTCAGGGATTCATCAGGACGGTTTGCTGAAGGATCGCAGCACCTATGAGATCATGGATCCGGAACGGCTGGGCATCCCACGTAGCATGATCATTCTGGGCAAGCATTCTGGCAGACATGCGCTGAAGGACCGGGCGGCGAAGTATGGCATTACGCTTGAGCCTGCGGAGCTGGATGCATTGTATGAATCGTTTAAAGAGACGGCTGACCGTCAAAAGGTTGTCAGTGATGACCAACTGCTGCAAATGGTAAGCACTACTACTGGACAACAAGCTCAGGTTTATGAATTGGGCGAGGTTCAGGTATTGGCAGGTAGCGCCCAGCGCCGGGTGGCCGCTGTTACGGTTCGCCATTTGAAATCTGGACAGGAAACTTCACATACTAGTACTGGGGATGGTCCGCTTGAGGCCATTATCGCTGCTATTGGCCAAGGGATAACAGAGGACATAGATTTTGCGGGACTTGAACTGCATTCACTTGGAAGTGGAGAGAATGCCCAAGCGGAAGCGGCTGTGATGGTAGAGTGGGAAGGTCTTAAATTTAGAGGCACAGCTACGCATCAAGATATTATCATGGCAGCAGGAATTGCTTACATTGCAGCCTGTAACGCTGCGCTGCTCTCTACACAAATTGTTTAATATATATAGACCCGCTGTCTGATTTAGAGGTAGCGGGTTCTTTTTTATCATAAAATGAAGGGTTTTTGGAGCGGTTACGTCTTTTGTCAAGTTGTGGACAACGTTATCCACATATTCTGTCTGAGTTGTGTAAAAAGTGCGTAAAATCAGCAATGTCGGCGTTTTTTTTAATGCCTCTATAACCATTTTTGTTAGCAGTGAAACCTTGTGGGAATTGTGGATAATGTGGATAATTCAGTGGATAATAATTCCTGGGAATTGAAAATACCGATTTATCGCATAAAAAAAGCCCCTAAGGGGCTTTTTTAGTAGGTAGTTATACACGAAACCTGTGCATAGAGCTGTGGATAACTATTTATGAACAAATCGAGAAATATGAAAAAATATTTATGAAGTGGATTTTACATTATTCGTCAGCAAGGATTTCCCATTCGTTAAATAAATCTGTAAGCTGCGTTTTTTTGTTTTTTAGGTCCTCTTCATAACCTTGAAGTGCTAAATAATCCTGATAAACTTCAGGTTTAGTCATTTCATTTTCTATAAAAGCGATCGACTCCTCTAGTGAGGCAATGCCTTCCTCGAGCTCAGCGATACGCCGCTTCCGGTTACGCTCTTCACGCTTGGCTTGCTTATCCGCTTCGAAGGAGGAAACAGTGCTTTTTTCAGGAACTGCAGCATCCTTGTTGACGTTCTTGGAGGCTAACTCGGCGGCATCTTTCGCTATCTCTTCTAATTCTCGTTTTTTCTCGATATAGTCATCGTAGTTACCAAGGTATTGGTCGATCCCCTCGGGATGAAGCTCCAGCACGCGTTCAGCCATTTTGTTGAGGAAATAACGGTCATGAGAAATGAAGAGCAATGTACCTTCGAAATCGATTAAAGCTGATTCCAGCACCTCACGACTGACCAAATCTAAATGGTTGGTTGGCTCATCGAGAATGAGCATATTTGCGCCGCGCAACATGAGCTTCGATAATGCCACGCGTGCTTTTTCGCCGCCGCTCAGCGCGGAGATCTTCTTAAGAACATCTTCACCACTGAAGAGGAAATTGCCAAGAATTGTACGGATTCTGGCTTCCTCAATCATTGGGTATTCACTCCATAGCTCTTCCATTACCGTATTTTTCGGATTAAGGCGTGTTTGCTCCTGATCATAATAAGCAACCTTGACTTTCGTGCCCCAATTCACGGTTCCAGCGGACGGCTCCCGGGTTCCGGTCATACACTGCAGCAGTGTAGATTTACCGATACCATTGGGACCGATGAGTGCCGCGGTTTCTCCACGCCGCAGTTCAAAAGAAGCATCCTTAAACAAAGGTGGACCATCATTAAAGGAAACGGCTACATTTCGAACTTGCAGCACTTCTTTACCAGACATGAAGTCGGGCTCAAAGGAGAAGCTGGCTTTCTTCAGATCGCCCATCGGTCGATCTATGCGGTCCATCTTCTCAAGCGCTTTGCGTCTGCTCTGCGCACGTTTCGTGGTAGATGCTCGCACTATGTTTTTCTGTACGAAATCTTCCATTCTTGAAATCTCATCCTGCTGTTTCTCATACTGTTTCATTCGTGCTTCATATTCAGCAGCCTTCAAATCTACATACCGGCTGTAATTGCCTGTATAACGTCGAGATTGATGACGTTCGATCTCTACAATAGTAGTCACAAGCCGGTCCAGGAAATAACGGTCATGAGAAACAACCAGAATTCCGCCAGCATAACTGCGAAGATAATCCTCAAGCCAAGTTAATGTTTCAATATCCAGATGGTTCGTAGGCTCATCCAGCATTAGAAGATCGGGAGCCTGAAGCAAAATGCGGGCTAATGCGAGCCGAGTCTTCTGGCCACCACTAAGTGTGGCGATGGGTGTATCCGGTGGGAACTCGCCGAAGCCCATGCCGTGCAGGACACTTCGGATTCGTGTATTCATTTCATAACCACCGTGATCCTTGAACCAATCTGATCGGCGGGCATATCGTTCGAGCAGCTCTTCGTACCGTTTTGGGTCTTCTGCCAGCTTAGGATCAGCAATGCTTACTTCCATCTCTCTTAGCTCAGCCTCGGCTTCGATTAACGGTGCGAAAACGGCCATCATCTCTTCATGAATGGTTTTGTCGGATTGAAGTCCGCTATTTTGGGCTAAGTACCCGATTGTAGTTTCTTTTGATTTATGAATTTGACCGCTGTCGTAGGACATTTCACCAGCCAGAATTTGTAGAAAAGTTGATTTTCCGGCACCATTAACACCTACGAGTCCAACACGTTCCTTTTCATTTACCTGGAGGCTTATGCCGTCTAGTACGTTCTGTATACCATATGATTTTGTAATTCCTGTCGCTTGAAGAAGCATAACGATGAAACCTCCACCCTTGCATATTTCGCCTTGGTATTTATACCTCAGCCGTATGAACAACTTATTCTATAGTTTACATGAAAAGCGTTTCCCAAGCGAGAGCTCGATATATCGGAAGCAAGGAATAAAGACCTGGCTCGGAAACACAGTCCTATCCACCTTGGCGAACCGGGGAGAAGAGTGGTAAACTGGATTTACAAACAAGGATAAGCTTGGGATAAATATATGGGGGTGACCGACGATGTCAAGTAAGGGGTCGGTGATCTCCAAAATAAAGCAACAACTAAGAACTGAGAAGACCATCGCCCGAAACGAGCTCTCCTCGGACCAGAAAAGGGAATTGTCTTTTCTGGTCTGCAAGCATGCATCAGAGTGGCTGAAGACGAAGGACATCGCCTCACTGATGGCTTATGTATCTTTCCGTTCTGAACTCGATACCAACGCGCTTCTTACACAGGCGTGGAAGGATCAGCGCAGGGTACTGCTGCCGCGTGTTATTCCGGCAAGTGGTGCAATGAGTGTTCATAGGGTGAGCGCGTGGAGTGAGCTTGAGCCGGGGGCGTTTGGTATCCATGAACCTATTGTATCCGGCAAAGATTCACAAGAAATTGAAGTTGTTACACTACCCGAGGTTGTGTTTGTTCCGGGGCTGGCTTTTGATCTCCAAGGGGGTAGGCTTGGTTACGGCCGAGGATACTATGATCGATTGCGTGCGACATGGGAGACGGAAGAGTATGCCGCTGCGAAGCCGCCTGTCTGGATCGGGCTAGCCTATAGTATGCAGCTGGTTCCGAAGGTGCCCATGGATGAGCATGATGCCTTTATGGACATGCTGATTACTGAAAATGGCATAGTGCACTGCCGAAAAGGAGAGTGAGCCGTGGAATTGACCCATTTTAACGAGCAGGGAAGAGCTCGTATGGTGGATGTGAGTGAGAAGGAGATTACGAAGCGGACAGCTGTCGCGCGGAGTAAGATCAAGATGGCAACGGAGACGCTTAGTGCCATCAAGGAAGGTAAGATCAGTAAAGGAGACGTACTTGCCGTTGCGCAGATCGCTGGGATTATGGCGGCCAAGAAGACGTCTGACTGGATTCCGATGTGCCATCCGCTCCCGCTTACCGGTATTGACATCAGCTTCTCCGATAACAGCGAAGATGAACTTTATATAGAAGCAACAGTCCATACCACCGGAAAGACCGGAGTTGAAATGGAGGCGTTGACCGCTGTTTCTGCCTCAGCATTAACGGTATATGACATGTGCAAGGCTCTTCAGAAGGATATGATTATCGGACCAACGCTATTAGTGTCTAAAAGCGGGGGCAAGAATGGAGATTACGCGCTTGAACCTTGATCAGATCTTATGTTCGATGCGCTGAAGCAAGCGGGCTGCACTGTACAGCTAATTATACATAGAGAGGGAGGACAAACCTATGGCGTGGAAAACAGCAATCCTAACGGCCAGCGATAAAGGGGCCAGGGGCGAACGGGAAGACACGAGCGCCCAGGTTATTCGGGAGCTGGTGGAAGAGGAGCTTGGGGGCGAGATTGTTGAATATCGGATCGTGCCCGATGAACAAGATGAGATTATCGCAGCTTTGATAGAACTGACAGATTATTTTCAGGCGGATCTGGTATTGACGACCGGAGGTACCGATCTAGCAATACGCGATGTGACTCCGGAGGCTACTCGGCGTGTAATCGAGCGGGAAGTACCTGGACTTTCAGAAGCGATGCGAAGTACAGTGATGCAAAAAAACCGTGCGGTGATGCTGTTCCGCGGGATATGCGGCATTCGTGGACGCACGTTGATTGTTAACTTACCGGGTACACCGAAGGGTGTTCATGAGAATTTGGCAGCCATTATGGATCAATTACCGGAAGCGTTACTAATGGTAACTGGCCAATACCGCCAATAACATTGTCATATTCTTGTCACGTCACAAGGATAAACTATTTATAGAAGATAGTGGATGTAACTGTGACAAAAGTTATGGTATTATTAGTTTATCGTAAACGATGCCATGATCGGATAGACGGACAAGGAGGAATAATAATGTTTAGTGGAATTGGAACTCCGGGTATTATCTTGTTGGTTATACTGGCACTGCTCCTCTTTGGCCCGAATAAACTGCCAGAGTTAGGCCGCGCAGTTGGACGAACCTTCCGTGAATTTAAGGAAGGCGCACGTGAAATCATCGGTGATACTGATCCGGTGAAGAAGAGCGAAGCTCCTGTGCCGACGGCCCCGCAGACGGTCGCTGCAGATATTCCTCAGGACAAACGCCTGCCGGAATAATAATAAGTTTAACAATGGGGCTATCTCACAAGTCTAATAGACTTAGGAGACGCCCCTTTTTCAATTTGCTTGTTGCTTTCTGCAGAAACGGGCACAGCTTTACACAAAGCTGGTGTAATGTTTCTACTCTTGTCATGGGATGGTGTCAGGATGTCTCTCGAAACGGAAGAAATGTCGGTGGTGGATCATCTCACCGAGCTGCGTAAACGGATTATTTATGTGCTGATTGTATTTATTCTTGGATTGGTAGGAGGTCTGTTCTGCGCCAAGCCCATTTACGATTATTTAATTAGTACAGATCTAGCACAGGGCTTTGTTCTGCATGCGTTCTCATTCTGGGATGGTATCGGGATGTATATGAAGATCGCGATGGCGGTTTCGCTTGTCATTTCAATCCCTTTTATTGCTTATCAATTGTGGGCTTTTATTAGTCCAGGCCTTCGACCAGAAGAGCGTAGTGCAACATTGCGTTATGTTCCATATGTTTTTGTTCTTTTTTTAATCGGTCTTTCTTTTGCTTATTATGTGGTTTTTCCAATGGCGCTTTCGTTCACGATCTCAATCACCCGGAGTATGGGGCTGGAAGAGACCTACGGAATTGCGCAATATTTTAACTTCATGTTCAGTCTGGTGCTACCTTTAGCGTTGTTGTTTGAGCTTCCGCTGCTGGTGATGTTTCTGACCAAACTGCGGGTTCTTAATCCGATACGCTTGCGTAAAATGCGTCGATACGCCTATTTCACGCTTGTCTTTATCGCCGTAGTCATCACTCCCCCAGATTTCATCTCGGACTTTCTGGTGACAATTCCACTGCTCATTTTGTATGAGTTCAGTGTATTCTTATCTGCATTTGTCTATCGCAAACAGCTTGCTGCAGATGCAGCGAGGGAAGAACAGTATGTTAAGAGTGAGGAAGAGTGATTAAGGGCTGTCGCTAAGTAGATATTTCTACGAAAGAGACAGCTCTTTTATTTTTAAAACGCCTTTAAAGTAAAGATGTGTTTAGTCTTTTTGAAATGTTCAAGCGTAGGTGGTACAGTTGAAACTACTGGGAATCAAACGCATATTTTCACACCCTGTGGATAGAATGTTATAGAGTGTGTGCCTAGGACAACCGGTGAAACGTTGTTTTTACGAAAACAAATGCGAATTTGTGTAAAAGGACTTGAAATTCGGGCTCAAGTTGAGTATCATAAAAATTGTTGTTAGCACTACAGACCGTCGAGTGCTAACGCTTATGGAAAATATGAGATGGACCAGAGATTTGTAGCGTCCAATTGATATTTTTCATAAACATCAGAGAGTTAGAAGTAAGGCCAGCAAGTTCTAAACTATGTTTTGAAGCAAAATAACATAATTTTAAAGGAGGCTATTTTTTCATGATCAAACCTTTAGGTGAACGCGTATTGGTGCTACCGAGCGAGCAGGAGGAAACCACTTCATTCGGGATTGTGCTTCCGGACTCCTCGAAAGAAAAGCCACAAGAAGGAACAATTATTGCAGTAGGCAGCGGAGCTTTGAAAGATGGAGTACGTGTAGCGCTTGAAGTAAAAGAAGGCGACCGTGTTCTTTTCTCAAAATATGCAGGAACAGAAATCAAATACGAAGGCAAAGAATATTTGATTATGAAAGAAAGCGACATTCACGCGATTCTTGACTAAGCGAGATTCGATCATAAGCTAAATCTAAACTACTTAAAGTAACGTGATATACAAAAAATTCTAGGAGGTAATTACACAATGGCTAAAGAAATTAAATTTAGTGAAGAAGCTCGCCGCTCTATGTTGCGCGGTGTAGATGCTTTGGCAAATGCGGTAAAAGTTACACTCGGACCAAAAGGCCGTAACGTGGTGCTTGAGAAAAAATTTGGTAGCCCGCTTATCACTAACGATGGTGTAACTATCGCTAAAGAAATCGAACTTGAAGATGCATTCGAGAACATGGGTGCTCAACTAGTTAAAGAAGTTGCTACTAAGACTAACGATGTAGCCGGTGACGGTACTACAACTGCAACGGTTCTGGCACAAGCTATGATCCGTGAAGGTCTGAAGAACGTAACTGCAGGCGCTAACCCAATGGTTATTCGCAAAGGGATCGACAAAGCAGTTCGTGCAGCAGTTGAAGAATTGCAAAAAATCGCTAAGCCAATCGAAGACTCCCAAGCTATCGCTCAAGTAGCTGCTATCTCTGCTGCTGACGAAGAAGTGGGCCAATTGATTGCTGAAGCTATGGAAAAAGTAGGTAAAGACGGTGTTATCACTGTTGAAGAATCCCGTGGATTCGCTACTGAGCTTGAAGTTGTAGAAGGTATGCAGTTCGACCGCGGTTACATTTCCCCGTACATGATTACTGATACGGACAAAATGGAAGCTGTTCTGGAGAACCCATACATCTTGATCACTGATAAAAAAATCAGCAGCACTCAAGAAATTCTTCCATTGCTTGAAAAAATCGTTCAACAAGCTAGACCGCTTGTTATTATCGCTGAAGATATCGAAGGCGAAGCACAAGCTATGTTGATCGTGAACAAACTGCGTGGAACATTCAACGCTGTTGCTGTTAAAGCTCCTGGCTTTGGCGACCGCCGCGAAGCTATGCTGCAAGATATCGCTGCTCTGACTGGTGGTCAAGTGATCACTGAGAAGCTCGGTCTTGATCTGAAGAGCACTTCCATTGAACAACTGGGTAACGCACGTCAAGTACGCGTAACTAAAGAAAACACAACAATCGTAGACGGAAGCGGCGACAAAGCGGACATCAATGCTCGCGTAAGCCAAATTCGTGCTCAACTGGAAGAAACAACTTCCGAGTTCGACAAAGAGAAATTGCAAGAGCGTTTGGCTAAATTGGCTGGCGGCGTAGCCGTTGTCAAAGTTGGCGCTGCAACTGAA
This sequence comes from Paenibacillus sp. FSL E2-0201, assembly GCF_037963325.1. NCBI lineage: Bacteria > Bacillati > Bacillota > Bacilli > Caryophanales > Paenibacillaceae > Paenibacillus > Paenibacillus sp. FSL E2-0201. The sequence continues at coordinate 1,124,600 of NZ_CP150154.1, forward strand.
ACTGAATTGAAAGAGCGTAAGCTTCGCATCGAAGACGCCCTGAACGCAACTCGCGCTGCGGTTGAAGAAGGTATCGTTTCTGGTGGTGGTACAGCTCTTGTGAACGTATATAGTGCTGTTGCTGCTGTAGATGTAACTGGCGACGAGAAAACAGGCGTTAACATCGTGCTTCGTGCGCTTGAAGAGCCAATTCGCACCATCGCAGCTAACGCTGGTCAAGAAGGTTCCGTAATCGTGGACCGCTTGAAAAAAGAAGCAGTAGGTATCGGCTACAACGCTGCTACTGGTGAATGGGTGAACATGTTCGAAGCAGGTATCGTTGACCCTGCTAAAGTAACTCGTTCTGCTCTTCAAAACGCTGCATCTGTAGCGGCTATGTTCTTGACTACTGAAGCAGTAATTGCTGACAAGCCAGAACCAGAAAAACCAGGTATGCCTGACATGGGCGGCATGGGTGGAATGGGCGGCATGATGTAATAAGGCTGATTAAGCCTGTAGCATCATCTGAGAAATAGTTAAGGCTATTTTTTGCTCAGTTTGAGAACTGGTCACGTTAAAAACTATTTTCTAAAGTATAGACTACTTCCTAAAAACAGGAGGTAGTCTTTTTTATGTTATTAAAATTTGCTTTTCAGGATTTTCTCGATGACAGACGGTTTAAGAATACAACGGAAAAGAATATAAGGAACTATCAAACTATGCTTGGCGAGTTTGTGGAGTATTGTAATCAGCACGAGGTTGTAAGTGTGGAGGACATAACATATAACCATGTGCGTCAACATCTTATGGAATGTCAGGAGCGGGGTAATAAGTCAGGTTCTATTAATACAAAACTTATGCGAATCAGAGCCTTTTTGAACTATATGGTGGAATGTGAAGTTATAGCGAAAAATCCAGCTAAAAGAGTCAAAATGCAAAAAGAAGATGTTAAGATTGATGTTTTCACAGATGAGCAAATACGTCAGATGCTTAACTTCTACAGACGTATTAAGCAACGGGAAAAGAGTTACTTTGCTTATCGGGATTATATGATGATAGTGACTATACTCGGAACAGGGATTAGAAGAGGTGAGATCATTAATCTAAAATGGACTGATATTGATTTAATTAATCAAAACATTGCGGTTTTCGGTAAAAGCAGAAGAAGAGATACACTTCCGATAACTGATAAGTTAACTAAGGAATTAGCAGCATATCGTACTTATTGCTCTCAGCATTGGGGAGATTTAAGTGACTATGTTTTTGTGAAAAGAGATAATACTCAAATGACTGAAAATGCATTGATGTTGATTTTTAAGTATCTAGGAAAAAAAATGAATTTTAAAGATGTTAGGGTATCTGCTCATACTTTTCGTCATACATTCTGTCATCGACTTGCAATGTCAGGAATGAGTGCCTTTGCCATTCAAAAGCTAATGCGTCACCAAAACATTACGGTTACGATGAGATATGTTGCTATGTGGGGTAATGAACTGAGGGAGCAGAATACGAGGTTCAATCCACTTAACGATTTGGATATATAAGCAGTTCAAGTGATGAAGAAGGAGAATAAAACCTTGTTCTTTTGACTCTTTCATTACAGCTACAAGCATCGTTAACGTACTGGGGTATTGTCTATGACCATAATCAGCAGTGAACAACTATAAAAAAGTTCTTTTCAATTACCGTGGGATTTTCGCTCCCAGTCATATAACTATATATAGAGTAAATGACAAGCATAAGTTTGAAAGTGAGGTGAAGGGGATAGGTTGAAAGATGATAAATTGATATGATCTTGTGTAATCGGCTATTCACATACCCGTAGAAACCCTTATTTAGTTTTTGACGAAACGAAAGGTACAACTGCTCTCAATTGTCATTATCAGAAGAATCGTCAGAGATGCTTATCTGATGCTTTAATGGTGTTTTTAAAAGAAATTTTAATCTCTCAACCTTTGAAAGCTTTAAAAGATTTTTAAACACTTTTAAACAATTTCAAAGATATTTGATGATTTGAGCGATGAATTTCTAAAAGACTATAAAAGACTTTAAAAGACTATAAAAGACTTTAAAAGACTTTAAAAGACTTTAAAAGACTTTAAAAGACTTTAAAAGACTTTAAAAGACTTTAAAAGACTTTACAAGACTTATATAGCTTATCCGAATGTTTATGCACTGCCAAATTAGTAGAATCAACTTCCCGCTTATCACTATATGAAGTGAACCACCCTCCGAGAGATACTCGGAGGGTTTTATTTTTGCTGATTACATCACAGGTTCACAAACTCACGAAGGAGAGATGATGAGAATGAATGATAAGGAATTACGTGGAGAATTATTTGGATTACAGAAGAAATATGGAACGCCAACAGTTTTCATTGCAACAAAGTGTGGGGTTTCTAGGGAGCATTTATCGAGATGGCTACACAATGAGTCATATGTGATCTCAGATGAGCTAAAGACAAGACTTAAATTATTTTTCAAAGGGGAAATGTAGAATGACAAATGTTAACGTAGTAGATGCTCCCTGTGGTTATGGTAAAACATCATGGGCAATCCAATACATGAATGAAATGAGTATTGAATCCCATAGATTCATTTATGTCACTCCCTTTCTAGATGAAGTAAAAAGAGTCCAAGAAGCTGTGTATACTCGGAATTTCCATGAACCTATATCCATAAAGGGGGAAACAAAACTAGAGGACTTACATCGTCTATTGGGACAAGGGTATGACATTTGCACCACACATGCCTTATTTCAAATGGCAAACACAGAAACAAGGGAACTAATAAAAAGTAATAACTACACCCTGATTCTAGATGAGGTAATGAATGTAATTGAGCAAGTTCCTCTCAGAAAAAATGATTTAGATTTCTTGTTTGAAGCTGATGCCATTGAATTTGATGTTAGAGATAATCGATTGAAGTTCATTAAATGGAAAGTAGATAAAATCGGCTTAGACACAAAGTATAATGACATCAAAAAAATGGCATTAACAAACAATCTTATGTACTGTGATAATTCTGCTTTAATATGGAATCTCCCTTGTGAACTGTTTTTGTTGTTTAAGGACGTATTCATTCTAACGTATTTATTTAAAGGGCAATTTCAACGCTATTATTATGATTTGCACAAAATTAAATATAGATATTTATCTGTTGCTAAAGGACAACAGGGTTATAGCTTAGTTCCATATGTGAATAGGCAAATCCATGATAAGACAGTACTCAGTGAGAGAATATCTATTTATGAAGGGCAACTCAATACAGTCGGAGAGAAAAGGAATGCACTTTCAACAAGCTGGTTTGAGAAAATTGATAATAAGGATTTGATAATTACGTTAAAGAGAAATACTTATAACTATCTATCAAATATGTGCAAGGCAAACAAAGACACAGCCCTATGGACAACTGTTAAAGGGAACAACGATAAAATTATGAAAAAAGTAAAACCAAGAAGCTTTGCTAAATGCTTTATTCCAATGAATTTAAGAGCAACTAATACTTACAAAGATAGATTTCATCTCGCTTACTTGATTAATAGGTTTATGAATCCTATCGAGAAAAAATTTTTTGAACAATATGGTGTTACAGTTGACCAAGACGCTTGGGCATTGTCAGAACTTATACAGTGGGTTTGGAGAAGTCGTATTAGGGATGGGGAACCAATTGAGATTTACATTCCCAGTAGTCGAATGCGGGGACTATTTCAACGTTATTTAAGAACTGATGAATTTGAAAGTCTACCAGACAGCACTATTACTAATGAAGTACCTAGTGACTGGCATCTTTGATATTTAGGCAAACAGATTGCCTAAGTACATCGAATAAACCCAGTGAATATAAGGAATTTCAAAGTGTTTCCTTAAAGAAAAAGATTAAAAATATTAATATATTATTCATTCACTACTTGTGGGAGAAAAAAATATTACTTTTTGCCATCGCACAACTTCGTTGTGCAACGTCTTAAAAGTAACATTTTGTTTCCCCACTTTTCTAAATAAATAGTTGTGTTATGTAACAATCACTCACAGTAAAGATATTATTTTATGCAATGTAACCCAAACGATTCGAAAAGCAGAGCGTTCGAATCGTGGACAAGGACATGGAGCGAAGCGGTGTCCGCGTCAGGCACTTTGAATCCTAATTAGAATAATACTTTATTCGGCTTTCGTAAGTATAGCAACTAACAAATAGGTTGTGAAAATGAGCGGATCATGGTATCATACCAATATATATAATTCTCAACGAAAGAGATGATCCAATATGAATCTTCATAGGTATCAGATTCCCAAGACTAACTTAAACGTTTTTGACAAGCAGAGTGGCTACTAAGCTACTCTGCTTTTTTATTTTGAAAAATTGGTAGTGTACTTTATTTAGTACCTTTAAGGGAGGTGGTATGAATGTAGTTTACTGACCCAAAACGATATGAATAACACAATTTAATCAGAGAGGATTGGTTTAAGCATGAAAACCACAAGATCAATAGACAACAAGGGTGATAACTTCCCTGTTAGTGAGAATCAAATGTTTATAGGACAAATAGCATCTTCTCCTGCTGTTGGGAAAATATTTGCTAAGAGAACTGAGTATTTGTCTGTAGTTAAGGAATTTAAGGAAGCAATTGAATTTCTCGGATTATCTAATCAAAGAAAAAACTCTACCGCTATCTTAATTTTAAAGAGTAATACTTATATTGAGATTGTTGAAAGAGAAGACTGTATTTTCCTAAATGTAAGCTTTAAAGGAGATAAAGCTGGATTCTCTGGATTAACTGATACAAAGGGATTCGGTTATAGAAAATTCTTGGAAAGTTACAAGCGACAACCCTCTATAATGGTTGCTCTGATTTGTGAAGAGACTAACGAGGAAACACTTTTTTTAGGAGTGAAAAATGTCAAACTAACGACTCTATAGGCATAGTAGGTAGCTTGATACTTTAAAGATGAGTCTGAATAAAACATCGGTTTTATTTATACCATAGGGGGTCTTTAAATGGAGAGTGAAGAACGTAGTAAGCAAATAAATGCGAAGTTCGAGAGTATTCTTCCAAAGTTATGGCAGAAGTCTCGAGAAAACGTTGAAACTTTGAAAATTGAGTATATGAAGACCCTGCATACGAAGCTTTTAGATGTTATACGAAACCAACTCACTATTCCAGCATTCTATAATTACTTCACAGGTTTTAGTATAGAAGATATATCAAGTGATGTAAGCATCATATTTGGAACCAATACTACTCTAAAAAAGGAAATATTGGAGTTTGAGTATTTGTCATTGCTAAGAACAGCGTTGACAAGCATAACAGGAGTTGATTATGAGATTTCGATTGTAGTCAATGAGGAAAACTCTGTTCCCGAATCCCTTGAGGGCAAGACTCTTGAAGAACTATGGATAATGGCATACGGAGAGAAGGATTTAGAAGAACGGAAAGCATTACATCAGAAGAGGAAGTTAAAGTCAGATTACGGTGAAGGAGAGATTAATTTAACTGATTGTCTTATGTGCGGTTGCAATGAGGTTCCAAATACTGATATAAGTATTGAACTAAAACTTGGAGGAGCATTGTTTATTGACTCCACTTTCAGGGGAGCCAAATGTACACAGTGTAATGAAATGTATTTTAATACTCCCACATCAGATTATATATTAAAACTCGCCAAAGTCTTTGATGAACTATTTCCTGAGCAGATTTCAAGAGAGGTGAAATAATGCACGAAGCACAGATGATTCAGGAGCGACTTAATCAACTTAACGAGAGTGTCAATGAATTGACTGACAATGTACTTTCAATTGTGTCTTATACAGATGAACGACTCAAAGCAATTGAAAAATTGATGTGGAAGATCGAGAGTAAATTGGTTGACCAAACTACAATCTTAAATTTGTTATCTGAAAATGAATTGATAGATCAGTTAGTAACACGGAAATATCATATGGATCGAGTTATACCTTTTCATCTCATGAGCCAAAAAGACAGATTAGAAACCATTGAAGCAATGAATGATGAGCTTTAAACAAGAATATGCCTATGAGCCGATTTGAGATAGTTTTTGGTACGAAACCAACTTATGCCTTGGAGAATGTTTTCGGAGCGGATACAACAACAGGGAAAGATTGGCTTGAAGTTCATTATGAATCAAGGATTAGAACTATATTGAAGACTATAACGAATATTGACTATAAGGTTTCATTTGTACTTAGAAGTAAAGAAAACAGAAATGAAGGGGATAAGATGTATAAAGACGTGGTTCTGGTAAGACCAGCCAACAATTTTAAACTGTTGCTCGAATTTGAAGGCAGAGAATTTCGAGTGTTTGATTTTCTAGCATATGGAAAAACTAAAAAGGGATTACCTTTGGAGATTTTAAATAACATAAACTTGTTTGAGAGCGTCAAGCTTGACGGAACAGGAACTATCTATTGGGACAATAAGTATGATCTTGCAATTGAATTTTTATATAATACAAGTGTTTTGGTATCAGAACTACTCTAAGGAGCAGAAGGTTAATGACTTCAATGGAGATTAGCTAAACTGTTATATGATAGTTGTGTAAACGTCAATAGCCCTAATCTTGTTATTAAGATTAGGGCTATTAAAGTATAATCACTTTCTAAGCTCCATCATTGACTTTTCTAGCTTCTTTAGTTCAGCGTACAATGTAGCTTTAGGTATGCCAGTGGACTTGATGATTTCGCTTACTGTCAGTCCATTTGTCTCGCGTTCGGCATACAGATTCAAAGCACGTTTGATGATGCTTGCATCCTTTGCAGGACGACCCATATGAGTACCTTTAGCTTTAGCTCGTTCTCTGCCTTCTGTTGTGCGGTCTACTATCAAGTCTCTCTCAAATTGTGCAAATGAGCCTAGCATGTTAAACATTAGTGTTTGCATAGGACTAGCCTTTTCAACAGCTTCAAAGTGTAGATTGTCCTTCAAGAACTTCACATTGATACCTCTAGCAAGCAAGTCATTGACGATCCTGTTCAGGTCGATGATGGAACGCGCTAAACGGTCGATCTTGGTTACGACTAGCGTATCGCCTTCTGACATGTCTTCTAATAGTTCTTTCAATGCAGAACGCTTCTCTGTGGATGTTCCAGTCACTTGCTCATGATAGATGTTAGCGCATCCTGCTTCTTTAAGAAGTAGCTTCTGAGTCTCTAGTCCATTGTCCTGCCCAATTGTCGATGTTCTAGCATATCCGTACATTGTCATTGTAATTACTCCATTCGTCTAAAAGTTTATTAACTTCTATACAATACATTTTAGACTATCTTCTAGACTATTACAAGTACAAATGTTTCAGACTTCTAAATTGTTTTCACCCTATGGCAAAAGTCGAAACTTATGGACAAATATACCAATAGATAATATGATTCGTAATTAAATATTTTTTCAAAATAAACAATAACATGATTTTATTGGCAACATAAGGAATGAAGAATATTACTCGAATAAAAGTTTCAGTAAAAGAATTTCAAAATAGAGTAACCAGAGTTGGATATGGGAGAAACTTATGACATACAGGAGTTTAAAACTCCGAACCAATATAAACAACAACAAGGGGATACAAAATTATGAAGAAATTACTTGCATCAGCTTTTCTTTTATTGGCTCTTACTGCTTGTAGTACCAATAATTATGCCAATACAAATACTGATATTGAAGAAGTTGTCGTTGAACCGAAGGCAAGTTGCGATACAGGAACATTAACAGATCAAATTTTCTGTTTGCTAGATGAGTCGGAATATTCAGAAGTATCATTCCGCATCGGTTACAATAACAAGCAAGATGAAAAGGTGTATAAAATGTTTAGGGATTATTCAAAAATCATGGAGAGTCCTGATGCAAGTTCCTCAGATGAGGATTTAAGAGTGCAATTATTAATGGGTAATTTGGTTGAGCAGGGTGTCTTAGATGCAAATAAAGCACTACCACATATCCAAACATTAAGTGATATGGTAATCAAAAAAACAAATGAGAGTATTGCAAAAAATCAAAAAATACTAGACGAGATGTACTATATTCCAGATATTGGTATGACCGAAGATGAAGTTCTCTCGTCTAAGTGGGGTAAACCTAAAGATGTTAATAGAACAACTACTGCATATGGAGTTAGCGAACAATGGGTGTATTATGGGGGAAGATATGTTTATCTTGAAGATGGTATTGTGACTAGCATTCAAGAATGAGAGAAAAAGAGATACTATGTTCTCAATAAAACTCGTATTTTATTTATACAGAAAGCTCTGAGATTATCTATTAGGGTTTAATATAGACAACAAGTAATGCTCTGTACAGGGGCGTTCTACTTCTTGAATTGGTCATAAGAAAAGCCCAAGGATGCTTCCTTTGGAATGTTTAGATATAATTTCAAGACATTCTATGCTATACGAGGAAGATAAGTGGAAAGCTGTAGATACAATATACAAGGATTAGTCACTCAATATGAGTGGCTTTTTGTTATGTAGGAAAGGGAGGGGATGGTTTACAGTTGGAAATTGATTGTTGTTGTAACGAAAAACTGGTACACATACAGCCAGATACTCAATAGTGTTTTGAAGTACTATTTTAGTGTTTTGATTTTCCCAACTTTCCCAAAAAAACATAAGCTGAGGGCATAGTGATACCTATAGATATAGGTGTAAGATTATATAGTGAAAAACATTATTCAAGACGGTAAAGCAAAGAGATAACAGCGGTACAGTTCATTGGTATGTTGGAACATAAAATGAACACATTCTGTAAGAACGTGAAGGAATAATGGAAACAAGCATAATAAAAAGCTGATTCCACTAGAAGCATTTTTGGTATTCTTCTTTAATTTGTCAGGCTTGGTTTTAGAGCGATATTTGGTTATAAGTGAATTTCGACAGTTTGTAAATAGTGAGAACAAAGGTACTATAAGTACCTCTTCACCTTAGCCTTCATTAAGAAAGCATTGAAGCCTGATATTCAAAATGTGTGTTAGAAAAATAATGTGAAGAGAGTGGAACAAGTGTTCTACAAACAGTATACCTGGTATAATCTATTAAACTCTTTATTTGAAAGTGTGTAAGTGATACAATAATATAGCCGTTCCATATAATAGAAAAGTTGGGAGATAGGGTTAATGAGCAATTTTCTTAAAAACCTTAACTTAGATAGGTCTAAGATAAAAGAACAGGTAGTAGAGTATTGTACAGAGGAGTTTACAACTTACTCTGTTTCAGATATTAGGCATATGAACAATACATTGTATAGATGTGATGTGAGCGGGGATACTAAAGAAATAGTGGTCGACTTTTACTTTAAGGGTAATGGAACCACTACAATTAAACCTGTTGGACAAAATCCTGATGATTCATTTAAAATTGGATTGTATCTTAAAACAAATCTTTGTAATACTAATACTGCAGGGGCGTCGTATTCAATTCAAAGTGTAGAAAATGAGGTTGTAACTGTTCTCATAGAATATCTTCTTGAATTAAATGGTGTTGCAAAAATAAATGAAGACGTAACTGATTTATATACACTTTATAAGTTTAAAAGTTTACATGGAGATAAAGTAGTAATTAAATATTTTATAAATAAGCGACTACAAATACAAGGCAAGCCATTATATTTGTATCAAGAGATTACGTGCTTCTTAGCTGAGTATTTCCCTTTTGAAGATATTGTAAAAGCACAATCCGATTTTTTTAGTGTATCAATCACAAAAGAGGATATACAAGAGGAGTTTGACAACTTACTTCCAAGTTCTAAAGACTTCTTAGGTGAACGGTTAAAATCTATTTTATCTCCTGCTTTAGCTTATAGACAAATTGACATCTCCCTTCCCGACTATACTGGTTTTGTATTTCCAGTATTGCGTGCTTTGGAGGGATATATAAAATTACTCTTCCAAACGAAGAACATAAGAATTAAAAAGAGAAATGGTTTTGATGAATATATATTTTTCGATGGTCAAAAACACTTCCTTCGACCTGAAACAACTATTCAAATAAATTGTCCTGATACTTGTCACGCAATCGAAAGGTCTTTTAATTACTTCAACGAGCATAGAAATGAACTATTCCATGCAGATGGAATAGATGCTAATATAAGACTTGTGGAAACAAAACAAGAAGCAGTACGTATAATAGATAAAACTTTTCAAATTATTGAAGAGACCTATACATCTATTCCAGTCCAATCCTCAGTCTAACTCAATCAAAGGGAGGGTTTTAACTTGAAGACATTTAAACTTCAAAAAATAGAGGACCAGTCAGTATACTCATTTTTAATCTTGTCCACAAGTTATCTCAATCCTTTAGACGACTTGGATGAACTTGAAGACACACTGGGAAATGAATTTTGCGGAAAGATTCTGTTTGATTTACTGCTCTCTAATGGAAACTCCTCTAATAGATATATTGAAGCTAACTATAATGGGAAGTCTTTTGATTACGCTAGCTTTAAAATTCCGAATACGATCGATAAGAAGGTAAGGGATATCTCAACGTATTTTTATTCTAATAATGAACAATTTTTGAATAGTAATGTCGTTAGTAATGCATTTAAGTTCCTTCTCAAAAAGGGGCTTGTATAAATAAGAAGGTCTCTAGTCTCTTTGTAACTTAGAAGAGATTAGGGACTTTTTATTTCGGATAATGACTTTATTAATAATTGTCGATGCAAGAAATAATCAGGGATTCTCACGTCTGAATTTTTCCTTGTAATGATTAAATATGCTTAATTATTCGGTTTACAGAACTATATCATATGACTACTTTACATAAACATATCACCACTTTATAATTGAAATTGCAACATTAATACGAGAAGTAGTCTATATTCTTTAGATAGTGAATAAACGTGATTATACCAATAGATGAGCCGTTCTGCTCTTCAAAACGCTGCATCTGTAGCGGCTATGTTCTTGACTACTGAAGCAGTAATTGCTGACAAGCCAGAACCAGAAAAACCAGGTATGCCTGACATGGGCGGCATGGGTGGAATGGGCGGCATGATGTAATAAGGCTGATTAAGCCTTGAAATAGGGATGGATTAGAGGCTTCTCATGAGTTCATTGAACTTGTGGGAAGCTTCTTTTTTTGTGGTGTGCCTAGAAAAAACACTTGTAAATGGCTGCATCATAAAGCAGTTTGATTTAATTTTAAGATAGAGAATAGATTAATTTAAGAAAGTTAAATAAATGCACTTGAGCTTTCACTCTAGTGAATATATAATAAATGTAAGAGGTCGTTTCAGACCTGTATTTTTTTTAATAATTATTTAACTTACTTTATTAATTAAATTAAATAAAAGTATGGAGGACCTATGAAATCATTTCTGCCCAATGATATTAAAGATGAGAACAGGAAAATAGTCTTCGATATTTTGCTTCAACATCCTGAACTGGCGAAAGTCGAGATTTCAGAAAAAACAGCAATGAGCTTTGTTACTGTAAGCAAGATTGTCACTTTTTTTGAACAGATTGGTTTATTGACTGCCACTGGTGAAAGTCGAGAAGGCTCTGGCGGCTTGGGAAGAAAACGTACGGTTTACAGATTTAATGAAAACAGCTATACGACAATCGGAATACAGATTATTGGCAATACGATTACGGCGTTACTTATTAATCTACACGGCAAGATCATAGATTCGTATTCGATTGAAACAGATATTCCGTTCCATAGTCAGCAGTTCACTTCGGTATTTATAAAGCTTGTGGAAAATTTGAAGAGTAAAGCGAAGGAAACAAATAGTGTTGTTTTAGGGATTGGTATTGGCGTTGATGGCGCGATCAATATAAGAAAGAAAACGATTCGGATGAGAACTCATCACAATAAAGAAAACGATTTTGAGTATGAGTCTATTATTGAAAATCTCAAGCGTGAAGTGAATTTGCCTATTCTTCTGGAGAATGATGTGAACGCAGCGACTGTGGCGGAATTTCGGAATCTTGAAAACTCAGATCAAGCACCGACGAGTCTCGTTCATGTAGCTGCAGGTGATGGGGTCGGGGGCGGTTTGATTATCAACAAAGAGCTGCACCGCGGCGTTAATGCAAGAGCAGGCGAGCTGGAGTATATGTGCTTTGATTCAGAATACAAGCGGACTCCATCATCAGTTGGTTGGCTGGAAAGCAGATTAGCCATTAAGTACTTGCTAAGCGCATATGATTTGAATTCAGCTAATGACGTAGAAGCTTGCATTGATTATGTTTCGAAGAATCTGGCTTTAACGATTACAAATATAATCAGCATTCTGGATATCGATCAGGTCATTATTAGCGGTAAAACGGTAGCGCTGTTCCCGGAACGTATATTGGATCGTACGAAAAGCTATGTCGAGCAATATACGGAGTGGACTCCACAAATTTCTGTGAGTGACTTACATCAATCAACAGCAATGGGAGCAGCGATACTTATTCTCCAGCAAGAGATGATGAACGTCATTTCGGATTAAACAACAAGGAAGTGAACAATATGATCAGAATCTTTGATAACGAAGAAGAAGTAGCAAATGAAATTGCCAGAGAGATGAAAGATCGTTTAATTAACGATCAGCATCCCGTGTTCTGCCTGGCTTCAGGGAGTACTCCACAAAAAAGCTATCAGAAATTTTCCAATGATGCGGACCTCCAATCGAAAATCAAAAGGCTTCACATCGTTAGCTTGGATGAGTGGGTTGGTATAGATAAAAGCTCTGAAGGAAGCTGCTATCAGATGTTGAATCAAGATCTATTTTCGCAGATTTCACTGGATGGTAGCCAGATTGAATTTTTTAACGGAACATCGCCGGATATAGAGCAGGAATGTTTACGAATGGATCGCTTTATCGAGCAGCACCCGATTACCTTCAGCTTGATGGGCGTAGGTATGAATGGACATATTGGATTAAATGAACCTGGCGGCCCAGTATTGAATCGTAGTAGTGTTGTGGAATTGTCGGAAACGACTAAGATAGTCGCCCAAAAATATTTTCTTAAGCAGACTGAATTAAAGCAAGGCATTACATTAGGTTTGGAACAGATTGCAAGTAGTAAAAGAGTTGTTGTCGTCATAACTGGAGAGCGCAAAGCCGCTATCGTAAAGGAGATTCTCACAAATCCTGACGCACAACTGCCTGCCCAGCGATTGCTTGGTTATGAGCATATAGATTTCTATTTGGATGCTGCAGCAGCTAAATATATTGATCAGTCATCATAGTTGAGGAGCGTAAATATGGGTAGCTTCGTTATTGGAGTAGATATTGGAGGAACAAATATTAGGGTTGGATTAGTGAACGAGCAACTTGAACTTGTTCGGAAGGCGTCGGCATTAACAAGAGATTTCCAAGACGCTGACGAAATTTTCAAAGCTGTCAAGGAAATGACCGCGAAAGTTGATTATGAACAGCAAGCAAGTAAGATAGGCATTGTATTGCCGATTCCTTGGAATGATCAAACACAGATTATTCGAGATATAACCAATATTCCTTGCCTAGAGAATGTGAGTATCGAAACTATCAGGGCGTTCTTTCCAAATTATGAAGTGTCTTTTGAGAATGATGTAAACGTGATCACCGTGCTTGAATCGGATCATGGAGCTGCCAAGCCTTATAAACAATCCATTTATATAACGGTTAGTTCAGGAATTGGATGCGGCATTATACTTGATAAAAAAATTATTCAAGGCGCTCATGGATATGCGGGTGAGATCGGAAGCATGATTATTTCCGACAGCAAAAGAAACCATTCAACGTTGTATAACGGTACATTGGAATCTCTATGCAGCGGCACAGCTCTTGAAGCGGAAAGTAAGCTTTTATATGGTAGCGATGCCACCTCGGGTTTGCTGTTTGAACGCTATCATAGGGGGGACCAGCAAGCGATTGAAGTGATTGATAGATGGGTGGAGTACTTTTCCAACGCAATAGTTAATTTGATGCAAATCATTGATCCGAACATTATTGTTGTCGGAGGAGCGGTCATTCATCACAACCAGTGGCTGATTGATAGCGTTATTGAAAGCGCTAAAAAGAAAGTTCTTCCACACTTAAAAGAGAACATTAAAATCGTGTTGACTGAATTTGGACCTGATGCCGGAATGATTGGTGCCAGCTATAGCATTTATAAAAAAACAAAAGGAGCTTGAAGACCATGAAAAAGTTGAAGGTTGCGTTAATCGGAGCAGGAAGTGTTTCCTTTGGACTAGGAGCACTTCAAGATCTCGTGTTATCAGAACGTTTGAGAAATCAAGTAGAACTCGAAATCGCACTTATGGATATTGTAGAAGAGAATGTGAATAGAACGTACAAGTATGCAACCGAAATGTTTACGGCATTTTCTCATCCTGCGAAGATTTGGCAAACGACGAATTTGGAAGATGCCTTAAGAGAGGCTGACTTCTCCATCGTTGCGATTGAGGTAGAAAGATATCATTACTGGTCACAAGACTTCCACATTCCGCGCCGTTACGGTAGCAAACAGCTATATGGAGAAAACGGCGGACCAGGATCAATGTTCCACACCTTGAGAAATTTAGGTCCGATGCTGGAAATTGCAAAGACAATGGAGAAGGTATGTCCAGATGCCTGGCTGATTAACTATACGAATCCGGAAGCGAAGCTAGTGGAAGCCATCTCCAAATTAACTTCAATCAAAGTGGTGGGCTTGTGCCATGGTTTAGACATGGGGATTCATCAGCTAGCTGAATTCCTGGAGATGGATAGTAAAGATATTGCAGTTGAAGGCGGCGGATTGAACCACTTTGGCTTCTTTACGAAGATCTGGAACAAGAGTACGGGAGAGGATTTATACCCTCTATTCCATGACAAAGAAAAGCAAGCTAACCGTTTGGCACATTTCGATCATATTGGATTGTCCAGAACCTTGTACCATACGTATGGCTACTACCCTTACCCCGGGACTAACCATTGTGGAGAGTATATTTCTTGGGCAGAGGATTTCTATGCTGGACTACCTTTGCAGTTCCGTTACAATCCAATGAGCGAGCAGCTGTGGAAGAAGGACTCCAGAACACCTGAATTTGTATACTGTGCAAGTGGCAGTACTTTGGATAAAGGCTTATTCGAGAATACGCTGAATCAAGAGCAGTGGTCTGAGCAGGCTTATCTATTTGATAAAGATAAGGTTCAAATTAGTAATGAATATGCAATACCAATTATTGAAGCGATTTTCTTCGACGATGAAATCGAGTTGAATGCTGTTAATATGCCAAACCACGGCGCTATTAAAGGACTTCCAGAGGATATGGTTGTTGAAACACAAGCGATCGTTAATAAAAAGGGTATCGTATTTAAGCCAATGACGGTTGAACTGCCAACTGCCATTATCGGAATGATCCATATTCAAGGTACAATCCATAAGCTGTTACTTGAGGCGTTTCTTGAAGAGTCGAGAACAAAATTGCTGCAAGCGATCCTGCTTGATCCGCAAGCACCAACCTACTATCAAGCTTGTGCGATGATCGATGAAATGTGTGAGCTGCAAAAAGAAATACTGCCAAAGCTGGAGTGGAAGTAAGACATCTTTAATAAAAACGGCCTCAGTCTGATGAAATTCAGAACTGAGGCCATTTATTTTGCATTACATATTATTCAGAATCTGCATCCAGAAAAGGTTGTACTAAACGACGTACCTCATCGGTTGCATTCGTCTCCATCAATTGATTTCTTAGTTCGTCGGCTCCGTCAAATCCACGAATATAGATTTTGAAGAAGCTTCGAAGTGGATTAAACAGACGTGGTTCAACCTCTTTTGAATATTTATCGTGAAGATCTAGATGGAAAAGTAGAAGGTTAAGAAGCTCCTCCACACTATGTTCTTTAGGTTCTAGTTCGAAAGCATATGGATTTTTGAAAATACCGCGGCCAATCATGACTCCATCAACCCCGTATTGCTCTACTAATTTCAAGCCCGTTGCACGGTCAGGAATATCCCCATTAATGGTTAGCAACGTATTTGGGGCGATCTCATCGCGTAATTTTTTGATTTCGGGGATGAGCTCCCAGTGTGCATCTACTTTGCTCATCTCTTTTTTTGTACGGAGGTGTATGGACAGATTCGCAATATCTTGTCTCAATACATTTCCTAACCAATCGCGCCACTCATCAATTTCGCTATATCCTAATCTTGTTTTAACACTAACCGGCAATCCACCAGCTTTAGTCGCTTTAATAATTTCTGCTGCCACTTCAGGATGTCGAATTAATCCAGCACCTTTTCCATTGGTTGCGACGTTTTTTACTGGGCATCCCATGTTTATATCGATACCACGAAAACCAAGTTTTTTCATATCCATGCTCATTCGTTCAAAATACTCCGGGTTATTGCCCCAAATATGAGCGACCATCGGTTGTTCATCTTCCGTGAACCTTAATCGAGTAAGCACACTTTCCTTTACCTTTAATTTAGGGTGACAGTAGTATTCTGTATTTGCGAATTCCGTGAAGAACACATCGGGTTTTGCAGCTGCACTAACCACGTGACGAAATACAACATCTGTGACATCTTCCATAGGTGCCAATATAAAAAACGGCTTCGGTAAATCAAGCCAAAAATTTTGTTCGTTACTCATAAGCTCTCCTTCTTTTGCAACATTTTGCCCATCATACATAGTATCATTTCTTTTCGTTTAATGCACAGAATTAAAAATGAAAAGCCTCTCGTAGGAAAACGAGAGGCCTTTCATTCTGTTAAGCATTAGATAGTTTTGTACTGTCTAATTGACGGACGGGGCAATTCACAGTTTAATATGCCTCATTCTAATTCTTGTTCTAAAACAGTTTTTACTAAACGACGTACTTCATCTGTTGATCTTGTATCCATTAATTGGTTTCTTAATTCGCTTGCGCCTCTAAATCCACGAACATAGATTTTGAAAAAGCGGAGAAGTGGTTTAAATGAACGTGGCTCGAGTTCATTTGAATATTTATCGTGAAGATCCAACTGTAATAGAAGTAAATTGAGAAAATCCTTTGGACTATGTTCTTTAGGTTCTTTTTCAAAAGCAAATGGATTGGTGAAGATGCCGCGGCCAATCATGACACCATCAACGCCGTATTGTTCAACTAGCTTTAATCCTGTTGCGCGGTCCGGGATATCTCCATTTATAGTTAATAACGTATTTGGAGCAATTTCATCGCGTAATTTTTTGATCTCAGGGATTAGCTCCCAGTGTGCATCTACTTTACTCATTTCTTCTTTTGTACGAAGGTGAATGGAAAGATTCGCAATATCTTGCTTAAATATATGTGTTAACCAACCCCGCCACTCATCAATCTCAGAGTAACCCAATCTTGTTTTAACACTAACCGGCAATCCACCGGCTTTTGCTGCTTGAATAATTTCTGCTGCAACCTCAGGATGTAGTATTAATCCAGCACCTTTTCCATTGGATGCGACGTTTTGTGCGGGGCATCCCATGTTTAAATCGATACCGCGAAAACCAAGTTTTTTCATATCAATACTCATCTGTTCAAAAAATACAGGTTTATCACCCCAAATATGAGCGACAATCGGTTGCTCATCTTCTGTGAACGTTAATCGACCACGTACACTGTCTTTTCCTACAGGGTGACAATAGCTTTCTGTATTAGTGAATTCTGTGAAAAACACGTCGGGTTTGGCAGCTTCACTAATCACGTGACGAAATACAACATCTGTGACATCTTCCATTGGTGCTAATATAAAAAACGGCTTCGGTAAATCAAGCCAAAAGTTTTGTTCGTTACTCATATTATCTCCTCTTGTTGCGATATATAAAAACATATAAGTTATAGCAAAGACCTTTTACCCAACATACATAGTATCATTTTTTTTCGTTTATTGCACAGAAGAAAGGAGAATACATATAGCGAAATCAATATACATAGCTTATAGCTTGAAGTGCTAAAATAAGATGTATAAAGCTTTATTAATGGCAACATGAGATAACAATACAGTAGAAGTGGTGAAGATATGGGGATAACTGTAAAAGATATGCTGCAACTTCCTTCCTTTCGAGGAGCAAAGGTGCTAACTGGAAATAATAATCTATACCGCACCATTTCTTCTTTATCCGTACTAGAGGTTTCAAATGCGGATTATTCTTCTCAAATTGTCCATTCCATTCAAGAAGAGTGGTATGCGGAAGAGATAGTGATCAGCTCTTTTTACTCCATTAAGGACAGTGTAGAGAAACAGTGTGAAACGATTGAGTACTTGCACGAGCTTGGAGAAGTAGGGTTGATCTTATACTATGTAGGAATTATCATTCCTGAAGTAGCTGACGAGGTACTGCAATTAGCAGAGTCCAAAAATTTCATCATCATTTGTATGCCGGAAAATGATTTTTCACTTCGTTACAACGAAGTGATTTATGAAGTGATGGAAGCGATTGTTCTGAACAATCAGACGATCAATGATAATTTTGTAAATGAAGCGTTAGAGAAAGTATCCCTTTTGCCAGAACACTCACGGAGCGTCGAAATTACGCTGAAAATATTGTCTGATCGGCTGAAAGCGAACGTCATCCTGACGAACACCCAGTTAGATATCGTAAATCAAGTAATGTGGCCCCGTAATTCATCGTTAAACGTGGGGTATATTATTGAGACCTACGCCCCCTATTTGAAGAATATGACGAAAGGACAAGCAGAGCCTGTTTCAAATTGCTATGTGGAATACAAGAGTATTCATCAAAAAAACGGAGAAGCGCTGCATTTATTTTTGATTAAAGAGAACTCAAAATTACCTGCGAAGACCATCGATAAAATCAGCGAGGTTGTACAAGTAGCGATCAATTTGTGGGGGGATAAGCATAACGAGGTTAGCGAATATGCCTTGGTAAAAGCAATTATTAATGATGAAAGCGAAAAAATGCGAAGACTAGCTCATTTTCTCCACATTGATGTCTCTTCCATTCAGATGATGTGGTTAGTATATATTCACGATTTATCGCAAGAGAAACAAATTCGTGAAGAGCTGGAAGAGCATTTGTTCAAATATTATAAAACGGCGGTCATTCAAACTATCGATCATTGTATAATAGCCCTCATGGGAAATTGCTCTTACAAGTACAATGAGTATGAAATTGCAGCGGAGTATATTGACACGACGAATTCAGCTCCGCTTATATCCGAAATGGTCTATGCTCCCCGAATGAGAAATACACAAGACGTACGACGCATGTATCGGCTGGTGAACAGTGTGGGACGGAAAGTTCATCTGATGTATGAGCATCGTAAATTGTACACAGCAGCCGAGATGCGTTCTATGAAACAAGCTATTGAGTTAAGTGAACAGGGAGAAGAAATCCTTGAAGAATGGATGTCTGTGATTGATCCCATTCTAGGTGATCCAGAGTCGATAAAAACACTCATAACCTTCTTGTTAGATGCAAAGGGGAATTTTGATAACTGTGGGAAAATGCTGTTTGTTCATAAAAATACAGTAAAATATCGTATTAGAAAGATCAGTGAATTAATAGGTTATGATGTAACCGTCAACTCTGAATCTTACGATGTGTATATCGCTTGCATGATTTATCGACTCACACATAGCTAGTATAATCCGTAGTTTTTGTCGAATAAGACAAAAATCACGGATTTTTTTTTATTTTAGAAAAAGACGTAATCCCATGGTTCCTTCTATAATAAGAAAAATTACTTTTCGAGGAGGAGAACTAACATGAGAAAGGACGGAGCACCTCAGTCTTGGTTCACTCTGGGGATGGTATGGGCCGGAGCGGTGATCAGTATACCTGGCCTCCTGGTTGGGAATACGTTGATATCTGGTATGAGCTTACCTATGACATTATTGATCGCATTTTTAGGGTACGCCATTATCGTTGTCCTTATGATACTTCAGGGGATTCAGAGTACGGATCTTGGGAAAACAACCGTTCAAGTCGCAGCCCAAGTCTTTGGCAAAAAAGGCTCGCGAACGATTTTATCCATTATTCTCGCTATTGCTTGCCTCGGTTGGTTCGGGATTCAGGCTAATGTATGCGGGGCGGCACTGGCGAACCTGCTGGCGGAGTATGGAGTGATAGTCCCAGTTCCCCTTGCTTCTTTAATTAGCGGTTTGGTTATGGTGGTCTCAGCAATGTACGGAATGAAAGTGCTGAGAGTACTTAGTTATATTGCAGTACCTTTATTAATCGTGATTTGCATATATGGTTTAGTTGAAGTGTTCACTATGGATTCCGTGCAGAACATTTGGAGCTACCAGCCTGAGAAGCATATGAATTTCATGGATGGCTTAGCTGTAACAATAGGCTCATTTGCCTTAGGGGCTGTCATTGCAGGCGACTACTCTCAGTTCTCAAGAAAACGTTCTGACGTATTAAAGGCAGCATTAATCGGAATCGTTCCTTCTGGCGTACTGATGATTAGTGTGGGTGCTATTTTATCGATTGCTTACCAGACTAGCGATATTGCGGCCGTCTTTATAAATATTACAACGCCTTTTATCGGGGGTACTGTTTTGATTCTGGCTGCTTGGAAAACGAATATGGTCAACGCAATCTCGGGTGGATTTGCGCTTACCAATGTATTGCATATTTCCAAAGAAAAAGAGAAATGGGCAGTAGGGATTGCTGGACTCATCGGGACTGTACTCGCTGTGATCGGTATCTTGAATTATTTCACGCCAGTGATGTCGATCTTGTCAGCTATGGTTCCGCCGGTAGCAGGGGTAATGATTGCATCCTATTGGATCATGAATAAAGGCGATAAGAACCGTTGGAAGGAAACAGAGGGCGTTAATCGTCTAGGGGTATTTTCTTGGCTGGTCGGATCCATTATTGCTTGTATGCCCGTTGTGCTGTCCTTTTTCCCAAGCTTACCTCAATTATCAAATCAGCCATTACTCGGTATCGTCATTTCATTTGTCTTATATATTGTCTGCTACCGATTTACTGCCTCAAAAACTGTCATAATGGAGGGAAATAAATGAGATATTTAGATGAACAATCAATTGAACATATTGCCGTAGGCGCTGCATTTTTAGGCACAGGTGGAGGAGGAGATCCTTACATCGGTAAACTCATGGCTCTTTCGGCTATTGAAAAGTACGGACCTGTAAGACTTTATTCTGTGGATGAAATCGAGGATGAAGACTTTTTCATTCCTTCCGCCATGATGGGTGCGCCTTCTGTATTAGTGGAGAAATTTCCGAAAGGCGATGAGTTTGTTAAGGTATTTCAGATGCTGGCCAAATATTTGGGCAGAGATAAAATTACAGGCACGTTTCCGATGGAAGCAGGCGGAGTCAATTCGATGATTCCGATCGTCGTTGCAGCACAGCTGAATTTACCGCTTATTGATTGCGACGGGATGGGTAGGGCATTTCCTGAATTGCAGATGGTGACGTTTAACCTGGATGGCATTTCGGCTGCGCCGCTCGCAATTTCGGATGAAAAAGGAAACATTGGTATTTTTGAGACGATCGATAATAAATGGACCGAACGGTTAGCCCGTACAGCTACAGTGGAGATGGGAGCTAGTGCTTTGGTAAGTCTGTATCCAACGACTGGGGCTCAAATCAAGAACAGCGGTGTCCATAACATCGTGACGCTATCTGAGCAGATCGGAGAGATCATTTCTTCCAACAACAGAGATGCAAAAGACAAGCTTGAAGAGCTTCTAAACCTGACATCCGGTTACGAGCTGTTTCAAGGGAAAATAACAGATGTCATCCGGGAAACCAAAGGCGGCTTCAATTTTGGGGAAATGAACCTAGAGGGCATTGAAGGAAATAAAGAGGAGCAGATGAAGGTATATTTTCAAAATGAGAATCTGCTTGCCAAGAAAAATGGCCAGGTTGTAGCCATGACCCCGGATTTAATATGCTTAGTCGATTATGAAACTTTATTGCCTGTTACAACAGAGAGCTTGAAATATGGAAAACGCGTACGCGTCATTGGCTTACCGGCACATCCTAAATGGAGAACGGAAAAAGGAATCGAAACGGTAGGACCGAAATACTTTGGGTATGATTACGATTATGCTCCTATTGAAGAATTGGTGAGTAAGGCGGTGGCTAAACATGTTTAGAATTGGAATAGATGTAGGTGGCACGAATACCGATGCTATTATTTTGGACGAGCAAAGCCGATTAATTCATAGTGTTAAATCCCCAACGACACTGGATATAAAAACGGGGATTGAGACGTCACTGCGTAATGTATTGAAGGAAGCGAGCATTGATAAAACGAAAATTACACATGCGATGCTAGGGACAACGCAGTGTACTAATGCTATCGTAGAACGGAAGAAATTAGCCAAAGTCGGTGTGATTCGATTAGGATTCCCTGCTACCGCTTCTGTTCTGCCATATACGGCTTGGCCTAAGGACATGGTAGAAAAACTATCAGGAAACTTTGCATTAGTTCATGGTGGGTATGAATATGATGGTAAATTACTCAGTGAGCTTGATGAGCAGGAGATCAAAGAGCTTCTAGTCGAATGGAGAGATAAAGTAGAATCTATTGCCATCATTGGTGTTTTCTCATCCATTAAAAATGATCAGGAGCTCAAGGTTCGAGACTTAATCTGGAAAGAATACGGGGAAACTTATCCGGTTTCTTGCTCCTCCTTGATCGGATCTGTTGGCCTGATTGAACGTGAGAATGCAACCATACTGAATGCGGCTTTATGCAAAGTCATCGAGACCACTAGCACAGGTTTTGAAAATGCGTTAGAAGCAGAAGGGATTCAAGGCGCTGAAGTGTACTTATGCCAAAATGACGGTACGCTTATGTCCATTGAATATGCTAAGCAATTCCCAATTCTTACAATTGCCTGTGGACCAACGAATAGCATCCGGGGAGCTTCTTATTTAGCGAACATTAAAGATACAATGGTACTCGATGTTGGCGGCACCACATCGGATATCGGTGTCTTGCAGGATGGATTTCCAAGAGAGTCCTCTGTAGCGGTGGAAGTAGGAGATATTCGCACAAACTTTAGAATGCCGGATATCATCTCTGTAGGACTTGGCGGCGGAAGCATTGTTCGCGTAGACAATGGTCAAATTACAGTAGGGCCGGATAGCGTGGGCTATAAGATCGCAGAAGAAGCGCTCGTATTTGGTGGGAGCACCCTGACTACGACGGATATTGCGGTTCGCCTCGGGTTAGCTGACGTGGGAGACAAAAGCTTAGTAAGCCACATTGATGAAGAATTTGCCAAACAAGTCCTGTCCGTCATTTCTTCGATCATAGCCAAGGCGATTGATAAGATGAAAACTTCTTCCGAGGATGTACAGATTGTACTCGTAGGCGGGGGCGGTGTTATTATTCCAGATGAGATTCCCGGCGTAGCCAGCATTATTAAAGTAGAGAACGGTGGAGTTGCCAATGCCATCGGTGCATCAATTTCTCAAATTAGCGGACAGTATGAACAAATATATATTTATTCACGAGAGCCGCGAGAGCAGTCATTAAGAGATGCTGAGGAAAAAGCGGTGAAACAAGCGGTAATGGCAGGAGCCGATCCAACGACGATTAAATTGGTTGAGGTTGAAGAGACACCACTTGCTTATCATCCCGAAAATGCAACCCGGTTAAGAGTTAAAGTTGTAGGTGAAATGAGCTAGAAAGCATTTAAAACAACTCCATGATGTAAAACTAGAAGCTTCTCATGAGTTCTTTGAACTTGTGTGAAGCTTCTTTTTATGAGAAATAGGATTGATCAATATAGTCTAAATGAGTATTATGAGTAGGTATGTTCTTATAAAAATAGAGATAAATAGGATGGAGAGCACCATGAAAACATCACGTCAGAGCGCATTGATTTTCTCGTTTACTTTTATGGCTTTTATTCTGGGTACAACGGAGTATATTATTGTTGGTTTACTCTCGGAAATATCCTCGAGCCTCGGAGTAACGCTAGCGACAGCCGGGGGCTTGGTATCTGGTTTCGCGATCGCTTATGCCATTGGCACACCGATTATGATGTCCTTGTTCAGCCGTGTTCCGAAACGAACTACGATTCTTGTGTCACTTGTATTAATTCTGCTACTGAATTTATGGAGTGCTATAACAGGAACCTACAGTATGCTGCTGGTGACTAGAATAGTTACTGCCGTGCTATGTGGTTTTGTTCTTTCTGTAGCCATTACAGTAGCGAATGAAGCGGTTGATCCGGAGAAGAGAGGCAAAGCGATTGCTACCATTTTGAGCGGCTTCGCTGTGGCGAATGTATTTGGTGTACCGATCGGCACTTTTGTAGGGCAGTTCTTCAACTGGCCAGCAGCATTTGTTCTAAATGGGGTATTAGCCGGAATTGCTATAGCGCTAAATTATGCTTATATTCCACGCAAACTACCGAAGCCTGTGCCCAGCTCACTCAAGGATCAGATCGAACTACTCACGAATGGGCGTATTATTCTCGCCTTTCTCATTCCGGTTACGGCAGTAGGAGCGGTATTTGTGATGTACACTTACATTACACCATTGCTGGAGCAAGTGATGAATATTCCTAAGAGCTCGGTTAGTGGCGTACTGTTTGTTTACGGAATTGCCACGATTGTCAGCAACTGGATCGGGGGCAAGGTTGCGACTGGAAATGCGGTAAGTAAGCTTAGATTCGTATTTCTTATCCAAGCTGTGGTCTATATCGTCTTTAGTATGACCGCATCAATCTCGATTCTAGGAATGATTGTACTAATGATGCTAGCCGTAATGTCGAGTATTGTGAGCGCACCGGCCCAGCTCTATTTGATAGATTTGGCCAAGCAGTACTCACCACGCTCGAAGGATCTTGCTGCATCGTTGAATCCAGTAGCGTCTAACCTGGGAATCGCAGGCGGATCTGCGATTGGTGGAGTGGTTGCCGGGCATGGAGGGTTAATTTCCCTTCCTATGGCTGCTTCTATCCTGGCGATATCGGCATGTGTGATTGCGTTGATATGCTATAAGTTGGATCAACAAAGCCAGGCAACGGTTATTCATCGTGAGGTAGCCTAGGCTATTTCAGCTCATCGTAAGAACTGGTCACATTAAATACTCTTATTTAAAGATAAGACTACTTCCTAAACAGGAGGTAGTCATTTTTTAACGCTTTACGTTATCCTACAGGATTGTCTAACGGAATTATCAAATTATGCTACGCCCGTCATTGAACTCGTCTCTTGGTCTGAAGCCTGTAATCGCGTGGAGTTAGATTACAGCTTCGGCGGAAGCTTTGTGAGAAATAGCTTTGGGAAAAAAAACCAGTAGATTCCGCAATTTGAGAGATGGAGAGATCCGTGGTTTCCAGTAACTCCTTACTGGCACGAAGCCTGACCTCAATTAAATAATTGATGGGTGACATCCCATAATATTTTGCAAAGGTATGCACCAGATAATACTTGCTGAAATGTGCTTTTTCTGCCAGATAGTCAAGTGAAATTTCCTCTGAATAGTTAGAGTCAATATAACGTTTGATCCTGCTACATACCTTGTTAGCCTTTTGAGTAGCCACGACGGAAAATGGATGGCCAGAGTTTCTCATTAATATAGTGACTACAACCTCTAGTAAGTTTTGACAAATGGCCTCATAGTTTGCATCTTTATTTTCCGTTTCCCGAAGCATAGCGTTGAAATAGAAGGATAGCTCATCCCTCTGATTACGATAATTGATGATCTCATGATTACGGCTAGCACTTCGATCGCCAAAGTCAAAGCTCATCCCCTCAACCGCAAGCACGACATATTCAAGTGGATCACTACTAACCGATAGCTCGGTATGCTCGACATTCGGGTTCACAATAACTAGATCGTCTTGCTTCACTGGATAGATTTCATCCTCTACAATGAAGTTTCCCCGCCCGCTTCGGACATAAAAAAGCTCGGAAAAATTATGAGAATGACGCATGCTGTACCAATCACCTTCATAAATAGAGGAACTGACATAGATTAACTTGGCGGGAATTTCTCCACGTCCTTTACCAGGTAACGAATAACGTACATTTCCCAAATAAGGTCAGTCCTTTGCGTTGATATAAGCTTACTTTACCACAATTACTAGACTGCATAACAATAAATTGAAATAGTCAATAATTTATAAATAAATTCTAATAAAGCAAGATATATAAAATGAACGGCAACATGTTTGTTGAAAGAAACTCGAACGATCAGATAAGATAAGGGAGTAAGAAAGCTCCTACGTACGCGGATTACAGCACCAATAAAAAGATAAATATGGAGGGTTATTATGAGAAAAGTTCTTAGCCTTGCACTTACAGCTGCACTGTCTCTAAGTCTTGCGGCCTGTGGTGGTAATACTGAAAGTAATTCTAGTTCCACATCTCCAGATGCCACCAACACATCGAAGAATTCTAATTCGACTGCCGAAACTCGTACTCTTAAGCTAGCCGCTTTAGAAACCGCTTACGGATCTGATGTATGGAAAGAGATTATATCTGGATTTGAAAAAGCTAACCCTGGAGTAAAGGTTGAATCAACCATCGACAAAAGTCTTGAAGATGTTATCGGACCGGGTATGAAATCAGGGGATTTTCCTGACGTCATCCATCTTGCCGTAGGTCAGCCTAAGGGTTTGACAGAAACCTTCATTAAAGACAATAACCTCACTGATCTCACAGACGTGCTTTCAATGACAGTCCCAGGTGAAAGCGTTACTGTTAAGGACAAGCTCATTCCTGGGTTTACGGATACAACCATTACGAACCCTTACGGTGATGGAAAAACCTTCCTGATGCCGATGTTCTATAGCCCAACAGGTCTGTTCTACAATGCTGACTTACTTGAGAAGAAAGGCTGGGCGGTCCCTACGACTTGGGATGAAATGTGGGAATTAGGAGACAAAGCTAAGGCTGATGGAATTGCATTGTTCTCCTATCCAACGACCGGTTATTTCGATTCATTCTTCTATGCTTTGCTTAACGAAGTTGGGGGTCCTGATTTCTTCACCAAAGCGACGCATTACACAGAAGGAATATGGCAAACACCAGAAGCAACACAAGCATTTGATATTATTAATAAGTTAGCTTCCTATACTGAAAAAACAGTTCCGGCGAATGGAAATAAAGACAACTTCACTAAGAATCAACAGCTTATTCTTGATAACAAAGCTATCTTCATGCCAAACGGTACATGGGTTGTTGGTGAAATGGGTCAAGCACCTCGTGCTGAAGGATTTAAATGGGGATTCACTGCTCTACCAGCTGTAAAAGCTGGTGGTGATAGATACTCCTACACCTTCTTTGAACAAATCTGGGTTCCTGCGAAAGCTAAAAATGCAGATCTTGCAAAACAATTTATTGCTTATCTTTATTCAGATGAAGCAGCAGGCATTTTTGCTAAAGTAGGTGCAGTCCAACCTATTAACGATATGGCAGGCAAATTGGAAGGTGACAATAAACTCTTCTATAGCATCTATGATGGTGGTGCAAAGGCAGCTATGGGGGCATTTGCTACAACAGATCCGGTTGAAGGGGTAAGTATTTCGGATACCGTATTTGGTACCGTGGATTCCCTTGTGACTAAGGCTAAGACACAAGCACAGTGGGTTGAAGCGATTACGAAAGCAAGCGATCAGTTACGTGGAGCGTTGAAATAATTAAAGGCAATGCTGGATACCAATTCAATCTGTGAACAATGGTGGCATGCGCGAAGCTGCCACCATTATTTTTACCTTAAGAAGGAGATGGACCAATGGAAATCAAGAAAGGACAAGGGCGTTTTATTTTCTTCTGTATTGCTCCCGCCATAATCCTATTCGTTGTTTTTCTAATTATACCTACAATCAATGTATTCCGTATGTCCACGTACAAATGGGGTGGATACACAGATGACAAAACCTTTGTAGGGCTGCAAAATTTCGAGAAGCTTTTTCAAAGTGATAAATTTTATCAAGCGTTTCAGAACAGTCTTCTACTGATCATTTTAGTTACGATCATTACGTTTGCTTTTGCGCTAGTGTTCGCGTCCATGCTTTCACGAGAAAATCTAAAAGGACAAAATGTATTACGAGTTATCTTCTACATCCCGAACATTCTATCTGTTGTTGTTATCAGTGCAATATTCTCTGCAATTTATGATCCAAATAGTGGGCTGCTAAATGCATTCTTAAATTTATTCCGCGGAGCAACATCAGACCCAACACTTTGGTTGGGTGATCAGAAGATCGTTATTTTCTCACTCGCAGGCGCTATGATCTGGCAGGCTATCGGTTATTACATGGTTATGTATATGGCAAGTATGGCAAATATCCCTGAAAGCTTATATGAATCCGCTGACCTTGAAGGTGCAAGTAGGATACATCAATTCTTCACTATTACGATCCCTTTAATCTGGACAAATATCCGTACAACCCTTACCTTTTTCGTCATCAGCACAATCAATATGAGCTTCCTATTTGTTGTGGCGATGACCGGAGGCGGGCCTGACGGTTCTACTGAGGTATTCTTGAGCTATATGTACAAAGAGGCGTATACCAACTCTTCGTATGGTTACGGTATGGCAATCGGTGTAATTGTGTTCCTGTTCTCATTCGCACTAGCTGCTATCCTAAACGCAGTCACTAGACGTGAACATTTGGAATATTAAGGAGGGGACAACTTGAATAATAATAAACTCACACATCATGGAGCCGGCGATAAGTTGTATAAGGTCCTCATCTATGTTGTGCTGATCCTACTAGCGATTATCATCATCGTCCCTGTAGCTTGGGCGTTTATGGCCTCCATCAAACAGAATGTAGAATTTTATGCTAATCCTTGGGCTCTTCCAAAAGGAATTTATCTACAGAACTTTGCGGATGCTTGGCAGAAAGCTAAGATGGGCAGTTACATGTTCAACTCCGTAATCGTAACTGTGATTGCGATCGCGCTTCTGCTGGTCATTGCCTTACCTGCTGCATATGTGCTTGCACGTTATAAATTCAAGGGAAGCGTCATCTTGAATTTGATGTTTATGGCAGGATTATTTATCAATGTGAATTATATTGTTGTTCCGATCTTCCTAATGCTCAATAACGGTGACAAGGTCGCTCGCAATTTATTTGGACAGCCGATACTCCTGAATAATTTATTCATTCTGGCACTTGTCTATGCTGCAATGGCGCTTCCGTTCACGATTTATCTATTGGGGGGCTACTTTAAATCATTACCCAGGGAATTTGAAGAAGCTGCTTCTGTAGATGGTGCAAGCTATTTCCGAACGATGGTGCAGGTTATTATGCCAATGGCTAAACCTAGCATTGTAACGGTTATCTTGTTTAATTTCCTCTCCTTCTGGAACGAATATATCATTTCGATGACTTTACTGACGAAGCCAGGACTTCGAACATTACCAGTTGGTTTAATGAATCTGATGGCTGCTCAGAAATCAGCTGTCGAATATGGACAAATGTATGCAGGTCTAGTAATAGTCATGCTGCCAACCCTTATTCTTTATATGTTAGTACAAAAGAAGCTTACCCAAGGCATGACCATGGGCGGGTTGAAAGGTTAAGGTGATACCATGAGTAATCCGTTACGCAATTTGTTGATGCTGATTGTCTTCATCTTCGCGCTAGTACTCGTTATTATTGGGCAAAAAAATATTGGTGCACCCGGGCTCGGAATTATGCTACTGGGGCTGGCACTTCTAATAGGTCTTCTCTGGTTCTATAATCGGAAATTTAAATAAAGGGAGAGTTATTTAAGATGAACAAAGGACGGGTCACGATTCCAACAGATCTGGATGTTATTCCTGAAACCATAGAAGTCATGAAACGTTGGGGTGCGGATGCTGTACGTGATTGCGATGGTACTGATTTCCCAGCAGAATTGCGGGATATCGATGCTAAGGTGTATTCCACTTACTATACCACTCGTAAAGAAAATGGCTGGGCAAAAGCAAATCCGGATGAAATCCAGCAGATGTATCTTATGACGCCTTTTTATACTGCTGAAGGCACCAGTCTCACTATCCCTTTAATGAAGGGACTATATCCAGATATGCTGAAAGTGAATACTCATGACGATATCAAGCGCTGGTGGGAAGTTATCGATCGTACCACAGGAGATGTGCTATCGACTGAGCAATGGAGCTATAACGAAGAAACGGGCAGTGTTATTATTCATGCAAGTCCCTTCCACGATTACACGGTTAGTTTTCTAGCCTATATTATGTGGGATCCCGTTCATATGTACAATGCGGTCACGAATGGTTGGGAAAATGTTGAGCCCCAGATCACCTTTGATGTTCGCCAACCGAAGTCGCGTGAGTTCACAATGCAACGACTACGTCAATTTATTGATGAACATCCATATGTCAATGTCATTCGATTTACGACCTTCTTCCACCAATTCACACTCGTCTTCGATGAACTTGCACGTGAGAAATATGTGGATTGGTATGGCTATTCAGCATCGGTTAGTCCTTATATTCTTGAACAATTTGAACAAGAGATGGGCTATCCGTTTAGAGCCGAATATATCATTGATCAGGGCTACTATAATAATAACTATCGCATTCCGACCAAGGAGTTCCAAGACTTTCAGGCATTTCAGCGGCGTGAGGTTGCCGCGCTTGCCAAGGAATTAGTCGATATTACTCACGAATATGGAAAGACAGCCATGATGTTTCTTGGTGATCACTGGATTGGTACCGAGCCATTTATGGAAGAATTCTCATCGATTGGGGTAGATGCTGTTGTCGGTAGTGTAGGCAATGGCTCCACCCTTCGGCTGATTAGCGATATACCTGGTGTGAATTATACAGAGGGACGTTTCCTACCGTATTTCTTCCCAGATACGTTCTATGAGGGTGGAGATCCTGTACGTGAAGCCAAAGTAAACTGGGTCACAGCAAGACGGGCGATCCTTCGTAAGCCAATTGACCGAATTGGTTATGGCGGATATTTGAAGCTGGCACTGGATTTTCCGGATTTCATGAGCTACATCGAGAGTGTGTGTGATGAATTCCGTACTTTGTATGATAATGTACACGGAACAACACCGTACAGTGTCAAAACCGTTGCAGTACTCAACTGCTGGGGTAAAATGCGTGCATGGGGTAATCATATGGTTCATCATGCCCTTTATCAAAAACAAAATTATAGCTATGCAGGGATCATAGAGACGTTATCTGGTGCACCCTTTGATGTCAAATTCATTAGCTTTGATGATATTAAGAATGACCCCTCAATCCTTAAAGGAATCGATGTCGTTTTGAATGTAGGGGATGGCGATACGGCCTACACAGGTGGGGATTGGTGGCTGGATACAGATATTGTAACAGCAGTAAAGCAATTTGTTCATGAGGGCGGAGGATTCATCGGAGTGGGCGAACCCGCAGCTCATCAAGCGAACGGAAGGTACTTCCAGCTTGCAAGCATCCTCGGTGTTGAGCAAGAAAAAGGATTCACTCTCGGTTATGATAAATATAACTGGGAAGAGCAGGATCATTTTATTACTGAAGACTTCGGAGTAGATGATAAAGGAAAGAAGATTATCGATTTCGGTGAAGGAAAGAAGAATATATTTGCTCTCGAAGGCACCACTGTCCTTCGTCAGGTTGATAAAGAAGTTCAACTTGCAGTGAATGAATTCGGTAGTGGACGATCTGTCTACATTAGTGGATTGCCTTATAGTTTTGAGAACAGTCGCTTACTGTACCGTGCAATCCTCTGGAGCACTCACAGCGACCACGAGCTAAATCGCTGGTTCAGTGAAAACTATAACGTTGAGGTTCATGCCTATGTTAAAAATGGTAAATACTGCGTCGTGAACAACACTTATGAGCCACAGGAAACTGTCGTTTATCGTGGTGATGGCTCTAGCTTCTCACTCAAGCTGGAAGCGAATGAGATCAAGTGGTACGAAATCTAAACATAATATCAGCACAAAGAAGCTGTACCAAAGTCATGAAAATGGCTACTTGGTACAGCTTTGTCTTTTAATTAGGATTAACGTGTTCGCTTAGGTGAACGCTTCGCTTTTATCTCTTTGTATGCGAAACGGGTACGCCTCTTGCTACTTTATACTTTTAAACTCGTTTCTTATATGTTATAACTAATGCTACATTCTGAAGATCATTTGCGTAGATTTGATTACTTGAGGGGAGATTTAGTTTTTGCAATCACCACAGACACAAGACAACAAGAATTCGTTATATATTATTTTACTTATTACGGGGATTGTTCTGGTAGCCTTTAATTTACGGCCCGCTATTACATCGGTTGGTCCACTAGTGGGAATTATTCAAGAGGATGTAGGGCTTGCACATTGGAGTGCAGGTTTATTAATGAGTATACCTTTGATATCCTTTGCTGTTATGTCGTCTCTCGTTCCCAAAATCGCTACTCGTTTATCCAACGAGAAGACACTATTGTTAGGTTTGGTTGTTCTTTTGGTCGGTATTTGTATCCGTTCTATTTCAATGACGCTCTTTATTTTCTTTGGAACGTTATTGGTGGGGGTAGGAATAGCCATTGGAAATGTTCTTTTGCCGGTAGTTGTGAAGGAGAAATTCCCTCAAAGGTTCGGTCTAATGACAAGTGTGTATTCCACTTCAATGGGATTATTTGCATCGTTAGCATCAGGTATTAGTATTCCTCTAGCTCATGATCTGAAGCTTGGGTGGGACGGAGCTTTAATTGTATGGGGAATACCGACAATCATAGCGATCTTGGTATGGATCGTTCTGCTTCGATTAAATCCAGCCAAAGGTAAGGCAATAAAAAGTGTAAGTGTCAGTGCTAAGCAAATCTGGCGTTCACCACTCGCTTGGAAAATAGCTCTATTCATGGGGTTTCAGTCTTCATTATTTTATATAACAATGTCTTGGTTACCTGAAATCTTATATAACTATGGCATAAGTAGAGGTACAGCAGGCTGGTTGCTATCCTTCACACAAATTGTAGGCGTACCTGCTAGTTTTCTTGTTCCTATTCTGGCTGGACGACTACGCTCTCAAGTGTGGATTGCATTTGCATTAGGCATGTGCTCCATTGTTGGTTATGGTGGACTATGGATGGGCGCATCTTACCCAATAATGATCCTAAGTATTATCTTAATTGGTATTGCTTTGGGAGGGAATTTTCCACTGGCGTTAAGTTATATCGGAATTCGTGCCCGAAACGGAAATCAAGCTGCAGAATTATCTGGGATGGCTCAATCAACGGGATACATGCTTGCAGCCATAGGACCTATATTGATCGGGTATTTATACGATATGACCCAAGTGTGGACGATTCCACTGATCACACTGATCGTTATTTCTGGACTCGTGATGACGTTTGGAATGTTGTCTGGCCGAGATAAGTATGTCTAAGAAAACTCCCCATATAGTAGACAGGTGAAATAATGAACCCTGCTGCTGTATGGGGAGCTTTTTTTTAAATCGTTTTGTTTAAAATGCTATATATCTTTAATGCTAATTGAATCCGCAGTAGTTCTTCTGAATGCTTTAAGTCCAGATTTAGGATTTCCTTAATTTTCTCGATTCGATAGATAAGTGTGTTTCTGTGCAAAAACATAGCCTTTGAAGTTTCGGTGACATTCAGATTGTTAATAAAGTAATTTTCTAAAGTTAACATATAACTTGTACCATGTAATTGATCATGATCAAACACTTTACCTAGACATTTTCGGAAAAATTCTTCTAAGGCTACGACTTTGATATTGGCTTCCAACAGGTGGTAAACCGAGTAATCCTCGAAATGTGAGACCTTGTTTTGAAGGTTTTTTTGTTGCATTAATTTAATCATTTCGTTCGCCTCAGAAAAGCTTTTATGCAGCGAGCTGATTGTACTATATTGCTGACCAATGCCTATTAAGAGTGTTTCCTTCGTTTTTTGAATAAGTACCTCGAGTAGTTCATTCGCATATAACTTGGCATCACTAATCGAAACAGGAGGTCTTTCTTCATTTTGTCCCACTAGAATGATGACTCTGTTATTTCTATAAAAGCACTTAATTTCTCCAATCGCTTGATGTGAATAGCCATAAATGATATCCACACACTTTTTGGCAGTGGACTCCATTTTGTACTTTCCAATAATCATATCTTCAAACTTATCTGCTTCATTCATTTCAATATTTATCACCATACTGTAATACATATAGCTCGGATTTAATCCATGAAGATAGCATAAGGTTTGCAGCGCTTCCTGCGAAGAGATTTTCCCCGAAAGTAAATCATCAATGGAGTCCTGCTTAATTCTTATTTCAAGTTCGCTAATTTCCTTTGCTTTGATCAGCTCGAGTGCCATGATGGTGGAGGCTTGCTGCAAAATAATATAATCAAATTCGGATAGCTCTTGCACTGTCTGCCAAATCACAATATAGCCATAAATATAGTTAGAAGCAGCGACAGGAATGACCCGACATTTTATTTCCGCACCTTCTGAACGATAGGTCCTCTTAATAGACTTTTTCATTTCATTTAGATTGGTGGGAATGGTATCGATGAACGCTTTATTAAAAACAGGCTGTCGATTTGAAAAATCAAGATAATACTCGAGTGGGCTGTTGTTCTTCGCATGTTCTGTGTGATGTAGTAATCGCCAATCCTTGTCTACGATGATAATAGGATTACTAATCGTTTCAGATAACATGGAGGTTATCTTTTCGATACCGCCGCCTTCAAGGGTAATTTTAAAGAACAAGTTATGTATATCTAAAGTTTTTCTATTGAGCAGATCATATCTTCCGGAAACCTTCTCATTAATGATCGAGATCATGTTAGAGAGTGTATATTCAAAAGGCAGTTCCAGAAGGGGTAAGCCGTACTTATTGGCTTCATCAATCATGTTCTGTGGAAGCTTGTCAAAGTACCGTTTCATTTTCACAACCAATCCTGAACAGTTGAGCTCTGCAAGCTCCTTAATTATTCGGTTTTGTAATTCTGCATTATTTTTAAAGATATAGCCTGTTGATAAGAGTAGTTCGTTAGGTGAAAGCCAGTCAAAGGCATCAGGATTCTCTATAATGTTAACGATGGATATGGATTTATCAATTCCTGTTTCTCCAGCCACAATTTTGATTCCCTCTATAGCCTTGATCTTCATTAAGTCTTTAACGGTTAGCAATTTTTGACACGCTCCTCAGACACACTTTTAACACATTCCCTTGTATAACATGCACAAATAGGATGCACTCTTTTTGGTTCGCTTAAACGATGACGATCCCTACCAGTATATTATATATTAAGTGCGTAAGGTAGTTACGCTCTAAGTTACCTTTGTACGATGTAACCAAATGATATTATCCAATCCATTTATCAATCTTTAGACGTGTAAAGGAGGTCAATCACCTTTTTTAAAATAAGGAATTAAAACAGAGGTGACGCTAGTGAGATTTGCAAAATCCGGTGATGACGATTTTATTCAGCAAATCAATCATCATAAGTTTCATGGTTTTGTTCATAGCACGTTTAATCGTACACTCAATATTCAATGTTTGGATAGTGGTGATTTGTATACTATTGCGTGTAAGGGAATCGATAATGCGCCTAATACACTTATTATTGACTTAGAAGACTTTGAAGAAGCAGATATTAGGGTGAATGACCTTGTAAGTTCGGATCATTCGGTTCTGTCGATTACTAATAAGATGTCTATAACAATAGAAGGTATTAAGAATTGGACTTGTATATTGCCCGAGTACCCTTCAGTAGCGGATGTCTTAGAAATGAATTTATCCACCATGAAGCAATATATCAAACTTCACGGAAATAACAGTAGAATTGAAAGGGCTTTCAAAAGTGGCAATCCTTTTGACGATGAAATGTCTAGAATGCTTCATGAACGGACGCAGTTACTTGTATCGGAATTGCAAAATAAGCGAATGGCTACTGCAATCATACATGCAGCTTCGCTCATAGGCCTTGGACCAGGCTTAACGCCAGCCGGTGATGATTTCTTGGTGGGATTGTTTACCGTCTTTAACATCGAGAATCATCAATACTTTTCACACCATTCGTTTTGTGAAGAAGTCGTCTTACATGCGAAAGCTTTAACCAATGATATCAGCTATATGGCATTAGCAAAAGCAGCCGCTGGCCAGGTAAGAGAGTCCATTATTGATTTAATGGAGGCTTTATTTAGAGGTAGTGAAGAAGTATTAATCTCATCTTTACGTAGGGTATTGGCTATAGGCTCCACGTCGGGTACAGATATAGCCCTAGGAATTATTGCAGGGCTGGAAATGAACATGTAAATGGGAGGTACAAATATGACTGTACAAGTTTTAGTAAAACCAAACACTTATATCGATTCCGTATCTTTGATGTCACTCTCAACAAAAGCGAATCAGATCGAAATCGTAGAACAAGCCATTATTGCAATGGGTACTGAAATGAATAAAGAGGTCATTAGAAATGTGGGCTTGATGACCCCTGAAGTAGAAAGTGCCAAAACAAGTGACTTAGTGATTATTGTGAAGGCTGCCTCTGAAGAGCTATGTGAGCGTGCTTTCGAAAGTATCAATGAATTATTAACGAAAAAGAAAGATTCCTCTAAAGGAAAGAGTGAAGTTAAATACTCAACAATTACCTCAGCTGTAAACGGTACTCCTGATGCTAACTTAGCGATTATTGCGGTAAATGGGAGTTACGCTCCTAGAGAAGCAAGAAAAGCGCTTGAAAATAATCTTCACGTCATGTTGTTTAGCGACAATGTAAGTATTGAAGATGAAATTGAATTAAAAACTTTAGCCCAAGAAAAAGGCTTGCTAATGATGGGGCCAGACTGTGGTACTGCAATTATTGGTAATGTCGCTTTGTGTTTTGCAAATGCCGTGAGAAAAGGCAATATTGGGATCGTCGGCGCATCAGGAACAGGTAGCCAAGAGGTAACGGTTCGTATTCATGAATTTGGCGGTGGAATCACACAGTTGATCGGTACGGGCGGTAGAGATCTAAGTGAAGAGGTTGGCGGCATTATGATGCTGGCTGGAATTAAAGCGCTAGAAGAGGATGATGCAACAAAGGTTATTGTTCTCGTATCTAAACCACCAGCACCAAGTGTAGAAGAGAAAGTACTAGCACAAATTAAACAATGTAAGAAACCAGTTGTGGTTTGGTTTGTGGGTGGGAATGAAGAAAAGGTCACCCAAGCTGGCGGTCATTTTGCAAAAATGTCAAAAGAAGCGGCACTTAAAGCGGTGCTTTTAGCTGGAGCAGACGAATCGAAGCTTAACAAACGTGCGTTAAATCTTCCACTTATTGAAGAAGTACGTGCGAAATTAAAGCCTGAGCAAAAATATATCCGTGGACTATTTAGTGGCGGTACGCTCTGTGATGAAGCGATGCACATTGCTATGGAGAAATTCGACAATGTCTACAGTAACATTCAGAGAGATCCTGAATATCGCTTAAAAGATGTTAGAGTAAGCCAAGATCATACCTTTATAGACTTCGGAGACGACCAATTTACACAAGGTAAACCACATCCAATGATAGATCCATCCACTCGGATTGAAAGATTTATTCAAGAAGCGAAAGATCCTTCTGTCGGTGTTATTGTGATGGACTTTGTACTAGGCTTCGGAGCACACGAAGATCCTGTAGGCGCAATGCTTCC
Organism: Paenibacillus sp. FSL E2-0201; assembly: GCF_037963325.1. NCBI lineage: Bacteria > Bacillati > Bacillota > Bacilli > Caryophanales > Paenibacillaceae > Paenibacillus > Paenibacillus sp. FSL E2-0201. Next base: position 1,162,059 of record NZ_CP150154.1, read on the forward strand.
AGCAATTATCGAAGCGAAGCAAGCCGCGGAAGATGAAGGAAGACATCTAGAGATTATTGGATACATTCTTGGAACCGAGCTAGATAGTCAAAATATTGAAGGTCAAATTAATAAATTGTTAGCTTCTGGTGCTACACATGCTAGCAGCAGTCAGAACGCAGGTCTACTAGCAAGAGAATTCGTTGTGAAAGGAGAATAGTCATGAGTAAAATCAATGAACTTTTTACGAATAAACTAAATGTCATTAATGTAGGCATTGAGAACTTTAGAGATGATTTGTTAAAGCAAAACGCGAATGTAACTCACTTGGAGTGGATGCCGCCAGGGAGAGGGAACCCAGAATTAATTGCTGCGCTGGATAAGCTTGAAGATCCAAGTGTTACAGATAAGATTGAAGCTGCTAACAAAGAGGCTGTCGAGCGAATTATTAATTCCCAGCCGGTACTAATTGGCTTTGACCAAGCGATCAATGTGGTTCCGGGCATGACGAAAAATACGATTTTACATGCTGGCCCGCCAATCACTTGGGAACGTATGAATGGTCCGATGAAAGGTGCGGTAACAGGAGCCATTGTATTTGAAGGCCTTGCCCCAAATATTGAAGAAGCCGCTGAACTAGCTGCATCTGGAGAGATTACCTTCTCGCCATGTCATGAACATAACTGTGTAGGCTCCATGGCTGGTGTCACATCCGCTTCCATGTTTATGCATATTGTTGAGAATAAAACTTATGGCAATATTGCTTATACAAACTTAAGTGAGCAAATGTCCAAAATCCTTCGTATGGGTGCCAATGATGAGAGTGTTATCCAGCGTCTGATTTGGATGCGTGATGTCTTGGGTCCTATTTTAAGAGATGCGATGAAACTAAATCCAAATGGCATTGACCTGCGTTTAATGCTATCCCAAGCCCTTCATATGGGGGACGAGTGTCATAACCGAAATGTAGCTGGAACAACCCTGCTCATTCAAGCGCTAACGCCTTATATTATCCAAACCGATTTTACCGTTGAACAGAAAAAAGAAGTGTTTGAATTCGTTAGCAGCAGCGACTATTTCTCGGGTCCAACATGGATGGCGCTTTGTAAATGTGCCCTTGATGCTGCGCACGGCATTGAGAATAGTACCATTGTTACCACAATGGCTCGTAACGGAGTGGAATTTGGTATTCGTGTGAGCGGAATAGCTGGAAACGTGTGGTTTACAGGTCCTGCACAACAAGTAATTGGTCCTATGTTTGCCGGTTACAAACCAGAAGATTCTGGTCTTGATATAGGTGTCAGTGCGATCACAGAGACCTATGGCATTGGCGGATTTGCTATGGCAACTGCACCGGCGATTGTGTCGCTTGTGGGTGGTACCGTTGATGATGCAATCAGCTACACCACAAAAATGGCGGAAATCACAACCACTGAAAATCCGAACGTGACGATTCCAATGCTTGACTTTATAGGGATTCCTACAGGTATTGATATTCAAAAAGTTATTCAAACTGGAATTATGCCGATTATTAATACAGCTATTGCACATAAAGATGCCGGGATTGGAATGATTGGTGCAGGTATCGTTAACCCTCCAATCGAAGCATTTGAACAAGCATTACTTGCATTAAGTGAAAATATTAAATAAGAAAAGGGCTAACTTGTTTAGCCCACCATTCTTATTTCGAACTAGACGGACATCTCGTGTTAGGTTGTGAAGGAGTGAACAATTTTGGATAGTCTATCCTTGAATACAAAACTTATTGAGGCGAGTGAACAGGGAGAACTCGCTTCTGTTGAGAAACTATTAGGCAAAGGTGCCAGTGTTGATTATAAAGATGCTGCTGGGCGAACAGCGCTAATGGCGGCAACACAAAACAATCAAATCGCGATTGCTAAAAGATTAATAGAAGCAGGAAGTGACGTAAACACCAGAGATATTACCCAACTCTCACCGTTTATTTGCTCGGCAGCAAATGGATTCTATGAAATTCTGCGTCTCATGATTGCTGGTGGTGCTGATTTGAAGAGCGTGAATCGATTTGGAGGAACAGCGCTGTTACCATCGAGTGAAAAGGGCTACTTAAAAACCGTAGAAGCGTGTATTGATGCTGGGGTGCCAGTGAATCATGTCAATGACTTAGGCTGGTCAGCCCTGCTTGAAGCAGTCATATTGGGGAATGGCGGACGACTATATTCTGACATTATTGAAGCGCTTGTTCATGCAGGGGCAGATGTGCATTTGCCTGATCGAGATGGGCTCTCATCCCTACAACATGCCGAAGAGAACGGTCAGCATAAAGTCGTGAAGATTCTAGAACATAGCTTCCAAGAAAATAACGAATATGTGAAGCAGGCAAAGGCTCTCGCTAACAGCGATCAATATGAAGAAGCTATATCTGTCATGGACAGGGCGCTGGAAGTGGATGCTGACAACCTGGATTTCATCTATTATAAAGGTTATTTCTTGCAGGAATTAAAGAGATACGAAGAGGCACTTCAATGCTATGAAAGCGTTTTATCTATGGATCCTGCTAATTTAGAATTCTATTTCTATACAGCGAATTGTTTAAGACTATGGAAAAAACCTGAGGAGGCTCTTCAGGAATATGATAAAGCCTGTGAGCTGGCACCTAATGAAACGTTCTATCGTTACCACAAATCAAATTATTTAAGAGAGCTTGGGAGACACGAAGAAGCAGTTATTGAGATGGATAAGCTGCTAGCTGTTCAGCCGAATAGATATGACTTCTTCTTCCATAAGGCGAACAGTCTAAGATCGCTTGGGAAGCATAAAGAAGCCATTGAAGCCATCGAAAACGCAATAAAGAATGACCCAACGAACCCGTTATACCATTCACACAAAAAGCAATCTATTGAGTTACTCGGTTAGAGCATAAGAATTGCAACATAGGAGGCACCAGATGAAAGAGACTATAATCGTTGCTATTGGAGGAAACTCATTGGTCAAGGAAAATGGCTTGGATTCGATTCATGACCAATCTGAAGCAGTAAAAGAAGTGGTCGTCAATATTGTTGATATGGTGCAAGAAGGCTACAATGTCGTCGTTACTCATGGTAACGGGCCACAAGTAGGGTTTGGACTAAGAAGATCTGAGATTGCACATGAGATTGCCGGTATGTCTCCTGTTCCACTAGTGAACTGTGGAGCTGATACACAAGGTGGAATCGGTTATTTAATTCAACAAGCTTTAATTAATGAATTTGCAGTTAGAGGGATCCATAAGAATGTGGCTACGGTTATCACGCAAGTTGAAGTAAGCTCAGAAGATCCTAATTTTAAGAATCCGACGAAGCCGGTGGGATCTTTCTTTTCCCAAGAGCAAGCTGAAGAAATGAAACAAGAGCATCCTGAATGGAGCTTTGTAGAAGACTCTGGCCGAGGATACCGTAGAGTTGTTCCGTCCCCAAGACCTATAGATATTGTGGAGAAAGACGCAATTAAGTCATTAATCGATGGGGGATTTGTCGTTGTCGCTGCAGGCGGTGGAGGTATCGCAGTCGTGAAGTCTGATGATAACACGTACAAAGGTATCGATGCAGTTATCGATAAGGATTTTGCCACGAGTCTTTTAGCAGAACAAATCCATGCGGAGACATTAATTATTACAACGGGAGTGTCTAGAGTATGCATCAACTATGGTAAGCCGAATCAAAAAGAGCTTTCCAAAATGACGGTTGATGAGACTAAACAATATGTACTGGAAAATCACTTCCCAGCAGGAAGTATGCTGCCTAAAATCGAGGCAAGTTTAAGCTTCTTAGAGAACAGCGGAACGCGGGTTATTATTACGAATCCGGAAAGCTTGAAAGATGCGATTAATGAAAAGGCAGGCACTCATATCGTAAAGTAAATTTAAGATTTTAGTTCCTCCAGACTTCCGTAGTACACCTAATAACTATATTAAGAGGCGGGAAGTGTAGACATGGATCAAGCAAAATTGGAACAAAATTATGATAAGTACAAATCATACGGTTACGGTGAGGAATTACTGCCTAAAAAGCCTGACCAAAGAGACTGGGGAATGTCCAACTATATAACACTCTGGATGGGCGCTGTTCATAATATTATGTCGTATATGACAGTAGCAGGTTTCTTCGTCTTAGGGTTGAACACAACACAAGTGCTTTTTGCCGTCATGCTTTCAGCCATCATTGTCTCCGCATTTTATGCTTTAAATGGGTATTCTGCTTCCAAATACGGGCTGCCATTCGCGATGTTGCTTCGTGATTCGTTTGGGGTAAAGGGAGCGATTATACCTGCATTAATACGAGGCCTTGTTGCCGGATTAGTATTCTTTGGAACCACTACTGTTGTAGGTGCAGAATCGCTAAATGTTATATTTGCCAGATTTATTCCGAATTATATGGATTTAGGCGGTGGCTTTACATTATTCGGGTTAGCATTCCCGACAATGATCTCTTACGCAATTCTTTGGACAGCAACGGTTCTGTTGTTCTTAGGCGGAATGAAAACATTAGGTAAGTTCGGTAACTGGTCATCTCCAGTAGTGTATGTGTTTATTATTGGTGCTGCTGTTTGGGCGATCAAGATTGCTGGAGGGTTCGGACCGATTTTAGAGTATGTACCAGCGAATCCAAGTTCCAGTCCGCTAGTCTTTATCGCTTGCGTGAGTGCATTGGTATCTAACTGGGCGGGTCCTGTGGTGAATATGTCAGACTTCACGCATCGTGCGAAATCACCAAAAGCGGCTATGATTGGATTGCCTGTAGGGTTTATCTTGTCTTATATTCTTTTTGCCATCACTTGTGTGGCTTTAATCGCGGGTACTGAAATTGCCTTTGGTGAACCGATCTTTAATATCGTTCATGCCATTGATAAAATTGAAAACACTTTCGTGGTTGTTGTATTGATTCTTGCGCTAAACGTAGGAGCAATCGCCTTCGTAGTGTTTGCAAACTTATTACCAGCGGGCTTGCAAATGTCATCCCTTTTCCCGAAAAAATTCACTGTAAAGACTGCAGGTGTCTTAACAGCTATTGTTGGAACTTTGATTTTGCCATGGAAGCTTGTAGAAAGTACGACGACCTTATTTTACTTCTATAGCTTTATCGGGTCCATCTTTGGTCCAATTGCGGGTATTATGCTTTCAAGCTTCTTTATTCATCGGAAAAGAGTATTAAATCTTGATAATATCTATGTCCCAACAGGCAGCAACGGTGAATATAAGAATGGTTACAATCCTGTTGCGATGGCTGTTCTAGCAGTCAGCTTCATCCTTCCTATGTCAGGTGCATTTCTTAAGGGTATCCCCTTCCTAGTTAGGATGAATGATTTTGCTTTCTTTAGTGGTTTAATTGTTTCGTTTGTTCTATACACCATCTTTAGCAAAACACTAAAATCATCCCAATTAAACTAGAGGAGGAATTTTGAAATGGATTACATGAAATTGGCGGTAGATGCAACGATCGAGGGTATGAATAAGAAATTTGGGGGCCCGTTTGGTGCAACGATTGTTCGAGGCGATGAAGTAATTGCAGCGGTTAGCAATACGATGATGAGAGATACGGATCCTTCTGCACATGCGGAAATGGTAGCCATCCGAGAAGCCTGCAAAAAGCTAGACACCATGGACTTATCGGATTGCGTAATATACGCAACCTGTGAACCCTGTCCAATGTGTATGGGCGCTATCATTTGGTCAGGTGTTAAAGAAGTTCATTATTGCAGCACAAGAGACGATGCGAAAGAGCATGGCTTCTCTGACATCCACCTTCGTGAATATTTTGTGGGTCATGATGAGAGTATTGTCAATATGATTAAAGTGGAAGCAAGAGAAGATTGCGATCATTTATGGACGCATTTCCACGAATTAAACAAGAAATAATTCAGGCGGTATCCTATATTTTCCGGCACTATTTTAGTGCCGGATTTTCCTGTTCTTTTACAGAACTACTCAGTAAGATGAAGCTGAAGGAAATCAATCACCTGATGAAGAGCTTTTTGCACTACAGGATTATTGAAATCTTTTTCAAATACATGCTCTCCGTTAGGAATGGTTATAAGCTTTGCGGGTACCCCTTCTTTCACTAGCGCAGCTCTCATGAATGCTGATTGTTCATAGGGTACATCTACATCATTTGTTCCGTGCAATAACAATGTAGGGGGGAATTCCTTAGTTACATGATGAATAGGACAGAATTTGAGGAGTTCTTCCTTATGTAGAGAAGGATTCAAACCCGTCACTTCTTGTATCCACTGACCGGATTGTCTAGCATATAAATAGAGAAGAAAACGTTCGTCAACGGTTGCGTTCGTAATGATTTGATCAGACACCGTACTTTTTGCAATCTCCATAGAGACGATATCTTTTTCACAATAGAATTTACTAGGTTCTAGTGCCCATTGTGCACTAATATCGCCATATCCATAGAAGGAGACAATCGCACGCGGCTTATGGGTAAACATTCCTGTGCATAGCGCAAGGAAACCACCTGCGGAGCTTCCCACCACAGCAATCCTTGAGGGATCAATGGAGAATTCCTTGGGTCCTTCATTCACTAACCAAAGAAGGCCGTCTTGGACATCTTCAAGGATGTCAGATAGGGTTGATCTAGGAGCTAATCTATAATCAATCGAAAACAGCGCAAAGCCATTATTGGTGTAGAGTTGTATCATTTCCTCGGATAGATCTTCTCGATCACCCCAAAGTAGGCCGCCTCCGTGAATGTATACAATAGCAGGGGCTTGGGAACGGTTTGTTTCATAAAAATCAGCTTTAATTGTAAATTGATCATTTTCTTTAAAAATAACGGTCTTCTTCATCACTATCCAATACACCTCATCAAGTAAGTAATTTTTAAAGATTAGCACTACCTCTATTGTATATCATTCACGAATTTTGATGAAACCATAATCATGAATACCCAGGATTGGAGATACTGGCATGGATAGAAAGAGCAGATATCAGGCATTATTTGATAATATTAATCAATACAATTCGGGTGAGAAGGGCATCACTAGAATTGCCTATACAAATGAAGAGCAGACCTGTACGAGTGCTTTTATGCGGATGTGTAAGGCTGAGAATTTAGATATTCGGATGGATCATTGCGGAAATGTGATTGCTAGAAGAAATGGGAAGATAGAAGGGCTTCCACCCGTTGTAATGGGCTCTCACTTGGATACGGTATATCAAGGAGGGAAGTACGATGGTGTGGTAGGTGTAACGGCTGCCTTGGAAGTAATCAAACGTTTAAACGAAAAAGGGATTGAAACGGATCATCCGATCGAAGTTATTTCATTTGCCTGTGAAGAATCCTCGCGGTTTGGTATTTCAACAGTAGGCAGCAAAGTAATGGCAGGGTTATTTCAGAAGGAGAAATACAAAGGTTTAAAGGACAAAGATGGGATTACCATGGAAAAAGCATTTTCGCTATGCGCATTAGATTATAACAGTATTGATCAGGCGAGTAGAGGGGATGAAGTACTAAAAGCGTTTTTCGAATTACATATTGAGCAAGGTCCCGTCTTAATAAACAATAATAAAAAAATAGGAATTGTGACTGGAATTGCTGCACCCGTGAGACTTCATATTCAAATATCAGGGAAAGCATCCCACTCTGGAACGACCCCTATGAATATGAGAAAAGATGCTTTTCTAGGTGCGTCAGAAATAGCACTTGAGCTTGAAAAAGCAGCTAAACTCGAGCAAGAATATGGAACGGTTGCGACCCTTGGGGTGATAGACATCTTAAATGGTGCTATGAACGTGGTTCCGGGAGAAGTTGAAATTAAAATTGATATCAGATCTACTTCAGTGGCATCCAGACAACGTGTGTTAAGCCATTTATATCAAACGATATCCTCAGTACAAGCAAGCAGACAACTTGAAATTGCGAGTACGGAGATCATTTCGGAGGAACCTGTCCTATTATCAGATGAGATCAGTCATGTTCTAGAATCCATTTGTGAAGAGAAGGGGATATTGAGTCAACGGATGATCAGCGGGGCAGGACATGATGCTATGAACATGAACAAACTTTGCCCAGTAGGGCTTATCTTTGTTCCTTCTGTAGATGGACTTAGTCATCATCCTAATGAATATACAGAAATGGACGATATTATTTTGGGAATTGATATCTTAGAAGAAGCTGTTCTTCGTTATGCGTTCGCAAGACAAGCGTAGGTTCATCTTTCACTGAATTTATTAATGGCAGAGGTAATTTGAAACCGAACAGCCTTGTGATTCTTCACATCCTGAACAAGGCTGTTCTCTTTTATAGTGTTTGGTTGACAATAACAAAGGAGTGTGTTAAATTTATCTTAAGTTAAAGATAATTAATGTAAAGATAGTTTAAAAGTATTGTTTTATGAAACATAGGAACAATGTTGGAAAACAAATTTTTTTGATAGATATCTTAACATTAAGATAATTCAATTAATCTTTCTTAATTTAGGGAATTATATTGCAAAATCAAACTAAACTTTAGGAGTGTATAATCATGAGAAATCTAAAAGGGATTCACCACGTAACAGCCATCACCAGCAGCGCAGAGAAGAATTATGAGTTTTTTACTTACGTATTGGGAATGCGTCTAGTGAAGAAGACCGTCAACCAAGATGATATCCAAACGTATCACTTGTTTTTCGCGGATGATAAGGGCAGTGCCGGAACAGATATGACGTTCTTTGACTTCCCTAACATTCCTAAAGGGGTACACGGTACCAATGAGATTGCTAAAACATCCTTTCGAGTACCAACAGATGCTGCATTAGACTACTGGGTAAAGCGTTTTGATCGCCTTGATGTGAAGCATTCCGGAATTAAAGAGCAATTCGGCAAAAAGATATTATCCTTCGTAGATTTTGATGACCAACAATATCAACTGATCTCGGATGAATTTAATGAAGGGGTTGCATCAGGTACACCATGGCAAAAAGGACCGATTCCTTTAGAGTTTGCGATAACGGGTTTGGGACCGGTTTTTGTACGTATAGCTGATTTTAGCTATTTTAAAGAAATGTTGGAAAAAGTCATGATGTTCAAAGAAATTGGCCAGGAAGAGGCTTATCACTTGTTTGAAGTCGGCGAAGGCGGAAATGGTGCGCAAATTATTGTAGAGCATAATGAGGACTTACCGAATGCGCGTCAAGGCTTTGGTACCGTTCACCATGCTGCCTTCCGTGTAGAGGATCGTACCATGCTAGATGAGTGGACAAAGCATTTTGAAGAATTTGGGTTCCGTACCTCAGGGTATGTGGATCGTCATTTCTTCGAGTCGCTGTATACACGTGTTGCTCCACAAATTTTGTTCGAGCTTGCAACAGATGGTCCCGGGTTTATGGGGGATGAGGAATACGAAACGGTTGGAGAGAAACTCTCACTGCCACCATTCTTGGAGCCTAAGCGGGAGCAAATTGAGAAGTTAGTTCGTCCAATTGATACGGTAAGAAGCACGATCGATTTCGTGAAAGAGTGAAGAAGGAGCTGGGGAGATTGATTTCGATTGATCCGAAGCAAAATAGTGAGCGGGAAAATTATAAATTATTAATTGGTACTGTAATTCCTAGGCCCATTGCCTTTGTCACCACACAATCAGAAGATGGTATTTTGAATGGTGCACCGTTTAGCTACTTTAATATCGTCTCTTCTAATCCTCCGATGGTTTCACTGTCTATACAAAGACCAGCAGGGCGATTAAAAGATACAGCCCGTAATATTTATAACAATCATGAGTTTGTTGTGCATATTGTGGATGGTGAGAATGTTGGGAAGATCAATCAAACCGCAGCCTCATTGCCAAGAGCAAAAAGTGAAATTGAACTAGCGAATCTTACACCGGTCCCAAGTGAAAATGTAACTGTACCTGGTGTATTAGAAGCAAAGGTTCGAATGGAATGTAAGCTTATACAAGCGATACCTCTAGGGGCAGAAGAACCTGGGAGTGATTTATTTATCGGCGAAATCGTTCAGTTTCATATCGATGAATCGATCTATCAGGTGGGTCGGATTGACCCTAGAGCCTTAAATGCAGTGAGTCGTTTGGCGGGATCAAATTACGCTACGATTGGTGAAATTTTTGAAATTGAAAGACCGGAATAATAAACTAAGACCTGTTCGTAAGCGATGAAGCCTATCGAGCAGGTTTTTTTGTGGGCTGTTTATAGTCATCAGCTATGCCAAGCAAACCGTAAGGTTATCTCTCGAAGTTTATCTGGACTGATCGTTCCAGATATGTTATATTGCCATTACAGGAGGTGTTACTCATGGCAAGGACAAGAGAGTTTAACGAGGATCAAGCACTACATCAAGCGATGCTGTTGTTTTGGAAAAAGGGTTATGAGGCAACAAGCATACCGGACTTGCTGCAGGTTATGGGCATTAGCCGATCTAGTCTTTACGATACTTTTTCTGACAAGCAAACGTTGTACATTGCCGCACTGGAACATTACAAAAAGGTTAGCTTCAATAAACAGGTCATTCTTGAACGGGCGTCAAGCGTTAGAGCAGGGATTCAACAATTTTTTGAGCAACATATTACTTCAGCGTACGATACGAGCCTACCCGGCGGGTGTTTTGTAACGAATGCAGCTACAACACTAGAGTCGCGGGATGAAAAAATAAATGAATTGATAAAGACTAGTTTTTTGAATTTAGAAGAGGCTTTTTGCGAGCTTTTGGAAAAAGGCCGACAATCAGGTGAAATTGATAAAACCACTGATGTCAAAGCGTGGTCTTATTTATTGCTGAATCTACATCAAAGCATAAATATTATGGCAAAAGCAGATCAAGATCAGCAACGTGCCAAAGAGATGATAAACTTTGTAATTGCAGAAATATAATTTTTTTTGGTTATTCTGGAACGATCGTTCCGTTATTGTAAATCATCCTTAATGCGGAGAAGAGACTTATGAAAATATCATTTATCGGGCTTGGGAAAATGGGTTTTCCAATGGCCCAAAATTTGTTGAAAGCTGGTTATGAATTAATCGTTTTTAATCGTACTCGTGAAAAAGCGCAACCCCTAATAGATCAGGGAGCGTATTATGCCGAGACACCATTGGAGGCAGCAAAAAAGAGCGATATGGTCATAACCATGCTTTCTGACGATGCCGCTTTGGAGGAGATTGTTGAGGGTCCGAATGGAATTTTGAATGGATTATCAGAAAAAGGAATTCACATATCTGCCAGTACGATCAGTGTAGATCTGGCTCGGAAATTATCCGCGGCGCATGCGGAGAGAAAGCAATACTTTGTGTCTGCCACAGTGCTGGGGCGTCCGGATGCCGCTAAAGCAGCTAAATTGCGCATCATTTTGGCAGGTCCGGAGCAAGCCAGACAACAGTTAATTCCTGTTTTAGAACAATTAGGTCAGGAAATATTCGAGATTGGGGATTATAGCGAAGAAGGAAATGTTGTGAAAATAGGTGTAAACTTTTTAATTGCTTCTATGCTGGAAGCTTTATCAGAAACGCAGCTGATGGTAGAAAAGTATGGCATAGAGCCAGCCCGTTTTATGGATGTGGTGAATGCTCTTTTTCAATCTCCCTTATATCAGAACTATGGGGCGATAATGACAGAACAGCGGTTTGAACCAGCTGGGTTTAATATGAAGCTAGGGCTGAAGGATGTTGCACTGGCTATAGAGGCAGCGCAGTCCGTCCAAGCTCCTCTACCTTTGGGCCAACTTATCCATCATCATTTATCTGAAGGAATAGCCCGTGGTTATGGTGAGATGGATTGGACCGCTTTAATCCGTTGTCTAGAGCATTCTTCTTAAAAAAATAGGTTTGCCCCAATCTCTGTTGGTTGTAGTCCAGGAGAAAAATTAAAAGAGGTGTGATAAACCATGGAAATAGGTGTTACTTCGTTCGTAGAAACAAAGCCGGATATTGAGACTGGAATTGTAATGAGTCACGCACAGCGATTACGAGAAGTAGTCGAAGAAATCGTACTTGCGGATCGGGTGGGACTTGATGTTTTTGGCATAGGTGAGCATCATCGTGAAGATTATGCAGCTTCTTCACCAGCAATCGTGTTGTCCGCTGCTGCGTCCTTGACTAAACGGATTCGCCTGGCTAGTGCTGTGACGGTCCTTTCATCTGCTGATCCTGTACGTGTGTTTCAGGATTTTGCTATGCTTGACGGCATCTCCAATGGACGTGCCGAGATTATAGCGGGCAGAGGTTCATTCGTTGAATCCTTTCCGTTGTTTGGTTATGGCCTACATGACTATGAGGAGCTATTCAATGAAAATATCGAACTGCTTATGAAAATACGGGATTCCGAGAAAGTAACATGGAAGGGAGGCCATCGGCCAGCAATTCATAATTTGGGCGTATACCCGCGGCCCGTCCAAAACTCTTTACCTATATGGATTGGCAGCGGAGGTACGCAAAGCTCTGCCGTTCGTGCAGGACTTTTGGGTCTGCCATTGATGTTGGCGATCATTGGCGGGAATCCAATGAATTTTGCTCCGCTTGTAGAGCTGTACAAGAAGGGGGCGGCCCGCGCTGGACATGATGTATCGCAGCTTCAGGTGGGATCTCATTCGATTGGATTCGTCGCAGAAGATACGGAACGGGCAGCAGATATCTTTTTTCCATCTACCCAATATGGCATGAACAAGCTCGGGAAAGAACGAGGATGGTCGTATTACGACCGTTCCAGCTATGATGCGGCCCGAAGCTTTGATGGCGCATTGTACGTTGGAGATCCAGAAACAGTTGCTCAGAAGATCATTCATCTACGGAAGCATGTAGGTATTACACGCTTTATGATGTATGTTCCACTAAGCACGATGCCACATGAGCAGGTGTTGCGGGCTATAGAACTGCTCGGAACGGAGGTTGCTCCACGAGTACGAGAGGAAATTGCCAAGTGGGAAGCTGAGAAGGAATAGGGATTATACAAGCAATCATTATTGTATTGGAGGATTTTCATGAGTATCGATAAACGTATACTACCAGAATTAAGAGAGGCATATTCACAATTTCCAGGGTTTCAATTGGAAGAGAATTTAGAGTGGAGCAGAAGTTTAGTGTCGGCTCCGCCAGTGAAGAGATCAGAGCATGTAAACACAACCAGTCGAAAAATACCGGGTGTTGCAGGGGAGATGCTGGTAAAAATATATGAACCTGCTGGGCGAAATGCTGACAAGCTTCCAGCTATGCTGTGGATTCACGGGGGAGGATACGTATTAGGACATCCTGATATGGATGACGAGTTGTGTGAACGCTTTGTTCAGACGGCTAGATGTGTTGTCGTGTCGGTTGATTATAGGCTGGCACCCGAGCACCCCTATCCAGCTGCAATCGAAGATTGTTATGCTGGCTTAGTATGGATGACGGAAGAGGCGGAATCGCTTGGCATTGATGAGAATCGGGTTGCGATTGCTGGTGCAAGCGGTGGCGGCGGGCTGACAGCAGCACTTGCGCTGATGGCACGAGATAAAGGTGGACCCTCCATTATCTTTCAGATGCCGTTGTATCCGATGCTCGACAACCGTAACATTACGCCATCAAGCCATGAGATTACGGAAGAAGGTGCAATCTGGAACCGGACGGACAACTTAACGGCTTGGAACATGTACCTGGGCGAGGAGAACGATGCCAGTAGGATATCTTCCTATGCGGTACCAACGAGAGCGGAGAACTTAGCAGGACTGCCACCAACCTATACATGTGTAGGTCAGCTTGATCTATTCCGAGATGAGACGATCGAATATGTAACACGACTTGCGCAAGCAGGTGTAGATATCGAATTTCACCTGTATCCCGGATGTTTTCATCTTTTCGAAATATTCGTTCCAGAAGCGGAAGTGAGTCAGCGCGCCGTTCAGTGCTATATAGATGCGATGGCCCGGGCACTTCACCCCAAACACTCGCCCTCCCCAAGCGAGAGCTGTTAATAATGCAAGCACAAACCATATGATCATTGCTCCTTGTTCTAAGGTGGTCATTTCATCACACACAAAAAATACACCCTTAGAATCGACCGGATAACCCATAGGTTTATCCAATGTCTATTCCAAGAGGTGTATTTCATAAGATTAAAGCAGGTTAATCTTAACGCAATGTTTTAAGCGCACCGCTCCAAGCCAATACTTGATCAAGCATGCCGTTTACATTGGTCAGGTGAAGATCCGCTGGTTTGAACACAGAACCGTTCTCGAAATCAGTGAACAGGGACAGGGCTGGATGTACACGAACGTCTGCTACTGACAGTTCTCCCAAAATTCCACGTAAATGCTCAGCTGCACGAGCGCCGCCTACGGAACCATAACTTACGATACCCGCTGCTTTGTTGTTCCAAGCTTCACGCGCGTAATCGAGTGCATTTTTCAGTGATGCGGAAATACTGTGGTTGTACTCTTGAACGATAAATACGAAACCGTCTAATGTAGCTAGCTTTGTATTCCAAGCAGTTGCTTGTTCAGTGGCATCTACTTCTCCCATTAGTGGAAGTTTGAAGTCCGCGATATCTACGATCTCATAATTAGCATCTCCACGTGCATCTGCTACCTTTTTAACCCATTCCCCTACTTGTGGGCTTAAACGACCTTGTCGAGTACTTCCCAGAATGATTCCGATGTTTAATTTAGACATTGTTTGTTCCTCCTCGATTTTTGTTCTACCAAATAGTTTGTCTAGAAATCCCATGAATTACACAACCTTCAAATAAATAATATTAAGCGTGTTACGCTCTAGTTGTCTTTAAGTTAAGTATCTTTAACATGAGATAATAATACTTCATCAAGTTTACTTTGTCAAGCAACTTAATAATAGTTAGCATATATTTTTGTCTCACCTTTACAAAATTAGTTGTCTAGAATATAATTGTTTAAGCAACTATTTAAAATGAGCTGAAATGAGAAGAGGGCTGATCATGACAACACAGCATAACCAATCCGAACTTACGTTAGGGTTTATGATGGGAACGACCTATCGTAAATTAAGTGCGTTATTCCAAAATGGGCTAAAAGAATATGATATTACACCTGAGCAATGGTCAGTTCTTTTTCAAGTCGATAGAACGGAAGGGCTGATTCAGAAGGACATCGCGAAGCGTTCAGGTAAGGATAAACCAACTACGACGCGAATTCTGGATCACTTGGAGGGAAAAGGACTGATCTATAAAAGAACGGGAGAGAATGATCGGCGTTCTTTTAAGGTTTATATTACCGAAAAAGGAAGAGCTTTGATTAAGGAGACCTTTCCTATTGAGGATCAAGTCACAGATGAGATTATGAACTGTATTTCTAGTGATGAATATGAGCTGCTCATGGGATTGCTGCTAAGAATAAACAATCATATCGATCAAATAAATGATGGAGAGTAGGAACGTAAGTTATGCCAGAACAACTAGAACTACGTACGAAGCTTTGGACCAAGTCTTTTATTGCATTAACGATTAGTGCTTTATTTTTATTTATGAATTTACAGATGCTGCTATCTTCATTTCCGTCTTATGTAAAAAGTGAATTTCAAGCCGGAGATATTATGGTCAGCTTGGTTACAAGTGTATTTGCGCTAACTGCGATTGCTTCACGTTTTATGACTGCTTTTCTGATGCGGAGGGTTAGCCGCAATGTACTATTATATATTGGGTTAGCTATCGCGGCCGCCATAACCGGTCTTTATGTGGTAGCAGACTCCATCGGTTCACTATTGCTGATGCGGGTAGGCTATGGGATTGGGTTCGGGATTGCCAGCACGATTATTCCCACGATTGTTTCACAGATTATTCCTAGCAAAAGAATGGGCGAAGGGATCGGCTATTTCGGCTTATCAACCAGTCTTGCAATGTCCATTGGTCCTATGATTGGTTTGAACGTAATGAAGCAATCGGGGTTTGGAACACTGGCGATGATGGGAACATTTACCTTGCTTCTTGCCTTTCCAGTTCTGTTCTTCTCACGTTCGCTTCCTGCTGTACCGAAAAAACAGCCTATTGAGCGATCCATTGCACCATCCAAACCACTCAAGGTTCCTTTTAATACAAAGTTAGTATTGCCTGCAATATTGAATGTCCTGATCGCGATCACTTACGGGGGATTGCTTAGCTTTATCGCTTTGTTCGGTGAATCGGTGCATTTAGAGCAAGTAGGGCTGTTCTTCTTATTTAACGCGATTACGATCATCATTATTAGACCTATCTCCGGCAGACTATTTGATAAAAAAGGACCCGCTGCTGTTCTGATTCCTGCAGCGGTTTGTGTTGTCGCGAGCTTAACGGTGCTCTCGTATACGACATCCATGCCAATGCTCATTGTATCCGCACTGCTGTATGGACTCGGCTTTGGAGCCATTCAGCCAACTATACAGGCTTGGATGCTTCGGACGTCTACACCTGCACAGTATGGTATGGCGAACAGTATGTTTTATAACTCTACAGATTTAGGGGTAGCCAGTGGGGCCATTATTCTTGGGGCAATCTCGGCGGCATCCGATTATGGGATGATGTATCGTTATTCTGCTGGGTTCATGGTGCTGTTCCTAATGATTTATATTGGGATTCAGATTACTAAGGCCAGAAATAACCCTTCAACTTTAAGTCAATAAGGGATGATTTCAGATTAAGCTAATCTTTAGGTACTATTCATATCGTTTTAAGCTAAGAGGGTTATAGTAATCACATACCCCCCTTAAATATAGACCTTGACCCTGCCGGACGTTGGCAGGGTCCTTTTTTGTTAATGAAGAGGGCAGGGATCTTTAGTTTAAGCCAATCTTTATCTACTATTCATATTCTTTTAAGCTAAGAGGGTTATAGTAATCACATAACCCCCTTATAATATAGACCTTGACCCTGCCGGACGTTGGCGGGGTCCTTTTTTTGTGTGAAGAGAGGAAGTACATTATGTCGATGCACTTTTCTGTCGTTATGGATTATGCTTAGAAGAAAGTAATTGATGGGGAAGAGGTTTGCGAATGAATATGACATGGAATTTGGATATCTTATATCCTTCCTTTGAGTCAGAGAAGTTAAAAGGGGATCGTGAGCTACTGAGTCAACATATACAAGATTTAAAGATGTGGGCTGAGAATCATTTGAAAGCGACAGCTGTTACGGCTGCACCTGTGGAGAACTTTTTAAGACTCTACAATGATTATAAAAGCGTATATGTATGTTTATTGGCCTATGCAGAGTTAACGCTTAGTGCAGACAGCAGTTGTGAGGAAGCTATGAATCTTGCGGATGATATTGAACATATAAGCTCAGAGATTGCTGGAGTAGTTGCGGGTTTTAACCGTTGGATTAGTACTTGTGATCACATAGATGAGCTTATCGTTAGCTCAACTTATCTTTTGAAGCATCGATTTTATTTAAAGGAGCTTCTTCTGCAATCCCGTTATGTATTAAATGAGGAAGTGGAAGTTGCAATTGCCAGAATGCAGAGCACGGGTTCTAAAGCGTGGGGAAGGCTCTACATGGAGAGCGTATCGAGTACACTAGCAGATGTGGTAGTACAAGGGGAAACTAAGAAAGTAACGCTTGCGGAACTAAGGAGTATGGCCTATGAGAATAACGCTGCATTAAGAAAAGCGGCTTATGAAGCCGAGGCTGAAGCTTGCAGCCGTATTGCTGGGGTTTGTGCAGCTTGCATGAATGGAATAAGCGGTGAGGCGCTAACGGTTTATGGCATGCGTGGATATCAATCTTCTCTGGAAAAGGTGTTAGTGGCATCGCGAATGGACAGTGAAACTTTATCGGCAATGCTCGCCGCTCTTCAGGAGAGTCTGCCAGCTTTTCATACCTATTATCAAAAGAAAGCCGAATTGCTGGGACATTCTACAAAGCTGCCTTTTTACGATATTTTTGCACCGATTGGCGAAGAAAGTGTAAAAATCTCTTATGAAGATGCTCAAAAAACAATTGTTTCTAGCTTCGGAACCTTTAGCGAGGAATTGGCCAGTTTAGCGCAAAAGGCTTTTGATCAGCAATGGATTGATGCAGAACCTAGAGCGGGTAAGGGTGGATATGGGCTCTGCATTGATATTTTTCCGATAGGCGAGAGCAGAATCATGACCCAGTTCACCGGAAATGCTATAGATATTAGTATCCTTGCCCATGAGCTCGGCCATGCGTATCATAGCTCCTGTCTGGGGAATGAAACGATGCTGAACACAGATTACCCGATACCGATTGCTGAAACGGCTTCGATCTTTTGCGAGACGATTGTAAATCAGGCACTACTCACTAGTTCGACCAAGAAAGAAGCGCTGCTTCTATTGGAAAGAAGTATTTCCGATGCTGGGTATTATCTTGTAGACTTCTATGCTCGTTATTTATTTGAGCTTAAATTATATGAGAGAAGAGCCTTAGGTCCGCTTCCTGTTCAAGAGCTGAACGAATTGATGATTACTTGTATGGTGGAAGCTTACGGTGAGAGCATTGATCCTGACACGATCCATCCTTACATGTGGATGAACAAGGCCGGCTATTTTATGGCTGGTTATGAATTTATGAACTTCCCGTATTCTTTCGGACTATTATTCGCTAAAGGACTCTACGCAGAATATTTAAAAAAGGGCGAGGGATTCGTCGCCCGGTATCGTCAGTTCCTTAGTGCTACCAGCAAGCATAATATTGCAGATGTAGCAAAGTTTATGGATATTGATGTACATTCCATTGATTTTTGGAGAGGGGCTTTAAAGCTGATAGAAACCGATATTAAGGCATTCATCAGCACAACTTAAACCACTCTCCAGTTGTGATCACAGGTAGCTTCAATTTGACCGCGTTTTTCAATGTAATTCGTGACAATTTCAGACATGTCGATCAGTACTTCTTTGACAATCGGCTTGCCCTTATACATCTCATAATCTCCACCGCCGCTTGCTCTATAGTTGTTCATAACAACATCATATTCCTTAGAGTCCTCTACAGGCTGTCCACGATACAGCAGATGGAGGACTCTTTTGCCTACAGGTTTATGGACATGAAGCTCGTAGTGGATGCCTTCCCACATATCATAATTGTAATGTTGCGATTTAGGTTCTACATAAGCAGGGTTAACCATTACATTTCCCTCTATATCCTTTTGAAAATAATTGGCGGTTTGTTCCAGTGCCTCTTTTATATCTCGCCCGGTCAGTCTTAGTACAGTTAGCGTGTTAGGGTAAATGAAGTTAGAAAGAATGTCTCTCCGTGTAATGGTGTTACTGAAACCCTTGCAATCGTTACTGAGCAAAGCTGATGTTGAGATTTCTACACCGGTAGCCTCCATTTGTACCTTATTCATGAATTCTATAAAGGGATGGTCAGCCATTCGGCATTCATCTGCACTAGAAATAGATAAATCACCGATAACTGTACCTATTCTCTCATCCAGCCAGATTTCTGTTTCTGATTCAAGAGTACTGCTAAGCTCTAGAAGTGCATCATCTACAGCGGTCTTGTCGTCCACAGCAAGGAGTTCGGCTTGTTTACTCTTAATCTTCCAATGCTCGTTTTCTTTTTGAAAGATTACTGAAATCTTACCTAGGGAATGCCCATTACAACCAGGCTGTATGATCGTCACACCATTTAGCTCACTAGCTATGAAGCGATGCTGATGTCCGGTAATTAACACATCTAAGCCTTCAACCTCTGTGCACATTGCGTAGGCTTGATTCTCCCCGGTTAGTCTCTCTACAGGTTCACCACTAATGAGGTCGCGCTCAAATCCGCCATGATAAGCTACAACGAGTAAATCGGGCTGTTCTTCTTCTCGTATCGTGGCACACCAAAGTTTTACAGTCTCTAACGAATCCTTAAATTGAAGTCCTTCTATATGGACAGGATTCTCCCAGTGGGGAATGTAATGTGTGGTAACCCCTAGAATGGCTACCTTGATTTTTTGGTCTACCCACTTGATGATATAAGGTTTACCAAATGCGGGCTTACATGTCGTGCGATCTATAATCCCAGCAGATAACCAAGGGAATTTGGAATCCTGAATGGCTTTATTGAGCAGTGGCTTACCAAAATTAAACTCATGGTTGCCGATAATTGCAGCGTCATATTTTAATTCGTTCAGTGCAGCTATGCCTGGATTTAATTCGTCACTGTACTGTGTGGCTGCATAATAAGCTAGCGGTGTCCCTTGAATAAGATCGCCGTTATCCAGAAGAATCAGTTCCGGACAATGGGATCTTTCTTGTTTAATAAGGCTGGCAATGGTTGCTAAGCCCTTTTGTCGTTTCTCACCTGTACGGTAATCAATGGGTCCTAAGTGCCCATGTAGATCACTTGTTATGAGGATTTCACAGGTTAAAGTGTTGTCTTTATTCATGGGAAGCCTCCTGCAAATTATAAGTTCAGACCCCCATTCTATCAGATAATTTGGAAATTTTAAGAGATTAAAATAAATTTTACATATATTTAATAGTTAGATGCCCTAGATTTAATACAAAATATTTATAGTCTAGAAGTACTAAAAAAAAAGAAAACAGTGGAGGTCTTTCGTTTGAGAAAAATAAGTAAATTCGTATTGCCGCTAATGATGTCTATTACACTGCTTAGTGGTTGTGGTGCTAATAACACTACTAATACTGCAAACCAAGGATCTACAGATGGAACAAATGCACCGAAGGAAACGGCAGCTCCTGTAGCAGAGGGTTATGTTCCAGAGAAGCTTACAGTACAATTTGTCCCTTCCCAAAATGCAGATACGCTCGAAGCTAAGGCGAAACCTCTTGAAAAATTACTGGGTGATAAACTCGGTATTCCTGTAGAAGTAAGTGTCTCGACTGATTACAACACAGTTATCGAAGCTATGGCTTCCAAAAAAGTGGATGTGGGCTTCCTTCCTCCAACAGCTTACGTATTAGCAAAAGAAAAAGGAGCTGCTGAAGTTATTCTTCAAGCTCAGCGTTTTGGAGTAAATGATGAAACGGGTGCTCCGACAGATGAATTAGCTGATTTCTACAAATCTATGATTATTGTTAAGAAAGATTCTGCGATCAAATCCGTTGCCGATTTGAAAGGCAAAAAAATTGCCTATCAAAACGTTACATCCTCAGCAGGTTTTGTATGGCCGGCTGCAACGCTGATGGATGCAGGACTTGATCCGTTGAAAGATGTACAAGCCATCACGGTTAAGGGACATGATCAAGGCGTACTTGCTGTGCTGAACGGTGACGTAGATGCAGCAGCTATTTTCCAAGATGCTCGTAATGTAGTCCTTAAGGATTATCCGAAAGTATTTGAAGATACCCAAGTTCTTGCCTTCACTGATAAAATCCCTAACGATACGATTTCGGTTCGTTCAGATATGAACAAGGAATGGATGGAGAAGATTCAGCAAGCATTCATTGATATCGCAGCTGACAAAGAAGGACATGAGATTGTTAAAGAAATTTATTCTCATGAAGGATATGTGAAGTCACAAGATAGCAACTTTGACATTGTTCGTGAATACAACAATAAAGTAAAAACAGAGTAGTCCAAGCCGTTCAAGGATACAACGATGTTGGTGTATAACAGTCATTAAGGATAGCCAGCTCCGGATTCCCCCCCCGGATCTGGCTATCTCTTTCTCTTTTATACGATTATACGAAAACACACACAAAGGAATGATTTCATGATAAAGATTCAGAATGTATCCAAGACGTATCAAAACGGAACTAAAGGCTTGAACAACATAAATCTGACTATTCCAGCTGGGGAATTTGTAGCTATTGTTGGTCTTTCTGGAGCGGGGAAGTCCACCTTGCTGCGTTCCATTAACCGGCTTCATGATATTTCAGAAGGCGATATTCTTATCAATGGGCAATCCATCACGAAGGCAAAGGGAAGCCAGCTCCGAATGATCCGTAGAAATATCGGAATGATCTTCCAAAGCTTTAACTTAGTCAAACGTACGACGGTGCTTCGTAATGTATTGGCAGGGCGGGTCGGCTATCATTCTACAATGCGGACGATCATTGGGAGATTCCCACAGAAGGATATCGACTTAGCCTTTGAGTCACTCGATAGGGTCAATATTGCTGAGAAGGCCTACACACGTGCAGATCAACTATCTGGAGGTCAGCAGCAGCGCGTGGCTATTGCCCGTGTTCTTGCGCAGGAGGCGCAAATTATCCTTGCAGATGAACCTGTCGCTTCACTGGATCCGCTCACGACCAAGCAGGTTATGGATGATTTGAAAAAAATTAATGTGGAGCTTGGGATCACCACCATCGTGAACTTGCACTTTATCGATCTTGCTAGAGAATATGCTACCCGGATTATCGGACTCCGAGCAGGAGAAGTGGTCTTCGATGGCCCTGTATCGGAGGCAACCGATGAGAAGTTCGCTGAGATTTACGGAAGACCGATTCATCAGGATGAGTTGTTAGGTGAGCCTGTAATCGGGGGCATGTGATATGAATTTGAATGCAGAGAAACTACACCCCAA
Organism: Paenibacillus sp. FSL E2-0201; assembly: GCF_037963325.1. Taxonomy (NCBI): domain Bacteria; kingdom Bacillati; phylum Bacillota; class Bacilli; order Caryophanales; family Paenibacillaceae; genus Paenibacillus; species Paenibacillus sp. FSL E2-0201. The sequence continues at coordinate 1,184,411 of NZ_CP150154.1, forward strand.
ACCGCCAAGGAAAATAAAGCATTATTTCACAGTCATCATATTAGTAGTATTACTGTGGAGAAGTGCAGTTTTGACCGATTCATCTATCGGTGAGCTGATCTCCGGTCTGCCGAATATGCTGGATCTGTTTAAGGAAATGTTCCCTCCAAACTGGGGGTATTTTGACAATATTATAGATGCGATGCTGGAGACGATCCGGATGGCATTGGTCGGTACAACGTTTGGTGCCATTCTTGCAGTTCCCATTGCACTACTGTGTGCAAGCAATATTACGCAAAGTCGATGGCTTCATTATCCAGTGCGTATGCTGCTGAATTTGATCCGCACAATTCCTGATCTATTGCTGGCTTCTATTTTTGTCGCCATTTTCGGTCTCGGTGCGCTTCCGGGAATATTTGCTTTGACGGTATTTTCGCTGGGGCTGATCGCCAAGCTTACGTATGAATCGTTGGAGACGATTGAAAAGGGACCTTTGGAAGCAATGACTTCAGTCGGAGCGAATAAGACGCAACGAATTATATTCGGAGTCATTCCGCAGGTACAGGCTCATTTCATGTCCTATGTGCTGTATGCCTTTGAGATCAATGTCCGTGCTGCAGCAGTTTTAGGTTTGGTAGGCGCGGGTGGAATCGGCCATTACTATGAAGTGACATTAGGCTTTTTAGAATACGATAAGACTTGCACCATTATCTTGTTCACATTAGCAGTAGTATTGATTATTGATTATGTAAGCACTAAGCTGCGGGAGAAATTAATATGAGTAAATCATGGAATACCCTTGTCCCTAAACCTCGTAAAAATCGCTTCCGCCTACTGATTTATGTGGCATTAGTGATAGTCTATATTTGGGCCTTTTCCGGAGTACCGTTTAATGGATTTAAAGAAACCGCCGGGGTCATTACTAAGGCGATCTTTGCCGGGATATTCTCACCTGACTGGGCCTTCGTTTATTTACCAGATGGGGAGGATCTGCTTCGTGGATTGCTTGAAACGCTTGCTATTTCAATTTTAGGAACTTTTATCTCGACCTTCATATGTATCCCTTTTGCTTTTTGGGCTGCGGTCAACATGAGCAAGGGAAAGGTGATTTCGGGTTCCGGTAAGCTGGTGTTAAGCTTTATACGGACATTCCCTGAGATCATTATGGCTTTGCTGTTTATCAAGGCTGTTGGGCCGGGTTCATTTGCAGGTGTACTGGCTCTGGGACTGCATTCCGTGGGCATGCTCGGCAAATTGTTCGCGGATGAGATTGAGAATATTGATAACGGTCCACTTGAAGCCTTAATTTCTTCTGGCGCCAGCCGCATGCAGGTGTTATGGTTTGCTGTTGTACCGCAGGTATTGCCAGGCTTTCTATCCTACACTTTATACAGGTTCGAAATTAACGTTCGCTCAGCTACGATTCTGGGTGTGATTGGAGCTGGGGGGATTGGTACGCCGTTAATCTTCGCACTCAGTTCACGGAATTGGGACCGGGTCGGAATTATCCTACTAGGCATTATTGTGATGATTACGATTATTGATTTGATTTCCGGCATGATTCGGAAGAAGCTAGTATAACTGAATCGCGTAATTACATGTTAGACAAAGACCTCCTTAGGGTATGAATGGGACTGACCCCCGTTTGTGAGACAGGGATCAAAACACCTTACAAGTTTAAGTAGCCAGTCGCCGGAAATCCATCGGTGACTGGTTATTTAGTTTCGCTTGAATTCGAAATGAGTTATAGTAAATGATGTAGTCTCGAATGGTCTCTACAACGATTGCAGTCGTTGTAGATGTGAGATCTTCGAGGTAGAACGTTTCAGACTTTAGGGTGGAATGAAACGATTCAATGGGGGCATTATCAGCGGGCGTTCCTTTACGGGACATGCTCATGGTAATGCCTTTTCCTTTTACAGCTTCCTGGTACGCAAAGGACGTATACACGCTGCCCTGGTCGCTATGCAGCAACATCTTTTCCTGCTTTGGAAGTTGATTTAACGTATCCAACACCAAAGAGGTATCTTGTTTATCTGCTATACTGTAAGCCACAATCTCACCATTGTACAAGTCTAGAATGCTGGAGAAGTACAACATCTTCCCGCCAAATGGCAAATAGGTAATGTCCGTGACGAGTTTTTGCAGAGGTGCTTCTGCATGAAACTGTCGCTTGAGCAGATTTTCAAAGGAGTGTACAGATTGCCCAGTCACCTTTCGTTTTTTCATCCTCACGCGGCACTGAAGCCCCTCACACTGCATGATCCGCTGGACTCGCTTGTGATTTATACTCTGCTCTATCCGAAGGAGCGCCGTGATTTTCCGGTACCCGTAGCGGAATTTATGACGGATGCAAAGCTCCCGGATTTTCTCCACCACTTTGTCTGTATGCTTTGTCCCCACAGCTGCTTTCCAGCGGTAGTAAGTCGTTCTTGCGATTCCGAGCCATCTACAAGCCTCAGACACCGTCACTTCGTTTCGAATGGATTCGATCCAGGCAATAACGGCCTCTGGTTCCACCTCCTCTCCAACTCCTCGTACTTTTTTAGCAGTTCTAATTGTTGTTTTAAGAATCGGTTCTCTGCCTTTACTCTTTCGAGCTCCGAAGAGTCCTCCGGACCTTTTCCATAGCTGTACTGTTTACCCACCGGCTGCTGCAAACGATGCCGTTCACCATTTCGATTCCATCTCATCCATGTCTTTAGCTGTGTCTTATTCCGTATTCCGAGCTGCTCCATAACCTCTTTCACAGGTACGCCTGCTAATCTCATTTCTATAGCTTTCATCTTTATTTCCACGGGATAACTTACTCTGGTTGCCAATGCAAAAACACCTCCAAGATGATCTCCTTATCTTACGACAAGGTTCCATTCTTTTGAAGGTGTTTTGATTTGTCTCACGTTATGGGGTCAGTCCCAATAGAGCCTATGGGGGTCTTTTTATGATTAGCGCATTATTCGGAAAAGCTATATAGAAGTAATAATACTTTTTGTGTTAACATATGTTGGTCTATCCGAACTTGTACCAAAGGAGTTGAAAACTTGGAAACTGCGCTTATTGGCAGCTTTGTATCAGCAATGGCTACGGTGCTTGGAGCGTTTCCGATCCTGTTTGTGAAGAGGTTATCTGAGAAATGGAAGGACGTTCTCGTTGCTTTTACAGCAGGTATTATGGTATCGGCTTCTACATTTGGACTCATGCCGCAAGCGATTAAAGAATCGGGGATTATCGCTTTAACCTTAGGCTTGATTACAGGTGTACTGCTTCTCGATTTAATTGAAAAAAACATTCCGCATATCGACGTGGAGAATAAACCCGGATACACCAATATGGATTCGAAGGCGTTGCTCGTTTTGATCGCGCTATTCATTCACAACATACCAGAAGGTCTTAGTACGGGATTCAGTTATGCCAGTGAACAGGCGAGCCTGGGTCCGACCGTGGCCATTGCAATTGGTGCGCAAAATATGCCCGAAGGATTGATTCTTGCAGTCTTTTTGATGAATTCTAGAACAAGCAAGTTAAAAGCCCTGGGAATTGTTACGCTTACCGGACTTATGGAAATGGTATCTGCGGTGATCGGCTATTTTACAGCCAGTTATCTGCAAAATGTAGTGGGTTATGGTCTTGCTTTTGCAGCCGGGGCTATGCTATTCATCGTCTACAAGGAACTTATTCCAGAGAGTCATGGCCATGGTTACGAACGGCCTTCGACGTATTCATTTATCTTTGGATTATTAATTATGGTGTATATTACGCAGATATTTGGGTGAGTAGGAAAAAACGGCCAATGAAGTGCCAGAGCAGCATAAGCTGCCTGACCTCATTGGCCGTCTTTATGGTTTAATCTATAATTATCCTCGCAAAATCGTCTCGATTTGCTCCAGCTCTTCTGCGCTTAGCTCCGGTGCATTCAAGGAAGCGACAGCATCTTCAATCTGGCTCACCTTACTTGCGCCGATCAGAGCAGAAGTGACTTTACCTCCGCGGAGTACCCAAGACAATGCTAGCTGAGACATTTTTTGTCCACGTGCAGCAGCAATCTCGTTCAGTTTACGAACCTTACCGATAGCCTCTTCAGTGATAGCGTTCTCGGACAGGAATACACTTGGTCCAGCAGCGCGAGAATCAGGAGCGATTCCGTTCAAATAACGGTCGGTCAAAATGCCTCCTTGTAGTGGGGAGAACACAATCGAACCGATACCTTCCTCAGCTAATACATCTTGCAAGCCGTCTTCAATCCAGCGGGACATCATGGAGTAGTTTGGTTGATGAATCAGGCATGGCGTTCCAAGGCGACGCAGAATTTGTGCCGCTTCACGTGTCTGTTCAGGGTTATAATTCGAAATCCCAACATACAACGCTTTACCTTGGCGTACAATGAGATCCAGTGCAGCCATAGTTTCTTCCAGTGGTGTATTCGGATCTGGACGGTGGTGGTAGAAAATATCTACATAATCGAGTCCCATACGTTTCAAGCTTTGATCTAAACTGGAGACGAGATATTTCTTGGAGCCCCATTCGCCATAAGGGCCGGCCCACATATAATATCCAGCCTTAGTAGAGATGATCATTTCATCACGATAAGGAGCAAGATCCTTCTTAAGGATTTGACCAAAGCTTTCTTCAGCGGAGCCTGCTGGAGGACCGTAGTTATTAGCGAGATCAAAATGAGTGATTCCAAGATCGAAAGCTCTTCTTGCCATGGCGCGACCATTCTCAAATAAGTCGTTGCCGCCAAAGTTATGCCATAGTCCAAGCGAGATCGCCGGAAGGAGTAGACCGCTTTTTCCAGTGCGGTTATATTTCATATTGTCATATCTGGTAGCGCTTGCGTTATACATCATTATTTCCTCCTAAAAAGACTTATTTCTGATTACGTTACGTCCTTATTGTAGCGAAAGATCCCGGACAAACGTATGTCAGCAAGGAAGGAGTTTATAGTACAATGTCATTTTCGAGATGACGGACACGGTATTCTTTTGGAGAACAACCTTTCACCTTCTTGAACATCCGCGAAAAGAGTAAGGGGTCCTGATAGCCGACGGAACGCGAGATCTCACCGATAGTACAGAGGGTTTCTGTCAGAAGCTCGCAGGCTTTAGCGACTCGGTAATTCAATAAATACTGCTGTGGCGGCATACCGATGGTCCGTTTGAACAAGGAAGATAAATATTTGCGATCCAGCTTGAGAGAAGAAGACAGCATTTCTACCGAAATGTTCTCACAATAATGGGTATGCAAAAAGTGGAGACTTTGCTCGACATAAATACTCTTTTGACGCGGTAAAGGAAGTACATCCGGAACAGCTGGCACCGCTTGTAGCAAAAGGGAGAAAAAATCATACATGATCGCTTTTAGTGGTAAGTCAAGACAATCCGAATTGTCGGCTGCTTCTGTCAGGCGTTCGTAGAGATTAGGCATAAGCTGTTCATCCATTGGGAAGATCGGCTGCTCAGGGGTTAAGGAGGTTTTGGATAAAATATAGGATACCTGTTCTCCGGTAAAGGCTACCCATGAATAGATCCAAGGATTGGTCAGGTCCGCTGCATAAGAAGTAACGATATGAGGGTAGGTAAGAAAAGCTTGACCCGCTTGCAAGATATGGGTTTGTTCTCCCACAGATACCTTGCCCGTTCCCTCATGAATGAAATGTATTTTGTATACGTCACGAACCCCAGGTCCGAAAAAATGCCCAGGGAGACACTGCTCCCGACCCCAGTAATGGAGATGCAGATCGGGATTACCTCTGAAGGGACGCTCAGAATTATAATTAAATATCGCCATGATTGCTTCCGTCTCTTTCTTTTATAGAGTTAACCAAGGGCAAATTTGCCCGTCTTCTTTTATTATACAGTATATTTTAGCAGGCACATTACTTGGAATACTTTATGAATTCTGAGATAGAAGTTTATCCCTGCCCAGTTTGGTTAAGTAAGCTATGAAGCTGAACGTATGAGCTAACTTCGATCACTAGGAGGTAATGGAGATGAATAAGAGAATAGTGGGTGTCTTTGCTGCCGAATACGAAGCTTCGAGGGCTATTGAAGAATTGAAACGTCAAGGCTGCAGGACGGAGGACATTTCGATTATCGCGAGAAATAATGATAGCGTGGATACGCTTAGAGATGAATCAGGGACTCAAGCGCCGGAAGGAATAGCTACTGGTGCGGCTACTGGTGGTCTGCTGGGTGGTTTGACAGGGCTCCTGATGGGAATAGGCGCTTTGGCTATTCCTGGTATTGGACCGATTATCGCAGCCGGACCGCTTGCGGCAATGCTGGCTGGAGCGGCAATAGGTGCTGGTAGCGGTGGACTAGTTGGCGGTCTTATTGGTCTTGGCATTCCTGAAGAGGAAGCCAAGCGTTACGATAACTACGTAGGTGAAGGCCATATTCTTGTAATGGTGGATGTGGAGGGTGAGCGTAAGGAGGAAGAAGTGAAGCGGATTTTCGTACAGCATAATAGTCTGAACTCAGACCGTTTTGAGGATATCGCAAATATAAATACAGCTGAGAATCGAAACTATGATGGCAGTGTAAAAGAAAGCGATGCGCTCCGGGCCGCTGATCAGCAAGAAGCGAGAAATTTAGCTCAAGCCACCGGAACCATGGATGCCATGGATACCTTAGCGAGTGAGCGCATTAGAAATAAATAAGAGTGAATAGCTATTTAGTAAAAACAGACTATTTCACTAGCCATGGGTGAGCTGGTGAGATAGCCTGTTTTTTGTGATTTATAAAGAGGCGACGTTCTGTCTAACAGTCAGTGCATCCGGTATTTCTTTACCAGGAAGGAAATGAATGCTGCGGATGTAGCGGATCGTCCGACTCTGTGCCCGCATAATGACCGAATGTGTCTCTGCGCGTTCTTTCCCAATGAAACGGACGCCGTTCAGGAATTCGCCTGACGTTACACCCGTGGCGGCAAAGAGAACGTCACCTGTGCCAACCATGTCCTCCATGTATAGCACTCTCGTAGGATTGGTAATTCCCATACGTACACAGCGCTGTAACTCTATTGGTCCATCTGGGAGCAATCTGCCTTGCATTTCTCCGCCAAGGCATTTCAGTGCAGCGGCGGCAAGGACACCTTCGGGTGCTCCGCCCGAGCCCATGTACAAATCCACATCGCTATCCGGCAGTGCAGCCGCAATAGCGCCAGCTACATCTCCGTGACCTAACAGCTTAATCCTTACACCCGCTTCTCGAAGGCTATGAATGAGTTGTTCATGCCGTTTGCGGTCAAGAACCATTACGGTTAGCTCGGAGAGGGACTTGCCACTGAAGTGGCATGCTTTCTGGAGAGTGACCTCTACAGGGTCTTCGAGACTAAGCTTACCGGCAAGCTCAGGACCGCAAGCGAGTTTCTCCATATAAATGTCTGGAGCATGAAGCAGGCTGCCCTTATCTGCTATGGCAATCACGGATTGGGCATTGTGTAGACCACAGGCCACCACTTCAGTGCCTTCCAGAGGATCGACGGCTACATCGACAGAAGGGCCCTTTTGATTCCCAACTTTCTCGCCAATATAGAGCATTGGAGCATCATCCATCTCTCCTTCACCAATGACGACCGTTCCGTCGATGGAGACAGAATCAAACATGGAGCGGATGGCAGTCGTGGCTGCATCATCTGCCGCATTTTTATCTCCCCGCCCGATCCAGCGAGCCGAGGATAATGCACCTAGTTCAGTTACCCGTACAATCTCAAGAGCCAGTTCGCGATCCATTCTAATTCCCTCCAGTACATCCCATATATTTTATAAAATATAAGAATTTATAAGTTTCACGCTATATATTATCCTTATATTTCTCGCATAAACGCTTACCGTCCTTATTAGAACGCCGAAGGCGTTTTTGCTTGATTCGAATGTTAGATATAACCCATAATAATACCAGCGGTTTCTTCTATAGCTTTGTCGGTAATATCGATTACAGGACAGCATAGTTTATTGAACAGAGAAGAGGCACATTCCATCTCCTCTGTAATCCGCTCCAGACTTGCATATTGGGAGCCAGTCGGTAACCCAAGCACCTTCAGCCGCTCGGAGCGAATCTTCAGCATATACTCCGGCTTCATGGTTAGTCCGATTAGTCGGTTCGGCGGCAGACTTAGCAGCTCTTGCGGAGGAGCAATTTCCGGAATAATCGGATAGTTAACGACCTTTTTCCCCCGATGAGCCAAAAAGATACTAAGTGGTGTCTTCGAGGTACGGGACATCCCTAGCAGAACGATATCGGCTTTTAGCATGGCGCCGAGATCCCGGCCATCATCACAGGCAACTGTGAATTCGATAGCCTCCATGCGGCGGAAATAGTTCTCATCAAGCTGGTGCAACAGACCCGGTCGCTGCTGTGGAGCATCGTCAAACGTATCGATGAAAGCTTGCATCATGGGGCCCATGATATCGACGATACGAAGGTCAAGCCGTACGGCCTCTTCTTTAATCATTTCTCTTAGCTCCGGCTGCACCAGCGTATAGACGACAAAACCTTTATGCTGCGCGGCTTCTTCCATAAGCTTCCGGAGCTCATCTTCATGTCTAATGTTCCCGTATCTTTTGATGGTGATCTGCTGATTCTGGAATTGATGAATGACGGCCTGCACGACAGCTTCTGCCGTATCTCCTATAGAATCTGAGCAGATCGTTATTAGGTTGGAAGATTGCTCGATGCTCATGAATTCCTCCTGTTATCCTTTGGCTTCAAGTTCGAGGAGAAGTTTTACGATAGCAGTTTTCGTCAAACGTCCTATGACATCCAGTTTCGTACCACTGTCCTCAGTGGCGCTGGGAACAACTACCGGTAAACTATCTACCTCGTGAAAAATCATTTTATGTGCGGCGTCAAGCACCGTCTCATCTGGTGAAGTTGTAACTACTTTGGGCTGGCGTGTCATGACCATGCTTACGGGCATGGAGACAGCACCCGGATTGCCAAGGGTTACCTTCAGGAAATCCTTACGTGAAGCAACACCGGTGAGCTTACCCTCTTCGTCACAAATAATAAGGGTGCCAACATCCTGTAGAAACAGCGTAACTACGGCATCTTGAACCGTAGTAGTCTCACGGATAATGATAGGTACACTTTGAATCTCTTTAACCTTTGTCTCCTGCAACAAATAATTGCTTCCCAGACGATTAGATGATTTGAGTCCTGGGAAGTAACCGACTTTAGGTTTAGCATCAATATATTTGAGCATAACCAGAACGGAGAGATCAGAACGAATCGTTGGCCGCGTTAGATCTAGACATTCGGCAATCTGTTCGCCGGTAATCGGAGCTCTTTTGTTCACAATATCAATGATTTCTAGTTGACGTGATGTCAGTTCGATCGCAATTCCCTCCACTTCAGATAAAAAGGCATTCCTCTTAGAAAAGAAGCGCCGTTAAGCGAATCCTCCTTTCATATATGAGTCATATATAGACATTTTTAATTTAACTTGGTTATATAATACGCAATAGTGGTCATAAATGCAATATATAGTACGTCATATATTTGATTTTTTTAAACCGGATGTACTGATCCTACGCTTTAGCATTAATTGCTTCAAGGCGTCAGCGTTCACTAGGATAGTCCCAGCAATAATGGTGAATACACCGAGGATCGTAACCCAATTCACGGCCTCATTATAAAAGAAAAAGCCAACCCCTACGGCAATCGGTGGAGAAATATAGAGCCAGGTAGAAGGAAACACAGGATTTGTCTTAGCGACGAGCCAGTAGAACAACGAATGACCGACCATCGAGCCGATTACGATTAGATAGAGCAGTGAACCTGCGGTCTCGTAAGAGAGCAGAAACTCAGGATGTACATTTTCGGTCGCTAAAGAAAGAATGAATAATAACACGCCACCATACATCATTTGGGCTGCATTAAGTGCGATTGGAGAGACCTCGGGCATACTGTTGATTACTTTTTTAGAATAAATCGCACCTACTGCGTAACAGCATTCCCCAATGAGGACAGCTGCGCAGCCGATGATCCATAGCGGTGAAATATCAACGACAAGATTAGGTAGAACGAGCAGCAATACACCAGTTAATCCGATAATGCAGCCATATAGGGAGATGGCGGGTGCTTTTTGACGAAGAATAGAGGTTTGGAGTAATAGAATCATGATCGGTCCGGTCGCAGAGAGTACGGCTGCAAGCCCAGAAGATACATATTGTTCAGCCCAGTAAAGACCCGCGAAGGTGCCAAAGGTTAATGCAGAGCCGGTGAAGAGCATTTCTTTACGCAGGAGCAGGGAGAAGCTTGCCTTTCGTTTCCAGACCATCCATAGAAATAGTACAGCACCTGCAACGAAAAAACGTAAGCCAGCTGAAAAGAAGGGCGGCGCACCAGCATCCACACCGATTTTGATCGCTAGAAAGGTCGTGCCGAAGATCAGACATACAAGTGCATAAGCGAATAAGATCATTTTGAAAGTCCCCTTTAATGTGTTAAATCATTTTGTTAATCATATAGGGGAGTATACAGAACAGATGACGTTGAGTAGAACAGATGACTTCGGAAATCGTGTACAATACTGTAAATAGGAGTTGCTCGGAGAGGAGTTGCAGTGAGGTGAAGAAGTCAGCGAGCGCGGAGCATAATCATCCCTTGTTTCGGCAGGTATATGGATTTCTAGTGAATCGCATGGAGCGAGGAGAGTGGGAGGCACATGATAAGCTTCCTTCTATACGGCTGCTTGCGGAGGAATTAAAGGTACATCGACTGACGGTATTCAAAGCGTATAGAATGCTGACGGAGGATGGTAAGGTATATGTAAAAGACAAATCGGGTTATTACGTATCACCAGTAAGCAGGCTTCCTTCAAATGAAGAGGGTGCCGCAGTATCTGCTTATGCGCTCACTAATCCGCTATCAGATATACAAAGAGTGCCGACCAAGTATCAGTTCTCGCAAGCGCTGATTGATCCGGGATTACTGCCGAACCTTTTTCTATCCGACTATGTCAAAAAAGTGTTCGATTTATATCCAAAGGTAATGGGGACATATTCTTCGGTTCAGGGAGATGAAGAGCTACGTGAGACGTTAAGTCGTCATTTTCGGAAGAAACATCGGTTACAGTTATCCTCGGAAGAGCTGCTTATTACTTCAGGCGCGCAGCAGGCGATCAATCTGATTGCTCGAATTGTGCTCGGGCCTATGGACACGGTGCTTGTGGAGCGACCAACCTACAGTGTGGCCATGGATGTTTTTCGCCGGGAGGGGGCACGGTTGATTCCAGTGGAGATTACTCCGACGGGCTATGACTTGGAGAAAGTTGAAGCTTTGATGAAAAAGCATAAGCCACGCATGTTCTACATCAATCCGACCCATCACAATCCAACCGGATATACGGTGCCAGTGCAGCAACGCAAACTGTTAGTAGAGCTAGCTGAACGTTATCGCTGTCTACTGGTAGAGGATGACCCATTTCGCGATATGTATTTTGAAGAGGAGCCCCCGCCGCCTTTTTTTGCTTATGATACGGAGGGCTGGGTGATTTATATCAGCAGCTTCAGTAAATATGTAGCTCCAGGCTTACGGATCTGCGCGGTGGCTTGCCGTTATCCATTTATGGAACGCTTGATCACAGCTAAATCACTCGCGGACAATGGAACTCCGCTGCTTAACCAAAAAATATTCTTGCATTACTACACTTCAGCACGCTTGCAGAATCATCTCGGTAAGCTGCGTATTGCGCTTCAGGTGCATAAGGAAATTGTGGAAGAAGAGCTAGCTGCAACTGGGTGGGAGTGGACGCCTCCGCAAGGTGGTTTAAATCTATGGGTGAAGCTGCCGGATCATCTTTCGGTGGATCGACTGTTTGCCTCAAGTATGGCGCAGTCGATTGCATTTGTGCCAGGAGAGCTGTTTGATCCGCTGGGGGAAATGAAGTCGAGAATTCGAGTTAGCTATTCCTTCGCAAGTGAAGGGGTGCTACGTGAGGGGATTCAGCGGTTGATTGCTATAGCGCGGGGGTTATGAGTAGGTACATTAGATATGAGAGACCAATGAAGACCAATCCGGGTAGAATTGACTAGACTTGTATAACTTGTTTTAAAATTCCTGTAACACTTTCCACATCTGCTCCGTCTGTAAGATAAAGAAGGAGGTCATTAAGGTGCGAAAGTTCAATTTTCGAAGTCCAGTGATGATAATTCTATGTATTACATTAATATTTATGGCCTTGCTGACGGTGCGGCCCTCCGTTACTTATGCATGTTCCTGTGTTGTACCTGCGGAGCCGCTTGAGGCTCTGGAGTCAAGCTCGGCCGTCTTTGTTGGGAAGGTAGTAAAGATAAAGGAGCCAAGGGGAACTATAATCTCGTCCGCGGATCCAGTAAAAGTAACCTTTGAGGTTGGTTCCAGTTGGAAAGGGGTCGAGGGGAATAAGGTTACCTTGACAACTGCTCTATCGTCTGCCAGCTGCGGGTTTGAATTCGTGGAAGGGGAAAGTTATATCGTCTATGCAAATGATAATAGGGAAGGAGATTCAGGTGAAATAGTGGCCAGTTTATGCAGTCGAACGAAGCTGCTTGCCTCGGCATCAGAGGATCTGAAGGAGCTTGGACCTAGTATATCGGCAGGGACTCCTACAGCTACTCCGGAGGTAACATCAAATCATTCGCCGAAATCAGGAGCTGGGAATAATGGTGCGACTGATGTTGAGGGGAAACCAGCTGCGGACAGTGACTCTTTTCCACTTGTGAATGTTGGGATCAGTGGAGTCATTATCGTTTTGATAGCGATAGTTGGCACTGTGCTCTACCGTCGTAGAGATGGTGGAACGCGAAAAAAATGACGCTGTGATGAAGCGGTCGCCCGGGAGTTATTCGTGCGACCGCTTATTTATTTGAGCTGACCTTAACTACAGTAACCAATAATTAGGGAAATCCTCCCTTAAATTAACGTGTTTTACTCGATATTATTGATAATAAGGGAAAACCTCCCTAAAATTCAGCGGAAATTGTCCATTTTGGCAATATTCTGCTCATTTATAGGGAGGTTTTCCGCAAAAGGTACAAAATACGCTTATAAAGTTCGATTTATAGGGAGGTTTTCCCTAAACTTAGTTTCAGGGAGGGCTGATTCTGTGAAGCCAGCTGAAAGTGAGGTGCTATAGGTGTTGCAAGTGTTACAGCCGCTGCAGGTAGTGTGCGGTTCTTTACGGTGATGCAGGTGATGTGCAGTGATGTAGATGATGAACAGTGATGTACGTTGAATTTGGGCAATTTTATGCCGCAAGCTTACGTCACACCCACCCGAACAACCGAGCGAGTTGTGCAACAACGAAGGTTACTCCAATGGCGATACCGAGTGGAATGACTGCGGAGAGAACAGCCCACTTCATGCTTTTCGTTTCCTTATAGATGTTCACGAGTGTCGTACCGCAAGGATAGTGGAGCAGGGAGAACAGCATCATGTTAAGTGCGGTCAGCCAAGTCCAGCCATGTGATAAAAAGACATCTTTGATGCTGCCCAAGCTGTCGATATCGACCATAGCTCCTGAGGACATATAGCCCATAAGCAGGATAGGCAGGACGATTTCATTTGCAGGAAGACCAAGAATAAAGGCCATGATGATAAAGCCATCCATGCCGAGCATGTGTGCAAAGGGATCAAAGAATGCAGCCATATGATTCAGGACAGAATCCCCGCCAATAAACAGATTACCTAAAATCCAAGTGATAATCCCAGCAGGCGCAGCTACCACGATTGCCCGAGTAAGTACGTTTAAGGACTTATCTTTGGAGGAAATAAGTATGGTCTTCCAAATTTGCGGCCGGCGATAGGGTGGGAGTTCCAGTGTGTAATGTGTTGGAACACCGCGCAGCGCAGTTTTGGACATGACCCAGGAAACCGTCAGTGTAACAACGATGCCGATTAGCACCATCCCCATAAGTACGGAGGCGGTTGTGAGCGAACGGAGTACGCCTGTCGTAGCGGCACCTGCCATGAATAAGGAAGACAGTAGAATCAATGTCGGCCAGCGGCCGTTACATGGAACGAAATTGTTGGTCAAAATCGCGAGCATCCGTTCACGCGGCGATTCGATGATTCGTGTGGAGAGGATAGCGGCGGCATTACAGCCGAAACCCATAGACATGGTCAACGCTTGCTTGCCGTGGCCTCCTGATTTTTTGAACAACCGGTCCATGTTAAAAGCAACTCTTGGCAGATACCCGAAATTCTCAAGCAGCGCGAACACTGGGAAAAATATCATCATTGGCGGCAGCATGACGCTGATTACCCATGAGGTTCCTCGATATAATCCGAGAACAAGCACACCGTGCAGCCAAGCGGGAGCATGGATCGCCTCGAATCCGGCCGTCAGATAACCTTCAATGAAGCCGAAGAAGGAAGCTAGCCAGCTTGAAGGATAGTTGGCGCCGGCAATTGTAATCCAGAACACGATACCGAGGATGGCGAGCATAATAGGGAATCCCCATATTTTTGAGGTAACGATATTATCTAGCTTATAAGTGCTGTTCAGCTTTTTCTTATCTTGATAAGTGACTGCATCCCCGCAAATGCCTGCGGATACGCCGTAAATGCCGCTGACAATCTCATCTCGAATCGATCCGCCGTCAGCGAGCTTCTTCGCTGTAGACAGCAGGGAATCTAAAGGATCTAATCCCTTAGTGATATGCGGTGACTCCATGACCGATGACCTCCTTTGCTTCAGGTAAATCTTTATCCGTCATATTCTCTTTAAGAGAAGTTAGTAGGCTGTCATCACCGTCCAGCAGGCGGAGTGCAATCCAGCGGGCTGGGTATTTGCTGCCGATGGTTTGTTCTACCAGTGGGGTAAGCTCTGCAATTCCTCGTTCAATCTCCTCGTTGTACGTAATTCGCAGTGGTTGTGCGGTGAATGCACCTGTAGCGACTCTCTCCACCTGGTCCAATAACGCCTCAATGCCGATTTTATTACGAGCTGATATCGCTACAACAGGCACGCCGAGACGTGTCGATACCCAGTTTTCGGGCTTCATCAATGAGGTTGATGCAGACGACAGTCTGCCCGGTAATCTCTAGCACTTGCAAGGCAAGGTTGAGGTTTCGTTCTAGCGAAGTAGCATCAAGTACGACTAGTGTCACATCGGGTTGTTCAAAAATAATATAATCTCTAGCCGCTTCTTCATCAGCGGAATTCGAGTACAAGGAATACGTACCAGGAAGATCTACTGCTAGGTACGTATGGTCTTTATGCTTAAACTCGCCTTCAGCAGTAATGACGGTTTTACCTGCCCAGTTTCCAGTATGCTGGCGCATGCCGGTCAGCAGATTGAAAAGCGTGCTTTTGCCAGTGTTAGGATTGCCTGCAAAAGCGACTGTGAACTGACTCATGCCTCAACACCTCCGATTACTTCTCCGAATATTAAAGAACTTTCTTCTCTACGCAATGCAATGGTCGTGTTGCTTACCCGAAAAGCTATAGGATCTCCTAATGGACTGCGTCGCAATACCTCTACGGCATTCCCCACTACAAACCCGAGATCCAGTAATCTTCTTCTAAGTACGCCCTGAACTTCAATGCCGCTGATACGTAGCGTGCTGCCTTTAGCCGCTTCTGATAATGGAATACTAGTTCCAGACATAAGATCTCCTTCTTTCATTTATTGTTATTTGTATTTTTATGGTTATTATTTTGTGCATTGGAATTTTTCTTGCGGTCTAACACAATATTAGTATATGCGAACAACTTTGTCCCTGCAACAAGAATGTTTCCCTAAGGCAAAATTAATTTAGGCAGCAAAAAGCCCCTAACGGAAGAAGGCTTGCGCTCTCCAGCCGAGGGGCTAAGGTTGAGTCTACTCATAGGCTTGTCTTTAATTGGAACAGTCTAATCCAAGTTGTATCAGCCGTGATGTTACGTCCAGCTTCCAAAATCAAGCGTGCGACCAGTCTCTACTAAGGTTTTGGTATTACTTAGAATTTGCCACCAAGCGCTGGTGCTTCCGGCATACGAAGGATCTTCAGGATGCCATTCATCGTGGATAAGCGTGAGCTTTGTAGTTCCACCCACCGGTTCAAGCAGCCAAGAAATACGCGATTCATATCTTTCATGTCCTTTATGATAGGAGGGGCCGACCTGATGAGTGAAACGTAGTGCTTTTTGTGGGGTGAACTCGAGCAGAGTCCCATAGACATGCAGCGTTTCATCTCCATCTGCACCGGGCCCGATGTATTCCAGTAATTCTCCTTCTTTGAAGGTCGAACGAATAACGCTGCCGTAATAAATCTGCTTCGTACCTTCCGGAGAGATTAAGGTTTCCCATACCTGCTCAGGTGTTCCGTTAATATAAAACTCATAGTGAAGTTCTTTCATTGGTTATTCCTCCTTGGTTTCTACTTTCCTTAACTCCTCTTACTCTTTTACACTATATAAAAGGATCACTGACAACTACGGTCAGTGATCCTAAAGAATAATTTAAGTTTTATAATGAGCTGCTAAGTTGGAGGCAATGTCAGCTAGTCTTTCTTTCAGTGAAGAAGGTTCTATGATGCGTAACGTGGTTCCATAAGGCAACAAGAAATAGGGCAAATAGGTGAGTAAAGAAGCTTCGTCTACTAGAAAGCGGGCTTGTCCTTCCATGCGCTGTACCAGCGTATGCCCGAATAACCAATGGCTGCATAAATCATTCAAGATTCCTTCGTCTGATGCGATGATTACTGTAACTAGTTCCGCATCCGTATTGCGTGCAGGCAGTAAGTTTTTTAACAAAAAATCACGTGCAGAGAAGTCAGCAGGACGAGCAAACACAGCTTCTGTACGGTGGAGTTCAACCATTCTATCGACCCGGAAACTGCGAATTTCTTGCCGCTCGTGGCAGTAAGCTACGGTGTACCATTGGCCCTTCCACAATACAAGTCCGTAAGGATCAATAGCTCGGGAGGATATGTTTTCTCCATTCCCCTTACGATACTCCATTTGCAGGGTGTACCCGTTGGCTGTCCCCAGCTCTAATTCTTGGATCAGGTGGCTAAGCGGCGGGGAAGGAGAGTGGATCGTCTCAATACCATTCTCATGCCGCTCCATCTGTTCTAATTGCTGCGCATTGCTATACCTTTTGAGCTTAGAGAGGGCTCGGTCTAGAGCATCTACATAAGGATAACCGGTTCCCTTAGCAAAGGATGAGGCTTGTAGAAGGGCGCGTTGTTCTTCGGAATCAAAGAATAATGGAGCTTCGATAAAATGTTCGGGTAAGCTATAACCGCCGCCAGGTCCGCTATCTGCGATAACGGGTACACCACTGATGCAAAGCGCATCGATGTAACGGTATACGGAGCGGACACTGATCTCTAACGCTTCAGCTAGTTCTCCGGCGGTTCTTCCCCGCTGCTTGAGCATCCAGAGAATAGATAACATATGATCGGCCTTGGACATGAATCAGGGCCTCCTTGCCAGTGGTATTGAATAACTATAGCAAGTTTAACGTTAAGTCACTGTTTCGCCAACCGGAACCGGAACCGGATTCATTAAACCACTATTTACTTGACTAACCCTTTTAATAGAGGCAGGTAGAGATTCATTCAACTTTATTCTCAGTATCGCTTAGGAGAAACGCTAACTTGCTTCAGAGGGTAAGCTTAATTTAAGTGTGCTTTGTACATCTATTTCTGCTTAAATCACCACCAGAATCCGTTTAGTTGTACTTTGTACATTTAACAGTTCGGTAGAGGTATTGATTTTTACTCGGAGATTGGTATTTTGTGAACGCACTATTCATTTTTTGGCGTATTAAATAATAATAACTAAATTTGACATGTTATTGATTTTTAATCCCCTGTAATATGAAATTAAAGGAAAGGGGTGTGGAAAATGAAATTTAATTTTAGACCTTACCGTTCTGAAGATCTGCTTAAGGTCCGTGATTTTCTTATACATAGTTATAGTAAGCTAAAAGGTCCAAATACTTGGCTTATAGACCGCTGGGAATTCGTTATTTATTTTCAAGAGACGCAAGGTGGGACGCTGGATCAGTGGGAACGAAACGTAGGCTTATGGGAGTATGATGATGGAGAGCTGGCTGCCGTAGTATGCATGGACGATGGATTTTACTTTCAATGTGCAGAGAAGAACCCTCCAGAAAGCTTGCTTGATGACATGTTTTCCTTTGCTGAACAGAGAGTTGGGGATGAGAATGAGGGTTTCGTACAGCTGTATGTTCCAATACCGGAGTTCATGTCCTCTGCTGCAGCGGTTGCTAATAAGAGAGGTTATAGTCTAACTAAGAAACGGGAGAGTGTAAACTCTCTGCAGTTGGATAAAGAATTTCCTGTTGCGCTACCCTCTGGCTTCAGAATCTGTAGTGGTGATGAGATCGATGTGACTTCAAAAGCACTCGGACATATTATGGCCTTCGACTATGCAGACACACCGGAGGCTGAGCTAACGCTGCAGCATTATGGAAATATCAGAAAAGCGCCGAGCTACAACTCACATTTAGATCTCAGTATCGTGAACGAAGCTGGTGAAGTCGTCTCCTTCTGTAATATTTTTTGGGACAGTGTTAATGGAATTGGCATACTGGAGCCTGTAGGCACATCCATTAGATATAGATCACTGGGACTTGGTCGGGCGGTTTTGCATGAAGGATTTAACCGTTTAAGAGAGCTTGGTGCTATCAAAGTCTATGTAGGTTCGATGCAGCCGTTCTACGAAAAATTGGGGTTTAATACCGAAGTTTGGCTGCAAGTATGGGAGTACTCTGGTCACATATATGAAGCTGTTCGTGATGATCTCAACACTGGAAACGTGAGTAGTAAGTAGGTTGGCAGCACGTCATAAATAATCCCCTTGATGCGTAAGACATCGAGGGGATTATTGTTTTTTTATTTTGGCTGAACAATACAATGATACGTTAAGATATGCTCGCATAGGAGTTGAAACTTCTGTTGTTGATTGCACTTTGTACAATAGATTCTATCAAAAAGCAGCTGGAATCTGCTTCTATTGCACATTCTGCAATCAATTGTTGTGAGAACGGCTGACTATTACAAATGCGTCGTATTCTAATGTACAAAATACAACAGAATCCCATTTTCCTATAAAAAAGAATGCTTCTATTGCACAAACTGCAATAGAAGCATCAAAAGAAGTATTCTTAGAAGCCGAAGCCGAAGCCGAAGCCGAAGCCGAAGCCGAAGCCGAAGCCGAAGCCGAAGCCGAAGCCGAAGCCGAAACCAAAGCACGGAGCGTAGCACAACGCGCTTACGATCCGCCGCCTAGATCGTTCTATTGATATTTAACTACAATCGCATTGCTAATCTGACGCCCAGGGGTCGTGAGATATTTGCCATTGTAGTACAGTCCGCTCGACGCGCCGCCATCCAGATTCATGGCTTGATACGCACCAGCCTGCTTCATCATTTCGGCCAGTTGCGGGATAGTAGCTCCACCAGTGGTCAGCAGAATCAGCTTGTGGTCCCGAGTGAGACCAAGTGCGCTGCGGGCGCCGCCGCCGGTTAAGATTTTAGGATCTTTGAAGCCTTCTGCCGCTACATTAAGAGATACCTTGCCGTTCACAAGAAGTCGCGGACCGGCTTGAAGTGCTCCTTCCATGGAACCGGAAGCGAAGCGGCTTGTGAAATCCAGCCCTGGAATAAGCGAGGCAAGATGGTTACTGTCATAGGTGAAAATTGTTCGGCGATCCCCGGAGCTATTTTTGAGCATTTTTCCGCCACTGACCATGTAGCCGTAAGGAGTCTTGTAAGCCCCTTTGGTGTAAGCATCAAAGAAGGTACCATTAATTGCAACTACGGCATTATTGCGCTTAGCTAGACTGCTCAGGTCCTCTACCTTTCCAATTGTATTTCCTGCTAATACAACATCAAGCTTCACCTTAGGATGCAGTAGGGATACCGTAACCGTCTGGGCTTTGTAAGATTTGCCGCCCACCTTGAAAGTTTTACTAGCACTGACAACGGGGGAGGAATCTGTTTTGATAAGTGCGCCAGTCTGTACAGGAACGGTCGATGAAATATCGCTATTAGTCAGGGTTACAGAAGAGGCTTCCTGATTCCAATCTAATTGAATGCCCAGCGTTTTGCTGATAAAGGACAAAGGGATATATACCGTACCGTTATCACTAAAAGCGGAGTCGGTTAGTGTAACGGACTTGTCATTGACGAGTGCAGCTGCTTGTCCTACAGTAAGTGTAATCTTAGTGTCTGCGTTCGTAATGGTTATACGTTTGTCACTCGCATTCATTTCAGCATGTATGCCCGTGAAATTATTTAAGAGGCGCAGTGGGATGTACGAATGGTTATTTTTGGTCACATACACGGTGTTTTTCGGAACCGGAGCAGCACCAACAGTGGAGGAACAAAATGTGTAAACCGGAATGAAACATAGAAGGAATGCAAGAAAGAACGGGAACAATAACTTTTTCATATTAACCAAAATCTCCTTATCCTGTAGCTGATGTAAAAAGCGGTAAGGTTTATTATACCTCAAGTTCTAAAACATGGATAACTCTCATTTTTCAAATACTCATGGAAGGATTCTGATAGAATATAGATACCATTAAAAGAATAGTACTAGAACTCAACAACTAAAGGGAGATCTTTATGACTACAATAGGCTTAATTCGCCATGGAAGCACAGCGTGGAATAAGGAAGGCAGAGCACAAGGACATACGGATAATCCATTGGATACTGAAGGCTTGGAGCAGGCGGCTCTTCTTGCCGAACGGCTAAGCACTGAACAATGGGACTATTTATATTCAAGTGATTTACTAAGAGCAAGACAAACAGCAGAGGTAATTGCTACAAGGCTCGGCATGGAGATCGCCGGTTTAACACCGGGTATCCGTGAGATGAACGCAGGGCTAATTGAGGGGACTACGGAACAAGATCGCGTTGAACGCTGGGGAAGCGGGTGGAAGACATTAGATTTGGGACTGGAAAATCCAGAAGCCAGCGAGATCAGAGGTAGTCAGGCGATCGAAGAAATTGCGGAGAAACATCCGGGCAGTCGTATACTGGTGGTTAGCCACGGTGCGATTTTGCGTAGTACGCTTAGACGACTTATTCCAGATCTGAACGTAACCGTTTTGCTGAGCAATACGTCTATCACTCAGATTACTAAATCCGATGCAACCTGGAACTGCGAGCTGTACAATTGTGCGCAGCATTTGACGATGTAATTAGTGTTCAGAAAATGTTCAGAGCATTTTAATATAGTAATTGCTCAGAAAGCTAATCATTTTTGTAGTCAGAAGGATGTGCGAATCTAAGGTGGCAGAGGTCCAGATTTACTTACAAACGTTATTATCCATTCTCATCGCAGCAGCGGCCGGTTATTTAGTACTAAGGCTTTACCGGGATATTTCTTCTAAAACGCCTCAAAAAAGAGCGATTCATACCGGCCTTTCCGTTATCATTATCGTCGCCTCCCTATGGAGCATGCACCAGCTAGGCGTAAAAACTTTACTGGGAAATGAAGTGGCCGATGATGGGATTATTATACCGCTATTGGTCTATGGACTTACGATAGCCCTAATCATGTTTTTGATTACACGAATGAATCTAGTATGGGCTGAAAGAGAGCAATTGAAAGAGCTGGCATATAAGGATGCTTTGACAGGGTTACTGAATAAGAATGGAATGGATCATTTTTGGGATCGGTGCAAGGTAAATGAACAGCTTGCTGTGTTGTTTCTAGATCTGAATCGTTTCAAATCGATCAATGACAGCTTGGGGCATCATGTGGGGGACTTACTGCTGCAAGAGGTGGGTAAAAAGTTAATTCAATTCTCCAGCAAAAGAAAACGTCATATCTTCCGCGTGGGCGGGGATGAATTTGTAATTGTCGCTAAAGGTTGCTCCCAGAAGGAAGCGGAGCAGCTTGCTGTGCGGATTCTGGAGAAGACGACTAAGAGTTACCAGCTAGGTGAGCATAACTTGTTCGTCTCCATGAGTATAGGGATCAGCATAAGTCATGGTAAGGTGGATCATTTTAGGCTGCTTAACGAAGCAGATACAGCGATGTACGCCGCCAAACAACTCGGTACGGGGCGTTACTCTGTCTATAAGAATTAGAATTGAGTTTGTGTAAAATACAAGCGGCAGCCATGGACCTCATCATAAGTCCTGGACTGCCGCTATTTTTATTGGACTAACTATACTCTTGGGATGAAATTATGCGCCAGGCGAATGAATACTATTAGTCACTTGTTTGCTGCCCTTCATGAGGAACAAGCAGACAAGAGCAACTGCCATACTAATCGCCGCCACGTAGAACAGGATCGAGTAATCAAAGATATCAATCATAAGTCCCAGTAGTGGAGGCGAACTGATGGCAGCCAGAGAAGAGACCAGATAATACATCCCTGTTCGTGTCCCAATACTTTCTTCTGTTCCTGTTGCCACAACATAAGGATAGGAATTGATATTAATGCAAGCCCAGAAGACTCCACCCAGCAACAGTAATCCACGAAGGAGCAAAAGGTCCTTTGCAAAACCGACAAGAGCAAAGATGGTCATTAGTCCGCATACGCCGATGATGATCATCTTTTTCTTCCCGAATCTTCCACCCAGCCAGCCGCTCGGTATGGCGAACAGCACAAAAGCTAAAGAGAAGAAGGTGAGCGAGAAAGAAGCCGCTTGTTCACTAAGACCGAGATGATGTTTGCCATATAAGGTAAACAGTGTCTCAACGCCTTGATAAGCTACGAACCAGAAGAAAATCGCCGCTAGCAAAAATACTGTTGTACGGTCAAGCTGACTTCGAAAGGAAATACGTGAGGGCTTGGTGGCAGTAGCAGTAGCAGCTTCTGAAGGAAGCTTCATTTGCACGTTTACGCCATCCCGATTTTCTTTTATGAAGCGTGATACGATAAACAGACATAACAAGGTAATCAGTCCAGCAACGATAAACGGAAGCGCTGGATTTGATTTATACAGGATCGAACCTACGCCGAAAGCGAGTATAGAACCGAACCCACCCATGAAATTAATCAGCCCGTTTGCCTTCGTACGCTGTTCTTCAGGTGTAATATCCGGCATAAGGGCGACGGTTGGTGAACGGTATAAGCTCATGGCCAGATTCATTAGCATCATAAACAACAGAAGTGTAAATAGTCCGGTATGGAACGGAATCAGCATGGTTAGCACGGCAGCGAAAGGCATACCGATCATAAGATAAGGCATTCTGCGTCCAAAACGCGAGGTAGTGCGGTCACTGCGGTTGCCGATCCAAGGCTGCAGGAATAAGGCAAAGTAATTATCAATCGTCATCAAGAAGCTGATAAGTGCCACACTATGTACGTATTTTTCTAGAAAAAAGGGTACAAATGCGTTATACAGACTCCACGTAATGCTGATGCTGAAAAAGCCGAATCCGAGCAACTAGACTTTTTTCACACAGTCACACTCCCTTATTATTTAGCTAGAAGCTCAGCCAGCACATCTGGATGATCTGTAATAATACCTGATACTCCAGCTTCGATTAAAGCCTTCATCCGCTCTGGATCATTAACAGTCCAAGGATGATAAGCGATGCCATGCTTAGCTGCTTCTTCGACAAATTCAGGAAGTACCGCTTGATGATAAGCATGTAGTGCGTTTGCGCCAAGCGTAGCTGCATAATCCCAAGGGCGATACAGACCTTCCCCGTATAGAATTCCTGTCTTGATCTCAGGTGCGATCGTTTTACTGTGAGCTAGTGAATAATGGTTGAAGCTCGAAAAAATCACGCGATCGCTCATCTTGAAATCCCGTACAGCCGCGATAACCTTTTCCTCCATACCCGGGTAAAAGAAAGTACCATTTTTAAACTCGATATTTAGTACTGTATCTCGTCCTTGCAGCAGATCTAACAAATCCTCTAGCATCGGAATGCGCTCAGCTTTAAATTCGGGACTGAACCAAGAGCCCGCGTCCACTTCCAAAATTTCTGCAAGGGTCTTATCCTTCACATAGCCGCTTCCGCTTGTCGTACGGTTTAGAGTTTCATCATGAATAAGAACAAGTCCGCCATCTTTGGTCATTTGTACATCGGTTTCAATACCGGTTGCACCTAACTCAAGACCTTTGCGGAACGCTGCCATAGTATTTTCCGGACACACTGCCGATGCGCCGCGATGCGCAAAATTAATAATGTTTTTCATCAGCTATTCATCCCTCCAACTAAGTGTTTGCTGTCGCCCTGTAGACGAGGGCTACTGTTCATATTCCACACAGAGTAAAGAAACCCTGTTAAGAAATGCTGACAGGGTTCTTTTTCTTGAAATTTAACACACAGTTAACCTTACTATTGTTTTCGGTTCAATGGTTCATAGCGCCATAAGGGATTCGTTCCAGCAGACCTGATCCATAGATGTTTTGCAGCTTCAGCTCTGGCATATGAATATAACCGATATAACAGTCGCACACCTTCATTCGGCAGCTTCTTATAGCGGATAGACCCTCCAAGCCATCGCGGTAGAGATTGCCAATAACACCTCTGTCCTTATAACAGCGTTTCACCAGTCCAGCACCTTGTACATAAAAAACTTCATTGCCAGCATTGCAGGTTTGACCAAGACTTTCGTAATCCATAGCATTCACAGCAAAATGCGGATCAATCTTGTTAAGAAAGGAAAGATCCTCGGCTGTATAGTAATCCGGTTTATCTTTATAAGCATTGACCCACAGATATACACGCTCCGGTAATGCTGCGCGAAGCGAAGCTATCGCTGGAAAGGCGCTGCGAATCCCAACGCTCCCTACACTGAAGGGCACTTCTTTCTCGTACAAGGTCATGCATTGCGTTAGAAACTTATCCTCGCTCACTTGCCCGGGGTGGTAAGTAGCCCAAAAGGCAACCTTGCTTCGATTCAGCTTTTGGACGAAATCAAGATTTGCCGAAAGGTTCGTTTGAATCGCTACCTTCTCCACATGCTCCATATTGGAGAGCGTGATCATCGCTTCTTTGTACCAGCGGTGAATCAGTCCTTCGCCGTAAGGATTGAAAAAGATAGACAGCCGATGACCCGCTGCACCTTGCAAAGAGGCCCACTCGACAAAGGTCTCCAGACCTTGCCGATCCTTCGCGAGAGTAGCTGCGCTGTCTCTTGTTTTGCCGAAAGGGCAGTACGGGCAGTCATAGTTGCAGGAGGTGAGAGAGCCGCGGTAGTAGAGGACCGCATTCATGGCAATACGAACCTTTCCATCTGCGCTCGAATCTCTCCTGAAATAAACCAATCACCGATGGAATCGGAGTAGCCCATACCTTCGGTAGTAAGGTGCAGTACGCCGTCTGCTTCCTTCCCTAAGCCGGTATGAAGCAGGCGCGACAGTTCAGGATAATCATCCCAGAGTGAATT
This sequence comes from Paenibacillus sp. FSL E2-0201, assembly GCF_037963325.1. Lineage (NCBI taxonomy): Bacteria > Bacillati > Bacillota > Bacilli > Caryophanales > Paenibacillaceae > Paenibacillus > Paenibacillus sp. FSL E2-0201. The sequence continues at coordinate 1,209,700 of NZ_CP150154.1, forward strand.
TCCGAAGCGCAGGTTGTAATCTTCAATCCTCAGACCTTCGCTATGTAAAATCGCCTTCAGAATAAAGCGGCGCTTCTGTTCTTCCAGACTTAGCACAATTCCGTAATCTGCCGTATCGTAACGATCTGTATTGACGTAATCGGCAATAATGCTCTCGGTTGCTTTACGGCTCACCCCATAACGGGAAGCGTAATGCACATTGCGAGTATAGGATCTAGCCCCGCAGCCCAGCCCGACCATTCCTTCTTCCTGACAGCTATAGTCAAGAATGGGTTTATCCGTTCCTGCGGTTTCCTTGGCGAAACGCCGCATGGAATATTGACGGTAACCTCTGGCATTAAGCAGTTGCCTAGCGGCTTTGTAGCAGTCTAGGCGAATATCCTCCTGACGCTGGATATCACCTGGCTTCACAATCGTATGCTCACGCGTGTAGAGCGGATAAATAAAGATTTCCTCTGGATCATGGCTAAGCGCCTGATTTAGCGAATACAGCCAAGAGTCGACGGTCTGGCCCGGAAGCCCGTAAATGAGATCCAAATTTAGAATGGGAAAATCATATTTCCCCAGTAGCTCCAGCGCCCGATATACCACATCCGGATTCTGCGGGCGATAAATGGCCGCTGATTCAGCAGCGACAAAGCTTTGGATGCCCATGCTTACCCGATCCACCGTATATTCTTTTAGAATATTCAGCTTCTCTTCGGTAATGGTCTCCGGTGAAGTTTCCACTGAGATGGAGGCTGTATTCGTATCCAGTCCCATCGTATCTACGGCAATGTGGAATAAACGGCGCAGTTGATCTGCCGCCAGTAATGTAGGTGTTCCACCACCAATCGCAAAACGGGCATACGGTTTATGTCTGGTGAATGCAGCCCACTGCTTGGCCTGACGTTCTAGCGCGTCTACGTATGTAGCGTGAACATTCGCGCGTTTATCAGGCAAGGTGAACAGGTTGCAGAATCCACAACGAGCACCGCAAAACGGGATATGCATATATAGAAAAAAGGATTCTGCAGGCTCATCTTGCCATAAGGATTCTAGTGGAATCGGCGGCTGTAGATCCCTGTAAGCTGTTTTGTGTGGATAGGAATACAGATAAGATCGGTAAGGGTGAGCAGTAATGCTGTCTTTCCACCCGTGAAGCTCTTCTAAAGAGAAGGACGATAACGTCATAACAGTTCTCCATCCTTTCCTTTTCCTTGAGATATAATAAAGTATAAGTTTCACACTATACTTTATTGTCTTATATTTCTCGCATAAACGCTTACCGTCCTTATAAGGACGTCGAAGGCGTTTATGCTTTATAAAATAAATTCCCGGTAAGGGACGTTCCATACGGTCTCGTGAGCCAAGCGATGCCCCTGATAGCCATCTTCGCCAAAAGCGGTTCCATGATCAGAAAACGCCAGACAGAAGGTAGGATTGCCACGTTCCCGGAAGGCATCGAACAATCGCCCAAGTTCACCGTCGACATAACGCAGTGCGGCACGTTGGCTGTCCACGGAGTCCTTTTTAGCACCGGGTATAAAATAATGGTTCGGCCCGTGGATGGCTGAGACATTGAGGAACATGAACAATCTTTGCTCGCTTGGAGTATCCTTCAGCAGCTTCAAGGCATGGTTCACCTGATGCTCTGTGGAACGCGGATTGGTGACCCCGAACGTCATCCGCCAGTAGCTGTGCTGGAAATAGCTTGGTAGCACACGGGCGAGTGGATTTTTTTTGGTGAAAAAAATAACCCCCCCAATACAAATCGTACGGTAGCCCTCGGCAGCAAGCCCGGATACGATATCGGGTGTATCGAACAGCCAGGTATGGGGATGTGTCTTCATTCCGGTGTTCCGGGAATGGAACATGCGGATATGTTCTTTCTTATCCGTTGTGGCTGGAGTAGGCAAGAAGCCGCCGAAGAAGGCATGATGAGCGGCATAAGTAAAGCTGCCTGGGGTATGTCTTTTCTCCCATGATCCGGTTCCGCACAAGTTCGGGCAGTTTGCTTCTTCCATAACAGCAGCATCATAACGAAGCGTATCGAGTGTGATCATAAGAATGTCATGAGTGCCGACGATGGTGTTCATATCCATTAAGATAATCCTTCCTTTATAAGCGGTGTGGAGGGAGGCGTGATATAGTCTCTAGCCGACAATACCTTCATCTCCCATTCGTAGGTGCTGCAGCCGCGGTATTTCACATCGTAAAGCAAGTCGCCAAACGGATTGACATCCGCGACAAAACATTGCTGTGAACCCCCGGATACCAGTACATCGATTCCGGCTACCCCGGAACGGGGAAAAGCAGCCAGTGCTTGCACAGCGGTATTCTGCACCTGCTCCTGTACGGATTCAGACAGCCCGGCTTCCGAAAGTGACATCCGCTGGTTGCGTAAATGCAGATTCGTAATTGGTGTAGGGCTGACCCGAGCAACCGCATGGCAGGCCTCGCGGAGAACGACTAGCTGGCGAATATCGAATGCTTTTCCCTTAAGCCCCGCTTTAGGGATCCATTGCTCAGCATAAGCACCATGCTGGAAGATCCAGTTCATAATTCCCGAGATTGTGGCGGTATCCGTGTACCGTCGCAGTGTACCGGAATTATAGTAAATGGGTGGTCGAGTGATGTAATTCTCGACCCCCACTGTTGTTAAGGCAATTTCGGCACCCGTCACGGGATGGATCTGATAAGCGACCACTCCGGAAGCGGCAGAGCCGAAGGCCAGCTTAATGAATACCCGGTGCATGCGCCGGGATAACATCATCTCCCGGAGAGAGTCGTAATCCGTAGGCTGCTGATCTTCGCCTAGTGGGCGAGGGATTGGAATCCCCGCCTTACTCAGAATCTGTTGAGTCTGGCGTTTATCGGTCATAGCCGCTATCTCGGCAGGGTCATTTAACCATAACGAACCCGGACATGCGGTTTTGGCTTCGCGCTGTAGTCTAGCCAGCATTCGGCAGTAGCCGCGGAACCATTGGGATGGATGATGCAGGACACCTTGCATGTCCTTCAATTGACGGGCTACCTTCACGCGGAGTGGCCGCGGATCAGGTCTATCGGCGTAGGGGTGAAGCGAATCATCCATATCATCCGAATCCGGCGCACCCAAAGCGATTAAGGCTCGTTCTATCTCGAAGCTGCTGCCAGGTGATTCCAGTCTCAGTAAGGGAGGAGCTGCATTGAGATCTATTCCGTTATAAACGGAGGGCTGACTGGATAACGGCTTCTGCTGCTCCTCCATAAGATCACTTAACGATCTACCTTGCAGAAACTCAGCGTACGATAAAATGATGGCAGGAGGCATTCCGAGATCGGAACGCGCTTGCTGGATGCCGCTAGTCCGTTTATCACCAGGAATACCGATAACAATCATCGGCCTCATGAGGGGCTCACTCTGTGATGGAAGGATAACGCCAGTCTTCCTCATCATCGCTTTCCTGCTTGTCGCTTACATCAACAGGTAATCCACTCTTCTGCCAGCGGTTAATCATTTCGTCAGACATATAATGATGGCTAAGGTTTAGTGCTTTCAGTCCTTTGATTCGATCGCTGGCGAGAAGTAATTCAGCACCTTCGTCGCTAAGGGTACCAAGTGACAGATCGAGCGTATCCAGTTGATCCAGAATAGGAGCGTCTGCTAATGCACCTGCGATCTCATCTTGAATCTGACTGTTTTTTAAACCAAGATAAGTAAGTTTAGGGAACTTTCCTACTTCTATAAGAGGGAGAAGATCTGCGAGACTGCCGTCAAATCCGTAATCTTCTACGCCTAGATATAGCTCCAGCTTGCGCAAATTCGGCAATTGGCTAGCTGCAATATGTTCAAGAACAGTTGTGCCTAAGCCTCCACTTATAATAATCAGTTTTTCTAGCTTGTCGTGTTTTAGTTCTGAGAGACTCAGCTCATTCCCACCTTGAATCGTGAGTGATTGCAGCTCTGGAAAAGCGGGGAGCAGCGGTGATAGATCGCTTTGGGTAATCCAAGAAATCTCACATTCCTCAGAGCTCATCTCGCCTATGAAAAGCTTGCGTAAAGCAGGGAAGCTAGCACTATGCGTAACGAGTGCCTCTACAACCTCTTCGGAACCATTCTCGTAAGCTTGGCCCCAATCGCCGATAATTAGGCTGGTCAGCGAAGAACTTTCAGAGCTGCTGCTAAGCTTCTCAATTTCTGTGCCGATTCTTTGGCCTTCCTCAAATTCGTCGTATCCGATGCTAAGCTTTACTTCCGTCATGGGCATTCCCTCCCGGAAAAATTTAACTTCGGAAATACCCTATCATCTGTAGGCGAGGGAGTCAAATCACAGGTGAAAATAATTATAGTCAAATTCGTCATGTCATTGTGCTAAGAATTTATGGTAGGTTTATGCTAGGGAGAATTACATTATTTTGAAATATAAGAAAGCGACGTTTCACACTATACATTATCCTTATATTTCTCGCTAAACACTTACCTTCCTTATAAGGATGTCGTAGGCGATTATATTTGAAGGAGCTGCTCTAATGAAGATCAAACTTCAGGAATGGATAATAGAAGCGGATATTGCAAAACTGCAAGCGGCTATGGAAGCAGGAGTAGTTAACTCAGAAGATTTGGTCGCTGCATATTTGGAACGGATTCATAAGTACGATATAGATATAAACGCAATCTTAGAAATTAATCCAGACGCTAAGGACATCGCGAGAGCACTGGATATTGAACGTAAGGAACAAGGAAGCCGGGGAATTCTACACGGTATTCCTATATTATTGAAGGATAATATTGATACCGCGGATAAAATGCATACGAGTGCTGGCTCAATAGCTTTAGCAGGATCATTTGCGGCAAAAGATTCCTTCGTAGCTGCTAAGCTTCGGTCGGCAGGGGCTGTTTTGCTTGGGAAGGCGAATATGTCGGAGTGGTCTAACTTTATGTCCAGTTCAATGCCGGCTGGGTATAGCTCACGGGGAGGGCTAGTGCTGAATCCTTATGGACCTGGGAGTGTATTTGTCAGCGGATCTAGTTCTGGCCCTGCGGCAGCTATTGCGGCGAATTTGGCAGCAGTATCGATTGGAACGGAAACCGCAGGATCAATTGTTGGTCCAGCCAGTCAGCATGCTCTCGTCGGGATCAAACCCACGGTCGGATTAGTCAGTCGTACTGGAGTAATTCCTATTTCAGTTAGCCAAGACACCCCTGGACCTATAGCTAAAACGGTTACGGATGCGGCGATTATTTTGGGAGCATTAACGGGAGTAGATGACAAGGATGAAGCGACATTTTCGAGCGAGAAGCATGCTTTCACAGACTATACTCCATTTTTAGATAAAAGCTTTATACGGCAAGCAAGAATAGGCATCCCACGGCATTATTATAACCATTTAGATGCAGAGCGGCTTTCAATTATGGAAGCAGCTATTCAGACCTTGAAGAACGAAGGGGCTACGATTATAGATCCAGTTACACTTTACGTTGAACAGCAAAACTGGAATAATGATGTGATCTGCTATGAATTTAAAAAGGGGCTCAATGCGTACTTATCTGGGGTAGATGATTCCGTTCCGGTTCACTCTTTGCAAGAATTGATAGCGTATAATGAACGTCATGCCGAAATCGCATTACAATATGGGCAAGACACATTAACAAGGTCAGAGGAAGTAACTTTAACCGAAGAAGAATATCAGCAAAAGAAACAAGAATACAGAGCAGTAGCACTCGAGCAAGGAATAGATTACGTGTTGGAACAATATAGCTTGGATGCATTATTATTGCCTGGTGATGTAGATGGTATGTATATTGCAGCGCGTTTGGGGTATCCGTTAGTTACCGTTCCGGCAGGATTTGTAGCTCAAGGCATTATTGATGCTGACGGTGATCCTACAAGGGGGCCCTTTGGTATAGTTTTTTCCGGAAAAGCCTATAGTGAGTCTACGCTCCTATCCATAGCCTATGGGTTTGAACAAGCTACGCAGCATCGTGTTCCACCGGAACTGGAATAGGTATTGACTACTTTATTATAGAAGGAAGAGATCAGCTTGAAATATTGTCTCGAATGTGGAACTGCGTTAGTAATGAAAGAAAGCGATGGGGAAGGGCAAGTGCCTTATTGTAATGCATGTGAAATGTTCAGATTCCCTATTTTCAGCACAGCTATCAGTACGGCGGTATTAAATCGGGACATGAATAAGATTCTATTAATCCAGCAGTATAACCGTCCAGATTACATATTACTTGCAGGGTACGTGAATAAAGGTGAAGATGCGGAAACAACACTTATTCGTGAGGTAAAAGAAGAGGTTGGAATTGATATTGTAGCTTATGAATATATGCGCAGCTTGTATTTCGCACCTTCTAATACGCTGATGCTGAATTTTATAGGTGTTGCAGATACGGAGGACTTAAGTCAGGTGAGTGCTGAGGTCGATCATGCACAATGGTTTACTTTGGAAGAGGCTGCCAGAGCTATTAAAAAGAACAGTCTTGCGGAAACCTTCTTATTGGCGATTATTGAGAAATTAAATGCGGGACAGGTACAGGTGAATTCGAATCCAGTAACTGTAGGAGGAACAATGTAAGATGCGAGTATATAACTTTGCCAAAGAAGCTGGTAAATCGATAGATGCATTCGGCAGTCAACAGCTTTTGATGTCGAGAATACTGACAGTGGCAGATTCTCCGCATGTAGGTTGTATGCACTTGGGTGAGAATGGACTTGTGGGCTGGCATCAGGCTCCGATACCACAGCTTTTTCTGGTCGTTAGTGGAGAAGGCTGGGTCAGAGCAGGGGAAGAAGCAGATATTTCAGTTAGCGCGGGTTCTGCCGTGTATTGGGACAAAGGCGAATGGCATGAGACACGCACGGAGACAGGACTAACAGCGATAGTGATCGAAGCGGAGAATATGAGTTTGGCGATGCCGATGGTGTGAGAGATTGTTGAGCGGAGGTAAACCAATGTTTAATCAAGAGAAGAGAACAATTACGACCGAAAGATTGACTTTGAGACCCTTTGAATTAGCTGATGCAAAACGTGTCTCTGATCTCTGCAATAATTATAATGTCTACAAAAGTACGCTGACCCTACCTTATCCATACCCTGTCGAATGTGCAATAGCATGGATTGAAGCTCATGAAGAGAACTTTATCAATAATATACATTATGAGTTTGCGATTACTGATAAAAGTTCAAACGAGCTCTGTGGAGCTATAGGACTGACAAATAAGCAAGCACACCGAAACGGTGAAGTTGGCTATTGGATCGGTGAGGAATATTGGGGTAAAGGATATGTAACTGAAGCAACAAAAGCGATCCTTGCGTTTGCTTTTTCAGAAAAGCATTATCATAAAGTATTTGCAAGACACTTTGCTTCAAATCCAGCCTCTGGGCGGGTGATGCAAAAATGTGGCATGGTAAAGGAAGGCATTTTATTACAGCATATCTACAAAGAAAATAAATATGATGATCTTATTCATTATGGAATTATAAACAAGGAAGGTTAAGCTACAAAAAGTGAATTATTAATGTTCTTACAAGTAAATAGACAAGCAAAAAGGAGCCGAGCGGCTCCTTTTTGTAGTTCTGCTATTGAACTTAGATAAACAGATCCAGTGGGTTCGATTAGCTAAGCTTATATACACGAGCTTCATAAGGACGAAGCTGAATCGTGTTTAGTTCTTCTTCTGGATTTACTTCGTAGTTGGCAATGAGCAGTTCCTTCGCTTGGTATTTCACAGTAGAAGGAAGCTCGAAAGTCGCAGGCTCTCCGAAGAAATTCAATACAACAAGCAGTTGTTCTTCTCCAAGAGTTCGCAGATAAGCATATACCTGCTCATGCTCTTCAGCCAAGATTGTATAATTTCCGTATACGATAATCTCATGCTGTTTACGAAGTTCAATAAGCTTCTTATAGTAGTGGAAAATAGAATCAGGATCAGCCAAAGCCTTCTCCACATTAATATCTTTGTAGTTAGGGTTCACAGCTAGCCACGGAGTGCCGGTAGTGAAGCCTGCCTGAGGCTCCGAGTTCCATTGCATCGGCGTACGGCCATTATCCCGACCTTTGATGTAAATGGAATTCATGATTTTTTCTTCCGAGTGTCCGGCGGCCGAGTATTCCTTATACATATTTAGAATTTCAATATCTTTGTAGTCGTCGATGGAAGCAAACTGTACATTTGTCATACCGATTTCTTCACCTTGGTAGATGTAAGGTGTACCTTGGAGCGTGTGAAGCAGTGTTGCCAGCATTTTGCCAGACTCTTTCGGGAACAGCTTATCATCTCCAAAGCGGGATAACATACGCGGCTGATCGTGGTTGTTCATATACAAGCTGTTCCAACCCTTACCGTCCAGTGCGACTTGCCACTTGGAAATAATGGACTTAATGTCCGCCAGCTTCCAAGGCTGCACATTCCATTTGCCTCCAGGTCCAGAATCGACGTCCATAAGCTCAAAATGGAATACCATGTTCAGCTCATTTCGATCCTCTGAAACATACATTGAAGCTTCTTCTGGAGTGACATTAACGGCTTCACCCACGGTCATGATATCGTACTTGGATAGGACCTCACGGTTCATTTCCTGCATATACTCATGTACGCGCGGACCATTAACAAAATAGTCTCCTCCGAAGTGGTACGTAGGCTGATCTCCGTTACTTTCTTCAGAAACGCTAGGTAATTCCGGTACTTTGGAAATCAAGTTGATTACGTCCATGCGGAATCCGTCGATTCCTTTATCCAGCCACCAAGTCATCATATCGTAGATTTCCTTGCGCAGCTTTGGATTCTCCCAATTTAGGTCCGGTTGTTTTCGTGAGAAGAGATGGAGGTAATATTCTTCCGACTTCTCATCGTATTCCCAAGCCGATCCACTAAAGAAGGAGCCCCAGTCGTTAGGCGGCTGGCCGTCCTTTCCAGGACGCCAGATATAATAATCACGATAAGGATTATCCTGTGATTTACGGGATTCCACGAACCAGGCATGTTCATCTGAGGAATGGTTAACCACGAGATCCATAATCAGCTTCATGCCACGGCTGTGAAGTCCAGCTAGCAGTTCCTCCCAATCGGAGAGTGTTCCGAAATCATCCATAATACTTTGATAATTGCTGATATCATAACCGTTATCGTCATTAGGCGACTGGTACACTGGGCACAGCCAGACCACGTCAACACCAAGATGATTTAAATAATCGAGTTTCAAAATAATCCCTTGCAGATCACCAATGCCATCCCCATTGCTGTCTTTGAAGCTGCGGGGGTAGATTTGATACACTACGCTTTCTTTCCACCATTTCTTTTCCAAGGTTATAATCTCCTATCTCTGTATAGATCTAGCTGTTTTATTTAATAGACCCTGATGTTAGTCCGCTGATAATCCATTTTTGTGCGAACAAATAGACGATGAGCATCGGGGTTAATGCGAGCAGATATGAAGCAAATGCTAAGTTGAAATCTGTGCTGAACTGCCCCTGGAAGACATATTGTACCAGCGGAAGTGTGTAGGAATCCTGATCGCCGAGCAGAACCAGCGGTAGCATAAAGTCATTCCAAGTGGATAGACAAGACAGGATACCGATCGTTGCACTAACAGGAGCAAGAAGTGGAAAAATAATCTTCCAGAACGTTCCGAAGGTTGATGCACCGTCTACTGTAGCCGCTTCTTCCAGTTCGTACGGAATGGAACGGATATAACCGGTGTATACAAATACGTTAAAGGCCAGACCATAAACAACGTATAGAATAATAATCCCTACAATGTTGTTCATGTGCAGGTCCGTAGTCACTTTGACCACTGGCAGCATAATAATCTGGAAAGGGATAAACATAGCGCTAATAAAATAGAAGTAAAGTACTTTGAAAAATCTTCGTTTCATATTACGTGCAATAGCATAGGCTACCATGGAGTTGGTAAGCAATATGAACACAACTGTTGTAATGGTAATTACGGTACTATTTCCTAATGCATTGAAGAAATTCGTTGCCTTAATGGCATTGGAGAAGTTCTCAAAATGCAGGCCGGTTGGCAGCGAGAATATAGATTGAGCCATTTCCTCGGGATTCTTGAGTGCGATGGCAATGGTCATGTAAAGCGGAAACAGGATCAGTAGTGAGCCTAGGGCGATAAGAATCGTTACTGGCCAATTGGTTGATTTTTTGATCATAAGTCCATCTCCCGTTTCTGCAGAAATTTAAGCTGAAGGGCGGAGATAACGACAATCACGATAAAATAAATTACGGCGTTCGCCGATTGATAGGCAAATTCTCCGCCTTGGAAGCCGCCTGTGTAGATTAAGTGGGCAATAGATTGTGTTGAACGACCTGGACCCCCGCCTGTCAAAGCGACGATTTGGTCAAATACCATCAGACCGCCCTTCATCGCGAGCACCATATTAATGGTGAAGAAGGAAGCAAGCATTGGGAACGTAATGCTCCAGAATTCTCTCCAGCGGCTAGCACCATCCAGATTGGAGGCTTCGTACAGATCATGAGGAATAGTTTGAAGACCCGCCAAATAGAGGATTGTGTTATAAGCAATCCCTTGCCAAACGGCTACAATGACGATACCGATCCAAGCCCAATCCGAGTTACCGAGAATGTTCTGTGATAAGAATTCGCTGCCGAGTTTCGCACCCCAAATAGGGAATACATTAGCGAATAAGTAGTTAAAAATAAAACCGACAATCAATACGCTGAGGATATTCGGCAAGAAATATACGCCACGGAAAAAGTTTTTGGCTTTAATTTTGGCGTTAAGTCCAAGTGCAATCAACAAGCTGATGATGTTGATAAGAATTGTGGTTAAAATGGCATATTTAAAAGTGAACACATATGAATTCAACACATTTTCATCTTGAAAAATGTTAATGAAGTTCTTAAATCCTACGTAATCAAAGCTGTCACTAAAGCCGTCCCAGTTTGTGAACGAATAATATATACCCTGAATTGCAGGAAAGGTATGGAAGGCAAAGAAAAGAAGTAATGCCGGTATAGTCATCAGATAAAAGGCGACTCGGCGTTTGGCCATCATGTAATCCTCCTCATTGTAAAAGCGAAAGAGAAGTGGGGAAGCCCCGTTCTCTTTCGCGGTTCATGTTTGTCTGATCTGGTTATTTCCGGTTAGCTACTTTATCCCATTCCTTATCAAGCTGATCTAGGTAAGCTTTAATATCTTTCTTTTGTAAGAAGGATTGGTTAATGGTATCCACTTTCATCGCACTTGGAATGTAGTGGTCAGCAAAGTCAGCCAAGTTGCCTGCGGTAAACGCTTCTTTGAAGCCATCCATCGTTGGATCATCTTGTGTTACACCTTGTACAGCTGGGAATGCTTTTTGCTCATTAATGTATAGGCTAACATTCTCAGGTTGAAGCAGGAAATCTACGAATTTCTTAGCTTCTTCTTTATGTTTAGTGTTCTTGGAAATCGTCAGCAACGTATCTACGCCAGAAATGACTTTGTTATCTGCAGCATCATTTGTTGCTGGGAATGGGAATACGCCAAGTTCAATGGATGGATTGGCTTTCACGATTTCCGGGATTGCCCATACGCCTTGCAGGTACATTGCGGATTCACCTTTAGCGAATGCTGTGTTTCCGTCATTGTAACCTTTACCAAAAATATCTTTTTGTCCGTATTCCGTCAGCTTAAGCAGCTTTTCAGCAACCTCGTTAAAGCTGTCTGCGAAGGTTACAGTGCCTGCTGCACGCTCCTTGAAGAAATCATTCCCTTTAATGATCGTCGCAAGGGAGTTGAACGGTGTAAGTGTTGTCCATGAATCCTTCAGTGTCAGGTAGAAAGCATTCTGACCGTTATCTTTGAATTTTTGAGCGACAGCCATGAACTCATCCCAAGTAGTTGGAACAGTCACACCGGCTTCAGCGAACATCGCTTTATTGTAAATAACACCACTTGCGTTTGAAGAGAATGGAAGACCATTCAGTTCGTCCGAACCCGTCAGGTCTTTCAGCATTTGAAGATATGCTGGCTGGATATTCTCAGCGAGTGGATCGCCTGTGAAATCTTCAAAAAGACCGCTGCCAGATAACGTCTTGTAGGTGTCAGTTGCTCCGATCCCTACCACGTCAGGAATATCTTTCTTCGCTGCACGAGTTTTCAATACCGTTTCAGCATCTGGCGGGTTAACCTGTGTGACAACAATATTTGGATTGGCTTCATTGAATTTCGCAACCAGCTTGTCGAAGGTGGCTTTGGCTTCGGTTTTATTTTGGAAAAACTCGACTTTTACCTTTTCACCGGAGGAGGCATTTCCACCACTATTTGCGCTGTTGTCAGCCGCATTGCTACCACAGGCACTAAGCACGGACATGGCCACTAAGCTAACCACTACGGGTTTGATTGTTTTTTTCATGATAAATCCTCCTAATAATTTGTTGGTATTATGAACATGTAAGAGATTAAACATGTACGTAAATGAAAACTAATTGATATTCTGCTACTTTAAGGCTGCGGATATGCATGAACCGATAAAGAGTAAACGTTTACGTAAAAGGGGTAAAAAGACTCAGGTAAGTGACCTTACCGTTTGTCTTTCCACGATGGAGTGATCGACAATTTTGCTTTCTACAGTCTCACCTGTTTCAATCATATGAATAAGTTTCTCTACGGCGATCTTACCAATATCATACAGCGGTTGACGAACTGTAGTTAACGGAGGAATGATCATTTTCGCCATTCCAAGATCGTCATAACCCATAATGGATATATCCTCGGGAACACTTAAACCATATTTGATGACAGTGGAGAGGGCACCTATCGCCATTTCATCACTAGCGGCAAAGACGGCGGTGACATCAGGGGCTTGCTCCAAGAGCGTTTCCATTGCAATGCTCCCGCTTTCATACAGAAAGTCTCCAAAGGTGAGATACCGATTGTCGAAAGGAATTCCATTCGCTTCAAGCGCTTTACGATATCCCTCGGCTCTGGGTGCACCAGCGATAGCATCGCTTGGATTTCCGCTGATCATGGCGATTTTGCTATGACCTTTGGATATTAAGTAGAGAGTAGCATCATAAGCAGCTTGAAAATCGTCTACTTTCACGTATGGCACACTGGCAAACTCCGTTTGGGAAGAAACCAACACTACTGGGATCTTCATCGTTTCTAGCACATCATAATACTCTTTCTTCAAAACCTCACTAGCGTAAATAATGCCATCGACCTGCTTCTCCCTTAGGAGTTGTAAGTACTTTAACGTTCGTTTACCATCCTGGTCGGTATTACAGACCATTACACTGTAATTGCGGTCATTGGCCAATTCCTCAATGCCTTTAAGCAGATCGGAGGAGAAAGCTCCAGATACACTCGGAAACATTACACCTATGGTCTGCGTACGCTTATTGATAAGGCCACGAGCAATTGCGTTAGGTTGATAGCCAAGTTCTTTGATAGCCTCATTTACCTTTTGTTTCGTCTTGTCGGAGTACCCACTTAAGTTGTTTAGCACGCGAGAGACTGTCGCAATGGAAACGTTCGCTTTTTGTGCAACATCTTTAATTGTTGGGTTCATTTCATACGTGCTCCTTAAATTACGGTTAGCCTTAGATTAAACGTTTACGCTTTGAAAAATGAAAGAAGGTAAAGTGAATTACGTAAACGCTTACCCTGAATATAAATCCTGGCAGGTATACTTGTCAACTCCACTTAAAAAATTTGTGGACCCTAAGAACTATGAAAGAGAATTAATTTTTAATAGAATGAAACCGATTTAATTACCAATAATTTCTTTTAAAACGAAGATAGAGTGCTGAAATGCAGTAAAAGCATGATATTAAGGACCGTGTACATCTAGAATTGACAAAAGAATATTAGAGGGCTACCATTTAGAGAGTAAACGCTTACGTAAAAATCGAATTTGCATGTTCAACTTGTGTTTAAATGTTCGATCGGATAAGGAGCTGCACACATGAATATTTATCTCGAAATTCCGGATGTGGATAAGCACTTTCCCTTTAGAAGTTTACTTTGTGGAGGGGATACGCTGTGCTATCCGCATTGGCATAAAGAAATTGAAATTATCTATGTAACTAAAGGAAGTCTAAATCTGGGAATTAACGATACCCCTATTCACATGGAGCAGGGTGAGGTTCAGTTCATCAATGGTGGGGATGTGCATTATTTTCTTGCCTCACCTGAGAGCGAACGGGTTGTGATCCAATTTGATCTTAACTTGTTTCAGGAAGTCGCAGCTTTGAGCGGAAATGACTACTCGCTTCGTGAGGTTTTTACGCTTATGGAGCATTCTAGTTCAAAATGGCCTGAGGGAACCGCCGAGAAGATCAAAGAGCTCATTGAGAGTATATACGAGGAAGACGTACAGCGGAGAGAGGGGTACGCCTACTTAATCAAAGCTAGATTGTTTGAATTACTGACCGTTATTTTGCGGGAGGTTCCGAAGAGTACAATCAATAAACAGCCTAAGTTCTCGGAAGATACACTGAATCAGTCCAGAGAGACGCTGGAGCGATTAGAGCGGATTTTTATTTATGTGGAGCAGCACTATCAGGAGGCCATTACACTGAACGAGGTAGCTAATTATATGGGCTTTAGTCCTTATTATTTTACCAAGCTATTTAAGAAGAATACCGGCATGACCTTTATAGCCTTCTTAAATGAATATCGGCTTAACAAAGCCAAATGGATATTGATCAATGATGATTTGCCGATGTCAGCAGTGGCGGAAGCCGCCGGGTTTGGAAGCGTAAAGACCTTCCATCATTTTTTTAAAGAAGCAACGGGGATATCCCCACTTAAATACCATAAGACAATATTCGGGAATAAAAGAGCAAGAATGCAGGAAGAAAGCAGGTCCCGGGCTTTGTATGATAGAGATATCAAAACAGGAACAAGTGGAGGTTAGAATATAAATGACATTAACAATAGGAATTATCGGCTGCGGAGGCATTGCGAACGGTAAACATATGCCAGCGTTAAAAAAAGTAGAAGGTGCGAGAATGGTTGCTTTTTGCGATATCGTTCCTGAGCGTGCGGAGAAGGCAAAAGCGGAGTTTGGGGATGAGAATTCTGCGGTTTACACAGATTATAAAGAACTGCTTAAAGATGCAAGTATAGATGTGATTCATGTATGTACACCGAATATTTCTCATGCTGAGATTTCCATTGCGGCTATGGAGGCAGGTAAGCATGTAATGTGCGAAAAGCCAATGGCTAAGACTACAGCAGAAGCGCAAGCCATGATCGATGCCTCAGAGCGAACTGGGAAAAAGCTAACTATCGGTTATCAGAACCGTTTCAGACCAGATTCAGCTTATCTGCATACGGTATGCGAGAATAATGGTCTTGGAGAGATTTATTATGCTAAAGCTAAGGCGATCCGTCGTCGCGCTGTTCCAACATGGGGCGTGTTTTTAGATGAGGAAGCACAAGGCGGAGGTCCATTGATTGATATCGGTACGCATGCCCTCGATTTGACCCTTTGGATGATGGATAACTACAAACCTAAATATGTTGTGGGTAACGCTTATCATAAGCTGTCCGGTCGTAAAAACGCTGCGAATGCTTGGGGGCCGTGGGATCCTGAGAAATTTACAGTTGAGGATTCCGCGATTGGATTCATTACGATGGAGAATGGCGCTAGTATTGTTCTCGAAGCAAGCTGGGCGCTGAATACCCTCGATGTTGGTGAAGCCAAGACGGTGCTTTGCGGTACTGAAGGTGGAGCGGATATGGAGAACGGTCTGCGTATTAACGGAGAAGAATACGGCAAGACATTCGAGAAGCATATTAGCCTAGAAGCTGGTGGCGTTGACTTTTATGATGGCGCAGGAGATGATCCTGCGGTGACGGAGGCTACTCAGTGGATCGACAGCATCGTCAATGACACCGAGCCTGTAGTGAAGCCAGAGCAGGCGCTCGTTGTTACCCGCATCTTAGAGGCTATTTATAAATCCTCTGAGACTGGCATGCCTGTATTTTTTGACTAATTTGAATAATCAATAAAGATTAACGACATAGATAACTATGAACTAGGAGTGTGTCCAAAGTGACCAGAGTAACGGTATGGAATGAATTCCGCCATGAACGGCAGGAAGAGAGAATTCTCAAGGTCTATCCGCAAGGGATTCACGGACAATTGGCAAGCTTCCTTCAGGAAGCCGGATTGGACGCTCAGACAGCTACGCTGGATGAACCGGAGCATGGACTGACACAAGAAGTGCTGGATAACACGGATGTACTGATTTGGTGGGGGCATGTCGCCCATCAAGAAGTTAGTGATGAGATTGTAAACCGCGTTCACCAAAGAGTGCTGCAAGGTATGGGGCTAGTGGTGCTTCATTCGGGTCATATGTCCAAAATATTCATGAAGCTGATGGGCACTAGCTGCGATCTAAAGTGGCGTGAAGCAGGGGAGAAAGAGCGTCTTTGGGTTATGGACCCAAGTCACCCGATTGCTGAGGGCATTGGCGAATATATCGATTTGGAGCAAGAGGAAATGTACGGAGCACATTTTGATGTGCCAGCACCGGAGAGTCTTATTTTTGTCGGCTGGTTTGAAGGCGGCAATGTGTTCCCAAGCGGATCGACCTATCGCCGTGGGAACGGGAAGATCTTTTATTTCCAACCCGGTCATGAATCTTATCCAACCTACTACAACAAAGAAATCCAAAGAGTCATCATCAATGGCGTGAACTGGTGTGCACCAACGAAGCGTGATTATCCAGTTTACGGACATTCTGAAGCTTTGGAGCCAATCAAAGAAAAGGTGGTATTATAAATGAAATTAGGCGTATTTGATCCTGTATTTGGAAGTTTAACTCTCGATGAGATGCTTGATAAAATCGCTGCTGCTGGTTTGAATGCGGTAGAGATCGGTTCAGGAGGCAATCCCGGAAATGCCCACTGCCCAACAGATGAGCTGCTTGCCAGCGAATCAGCACGTAAGGAATATCTGGAGAAGTTCACGAAACGTGGCATTATGATCAGTGCTTTCAGTTGCCATAATAACCCGATTTCGCCGGATAAAGAAGAAGCTCGTGAAGGCGACGAAATTTTGCGTAAGTCGATCAAGCTAGCTTCACTAATGGGCGTTAAGGTAGTGAACACTTTCTCGGGAACCGCGGGAGACAGCGACGAGGCAAAAGCACCGAACTGGCCAGTTACCCCTTGGCCTACCGTGTACAGCGACATCAAAACCTGGCAGTGGGAGCATAAACTGATCCCTTACTGGAAAGAAATCGGTAAGCTGGCAGAGGAGCATGGTGTTAAGATCGGTATCGAGCTTCATGGTGGATTCCTCTGCCATACTCCTTACACGATTCTGAAGCTTAGAGAAGCAACTTGTGATGCGATCGGCGCGAATCTAGACCCGAGCCATCTGTGGTGGCAAGGCATCGATCCTGTCGGCGCGATCAAGATTCTTGGTAAAGCTGGCGCGATCCATCATTTCCATGCTAAGGATACGTACCTGGATCAGGACAATATTAATATGTATGGTCTGACGGATATGCAGCCTTACGGCGATGTGCAGACCCGCGCATGGACCTTCCGTTCCGTTGGCTGTGGACACAGTATATCTGAATGGTCAGATATCATGAGTGCGCTGCGTACTTATGGCTATGATTATGTGGTCAGCATCGAGCATGAAGACCCACTTATGACAGTAGACGAAGGCTTCCATCGTGCAGTAACCAATTTGCAATCCATTCTTATTCGCGATCAACCACAAGGTATGTGGTGGGCGTAAGGATAGTTTAAGAACGAGAGGTCTTGATTCTCTAGTTTCTGTAGAGGATCATGGCCTTTTTTTTTGCGTGTTTATGTGGATATGGATAAGAGTAATTTTCTACGTTCCATAGGAAAGAATAGCAAGGGAGAAGGTTCTGAGATGAATGAAGGAGAGACAACAATGCTACTAGAGGTTATTGCTACAACATTAAGTGATGCAGTGCTGGCCGAGCAATACGGTGCTGACCGGATTGAATTGATCACTGGGATCAGTGAAGGAGGATTGACGCCCAGTCTGGGGCTAATAGAAAAAGTACGCGACAGCGTTTCGATCCCGGTTAGAGTAATGGTTAGACCTCACGCAAGGTCTTTCTATTATGATAAGGATGATATAGAAACCATGGCGCGGGATATTCAGCATATTGCATATATCGGTGGATTAGCTATCGTAATGGGCATGCTGGGCCAGGAGGGGTCCATTGATGAGGAGTCCCTTCAGAGGCTGCTTCATGTTGCAAAAGATCTAGAGGTGACGTTCCATCGTGCCTTTGATGAAGTGAGGGATCAATTTGAGGCGTTAGAAATATTGACGCGTTATCCTCAAATTACTGACATTCTAACATCGGGTGCTCAGACTACAGCGCCTAGAGGTGCGGAACGCATTGCTGCGTTGGAGCAGCGTACTTCGGGGCGAACTATCTCCATTTTGGCGGGGAGTGGGTTAACAGTGGAAGGGATAAGCAATTTTATACAACAAACAGGTGTGCATCGGGTGCATTTTGGTTCAGCAATTAGAGAAGATGGTGATGCGCTGAAGCCGATAGACCCTCTTCGTTTTCAGGCAGTTCGAAACCTTCTGGATCAAAGAAAAGGTGACTAGCCATACCGATCATTATTGATTCCTTCCCTCGATAGGCTTGTTAGCAGATTTCGGTTTAATTTGCGTTAATTGGATGGTATTATGAAATCGGAATATTAAAATTGTGAATGCTGATCTAGCATTAGTTGTCTAAACATGAAATACTGAGCATATACAATACAGAGCCGATCTTTGGTTATCCAAAGGTCGGCTTTTTTTAATGTGCGTTCACGTGGTTACAGTATTGCAATCTCTGCGTCAAATGCAGGGGGACGAGTTGAAAAGAATAGGTACAGGCTGGTATGCAACTAATTTGAAATGATTTCGTCTTTATATATGGAGGTGGAGAAAATTGGGATTTTTTGTTTCGAGTAGCTGGTTTCAATCTTCATTACAGCGGAACATAAAGCTGATGCTTGTGTTTGGGCTTCTGTTCGCTGCATGTTTTACAGGTGTGGGAAAGGCGGAAGCTGCTGCTGGATCCGATCTGATTATCGTGAACAAAAAAACAAACAAACTCGCGTATTTCAGTGAGGGTAAGCTGGTAAAGATCTTTCCAGTCGCGACAGGGAAGTCGAAGGAACTGACACCCGAAGGCAGTTTCAAAATGGTAGTTAAAGTAAAGAACAGACCCTATTACAAAGAGAAAATACCCGGGGGTGATCCGGCCAATCCACTTGGCGACCGCTGGCTAGGACTAGAAGTGAACGGAACGTATGGTACCACGTATGCGATTCACGGCAACAATAATGAGTCCTCCATAGGAAAGTATGTTAGCGCCGGATGTATTCGAATGCATAATGATGACATCCACTGGCTTTACCCAAAAATAGCTAAGAATACAAGGGTTATCATCACAACAAGCACACTGGCGATGGAGAACATTGCGACTAAAAATGGATATTCCGTAGGAAGTAAGACGTTTGCTGGAGCTTTTGAGATGGATGGAGTCACGACAAAGCTGAAAGATCCTTTTTTAATGGATAACTCGCGTGTATTTGTTCCGCTGAGAGAATCTGTAGCCCTGTTAGGTGGAAGTTTACAGAGTGAAGCTGGAACGGGTGCGTTGCTAATTACGATAGGCAATCGTACGGTGTCACATAAGCCGTTATCCGGTCAGGCTGTTGTGAATGGAAAAACACTTACGATGCCAGCATCCCGCAATGAAAATGGTCGATTGATGATTCCACTTAGCACCTTGCCTGAATTATTTGGTATTCAGGTGCAGTGGAGCTCGGAGTCTCAGTCGGTAAAGATTAATTTATAACTGTTCTTGAACTTTTATTTCTAAGCTGTGTTGTTATATACTGTACTCATTAAACAAATTCGGACAATGACGGAGGGCCACCGACTGATGAATAACTAACACGTTTCCTAGAAGTAGACCACTTAAGCTTGTGAAGTGCATATGCACAAGTCACGGAGCACCCATGCAGGGTGATAACGGTCAGGGATACGTGTGTCGGTCGGGAACCTTACGTTGCTTTTATATGAATAGAACGATCTATGGTTTAGTTTACTCTGCTTGTGCAGGTGATCACGGCCGTGGTCTATTCATGTTATGGCATATTCCCCCCAACATACGCTATTAGACCGCAGACCGCTGGCTGCGGTTTTTTATTTTGTAATACAATCGGAGGAATGGAATATGACCCTAATAAAAGCGAAGAACTTACGTAAAGAATGGAACGGGAACCTGTTATTTGAGAAGGTGTCCTTTGAGATTGCAGAAGGAGAGCGTGTGCTCTTGTTCGGTCGTAATGGAATCGGCAAAACCACACTGCTTAAGGGATTGATCGGTCGCCTCACTTTTGAGGAGGGAAGTATCTATCATGGCTTGCCACGCGAGGAATGGGGAGTGCTGGATCAGCAGCTAGAGATATCAGAAGAAGTAACCGCATTGGATTATGTTCTCTCCGGGTCGGCTGAGCTCCCCCAATTGAAGCGCCGGCTTGAATCCCTCAGTCAGAGGCTACAGGAGCAGAACGACGAGAGCGAAGCGGGATTGGCAGAATACGCCGAAGTATACGATCAATACTTGCAGCTTGATGGGTATGACTGGGAGGCTAAAGCGGAAAAATGTCTGAAGCAGCTCAAGCTTGATCGTTCGGTTTGGAATTTGCCATACCCATCGCTAAGCGGAGGGCAAAAGACACGTGTCCAACTGGCAGCATTACTAGCCCAGCAGCCGAAGCTGTTGATTCTGGATGAGCCGACGAATCACTTAGATGGAGAAACGATGGAATGGTTGGAACATTGGGTGTACACCTACCCCGGAACTGTGCTTTATGTTTCGCATGATCGTACGTTCATCGATCGAACGGCAACGGCTTTGCTGGAGCTTAGTCCAGAGGGATGTCGTCGGTATTCGGGTGGATATACTCAGTATCGGGAGCAGAAGGCGGTAGAGGCGCGAACGCTAGAGGGACAATATAAGAAGCAAGAACAGGAAAAGGAGAAGCTGCTTGAGAGTATCCGGAGATATGCCGAATGGTTCCAGCAGGCACACCGTGCTGCCGGCCAGCATGATTTTCTGCGTGCGAAATCTAAGAAAAATGTGTCTCGTCTTCATGCCAAAGAAGCGGCACTCGAACGCTTAAATAAGAACCGTGTGGAATTGCCGCGGGAGACAAGCAAGCTGAAGATGAAGCTGGAAAGTGAAGCGTTTATGGCTGACACTTTGCTGTCACTCCGTGAGATCGATTTTGCATATAAAGGTAGTGCGCCTGTATTAACAGATTGTAGTTTGTCATTGCATCGAGGAGACCGTCTCGCTATTCTGGGTCCTAATGGGGTTGGTAAGTCTTCTTTGTTGAAGCTGATTGCTGGGATTCATAAACCCACCAAAGGCGAAGTGCAGCTGCATCCGCGTACGAAGATTGGCTACTATGCGCAAGAGCTGGACAATTTAGCGGTGTCATCCACCATCCTGGATAGTTTGCTTGAACTACCCGGTATGACACAGACGGAGGCGCGAACGATTCTGGGTTGTTTTTTATTTTCACGGGAGGATGTCTTTAAACGAATCGGTGATTTAAGTCTGGGAGAGAAATGTCGTGTAGCCTTCCTTAAATTGTACTTTGGAAAAGCTAATCTATTGGTTCTGGATGAACCCACTAATTATCTGGACATTGACACTAGAGAGCGTGTAGAAGAAGCGCTAAGGGGATATCCGGGGGGACTTGTGATGGTCTCGCATGACCGATATCTTCACGCTAAAGTAGCTAATCGTTTGGTAATCCTAGCACCGACTCAGGCACCGAAGTTTTTTCAAGGCTCCTATGAGGAATACATCTCCAAAGATAGAAGCCGTGTGCTTACCCGTAAAGAACAAGCTCGGGAGGATGATCTTGCTCTTCTGGAGCTGCGTCTGAATCAATTGATTCAGAGCGGAAGTAGGGATACGGAGGCGGAGAATGAGGCGTTAATGGCGGAAATTGTTAATCTGAGGACACAGATCCAGGAAATAGGGATTAAGGGAGAAGTTACATCATCATAGGGAAGAAGCGACAGAACCTAGCTCAGGATAGAATGTATCTTGGGCTGGGTTGTTTTTCTAATATTTCGATAGGAGTCATCGCAGGCAAGGTGTATAATTGGATGAATATGGATGTTTTGTTGCGGCGAGGAGATCTGGAAAGGACGGTTATGTAATGATAAAACTGGGTTCTTTTATTGTGGAATTGTTTCGATTGTGCGTATTGCTTGTGTTGACCTTATTTATTTTAGGCGGAGTAGAAAGATTGGTTTATCAATCTATTTTTGGTCAGCCCTTGTATAACTGGAGTATGGGGCTTGGAAATCTATTGATATTTTTTATGCTGTATCGGAATCATTTTCAGTTTAAAGGATGGTATAAATCAGAAAAAAATGTAAAACTACCGATCCTCACCACGAGAGTCATTACTGTTATTTCCCTAGGACTTATCATCCTGCCGATTGGGCTCAGCCTGAGCCTATGAGGATTAGAAATTTGAATGGAATCGGGGATATGATCAGGAAGCGATACATAGAATAATTGAATGAATAAAGTAAAGCATAGAGAGCGGGGCCCTGATATGGATAACAATGAAGTTGAGCGTTTGGAACAGGAGGATTTCATAGGCTTTTGGAAAAGAGTTCTCGCTACTATTCTTGATCTCCTTATCATTCTGATACCTGCGGTTATTGTATACTGGATATTCAATTCATTAGCTGTATCCTTGCATTCGGAAATTCCCATCATCCTTGAATATATTTTCTTCGTCGTGTTTGATATTTTTATGATCGTTAGATTTGGCGGATCGCCTGGAAAGCTGGTTTTAAAGATAAAAATTGTCAATCAGCAAGGGAATATTCCCACGTTGAAGGAAGCTTTAATTCGAAATATTTTCCGAATCATTAGTACGATTTTTTCAATGATTGTTGGCGTAAGCCTCTACGATCTTACTGTGATTTCCACCACGCTTAATTTATGGGCACCTTTGGCTACTGACCTTAGTAAAATACTTGGCCCCATCATGCTTGTAGATTATCTATTCGTTGCATTTACTCCCCGTAAACGGGCGCTTCACGATATGATGGCTGGTACTTATGTTGTTGATAAATCTGCAATTTAAAGGATGCTTTCAAAAGCATTCTTTTTTAAATATTAAGTGTTTTACCGTTAAATAATTTACTATTAAATATTTTAGTGTTAAAATACATGTAGAAGTAGCCAATGATTATGAATATCTAAGGAGGATGTCTTGGAAAACCCAGATATTTTTAGACTTATACATGCCGTTGAATTATTCACGAATGAAATTATTGTTCGATGGATGAATGCTTTTGACCACAATATTGGGATATCACCTGTTCTCGTCTTGGGAGAATTGAATAAAAAGGGTCCCCAGAAGCAAACTACTTTGGCTAAGAAGCTAGGTTATACGCCGGGAGCGATGACGAACATTGCCAATCGCTTAATTAAGCAGGAAATGGCCGAGCGCAAATATAACGAGGATGATCGCCGAAATGTACTGCTCTCTATCACGGACAAAGGTAAAGATGTACTGAAGGAAGCACAGCTAAAAGGGCAGGAGCTCCGAGTTGAAATGTTTCAGAAGCTCGATGAGGAAGAACTGCATCAATTCTTGAAAATCTATGAGAAGTTGTTAACGAGCTTTGATAGCTCTGAAACATAAATGAAGTCATCTAAGAATCTTAATCACATTATAAAGGGGTATGAATATGGGAAGAGTTCAAGGTAAGGTTGCACTAGTAACTGGAGGCGCTTCGGGTATTGGCTTATCAGCCGCTACTTTATTGGCTAGAGAAGGAGCTAAAGTTGTCATCGCCGATTTTAATGTAGAGGCTGCTAAAGAAGCAGCGGCTAAGATTAAAAGTGAGGGTGGAGTGGCGGAAGGTCTTTTCTTGGATGCATCCCAAGCGGATTCGATTAAGGAAGCCGTTGATTTCACAGTTGCTCAGTATGGCACAATTACAGTTTTATTCAACAACGTAGGTCTAACTAATCTGCAAAAAGACCTAGATGTCGTCAACATAGATTTGGAAGAATGGGATCGCCTGATGAACGTGAACACCAAAAGTGTTCTGTTAGGCAGCCGGTTTGCCATTCCACATATGATTAAAGCGGGCGGGGGCTCCATCATTAACACAGCTTCCATGTCAGCATTTGCAGGAGATTCATTGCGTACGGCATATGGCTCCTCTAAGGCAGCTGTTGTGAACCTAACTCGTTACATCGCCACACAATATGGCAAGGATAAGATTCGTTGTAACGGAGTGGCTCCAGGCCTGATCCTAACACCTGCGGCTGCAAGAAATATGCCGCCAGCTGTTCTGGATATTTTCCAGAAGTTCAACGCTCTGCCTTATCATGGTGAAGCAGATGACATCGGAAACACAGTGTTGTTCCTGGCATCGGATGAATCTAAATTCATTACTGGCCAAACGATTGAAGTAGAGGGTGGTCACTATATGTCCAACCCAAGCATTACGGACTTCCAGAATTACATGATGGAAGCTAAATCTAAATAAAATCATGCGTAAATAAAAATCCGGTCCATGCTCGTATTTATCGAGAGGGACCGGATTTTTGTATGCATAAATGAGTTAGCTTACCTCTAGTACGGCTTTCATAAAGGTCTTTAGGGCGGAGGACTTTGCTCCTTCAATCCATTTCTTCAAAACATCCGTCTGACCATTCATGTACCATCCGAGTTTTTCCTTCAACTCTTGTTCAAAGTTACTAGGCTGTTTTGTTCGTTCGGTCATTAGCTGTTTAACCATTTGTGGCCAACGATACCCATTAAGACCAAAGCTGTGTTCTGGGTAACGTTCAGCAAGTGTTAAGACAGAAGAGAGTGACTCGCCTGCGTATAATTCTGCTGCCAAATAGCTGCCAATAAAACGATGGCTGTTATCATGCTCTAAGGCGATAGCAAATTGTTCCCGAGCTTCTTTAAGCTTGCCTTGATGCAAGAGTGCTGTCGCGTTAATAGAGCGTACATAACTGTTTAATTCGATGGAGTTTAACTCGTTGTAGAGGGAATGAAATTCGTTATATGATTTCCAGTCCTTATGATCAAAATAATACTGCGTCAATGTGAAGGCATAATTAGAATAAGGATGTAACTGTATGAGCTTTTGGAGTGAAGGAATCGCCCGATCTTCTAATGAGTCATCCTTCGTGATGGATGATTTGGCGAGCAACAGCTTTACAAGCATATGCAGGGCATGAGCATCCTGTGGATCATCCAAGACATTTTGTTGGTACATTTCAAGGGCTTGCTCTGGGTTCTTATAAAGCAATAGTCTATCAGCCGTGGTCAGTTCTCGTTCCTTGAGATAGAAGAAAGGAAGATTTCCGACGGTGTCTTCGTTTAACCTGTAGCCATTACTGCGGGTAATCAGGCGTCCATCCGCATCAAATGCCTCGATATTCCAAGAAAAGCGTGCTTCCGGATTCATGAACACGAGAAAAGAAAGAGGATCAATCGATTCAAAGCCCTCTCCGCCGCTGCCGTAGGAGAAACCACTGTTGTAATAGAGTTCATCTACTGGAATGGAGACTTGATTATCTGTAATATAGTCCCGAATCTGCGAACTGAAGGAGCTTCCCACCGTCGATACCCCTCCGCTTAAGCGATAGTAAGCCGCACCTTTAACAGCCTTCCAGCGAAAATCTACAGACTGACCTATTATCGTCTCTTGATTAATAGGAGACTGAAGCTCTAGCAGAGGTTGTAGAACAATGCTCTCATTCAACCTATCATCCGGTTTAACTTCAATCCAATCGTCATACTGTACAGGCCAAGTCCAGCCGTCGATCTGATCATAGCTAAGTCCAAGCTGGAATTGATAGAAGCCCGGAATCACACCGTGGAATTCGAAACGCCCTTTATCGTCGGTAACGACTCGGTACGGTTCAGCCTCAGTAATGCTATGATGAACCTCGCTTTCAGCACGGAGAAAAATACCTGCACGTGAGACCGGCAAACCATCGCTACGAGTCAGTGTTCCGGATACGACAGCTGTAGAGGTACTTCCCATATCTACAGCTGACTGAATGGCGGATTTTAGCGCTTCAAGCTGCATTTCGGTTTCTGAAGTACCTATCTCTGGCGCTGAACTTGATGATGGACCTGCTGTATGAATATCCTGCCAGAATTTTTTGTAGCTTGCTAAGCCATTGTCTACTTCGGCAAGAGCTTCCAGCGCTTCTCCTTTCGTGAAGAGCACGCGTCCAGTAAGCCATGCTTTTTGTGCATTTAAATCTTCCTGATTCTCGGATGGAAATGTGGTTTGTTCAAGAATAGCTTCAGCGGTTATTATATCCCCACGATTCAGGGCACGTTCTGCACGAAGGAGAGCTAGCTTTTTTGCCACGCTAGAATTGCTGTCTAACTGTTTTGCAGCGGTGTATAGCGCTTGATCTCCGTCGTCCCTACGACCAAGAGCATCATATTCATAGACAAGCAGCTTAGCCGCAAATATCCGTGTATTATTCGCTGGTCCATCTAGGATGTATTCCTCTAACAAAGCGATTTTATCCTCCGGTAGCAAATCGGAAATACTCGGTTCATCCTGATTCCACTGACTCATAGAGGGACCAATATTTACGTCGTATCTATAGGGATCGTAGCCGTGCTCCTTATCGATGATATTGGTTTGAATAAGCTCCATACGTTTACTGCCAGTTGTAGACTCTAGCTTTTGCAGCAGTTCTGTACGGGCCAGGTTAGATTGGATAGCTGGGCTTTCCTCCATTTGCGCCTTTGAGGAGGGCAGAAAGTTAAATAGAAGAATGAGCAGGGAGGCCGGGAGTAGCACGAATGACACCAGATGTTTGACCTTGATTTTAATTCGCATGTTTCTTCACCGCCTGCTCATAGATATCTTTCCAGTACGTATTGCCTCCGGCCTCAATGAGTTCCCGGTTTTTTTGCTGCTGGACGCCTTGTTGTGGATGGTGTTTAACCTCTGGTTGATGCAGGGTCAGTGTAACGACTAGAATAATGGCGCCGATCGCGCCTATAGGTTTGACAGGGATCTCAATTTCCTTATTCCAGAATGCTAAGAGGCGGGCTCCAAAGGTTGGAGGGTGGGTCATTTTGAGGACGCGTTCGTGTCCTTCAAAGTGTATGGATTGTAGTTCTTCGTCTAGTAATTGCTTGATAGCTTCGCGTTCCGTATTCTCCGTGTTCATTAGAAATGTCCCTCCTTCTCCAAAATCTTTTTTAAGAGCGTCCGTCCTCTAGCGAGCCGGGATTTAATCGTATTCTCAGGGGTATTTAATTGCTCGGAAATTTCTCGGATGCTCATCTCATGAAAGTAATATAATGTCAGACATTCTCGGTATACATAATCGAGAGTCCTCATGGACTCAGCGAGTCTGATATTGTGCCATTCCACCATAAAAAGCTCTTCCGCTCCAGCAGTGAAGCCTGCATCATCGCTTCCTTGAAGCTCTGACCCGCCCGAAGGGAAAATATTACGCCAGCTCCAAGTCCGTTGCTTCATACGGCAGCGGTTAACTACGATGCGAATGAGCCAAGCCTTTAACCGTTCCGGGTCCTGCAGCTGACTCATTTTGGCATAGGCTTGAATAAAAGTATCTTGCACCGCCTCTTCGGCACTGTGCCGATCTTTGAGCAGCAAGCAAGCGGTTCGGAGCAGCATATCGCCGTAATCGTCCATTAACAGGCGGAGAGCTGACTCATCCTTTGCTTTGATTCTCTCTATAATATTCAGATGAAGCTCCCCTCCCTTTACTAATAAGATGCGGCTTGGAGGATTAAGGTTGCGTTTGTGTGGAATATTTTTACTTAGGGGGAGTATTTCCTGAGATGATGATCCGAGACGACGTTCCCGAGACGACGTCCTATGAGCTTCCCGAGATGTTCCCTCATTGCAGTTTGTGCAATAGAATCTATCCTGAAGTGAGCGGAAATCAATTCTGTTGTACTTTGTACATTCAAAATAGTTAAGAAACGCCTAGTTAGGGGGTTTTTATGAATTCTATTGCACGTTCTGCAATGAAATGCCCTGATAGTGCGCATTAATCCGTAATTTATTGATGTTCCGCAGATTTGGGTAAATGATAGATATGTCCGGTTCCATTTTTACAATCGGCTTTAAGCGAATTTACTAAGGAGATGTCATCATGTCAGCACAGATTAAATTTTTAGCAGCCACTATTTTGCTCACAGGGATGATTGGATTAGCCGGATGCAGCTCGAACAATGAACAAGCAAATTCAGCTACCCCAACCACAGCACCTACTGAAACTGCCGTAACAGCAACCTCTGAACCGGAAGTCAGCCCATCAACCACACCTACGGAAACAGCATCAGCAGCGACCACTTCCCCTACGGAGACTAATAAAAATGCAGCCGACGCTAATCCGCAATATAGCGCTGAACAGCTTAAAGAACTACTTGTACTTGCCAAAAAAGGAAAGGTGCCCGGTGTTGAATATGCTGCACATACCGGTCTTATTGATGAGGTAGAAGCGGACTGGGGTAAGCCTGATCAACAAGAGTCAGCTGGAAAAGGTATTTATGCTACTTACACTGACAAACATGTTGTATTTGGATTTAACAAAGGGAGCCTGATCTTCGATGTTCGTTCCAGTGATGCTGCACTGCAAAAGCTGACACTGAAACAAATCGAGGGAACACTTGGCAAACCGGATGACACCACAACAAATGGTGACGATAAGATTTACACCTATCAAGCCAATGACCAATACCAGCTGAAATTTATTATTCCAAGCTCAACCGGCACAGTAGATCATATTTCTGTGTTTAGTGAACAGGATTCCTTTAACAATATGGCTGGGTAAAACCAGCAATGGGTGCATAGAGCAATCATACAGAGAAATCTGTAGGTTGCTCTTTTTGTATGTTTTCTCTTTGTTCTGGAGTACGCCTTGGACGGACTGATATAATGTAATCAATGAGCGGATTCGGGGGAAAGTGAGGTTCTATCATGCAACTGGAATTAAACGAAAGCGAATATAAAGTGACCACAGATGGGATAACGATAGAATTATTTCCAAAGGAATTTACGCTTTTTCAGTTCTTGTACAAAAATAGAGGACGTACGTTCAGTCGAGAACAGTTGCTGGATAAGGTCTGGCCCTTGGAATATCCGGTAGAGCGAACGGTAGATGATCATATTTATCGGCTTCGTAAAAAGCTAGGGAAGCTACAAGACTTAGATATTAAGACTGTTCGGGGATTCGGCTATAGCCTGACGATGAAGGATTCCTCTGCCGCCATGGCTAATCCGACTACATATGACCTGGAAATGCAAAAGACGATGCGGGAAGTATTCGTAAAATATCATCAATACGGCCAAGGCCGATCCATGTTAACCTTAGCGCGACAACAGGATGTTTTGGGTTATGAAATGGATCCGTTCTATTCGATCTATATTCATTTTGTACAGGGAGATTTGGAATGGCTTCTGAACACGGAGGAAGTTGAGATAGAAGAGCGATTCTATTCGCTGTTAATATGTTATATGTTTTTGGGTGATCCAAAGCAGAAACTGGAGTTCTGCGAGCTAGTCCTTGAGAAAAAGATTCTTTTGCCGCCCCAGCATGTTGAAATGGAGATCCTTAATATTCTGGATTTATACACGCTGGCCGGGCAGCCGGAAAAAGCATTAGAACGATTAAAGCTGACGCATGAAGTGATTAAAGAGCCAGGGTATGAGAACTTCATTCCTGTAACGGCAATTTCTGAAATGCTCGTACACTTGTGGATGGGAACAGAAGATCAGGAATTAGAACGGATGGCGAAAGACATTGAAGCGCTTTTGCAGGAGAAGCCTTTTTTGCGGGAGATCGGCAGTTATAAAGTTGCAAGAGGCCTGTGTTTTCTACGGCGCAAGTCTTGGCGTGAAGCAGAGCAGTTATTGGATGAGGCACTTCAGGTGCTTGAAATGTCAGGATTCGTGCCGATGCAGATATATGCATTATACAGAATTGTTCACTATTGTAACGAGTTTTCTCCACAGTCAGCTTTACATCGGAAATATGCAGATTTATTTGAACGAGAGAAGGAAGAACGGGGATTCCATCGTTTGGAGCAATCCTTGGAAACCGTGCTTATGAATATCGTGACAGCTCTCTGATAATTCTCTGACAATTCTCCAGTACATTAAGGTCATGCTTCATATGTTCTTAATCGTAACTTGGAGGAATGTCCGATGAATGCTTCATCACAAGCAGGAACGAGTCTGCTAAAAAACAAAGTGTATATGCGTGTATACAGCGCATTCGCGACAGCTACTTTTGGGGATTGGTTCGATGCGCTGGCGATTCAGGTACTCGTAGGATACCGTTGGCAAGCTAGTCCGCTAATGCTGGCTTTGATTCCAGTCTCTATAGCTTTACCTGGGATTCTGCTTGGCTCCGTGGCAGGAGTAGCGGCTGACCGACTGAATAAGCTAAAGCTAATGCGGATGTGTGATCTACTTACGGCATTGTTAACAGTACTAGTACTTTTCGCTCCCAGTATGGTGTGGTTGCTCCCATTACTGATGCTGCGAGCTGCTATTTCTACCTTAAACGTACCTGCCCAGCAGTCAATGACTCGCAGTTTGGTTAGAGAGGATCAGCTTCTGCAAGCGACTTCACTGAATGGAATTGTAAATCAAGGCTCCAAAATCGCTGGACCGTTACTAGGAGGTTTCGCATTGTCAGTGCTAACACCACAATGGTGTATATTGATCAATGCTTGTCTCAGAGGTTGCTCGTACCTGCTTCTACTGACCGTTAAGAATAATGAGGTAGGACAAGTCAGCTCAGATCAGGGCGATAAAGAGGAACAGGTTCCCCTTCGTACGATGTGGAAGGAAGGCTGGGGCTTTATACTGCGCAGCAGACTGCTGCTAAACAGTATGCTGTTTGGTTTAATCGGTGCGTTAGCTATTCAAATGATCGACTTCCAGTTTACAAGTCTATTCAGAATTATTGCACCTGCTGAGGAATCTATGCTGGGCTGGCTTGTCGCGGCAACTGGCGTGGGTGCTATATTCATGATCATGGTCATGAACAAAATGAACCGGGGAACAGGCTACGGCTGGAAGCTAGGAACGGGTTATGCACTCATTGGCGTATCGGTCGGAGGGCTTGGTCTGCTTCAGCCAGGCGTCACAAGCCTTCCTGTATTGCTGTTAGGATTCGTACTGGGTCTCGGAAACGGAATGTTTATGATTACCTTCAATTATTGTTTGCAAAAAGAAACTCCCCCGCATATGACAGGGCGTGTGTTCGGTATTCAGAGTACGATTCTTAGCGGTGTGATGATTGGCGCTCCACTCCTTGGTGGTATGCTGGTTCAGGCCGCTGGGCCTAGCCGGATCTTTTTTAACTTTGGTATCGTAATTGCTCTGATTGGTGTGCTGGGCATCGCATTCGGACGCGTGCTGTGGCCTAAGGAGAAGGAGATGACGGATAGCATAGTGGAGCAATCGGCGAAGGTTAAAGTGATGGAAACTTAAGGCTGCTGATTTATTCAGAAAAAAGCTTGCAGAAGTCTGAGTGGAGGTCAGGCTAACTAGCCAGACTAGAAAGCTTGAGTAGCACAGACTACCTAGCGAGGATACCTAGCATTTAGTTGCAGAATCTGCAATTAAATGCTGTTCCATCGTTCAGAGCGAACGTTAGTTGTATTTAGTGCAGCTATAATTTGATTTTTTCTCCATTTGGGTAGAAATGATGGTTTTTAGATGTACGAATTACACTTAGTTGCTCAGCAGAGCTCTTTTTACGATTAATAGTTGTATAGAGTGCAATTAAGAGACTTTTCTAGCTCGCTAGGATTGATTCTTGCCCGTGAGGGCTTTTTTTATTTTATTGTATGGAGGAGTTTAGATAGAACACGAGAAATTATAAAGATAGAAGGAGGGAAACGAATGGCTACTTATATTTATATGGTTAGGCATGGAGAATCACCCAAGCTGCCCGGAGGAACTGAGAGAACACGTGGATTAACAGCGAAGGGGGAGGAGGATGCCCGCAAGATAACGGAGAAGTTACGTCCCGAAGGAATTCAAGTTTTCTATTCAAGTCCATATCTTCGGGCGATACATACGATTTCTGGATTGGCGCAGGAGGTAGGTGCAGAGATTCAGGGTGTTGAAGACCTCCGAGAAATCCATTTTCCTGACGGAAATAAGATCATGCCTGACCAGGAGTTATACCCATTACTGACAACAATGTTTGCTGATCCGGATTTTGTTCCGGTTGGTGGGGAATCCATTCATACGTGTCAGAAACGATCTGTTAACGTGTTGCAAGAAATACTGAATAAACACCGTGGTCAAAAGGTTGCGATTGGCACTCACGGTGCAGTCATGACACTAATGATGAATTATTTTGACACCAAATATGATCTGAATTTTCTGCTTCAAACCACTAAGCCGGATGTTTATAAAATGGAGTTCGCCGGCAGAACGCTAATGGGCGTGGAGAGGTTATGAACTCCCAAATTGGGATAAAGCTGTGATTATTCATAAGGATGGCCTGGCATTAGCCGTTAGCTAGGGGCCATCCTTTTGTCTATCTACAAGCTATAAAATCGCCTAGTATTCGCAATCAGTATTTCTTCCGCTTGGCCAGTGGTGTAGCCATGGAGCGCTCCCCAAGCGGCGGCGACGTCTAGAATCATAGATGGATGAGTGATTTTTCCCGTAAAATGTCCTTCAAACGGCCAAGGGCCATCGGTTTCCGCCATGACAAGCTGAGGAGGGTAGCGGCGGGCAAGCTCCTGAATCTCCGGCTCGTATAGGATATCAGGGGTGAAAGAAATATAGCAGCCGTTGTTGATCATGCGGACAATGGCTTCTTCGGGTCCCTTAAACCAGTGGAAGTGGGCACGCTTTATAACATGCTTCTCTAGTAGATCGCAGGCAATCAGCGCATCCTCATAAACAGCGTGCAAGACCACTGGTTTATCTATACGGGCGGCAAGTCCGAGTAACTGATCAAGAAGCTGAATATAAGGCTCCATATCAAAGGCTTCGCCGCGCTCCAGTGCCTCAGCACGCGAATAATAAGGCAGTCCGATTTCACCCACAGCGATGAAATCCTCCCGATCTTGACGCTCAATCCATTCCAGCAGATTGGAAAACTCAGTTTCCTGCGGTAGTGGTTGCTCCGGATGAAAGCCATAAGCGGGGTGTACCACTCCGGGATAGGTAACGGCAAGCTTTTGGGTACGGAAGCAAGAGTTTAAATTCATAGAGACAGCAATCAAGGCTTCGATCCCTAAGGTAGGCAGCTCACTTAACATTTGTTCTGAAACCTCAGGATCATATTGCTCTAAATGGATATGGGCATCAATCATAGCTGCTTACCCACTACATAAGAGGCATACTCCTCATGAGGCTCAAAGCGAATGGATTCAGGTTCCATTCCAGTCTTTCCCGATTTGTAGTCAAAGGTTAGTGTGCCAATGCTCTCCAGAAATCCAATATAAACATTGGTTTCAGCCTTCAGCCTGCCTTCTTCCACCATGTAGTAAGTAACAGCACCAATACCCGCTTCTTCGCCAAGATTGTCATCCTCTCCACGATCTGGATACCGCATAGTAACCATAGATGGAGTTGAACCTTTAACCTGAATTTGTATGAGGGCATCGCCTTTTTCATTGAAAATTTTTGAAGTAACCAATGCGGAGACCGCTTCATCTGCGGAAGGTATATTCATTTCTTTCCACTGGTTAGGTTTAATCACGTGAAGCTCTTGCATAGACATGCCCGTTCCTGTACCGAGCCACAGTATGACAACAACTTCTTCCTGCCCATCCTGATCTATATCGGCATAATGAATCTCAGGAGTGTAACCTAGCAATCTTGGTGCTTCCCAATTAAACGTATGCTTATTGCCGTTCACCTCTACAACAAATCCCTCGTAGGTATCTCCATTTTTAAGGGCAGTATACAGCTTAACTTGGTCATTTTCTGTAGCAATAGCGAGAGGTTCGTTGGGGGTTCTTACGGTCGTACTAACATCTCCAGATGTAATTGATATTTCAGTTTGCGAGGCATTCAGCTTCACTTCTGCTCCGGAGAGGCTGCTTAATGCGTCAGCAGGAATATATAAATTGCCGTTTCGTAGAATCGCAGGTCCCCCCAGCGTATTTTGATATTCGTCACCTTGCATATATTCATTGCCCGGCTTCAGTACATAACTACTGCTTCCGTCAGAGATGGTTAAGGTTTTCGTAGCACTATCCCATCGTTGTTCAGAAGAATAGTACTCCATGAGTACTTTTGCAGGTACATAGACCTTATCACCTGAGAAAAAAGGTGGGAGAGATGGAAGAACTGTTTCTCCATCAACGATTAGCTTCAGGGGTGCTTCAGTTGTTTGTGTTTGGTTAATTGCTATTGATGTATCCATATCTATAGATGCCGATGTTCCGCATCCGGCTAAAAAGAGCATGCTAGCTCCGATTACGATGATTTTATTCATAATTACCTCCGAGGATTAAGTCCAGTCCTCATAAGTATAGATTAAATCAGCGCGTAGTAGGTCACTTTCTGTAAACAAAGCAGATACAAGCTTGTTACGTTTGCTAATGATTTAAAAACTCGGTCCGATCAACTTGTGATTTCGGGTCTACTGTTAGACTTTTGCTATAGCGGATCTCCCCGATAGAACAACCCGGCCCGATGATGATATCTTCCCCGCAGACGAGATCGGCTGTTGTTCGGTATAAAATGATGCTAGTTCCTTCAATCGTTTCGCAAGTAAGCTTCCGGAAGTAGGGGATTAGCGCATTCATTAGTTTCAAAGAAGGCTTAATAGTAATTGTTCCGCTAGATTTCATGACCTCAATTGTGCTTCTGTTTCCTAAACGTAGCTCAATCGATGAGCCAGCAGTTAATCTATGGATCTTCACAGCACCTTCGGCATAAAAGGTTTCGACTGCAACATTTTGTGCTGCGGAGAAGTATCCTGACGATTGCAGTCTATTGGCTTGGAGTTGTTGTACACGGAGTCCTCCCAGATTTATAACCTGCTCGGCCCTGCAATGACCTCCAATCGAACAATCACCAGATACTTTTAGCTTCACGGTAGTTACATTCTTCTGAGCACTTAAATGTCCAACAACATCGACAGTATCCGCACGAATATCCTCTTGGAGGATTAATGAACCTCTCACCTTCAGCGGTGGACCGATCATTTCATTACGTTCAAAAGTATCACTAGCATGGGGCATTTTATAGGGAGCCGCCTTTCAAATTATATTTTAATGATTAAAATATATATCCATTATAATATATAGTCAATATAACATTTCGGAGTTATAAGCATAAAAAAACTGCCGTCAGTTTCCTGACAGGCAGTTATATAAACATTAGTTCATCATTTTATCCATTAACTCATTGATTTGTTCTAAGGTTCCTGAGATTTTATCCAACTCCGAGGTAGGAAAGGCTTCGAAGATATGGAGAATCCGCTGATGTCCTTGTTCTGTAAGGACTATGTTGACGACTCTGCGATCTTCCTTCGTCCGCACACGTTCGATAAGACCGGCATCTTCCAGCTTATCACACATCGAGGAAGCGGCTCCCGGTGTAATAATAAATCGTTCGGAGATGTCAGTAATGTTCAAGCTTCCAATAAGTCTGAGCTGGAACAGCAGTAGGATCTGATTGTGAGTCAGTGTCTCCTGCTTGGTGATCATATCAATGAAGAACTGGGATTTCTGCTGCACATTTGCCATAGATTCCATAACCTTATGGATAGCGTATTGTTTATCTTGCTCTGTGCTCATAGCCACGCTCCAATTTACTTTAGTTTCTAAAATATATAGAAGCTATAATAAGCTTGTCAAGTTGAGGAGTCGAGTTGACGCTCAAAATAAATCGAACGATATCTCTTTTTTTTACCAATATATATTGTAAGACCGAAGGAGGGGGTTGAAAGGGATGAAACATCCAAATGAAAATTCTAAGCTCATTACGCTTGCGCAAGCCGGCAGTCGTGAAGCGTTCAGTGAGTTATATGATGCAACGATCCGGGATGTATATCAGACCGTTCATTTCCTCGTTCGTGAATCATCTGATGTGGATGATATTGTTCAAGAAATTTATTTGCAGATGCACCGGTCTCTTGAACGCTTCGACATGGAACGCCCCTTTAGACCCTGGCTTATGGGATTGGTCATGAGACAAATTTATGCCTATCGGAGGAAGAGATGGACGCATCTTCGAATCCTGAAAAAGGCAGAGCATGCTGATTTGATCATGGAACACGAATTTACGAATGATGTTGTGGACAGATTATCCAACCAAGCCCTGCTAGCAAGTGTAGAGTGTCTTCCATTTAAGCTGAAACAGGTGATCATTCTGCATTATTTAAACGAATTTTCCCAAGAAGAAAGTGCCTTGATACTAGGTATTCCTCTCGGAACCGTGAAATCTCGTATTCATGCTGCACTGCACAAGCTTCGCCAGAAGCCAGCGAACCATATTCTTTTTAAGGGAAAGGTGGTGGACCTGGATGAATTTCAATGAAGAGCTACGGACAGCTCTGCAGGAAGAGGCTAGAAATTGTACAGCCCCACCGGAACTGAAGGAGCAAATACTAAATAGGACTGCACCCAAACAAGGGGGAAGACGAATGAAAAAATGGCTTGTAGCAAGTATTTTGGCGGCAGCATTATTAATTCCTACTGGAGCTTATGCCGGATATAATTATTTGGCGGACACCCTATATGGCTCACAGATAACCGTTGCTACGATTGGAGTAACCCAGCAACAATACGATAGGCTTGAAGCCAAGCTGCAGAACGCGAAGCAAACCTTTAACGAAGAGGAATTCACAAAGCTGATGTCCTTACTGAAAGAATTGGGAGCTTATAATCTGCAAATGGCTGATGCTGAAGGCGTCTTTCACCTAGAACAATTAAGTGCGCAGGAGAAGAAGGCTTACAAGAAATTACAGATGGAGCTTGAACCTTATTTTGAACAAATGAATGAAGCCAAAACATCAAAGAAATCAGTGAAATCCGTTGATCGTGATACTTTCTGGAATAGCTTGCTTGAAAAAGCTGAACAGAGGCTTACAAATAAGGAGTTTGAGGAAACTAAACGATTAATAATTGAGTTACAAAGCTATGATGCCAAGGTATTTGATTCAGATGGTAGTGTTCATATGGAACGGCTTTCAAATGAGGAGATACAAAACCAAGAGAAGTTAATGGAAGCGCTAGACCCTTACATTAAAAAGCTAGATTTGATGATTAAACCCAGCTCATAGTTGAATTTATATGCATGTATTGAATAACAATAGATAGAATTATCATCGGAAAAACCATCGGAAAAGGTCTATTACACCTTGCATTCTGATGGTTTTTGCTTTTTACTAATCTATAGTCTATACATTACTCACCGAATAATTGTATATTGAAGAGCGATAGGAAAAAAGTATTTGACCACTGGAATAATTAGACATATATTTATTAAAATACTATTAATTTATATCTGTATTATGTTGGGCGAAAGGTGGCTTTGATCATGAAGCGGATGACCATTCGTGCAGAACTGGCGGACTATCTCAAGAAGCATGGGACTACGATCAATCAGTTCTCAGAGGTGTCTAAGGTAAATTCAGGCACGATCAGTAATATCATTAATGGGAATCGTCCAATAGCCATGCAACAATTAGATCGAATTACAGAAGGTATGGGATTAGAAGAAGGCAGCTACTATGATTTATATGTGGATGAGTGTTTTGTACATTCCAATCCGAATTGGAGACGCCTTCGGCCATTTCTATATCGCTGTGCAGAGCTGGATAAGCTGGATTGTATTGCACGGGTAGTTGGGATCATGATGGACAGCTTATCTTATAC
The DNA here is from genome assembly GCF_037963325.1 of Paenibacillus sp. FSL E2-0201. Lineage (NCBI taxonomy): Bacteria > Bacillati > Bacillota > Bacilli > Caryophanales > Paenibacillaceae > Paenibacillus > Paenibacillus sp. FSL E2-0201. Next base: position 1,247,596 of record NZ_CP150154.1, read on the forward strand.
GCCTTCGTTATTTGATACTGCGGAAGATTTTTTTGCGCAAGGGAAATATGAAGCAGCAGCGATGTTATATCAGAGTGTGGCTGAGAGTGAGAAGTATCAGCATTCAGAGCGTTTGGCTCTTTGCCAATACAGACTGTTCACAATCGCTTTGGGTGAGGATCAGGATGCTAATTTGCGAGCAGCGGTGCAATTTGAAGGATTTGTTAACCGGCTTGATGAGGTGGACCAGCTCGATGCGCTGAAAGATTTGGCGAATACATATAGCGCTTTGCGACATTGGGACAAGGTAAAGGCAATAGCTAAGGAAATGGGGAATAAAGCAACGATTCAATATCATTCCAAATACGAACGTGCCAGAAAAAGCAAGCTTCAAAAGGAACCCGAAATACCACTATTCTCGTATATTCAATACTCTTACATGTTACGTTCAGTAGTTTATAGAGAGCTTGGCAATTATGATAGAGCATTACATTATGTTAACTTATATATGGATATGAGCTGGATTCGTGAAGACACGGAAGAAGCTTTGCAGCATATCAATCAATGCATGGAGTGGGCGCGGGCTAATATTTACTTGCTGCGAATTTTAAAAGGGGATGTAACGGTGCTGCCGGAATATGTGGCATACATTGAACAAAGAGAGGAAGAAATTCTTTCAGGTCTGTTCAAAATCCTTCAAGCAGCTAATTACTATCAATTTAATGTGGATGATATTCTTCTGCGGTTTAAACAAAAAAAATCAGAATGTAGAGATCATCGCCTAGAAAATAGATCCTATAATCAACAAATCCTCGAAGATAGATATACCAACTTGATGGCTGAGATCGCTTCTTACTACATAAAAAGAAATGAATATGAGATTAGTATAAAGTATATAATGATAAGTTTGGAATGTTCAGTAAAGATAAATAGCGAATCATGTATTATAAAATGTGTTGGGATGTTCGAACAGCTAAGACACATAGCATCCATCGAAACGCAAAAAGAATATCAAAACCTAATTAGTAAGGTGCAGCGAATCAACGAAAAGAAAAATGGCTTTGTATCTAATATTTCTTGATCCTAAATCTTTATAGTACTGCACTCTATTGTAAAATTTGGAATTTGACATATGCCTCTAATATATTACTTTGAGGAGGTTGTGTTAATGAATAAGCCAGAAATTATCCAAAAAAGAATAGAGGGTGCTAGAGCCAAACTTTATTTAATGGAAAGGCAACACGGAGGATTGTTACATCCCAATGTGATCAGACAGTCCATGAGGTTGGATGAATTAATTAATGAGTACAATAAAGCCGTACATAACGATAACGAGAGTTGAAACAAGAAATTGATCCTATAATTTTCGCTCTATTCAATAGATAAGACTTACATAATGTTATTGCATTTCTGTATAAAACATAAAGCCAGCGCTTTGCGTGGGCTTTTTTTGTTTGTATATTCCTAAAAAATAAATCTAACTCCCAGCTTGTCATGCCCGTCTGCATATTGCGGCCAAGTCCCTCATAGACATGTACTAATCAATGCATTCAAAACAGGTTAAGGGGATGATGTCATGCGCCGGACAATATGGGTACTCGCGATCATTATGAGCGTGGCCCTGGTGATGACGGGGTGCGGGAAGAAGGATGCCGCTTCCGTGGTCAAGGATTTGAACAATGTGGCTGACAAGTTGGAAAGTAAGCAGGGAACGTACCAAGCTTCAGGCATTATGACCCTATTCACCGGCGAGCAGCCGCAGGAGTATAAGGTAGAGGTATGGTACAAGAACCCTTCTTATTACCGGATCAGCTTGGCAAATGTTCAGAAGGATATTACGCAGATCGTGCTTCGTAATGATGAGGGAGTATTCGTACTCACACCAAGTATGAATAAGAGCTTCCGCTTCCAGAGTGATTGGCCGGACAATCAAGGTCAGGTTTATTTGTATCAGACGCTAGTTCGGGGCATCGTCTCTGATAACAATCGTCAATTTGTGGAAGATGGAGATAACTATGTGTTTGAGGTAGCTGCGAATTATCAAAGCAATGCTCTTGTGCGGCAGAAGATTTGGTTGGATAAAAAGACTTATGAGCCTAAACAGGTTCAAGTCTCTGATTCTGAAGCTAAGGTCGTTGTGGATGTGAAGTTTGACACCTTTAAATTCGATACAGATTTCACAAAGGATTCCTTTGATATGCAAAAGAATATGACCACAGGTGCTGCTTCAGAAAGCACAGTAGCTGAGGTTGACGAAAATGGAAATCCAGTAGTAGTTCCGGAAGGTCAGGAGCAAGAGGGGCAACCAGTCGCTGCTGAGCTTGGTGACTTTGGGATCATCGAACCGGGATATGTTCCGGCAGGTGTTGAGTTGAAGGACTCCCATAAAATGGAGGGGAACAAAGATCATGCCGTTCTCATCCGGTATGATGGGGTTTATCAATACACCATCATGGAGGCCCGTCCATTGGACCGTGCAGTAGCGTTGGCTCCTGGAACACTGATAGATCTTGGTTTTACCGCAGGACTTCTTAGTGGTGATGAGCAGCAGACGTTGACATGGATGTCTGAGGGTATAGAGTACAGAATTACAAGTGCTAATCTTCCTGTTAACGAAATGATGCAAATTGCCGCTTCTATGGAGGCACAATCGGGTAAATAATATAAAGTAGGCGGATACTGCGTTTTGTGGGATTCTTTCCTCTACAACGTAGTATCCGCCTTTCTATATTTGCCAGCACTCCAGCCTCTTTGATCTGAAGGCAAAAGATAACTGAGGTCACATTGACAGCCACCTTCCATAGCATTACCATGAGTACTAAGACAATGATTGATGTTATGCAGCTATGACGTTTTACTACAACGTAAGAAGGTGACTTTGAAGTGCAAGCAAGCTATCGACCGACAGTAGCCGAAATTAATCTGGATGAATTGCGTGCCAATTACGAAGCCTTTCGCCGCTACTTGCCGGCAGAGACAAAGTTTATGGGATGCGTCAAAGGAAATGCGTACGGCCATGGAGCAGTGGAAGTAACACGGGAACTGGAAAGACTCGGAGCAGATTATGTTAGTGTGGCTTTTTTGGATGAAGCATTGGAGCTGCGTCAGGCGGGAATACTGATTCCTATACTGGTGCTTGGCTACACTTCTCCAGAAGGGATAGCCGTTGCCTGGGAGAACCATGTAACTGTAACACTGTTCACTCCGGAAGTATTAGAGGCTATCAGACAGCTTCCTATAGATCCGGATCATCGGCTGAAGGTGCATATCAAGATTGATAGCGGGATGGGGAGACTGGGGCTTTTACCAGCTGACGCACCTGCATTTATCTCTGAAGTGCAGTCTGTTGCGCAGGCGGAGCTGGAGGGTATGTTTACCCATTTTGCCAAGGCAGACGAACTAGACAAAAGCTATACACTGGAACAGCATCGACGGTTCATGAGCGTGGCGGAAACGCTGCGGGAGCAGAACATTCAGATCCCGATCATACATACGGGCAATAGCGCTACGGCCATTGATTCACCTTATTTATCCAGCAACATGGTGCGGGTAGGCATCAGCCTGTACGGATTTTATCCCTCAACTGAGGTAAACCGTCAACTGGTAGATCTACATCCGGTAATGACGCTGAAGACGCAGGTTGTATATGTGAAGAGCCTGCCTCCTCATTGGGGCGTCAGCTACGGCACTCGGTACTTCACAGACAGCGAGGAGATTATCGCAACGCTACCTGTGGGGTACGCAGATGGATATTCCCGCATGCTAACTGGCAAAGCGGAGGTGTTAATACGTGGACGCCGCGTTCCTGTCGTCGGAACAATCTGCATGGATCAGTGTATGGTATCACTCAAATCTTTCGCTGAAGAAGCGGAACAAATTAAAGCAGGCGAAGAAGTTGTACTCATCGGGCGTCAAGCTGACGTGATGGTCACGGCAGACGAGTTGGCTCTCCATCTTGGAACAATTCACTACGAGGTAATTTGCATGCTGGCTCATCGGGTGCCCCGCGTTTATATCCGTGAAGGCACACTTCCTAAGTTAGTAAATGCTCTGCTACAATCTTAAAGTTCTTGACAGTGATGTTATTCAAGGGAGAAAATAGAAGGAATTGTATCGTATTAGGAGATATGACTAAAAGCCTATACGAACCGCCATTTCTAGTTTATAATGGGATGCAGCATACTTGATATACTGGCGGCATATATTCCTTGTATAAAATTCCTTGTATATTGCAACACTGGAACACAAGGGCAGAAGGTTTGTGGGGGTGGAAGAGAAGGTGGCCAATTTGCAGAACACCAAAAGAATCATGATCAGCTTGCCCGATCATCTCTTACAGGAAGTGGACGGAATTGTTCAATTGGAGAATTCCAACCGGAGTGAATTGATTAGGCAGGCCATGAAGCTGTATTTGAGCGAACGGAGGAAACGTTCTATCCGGGAGTCCATGCAGCGCGGCTACATGGAAATGGCTAAGATCAACTTGACCATGGCATGCGAGGCGTTCCTCGCGGAGGAAGATGCAGACAGCACTCTTGGCCGCTTAGTAAGCGGGGTGTAGACATTGATCGTTAAACGTGGCGATGTTTTTTTTGCTGATCTTTCGCCGGTTGTAGGTTCTGAGCAAGGCGGAGTAAGGCCAGTACTGGTTATCCAGAATGATATTGGCAATCGCTTTAGCCCGACGGTAATTGTGGCTGCAATCACAGCCCAAATCCAGAAGGCTAAATTACCTACGCATGTGGAAATTGACGCAGCGGCTCATGGCTTTGACAGGGATTCTGTTATACTGCTGGAGCAGGTTAGGACGATTGACAAACAACGCTTAACTGACAAGATCACCCACCTTGATGATGAAACGATGAAGAAGGTGGATGATTCGCTGCAGATCAGCCTTGGACTGATTGATTTTTAATCACCTAGGGTTATAGATAATCCATGAGATAGGCGCTCGGGTACGAATCCGGGCGTCTTTTGATGTGCATTTTTGCGTACTGATGGTAAAGAAGGATTAGGGGTTCACTTTTTTGAAGTGTTCTGATAACATTAGACCGTACGGTCGGTTTAGGAGGTGCTTAGAATCAAAGGACGTTCAGATGGAGAAGAAACAAAAAAACGAATTGTACTTAAAGCCACACAGCTGTTTGTTCAGAAGGGGTATGCAGCTGTAACCATGAATGAAGTTTGCGCAGCCTCGAATGTCAGCAAGGGCAGCTTATATCATCATTTTCCGAGCAAGGATGAACTTTTTCTATATGTAGTAGAAGAGGATACGGTGCAGTGGCTACAGGCGTGGGAAGATAAGAAGAAGGAAATTGTAGGTGTTCAGGAGCGTTTATATGCGTTAGCCGAGCACTATGCAAATGATTTCCAGAATCCGTTGATTCGGGCGCTTGAGGAATTCTCAAGAGGTAGAGCTCATCCGGAGGATATCACTAAGCGGCTTGCTCTTTTATATGAGGCTGCCTCGCATGCGTGTCGCGATCTTCTGAAGGAAGGCATGGACACGGGGGATTTTATTAAGGGTGACTTAGAGGATTATGTGATTATTGTAAATGGTATGCTCGAAGGGATCGGGCGAGCTGCTGAATGTTCTATTCCTGAAAAGACTCCGGAAGATATCAAAAAATATTACCGGGAATCAGTACGATTGTTATTACAAGGGATATATACGGGGTAAGATATATGGGGGCATGAAAGAAGCTTTACATTCAGGAATTATGAAGGCTGAAGCTTCTCGAGGGCACCGGAAATGGAAGGACTATTTTTTTGGCTATAATTTAGACCGGATGGTCGGTCTCTACAGTAAAACTACTACTCGAAGAATTGGCTTTAGAAACCACGGAGGTTAACACAATGTCGTTACTACTTAGAAACAGAGGCGCAATGCTTCTTGTTATGCTTAATATTTTTCTTGCTTTTACAGGAATCGGGCTTGTAGTTCCTATAATGCCTACTTACATGAATGAACTTGGGATCACCGGAAGTACCGTGGGGTTGTTAGTGGCTTCATTCTCACTTGCCCAATTATTAGTATCACCATTCGCGGGCAGGTTATCCGACAGAATTGGCAGAAAAAAAGTGATTGTTGCGGGTCTGATCGTGTTTGCTTTTTCAGAGCTGCTCTTTGGTCTGGCAAATGTATCCTGGCTTTTGTTCGTTTCCAGATTGCTCGGTGGTGTAGGTGCTGCATTAATTATGCCGGCAGTTATGGCCTATGTAGCGGACACGACTTCTTTTGAAGAAAGAGCTAAAGGCATGGGGCTAATTAATGCAGCCATTACTACCGGATTTATTATCGGTCCAGGAATTGGCGGCTATCTTGCTGAGCTTGGAATGCGGGTGCCTTTTTTCTGTGCAGCGGGTGCGGCTGGGGTTGCAGCTCTAATTACAGTTTTGATCTTGCCTGAGTCTCTGTCTGCAGAGAAGCGGATGGAAGCGAAGGTATCGAAAAATAATCAAGAGAGCTTCTTCACGCAATTGATGCGCTCTTATCGTGAACCGTATTTTTTCGGATTAATTATTGTATTTGTCATGGCTTTTGGATTGGCTAATTATGAAACGGTGTTCGGATTGTTCGTGGACCATAAATTTGGCTTTACTCCTAAAGATATTGCATTCGTGATTACCTTTGGCTCGATCGCCGGTGCTGTAGTGCAGGTATCTGCGTTTGGCTGGATTCTGAATAAATTCGGAGAGAATAAGGTAATCTCCACTTGTCTTATAACTGCTGCAATGTTTATTCTGTTGACGCTGTTTGTAAGTGGCTTCTGGGCGATTTGTGCGATTACCTTTGTCGTATTCTTGGCTATGGATATTCTTCGACCAGCAGTAGGCACTCAGCTATCCAAAATGGCGGGGGAATCGCAGCAAGGCTTCGTAGCAGGGATGAACTCTGCTTATACGAGTCTTGGTAATATCGCAGGGCCTATCGTTGCAGGATATCTTTTTGATCTAAGCATTAACTTCCCATATGTGGCAGCGGCGTTTGTTCTAGCATTATGCTTTATGTTGTCACTTAGTTCCGGCAAAAGAGGAATGGGACAACGCGCTTAAACCATTGAATCTGCCCCCTCGCTAGGCTGGACTTTGGTACAGAGCCGATCTGTGATACTATTTTAAGTATGAGAACAAGAATTGTATAAGCAGATTGTGTACGGGAAGAGGGATACTAATGACGGTAGATAACAGCAATACGGGAGTCATTACGGATGAGGCGGCCGCACAGCGGGAGCAGGAACTGATTACTGTAGCGATTGCCAAGGAATTAAACATTAGCCTGAAGCAGGTGCGTACAACGGTTGGACTGCTGGATGAGGGGAATACGATTCCGTTCATCGCCAGATATCGGAAGGAAATGACGGGTGAGCTGGACGAAAATGCGCTGCGTGATATTGAAGAACGGCTGGCTTATCTTCGCAATTTGGGCGAACGTAAGAAAGACGTGATCCGCAATATTGAAGAGCAGGGCAAGCTGACCAAGGAGCTTCATGAACAAATCACTAACGCAGTCAAGCTTCAGGAAGTGGAGGACTTGTATCGTCCTTTCCGGCAGAAGCGTAAGACTCGTGCTAGTGTTGCCAAGGAAAAAGGCTTAGAGCCGCTTGCCAACTGGATTATGGAGCAGCAGAGACAAGGGGACCCACAAACCGAGGCTGCGAAATATATAGATGTTGAAAAAGGAGTAGAGACCCCAGATCAAGCACTTCAAGGCGCGCTAGATATCATCGCCGAGAATATTGCTGACGATCCTGCGATCCGCTCTTGGGTACGGCAATATACGGCAAGTCAGGGCATCCTTGTGTCTGAAGCTAAGGATGCAGAGCAGGAATCCGTATACGAGAACTACTATAGCTACCGTGAACCTGTACACAAAATGCCACCTCACCGTATACTCGCTATTAACCGCGGTGAACGGGAGAATATTCTGAAGGTAGGCATTGAGGTTGTCACTGACAAAATTCATGCTTACATTGCGCGGAAAATCATTAAAGGGCCATCCCCGGTGAAGGAGCTTCTGGAAGCAGTGACCGAGGATGCTTACAAACGTCTGATAGCTCCTTCTGTAGAGCGTGAAGTTCGTGGAGAGATGACCGAACGGGGTGAGAACCAAGCGATTTCGATCTTCTCTGGGAATCTACGCAGCTTGCTGCTGCAGCCGCCCGTTAAGGGACGTTGTGTGCTGGGTGTTGACCCTGCATACCGTACCGGCTGTAAGCTGGCCGTCGTAGACGATACGGGTAAGCTGCTTGAAGTAGCCGTGACCTATCCTACGCCGCCGAACAACAAGAAAATTGAAGCTGCAGCTAAGTTTAAAGAACTAATCGCTAAATATGGCATTCAGCTTATCGTGATCGGAAATGGGACAGGCTCTCGTGAAACAGAACAATTTACGGCAGAAGTGATCGCCGATATTGGCGATCCAGAGCTGGCCTACCTGATCGTAAATGAAGCGGGAGCGAGTGTCTATTCGGCTTCCAAGCTGGCGCAGGAAGAGTTTCCGGATCTGGATGTGGCAGAGCGCAGTGCGGCTTCAATCGCCCGTCGTGTGCAGGACCCGCTGGCAGAGCTGGTGAAGATCGATCCGAAAGCTATCGGTGTGGGACAGTATCAGCATGACGTCTCCCAGAAGCATCTGGAAGAGAGTTTAAAGGCTGTCGTAGAATCGGCGGTTAACCATGTGGGCGTAGATGTGAATACGGCATCTCCAGCCTTGCTCTCTTACGTAGCAGGCGTTAATGGAACGATTGCTAAAAATATCGTTAAGTACCGTGAAGAGAACGGTAAGTTCACGACACGGAAGCAATTGCAAAAGGTACCTCGTCTAGGTGCCAAGTCCTATGAGCAATGTATCGGCTTCCTGCGGATTCCTGGTGGAGACAACACCTTGGATCGCACGCCTATTCACCCCGAGTCTTATCCGGTGGTGGATCGGTTGTTCCGTGAACTAAGCCTAGATGTTAACAAGCTTGGCAGCAAAGAAGTGGCTTCGCAGCTGGAGGCACAAAATGCCGAGGAGCTGGCTGTGAAGCTGGATGTCGGCGTGCCAACGCTTCGAGACATCCTGGAGAGCTTGCAGCGTCCGGGCCGCGATCCGCGCGAGGAGCTGCCGTTACCGATCTTCCGCACCGACGTGCTGAAGATCGAGGATCTGGTTCCCGGCATGGAAATGCAGGGAACCGTCCGCAACGTGATCGATTTCGGCGCATTCGTCGATATCGGCATCAAGAACGATGGGCTGGTGCATATTTCCCAGCTCAGCGGCAGCTTTGTGAAGCACCCGATGGACGTTGTCTCCGTAGGAGACAATGTCACCGTCTGGGTGATGGGTGTTGACCTGAAGAAGGGCAGGGTCAGCCTGACCATGCGTCCACCGCGTGTTGAGGCGGGAAGCCTTAATTAAATAAACAAAGAAAGCCATCTATTCCTGGAGTAGATGGCTTTTTTCAATATAAGAAAGTATAAGTTTCACGCTATCCTTATCTTTATAGTTCTCGCATAACTGCTAACTGTTCTTATAGGGATGCAAAGGCGTTTATGCTTGTTTGAATGAATGGTATTAACACAGCATGACCTATGAGGGTCTCGTTAAATTATTTAGCTTAGTAGCTAATTCATTTAGATTGCGGATGCTGACTACTGTTTCAGAAACATGTTGTTGCTGAACCTCAGCGCTCGCAAGAACCTGCTCAATTGCTGCTGTATTCTCTTCGGTAATCGCAGTCACGGAATGGACTTCACCTAGTACAAGGGAGGAAGCGTGTTTGATGTGATCATTCCTATTCTTCAAATCTTCTGCTTGTTCAAGCACCTGTTGTGTATTATTCCGAATACCCTCGAACAATCGAGCAATATCATCTGCGGAATTTCTTCCGGATTCTACAACTAGCAACCCGTTAGATACCATATCGCCAACCTGAGCAATATGACTTTGAATGCTTCTAAGAATTTGAGTAATGTCTGCGGAGGCATTGTGGGAGCTCTGTGCTAATTTACGGATTTCATTGGACACCACTGCGAATCCTTTGCCATGTTCTCCTGCGTGTGCGGCTTCAATAGAAGCATTTAGCGACAAAAGATTCGTCTGCTCAGCGATCCCCACGATACTGGAAACAATCGATTCAATCTTCTGATTCTCTTCATTCATTTGTGTCAGCAAGTCAGCAGTACTCTTTACGATATCCGTGACCTCTGACATATTTCCAGTTAAGCGAACGATTTGCGCTTGCCCCTCTTGCGTGATTTGATCGGTATTACGGCTTCTTGTGCTCATTGAGATGGATGCCGTATTTGCCTGCGTAGCCGATTCGTTTAATTGCTGCATGGCATTTGAGATATCGCTGACACTTTGTGCTTGTGATTCCACTCCGCTGGCAATCTCTTGAAAGGCAGTCACGACTTCTTTGGAAATTCGATCTGTAGTCAATACGTTGTTATTCATTAGGTTACTAGATTGACTCAGAACTCCTACGGATTCAGTAACACCTTTTAGAATGGTTTCCATTTCTGCTCTAGCATGTTCAGCTTCGTTGCTGCTCTTAGACATATTTTTGAACATTTTCGTACCAATCTGACTCTGATAGATCAGAACCAATATCATGACGATGAGAAGTGTATTAATTCTTAATACATCTACTGAAGCGTAAATTGGTTTCGTCATCAGGAAATAGTTGAGTAAGATCCAAGAAATTACTCCATTAAGGAGTAGCGGACGATAGTTGTGATAGAGGGATACGATGCCTAGTCCCCAATATAGAATAAATGTGCTTATAATGCTAGTTCCTGCATCGATATAGAAGTATGTAATGATATTAAAGCCAATAGCTGTTATGTACATAATATAGGGTGTAGCCACACGTTTCCAAATTAGTATCGTACACAATAAGCCAAGGGGTACCGCTGCTGACATAATCGCCATGATTGTTTGTGGAAATCTGTAAAGCGAAATTGAACCGAACAACAAACAGCCCCAAAACAAGTAAATAATTAATTTGTTTCTCTGGTGTAATTCGGACATCTGATTCAAGGGCATATTCACACTCCATAATGTAATAGTACTTCTGATTTTTTAGTTTAAGAGATTCCTGAAATGATGTCTATGATGTTAAGCTCGGGGATGTTCAGAACAATGATGTTTGGGAGAGTAATTAGGGAAAAACTCCCTGAAAAAAGCTGATATTTGCATAAAATCAATGGAATTAGGGAATTCCTCCCTGATAATTAGGCGAATATCTACATTTACCAACGAATCACCTGAATTATAGGGAGATTTTCCCTAATTAGTAGTCTGAAGCGCAGAATTTTTTTGATTTTAGGGAGAAATTCCCTAATTATCATCAAGGCATCAGGTAAGTGTCTATGATTCTAAAAAACACAAAAATCCCCTAGGTAAAATGGAGTTACCAGCACCATTTCAAATCCAAGGAGAGGCTTTTTTGTGTTTTTAGATGGATGATGAAAGTCTTTATTCCGCAACAATCAAGCTCGTACGTTTGGGTTTAAACTTCTGTAGGAAGCTTCGATCTATATTACGGTCGGTAATAATGTACCCGATTTTATCGAGTGAGGCGATGCCGATGGTCACATCTTTCCCGAATTTAGTATGGTCTGCGGCAACATAAACCTCTTTGGAGAGATCGATAATTTTTTTACGAGTTTGGGCTTCCTCCAGGTTATAGTCGGAGATGCCTTTTTCAAGGGTAATGCCGCTTGCGCAAATAAAAGCTTTAAGGATATTTAACTCACTGAAATTAAATAGATAATCATATGCAATGACAGACTGCTCATTTAGCCGGACCTTTCCGCCGATGATAATAAGCTCAACCGCACTGTTCATCAGTTCGTTAACCACAGGAATGGAGTTCGTAATGACCGTGAGATTCTTTTTATTCTTGATATATTTGGCGATCTGATAGGTGGTAGAGCCGCTGTCCAGATAGATGCAATCCCCATCGTTGATATATTCGCTGCACTTTTGCGCGATCATTTTCTTTTCCTCTAAGTGACCGACCATCCGCGCATCCATTGGAGATTCGGCAAACTCCGATTCCACCAGTTTAATTCCACCATAAATCTTCTTGATCTTCCCTTGCTTGTCCAGCAGGTTGATATCTCTGCGAAGGGTATCGATAGAAATATTAAGCTCTTCTGCTAGCTCCGGCAGCTTCTGAACCTTTTTCAACATTAAGATTTCTATGATTTTCCTTTGCCTTTCCAGTGGAAACATGTTATCACCCATTCAAAGTTTATATCGCTTTCGATAGTTGAAGTATAAAGGGATTAGGATAGGGTAGCAACAACTCCTTTGCAACTTAGTCATGATATACTTATAATGTAGTCACAACTTATTTAAATTTTACATACATTTTACGTAACTGTTTATCCTCAAAAACAAAACCTTTTTATACTGAGGTTGTACTTGAGGAGGTGGAACCTTTGCTTAAATTACAAAACATAAGCAAGCATTACGATAACAAGGTTGTTCTAGAGGATATTAGTCTAGACATCCAAGCAGGGGAAATTGTCTCCTTACTCGGCCCCAGCGGGAGTGGAAAAACCACCTTGCTAAACATCATCTTGGGATTGGCTAAGATGGAGCAGGGGCAAATCATTTTTAATGATCAAGATTTAAGTAATGTACCCATGAAGAAACGCGGATTTAATATAGTGTTCCAGGATTATGCGTTGTTCCCTAACTTAAATGCTTACGAGAATATCGTTTATGGTCTGAAAAATAAAAAGGGATTAACGTCGGAGCATGAGGTTCAGGAGTATATCGAGTTTCTGGAATTAAAGCCGCATTTAACGAAGAAGATTGGCGCTCTATCCGGTGGGCAGAAGCAAAGGGTGGCTTTGGCAAGAACGCTCGTGATGAAGCCCAAATTATTACTGCTCGATGAACCTCTAAGCGCACTGGATGGAATCATCAAGGAATCTATTAAAGCCCGGATTAAATCCATCGCCAGAGAATATAAGCTTACGACGATTATCGTCACCCATGACCCTGAAGAGGCGTTAACCCTGTCGGATAAAATTCTCATCATTAATCAAGGTCATATTGCCCAGTTCGGAACGCCTCAAGAGATCATTCAACAACCTAGCAATGATTTTGTAAAAGAATTTATTCTGGGGCAGCTGCAAGTGAAACGGGAAAATATCTATAACCTGTTCGGTGAACATTATGCCTAAAGCTAAACCGGAAATGCGGATCATTTTTATCCCAATCGTATTGTTATTTATCGTTTTCCTGATCTTGCCACTGGCAGTTTTATTCATTCGCTCGTTTGAAACGGACCAAGGTTATTCGGTATCCAATTATCTCACCATTCTGGCAGATCAAGAGATTCGAGAGTCCATCGGAAATAGTATGAAGGTCTCCGGTGCGACGGCACTCATCACTACTGTTCTAGCTTTTATCCTTTCCTATACTATCCACTGTACAAGAATCTATCGCCCTTTAAAAAGCATCATTAGAACTGGAATCCTGATCCCCATGCTGCTGCCTACGATTACATATGGGTTTGCGATAATGTACTCTTTTGGCAACCAGGGACTGATTACTAAAATCTTCGGGCGGAATTTATTTGAGATTTATGGATTTAATGGTCTGTTGATAGGCTACGTAATTTATACCTTACCTTCGGCTTTCCTGCTGATTCATAATTCGTTCAAGTACATTGATAAAAAGTTCATCGTCGTCTCCAAGCTTATGGGTGACGGGACGGTGCGCAGCTTCATGAACACCATTGTTAGGCCTTTGTGGGGCACCTTGGGAGGGGCGTTTATTCTTTCTTTTATCCTGAGCTTCACAGATTTCGGGATCCCTGCATCGGTGGGCGGGACTTATAACGTAGTTGCTACACAGCTATATCAAGTCATGCTTGGGGCGATACCGGATTTCAACAATGGTGCTGTGATTGCTGTACTGATGTTAATACCGGCGGCGTTTGGGGTGGTGCTGTTAACTTATCTTGAAAAGTTCAATTTCCATTATGACAAGGTGACTGAAATCGAGATGATCCGGAATAAAGGCAGAGATTCGGTTCTTGGACTGATTTCATCCGTGATTCTAATCGGACTGCTGGCGGTGTTTGCTGTCATGTTCGTTGCACCGCTGGTGAATGGCTATCCTTATGATCTAACGTTTACGTTCAAGCATTTTGTGGATGTTTTTCAATCAAGCGATTTAATCAATGTATATAAAAACTCCTTGCTGGTAGCAGGATTGACGGCAATCATAGGTACGATCGTAGCGTATGCTGCGGCTATCATTAATGTACGAACACCTATAAAAGGGAAAGCGACTTTCGACATCCTGTCGATGGTGACGAACACGGTACCGGGTATGGTCCTTGGTCTGTCGTATCTACTTCTGTTCAATAACAGCAGTCTCAAGGGAACCTTTACGATTCTTGTGCTCTGCACCCTTGTTCATTACTTTACAACTCCTTATTTGATGGCAAAGAACTCTCTGGCGAAAATGAATCCATCGTGGGAAACCACTGCTGAATTATTAGGTGACAGCTGGCTGCAGACGATTCGCCGGGTCATTCTGCCGAACTCTGCATCCACGGTGATAGAGATGGTCAGCTACTATTTTATCAATGCGATGGTTACCATTAGTGGAATTATCTTTCTAGTGACTGCCCAAACCTCGGTAGTGGCTAGCAAAATAAAGGAGTTGCAGCATTTCGCCAAATTTAATGAGGTGTTTGTCCTATCCATCCTGATCTTTTGCACCAACCTTATTATCAAGCTCCTAGGTGACTATTTTCAGAAAAGGCAATCAAACTCTCGTTAGTTAACGATTTTAAATATAAAAAAACCAGTTAAAGTGAGGGAGAAATTATGTCTAAGAGAATTAAGGGAATCAAGGGGATTATGTTGTCTATCGTGTCTTTGAGTTTGGTGTTTACATTAGCAGGTTGTGGAAATAAAGCATCGGGTGATGCGAGTAAAGTAGTGATTTTGACCAATGCGGATGAAGAAGCTGTGGCTTCTATGGAGACTGCGCTAAAAGGTGCGGGGTACGAAGGGCAATATCTCTTTCAATCCTTGGGTACTTCAGAGCTGGGTGGAAAGCTGATGGCTGAGGGAGACAAAATTGAGGCTAACCTGATCACGATGAGCTCTTATTTTGTAGAAAGTGCGCAAGAGAAACACAGCATGTTCAAAGACCTATCGTTTACGACGAACGCGCTAGATTCCTATCCAGCCTACTATACGCCGATCTTGGCGAATACCGGTGCTATTTTTGTTAACACAGCGGTTCTTAAAGATAAAGGACTGGCAATGCCAACGTCCATTAAAGATTTAACGAAACCAGAATTTAAAGGCTTGGTATCTGTTCCGAACATTATGGATTCTTCGACAGGCTGGTTGTTAGTTCAGGCGATTATTTCGCAATACGGTGAGGAAGAAGGCAAAACGGTTCTGCATGATTTAGTTGCTAATGTAGGCCCACATCTGGAAAGCTCCGGTTCCGGTCCGATTAAAAAGGTAAAAGCAGGAGAAGTAGCTGCAGGCTTTGGACTTCGTCATCAGGCAGTACTAGCTAAAGAAGAAGGCGCACCGATTGACTATGTAGATCCAACGGAAGGTAACTTCTCGCTTACAGAATCCGTAGCCGTGGTGAAAAAAGATGATGCAACGACAGAACTGGCTATGAAAATGGCAGAAACGATTATTAAAGATGCTAGAAAAGACTTAATTACAAATTACCCAGTAGCTCTTTATAAAGATGAAACGGTTAGTGATATCCATAAACCTGCACACAGTATGAAATTTGTTAAGCCGTTGACTGTGGAATTGCTGGAGCAACATCAACAATTCTTTAAAGAAAATAAATAAGATTAGAAGGAGTGAAGGGCCATGAACAACTATAAATTACTGACACCCGGTCCATTGACAACTACTAACACGGTCAAAGAGCAAATGCTCTTTGACCGTTGTACTTGGGACCAGGATTATAAGAATATTACACAACAAATCAGATCCAGACTTCTGGATTTGGCAAGGGCAACGAACGATGAATATACGACAGTTCTCATGCAGGGTAGTGGTACGTTTGCAGTGGAATCTGTGCTGACTACGGCGATTTCAGCGGATGATAAGCTTTTGATTATTACAAACGGTGCCTACGGAGAACGTATTGTGCAAATGGCGCAATATATCGGACTCCATTATCGTGTGTATAGTGCCCTATATAATGAATTCCCCCAAGAGGCAGAGCTTAGAGGGATTCTTAAAGAGGATCCAGCCATTACGCACATTGCGATGGTGCATTGCGAGACGACGACAGGGATTCTTAACCCGCTTGAGATGATCTCACAACTGGCAAAAGCCTGCGATAAAACATTAATTATCGATGCGATGAGCAGTTTTGGCGGAATAGAGATTGATGTTCCTGGGCTTGGAATTGACTATTTAATCAGCAGCGCCAATAAATGTATTCAGGGTGTTCCGGGGTTTGGTTTTGTCATTGCAAAACTGAATAAACTGCTCACCTGTAAAGGAAATGCACGTAGTTTATCACTTGATCTATATGATCAATGGAAGGCGATGGACGCGGATGGGAAATGGCGCTATACGTCTCCGACCCATGTAGTGGCTGCTTTTTCGAAAGCGATTGAAGAACTGATCGAAGAAGGCGGCATTCCTGCAAGGGCAGCAAGATACCAGAATAATAACCGCGTACTGAGAGAAAGACTTGCGAGAATAGGAATAGAGGCGTATATCACAGACGAGAAGCAATCTCCTATTATAACCACCTTTCTTTTTCCGAACGAGACATTCAGCTTTGAAGATTTCTATGAATATGTGAAAGAAAAGGGGTACGTCCTTTACCCAGGCAAATTAACGGAGCATGATACCTTCCGGATTGGGAATATTGGTGAGATTTACGAAGAAGATATCCAGAACTTATGTAATATTATCGAAGCATACATGGGAGGAATGACACAATGAATCAAATCGAAGGCGTAATTCTGGATTGGGCAGGAACAACGGTTGATTTTGGCTGCTTTGCACCGGTGAATGTGTTTCTTGATATTTTTCGGGAAGCTGGGATTGAAGTTACGATGCAGGAAGCTAGAGCCCCTATGGGGATGCTGAAAATAGATCATATCCGCGCGATGATATCCATGCCAAGAGTAGGTGGCTTGTGGGAAGAAAAGTATGGCAGAGCTTTTACTGAACAGGATGTAGAGAACCTGTATGCTGAATTCGAACCGGCCCTGATGGCATCCTTATCCGAATATACTGATCCGATTCCGCAGGTTATTGAGACCGTCCAAGTGCTCAGAAGCCAAGGACTAAAGATTGGTTCAACTACTGGATATACAGAGTCCATGATGGAAGTTGTCATTCCGAATGCCGCTGGGAAGGGCTATCAACCGGATTATGTAATCACGCCAGATGGAACGCATTCACTGGGAAGACCTTACCCGTATATGATTTATCATAATATGGAAGCTTTAAAGCTATCGGCAGCATGGAAGGTTGTTAAGGTAGGCGATACGATTTCAGACATTCAAGAGGGTGTTAATGCAGGCGTCTGGTCCGTAGGTGTAATCATTGGAAGCTCTGAAATGGGCTTAAGCCAGGAGGAATTTAATGCACTTTCAGACGTGGAGAAGGAAACGGTGATCTCAGCGACACAGACCTCTTTTATTCAAAACGGGGCAGACTTTACGATTCAATCGATGAGTGAGCTGCCTCAGCTGATTGTGAGAATCAATGTACTGATTTCTCAAGGAATCAGACCTTATGCGAGATAATCATGAGCTAAAAAGAGAAGGTGACATCAACTTTAGCCCCTTACGGACAGAGTG
Source organism: Paenibacillus sp. FSL E2-0201 (assembly GCF_037963325.1). Classification (NCBI taxonomy): domain Bacteria; kingdom Bacillati; phylum Bacillota; class Bacilli; order Caryophanales; family Paenibacillaceae; genus Paenibacillus; species Paenibacillus sp. FSL E2-0201. Next base: position 1,265,406 of record NZ_CP150154.1, read on the forward strand.
GATGACTCAGTTAAGCGCTGTGAGTATAGATAGGATCGAAGCGGACGAGCGTGCGTATATGCGACAATCCATGTCTACGCCGTGCTTGAACAGTATCGTAGATGCTGAGGGATGTTATATCACAGATGTGAATGGACGCAAATATCTTGATTTTCATGGAAATAGCATTCATCAGATTGGCTATAAGAATCCTTACGTAACTGAAGCTGTGAAAAAACAGCTCGACGAGCTACCGTTCATTCCAAGAAGATTTACGGCAGATATTGCGGTACAAGCTGCAGAAGCTTTAATCAACAAAACGACCTCAAAGGACTACAAGGTGTTGTTCACTCCTTCTGGAAGTGCAGCTGTAGGTCTGGCTCTTAAGATTGCTCGCAAATGGACGGGAAAACATAAGGTCATCTCCATGTGGGAGTCCTTTCATGGTGCGGGGCTGGATACGATCGCTGTGGGCGGAGAATATGTGTTTAAAAAGGATATGGGCCCGCAAATGCCAGGGATGCTAAAAGCCATTCTTTTTAACGGATACCGCAACCTGCTGAGAAGTTATTCGCATGAAGCAGTTGCTACCTTCTGCCTCGACTATTTGGAGTATATGATTCAACATGAAGGAGAGATCGGGGCGATCTTACTTGAGCCTATTCGGGCGACGGATACGCATATCCCGCCAACATCCTATTTCACAAGATTAAGAAAAATATGTGATGAATATGGGATTTTGCTCATTTTTGATGAGATTCCAACAGCGTTGATGCGGAGTGGAAGATTCTATGTTCATCAGCATTTTGATATCGAACCGGATATCCTCGTGCTCGGAAAAGGGTTAGGTGGAGGGGTGATCCCGCAAGCAGCGGTGCTTACCAGAACGCAATATGATTGTGCGGGGGATATTTCTTTGGGGCACTATACCCATGAAAAACCGGCGTTAGGAAGTGCAGCGATCTGTGCCACCATCGATTATGTCGATGACTTAAATCTGCAGGAACAATGTATCAGCAGGTCTGAATTTGTAAGAGGGAAGCTTGAGACTCTGTCGGCTAAACATCTTTGCATAGGAGATGTCCGTATTGCTGGACTACTGATTTCTATTGAACTTGTGAAGTCCAGAGAGACTAGAGAGAAGAATGAGGAATTAGCTGAGCGAGTACTGTATTATTGCTTGGAGAAGGGTCTTTCTTTTAAATTGGCAGGAGGGAACTGCATCACCTGGCATCCTCCGCTTATTGTATCTGAAGAGCAATTAACCTTTGCAGTTAATCTTTTGGATGAAGGCTTGAGTAGATATAGTTGAGGGATATGCAAGCTTCAAAACAGGTTTCTTCGGCTCCGTACTGGGGTTGAAGGAGCCTTCTTTGTTGTTTAAGGAGTGAAGGAACGGCTCTCTTTGGGTAAGTTTAGAGTAACAGTTGAAATACAGGCTTATTACTAGGAGGAGATAGACGTGGAAAATCCATTGAAGGAATTAAAGAATAGTGTGAATGGACTAAAGTAGTCCATTGACGGAGTTAAGAAATCGGTAGAGGGGTTGAAAGAACCTATAGATGAGATGAAGGTAAACATTCAAGCCACATTGGAGCAGGCGAAGGATAGATCTGAGGGACTCCAATCGGAGATCAATCGTCTGAAGGAATGCGTAGAGGAAACTAAGCTGGTTGTAACGGAGACAAAGCAATCGGTAATGGAGGCGGGCGAAGTGCTATACACCCAGAAACGCTATAAAAGATTGTTGAACCGAAACCGAAAAACGAAGCCTGCAAAGGCAGGCAGTCGTTAACTAGTATAAAAGGAACTGTAGGAGCGATAGCGCCGTCTTTGTCTTAGTCACGACCCATACCTAGAATTAGTAATTATACGAATGGGTTGGAGCAGCATTTAAAAAGATCCGGAGCAGCTCGTCCACCGCAGTATCTAGACGGGAAGGACTTTCGGCTGCAAGCCAATCCTCTTGCACGATGATATAGCTGCAGGAGCTGCTTTTTAAATAGCTGTATATAATTTGTGCTTCGTCAATTTCATGGCGGCTGATTGCTACCGGGGCCTGGTTAAGTTCACCGCGGAAAGCGTCCATAATCGCTGATGTTATAACGGCTTGCAGGTGGGTGATATCGGGTTGATCATATTCGAGTTTAGTATGCATCAGGATGCGGTTACCCTTGAGCAATAGGAGTTTAAGCGTCTGTTCATCCATGGCTTCAAGGATCGCGATATTCTGATTCTCTGCAGCGAATTCGATAACCTTCTCTTTGTGAATGAGGAAGCGGATGGCTCCAATATAATCCCTGTATTTGGCGGCGGTTTCGAAGTCATATTGCTCTGCGGCCTCAGTCATCTGTTGTTCCATCTGTTCAAGAAGGCTGGCATCCGTTCCGTTTAGTAGGGCTATGACTCTATTAATGATTGTATTATATTGAACGGCGGCTTCTCCGCCTGCACACATCCCTATGCATAAGCCAAGCGAATGGTTTAGGCATAAGGAATTTTTGAAGCTAGGATTGCTGCAAAGGATTCTTGAGCTTTCCTTGATACCTTGTACGGCGCGTTCCACAGTACTTCTGCTCGTGTAGGGACCCCAAATCTGATTTCCTTCCTGAACAGCAGGGTCATAGGTAATCTCTAACGAACGCATTTTATCATCCGTTCCTATTACGATATACGTATAAGCCTGTGGATTTTTCATTTTTCTATTGTACATGGGCTTTATTTCTTTAATTAATTTGCACTCCAGCATAAAAGCTTCAAATTCGGTATCTGTAAGGATAATATCCAAATCTTTAATATGGCGAACGAGTTGTTTTACCTTTGGGGAATGGGACTTCGAGTTTTGAAAATATGATTTTACTCTCCGTTTCAACTGTTTCGCCTTACCAACATATATAATATGGCCGAGACCATCCTTCATGAGATACACGCCGGAAGTCAGGGGAAGGCTCTTTAGTTTCTCTGATAAATTGATAGTAACCCCTCCGTCATTCAAGAGTTGATTGATAGTTTTAGTATAAGCTTGCAACCTTCATTTGTTCAAATCAGTCTAAGTAAGAAATGATTAAAAGGTGAGGAGGAATCTTATGTACTTTGCAAAAAATATCGGTGGGCTGGCGCTGATAGCAGCTATGTTATGGCTTACTGCATGTAACGGAACTCCAGAAGCGGGTACGGAGCCGAAGCAGACACCAGAGCAGTCACAGACGGCACAACCCTTGGCTACGACGGAACCACCACAGCAGACGGAACTACCACAGCAGACGGAACTACCACAGCAGACGGAGCCATCAAGCACGGAGCAGCCGCAGGATCTAGAGGGATTGCCGCCATTAGTTGAGGAAGCTGCGTCTACGGTTATGAACGCCATTAGGAATAAGGATATGAAGCAACTAGCCGCATGGGTACATCGGGAGAAAGGGCTGCGCTTCTCTCCATATGCATACGTGGATACAAAACATGATCTTGTATTCACCCAGGATGAAGTAGAGGACTTAATGAATGATTCCACCAAAAGAGTCTGGAGAACATTTGCTGGCTCTGGTGATTTCATCGAGCTGACCTTCGCAGATTACTACAAGCGGTTTGTTTATGATGCGGACTTCATTCAGACGGCCGAGATTGCTGTGAACAAGGGGCTGGGTCAGGGCACAATGATTAATAATTTGAACGAAGTGTATCCAAAGGATCAATACGATTTCGTTGAATATCATATTGAGGGAATCGATCCTTCAGTGGAAGGGATGGACTGGCGCAGCCTTCGTCTAGTTTTTGAGAAGATTGGAGAGGATCATGCACTGGTAGGAATAATTCATGATCAATGGACGCCCTAGCTTAGGGGTCTAGATGACAAAGGATTTAGAACATGGGAAAGACCTCAAAAAACGAAGGTGCCTCAGTAGCCATTTCACGGCTTTTGGGGCACCTTCATTTGATTTGTAGCCTAAGAATCGAGTCCGGAGCTTTTATTGTGTAGCACTAGAAGAATAAGATGTAGATCCGGATACCGATTTAGCGATTGCATTATAGCCCTCTGGCAGATAAGTGACAACAGATGCTTTTGAAATCACTTGTGCGTACATTTTCCCTGGATCAGGAGCAGTCACATTAAAGTAAATCACAGCGGTTTTGTCTTTGCCAAATTCAATTCGCTCAATCACAAGTCCATACCCTGGATGAGGTAGATTATTAACGGTCAGCGTAGCCTTATTTACCCCTTCACCAGCTTTGGTTAGTGTAACCTCAGTCTCGTAGGCAGGAGTAGCAGGGCTACCAGTAGACACAATTACGCGTTTGGCAAAAGCGGCAGCATCATAGGTCAGAGCGGCTGCTTCTGAGCGGGTGATGGCATCATTTGGCCGGAAATTACCGTTCTTATCGAGTGTGGCAATATGTGTATTCAACAGGATCTGAAGGCTGTTTATAACCTCAGTAGAGAGTTTATCGCCATCCTTAATATCTATATACATCAGCGTAACAGGGAAATTACCTTTACTTTGCAGCGCTTGCGTCAATAAGTGTGCGAACTGAGCGCGGGTGATGGTTCCGCTAGGGTCCACTGTCCGGTCGAGTGAAAGGCCATTTTGCTTGGCAATCACAAATGCTGAAGCATACCAGGCTTTGTCGTTCACCTTATCAAAATAGTCGCTGGCTTTAGAAGAGCTACCTGACACGGGCTTCAGATTCAAGCCGCCTACGATGAACTGTATCCCTTGTGCAAAGCTTACTTTAGTTTTAGGCGCAAACTTATCTTTATCTACTCCGTTTATAATCCCCTCTTTGTGCAAAGAGTTGATTTTTGCTTCCGCAGGATCACCCTTCAAATCTGAAAAGGCAAAAGCGGATGCCCCAAAAGACATACTTGCTGCCAAAATGCCGCAGGCTATAGTCATTTTTTTAGCGTTATTTATGAATAATGATTTCTTCATTATGCGTCACCTCCATACTCTTAGATGGTAGAATAGACCAAAATGTTGCAGTGAATGAATTAAATATTATCAAGATTCAAATAAAACGTTATCCGCGCAGGAGCGACTCGGCACCATCTACATAAATCTCAGTTCCTGTCACATGAAAAGATTCATCCGATGCGAGAAACAATACCAGATTGGCTACTTGTTCAGGTTTACCGGGCGCATCTTCTAGTGGATGGTTACCTTCCGGAAATTCCACAGGAATCTTCACTTCTTGAAGATCATCGCTCTTATCCGTATTATCCCCAATTTGAGTGTCGATCGATCCAGGACAGACCGCATTTACGCGTATACCGTATTGCGCCAGCTCTAACGCCGCCATTTTCATAAAAGCGACTTGTCCAGCCTTGGAAGAGGAGTAAGCGGAAGCGCCGATGTTCGAGAATACTCGATTTCCGTTAATGGAGCTGGTGATAATGATGCTGCCGCCATGTTCTTTCATATGGGGGATGGCATATTTTACTGTGGCAAAGGTGCTGCGTAGGTTCGTATCCAGTATCTGGTCCCAATCATCGATTTCCAGTGTTTCGATAGGAGACCATGTACCATTAATGCCGGCATTGGCAAAAATAATATCAATCTTCTCGGTCGCCTCCCCAACCTTGCGAATACTTTCTTCGACTAGACCTGGATTGGAGACATCGCATTCAATTACTGTTGCTGTTCCTCCAACAGATTCAATCTCACGTTTAGTTTCATAGGAGTCCTCAGGTGTGCGGTCAAGCATGTATACCTTAGCGCCGTGCTGGGCAAACCGTATGGCTGTAGCTTTTCCAATACCAGAACCAGCGCCTGTAACCACTGCAACTTTATCCTGTAAACGTTGATCTGTCATGATGAATTTCCTCCTTGGCGTTAGATTTCTTAGTTAGTAATTACATACCCGACATAGCTGAATCTAACCAATTGAACTGCAGGGTGGAACAACAGAGGTGGATATATTACTATGGAATGTAAGGATGTAAATAATATGAATTTAGATCAATCTAGCTCATGATAGGGGAACTATAGATGATTCAGCAGCAAGGGGCAGAACGGATTAATGTGGGGATATTTGCCTATGTGGATGCCGGGAAGACAACAACTACGGAGCATATATTATATGAAAGTGGTCGCATTCGTGCACTTGGCAGTGTTGATAGTGGGACAGCATTAACAGATTCTATGGATGTGGAGCGGCAACGCGGAATATCGGTACGGGCGGCATTGGCTTCTTTTACATGGGAAGGTGTGCAGATCAATCTTGTCGATACACCGGGGCACGTAGATTTTCTGTCAGAGGTTGAACGGTCTTTGCGGGTGATGGATTGTGCGGTGCTTATTTTGTCTGCGGTAGAGGGTGTTCAGGCTCAAAGTGAGATGATCTGGAACGCGCTGCGGAAGCTGGGGATTCCGACGCTTATTTTTGTGAACAAAATGGACCGAGTAGGTGCTGACCCTGAAGCTGTACTGGCAGAGGCGAGAAACTATTTATCTAGTGATATCATTCCAGTGCAGCAACCGGTGGGCAAAGAGCAGGAGTACATAGGGGCAATAGATTTGTGGGGGAGCGAGGCTGATCCTGCGGCACAGACTGAACTGTTGGAGGCATTGGCTGAGAGGGATGAAGAGCTGTTAGAGGCGTATATGTCAGGTAGTTCGATTGATCTTTCAGCTTGGAAAAAAGCAATGAAGACGGCTTCCGCATCTGGACGCTACTACCCAATGGTTTATGGTGTTGCCGCCAAGGGGCTTGGCATTACGGCATTGCTGGACGCGATGATTGAGTATTTTCCTCGTGCGGGTGGAAATGCTGAGGGTCCGGTATCAGGGATCGTATACAACATTCAACGTGATAAAAGTATGGGACGAATGGCGTTTGTCCGTCTTTACGAAGGAACAATCCGTAACCGCGATACGGTGATGAATAACACACAGGACATTCAGGGGAAAGTGACCCAGATCCGTAAGGTCGAAGGCGGCCGTACTGAGGATGTAGGAGCACTTGAAGCGGGGGATATCGCTGTAATCTATGGTCTTTCAGGGGTGCGTATTGGAGACGTACTCGGTCATCCGGGGGCGATTCCGGAGGAAGCTAAGCTGGCTGTTCCGCTGTTAACAGTGCGCGTATTCTGGGAAACCGATATGGATGATCATAAGGTTATCGGAGCGCTGCAGGAGCTGGCGGATGAAGATCCGCTTTTGGATGCACAATGGCTGCAGGACGAACGGGAGCTACATATCAAAGTGATGGGGCCTATTCAGCTGGAGATTCTGAACAGTGTTCTAGAGGAGCGCTATGGCCTCCAGGTTACCTTTGGTCAGCCTTCTGTCATTTATAAAGAAACACCAGCCTCTGCTGGGGAAGGCTTTATTGCTTATACAATGCCGAAGCCATGCTGGGCAATTCTGCGGTTTCTGATTGAGCCAGGTCCCCCAGGTAGTGGATTAGTCTACGATTCGGTAGTTCGGAGTTCTGATTTGCTGCCGCAATATCAGAGCGAGACCGCACGCCGTGTGCCGGAAGCGTTGCAGCAGGGCTTGTACGGCTGGGAGGTTACCGATCTGAAAGTGACCTTGATTGAGGGACAGCATCATGTGTGGCATACCCACCCGCTGGATTTTGCCGTAGCGACTCCTATGGGGATTATGGATGGACTCGCGCGGGTAGGTACTAAGCTGCTGGAGCCAATTCTTCAGGTTCGCATCGTAGTTCCTGAGGAGAATGGCGGCCGTGTGATGAACGACCTGGTTCAGATGCGCGGCACGTTCGATCCACCTGTGCTGCAAGGCGAACGGATGATCATCGAAGGGCGTTTACCGCTGGCAACGTCGCTCGATTATCCCGTCAGCTTAAGCTCGTACACAAAGGGGCGCAGCACGTTCACTTCTTTTTTTGCCGGCTATGAAGAATGTCCTTCAGATGTATCCGCAGAGCGCACCCGAAGGGGTGTGAACCCACTGGATCAGGCGAAATATATATTAAGCGTGCGAAAGGCGCTGCAGGGGTGAGATAAAATGAAGATCAGAAAAGCAACAGCTAGTGATATTGACGGGATCGCTTTCGTTCACGCTATGAGTTGGAAAACCACGTATAAAGGACTACTATCAGATGAGTTTCTTGATGCAATCACAGTGGAAGCTAGAAGTAAGCGCTGGATTCGGAAATTTGAAAATCCCAATAAAGACGAGGTTATGTATGTGGCTGAAGATGAGGCTGGGATGATCATTGGCTTTGCAAATGGAGGGGCCCGAAGAGAGCCGGATCTCTACGATGCGGAGCTTTACGCACTTTATTTACTTAAGGAACACCAAGGAAAAGGGCTTGGGAAGCGGCTCATAAGAAGCGTAGCACAGAATTTATTGCAGAAGAAATATAGCTCATTCATGACTTGGGTGCTGGAGGGCAATCCGGCGCTTCATTTTTATCATAAAATGGGTGGCGAGTCTGTTGCGACGAAGGAAATGAAGATTGGTAATGAGATCGTTAAAGAGATCATGATGGGGTGGAGAGATATTGGGGTCGTGGGAGACTGAGCCAACAAAATATAAGGGCTTTTAGCTCGTATGAGCTTCCCCCATCTAAAATTTTAGTATTGAGAGCCAACGGAAGCAATGAGTAGAAGCTTTTAACTGTATTTTCTACAACTAAAATCCTAAGAATGACTTGCCAAAGGATATAACTGTATTTCGTGCATCTATTTTCGTGATTTATGACTCTATGGGTAAATTCATTAGTTTTTAAGTGTATGGAATACAATTAAAGTCACGATAATCCCATTTGCATACGGAATAAGTGTATGAAATACATTTATTTCACGGATTCAATTTAGTTCTGAGCAAAAGCTATACAGAGAAGAAGAAAGATTATTTATTAATATTTTTTTGCTAAAAATATGGTGGTTTAAAGGTTGGGAGAGTGTGAACGATAAACAAGCACGGTTATGTCGTTTGGAGCAATTGAAAAAAAGAATAAAAATAGAAGTCCCATCAGAATCTCTATACAGTGAGTGTATCGAAGCTTTAGGTCCTAATACAAGAATTTATAGTTCAGAAAAGTCGTCTGAAATTGTATCTTTGATGGAGAAAATGGTTAATTTCACACAGTGGGCACGGATTGATTGGGAATCTATTGATCAAAAGAGATCCTTAAAGAAGCCGGAAGAACTGAAAGACATCGAACCTATTTTATTGAGAGACAACTACTTTGTGGTGTGGAATGAATTCAGTCTTCCGATAGTAGAAACTAATTTAGATAATATTATAAAAAACTTCAATGATGTTATTGCTGTTGGATTTGATACATGGATTGTAAATTTGGATCAAGGAATAATTATTGAAAGTCATCACGAGGGAGATTTAACAATGGGTTGGATTACACCCTGAAATTTGAAGTGAAAGAGGGTGGAAATGACAATCCTCGCCTCGTTCATTCCCCCTCAGACTCAGCCTTCTTCCGTGCGCGGAAACGTCGCACCTTCATGAGGTTGCCGCAGGCCTTGTCATCGCAGTACCGCTTAGAACGGTTGCGTGTATCATCATAATATACCCAGAGGCAAGCGGGATTCTCGCAGATACGGAATCTTGCGGGCTCTTTTTCAAGCAATGCCTCGGCAAAAGACGCCGCTATCTCCGCCATCACCTGCTCCCAACCGCTATGGAGTGGCAACAGCTTTATCGCCGCTTGCCCATCATTTTCCCATACCATTCGCCGCGTAACAGGGCCCTTGTCCATATAGGGATTGAGCTGCTCCAGCATTTCTCCATACACTGATTCCCCTTGTACAATGGTCTGTACCCACTTCCATAGCAGTGAGCGAAGCTCTTTAAGCTGTGCCAGTTCTATGTCATTCGGCATCTGTGTTGCTAATAGAGCATGCTCCTTCAGCCATTTAGAAACCCACTCCTCTTCATCGAGCTTGTCCCTATCCTTATTCTTATCCCCTGTACGCCAATCCCGCCAGTAACTGTTAATGAAATCCTCCCACAACACGTCCTGTTCACCCTTTCCGCACAACTCTCGATTATATCGATTGTAACAGTTAAAAATAAGATTAGCTAGTTACTTGATTGAGCGATGGAAATATGCTACATTTCTTTTGTAACCACTATATAATGGTTTAGGTAGTTACATAATTCAGTTAGTATTAGGAGGTTAACATGCAAAATAAAATCAGTGAGGTTCTGCTGCAAAATTGGGATTATTGCATGGATATCGAGGATTGGGCCCCGCCGTTAAGTGATGCACTGGAAGGTGTGGACAGTAAACAGGCACTTTGGAAGCCAGAGGGGAGTACAGTCAATTCCATCTGGGAGACGGTTAACCATCTAACATATTATAAGGTGCGTTTGCTGCGAAAGTTAAAAGGGTTGCCCAAACAACCTGATGCTGAAAGCAACGATGATACCTTCACTGTAACAACGGAAGGGGAAGAAGCATGGGCGAAGGCCGTTGCAGACCTGAAGGACGTGCATTCTGCGCTTAGAGAAATCATTGAGGCGTTGGAAGAAGGTGCATATGATTGGGGTGGTTCGGGTCATGCCCCAGGGGAAGAGGTAATGAGTCTTATTCTGCATGATTCATACCACACCGGACAAATTATTATGCTTCGTAAACTGCAAGGCTCCTGGGTTTCCAACCGTAGTTTTAATTAGAACCTCTATAATAAAAATATAAGCCACACTCCTCTATGCTAGTTTACCTAGTGTAGCGGACATGTGGCTTTTCTTGATTTTACCCTTTTGGGATGCTTCGATATTGAGTCGGCGAGCCCGATAGCACTAGAGATTTCTTTAATATGTAGATCGGTTAATGCCAGCAGTTGACTGGCACGCTGCATTTTGAGGCGCAGATAGAATTCAATCGGGGGAACCCCGGTTTCTTGATTAAATAGATAAATTAGATGCTGCTTCGATAACCCCATATGTTTCGCTGCATCCGGGAGTGAAATGGAGCTGTTGATTCGCGAAAGAACGCTTTAAACAAGCGTTGCACTTGGAGCCGCATCATCAAGGCGCATGAATTCACAAGGCATTGTGCTAGGAATCGTAAAAGAAATAAAGCAGCTTCATGATGCTAAACAATAACTGGTTCGATTTGGAATTTTGTTTCAACTCTGAAAGCCCCGGGTTAATGGAGACTATCTACAGCCTATATTCGAAAGGAGAGATTGATGATGGAACCGGGCTATAAAGATAGAAGCGTTGAAGTGGAGCATACAGAGGTGCAACGGAAGTCGGATTCCAGTGTTGTCGCATCTACCTTTATTAAATATGCTGCTTATATTATTATTTTTTTCGGAGCACTTTTCTTCTTGGTAAAATATGTCTTCCCGATGTTCTAATTGAGATTTCAACGAACCGTATACAAAAATCCATCCTCTGCAAAATGCGGGATGGATTTTTGAATTTAACGAATCCTATAAATTTCTCTGGATGGAATCCGGTGATTCCGCAGAATTACGATAAAAGAACCAGCACTCGTTCAGCAGCTTGATCTGACGGCGGTCTTTTTTGTAATAGGCTTTCATCAGTTGATGGCAGAGCCACTGTGGCAAGGGTATCACTCCTCTAACTGCTTACGTAAGTTAGCATATGGAGAAATGAGCCTAAAGGTGACGATTTACAGAATGCTTTCTGCTTCCTCTTCGTACCACTGCTCTAATTGAGCTTGCAATGCCCGAATCTCGGTCAGCAGGGAGATCAGTGGATAGTTCTTCTGCTCTTGAACAGAGGCGAAGGCCTGCTCCAATCTATTGATATAATCCAAACCGGACTCCAGGGAGTAATCCTCACGTAACAGATCCAGTGAATCACACTCAGCAATCGCTAAGGGCAGATCCGGTACATTATCCGCTGTCAGCTTGTCGATTTCTTTGTTTAGACGTAAATTGAGCGCACTTAGCTGGTACGCATATTCCTCGGGCATTTCCACGAATTGCAATTCTTGATGTTGCTGCAAAATTACATACCGCATTTTCGGCATTGGTCATTCTCCCTCCGTACTTGTCTTCCTTCTTGACAGTTTAGCCTATGCACAAGTTACAATTCAAGTAGAGATGTTAATTCCCGTGGAAAGGACTTGTGATAGAACGCTATGGAAACGATGAGCAACGAAGAGCTTCAGCTGTGGATTGAGCAGGTGTCGCGGGACAGCTTTGGTGTACCCTTTAGGCACAAGGCAAGCTTTAACAGCCGATTATCTTCAACAGGCGGACGATATTTTACCAGAAGCCATAATATAGAGATTAATCCCCATCAGCTTGCTATGTTCGGTAGAGAAGAGACGGAGAAGATTATCAAACACGAGCTCTGTCATTATCATCTGCATTTGGCGAAGCGAGGGTATATGCATCGTGACACTGATTTCAAGAGACTGCTTGCACAAGTTGGCGGAAGTCGCTACTGTCAGACATTGCCGGGTGCGAAAGCTCGGAAGTCACTGCCTTATCGGTACAAGCTGATCTGTACAGCGTGCGCCATGGAGTATCCGCGTAAGCGAAAAGTAGATCCCAAGCGCTACCGCTGCGGTAAATGTTCGGGGAAGCTGAAGCTGCTGGCGCTGGAAGTCCAGTAATCAGACACGAGCATGGCGTTATTTTATAACCAGACCCATCAATCCCACAAAGGAAACAGCTTGCTGAGGCGAAATGATGCATCCTTCTAAATCCTGAATATCCACGATTAAGCCACTGAACTCGCAGTCACTTAGATCAATCCCGTTAAGCTTTGATCCTGATAAGGTGGCTTGATCAATATTACACTCACTGAAGCTGACCTTCTGGAAATTGGATTGGTAGTAATCAGAGCTCATCAATGAACTATTCTCAAAAGCAACCTGCTTCAGATTAGCCATTCGAAACGTTGCAAAATCCCCGATACAATCTACCACGCGAACATTTTGGAATCGCCCCCTTGTAAAGTCCGTACCAATGAGCTTGCAGTTTCTAAATTCGGTTCGATGAATAATCGCATTCGTAAAATCCACATTGGATAGATCGCATCGCTCAAAAATCACATCCATCAGCTCAATCCCAGTTAAGGACGACTCGATAATCGTAACATTTTTAAAAACCACTTGATCAAAGCTGACTTTATTCGCCTCTTGATTATCAATAACTGTATCGCTTATGCTGCAACGACTAAATTCATCTTTGGTTTGCAGCGAATATATTTGCTCAGGGAGTAGAGCGTCTGGATCTGATATTTTTGGTGAATCCATTTTGAATTTCATATGTACCTCCATTTAATGAATGCTCGTTTCTTATTAAATTAACTATCTTAGGGTTCAGCAGATTTGTTAATTCTCAGTAGCGCTCAGACCTTTCGGGAGATACGTACAAATACACCTTTTTCTGGATAAAATCACACATCGTTTTGTAAGCGTTACCAACTTAAGATGGAAGGGAAGTCCATATTAGGTAGAGGGGGTACATTTATGAAACGATTCAGGTCCGCGATGGCGGGTCTGCTCGCGATGCTGCTGATTTTCTCAAGCTTGCCTGTGATGGGAATCGGTAGCGGTTCCGTAGGAGCAGAAGGGGTTGGAGGAACAGGCGCAGGGCTAATTCCATCAGGGACAGTACTCATCAAGAATAAGTGGAAAAATAATTTCTTATATGAAACGTCTGATGGTATCGTGCGTTATGGCATGACCAATCCAGCGGACACATCATCGCATTGGACAGTGGAGACTGTAAATGGTCTGTCACGGATTAAGAATGTGAAGACGGGCCACTACATTACAATGGCTGGTAACAACGGCAAAGAGGATACACTTAAGGCGGCAGATCTCCAAGGAGCTGGAAGTGTTACGGATCAATGGTTGATCGATACTTCCAATAGAAACGGATACATGATCATCCGAAGCGCGAGCGTGCCTGAGAGTAAGCTGGTTATCCACGAGGAGAATCAGCTTGGTTATGCGCAAGTAAGCTCGGATATCAATATTACGTTTGAGAGTCCGCAGTGGGCTTTTATCGATCCTAACGCAGGAACAGTACCTGTACGGTTGGAAAGCCGGATGCGTCCCGGTCAGGTGATGTATGAGGAGAAAGGAAATGTACTTTACGGTAAACAACCTTTGAAGAATGAGGCTGCCCAGTGGTTTCTTGAGCCGGGTACGGACGACGGAACACTGATGATTCGAAACCGTGAGACGGGTCATTATATTAAGCAAAATGAAGTGACTTGGGCTGGAGTTTTTTCGCAAGAAATCGATCCGGACAAGGTGATGCTAAGTGAATGGGTGAAAGAAGATGCACCAGGCGTGGATGGAGCGGGTTTTATTACCTTAAGTAATAAAGGATTAACCGACGGAGTTAAACCTTTATGGCTGAATCCTCAGTTTGAGGAAGATAACAACGTGCGCTCTAACAGCTGGCCGGGTGAAGCAACCAGTCCTAATGCCCAGTGGAAAGTTGTCCCTATTTCCGAGTTTCAGCCGGTACGCTTGGCAACTTATACAGATGCACAAGTAGCTACAGATTTCTTGTATGAATCCGCAAACGGTGCACTTAAGCACGGATTAATTGCTCCAGATACTGCTGATTCATCCGATTATCTATGGTATATAGAGGATTATGACGGCAATAAACGTATCCGTAATGCAGCAACTAATCATTATCTTTCGTATAGTGATGGTACAGCTAAGGCTGAGCAGATCAGTGGAAGCCAACCATCGGATCAATGGAATTTTAAAGATTCTGATGATTATGATGATTATCTGACACTAGAAAATGTAGAGAGCAAAGGCATCTATCTATCTACCTTGGATGGAGACAGTGCTGGTGCGAATGGGGATGCGACTTCCTTAAGCGCCCAGTGGCAGCTTCTAGACCCTAATACACCAACTGATGGGACCATTCCATATTACCGTATTCAAAATGGCTGGAAGTCTTTTTATTGGTATGAATCTGCTGACGGCCTTTTGAAGTACGGAAATATGCAGAAGGATGGCTCTGATCAATGGCTGGTTGAGAAGTACAATGGCCGTAAGCTATTCAAGAATAAGAAAACAGGCCACTATATTAACACGGTGAATATGCCAGATGGCCATATTCAGGTCACCGAGCTACCAGACAGGAATAATGTGCAGCAGGCATACATCTGGACAGGAAAAAATATTGGGAATAGTACCTACGTAATCAGTAGTGTCCTCGACAAGGAACCTAATACATTCCCAGAAAAATTCATCTCACTTCAGAATCTCACTAAATATGCTGAGTATGGTGTGATCAATCCAGGTTGGGGCAGTCCGCAGTGGAGATTTGTTCCTGTCACCGAGAAAAAGCAGGACTTGTTCCGCTTCAAGCTAGACGCTGTAAATGGTGAAGATCAATATCTTAAGGACGGTCCTTTGCTGAGTTCTCCAGATGTACTAGAGAAATTGCTAGAATCTAAGACTGTCACCGAAGCTGTCTATGATTCGCAGGACACTGAAGTAGTGGTGCCGCAGGATAAGACGGAATCTGCAACCGCTGACGCAAAAATGACCCCTCTAGCCGCTGCGAACGAGGATGTAACAGTAGGTCAGGCTACTTATGGTTCACTTGATATGAACGACGATACCTTTGTCTGGCAGCTGCAAGAAATAGCTGGCAGCAATGGATCTGTGAAGATTAAAAATAAAGGTACTGGACGTTATCTCTCCCTGGAGCATATAGGTGGTGCAGTAGATGAGGTTGAGCCTAATGTTGCCGTTCAGACACTGCAAACTGTCTATGATGTATGGGGCAGCATTAAGTGGATTGTGGATATGCAGCCTTCAGGTTTGACTACTTTCAAGAGTGGATGGGCTGGCCACTATATGTATGGGGCTTCCGATGAGAAGGGAAATCCGATTATTAAGATTAGTAAGGCTCCCGATGCAGCGGATAGAAACAGTGCGCATTTTACCGCTGAAGCCGTTGAAGCGATTGCGCCGACGATCCCTGCTTACCCTGTAAGATTTAAGAATGCAAACAGCGGGGAGTATTTATACGAGAATGAGCACGGAGTTGTTCTGTACGGGCAGCCGTCAACAGAGAATGGATTCTCGCATTGGAATATAGCTGTGCAGGACTGCAAACAGACGATTATCAATCGTGCAACTGGACATTTTTTAACATTGAATGGAGATTATTCATACTTGGAGAGCAGTAGCGCAGAACCGGCTATAGACGGAGCATCTGCTTGGGAAGTAAGCTTGGCTTCCGATTATACGCATTACACCATTCGTAGTCTCTATGGAGAATACGACGATGAATTAATAAACATTGCGAATAAGACAGGATATGCTGAACGTGCGCTCCTACTAGAGAGTGACGGCTTAGCTCAATGGACGCTTGAAGCAGCTTCGCAGGAGTTTACTACTCCGTCTGGAGAACTGCGCAATAACAAGACAACAACTCCAGTTCAGAACGATACCAATATTATAACGATCGTGCCGAAAGGGCTAACTGGCAAAGTATTGGCTGAACAAGAAGGGGCGCTCGTATATGCGGAACCTTCCGATAACGCTGCTCACTCCCAGTGGATCGTTCAGGATGTAAATGGACGTAAACGCATAATGAACGTTCAGACCAAACATTATCTTTCTTTAAATGAAGCAGACCAAGCCCTCTTGTTAGCTTCTGGGGAAACTGAACGTTCCAAGTGGACGCTGGAAGAGAAATTAGGCTACAAGCTCCTGCTAAGCGCGGATAAAACAGCCTATCTTACTCACGACGCATCAGCTGTTCAACTTGGCTCTGCTGTGGGAACCGATAGCACTCTTTGGAGCTTCTTGCCCATTCCTACAGATGCAATTTATGCAGGAGGAGAAGCATTCCAAGGCGATCATGTTATGCGGTTTGCAGTCAATGCCCAGCAAGCTGGAGAATACGATGCCGTTGTTCGATACAAGAACACTTCCAGTGATGTAACGGATCTGTTGCTTGAGGTGAACGGCCTGAAGGAATCGGCTAAAGTTAGCTTGGCGAAGTCCTCCTCTTGGACGACTGAACAGGTGAAGCTGAAGCTTCGTGCAGGGATTAATACGGTTTCTCTAAGCAACGGCAACATTGATTGGGGCAAAGTAAGTATTGATAGCCTGACCGTAAAAAATAGCGTAAACAAAGTTTACCGCGGAGCCACAGTTCCTTACATTAGTTATGAAGCTGAAGATGCAGCGACTAACGGAACGCTGATCGGTCCTTCGCGGAAATATCTCACAATGGCTTCAGAGGCTTCTGGACGACAAGCTGTCGCCTTGAAGAATACGGGGGACTATGTAGAGTTCAAGCTTGCAGAAGCAGCTAATTCTATTGTTCTTCGCTATTCCATTCCTGACAGTTCGGATGGTACTGGTGCTGATGAAACTTTGACCCTATATGTAGATGGAGTTAAGAAAAAGCTAAATCTGACATCAAAATACGCTTGGGAATACGGTAGTTACCCATGGTCTAATGATCCTCGTCAAGGTAGTGGACATCGCTTCTTTGATGAAATTCATGCTCTGATTGGGAACGCTCCTGCTGGAGCTACCATTCGTTTAGAGAAGGGAACAGGAGACAATGCCACTTCATACGTCATCGACTTGGTGGATATGGAGCAGGTAGCACCTGAGTTAACACGCCCTGAAGGATTTATTTCCGTAACGGATTTTGGAGCGGTAGCCAATGATGAAGATGATGATACCGCAGCCTTTAAGGCAGCGCTTGCCGAAGCGAAGGCAACAGGTACTGGGGTTTGGTTCCCAGCAGGTACCTTCAATGTCGGAAAGGGTTTACTGGATCTGGATACGGCTGAAATTCGTGGTGCAGGCATGTGGTATACAGTTCTGAATGGAGCAAAATTTTATGGTCATGGCGGCAAAGTCGGTGTATACGACCTATTAATTGATGGTGGTATAAACGTACGAGATGATGAAGCATTCACCAATGCCTTCCATGGTGCTTTTGGGCAAGGCTCGGTCATTCAGAACGTATGGATTGAACATACCAAAGCAGGCTTGTGGTTAACACAACCTATTGGTGAGAAGGCTCGCACAAATGGTCTGTACATGGCAGGTCTTCGAATCCGTAACCTTATGGCAGATGGAATTAACTTTGCCGTAGGCACGGGCAACAGCATGATGGAACAAAGTGACATCCGTTATCCAGGGGATGATGGTATTGCGATGTGGTCGTTCACAGATGCCAAATTGAATGAAGTGAATGGCGCGGAACGGACACTTAGCTATAACAATACGGCACGCTTTAATAACGTCTCACTGCCATGGTTGGCCGATAACATTGTGGTCTTCGGTGGTAAAGATAACAAAGTTCAAGATAACGTGGTAAAAGATACTGTGACTAACGGAGCCGGGATCGCTGTATCTACCCGTTTCTCCGCAGAGCCGTTCCAAGGAACGACTATCGTTGAGCGGAATACATTACTTCGCACAGGTAGTTATGATTCCGGTTATGGGGTGAATCTCGGTGCGTTATGGCTGTACGCTGGTGAGAGTGATCTGAAAGGAAAAGTGTTCATCCGTAACAATACGGCGCTCGACAGCACCTATTCTGGCCTGATTGCCCACGGTAACCTTGAGGGAGAAGCGCTCACGACGATTGATGGAATTATGCTGACGAATAATGTATTAGACGGGGCAGGCACAAGCGGTATAGAAGTTACGAAAAATCTGAAAGGTAACCTGCTCGTCGACAACTTGATTATTCGTGGCGAACGGATGAATCTCCTGACCAATGCATCTCCTGAATTAAGCATCATTGAACAGAACCAAGGAATAGCCACAGCTGTTAAACCGTTCTCCCTCAAGCTTGAAGATGGACAGAGCGGACCTGTTGTACTGGAACAAGGAAAGTCAGCGATCCTTCAGGTGTTGGACAAAGAAGGGGTGGAGATTACTTCACAAGCTACACTTGTGCTGACGAACAGTGATATTGCTACTTTTACAAACGGCAGTCTGCATGGACTTAAAGCGGGAAGCACAGACTTCACGGTAACTGTTGGCAACGATAAGAGGGTGTATACAGTTGAGGTGGTATTACCTAATGGTGGGACGGATCCTGTGGATCCGACTGAACCAACAAGTACACCTAGTCCAACGAGTACACCTAGTCCAACGAGTACACCAGCTCCAACGAGCACACCAGGTCCAACTAGTACTCCTGATCCGGCGGGGTCAGTAAATCCTGTTGCACCTGTCGCTACACCAATGCCAACACCAGCTGCAAATCATGATGCGCAGTTAAAGGCTAAGGCGACTGCTGGGCAGGCTGTGATCGAGATTTCAGCTAATGGAGATGGTACAGCTCGCTTTAGCGCAGAAGCTTTACGCAATGCGGCAGTACTTAGCCCGAATGCGGTGCTTGTTATTGCCGGTGGCGATATGAGCTATCGCTTCCCTCTAGGACTCGTGGAGAGCGTGCTGAAAGCGGCACAAATGCCAGCAGGTACGCTAGAGTTCCAAGTAAATCCGCTAAGCGGAAAAGGATTGGAACAACTGCTTGCTAAGGCTAAGCAGCAAGGCTTTACTGTACAAGGAACTCCGGCAAGTATTACCTTAAAGGTTACAGATGGCAAAACCATTGTACCTGCTAATGGATTCGGCACCACCTATGTAGAACGTGCATTTATGATTAAGGAAGCGCTGGATGCGAAGACGGGGGTAGTCCTTATTTATGATGAACAGACAGGTTCCTTCCGTTATGTACCTGCGATGTTCGAACTCGTGGATGGGATGACCAAGGTTACTGTTAAGAGCAGTAGTGCGAGCGGTGTATTCGTCGCAGCACTGCACCCTGTTACATTTGGGGATATTTCTTCACACTGGGCAAAGAATGAGATTGAGATGCTTGCTAGTCGACTGATCTTGACCGGACAATCCGCAGATACATTTGCGCCTCAGGAATCAGTTAGTCGTGCCGAGTTCGCGGCTATGCTGATTCGTTCGTTGGGTCTTGTCGTTGGGAATACAACGAGGACCTTCAGTGATGTGTCCGATTTATCGTGGTATGCAGCGGACGCAAGAGCCGCAGCAGCTCTAGGATTAGTTCAAGGCTATGAGGATGGAACCTTCCGTCCGAATGCTCCTATTACACGGGAGCAAATGGCTGTTATGGCAGCTAGAGCATTGAAGCTGCTGAACCTTGGAGCTGAAGTATCTGGAGCAAACACTGCTACAAATGTTTTCACAGATGCATCTTCTATTTCTTCTTGGGCAACTGAAGCTGTGAATGTCTTAACTGCTAAAGGGATTATGAAAGGCCAATCCGCAGGCAGCTTTGCGCCTGGCAGTGATACTAGCCGTGCAGAAGCAGCTGTAATTCTAGTTCGTTTGCTTAGAACAGCTAAATTATTGAATTAGCTTTGGTAGTAGAAGCTATAACATTTCATATGTAAAAAGACAGCAGAGCAGCGGTTCTCCGATTATTGGAGAATTGTTGCTCTGCGTTTTTGCATATAAGGTCAACTGATTCGATAGCGGCCTCCTACGCGATACAGCCTTATTTCAGCTTTCCCATTGATAGATTGACTCTGTAATTTCCGAACTTCAGCAGCTCGTCGAGAAAGTTATTCAATTCCTCTTGGCTTCCCGTACGAACACGTATCCAATAGCAGCCTTCTCCACTGACGCGATGTATTTCTTTAACGCTGTCATGTTGCTTTGCGAATGTCTGAAAGGCTGGATGGACCGTATTCGAACCCAGAAACACAGTAATAAAGGCATGAATAGTCTCCCCAACCTTATCCGGATTCCAGCGAACGGTGTAACCTTCAATGACTCCTGTGTCCTGCATTTTGCGAATACGCGCGCCCACAGCTTGACCCGTCATATGGACTTGCTGCCCAATGTCTCTGTGACTGATCGTGGAATCTTCAATTAGAAGCTGTAGGATGCGAAAATCCACATCATCTATGGAGTAAGAACTCATCATTATCTAAAATCCTTTCTGCATGAAAGTAGAACAGGCCAATCTCTTTCCAATCTCAATGTATTCTGTTTCAAGGTCCAACTATAATTAATTGTAGCAGAAGAGATCTGAAAGAAAGAAGGGCTTACGATGAAAATACAGCATATTCGCAACGCGACCCTATGGCTGGAGTATGGTGGAAGTACATTTCTGATCGATCCTATGTTGAGTGAGCAGGGTGTTAATCCTCCCATTTTTAATACGGAAAATGATCGTCGGAATCCGCTCGTTCCTTTGCCGGGAGCCATAGAACAATGGCTGAGTCCTAATGTAATTCTTGTCACACATCTTCATCAGGATCATTGGGATGCCGCTGCCATTTCTTTGTTGCCGCATGATCTACCACTATTATGTCAGGAAGGAGACGGAGATAAATTATCGAAGCAGGGGTTTGAGCATACCACGGAAATTAGAGATTCGCTGACGTTTAATGGAATAACTATAACACGTACTGATGGACGGCATGGCACTGGAGTGACTGGTAAACTTATGGGTAAGGTATCCGGGTTTGTGTTTCAGGCGGAAGGAGAACCTGTTCTATATGTGGCTGGGGATACAATTTGGTGTGATAAGGTGAAAATGGCATTGGACGTTTTTAAACCTGAGGTGACAGTTGTAAATGCTGGTGGTGCGCAGTTTTTAAGCGGATGCCATATCACAATGAATGAGCAGGATGTCGTAGACTTATGCGAATATGCTCCTTCTTCTAAGGTCATCGCTGTACACATGAACGCCATCAACCATTGCCTAGTTACCCGAGATAAGTTAAAAGCTCACTTGGAGAAGGAGGAGCTACAAGATCGAGTACAGGTTCCGGAAGACGGGGAATGGTGTGTATAGACTAGAGGGGGATAGCTCCCTCTTAAATCTATATTGAGGCAGAGTAAGAGGTAAATTTGAAAACGATCACAAAAATTATTTTACCCGCTTGACTAGACCTTGAAATCATGATAAATTAATTCATGTTCACTTCTAAATTTACTTCTAATGTTCCCTGATAGCTCAGTTGGTAGAGCACTCGACTGTTAATCGAGTTGTCACAGGTTCGAGTCCTGTTCGGGGAGCCATTTTTATGGAGAGATACCCAAGTGGCTATAAGGGGACCCTCTGCTAAGGGGTTAGACTGCGTAAGCGGTGCGTGGGTTCGAATCCCACTCTCTCCGTTCTGAATTACATAAGAAGAGCTTCCATTTTGGGGGCTCTTTTTTTGTTGTATAAATTGTCTTTTTTCTAAATTATTAGTGATGATGGTGGCCGGATTCTATATTTGGGAAGGTGAATAGAGTGAGAAAAGCGAATGTTTACTAATAAGCCTAACGAAGTCGATTACATCAGCTAACACAGTAGTTATACTGCGGAGGGAAAATGAAAATTTTAAATCAATTACAAACTAAACCTTCAAGTAGATATGATAGTCTTGATCGTGATCAAGAAGGAAATAAAAATACCAAATTTGCTGACATAATAATTGATGATAGGTCTCTTTACCAAACGCTTAAAAAACATGACATGGTTCCATCCCTCGGGTGGGGGAGTGAAGAGCATCAAAGGAAAATGATTAACTATTTCTTGTTAAACGAAATGCATGAATATTTGTACTATAGGTACCCAATATTAGTCTGTCCCTGGTGTGGAGATGAAGAATGCGGCTTTATATCCGTATTTATTGAAAAAGAAGAGAATCTTATCATATGGAGAGATTTCAAACTGGAACCCAGCAATAAAGCTATTAATGTTGGGCCTTTTTATTTTGAATGGGATGAGTACGAGAAAGTTATAAATGGGACTTTTGGAATTGCGGGGATTCAATGTTAGAGATAAAACATCCGGAGGAACTTATGTCGATTAATCCTAAGATACTTTATAGCTCAAATGAAGAAACAGATTACGTTAGAAAAAAACTTATTGAATTTAATTCTAAACAAGTACCAAATGGCATCTATGAGGAGGTGAATTTATGCTTGAAGGATGATAAAGGAGATATTATTGCCGGTATCAACAGTGCGATATGTTGGAATTGGATGGAGATTGGTATTTTGTGGGTGGATGATAACTATCGTAGTCAAGGTTACGGGAAAAGATTATTGGAAGAAGCAGAGCAAGTTGCTAGAGCGAAAAAATGTACTTTTATCAAATTAGATACATTCAGCTTTCAAGCGCCTGGATTTTATAAGAAGTATGGATATAAAGTGATTGCAACTATCGAAGATGCTCCACTTGGAAGTAAGCATTTTTACTACAAAAAGGATCTTAGCTATGAGTAAGGTGGTTTGAGAAAGGATTAACC
Source organism: Paenibacillus sp. FSL E2-0201 (assembly GCF_037963325.1). Taxonomy (NCBI): domain Bacteria; kingdom Bacillati; phylum Bacillota; class Bacilli; order Caryophanales; family Paenibacillaceae; genus Paenibacillus; species Paenibacillus sp. FSL E2-0201. The sequence continues at coordinate 1,288,562 of NZ_CP150154.1, forward strand.
TAAACTCAAAGGAGCGAAATAAACATGGAGCTTTTTAAACAAATACCCCTGTACAGATTTTTGGCATTGTGTAATGAAAGTGGTATGGAAAAAACAATATTAGATTGTGGTGCAGGAGGAGATACACCTCCACTAAGTTTGTTTGCGAATTATGGATACGCTACATACGGAATAGAGATGAATGTTGAACAAATGAACAGAGCTAATCAGTTCGCAGCAGAAAGAGGGCAGAATTTAAACATACATCAGGGTGACATGAGACAGTTGGCATTAAACGATGAGTCGATGAGTTTTGTGTATTCGTATAATTCTATTTTTCATATGAAAAAACAAGATGTGAAAGAAGCAATAAATGAATTGAAACGGGTGCTGAAACCTGGTGGGCTATTGTTCGTTAATTTTTTAACCCTTAAGGATTTTCGAGTCGGTGACGGGGTTGATTTAGGGGAACATCAGTATGAACAAATGGAAGATGATGAATTAGTGATCCACTCTTATTATGATTATCATGAGGCGGATTCTATGTTTGAGGATATGCAATTAATATACAAAGAAGATCGAGTATTGGAAAGAAAGTTTGAAGGCGAATGGATACGGCAAGGATTTATTGATTACATATATAAAAAATAAGCTCTTGGAATGACAGCTTCGGTTTTTGTAAAGCGAGTTACTAGTAAGTTGAGTTCTAAAGAGGTTGGAACTATTATCTTAAAGCAAAACGAAATTAACATTACTGTCAGAGATGAACTTGGTCATAGTCTATTAGTGGGCGCAGCTGATAGTGAAGAGAAGTTCTTATTGGCAAGTTTGTTACAACATCAAATAAGTCAAATGATGTAATCTTTTTAGAAAGAATTATTCTGGGATTATGATGATAAAAAAGGAGATATGCAAATGAATAACCGATCAGACTTGCTAAATCAGTTTAAGGAATGGAATGGATTTGTTCTAGAAATTATTGATTTAGATTGGAAAACACCCATCGCTGAAGGAAAATGGGCAATTCATGATGTTGTTAGTCATATAATGCTTTGGGATAAATACTTTTATGAATCGACAATAGAACCGATAGTGTGCGATAAAGCGATAACACTTCAACTTATTGATTTCGATTTATTTAATAATGATGCTGTTACATATGGTAAGACAAAAACTAAAGACGAAATAATAGAATTGACGATGAAGTATCGTAACTTAATATTAGATTGTATAGGTAGTCTTGAAGAGGAAAAATACTCGGAAAAATATGTTGACGGAAGGTTTTGCTTTGAGTCATATTTAAAGGATTTTATATCACATGACCGACATCATATGATGCAGATTAAAGAATTAGAATTAAAAGAGAAAATGTGAACAGCTTATTCTCCTTCCGTTTATCGGTTGGGAATAAGCTTTTTTTTGTATGTCATAATGAGATAAATGTTATATTATTTCCCATTGAGTTCAGCATTCGAATGAATATCGAACATGGGTCAATTGGTGCCGAACTTCAAAAATCTCTGATTTCCTCAGTTTTCCTCCTCCCTACACATTTTTTCGTAGAATCACTCCTTGTTCAATGAATTTATATGTCATGTAATATAACGTAAATATTGAATTTTTTAGTAAATAACACAGTTATCGTTAATCTATTTGTATTTTTATGTTAATATAAATGACATAAAATAATGAAAATGAATGTAAGCTTAAGAAAGGTGCTTTTTAAAAAGTGAATATAGGAATAGGGGGACGGCGATGGAGTATTTCATTCAACAATTAATTAACGGGATTTCTGTAGGGAGCATCTATGCTCTGATCGCACTAGGGTACACCATGGTTTACGGGATTATTAAATTGATCAATTTTGCTCATGGTGATGTGTTTATGGTGGGGTCGTTTATTGGATTGTTCAGCGCTAGGTATCTGGCTACGGCAGGGCTGCCTCCAATCCTAGTCTTACTTATTTCATTGGTAATCTCTATGACCATCAGTGCGTTACTGGGGATGTCGATCGAACGGCTAGCCTACAAACCTCTACGAAAAGCCTCGCGGATCGCTGTACTTATTACTGCAATCGGCGTTTCTTTTTTTCTGGAATACACAGGTGTATTTGTTCTCGGGCCTCAGGCTAAAGGCTTTCCAGAGATACTTAATAAGCAGCAATACACCTTGTTTGGTTCTTCGATTCAGGTAGATTCCAACCAAATTATGATCTTGGGAACGACGGTTGTTTTGATGATCATTCTCCAGTATATTGTGCACCGAACCAAGATCGGTAAAGCGATGCGGGCTGTTTCTTTTGATATGGAAGCTGCACGCCTGATGGGAATTAATGTAGATCGGACAATTTCAGCTACTTTTGCTATAGGATCTGCACTTGCGGCAGCGGCGGGCGTTATTTTTGGAATGACTTACAATTCGGTTGACCCGATGATGGGTGTGCTCCCAGGACTCAAAGCTTTCGTGGCTGCTGTGCTTGGTGGCATTGGCAGCATTCCCGGCGCTTTGGTGGGTGGGCTTCTGCTGGGTACAGTTGAGACAGAGGTTTCTTCTCTGGGGTATTCTTCGTGGCGTGATGGTGTGGCCTTTGCTGTACTCATCCTAATCCTTATCTTTAAACCGTCCGGGCTGTTTGGTAAAAATGTCCGTGAGAAAGTGTAGGGAGATGCCGTATGAAGAAGATAAACAAGTCATTTTGGATCGGCATCGTCTTAGCTATTGTCCTATATGTCATCATTCAAGTTCTTCTAACAACGGGAATATTTGATGATGTTATGGAGTCTACGCTAATTCTGATTTGTATAAATGTCATGCTGGCGGTGTCTTTGAATCTGATTAACGGGATAACAGGGCAATTCTCAATCGGGCATGCTGGGTTTATGTCCATTGGTGCGTATGTTTCTTCTATTCTAACTCTGAATTTTGACATGCCTTTCGTACTGGCGTTAGTAATCTCTGGTCTGGTGGCTGCATTCTTTGGTGTACTTATTGGGATTCCGACCTTACGGCTAAATGGAGATTATCTGGCGATTGCTACGCTGGGATTTGGAGAGATTATTCGGATTGTCCTGCTCAATACAGAATATGTGGGCGGAGCTTCAGGTCTAAGCGGCATCCCCAATCAAACGACTTGGACGATTATGTTTCTGTTCACACTGGTCACGGTTGTTGTCATCAATAACTTTATACGTTCCACTCACGGCCGAGCTTGTATAGCGATTCGGGAGAATGAAATTGCTGCTGAAGCGATGGGGATTAATACGACTTTGTACAAAGTCATTGCTTTTTCACTCGGTGCATTATTTGCGGGGATAGCTGGTGGTCTCTCTGCTCATAAGTTCTACGTCATTAATCCGGGTAGCTTTAATTTTCTAAAATCATTCGAAATTCTAGTCATGGTTGTGTTAGGTGGACTAGGAAGTACAAGCGGTGCCATCGTGGGTGCGATTGTGCTGACAGTGCTCTTTACGGTGCTTCAGGAGTATCCGGAGCTGCGGATGATTATTTACTCGGCGATTCTAATTCTGATGATGATTTTTCGGCCTAAGGGGCTGCTTGGCAGCACGGGTTTTTCTTTCTTGAAATTGTCTAAAAAGGAGGTCAAGCCAAGTGACAGCATTAACAGCGGAAGTGCTTCTTGATGTTCAACAGGCGAGTCGTGCATTTGGGGGACTTAAGGCGCTGAATGAGGTAACCCTCCACATTAATAAAGGTGAGTTGATTGGACTTATTGGGCCTAATGGTGCGGGGAAAACAACTCTTTTTAATCTGCTGACGGGGGTATATCCGCCTTCCAGCGGCAACATTACTCTGAGCAATCAGGCAGTGGGTGGGATGAAGCCTTATCGTATTAATCGAAAAGGGGCTGCACGGACATTTCAGAATATTCGGCTATTTACCGCTATGACGGTTCTCGATAATGTTAAGATCGCGTTTCACCAGCATGCCAGACATTCAATCTTTACCTCTATGCTCCGGTTGCCTAAGCATTTTACTGAGGAGAACAAAATTACACAGAAGGCTATGGACATTCTCAAAATCTTTAATCTAGCTGATCAATGTGATGAATGTGCCGGGAATCTTAGTTACGGAAATCAGCGGCGACTGGAAATTGCGCGTGCGCTTGCAGCGGGGCCTAAGCTTTTGCTATTGGATGAACCTGCGGCAGGGATGAACCCGAACGAAACCAAAGAGCTAATGAATCTGATTGCTTGGATCCGTGAGTCCTTTGATCTGTCGATCTTGCTTATCGAGCATGATATGTCCCTTGTGATGGGAGTGTGTGACCGGATTTATGTGCTGGATCGCGGAATGCTGATTGCTGAGGGTACACCGCTACAAATAAGGAATCATCCAAAAGTTATCGAAGCCTATCTAGGACAGGAGGTGTAGTGGACCATGCTTAGTATACAAGAAATTAATGTGTATTATGGGGCCATCCATGCCTTGAAGGATTTAAGTATGCATGTAAAAGAAGGCGAGATCGTAACTCTAATTGGAGCTAATGGAGCAGGAAAGTCTACATTGCTCAAGACCCTCTCAGGATTGCTGAAACCGAAGACAGGTACTATAGATTTCCTTGGAAAATCGATTGCGAATCAGAGTGTGCAGTCCATCGTAAAACAGGGGCTTATTCATTGTCCGGAAGGCAGGCGTGTATTTGCTAATATGTCGGTGGAAGAAAATCTGGAGTTAGGCGCTTTTTTACAAGATTCGGGCAGCTTAGCTGCTGACTTTGCCAAGGTCTACTCCACCTTCCCGCGTCTTTTAGAGAGGAAAAAACAGCTTGCCGGCACCTTGTCTGGCGGGGAGCAGCAGATGCTCGCTATGGGGCGTGCAATGATGGGGCATCCCAAGCTATTGCTGCTAGACGAACCTTCCATGGGGCTGGCTCCATTGCTCGTTCAGGATATTTTTCGGATCATCCAAGAAGTGAATGCCTCTGGAACGACAGTACTTCTTGTAGAACAAAATGCGCATCAGGCACTTAAGATTGCTCATCGAGCTTATGTGCTCGAAACAGGCAGAGTGGTGCTTGAGGGAGATGCCAAGGAATTGGCAGACTCGGAAGAGATCAGAATGGCTTATCTGGGACATTAATTCATCGGCTAGTTCACAACAGCATCACAGAAAGAACCTATAAATCATTTATTTTGGGAGGCTGGAAGAGGATGAAGAAAATCGGGGCCATATTGATGACTGTGTTATTGGCTGGTGGATTGCTGGCAGGCTGTGGGAACAAGACAGACGACACTACCGCTGAGGGCGAGAATGCTGGTGGAGGGACCATCAAGATTGGAGCAGACCTTGAGCTTACAGGCGGCCAGGCTTCCTTCGGTGATTCTGCACTTAAAGGGGCAAAGCTGGCGGTAAAAGAAATTAATGATGCTGGTGGAGTGCTCGGCAAAAAACTTGAATTGATTGAAGCGGATAATGCATCTAAGTCGGAAGAGGCGACACGCGCAGCGCAAAAGCTAATTACTACCAATAAAGTCGTAGCTATTATCGGTGCAACTACATCTACGAATACACTAGGGATTGTTCCTGTTGCTCAAGAAAAAGGCATTCCTCTGGTCAGCTCCTCAGCCACAAACCCCAAAGTAACTGTTGATGAACGTACTGGTGACTTGAATGAATGGGTATTCCGCGCCTCTTTTATTGATCCTTTTCAAGGAGAAGTAATGGCGAACTTCGCCAAGGATACACTTAAAGCGAAAACAGCAGTTATTTATACAGATGCATCTAGTGATTATTCCAAAGGGCTGCAAACCTTTTTTAAAGCTACTTTTACTAAAAATGGCGGCTCTATCTTAAGCGAAGAATCCTATCAACAAAAAGATTCTGATTTTAAAGCCGTGTTAACACGTATTAAAGAAGCTAATCCCGATGTGATTTATCTCCCGGGCTATTATGAAGAGGTCGGCAAAATCGTAAAACAAGCTCGTGAGATGGGGATCACTGTTCCGTTTATGGGCGGGGATGGCTGGGATTCACCACAGCTGGCTGAGATTGCCGGCGCTGAGGCGCTCAATAATACGTATATGTCCAATCACTATTCACCTGAAGATAGCTCGCCTGAAGTGAAATCGTTCGTAGATGCCTTCAAGGCTGCTAACGGTGATCTTGTTCCAGATGGGATGGCTGCGCTTGGATATGATGCTGTGAAGCTAGTAGCGGATGCTATTAAACGTGCGGACTCCACGGACCCTGAGAAGCTGAAGGAGGCACTCGCTGGGACGAAGGATTTACAACTGGCTACGGGTAAGATCACAATGAATGAAACGCATGACCCGGTAAAAGCAGCGGTGGTGCTAAAATTTGTAGATGGAGTACAAACCTTCGAAGCGAAGGTTAATCCATAAGTTCAGAGGAAAACAAAAGAGCAAACCCAGATCATTGAAGTGCTCCCTGTCAAGTAGACAGTCTAAAAAACAAAAAAATGATTAAATTATCCCCCAGGTTCAGTTTATGAGAGATTGGGGGATTTTTTTTTGTTCATCGTTAAGCAGCTTGTCTATATTCGTTTGGAGATAAGCCGTTTAACCGTTCCGTGTATCGGTAATTATTGTAATAACGGATATAATTGCTCACAACTTCAAAGAGTTCCTCATAAGTGTCGTGTTTTTTCAGATAATAACTTTCTGCCTTTAAAGTGCCCCAAAATCGTTCTATGGGTTGGTTATCTAAACAACGACTTACTCGAGACATACTTTTAGTAAATCCATACTTCACTTGAAGGCGATTATACTCTTGTGATGTGTATTGAAAGCCTCTGTCGCTGTGAAGAAGCGGATTCACTTTGGGGTTGCTTCTGTAAGCTTTCTTCACCGTATCCATGACGAGCATATTGTTGTTGGAATGGCTCATTACCCATGAAACAATGGAGTTGTCATACACATCAATAATAGCGCTCAGATAGGCTTTACGACCGTTTCCATACTTTAATTCTGTGACGTCTGTGCACCACTTCTTATTAGGAGCTTCTGCATTGAATTTACGATTCATTACATTTTCAGCGATATGAATTTCAGTGGCCTTTACGTAATTTGGTCGTTTTCTTCGGATTACAGCCTTTAATCCAAGAGCACGCATAATTCGATAATATTTTTTCTTGTTATAATTCCCCTTAAGTTTACGGTTTAGTTGAATGCGCATTTGACGATATCCAAGAATTCCACCGCGTTTTTCATAGCGAAGCTTCACTTCCTGAGCGAGCGAAAAAATCTCGAGTTCTTGGGTCGATGGCTTCCACTTTAACCATTTATAATAGGCAGATCGGGCGACTCTAGCTAGCTTACATAACGCCGTGATGGGGTAGCCTTTTTCTACGTGCAGTTCCTTGATGGCTGGATACAAATCTGCATGTCGAACTAAAGTTAGCGTGTATTTCTTCGCCGGATCTCTGCCAACTTTTTTGCGAAGGCATTCTCCATTTCTAGGAATTCATTTCGAGCTTCTAGCTCCTTAATTCGAAGTTTAAGGCGTTCATGATCGTCGAGTTCTTCTACTGACTTGATACGGCCACGGTTGTCTCTAAGGGCTTCCTCGCCGCCAGTATTATATTTACGTACCCATGCGTATACCTGTTGATATGAAACTTTATATTTCACGATAGATTTTTGATAGTCTAAGTGATTAGCGATTGTGTATTGTACGATTTCAATGCGTTCTTGAAAAGTTGTTTTCCGTCCGTTATTCATACGAGAGTGTCCATTTCCTTTACGAGTAGGTTTAGTTTCTTTCCTACAAGTATACTTGGAAATCCATCTTCTCAAAACACTACTACTCGAAATATTATACTTCTTGGTAGTTCCCCATAAAGATTCTCCAGATAGAACATCTCTGATAGCAGCAAACTTCAATTCATCAGCGTATTCTTTCCAACCCTTAGATTCTCTTAATCCCTCATAGCCTTCCGCCTTATATTTCCTTATCCAATCTGTAACTGTAGTTTTGGCAACCCCTAATTGCTTTGCTTCATGATTAGGATTTGATACATGCTGAATACATCGCTGTACTACGTGTAATTTTACGTCTAAAGAGATTGAACTCCTTTTGGACATCGCAAAAACTCCCATCATTGTTGAAGTAGAAGTTTTTGTTTTTTCTACTGTCTACTATGATGGGAGCATATCATCATCACACTGGGTTTGCTCTTTTTTCATATCTAAATTATTACAATTCTTAACGTTCCGCTTACATTGCCATGACCCTTGCTACTTGGCATCAAGTTAGAATGGGCTCAAGAAGTAAATTGAAGGAGGAAGCTATGAAAATTGAGCTGCACTGTCATACGAGAATGTCGGATGGTTCACTTCATTTTACAGAGCTGCTGGAGCTTGCTGTTTAAGAACAAATTGGGCACTTGGCAGTTACCAATCATGATACAACACAGGGGCTAGCTGAGATGGACGAGATGTGCAGAGAGCGTGGCATCGAATTTATCCCTGGCATTGAGATATCAGGCTATGATACGCAGCGCCAACGTCGGATTCATATTCTTGGCTATTTTATCGAAGAGGATCATGAAGCCATTAATGCTTTATGTAGTCCTCTACTTTTACGGCGTCATGAAGGCTGTTGCTTGGCAACTAAGCGGTTAATCGAAGCTGGCTATAACATTCGCTGGGAGGATGTCCTGAGCTACGCCGAAGGCGGAACGGGAGTATATAAGCAGCATATTATGCATGCGCTAATTGATCAAGGCTATACGGATCGGATCTATGGCGACTTATATAAAAAGCTTTTCTCACGAGGGCAGCGAGGGGAACAACCTGGCATTGCTTATATTCCGACAGAATATGTCGATGCGAAAGATGCAGTTCGGACCATTATTCTGGCTGGTGGTGTTCCTGTGCTAGCACATCCGGGGCAATACCAGAGCTTTGAGGCTGTAGATGAACTTGTGGAAGTTGGTTTACAAGGCATTGAGGTATGGCATCCATTGCATAGAGAAGAAGATGAGCTTCGGGCACGGGAATTGGCACTTAAATATAATCTGATCATGACCGGAGGTTCAGATTTTCATGGCTTCTATGGTGAAAGTCCTATAACACTTGGCAGTAAAAGTCCTGATGCTGCAGTTGTAGGTGCACTGAAGGAACGTAAGCAATTGCTGCTATGGGGGTGATCAGAATGTCTGAAGAAATGGATATTATGGATCATTTGAACGCCTCTATTCAGTCAGGCGAGTATGTGTCTGACGATAAATTGCCATCGGAGCATGAGCTTGCAGAGCGGTTCAAAGTTCCGCGTATGACCGCTCGGAAAGCATATGAACGCCTGCAGGAGCTGGGGCTTATTTATTCCATGCAGGGGAAGGGAAGCTTTGTTCGGGATAGAAAACTGCGCATTCCGCTCGCCCCCTCAGCTGGAAAAAGCTTCAGTAAGAAGATGATCGAACTCGGATTCAATTATGAATCCGTGAATATATTCGTTAGAGCCTCAAGGGCTCTTTTTTTGTTAGTTAGTGGGAGTGAGGAATATGGATCAAAGAAAAATAGAACGTTCAATCAAGTATGCAAAAATATCGTTTTATATGAACATTGTTATGGCCGTTGGAAAAATGATTGTAGGGCTCTATACTGCCTCAATCTTCTTATGTATATATGCTTTGTACAATGTAGGGTTAGCCTTAGCGAAGGCAACTGCGGTTAAAAGGCATCTTAAGGGGAAGCGGCCGCCTGACGAAACACATCCGTATGGGTACGGCAGAGAAGGATATAAGAGCTACTTCAGGGTTGGAGTCATCTTGACTACGTCTAGCATAGTTTTTATCATTTATTGCGTGCGGTTATTTCTGTACGGCGGTGCATGGATCGATTGTTACAATGAGAAAAGGAAAAGCGCCGGCAGTTTCGGCAATTAAACTATCCAATCTAGCAGCCTCCTTGATATCCCTCGTTCTTACGCAGACCGCTATACTTTCGTTTACACATCAAGGGGATATGTCTTATTATAACGGCCTGGCAGGACTGATCTTCGGTGGGCTTGCTGCGTTGATCGGCGTTGGTATGATGCTACATATGCATCGCGTACTGAATGGTAAGCACTATCCTTCTATTAGGAGAAAGCTATCCAAGACTGTAATATCTTGTGGCGCAAATCTTTCTATTGAACCTATCCGTTATGAGGACCATGGCTCCAGAAGAAAGCTTCTTTATGTCTATGAGATACACAGCGATTCAAGGGAACAATATGAGTGGGTCAAGGTCAGAATTAGATCTGATTGGGATATAGAGATGATTGAAGTATCTAAGAATGCTATGGGCTGAAAAATGGATGAAAAAAAGTGCTTGCCATGTCTCTATATTTCTGGTATCATAATTTTTGTTGTCACGTTAAGACAACCTTGCTAAGGCCCGTTGGTCAAGGGGTTAAGACACCTCCCTTTCACGGAGGTAACATGGGTTCGAATCCCATACGGGTCATATTATGCGGTAGTGGTGGAATGGCAGACACGCTATCTTGAGGGGGTAGTGGGTGTATACCCGTGGAGGTTCGAGTCCTCTCTACCGCATACAAATAAAAGTAAGAAATCCTTTGCTTCGCAGAGGTTTTCTTACTTTTTTTTATAAGATTAGATAAACTGATTAGTTCTTAAAGGCTCTGGCATATTGGGGATAAAGCTGTCTGACACAGTCTGGGCAGATATCATGGGTGAATTGTAGAGCAAGCTGTTGCTTTAAAAAATGTTCAATAGTGATCCATTCATCCTTAGAATTTCGAATAGATTTGCAGGAAGCGCAGATAGGGATTAACTCATGTGTTGACTGGCATGTCGAACAGAGGCTGGTGATTCCTGACAGCTGAGTTCCTTCTATAAAAGCGCCCAAATCATATAGAGAAATAATAAAAGCATTTTCTAAATAATCATCTGAAAGAAGAGGATAGAGCTCCAAACGAAAAATCCGGTTCCCTTTATTGATAGGTTGTATGGAGAATTCAGCAGTATAAACCTGGTGTTCTCTGCTGAGTATGATTGTCACCGACTCACAAAGCTTGGCCCATTGTTCGGAATCGACAATCACATCTTGCATAAGCTCCGAATAATAAGCTCCAATCCATTTGTTATGGGGGGAGAGGCCGTATTCATGACTAAATACCTTCCACTTCCGATTGGTGAACTGGATAACTCCTTGATTGTTGATGACCACTGCATTGTGGGGGAGGCGTTCAAGTGAATGGATAATGGAAGATGATAAGCACTTTGACAAAAGTAACCGCTCCCTCCTAGAGATCCTTCAAGATGATAAGATAATAAAGGGAGTTACTTGTCACCTGAGTCGCCTCTTATCGTCATTCTAGCCATATGATATAATCGGATAATACATAATAGCACCAATTATATACTTTTTTACGTTATTTTACAATACGAATCACTTAAATAAGTCTTTTTTTATTTTTTTTTGTGAAAGGCGGTTCACTGATGCAGACCATTTACGAACGTATAGAGTACTTAATTAAGCAAGAAGGTCTGACCAAGAAATCGTTCTGTGAGCAGTTAAACATTAGCACAGGGAATATGGGCGATTGGAAGCGGGGGAAGTCTACTCCGGGAACACATAAATTGATTGAGATCGGTGCTTTTTTTCATGTGAGTCTGGATTGGCTTATCTTAGGCAGAAACACACCTGAGATATTGAAAGAGAGCAGTGCGACCTATGATTTCGAAGAAGCGAAGACAAGTGAAGGTCGAGTGGATGAATTGCTTCCAGAAGAAAAGGAATTCATTAAAGAATACATAGCTTTCGCTGAGTATCGCAAGCAGAAATTGGTAGATGAAAATTCTTGAATCAACGCCTTTACATTTTGGAAAAGTACATTTATAATAATGAATGTTGACCTCAAACAAAGTTCTATGTTTAACACACCGCGCGGTAGTGGTGGAATGGCAGACACGCTATCTTGAGGGGGTAGTGGGTGTATACCCGTGGAGGTTCGAGTCCTCTCTACCGCATATAGATTGACGAAAGAAGCCTTGCGACGCAAGGCTTCTTTTTTTGTGCTTAATCAAGCATTGGGGGAAGCACTACTTTTTCTTAATAGGGACGCATAAATGGGCTTCGAATCGTTCATCATCTGGTCCAGAATTTTCTGTATATTGGATGAAAAAGACACCATCCGGATTGAATATATATTCGGAATGCGGCAGCCATTCATTATGTATGTGATTCCAAGTGTTCTGAAAAGCCGAGTGAGGCACCCCGTTTGCTGTAAATATGGCATAGGTTGATGCAGGGAAGGTCTTCTGCACAAGCCCTTCAGGAATGAAATCTAGCTGCTTTACTTCGACCGCAAGGAAGAACTCATGATCCCAAGCAGCTTGTTCCCACAATCGGGGGACAGATGTACGATTCTGAAATAGACCCAGATAACAACCACTGTCTTGAACTTTTGAGGGGATGGAGTCAAATTTCGCATCAATATCTAACTCACCAAAAACAAATTCCCAAAGATTCGGATAAGGCTCTCCAGAGGCATTAACATTTGTCCAACCGATAACCTGTAGTTCTGGCAAATCACGCAGTTTAACCATCGCTTGACCCTCCCAGTAATTTTCTTCATCAATAATATAAATTATTCCAAAGGGGTTAGGAGGGGGATTTATCACAATATCATGTGTAAAGACAAAAAGGATACTGACCGCATATCAGCTAGTGGACTGAGTGATGTGGCCGGTATCCTTTTTCGGAATTTTTTCTTAAACGGATTATTTCAAAAGCTTGGAGATATAAGATTCGATCTGCTGAGGAGTAGTTTTAGGAGCAAAACGCTTAAGGACACGGCCTTCTTGATCCACCAGGAATTTCGTGAAGTTCCATTTCACGCTTTTTGAGCCTAGAACACCAGGTGCTTCCTTAGATAAGTATTTGAATAAGGGATGTGCTTCGTCGCCTTTTACATCAATCTTCTCGAACATGGGGAAGGTTACTCCATAATTAATCTCGCAGTATTCTGCAATTTCATCACTTTCACCAGGCTCTTGGCCGGCAAACTGATTGCTTGGGAAACCTAACACTTCGAATCCACGATCCTTAAATTTCTCGTACACTTCCTGAAGCCCTTTATACTGAGGCGTAAATCCACATTTGCTAGCTGTATTCACAACAAGGAGCACTTTGCCTTTGTACTTGGACAATGATTCTTCTGCACCCCGAAGAGTGTTGACTTCAAAATCATATATACTCATGGATGCCACCTCCTTTTTAATTCCTATTTTGATTTATCACAATTTAATTGTACACCATTTATGAGAGAGAGCCAAATAAGAATGTTCTATGAATCATTAACGCCCGTTCGCTTTATCAAATCATTGTGAAATTAATGATCATAAATTAAATGTATCTGTATATATTTTATGGAAATAATGACTGAATAAAGGCGTTGATCATAAAAGAGTAATAAATAGCCTCCGTGTTAGGCGTCTTTGGTTGACATCACCCTTAAAATTCTTTAATATGTCTAAGTATCTGAGAATATGTTGCGTGTGCAATTTACAACCAAAAATTTAAATAATGGGTGATGAAGATGTCTTACAGACCGAATATTACGAATGTGACCAAAGCCAGCAGCAACGATAAGGAAGGATTGTACGAGTTCATTATCAAGCTTGCTGATGGAACGGAGTGCCGTGCGTTTTATAATCGGTTTCCGGAATGGAAAATGACGAACATCAGCCGCCTGCTTAAAACTCCATGTCCAATTTGCCGCAAAGATTTCATCTGTAAATGCATGGAGGCATTCACTGCTGATTTCGAAGGACAAATGATCGGCGATCAATGGATTGAAAAGGCAATTGCTGAATAATTAAAGAACGGTACATGTTGGCGCGGGATTTCTATCCCGCGTTTTTGTTTACCCAAAATATGCGATACACTTATCTTTATCAGGGAGGGGGAGCAATGAACGAGGAGCTGAACATTATGCAAAATAAATCCATTGTGCTGATCGATGGGGTGTGTCATCTTTGCCAAGGTTTGATTCGTTTCATCATCCCGCGTGATCCCAAGGCTAAATTTCTATTTGCGCCTTTACAAAGTGAAATTGCTGCTAAGCTAATGAGGGAGGCTGGACTTCAACCTGGGCAGTTGAACACAGTTGTATTGCTGGAGAACGGTGTGTGTTATACAGAGTCGGCTGCTGTACTGCGGATTGCGCGTAGATTGAGATGGCCTTGGCCTGCTGCGTATTTCTTCATTATAGTGCCGCGCCAAATACGGAATATCCTTTACCGTTATGTTGCAAGGAATCGTTACCGTTGGTTCGGGCGCGATGAGCAGTGTCTGCTCCCAACACCGGAGATCAAACAAAGATTTTTGTAATCCGAGATTTGGCTAGATGTTATAATGTAACCATAATTTGGTATAGTTAAGGACATTTAGCGAGGGGTGAAGGGATGCTGCGAAAGGCAGGGCTTTATCTATTAATAGTTATGTTAGTTTCTTTAGGTACGATGGGAACGGTATCCGCAGAGGCTAAGCTCAAGGTAATGGTGAATAATTCGAGCGTGAATTACGGTGTGCATATCGTTTCTGGACAGACGATGGTTCCGCTGAAGGCTTTTGAGAGCTTCAAGAATACTTCTATTCAGTGGGAAGCCCGTACAAAGCAATTAACGATCATCAGAGACTCTATGAAGATTAAGCTTACAGTAGGTTCTCGAACAGCATGGAAGAACTCGGAATCTGTACAACTGGATGCACCTGCTAGAATCATGGATGGAAGAGTTACAGTACCGCTAAGGTTTATTGCAGAAGCTCTTGGGGCTAGAGTAACTCTGGACGCTAGTACGAATACTGTCTGGGTTCAGGAACGTGCAAATGCAAAGCTTGTGCAGAATTATAATAGTAACGATTTGGTTGTTTCCCGCATTGCTGCCTTACAATTTCCATTTGAAGAAAGAGAGCCGTCTCAATTAACGGGTGATAATGAAGCGTTGTCTATGTCGTATTATTTTCCAGAAGGCAGGTCTGATGGATATTTCATAATCTATGGGCATTTTGTATCGTATTATGAGATTAAAGACAACATTAGAACAGTCGTATGGGAAGCAGATTTGGACGATTCGAAAGAGGCTGATAAACAAGATTTTACCGCGATATTTGGACATCCTATTGCAAAGGAATATGGTAAAGCCCCTGTTTTAGCACCATCCTATGCCTATTATTATACGAGTGTATGGGGAAGTCAGATTATTTGCGGAATCGTTAATGTGGATGGAACGACTAAAGTTTCAGGGAAGTCGCTGAACTGGGAGAATAACAAGCCCTTTGTCGTTGCTATTCCCGGCGAGACCAAGCTTTAAGCACTCTACAAGTCATATAGAATATGGAGATGAATTATGAATAAAGGGAAGCCTAAAGGATTTATGCGTTTTGATTGGCCTTTTCATTTTGTGACGATGCCGCTTGCGCTAATTTTGTTTGTGTGGTCGGCAATTTATGCTGTTCAAGAGATACGTGATGATGGGGTTTTAACGGTGCCATTGCTGTTATTTGGCTTGTCCTTATGCCTACTATTTGCGATTACGAGAATTCGTATATATGCGACAAAAAATCAGGATCGCGTGGTGAGAGTGGAAGAGCAATTTCGCTATTTCCGTCTGACAGGCGAAGCTTTGAACCCAGAGCTTGAATTATCCCAAATTATAGCGCTGCGCTATGCAGGTGACGATGAGTTCCCAGCACTGTGTCAGCGAGCCGTGAAGGAGAAGCTCAATCCTAACGATATCCGGTCTGCCATTAAGAACTGGCGCGAAGATAAGATGAGAGTATAGTATCCAGCTAGTGTGCGAAAAAACTTATTGCTGCCTTCTTGTATATATGCTACTATAGCTGTAAATTAAAGGAATAGCGACGGAAGCACCGTTCAATTACCGTATCCACGGTTATTGTCGGTGCTTTTTTTGCTGTCTTTTTTGAGAAAATAATGGATTTCCTTTTATCGAAAGGAGCGTGGTTTCATGGCGGCAAGGATTGTGCTCGCAGTGCGTGAAAGTCAATATATCGAACCTCTATTACATTATCTTCATCACAGCGAGTACGGAGAAATGCTGCGTATTACGGCTTTTAGCCGAAAGGATGCTTTTATTGATTTCATGAGGGGAGAGGACATCCCGGATGCTGTTGTAGGGGACTCTTCTTTCATCGAGGCTTGGCTGATAGAGGGAAAAAACATGGTTCCATGGGCGGTCCTGAGTGAGGATGGAGGTTATCTTGGTAAGAGTGCTAAGAGTCTAGCAGGAGGGGTGATGATTGCCAAATATCAGGCATTGCCTTCCCTTCTGGGGGCTTTCCTTCAGTTATGTGAAGTCCAAAGAGGTAGAGGATCTTCTGTGCTAGATGAAACGCTGTTACTTGGGGTCGTCTCTTCTAGCGGTAACATGGGCAAAACCACAATAGCATTGAATATGGCTAAGCAGCTTGGTGAGATGGGCCTTTCGGTGTTTTATCTAAACCTTGAAAGTGTAGATAGCAGTGGGTTGTTTCTTCGAATCCCTGCAGGTCATACGCCTGGGCTAGAGCGACTGCTTTATGAAATAAAGGCCAGTCGAGACAAGGGTGAAGCAGATACGATCGAATTAGGACAATACTTCATTAGATATGATCACCTCCGAACGGCTGCTTTTAGGCCAGTTATTAATGTGAAGGAAATGCTTCAGATGACTATGGAAGATACATTGGATTTGTTAGAGCGTCTAGTTGCTGAGAGAAACTTTGATGTTGTTATTGTGGATACCGGCAGTATCGAGGAAGAACGAGCAAAAGCTGTGTTACAAAGAAGCAGGATTCTACTGTGGGTCCTGAAAAATGATGATGTAAGCATGTATAAGACTATGAGGTGGTTATCGCATTGCAACACCCCTAACTCTGGTATGACACCCCATGTGATGGACAAGAGTAGATTTGTAGTGAATTTTGCGGGAAATCGTATGGAAGAGTGGGTGCCTCCTGAAGGAATTAGCATTGAAGGGGTATGCCCCTTTATCCAATCATGGACGCTGCAACACCGTGAGGAGCTCTTTTTGAACTCACCGCAATTTCAGAGGGAAATCTTGCAGTTGTGTAAGCGGATTGTAGAGCCAGAACTCCCATTAGTTTTTACTGGGAAGAACTTGCATGAATGAGGAGATGTTCAGGGCGCTGCGTAGTGAGATTCGTGCAGGACTTGATGTAACTTCTGCAGTAGGAAACCGTGAACTCACCGGTTATATCGAACGAACGATTCTAGAAAGTGAAAGTCTACGTTATTTAACGGCGCATGAGAAGCATGAGTTAGTAAAGAGATTGTTTGATTCTTTCCGAGGATTGGATGTGCTTCAGCCATTAGTGGATAACCCGGCGATCACGGAGATTATGATCAACAGTCATACTGAGATTTTTATAGAAGAGGAGGGTCAGATTCGTCGTCTTCCTTTGGAATTTGAGTCCAGTAGCAGGCTGGAGGACATTATCCAAACGGTAGTCTCCGGAGTTAACAGGGTAGTTAATGACTCCTCTCCTATCGTTGATGCTCGGCTTAAGGATGGATCCCGTGTGAATATTGTACTTCCGCCAGTCTCGCTGAAAGGACCGGCTATGACTATTCGTAAATTCCCGGAGACGCCGATGACGATGAATGAATTGGTGGGGCGTGAAGCCTTAAGCCAGGAAGCAGCAGAGCTTCTGCAAATCTTAGTAGCTGCTAAATACAATATTTTTATCAGCGGGGGAACGGGCTCAGGGAAGACCACTTTTCTAAACGCGTTATCTCAGTTTATCCCTTCACAGGAGAGGGTCATTACGATAGAGGATTCCGCTGAGCTACAGATTGTAACTGTGCCTAATCTTGTATCCTTGGAGACTAGAAACGCGAATACAGAAGGTAGAGGTGAGATCTCCATTCGGGATTTGATCAGATCTTCGTTGCGGATGAGGCCTAATCGAATTGTTGTGGGTGAGGTGCGGGGGGCGGAATGTCTCGATATGCTGCAGGCGATGAACACTGGACACGATGGAAGCTTGTCCTCAGGACATAGTAACAGCGCGCACGATATGGTCAGTCGACTGGAGACGATGGTGCTAAGTGCTGCGGATCTGCCGGTAATGGTTGTACGTCAGCAGATCGCATCGGCGATTGATATTTTCGTACATTTGTCCAGGCTCCGTGATCGCACTAGGCGAGTGATGGAGATTAGTGAGGTTGGGGGCCTAAAAGATGGAGAAGTGGTCTTGAACCCTCTATATGAATTTCAAGAGTCCGGTGAGCGAGAGGGACGGGTACAAGGGGGGCTAGTTTCTAGTGGAAACCCGCTTATACATACAGCAAAGCTTAGAATGGCTGGTGTAACCTCCTACCCGTTATCACAGTATGGATTCTGAATTCTAAAAGGGGGAAGAGGCAGTGCTTAAGATTAAGTTTGCTTCTGAAAAGCCTAAGGAAGCTGATTCCGGAGGCCATTCATTATTGCCGGATTATACGGTTTACGAGTTGACTTTGATACAGAAAATTCTGGCAATCGCAGTAGGCAGTTTGCTGCTGTTTGGAGTGGGATATCTTTTTTATCATCATTGGATACTGTCTTTACTACTTATGCCAGGTGGGGGGTATGCACCTCGTATACTGCGTAATTATTTGCTGAAAAGACGCCGGAGTATGCTTAATTTACAGTTTAAACAGACGTTATTTTCATTGTCTTCCTCGCTCTCAGCAGGGCGCTCGGTCGAGAATGCTTTCCGGGAAGCGGTGCAGGATCTACGTATGCTCGACCCGGAGGGAGGCGGCGATATGATCTCGGAGCTAAATATTATCTGTACGCGCATGGAATACGGTCAGCCAGTGGAAGAAGCACTACGGGATTTCAGTGAAAGAGCTGGAATGGAAGATATCGAGCGATTTGCTGACGTGTTCTCTGTATGTAAACGTACTGGTGGTGATCTTGTAGAAGTAGTACGGCGTACATCCTCGATTATCGGAGAGAAGCTAGATATTCAGCAGGATATTGCTGTAAGCATTGCACAGAAGAAGTTCGAGGCTAAAGCACTGCTGATATCCCCACTGATCATGGTGATCTTTATGAGTTTAACTGCAGGAGACTATATGGAGCCTATGTATACGGGAGCGGGTATAGCCATATCGACACTAGCGCTTATTGCGTTGTTCTTATGTTATCTCTGGACTACTAAAATAATGGACATTCCGCTGTGAAGGGGATGAAATCATGCGATGGCTATGTGCAGTAGTCACTATATTTTTACTTGTTGTCTGGGCTCTGTTACGAATTAAATGCGGAAAAAGATATGCCGGGTTAAGGGGGCTTCCAATGGACGGCTTACGACTTCGGAAGCTGGGTGAACCGCTGCTGCTGCTCATTGAGAAGAGTGGCACCGCCAGCCGTTTTCCATCGTTGATGTTCAGGATTCAACGTTCCTTGCAGCGAAGTTATGGGATGCGTTACAGTGCAGAACGGACCTTGCTGTTCATGGGTGAGATGCTTAGCTACAGTTGGTTGTTGCTTGTGGGTGGAAGCTTGATCACAGGGTTTAGCGGCGATCAGACAGGTCTGATTCTAGGTTTTTTCTTGGCGGTAGCTCTACCGGCTGCTATGGTCAGTGATTTACATAAAAAGGTGAGGGTGCGGGAGCAAAATATTATGCTCGAGCTACCAGAGCTTCTGAACAGCATTGTATTGCTGGTGGGAGCAGGTGAGACTGTGCAGCGAGCGATTATCCGCTGTGTAGAGTGATTCGATTAAATATAGTTGGCAATGATAAAAAATAGTTGGCAAAGCATAATTAAAGTTGGAAAAACGTATTTAAAGTTGGCAACGAAAAGCTCGAAAAGCGAATACAGAGCGTCCGAAACGATTAATTTAAAGTTGGCAATGAAAAATCGAAGGATTATGCCGCTGATTTTGAACATTAAGAATGGTCATGAGACGTTCGACATAAAAAGAAGCCTGCTTATTCGCTGCGTAGGCGCATTTTTATTCATACATAAGGGGCTTTATGAGGTTGGAACTTATGAGGGCTTATATGCGAAATAGAGCCCGTTACAGATGGAGGAGACAGTATGACTAAACGAATTATCACAACCGACGCCGAACTAAAAAGTGTAATGATAATGGGCGCTCTTGTAGACGTATGGATGGGGAATCATCTATGTGAGAAAAATCTAATGATACATAGTTATAGTTCATCAGCGATTCAAAGTAAAAACAGTTATTATTTGCGTTTGAACGTACAAATTGTTCGGAAGGATGTTCTTCAGTAAGAGAAGCGAAGTTTTAATAAAGAAGAAGCGGGGACCAAGACTTAATAAATCTTGATCCCCGCTGTTTCCATCGATCAATGTTTTCTTGGTAAGGAATCTGATTGCATAATTTTGCCTGTAATTAAGGGGGATTATGATGTGTGATAGAAGCATATAGCGAAGTAACAAAGAGTTACGAATCCGATAATTGCGAAATAAATATGAAATATAGATTTGAAAAATGAGCATCTCTATCTAGGGAGATGCTCATTTTAACTATTTTCTTAAATGGTTAAGCAATTCTTTTGCAGCATCTAATCGAACCTGCTCATTTTCTGCATTATTTGCTAAGTTACGCAGAATTTCTAACATATCATCTATAACTTGCTGCTGATTTGAATTAATTTTATTTTCACTATTTTTTGTGTAGACATTAATAATTTGATCTAGTTCAGACTCCTCATAGCTTCCTGGATATTTACATGTAGTTCTTGGATTCTTTAACATCGTTTGAATTGAAGCGTTTAGAGAGTCATAAGATACAGCTACTAACCAAGATATACTTTTTGTATGTGGCATAAACAGATCTAGGTATTCTGGTTTCCATTCGTATGAACCATTGATTTTGCCAATATGAACATAGTCATTGTTGTCTTTTTCGCGGATTAAGATGAGATCGCCTTCCTTAGTGTTCAGAAACGTCTTAACGGTACCGAGATTCGTTCTTAGGGATTGCCCTTCGTATCCATATTCATCGTGTAAGATTTCTTTAACTTGATCCATTGTTTTTCCTGTCAAATCACCAGTGGCATGCCAACCAATTGCTACTAAGTTTTTTTCTAAGAAAAGTGGGAGTCGCTCGATATTATGTGGTTTAGAGCGAAGCATAAAAATATTCATTATCATCACCTCATCCTTACATAGTAACCTACTTAGCAGTTACTAATTAGTTTATAAATAACCTATAATAATTTCGGCGTTTTGTCAATGGTTTATTATTTGTTGAACAGTTCAAGCAAACGAATTATCACAACAGATGCTGAGCTAAAAAGCGCAATAAAAATGGGTGCACCTGTAGACATATGGATGGGGAATCATCTGTGTGAGAAAAATCAAAGGATAAGTAGCTACAGCTCATTAGCAATTCAAAGTAACAATAGTTATTATTTGCGTCCGAATGTACAAATTGTTCGTAAGGATATTCTTCAATAAGGTAAGAGGACCTAATTCATGAAAAAGGATAGGCAAAGGACATCTTGCAATCCCATGCAACCTACTTAATGAGAAGATAAATACCCATAACATAAAAGAAAAAGCTCAGATCTCTCTGAGCTTAGAGGGGCGGCTACAAGCACTGCCTGTATCTAAAATTCATTATAATTATTTTCTAGACCAAAAGAACTCTTTATGACCAGCTTCTCGTTTTCTATCCTCAATTTGTTTCTGAATAGCCCCAACAGATGAGCGTTGCATCTAGTTTGCAAGCAGGGGTGCAATTATTTCCATCTCTTGTACAGTTCCCACTTTGGAGGCCACCCAATCCAAAATCGCCTTTTCCGTGTCGGAGTAAGAAAGTCCGTCTCTCATCATTTTCACTTCTCCTCTTTAATAATTTCTTTTCATTTATACAAATACTAAATCGGTTACATCCAAGACTGTTGCTGGATTAGCTGTTTTATAGATTATTTTTTTCCCCTTTAGCGGGCTTGAGATTTCCTCTAATTCAAAAGCAACTCGATCAGGTTCCATCTCATCTTTTTTGTAACTAATAACCCTGTAAACTTCAAGAATTTCACCTCGATACACAGCAGCAAGTTCTTCTTGATTGTACAAGCGATCAATATTCATTCTCCAGGCTCTGCGAACACGCGCCTTCAAGGATTCTTTTGAATTTGGTACTTCATTCACTTTAATAATGATCATTTAATCACTTCACTTTCTTTTTAGTTCTTTGTACTTACTATTAACATTCTTTACATTTTCTTTTTACTTTCTTAGTATATTCTTTTTGCTTTCTTTTTTCAAGCGTTAATTAGCTTGGTTATTGATTTTAGTATCAGAAAGGCCATACCAGTAAAGACTTGGGACTTAACGGTACGCCTACTTGTTTGCTCTGTAGGCGTCTGTTTGTTCATACATAAAGAAAAGCTTATTGGGATGGTAATAATGAGGGCTTACACGAGTACAGAGGCTCGATAGAAATAGAGTGTATGAAATGACTAAACGGGTCATCACAACCGATGCCGAATTGGTGCCCCTGTAGACATATGGATGGGAGGTTATCTGTGTTAGAAAAACCGAATGATAACCAGCTTCAGCCCATCATCGATTCAAAGTAATGACAGTTATTATTTGCGTTTGAACGTACAAATTGTTCGTAAGGATGTTCTTCAGTAAGAGAAGCGAGGACCAAAACTTAATAAATCTTGGTCCCCGCTGTTTCCATTGATCAATGTTTCCTTGGTAAGGAATCTGATTGCATATTTTAGCCTGTAATTTAAGGGGATTTATGATGTGTGGTAGACGTAAACTGTAAACTAAAAGGGCACCGAAGTGCCCAATATGCATCTATTATTTTGCTGGTGTGAAAGTAAAGGTTTCTTTGTATTTTCTATCATGGGATTCGTTATTTGAAGGTTTTCCGTACCAACTAATCTCGATTTGAAGTTCCTTTGAATCAACAGAAATAGGGAAATTAGAAAAGTCGACTATCTCGCCATGTTTAAAAATTTTGTGATGATCGTCTGAAATGCTTAATCCGAACTTTGTTTGGGTATTTGGTTCATCTCTATAGGAGTTAAACACTACATTTTCTAAGCCAACCCCGATATTGGTGATGATAATGTTGTACATTTCACTTTCATTTTTACGAGGTTTTGACATCTTAGAGTCATATTTCTCAACTTTCTTGATTTCAACTTTCCACTGATCAGATTGTTTTGATGCAGGTGTTTTGAAGAGATCATTTGATGCTACGGCAGCATATGGAGAAATTCCAAATGCTAAAAAACAAAAAGCAAAGAAAATTATTAGTTTTTTCAGAATTGTTGCCCCCTGTGAAATAATCAAATTTTGATTAGTATCTCTTTAAGAAGAAAAAATATTCTATTGCGCAGTACGAAGAAACGAATCATCACAACGGATGTCGAATTGGCACCGTGTAGACATATGGATGGGGAATCATCTATGTGAGAAAAATTTAATGATAAGCAGTTACAACTCATCGGTAATTCGAAGTCACGATAGTTATTATTTGCGTACGAACGTACAAATTTTTCGGGAGGATATTCTTCAATAAGAAAGAAAAAGCGGCGAGCAAGGCTTAATTAGCCAAACTTTTGTCGCCGCTGTTGCCATTGAACTAATGTTCTTTGATAGCTTAACACCACCGATAGCTTATAACTATATTTCCAAGGTCTAAAAGTTTTTCTATCTATTTCTTTATTTTCATCGATCAACTGTAGGAAGAAAACGATTAGCACTAACAAACGCTACGCAAATGATCTTTTTTTACAATATGAGATTTCGGTTGTGTAATTATATGGTATCCTGTTAAAAAAGAGGGGGATACCGTGATGACTTGGGATATCAATTTTCAATCTGCTGATGAACTAGTGCAGACATTTAAAAAGCATAATAATCAGGCGTATGATCTATTTCAAAAGCATCCAGAATACGAGGAAGTCTTAATAAAGAGGGCTGAGGAAGCAGGTTATAATTACTTTGAAGTTATGAACGTTGGAAATGCAGAAGAGGTTATTATATTTCAGTTATGGGAAGATATCCTCTCTTTGTTTACTGAAGAAGAGGTGTCAGAATTAAAAAAGAGAGTAGCAATCGGACTTGTCAATAGCGGTGAGCACAGAGCGCGAGTGGAGAGAACTAAATATGATGTCATTCTTATCAACTATGGCATGATTACCTTTATAAATCAGTGCACAAAATAT
The DNA here is from genome assembly GCF_037963325.1 of Paenibacillus sp. FSL E2-0201. Classification (NCBI taxonomy): domain Bacteria; kingdom Bacillati; phylum Bacillota; class Bacilli; order Caryophanales; family Paenibacillaceae; genus Paenibacillus; species Paenibacillus sp. FSL E2-0201. Next base: position 1,312,720 of record NZ_CP150154.1, read on the forward strand.
AAAATAGCATCCAATGAACTTGAATATATTGAATTCTGCGACAGAAAAGAACCAAAAACGGTCACGTTGGATGATATCAATACATTTTACAACGAACTGATTGGCAATTATAGAACACACGGGGTTCCATTCGGTCCACTCATTCTCCTAGCTAAGGAGGCAGATTTTCTGCGGGGGGATATGCTCTATGTTAAGGAGCTGTTTATTGTATCGCATGAACTCGCTCACATTTTACTGGATCATAGAGAACAATCACATGAGGTAGAATATCATGCTGACCATCTTGCATATCGCATTACAAAAGATGTTCTTACCAAAAAGCGGATCTGGCTTAATGAAAAATTTATGTTGTTAGCTCTCAAGGATCTGTTTCAGGATATGCAGCATCTAAGAGGGGCGGTAGAAAGCCCCACTCATCCCCAGCCATATGGACGGCTGCTTCAGCTCACAACATCATATTATGGAGAAAAACTAGCAAATGCTTTAAAAAAAGCATTACTCTATGGTGATAACGGAGAATATGAGAAGCTATTGAGCGAAATTCCAGATTACCCACAAAACGTGCTACAGCAAGGGAGTGACTGAAATCAGATGCTGCACCGCTGGTGCAGCATTTTCACCACGCTAACCTGGTATAGCTTAATGAAGCAGTATCAGTCTTAATGCTTACTTTCTCAGTCTGTGTTGTCAAAAGAAAATCCGAAAAATAAGTGTTAGATTCGGGAAATAAAGTTCCAGTAGGTCGAGTTATCTTTAATATCCTTTCGCTTTTGATAAATCAGGTGATTCATTTGGATATGATAGTATATTGCGATGGGATTAATAAATATGTGCAACTTAAAGACTAAGGAAAATAAAACAAAAACATGGGAAATTCATAACAGTTTAATACTTAATGATGAAGGTTTTTTAATAGTTATTTACTTAAATTTCCTAAGTAAGAACGACTGGGAATTCGAGTATAGGATATGGAATGCTGAGAAAATCCCTAAAGTAACCTTGTTAGAGGGGAACCCCCGATAGTTGAAACTATGTTGGAAGAAAAACGAGATATTGAAATGCTATCTTTGTATTTATTCCCTGAGCATGGCTTTAAATTTGGTGTTCGCTGAAAATAGAGTATTAGACTGGAGTTATTGATTAAACGGGTTTTTGCATTGAAGAGTTATCAGTTTTAAAAACAAATTTTAACTGATTCATAAATAAAAGAAGCGGCAGTCTAAGACTTGATAATAAGTCCTAGACTGCCGCTGTTGTCGTTCAACTAGCGTTTCCTTTTAGCTTAATTCCTAAATCCGTCGGGCAGCCAGAGGGGGAGTAGCCCCAATGCTTGAATTTAGTGTTAACTGATGAATTTTTCTTCTATGAATCACGAATCTCTCTTTTACTTAATTTTTTAAATACCGAGTGTGACAGATCGTGATTAATAAACCTTAATATTTTATCGGCACATTCTGCTGGACTCAACTTTTCTGTATTGACTTCTAGGTCATATTCAGCAAAGGAATATACTTTGTCGTACTGGTAAAGTGCTAATCCAAGTGCTCGATCTCCTCTAATATGTTCTCTTCTTATGAGTCCGTCTCTTGAACACAATACACCTACAAACAATGTAGGAAGATCCATCAGCAGATCATAAAATTCATTAAAGCGCTTATCATTATAAATTATTGTATCAACGATGACATTCAGCCCCATTTCCGAAAACAATTTAATGGTCGCATAGTACACTGAGCTGATGGGATCAAAAAGGATCTCTGAGACAACTTCATCATCCAATACTCGTTTAGGTTTAATGCCTGGATATGTTTTATTGATAAAATCATTGTAGTTACCAGAAAAATCATCATAGGATAGGTGATGAAATGGGATCTCGTTCTGTTTTTTTAGTTCCATAGCAATACTGGTTTTTCCTGAGCTTGAGGCTCCGTTCAATAACACAATAAGTCCTTTCTTCAAACGAATCCCCCTCACATATCAAGATTTGCGTATTAGACAACGTTATATTGATAAATTCATTAAATTATCCAAGTGATAAAATATTCGAGGAACGATGTAACTATCCTGCCCGTTCGCTAAATAGGCAGCCAATGATTTCGGCTGCCTACTGTCATAGTGCTATCCTTTTCCGTTAGCTTAACCTATGGGTGCCAAGTTTAACAGAGAACTGATACAAGGCCCTTGGCAGTCCGCTAATCTTTAAAATTCCTTGGTTAACTAAGATCCATATTCTATTGGTAATAAATGAGTACCCTACGAGTTGGTGCGACGTATCACATACCCTCGCGACGACACTCCCCGCCTTGATAAACCCATTCTCATCTTGTTCTTGCTCTAGTTCAATGACTGACCTTATTATCACTTCGTCCAGGGCAGATTCATCAGTACCTTTAACAGAATCTTCTTTCCACAAACGGAGCAAATGATTTTCATTCGAGAGCATTAGCCATTCTGATTCATACCTTTTTCTTTGGTTAGGATCAAGAGGAACACCTGCATAATACTTTTTTACGATTGCCTGAAAATGCTCTCGATCGACTAAACCACTAAAATAGGGATTCAATCCTTCTTTGTTATGAAGCCCAGTAGTATTAAAGAGCTCTGTCACATTGACAACATTAACTGGCTGTTTTCGACCTCTCAACAAATGCAATACGAAACGTAAGCCTGTTTGATCATGTGCGTTATCCGCGCACCAAATGACAATGGTTTTATTTTCTGGAATATTCTTAACTGCCTCTACCATTTTAACAAGCAGATGCTCTGGGGCATAGATGAAGTCCGCATCGTTTTCTGTCAACCAAAAAAGTCTATTCTGCTGTCCAGTTTTCGTATCTAAGTTAGATATTGGTCCGACTGAAAACAATTCATTGAATGCTAAGACTTGGCATAGCTCCCATTTGCCGATTTTACTTAGAGTTACTTTTAATGAACCTGCATCAGAGAGACTGAAAACAAGATAGACATATTGTTGGAGTTCATTCATTTTTAATTTATGGTTGTGAACCGCCTCTATCTGGGTTTGAAGTATATTAACGAGTCCTTCTGCTAACTTTTTTTCTTCAATACTGCCGTCCTTACCATAACGATCTACTGTATTTAACAAATTGTATAGGAACAACCGCAGGTCATTTCCATCAAATTGATGTAGGCTATCGTAGCACTTCTCCATTGATATCCTCCTCACGGGACATATCCACTATAATACCATATATTGTAATAATCCTGCCCTTTAGTTTAACGAATCATCTTCGTCCTTAGTCACCACTTTATTTTCTACTGATACAAAGAAAGAATCTCCTGATTTTAACAAGAGAACGGTCAATTTATAAGAAGACATGAGATATAAAAGGACGTCTACCATGTTTGCTCTAAAGACGATTTTTGTTCATACATAAGGCTTTATGAGAGGAGAACATGGGGTTTATACGCAAAATGGAGCCCATTAAAGATGGAGTGGACGGTATGACTAAACGAATAACTGACGCCTAATTGGCGCTCGTATAGACACATGGATGGGAAAACATTTGTGTGAGAAAAATCAAATATAAGCAGCTACAGCTCTTTAGCGATTCAAAGTGCATCTGAACGTACAGAGTATCCGTAAGGAAGCTCTTCAATAAGGAAAGCGGAACTAATTTGGTGAACAACGAGGCGAGTAAGACGATTATACAAGTCTTACTCGCCTCGTTGTTATGGATCTACTGTAGCCGCATAGCTTGGTAGCGGGGGCGGTTAAAATATACACAAAGTGAACCCTCTTTTAAAATGGTAAATGATCTTCCGTCTCAGTTTCTTTATCGTCTTCATAATATTGTCGGGAAACTGCTACTGCCTCAAAACCGCCGATGTTTAAATCAATTGATTTTCTTGGAATGGTGTAATTATGATCCTCAAATGTTACCGCACATTTAATATTTATCCAACCTGTTATAATAATCTCTTGATTGTGATGATCGATATCATAATCAGAGAAGGCACTTTCCGATATTTGAACAATAATCTTTGCACTAAAATAACCTACGATAATGACTGTAGAATCTTCCTCATCTATATCGAAAGACTCTATGTCAATGTCATAATCCAGATATTCCAAAATTTCAACATCTGATAACGGATTATCCAAATAATCCTGTAAGTCACCACTATGAATGAGGTAGCGGGTAAGAGCCATTTGCTCATCCAAAATTACTTCCCAGCCACCACCAAGTTCAATGCATTGAAGAGCAAATTCTTGCTGCTCCATTCGAAGTTTGATCCACCGTGAATCTGTATATCCATAAAGTTGATTTACATATTGAATAAACATTGATAAGTTCAGCATAATAAATGATTTTTCACTGTATTCCCTAAACTCATCAAGTAATTCTTGGCGTGGTTCAACAGGCTTTTTGTGGCTATCGAGAAGCCACCAGTCTTCCTTTGCGTCGTTAGTAATAAAAATGACGGATTTCCCTGATGATTCCGCTTGACGAAGAATTTGTTTCCAAATCAGCAGATCACCATATTTCTCCAAACTCGTTTCGTCATTTTTTCGTTTACCGTTATCCTCATAACCAGGCGGAATCTTATGCTGATAACGAATACTGCCTTCAGTGTATATATTAATTCTTTGCCGATACGTGAAAGGGGCACCGACCCTCTCGGAAACTTCAATGTCCTCTAAAAATTCTGTTGTTTTATCATTTTCTAGCATAAGTTTATTCCTTTGAATTTCAGCCTGAATTACCGTTTGATAGTTAGCTGCTTCTTCATCGACTTCGGATAATTTTGCTAGAATAAAAGCATTTAGTTCATTGATTTTAGGGTAATTATTGCCTTTATATTGGATGAACTGTTTTTCCAGAGAGTTTCGGGCATTTACAGTAGCTTGCTTTATTTGTTTGGTAACCTCGCTATACTTTTCTTCCGCTGTTTTTTTTACATGGCGGTAATTTTTCATATATTCTTCTTTAACCTGGGCGGGAATCCATACAGATCTTTCGACACCTCTTAGGATGGACAATATAGCTTCCTGATCAGAAGTTGACTTCCTATGTATTTCAAGCAAACAATTCGTATCTAAAATTACATCTGGGGAGTCTGTCCATATGTCTTCAAACTGTTCAAATGATACATCGATCGTCAAATTTTTTTCTCCTCTATGTGTAATGTTATTCCTTCATTATAATAACTCACTTCGTCATACTGTTTGCGATATGACGGTGTTGTCAAATTTATATGATTTCATAAGAATAAGATTCATATGCTGCGGATCGAAATCCTATGAATAAACGCCAACAGATTTAACAATGCTGGAAAGTATTTGGGTTTCAGTTGTTTCCGTGAGATCCTGCCCATCCATATCTGAGGATGCTTTAAACGACAGATAGCAACAGGGGTTGTAGCTTGAACACTATATCTTGCTCCATGAAACTCTCGCCAAAATCTATAAATACGAATTTGTTAATAGATAGCTCTTCAAAAAGAGTTCTAGTTCCGCAAACAAATTATTTATATTAATTGAATGAGAGAACTTTTATTAAAATAAGACTATTTTTTACTTATTAAAGATGAGAGAAAATTTACTAGTTCTTTAATGGTGATATCACTTTTAGCTTCCTTTGCTTTATCAATGCCATTGAGTATTTGTTCCAATTGTATTTTTGAATTGTGATTTTGAATGTTTTTTGCAACGTTATCATTTATGTAAATATGCAAGGTGAAACCTAAGCTGAATAATGCTAAAAAATCACCCATTTTTTCCTCGGAAAGCAAATAAAAGAAACTAAAAATAATTAATAATATTGAAATTGTCCATATCAATCTCTGCAAATGATTGTAATAATGCCTTATTTCAAATGAATAAATGTCAATTTCTTTATTTTGTTGAGAAATGTTTTTTATACGACCAAATAATAAGTAAATCAATATAATGAATCCAACAACGGGTAAAGGGACGAAAATCAAATTCAGATTTGGCATGAATAATTTAAATCCGCAAAATGAAATACTGCTAAGAAGTAGTAACCCTAAACTGAAATCAAATAAGTTTTTAGTTTTTTTCATAATAAGTTTTTCCCTTTCTTGATAAAGTTTTTAAATGATTTTGATGGAAATTAATTGAATTGATTTAAAAAGGAGGGATGAAGTTGTTTTTTTTAGATGAAAAGTTGAAATTGAAAATAGAAGAATTAGTAAGTGAATTAGATATAACAAGAAGGGAAAATAAACTCTTAACTACATTAGTGCTGGATATATGTGAGGAATATGTAGTGCTTGATAATATGCTGCAAAGACAATATGAAATATCTCCTGAATTAATAACATTAGAAATATTTGAGGATTTTAAGTTTAAGATTTTAGAAAAAATCACTAAAATACAAAATCAAATCCAATAATTACTATAATATGATGTGGATGATCTGCCAAGATAAATAAAATTACTCTATGCATTACAAATGGATGTTTTATGGAGAAAAGTACTATATATTAGATCAGCATGAAAGTGGATGGATACAGCATAAAATTGGCAATGAAAACACGACGGATTATGCCACTGATTTCGAACATCATGAACGGCCATGTTTAGGATGATATAGAACTCGATAGGATGCCTACTGACTTACTCCGTAGGCGCCTTTTTGTTCATACATAAAGCGGGAATGAGGGAGGAGGAGCGCTTTTACGCAAACGGAGATCCATTAGAAGTGAGGCGGATTTTATGACTAAACGAATCATCACAACAGTCGCTGAGCTAAAAAGTGTAATGCTGCTAATTGGCGCCCCTGTAGACATATGGATGGGGAATCATCTGTGTGGGAAAACCGAGGGATAAGCAGTTATAGCTCGTCAGCAATTCAAGGTAACAACAGTTATTATTTGCGGCCGAACGTACAAATTGTTCGAAAGGATATTCTTTAATAAGGAAAGAGGATCTAATTCATTAAAAAGAAGAGGCAAGCAAGACTTTATTACTCAAGTATTGCTTGCCTCTGTTGCTATTTAATGTCTCCCATTAGCTCGACACCCTCATTATTTGTTCAGATGTCTCACACAGTCCTAACTCATTTAGGTCCGTCCATTTCGTTTCACACTTGCTTAACGATTTGCAGAGTTTTGTTCTTATCGGCCACGGATAAGCAAGTAAGAAGTATATACAAGAAAAGCCCCAAGATTCTGGTTTTTTTATGACCGATACTTTCGAACTACAATAATGTTGTCTATATAGAAAGATGACCTTTTACTATCAATTTATTGCGCATATTACGTATTGCTTGAGGGGTACAGCCGTGCTTTTTGGCAATATCGGAAATTGGAACATTTTTTAGTAGATCATCCAGAACATCAGACTGATAAGGAGTCAAGCCTGCATAAATATTAGGTGCAGTCTTAACACCGCCGATTAGCCCCTCACTAAACGCGCGCTTAAAAGCCTCATAAGTTCCTTCGTACACAGCTTGCTTAATTTCTTGTAAATCTTCAGTTTTCATAGTGAAAACTCCCTTCGTATCTTTATATTGAAGTCGCACCGAGAGTAACCTCTTAGTAACTTCCTGATTTGTATATTAAACCTTATTGTTATTGGTGTCAAATTTTATTTTGCAACCTCATGCAACCTCCTTTATGAGAAAATAAATACCCATAAAATAAAAGAAAAAACTCAGATCTCTCGGAGCTTAGAATGGCAGCTTTAAGTAAGGAGCGTACCAACTCCAAAGATAACATTGTGGGGCGGATGGATTAGATCAGTGGAACTTTTTAAATTCAGATACAAAAAAAGAGCCACTTCTCAGCGACTTCCCCATATTGCACTTCCAAAGTAAACTGTCCCGAAGAATCCCAAAATAATTAATATTACCGATAAAATACTCACCAAATTACGTATTGATCTATTATCAATCCTCCGAATAATGAGAAAACACATAAGGCCGATAACTGCAACTGCAATCCCACCTAAAATTATTGGTCCTATAGTCTCCCATAGATCTACGTTTCCAAATAAATTGATTTTCATTGAATCCCTCCTGGTGCTTAGGTTCGACAAAAGGAGACTTTAATCCTGCTTTAAAAGGCTTGATGATTTGATATATAGGGGGAATGGATTATGCCATAATTTAAAATGTAGGTAAAAATCAAAAAAAATAAAATCATTAAAGAAAAAAGAGGTGACGAACTACAACTCTTCAAGTGTTAGCAATTTCCGCAACTTGGCTAATTGGGGTTTATTTCCTCATAAAACGCTACATTTTGAAGGGGACAGACAAAGAAACACACTGGAAGTTTGAGATTATTTATTGATTAACTTCATTCGCAGTAATCACATGCACACTGGTACTGTGCATGTATCTAGTTAGTCTGTCGTAGTCCGTCAACACCACCGTTTAACGGTGGTTTTTTTCTTTGTATAAAAAATATTTACACAAAATAATCTGGTTTTCCCCTTTTTGCTTGAAAAAAATTAATTTATATGTATGAAGATACGTGAAAATAGGTATGTGACTTTATGGATAATGAAATTTCAATGAAATTCAAAGTAGAGCGATGCGATTCCGTGAGCGTCTTATATCCCCAAAATATCTGAGGCAGGGAACGTTATACTCGGACACGAGTACGAAATGGGCAAGAATAAGGCTATAGACGCAAAAGAATTACCTGAGAAAAGTGTTCCTCTTGATTACAATCCAGAGGAAAAGGAAGAGATCATATTGAAGCGCTGGAGCAGGCAATATGGCGGCTAGAAGAAGAATTTTGAGATCGCTAATAATCAAGTCTTCAAATAAAACATATTATTTCCTCGTTAGCGTAAAGAGGTAGGGTTTTCTTCTAGTGATGTCGAATGAAATCTGAATAGGAGCGTGAACAACCATGGGAATTTTCAAAGGATTTATAAAAGGTGGCATCATTGGCGTCGCTAGCGAAGTACTTAAGAGTAGAAGCAGTTCCTCGTCATCAAGCATGAACAGTTTTTCACCATCACCCCTCTTTAGCCCGAGTTCGTCGGTACCTTTCATCATTAATGGCCCCATCGGCGAAATAAATAGGGTTATTACGGAGAAGACGTTCAAAACCATTAAAGAAAAGATGAGTAAAGTGGACACGCCGCTAGCGGAAAAAGTCAAAAAGTCTATCGAGAACATAGAAAACTGGCAAAGGACGCTTGATAATGGCAAGGATTCACTGGATCTGAATAAACGAATAATGCGTTTGCTTGCCAAAGAAGACACAAATCTGCTTCAGGCCGATCATTTGTATGTGCAGCGCTCCACCTACACGCACCACGGACTTTACCTGGGTGGTGGCGAAGTCATTCACTACTTGCGTGGAGAAGGAATCACAACCGACTCGATCGAAACATTTGCAAACGGTGCCCAAGTGTTTGTGAAAAAAAGCCTGATGAAATACAATCGCGAGATAGTGATTGGCCGTGCATTTACACGCTTGGGGGAAAACCAGTATAACCTGGCCTCTAACAACTGCGAACATTATGTGTGTTGGTGTCGAAACGGTGATTAAAAGAAGAAGTATGTGATGTCGATGTCCCATGCTTCTTCTTTTTATTTAACGAGGAAGAGATAGATGCGGGCGTATACGCGAACAGAAGCTCTCTAAAAAAGGAGTGTAAAGTATGGCGAAACGGCTTACGTATCTGATAATAATCTACATAATGCGGTGTGGTTTGGTACTCGCGTGGACATTTAGAGGGGCAACAACTGTACGATAAAAACCAAATATCAATGGTTACAGCTCAATAGCGACTCATAGTAAACGTGGCTATTATCTGGGTCCAAATGTACAGATTTTTCAGAAAGGGTATTTTTCAATAAGAAGAGTGGGAATCATCCATTATAAAGAAATGGGGGGCCTGACTTGCTAATAAAGCTTGGGTCGATCGCTGTTGCCATAGAACTAATGTACCCCGTTAGTGTAATTATCTGTTAGAGACTCTACGCTTGCATTAAGCATGATTGGAATGCCAATGATGCATCCTTATCTAGTCTTAGAACCGTAAGGTGGATAAAATCATCCTCATCCAATTCCATCCTTCACTCGTTATCGTCAAACAATTATTCACACGTTTGCTTTATTTCCAATTGACATTGACAAATTTTATTTATGCAATAATATGAATATATGGGTTTTTTTCTACACAGTAATAATTACTAATTTTACCATTTAATAATAAGGAAGGTGTATGCAAGTGGCTACAATCGATTCGTTATTTTTAGATTTTGTAATACACTTTAATAAACAATTTAATCAACTATCCATTGAAGAAATCCAATCTGCATTACTAGAGTTAATGAATAGAGGTTATAATAACATCAATATTCTTACAGTACCTTATATGTATGGCACTTCTCCTTGTAAATATGACGAAAAGTTAATATTATTAACGTACAAAAAAGAAAGTGAATATGGCCTTTCAACGACAGTATCTACTTTTTCAAAAGACCTGACCCTAGTTGAACTTGGAGTAGCAAAAGCAAATATTGCTATTAAAATAAGCCCCACATCTCAATACCTCCATAAAGACAATATAGACGTAGATAAAATTGATGCTTTGCAAACAAAAATATTGGATAGTAATTTAAAGGTCACGTTGGAACGAATTATCAGTGTCTCGGAATCATCAGTAGGGAGATTAGAAAATGATTTCGAGATCGAATTTCCTGAATCAACCTTTCACCTGCAAAATAAGTTGCATGTGACACATAATCTAACAAGTGAAGATATAATTAAAAAGGTATGCTGCTTTGACATAATGAAAGAAAATAATATGGAGTGTTTAGATAATATTTGTTTTTACCCTAAATCGTTACAAAAAAAAGCAATTGTAAATTATTGTCTTTATACTTTAACTGAGTTAATTGGAAATTATTATAATGATAGTAATTACCTCTCAAAAAGACTAGCACTTAACGTTGATGATAGATTAACGTACAGGAAAAATAAATTATATAATGGTTCTCAAGAAAGTCTTGAAAATGCAGATTTTTTCGAGATGTATAAAAAATATTACATCTCATCGGATTATAGTGTTTTTAATGAAGCTCAATTCAGGCAGTATATCAGTAAGATAATCTCAATAGTCGATACTAATTTTCCAGAACGCTCTCTATATGTTTGCTTATAAGTTAAGGTCAACGGAAAATTTTACTTTGAGTATCGAAGAATAATAAAAGCGATGAGTTAGGATTTTAAAATAAAATCCTAACTCATCGCTTTTTTATTAAGCTGCTTCGCTGCTAATTTGGTACTATTATCTATGGAAATATATTACGCTTAGTTTCATTTAAGCAAGAAGGGCAATGTGATGCAATTGATTACCTGGATAAGAACATATTTAGAAAATCGGAAATGGAACAAAATGTTGGAACAGCTTGAAGTCCAACTGAAGCTTTATGCTGGTTCGGACAGGGGGTTGCAAAGACGGTTTGCAGAAATATCATTGCAGAGATTCTATATTTCGGAAGAGCAAATTACCAATTTGTCGACAAAACACATGCATCAGTTCTATACGCAGGAATTTCCTTATGCGATTAACCCTATACTTGAGCGTTATTTTGAAGGAGTACCCACCGAACAACGTAATCTGGATCCTCGATTTTTGAAAATTGAAACTCTTTTTCAAGCTCAAAAAGAAAAGTATTGGAGTGTTTTCTCCAAGTTACGCACAACCATTATGCAATTAAATGAAGAAATCACAGGGAAAACTGAACATGCTGCGACTTTTCTTGTGGATGTTAAGAAAGCTCGTAAGGATTATTTCACACATACTTTAGCTGTGAAATTGGTTTCTGAGTATAAAGATACTTTTGCCTACTTTAGCACAGGCGATATCAGTGGGATCTCCGAATCGACTTCCGCAAGCATTGACGCTTATAAAGAGTTGAACAAGTATCGATCAGATTGGAACAAGGAATACATCAAGAGAGAATTGATTGAAGCTCAAGAGTTACTCTCCAATATTGATGGGAAGTCCCTGGATACTCAGCAGCGAATTGCTGTGGTCACGGATGAAGATAGCAATTTGGTATTAGCTGGAGCTGGCAGTGGAAAAACATTAACGATTGCAGGCAAAGTAAAGTATTTGGTAGAGCGTAAACACGTAAAATCTGAAGAGATATTGCTAATTTCTTTTACCAAGAAGTCTGCGCAAGAAATGAAAGATCGAATCGAAAGCCGACTCCACCTCCCTGTCGCCGTAAAAACTTTTCATGCCTTAGGTCTTGAGATTATTGCTAAGCATCATCAAGCGAAGCCAGACATTTTTAGCGATCTTGTGGGAGTCATTCAGGCGTATATGAAGGATACGATATTTGAAGAGGACCAACAAATTAAGCATCTTATCGAATTCTTTGGATATTACCTTAGTATTCCGAAAGATTATTCTGAGTTTGGGAACTTGGGGGAATACCATGACTTCCATCGTAACCTGGATTTTGAGACCTTAAAGGGAAAAATGTCGAAATCTGATTATGTAGATCATGCAGCGCATGTGCAGAAAAGCCAATTGAAAACTCTTGCAGGGGAATCGGTAAAGAGCTTCGAGGAAACCTTGATTGCCAATTTTTTATTCTTGAATTCGGTGGAGTATGAGTATGAACGAGACTATCCGTGTGATACACGAACAGAACAATACCGTCAGTATAAGCCTGATTTTTACTTACCTGAGCATGATCTGTATATTGAACATTTTGGCGTCGATGAAGTGGAGCGTACGCCTTGGCTGAGCCCCATCGAGGAACAAAAGTACCTAGACTCCATGAGATGGAAAAGAGAGCAGCATGCTTCTCAAGGAACGACTTTGATTGAAACATACTCTTACCTCAATAAGCAGGGGGTGCTTCTTGATAAGTTACGAGAATATTTGCTGGCTCATGGGGTAAAGTTTAAAGAGGCCAATTATCTGTCGATTTTTAATAGTGTTTATAAAGAGAATCAAGATAAATACTTCAAGGAATTTGTGAAGCTGATAGCCACCTTTATTAATTTGTTTAAATCCAGTGGATATGAAGTAGATCAATTTGAAGCATTTGTTCAGCAAAACCAAACGAAACCCGAGATTCCTTTTTTAAAGCGACGAACGGAACTATTTATATCTCTTGTTCGGCCGATATACAGCTACTATGAAGAACATTTAAAGAAGATAAAAAGTATCGATTTCAACGATATGATTAATCAAGCTACTGATATCGTTAGGAGAAACAAACCGTATTTTCCGTACACTTATATTATTATTGATGAATATCAGGATATATCGAAAAGCCGCTTTGGCCTGATTCAAACAATTCAAGAGCAGACGAAAGCTAAAATCATGTGTGTTGGGGATGATTGGCAGGGGATCTACCGTTTTGCGGGTTCTGATTTACAGCTCTTCACCAACTTTGGTCAATATTTTGGAACCCATGAGTTGATGAAGATTGAGCAGACCTATCGGAACTCGCAGCAGCTTGTGGATGTGGCTGGTCGCTTTGTAATGCGGAATAAAAATCAGTTCCGAAAAGAATTGAAATCCATGCATCAAAATCCAGAACCTATTCGTATTTTGGGGTACCAAAAAGACAAGGCGACAGCACTCCGCGTAGCCATCGAACGCATCGTGAAGGAATATGGGAAAAACACAAAAATCCTTCTACTTGGACGCAATGGTTTTGATATCAACTTTTTAGATGAGGAATCTGAATTTCTTCTGAATGCAGACAAGACCCAGATTACCTATTCAAAGTACCGCGAGCTTCGGATCTCGTTTTTGACCACCCATAAATCCAAGGGGCTGGAAGAAGATCATGTTATTTTGCTGAATGCGGAGAACAGTCTCGTGGGATTCCCGAATAAAATCGCGGATGATCCTGTGCTCTCTTGGGTGCTTACGGATCAAGAGTCGTTTGAATTTGCGGAAGAACGCCGCCTGTTTTATGTGGGGCTAACACGTACACGAAATTCTTGCTACATCTTAACTTCTGAGCAGCGAATGTCTACTTTTGTAAAAGAACTAATGGAGAAGGATAGGATTCCCTATCAATTAGTGACGCAAGAAGAGAGCGTAACAGAGAATCCAAAGTGTCCAAAATGCAAAACAGGGCATTTAACGCGTAGAGTGGGGAATACGATCTTTTTGGGGTGCACGAATTTCCCTGGTTGTGATTATACCAATCAACATGTAGAGATATTGAAAAAGCCAAAGTTATGTCCGCGATGTGGAGGATTTTTAGTCTATAGAAAAGGTTCACGAGGGCCGTTTTATGGATGCACGAATTTTAAACACAACTGTCGATATACAGAAGGTGATAAATTTGCGAAATAACAGTTTAAATGAGGAATTAAGTTGGCTAAGAACATAATTCTTTAATTTCAAAGGTTAATAGTTTTGGCATAATTAAAATTAGCTATTCATTGTGCACATGAAAATTGTTTAACGCAATAATAGAAGTGTAATGAAATAATTGACGAAAATTAGGAGTGTGAATACATTGGGATGGTATGATTTTTTAAACAATAATCCAGTAGGCAAAACTTTTAGCAAAGTTGCAACTTCTGCTATTGGTGGTGTTGATAAGACTGTACAAAAGGGATTTAGCAAAGCAGATAAGGTAGTTGATTCATTTGATAAAAAAGGCCAGTCTTTAGGTAGCGCAATAGATAATATGGGAAATACATACAAGAGTGTGAAAAATAGCGGATTAAAGCGTAATCACTTGGATGATATTCATGAAAATAAAAGAGTCCTCGATGAAAACTTGCCAACATTTATTAAGAACTCAAAACCTTATCAAACTGCAAGCAAGGTTGTGGAAACATCGAATAATATTACAAAAGTTGTTGATAAGTTTAATGGGTTACAAAAATAGATTGTTACATGAGAGGATAGACATTCGGTAAATCACCATTTCGTAAACTGTTATTACATATCTTAAAAAAACTATAGGATTTTTAGTCATTATTTCCAGCAAGTAAAAGCAAAAAGAAAGTATATGAAATTGGCATACATGAAAAAATAAACGTATCTGGTAGCTGCCAAGTACGTTTATTTTTTCATTTGCTTTAATACCTATACCAAGACAGACTTGATTTTCACAATAGCTTGAAGATCTTGCTTTTCCTGAAAATAAAGATTAATATCGGAGCCTCGTCATCCTATCCTCAATAAAATGATTTTTGGCAAGGATTCTGAGAAAAGTGGAACTAATGCTTTCATATAGGAAGAATGTCATGAATTGTTCGCTTATTATGATGCAACGGGGTCGCACTAATCGTTATATTTTAAATTATGCTGTCTCCCTTTATTGGAAATTCTATTGATAAGTAAGGTATAAAGCGCAGTTTGATTATTCAAACAGTCCTGCTCGTTTTCGATCTAAGGCGAGTTCACAAGGTTTACAGAGCCATTTTGTCTCATTCCAATAAACTCTTGTTGTAACAAGGCATTTATCACAAGTTTGAAATGAAACCTCTTTGATAACTTGAGTGGTATTTAGGAATTCATTAATCGAAACCCAGTTATCTTCTATATAAAATCCTTTATCTTGTAAGATTATTTCTTTGAAATAAATATACTTAACATTATTATTGATCACATTCCAAATGGCTATTTTATAGTTATAATTATAAAGATAATCAATTGTTTCTTTACAAAATTCATTAAAAATATATATATTGTCTGATATTGTTACGGTGACACTAAGAGGATTTTTGTTACAGTAGCACTCTCCAGCAAAATTAATTGACTTACCACAACTTTGACAATGTAAAGCTTCTTCATCGAGAAAATCATCATCATCAAATTCATCTAGAAAGTCATCATTTTCGTCAATTTCTTTATAAAATAAGAATCTTGCATCCTGTGCCTCAAATTCAAAATCAAATATAGATTCGTTAAAGTTTGAGATTTCTAGATCGAATTGTAATCTTACGCTATTATGCTCGTAGAGCGTTATGAAAAATCCATCCTTTGTTAAGGTTATGTTCATAATTTCATAAAACTCTTTGGAATTCAGATACATAAAACCTGAGCAACCATAAGTTCGTAAATCTTTAAATCGTGAGGCTAAATATTCCGTATTAGTACATTTTTTGAAATTTAAATTTTTGGAAAATGTAACTGAGTCCCCTAAGATGACATTTTCTACTTCCCAACCCGCATGCACCCATGGTCTATTCGGAACACATCTACTATTTCTCCACCAATCGGATTTTTTGAAAGCGGATTTCGGTAAGTTAAATCCTAAAATTTGTTCAAGGTCTACAAATGTAACAACAGTAGACTTGGAACAATTTTCTTCGAGATATTTTATCAAGGGCGCAAATTTACTCATTTTCATTCTCCTAATCAATGGTAATATTAAATCTAGCTTACCCATCTATAATGATTTCTGCAACGTCATCACCATCAGTAATTTAATAATGTCTACTATTACACTCAAAGTAGCAGCGCTAAAAAGGGTTGCCAATTAAACTTTACCAGTATAAAGTAAATATAATTTATAAGTGGGGAGCAACATAAATGAACGAAACAACTAACTTAAAAGCCTTGTTTTCTTTGCCATATTATCAAAGACAATTTATTGAAATTGAAGAAACGGTTTTTTTATATGGTACTCAAGAGATATCTGAATACGTAGCTCGAAAAACACCTGTAGGAACCGTTAAAGACGTGATTAAATCTAGAAGAGTTACAAAGTTAAGTTTATCGGACTTTAATACAAGACATACAACATATAATTCGTTTGGCGGGATGCAACAATTATTTGATGAATTGTTGAAAGGTCCAATAGGCAATCAAGAGTTATCAATAGAAGAATTTGAAGAACTACAAAATTACTACATGAGCAAAAAAGTGATCCAATTATCCCAAAATGATACCCCATTTTTAAAATTTCCACTCGGTCATCCAAAACCAACAACTATTTATGTTTGTAATCCTCATCTAAAAAATACATATTATCCTGTTAAGGAATTCCATAAGAGGACTTTCGAACATAAGTTTCAGGAAATTATCAATTTACTTATGACATTAGGAGCAACTTCTATTAAAGTGGAATATGATAGTGGTTATTTAAAAGAAGTAGACACTGGTTTGAATTTGAATATTAAGACCGTGGAAGTAGATGTGAAAACAGATCATAAAAGGAAAATTGATAATAATATCATTTATGAAGCAAGGTTCAAACCACGTGAAGAGGTTAACTTACCAGAGGAATTAGTTTGGTATTATCATGAACCTACATGGCAATCGATTGCAGAAGGTAGATTAAAACATGGTTTATTAAACTTCAATTTAGCAATAAATTATGAAGAAGATTTCAATGTAAATAGTGAAATAAATATAGATCTTATAAAATACGGCTTAAACATTAATTTAGAAATGGATTCTTTTAAATCAACAAAATGGATAATTAGTGGTGATTTTTCCGAAATGTAACAGTTGTCAGAGTGGATTTTCTGTTATAGGAACTTCGTTAATGGGTTTAACTCGGATGGTGGAAGTATAAAGTGGTTTTTCTATAAGATCGTTCAAAACAACTAATAGTATAACGGACTTTTCTTTTCAAGAAAGGTCCGTTATTTTATTGTAATAAAGGATAAAAAATAAGTGGGAATATTAGCTCCTTAATCTCTTCGTATCGAGTTCAACAAATGAAAAAAAGGCATTGATAAAAGCAATGAAGGTTAATGCAATGAAAGTGACAAGATATGTCTATCAGTTGTGGTAAAATATAGATGAAAAGGGCTGTTTGGTGGAAATATGGATAAAACGAGAAAGTTAAAACGAATATTAATGTTATATGAGATGATAAAAAATGGCGAGAAATTCAACAAAAGTGAAATGGCTTTAGAATTTGGCGTTCATGAACGTTCTATCCAGCGGGATATTGATGATATAAGAAGCTATTTATATGAACGACATACTGGAGAAGAACTTGTCTATAGTTATTCTGTAAAGGCGTATCAGAAGACCACTAGTAGTAGGGAGAAACTCACGGAAGTTGAACTATTAGCTGTTACAAAAATACTGATAGAAAGTAGAGCATTTACTCGATCAGAGATGCAAGGAGTAATCCAATCGATAATAAATCAAGCTGAGAAACATGAGAGAATAAGTATAAAAGAAGCTATACAAAATGAAATGCATCATTACAAACCATTGAATCACAATAAACCATTGTTGGAGCTTATTTGGGTGATTAGCAACGGAATTCGAAGACAAACTGTAATTCAAATCACCTATGAAAGAATGGATGGTAATGAAACTCAGAGAAGAGTAATGCCACTTTCCATAGTGTTTTCAGAGTTTTATTTTTATTTAGTCGCTAATATCGAAAATAGCAAGTATGATGAACCAGCCTTCTTTCGGCTTGATCGATTGAAGAAGTGTGATCTAACAGATGATTCTTTTAGAATTTTACAACAAAAGCGCTTTGAAGCAGGCGAACTCAGAAACCGAATTCAATTTATGTATTCGGGTGAGTTAATCAGATTACAGTTTGAATTTTGGGGGCCTTCGCTTTCTGCTGTTCTAGATAGGTTTCCAAATGGAAGTGTAATTAAAAGGAATGAGCATAGTTGGATTATCGAAGCACAGGTGTATGGGACAGGGTGTATCATGTGGTTATTAAGCCAAGGACCCAACATAAAGGTAATCAAGCCTCAAAGCTTGAAGGAAATTATGAAAGAGAAAATACAGGCCATGGCCATGAAATATCAGTAGAGTAAAAGGGATTCTTGAGGAGGACAGAAATATGAATGCGGACAATGATTTGAAGTTAGGAGTTAGTCAGGAGTATGAACGATATAAATATGATAACGTTGGAAAAAGAATTAAATTTAAGAATGAAATATTTGATAGTAAGAAAGTTGTTTTAGATCATTATTCTGGAAAGACAATACATCGATCAAGATTAGCAGCCTTAAAAAAATATGGAAAAATAAAATATACGGAGCATATACCAGACACGGATCATATTGTCCCCTTAAAAATGATACATAAGCGGTTGAGACGAAATCCATTTTTAACAGATGACAACGTTAGAGAAGTAGCAAATCTGAAACAAAATTATCGTATAACCAGTGGAAGATTTAATCGTAGCAAGGCCGACAAGAGCAATTGGACAGTCGCATTTGACCAAACAAAGAACGCTAATTTAACATCCAGAACAAAAATGATTGTAGATGATGTTAAGGCGAGATCTGCAATTCATAGTATTGCTGCTGTTAGAACTTCCCAAAATATAAGCAATGAGTTTAAGGCGGGTGCCAAGGGGTCAATCGAAGCCTCAGTGATACCTCTGGCAGTTATGGGGGTGCAAAACCTGGTTATGATGGCCAAAGGTGAAAAGAATCTTGATGAAGCCATTAAAGAAACAAGTATTGCAGTAGCAACCACAGCCACTACTGGTGGATTGATAAGAGTGACAACCACAGCCCTAACTAATACATTAAATCAAAGCTCTGTAAAAGCATTACAGACAGTGGGTAATTCCAACATTGTAGCACAAATAATTTCTGTTTCACTACTCATTAAAGATTCGCTGATAGCATACATGAATGGTGAAATTGACAGTAAGCAATTTATGAAACAGATCGGTGAAAAGGGAGTAGGAATGGTAAGCGGTATACAAGGAGCTATCATTGGACAAATGTTAATTCCTATCCCAGGAGTGGGAGCTATTATAGGTACGATGGTGCTTTCAACAGTTTGTACTGAGTTATATAAATTTTCTAATAAAATGAGAGCAGCATATGAATCTTTAGGAGAATATTCTGAGTTGGAAGATAAAATCAATTTTATAGCAAATTCAGCTTTAAAGGAGATGGAAACACAAAGAAATAACTTGAAGGAGTGCATTTCGGAGGAGTTTAAAGTGTGGGATGAAAAAATTAATACAGCTTTTAGCATAATGATAAACGCAACACTAAACAATGATGTGAATGGAATCTCAGCTTCTCTTGATGATATCTTAGGAATATTTGGAGAGAGAGTTCGCTTTAAAAATTATAATGAATTTGATGAATTTTTTATGAATCAAGATGCAATTTTGAGGCTTTAGGAGGATCAATATGATTAGATTTGTGATAAACATGGTTGAGGCGGATAAAAATAATTTACTTGCTGAGAAAAGGAACATACAAGCTTTTGAAAAGCTCGCAAAGGCAGAAATTAAAGTGAATAACCAACAGGCATTAACCTTAGCAGCGTTAGAAAAACTGATGAATCGAAAAAAGGGGATAATGGCGACATCCTTTCATACTTTTATTGAAGTCTATGAGCAAATTATGCGAATAGATTTTGATGATCGAGATGGATTTGGAAAAGTTAATATGAGTGAGCTAGTATCTCTCAATTCAGTGTCCTCTAACAAAAATGTAAAGATTGAAGCAAAGGCATTGACGACAGAGCAATCACTAGCGGCATTCTTCATCAAAGGTGGTATTTCTGGAGTCATTGCCAAGGAGGCTGAAATGAATGCTAATATGGCCTCTGTACGAAATAGACAGGCTGACGTTACTATATCACAAGCTGAAACGATTTGTGTTGCTTTAAATGGCGTTGAGATTAGAGCCCATAAACTTTCTGAGTTGTTAGCAAAACTAAATCTGATTTTTAGAAAAACGATTGATACAACAACCGCTATTATCACAGATAAGGGGGCATTCAGACAGAATTACACGAAAGATGACAAAGAGAAGCTTATGTCTTGTATTAATACAGCTTCCACTATAAGAAAAGTTATGGATGCCCCTATTATTGATTCAGCTGGGGAATTAACACAACTTTCAATCAACGTTATACAAACTGGTTTTGAGTATTTAGAGAAGATGGATCAAGTTATTAATTATAAGGGGAATAGTCAATGAAACGTATTGTTGTATCCGATAAATGTGTAGCTTGTGGGACATGTTCACTGGAAAGTGAACTGATGACAGAAAGGTCTGATGGTAAGGCAGTAGCATGGGGCACTGGAATGATTACAAATGAACAATACAACTCCTTTATACCTGTCTTGAAAAACTGTCCAACTGGTGCTATTAGTGTTGTCGATGATATTAATCAAGTGGGAGAGACAGCGAGTATTATTAAATTAAAAAAAATTATTGACGAAAAATTAAAATCTTATAAGGTGAAGTATCCTACAACTGAAAGTTTCGATTATATAGATAAAGAGTACATAGCGCCATTATTTATTAATAAAGATAAATCAGGATACGAGTATTCCTCCTATGATAGGGCCAGTAAAGAGGGATTCCGAGAATTTGAAAGAAGCATATACTCACAAAGGAAAACAATGGTACAATCCATGCTAATCGGGTATAAAACTAAAAAGCTATCTTCTTTTGCCTATTATGAGAAGAATTCGGGTGATTTTTACGATGGGGTTTGTCAGGAGATTACAAAGGTATTGAGTGAAATAGAGTTTATGGCAAAGGAAATCACTAAAGGGCGGATTAAGTTGCCCGATGATTTCTTACTATTTGAAGTAGGGCCAGATAAAGATTATGATGGTGAATTATATTGTTATAAACTAAGACACACGGAGCAACTCGATTACTTGAGTGAAGGAGCTCAGCCCGCGTCTTATTACGATTGTTATATTGATATAAATGAATTGAATGATAAATATTCTTTTGATTTAAATCAAGTGAAGGAAATTTTTATGGAGCATGTATCTTTTGAGCTATCTAATCAATTGTCAAAACATATTTTTGAATGGATGGATACAATCATAAATGAATTTAGTAAATTGGTTTCTAAAAAGATTAATGAGAAGATTGTGATCATTAAATCTGCATTAAAGGAATGTTCCTTTGAGGATATTTCAATTAAGGAAAACTCCACTTCAGATTTAAGGGAAGAATTAATGAAATTAATTAAAGAGACGGAGAAA
This sequence comes from Paenibacillus sp. FSL E2-0201, assembly GCF_037963325.1. Lineage (NCBI taxonomy): Bacteria > Bacillati > Bacillota > Bacilli > Caryophanales > Paenibacillaceae > Paenibacillus > Paenibacillus sp. FSL E2-0201. The sequence continues at coordinate 1,334,586 of NZ_CP150154.1, forward strand.
ATAGAACTAAAAAAAGAGTTCGCTTATCTTAGCGTGGATACCGATTACGATTCAAGTTATCGTTTTACTTCTGAGAGCAAGTGTCGAGAGGCAGCAGGAAATCGCCTGTGGAGGTTTTTTGATACTTGCCAAAATTATTTTTCATTAAGCTATGCAACGAATATTAGTGAAGAGCTTACTCAAAAATATTATTATCAAGTCAATAATATTTTTGATGATTTCAAAACCAAACTACAGAAAATCTACGATAAATTCGAGATGGAGTATCCGAATGCTACAATTCAAACTACAGTAAAAAGTAAAATAGTTACTATAGATTTCGCTTCCTTTGAACGGTTGTCGTTAAATATTAATCTTGAAATAAGAGAATTAATTAATGAAAATGTATTAGAATATGGTAGATTTAATTATAATGATTATTTAGAGTATGATCGTGAAGCAATTGAAATTTGGAGTAGTTTAGATTGGAAAAAGGGTATTTTCGGAAGGGATATTGAATATACAAAGTACAGCTATTCATTAAGATTCTCTGGGATGTTAAACGGATATGAAAAGGCATGTAATGAATGCTGTAAATTAGCTTACGAGGATGGATTTTTACAAGAATACTATCAAAAACTTATGGGAAATATTTTGCAGGATGTCCGACGGAGTATAGTTAATAACTTGAGCTAAGTTATCATTTTTGTTAAATTTTAAAAAAAATAATTGTTAGATGAAGTAATAATCTCGCCAAATATGATTTGAACATCCTAAAAACTCTAGCGCCGTTAGGCGCTTTTTTTGTTTAAGCGAATTATTATTAATTACCGTAAATTATATTTTTTTATAACAATGGAATTAAGCTTTTATTTAAGTTTTTTATTTTGATGAGAGTGTCAGATATGAAATATAATGATAAAAATGAGAGTGATAATCATAATTCGACAAAGTATTATCAGGGAATTTGGTACAATCTAAATAATAGAAATAAAACTAAACTAATTTTCTATTGTTGTCATAATCGGAGTTTATCTATCCTTAAAGGGGAATAATCAAATGGCTGATGAAAAATTAGAAAAATGTGTATCATCTATTTTCCATGAAATTGTTAACTATTCGAAAAAAAATGAATTGCAAATTGAAATGAAACAAATTTTGCTTCAAAAAAGACAAAGGTGTTCTAGTCATTCGGAATATATGAATACATTAATTCGTAATATTGCTTATACAGTTGAGACAACTAGTGTAATAGTGCAAATTTTAAAAGAATCTATAGTACAAAAACAATATGTAAGACCACAAAATTATGTGGAATTGATTAATCAAGCTCAGCAAAATATTAGAGCTGTGATGGAAGATCAACTTTTACCACAGTACAGGGAGCAAATTTCTAAGGGGATTATCAATAATCAAGATTTATCTGCAAAGGCGGAGATGATTTATTCCACTACTAAGGTTACTAATGACTATTTACTCGTGTTTATGGACATATTCATGGAAACATCAAATGCGTTCTTCACCAGTGATCTTTTCAATTATTCCTCAGAAAGGGTTGGACAAGTGGTTTTAAATACCGCGAGTTTTCATGCAGCTGTTATTTTTGATGGAGTTAGTTTTGGATAAAGTAAGAATCTCATACAAGATAACAAGAGCGCGCCAAAGGGGGGCGCTTTTTTAATTCGATTTTTCCGAAATCTAGAATTCTTTGATAGGCAACTTCGTGGTAGGCAATAGGGTGCCCTAATTTGTTATTAATGCTCCACCAGCAAGCAATGAGCTAAATGTCAAAAATTAAAATGATCACATCAATCTGTCTGCATCGTAAGCAAAAACTTAGGCATAAGTTGGAGATGAAGTATTCAAAGATTTATGCATTGATATATTTTAGTAGATATAGGATGAATTTACCACAAGGGGTCGATAAAGTATACTTATACATGCTAGGCTATTATACAAAATCCGTGTGTACTAATTATATGCTATAAATACACCCAATTGATATTTGATTCTATTGTGTATAGAACTGACACCAAATGATAAAAATATGGAAGAGGATTGATTAGGAGGTATGAGTGCAATGGATATTACTTTAGGGGCAGACGAGGTTATAAATCGCATTAAGCAACTTAAGTCAAACGGAGAAATGGTAAGTAAAAAGCAAGTAAAGCAAAGTGATCCAGAGTTAATGCGGAATGCATTGTTCTATTTCCCGAGTTGGGATCATGCCTTGAGGAGCTCAGAACTACTATAAGACAAATATTAAATAGCCGAGTAGGCTTGCAAGAGGATAACTCTTTGCATCCCACACGGCTATTTTTAGTTGTAATACATTACAATCGTGATTTTCTACTGAAGTATGTCATTATCCTGACAAGGAATAACGGTCATTAGCTCTTTGATTAAGTTGTAGCTCATTTATATAAGTTTTGATTTTCAATTGTAATAGTTTTAGAATCTCTATTTGCATGTCATTGATACGGTCTTCATTACAATATGCTGAACAAGACAGAAAGCCATTAACATATGACTTTGTTTCATCACAAACGGTATTTAGCTTTTCTTTATAGATTCTTTTTACAACACCGTTCTCTGGCTTGATTTCGTAATAACGATTAGTTTCAAAAAGTAATTTCCAGTGGGTAATCTTGATTTCAAACTTACCTTCTCTTAATTCTCCTGATACTTTAACAATTCTTTGATGATGATTGTTCATAAAGATGTAATAGTAATGATCCTCCTGAAAACTCATACTTTAGATGGTTGAAAATTTCGTAATGATAATACTGAATTTACTGATATGGGAATTATATCATAAAACTGTAACGACAGGCCTATTTAAAATATGGTAGATTATTTCGTGTTAATCATCTAAAAAAATGGGTTTTTCAGGAGCTATCTATATAAGCATCCTTATTATAAGTAATACGCCATGTATCTCAGATGTAGCTGATGTAGCTGGAGCTAAATTATTCGAATTCTCAAATTAGAAGATGATTCCACCGCCAGCGGTTGCGATGCAGGTCCGTTCAACACGGAGTGTATAGTCTGATTTACTAAAAGTATGGACATATCGATTCATTGTTACTGTACCTATGTCATTTATCGTATGAAATACAATCGTTGGATTACCTAGGATACTATAATAGAAATGTGGCTCAAGAGTCTCTGGTTCATCTTCGATCATTTTCCACTGGTATTTATCTGCATTTTTACCCTCGTTGATTGGTAGGATCACATCTCGTCCCCAACTCGTACCGTGCCAAAACGCTCCAAATTCATGTATGTCGTGAAATGCGACTGAAGCCTGCAAATAAGAAAGAGGAGACTTATCTCCATCAATAACCTGCATCCAGTCATCCAATGCAAAGGCTGGCTTTGGAGCGATTAGGAAATGCTCCTCTAAACATTCACATTCGTTCGCAGGGGGCAAGTTCATATTTATAGGTATAGCCCATACTACACCATTTCCATTTGCTCCATCACTGTACTGATAAGCCCTTAATTTATAGTTCTCCTTAATATGTAGATGAGAAAAACCCTTTAGAATTGACTCTGGATTAGTGGAAGATCTAAACCAGCCTAATTGATATTGATCGCATTCCTCTAGTAAGTTTGCTTCGTTGAGGAGATTTGGTCTGGCAGCGTAAGTGGGAAAACGTTGCAAGCTGAATTTCTGTTTATATAACGAAAGCAAATCGGTTAACATATGTGACCGATGGGTTGGAATAAGAGGGCATGGATGATAATAGTTATTGTAAGTTTTATGCTTTTTCCCAAAGGTAGGAACCCTTGAATCTCTTATTAGGTTAAGCCAAACATCCTTTATCTTTTCGAGGCTTTTCCAACTCACTTTCTGTTCGATCCCCCAACCTGTAAGAATCCACGGATGAGTTTGTAACTCATTTAAAGAGATTAAGGACTCTGTGATATCGTATTCACCACTATGAACCAATGCTTCAAAGTGATCGATCGCATGAATTGACTTCGGATTTTGGAGATTAAACAGGTTATATATATGGAATCGTCCAGCGATGGGTTGCGATTGTCCATATATTCCCTCGATTAGCAGTATTAATTGTTTCATGGTTGGGTCAGTCATGATTTCGCCTTTAGCATGAAATAATGTATTTAACATCACATTCAAATCAGGATTAATTTTATGAAAGTCTGCTGATCCTGGATTAAGTAGTAGGCAAGCTCCGATTGACTGCTCTGAGCTACCCCATTGAATGTAAGCAGATGTTCTATACGTATTTTCGCCTCTTTTGATAAATGTTCCATATGCTTTGGGATGATTCATTTTAATCCTCCATTCAATTGCAATATAAGCAATCTTTCATCCAATGGTATTTATAGAGAACTTTCTTTGCCTCAATACATAGGTGGGAAGAAGGGGGGGGGCTAAGCAGTATTTTCAAAAATCATAGCTCATCACTTTTTCCTAATAATAGTTTATGATAGTAGGGGATCAATTATTTGGGGAATTTATATACTCTCTTCAGAAACAGCCCTAAATAAACGCCAGGCTAACCCTCTCGAATTCTATGTTGACTGACGAGGAAATCAATGTTGGGGATCTAACGGTGTTTAAATTTTTAACCTTTTTATTGGTTAGGTTTAAATATTCTTCAAAAAACAAGCTTTGAACATTTTTGATCTATTTATATCTACCTAGCTCAGAGACTTTGGTGCTTTAATAGAGTTAAGCTTTTTTTATTATCGAGACAAAGTAGTAAATGAGAATTTAAATGTTATACGTTTCAATTGAGCCCGCACAGGATTATGTAGGTATACTAATTATCACAATCAACAGATCACACTCATGAGTCACAACACTTTAATTACTTACGCAGAAAATGGAATTGATCTATAATAGCCCTATAAAATACATAAAGGGAGTGGTGAGGTGAAAGTAACTTTAAAAGATAAGATCATGGACCTTTTAATAGATAAGGAGGGGTTGACTGATCGAGAAATAACTAATGTAATATTAGGTGTAAACGAGCCACAACAAGCGGTTAATCAGGTTTGTAGGGCATTGACGAGTAAGGGAATCATTAGAAGGATAATCCGTAGGGATGGATTAATAGGAAACTATATAATTGCTGAAGAAACGGTTCAAAAATCATCTCCACTCAATCAAACAAAACAGGTTGAACTTAGACCATCGATATTTAAAGAAGATAATCTCAAACAGATCTTGAATGATTTCCTTCATGCGGATGGTTGGGAAACACAGATTGCTTGGGGGAGAACGCCTGGTATTGATATTAATGCTATTAGAGGGACTCAGAGATGGATCATTGAAGTAAAAGGATTGGGTTCATTAAATCCAATGAATGTAAATTACTTCCTTGCTGTCTTGGCGGAAACACTTCAACGAATGGATGATCCCAATGCTAAGTACAGCATTGCATTGCCTGATGTTAAGCAGTTTCGTAATCTTTGGGATAGACTTCCATTGTTAGCTAAACAGCGGACTGGAATTACGGCTATATTTATAGATGAATTAGGCCGTATTAATGAAAGTGGATAATAAAATGAAGTTGGAGGTAAATTAAGGGTTGAGGTAGGTTTGGAATAGTGGCGAAGAAGAAGGTATTCCTATGAAGGTTCAGACTCTTGTAAGTGAAAAAAGCCCCCAGTTAGGATAGAAATATATGAATATCGATTTGAAATTACTGTATAATCTTGTATTGACTTGGAGACAAATTTACTAAAGTTTATGCAAGGTACGAAGCAGTTCATCATCCCGATTTATCAGCGGAAATATAGCTGGACAATTAGTCAGTGTCGCCAACTTTGGAGTGATATTATGCGAGCAGCAGAAGATGAGAAGATTAAGGGGCATTAGAACGCTCAGTTCAAGAAAGCATGGTTGTACTTGGGAATATGACTGTTGGTGGTACAATTGCTAGGGTCGAGGAATTTGCCAATACACTTCAGGTTTGTGTGGAGCAGGTGCGAAAAAGGTCTTAATATCTGCCTCTTCTGTAGTGGACTTTCAGACTGTACCGCCTGACTTACTTATTAAAGTACAGCCAGTATTTTACTTAGATCCAACAGATGCTGTATTTAAAGCGCTGGGAGTGGGATGATTATTTTTGGAATCTATTATGGTATGAATTATTACCTTGCATATAATGATGAAAAAGATGGCTATTTGATCTCTAGTTAGATATGGAATACGGTTACTGGAGTATAATAGCTTGATGGAGATCCAATTGGAGATTGGGTATACGAAGTGAGAAATAACAGCATTATGATCACAAAGGATGTCTCTGAGACATCCTTTGTTTTTTGTTCCATGTTTAGTGCTAATGCGCCTATAGAATCAGGTATGAAGGGGTAGAAACTAGGCATTCCCAATTAGGAATGCTTAGTTTCTGAAGGATTTTTAATACTTCCCCGTGTTGTTTTCAATTAATAAAACGGTTGATTCACTTCCTTCCCAGGGGAGTTGTCCGAAAAAATCCTCTAACCCTTTGTTCAATGCAATCATATCTTCGATAGTTTTCGGATCATTAGTTTCAATTATTGTTTTTAAGTTCTCCAAGTGTTCATCAATCTTACGAAGAATTTCTTCAACAACTTCACCTAATCCGATCTTACTGTCATTCCAAAACTTAGCGATCGCGTCTGAATAGGAGTTGATAACCTTTTTCTTTTCAAGCGTTTTCACTACTTCTTTAGCAAGTCGTTTTTTCCAGCCATCGCCAAATAGAGAAGTAGCTATCGCAAACACCCCTAATGCTAATGCAATACCAATGGTTACTGGACCACCAATTAATGCTACGAAGGAAGCTGCCGCCGCAGTCCCACCTACTGAAATTCCTAAAGCACTTAGTAAGCTAACGCCTTTAGCAACAAGAATATAACCGCCCAGGTTACCAACAGTAGCTGCCCATAATCCTAAGCCTCCGAGTACAGTAGCCCCAGCAATACCACCAGCAAGCGCACCCTTAAAGTCAAATGGTATTTGAACCTCACCGACAGATATCTTGCTCAAGGAATTTGCCTTTTTCTCAACCTCTTCAAAAAATTGAGTTAACATGTTGTTAAACTCTGAAACGCTACCTTTGAGTATTTCTTGCATTTTTGCATAATAAAGATCTGAGATATTGGAAAGAAGGTATTCCTTAGCTTGTTTTTTATCGTATTTCTTCTCATTAATTAAATCCACGATATAACGCTCCGTAATGTTCTCTTTTTCCCAAAGCTTAATTTCTAGTGTATTACTTTTATGAGACTTATCAATAAAGGTTATGAGTTGATTTCGAAGAACGTTTATTTCCTCGAACTTTTTTGGCTTATCCTGAACAGCCTTCTCATATTCTTTTCTTGAATTCTCACGGTCTTGCAAAATTGCCTCGTATTTCTTTATTTCGTTTGAAAATATAGTTCGAGATTCTAATTTGAAATCATCAATAGCTTTATTTAATTTTGCCTTTCTAATAGTAGGCAATAAATTTACAAGAAGTTCCCTAAATGCATTTTCAAATTTTTCACGGAGGCCTGGATTGTCAAGGGAGTAAGAGAAGAATCTCCGTTTGAATATCTCAACAAAGTTCTTTTTACTAATATTGAAAATTTGATTAATTAATTCATCCGAAAGTTGCTCGGAAAATGCCACAGATCTAGTTTCTAATACATGTGGAATTTTTTCAGGACCCACTACGTGGGCTTGAGAAGCAATAACAAATAGATTTGAAAGCAACGGAATTTCTTTCGTATTAATAACAGGTAACGTACGGATTACGTCTTTTAAGAACAAAATATCAGATTGCTTATTTAGGAAACTGTTACTCTGACATAAAAACAATACGATATCTGCTTCATCCTTAGCTCTTTGTGCTCTTACTGTATCATCCATCTCCTCTGTACCAAAGCCTGGAAGATCGACGATGTCACAAGATAATAAGATGTTTGAATCTAAATATACGACAGCAGAGTCAACTTCTCTATGGGAATTTTCAGAGTTTCTATTACAATACTTTTCTAAGATGTCATAGTCACCAATATGTAGAATATGTGCTTTACAATAGTTCATGTCGTGAATTTTCCTAAAGTTCCAACCCTTATCATGTGTTTCTGCTTTGAAAATACTCACATTATTTTTCCCCATCCATGAGGGCTTGTCATTTATATGTTTGATATAGACAGTTGATGAGGTTGTTGGAGTCCATTGAGATAACAAAGCATCGATACCTGTAAGACTATTAATCATAGTACTTTTTCCAGCATCTGATGGACCAAGTAATGCAACAAGAGGTTTGGCTCCATAAATATTAATTAATTCATCCAGTTCATTGATTTTATTTATTGCTGAGCGATACTCAGGTTTTTCAATGTAGTCCTTCATTTTCGGAGCTATGTAATATCTCAAGGCTTCCTTTTTTAGTGCTTCTTCACCATATACATTAGGGATATCAAGAGCTTTGGGCTGTTCCAACTTAAAGTTGCTTAAAACGTCATTTGGTAGCATACGAGCAACACTACATAGGTTCATAAAGAATTCGAGTGACATGTTTCCTGGGTTCTTTTCCATCCTGGAAATGTAATCTTGCCCACATTGTAGGACTGAAGCAAGCTCTGCCTGTGTGTAACCCAGTTTTTCTCTAAACCCCTTTAAATCAAAATCATTCATGTTAGCATCACCTTTCGATTGGGAAATTTAGGTACAAGTCATTTATAGCACATTATTCGTATTATGTAAATATTGGATATGCAAATTTGCATATCTATATTATATTTATGTGTGGATAAAAATGCTTTATCGCATTTCCAATAGCGAATTCTATTGATTTTAAATAATAACAGACGCTTTTCTGAATAATGTGAATCTGATCTGAAAGAAATATATATGTAAAGGTAAGTTGCTTCTGATGTGATATTACTGTCATGACATACGAATTTAATGATACAGGACTTTATTGTCAAGTCTCGAATTATTAATATAGAACAGTTATTCTATTCATATTCATTTAATAGTTCAGGGGTAAGGAGAAGCGATTATTTTGAAAAAAACAACAAAGATGAATAGTAAATCTCGAAGTTTTCAATTTGATGCCTATTCTGAGTTGATACATTCAAAACTAATGTTTACAAAAGTGATGAGTCAACAAAATAAGAAGACAGGTGTGTTGTATCCAATCCCATTTGAAAAGGACCGAATCGATTTCATTAATTCAATTTTTATTAAAGACAAGCATAGATTTATCAAGCTTGAGATGAGAGACGTTAATGGCGATAAGTATTTCATTATTGATGATAAAAAACGATTTGATCTCAAGTGGCTGTATCCAAAACAACATATGAATAAGTTGAGTTCTAAGGTAGCAACAAAAAAGGCAAGTCCAATAAATATAGAAATGAAAATTGCTAATAAGAAGTTGAAAAAAGGTAAGGATAATGACTCTTTAGTAAGTATAACTAATAACAAAAAAATGAGGCAAAAGCTCAAAGATCCTCAAGCGATAAAATGGTATATGATGTCGAAGGAGGAGAGAATTCGTTTGTCAGGAGAATCTAATCAAAAAAAGAAAAAAGTAGCCCCTAAAAAAGGGAATACGGGCTTTAAATCCGAAGATGCAATGAATTATCGCGTATCAGGCAGCTTTGGAACTGGTAAGCGTAGATGATGGAAGAGAAAAGGGGATTTTATTGTATTCTCAAACCCAGGAATCTATAGGAAGGTATAGCCTAGTAAAGCATGAATTGATAGAAGTAGGTAATATTTTCTGAAAAACTATTTAACGAATAGGTGAATCTTTACATAAGTTTGGCAAGTAGATTGGCAACAATGAAGTTTAAACCATGAATTACTATGAAAAGTTCTCTGATTTTATGTGATTTTCTAATAAGATCAAAAGAAGTAACAGGCGATATAACGATGTCTAAGTATTAACATTTAGAAGGAGTCAACATTTATGAGAATTTTAAAAGATTTAGGGTTGGTCGCAGGAAAAGTAACTGGGAAAGCAATTGGTGGAACGGTAAGGGTAATAGGAGAAGTAACAAACAGCCAAACGATTAAAGAAATTGGATATGGGGCTGAACGTGCTACTGCGAAAACGGGGGTTGTTCTTGGTATAATTGCAAGCGAAACTGTAGATGTTGGTGTAGGACTCTACCAGAAGGATGATTATAAAGTTAAGAAGGGTTCTTCGAACTTGGAGATGCTGCCTTAAGTACAGCAAAAGATGTCGGTCATGGCGTGGGCTACGTTTATGAAAACGGTAAGAATGTGATAGTTGGTATTAAAAATAGAAATGTGGATCAAGTTAAAAGTGGAGCAAAAAAAATTGGAATGGCTGCGGCGGTTGGTGTTCTTGCTATCGGGGTCTTCGATATTTTAGATGGAGCAGATGGCGTTGCCGATGCCACGGGTTTGGCTGAACCCACAAATAACTTATCTGAAGTTGAGGTATTAGACACCATTAACTCGGATTTAGCAGGTATGGAGCATCCAGTAACAGGTGTGCCATATGAAGTGAAAACAATACAATTACCTGATGGACAATGGACAATGGACAATGGACAATGGACAATGGGCAAAAGGAGTTTTTCCTGATTTTAATGAGGTATATGACTATGATCTTCCTGAGAGTTTGTATTTGCAAACCGATGATGTGCAATTTTCTTACCTAAATGATCAATTAGCTAATGAAATTGTGACTAATTCTGAACTAGCAGCTAACTTTAATTCCGAGCAGATTACGCAAATTCAGAATGGAGAAACACCCGAAGGATTCGTTTGGCATCATGCTGAGGAACCAGGTCATATGGAATCAGTAGAGGAAGAAAAACATATGAATTCTGCCCATACAGGTGGGCGCCAAATATGGGGTGGCGGATCGGAACATCGTTAATCTAACAGTTTTAATTTTGGATTACTGTTTAGAGGGGCAGACTTATTAATATGAGAGGGATAGCTAAATGGAAATTGATTATTATAAATGAACTATCAAAGCTAAGGATTAAGAAAAATAAAGTACTTGGCAGTCGCCAAGTACTTTATTTTTTCATTTGCTTTAACATCTCCTGTAAGACAGGCTTAATCTTTACAATTGATTGAAGATCCTGCTTGTATAGCATGACGGTAATCTCCCGAATCTCTTTCATTTTTTCACTTTGTTTGGTTTCCTCAGAAAGGGAGTATGTAAAGAAGTCGGCTTCACTTACCTCAAGAGCTTTGGCGATTTTTTCCAAAGTTTGAAGCGAAATATTTTTTTGTCCCCGTTCAATACGTCCGACGTAGCTATACGAAGCCCCGATCCGCTCTCCGAGCGCTTCCTGCGTCAATTGTTTCTCTACACGTATTTCTCGAATTCGTAATCCGATCGTTTCTAGTATGTTCATACGTCCCTCCTCTTCTTTGAGTCTAAAGAATAAAGACAGACTCAAAAACGGACTGATAGGAACAAATTTAAATATGGTACCTCATGGGAACAATATGATAAAATATCTGGGAAACTAAGGGAAAAATTAAAGGGGGTCTATGGGTGGATTGTTACAAACATCAAGGAATGAGTGTGGTTGCACAGTGCCACAACTGTGGGAAAGGGATGTGCTCCGAATGTTCGGAACGATTTACTGTTATGCTTTGCGAAAAATGCCTGCTAGAGAATAATGAACAGGCGAAGAGGAAAGTAATCGTTAGTTTTGTAATTTCCATCATTTTTGCTGTTATTGGCGTATATGTTGGAGTTCACTCAGGAGCATCGGGTGTGGTAGGAGCCATCGGCTATTGTTATCTCGGGCTGAGTGTACCTTGGGGCTACTCGTTCTTTGGAAAGTTTATAACAGTCCCTTACTTTAAAGCCGTCTTGGCCCTGTTTTTAGGCTGGGCAATCGCGCCATTTTCGATTTATCGAAATATTAAGGAACTCATGGTGATTCGAGCCACGAAGCAAGAAATTAGCGCAAATGTGAGTGTGTAAAGTATGGGAAAAGAGATGGATCGTACACTTAACCTATTAAATCGAGTCCTTTTAGGCCTAACTGCTATTTATGCGTTTATGGCTGTACTAGGTGCGTTTTCCAGCGATCCCGCTGTTGATCATGCAGAAGTCGTATTTCTCTGCTATGGCGCCACTGCTTTTTTTCTGTTCTTATCAGGTCTTTCTCTCCAGCGAAAAGTGGCGGAGATTTGTGCCATTATCGCTTATGGTTGTTTTGCTTTTAGTGTTGCTTGTGGCCTCTTTGGCTTGTCGATCGCAGGGCTTGCCGCAGGCATTGCAGTTATCGTTGCAATTATGCGTCAGCGATATCAATACCTTGACTCCGTCCTTCTTACAGGTTGTATGCTTTCGTATTGGATCGTCATGTATGGTTTCTCGGCTACCCTTGTTGGTAAGGCGCCGTTGATAACTGATGGCTGGGACATCATTTTTTATCCTTTTTATTTTGAGGGAATCAAGCACATTGCGCTAAGCTGGCGAGGACTATTGGTCTTGTTCGGGGGTTGGCTCTTTGCGCGGTTTGTTAACCAAGCGAGAATGACTGCATATCAAGCAACCAAGCAGCCGCATGCTGAAGTACCTACGCAGGTTTATAAGCTGTCTGCGCGCCTCGTTCAACGTGATTTTGCAGCATCAGCTCCAGCTCCTGTAGCCGCTGCTGTTCTTGCAGCACCAACACATTCTATCGTTCAGGAACAGCCTGATGAGGAAGAGTACGATGGCGAGGAAGAGTGGATTGAAGATAACCAAGATGAAAACGAAGTCCCTGACAATCGCGAAGAAGTTTTACATACTGCGTTAGCAGCACTCGACGCCATGGTCGGGCTGGCTCCACTCAAGGCAGAGGTCCAAAGCTTTATGAAGCAAATGCAGGGCCATTTGATTACCCAAAGACTGGGTAAGATCGCTTTGACGAAACCGACGTTACATATGATCTTTTCAGGACCCCCAGGTACAGGGAAGACCGAAATGGCGCGTATCATGGTCGATTTGCTATATGGGCTGAATCTGATCGAAGAGCGTGTATTGATCGAAGCGGATCGATCCAGCATTGTCGGAACGCATATCGGTCAGACAGAAGAGAGAATGATTCATTTGTTGGAAGCGGCCTGGGGTGGGGTCTTGTTTATCGACGAGGCGTATGCGCTGGCTAAATCCGACTCGCCAAGTGATTTTGGCCAGGAAGCCATTGATGTGCTCATCAAGGCGATGGAGGATTATCGAGAAGATCTGGTTGTCATTATGGCGGGTTACGCTAGCGATATGGAACGTTTCCTCGATATGAACCAGGGCTTCCGCTCTCGGGTACCGTACACCTTTGCTTTCGCCGATTATACGCCGCATGAGCTATCGCAAATTGCACTGTACATGCTGGAAGCAAAGGGCTATGATTGCAGCTTTATCAAAGATGAAATCCAAGGGATTGTGAATTTCTGCCACCGTAATGGAGCGATTCAAGGGAATGGCCGCTGGGCACGAAACTTTGTAGAACGTATCGTTAAAGAACACAATGTACGCGTGTCAGCGGAAAACACCGATCGGTATGTCGGGAAAATCTTGCCTGACGATCTGCGGCTGGCCGCAGGTATGCCGAGAAAGTACGGGAATCAAGAGATCAATCGTGCGGCTATCGGAAAGCGTGAGCTCCGCGAAGAAGCGATGCAAGAGCTTCACGCCATGGTGGGGTTAACTTCGCTTAAAGAACAAGTCCAAAGCATACTCCATCACGTGGAAGTGGAACAAAAACGAATGCAGCAAGGGCTATCGACCGAAGCCATAAGTATGCACATGATGTTTGAAGGCTCGCCAGGTACAGGCAAAACGACGGTCGCACGCATTATCGGGAAGTTTCTGAATGGACTAGGCTTACTCACGAACGGTCACGTGGTAGAAACAGACCGTTCAGGGATCGTCGGTCGTTACATCGGTCATACCGAGGCCAATATGAGAGAACTGATTGCCAAAGCAAAAGGCGGTATCCTCTTCATCGATGAAGCCTATGCACTGGCCAAAACCGATTCGCCGAACGATTTTGGCCGCGAGGCCATTGATGTCCTCGTCAAGGCCATGGAAGACCACAGAGGCGAACTCGTGGTCATATTGGCAGGATACAGCAAGGAAATGCAGGATTTACTTTCGCTAAATCCTGGACTGAGTTCACGAATCCCATTTCGCTTTGGCTTTGCCGACTATGATGCGCATGAGATATTTGAAATTATGAAGCGTTCGTTTGCGTCTAAGCAGTTTGTACTCACGGCTGGCGCCGTGGAAGTCTTAGATCAGGAAATTGTCGCTCTTGCCGCTCGTCAGAGCGGCGTGCTAGAAGGCAACGGCCGATGGGCCCGAAACCTCGTGGATAAGGTAAGGATGGCGCAAAATAATCGTTTAGCCCGAACAGGCAGCAGTGATTTGATGATGATCGAGGCTGAGGATATCCAGAGTGCACTGAATCAAATGTAATTGGAAGGAGGAGAGGCTATTATGGCGCTGCTGGAGTATTTCTCTGCGAAATTGGCCAAGAAGAATTTGACCAAAGCGGATGCGTTGACAACACATACTGCAAAAGCGATTGCTGGAGAACTCGTCAAAATTCCGTTTGCGATCCTGAAGGCAGTGATCGTTGGCATCTTGAAATGGGCACTCTGGACCTTCAATGAACTGGTTCCTTCATGGATACGAGTCCTTCTGTTTTTTGTCTTTATTTACTTTTTGGTTTTGGCGATTAGCCAATTTGTGGGACATGGAGGCTTTCCACAGGTCGTGGATGAAGTGGTAACACTTTTGACAACTTGATAATTTAACAGAAATAAAAAACGGACTCCTCATACAAAGGGTCCGTTTTTTAATAATACTTTATTAATAAATAAACAATATCAAATCAATAATTGTTTGCGTGGTTGCTTCGTCTTGGCTCAATCCAGCCTTTTTGTATAAATTTAAACCATCTTGGAAGAAGAGGGTAGTAATTCTGTTTAATTTAGGTGTGTATTCCAGGTCAAAGCGATACGAAAATGAAGAGGTTTCATTATAAACTTTTCCGTATTTATTAAACACAAAAGCAATATACCTTTTTACATCTTCCGTGGATGAAGTATAGGCTCCAATGAACGGGTTGATGCTGCTAAGATAATTTTTATAGATGGGTGTATTAGCATTCTCCGTAAACGTTTGGAGCAAATCCATGTTCACTTGGTTAGAAGCTTCCGAATCTACATATAAGGGATAAGCACTTAAGGACTTATAAAACTCTAATCCGAGAGACAATGCTTTTTGCTTATAAATGTTATTTTCTTTTGAGCCATACAAAGCTATTTTGTAAGCTTGCAATAAATATCTACTATTTTCACTAAGTGTAGAGACTTTATACTCGAACAATGTTTGTCCAATATAGGAATCAATACTGGTCTGAGCAGAAATGTCATACTCGACGAGGGCATTGGCGATCTCATCAGCAATCGAAAGCGATTTATAAAACTGACTTCCCGCTGCTGATGCAGCTTGTGAACTTTGATTGTCTGTATTCGATTTGTTTAGTAGATCTGCATAATTGCTCAATAAAGACAATTGCGATGAAGATAGGTTGTAACTATCTACTTGATATAATAAATAATTTTCGATAAGCGAGATATCTTTATTTTGATTGAAGTTGTAGCTAGGATATTTTTGCAATGGAGTTAAAGATGATAAGCCAAGATAGCTAAAATTATCATTTACGTAATTATTGGGATGTGTTCTGTAATGAGGTCGTACATAAGTACCATCAGCCCGATAATAACCATGAACATATACAAGCGTATCTGCTGAAACAGAATGATCGTATGTAGTCCCCTTATACAAATTAACGACTCTTGATGATCCGCTTGAATAAGAACTGGTTGTTGATGAGGAAGAAGAACTAGAACTAGAACTAGAACTAGAACTAGAACCACCACCTCTGTAATATCCATTAACGTAGGTACCGTTGCTTCGGTAATACCCATTAACGTATGTGCGTGCATCAACTACACTCATTGATAAAATATTGAAAAGCGGGAGTAACAATAACAATGTAACTAATGTGGTGATCAGAAACTTACTTCGTTTAAACATGACTCTCCTCCTAAGTTGGTAACATAATTACTAGGTATATATTACCATGAGTTAGAGAATCGGAATATAAAATTATCCATTTCTGAAAGTTTGATCAATCCCTTAAATCGTTAATGATAAAATCTTTACGTCCATAAGAATTGGTGGAATAGAGAAACTCAAACGGTATACTTTGGGCATTCGGAAACGATGAAGCTTTGTAAAAGGCGAGAGCCCTTTTTCGATTAAATAAAAGGGAAGCGTGAACCTGTTCCTTCCCAAAACACTCCACTCGATAGTGGCTTGGGATTGCAGAACTGTAATACAGTGGCTTCTCATTTCCAATGCCAAACGGCTCCATCATGAAATGGTGTTCAAAGAATTCATCTTCAAATTTCTGAATGGGGAGTTCATGATGAAACATTTTAGAGGGTTGGATGATGGATTGTTTTCGAGTCGCAATTTGAATCGCAGCCGTAAAGAAATCAAGCTGGTTGATTTCTAGCGAGAGCCCTGCTGCGGCGTGATGCCCGCCAAACGTCTTTAAGTACTGGCTACAATTTTGAATGGCGTCCACAATAGAAAACGACGTATTTGAAACCGAACGCGCAGACCCTTTCCCTCGCTCCGTAAACACGATGGCGGGCTTTTGATATTTCTCTGTAATTTTAGCGGCTAAAATCCCAATCAAGCCTTCATGTAGCTCATCGGCTACAACAATCAGATCTTGCTTAAAGAGACGCAGCCTCTGTATGGTCTCATCAACTTGCCCAAACTGGACCTCCGTCAGATATTTCCGCTTTTCGTTTAAATCAATCATAAAAATGATCGCATCTTCACGGCTTACTTTCTCTGTTAAGAGCTTGACCGCAAAATTAGGATTGCCGATGCGACCAACCGAATTAAAAATAGGAGCAATCAAAAAAGAAATGGTGGAGCTATCAATATTTGAAAGCCGTAGAAGTTGAAATAGTTTCTTGAATGGTTCTGAAGGATCGTTATTCATTTTGTAGAGCCCTAATTTAACAAGCGTACGGTTTTCGCCTACCAGCGGCATTAAATCGGCGACCGTCCCCAGTGCTACCAGCTCCAGATACTCCCAAGCGTATTTATGCCAATCGAGATCTTTACGCACGGCAAACAGCGCTTGGACAACTTTAAAGGCCACCCCAGCTCCGCACAGGTAGGTGCAAGGATAGGTATCATCTTGTCGTTTCGGATTGATAAAGGCATAGCATCTAGGGAGTTCGCCCGTGATCTCGTGATGATCCGTTACAATAACATCGATTCCTTTGACTACCGCAGCGGCTAAAGCCGCATGCGAATTCGATCCATTGTCGACAGTGATAATGAGAGCAGGATTTTCTTCTGCCATTCTCTCAACAGCTTCTGGTGTAAGCCCGTACCCTTCCATGCGAGTGGGTACCCTTACGGATACATTTCCTTTCAGAAAACAAAGCGCGCGATATAGCAGCGCACTTGACGTCATACCATCTGCATCATAATCGCCAAAGATGCAAATTCGTTGACCAAGCACAATAGCTTGATAGATGCGATACACTGCCTTTTTCATATCTTTAAAGAAGTAGGGATTGTGCAAATCGGATAAGTTTGGGTAGGCATAGGTGTGATATAAATCTTCATTTGTTATGCCAGCGGTAAGAAGAGCCTTTGTTAGAAAAGGGGGGAGTAAAAACTGGCGGGCGTAATACTGGACCATTCCAGGCGAAAATTGATCAGAGTCTTGTAACTGCCATTGCAAGTGCAACACCTCCACCTAACGGTATTGCCAAGAACGTATGTTTATAAACCACTCGTGATTTTAATTATTGAAAATAAGCTATTTGATTAGGTAGATTGAGAAGAGTTATGAAAGCGGAGGGGAATATGTGAATATAACAGATATTAACATTGAAGTGGTAAGTCGTGTCCTTGAACGGAATACAAGTCGAATTGAGAAGATGGAAGCCAAAATTAAATTGAGTCGAATGTTAAGCGAAGTGACAATCTTTACAGTGATAATTTTAGGGCTTTCTGCGTTATCCTATTATCTTTTTAATATTTTTGATTTCAGGTTTGCTTCATGGTTAATTAGTTTTATCCCAGTCAGTTTGCTTTATATTAAGAAAATTCCTAAAGTAGTAAGCGTGTGTATATTATTTTTAACCTTATTTATTATTTCAGGTTCTAATGCTATTACAAACTTGGTGTTGTTATTTCCTTTTAATATCAAAACCATTAACCCGCTTATGCCTAGTTATATAAGTCTATGTTTGGTATTATGTGTGATTTCCTCGATTTTGCTATGGTATTTTGTTCAACTTATGGTTGAGACAATACGAATTAAATATTTTAAAACAGTAATATTAGAAATCAAACTCATTGGAGAACCACCGCAATTATATAGATTAATTAATATCACTCGCCGAGGAGATTATATTGTCAACACAATGAGGGGAAAAAATAATTCGGAAAGAGAAGTGCTACTTAATCGAAGAAATATATTAATGGTTACATATATAACTGAGAAGGAAAATGAAAACGTCAGGTAGTATTTTTGACGAACTTTATATGGGATATGGCTTCAATCTAAAGGGGGCTCATTTAATAATAATGAACCCCCTCAATTCAATTAGATATTTTGTTGTTCTAACCAAGTGTGAATTTCCATTTTCATTTCTCTGAATCGATCTTGATTTGATGAAGAGAAAAGGGGCTCGGTAATATCCAATAGTTCTTGGATTACTTTGTTCGTGTTTTTGTTATGGGTAACGACAGTGCAAAGGGCCTCCGTAATCGATTGTTGCTGTGAGGAGGGTACATCATCTAACCAGATCCATTGTAGAATTACCCCACAAACGCCAAGAACATACTCATGACCTATTTGATCCTTCTTTAAATAATTCAATAACTGATGGATTTTATCGTCCAATACATACTCATTTTTCTGTAGATGATGTAGTATCGTAAATTCATTAATAGGAAGTAAAGTATACCCCATACTAAGTAAGTTCCCCATATCCTCAAAATAACGTCCTACAGTAATTCTTCTAATTAAAACCAAGTTGATTATCCACTCCACGGTATTAAAGGATTGAATGTTAAAAAGTTCTTTTGCAACCCCGCTTATATGATAACTATCTGACAACAAGTTCAAATGTTCATCTTTACATGCTTCCAAAGGCTGAAGTAAAAAGCTGATTTGATCATCTAATTCATTATTTGTTATGGGATTCCCAATTTTTGTACAGTTGTTATTGATCCAATATATGAATTCCTCGTTATTTTTAAGATATTTTTGCATTTCCTCAGCGCTATTTTTATGATGATTAACCTGTCCGTTGTTGTAGCTGAGGGTAGCTAATCCTCGCTCCCCTATCGTTTTTTTATGAGAATATTCGTTGGAAAGTTCATTATAGTCATTTTGATGAATATATAAATCGTACATCTCAGCTAGCTCATCAAGATGACCGAGCTCTCTAATCGTCAGAAGGGTATACGAATCACAGAAAACTTTTTTTGAATCCTTAGATATTGATACTCTGTGATCTATATCCTGAAGATCAGGACCTTGATATACCCCAAATTCCATATCTGAAGAGAAATAATAAATCCATGTTTCATAAGGGCCCTTGTTAAGGAAGGCAGCCAAGAAACTTGGAGGGAATTGATTTTCTTTCACTACGTTTAGCTTATGGTAGTAGGACTCACTATGGCTCTTCAGCATTTCAATGATTTGATCAGAAAGAGTTTTATCATCATTGAAGGCTTTAATGGCTTGGAAAATTGGAGTTTCTGTTGGGAAAGTTGCACTGAAATGTTCAAAGATGAAATGATAGGTATTAATCCATTCTGGTAAGGGATTGCTTAATTTTTGTGTAACGCTAAGGAACAAGGAAAAATAGGAACGCCAAACTTGAGGGTCCTGCTTTCCAATTTCGAACATTTTATAAGCATATTCTAATGACTGGTAATAGGCCTCGGCTTCCAAATAGCTCTTGCTTAGTAAATGAAAACGTTCTGCTGTAGGTTCTCCATTTATTCTTTTCTCTATAGAACGCAGCACGTTAAAACATTCTGTAATTGATCCTAAGCGAAGCAAACAACTCGCATACCTAGATAGAAACGTGATATCGTTTGTTTTTTGGAACAGAGCTTTATAATGTTCTTTTGCTGGTCCATACCACTCAAAGTTAAAGTATATCTCGCTAACAATCTCCCGTAAGACAATACTAGGTGTTGAAAATTGTTCAGCTAATTCTATGACGTTACTATACTCTCTTAGTTCATACAGACCTCTAGCGTAACGATTAACCATGGATTCATGTTGACGCCAAAGGGGGACTTTCTCGATTAACTTTACTAATTGCTGATAATCATTTGGTGTACCTCTGTTCATATATGCTTGTGATAAACTCATTGCAGCTTCTACAAACAATTCTTCAGATAAATTATCTATGCATGATTCCCAGTGTAAGATTGCATTGTCCCAATCGTGGAGAATTGTGGCCCTATAAGCCTTTAGGGCGTTAATCCCAAAATGAGTGTACTGTTTAGCCTCTAGAGTATCAATTGTAGTTTGAATTTGAGAATGGTTTAAGGCACTTGCTAAGCTTTCTAAATATACAAAATAGTATTTTATTGAAAATTGATCATTCATATTTACAAGCTCGAATTGTTCTTCAAGTAAATCTATAGCTCGCTGAGGATTACCAGAGTTTGTATAAACATTAGCCAACACAACAATATCTTTAATGTCTACTTTACCTACTGTAATTCGTTCCTGAAGTAACTGAATGGATGTACTCCAGTCTTCATCGCATAAGCAACAATAAAGGAAACCGTTAAAGTAGAAGTCTTTATTTTCATATTCATGATTGTACAACCATTCAAACGTAATCTTTGCTTCCGAATAGCGATTACTCCACAATAAAATTGGTGCTTTTAGTTCCTGAAGACGTTTATTAATTCGCTCACTTTGTTTCTTGTGACTCTCTAACTTCTTTATGATGGGCAATATCAATTGATATTTTTCTTCTACATCTATTATGCGTCCAGTAGAGCCCTGATCTTGAAGGTCTAAAACCATAGCTTCAAGCTTAATAAGCTGCCATGCGAAGTTTTCTGGTTCTGTTTCTAACATTTTTTGGGCCAATGTCAGGGTGTCATCAAACTGGTGATTTCCTAGCAACGTGTATGCACGAAGCACCTTCAATTCAGGTGCATCATATTTATCTAAAAGATCTATTGCTAATTGATGTTGACCTTGCCTTCTGTAAATTTCGACTGATTTTTCGATGTTAGCTGGAGTATAACCTTCTTTTTCGATGGCTCGATTAACGTATGTCAGAGCGTCTTCGAATCGTTCTTGGATAAGTTTAATCAATGAAAGCATACGGAACTTTCTTGATTCATTTTTACAATGATTAACTGCGGTTTGTAAGTAAAAGATAGATTCTTGTTCTTGTCCATTCATAATAAAGCAGGAAGCAATGACAGCATTCAATTCCATAATTTCTTCATCAGTGTGTACCTTTTTACTATGAAGTCTTTCGAGGGCTCTTTCACGTGCAATAAGTACATCACCCGCGATTATAAGTTCATTTAAATCGGTAAAGGAAACAGGTTCGAATAACTTATTTAACAGAACACTCTGTTCATTCAGTGTCTGATTAAACTGTCCTTGAGCAGCCTCCATTTTGTCAAACCCTTGTTTTAGGTCTTCCTTAAGTTCAAGATTCAGGGATCGAACTTGTGATAAAATCTGCAAAAATCCAGGATTCCAGTGAATTTCTTGGAAATCATGAATTTTGGCCAGGATTGTTATGAAAAATGCTTCAAGGTAGTCTTGGTACTGAGGGTATCTTTCTATATATGGAAGTAGGTTTAACTTTGATGACTCGAAATCTTCCATCGTTATCCCTTCAATAATCCAGCGAAAGATTTCATCACGGTTTATTTTATCTTCTAACAAATCATTTATTAACTCATCTGAAATGTCGAATACTGCTTTAGAGTCAGCAATTGCAGCCTTAAACATATTTTTAACTTGAGTTGAATAATTATCCTTGGACCACTTTGCTTGTAAATCACGATAAACTTTCATATTTTTAATTTGTGGCAATACATAAGCAAAGAATTTTCCCGCAATTCGTGAAAGTACAACTGGCTCCAATATATATCCCCTCAATCTCTATATAAAGTGAATTGATAAGATAAGTGTATCACTTTTATTACGGTGTAAACCAGAACAAGCGTAATGAAAAAAGATTGTCCGAGACTGAAAATTTATGCTTAGATTAATTTCTATACAGCAGGTATTTGCTAATAAGAAATTGAATTAGTTAATAGTTGGAAATCTATTTTTCTGAGGTGTAAATATGTACATACAGAACATTCGTAACTCGATTTCTAAATTTAATGATCAAGAATATGAACTTTTTCTAAAGAAGCTTAGAAATATATTGCGTTTTCAATATGGAAAAGAATCTTTAAAACCCTCTCAACTTAGACAGCGTGTGGATGAGTTTGTACATGGGAAAGAACCAAACAGTGATTATCTCGAAGCATACATGCTTACCTTTGATGAGATTAATAACAATGGGGCAATAAATGCGCTTCTAAACGGTAAGGTGGAGTCTCCACAGAACTTGCGGGAACTGCTTTTATATGTAACGGAAAACCATATATTTTCTACGAGGCTGTCAAAACATATGGAGGATGAAAAAAATTTGTTAGAAATTAGAAAACTGTTTTTCGGTTGTTTGCGTCATTGTTACAGTGACGATAAAGAACAGTTTTTTAAGAATCTGTATAGCTTTAATCACTTTTTAGAAATCAGTGAATAAATGGTATTTCAATTAATGTAATCCTCAAGTTACTTACTTGAGGTTTTTTGTTTTGTAAATGGAGTTTTAAAATTACGTTATTAGGGAATATAAGTAAAATAAAGGTATTATATGTTACTTGGAGTGCTTTTTCGTTATTTCCATTTTTCAAAATTCCCCATAAAAGCGCTTTTTTGAAAAAACCAAAATTATTAAGCCCCATAAAAATTGTAAAATATTGTGCTATGAATTCTTCTGGTTCACGATATATTATGCAAACAGAAACAATTTTGAACTGGAAGAAAGGATGCAGGACCTTGGAAATTCAGATTAGCGAGGAGGAACAATGGTGGCGATAAAAAAACAAAGAACGATTCTAGAAGAATACAAGTTTATGGTCCAGAAGGGGCGGGGCCAAGGTGAAGGACAATATTATGAGCCTTGGCTTAAAGTCAGAGAAATACCATCTAAAGGATTTTCTCATCGAATCTTAGGATGGAAAACGGGCAGAGTCCATCATTTGTTATCCAATCTGGAGCTTTCCTACTTTTATATATTGGAATGGAGATCAAATGTAAAGGATATTCGGGAACGGTACCCACTTGATCCAAAGCAAACACTTGAAATTGCGCATATGCTGAAAATTCGCCATCCTATTCACCCGAAAACAAAGCAGTTAAGAATAATGACAACAGATTTTTTCATTACCGATGAACAAGGCCAACACACTGCCATATCAGTAATGCCTATCACAAACCTAGAAAAAAAACGGACGATTCAGTTGCTGGAGATAGAACGAATGTATTGGCAACAAAAAAATGTTGATTTTGCAGTTGTTACTGATTTCGATATCCCTGAACCATTAATAGATAATATACGTTGGCTTCACAAAGCACGACGACTTATTGACGGCCCTGAATTCTTATCACAAGAATTAATCATGGAATTAGAATCTTATTTTTATAAGGTTATTAGCCAATCGTCTCAACCGTTAGCGCATTCGTGTTCCGAACTGGATCGTTATTATGATTTTCCGATTGGAACTTCCCTATGGATTGTTAGACACTTCTTTGCCAACAAGACTTGGAAAACGAATATGTTGGTGCCAATTGATACTGCCAAACCGTTAAAACTTAATAGCTAAGTAAAGGAGGATATGATGTTACCATTTGGAGTGAATTCATTAATTGAATGGTTTACAGGTGACAGTCCTGAAAGCAATCCAGTAAAAAGAATCTTATTTATTTCTCATAACAACGATAAAGTTATAACTTTTGATGTAAATGATCGTTTAGCTTTTCCACAAATCATGAATACAGAAGCGCTATTAGAGGATTTGAAAAATCAAGAAGCAAGCATTTTGACGGAGGATCGTTTTCTGCGTATGGATATTCCCGATGTAAAAACTAAATTGAAACATTTCGAAAATCGGGATAACGCATGGGGAAAAATTAAGGACATCGTTGCCGATGAACCAGATATTTATGATCCTTCGCTTCTTAGCGTGATGGTGGAAGAAGCAGCAGTTAAACATAATACCCAAATCAAATATATCTACAAATATCTACGAAGGTACTGGAGAGGCGGTAAGAACAAAAATGCGTTATTCCCAACCTTTAGTCATTGTGGCGCTAAAGGAAAGGATCGCCTTACAAATGGGGGGAAGAAAAGGGGAAGAAAATCAGTAGTTGAACTTATGACAGGGACTACAGGTGTAAATGTAGATGTGAATATGTTGTCTAAAATAATGGCTGGATACAGTATGTTCTATGAAAATCGAAAACGGTATTCTTTACGGAAGTCATATAATGAAACGATTGCTCATTTTTTTAGTATCGGCAAAAAAATGGAACGTGGTCATGAGGTTCATGTTTTGCCAGATCAGTCAAAATACTTTACGTATGAAACATATTTGTATTGGATTCGCAAGAAAAGAAATTTGAAGAAAAAGATCATTTCTCGCGAAGGTGAAAAGGAATTTAATCTGAACAAACGGCCTGTATTAGGAAAGTCCGAAAGAGAGAATTTTGGCCCAGGGTCCATCTTTCAGATTGATGCAACAATAGCAGATGTGTACTTGGTGAGTAGTTATGATCGTACCAAAATAATTGGGCGCCCTGTTTTATATGTGGTCATAGACGTATTTAGTCGAGCTGTTGTTGGTTTTTATGTGGGTTTGGAAGGTCCGAGCTGGGTCGGTGCTCAAATGGCATTGCTCAACACTTTTGAGAATAAAGTTGACGTCTGCCAAAGATTTGATGTCGATATCACTGAGCAAATGTACCCCTGCTGTCATTTGCCTGAAAAATTAATAGCGGATAGAGGCGAATTGATATCAGATCCTTCAGGTGCTCTGTCTGAAAATTTCAATATTGATGTAGTTAATACTCCACCGTATCGAGCTGACTGGAAGGGAATTGTCGAACAACAATTTCGATTGCTCAATTTAAATACCATTTCATGGCTACCAGGCGCCATTAACAAGCGGCACCGACAGAGAGGTGAACCTAACCATGCTTTAGATGGTACCTTGGATATAAATGAATTTACAAAAATCATTATCAATACCATTTTGAAATACAACAATAGTCATTATTTGCAGGGCTATGACAGAGATGAGTTTATGATAGCTAAACATGTTACACCAATCCCTAATCAATTATGGCAGTGGGGAGTACAACATCGAAGTGGGCATTTAAGACAATGGGGAGCAGATTTTGTAAAGCTCAATCTGATGCCTCAAAAGTATGCCACTGTTACCGAAAAAGGTATTCGATTTAAAGGGATGCACTACTCGTGTCCTACAGCAATAACAGAGCAGTGGTTTATAAAAGCTCGGAAAAGAAGCTGGAGAATAGATATCTCGTTTGATTTTCGAAATGTTAATGTAATTTATTGGCGTGAAAAAGGGACAAATCGATTTGAACGATGTGAATTACTTGAACGCGAGCACAAGTACATGAATCATCGATTTGAAGATACTCAAGAGTTGATTGCTCAAGAGCTGATTACAGCTAAACTTCAGGTAGCTGCTGAACTACAAGCGGATGTGGAGCTAAGCAGTATGAATAATGACATTAGCGAATCAGCGACTGAGCAGACGAAAGAACAACTTCAAACTGTTGATCTTAGTGACCGTCAACGATTAATGGGAATCAAAGAAAATCGAGCCCATGAACGTGAAAAACGTAGAGAAGAAGAGAAGTTTGATGTCGGAGGGACGTTTGATTCACAAGACGTCTGGGATGCACCTAAACCTGAAGTAGAAATACCTGTATTACCATCATCAAAATCAAAATCAAGGTTAGATATGATAAAACAAATGAAAAGAGGATGAATCATATGGCAAAGAAAATTTCAGCAACTGAAGGCGGTAAATATGTTTTCACAGGTAGAACTGTGAATGCAAACTATATTGAGCAGGAAGAACCGACATATCAACACAACCTGTGGATTGAAGCATTACCTCCAATCCTCACACAAGAAGAGGCATACCGCAAAATGAAACGATATCCCGTTTATGAAAATGAAGAACGAAAAAAATCGAATGAAGCTCGTTTGCATGCAGTACAACGAATTCGAACATATGTAGAACCATTGCCTATGCTCTTGGATTTGGAAGAACGTTTCTCTAGAATGATTCGTCAAGGGTATCTTGCTCGAAATCCGATCGATGCGGAATATGTAAGACAAATGAGAGCGGGTTTTACCGATTTAGAGCCAGGCGAAATTCCAGTGATACGTTCGTCTTCTGCGGGGTTTGCTGTGATTGGGCTTAGCGGTATGGGGAAAACAACGGCGGTTGAAAGTGTGTTAACACTTTATCCTCAGGTCATTCATCATACCCAATATAACAAAACTGTTTTTCATCGTTCTCAGGTAGTGTGGTTAAAGTTGGAGTGTCCTTCCAATGGCTCTATCAAAGGATTGTGCTATAAGTTTTTTCAAGTTCTTGATTTAATCCTTGGGAGTGATTATTACAATAAATTTTGTAGAGGTAAAGTCACTACGGAAGAGCTGATCCAGGACGTTGCCTTTATTGCCTCGACGCTAGGGCTTGGGGTCTTAATTATTGATGATATCCAGCACTTAAATGCGGCTAAAAGTGGTGGGGCGGATACTATGCTTAACTTCTTCGTGGATTTGGTCAATTCTATTGGAATTCCAGTGGTTCTCATTGGTACGAATGCTGTTATTCCATTGCTCCAAGGCACATTTTCTACTGCACGGAGATTTTCTGGTCAAGGTGATGTAATTTGGTCTAATCACGTCGAAGAAGATGAGGTTTGGGATTACTTTGTTGAACAACTTTGGAGATATCAATGGACGAATAAACCCACTATTTTAACAACAGCATTAAAGAAGACTTTATATGATGAATCACAAGGCATAATGGATATTGCAGTTAAGTTGTATATGCTTTGTCAGTGGAGCCTTATTGGTGCAGATAAAGAGCAAATTACGTCAACGCTTATTCGAAATGTAGCCAAAGAATCATTCCAGCTACTTAAACCGATATTGGAGGCACTCAAGAAGAAGCAAATCGGTAAATTAGCAAAAATACGAGATATTTATGTGGATGAGGAAACGATGGACAATTTCCTGAAAAATTCTAAAGAACGTGTCATGCTGCATGGGTCATCAAGCACAATGCATAATCAAAAAGCGGCAAACGCTAACGAGCAGGAAAGTGATCCGATCATGATTGTAACAACATATCTTTTAGATATGGATTATAAGCCTTTGATTGCTAAGGAAGCTGCTCATATTGCGGTGTCACAAAATGACCAAGCTACAGACATTAAAAAAGTGATAAAAGATGCAATGAATATAGCTTTCAATATGGATACGGATACGTCTTTTGGAGAATTATTATCGCCTGATGATATGCGGGCATTGACGAAGCCAATGTCAGAAACAGATCATTCCAGCAACTATGAGCGCTTAAAAGAAGCAGGTATGATCCAAACTATTGAATTGGAGTGAGTACAATTGCTGCCAATGTTTCCTAATCCGTACCCCGATGAAATTTTTTATAGTGTTATGGCTAGATATCATTTTTGGTCAAGAGGGAAAAGCTGTTCAGCTACCATTGGGGAGTTATTTGGAACGGAGAGGTTGGCAGCCATTGTTGATTTTCCATGTGGATTATCTTCATTACAGTCAAAAGTATCTGCTCATCACTCTTTTAAAGAGGAGAATTTGATTCAATATCACACTTTTTTTCCTTTGCACCAACCATTCTTGTCGTCTGAAAAAGTGGACGCCATCGTTTGTAAATTAAAGGTTGGAGGAAATAAAGGCGGTGGAGTACACGCACTTTTAGGTTATGGCGGCTCGTCGGTCAACATATTCTCGTCAACGCTTCGTTACTGTTCATGTTGCGTACAGGATGATATCGAACTGTACGGAGAAACATACTGGCATCGAATTCATCAGATTAGCGTAATTCAGGAATGCCCAATTCATAACAACCCACTGAAAATTTCGACCGTTCCGTTTCGTGACCGTCAGCATAAATATCAATTTGTTGATCTGAATGATGTAATAAATGGTCTCACCCCACGTCCATTAAAAAATAACGAAACTGAAGTGTATTTTAATTCTGATTTATTATCGAGTAATACACAGTATCTGCTCAACAATGTAGTAACACCATTGGATTTTGAAAGTTTTAGAAAACGCTATGTTTATCTGCTAAAGACTGCTGGGTATGCAAGCCTTTCAGGTAAGGTGAACATTTTAGCATTATCAGAAGATTTTGTTAAGAGGTATGGACGCAACTTTTTAGAGCAGATTGGCTGCTTGCCGAGCCCTAGTAATGAAAAGAATTGGCTGAATTCGTTCGCCAGATATTCTAGATTTATGATCAGTCCTGTCAAACACCTCCTAATGATGGTATTTTTGAAAATAACGGCTGCGGATTTCTTTGAAAATATATCATTTGATGAACCCTTTGGAAACGGACCTTGGCCTTGTTTGAATATCGGTGCGGACCACTACAGAAAAGAAGTTATACAAGCGGTGAAAATGAAAACTCATCCTAAAGATAAAAAAATCGTAATAGGAACATTTCAATGCGATTGTGGATTTGTATACACCAGATATGGACCTGAAAAGAAAAACTCTGAACAAGAACGATATTCGTACAATTATGTTAAACAATATGGGGGTGTCTGGGGAGAAAAGCTGAAATATTTATTGACGGTTGAAAAGAAAAGTCAAAGGGAATTAGCTAGCCACTTTCAAGTCAGTTGGATTACCGTAAAAAGGTATTCTGCTCATGGAGAGACTCGTAAACGATCACTTAAAATGTTGGTTCCAAAGCTGCCAAAAGGGTTTGTTCAAAAACGTTCTCAATATAGAAGTCAGTGGAGGGACCTTCAAATTCGATACCCTGAAAAAGGAAAAACTCAACTATCAATTCTTTTGCAAAACCCATTTTATTGGTTGAAAAAATATGATAAAGAATGGCTAGAAAAAAACTCGCCTCCACTTAAAAAGGCTATGCGATACAATCCATCTCCGATTGATTGGAATAAGCGGGATGAAATGTTGTTATTGAAGTGTAAAGAAGCCGTCCAACAACTTTTAAGTTCTAAAGAACCAGTACGGTTAACAATAAATTCGATTGGTGAAGTAACAAGTTCGGTGCGATTGTTGACTCGGAAAAAGTCTGAAATTCCTAAAACAATGGATTATATTCAACATATTGTTGAAAACCATGAAGACTTTCAGATTCGTCGTATTCAAAAGGCGGCAATTATTTTGCGGGCGAATGGAGAACGTCTTGTAGCCTGGAAATTGAAAGAGGCAGCCCACATTGAAAAGGCGGCATTGAGCAAAAAAGTGAATGAGCAAATCAATAAAATAATCAATGAATATGATTTGGGAGGATAATGAAAGTGATACCACTATTTCCAACCCCCTACCCTGACGAACTGCTGTATAGCATTGTGGCGCGATATCAATTTTGGAGTCGAAATCGATCATATGCTTCTTCTGTAATAGATCTTTTTAAAACTCCAAGTATTTCCATTAACGTTGATTTCCCATTTAAGATAGATCAACTTGTTGATAGCTTAAATTTATTATCCGATATGAACTCAGATTATTTTATTTCACATCATACGTACTTTTCTCTAATCATGCCCTTTATTCAAAAAGAGCAACAGAGCGATATTCTAGAGCATTTAAGAAAGGGCGGGGGGAAAATTAAGAATGTCGCCTCTGTTCTGGGTGCTAATAATGTAAAGCTTACCAATCAATTTTTAAAGTATTGCCCTAAATGTTACACCGCCGATAAACAAAAGTATGGGGAAGCATATTGGCATCGCACTCACCAACTTAATGGAATTAGCGTCTGCCCATTACACGAAATCGCATTAATAAATATATTTTGGATGAGACAATCAAAGATCATTGATATAAATCAGATTTCAGTTTCTTTAACCGATTTACAAAATGTTCCTATATCAAAATGGGATATTACTTTTTCTAAAATGACACAGTGGTTTTTCGATAACGAATTATCATTAGATATTATCAATTTAAAAGAAATTTACTCTGAACAGTTAAAATGCAAATCCTTAGCGTACCCATCGGGAGTCATAAAACATGTTGATTTGCTTGACGCACTCAAAGATTACTATGGTTTAGAATTTTTAAAGGGCCTTTCAACGATAATGAACGTTGATCTTTCAGTCCAACTGAAACGATTGCTTAGTTTGAATTTCACAAGCCCTCCTTTTGTTCACCCTATAATTCATTTTTTGCTGTTGGTATTTCTAGAAATAGATCTTAATCTATTAAGAAAGGATGTAGATTATTTTAAGTATCGTCCTTTCGGTCTTGGACCTTGGCCTTGTTTAAATCCTACATCAATGCATTACAAAGAACATGTAATTCCTGATTGCGAAATCAGTTGCAGTGCGAAGGATAGAATTAAACCTTTAGGTATATTTCGTTGCAGTTGTGGGTTCGAATATTCCAGGAAAGATGCAAATACAACTAAAGAGTCCGTTTATCAATATTCCACTGTTATTAAGTATGGTGAAATATGGGACAGGTCACTTGTTGATTTGGCACATAATAAACGACTTAGCTTCAGAAAATTATCAAAAAAACTCTTAATTAGCCCTGATTTAGTAAGGAAAGAACTTAAGCGTATTGAAGAAATGGGAATTGGAATACCTGATAAATACAATAGCTTCTTTAATACTAAAGCTCATCGTTTTAATGATTTAGATTCACTGAAATTTAAGTATCGTCAATCTTGGACTGAATTGATACAAAGATATCCTGATGCTGGAAGAAGTGATTTGAAATTATTAGATCCAAAAGTGCATAGATGGATTACAAAATATGATAATCAGTGGTATAAAGATATCACACCTTCAGCCAAGTCATCTGGTCGGAAGAAAAAAAACTGGAAAGATGAAGATAATTTGTTTTATGAGCAGCTTTTACAGGCAATAACGAAAATGAAAAATTCGAATAATAAGCCTTTCAGAATAACAAAACATTCTTTATCCCAATATATGAAACAATGTTCATCTGACACATTTATAAGAAAATTAGAAAGTATGCCACTGACTAAAGAACTCTTTTTTCAATCCATTGAAAGTCTAGAGGACTTTCAAATCCGTCGTATACAGTATGTTCTAAGAACTTTTATCGGTTCAGGGGAAGCTATTACCGTAAGTAAAGTGATGGTGAGGGCCTCATTATACGACGGAAGAGCTTCTAAAAGAGTTCTTGATTTTGTTGAAACTGAAGTAAAACAGCACTTATAATTACTAAATTTTGTTTGTAACAACATAAAAGGAGTGCCAAAACTGTTACCAGTTTGCACTCCTTTTACTTGTCACAGGAATGTGTTTCTTAATATCAGATTATTTAATTAATAATGAAGAACTTTATACGTTGTTAAGCGACATGGAAACGATATTTGATAAAAAGGAAAAAATCTAGTGTGTGATATTATATGGTTGTTATATCCAGTATATTTTGCGATTATCCTAGAAATAACATCTTTATTATACTATGGAAAATGCTGTTTTCCGTGGTACCATATTCTTACTTATTATAAAAAGAAGGGGCGTAGAAAAATGTCGGATTTTTCAAAAAAAGAAATTAATAAAAATGTGTTACATGATAACATTCGTGTATTTAAAATTAATAAAGAAGGAAATCCAATTACGGAGCTGAAATTAGATGATAAGTCTGGGGAAATAATTCAAATACAAGCTAGTACTAAGGATATAGAAGGAGAAACTCCTTCGTTAATCTCTATAATCGATTCAAGCGACATTGAAAGTGAAGCAAAAAGAGCTATTAATGAATACTTTAAAAAGGACACTCCAATAAAAAATCAAATCATTTTTCTGAAAGAGGATATAAATCAATTGGATCAGAAAGGAGATGAGAAGTTGAAAGAGAATTATGAAATAGCTGAAGATATTCAATCACTTTTTGGAGAAGTTGTTCAGAAGGCTACAAAAGAAGAGCTACAGATTGATGTAGACTCAGCTCGCGCCTCTTCTGGATACGATACTGTGGAAGAATATAAAAAAGCCATTTCTGAAGGTAAAGTTAAAAATTATTCAAGAGCCTTTTTAAGAATGTGGGAACGTATGGAGAGATTATTAAAGGAGCTGTAGTATAGATGATTTTCGAGGGAACCTTACATGAATATAGGCAGTATTTAAAACACGCTATATTTAAATACCAGCCTTTTTTTGAACACGCGTGGGAAGCTGAAAATATTATAACGAGACTTGAAGATCGGGATGTTTTATTGAGATTAGGTAATTTCAAAATTATTCATGCGGGAGAAGAGATGAATTGGGCGGATTTCCCGCTTAGGTTTGTTGACGGTTCAGTTTTGATGATAGCTCAGACTTTAAGGCCATTGGGCAACAGAAAGTTGGAGTTAATTCAATCAATTTTTGTCTTTGTCAAAGTGGTGGAGGGAAGAGCTCAATATGTTTTTCATTATGATAAAGTTGTAGATATACCTAACCACCCTGATAACCACTTGCAAATTGAATTTGATAAAAGTGTTAATACTCCCAGATTTGATACATATAAGTTTGTAGAGCTAGAGGAAATTATAGGTATGATTATTCGCGATGGATTAATTATGAATTAGGATTTCTTAATGAGAAAGAAGATTAGTAAACCTCATTCTGAACGATGAATGATTTCCTTCTTAAGGATGATTCCAGTTACCTCACCTCAGAATTAAATACCTTCCAGAGACTCTTCATGATATGTAACCTTATCACATTGAAAACTTTTTATGCCTCATGAAGGATAAAATTCTTGGATAATCCCCCAGAGTTTTCACTCATGTGAAGTTTTGATAATGAAAAGTGTTAAGACCATCGATTGCTATGATGGTCTTTTTATTATGGATATTGAATGTTGCGAATCTTTATTGCCAACATTAAATACCGCATTTTTTTGGCTAAAGAAATTTAGGGATGTTTTCATTGCCAACATTAAATATCACGCTTTTTTCGACGGAGAATCCAACTTTAAATTAATCATTGTTAACCTTCGACTCAAAAAATACATGTAGTATTAAGGATCTATATTTCCAACTTTATTTAACTGAAACATAGAGAGCCACCGAGGTGATGTTAATCATCCACTGTATAAGGAGCTTAGGATTATGACCAGTGAATGGGAAGGAGGGTATTCTTTTCAGCAGGCATTCGAGAATTTTAGCAAGAGATGCGCAGTGCAGGAGGCAACCTTGTTCACGACTACGGTTCTTCTGAATTACCGCAGGGGTGGAGCGGATTTTGTGTTATCGCTACGCGACCTATCGCGAATGCTGTGGGATAAACGGAAAGCTATCAGTCGAACTCGAGGGGAGCAGGCTTCCTCTAAGCTAGTCTTTCCGATGGTAGTTATCTTTTTAATAGTAATTGTACTGGTGGGAACACCAGCATTCATGATGTTAAAAATGTAGGAGGATGAAACGAATGATTACGACAATGGTGAGTACTGTAAAGAGCTTTTGGAAGGACGAGGAAGGTCTGGGGACGCTGGAGATGATTCTGATCATTGCTGTGTTGATTGCGGTTGTTTTGGTATTTCGTGAGGAGATTGTAAAAGTAGTTAAAGATCTGATTAGCACTGCGGGTGAAAAGAGCCAGGACGTATTCGAGTGAGCAAGCTTAAGGAAGATCGAGGCAGCTTTACTATTGAAGCCTCACTTCTGCTGCCATTGGTCATGTGTATTACGATGCTTCTATTGTTCTTCTGCTTGTATAGCTATCAGAAATCCATGCTGATACAAGTGGCCTCAGGAGCCACAGAGCGTGCGGCTTACAATTGGGGTAACAGTCATAAAGAGGTTTCTGGATCCTACGCTGTTGGTGAATATGACTCCCTCTATTGGAGGATTGGTGACGACGCGTTGCTATCTTCATTATTCGGCGGAGAAGCTGGAAGTGGCGGTGTAACCATAGAGTTACCTGGTGAAGTGTCAGATGAAAGTGATTTGCCCGTACTTAAACTCAGGCATTCCTCCACTATGGTTCCGTATAATATGCCGGGAAATATGAACTATGTATACAGCCTTACCGGACGGAAAGTAAGTGCTGAGTTAAATCGCCTACTAAACCTACCCGTACTTGATGAGATTCTTTCTGATGAGGCAAAACCAAATGTGAAAGCTCAATCTATCATCGCTGAACCTGTTGAGTTTATTCGTACAGTCGACTTGATGCGATACTTCGGGGCAAAGTTCAAGGGAGGCTCAGAGGGGAGTGGTGGATCTGGAGTCCATATGGAGAAGAAGGATGCATCTACAATGATGACCAAGCTTCAGGATAAGTGATATTTCTTTGCCCGTGGATCTAATATTCATTGAAAGCAGGGATAAGGAGGGAGGTTTTGATGAGGAGTATTTTTACTAGTTGCCTCGCTAGCGGAAAGAATCGAAAGAGAAAGATGCAGGGGCAGCACGAGGGGAAAACAGAAGGCTCGGTCTCGATTTTCCTAATCATGGTATTGGCTTTCGTCTTTTTATTTACAGCAGTGCTGATTGATTATGCGCGCATTGCTGCATTCAATGTTCAAGAGGAACGTCTAGCGAGGGCTAGCGTCCGCTCTGTAATGTCATCCTACGATGTTGAGCTGCGAGAGAAGTATGGTTTGTTCGCATTCGGAGAGAGTGACGGGGATATTCTGCTCTCTAAAGTACTCAATGATAATCTGCATAAAAGTGGTCGGAGTGATGCTTTCAATCTAATCCCCTTTGCGCTGGAATCCTCATCCTTGGAATGGAGCCGACCATTGGGTAGCTATGAAGTTGCTCGTCGACAAATACTGGAAGAAATGAAATATAAGGCCCCGATAGATTTCGCGTTAGAGCTGGCAGGTAAATTTAAACCAATGTCAGGAGTAATGGAAGAGGCTTCACGCGCTACTACTTTGCTCAGTAAGCTGCAGCCGTTATATGACGAGCGAGAAGAGGCTTTGGATCTTATGTTAGAGCGGAGAAGCCAGGCTGCGGAGAGTGGAAGAAGGCTACTTCAATGGATTATGAATCCGCCGGGAGAGTCCATTTCAGCCAGTTCGCTCGGAAGTATGCAATCGGCCGCAGATATTTCAGCACAGTATAGCGACTACCTTGGGAAGTACTACGATGATCTTTATCGTGATAGTAAAAAGCCTGCAAAGTACACTTATCAATTGTCACTCTACCAGAGTCGAACTACTGAGATGTTATCGCGGCTTCCTGCCTTATTAACAGCTTTTCGTGAAGATCATGAAAGATCAATGGAGGGAGCGAAAGAAGCGTTAAAGAAGGCGCAGCAATTGAATGACGAGATGAGAAATGTATTGGAACAGTCGCGAATGGAGGGTGGGGATCTATCAAATGATCCTGCTAATAATTGGGATATTCCGGCGAGCTCAGGAGAGATAAGCTCAGACCCGCTTAAAAAGCTGCGTGAACAGGAAGATGCACTGATTCTCACCTCAACTGATTTAAGTCAGATGGAGAATAATATATCCACGCAGCAAAGTGCTTTCGAGACCATTGAACCAATCGTAGCAGGAATGTCAGGTGTGCTGTATGAAGCTTTGAGTGACAACGGGGACTCCTACCGAATGATATCTTCTGTTCTTGAAGCTACACGTGTGGTGAAAAACTATGTACAGAATTACGGCGAGAAGGGGAATGTTATCGCTAATGATGTGGCTTTAATTGAACAGCACCGTAGCTCAGATAAAGAGCGTAAACAATTGGAGAGAGAAGCTAAATCGAAGCTGGGTGAAGCGAAAGCGTTGCTCGATAAGATTCGAATGATGGGTAACGGAGTGACAGATTCTCTGAAAGACTATCAAACACTTCGCCAATATTATGAAGAGAATATTGCTTTTAATGAGGAAATAGTATCGGATCCACTGGTTAAATCAGAAGTTAGCTCAAACATTTATGCTGCTGGGAGTTCGGCGATGGAGGATATGGACGGGATCTATGCAGCGATGGGTGGCATTATGGCAGGAGCTAGAGATAAACTTTTCCAAACGGAGTATTCTGCCCTCTATTTTCAGCATTTTGACGTTTCCAAGTTAGCTACATTGGCACAAGGTTCTGTAGAGGATACAGATAAGCTTAAAGAACAGCTTAATCCTCAAGCACAAGAGCTGGAATACATTCTATATGGATTTTATAATCCTGCAGGCAATGTAGCCGCGGCTTATGCTGAAATATTCGCTATGCGGTTGTCTATTCGAACGATGGAAGGTTTTATTGAGAAGGCAAGCTTAGGAAATCCATTGGCTGTTCTCGCTGCGGCGCTGTTGTATGGAATCCAGCAAGCTATTCAAGATATGTTACTACTTTGTGAGAAAGATTCCATTCCTCTATCCAAATACTTACCAGCCCAGCTGACTTATCGCGATCATTTGCGTCTGTTTATGATGATGCATGGAGGCGGGAATGTTCAGTTATCTCGGATGCTGGCTCTAATTCGTCTCAACACAGGAATAAATACAGAGGAAAGAAGCACTTATGTATCCTCGAATATTAAGCTCAAAATGCGGTTATGGTTTCTGCCAGGTGTAGTGAAGCTTTTGGATTATAGCGCTGGGTATTCAGGAAAAGTTCAAGGAAGAACATATATGAGAGAAGTAAAGATTGATTTTTCATATTAGCAGGAGGTTGGCAAGGATATGAGGGACGAGTACCGGATTAGGGGGAGGACTAAGGAAGAAGGTAGCATGGTAGTAGAGGCGGCGATGGTACTTCCGTTTTTCTTACTGTTTGTTCTGTTCCTAATTTCTATCGTACAGATGACTTTGTATTCGACAGCCTTACAAAGTACAGCATCCGATACTGTGAAATCTATTTCAACGCATATGTACCCTGCGGCTTTGGCGTTGCAGAAATGGGGGGCAACAAGCGAAGCGGACGCTGATGCAGTGAAGGGGGGCACGGATCTATCCGCTGGCAATCCAGCTGAATCGAATTGGACAATACCTCGCTTGTCTCTTACAGATTGGGGCAGCAGTTACGCAATGGCATTACCCAAGCCGCTGAATGAGTGGGTCATGTCGGCTTTAGAGAAGGGTGAGGGACCGCTGCAGAAGCTACAGGCGGAGACCTCTGAGAGTGTACTGGACCTGGCGATTAAACCCTTATTGAAGCCGTATCTGTCATCAGACTTACTGGATTATGATCGAATTCATGTATCTAACATTATCGTGCCTGAATTAAAGAGGAGTACTCGACCTTACTTTGGATTGGTGGTTAGCTATGAGTTGCCAATGAAAGTACCCTTTTTAAACCAAAGCATTGTACTAGAGGCAAGTGCTGTTGAACGTCTTTGGATCGGAGATACAGGTGAAGGTATAAATAAGGGCGATGACGGCACTAGCAAACCAGAGGATTTCATTGTGATTTTGGAAAAACCGAATCCAGCTGTAGCAAATAAGCAAGGCAAAGTTCGTGCCAAAATTCCGCCAAATGCTTCCGCTAGCTTATCCGTCTTTTATAAAAGCGGAGGAAGCACTGCCAAGTATTTAGGCTGGAAACAAGCGGACGCGGATGGATATATCGAGTGGGAGTGGAAAATTGGTGTGAATACTACTCCGGGTACTTGGCCATTTGTAATACAGCTTGATGACGGAAGATCTATTGAGGTTATGTTCACAGTAGTGAAATGAATGAAGAGGAAAGGAAAGGAGTGTAATCCATGGCGGAGTGGGCGTTTTGGGGGTGTTTTCCGTTTCTGGCAGCTGCATTTATTACAGATATTAAGTCGATGAGAATACCGAACTGGATTACAGTGTCAGGTTTGCTTGCCGGTCTGCTTGCTCAAGTGCTGATGAACGGCTGGGATGGACTCCTGAAGGCTGGTGTGGGTGCTGTAGCAGGATTTTCAGTGCTTCTGATCATGCATTTGATAGGGGCGGTTGGCGCGGGGGATGTTAAGCTTTTTGCCGGGATCGGCGCTTGGACAGGAATGCTGTTTACATTGCAGGTCGTGGTGTACTCCGTATTATTTGGAGCTTTAATAGGCTGGATAATTGTCTTAATGAGACGGGAAACAGGGAGGCGTACGCGTAAGATCATTAACACAATTTCAGGATTTATATTATTGAAAAGTTCATTCCTATTTAAAAATAAAGATAGTGAGCTGTTGAGATTTCCTTTCATGCTGGCTGTAGTCCCTGGTACCATATGCGCTTATCTTTATTTTTAAAATAGGAGGTGGTGATGCTTGTTGTACGGATTAACCCGTGACTTTATACAGCAGGACGGTATATATATGATGCTTGGAGAACCAGAAGGAATGCCGGTGAGTAAGCTTAATATGGTTCAGGCTCGTATGCTGATGAACACCGACATTCCTCATCATTTAAGGTTATTACTTAGGGAAATCGATTTGAAGGTTACTATGGAATACGCTGTTCTGCGTAAAAAAATGCTCAGTCATTTGCTCAAAAGTGAGAAGCTAAGCATGACCTCATTTTTTGGTTTACTACTGCAAATTGCACAAGGGATGGAGGATGGCAGGTTATACATGCTGCGGGCGGAACAATATGCTTTGCATGGAGATTATATTTTTATTGAAGGCTCGTTGCATAGTGGTAAGGTATACCTAACCTATATTCCTATTCAGGGGAATGAGCCTACTTCTAGGCTGGGAGAATCGCTCAAGTCGCTGATCATGGTGCTAATGGCTTCTATTACAGAGCTTACTGGCAGTGGTGTTCAAAGAGTATTGCAATACTGTGGGGAAGAAGAATTTACACCGGCTGGCCTCAAGAGTCTTCTCTCAGAGCTTTTGACAGAGGGGGATTCTAGAAGTAGAGAAATCAGCAATAGCGAAATAATGGCATCTATTCCTCCAAAGATGACAGAAGCAAGTCTGATAGAACCAGAAAGACGAATGCAAGAGAGAGTAAGGGAACTGTTTGTGAATGAGGTAACTGCTCCTCAGAAAAAAATAAGTGAGCGGAATGAGGAAAAGATTCTGAATATGCAACAGAACGCCGCTCCTTGGTTGAGTAGCTATTCCAGTCCCAATCTCAGGTTGAAAGAAGAGGAGAAGTCGCTTCCATCTCTAGAGGATGATAATTTGATAAATTCACAAACCTCAAGCTCAAGAACTTATTTAATTCTAGGGTGCCTATTAGGAGATGCTTTATTATGGAAATTCCTATATCTAAATAGTCCAAAGCCGTTGTGGCTAGCCGTTTGTGGGATTGCAACGATCGCATTGTTTGTATTGAGTTGGATGGTATGGAGCGGAAGGATAAGGTTTGGAAGTAATGAACAAAAGGATCATACGAATGAGGACCCTGAAGATACAAACTGGAGTTCGAGTCGAAGAGAATTGGAGTGGAATTTCGGTAGAAATCCTGTGACAACTACACGTCCCGCAGCAAAGATTCCAAAGGTAGATCAGTATACATCGGATCCTCTATCAAGCGTTCCAACTGCACGAGCTGAATCCAGGATAGAGGAACATAGTTTTGTAACACCACCAGAGCCAATAGCTCCAACTGCTTTATTATCACGAGAGGAGACACCTGAGCAGGGCAAACGAAATCACAAGCCAGCTCGAAATGTTCCTTATCTCAAAAGAAATGATGAGGATGAGGCAGAGGCGGAGACCATTGTGTTAAACCGAACTAGCTTTATTATCGGCCGCTCGGCAGAAGTAGCTCAGTACGTGGAGAGATCCGAAGGAGCTTCAAGAGTGCATGCTGAAATATCTAGGAGCCCAGGCGGATACGTGCTAAAGGATCTCGACTCCAGAAATGGAACACTCTTTCAAGGCGAAGCCATGATCCCTTATAAAGAGTACCCGCTGTCAGAGGGGACCGTATTTAAGATTGTAAAAGGAAGTTACACATTCCACATGGATGAAGCTTAGGATTACAAGTGAATGATGATTCTGCTATTTTTGGCTTTTCAGATCTTCTAAAGCAGCTTGAAGAGTGGGGAATGTAAAGCTAAAACCCTGTTCTAATGCCGCCGCTGGAAGGACGCGTTGCCCTTTGAGCAAGATCTCGGACAATTCACCAACTGCTGTTTTTAATAAGAAGGCAGGTAGTGGAAACCAATGTGGCCGTTTATACACTTTCCCGATCGTTCTCCCAAACTCTTCGTTTGTAACTGGATGTGGAGCAGTCGCATTAACGGGTCCGGAAATGGCGGGATTCTGAATACAATAATCGATCAGACGAACGATATCTGTCAGGTGAATCCAGGGGACCCACTGGCTTCCTTTGCCAATGTTACCGCCAAAGCCCAGTAAGTAGGGTAGCTTCATTTTTGGGAAGGCACCACTTTCATTGCCAAGTACAACACCGGTACGTAACTTAATTAGACGGATATCTTGGTATGCTTTATCAGAAGCTTCTTCCCAGGTATGAACCACTTCAGAGGGGAAGTCCATAACATGGGCTGGTGATGATTCACTAAAGGTATCTTGTAAAGAAGTTCCGTAAATAGCTACAGCGGACGCCTGAATGACTACAGACGGTTTGTGCTTCAAACTGTCGAGTAGCTTAGCAGCAGCGGAAACGGTTGCAAGACGAGAATGCATAATTGCTTTTTTGCCGCTTGGGCTCCAACGCTGGCTAAGAGAAGCTCCAGCAAGATTAACCAAGGCATCTGCATTCTCTAGGGGGGCATGATCAGCTATTAGGCTGTCCCATGTGTGGTAACTCAGTTTAGGATGATATGGCGCAGCTTTAGGTAGATTGCGACCGACGATGGCGACTTCATTTCCTGCTTGCAGCCAGTATTTTGTTAGTTCACTGCCAATAAAACCGGTGCCGCCACATATTACATATTTGATAAGGTTGGCCTCCGTTCTGAACACGACATTCGATAAACAATCACTTAAATAAATGCTGGTAAGCAGAGTAATCGATTTTGTTCTTTTCGAGAAAATTGACGAGGAAACGATTGTCACGTCGCGGTGTGGCGACTATGTAACCTTTAATGCAATGATCACGAGTAACCTCTTTCGCATTGCTTTCCACTGCGATTTTTCCAATCTCAGCAGCAATAGAATGTTTGGCGATATCGCGAAACGGACTAGGCACAGGCTGAACAAGCTGGTCTAAAAAAGCTTTGGATTCATCACTCCAGAGTGATCGGCTGCGTTCTACCCAGTAATTTTGCCAGTCCAGCTTAGATTTTCCATCGGCTTTCGGCAATACCTTTAGGAATTTTCGGAACATAAAAAAACCGCCGATACACATGGAACCCAGCAGCATAAAAGTCCAGAAAGCGATAGAGTTCATGAACCAATTGCTCGGTGTTGCGGATAATAAACCAAGTCCTGATTGGATAGACATGCATACACCACCTTTTGGCAATGAGTATTCTCACATAATTTAATCTTATATTAAAGTATAGCTTATTTCCAAAGTTTTGCGAAGCAGAACCCAGCATATTGACCTTGTCTAGATTTATTTTTCTGATCACGGTAGAATAGGGGGTAATTCGTGAAGGAAAGAGGGAAGAAGTATGCTGAAAATAGGTTCACATGTGTCTTGCTCGGACAAGGGTCTTTTGACCGCAGCAAATGAAGCAAATGAGTATGGTTCCAGCTCATTTATGATATATACAGGAGCGCCACAGAACACGCGCCGCAAGCCGATTGATGCCATGTATCCCGTTGAAGGGAAGCAAGCAATGAAAGAAAATGGTGTGGAGGAGATTGTCGTCCACGCACCTTACATTATTAATCTCGCTTCCTATAAAGAGAATACGTATCAGTTGGCCGTTGATTTCTTACAAGAAGAAATTCGCCGTACGCATGCGCTTGAGGTCAAGCATATCGTATTACATCCAGGTGCTTTCACTGATAAGGACGCTGAATATGGTATCCAGCGGATTGCAGACGGCCTTAATGAGGTTCTTGGGGGAACCAATGAAACGGAAGTTCATATCGCCCTAGAAACTATGGCTGGCAAGGGAACAGAGATCGGACGCAGCTTTGAGGAGATTGCTTCGATCATTGCTAAGGTTGAACATAACGAGCGTTTGTCCGTATGTCTTGATACTTGTCACATTCATGATGCTGGCTATGACATCGTTAATGATTTGGATGGCGTTCTTAACCAGTTTGATGAGATTATCGGCTTGAATCGTCTTGGGGTCATCCACATCAATGACAGCAAAAATCCATGTGGAGCAGGTAAAGACCGTCATACTCCAATTGGATCGGGTTGGATCGGTTTTGATACGATTAACAAAATTGTCCATCATGAGAAATTGGCAGGGCTGCCTTTCATTTTGGAAACACCATGGGTGGGTAAGGATGCTAAGAAACAGCGTCCGATGTATGAGGTAGAGATCGCTTTGCTCCGTGGTAACGTAGCTGAACGATTTGGACCGGAGTTTATAGAAGATGTTGAAACACTCCGCGAGTTTTTTGCTAAGAAGGAGATCGATTCCCGTCAGTATGTGCTTAATGTCTGGGAGTTGCTGAAGAACGATGCCAAGGCTAAAAAAGCTGATCCGCGTGAACCGCTGGAGCGTCTATATGACGAAGTCATCGCTGCCGAGCTGTTCCCTGCGCTGAGCGAGGAAGCAATTAATCATCGCTTGATTGCATGGTTAGCAGGCAAGTAAGTGCTCGTTCATGCATAAGCTAGACTTCAGATTGCACATGTAGATGAGAGGATGGGATGGGGATCATGGAATTACACGTAAAAAGAAACAATTCGTCAGGTGCCGAATCATATTCCAACCGGGCGCGTATGCTCATTTCCTGTCCTGATGGACCGGGAATCGTGGCGGCAGTATCACACTTTCTGTATCAGCATGGTGCGAATATTGTGCAATCGGATCAGTACACAATGGATCCAGATGGCGGAATGTTCTTTATGAGAGTTGAGTTTGACCTTCCTGAATTAGGAGATCGTCTGGAAGAGATACGATCTTTGTTCGGCGGAGTGGCTGAACGTTTCAAGATGAACTGGAAAATTTTCAATGTTCGTCATAAGAAAAGATTAGCCATATTTGTCTCTAAAGAAGACCATTGTCTTGTGGAACTTCTCTGGCAGTGGCAAGCTGGCGATCTAGAAGCCGACATCGCTCTCGTTGTTAGTAACCATTTGGATATGAAATCGTATGTCGAGTCCTTCGGCATACCTTTCCACCATATTCCAGTTACAGCGGATACTAAGGCTGAGGCGGAAAAACGTCAGCTTGAAGTCATCGGAGACGACATTGATGTTATAATCCTGGCTCGTTACATGCAGATTATCTCACCGTCGTTTATTGAGCACTATCGTCACCAGATTATTAATATTCATCACTCCTTCCTGCCAGCCTTTATTGGTGGTAATCCTTACGCCCAAGCGTATCAACGCGGGGTGAAGATT
The DNA here is from genome assembly GCF_037963325.1 of Paenibacillus sp. FSL E2-0201. Classification (NCBI taxonomy): domain Bacteria; kingdom Bacillati; phylum Bacillota; class Bacilli; order Caryophanales; family Paenibacillaceae; genus Paenibacillus; species Paenibacillus sp. FSL E2-0201. The sequence continues at coordinate 1,378,309 of NZ_CP150154.1, forward strand.
ATCGGAGCAACTGCTCACTATGTTACAGAAGAGCTTGATGGTGGCCCGATTATTGAACAGGATGTACAGCGGGTTAGCCACAGTGATGATGTCATCGAGCTGAAGCGGATTGGACGCACCATTGAACGGGTTGTTCTGGCTCGTGCAGTGAAGTGGCATATCGAAGACCGGATCCTCGTCCATCAAAATAAGACTGTAGTGTTTAAATAGAAAGGTTATTTTCTGGTGAAAGCCTATGGTGTGAACCTGAGCGCTTTTTACCGGAACCCTATAATCTAATAGTTCTCTAAATCTCTACAGGTAAAAAAGCATTTTACCAGCAGCTTGGCTATTTACGCCAAGTTGCTTTTTGTCGTTCTCAAAATCGTGTTTTTAAGGAGGTGGAAGGTTTGGCTTTACAGCGTGGGCAACTGCTAAAACGCAACTATTTCTTCGCAAGCCTCATTTTGATTACTGGAGTCGGCGGACTGCTGGGGTATGATCTTTATTTCAAGCCCTACGTGCTCTCCCGAACCGTGGTCAAAATAAAGGTGGAAGGCGGGGAGTTTCTTCCCAAAAACTATGAGCTGAAAGCAAGTGATGTGTATCTGGACTCTGTTCAGACCAAAGATATACCTTCCGGCGTAATAACTGAAATCGAACAGGTAGAGCACAAGATTACGAACGTAAATCTGACTAACGGAAGTATTTTGACAGCGTCGCTAGTGGATGTTAGTGATTTAGAGCCGCTGGAGGATGAAGGGATTTTTCCTATACCAAAGGAGGCTATCTATGCCATTAATGGTTCTTTGCGAAGCAGGGATAAGGTAGATATTTATCTAGTTGAAGGTGACAAAGAGAAGCAGAGTGAATCGGTTAGTCCGAATGTCAACAAGGACGGGGAAGAGCCGATTGGGCAAATTCCACTTAGTGAACCCGTCAAGGAGGTGTTTTTATCTGGAGTCACCGTGAACTATGTGCGAACTGAAGATAATAACGATGTGCTAGATTCAGAAAAGGGCAACAACAATAATCGATTCACTTCGACTGGCAAGGTGGCCACACCGGAACTGAAGCTGAAGAAAAGCGATGGACAACGGCTAGGACAATTTTTGGAGCAGGGGAAAAAGCTGTGGATCGTACGGGTCGAGTAGGAGGGAAGAGTCTTGAAAATTTTTAGTCTAGGAATAGATCAGTTAACGATTAATGATATCAAAAATGCGGGATTTATAGTAATCACACAAAGTGTACTTCCTGATCCATCTCATGCAGAGAACCATATGCTAATGGTTACTAGTGACCAGATTAAAGCTCAGTCACTTAGCGAACTGCGCCGGAATTATCCAAGTTCAACGATCCTATATGTATATTTGCAAAAGGGAATAAGTGGTTACCAAGCTGTACATATGCTCTGTGAAAGCTTAGGTATCTATTTCATCCCTCCTCGTTCTACCTCGTCAGTGGTGATAGAGAAAATTCGTTTTATTTTAGACGAGGATGGGGAGGAGCGGGGCAATCTGGTTGGATTTTTTGGCTCAGGTCCGGGAATTGGTTGTACAAGTGTAGCCAAACTATTCGCAAGGCGGATTGCTGCGTCAGGTCTCCGTGTTATTGTCCTTGGGCTTGATTTATATGATCCCGGACATGATCGTAAAGCGACCATCAGTCTTGATAGGCTTCGGTCAAGGCTTACAGGGAAAATGATACATGATGAGGATTTTGAACAATTCATTAAGCAAGATGGTTATATGTATCTTCCAGGCAATTACGATTACTTGAGCGCACAAGACTATCAGGAGGATGAGATTGAATATTTTTTGGCTAGGGCTGGAGCGAATGCGGATGTGGTTATTGCTGACTTTGGCTCAATTCCGGAAAGCGCTGCATGGTATGTTGGAATGCACAAATCGGCACTACGCATGATCGTCACTCATCCGAAGCATGAATACAGACTTGAACCTCTACTAGAGCTTGCGGGGCATATGGATCTACGTCCACATGATTTTCAACTGATTATTAACCGCAGCAATGTAGAAGAAATATCTTCACCTAAAAATCTTGCGCTTCGCTTTGGGACTGAAATCTTACTGGAGCTACCGTATTACCAGCCCTTGCAGGAGAGCTTGCCGTTAGGGAAAAAGGAACTGCAGTATGTAGATGATAAGGTACATTCTCTGCTAGTGTCGATGGGGCTAGCACCAGAAGCTAAAAAGAAAGGTATATTCCTATGAACGGAAATCAAACGAAGCGTCCGTTGTTCTCTCTGAAACAAAGCATTCTGCGCTTGAGTAAACCGGGTAAGGAAGACTTTTATACATTTTTGCAAAAAATGAAAAATGATATGAACCAAGGGCTGGAGCGTGAGGATGATGCCTACTTCGAGCTAAATGCGAAGGCACTAATAGGCGATCCGCAGGCAGTTAGCTTTTTTATGAATGAGATAGAAAAGTATTTACGGAAGACTCCATTTACGGGCAAGGTTCCAGAAGCATACCGGACGGTGGCAGAAGCGCTCTATCATGAGTGGAAGGGCTTTGGACCGGCGTATCGTTGGTTTACTGATCGTGCATACAGTGAGTCAACGGGGCTCCAGATGATTGGAAAGCAAATTTTTTATAACCATAAAGGTGAGTTTGTAGCTTATCCGTACGAGATGCCTTCTCTAGATCGGGTGGAGCAGTTAAAGCGTTCTTTATTAAAAAGTGATCCCAACAAAAAGCTGAACAAGGACAACCCTTCGGTGGAGTTCAAAATGGATGATCCGCTCTGGCCCGGACGATTTATCCGACTTGCCATTTGGGTATCCCCGAGAGTATGGGATGGCTTCACCACCATATCACTGCGGCGGCAGGTTGTAGAGTTCCTGAGTCTAGAAGATCAAGCAGGTACGGAATGTATTCCAGCGGAAGCGGTTGAAATGATTCGGGCGTTATCATCCACTTTTCGCAATACCATAATTGCGGGTGCTGTTGGATCAGGAAAAACAACCTTTGCAAATACGATCGTCGGCGAGCAACTGCTTGGATCCTCGTCTTGTATGGGTGTGGTGATGATAGAGAAGCATCCGGAGTCGATTTTACCTTATCAGATTAAAGGGCATCGAATTATTCCGATACAAGCTGCAAACGAGGAATTAATGGAGGTGGGGGTAGAGTCACTGCGGCATGACCCAAACATTTTGTATATGACAGAAATGCGGTATAACGAATGGGAATTTTACCTGTGGAGTGGGGAGAAGGGATATGACGGTATCACCGGAACCTTCCACACCGTGGATTCGGAGGACATTCCTTATCAAGGCGCTTTTGCCGTGTCGACAAGAATTGGCGGGAGTCTTAAGGGACATTTAATCTCTGCACTGAAATCATGCGAGCTAGTTTTTATTTTGGAGAGTGTTCCAAATGGGAAGAAGCGGCTGACGCGAATATCGGAAGTCTTTTATGAAGAGGAAAAGAACTCTGTATTTGCGAATGATCTGATGCGCTGGGAGCCTCAGAATATGAGTTGGTCTTATAATGACAAGCTGACGAAGAGCTTGATTCTGAAGATGTCTAAGAAAAATGAGCAGGCGACACAGTTGCTTCAGAAAGAGCTAGGACGACTTGCAACCGCAAAGTCAATGGATCAGCCAATTAAGGAAAGCTTGAAATCTAAGATCATTCTTAACGAGTAAGGGGGTGAAACTGTGGATCTATTATTGTATATTTTTCGTTTTATCCTCCATTTATTGATTGTGTGGGGAATGTGGCTGCTCATTAAACCACTAATTGAACGGCATTTATGGCAGGTGAGTCAGAAAGTAGATTTTCGGATCAAATATAAGATGAGTATTTTTGGTAAAAGGGTTAGCTCAGTAAAAAAAAGGCTGTGGCTTTACCGTCATCTAGATAATTTTCTGTATTTTGTACATCAAAACTATGAGCCGGGTGTAAGTGTTATGCGTTTTGTCGGGCGTACAGTAATAGTATTTATTGCGGTTTTTCTATCAGGACTACTGACGATCAGTGAGCTTCCTGGGCGACTTAGTTTTAACAATCCGTTTTTGGATGGAATCACCTTTAATGAAGGACAGTCGATCCAAGAGGCTTGGAGATTTCCGTTTTTTATGGCTGTGATTTCTGCGATGATTCCTTATTTTCGTATGAGATACATCTACGCACAGAGGAAGGTGCACGGAAGCTACGATCTACTTGATGTAGTCAAGATCTCTACCAAATTCACTCATTTGTCGGTAGATTCCATTCTTGATCGGACAGCTGATTTTCTTACGGATAAGAATGTGCTGAAAGGTCCATTGAAGCTGCTAGGGGCTGCATTTTCTAATTACAGTAATGAGAATGAGCTTGCCCAGGAAGCCGGAAGGTTTTCCGGTGCGATTGGCACTACTTTCGCTTTGGAGTTTATATCGGATCTGCTCTATGCCGAGAAGGAAGGAAGCCGTTATTTAAAAAGCTCGCTGATGCTATTAAACCGTTCTATGGAGCAACAGAGGGATACGATTTTGACTGTAAAAGCGGGCAGTAGAGATGCGATCAGCCTTGGCTTATACGGGAATCTATTGGTGCTAGTATCTACGGTTGGAACCTTTATGTATATGCTGAAGCCTGATGTCTATTTCCAATTGCAGTTTGAGACTACAGTAGGGCTTTCCTTTTTAATGGTGATCATTTCCGGTCTTTTTATTTCTTTTGTGATCAGTACTATTCTCGCCAGACCTAAACTGGACTACCACTAAGGTGATGAGCTATGGACAGATTGTTACTATTAGTTACTGTAATCGGGATTGTATATGTCGCATTACTTGTCTTTGTAAGCAGCAGTAGTAAACAGGAGAGATATCTTGTTCGATTAGGACTACGGTGGAATAAGCTTGGGGAACGGGTGCAGGGGGATAGACTTCAGCAATTATTGAATGACTCTGGTCTATCGATTTCAGCTCGTAAAATTACGCTTTTCCGTTATTCAGCAGCGCTGATTTATTTAATAACTCAAGTCATCAGCGATTTTATACGCTCCGATGCCTTTTCGATCTATGATCCTCTAATTGCTCTACTTATTCTCGTAATCAGTAGTCCGATGCGCTATCTTCCGTTTGGCTGGGTACTTGCATGGCTTCATCAAAAGACGGTTATTAAAAAAGACGGTGAGCTGATCTCTTTCATTCGTCTATACGAGAATAATCGGCTACGCAAGCGTGGATATGCACAATTTGGCACTTTTTGCGGGAGTACGGCTGGACATTTTCAATATATACGTCAGGACTTGTACGAGTTGTCAGAACGAGCAGTAGATGAGGGTGTGGAGGGGGCGATTGAATGGTTTTGTGCCAAGTTTCCGGATGACCATAGTTTTATTAATGACATTCGTTCCATTCTGCTGGCTACTGAGGGGATGGACGACGACACAGAAGCTGCTAATTATTTACGTGAGCAAGGGAAGATCATCTCCAAAATCTCCAGTGATCAGTATTTAAAAAAATGGTCTTTTATCGGTGATTTATCGACGATTATTAACGTTATCCCATCGATTGCTACTTTTTTGATGATCGTCGCGATGGCGATGCAGTACATTTTGCTGATCAAAGGGAATTTTAATGGGGTCGGCATGTTCCAGTGAAAAATTATATATTCAATATTATTTAAAAAATATAAAATAAAAGGGAGATTTTAACAATGAAAAAAGATGCTATTTCTACTGGTTTGTTTATCGCTATCGGATTTTTGTGCGTGGCCATCGTAATCGCGATTTTAGTTCCTTTGGTGCAAGATGTTATTAATGATACGGATGATAATAGACCGGATATCCCGGGTGTAACCTTAATTCAGCCGTTGGATTCCAGCCAAACTACAGTTGCTCGGGTCTTAACCCACACTTCGGTTTAACTCAATTATGAAAAAAGACTCGATCTCCATAGCAATGTTTCTAGCCATTGGTTTTGTAATCGCAGGGATGTTCATTACGGTAGCCACGCATATCATTGGCAGCAGTCAGGACGATATCATCACACATACTAAGCAAGTAGAGCAATATTAGGAGGAGGGGTTTCTATTGAAGGAGACCGTCCTCCGGGCATTATTCATGTGGCTTGTCCTGTTTATTATCCTGCAGCCCATTTTCACCTATATTGATTATCTGCTAGATTTGCAGGTCAAAGCTAATACGTCCTACATCACACAAAAAGCAGCAACTGAGGGGATGGTCACAGCATCTATGCGGAATGAAGTGATTTCAAATCTTAAGGCGATTGGGTTCTCGGAGGGTTCCATAGAAATCACAAGCAGCACGGACACTGTTCAGGAACGAAAAAAACGACTAGATGTTTTTGTAACGGCACCGCGAATAAATCTGTTTCCGTATAACTTTTCCACGGTTTCGCAGCCTACCCGATATTATGGGCATGGGTCAATTATGAGTGAATATCTCGATTGATTAAGGGATGAGCCTAATTTATGGATTACATTATTAAGCTGGCATTTGTCCTACTGATCTTTATTTACTCCTGGTTCTTTCAGATTCAGAATCAGGAGTGGGACATGCTGCGCAGCATGCTAAAAGATGCAAACAATATCGCTGTTCACGATGCCGCGCAGGAGTTAGATGAGATTGAACTCACGCAAGGCCGTCTAATTATCGATCCTACGCTTGCATACGATACTTTTCAGCATGCCTTACAGGCGAATCTTGGACTTGATAACGGTCTTTCTCCCAAAATGGGCAGCCGTTTTAAGAATCAAGTAAAGATCGTGAAGTTCGATATTGTTGATGATGCTGATGGAGTGACTTTTCCGCTTTTATACGAGGATAGTGAATATGGCATTACCAAATACATAGAGGGTCCCTCGGTTATTGCCGTCATTGAGACGGAACATCCGCTGCTGATCTCCAGAGCCAAAACACAAGAGCCAATCAGAGTACCAGCAGTTCAGGAGTATAAGTTCAATAAGTAGGGAAAATCCAATTGAGACTAGGGAGAGATTTAGGGATGAAGAAGAGAATTATAGAGGCGACTATGGCAACGACAATGTTATTAGGTGCAGTATTGGGGCAGGGAGTGGTTGCAAATGCGGAAGCGGTTACACCAGTAGCTACTGCTAAGCCAACAGCGGCGGTAAAACCTACAGCAAGCGTGAAACCAACAGCAACGCCGGTGCCTATTATGAGGGATAATCTGAGTAAATTTGGTCTGAAAAAAGAAGTGGATCTTCCAGTAACGGTAACGGCGGATGGGTTGAGTTATACGTTAGAGAAGATAATGATCTATGATGCAAAGTCAGTGGATGCTCAGACTCTTGCAAAACAATATGGCTATAATCTGAAAGATTCTAAGTACTTCATTTGGACCAAGATTACGGTGGAGAATATGAGCGGTAACATCGTTCAACAAAACATTAAGGATTTAAAAGATAAATGGCGCTTAAACTTCGGGGATTTGTCCAAAGGCGAAGCGTATACTAGCATGCCAGATAAAATGCTAGATATTAAAAATAGCAAACAAGCCCTATGGGATTGGAGTCTTAAATCTAGTGAAAAACTGAGTTCGTATCAAGGGTATTGCTACTCTGGCGATATTAATTACTTTAAGATTCGTGTAGATAATAAAAGCAACTCTGCCTCAAAGTACATTGTGGCGCCAAAGGAAATTAAACAATGATAAGAAAGAAAATATTAATACTTTCTTTTTTTGTCGCATGCCTAGTGATGGTGCCATCTCTGATTTATTCTGCTCAATCAACAGATGTTAAGCAAGGTACAGTAAGTGTCCCTTTGAGTACAGGATTAATCGGATCGGGGAATAGCACAAAAACTTTTTATCTGGATATTCCAATTGGGGTCACCAGTTCTGCGATCAAATCCGGAACACTCAAATATTCAGGGAATAACAGTGTTGTGGGGGCTATCACTCTGGAGAACGGGAAGATCAAGCTCACGCTGAAGGGAAATGAGAAGGATGAAACATTTCCGGTAATGGGAAAAGATGGGGCTTTTGAGGATTCTTTTATAAGCGTTCCCGGAAATTCCATCTGGCGCTATGCAGATGGTCGAAGATGGCAGATAAATGATTACAAAGATAACCAGGGAATTAACGTTAGCTATAACGTTAATGCCACTGATTATAGTACACCATCCGAAACACCGCCAACAAGAACGGTTATGACCAAATCTGATCCGGCTAATCCAAGTGTAGCAACATGGTATAGACAAGACCAGACTCAGGTGCCCTATAGTAGTGTAGTTCAATCTAGCATCAAGCTTAATCCACAAGCTCTTGTAGGTGATAAAGGGACTGTATCCGTTAAAAATGGCAAGTTTATAATTACTTATACTGTGCCGTCTGCAAAAAAAAGACCAGAAGAAGTGTCTGAAAGTTTTGGGAAAGGTGGACATGCTAAAGGTTGGCTCTATTATGTCACCCTGCCATATTATTTCGATGCAACTGCCAAAGTAACTTCTTACAGCTATGCTGGTACTGTGAACTTTGACTATAATCTCCCTACAGAACCTACACTTATCGGTACAGTAACCCTAAATAAACCTAATCCAAATCCTACGAAATTGGGAGATAAAGACGAACCCGTTCAAATTTCACTAATGGGGCAGCTTCAAGGATACAATGATGCTTCAAACATTGATGAGTGGGTGTTCTATGCTAAAGAGAAAGATAGGAACAACACACTCAAAACGAAAAAGGAGTCCGCAAAGACATTTAACGTAAGCACGTTATTTGACTTTGAAATTAAAAAGTCGAGTGTGACGGGCGAACATTTTACTCAGGAATATGCTTTAACCGTTCTCGTCCGTTTTAAAAAGCCAATCGTCACAAAGAATGGAACCATCACCTCTCTGGAACAGCCTCTACAGATTTCAGCAGGTGTTTATAAAAATCAACCCCTGGTTACTTTTCCTCCACCTCCGACCGAGCCAGCAGAACCGGAAGGAAAGCCGCCTATTGCAAGAATATCAACAGCTAGATACATAAAAGCAGGGGATGATATGCTCGTTAGCGGAAATGCTTCCTATGATCCGGATGGATATATCACTGATTATGCTTGGAGCACATCTGGAGCGCAGGGGAAAATAGGAAATGTCCCAAGGGGGTATGTATGGTATACCAGAGAGCAAGTTGGAGAGACATTTCCTATAGCGCTCACAGTCGTTGACAATGATGGACAAATAGGTAGTACAAGTACAGAAGTTACCGTCATTGAGCCGAAACCAGCAGCAATTATAGGTATCGAAGGAATACTTAAACAAAATCGTAAAACGACATTGTTTAATAGAAGCCAGAGTCCAACACGCTTTCCGTTAATCGCATCGAAAACACGAGTTACCATCACTGCTGTATCTGGCGGTACGAATGCAGATATTAAATATAGTGGTACATTATCTGAACTTGAAAGCAAAGACATCTTATTTAAGAAACCTGGTAAATATAAGGCTTCGATTTATGTGGAAAATACGCTCGGGTATTCTGATAGTGATGAGATTACTTTTGATATTGTGCCAGATGAAGCGCCGTACAACTACTTTACTCTGCCTGGAGTGGTATATCGAAGTCCTGATTACGGTAATAAAGCGGTGGTTTCATTGGATGATATCTCCTATTCGCCTGATAAAGATGTAGTGGGTTGGAGACTCTGGGAGTATCGCTATGATTCTAATAATGATGGCAGCTTTGAAGGAGAAAAATGGGTGATTTTTAGTAATGAAAATGCGGATCGTTTGAATTTAGAGCTGAGTGAGGTAGGGAAATATGAAGTCCGACTTACTGTCTTTGAAGAATTTGGTCAACCAACCATTGATGAGTTTGTGACAGAAGCTGATCGGAAATCTACAAATTCAGATGGCCAAAAGCTAAGCTCAAGAGTAGTAGAAGTGAAAAATCGAGCGCCAGAAGTGGATTGGTCCTGGTAGAAAGGTGCTTAAATGAAAAAAATAAAAGAAATGATCTCTCTAGTCCTTATAATCACTTTATTATTCGGATTAATGCCTAGCCAGAGCATATATATTCAAACCGTAGAAGCTGCGACTGGTGATCCGAATATCGTCAATTATAAGGATGTTAACATTCCTGCTTACTCCGAGTACCATGATGCAGGATGGAACTACGGAAATTCAAATATAACTATAAATAATCAAAAGCTTACTAATATTAAATACAATAAAATAACCAAACAATTAACATTTGCCATTAGTCCAGATACATTATTTACTTCAAAAGCAACTATCGCTCGTCATAAAGAAAGTGGTTCGTCGAGTATAGTCCAAAGTACTACTATGTGTGTTGGAGCAATAAGTGAGGGGGCAATGTCTCAAAATCTTCCGACTTACGCGTATGGTTGTCCATCTGGACCATATGGTCAATATGTCATGTTTAAACCACTTGAAAAACTGTTTTTCAAAGCATACGATACCGAACCAAATGTCGTTGATACTAAAATTAATTTAGCAACAGATACCCCTTATTCAAATTGGATTGGTTCAAATGTTTTTGATGGTATACCCAAAGGGATATCTATAGAATACTCGCTACGGATAGGCTATCAACATAACTCGGGCGGTTTGTCACCAGAAAATGGTTATGCTTTAATATCTTTTGGTCATACCATTCGATTTGTATACCCCTTAATACCGAACAGTCCACCTACCATTTCGTTAAATACACCTAATAATCAAGTCCTGCAGAACGAGCCTGGACGCAATACACTTAACATCGAGGGATATGTCCACGATCCAGATAATGATGATCTTATCGTAAGTGCGGAGATACCCAATGTATTTTATAGGAAGACGGTAGTATCTCAAACGAAAGGATATCAGTATTTCTCTATTCCTGTAGATGCTATAGGTGACTCTATTCCTCCAGGGGATTATACGATGACTGTAAAAGTAGCTGATCCTGCGAATTTGTCGGAATCTGTGAATATGACTTTTAAAGTTACCAATAGACTTAAGCGAAACGCTTTTGTCCTCGTGAATAGTCCTATCGAGAATAGCGGTACCACCTATGAAGACTATGAGGGAGATGCTAAATACGCTGATCGAGTGAGATATGATCATGATCCCAATTACTTTGATAACTCAATGGGTATTTTAGGGGATTCGGGATTATGGAGGACAAGCCTTTACACTTCATTTCCATATACCGGACAATATGTCGTGAGTTATCAAGCTAAGGATATACCGAAAAGGGATGCTCTCTTTGCTGAATATCAGATGTGGAGTAGAGATGCCGCATCTACGATGAGTTTTAAAGTTCACCGTAAGCCAATAGCGCTTTTTTCAGCAAGACTTATCAATGGAAATGTTCAATTAATAGACTTTTCCTATGATTTAGACCATATTACAAGTTCGGATAAAGGGATTATGCAGTGGCAATGGCAATATAAAAAGTCCTTTGATGAGATGTGGATCGACGGGCAGCCACCTGGGGGAGTTTTTGAGAAAGACAGTTACGACATTCGTTTAAGAGTCCGTGATGTGGATGGAGATAATGGAATCGGTGTATGGAGTGATTGGTGTCAACGTATTGTGGGGAATGCGTCTGTTAATCTACCACCCGTTGCATTATTTACCGTTGATCCGAATATCGTTTCTTATCGTAAATCTACGACCATTATTGATAAGTCTTTCGATCCAGATAATGATCCATTAGATGTATATTACTGGACTGTAATCAAAGACGGATGGAATAAAGTATGGGAACATTGGGGTGGAGCAACAACACCGCCGAATATCGCATCATTCGGTGAAGGGAATTATCAACTCAATCTACAAGTACATGATAATCGTGGCTTGTGGTCAGATTGGTACACTCAAAATGTAAAGGTAGTCAATCATCCACCGGCTGCAGCATTTACAATGCCTAACGAAATATACCGCGATACGATTATCACAATGGATAACTTAACACCAGATCCCGATGAAGATGGAGATGTTCTATCTTATGCCTGGAATACAAAATTTAATGACTCTCCCAACTACTGGGCAGGAAACAACCGTTATCAATCAATGACCATTCGTGATCTTATTAATCGTAACGGTATATCACATAAAAAAGCCATTTCTGACGGTTGGGAAATGCAGCTCACAGCTTCTGATGGAAGGTTAAGCTCTTATGCGACGCGCACATTTATGGTTAAGAATCATGTTCCTGTTGCTAAGATTAACGGACCTTCATCCGTAAATCAGTATGATACAAAACAATTTACGTCAGGCGATACCGATGAAGATACATCAGATCAAGGCTCATTAGAATACTACTGGAAAGTAACGAACAGTACGGGTGAAGTGAAATCGTATCTTACTCGCGATATTACGCTTACCTTCTCAGATCCGGGGATATATACGCTAGAACATTGGGCAATCGATCAGATAGGAGATAAGTCGAATATCGCAGGATTACAAGTCCAAGTAAAAGAGAATCTGGCACCTTCTATGACTTTAACTAGCCCTTCAGGCACAGCAACAAACCCATCTGTGATTGACTCGGACCAAGGCGATCCATTAATCAAGTGGACTTACGCGGATCCGGAAAATGATTCACAGGAGAAATACAGGTTAGAGTTCTTTGCGAAGGATGGTCTATTAGTCTCCACTATAGAAAATCCGGATCCTTCAGGATTGCTCAGACAATATCAAATCCCAAATAATACATTTGAACGGTTTGAATACTTTACAGTGCAAGGTCGAGCATACTCCAAATTTTCATGGTCAGATGTATCAAATGAAAAAACATTCATCATCGATAATGCTCCTAAGCCGGGATTCACTCTGATCACAGATACGGGAAGAGATGCTACAAAGGAACCGATCTACCGTACAGATGTTTTGAATATTAAAAGTACGGCTACGGACAAGGATGAGCCTAAAGGAGATAGCATTAGCCTTAAGTATTATCTGAAAACATCAAATGGTTCAGAAGCTCTCGCAAGTGTAAAAAATGACTTTACCAAGCAATTTAGCAGCAATGGTACCTTTACGTTTAGACAACGTGTAACAGATTCTCTAGGGCTATATCGAGATCTTTCCCAGAATGTTACCATAGTCAACCGTATACCTACAGTTTCGATAACGTACCCAACCAGTATGGACTCGTCAAATCCCACAATCGCAAGTACACTCACACCAATCATTAAATGGGATTATCAAGATGAGGACGGAGATCTGCAGCAACGCTATAAGGTGCGGATTATTAACTTGGCCACCGGTGCAATCAAGGTCCAATCCGGTGAACAAGTATCAAGCGCTAAGCAATGGCAGATTCCAGCTGGTTCACTAATCGAGAACGAGAAGTATGCCGTCGAGGTTGAAGTTTTTGACGGATTCAGCTGGAGCAATGTTTCTGCACGTAAATACTTTATGGTGAATCTATTAAGTATAAAAGGTGCAGTGAAGCACACCGAAGAGTGGAACAACAACCGTAAAGGTTATAACTTGAAAAAGAGCGGAAATGAGGAGAGTCCAAGAGGCTACAACGTATTTTGGGCAGGAGAACGTTTTATTCTGCAAGGTACAGCAACAGGTCTCCCGGATACTGTGCAAGTGACCATGAACGGAGAGTTCACTACGCAGCTCAGCCCAACTAACGACGATAAAACCTTCTGGACAGGTGAAATGTACGATAGTTCATTTGATAAGCTACCAGATGGACCGGTTACTTTTACCTTTACGGCTCAGAATGTGTACAACATCAAAACGGATACCGTTACAGTTGTTATATCATCGGATTGGTCGGAGTATTTCCAGAGTCATCGGATTAAGTAGAGTAGGACCCTATATCATCTATCCCATCTCTTTTTTTTGCTGACTTCTTGGTATCATGTTAATGTTGAAGCAATGTATTAAACATTGATAGGGGTAGGTAAATGATTCGAGAATTAATACCAGCGGAAATGAAATCAATCTTGAGTTCGATTAATAGAGAACAGCATTTTTTATACTATTCATACCTTACAGCTCGTAAGCATAATTCGGTACACTATGGACAGTTTACAGACCAGGGGGAGCTGCTCGGCGTACTGGCCTTTTTAAGGGGGCTCCCGTTCCATGCTTTTTCCGTATTCCCTGTGGAGAAGTCATTTTGTCTCCGGTCCGTGCTTTCATTTATGAAAGACCAACTGAATTTACCTGACAATGCTGTCGGTAGTGTAATCGTTAATGAAGAAGTTATGGCTCTACTTGCTTCACAGCTTGAGCTTGTTAAGTCTCCCAAGAAATTGCTTCTAATGAAGCATATCCATCAAGAAGCGTTACCACCGGTGGATACAAGTGTTGTACATTTGGGCCCCTCTAATTTTGAGCTTATTGAGTCTAAAATGGCCGATTTAGATACAATGGCTTTTTCAAAAGAAGAACTACAGTATCCGTTCTATGGTGTGATGGAACAACGTGAGCTGATTGCGGTAGGGGGATACCATATTTATAGAGAGGATTACGTTGAATTGGGCAACATCGGAACGGATGTAAGATGGAGAAGGCAAGGCTACGGAAAAAAGATCTGCACAGAGCTCACCCGATCGGGAAGAAGGGTTACCTCCAATGTGTATTTAAATGTCCTTGAAGAGAATATCGGTGCAATTACACTATATCAATCGTTGGGCTATGCCCTCATGTGCAAACAGTACATGGTTGAGTTTGTTATTTGAGGGTTAATTAAAAAGGACGAAGTGGAATTACGTTCCACTTCGTCCTTTTTCACAAGCCTAGAACCTTTTATACGACCCCTTCAGTCCGGTCTTCATTCATCCGCATCATTCGTGCGGCAACCGAAGTAGTATGTAATGGTAAAGAGGATGGGCGCGCAGATGCTCTCTGAGCTCTACGTAAATAATAGGATAGCTTGCCAGTAAAAATCTTATGTGCACAGAGTGAAAGAGCGAAATCTTCCGGTGTAACGAAGCAGGAAGGCTTATTCACAGGCTGAACTGCAGTTTCTTCAAATAAAGAGGCAACGAAATGGGAACAAAAATAAGCATTTTCTCTATCGATTTTAATATTCAGAAGCACACCGATTAATCCTAAAAGATGGTATTTATAACGTTCTTGATTTTGCATCATCCCTTGGACATGATTGTACATCGTATCGTATTCCTCAGCGCTAACACGCAACTGATAAATAGAACAATTCGCACTGCTATAGAAAGGGTCAATAAAGTTCTCCTGAATTAGACCTGCCACGAATGGATTGTGCATTTTTTTTCTTCCGAAGCTGTATACCTCCCGCAGTTCACAGTCAAAGGCGATCGAAGCATGATTCAGATCGGCTTTTGTAAACCACTTTATAAAACCACTAAAGGCCGTACCTGTACCGGTAAGCACGATAAAGATGTCCTTATTCGAACTCATGTTCAAAGTTCCTTTCCACTAGGAAATGTTGGATAATGCATGAAAATTATGCTTAACTAACTCCATCTTACTGCATATTTGAGCATTGTAAAACAATCTTTAGTCGTAATTAAAAACTAGACCATAGACTAGTGCAATTTTGGCTTGTCTCATAGTTCTTGTGTGTATATAAATACGTCGATATTGCAAAACATAAGCTGTTGAAATAAAGAGTTTTTAAAAACAATTGGAATTGCTTCCACACTAATGATACAATAAGAGTCAAAATGACATTCTTGAGATTTCAGAGGAGGAACTATTAAATGAGTGAACAAGAACAAGCGATTCAAAAGGAAGAAAACTCAACTGTAGATAACCTGTCCATTACAACGATTCGTACTTTGGCGATTGACGCCATTGAAAAAGCAAACTCCGGTCACCCAGGTATGCCAATGGGTTCTGCACCAATGGGTTACCAATTGTTCGCAAAAACAATGAAACACAACCCTGATCATCCGACATGGGTAAACCGTGACCGTTTTGTATTGTCCGCAGGACATGGTTCTATGCTTCTTTACAGCTTGTTGCACCTTAGTGGTTATGATCTTCCTATGGAAGAATTGAAAAATTTCCGTCAATGGGGCAGCTTGACTCCGGGTCACCCAGAAGTAGGTCACACCGCTGGTGTTGATGCTACTACAGGTCCACTTGGACAAGGTATTGGTATGGCTGTTGGTATGGCTATGGCTGAAGCGCAATTGAGCGCTACCTACAACAAAGATGAACATAAAGTGATTGACCACTATACTTACGCTATTTGTGGTGACGGTGACCTAATGGAAGGGATCTCTTCTGAGTCCGCTTCACTCGCTGGTCATTTGAAGCTGGGCAAATTGGTTGTATTGTATGATTCAAATGATATTTCCCTTGATGGTAAATTGAACCTTTCCTTCTCCGAGAACGTAGCTCAACGTTTTGATGCTTACGGTTGGCAAGTACTGCGCGTTGAAGACGGAAATGATCTTCCTGCGATTGCCAAAGCGATTGCTGAAGCACAAGCTGAGACTAGCAAACCGACTTTGATCGAAGTGAAAACTGTAATTGGTTATGGTAGCCCTAACAAACAAGGTAAAGGCGGCCATGGCGGTACTCACGGTTCCCCGCTTGGAGCAGAAGAAGCTAAGCTGACTAAAGATTTCTACAAGTGGGTATACGAAGAAGATTTCTATGTACCTGATGAAGTTCGTGCTCATTTTGCAGAAGTGAAGAAAAACGGAATCGCAGCTAACAAAGCATGGGACGAAAAATTTGCAGCTTACAAAAAAGCATATCCAGAGCTTGCTGCACAATTCGAAACCGTAATCAACGGCGATCTTCCAGAAGGCTGGGATGCTAACCTTCCAACTTACACTACTGAAGATAAAGCCGTATCGACTCGTGTCGCTTCCGGTAGTGCACTTAACGGTCTGACTGCTGGCGTTCCTCAGCTTGTGGGCGGTTCCGCTGACTTGGAAAGCTCCACTATGACGCATTTGAATGGTTTAACATCGTTCACTTCAGAATCTTATGATGGCCGCAATATTTATTTCGGCGTACGTGAGTTTGGTATGGCAGCTGCGATGAACGGTATTGCACTGCACACGGGTCTTAAAGTATTCGGAGGAACATTCTTCGTATTCACAGACTACCTGCGTCCAGCTATTCGCTTGGCTTCGATCATGAAATTGCCAGTAACCTATGTACTGACACATGACAGTATTGCAGTCGGTGAAGATGGTCCTACGCATGAACCAATCGAACAATTGGCTTCCCTGCGTATCATCCCAGGTCTGACAGTTATTCGTCCGGCTGATGCTAACGAAACTTCTGCAGCATGGGCTTATGCTATGGAAAACAAAGAGAATCCGGTTGCTTTGGTTCTGACTCGTCAAAACTTGCCGATTCTTGCAGGAACCGTTGATGGCGTTCGTGAAAACATCAAACGTGGTGGTTATGTTGTCTCTGATTCCAAGAATGGCACTCCACAAGCACAACTGATCGCAACTGGTTCTGAAGTACAACTGGCTGTTAAAGCACAAGCTGCTTTGGCTGAAGAAGGTATTGATGTTCGTGTAATCAGCTTACCAAGCTGGGATCTGTTCGAAAAACAAGATAAGGAATACCGTGATTCCGTAATTCTTCCAGGAGTTAAGGCTCGTCTTGCTATCGAAATGGCACAAACCTTCGGCTGGGAACGTTACACTGGTGACCAAGGCGATATCCTCGGCATCACTACTTTCGGAGCTTCCGCACCTGGCGACAGAGTAATGAAAGAATACGGCTTTACTGTTGAGAATGTAGTTAGCCGTGTGAAAGCACTTCTGTAATTAACTGAATAATCATTAGGGGGAGAACAAGTAATGAGTCAGTTTAACAACGCAACGATTGAAAAAGCAGCCAATGTATATTATGGCGGACAAGTAACCAGCCGTACGGTAATTTTACAGGATGGAACTAA
Organism: Paenibacillus sp. FSL E2-0201; assembly: GCF_037963325.1. Lineage (NCBI taxonomy): Bacteria > Bacillati > Bacillota > Bacilli > Caryophanales > Paenibacillaceae > Paenibacillus > Paenibacillus sp. FSL E2-0201. The sequence continues at coordinate 1,396,109 of NZ_CP150154.1, forward strand.
GGTGACACTTGGCATCATGTTGCCTGGTGTATATGAATTTGGTACGGATGGTCCTGAAATTATGGAGATTCTGTCCGGTGATCTTAAAGTGCTGCTACCCGGCAGCGAAGTATGGCAGGAGATTAAGGGAGCGGAGACGTTCAATGTTCCTGGAAACTCAAAATTTGCGTTGGAAGTATTCGGTGTAACTGATTATTGCTGTTCTTACCCAGTATTGTAATTCAAAGTATAGAAATGAAGAAGTATCCCGGTTGCCTCGGCAGCCGGGATACTTCTTTTTGTGTACCCAGGATAGAGCAAAAAATCAAAAGAAAATATGCAATTATTTAAAAAAGATTAATATAATTAATTTATTGACTAAAATATGACATTCTCATATACTTCCAATATCAATTTAGTAGACTGATATTTTTATCAGTAGACAGATATAGGAGATGACAACATGAGAAAGACAGATTTTCGCAAGGGAATACATAAGATTACACTATTGTTGCTCAGTTGTGTGCTGCTGGTAACTGTATTCGTAACAGCAGCGCCGGTTCAGGCAGCAACGAATATAGTGAATCCCAATCAAGTCTATTCTTATAACTTAATGAAAAGGGATATTGAGAGGTTAGTGCAGGAATACCCTGATCTGGTAATGTCCGAATCTTTAGGGCAGTCTCCTTATGGACGGGATTTGTGGGCGGTGAAGTTAGGCAGAGGAGAATCAGTGCTTTTTCTTAACGGTTCGCATCATGCTAGAGAGTGGATGACAACTAGTTTATTGATGAAAATGCTCGATACGTATGCCCAGGCTTATAAAACTAATGGGAAAATAGGGGGCTATAACGTACGCAGTTTGCTTGATCAAGTCAGCATTTGGATCGTTCCGATGGTTAATCCGGATGGCGTTACTTTATCCCAACAGGGCACTGAAGGTCTTCCAGCCAATTTGGCCAAAACGCTGCTAAAATATAATGGGAACAGCACAAACTTTACTCGCTGGAAAGCAAATATGCAGGGAATTGACCTTAACCGTCAATATCCGGCTAACTGGAACACCATAAAGAATACGGCTTCAACTCCTTGGTATCAGAATTATAAAGGGAAGAAGCCAGCTGAAACCTCTGAAGTGCAGATGATGATGGAATTGACGGAAAGAATTGATCCGGAAGTAACAATTTCATATCACAGCTCTGGTGAAATCATATTTTGGAATTTTAATTCTCTCCGCAGCAATCTTAACCGCGACAAAACAATAGCTCGGACGCTTGGTAATCTGACAGGCTATTCTCTGGTAGCTCCGGAGAAGAATCCTTCCGGGGGTGGTTATAAAGATTGGTTCATTCAGAAGTATGGCCGTCCCGGGTTCACAATTGAAATTGCAAGTTATGTGGGGGAGACCAATGTTCCCTTAAAACAGTTTGATAAGATCTGGTCAGAGAATAAAGAGGTTGGGCTTTACTCTGCGCTACAATCCTATTCCTTATGGCTGAATAAGCAGAAGCCTCAATATCCTCAGCGATCCATGAGTTTGCTGTCGGGAACGGAACTTTATACTAAAATTGGAGCTTCAACAGGAGGTATCAATCTGCAGCCGCAAATGCTTCAAGTGATTGCGAAGAAGGGCGATTGGTATCAGGTTCAAGCAGCGGAAGGACTGGGATGGATTCATCCTTCTCCGGGAAAGCTTGTTATCGTCGAGGAAATATTTGCGAATGCTGAATTCCAGCAAAGTATACCTGCTTATAAGTACCCAGATACATACGCTCCTAAAGTGGTCTCTCTCAATCCGCAGTCTGTCCAGGTCAAGGGAAGATGGGGCACCTGGTTATTAGCCACTACCCCGAGCGGGAGCTGGTGGATTGATGGACGTAAGGCAAAGCTCGTTTGGCCGATAGAAGAGACAGTACAGGAACCGGCAAGTGACGCCGGAATAACCGGCGAAGAACAACCTGATTTTATAACTACTCCATAGTAGTACATACATATTTGCAGTAACAGTAAAGGGGTCTCAAGCCAAGTTCATTCTTGGCTTGAGACCCCTTCTAGAAATATAAGGATAAAATATAAGTTTCACACTATACTTTATCCTTATATTTCTCACATAAACGCTTATCGTCCTGATAAGGACGCCGAAGCCGCTCTTGCTTGATAATCCTTTTTTTCGATATGAATCTTGTATTTATTACTGGTCTGCTTTACTGCCGATTTTCTGCCCGATCCATTCTTCATAGGATTTGACCACTGCGGACAGATCCTCATCAGCGAAGCCGTGGTTGAATCCTGCCTGAAACATGCTCTTAGCTACACCGAGCATAGGCGTAGGCACGCCAGTGGAGTCGCTTAGCGAGGAAGCCAGCTTAAGATCTTTCAGCATAAGACCAAGAGAGAACTGATTGCTGAAATCATTATCGATAATTTTCTGACCCTTCAGCTCGGCCTGCTTGCTGCCCGCAGAGCCATTCTTAACAAGCTCCAGGAATTTATCGGCAGGCACACCGGATTTGACAGCGATGGAGAAGCCTTCAGCTAGAGCGACATTGTGAATGCCAACCATTGCATTATGTGCCAGCTTCGCTGCAGCACCGCTACCGTTGTCGCCCATATGCAGGAGTAGCCGGCCCATAGTATCGAAGATATCGCGATGCTGTTCTATAACTTCAGCACTGCCTCCAACCATGAACACCAAGGTTCCGTCAATAGCTGCCGGTTTGCTACCAGTTACTGGTGCGTCTAGGAAATGTCCGCCGCGAGCTTCTACAGCAGTGGCGATTTCGTGAACTAGTCCTGGAGAAATGGTACTGGAATCAATAATCAAGCCGCCTGGCTTAAGCGCATCGAGAATCCCATTCTGACCATAAAACACTTCACGAACCGAATCATCATTACTGATCATGGTAATAATAACATCCTTACCTTCAGCGGCAGCACGTGGTGTAAGAGCAGTCTGAGCACCTTCTGCTTCAAGAGGTTTACATTTAGCTGCCGTACGGTTGTACACCGTCACCTGAAAGCCGCCGCGAAGCAAGTTGGAAGCCATTGGCGCTCCCATTGTTCCAAGTCCGATAAAACCGATTTGTTTCATTTGTATAGCCACCTTCCGTTTTCTTCATTCTATCACGGCACTTAGGCTAGCACCACAGCTCGGCCATGCCTATTGACGCGGGAAACGCTTCCATGAAACTTTCGAAAACTTGGTTCTAAAGCCCGGGATGTGCCCTAAGACCTTGCCAGTCAAGGCAAATTAAAGTATCCTAATTATAAAGTTGTAACAAGCGGTTTCAAATTTAAAGAGATAAACAGGAGGTTTCCATTACCGATGTCTAAGAAGATTAATTTTGACTACACCAAAGCCCTTTCTTTCTTCAACCAACAAGAAATTGACAACCTTGCCGCCCCAGTTAAGTTAGCACACGAACAGTTGCATAATAAGACTGGTGTAGGTTCCGACTATCTTGGATGGATTGATCTTCCATCAGCTTATGATAAGGAAGAATTCGCACGCATTCAGCAAGCTGCCAAGAAGATCCAGAGCGATTCCGAAGTACTGATTGTAATTGGTATTGGTGGTTCTTATCTGGGAGCACGCGCAGCGATTGAAGCGCTCTCGCATTCTTTTTACAATAACCTTTCTAAAGATAAGCGCAAAACTCCAGAAGTTTATTTCGCGGGTAACAACATCAGCTCTACATACATCACGCATTTGCTTGATCTAGTAGAAGGCAAAGACTTCTCCGTGAACGTAATCTCCAAATCCGGAACTACAACTGAGCCAGCTATTGCTTTCCGCATTTTCCGCGCAGCTCTGGAGAAGAAATATGGCAAGGAAGAAGCTCGCAAACGTATTTACGCTACTACAGACAAGGAAAAAGGTGCCCTTAAGAAATTGGCTACTGAAGAAGGTTATGAATCCTTCATCATTCCAGACGATGTAGGCGGACGTTACTCCGTATTGACACCTGTAGGCTTGCTTCCAATCGCTGTAGCAGGTATTAACATTGAAGAGATGATGCAAGGTGCTGCTGCCGCTGCGGATGAGTTCAATAATCCGGATGTAGCTACTAACCAAGCTTATCAATATGCTGCAGTTCGTAATGCTCTGTATCGTAAAGGTAAGACAACTGAAATCCTCGTTAACTATGAGCCTTCCCTACACTTTGTATCCGAGTGGTGGAAACAATTGTTTGGCGAGAGCGAAGGTAAGGATTTCAAAGGTATTTATCCTTCTTCCGTTGATTTCTCTACGGATCTACACTCCATGGGTCAATTTATCCAAGAAGGTAACCGTAATATCTTTGAAACGGTAATCCAAGTAGATCAAGTGGCTCATCATGTGACCATTGAGAACGATCCAGATGATCTGGATGGCTTGAACTTCTTAACAGGAAAGACTATGGATTTCGTAAATAAGAAGGCTTTCCAAGGTACAATGCTTGCGCATACAGATGGTCAAGTACCTAACCTTATCGTTACTATTCCTGATCAAACACCATACACATTTGGTTATTTGGTTTACTTCTTTGAAAAAGCTTGCGGCATCAGCGGTTACCTGCTCGGTGTTAATCCATTCGACCAACCAGGCGTGGAAGCATATAAGAAGAATATGTTCGCGCTGCTTGGCAAACCGGGTTACGAAAAAGAAAAGGCAGAGCTGGAAGCAAGACTTACAGAATAGTATTGCAGCAGTATTTTAGAGACCATTCATACTAGTGTAAGTCACCAGGAGCAGTCCATAGGTAATCCAATACCGGGGACTGCTCCTGACATTATATGAAGACATCATATGTATATAAGGACTGGAATAATTATGTTAGAACAATATCGGACGGTGCGCTCTTCCGGCTCCAAGGAAGTCGTAATCCGCAAATCTCGCTTCATTGGTCATGTTATGCCGGTTGAGAATGAAGAAGAAGCAATGTTGTTTATCGAAGACATTAAGAAGAAACATCGGGACGCAACGCATAACTGTTCTGCTTATGTGATTGGGGAGAGAGACGAAATCCAGAGGCAATCGGACGACGGGGAGCCGAGTGGAACAGCCGGCAAACCGATTTTGGAAGTAATTCGCAACCAGGGAGTTAAAAATGTCGCAATTGTTGTTACCCGTTATTTCGGAGGCATTATGCTGGGTGCCGGAGGGCTGATTAGAGCTTATACGGATGGAGCAGTGCTTGCGCTAGAAGCAGGAGAAGTGATCACCCGTGTGCTAAGACGAGAGGTATTCGTAGAAATTGAGTACACTTGGCTAGGCAAGGTTGAGAACGAACTTCGGGGAAGAGGTATTCAAACCGGCGAGACTTTGTTCACCGATAAAGTAACGTTGTTATGTTTACCGCGAAATGATGAGGGAGACGCATTTATGGCATGGATAACAGATCTAACCCAAGGGCAAGCCTTGGTAACGGAAGGGCGGCGGATTTACTACAGCGAAGGGGATTAGGTATATGGCAAGGAGAGCAGTGGAGCAGGAGTTGTCGAGGGAAAGAATATTAGAGGCCGCTAGGCATCTGTTTATTACCAAAGGGTATCGAGCGATTTCAATGCGAAGCATCGGTCAGCATTTGGGGTACAGCCACGGCTCTCTCTATTATCATTTCAAAGAGAAGGCGGAGTTGTTCTACGCCATTGTTGTCGAAGATTTTAATCATGTGGCTGCTTTACTGAGCCAAGTAATGAATAAGCCACCTGAAGAAGGCATGACTCGAGTAGAGCAGCTGATTATGGAGTTTATACGGTTTGGAATAGATCATCCTTATCAATATGAGATTATGTTCATGATTCGTGATGAAGAGCTACTGGCTTATTGTAGAGCAGAGCAGGGACGATGTTTTGATTTATTCTCAAGTATTGTACGCCGTCATATGAAGGAAGAGGGATATGTGTCCGAGGATTGGCAGAACGTGCCGCTAACCTTGTTCTTATCCGCTCACGGATTTATTTCTTATTATATCCAAGATAAAGTATCATTTGAGGATGTAAAAGAGGCAGCATCAGCTCATATCAAGGTTTTATGTCGCAGCCTTTAACATGCTGTTTTTTTTATAAGTTTATACTTTAAAGCTGTGCATTGGTATAACACTGCTTCTCTGCTTGGTCAAAGTAATATTTAATTCTAGTTATATTTTAATGGCCGCTCCGGGGCATAACGGAGCGGCCATTTGTATATTGTTTATCCCTCAATAATTTTTAAGAAACATTGTCTTCGTCTTGGTCCATCGAACTCACAAAAATAAATACCCTGCCAACGTCCGAGTAATACTTCACCATCATGGATAATTATACTTTGGGAAGGTCCTGTGGTAATAGATTTAAGGTGTGAAGCAGTATTGCCTTCAGCATGCCGATACTTCGGATGCTCCCAAGGGTAGACTTCATCCAAACGCATCAGAACATCATGCCTCACGTCAGGATCTGCATTCTCATTGATTGCAATTCCTGCGGTGGTATGTGGACAATAAACTACGATCACACCGCTTTGCACTCCGCTTTTTTTCACAAAAGAAATGACTTCACGAGTAATATCCCGTAATTCATCCCTTTTCGTTGTAGTAATCTCCAGTGTATGCAGCATAATCATTCCCCTTCCTGTGATGTGCCACTTTTTCCTATACTTTATTATATATATTTTACCCCAAATTCACTTGAAAGTAATTGACGGCAGCGAGAAGGATTTGGTAAAGTAGTAATATTATAAAACCAAGTATATAAATAGGAATAATTAATGAAGTTGTTGGTTAGTATACCGACCGGTTAGCCGGAGGTGGGAGGGCAAAATCATTGAATTCGCTGCTTAGGCACAAAGGTTGGACTTGGGGTTTCCGAACGACAATTTTGCTCTATTTTGTAGTATTGATCGTGCTGCCTATACTTGGGGTCTATTACAACTCTTTTTCACTGGGTTTCGGTAATTTTGTGGAAAGCATAAGCGACCCGATTGCCTGGAAGTCGGTGCTGTTAACCTTAAAGCTGGCGATCATCGCTACTTTAATTAATGTCTTTTTAGGAACAATGATTGCTTGGGTTCTTATTCGTTATCATTTCATGGGTAAAGCATTGCTTAACAGTCTTGTGGATTTGCCATTTGCGCTGCCGACAGCAGTTGGTGGTTTGATGATTTTGCTCTTGCTCGGGCCTGGTAGTCTTATCGGCAAGGCTGCAGAAGCGCTTGGTTTTGAAATTGTTTTTCATCAGCCGGCAATTGTAATTGCTATGGTCTTCGTAACCTTTCCTTTCGTGATTCGAGCGGTTCAGCCCTTACTGGAGGAACTTGATCCTTCCGAGGAGGAAGCGGCTTATACAATGGGTGCCAAGGGAACTAGAGTCTTCTGGCATGTTATTCTCCCCTCTATGGCTCCTGGGATGATCAGCGGTGGAATGCTTGCCTTCTCGCGGGCACTTGCTGAATTCGGTGCTGTAGTCCTCGTAGCAGGCAATATTCCAGGTCGTACTCTCGTATCTTCTGTTTTTATTTTTGGTGAAGTTGAAAGTGATAATCCGGTTTCCGCAGCAGCGGTTTCTGTCATTCTCTTGACCTTATCTTTTCTTATTCTTTGGCTCATTAATATGCTGCAGATGAGGGGGAGACGCTCATGAGAAAATTGTGGATCGGACTCACTTACTTGGTGTTTTTCTTGCTAATAGCTGCACCCCTAGGAAAAATGGCTATAGGTGCTTTTAGTGAAGGATTCGGTGGTTTCTGGAATGCTCTGACTAGGCCTGAAGCGCTGCATGCGCTTATGATGACTGGGCTTGTTGTGATAGTAGTAACGTTATTAAATACTTTGTTCGGAATTATGATGGCTCTGTATCTTGTTCGGGCGAACTGGATAAATAGACGTCTAAAGGGCTTGCTTAACAGTATTGTTGATTTACCTTATGCTGTGTCCCCAGTTATTGGCGGGCTGATGATTGTCCTGTTGCTGGGTCCAGATAGTGCATTGGGTGCGATTTTTGAAGGGATTGGGCTGAAGATCGTCTATGCGATTCCCGGAATGATCATTGCCACCTTGTTCGTAACCTTTCCTTTAATGGTGCGTGAGGTGATGCCGGTGCTACAGGAGATTGGATCACAGCAGGAGGAAGCTGCTTCTACATTGGGCGCTCGTGGCTGGACTATTTTCTGGAAGGTGACTTGGCCTTCGATTCGTTGGGCGGTTGTGTATGGGGTCATCCTTACGGTGGCGCGTTCACTAGGAGAGTTCGGCGCGGTGCTCGTGGTCTCGGGTAACATTATGAACAAAACCCAGACGGCAACGACGCTAGTCTATCAGGATGTTGAGAATTTTAATGTAACGGCTGCTGGAGGAATAGCGCTAGTTCTGGCTGCATTTTCCGCAGGTCTACTGTTGTTGATGGAATGGACCAAGAGAAGAAAGGAAGTGCAGTAATATGCATGTTGAAGTGCGGGGATTAAATAAGCATTTTGGAGATTTTCATGCGGTCAAGGACGTCAATTTCACCATTACAAAAGGTCATCTGATCGGACTGCTTGGCCCGAGTGGTGGCGGTAAAACCTCAATTCTGCGTATGCTTGCCGGGCTGGAAACACCGGATAATGGCGAGATTATTTTTCATGGTCAGACAGTTAACAATCTTCCTCCTCAGGAGCGCGGGATCGGCTTCGTCTTTCAGAACTATGCATTATTTAAGCACATGACTGTTTTTGATAATATTGCGTTTGGATTAAAAGTTAAAAAGGCCAGCAAAACTGCGATTCGTGACCGTGTTATGGAACTGGTGGAGCTTACGGGGTTAAAAGGCTTCGAGAAGCGTTATCCGCATCAGCTATCTGGTGGACAACGTCAGCGTGTGGCTTTTGCTCGTGCACTCGCACCTGAGCCACAGCTACTGCTCTTAGATGAGCCGTTCGCAGCTATCGATGCGAAGATCCGTCAGGAGCTGCGTGCTTGGCTACGTGAGCTGATTGAGCGTGTAGGTATCACCTCGATCTTTGTAACGCATGACCAAGACGAAGCGATAGAAGTAGCAGATGAGATTATGATCATCAACCAAGGACAGTTGGAACAAAAGGGTACACCTTGGGATATTTATAAGGAGCCTAAAACACCATTTGTGGCAACTTTTATCGGGGAGTCGACACTGATTGAAGATGCTTCTGAGGTGAAGGGCTTTAAAGGCGCTGGAGACGGTAAACCTACCAAGGCACTTATTCGTCCTGAGTATATTGAAGTGGGTAACCTGCATGAGTTCAAGATGGCTTCAGCTACGGAAAAAGGGGTCGTAAAGCATTTGCATTTCCGTGGAAGTGAATGGCTTGTTGAGGTTGAAGTTAATGGTCATAAGCTGGTCACTTACCGTTCCTTGGAGAAAGAAACATTACAGCCGGGGCAGGACATCTCAGTCCTAGTGCACCGGGCTTACCTGTTTAATGATGAGCGAAGCTGGATCCAGGAGAACAACCTGAAAGAAGATCCGATGCCTATTTTTATTTAAAAATAAATAAAATGATTTTCAATTTTTTTGAAAGTAGCGAATGTGATGAGCTAGGTTTAGAGTAACTGAAGTATTGGTATAGAGTAATGGAGTGGAAGTCCAAACATTCCGCGTAATTACGGCAAATACCGAACGTTGGTTACTAGAACTTGGCTTAATCATTCGAGCTACTTTTAAAGAGACTTTAAAATCATTATCTCAAAGGATGTGGGCCGCAATGAATTTCAACAAAAGGAGCAGACAACTGCACGGATGTTTTGCTGCCCTAATGCTGGCCATACTCACGCTGGCGGCAGTCGGTTGCGGGGATGAGAAGGCGGTTACGACGATGGCAGATCCCTCTAAGCCAGGGGATGTCACGCTGGTCGTTGGCGCATACAGTGTGGCTAAGGATGCGATGAAAGATATTTTACCGTTATTTGCAGCACAGTGGAAAGCGGATACTGGTCAGGAGATTAGTTTTCAGCAGTCTTATGAAGCTTCCGGAACACAGGCACGTGCAATTGTGGGTGGATTCGAAGCGGATGTTACACTGCTAGCCATGGAAGGTGATGTCGAGAAACTGGTTAAGGCTGGACTCGTAGCGCCAACGTGGAAAAAGCAGGGTGAACAAGGTATGGTGACACGTTCGGTAGTCGCACTTGGTACACGTGAGGGAAACCCCAAAGGAATTCACGATTTTGCGGACTTAGCCAAGCCAGGGGTTAAAGTGTTATACCCAAATCCCAAAACATCCGGTGGTGCGCAGTGGGATATCAACGCGATCTATGGGGCTGGTCTGAAGCTGTCAGAGGAGCAAGAGGGGGTTAAGGATCCGGCAGCAGCCAAAGCTTTTTTGGAAAGTGTACATGCCAATGTGGAATCTCTGGATAAGAGCGGACGTGCGTCCATGGCTGCCTTCGAGTATGGAGTGGGTGATGTCATCGTCACCTATGAGAATGAACTGCTGGCCCGGATTGCTCAGGGAGTTAAATATGAAGTCATTATTCCTAAAAATACAATTCTGATTGAGAACCCGGCAGCTGTCGTAGAGAAGTATGCGGATGAGCATGGGACTCGCGCGGCGGCAGAAGCATTAGTTGATTTCTTGATAACCCCTCAGGCACAAGAAATCTTCGCAAAGTATGGTTTTCGCCCCGTAGATAAACAGGTCTATGCAGAGAACAAAAGCCGCTACCCCGATCCAGCGGGCCTCTTCGATATTAATTATTTAGGCGGCTGGGATGAGGTGCGAAGCACGCTTTATTCCAAGCGGGGAATTTGGTATCAGGTACTTGCAGGAATATAGGTAGAGGTGTAAAAATAGAGTCATCCTAGCAGGGCTACTGCTTAAGGGATGACTTTTTTGACGAAAGTATATATTTGGGGCCCCCGCAAAGTACCTGGGTACGCATCGAAGCAAAGCTTCACTTTGTGGGGATATTTTGGTGAGCATCTTTAAGATAGACATATAATAATTTAAGACTACCTTGATGGGAACTGAAGGAGAGATGGGCTATGGATACGTTGGTGTTTTTGGGTACTGGGGATGCCATGGGTGTTCCTCGGGTATATTGCAGCTGCGAGACCTGCACAGAAGCAAGGGAACAGGGAAGCAATATAAGGCTGCGTTCCTCTGTACTTATAGATAATGGCAGTGACTTTCTAGTGATTGATTGCGGGCCAGACTGGCGACGTCAGATGGAGGCGCAGGGAGTACGGAATATGCGAAGACTGCTGGTGACTCACGCTCATTTTGATCATATTGGCGGACTGCCGGAATGGGCCGATGCTTGTCGATGGACGGGCATTAAGGGTGAACTTTATACTCCGGCAGAAGTCATTCCCATTATCGAGCGGCAATATCCTTGGCTGCGAAATCACATCGAGATGATTCCCTGTGATGAAGGTATAGAGCTGGACGGCTGGAAGATAGATACCTGGAAAGTAAACCATGGGAAGAATGGATACTCGTACGCTTTTCGGCTAGAGAAGGAGGACTACACATGGGTGTATTGTCCTGATTCCATATCTCTTGGGGCTGAGGAGACACGTCTGATGCATGGAGCCGACCTACTGGTCCTTGGTACAAGCTTCTATTACGAAGCGGCAGAGCTATCCACTCGTTCTGTGTACGATATGACGGAGGCGGCGGAGCTGCTGCAAATCGTTAAGCCTAAAAAGGCAGTATATACTCATATGTCGCATGATGTGGATATGAGACAGTCATATATTTTGCCGGAGAATGTTACACTGGCACAGACAGGTACGAGAATTCCACTACACAAAAAGCCCTTCTCTTCACATTAGAAGAGAAGGGCTTACAGGACAAAGATAGAGCCAATAAACAGGTTAAACGGTTAATTTATCTGATTCATGTACAGGTTGACGTCCGCTTACCGCAAGCATGATTAAGGCAATAGTGATGAGTACAAAACAGAGTACGAATGAATACCGGTAACCTACAAGAGTGGCTAATCCCCCGCCAACAAGACTGCCAATCAATCTGCCGATCGTGGATGAATTAGAGTACAGTGTAGATGCATACCCAGGCATGCTTGGAAGCAGATCCTGGATGTAGCTAATGCCAATCGCTGAAATAACAGCAACGAAAACGGCGAGTAGAACTTGGGCTGCAAGCATCTGCCACATCGCGCCAGAGAGAATGACAACGAGATAATAAGCGCCGCCTAGAATCGCCCCACACATCATCAAGGATCGATTACTGTACTTTGCACTGAGTAGACCTAGCATAATCATAAATGGAATTTCCAGCGCAGCACATATACTGCTGACTAGACCGACATCGCTTGTCGTTCCCCCTAGATTGTTTGTAATAAAGAGGGCTGTATTAATGCTACTCGTCCAGTGCGCTACATACATGAGTATCAGAATCAGAAAAGGCAGCAGAATATTACGGTTCTGAATGAGCCGGAAGCTTTTTACTTTTACTTCAGCCTTGTTGCTGCTCAGCTCTGTATTTGATTTGAGAAATAAGAAAACGAGTAAGGCAACAAGCAGGAAAACTCCGATTGTACCCGAGAAAATCCCCTTAAACCCAACAGCAGCGATTAGCAGGGTGCCGATTAAAGGGCCTGTAATAAAGCCGAGAGAGAAAGCAGATCGCAAGGTAGAATTCGCAAACGCTGTATCCGTAAAATCACTCTTATTCACTGCTTCTCTAGCAATGGCGAACAGTTGAGGCATCCCTGGTGCACCGAGAGCGGTGAACACAATCATGTAGATGAACAAGATCGTAAAATCCTGAATGAGCAAGTACCCGCCAAAAGCCAGAGCATTACAGAGCGTGGCAACTAGATAAATATGTTTTCGATTCAAGCCGAGATCAGAGCGTCTCCCGATAAGCGTACTAATCCATATGCCGGCAACTAATGTGGTAGCTAGAAAAATACCAAACATCCCGACAGATACGCCAAGCTGTTCCGTGAAATAAATGGACAAGAAGGGTGTGCTGAGTGAAATCCCCATTCCCTGCAGTAGCATACACAAAAAGAGTAAGGCATAAGAGGGAATAGAAAATAGTGCAGTAAGTCTTTTGATCATGTTGTGAAGTTACTCCTCTATTTTTGTTAAGATAGTCAAACTGGTTATAGTATACATGAAAAAGACAACAACAATATATATGCGATTTAACTAGAAACCTCAATGATTTGGTTTAAGCTGTGACTTTTCTATGATACAAGGGGGATATCATTCGGGCAAATTCAGCCGTTTGCTGTCCCTTTTGTGATATCTATTGCATTCAGTATTCAGAAGCATGTTTATACTTTATAATCAGAAAGTATTACCGTCTTATATTTACAGATATAGAATAATTATCAACAATGGAAAGGGGAGTACCAAGTGGCTAATCCTATGGATCCGATCCTGATGGAATTTCCTGAGAGCTTTGAGACCGAGCGTCTGCTCATTCGTGCCCCTTTGTGGGGGGATGGCGTTAGTATGAATGTGGCTATAGGTGAAAGTTTAGAGGAATTGAAACCTTGGATGCCTTTTGCTCAAACGAGTCCGACTTTGGATGAATCGGAGAGATTCACACGTGAGGCTAGGCTGGACTTTTTAAAACGTAATCAGCTGCATATGCGCATTTTTAATAAGACTACGGGTAGTTTTATCGGTTGCAGTGGCCTGCATCGTATAAACTGGGAACTGCGAAATTTTGAAATTGGTTATTGGATTCGAAGCTCCTGCGCGGGCAAAGGTTATATGACTGAAGCGGTGAACGGAATCACCGATTTTGCTATCAGGGAATTAGAAGCTAATCGCATCGAGATTCGGTGTAGTGCACGAAATATCAAAAGTGCTGCAGTTGCTGAGCGTGCAGGGTATACACTGGAGGGTATTTTACGGAGAGAGCGCCTTGGGCTAGATGGGGAAATACATGACAGCAAGCTATTTGCGAAGGTTAGAGGCGTGGAATTTTAGGGGGAGAGGGCTGATTTTTTGAAGCAAAAGGGTGTTTTTTCAAGATTAAGTACATACATGTTAAGGCATAAGCTCTTATATACGGTTTTATTATTTACGACTTTATTTGGGATTGTTCTGGATCTAACGATTGCTTGGCTACTCTCAGTGATTACAGATGCTGCGGTTAGACTCGATGTCAAAGCTTTTAAAGGGCTGGTTATATTCGGTTTAATTTACTTATTAGTGAGTGCAATTAACGGTTTCATCGATCGGTATCTCAAAAATAAAATCTCTGCCAAGATCAGAAATGAGCTGCGGCTGGATATGATGCGGCATACCTTAGCACTTCCTCAGTCTTATTTTGACCGTAATCATTCCGGGGATTTATTGTCCCGCTTTACTAATGATAATCAATCTGTGGGTAATGCTACCGGCGAGGTAATGATTGATCTGATCCGTAACCCTTTGCTTGCTCTCGCGGCTTTTGGTTATTTGCTCTATATTAACTGGCTACTGGCACTGATCTGTTTTGCAATGGGACCCTTGATGTTCCTTACGGGAAAAATCTTCGGTTCAGCGATGCGTGAGAACAGTGTGAGGATTCAGAATCATATGAGCAAGATTACTTCCTTTTTGCATGACATTCTAGGTAGTAGTATGGTGTTTAAATCTTTTTCCATCGAACGCAGACTAATGAAGCAGTATCAGGAACATAGTGAAAATATTACTTCCGAAGAATTGAAGCGGGGAAGAATTGAGGGAGCTACCGGCTCATTCTCGTCGTTTTTAGGAAACTTCACGTTTCTTCTTGCGCTGGTCGTGGCTGGTTATTTTGTGGCCAAAGGATCCCTTGAGGTCGGTGCGATGATTGCCTTCATACAGCTCATGAATTATCTAGTCATGCCGTTCTCGGCATTACCAGGACTGATCAATTCGATGCAGCAATCACTTGGGGCGGCGGGACGAATCTTTGAAGTGTTGGATAGCCCTGTAGAAGTGAAGGCTCTACCTGAAGCAGTGACGAAGCAGCCTGAATTTGAGCGTATGGTCATGTCCTCGGTATCCTTCTCTTATCCGGGAGCAGAGAAACACAGCTTGAACAAGATCAGCTTAGAGCTTCACAAAGGGGCTCAAATGGCGATTGTGGGACCGAGTGGTGGAGGGAAATCTACGCTTTTTAAAGTATTGCTTGGGTTATATGAACCTGATGAGGGTGAAGTACTTATAAATAATGAGAAGATAAGTGAAATGAGTCTTGCTAAGCTTAGGAGTCACTTTGCTTATGTGCCGCAAGAGTCCGGGCTGTATACGGGAAGTATCCGTGATAATATTCGGAATGGAAATCCGGATGCAGGTGAGCAAGAAATTCTGGAAGCTTTGCGACAAGCAAACGCTTATGATTTTGTAATGGAGTTGCCGGAGGGCCTCGATACAGATATCGGTGAGGAAGGTTCACGCCTGTCCGGTGGACAACGTCAGCGGCTATCGATTGCAAGAGCGATTCTTAGGAACTCTCCAATTTTGCTACTAGATGAAGCTACTGCAGCGCTCGATAATGAATCGGAGAAGCTGGTGCAGCAGGCGATTCGTAAACTAATGGGAGACAAAACCACACTTGTTATCGCCCACCGTCTATCTACGATTCAGAATGCCGATATCATTCTAGTGATGGAGAATGGTGAAATTGTGGAGAGCGGTACCCACGAAGAGTTGCTTGCGGCGGAAGGAAGATATCATGGCTTGTACTATTCACAGCTGGAAGAGGAAGAAGCTGGCGAGAGCGGGCATGAGGTAATGGAGTTTGCATCTACAGGAGTTCCAAGCTTACTGAAATAACAAAAGGGTGCTGCAACGTCAGATATCATGACGTTACAGCACCCTTTTTTAAGAAATTGAATTTATATAGATTGAACTTTAACTCTATATAAGTTGAACTTTAAAACATTCTAAAAAGGGAAAAGTGACGGAGGGGAAGTTTGGAACTGTAGGAGCGATAGCGACCGCCTGAAAGCTTTCCAAAGGAAAGCTCGCATCGGAAGCATAAGCTGTCACCGGATTTCAACCGTGAACCACGGTATATAATCAAAGAAATCTGGTGACAACAGCGGCCGGAAGTCCAAAAATTCCCCGCAGTCACGCACTTACCTTAATAGAAAAATCTTAAGTTTAACGTATATAAAACTATTAAGTTCAGCCAATTTAGTTCACCTTATTGAGAATGAATTTATCAATCGCGTATTTTACGCCATCTTCATTGTTGCTTAGGGTCACGAAATCAGCAATTTCCTTCAGCGCAGGAATAGCGTTAGCCATAGCAACGCCAAGACCGGCAGCTTCCAGCATCTCATGATCGTTCCAAGAGTCACCCATAGCCATAGTCTCGGAGAGATCACAACCAAAATGATTGGCTAGGAATTCAAGCGCAATTCCCTTGGTTCCTTCATGATGCATGATTTCTAGGAATTGTGGTTTGGATTTGGTAATATGCACGGAATCGCCGAGCAATTCACGTAGAATTGGAGCCAGCTCATCCAAGAATGCAGGATCATCGATAATCAGCATTTTTGGTGTTTTTTGCGGGACAAGCTTCTCCCAATCTGGTTCAATATAATATGGTGTTTTGTTCAGGTCTGTATAATCTTTAATCTTCTGGTTGTCTTCACGGGCATACAGCTTGTCGTCAATGTAAGTTTGCAAATGCAGATTATGCTCCACGCAGTAAGTGAACAGCTTGTGTACCGCATCTTGTGGCACGTAACGCTCATATAGTACCTTTTCATCGAGCAAGTTCTTAACGAGAGCGCCTTGATAAGTGATGATTGGCACGTTAAGTCCAGTTTGACGGGCAATGGCTTGTGCAGAAGCATAAGCTCGGCCTGTAGCAAGGGTTACAACAACGCCAGCGGCTACAGCCTCTTCAAGCGCAGTCTGTGTAGCGGGAGTTACTTCCTTGTCATCGTTAATTAGAGTGTCATCAATATCAATCGCGATCAATTTGTACATTTGTCTCTCTCCTTATCTCTTTCTAAATAAATGTAATTTGGAAAAATAATTCTTCTTATGTTGATTCTGACCCGGTTCCGGACTCAGCTCTGCCATAAGCATAGCTCCCAGAATACAACCACAACCGAGCAGAGCGGACATACCAAGCGTTTCTCCGCCAAAGGCTAAGCCTGTCAGCACAGCGAATACAGGTTCTGTGGCATAAATAATGGCTACCCGGGAAGGCGTAGTGTATTTCTGGCAGGCGGTTTGAATCCAGAAAGCAAAAGCGCTGGTAGGGCCAATAGAGATTAAAAGTGCCCAGAGAACGTCTGGGTCCTTGATAAGCTCTGCGCTGTGTACCAGCGGTGCAGCTCCTTCAAAGATAAGCGAAGCGACAATGCTGAACAGTCCAACGAAGGCGAGCTGCAAGGTTGCCAGCGGCAAAGCCGGATAATGAGGTGCATAAACGCCAGTATATGCGACTTGCAGCGCAAAAGCTATGGCGCATAGCAGGATAAGAGCATCACCTTTATTCAGGGACAAAGCAGAGCCTGTGAAGGTCAGCAGGTAAAGACCTACTGCGGCAAGCGCCGCGCTGAACCAAGTGTAACGTGAAATGGCATGCTTTAGTAGCGCCAGAGAGAGAAACGGAACCAATACGACCGATAGACCGGTAATAAATCCGGTATTGGAGGTGGTTGTATATAGAAGTCCCATGGTCTGGAAGCCATAGCCCATAAACAAAAAAAGGCCTAGCAGCAGAGAATCGCGTACCATGCGGAAGCTTAACTGCTTCCACTCCTTGCGGTAAAAAATAAAAGTGATTAGAGCCAGCAACAGGGCAGCACCTGTAAAGCGGATGCTGTTAAACGCGAGTGGAGGGAGCACTTTGACAGCATTTTGAACAATCAGAAAGGTGCATCCCCACATCATCGCCACAAGTAGCAGGCTGAAATCGGCCATACGGGAACGCTTCACTTCTAAGGTCATCCTCTCTTCGGCAAATGCCGTCCTTGTAAGAACGACAAGGTCAAGTTGTCCAAATTGTATCGTATATTCATGGGGAGGACAAGATAGGAATCGCTCAAAGGCTTATATTTAAAGGGATTTAAGGGATTAGGCTAGACAAAAAAACAGGGTCTTGATATACTTCGATAACCGCACATTTGTTCTTGTTTTTCGCATCTTAGAAAGGAGCGGTTTCACCATGATGGGCAGATCCCATTTAATAATCAGCACTGGGGTTACCCTATCTGTAATGAGTTTGATGTCACACGAGATTACGATTCCAGTTATTGCGGTCGCAGCGTTAAGCTCTTTGCTGCCTGATATCGATGAACCGAATTCGCTGCTCGTGCGCAAGGCGATTCCAGAGTTTCTATTGAGAGCGCTGCAAATTGCTTTGATAGGCGCGGCAATTTATCTCTATTTTGCCGGAATCGTGGAACGCCCTTGGAATATTGTGCTGGCATTGCTTGTAGGTAGTGTATCATTCCTTCCAAGCCGAAAGCTGCGCCATTTGGTCATGATTTTAATCGCCATAGCACTTTTTGCCTTCGGGGAAGCCTATGATCCATGGAACTACATTGCAGCGTGCGTGCTCGTCGTTTCATCGATTGTCCCACACCGTGGCCTGACACATACCTTGTATGGTGTTGCGGGCTGGAGCGCCTTATTGTATTTCGCCTCAGCCGGTATAAATGACGGTGGCAGTCTATGGATAGCTGGCGGTATGTCGTATGCACTTCATCTACTGGCAGACTCCCTTACTCAAAGAGGAATTACACCATTGCCGCCAATCCCCTTTAAGCTGCGTCTCAAGCTAATGAGTACAGGCACGAAAAAGGGTGGAGCCGTAGAGAACATCTGCATCATGCTGACTCTAGCGTTCGTTGTCTATGTATTTATACTTTCTCCTTGAACTAAAATGAATATGAAAGAGGGGCTTGTCTATTCTTTACGCAAATTGCGCAGAGGATAAGCAGGCCCCTTTATTTTTGTATAACTATTCCTCTAAGAAAACCAGTCCGATAAAGTCCTCCGGTTCAATACGTCCGAAATAATGCTTCAGATCTAGATGAGCTAATGCTTCTCTAACTTCAGCCTCGTCATAACGTTTGCCACGAAGGGCATTTTCAACATCGACTACGTCACCAACCCCAAAGAAGTCACCGTAGATTTTGATGTCCTTAATGAGGGAATCTTCAATATCCATACGAATATCAATAATTCCAGCAGGGAATTTGCGTGTGTGTTTGACGTTACTTTTTGGCGACAGACCGTAGTTCCAATCCCAGTTCTGATAGTGCTCTTTGGAAATTTCGTGGATTTTGACCCAGTCTGCTTCCTGAAGTTTGTACTGAGGAACCTCGGATGGCTCCATGCCAAAGATCGAACGCAGCAAGCCGGAGCGGAACTCTTCAATGGTCATGTCTGTACCTAGCAGCTCTTTGATGTTGGCTACGCGACTACGTACGGATTTGGTGCTCTTCGATTTGAACTTCTCTGGATTTACTTTTAGAGAGGCTTGTACATTGTCCAAATTGAGATCAAACATCAATGTGCCATGGCTGAACATGCGCCCACGTGTGGAGAATTGAGCGTTGCCGGAAATTTTTTGTTCGCCGACTTGAAGATCATTCCGTCCACTAAGCTCAGCGTTTACACCCATGCTTTGTAAGTAGTCGATCACCGGCTGGGTGAATTTCAGGAAGTTATGGAAGGATTGGCCGTCGTCCTTAGTAATGAAGCTGAAGTTAAGATTTCCGAGATCGTGATAGACAGCTCCACCGCCGGACAAACGCCGCACAACCTTAATATCATTCTCTTTAACATATTCCTGATTGATTTCTTCAATCGTATTTTGATGTTTACCGATGATGATAGATGGGCTGTTAATATAAAAAAGCAGGTAACTCTCGTCCATCGGCAAGTGTTTCAGCGCATATTCCTCAATCGCCAAATTGATGGAAGCGTCAGTAATCCCTGTGTTATCAATAAAAAGCATAGTGAATTCCTCCGTTGCAGCAAAATTGATTACAGTTCTCATTTTAAACTAAAAGCGGTTTTTTAACAAAAGTGATAGCTTCGTAGTTCTGAATAAGGGTTTGTGTAGTTGGGTTATTCAGATGATTCCTCCGGGGAAGCATTGACGTATTTCCGGCAAAGACGCAATAATGGTGGCAAAGACATACATATTGAGCAGGAGATAGTTGATAGAGGGAGTGTAAATATGCTTGAAAAATACGGCCATGGCGGTGATTTGCTAACGGCTTCGGAACTATATGAGGAAGCTGGCGGCACATTTCTCGATTTCAGTGCCAACATCAATCCTATCGGGCCTCCACCGGCGGTTTTGGAGCTGCTTAAAACAGCATTGTCTACGGTGGTTGCTTACCCGGACCCTGGACACCGACGCTTCAAAAGCCTGCTAGCAGAGGATCTCGGTATAGATAGTAGCTGGTTGACCGTAGGTAACGGAGCAGCAGAATCTATGGCATTGTTGCTGCTTGCGATCGTCCCGAAAAGGGTGGGCATCGTAGAACCTTGTTTCTCTGAGTATAGACAGCTTTCTGTGCAATTCGGCGCAGAAGTATTATCTGTTCAGGGAACAAGGGAACAGCAGTTTCGAGCTGGAGTGGACGAGATTGCCGAGCTGCTGGAGAAGGTTGAGCTGCTGTTCCTTGGACAGCCGAACAATCCTAATGGCGTTCAGTATGCGGTGGATGAACTACGCTGGCTAGCGCAGAAGGCAGAGAGCTGCGGGACATATTTAGCTGTGGATGAAGCTTTTATTGATTTTATTCCAGAGGCTGAACGGAATACGCTGCTGCCGGAGCTGGAGCAGTTTCCGCATACGATACTGGTACGGTCGATGACGAAATTTTACGCGATTCCTGGACTGCGTCTCGGGTTTGCAATTTCGCATCCAGAGCTTGCAAAGGCGATGACCGCAAAGCAGGTCACTTGGAGCGTGAACGGCTTGGCGCTGCTAGCCGGTGAAGCCTGCCTTGAGTGTGGGCACGATTATGAACGTCGCACGCGAGAGCTGATAAAGGCGGAGCGGGAGCTGCTGCGGCAAGGCCTTATGCAGCTAGGCTGCGATGTGCCGCCGGGCGAAGCGAACTTTCTGCTCTGTGGGTTACCCTCGCCGTGGAGTGCGGCTGAGATGCAGACCCGCCTTGGGCGCGTCGGTATACTGGTGCGCAGCTGCGCCATGTACCCCGGTCTAGGGGAAGAGCATATCCGGGTTGCCGTTAAGGGACATGAGGATAATGTCCGACTGCTGAATCAGATGGGGAAGATTCTGGCGGGGAAGTGACTGGTGCAGCGCAGGGTGCTTATGGGGTGCCGTTTACGTGACTGGTGCAGTGGAGATGGTTGGGAGTCAACTGCCTGAGTGATTCATGTTGCGCAGAAGGCTGGGAGTAAACTGCTAAGTGGTCTATATAGCGCAAAAGAATAGGGTTTGAGGCCGGATTGGATGCTTCAGCTCGCATGCTCAAGGTTGTGACAGATTTTGATTAGGTATTTTTTGATGGATACCCTCGAAGGTGAATTCTGTTGTATTTTGTACAACAGAATACGCCTAGGATGAGTAGAAATTCGATTCTATAGCACTCTGTACAATAGAATTTTGAAAATTGGCGCGAAACACACCCTTACGTGACATTCTATTGCACGAATTACAACAGAATGGATTTTGCCAGTGTATCTGGCTAAATCTGTTGTACAAAGTGCAATAAATGGGTTGAGGGACAGGTGCTAAGGTGGATATAGAGTATTTGCTGAATTAGAGGAATAGGCGATTTATGAGTGAGAGGGCTGGGAAGAGAAAGAGCGGCCGTGGAGCTGGTTAAAGAAAAAGATGAGCGTTGAAAGGAGCTGGATCGGGAAATGGTGCAAGTGAAGATTCCATTTAACCTCGCTGGAGGCGTAAAAGAGTACCATTCGGCTATCTGGCCAGGGCTTGCTTTACAGTGGAAGGGAAACCATCTGCTACTGGAGCTGCCTGCTGAAGCAGATGGTTTATCGAGTGCGTTCTATGGTGGAGGAATGAATCGGCTAGAGCGGGCTGTCAATTTATATGTTGACCGCAATTATGAATGTAGTGATCCAGTTCAGGATATGGAGAATAAGCTGCGCAATTGGGGGTATTCATTATCTGGCTGTGCGGGTCTGATGACGGCAGTACCGCTTGAGCATGCAGCGGTAGCTGAAGAAGACACTGGCTCCGCGGGGATTTTTGTTTGCGTTACTGCTGCCGCAGGAAATGCTGCGCGCGCTGGTGTGGAACGCAATGTGCTGGCTGTTTATCGACCGGGTACGATTAACATAATGCTCGGTATTGATGGCCGCCTGACACCAGCGGCCATGGTCAATGCTGTGCAGACAGCTGTCGAAGCCAAAGCTGCTGCTCTGGCCGATCTCGGGATTACCGATCCCGAGAATGGCTTGATTGCAACCGGAACAACTACGGATGCGATCGTACTGGCTGTGAGCCAAAGCGGGCGATACAATGCAAAGCATGTCTACGCCGGAACAGCTACCGATCTGGGGGGCGCTATCGGCCGCCTTGTGTATAGCGCTGTGACAGGAAGTTTGCTGTCGGTTCAGGCAAGGAAGGACAGCTAATGAGAATAGGTAGCTGGAATTGCTGGAGAATGTACAGAGGTGATCGCCTGTGACAATCGCTTTAGTACTGCTTGCGGCTTATGTAATTGATCGGATCGTAGGTGATCCGCGTAGCTTGCCCCATCCCGTAATCGGTATGGGCAAAGCAATCACGGCTCTGGAGCGGGTGATCCGCCTTCTATGGACCCGTCCGCAAAGCCTGCGAAGAGCGGGAGTATTACTTCCGCTGTGTGTGGCGGGCGGCGTTTGGGCACTGACGGCCATTCTTCTATGGCTGTTGTCGTTTATCTCACCTTGGCTCGTCTGGATAGCCGAGGCATGGCTGATTTCAACCACGATTGCCTCCAAGGGGCTAAAGGATGCAGGGATGGCGGTGTACGTGGAACTCCGTAAAGGTGATATTCCTGCAGCTCGCAAGGCTCTGGGGATGATCGTGGGACGTGATACGACCACACTAGATCCCCCGGAAATTGTGCGCGGCACGGTGGAGACTGTAGCAGAGAATATCGTCGATGCGATTATTTCTCCATTGTTCTACGCGCTCATCGGTGGCGCGCCGCTTGCTATGGCTTATCGGGCAGTCAACACGCTCGATTCCATGGTGGGATATAAGAATGATAAATACCGTGATCTCGGCTGGGCATCCGCTCGGTTAGATGATGTCGCCAACTTTATTCCAGCGCGGATAACGGCACTGCTCTTGGCTCTGTGTGCATGGGTGCTTCGTCTGGATTGGCGGAGATGCCTGCAGATGGTGAAGCGGGATGCACGACTCCATCCAAGCCCGAATAGCGGCTATCCAGAATCCGCTGTTGCAGGCGCCCTCGGTATCCGGCTCGGTGGCGAGAACGTGTACCATGGTGTGGCTTCTTTCCGGGCCTACATGGGTGATCCGGTACGATCTATGGAGCCGGACGATATTATTCAGACCTCGCGGATGATGATGCTCTGTTCTTCAATGTTTGTAGGTCTATGCGCAGTAGTAGCATGGGTTTGGATTGGAGGCTGATGCTAGACATGGCGTTTCCTCTTATAAAGCTAGAACTAGTACTTGTTCGCCACGGGCAAACTCAGTGGAATGCTGAACATCGTTACTTAGGACATACGGATCTCCCACTGCTTTCAAGTGCAGTGGAGCAGCTATCTCAGCTAAAACAGCCGCTTGGTTGGTTGACCGAACAGGGGCTTGAAGCATCAAATGGCTTTTGGCGTGTATATTGCAGCGATTTGCTTAGATGTCGGGAAACATTAGCATACATATCACCTTTGCTAGAGAAGGTAGCTATCTACGATCAGCGGTTGCGTGAAATGAATTTTGGTGCTTTCGAAGGTTGTACTTATGAGGAGCTGAAGGATAACTCACTGTATAGAAGCTGGATTGATAATCCTTCCACGGTTACACCACCAGATGGAGAAGCATGGGCGCAGTTTGACGAACGGTTGCGTAGCTTTCTATTAGATTTGGGTCGAGCGGCTGAGGATCCATTTGTGCAGGCATCAATTAAAAAAAACAAGGATAAGGTAGTAACAAATAGGGTGTTGGTAGTCACACATGGTGGTGTTATCCGGAATTTCCTTGCACAGGTAGTTCCGGGAGTCACATTCTACAACGCTGTTGCACCTTCTCCGGGAACAGCAATGGTACTCAGATTATTCTGGCAGAACGGGAAATGGTCGGCAGATCTTTCGGAGATTGATGAGAAAATCAAATAAAAAAAGGGTTCTACATATTAGGCATATCTAATACGTAGAACCCTTTATGTTTAACTATCGTTCGACGTCAGCGAAATAACGAGGTTAATTGTTGGATAACCATTCCTCACAGGTATCTGCACGTAATTGTAATTCATTATACAGCATGCTCGCATGGTAACCATCGCACACGGCATGGTGGAATTGCCCCGATATTGGTAATAGTATTTTTTTGTCTTGAAGAAAATATTTTCCTATAGTAAAGATGGGAAGTAGGAAAGTTCCCTCGTTATACACGTTTAGGTTAAAGCTCGTAAAGCTGACCCACGGAATACTTGAAATAGGGAAGGTGTTCGGTGGTTCGTTTGCTTTAGCGATAAATTGTTTTACACTTCCGTACATTTTCATATCATCCAGATAACGGTTATAGAAATCATTAAACTTTTCACTGTACGAAGTCCAGATGCTTGAGAAAGTCTTATCATCCTCATGGAAAATTGTAAAACTAGGTGACAAGCTATCCCAATAACCTAATCTACCTTGAGAATCAAAGCATGTGCGGAATTCACTATGACGGTTCACCACCGTAGTTATCATGTGGATTAGTGCTGGGTACAGCTTAATTCCCTTATTCTTAAGCTCTGACAGTAGAAGGGTGATATCAATATTTACGGTCATGCTATAGGTACATCTGACATTGTTTAAATAATGCTCAAAATAGGGTTTTCTGCTCCAGTTATCCATGACAATCGGGTTAAAAATCATTTATTATGACCTCCTAAAATTAATTCATTTTTCATTTTAGGAGGTCAACTGGACTGATTTCACCATATCCTTATCACAATCCCTTGAGAAAGTATTTTGTAACGATTAGTATACCATCATCATAGCCGTAATTAATAATAAATCTAATGAAAAATGATACAGTACACTGAGATAGTAGAACATTAGTTAAAGTGGAAGGGAGATCCTTTATAATGCTGTATGAAAAGAGGGTCATCGAAAATTTACTCCAGCAAAAGCGTACGAGCGCGATTCCCATCGTTGTGATGATGTGCGGTGTGGCAGGGTCGGGTAAAACGACCTTTGCTCAAAAGTTGGAGAAAGAAGGATTCGTTCGTCTCTCGATTGATGAGGACATCTGGGCCACTCACGGTCGTTTTGGAGTCGATTATCCAGAGCAGAATTATGATACCTATTTAAAAGAATCAGAATTAAAGCTGCGTGGGGAGCTAGTAAATCTGATTCAGGCTAAACAGCATGTGGTTGTCGATTTCAGCTTTTGGCAACGGAATAGACGGAACGATTATAAGCAATTAATTGAAGAGCATGGCGGTGTCTGGGAGCTGATTTACTTAAAGGTTCAGCCGGATGAATTGCGGCGACGACTACTCATCCGGAGTGAACGTTTTGACGCCAATGCGGCGTTTACGATCACAGAGGACACGCTAACTCGATTTCTAAGTGGTTTTGAAACCCCTGCTGGTGAAGGAGAAACAGTGATCGAAGCGTAGGTCATCCTTCCTTAACCATTTCCCAAGCGTAGAATGAAAATTATCAAATTTGTCAGCTTATCCACTCATAGAACCACAGTCAGATTAAAATCCTATGGCTGTGGTTCTTTTTTTACGCGCTTGATTATGCCATGATAGCTATGGAGGCGACCCGAGAGATGTTTAAGGACTTTAAGCTTATAGCCGGACGGCCGGTGTATATACAAATTAAAGACTATATGAAGCACTTAATTATAAAAGGCGGTCTACAAGGCAACCAAAAGCTGCCCTCCACAAGAGAGCTCAGCACACTGCTTAAGGTTAGCCGCAACTCTGTAATCTCTGCGTATGCAGAGCTTGAGGATGATGGGTTTGCCTATACAGTTCAGGGGCAAGGGAGTTATGTGGCGCCTTCGCCTCCCGGCAGTGAAACGATTGTCTCTTGGACGATGGACTGGAAGTCACGTCTTAACGATCATGCGCGACTCGCAGAGGAAATGGACATCATGAAGCGCGGTTTACGAGCGGAGAAGGGTACGATCTCCTTTACGAGCATCGCACCTGATGAAAGCCTTTTTGATCTGGATAATGTGAAGCGCTCCTTTATGGATCGTATGTCGGTGGAAGGTAACGTCTTACTGAATTATGGATATGCCAAAGGGTATAAGCCTTTAATAGACTATTTGAAGCAATATATGGAGCACAAGGGCGCCCAAATGAAGGGCAAGGATATATTGATCACCAATGGCTTTACAGAGGGATTCGATATTGTATTGTCGGCACTTAGCAAGAAGAATAGATCGGTCATTTGTGAGAATCCGACGCATCATACGGCGATCAAAAATCTGAAGCTGAACGGCTTTGAGATCACCGGAATTCCTATGGAGCGTGATGGGATTGATCTGGTAGAGCTGGAGAAGGCATTGCAGCAGCAAGCTTTTGACTGTGCCTACTTCGTCCCTTCTTATCATAATCCGACCGGTATTGTAATGTCCCCCGAGAAAAGACAGGGGCTAATGAAGCTGATGAATCGGTATCAAATACCGGTGATCGAGGATGGTTTTAACGAGGAATTACGATATTCGGGCTCACATGTGGCTCCACTAATCGCAGCAGCAGGTAGCGGCAACAGCGTGATCTATCTAGGTAGCTTCTCAAAAGTATTATTTCCGGGACTACGCGTAGGCTGGGTGCTGGCAGATCAGGAGTTAATCTATTCTCTCGAAAGCGTCAAGCGCGCACGTACCATTCATACCTCGACGCTGGATCAATCCATTTTGTATCAATACTTATTGGGCGGACATTTAGAGAAGTATTTGAAAAAAGCCAGAGCAGAATACAAACGGAAATATGAACTAACCCTGCAATGCTGTAAGGAGTTTATTCCGTATACGTCATTATCAGGGGACGGGGGATTGCATCTTTTTGTAACCTTCGCGGAGGACTTTAATACTAGGACGCTGCTGGCAGCCTGTCATGAGCAAGGGGTTATTTTTACAGCAGGAGATATATTCTTCACAGACGGTAAGGGTCAAAATACAATACGGATCGGTTTCTCCAGAGTGACGGATGAGGATATCCGCAAGGGGATCGAGATTATTGGTAGAACAGCACGACAACTAATGGGATAAAGAGGTGCTTGAGATGAAGATGAAAGTAGGCGTAATTATGGGCGGGGTGTCCTCAGAGTTTGAGGTATCCATGAATAGCGGGAGAGAGATTTTGAAGAATCTGGATCCAAATAAATATGAAGTTACTCCAATAGTGATCACCAAACGTGAAGAGCTGATTGAGCAGGCAAAAGGAATCGATATCGCGCTGCTTGCGCTCCACGGGGCTTACGGTGAGGACGGTACGGTTCAGGGGACGCTGGAGACAATGGGGATTCCTTATACAGGCAGTGGGGTTTTGTCTAGCAGCATTTGCATGGATAAAGATCTTTCTAAAAAGCTTATGCGCTGCTCAGGCGTCAATACGGCAGATTGGCTGTGCTGGGATAGTATGAAGGATTATTCTCAAGAAGCGGTAGATCGGATAAGATATCCTGTTATGGTGAAGCCGTGTTCAGGCGGTTCGAGTATTGGAATGGAAAAGGTCAGCAGTAGCGAAGAATTATTGAGCGCAGTACAGAAGGCTTTTGCCTGTGATCAATCGATTCTGATCGAGAGCTACATTCAAGGCCAGGAAATCACTTGCTCCATTCTAAATGGAGAGATGTTGCCCGTTTTAGGGATTACTTCAGCACATGCGGAGTGGTTCGATTACAGCGCTAAGTACGAAGATGGCGGGGCAGACGAACGGGTCATCGAACTACCGGCCGAGGTGTATGAGCGAGTGCGTGATGCAGCCTTAACTTGCTACAAAGCATTAAAATGTAGTGTGTATGCACGAGTGGATATGCTCATCAAGGATGGTATTCCGTATGTGCTGGAGGTGAACACGTTACCGGGCATGACGAAGGCCAGTCTTTTACCAAAAAGCGCACAAGCGGCAGGCTACTCCTTCAGCGGACTGCTGGACGCAATTATTTCCCTTTCCCTAGCGGAAAAGAGTCCAAAAGAAGAGGTGTACAGCCATGCATAATGAATGGGTTGCTCCACGTGTGCGAGAGATTGCTCCCTCGGGGATTCGGGCTTTTTTTGACCTAAGTACGGGAAATCAGGATATTATATCGCTTGGTGTAGGCGAACCAGATTTTGTAACACCGGAGCATGTAAGAGCTGCCTGCATTCGTGCTTTAAATGATGGGGAAACGAGGTATACACCAAATTCCGGCTTATTGGAGCTTAGAGAAGAGATCGCCTCTTATCTGCACACAAGCTTCAATCTCCGTTATGAGCCAACTAATGAGATTATGGTTACGGTGGGAAGTAGTGAAGCTGTAGATTTGGCTCTGCGGGCCTTTATCACACCCGGGGATGAGATTATCGTCCCTTCTCCAAGCTATATCGCGTATTCGCCGATTACCCATTTGAACGGGGGGGTTACGGTAGAGGTTGAATCTTCAGCCGAGCAGGGCTTTAAGCTTACTGCTGAAGCGTTGCAGAGGGTAATTACCCCGCGTTCCAAGATTCTTATGGTAAATTTTCCGAGTAATCCTACAGGAGCAGTAATGTCTTACGAAGACTGGTTGCCGATTGCTCAGATTGTAAAAGAGAATAACCTACTTGTCATTTCAGATGAGATTTATGCCGAGCTTACCTATGACAGTCAACATGTCAGCATTGCCTCTCTTCCAGGGATGATGGAACGAACCATTGTCATTAGCGGCTTCTCCAAAGCTTTTGCGATGACTGGCTGGCGAGTAGGTTATGCCTGTGGTGATCAGGAATTAATCGCTGCGATGCTTAAAATCCATCAGTACACAGCAATGTGTGCACCGGTACTAGGTCAAATCGCTGCCATAGAATCACTGCGTAATGGTATGGAACATAAGGACCACATGAAACGATGCTTCGATGAACGAAGAAAGCTGCTGGTTAGTGGATTTCGATCCATTGGATTACCTTGCCATGAGCCGGAGGGTGCATTTTATGCCTTTCCTTCCATCGCTAATACCGGATTGAGATCAGAGGATTTCGCTTTGCAGCTGCTCAAGGAGGTTGGTGTTGCTGCGGTTCCGGGGCATGTGTTTGGAGCCGGTGGAGAGGGGTATATTCGCTGCTCTTATGCAGCATCTCTACAAAAATTGACGGAAGCTTTGGAGAGAATTGAAGGATTTATGAAAGTGAAGTTGTAATTCTAGCGGTCCCCATCTATCATAGATGGGGGCTTTTCTGTGTAGATAAGATAGAATAGGTGATACGGATATCTTTAATTGGAGGTTAAAATATGATTTCAACGATTCAAGAAGTAATTAAACGAATCACACCAGCTGATGAACAGTCTTTCCTAAAGGCGGAGCACCGCCTGAATATTCTAACTAAACCGCCGGGCAGTTTGGGACAATTGGAGACTCTGGCTGTTAAGCTCGCTGGAATTTCGGGTACGGAGCAGCCTAGCTTCACCAAACGGACGGTTGTTGTGATGGCTGCCGATCACGGTGTATGCTGCGAGGGAGTTAGCGCCTTTCCGCAGGAAGTCACAATGCAAATGGCCTATAATTTTCTTAGCGGAGGAGCGGCTGTGAATGTACTGGCACGCCAAGCCGGGGCAGAGGTAAAGTTCGTAGATATCGGTGTTAACGGCGATCTTAGTCATGAGGATCTGATTGATCGTAAGGTACGCCGGGGAACGGATAATATGGCTGCGGGACCTGCGATGAGTCGTGAGGAAGCGATGAGTGCTGTGCTTGTAGGCATAAAAATCGCACAAGAAGCGATTGATAACGGGACGGAGATTTTTATTACGGGTGAAATGGGCATAGGAAATACAACGGCTAGTGCAGCTATTCTGTGTGCTCTAAAAGGAATAGCGCCTGAAGTAGCTGTCGGAAGAGGAACGGGAATTGATGATGAACGTTTACTACATAAAATTGCAGTTGTGGAACGTGCTCTAAAGGTGAATCAGCCGAATCAGGCAGATCCACTGGATGTTTTGTCCAAAGTAGGGGGACTGGAAATCGCCGGTTTGACCGGTCTGATTCTTGGCGCAGCCGCTGCTAGGATCCCTGTGATTCTGGACGGTTTTATTTCGGGTGCGGCAGCTCTCATCGCGAAGGCCCTTGCGCCAGAATCCATTGCCTATATGATAGGCTCCCATGTATCAGGTGAACAGGGACATAAGCTGATGCTGGAGCAGCTTGGGCTTGAACCGTTGTTTAACCTTGGCCTTCGTTTGGGTGAAGGAACTGGAGGCGTATTGTCTCTTCATTTAATAGAGGCGATATGCCGTATTTTGAGCGAGATGGCCACCTTTGAAAGTGCAGGCATCTCTGGAGCTGGGAAACAATGAGTATTCTTGTAACGGGTGGCGCACGTAGCGGGAAGAGTGGTTTCGCAGAAAAACTGATGTCGTCACTGACAGATCAGGCCTTCTATGTAGCAACCGGACAAGCGTTTGATGATGAAATGAAGGAACGGATTGCACTGCATCAGCATCAGCGTTCGCAAAGTGGGTATGCTTGGGAGACGTTAGAGGAGCCCTATGATTTGCCAGATCTTCTTAAGCGTTTATCTGGTGAGAAGGCGGTCCTTGTAGATTGTCTAACATTGTGGTTATCGAATGTACTGCTTGCCATGGAAGGATTTACGGATAGACAAGAACTGATTGAGAGCGAGATTACAAGACTTGAAGACAGTGTACGCACATTTCAAGGAAACCTCATTTTGGTCACTAATGAAGTAGGGGACGGTATTGTTCCAGAGTATGCGCTTGGTCGATTGTACCGTGATTTGGCAGGACGCATGAACGCGTTACTCGCTAGGCAATGTGAGCAGGTCTTTCTAGTGACTGCTGGCATTCCAATTGAGCTTAAGAGCAGGGAGTATCGTTTATGAGGGAGCGCAGGGATGCTGCCGCGGCTGCCTTTCAGTTTTTGTCTCGGTTTCCTGTAAAGAGTGATCCCGGATTTTCTCCTGAGCTGCTGCGCCGAAGTGTGCTGTTCTATCCCGTGGTGGGTGCAGCTATCGGACTGTGCGTAGCTGCTGGAGCAGCTTTGACGGGCTGGATGTTACCGGCTTGGCCAGCCGCTGTTATTACCCTCATTTTATGGGTAGGACTTACTGGCGGCTTGCATCTCGATGGTTGGATGGACTGTGCGGATGGTCTGCTTAGCTACCGACCGAGGGAACGAATACTGGAGATTATGAAGGACAGCCGTGTGGGGGCGATGGGTGTGCTCGCCTGCGTGCTGCTCTTGCTGTTAAAAGCCTCTTTAGTGGCAGCATTAATCGAAGGCTACGCCTATTACGAGCTGCCACTGCTCTTGCTGCCAGCGATCTGGAGCCGCTGGTACATGGTGCGGGCAATGGTGCATTATCCCATTGCCCGCGGGAACGAGGGGCTGGCCGCGAGCTTCGCCGGCCTTGCTCCCTCGCAGGAGCGGCGCGCGCTGGCGATAGCCGCGCTGCTCTCGTTAGCCGCAGCCGCTGCGCCCCTGGCGCTCGGCGCGGGCTTAGGCGCGTGGCCGCTGCATCTGGCGGCAGCGTTACTGCTGCCGGCTGCAGCCTGGGCCAGCGGCACTGTGACTGCGCGGCGGATCAGCAGCCGGCTCGGCGGGCTCACCGGCGATGTGTATGGCGCGCTGAACGAGCTGCTAGAGGTTGTGCTGCTACTAGTATTAGTGCTGCTCCAGCACAACTTTATGTAAGTGGCTCCAGCAGGTGATGCTGTAGTAGTCAGCTTGCTCAATCTGTTTTCATCATCTTCTGCTGATTCATTTAGATTTATATGAGTTCGATAGGAAAGAGGGATGACATGGTTGCTGCCATTCTGCTATTTGTAATTGCCGGCCTTGCTGAGATTGGAGGCGGATACTTGGTATGGTTATGGCTGAGAGAATCACGACCTCTCTGGTACGGTTTGGTAGGTTCTTTGATTCTGATTGGCTATGGCATTATCCCTACATTGCAGAAGTTTCCGTCCTTCGGAAGAGTGTATGCAGCTTACGGTGGGGTATTTATCGTACTAGCTGTGTTATGGGGCTGGCTTGTAGACAAGAAAACACCCGATGTATATGACTGGGTCGGTGCTGTTATTTGTGTGATCGGCGTATCGGTCATTCTTTGGGCGCCGAGACATTAGTATTATTAAGATCTCCTATGCGGTGAATGGTGACTCGTTAGGCGAGCAAGGTTAGTTAGTGGGTTGAAGACTTTGAGGTTTACTCTGCTCTACAGACTGAGTATATTGCTAAAACAAAACAGCCCGTTCAACACTTTCGTGTGAACGGGCTGTTTTTATTTAAGCTTAGATCTTAAATTGTTGTACAGCTTCCTGAAGCTTTTTAGCCTGCTCATAGAGATGTTGGACGGTTACTGCATGTCCTTCAAGCTCTATACGCTGGCGCTCTGAGTTCTCGGATAATGTATCCGCACTTTCTTGGGATCTTGAAGTAATTTGTGCGGTTTCCTCGACGGAAGCACTGACTTCTTCCGTACTTGCTGAGATTTGCTGCGTAGCCGCAGATACGGATTGAATATTCTGATTGATGCTCTGGATCAGAATCAGGAGGTGATTGAAGGCATCGCCCGCTTCTGTCACCTTGCCTACCCCAGAGGCTACCTCAGAATTCACTTGGTTCATCTCAGTAACGGAGCGATTCATATCTTCCTGAAGTCCGAGTAGGAAATCACGGATCTGCTCATTCGCATTACGGGATTGTTCGGAAAGCTTGCGTACTTCTCCGGCAACAACGGCAAATCCGCGACCATGTTCACCTGCACGCGCTGCTTCGATCGAAGCATTGAGTGACAGCATTTGGATTTGCTTCGTAATTTCAGTAATACTATGAACGACTTCTCCGATCATTACTGAACGTTCGTTCATAATTTGTAATTGCTCCAGTGACTGCAAAGAAGCACGTTCAACCTGGCGCATTTGCAGAACAGCACTTTGAGCAATCTCATTACCGCCACTCGCCTCAGCGGAAGCTTCACTGATCTGCTCTGTGACTTCGGTAGCTGCTGAAGCAATATGCTGAATGCCGAAATTGATTTCTTCCATAGCTTTTGAATTATCTAGAGCACTGCTCGCGATGGTCGTACTACCTTTGCCGATTTCTACTACGGAAGAGCTAGAGTGGTCCGCCATTTCATTTAAGACGTCTACACGCTCTCTTAAGGAATTGGAATCGGTGACTACTGTGTTTGAGGTAACGAGTACATGTCCAATCATTTCTTTTAGGCGTAGGGTCATCGCTTGGAAGCTTCTGGATAGCTGAGCGACCTCATCAGTGCCATTAACCGTTAATTCCTCTGTGAAATCTCCCTCTGCGAGACGGGCGCTGTAAGCTGCAAGCTTAGAGATGGGACGAGTTATCCGCATGCTCATAAACCAGGCACCGGTTGAACCTATGATTAGCGTTAGCAGAGTGATCCCGGCACTGGTCCACAGAATGCTGTTTGTTTTTTCTTGAATAAAGCTTACATCACTGCTGATTCCGATAACCATCGTACTTCCGGGAATTCCGATATAAGCTGACTTATGTACACCATGGGCGTCTCTGTATGTATCGCTTAGTCCGCTCTTTCCTTTAAGAGCTTGCTGCATTGCAGAAGATACCTTAACAATTTCATCCCGCTTTAATTTTCCATCATGATCTACGGTCAGAACCTCGGCTTCCTTGCCTTTAAGATTGACTAGAAAAATAGTCTCAACCCCATGCTGCTTCTTCTTATCCTGAAAATAGAATTCAAGATTGGTGGCTGCTTGTTCGTTCTTCTTTAGTGCTTGCTGAGCATGCATGGTGTTTATATTCTTATATACGTCCTGAGCAGCTGCAGTTAGAATTTGATTGATTTGTGGCATGACATAGCTGTTGAAAATACTGGTAGATATAAAGTAGAAGCTGGTACTTAACAAAAGAGACGTGAGTAATAGAACTACAAACAATAAACGCGTGAATCGGCGACTGATCGACTGCTTGAAACGAAACATATTGTTCTCCCCTTTTTATGGACAGCGAAGCTCCATTTCTTATTGGAATACATCCTATCTCCCTACCGAGTGCTAGTGTCTGGCAACCTGCAATATATTCCATAGTTATGTAATATATCAACTAAATGGATCGGGAATGAAGTGTTTGATACTATTCTATAGAATTAACCTCTGGATGAATAGTGAAAATTTTAGTTTATAGAGCATATTTTTCTGAAAAAGATGAATTATTACTGACACTTTTATTTTTATTTAATAAAAATGGGTATAAATACCCAATTCATTATTTGTTTATTTTTATGGATTGTTTGATGACAGTGTGATAGAGTATTAATGTTTTGTTCCAAACATAAGGTAAGCCGCGGTTCGTAACCATCCCGCGTAAACAAAACTAGGAGGAATTTAAGTAATATGTTCAATTTGTTGTGGGGAGTTTTATTTGTTATTGTCAATTTTGCCTTTTTTCTACTCTGTTACCGCCTGTTCGGCAAAAATGGAATGTATGCCTGGGTAGGTATCGCTACTGTTATTGCTAACATTCAGGTAGCTAAGACGATTGCTATGCCATTTGATATTGTGATGACACTCGGAAATACGATGTATGTCACTTTATATATGACCAGCGATTTGCTTAATGAGAAGTATGGAAGAGCGGAAGCACGCAAAGCAGTTTGGTTTGGTTTCTTCACTTTGCTTATGACGACAGTCATTATGCAGATGGTACTAGTATTTAAGCCGCAAGAGACCGATATCGCTCAGTCTTCTTTAGAGACGATCTTTGGGCTGATGCCTCGACTAGCTCTGGGTAGTCTTACTGCTTACTTCATTAGTCAGTTCCTAGATGTTCGGTTATACGCCTGGATTCGCAAATATTACAGCACCTCAAGTCAGCTGTGGATTCGTTCCAACGGCAGCACGATGGTCAGTTCTTTTGTGGATACACTAATCTTCTGTACCATTGCATTTGCTGGGTTGTATAACTGGAGTGTATGGCTTGAAATTTTGCTTACAACCTATCTAGCGAAATTCTTACTAACCGCAGTAAGCACACCTATCTTATATATCGCCCGAACTTTTACTTTTGCTGAAGATGGAATACCTTCATCTGTTCAAAAGAAGGAATAAACAACACTACAGCCAGCGCGTACCGATTATAATCGATGCGCGCTGTTTGATTTTTCCGGTCATTAGAAGACTTAATCGTTACATGAAAAATGTGTACATAAAATTAATATAAAGCTAAAATAAGCTATCGTAGCAATTCTAATAGTGTGCCTTGCAATTCGGAGGTTAAAGCTGCCGTTATTGCTCTTCAATTTAAGTGCTATCAGTCCGATCGAAGAGAGTGTACATATTCGGTAGTCATAGAAATTACGAACAGGTGTGATGAAGGATGAATCTAGTAGTGCCTATACTGCGCCATGCAGCACAGCAGCCCGACAGCATTGCCTTAACCCAGGCCCAAGCGACGCATACCTATGCAACATTAGTACAAGCGATGCAGAGAATCGCGAATGGTCTACAGCAAAAGGGCTTGAAGCATGACAAAATCGCTATTTTATCTACGAATCGTATTGAATTTGTTGAAGTTTTCTTAGGGGCTATTTATGCGGGCTGTGTTCCGATTCCTTTAGATCCCAAGTGGAGCGCAAATGAGCTGCAGATGATTATAGAGCAGTGCCAGCCGTCGATGATTTTTGCTGAGCCGGAAGCTGCAAAGCATCTGGTATTTATGAACGAAGCCATCCCAACGCTGACTTTTTCAAATGAACGAACAGGTTCCTATGATCAGTGGTTGGATGCGCTGAAACCAGAAGCTGAGTTGGATGAGACGAACGAGTTATTATTTATCGGCTTTACTTCAGGTACAACCGGATTGCCAAAAGGATATATGCGTACCCATTTATCATGGTTAAAAAGCTTTGAGGTATCAAATGATGCCTTTAAATTGGATTGTATAAAAAATGTTTTAGCGCCAGGTCCTTTTGTACATTCGCTGTCCTTATTCGCTGTCATGCAGAGTCTATATGGCGGAGCAAACTTTCATATTACCCAAAAATTTAGCGCCACGCATGTGTTAGAACTGTGCAAGCAGATTCCGGGTGTGGTGCTGTTCGTTGTACCGACAATGCTCGAATCCATGATGCAGCAGGCTGTTCCTGGGCAGACGCAGATTGATGCGATTATTAGCTCAGGTGCAAAGTGGCCTTGGCTGTCCAAAAAAAAGGGCATGGAAGTGTTCGGCGGAGCGCGTCTCTATGAATCCTATGGTTCCTCAGAAGCGAGCTATATTAGTTATTTGGACGTTCTGGAGGAGCATAATCCGAACTCTGTAGGCAAGCCCTATCCCGGAGTGCAAATTTCCATTCGTGATGAAGAGTTCCGTGAAGTCCCTACGGGAGAGATTGGGCAGTTATATGTGCGTAGTGATATGATATTTCTAGGCTACCATCAATTGCCGAACGAGACAGAAGCAGCTTTTCGAGACGGATGGCTTATTTTAGAAGATTATGTTTATCAGGATGAAGCTGGTTATTTATATCTGGCAGGTCGCTTGAAGAATAGAATCATATCCGGTGGGTTGAACATTTATCCAGAGGAAATAGAGCGAGTGCTGGAGCATCTTCCGGAAATTCAAGAAGTAATGGTGCTTGGCGTCCCTGACGAATACTGGGGAGAACAGTTGGCAGTCCTCGTGAAATGGAACGGCGAAAAGCACTTATCTATAGACGAAATAAAGAATTATTGTCGCCAGTATTTAGCAAGCTACAAAGCGCCGAAGCAGCTGCTGACAGTAGAGGAGTTTATCTATACTAGCAGCGGAAAAATTGCCCGGCAAGCGATGAAAGACTATGTGAAAAGAGCGATGGTATGATCGAAGCAGTGATTGTCATGGCAAAACGCACACCGATTGGCAGGATGGGCGGCTTATTAAGTACATTGGAGCCGGAAGCATTACTGGCGCCGCTTATTCAGCATATTGTGGCAGAGACAAACCTGCCCGTAGATATGATCGATGATGTGATTATTGGAAATGTGGTCGGTCCGGGGGGGAATATTGCCCGGGTAGCAGCGCTCGAAGCGGGGCTGCCAGTTTCGGTTCCGGGTGTCACTGTGGATCGACAGTGCGGTTCTGGGCTAGAGGCGATTAATATTGCAGCTAGGCTTATTCAAAGCGGTGCTGGTGAAATTTATTTCGCAGGCGGCGTTGAAAGCACGAGCCGTGCTCCCTGGAAGATGGCTAAGCCACAGACCTTGATGGGTATTCCACAGCTATATACCCGTGCTCATTTTACGCCTAGCGCTTACGGTGATCCGGATATGGGGATTGCTGCGGAAAATGTAGCGCGGAAGTACGGGATTTCGCGCGAAGAGCAGGATCAATATGCCTTAAAAAGCCATCAGAAGGCCGTTCATGCTCAGCAAAGTGGCCAGTTTCAGCAGGAGATTGTACCTCTTCTGGTTGAGGGAGAGTGGGTGCATACCGACGAATGTCCTAGGGTCAATACGAGCTTGGATAAGCTGCGAAAGCTACCGCCAATTTTTGAAGAAAAGGGTACTGTCACTGCTGGAAATGCTTGTCCTATTAATGATGGTGCGGCGCTTCTATTAATGATGTCCCGTGAGAAATGTCGGCAACTCAAGCTTAAGCCTATCCTGCGTGTCGTGGATGCGCAAGCGGCAGGTGTAGATCCGAACTACTTAGGTATGGGGCCAGTTCCAGCTGTATACAAGGTGTTACATCGTCAACAGCTGACCATAACCGATTTAGATATTGTAGAGTTTAATGAAGCCTTTGCTTCGCAAGTTCTAGCCTCACTGAACGAGCTTCAGATTCCACAGGAAAAGGTCAATCTTGGAGGAGGCGCATTAGCTAT
The DNA here is from genome assembly GCF_037963325.1 of Paenibacillus sp. FSL E2-0201. Classification (NCBI taxonomy): domain Bacteria; kingdom Bacillati; phylum Bacillota; class Bacilli; order Caryophanales; family Paenibacillaceae; genus Paenibacillus; species Paenibacillus sp. FSL E2-0201. The sequence goes on from NZ_CP150154.1 coordinate 1,434,174, forward strand.
CGGTCATCCATACGGGGCGTCCGGAGCCATTTTAATGACGAGGTTATTTGCTGAAATGCAGCGTGCTCCTTATAAAAGGGGACTTGCCACTTTGGGCATCGGCGGTGGGATGGGGCTGGCAACGCTTGTGGAGGCGGTAGAATGAACTGCATTCATCATCAGATTCATGTGTCAGCTGAGTGGATTTCGGACTATGCGCAGAGTATTGAGGCACCCGTGCAGACGACTAACGGTCATCTGATTGCTCCTTCTACGATGCCTATTATTTTTTGGCAGGTCTTCGATATTCCTTGGCTTAATAAGGGAGAACCTTTGCTTCACGGCACTCAGAAATTTTCATATCAAGCTCCGATTACAGCGGGAATGATGTTAGATTGTGAATTAGCATTAACGAGCAAGGTGCAAAAGGAAGGCCGGCAGGGCAAGCTGACCTTTTACAACCATACACTGGTTTGTAAATGTGAAGGTGAGCTTATAGTTACTGCAGAAACGGTGTTAATTCGGGTAGGTGATAATCATGATGAAAAAATTCATAACTGCTGAAGCCATCCGGCAATATGCAGCTGCTTCCCAAGATCTGGCCGCTATTCATCTAGATGAAGATGCTGCAGCTGAAGTTGGATTTAAGCGGCCCATTGCACATGGAATGTATCTTATGGGATTAGCTCAATCCTTATATCTCGCTGAGCATCGGGCACAGTGGATCACTCGGTATGAGCTGAAATTTCATCAACCTATAGAAGTAGATAATGTCGTTATTTTTGATTTTGTGGAGGATGACTGCGCTGTGAAAGTGATCCTTACAACAGAAGCTGGCGATGTTATTGCTTCAGGAGCTTTTTCAGTGAAAGAGGTGTAATCATGAACAAAGTAGCCTTAATTACTGGAGCGACAAGAGGGATCGGGCGCAGTATCGCCGTGCAGCTCGGCAAGTCCGGTTATAAAGTGGCTGTAAATGGCACAAAACAAGTCTTAATCGATGAGGTTGTGCGCGAGATTCGTCAGGCAGGCGGTGAAGCATCGGGATACTCTGCGAATGTAGCAGATCCAGTTACGGTCTCTGTAATGGTTGATGAGGTTATTGCTAAATACGGCCATATTGAGGTGTTGATAGCGAACGCTGGCAATTTGCAGGATCAGAAGTGTCTACGGATGACAGATGAAGAATGGAAGGCCGTGCTGGATGTACATTTAAATGGCACCTATTACAGCATTCAACGCGTACTACCGCATATGCGTCAGACAGGCGGCGATATTCTGTTGATGACCTCCACCGCTGGGTTAACAGGCTCCGTGGGTCAGGTAAATTATAGTGCAGCCAAGGCTGGAATTCTCGGAATGATGTGGACACTCGCAGCGGAGTTGAAGCGTGACAAGATTAGGGTAAATGCGATTTCACCAGCCGCTTTAACAGATATGACCAGACCTGTCATTGATCATTTGAAAGAGAAACATGCCAGTCGTAATGAACCGTTCCCGGAGTTTTGGCGAATAGGCGCTCCAGAGGATATTGCTACCTTCGTAAATGCAGTATTGAGCGAGACCGATGCGGATTTAACCGGTGAAATCTTTGCTGTGAATGGATCAAAGGTGACGAAATGGGAGAAGCCTGCGCCTGCCTTTTCCGAGAACAGCATTGAGGCATTTTTCGCTGCTTGGCACCGTCAAAAGGGGAGTGAATAAATGCTTACCTTCGATCAAGTTCATTTTTATTATAAAAAGGGTCAGCCCGTCTTAGAGGATATCAGCTTTACAATAGAAGCAGGGGAATTTGTGGCGATTGTTGGCGCTAATGGCTCTGGCAAATCCACCATTGCCAAGCTAATGGACGGTTTGCTGCTGCCGCGAAAAGGTTCGATACAGTTTAAGGGTCTAGACACCTCAAAGCCAACTGATCTTACAGAAATTCATCAGCAAATCGGCTTTGTTTTTCAGAATCCAGAGGATCAATTTATCACCACAACCGTTATGGATGAGGTGCTTTTTGGTTTGGAGAATATTCGTGTGCCAAGGGAGGAAATGCGCAGCCGATTGGAGGATGCCTTGCAGGCTGTTCATATGGAGGATTATCTGGATGCTATGCCACATCAGCTTTCTGGAGGTCAAAAGCAGCGTGTTGCTATTGCCGCTATACTGGCGATGCGCCCGCAAGTCATTATTTTTGACGAGGCCACCTCTATGCTTGATCCTCAGGGAAGACAGCAGGTGCTTTCCATCATGCAAGAGCTGCATCGACAAGGTCTGACCATTATTCAGATCACTCACCATATGGAGGAAGTGCTTTCAGCAGAGCGATTATTACTCCTGCATCAAGGGCGGCTTGAGTTTGACGGCGATCCACTGGCTTTTTTTGAAACGATGCCTGTTGCGGACTATCAATTACAACTGCCCTTTGCAGTGCGTGTACAAGCATTACTCCATTCAGCAGCGCCGCCAACACCCGATTGGAAGGGGAGAGTCCGATCACAATGGTCTACCAATTAAATCATTTAAGTGTGAACTATGCTGATCATGTGGCTTTGCACGATGTAAACTGTACCCTTTCTGCGGGCAAATGGATTTCGATTATCGGTCCAACGGGCGCAGGAAAGTCTACCTTTGTCAAAGTGCTGAAGGGCTTGATTCCCACCGTAAAAGGCGACTATTGGATTGATCAGCAGCCTGCTCCCAGAGATGCCAAAGGACAATTAAAGGTCGTCCCTGAGCTGGGCTTCGTCTTTCAATATCCGGAGCATCAGCTATTCGAAACCACGGTGTATAAGGAGCTTGCTTTTGCTCTAAATCTGCAGGGGGCTTCAAGTCAGCAAATTACAGAGGCGATTGAAAGGATTTTGCCGCAAGTAGGTCTGTCAGAGGAGATTCTCCTTTTAAATCCATTCCAATTAAGCGGTGGAGAAAAGCGCCGTGTGGCTATTGCCTCTGTGCTGATGACGAATCCGAAGCTGCTAATTTTGGATGAACCAACAGCGGGGCTCGATCCAGCCAGCCAAGTATCTTTGTTGAAGCTGCTGAAATCATGGCAACAACAAGACCAGCGCACGCTTCTCTTCGTTTCGCACCAGATGGATGATGTTGCCGAGTACTCGGATGAGGTGATGGTTTTTCACAAAGGTCAGCTCAAAGGGCATTATAACCCCAGAACATTATTTCTGGAAAAGGAAGAATTATTGGTGGAACTGGGGCTGTCCATGCCTGAACCCGTACAGCTATTGAAGCTAGTAGAGGAACTATCCGGTCAAAAAATAGAGGTATCTAGCTGTAAAGAGCAGGATATCTTCGATGCTGTTCTGCCGATTTGGCATTCGAGGGGGCAAGAGCATGGCTGATTCCGTATTAGTGGGTCAATATGTGGAGAAGCATTCGATTTTCCATCGTTTAGATCCTCGTACAAAGCTTATTGGTATCGTGATTCTCATGCTGAGCTTTCTAACGCTTGGAACAGGTCTTAGCTATGTTATTGCAACCTTTTTTGTGTTCGGAATTTTACTGTTTTCAAAGGTTCCTTTTCATTTCTTCTGGCGAGGGCTGCGCCCGCTATTATTTATTTTGCTGTTTACCTTTGTGTATAACGCCGTGTTCACCAAAGGAACGATCCTCTGGTCATGGTCATTTATTGAGGTGACTGAAGAAGGACTGCGAATGGGATTACGTTTTGTATGGCGTATAATATTGCTCATCTTATTAGCCTCAATATTAACATTAACTACTAAACCGCTAGATTTAGCGTATGGTCTTGAAAAGCTGTTAGCTCCTCTGTCCAAATTGGGGGTACCTGTAGAACAACTCTCATTAATGATAGTGATTGCGATTCGGTTTATTCCTACCATCAAGGAGGAGCTGGATCGTATTCTTCTCGCACAAAAGGCAAGAGGTTATGATCTTACAGTATTATCGCTGCCTAGACGGATATTTGCTTATATCCCGATCATTATTCCTTTGCTTTTCACGACGATTCAACGTGCTGAACAGCTGAGTTATGCGATTGATGCGCGTGCTTATGGAAATGGTAAAGGGAGAACTTCTTATAGGGTATTGCAATTGCAGCAAATGGATTATCTAGCAGTGGGAGTTGCCTTGTTGTTCGCTGTGATTCTGCTTGGGTTAAAGATAGGAAAGGTGTAGATGAAGATGAAATGGAACACCCGTATTACGGAGTTATTGCACATAGAGTACCCTATTATTCAAGGTGGACTTGCTTATTTAGGTTATGCAGACCTCGCGGCTGCAGTTTCGAATGCTGGTGGATTGGGTCAAGTCACAGCGATGAGTCTTCCGAGTGCAGAGGCTTTACGTTCAGAAATAGAACGGGTACGTACTTTGACGGACAAGCCATTTGGTGTTAATTTTGCCATCGGTATGCATGGTATTGGTTATGAAGATCGGGTGCAGATCGCCATCGACGAGAAGGTTCCCGTCGTGAGCCTCACCGGAGGAAATCCAGCCCCCATGCTGGAAATGTTTCGGTCTACGAATATTAAAACGCTGGTGCTCGTCTCCTCACGTAGACAAGCCCAAAAAGCTGAACACTTAGGCGCTTCTGCGGTTATTGTTGTTGGGCAAGAGGGAGGAGGACACTTGGGACGTGATGATGTTGGGACTATGGTGCTCGTGCCCCAAGTAGTGGATGCGGTTGAAATTCCTGTGATTGCTTCAGGCGGGATCGGGGATGGCCGCGGATGGATGGCTGCCCATGCACTGGGGGCTGAGGGAATTGAAATGGGGACACGTTTTGTTGCTACGGTTGAATGTGTTCATGCGGCTGCTTCTTATAAAAAAGCCTTAGTAGAAAGCTCTGAGTCAGATACAGTCGTAATCAAACGATCTATCGGAGCACCTGCGCGAGTATTACGCAATGAATACAGCGACATCATTCTTGAAGTCGAGCGTATGACACCGACCTATGAGGCCTTAAAAGAATACATCAGCGGCGCAGCCAACAAGCGCTGGGTTTATGATGACATCAAAGAAGAGGGCCTCGGCTGGGCAGGCCAAGTGACAGGAATGATCCATGATATCCCTACAGTCTCTGAGTTAGTCGGCAGGATGGTCAAAGAGGCAGAGTCGATTCGTGGGATGTGGGGAATGCAGGTGTGAGGAGCCAGCAGAGCAGTTGTATCCAGAAGATGAATTAATCAACTGAAGGATAAGGTATTAGATTGGCGATGCGTTATGCAAAAGAAGATAATAGTTGGTTGAATCTATCACGCTCCTCCAAAAAAGGGCAATGGCTGCTGTATTGGAATGGAACTAATTGCGAATTTTTAATCAGCTTATTTGTTTCCTGAGCTTGGGTAAACGGAACGACTTTATCATGAATTCCATGAATAATTAATGTGGGCACATCGATCTGTCCAAGATCGTTGTAAACATTCTCGTCTCTTAGCGTGACCATAATGGCGGAAGTCGACCAATTTGCAGCTTGTAAACCCATTAGAAAGAACCATTCGGATTTCGGTTCAGAAATGTACTGAAAGAAAAAAAGCTCCGTTTGGTTTTGCAGCATTTTTGGACGGTCATTGTTTGTCTCTTCGATGATTTTATTTGTAAATTCTTTTGGAACGCTTGATGGAGACGCAGCGTCGATTAAGACGAGTTTAGATACCCCGTACCCTTTATAACGAGCCATATAACGAATCGAGATCGCGCCTCCGGTAGAGTGTCCTGCCAGTGTTATGTTTTTTAGCTGCAACGCCTCGATGACCATACGAAGATCATCTGCTAATCTATCGAAACCGTAACCTTCGAATGGTTTATCCGAATTGCCGTATCCTCTCCAGTCCATTCCGATACAACGATATCCGAGCTTAGGAAGGAAATTGAACTGATATTCAAACTGTTTATGGTTTAGCGGCCATCCGTGAATAATAAGTATCGTTTTATTTCCCTTCGGATTGATGTCCTCTATAAATACTTTTACGCCCGGTTCCACAGTAACGAAGTATCCCAAGAGTATCACCTCATTTTTTAAAATGTACTTTCCCGTTAAGATATTCGCCCTAGGCAAGGTTAATGCCTAATTTTGGCGTCAAATTGGGGTTAGATAGTACGTAGAGATTTCTGCGGAATAGCAGTTCCTTTGGCAGTTGTTGTTTGAGTTATTGACAGAATTTTGCAAATATCTTATATTGAGCTTAATTAATAATTACCAAATACGATGAAGAGGACAAGTAGATACGGAAATGCCGTTCAGGGAACTGCCGGTTGGTGCGAGGCAGCGGGTATCCGAATCGAAAAATCACCTCAGAGCTGGCCCCCGAATTATAGTAGATGGGCCCGGGATTCTACCGTTACAAAGAAGCATCGTTGTTGGACGATGGCTAAGTGGGCGTTTATTATAAACGTCAATCAGGGTGGTAACGCGGAGCAACTCCGTCCCAAATGGGATGGGGTTTTTTTGCGTCTTCATAAATTAATTATTAAATTGGAGGGTTATCGAATGAGTAAATTGATGGTTACAGAACGTTTGACATTACGGCAAGTTGAAATTGATCATGCTGAAGCTTTGGGTAAGGTTTGGTGCAGTTCAACAGGCAGGGTTAAAGCGCAGGAGTACTTTTGATAAACCAGCAAACCGTAAGAAAGAACGATTAGTTTTGAAAAATCCGGAAAAACGTTGAGAAGGTGAAAGGGGGATATTGTAATGCAATTCAAGTTGTATACGGATGTGCATGAGTTTTACATCGATACCTATGATGTGCTGATGCGTCATGAAGCGCAAAATTTGATTCCTCTTGGCAATATCATAATTGGGCATGAAGGAAAAGACAAAACAGACTGGCGTGACCCTATAAATTGGCTTATGGCAACTATTTCGGATGCTAAGGGCATACAACTTACCGCCATAATGACACCGCCACACAATATTACGCTTTATGCAACGGACAACAAAATTAACCCAGAAGCTATAAACTGTCTGATAGATGGGTTGAAAGATCGTGAAATTCCAGGTGTAACAACCGAAAAAACCTTGGCAGAGTATTTTGCCAAAGAATATACCTTGCGCAAGGGATTAACTTTTGAAACAACCATGAGCCAACGTATATATGAACTTACGGCAGTAAATCCAGACATTCAAAAGGCTGGTATCGTTCGATTGCTGGATGAAAAGGATATTCACTTTTTCCCATACTGGGCTGAGGCATTTTATGCAGCGGGGAGTTATGGCAAAACAGAAATGTCTATCCCGCAAGATGCAGACCCTTACCTCTACCGAATAGCATCGAAAAAAATCTATATTTTAGAGGACAAAGGGATACCCGTTTCTATGGCAGGATTTACAAGGGTAATGCAGACGGCTATTGGCGTGGCATTTGTATATACGCCTCCATATGAGCGCAGTAAGGGTTATGCTACTTCAATTGTGGCGCAAATAAGCCAACTTGCATTGGATAAAGGATTTACTAAGTGCGTCTTATATACGGATTTAGCAAATCCCACATCTAATAGCATCTATCAAAAGATAGGCTATATGCCAATTTGTGATTCTCTCCAGTTAAAATTTGAATAGTAGAATGATGCGGACAGGCAAAGTCAACTAATGGAGATAACCAATATGCGGAAATGGCAGATGAAATGTTGAAAGGGATTATGGATTTGAAAGGGTCTGAATAAGTCGAGTATGGTGCGGGAAAAAGAGAAAGCCCATCACAGTAAGTTGAAAGTGATTCTTTTCCAACTTATTAGGGATGGGCTATCTTTGATTCTAATATTTTTCGGATACTCTTGGTATCAATATTGGGCTCATATGAACTACGGCTATATTTTCTTTTCTACAAATGAAGAATAGTCAGTTCCTTAGGGAAGCTTGTTAAGGTCTCCGCACCTTCAGCTGTAATAATCAGATCATCTTCGATACGCACACCTGCTAGTCCGGGTACATAAATCCCTGGCTCAACGGTGAACACGTTGCCGATTTCGATAATGTCATCGTTCTGTCCATGGAGTGATGGATATTCATGTACATCCATACCCAGTCCGTGTCCGACACGGTGCAAGAAATATTCTCCGAATCCGGCTTCTTCAATCACGTCACGTGCAGCTTTGTCGACAGAACCGAAAGGAGCTCCAGGATTGGAAGCAGCGATCCCAGCTTCGTTAGCAGCGAGCACGGTGTTGTAGATCGTGACAAGCTTGTCATCCACGGATTCAATAGCAAAGGTACGTGTAATATCGGAAGCATAACCATCAGCGTATACCCCGATATCAAACATCAGGAAGTCACCTGGCTGAATGACCCGGTTGCCTGGAACACCGTGAGGCAGGGCGGTTTTCGGACCAGAAAGCACCATGGTGTCAAAGGAAGGGCCAGAAGCGCCAACCTTTTTCATTAGATATTCTAGCTCAGCTACTAGATCGTTTTCTGTAACGCCTGTTTTCACATGGGTAAGCACGCGGCGCAAAGCTTCCTCAACTAGCTCAGCGGCATGCTTCATGCGCTTAACTTCATCCGGGGTCTTTTTGGAACGCATGCTGCGCAGCAATGGACCAATATCACTAAATCGTTCCGCTGGAACGGCAGCGGTTAAATGTTCAAAACGGGCTACTGAGAAATGTTCCTTCTCTATGCCAAGAGTACCTATCTTACTGCTGCCGAAACAATCCTTAAGCAGGATATAGGGATTATCAGTGTCACTGTGGGTTAGGAGTTTGGTGACTGAAGAAGCGGCTTGAGCTGCTTCCGCATCTAGTGCGGGTAGAATCAGCATAGGCTCCTCTCCACGTATCAACAGCAGACCCAGGAAGCGTTCATGCGGATCGCTGGCGAATCCGGTTAAGTAGTAGACATGTTTGGGATCTGTTACGAGGAGGGCATCAAGTCCTTCACTCGCCATTTGCTGCTCTAGGCTTGTCAGAGCGTTATTCATAGTTGGTATTCCCCTTTCAACTTCACGATTAGAACCGCAATATTCTTATTATAGATCAAAAATAGACTAGACGCACATGATGAACTACACCTATCGTTGGCTAATCACGACATCCCTATTCTAGAACTTAACCTTAAGCAGTAACGCATATTTGTTCATCTATACCATTAATCGTGAGATGTAGCTTTTCTTGAGACTACTAGTTGGTGTAACATAATCTTTAAATATACTTCTCGTAAGGTTAGGTGGAAGCTTATTGGGGTACGGTTGTTGAGAGAGGAGTGATTCTTGGGATGAAGGGTAAAATTGTACTTGTAACTGGAGCAAATTCCGGAATGGGGCTAGCGACGACAGTTGAACTGGCTCGCAAGGGAGCCAAAGTAATAATGGTATGCCGCAATCGCCAGCGAGGAGAAGAAGCGCTTGCTGCCGCTAAACAAAAGAGCCACTCCGAGGATATCGAGCTGATGTTGTGTGATCTGGCCTCGCTGGAGAGCATTCGTAGTTTTGCGGAGGAATTCACCCGGAAATATCCGATTCTAGATATACTCATCAATAACGCTGGGGTAGTCACGATTAAGCGTCAGCTTACGAAGGACGGCTTTGAGATGGATCTTGGTGTAAACCATTTGGGGCATTATCTGCTTACGAATCTGTTACTGGAGCCTTTAAAGGCAGCAGAGCAAGGCCGTATCGTTGTCGTTGCTTCCGGTGCTTACAAAATAGGTGCACTTCACTATGAAGATCCAACCCTCGATCGCCGTTTCAATCCCGCCAAAGCCTACGCTCGGTCCAAGCTAGCTAATATTTTGTTCACAAGGGAGCTGGCTTTGCGTCTTCATGGTACAAAGGTGACTGTGAATTGCGTACATCCAGGAGCAGTAGGCACGAATATCGGTGTGAACCGAGAGACGGGCTTCGGCAAGTCGATCCTTAAGCTGCTGTCATACTTCTTCTTAACATCCGAGCAAGGAGCCGATACAGCGATTTATTTGGCAACGGCACCTGAGCTTCGAGAAGTAACAGGACAATATTATTATCGACGAAAGATTAAGCAGCTGTCTCCCAGAGCGCAGAATAGACAAGAGGCGCAGCGGCTGTGGCTATGGAGCCAGGAGCAGGTCGGCCTAAGTAATTAACACATTTGGAGGAATCAAGGGATGAAATGGGAGAATAGCAGGATTGAAGATGCAACACCTGCAGACTTAGCAGCTATTGTGGAGATTTACAACTCAACGATTGCTGGACGGATGGTCACTGCGGATCTGGAACCAATTACTGTTGCAGACAGAGAAAAATGGTTCCTTGAACATAACAGCCACCATCGTCCTTTATGGGTACTTAGGCAGGGAGATGAGATTGCGGCATGGTTCAGCTTTCAATCCTTCTATGGTCGTCCAGCGTATAATGCAACAGCAGAAATTAGTGTATACGTGAGTGAAAAGTTCCGTGGTGATGGAGCTGGTAGAATTCTTTTGAAAGAGGCCATTGATAAAGCACCTAGTCTCGGCATTAAGAATCTAGTTGGTTTTGTGTTCGGACATAATGATCCAAGCCTTGGTTTGCTAGAAAAATTCGGTTTTAAGCAGTGGGGATTACTACCCGGTGTAGCTGAACTGGATGGTATAGAACGTGATTTGGTGATCGTAGGACTTAAAATCTAATAGCCATAATTGAAACGCTTACATTTCAAGTGTTGAGCTTACGTTATTTGTGTCACAATCAATCCATATTTTTGACCAACGCTGCAAATCTCGGATGACTGTTTCTAGGGCAAGTCCTTTATCCGTTAAGGAATATTGGATTCGCACAGGTGTCTCAGGGAATACTTCTCGAAGAACGATTCCTTCCAGTTCCAGCTCTTTAAGCCGTTCGGAGAGTAACCTTCCGCTGATGGGCAAAGCTGCTTCAATCACATTGAAACGTTGTGGTCCTTGGAGGAGCTGGTAGATGATCAAACCTGTCCAACGCCTGCCGATAATATCCATACTTTTTTGTAGTTGGGGACATAAATCAGTGGACTTCATATGGCTCACCTCTTAGTGAACATTATAAACGAAAAGACCAATAATTTAAACGAATTCCAAATTAATTCATTACTAGAAGGGATGATTGACCGTGGCTAAAAAAAAGAAAATGCCAACCACTCCGCGTCCTGCTGCGACCGATGGACCAGCTACGCTAAAAGACCTGCTGAGCAGTGATGTTCTAGGAAAGCTGAAGGCACAGTCTGATGCGCTGAAAGCGGAAGAGAATGACCGCAAGGAAGCTGCTCGTAAGGCGGTAGAGGATCAGCGAAAAGCTGAACAAAAGCGGCTTGAGAATGATTTTGCACATCTGCTGGAGAACAGTAATCAGGATTGGAGTAAGTATAAATAACTACTATAGCTAGCGAAAATAGATCATGAGATAAAGAGATGCCACATGGGTGTCTCTTTTTTTAATGTTATTTATAAAATTCTATTCTTTTAAATTTTACTATACGAAAGGGTTGACCCTCAAAGTGGGCTTAGGTATAATCGAACATAGTGCAAATGAAAATCATTATCAATACCGATAATATCATCTATTTCTCAAACTATTTAACTATTAAACAGATAAGGAACAACTCATGAAACTAAAATATTTGTCCCTACTTCTAATAGTATTCTCATTTATATCTTTGTTTATAGGCGTAAAAGATATTTCACCTTTGGATCTTTTTTCGCTTACGGAATCTCAGATGCAGACTCTGCTAGTCAGCCGGATTCCACGCTTAGCTGCACTGATTATAGCTGGTGTAAGCATGAGTATTGCCGGATTAATTATGCAGCAATTATCACGAAATAAATTCGTTTCTCCCACTACGGCGGGCACGATGGACTCCGCGAAATTCGGTATTCTCGTGTCCCTGATGCTGTTCACAGGGGCGACGCCGATGCAGAAGCTGCTCGTTGCTTTTGTTTTTGCCCTATTGGGAACATTTATATTTATGAGAATCTTGGATCGGATCAAGTTCAAGGATAGTATTTTCATCCCGCTGGTCGGACTCATGTTCGGGAACATTGTAGGCTCGATTACTACATTTTTTGCTTACAAAAATGATTTGGTTCAGAATATCTCGTCTTGGATGCTTGGCGATTTCTCAACGATTATTAAGGGTCAATACGAATTAATCTATATCAGTATTCCGCTTGTTATTCTCGCGTATGTTTTCGCCAATAAGTTCACAGTTGCCGGTATGGGGGAGGATTTCTCCGTTAATCTCGGTATGAACTACAAAGCGGTTGTGAACGTAGGATTGGTGATTGTAGCGTTAATCTCTTCAGTAGTTATTTTAACCGTAGGTACAATTCCTTTCCTAGGTCTTGTTGTACCTAACATAGTAACGCTATACATAGGCGATAACTTGAAAAAAAATCTGGCGCATACTGCCATTCTCGGCGCGGTGTTCCTCCTGTTCTGTGATATTCTGGGCAGGCTCATTATATATCCATACGAAATATCAATCAGTCTCACGGTAGGCGTCATCGGAAGTGGTCTGTTTATCTACTTGCTGATGAGAAGAAAGGCGAATTAGTGATGAAGACGAAACTAACTATATTATCCTTAAGCGCTGTTGCTCTCATCGTCTTGTTTATGACCTATCATGTTATGGGCAATTGGGATTATGTTCTACCCAGTCGGGGGAGAAAGCTGGCGGCCATTTTAATTACCGGAGCGGTGATAGCTGTCTCTACCGTAGTTTTTCAGAGCATTACGAACAATCGGATTTTGACACCTAGTATTCTGGGGCTAGACTCTTTGTACATGTTGATCCAGACGTTCGGTGTATACGCCCTAGGCTCATCAAATATGACGTTTATGAATAAAAATGTGAATTTCTTGTTCTCAGCTTGTATCATGGTTCTGTTCTCAGGTGTGATGTATAAGCTAATGTTCCGAAGAGAGGGTCAAAACATATACTTCCTGCTGCTCGTAGGACTTATTATGGGGACGATGTTCCAGAGTGCATCTTCTTTTATGGAAGTGCTCATTGATCCGAATGAATTCCTGATTCTGCAAGGAAAAATGTTCGCCAGCTTCAACAACGTCAGCAGTGATCTACTGATATTGTCTACAGTTGTTCTAGCGTTAACTACGCTGTATTTCATGCGATTTGTGAAGTATTTAGATGTTATTTCTTTAGGGAAAGATGAAGCCATTAACTTAGGAATCAATTATGACTATGTAGTCAAAAGGCTGTTAGTAATTGTATCCATCTACGTTTCAATATCAACGGCTTTAGTGGGGCCGATCACTTTCTTGGGTTTACTAGTAGCCAATGTGGGGCATCAGTTGTTCCGTACGTATAAGCATTCCTATCTGATTCCCGGCACGATTTTGCTAAGCATTATTGCTCTTGTCGGGGGACAGTTTCTAGTTGAACGTGTGTTTGGATTCACTACTACGGTTAGTGTAATCATTAATTTTGCAGGTGGCGTCTACTTTGTCTATCTGCTGTTAAAGGAGAATAAGTCGTGGTAGAAGTTAAGCATGTAAGCAAGCGTTATGGCGGAGTAACCGTTGTTGATGATGTGTCTTTAACCATTAAAAAGGGTGCAATCACCTCGTTTATCGGCCCTAACGGAGCTGGTAAAAGCACGTTGCTCTCCATGATCAGTAGACTTATCTCTAAAGACGCAGGAGAAGTACTGATTGAAGGGAAGGAAATTGGCAGCTGTAAGAGTAATGAACTTGCTCGTAAAATATCGGTGCTAAAGCAGTCCAATCATATCAGCGTACGCCTCACCGTGAAGGAACTTGTTTCTTTCGGAAGGTTCCCTTATTCACAAGGGAAGCTCACACCTGAGGATAGAGCGTTCGTTGACGAAGCGATTGCTTACATGGACCTTCAAGAGATGCAGGATAAATATATTGATCAGCTTAGTGGTGGACAACGTCAGAGAGCGTATATTGCGATGGTTATGGCTCAGGACACTGAGTATATTTTGCTCGATGAACCACTCAACAATCTGGATATGAAGCATTCTGTACAAATTATGAAGGTGTTACGCCGATTGGTAGAAGAGAAGGGCAAGACGATTGTGCTCGTCATTCATGATATTAATTTCGCTTCTTGTTACTCTGACTACATTGTAGCGCTCAAGAATGGGCGGGTAGCTTCATCGGGTACGGTGGATGAAATTATTGATACTGTAGTGCTTAGGGATGTATATGACATGGATATCCCTATAGAAACAATAGGTGGTCGTAAAATTGGTGTCTATTTTTAAACAAGACGCCGTTTATATTCGGAAATTATTATGACGTAACGCTAGAAGTGATAGGCGCCAGCTTCTTGACGAATACGCGAATAATTCAAATAGCTTGACTATAAATTATAGGGGTGAATATTTTGAAGAAGAACGTATCTTTACTAATCATGACAGTGTTTCTTGCCGTAATCTTGGCGGCCTGTGGCTCCAATAATGCAGCAACTTCAGATAATAATACAGCAGCGGCAGGCAATACAGAGGCTACTACTGCACCGAATACAGAATCCAAAGAGCTTACTATTAAGCATGAACTTGGAGAAATTACGATTAAGAGTAACCCGCAGAAAGTCGTTGTATTTGACTTCGGTACACTCGATACTTTGGATAAACTGGGCGTAGAGGTGACTGGAGTGCCTCAAAGCAATGTACCCTCTTATCTCTCTAAATATAGCGATGCCAAATATGAGAATGTCGGTGGTTTGAAAGAGCCTGACTTCGAAAAAATAAATAGTCTTTCTCCTGATCTGATCATCATTTCCGGCAGACAGCAAGATTCTTATGATGAATTCAGCAAAATTGCACCTACATTGTACGTTGCTGTAGATAATGCGAATTACATGGAATCCTTCACGAAAAATGTGAAGACGCTGGGCCAAATTTTTGGCAAGGAAGCTGAAGTAGAAGCTGAGCTTGCGACTATTACTGACTCCGTTAAAGCTCTGAATGAGAAAGCTAAAGCCGATGGTAAAAAATCTCTTATTATTCTTGCCAATGAAGGAAAAATCAGTGCTTATGGTTCAGGTTCACGTTTTGGTATTATCCATGATGTATTCGGATTTGTTCAAGCGGATGATAAAATCGAAGTATCCACTCATGGTCAAAGCGTATCGTACGAATATGTAGCCGACAAGAATCCGGATTATCTGTTCGTAGTAGATAGAGATGCAGCTGTGAAGAGTGATGGCAGCAAATCCGGTTCAGCGAAGGATGCAGTTGAGAACGATCTCGTGAAGAACACAAATGCTTTTAAAAACGGTAAAATCATTTACCTTGATCCTAACTACTGGTACTTGTCCGGTGGCGGTTTAATCTCTGTTAGTGAAATGCTCAAAGAAGTTGAGGTTGTTCTGTAAGCAGAGTAACCTGGAGAATTGAACGATCAATAAATATTCCGATGATTATTAACAAGCCTGTTGGCAGGAGTAAACCTCCTTGTCAGCGGGCTTTTTTTCGCATTCTTCCATAGAATAACTGGTATATTCATACTAGTTGTTGAATTTAACTGTAACTTTTTATGTTGGCATACGTGGTTAGGTTAAGGGGGGAGTGCATGAAGCGAAATTCACTGGATGAAATATATCAGATGTATGTGATGGATATTTACCGCTATTTGCGCTCCCTTTGTGGTGATCATCACGCGGCCGAAGATTTAATGCAGGAGACCTTTTACCGAGCTTATTTATATTTGGAGGATTGTAAAGACGAGAAGATTAAGCCGTGGTTGTTCCGTGTCGCGTACAATGCCTTCGTAGATTATAAGCGGAAGGAAGGACGCAGTACTGTTCAGAGTGAGGATTTTTTTAAACAGCTCGCCCATCCAGATACCACGGAAAGCACGCTGCTTCGGCAGGAACGTTGGGAAGAGATGAGGATTGCGATAGGTGAGCTACCGGACAATCAGAGGCATGCACTGCTACTACATGATTTTCATGGTCTTAGTTATCTGGAAGCATCGGACATTATGAATGTGGGCCTGTCCCAATATAAGATATTGATCTTTCGAGCCAGACAGAAGCTGCGTGAAGCGGAACGGAGGAGGAATGAGCATGAGTGAGGAATTCAAGGAGAAATTAAAAAGGTATGGAGAAGGTACTCTTCCTGACGAGGATAGAGATGAAGTGGAGCGGGAGTTAGAGAAGATGGAAGCTTATCAGGCTTATCTGGATGAACTGATGGGTGAAGAAGAGCGGGCTTCAAGTGAGGATAAGAACATAAAATTCGGCAAGGGTAAAAGAAACAGACCTGGCAAGGAAAAAAAGATCATCCGCTGGGGTAAATGGAGAGCTCGGATATCGAATACTTTAACGGTAATTTCTGCGTTTTTAATTTTCTTGATTATCAGCAGTGTCATCACTGCGATATTTTATAGCACTGGAGAAAGAGGAGAGACTTATAGTGATGTTGTTTCTTCCGCTATTGCTGTCTCACAGCCGAATACGATTGTACATTTGAGTAGTGGTACCGGTCCATTTTTTAGCATGAATCTGACAAGTAAGATAGAGAAACAAGTGGGAGATGAACAAATTACTGTCGGGGATTATTCAATGAAGCTCCTATTTGGGTGGGCTAGGCTCTACAACTATTCATGGACGGATGATAGTAGAAGTGTAGGTTATTATTTTGTGTATCCGCAGGAGAATCAATCTGTGACAAACAGTATGGATAACAGCAATGAGTGGGAGAGATTGGAGAAGCTGCCGGAAGGAACAGTAGCGGAAGCTTACTTGTCTTTTGATCAATTTTTTACGACAGATGAGCTGTTGAAGAAGTTTGAGCCTAAGAATCTTCAGCCTTTGTGGTTTGCAGCAGATACAGGTCCACGGACACGACAGCCAGTCGTAAATGATCCATTAGGTTTTCCGTATATGCCTATTTGGCATGATGATGATATGAAAGTGACCCAGGAATCAAAGCAGAAGCGAGGATGGTTCGGAGGGGTGACTAGCCGTTCGAGTGTTTCACCATCTGTTGAGTCATATGGTGATGGTGAACTGCGTAATGCAAACTTCCTGAAGACGCTGCGCTTGATGCAAGAGCATAAATCAATCGCGGACAGGGTAATTCCGTTTATTGATTTGGATGATTCCATTAGTTATTTGGAGAAGAACGGAGTTAGGCTATATGGAGCTGTAGTAACCGGTCCGGTGAAAGAATTGCTTAAGCTGAAGGAAGAAACATGGGTCAGCGATTTGCATGTGGGGGAAGTAAGACTATGGAATTGGCAGGATCGAGAGTCCTAGCTGCGGAGTGGAAGAAGTCACAGAACTTGCTTCTCGCTTAAGCAAATCGTACAATTATTTGAATATTAGATTTATGGATATGTGTGATAACTAAAGTTGAGTATGATAGATTAGGAGCTGAGATTTATGAAAGTAGGAGTCGTATCTGATACACATATGTCAAGAATGGCTAAGTCTCTGCCAAAGGCGTTGATAGCAGAGTTTCAAAATGTGGATTTAATCTTGCATCTCGGTGATTGGGTGAGTATGGGAATCTATGATTTACTGACGAAATTAGCACCGGTAGAGGGTATTGCCGGAAATAATGATGGCGATGAGATCATTGAGCGTTTCGGAGAACGCAAGATCATTACTCTTGAGGGAATCCGAATCGGAATGGTTCATGGACATACGCCACATTCTCGCAAAGGAACGGATGGAAATGCCCTGCTTGCTTTTGCGAATGATGAGGTGGATTGTATTCTTTTTGGTCACTCACATCAGCCCTTGCTAAGAGAGGAGAATGGTATCCTGCTATTTAATCCAGGTTCTCCTACAGATAAGCGGCGTGAGAAATTGTATTCTTTCGGAATTTTAGATATCGAAGCGGGTAAAGTTAGTGCCCGGCATGTGTTCTACGATTCAAAGGAATAAGGCTCAATTATCCAAATCATTCGGCGTTCTCTCCATGGTGAACGGCTCGGTAACCCTTTACAATGAGGTTAAAACGGGCGAAGCCGGAAAGTGAGCGCTGAGGATGAATAACTATCGTATAGAACGAGTGGTTCTGGATGATTTAGAATGGCTCATTCCATTATTTGATGAGTATCGAGTATTTTATGGAGCAGCCTCAGATCGGGAAGGTGCACGCGCCTTCTTAGCTGACAGGCTAAAGCTGAATGAATCTGTGATCCTTATGGTAGTTGAGGGGGATGGCGATGAGAAACGCGCGTGGGGCTTCACACAGCTCTATCCTTCTTTTTCATCGGTTACGATGGAGCGCCTCTGGATACTGAATGATTTGTTCGTTACTGAGGGACTGCGAGGGCATGGCCTAGGTTCCAAACTGCTGGACAGTGCTAGAGACCACGCCCTTTCTACGAATACGAAGGGCTTGTCCTTGACAACGATGACAGAGAATGTGGGAGCGCAGCGTTTGTATGAAGCGCATGGATACCTTCGAGATGATGAATTTTATACCTATAACCTTTTTTTCTGAAGATAGCTAGAGAGAAAGATAAGTAAGGGGCGTTAAAGTGGAAACAAGTCATAAGTTGGCAATCTTTTTTGATCTCGATGATACGTTATATGATCATCTGGTTCCTTTTAAAGAAGCAGTGTGTGAAGTGCTCCGCCCAGATGAGAATTGTCTGGACTTTGCGGAATTATTTTATAAAGTGAGACATCATAGCGATGTATTATGGCCGATGTATTTGCGCGGTGAGATTCCGCTTGAAGAGACAAGAGTGCGGCGGTTGGAGCTTGCTTTTGCAGAGTATGGGTTACAGATTGATCGTGACCAAGCCTCGGCGGTACAAGCGGCATATATTGGACGACAATACACTATTCAAATGATTGATGGCGTGCGTGAGCACCTTGAACGGTTCATTGCGGACGGCCATAAGGTAGGCATTATTACGAATGGACCGAAGGATCATCAGATGAATAAGATTGTGGGATTAGGGTTAGATCAGATTATTCCCGAGGATATGATCTTTATTTCTGATGCTGTAGGTCTTGCTAAACCGGATCCGGAAATATTCGTGCACGTAAACCAAAAGTCAGGCACTTTGGCGGAGAACTCGCTTTATATAGGGGATACTTGGGCTAATGATGTAGTTGGAGCGCTTGCGGCTGGATGGAAGGTTTGTTGGTACAATCCGAGAGGCAGACAACCGGCTACGGATCATAACCCTAGTTATATTTTTACTAATTATAAGGAGTTTGGTGAGCTTCCTCTTGTGTAAGAGGAGGTACAAAACATAAGCCATGCGAGAGAAATTGGCGCATGGCTTTCATTATTTTATGCATTAATAATTTTGAGAACTAATTTCTTGGTAGTTGGATGCCTTACCAGCTGTGTACATCGCATTGACCATGTTCATTATTACCCACAGCAACCACCGTGCCGTCGCCGCAACCGCCACAATATCGCGCCAGCCGCTATGGAAGGTAGGGGTCTCACAAGGTTCATGAATTTCGCTCCTTTGTTGATGTAGATGTTTCCGAGGTTTAACTGTATTAAACCATAGTTCTTTCTTGTTCGTATATTAAACTGAGAGAGAGGCGTCCTTCTCGCTGCTCCAAGTCAGATCTATAAAAAAAGCTTGCTCCCTAGAAAGCCGGCTTCGGCTCTATGGGGCAAGCTTTTTTCATTTAGTCTGCGAAGCTGTACGTTGGATCCGTCAGATTCATTCTTTCTTTAATACCTGCGGTGGCATAGATTTTGTTGTCGTCGGTAATAAAGAAAGCTTCCACATCTTCAGGTAAAGATTCAAGATATTTCATACCCTCTTCAATTCCCATCAAGAATACCCCCGTTGATAAGGCATCTGCGTCTGTTGCATTCGGGCTCATAATGGTAAGGCTTTTGAGACCGTTCTGAGAAGGATATCCTGTACGTGGATCAAGGATATGATGGTAACGAACATTGTCCTGCATAAAATACCGTTCGTAAACACCAGAAGCATCGATGACCTCATCTGAGATTTTAATAGTTCCTAGCTGTGTGCCGCGGCTTTGATCCGGATCCTGCAATCCGATATTCCATTCCGTTCCGTTTGGCTTCTTACCGAGTGCAATAATACTGCTGCCTCCGAGGTTAATCATAGCGCTATTCAGACCTTGCTCTTTCAAATAATCAGCGATACGGTCAGCAGCATAACCTTTACCAATGCCACCCAGATCTAGCACCATATTTTCCTTCATAAGCTTTACAGTTTTCGCAGCTTCATCAATTTCAACGTCCTTGTAATTGGTTAGGCTCTTCGCTTTATCAATTTCAGCTTGGGGAGGGACCTTATCTCCACCGCTACCGATATTCCAAAGATCGATTAACGGACCGATTGTAGGATCAAATAGCCCGTCCATTTCCTTTGCGTATTGTATGGATTGTTTAATTACATCCAGGGTCTCGTCAGAAACAACAACCGCTTCTTTTCCTGCTGCCTGATTGACTGCGTAAGTCTCTCCACCTTCTTTGGTGCGGCTAAGCTCCATATCCATTCGCTCCAGCATCTGCTGGATATCATCCATATTTTTCTGTTCTACAGTAGCACCGAACACTTTGATATTCACAACAGTATCATAAATATAAAATGTTTGAGAGAGAGACTTTTCCTCCCCTTTTCCGGCTGTTGTTGCGCTACCCGTAGTTCCCGCTGTTTTATCGTCCTTATCTTTAGTAATTAGCCAAGCTCCGACAGCTATGACGGCGATGACGATTACAACGAGGATCAGCGTCGTTTTTTTGTTCTTGAACATATTCCACCATCCATAAAGTTAGTTTCTAAAACAAAACACATTATTTATATCATACCCCAGATCAGAAGTTGATGGAAATTAATTTCATGACACATTTAGGGATATAATCTGGCGACATAGAAAAAAAGCCCCGTATCCTGATTCGGAGCGGCGCTACAGATTTAGAAATAAACGATGCTACTTAATCTAGCATATATTCACTGTATTTATTCTTGCGAGGGTTTAATACGAAGAGGATGCCCTTGGCATATCCGCTAACGGCTTTGAAATTCCGTTTTAGAGTTGCTTTAACCGTCAGACAAGACAATGTCCAGATCAAAGCAGCATAATTCATAAAAGGAGCTTTACGCAAGTTGAGCAGATAGTAGTGATTGATTGCGGTAGCCCGTGCTACAACCCCCGCCTTATCACGAGAACCTGGCGACTCATGATGGATGATTTTCATAGCGGGGTTAATCACGAGCTTGCCATAGCGGCTGGCCAAGTGGGATAAATAAATATCCTCGGCTATGGAGTAGCTTGTCATCCATGGATAGGGCTTAATATCACGCAGTGCCGAGCGCCGGAAGGACATATTACACCCGTGAAAAAAATCTGTTTCAAATACCTGCTTCTTCTCTCCCCAAAGGAATTGCGAGCCTGCAAACATACTTGCCGACAATCTGCCCGGTGATCCGGACATTTGTCCGGTTATCATACCGAACAGCCTGCTTGGAATGCTACTATGTATGCCTTTTGCAATACCACCTACACCAACAATGGAATTATCGGCTGCATAAGTATCTAGCAGTCGCCGAATATATAAGGAGTCATCTAATTCTGCATCATCATCTAAGTGGAGCATAATTTCTGCATGGATCAGTCCTAGCGCTTCGTAACGGGAAAGCCAGAGGCCAGGCTTAGTTTTGCGATGATAATGAAGTTCAGCCTGCGGTAATCCAGTTAGTATTTCACGATAATAAGCTAATCTGTCCTCAGGGATCTCACCGTCGTCCACAATCCATAGCTCGATGGAGATGTCCTCAAGCTGTGTCTGCTTGCCAATGGACTCTATGCACACCGTAAGGTCGTCGATTCGGTTACGGGTAGGAATCACTATAGATATATCATACATATCTGATCTCCCTTCCGGACTTCTTTTGTCCGCTAATCTGAATGCAGTCTTCCGGCAAAATGGTTACCTTCATTCTATCTGTCCTGAAGAAGAGCGTATATACCACTTTCGTATACTTTTAGTTGGGGCTCAGGTCTAATGAGATTTTTTGAAATAAAAGTTAAGTTTGTATTTTTCGGTTTTTAACTATATAATAGTAAGCGACGAATATTTAGTTATCAATCTTATTCAGCAGTTACTAATGAACAATAATATTAGGAGGTTTTTTTCATGAGAATAGATATTTGGTCCGATTATGCGTGTCCATTTTGTTATATTGGTAAAAGACGTTTGGAGAATGCGCTGAGTCAGTTCCCGAACCGAGATCAAGTAGAGGTGGTATTCCGTAGCTTTCAATTGGATCCACATGCAAAATTGAATGAAACTCAGAGTATTCATGAGATGCTGGCTTCCAAATACGGTATGACGATTGAAAAAGCAAAAGCAATGAACGCACAGCTAGCTGAGCAAGCCCAAGATGTGGGATTGGATTTCCAATTCGATACAATGAAGCATACGAATACTTTCGACAGCCACCGCCTCAGTCACTTTGCAAGCTCAAAAGGAAAAGGTGCAGAAATGTCCGAGCGTCTGCTACGTGCCTACTTTACGGATTCATTGAATCTTGGGGATCGCAGTGTACTTGCTACACTTGCTGCTGAGGTAGGGCTTGATCAGGTAGAAGTAGCGGCAATGCTGGAGACAGATGCTTACACAGCTGAAGTGAATGGAGATATCGAAGAAGGAAGCCGTCTGAATATTACCGGTGTGCCTTTCTTCGTGTTCAACAATAAATATGCTTTATCCGGTGCACAGCCTGGACCTGTATTTACAGAGGTGTTGGATACCGTGTGGGCGGAAGAACAAGCTGGACCAACACTGCAAGTGGTTGGCAAAGGAAAATCTGACGTATCTACGGATGATGGCTGCGCGGACGGATCTTGCAATATATAAAGTTCGTATAGTGTGGAGAAGAAGAGATGGAGAAGTATCCATTTCTTCTTTTTTTAATTCCGAAACTCTGCTCTGTTTTACACACTAAAAAGACAAGCGCCGCCGAATCTATCCGGGAACGCTCGTCTTTTTAAGAAGTGTTTATCTAAAAGAAGTGATAAAGCTTGTGAACAAGGTGCGGACATCATACTGATGTTGATTGATTGGTTCGATAGGCCGGTTAATGCCGAGCAACGTGTATACTGCAGTTCTGGCTGCTCTGATAGAGTATTCTTCCGTGAATACAACATCATCTGGAATTTCGCAATATTGTCCAACGAAGGCAAGGTTAGTAGAGCCTTCAGGAACTACTTTAGGTCGGTCACTGTTTAGTCTAGGCATGAATTGTGAAGTGATATAAGGCATCATACATGGAATACAATTAGCAGTTGCCATGATCTCATCCTTATGTTCTTCGAAATGAAGATGACCGATTAATTCTTCCATAATTTCTTCACCGGTACATTCACTCATTTTCTTCTTCACGAAGTCTCCTACGTTGTCAGGGTACAAACCGTAACCCCAGAATACTTTTACATGCTCTGGTTGATTGCGGAAATGCGGTTGGAAAGCTAATACAACGGACATTAACCAGCTCGAATCTTTAAAGGTAACCAATGCGCCAGTACCTGCACGATTACGAGTGAATTTCTCCATAAGATCGAAGAATTTGGAATCTTGGAAGGTCACGGTAAAGGACTCCCATTTCGAACCATCTACATGATCATCGAAGGAGGATGGATTGCCGAGACCTGGTTTTTTGGCGGCGATGTTCTCCCATAATTTCCATGAGCTACCCTTTCCGTTGAGACGTGGGGCAGAAGTCATAGATCCAAGGCTGGAGCCTTCGGTCATAGAGCCGTTCGTGACGATTACGATATCGTCTTCGCTTATGTTAATAACGTCTGGGACACCTTGGCGTAGGACGTTCATTTGGGTTACGGTAATGCCATCTCCGTCTTTGAACTGCAGGTCAGTTACTGTACATTTCAATGTAAAGTCTACACCAAAGCCTTCGAGATATTTGTGCATAGGTAAGATGATGGAATCATACTGGTTATATGGAGTGCGGGTTACGCCTTCCAGGGTTTGAATTCTTGGGAACTCATGAACGAAGCGAATCATATATCGTTTAAGCTCTACCGCGCTATGCCAAGGTTGGAAGGCGAAAGTAGTAGCCCACATATACCAGAAGTTCGTGGTGAAAAAGTGTGGACCAAACCAGTCGTTAATCCGAGCTTTTCCCATTTTTTCTTCTGGTGTAATAATTAATTTACCCATCGCAAGCCGGTCAGCCATATCGAAGCCCATGGATAATACATCTTCCACCTCACCGTTACGGTTAACGAGTCTAGCGTTAGCATGTGTTGGATTGGCGGTATCGAATTCTATAATCTCTTCTCTAACGGATTTGTCAGGATGGTCGAGGGAGGGAATCGACATGAGTAGATCCCATGTATTCTCATAGGTCTCATCGTTGAGCATCCGGCCACCGCGAATGACATAACCGTGCTCAGTGTCACCTGCGCCGTCGTTGCTGCCACCGAGAATCTTCATCTCTTCAATAATGTGAATGTTCTGTCCCGGAAAGTCACAGTCTCTGACCAGGTAAGCCGCGCCCGCTAAGGATGCAATTCCGCCACCGACAAAATAAACCTGTTTATTACCGTACTCTTTTTTCACAATGGTCGCCTCCAAGTTGTTGTTGAAATAATCACATTCTTAATGTAAACCAACTCTAATTCTGAAGGTATAATCAAACCTTTTAGAGTGTATGGATTTTAGTCATTTCGGTCTAACTGTCTAGTTTTTAGACAAAAAACCGCTGCAACCCAAAGGTTACAACGGCGTATTCTCATACTTGTGCAAGGCTTTTAGAATATTTCCCTCAATGAGTACACTTAGCTTCTCGATAATATGATCCGGATGTTCCTTCATCCCATCTCTCATCCACTGAATGACAAGGCCTGTGAAGGCCAGTGTATAGAAGTTGGCAATGAAGTGCTTATCTTCTTGACTGACCTCCATCTCGACGGACAGTTCGTTTATAACACCCATAATGAGATCATTCGTCACATCATATAGATACGCATCCAGATGATTTCTGCCGAGTGAGTTCAAGGTGTTGCAGCAAAAGGTTTTATTCCGTTCGATGTAGCAGAAGATTCTATAAAAACCGTCCGTCCATGTGCTGTAGCTACGATACTGGGCGATGCTTTCTACAGCCTCGGTCTTATAGATCCAACCCAGTAAATCAAATATATCTTGGAAATGATAATAGAAAGTTTGTCGATTTAGTCCGCAATGGTCCACGAGCTGTTTGACTGTAATTTTATTGAGCGACGTATGTTCCATTAGTTCTTTTAAGGAATGGGACAATGCATTTTTGGTTAGAAAAGAATTGGACAACGATCGATCATCTCCTCCGTTCAAGCTTTCGGCCACTGCTTAACCAGCAGACGAATTGCTTCCGCCAATAAACCGAGTGCAAATCCTCCACATGTAAAAAAGAAAAAAGCTAGGAATCCCGCGAGATCCTCCCAACCGGACATCTCTCTATAGGTGTAGCTTAGCATAATTACCGAACCGATGATTATTCCTGTTGTAGTGATTAACCAGAGTAGACGAGCTCCGAGCCACCCTAAGGCATTGACGATACCAGATACGACAATGGAAAAAAGGGCGAAGCGCAGCAAGAGTATGACATCCAATGTATGAGCCATCATAACGAATCTGTGCAGAATGAAAAGCAGCCATAGACAAACACAATAAACAGCCATCCAGATTAACCAACGGTTACTTTTGGCAGCAGGCAGGAATTTCATTTCTGGCTCACCTCTTTTTCCAAAGTACGAACGGTGTGCAGTAGGGATTATATGGAGAAAGACTCCAGTTCTTCTGCACTTTGTAGAAGATGATTCAGCAGGTTCGGAATGTCCTCCATCTGCTCTTCCGTGATTTGCCTTTTGAATCGCAGCTCGATGCAGTTATTGTAGGTTTCGCCTTCTTGACCATAAATGAAGCTTAAAGATTGCACGGGCTGGAATTCAGGCCCCCAGATCGCTTTGAGAATACTCTCGATCGCCTGACATTCAGCAGGGATATCTTCGATCTCCATATAAAAACGTAACGAAAGATTGCAACCGGGATCCGTGTTAGGTACTTCCAATATTTCATCGCTAAGATCTTTCACAGATGAAGTAAGAAAGACTTCGGCGGTTACGCTCCTGCCAGCCGTCAATTGGAAGGAAAGGCTAAATTCTCTGGACATCGATGCCATATTCAGAAGGTCGGAACGATCCGTAACTACTAGAATTCCGTCCAAATTATCGTAATCGTAGATTTGGTTCTCAAAAGCAATTTTAATATTATCGAAGACAGTAGGATGGAACAATAATGGCACCTTCTTTTGTTTATTAGTATTGTAACATGATCTAAATAGAAGTGAAAAAGATGCCCAGGGACCATATGGACCGGGCATCTTTCGCTTGTTACTCCATGACCTTGAACATGCCCGTCATACCCGGGGCATGATTCTGAAAGCCGAATCGTTCGTAAAAGGTATCATTCCCATGTGATGCGAAAAGTCCGACGAACGCGCCAGAAAAACAATGAGATCGAATATAGTGTAGTAGCTGCTCAATAATGACATTACCAATGCCTTGGCCCTGAAATTCGGGAAGCACGGCTACGTCCTGAATATAGAAGTACATATGACCATCGCCGACGATCCGCCCCATACCGATAACCTTGTCTTCCTGAACAACGACCATCCCATACACCGAATGAGCCAGAGAGGCTGCGGTCATTTCCGTATTCACATTCCCCCAACCGACAGCTTCCCATAAGGAGGCATGCTCCTCGGTCGTGGGTAAACGTTCAATACATTCATAATGATGTGCTGTTGTCATAGCTAATCACCCATTCTTTGTTAAGTTATTGTAGCGATTGTAGTGTAGTAAGCTCCACTGTAATCAGCCCCCTTAGGATGAATGGGTATTCACTGTGATCTTGTTAGTTCGTAGGTGCAGGTGCGGTATATTTCAGGAATGTCTTCGGAATTGGGCTTTCGAAGGTCATTAACTCTCCTGTAGTAGGATGAATAAAAGAAAGTACACGAGCATGCAAACCTAGTCGGCCTACCGTTTTGGTCTCCGCACCATACTTCTTGTCCCCTGCGATCGGATGTCCGATATCCGCCATATGCACACGAATCTGATTCTTACGTCCAGTTTCAAGCTTTACCTCAAGCAAGGAGAAGTGGCGGTTCGCCTGAAGGAGCTTATAATGTGTGATCGCATGCAGACCGTCGCCTTCATGAGGACTGGAGTACATTTTCAGGGTAGAGGTTTCTTTTAACCAAGAGCTCACCGTACCTTCAGGTCTTTTAACAGCGCCCTCGACTAGTGCTACGTAAGAACGTTCCTTCACGGTATCCTTCCACGTAGTTTGCAGTGCCTGCTGGATCCGTTCGCTTTTGGCAAACATCATTACCCCAGACGTATCGCGGTCCAAGCGGTGTACGACAAAAATTCGGTTCTTAGGATTACTGATGCGGACATGCTCCGTAAGCTGGCGGTAAGCTGTTAATTCATTTTCTTCCGCAGTGGCAATCGACAGCAGTCCAGCATCCTTTTGAATAATGATTAGATCATCATCTTCATGGACGATGGTGAGTCCGATCATTTCTGCTACTTGTACAGGCTTCTCTTGATCAATCGTCACAGTTTGCCTCGGATGCAATTGAAAATTATGCTGTGTGACTACCTTGCCATTCACTGCTACTTGTCCACGCGAGAGGATAGATTTAATAGCATTTCGTCCCCGGCCTGTGATGTGGCTGAGTAAGAAGGCTAGCAGCTCCGAAGGTTCATTTACTGTAAAAGACTTGGGTGCCGCGGGTGCTTTAGCTTTATGATTAAGCTTGCCAGTTGGCTTGCTGTGGGAACGAGTACCTCTTTTGGCTGTTTCTTTAGGATTTCTTCTTGTGTTCATGACTGCATTCTCCGTCCTTTAATATTGTACTCCTCAATATACCATGGGCTGTTAAGAAATACTATGTGAAGGGCAGTGGTACTCATAGAAATATTAGTTGGACTACAACAACAAGAAGAAACAAGATGATTTGTACCCAGCCTAATAGATGAGAAATCTTCTTTTCTCGGGGCATAGCACTTACGGCATAAATCTTAGTATCCACAGTAAGCAGCAGGATGCCAGAGATCAGAAGTGCTGCAGCTATGTAGGTTAGCTGATGATAGATCATATTTAAATACCACCTATTCTTCTTTAAGTCCAACTCTGTTTATATTTGAATTGACTTTTATATCTACAGTGAGATGGGAATACTGTTCTTCCCAATCCTTTTTGTTATGGACGTTAGCTTTCCAATAGGAAGGCATATAAGCGCGTACGTATTCTCCCATACCAAAGATATCCGAATGGGCTTGTTGAGTCTCTTTAATTAGCTGATCTAATATTTGTATAACGCCTTTCTGGAAGTTGACTTCAAGTTCTTTCAGAGCTTGGCTTGAAGAAATATTGGCTTCACTGCTTATGTGTTCATCCAGAGCGGCATCTAGAAAAATATTATAAGTTATATGGGGTTTCCCATTTTTGATTTGAGCCTTAATTCTTGTGAAACGGTCGTTAGTTTTGAGGATCACCGGACCAAACTTATCTGAATTGAATAGCACGGAATAACCTCCGGGATTAATACCCTTCATAGACATATATGCTCCGATTTCAATAGGGGTCGTTGATCCCACCATCACACCACCACTAAAGTAAGCTAGACCTTTAATCAACATATTCTCTTTTTGATGTAAAGAAACGTAAGGTAAATAACCGCTTTCGCCCCATTTGGATTCAGCAGACCAGAATACCCCCATATAGTTAGCAGGGAACTTGCCAGAGGTTACTGCTTTCTCCATGGTGGACAGGATATACAGGGTCGGTACTCGTTGAAGTGGAGGATTTATATTCATGAATTCGGATGCCGCTCCTTCCGACACCAGCAGCCAAGTACGCCGGCGTACCTCGGGATTGCGACGTAAATAGTCATTTAAATCATGCAGATTGCTCCTCGCAATATCTTCACTAATGATAATGACCCGAAGATGGATGAGATAACGTGGATCTGAGATTTGCTGTTGCAAATTATTCATGGCGTCATCCAGAGAGTATCCGTATACTTGTATAACCCATACCGGATTTTGATTTCCTCCTCCGCTACCCTCACCCCCGCTACTTGGTCCTAACGGGACTCTTCCTGGAACCGCAATTTGAGCGGTCACGCGAATCTTATTCAGGTTAATGTTCGCGCTACTAAGATGTGTCGTTTTATCATCTTCGGTTTCGCTATTTGCCGGAACGGAGTCTATGGACAATCCGAGCACAAGGGCACGATCTTCTATTTCGAGCTGGTCCCAGCAACCCGCGAGAAATCCTGATGCTATGGAGAGTACTACTAAGAGAAAGATACGTTTGTAAATTCCATTATTCATGAGCAGGCTCTCCTTTATGACGAATAAGAGCCATTAACCATAACAATAGAGGGTAGAAGGTCAATAAAATCAGACCGATAACCCCAGTAATAGAGGCGATCGTGTGGACTTGATAAATATCTCTGGGTATAAGTGAAAAACTGAAGATTAATGGAAGTGAAAAACTGGATAATAAGCGGTGATCTTTTATCCGCATAACCTGCTGAACTGAATATGTCGCTACGTAGTAATTCGTGAAAATTGTAGTGAATATTGACACTACCCAGACTATTATAAATAGAGCATCAAATCGTTCTAATAACCCCCCGCCAATAGAAATGGAACGGGCAGTCTCTAGAGTGGGATAGGTGAGCAGTTTGGTTTCTTGAGCTCCGAACATCCCAACAGTGATGATAATGATCATTACATAAACAAAGCCAATAATAAGAAGTGCAGCAGCACCTGCTTTAAGTACCTGATGGGGATTTTTCATTATGGGAACCATTAGCGTTAGAACAAAAGTTCCCTGATACAAGGCAGCAGAAGTAAGCATTCCCTTTGAAAAGCTTGAAAAGGTTAGGTGATTACCTGTGATGGGCAATAAGTTTAAGGCATCTACGCTTTTTAACGAAACTAAAACAATGCCGATAACGGATACTAAGATGAAAGGTAAATAAAAAACATGAACATATGTAAATTTAATAGTATTTCTGCGTATGGATAAGGCAGCCAGGATGAGCATCAATAGAATTACCGCTTCGATAGGTGTTTTTTTAAACACAACTGTGATGCATACCTCCCCGAATTGACGCATGGTAATCCCGGCAGAGAATGCAAAAAACAATGAAATAAGAACTGAGAACATATCTGCGAGTCCTGTGCCGAGTAGCCGGCGGCTGAATATGAACAAAGTTTCGTTCGGGAATTTGCGGCAGACAGCGGCCGTGAACCAACAGCCGAGAAAAGCTAATGGAATTCCAGAAGCTGACACCAAAGGTGCGCCGCTTCCACCAGTTTCAGACATATTACGAGGAATGCTTAATATGCCTATCCCAATAATCGTACTAACGATTACTATCACTACTTGGATTGTTGTTATCGGGCGGTTGTTGTTCATCAGGTTCACCTGTCTCCTTAAAAATCTGATCTAAATACGTTGTTGGCAAATCATGAGCGAGTCGAGTAGGGTCTGGACTGTTCAAAAAGCTCGGGCGTCGTCTCATCCACCATAAGGGGACACGAATCAGACTGTCCTTCAGATCTCTCCATTTAGTAGGCACATATGGTGTCATGTAAGGAACCCCAAAGGATTCCAGAAATAATAAGTGATTCACAATTACTATGGTGCCTAACATGACGCCGTACAGACCAAAGCAGCCCGCCAGAATAATTAATGGGAATCTTAGCATTCTGGATGAGATCGCCGCATTGTACGAAGGGGTGGCAAAAGACCCTATAGTTGTTATGGCGACAATAACCACGGTTGTCGGACTCGCCAGACCTGCTGATACGGCTGCCTGTCCGATAACAAGGACACCTACGATAGAGAGGGCACCTCCAATCATTTGTGGTAAACGAATGGTCGCCTCACGAAGTACTTCCATGAAGACCTCCATGATCAGTACTTCTAAAACTGCTGGAAAAGGAACCCCGGCTCTCCCCCCTGAGATCGCAACAGCAAACTCCGTTGGCAAGAGCTCTGGGTTAAAGGAAATTACAGATACATACAGAGCAGGGAAGAAAAGTGAGAATATCAAGGCAATCAGCCGGATTATTCGAATAAGGCTACCGACAATAAAACGTTCCGTATAATCATCCATCGTCTGGAAGAATTGACTGAATAGGGCTGGAGCGATTAGAGAGAAGGGAGAGCCGTCTACCAGAATGACGACTCTTCCCTCTAATAATGCTGCTGCAGATCTATCTGGTCGTTCCGTTGGTTGAACTTGTGGAAAGGGGGATAACGGATTATCCTCTATGAATTGCTCGATGTACCCTGAATCTAGGATGCTGTCTGTGTTGATCATAGATAATCTCTTCATCACTTTTTTAACTAATGCGGGATCTACTATCCCTTCTATGTAGCACACAGCAACCTGGGAACGGGTACGTGCACCAAGCGGGGCGGTCGTAACTCGAAAATCTGGAGTTTGCAGCCGATAACGAAGCAGGGATAGATTGGCTTCCAAATTCTCAATAAATCCTTCTCGCGAACCGCGTATAATCTGCTCCGTCTGCGGCTGTTCAATACTGCGATGTTCAATTTTACGCAGATTAAAATAAAGTGCCTGGTCCATGCCTTCTACAAGCAGAACTACGCTACCTTCTAATAGAAAGGCAGGCAAGGCGTTTAAGTCCGGTGTTCGGTTCCCTTGAGTCACTTGAACGGTTGTATTCCAGATGAAATCGGGCAGATCCTTGCGTTGCTCTGGAATTGCCGAGAGTTCGGAGGGAGCACTCATTAACGGCTTCAGGACATGCTCATGAACTTGCTCCTGATCCACTAAAGACGAAAATAACAGGATCGCTGCGTGATACATGCCATACATTCGAAAGTTACGCACAATGAGATCAGCATCTTCACCAAAGACATTACGTATGGCATTAATGTTTTTATCTAGGTCAGAAGCCAGAGGATTCTGCGAACGCTCATTAGGGGAAGTGGGTTCTTCGTGTGCTTTTTTATGTGTAAAAGAACTAAGATTTTGTTTCCAATTTTGCACGGTTGTTCCTCTTTCCTATAGAATGGCGATTCTTTAAGCTTGGCTCAAAAGAAGAGCTTTTATGTAAATTTTCCAAAACATGAAGTGGCAGGATGATTTCACGAGTGTTGCTCAATACACCATTGACCGCTAAACTAAAGATAGAAACGCTTAAGGGGTTATGAGAGATATGAAGATGCAAGCACCTACTATTGAACAGGCGCAGGCTGAGCTGCAGAAATATTACGGTTATCCAGATTTTCGGGATGGTCAGAAGAAGATTGTTCAGAACTTGCTGGAAGGTCGCGACACGCTGGGGATCCTCCCTACTGGAGGCGGAAAATCGATCTGTTATCAAGTTCCTGCATTGCTGCTGCCCGGACTGACATTGGTGATATCGCCATTGATCTCGCTGATGAAAGATCAGGTGGATGCTTTGACCACGGCAGGTATTCCGGCAGCCTTTATTAATAGCACGTTAAGCGGAAAAGAAGTAAATGAGCGGATTCGTGCTGCCCGTCGCGGCGATTTGAAGCTGCTTTATGTCGCGCCCGAAAGGTTAGAGCTGGACTGGTTCCGACTGGAGATGGCTGAGCTGGCGATTTCCTGTGTGGCTGTAGATGAGGCACACTGTGTATCACAGTGGGGACATGATTTCCGCACAAGTTATTTGTCGGTATCGCCATTTGTGGACGAGTTGCCAGAACGACCTATCTTGGCTGCATTTACAGCGACGGCGACGCCAGAGGTTATGGAGGACATGGTTCGGCTGCTTCGTCTGCGCGAGCCAGGTATTTTCATGACTGGACTCGGAAGAGATAATCTAGCCATGTCTGTGCTACGTGGAGAGAATAAGCGGGAATTCGTCATGGACTACACAGCGACGCATTCCCACCAACCGGGCATTGTATATGCGGCTACACGCAAAGAAGTAGATGATCTATATCAAAGGCTGCAGGCTTCAGGAATAGCAGCAGGCCGCTATCACGCAGGGATGAATGATCAGGAGCGGGCAGATAGTCAGGAAGGCTTCCTCTATGATGATATCCGGGTTATGGTGGCCACGAATGCCTTTGGGATGGGGATTGATAAATCCAATGTCCGTTACGTAATTCATTACAATATGCCGAAAAATATGGAAGCTTATGTTCAAGAGGCTGGTCGTGCTGGCCGTGACGGTGAACCTAGTGAGTGTATCCTGCTCTTTAGTGCGCAGGATATTATGACACAAAAGTTCCTAATTGAGCAGAATCCGCAGGATACGGACCGCAAAGCTAACGAATATCGCAAACTTCAGCAAATGATTGATTATTGCTATACTACCCGTTGTTTGCGGAGTGCTCAGCTGGATTATTTTGGTGAGGCACATGGAGACAAGCCATGCGGGATTTGCAGCTCATGTACAGATGAACGAGAGCTTGTAGATATGACTGTAGATGCACAGAAGATATTCTCTTGCATCCACCGTATGCGAGAGCGTTATGGAGTAGCGTTGGTGGCTTCTGTGCTTAAAGGTTCTCGCAATCAGAAGGTGATGCAGTATGGTTTTGATAAGCTGCCGACCCATGGTGCGATGTCGAGCCGGACGGAGAAGGAGATCTCGGAGAGTATCAATGTACTTATCTCTGAAGGATATCTGGCATTGTCTGAAGGACAATATCCGGTAGTACGGCTCCAGCCTTTGGCTGCTGAGGTACTGCGAGGACAGCGTGAAGTGATGCAGCGAGTAGCGCGGCCATCACGAGCAGGTGCGGCATCCGGTACGCGAGTTCGTAGTCGCGGACATGATTTGTCACCTTCGGCGGTCAATGAGACCGTCTTCGAGCAACTTCGTCTGATTCGGCGGGAACTGGCAGGCCGAGAGCATGTGCCATCTTATATTATTTTCAATGATGCAACGCTGCGTGAGATGAGTGTGGTTTGCCCGCAGACCGAAGCGGAAATGCTGAGGGTAAAGGGTGTCGGGGAAGTGAAATACCGGAAGTATGGTAAGGCATTCCTAGAGTTTTTTCAAAATGAAATGTAGAAAAGGTCGTGTAGCATTGAAAATCGTTCTGACCACGCTAAACGCAAAATATATCCATACCTCACTGGCGATCCGTTTGCTTAAAGCTTACAGTGAGCATGAATTTAAAGATATTCATTTGGTGGAGTACACCATTAAAGATCCCGTAATGAATATCGTGTCCGACTTGTTTCAGAAACAGCCAGATGTGATTGGCTTCTCCTGTTATATCTGGAATATCGAAGAGACGCTTAAGCTGATCGGAATTCTTAAGCAAGTGATGCCTGAGGTTACGATTGTTCTGGGAGGGCCGGAAGTCTCTTATGAGCCGCTGCATTGGATGAAGAGAGAAGCTGGCATTGATTTCATCGTCAATGGAGATGGAGAAGAGACGTTCCATCATCTGCTGCAGGAGCTGAGAGACGACCGGAAATTTCATTTTGTGTACGGAGCTGCTTATCGTAAGGGAGAGGAGATCATTGTAAATCCACCTCGTCCCAAAAGCGATCTAAATACGCTGCCTACACCGCATCGTTTTCCAGAGGATATTCCAGATCTGAGCAAACGTATTGTTTATTTTGAGACGAGCCGTGGGTGCCCGTTTAACTGTCAATTTTGTTTATCCAGTATTGAGGTAGGCGTACGTTACTATGATATTGAACGAGTGAAGTCTGATCTCCTCTACTTAATTGAGAATGGTGCCAAAATCATTAAGTTCTTGGACCGCACCTTCAATATCAATCGTAACTATGCGATGGAAATGTTTCAATTCTTGATCGACAATCATCAAGGCTGTGTATTCCAGTTTGAAATTACAGCAGATATCATGCGGCCAGAAGTTCTGGATTTCCTGTCCAAGAATGCGCCTCCGGGCATCTTCAGATTTGAGATTGGTGTACAGTCTACGAATGATGAGACGAACGAGCTCGTTAAACGTCGCCAGAATTTTAAGAAGCTGTCCCGTACCGTGATGAAGATTAAGGAAAGTCGCAATATCGATCAGCATCTGGATTTGATCGCGGGGCTTCCAATGGAGGATTACACCACCTTCCGCAAAACCTTTAATGATGTATTCGTTATGGAGCCAGAAGAGCTGCAGCTTGGATTCCTCAAAATGCTTCGGGGGACAGGCCTGCGCGCCCAAGCGGCAAAATATGAGTATACGTATATGGAACATGCCCCTTACGAAATTCTTAGCAGTCATATGATGTCCTTCTCGGATATCATCCGGTTGAAGCGGCTTGAGGATGTGCTGGAGAAATACTGGAACAGCCATCGGATGGACCATACGGCCAAATACTTGATCCGTCACGTGTTTGAATCCCCATTCGATTTCTTCCAGGAGTTCGGTGACTATTGGGAGGAGAGAGGCTGGCAAAAGATTGGGCATCAACTGGAAGATCTCTTTATCCGTTTGCAGTCCTTCTTGATAGATCGTGGGACTCTGTCTATGGATATTATTACTGGGCTAATGAAGCTTGATTATTTCCTAGGACACAAGTATAAGCCTCGCAAAATCTGGTGGGATTTCGTGCTGGATAAGTCGGATTGGTCGAGTTACTTGAGGGATATCGCTGCTAATCCGGGTCAAATCTCTGCGCAGTTGGCAGAAGCCGGACTCAGTGAAAGAGAGCTGCAAAAATATACGGTGCTTGAAGTGCTACCGTTCTCGCTTGAAGCGGTGCTGGAATCCATCAGCGGTCTACGGGCAGATGGGGGTTCAGAGGAAGAGGAAGCGGACAATGTTGTCGACGGGGTTGTACCTTCTTCAGAGTCGCTAATACAAGGAGGCACAGAGAGTGGTTTAGAAGAGTCTGTCCAAACCACAAGCTCGGCTGTAGCCGTAGCTGAACCTTCTTCCGTTCGAGAAGGTCGCACGCTCCTGATCGTGATGTACCAGCAGAACGAGAGCCAACGTGCTCAGTACTATACGCTGCCATTGTAATAAGGCGGTTTAATTTGATGGATAGACCGTTCCTTTGGGGCGGTCTATTTTTGCGTCATTCGCAATCGTCATCTGAGTCCGAAAGCAGTGGGGGAAAGTAAGGTAGTAAGGGGTAAAGTAAGCTGCACACAACCCAAAACGAAAAGCAGCGATCCCCCAATAACGGGAGGACCGCTGCTCTACATAAAATCCACTAGCCTCAAAACTTCGGCTTTTTCTTAACTTGTAGCCGTAACCTCAGAAGGGAGATGCTGGTCTAGCCAGTTAATTACATCAGCTGTAACTTGATCCCGGTTTACCTCATTTAGCATCTCGTGTCTGCCACCTGGATATAGTCGATACTCAACGTCTGCCACTCCTCGTTTCTTATACAACTCAGCTAGACGGGGAATACCTTGGCCGGTCATCCCTACAGGATCTTTATCTCCACCAAATATATAAATGGGCTTGCTTGTACATAATGTGCTAAGTGATTCTTCGGAATGAATCCCCCTTAGGAGGTGGAAGAAGTCACGGAAAAAACGTGTCGTACAAATGGCTCCGCAGAATGGATCGGAAATGTACTTATCAACTTCTGCAGCATCGCTGCTCAGCCAGTCATAAGCTGTTCTTACGGGAGAAAAGGCACGGTTGTAACTGCCGAATACTAAGCTATTCATCAATACACTGCGGTGATGTTCTCCCTTTAGCTTAAGCTGTGCACTAGCCAGAGATTCGCCAAGGCGCAGCATACCGCGGGGACCATTTGTACCGCTTAGGATAAACCCTGTATAGATTTCGTTACCTTCTTCACACATCAGCTTTTGGGCCAGAAAGGAGCCCATGCTATGAGAGAAAAGAAAGATGGGCTTTCCTTCATGTTTGGAGAGTGCTTTGGCGGCTACCTGAAGCAGGTTGCGCCGCATCCAATAGAATCCGTCCTCTCCGACATCGCCGAGGAGATTGACTTGACCAGCGGTTTTACCATGTCCCCGGTGGTCATTTACATATACTGCATAACCTATTCCGGTTAATGCTTCCGCAAACCGAGCGTAACGGACAGCCGTTTCGCACATTCCGTGAGAAATTTGCACGATACCCTTAACTGGAACATCGGATTCAGGTAACCATTCATAGACATGGATATTTACACCTATGGGATCCGTTAGGGTAAAACTGTTTTCCTTCATGGTCCATTCCTCCTAAAGGTTCTCGACTTATGGTAAATAAGAACGAAGCACAGTAGAATGACCTTCGATAGCGTAACGGCCGAGGTTGGAAGGAATCAGATAGCATTCTCCTGCAGCATAAGGCTGAGAGCCGCCATCCCAAGTAAGATGTCCACTGCCTTCACAGATCACTAGAATAGTGAAGCTGTCTTCTGTAGTGGTGAGGTCCCATGAACCATTTACGATTCCCTTTTCTACGATAAAATATGGTGAAGCGGCAAGCTGCAACCACTCTCCAGGGACTGCGTTATCTGTCTTCATTGAAGTAGCCCCGGCGCCTTCATAGGCTGTCACATTAAGTGAATCTTCAATATGAAGCTCGCGTGGCTTTCCGTCCAGGCCTGGACGGTCATAGTCATAAATGCGGTATGTAGTGTCGGAATTTTGCTGAATCTCTGCTACAACGACACCAGCGCATAGCGCATGAACGGTTCCGGCTGGAATATAGAAGGAGTCTCCTGCGGAGACAGATACTTCTTGAAGGCTATCCATAACGGTTCCTTTCTCCAGTGCTTCGCGCAATGTTTCACGGTCAACACCATCTTTAAGACCATAAATGATCTTGGCACCTGGCTTAGCGTCTAACACGTACCACATCTCTGTTTTGCCCAGTTCACCTTGAGGTAATCCCTCATAATCATCTGTAGGGTGGACTTGAACGGAAAGATTGTCGTTGCAATCCAGCAATTTGATTAGTAGAGGGAATCTACCGCCCGCCTCTGAAATCCCTTTGCTTCCGAACCATTCATGGCCGAACTGCTCACGAATTTGATCCAAGCCTTGGCCGGCTAACGCTCCATTTACCACCGAAGACGTACCATTCGCGTGATCGGCGATCATCCAGCCTTCACCAATATGTCCCTCAGGTAGA
The DNA here is from genome assembly GCF_037963325.1 of Paenibacillus sp. FSL E2-0201. NCBI lineage: Bacteria > Bacillati > Bacillota > Bacilli > Caryophanales > Paenibacillaceae > Paenibacillus > Paenibacillus sp. FSL E2-0201. The sequence goes on from NZ_CP150154.1 coordinate 1,472,119, forward strand.
TCTAGCCCGAATTTCTCCAGTGCACGGCCTCCCCAGACACGTTCTTTAAACTCCGGTTGAAATTTCAAAGGATATGGTTGTGTCATTATTACATCTTCCTTCCAAATATAAGATGGTTAATTACTTACAGATTAAGAGGGGATTCCTTTTTTCTTCTCGAGCGCAATTACATAAGGTGAATCCTTGCGCTGCAGCTGGCGGTAAACAATGCTCTGCGCTACAAGTGGGGAGACAGCCGTTGCCCATGATTCAACAGCGGCGGCTTCGAGCTCTCCACCTGCATGGCCGGGATAAAGAACTGCCGTAATGATTCCCCCTGGACGCAGTAACTGGAGTGAAGCCTCCAAGGCTGCAATAGAGCTGTCAGGCTGAGTAATGATATTCTTGTCGGCATCGCCCGCAGGCAAGTAGCCAAGATTAAACATCACAGCCCCAACGGTGCCATGCCAGATTGCTGGAACGGCTTCGGCCATTTCGGCGTGGCTGCGTTCCAGCAAGGTGACGTCAGCAAGCGAAGGCTCATCCTCTCTTGCAAGCCGCAGGCGGTCTTCAGCCAACCTTAATGCTGCAGCTTGGATGTCGAAACCATAGACTTCCCCGCGAATGCCGGTTGTTTTGGCCAGAAAAAGCGTATCTGCACCTGTCCCCACAGTAGCATCGATCGCTCGGTCACCTAAGGTCAGGCGCTCAGAGATTAATTTATGGGCAAAGCTTAGAACGGACATAAAGCCCATCAGCTCTTCCTCCAATACTTACCCTGCCAAGTATCGCGGGCAACAAGTTCAGCGTCAATGGCATTTAGCACTTCCCATTTCTTGAGACTCCACATCGGTCCGACTAAGAGATCTCGAGGCGCGTCGCCAGTTAGACGGTGGACAATCATCTCAGGAGGCAGAATTTCGAGTGAATCGGCAATTAGCTTCACATACTCGTCCTGTTCCATGAATCGAAGCAATCCGGCTTCGTATTGCTTCACCATTGGTGTTTTACGCATGAGATGCAGAAGGTGAATCTTAATTCCTTGCACATCCATGCGAGCCACAGCAGATACCGTTTCAAGCATCATTTCATGCGTCTCTTGTGGAAGACCGTGAATGATATGGGTGCAGACACGAATGCCGTGACGTCGCAGCTTCTCAACAGCATCTACATAACACTGGCTATCGTGAGCCCGATTAATTAGCTCAGAAGTAGAGTCGTGTATAGTCTGAAGTCCCATCTCTACCCACAGATACGTGCGTTCGTTTAGCTCCGCTAAATATTCGACAACATCATCTGGCAAACAGTCAGGCCGTGTAGCAATAGATAGTCCTACGACACCTGGCTGCTGCAAAATCACTTCGAAATATTCTCTAAGCTCTTCGACCGGAGCGTACGTATTGGTATAGGCCTGAAAGTATCCGATGTATTTAGCGTTTGGCCATTTTAGATGCTGTTTGTCACGGATATTATTAAATTGGGTGACGAGATCATCTCGGCGACTTCCCGCAAAATCACCAGAACCTCTGGCACTGCAAAAAGTACAACCACCTTTAGCGATGGAGCCATCACGGTTGGGACAGGTAAAGCCTGCATCGAGCATAACTTTGAACACCTTGGTATTCATTTGCTCACGCATTTCATAATTCCAAGTATGGAAACGTTTATCCCCCCACTGGAGCGGAGGAGTAGTGTATTGAAGATTAGACACAAAGAGCTCCTTTCTGAAAATATAATCATGGATAAGAATCCTGATCTTTATATTTTTCTGAGACGGATGGCATCTTTATAAAAGAGAACACACAGCCGTTTCTTTATAATCCAATACATTGTATCAAAAAACAGAGCTCGGCGTAACATTCACTCCCGGGACTGGCATGAAAAATAGGCTGCAAGTAAGGCGCTTTCAACTTGAAAATGCTTACATAGTATGTTATATTCAGAGTGTGAAAAGCTGCTGTGGCATAAAGAAATTCAACCAGGAGTTCATAATTTCGTGTCGTCCGATCCATAATAATAACCGTGAGGTGATAGCAATGAATTCTCAAACGGTATATGCTGAGGGTAAAGATTCGATTGAAGTCCACTTAACGCCAGATGAAGCCCTTGCACTAACAGGCGTGGAATTTAACGGAAACCCTAAGATCAAGACAGATGCACAGCGTAAAATTCGTAGTGCATTCGAAAAAAAGACATTTGCCACAAGCTCAAACACAAAGTAGATCCTAATCTACCGGACAAGAGTGAGCCTTAAATCCAAATATACACAACGAAGGAATTCCTCTGGATAGCTCATTTAAGAGCTGAACCAGAGAATTCCTTTTTCTTTTTTACCCCAATCCCTTTACTTTTCGGGACAATTTCGGCACAATATTGCAAGTGACAGTTATCGTATAAGAGATAATCGGAGGAATACCTATGCGTTTACGCGGAAGAAAAGGAATACGTGAAAGTTTGGAAGAACAGACCGATCTAGTCATTCTTGACCCTCGTAGTTATAAAGGTGAGTGGTCCAAGCTGTTCGGAAATGATCATCCGATCCATGTGGAGTTCGGAATGGGCAAGGGGCAGTTTATCAGCCAAATGAGCTTCAAATATCCCGATATTAATTTTATCGGCGTTGATATGTATGATGAACTGATCCGTCGTGCTGGAGATAAGGCTAGAGCAGTTTGGGAGCCAGCAGGTCATGAGACGCCACCTAATCTGAAATTGGCGCTTGCCAATATTGATTACGCAGAGGAAGTATTTGCTCCTGGAGAGCTGGAACGAATTTATCTTAACTTCAGTGATCCGTGGCCTAAGAGTAAGCATGCTCGACGTCGTTTGACACATCCGCGTTTTCTTGACAAATATCGCGGCCTGCTAAGCGACCTAGGTGAAATTCATCTGAAAACAGATTCCCGAAGCCTATTTGAATTTTCATTGAATGCATTTGCAGACTTTGGTTTACAGATGAAAAATATTTCTTTGGACCTACATGCAGACGGCATCATAAATGAGGATCATATTATGACGGAATACGAGACGAAATTTGTGGGACGTGGCGTGAATATCCATCGTTGTGAGGCAATTGTAGGCGCAGAAGCACTCAAACAGTATCAGGCTACTCGATTAGATAAATATCGGCTGTAGTTAACAATAAAGCGGCAAGTCTCCAGAGATATGGAGGCTTGCCGCTTTATTTGCTATTCCAGTAATTCGATAATGCTTTGAGCGCTTTGTAAGGGGTGGTATCGAGCGATTTCCTCTAGATGGAGCTTCCGCTTATTCTGCACGTCTTCATAGTTGTTTAAGAGGCGTTCCATCCACATTACGACTACGTCTAAAGATTCTATCGGCTCTCCGAAGCCTGATGCAGTAAAATAGCGGCAATTCTCCTCCTCCTGCCCGGGCAGAGGGTGATAGAAAAGCATCGGAATTCCTTTAGCGAGTCCTTCACTGCAGGTCATTCCACCCGGCTTTGTGACTAGCAGATCGGATACCTCCATAAGTTTATCGATCTCACGCGTAAAGCCGATTAGAGAAATATTGGGATGATTATAACGAGGATCTTCTTTCATTTCACGCAGCAGCTTATCGTTATTTCCGAGACAAAAGACAATCTGAATCTTGTCCCGCCAGTCTGCAAGACAGGCATTTACTACCTGATCGTTCATGATCCCCCAGCCGCCGCCCATGACTAGTACTGTGGGGATATCCTTTAGATTGAATTGCTCTCGGATCTCCTGCTTTCCAGGATGCTCCCAAAAGTTAGGATGTACGGGTATCCCTGTGACCCGAATTTTCGCAGCAGGAATGTTCCGCATACGCAATTTGGACCTAACCTCAGGTGTTGAAACCAGATAACGGTCTACCTCTGGACTGATCCAGCTGGCATGTGCGTCATAATCCGTTATAACAGTTACGAGCGGTACCTGTAAGGTTGGATCCACTCTCTTTAGCCGAGATACTACAGCACCCGGAATAAAGTGTGTACAGACAATAACGTCAGGCTTCAGCTGCATAACAACATTTTTGGTATGCGTATAAAATATACGATGCAGGGCAAGTGTGGTAAGACGATTAAATGATTTCTGATGGCGGTAGACGTAGCCCATCAGCTTTGGTTGAGTCGTTACCGTCTTGCGATAAGCGGACAGAATAATAGGTGCCATTTTGGGATTTAGAAAGTTCCCTAGTTCCAGCACCTTTGTTTGTAAATTAGGTGACAGTTGGCGCAGACTGCTCGACAGTGCATAAGCAGCTTGAGTATGTCCCGCGCCAAAGCCTTCTGAGAGTATTAAGATTCTTTTTTTTTGCAATTTTGATTCACCTATTCTCAAAGGTTTTCCCGGTTTAACCTATATACTTCAGATCCATAAGGCTATGGTACCTGCTGCGACACTGGTTCCGATCACTAAGCCTGCAAATACATCTGATGGATAATGTAATCCCAGATAAATGCGTGAAAACCCGACAATACAGGCCAGGGGCAGCAGAATAACGGTTAAGGCAGGAAATGCTACCATATATGGGACCGTTGAAGCAAAGATAGCTGTAGTATGACCAGACGGAAAAGAATGATCCTTTAATGGATTACGAAATGTGTTCGTATCCGGTAACGCCAGATAAGGCCGCATGCGTGGATACAGTTTTTTGGCGACAGCAACGGGCAAATGGCTAACTGCTAGAGCTGTCATTGCTTGCAGGCTGGCAGTTCTCCATGCCTGAGGAGCAAATGCCCAGATCAGTATGTTGATAACAATTGTGCTTGTAGCTCCACCCAAATGAGTGAGATAGAAGAGCCAAAAGTTCAGAAAGCGATTATGCATTCGTCCGTTGATCCACTTAAAAAGGCGCTGCTCCCAGAGATGTAGCTTCATGAATAAATGTCTCATATCTTGTCCCTCCGCCAGTTGGCTACCGATAACAGGTGCTTATGAGCAGTCCGTTCTTTAGCATAGATCTGTCTTAATCATACTTTTTAAAGGTAGTCCATTTCAAGGAAAAGCTCAGTTTTGCTAGAAATTTGCTAGTTTTGACTTAGAGCCGCTAACGCCGTACAATGATTCAAGCGGACTAAACATGTTTAAAAGGGTAAGAGATAAATAAGGATCCTAAATCATGGATTCCATACAATTCTTTTAAACAACATATATAAAAATTGTGAAGTCTGCCGAGAATAAGAATACTCTTGGTCTATTGTAAAGGGATGCAACAAAAGGGTCAGAAGGAACGTTAAGCAATCTAGAGAGAAAAAAAGAACACCGAGAGTGAAAAAAGGGGGCATCAAAAGGTCATGACAGACGCACTGTTTGTTACGCTCCAAGTGATCTTGGCAGCAATCGCAGTTTATCAGTTTACCTTTTCGTTATTTGGTCTACACAGGAAAAAGACAAAAACAAAGTATAAGCCAGAAAAAACATTTGCAGTACTAGTTGCTGCACATAACGAGGAAGAAGTCGTCGGCGCGTTAATGGAGAACCTGAAGCAGCTTAACTATCCTTCAGAACTGTTTGACGTATTTGTAATTTGTGACAATTGTACAGATGGTACAGCTCGCATCGTTAGAGAGCACGGAATGAACGCTTGCGTCCGCACTAACCCGAATCTGCGTGGTAAAGGTTATGCAATTGAATGGATGCTCAAGGAGCTTTGGGGCATGCAGCGTCAATATGATGCAGTCGTAATGTTTGATGCCGATAATCTGGCACATACAGAGTTCCTAATGGAGATGAACAATGATCTTTGTTCAGGAGCACGTGTTATTCAAGGTTATATTGATACTAAGAATCCAGAAGATTCATGGATCACTGCAGCGTATGGTGTGTCGTATTGGTATATTAACCGTTTGTGGCAACTTTCACGCCATAATTTGAATATGGCGAACTTCCTTGGCGGAACAGGAATGTGTTTCGAGACCACTCTTCTTAAAGAGATGGGCTGGGGAGCTACAAGCTTGGTTGAAGATCTGGAGTTCACGATGCGCAGTGCATCTCATGGTGTATATCCAAAGTTCAATTATGACGCAAAGGTTTTTGATGAGAAGCCTCTAACTTTCAAGGCTTCATCAAGACAGCGTCTGCGCTGGATGCAGGGACACTTTACTGTAGCACGTCGTTATTTTTTTCCATTACTTTGGCAAAGTATTAAAGAACGCAGCTTAACAAAGTTTGACCTCGCGCTTTACGGAGCGAATGTATATATTGTTTTGCTTACCTTTTTAATGACGGCGGTAATGTGGGTGGATATGGCCCTCTTTAACGGACCAAACATCGCTAATATTTACGGCAGCTTGCCAGTCTGGCTCGGCTTCCTTGCTATCGGCTTGAATCTGGTGACCTTTGGGGTTGCGATGGCTTTGGAGAAGGTTAAATTTAAGAAGGTGTACGCTTATCTGTTGTTCTTCCCAATTTACCTGATCTCTTGGTATCCTATTACGTTCTATGCGTTCTTCACGCAGAACAACAAGCAATGGAGCCATACCAAGCATACGCGTGTCGTAAGACTTGAAGAAGTGCAAAGCAAACAGGTTTAACATATTTAAAGATGTTGTATAAAAAGATTTGACACTCCGTTTGGAGTGGTGTATAGTATTCAAGTACGCAAATCATAGGGATTGCAAGAAGAAGCACCTGCTTCTCACCTGACTGGCATTTTCGCCGGCTGGTTTTGATCTCAATGCTTTATGAATGTTAATGTTCATGAACGTTGATCAAACACGGGGTGTCGGGTGTTACCGGCATCCCTTTTTTATGGAGTAGGATAGTATAGTTGCTAAAAAGATCCGGAGGTGGAGAGTTATCAGTAAGGAACATATGATCAATGATGAAATTCGGGCCAAAGAAGTTCGGTTGGTTGGTGCGGAAGGTGAACAAATCGGAATTAAACCGATCCGCGAAGCGTTGCAAATGGCGATCGATCTTAATCTAGATTTAGTCAATGTAGCACCGCAGGCTAAGCCGCCGGTATGCCGCATCATGGATTACGGCAAGTTCCGTTATGAAACGCAGAAGAAAGAGAAGGAAGCGCGTAAGAACCAGAAGATCGTTGATATCAAGGAAGTCTGGTTCCGTGCTAACATTGAGGAACATGATTATCAAACCAAGTTCCGCAATGTGATCAAGTTCTTGGGTGAAGGCGATAAAGTGAAGTGCTCCGTACGTTTCCGCGGACGTGAGATTACACATGCGAATATCGGCCAGAAAATCCTCGAGAGAGTTAAGAACGAAGTGGCTGATATATCTGTTGTTGAGCGCCAGCCTAAGCTGGAAGGTCGCAGCATGATTATGATTTTGGCTCCTAAAGCCCAATAAATCTGGAGTCACTTGCTTACCTGCAATTTGGCGCCGCATAATATTCAAGGAGGAAACACCATGCCTAAGATGAAAACACATAGCAGCCTGAAAGGTCGCTTCAAAATTACCGGAACTGGTAAAGTAACACGTTACAAAGCTCACAAAAACCACTTGCTGTCCCACAAATCTAAACGCGCTAAGCGCGTTCTGAACGGTAATCCAGTAATGGCCCCTGGGGATGTAAGACGTTTGAAACAAGGATTGGCTAACTTGAAATAGTTTATCACACATTTTTGGGAGGTTTATTAATATGGCAAGAGTTAAGGGCGGATTTGTAGTTCGTCGTAGACATAAAAAAGTGTTGAAATTGGCAAAAGGTTATTTCGGTTCTAAACACCGCATTTTTAAAACAGCTAAAGAACAAGTAATGAAATCGATGGTTTACGCTTACCGCGACCGTCGTCAAACTAAACGTAACTTCCGCAGACTGTGGATCGTTCGTATTAATGCAGCAGCTCGTTTGAATGGTCTTTCTTACAGCAAGCTTGTATACGGCCTGAAATTGGCTGGTGTAGAAGTTAACCGTAAGATGTTGGCTGATCTGGCTGTAAATGATCTTAACGCATTCAACTCATTGGCTGGTATTGCCAAAGAGAAAATCAACGCGTAAGTGTTGTGATATAATCGAAAAGCACCGTCTGCGTGTTGCCCATGCAGCGGTGCTTTTTTGTGCGGTATACAGTGTATAGAATGAAAGCTTGTTTAAGGAATGAGGAAAAAACTCTGCTTGATGCAGAGTTATTCCCAGTACTTCACAGTATTGAGTTCGGCAGCGAGTTTTTTGCTGATGGTTCTTCTCACTTTGCGCAGCTCAGAACGTTCATTAGCGGATTCATTGATCAGTTTCTCTTCATCGGTTTCCGGGATAATAGCAGGAACCGGAGTGGGAGTGCCATCCTCGCCGACTGCAACAAAGGTAAGAAATGAAGTGGCGGCTACGGCGCGCTCACCCGTATATAGATTTTCTGAAATGATCTTTACAAATACCTCTATGCTTGTGCGTCCTGTCCAAGAAACGAAGGATTCGAAGCATACAGAGTCTGTAGGTCGGATAGGTCTCAAAAAGTCAACGGAGTCTGTAGAGGCTGTGACGACGTTAGCGCGGCAATGGCGCATAGCTGAAATGGAGGCTACTTCATCAATGCCACTCATAAGCTTGCCGCCAAACAATGTTTTGTGATTGTTGACATCATTAGGGAAAACGCGTCCTGTTTTGAAAACGCGTGATTCACGGCAATACTTAAAAGCCGGCATCGTTTGTGGATTTTTTTCATCGGTCATATCTGATAACTTCCTTTCAGTGCAAATACTAAGCAATCATGATAATAGAAAACGCATAAGTGTGCAATAATATTTGTAATGTGTTGGAATACTATACAGAAGAAATTAAGGTTTTCTAACATCACCCAAACATGATGATTACATGCCGTGTCATGGAAAGCGGTTACTTGCGAAAAAGTACAAATTATTATTGACCTGAGGTCATTTATGGACTGGATTTTAGATTTTATTGCAGTTATAATTTGATCTATGGAATGTCCAAGCAGAACACAGAAGACATCCAATATTTTAAGGGGGATCACATTCAATGAAAAAAGTTTTCAAACTATCTCTTGTAATGTTGCTGGCATTTACAGTAGTATTGGCGGGTTGCGGAAACAACAACGCTAAGAATGCTGCAAATGGCGAGACTAACGCAGGAACAAATGGTGGAACAAACGCTGGAAAAGATTTCAAATTTGGTATGGTTACTGACATCGGTGGTGTTAACGATAAGTCGTTTAACCAATCCGCATGGGAAGCATTACAGGCTCTTGAAAAAGAAACTGGCACTTCCGTTAAATATTTGCAAAGTAAATCCAATGCTGACTATGAGCCAAACCTTAACCAATTCGTTAAAGATGGCTACAACTTGACTTGGGGTATCGGTTTTGATCTTGGCGACGCAATTAAAAAGGTTGCTGGTGAGAACCCAAATGCTAACTTGGCAATTATCGATAGCGTTGTAGATGCTCCTAACGTTGCATCCGTTACTTTCTCTGAGAACGAAGGTTCTTTCTTGGTTGGTGTGGTTGCTGGTTTGACTACAAAAACTAACAAAGTAGCTTTCATTGGTGGTATGGAAAGCCCAGTAATCAAACGTTTTGAAGTAGGATTTAAAGCTGGTGTAGCGGCAGTTAACCCTGAAGCTAAAGTTACAATTACTTATGCAGGTGCATATGACAAACCGGATACTGGTAAATCCCTTGCAGCTACATTGTACAACGATGGTAATGACATCATCTTCCCTGCTGCTGGTGCAACAGGAAATGGCGTATTTAACGAAGCTAAATCCCGTAACAAAGCCGGCGGTGCTAAAGTATGGGTTATCGGTGTAGACAAAGACCAATCCATTGAATTTGGTACAGACGTAACTTTGACTTCCATGATCAAACGCGTTGACGAAGCTGTGAAGAAGGTTTCCAAAGAAGTAATCGACGGTACTTTCAAAGGCGGTACTACAACTGTTCTTGGTTTGAAAGACAATGGTGTAGGTATCTCTGATACATCTAAAGTTAACGTTTCTGAAGAGATCTTGGCTAAAGTTGAAGATTTCAAAAAACAAATCATTGATGGAACCATTACAGTTCCTGCAGAGTAATATCTCCCTTTAATTTATCGGATATCAATAAGCAACAAGGAATAAGGCCGGTTATGCGCTGGCCTTATTCCTTGTTAAAGCACTGGTTATAATAAGTTAGACACAGTTATACCGCCTTGAAAAGGGCGGTACATCCGTGTCTACATGGTAGTTATATATTTCTGTGATGAGGGTGATTCCATGAGTGCTGCGGCTCCAGTCGTAGAGTTGAAGCAAATCACAAAACGATTTCCCGGTATTGTTGCTAACGATTCCATTAGCTTGACATTAAAGAAGGGTGAAATCCTTGCATTGCTAGGTGAGAATGGTGCAGGCAAATCTACTCTAATGAATATCGTATTTGGATTGTACCAACCGGATGAAGGTAGTATTGAAATCGACGGGAAACCGGTTATTATTGATAATCCCAATAAAGCGATTGAGCTTGGTATTGGTATGGTGCATCAGCATTTCAAGCTTGTGGAACCTTTTACGGTGACTGAGAATATCGTTCTTGGGATGGAGCCGAAGAAAGGTCTTAAAATTGACTATAAATCCGCTGCGGAACAGGTTCGGAAGCTATCGGAGCAATATGGCCTGCAAGTGAATCCAAATGCCGTTATTCATGACATTTCTGTAGGTATGCAGCAAAGGGTAGAAATTATGAAGACCCTGTACCGCGGAGCGGATATTCTCATATTTGATGAGCCGACTGCAGTACTTACGCCTCAAGAAATTACGGAATTGATGGCGATTATGAAGCGGCTTGTTGCAGAGGGAAAATCTATTATCCTGATTACGCATAAGCTTAAAGAAATTATGCAAATATCTGATCGGGTCACCATTATTAGACGCGGAAAAGTAATCGATACCGTAAATACCGCAGAGACTAATCCGAATGAACTAGCTGAGAAGATGGTTGGACGTGGCGTAACCTTCAAGGTAGATAAGAAGGCTCCTGAGGTTGGCAAAACTGTACTCGAGCTGAAGGATGTGAACAGCAAGAGTAAAGATGGTGTCTCAGTGCTGGACGGCCTTAGCTTTGATGTGAAAGCCGGAGAAATTCTTGGAATAGCTGGTGTAGATGGCAATGGACAGAGTGAACTGATTCAGGCCATTACAGGTCTGCGTAAAATTGATTCTGGTTCTATTCAGGTGTCTGGGAACGAAATAGCTAATTTATCCCCGCGTAAGATTACGGAGATGAATGTGTCTCATATTCCAGAGGACCGTCATAAGCATGGTTTGGTGCTTGATTTCTCAGTAAGTGAGAACATGGTTCTGGAAACTTACTATAAGAGTCCATATAACAAAAATGGCTTTATGCAAAATGATGTCATTGATAAATATGCTGAAGGTCTTGTGGAGCAATTTGATGTGCGTACACCTTCAATTCAGACCAAAGCACGTTCTCTATCCGGCGGAAATCAACAGAAAGCGATTATTGCTCGGGAAATAGATAAAGATCCGACATTACTTATTGCAGCACAGCCAACACGCGGTCTAGATGTTGGTGCTATCGAGTTTGTTCAAAAGCAGCTTATCGCACAGCGTGACCAAGGAAAAGCTGTTTTGCTCATTTCGTTTGAATTGGACGAGATTATGAATGTATCAGACAGAATTGCTGTTATCTATGAAGGCAAAATTGTCGGTGAAGTGTTCCCGCAGGATACGAATGACCAGGAACTGGGTCTTATGATGGCAGGCAGCTTGAAGCGGGGAGGTAAGGCAGTTGAATAAGTTCAAAAAAATCTTCACAACTGACAGCTATATCGTTCCTCTTGTCGCCATCGTGCTTGGTTTTCTTGTGGGAGCAATAGTTATGCTTATGGGTGGTTATGATCCGATAACTGCTTACTCCGCACTGTTCTCACGCGTATTTGGTAACTTGTACAACTTTGGTGAAGCCGTGCGCGAAATGACGCCATTAATGCTCACTGGTTTAGCCGTAGCCTTTGCATTCCGTTCAGGGATGTTTAATATCGGGGCAGACGGACAAGTGATGATTGGTATGACAGCTGCGACCGTGGTGGGCATTAAATTTGCAGCCTTGCCAGGATTCATATTGGTTCCGCTTGCTGTTATTATAGCGGGGTTATGTGGAGGTCTGTGGGCTGGTATCGCTGGCTACTTGAAGGCCAAACGTGGGATTAATGAAGTTATTACCACGATCATGTTAAACTGGGTTGCTCTGTACTTGTCGAATTATATTGTAAGAGCATTTCTGTTACTCCCGGGACAGAATCGTTCCGAGGATATTCCAGCTTCACTTTCTATGACGTTCTTGAATTCGTTATTTGACAATGCACGTCTGCACTGGGGAACAGCTATTGCCCTTGCCGCAGCAGTATTCTTCTATGTCTACTTATGGAAGACTAAACAAGGATATGAAATGCGTGCTGTTGGTTACAATCCTCATGCTGCCGAGTACGCAGGTATGAATGTTGGCCGTAACGTTGTAAAAGCAATGTTCATAAGTGGAGTATTTGCAGGGTTGGCCGGAGCAGGGGAGGTACTGGGTGTATTCCATTATCAATCTGTGTTCGCGGCATCACCAGGATATGGATTTGATGGTATCGCAGTGGCTCTACTTGGTTTAACACATCCACTTGGTGTTGTTCTTGCTGCGATTCTCTATGGTACGTTGACTTATGGTTCTGCAGGAATGAGTTTTGCTGCAGATGTTCCTCCAGAGCTTATTCGTATCGTTATAGGTTCAATCATATTCTTTATTGCGGCACAAGGGATTGTGCGCTGGGTGCTTAAGCCCTTTTACTTCAAGCGCAAGAAAGAGAAGGTGTTATAGATGGATCTGCAGACGTTAGGTCAACTGCTTAATACAACGCTTGTTTTTTCCACAGCGCTTATTTTTGCCTCACTTGGCGGCATCTTCTCTGAACGCTCCGGTGTCGTAAATATTGGACTTGAAGGTTTGATGATGTTTGGTGCTTTTGCCGCAGCAGTGGGCGGTTATTATGCTCAAGATGCTGGGATGGGTGAATGGGCTCCTTGGGTTGGCGTACTATGTGCTATGGCCGTCGGGGTACTTGGTTCACTAATTCATGCAGTTGCAGCTATTACCTTTAAATCGGATCAGACGATCAGTGGTACGGTTATTAACTTTTTAGCCGCAGGCAGTACGCTCTACATGGTAAAGCTGCTGTTTGATGGATCTGCTGAAACTCCACTAATCGATGGGTTTAACAAGGTTGCAATTCCTGGACTCTCTAAAATCCCGGTGATTGGTGAAGGGATATTTAATTCCTATCCGACCACTTATCTGGCCATTGTGCTGGTTATTGTTATTTATTTCGTTTTGTTTAAAACGCCATTTGGACTGCGTTTACGCGCAGTAGGTGAACATCCTAGTGCTGCAGACACCTTAGGGGTCAAGGTGAAGCGGATGAGATATATCGGCGTAATGCTGAGTGGATTGCTGGCTGGTATCGGTGGTGCTACAATCACTCTAACTACAACGGGAACCTTTGGACATAATACGATTTCAGGTCAAGGTTTTATTGCGATTGCAGCGATGATCTTTGGTAAGTGGAATCCGCTTGGTGCCTTTGGCGCTGCTGTATTCTTCGGATTCTCTCAAGCGATCCGTAACTACGTACAATTGTTTGAATGGTCAAAGGACATTCCACAAGAGTTTATCTTTATGATTCCTTACGTATTAACGATCATTGTATTGGTGGGTGCTGTAGGTCGTTCCGCTGCTCCTAAGGCGTTAGGTCAGCCATACGATCCTAGTAAGCGCTAGATCTTTTCAATTTTTAGCTTATAACATTACCGAACCGCATCTCCGGACTTTTTCCGGAAATGCGGTTTTTTTTGTTAGCATCGATATGGATAAACATTGAAAAGTACGGGCAAGTGTACAGGCGAAGGTCCTTCTAAACGAATAAACTGTTTTGAAGATGATGGGAATCAGAGGCTTGCAAAACATTTTTTTGGAGGGGATATTATGACTAAGCCAGTTACGAAAAAGCAGGTTATGAGACTCGTAGGTAAGCAGATCATCGCTGTGAAAAAGGATGGCACTCAGGTTACAGGTAAGCTGCTACGAGTATCAGGAAATCGTCTTATATTGCAACGTGTAAGTGGTAAAAAAGTACAAACGAAAGCAATCATTCCATTAGTGCTGTTTGATTTGCTCGCCGTTGGAACTGCACCTTATGCTTATGGCGGTGGTTATGGTGGTGGCTATGGCGGAGCTACACCTTATGGCGGCGGTTACGGATATGGAACTCCTTATGGAGGTTATGGGTACGGAGGTACACCATATCAACCTTTTGGATTCTTTTAAGTTCCGATCAGAGCTGCTTTAGCTACATGAAGCGTTTCTCAAGCTCATAACAAAAACTTAGGGACTGATAACGGGCTACGCTGTAGCCCAATTTTTGATAAAAGGATAGCGCTGCTTCATTCCCTAAATCTACGGAAACCTTAGAACGATGACATCCGCGAGATAGTGCAAACCTTTCTGCTCGATCCATAAGCATATTCCCCAAGTGTTTTCGCCGGGCTTCGGGTGCAATAGCCAGCATATCGATGTAGAGTAAATCACCATGCAGCAAGAAATGGACAAACCCGTTTGGATCGCTTTCATAGTCGGGACAGGTGACAAGGGTGATTCCGTGTCCCAGGCGACGGGGTAAATCCTTTTTGATTTTAGTGATTTCAGTTTGCGGCAGATGAGATAATGGTACAAGCTGTCGCTCGATTAAATCAAAAATAATAACGTCATCCTGCTTAGGTCGACGATAGCGAATCATTAGAGCGTCCCCTTTCCACGCATTGTCGTACATCATATGTTGGGAGAGGGTCAGGCGTTCCGGGAGCGTAGAAGTAGGAGTTGTGACGATTTTTAAAATATGGGTATTGACTATCCGTGTTAGGAATCATATAATGTGTCTAAACATTTTAACGAACATACATGTATCGGCGATGATGAGGACGAAGTTTTAAGGGCTCTTTTGCTCAGAGAGTGTGAGGATTTGCTGCAACCTCCACCGAAATCCCTTATATACGAGCTCACCTCGGAGCTGTTTCCCTGAAAGGTCCACTGGCTAGAGTGGTGGAATTATTAGGGGGAATCGTTTAGTCCGCGTTACGGACTTCAGGTTACAGAGATTAGGGCCCTTGCCTACATCGATGGATTTTTGTATACCTGATAAGGCGTTGCATCGCGAGATGTAATGCAAACATGGGTGGTACCACGGAAGATCAACCTTTCGTCCCTCACGCGCTAATACTGTGCGTGGGAGGCGAAAGGTTTTTTTGTTTTATAAATAACTATTTGCTGATGTATAGAGGACGGTCCGTCATTTGCATAATGAATGTTAAATATCGGAGGAGGAATACTGATGAGCGCGCAAATACCGGAATTACGGTCTACAGAGCAGCTAAAAGAAAAATGGATGGAGCCGGAAGTCATTACCGGTTCGGAAATACTACTCCGCAGCCTTGTATTGGAGGGTGTAGACACAGTATTCGGTTATCCAGGTGGGGCTGTATTGTACATTTATGATGCATTGTACGGTTTTACGGATTTCAATCACGTGTTAACACGTCATGAGCAAGGCGCGATTCATGCAGCTGACGGTTACGCTAGAGCAAGTGGCAAACCAGGGGTATGTATCGCAACCTCGGGTCCTGGAGCAACAAACCTTGTAACAGGTATTGCTACAGCATATATGGACTCCACTCCATTGGTTGTAATCACAGGTAACGTATTCTCCAGCTTGATCGGTACAGATGCTTTTCAGGAAGCAGACATTACCGGAATCACGATGCCAATCACTAAGCACAGCTACTTTGTAAGAGATGTTGAGGATCTCCCACGCGTCATTCATGAAGCTTTTCATGTGGCGAATACGGGTCGTAAAGGTCCTGTGTTGATCGATATTCCGAAAGATGTGTCGGCGGCAAAGACATTGTTCACACCAGTAAAGACCGTAAATCTTCGTGGCTACAACCCTTGTACAGTTCCAAACAAACTGCAGCTTGATAAACTGGTTCGTGCGATTGCGGTTGCTGAACGTCCAATTATCATTGCGGGTGGAGGAGTTATCTACTCCGGAGCACATGAAGCAATGTTCGAATTCGTGAAACGGACAGAGATTCCAATCACTACAACCTTGCTAGGACTTGGAGCCTTCCCAAGTGCAGAAGAGCTTTGGATGGGAATGCCAGGTATGCATGGCACATATACCGCAAACAATGCAATTCAACAATGTGATTTGCTCATTAATATCGGCGCCCGCTTCGATGACCGTGTTACGGGTAGGCTGGACGGCTTCGCGCCAAAAGCCAAGATCGTGCATATCGATATCGATCCTGCAGAAATCGGAAAAAATGTATCGCCTGATATTCCGATCGTTGGAGATGTGAAAACTGTACTGGAAATGCTGATTCCTGAGGTTGGCCGTGCATCTAAGGCTGATGCTTGGAGAACGCATATCGCGCAGTCGAAGCTTGATCAGCCACTTCGGTATAAAGATTCGGAGACAGAGCTTAAACCACAATGGGTTATTGAAATGATTAATGACACCACTAATGGTGAAGCGATTGTTACTACGGACGTTGGCCAGCATCAAATGTGGGCAGCACAATATTACAAGTTCAATCATCCGCGTTCATGGATTACTTCAGGTGGTCTTGGAACGATGGGCTTCGGATTCCCCTCAGCAATTGGTGCACAAATGGCACATCCTGATCGATTGGTAGTATCGATTAACGGAGACGGCGGCATGCAAATGTGTTCCCAAGAGCTTGCGATTTGTTCGATTAACAACATACCGGTCAAAATCGTTGTTATTAATAATCAGGTACTTGGAATGGTTCGCCAATGGCAGAATCTTATCTATGACAAACGTTATAGCTATACAGACCTTGCAGGCAGTCCGGATTTCGTAAAGCTGGCTGAAGCTTATGGCGTAAAAGGTCTACGGGCCACGAATAAGGAAGAGGCTCGTGATGCATGGCAGCAAGCTCTGGAAACACCGGGTCCAGTATTGGTAGAATTCGTTGTTCCAAAAGACGAGAATGTCTACCCGATGGTAACTCAAGGTTCAACCATCGATCATATGCTGATGGGGGATGAATAACAGTGACAAGACATACGATTTCTGTACTCGTAAATGACCAGCCGGGTGTGCTTCAGCGGGTGTCAGGTTTGTTCGGTCGCCGCGGATTTAATATTGAGAGTATTACAGTCGGCCAGTCCGAAGAGGTCGGATTATCCCGGATGGTTATCGTTACTCTTGGCGACCAGCATACCCTTGAACAAATCGAGAAGCAGCTTTATAAGCTAATTGATGTTATCAAAGTCGTTGATCTTGGAGCTAAGCCAATGGTTGCACGTGAACTGGCTCTGATTAAAGTGAACGCTGATCCAAGTGAGCGTCCGGAGATCATGGGTGTTGTAGAAACCTTCCGAGCCTCGGTTGTAGATATCGGAAGTACAACATTGCTGGTGCAGGTAGTTGGAGATACACAGAAGATTGATGCGATGATCGAGCTTTTGAAGCCTTATGGGATCAGAGAGCTTTCTCGCACAGGTGTTACGGCTATGGTGCGCGGTAACTCTTAAATATTTTATTTTGCGACTTTAACGGATTACTGCTTGATTGCATTAATCTGATATGATATGAATGAACTTCCCGCTAAAGAGCGGGAGCTTGAAGAGGAGCTTGATAGGATATGAATCCAGTTCTCTTGAAGCACCCGCTCTTTATGATGGGTCTCAAATTAAAGGAGGATATTGACAATGGCAGTTACAACGTACTATGAACAGGATGCAGAACTTAGTGTATTAAAAGGAAAGACAATTGCGGTAATCGGGTACGGTAGCCAAGGACATGCCCAAGCACAGAATCTTCGTGACAGTGGTCTACAAGTTGTCATCGGTCTTCGTGAAGGTAAATCTTTCGAAACTGCAAAAAATGACGGTTTTGAAGTATTGCCAGTAGCTGAAGCAGTATCCCGTGCAGATGTTGTGCAAATTCTGATGCCAGATGAAACTCAAGCATCCGTATATAAAAACGAAGTGGAACCAAACCTTAAAAAAGGTGCGGCTCTGATGTTCTCCCACGGCTTTAACGTACACTTTGGACAAATCGTTGCTCCTAAAGATGCGGACGTGTTGCTGGTAGCACCAAAATCTCCAGGTCACATGGTTCGTCGTACTTATGTTGAAGGCTTCGGCGTTCCTGGCTTGATTGCTATCGAACAAGATGCAACAGGTAAAGCGAAAGAAATCGGTCTTGCATATGCAAAAGGTATTGGTTGTACACGTGCAGGAGTTATCGAAACTTCTTTCCGCGAAGAAACCGAAACCGACTTGTTTGGCGAACAAGCAGTGCTTTGCGGTGGTGTTTCCGCACTGATCAAAGCTGGATTCGAAACTTTGACAGAAGCTGGATATGCTCCTGAAATGGCTTACTTCGAATGTCTGCACGAGCTGAAACTGATCGTTGACATGGTATATGAAGGCGGATTGTCCAGCATGCGCGATTCCATCAGTAACACTGCGGAATACGGTGACTATGTAACTGGACCACGCATTGTAACTGAAGATACTAAAAAAGCAATGAAAGCTGTTCTGACGGATATCCAAGAAGGTAAATTCGCTCGCGACTTCATCCTTGAGAACCAATCCGGACGTGCTTTCCTTACAGCTACTCGCCGCAACGAAGCTGCTCACCCAGTAGAAGTTGTAGGTAGCCAATTGCGTGAAATGATGCACTGGATTAAGAAGTAATCATATATACTTATGATTAAATAGTGTGACCATTCAAATGCGGCCGTGACTATACGAGCCGCATTTGAGGGTTTTAGCACAATCTTTGGGAGGTGCTTTGCATGCGGAAAATTTATGTGTTCGATACGACGCTGCGAGACGGAGAGCAGTCGCCGGGTGTGAACCTTAACACGCGTGAGAAAGTAGAGATCGCCTACCAGCTGGAAAAGCTGGGGATTGACCGCATGGAAGCGGGCTTTCCTGCTGCTTCACCAGGTGACCTGGCTTCAGTAAATGCGGTAGCAAGAGCTGTAAAGAACGTCACGGTAATCGGCCTTTCGCGTTCTAGAGAGACAGATATCGACGCTGTAAAAGAAGCGCTGCAGGGGGCACAGGACCCTTGCATTCATATTTTTCTAGCTACATCTCCTATTCACCGCCAGCATAAACTCCGGATGGATAAAGCTCAGGTGCTGGAAACTGCACAATCCGCTATCCGATATGCCAAGAAATATTTCCCAAAGCTTGAGTTTTCATTAGAAGATGCGGGCCGTACGGAGTATGATTTCATGGCTGAAATGGTCGGCATGGCTATCCGTGAAGGTGCTAATGTTGTTAATATCCCAGATACTGTGGGTTATTTGAATCCTTCTGAGTACGGAGCTATCTTTAAATATCTAAAAGAGAATGTGCCTGATATTGAACGCGTACAGCTTAGTGCTCATTGTCATAACGACCTTGGCATGGCTACGGCCAATACGTTAGCCGCGATTCAGAATGGTGCAGATCAGATCGAAGGAACGATCAACGGTATTGGTGAACGTGCCGGGAACACAGCGATTGAAGAAGTGGCATTGGCGCTGGAGACACGTGCTGAATTCTTTGGCGCAAAAACTTCCTTAACTTTGTCCGAGATTTCTCGCACAAGTCGCTTGGTCAGCAAGTTGACAGGTATGGTGGTTCCAGGGAATAAAGCGATTGTAGGAGCTAACGCATTTGCTCATGAATCGGGTATTCACCAGGACGGAATGCTGAAAGAGAAAACCACTTATGAGATCATGACACCGGAGACCATTGGACTTAAAGAGAGCAAACTGGTACTTGGTAAGCACTCTGGACGCCATGCTTTCCGTGATAAGTTAAGTGATCTAGGATATGATTTATCGGAAGAAGAGCTTAATACAGCTTTTTCAAGGTTTAAGGATTTGGCCGATAAGAAAAAAGAAGTGTCTGATGAAGATATTTTGGCATTAATTGAAGAGAAGTTAATTGATACGCCAGAAGTATTCAGACTTCAGACGATTTACGTAACTTACGGTAATGAAGCTGTTCCAACCGCCAAGGTTATTATTAATGGTCCGGAAGAGCAGCCAATTGTTGCGGTTGCCGAAGGTAATGGTTCAGTAGATGCTATCTACAACGCAATTGACAAAGCTACGGGTGAGGAAGTTACCCTTGGGGACTATTCCATTAAATCCGTCTCACGTGGTAAAGATGCACAAGGTGAGGTTCATGTAGTACTGTCGCAGGGTGAAGTTGCTGCACAGGGACGTGGACTTAGTACCGATATTCTAGAGGCAAGTGCTCGCGCGTATATTGATGCGCTGAACAAGCTTTTGGAGAAACGTAAAACTTACACCAAACGTGATCACGCTAGTCTTTAATAGGTACATTTTTATATTAACTTTCTTCTAAGTTGATTATCCTTACAATTGAGGTCCAAATGAGTATTTATTGATACGCAGGGATAAGCGAGTTACTCGCATATCCCTGTTTTTTTATTTGGAATAAAAAGGGATGAAAAAGACTGATACAGTAATCTGTTCAGATTATGTATAGATGCACTATTTACAATAGATGTAAGCATGGCAATTTGTAGAAGGAGAAAAGTTCAAGGAGGTAAATACAGAGCATAAGAGTACTGGATCCAAAGATAGAGCTTTTGAAAAGCACAATGAACGAATTGAAAAGGAGGCTTTTAATAATGTTATCAAAAAAGAAAATAAGCGCATGGCTCATAGTATTATTACTTGTGACGCAATGGGCTTATAGCTTTGGCTTCGGGTTTAATACGCCAGCATATGCGAGTGGAAACGGCACTGTGATTGGAGATAATCTCATTACTAGTGTAACGCTGGCTGTATACACCGATGACAAATACACTAGTACGGTGACTGGAAGTGTATATGAGCTTGACTCCAACACGGAATTGAATTATACATGGGCACTTCCTGATGGACATCAATATGAGGATGGATCAACCTTTACCTTTGATCTTCCTACACAATTTGAACTTTATAACGATCTAAATGATAATTTAATGTTTGATGATGAAATTATTGGAACTTATACAGTCGACAAAAATACGAACAAAGTTGTATTCACATTTAACGATTATATCGAATCCCACTATCAAGTAGGGGGGACCTTTACAGTAAGATCGCTTTTGAGTTCTAAGAAAATTACAGGCTCCACAAATCAGACGCTAACATTCCCGATACAGGGTGGTACTCAGATCATTGAACTTAATCTTAAGCCCAAAGACAGTTCTTCGATAGAAAAAAATGGTGTGCCTAAGCCGCAGTATTATAATCCAACTAGCATCGCATGGACTGTTGATGTAAATAAGTCACTAGACAGTATTAACAATGCGGTGGTTACGGACAAGCTTCCTGCAGAATTGTCACTAAATACAGTATCGATAGCTGTTTATGAGCTTGATGTGAATGTCGATGGGACAGCAAGTCTTGGTAGTTTGGTGAATAACAGTAAGTATGATGTGGCAGCTTCCACTTCTGGAGAGCTTAATCTGAAATTTAATGACAAGCCGATTACTAAGGCGTACCGGATTGGATTTTCAACAGATATTATCGGTGCTGGTGTAGATGCAACAACATTTAAGAATGAGGCTATCTTAACGGGTGATGGAATATCTAAGAAAGATGATGTTACAGTTCCAGTAGGGCGCGGTAAACCGTTGTCTAAAGTATCTACAGGATACGATGAAGCGACTCAGATAATTTCCTGGGCTGTAAATTTCAATTACAATGAAAAACCAATTACAGCTGCAAAAGCTGTATTGAATGATTTGTTCAACAATACACAAGATCTAATCCTTAGTTCTGTTAAGGTCTATCCTGTTACTATCGACGGAAATGGACAAGGAGTTAAGGGGGCAGTAGCGCTTGATTCAAGCGAATATACGATAACCCCAACAACTGCGACAGGTTTAAAAGGTTTTGACCTGAAATTTAACAATGATATTCATTCGGCCTACAGAATTGAATATCAAACAAAGGCAAATGACAGAGTTCATGATGATACTACGATTACAAACAAGGTTACTTATGACGGAAAGACTGAACCCGCTTCAAATTATATCAAGCAGCATATTCTTCATAAAAATTATAGTAATGTTAACTATGCCAATAAAACAGTTGATTGGACCATCCAAATTAACGACGATAGTGTGACTATGGATAATCTGGTGGTTACGGATACTTTCGGTAATGCCGGACTAAAGCTTGTTCCAAATACTTTAAAGGTTAAGCCGACAAAAGGTGGAACTGCGACCGTTCATAGCGTTGTTTACAATGAGAGTAATCCAGTTGCAATTACTGATGGGTTTGTAATTACTTTTAATGATCCGATATCCGAACCTTACACAATTACTTATACAACAAGCTTTAATTATGATTGGTTGGCTCCTAATACGGATAAGTTCTCCAATACAGCCGCACTTAAATGGGATGAGAATGGTAAGCCGAAGAAAAAAGAAGTTACCGCTACCTTTGATCCTAGAGCCGAGGTAAAGAACAACGGTAAAAAGAGTGGTTCTTACAATGCTCAAACGAAGGAAATTACTTGGAACGTTGGCGCCAATTATAATCAGAAAACGTTAAAGAACGCCGAACTGATTGATTCCATTCCGGCTGGCCAAGTTGTTGTTAAGGATTCTGTAAAAGTTTACAAATGGGGGTATGGAAAGAATGGAGATCCAACTCCGGGAGCCAATGTGGATTCCAATGATTATGAAGCAAAGGTGATTGGCAGTGAACTGAAGGTAACATTTAACAAAGCCATTACTTACGCGTTCTATGTCACTTTCAAAACTACGTTTGTTGATCAAGCGATTGATTTAAGTAAAATTACCAATACAGCTATTCTATATGACGGTAATACAAAAGAGTCTGCAAAGCTGGAAGCTTCGGTTAATGTCCCTCAAGGTGGGGAATACGTTAATAAAACTGGATCACAGAATGGCAATAAGATTAATTGGGTAATTAATATCAACCGTAACCAATCTTTTGTAACAGAGGCTGTAATTACGGATATTCCGAGTGATAATCAAATGCTCTTGTCTAATACATTCCATGTCTTTAAAACGACAGTCTTAAGTGATGGAACTGTAAAAGAAACTGCTCAAGAATTGATTAGAGATACGGACTACAAGCTGGAGATTACTACGGATATCGATGGAAAGGAAAGCTTTAAGCTTAGTTTCCTAAAAGATATTTCAGAGGCTTACATTCTAAAATATGACTCTCTGATCACCGCAAATCATAATGATAAAGTTACAAACAAGGTTAAATTTGATGGTAAGAACATCAAGGTCATTCCACATGAATCTACTGAGGATATTACAGTTAAGCTCTCTAGCGGTTCCGGTACAGGAAGCGGTGTAAGAGGTCCATTAACGATTACAAAGGTAGATGATAAGGATAATGCTAAGTTGCTAAGTGGCGCTGTCTTTGATCTCTATCGTGTCATTGATAAGGACAAGATTTGGATTAAAAAGGGTGCTACGGGTGTAGATGGTATACTTGAATTTACCAAGCTGCCAGGTGGTAAATATGTATTAATTGAAACAGAAGCACCAGTTGGTTATATTCTTGATCCAACACCACATGAAGTGGATATTAATACAACGGCAGGTTATAAGTTAACAATAACCAATACAATCCCGACGCCGACAGCAACGCCGACGCCGACGGTAACACCGACGCCGACAACAACACCGACGCCGACAACAACACCGACGCCGACAACAACGCCGACGTCGACAACAACGCCGACGTCGACAACAACACCGACATCACCAGTAACACCAACATCAACACCAACAGTAACACCAACGCCGACGGAAACACCTGTGTCGACAGTAACACCGACGTCGACGCCAGACAATCCAATTTTCCCTGTGTCGACCCCGACGTCAATACCGGGAGCAATCGTTACTGCTACTCCATCAGCAACACCTGTGGTGGCAACGCCAACTGTGACACCAACAGCAGCGCCAACAGTCACACCGGTGGCAACTAGTACGCCTATTGTTCCGCAGGTAACACCACCTGTGCAGAATCTGACAACTGATGAGGACATTCCGCTTGAAGGCGAAATCCCACTTGGGGGCGTGCCAAGTATCGGTGATAAGCCCGATCATGGTAAGGTAACAATTACTAAAGACGGTAAGTGGATTTATACACCAGATCCAGGTTACGTTGGAAAAGACAAGTTCACGATCATTGTGACAGATGAGAATGGAAATGAAGAAGAGATCGAGATTGAGATTGATGTTGAGGAAGTACCGACAGGTACAGTGAAAGAACCAGGGGATAACAGCAATAAACCAACTCAGCTCCCGAAAACGGGAGAAGACAGTGCGCTACCTATTTACTTAGTAGGTGGAAGTCTAGTTCTTGTGGGATTTGTGTTAGCTCGAAGATTTAAACGAAGTAATTAATACATCGTAATGACAAGGGTTCGAGCGAAGACAGGCGGCACTCAACTCCCATAGTATAAAAGTCAACGGAGTAAGGCTCTTCCTCTTATTGGAGGAGCCTTACTCTTTATTTTTGGTCTATGGCTGCTCGCTTCATAACCTTCTTCACTTCGAGGGAGCTTCCGGGCCTGGCTTTAGCCTCGCATCTCCACGCTCTAACGTACAGCCTGCTCAAACACAAGGACCAAAGTACACGAACTGAATTTGAGGCTGTGCCAGTCGGATGAGCTACCTAACTCCCAACAAAGTGAACCTTGACGAAAATGGGATTTTCGCTCATTATTCGTAATGTAGCGCCAGCGACACTATTTAGCTTATATCTATTTTTACTAAATAGTAAGCGCTATCATAAAATGCGCTGGGAGATGATACCATGGAATTTATGTATTTAGGAACTGGAGCAAGTGAGGGTTATCCAGCTTTATTTTGTCAATGTGAACGTTGCTCTATGGCGATGGAGCTTGGTGGCAAGAATATTCGCGCTCGTACAGGAGCGCTTATTAACTCTGATTTGCTGCTGGATTTCTCACCTGACATGTATATGAATAAGCTTCGTTACAAATTGGATTTGGGGAAAGTTAATCATTTGATTGTTACGCATTCGCATACTGATCATTTTGCAGCAGCAGAGCTCATGATGAGGCATGAGCATTGGTATTGTCAGCTGCAGGAGAGTGGAAAAAAACTACATATTTACGGAAATGAAACGGTAGAAGAAACGATGAAGTCAGCTCTGCGCTATGATTATGGAACCGATAAGATTGAAGATCCTTTTTACGAGTTTCATATCATACAGCCTTTCATGCCCTTCACTTTAGGAGAAGTGACAGTAACCGCATTGCCAGCCCATCACAAGCCGGATGAACATAGCTTTATCTATTTACTTGAGCAGAATAACACAAGATTCTTATACGGCAATGATAGTGGTGTATTCAGTGATGCAACCTTCAATTATCTCCGTGATAAACACCTGGACGTTGTTAGTCTAGATTGTAATTATGGGCTAGAAGATAGATATGATTATCATATGGGGATCTCCGGATGTCGGATTGTAAGAGAACGTTTGCTTGAACAAAAAAGCTGTGATACTAGTACATCATTTATTCTCACTCATTTCTCTCATTACAGCGCAGAGTTGCACGATACTTTAGTTAAGAATACAGCAGAGGAGAATTTCATCATTTCCTATGATGGGATGAAAGTCTTCTTAGCATGACATGATGATAGTCTATCTATAATTAAAAGAATAGTCATTACCCGTAAAATCCTCCCTTGAGGAAAGGACTACTTTACGGGTCTTTTTTATAGCTTTAAGGGCTCAAAATGAGTAGATACGGAGGTAGAGAATGAAGCTGCTGGCTACGGGAAAAGTAAAATGGTTCGTCTATCAGAAAGTTGTCATCGTTTTTATCGTCTTTTTGATTCCGCTCATATCGATGAATATTTGGGTGAATTATAAGGGGATGTCATTCACCAAAAATACGATTTTGGACTCATCCCTGGCTGGGGCGTCATTCTATTCCAAGCAACTGGATAAAGAGATATATTTCATCCGCAATCAACAATTACAATTTCAAGAAGATAAAAACATACAGAAGCTTAGTTTTCGAGGTGAAAGTTTAGAAAAGTATGAAGAGGTAGAATTAATCGGTAATGCTGAAGATCTATTGAATCGGATCATTGCCTCAAGCGAATACGTGGTTAACGCCGGGGTATATGTTAAGTCTCTGGGCAAAACGATTTCTGGTAAGACGGGGATCACGCCTATTCCTAATATGGAGTACGAAAAAATTTCCTCGTTACTTAACGTTAAGCAGAAGCCTTCATTCTATCGGAGCGGTGATGCGATTTTCCTTATAGAAACAGGAGATAATGCGGAGCTTTGGTCTTATATTGAAATCTCAAAAGGAAAGCTATTGGAGGCACTGAATCAAATCGCAACCTTATATCAAGAATCGGAGGTATTTCTGGGAAGTAATGAGCTGGGCAATATTCTATCTACTACAGACGATCAGTTAGTATCTACTGAGGTCCTTAAGCTCATCACCAAACAGGATCAGTTTAATTCCGATATCCCAGAAATAAACAAGGTGAACGGTAAAAGTTACTTTATTGCCCATAACTTTATCAGTTCTTTGAATCTATCCTTGATTATGTACGTGAATCAGAATGAAATCACAAGGCCCTTAAGCCAATTTAACACACTACTATATGCCTCTTTCGTCATCGCTATTGTGGTAATGATACTTTATTCTTATTCGGTAAATCTAATGATTCATAGGCCCTTATCCAAATTGGTTAAGACATTCCGTATGGTAGAAACGGATAATCTTGATTTAGTCATCGAGTCAAAGACCAAAGATGAGTTTTACTATATTTTTAATAGTTTTAATCGCATGGCTTCTAGACTTAAGCGTTCTATTGAGGAGAATTATGAGCAGAAGATTGCCCTGCAGCATTCGCAGTTGAAGCAATTGCAGTCACAGATTAACCCGCATTTTCTCTATAACAGCTTCTTTAATATTTACATGATGTGTAAAGTAGGAGATTCCGATAGTGCGGCTGAGCTCTCACAAAAGCTAGGGAGCTACTATCAATACATCACGAGAAGTGGATCGGACGAGGTGCCTTTCTTTAAGGAGTATCAGCATGCGCTTGATTATTGTGAAATTCAGTGTATTCGCTTCTCGAATCGTATTTCTTTTGAATATGAAGAAATACCCGTTTTGGCGAATGCAATTTTAGTACCGAGGCTAATTATTCAGCCGATTGTTGAGAATGTGTTCGAGCATGCTTTCGAAGACGACTCCCGACACGGGATTGTTTATATTGGTGCCAAATGCGAAGAGGGAATAGTAATTATCACGATTGAAGATAACGGCAATCTTTTAAAAGATGAGGAAATAGAGTACTTGCAGAAGAAACTTGCGATGGGTCTGAAACAAGTTGAGAAGACGGGATTAATCAACGTTAATAATAGACTCCAATTGAAGTACGGACCAGATAGTGGCTTGTTTGTATCACGCAGCAAATACGGAGGATTGAGGGTAGAACTGATAGTTAAATATGAGAGTAAGGAAGTGTGATTATGTATAGATTACTAATCGTAGATGACGAGCCTGTGATTGTGAATGGATTAGTCCAACTGTTTCAGGATAACTCAGAATTTGAACTGGATATACGAAAAGCTTACTCCTCAAGCGAAGCTCTTGAAATTGCTAAGAAAACGAAATTGGATATTTTAGTTAGCGATATTCGTATGCCTCAGAAGAATGGTCTCCAGCTCGTGGACGAAATCGTCTATTATTGGCCATTATGCCGAGTGATTTTCCTTACAGGATACAGTGAATTTGATTATGTATACGAAGCGATCCGTAAGAATGTGGACAATTACATTCTGAAAACGGAAGGAATTGAACCTATTTTCCAAGCTGTGAAGGCAGCAGTCGACAAGCTAGACGAGGAGAACCGTCGTAGACTTCAATTGGAGAAGACACAAATGCACTATCAAATCGCTAGTTCCTTCCTAAAGAGAGAGCTGATGGAGCGGGTGCTAAGCGGGGAGTCTATCACTTCTATACTCAATAATGCACGTTACAAGGATGTAGAGTTCGGCATTGCATTAGATCGTCCTTCGTTCTTTCTTGTGGGTATCTTGGATCGACTAGATGATCCTAAATTTAAAATGCCTCCGTCTGTTCAGCGTATTTTCCATGATCACCTGCCTGCATCTATTGCATGTGAAGAAGTGATTTATGATGATCGTGTATTCATATGGCTGCTTCAACCAGATGAAGGGTTGCTGAATCGCTTTCGTAGTAACTATCCAGATCAAGGAGTGAATTGGCCTGGAATCGTTGCTTATATGAGAGGGATATTAGAACCTGTACAGAATGAGTGTGATGAGCTGCTAAGTGTCTGCGTTTCATTCGGAATATCGGGGGATTTACTTAACCATTGGGAATCGATCCATCTTCAAGTTGAAGCAGTACGCTCCATGATTCTTAAGAGAGCTTTATTAGGTCAGCATATGCTTATCCTAGACCTTGAGAAACTAAGTCAACTTGAGGATACGATGCACAAAGCTGGAGGAATCGAGCAGGATGATTTCAAGACGCTAATCATTGAACAAATTCACCAATTTGTGCAGGAGAACCTATCTGGAGATTTATCGCTTACCTCAATTGCTGCAGAGGTGCATCTTAATCCGTCCTATTTATCTCGTTATTATAAACAGACGACAGGTCAAAATTTATTAGAGTATATCCAGTCGACGAAGCTGCATGTTGCTCTGCAGCTGATGAAGAATACAACTCTGAAATTAAATGAAATCGCCATCCGGGTAGGTTTTGAATCACCATCCTACTTTACAACATTCTTCAAACGGAAAATGGGTTTATCTCCACAGGAATATCGAAATTCAAAATAAGTAAATAAAGTGAAAGTGATGTAAAAAAAGTGAAATTGAAAGCGGTTTCCCGTGTGACTAAAATAATAACTAGGAACACTGATTCACAACAAGAATTGCAGCAAACAAAGGGGGGAAGCGTTCAGATGAAAAAAATGGGACCATGGAAAATGATTTTGTCAGTAACGATGATTCTTTCATTATTGTCAGCGTGTGGAAGTCAAGGGAATGGAAATACGAATGCACCAACTACGCCTAAGGAAGACACTACGAATAGTGCGACAGACAGCGCCACAGCACCTGATCCACTAGGGAAATATCCGGAAACGGTCACTGTTACAGAAATACTAGGATATAATCCACCAGAAGATCCAAGAACCCCAAGCGGAATAACACCGGAACAAAATGCCTACCTGAAAGATCTCAAAGAGATGATGAATATTGAAGTGAAATACAAATGGACCGTTCCCTCTGCCCAGTTTGAGCAGAAGTTCTCGCTTGCCATGGCATCGGGGGATCTACCCGATGTGATAGAAGTTGATCAGAAGAACTATGAGAAACTTAAAAAGCAAGATATGCTTGCTGATCTGACAGATGCTTATGCACAATATGCGTCACCAGCTCTTAAGGCTTATATGGACTCCGATGGTGGATTCGCGATGAAAACGTTCAGTGCGGATGGTAAGCAATTAGGTATTCCTGCATTTGAAGATCCCTTCTTATCTACGCAGCTGCTATGGGTTCGTCAAGATTGGCTTAATAATCTAGGATTACAGGCACCAAAGACGATCGATGAGCTTGAGAAAGTTGCACAAGCATTCACACATAATGATCCAGATCAGAATGGTAAGAATGACACCTATGGTATCGCCATGCAAAAGAATCTCTTCTTTTGGGGATTTGATGTCAGAGGTTTCTTTAATGGATTCGGTGCTTATCCTTCCGTTGGTGATAAACAATCGGCTTGGATTAAAGGCGGCGATGGCAAATTGTTACCGGGATTGATTCAGCCTGAAGTGAAGACTGCACTTGGCAAGCTACAAGCATGGTATAAAGATGGAATTATTGATAAAGAGTTTGCACTAAAGGATGAGAATAAGGCTGTAGAAGATCTGACAGCAGGTAAAGTGGGTATTTCCTACGGAGAGTGGTGGTATCCGAACTGGCCGCTTAACTCCAACGTAGACAAAGATCCAAAGGCGGATTGGATTGCAATTCAACTTCCAGGGATTGATGGTCCAGCTAAATCACTTGTTCCAAAAATCCGCAGCAATAAAATTTTCGTTGTGAACAAAAAGATGAAGAACCCAGAAGCAGCGATTAAGATGCTCAATTTCTACATTGAAGTTGGTAATAAGAAATACAAGGATAAGAACAAAGCGGCAGATGGCTATGTATACAACTGGTTTAACCCACGGATTGCTAACCCTGTTGATATTGATACGATTTACAGGGAAGTAAACAAAGCGCTCGATGCTAATCAGACTGAAATTACAATAGACGATGCAAATTATAAGACCGTTGCGGATACTTTCAAAGCGACTAAGGACTTCCTAGCAGGCGACACATCTAACGCTACCAAAGGTGTAAACTGGGGTCAATATTATAGCCGGGCTGCAAAAGACGGTGGCTGGGGCTTAACACGACAAATTAAAGAAAATCAACAATTTGTATACAACGAGTTTTACGGTCTTCCTACACCAACAGTAGTGGAAAAGGGTGGTCAGCTGGATAAGTTGATGCAAGAGTCCTTTACCAAGATTATCATGGGCGGTTCTCTTGATGATTTCGATAAATTCGTGGATAGCTGGAAGGCACTTGGCGGTAATGAAATTATCGATGAGGTCAATGAATGGTATAGCACGGAAGCTACGAAATAAATCATAGGAACAAGAAAGCGGGTGAGGTGAGTCGGGTGAGACGACTCACCTCCCGTTTTTAAAATGAGTAAGTTGGTGAGGAGGGCATCTATGAAATCACTCAAGAAAGAATTTCCGCTTCATATCATGTTAATACCGGGTGTGATTGTTACACTGATTTATGCCTACGGACCGATGGCCGGCCTGGTTATGGCGTTTCAACAGTTTGAGCCGTTATCCGGTTTTTTTAAATCCGATTTTGTGGGATTAGATAACTTCCGTTATGTATTTAATTTACCGGATTTTAAGCAAGTACTTTGGAATACGCTAGTTATAGCCATCATCAAAATGGTATTGTCTCTGCTTGTCCCGCTCATTCTAGCTTTATTATTAAATGAGCTTACTAAGAAATGGTTCGCAGGTTTTATTCAATCTGCCATTTTCCTCCCGTTCTTCCTTTCATGGACCGTCCTTGGGGGTGTCATTATTGAATTATTCTCTCTGAATGGACCTATTAATGGCTTAATTTCCTCTATGGGCTTAGAACCTATCATGTTCATGCTTGATAATGGTTGGTTCAGGGGGATTATCATTGGCTCGGATGTCTGGAAAGGCATGGGCTACAATATGATCATCATGCTTGCTGCCATCACAGGAATTAATGCGACGCTGTATGAAGCGGCAGAGGTAGATGGTGCAGGGAAATGGAAGCAAATGCTTAACATTACGCTTCCAGGTATAGCACCGATTATTATTTTACTTAGTGTATTAGGTCTCGGTGGTATTCTTAATGCAGGTTTTGAGCAGATATTGATTATGTATAACCCGACTGTATATGCAGGCGCAGATATAATAGATACATTTGTCTATCGATTGGGGATGTTCAGCCAACAATTTGGACCTGCGGCAGCAGTGGGTCTCTTTAAATCGATAATATCTTTATTTATGGTATCAACAACTTACTATGCAGCTTACAAATTTAACAATTACCGCATATTCTAGGAGGTGGAGATGGTGCTACATAAACAATCATCCAGCAGAAAGTTATTTATCGTGTTCAATACGCTGTTGTTAACTTTCATTACCATACTCGGCATTATCCCATTTGTACACTTACTCTCCATCTCACTTAGCTCGAATACAGCTGCGATGGCTGGAGAAGTGAAGCTTTGGCCCGTCGGCTTTTCCTGGGATGCTTATGTATATTTAGGAGAAAAGGTAGAGTTCTTTCGTTCCTTGGGAGTCTCCGTAAAACGAGTAGTGCTCGGTTCAGTAGTTAACTTGTTTCTAGTATTTATTACTGCTTTTCCACTGTCCAAATCGAATGATCAGTTTAAATTTAGA
This sequence comes from Paenibacillus sp. FSL E2-0201, assembly GCF_037963325.1. NCBI lineage: Bacteria > Bacillati > Bacillota > Bacilli > Caryophanales > Paenibacillaceae > Paenibacillus > Paenibacillus sp. FSL E2-0201. The sequence continues at coordinate 1,504,197 of NZ_CP150154.1, forward strand.
ACCGTATATGTATGGATATTCGCGATTACGATGTTTTTTGGAGGCGGTTTAATTCCGACGTATATCGTAGTGAAAAATACAGGCTTAATCGATTCCATTTGGGCGCTTATCTTACCAGGTGCATTGAATGTATGGAATATGGTTCTGATGCTTAACTTCTTCAGATCTATTCCAAGAGAATTGGATGAAGCGGCTACGATTGATGGTGCCGGACATTGGAGAGTACTTTGGCAAATTTATTTACCGATATCCCTTCCATCCATCGCAACGATTGGGTTATTCACCATAGTTGGGCATTGGAACGCTTGGTTTGACGGTATCCTTTACCTGAATTCACCTGAGCATTATCCGCTACAGACCTATCTTTCTACCTTGATTATGTCTATCAATGCCCAGATGTCATCGATGTCCATTGAGCAGCTCAAGGTGATGGAGAACCTGAGTGAGAAGACGATCCGAACGGCGCAAATATTCATGGGCGCATTGCCAATTATGGTAGTGTATCCATTCTTACAAAGGTATTTCGTAAAAGGAATGACGGTTGGTAGTGTTAAAGAATAAAGAAATAGAGTACAGACATAGCATAAAGTCTCATATGAAGGAGCAGATTGCGATGAAGAAAGTTACTGTTGCTTTAATTGGAGCGGGCCTGCGAGGAATTAATTATTCAGAATATGCGATTCAGCACCCCAATGAGCTTCAAGTTGTAGCTGTTGCAGAGCCGAATGCGAAGCGGAGAAATAAATTTAAGGAAAGACATAAGCTGGCTGATGACGTGTGCTTTACCCATTGGGATGATTTTTTTGCCTCCCCGAAAGTAGCAGATGCGGTATTTATCTGTACCCAAGACAATCAGCATTATGTGCCGACAATGAAAGCACTGGAGGCAGGGTATCATGTACTATTAGAAAAACCGATGTCCCCTGATGCCAAGGAATGTGTACTTATGGGGGAAATGGCCTCTAAAGTGAATCGTGTCTTCTCGATATGCCATGTATTGAGATATACCAATTTCTTCTCTACGATCAAGGAACTGCTGGAAAGTGGTGCGATCGGACAATTGATGTCCATTCAACATAATGAGAACGTGGGTTACTGGCATCAAGCTCATAGCTTCGTAAGAGGAAATTGGCGCAAAAAGGATGAGTCCAGTCCGATGATTCTCGCTAAGTCCTGTCATGATCTGGACATTCTTTCCTGGTTGACAGATTCAGAATGTGTTCGAGTGTCTTCCTTTGGCTCACTGTCCCATTTTAAATCTAGTGAAGCACCGGAAGGAGCCCCGCTACGTTGCACAGATGGATGCCCAGCAGCAGATAAATGTCTGTATTATGCTCCTAATCAATATTTGACGGAGGATACGGATTGGCCTACATCGGCAATTAGCGATGATCCAAGCTATGAAGCCCGCCTGAATGCTCTTCAGGAAGGACCTTATGGACGATGTGTCTATCATTGTGATAATGATGTCGTCGACCATCAAGTGGTAAATCTAGAATTTGCTAATTCCGTAACTATAGCTTTTACAATGAGTGCGTTTACCAAAGATGTAAGTCGTACCCTCAAGCTGATGGGTACCACGGGAGAAATACGCGGTGCGATGGAGAAGAATGAAATTGAAGTGCTCCATTTTGGCAGCGGTAAGGTAGAGAGAATCTCGTTCGAGAATGCAGGTGGTCATGTTGGTCATGGCGGCGGCGATATGGGGTTAATCAAAGATTTTGTTAAGCTGGTTCGAGCGGAAGGGAAGATTCAAGGTCTTACATCAGCCAATCATTCCGTTCAAAGTCACCTTATGGCTTTTGCAGCAGAGCAATCTCGCATTGAGGGCAACAGTATTGTTCTGAAAGAATTTGCACAAAGTGTCTGTAATGATGAAGAGGTGAAGCAACGATGAATGCTCCGCAGCCATTTCAGACGATGTTATTAAGTTCGTTGGTTAAGGTATTTGCTGATGAAGTGCCGAATCATGAATCCTATCACAGTGCAACCGCACTTGTTGGAGAAACATTTTCGTTCCAAGTCGCTTATACCTCAGATACACTTCTAAAGAATATTGAAGTAGAGGTAAAGTCATCTCTTCCAGATTTAATATGTATAAGATCCGTTGGACTTGTTCCCTCAGAAATGCCTTGTTTCAAAAATCATGATGACGATGTGCTAAGAACTAGGCCGGGATTATATCCAGATCCATTGTATACGCTGGATCAACAATCTATTTCATCGATCCCGGGACAATGGCGATCTTTATGGGTGACTATAACCTTGGATGAAACAATGAGTACGGGGCTTCGCACTATTCAGGTCTTCTTCCAATCATCTGAAGGGCAGATGTTAGGTGAATCGGATGTATTCGAGTTAACCGTTATCCCTGCAACACTACCGCCGCAACAGTTAATTCATACGGAATGGTTCCATGTGGATTGTCTTGCTACAAAGTATGGTGTCGAAATATTTAGTGAAGCGCATTGGGCCCTTATAGAACGTTATGCAGATACGATGGTTAAGCATGGTATGAACATGATCTTAACTCCGTTGTTTACACCGCCTTTGGATACAGCCATTGGTGGAGTACGTCCAACCGTTCAATTGATATCCGTGACTAAAGCGGGAGATCGTTATGAATTCGGATTTGATCTGCTTACTCGTTGGGTATCGATGTGCCGCCGACTTGGCTTCAAATACTTTGAGTTCTCTCATTTATTTACTCAATGGGGTGCAAAATGTGCACCAAAAATAATGGTAACCATTCAAGGTGAAGATCAGCAACTATTCGGCTGGGATACGGACGCATCCTCGGCGGAATACCGTAGTTTCTTGGATCAATTATTACCTTGCTTAGATCAATATTTGAAAGAGCAGGGAATAGACGAGCAAAGCTGGTTCCATATTTCAGATGAACCAGGAGAGGAACATTTGGAATCGTACCGAGCTGCAAGTGAGATCATTTATAAACATTTATCAAGTTACCCGATCATGGACGCTTTGTCCGAATTGGAGTTGTATGAACAGGGCCTGGTGAAAAGGCCGATTCCTGCGAATACGCATATTGAACCGTTCTTAGAACATCAGGTTCCAGACCTTTGGACGTACTATTGCTGCGCTCAAGGTGAACAAGTATCCAACCGGTTTTTCAACATGCCATCTGCTAGAAATCGTATAATTGGGTTTCAATTGTATAAATTCGGATTACAGGGCTTCTTGCATTGGGGTTATAACTTTTGGTACTCGCAATATTCATTGAATCAGCAACTGGACCCTTATCGTACGACTGACGCTGAGCATGCATTTCCCTCAGGAGATGCCTACTTGGTCTATCCGGGAGAAGAAGGCCCGATTGAATCCATTCGATTAGAAGTTCTATATGAAGGGTTACAGGATTTGCGCGCATTAGAATTACTTGAGCAGAAAATTGGCAAGAAAGCAACGATAGCCATTATGGAAGAGGGTCTGAGTACATCGTTGACCTTCTCTGTATACCCAAGGGATCATGGAACATGGCTCTTAGAGGCAAGAGAGCGGATTAATCAAGCGATAGCAAGTTATTCTACTTAAGTGATCATACCATTACGAGGTGTTGTGAATATGGCGACTTTTCATTATTCAGGATCTTCCTTTTATTATAACGATCAGGCGATACGGCTTATCTCAGGAGCCATCCATTATTTTCGGACTCTACCGGAACACTGGGAAGACCGTCTTATCAAATTAAAAGCTTGCGGTTTAAATACGGTTGAAACCTATGTGGCATGGAATTTACACGAGCCGAAGAAAGGCCAATTTCATTTTGAAGGCATGGCAGATGTAGTCCGGTTTATTGAATTGGCAGGAGATTTGGGTCTGCATGTCATCGTTCGTCCAGCACCTTATATTTGTGCAGAATGGGAATTTGGTGGACTGCCATCTTGGTTGCTAGCTGATTCGGATATGCGTCTTCGATGCTACCATAAGCCATTTCTAGATCATGTAGATGCGTATTATGATGTATTGCTCCCCAAATTACAACCACTGTTATGTACAAATGGCGGCCCGATCATTGCTATGCAGATTGAGAATGAGTATGGAAGTTACGGTAATGACAAGCGCTATTTGACTCATTTAAAAGACAGCATGATTTCCCGTGGGATAGATGTACTACTATTCACTTCCGATGGACCTGAAGACGCGATGTTACAGGGAGGTATGGTCCCAGGTGTGCTGGAGACGGTGAACTTTGGATCACGTCCAGTAGAAGCATTCAACAAGCTCCGTGAATACCAACCAGAGGCTCCAATCATGTGTATGGAATACTGGAACGGTTGGTTTGATCATTGGCGTGAAGAGCATCATACGCGTCCGGCTGAGGATGTAGCGAAGGTATTGGATGAGATACTTAGTTTAGGCGCATCCGTCAATTTCTATATGTTCCACGGCGGAACCAACTTTGGGTTCTACAACGGAGCGAATGGACATACGTTTGACAGCTATGAACCAACAATAACTAGTTATGACTATGATTCCTTATTGAGTGAATCCGGTGAGCCGACAGCTAAATATTATGCAGTTCGTGAAGTGATCTCCAAATATGTAGATCTGGGGCCCATTGAGCTTCCAGCTCCTGTTGCTAAGAGAGCATATGGGAGAGTAGAGATGAAGGAGCAAACTTCACTTACCGCAAACTTGAATCGCATTTCTGTACCCATTCACTCTGCATACCCTGAACCGATGGAGAAATTGGGTCAGGATTATGGCTTTATTCATTATAGTACGTTCCTTACAGGACCTCGTCCCAAAGACGAGTTCTTCATCCAGGATTTACATGATCGCGCATTAGTCTTTCTGAATGGAGAGCTCACTGCAACCTTAGATCGTGTAGAGCCAGAGGTGAAATTAGAGTTCGAGGTGCCGGCCGAAGGGCTGCATGTTAGTATACTTGTGGAGAATTTAGGACGCGTCAACTATGGTCCTTTTATGAGAGATTGTAAAGGGATTACCGAAGGGGTGCGTTATGGACGGCAGTTTCTGTCGGAATGGACGACTTATACGTTGCCATTAACGGATTTATCTGGTCTGCAGTTTGAAGGTTTATTCAGGCAAGTGGAACCTAGCTTCTTCCGCAGCACCTTGGTTGTGGATGAACCTTGTGATACTTTCTTGAGCATGGAAGGATGGACTAAAGGCGTCGTGTTCATTAATGGGTTTAACCTTGGACGCTATTGGAATATCGGACCACAGAAAACAATGTATGTGCCAGGTCTTCTATTGAAACAAGGCGACAATGAGATTGTCATCTTTGAATTGCACAGCACTTCAGATACCGCTGTTACCTTCGTAGATCAACCGGAATTAGGATAATAGGGCATATAATATATCGTAATAACAAAGACACCCAGATAGTATCGGGTGTCTTTGTTATGTTCAGAAAGTATATTCTTGTTTATTGAACTCTGAGGTTATGGAGCTCCCATTGTTCGTACCACTCTTCAACACTGGCTGGGAGTCCGATACTGAGTTCACTTATTAATAGATCTTTGAGAATTTTGTATTGTTCTTCCACAGCGGAACGTTCCCCGATACTGTCGTAGACCTTCATTAATCCTAAATGTCCTTGTTCAAAATAGGGCTGGAGCTGTACTACCCTCTGATACACGGTTACAGCTTCAGGAACTCTGCTGCTGTCGATATAGAACTGGGCCATCCCCATAGCATGGTGCAGCCAAATGGTGCGCAGGCGTTGTCGTTCGCCCTCTGCCCACAGATAATCGTAATCTCCAAAATAATCTCCTGAATAAAGATCAAATAAGCTTGATGTTCTGCACAATTATCCTCTGTGATAGTTTCGAGTGTGAGAATGTTGTGCTCCCACTGGGCTGCATCAATTAGAAGCGGACCGGTCTCAAGCGAATACCCTTCACCGCCACTGACGTTGCTGATATGCAGGTCCACCTCACTCTGCTTTAAGCATTGCCTTACTTGATAAATGGTTGTATAGAGATGGGTGGAAGCCTTTTTAAGGTTGAAGTCTGGCCATAGTAGGTCAATCAGGGTGTCTTTACTGACAAATCGGTTGCGATTATGAAGCAAGAAAGCAAACAATTCTTGAGCCTTAGAGGTTCTCCAGCGGAGATTGTTCAATGGCTGTCCTCCTCGTTCAAAGCGCAGCGATTGAAAACAACGAATCATTATTTCATGCGCTATCCTTGTGCTTTTTGGAGCAAGCTTCAATCTGTCCTCCAAGCGTTGTACGGTCTTGAGCAACCGGTCATGTCGTACGGGCTTCAATATATAATCGATCGCGTTTAATTCAAAGGCTTCCACTGCATATTGGTTATACGCGGTCACGAAAACTATATTTGCGTTTGGACAGACCTCTTGCAGAATTGCGGCAGCCTGAAGACCGCTTATTTCAGGCATTTCAATATCAATGAAAATAACGTCAGGCTCTAATGCTGGAGTTTCTTGTATGGCTTGGACAGGATCTGTATAGGATGCGACGATTTGAATAGCTTCCATTTCTTTTAACATGAATTCTAATTTTACGAGGGCAAGCCGTTCATCGTCCACCAACACTGCTTGAATCATTGTTATTTCACCACTCAACATAGTATTTTTAGCAAAAAACAATAAACTCTTACCTCTATTTCGGTTCATTCTAGTCTGTCTGTGAATAGGAATTTTTGCGAATCATATTTCTTTTTTCAGAAGGGATTATGAAACTTACTGAAGTTCCTTGCCCTTCCTTGCTTTTAATTTGCAAACCCGTAGCGTAGACACGTAACAACCGCTTATGTGTATTAAGAAATCCAATCCCTTGTGTTACATTAGACTGACTGCTCAGTAGTTGTTGAAGTTGTTCGGCAGTCATACCTTTACCGTTATCAGCAATCGTGATCTCAATATCATTAGCCAGTTCTTTGATGGATATTGTAAGCGTACCTCCTTTGGAGCGGCTTAATATACCGTGTCTAACGGCATTTTCAACAAGTGGCTGAATGGTCAAGGGTGGTAACTGAAAATGCAGGTTCTCTGGTAAATCCCAGTTGATGGTCATCCTGTCTTCAAAGCGCTCTTTCTCTATGTACAGATAGGCACGGACAAGCTCAAGCTCGTGTTCAATCGGTATCATCGGCTCAGCATTCAAAAAGTTAAAGCTTAAGCGCAAATAAGAACTAAAGGCATCAATTAGATGACTCATACGCTTTGTATCAAAAGATGCCAGTGCAGATATAGAATTTAATGTATTAAATAAGAAATGTGGTTGTATTTGCGCTTGTAGATACGCTGCTTCCAGACGAAGCCGTTCATTTACGGACTGCTTTAAGTCTGTTAAGGAACGTACCCTTCCTCTTAGCTCCATAGCGTTCATGGGTTTCATTACATAGTCGTTTGCACCCGAAACAAATCCTGTGTATATATCTTCCGGCTGGCTACGTGCGGTTAGAAGTAGAATAGGAAGCTCAGCTATGGTAAAACGATCATGAATTTTCTGTGTTAATTCATAGCCGGACATCTGGGGCATCATTACATCTGTAATGATTAAATCCCAATGATCCGTATCCAGCTTTATTAAAGCATCGATTCCACTGGTTACCGTAACCATTTCATAGTCTTTGATGGACAGTACGCTAGTAAGGATTTTCAGATTAACGGGATCATCATCGACAGCCAAAATCCTAGGTCTTCTTCCATCCGTTGATGAAGTAGATGTAGCGGCAATCTCGGATAGCGTAATTTGGGATTGCTTGTCCTTGTATTCAGTCACTGTTGGGGGCTCTGAATTGAATTTTTGGATGCTGGTATCGGATAGAGGCATAGTAAAAGTAAAAGTAGAGCCTTTGCCAAGTGAAGATTTTACGCTAATCTCTCCACCGTGAAGTTCAACCAGTTGTTTACAAATGCTTAAGCCTAATCCGATTCCACCACTGATTGCTGTCTTGTTTGAGTCACCCTGCTCATAGGGTTGAAAGGCTCTTAGCTGTGTTTCTTCGTTCATCCCAATCCCAGTATCTGTAATATGGATGCGCGCCAAACCTTTATGAATATCCGCATGGACTCTCACTGAGCCGGTACTCGTATATTTAACAGCATTTTGAAGCAGATTGAACAAAATCTGGATGAGCCTTTTTTCATCTGCCACAACAGAAGGAAAGGAGTCAGGGATTTCCGAGATTAAGGTAATGTTTTTACCTTCCGTTAGAAATTTGAGCATATCGAGCACACCAACAGCTACGGATTGAATGGGAACATCTCTTAGTTGCAATTGAATGTTGCTCTCACGAAGCTGTGATTGATCTAGTAGATCGTTTATTAGTAGCGACATACGTCTTCCAACGGTAATTAGCAGTTCTAGATTATTTGCGTTCTCAAGCATTAAGGATTCTCTCTCACTGTCTAAGATGGTCTCAGCAATATTTATGATGCTATGTAGCGGGTTTTTCAGCTCATGAGAGGTATTAGCTAGGAAATTATCCTTTTGTGTAACAGTTCTTTGCAGGCTCTGTGCCAGATTCTCAGTCTGCTTAGTATTCCAGAAATAGCGTTTGAATCCAAAAGTCGCAAAGCATAAAAAGGCAATAATGAGGTCAAAAGGATAATAGGTAACGTTGATCAGGTCGTAATTTTTGAACAATCCCCAATGGGTGCTGTTAACGATGGCTAAGATAGATAACAATAGAAAAATAGAGCCATCGTGGTTTCTAAGAGTAGATTTCAGAAAGAGAACTACAACTTCTAATGATAGAACGAATATATTGATGAAAAAAATAAGTATATACGATTCGTAATAGCGGACAACGGGACCGAGCAGTATAAAAAGGATATGTACCAGAGATAAGCTGGTCAGGATCCGGACACTTTTAATTTTTAAATTCTGGAACATGAGTTGCTTGCTTGTTAGTAAGATGAATATAAAAGCTAAAATATTAGATATGATTAATAGTTTTAAGCTCCATTGGTAGTTTAAGGGAAGCATATGCAGCAAAAGTTTGTCATCATCAATGAGAACAGTAGTTATAGCGGAAATTACCAATAGAATAAAATAGATCAACATCTTTTGCCGCGGTCCAATGGTATATAATATTGCTGCATAGACTGCATGAAGTAGAAGTACTACACATAATAACAGCTGAAGGCCTATGGAAACGATCCTCTGGTGTGTTAAAGCTTTTTCGTTGCCAAATAAAATGGGTTTGTAAATCCCACCTGTATGAGCTAAAGAGTAGTTGGCTGCATGAATGACAATTTCAATCTCACTCTCATCAGTTGTAAACGATATGGAGTAAGGTAATACATGAGGAATATAGTCTTCCTTATCGGCAGACGGAGAACCTGAACTTCCTAGCAGTTCACCATTGATATAAATTTTCGAAGAGGTTCGAACCCCGGATATGAGGATGCCGTAAGACTGCTTTTCATTTTTATCTACAAGAATACGTAACCGGTAGGAACCGTAACCGAAAGCCGTTTTTTTGCCATTATTAATTGCTTCGTTCCATTGACCTGGAACTTGTATATATTTTTTAGGCGTAGCATTATTTAGCGATTCTTTATTGAAAGTGGGAAGCAACGTATTAGGATAGAACTCCCATTGCCCTTTTAAGGTAAGGAGCTTGTCTTGATTCAATTCGTTATTCCGTAAATCGAGTACTCCTTTGACTAATTGTGGTTGTATAGCATGAGGCGAAGCCCAAATCCATAGGAAGCGAAAGCAAGTAAGTATGGTAAGAAATAACACGATAATTAGAAAGAGTTTTCGTTTGGTCATAGTAATTAAACATTATTCGACAAAAAACAATATATTCCCTTCTCAAAGATATTTCAAAATTTTTTTTAAAAAGATTTGATGAAGTTGCAGGGAAGTGGATTTGTCCGGCGTCTAACGTTATGAAGGTGAAGGAGGGGAGAAAGCTGGAAGAGGCGGAATGGATATCAGCCGTGCTGAACGGTGAGCATCAAGCCTTTGGGCATTTGGTGACACGTTATCAAGGCATGGTATACAGAGTGTGCGTCAAGATTACTGGGGAAGCCGAATCGGCCAAAGATATGGCCCAGGAGGTTTTTATAAAAGCATATAAAGCGCTCCCCTCCTTCAGAGGACAGTCTTCCTTCTCGACCTGGCTGTATCGGATAGCCTACCGAACCTGTCTGGACTGGAAACGCGCTAATGATAGGGAGTGGAGGCATCGAAGTGCAGCTGATTACACTGAGAATGATTGGGTAACTTCTCAAACACCTGAGCAACAGGTGCTAGAGCAGGAACAATCAGCTGAATTGGGTGAGAATGTGAACAGCCTTGCTGAACCGTACCGGTCGGTCGTACAGCTGTACTATTTTCAGCGGAATTCTTATCAAGAGATAGCGGAGCAAAAAGGTGTATCCGTTAAGACGATCGAATCGCAGCTATATCGTGCCAGACAGATGATGCGTAGACAAAGGGAGGAATTGCGATGAATTGTGCAATAGTGAAGGAATGGATGCCACATTACATTGACGGTCTACTGTCTTCAGATATGGAGCTGAGTATCCGGTTGCACATACAATCCTGTCCTGATTGCGCGGAGTGGCTGGAGGAAGCGAAGGAAATGTCAGCTCTATGGTCAGAAATGGAAGCAGACAGCGAATATCAGCATGAACAGATGGACTTTCCAGATCTTGCATCAGGTGTTATGGCCCATATCGAGCAGCTCGAAACAGGGCGGAGAGAGCGAGCAATTAAAGCGACAAGCGTAAGACGTCGTTCTGCTCCTAGAACTTCATGGATGCATTATGCTGTGGCTGCCTGCTTAAGCTTGTTATTGTTACAGTTTGGAGTTTTTGAGAATTTGGCTTATGGAATCACTGAAATTAATGGTCATGTGTCGAATTCGGTGACCCAATGGTTTGGTGGCTTTGGAAAATAGTCATAAAGAGATTAATAAAAAATAGATGGATTCAGATAAACCAAAGTTTATGCTATCCAAAATTTAGGAGGATGTATTATGATTAAGAAGAGACGTTGGCTCACTTTTATGCTGGCTATGATTCCTGGTGTAGGTCATTTGTATTTAGGCTTCAAAAAGCAGGGACTGCAGTTTATGATCGGGGCTTCCTTATGTATTATGTTTATTCCGTCTGAGCCCATGATCTTCCCTTTTGCCCTAGCTGCACTATGGTTTTACCAATTGTTTGATGCCCTGCAGAAAGCAGCTTGGATGAAAATAACTGCAGCCGAACACGAGCGTATGATGTTTCATCCAGACAGTTTCGGAGAACCTTGGACGATGGGGATATCCTCTATGCCGGGTTACCCACATGAAGATGTGAATCCAGCTTGGGTCGGTATCGGATGTGTTGTTGCCGGGTTTCTTATGCTGGTAATTTCAGCATTCCCGACGTTGTGGAGAATGTTGATTGAGATTAACATTGGTACGATCTTGCTTTCATTGGGACTGATAGCATACGGACTCAAGATGCTGCGAAACAATACGAGAGCATAAGAAACGGGGATTTGACTATGGGGAGATGGAAAATCGGGAGCTTCACTGCAGCCTTAGGCTGTATTACGCTTGGCGTCATTATTGTAATGGCTCAGTATAATATGATCAGCTATGAAGTACTAGGTTATTTATGGCCAGCACTGTTGATCCTGTTCGGACTCGAGATGTTGCTCAGGCTGTTTATTAAATCCGATGTCAAAAGCCGTGTAAGCGGCTGGGCTATCCTATTGATCATCTTGCTGATTGGAGCAAGCAGCGCTCAGTCAGTAATGGCCGGAGGCTCACTGAGCAGTCTAATTGGGAATACACATTTGACTCCACTTAGCGGGAATGTCGAAGTGAAAGAAAATATTACGACGCTGAAAATCGTACTTCCAAGTGGAAAAGTAAAGGTCGAGGGGATAGATGGAAGCTCATTGGATTATGAGGGAAGCCTACTTCTGCCTGGAAAATCCCAAAGTGAAGCTGAAAGTGCGTTGGAAAAGAAATGGAAAGTTAAAACTGAGGGAGATACGCTGATTATGGAGCTCGATACAGATCATAATTGGTTCTCTAATATTCAGTTTGGATTTAATACTAAAAGTCCGTATCTAAATGTGAATGTACCTAGCAGCCTTGCTGTTGAGGTTGATACTAGCGATGGGTCGATAGAAGCCTGGAATTTAAAGTCTGGCTTAGTGGTGGACACAAGTAATGGGGTATTAAATATTCATGATGTTGCCGGCGGAGTAGAGGCACATACCAGTAATGGCTCACTGACTGTTCAGAACATCCAAGGTGGAGCGCAACTCAAAAGCTCTAATGGAGCTATTATATTGGATAATATAGATGGTGCATTAACCGCAAAAAGCAGTAACGGCAAGATCACTATTAATTCAGCAGTGACCGGAAAATGGAAGTGTTCGTCAAGTAACGGAAAGATTACGGTGGGATTGCCATCGGTGTCAGATGCGAAGATTACAGCAGATACCAGCAATGGTTCGCTAAAAGGGAATGTGTCCTGGGATCGAGACGGGGATAGCTATGGCACTGCCATTCTCGGTAAAGGAACATATACTGTGGACCTAAACACAAGTAATGGAAGCGTGACCGTGGACACAGCTGAATAAGCATGAATAATAAAGGGAGCCTAGTCTAGGCTCCCTTTTTGTATAATAGTCCTACCAAGCGTAAGCTTTAGGGGCTTCTCCGCCCGGTCCTGGGAAGATTTCATCTAGCCGTTTAAGTACTGACTCATCTAGTACAATCTCAAGGCTGCGTAGTGCACTCTCAAATTGCTCCAGTGTACGTGGTCCAATAATTGGTGCGGTTACAGCAGGATTGGCTAGCAACCATGCTAGAGCTACATTATCTTGCGGTTCTCCAAGCTCCATACATAAGCTTGCAAATGCCTCAAGCTGATCTTTGAATTGCTCTACGCGCTCGGCGTTTCCTCCACTGCGGCTGCCTTCTATTTTCTTAAGTGCATTACGCCCGAGAAGACCTCCATCCAGTGGGCTCCAAGGAATAACACCTAAACCAAGATGGAGAGAAGCTGGCAATACTTCAAGTTCAGGAAGTCGGCAGGTCAGGCTGTATTTATGCTGCTCAGAAACCAAGCCTAAAAAGCCACGTGCTTTGGCTTCTTGTTGAGCTACAGCGATATCCCACCCGGCAAAGTTGCTGGAGCCGACATAACCAATCTTGCCTTGATTTACAGCAAGCTCGAACGCCCCCCACAGCTCGTCCCAAGAGACACTGCGATCCACATGGTGCATCTGGTACAATTCAATATGATCGGTCTGGAGACGCTGCAGAGAGCCCTCTAGATGGCGGCGAATGATATAGGAGGATAAGCCTTGTTCATCATTAGGTCCGTCGAGCTTATCGCTCATAGCTCCGTATACCTTGGTAGCCAGCACGACCTTTTCACGTCGCCCACCACCTTGCTTAAACCAGCGTCCAATAATCGTTTCGGTTAGACCGGAATTCTCACCCCAGCCATAAATGTTAGCGGTATCAAAAAAATTAACACCTGCGTCGAGTGCAGCGTCCATAATACGGAAGGCTTCTTGTTCATCTGTTTGTGGGCCGAAGTTCATTGTTCCAAGACATAGCCGACTGACCTTCATACCGGATTTGCCAAGCTTAGCATATTGCACTTCGCATTCACTCCTTAGGTAGATGATTTCAACTTAATTGTAAACATCTTCAGAAAGAAGAGCAAATATGAAGCGGACTTAGGATGGTTTTTACATAGAACGCATACCTAAGTAACCCGCCGGGTTTCTTTCTGCTTATTTGAAGCTGTCTATTCGTATAACGAATTTAGATATTGAGACCTTTCATGCTGCTATCATCGTATCTACCGCCTTGAACGGCTGACTGAGGACTAACAGCTTCAATACGTGCTAAGTCATCGGGAGTCAGCACAATGTCCACAGCTCCTGCATTTTCCTCTAAATAACTAATTCGTCTCGTTCCTGGTATTGGAAGTGCTCCTTTTGCTAATGTCCACGCCAATGCCAGTTGCGATGGTGTACTGCCTTTTTCTTTGGCGATCTAAATAAATGGTCAATTTTTGATTTTGCAGGATCCATTACTGAACACCATGTTAGAGACGAAATATCTTTTAATGAATAATTTGTCTATTGAACAGGTGCTTTACGATTTTTATAAATTGAAAAAGATACAGTTATTTAAGCCTGAAAAGCAATTTTTGGTGGATGACAATCTCATGGTTCCCAAAATAGATTATTTAACGCTAAAAATCCCATCAACCTTATCGGTAGAGGGGATTTCCTAACCTAACTTATAGGCGTTACCTATCAGTTCAATAGAATTTATATCTTTGTCCTTTATGACTGGGTATGATACAACAATATAAAGAAGAACTATGTCTGTTAGAGCAGACCACTTGAGGAGTGACTGAGATGAGTGAGGTTAAAAAAATCGCCGTAATCGCAGGGGACGGTATTGGACCTGAAGTAGTAGCTGAAGCAGAAAAAGTATTGAAAAGAACGGAAGCAGTATTTGGTTATGCCTTTGCAACGGAGCACGCTCTATTTGGTGGCATTGCAATAGATGAGAGAGGCACACCGCTGCCAGAAGATACATTAGAAATCTGTCGTAGTGCAGACGCTGTATTACTGGGTGCTGTAGGCGGACCAAAGTGGGATAACAATTCAAAGGAGCTTCGTCCTGAAACCGGATTGCTTGGCATTCGTAAAGCGCTTGGATTGTTCTCAAACTTACGTCCAGCAGTCGTATTCGATTGCCTTAAGGATGCTTCGACCCTAAAGCCGGAAGTTCTGGAAGGAACAGATCTTATGGTCGTTCGTGAGCTGACAGGCGGGATTTACTTCGGAGATAAATTGCGTCGTCAAGGTGAACATGGAGAAGAAGCAGTAGATACTTGTGTATACAACGTAATGGAAGTGGAACGAATCGTACGTCAGGCTTTTGAAATTGCTGGCAAGCGTCGCAATAAGCTTGCAAGTGTTGATAAAGCGAATGTCCTTGAAACATCACGTTTATGGCGTGAGGTTGTAAATAAGATTGCTCCTGAATATCCGGAGGTAGAAGTAGAGCATGTGCTCGTTGATAACTGCGCCATGCAACTGCTGCGCCGTCCAGCCAGCTTTGATGTTATCGTTACCGAGAACATGTTCGGTGACATCCTGAGCGATGAGGCTGCGATGTTGACTGGCTCTATCGGTATGCTCGCTTCTGCTTCGATGGGCGACGGTAATTATGGCCTCTACGAGCCAGTCCACGGCTCCGCACCTGATATTGCCGGACAAGGGCTTGCGAACCCAATTGCAACGATCTTGTCATTAGCACTGATGTTCCGTTTAACCTTTGGTTATGAGGATGCGGCGGCTGCGATAGAGGCTGCTGTGGCTGAAGTATTGGACGCAGGACACCGTACAAGTGACATTGCCGTAGATAAGAGCAAAGCGATCAGTACATCTGAAATGGGCGACCTGATTGTTGCAGCTATCCGCAAAGCGTAATATAATCTGATTTTTTTTAAATACGATTAGAGTGGAAATTGTCAAAGATTGACTTTGATTTTGTACGATGATACCATTTGATATGTAGACAGGATGTAAATTATTCCAGCATATCATGACAAGAAATGGTTGGTTTCTTACATAATTAAGGGAGGATTTTGGCAATGGCTGAACGTTTAGTAGGTAAACCAGCCCCAGACTTTACTATGCAAACCGTATCAGGTGATGGTAAAGATTTTGGTGAAATAAGTCTATCCGACTATCGTGGCAAATGGCTGGTATTCTTCTTTTATCCTCTGGACTTCACTTTTGTATGCCCAACTGAAATCAAAGCTCTTAGTGATGCTGCTGCGCAGTTCGAAGCGCTTGATACAGAAATTCTCGGCGCAAGTGTAGATTCGATCACAGCCACAAAGCATGGATCAATACACCTAAGGATTCCAATGGTCTTGGCCGTTTGAACTTCCCGCTTGCTGCAGATATTACGAAACAAGTTGCGAAAGACTACGGCATTCTAATTGAAGAAGAAGGCATTGCATTACGTGGATTGTTCATAATCGATCCTGAAGGTGAATTGAAATACCAAGTCGTTAATCACAATGATGTAGGTCGCAGCGTAGAAGAAACACTTCGAGTTCTTCAAGCACTGCAATCTGGTGGCTTATGCCCAATGGACTGGAAACCAGGTGACAGAAACCTTTAACTGATCCTCTGCTATTATCTGATCTTTGATATTCTGATTTGGACCTCCTTGCAGAAATTTTTCTGTAAGGAGGTTTTTTGCTCCAAAAAGGCTTAAATAAAAAAATGGATTTGAAAATAGGCGTGAAAAGTTATATTATGTCCTCGAGTGGAGGAATCTCCATTAGGGTAATGTAATACAATAATAAAAACTCAGGTGAGTTAGTTAATCTAAGGAGGGTGAACAAATATGAGCTTTTGCTGTGGAGCGAGTATGGTAGGAACAAAGGGAACCCTTAAACATTATCGCACGCAAGTCCATAATGTTCCCCTGCTTTTTTGTCCGGTATGTCATCGTGTAGAGGTTCACTATAAGGTCGAGAATGAATATGAGATCTTGGCGGAATACGCACATGGGGACGGAGTTACTGATGTGGATTTTCAGGACTATGTCATGGAAGACGAAACTGCAATATTCGAGAATGTCATTAACATCGAGAGTGAAGAGCCTCTAGCTATTGTGCGGAGCCAGATCGATATGGCACTTGACCTGCTTGCTGTAGCCAAACAGATTGAGGACACGAAGTGGGAACGGGAATTGAAGAAAAGATTAGCTGTGATGAGTCAGAGACGCCTTCGTCTGCAACAGAAAGCATAAGATTATTTGTAATTTGGGTCTAACCCATTTCTTTTTCAAGGCCTTCGCAACTGCGAGGGCTTTTTAGTTTTTCTGTTTTTTTATAACTGTGTAATACATTTGAACGAACTAATAGTAATAAATAAAATTTGATGTGATATTTTATATGTCTTTGGAATCATTTTATGAATTTTTTTATCATTCGACAGTTTCTCTGATTGCATTGTCTACTTCACTTGGATATGATTGGAATATAATTGAACCGGTTGGAAAAAGTGCAACGATTACCGAATGTTCTGGCGGCTTCGTCATATACTCAAATACATAGTAATTTGATGTCGCTTTAGCGTCTTCGTCAAATGCAGTAAAAGGGGGAACTTCGTATCGTGATTAGCCAATATCAAGAAAGTCTTCTATTACCGGGAAGAACCTATCAATCAGGACCTGTGGATACTACATACGAGGATGTACTAGAGAATATTGACAGCGGAATTATGCTTTTTGATGAAGAGGGAGTTATAAGTTTTGTAAATAAGCAAATGTACGGGATGCTTGAGTTAACCCGACACTCCCTTGTGGGCTGTACAATATCACACCTGTTATCTAATGTTCGATTGAGCCGCTTTAAGAAAAAGCAAGTATTGCAAAGCTATAGAGAGATGGTATACAAAGGAAAATCTAATTATGAGTTTTTAGACGAGTATGGTCGTTATTGGAAGGTTACATTATGCTGTGGAGAGCAAATGAAGGGTTGTTATTTGTTTACAGTTAAAGAAATCTCCGATTATAAGTTGATTGAGCAAACAGCTTATCAGAACGATAGTTTAGCTATGCTAGGTAAATTATCCGCATCTATTGCCCATGAAATCCGGAATCCATTAACAGCAATTCGTGGATTCATTCAATTGCTTCATCCGCATCTACAACAGCTTGGAAAGCAGGAATATGGCAAGATTATCTTGGCGGAGATCGATCGTGCGAACGATATTATTCATGAATTTCTAACCTCTTCCAAGCCATCAGTTCCTCAAGTGGGGATGATTCCTGTGTCAGCCTTACTTAAAGAGGTGGTGCTGCTTACAGAAAGCGAAGCCTTGATGAAAGGTTGCCAGATCAATCTACATCCTTTTCAGGAGGATATGATGATTTCTGGAGATGTGAAACAAATGAAACAGGTAGTCCTCAACATGATTAGAAACGCTATGGAGGCCGTTGCGGATAGAGCAGATGGTCTAATGGGTAAAATAGAGGTTGGAGCCGGCAGGGAGGGCTCTGAGGTCCGTATTTTCATTTCTGATAACGGTAAGGGAATGGATATCCGTACACTGGACAGGTTATTCAATCCATTTTTTACGACAAAGGAGAATGGGACTGGGCTCGGGCTTTCCGTGAGTGACCGAATCATCAAAAATCATGGCGGATGTATTTCTGTCAGCAGTAGAGTTAATGAAGGTACTCATTTTGTGATCTCATTGCCATTAATCCATTAGTACATTTAATTAGAATATAAAGCGTTTAAGAGGCTGATCCCTGCGGATAATACAGATGCAGAGATCAGCCTTGCTTATGTTACAATGGGGATTGGTTTTGGGAGACAAATGGAGGTAGACATAATGAATATACAATTCCACAGCGGCAGTTCCATTGATGAAATACAGGGTGATGCCCTTATCCTTATTATCTCTGAGTCGGAGGCCCAACATGGAGGTCTTTCAGAGAGATGGAATGACAGCATTCGCCTATTAGGGAAGACAGGTCTATTTAGTGGAAAGCTAAACCAGACTTATGTACTACCTTTAGAGCAGACATCCGGTTGTCCTATTGCGATTTTGGTTGGAAAGGGGGACCAACTTCTTACGACTGAAGATCTACGTCAAATGGCAGTTCAGACAGCTCGTGCAGCACTTCGATTGAAGGCGATACAGCTAGTGTTTCAGGTGCCGGGAAATATTCAGGAGCTAACAGTAGATGGGGATAGCGTATCTATTGCCTACGCGTTGTCTGAGGGGTTGTCACTTGGTTCCTACCGTCGTCCCACGTATAAGCAGGAGCAATCACAATATACAGGTCCAAACTCGGTTATTTTCACTATGGAGAAGAAGTCAGAGAATACTTTCGAGCATGACTGGAATCTGGGTATGCAGAGAGGGCTGGCTTTTGGTGAGGCTACGAATCTGGCACGGAACTTGACGAATATGCCCGGCAATCTGCTGACTCCATCTGACCTTGCTGTGGCCGCTATAGAAGTAGCTGAACGTTATGGATTTCCTTCCGAAGTGCTGGATGAACGGGAAATTGAGCAAAAAGGAATGGGCGGATTGCTCGCAGTCGGAAAAGGAAGTGTAAACCCTCCGCGAATGATCGTTATCCGTTACCAGGGAACGGGGCACTGGGATAATGTAGTGGGGCTGGTCGGTAAAGGGATTACTTTTGATACAGGGGGGATATCCTTAAAAAGAGCCCCAGGCATGGAAGAGTTAATCAGTGATATGGGGGGCGCAGCGGCTGTGCTTGGAGTAATGGAGGCATTAGGCCGATTACGTCCACGAATTAATGTCGTAATGGTCATTCCATCTGCTGAGAATATGCCTTCTGCTAATGCCTTCAAACCCGGGGATATCATTACATCAATGAGCGGAAGAACTATTGAAGTGTTGAATACCGATGCAGAAGGTAGACTTGTACTTGGGGATGCGCTGACTTATGCCCGCGAGTGGGGAGCGAAACGTGTTATTGATGTCGCCACGCTGACAGGTGCGGTGTTATCGACATTGGGAGACATAGCTACAGGTGCTGTTACTAACAACGAAGAATTCATGGGGCAGTTTCTGACAGCAGCTAATGTTTCGGGTGAAAAAATTTGGCAGCTTCCGGCTTACCCGGAATTCCGCGAAATGCTAAAGAGTGAAGTGGCCGATATCCGTAACACCGCAGGAAGATTCGGGGGTGCCACTACCGCTGGGTTATTTGTAGGTGAGTTTGCGGAAGGTCTGCCGTGGATACATCTAGATATTGCTGGAACCGCATTTCTTTCTAAAGAACGTGGAGTTAATCCTAGAGGCGGTACAGGAGTCATGGTTCGCACATTGGTTCAGTGGTTGCTCGGCGAAAGCGAATGATTAGCTCTTCATAATCAACAAATAGAAACCTCGCCTTAGGCAGATGGTCTGTATGACCAACCATTCGCTAAGGCGAGGTTTCTTTGCTTTTGTAAGGATGATAAAGATTAAACAGTGCCATTGGATTTTTTAGTCTTCGATTGGGAAGTAAAGGATTGAATACTGTTCATAATTTTATCGCGAGTTCCCTTATTTTTCAGTAAATAGGCTACTCCCAATGCAGCGGTTGTTAAAAATGTCTTTTTTGTGTTCATAGTGATTACCTCCTTGGTATAGTCTGTAATTGCTTATAACAAACATACCCGAAAGCTTTGAAAGCTAAACTATGAACCCTTACATATAACTGTTAGTGCAAGCCTACTTCTTCTTGTTAACAGGTGTTGAGCAGCAGGAGAGGGGAGAATCTAAAGACGCTGCTGAACAGCTCTTGCCCTTATCACAGCCAGCGCAAGCACCTTGCTTGCCCTTTTGCACATGTCGATAGATGATCCAGCCTGAATAACCGAAGATCAGAGTGACAATTAGAACATTTATCATTACGGTGCCCCACTTTCATTAAGAGAATCAACAAATTACAAGTTCTACGACCAGCCTAATAATCGCCCGCCTTGGAAAATAACAAAAGATACAATATACGCCAGAGCAAGAGAATAGCCAATGGAGAAGAAAGTCCATTTCCAAGAGGCTGTTTCCTTTTTGATAACCCCTACAGTGGCCAGACAAGGAATATATAGCAGGATAAAGGCCATAAAGCTGACTGCACTCAGCGGTGTAAAGACTTGTGAAATTTGATTCTCTAATCCAGCGGTATCCGGTGCGTGATAGATGATATTCATCGTAGACACAACAACCTCTTTCGCTAAAAATCCTGGAACCAAGGTAGAGCCAGCCTGCCACGTTCCGAAACCAAGCGGTTCTAGTAGTGGTGCAATCATGCCACCGAATTTAGCCAGGAAGCTATGATCCATTTCTACATCAAATCCACCGGGACCCGCATATGACATAAACCAAATAATCGCTGAGCCAGCTAGAATAATCGTTCCCGCTTTACGAAGGAACCCTTTGCCCTTCTCCCAAGTGCTGCGCGATAAGGTCTTAATCTGCGGCATACGGTAAGGAGGGAGCTCGATGATAAAGACAGAGGATTCATTTTTGAATAAGTATTTAGAGAATACCTTACAAAGAATTAGGGCAAACACAATACCCATAACATACATAGAGAGAACGGCAAACGCTTGTTGCTCAGGGAAGAATACAACTGCAAATAATGCATAAACAGGTAATCTTGCTGAACAAGACATCAGCGGCATTAATAGGGTTGTCAGCATGCGGTCCTTGGGCTGTTCAATGCTTCGCGCCGCCATTATGGCCGGTACATTGCAACCAAAACCAATGATGAATGGAATGAATGCTTTTCCGTTCAGTCCCATTCGTTCCATGGTGCTGTCCATCAACAAGCAGACCCTTGCCATGTATCCGGAGTCCTCCAGAAAGGAAATGATCAGGAAGAGAATGAAGATCTGCGGAACAAAGACCAGTACACCGCCTACACCGCCGATGATACCATCCACGATCAAAGCATGTGTGAAGCCGGAAGCTCCTATGGTTTGAAGCAGTGAATTCGTTCCATCACTAATAGGGCCGGATATCAGACCATCTAAGATATCCGATAGGGGTCCGCCAACCCAGTCAAATGTAGTCTTAAAGAGAACATACATAAAGAAGATAAATAAGGGCAGTCCCAAAAAGCGATGAGTCAATATCGAATCTAATCGTTCAGTCAAGTTATGGGGCTTCTGAGCTGTCGTATCAAGGACCTCGATACAAATATTGTGAATATACTCCATGCGGTTCGAGCGAATCCATTGCGGGAGTGTCAGGGCGAGTTTTTTGATTTGCAGCTCACTCTGACAAGATTCACAGATATTCAGCAGTCCCGTAACGTCTATACGCGACTTCAGGAACTGAAGGATAACCGGATTCTGTTCCATTAGCTGTAGAGCGACCCAACGGTGGTTGGGTAGATCTTTTATAGAACGTAATTCCTTTTCTATAGAAGATATCGCTCGTTCGACTATGTCGCCATAGTTCAGCTTGAACTTTACAACAGGAATAGCTGACGATTCTTCTAGGATGCTGAGCATCTGTACGCTGCCTTTACCGGTTCTTGCTATAAGTGGAAGGACTGTTACGCCCAATCTTGATTGTAAAATGGTTTGATTAATACGAATACCACGCGCATTGGCGACGTCAATCATATTAAGACCGATTACAGTAGGCTTTCCATACTCAAGTAGTTGAAGGGTGAGCAGCAGATTACGTTCCAGCTGGGAGGCATCCACGATATTAATTAATGCTTCTGGGGATTCTTCTATTAGATATTGGGCTGCGACCCCTTCATCGCGGGAGAGTGGGTGAAGAGAATAGATGCCGGGTAAATCTATAAGCCTGCCTGCTCCGTTCTTCAGATTTCCGATCTTTTTCTCAACGGTAACCCCTGACCAGTTACCTACATATTCGTATGAAGTCGTTAATGTATTGAAGAGAGAGGTCTTACCTGTATTGGGATTGCCCACAAGAGCTATAGAACTCAAGATACATTCACCTCAATCAGAGAAGCTTCCTTGCGGCGGATGGCAAACAACTGTCCGTTGCATTCTAGTGTAATTGGTCCCCAAAAAGGTCCCTTTCCTTTAAGACGGATGCTCACACCCTCTGAAACTCCGAGATCAGCAAGACGACGGCGTAGAATAGGGTTCATTCCTTCTATTTTATGAATAGATCCGGCAGCACCAGGTTGTAATTTCAATAAGGAACAGCAGGTAGAAGTAGCTATTGTAATCCCTCCAAAAGAGACTGATAATCAATCTCAACTGTTTTATTGTAATGTAGCATTTTTAAGTGTTTGTATACTGTGATATTTGTCGCTGACACTATGTGGTAACACTTCAATGAGTTTAGACGAAATATCCTTTACAACTTATTCTTCATTAAAGTATGATTGAACGATATAAATTGCATAGTAAAGCTATGCTAGCGGTTATAATGATTGCAATAGCGGTTACGATGATTGCAGGAATTGAAGGGAGATAATTATGAAGACTAATCAATGTAAGATTGTTGACTGCACCATTCGCGATGGGGGGCTAGTTAACAACTGGGATTTCAGCGTGGAATTTGTGCAAAATCTGTATGCCGGCTTGAATGAGGCTGGTGTTGACTATATGGAAATCGGTTATAAAAACTCCCCTAAACTGCTCAAAGGAGCAGAAGGTGCCGGACCGTGGCGTTTTCTGAACGATGATTTCTTACGTAAAGTTATCCCGCAAAAGGGACATACCAAGCTTTCTGCTTTGGTTGATATCGGTCGTGTAGATGAGAATGATATTTTACCTCGCAGCGAAAGTATGCTGGATCTGATTCGTGTGGCTTGTTACAGCAAAGATGTGGAGAAAGCCTTGCAGCTGGTACAAACTTTCCATGATCTAGGCTATGAGACAACGATCAATATTATGGCTTTGTCTAATGTAATGGAGAATGAATTATTAGAAGCTTTCGAAATGATTCGTGAGAGCGTAGTTGATGTAGTATACATTGTGGATTCATACGGTAGTCTAGATCATAATGATATCAACTATTTGGTTGAGAAGTTCAAAACTCATCTGCCTAACAAACGCCTGGGCGTACATACCCACAATAATCTTCAACTGGCGTTCTCTAATACGTTGATTGCTGCTGAGAAAGGTGTCGAGCTGCTGGACGCTTCCTGTTATGGAATGGGACGTGCTGCCGGAAACTGTCCTACAGAGTTGCTAGTGACTCATTTGAAGAATACTCGTTACACTTTGCGTCCTGTAATTGATATCATTGAACGCCTGATGATTCCTTTGCGTGAAAAAGAAGAGTGGGGCTATATCATTCCTTACATGATCACTGGAACGCTTGATGAGCATCCGCGTTCGGCTATGGCGCTACGCGCATCAGCGGATAAGGATAAAGCGGTTGATTTCTATGATAAGCTTACGACACCAGAAGTTAACTTCGGAGATAAATAAACCTGTTGTTCAGAAGCACTGAACCCGTTCATTGGGGGAAGTGCTTTTTTTTTATTGAATAAAAATTCTATAAGTTTCTCTAATTAAATTATTCTTATAATTTTTCGCTAAATTGCGGACCGTCCCTATAAGGAAGTTGGAGGCATTAATGCTTGCCTGCTAGAAGAAAATGGTTTATATTTATGCAAGATTTATGAATAATCGTTATGAAAATACTACCTCACAAAAGAAATGTAACTTTAAAGACCGATCTAGCCGATATTTATACATAGGACAAGACTATACATAGTTGCTTATTAATAGACATCATTTTCAGACGCGAGGGACTTATGAGACAAGAAGAGAAAAAGACAATTCAAGCGGCTATTATAGGAGCCTTACTGTTCCTATTCATTCAAATTTTCCATACATCGCTAAACCGATTGGACAATTGGGATATTATTTCTGCACTCTACCTCATTGTCGGCTGTTGTACTGTTGCTTTTGGGTTTGCGATATTTGCACAGGGCTGGTTGTTCTTCTCTAGCAGATTATCTAAAGGAAGATTATATGTCGCTGCTCTTTTTGGCGGAATATGTATTATTGATTTCTTGCATACACTCGGTTTTGTAGCATTTCCATTGATATCATCATTTATTACCCCTGAGGAGTCAAGGTGGCTACTTACCTTTTCACGTCTATCCAGCGGGCTAGGCATATTGTTCATTTTTAGTAGAGAAGATAAACCTGTGACCGTCACAGAAAAAAGAAATGTATTCAGAATCGCCTTCATGTTGATTATGCTCTTTATCGCATTATTTATATTTATCCACTCGGCAGTGCCGGAGTTGTTTACTAAGCCTTGGATGAGTACGATTAAACAATTCGTTGATCTGGGGGTACTGTTTGTTTACTTGGCGAGTGTCGCTGTCATTGTATTTCCTGGCAATAATGAAAAGTCAGCCTCGATGCTTGTTATTATTCGGGCACTGATTTTTTTCTCTCTAGGCCAGGCGTTTTTTATGACTCCCATAAGTGGAGGGAATATTGATGATCTCTTTGGGATGTTATGTAGCGGAGTTGCATATTACCAGTTGCTTACCGGTGTGTATCGACTGACGATTGAAGAGCCATTTTACGAGAAGCAGTTGGCTGAAGAACGGATCAATTACTTGGCTTATCATGATGATTTAACAGGACTTCCAAATAGACGTCGGCTGACACAGCGTGTTGAAGAAATGATTGATGCTGGAGAGCCAGACACTAGTGATCAATTCTCAGCTTTGGCCATTATGAATATTAATCATTTTAAGAATATAAATGACTCTCTTGGTCATTATGCCGGAGATCTATTATTAAAATTGGTGTCTGAGCGGCTTGGTAATGAGGCTAGACCCAGTGAAGAGCTGTATAGTATGGGGGCAGATGAGTTTGCTTTTCTGATGACCGATAGAGCAAGTCTTGGAGAATGTTTGGCAAGGGCTGCAGAGTTGCTTAGATTATTTGAAGCCCCCGTTAATATAGACTCTGGTGAGTACCACATCTCGCTCAGTTTAGGGATGAGTATTTATCCTGGTGACGGGGAAACGGCTGAACATCTAATTCAAAATGCGGATACTGCGGTTCATAATGCGAAGGAACAGGGAGTAGAGATTCGTCGTTATATCCCAGCCATGCAGATGAAGGCAAAGGAACGTTTGAAGCTTGAAAATGATCTTCGAAGAGCGCTTGAGCGTGATGAGTTCTATCTCGTATATCAGCCAAAGGTGCAGTTGGAGACGGAAGAGATTGTAGGAATGGAAGCATTATTGCGTTGGAATCATCCCAAGCGTGGTATTGTCTCACCTAATGAGTTTATTCCATTGGCTGAGGATAGTGGGCTGATTGTTCCGATTGGGGAATGGGTCCTTAAGACGGCTTGTCTTCAAAATAAACAGTGGCAGTTAGCTGGTTACCAACCGATATGCGTCTCCATCAACTTATCTATGCGTCAATTTCTTCAACCGAACCTAGCAGGCAAGATTCATTCCATTTTGACCGATATTGGATTAGATCCATGTTATGTCGATCTTGAAATTACAGAGAGTATGACTTTGGACAAAGAAACGGCTTTTGATCAGCTGAAGCGTTTGAAAGATCTTGGTGTATTTATTAGCATCGATGATTTTGGAACAGGCTATAGCTCATTGCATTATTTGAAGAATATGCCGATTGACAGGCTGAAGATAGACAGATCGTTTGTCTCCGAGGTTATGGAGGATAGTAATAATGCGGCTATAGTCTCCACGATTACTTCTATGGCGCATCATTTGAAGCTTAAGGTTACAGCAGAAGGGGTGGAGAACAAGGAGCAATTGCAGTTTTTGCGCGAGCAGCATTGCCATGAAGCTCAAGGCTTTTTGTTCAGTAAACCTATTCACGCTGCTGAATTTGAGACATCTTTTTTGAAAAAGGCTTCCCTCGGTGCTTCCTTGTAAAATATAAGAAAGTATAAGATTCACACCATACTCTATGTCTTATATTTCTAGCTAAACGCCTTTCGGCGTCCTTATAAGGACGCCGAAAGGCGTTTATGCTTGAACAAAAAAATGTTGATTTTTATTTATGGGGGTGATACAATATCTCTTGTACTCACTTTCTAATGCGGGTGTAGTTCAATGGTAGAACTTCAGCCTTCCAAGCTGATAGCGTGGGTTCGATTCCCATCACCCGCTCCATAATTTAAACTTCCAAATCCTTGCGATGCAAGGATTTTTTTATGTTTTGGCAGTTGGTTTTATTATGCATTGCGCTTAGATTATCAAAAAGCCAGGCTCCTCAACGAGGGACTGACCCCCGTTTGTGAGACAGGGATCAAAACACCTTACAAGTTTAAGTAGCCAGTCGCCGGAAATCCATCGGTGACTGGTTATTTAGTTTCGCTTGAATTCGAAATGAGTTATAGTAAATGATGTAGTCTCGAATGGTCTCTACAACGATTGCAGTCGTTGTAGATGTGAGATCTTCGAGGTAGAACGTTTCAGACTTTAGGGTGGAATGAAACGATTCAATGGGGGCATTATCAGCGGGCGTTCCTTTACGGGACATGCTCATGGTAATGCCTTTTCCTTTTACAGCTTCCTGGTACGCAAAGGACGTATACACGCTGCCCTGGTCGCTATGCAGCAACATCTTTTCCTGCTTTGGAAGTTGATTTAACGTATCCAACACCAAAGAGGTATCTTGTTTATCTGCTATACTGTAAGCCACAATCTCACCATTGTACAAGTCTAGAATGCTGGAGAAGTACAACATCTTCCCGCCAAATGGCAAATAGGTAATGTCCGTGACGAGTTTTTGCAGAGGTGCTTCTGCATGAAACTGTCGCTTGAGCAGATTTTCAAAGGAGTGTACAGATTGCCCAGTCACCTTTCGTTTTTTCATCCTCACGCGGCACTGAAGCCCCTCACACTGCATGATCCGCTGGACTCGCTTGTGATTTATACTCTGCTCTATCCGAAGGAGCGCCGTGATTTTCCGGTACCCGTAGCGGAATTTATGACGGATGCAAAGCTCCCGGATTTTCTCCACCACTTTGTCTGTATGCTTTGTCCCCACAGCTGCTTTCCAGCGGTAGTAAGTCGTTCTTGCGATTCCGAGCCATCTACAAGCCTCAGACACCGTCACTTCGTTTCGAATGGATTCGATCCAGGCAATAACGGCCTCTGGTTCCACCTCCTCTCCAACTCCTCGTACTTTTTTAGCAGTTCTAATTGTTGTTTTAAGAATCGGTTCTCTGCCTTTACTCTTTCGAGCTCCGAAGAGTCCTCCGGACCTTTTCCATAGCTGTACTGTTTACCCACCGGCTGCTGCAAACGATGCCGTTCACCATTTCGATTCCATCTCATCCATGTCTTTAGCTGTGTCTTATTCCGTATTCCGAGCTGCTCCATAACCTCTTTCACAGGTACGCCTGCTAATCTCATTTCTATAGCTTTCATCTTTATTTCCACGGGATAACTTACTCTGGTTGCCAATGCAAAAACACCTCCAAGATGATCTCCTTATCTTACGACAAGGTTCCATTCTTTTGAAGGTGTTTTGATTTGTCTCACGTTATGGGGTCAGTCCCACGAAGAGAAGCCTGGCTTTTTATATACTATCTTTTCACTTAAACAGTTTTCAAGAACTCAACAATGGTGAGCAGTCCCTTATCAAAGTTCTCAAGGTTGAAATGCTCATCCGGTGCATGCAGGTTCTCATCATCAAGACCAAAGCCCATCAGGACCACGGGTGCTTCAAGTACACGGGCGAAGCTTTCCATGATCGGAATGGAGCCACCGTCTTTGGTGAAGAGGGCGCGGGTTCCGTATACTTTTCCGTAAGCGTCTGCTGCTGTTTGCAGAATAGGGTTCGATGGATCGATGTTAAAGGCACGCGCCTTCTCCATTTGCTTCACATGCACTTTCGCTCCGGTTTGAATATTAGCCTTCAGATGCGCTTCAACGGCATCAAGAATATGCTGTGGGTCCTGATCGCCAACGAGACGGCAGGTAATCTTCGCATGTGCTTCTTTTGGAATAACCGTCTTGCTACCTTCGCCTTGGAAACCGCCATAGACGCCGTTAAGCTCAAGTGTAGGGCGAGCACCAATACGTTCTACAAAGGAGTAACCTTCTTCGCCGTATAATGCATCGAGTCCAAGTCCTTCGCGGATTTTCTCTTCATTCACGCCTTGCTTCACAAATTCTTCACGTAGCATAGGTGAAAGTTCAGGTACACCATCATAGAAGCCTTTTACAGAAACACGACCTTTGTCGCCATGAAGAGAGCTGAGCAAGGACACGAGAGCATGTAGTGCATTCGGAACACCGCCGCCGTAAGATCCGGAGTGAAGGTCTGTAAGAGCTGTAGTCACGCTCACTTCAAGTGATCCTAGGCCGCGCAGTCCGGTGCAAATTGCAGGACGACCGCGTTCGAGCAGGGATGTATCGGAGACCAGCACCGCATCCGCAGCCAGCTTTTCTTTATTAGTTTCCAGGAATGGAGGCAGATTTACGCTGCCGATTTCTTCTTCACCTTCGATACAGAGCTTGATGTTAACAGGAAGAGTACCTTCCTGTTTCAGGATCGCTTCAATTGCTTTGAGGTGAATGAATACTTGTCCTTTGTCATCCGTTGCTCCGCGTGCATATAGCTTGCCCTCACGGATTTCTGGTTCGAATGGAGGTGTGGTCCACAGGTTTAGTGGATCTACTGGCTGCACATCGTAGTGGCCGTATACAAGAATGGTTGGCTTACCCGGAGCATGAAGATAATCAGCATATATGACGGGATGTCCCGCTGTCGGATGAAGTTCAATGTTCTCAAGTCCGGCTTTCTTTAGTGTGTCCGTCAGCCAATGGGCTGCAGCTAGTACATCGTCCTTATGCTCAGACAAGGCAGAAATACTTGGAATCTTGAGCCATTGTTTTAGTTCTTCGAGATGTTCATCCCGGTGCGTTGAAAAATACGTTTCGTATGACATAGTGGGTATGTACCTCCTTAAGTTTTGCTGCGCAAAACCGGCTTCGTAAGCGCCTGGGCATGAGCTTCATCGCCATGCGTGACCGTCTTGTTTAGCATTCTATAGGAATCATTATACTGGAGAACTCATTATGGATCAAAAGCGATTAGAAAGACGTCTTATCTGGTCTTCGTGACCGGAGCTTTTTTTCGTAATTAATAGTTCTTTTCCGGTTGTTGATTACTAACAGTAACCATGATAAGCTGGATGAGCTTAAGGGACAAGAAGGTCTATTACATCCTTAAGTTACATGGAGGTAACTACAGTTGGAACATTCAATGGACGAACCCATTCGCTTAATGCCAACGCTGGAGGATTGCTCCATCACCCGCCAAATTCTGGACAGGGTTGGGGACAAATGGAGTGTGCTCATTGTTGTGAATTTGGGTGCAAAGGCACTGCGGTTTAAAGAACTGCAGCGGCGTTGTAGTGGTATATCACAACGGATGCTGACCCAGACGCTCCGTCATTTAGAACGAGACGGTATAGTTTGGCGTAAAGTCACGCCTACGGTACCTTTGACTGTTGAATACGGTCTAACAAGACTAGGAGAGTCCCTGCTAGATCCTCTAACTTCCATAGTGGAATGGGTCAATAGGAACAATGCTGAAATCGCTAAGGCGCGTATTGGTTATGATCGTCAGCACGAAACGCAGGAGTAGCAAGCTAACATTACAATTTACTGGGATAGAGGATGGATTATTTTGCTAAAGAAAAGTGAAAAAAACACATTTATATATACGTATACCTGTTCAGAGGACGAGTTATCACTATGTCAGATGGAGCTCCGTTGTCTTTTTGGAGAGGAAGTACCTTCTTCAATCTTTAAGAGTGAGGTAGAAGTGGATGTAAGCCGCAGTCCCTTCATTAAAGAGCGAATTGATGTCATGTACGAGGGAGAAAGCTTGCCTGAGATTTATGATCAGACGGAGCAGGTGGAGCTTGGGGGTAAGACGTTTAAGGTTATTTTTGTAAAGACCAATGATCTGACTCCTGCGGACAAAATAGAATATGATGAGCGTAGAGTGATCGAAAGAGAAATCGGGCTGCGTATTGAAGGAGAGGCGGATGTAAACCGCCCTGAGTTGGTATACGGTATTGTTACGCTGGGCGGTCGCTGGTACTTTGGATCTTATCATAAGAACAAGGCCACCTGGTTCCGTCAGATGAAGAAGCCGCGCAGCTACTCTATTGCGCTTAGTACACGAGTGGCCAGAGCAGCGGTCAATATAGCCGTTCCGAACCCGGAAGGTGTGCGAGCAATTGATCCTTGCTGCGGCATCGGAACCGTGATGGTAGAAGCGCTGTCGATGGGAATCAATATGGTCGGACGTGACATTAACCCTCAGATCGCGATCGGTGCCAGAACGAATATTGCCCATTTTGGATTCACTAGTGAGGTAACGCTTGGGGATATTGCTGACATTACTGAACATTACGATGTAGCTATTGTAGATATGCCTTATAATCTATATTCTAGTATTACACCTGAGGAACAGTTTGCTATTTTAGTGAATGCTCGCCGGATTGCTGACCGTGTGGTGATCGTTGCGATTGAACCGATGGATGAGATGATCACGGAAGCTGGATTTACGATTATAGACCGTTGTGAAGCTAAAAAGGGTTTGTTCTCCCGTCATTTAATGCTTTGCCAGTAATCCTAATGTAGGTATTTAAAAGGGGTGTAGCAATGGAGCAGAAATGGTTAACCTGGGCAAAAGAAATACAGGCCATCGCACAGACTGGTCTAACTTACGCTAAAGATGTCTATGATATAGAACGGTATCAAGCTTTGCGGGAGCTAAGTGTGGATATCCTCGCTAATTATACGTTCGAAAGCAAGGAGAGAATAAGACTCTCCTTTGCTAGTGAGGGTGGCTATGCTACTCCGAAAGTAGATATCCGCGGTGTTGTTTTTCAGGAAGACAGAATTCTGCTTGTCCGCGAGAAATTGGATGGAAAGTGGGCGCTTCCTGGAGGCTGGGGGGATATAGGGCTGTCACCGAGTGAGGTCGTTGTTAAGGAAATTGGGGAAGAATCAGGGTTTGAAGCGGAAGCGATTCGCTTGCTGGCTGTTCTGGATAAAAAATTTCATAACCACCCTCCGGAGCCGTATCACGTGTACAAGTTTTTTATTTTGTGCAGAATTGTGGGCGGCGAGGCGATGCAAGGAGTGGAGACGAGTGAAGTATCCTTTTTTGCTGAAGATGAACTGCCTGAGCTCTCAGTTGAGCGGAATACAGAGGTGCAGATTCGCATGATGTTTGAATATTTACGAAATCCAGAAAAAGTAGTAATATTGGACTAAGAACCTACATATTATATATGACTTCCGTAAAGTGTTGTTTTTAATGATTTAAATGTTGGGTAATAACTATTATGTAAGCACTTACAATGTTGGGCCGCTGAGCCTTTCCTTTATATCTAAAAAAGTTCAATATTCTAAGTTTTTTGGGTCGAGCGGTCTACATTTTTTCCTCTACTGTGACGATAAGAATTTTAGGAGGGGATCGCATGGAACAAGAAAAGTTGAGCATTCCATTAAAACAGGAAAATGTGGTGCGTCCTGCAGAGGGCAATATTGCCACTGGGCTGGTTTGGGGTATCTTAATCAGCATTCCATTATGGATCTCTGTGATTGGCTGGATTCTGGGGTTTTGGCACTGAGCCATATTCTAATAATTATCTAACTCTAATAGTTGTATAGTATACATCAAAGGCGGTCTCTTCGTAACTGAAGAGGCCGCCTTTTTAGTTTCCTGAGTTTCTTAGGATTTCGTATATACTAGTCTAAAGTTCTCGCAAACGACCTTCATCTTTGAATCAAAAGGCTTCTTCAGAAATGCTAAGGATTCTCTGGTGAAAAACTTCTCATGCTCATAGCGCCACGACTCCAACGTTCTGTCATCTTCGCCTTCGCTATAGGCAAAGTCAGCGCCAACCTCATCAAAGGGCGTAATTTGTACTGCTGTCGTAACGATTACTGCTTGCGGATGGCCGCGGCCATCCAACAGAATACTATGTCGTCCAATTTCCGGTAAGGTCTCGTCATCGCAGACTTCATAAACCTCATAGTTTGAAGCGGTTCCTGTCTTAATCCCGCGGATGACCAGATCCAGCAGTTCATCGGCCATTTGAGGACTGTCGCCAAAGGCCCAAGCCTCGTAGCTATTCGCTGCTTGTGGATGAAGCTGGGTGTATTCTTCCCAAAAAAGCTTAATCTTCGTTTCGTTACTCATATTCGTATCTCCTTGTTTAATAAACGTTAGTGTCCAGCTGTTTCCATCCAACCCGCATAAAGATCATCCAATTGCTCTTGCACTACATCGCGTTCTTTCTGCAGCTCGGTGAGTTCTGCCGCATTGCTACTGATCTGTGGATCTAGCATTTTGGCATCGATTTCCCCAAGCTGCTCCTCAGCCTCTGCTATAGCCTTTTCCCAATCGAAGAGGTTGCTCTTCTTGCGGGAACTTGATGAGTTAGTCGTAGTCCCATTCACGGACCCGTTAGATGGAGACTTGCCGGAGCGTGAAAAGGCTCCTTCTGAAGAGGAAGGCTTAGGCTGCTCAGGAATAGAGGCGGGTGCTGCCAATACCTGTTCAGCTTGCTTCTCTTTGTAATACTCATAGTTACCGTTGAAGACTCCAAATCGTCCACTTTCAATGGACCAGAGCTTATGGAACAGACGATTAATGAAATAGCGGTCATGCGATACGGCCAGTACTGTACCCGGAAATTCCTCTAAGGCTTCCTCTAGCGCCTCACGGGAGTCGATATCTAGATGGTTTGTTGGTTCATCTAAAATCAACAGGTTTGGTTTGCGATGCATCAACACAGCGAAACGTAGGCGGGTCCATTCTCCTCCAGACAGATTCGTGATGTCTTTGAACACATCGGCACCATAGAACAGGAAACGTGCAAGCTGTCCGCGAGCTTCACCTTCCTCTAGTCCGGCCTCTTCACGGAAGTAGCGGAGTACAGATTGTTTGTTATTGTCAGGGACAGCCTCTTGCGCAAGGTAACCGACAACAGTTCTTGAACCCAGTGTACAGCTTCCGGTGTCAGGCGTTTCCTGACCTAATATAATTCTTAGAAGTGTACTTTTCCCTGCCCCGTTACCACCAATAAGCGCTGTAGTCTCTCCGTAGCGAAGCACTTCGTTTGCGTCAGTAAACAGGCTTCGTGCTCCATAGGCTTTACCGATATCCTCCAGAATGACGACCTGGTTCCCGGAGCGATCGTTTTGCTGCAGCTGCAAATCCATCGATTTTCGCTCTAGAATAGGACGTTTAACCTTCACCATACGATCCAGTGCTTTTTGCATGGAAGCTGCTCTCCGATAAAAGGCAGGGTTAGGAGGCGTCCCGCGATTCCCGAATTCGATGAGGCGTTTGATGCTCTCCTGCATTTGTTTTATTTTTTTCTGCTGTTCTTGATAATTAGCGAATTGTTGAAGCAGGCGTGTTTCCTTCTCTACTTGATAGCCGCTGTAGTTGGTATGGAAGGTAAAAGCCTCGCCATCCTCAATCTCGATCACTTTCTTGACTACAGCATCGAGGAAGTAACGATCATGGGAAATGGCTAACACTGTACCGTCATAGCTCTGTAAGTACTGCTCTAACCACTCAATGGCGTTCATGTCTAGATGATTGGTTGGCTCATCGAGTAGAAGTACATCAGGTCTACGCAGCAGCAGTTCTGCGAGTCCGACTTTAGTTTTCTCGCCGCCAGAAAGTGAGGAGAAGAGTCGGCTATATTGCCCAGTTCCGATTCCTAGACCAGTGGCAACCCGCTGAATAGTGGATTCAATTTCGTAGCCTCCTGCGGTCTCAAATTTATCCTGAAGACTACCGTATTCTTTCAGTAGTCGATTCCATTGTGTTTCATCCGTTCCGGTATTGAAGGTGGACATTTCAAGCTCCAGCTCTCGCAGGCGTTGTTGCCACTGCAGAGGCTCAGCAAAACTGCGTTGTAGAACCTCATGTACAGTTTCTTTTTCGTTAAACTCTTGAATTTGAGCCAGCGTACCCACTACGCTGCCTTTGCGAATTGAGATTTGCCCTTGATCGGGGCGCTCTTCACCATTCAGTAAGTGGAAAAGCGTAGTTTTACCACAGCCGTTGCGGCCGATTAGGCCGATTTTTTCCCCTTGGCGGATATCGAAGGTGATGCTATTCAGTACTAGCTGTGCACCGTGGTATTTTTGAACATTTTGGCATTGAATAATCATATATATTCTCCTTTAAGAATGCCCTTTGCACCGCCAGAACCCTAAATCGAAACTGGTATTCTGTAAAAAAACCATAAAAAAAGACCGTAGGGAAATTTCCCCACGGCCTTATCATTCTCCGGTTAACTGATCCGTCCGGGTGATGGCAGGAAAGGCATTTCACAATTGTGTAGTGTTATTAAATTCATGGAAATGGACAGACTTCTCCCGTTATCGCCATTTACATGAGCAATGCCAGCTATCGCTTTAGGTAGCCGACTCATAACACTGTTGGTCCAATTGTGATCCATTCCTTCCACACCCCTTTCTTAACAAATTTAATGACAGTGTAAACAATAATCGGAAATTTAGCAAGTAAAAAGATGGCAGAGAGGGGGCTTACACTGCATAGAATATAAATCGTGGAATAATATGGTTCTATGTGGGGGAGATAATCCACTGAAATTTAACAGATGAAAAGGGGGAGCTAAATGGCGCTTTTTGACGGATTGATGGGGAATGCATCGCAAGTGAATCTGGCAGAAGTACAGCGGGAATACGCACAAATTCTTGCCCCTCAAGAGAAAATTGAACGAGCCTACAAGCTGATTAGAGATATGTTTATTTTTACGGACAAACGATTGATTCTAGTGGATAAACAGGGACTGACGGGCAAAAAGACGGATTATCATTCCATTCCTTACAAAAGCATCTCGCATTATTCCGTGGAGACGGCAGGACACTTTGATCTGGATGCGGAGTTATGTATCTATATATCCAGCAGCGCTGTGCCGCTCAAGAAGACCTTTAACAAATCCGTAAATATTTATGAGGTACAGGCGGTGTTGTCCCAGTATATTTTGAAATAGATTCGTTAGACAGTGTAGCGCAGTACCAGACCACCATAGGCAAAAGCGGCTAAGATGACTAACGCAGGATGCAGCTTAAGCCGCTTTATGGCAAAGAATGCGATTACGGCAATGAGCAGTGTTTGCCAGATTCCGATAGAGTCTGCAGGACCTTTCGCCATTGTCCAAGTGAGCACAGCCATCATAACAGCAATGACCGGTTGAACAAGCAATGTCATCCCTTTCACTACGGGGGATTGCTTGTATTTTTGCATGACCTCTAACAGGATAATAAGCGCTGCTGCGGAGGGGAGTACGGTCGCTAATAATGCCAGAATTAGTCCAATCCAGCTGTAGACATCATAGCCAACATAAGCTGCGATTTTGGTAGCAATCGGGCCAGGTAAGGCGTTGCCTAGTGCAAGCATGTTGGAGAATTGTTCATCGGTTAGCCAGCCGTAATGGGGAACGATTTCTTGATACATCAGCGGAATAGAGGAAGGACCGCCGCCATAACCAAGCAGATTAGCCATGAAAAATCCGTATATGAGCTCTAACCAGTCCATCAGCTTGATCCTCCTTGTTGTTTCTTCGCAATGATCCGGTAATGAAATGCTCCGTAACCAAGGAAAAGTACAATTACGATAGCTGGATGTATTTTAAATATTTGTAACAGGAGTAATGCGAGTAGGGTGAAGGCTATGCTGAGAAATTTCCCTAGCCCTTTATAGGCTTTTTGCGCAAACTCATATGCCATTATTCCTAACATGACAGCGATGACAGGGGATACCCCCGCGATCATTCCAGCGACTACCTTCGAGCCACTTAAATAATTTACAGCAGACAACAGGAAGATCATGGCCATGCAGCTAGGTAAAATATGTGCCAGTACCGAAAGAATAGCCCCTTTAACTCCTCGAAGTTTATACCCGAGATAGGCCGCCATTTTGGTGGCAATAGGTCCGGGTAGTGCGTTGGCAATCGCCAATGTCTCTCCGAATTCATCATCACTTAGCCAAGTGTAGCGAGTTACCGCATCATGCCGGATCAATGGAATCACGGAAGGTCCTCCTCCATAGCCAACAATTCCAGTTCTGAACATGGCGATAGCTAATTGTACATAGTCGTTATGGATGAATATCACATGAGACCTCCCCTTGTTTTTAGAGCTCATTTTATACAATTCATATGTGTGAAGCTACGAGGTTGACTAGCGATTAACTAATCTTTGTGCATGGGACACAAAAAGAGGATGGTTATTTTGCGGTTTGGCGTAATCGATTGACAAGGGTTTTTTATGTAATGTTAAATGACATTAATTAAGCGAGAAGTTTATAGGGAGATGGGGAACATGGCGGAGAAACCCGTAATAGGCACAAAAACGATGGTCGTCAGCCCCCATTATTTAGCTTCGGCTGCGGGTGCGCGCGTGTTGGAAAAAGGGGGGAATGCCTATGATGCGGCAGTGGCGATTAGTGCGACGTTGGCCGTAGTCTACCCACATATGACAGGGCTTGGCGGGGATTCGTTCTGGTTGACCTATAACAAGCAGGAGGCTTGTGTTCGGGCTTATAACGGAAGTGGACGGTCGGGTTACGGAGTTCGCAGAAGTTGCTTTACTGGCGAGAATGCCATTCCTAGGCGAGGGATTCGTAGTGCCATCACCGTGCCGGGGATGGTGGATAGCTGGGATGCTATGCTGAGTAAGTATGGCCGTTTAACGCTAGCGGAGGTGCTGGAGCCAGCCATCGGCTATGCTCAGGGCGGGTTTCCGATGTCGCCGGATCAGCGGAATAATACTCTGCTTGCTGGAGCGGCATTGTCGGCAGAGGCATCTGCGATTTACATGCCGGGCGGAGGGGTTGTATCTGCTGGGTCGAGATTTCAGCAGACACAACTGGCTGTAACACTGCGGACGCTGGCTGCGGATGGACGGGATGCTTTTTATAAGGGAAAGATCGCTGAAGATATATGTGATTATATGCTGGCAGCTGGGGGTTATCTCACACGGGATGACTTTGCGGATCATCAGGGGGATTGGGTCGAGCCGATTCATACGGAATATCACGGGCATACGGTGTATCAAGTGCCGCCAAATTCACAAGGATTTACGGGATTGATGAGTCTTAATTTATTGGAGTATTTTAATTTCGGAGAAATCGAGCATGGCTCTTATGAATATTATCACCTGCTTGTTGAGGCGCTTAAGCTGAGTTTTCGCGATCGGGATAGAGTGCTTACAGATCCTGATTTCAGTGCTATTCCTTTGGTGCGGCTGCTGGATAAGAACTATGCAGGGCAACTGGCCTCTACGATCTCGATGCAAAAAGCGGCACAGCTGACAAGTCAGCCCATCGGGAGTGATACTGCATATGCTGCGGTTGTGGACGAGGAGGGGAATGCGGTCTCTTTTATACAAAGTCTGTATTTTGAGTTTGGCTCCGGTGTGGTAGCTGGGAATACCGGGATTCTGCTGCAGAATCGGGGTTCATTTTTCTCGCTTGATCCGAGTCATATCAATACACTTGAGCCGCATAAGCGCAGCTTCCACACCCTGATGCCAGCCATGGCCTGCCGAGAGGGCAAACCAGCGATTTTGTATGGTACACAAGGGGGCGAAGGTCAGCCTCAGACTCAAACGCTGCTCCTTACAAGAATGCTGCATTATGGAATGAATCCTCAGACGGCTATAAGTGAACCGCGTTTTGTATGGGGGAGAACCTGGGGGGAGCTTACGCAGGAGCTGAAGGTGGAGGGACGGGTAGCAGATGACGTGCTGGCAGGTCTGGCGGGAGCCGGTCATATAGTCCGGAAACTGGACGCATATGACGGGATCGTGGGTCATGCCCACGCAATTTCGATAGATGACAATGGATATCGTAGTGGAGGGACGGACCCGCGCTGCGATGGCGCGGCGATTGGTTGGTAGGGTGGGATGAGAGTAGCTAGAGTTCGGGATGGAGGTAGGACATAGGCTGGAGAGTGAAAGGGATGGGAGAAAGCTTTGTGCGTTTGGATGTAGGTTCTCAGAGGGGGAGTTAAAGGTATTTTTCTAAAGACTTGAACTGAAGATTTGAATTAAAGATTCAATTTAAAGATCCGTACTAAGCCTTCGACCTACGCCCTAGAGCCAAGTCTTAAGCTAGACGTTAAGCCAAACCTTACTTATCTCGTACGCCTAATTTCGTCCTCCTGTTATTTCGGAGAAAGGGTTTACTGAAAAGTTTCTTGGATAAGTAGCATAAGAGATCTTAATTTAGCGTCACGAAAAGTTTTTAGACTAAATGATTAAGAATTTAGAAGTGTTGATTAGAGAGGTATGAATGAGAGTTTAGGAGAGGTGACTAAGATCAGAGATGGGATGTTTAAGATTTTATAAGGAATGGTGACGGGAGGAGGATGGAGCTATGGTTCTGGATAATCGGTATGGTGCGTTTATAGATCCCGAACTAACAGTCGGGAATTTAGGAAACGGGATATTGGACGGACTTACCTTTGCGGTGAAGGATGTATATGCGGTGGCTGGACATTGTTCTAGCGCAGGCAACCCAGATTGGCTGCGGAGCCACAATCCGCCTTCAGAACATGCGGCAGTAGTGCGTCAGCTGCTTCAATCGGGAGCGACGCTTCAAGGAGCAACTCATACGGATGAGCTAATGTACAGTCTGGGTGGTGAGAACCATCATTATGGAACGCCGATAAATCCAAGTGCTGCAGGTTGTATCCCAGGTGGTTCTTCTAGTGGATCGGCAGTAGCGGTAGCCTCTGGCAGTGTTGATTTTGCACTTGGAACAGACACAGGTGGTTCTATTCGCGTCCCTTCTGCTTATTGCGGCGTATATGGCTTTCGACCGACGCATGGTGCTGTGGATTTAGAAGGTGTGATTCCATTGTCGCCGGAATTTGATACGGTAGGTTGGATGGCTGACCGTATCGATGTACTCCAGAAGGTTGGGGAGGTTTTGCTTGGTACCGGGAGCATGGTTGAAGAAGAAACGAGAAGCATGGAGGAACAGGGAAATCTAGAGAAGAGTATAGATATGAGTTTAGAAACTAGGGTAGAGAAAAATTTAGAGAGTATAGAGATGAGTTTAGAAACTAGGATAGAGAAAAATTTAGAGAGTATAGAAAATGGTGCGGAAAAAAAGGTGAAGAAGGGACTGGAGAGTAATTCACAGAAGGCTAAAGTGGAAAGTTTACAAGAAAAAATGAAAACATTATTTGTTGCTACGGACTGTTGGGAGTTGGTCGCTCCAAAGGATGTGGATATTCTAACAGATGGACTGAACCACTTACGAAACGGTGCCTATCATACCCTCGATACTATAATAGCTCCCGAAGGTTTGAAGATCTGGATGGATATTTTTCGAGAGCTGCAAGGTAGTGAAATATGGGCAACGCATAGCGCCTGGATTGAGAAGGTAAAACCAGTCTTTGGGCCTGATATTGCAGCGCGGTTCTCTTGGGCTGCCAGTTTAGCGGGCAAGGACCATAGTATCGCTCAGAATAAGCGTAAGGAAATTTCTGCCCAATTACGCGATCTGATGGGAGAAGATAATTGTCTTGTGATTCCGACAGTACCTGGTCCAGCGCCACTGCGTGGAGGGGATTTGAGTCAATTGGAGGAGAATCGTAGTGGGGCGATGATGTTGAGCTGTATAGCTGGACTGGCAGGCCTGCCACAAGTGACATTACCCATGCGCTCAACAAATGGGGCACCGTTGGGATTGTCCGTTATCGCAGGACATGGTCAGGATCATCGGTTACTCACATGGGTGAAGGAGGTGTGGCGGCGGTCTTGAGATAATGGTTCTTAATGGTTCTTGATGGTTTTGAGATGATAGGTGAAATTGGTTTTGAAAACAAAAGATCTCAACGTGACGAAGTGGGTTCAATAACGGTGCGTTAGAGTAAAAAGAAAAATACAGCGCCCAAATGTTGGCATAAGACTAGCGGTTTAGTAAATACCTCCATGTGATGAAAAAGAACGGTATAAATTTCGTAGAATGCAGGAAATTGACTCATGTAGATAAACTGAACGGCCAAAATGCCTCAGGACTTCGGAATTCCGGCGATATCAGCGGAAAGAGGTGTAAAAATCCACCAGAATGCAGGAGTTCCGGCGCTATAGCCTGAAAGAGGTGTATAAATGCACCAGAATGCAGGAATTCCGGCGATATAGCCGGAAAGAGGTGTATAAATGCACCAGAAAGCAGGAAATCCGGCGATATAACCGGAAAGAGGTGTATAAATGCACCAGAATGCAGGGAAAACGGCGATATAGCCGGAAAGAGGTGTATAAATGCACCAGAATGCAGGGAAAACGGCGATATAGCCGGAAAGAGGTGTATAAATGCACCAGAATGCAGGAAAACCGGCGATATAGTCTGAAAGAGGTGTATAAATGCACCAGAATGCAGGAAAAAAACCGGAGATATAACCTGAAAGGGGTGTATAAATGCACCAGAATGCAGAAATTCAGGAAATATCATATTTTATTCTGAAAAACAACAAAGCACCTTCCTTAAAGAAGATGCCTCATGCTCCGTGCCCCGTGCCTCGTGCCCCGTGCCCCGTGCCTCGTGCCCATGCCCCGTACGAAATCTATTCTACGAATGCTTCGACTTCTGTTTCTACTAGCAGTAGTGGATCGATGAGTGCCTTTACCTCAACCATGGTTGCTACAGGCTGAATGTCTTTGAAGAATTCGCCGTGTGCTTTGCCGACCTCTTCCCAGCGGGAAATGTCTGTCACGAACATTCTTGTTCTTATCACATGCGACAAATCAGCATCTAGCTGGTTTAGCGCTTTTTCGATGGTGTGTAGAATGAATTTCGTCTGCGCATAAGGATCTCCTACACCGACCACTTCCCCGTCTTGCATAGCGGTTGTTCCTGCGACTTCGATACGATTGCCGATTCGAATGGCGCGAGAATAGCCAACTACCGACTCCCAGGTTGAACCTGTAAACACTTGCTTTTTACTCAAAAGATCTCCTCCGAATCCATCGTGTATTTAGTCCGATCTAATTATACTACCTGCACAAGTGATGTGAACTAAAGACAAATAATTAATCAGTGATGCAACCATATGTTAAGTTTATTTACATAATAAACATATAAATTTAATTTTTCTCTATTCAATCAGGTTCATTTTAATTATAATGTTACATAAAATAACATTAAAAGATCAGGAATGGTTTGATTGATCCTAAAAAGGAGGGATGGCATGCATCTTACGGTTGAAGAAGCGTTGTCCATTTATCCTTTGTCCGAGGCGAAGCTTATTGCGGGGTCCAAGGGGAAGCATCGAATTGTGAAGTCGATAAATGTGATGGATGCACCCGATATTTCGGACTGGATCAAAGAAGGTGAAATGCTGCTTACGACAGCCTATTTAATTAAGGACAATCTGGAGGATGCCTCTGCTTTGCTGCAGACATTGAATCGCAGGGGATCTTCGGCCTTGGGTATTAAGTTGGGGCGATTTTGGGATGAGGTACCGGTGCAATTGATTGCTGAAGCGGAGAGTCTTAACTTCCCTTTAATCCAGTTACCGTTTCAGTTCACTTTTTCGGATCAGATGAATGGTCTGTTCCGCGCCGAGCTTAGCCGCAGTACTCATGTTCTGCAGAGCATTATGGAGAAGCAGAAAAAGCTGATGCAATTCGCTTTGCGGTCCGTCCGTAGCCGTCAGTTGTTTGATTCAGTGTCTGAAGTAATTGGCCATTCACTTGTGGTGGTTAGCGCACGCGGGGATGTGATCTACAACAACTCAGAATATCAGCCCTCACAGCTACTGGAAGGGTGGCCATGGCAGAAACGGAATCATCGCTTTCGTGTAGAAAATCAGACGGGTTATCGTACTCCACTAATGCAAGGAGAAAAGTGCTCCGGATATCTATTGTATTGTTCCATCGATCCTTTATTGCTTCCTGTGGAAGAGAGCTTATTTGTTCAGGGTGCTGAACTTATTTCATATCATATTCATTCAGGCTACGAGGATTATTTCGAACAGTCGGAACACAGGGAGTTTAGTAGATTACTTAGGCGTTGCTTGAGTGGGCATTTAACCTACACGGATCTAGCCCAGGCTGCGCTCAGCTTGGAGATTGAACTGCTTCTGTCGCCGTTTCGGCTGATATTAACCGATACTGCTGCAACCGGTGAGGAACGCCAGAGTGAGCTGCTTAGATTAAAAGAAGAATACAACGAGCACCCTGTGCTGAGGGAATTAAAGGGAATTCATGTGATCGTTGATCAAGGATTATTGTCCATCTATCCGGGAGATCGTCAGAGTCCTGAACAATTTCAGGAGCTAGTCCAAGCTTGTTTTGACAATCTGAAGTTTGATAAGGGGTATTATCCTCGTGCTGCGATTAGTAGTTGTAAAACGAAGGCGGATGGGCTGAGGGAAGCTTTTGCAGAGGTGAAGGAATGCATGGGAGTGCTTCAGCACGGGGGCGTACATGGAAGTGTTGTGCATTATCGGCAGCTTGAGCTTACCCTGCTTCTCGGGCAAATCCCGACAGAAGTTATGGAGAAATATTGCAACGGAACCCTTAGGGGACTGCTCAGCCGCGAGCCGGAGTATGTCAGAGAAATGCTGCGGACGCTGGAGGTTTATCTAGAGAACGATGGTCATGTCAATGAGACGGCTAAAAAGCTGTTTATTCATCGGAACACAGCCACCTACCGGATCGAGAAGCTTAGTGAGCTACTGGATGTCGATTTTAAAAAAATAAATGATCTAATGAGGCTTAAGCTAGTGTTCATGTTTCGGAGGATGCTTGGGCGGGACTGAGGTATGGGTTGAAATGCAAACACGGAGGAGGGAGCCTCGTGAATACACATGACATCGCAATGCATATTCAAACCCATAAGGCGCCTGCGGTGCTGGCAACGCTGATAGAAGTGGAGGGGCATTCGTATCGTAAACCCGGGGCAGTGATGCTGTTTTTTGAAGGCGGCACGATTGGAAGTCTAAGTCCAGGGTGTCTGGAAAGCGATCTGCAGCTACGTACCTCTGAGATTTGGGAGCGAGGGCTGCCGGAGATTGTGGAATACAATATGTTGTCTCCAGATGATCTGTCATGGGGTGAGACTGTCGGCTGCGGTGGCAAAATCAAAGTGGTGCTTGAACCCGTGCAAGGAGAGTTGCAAGAGCTGTTGGTGCAGGCGAGTGACAGACTTTCTGCGGGAGAGAGGCTGGTCTTATTCCGTGATGCAGTTGGGAGAGGTTTTGACTATAAGTTAGAGCTGGATACTGATATTCCACTATCGCAGAACAAGAAACATCCGAAATTATCCTACTTGGCAAAAGAAAGCATGGCGACAGGTCGCTTTATGGCCGCCCGAGCTGAATTGACAGCATTTCATACATGCTTTGTGCCCAAACCGCGACTTGTGATTTTTGGTGGGGGACGTGATGTGGTTCCGATTGCTGAGCTTGCTAACAGAGTCGGCTTTCGGGTTGTGATAGCAGATTGGCGTGAAGGGAGTCTGCAAAATGAGTTTCCTCACGCTGAACGGATTATTTGTTCCCCAACGGAGGTTGTTGAACGCTTGGGTGTAGCTCAGGAGGATTATGTGCTGATTTGTAGTCACCAAATTGGGAGGGATAAACAGTTCCTAGAGAGTGTGATTCCGCAAGCTCCGCTATACATTGGAGTTATTGGTTCAAAGGCGCGGATCGCTCTTTTGCTGGAAGGGCTTGAGGTCCCTGCTTTTTTATATGCACCTGTAGGGTTACCTATCGGTGGAGAAGGTCCCGAGGAGATTGCGGTCAGTATTATTGCAGAAATCATTCAAATTAGAAGGGCGGGCTTACGAGAGCTGCCTAAAGGAGTGGATAGTTTTGAAAGTAGCAGGAATATATTTGGCAGCAGGGCAGAGCAGGCGGATGGGCGTGTCCAAGGTTTCACTGAAATTGTCACAGGAGGTCTCACTCGGGAGCGTCGCGCTTAGTGAATTGGATCGCTGTAATCTTGAGCCGCTTATCGTGGTAGTACGTGCGGATGACAACTTGGAATGGCTGCCACCAGCGATTGAGCCGCAAGGAACTAGACGTACCGAAACTTGTTTAACCGCACACTTAGGATTGTCTTTTTCTCTTCGCTGCGGACTTAATGCTGTGCTGCCTTTGCAGCCGGATGCAGTAGTTGTGGCTCTAGCGGATCAGCCTTTTATTACTACGGCATTAGTAAATCGTCTAATACAAACGTTTGAACAATCTCCGGAGATGGATTATGTAGCTAGTGTCAGCGATGGGTCGGCTATGCCCCCTGCTTTGTTCTCAAAAGCGCTGTTTCCAGCGCTACAGGGATTGGATGGGGATCGTGGAGCGGCGGCGATATTGCGATCACCTGATTATAAAGGGATTGTTCTGGAGTCTGACTCCGCCCACTATTTCATGGATGCTGATACTGAAGAGGATTTTG
This sequence comes from Paenibacillus sp. FSL E2-0201, assembly GCF_037963325.1. Taxonomy (NCBI): domain Bacteria; kingdom Bacillati; phylum Bacillota; class Bacilli; order Caryophanales; family Paenibacillaceae; genus Paenibacillus; species Paenibacillus sp. FSL E2-0201. Next base: position 1,549,157 of record NZ_CP150154.1, read on the forward strand.
GTGAGATTCAGGAGCGATGGATGCTGAGGAACGGAAAATAGAAAGTAATCGAAAAATTGATCGAAAAAGTGTTCCTTCCCCACATTGAGTCATATAATGTGACATATAAAATCCTTATCCATAAACCTATTAGTGCATTACACACAAAAAAAGTGCTGATTCTTATCATCAAACACAAACGTATGTTATATAAATTTACGCAAGAGCCGCCTCTAAGTATAGTAGAAGTACATTAATGGTTGCAGCCATGATGAGAGATGATTTGGAGGAGGAGAATTATGAAAAAAAGGGGTCAGTTCATAACATCTTGTCTTGCATTAATGGTTCTGATGACAGTGGTTTTGGTGGGGTGTGGGAGCAATAATAATAATTCTTCAAATGCAAAAGCGACAGAGGCAGGAGCGACAACAACGACGGCAACAGAGGCAACTGCAACTACAGAGCCGGCTGTTAAGAAACCGACGGTTGCTTTTGTGTATATCGGACCTCCAGGGGATGGCGGATACACCTACCAACATGATCAAGGACGGCAGTATATGGAGAAGGAGCTTGGAATTAAAGCCGACTTTGTAGAAAATGTCCCGGAAAGTGCCGATGCTGAACGAATCATCACAGAGCTTGCACAATCACACGACATCGTGTTTACAACGAGCTTCGGATATATGGATTTTACATTGAATGTAGCGGGGAAATTTCCTAATGTGAAGTTTCTGCATGCTTCTGGTTACAAAACCGCAGAGAACATGGGGACTTACTTCGGAAAGAATTATCAAGCCAGTTATTTGAGCGGTATTGCGGCAGGGAAAATGACCAAAAACAATCAGCTAGGTTATGTCGGTGCTTTTCCGATCAGCGAAGTGATTTATAACTTGAATGCTTTTACCCTTGGCGCACAAAGCGTCAATCCTGATGTGAAGGTGAACGTGGTTTGGACGAATACATGGTATGACCCCACGACCGAACGTCAAGCGGCAATCAGCTTGCTGGATAAAGGAGCAGATGTGCTTTTGGCCTATCAGGATTCACCTGCGACACTACAGGCTGCTGCTGAACGTGGAGCTTTTGCCGGGGGGAATGATTCGGATATGAGTAAATACGCTCCGGATAATTATTTAACCAATCCAGTATGGAATTGGGGTCCTTATTACGTAAAAGCAGTGCAAGCAGTGATGGACGGAACGTGGAAAAGCGAGCAATATTCCGGCGATATGGCTGACGGCATGGTTGAGCTGGCTCCTTTCGGGAACAAAATACCAGATGATGTGAAAAAGCTTGTCGAGGACGCTAAATCCAAGATCATCACTGGTGAGCTTGAGGTTTTCACAGGCCCGATCTCAGATAACCAAGGAAATGTGAAGGTTCAAGATGGCCAAAAGCTGACCTTGGAGGAAGTGCTGGGTATGAATTGGCTTGTAAAAGGTGTGGAAGGAACTATCCCGCAATAATTTGTAACCATACTAAAAAAATGTACACGATCTATGGGTGGGGCGGATTCCATGAAGTGGGAACTTCCCCACCCGTACTACAACTTGAAGGAAGGAGGGGGGCAGACCATGCGGGAAACTTCAGTTGAAATGCGGGGAATTGTGAAGAAATTCGGCTCGGTAACCGCCAGTGATCAAGTCGACTTTTCGGCAAATGCGGGGGAGATTCATGCACTGCTTGGGGAGAATGGGGCAGGAAAAAGTACAGTGATGAGCATGCTGTCAGGGGTGTACAGAGCAGATGAAGGAGAAATCCTCATTCATGGAAAAGCTGCTCACATCCGTTCTCCTAAAGATGCAGCCCAGCTTGGTGTAGGTATGGTGTTTCAGAGCTTTAGGCTGGTGCAAAGTCTCACTGCTGCGGAAAATATCGTGCTTGGCGAAAAGTCGTCTTTCTGGCGTGGGCGTAAGTGGATGAAGAACAAACGCAAAGAAATAGAGGCTTTAGCAGAACGGTTTGGATTGAATTTCCCGGTGGATCGTCCGATTTGGCAGCTGTCCGTTGGTGAACAGCAGCGTGTTGAAATCGTTAAGACGCTGTATCGAGGGGCTGACATTATTATTCTGGATGAGCCGACCTCTGTGCTAACCCCGGGGGAGGTGGAGCAGTTATTTGAAACGCTGCGGGTCATGAAGCAGGCTGGAAAGACGGTCATCATGACGACTCATAAAATGAAAGAGGTTATGGCTTCCTCCGATCGGATTTCCGTCATGCGCAAAGGAAAAATGATCGCTACGCTGACCGCGGCGGATACGGATGAAATGGAGCTGGCTCGCCTAATGGTGGGTAAAGAAATAACTATTACCCGGCAAGAACGGGAGGCCACCGAGGGAGACTCTCTGTTAGAAGTGAAGGGCTTGGACGTATATGCCGATCATGGACGAAAAGCGTTAGATCATTTCTCGCTGAATGTGTGCAAAGGAGAGATTGTTGGCGTAGCTGGGGTAGCTGGCAATGGGCAAAAGGAACTGGCCGAAGTGTTAACAGGTCTCAGGGGCTGGAAAAGTGGTGAGATTACTTTTGATGGAAACACGGTGAAATCTGCTTCGGTAAGAGGGGCAATTGATTTGGGAATCTCTCATGTTCCGGAGAACCGGATGAAGAGCGGTTTAGCCGGACGTCTCGGATCGGTAGATAATCTTTTATTCAAATCATATCGCTCAGTGGAGCACTCTAAATATGGTTTCCTGAAGTCTGCGAAGAACCGTTCGTGGTCAGAGGAGCTGGTCCAGCGCTTTAATGTCAAAACACCTGAGCTGGATACGCCAGTACAGCAATTGTCAGGCGGTAATCAGCAGAAGCTGCTGTTTGCACGTGAGATCAGCCATCGGCCGAAGCTGATGGTCGCCGTTCATCCGACACAAGGGCTGGATGTAGGCGCCACGGCTGGTGTTCACGACCTTCTTATGGAGCTGCGCGGTTCAGGTAGTGGCGTGCTGTTAATTTCGGAGGATTTAGATGAATTACTTCAGTTGTCTGACCGGATTCTAGTGATCTATGGCGGCTCAATTATTGGTGAGAGTACGCATGAGGAAGCGAATCGAGAAAGCATCGGACTGCTAATGGCTGGTATTCATAACAGAGAGGAGAGCGCCGTATGAGCCTGGAGAATGGAAGAAATACCGCAGCAGTTGTACTAGAACCCCTTCCCTCCCACTCCGGGAAACGATTCTCTCTGCGTTTGGAATACGATGCCAGCCGCATCCGTTCGCCTTGGTGGACCCCTATTGTATCTATAATTCTAGCGTTATTACTGTGTGCCCTATTTATCGCAGCGAATGGGATGAATCCGGTGCTGGTCTATGAAAAAATGTTCCGTGGCGCATTTGGCACAGCGTATGGGCTCACTGAAACGATGGTTAAAGCGATCCCGCTACTCCTATGTGGGCTTGGGATTGCTGTGGCTTACCGCATTTCTGTATGGAATATTGGAGCAGAAGGGCAGTTAACCGTTGGTGCTATGGCAGCTACCGCAGTCACGATTTATTTTCCTGATTTATCTTCATTCTGGTCTCTAGCCTTAATGCTGCTGTTCGGCATTGCGGCAGGAGCGATTTGGGGGCTACTCACTGCTATCCCCCGGACGCATTTTGGCGTGAATGAGCTGATTACTTCATTGATGCTGAATTATGTTGCTTTATTGGCACTCGATTATGTGGTATTCGGACCTTGGAAAGATCCTAAAGGGTTTAATTTCCCCGGATCGCCAATGTTTACTTCGGCTCAGTCTCTGCCTGTTCTCGGAAGTACGAGATTGCATATCGGATTGTTATTTGGACTTATCGCTGTTGTGATTTATTACTTGATGATTCGTTTCACCAAGTGGGGTTATGAGCTTCGTCTGATTGGGGCCAATCCTGTGGCTGCCAGATACGCCGGCATTCATATCAAGCGGCATATTATTATCGTCATGCTGATCAGTGGAGGGCTTGCTGGTATAGCGGGAATGGCTGAGGTCTCCGGTGTTACTCACAAGCTGATGCAAGGCATCTCTCCCGGTTATGGCTACACCGCCATTATTGTGGCTTGGTTAGCCAAATTAAACCCACTCGGCCTAATCGTTACTTCCGTCCTGTTCGGTGGCTTAATTGTCGGTGGATACAGTGTTCAGACCATTGGGCTACCCTCCTCAATTTCGGAAATGCTGCAAGGCTCTATCCTGTTTTTTCTGATTGCTGGCGATATGATTTATCGTTTCCGTATCCGCCGTAGCAAGGTTCAGCTGAAAGGGGGGAGATAACCCATGGATTTTACTACACAGCTCCTAATCGCCGCAATATCCGCAGGGACCCCGCTGCTATTAGCTACTCTTGGAGGCATTTTAAACGAACGAGCCGGCATTATACAGCTTGGAGCTGAAGGGCTGATGCTGATGGGAGCAGTCACTACTTGTATCGTGTATATTCGCTCAGGAAACCTGCTGTTAGCTCTACTGGCCACCGTAACTATAACGGCTGTGCTTGGTTTACTTCATTCTTTTCTCAGCGTGACCTTAAGGGCAAATCAAACGATGTCCGGTCTTGCGATGACTCTGTTCGGCAGTGGACTGAGCGCTTATCTGGGCAAACCGATCAGTGGCATTCCTTTGCCGGGAACATCCCCTAAGCTGCATTTGGTGTGGCTGGAGAATGTTCCGGTTATCGGAAAAATATTCGGTAATATGGACTACCTGACCTGGTTCAGTCTGCTGCTAGTGCTCGCTCTGCATCTGCTAATTCACCGCACTTCTTGGGGGCTGCATTTGCGGGCAGTCGGAGACAGTCCGGCTACCGCTGACGTGATGGGGATTCGGGTACAACTTATCCGGTACAGCTATGTGATCATCGGTGCTGCCCTCATCGGTCTGGCAGGAGCAGATATGGTTTTGGCTTACGCTCCAACCTGGAATGAAGGTCTAACTGCAGGTCGAGGATGGATTGCGGTGGGTCTTGTGATTTTCGCCAGATGGAATCCGCTGCGTGCCTTGTTCTGTGCATACTTTTTCGGGGCACTGGATTCGCTTGGCTTCCGCATTCAACTGCTGGGCAGTGCGGTTCCGCCTTATTTTCTCAAAATGATACCGTACCTTGTGACTATCCTAGTCCTGATGTACCTAGGGTATCGCAATCGCAATAAACCATCCGGCACACCGGAATCACTCGGAGTTCCTTATATTCGGGAACAAAGGTTTTAAGGCAAAGCGTAGGCGTAGAGAGACAGTAATCATGTGCTTAAAAGGAGGCGGAGTGTATGGGGGTTTTACGGGAAGAGGATGGAAGGCTACCTGATGTAATTCAGCCCCGCAGCCTGCACGAAGCTTGGGAGAGGAAAATGGCGCTCGGGGACAGTGCCCGATATGTCGCGGGAGGGACACTGCTGAGAACAGGGTGGGAAAGTGGAACAGCCCTTATACCTAAACAGCTGATTGATCTTCGGCAAATTTCAGGTCTTGCTGATATTACTCAAACGGAATTCTACTTGTCCCTGGGTGCTCTTGTTCCGCTCTCTCAGTGCCGCAGCAATGAGCATTTGCAGGCAGTGGCTCCAGCGCTGCAAGAAGCCGCACGTTGCATAGCTGCTCCGTCGGTGCGTAATCTAGCCACGCTTGGTGGCAATATCGCTTCTGGCTTCGGTGATATTCTACCCGCGTTACTGGTATATGACGCTGAGTTGATTTCCTTTGACGGTAAATTTATGACGACACTACCGTTGACAGAATGGCTAAACAATCACTGGAGTGGGATGAAACCTGCGGCAGATCTAGTGGCTGAGATTCGTATATCACCTGCTCGCCGAGAGAATCCATTAACAGATAGATTTGAAATTTTTCGTAAGGTTGGCCGAAGGGAGGCTTTCACCCCTTCACTTGTAACGGTAGCGATATCCGCATGGATCGATACTGAACACCGTTTTCGTGAGGTTCGTATCGCAGCAGGCGGGGGGACGGGGCGTCCGCAGCGGCTAAGAAGAGTTGAAGCTATGCTTGAAGATGAGGTGTATACAGATTCGCTGCTGCCTGCTCTATATGAAGTGGTTGAGAACAGCTTCGAGACATATGGTGATCCCTTTGCCACAGAGCTCTACAAGAAAAAAACAGCTGGAAACCTACTTGTAGCTGAGCTTTGGAAGGTTATGAATAGGCGGAGCTAAGAGGTGAGACCCCCACGAAAGGAGCGAGGGAAAATGCTGCTGAATAAGGAATCCAGCGGAAGCCGCTGGCGTACACGGCCCGACGGAGAGGGCAAGGTATCCGGCAAGCTGCAGTATTTGACCGACATGAGAGCGGAAGAAATGTTAATCGGCCGCGTGCTCCGCAGTCAACAGGCACATGCCCGTATTTTGTCTGTGCGAATTGAGAAGGCCAGGGAGGTTCCGGGTGTACACGCTGTTATTACTCACGAGGATGTGCCCGGACTTAATGGATTTGGTATAGCTTTGCCGCATCAACCAGTGTTTTGCAGTGACCGTGTGCGCTATACCGGCGATGCGATTGCGGCAGTAGCGGCTGAGACAGATGAAATTGCGGAGTATGCCCTATCCCTTATTGAAGTGGATTATGAGCTTCTACCTTTGCTGGAGAATCCGGAAGAGGCGATGAAGACGGACGCAGTCCTGCTGCATGCTGAGGGAAATGTACTTCATCATACGGAATACCGTAAGGGGGAGCCGGAAGCGGTATTTACGGATTGCTGCCATGTGGTAGAGGAGACTTACTATACACCGCGTCAAATGCACACCTATATGGAGACCGAGGGTGGATTGTTTATCCCCGAAGATAACGGACGGCTTACCGTTTATTCAGCTACACAACATGGGTTGATGGATCGGATGCAGCTATCCAGAATTCTGGCTATTCCTCAAGAAGATATCCGCGTCATTTCGAGTCCTATCGGAGGGTCCTTTGGAGGAAAAGACGAGCTGAATGTACAGCCATACGGAGCGCTGCTTGCAATGCGAACACTCCGTCCAGTGCGACTTCATAATTCGAGAGCTGAATCGGTGCGTGCTGGACTTAAACGTCATCCTATGAAAATTACCATGAAAACTGGCTGTGACCACGAAGGCATCATCAAGGCACATCAGGTCAGAATTATTTCGGATACGGGAGCTTACGCAACGCTTGGTGCGGAGGTGCTTAACTTCGTAACAGAACATGTAATGGGCCCTTATATCATCGATCATGTGGATGTGGAAGGCTTCGCTGTATACACCAATAACGGTGTGTCCGGTGAATTCCGCGGGTTTGGCGGCAATCAGGCGATATTCGCTTTGGAAGGACAAATCGATCGTTTGGCAGAGCGATTACAGATTGATCCGTGGGAAATGCGCCGCCGCAATCTGCGTAAATACGGTGATCTCGGTCCATTAGGTCAGGAGATTGCCCAGACCGATGGAGCCTATCAGGTGTGGGAAGCGCTGGCTGATTCGCCTCTCGTGACTGAGGGAGCGTATACAGACAAAGACTCAGGCTTCGTGGAACCATGGATCGTCACCGGAACGGGTGCTGCGATAGCTATGCATGGTGCAGGACTTGGTTATGGCATCCCCGATCCGGCGGGTGGTCGGTTGTCTCTGACTCTAGAGGGCAAGATTGAGGCGGTTTTTGGTTACGAGGAGTTTGGCCAGGGTTTAATTGCAACCATGGAACAAATGCTGATTGAACAGTTTGGCTTGGCAGCAGAGGACATAAGCATCGTCATTGGCGATACGGATGTTGTACCTGATAGCGGATCTAGTACGGCTTCACGATCAACTAGCATGATGTGGATGGCTCTCAAACGGCTACGTCCAGACTTTACCTCTCGAGTATTGCAGGCAGCTGCGACGATAAAGCCAGAGCTGGATGACTATGAAATGAAGCTCGGCCCTGGTGGCATTTGGCAAAAAGACGGTGGTCTGCTTCTGACATACAAGGATCTGGCAGAGAGGATTTCAGAACCCATTGTCTGTAATACGAAGTTCACTTATCCAACCACGCCTTTTAAAAGAGTGGGGGCGCATTTCCTTTACACCTATTCCGCCATTGCGGTCCGGGTGGAAGTTAATCTGCTTACAGGACGTGTTCGTGTACTGGACCAATATCATACGGTAGCGGCGGGGCCGGTGGCGAATCCGCAAGGGTACCTCGGGCAGATCGAAGGTGGCAGCAGTATGGCGGTGGGCTTCACCTTGTCAGAGGATGCTGTAATGTCAGGCGGCAGCTATGTCACCAAAAATTTAGACACCTATTTGGTGCCGACCATTGCCGATATGAATGGCAGCATTCAAGTGCAGCCGATAGAGGATTTACCGGATCATGATACGTACGGTCCTCGCGGTATCGGAGAGGTGGGTTCCGTCAATTTAGCTCCGGCTGTCGCATCAGCCATATTCCAGGCTGTAGGGAAACGGGTAACCAAGCTGCCCATTGATCCCGAATGGCTGCAGTCTACACCGTTTATTCCACAAAAGGCGGTGAATATCCATGCGGAACACTAATCCGAATTCGAATCTAAATGAAGAGAATCTTGATCCAGCATCATTTAAAGAAGCTTTTACAGAAGAGAGGTTCACCTTCAGATGTAACCTTAATGGTAAAGCGATATCCACCGAGATTCCCCCTTCCCGCCGGCTTTTAGATGTTATTCGTGAAGATTTGGAGCTGACTGGAACGAAGCGCTCTTGTGAGATTGGCCGCTGCGGAGCCTGTATGGTGCTGGTGGATGGACGCCCTGTGAATTCATGTCTGGCGATGGCCTATCAATGCTCAGGTGCCAAAATTACAACGATTGAGGGTCTTAGTGAGGCGGGACTACATCCCGTTCAGCGTGCTTTTTTAGAAGAAGGCGGGTTCCAATGCGGTTATTGCACACCTGGGATGGTCATCTCGGTGGTTGCCCTGCTGGATGAGAACCCGCATCCTACTCAGGTCGAAGTGGAAGAAGCTTTATCGGGTAACATTTGCCGCTGTACAGGATATGGAGGCATTTTGCGAGCGGTTAACAAAGCTATTGGGGGATGAGTGGATGGTCATTTCTGAATGCAAGTTTACGCTGGATGAAGTAAATGCCATGAGCATAACGGAGTTTGTGAAGCATCTGGGAGGGATTTTTGAACACTCGCCGTGGGTGGCAGTGGAAGCTTATAAGCAGATCCCGTTCCATTCAATAGAGCATCTGCATAGCACAATGATGGAGACCGTACTGAGTGCAGACCGTAGCCGAATGGAGGGACTATTAAAAGCTCACCCAGATCTGGCGACTAGGCTTCAAGTTACACCTTTGTCAGCATCGGAGCAGCAGGGGGCTGGACTAGATCGGCTAACAATGGAAGAGTTCAATCTGCTAAACGATCTTAATAGAAAGTATACGGATAAATTTCAGTTCCCTTTTATTCTAGCAGTTCGTGGCAAAAACAAAGATGACATCATCAGTGCCATTGAAGCACGGGTAGAGCGCTCACCTCAGGAGGAATGGGTTCAAGCTTTTTCTGAGATCGGCCTTATTACAAAATTCCGCTTAAGTGATTTAATCATTCATTCATCATAATCGGGGAGGATGTCAGCCATGCTGGAACCAATTAACGGACGTACAATGTTTTATGGAAAAAGCGATGTTCTAACTTATCGTACCTATGCGAAACCGCTGGCCGTTACCCCTGTTCCCGAATCTTCCTTCACGGGCTGCGATAACATTATATTCGCGCATAATATTACATTTGCCGTTACGGGCGAAGCTTTTCTCTCTTCTTTTTCAGAAGGGGATAATTCTATGGTCGTAGCCACCGATTCCATGAAAAATTTCATTCTGCGCAATACCGCCGACTACACGGGCAGCACAACGGAAGGGTTGCTGCAGCTTCTCAGCAGCCGGTTTATGGATAGATACAGTCATGTCACTGCAGTTTCTGTGTCCGCAGATCGGTTGCCTTTTGAACAGGTAATGGTCCCCGGAGGCGAAGGGCTTAAGCAGAGTCAATTGGTGCTGCGGCACTCCAATAATGAATCCTATTCGGCTTCGCTGACAGTAAAACGTGGAGACAATGGGTCTGAGGTTGTCGCTCATGAATGCCGTTTGAAGGACTTACAGCTTATAAAAGTGAGCGGAAGCTCGTTTTATGGATTTGTCCGTGATGAGTATACAACTTTGCCGGAGAGCTTTGACCGTCCGCTTTATATTTTTCTGAATATTAACTGGACCTATAATGATGTCGAGCATGCTTTGGATGGAGATCAAGGCCAATATGTAGCTGCGGAGCACATTCGTGACATCGCCCATAGTGCTTTTCATGAACTGAACAGTCCTTCGATCCAATCGTTGATTTATCAAATTGGTCTGCGTGTATTGTCCCGTTTTCCACAGCTGGCTACAGTCTCGTTTGAGTCCAATAACCGGACTTGGGAAACGATTGTTGAACCTGAAGAAAGCAAAGGTGGAGTGTTCACCGAACCTCGTCCACCTTATGGTTTCCAGGGGTTTTCTGTCAGTCGTGCAGATTTGGCTGGAGAAACAGCGTAATGAGCGGGCGTCTTACCACCCATGTGCTGGATCTGTCGCGGGGCATTCCCGCTGCAGGCCTGACACTTCAGCTCTGGAAGCTAACGGAGGGTATGAGTAAGCTTCTGTGTGAAGGGGTTACGAACAGTGACGGGAGGCTTAATGCTCCGCTGCTGGAGGGGAACGGGATGGAGGCAGGCTGCTATGAGCTGTTGTTTATGGTCGGCGATTACTATCGTAGTGTGGATGTCGAGAAGCCGGCAGTTGGCATAGGAAGTCCGGTAAGCTCGATGCCTTTTTTTCTAGAACAGATCCCCATTCGTTTTCACATTGGAAGCTCTACAGACCACTACCATGTACCTTTGTTAGTTGCTCCTGGTGGATACAGTACGTATCGAGGAAGTTAGGGAAGGTTTGATGACCGGAGGAGGTAGCAGCTCATGAAGGAGCCCTATGAACTTGTGATTAAGAATGGGAATGTAGTCCTGCCTGATCAGGTGCTTAAGCTGGATATTGCTGTATCAGAAGGAAGGATCGTCGCATTGGGCGAGAAGCTTTCTACTGCTCCGCTGACCCAAGTTATTGATGCTGAAGGGCACTATGTACTTCCAGGGATGATCGATATGCATGTGCACTTTAATGAGCCGGGGCTGGGACATTGGGAAGGCTTTCGCAGCGGTTCTGCGGCATTGGCAGCTGGCGGCTGCACAACCTATGCCGATATGCCGCTAAACGGCAATCCGCCTACGGTGAACGAGGCTGCACTCCATCATAAGGTGAAGGCTGCGGCTGGTAATTCCGCGGTTGATTATGTGCTGTGGGGAGGGCTCGTTCCGGGGAATCTGGATGATTTGGAAGCCTTGGCAGCTGCTGGTGTCACTGGATTTAAAGCCTTTCTCTCCAATCCCGGAGGGGAAGGCGAAGGAAGATTCCGGGAAGTGGATGAGGATACGCTCTATCAAGGGATGCAGCGAATTGCTGCTCTAGGCGGGATTCTCGCCCTTCATGCCGAAAGTGAGGCTATCACGGCAGTGTTGACCGCAGATGCAGTGCGAAACGGCAGAAGCAGTGCGCGTGATTTTGCGGCTTGCCGTCCTGCTGAGGCGGAGCTGGAGGCAGTGTCTAGGGCGCTGTTATATAGTGAACGGACGGGATGTCGGTTGCATTTTGTCCATATCAGCACTGCTGCCGCTATTGAGAAGATCCATGCGGCTAAGCTTCGAGGGCTGGACGTATCGGCTGAGACCTGTCCCCATTATCTGGTCCTTACAGAAAAAGATATGGAGGCTCTCGGACCTGTCGCCAAGTGTGCACCTCCGCTGCGAAGTGGGTTGGAGCAGGAGAAGTTATGGGAGATGCTGGCCCAAGGCAAAATCGATCTGATCGCTTCAGACCATTCTCCGTGTCCCACGGAATTGAAGGTGCACCCGGAGTTGTCTTTTTATGAGGCTTGGGGCGGAATCTCAGGAGCGCAAAGCAGTCTTGAGCTTATGTTCCATGAAGGTGTGAATGTCCGGGGCTTGCCGGTTACATTAATCTCTCGCTTGCTTGCAGGGCAACCCGCAAAACGCTTTGGATTGGAGCATCTTAAAGGCACTATAGCGCTAGGACTGGATGCCGACTTCGTACTGCTGAATCCAAACACAACCTATACACTGGCTGCTGAAGATTTGTTCTATCGCCACAAGCACAGCCCATATATCGGAAGAACGCTATCCTGTAAGGTAGCTGCTACGATATGCCGTGGGCAGGTAGTCTATACTTCTGAAGAAGGAGTGATTGCCGAGGAAGGTGGACAGTGGCTGCGGATAAGGAAGGAGCAGTATAGTCTATGAACGATTCCAGAGTTCAAGCATCTACCCAGAAACTGCTGGAGCTGCTGGAGGAGCTGGGGGCATATACCGCGTCTGGGCCGGGAGTTACTAGATTACTATATACGAAGGAATGGAGACAGGCGCAGATTTTTTTGCAGCAAAAAATGGTTGGTTTCGGCTTAAAGGTTACTACAGATAAGGTTGGGAATGTATATGGTCGCCTGTGTGGACGCAGTCCAGAGGAAAAGGTTATTTTAACCGGATCACATATCGATACCGTGGTCAATGGCGGAAAATATGACGGTGCCTATGGGATCGCCGCTGCTATGGTTGCGCTGCAAGATTTGCAGATGAACTATGGTCAGCCGAAGCGGACGCTTGAGGTTGTATCATTTTGTGAAGAAGAGGGTAGCCGATTTCCACTTGCTTATTGGGGTTCGGGTCATGTCACGGAAAGGTATGACGGAAGTGAAGCCGCAACCTGTAAGGATGCTGATGGAATATCATTACAGGCAGCAATGGAGGAATTTAGCTTTTTGCAAGGTGTAACGGAAGGGAATGGAGCCAGAAATGATATTGGGGCGTTTGTGGAGCTGCATATCGAGCAGGGAATTATTCTGGAGAAAACAGACACGCAGATAGGCGTAGTTCAGGGTATTGTTGGACAGAGACGTTACATGGTCAAGGTTAGTGGTGTGGCTAATCATGCCGGTACAACGCCGATGTTGATGCGGCAGGATGCACTGGCTAGTGCGGTAGAGATGCTGTATGTACTAGAAGGTGCTGCTAAATTGGCTGGTGAACCTCTTGTAGCAACATCAGGCAAGCTTGAGGTGCATCCAAATACACCAAATGTGATTCCGGGTGAGGTTTTATTTACACTAGATATCCGTCACATTGAAGAGGACGATTTGGAGTGTTTCTGTGCGAAGCTTTTTTCGCGATATTATGAAATCACCGCAGAACGTGGAGTAACCTTAGAAGTTACACCTGTGCTTCATACACTCCCTGCACCTATGGATACGAAGCTCTCTACAGCACTGGAAAATATCTGTCGGCAGCAGGGTAAAACCTACCGTACGATGGTAAGTGGAGCGGGTCATGATGCTCAGCTGTTTGCACCGCGTTGCCCCACTGCGATGATCTTTGTGCCAAGTCGATCCGGTATCAGCCATTCACCGGAAGAGTATACCTCCCCCAAGCAGCTTGCTACTGGTCTTGAGGTGCTGACTGCGATGTTATATGAGTTAGCGTATTAGAGAGTTCATGGAACTTTTAAATATAAGGAAGTATATGTTTTACTCTATACTTTATCCTTATATTTCTCGCTGAAACGGAGCCCGTCCCTTAAAGGGCGGCATAGCCGTTTCTACTTGAAGGGAGAGATCATCATGAAGCGTTACGAAGATTTGTCGCCTTCCCTGCGCTGCATTATGACTCCGGGTCCGGTGGAGGTTGATCCGCGTGTGCTGCGGGCGATGTCTTTTCCGGTACTGGGGCAGTTTGATCCAGAGTTCACCCATATGATGAATGAAACGATGGAGATGCTGCGGGAGCTGTTCGCTACCCGGAATGCTTGGGCTTACCCCATAGACGGGACCTCGCGCGCTGGTATTGAGGCGGTGATGGTCAGCTTGATCCTACCGGGAGAACGTGTGCTGATTCCGATCTTTGGCCGCTTTGGACATCTGCTTCATGAGATTGCCGAACGTTGTGGTGCTGAGGTATTCGTTCTGGAAAAACCATGGGGAAGTGTGTTTGAACCGGAGGAAGTAATAGCAGCTATGGAGACTTTTAAGCCAAATGTGGTGGCGATGGTGCATGGTGAGACTTCTACAGGACGGGTGCAGCCACTCGCGGAGATTGGCAGAGCCTGCCGCCGAATGGATGCTCTTTTCATAGTTGACGCAGTTGCAACTCTTGGGGGCATTCCTGTCGAAACGGATGCTTGGATGCTGGATGTGGTCGTAGGAGGTACACAGAAATGCCTGTCCGTCCCTTCCGGAATGGCACCGATAACGTATAATGATCGCGCTGAAGCTAAGCTCATGACCCGGAAGCGAGTGGAGCGTGGGATTAGAACCAGCGATGCCCAGCTTGGTGAGTTGTCTTTTGTCCGCAGCAATTATTTCGATCTAGGCATGCTTCAGGATTATTGGAGCCCGCAACGTCTCAATCATCATACAGAGATGACCTCTATGCTCTATGCACTGCGGGAAGGCCTGCGGATTGCGCTTGAGGAGGGACTGGATGCCAGATTCGCCAGACATCTGCTCCATGAAAAAGCACTTGTAGCTGGATTAACAGCAATGGGGCTTGCGCTTTACGGTGATCCTTCCTGCAAGCTTAGCGTTGTTACCTGTGTGCTGATCCCTGAGGGCATAGAAGGGGAATCCGTACGCACGCTGCTGCTGGATCGGTTCGGCATCGAAATTGCCAGCTCCTTTGGAGCTCTGAAAGGAAAGATCTGGCGCATCGGCACGATGGGCTTTAGCTGCCGTACGAATAATGTGCTGCGTTTGCTTGGCGCTTTGGAAGCAGCTTTGCTACGACACGGATTTGGAGTTGCTTACGGGCTTGGTGTTCAAGCGGCACTTGACGTATATGAGGAAAACGTAAGATAATCGTTGGAATAGATGCTGGCGGGTGAGTTCATACCAGGGGGCATGTCCAGCATGTTGGACAATCTTTGGAATAAGAAAACGGCTATCATCTGCAGGGATGACGGAGCCGTTTTTTCGTACAATATCAGATATGCCAACCATGATATTAACACAGCCGATGGTTAAGCAATCCTCTATGATTATGAATCTATTCACTACATCAAGAAAGCACTTGGATACTGACGGGGGAGAGATGAAGATGACAACTTTTACAAGAAAGCCTTTAGCAGATTGTGTACCTGAGCTTGTGGCTACGGCAAGAGGAGACAAACCGGCAACACTAGTAATTACAGGTGGAAAGCTGGTTAATGTATGCTCTGGTGAAATTTTAGACGGAATGTCTGTTGGTGTGCAAGGTGGACGCATCGCTTATGTTGGGAAAGATGTGACACATATGATTGGTGAAGGAACACAGGTTATTGAGGCGAACGGCAAGTATATAGCTCCGGGACTACTTGATGGCCATTGTCATATTGAGAGCACACAGCTGACCGTTACTGAATTCTCCCGTGCGGTTCTGCCGCTGGGCACAACAGGTGGTTTCTTTGATGCCCATGAAATTGCTAACGTATTCGGGCTGAAGGGGATTCAATTGATGCTCGAAGAGATGCGGGGGACGCCGTTAGCTGCTTATATGCAGGTGGCTTCTTGTGTGCCTGCGGCAGGTGCGGAATTCGAAACAACGGGAGCCTCTATAGGGCCGGAAGAAGTGGCAGAAGCTTTCACTTGGGGACCTGATGTGATTGCTCTAGGAGAAGTAATGAATTTCCCTGGCGTTGTTTACGGCGATGAAAAAATGCTTGGAGAAATTCAAGCTACGCTGCGAGCAGGCAGATTTGTAGACGGTCATTTCACATGGCCTTCCAGCGACTGGAGACTGCCAGTGTATGCGGCGGCGGGTGTGACTGGAGATCATGAATGTGTTACTGCAGATGATGTGATTGAGCGCGTTCGATTGGGGATGTATGCCAAAATGCGCCGTGGTTCAGCATGGCATGATGTGGCTAAGACAATTACGGCTCATACAGAACACGGAATTGATACACGCCGGATGATGCTGGTAACGGATGACCGCAGTTCAGAGTCTTTGCGAGATGAAGGTCATATGAATTTCGTTTTGCGTGATGCCATTGCTCAAGGTGTTAAGCCTATAACGGCTATCCAAATGGCTACTATTAATACTGCTGAACGCTTCGGTTTAGCGCGGGATATTGGTTCTATTACTCCGGGTTCTTTTGCAGATATCATTCTGCTGGACGGGAATTTGGCGGATATTAATGTAGTGCTGACGATTGCCGCAGGTGTAGTCGTTGCGGAGAACGGGGTAATGACAGCAGAGCTTGCTAAATTTACTTATCCGGAGGAAGTGTTGGCATCGGTCCATTTGCCACAGCGTCCTACTTCAGAAGACTTCATCATAACAGCTCCAATTCAAACAGGTGAACTTACTACAAGAGTTATTAAAGTAAGAGAAAATCACGTAGAGACCATTGAGCTTATGGTTCCGATACCTGTAGTGGCAGGTCAATTGAATGTAAATGCCGTAGAAGGTTTGTGCAAAATCGCTGTGCTCGAACGTCATAAAGGTACAGGCAATAAATCAGTGGCCGTTGTAGAAGGCATCGGATTTAAAGAGCCTGCTGCCATTGCGATGACAGTTGCGCATGATAGTCATAATGTACTTGTCATCGGCAATGATGATGAGCTAATGGCTAAAGCTGCCAATGCGGTGGCGGATGCTCAGGGTGGTGTCTGTATGATCACATCCAGTGGAGAAACATTATTTCCGTTGGCTATTGCAGGTCTAATGTCCACGGAACCGTTCGAAATAGCTGCCGCAAAATCAGCTGCGATCAGTAAAGCGCTATATGATGCAGGTTGTACTTTGAATTATGCGTTTATGACCTTATCGCTGCTTGCATTGGCGGTTATCCCGACGCTACGCATCACAGATAAGGGTCTCGTTCGGATCTCGCCTGAAGGCATACAGTTAGTGCCGCTTTTTGTTTAACTAAAGTGAACTGAATAATACTTAAGCAAAAGACTGTTTTGAGGTCGTTTATGACCATTCAGAACAGTTTTTTTGTTGGGTAAATAAGAAACTGCAAGGTTTTTAAAATATATATATTAAACAGATGAATTAAGATTGAAACATTTTTCTAGGGAATTAATGAAAAAATATTAATAAAGCGTAGTCAGCAGACGATAATAATGTTAAATTAGATAAAAATTAAAGCGAATGAATAGCGTTAATTTTACATTATTGGCATATAACGAAATTATAGATATCATCAGGTTTCAGGTAACCCAACTAAGAGGGACGAGGTGCATGAGAGATGATCAGATTAGAAACGCAAGATATTTTGAATATTAGCATGAAGCAAATGGCTGCTATTTTTAAAATGAAGCCGCTTGAGCTGAGATTTGTCACTGATTTTCAGGGTGAGAAATATCTCTTAACCAATGATAAGCTACACCTCAGCAACCAGCAGTATTGGGCAAAGGTTATGGAATGTGTCTTTGGTGATCATGTTAGACCTGTGTTAATGTGTGAGGTGTTGTATTTCCTTCGTAACGAATTTCTGGATAGTGATATCAAGATATGCTTCTCATATGATTACGCAGAGAATGGGAATGGAGAAGCTACGGCGACGGCTGAAGTATCGTTTAATGATTCAGCTGATTTACAGCCGAGTGAGATTGCCGAGCTGATTGATTTTGCGTTGACCTTACAGGACAAGCAGTGGTTCCATGAACTTACTACTAAATATAAGCAACTTACAGCATAAGTATCCATGTTCTTAAATCTTATAAACTGACATAGTAAACCGTCTTATCTGCAGCAAAATATTTGCGGATAAGACGGTTTTTTGCATTACCAGCCCATGGCGTTTCGTTCAACATGCTGAGCCAGAAAATGAAGCCAGTCCTCATGATTATTCAAGCAGGGGACCGCAGTGAAGTCTTCAGCATGTCCTCCTCCAGCCTCATATTGTTCACGCCCTTCTATTGCTAGCTCATGTAGCGTTTCCAGACAATCGGTAACAAGGCCTGGAGAGAAAATCAAAGGTTTATGAATTCCGCGTTCCGCTAGCTTTCCCAAAACATCTGCTGTAGAGGGACCTACCCACTCTTCACGTCCGAAGCGCGATTGAAAAGTAACCTGCCAACGCCCGGGCTCCCAATTCATAGCAGATGCGAGAAGGCGTGCTGTTTCCATACATTGCTCTGGATAGGGATCACCTGTATCTGCATACCGTTTGGGGATCCCGTGGAAGGTCAGTACGAAATAATCAGGCTCCGAGCCCAGAAGTTCCATTTGATGCAATAAATGTGACTTCATGGCTGAAATATAGCCAGGTTCATTATAATAAGCATCCATAAATCTGAGAGCTGGAATAAGGCGCTTCGTTACCGGCCCAGTGGAGCTTTGGCGTCCTAGTGCAGCGAAGCTCGCCTGATCGAATACGGATGCCGTCGTAGTGGACGAATATTGAGGGAATAAAGGCACAATGATGATGCGTGTGACTCCGGTAGCTTCCAATTTATTCATTGCTTGTTCCATGCTTGGTTCGCTATACGCTAGGCCAAGCTCAACTTGATACCGTGGGCCTAGAAGCGCTTGCAAACCAGATTGCTGAGCTAATGAGTGGGAGAGCAGGGGTGATCCTTCTGTAGTCCATATTTGTCTGTACAGCTCAGCCGACCGGCGTGGACGTGTGCGCAGAATAACACCTCTCAGCAGAGGCTGCCAGAGCAGAGGTGAATAATCTATGATTCGGCGATCGGATAAAAAACGTTTCAGATAAGGGCGTACCGCCTTTGCAGTAGGTGCTGTAGGCGTGCCGATTTGGGCGAGTATAACTCCAATAGGCGGCTGTTTGTTCAAAGCTTTGAACTCCTTTCCCATGGTAGAGATCGTTCTAAAATAGCACATCTAATCTTGGATTCACAATAATCGAAATCACTTTATTTACATAGGGAAGAAGAAGTGGGATGTATTTGTTTGGAAAAAATAATCGAAAATCACATTTATGAGCAAATAGTGATGTTTCTTATAGGGTATGTGATTTTAGATACAGAGGAATTACGGAAAAGTTTGGTAGTATCAAACCAGAAATTGATTGAAAAAGCGTCTTCATTCTTTTCTAACATTATATGTGAATTATTTCACCTTTTATGCGGCTTTTTGTTAAAAGGAAGAAATGAATAGATTTTAGACATTATTTTTTGGAAAGTGATGGATAGCGCAAAGGCATGAGAGGGGGGATGAATTCTTATGAAGAGAGAAGTAATGCTTCATAAGAAGAGAAGGGGCGCCGTAAAAGGTAAGTTTAGTTAAGAAAAGCTATATATCACTGGGGATTTGGTAAAGGAGAATTTTATTGAAAAAACTAATTTCTTTAACGGTTAGCGCGGCAATATTGTTAGCGCCATTTGCTTACACACTTAATGTGCCTGCTTTAAACTTGAAGGTGGATGCAGTATCAGCAGCTTCTGAAGAAGCGGAAGCACCAGCAGCCAAACCAACGGCAAAACCAGCAGCAACAGCAAAACCAGTAGCAACACCAAAAGCAACGGCAAAACCAGTAGCAACACCAAAAGCAACACCAAAAGCAACAGCAACACCAAAAGCAACAGCAACACCAAAGGCAACTGCGGCTCCGGCAGCAACACCAAAAGCAACAGCTAAACCAGGTACAACGCCAAAAGCAACCGCTGCACCAGCAGCAACCACAGTACCTGCTGCTACAGTAGCACCTGCTGCGACTGCTAAGCCTGAGCCAACAACATTGCCGGTTACAGTTAAAGAAAATGTATATCAAGATGGAGTTTACGTAGCGTATGGCGATGCATACTCCAAAGGTACTGAAGGCGCTAAGATCGAAATTAAAGATGGAAAAATCACTAGCATTGATCTCCTGAGAACCAGCCCTAAGCTGATCGATAGAGATGCTCGTAACAACTATAGCGCTTTATGGCAAGCTTATGGATTGATGACGAATAAATTGTTAGGAAAAACAAGAGATGGAGCAGCAGCAGTAGACGCTGTTTCGGGAGCTACCCGCTCTAGTAATGGATGGAAATTGTCTGTAGACAGAGCGTTTGAAAGAGCTCTAACAGTGAAAGATACAGATGCAATTTACTTTGATGGTGTTCATATGGGCATAGATCCTACAGGTAAATATGCAGTATTTGCAACCTACGAATCCAATAAGCTCACAGCTGTTAAAGTGTACCCGCTGAACAGTGCCGGTGATTTCGTGGATGAGAAGGCCTACACAGCTGAGCAATCCGCAGCAGTTGCAGCTATAACGCCAGCGTTGCTGGCTAAAGGAACAGCTGCGCAGCCTGTCGCAGGACTAGAAGCCGACTTTAAAGCTGCGACTAATGCTTTCTGGGATGCTGAGCAGAATGCTAAGATTGACAATACTTCTGCTTATGTAGACGGTTTCTATTCTTCTTATGGAACTGCAAGAAGTGTTGGTGTTGAAAGAGCTGACATCGTGATCCGCAATGGTAAGCTAGTGGATGTGAAGCTGTTCAGACTTGGGAACAACCTAATTGACAGAGGTGCAACGGCTTATGCTGAAGTTGTAAAAGCTAATGCTCCTATGACAGCTAAGCTGCTCGGAAACGGATCTTACTTCGCTAATTATGATGAGAAGGTTGATGGAATTTCCGGAGCTACAGAAAGCAGTCACGGTTGGAACCAGGCTGTAGAAAGAGCTTTTGAAAAAGCACTGAAAGTTCCTGGTGAAGCTAATTATTTTGACGGCAAATTTGCAGGTGTAGATAACCAGTCTAAAGTGTTATTGCTTGTAGATGTTGCTTCAGATGCAGTCACAAACATTAAACTAAGCTTGTTTGGAACTGACGGCAAGCTGATTGCTGATGACAAATTAAGTGCAGAACAAAAATCGCTGGTAGGTACACTTACTTCAGGATTACTTGCTAAAGGTGTACAAATGTCCGATATCACAGGTCAAGAAGAGTTATCCGCAGCTGCTAAAGCTGCACTGACGGATGCTTTGACCAACGCATCCAAAGTTCAAGGTACTTATAAAGACGGAACCTTCACTGCATTTGGAGATGCCTATGATAAAGGAACAAACAGAGCAGACGTTACACTGCGTAACGGTAAGATCGTAAACGTTGCCTTATATCGTGTAGGAATGAATCTTGTAGATAGAGGTAAAGCAGCTTACCCAGAAGTGGTAAAAGCAATTCCGCAATTGACTACTAGCATCCTTGCAGCAGGTACTAGAGAAGCTGTTCAAGATGTGGATGCAGTTTCCGGTGCAACTAGCAGTAGTGTAGCTCTTAAGACTGCGGTGGATAGAGCATACGGGAAAGCTGAGATTGTTGAAGCTAATAAAGCGGCTTACTTCGATGGAATCTTCATTGGTGTAAGTGCTGATAAGCTTGTAAATGTTATGACGTATGTTGAACATGGCGTTCCTGTTAAAATGCTCGTTTACTATCTAGATAAAAACGGAAGCACCAGAGCAGTTAACCAGTTGACTGACGCTGAGCTGGCTGTGAAGAGCGAGATTGAGTCGACTTCAACAGGCTATAGCTTACACAAGTATGGATATCGCGCAGCAGCCTTCGGAAATAATGATGCCGAGAAAGAAGTATCTGCTAAAGTGGTAGAAGCTATTAAATCAGCGCTTGAATCCGCTGGTAAATAAGCAATTTTCAATCAATAGTTAATCTATAAAGGGGGTTATTCTAGAGCCATATTATGGCCTGTGGAGTAACCTCCTTTATCTACCTGTACATAAAAATGAAAATAGATCGTATAGTGATTTAAAGGGATTTTGGACGTGAGTGTCTAAAGTTTAATATAGAGAGCAGGTACAAAGCCTGTTATTAATAGGAGGCTTCAACATGACACAAATTAAACAGCTCGCTCCACAGGATGAATTTGTTGGCTTTTATCTCTTAAGAGAGCTAGCGATCAAACAAACGAACGGTACCCCTCCAAAGGATTATTTTGACCTAGTCTTGGGGGATTCCAGTGGACAATTGTCCGCGAAATATTGGGATGTCAGCACAACCGATAAAGAAACTTTTTTTCCTATGGCACTGGTGAAGGTTCGTGGGATTGCGCACACTTATCGTGAAAAATTGCAAATCAAAGTAACCAAAATCAGATTGGTGAACGATGAGGATGGCGTTGCGCTAACGGATTTTATTCGCTCCGCTCCTATTCGTCCAGTAGACCTTATTCATACGATTAAAGGGGTTATGGCAAGCATCACAGATCCGGAGATTGCCTCAATTGTCTCCTTTTGTGTAAGCAAAGTGGAAGAGAAATTGATGCATTATCCGGCTGCCAAGACGCATCACCATGCTTATTTTGCCGGACTTGCTTATCATATGGTTCGTATGCTGGAGATCGGGGATTTTCTGTGCAAGCAGCGTCCGTTCTTGAATCCAGATTTAATGAAGGCTGGAATTATTCTGCATGATATCGCGAAGCCGGAGGAGATGATCTCTCAGCTCGGAATTGTCTCGGAATATAGCGTACAGGGTAAGCTGATTGGTCATATCTCGATGGCATCTAACTGGATTACGGAGGCAGCTATCCGCTTAGATATTGATTTGAATTCGGAGAAGGTTCTGGCGTTACAGCATCTCGTATTGTCACACCATAATTTGGGCGAATGGGGCAGTCCTGTTCAGCCGCAGACGGCTGAAGCGGTCGCTCTGCATCATATCGACGCGATGGATGCGAAGCTGCAAATGGTGGAGGATGCTCTGGATACCACACCAGAAACCGAAGAATGGACGCCATTCATTAGAGGACTGGAGAATAAAGCAGTCTATCGGATGAAGATCTAGTGTGTTGTGTTGATCTTGGTTGGTGATCAGGATGAACCGATGGGATGTTCACTGATCGCTGATAGTTCTTCCCTGTAAATCCAAACACCCAACCGGCAGTGAGTCGGTTGGGTGTTTTTTTGCTGAATAACGAAACATTTTATTACAAATAGAAGTTGTTCGTTCTTTGTTTGTTCACAGGTCTCTTAGCCGGTTTACTCTTTCGAGCAGAAAAAGGAGTGTACCCACCAGCAAACATAGTTCCGCTATTATATCCTTGGCTGCTGGAGAGCGAAAGCGGATCACGGTGTGATTCTTGCTCCATAAGTCTTAACAGTACCGAGGCTGCAGCGCGCGCGTCATCGAGAGCGTCATGGTGCTTCAGCTGAATGCCGAAATGCTCGGAGACTACATTAAGCTTATGAGAGGGGAGCTCGGGCAGCATTTTTTTGCCTAATAAATATGTACATAAGTATTGAAAGCTAGGATAGCTTAAGGACATTCCATCGAGGCAATATCGCAGTACACTCATATCAAAAGCGGCATTATGTGCCACGACGATTTGCCCGTGCAACAAAGGTTCAACGGTAGGCCACAGTTCATCGAAGGTGGGTTGACCGATTACCATGGAGGGGGTGATGCCATGTATTGAAATGTTCATGCCGTCAAACCGCTGCTTGGGATCGATCAGCCAAGAATGTTCTGTTGTTATCTTTCCATCTTTTACTTCCACGAGTCCTAAAGCACAGGCGCTGGATCGACTGGAATTCGCCGTTTCAAAGTCAATTGCTATAAAGTCCATTCGTAAAGCTCCTTATCTATCATATATACATTCATATTAAAGTAGTAAAATGATAAATACAATCTAGTACAAGTACAAGAGAAAAGCCATGATATTCTACATAATAGAATTGTCATGGCTTTTAGGGCTGTGGTTATTAATTATAGTTAAACGCTATACTTCTCCCCCAGCAGCGATGTAAGCATCAAGTACCCGTTTGAGTGCTGCTTTTTGGCTTGCACTGATGGTTCTATCCTCTTTCCGTTGATCTCCTTCAAGACGCATAATGGTTTTCTCGGATTCAATGAGCTGAGTCAACATCTTGATTTGTGATTTGTTGAGTGTTTCATCATGATATTCCCAAACCCCCGGACTATTAATATCCGTGCTCATATCTCTTTCTGCTCCCATAAATCCAGGATTTATTTCAAATTTTTGACCATCTATATTAAAGATGTAATTCTTAATGAATATCCAGCTATCACCGGTGTATTGTATTTTTAACCGTAGCCCAGAAGTTATTTGTCCATCCTTGATTCCAAAATAAGCGTAAATGCCATTTTCATTGATGTACTTTGGCGCTTCTTTATCTTGATACCATGTAATGCCTTCAACTTCATCTACTGTTTTCACCATTTGTGCAAGAGCCGCATCTTGCTTGGCTTTGATAGCAGCAGCTTCTTTTTCTTTTTTCTCTGCATCAGCTTTAGCATCTGCATCTGCTTTTTTCTTTGCCTCCGCCTCTGCAGCAGCCTTTGCTTCTGCGTCAGCCTTAACCTGTTCAGCATCATTTTGGACTTCAGCACTTACAGTAGTTGAATTATCATTGCTGTTTGTCGAAGTTTTTCTAGACGTATCTGCTGTTTGAAGAGTTTTATCTGAGTCGGAATTTCCTCCAACCACTGTAAATACAATCATTAAAATAAACGATAGCAGGGATAAAAGAAATTTAATCTTTGCAGGTTTTTTACGTATTGCCGAGACAATCCCAATGATTCCAAGTGTAATAAAAGCGAGAAAACAAATTACGACTAAAAATGCCATTTTACAATTCCCCCTAAGATAAAAAAGTATTTTTGTGTAAAAAATCCACATGTTATGAATATTGGATAACTATTCTACGCATAGTTTAATATAAAGATGCAGTTTTATCACCATAATTTTCTTGTTTATAACAATATATTGAATTGACTTGATAGTCTCGTTATCTTGCTATCCTATTCAAGAATCCGTACACTGCAAAATAGATGTTGTATATTATTATTAAGCTCAGATACGGGAGGTAATATTTTGAGCGCTGTAACTACTAAATTTTTTGAATATGGGCAAGTTGAAATGGATTACCTAAGAAGTGTCGACCCAGTGCTAGGTGCGGCGATAGCGCGGATGGGGAAAGTGGAGCGTGTGATTATTCCGGATCTTTTCACTGCGCTTATTTATGCCATAGTGGGTCAGCTAATATCAGTCAAAGCCGTTCGGACCATCTGGACAAGAATGCAGTCTCAATTCGGAGAAATAACTCCGCAGCAGCTATCTATACACACAGCGGATGAGATACAGGGTTGCGGCATGACGATGAAAAAGGCATTATGCATTCATGATATTTCTAATCTGGTCGCGCAGGGTGATTTTAAGCTGGAGGAGTTATATGGATTTTCCGATCAAGAGGTTATTCAAAAACTCATGAAGCTAAAAGGCATTGGCAAGTGGACAGCAGAGATGATGTTAATTAATTGTATGGAGCGTCCAGATGTAGTTAGTTGGGGAGATATCGCTATCCGTCGTGGCATGATGAAGCTGTATGGGCTTGATACGCTTACCAAAGAGCAATTTGAACAATACCGTCTTCGGTACTCACCACTCGGTTCAGTAGCCTCCATATATTTGTGGGAGATTTCATTTCAATAATTAAAAAGCAGGGAGTACTTTCATGGACAAAACAATAAAGGAACAGCTCGTGGAGTTAGCTGACGCGGACTACCAGAAGTTTTCTGCGGCTTTACTTCCCACAATCGATAATGTGATAGGGGTCAGGCTACCGGAGCTGCGTAAGCTCGCCAAAACCATTGCAAAGGGAGACTGGAGAGCTTATTTGGAGCAAGCCGAGTCTGATTATTTTGAAGAAATAATGCTGCAAGGGATGGTGCTTGGTTATGTGAAGACAGATCTTGAAGAGATTCTGCAATATATGGCGGATTTTATTCCTAAAATCGATAACTGGTCGGTATGCGATAGCTTTTGCACTGGCCTGAAGTTTACGAAAAAGAATAAAGAGCAGATGTGGGACTTTATAGTGCCTTATCTGTCATCTGAAAAAGAATATGAGATTCGATTTGCAGTAGTAATGATGTTAAATTTTTTTATCGAAGAGGCATACATCCAACGGATTCTACAACTTCTCGATAAGGTCAGACATGAAGGGTATTATGTAAAAATGGCAGTTTCTTGGGCGCTTTCAATGTGTTATGTAAAGCTGCCTGCGGCTACGATAGATTATTTGAGAACCAACAACTTAGATGATTTCACCTATAACAAGGCTTTGCAGAAAATCACAGAGTCTTATCGTGTAGATCCGGAAACGAAAAAAATGATACGCGGGATGAAGAGGAATAGAAAAAACAAGCCCCTTATGTAGCTCAGTAGCTGAGAAATAAGGGGCTTGTTAGTATATTTATTTTTTGTCAGTATTCATTTTCCGGTTGCGAATACGTTCAATTTCATCATCTACGGCACTACGAAGGTTGGGATCAATGGATGAAGCTACGCCTGCGCCTGAGTTGGATTTATACTTGGAGTTTTCCGCCAGAGCTTCCCATTCGAAAATTTTCTCTTCCATTCGTTCGAAGCCGCGTGAAGCGGTACCCACATTTGGTCCTTTTACACTGTTGCTATGAGGAGCCGAGCTTAGTGTTTCTGTAGCTTGCTGAGCGCGAGCGATAAGCTCGGTTCTTTTCGCTTTAAGATGTTCGCGTTCTTCTTTAGCTCTAGCGATATTGATCTCCAGCTCAGCCAGGGATTGCTGAGTTTGTACCTGACTATTGATACTCTCATCTAATTGTTCTGTATACCGCAGCTTGGCCATGAGTGCAAGGCGTGCTCTTTCTTCATTTCCTTGCTCAACCGCTTGAACGGCTTCAGCTTCGCTTTGCTCTATCAACTGAGTATATTCTTGCTTACGGCGTTCCAATACACTCGCTGTAACCTTTAAATCACGCTCATTGCGTTCAGCAGTAGCTATTTCGTTCTCAAGATCGCGCAGATACTGTCCTGTTAGCAGCACCGGATTTTCTAATTTATTAAGACCTTCGTGTAGGGCAGCTTTGGTAAGGGTGGAAATTCTTTTGAATAGACTCATGTTTTATCTCTCCTTAGTATGTTTGATTGTGAATGAATGACGGTCTGTTAGTAGAAATCAGGTCCATCTGAAAAGCTGCCAAAAGGTTCTTTAGGGACGATGATGCTGGCGATGATGTAAAAGATAAGGACTGTACCAAAGCTGAAAAGTGCTGCAGCAACGGTCACGAGACGGAGTACTGTGGCATCAATGCCTGACCAAAGAGCAAGTCCTCCACACAAACCACTAATTTTTTGATCACTTCTGGATCGATATAATTTTTTCATTTATTATTGTCATCCTCTCTTATGGGGGTGATTGTTATTGAATCTTGCTACCCGCTTGCTTATGTACTCATTGTAAAGTCTTTTCGAATGTGGCAAAACAGCCTGAAGACGGTTTTTGTTACCAGACTTGAGTCGAGGTTCGTTCCCGCAGGAAGGCGGGGGAACGAAGTTCAGAATTGTGGATGAACTACAAATTGTGGTTGAAGTTAAGTACAATAAAGAAAGGAATACTTGTGAAGGTGTCGAAATATGCTTATATTATGACTACTACGGAATTGGGGGCTGAATATGAGCTTTTTTAACAAGGTAAAGGCAGGCGTAAGCGAGGCTGGGAATAAAGCAAAGACAGTGGTGGAGATCAATCGATTGAAATTACAGAACAACAGCAAGCAGAATGACATTGACCAGCAGTATCAGGTTATGGGTAAACTGTTGTTTGAAGCTGTAACCCAAGGTGCAGGACCACTGCCGAGTGAGCAGATCGAGAAGAATATTTCCCGTATTCTTGAACTGAAATCGGAGATTGAGGTTAATCTTGCGCAAATCGCTGGGTTGTCCGATGTGAAGCAATGTAAAGCATGCGGTGGCAATGTGGCAATTGAGGCTCGGTTTTGCCCGAGCTGTGGATCAACTTTTGAAGTAGCTCAAGAGCCAATTCGGGATGTAACACCATCGTCGATTACTTTGGATAAGAAGGAATAACCTTACTGCGTGTAAGAAATTCATGAGCAAAAGGACAGCCCAATAGCTGTCCTTTTTTTATTTTAGGGAGAGAGGTTATTTAACTTGGCAGCATGACGTTTCTTGAAATGATACACAATAAGCAACATAAGCGGTAGAACAAATGCACAGGTGAAATCCCAATCTACCCAGTAGGTGGGAATTTCCTTTACATAGAAAATGATGTCTTTAGCAATCAGTTGTGACATTCCAAATAACAAAAATCCAGTGGGTATGATCAGAGGACGGTGACTTTTGAGTTTAAATAATTGGGCTGTACCTAAAGTTAAAGCATAGTAATAAATGGCAGTTTTGAAGTATGTGCTGATAATCCATGTTGTAGCCATAAGCGCCTCGATACGTTGCAGAGAATTTGCAATATTAATTTTTTGAGCAAGAATGTATGCGGCATAAAATTGATGTTCAGAAGCGTAAACACCAAGAACGGTAAGTGAAAAAAATAAGATGAGGTTAAGTCCCAGAGCTCCGATGATCAGGGCTATGAAAATATCCCGGCTTGTTTTGCTATTCTTCTGAGCATAAGGATATATCATAAGAAACACGCACAATTCGCCAAAAGGATAAAAAACACCATACATCAAAGTATGGAGCATATCCGGTACTGGTGTGTTCATGATGGGGTATAAACGCTCCATTCTGACATCGGGCGTCAGCAGAAGCAGAAGACCGATCAAAAAAACTGCAAATAAAGGGAAAAAAAGCTGAGCTGCCCGCCCCAATGTTTCTAGGCCAAGTCTTACGCCATATACCAGTAGGAAAATAGCCATGAAACGGATAACCCCGCCAGGTGTTTTCTCGTATATCTGTGTACACATGAAATCCTCAATTTCTCTTATGTAAGTGGATGCGGCAATCAGGAAGAACACTAGATAGAACAAGGCTACAGCAGTTCCAACCCACTTTCCTAAAATTTGTAGGCTAAGCTCGATAATATTCTTGTTGGGTTCAATATTTGCTAAGTAAAGTAACAGTTTTATGCTCGCAAGACCCAAGGGAATACTAATCAAAGCAGCGATCCATGCATCTTGTTTCGCTCCTGCTACCATTAATGCCGGATACACAAGCGCCATATCCCCAATAAATGTGAATAGCCCGAGTATAATCATTTGATTGGTACTAATTCTATCTTTCTCCAAACTCATATACCCCCTCAAATTTATTGGACTAGTTTTAGTATGGTTGTAGATACCAGAATTATGCCAACCCGATTTTTATTCCGGAGGAATAATTATCATAATTAACATCAAACTATACTCATCTATCTATAGAGAAGTGGAGGCTGCATCATGAAGAGTTCGGAGACTGGCAGACTATCAAACCGATTGAAAACCAATATTGATCAGTTGTACGGATTGCTGGGCGGAAGTTCTGATGTAGTGATAAAAGAGTTACAGATAGAAGAAAATACTCATATTTCTTTGGTTTACATAGATGGTCTTGTGGATACTCAGGTTCTGCATAATTCAATTTTGTATTCTTTGCAGGAACATATTCCTTATGAACAGCTAGGGAAGCTTGAGCCCGAGCAGAAAATTGAGATCATTAAGAAACAAATATTAATAGCTGGTGATCTAACCGTCATCGTTGATTTCAGCCAATTTGTACACGAATTATTGTCCGGTAGTATAATGCTGTTGCTCGATGGGACATCCACCACTCTCCGGATCGGTTTACCTGGCTGGGAAGATCGTAATGTAGGGGAGCCTAGCTCACAAACGGTTGTTCGGGGACCCATGGAAGGATTCACTGAGAATTTGCGGACGAATACGGCACTGATTCGGCGGAAAATCAAAGATAGCCATTTATGGCTGGAAACCGTCCAGATCGGAAGGGTGACTCAAACCAGCGTATCTATTATGTATCTAAGCAACATCGCGAATAAGGATTTGGTGCAAGAAGTAAAACGCCGTCTGAATAAAATTGATACGGATAGTATCCTCGAGAGTGGATATATTGAAGAGTTTATTCAAGAGACGGCAGTGACACCTTTTCCTACCGTATACAACAGTGATCGTCCGGATACAATTGCAGCGGGTATCTTGGAAGGAAAAGTGGCTATTCTTGTCGATGGAACTCCTTTTGTGCTGCTGGTTCCCACATTTTTTGTAGCGTTTTTCCAGTCTGCCGAGGATTATTACCAAAGGGCTGATATTGGAACTTTGCTGAGATTAGTTCGTTTTATTTCATTTTTTATTACTTTGCTAGCTCCCTCATTATATGTTGCAATTACTACGTATCATCAGGAGATGATACCGACCAATCTTGTAATTAGTTTAGCTGCCCAGCGGGAGAGTGTTCCTTTTCCTGCTTTTGTCGAGGCGCTGATCATGGAAATGACATATGAGATTTTGCGGGAGGCTGGGGTTCGGATACCCAAAAACATTGGACAGGCGATATCCATTGTCGGAACGTTGGTGATTGGGCAAGCCGCAGTTGCAGCGGGTTTTATTTCTTCTGCAATGGTCATTATTGTATCGCTCACAGCGATTTCTAGTTTTGTTATTCCGGAGACAGGAATGTCTATAGCTGCCCGGATGATCCGTTTTGTGCTAATAGGTTTGGCCGGATTTATCGGATTATATGGGATTCTATTCGGTATTTTTATCATCGTGTTGCATTTATCGAGCTTGCGTTCTTTCGGAATGCCTTATATGAGTCCGCTTGGGCCTTATAATTCCAAAGACTTAAAGGATTCTATCTTTCGCTTTCCGTGGCCTTTACTAAAGACAAGACCCGTCGAAAACAAGACGCAGAACCTATTTCGTCAAAGTAGAACCAGTGATGAGGAATCAAAAAAATGAATAAAAAATTAGTTAGAGGCGTTCTCCAATTGATGATAGCTCTCCAATTTACGTTGGTGCTAAGTGGTTGTTGGGAAAGGAAGGAGCTGAATGAAGTAGCCTTTGTACTGGGGATAGGGATTGACAAGGCTGAAAAGGGTTATACAGTTTCGATGCAGGTCGTTATTCCGTCTGCGATTTCCTCACAATCGACTGGAGGAGGGGGAGGCACTGGAGTCCCTGTGGTTGTTTATAAATTCACGGTACCTACGTTTTATGATGCACAGCGTATGTTGAATCTGGATAGTTCCAGGACAAGTTATCTTGGTCATATCCGGGTGTTGGTTATTGGGGAGGAGCTTGCCCGCTCTGGAGTGGGCGAGATACTGGATGTATTTAAAAGAAGTCGGGAACCACGTATGGATTTCTACGTTTTGGTTGCCAGAGGTACTACTGCCAGTGATGTCTTGAATGTCCTTACACCTATGGATAAATTACCAGCGAACAAATTATTTAGTTCCCTAGATAATTCTTATAAAGATTCAGCAAAAACAGTCGCCGTCACACTAGATGATTTTATTGAAAATTTATTGTCTCAAGGTGAAAATCCTGTACTGACCGGAGTGGAAGTGATGGGAAATCCAAAAGATGGGGAAGAAAAAAGCAATGTAGAGCGAACGATGCCAAAGGCGAGATTGGAATACCATACTGTGGCTGTGTTCAGAAAAGACAAACTGATCGGTTGGCTAAACGAGGGTGAAACGATCGGTTACAATTATATCAACGATAAGGTAACCGCACATTCTGGCCCGATAGCAGGAGAAGACGGAAAGCCCATTGTTATCGAAGCGATCCAAGCTTCAACCAAGCGCAAAGTGAAAATTATTGATGGGGAGCCGCATATTTACCTTAATGTTAAGGCGCTTTGCAATATTGAAGAAGTGCATAGTACAGAGAATTTGGAATCGGAAAGCACCATAAGACGTTTGGAAAAGGAAACAGAGGAACGGATTGTAGAGCGGATGCAATACACTGTGGAGCAAGTAAATAATCGCTTCAACGTTGATATTATGGGATTTGGACAATCGATCTATCATGACAGCCCTAAAGCATGGGCCAAGCTACAGCACAAGAAGGGCGGAGATTACCTTAAATCCTTGCCCATCCATTATAGTGCCTCAGTAGTTATTAACCGCGTTGGTCTAACCGATAATTCTTTTCTTGAACAAATCAAGGAGTGAGAGAAATGGTATTACTGTTTTTTTTGGTGATTGCTATAGGTTGTATGGCACTTGATTTACCTAAGTTAATTCGAAAGCGCCGAGTACGTGATCTTAGCATATACTTTATAGTTTGGATTTTGGGTCTTGGCGCGACCTTCTGTTCGTTGTTGAAATTGAACATCCCCAGTCCGTTGTTTCTAATTATTTTTATCTATAAGCCAATAAATAATTTATTTGGAATATGGTTTCATTAACAACGACGGATTTACAAATTATCAAACCCCTTAGAATAAGCATTGGATAAAACTTCTGGTTTATCTGATGAATTCTAAGGGGTGTATTTTTTATGACGATTAAAAATAAATTCTCAATTGTTGTAAAAGTAGATTAAAATATTGATTGCTATATACAATTAAATACAATAAAGTTGTCATATAGAGGATAATTTTGTCGATTTTTCTGCAAAAATGTTCCAATTCATATTGAATCAGGCGATATTAGGGTCTATGAGGTTCGAATCCTCCTCCTGAAAAAGACATAAGAAAGTGGTGCACTTATGAGTATCAACAGATTTGAGAACAAAGTAGTTATTATTACAGGTGCAGGTACCGGAATCGGAAAAGCTACAGCCTTAAGAGTAGCAAGAGAGGGCGGTACTGTAGTAGTTGCCAATCGATCAGATGCCGGCGCTAACACAGTTGAGGAAATTAAGGCTCTAGGTGGGGAAGCGATGTTTGTTCGGTCAGATGTTTCTCTCGAAGCAGACTGCAAAAATATCGTAGATCAAACATTAGCAGCTTATGGAAAAATTGATTGCCTATATAATAACTCAGCAATTACAGGAGACAATACGGATGTTATAGACTATGATCCGTTGTTGTTTCAAAAAGTGATTCAGACAAATCTCACTAGCCAATTCTACATGTTGCATTATACATTACCTCATATGAAATCTGGAGCTTCCGTTCTAAACTGCTCCTCTTTGCATGGTATTTTTATCGGGATGGCCAACGATGCAGCTTATTCAGCAAGTAAACATGCTATTGTGGGGATGACTAAATCGGTTGCCAAAGAAGTGGGTCACCGTAACATTAGAGTAAATGCCCTTTGCCCAGGACCTATCCCTACACCAACCATGAACAGATATGAA
Source organism: Paenibacillus sp. FSL E2-0201 (assembly GCF_037963325.1). Taxonomy (NCBI): domain Bacteria; kingdom Bacillati; phylum Bacillota; class Bacilli; order Caryophanales; family Paenibacillaceae; genus Paenibacillus; species Paenibacillus sp. FSL E2-0201. The sequence continues at coordinate 1,582,199 of NZ_CP150154.1, forward strand.
AAGCTGTTGTCTGATGATGTAGAGATGCTTCAATCTCTTATCGCTTCTGGAACGGCTCTGGGTAGATACGGTACGCCTGAGGAAGTAGCTGCGTTTGCATGCTTCCTACTAAGTGATGAGGCTTCGTTTATTACAGGTACAGCACATGTGATTGACGGGGGCTATTCCGCAACAAAGTAATTCCGGATTGTTTACTTATATAACAACTAAAATATAGTATTAGAGGCTTTGCGGCGTATTCTGATTCCAAAAACCTGAAGGATGACTGGATTGGAATCGGAAGTCGCACGCAGAGCCTTTTTTAGTTGTCTAAAAAAACAGATTCTTCGTATGTTGGCAAATTGAATGGTTGCAAGAGACAGCAGATACACAAAAATGAATGAATTAAGGAAAATATGACCATGAATATGTTGGAATTTGTAGAAAATTGTATTTTAATATAAATAAAAAAAGAAATTTGTCGATAATAATATAGGTAATATGTATTAGTTAATATTCTAGAAAGGGTGTTGTTATAAAAACAATACAGGAAGTAGATGTCGTCGCCCTGAAAAAGCATGGGGCGGGTATTTTTTGTCTGTGAAGTTACATACATTTCATCTCTATTATTAAAAAAATAACGTTAAAACTTGGAGGAAAAATAATTATGCCATACACAATTAAGTACAACCAAAATGAGAACCATATCGATGTAGTATCTATCGATTTTTCAGCTGAAGATGTTCAAGGATACCTGAAAGATTTTGAAAATATCATGAAGCTTGTTAAACCTAAATTTACAGGAACAACTGATGTAACTGATTCTAAAAGTGTACTTACTCCTGAGGTTGCAGCTATGCTAGCCCCTACAGGTGCGATGGCGAGTGAAGCTGGTCAAGCAGGATGGGCCTATGTAACTAAAAACCCAATTTGGAAGATGCAATTGAAACGTATTTTTGGTAGAGATTTTGCAGATGCTTACGATACCTACGAAGAAGCTAGAACATACCTGAAAAGCTTGCAATAATCTAATATTACAGTTAGCAAAAAGTGCGGAGAATGTTCTCCGCACTTTTTTGCTTTATCTATATTTAAAATTGAAAATCTTCATCCTTTAGCGGCTCCACGTTAAGCGCCCGGACATATCCGTTGCCTTTTTTCGAGAAGAAGTCATGCTGCTTAGTGTGGGTACTGATACCATTCTGAACAATCGGGTTGATCTCTTCCTCGTCGAATAGCGGATCATGGCCCAGATTCATCATAGCTTTATTGGCATTGTATCTAAGGAAGGTCTTAACCTCTTCCACTAGTCCGATGGGAGCATAGATCTGCTCGGTATAACGTTCTTCATTCTCATGCAGCAGTCTAAGGAGGTCAACGAGCTGCTGGTGAAGCACGCGTTGCTCGTCCTCTGGAAGCCCGTCAAAGATCTCCTGCGCCAGTACACCGACATATACCCCATGGATGCTCTCATCCCGAAGAATAAGGTCGATAATCTCACCGCTGCAAGTCATTTTGCCCTGGCCGGCCAGATAAAGCGGGTAGAAGAAGCCGCTATAGAACAAGTAGCTCTCGAGCAGCACGGAGGCTGCCATAGCAAGGTATAGGTCTTTGGGTGAGTCTATTTTTTTGTAATATTGCGATATCGTCTCCGCTTTGAACTGCAGGTATGGGTTCTCTTCTACCCAGCTGAATACACTGTCAATCTCCTCCGTGGAGGACAAAGTGGTGAAAATGCTGCTGTACGATTTGGCGTGAATCTGTTCCATCATGCCCATAAAGCCAAGCACAGCCTTGCGCTGAAGGCCTTCGACATGCTCCATAATCTGCGGCATACCTACTCCGCCTTGAATCGTATCCAGCAGTGTCAGGCCGCCGAGCACTTTCATATAGGAGTCCTTTTCTTGCTCACTAAGCGTGAGCCAGGACATTTTATCATCGGATAATGGAATTTCATCGTCCGTCCAGAATTGCATAATGTTCTGATTCCAGAACATCAATGAGAAATCGTCGTCGGGACGGTTCCAGTTTACGGCTTGGATAGCGGTCATAATATGGCAATCTCCTTTTCTGCGGCTATAGCCTTCCAGTTAGATCGAGCAGGTGAGGCATTCCTCGACGGACAGCTTTTTGGTCCGGGTGTAATACAGCGACTTCAGGCCTTTATGCGCCGCATACAGATAGGAGCGGGCCAGTTCTCTGGTTGATACATCGCTGTTCACATGCAGAACAGTCGAGATGCCCTGGTCGATATGGGGCTGAATTTCCGCGATCAGATCGATCACCTTGAACTGATCCATTTGGTAAGCCGATTTATAGAAAAATACATTATCCGGACGCAGGTACGGCATCGGATAGTAAGTCGTTGAATTGGCATATGTCCGTGTTTCAATCTGCTCTACAATAGGCATAACGCTTGAAGTGGCATTTTGAATATAGGAAATGCTGGCTGTTGGCGCAATTGCCAATCGGTAAGCATGGTACAGGCCATTTGCTTTTACTGCATCCCGCAGTTGTTCCCAGTCCGAAGGGGATGGGATGAAAATATCTCCGAACAGCTCTTGTACTCTTGGCGTTACAGGGCGGTAATCTGTTGTCAGATAACGCTCGAAATAAGCTCCTGTAGCATAATCAGAGGCCTCAAATCCATGGAAAGAGTGGCCGCTTGCGGCAGCGATCTCCATGCTTTTCTCCAGGGAATGGTAGTTCATGGTCATGAAAAAGGTCCGGGCAAAATCGCGAGCCTGTTCGCTCTCATAAGCAATCTTGTTCTTGGTCAGATAGCCGTGAAGATTCATCACGCCAAGTCCGACCGAGTGCATCTCTTTATTGGCCTTGGCTACGCCTGGGGCATTGGAGATGCTGGTCATATCGCTGACAGCGGTCAGGGCGATCATACCTTCATGTACCGATTCACGGATTTTGCCATGCTCCATCACGTTGACAATGTTCAAAGAAGCCAGATTGCAGCTTACATCACGGCGGATGGTATCCTCCTGCCCGTAATCATTAATCTCTGAAGTCTCTTGCAGCTGGAAAATTTCCGTGCAGAGGTTGGACATTTTGATCTGTCCGACATTGTTCAGGGCATGGGCCGCATTGGCATTGCTCTTGTTCATAATATATGGATAGCCAGATTCCAGCTGGATCATGGCGATTTTGGTCAGCATATCCCGCGCGCTCATAGCTTTTCTCTTTTTGACACGAGGATCGGCTAACAGCTTATCGTACATATCATCCAAATCCATGTCATCAAGATGCGTGCCGTAGGCCTTGTACACACTGTAAGGGGCAAATACATGCAGCGGTTCATTGTCCTTCGCCAGTTTATAGAAGCGATTTGGAATAATCAGGCCGATGGACAGGGTTTTGAGCCTTGTTTTTTCGTCGGCGTTGATCTTCTTGCTGTCGAGAAATTCAAGAACATCCCAGCCAAAAATGTTGTAGTAGGCGGCTCCAGAGCCTTTACGTTGACCCATCTGGTCAGCATAGGAGAAGCCGTCTTCCATCAGCTTGAGCACAGGTATAATGCCCTTAGCCGCATCCTCGACACCCTTGATGGTCTCTCCGCGGGAACGGAGCTTGGACAGGTTGACAGCCACGCCACCGCCGATCTTCGATAGCTGCATGCAGGTATTGAGCACATAGTTGATCGAATTAAGCGAGTCGTCCATTTCGATCAGGAAGCAGGAGACAAGCTCACCGCGCCGGCTCTTGCCCGCATTCAAGAAGGTAGGCGTCGCTGGCTGCAGGCGCTGCTCCATCATCGAACGGGCAAGCATGCCGGCAGTAGCGGCGTTACCGCGTCCTAGGTGAAGGGCAACTGCCGCCACACGGTCCGGATAATGCTCCAGATATTGCTTGCGGTCATTGCTTTTTACAGCGTAATCCGTATAGAACTTCGAAGCTGCCATATAGGATGGAAAGCTGAAGTTGTAAGAATGGGTAATTTGGTAGACTTCTTCAATCTCAGTTAAGCTGTACTGTTCGTAAAAATTTTCGTAGAAATCCTGTTCAATCATATAATCAACCTTGGCTTTTGTATTCTCAAAAACCAAGCTCCGCCGTTCTACATCCCGCATAAATTCGGCTACTGCCTCAAGGTCTTTATCCAATTGAAAGAAACCAGTTTCGTCTCTCTTCATCAACATGTTGTTTAGTTCAATATGCCGCAACTCGGCTCACCTCCTGTTTAATTCGTTCTACATCGCCAAATGTGCCCGATAGCTCAAATTTACCGATAACCGGTACGTTGTACCGATCTGCAATCAAGTCTGCGCTATGCGCGAACAGCTCGCCCCAGTTCTTGTTGCCGCTGGCGGCGATGCCTTTCAAATTGGAATAATTGTTCTTCAAAAAAATAGACACCTTCTCTGGAATCTGTCCAAAGCCGGTGGTATATGTAATAAGCACGTAGGGCTCATCAATGGTCATATGCTCTTCAATCTGCACAGCGGGCAGCTTAAGCTTACCAATGAAGCGTTTGACGTTTCCCGTTTTCGAATCGTATGCGACTAGCATGGAGTCTCTCCCCCTGTATATATTAAACCTAATTTAAATACTGTAAAGATTGAATAGATAAGCTATAAATACTGGAAAATCATATGAATACTATATTTAGTGTGCGTTGTTTATTTTAATCACTATATGTTGAAAAGTCAACATGAAAAGTACATCCTTACTAGTGGAAGTTGTCTAGCAATGCTAAGTCGAACAGACCTGTAATAAGAGTAAGATTACCTGTATTCACTGCATGTTCAGGCAAGTGGAATTGAGGTTTACTAGAGGGGGAATAAGACAAACGAAGGAGGAGATTGGTTATGACTCAAGCGATGCAGCGCCAGCAAGCAGTAACTATCCATAAAAATGAGGCATTTGCTTTAACCGCAGAGCAGCTTCTGCCGAAGCTTATTTACCGAAAATGTTCACCGAAGCAGATGGTCCGGGTTGTAAAGAGTGAACTAGCGGTGCATGGTTGGCAAATTGAGACGATTCAAAATGCGGAGACCCTTTCTTCCATTGTATTTGGGAAGGGGGAGGAGGTTATTCTGGATTTCGGAGAACATCTGGTTGGACGGTTGACGATACAGATCATTCCTATAGGCAGCCCTCCGGATGCTCCGCTGCATCTGCAGATCACCCTCGGAGAAATGCCGGTGGAGATGGCTGAACCTTTCTCGGAGTATGACGGCTGGCTTAGCAGCTCATGGCTGCAGGAAGAGCGGGTTCATCTGGATGTGCTTCCTGCATCACTAAATCTGGAGCGTAGATACAGCTTTCGGTATGTAAAGCTTAAAGTTCTTGATACGTCACCAAAATATAAAGTATCCTTTGCCGAAATCAGCTGTACAGCAGAAACCTCAGCTGACCGCTCTTTTCTGGCTCCGCTGGACCACCTGGATGCCGAACTGCAGGCCATTGATGGGGTCAGTGTGAAGACCCTCGAAGAATGTATGCAGGAGGTCTTCGAAGACGGGCCTAAGCGGGACCGCAGACTGTGGCTTGGGGATCTGCGGCTACAGGCGCTGGCCAATTACGAAACATTCTCGGGTAACGATTTGGTTAAGCGATGCCTATACTTGTTTGCAGCTTATCCTGATGAGCGGGGACGGATCACAGCCAACTTGTTCATGAAACCCTATGTGATCCCTGACGATACGTATCTCTATGATTATTCACTCTTTTTTGTATCTACTCTGTGCGATTATTTCTTGGCTACAGATGACCGGAATACGTTGGAAGAGCTGTGGCCGTCTGCTTATCGGCAGATAGAATTAGCCTTAGAGCGATTGGATGAGCGTGGCATTGTGACCGACGATGAGACTTGGTGGGCTTTTATTGACTGGCATCCGGCTCTGAACAAACAGGCTCCGGCGCAGGCCATCTTAATCTATAACTTGAAATGCGCTCTGGAGCTGGCTGTTCTTCTCGGAGATGAACGACAGGATGGTTTGCGGCAGACGATTGAACAGCTTACGCAAGCCACTTTGGAACACTTATGGGACTCTGAATTAAGCTATTTCGTCAGCGGGGACATTAGGCAGGTTTCGTGGGCTTCTCAAATTTGGATGGTGCTTGCTGGAGTTGTTGAAGAAGAGGAGCGTGGGAAGGAAATATTGCTCAGGCTTCAGCAGGATTCGTCTCCCATTCCGATGACCACACCCTATATGGTTCACCATTTCATTGAGGCACTGATCCAGGTAGGTGACAGAGACAACGCCATTTCGGAGATCAAGAAGTATTGGGGGCAGATGATTAAAGACGGGGCTGATACGTTCTGGGAGCTGTATAATCCAAGCGATAAGAGCTTTTCACCCTATGGCAGTCATTTGATTAACAGCTATTGTCATGCCTGGAGCTGCACACCAACGTATCTGATCCGCAAATATCAATTATAAACAGATGCATAATCGTTAGCGGCCAGAACAACCTGAGCACCGTTGCAAGTGGTCTCTCAGGTTGTTTGATTCTGCTTGCGGTACAAAAGCGGAGTAACTTCGTATCGTTCCGCGAATTTTTTGTAGAAGAAGCTGAGACTCTCATATCCGCATTCTCCCGCTATATCTCCAATCGGTCGATCACTGTTAGCGAGTAGGAGAGCGGCATAAGCCATGCGATGCTCCTGTACCAGTTCACCGAACGTTTTGCCCGTGCTTTTCTTAAGTAGATTGCTCAGGTAATTAGGATTGAAATTAAAGCGCGCGGCCAAATCCTTTAAGGAGCAGTCATTAAAATGGCGCTCCAAATACTGTAGAATTTCAAGTAGATCGCTCCGTTTAGTGGTAGGTAATCCACTGGATACGCTGTCCTGGTTTAGAACCCGCATGAGCTCTGTAAACACGAGGATCATATAACCGTTGATCATGTCCGTGGAAAAATCACGGGGATCAAAATACTCGCACATCATGCTAGCGAGGATATGGTGCAGGTTATGACAGCTATCTGATCGGAAGACGAGGTAACGGTCATGGGCTGCGGCGGGAGATTGGGCGTTGATCAGAAAATCGCTTAATCTTCCGTCAGATCCTAGCCGGGTCAGAAATGCCGCGTTCAGCGTTTCCTTTCGCATTAAAATATTGATTAGGATATCGTCTTCATCAAGTGTAGAAATCGAATGGGGCACATCCGTATCCAGCAAGCAAATCTGGCCTTGACTCAGTTCTACGACGGACCCGCCAATGATCTGCCGGCAACGTCCTGAGTACATATAATTGAGCTCAATAAATGTATGCGTATGCTCCGGCATATCGGCGAACCGGTGATGCTTGCTGATATGGTAATCGCCTTGACTAAAAAAATGATGTACCGGCAGACGAGGAACCCGTTCTCCGTGAGGCAGGATCAATTCTTTGCCGCCAAATTCATTAATGTTTTGGCGGGTGTACTGCTGTTTGGCTTCAATTACATCAAGGCGGCGCAGGTATTGATCAAGTTCCTTATGATCCATTAGCCTGCCCCCTCTTTTTCAGCATCGCTTAACTTTCGGTATTCCTCCGGTGTGAATCCGGTCATTTTCTTGAACAGCCGGAAAAAATATTTGGTGTTATCGATCCCAAGGCTCTTGGCAATCTTATAAATTTTCTCATCACTGGTGCGAAGCAGCAGCTTGGCACGTTCGATACGCTCTTTGTTAACATAATCAATCAGATTTTCGCCCGTCTTTTCCTTAAACAGGTGGCTGAGATAGCTCGGACTGATATAGAACAGATTCGATAAATGCTCTAGTGTGAGAGATGAGCAAATGTTTTTGCGGATATATACCTTCACATTGTCAATGACGTTGGGAGAGGAATAGACCGATTGTTCCTTCAGCAGTTCCGCTATGGAGGTCAGCACGGTCAGGAAATATCCCCGGATTTCTTCTGCATCAAATGAAATACTTAGTACGCCTTCAAGGCTGGATGAGGTATGTTGTCCGTTCTCCACAGGAAAATAGACGGAGACCAAGGTTTTGACCTCTGTGATGATGGCTCGGCAATTCTCTTTCAACTGATGGATTGTCGCTGCGGGCTGCCCTCGATAATAGTCAAAATAGTCATGAACCCGTTCTTTCACTTTATCGATGTTTCCAGATTCGATGAAAAAGATGAGGTCCCGACTGCCTTCCCACATTTCCGGCCCAGCCTGGTAACTACCCGGGCGGTAGAGAAAAAACTGTCCCTGGTCGGCGATTGCACGACAGTTTAATGCGGATATCGATTCCTGGCGTGCCTGCGGAAGATCCTTCAGATCGTTTTTAATCCCACTTATGCCGATGCAAGCTTGGGGTCCGGTTTCTTCGATCAATTGTTTGGCTTCGTAAGAAGTCAGTTCCAGCACCTTGGAATCGCTGAGTGATGCATCACATAGCTGGAGTGAAAAGGCGAGTTTCCTGCTCTGTGGATGGGGAAGAAAGATACTAGTATTCTCCAGATAGGGCTCTTGGGCAGCTAAATCTTCCGGATTATAGAGCGTCAAAAGGATCATTTGTCGGGATGACATCAGATTGAGCAATGGGGCTGATCGGAAGCTAGGCGGCTTCTCAGCCGGGTAGAAGCCGGCAAGGTATTGAAGAAGGGCCTGCAAATCTCCCTGTAGGCTTAGCTGCTCCGCTTCTTTGGTTATATTCAGAGTTTCCGCCTTAGCGGACTGCTCACTCTCTATGGCGGTTATCGCTTTGGCAATCGCCTGGTGGATCTCGTCTTTGCTGAACGGCTTTAGTAAATAGTGGACTACTCTGGCTGAGATCGCTTCTTGCATATATTCAAAATCAGAAAATCCGCTGATGACGATGATTTTTTTATCGGGATAATCATTTTGCAGCTGACGAAGCAGGGATTTTCCGTCCATAACTGGCATCCGCATATCGGTGAAGATTAGATGTGGGTCCTCCGCTTGGATAAGGTCCATGGCATCCTCGCCATTGTCGGCTTCACCACTGAAGATCAATTCATTAGTCACTGCCTTGATTTTTTTCAGTAGACCCTGACGGATCAAAGGCTCATCGTCGACGATTATGAATTTGTACATGATCCAGTCTCCTTTTATCGTTTATCGTTATTTAGAGGGGAGTGTTAGGGTGATCGTCGTACCCAGCGCTGGTTCACTGGTTATGGTCAGTCCGAAATCTGAGCCGTAATACAAGGCAATACGAGAGTGGACATTCTTAATACCGATGCTCTGTCTGCTCCGGTGGCCAAGCCCCATGAATTCCGGTGGCTGATCTAGTAATGCTTGAATTTCCTTAAGCCGTTCTTCTTGGATACCTATCCCATCATCTCGGATTTCAAAAATAATCCGTTTGGTGTCAGGCTCCAGAAAGCCCTTCAGTAAGAGCATGCCATTCCCTCTTTTATTCTCCAAGCCGTGGTAGACGGCATTTTCCACTAAGGGCTGAAGGATCAGCTTGAGAATCTTCGCTTCCAGAACGGAGTCCTCCAACTCTTTAACAAAACAGATTTTGCTGCCATAGCGGATCTGCTGGATGGCCATATAATTATCGACATGCTGAATCTCGTCACGGGCAAATACTAGCTCACTGTCAGTCTTGATACTGTAGCGGAACATATCTCCCAAAGCTTTGGTCATTACAGCAATGCTTTCAACCTCTTCAATTTCAGCTATGCTGTTGATAGATTCGAGTGTATTATACAGAAAATGCGAATTAATCTGCGCTTCAAGCGCTTTCATTTGTGAATCCATCGTCAGGATTTTATTCTGATAGCTCTCTCTGACAAAGATGTCGATGTCCTGCATCATCTTGTTGTATTCCGTATACAGAAAGCCGATCTCGTCAACCCTCTTAGGTTTGATCTCGGTTGTAACGAATTTTTGTGATTTATTTTTGCGCATGATTTTGGCGAGCTGAGTAATCGGCTTAGTAATCCAATTGGACAATAGGATGGACAGCAGAATGAAAATGACCGCACAAGTAAGGGAAATATAAAGGATCAGTTTGTTGGAAATTCCGTATTTCTCATACAGCTCACTCAATGAAATATTGGCGATAACCGTCCAATGGTACACAGGGAGCCGCTGAATAACCGTCAAATTATTCTCATTGTAAAATTCCAGCTCATCGCCCTGCATCGCCTCGGTCTTACGGGTTAAATCCTCCGGCAGCCGTGAGTCTGTGTTCTGACCGGTACTGTCGTAGATAATGTTGCCATCGTCGTTGGCTAGCACAAAATAGCTCATATTAGGCACAGCATCTTGATTCAGGCCTTTGAAAATATCTAAGCTACAGTCCAGCATAAATACACCAAGGAACTGTTGAGTCTTCATATCGTAGAGCGCGCGGGAGAATACCAGGGACGGCTCAGAATTAATGATATAAGGCTTTACACCGGGCTCGCCAATATAAAGCTGACCTTTGTTGGCAATGGTCTTCTGATACCACGCATCCTGGAGTGGGACATAACCCACCTTCAGTTCCGCCGTACTGCCATAGCTGATATTTTTGCCGTCAGGAGAAAAAAGGTAGATTCCATTTACATAATCATAGCTCAGCAGCAGATTCTCGAAGATCAGCTTCAGCTTGTTTTGTATAATAAAAATGTCATAGGAATCACTGGTGCTGGCCAGTTTTTTTAGCTCGTCGCTAACGGTAGTGTATGCGGTCGCACTGGAGGTTTGCTGCTGAATGGTAAGTGAAATACGTTCAATATTCCCGAAAATATCCTCAATGCCTTTAACGGTATTATGGATGGTGTTGGAGGCAACGAGAGAGGTTTGCTGGTTGACCAGATTGGTATAGCTCCGGTAGGAGTTATACGTGACGATCACAATCGGAATGACAGATACAAGAACGAGTGCTAGAAAGAGTTTCGTTTTGATACTGGAAAATTTCATTCTCTCTCCTCCGATTTAAGCCGTTCGTAAAATAGTGCACCCTAAATGCAAAAGTAATTATACCGCTTACAAGATTAAAATAACAATACAGCAACCAACAAAAAATGGATGCCGGGAAATAGAAGTGATATGAAAACAGGGAGGTTATTCTATGAAATTACGTACTAAAAAACGGACAGGAGCCTTAATGCTAGCGCTGTTACTTGCTGTTCTAGCAGGCTGCGGCTCAGGTAACAACAGCAACACTAGTAACGCTGAAAATAGTGGAAGCGCTACAAATGCTCCAGCAGCTACAACGGACAGTGCGAAAAAGGTGACGCTGACCATGATGGTATCTGGTACCAAAGCCCCGGACGGACAGGATTTTGCACTTGATATTATGCCTAAGCTCGTTAAGGAAAAGTTTCCTAACGTTACGCTCGAAACTTCCAAGCTTCCGGATGAGCAGTATTTCACTTCGATTCGTACAAAGCTCGCTTCAGGTAAAGGGCCGGATATTTACTGGGTATTCCCAAGAAATGCATCCCTCGGTGTCCTGGACATGGCAAAGGCCGGCTATGCGGCTGATCTATCGGATTTAACCTTTTGGGATAACATCAGCCAAGGGGCGAAAGATGATATGTCTTATGAGGGTAAGCCTTATGGAATCGCTGGGGGTCTTGATTATCTAGGGGTGTATTACAATCAGGATTTGTTCAAGCAGGCGGGTGTCACAGAAATGCCGAAGAATTGGACCTCATTCCTGGAAGCTTGCCAGAAGCTGAAGGATGCGGGAATAACTCCAATCTCACTCGCGGACAAGGATCCTTGGTTCCTCCAGTTCGGGATGTATCAAATCGCAGCGAATGAGGTTTATCCGGATGAAATGGATTTCGATACCAAGCTTCAAGCGGGCGAAAAATCGTTAACAGATCCAAAGTGGGTAGCCACGATCTCCAAAATGAAGGAATTATATGACAAAGGTTATGTAGTCAAGAACTCACTTGGACTTGGAAGTGCTCAAGCGGCTCAACTGTTCGTAGATGGTAAAGCGGCTATGGTGTTTGACGGAACCTGGGATTATGCAACATTGACAGCCAAAGGTGCAGCCGACTTTACCCGTGGATTCTTCTCTCTGCCTGCTAACGATTCAGGCCAGCCCACTTATGTCTCTGCTGCCACTGCTGCTGGTTTTGCGCTTAACGCTAAATCGGAGAATCTGGACATTGCCAAGGAAGTTATGAATTACCTGTTTGATGGTCAGTCAGATTTGTTCAAGGCTTGGACCGAAGCCAACAGTTCAATCAGTGTGTATAAAGGTGTTCCGTTGAATCATGACCTGTTCAAAGAAGTTAATGATTCCTACCTGAATAATGGAAAGTCCGTATACTTCCCGAACCAAATGTGGCCAACGGGTGTAGCTGAAGAGATGGAAGCTAAGTTCGCAGAAATTATCGGCGGACGAAAGACTACGCCGGAGCAAGTTACAGAGGCTATGGACGCCAAGTTCAAGGAATTGTGGAAAAATTAAACCGGAATCACTGAAGATCGTCCCGCCAGTCCTGACATCAAAATAGCTGAGCTGGCGGTACGGTTTTGGATAGGAGGATAAGACAGAGATGAAATCGACTGTAATGAAAAAAACGATGTATTTTTTCGCGTTGCCGGCGCTAATCTTTTATTTAACATTCTGGATCTTTCCGATCACTAAGCTGTTTCAATACAGCATCACTGACTTTAACGGGTACGCCCAAACCTTTAATTATATCGGCTTTGATAACTACAAAGACTTGTTTAGCGGAGGTACACTGGGCAATTCGATCAAGAATACTCTCATTTATACGGTTGTCAGCGTAGTGGGGGGCAATCTAATCGGGCTTGGACTGGCGCTGCTGCTGAACATGAAGATTCGAGGCAAGGGCTTTTACCGCTCCATCTCCTACATTCCGACTCTATTCAGTGCGATTGTGGTCGGCTTCATCTGGAGTTATGTTTATATGCCGGACAGCGGGATGATTGCAACGTTCTTGACCAAGCTCGGGATTGCGAATGATAATTTGAATTTTCTCGGCAGCTATTCTACGGCGCTGTATTCTATTATTTTCGTAGAAATCTGGAAGAACGTCGGAACAACGATGATTATCTTTCTTGCAGGTCTTCAGACTGTTCCGAGTGAATTGCTCGAGGCTGGTAGAATTGATGGCTGTAGCGCCTGGAAGCTATTACGATTTGTGAAGCTCCCACTGCTCGCCACATCCATTACGATTAATACAACGCTAAGTTTAATTAATGGTCTGAAAGCCTTCGATTTTCCGTTTATTATGACTAATGGAGGTCCTGGAACTTCTACTAACACCCTGATTTATTCAATTTACAAAATGGCGTTTACGGAGCAAATGTTCGGCAAGGCCTCGGCGCTCGGGATTATTTCGTTTATGCTGATTATCGCTATTACAGCGGTTTCCGTCCTGATGATGAACAGAAAAGAGGTGTCAGCATGAGCAATGGAACAGCAGCAGGCAATCTTCAGCAGCAGCATAAGCCTATCCGGAACGTGCGGAAGCCTGTTATAACCGGGTCAATTCTCAAAAAAATACTTGTTCAGCTCATCGTTATCTTGATTATGGTACTGAATCTGATTCCGCTTGTGATTGTGCTGTCCACCTCACTGAGATCACCGGACAACAACACAAACCCGCTTGATTTGTTCAATGAGATATCATTTACGAGCTACCGGACAGCCTTCGAACGGATGCATTTTGGTTCCGCCCTACTAAATAGTGTGGTGCTGACAGCGATTTCCGTTCTTCTAGTTGTGATCTTCGCGGCTATGGCTTCCTATCCGATGGCCCGAATCAGAAGCAGATGGAGCCAGTTTCTGTATCTGTTCTTCCTTGCCGGACTAGTCGTACCTGGACAGATGGTTCTGATCCCAATCGTGCAAATGATCAACAGTTTGGGGATTCCAAGCACGCAGTATACGCCAATCCTGATGTTCGTTACCTGCAGCCTGCCATTTTCAACGTTTCTATACACCGGATTTATTCGTAGCGGCGTCCCGGAGGAGGTAGAAGAAGCGGCACATATTGATGGAGCGGGACTTTTACGTCGGTTCTGGACAGTAGTGTTTCCGCTGCTGATTCCTGTAACGGTTTCGGTTATCATCACGCAAGGCATCTGGATTTGGAATGACTATTTTTTCAATATGACGTTTATTTCCAAGTCCTCGCAGTCACCCCTGCCGCTAGCCATGCTTGGCTTTATGGGTGACCAGCAGAATCCAACCCAGTGGAACGTCCTATTCGCAGCTTGTATGCTGTGTGCGCTTCCGCTACTGATTGCCTTCTCGTTTCTGCAGAAGTACTTCGTAGGCGGACTTACGGTGGGTTCCGTGAAAGGCTAACCTTCAGAAACTGCATCTTGTGATCTCTCATCGACGACTCTTTAAATGTCTGAGAAGGGCAGCCGCAACAAGACTGTCATCAGTTAAATGCGAGAGACTTGTCCAAAAAAATAAAAAGGAGCAATCACATGAGCAGTGGAATGAAAATGATTTCTCTCAAAAAAATAGCAGTGGTCAGCCTGATTTTGGCGCTTATCGCCTCCATGATATCAACGGTATCACCGAACCAAGCGAGTGCGGCAGATCCTGAACCGATTGAGTTTGCTAGAGGCGCTTCTAACATGCCGATTTTTGATGGGGTGCCGAGTCATCTGGACGCTTTTGTGGATTTAATTTTAGCAGAGATGAGCATTGAGGATTTGGCGTATTACGCGGATCAAAAGAGTGCCGGCACAGCCCGTACAATCGCGGCAGGTTATACTTTGCCGGGAACGGCAGCCGGTGGAGTAGACCGTGTTATGGGGGTAAGTACAGATATGCCTTCCATGCTCGCTTTGGGGCAAAGCTGGAATAAGGAGCTAGTCAGCCAAGTGGGAACGGTCATGGGGAATGAGCGGCGGGGTGAAGTTGCTTTGGCTAATCCTAACACTCTGATGTTCTCTGCCGTATCTGATTTACGGACGAATCCGCTTAGCGGCAGATTTGAAGAGGGCTACGCGGAGGACCCCGTCCTTGCCGGTACGATGATCAATTCCATGGCTAAGGGAATTACCGGTTACGGGGAGGTTGGCAATGAGGATGGCTTCTGGTTAAAAGCTCAGTTGGGGACGAAGCATTATACCAACTATTTGGCGCAATGGTTCAGAGCGAGCGGTCAATTTTATGCAAGTGCTCGGGCGCTTAATGAATACCAAATGAAAAGCTTCCTATATCCATTGCAAGCCGGTGTAGTCCAAAGCATTATGACCACCTATGGGCGTACGAACGGAATTCCTAACCATATCTCACCGAATATTATTCGTGCATCGAATGCAAATCCGTACAGTATGTTGCCGGTAGGTGATTTTATAGCCGCCGATCGCGCGATGACCGCCGGCTTCAACAATGGTTATCAGAATTATACGGATGCGGATGGTGCGGCAGCGCTCTTGCTGCTTAGCGGGAATCATGCGAACACGACAAGCTCCACCCGCACGAATATTTTGAGTGCTGTAAACAATGGGACTTTCGGTGTGACGCGTGTGGAGCTGGAGCACAGTGTCCGCGGTCAAATCGAGATGTGGGTGCGTACCGGATACTTTAATGAGAAAAACCCGGATGGTTCTCCAAAAAGTTATCCCTTCTCGGATTTAGCCAGCGATCGCAGTCCACAAAACTATTCGTTAAGCCAGAGCCAGAATGTTGCGCTTGACGCTTCGCGGGAAAGTATCGTTCTGCTGAAGAATGACAACAACTTGCTGCCGTTGTCTAAATCCAGCAATGTAGCTGTTACAGGGCTTTTAGCAGATACCCGGTTTAAAGCAACTTACTCCGTCTCTAAAACACCGGTATTGCCTGGGGCTGGGCTGTCCCCGCTTGGAGCTATTCGAGAAACGATTGGTAGTGACCAAGTCACCTTTGGTACAGGAGCTCCCGTAATAGCGTTTGATTCAGTCTCGAATCATCAAACGGTTACGGCTTCCACCTATACGAACGGAGCTCAGCTTACTGCGAATTACATCGCGCCAGATATGACAACCGTAACAGATAGTGTCTATAGCTATAACGCCGCCGGAAAAGCCTATACGGCATCCCAAGCTTTTGAGGCTTACGCATGGGGCCAAGGCGGTTACAGTTACTTGTCACTTGCCAATGGAAAATGGCTGAAGGATGTAACGAACGGCAGCAGTCGTACTGTGCAAAACAGCGATGGCACCAAGCTTAATCTTGTGGAAAATCCATTCTCTAATGTAGCAGATGCCAGTACGCTTCCGGGTCGCTTCCGTCATGAAGCCAATAGCGACGGGACCGTTTCCTTAATCTCGGGCACGTATTCGGAAAGCTTCGGAGGCGGCTTTGAAACCGCCTACTATACTGCTGGCCGTTTTGTTACCGTGAATGGATCGGATGGACTTGATCTATCGTCGGCGACGCTGACCAATCAAGCAGGCGCTGCGGCACGAACTGACAATCAGAAGTTTCAAGAGATTGTCTTGAAGGAAGCGGGCGCTGATGCGAGCGCTTGGGCCTCCGGCAACGACTACGCTGTAGTTGTCGTCGGTGCACCGGCCAGACACAGCGCAGGCGAAGGCGCCGACAGATCGGATCTTAACCTGGGAGAAGATCAGTATAAGATTGTGTCTCAAGTGGCGCAGGCTTTTCCGAAAAAGACAGTTGTTATTGTTAAATCGAATGCGCCGGTGAATATAGAAGCCATTCAAAACAATGAGAATGTAGCTGCCATTATGTATCAGCCATATGCAGGTCAATACGACAGCAAGGCAATTGCGGATGTGTTGTTCGGTGATTATGCACCTACGGGCCGCTTGTCTTCGACATGGTATGCCGGCATGGAAGCTTTGCCGGTTCTTGATAAATATTCATTGCCCGAAGGGGTAACAACTCCGGTGACTTTGGGGGAACTCGACCCGCGGTTTACAGTGGACATGACAAACGGTGATCCGCTTGAGAGTAAGCTGACCTACATGTATACGGATGCCCAAGTAACGTATCCATTCGGTTACGGGTTGGGATACAGCAGCTTCGAATTTTCGAACTTAAGCGTGCCGTCTAATGTTAGCGGCAAGGAGCCTTTTGCCATCAACGTAGATGTGGAGAATGCGGGAGCCGTTAATACTTCGGAGGTGGTTCAGCTGTACATCAAAAACAATACCTCCAAGTACGGTGATCATACACCTAAGAAACAGCTGGTTTCCTATGAAAAAGTGTACATTCCGGCCGGAGAGACAAAGATTGTTCAGCTTACAGTGAACCCATCTGATTTCGCCGTGTGGGACGTCAACCGTAATGACTACGTGAATGAAACGGGGAGCTACACTCTGATGGTAGGCAAATCGTCTAGTGATCTTCCTATATCCGCTGCGCTCTCCTACAATGATGAGAGAATTGCGAAGCTTGATGCGGTCAATGCGCCTGCCAACATTTTCGACCACGCCTTTGCATCTAAAGATGTGGTTTATAGAGAAGTCTCCAAGCTTCGTACAGCAGAAGGGCTTAAGGCAAAAGAAGCAGAGAACGGATATTATGCCGTCATGTCTAAGAACAGCAACTCCTGGGTAGCACTTAATCAAGTTCGTTTATCCGGTGTAACTGGCATTACCTTGCGTGGGGCTTCTACGAATGCAAGTTCAGTAGTTGAGGTTAGAGCAGATTCTCCAACGGGAACCCGTTTGGCTGTCGTTACATTTGACGCGACTGCGCCAGCAGTCCGTGAGGTGCCGGGCAGCACCTTTAAAGTGACCGAGTTGGATTATACGGATGTAACGGGGGAGTTGTTGACGACACTCTCCGGTACGCATGATTTATACCTAGTCTTTAAAAATCCAGATATTCGAGTGGATATCATCCAGTTGTCCGGCGCTGCACCAGGTAGTTTAAATCCGACAGCCCTGGCTGGGAACCAGCAAGCTACTATAAGCTGGTCAACTGCCGCCAATGCTGAAAGCTATAATGTTTACCTTAAAAAAGGGGAAGTTTACACACCAGTTACTGAGCATATGACTTGGAAGGATAACGGTCTTGGCGCGGTCATTACAAATTTGATCAATGGCCAATCTTATACGTTCGCCGTATCAGCAAGTAATCTGTTAGGCGAAGGAGTTAAGTCGGACATATCGGTTACACCGACAAACGGTAGCAGCGGTGGCAGTGACGGCGGGACGATCAATCCGGGCACCCCTGCAACGCCAACACCAATACCAACTAGTAGCCCATCAGCGTCGGAGACCCCAAGCTCTGGAAATCCGCAGCCGGGAACACCGGGACAGTCGGCAACATCTTTCCGGGATATCCCTAGCCGATATGACTGGGCAAGGCAGGCCATCGATAAGCTTGCAGCAGAAGGCATTATTAAAGGTACAGGTGATGGTTTGTTCTCACCGGGAGGTAAAATCAAGCGGGCGGACTTTATTGTGATGGCAGTTCGAGCTTTCAAGCTCAGCTCGGATTCAACAGATCAGTTCGCCGACGTCAAGCCAAGCGCTTATTATGCCGAGGCGTTGTCCATCGCCAAAGCTCTTGGAATTGCTAAGGGTGGTGCGGACGGAAGCTTTAATCCGAATGCCGAAATAAGCCGACAGGACATGATGGTTCTGATTGCAAGGGTGCTGAAGGCTGCTGGGAAGCTTCCCGAAGAAGGTTCAGCGGCAGATCTGAAAGGATTCAGAGATAATTCGAAAGTATCTAGTTATGCGGTAAGCAGCATTGCTTCATTGGTCAAGGCAGGTATCGTTAAAGGTGACGGGTTAAATTTGAACCCGGGTGGAACAGCGAGCCGGGCCGAAGCAGCAGTGCTAATCTACAATACCTACACAAAATGATCTAACGGATGTAGATGTAGATGGATAAGGTAGGCAGACAAAGACCTGCGGGAGATGCTTCTCCCGTGGGTCTTTTGTTGTTGATAGTGTTCATTCAGTCTGTCAGTTAGGAGTTTTAGCTTGTATCTTAATGATCTTCTTTGCAGACCTTGTTATGTGTTGTGATTCGCTCGCCTGCCCTACCTTTTTAATGAATAAAGAGAGCAGTAAACCGACTATGCAGGCAGATACCCACGATTACGATGTAGGCATCATTGATGCCTTGTATAGAGGCCTCCATTAGCCTATGCTCCTGCGTTACATTACCTGTAGCGTTTGCTGCCATACTCTGTATATGCGCAGCAGTACTGTTCGTCATTATGCTTACAAGTAGAGAAGTGCCTACTGCTCCAGCCACTTGTTTAACGGTATTAGAAATCGCTGTACTATGCGCATTAAGCTTGGCTGGTAATTGATTTAAACCTGCAGTTTGTATAGGCATGAGGATCATCGCCATTCCGATTCGTCGACCGGTTGACATCAGGATCATAAAGAGATAACCAGTTGAGTCCGTTAGGGTAGTAGCAACAAGTCAGACTCCATAGCTGTATATCCGCGAGCATTCTGAAGATAGAGAGGAAGTAATATCATATCTGCATACATGGCAATCGTGACTGCAACATTAATTACGGTCGTTAAGGAGAACATGCTGTACTTGAAGGCACCCCATACCAAACATAGCGCTGGAGCTTATGGCATTGGCTGGGTCCTCTATCGCAAGCAGCGTGTATTGAGTCACCACAATGGAAACCATTGCGTCTGTAAAGCTGAACATTTTCAGTGAGGTTACAATAGGTCCTTTCAGATGCCGTTTACCTATAAATCCGCTAATAGCAAAACCAAGCTTGGAGAAAGCGATAGTTGCTACTAAATAAGCAAGGGAACCACTGTATAAGATAACATCGCCTACAAAATACATTCTCAGGCAGACTAACAAATATGAGAGTCCTAGAAGACAAAGGAAGGTACCACTTCGCTTGTAAACAAAATGCTCCATACAATGCCTTTCTTTAGGATCTTCGATACTCTTGGCTACCGTATATTTATAAAGGGCTTGAGCTTTTGCCGCGCACAGAAGTAAGTAATATACCGCGATAATGATGAACCATCCAGAAAGGAGATACACACCAAGAATCAGCTTACCGATGCCAAATAACGCATTGATGATCAGTGATGGAACGTTTAATATGGCAGCCCGGTCTTGATAATCCACCAAGTAGCGATCAAGTAATTGCTTAATGCTTATCTCCTCCTTTCGTGTTATGAACGGTTTCGGATATCAGCAGGTAGTGCTACTTTGCTAGTAAGGCATTAGCCTTTTCGCACACATCGTAGATGTTGTCATATTTCTGATCGATCAGTGGGGCTACCTTGTTCGTTTTTTTCTTACTAATACTGCAATAAACCAAATACGGAATGATCCAGCCTGTAAAGGCAGGAATGGCTAGTGTTATAGAAAGAGGTAGCATGTCAGCCATATAAGCAAATACTGAGCCGGCCATAAATGCTGTGCCAATAACACCAATGATATAAGCAACTACTGAAGCACGGATGACTTTAGATTGCTCGAGTGCATAGATTTCCGAAGCATAAGCATCAAACTGACGCTGCAGACGAGTTAGCTCGACTTTGTTGTGAATTTTTCGATCTCGCTTGAACTTCATGGTTACGGAATTTATATTGTGAACAGAGTTCGAAGTTCCCTCCAGTGCCCAGCCAAAATTGTAATATCCATCGGCATATATCGACTCCAGACTACGCTTTATCGTAATATCCTTGTACTCGTAGCCGATAAAGTTATTTTCGTTTCTCGTGATCTCACTCATGATTATTTCTCCCTTGTATTTATATTTGATGAACCCTGTTAACGCTTGACTTAACCCATTCTAGGGTTGATATATTTATGATTTGCTTACGAAATGTTTATAAAATATTAATTGAAGCTTCTTTATTGGATATGAAAAAAGCAGCCCGAATTCAATTTCGAATTCAGGCTGCTTTATGAAGAGGACACTTTAATCCAAGAGACGAAGTACTTAATTCCCTGCTTTTAATTTAACGGTGAATGTCGTTCCGATATTGGGTTCACTCTGAACGGAGATAACCCCGCCCAACAGTTCAATGACTCGCAGTGAAAGAGTAAGGCCCAGACCGTTGCCCTCCGCAGAGTGCGAAGTATCTCCCTGATAGAATTTATCGAAAATATGCCGTAGCGTTGCTTCATCCATACCGCACCCGTTATCTGTGACCATGACCGTAATAGTATCTTCATCTGAAGTCTGTGTTAAGGTGATGGTTCCACCGGGTGCTGTGAATTTCAGAGCATTGGAGATGAGATTAAGCCAAACTATTTCCAGCATACCTTCATCCGCGTGAATGATCGCACGATCCTCAATATCTGCTACAAAGGTGATGTTTTTTTCTTCCCAAGATTTTTCAAAAGTAAGAGCGCAGTCGCATAGCTGTCTGCATAAATCATAAGGATCGGCAATTTGATTAATCTCCTGATTTTCTAATTTGTTTAGCTTCAGAATATTGATCACCAGCGTTGATAATTTCTGAGAGGCCGTAATGATGGTGTCCGTGTAGTCCTTCCGGAGTTCTTTAGGTAAATCATCTTTTTGCAGTGCCATGGCATAACTTTGAATAACAGCCAGAGGCGTTTTGATCTCGTGAGATACGTTGGAGATGAAATCATTCTTGAGCGTTTCAATGCTGCCGAGTTCCTCCACCATTCTGTTGAAATCCTCGAACATGACATCTACATAATCTTTCTTGTCGGCTCTGTGTACAGGTTCTAGATAGATTGAGAAGTCACCTTCTGCTACTTGTTTTGCTGCCATACTGAGTTTTTTCATGGGCTTATCAAATGCGTTGTACTTCTGACGTGCAGTAATAAGACAGAAAATGAAGGTGACAATGATCCAATATCCCACCATGCCGAAAATAAACTCCGTTGGAACATTCTCTGACGGGACGTAGGCGTTGTATATCATGGATTGTCCTGCGGTCAGCGTCATCAGTACCAAATAAGTCCATACAAATTCCTTCCATGAAAAATGCTGTGACTTGATTCTCGCGTCTTGATTCTGTTCTTTCCTCATGTCAACACAGCCTTGTAGCCAAGCCCATGTACCGTCACAATCTTGAAATTCTCACAGCAAGAAAATTTGTCCCTAAGCTTGGTAATATATACATCGACTGCACGCAAGCTAGTCTCGGAGTCTATACCCCAAAATTCGTTCATTAGCTGGGCACGGGAAAAGGTAAAGTTGGGATAGGAAAGCAGCTTATAGAGGATGTTGAATTCTCGCACCGTCACAGGGATTTCTTTAGCGTTCAGCGTTGTAGTTACAGCATCGGCGTCCATCTCGAGACCTCCTACCACGAGTTTTTTGTCATGGGCAATATTGGCCCGTCGCAGTAGTGCCTCTACACGCAGTATCATTTCGTCCATATTGATGGGCTTGACCATGTAATCGTCAATGCCTGCGCGAAACCCTTTTTGTTTCGAGGAAAAATCATCCCGGGCGGTTATAAAAAGAATAGGGATAGTCTTGTTAATCCCTCTCACCGTTTCTGCAAATTCAAAGCCATCAATCTCCGGCATCATAATGTCTGAAATGATAAGATCGTATAGATTGTTATACATCAAATCGTATGCCTCACGCGGGTTGAAACAACCTCTGGCGTCGTATGAGTTATTACTCAGATATGTACAATAAATTTGATTGAGCTTAATATCATCCTCTACAACAAGAATATTGACCATAGGGATCTTCCTTTCTAAGACGAATGAACTCATTATAATCGCTATATGTTAAAAAAATGTTTGAAAACTGTGTGAAAATATAACATTTTGGACACTGGCTATCGATCCTTTAATTGTTGTTGTATGGAAGAGATCATTAATGAAGCTGTAGCTGAGAGACTAAGCAGGGGCTGTACAATTTCCCACGTACATGCACTTCTAGGCATCTACCCACATACAATAAGATGACCATGAACCCGTAAGGCTAACAGATCGGTTTCATTGTACAAGTGCGGGAGGTGTCGCCAAGTTGCCTGGATTCTTAAGTACGATCGCGTTGCTAATCAAAGAACTGACGTTGCTGGTATCCTACGTAAGGAACAACGCATTTCCACAGCCGCTCTCGGAGCAGGAGGAAAGCAAATACTTAGGCATGATGGCTGAAGGGGATGCTAAAGCCCGAAATTTGCTTATCGAGCACAATTTGAGACTTGTCGCCCATATAGTTAAGACGTTGTGAACAAACTCCGAGGTCAACATATTGTGTTTCAGAAGCGGTTATTGATAAAGCGAACGGGGAGATATGGGGAAAAGACGCTGATTAAGTTACAATGAGGGGCTTAATCATAGGTTAAGTAGAAAGCGTGTTTCCATCTTATTGGGAACACGCTTTCTGTGTTGCTACCTAGTAAAGCGATAAGTCGGCTGATTAAACCATCCATTGCGATCTCGGGGGATACTCAGTTGCAGATATCCATACTCCGAATGTAGCTTACGAGTATAAGCACCGTTACGAGAATTACCTGAATTTCCGCCCCGACGGTCATAATTTTCATAGTCTTGAAATGCGGTTAATTCCGTTTCTATTAAGTGTTCAATTCATAGCCAATTCTAAATGTTTACAGAAAATCTCAGTCGCATCCTGTTTTGTGAGTAGAGCTTGGACTAAATGTGTTGTAAAATGATTCATAGATAAGATCCCTCGTTGAATTGTTGTGTAGTAACTCAATTTCACAAGAAAAAAGTCTTTCTTTTTATTTACCAAAATATAATACGCTCTCAATTAACAAATTAAAACTTTTTAATAAGAATGATTGGGGGAAGCTTTAGTGGGATTAGTAACATTAGATAATATTGTCGAAGGGCTAAAAGCGATCCCTACTTCAAAGTATTGCAAACCTAATGAGTTAGCTGCCCTTTTTTTTCAGGCAAAGTCAGAATACTTATTAAGAGACAAGCTAGATCTATATTTTATAGATCAATTCAAAGAGAACAACCTGATTTCTTTACGTGAATGGAAAACCTGGGGTCCTTGGGGCCTAAAACTTGAACATACAGCAATGTACCTCTTAACTAATGGTTGGGAAGGAGATGTGGAAACTGTAGAAAAAACGTTAGAAAGTATGTCAAATAAAAAATGGGAGAAGCTAATAAATGAAAATAAGATTCCTGAAGAGTTGCGTAGATTTACGTGGATGAAAAAGGGGACAGCTGGAATTGATCTTGCCTTATTTCGAAACTACTCAGAAGAAGAGAGAAAGAACGGGGAGGGATATCCTTTCAAACTAGAGAGTTTAATTGAATTTAAGTGTGAAGTATTACACCAATTAAACCCTAAATTAATAGATAATCCAAAGTATATTGAGAAAGACCTTGAACGGATGAAAACCATTAGTATGAAAACCGAATGTTCATACTTTCAAATCTTATGTCTCATCGATTTCCCTAATGGTGTTGCTCCCATTTATTATCCTCTAAATACTCATTTTGAAAACAATTATCGTAACAGAAATAAGTATAGTGTTGATAAAATGACTAGAAAATTAAAAGATAAATATAAGGACTTTTACAAAGTTACTTATATTCCAAAAGTTGAAGTTGGAGAGTATTTAGGTACGAAAATAGAGCTGCACTATTGGATTGTTTCTCAATAGTGCTTTTTTTCTACTATTAAGTCGATTGCTCTCTACCAAGTATAAGTGTAAAAGACGGGTGAGTTTGTGACATAGACTTGAGTGAAAAAGATTTTATAGAGAATCTGAGTTTATTCGGTTCGTGAATGTATTTTTTATATCTATCACTTTTAATCAAGGGAATCTTGTTAAAAGGAGTTATAAACGAATGGAACGCTCGATTTGATACAAGCACATGAATACCATAACGTAAGGTTTAGATATGATGAATGATGTTATGATAAGACAGTAAAGACCCAGATATATATAATGAATATAAAAAGTCGAAAAGCACCCATAGTGGTGCTTTTTGTTCCATATGCAGGGAATTTAATGAGCGGGAAAGAATAGTCTTTATAATACTTACACTT
Organism: Paenibacillus sp. FSL E2-0201; assembly: GCF_037963325.1. Taxonomy (NCBI): domain Bacteria; kingdom Bacillati; phylum Bacillota; class Bacilli; order Caryophanales; family Paenibacillaceae; genus Paenibacillus; species Paenibacillus sp. FSL E2-0201. The sequence continues at coordinate 1,606,981 of NZ_CP150154.1, forward strand.
TAGTATGTTAGCTTAGGAGAGTGGACATGAAAAGTAATAAAGGCAAAGGGATTTCACTATTTGGTGTATTAGTAGTAATAACTTTGGGCATTGTCTTTGGAACCAATGGTATTAAGTCATCAGAAACAGAAGTAAACTCTACTCTCGTAAAGAGTAGTAAAGATGGAATCCCGCTATTTACTCCAGACACGTTGCAAAATGAAATGGAATACAATTTCAGTGAAACAACTTGGTATCCTCTGATTAATTACTACTTAATATCGGATGAGGAGAAGACAATAAAGATTATAATTAACAAAGCTAAAAAGGAAGTGGCCAAAGAAACAGCTCAATCCATTTCAGGCGCTGTGGCGAGCCTTACTTATAACGAAGGACGTACAAACTATTTTGTCTATAAAGTGGTAGATAACAACAATCAAGTCGTTTATACCTTTGATCGTCTGAATCAAAATGCAGAGAAAATGACAGCAAAGTTGAAAGAAATATACAAGCAAGCCGACGGCATAATTCTTGATATAAAACCGCGTGATAACAGCTGGAGTCAGATTGACGTCACAGTTTCCGATTCTTGGTACAACTCTCAAGAACTTCAGAAAGAGCGATTTGTTAAATCGTACGGAACTTTAATTTCGCAGGTGATATTGGAGTCAATATATGTTATCACGGGTGAGGAAAGAGTATTTGTTTATTTCATAGATGAATTTGGTGCAAGGTTAGCATCACCGAGCCTTCTAGAAGGCTGGAAGCTAGAGAGATAATAAGGTCTGTTAGGTGATATTGTTTGTTAAGAGGAAACTTTAATTACTATATTAACCAGAAGATATATAGTATTATTTAAACATCTGCTTTTGTAAAATAGATAATTAGACCTATAGTATCAACGAGAAAGATGAAATACATGGAGGTTAACATGAGTACCCTTACCCAACAGCAACTTGAATCCCATCTGTGGGAGTCCGCCAATATCTTGCGCGGAAGTATTGATTCATCCGATTACAAAAACTATATCTTTGGCATGTTATTTCTGAAGCGGCTGAATGATGTATTTGTGGAAGTGGCCGAAAAAATCGAGCGTGAAGAAGGCGAAACCTATGGCTGGACAGACCGTGACGAGCACCAGTTTTTTGTACCTGAGCGTGCACGTTGGTCTTATTTGTCTACCGTTACAAGCAATGTAGGTGAAGCCATAAATGTTGCTTTTGAAAGCCTGGAAGAAGAAAACACGAAGCTGCAAGGTGTTCTTGCCAGCATCGACTTTAACGATAAAGAAAAGCTTCCTGATAAGCTGATTTTGCGACTGATCCAGCATTTTGGTACCATCAACCTGCGTAATGACAATCTGACAGAGCCTGATATGTTAGGACGTGCCTACGAATATCTGATCAAGCAGTTTGCCGATGATGCTGGGAAAAAGGGCGGAGAATTTTATACGCCAAGTAAAGTGGTTGAACTGATCGTCAATCTGATCAAGCCTGAAGAAGGCATGCGTATCTGCGATCCAACGGCAGGGTCTGGGGGTATGTTGATTCAGTCTGTGGACTATATCAAAACAAAGGGCGGCAACCCACGTAACTTGACGCTGCACGGCCAAGAACGAAACCTCAATACTTGGGCTATCTGTAAAATGAATTTGCTACTGCACGGACTGAGCGACCATCGCATTGAAAGAGGCGACACCATCCGTGATCCGAAGCTGACGGAAGACAGCGAACTGATTCTGTATGATCGTGTTATTGCCAATCCACCATTTTCCTTAAGTAATTGGGGACGTGAAGAAGCGGAAGCTGATTCCTATGGACGTTTCCGTTTTGGTATTCCTCCGAAAGATAAAGGGGATTTGGCGTTTGTTCAGCACATGGCGGCTACGCTTAATCATCATGGTAAAGCTGGAGTTGTGATGCCGCACGGCATTCTGTTTCGTGGTGGAGCCGAAGGCCAAATTCGAAAGGGGCTGCTTGAAGGTCTGCAAGGTGAAGAAGGACTGATCGAAGCAGTGATCGGTTTGCCATCCAATCTCTTTTACGGAACGGGAATTCCTGCTTGTATCGTGATTCTGAATCGGAATAAGGAAGAGCACAAGAAGGGTAACGTACTGTTTATTAACGGGGCGCAGGATTACCAGGAAGGCAAGAATCAGAATGTGCTTCGTGATCAGGATATTGAGAAGATTGTTTCGGCTTACGATGCTTGGCAGGATATTGAAAAATATGCGCGGGTGGTTAGTCTTGATGAGATTAAGCAAAACGACTATAACCTGAACATTGCTCGTTATATTGATTCTGCTGAGGAGGAAGAAGAGATCGACGTGGAAGAAGCGATTGCGGCACTTCGGCAGCTGGAGCAAGAGCGAGAAGAGATTGAAGCGAAGATGTATGGGTTTTTGAAGGAGTTGGGGTATGGTGCGTGAGTCTTTTTGGATAAATAAAAAAATTGGCGATGTTGCGGAGTTAAGAAAAGGTGTCTTTGATCCAAAGATAAATGAGAGTAAGGTATATGTTGGTCTAGAACATATTGAACAAAATTCAGGTAAATTACTTGGCGTAGGCCGTTCAGAAGATACAACCAGTGTTAAGGCTTGTTTTGAACCAGGAGATATTCTGTTCGGGAAGTTACGCCCATATCTTCGCAAGTTTTGGCTTGCAGATATCTCTGGTGTATGCGTTACAGAGATTTTACCGATTATGGCAAAAGAATGTATCAATAATAAGTTTTTGTTCTATCTTCTACAACAAAATAATTTTATAGATTATTTAGACCAAAAATCGTATGGCACAAAAATGCCTAGGACTTCATGGAAAGAAATTTCTGAGTATTCAATACAACTTCCACCAGCTAATGAACAACAAAAAATCGCTGAAATCCTCTCATCTGTCGACGAAGCCATTGAAAAGACAGAAATGATTATCAAGCAAACGGAAACGGTAAAGAAAGGCTTAATGCAGCAGTTGCTGACAAAGGGAATTGGGCATACGGAGTTTAAGGAGACTGAAATCGGAAAAATTCCCATGGATTGGGCTATTCAATGCGTGGCGGAGTTAACCTTAGAGCATAAACAGGGGTATTATACCAAAGAGAAATATGTGGTCAATAAAACTGGAACTCGATTGATCAGGATTACGGATTTGAAAAATCCAACAATTCTTTATGACGATATGCCTCATTTAAATATTGATGATCATACTTACCAACAGTTTAAAGTAGAACAAAATGATTTCTTGTTTGCTAGAAGCGGAGCTAGTATCGGACGTTATGGTATTGTAGAAGAAAATGATCCAAAAGCTATATTCGCTTCATACTTAATAAGGTTTAGGTTTAATCCAAAATTAATACTGAACCGATACTTCGGCTACTTTTATGAGTCTGAGGCGTGCTGGAAACAAATAAAATCCATAATACAAGGCAGTTCTAATCCTAATATCAATGCAAACAATATTAAGAGTTTAAAAATAGCTGTTCCCACAATTGAGGAGCAAGTTAAGATTATTAATGTTTTGGAGTCAACAGATTCTAAAATTGGTATAGAAAAGAAAAAACTAATTAAATTAAGAAATTTAAAGCAGAGCCTTATGGGTTATCTTTTGACAGGCAAAGTCCGCGTCAATATCGACCAACTTGAAGAGGTGCTGTCATGAGCATAAATGAATGGAACGAAAAACAGCTGGTCGAGAACCGTCTGATTCAGCAACTTGAGGATATGGGCTATGTGCATCTGCATGGCCCTTCTCTGGATGCTGAGCGTGAGACTGGACGTGAAGTAGTACTGACTCAGCGGCTAACCAAAGCGATCAGGACTCTGAATCCCTGGCTTTCGGATAACAACCTGAGTAAAATTGTCCGCTCTATTAAGCATGCGGAAGCAGCAAGCTTGATGGAAGCCAATGAAAAAATCCATGATATGCTGGTGAACTACATTTCCATCCAGCAGGACCTTGGCAAAGGAAAGAAAGGCCAGACTGTAAGATTAATCGACTTTGATAACCCATCTAACAATGAATTCCTAGTTGTTGATCAATTCACAATCACTGGTGGGGAAAAACCGATTCGTCCTGACTTGATACTGTTCGTGAACGGACTGCCGCTTGTGGTAATTGAATGTAAGAGCCCGATGGTCTCCATCGATGAACAGATCGGTAAAGCTGTCAAGCAAATGCTTCGTTACCAAAAGGGTTATGAGCATCTATTTCACTATAACCAGATCTTGATCGCTACAAGTAATGACCGTGCTAAAGTGGGAACGATTGGGGCACAAGTGCAGCACTTTGGAGAATGGAAAGATCCGTACCCTTTAACCAGTCCTGAAGTTGGAATCAACCCCACGCCTCAGGATATTCTTGTTGCTGGTATGTTGTCCAAAACGAACCTGCTGGATCTCATCCAGAACTTTATTGTCTTCGAACCTGAAGGCGGCCGTGTCATCAAGAAGCTGGCTCGCTATCAGCAATTTCGCGCCGTACATAAAGCAGCAACCCGTATCCTGACGTCACATGATCCAAGAGATCGCGGTGGCGTTGTATGGCATACCCAAGGCAGTGGGAAATCACTCACCATGTTATACCTAGCGGTCAAGCTGAGACGAATCGAAGCGTTAAGTAACCCGACTATTATCATAGTTACGGATCGTAAAGATTTGGATAATCAGATAACGAATACATTCCGACGCTGCGGGTTTGCTAATCCTCAGCAGGCTGAAGGCGTGCGCGATCTGAAAAAATTGCTTCAACAGGGACCAGGCTCCACCATTATGACATTGGTTCAGAAGTTTCAAACGGACAAAGACCAGGACAAATTCCCTGTGCTCTCTACTGCTTCAAACATAATTGTTATGATTGATGAATCTCATCGCTCGCAGTATAAAGGCCTTGCCATGAATATGCGCACCGCTCTCCCGAATGCTTGCTACCTAGGTTTTACAGGTACGCCAATTGACAAAGAAGATAAAAGCACAACCCGCACATTTGGTTCCTATATCGACAAATACACGATTGAGCAGGCGGTGGATGACGGGGCAACGGTTCCTATCTTTTACGAAGCGCGCTTGTCGCATCTGCACGTGGAAGGGGAAACGCTAGATCAACTCTTTGACCGCAAATTCCGTGAATACGACGAAGAGACCAGGGAACGGATTAAGAAGAAGTATGCTGACGAAGAAGCCATTATAGCAAGCCCGAAACGGATTGAGCAGATTGTACTGGACATTATCAAACATTTTGAAGAGCATATTCAACCGAACGGTTTTAAAGCTCAGATTGTAGCGATCTCAAGAGACGCGGCAGTGACCTATAAGCAGAAAATGGATGAACTCAGTGATCTGGAGTCAGCGGTCATCTATTCATCCAGTAACGATGATGACGACAGAAAGAAAGAATATGCAATCTCCAAAGATGAAGAAAAGCTGCTGATTGAACGTTTCAAGAAGCCGCTGGATGAAGACAAGCTATCATTCCTGATTGTATGCGATAAGCTTCTGACAGGTTTTGACGCACCAATTGAGCAGGTCATGTATCTGGATAAGCCGCTTAAGGAGCACAACTTGTTGCAAGCGATTGCCCGCACTAACCGCACATACGATGGTAAAACTTATGGCCTCATCGTGGATTACTTTGGCGTATCCAGCTTTCTGGAAAAGGCGCTTGATATTTTCAGCAAGGATGACATTCAAGGAGCACTTATGCCAATTGGCAGTGAACTTCCTAGATTACAGAGCCGTCATCGCGCAGCAATGAGATATTTTGACTATATCCGCAAAGACGATCTGGAGAGCTGCATTCAAATCCTGGAACCCGAAGATGTACGGAGTGAATTTGAACATGCTTTCAAGCTATTTGCGAAGAGTATGGACATGATTTTGCCTAACCCGATTGCTCAGCCGTATGTGAGCGACCTGGCCTTTCTCGGTAAAGTAAGACAAGCTGCCAAGTCCCGATATAAAGTGGAAGATATGGATATCAGTGACCTGGGGGAAAAGGTCAGACAACTGATCGCTGACCATTTGCGGGCTTCAAAAGTGGAAATTCTGCATGATCCCATTGATATCTTATCCAGTAAGTTTGAACAGCATTTAAACCAGTTCCAAGGTGAAGCCAAAGCTTCCGAGATGGAGCATGCCATTCGTCATGAAATTCGGGTAAAGCTGGATGAAAACCCTGTACTGTATACTTCACTGAAGAAGAAGCTGGAAGAGCTGATCGAAGCGCGGAAGCTGAAGCAGATGGATATCTTTGAAATGATGGAGAAGATGCAGGAGATTATGGGCGAGATGCGGGATGTAGCCAAGCAGGGGGAGCATCTTGGGCTTACCCGAGAGCAATACCCATTCTTTTTGATGCTGGAAAAGCAGCTTCCTGAAGAGGATAATAAAGAGGCGCTTAAAGCCTTAACCGAAGTCATCACGGAAAAAATCCAAGAGCTCTCTGTAATTGAATGGACGCAGAAGGATGATGTGAAACGGGAAATGCGTCAGCAGACCAAGCGTCAATTGCGGGTATTTAAATGTCCAGAGGATAAGCTCGAATCATTGACCATTCAGCTCGTCAATCTAGCAGGAATTCATTATCGGAAATGATAAGGGGTTATATATAGTTATGCATGTGAATTCATACGATACGCAGTCATTAATCACTATTAACAAGTGGAAAAACCCACCAAAGGGCTGGCTGATGCAAAAATTCGATAAAGTTAAAGCCCCTCTTAATAGTGCCTCTGATTTTATTATGGATAATGCGGTAGGCGAAGCGGTTAACAAATCTTTAATGGGAATAATCTCTACTTTAAATGATGGAGCTGCTTGGTCAGTACAAACTGAAATAATTTTAAAAGAGTATCGTGAAAAGGGATGTGTAGTAAATAAGCATTCAGATATTCATAATCTCTCATTGAAAACTTGTGATAAAGTGGTTGGATATTTAGGAGCCAAATATAAATCAATTGCTTTAGCAGAAGGAGGAGGTGCTGGATTACTAGGTGCTCCAGGAATGCTCGTGGATATTCCTGCTTTATTTGCATTAAATCTGCGTGCCGTTGCGGAATACGCTACTTATTATGGGTTTGATGTTGATGAACAGCATGAACGAGAGTACATTATTAATGTACTAATGTATACTTCATCTCCATCTTTAGTGGCAAAGCAAACAACATTGGCTGAGTTGTCAAGGATTGCTGTAATGGTTTCCAAAAACAAAACATGGGAACAGATTAACAAGAGCGTTTTAGCACAAGGTATTGTAAAGGCAGGCGAGTCAATTGGAATGAACATTACAAAAGACAAACTTGGTCAGGCGATACCTGTTGTGGGAGCTCTTATTGGAGCAGGATATAATGCGTATTTTACCAACTCAGTTTGTGAAGCTGCTTATAACCTTTACAGAGAAAGATTCTTAGCTGTGAAATACGGGGAAGAAATATATAGGTTTCAACATAATACTACAAAGTAAGAAGAGGTCCATTTACTCTAAGCCACTCTTTCCGCTCTTCGTAGTCAGGCATAACCGATCTCAGGCAGCACCAGAATGCCTCAGAGTGGTCAGGAACTTTTAGGTGAGTCATCTCATGAACAACTACATAATCCACAATCCGCAGGGGAGCCATCATGATACGCCAGTTGATCAGGAGCTCTCCTTTTTGCGTACAGCTGCCCCACCGCTTCTCTTGGTCTTTCAGGAGCAGAGAAGTAGGGGTTAGGCCCATTAGTTTACTGTATTGTTTAATACGTTCTTGAATTTTCAATGTGCCGTAGGCTTTGTACCAGTCAATACAGAGGTGTTTAAGTTCCTCCGCTTGCTGTGCTTGGTTGTAATGAATAGGAATATTTGCACTGAATTTCCCGTTTTTAAATTGAAGAGTAGCTGAGCGTATTGGCTGCTTTGTAACTTTCAGTCGATATGCTCTCCCCAGGTAACGAATTTTTTCACCGCTTAGAAATTCATGATGCGAAACCTGTTCTTCAATCTCACGGAATCCAAACTGCTTTTTTAAGATCCAAGGCGCTTTAATATAAATGATTTGATCAATTTGAGCTTGCTCTAAGAAGTCAGGAGCAATAACTCGGACTCCCTCATACATATCTACAGAGATGGAGACTTCTTTTTTGTCTGGCTTACGTATTAGAGTATATTCAATGGTAGTAGTACCGTAAGTCATTTGATGATGCATTTCTAACGCTCCTTTAGATTTGTCGAACTTTTATGATTTGTATAAAAGTATAGACCAAACTTTTGTCCGATGGCAAGCAGTTGCGCACGATGCCGTTATTCTATAACCAAGAGAAATGAGAGAAGGAGTGAATAGTTTGAAGATAAAGAACAAAAGTGGGATCAGTATTTCCACTTTTGAAGAGTGGGAACTAAAAGCTCTACCTATAAAAAAAGATTTACACTGGCAGAAAGGAAGAAGCGCTTATGAACTTGCCCGTTCTTGGCTGGAAAGCGGACAACCTCAAATGCCAATTGCTTTAACTGAACTACTGCATAGTCATATGGAACTACGAGGATTTGAAGCAGAGTGGGCTGTTCCTGAATTTGAAACAAAGCTGGATCACTTTAGAGGAAACGGCAGAAACCATGATCTGATTATTGTAGGCACAGTTAACGCCAAACGGACATTAATTGCCATTGAAGCAAAAGCTGATGAATCCTTTGGTGATCTGGTGGAAGTTTATAGAACTAGGAGGATTAAGAATAACCCTAGATCCAAAGCTCCTGAGCGAATTTACCAACTCACACAGGCAATTCTGGGGGACAAAGATGCAGGGGGGTTACGCTATCAACTGATCCATGCTGTGGCTGGGACGGTTATCGAGGCACGGAAGCAGAATGTTTTACAAGCAGTATTTGTGATCTGTGAGTTTGTGCCATCGATTGGAAAGACAAAGAAGGCCATACAGAATGAAGTTGATTTTCAAGCTTTTATGACGCAATTAACAAACCATGAATTACCCAAAGCACAAGTGGCTGGACCAATAATGTTGCCTGGTGGTGGACTGGTTCCAGCTGATATGCCGCTATATATCGGAAAGATAGAGATTAATATTTAAGCAGTTTGTGCGTAGGTAACATTATTTTAATTCAAGGAAATGAATAATCTAGTTTACCTGCATGCAAAAATCACTTAGAGAACGCTTAGTAAGGCTGGGGACAAAAATGAATGATGTATCTTTTATTAGAGGAGCTTCGATCCGAAGGTCCATAAGAAAATTACTTTGTACCTTTCTCCACTAGATAGTTAGAGAGATACTCCTGTAGCGAAGTTAGTTCGCCTGCCCTCTTTAATTGTCTTAGCATTGAATCAACTCTAGCCTCGAAAGTATATGTAGACTTACAGCATTCACTTTTTGTTGTTAATGATCCCAAGGTAATAGGAAGTTTGGATTCACTCATTAAGAATAGATGAAAAAGATCAATTAATATGTTTACTTCACGTATTGATTTACCACATTTCTTACAACGTAGTATAAAGTACTGCTTGCTAGGTTGCGGAATGGGTTGGATTATTAGATTTATATCCATTTGAGTAAGACAGGCAGATGGAGAAGGATTACATCCTAATTCTTTAGCAATATCTTCCCATCGTGAATCATGTTTGCAATTATCGTTGTACAGCAGTGTAGCGATTATGTGAGATAATTCGTGTTTTATAACATCGACTATTTGAGATTTAGTATAACTTTTGCCATCAAGTAATTTTTTATTGAATGCAAGTCTATATATATGATACTGCGAGCCTTTTTTACCAATTTCACAGAGGCCAATCATGTCCATGTTATAAAATTCAATGGGTGGAAGTTTGGGTATATCAGATTCATTAGAAATTTTATAAACCAGTGCAATAAACTCTTCTTCGCTATATTTGCGATAATTCACTTTATTAAACGTTCTTTTGTTAAAACTTATAGAAACGTAGTGCATAAATTTCCTCCTACAGTCGTATATTGTTTTCAATAATTTACCATATAATTTTAAGATGAGAAAGGAGAAACATACTTGATAATAGAGTAAACGTGCTATACATAGTATATGTTTACTAAAGAACGTTTCTTTCTGTAGCTGTTGATGTATAATGAAATGGGAACACATGTTTCCGTCTAATAGGGAGTGTTCTTTTGGAAAGATATATTAGTAATATTAAGATTAAGGAAAATATGGTAGGCTCGACGTAGGTGGATAACTATGACGAGGTGATAAGCTCATGGAAGGCTTAATTCAACATATTCAATTTAATGAAATAAATTTAAAAGATACATTTTTTGATTCATTAAAGGATGATTATAGTGGATTCGAAGAATGGTTTAGTCGTAAATCAAAAGAAAAAGCATATGTTCTCTATAATGAAGGAAAAACTCTGGAAGCATTTTTGTATTTGAAAGTTGAGAATGGTCCCATTTTAGACGTATTACCTAATATTCAATATGGTAAGGTGTTAAAGATTGGTACACTAAAGATAAATCCGCATGGTACAAGATTAGGAGAACGTTTTCTTAAAAAGGCCATAGATTTAGCTATTGATACTAAAGTAGAATGTATCTACGTCACGGTATTTAAGAGACACGAACCACTGGTTGCCTTATTTAAAAAATATGGATTTGTTGATTACGGAAAAAAAGAAAACCATACGGGTGAAGAGCTTGTATTATTGAAATCGTTAAAGGCTATCCATAATGATCAACTGCTTGATTATCCACGTGTCAGTCAAAAAGGGAAGAAGAAATATTTACTGTCAATCTTTCCAGAGTTTCACACACGATTGTTTCCTGATTCTATTTTAAGAAATGAAAGTTTTAATGTAATTGAAGACGTTTCTCATACGAATAGTATTCATAAAGCATATATTAGTTTTGCACCCATTTCGAACTTGAATTCAGGAGATCTGATAGTAATATACCGAACGTCAGATAAAAAGGGTCCAGCGAAGTATCGTTCGGTTGCGACATCCATTTGTGTTGTGGAAGAAATGAAATCAAAAAGTGACTTTATTAGTAGCATTGATTTCATTGATTATTGTAAGAAGCACAGTATTTTTACTACTGAAGAATTAAAAGGATTTTATGAAGAACATAAAAGAATAAATGTAATAAAAATGACCTATAACATTGCATTACGCAAAAGGCTTACGCGAGAACGATTAATAGATGAAGTGGGGATAGATCCAAACGAACGTTGGACGTTTATTAACTTAACAGAAACACAATTTGAGTCAATAATTATGGCAGGTGATATACATGAGAGTCTTATTGTCGATTAAGCCTGAATTTGTAGAAAAAATATTCAATGGAGAAAAAAAATATGAATATCGTAAATTAGTATTTAAAAATAAAGATATAGATACAATCGTTGTTTACTCTACAATGCCTGAAGGGAAAATTGTTGGGGAATTTAAGATTGAAGGGATATTACAGGATAAACCTGATCAAATTTGGTCAAAAACCAAAAAACATTCTGGAATTTCTCGGATTTTTTTTGATAAGTATTTTGAGAATCATAATAATGGATATGCTATAAAAATTGGGAAAGTAACACAATATGAAATACCTATTGATCCAAGGTTTGATAATAAATTGTTTAAAGCTCCTCAATCGTTCTGTTATATTGAATGAAAGAGATATTTTTATCTGTTAGTTGAAACCACTACTTATTTATTGAAAATAAAGACCTTATGGGTAAGGACAACAACGATGCCTTATTACAAGGAATCATAACTCAATAAGATAATTATCGTTTTGAAAAATTCTATTCTATATCAATAAACCAACTAAGTTATCGTCTAATATTCAGCTTCACATTAGGAATAATCACATTAAATCAGTCGTTTCATATAACCAAATTTTTTGTTTGGACTTTTATATTCTGATACTGGTGCTATATCAAGTTCCTCTGAGTAAAATTAGTATAATCTACTTAATTTATTTAGGAGGTGTGTAATGTTATTCGACTTACTAAACAAAATGAGAATAGCTCAATTACCAGAAAGCAGGAAACTTAATATTCAACAGAAAAAGTTTCAAAATATATTAGAATTCGCTCAAGCAGTTTTAGAACATAGTAGGAGTAAAAATATATATAAACAATATTCTTCCAAAGGTAATGAGCATCCAATTCTGGATGTTGTACGGTTAGTCGGAAAGACTACCCAAACAAAATATCTAACTTCCTTAATTTATTGTAATGATGAATCTGAATTGCCAGGCATTTCTTCTGGGCAGCTATTTTTTGACCAATCAATCCCTATAACTAATGACGGTAAAAGAGCATATCAGTTGATGAAGGAGGAAAAAAGTACAAAGGAAATACAATTACATAAAGATTTAATCTTGCCTTGGCCATGGAAAAGAGAGAGGTTGATTAATGCAATAAGTTATATAGGGGATAAAAGAGTACGCGGTGGATGGAAACAAGACTTTGATAATCATTATACCGACTTATGGTTGCCTATTGGAGTAACCTGGGTAAATGGAGGAAACCATTCAATCGCATCTGGAATAATACAAGGGGGTGGTACGATAAAACCAGAAAACACATTTAATATAAGTGAACTTTATAAACATATATTTACTGACGGTAAATATTATTTCAGAAAAATAGATAATACAGTAATAGCTCCAGTTGAGGATGTCGAATTTGCTGCTATCTTTGAAATAGGTCGTCTTATGATCATGAAGGGTATCTCTTTTTAACGAAAACTTTAACACACAAGAAAAAAGCTGCGACCTGACTTGGGTCGTAGCTTTTTTGCTGATTTCCATTATTATTAAACCAATTATCATTAGCTAATAATAGGTATGCCTTAACTAATTTCCATTTAACCCAAACTCAGGAACGTCCTACTCTGCTTCAAATCCTCCTAGTTCCATATGGCTATGCAGTAGTTCAGATAAAGCAATTTTGTTTGTATAGATTTTCGAACGCATAAACTTGTACGGGAACCATTGATTTAGGCAAAGTATGCAAAATTGAAAATTGGAATGATTTATAACGGCTTGGGTCGGTTTGTAACAAATTAATTAGTCTGGAATTCCCTCCATGAGGAATGTCTACGTAATTCCGCCAACGCCCTAATAGTCCGTGCTACCCACTAGCGGAGCCCACATACTGATTCCCTGTTTGTAGTATTTACGACGAGGTAAATGCCTGCAACAGATGAGAGCATCGTGTGCCAATGCGGTTAGCGTCGGGATTTTTAACGATTGTGCTTAATTCCTCATAAGTTAAAGTCGTTTCCATAAAACCTGGGAACTCTTTGATATACCCAAAAGGTAATATTTCTACTACTTGCTTTGATCGATCTTCATGTAGCCATTGATGCCAGCTTCTAATTGATGATCCCCAATCGATAACAAGACAAACAATCATATCAAGGAGTAAATCAATTTTACTGAACTCATAATGAAAGAGTGGTTCGTTTAAACTATCCATATAGGGATAACTAGGAGGAATAAAGGTTGTATTTGGGTCAAAATGTGAGACTTTTTTTATAAGCTCCTATAAATACTGGTTTTCTACCTTCCTCCCCTAAAAAGGATATAATATAATCGCATTCTCCAAATACATCCTCGCTTTGGAGGATTTGAAAAAAATCAAGTATGCCATTTTTATAAAGAAATTTAGTATCGTAATTTGGGTCCTGATGTCGTACTAACTTTATTTTTTTGTATCAAAACCTCGCATTTTCATGAGTTCCGTAATAACATCCCTTTTCGTCTATTTAGAGTGTAAACATATTTTCCATAAATATTCATTACCGATGTAGTGTACTCATTAAGTACATTTTAGTTAATGTTGATTTTTTTCGGAAAGAGGAAAGCGAAGATATTAGATGGAAAGTCTGTTTTATAATAGAAAGAATAATATTAATGGGATATAATGGGATGGAATGATTTCATGTAGGTCTAAATATCTATACAGGAGGGTTTAAATATGTCTAATTACGTGAAAGTAGATGTGGTTTGTCCATGTGGTAGATTATTGAGAACAGTAACGAGCAATTCAGAAAGCGGAAGTACTACTACTAGTAGCACTAAATGTTCATCATGTAAAAAAAATGTTTCAATTCAGGTTAGAGGTTCAAATGCATACACGAGTTACAAATAGCTTAATGTGAATTATTAAATAAAGTGGCCACCTTGTGGTCCACTTTGTTTTCATTTAGTATTCACTTTTTAATAGATACTTAAGGTCAATGTTCTCCGCTATAAATATTATCCTAATACCACCGTTTTTAATTAAAAAGTGATTATAATTGCAGTCTCATCTTAACTTCAAGTGCGTGAGATTGAATATCGATATGAGGAAAATAAAGAGCATTTAATCTAATATCACAACGGTAAAAGTATTAGAATGTAAAATTAAAGTGGATAAACAGATGGAGGATATTGATGATAGAAGATGTAGTTATAAATGAGAATGCTTATTTTTATAGGAAAATAAAAACATTATCAAAAACCTATATATCACGCATTTTTACTAATGTATCTAAAAAGAAGGTTGGCCCATATTTATATAATTCGGTGAAAGACACCATGACGTTAACTAATGGTCATTCCATTGTTTTCTCGTTGTGCATTTTCAAATATGAGGCAAAACCTAGTTTTCTTAATAATGAGAGGATTAAAGAGATTAAGTTAAGCTTTTTATTAATCGTTGAATTTGATAATTATATTATAATAAGTAAAAAGAGTATTTCTGGACTCGATGATCTTTTAAAGGGTTACACTCAAGAAATCGATTATAGTATTCTTTCAAATTTGTTTGTTGAGGATTCAACTCAGTTCGAAAAACTTTCAATGAATAATATGGATGTTTCGGATAACGTCATCAGAAGTAAAAATCTTATGGCAAGAGATTTAAAAGAATCCATATCCCCATTTAATTCGAGTGGGTATATATTAAGAAATATCAGATTGGTAAATAAAGACGAAAAAATTTCTTTAGCATTAAACACTTCTAAAATAGGAAAGTTAGGTAACAAATCGAATTTGGATATATACTTTACTTGGGTAACCGAAGTAATTAATAAAGTTAATACATCTGCACCCAAGGAAACTTTTTTAAATAATTTTTCTTCTCCCTCGTCATTTGAGGATGATATTGAGCAGATTACACCGATAAGTATATTGTTTATTTTAGAGGAATTGTTCAGGTGGTATGAGAATGGAGAAATTCAAGCAGCTACATATAAAGGTAGGGAGATTAACCTTTTAAGATTTTTGAAAAGATATGAAAAAGTTTTGCCAATTCAAGAAGAACAAGTCCTCGGATATAAGAGATACAACATAAAAAATAAATATGATAATAGTTTAAAATTAAAGATCAATAAAAGTGCTATAACCCTCACTTCAACAATGTTAAAACATGTATTATTCGTAGATAGTAATGATGAGCAATTTGATTTACTTACATACTTCAACAAGACACAAAACTATAAAATCACATTTAATGATGTTGGATATATTTATTGGTCGAAAAAACTATTCAAAGACCATAGAATGTTAGGCAACTTGGATTATTTTTTTAAAGCGTTTATAACCAATTCACGATTAAAGAGTTGCACTTCCGAAAAGGGTGGAACAAATTTAGCAACTAGTTCATTTACAAATAACTCAATCTTTAATTTTATAGAAACGCATATGTCTTCAGGAGCAACATATCTCTTCTGCGATGATCTAGGTAATGAGTGGGCAGATTATATAGAGATAAGGTCACATGAATCAGTATCATTTTATCATGCAAAACACGGGAAAGTTGGATTGAGTGCCTCTAATTTTCATGATGTAGTTTCTCAAGCACAGAAAAATCTAGGGAATATCTATACTTCATCGGTTGCACTTAACAAAAAAAAGACTAAATGGAAAAGTATGTATAATAATAGTGAATATCCATCATCGAATATCAAACGTATTAGAAAGGGCAACCAGGTAGAACGTGGATTAGAAATGTTTATTAAAACAATATTAGCGCCTAATACTAAGAAACAAGTATATTTAGTAGTGAACTTTATCTCATTATCAGATCTAAAAAGTCAGTTGCTTGCATTAAGAAATGGAAACACTTCGAGACTTGAAACGACTCAGATATTCTGGCTTATCCAGTCATATATATTATCATGTAAAGAACTTAATGTAGATGGATATATAGTATGTGCTCCATGAAAAGGTCTGGCTTAGCGAGCGTGCTGAATGAGCTGAAGAATCACGGGCATTCTCATTGTCTGTGTGGACAACCTGTCTGGGTTTTTCAAGCGATTGAGTTCTGCTATCCACGGATGAAATCCAAAAGTGCATTATTCACCTAATCTGCAGCTTCACAAGGTACGTGTCGTAACGAGGACATTAATAAGGGGAATAGCATCTTTCCACAGGTGACGCTTTGCTCAAAATACTCTATTTGGCCTCCGTCGACGTTACTCGGAAATGGACGGGGCATATCCAAAACTAGGGTGGTTATTACAAGTTTTGGTTTTTTCTGGTCGGATTAGTCAATGCTTGGTTTGATTTCGTGAATTCCCCTTTGGGGAATCTGTGCTTAAAAGAGTTTACAAAAAATTATTGACAGACCCGCGTGAATTAAGAAAATATGATACACTAACCTCCCGTTAGTGTTTTGTGTTCTTTTAACGGGAATACTAACAATGATCAAACCTCTTAAGAAAACTTTAACGTTCAAATATAGCTTCAATTTCCGAAATATACGATCCTAAGGATCTATCAGCGTGATAATCATCAGAATCAAAATCATAATCTTTGAAATATTGGTCGATTGCATTATCTATATCAGCTATATTAAGATCATATGTTTCTGGTAGTGTTATGATACTATTGATACCTTCATCCAGTGAAGATAATTTTTCTATTATCTCTTTTTCAAGATCGTCACTTATTTTGTTCTCCAAAGATGATATTATAGAATCTTTATCAAAATCCACTTCATTATCTCCTTCGAAGTAGATGACCCTAGTATTTTCTTCTATTAACGTGCCGATGTTTTAATTATCACAGTAATCCGAAGTGTTTATATTTTCTATATAATCTTTAATTGTTGAACTCAACTTCTCTTTGCATAAAAGCTTAAATAGAAAAGAATCAATATTATTATTTTCATAATAAACACTTAAAATGTTAATAGTGTATATTAATTCATCGAGGTCCAAATTACCCATTAAGTTTTCTATATTATCTTCTACATTGATAAAATCATAAATAGAGTAAAAGGAAAATAATTCATTCTCAAGTAACTTTATTAATATCTCAAAATGTGGCTTAAGCATAGCGGAATTTATTCCGTATCCTAATTATTTTTATGAAAAATATGGATAAACTAAACATTTGAATAGTCAAAATCAAAAACTTGAAGAAATTTTTGAATTACTAAAGAACACACTTGGTATCCAAGAAGAGCTTAACTTGGAATGAAAAGTTGTTTGTTCTCAGAGAGAATAGAAGGTCAAAAAGCTGCTATCCAGTTGATAGCAGCTTTTTGATGTATCTAATTTCCAATGAAAAGAATATAAATCATTTTGGCGAATTTAGTTATCGTTTGCCAACATAAGGGATGACGGCTTGGGAAAATTTGATACCCAAGGCGATTTTTGTACGATCACTCGCGCAGAATTGGCGTTAGTGATCTATCGGTTATCGACACTCGAATTAATATTCAGACACTGTTAAGAAATCTATGTGTCACAATTTTAGCGGTTACTTCTTTTTTAATGCGATATTTACCGTTATGAAAAATAATTTCATTAAAATGAATTAAATCCATATTAGATATACATACTATTTAATGTGAGAGCTGGAAAATAAATTGATGCCCTGTTCCAAATTACTTGCAAAATATTCAAATGCTTCTGGTGATTCTTTATGTAAGTTTAACAATAAGGAATTAATCCTCTTTAATCGTTGTTCTGTTGTTGAGTAAGTATCGACGTCCATAGCTGAGAACCCCAAATCGTTTAGTACTGTATCAAGAACCTTTAACTGTATAGTATCAGTTTTACCTGTTTCCAAGTTGCTCAAGTACCCAGCAGACACGCCAAGTTTTTGAGCATAATCATTAAGGCCAATTTTAGTTTGACTACGCATTGTTCGAATCTGTTGTCCTAAGGTATTCATGTCAGCCCCCCCCTTGAGTTAAATTATACAATACTAAAATATGGTTGGAAAGGAACTCGAAAAAGTGAAAGTTACAATTGATGAAATCATGGAAAAGGTTATTTGGGGAGAGAACGTACTTGAAGTAAAGAAGAACCTATATAAATACAAGAAGAAAGGTGAGTTGTTTTTTGAAGAAAGATTATCATGTATTAACCAATACAAAAAGTTTGAAATCTATTATTACGATTGTCCAAGTCCAGTTACGACTGTAAATGCATTTCCCATACCGCTACAAGAATATAAATGTTATAAAACCAACGAAGAAAACATCCGATTTTTGAGATCTTACTATGAGCTATATTATCAGAAAAAAGCTGAGGATGCTCTGTTATTTAGCAAATACAAGTTATACGTAGGTACAGATTACGTTTGGTACTACAAAAGAAAAATATAAAAAATGGAGGATATTAATGCATTCAAATCGAGAGATTTTAGAAAGACTCCCTAAAAACGATGAATACATGAGCGGCCTCGTAACGGGGTTTTCTATGGGTGAAGGTTGTTTTGCTTTATGCAAAAGAAAAGGTAAAGATAAAATATATTTAAGTGCAGAATTTCGAATTAGCTTGAAAAAAGAAGATAAATTTATTCTCTATAAAATAAGGAACTTCCTTAAATGTGGAAGGATATATTTTTCAAACAAAGCCGTAACTTTTGCAGTCACCAAATTAATTGATTTAGTAGAAGTGATAATCCCCTATTTTGATAACTACCCTATGATCAATGTGAAAAAGAATGATTTCGAAAAATTTAAAATTATCTGTTATAAAATGTGGAAAGGAGAAGGTAAAACCAAAGAGGGATTGGAAAGAATTCTATCAGTTCGTGAGCTATTGAATAATGGTGGATACAATAGGAGCTTGATAATGGAGGAAGAGTATTTTGGTTTATTATAATTAGCGAGGAAGGATGAAATTGCATTGACTAAAAGAATTGACTTTGAAAATCGATTTGGTATAGTACCTGTGATAAATAACTCGTTTATTAGGAGTATTCCTGATGATGCCCTTTTGACACCTGCTGATATATCGAATATCACGGGCTTATCAACAAGACAGATTAGAAGATATTGCGAAAAAGGGCAATTGAGGTCTTATTGTTTCGGGAGAAAGTATGTAATATACGGTGTTGATTTTAAGAGCTATATGAAAGAATCTTTAGTTTGTCATCGAACATTTAAGGAGTTGCTTAACTAATATTGGATGCGAATTATGAAAAAATACTAATTTCCTTTTTTATACAATACAATGTTTCATATTATTTGCAAAAACCGATTATTATATTCTCATGTTTCCATTGTGGAAGAGAATGTAGAATTGACATTAAAACAACCAAATGGGAATGCATACACTGTAACGAAAGCGGCATGTTACAACAGCTAATTTCATTTGTAAAAGTAGATAACAGTTGGTTGTTGCTAAATAAGAAAGTATATAATCCGCGTGATGAGAAGAATAAGATTATTAAAGAACTGTCCCATTTGAAAAGTAATAATGAAAAGGAAATCACTAAAGTCATAAGAAAAGTTTCTGAGTTGTTTGATTACTTAATAAGTGAATTACAGATGCTAGAGAACATGAAAAGAAACAGCAAGAGGTAAAAGGTAATCCTGAAACTTGGATTACCTTTTACTTTTTTTTGAAATATAAACAGATGCAAAAAAACATATAATGGTAATTTTTAAGCGTTGTTTTCTAAATCGATAAAGCTCATGCTATTAGCATAGTGAATTAACGTTGGAGAGCCGCGATGATAATTTTTCAAGAGCCACCATGTAAATAAAATAAAAACCATAATATTAGAAGGGAGAGCCAGCAGAACTGAAATAATCCTAAAAAGGCAGCGAAGCATTCGTCTTGTTAATTGACCTGCAAGCACATTTTCACATGACTAACAACCGCGTTGCCTGCCACACGGCGAGTGACGGGTAAAGTTTGAGTTGCTCCCTGTGTGTTACACCTTTGGGCAACGGAAGAGTGATAACTAAGATAATCTAGGATTTTAGTGAGTGGTACCAACAGAATTCTTATTTCCTCTTAAGCATTAACTGAATTCGCTTGATCGCATCGAAATATTCAGCCTTCACAAGAAGTCACTTACTTTTACTATGGGTTACGGACATGACGGACATAAGGTTCACATTTTAGGAGGTGTTAGCGACATGGTGCCCTCAAGAAATAGTTCATTATGTCCGTTAAGTCCGTTTCTTCAAAGGAGGAGATTAGATAGAAATGCTCACAAAACTTGAATTAGAGAAACAATTAAATACAGAATTACTTAGTGTCACGGAGGCTGCTAAATTATTAGGAGTTGTTAATTCAGAGCTACTCCAAATTATTGCAGATAAAAAAATAGAACGCGGTACTGCGTATTTTGAAATTGGCAAAGAAGTACAACCATATGCAAGAAGAGGGATGGGATTTCCTTTATTATTCAGCAAAACAAAGTTAGAAGAAATAAATTTGAATTTCGACTCATTAACTGCCATTAGAGAAGAGTTGAATCGATCTGAGAAAAACATTATGACGCTTATAAGTTATATTGATCAAGAAACGATATTCGAAATCAGACTTTCTACTAGAAAATGGAATAAAGCTTGGTTCAGACATAACATTAATCTTTTGGAAGAAAGACGATATAACGTTTCTTTTAATCGCAATGATGAGGAGAAGGTATCAACAGATTATTATTTTGGACTTCTTGATGCTAACCTTCAAGATGATATCAATAAATTTAAGAGTTACCGTTTAAAAAACCAAGGGATTTCTTTCGATGGTGTTGATTATGTTAAAACAAAAATCAATAAAGAGACAACAGCCGACTTTCAGATTTCACGCTTAGTACGAAATTTATATAAAATGAAATGTTACCGAGCGCAAATTAACCCCAATACTGAAGAATATATAGAGCAGCTAGCAATAGCTCAAAATAACGGAGATCTTATGCCATCGAGTGTCATTGCTCATTTTAGGAAATTAAAGCACAATGAAGAAGAAATAATCAAGTCCATGACGTTTGATGTTAGAACAATTGACGAACACGATAAAGAAAATTTGTTTGTTGGTTATTCTGAGACAACGCAACTGAGCGTCGTTCACAATCTACGGCCATTTCTATACTATAAATTAATGCTTGAAGAAGATGCTTACGAAAGAGCATTAGAAGATTCTCTTATAGATGATGATACTTCTTTTAACAGTCATAAAGAATGGACAAGAATTAAATTAATGAAAAAGCGATTTGAACGTTTCATTAAGAAAAATATAAATCAAAGACCTGTTGCTAAGCAACCAAGAAGGAAAGTGTATGCGACCAGAAGTCAACTTGTAGATCTCTTTGTAAAGGTCAATAATTTATCTCCTACTCCCTTAGTTAACGTACAAAGAGCCTGCCAAATGTTGATGGGATTTATGACGGGTATACGTCCCGTTGAGTTGCTTGATTTAGAAATAAATAAACATTTAGATATAGAGGATAATCCAAATCATGATGATTATGGTTATTTGAAAAAATACAAAATAAAAATTACAGGTGATGAAGCAGAATTGATCAGAACTTCGTTGACTGATGATAATGGTTGGAGCCGAATTTGGATTACAAACGAAATTGCGAAAGGAGGATATAGCCCCTCACCAGCTTACGGATCATTAATTGTCCCCAGACTAGTTGATTATATGAATTTATATCTGAAAATGATTTATGAAAAGGCTCCAGAAACAAAAGGAAAGGGATATTTTTTTAGATCAAGTAATTACATTTCCAATCCTAAAGCAAGATACTCCAGTTCTAAGGCATTAACATCATGGATTTTTAAAGTTAGAAATCAGTTCGGAGGGATCTTAAATCACGAAGAAATTAACAACTTTTCGTATTACGAAACTCGACATACTGTTAATAATACGATTGTTAATCGTACAGTATATCACGATCCTATGGTTCAAGAGTGGAAACGTAGAGCCGCAGAGATCCATTGTCGTCACTCAATGGAAAATGAAGATCCACATGCTAAAAGCAAAGTTAACGAAAAAAGTTATCAAGAGATAATTCCTTTAAAATATTATTACTTAGTTTTAGAAGCATCTTTGGATTTCCCCTTTGATAAAGATGAGTTACTAGAATGGGAGAAAGTACATTATCCAAATGGTATTAAACAAAAAACTCCTAAAAGCCCTTTAGAACCTATGGACCTCAGTAATTCAGGATTTGAAAGTTTGGAAGATATATCTTCAAAGGTTGCTGAATTAGAAGATAAATTAAGCATATTACGTATTCCACATCAAGCAAAAAAAAATCTTGGATTAGAGAAGGTAGAACGGCTTGTTATTCTAGCAGAAACAAAAAAAATGTTGGAAGCCCTAAAGGGATCTCTAACAAAATTTTAATCGGAGATAAGAAATATGAATTATGAACAATTTTTATTGCATTGCAATCGTTATGGTCTTAATCCAAGCCACTACCTCATTCCTCTTGAGTTGTTTAATGAAATTGATAACCAGGCTCATTACACAACTCAAGATATTGCGTATTTCTTAAGCAAGAGTGAACGGCAGATTCGAAGATGGTTCACTTCTGGTCATATAGTTGCATTTAAAAAGCGACCCTGGACATGTAAGGGCATTGAATTGAAAAACTCATTATTTCAAGAATATCAAAAAGAAATCCTTAAACGAATGGATCGCTCGCTTTGGTGTAAGGAAGAATACCTTCGCATATAATTCTGACAGGATGAATAAAGTGATGATATGACAGCTATGGGCCAGTTATATATATTTCATGATCTAAAGCAGAAAAGCACCCGTGGGGTGCTTTTTATTCCATATGGAGGAATTTCACTGAGCAGGAAAGAATAATCTTTATAATAGTAACACTTTAGTATGTTAGCTTAGGAGAGTGAATATGAAAAGGAATAAAGGAAAAGGGATTTCACTATTTGGTGTATTAGTAGTAATACTTCTGGGAGTTTACTTTGGTACCAATGGTATGAAGTCACCTGAAACAGAAGTTAATTCTACTCTCGTAAAAAGTAGTAGAGATGGAATCCCGTTGTTTACTCCAGACATGTTGCAAAATGAAATGGATTTCAATTACATAGAAACCACTTGGTATCCTCTGATTAACTATTATTTAATATCGGATGAGGACAGAACAATAAAAATATCTTTAACATAGCTAAACAGGAAGTTGCTAAAGAAACAGCTCAGTCCATTTCAGGTGCTGTTGCGAGTCTTACCTATAACGGAGGGCGGACTAACTATCTTGTATATAAAGTGGTGGACAACAGAAATCAAGTCCTGAAACAAAATGCTGAGAAAATGACAGCAAAGCTGAAAGAAATATACAAGCAGGCTGACGGCATAATTCTTAAAATCAAACCGCGAGACAACAGTTGGAGTCAGATTGACGTCACGGTTTCAGATTCCTGGTACTATTTTCAAGATCCTCAGAAAGAGCGGTTTGTTTAAACGTATGGAACTTTGATTTCGCGGGTGATATTGGATTACATATATATTATTACAGGTGAAGACAGAGTTATGTTTACTTCGTAGATGAATTTGGTACGAGATTGACATCACCTAAGCTTATGGGAGGTTGGAAGATAGAAAAATAACAATTGGAATACGTTCAAGATATATTAATGTATTATGATAGGTAAAAGTACCTTTGTAGGTACTTTTTTTGTTTATATAGTAGGGAAAATGTCACAAAAAGCAGAAATTAGATATAGTACAGTTAACATATATTCTACGTAAGGTGGTTGGAGAAATGTCGGATTTTAATTTTGAACAAAGGGGGGCTTTGAAAATCAAACGAGAAGATAATTGCAAGGTTGATGGCTGGGATTAATTTCTGAGAGCTATTTTTTGGGGAAATGCAATCCATTATGCTATAAAGCTATTATTGTAAAGTAAAGATGAGACAGAAGATTCCTTTTTACTAAAACTTTTATTGGGATGCTTAAAGATATTAATTACTTATAAGGAGTGGAAATATTTGAAACCGAGAAAACACCGTGCGAACGAGGAGAACTTGCGTCTTATTAATCGAATACTTGACGCGAAAGATCCCGAGGATCT
This sequence comes from Paenibacillus sp. FSL E2-0201, assembly GCF_037963325.1. NCBI lineage: Bacteria > Bacillati > Bacillota > Bacilli > Caryophanales > Paenibacillaceae > Paenibacillus > Paenibacillus sp. FSL E2-0201. The sequence continues at coordinate 1,631,188 of NZ_CP150154.1, forward strand.
AAAACTCATCAAATTTTATAATACTGCTATTGTCCCTATAGATGAACTATTTCATGAAAGCGACCCTCAGGCTGAAGAGAAAAATTGGTTTATACCTATATGTAATAAAGAAGAAATAAATAGAATCTTTAATCCTCAAGATGCTTCTGATTATTTATTGAAGTTTCGAGCAGAAGCGTTATTTGATAGCTATCGACTACAAAGGGTTGTATTAGCAAGAAAAAAGAATAGTAGTGGTAAATGGCTATTCTCTGAACATTTTTCTACGGAAGAAGTAGACAGCTACACTGAACATTTATCTCAGGAAGACAAAGAAAGAATAAAGGATATACCTAAGGGATTTATTTTTACTTTTGAAGCAAACGGGGTTTGTGTTAAAACAGAGTATGGAAATGTAATTGTTGTATCAGAAGTGTTAAAACATTTTTTTTATTATATGAACTTATGGTTTTTTAGCTTTGGCGATAAAAATGTACCCTCAGATGTTTCGTTTTCAGCACTAATAATTGCGATTAGAACTATGCTAGAAACAGAAGCAGCTGATTTTGAACTTGACCCACGTGGAGAAGTGCCGCGAAATATTCACAAAAATTGCAAAAGGCATGCAAATAAACAAATTGAATTTATTTTTGGACATGAAATTGCGCATCACCTTTTGAATCATTTAGATGAAGGAGAAACAATTCAACGACCTTTACATGTGAAAAGAAATCTACATAATGAGGAAAATATAGATCAACAAACTCAGAATCAAACCATATATTCATATAGACAAAATCAAGAATTTGAGGCAGATCTTGAAGCTGTTAATAGACCGAACTTTCAAAGCGATTTTGAATTTGATTTCTTAGTACAATCTGGGGTTCTTTTTTTTCTGTATTTAGATATTTTCGAAACAGTTTCTCATTACATGTATCCACCTGGAAATAGGGTTAAAACTCATCCTGATCCAATAGATAGATTATGGAACTTATATAATAAAACCAGTGAAAAAATAAAGCTGTTTTCTCGTGAGGACCTAATGTCAGCTATTAAAACATGTGAGATGGCTAAAGAATATATTATCAATGAACATTTACCTTATAATATTGAACTGTATGAGAACTATGGTTCAGTATATCTGGGGTCATGGAGAGGTAAAGAACTTATAGATCGTGTGGATTATTAATTTCTGATTTTCAAAGAATTCAATTCTTCATAATCAATTCAATCAGTAGTATTGGTTGGTATACCTCCGTTCCTTTTTATACTGGCGTGTTGAATATGGCTGAGGGCGTTGGTGTGGCTGGGAGGACAAGGCAGTTTACTTTTTAGAAGGCAAACCTCTAACCTATATTCAGTTACGAAAGATACTTTATCTGATTTATAAGAAGGTGCAAGTATCATATACTGTGACTCCTCACCAGTTACGTCATACAATGGCTCACCTAATGCAGCAACAGAGTGTTAGTATTGCTATAATCAAAAAACAGCTTCGGCATAAAAGGCTCGAAATCACATTAAGATACTTGGGTCTTGATCCAGGACTTGCTAAGAAAATCGAGGAGTATAGTTCAAATATTTAGAAGGGGCCATCTGCGGATGGCCTTTTCTTTTTTAAGGAACATATTCGAGATTAAAATTCATGAAATGGACACAAATTTAAAATATGTTTTCTACTATAAAACGAGAAAAGTTCACTCTAAGAAATATTTTTAGCAAGTATTAAAAATATGTATTTTTACTATTTATAGCATAATTGAGAATGTAAGAGAGAAAACATTTTCTGGCTATGAGAACCCCCTTCTTTAAATGCTACAAAGCCACATAAATGCCGATTAAGGCTCATTTCGGCAGATTTCCTCAATCGTGCTCACATTTGTTGTTTGGTACAGTTACATCACCTCATCAGCCATCCACGTGATGGTAATGGGACAAAACTCCTTTTGCATAGGCTCTATTGAGGTGATGGCATGAACGAATATCAACCCAAACTAAAATTGCGATATGAACAAAAAGAAGCACTTTACACCGATGAAGAAATTTCTATAGCCGAAAATGATTTGGATAAAGTAATACGGTATATCTTAGATAAACTGATATATGCCGAAGTTGGAAACAAGTAACTGCTTCTTTTGCTTTCTACTAATGTTATGCTTTGTACATAATAAAATATATTAATGTGGACAAAGGTGATCAGATGAGCGTCGCAATATATGTAAGAGTCTCAACCGCACTTCAAATAGATAATACAAGTCTTGATATACAAGTTGATTTGTGTAAGAAAAGAGCTTTGGAATTAGGTTTTTTTGAATCCAATATACGAATATACCGTGAAGAAGGTGCAACGGGAGAGGATATAGATGTTCGTCCAGTAATGACTACACTACGACAGGATGTAGCAGATGGTTTAATTAAATTGGTTATATGCACACACCCTGACCGCTTTAGTCGGGACATGACTGATAAATTAATTGTTATGAGAGAATTTGAAAAATATAGGGTTGATATTAAGTTTACAGATACTGAATTTAGCAACTCACCTGAAGGAATTCTGTTCTTTAATATACTATCTGCTATTGCCAATTACGAGTTATCGTTGATAAAAAAACGGACTGTACGCGGGCGAGAACGCGCTGTAAAGGAACAAAAAAAAATAATGCCTATGCGTGTTGCCCCTTTCGGCTATGACAAAGACGATGAGGGGCAATTGATTGTAAACCAGAGAGAAGCTCAATATGTACAAATGATATATGAATGGTATGTCTTTGAGAATTTAACGATGCGTGAAATTGGGAGCCGTTTGTATGACTCAGGTGTTATGCCAAAGCGAGGGGAATCGAAGAACTGGGGTGCATCAAGCATAGGGCGAATCTTAACTTCGGAAATTTATATCGGGAATTACTACTATAACCGAAGAAAGTCCAACAAAATAAAGGGTCAAGTAACGGAAAGTGGTAGACAAAAAAGGACGATTAACATTAGGGACCGAGAAGAATGGATACAGGTATCCATACCAGCCCTAGTCGATGAAGCTTTATACGAGCTTGCTCAAAAGCAGAAAATAAAAAATACAACCAACAAACACGTTGGGAATCAGAAATATCAGTACTTACTTAAATCTCTTTTGAAATGCGCCCACTGTGGACGAACGTGGGATGCAACAACATATTCGGGAAGAGAAAATAAAAATACAGGGAAGAGAGAGCAATATAGATGTTATCGTTGCCCAAACTTAAATCCGAAGAAGTATGGCCCTGAGATAAGCAGATGTCCAAGTCAGGTTATCCGTGCTGAATTACTAGAGGAGTTCATTTGGGGTGAGGTTACACGCTTGGTTACAGACCCTGAGTATTTTATTAAACATATTCAAGGTAAAGCTGAAAACGGAATGGATGATATTCAAGACAGGATCGATTTAATTAAAAAACAATTGGAAACAAAGGAGAAGGAAAAAGAAAAGCTTAAGATAATGTTCAAACGGGACGTAATCACAGAAGAAGAAATGGTAAAGGAAATGAAGCAAATAAATATAGAAACATCTGTTTTAAAGGATGAGCTCAACAAGTACCAAAATCATATCGCTGCACAACAAAAGGACCAGTTAGAGATAGAACACATACTTAAAATTATTGAAATAATCAATGATAAGATGGGTAATCCCGACGAGTTAGATTTTGATTTCAAACGGCATATTATTGAAATGTTGTTCGAGCAGATCTTAATCAAATGCGAAGATAACAACGAAATCACTATCACTTCGGTGGGCACCTTCGATAAACTTTTGGGTAAAAGTGACGTGCGACTTTGTACACAACGTCAAAAAATTCGACAACACCGGCGAAGACATGGAGGATCTAATCTCCATCGGCACCATTGGCTTGATTAAAGCTATCGAGAGCTACCGCCCGAACAAAGGCACAAAGCTGGCCACTTTTGCTGCCCGTTGTATCGAAAACGAAATTCTGATGCACCTAAGATCCTTGAAGAAGACTCGTAAAGATGTATCTCTGCACGACCCAATTGGGACTGACAAAGAAGGTAATGAAATTACACTCATTGATATCCTCGGTTCGGAAGCGGATGATGTTATTAAAGAGGTCGATCTTAAGATTGAGAAGAGCAAGATTTATCGTAATCTTGATATTTTGGATGATCGGGAAAAAGAGGTTGTGGTGGGGCGGTTCGGATTGGATACAGGTGGGGAAGAGCGGACGCAGCGGGAGATAGCGAAGGAGCTTGGGATTTCGCGGAGTTATGTGTCGAGGATAGAGAAAAGGGCGCTGATGAAGTTGTATCATGAGTTTTATAAGGCGAAGCGGTAAGAGTATCGAGTCTGTCTGTAGACAGACTCTTTTTGTTGTCGGAATTTAGACGTATAGTTTAAAAGAATTATGTAAAAAGTAGGGTTTCCATGTAAAACATTTGAAATATGATGTTATAATTTGGATAAATATATCCTATTTAACGTAATCTGGAGGGATAAAGGTGGCTCGTAGTTTTGGAAGTACAGTTAATAAAATTATTAGAGAGACAGCAAAAGCGCAGCGTGCAGCTGAAAGATCAAGGAATGCAGCAATTCGTGAGCAAGAAAGGCATTTAAGGCTGCAACGTCAATATGAACGTGAGAATGAGCGTGCCATTAAAGAGTCGATACGTGAACAAAAGGCATATGAAAAAGAACAAAAAGCGCTATACATAGAAGGACGTAAAGAAGAAACAAATGATTATAATGAAGAAATTCTTTATCGGTTGAACGAATTTAAGTCAATTATAAGTGAAACGCTTGGTGTGGATGACAAGATTTCATTCGAATCACTTTATAAGAAGGATGAATTTCCTGATTACGTAGAACCTTATGTTAAGCCAGTTCCAGCAAACCCTATACCACTGAGAGAAAGCTATTTTGCAAGAGTTGCCATGGAACCCTCTTTTGTAGAGAAGATCAGTGGCCTTGGGAAAAAAGCGCGCCTAAGAGCAATTGAAGCAGCGGAGAATACATACAACTATGCCCTTCGTGATTATGAATCTGCAGAAATGAGAAGAAACGAACTGATTAAGGAAAATGATACATTCCTCAGCTCTGCAAGAGCAGAATATGACGAGGCAAAGCGTTTGTTTTTAGATGAAATAACTTCTCATAATAGCTCTATTGATAATTTTAAAACCAACTATATCAATAAAGACAAAGAGGCTATTGAAGCATATAACACTCTGGTCCTGGAACGTTCCAATTACAGTGACATTTTTCCGCAAACCTTTGATTTATTCTATTTAGAAGAGAGCAAAGAATTATTAGTAGAGTATGAATTACCGGATGTAACGGCTGTACCACAGAATAAGGAATATAAGTATACACAGAGCCGGGATGAGATCAAAGGTGTTCCTTTTAAACCCAAAGAATTGAATGAGATATACTCTATTCTTGTTGCTTCAATAGCACTCCGTACACTTCATGAGCTTTTTGAAGCCGACCAAGGTAACCATTTGGATTCTGTCGTATTTAATGGAGTGGTATCCACAGTGGACTTAAGTACAGGGCTCGATATCCGGCCGTGCATATTAACCATTCAGACTCGGAAAGAAGAATTCATGAAGTTCGATCTTGCCAGAGTTGATATTCTTGCATGTGTAAAAGGTCTAAAAGCGCAGCTCTCCCCTTCAGTAACTGAACTCACCCCAGTGAAACCAATTGTCGATCTTGTCATGTACGATAAACGATTTATAAATGAAAGAAATATGATATCTACTCTTGATACACGAACCAACCTTTTGGAGATGGACCCTTTTGATTTTGAACATTTGGTATGTAACTTGTTTTCGAAAATTGGACTTGAATCCAAACTGACACGTTCTAGCCGAGATGGTGGAGTAGATGTCATTGCTTTTGACCCGCGTCCTGTATTTGGTGGGAAATATGTAATTCAGGCAAAAAGATACAAAAATACTGTAGAGGTAGCTGCAGTCCGAGACTTATACGGTACCATGATGAACGAGAATGCATCGAAGGGAATTTTGGTTACCACATCAACGTATGGACCTGATGCCAGAAGCTTTGCCAAGGACAAGCCCATTGAGTTAATTGATGGCCGGGTGCTTTTGCATATGTTAGAGGAGCAGGGGATTTATGCGAAGATTCAGTTGTGAACTTTGTGAAGATTCCGTAAAGAGAAAGGGATATTAATGGATACAATATTGAAAATTGTGCTCAGTGGTACTATTCCAATACTTATAAACTTGGTGATAAAAGCATTAATATCTTCGAGTTTTGATAATTTGTTTTATTTGAAGCATCAGAAAACACAACAAAGAATTATTTTATATGTGGTACTTGGAGTTCTTTTTTTAGCTTACGGTTCATTGCTAACAGCAATCTATGCTTCATTTGTAAAAATGAAATACACCATTGTCGTAGCCGCAATCATCATAGTGTTATTCTTATTGGGGATTATGATTTTAGGAATCCTATGCTGCATTAAATGGATGAAAGGAAAATGTTCAGTCAAAAAATTTACTTTATCAGAAACCAAGGCTAACCGATTAACCTTTACCGTCTTCATGTGTAACATGGTCGTATTTGCAGTATCATTTTACGACACATTGAACATAACTGGTTTGGAAGAAGCAGAACATGTAGTAAAAATTCTTATATGTATAGGACAGTTCTATTTATACGCATTCCTTATTTTGAAATCCTATTTTTACTTGATAGACTTTACCCGACATCAGTGGAATTATGTCATTTCACCAACTCCAGAAGATATTGATAAAAGGTATCTTTATGTTCTTTACTCGCTATCACCAACCCAAATGGTATTGTCGGAGAGCTATGAAAATGTAGAAAATCCATCGAGTGTTTATTTGTTTGATATAGCAAAGCAGACATATATTCACTTTGAGAGGGTGGCTACGTTGAAAGAGAGAGCGTAGTGAGTAGATAATCTAGGTCTCTTTAGATCAGCTTTGGATGACGGCTAGGCAGACTCTCGAAATCGGTAATTAAACTGAACACCTACATACTATTGAGTTTATGGCACTGTGATTATAAGAACACAAGAAAGTTACTTTATTTCAAGAAGTCTGAAAGGAGTATCAGTATGTTGAGTAAAGAAATCAAAACTGAGGATGTTAATAATGTTGATTGGGATGAATTTATTAAAAGTTCCGAAAAGAAAGAGTGTTACTACTATTACTCACTCTTTTATGAAGCTTCTGATAGGTCGCAGTTTAAAAAGGAAATTGTAATGAATGAAATTTTAAAACTATTAGGTATGGTGTGTTCTTTTCACTTAGATTTAGAAAACTACGAGGAGCCGTTTAAACCAGCTATTATTCTTATGGAATCAAGAAGCCCGAGTATTGAAGACCTTACGGATAATGATTATGAAGCAATTGAATTAATTGTCGATTTTATAAAAGATTCTGAGTTAAAGGCACGACTTGCAGATGTTTTATGGGTTGGAAAACGTAATCATCGTAAGGCTAGCACTGCGGTTTTTTCATACATCGAATCATTCTGGATCTTATTTGATCCTGAGCACTGGACCAGTTGTATATCGAAAATTGAAAGAGCATTGCAAATAGCAGCCATGCTGGGTAGAAAAAATAATCCATTTAATACTTGTGTTGAAACAATTGAAATAGCACTTAAAAAGTTAAATGGAGAAGATCCCTTATTTCTTGCCTCAAAATTTATGGAATTATTAATTGAGTATCATGTAGGTGATCCGGAACATTACTCAAAGCTTTCCGAAAAGATTGCTATTAAGGTAAGCGTCAAACAGCCCACACCTTGACACCAAGATGAGGGCTCGATTTTAGAATGAGGTTAGGATTTCAATACCCGACAGATCGGTGGCAAAGCGGCTGACCAAGGCAAGAACGGGTCCAGCGCTTCTGGATCTTTCAGATCAGGGAGTTGTGGAAGCTGTTCAAATAGAAACTTCAAGTACTGGAACGGATTCAGTCCGTTTTCTTTTGCCGTTTCCATCACGCTATAGATGACTGCACTAGCCTTGGCTCCGCGTGGGGTGTTGGCAAAAAGCCAGTTTTTGCGTCCAATCACAAACGGTTTAATCGCCCGTTCGCTGCGGTTATTGTCGATCTCCAGGCGTCCGTCCTTCAGGAAAGCGGACAACTTCTCCCATTGATTCAGGCAATAAGTGATCGCTTGGCCCAGGGCACTCTTGGGCAGGACGCGAGACTTTTGCTGACGCAGCCATACTGAAAAAGCATCCAGAATCGGGCGGCTGCGCTCCATTCGGACGTTCTCTCGTTCTTCCGGCGTCGCATCCTTCAGTTCTCGCTCCACCGCGAACAACTGATTGCAGAAGGTGAGTCCCTGCTGCGCAGCCGTTCCAATCCTGGCTTCGGAGGCGGGCAAGGCCTTCAGCGCTTCGTCAAACTTGCGGCGCGCATGGGCCCAGCACCCGACCAGAGTCACCCCGGCTACCTTATGGTAGCCAGGGTATCCATCCACGTGCAGGTATCCCCTGAATCCGGCCAGGAAATTTCGGGGATGCTCCCCGCCACGCGCCTTGCAGTATTCGTACAACACGATGGGCGGTCCACTGCGTCCGGTCCGATACAACCACAGGTACGACTGCGACTCGGCGGACTTTCCAGGCTCCCGCAGCACCTGCAGCGTCGTTTCGTCCGCATGCAAAATCTCCTGCCCTAGCAAATGTTCTTTCATTCGCTCAAACAGCGGCGTCAGCCATTGATCTGCCCCATACATCATCCAATTTGCCAGGGTCTGCCGCGAGAGCGTCAGCCCGAGCCGGGCAAACTGTTGCTCCTGGCGGTAGAGAGGCTGACTCTCCACATATTTCTGGTTCATGACATGCGCCAGAATGGACGGTGAAGCCAGACTGCCGGGATAGACCGATTTCGGCATAGGAGCTGTGACAATTGGAGTCTGAATCGCTTCGCGTTCACACCGGCGGCAGGCATACACCTGCCGAATGTGACGCAAGACTCTGACTTCTGCTGGAATCACGGTGATTTCGTTGCGGGTCTCCGTGCTCATAGGATGAAGGTCTCCGCCACAGCACGCACAAACCTGCTCCTCTTCAGGCAGTTCATAGTGAAGGGTATCGATAGGTAATTTCTCCAGTTTGGCCTCGCGAGTGTCCGTCCATTTCTTGCGGCTGTAGGTAAGGGTCTCGGTTTGCGGCTCTTCGGAAGCCGGGGTCGCTAACACCTCGGCTTCATTGAACAGGTTCATCTCGAGCTGATCCGGATGGGTCTTCTCGCTGGAGGTGCCGAAGCGCTTATGCTGGGCCAGACGGAACTGTTCCTCGTACCACTGAAGTTTAGCGGTCAATTCGGCATTTTGCTGTTCCAGCTTGGCCTTTTGTTGTTGGAGTTCTTCTATTGTAGATGAGGGGTTCGCTTGATTTTCCATACCCTAAAATTTCGACAACACGGATGATTTCCCTGCTACCAGGCCTGCAAAAATGAAAAATCCGTTAAACGACGGTCTGAGCCTTGACCTGTTTATGGGCCTGCCGCTGGTGAAGGGAAAGCCCATCCAAGAGCCAGCGAAGTTCGCGAAAGGAAAGGGCAACCGGCGAGTCGCCAGGGCCCGGCCACTGGAAGGTTCCTCGTTCCAGGCGGCGGTACAGCAGCCAGAAGCCATTATGTTCCCAGTAGAGCATTTTGAGTTTGTCGCGCTGACGGTTACAAAAGACAAACAGACAAGGCGCGAACGGATCGAGCTGAAATCGCTCCTGAACCAGGGCGGCCAAGCCGTCGATGGACTTGCGTAAATCTGTGCTGCCGCCGGCTAAATAGACCTTTTCCGGCAGCGTCAGCATAAGGCCTCCAGCGCTTGAACCACTTGACGAAGCAGTTCAGGAGAAAAACCTGTCTGTACGTCAAGAGAGGCCGGACCGATACGAAGCGTCAAGGAGGAAGACGAGGAACGCGGAGAAACGGTCACCGGAATAAAGGAAGGGGAGGAAGAGCAAGGCTGGCTGGAATCGATTTTGCGGAGCCAATATTTCAATTGATGTAAGGTCAAGCCCTGTGCTTCGCACCAGGCAGACATGGAAAGGCCACTGGTCCGATAGTCCCTGATGCGTTCTGTCCACTCATACTGGCGTTGTTCGGCATTGGTCATCTGGCAGATCTCCTTGATTTAAGATATGCCTATGATCTCATGGCTGGCGTTGGGTTTACAGGTGGGCTAGGTTTGACGCTTACCTATTAAGGCTGAGGAAAGTGTTGATTTACGTAGAGCAAGAAGTTATTGGGAGATCTGTTCTAGATGGCATCATTTAAGAAAAGATCCAGAAGGCCAACGAGCGAAGTTAAAAAGTTATGCTGAAACTTATGTGAAAGAAGCGGAATTAATACTTGCAGGCGAAAAACCGAGCTATATGCTTGCATCATCTCATATATCAAGTGCCATTGAAGCACTTAAGAGGATAGGGGGGAATAATAAACGAATTGAAGAACTACATAAACTTTTATTAATGTATCAAAAAAATTCAATAACTGAGCTGGGGGTAGTTACCTCTGGGGAAATAAACATTAGAAATTATATAGAGGGAGCAGAGAAGTTAATTGAGGGGAAAGAAAAAGGGGACGCAATATTCCAACTAGGTTTGATTGGAAACCCACCTCAAAAGTCGGCTTTAAGAGCTCAAGTCGAAAAATTCTCAAAGAAATTTCTTTTTCAACATCTTTTTTCTTCTGTAGCTATAAACGAAAGTGGGAAAATAATTGGCCGGCAACCTTCAATGCTTTCAGAAAATCAGGAAGAAGTTGAAGCAGCTATAAAAGTAGAAATGTATAAACACGCTCAGTACCATCATCTTCTTCACACTCAAGGATTAGTAGAACCTGCTCGCAGAAAAATAATTTTTGATCATAGTGTTCGCTTAAAAGACATCTTTTACTTAGTTAAAAATAATCCTTTTGTCCCGCAGGGAAGAGAATTAATATTTGCAGAAGGTTTATTAAAAGGATTCTATGGCGATTTTCTAACATCTGCTCATTTATTGATTCCTCAACTTGAAAATTCAATTCGACATATTCTTTACGAATCAGGAAAGATTGTTTCCTGTATTGATTCTGAGGGTATTCAAGATGAAAAAAATTTGAATTCACTTCTGTTTATCCAAGAATTTGAAGAGCTTATCTCTGAAGACATAGCATTTGATTTACAAGGACTTTTGGTTGAGCGATTTGGAAGTAATTTAAGGAATAGGATCGCTCATGGGTTAATGGGTTATGAAAGCTTCTTCTCAAGCGAATTGATATATTTATGGTGGCTGAATCTACATATATGCTGTGTTTATAAATTGCATTATCTAAGAGCTATAGAATAATAATTCAACTCTGCGACTTTTTGAAAGCAATATACTTCTTACGGTATCTTGTTTTTAAAACAATAGAAATTTTCAAAATTCTTTAAAAGGAAAGGATCAGAACATATGAGTTTTAATAATTCTTTTCCACCAGAAAGAATGTATCCTAATGCAGAACTTTCTCCAGAGGAATATGAGTTATTCGTATTAAACTACTTCAGAAAAACATATCCTTTTGCTGAAATTGCTCATAGAGAAGATATTGTAGGGTTCGATGGTAAGCGTCAAACCTAGCCCACCTGTAAACCCAACGCCAGCCATGAGATCATAGGCATATCTTAAATCAAGGAGATCTGCCAGATGACCAATGCCGAACAACGCCAGTATGAGTGGACAGAACGCATCAGGGACTATCGGACCAGTGGCCTTTCCATGTCTGCCTGGTGCGAAGCACAGGGCTTGACCTTACATCAATTGAAATATTGGCTCCGCAAAATCGATTCCAGCCAGCCTTGCTCTTCCTCCCCTTCCTTTATTCCGGTGACCGTTTCTCCGCGTTCCTCGTCTTCCTCCTTGACGCTTCGTATCGGTCCGGCCTCTCTTGACGTACAGACAGGTTTTTCTCCTGAACTGCTTCGTCAAGTGGTTCAAGCGCTGGAGGCCTTATGCTGACGCTGCCGGAAAAGGTCTATTTAGCCGGCGGCAGCACAGATTTACGCAAGTCCATCGACGGCTTGGCCGCCCTGGTTCAGGAGCGATTTCAGCTCGATCCGTTCGCGCCTTGTCTGTTTGTCTTTTGTAACCGTCAGCGCGACAAACTCAAAATGCTCTACTGGGAACATAATGGCTTCTGGCTGCTGTACCGCCGCCTGGAACGAGGAACCTTCCAGTGGCCGGGCCCTGGCGACTCGCCGGTTGCCCTTTCCTTTCGCGAACTTCGCTGGCTCTTGGATGGGCTTTCCCTTCACCAGCGGCAGGCCCATAAACAGGTCAAGGCTCAGACCGTCGTTTAACGGATTTTTCATTTTTGCAGGCCTGGTAGCAGGGAAATCATCCGTGTTGTCGAAATTTTAGGGTATGGAAAATCAAGCGAACCCCTCATCTACAATAGAAGAACTCCAACAACAAAAGGCCAAGCTGGAACAGCAAAATGCCGAATTGACCGCTAAACTTCAGTGGTACGAGGAACAGTTCCGTCTGGCCCAGCATAAGCGCTTCGGCACCTCCAGCGAGAAGACCCATCCGGATCAGCTCGAGATGAACCTGTTCAATGAAGCCGAGGTGTTAGCGACCCCGGCTTCCGAAGAGCCGCAAACCGAGACCCTTACCTACAGCCGCAAGAAATGGACGGACACTCGCGAGGCCAAACTGGAGAAATTACCTATCGATACCCTTCACTATGAACTGCCTGAAGAGGAGCAGGTTTGTGCGTGCTGTGGCGGAGACCTTCATCCTATGAGCACGGAGACCCGCAACGAAATCACCGTGATTCCAGCAGAAGTCAGAGTCTTGCGTCACATTCGGCAGGTGTATGCCTGCCGCCGGTGTGAACGCGAAGCGATTCAGACTCCAATTGTCACAGCTCCTATGCCGAAATCGGTCTATCCCGGCAGTCTGGCTTCACCGTCCATTCTGGCGCATGTCATGAACCAGAAATATGTGGAGAGTCAGCCTCTCTACCGCCAGGAGCAACAGTTTGCCCGGCTCGGGCTGACGCTCTCGCGGCAGACCCTGGCAAATTGGATGATGTATGGGGCAGATCAATGGCTGACGCCGCTGTTTGAGCGAATGAAAGAACATTTGCTAGGGCAGGAGATTTTGCATGCGGACGAAACGACGCTGCAGGTGCTGCGGGAGCCTGGAAAGTCCGCCGAGTCGCAGTCGTACCTGTGGTTGTATCGGACCGGACGCAGTGGACCGCCCATCGTGTTGTACGAATACTGCAAGGCGCGTGGCGGGGAGCATCCCCGAAATTTCCTGGCCGGATTCAGGGGATACCTGCACGTGGATGGATACCCTGGCTACCATAAGGTAGCCGGGGTGACTCTGGTCGGGTGCTGGGCCCATGCGCGCCGCAAGTTTGACGAAGCGCTGAAGGCCTTGCCCGCCTCCGAAGCCAGGATTGGAACGGCTGCGCAGCAGGGACTCACCTTCTGCAATCAGTTGTTCGCGGTGGAGCGAGAACTGAAGGATGCGACGCCGGAAGAACGAGAGAACGTCCGAATGGAGCGCAGCCGCCCGATTCTGGATGCTTTTTCAGTATGGCTGCGTCAGCAAAAGTCTCGCGTCCTGCCCAAGAGTGCCCTGGGCCAAGCGATCACTTATTGCCTGAATCAATGGGAGAAGTTGTCCGCTTTCCTGAAGGACGGACGCCTGGAGATCGACAATAACCGCAGCGAACGGGCGATTAAACCGTTTGTGATTGGACGCAAAAACTGGCTTTTTGCCAACACCCCACGCGGAGCCAAGGCTAGTGCAGTCATCTATAGCGTGATGGAAACGGCAAAAGAAAACGGACTGAATCCGTTCCAGTACTTGAAGTTTCTATTTGAACAGCTTCCACAACTCCCTGATCTGAAAGATCCAGAAGCGCTGGACCCGTTCTTGCCTTGGTCAGCCGCTTTGCCACCGATCTGTCGGGTATTGAAATCCTAACCTCATTCTAAAATCGAGCCCTCATCTTGGTGTCAAGGTGTGGGCTGTTTGACGCTTACGTTCGATGGAGTATATAATATAGATTTGACAATACGATTTGAAGAATTAGGTGTTCAATTCTTAGTACTCGTAGAATGTAAACATCACAAAAGCCCAGTAAAAAGAGATTATGTTCAAGTGCTAAAAGATAGGATTAGATCTAGTGGAGCCCATAAAGGAATATTAGTATCTTCAAGTTCTTTTCAACGTGGGGCAATAACGTATGCAAAGGCACATAATATTGCACTCATAAGGGTAATCAATGATGAATTTAGATATGAAATAAGAAGTAGAGATAATTATTATAATAAAGTTATTCCAGATAAATTATCGGGTGCCTTAAATATGATTTGGGTTGAGGCAATCAATGATACTAGTCTTACTAGTAAACTCATTGAAGATTTCAATGAAGTTTTAGGTATCTCAGAGAAATGATTAATACTAGCTGTCATTACATTTGACATTCTTGGCATTCACTGCTTGGTCTGGCCAGAGATAAAAGCAGTAGGGGGGGTTAACGGTGGAGGATTTTTCTGTTAACTCATATATAAAATTAATGAAAGAGGATAAGTATATACCCTCTCAATGGGATTTTTTATATCTACTTAGTATGTTGGACAACTATCAAGAAGTTAAGTGGTTAGCAACTGAGTTTAAAAAGATGGGAAAACAAGTTACAAGAAAGATGCTACATTTTATGATTTACTACACTTCTTCAGTCAATGAATGCTTAGAAATAGCAAATGAGTTAAGCAGAAATAAAGTAAAAAGCCTTCGAAAAATGAATGCTGAATCCGTTTTTTCAATACTTTATATTCAGCTAATTCATTTATCTGATACTCGACAGCAGGCAGAGCGGTTTTTTGAAGAAGCGCATTCTAGGGGGATTAATCTGGGTGAAGGTCATGTAGAGCATTTTGGAAACTTGGGGAAAGTTAGAAGTACATTAGAGAGTGTTAAGAAGCACTTGGGTTCAACAAAACCAGATTACAATTTATAGTCGCAGTTGCTACAAATAAACGAGAGTAGGTTATATGATCTAGCAAGGGTCTCAAGAAAAGAATCTATTTCCAATACTATAATTACAAAAATGTACTCCCGCAATCCCTTTGTATCACTACTGGCAAAAAAAAATGGCCAAAGGTATTTGTCAACTTTGTGCTTGTCCTGCACCTTTTGTTGACAAGAAAGGTGAACCATATCTAGAAACTCATCATATAAATTGGCTTTCCCGGGGAGGTCATGACACAATAGAAAATACAGTAGCTCTATGCCCGAATTGTCATAAGAAAATTCATGAATTGGACCTAGAGAGTGACGTGCAAATATTATCTATAAGAAATAATTATTTACTTGAACATCTTCCCCTTGGGGGCAGAAATGACATCGTATCATGTCCATAACCTCAAAAAATTCGATAATACCGGCGAAGACATGGAGGATCTAATCTCCATCGGCACCATCGGCTTGATTAAAGCCATCGAGAGCTACCGCCCGAACAAAGGCACAAAGCTGGCCACTTTTGCTGCCCGTTGTATTGAAAATGAAATTCTGATGCACCTAAGATCCTTGAAGAAGACTCGTAAAGATGTATCTCTGCACGATCCAATTGGGACAGACAAGGAAGGTAATGAAATTACACTCATCGATATCCTCGGCTCAGAAGCCGATGATGTCATTAAAGAAGTTGATCTGAAGATCGAGAAGAGCAAGATTTATCGGAATCTGGATATACTGGATGATCGGGAAAAAGAAGTTGTGGTGGGTAGGTTTGGGCTGGATACAGGTGGAGAAGAGCGGACGCAGCGGGAGATTGCTAAGGAGCTAGGGATCTCGCGGAGTTATGTGTCTCGGATAGAGAAAAGGGCGCTGATGAAGTTGTATCATGAGTTTTATAAGGCGAAGCGCTAGGATTTTAGATAATAACTAAAGATTCACTATAGATTTTATTAAAAGCGACTTGCCAACAAGGGAGTTGCTTTTTTGTTCTGTTATGTGGTTCTAGATGAATAAAAACAAGTGGTTTTGGAATAACAGACGGACTTCAATTGAAGGCTTAGATGAAGAATATCGGGAACTTGGAGAGTTTGGACTTGTGGCCAGCGAGGACTAAGAGAAAATATGTCGATAAAACAGGTAGAGCGAGCGGTGAAGTAGAAGAAAGAAGTGCTAAAAAGTGCTCGAAGATCTGGATGCAAGACATGAGACAGAATGGTATGAAAAGATTGAGAGATCAGAAATGAAGAACCTTGATGATAAGAGACTGATAAAGAAGGTCTACGAGCAATACAATAGGGTCAGTAAATATCTTATCTAGGTCCTTAATTTTCAAAAGTGTTGAATTGAAAGTTATAACTAAATATTAATTGGAGTCTGTAAAATATATTGTGTAAACTCTCAAACCCATTAAAATGGAAGTAAGAGAAAGGTTGGGGAGAACACATGGGACTTTGGACAAAACAGCAGTTACGGGAATTTATTAAGGAAAACAATTTGGTAAGCGCACAGGATGCGCAGAATGCTCTAAAAGAGCTGTTTGCGGAGACGATTCAGGAGATGCTGGAAGCCGAAATGGATACTCATTTGGGCTATGGAAAGCATGAGGTGAAAGCGAAGCTCACGCCAAACAGCCGTAACGGAAAGAGCCGTAAAACCGTAGTCAGTGAGTATGGTGAGCAGGAAATCGCTATTCCTCGGGATCGGTTGGGCGAGTTTGAGCCCTTGGTCGTCAAGAAGCATCAGTCGAATGTAACGGGCATCGAAGAACAAATTATTGCGCTGTATGCGAAAGGGATTAGCACCCGAGAAATTCAGGACCATTTAGGGCAGATGTATGGTATTGAGGTATCTCCAACGCTCATTTCCAATGTCACGAACAAGATTGTGCCTCTCATTAAAGAATGGCAGAACCGGCCTCTGCAAGGGGTCTATGCCGTCGTCTATTTGGATGCGATCCACTTCAAAGTCAAGCAAGATGGGGCCATTATCAATAAGGCTGCCTACATGGTCATTGGCATTGATCTGGACGGAAACAAAGACGTGCTGGGGATGTGGATTGGTGAGAATGAGTCCTCCAAGTTCTGGCTGAGTGTGCTGAATGAACTGAAGAATCGCGGGGTTCAGGACATTCTCATTATCTGCGTGGATAACCTGTCCGGATTCTCTCAAGCGATTGCCGCCTGCTATCCTCAAACGGAAATCCAGAAGTGTATTATTCACCAAATCCGCAGCTCCACACGGTACGTGTCGTACAAGGATATTAAGAAGGTAACAGCCGACTTAAAGCCTATTTACAAGGCAGCTACCGAGGAAGGTGCCTTGCTTGAACTCGACCGTTTCGAGGAAGTTTGGGGAGCGAAATATCCCCTCATTATCCGTTCCTGGCGGACCAATTGGGACGAACTCGCTACCTTTTTCAAGTACCCGCCTGAGATCCGCAAACTGATTTACACCACCAATATGATTGAGAGTTACCACCGTCAGCTTCGTAAAGTGACGAAGGGAAAAAGCATCTTTCCCACAGATGAGGCGCTACTAAAAATGCTCTATCTGGCCACCGTCGACGTCACTCGGAAATGGACAGGACGTGTCCAAAACTGGGGGCAAATGCTGCTCCAGCTGTCGGTCTTTTTCCCCGATCGGGTCGGTCAACACTTGCGTTAAATTCGCGACTTCCCCCTCGGGGGAATCTGTGCTTAAAAGAGTTTACACAAAATTATTGACAGACCCATTAATTGACTTAGTTCAACTCCTTATAGTTAGTATGTTACAATCTGGAAAGGTATCGTTTCCAGTCTGTCATAATACACTAAATCTATTGCAGAGATATAAGTTACTTTTACATACATAGTATATTTCTCAGTGATAGAGCTTTTATACCAATCTACTAAGGGAATTGAAAACACTGATATCTCTTGACTACGATTCTATAGAAAACAAGGTGTTCCTGAGATGACTTTGAAGAAAAGGATTTTTTTCATTTATTTAATAAGTTCGTTGATTCCGTTTGTTTTTATCAGCTTGATCTCATATTATACGATCAATTCGATTCTAACCAATAAACTTGAAACAGGTATCCAAAGTAATCTTAAGCAAGTGACCTTATCCTTGGATAACTCGCTCAGTAGCCTTAATCACATCTCGCAACAGTTTGCTTACGAAGGCACCATCCTGAAAGAACTGGATGAGCTAATGCGGACGGAGGAACCGTTTCGTCGGATGAAATTGCAGCATCAGTTCAAAAGTAAATTGAATTTGATCACCTTCACTAATCCGGAGATCGGCCTTGCTATGTACTATTTTGATAAAGATCAAACCTATCATTTCACCAATTTCCCAGTAAAGTATAGTTTTTCTCCCAACAAACTGCCTCTTTTTGCCCAATCTTATGGCATTACTTACTACGGGCCGCACGAAAGTTTTAACCGGCTTGATAATGAATACGTATTGTCTGTACTTAGAAAAGTGAATTTTCCCGGACGGGATGATGTGTATGTCTATATTGAATCAGGATTTCAATTATTGAAAAACATGCTTGATAATGAGGAGGCACAAAACAACTCTTCACGCTTGATTCTTCTGGATGCGGAGGGGAGGATCATATACAGTGAAGTTCCACGTCTGTTCAAGAGTGGAACATTTTTCCCTGAATCTGACAAAGGAAAAAATTCCGGCCACAGCAACGATTATTACTGGTTCCAACAAAAGAGTAAGCAAGGTTGGAGCGCAATTTCAGTTTTTGCGGAAGCGGATTTCAACCGGGAAAAGAACAGGTGGTTCCTTCAAATTTCTCTATTCTCTTTAGTGTTCCTTAGCGTGGCATTAATCATGGCCTGGGTCTTGTGGAAAATGGTCTACAGGCCGCTTAATTTGTTCCATAACGAAATCAAGATGATGACGCACGCCGAGCATCAAGTGACTCTTAAGTCAACGAAGATCCCGGAATTCGACAGTTTACTGCGACAATTTCAAAATATGAAGAAAAACATTTGGGAATTGTTCGGCGAAGTTAAGGAAAAAGAAAAGCAACGCGTTGATCTGGAAGTGGAAAAGCTGCTCTACCAAATCAACCCCCATTTTTTGATGAATACCTTAGATACCGCACACTGGCTGGCGGTTATGAACGGTCAGCATGAAATTGACCGCCTCATCCAGGCTTTGAATAAATTATTATATTATAATCTGGGGAAATTAGGCCGTCCTTCTACCATCGAGGAAGAGATTAATGCTATTAAGCAGTATTTGACGCTGCAGCAAATTCGATATGATTTTCAATTCGATGTCCGTATCCAGGTGGACGAAGTCTTGCTAAAAAAAGAGGTACCCCGGTTTATCCTTCAACCGCTCGTTGAGAATTCTCTGTACCATGGGCTTGACGATGAAGGATACATCCTGGTTATTGTCAGGCTGAACCAAGGTATAGAGATTGCCGTACATGACAATGGAGTGGGAATGTCCGATGAACATATTCAAAAACTGTTGACCAACAAGACATCAGAGCAACAGAAGTCAGGGATGGGAATCGGAATGAATTACGTTAAACGGACGATTGAATCCCGTTATGGTCAGCTGGCCAAGCTGGAGATTAAAAGCGAACCAGGCAAAGGAACTAGTATTTTCCTAACGCTACCGCTAGAAGAGGAGAGAGTATAAACATGATTAAGGTACTTGTTGTGGATGATGACAAATTGGTCCGTAAAGGACTAATTTCAATGATGCCATGGCAGGAATTTGATATGAAGGTTGTTGGTGAGGCGAGCAATGGGGAAAAGGCCCTCCAGTTTTTAGAGTCTCATTCTGTTGATTTAGTATTGACTGACTTAGGCATGCCAGTCATGTCGGGCATTGAGTTAATGCGGGTTTTACGCAAACGTTATTCAGAACTTCACGTTGTCGTTCTTACGGTGCATCAGGATTTTGAATATGTGCAAGAGGCGCTTCGGCTTGGGGCTATAGATTATATTTCCAAGGTCGATCTAGATTTAGAGAAGGAGCAGCTTGAAGACATGCTCGGAAGAATTGCCGACAGAATACAAGGGCAAGCACGTCAAGGAATAGTCCACCAAGATGGGGCATTGGAGCAAGGATATTCCGTCGTGGTTCTTGATCACAAGGATTTAAAAGACTGGGCCGAGGAATTGAAATATATCCCTGATATCAAGGTGGTTGAAGTGGATCGAAACAACTGGTTAGTGCTTGCTTTAAATGGAAATGAGCGCGATCTATTTGATGAACTATCAAAACGTATCCGTTTGTTGCAGAACGTTGTGCTAATTCAATTGTCGGATCTGCAACAATTCACATTGACTCAAGTTCAGCGATGGGTTAGAAGCTTTACGGAAAGAGAGTTATTCTATGAATATAATCCCGACAACACGATTCTGTCGGTGTGCATTAATAAGAATTATGACGATCTGTATGAACAGAATTGGGGAGTAGGAGATCAACTGGAAGAGCCGAAGGAACTGTTGTTGTCTGGGGAGTGGCTTTACGATGATGTATTGTTCCAGCGGCTTTTAATACAATTAAAGATGCTTCGTATACCGCAAACGCGACTGATCGGTTTATTATATTCTTTTGTTAACGAATGGAACAGAGCTTTTGCCGGAACGGTGTTTGGAAAGATCAAGCTTGATGAGACACTTCATTCCTGGTTTCAGATTGAGCGTTGGCTGGAGGATACCCGCACAATGATTCGGTACACAGCGCTTCAAACTAATTACTCTCCGGAGATTGTCAACTGTGTGCTGAAAGCGGAGAAAAAGGTGCGGATGAGATTGGATCAACCGTTGACCTCTGCCGAGGTGGCGAAAGAAATGAATATGAGCCGGAGTTATTTTAGTCAGTGCTTTAAAGATATCATTGGACGTACTTTCAAGGATTACGTTCGTGAATTACGGATGGAAAAGGCGAAGCAGTATCTGGTGCATACGAACAATACGATTCAATGGATTGCCGAGCATACTGGATATACGGATGAAAAATATTTCAGCCGCACCTTTCGCGATTTAACCGGACTACTTCCGAGTGAATATCGGGTTCGTAAACGTATTCCCCAATAAATCGTTGTGTTTAAGGAGGACCGCATGCTGAAAAGAAGTTTAATGATTCTGTTACTCATATCGCTAATATTATCTGTATCCGCTTGCAGTCAGAACAAAACCGATATCATCAAGGAAAAGGGGGAGGATCCAGCGTTCGAGAAATACGAAGTACCGACTACGCTGAATATCGTAATGGGAGTTGATCCCAACTACAAGTCATATACAGGGGAAACCCCCGCTAATAATCCGTGGATTAAGACAATTAAAGCCAAGTTGAATGTGAATATCCATATCGACTGGTTTGCTACACATGAGAATATGGATCAAAGAATTGACTTGGCGATTTCCAGCAATGTGCTTCCTGATGCAATGGTGGTTTCTCCCTATCAATTTAATCAAATGGTTGAGGCGGATGAACTGGAGGATCTGACAAAAGCTTATGAGGAGTACGCCTCACCGGTCATGAAACGCATTATTGAAGGCACTAACGCGGGACTAAAGGAAGACGTTATGATAAACGGAAAAATGCTTGCTTTACCTTCAGCTAATCCTGAAGATTTTAGCATGATGTGGATAAGGAAAGATTGGCTGGACAGATTGGGATTGGCACCTCCATCCACAATGAAAGAATTGGAGAGTGTAGCGAAGGCGTTTGTTGAACAAGATCCTGATGGCAATGGGCAAAAGGATACAATCGGCATTGCCGCTGGAACTTCCCTTTATGACGAATACAATGCAGGGCCAGGAAGTTTTAACCTGAATCCAATATTCTCTGCCTATGATTCATACCCGGGTTTTTGGCTGAAAGGTAAGAACGGAATGCCAGTTTACGGATCGATTCAGCCGGAAACCCGAACTGCGCTGGCCGCACTTCGTGAGCTGTATGCCAAGGGGCTGATTGATCGTGAAATGGGAATCCGTGAGACGGAGGCGGAGGTCGTGATCGAGGGTAAGGCAGGTATATTCTTCGCTCCTTCCTTCGGGGGAGATTGGCCAATCCCGGAAGCGCTGAAGAATAATCCGCGGGCGAACTGGCAGGCTTACGCCTTGCCACTTGATACCGCAGGCAAATTTAATGTGAAGATATTCCGGCCGACGCAATCTTATATTGTTGTGCGCAAGGGCTATGAACATCCTGAGGCTATTATCAAAATTGCGAACTTGACATTGAGAGACAGGGAGAAATATGGGGATGTTTTTCAACCTTTACAGAATATGCTCGTACCACGGGATGAAATTGCCTTTTCGGTAAGAGCTATTCAAGACGTGATGGCCGGAAGGCAGGAGGCGGGCAATTTTCAGGGGAAGGAAGAGTATCCGATGCTGGCAAGTGATCTGGAAACTATTTATAATGTCAAACGGCCTCCTTACGATAACACCGATATTCAATATTGGAATCTACGGGACGGTAATTTCAGACGTGCCTATTCCTTGCTGGTCGGAGGAAAGAACCTGTATGATCCGAATTTGAATAAGGTTTACAGCATCTACAATGAAGGCAGGAATTCTTTCGCGAGACAATGGAAGTATCTTGCGGATGAGGAGATGGATGTGTTTACACAAATCATTATGGGGGTGGTTCCGCTGGAAACGTTCGATCAGTGGGTCCAAAATTGGAAGCTCCAGGGAGGCGAGCAGATTACCGATGGGATTGCAAAGGCAATATCCCCTTAAGAGGATCTGAAGGTAGACATACGTCGCTCATCAGGAGGGGGAATGTCGTCTGGCACTAATCATTTATCCACCTTATCTCGGGACGGATTCCTATCTTAGGAATCCGTCCTTTCCTTGTATCCTTAATATATAGGAATCGAATTGAAATGAAAGCGATTGCAAAGCTGTTTTGCGGCTGCAGCAGTATTCCTTTATTAATATGAGAGGTGTTTAAATGGATGAAATTGCATCTGACGAAAGTGAAACACTCCCGAATTTTGCTGGCCTGCTTCATGACGCTCGCAGTATCTGGATGCAGGCCGATCAGTGAAATTTCCGCTGTGCAAGTGGTAAGTCAAGGAGGGGTGAAGGCTTTAACAACAGATAAGGCCAACTATAAACCCGGTGAATCTGTGAGCTTCTCCCTCCAGTTGAGTTCGCCGGCGCCTAAGGCGGAGCTGATCATCCAGTACCGGCATTTAGGTGAGAAGATTGGCAGTCAAAAGGTGAAAACGGATGAAGGTCAGGCCTCCTGGAGCTGGACTCCACCCAAGGAAGACTATAAAGGATACATGGTGGAAGTTTTTGTGTCCCGAGATTACAAGATTACAGATCAGATGAATATTGCGGTTGACGTTTCCTCGGATTGGAGCAAATTTCCGCGTTATGGTTACTTGTCTGATTTCCCGAGTATGGGTCAGGGACAAGTGGAGAAAGCCATTGAACGCTTGAACAGATTCCATATTAATGGAATCCAATTCTACGATTGGCAATACAAGCATCATGACCCGATCAAAACCTTTGACGGCAAACCTGCGAAAGAATGGGAGGATATCGCGAGCAGGAAGATTTCCTTCAATACAGTGAAAAGCTATATCAATCTGGCCCACAGCCGAAATATGAGGGCCATGAATTATAATCTCATTTTTGGCGCTTATGAGGATGCGGCCAAAGATGGGGTCAGTAAGGAATGGGGGTTGTTTAAAGACCGCGACCTAACTGATCAGGATAAGCATCCACTTCCGGGCTGGATCAGTGATATTATGCTGTATGACCCGAGCAATCCTGAATGGCAGAGCTATCTGATTGCGAAAGAAAAGGGAGTGCTTGAGCACTTGCCGTTCGACGGATGGCATGTTGATCAATTGGGAGACCGGGGAACGCTCTATAATTCGGAGGGGCAGATCGTCAAGCTTCCGCAAGCTTACGTTTCATTTCTAAAAGCAGCTAAAAAAGAGCTGGACGTCGATTATGTCATGAATGCGGTTGATCAGTACGGACAAGGATTACTGGCGGCATTGGCACCTGTTGATTTTCTCTATACAGAGGTCTGGTCCTATCCTGAATATGGGGATCTGAAAGAGGTTATTGACAGCAATAACCGCGCCGGCAGAAATAAATTAAATACGGTCCTAGCTGCTTATATGAACTATGAGCATTCCAAATCCGGACAGGGAATGTTCAATACACCAGGCGTGCTGCTGACGGATGCAGTGATATTTGCATCGGGCGGGTCTCATCTGGAGCTTGGGGAAAATATGCTGTCAAATGAATATTTCCCCAACAAAAATTTGTCTGTGCCGCCTGAGCTTGAAGCACAGCTGATTCGTTACTACGACTTCCTCACAGCTTACCAAAACATTTTACGGGACGGCCTGAAGAATTTGGAGCTTAAGGTCTCCGGGTCGGCAGACGTTGAAATCAAACCGCAACCTGAACAAGGGAGAATTTGGTCGTTCACAAAGCACAAGGCTGATACTGATATTATTCATTTCATCAATTTCATCGGTGCGACAACGATGGAGTGGAAGGACAATCAGGCGGAGCAAGCTGAACCGCCCGAGCTTGAAAAGGTGGACGTTGTCTTCCCTGCGAAACGGAAGGTAAGCAAAGTTATGTTTGCTTCCCCTGATTATTATCAGGGCTCCCCAATCATACTGAAATTTGAGCAGAAGGATGGAAACGTATTCCTGCAACTGCCGAAACTAAAATACTGGGATCTAATCACCGTCGAATACGAATGATGGAGCTTAAGCTTCAACGAAATCAATATGCAAATTATGGAGGGTCTTATGAAAAAGAGAATAACTGTTGTTTCTTCAATCATGTTAGTTTTCTCACTTCTGCTATCCGCTTGCTCCGGTAATGCTAACACGAACTCGGCAAATGTAAACAACTCGGAAGTCTATGGTGGAAATAATCAGAATACAGAAGGCCAGGAAGCCGAAACGAACTGGACAGACGAGGATGGAAACGGCGTAGCTGACTGGCAGGAAAAGCAAATTGAACTGGATTATGCCATGCGCTTCTACGGTGAAAATGATGATACGAACCCGATGTTCTTGAACATCCGCAAATTCATGGATAAGTATCCGAACATCACGGTTGCCCGTGATTCCCAGTTCGCCATTGAGCAGTCAGATACGGATGAACTCGAAATTCTGACGGCGAGAGCGATGGAGGGAACGCTGCCCGATATTTTCTATTCGCCGCTGGCCGCCGAATCCTATGACCGTGAGCTTACGCTTGATTTAACATCCTATCTTGACAAAGACCCGGAGTCCAAATGGATTTCTGAAAATGCGAAAAGTTTTATGACCACGTATGACGGGAAGGGGATTTATGGGATTCCGTTCCAGTCTGTGTCCGAATTCCCTGCAGTAAACCTGAATCTGCTGAAGGAAAATAATATCGCTATACCGCCTTACAACTGGACCTATGCAGATTATGAACACCTGCGTTCGGAGGTCGCCAAACTTACTCCGAATAATCCGGTGTTCCCGGGAGGCATCGGTTTTATCGACCATGGCCCACACTATTTTGACGGTATTCCAAACGGCTGGAAAGGGTTTAACTCCGAAACCAAGAGATTTGATTTCGCGAACAGCAAGAAATACGGTATGTGGCTAGACCAGTTCGCAAAGGAAGATAAGCAAGGCTTATGGTTCTGGGATTTGCCGGAAGATGTCCGGAAGAAGAAGGTTGGCGAATCTACCAACCCTTGGGCAGACGGTTTGGAAGCGGTCGGAAACTTCTGGCTGTATTCACTGAGTACGGATGTGAATGAAATGATCAAAACCCGGAAAATGGATATCGATATTTACCCGATGCCGACTGCACCTGAGGGGGGCATCACGGATCTGCATGGATATTATGACACATTAAGCTTGTCCAGCGCACTGGATGAAGATCCGGTCAAAGCTGAAGCAGCCTATCAATTGCTTAAATGGCTGACCTACGGTGAAGAGGGGTTGAAATCCCGCTGGGCATTGATCGACGAGTATATGGGTCTTCCCGAAGATGCGCCAATACGGGCGGAGGATCAGCTGATGGACTTCATTCAGGGCTGGCCGGTTACGACCAATCCTGAAGTCTTGAAGAACCACCCCCTGGTTAAGGGCTTCCCGGAAGATAGTGAATTGGCCATCTTTAACTTCCAGGCATTCCAGAATGTCGACTTCCAGCAAATGCTGTCCAATCCGGTGCCTTACCCGAGACAGCTTCCGGGCGTCGTTAAAGCTTATGATACCTTGAACCCGTGGGAAATCAGAAATCAGATCAGAGACAAAGGCAAAAAGTACAGTGATGTCGCAGCGGAATGGGATTCAATGATGAACAAAACGCTTGATGATTACCTGGGCGAGTATAACGCTAAATAAAACAAACACTGCAATACCCATAACTACCGGTTAGGCGGAATCCGATCGGTAGTTATGGTCACTTTAGTAAAACTTGACGATGTAAGGTTGTGATCAAGTGCAAACCAAGGGAAAAATCGGGTATGTAATAGCCGGTTTTGGATTCATTGCAGTGGCTGCCGGAGTACTTGCCGTCAGCTTAACGGATAACGATGCCCGAACCGTGTTGTCGCAAGCCGAATCTCAACGGAGCATAGCGGCTGTCGAGGCCTATATGACCAACAAAAGCGGTGACAGTAACTACTACAATGTTCTCAAACAGTGGACCAAAGACCAGGTTGCTGCTCCGATACTGCCTGAGAGCATTCCAATGAAGCTTGTCAAGGGCGGGCAAATCTATAGTTCTTCGCGAAGTGAAGGCTATGGCGGCGATGTCCTTTACGCTGCACCAAAGGATGTTCTGAATTATGAAGTAGAGGTCCAGGACGAGGGTCTGTATGAAATTTGGCTCGACGACTATATTTTAGAGCAGTCTACTTTAAACCCTGAGCTCCAGGTAGAGATCAACGGCAAGAAGCAGTATAACGAAATGAATGAGCTGAAGCTCGCAATAGATTGGAAAACACAGAATACGGAGCACAAGGTTGACCGTTACGGGGACGAACTGACTCCCAAGTCGGTGATCTCTGCGTCCTGGCGGAATGAAGGACTTTCTGATCCTAACTTCTTTTATACGGAGCCCATGAAATTCCATTTGAACAAAGGCAAAAATCTCATTTCGTTCACGCTGAAGGAGGGATATGTGCTGATCGGGAAGGCGTGGTTGAACAATACGGCCAGTCCCGAGCTTTCTTATAAAGAATATGCGGCGGCACATGGAGCAGAGAAGCCGGTTTCAGAACCTGTTGTGACGATTGAAGCCGAAGATATCGCCGTGAAAAGCAGACAAAGCATTCGGGCCAAATATGTCCGTAATTCGAGCATTACTCCCTATTCATACAAACACCGGCTGTTGAATGTGCTGGATGGTTATTCGTTCGGAGAAAGCGGTGACAAGGTCTCTTATCCGCTTGAGGTTAAGGAAAGCGGCTTCTATCATCTGACCTTCAAGTATTCCCAAGATACCAATAACGGGATGCCGACACACCGGCGTATTGAAATTGACGGAGAAGTTCCCTTCAGTGAACTGAAGTCTTATTCATTTGACTATTCCAGCGGCTGGACGAATGCAACTCTTCAGGATGAACAAGGTGTTCCTTATGAAATATATCTGGAAAAAGGGAAACATACCCTGTCGCTGTCCATTGATAATACTCGGATAAGAGATATTTATCATGAACTGCTCAAAACGGCTGAGATGATTGATTCCACAAGCCAAAGCGTTAACCGCTTGACAGGAGGGCTTGTCGATAAACAGAGGAAATGGAATATACAAAAATATATTCCTGAAATCTCAACCTATCTGGAAGGAATTTCTGCAAAGCTTGAGGAGCAGAAGCTCACCCTGATCGAAGAGACAGGTAATAGGGATTTACCTGCGCTGTCACAGCTTGAAGTAGCCAAGCAATTGGTGGAGGAATTTATTGGGGATTCGAATGAGTTGCCCCATTACATGGGCAAATTTATGGGCGACCAATCCTCCGCTTACGGACGGATTAAATCGGTCCTGCCTATGCTGGTGTATAATCCGATGCATCTGGACAAGATCTATGTTGGCAACAGCGAGGAATTGCCCAAGGCAGATTCCGGCTTGCTTACAAGCTCTGTCGAGAATGTTAAAGCTTTCTTCTATTCCTTTGGCAATCCCCGGTATGCAAAGGCCGGAGAGATAGATGATGACACGGTTGAGATTTGGGTCAATCAGTCCAGATTGTATGTAGAAATTATGCAGCGGATGATCGATGAGGAGTTTACGCCTGCTACTGGAATCAAGATCAATCTGTCCATATTGCCGGACGAAAACAAGATCGTGCTCTCCAATGCGGCTAACAGCACCCCTGATGCAGCGATGGGTGTCAGCTTTGGCAAACCCTTTGAATTGGCCATTCGGGGAATTATTGAGGATTTAAGGGGTTACGACGGTTTTTACAAATTGGCTGAAGAGTTCCATCCTGGAGCGTTTATTCCTTTTATTTACGATGAAGGTGTTTATGCATTTCCGGAAACTCAGGATGTCAAGCTGTTATTCTACCGGAAGGATATCCTAAAATTTCTGGGTGAAGAGCCTCCGCAGACCTGGGAGGATGTAGCGGGCCTTGTCCCAATGCTGCAGAAATATGATATGAACTTCTATACTCCGCTGGGATCAAATAATTCCTTTAAGGGATTCGATACCACGACGCCATTTCTATACCAGTTTGGCGGGCAATTGTACGATGAAACCGGAAGTAAGACCGCCATCAACAAAGAAGGCGCCTACAAGGGTTTTGAATTCATGACAGACCTATTCACGGTCTATAACGTACCGATTACAACCTCAGAATTCTTCCAAAACTTCAGAAACGGGAAGGCACCAGTAGGAATTGGCGATGCTAATACCTACATTCAATTGAAGTATGCTGCACCGGATCTTGCAGGACAATGGGGAGTTCTTCCGATTCCGGGTGTCAGAAATGATGCGGGTGTAATTGAACGCTGGGATCCTACGTACGGCTCCTCCAGTATCATTTTTAAGAACAGTGACAAGAAAAAGTCGGCTTGGGAGTTTATCAAGTGGTGGGAAAGCGCAAATGTGCAAAGTGAGTTCTCTTATAATATCAAATCGACCCTGGGAGAGAAGTTCCTCTATATGACTGCGAATTTGAAGGGCTTTGCCGACAGTGCATGGCCTTCCGATTCGAAGGACGCGATCATGGAGCAGTGGGAATGGATTCAAGCGACCGGGAAGGTCCCGGGCGATTACGTGGTGGAACGTGAGATCAGCAATGCATGGAATGCGGTCGTCTTTAGTAAGCAAAATCCGCGAACGGCTCTGGATAATGCGGTCAAAACCATCAACCGGGAGCTTGAAAGGAAGCTGAAGGAATTTGGGTACATTGCTGACGGGAAATTGGTCAAACCCTATAAGGTTCCGACCATTGATAATGTAGAGAATTGGGTGAGAGAAAATGGAAAGTAGCGCCCCGATTAACCGGAGATTGAAGCCTGGCCTGAGAGGAAAAACCGAAAGCCGCTTTAAACGCGTAGCAGATTCTCCTTATCTGTTCATCATGCCTTATGCCATATTGTTTTTGTTGTTGATTGTACTTCCGGTAGTCATTGCCGCGGCGATGTCATTTACGTACTTTAATACAGTTGAATTCCCTAGATTTGTCGGCTTCCGGAATTACATCGACTTGTTTACAGGTGATACGGTGTTTCTCCAGAATGCGGTGCCGAATACGCTGCTGTACGGCATTATCGTAGGGCCCTTCGGATACATGCTGGCTTTTATGCTGGCATGGATGCTGTCCCAGGTGACTCACAGAATGAGAACCCTGTATACCGTTATTATCTATTCTCCTTCCATAACAGGCCCTGTCATGATGGCGGTTGTATGGAAAGTGCTGTTCAGCGGAGATCAGGCCGGCTATCTAAACTACTGGCTGCTGAAGCTGAACATCGTCCGGGAGCCGGTGCAATGGTTGCAGTCTCCGGAGCTGCTGATGCCGATCATGATATTTATCGCGCTTTGGGGAAGCATGGGTGTAGGCTTTCTGGCGATGCTGGCTGGTCTGCTCAATATTGACAGGACAATGTACGAGGCTGCTTATATTGATGGCATCCGCAACCGTTGGCAGGAGATATTCTACATTACGATTCCGTCCATGAAGCCGCAAATGCTGTTCGGTGCAGTGATGGCTATTATCGGCACATTTAATGCAGCGGGGATGGCCGCTACACTTAGCGGAGGGACACCGCCCCCCCAATACGTTGGATGGCTGATCGTTGACCATGCCAACGATTTCGGTTTTGTCCGTTATGAGATGGGCTATGCCTCTGCGGTTACTGTAGCTTTGTTATGCATTGTTATTTTATTCAACAAGGTCAGCTACAAGCTGTTCGGAGAATAAATAAATAGTGTTTATCCTTTCGTTAGTGTGGTGAGAAGAATGGTCAAGTTCAATCCCGATAAACTGCATAAAGACCAGCTGGGCTTTCATATATTTTTGCTTGTGTTGTCCATATTTATGGTCCTTCCGATTGTGTTTATCATTAATAATTCATTCAAACCGTTTACGGAGTTGTTTGCGTATCCGCCTAGGTTTTTCGTAAGCCAGCCGACTTTTGAGAATTTCCGTCTACTGCTTCATTTTTCCGCGGAATCAGGACTTCCGTTATCCAGATACGTATTTAACAGTGTCCTCACGACAACGATTGTTATTCTGTCGACGTTAGCGGTTAGTTCCATGGCGGCCTTCGGACTGTCGAAGCTGCATTTCAAAGGCAAGGAGACCTTTAACAAGATTAACACGCTGGCTCTGATGTTTGTGCCGGTCGCTGTAGCGATTCCGCGTTTTCTCATTATTGAGAAAATGGGTGTGTTCAATACCTACTTCGCGCACATTATCCCGATGCTGGCGATGCCAATCGGTATTTTCTTGCTCAAGCAATTTATGGATCAGGTTCCGGATGATCTGATTGAAGCCTCCAAAATGGATGGAGGAGGAAACTGGCGAGTATATTGGAGCGTGATGCTGCCGATGGTGAAGCCGGCCCTCGTGACTGTCGCGATATTGACCTTCCAGGCCAGCTGGGGCAATGCTGAGAGCTCTGCCAATTTCATGAACGATGAATCCCTGCGCACACTGCCCTTCTACTTGAACACCTTGGTGGCGCAATCGGGGAACATCGTTGCTGGGGCGGGATTGTCGGCCGTAGCCGGACTAGTCATGTTCCTGCCGAATCTGATACTGTTTATAATTTTACAAAATAAGGTCATGGATTCCATGGCTCATACGGGGATTAAGTGATATGGGAAAGTGGACAATGCAAAGAACGCTGAAATTGGTGACGGTTGCGCTGATCATGGTGTTTCTCAGTACGTCACAGGCTTATGCGGCCTCGGATGCTCCCTACTTCACTTACACCAGTGACAGTGAAGGTTATACGATCCGGACGCAGGACGCCTATACGCCAGTCACGCAGATTGGAGAAATCAACGGGCAAAGACTGGATACGCCCGAGCATGTGTTTGTGGATGAGCAAGACTACGTATATATTACGGACAGCGCATTGAACAAGGTATTTGTTTTGGACGGGAAATTACGCTTCTACAAGGAACTCACAAGTGATAAGTTCTCCGCGGTCCAAAGCACATTTGTAACGAAGGATTCCATCTATGTGGTGGATGCCGGGGCAGGACAGATTTATATCTTTGACAAATCCTCTTTCGCATTCAAAAAGGAAATCAGCAAGCCGGATTCGCCGATTTTTACTGAAGGCTACGATTTTAGCCCGACCCATATCGCGGTTGATTTAAGAGGCAATATTTACGTAAGAAGCGCTGGCTCGGTCAACGGTCTGATCATGTTGAACAGGGATGGAGAATTTATCACTTTCTTTGGAGGGAATCCGTTAAAGGTTCCTTTTCTTGATCAATTGCGGTCCAGTCTTCTGACCAAGACTCAAAAAGACAAACTGGAGAAGGTTCTTCCTGACGTTCCCAGCAATTTAGCGATTGACAAGAAGGGCTTTATTTACACTGTTACATCTTCTGTGGAATCTAACCCGATCAAGAAGTTCAATGTCTCGGGAACGAATTATTATCCAGATGGTATCATCGGGACCTATTCCATGGAAAGTGTATGGGTTGGAGGTCATAACACTGTCTATTCCGTGAGCTCGGATGGCTGGATCTTTGAATATGATGCCAATGGCAATCTGCTCTTTATGTTCGGAGGGAAGGATTTCAACTCCAGCCGCCTCGGGCTTCTGAATCGGCCTGTAAGCATTGCCTCCAATTCGACGGATGAAGTGATCGTAGTCGATCAAGGGATGAAATTGCTCCAAATCTACCGTTCGTCCGAATTCTCAAGTGCGGTACATAAAGCAATGGACGCCTATCAGAACGGGGAGTACGCCAAGAGCCAGAAGCTTTGGGAATATACGTTGAAATACAATTCAACTTTTGACAAGGCGCGAATTGGTCTGGGTGAGGCTTACCTTCGGGATGGAGAGGCTGGTGAGGCCTATGAAGAATTCAAGGATGCCCAGTACAAGGCAGGCGTATCGGAAGCATTCTGGGAAATCCGCCAGTCCTGGCTGCAGAACCATCTGGATGTTATTTTCGCACTGTTACTTAGTTTATTGATTATTGGATATGCCCATAAATTTACGAACCGGAAATATCAATATTGGACCAAGATTAAGGATCGGCTGAAGGTTATCTACAAGGTCAAAGTCATTAGCGATCTGATGTTCATCTTCACCTTTCTGAGGCATCCGCTGGATGGATTCTACCAAATTAAATATCAGAACAGAGTATCCAGAAAATCGGCCACTCTGATCTACATGCTGATATTCGCCGTATTCATTCTGCATCATGATCACACCAGCGGTCTGTTTGTTGAAAAACAAGGGTACTTTCTTCATCAGTTATGGATCATTTTCGGGCTTGCGGTGTTATGGATGGTTTCCAATTATCTCATTTGCTCCATCAGCGATGGGGAAGGTAGATTCAGGGATGTCTATAATGCCACGGCATATGCGCTGAGTCCAATTCTGGTTGTTTTGCCTCCGCTTGTTTTGTTCAGCAACGGCTTGACGCTGGAACAATCGGTCTTCTATCACTTGCCGATTCAGGCCATGATGCTATGGATTGCCTTTCTGATGTTTTTTATGATCAAGGACATTCACAGCTATGAGGTTGGAGAGACGGTTAACGTCGTGTTCAAGAGTACGTTTACGATGCTTATCATCGGATTGTTCCTGTTTGTATTGTACTCGCTGGGCAGTCAATTACTTGATTTCGGGTATGACGTGATTACGGAGGCGAGCAAAAAATGGTAAAGAGATGGTTGAAATACGGAATAGTTCTTCTGATTGCAGCGGCACTCGGTATAAATTATTTAATTGGCGACAGCCAGAAGGTCGAATACGGCATAGCCGCTGCCCAGAATGATTATAAAGATATTATTGTGAACAATGCACAGCAGACTTGCTTCAATAGCGGCGCTGCCGCCGGCAGTGCCGCTCCAATTCCGGCTGCCTTCAGGATGGTGGCCGGCAACGAGAAGCTGGAGCTTTATCTGGAGGAAGAAACGGCAGCCATAGCGGTTAAGGACAAGTGCAACGGCAGCACGTGGTTCTCTTATGATGTCAGTGTGAATACGAAAGGTAACAAGTACAGCAATGAGGTTGCAGCCTATATTAAATCCGGGATTTCCATTGTCACGTATAACAAATTCACCTCCGGCCGAAGAACTATATTGGGAGATAATGCGAAGCTGACTTACCAGTACAGGGACGAGGGCTTTACAGCAACGATAGATTTCACCAAGGCTAAGATCAAGTTTGACCTTGTTGTTGCACTGCAAGAGGGAGATTTAATTATTCATGTCCCGCGCAGAAGTATCGAGGAATATAACCCCAAGCTTGGCAAGCCGGGAAACAACGACATCCGGCTAAGCGAGATTATTCCATATCCGTTTTTTGGCAGTGCTACTCATAAAGAGAACGGTTATATCGTCTTGCCTGATGGGGCCGGGGCTATTGTGAAGCTGAGAGAAATTCCGAAGTATGCGACTGGCTATTCGGCACCTGTCTATGGTCCGGATCCGGGATATGAAGATACTCCGGAGTTCACACCCAGGCGTACCGTTGTGAAGCCGCTTGAACGGATAACGCTGCCGATTTATGGAATTATTCATGAGGAAGGCCGCTCCGGCTTGCTTGTGATTGCCGAGGGCGGTGAGGGGTATGCGAATTATAATTATGTATCCCGTGATTTGCAGACGAATTTCTATCAGTCCTATTTTACTTATACCTATCGTACACAGTATGCGCAGGTGCAGAGTCGGACAAATCAGGAACAATCTGTTCTCAGCTTTCAGGAGGAGCCGAATCGGTTTGAGCTGGTGCAGCGCTATGTTTTTCTGGAGGGCGACCAATCGAACTATGTCGGGGTAGCCAAGGGCTTCCGCAGCTTCCTGATCCAGCAAGACGGGCTGCTGAAACAAGATAAGGGGAGGACACACGACCAGGTTCCGATGAAAATTGATTTCGTCAATAATGAATTGGCGATGGGAACACTGGGCGTGGAGAACGTGCCGGCAACAACCTATATACAGGCGCAGGAGCTCGTAAGGAAATTGAAGGAGAAGGGTTACTCAGAGCTGAGTGTTTCATTCAAGATGTTCGTCAAGGATGAGTGGGCTTATCGTTTCACCATGATGAATCAGCTTGGCGGAAGCAAGGCGTTTAAAGAAGCCGTGGATTATTTCTCCGTGAATGATATCAAGTTCAGCCATTATGTGGACTACGCGAGATCCTGGTACGAGAAGACGAAATATACGGCGAGCAAGTTAAACCGCAAGGATATGAGCGTGCTGAATGAAAACAAGGCACAGTATAATTATCTGAATAATCCTAAGTACTATTCCTTCCTCGCTGAACGGGATCTGGAGGCATTCAAGAAATATAAGATCGGCGAACTGGCCCTGGACGGATTCGGGAATAGTCCATTTACTCACTATGATCATGGAACAGTCGGTTATGCGAATGAGGGAATGGCGTACACTGAGAAGACTCTGAAGTATTTGAATGATAATGGAATTAAAACAGGCCTGTATATGCCTGATGCTTATCTGTTCAAATATGCCAGTGATTATTACGACACGTCGATCGTATCCTCCAATCTGATTTTCATTGATGCTACAGTTCCATTGGTGCCGTTAGTCCTGAGCGGTTATATGGATATGTATTCGCCTTACATGAACTTCTCATCCAATGATGCGGAGGCCATTCTTAAGCTGATTGAATTCGGGGTATTCCCTTCGTTTGTACTGACAGGTGAATCGACGTATGAGATCAAACGGACAGGTTCAAGTGATGTCTATGTCTCGCAGCTGAAGACTCTGGAGGACCGTATTGACAATTATTATTCGGTTGTTAGTGAAGCTCTAAATAATGTAATGGGTAGTGAAATGATCAACCATACGATCATTGACGACGGTGTTGTCCTTGTAGAGTACGACAACGGCAGCAAAATAGTGATTAATTACAAGGATACAGAGTATCGCTATCAAGACGTTAGAATTAAATCAAAAGGGTTCGTGATTCTATGAAATTGAGCATAAAAACCAAGCAAGGTTTAATGGGCGTTCTCTTTATAAGTCCCTGGATTCTCGGTTTTCTAGCCTTTGTCGCTTATCCGCTGTACAGAACGATCTATATGAGCTTCTACAAGGTATCCTTCGGATCGAAGTCCGGGTGGAGATACAATTGGGTGGGTATAGAGAACTACAAACGAATCCTGTTAGAGGAGCCAGACTTTGTCGTTGAAGCACAAAATTATTTTATCGGCACATTAGTGTATGTCCCGGTTATTATTGCTCTGTCCATTATTGTGTCGATGCTGCTTAACCAGAAAATAAGGGGAAAGGCAATCTACCGGTTGATGTTCTTCCTGCCAATTATTATTTTGAATGGGAAACTGATTGAGAATATGAGCACATATGGAGGCATGTCCATCACTGCCAATCACTTCATCCTTGAGACGCTGGGGACGATTATTCCATCTAAGGGAGCTTTGCTGCTGATTGTGAATCTGTTTGAGCTGATTCTGCAGTTGATGTGGTATAGTGCAGTGCCAATCCTGATTTTCCTCGCGGCGCTGCAAAAAATCAGCAAGGATATGTACGAAGCGGCATCCATCGACGGGGCATCGCCGTGGACTTCTTTCTGGAAGATTACCTTGCCCACCATTTATCCACTGGTAAGCATATGCGTAATTTATCTGGTGGTTTTCCTGGCAAATTTTGATTTGAATCCGATCAATACCATCATTATGGAGTCCAAATTCGACGGGTCCAGACGTGAAGGCTATGCTTCCGCGCTATCCCTGCTGTATTCCTTAATCCAAATCGCACTCATACTTATCCTGTATTTTGCGACCCGCAGCAGAAATTCCAAAGAGGGGGTGGCCAAATGACTCAACAACCGGTCCAAATCAAGCCGTATAAGCAATTGAAGCAGCAAATCGGAAGACGCACGCCTCCGCTCAAGAAGTTTCTGTTCGGTATGCAGATCAGCGACGGATTCGTATATAAGGCGGCAACCTATACGATTCTGACTATCTTCGGATTTATATTCCTGTATCCGCTGCTTTATATGTTATCGGCCAGCTTCATGTCAAACGTGGACTTGGTCGACAGCACGGTGAAATGGCTGCCGAGCAGTCTGTATACGTTCAACTATGAAATGACCTGGAAGGCATTGCAGCTGCCCGGCTCATTCCTGACAACGACTATGGTGGCGGGTGCTTCGACAATAAGTGTAATCATTTCTTCCGCTCTAGTGGGCTACGGACTAGCGCGTTTCCAGTTCAAAGGGAAAAATATCGTGTTGCTGCTGCTGTTGTTCACCTATATCGTCCCGAAGACTTTGTTTTTTATTCCGCGGTTTCAGATTTTTATGGAGCTCGGTCTGAAGGGGAATCTGGGTGCGCTTATTATACCGGCATTGACCGGACAGGGAGAGCAGGCGGCTTTGTTTATTTTGATCTTCTTCCAGTTCTTCAAAATGATTCCGAAGGCGTTGGAAGAGGCGGCATTTATCGATGGGGCAGGTGCATTTAGAACGTTCTGGAGAATCGCTATCCCTATGGCGGGGCCGGCCTTTATTATCGTAGGCGTCTATGCCTTCTCGCTCTATTGGAATGAGACCTTTCTGACTTCATTCTATCTGGACGGCAAAATTCGGACGGTTCCGATGCTGCTCGGAGATCTACAGAACACTTACGGCGCTGCGGTCAAAGCCAGTCAAAGCGGAGACTTCAACCAAAATCCGAATTTGAACTTTACGGAGGCGAAGGCCTTTGCGGGAACGTTATTATCCATTATTCCGCTCGTTACCTTATATCTGATTGTTCAAAGATGGTTTGTGGAGAGCATTGACAAGACAGGGATTACCGGGGAGTGACAACAGAAGGAAGAAGGAACAAATCTGTCGGGGTCACAATAGTGGCCCTTTCTTTTTGTTGTGGAACAAACAAACGGAAAGGACGAATTATGAAAAATAAGAAAAATTCGCTCGGTGTAAGGCTTATTCAACTGTTTGCTGCTATAACGATTCCGCTTCTTTCCGTTCTTTTTGCAGGGGGATACTATGCCAAGGAAAATGTATTGGCTCAGGTATCCAGATCCTATCAGAATTTGGTCAACTCCAATCTGAAAATGATGGAGAGAAGTCTCGAGGATATAACTATTAATCTGGTAGATATTGTTGATCATGACGAGAATTTCCTTCAATTCAACCGTCCAGGGCTGAAAGATTCCGATTATTATTTTGCCCGTATGGGAATTATGCAAAGAAATCAAGCCTATCAGGCCTATTATCATAGCGTGGATATGTTCTATCTGTACTCCGGCGTCAATGATATGTTGACATTATCCAATGTATTAGGGAACACGGAGGAATATATGGATGAAATCAGAGCCTGGATCACGGGCAAGGTTCACAATGAAGATAAAATGGAACCACTCCGGTACAAATGGACAATAGTTAATATAGCTGGGGATTACTATATAAACCGGACAGTCGGTAATAACCTGAGCAATCCCAGTTATATCGGCGCGCTCATCCGAATCGATTCTATGCGTTCACCGCTGGGCAATCTGAACCTGCAATCAGGCGGTGATGTGCTTATTGTGGATAATGAAGGAAATATCTTAACCAGTTCTTCGAAATCGATGGGCTACGACTTCAAGCTGCCACACGATAAGATGAATCAGAATTCTTCATTTTCTTATATGCATGATGGCCGGAAATGGTTAGTTGTGTCTAGCCAGTCATCCACCCTGGGGATCAATCTATCTGTGGTAATCCCCGATTCCGAGCTACTCCAGGGCTTGAATACATTCCAAATGATTATTAATGTACTGCCCTTCTTTATTTTGATCATTTTACTGGTTTACTTATATTATTTTCGCCGTATAGTCATTCGTCCGATTCTGAATTTGTTGGGCGGCATTCACCGCATCAGAAAAGGGTCTATGGAAGCCCAGCTTCCTTCTTCTAACTTGTTAGAGTTTCAAGCGCTGAATCAGGCCTTTAATACCATGGTTGTAGAAATACAAAATCTGAAAATTGACGTGTATGAGGAACGGCTAAATGCTCAAAAAGCGGAAATGAAGCATTTGCAAATGCAAATTAATCCTCACTTTTTTCTAAATACGCTCAATATCATTTTCCAACTCGCCGATCTGAAACGCTTTGAATTAGTAAAAAAGACAGTACGGCATCTGGTGCAGTATTTCCGATTCATGCTTCAGGTAAAGGATAACAGCATTACTTTGGAACAGGAGCTTGATCATCTCCGCAATTATCTTGAAATTCAAAAGATGCGATACCAGCAGTCTTTTGATTTTCAAATCACAATAGATGAAGACATTATCCTCGCTTCTATACCGTCCTTGATTGTACAGCCCTTTGTAGAAAATGCCATGCTTCATGGCATAAGTTTGAAAGCAGAAACATTCTATCTGGAAATTTGTGCAGTCAAGTCAGAAGAGAACACCGATACAATGATTATTGAAATCTCGGATAACGGAAGAGGTAGTACTCAACAAAAACTACAAGAGCTGAATTCACCTGATTATAGGCCAGAAACTGATGACGGCCACATTGGTATCTGGAATGTGAAACAAAGATTGGCTATGCGCTATCAGGGCAAAGCCAACATTCACTTCAGTGAAAATGAGCCGTCCGGATTCCGTGTGCGGCTTAGCCTGCCCATTGAATATATGGAAGGAGAATGATGAGAGATGCGTTTATTGATTGTAGATGATGAACAGTTCGCTGTGGAGGGGCTTCTCTACTGCTGCGAATGGAAAGCGTATGGGATTGAAGAGGTCTTGACGGCGAATAGAGCCGACAAGGCCAGGGAGATTATGAATGAACACAGAATAGAATTGCTGATTTGCGATATTGAAATGCCGGATGAAGATGGGCTTTCACTGGTTGGCTGGGTGAGGGAATATTCTCCCTGGACGGAATCGATATTTCTGACCTGTCATTCCGAATTTTCCTACGCCAAGAAAGCCGTTAACCTCGGGAGTTTTGATTATTTGCTGAAGCCTGTTGACACAGATGAGCTGTTGTCTGTCGTATCAGGTATGATAGCAGCCAACCGTGAGAAGGAAGAGTATGCGTCCTACAATCAAATGTATCATAAGTATCTAAATTTATGGCAAAAAGAAAAGCCGAAGCGTGTGGAACGTTTCTGGCAGGATTTGTTGTCCCGCAGTATCCTGTCTTTTGGGGATTTTGTTGACCGGGAGCTGGCGGAGGCTGGCGTGGGGTTAAATTCTGACGATCTGGTGCTTCCTATTCTGATCAGTATTGAGGAGTGGTCTAAACCGCTCAGTCCGCGGGATCAGGAAATCATGGAATATGCCGTGAAGAAAGCGGCGGAGGAATTTTTTACAGAAGAGCATCAA
Source organism: Paenibacillus sp. FSL E2-0201 (assembly GCF_037963325.1). Classification (NCBI taxonomy): domain Bacteria; kingdom Bacillati; phylum Bacillota; class Bacilli; order Caryophanales; family Paenibacillaceae; genus Paenibacillus; species Paenibacillus sp. FSL E2-0201. Next base: position 1,671,150 of record NZ_CP150154.1, read on the forward strand.
GGGGAGGCCGTCACAGACAAAAACGGGGTTTTGTTCATTCTGCTGTATGCCAAAGGCGCGATGGGAGAACAGGCGACTAGGAAGCTCAGAATTCAGCAGCTCACGGACATAGGTAAACGTTTTATCAAAGCTTGCCGGGAGCTGTTCTACAGCATCGTAACCTGCTATGTCGGCTCATTCAAACCCCTTCAAGAGCTGCCGGGAATGTGCGAAAGCTTAAAAATCATGGAGCGTGACAATATTTCTCGCACACAATCGGTGCTTTTATACATGCCACAGGACCAGATGTTATTATCACCTAATTCGGATGATATCCTGCTCAATGATTTGATCTCTTATATGCTGAATGGCAAGCGTGAGTCCGCTGTGCAGTTTATTCATAATCTGACAGAGAAACTGGAAGCCAATCCTTGCTTTCAGGGAAGAAATCTAGACGCCTTGCATCAGGATACCTTGCAGATTATATATCACTTCTTGCAGGTAAGAGGAATCAATGCGGGAAGCATAGTCCTGTTTACAGACTGGACAACCGCCCGCATACGGGGACTGCTTCAGTACAGGCATTGGGCAGAAGGGATTGTATCGGCGGTCATGGAGGCGGAATTCGAGCGGCAGGAAAAGGGCGGTGTAATTGAGCGGTCCATTCGCTACATCCAGCAGAATATAGAGGAAGAGATCTCCAGGGTCAGCGTCGCTGATTATGTGGGATTGAACCCGGCGTATCTCTCCAGACTGTTCAAAAAAGAGACCGGCCAGAACCTCATTGATTTCCTGATCTCAGTGAAGATGAACCGCACCCGCGAGCTTTTGGATACCACGGATATGTCGGTAAGCGCGATAGCGCAGCAGGTAGGATACAGTAATTTTTCACATTTCACCAAAATGTTCCGCAAGCAGTTCGACGTCAATCCTCAGGAATATCGCAAAGTCACAAAACGATTAGACTGAGGTTATAAAAACGGCAGAGCAGTTGTTGGCATCTCCTTATAATAAAGCCATAACCCAATAAGAAGGTGTGGAACTATGGCTTCGGAAAAAGCAACACTGACACAATCTGGCATCTCGCAGCGCAACTCAAAATGGAAAACCATATGGAAGTACAGAGCCTTGATCGTTCTGGCACTGCCAGGTGTGCTGTTGATGCTGATCAATAACTATCTGCCCATGTTCGGTATTTTCTTGGCTTTCAAGGACTTGAATTATACGGCAGGGATATGGGGAAGCAAATGGATCGGACTGGACAACTTTAAGTTTCTGTTTGCTTCAAACGATGCTTGGCTGATCATTAGGAATACATTGCTGTACAACATTAGCTTTTTGCTTATCAATACGATATTGGCAGTGATGCTGGCCCTTCTCCTCAACGAGGTCAAGAATAAATTTGCCTCCAAATTCTTTCAGAGCACAGTGATCCTGCCTAACTTTATTTCCATGGTCATTGTCGGCTACATCGTTTATGGATTTTTAAATCCGGAACTGGGGTTCATCAATAAATTTATTCTGGAGCCCTTCGGGATAGATCCTAGAAACTGGTATGCGGAAGCGCAGCATTGGCCTTATATTTTGACCATTGTCAACACCTGGAAGGGTGTGGGCTACTCGGCCGTAGTTTACCTCGCAGCCATTGTCGGGATAGACTCTGAATATTATGAAGCAGCCGTCATTGATGGAGCCAGCCGCTGGAAGCAAATGACGAAAATTACGATTCCGCTGATTGCTCCGATCATTATCATCATGACATTGCTGGCGATTGGCCGGATTTTCAACGCCGATTTCGGTCTGTTCTATCAGGCAACTATGGCATCCGGGATGATCAAAGAGACAACTGATGTTATCGATACCTATGTATACAGGGCGTTAATGGTTACCGGCGATACGGGACTCGCCTCCTCGGCAGGGCTGCTGCAGTCTGTTGTTGGTTTTACACTTGTCATTACCGTCAACCTGATTGTCCGTAAATTCAGCAAAGAAAATGCTTTGTTCTAAAAGGAGAAAACCATGGAAAAAAAACGAACTAATCCCTTTATCATTATTTTCCTGTCTTTGTTCAGCCTTGCCTGCTTGATCCCGTTTTGGCTTGTGTTCATGATCTCGGTTGCTGATGAAGACTGGGTAACTGTTAATGGATACAGCTTCTGGCCCGGCAAATTCAGTCTTGTCGCTTATCAGTATTTGTTTGAAGATGCCGAAAAAATATTGCGGGCTTATGGCGTTTCTGCCTCGGTAACGTTGATTGGTGTTGTCATCAGTTTGTTTGTGACTTCGGCAATGGCCTATGCGCTGTCGCGGAAAGAGTTTCCGCTCAGGGGGGCGCTGAGCTTCTACATCCTGATTACGATGTTGTTCTCGGGAGGCTTGCTGCCCTGGTATCTTATCTACACCCGGTTCTTGCATGTTCAGGATACGTTGATGGCCCTTATTATTCCGGGTTTGATCGGCGGCTTTAACGTTATCATCATGCGGACATTCTTCACGAACAGTATACCGCCTTCACTGATTGATTCTTCCCAGATAGATGGTGCAGGTGAATTCCGGACATACTTCAGCATTATTCTGCCGCTGTCCTTGCCTGTAATGGCTACAATTGGACTATTCACCACCGTATCCTACTGGAACGACTGGTTTACAAGCCTGGTCTTCATCCAGAATGAGAAACTGTTCTCTCTGCAATATCTATTGACCAAAACCTTAATGAACGCTTCGTTCCTGCAGACGATTGCGAATAAGGCTTATAGTTCCACCGCACAGGTCACAACACCGCTGGAATCCATTCGGATGGCGATGGCGATGATTGCAATCGGACCGTTGGTGCTGGTATTCCCTTTCCTGCAGAAGTATTTCGTAAAAGGTCTTACCGTAGGCGCTGTGAAAGGCTGATCCCAGCATAATGCTGGATTAGTATATGCAAGTAAAGGATTTAAAGAAAAACAGAAGTATTCCAGGGAGGTCTACTATTTATGAAGTGGTTGAAAAAGAGTTCTGTTGTACTGACATCGTTGGTGCTGACTTCAGTTGTGGCAACCGGCTGTGGCGGAAATAATGCTGCTAATTCTCCGGCGGGCACAGCTCAGCCGGAGGGGACGGCCAGCTCCGAATTGAAGCCTTACGAAGTCGTAATGGTATTCCCCGATGCGCCTCAGAATGACAATCAGCTGGTACAGGATGCAATGAATGATTATCTGAAAAAAACATATCCGGAAATGAACATGACGGTCAAACTGAATCCCATCGACTGGGGCGCATGGAGCGATAAAACAAACCTGATGATGGCCTCCGGAGATAAAATGGATCTGCTGTTTACAGCGGATTGGCTCGGATTCCAGCAACAGGTGACAAAGGGCGGCTTGCTGCCGCTTGATGATTTGCTCGCCAAATACGGCCCGGATATCGAAGCTGTTGAGAAGGATTATCATGATCCGGCTAAACGCGGCGGCAAGCTGTACGGTATCCATACCCACCAAGAGCTGGGCGGCACACAAGGAGTTTATTTGAACAAAGAGTTGGTGGACAAATACAACTTTGATCTCAGTGTTTTGAAGTCCGGAAAGGTCGAAGATCTGGAACCGATGCTGCAGACAATCAAGGAGAACGAACCGGGGATTACGCCTTTGGTAGCGCCAAGCTTTCCGCTTGAAGCTTACTATTCATCTACGAATCTAGATTCCATTGCAAGCATTGCGGTTATTAACACCGTGGGAACAGCAAAAGATGACTATACTGTAATCAACTCGTTCACTACTCCACGTTATATGGAGCTTGCCAAGCTGACCAACAAATGGTACAAGGCGGGGTATATTAACAAGGACGCACTGACACCAGGTCTGGATGCCTGGAAAAAAATTCAAGCAGGTAAAGGATTTGCATTTGTTACTGACATGGATATTATCGCTGATATGGAGATTGGCAAAGCTGCCGTTTCACCGAATGGTTCGATTAAAGCGGGCCGCGAGATGCTGCAGATTCCGCTCAATATTGACCGTCTGCAGACCGGAAAAATGACGGCAACCATGTATGCGATTTCAAAAAGCTCTGAAGATCCGGAACGCGCCATGATGCTGCTTAATCTTTTCTATAAGGACAAGGAGCTTCTGACCCTTTTCAACTTCGGTATTGAAGGAACACATTATGTGCTTAAAGACGGACAAATTGCGCTGCCGGAAGGCAAAACTACAGAAAATGTCGGCTACTACCATGATATTATGTGGCAAGTGGGCAATCAAATGCTTAACTATACACGTGTAGGCGAAGACCCGAATAAATACCAGAACTATGAGAAATTCAACGAACAGATTACCGCAAACCCTTCGCGGATTTTTGGATTTATCTTTGATCCGGAGCCGGTCAAAAATGAACTAATCTCGATCGACAACGCAAATAAAACCTTTGTTGACGGGTTGAAGTCCGGCCAACTCGATCCGGAAGAAGCTCTTCCTAAGATGCTGGAAAAACAAAAAGCAGCGGGATCAGACAAAGTAATTGCGGAAGCGCAAAAGCAGTTGGATGCTTGGCTGGCTGAAAACGGCAAGAAATAAGCAGAGTGTGATCAATAATTTCATTTGTTAAACGGATCTGACGGACAAAAGGGGCATAATGCGTTAGTTATGCCCCTTTTGATTGTAATGGATCATACAGCGAAGAGGAGTGGAGTATTCATATGGAATATTCGATGCTGACTTATATAGATATGTATCCCGATCAAGCCCAGTACAAATCCGGCCAAGCAGGCAGTATTATAGTCGAGCTGGAGACCCAAGAGGATAGGGTTCTGGAACTGGTTGTTGAGTTCTACAAATTAGAAAAGCAGGTTGCTGAAGAAACATTTGAGATCAGCCTGGAAAAAGGATTGAGACAAATTGCGCGCATTCCCCTGTTCACTGAAGATACCGAGTGGGCTGGTTACGGGGTCAAGGCTACAGTTTTTTACGATAAATTTGCAGTGTCAACAGCTTATACTTCGTACGATATTGCCGATCATTGGAGTCGGGCGCCTCGGTATGGATTCTTAAGCGATTTTCGCAAGGAAGAATCCGAAGAATTACGTGACGTCAAAAGTATGAACAAATTCCATTTGAATGTTATACAGTTCTATGATTGGATGTACCGACATGATGATCTTGTACCGCATCAAGATGAATTTCTCGATCCGATGGGTCGAATGATGTCCTATAAAGTTGTTCGTGAAAAATTGGCAGCCTTGCACGATAAAGGGATGGCGGCCTTGGCCTATGGGGCTGTATACGCGAGCCTTAAGGACTTTTTACAAGCACGGCCGGAATGGGGGCTTTATAATCGCCAAGGTGAGCCGTTTCAATTAATAGACTTATTTTATATTATGGACATTACACCAGGGTCCCCTTGGACTGATCATATTGTTGAACAATTCCGTCAAGCAGTAAAGGTAGGATTTGATGGAATTCATATGGATCAATACGGTTTTCCAAAGAAAGGGATACGTAGGGTCGAAGGAAGGGAAGAATTGGTTGATCTGGCGGAATGTTATCCGGCGCTTATTGATCGAACCAGCGCGGCAGTGAAGGAAATAAAAGCAGAGGCTGGGGTCATATTCAATAATGTGGGTAATTACCCCATTAGCAAAACGGCATCTTCAGATCAGGAAGCACTTTATATTGAAGTATGGCCGCCAATAGTCCGATTGCGTGAGCTTAAAGGACTTATCGATAATGCAAGATCATTGGATAAAGACAAGCCGATTATCCTCTCCGCTTATCTTCCCTCTTTTTACCCGAAAGCTGGACATGACAAGGAATGGGCTGAGAACGGGGCGCTACTAACGATGGCATCTATATTTGCTAGTGGTGGATATCATCTCTTATTAGGTGAGGATAATGGAATGCTGACGATGCCTTACTATCCCGATTATGCAGTGATGCGGCCTGAATTTGTCGTTGAGGTGAGACGCTACTATGATTTCATAGTGCGGTTTGGTACTTTGATACACAATACGCAATTGGAAGATGTGTCCTACACCTATACAGCAGGGGTTAATACCGAAATCACCTTCGAAGGCAGAGTGCCATTTGCACCGAATGGAGATATTGGCTCCGTATGGACCATCATTAAACGGATGCAAGGTTATCACATCTTACAGCTAATTAACCTTGTTGGCCTTGAGGATGATTATTGGGAGCATGGCAAGAAAAAGCGTCCTGAAACTCAAGATGGAGTTGTCTGCACATTGCTGATTGAACAGCCGATTGAGTGCATCTTCACAGCCAGCCCTGATGATCATAACCAAGAAGTATGTTTTTTGGATTATGAAATTGTACCTCATGGACAAGGGCTAGCTGCCAGATTTACTCTACCGTCTCTGGAGGTTTGGTCCATGGTTGTAGTGAAATTAAGCGAATAGGAGTGCGTGATATGAATAATACAAGATGGTGGCAGACAGCTGTTATATATCAGATTTATCCTAGAAGTTTTCAAGACACGAACGGGGATGGAATCGGCGATCTCAGGGGAATTATCAACAGACTTGACTATCTCAAGCAACTCGGCATAACTGCAATATGGCTTAGTCCTGTATACAAATCACCCAATGACGATAACGGCTATGATATCAGCGACTACCAGGATATTATGACCGAATTCGGAACCATGGAGGATATGGATGATTTAATCGAAAGAGCCAAGCTACATAACATTCGAATTATTATGGATTTGGTTGTTAATCACACCTCCGATGAGCATCCCTGGTTCGTTGAAGCAAGTAAGGGAAAGGACAATCCCTATAGAGATTATTATATCTGGCGGGATCCTGTAGATGGCGGCGTTCCCAATTCCCTGCGTTCGACATTTAGCGGATCAGCTTGGGAATTCGACGAAGCGAGCGGTCAATATTATTTGCACTTGTTCAGCCGCAGACAGCCTGATTTGAACTGGGAGAACAGTAAAGTCCGGCAAGAGGTATGGGACATGATGAATTTCTGGCTGGATAAAGGCGTTGGCGGATTCCGCATGGATGTGATTGATCTGGTCGGGAAAATACCGGATCAGGAAATTACAGGAAATGGTCCGAAGCTTCATGAATATCTACAAGAAATGAACCGGGAGACATTCGGAAAGCATGATGTTCTGACTGTAGGAGAGACTTGGGGAGCGACTCCAGAAGTGGCGAAGCTATACTCCAATCCGGACCGTAAAGAGCTGTCGATGGTATTCCAATTTGAACATATTGGTCTGGATCAGCAGGATTGGGGAGAAAAGTGGGATCTAAAGCCCTTGGCTGTAAGCGAATTAAAACGGGTACTGGCGAAATGGCAAACTGAATTGGGAAACGAGGGCTGGAACAGTCTGTTCTGGAACAATCATGATTTGCCGAGAATTGTGTCCCGTTGGGGAGACGACAAGCAATATCGAGTAGAGAGCGCAAAGATGTTCGCGATTCTTCTACATTTGATGAAGGGTACACCCTACATTTATCAAGGTGAAGAGCTCGGGATGACCAATTATCCGATTCAGGATATCAGCGAAGCGCAAGATATTGAGACCATTAATATGTACCATGAACGGATTGCCCAAGGGTACAGCAAAGAAGATATTATTAATTCCATTAATGTGAAGGGAAGAGATAATGGCCGAACCCCGATTCAGTGGGATTGTAGTCCTAACGGAGGATTTACAACAGGAGAGCCATGGTTACATGTGAATCCAAATTATACGGAAATTAATATGGAAGCAAATCTGAAGAATCCAGATTCAGTTTTTCACTGCTACCGTAAATTGATTGAACTAAGGAAGAATAACCCAATCGTTGTATGGGGTGACTTTGAACTAGTGGCGGGCGTGCCGGATCAAGTATTTATGTATCTCCGGAGGTATGAAGAACAGACCTGGTTAATAGCAGCCAATTTTAGTGGAGAAATAACGAAGCTGGAATTACCAGAGCTGGGGCCGGTCAAAGAAATGATTATTTGCAATTATTCTAGAGATAACGTGGAATTTAAGCAACTACAATTACAGCCTTATGAGGCATTTGCTGTCAAACTCGCGTAGGTTAACTTGCCCGGTTTAGGTTTTTGGTATTGCTGCCTTCATAATTAAATTCTTCTATATATAGAAGAATTTCGTTAATAGCATGAAACAGAGGTGGAAGATTTTTTTGAGAAAGGATAGGGTGGTGAAATTGGCAAAGCTGAAAATTGGTGTAATTGGTTTAGGTGGAATAGCAGACATGCATATTTCCGGTCTGTTGGCGAATGAAGAGGCGATCCTATGGGCGATTTGTGATTGCAATGAAGAGGTACTAGCGAGAAGGGGAGAACAATTTAATATCCCGGAAGCACGAAGATATTTGAATTACAAAGAAATGTTATCGGACCCAGAACTTGAAGCAGTGACGATCGCTACGCCGAATTATAACCATTTTGAAATAGCCTGTGAGGCAATCAAGCATCGTAAGCCGTTTGCCCTAGAGAAGCCGGTGACTCTCGATGTACAGGAAGCTGCCGCGTTGCGTGATCTGCTGGCTGAGGCTCATCTACCGCATATGATTTGTTTCAGTTATCGGTACAAATCGGCAGTAAGATATGCGAAATGGTTAATCAATCAGGGCAAAATAGGAGAGATCAAGCATGTCTACGGTCAGTATTTACAAGGCTGGGGGCTTAACGAGCGGCTTCCGCTAGTCTGGAGATTCAGAAAGAAGCTGTCCGGTTCAGGCGCGCTTGGAGATTTAGGTTCGCATTTGCTCGACCTTCAACGTTTTCTTGTGGGCAATGTAGAACGGGTGATGGCAGATGCCGATACGATTATCAAGGATCGCACCCTACTTGAAGGCGATGGCATGGGCGAGGTGGATGTTGATGATTTCTGTCATGTGCTGGCTCGGCTTGAAGGGGGAGCCTCGTCCACGATGGCCATTTCGAGATTCGCATTCGGGCGGGGAAACTTTCAGCAAGTGGAAATTTTCGGCGATCGGGGAGCGATTCTTTATAACCTGGAAGAAGAGGATGTACTATATGTTAAGTCTTCTGAGGATGGCGGCGAGGTCTTCATAAAAGTAGATATTCCTGAAGAATTTCATGTGGATCAAATGACATCTTTTATTAATCTGGTTAATGGACAGGGCGACGGATGCGACGCCAATATGGAAGACGGATATATAAACCAACATGCCATTGATTCAATTATTGTCTCATTAACTGAACAACGGTGGATTTCAATATAACGGGGAGGGCATATCATGTCTAAAATCAAAATTACAGTATGGAACGAGTACCGCCATGAAAGACACAACGAAGAAGTTAAAGCTATATATCCAGATGGTATTCATATGGCACTTGCCAACTATTTGAACACACAAGAAGATATGGAAGCAAAAACAGCGGTTCTGGATGATCCCGAACACGGATTAACTGATGAGGTGCTAGAACAAACAGATGTATTGTTATGGTGGGGGCATTTAGCCCATGATGAGGTTAGTGACGAAATTGTGGAAAAGGTACGTCAAAAGGTGCTAAATGGCATGGGATTAATCGTTCTCCACTCTGGACATAACTCCAAAATATTCCAATCTTTAATGGGTACCAATACTGGTGCTCTGAAATGGCGTGATGAAGGTGAGAAGGAGCGAATCTGGGTCATTGAGCCGGGACACCCGATTGCCAAGGGCCTTGGAGAGTATATTGAAATTAACAAGGAAGAAATGTATGGTGAACGTTTTGAGATTCCGGCGCCGGATGAGCTTATTTTTATTTCCTGGTTCGAAGGCGGAGAGGTGTTCCGTAGCGGATGCTGCTACAAGCGAGGACAAGGCAATATCTTTTACTTCAGACCAGGGCATGAGACCTTCCCGGTATACCACCAGCCTGAGGTACTTCAAGTCATTAGTAACAGCATTCGTTGGGCGGCAAAAGATGAACTTCCTAAAGTTTCTTACGGACGTGTAGCCCCGTTGGAACTTATTCCTTAAAGCGTGAACAATGGTCACCATATCATGATTATTTTGTGTCAAGACTTTGCTCTCCCTTGATAAGGAGGGCGAGTCGTTTGTTATTGAGATTAAGGGCTCAGACTATGCAAACGTTTATTTTATAGTTAAATGCATTCGCAAGAAGGAGGAAAGTGTCATTACTCCAACAATTAAAGAAGTGGCTAAGGCAGCCAATGTTTCAGTATGTACAGTATCAAGGGTTATTCATAATCTAGAAGGTTACTCTCATAATACTAAGCTCAATGTACTTCAGGCTGTGGAAGAACTGGGTTATTATCCTAACGGAGTAGCTAGAGGACTCATTAATAAACAAACAAGAACTTTAGGAGTGCTTTTCCCCAGCGTAGCAAGTGATTTTTTTTGTGGTATTCTTCATGGGATTGAAAAGGCTGCCTATGATAAGGATTATATGGTCATTGTTTGCAATACTGGTGAGGATGGCAAAAGAACAAAAAACTGTCTGGAGATGCTCCAGGAAAAACAAGTGGACGGAGTAATATTTACAAGCGAAGTTTTGAAGGATGAATATTATCTTCAATTACGACAGAAGAAAACTCCCTTAGTGCTCGTCAATGCATATTCTTCAAAGTACACCATCCCTTTTGTAAAAGTAGATGATAAACTTGCTGCCTATCAAGCTACTTCCTATTTAATCAATAAAGGGCACTATAATATTGCTATGATTGCTGGAACGCCATCTGATATGATAGCGGGAATTCCTCGTGTGGAAGGTTACCGGCAAGCGCTCGAGGAACAAGGATTTATATTTAACGAGGCCAGAATAGCTTACGGAGATTTTCATATGGAAAGTGGCCGTGTGGCTATGGAAAAACTATTGAGTGAAGCCCCGCCGTTTACTGCAGTATTTGCAGCTAGTGATGAAATGGCAATTGGAGCCATGGGAAAGGCCTTTGAGAAAGGGTTGAAAATACCAGAGGATCTTTCTATGATTGGCTACGATGATTTGATGTTATCAAAAATTATATCTCCTCCTTTAACGACAGTACATCAATCGTTGGATCAAATGGGGCGATTGGCGGTGGAAAAGTTATTATCTCTGATAGAAAAACCTCTGGAATTACCAAACAGCACTCTCATGAATCATTATATTGTTGAGCGGGAAACAGTGCGTACAATAATTTGATTTTTATATTATTTATTGGGTAAACGTTTACATTCATTTCAGAGACATTCAGACGATGTGACATAAAGTTGTTTTCTAAATATAAATCTCGTCAAAATATAGTTTTTTATACTACGGTTGATCTAATTGCTGACGGAAAGACTCTTGCTTCATAAACAATATAGAAGTAGGACTGGGCAATGTGTCCTATTCTAAATAAATCACAAGATGGAGGAAATATAATGGTGAACAAGAAGAAGCCTTACATTGCATTACTCACACTTATCCTTTCGGCGCAGTTAGCACTCCCTCTGTCTGCGGGACCGCTGGGACCATCAACGGTGCATGCAGACAATGAGAGTGGGAGCACATTAAGCAATCAGTCAATTTTGAAAGCGATTACATACCTTGGGGTCAGTAAAGCTCGTTATTCCCCAGGTGAAGAGGCCGAACTTATCCTCAAATTGAAGGATGACGAACAGTGGCAGGGAAAGCTGAACGTTGAGATCTACAACCTGAATACGCTGATCGCCAAAGGGAGTAAACCGATTACCGTCTTGAAAGGACAAGGTGACTTGTCGGTTAAATGGAAGACCCCTGATGATGATTTTACCGGTTATCTGGTAAAAGCGTGGGTAAGCGGAGCAGCTGATCATGATTATGTTACGGCGGCTATAGATGTTTCAAGTGACTGGAAGAGATACCCGAGATACGGGTACACAAGTGAATTCAGCAGTGAGACTGCAGCGCAGAGTGATGCCAAACTAAAACAGTTGTCACAAGATTATTATCTTAATGGTTATCAATTTTATGACTGGATGTGGAGACACGATGTGTCCGTTTACTCCAAAACTGATGCAGATGGTAAACCGCTAAAGGACAGTGAAGGAAATTTTGTCGATGAGGAGATCAACGCTGATACTCATTATCTGGATCTGTTAAACCGGGAATTGTATCCGCTTACGATTAAACAGCAGGTAGAGGCTGCCCAGAAATACGGCTCAGCGGCAATGGCTTATGAGATGAACTATGCGGCTCGGGAAAATTATGAAGACTATGGCGTTAGTCCGGAGTGGGGGCTTTATGGCAGTGAAAATATTGATAAAACCAATCCGCAGCAGAGCCAAAACGGTTATCACTTCGATTTCAACGGTAAAGAAACAGCCCTCTATCTTCAGGATCCTGGGAATGTAGAGTGGCAGAATTATATTACCAAACAGTTTGACCGTGCTGTAAATGTCTTTGGATTTGACGGCATCCATCTGGACCAATGGGGAGCCAATGATAATAGTCATCTCTATGATTACAATGGAAATAAACGCTATTATTCCCTGGATTATGACAAGCTGATAAACTCGGTTAAAAAATCACTGGTAGAAAATAATCCGGCAAAAAGTGATGTCACATTCAACATGGTGGGAGGGAATTTAGATTACAGTGCTGTGCCAGATCCGGATACAAAGACGGACTTTGATTACAGCGAAATATGGCATGACCGTAATCAGTACAGTGATCTTCAGAAGGTAGTGGAGGATACACGGGCGAAAAACGGCGGCAAGGCAATGGTAATTGCGGGTTATATGAATATGAAAGAGGCTACAGGTGTGAAAACACGTGGAACGGAAGCCGAGGATGTTCCTGCTGCTGTAAATTATCAATCCCGGATCTCCAAAGTTCAGGACAGCTGGGTGGGGAATTTCGGTCGCAAGGATACGGATGCGGTTACATTTACGGTTAATGCGCCTGCCACCGGTATGTATAAGCTTCTTCTCCATTATGGACAGGGTAACGGCTCAGGTTACCCTGAAGGAAAGCTTACTGTTAACAATGAAATTGCGGCTGCTGCAATTCCATTCAGTGCTAACACCGGTTGGGGGAATCCTTCGGCGACAGCCGAAGTGACGGCAACGCTGAAGGAAGGTAACAATACGGTTAAGCTTACACTGAATACGAACAGTTTGTGGCTTAATCTGCATAGTCTCGAGGTGCAAGGACAAGACATTAAGCAATCTTACGATGCAGTGGATGCAAAACTCGATACCGTAAAGGTGGACCAGTACAGCCATGTTTACTATTTTGATACCAAAAATGATTATGTGACATTCCATGTACAGGTTCCTACTGAGGGTAACTACCCGCTCGGATTTAGTTACGCTTCCGATTGGCAGGAAGTCAGCCGTACACTCATGGTCAACAATGTATCCCAAGGCGAAGTTTCTTTCCTTGGACAGGGAGACTGGACAAAGTTTGCCCGCAAGGAGAATATGGCAAGCGTCTATCTGAATGCAGGCGACAACACGATTACACTGAAGGCTCCCAAAGATGACTTGGGTATTAAGTTACGCTATATGGCCCTTAATGGACAGCGATATGAAGCAGCTGAAGCTGAACTGCCGCAGACCAACAGCGTTACTTTCACGGAGAGCAAAACTGACAATTTCGGCCAAAGCGGCCAGACGGTAACATACTCGGTGTATGCCGAACAGCAGCTGAACACGTTGACGGTTATGTACCATGGAGGCAACAGTCCGGTTATGTCGGTGCTTGTTGATGGAGAGCCTGCTCCGGATGCCCAGAATATAACTTTTGCTAAGACGCCGGGAGAATGGGATGGTCCTATGCAAGCAAAAGAGTTGTTCGTAAACATTCCGCCCGGGAAGCACAAGATTACACTGAAGATGGAATCCTCCGGACAGTATATTAATGTTGGCGGGATTGTCGCCGGTGATTATGAATACAGTACAGGCGACGCAGAAATGAAGAATGGTGTAGTTGCGGTTGTCGGTTATGTCTCGGAGTTCAACAATGAGAATGACCGGATAGTATTCAATGTAAATGCGGTTGAAGCTGGACTGTATACACTCGGTTGGGTCTATCAGAATAATGGAGCAGCAACAGTCAGCCGCAGCGTGTATTCAGGCGATCCTGCAGGAACTTTGGCATCTTTTGCACCAACGTCAGGCAGCCAATGGGGGGAAACAGTCCAAACCGGAATTTCCCTGGTTCAAGGGTGGAATCAGATTGTGATTCAAATGACGGAAGGGACAGACAGTGGTATCAAAGTGGACAAACTGAAAGTAACCGGTGATGGGCCGGAAGCAATAACCAGAATGTACGAAGCGGAATCCACTCAGGAGAAAAATGATTCGGCCTTCTCCCTTTATAAGGATACGGTACTCAACTTCAGCGAGGTAGGGCAGCAGGTTACTTATCCGGTATCCATTCCTCAATCGGGAGAACAAAGCCTGATCTTTACGTACTCCAATGCCGGAGAGTATACAAACCGTTCCCTTTATATTGATGGCGTACGGGCGAAGGACAGCAATGGCAATGATCTTGATGTTGCATTTAACGGCACAGGCAGTCTGGACGATTATTCCGAAGAGGCCTATGTGATTGTACCGTATATGGAAGAAGGCAACCACAAGATCACGCTGAAAATGGAAGAGGATGACACTCCAGGCATGATCCAGCTCCGAGGTGTGACTACAGGCTATTTCAACGAGCCGTCCGTTCGGTTAATGGACGCTGCGCTCTCAGTTATGGGGGCAACTCATATTGAACTCGGGACGGCCGATCATATCGCTGAAGGGCCCAATATGCTTGCCAACGAGTATTATCCGAACCGCAGTAAAAAGATGAATCAGAGCACCAAGACAATAATGAAGGATTATTACAAATTCTTTGCCGCATATGAAAATCTCTTGTATGACAGCCAGGCAGTCAATGATAGAGAGATTGCTGTCAAAGATGCCGCCGGACAGCAGGTCGAGCTGAGCCGAGACGGTTCAGAAAATACGCTATGGTACACCGTTCGATCTGACAATAAGAACGAGCGTTATCAATCCTATGATGTAGTCCATCTGGTGAACCTGCTGAACAATGACTCTAACTGGAGAAACTCAGCCAATGAGCCGGATGTGCAGCACAATTTGCAAGTGACTTATCCGGTTCGACTGTCTGCTCAAGATGCTTCTGGACTCAAGGTTTTTGCGGCAACCCCTGATCAAAACGGGGGAACGATGCAGGAATTGGATTACACTTGGGATGGAGATCAGATTGTGTTGAATGTTCCAAGCGTCGAATACTGGACGATGCTTGTGGTGGATTATCAACCGCGGCAGTCAGAGGTTCAGAAGCTGTTCCCAGATACAGGGAACGAACCTTCACCATCTCCAGAACCTTCACCAACGCCAACAAATCCGGCAAAGCCAGGAACTTCTGCAGATGTAGCGCCGGTAGCGACTGCGGTGCAGATGGGTGAAACACGGATGATCACCGAGCAGGAGCTGAAATCCGCTCAAGGAGAAACTGTTAATATTGTGTTGAATGAGCAGGTCAAATCCATACTACTACCGCTAAATGCTGGAGAATTAATTGGCTCACGCAATTTGGTCATCCAAACAGATGGACTCTCAATGATTTGGAAGGCAGACAAGCTGAAGGAGATTGCCGCGGCAGATTCTAGCGGTAAGGGGGCTTATGTTGAGCTGAGAATAGGCAATGCGGGGGCTCCGTCTAACGGTGTTTTGAGCCCTTCTCAAGAGTATACTCTGAAAAGCAAGGTGTACACACTCGTGTTAGGAATCAAAGATAAAAACGGAAAAAGCTTAGCGACGCCGGGATTAAGTCTGCAAGCAACTGTGAAACTAGAGGTAACGAATGCTAAGCTTAAGGGGAAGTTGTTGGGGCTCTACATCAAAGAACAAGGAGATGGGCTATACCGTTACGCAGGGGGAGTATTTGATTCTTCTGCCGGCACCCTGCAGGCCCAACTGAACAATCAAGGTGAGTTCGCTGTTTATGAGAGGTTGAAGACATTCTCCGATGTGCCTAGTACCCATTGGGCTTACGAAGCAATATCTTCACTGGTGGCCAAACACGTCGTTACTGGCAGGACAGCGAATCATTATTCTCCATCCGTAAGCATTACACGGGCGGAAGTTACAGTTATGCTGGTGCGTGCGCTGGGTCTTCAGACTAGCGGAGACAAGGCTGTATTTGCAGACGTGCCTGACTCCTCGTGGTACGCGGCGGAGTTATCAGCCGCTTACAGCAACGGACTAATTCATGGTCGGACAGCGGAGAAATTCTCACCTGATGCACCTGTCACACGCCAGGAATTGGCGGTCTTGCTTTTACGGGCGTATCAATATGCCGGAGGACAGGCTGCAGGCAATATTACTGCTGAGTATTCTGATGCTTCAGATATTGCTGAATGGGCTCGGCTGGCGGTACGTCTCGCAACTTCATCTGGATTGTTTGTAGGAAATACAGACGGTCAGTTTTCTCCTCTGAACCCAAGCACCCGTGCAGAGATTGCACAAGCAATTGATCGGATACTGAATCTGATAAACCGATAGATTCTATTAATTTAAAGAAGCGGCAGAAATTGTTACCGCTTCTTTTTTACTAGCTGTTCTGTTTAAAGATTCATTTACTTGTGGTCGCTTTTTACTAGCCCTCAGGTCATACGGACAAGGTATGGAGTATCATAGTGCTGCTGACAATTCAGGTCTAGGAGGCCGCTTTGAAGAAAAGATGCTTGAATTGCAGGCACCTTTTCAGAAGATTAGGAATCGTTTACTCGCCGCGACGATAGATTTGGATTTATTTTTCGGAAAGCGAAGAATGTTGCCTAAAACTACTGGTAGGAGCTTCGGAGGGAAATTAGGGTGGTGAATACTGTTTTGTACGATCGAACACTCGAGTTACCTAATAAACTTGACATCATATCATGTCCATAACCTCAAAAAATTCGACAACACCGGAGAAGACATGGAGGATTTAATCTCCATCGGCACCATTGGCCTGATTAAAGCCATCGAGAGCTACCGCCCGAACAAAGGCACAAAGCTGGCCACTTTTGCTGCCCGTTGTATTGAAAACGAAATTCTGATGCACCTAAGATCCTTGAAGAAGACTCGTAAAGATGTATCTCTGCACGATCCAATTGGGACAGACAAGGAAGGTAATGAAATTACGCTTATCGATATCCTAGGCTCCGAGGCGGATGATGTCATTAAAGAAGTGGATTTGAAGATCGAGAAAAGCAAGATATATCGTAACCTTGATATTCTGGATGATCGGGAAAAAGAGGTTGTTGTGGGGAGGTTTGGACTGGATACAGGCGGGGAAGAGAGGACGCAGCGGGAGATTGCGAAGGAGCTAGGGATCTCGCGGAGTTATGTGTCGAGGATAGAGAAAAGGGCGCTGATGAAGCTGTATCATGAGTTTTATAAGGCGAAGCGGTAAGGGAATAGGAACTGTATCTCCAGCGTGTAGTCCAGAAATATCTACTAAATCGTCCTGCAAGCTTATGCTTGCGAGGCGATTTTTTTTACATAATTGGAACGTGAATTCTAGCATAACGTACGGTATATTTTAAGGTGAAAGTTGATGGGAACTCGATAGCGGATTGCTTATTAAAAGCAGAAATCAATGTATTTATAGGGGGGATATTCTTTTGTCAAATTATTTTAAATTCGTTGCTATCTTCGGTTTAGTTTTTGTACTAGTTTCCTGTTCAGACAATAGTGTCAACAGCGTCAACAGTATTAATGATACGATGCCGCAAGCGAATGAAATAGTCCACAAGAATGCCTTTGAAGAAAAGCTTGATCAGTATATGTCCAAGAACTATTCGGGATCTGTGCTTCTCGTCAAAGATAACAAGGTTATAATCTCCAAGGGATACAATATGGCGGACTATAATAATAACCTACCTAATGGACGAGATACTATCCATCAAATCGGTTCGCTTACTAAAGCATTTACCGCTGCAGCTATCTTACAGCTTCAAGAGGCCGGTAAGCTGAGTGTCGACGACCCCGTAAATACATATATTAAGGATTACCCTAATGATAGAGTCACACTTTACCACTTGTTGACCCACACATCCGGGATCCCCAATTATACCAATTCCCCGGATTTTCTAAAATCAATAAACATTAAAATTAGCGTTGACGATCTAATTGCTAAATTCAAAGACAAGTCACTAGAGTTTGAACCGGGCAGCCGATATTCTTACAGTAACTCCGGGTATGTGCTGCTAGGTGCCGTGATTGAGCAAGTTAGCGGACAGTCGTATGGCGACTATCTGAATGAGCATGTTTTTACACCTCTCGATATGAAAAGATCAGGTTATTTAACAAAAGACAACAACCATACAGATATTGCTGTTGGGTATTCACTTATTACTCCCGACATCTCTGAGATAGCCCGGCCTATCGATATGACCGTCCCTTATTCAGCTGGCGGTATATATTCCACTGTACAAGATCTTTATAAATGGCTTCTAGGGCTCGAGAACGGGACAATCATCAGTGATGCATCATGGGAAGCGATGCGCAAACCGAATCTGGATGAATACGCATTGGGATGGGGGATACCCGATCCAATGGGGATGGTGTACGCACATAATGGGGCAATCAATGGTTTCTCTTCTGAGATTTGGAGAGATATGTCTCAGGGGACAGCGGTCATTCTGCTCAGCAATGCAGAGGGAATCAACCTTGGGGAAATGAGAGATGTGCTGTTACGCATGCTTGATTCGGAGGAATAGGCCTTACAGTTTGATGATATAACGAGGAATAAGCAATTATTTTTGACATCGTATCATGTCCATAACCTCAAGAAATTCGATAACACCGGAGGTTATATACAAATATTTACATTAGTGCTTATTTTCAGCAACTTGCCAATATGCAAGTTGCTTGTTTGGGTAAGGCAAGTAGATTGATATACAAGAAATATATGATTTCCAGATCCAACAAACTGTCGAAGCCTACTTTGAAAGCTAAGATGTGAAACCAGAGTGCTATATGGGATGCAATAATTGTTCTTCAGTACTTTTGTAGAAAAACCCCGAATAGGGTCCACTTTTTTTAAGTGTCAACTATTCGGGGTTCAGTTCACTTATGAGGGATAAAAATTAATTCTACATCTTCCAGATTCGATAAAGAATCATTGCTGCTTCAGCGCGAGTCAATGAATCGGCTGGCGCAATTTTATCGTTCTTGCCATTGATGATTCCTCTTCCTACAAGGAAAGCTGCACTGTCCTTGGCGTAAGTGGAAATGCTTGCTGCATCGGAATAAGAAGTCAGATTTCCGCTTCCGACAGATGGCTTACCAGCTGCTTTCAGGGCTCTTGCTGTAAGAACCATCATATCTTCACGGGTAATGCTGCTGCCCGGTTTGAATGTATTGTCCTCAAATCCTGATGCAATTCCGAGCTCCCGTGCAATAGCTACAGCTTGCGCATAGTAAGCTGTAGGCTGTACATCACTGAAGGTAGCCGCATTCGTGCCGGAACCTTTCAATTCAAGCGCTCTAACTAGCAGGGTGATAAAGTCTGCTCTCGTGATAGAAGCCGCAGGCGCGAAGGTATCCTCAGAGATTCCCATGATTACGCCACGTGCAGCCATGGCTTCAACCGCTTGTTTCGCCCACTGTATATTTTGCATGTCGGTAAAGGAATGAGTTACGTAGGCTACAGCATAGGTGCTGAAATGAGTTGTCTTGAATACAACCGAACCGCTCTTCGCATCATAGCGTCCGCTTGGCACAGCTGTTGCCTGTCCTTGGCTGTCAATGTATAGGATCACGATTTGATCTGCATTGACAAGCTCCTGTGCCGTAGCTGTATATGGAATGGATACTGTTACAGTGGCTGCTGGGTTATTCCAAGCAATAACAGTGTCGCCAGCTTTTACACTAAGATCGATAATCGGACGGCTACCCACTTTTCCGCGAACTCCTGTATTCAAGCTATCCCCCGAGACTTTCTTAATCTGAATGGATACTTGATCCGCTTGCCCTGTCATATTAGACAGCATGTTCGACGGAATAAGAAGTTCAGCATTGTCTGTCTTAAGGATAAACTCAACATTGCTGTTGCTTTGCAGGCTTGAAACAGGCAATTGTACAACATAGGATTGCACATTTGCTTGCTTCGGTATCTCGATGGTAACCTGTTTCTTGCCATTCGCACCTGGAGAAGCCTGATCTATCGCTTTATTTAGGCTGGCACTTGAAACTGTTGCGGTGGCTGTTCCGTTCTCGACTTTTACAGCAGGCAGAATGGACACCACACCGTTGTTATTGTGGACCGTATCGGTGGATGGAGTACCGGATCCATTGCTGTTTCCCCCATTGCCATTGTCTTGAGAAGGTTTGCCAGTCAGCGTTAATTCTCCGAATACAGAAGGATCTTGGTATCCTTGACCGGATGGATCGTTCCATGCGTTCGCACTGATTCTGTTGCCGTCCTTAGCATCATTGATCTGCGCATCGAAGCCAATTTTGGCGTTGTTCGCAGGTTTAACCTTTTTGAAAGGAATCTTCATTTCAACCGTGTAGTTGGTACCGGAAACAGAGACTTTTGATTCGAAGCCTGCAGCAATTTCCTCAGGATTAAAAGAAGCCGCGTTCTCGAAATTCACTCTGTATTGCCCATCATCGTCTTGGAAAGCAGAAGTCTTGCCATTGTTCTCATCGACGAACACTTCCACGGAATCCTGCTCCCAAGCATTCGGGTTGGATTTGTCCAGCTTATCGTCTTTGACTTGGACCAACACATATAGATTGTTGTCATCCCAGAGTGTTTTTGCTGTTCCTGTAGCACCTGACCAGGCCATTTGCTTGGTCTCCAGTTTCATTTCAGGAGCGTTGCTCCATACGCTGTCTACGGATCCGTCGATTGCAGGTGTTCCATAATAAGCGCTGGATTTCTTGTATTCAAGCTCTTCAGGCGGATTTTCCGCTATGAACTTTTCAGGGTCAGTGACCGCGTAGAATGCCTCTTTTGCTTGGAAATTCCTGTCGAACAAGGTTGGATTCTGCTCGGCTCTCCAGCTGGTGCTGTCATTTAATCCCCAGAAGGTGACACGCGGAATATGCTTGCTGTTCTTCTTGTAGAGATCCATTAGTTGGGCATACAGATAGGCCTGCTGTTTCGCTTCTTTGGTAGTGATTGTAGAGTTGGTGCCTGCCATGATGTCCAATTCAGTAACAACAACTTCTACGCCCAAAGAAATGAAACGCTCGAGGGACGATTTGACATTTTCCAATCTGGTGCCCAAATTGTAGTGGGCCTGCATGCCAATTCCGTCAATGAGTTGTTCGCCGGGATGAGCTGCAGCGTACTTCTCATTGAGTTCTTTCACCATGCTGTAGATGGCTGTAGATTTATTTTGGTTGTCATCGTTGTAATCGTTATAGTAAAGCTTGATATCCCAGCCGTTTTCGTCAATGACTTCCTTTGCCGCAAGGAAGGATTCCTCGATGAAGTCGGGGCCAATGGCCTGTAACCAGCCGGAATTGCGGAGAGCATTTTTCCAGTCTGTCGGGTTAGCCGGGTTGTCGTTCATGGCTTCGTTGACAACGTCCCAGGAAATGACTTTGTTACCGAAGTGCTTCACTACGGTCTGGATATGTGTTCTCAGATTATTCAGAGCTTCTTCGCGGCTTAACGGTTTACCATCAGCAGCGGTATGCAGCCATGAAGGTGACTGTGCATGCCAGACGAGTACGTGACCGGCAATGTCCAGATTGGCATCCTGTACCCTTTTAACCAGAGCATCTTCTGCGGTGAAATCAAAGTTTCTGTTGGCATCATATGCATAATCCGGCTTCATATCATTCTCAAACGTGACGATATTGTGGTGCTTCGTCAGAAGCTTGAGCCTGGTCTCGTCAAAGGTAGCCGGGTTAACAATGTTACCGATCAAGAATTCGTCCTTATAAATGTCCTTGAGGTTAGGGAGATTTTCTTGAATTGGAGGTGCCGCAGCTACCGGGCCCAAATATCTCAGAACAAAGTCATCTAAGTAGAAGGTACGATTGCCACCGTCTGCGTTTGCTGTCTCAATATAAGCATTGAGTACCGTTGGGGTAGTGGTGAGCGTATATTTGCCTTTGAGCTCTACCCATTCTGAATCGGTAACGGTTGCATTTTGTGAAACGTTTGCAAAACCGCTGTCCGCATACTGAACACTAATACGAAGTGTTGTAGGCGACTCACCAGGTGCCATTTTCACCCAAGCTGACAGCTCATACTCGTGATTCTTTGCCATTTTTCCGGTAGCCTTGACTAAGGCTGCATCATATTGTGCAGTAGTAGTAACACTCAAGCTTTGTTTTCCGTTAGGCGTATGGTTAGCTTCTTGGGAAAGCTTCACCGTTTCTTTGCCATTCCGTGGCCCAAAGCCATCCAAGCCATTCTCAAAGTCTGCAGAGATGCCTGTCTTATCTACAACCTCCGGTGGGGTTTGGCCAGGGGTCACATCGGTGATGATGACTTCATCAATGAAAATGTCCGAGGTCAAAGTATTGCCGGATGGTTCAACAAAGATAATGACTTCCTTGGTTTGAGATGGAATTTCAAAGCCTTTCGTTTCAAATAACGTCCAATCTGAAGCGCTTACTTTTTTGTTGCCGATGATCCAAGGATATTTGTTACTTGCTACCTCGGAATCAATCTTGGATCCCAGATGGAAATCGCCTTCACCTGATCCAAGTCTAACCTTAAGAGAAATGTCGTACTTACGATCGGATTTCATAATGTCAGTAAGTACGAGAGCAGGAATTGCTTTTTCATCTGCCCGTTCGAAGAATTTTAACGATTTGGTGCCATGGGAGGCTAGTTCGTCCACGACCGCTGTTTTACCATTGGATCCCCAACCCAGCTTACTCCAGCCTCCGGTATTTCCGTCTTCAAAACTCTGGTTAAGGACTACAGTAGGCTGAACAGGTGCTTGTGCCTGGGTGACGGTGATTTCTCCGATATAGAAGGGAACCTCCTGACCAGCATCATCAGACTTGATCCGCAGCACTGTATTCTCAACACTGGTAACGGAAAGAGCGGTGGCTAGTGTAACGCCTTGTCCCGCTTTGAAATCAGAGGAATAGATTTGAGTGTATCCCTCTTTATTATTAACGTCCGTTGATCCCTTATTGCTTACAATTTCCAAGACGGCTTTGCCGGCTACCGGCGGGTTAGCATTATCGTCAACATATACGGAGGCTGTTACAGTATACTCTTGGCCAACTACCAAGCCCATATCCGCGAAGGCGATATCTACGCCGTCCCAGCTTTTGGAGCGGGTGTTTACAGATAAAGCTGCTCCATCGGTATTTCCATCAAACGTCTTGCCATTGACAATTGCCAGTGTTGGATTACCAGATTGGGTTAATTTGGTGTCTTTTACCGATTGTACATCCTTAAAAGTTTCTTGATATACAGTTTTCGAATTAGCAACTGCCAGATCTGCTGCGTTGACTACCGGAGCCATCAAGCCGACTGGAAGAAGTAAGACCGCTGCGAGTAACCCGGAAACAACCTGCCTAAACGATTTCTTCATTAATGCATCCCCTTCAGCGATTTTTTGGAATAACGTGAAGCGCTTACATAAATATTTGGAACTCACCTCCTAATAGCCCAGATTATAGCATTGGACTTTAAGGACTTAATACTCTCAAATTAAAGAAGAATCCTTGTTTTTTTTAGTTATTTACAAAAGAAAGAAAAATACATATCTATCTCGCCAAGACGCCGCGTTTATGATATTGAAGTCGCACCCATGTCCGCAACCTTAAGAAATTCGATAATACTGGGGAGGGAAGACATGGAGGATCTAATCTCCATCGGAACAATTGGCCTGATCAAAGCCATTGAGAGTTATCGTCCAAACAAAGGCACAAAGCTGACCACTTTTGCCGCCCGTTGTATCGAAAATGAAATCCTGATGCACCTAAAATCACTGAAAAAGACCCGGAAGGACGTATCGCTTCACGATCCGTTTGGACAGACAATTGTTTATTGTGAATAAGGATGCTAACAATCTGGTTACTGAAGCTTAAATGACTATTCAGTTACTCGGAGCTTGACGTATCCCAATCCGGCAGATTCCCGGGACTTCTCTGATCGCCATATTTACAGCAAGTCGGGCCGTCTGTATGTTGTACTAGGTGACTGGTCTCCGACGTTGTTGGTTTTTGATGAAGTAACTTTCTTGCCAAGTAGCGGCAATAAGGAGATTAATGGGATCGGGGAGATGGTATTCACCAGTGATAACAGTAAATTCTTTTACTGGAGTCAATATGGCTGGGATGCCGGATTTGCCGGTTCAGATGTCTACGCCTACTCCATTCATGTGGAAGGCAGTTTTGTCAAAGAGGACCAGTCCATTTTGGGATACCCGAATATGGATAGAGACCCGCTGGATACGCCGATTTTGTTAGTGGAAAGTCAGGGAATGATTATAGCGAAGAATAAAGCTTTTAATATGGGTAATCTGCAGGAAGTGATAGGGACGTTCCCGGAACTGATTTATGCAGTGGATGTAGTGAATCATACGGCATTGGGAAAAAAAGGTATCTATGATCTTAAATCATTCCAGAAGGTCCAAACTATTAATTTAGCCGGTGCGATCAACATATTCTATGATGATAAGGGAAACCTTTATTATTTCATTAATAACTTTTTGTTTATCAATGAACCTCATCATTTTTATTAAGTTTTTAGAATAAGGGCAAAAGACCGTCTTTGTCACAAAAGGCGGTCTTTTGTCTTTTCTAGATAGATCACTCAAGACAACTCGTAAAGCTTTAATTGAATTTCTTTTAATTAATAGTTCCTAGTAATCTGGAAACAATTGCTGCAAACTCTGCTCTAGTAATATCTTTCTCAGGCTTAAATGTACTGTCTGCGTATCCTGTAATAATATTATTGGATGCGAGTGCATCAATGGAATCATAATACCATGCATTTCTTGTAACATCTTTGAATGATGTGTTTCCAGTACCTGTTAGCTTAAAAGCTCGAGTGATTAGTGCCGCTAATTCACCACGACTAATCTTCTCATCTGGACGGAATCTTCCGTCACTATATCCGTTCATCAAGCCTGATCCAGCAGCTGCACCAATAAACTTATTCGCCCAATGAGTTGGAGATACATCTATAAAGTTACTTTCTTGTCCTTCAAGTCCCATGTAAGTTGCAATTACTTTAATTGCTTCGGCACGAGTCAAACCTGAATTTGGACGGAATGTTCCATCGGAATAACCCGTCAATAATCCCTTAGCAATAAGCGCGTCGATGCTTGCTTTTGCCCAATGATTCATTGTATCTACAAAACTAACAACTTTCGGCTTATCTGCTGGTGTTATTGTTTCTGCAGGTGCAGTTGTTTCTATAGGCGTTGTTATTGCTGGAGGTGTACTTCCTCCAGTATTTGGATTGGTTGGTCCATTATCTGTGTTTGGATCAGGATTAGTAGAGTTTGAAACATATTGAAGTGCTGGAGCAAATGTTGTAAGTAGTCTAGCTTGACTTTGTTGTTCAAGAGCGTAGCTCATGCCTAAAATTTTTGCATCGTCCCATGCTCTACCAACTAATTGCACAGAGATAGAATATCCGCTGTCGTTCGTTCCTACAGGAACAACTACCGTAGGGAGACCCACATTAGAGGTTAATACGCCCGTGTTACGGTCAGAACTTAATTGAGAAGCTGATGCGTCATTGTTATATACGTCACTAATAAAACCTGCATAAACAACAGCATCAACGCCATTCGCGTCCATCCAGCTTTTAATAACTTCCTTATAGTCAGTTCTATACTTAATATAATCTTGTACAGCCTGTTCAGTCATACGAGTTGGGGCACTATATCCTCTTTGATTATAGATAAGCACCTTATCTGAAGCTAGTACACTTGCTCCATCAATATAAGGGAAGTCCTTATGAAGCTCAATATAACGTGCCCAACCTTCAGTAGATCCATTAATACCTGAAGGACGACTAGGGCCTGATGGTACAGCTGACATTTCAACCATTGTCGCACCCGCTGCTTGAAGCTCTGAGAACTTATCCATCACAGCCCGTCCAGTATCATCATCAGCATATGCAGATACAAAGGATGCAGGAATATATCCGATTTTCTTTCCTTTTAATGCATTAGCATCCAGAGATTCCTTCCAATCCACTGGACGCTTATGATCTGCATCGGCAGTGACTGTAAAAATATCCTGTGGGTCCGTACCCGTTGTAGCATTCAATATAATGGCTAGGTCAGTTACTGTTTTAGCAATGGGACCTGCATAATCTTGTCCCCAAGTGAGTGGCAGTACACCTGAAGTACTGGCCATACCGTCTGTACCCCGGAAGCTTTTTAAGCTAGCGCCTGTAGTTGGTGCATAGAGAGATACCCCTGTTTGCGATCCCATTGCTGCTGCTGCAAAATCAGCCGCAACAGATACTGCAGACCCGCCGCTTGAGCCAAAAGATGTTTTTGATGGATAGAGTGCATTCCATGTTTGCTGCCAGCCGCTCTCACTAAAGCTTCCGCTGTTAGCAAACTCAGAAGTATTTACTTTACCAATAATTACAGCTCCAGCTTCCCGCAGCTTTTTCACTTGGAATGCATCGGAATCAGGCTGCCAGCCTTCAAGAGCTTTACTGCCACCTGTAGTAGGCATATCCTTTGTGTCATAAATATCTTTTATCGCAATTGGAATACCCAATAAATCACCTTTTACACCTTGTGCACGGGCATCGTCAGCAGCTTTTGCTTGGTTAAGCGCAGTTTCAGATACATGCAGGAATGCATGGAATCCCAATTGTCCCTCATCGTATACCTTAATTCTATCTAAATAGGCTTGAGTAATTTGTACAGAAGTAGTTTTACCATTAATCATATCCTTCTGCATTTCTGCAATTGATTTATTCTTAACATCATACGGCGATGAAGTTATTAATTCTTTGGCCGCAGGAGCATTAGGAATATCCAGATGATCTCCAGTATCAAGTCCCTCTATAGCAGATATATCCCAGTTGCTAATTGAACGAATTTGTGCGTTTGTTAATCCTGATACATCCAGCAGACTATTAAGTCCATCTAGCATAGCAACCAGATTCTTCAACCCTTCTTCACCAGCTTCTCCAACTTGTACATAGTTTACTAGGGACTTCGATTCGCCCGGCCCAATATTTAGTGAATTAATGAACCCATAGAAATTCGCTTCATTACCATACTCAGCTAAGGGTACTGTGAATGGATCCTGTTGCTGATTCCCTAGACCTGTTAATCCATTATCAAACGGTTTTGGAGATCCCACTGCAACGCCTAGCGGCTTATTGTTTCTGGCACTGCTATCTACAACAATCCATGAATCATCTGTAGTTACCTTTAAATCGCCTGAGTAGGTTGCCTTAACTACTGAAGCATTTGTTGTTGTACCATATCCTAAAGAACCACCGAATGATACATCAACTTTTATAGCGGCATCATTTTTATTAGTGAATGTATCAAAGAATCTCGTTCGATTATGAATAGTATCCACATACACCTCACGTGTTACAGTTACATTTCCTAGATTTACAGATTGCGCCGAAGTAAACTTATTAACGCCATCGTATTTCAAGTCAAACCCACGCATCATTTGACCATTCATCAGTGGAGCTGAAGGCGAGGACACTTTAACAAAGATATTGCCGAAACCTTGTACTTGTGTAGCACCAACTGTACGTAAACTTCCTGTGTCTAAGCTAGGAGCAAAAACATCGTGAATCTCCCATACTGTGCCACTTTCTGAAGTAACTCGAGTTAAAGCGTCAGCTGTTTGGAACGGAATTACACTCGTAGCAATAACAGATAACACAATTGAAGTAGCTATAAATTGCTTTTTACTCCAATTTTTTTTTGCTGGTGAATATTCAGATCGGGTGGAACCAGAATGGTCTCTTTTAGTTTCACGTAGACGTTTGAACTTATTCATGTGCGTAATCTCCTTTTCCTTTATGTATGTTATTATTTAATGTTAGGTAATATAACACTACTAACTATATCAGTCAATAAATATTATTAATTTAATATATTTTGAGATTAAAAAAAGAAAAAAAGACTCTTTTTATTGTTTTTGTGTAATATTGATGTTAATTATTATATTAAATATATAACGTTAAATGATATGTTTTTGGAGGTGTTCATAGGACATAGAGCTTCATCATCCACTACATCATTAAAAAGCATGAATTTCACTAGATTTCTATGTGAATTTGACGAAATCAAATGATCAGTATTTATTTGGCAAGCCTACCGAACTCAAGAGCTGACAGATCTAGAGATGGATCCATCTACTCACAACCAACAAAACTTACGGAAGAACAGAGTCATTGGTTATCTGCGATGCAGGAGCAGCACGCCATCCTGCCCAAAATGAAATGCACTCCCGGTATAGAAAAAGAACAGCTAAAATTAACGGAGAATATAATTTTTTCATTTCATGAAAGTGGAAGATTTCTATGTAGGAACATGGCATAAAGTAGAATCACTGATGATTTCAGATGCAATAGTCCGCAAGATCAATAATAGGCATTTTGAAAAGAGTAAAGTATTTGCTGGGAAAGAAGCCATAAGAATAGCCAGGTAGTGTATCCGAAATAAGTGGGATGAAGAGCGTGCGCAGAGGGAGATTGCTAAGGAGTTGGGTATCTCACGGATAGAGAAGAGGGCGCTGATGAAGCTTTATCATTAGTTTTATAAGGCGAAGCGGTGAGATTTAGAGGATGATTTTGATATTAATAGAGATTCAGAATAGAGTGTTTTAAAAGCGACTTGCCAACAAGGGAGTTGCTTTTTTTGTTAAGTCAGTAAGTGGCACGATAGAGTGCTGGTAAAAAGGGACAAGACCGCAAGTACAGATTATTAGCTGTATAAGGGCACTGAGACGTGATGCAGATGGTTAATAAGTGTGGAACAACAGTAAATGAGTATAGCTATGATGAATGGGGGAACAACACTAGCCAGACGGAGGGGATAGAAGAGCCTGCTGGCTGCAATGCGCGAGGTAAAGAATGGAATCGGTCAAGCCGGCAGGGTGCTAATCGACTTGCGGGTACCAGAGCGCTAAACGGGCAAGGATACAAGCAAGTACACCAAGGCTGGTCATATCCCCGGTGCGATCCATTATTATTGGGAGGAGGGCTCTCCTAGCGGACCAAGAAATCATCGTTTATTGTGGTGCAGGTGTCACTGCTTGCCTCAATATATTGGCGCTAAAGGAAGCTGGTTTCAAGAACGTAAAGCAAGCTTTGGTTGGAATGGTGCGTAAACCGGCTCCTGCGAGTTAATTTTTACTACAGAATAATGATGTACCTCGACGGGGACTTTTGCCGAATTACAGCAAAAGCCCCTTCCGCCGTTTTGGCAGAAGGGGTCAGTTTAAAAAAATGCTGTCGCACCTGCGGGTTGAATTCCAGTTCAATGCTTCGCATGTCCTTCGCGATACTGAAATGAATTTGCTTGATGACGCTCTGGAAAAGAGCCTTTTGCGTCTCCGGGGAGAAGAGAGCAGCAGCGAGTGGGATTGGCCCAGCAACCGCTGCACCAGTTTCGACGGAATCGGGTCGGAAGTACATTCTATGAGCCTTTGCTCTAGATTGGTTTTACGCGCCTTGACAGAGTTTGAACTGCACACCCGACGTCCTCCGTAAGGCTTTAATGCGATGTATCGACCTTCTACCGTTGCATTTGTCCACCGACTTTGATGGTGATTTACGATGCCTATTGAATTCACTCCAAAGAACACCCTACAACCCATACCACCCATACCACCCATACCACCCATACAGTCTAAAGAATTACTTTCCCTAGCTTACACAAACTTCTTGACGCTACCTCACTTCAACCGCTCCAATTTAAAGGATGTACTTTGATCTCGTAGTCAACATTAATTTTCATATTTTCCCAATATTTCAACCATTGCTCTTCCGTTATTTGTTTAGAAAACGGCTTAAGCGAATGGGTTCCGACCTCTAAGGGATCTACTTTCCACCGTTGCATTCTTTTTAATAAATCTGACGTCTGTTCCTCAAGGTAGACCTCAACCTCATGAATTAAATGTTCCAATTGTTCCTGACTTTGAATATTCATTTCTCCCTGGTATTCTTCTATTCTTGCGTTCAATCTCACATGTAAAGACAAGGATGAATAATCCCGCGATAGTTTCACGCCAACATTGGATCGAATACGTCCTAAACTGATAGATAACTTTGGAATGGCCAAGACTTTTAGGAAATGATCGTTATCCAGAAGTTGGAAAATATTATCGTCCACGTCCTGAATGACCATTACTTCTTTATCGTTTTGGAAGATGGCTGTTCCTACGTAATTGAAATTGTTCTTATCCGAATGAAAAACCGGCAGGATGGGATCCTTAAAAGGGGAATATACTTTCTTCATAAATGTATGAATATTGACGATGCTCATTTCACCTTGATTATGCTCCTCGTAATGCTTTAACATCCGATAAAGAAAATAATCTTGGTTTTCTTGCTTCGTCAATTGATTTTTTATGTATTCATCAAAATCGCCTCTGATAATCAACAAATAGACACGCATTGAAATATCGGGATCAACCAGTATCGTATTGATCAGCTTTTCAATACCTCCTTTTTTTGCCAGCTCTTCATTAATTAATAACATTCGCAGCTGCCCCTGTTTCAATTCCCGATAATAAATTAAATTAAACTTCTGGTCTCCCTGCTTTAACAGGTTGACTTCCTTGGAGAGAAGACGTTTTTTTTCTTGGATGAGCGGTGGTACTAAAGTGCTGATTTTTAACTTTCCTTCCGTCCCCTTGTCAACCGACCAGAAAACTACCGGAGCAATCTCTTCGATCTTATTGTTCTCGACATATGGAGAAGAACAGCCGGCCATCCACATAAGGCTTACAATCGCCAATAAACCATAGTGCTTATATGGTACCATGCCTACATACGCTCCTTTCGTTTAACTGCAGTGAAAAGGATCGTAGGAATAAGTAAATAAATGCATGAGCTGATCCAGATTTGAATGTTCAGTAACATATTTTGACCCGGAACCGTTTGCCATAACCATTGATCCATTAAGATGATGCTTATCAAAATGACGAGCCAGCTCGACCAAAATCCAATCCGAGTCGTGCGTTCTTTCATTTTTCTCATAAAGATTCTTCCGGCTCCATAAAAACATAACAGAAGAATTGATATGTCAAACACATAATTAAACATATGGAAAGAGATAAGGATGTAATCGATTCGTTCTAAACCGCTCGTTTGAATGTAGCTTCCCATATATCCTATCGGAAAATCGATCTTGCGTAAGTAATACGAACCGTAAAATAATACCGAAGCAACGAACAATAATAAATATTCCATGATCGATAGCATGTTTCCAATGACCAGATATTTCGATATTTTTTTATTGGAGCTTAACCATGGAACCATAAAAACCAAATATACCGGACCGGAAAATGCCGACCAAATAAACAACAAACCTTGCCATGATTGTCCTGACCATTCGGTGGGTATGAGAGGATACAAATCGTGGTAATTTGCATCCGGTTGAAAGAAAAAAGGAATAAACATGACTGAGATCCAAGCCCCGCAAAGAAAGGCGATGACGACAAAACGCAATGTATTCTCCATTCCATGTGAAGCCACATATAAGCTGATCAAAAGAATGATTAAGATCAGCCATCTTTTATCCATAGATGGAAAAATAAAATTATGAAGCATTTCAACGTATCCCAGTGTGATGATTGAAATTTTTAATAATATTAGCAAAAATCCAAGTATTGCGAAAACTTGAACCGTCCTTTTCCCGAAAAGCTGTAAAAATCCTTGATAGCCTTTCGCTGCATAACTGGAAGTAAACCATTTGGACATCATCATCAAATTAAGGTGGGACAGTAGCCCCATTGCGACAATTCCCCAAACCATATACGGATGAACTAAATAAACCGGCATGATTAAAATAAAATAATGCATTTGCATGCGATTGACTAAGAGAAGGAAATAGATACCGCCAAGGGTGGAAGTTCGATTATATAAGGATAAACTCTTCACTTCTTCATCTCCTGTCGCCATTTCCGTAGTGGTTTTAGATAGTTCGGACGCGTTTTCATCCAAATTAAAGGTCCGCGGATAAAGAGGTCATTCCAATCCTTTCCATAAAATGGAGCGATCGGTGCTAAATAAGGTTGACCTAATGACGTTAACGCATGGAGATGTGCAAGAATCCCGATTAGCCCGATCACGATTCCCGGCAACCCAAGAAACGATGCAAGGATAAGAAGAAGAATTTGTAACAGCACCATGGATTTTGTCACTTGATAATTGGGAACTAAAAAGAAAGCAATAGCGGATATACCCATCAACACTATCAATACTTTACTTGCAAAGCCTGCTTCTACAGCAGCTTGTCCTATGACGATACCACCGATAACCCCTAACGTTTGACTGGTTTTGGTCGGCATTCGCAAACTTGCTTCTTTGATGATTTCCAGCGTTACGATCATGAAAAGTCCTTCCGTAAACGGAGTAAAGGGCAATTTGCTTCTCGATTCCAATAATACGAAAAGAATCGGCAGCGGAATCATTTGGTAATGAAATGTCGTTAACGCAACATAAAAAGGAATCATCGTCAAAGAAACAATAAAACTTCCGTACCGGATTAAACGTAAAAAACTGGCTACCGGCCAACGAAGGAAGTAGTCTTCCAGCGATTGGATTAGATGGAAAAAAGTAATGGGAGCAATTAAGGCGAACGGTGAATTGGAAACCAATAGCGTCAGCTTTCCCTCACCTAAGGCGTAGGCACAGGCATCCGGCCGATCCGTTTGTAGAAATTGCGGAAAGACCGTATGGTTATGATCTTCAATAAAAGCTGCAAGCTGAGAGGAGTCTAAAAATTGATCGAAATCCACACTTTCAATTTTCTTTCTTGCAAGGGAAACAAATTCTGGATTAGTTAATCCGTCTATGTACAGTAACACAACTTTTGTTTTACTCAGTGAACCGATAGTAAAGCTTTCCGTTTTTAATGTCGTTATAGGCAAACGTCTGCGCAACATTGTAATGTTTTTATCGATTTGTTCACTGAAGCTGTCTTTCGCTCCATATATAACCGTTTCCGTTTGAGAAGGTTCAACTGCCCGACCAAGAGGGTTTTCTAGTTGGACGCCTAACCACTGATCGTTGACTGAATCGTTTAGAAGAATAAATCCTTGCATTATTTTTTGCTCAGCATCTTCGAACGATAGAACTTCCGAAACTTTGGCATTGGTTATGCATGAAGAAAGCGAATTGCAAGCAGAACGATGAAGTGGTTGAATAATCGTCTCGTTTAAACGCTCTGGATCGATTAACGTTTTTATGTATAAAAGATGAACTGAGGCACTGGTACCTATTTTGTGCTCAATAATTTCGGCATCATCCATATGGTTTAATTTCTGTTTTAGTTCATCAAGCCATGTGGACATTTGATGAATTTTCATTTGGGGGTCGTATTGTTCCATTATAGTCTTCTTCTCCATCCTTAAAGTAATCAAAATATGTCGTATTATCTTGCTCAGCAATCGAAAAATTATACAACCGGCATGGAGAAATCGACAAAATTAAAATTAGTTACCTGGTAACATTTGTAGAAACGGAAGGTTACTTTGCTCAATTGCTAGTCTGGACTCTTCAAACTGGCATGAACGAAAAACGCGACATGTTCATGAAAGTTGCGAGTACGTTTAAAGAGGTTCAATAATCCAACCATTTCTGCAGACTGAAGAAGACCCTGACACCACAGACGTGGAGTTCAGGGTCATTTTTATGCATCACTTGATTTTTGCTGTTAGAGTGATAAGGGGAACTTTATCATAAGTAGGGAGAAAACTTTTGGGTTTTACCACTTTTCGTTCTGTCGTCTATGCCACTGTTATGTCTACAGGTAATAGATGAACCTTGTGTAGATTAATTCCCATTCTGTGTATTCTTTTTGTTTATAATCAAAATTGCACTTGCGAATGTACCAATTAATAAGAAGATACCAATCAATAATGTTACATTTTGCATACCGGAATTAGGATATATTGCTACTTTATTTCATTATACTTATGGACATCTTCCGTACCACTATCCAAGGCGGTCTTGTAGTAGAAGCATTTATGTTCTATGACTTCCATCGTTTTTTTTAATTCTTCCATCTGTGCTTCTACGGAAGCTTTCCGCTCCAGGAACATGTCATATCTTTGCTGTAAGGTGGAATCCCCCTCAGAGCACCACTCAATGAAATGTTTTATTTCTTTAATGGGCATCCCGGATGACTTCAGGCATTCAATTACTTTTAAAGCATCCATATCGGATTGTTTAAATATACGTTTACCGCCGGAGGTTCTATCTATAGAAGGGAAAAGACCTTCCTTGTCATAGTAACGCAGGGTATGTGGTGTCATGTTAAAGGACTCTGCCACTTCACTTATAGAGTATGTCTTCATCATCTATCTCCAATCTCAAATATATTTTGTGCTTGACTTAGAGTTAACTTTAAGTAATAACATATGTTTTGTAAAGCTGACGTTATAGATTTTAATATTATCTAGAAGAGAGGTTTCACTATGATAAAAGTTAATGCACGCGCAACATTCAGTCAGGAAGGTCCATTCAAGCTAACCACAATCGAACGCCGAGATCTGCAGCCGCACGATGTTCTTATTGAGATTAAATACGCTGGCATCTGTCACTCGGACATTCATACTGCCCGCGGGGAGTGGGGACCGGTCAACTATCCACTGGTTCCGGGACATGAGATCGCCGGAATTGTCAGCCAGATTGGTTCTGGAGTCACAAAGTACTCAGTGGGCGATCGGGTAGGGGTAGGTTGTATGGTTGACTCTTGTGGAGAGTGCAGTAATTGCCATAAAGGTGAGGAACAATATTGCCTGAGTGGAAATACGGGCACCTATGGAGCTATCGACCGGTATGGGCAATATACGCAAGGTGGCTATTCCACCCATATCGTCGTAACCGAAGATTTTGTGGTTCGAATCCCTGACAGTATTCCGCTTGACGCCGCTGCACCGCTTCTGTGTGCAGGGATCACCACCTATTCACCTCTGCGTCATTGGGGAGCCGCTCCCGGCAAAAAAGTAGCTGTAGTGGGTCTTGGCGGGCTTGGACATATGGCTGTGAAGATTGCTCATGCCATGGGAGCTGAGGTTACTGTTTTATCACAGTCACTAAAGAAGAAGGAAGATGGATTGCAGTTAGGGGCAGATCATTATTATGCCACTAGCGATCCGGAGACATTTAAACAGCTTTCCGGCTCGTTCGATCTAATCGTAAATACTGTAAGCGCGCAGATTAATATCGATGCCTATCTTTCGCTCTTGGCGCTGGATGGTACATTAGTCAATGTCGGTGCGCCTGCTGACCCCTTGGCAGTTAACGTATTCTCGCTGATCGGCCACCGCCGCTCGTTTGCCGGATCGATGATTGGAGGAATCCGTGAAACGCAGGAAATGCTTAATTTCTGCGCTGAACATAATATTGCATCTGAAATCGAAGTCATTTCTGCTGACCGGATTGATGAAGCCTGGGAGCGTGTGCTTGCTTCAGATGTCCGTTACCGGTTTGTCATCGACATTAGCACAATGGGGAACGAATAAGAGACGTCCTCTTTGTTGACATCACATCATGCATTGGCTTGATTAATGCCATAAAGAGCTATCGTCCCGATAAAGGGAGTAGACTGGTCTTATGAAGTCTAACCAAAATAAAGAACCCAAGCGATTGAATTTCAATCGCTTGGGTTCTTTGAATTCATCAACTGATATTAGGTGTAGATTCTCTTATGATGAGTTTGGTATAAATATGAGAAACCTGATAGGGTTGCTTCGGATCATTAATTCGGGAGAGCAGCATTTCGGCCGCTTTGACACCCATCTCATTACTATAAATATGAACTGTAGTGAGATGGGGTTCTACAATGCTTGATTCAGGACCGTTATCAAAACCACTAATGACGATGTCGTTAGGAATGGAAAGCTTATTTTTTAGTGACTTCATAAAGGAAACCGCAATATAATCGTTAGCACACACGAAAGCAGAAGGCAGCTCATCGATTTGACTTAGTCTAGTATCTGCCCACTCCGGACTTGAGAAAAATAGTCGATCGTCATCGAGAATGCATTGCGAGAGATCAAGCTGAATCCCGGATTCTATCAGAGCGCGATTAAAGCCCACCCATCTTTCATTAAAACTCCTACAGTGATTATAATCCCCGATGAACCCCAGTGATGTGTAACCGCCATCAATTAACTTTTTAGTAAGTTGATAGGTACTATGTTCGTTCTCCATTAGAAGGACATCTGCTTGGAATTCAGGATAACAGACATGTGCAGAGCAGTCGATGAAAATAGTTGGAATACCTAGACTTGTAATTAGCTTAGTATATTCCGAATTGAATAGCTCAATGCAAATAATTCCGTCTACATTGGAGACATCAAAATTATTTGGTAGAGACAGGGACTCCTGATCAACGTCTCTTATAATGTGCATAGATAAATTATATCCTTCTGCACTGATTCTTTTTTCCATGCCACTGATCAGTTTCGATCCAAAATGGGAAGTGTTCGGTAAGTTTTCTGTTAATAAAGCAATGTTTCCAGAGTTTCTTGATAGAGTACTCTCAGTGTCCATAAAAGCAAACTGTTTATATTTTAACTCTATCGCTTTCTTTATTACTTTGTTTCTGGTTTCATCGGGTATACCGTTCGTTCCATTTAAAGCTTTGGAAGCTGTATTTCTGGAGATTCCTAAAGCGTCTGCGATGTCTTGTATAGTTACTTTTTCCCTGGCCATCTATGTAATTCACCTCTATATTCTTGTTCTTGATATCCGCCACAAATCGTGTACTATTTTCCATTATTCCAACTCTCTTTAATGTATATTAGTTTGCCTAAAATAGCAACATGATTTTTACAAATGCACAATTTAGTTTACGTTTTATTTGATATAAAGTGTGCAAAAAGATAGTGATATTTTCATTATATTGAGAATTTGGTGAGATTAAAGGATGTAATCCTATTTAAATTGGCTGTATTTGTAATTATGTAAAATAATTAACGCCATTTATGAACAAAATAATTTGTCATATGCACATAAATATTTTTACAAAATGTATTGACGAACGATTAAGTGTTTGGTAAATTGTAAAAGCAGCAGGACATAATTGAGATTGAAAGCCCTTACTGCATCAAGATGTAAACATTGATAAGAACGGAGGTAAAGGCATTGCATAACCCAATAGAAGCCGAACACGGAATAACGGTGACGCGACATAAGAGTTCCTTAATGGATTATCTAAAGAAGCACTACTTTCTTTATATTTTGCTCGCACCAGCTGTTATTCTGACCCTAATTTTTAAATACGGTCCTATGTATGGTGCGATTATCGCCTTTAAAGATTTCAGCCCAATCAAAGGTATTATGGGGAGTGAATGGGTAGGTTTGTACAACTTCGAGAAATTCCTTTCTTCCCCCAATTTCGAAGTGATCTTTATGAATACGCTTAAATTAAGTTTCTTCGGATTAATTCTGAGTTTTCCAATTCCGATTCTTCTTGCCTTGATGTTGAATCAAATTCGCCGTGCAGGCGTCAAAAAGAACATTCAATTGTTCTTGTATGCACCTAACTTTATTTCTGTTGTCGTTGTGGTCGGGATGTTGTTTATCTTCTTGTCCCCAACGGGACCGATTAACCAGTTTTTTACCTGGCTTACCGGTGAACCAATTATGTTTATGTCTCGTCCTGAGTACTTCCGTTCGATCTACATTTTATCCGATATTTGGACCGGAGCCGGTTGGGCATCCATTATTTATGTAGCAGCGCTTGCTAATGTCGATCCTGAGTTACATAATGCAGCCAATCTCGACGGCGCTAATCTTCTACAAAGAATACGCCATATCGATCTGCCAACCATTCGTCCAATTATGGCTATCGTATTTATCCTTGCAGCTGGTGGGATTATGTCAATTGGCTTCGAGAAAGCCTACCTCATGCAAACGGCGATGAACTTGCCAACCTCAGAAATCATTCCGACTTACGTTTATAAAATTGGTTTGCAGTCGGGCGATTATGCCTATTCAGCCGCAGTAGGATTGTTTAACTCTATCATCAACATCGTCTTGCTCCTCACAGTTAACTTCACCGTGAAGAAACTGAATGAGGGTGACGGTCTTTACTAAGAAAGGAGCAACAAGCTATGCCTATTAAACATTCCGGATTAGATCGCTTTATCGTCGTGCTGAACGCGATCTTCCTGACACTGGCTGTACTTATCATCGTACTTCCTTTGATTTATGTAGTGATTGCTTCTTTTATGGATCCATCTGTGCTGCTCAGTAAAGGATTATCATTCAATCTTTCGGACTGGTCATTAGAAGGGTATAAGAAAATTCTTTCTAATCCGGCCATGATCCGAGGTTTTGGAAACTCTGTTTTATACTCTGTTTCATTTGCTATGATTACCGTTCTCGTCTCAATCTGTGCCGGTTACGCACTGTCCGATGACAGGCTCAAAGGAAAAGGGTTTTTCATGACCTTGTTTATTATCACCATGTTCTTTGGGGGTGGACTCATACCTACATATCTACTCGTTAAGAACCTTGGTCTGCTTGATACAGTATGGGCGGTGATCATTCCAGGGGCGGTCAATGTTTGGAACATCATTCTCTCTAGAACTTTCTTCAAAGGAGTTCCGAATGAAATGAAGGAAGCCGCTAATGTAGACGGAGCTTCGGAGATGCGGATTTTCTTCAGTGTCGTATTACCGCTCTCCAAACCGATTGTTTTTGTGCTCGCTCTTTATGCCTTTGTTGGCCAGTGGAATTCCTACTTTGACGCTATGATCTATTTAGATAATCCGAATCTTCATCCACTGCAGCTCGTGTTGCGTTCCATCTTGATCCAGAATCAGGTAGATCCGGGCATGATCAGCGACCAACTCGCCATGGCGGAAATGAAGCGATTGTCTGAAATCATCAAGTATGCTGCCATTGTTGTTTCCAGTTTGCCACTCATTGTTATGTATCCGTTCTTCCAGAAGTACTTTGAAAAAGGTGTTATGGTCGGTTCCCTTAAGTAGGAAACAGGCTGCACATAGATAAAGATTAATTCATTCATATCTAATTTGGAGGTCATACCCTATGAAAAGAATTAAGAAATCAAGAGTTTCGACGAAAGCAGCTTCTGTAACTGTACTTGCTTCACTTATGTTCCTTAGTGCATGCGGTGGAGGAGGAGGGGGAAGTGCAGCTAGTAAAGAACAGGACGCCAGCGGTAAAGTAACTTTGAACTTTATTACGCAAAGCTCTCCACTTGCCCCAACTGATCCAAATGAAAAACTGATTAATAAACGTCTTGAAGAAAAGACGAATGTTCATATTAATTGGAAGAATTTTACTAAAGACGTATTTGTTGAAAAAAGAAACTTGGCTGTGGCAAGTGGTGATCTTCCTGATGCTATTTTTAATGCGGACTACAGTGACTATGAGCTGCTCAAGCTTGCTAAAGATGGTGCCATCGTCCCGCTGAATGATCTCATCGAGAATAATATGCCAAACTTCAAAAAGGTGCTGGAAGAAGCAACGGAATATAAGTCTATGATTACGGCACCAGATGGTAATATTTATGCGTTTCCATGGATTGAAGAGCTGGGTAGCGGTAAAGAAAGAATCCAGGCGGTAGATAGTATGCCTTGGATCAATGTGGAATGGCTTAAGAAGCTTGGCCTTGATATGCCTAAAACAACAGAAGAATTAAAGGAAGTATTAATTGCATTCAAGACAAAAGACCCAAATGGCAACGGTAAGGCTGACGAAATTCCATTGTCCTTTATTAACAAGCCGGGAGCAGAAGATCTGGCATTCCTATTTGCTTCGTTTGGATTGGGTGAGAACCCTGACCATGCGGTTGTGAGCAATGATGGGAAAGTGATATTTACGGCGGCACAAGAAGATTACAAGGAAGCAGTTTCTTTTATTAACGAGCTGTATAAAGAAGGACTCATTGATATTGAAGCCTACACGCAAGACTGGAGTACTTACCTTGCAAAAGGAAAGGATCAGAAATACGGACTTTACTTCTCATGGGATAAGGCAAACATCACCGGAGATAATGACAGCTACGAAGTTATGCCTCCACTTGCTGGACCTGATGGAGAAGTTAACGTAACAAGAACGAACGCGCTTGGTTTGGGAAGAGGGAAGATGGTTGTCACAAGCGCCAATAAGAACTTGGAAACGACAGCGAAGTGGGTTGATCAACTCTTCGATCCGATTCAATCTGTACAGAACAACTGGGGGACGTATGGAGATGATAAGCAGCAGAATATTTTCGAATTTGATAAAGAAAAAGGAATGCTGAAACATTTGCCATTGGAGGGTGCAGCTCCTGTAGAACTACGTGAGAAAACAAGTGTGGGTGGTCCCTTAGCTATCCTTGATTCCTATTATGGAAAATACACAACCATGCCGGATGATGCCAAAAGCAGAATGGACATTATCAAGAATATCATGGCGCCAAATATGAAAGCAGAAAACGTAATGCCAAGTGTATTCCACTCTATTCAAGAGCTTGATCGCCTTACGACAATTGAAACGGATCTTTTTGCCTACGTGCTTAGAATGCGCACGGAATGGTACCAAAACGGTAAAGTCGAAGCGCAATGGGATGAATACCTGAAAGAATTGGATCGTCTGGGCTTGCAAGAATGGCTTCAAATTAAACAAGGCGGATATGATAGAGCAACCCAATAACAAATGATTAATATTGTGGGGTGAAGGCCGTGTTCCATGCAGTTACACTGCTATACACGACCTTCATCTATATAAAGAGAGATGATCTTAGAGCTAAGATCTTATTACGGGAGTAAAGGAGAAAACAATAATGTCTACGATTGCGAAACAAAATTACCGAGGTGTGTATCATTTTTCCCCAAAGGAAAAGTGGATGAACGATCCAAACGGAATGGTTTATTTTGAGGGTGAATATCATTTGTTCTTTCAGCACCATCCGGGTGGAATGACCATGGGAGCTATGCACTGGGGCCATGCGGTTAGCAAGGATCTTGTTACATGGGAGGAACTGCCTATCGCTCTCGCTCCAGATGAATTAGGTATGATTTTTTCCGGCAGTGCTGTAGTTGATTGGAATAATACGACTGGATTTTTTGAAGGTAAACCAGGTTTAGTAGCGATTTTTACGCATCATTTGGATATGCCTGAAGGCAAGCCAGCCATTCAGCGTCAAAGCTTGGCCTACAGTAAAGATAAAGGAAGAACCTGGACGAAATATGAAGGAAACCCGGTACTTGAACATGATACATTCATTGATTTCCGTGACCCCAAAGTATTTTGGAATCAAGATACGAATCAATGGGTGATGATTGTAGCTTGTGGTCAAACGGTGTGTTTATATCATTCTCCTGATCTAATTAACTGGACATATGCCAGCGAATTTGGTAACGGAATCGGTTCTCATGACGGGGTATGGGAATGCCCAGACTTGTTCCCACTTGCTATTGATGGCGATCATTCGAACACGAAATGGGTGATGCTTGTGAGCATCGGTGCGGATCCTGCTTTTGTGGAAGGGTCAAGAACTCAGTATTTCACAGGGGATTTTGATGGAGAAGTGTTCACGCCAGATGAAGATTCGATAAAAGTTCGCTGGATTGATTATGGAAGAGATAATTATGCAGGTGTAAGCTGGTCTGATATACCGGCTGAAGATGGAAGACGACTATTTATCGGCTGGATGAGCAACTGGATGTATGCTAACAAGACGCCGGCAGAAGAATTCCGCGGCGCGATGACGATTGCAAGGGAGCTTCAACTCGAATCAAGACAAGGGGAGATCTTTCTTGTGCAGAAGCCGGTACAAGAGTTGGAATCTGCTCGTGTACAAGTCCTTTCTGTGAAAGAGGCAACGGTGCAAGAAATCAATACTCTTCTTAAGGAGATTCACTTGGAATCTTATGAGATTATAGCTGAGTTCACTCGAGGTAAATCTGTAGGCTTCAAAGTAAGAGTAGGTGCGGATAGTCAAACAATAATCGGTATTAACGGTGAGACAGAGGAGCTTTATGTAGATCGGATGGCTTCAGGTCAGCATGATTTCCACGAACATTTCGTAGGACATCATTCAGCCAAGCTCGAAGCGCTTGATGAGTCAAATGATCTCCGTATTTATGTGGATCGCTCTTCAGTTGAGGCGTTCAGTAATGGTGGTCAGGCAGTGATTACGGATCTTATATTCCCTGGACTAGAATCTAAAGGTATAGCTGTGTTTGCAGATAATGAGAATGACTTGCTGATTTCCCTGGATATCTATGAGCTTACTCCCTCTGCTGAGCAAGACAAGAATTAGTCATCGAGAGGAGTCGTGTATATGCGTATAGGAGCGATTGAAGCTGGCGGGACGAAGTTTATATGTGGCATTGGGAATGAAAATGGGGAAATTGAAGATCAGATTAGTTTCCCAACAGAACATCCTGAGGTGACGTTGCCCAAAGTTATTCAATATTTTCAAGGTAAGCAAGTAGAAGCTATCGGAATTGGATCGTTCGGTCCGATCGATATACGCCCAGACAGCCCAACGTATGGTTACGTTACTACAACACCAAAGCCAGGGTGGGGAAATTACGATATGCTGGGCACTTTGAAAAGAAACTTTTCGGTTCCTTTTGGATGGGACACGGATGTCAATGCAGCGGCATTTGGTGAAGCCAAATGGGGCGCTGCCCAAGGGTTATCCAGCTGTTTGTACTATACAGTTGGCACGGGTGTTGGTGTGGGAGTGTATTCAGAAGGTAAACTCATTCATGGTCTTGTGCATCCTGAAGGGGGTCATGTTCTTACGAGACGCCATCCTGACGATGTATTCCCAGGGGGATGTCCCTATCATGGGGACTGCCTAGAAGGGATGGCGGCAGGTCCTGCTATTGAAGCAAGGTGGGGGAAGAAGGGCCATGAACTTCCTATGGATCATCTTGCATGGGAAATGGAAGCATTTTATATTGCACAGTCGATTACGGGTGCTATATTGCTTAACTCTCCTCAGAAAATCATTCTGGGTGGTGGTGTTATGCAGCAGTCACAATTGTTTCCACTGATCCGTCAGGCTGTGCTTCAGAACCTGAACGGCTATGTCAGCTCAAGTACTATTTTGGAACACATAGATGAGTATATCGTTCCACCAGGGTTAGGCCAACAGGCGGGATTATGCGGTGCTCTGGCTCTTGGACTCACAGCACTGGAAAGTCAGATTTCTGCTCAATTGTAAAAGAATATATAGAGGAGGTCAGTGCAGTAATGAATTGGCCTCCTTCTTGTTTTTCAATATTAATGATAGAAAATGAGGGCAAAGAAGATGAAAAATAAAGGAAAATTCGCAATATGCTTTCTTATGGCAATAGGACTTGTAATGACTTCAGCAGGCATTTATGTAGCAAATCCAGGGACTGGATGGGCTGCGCTCGCTGAACAGGAG
Source organism: Paenibacillus sp. FSL E2-0201 (assembly GCF_037963325.1). NCBI lineage: Bacteria > Bacillati > Bacillota > Bacilli > Caryophanales > Paenibacillaceae > Paenibacillus > Paenibacillus sp. FSL E2-0201. Next base: position 1,714,590 of record NZ_CP150154.1, read on the forward strand.
GTAAGCAAACGAGCTAAGGAGGGACTTTCTATTTTTGAAAGCGTAACCAATGCAAAAACGAATTTGACAGGTTGGCAAATAAAAGGAAAAGGTAACTTGGTGGATACTCCTGAAGGAATCTTACTGACTTCCGATCCAAAAGAAAATGTAATGGCAATCTCCGAAACGGTGTCAGAGGATTTTATCTATGAAGCTGACGTCATGATCATGGATATGAAAGCTGACGCGACCTTATTGTTCCGTTCTAATGAAGATGGCTGGGGTTCCTACATGCTCCAAATCGTACCGAATGCAGGTATGATTCGTTTACAAGACGCAAGTGGTAGTGAAGGGAAATTAAAAGTGGAGCGAAAAGTTACAGTCAAGGCAGGCGAAATCTATCATCTCAAGGTGAAAGCAGAGGGTTCATCGCTGAAAATATATTGGGACAATGCATATAAACCTGTGATTGAGGTTCAGGATAACGCGTATCGTACAGGTAGGCTAGGACTCAATGTATGGGATGGTTCTGTTTTGTTCCAAAACATAATCGTAAGTGATCTGAAAGGAAATCTTGGTGCTGTGGTTACAAATCAAGGACAATGGCAGCCTAATATCAGCGGCAAAAAAGGAATGGTAGCAAACCAGAGTAAGTCACTGCAAATATATAACAAACAAGCTGCTGATTTTGTATATGAAGGTAATATATCTCTTCGTCCTGATTCTGTTGCAGCGCTCGCCTTTCGTTCATCGGCTGATGGATCAAAGGGATATGAAGCTGTCCTTACGAAGGAAGGAAATCAGGTCCGTGTAAGCTTGACGAAAGCTAACGGAACAACCATTGCAAGTTCACAGCATACCTATCCAAGTCAGACGGGAGCAAAACATCATGTAGAGATAAAGGCAAATGGAAACAGAATTCAGGTCTTCCTAGACGGATACACCCCGGCTGCAATCTATCTAACAGATAAAACCTACACCGATGGATATGCAGGAATCGTCGTTAAACAAGGAACGGCTTACTTCCAGGATACCTATGTGACGGATGCTAGCAGTTATTATAATGAAAAATATCGTCCTCAATATCACTATACGCCAATTCATGGTTCTGCAAGTGATCCGAATGGACTGGTCTACTTCGAAGGAGAATATCATCTATTCCATCAGGACGGAGGCACATGGGCACATTCTGTCAGTAAAGATATGCTGAACTGGAAGCGGCTTCCGATTGCGCTGCCGTGGAATGATCATGGACATGTCTGGTCTGGATCGGCTGTGGCAGATTTGACGAATGCATCAGGCTTGTTCGGGGATTCAGGAGGTAAGGGGCTAATTGCCTACTACACTTCCTATAATCCCGATGGCCCGAATGGGAATCAGCGTATCGGTCTTGCATACAGCAAGGACCAAGGTCGTACTTGGGAATATTCCAAGGCGCGTCCAATGGTTATCGAGAATCCAGGCGATAATGGAGGGGAGCCCGGAGGTTGGGATTTCCGTGATCCGAAAGTGATTCGTGATAACGACAATAACAGGTGGGTCATGGTTGTATCCGGTGGAGATCATATTCGTTTCTTTACTTCAACGAATCTACTTGATTGGACCCTGACAGATAGTTGGGGATACGGGGATTATGTTCGCGGCGGTGTATGGGAATGTCCAGATTTGCTTCAACTTTCGGTAGACGGAACATCACAGAAGAAATGGGTTCTGATGATTAGTACAGGAGCGAATTCAAAAACAGGCGGATCAGATGCTGAATATTTTGTGGGTCATTTAACAGCGGAAGGTAAATTCGTTAATGATAATCCGGCAGGGAAAGTATTGCGAACAGATTTTGGAAAAGAATTTTACGCATCAATGTCTTTTTCTAACATGCCAGATCATCGCAGCGTAATGATGGCATGGATGACAAATTGGGACTATCCGTTTGCTTTCCCAACTACCAATTGGAAGGGCGTACTGTCAGTCCCAAGAGAGGTTTCATTAGTAACGACTAAAGATGGGCTTCAGCTCGCTCAAAGGCCGATCAAGGAATTGGAATCGCTGCGTATTCAGCTGTATTCTACTGCTAATAAAGTGGTGAGTCCTTCCTCTCAGAACCTACTGAAAGGCGTTACATCTGGTGCATACGAGATTGAAGCTGAAGTAGAAATACCTGCAGGTAGTCAGGTTAATGAGTTCGGGTTTAACGTTCGAGAGAGTGCGAATCAGAAGACTGTTGTGGCATACAAACCGGGCGAGGGCACAATGATCGTAGATCGCTCTGCTTCTGGAGTAACTGATTTTTCTAGCCTTTTTAGCACAAAGCATGAAGCGCCTATGCAAGCAGAGAACAAGCGAATCAAGATGCGTATCCTTGTAGACGAGTCTTCAGTTGAGGTTTTTGGTAATAACGGTACAGTCGTAGTCTCTGACGTCATTTTTCCGGATCCAGCCAGCAGAGCTTTGAGCTTTTACACCAAAGGAGGCAATGTAAAAGTCGTATCTCTAGCAGTTAATCAGTTAGGCTCTGTATGGAATCAGGAGACGGGCTCAGCTACCAAGATAATGATGGATACAAGTGATCGTGAACTGAGCAAGGGGCAAAGCGACACACTCCTGGCGATGGTAGAGAATGGTCCAGGTAATGGGGAACAGCCGCTGAAATGGAATTCCAGTAACAAAGATGTGGTTGGACTAAATGTGGTAGATCCATCACAAGCAACAATTGTAGCCAAAAAAGAAGGCGAGTCTATCATTACCGTCTCTACTCCAAATGGAAAGACATCAGCCAGCGTATTAGTTAAGGTATTCGGTGGTGATTTTCATACGAACTTAAGTGGGTGGACTAAAGATATATCGGCGGCATCCTGGGTCGTTAGTGAAAATGGAATACGGGGAAATTACTCAAGTGATGCAAATTATATCGCAGGGAAACGGGCAGGAAACTTTATTTATGAAGCAGATATGATGCTTGGTAAATCAGGAGGAGCAGGCGCTATGTTGTTCCGTGCCAGCGAAGATGGACGTAGTGGATACTATCTAAATCTGGACCCGAATATGAAGTCCATACGTTTGTTCTATAAAATCGACGGTCGTTTTGAAGATCGCCAGGTTCTGGCGAAAGTTCCGACGTTCATTCAGCCGGGTCAAACCTATAAATTGAAAATTGAGGCGAATGGCCCGCATATTATAATTTATGTGGACGGGCAGAAAGTGATAGACCTGCAGGATGGTACATTTGCAGAAGGCCACTTTGGGTTAAATGTATTTGGCGGATATGCTTCATATCAAAACGTAATCGTGAGCGAAGAAGCGCCTGCTAACCTGAGCACATCCAGTCTTGTAAATGCAGAACTACAGAACTCCATCTATACAGCAAATCTTGCAATTGGTGAAGCTATTACCTTGAAGGATGCAAATGTTGCTACTGATCAGAATTGGGTATTTGTGCCGACAGGAGACGAGGAAGGCTCCTATTCCATTCGTACAACATCCGGTCAGGCACTTGATCTAGACACAGGACAAAATAAAATTCAGTTGTATCATTATCTCGGATATAACAATCAGCGTTGGATTCTTCACAAGAATGATGATGGTACAATAAGTATTATTTCTGCTCATCATAAGAAAGCGCTGGAAATTTCGACGGATGGAATGACGCTGCTTCTAAAAGAGCTTGATCCTACCCTTGATCGACAAAAATGGGTAGTTACGAATTAACATGAGGAAGATAGAAGTAATGGAAGAGCTGCTAAGATTGGCGGCTCTTCTTCTTTATAATTAAAGGTCCTTATTGTTAATCCGAGCCAGGTTCAATTCTTTGCATTCAGTTTGATGGACCCCAAGATTTAATATTTTACACTATCGTATTAAGATACGAAGATGAAAACTAGACGACATTAAGGTACAATCATACTTAAAAGGAATACCTGATGAATTGATCCATACGTTCATCGAGCAGGGGGGCTTATGAGAACAGCAAACGCCAACTTAATGAAGGAAATTAATCTTAACAACGTTCGTCAAGTGATGAAACGTATAAATACAGCCACCAAGCCCCAGCTGGCAGCACTGACCAAACTGAGCGTCGTAACAGTAAACTCATTAGTCAAGGAGCTGCACGAGTTAGGTGAGCTGTTCGAAGACTTGACTGTACCATCAAATGGCGGTAGGCCAGCACAAACTTATCGCTACAATTACAACTTCAGCCTCGGGCTGGTTATTTATCTGAAGGATAAAGAGGGACAGGTACTGATTTCAGCCACCGTTGTGAATTTGGAGAACGAGATTCTGGCGAAGGATGAACATATTATTCCAGTCTTCGAAAGACAATTTTTTTGTGATATTATTGAATACTCTATAGCCTTGTATCCTTCTATCAAGGTTATTGGCATAGGCATTCCGGGACAGGTTGTCAACGGCGAAATTAAAGTCAGCAGCCACTATGAGCTGACTGGCTCACGGATGATTCAAGAGATTGAGCAACAATTTGAGTTGCCTATCTTGGTTGAAAATGACGTTAATGCAGCTATCAGCGGATATTGCATGAACCAGGGAGGGGAAGAGAAACAGTACTTGCTTGGTCTTTACTTTCCAAACAGGTACCCACCTGGCATGGGTATCTACCTGAATGGAAAGATCCTTAAAGGTAATCAGGGCATGTCAGGGGAAATAAAATTCCTGCCTGACATGCCTGACTGGAGTCTCGAGATGGGCAAGGACACGTTCATCGATACTACCTGCCGGATTATCCAAACCCTGAATGCTGTTCTTGCTCCGGACAAAATTGTAATATATCAGGATAAGGTGGAATTAGAAATCTGGACATCTGCTTGGGAAGCTTATCAGCTTCGACATCCAATGCCCATTTATCCACAGATTGTTATGCAAGATACATTTCAAGAAGATTTCGAGGCCGGCCTGCGCTGGTTGACATTGAAGTCATTGGAGCCTGATTTGGTCGAGCTCCATTAAGAGGTTGTCCCATAAGTCATTAGATGAATGACTTATGGGACAAGCCTCTTTTTTTTAGGTGATCAATAAGAGTATTGATCCAATTGCTGATATGCACTGCACACTAATGATACAGCTCCAGATCAGTGAATGGGTTGCTTGACAAAGAAATGCTTATATCGCATACTTCATACATAGACTTTATAAAGTATATTTATTAAGTATATGAATGTATTTCTTTACGCGTGCAACGAATCATTTGCGGGATAGAAACGATTGTCGGGCTCTGGGGTGCTAGTTACCTGGTCAGTACAAGAGATGTCACGGCTGATACGGCTGCACTTTGGATTTCCTTGTACTACGGTGGCATCACAGTTGGCAGGTTAACCACTGGATTCATCGCATTAAAGGTTCATAACCGCTTTCTTATCCGTTACGGTCAGTTGGTAATCATTGTAGGTGGTGTAATACTTTTATTACCGCTGTATTCGTCCTTATCATTGTTCGGATTTTTAGCTGTACGCACAAGCATAGATCTATTCCCCTTTGTTGTGTTCGCCCTACTAACATTGATGTTTTTGAGTACAGAGACGATTAATAGATTGCTGATAAAACCCACGGAAGGGAGGGGATAAAGAGATGGTTTATATCATTTTATGCGCAATCATCTGGGTAGGAGTGTATTTGAATCTAGCCGCATCGAAGGAATCGATGGATGTGAAGCCTATTCGTTCCGTGAATGATCTGTTTGAATAATCAAGGAGCAACGTAAAAAGCATTTGATCCTAGATCAAATGCTTTTTTGATAGTACATAGACTATATCGTTTCAATTGCATAGTTATACTAGAATGAGGAAGGTTAGCCTTTTGAAGGTAAGTAGGGGCTAACAAGCTCCCCCTTGGTTATATAGATTTATCATACAAGTAATCCACACCCCAAACCATTCCGTTACAGGCGGAATAGCTTGGGGTGTGGATTTTTTATAGCGCTTATAATTAAAAATTGAATAAAACGATTGGTTTGGTGAAATATAGAAACTTACTGTTTTTTTAAAGCAGGAAAATATACATATATATTGAATACAAAACAACAAAGAAGGAGGATCAAAATGTCATATAGTGAAAATGAATTGCGTTCGTCATTAACCCTAGCTGTTCCAATTATTCTAAACAGGCATTTTCATTCTATGAATATGAAAAAAAATATTGAATCCGCCTGGTTTGTCGAGACGCATAATGAATTGTTAGATTCAACATTCAGTACGATATTAATGAGTATGGTAGAAGCATTGTTCTTGGATTCATTTGATTACGACCAATACCTAAACCTACTAGAAAAAGAGGGGTTTGAGCAAGGGATTTATACTGCAGAAATATTCGGTGATCATTTTGATATCTTACTGGAGATGAGCAAGGATTTAAACTTAATCGCTCAGAATGTTATGTTTAAGATCATTGAAGAGATGGAAGATGATTCTACGATTCGATTGATTTTATATAATCGTTTAATGGAATGCAACTGGACACGTTTTGCTGGCTTTGCAAAGGGGTATTTATCTAATAAAAATCAACAGATTGACAATTTGCATGAACAAAAAATTGCTGTTATGGGACAAATGGCAGCTGGTATGGCACATGAAATACGGAATCCGCTTGCTTCGATTAAAGGGTTTGCCCAGCTTGTAAATAACAGGCTATATGAACCGGAGATCAAGGCGGATGAATTGCGTGCTTATTTGGATATAACCATCAAAGAGATTGATGCTCTGAATGGATTAGTAACGGACTTCCTGGTGCTGGCTCGAAAAGGTGATAGTGCGCAGAATAACGGCGTAGTATTTAACATTATCGAGGTTATACATAGAGTTAATAACATCGTAAATCAACTCATACTTAGTGATGATATTATTCTTTCTGTGGAGTATTCTCTAGAGAAAGTACTAACGTATGGAAACGCCTCTCAACTAGAGCAGGTAATCCTGAATATTTTAAAAAATAGTATTGATTCATTCACAGCGTTTAGAGGCAGAATAGACATTACAGTTAGCACCGTTACTGAGACTAACGAAATTATACTTGTTTTTAAAGACAATGGAGAAGGAATTCAACAGGATAAATTAAATCGAATATTTGACCCTTTCTTTACAACCAAGCAAAAAGGGACAGGAATTGGATTGTCAATTTGTAAACAATTAATAGAAATGTATGGGGGGCAAATCAAGGTACATTCAGAAGTTCAGGTAGGTACTAGCGTGATGGTTATTTTGCCTTGGGTAAATGATTATCACATTTGAGGCTACGAATAATTTGAATGATTGAATGAAGGATGATAAATGGATCATCAGTTTCGGAGAGCTGATACAGCAAAAATAAACAAGCCTGGTACAGAAGCTCATCAGGCTTGTTTACTATTTTTCATGCTGAAAAAGATGCCCCAAGCGATACGCAGTATCGCTGCTTCGGAAGAATACGCGTGCCTTAGAGGGCGGCAAAGCCGTTTCTATTTTTTACTAAGTTGTATCCCTTTTTCTTTAACAAACTTCTCCAGAACTCTAAAATCCTCGATAACCTTTTTAAATGGCAAAGATCCCAGTACCTTTTCCCGGTAATCCTTTTTGGCGGCAGTGGACAGACGGGAGTCAAGTATGCTGAGTACTCCGAGGTCAGTTTCACTACGGATCAGACGCCCGGTTCCTTGTCTTAAGCGAAGCAGCATGTCCGGTACAAAAACATCTTTTAAGGGATTCTCTGCTAAAGATGCCTTATGTTCATAGACAGGATCGGAAGGAACCGGGAAGGGCAGTCGGAAAATAATTAACTGCGACAAATCGGAACCTTCGATATTCACGCCTTCCCAGAATACACCGGTACTTAGAAGGACGCCCTTACTTCCCCGGAATTCAGCGATCACCCCGTCCTGGGACGATCCTTCTCTTTGAACATGCACCGCCCATGCAAGCTTCTCGGAGTTTAATTTATTATGAATGTACTTCATATCCTCTTTAGCTGAAAAAAGGACCAATGTTCGCCCGTCCGTTAAATTACAGAGTCTTAGCATTTCCTTGTATGCCGCTTCAAGATAACTTTCCCGGTTCTGATGGTTATAGTATGGGATGTCCTTGGCAATATACATCATGGTGTGGTTGTCATAGTCAAAAGGTGAAGCCTGACGCTCCATATAATCTCCTTTGTAACCGAGGGATTGCGTCAGATATGCATATTGCTCCTCTAGTGTTTCGCCGGTCTGGCACATCGTTGCTGATGTTAAGATAACAGATGTCTTCCCGTTAAATAAGGTATATCTCAGAAACTTGCTTATACCTTTAGGACAGATACTAATGGTAGCTTCCCGCTGGGTATTACTTGCCCAGATCAGATAGTTATCCTCCACTCCGGCGAGGACGTCAAAGAGATCTATAAGTCCGTTTATGGCTTCGAAAATATTGTCGATCTCCCGCTCATGCTTGGAAGTTAAGACGGAAACGCTGAGATTAACCTCTTTTAGAACCTGTGCCGCTCGTCGTAAGGAAATTCCTGTTATCTCCGACACTTTTATGCGGTCATTGTCTTGCTTGGCTGTTTGCAGCAAATCCGCCTCAACTTGTTTGAAAATATGACCAACACATCTTTTTAAAAATTTGAATTGTGACATTAGATCCGTATCTGCGGATTGCTTGAAGAGAATTTGTAAGGCGTCATCCAGCATGCGGCAGGTTCCCCGGAATGTAAACTCAAGCGTTCTTGCATCTCTAACCTTTGCTTCCAGATTATGAGCTTCATCAATTACGATCAGAGCTGGCTGTTCAGTGATTAAACCCTTTGTTCCCTCTTTTTTCTTGATCAAATCACGGATGAGCAGGTCCTGGTTGACGATAATAAAATCCATGTCGCTGGCGTTAGCGTTAATCTTCGCTCTCATCTCATAGAACGAACATGTACTTTTATAATGGCAACGTTCAAATTTGCAATCATTCACACAAACGTTAGACCATACTGCATCCCTAACCCCGCCTTTAATATCTGCTCTCTCATCAATTTCGTAATTCAAAATACGCTGGGCAAGTGTAGATAGAGGGGAGCTTGAATCATCAGTCTTGAACAATTCTGCAGCTCTGTACCGACAAGCATATTGCCCCATGCCTTTTCCGACTACGGAGCGAACCGATGTAAAACCGAGCCGGCTTCCGATGAATCTCAGATCTTTATGTATCTGTTCTGAAAGTTGTATGGAGGATGTTGCAATAATGATCGGTTGCCTTGCGATTTGGTTTATGAGCAGGCTGGGAATGAGGTATGCAAAGGACTTGCCGATGCCGACTCCAGCTTCAATCATTGCGTTTCGGCCGTTAATATAAGTATCAGCGATATCCAGAGACATATCCTGTTGACCGATCCGCTCTTTAAGTCCAATCCTGGGAAATCTATCATACATCCGAAAGATGGCATTGACTAAAGAGGGCTCGATATCCTTTTTTAGCTCCTGCTTCTGTAATTTATAGAGATCACTTAACCAGCTAATAACGACCGCCTCTTTTCATTATCAATTTTCTTCCAGTCCCAGTTTTTTGGGTGAGGTTGTAATTATCGTAGATGAAGCGCTAACAGTCAAGTGTCGGAATATAAAATAATGATTTTTGATCTTAGTTCTTCCAATCATTAGGGATAGGAAGTGCGTAGGATCACAAAGCATTTATTGGATACGTTTATACTCAATATATCAATTAAATTTGAAATATAAATGACATAAGAATTTTGGAGGCTACGGGCATGGATCATTTTACTTTTACAGATATGAAAAAAATAAAGAGAGAAAATTTGGGGGATGCTGTACCCTTAGAGCTTTTCAGAACGATTAGACTTATTGGATTATATCAAGCGTTACCCATGAATGGTAAGGGTACAACGTTGACCATAGGAAGAAAAATTGGGGAAGAGTTTGGTGTCACCTCGGTTAATGAACTCTTTCGGTTATTCGAACAATTGAAGATAGGGATCCCTGTAATAACCCATGAAGATGACAAGGGGATGTCGATAGCAGTACATGATTGTTTCTGCGAAGGGTTACCTGTTATGGAAGGGAAAATGGTATGTGACCTGGAGGGGGCCATTATCGAAGGAGCACTTACCAAAATACGTGGGAAACGAGTTTCCGTCCGGGAAGTGAAGTGTAATGTTCATGGGGATGAATGTTGTGAATACATAGTCAAATATTAAAAAAATTCGTGATATTTATAATACGGCTGCTTTAGTCAGATCTGTAAACAACAGAAGAACAGCGATCCTCCATCCTTGGAGAATCGCTGTTCTGTCTTTTCGGTCAATTGTGATTAAGAAGCTGATTTAGGAGTAAACGCTCTACGAATAACCTTCGTCAATTCCATTAGGATGACGGCGCCGAGTGCCAGACCACTTGCAATCAGCCAATCGGACATTCCGAACGAAGCTGGAATCGAGAAGATTTCTCTAACCCCAGGTAGAACCGCAATGCCATAAAAGGCAAAGCAGACCAGAACAGCTCCGATGACGTATTTGTTGCTGAAAAAGCCAGCTTCAATAGCGGTTTGACTGTTCGAGCGGGCGGCAAAGGTCTGAAGCGTACGAGACAGAATCAGGGTTGTGAACGCCATAGCCACGCCCATATCAGGGGAATGCTGGAGTCCGATATACAAGGATACAATTACGGCTATACCAATCAGTAGACCACGGGTAATAATAGCCTGCATCATTCCTCCAGCAAATATACCTTCCTTGAGTTCTCTTGGATTTCTATTCATCACATTAGGTTCAGGTTTCTCCATACCAAGCGCAATGGCTGGGAGAGAATCATTCGCCAGGTTGATAAATAGAAGCTGAATCGCCGTGAAGGGATTAATCCAGTCGAAAATCAGGGCAAAGAGTATGGCGATAATCGCACCCAGGTTACCTGAAAATAAATAGGCGATCGCTTTTTTGATATTGTCGAATACCGTTCTGCCCACAGATACAGCATTAACAATCGATACAAAATTATCATCGGTCAAAATCATGGCAGCCGCATCTTTAGCAACGTCGGTTCCACTGCCCATAGCAACACCGATATCTGCTTGCTTCAAGGCAGGTGCGTCATTTACGCCATCACCGGTCATGGCTGTAATTTTGCCTTTTCGCTGCCACGCACGGACAATTCTGATCTTGTTCTCCGGGGAGACTCGGGCGTATACACCAATCTGCTCAAGCTTATTATCCAGTTCTTCGTCAGACATGGCATCGAGCTCTTGACCGGTTACGGCAATTTCTTTTTCGGTCATCAGGCCGATATCGCGTCCAATCGCTTGTGCGGTTGTCTTATGATCACCAGTAATCATGATGGTCCGAATTCCAGCCTTCTTAGATTCTTCGATCGCACCATAGACAGCTTCCCGAGGGGGATCAATCATAGCTGTTAAACCTACGAGTACCAGGTTTTGTTCATCCTCCAGCCCGACTTCAGTGACCGTATTGGGTACAGTTTTGTAAGCATAGGCAAGTACACGTAGTGCTCTGCTGGAGAATTCCTCATTGGCTTCAATGAAACGATCAAGAACTTCCGGAGTCATCGGCACTTCTTGTCCACTTAGTAGTACATGCGTACAAAGACTAAAGAGTACATCCGGTCCGCCTTTGGTGATCATTGCTTTTTGTCCGTTAAAAGTGTGTAAGGTCGTCATCAGCTTGCGATCCGAGTCAAAAGGAAGTTCGGCTTCGCGAGGGAAATTGTCGCGTATTTCCTTGTAATCTTTGTTCATGCTGTTACTGAAGGCAATAAGTGCCACCTCAGTTGGATCGCCCAGTTCTTTACCATCCTCATTAATGTTAGAGTCGTTACAGAGCACGGCAATGTGTAGGAGGCGCCGGGCTTCCTCAGACCATTCTTCGGGCTCTCGATTGAATTGATCACGGTCACCTTCCGGTAAAAAGTAATCTACAACCGTCATTTTATTCTGGGTCAGGGTGCCGGTTTTGTCCGTACAGATGACACTGGTTGATCCAAGTGCTTCGACGGCAGGCAGCTTACGAATAATCGCATGTTGCTTAGCCATTTTATTCGTACCTACGGATAAGACAATCGTTACGATCGAGGAGAGAGCTTCAGGGATAGCGGCGACTGCCACAGCGACTGCAAACATTAGGGCATTCAGAATGGCTTCCGTGGTATCCACTGTATCATTCGACAGCCAAACACGTCCGGCTTGGATGGCAAAGATCAAAACGGACAGCACGATAATCGCTACACCCAACTGCTTGCTAAAGGTTTCGAGCTTACGCTGTAGTGGCGTCTGCTTGGCTTCGGCGCTCTCAATGAGTTCAGCGATTTTGCCGATTTCGGTTGTCAGTGCAGTTCCTGTTACTACAAGCGTTCCACGGCCATATACAACCAAAGAACCGCTAAACGCCATATTACGACGGTCCCCGAGTGGAGATTCCTTCGCGATGGTATCCGTATGCTTCTCTACAGCTTCGGATTCTCCGGTCAGCATGCCTTCATTGATCTTCAAGCTTCCCGATTCTATGATACGGCCGTCGGCAGGTACAAAATCTCCAGCCTCCAGTAATACGATATCACCGCGAACAAGCTCTCTGGCAGGGACGGTTTTTAAGGCTCCATCCCGTAACACTTTAGCCTCGGGTGCCGACATCTGCTGCAGGGCATCAAGTGAACTCTCCGCTTTACGTGTTTGGATGACACTTATAACTGCATTGAGAATCAACACGAGGAAAATGATAAGCGACTCCATAACTTGGCCCATAACAATCTGGACAATGGCCGCAATAAGCAGTACGACCACCATAGGGTCCTTGAAATTTTCAAGAAAAAGCTTCCAGAGGGGATCTTTTTTCTTTCCTTTTAATTCATTGTAACCATCACGTTCCAGTCGTTTGCTGACTTCTGCCGACGTAAGCCCGTTAGTTGTACTCTGCACTTCCTGTAAACTGTCTGTTACATTCTTGCGGTAATACTCCACTAATGATAGCTCCTCTCCGCTGTGCTGTGTCTTTGTTTAGGTCTCATAAGCTTCGATTTACTGCATAAGTGCACATAACTGCGTGTTCTACACAAGTATGGTATATCAGTTCGTCAAATCAGTAGACTTCAGGACCTATCTTCAAACTTACGATTTAACTTGGCGCAAGTTTCAAAATATGGAGCTTAGTATGCGCATATCTAAAAAAAGATCATTCGTAATCGTCTATATTGTGAAATCTTTTTAATGAATAGTATTGGATTACCTATGAAGAAGTCTTATTACATGGGAAGACATAAGGAATTCCTGGATCCTGCGTGTGTTTTCCTATGATTATGGGGTAACGCCTTTAGTATCAGTATAGTAGTGGATAGAATCGGAAGGTAAAATAATGTGAGTATATATGTAAGCGTTCACAGAATGGAGGCGATTAATACCAAGAAAAGATGTTTCTGCAATGAGTGTACAAATGGGGACAACATTATCCGACATTGCGAATTGGATTGGTGGACCTGCACCTGATACGACAGCACTTTATTCGTGATTTGTTTAAGATAATTATTGGCCTCAGCTAATTCTGCGGAAGCTTCCGCCTTTGTCATAGTCTTCCATACACCTTCGGCATGGTTAACCGTATGAACCATCCGTATGATTCGCCTCGTTGGATACGGTCAGCGTTTCAGAGTAGGTCCAATGGCAGGTGCAAAAATAATAGCTAACCCTACCATTCCCATGGCAGCCCCTCTTTTTGCAGGAGGGAACAGGGTCAAGATGACATTCGTGAGCAGTGGCATGATAATCCCGGCCCCGGCAGCCTGAATCATACGCCCGGTCAGCAGAATAGGGAAGTTTGTCGCGATTGCCGAGACGATCGTTCCGGCCAGAAATATAAACATAGAAGCTTGAAAAAGTTCTCGCGTCGTAAACCGTTGCATCAAATAAGCGGTAATTGGGATTAGAACCCCGTTCACCAGCATATAGCCTGTTGTTAGCCACTGAGCGGTTGCAGCCGAAATATTGAAATCATGCATAAATTCGGGAACGGCTACGCTCATTACCGTATGATTCAGTGTCGCAAGAAAGGCGCCCAATATCATGATGAATAAGATGGGTCCCTTTTTTACGGAACTGCTTGTTACTTCTGTCTTTGTACTCACTCCACTCCATCCTTTCAAATCGTCGATCATGGACTAAATTTACAGTGTGTTGTATAGTTTACAATGCATGAATTAGATTATAAATGAAATTTTCAAGTAATCAAGCAACGATTTGCGAAAAAATGTAAAATAGTTTACATTCATTTTAAATTTGTAGTGTTTTCTCATAAAAAAACAACAATTTTTAAAAAAATGTAGTTTACGATAAGTTAGTTAAAGATTGGAGAGAGTAAGATGAATAACACAACGCAACGTACAGATCCCCGGGTACTTCGTACACGTCAATTGCTTAGAGATGCTGTGATTGAATTGCTGGAGGAAATGGATATTGAGAAAATATCAGTAAACCGTATTGCAGAGCGGGCTAAAATCAATCGTGTTACTTTTTATCTGCATTATCGCGATCTCCCGGATATGTTGGAAAAGATGGCGGATGAGATGGTGGAGGACATTCTACAAGTAGTGAACAACGATGACAACCATAACGAGTCGGTTGAGGAAGAGAATTTAAGGATATTAGAGAGTCTGCTAAAGCATATTGCGGAAAATGCAAAATTCTACAAAGTAATACTCACATCGAAACGAAGCCCGATTTTTACAGATCGCCTGTTTGACTTGATGGCGGAAATCATTTCTGCACATCAGGAGAAAAAGGAGGGCGCCGCTGATCATTCCAAGATGCCCATACAGAAGGACATTGCCGTTTGGTACGGTTCAGCCGCCCTAATTGGCACGGTTATTTCTTGGCTTCGAGATGACATGCCTTATACTCCGGTATATCTAGCCAGACAAATCAGTATGCTGCGCGCTAACTAGCCAAATGAATACGCTCAAAAGAAAAAGCCGCGCAACGTTGCGCGGCTTTTGATGTGTACAGAGCGGGTAAATCACTGCACACTGAGATTATCCCAGTTGACTTGGAATTCCTTCAGCATGCCTTCTTTGGTCAGCTTGCCACCGAGATAGCCTTGAATGCTGCTGGATAATTCCTGCGGCATCCCGTTCGGCAGGCGGGTCCAGTTCCAGGTCAGCGCTTGATCATTATCGGTATAGGCCAGCACCTCAGCACCTAGTGCTCCAAGATCTTCTTCGGTTCCCTTAATGTTGTCGAGCGCAGGGATGAACTGGAATTCCTTGGTGATATATTTTTTCCCCGTCTCGGAGGTGACGAGCCAATTCAGGAAGACCTTGGCCTCCTCTTTGACGGGGGAGTTCTTATTGATCACCCAATTGCTTGGCACGCCTACATACAGCTTGTCGTTATCTTCGGGTGTGTCATCAATGGGCATCGGCAGGATGCCCAGATTAAGATTGGAATCAATGCCGTCGATCTGTCCTTGTGTCCAGTTGCCCTGCTGCATCATTGCGGCTTCGCCGCTCGCTACCATAGTGACTTGGGTATTATAGTCGGTCGAGAGCGGGTTCTTGTTGCCATATTCAACAGTAAGGTCGAGTAGATCGATCCACTTGGAGAAAATAGGATCTCCGGCAAAGGTCTTGGAGCCGTCTGTAAGTCCGGCGATAAACGCTTCGGGATCTGGTTGCTGAGCGAAAGCTACGTTCACATTATGATTGCCGAGCACGAACCATTCCTGGTACCCATTGGCAAAAGGTGTGATCCCTGCCGACTTTAACTTCTCGGAGGCTTCACGTAGTGCGGTTAGGGTCAATGGCTTCTCTGTGATGCCGGCCTTCTTAAACAGATCCTTATTATAGATGAAGCCGTAGCCTTCCAGATTCATCGGCATGCCATAGAGCTTTCCATCTATGGTCATTTGTTCTGCTGCAAGCGGCTTTACATCCTTAGCCCAAGCTTCACCGCTCAGATCCTCAAGATATTCGAGCCACATATCTCTTTCATTGTTGCCGCCGATGGTGAAGATATCCGGTTCATCTCCGGAAGAGAATTTGGCGCGTAGGGAAGCACCGTAATCGGTACCGCCACCCACGCTCTGAATCTCCAGTTTAATATCGGGGTGTTCCTTCTCGAATTCAGTCTTAAGCGAAGCCAGCGCTTCGGATATTTCAACCTTGAACTGGTAGATATGCACGGTTTTGACTCCATTTGCATTGTCGCTGCTGCGTCCGCAGCCGGCTGTCAGGGTAGCCAGCAGCAGGGAGCATGCGAGGAGAATTCCACGTTGTATTCTCATATTCATTCATCCTCTCTGGCTGAAAGTAACGTGTATCGTTAGCCCTTTACGGAGCCTTGGGCAATGCCTTCAATAATATATTTTTGCATGACTAGGAAAAAGATGACCACGGGCGTAATCCCGAGCACGAGTCCCGGAAGTGCCAAATCCCACTGCTTCGTATATTGTCCAAAAAAGCTATAAGTGGCGATGGGAATGGTGCGAAGCCCCGGGTCCTGCAGAATAAGTGAAGGCATCAGGTAATCGTTCCAGATCCACAGGGTATTTAGAATGATGACGGTGATAATAATCGGCTGCATGAGCGGAAGTACAATTCGGAAAAAAGTGCCGTAAGGACTGCTGCCATCCACCCTTGAAGCCTCTTCAATATCAAGAGGTACCGATTTGACGAAGCCATGGAACAGAAACACAGTCATCGGGGCGCCAAATCCAAGATAGGCTAAGATCAAACCAGCGGTTGAATCCATAACCCCGATTCCGCTGACGACCTGCACCAGCGGAATCATGATCGACTGAAACGGGATAACCATAGCGGCTACTAATGCAATATAAAGCATGCGGTTGTACAAGCTGTTATTGCGGACCATTTTATAGGCACACATAGAGCAGAGGAACGCTAGCAGAATATTACTAACCACCGTGATGATAAAAGAGTTCAGGAAGGCACGAGGGAAATTGGTAGCTTTCCAAGCTTCGGCGTAGTTGCTCCACTGGAACGCGGTAGGCAGCGCAGCAGAATCTGAAAGAATCTCACTATAGCTTTTTACTGAGTTCGCTAGCAAAAAGTAAAATGGCACCAGGAATAGAAGACCTAGCAGGATCACAATCACTTCGACGAGAAGCAGAGGCACGTTGAATTTTTTGGCAGTAGTCTCCATTACAGCTCCACCTCTCTTTTCTTGGTTGCTCTAACCTGCAGCAGGGAGATCACAGCTACGATGACGAAGAAAATCATTGCTTTGGCCGAGCCCATACCGAACCTGCTGATCGTGTAGGCCTCATTATAAATATTCAACGCTACAGATTCGGTAGCTTTGAAGGGGCCGCCCTTGGTCAGCGACAGGTTAAGGTCGAATAGCTTAAACGACCAGGAGATCGACAGGAACAGGCAGACGGTTACAGCTGGCATAACGAGCGGGATGGTGACATGGCGTAAAGCCTGAAAACGTCCAGCGCCATCCACCTTCGAGGCTTCAATCAGGCTTTTGGGAACGTTGTTGATTGCGGAGATGTAGATGACCATCAGGTACCCTGCATTTTGCCAGACAAATACGATCACAATCGCCCAGAAGGCCGTCCCTCCGGTGCCCAGCCATGGAAGATTGAAGAAGGACCAACCGGTAGCTTGTCCGATAGAAGAGAATCCTCTAACAAAAATAAACTGCCAAATGAACCCGAGCAATAGTCCGCCGATGACATGAGGGACAAAAAATACCGTTCTTAGAACATTGCGCGTAAACAGATTGCGGGTCAGCACATAAGCGAGTGCAAAGCCGAGCAGATTGGTCAGTACTAAACCAAAGAAAGTGAACTTCGCTGTGAACCAGAAAGAATTAAGAAAGGAAGGATCTTTAGTGAAGATATGTAGATAATTCCGGAGCCCGGTCCACTCCACATGACGCGAGATTCCGTTCCAGCTGGTAAATGAATAATAGAGTCCCAGAAAGAAAGGAATCAGCACAATAATAAAGAAAAACAGGGAAGTTGGCCCGACAAAAACAAACTGTTGTATCAGGCGTGATCTTTTTCTATAGTCCATCGTTCCTCACCCCTTTTTGTTAATGTAAACTTTTCATTCTATAACCGGATTGGTGATTAACCGAAACAAGCAGGCTAGAAATCCGCTCTGCTTCAGAATGATTTCTTCTCAGGCTTGACAGCCCTTTCAAAGAATCAGTATGGTGGACTTGTCAGACAAATAGGAGGTTGAACAGATGTCAGGATTGCTTAGCAATTTTGTTACGCAGATTGGAATCTTGGTGAATGATGTTGAGAAGGTAAGTACGGCATATGCGGAGTTTTTTGGACTGAAGAAGCCGGAAATTATCGTTACTGATACAGAAGATATTGCGCAGACCCGTCATAAGGGCTTGGCGACGCAGGCACGGGCAAAGCTGGCTTTTTTTGATATGGGGTCCTTGCAGTTGGAACTGATTGAGCCGGATCATGAGCCGAGCACATGGCGTGATTACTTGAATGAGCATGGGGAAGGGCCTCATCATATTGCTTTTGTGGTTGAAGGGATGAAGGAGAAGATTATGCTGCTCGAAGGCAAAGGCTTCCCGCTCCAGCAAAAGGGTGAGTATACCGGAGGGCGTTATGCTTATATGGATACGTTCAAGGAGTTAAAGGTAATCGTAGAGCTGCTAGAGAACGACAAGGATAAAGGAGAGGACTCATTATGAATATTATAATTACCGGTGCCGGACGCGGATTGGGGTATGAACTGACGGCTGAGGCATTAAAGCGTGGTCATGGAGTGATCGCTGGGGTTCGCCGTCCTGATCAGGATCAAACAGCGTTATCCCAGCTTGCTGAAACCTACGGAGATAAGCTAACTGTCGCAGCGTTGGATGTGACGGATGAAGCGGGAATCGCAGCACTGGCTGCTAGTCTACAAAAACAAGGGCGGACGCTGGGTGCCATTATTAATAATGCGGCGGTGCTCAGTGCCCGGGATACATCGATTGAAACGTTGGATTTCCAAGATATGCTTACAACAATGGATATTAATCTGTATGGACCAATGCGAGTGGTTAAGCATTTCCTGCCGCTACTTACGGAATCTGAATGCTCGATCATCAATGTATCGTCGGAAGCAGGCAGCATCACTAATGCATATCCAAACGACTATCCATATGGCATTTCCAAAACAGCGCTCAATATGTTCTCACAGCAGCTGCATGTTTATGTAAAAGAACGCGGAATTCAAGTGCTTAGCGTGCATCCCGGCTGGATGCATACAGATATGGGCGGGGCAGAGGCACCGACAAATCCAAATCAAAGTGCCGAAGGGATCCTTAACCTGATCGAGAAGCGGACTACACCTGAAGGTCATTTCATGTTTGTGGATTATACGGGTAAGGATATGAAGATTTGAGTATATCAGTTGAAATTAAAATTTATTCTATTAAGGTAAGTGCGTGACTGCGGTGAATGTTTGGACTTTCGGCCGCTGTTGTCACCAGATTTCTTGATTAGATACCACTCTTCGCGGTGGAAATCCGGTGACAAAGGCGGTCGCTAGCGCTCCTACAGTTCCAAACTTCCCCTCCTTCACTTTTCCTTTTTAGAATGTTTTTAAGTTCAACTTATATAAATAGGAGTTGTAAGTAAAGAGAACTGCTTATTTCCTAAGCAATAAATAAGCGAAATAAGGTACGCCGATTAGCGACACCATGATCCCTGCCGGGATACCGTCAGGATCGACGAGATTACGGCCAACAGTGTCTGCGATCAGAAGCAACCAGCCGCCAAGCAATACAGCGACGGGAATAAACATCTGATTGCGCGGGCCCACTAGCGATTTTGCAATATGCGGAGCCATCAGCCCGATAAAGGCGATCCCGCCTGTGACGGATACTGCTGAGGCGGAAGCTGCGACAGCCGTGAGAATCAGGACGATACGTTCACGTTCCAGATTCAGGCCGACACCAATGGCGGATATTTCACTAAGACTGAGCAGGTTGAGTCGCTGTGATTTGTACAGGGTAAAGGGAACTAGCAGGATCAACCAAGGCAGTAAAGCCCAGATGAACGGCCAATCTGTACCCCATATATTCCCTGCAATCCATTTTGCAATAAAATCTACCTTGGCACGATCCGCGGACGAAATGATCACGATCATAACACCAGACAACGCTAGGGAGAACCCTACCCCAACTAGCACCAACCGAACAGGATCAAGCCCCTTAGTCCGACTATATGAAAATAGATAGATTAACGCTGCCGTAAGTAATGCCCCTATAAAAGCAACCAGCGGCAGCGCATAAATGAACGATCCAGCGCTAACCGGGAAAAAAAGAAAGAAAACAGCGACAGCCACACCCGCGCCAGAGTTGATACCAATAATACCGGGGTCGGCTAGATCGTTTCGTGTAACGCTTTGCAGAATGGAACCGGATAACGCCAAGGCCATGCCTGCCAGCAGTGTAATCAGAATCCTCGGCAATCTTACAGAGAATAATACAAAGTCCTCTTTAAAGGTTCCATGCCCGAACAGAACCGGAAGCAGTCTGTCAAAAGATAGGGAGGAGTATCCGATTCCCATGCTGACGATTGCTGTTAGCAGAATCAATCCGGTGCATACATATAGGATAATCCGTTGCTTTCGTACGGGTGCAGAGGAAATCATGAGAGTGTTTTACCTCCTTTCCGAACAACAAACAAGAAGAAAGGTAGCCCAAGCATAGCTACGACGGCGACCACTGGCGTCTCATAAGGTGCATGAATTGTCCGTCCAATTGTATCCGCGAGAAGCATGAAAGATGCACCCGTAAAGATCGAAATCGGCAAAATATACCGGTAATCGGTACCGACAATCTTACGGACAATATGCGGAATCATCAGCCCTACAAAAGCCATGTCGCCAATTAGAGCGACCGATGCTCCGGTTAGCAGAATAATAAGAGTAAATAGAATCCCTTTAACCATAGCGAGATTTTGTCCTAATCCGATGGCTACCTCGTCACTTAAGCTAAGAATGGTTAACTGGTTTGAAAATATTAATGCCACCACAATGCCGATGAGAATAACGGGTGCGATAGCCTGAAGCTGGCCCCAGGTTGTACCGATCAATCCACCCGCTGTCCACATGGATACATCCTTGGATATTTTGAAGGCAATGCTTATGCCACTTGAGATAGCATACAGGAAGGCAGATACCGCTGCACCGGCGAGTACGATTCGAATCGGAGAGAAGCCACCTTGGCGCACAGAACCGAGAACAAGCACTAGCACGGCTCCTAGGGCAGCGCCAAAGAAACAAGCAATCATGGTACCAAAATAATTCAGTCCCGGCAGAAATACAAACGTAAGAGCCAGCGCCATATTCGCGCCGGAGGTCAGACCGAGCAGGCCTGGGTCGGCTAACGGATTGCGTGTAACCCCCTGCATGATAGCACCGGATACGGCAAAGGCGGCACCGATTAGCATGGCGGCCAGTTCGCGAGGCAGCCGGATTTCACGCAGAATAAGGACATTGTCTGCTTTTGAATTTGAGGTGATGGCAAGCCATAGGTCATTGAAAGTGGTTTCTTTAGCCCCGAATAGCATAGCAATCACGAGGCATATCACCATTACCAGCACGCTACCAAGCAGCTTATATAAAAATGGAATGGAAGTTTGCTTCGTAGTCATGATCTTTATTTTCCAAGAAATTGTTGTTCAAAGAATTCCAACTGGTACTCTAGGCTGAGTGGATCGTTAAAGTAGAATGCTTTTGCATCAGCCTCGAAAACATGATTATTTTTGACGGCAGGAATACTCTTGTAGATTTCTGTATTCTGGAAGGAATTATCCTCATCCGCGTTCTTGCTGAAAATCACGTAATCGCCCAGATAATCCTTCAGTACTTCTGTCGAGACAGCAAAGAATCCATCCGTTTTGGTGCTTTCTTTTACTGTTTCTGGCATGCCAAGCTTGAAGTCCCCATAGAGGAGTTCAGTTCCGCGGCCAAAGTTATATCCGTAAACATATAATTGTTTATTGAAGGTCTCAATAACAGACACAGTTGCATTATCGCCGATCTTCGCTCTGATTTCTTCACCAGCTTTTTTAGTGCGGGCGCTAAAGTCATCGACCCAAGCTTGAGCTTCTTTTTCTTTGTTCACCAATTTGCCGACTTCCAGCTGTTGGGTTAAATAATCCACTTTATTATAAGTATAAGTAACGGTTGGTGCGATTTGCTTGAATTTATCGATATTCTTAATATCGGAGAGCCCGATGATCAGATCGGGTTGCAGTTCAATGATTTTCTCCAGACTTTCATCGCTAACCGCTTCTACGTCTTTCAGCTGTTCTTCAAAGCGTGGGTTGGTTTTGGACATTTCATCTACGCCTACAACAGGCACACCCAGTGCCATAACATTACCTGTTAAAAAACGGGTGAGTACAACGAACGCTGAGGATGTGTTGGAACCTCAACAGGCCCGTCTTCGGATTGATAAGTAAAAGTTGCACTTTCTGACTCTGCAGCAGGAGCAGAAGATGGGTTGTTTGTAGGACTAGCCTCATTTTTTGCCTGATTTCCCCCACAAGCACTGAGTGCAAGCCCCATAATAAGTACAAACGGAATAAATATCTTTCTCATTAAATAAGTCTCCCCTTTTTTGTATGACAGTGTTTCTTGGAACAATTCCAGAAGTGTAAATCAATCTTCAGCTATACCTCAGAGTGATTATGAGAATCATTCGCATTTGTAATCATTAGAGGGATCACTTATGTGCCTAGCCATGCCTTTTTGTTGGAAAAAAGGCTTGGACTATTATTTGCCTCCGAATAAAGCTACAGCACGTCCCAGTTGTAAACGAATCGAAGCCGGGTTATAAGGCACCCAATCATCCAGATCAAGTAAATGGACTTTCTTCTGCTGCACTGCGGGAAGCTGGTTCCAATAAGGGGATTGAAAGATTGCTTCAGTATGCGCAGTAGATCCTTTGGCATCGGGAAAAACAATGACTAAAATTCGGTCTCCTGCATAATCTGCAAGATCTGAAACCCCGATCGAAATCGAATGGAACTGATCTCCCAATCTTTTTATCTCGTTGTCAATCAAGGTCGGTGCTCTAAGTCCAAGGGATTGGTACATCACATAACCTACATTCCTTGCTCCGTAAACGAGTAGCTCCTCAGGCTTGATTACCAGAATGGTGATGATATCATTAGCGACTGTGCTGTGCTGTACTATTTCACGGGCTTCTAGCTCTTCTTGTTCAAAATCGTTCAGCCACTGCTCCGCCCGTTCACTCCGCTGAATGGCTCGGCCGATTAATCGCAGCTGATCTTTCCATCCGATTTCGTTCCAAGAGATCTCCATAATCGGTGCTACAGCACGCAGTTGCCCAGCCTTCAATCCGTATTCCTCCAGATGTTCTTTCGCCGCAATAATCAATTCGACGTTGGCCTCAAGTAATAGCGACCTGATCTGTTCAGCAGAGCTGTTTGTATTGATAAATTTCATCGACTGCGGTGGTTCCTGATCCGAAAGATTCAGATATTCACTGCTTTCAGAGATGGTAACCGCAGGTTCTAAGCCAAGTAACAGTAGATGACTGGCATAAGGGGTAAGCATTACGGCAACTCGCTGGAACGAGCTTCGGCTGTAACCGGATGGAGATGCGCCTGTCTGCAGCTTAAAGCGACGACTGAGATAAAATTCATCCTTGTAGCCTACCTTCAGCGCAATTTCCCTAAGTGTGCCTGAACCGTTAAGCAAAAGCTCCTTGGCACTATGAACCCGTAGCCGTGACAGATATTCGCTTTGGCTGAAGCCTGCCACCTGCTTGAACAGCGTTGAATAATGCGAGCTGCTTACACCCGCAATGGCGGCCAAGTACTCACGTGTTATTTTTTCGCTAAAGTGATTCTCCAGGTAAGAAATGCTCCGTTCCATCGAAGGTTGCTCATTGACTGTATATCTGGCTTCCTGCTGTTCTAATAATTGCAGAATAATTTGATGAAAGAGCATTTGATTCTGTATATGGCGTGTTTCTCGATCTGGCAGTCGGTGGAGATACAACTCCCTG
Source organism: Paenibacillus sp. FSL E2-0201 (assembly GCF_037963325.1). Classification (NCBI taxonomy): domain Bacteria; kingdom Bacillati; phylum Bacillota; class Bacilli; order Caryophanales; family Paenibacillaceae; genus Paenibacillus; species Paenibacillus sp. FSL E2-0201. Next base: position 1,738,544 of record NZ_CP150154.1, read on the forward strand.
ATACTCGATACAATCGCAGGCTCATAGGGAAACAACAGCATATTTGAACCCGAAGCAATCTCGCTTTTTCGGATCATTGCACCGCCAGGTATGGCCTGTGTCTGCTCCTGAATCCAGATGGTGAGCTTATACACATGAAGCGGCTGCTGAAGATTTGTAATTAAAGCGGCATGAGTATTAGCGGGGAGTAGAATTACGCTTCCTTCTGTAAGCTCATAAGTTAGATTATTGACCTCAAGGCTCCCTTTACCAGCGGCAACGGCCAGCAGCACGGTTAGATTCTCATGGATCTGAGCTCTTGGTAGATTTGAGGTTCCATACATCGATTGAATGCTGCCAGCGCTATATAAAGGAAAATGAGATTCGGCCCATTCCGGGATAACGTTATTCAAAATAAGGCCTCCGTTAGTTGAATATATTTTCAAACTATAAATCTATGGATTGAACAGTATTATTGACTTCTGTGGAACCAATTATAACATCTTCCCTTTTTAAAAGATTTGTCTGTCCAAGAGAAAGCATATTGGATCGAATATACATACTACCAGGTATTCTTTATCCATTTTAAAGAGGTGATTAAGATGAAAAAGCAGTTAGCCTCAGCCAAGAAGCGCAAGCTTTTCTCCAGACCTAAACCCAAATCTAATCTGAATCCTAAAGCAACAGCCCAGACCATTAACTTCGCGGTTATTGGGGACAGCCATGTCGGATATGGGAATAGCGCTAGCATTTTTAAGAATCTTTTGCCAAAGGCAGTAAGCAGCGGGAATAAGAGATTTGTTATTTTTGGAGGAGATAACACGCAAGCGGGAGCGAATCATGGAAATAATGCAAATGCTTACTACAAGGATTTTAAAGATACGGTAACAAGCACGCTGGGGAGCATCCCTTATAAAGCATCTATAGGGAATTGGGAGGCTAGTACACAGTCCTTGTTCACGCAATATTTAGGTGCAGTGGAAGGGCAAATGAATTTTCCGGGGACACAGGGTATGGTGAAGTACGTGTGGCTTAATTGTGCTATGGGGCAGTTCACTCCGGGCAGTATTAATATATTGAAAAATTTAGATGATCAGCATTTTTATATTATTGATTTTCATTGGCCTTTAAAGGTGAGCGGGATCACGGTTGATCCAAGCCATGTATTAAGCGCGGCGGAAACTGCTAAGTTTTTTGGGGCTATTCCTGCGAAGGTGAGAGATAAGATACTTGCCATTTTTACGCATCATGGGCACAAGTTTTACCGGAAGCTTACCAATATTTATCCTGGCTATACGAAAACTAAATTCTTCGTGTGCGGATGTTCTGGTGATTATAAATGTACGCCAAATGGGAATCGAGGCTATTATAATGCCACATTGACCATCAATGGATCGGTATTAAACGTCGACGCATTTAAAGTAGCAGTCACTTAGTGAAGAAAAAGAACGTTGTTGGAGCTGATTTTCGGAAAAATCCGAGATCAGCTTTTTTTATTAATAATCGGCAAACAGGAAAATAGCAAGTAAGCAGGATTATTTAATATATTTGTATAATAGTTTATATATGTATTGAATAAAATTATTTAGGAGGGCTACCTATGAAAGGACTATCATTTAATGGGCTAGAACAGGCGGGGATGTCGGCTTACGGCGTGGAGCGAATACGTACAGCAGCTGCACAAATGGTTGAAGACAACATCACACCGGCACAAGTGATACTTGCTGCGAGAAAGGGGGGACTACTAGTCCATCAAGCGAACGGTAAATTCGGTCCAGAGCCAGGCGCAGCGGAATTAACTGTGGATGCTATATATCCACTATGCTCCATAACAAAGCTGTTTACGGCAACTGCTATTATGATGTTAATGGAACAAGGGAAAGTAGGTCTAAACAGACCTGTTTCTGATTACATCCCCGAATTTACAGGTGAAGGCAAAACTAAGGTATGCGTACATCACTTGTTAACACATACCTCTGGTCTGGAGGGTGAGGTCATTTGGCAAAATGGGCAAGCGAAACAGGAGCAAGGGGAGTACCCTCCGCACGAACCAAATCAAGACCCAGATCAACATAAGTACTTATATGGCGGTTATGATGCACCGCTTAGTAATGAGCCTGGTACAGTCATGTCTTACTGTGGATATGGTTATGAGCTGTTGGGTGAAATCATCCGGCGAGTGAGTGGACAAGCTTATGATGTATTCGTTAATGAAAATATCTTTAAACCGCTTGGCATGGAAAATACATATTATCGTGTGCCGATGGAAGTACGGGACCAAGTAGTTAGACGTGCACCAGAAGCAGCGTGCGCGGAATGGGTAGACAGTGAGTACAATCTGAATTCTGTCTCTGCGGGGGGCGGCGCTTATTCAACGGCGATGGATTTGGCTGTCTTTGGTCAGATGTATCTTAACGGTGGGATTTATAACGGAATACGATTCCTTAGTCCGGTAACAGTGAGAGAAATGACCCGTAATCAAATTCCAGGCGTATCCTCACAATATAGAGACGAGATTTTTCCTGAAGCCTATTGGGGTTACGGATGGGCGATTAACGGCACGAAGCGTGACGGTGGAGATTTGTTCTCTCCAGAAGCTTATTCACACTGGGGTGCGGCAGGTCCATTCCTCTGTGTGGATCCGGTTTATCAGACAGTTACAGTACATTTATCCGTAGAGCTAGATCACCAGAAGCCATTTAAAAATATGTATGTGGATTACTTCAATAATACTGTTCTGGCAGCCATCACTGATCTTTAATTATCTTTTTAGATTTTTAGTCGTGTCTCTTATGCCTATAGCGTACTTTCCCAGTTTTTTCTGAATTGTTTAGGGGTGGTTCCGGTATACTTCTTAAACACTTTGGTAAAATAGCTCTGGTCATTGAAATGTAGCCTCGAAGCGATATCCGATAAGCTAATGCCCGGTAATTCGATTAATCGTTTGGCTTCTACAATCCGCTCGAATTGAATAAAATCACTGACCGTGAATCCTGTTTCCTTCTTAAATAATTGGGAGAGATAGCTCCTGTTTAATCCTGCGACTTCAGCTAGCTTATCTAAAGAGAGTTCCTCATATAGGTGGTTGAAAATATAGTTTTGACAGAGGGCCACGGTGCGCGAGAATTTCGCCATTCGGCTCTCTTTGACATGGTCAGCGAAATCGCAAAGCGCATTAAGAATAGCATGATCTACGGCAGGAATATCCTTTAGTTCTTCGATATGCTGGATGTGAAAGTCACTTAGGGTATAAGAAATCTCCCAATACAGTCCTCCATCAATAGCGGCACGTGTAGCAAGCGTGATGCAGGAGATCGCCAGATTCTTTTTGTTGCGTAAATGGCTCTTCTTGGAGAGTACTCCGTAATTCTCTTCAGAGAAGGTTGCCTGGACACGAAGCAGCTCAGCCTTATTTCCATTTTTGATATGGTGAAATAATGCTTTTTCCAGCATGGGTTCGTGGTGCAGCCATGTATTCTCACGTCGGTAGGAAACGTCCAAGTCTAAACTGTCTGTGAGAGGCTGTTTATGTTCAAAAGTTCGAGTGTTCAATAAGAGTTCGCTAAGGGATAGCGTCTTTCCAGTGACGAGCGAGTATAGCAGCATAGCGGTATGGTTGAGTCTCATTCTATTAAGCACAGCTAAACTGCGGTAGTATTTCATCCATTGCTCGTGCAGTCTGAGTGGAACCTCATGGTCACGCATCAGATTTGTCATATTATTCTCTGAAAGTTGAGTATACAGTGTAGGACCGATCACAATACTTCCCCCGTTACTGCTGTCAGAGGGCAGATGGAGAAGGATGTAATTCTCTAGGAAACTAGTAGTGCGAATGATCGGTATGGAGGCATTGGAGTGATCTAGAATAGAATTGTTCTCTCTTTTAGTAGAATCTGCAATTTCCGAAAGGAATTCATTAATGTCATAAACCCATGGGGCACCCTCCGTTGAGGAAGGCAGCGCTAGCTCAATTCTCCGATTGGCGTCTAGCAGAAACACAGGAATATGCAGCGATTCATACAACACTTTACAGATATATTGCGCTCCTTCATGATCATCTAAATGATTCAATATTTTCAACCTCCTCGCCCAACCAGAATACCAAAAATACAATAATAATGCCATAAATCTAATATGAAGTCGATTAAAATGGGGATAGATACATTCAGAGGAGGTATTTTTATGAAAACCAACATTCAAGAACTCATATCAAAAATGACCCTTGAGGAGAAAGCAGGACTCTGCTCAGGGCTTGATTTCTGGCATACGAAGGGCATTGAACGACTCGGAATCCCCTCTTTAATGGTAACGGACGGACCCCATGGTTTACGCAAGCAAAAAGAGAGCGCCGATCATCTCGGACTCCATAATAGTGTACCTGCGACTTGTTTTCCCTCAGCAGCAGGGATGGCTTCTTCTTGGGATCGGGATTTAATCGGGCGTGTGGGTAAAGCACTCGGGAAAGAGTGTCAAGCAGAGAACGTTGCCGTTCTGCTTGGACCGGGCACAAATATTAAGCGCTCTCCATTGAACGGCCGTAACTTTGAATATTTCTCGGAAGACCCATACCTTTCTTCGGAGATGGGCGGGAATCATATCAAAGGTGTGCAAAGTGAAGGAGTAGGAACCTCACTCAAGCATTTTGCCGCTAATAATCAGGAGCACCGGAGAATGTCTGTTGATGCCGTTGTTGATGAGCGGTCGCTGCGGGAGATTTATCTGGCTAGCTTTGAAGGCGCAGTTAAGAATAGTCAGCCATGGAGCGTGATGTGCTCTTACAATCGAGTGAACGGTGAGTATGCTTCCGAGAGTGAATTTCTTCTGACTAAGATTCTTAGAGAAGAATGGGGCTACGAGGGATTCGTCGTTTCCGACTGGGGTGCGGTCAATGAACGGGTGAAGGCGCTGCAAGCAGGGCTGGAGCTGGAAATGCCTTCAACCGGAGGAATTGGTGATGCTAAGATTGTCGCAGCAGTACAAAGCGGCGAGCTGGCTGAAGAAACGTTAGATCTTGCAGTGGAGCGATTACTTGCCTTTGTTTTTAAGGCGGTGGAGAACCGTAAAGATAAGGCATCATTTAATGCGGAAGAACATCACCAACTGGCTCGTGAAGTGGCACGGGAGAGCATGGTGCTCCTTAGAAATGAGGATCATATTTTACCGATAGCTAAACAAGGAACGATTGCGGTCATAGGTGAGTTTGCTAGAAATCCACGATATCAGGGCGGAGGCAGCTCACATGTGAATCCGACGAAATTAGATGACGCTTTTGAAGAGATGAAGGCTCTCGCAGGTTCTGCCGAACTGCTGTATGCACAAGGTTATGAACTGAATCATGACGGAATTAATGAAGCCTTGCTGCAAGAGGCGCGGGATACAGCGGCAAAAGGGGATATAGCCGTATTGTTCCTTGGACTTCCGGATAACTATGAATCAGAGGGGTATGATCGCAGTCACTTGTCACTTCCAGAGAGCCATAAAGCACTGATCGATGCAGTGGCCGAGGTGCAAACCAATATCGTTGTCGTGCTCAGCAATGGTTCACCCATAGAAATGCCTTGGATCCATAAAACGAAGGGGATTCTTGAAGGTTATCTAGGTGGGCAGGCTTTTGGCGGTGCAGTTGCAGATCTATTGTTTGGCGAGGTTAGTCCAAGCGGTAAACTGGCAGAGACCTTCCCAATGAAGCTGAGTGACAATCCATCCTTTCTTAATTTTCCGGGTGAAGGGGATACAGTAGAGTATAAAGAAGGTTTGTTTGTAGGCTATCGTTATTATGATAAAAAAGAGCTTGAACCGCTGTTTCCTTTCGGCTTTGGCCTAAGCTACACAGAATTTCAATACAGTAATTTAACAATTTCCAAGAGCAGTATAAAAGATAACGAGTCCGTAAAAGTTACGGCTACCGTCAAAAATACAGGTACTCGTGCTGGAAAAGAAATCGTTCAGCTCTATGTTAGTGATGTGGAGAGCAACGTAATCCGCCCACTTAAGGAGCTTAAGGGCTTCCAGAAGCTAGCGCTTGAGCCTGAGGAAGAGCAAGAGGTTGCTTTTGAACTGGATAAACGTTCCTTTGCTTATTACAACGTCAACATTGAGGATTGGCATGTGGAAAGTGGCATTTTTGACATTGCTATCGGTTCCTCTTCAAGGGATATTCGTCTGACTGCTTCTATTGAAGTGGAATCGACAGTTCCGCTTGCGTTACGATATCATCGCAACAGTACCGTTGGTGATTTGCTAGACAATCCACGTACGGCAGATAAAGTGAAGAAATTCAGCAGTGTTTTTGGGTTAGGCGATGCGATGGGCGATAATCCAGATATGTTCATGGCGATGATGAAATATATGCCGCTGCGGGCATTGATTGGATTCGGCCAAGGGAAATACACGGAAGAAGATTTAGCCAAGGATTTGCAAGAATTTAATGCTTTGGCTGTGGAGTAGGAGATCAATTCAAAGAAGTTCGGAGAATCTTGCAGGCCATGGTTATCTAATGGTTAGTTTAGATCAAATATGAAGTGGAATTTGAGGGAGTGAACCTCAACGTTCTCCAAATAACGTTATTTTATGACAAAGGCTACCCTTAGAGGTAGCTTTTTTGTTTTCAGAGGATTGGATTAAAGATCCTAAATTCTCCTGTTAATCGCACATTTAATTATAAAAAATCCATTAAATAACATATTGTCATATGACAAAAGTGATGACAACGTACACTATTTAAATGCTCTTTTTTTATATATATTGTTGGAATGACATGTTCAAGATGCAGGTAGTGGTATGAAAAAAGATGAGATAATCGATAATTTTCTTGATGTACGGGTGAGTTTTAAATAGCAACTTTAGTTGTCTTGATTGAACCACGGGTAGAATAGTAGGTTTTGCGTGAATTGTCGAATGCTGGAGGAAATGTGGGGCTTTAGGGAATTAATCGTATTTGGAAGCGATCTACAACTAAATCATAATGGATGGTACAAAGCGAATGAATATTAGCATTATATTGTTGGCTCAGCACTTTAACGTAACCGTACAATGTCTGGATCGAATTAAGCAATATACGTCTATGTCCTATGAACTTATTGTTGTCTCGGATAATGAATCTGCCGAAGTATCGAATTTCCTTGCTTATGAATACGGTGTTCATGTCATTCATAGCAGGAGTAAAGGGGTTGCAGCTTCATTTAATCTGGGCGCGCGGTCCGCTTCGGGTGATCGTCTTGTATTTATCCGCGATCAGATCATGGTAAATGAGGGGTGGCTTGAGCAGTTGTCGGGCTGTCTGGACCATCATCCGAATGCTGCGATCGTGGGTCCGAGGATGAATGACGTTAGCGGTGGCCAAAGGATTCCGATTGTTTATCAGAACATGGAGCAACTCTATCAGTCGGCGTCAATGCTTGCCATTGGGAAATCGATGTCTTGGACCCGGGTTCCTAGGCTTGTCAGTTTGCTAATGATGATACCACGTCACTATTTTGAGCAGATGGGGTCCTTCGATGAGAGGTTTGAGGTTGAATCCTATGAGGACGATGATCTGTGTTATCGCGCATTATCTATGAATCTGGATATTTACATAGCGGAAGGATGTATAGTCTTCCGGAAGGAACCTCCTTCAGTCAATCCCAATGATCCCGATTGGTACAATAATAGATTAATCTTGAATCGTGCTATGGCCATAAGTAAATGGGGATTCGATTTAACTTCGTCATTGCATTGCAGTACGCGAAAGGTCACGGTCAGCTTATGCATGATCGTGAAGAATGAAGAGCAAACCTTAGGACGTTGTTTATCCAGCGTGCGGGAGCTAGTCGATGAGATCATTATTGTGGATACGGGTTCGAGTGATGGAACCAAAGAGCTCGCGGCTTCTTATGGAGCTCGGGTGTATGATTTCGAATGGGTGAACGATTTCTCCAAAGCAAGAAATTATGCCTTCAGTCTCGCCACTCAAGAGTATCTGCTGTGGTTGGATGCGGATGATTATCTGCAATCAGAGGATACAGAGGCTCTAGGGTCCATTGTATCCGGATTACCATGGGATATCGATGCCGTATCGATTCATTATTATCTCGACCGAGATAAGGACGGAAGCGTAACTTCGAGTTTAAGACGGAATCGTCTGGTTAGACGAAGTTGTGGTTTCCGTTGGATTGGAATCGTTCATGAGTACCTGGAGGTCGAAGGCAAAGTACTCTATGCCGAGTTAGGCATAACGCATGATAGAAAGCATACGCAGTCTTCGCGTAATCTGCTTATCTATGAGGGGATGATAGAAGCGCAGGCGAGCTTCACTCCGCGGGATTTATTTTATTATGCTAATGAGTTGTATGATCACGGCCAATGGCAGCGAGCGATAGACCAATATGATACCTTCATTACAATGCCGGATGGCTGGATGGAGGACAAGCTGCTAGCGAGTCGGCGTGCCGCCGATGCATTGGCGCAATTAAGCCGCTTTCAAGAAGCTAAGCTTAAAGTACTTCAAGCCTTTGCATTGTCACCTCCCCGAGCAGAAGCTTGTTGCCAATTAGGGTCTTATGAGCTAGTTGAACAACGGTTCGAGAATGCTGTTTTTTGGTACAAGCTAGCCACAGAAGTTCCTAAGCCGACTGAGCCTAACGCTAGAATAGACAATTCGGCATGGACGTGGCTGCCACATCTGCAATTATGCGTTTGTTATGATCGATTAGGTCAACACGAAGAAGCTAACTATCACAATGAATTAGCTAGGGGTTATGTACCGAAGCATCCGAGCGTCATAGCAAATCGCGATTATTTAAAGCAATACGTAACTTTATATACTTGAGGGGGATATTGTTAATGGCAAGACTAAAGAGAGCGAAGGCAAGTGGCAAGAAGAATGGGAATCAATTAGCCTACAAGAGCTCAATGGCATTTATTTTAATGAGTCAGTTAATTGCGCCATTGAGCCCTGCCTTTAGTGGTATTCTACCCCGGGCAAGCGCAGCGGCTTACAGCGATGTCAATACTTCTTCATGGGCGTACCAGTATATTACCAAAGCGTCCGCATTAGGGGTAATTGAAGGAGATGGTTCAGGCAACTTCAACCCGAACCGTCCAATCACGAATCAGGAAGCGGTAGTTATGGTGCTTAGGTTCATGGGATATGAGCAACCAAAAGAAAATGGAACGAGCCTGCCCTTCACTGTGGATTCATGGGCTACTGTATGGATACAGCAAGCCATTGATATCGGCCTAGTAATCCCAAGTGAGGAAGAGAGACCAAACACCGTCATCTGGGGAAAAGAGCAAGCGAGTCGCGAGTGGATAACACGTCTAGTTATTCGTGCGGCAGGCAAGGAATCTGAGGCGATAGAGTTTAAGGGTAGTAGCATCGGTTTTTCGGATGCGTCAGATGCATCGGACTGGGCAACAGGCTACATTAAAGCTGCAGTAAACCGTAATGTCATTTCGGGTTTCCCTAATAATACTTTTAAACCTAAGCAGACGGCTACTCGTGCTGAGTTTGCTGCTATTTTATCTAAGACGGAAATATTTGCGAGCACGGTATCCGATCGAATTATCCATGGTTCTGTCGTCTCGATGTCGAAGAATTCTATCGAATTGTTAAGCAGCAGCGGCCAGACGTCGAAGTTCGAAATCAATACGCATTCAGTTCTGTTCGGAGACAATGGCAAGGGTGTGTTGCCTACAGGGGCATTGGTGACGCTCATCCATAATGGAGGAGTGGCTTCCTTCGTTGAAGTATTAGGAATGGTGGCAGTAGGCCAGACAGGTTCAAAAGGTGATAAGGGAGACACGGGCGCAACTGGCGCAGCAGGTCAAAACGGGTCCTCTGGCTCCAGTGGACCGCAAGGCGCTACGGGAGCAACTGGAGCTGTAGGAGCAACCGGAGCGACCGGACCACAGGGAGTGCAAGGCATTCAAGGAGTAACCGGGGCGACTGGAGCTAACGGTGTAGCTGGGGCAGTCGGTGCGACTGGAGCAACCGGACCGCAGGGAGTCCAAGGCATTCAAGGAGTAACCGGAGCAACCGGGGCGACTGGAGCTAACGGTGTAACTGGAGCAGTTGGAGCGACTGGAGCAACCGGAGCAACCGGAGCGATCGGACCACAGGGAGTCCAAGGTATTCAAGGAGTAACCGGAGCAACCGGGGCGGCTGGAGCTAACGGTGTAACTGGAGCAGTTGGAGCGACTGGACCGACTGGAGCAATCGGAGCAACTGGACCACAGGGAGTCCAAGGTATTCAAGGAGCAACCGGAGCAACCGGAGCAACCGGAGCAACCGGGGCGACTGGAGCTAACGGTGTAACTGGAGCAGTCGGCGCGACTGGAGCAATCGGAGCAACTGGACCACAGGGAGTCCAAGGTATTCAAGGAGCAACCGGAGCACAGGGAGTGCAAGGCATTCAAGGAGTAACCGGAGCAACCGGGGCGGCTGGAGCTAACGGTGTAACTGGAGCAGTTGGAGCGACTGGACCGACTGGACCGACTGGAGCAATCGGAGCAACTGGACCACAGGGAGTCCAAGGCATTCAAGGAGCAACCGGGGCAACCGGGGCAGCTGGCGCATCAGGCGCATCAACAATAATTCCATTCTCTTCCGGAGCACCAATTACCGTAACGACAATCCCGGGGGGATTAACCGGCACAGGGGCAATGCTCGGATTTGGCAATTCGTACTCAGGAGCTAGCATAATAGGTAATACAATAGATTTGACTGGAAATTATGGTTCGAATCTTAACCTGGCGTTTGTCGTTCCGCGTAATGGTACGATTACTTCGATTTATGCTTTCTTCAGTACAACTACAGCAATGTCTTTAGTAGGCACAACCGTAAACATTCAAGCACAAATGTATAAAGCGGGTAGTAACAGCAATAGTTTTACTCCTATTAGTGGTGCAGCAGTATCCTTGGCGCCTAGTTTTACAGGAATAATATCTATCGGATCTATTAGTACCGGATCAGCAACAGGATTAAATGCTGCTGTTCAGGCTGGTGATCGCTTAATGCTAGTATTCACTTCTACAGCTGCCGGTCTAAGCTTGATAAATTCAGTAACAGGTTATGCCAGCGCCGGAATTGAAATTAAGTAATTCAATATTTAGGGTTGGAATCATCCATCTTGTTTGATTGGAAGTGATAAAATATGGCAAGGAAGCTAGTTTTGATAAAAAGATTGAGCTTAATGTTGGTGTTAGTTCTTATATTTCCATTCGTCATTCAATTTCCGTCTACGGGGTATGCAAAAGGACGTGCTTTTGAACAGGTAAAGCTGCTGGCTGCACCGGCGAATCTGGCAGTTAGCGCTACAACCTCCACAAGCATCGGCCTTACCTGGGATGCCGTAGTGGGAAGCTCTGACTCCGATGTGAGTTATAAGGTAAGCCTAGCGGAGCAGACCAATTCTAGCGTGACCGATGTGGTCTACACCTTTAATTCAGATGGGTTAACGGAGTATACGGTGAAGGGATTAGCTTCTGAGCGGAGCTATACATTCACGGTCCAAGCGGTAAATTTATCTGGACCTGTATCAAAAACAAGTCTCCCTTTAATCGCAAATACGCTTCCAGCAGAAGCACAATCTCCGACAACGAAAGAAGAGGAACTCCCACTAGCCGATCAAGAACCGCCGAGTAGCCCTAAGTTAAGTCTTATCGGTCGCACATCGGATAGTATTAGCATGGCATGGAGTTCATCCGATGATAATGTGGGAGTTGCGGAATATGTTCTATATCAGGACTCTAATCTGTTGGCAGAAGTAACGGTCAGCACAACAGTCTACTCGGCCGTCAACTTGAAGGCTGGACAAGAGTACACCTTTTTAGTACAAGCTATAGACGAAGCGGGGAATAAATCAGCATTCAGTAACGAGTTGAAGGTTAGTACACTTGATGATGTAAGTGTGGTTGGTCCGGTTATGAGCATGGGCAACGGGAATTCCTTCCATACATTGACTATCCAGCCGGATGGTACCGTATGGGCTTGGGGCAATAATAGGAAAGGTCAGCTCGGTGATAGTACGACCATTACTCGTAATAAGCCTGTGCGAATTGTTGGTTTGCCGGAGATAAGTGCCGCATCCGTTGGACAAGACCATTCCATCGCACTTGCGACGGACGGAACGGTTTGGACATGGGGAGGCAATAATGTGGGCCAGCTGGGTAATGGTGCGGTGGAGTCCCAGCTTATGCCGCAGCAAGTGCCTGGATTGGCGCATGTCGTAGCGGTTCAAGCGGGTGAGCAGCATTCGTTAGCGTTATTGTCCGATGGAACGGTGTGGGCGTGGGGACTTAATGCTTATGGGCAGCTTGGAAATGGTACCAACGAGGATAGCACATTACCGGTGCAGGTTGTAGGTTTGGAGCCAATAGCATCAATCTCGGCCGGAGCCTTTCATAATCTAGCGGTTAGCCGCGAGGGTCAGGTTTATGGATGGGGGTTCAATGCGTATGGTCAACTCGGCGATGACACAAAGATTGATCGCTCGACTCCCGTGCAGATTGCTGAATTAAACGGCGTTGCGTCCGTATCTGCCGGCTTCTACCACAGCATGGCAGTGAAAAAGGACGGAACCGTATGGAGCTGGGGAACGAACGCCAAGGGGATTTTGGGTGATGGGACAACCGAAGATCATTATACTCCCGTTCAAGCGGTGGATCTTGGCTCAGTGATCAGCGTATCCGCTGGCGCCTTGCACAGCATAGCGCTGAAGAGGGACGGAACTGTATGGCTATGGGGAGCGAACAACGAGGGTCAACTCGGTGGTGGAGCTGAGTCAGAGCGTTCTATCGCGTCAATGCTCAATATTGGCAGTCGTATCGTTACTATTAGTGCAGGTTATATGAGCGGCGGAGCGGTTAGCGAAGAGGGAGCCTTGCTGACTTGGGGTTACAATGGACTAGCCCAGCTTGGTGACGGCACTTATACTAATGTCATTGATCCGGTTACAATTTCACTTGTAGAAGAAACTAATTGAATTTGAAGAGTAGGGAATTCCATGCCTAAGTGGCAGGGAATTCCCTATTTTTGTATGTCGAAAGAGAAAACTCTCTGCTTTGTTATTTGAAAGCAAATGTCTTTGTGGCTAAAAAAAGAGACTCTTCTATATAAATAGAGGAGTCTCTTTAATGATAACAATTTAGATAAATAGATTATGATTAGATTGATCGGCTTGACCGAGGTAATACCCTACACCGCCGATTTTTACGCCGTCGATCAGTTCTTCACGGGTGATGCCCATAAGGTCCATAGACATTTGGCAGGCAACGATCTCGACACCTTGGTCGACAGCCATCTGAATCAACTCTTCCAAAGAAGAGACATTGTTGTTCTTCATTACAGAACGAATCATTTTGGAGCCCATGCCCATCATGTTCATATTGGAAAGGGTTAGCTTCCGGCTGCCGCGTGGCATCATCGCTCCGAACATTTTTCCGATGAAATTTTTGTTCACAGGTACTTTCTCATCCTTGCGGATAATGTTTAAGCCCCAGAAGGTAAAGAACATCGTTACTTTTTTGCCGCTGGAGGCTGCTCCATTAGCAATGATGAAGGAAGCAATCGCTTTATCCAAATCCCCGCTGAACACAACCATCGTACTTGCGTTACTAGTTTGGACGGGTTGTGTTCCTGCTAGTGCGGATTCTTCGCTCAAACCTTTGCACAGATAAGCTTCGATCATGCCCGTAGGCAGCTTCGTTAATTGCAAAAGCGTGTGCTTAGACATACGAGCCCATGCCTTGATATCTTCATAGAATCCCGGATCGGAAGCCGTTACCTTCAAGATTTGTCCGTCCATGAGCGGGTCCATGCTCATCTTGACTTGAATCAGCGGCCCGGGACAGCATAGTCCGCAAGCATCAAGCACGGAATCAGGTGTTAAATCTAATTCTTGTTTGGCTGGTGCGGATACGGGAATCCCATTTTCATTTCTCGTGGCCGTCGCCATTGCTGATCCAGACGCCGTAGCTGCCCCAGATCCCGCTGCTGCAATCTCTTTGCTGGCTGCTGAAATCGTAGTGGTTGGCGCTGAGATATCTTTTTTCGTAGGAGTAAATTTGCTCAGTTGGTACGTCTTATAGCCGCCCGTCAGATTCTTCACACGGAAACCTTTTTGCTGCAAAATCCGGGAAGCCGTATAGCCTCTAAGTCCAACTTGGCAATACACCCAAATTTCTTTACTAGGGTCAAGCTCACTTAGACGACCACGCAAATCATCTACAGGGATGTTAATCGAGCCTTCAATATGGCCGTTGGCATGTTCGATTTCCGAACGCACGTCAACTAAAATGGTGTTGTTCTTGTCGCGTCCTTCTAAATCCTTTGGAACGAATACCGTGGTCATGCCTTGCAAAATATTTTCAGCGGCAAAGCCAGACATGTTCACCGGATCTTTAGCGGAAGAATAAGGAGGGGCGTAAGAAAGCTCCAATTCCGATAAATCAGTGACCGTACCTCTGAACCGAATAACTGTGGCGATATCGTCGATACGTTTATCTACTCCACTGTAACCGACAGCTTGTGCTCCTAGCACCGTACCATTTGGATCAAAGATCAGCTTCATAGAAATCGGAGTTGCCCCAGGGTAATAAGTTGCATGAGAGCTTGGATGTACGTAAATCACGTGATAAGGTAAGCCCAAACGCTGTAGTGTTTTTTCGTTATTGCCGGTAGAAGCACCAGTGATTCCAAATACTTTGATAATGGAAGTTCCTTGGGAACCTTTATAAGTAGTGTTTAGACCGCTAACGTTGTCTGCTGCAATCCGACCTTGTTTATTGGCAGGGCCTGCTAATGGAATGGCGGTTTTAGTTCCGTTCACGAAATCCACCACTTCGATCGCGTCACCGACAGCGTAAACCTGATCCAAATTTGTCTCCATACGCTCGTTGACCAAGATATGCCCGCGTGGACCGAACTCTAAGCCACTATCCTTCAGGAAAGAGGTATCCGGCGAAACGCCGATAGCCAGCAGAACCATATCACTTTGCAGCACCGTGCCACTTGCCAATTGAACTTCTATTTGTTCACCAACATCTGCAAACCCTTGAACCATATCCGAAAAAATAAGATTAACGCCATGCTCATCAAGCTCTTTTGCCAAAATAGAAGACATTTCAGGATCGAACGGAGCTAAGATTTGCGGACCCGCCTCGATCAAGGATACTTCCAGTCCAGCTTCTCTAAGGTTCTCAGCCATCTCAACACCGATAAATCCACCACCAATCACAACGGCTGAACGAGTGCCTTCGGCTGCGACTTTGGTTTTGATTTTGTCAGTGTCGGGAATGTTGCGCAGCATGTGAATTTTGGAACTCTCGATACCAGGTAGATTCGGACGAATTGGCTTAGCACCGGGTGATAAAATAAGCGCATCATAGCTCTCTTCATAGGAGCCTTTTTCTTTACTTTCTACTCGCACTTTCTTGTTCACAGGGTCGATAGACACCACTTCGCTTTGAATCCGAACATCGATGTTAAACCGTTTATGCATCGCCTCCGGTGTCTGCACCAGCAGCTTGGAACGGTCCTGAATGGAACCTCCGATATAATAAGGTAGTCCGCAATTGGCAAAAGAAATGTACGGATCACGCTCAAACATTACAATATGAGCCTCTTCATCTAATCTCCGAAGCCTGGCGGCGGCTGATGCGCCTCCTGCAACTCCTCCGACAATCAGTACTTTTTTACTCATGATGATTTA
The DNA here is from genome assembly GCF_037963325.1 of Paenibacillus sp. FSL E2-0201. Classification (NCBI taxonomy): domain Bacteria; kingdom Bacillati; phylum Bacillota; class Bacilli; order Caryophanales; family Paenibacillaceae; genus Paenibacillus; species Paenibacillus sp. FSL E2-0201. The sequence continues at coordinate 1,754,212 of NZ_CP150154.1, forward strand.
GTCCTCCCCTAAAAATAGCTGAATTAGATGTTTGATCTTCTCGTCTTTAACAGAATAGTTAATTTCCAGTCCATTACGTTCGGTTTCGACAATGCCTAGGGATCTAAGCTTCTGTAAATGCTGTGATACCGTAGATTGTGGAAGGTCAAGACAGTCTTGCATGAAGCTAACGTTGCAGCTGCCTTTTTCAAGCAGTCCTTTAATGATGCATAAGCGAACGGGATGAGCGATAGCCTTTAAGGTTTCGGCGGTTTGGTTATAGGCTTTAAAATTTTTGTCCATGGTTATGAACTCCTCGCTTTACAATATCCTTATATCGTAATATTATGATATGGTGATATAAAAATCAAGTTATTTTTACAAAAGAGAAGGAGAGATGCTCGATGGCTTTTAAAATTTCAAAGGAAATTACTCCTCAGCAAGTGGCGGAACGTCTGAAGAATGGAGAAGCTCCTACGCTGCTGGATGTACGCGAACCCGCCGAATGGGTGGAGGGACATGTGATCGGTGCTAAGCATATTCCGCTTGGACAGCTGTTAATGCGTATAGATGAACTAGATCCTAATGCAGAGACAATTGTGATGTGCTTAAGTGGTGGTCGAAGTGGACTGGCGTGTGAGCTGCTGAGCGAAAAGGGATACAATGTTGTGAACATGACGGGTGGATTAGGTGCTTGGACGGATGATTTTCTGGTTCGGGGGTAATCGTATGAGCCTAATGTTTCGGATCGTACTGAGTATATTATTAGTCTTTAGTATTGTAAGGTTCTTGCGTTACGCTTGGCCTGTCCGTTCACTTTCTTATATAAAAGCTCGTGAGGTTCGAGTATTAGCAGTTCAATCCTTGGATATGAAAATGCTCGATGTTAGAGATGCTGTAGATTATGAGAAGGACAGCATCCGTGGTTCGATAAATATATCACTTGGGCGGCTGGCCTTTGTATGGCAGCATTGTCTGTCCCCAGACGACTCGGTCTTAATTCTTGCGGAAAGTTACTATAAAAGAAACAAAGCTGCGAGAATTCTTTATAAGCAGGGCTTTCGAAAGTTATATGCGGTAAATGGTGATTTTTTAGGAAGCAAAAAAACACTCTCCGACATTTCGGTGAAAGGTTGTTGTGAAGGAAAATGGATTTAAGTAAATGGATGTCCCGTCTGGGATTGGGTAAAAGAAGTGAAAGTGTAAGAACATTAAAGTCGACAGAGTTCCGGAGTGAAATGGGACAATCTAATAATAAGCTGCTGATCGATGTCCGCGAACCGGATGAATACAAGAGTGGATTTATTCCGGGGGCGAAAAACATCCCGCTGTCTCAGTTGGAAAAGCGGCTCGGTGAAATCCCTAAGGATCGGGATGTGTTGCTCTACTGCCGCAGCGGTATGCGAAGCAAAAGTGCAGCGCGGATTCTAAGTAAGCACGGGTATACTCGACTTGCACATTTGCAGGGCGGGGTAAGCAGTTGGGAAGGGAAGCTGGGGCGGCGGTAGGCTATAGTCGTGGTATGCTGAGCATAATGTAACTGAGCGTTCTGAACCAGCCGATCTATTGAGGTATTTAAAGTGAATGCTGTGGTGGGGGAATTAGAATAAGTCTGGTTGGATTAGCTGAGGTTGGATTAGCTGGTTGGACTAACTGATGTTGCAATAGCTGAGATTGGATTAACTGAGGCTGACCTTTTTTAACACCAGGTACTTAAACTAATTAGCTATTTCTGAAGAATATATTGTCTGATTTAGTTTTGAATGTTGAGTGTTATTGACAGTGTTAGAAAGCGAATACTATACTTTTGATTAATAGGACGAAGCACGTCCCGTACCCATATTGGGTGCGGGATTTTTTTTATGCCAAGGGAGGATGACGTATGGGGTTTGCGGAGGAGCATCGTAAGTGGGTGGAGAGTCATATTAGTCGAAGAGCGGGAGAACGGCGGGGGAGGTTGGAGCGGGGACACGGGCATGGTGAACGGATGTTTTTGGAGAAGGTATGGTGGCCTATGATGGGTCATCTTAATGACCTCCATCCTGAATATGAAGTGTTGGATTGGCGCAGCAGGCCCTACTTTGTTGATTTTGTGTGGAAACCTGGGCAGGTTAAGTTTGCATTCGAAGTAAAAGGCTACGGCCCGCATGTGCAAAATACAGACAGAACGCGCTATCGGCAGGAGCTAAATCGAGAGACTTATCTGCAAATCGCGGGTTATCGGGTGGTGGCGATTCCTTATGATGACCTGGAAGCAAGTCCTGAACTTACGATTACTTTGCTTCGGCCGTTGCTGATGCCGTACCTCGTTTTGAAGCTGGAAGAGAAGGAGGAGTTCAGCCGACTGGAGCGTGATATTTTGCGGATTGCTGTGCGTTCGAATGGTTGTATTCGGCCGGTTGATTTGGTGAAGGAGCTTGGGATAGATAAGCGTACGGCTATAAAAGGTTTGAGTCTTCTCTGTCATAAAGGAAAGTTTAGTCCTATAGTTTTGGAGAAGAGTGGTAGAGTTTGCCGATATGAGTATAAGCATTCCTTTAAGGATGATCAGCTATGGTAAGCTTTCATAAAGAGGTGTAAAAATCCCCTAGATATCGACTGAAAGGCGTGAAATGCGAGAAAGAGGTGTAAAAATCCCCTAGATATCGGCTGAAAGGTGTGAAATGGGCGAAAGAGGTACAAAAATCCCCTAGATTTCGGCTGAAAGGCGTGAAATGGGCGAAAGAGGTACAAAAATCCCCTAGATATAGGCTGAAAGGTGTGAAATGGGAGAAAGAGGTGTAAAAATCCCCTAGATTCACCCATTCGCTCTAACTCGGACCTTCACTAAGGGAGATGGGCGAGAAACGTCCCAAAAGAATCTCTAACTATGATCAGATGTTCACTTTGATTGTTAAAGTGTTACTTATCGGCTTAATGTTCTATGATTATGTTAATAGACCAGATTAGTCTTTAACATAGACAGCTACCCCTTGTATTCCCCATTATTGAGTTAGCATTCTGGGATGTTACACGAGAGCAATATTGCATCGAAAATGGAGAATACGCGAAGAGGATATCATTCGAATGCAAAGCAGAAGGAGCTTCCATACATCCGGTAAAAGAGGGCGCTTGAATCGCTTTTAATGATTTGACCTTAGATTATAGGATGGAGTGTGCAATATGGAATGTTTGGGATGTCGGATTGCTAATGGAATTGAGCCTAACGTAAAAGTAGTATATGAAAATGAATTTATTACTTGTGTATTAGATATCGCTCCGTTTAACGAAGGGCATATTCTGATCCTTCCTAAAAAGCATTACTGGGATCTCGAAGAAATCGATTCAGAAACTTCGTATGCGATAATGGATGGGTCGAAGAAGTTATCAGTCGTTCTGAAAACATTGTTCAAACCGGATGGCATAAGCATATGCCAAAATGGCGGGAAGTTTAATGATTTGACCCATTACCATATGCACCTCATCCCTAGATACGAAGGCGACGGATTCGCTTGGAGTGAACCACTACACCCACACGGTGCTGAGAAGTTATTAAGTCACACGCAAGCAAAGATTCTTAACTTATTAAAAAAGCAATAAACATAAAAAGGCATTCCTGAAGCAATATCAGGATGCCCTTTTCTTTAAACAGAGCGCACTAATCACATCCGCCACCGCCGCCAGAATCTCCTCCACCGAAATCTCCCCCGCTACTGTGCCCGCTATCCCCACTCCAGCTATGCCCGCTGTCATGTCCGGAATGATGATGGGAGTCGCCACCGTGATGGTGATGATGTTGGTGGTGATTAGAGTGATTAGAGTGATTAGAGTGATTTGGGTTATTTGGATCTAATAGATCTGGATGGCTGGCTGCCATAAAAGACATACTGGCCGCATCATCACGTCTATTCCTCTCAAATCTGTTGTTGTTCGAGCTGCTTGAACCATTGCGAACTACGGCCTGTATGATAATAAATACAACAACTCCAATAAACAGGATTCCAAACACCACTATTGATCGCCCTCCCAGTTGTTCATTATAAGCTGTACTTTTTAAAATTGTACCATAATATCGAATAAATGGATTTAAGGGAATGGAATCAGCGTTTAGCTGTTTTGATTAGAAACTCAAGATTTCGATAAAAAATACTGCCAAACTTCCAGTGAAGGTACGGCTCAGGAATTTCTATATCATTCACGTCCATCAGAGCATTCTCCACAACCATTTGTTTACTAATGCTAATTAGATCATTTATATATTGTCTGATTTGTTGGATATAAGGGCTAGAAGCAGGTCCATGTCCAGGGACTAATAGATCTACATTTAAACTCTCGATGAAAGTAAGTGCCTCCAACCATGATATAGGGTCACCATCTACTAGGAGTGGATGATTATGAACGGCGACAATATCTCCAACAAAAGCGATGGAATCCGAAGGTGAATATAGAATTGTATCACAATCAGTATGTGCTGCACCCACCGATAAGAGTTCAACGGTTCTCGCCGATCCGTGTAGGGTTATTTTTCGATCATAGGTCAGCTGAGGCAGCGTCACTTTAAGTGTTAGTATGGACTCTTTGATTTCTAGTAGATAGGAAAGCTCAGAGGACAGTTCTTTTTGTTTTAAAGTATGATGTTCGTGATCAATAGAAGCGTTTAGTTTAAGAATGTCTTCTTCTAGGTTAGGGAGAAGGTTCCTCATACGATTGAGCCATTCAGGTTGAGTCTTCATCATGAGCTCTCTTGTAGTACTAGAAGATACTATTAGTTCCTCCGAAAAGTGTTGGTTTCCTCTAACATGGTCTCCATGCCAATGACTGTTGATGATATATTTTATGGGTTGATTAAAAAAATATAAAGCAGCCTCTCTAAGATCTTTGCCTGCTTGTGGAGTATTGAACGTGTCGAAAATTAATGTGTGGTCGCCCATATCTATTAATCCTGCATTGCTCATGGCTCCGCCTTGCTCCTTAGCTTCAAGGACGTAAATTCCTTCGGCTAACGGTACACAGTTAAAATGTCTGGAGTGAAACATGATCAACCTCTTTTCTTAGGGAATCAAGCATCAATGCTTTTGCTATTTTACAATTTTATGGAATTGATCGCTGTGAGATTGTTCTTTTTATTTAGAAAAGGTTGATTTTATCACCCCGATTTGCTACCATACGATGTAACTTAATAGTTATTGTTTTCTAGGGTTCCGCAGCTGGTAAACAGCTGGTCTGGTCCGAGGGAAAACGCGCGAACAGCATCGTTCGTGTTTACACGGAGGGATAAAAGCCCGGGAGGTATCGCCATATATGGCGACGACCTTCCGGGCTTATTTGTTTGTTTCGTGGGCAATTATAGAGTAGGTGAATTAAAGGAGGGCTTGAAATGAAAAATAATTCAGAGTGGTTAAAGGTAGTTGGTGCAGCCGTTTTCGAGGTCATGTGGGTCATTGGCTTAAAACATGCCTCCACGATGTGGGAGTGGCTGATAACTGTGGTAGCTATAATAATAAGCTTCTATGTGATGATTTCAGCGAGTACCAAACTGCCGGTCGGCACAGTATATTCCGTGTTTGTTGGTCTAGGAACTGCAGGTACAGTAGTTGCGGACATGGTTTTATTCGGAGAACCGTTCAAGTTGATGAAGCTGGTTCTAGTGGTTATTTTGCTGGCAGGCGTTATAGGATTGAAAATGGTGACTAAAGAAGCCGAAGTAAAGGGGGAGTCTTAAATGGCATGGGTATTTCTGGTTGTTGCTGGTTTATTTGAAATGTTTGGAGTAGCTATGATTAATAGGTTGAATAAACACCGGAATCTCTTGTCGTTCGCGCTGCTCTTTCTAGGTTTCGGAGCAAGCTTTCTGTTTCTGTCCTTAGCCATGAAAAGTTTGCCGATGGGAACAGCGTATGCGGTATGGACAGGGATCGGTGCATCCGGCGGGGCAATTTTAGGGATGCTATTGTATGGAGAGGCTAAGGACTGGCGACGGATCATTTGTATCATTATGATTCTGGGGGCCGCTGTGGGACTTAAGCTGATAGCTTAGTTTGGTATTCATTCTTGACTTTTTCTCTTCAAAAGAGGGATTAGTTATAAATTGGACACGATTCAGATGTTTAGAAAGGTTCTTATAGGTCGTATAAAGTAAGTATACAATACTTCAATAAGGGGATTTTTAATATGACTAAGGATTCGAATGAACATTTGGCTGAAATCGCAAGAATGAATCAATCTAACCGCATGCTGCTTCCAGATGGAACTTCACTTCCCAGAATCGGGCAGGGAACTTGGAATATGGGCGATGACGCTTCCCGCAGGGAGGAAGAGATCGCTGCCCTGCGATTAGGCGTGGAACTAGGCATGAATTTAATAGATACGGCTGAGATGTATGGGGACGGGCGCTCGGAGCTTTTAGTGGGTGAGGCTATCAAAGGTATACGGGATCAAGTTTTCTTGGTGTCAAAAGTCTATCCACATAATGCCGGGAATGAGCGCCTTATCCGCAGCTGTGAAGAAAGCCTAAAACGCTTGAATACGGATCATCTGGATCTTTATCTGCTGCATTGGCGGGGAGATATTCCACTAGAAGAGACTGTCCTTGGTATGGAGAAATTAGTCTCTCAAGGAAAAATAGCAAGATGGGGTGTATCCAATTTCGATGTCGACGATATGAAAGAACTGCTTGGTATTGCTGGAGGAACTCATTGTGCTACCAATCAGATTCTATATCATTTAGGGTCCAGAGGAATTGAAACTGAATTGCTGCCATGGCAACGAAGCCACAAGATCCCGGTAATGGCTTACTCACCGCTTGCTCAAGCAGGTTCACTCCGAAAAGGAGTGATCGAGAGTGAAGTCGTTCAGGAAATCGCCAGTGCGCATAATGCAACTCCGCTTCAGATTATGCTAGCTTGGACAATGCGTGAAGAGGATATTATTTCTATTCCAAAAGCTTCTTCTCGTGAACATGTCATTGAGAATGCTGCCGCAGGCTTGATTACCCTAAGTAAGGATGAAATTTGGAAGCTGGATGAAGCTTTCCCAATACCGTCTTGGAAAGTGCCGCTGGATATGATTTAAATAAGCGCTATTCACATAAAAGAAGCCCTCATTCACTGCGAAAGTGTTTGAGGGCTTCTTCTTTCATTTCTTATGCGATTAGCTGTTTTCAATAATTGTCTGTAACGTAGTCCGGTCAAGACCTTCTACCAGCTTGATCAGAAGCTCTTTAGCAGCATCGTAGTCATCGCTGTGAATCACTGATGAAGCGGTGTGTATGTAGCGGGAGCATATTCCGATTACAGCAGAAGGAACGCCGATTCCACTAACATGAACTTGTCCCGCATCTGTTCCACCTTGAGAAACAAAGTACTGATATTTGATCCGGTGGGTATCCGCTGTATCTTGTACATATTCAATCAGACCGCGATGTGTAACCATTGTAGGATCAAAGATGCGCAGGAGAGCTCCTTTACCCAGGTGGCCAAATGCTTGGCTGTCTCCTGTCATATCTGCAGCAGCGCTCGCGTCCAGACCGAAGAAGATGTCCGGTGACAGGAGATTAGCCGCAGTACGCGCGCCCCGCAAGCCTACTTCCTCTTGTACAGTCGCACCAGCAAAAACGGTATTCGGCAGCTTTTTTCCGTGCAATGCTTTAACTAGTTCAATGGCGAGACCTACGCCGTAACGGTTGTCCCAAGCTTTCGCCAAGATTTTTTTGGGATTAGCAAGAGGGGTAAACGGACAAATAGGCAGAACTTGTTGGCCTGGTCTAACGCCAAAGCTTTCTGCTTCCTCACGGCTGTCTGCACCGATATCGATATACATTTTGCTAATCTCACCAGTCTTGCCGCGTTCTTCGTTGCTTAGCAAATGGATAGGCGTGCTGCCAACAACACCGGTCAGCGTTCCTTTAGGTGTAATGATATGTAGGCGCTGGGATGCAACAGCAGAGGCAAGCCAGCCGCCAAGGGGTTGAAAACGAATCATCCCGGTGTTAGTAATTCCAGTTACCATGAAACCTACTTCGTCAAAGTGCCCGGCGACCATAATCTTTGGTCCGTTCTCTTCGCCGCGCAGTACGCCGAACAAACTTCCGAGACGATCCTGTACGAACTCATCAGTATAAGGAGTCATAGCATCCTTGACGTAAGCGCGGAGTTCACGCTCAAATCCTGGGGCTGAGGGAAATTCGGTAAGTGTTTTAAACATGTCTAATGTTTCTTGATTCATATGAATTCACTCCAATTCTTATATTTCTACGAGAAACGGATGTTATCCATAATGGATGGCATCGTTATTTCTTCCTTCAACCTAGTATGAACATTCTGCGCTCACTTGTCCATGATTAGAGACATTGAACACCGGGCACGAGCTCCACGAATACTATGCATTAGAGGCTTTGGTGGCAGGAGCCTTAGAAAGGATGCGAAGACGAATGAGGGTAGCGGGTAGCGTACCCAAAAGAAGGGTGCAGGGAGGATTCTCTAGTAAAAGCCTACAAGTAAGCGGAATGCGCAGAAGATACTGGCGCCACAATCCAAGGGAAAGAGAAGCAGTACTTATTTTTGTGCTCTTCTTATTGCTGATTGTTGTGTTACTGTATTTTTCCTGAACTGGAGGGACATAACGAAGCGGAGGATGGCAAACAATAAGGAAAACTTCTAAGCGAAGAATAACTTGAGGGGCTTTAAAGTGAGTACAATGATGCTTGTCAGCCCCCTTCGCCTAACTTTCAGGAGGTGCCTCAATGCCGGCGAAAACTAAGAAATCTGGTGTCAAGCTGAAGCTTGACACCCTGACTCCACAAGATTACGAGAAATTGTCCAAGCCCTTTGTTCCTGCTAGGCCCGTATTTAAGAACTGCATACGAGCGTTTATTGCTGGCGGCATAATCTGTGTTATTGGACAAGGTATTCAGGAGGCTTTTATGGCCATATTCGATATGACCTCCAAGGAAGCCGCCAGTCCGACAGTAGCGGTGATGATACTGCTCTCTGTAATCCTGACCAGCTTTGGTGTGTACGACAAGATGGCTCAGTGGGCTGGTGCTGGAACTGCAGTTCCAGTTACGGGGTTCGCAAACAGTATGTGCTCTGCAGCTTTAGAACACCGCGCTGAGGGCCTTGTGCTTGGTGTAGGCGGCAATATGTTTAAGCTAGCGGGTTCAGTCATCGTATTTGGTGCTGTCGCTGCTTTCATCATTGGGATCGTGTATCTCATCTTGGGCACAGGTGGAGGTGCACATACATGAAACAGCTTGGTAGTCAAACTTGGGAGTTCACGAACCGTCCCGTTATTTTAGGTTCTTCCGCAGTAGTTGGGCCAGAGGAGGGAGAAGGTCCTTTAGCTTCAGATTTTGATTTTATATTTGATACGCTGGAAATGGACGAGAAGACATGGGAGAAGGCTGAGCGCGCTCTGTTTGAGAAGGCTTCCCTGCTGGCGTTGATTAATGCGAAGATCGATAAAGAACAGCTTGAGTTTTTTGTCGGCGGAGATTTGATGAATCAGATAATCAGCAGCTCTTTCGCGGCGAGAAAATTGGGTGTGCCTTATCTCGGAGTCTTTGGCGCTTGCTCCACCTCTATGGAGAGCCTTGCGATTGCCTCGATGATTGTTGATTCTGGAGGCAGTAAGTATGTGCTCGCGGGAACATCCAGCCATAACTGTACAGTGGAGAAGCAGTTTCGTTATCCAACGGAATATGGTTCGCAGAAACCCCCGACAGCACAATATACAGTTACAGGTTCGGGCTGTGCTGTAGTAGGTCAAAATGACGGCTCTGGTAACCATCCAGTCGTGGTTTCAGCCACACTTGGACGTATTATGGATCTTGGTTTGACAGATCCTTTTAATATGGGTACGGCTATGGCACCCGCGGCGGCGGATACAATTACTGCGCACTTTCGGGATACAGGCCTATCACCCGGGCACTATGATTTAATTGTTACCGGAGACCTGGCATCTGTGGGCTTACCTATAGCCAAAACCCTGTTAGCTAAAGAGGGAATTCCTATGGAGCAAACTACTTTTGATGATTGCGGTCTGCTCATTTACGACCTGGAGAAACAGAAATATGTGATCGCTGGAGGAAGTGGCTGCGGGTGCTCAGCGGTTGTGACCTATGGCCATATTCTTAAACGTTTAAAAAAGGGTCAACTTAAACGGGTGCTAATAGTCGCAACGGGTGCACTTTTATCCCCCTTGTCTTATCAGCAAGGAGAGAGTATTCCGTGTGTGGCTCATGCTGTTGCGATAGAAAGTGGAGGTGAAGCATAATGATGATCTACTTATGGGCTTTTCTGATTGGAGGAGCCATTTGCGTTATAGGGCAGCTGATGTTCGATGTATTGAAGCTGACACCTGCACATACCATGAGTACATTAGTAGTTGCCGGGGCGATTGCTGATGCTTTTGGAATATACGATCCGCTAGTGAAGTTCGCAGGTGCTGGTGCAACTATTCCAATTACAAGCTTTGGGAATTCCTTGGTCCACGGTGCATTAACAGAGCTGGAACGAGATGGCTGGATTGGCGTAGTGACGGGGATTTTTGATATTACAAGTGCGGGTATTTCATCAGCTATTGTGTTCTCCTTTTTGGCTGCTTTAGTAGTACGTCCTAAGGGTTAGCTAAGTATGATTCTATTTGAAACGGTTGTCGTCTGAAAAGACGGCAACCGTTTTTTGTTTAAAACTTGTAGGATGTTTCATCTTATGGTTTTTTTTGTATACTGACTTCGTGATCTTCAACAATGTACTTTGGGTCCCCTAATCATGTAAAATATAAATAATACTGCTTATTCTGGCTAGGAGGATCATATATGCCCGTACGTCAAGAATCGATGCACATCATGAATGCTGTACGCACTAATCTGGAATCCTGCATACTTGGAAAATCATTTGAAATACAATTACTGTTAACTGCACTGCTTGCTGGTGGTCATGTATTGATCGAGGATGTACCGGGAACAGGAAAAACTCAGCTAATACGAGCACTTTCAAGATCAATGTCCGGTGAATACCGCCGGATTCAATGTAATCCGGATATACTTCCAAGTGATATTACAGGTGTTTCTGTGTATCATCCTAGGGATGAGATGTTTCATTTCCGGCCAGGTCCGGTGATGACGAATATTCTGCTAGCCGATGAAATTAACCGTGCTACAACGAAGACACAATCCGCACTTCTCGAAGTGATGGAGGAACGAAACGTAACTGTGGATGGCGAGACGTATCCACTTCCGCATCCTTTTATGTTGTGCGCTACCCAGAATCCGATAGATTTTGAGGGAACTTACACGCTGCCTGAAGCTCAATTGGATCGATTTATGCTAAGAATTAGCCTTGGGTATCCTGATGCAGCGACTGAGAAAAATCTATTGTTGAGTCATCAGGAAGGCCAACCAGTGGACAGGCTTTCGCCGGTAACAAGCATGGAACAAATCGCAGGGATTCAGGAAGAAATTCGCGACATCTTCATGAGCGATCCTGTACTGAATTACTTATTAGATATTGTACGGCAGACAAGAGAGCATCCACTAGTAATGCTCGGTGCAAGTCCACGTGCGTCACTATCCTTTATGATGGCTTGTAAAGCTTATGCCTTTTTGCAGGGAAGAGACTATGTTCTGCCTGATGACGTGAAGATCCTTACTCCATTTGCCTTGGGTCATCGGATATTGCTGCGTCCAGAGTCGCGTCTTGATAATATTAGCGTAGAATCTTTGCTTCAAAAGCTTCTGCAGAGCATTCATGTGCCTGTTACGATGAGGCAATGATATGAGACGTTATTTGTCGTCGGTAGCAGCCATCATTCAGCCATCTAAGCTCGCAAGCATCCTTGTAATTTGGAGCATTACACTCTTATATGTACTTTTTCAGGGCGGGAAAACGGCATTTATGTTGTTTATCATGGTCTCTCTACTTATTGCATATTTGATTGCTGGAGGTTTAGGAGGCGTTCGGCGAGCTAAGGGCACTCGCAGTCTTTTTTCTGAGCAGGAAAAAGGGGATTTGCTCTCTGCAGGAGGGCATCTTCGTGTAAAACTTAAGGTTACAATCCCCGGTATTTTGCCCTTGCCTTACGTAGTTGTAAGAGAGGTGCTTAAACGGCATAATGGAGAATCGTGGGTGTTTGAAGAGAGTGTGGTCCCAAGCCTCAGAGGCATTGGAGAACTGAAGTTTCAGACACCAGCCTTAGAGCGTGGTACCTATACGTTCGCTAATACGGATATTATCAGCCAAGATATATTTGGGCTTGTTGAGCATAAAGGGACATTTTTATCTGAAGGACAGTTTCAGGTGTTGCCTCGCGCGATTTACGTTCCGCGCTGGCAGTTATATGAGAGGAAGTCCCGGCTATCAGGGCCGCAGACCTCCGTTGTTCAATCTCGGCGTGAAACCACACAAATTAATGGCGTCCGTGACTATGTATACGGTGATCGCTTGACGCGAATTCACTGGAATGCCACTGCTAAGACCGGTTCTTGGAAATCCAAAGAGTTTGAGCATGAGTCGATTCCCAAAACCATTCTAGTTCTTGACGGAAGCGCATCAGCTTATATGAATACGAATCAATTCGAATTAGCAGTTTCTGTGACGGCATCACTACTCGGATATGGAATTCGAGAGAGAATTGGAATTGGCCTATGTTGTTTGGATAAAACCACGAAGGTATTTGCACCCGTTGAAGGTGCTGCTGAACGACAGAAGATGATTCAGTATTTAATCGATCTTAACGCTGAAGGGCGGGGTCCGCTTATCTCCCGATTGGAAAAAGGATACCGTATGTTTCCTAAGGGTTCTTACTTCGTGTTGATCAGCCCGCAGCGTGGACAGCCTGTACTTGATGCACTGCGTTGGGCTGACAGCAGAGGGATGACAGCTTCTCACATTCATGTGCGAAATTCGGCAGAGATGAACAAAGGTAACGATTGGATTGATGTCCTTAGATCACGTGGAATAAACGGTTATGGTATTAGCTCACTTCAAGAGCTTCCTTCCGTGTTAGGAGGGGAGGGCTGATATGAGAACCTGGTGGAATCAGATGAAATTCTCCTGGCACCGTTCCATTGGCCTATTTTGGCTATTGATTATTGCACAGCAGTGGATTTCTTATACGGAACCCATCTGGTTAAATCAAACCACTGCTTCTGTATGGGCTGCTTTAATAACGATTACAGTCATTGAAATTCTTATCCCTGTTAAAGTTAAGTTTAGACTGTTGATGGAAGCAGTAGCTATTATCTATATCGTTTATCGAACCATTACTAATTATGGGATTTATGTTCCTGACCCATGGGCATTAACCCTTGCAGATAGGCTCCAGGATATTAGTGTTCATATGGTGCCGTATATCTGGTTTGCAATTGGTGCATCTGCTTTGCTGTTGCTTTCGTCTTGGTGGGTATCCTCGAAGAAGCGTATCTTATGGTTTATTGGAATGAACATTGTAGCGCTGGCGGCCCTTGATTCCTTTACGTCTATTGTATTGTGGCAAGAAGTGGCTTGGACGGTATTTGCGGGTATGGGATGGCTTGTCAGCCAGCACCTGAGAAGTTTTCAGCTACATTATCCGCGTGGATGGGTACATTTGATGGAATATCCCTCGAAAATAGTCATGAATATCGCAATCGTCTTCTCTTTGGTTATCCTAATCGGTGTGAATATGCCGGATGTAAGGCCTACTTTGACGGATCCATATACAGCATGGCAAGAATGGAATGGAAATGGAAAGTCTTCTGGTAAGAGCACAACTGGAACATCGAAATCCAATACGGGCTCAAGCTCCTCTATTAATAATACTTCGTCTGGCTACAGTCTGAATGATGATAATCTGGGTGGGGGCTTTAACTTCGATTATACTCCGGTGATGACAGTGGTTTCGGACTTGCGGATTTATATGCGTGGAGAGACACGCAGGATCTACTCCGGAAGCGGATGGACGGATAAGGATCGATTGAAGCGGGGACCTTTAGAAGAAGTGGAGACAGGTAAACTCTTGGAGCAAAATGCTGCCCCTAAGGTCACTACCCGAACATTGAAACAAACGGTTAGAGTGCTTAACAATAATGAATTTCCTGTGTTGTTCGGTGCGTATTCAGTTACATCGGTGGATTCGTTAAATGATGAGGAAGCTGGAAAAGGTCTTTTTTGGAGAGATCGTGATAGCGAGCTTTTATGGGATATTAATGGGAAGAACCGCGATTATCCTTCGAGCTTTGAGGTGACTTCTGAAGTTCCTGTCATTCCTGTTCAGGAATTGACAGCGAAGACCTATGAGGAGCTATACAAAGGTAATGATCTGGAGGAAAGCTTCCTTCAGCTACCTGACGATTTCCCTCAAAGGGTTAAGGAACTGGCCGAGGAAATTACAGCACAAGCAACAACACCGTATGAAAAAACAGCGCTTTTGCAACAATACTTACAACAAACCTTTCCATATACCAACAAGCCGGATATATCACGCGTTTCAAGTAAGGATTTTGTGGATGGATTTTTGTTTGAGCTGAAGGAAGGCTACTGTGATTATTATTCTACGGCACTGGTTACTATGGCACGGTCCCTTAACATTCCTGCAAGATGGGTTAAGGGGTATGCACCTGGGGAACAGCCAGAAATGCCTATGAATCCGGCGCAGCAGCAGGCGGGTGCAGCGAACAATAACTATACGATTACCAATGCAGATGCCCATTCTTGGGCAGAGGTCTATTTTGGTGAGTATGGTTGGATTCCGGTTGAAGCTACTCCGGGATTTAATGTGCCTCTTCTGACTCAGAATGAGCAAATACCTGAAACAGATCCGGAAGATCAAGAAGATGCAGCAGAACCTACACCAGCACCTGTAACTAATACACAAGGAGATCAAGGCTTACATGTAGGTTTATGGGTAGTTTTGGCGGCAGTGGTTGTACTGCTTTCCTGGACAATTATTAATACTTGGCATATGCGCTTTAAGCTTCGCTTCTTCATTCAACAGATGCGGATGGGTCGTCCATTAACACCTGATCAGAAAGTTGTGGCGGAAACTGAGCGCTGGGTAAGGTATTTGCATCGTAAGGGAATAATGAAAGAAGAACATGAAACACTGCGTGAAGCCGTAGTCCGCTGGAGTCAGGAACGCCCCGCTGTGGCCAATCATCTTTCATCACTGCTAACGATGTTTGAACAAGCGAAGTATAGCCCTGATGTTATTGAAGACAAAGACTGGCAGAGCGTGTATACTGAAGCTTTGCGGCTGCGGAGAACGATTAGATCCAAGAAATAGCGCGATTGCAGTAAATCATTGATATAGATTTATTTGCGTAGCGCATGGAGTATGTTATAGTTTTTTGTATGAAATCGAGGTGAACGTATTGTTTGAAATGTTAGTTCCCAAACTCCGGGTGAAGACGGTATTCGATATTTCTCTAGAAGAGCTGTATCGACAGGGATACCGTGGAATCATTACGGATCTGGATAACACACTGGTCGGTGCCAAAGCGCCTGTGGCTACTCCGGAGCTGTTGTTATGGTTTGAGAAGGTGAAGGAAGTGGGCTTTAAGCTCATCATCGTATCCAATAACAACATGGATCGGGTGTCACGCTTTGCTACACCGCTTAATATTGAATTTGTGCATCAGGCTCGTAAACCGAGTAATGCTCCTTTTCTCAAAGCGATGAAGCAGATGGAGTTGCCACCGGAGCAAACGATTGTGGTGGGAGACCAAATGCTTACAGATGTATACGGCGGCAATCGGCTTGGTCTGTATACCGTATTGGTGCTGCCAATCTCCGTTAAGGATGAAGGGTTCGGCACAAGATTTAATCGCCGGGTAGAGCGAGTTGCTCTGACACGGCTTCGTAAAAAAGGATTGTGGCACGAGGAGGATAAATAGTAATGAACGAACAAAGTGAAACACAGCGTCCTGAGAAGTGCAGCGGTTGTGGGATTAAGCTTCAGACGGAGCATAAGGATCAACCAGGATACCTTCCGGAAGTCGCACTAGATCGGGACCCTGTGATTTGCCAACGTTGTTTCCGGATTAAGAATTATAACGAGGCTTCATCTGTTTCTGTGAACCAGGATGAATTTCTTCGCTTGCTGAGTGGGGTAGGGGAGAAGAATGCACTTGTTATTCATATTGTTGACATTTTCGATTTTGAAGGCAGCTTGATTTCCGGCCTTCAGCGGTTTGTCGGTAATAACCCAGTTATTCTTGCAGTCAATAAATGTGATCTGCTACCTAAGGTTACGAATTGGAATAAACTGCGTAACTGGATGCAGCAACGCTGTAAAGAAGAAGGATTGCGGACAGCTGAAATCGTACTTTGTAGTGCGAAACGTAACCAAGGCTTCGACCGTTTGCTGGAAGCTGTAACAGAACTGCGTGGTCAACGTGATGTTTATGTAGTGGGTGCTACGAATGTAGGGAAATCCACGCTTATCAACCGTTTGATTTCGGACTATAGTGATTTGGAGCAGGAGTTAACCACCTCGCGTTACCCTGGCACAACACTCGATACGGTCAAAATCCCACTGGATGATGGCCACTATATTATAGATACGCCAGGGATTGTGTATCCATGGCGTTATAGTGAACTAGTTGAACGTCAGGATTTGGATGCAGTTATGCCTGCCAATCCGTTGAAGCCTGCTGTCTATCAGTTGAATGAAGGACAGACGCTATTCTTTGGCGGACTGGGACGTTTTGATTTCGTGCAAGGTCAGCATCAATCGTTCACTTGCTTTATTAGCGGTACTTTAAAAATCCATCGTACGAAGCTGGAACGTGCAGATTCTCTTTATGCGGACCATCGAGGTGAAATGTTGTCCCCTCCAGGAAGTGATCGGATGGACAAGCTGCCACCATGGCAACGGCATGAGTTCCGAATTAATAAAGGCAGTCGGAGCGATCTCTATATTTCAGGTTTGGGATGGATTAAGGTCAACGGGACAGAAGGCGCAGTCGTGGCTATCCACGTTCCGCGTGGCGTGAAGGTGCTTACCCGCCCTTCGATGATCTAACGGGGAGGCTATTACAGTGTCTTTGATAACTGCAACCGAGGACTACAATACCGGGAATATCCTGCTGGGTGTAATGGGAGATCCTATTATACAATCAAAATCTCCTATTATGCATGAAGCAGCACTGAAAGCACTGGGAATTCCGGGTGCTTACGTGCCGCTTCATATCCTTCCGGAGAATCTGGAGAATGCGGTGCAGGCAATTCGCACGCTTGGGTTCCGTGGGGTAAATGTGACGATTCCGCATAAGGTTGCGGTGATGGCTCATATGGATCTATTAGATGAAAGTGCGGTAGCCGTTGGTGCAGTCAATACGATTGTTAATAATAACGGGATACTCACTGGATATAATACGGATGGAATCGGTTATGTACGTTCGCTTAAAGCGGAAGCCATTTCTGATTTGTCAGATACGAAGATTATGGTGATTGGAGCCGGTGGAGCAGCAAGAGGAATTGTTGCTGCGCTGCTTCAGGAGAAGCCTTCTTCTATCCTTATCGCTAATCGGAGTGCTGATAAGGCACGGGACTTGGCTGCAGATTGCCAAGGCAAAGGGAATGTCATCGGGATTAGCATGGACGAAGTGGCGGAAATGCTGGATGGTGTTGATGTACTGATCAATACTACCTCCGTAGGAATGTATCCTCATATGGATGAGACACCGATAGACCCTGGACTGCTTCGTGCAGGCATGGTCGTAAGTGATCTGATTTATAATCCGTTGCATACTCGGCTATTGTTAGAAGGACTTGAACGGGGCTGTACGATTCATGGAGGCCTCGGGATGTTTGTCTATCAGGGAGCTTATGCATTGGAGTATTGGACAGGGCAACCAGCTCCTACGGAAATCATGCGACAGACTATACTCCATTGTCTGGGTGGAAAAGAGTAAGAAATGGATTCATCAATTTAGGGTAATAATATATGTTAATTAAGGAGTTATTCATTTATGTTAACTGGTAAACAAACACGGTATCTTCGTTCATTGGCTCATCATCTCGATCCTATTTTTCAAGTGGGTAAGGGTGGAGTAAACGATCACCTCGTACGTCACATTGAAGAAGCTATTGAGAAGCGTGAGCTAATGAAGATTAGTATACTGAGCAATAATATTGAGAATCCCAAGGAAATCGGCGCGCTACTTGCCGAACAATCGGGTTCTGAGCTTGTACAAGTGATCGGCAAGACCATTGTACTGTACAAGGAATCACGTGATAACAAAACCATTGAGCTGCCACGCTAATACCTGAAAGCATACTACCGAGGAGGTCGTCCTCTTGAAAGTTGGAATTATGGGAGGTACCTTTGATCCTCTTCATATCGGTCATATGATGGCAGCGGAAGCAGCTAGAGAAACTTATGGACTTCAAGAAGTATGGTTTATGCCTTCTCATATTCCGCCTCATAAACATGAGGCAGGAGTATCTGGAGCTGATCGGCTGGCAATGGTGCAGGAAGCGATAAAGAATCATGAAGCTTTTCGCACATTAGACTGGGAAGTTGTCAGAGGTGGCGTTTCCTACACGTACGAGACCATAAGACGGCTGCAAGAGGCGTATCCGCATTTCGATCTTTATTTCATCATTGGAGCGGATATGGTCCAGTATTTACCGAAATGGAACGAGATTGAAGAGCTTGTGCAGCGGCTTACATTTATCGGCGTAGGTCGTCCGGGAACACCTCTTGATCTAGAAGCATTGCCAACATATATCGCAGAAAAAGTGCTGTTAGCAGATATGCCTCTGGTTGATATTTCGTCAACGATGTTAAGAGAACGGGCTGCAGCGGGCAAATCCATTCGTTATATGGTACCTGAGGCAGTGTTCGATTTTGTTCAAAGGAGTGGATTGTATGGCATACAGTCGCGAAGCTCTAATTGAGGCGGTTTCAACACAAATGCCTGCTAAACGCTGGAAGCATACACTGGGCGTCATGGAGTCATCCATTCAACTAGCGGAGCAATATGGCGCTGATCCTGAGCGTGCGGAGACAGCGGCAATTCTGCATGATGTGGCCAAGTATTGGCCTGTGGAGAGAATGAAGGAGATTATCGAGCAGAATCATCTGAACTTGAATCTTCTGAATCATGACAAGCAGTTGTGGCATTCGGAAGTAGGTGCCTTTGTAGCAGAGCATGATTATGGGATCACAGATCCAGATATTCTGAATGCGATCCGTTTTCACACCTCAGGTCGTGAAGACATGAGTTTACTTGAGAAAATTGTCTGTCTCGCCGACTATATCGAGCCTGGCCGCGATTTTCCAGGGGTTGATAAGATACGTAAGCTGGCAAAAGTAAGTTTGGAAGAAGGACTAGTTGCGGGATTTGATTCTACGATTAGTTTGTTACTGGAAAAACGCCGAGTAATCTTTCCGTTAACGGTACTGGCACGTAATGATTTAGTTAGAATATTGGAGGATAAAATATGAGTGTACAACCAAGCAAGCTGTTAGAACTGGCCCTTAAGGCTGTGGAAGATAAAAAAGCAATGAACGTAGTGGCATTAGATCTGCGTACTGTTTCACCGATTAGTGATTACTTCATCGTGTGTCATGGTAATTCGGATATCCAAGTACAGTCCATTGCTACCGAAGTCCGCAAAGTGGTCCATGAAGCAGGCGGCGTAATCAAGGGGATTGAAGGAATGGATTCAGCACGCTGGGTGCTGATGGATCTTGGGGATGTTATCGTTCATATTTTCCACCGCGATGAACGTGAATATTACAATATCGAGCGTCTGTGGTCGGATGCGAAGGTAGTGGAGACTGTATGAGCCTGATTGCAGGAACTACAGTTACACTTAATGTAGTAAGAGAAGTTTCCCCATACGGATTTTTCCTGAATGCAGGAGATCAGGATGTTATGCTGCATTATACAGAGCTTACCGAGAAGGTTAAGACAGGCGATAAAGTTGAAGTCTTTATCTTCTTTGATACCGAGGATCGTCTTGCGGCAACGATGAAGAAACCGTTTCTAACGTTGGGTGAGATGGCTTTATTGGAAGTAGCTGATATTCATCCGCGTCTAGGTTGCTTCTTGGAAATGGGCCTTGGACGGCAGCTTCTGCTGCCCATTCGTGAGCTTCCAGAGCTTCCAGAGCTGCGCCCTCAGATCGGTGACTATGTGTATGCGATTATGGAACATGATAAACAGGGGCGTCTTCGTGCTAAATTAGCCGGAGAGCAGGAACTAGCTCCGCTAGCACTTCCTGCACCTGAATCCTGGATGGGACAGACTGTAACAGCCCGGGTGTACAAACCGCTGCAGATGGGGACTTTTGTTCTTGTAGATGCTGGGGTTTTAGGCTTTGGTATTATCGGAATGGTCCATTCCTCTGAACGGAGTCGTCTACTGCGTCTTGGAGAACAGTTCGAAGCACGTGTCTCCCATATTCGCGAAGATGGTCGTGTTAACCTTTCTATGGGTCTCCGTAAAGAGGTAGGCATGGATGTAGACTCTGCCAAGATTTTGGAGTTCTTACATGCCCGTCCGGGTGGAGCGATGCCTTATTCGGATGCAACACCACCCGACATTATCAAGCAGCGTTTCGGAATTAGCAAATCAGCGTTTAAGCGTGCGCTTGGAAAGCTGATGAAGGAAGGCCATATTACCCAAAAAGAGAATTGGACGTATCTTGCTCCTAAGGAAGAGGAAGGTTCAACCGAGGGAAATAAAGAAACCTCTGAATAACAGAATCATATTAAATGATGTAATAGAAAGCGGTGTACTAGTGTCTTCCTATGGGAAATTTGCTTATGTATACGATGAGCTCATGGCAGATATGCCGTATCCTGACTGGATCTCCTTTGCTGAAACCGCATGGAGCAAATACGGTAAGCCTGTAACCGTGGCTGAGCTTGGCTGCGGCACAGGGAGTATCACCATTCCTTTGGCAGGATCAGGGTATCATATGACCGGAATCGATCTATCTTCAGATATGCTCTCAGTGGCACAGCGCAAAATGGAGGAGCATCCCCATGGACGGCGCTTTTTGCGCGAAGGTAGTGTTCGATGGATTAGACAAAACATGAAGGAATGGGAGCTTCCAGAGCCTGTGGATTCTGTGATTTCTTTCTGTGACTGTCTGAATTATGTGCTGGAAGAAGACGATATCAGAGCTGTCTTTGCTAGTACCTTTGCAGGACTGAAGCAAGGCGGTACCTTTCTGTTCGATGTTCATCATCCAAACACACTAATCCGTTATGAAGAAGAGCAGCCCTTTGTTCTGGACGAACCGTCGGTGTCTTATATTTGGACTTGTGAAATGGATGTTCCACGCCGTGAGATAGAACATCATCTGTCCATTTTCGCGCGGGAAGAGGGACGGAGTGATGTATATCGCCGTTTCGAAGAAACACATATTCAGCGTGCCTATGATCCTCAGTGGATGAAGGATGAGCTGCTTAAGGCTGGATTTAGTGAAGTGAAGACTTACGCCGATTTCGAGTGGATAGAGGCGGATGATGATGCGGAACGTTTATTTTATATTGCTATAAAATGAATATTCAGAAATACTAAGAAGGGCTGTCCCAAAAGCTATGAAAATAGCTGATGGGAGGGCCCTTCTTTTTATGGGTTCGGTGTGGTTCGTCCGTATGCTCCATTGAATGTTCTCGCCAATATGTGAACATCAAAAAAACCGGGCAGTGTTTATGCCACCCGGCATCTTCCAATCCTTACCGATGCTCAAACAGATCAATGGCACCCAATACGACATGAGCCAGACCAAATCCAAGTACGCCTGTTGCTGCCATCTTATACTTGCTTCCAAGAAAAGCGGCGCTAGAAGCGGTTACGACGGTTCCAAGAACAGCGGGAATTAGACCTTCACGCATTCGAAACACTCCTTCTCGGTGGTTTGGGAGACAAGGTTATTATGGATCAAACTCAAAAAAATATACAAAGCTTAAAAAGACCTTAGACCAGTTATTAGGGACTGACCCCATAACGTGAGACAAATCAAAACACCTTCAAAAGAATGGAACCTTGTCGTAAGATAAGGAGATCATCTTGGAGGTGTTTTTGCATTGGCAACCAGAGTAAGTTATCCCGTGGAAATAAAGATGAAAGCTATAGAAATGAGATTAGCAGGCGTACCTGTGAAAGAGGTTATGGAGCAGCTCGGAATACGGAATAAGACACAGCTAAAGACATGGATGAGATGGAATCGAAATGGTGAACGGCATCGTTTGCAGCAGCCGGTGGGTAAACAGTACAGCTATGGAAAAGGTCCGGAGGACTCTTCGGAGCTCGAAAGAGTAAAGGCAGAGAACCGATTCTTAAAACAACAATTAGAACTGCTAAAAAAGTACGAGGAGTTGGAGAGGAGGTGGAACCAGAGGCCGTTATTGCCTGGATCGAATCCATTCGAAACGAAGTGACGGTGTCTGAGGCTTGTAGATGGCTCGGAATCGCAAGAACGACTTACTACCGCTGGAAAGCAGCTGTGGGGACAAAGCATACAGACAAAGTGGTGGAGAAAATCCGGGAGCTTTGCATCCGTCATAAATTCCGCTACGGGTACCGGAAAATCACGGCGCTCCTTCGGATAGAGCAGAGTATAAATCACAAGCGAGTCCAGCGGATCATGCAGTGTGAGGGGCTTCAGTGCCGCGTGAGGATGAAAAAACGAAAGGTGACTGGGCAATCTGTACACTCCTTTGAAAATCTGCTCAAGCGACAGTTTCATGCAGAAGCACCTCTGCAAAAACTCGTCACGGACATTACCTATTTGCCATTTGGCGGGAAGATGTTGTACTTCTCCAGCATTCTAGACTTGTACAATGGTGAGATTGTGGCTTACAGTATAGCAGATAAACAAGATACCTCTTTGGTGTTGGATACGTTAAATCAACTTCCAAAGCAGGAAAAGATGTTGCTGCATAGCGACCAGGGCAGCGTGTATACGTCCTTTGCGTACCAGGAAGCTGTAAAAGGAAAAGGCATTACCATGAGCATGTCCCGTAAAGGAACGCCCGCTGATAATGCCCCCATTGAATCGTTTCATTCCACCCTAAAGTCTGAAACGTTCTACCTCGAAGATCTCACATCTACAACGACTGCAATCGTTGTAGAGACCATTCGAGACTACATCATTTACTATAACTCATTTCGAATTCAAGCGAAACTAAATAACCAGTCACCGATGGATTTCCGGCGACTGGCTACTTAAACTTGTAAGGTGTTTTGATCCCTGTCTCACAAACGGGGGTCAGTCCCATTACTGGTTCTAAGGTCTTTTTGTTTAGCAGTAATTTTACTCTGATAAGGTAACGGCAGTACGAGAAGCGCCAATTTCTACTTCATGTACATCATATAGGACACGCGCGAGTAAGTCCTGGCTGTAGTTGCCGAAGTGTTTACCGTAAATGGTGAGCCCGCGTTTGTTTACAGGCTTGTCCGTTACAGCTATCCGGAAAGTAAGCTCGCTCTTATAATCCAACTGAATGTCATCCAGAGTTACGTCAGAAATTCGGCAGCCGTCAATGAAGCTACCTTCATTATTAATACGGATCAGCTTGAGCATACCGTATTGATTTAAATGTGGCGGCCACCAGTCTGGATTAAACGTTCCTCGGGTGTCTCCGAAATCTCCCGGACTAGTCCAGTATCCGATTTCTATTCCATTTAAGTAGAAATAAAGGTCGGAGGGATAGTTATCGTTAGATCCAGGGGCTTCAGAGCCGATCTCCATCGAGAATTGGATTTCGCGGAACGTTTGATTAGCTTTAAGATAGTTCGGAATTCTATATTCGAGAAAGCCCTCTGCCATCCAAATGATCTCGGATTCAATCCGCTGAGGATCTGCGAAATAACGGGGCTCGTCGAAGTCACCGATAATACTGTCTTTAGTAGCGAGTCCGCAGGTCGGAACGGCCTGATAGTTGCTGTAATGTCCTACTTGGATTTCTACTTCATAGAGATTATCAACATCCTTGCTGCGAAGATCAACAATAAGCTTATCTTTATTCAAATAGCAGACCTTCTGAATACCATGTTTGCCTACGGATGTGTTTATTTCGATGAGACCGCTTTCTTCTAACTTTTTAATATGCATCGTAATTGCGCCATTGCTAAGGTTCAGTTTTTTGGCTATTTCATTCAGGTTTAGTGCTTGATTGGTAGCTAAAAGTTCGAGGATGAGGATTCTGATTTCAGAGCTTAGCGCTTTGAAAATTTCAAGACCACTCATTAAATCTTTAATATAGATCATTTTATCAATACCTTCTTCCAAATGGATCATAAATGAATACTGTTTTATGAAATTATAAACTAATATAGCATATAAATAAAGCATCCTTCCTTATTTTGTAAAAAACAAAAAATACGGGTGTTTTATTTCCTGTTTTTGCATTTAATGCAGTTAAATTTAAATAATTGTAAACTAAATTCACGATTTAGGTTGATTTTTAACGGAAATTTCGTCACTTTTGTTATTAATTTTATAATAATATAAAAAGGTTTAATTAAATATATTTACAAGTCTTTTTGTCTATGCTATTTTTAAACTGAAATTGAATGCTTATTAATCCTTAAGAAGGCAAAATGGCCGATGCTGAATTTATGGTTTGTGATTAGAGATAAGAGTAGGAGCTAGGAGTGAGACTTAGAAAAGGACGTGGAAATCATTATGTTAGCTGCAACGCCACCGATGGGCTGGAATAGTTGGGATTGTTACGGAGCTAGTGTTAATGAAGAAGAGGTAAGAGGCAACGCCGAATATATGGCCACTCATTTGAAGGATTTTGGCTGGGAATATGTAGTTGTGGATATTCAGTGGTATGAGCCTGGAGCGAACTCCTCACAATATCGCAATTTTGTACCGCTGGTCATGGATGAGTATTCCAGACTTCAACCGGCAGAGAATCGTTTTCCTTCTGCAAAGGGTGGCAAAGGTTTTGCTCCACTGGCTGAATTTGTACATGGTCTAGGGTTGAAATTTGGCATACATATTATGCGCGGAATCCCACGTCAGGCTGTTCATTCGGCCAGTGCCATACTAGGATCTAAGCAAACTGCACGTGATATCGCTCATCCCAATTCTATTTGTCCGTGGAATACAGATATGTATGGAGTAGATGCTTCTAAAGAAGGCAGTCAGGCTTACTATGATTCTCTGTTCCAGCTGTATGCAAGTTGGGGTGTAGATTATGTGAAAGTGGATGATATTGCTGCTTCACGTATTTATGGGTATCACAAAGACGAAGTTGCTATGATCCGTAAGGCTATCGACCGCAGCGGTCGCGAGATGGTGCTTAGTCTTTCCCCTGGACCTGCTCCAGTAGAAGAGGCTGAACACTTAGCTGAACATGCTAACCTGTGGAGAATGACCGACGATTATTGGGATCATTGGCATTTGCTGCGTGGAATGTTCGAGCGGTGTGAGAAGTGGGCTCCCTACGTTCAGCCAGGCCATTGGCCGGATTGTGATATGCTGCCGCTAGGTCATCTTGGGATTCGTTCCGTTGATGGCGGGGGAGACCGGTTTACACGGTTTACTCCTGAGGAACAGGTTACCATGATGACGCTCTGGACGATTTTCCGTTCCCCTTTAATGTTTGGGGGAGAGCTTAGAGACAATGATGAGTGGACATTATCTTTGTTAACCAATAAGGAAGTACTTCATCTGCATCGTTTTGGTAAGGGTGGCAGACAGATGGATCTGAATGAGAAGTATGCGATCTGGACTTCTGAGGATGAACAAGGAAACCATTATGTAGCATTGTTTAATCTCAGTGATGAAGAATCAACGCTTCAGGTACCGTTCCAACAGCTTAATGTTTCAATTCCAAGAACGATCCGTGATCTGTGGCAAAGCCGCGACCTGGAGGTTATTAATGAAGGGATTACGCAGGTTCTTCCACCGCATGGATCAGTATTGCTAAAGCTTATCTAGAGGAGAGAGAGTATGGATACGAGTAGAGAGTACAACAACCCATTGGTGGAGCAACGTGCTGATCCATGGGTATATAAACATACGGATGGTTATTACTACTTCACCGCTTCTGTTCCAGAATATGACCGGATCGAAGTTAGAAGATCGACAACGATCGAAGGATTGACTACAGCAGAACCAGTTGTAGTATGGCGCAAGTATGAGACGGGTCCGCTTAGTGCTAACATTTGGGCGCCGGAAATTCATTACATTGACGGAAAGTGGTACATTTACTTTGCCGCAGCCCGCACGACGGAGACGACAGATGGTTTGTTCGATCACCGGATGTTTGCGCTCGAGAATGCATCTGCAAATCCTTTAGAAGGAACATGGGAAGAAAAAGGCCAAGTGAAGACCGCTTGGGAATCGTTCGCGCTGGACGCAACTACGTTTCAGCATAAAGGAAAACTGTACTATGTATGGGCTCAGAAGGACCTGAATATTGAGGGGAATTCTAATCTGTATATTTCTGAAATGAGCAATCCGTGGACACTAACAGGTCCTCAGACTATGATTGCGACTCCTGAGCATGACTGGGAAATTATTGGGTACAAAGTAAACGAAGGGGCAGCAGTATTGAAACGCAACGGACGTATCTTTATCAGTTTCTCGGCGAGTGCTACCGACTTTAACTACTGTATGGGATTATTGGTAGCGGATGAAGACAGCGAGCTTCTTGATGCAGCTTCATGGACTAAACTACCGAATCCTGTCTTCCAAACGAATGAAGAAAATGGACAATTCGGTCCAGGCCATAATAGCTTTACGGTTAATGAAAATGGGGAAGATGTGCTCATTTACCACTGCCGCAATTATAAAGAAATTACTGGCGATCCTCTATATGATCCAAACCGTCATACTCGTGCACAAGTTTTCCATTGGAATGAAGATGGCACACCGAATTTTGGAGTTCCTGTTAAGGATGCCGCAAATAAATAATTCGTTATTAAAAAGAGGGTTACCTATAAGCCACGTAAATGGCCGCTAGGTAAACCCTCTTTTTATGAGATGCTGTTTAAGGTATATATTGTTGTACGATGGAAGTGATTACGCCGTCCTGAATCGTAAGGTGATAAGGGAACTGGCTTAAATCTAAGATATCCGTGTTATTAAATTGAT
The DNA here is from genome assembly GCF_037963325.1 of Paenibacillus sp. FSL E2-0201. NCBI lineage: Bacteria > Bacillati > Bacillota > Bacilli > Caryophanales > Paenibacillaceae > Paenibacillus > Paenibacillus sp. FSL E2-0201. The sequence goes on from NZ_CP150154.1 coordinate 1,781,226, forward strand.
CGATAAATTGCTGTAAGGTAATGGCTTCGTTCCATTGAATGTCTAGGTCGTCAATATTGCCAGTGTGATCATAGATCTGCATGGTGACTGTTGCGTTATCCGCTATCGGATAGGTTGTCAGTGTATCAACATCATTAACAACATAGTAGCCGTCTGGAGCTCCGCCAATTTCTGCTGCACCTTCTGGGTCTCTTTCAGCAAAGACTCGGTCAGCATCAGCACCCTGATACCAGTTTATTTCATCGGCTGTAATGGAAAGCTTGCCATTTTCGGATTGAATATTATGGATATATACCGTCTGTTGCTGAGTCTTGCCACTATCTTGCGCATCCACTCGTGTTCCAACGGTACTAGCAGTAGTAATTAGGGAAAGAAACAATAGAACAACAACCGGTAACACATACGCTGACTTTTTCTTAAACATTAGAAATCTCCCCCTTGAGATATGTAAAAAGGTTGTATATATCTTATTACCCGCTACGTTTTTTCCTAAACGGGCTATCTACTTCTATTACGTTTGAGGAGCAGGTTTTGTTGCATTTTTTTAAAAATATTTCTGAAAATCAATTGCGGTCATGAATCCACTAAAATGATAGTAAATGTTTGTCTCCTCGGGCATATTAAAATGTCAAAACATACAGATGAGGGGGAGCAACGAATGGGTGGAATATGGCGGATTTATAGGAACGACTGGCGCAACGTATTTAAGGTTCCTGTGGCCGTGTTCCTGATCGCTGCTTTGGTAGTATTACCTTCTGTATATGATTGGTTTAATGTTGCAGCAGTATGGGATCCCTACAGTAACACCTCTGGCATTAAGATTGCTGTAACCAGTCTGGATGAAGGAACCACTGTGAAGGATAAGAGCTTCAATATCGGCAATGACGTGATGGACAGTCTTCGGAATAATAAAAACTTAGGCTGGACCTTCGTAGATGCAGAAGCTGCGCATAACGGCGTGAAACGTGGAGATTATTATGCCAGTATTGTTATCCCTGCTGATTTCTCAAAGCGAATGACGGGAATCCTTGAAGGCAGGATCGTGAAGCCAGAAATTGAATACACCGTCAATGAGAAGATAAATGCGATTGCTCCAAAAATCACGGATAAAGGCGCCTCTTCAATCACTACGCAAATCAGTGAGAATTTTACGGAAACGATTAGCGAAACGGTATTTACTGCTTTAAAGGAAATTGATGCAAAGTTCCAATCGGAACTGCCTATTATACGCAAGGTAGAAAAAGGTTTGTTTAAACTAGAGGCAAGTCTTCCTGAGATTGAAACGGCAGGCCAAAGTGTATTGAAAATTGAGGAGAATTGGCCACAAATTCATGCATCAGCAGAGCGTATCTCTAAACTGGAGAACAAACTGCCTGAGGTAGAGAAGGCGGGCCTAGCTTTAGAAAAAATAGCTGAACATTGGCCGCAAATTGCCGATGCTGCAGATCATTTAGACGCACTGCAGGATAAGCTGCCCAAAATTGAACAAGCCGCACAGCTAATCGTTCAACTCGATAATCATTTTGGCGAAGTTGAACAAATCATGGATAAGGCGGCTGAAGGTCTTGCTGGAGCCAACAAGATTGTTAATACTGCCCTAACTGCGTTACCTAAGGCCGACAAGATTGCAGCCGCTGGAAATGATTTTGTTCTGGAGCTTCAGCAATTTTTAGAGAAGAGTAATGCTGCATTTGAAGCAGTACCTGCCGCCCTCAAACAAAATATATACCTCCTGCAAAAAACAGAGAATACAGTAGTTCAACTTGTTGAACAGTTGCAGGGGAAGGATATAGACCCGCAAGCGGTGAGCGAGCAACTTGAGTTAGTATCCGCTCACTTAGCATCGGGAAGTAGCGTAATTGATCATACGCTTTCTTTGTTATCGGCACTGAATACATTCTCCCCAGGAACAGTGCCTAATGCGGAGATCAGCATTTTAAAGGATGTAAACAATGCCTTGAGCAGACAGACTACATTGGTAAATTCCTTGGCAACGGATCTTCAAAAGGATGGTCAGCCTGATCCGAGTAATGTTGAGCAATTGGGCCTTAAATCTGATGAAGGGAACGCAGCCGTTGCTAAGCTTATTTCCAGATATGAAACGGCAACTATTCCTGCTATAAAAAATACATTAGAGCAATTAACTACGGCTGCTGAGACTACAGCTACAGCACTGGAGCAGGTTCCAGATCGTCTATCTGCGCTGGGTACCCTACTTGAAGAAACCGTGTCGGCGATTGAATTCGGACAATCAAGCTTGGCTAGTCTACAGCAGGACTTACCAGCGATTCGTGAAGCGGTACATACAGCAGCCAGTGGTGTCGCAGATAAGACACAGAACTTTGGTGCTTTTATTCGCGATACACTTCCACTTATTCAGAGCAGCTTGCCTGCCGCAGGGGAAAAGATACAACAAGCCGCAAATTTCGTCCGTCAGGATCTGCCGACTGTAGAGGAACGCGTGCATCAGATTTCTGATCTGATTCGTACAGGCCTCCCCCGTGCGGATAAGGGGGTGGCGGTCGCAGCGGACTTGGTGCGAAATGATCTTCCAATCCTGGAAGATTCGATTCGTAAAGCAGCAGCTACCATTCGTCAGATCAAAGATGAAGTGGATCTGGGAGAAATTGCTGAGCTGCTCGGAGGGGATATTAAGAGCAAGAGTGATTTTTTGGCCAATCCGGTAGTGTTAAAAGAGAATAAGTTATATCCTATTCCGAACTATGGGTCGGCTATGACTCCTTTTTATGTTGTACTTTCTTTATGGGTGGGCGGTACACTTCTTATCTCACTTCTTCGTACGGGGGTGGATACGGAGGGGATTGTGTACAAACGATATCAATTGTATTTTGGACGACTGCTGACGTTTCTTACGGTTGGGATTCTTCAAGCGCTGGTGGCTGTACTTGGCAATATTTTTATTCTGAAATGTTATGTGGTGGATAAGGTGTGGTTTGTCCTTTTTGCAGTATTGATTAGTATCGTATTCGTGACGATTGTATTTACGCTGGTCTCCGTATTCGGCAATGTAGGGAAGGGGATAGCGATCGTATTTATGGTACTTCAATTCTCAAGCTCTGGCGGTACGTTTCCAATCAGTACAACAGGGCATTTCTTTCAGATGTTGAATCCGTTTATGCCTTTTACTTATGCGATTAGTCTAATGCGGGAAGCGGTAGGGGGGATTCTGCCGGAAGTGGCGATTCGCGATTGTCTTTATTTGATCCTATTCGGTGTACTAGCACTCTTACTGGCGCTAACATTAAAGAAGCCGCTGGAGCGTTATATCGATAAGGCGGCTGAGAAAGCCGAAGAATCCAAATTGATCTCCTAAGGAAAAAAAGAGGTTGTACCTAAGCCAATTACTATGGCTTTTGGTACAACCTCTTTTGGATCATCTTGCTGGAGCGAAGTCGGCTACTGGCTTTAGGATCTCTTCAATTCTCTCCAAAGTATCTAGGGATAAAACGGCATCAACAGCTTTGGCGTTCTCTTCCACCTGCACTGGCTTACTGGCTCCAATAATTGCAGAACTTACACCAGGTTGCCGCAGGGTCCAAGCTAACGCTAGTTGTGACAGCTTCAAATCAAGGCTGTTGGCTAGTTCATCCAGTTGTCCGACAACAGTCAGTACATCATCGCGGAAGTAGCTGCGAATGACTCCATTTACCGAATCATCCGCTGCGCGGGTTCCTTCTGGAGGCTGTTGACCAGGTTTGTATTTGCCGGTCAGAATTCCTTGAGCGAGTGGAGAAAAGACTACTTGACCAAGACCCTCGCGCTGAGATACCTCAAGCACCTCATTTTCAATGTACCGCTCAAACATGTTGTAGATGGGCTGATTAGAAATAAGTGGGCGCAGATTTAGTCTGCGTGAAATACCAGCGGCATCAGAAATCTGGGCCGCGCTCCATTCGCTTACTGCAGAATACAGAATTTTTCCTTGTGCAGTTAAGTCGTCAAGCGCGCGCAAGGTTTCCTCTACAGGCGTCTCTCTGTCGAAGCGATGACAAAAATAAACATCAATATAGTCGGTTCCTAAGCGGCGAAGGCTAGCTTCACACTGCTCCATAATGTGCTTGCGAGATAAACCGCGATTATTTACATCGTCTCCCATGGGGAAGAACACCTTGGTACTAAGCACATAAGATGATCTTTCATAAGCGCGAAGAGCAGCGCCCATTGCTTTTTCACCTTCACCTCGGTTATAGGCATTAGCTGTATCAAAGAAATTGATACCGCATTCAAAAGCTGTGCTGATGCAGGCGTCTGCAGCCTTTTGCTCTGCTGCTGTTCCATATGTAAGCCAGCTGCCTAAGCCGATTTCACTGATTTTTAGTCCTGAATTGCCAAGTCTTCTGTATTTCATATTTCTCTTCCCTCCTTGAGTTGTATATGTTAACTTTACTTGTATCTTATGGAACATTCAACTTGAATGTTTCATGTAAAAGAAGATTTCAAGGAGATGAATCATAGTAATGACTAGTCCAACTTCTAAAGCAAAAAAAGTGATTTTATTTCAGGGTGATTCTATCACTGACGGGAACCGTGGTCGTGATGAAGATCCCAATCATATTCTGGGACATAGCTATGCATATATCATTGGTGGCAAGTTAGGTAATGAACAGGCTGAGCAGAATCTAGTATTCTATAACCGTGGGATAAGTGGGGATCGAATCTCCGATTTGTATGCACGCTGGAATGAGGATGCGATTTACCTTCAGCCGAATATCATTAGTATTTTGATTGGTGTTAATGATCTTTGGAGAACAATGAAAGGGGAACCAAGCGGTGTAACGGACCGTTTTGAACGTGCGTACCGTCACGTGCTTGAAGAAACTGGGGAAGTACTTCCGCAAACGAAGCTAGTCTTGTGTGAGCCTTTTATTCTAAATACCGGAGCTCCGGCAGAACAATGGGAAGAATGGGAAGCTAAAATTACGCATTACCAGAGCGTTGTTAAGCAGCTTGCAGAAGAATTTAATGCGGTGTTTGTTCCTTTACAGGAAGCATTCGATGCAGCTGCTCGTAGAACAGATGCAGCCTACTGGCTGTGGGACGGCGTTCACCCGACAGCGGCCGGGCATGATCTGATTGCCGGGGAGTGGCTGAAGATCGTAGGGAAAAGCGGTCTTTTAAACGACTAGTGAAATAAAGGTTTCCCCTTATCTTAATTTATGCACCTACTGATTACTCAGCGGGTGCATAGATAAGAGAGATATGATAGTTATTCAGAAACTCGATCCATTCCTCAGAAGGCTTCTCGTCTGTAACGATATAATCCACTCTATCGAAACTAAATAATTTAATGAATGCAGTCCTGTCGAACTTAGAGTGATCTGCGAGCAGAATTACTTTATTCGCCTGCTGTTGCATAAGAATCTTCAATTCACTTTCTTCTTCATTCGAATCGCTGAGCCCACCAGTCATAGACAACGCTTTACAGCTGAATATAGCTACGTCCACATTATATTTTTGAATAGTCTGCGAGGCGGTATGTCCAACGAAGGAGCTAGTCTCGGGGCCTAGTATTCCACCGGTGGAAATTAGCTTTTGCCCGGAGTGTTGAAATTCAGATAATACAACCAGTGAGTTCGTAATAATCGTAAGATTGTTTTTCTCCTCTATAATTCTCCGTAAGGCCTCAAAAACGGTTGAACTCGTATCCGTCACCAAGCTGTCCCCATCATTAATTAATTGGAGAACATGATCAGCTATCGTACGTTTAGCCTCTATATTTACCTGATGTCTACTAACATAGGGAGGGTCCTCATTCGTGTGGGCATTGAGGATCGCCCCGCCATAATTCTTCTTGGCAAGTCCTTCCTTGTCCAGTTTATCCAGATCCCGCCGAATGGTCTCTTCCGAGACATTGAATTTTTGCGCCAGCTGAGCAACATGGACTTTCTTTTGTCTATACAGCTCATTAATGATTAAATCTCGCCGTTCAAATGCTTTCATCCGTTCACTCACCTCTATCATCATCTACTTTCTAGTTTACTACATTGTTGTATAAATCAAAGAAATAACCTCATATTCACATAATACCACAGTATAATAATATTAATACCACATAAAACCACATAATTTATCTATAAATATGTTGTTTTATGTTGACTAAAGCGTTTCCATATTTTATGATGAAGGAGAAATAGGTCCATTACCGATGATACTATGATGATCTTGAGGAGGAACAGCAGTGATAGAAAACTATCCGAAAATTGGCATCCGCCCGACCATTGATGGCAGAAGAAGAGGTGTCCGCGAATCGCTAGAAGCTCAAACCATGGGTATGGCACAGCGGGTAGCTAAGTTTATTGAAGAGAACTTATTTTATCCGGATGGCCGCCCCGTGGAATGCATCATTGCCGATTCTACGATTGGTGGTGTTAAAGAAGCTGCTGCTGCGGCTCAGAAATTTGCCGGGGCTAATGTTGGCGTATCGATTACCGTGACTCCTTGCTGGTGTTATGGTTCTGAAACGATGGATATGGACGCCTCGATCCCGCATGCGGTTTGGGGCTTTAACGGAACGGAACGCCCTGGTGCGGTCTATCTAGCTGCTGTTCTCTCTGCTTATGCACAAAAAGGAATTCCGGCGTTTGGTATCTATGGTGAGGATGTTCAGGAGTCTAGCAGTGAGGAGATTCCAGCGGATGTGCAGACTAAATTGCTGCAGTTCGCCAAAGCTGGGTTGGCTGTCGCTCAAATGAGAGGGAAATCCTATTTATCAATGGGTTCTGTTTCGATGGGGATTGCTGGATCGATTGTGAATGAACAGTTCTTCCAAGAGTATCTGGGAATGCGTAATGAATATATAGATATGTCAGAATATGTGCGACGTTTTGAAGAGGAAATTTATGATAAAGAGGAATATAAGCGAGCACTCGCGTGGACCAAAGAAAACTGCCAAGTTGGTGCCGATAATAATCCACAGCATCTGCAAATAAGTGATGATGAGAAAGAGAAGCAGTGGGAGACTTGTGTCAAAATGACATTGATCGCCCGAGATCTGATGATCGGAAATCCTGTTCTCGCTGAGCTGGGCTTTGAGGAAGAGGCTAACGGCCATAATGCGATTGTGGGTGGGTTCCAAGGGCAGCGCCAATGGACAGATCATTTTCCTAACGGGGATTTCATGGAGACAATTCTGAATTCCTCCTTTGACTGGAATGGCAAACGTTCACCTTATATCGTAGCGACAGAGAATGATAGCCTGAACGGAGTAACGATGCTATTCAATTATTTGCTTACGAATACTGCACAAATATTTGCGGATGTTCGAACCTTTTGGAGTCCAGATGCAGTTAAGCGTGTAACGGGTCACCAATTAGAAGGTGAGGCAGCACACGGAATACTGCATTTGATCAACTCTGGTTCGGCTGCTCTTGATGGGACGGGTGAGCAGACGATCGACGGTAAACCTGCGATTAAACCTTTTTGGGAAATTTCGGAGGATGAGGTGGAAGCTTGTTTGAGCCATACCCAATTCCGCCCGGCTTCTCAAGAATATTTCCGTGGGGGCGGCTTCTCTACAGATTATTTAACTAAAGGCGGGATGCCGGTGACCATGGCTCGTCTGAACTTGGTTAAAGGGCTTGGACCTGTTCTTCAGCTTGTAGAAGGTCACACAGTTGAGCTGCCTGAAGATGTTCACCATACCTTGGATCAAAGAACAGACCCGACATGGCCAACGACCTGGTTTGCGCCTAAGTTAACCAATAGTGGTTCTTTCCAATCGGTGTATGATGTCATGAATAATTGGGGAGCAAATCATGGGGCGATCAGCTATGGGCATATTGGAGCCGACTTGATTACACTGGCGTCTATTCTGCGTATTCCAGTCAGTATGCATAACGTTGAGGAATCACGTATTTTTAGACCTCGGGTGTGGTCGCTATTTGGTACCGAAGATCTGGAGGGAGCAGATTATAGAGCATGTCAGAACTTTGGACCCCTCTACTAAAATCTTCCCGTGAAGCAGGTGTGATGAACAATGGTTGATACGATTAAGCTTCTAGCCATAGATCTCGGCGCCAGTTCCGGAAGAGTTATGCTGGGGATATATGATGGTGATAGGCTGCAAATGGAAGAAATTCATCGGTTTGAGAATACGCCGGTACAGATCAACGGGCATTTATATTGGGATACTCTGAGGCTCTTCCACGAAATGAAGCAAGGCGTGCAAAAAGCCTTTAGGCAACACGGAGAATTGACGTCTTTAAGTGTGGATACATGGGGAGTTGATTACGGTTTTATTGACAAAAGAGGAATGATGCTCTATTCCCCACATCATTACAGGGATCGGAGGATGGAGGCTCACCGTCTCCAATTGGAAGCGCTACTCTCACCAGCAGAGCAATTCCGTATGACCGGTCTTCAGCCAAGCGTGATTAATACAGTCTATCAGCTGTTCTCTGATTTTCAGGATAATGATTCTCTTATGGAGAACGCGGATACGATTTTGATGATGCCGGATCTATTTCATTATCTGTTTTCTGGTATTAAAGCAGCAGAGAGCACCATCTGGAGCACAAGCGGCTTAGTGGATGCTGTTTCTGGAGAACCCTCCTCTGAATTATTGAGCAGGCTTGGAATTCCGAGTAGTCTGGTTCCACATCAAGTCCAAGCGGGAACGGTTATTGGATCTATCCTACCGGTTATTCAAGAGGAGCTTAGTGTAGGACCGATAAAAGTGATCGCCGGCGCTTCACATGACACGGCTTCAGCCGTGGCTTCGATTCCTTATACTCGTAAGGATGAAGCAGCATTTTTAAGCTGTGGTACGTGGTCCTTGGTGGGTATGGAGACTCCTGAGCCGGTCATTTCAGAGAAAAGCTATGAATATGGTTTCACAAATGAACGTTGCTTCGGTAATTCTAACCGTTTGCTAAAAAACACAACGGGACTATGGATTTTGCAGGAGCTCCAAAGAAATTGGGCGAAAGCAGGAGAGAATCTTAGTCAAAGTGAAATGGTTGAACTAGCCAAAACGATTAATAGGGCGCCAGCGATCATTGATCCGAATGACCCGCTCTTCAGTACACCTGGTGTGATGATACAACGGATTAAGGAATATTGTGAGCGGACAGGGCAACAACCCCCTAATACAAAAGCTGAAATTATACGCGTTATCCTTGAGAGCCTTGCACAATCATACTGTAGAACGATTGAAGAAATGGAAGAGATCACCGGCAAGACAATCACTATCATTCATATGGTTGGCGGTGGGATTCAAAATGAGCTATTATGCCAGCTCACCGCTGATGCTACGGGTAGAGAAGTCGTAGCGGGGCCTGTGGAGGCCAGTGGAATTGGCAATATCATTGTCCAACTGGCTGCGCTGGGAAAATTGGATGTTTCCGAGGGGAAAGAGTTCGTGGCACAATCCTTTACCTTTAAGACATACCAGCCTTCTGTGGGAAAGAACTCTAAAAAATAGGATACGAGGAGAGTACTTATGGATATTTTGGAACAAAAATTACGTTTGCAGATTTGTGATATCGGCAGAAATCTGTTTAATAAAGATTTCATCGCCGCCAATGATGGAAATATTTCAGCACGGTTATCAGAGAATGAAATTCTTACTACTCCCAGAGCGGTGAGCAAAGGATATTTAGAGCCTCATATGATTGTAAAAGTAAATCTGCAAGGTGAAGTGCTTGAAGCGGCAGAAGGGTACAGACCTTCAACAGAAACTAAAATGCATTTGAGAATTTATAATGAGCTACCTGAGATGAATGGTGTGGTTCATGCACATCCCCCGTATGCCACTGCTTTTGCCATTAAAGGTGAGGCACTCGATAAAATGATGATGCCGGAATCGGTTATCATGATCGGGGATATCCCATTAGCGGAATATGGTACCCCTTCGACAGAAGAAATTCCAGACTCACTGATGCCTTACCTTGGCAAAAAAACAGCAGTCCTGCTTGAAAATCACGGCGCACTTACTTGGGGAACAGATGTTATGGAAGCCTATTTGAACATGGAGAGACTCGAATATACGGCTAAAATTACATTCATTACCCGTATGATTGGCGGGGAGAGAGAACTGCCGCAGCATCGGATTGATGAGCTGGTTGCGTTGAGATCTTTTTATGGGAAGTAATGAGGTGCTTGGATGTTAAAAAAAATTCCTAAGCTGCTATCTCCGGAACTGGTGCGTGTAATGATGGAAATGGGTCATGGAGATGAGCTTGTCCTCGCGGATGCGAATTATCCAGGGCACTCCTTGCACTCAAAAGTATTAAGATATGATGGCATTGGGATACCTGCTTTACTGGACGCAATATTGGAGATGCTGCCACTTGATCATTATGTGGAACATCAGTTGGCGTTTATGGCTGTGGTTGAGGGAGATCCTACGGTGCCGGTGATCTGGTCGACATACGAATCGATTATCGTCAAACATGACGCTGAAGCGACGATTAAATATGAGGAGCGGTTTGATTTTTATAATCGTTCAAAGGAAAGCTACGCTATTGTTGTAACGGGTGAAGAAGCACTTTATGGAAATATTATTATCAAAAAAGGTGTAATCAAGGCTTGATAATCAGCGGTTCTGCTTGCGGTATTGCAGGGGTGAGCACTTGGCGATGTGCTTAAACACCCGCCCGAAGTGGGCGATGCTGTCAAAGCCTGTCTTCTCAGCAATGGTAGTGACTTTAGTGTTAGTGCTCTGCAAGAGTCGTTGGGCTTCCTTGATCCGAATGTAGTTTAGATATTCAACAATGGTAAATCCAGTGGTCTGCTTGAATAAACGGCAAAGATAGGTGCTGCTGATGAAAAAGGTTTCGGATAGCAGATCTAATGTAAGCTTTTCAGCATAATGTACCTGTAAATAATCGATCATTTCGTAGACTTTAAGCTGCTTCTCACTGCTCTCAGGAGCGATGGGCTCGCGGCTTATTTCTTGTGCTCTGTTCATTTCAATGAATAACTGGATAAGCAGTGTCTGAAGATAAGGGATCTGCTGTGATCGATGTTCCTCTTGTTCTTTTAGCATAGCGAAGAGGATATATTCGATGGCTCCTTGTTCATGGACTCCGGGTCGCAGAAGCAAGCTTTGGGTAGATAAAAAAGGAAAGCTCAGATCATAGTTGGCCAACGTTCTTTGCAGAAAGCTCTCCTCAAAGTTAATCAATATTCGCTCATGCCGTGCTGAACCCTTAGAAGTGGTGCGGTGGAGTTCATTCTTGTTAATAAATATCAGATCACCTTTGCGCAAGGTATAAATTAGATTGTTAATATAATAGCTGCGCTCACCTGCGAGTAAATAATAAATTTCATATGTATCGTGATAATGGTCGGAATCCATGCTGAAGGGTCCGGCTCTTTTGATTTGTTCAATGATAAATGGAGGCTCTAGCTCCTGTTCCATTTCAGATTTGCCCCTTTCAGATAATGAAGCTAATATATGCAAAGTTTCCGTCATATTTGCTAATAACCGCTTAGATTTCGATGTATTTTATGCTATAAACTATAGAAAGAAACGGCATCTAAATCAATAGCGATGGAGTGATTCTTGTGTCGAAGAAGAAATATGTATTCGTAGGTACCGGCGGCAGAGCGGAGTTCTTTTATGGTGAGATTACTACAAATTATCGTGAGACTTCGGAAATCGTAGGCTTTTGCGATGTGAATGGGGTAAGAATGGATTATGCGAACCGATTACTGGAAGGGAAGTATCAGTATCATGCGGTTCCTACTTATAAAGCTCATGAGTTCGATCGTATGATTGAAGAGACTAAGCCGGATGTGGTTATCGTTACGAGTATTGACCGCACACATCATCGTTACATTATCCGGGCGATGGAGCTTGGCTGTGATGTTATCTCAGAGAAACCGATGACGGTGGATGAAGAAAAATGCCGGGAGATTCTTGAGGCGATTGATCGAACAGGGAAAAAGCTGCGCGTTACATTCAATTACCGCTATGCCCCGCATAACACCAAAATCCGTGAATTGATCATGGATGGAGCCATTGGCGAAGTACTTTCTGTTAACTTTGAATGGCTGCTAAATACACTGCATGGAGCGGATTACTTCCGCAGATGGCATCGGGATAAGCATAATAGTGGAGGTCTATTGGTCCATAAATCAACACATCATTTCGATTTGATGAATTTCTGGTTGGGCTCACGTCCGGACACGGTCTATGCCATGGGGGATTTAAGGTTTTATGGCAGAGAAAACGCAGAGAAGCGCGGCGTGACCGAGTTTTATCAGCGTGCTCATGGTAGTGCAGCAGCCGAAAATGATCCCTTTGCCCTTCATCTTAAAGATAATGAACAGCTGAAGCAGATGTATTTGGATGCCGAGCATGAAGATGGGTACCTGCGTGATCAAAGCGTATTCGGTGATAATATCAGCATTGAGGATACGATGGCAGTCATGGTCAAATACAAAAACAAGACGATTATGAACTATTCACTTAATGCTTATTTGCCTTGGGAAGGCTTCACTGTAGTATTTAATGGAACAAAGGGACGGATGGAAGTGAAAGTAGTTGAACAGTCTTATGTAAATGCCGGAGGGAACAAAGAGGATGAAGGGGCCCTAAAGGACAAGCAGATCACTGTATTCCCACATTTTGCGCCTCCCTATGAAGTGGAGATTGAAGAAGGTGTTGGGGGACATGGCGGCGGAGATCCGGTCATGCTGCGGGATATTTTTGAACGACCTGTGGAGGATCGGTTTAATCGAGCAGCTTCCCATGTGGATGGGGCGTTGTCTATTATGACCGGGATTGCGGCTAATCGTTCGATAGCTACCGGACTTCCAGTGAAGGTGGATCAGTTAATCAAATGGTAGAAGGAAAAAGCTCAAAACCAAAATTAGTAATAGCCTGTTTGTGAACAAACCGCTGCGGAGTGGAGGGTTCTTACGATCGCTGTTAAAGCCCAATTTCTGGATAGTAGAAAGATTAGCAGTTGAAATTGGTCTTTAAAGGCGAACACTGGCGTTTCTCCAGAATCCCTCCACCCCTCCGCTCTGTCTTCACGTCAATTTACTACTATTTTAGATTGAGCTAAAAAAGTAAAGATAAAAGGCTGCCTCCAAAGTCATTGTGATGACTAAGAGACAGCCTTATTTATTTTGTTATTAGCAATTATTGTTTGACGACGTTAAAGCCGTCTTTTTGCAATTGAGTCACAATGCCATCATCACCTAGCATATGTAGTGCACCAACAACGACAAGGTAAGTCGCTTTTTTATCACTATTCAAATACTCTTTTACATGCTTCACCATGTTGGCATTCCGATCTGAAACGAGACCCTTATAGTATTCTGGCTCCTTAGCGACCGCTTGTGTCATAGCTACGAGTGATTGTTCATCCCCCTGCCTCCACATTTTGGATAATGAATCCAGCGAAGCTGTTGCTGCAGCATTGTCTGTTTGTTTGAGGCTATCGAGTGTATCGAGGAGAAGCTTTTCTTGTAATCCATCTGAGAATTGATCAAACATGTTCAGCTGCAATTGCATATTTTCCAATTCAATGACCGGTTTATTCAATTTGGCTGCTTTCTGTGTGAAATATAGGTCGATTCCCGTATCAGGTGTATAATCTGTTGTTTGCATTTGCAGGCTTGAAATGCCTTGAGTAACGACCCATGGCTTATAGGAATCGAATGCATCTCCAGCAAGACCATTCGCTTTCAGAAGCGCAACAACTTTGTTATAGGTATCAGCAGATACGTGATCCTTGAGCTTGGATCCATCTGTATAGGAGCCTTTCTCCGTAAGGAACTTTTGAATCTCTGTTTGATCAACCTTGGTTAAGTCAACTTCGACCCCAAGATATTGAGAAGCCTCAAAGGCAGCTTCAATTTCCGGGCGCAGCGGGTACATTTTGTCGTTAGCCACATGGATAGAACCAAGCAGATAAACGGTGTTACCGTTGTGCTCCACCTTCCATAAGAAACCGGTGCTGCCTGCAGCCTGATTATTGGCTACAAAGGTGATGGTGCGCTGCGCCGGACTCCATTCTACCTTATAGCCGATCGTTTCTCCTATAAAGCGGACAGGTACATAGGTGACATTATTGATGGTTTTAGGAGCCACCTCTAGTTTTTTCTTCTCCCCGTTCACCGTTGCTGTGGTGCTGCCGATAGTCAGTGAGAGGGCCAGTCCATTTTTGGTCCCCGTTACGGTTTGCGTCTTTTTATTCCAATTCAAATTTACATTAAGCTTCTCTAGAAGTGGACGCATAGGAACCAAGGTAGTTCCTTTTTCTACAACAGGGTTAGCATTGCCTAACTTCACTTGGGTTCCGTCAATCCATACGCCGACAGGTTTTTCAGCCGCATGGGCAGTGGTAAAGACAGACATAACCATGAAAATGGATAAAAATAATGCACCTAGCTTTTTCATTAGTAGGACACTCCGTTTCTAAGATAATGTAAGCTGTAATTCACTCACTTCATGATTTTAACGTATTTTTCCATAAATAGTTATATATTTTGTTACTTCGTTCAAAAGTCAAAATAATGCACATCAAAGCAAAAATCACCCCTATTAGATCCTGTTCACTCTCCTTATCATGAGACGTAAGAACGAAGAGTCTGAAGGGAGCAAGAAACTTATGTGGAGCAGTGCGATTGAAGATGCGATAGAGAAGGTACGTAAGAACATAGATCGGTTCGGGGGCAGTTTCCCTCATGTCAGCAAGAATGGAGCTTACCAGCTCAATAACAACGACGACTGGACTAACGGATTCTGGAGTGGCATGTTGTGGTTGTGCTATGAATATACGCAGGATGACAGCTTCCGTATTGCGGCATCTCATACCGTAGAGGATTTCCGGCGCCGTTTCGCGGCAAAGACGGTGCTTGATCATCACGATATCGGATTCTTGTATTCGTTATCCTCCAAAGCCCAGTGGATGATAGAAAAAGACGAATCCGCACGTCAGTTGACATTGCAAGCGGCAGACTTACTACTGAAGCGCTGGCGCACAGACGGTGGATATATTCAGGCTTGGGGACCTATCGGAGATGCCCAAGAAGGCGGGCGCATCATTATTGATTGCCTGTTGAATCTACCTCTTCTGTACTGGGCGGAACAACAGACCGGGGATTCCATATACCGGCAAGTGGCGATCATGCAGGCGGATAAAACGAAACGTTATCTGGTGCGGGGAGATGACAGCTCCTACCATACGTTTTTCTTCGATCAGAAGACCGGAGAGCCGATTGGGGGCGCTACGCACCAAGGCTATACTAACGGATCGACTTGGACGCGCGGTCAGGCCTGGGGCGTCTACGGTTTTGCATTATCTTACCGTTATACTAAGGATCCATTGTATTTGGAAACGTCCAAGCGGATGGCCCGTTATTTCCTGGAGCATTTGCCACAGGATCATGTCGCTTATTGGGACTTCAATGCACCAGTATCCGCGGATACTTATCGGGATAGTTCGGCATCTGCAATTGTTGCGGCCGGACTTCAGGAGCTGCTAGAGCTAATGGATGAGGAAGATCCCGAACGAGCTTATTTTCAGCAGGGATTAATACAGTCGATGACTTCACTTGTGCAGAACTATTCCACGATCGGTGAAGACGCGGAGGGGCTGCTGAAGCATGGTTCTTACCATGTGCGCGGCGATCTTTCTCCGGATGATTTCATGATCTGGGGGGATTATTTTTATCTCGAAGCGTTGCTGCGGCTGCAAAAAGGCAGCAGGGGGTACTGGTATGAACGCTGATAACCAACAAACCTCTCCGTATGCCGTCTTTACGCTACTCGACCTTGCGTTACCTGCTCTAGCTCCGGTGAAGGATGCGCTCGACCAAGCGCGGCAGGACGATGCGCTGACTGCGTTGCATCGGTACTTGACCAGCCGGAGTACGCCGGGCTGGAGAACAGATAACCGGAAGCAGCAGCTTATCGACTATATACAGCACTATTGCACAGATGATCTGGAACTTGTAATAAAGACGGCGGACGAAGTCGTCGAGCAGACATTTCTCTTCCGCTTTCCCTGGGACATGGAACGAAGCCGCATTCCGGTTACCTTTGAGGAAAAAATTGACTGGCGTTATGTTCCAGACAAAGATGTAGAATGGGCTTATATGCTGAATCGCCACCGCTACTGGGTGGCATTAGGACAAGCGTATGCGATAACTGGTAATGAAAAATATGCGAGGGCATTTTGCTGTCAGCTTGAAGATTGGCTGGACCGTAATCCTGTTCCAGACATGCCTACGAATGATACGCTGACTTGGCGTACCATTGAAGCGGGCCTTCGCTGTGCTAACTGGATCAAAGCGTTATCCTATATACAGGAAAGTCCGCTGCTCACACCGACGCTTCTGGCAAAAGTGATGATATCTCTGTATGAACATGGTGAATATTTAGCTTCATCGTTTACGGGCTGGAAGAATATCAGCAACTGGGGGGTTCTGGAGACTTGTGGCTTGTTCCAAACCGCGCTCTACTTCCCTGAGTTCACAAGGGCCAGAAACTGGCAACGTCTCGGTGAGGAGAGATTAGGGGAGACTGCTCGAATCCAGATCATGGCGGACGGTATCCACTGGGAGCAATCCCCCACTTATCACCATGAAGTTCTGGTATGTTTTCTCGACTGCATCCGCTTGGCCCGTATGAACGGACTGGAGCTTGAGGATGAATTTTTGCAAAAGGTACGTCAAATGGCCGTAGCTTCATTATATTGGGCCAAGCCGAATCATCGGCAGCCGATGCTCGGCGATAGCGATGATAGCGATGTCCGTTCGATTTTGACTTATGCGGGTTGGTTGTTCCAGGATTCTGTGCTCCGCTTTGGCGGATACTATCAAATGGATTATGATAATGCCTGGTTGTTCGGGTTGACTGGCGTTGAGGGCTACGCGCGGCTGTTGGCAGAAGAACCGTCTTACTTGTCACATTCTTTTGTACATTCCGGTCATTATGTGATGCGGACGGGTTGGGACGCTTTGTACTTATATTTCCACTGCGGACCACTTGGGGGTGGACATGGGCACGCGGATCTGCTACATTTCGATCTGTATGCTTATGGGCGGGATATGCTTACCGATCTTGGCAGATACAACTATAGTGATCATACACCACTCAGAAAAGCGCTAAAAGAAAGCGCTGCCCATAATACGACCACTGTTGACGGAATTGGATTTACCGAAATCACGGATACATGGTCCTTCTCCCAAATTGCGAAGCCGACAGGCACCCAATGGATTAGCAAGCCGGAATTTGATTATGTAGAAGGCAGCCATGACGGTTATCGTCATTTGAATGATCCGGTATACCCGCTTAGGAGGATTATATTCATCAAGCCTTATTACTGGCTTCTGGTCGACAGCTTCAGCTGCCGGCAGGAGCATACGTTTTCCCAGCATTTACATTTTGCGCCCGGAGCGGTTCAGATGGAAGACGAAACATTTATTTGCCGTACTAAAAATGAGCGGGAAGCCAATCTTTGCATCATTCCTGTTAATGTTGAAGGACTTCAGGGCAAGGTTGATTACGGGGTAATCTCCCGCGAATACAATCTGCTGGAACCCAATCAGCATGCTGTGTACTCTCGAACGGGGAAAGGGCAGGTTTCGATCATGCAAGTGCTGTATCCGCAGCCTCCCGGCGAGCAGTTTTGTCCTCTGGTTGAACAGGTGACGATTTACCGTCATACGGGTGAAGCAGTGGATGCTGCACAGGCCGAGGCCTGCCGCATCAGCTTCCCTGAAAAGAGTGAGGAGCATATTATCGTGATCAGCCATGAGGTTCCATCCAGTCACTTGGATTCCTATGTAGTAGAAGGTATACAAATATTTGGTGAAGTGGTCCTTATTGTTTTCGCAAACGGTCAAAAGAAAGTCACGGTAATCAGATAATGCATGTATACTGGATAACGGGCTGATAGAATACAAGAAAAGAGCATGAGAGAGGCGCGGAGAAAACATGTTCAAATTCACTTACTATAGACGTATCCAGGCATCATTTCTTTTGCTGATTTTTATCCCGCTGATTGCAGTATCGATCATCTCCTTTGTGCTAATTCGGGATACGATGGTAGAAAAGCTACAGCTCAGCAACGATAACTTCCTGAACGTTATGATTGACGAACTAAACAAGACCATTGATGATGTGACATTTGCATCGCATTTTATTGTAAACGATACCAATTTTCGCGCCAATCTGAAGGTCTTTGCAGATACCGAGCGGCTGAACACCTATCAGGATTACGTACATTTTACGCAAATTCAGGATGTATTTTCGCTCATCAACTCTAAGCCGCTAAATAATAACATTCGCATGTATTTGGTTAACCGGAAGCACTTTGTGATCTCCTCTGGGACTGAGAATTTATCCGTGATTAATGCCAACATGGACAAGCTGATGGGCCGTGTCAATATTCACGAACCGGAGACCTTGCAATGGCTAGGGATGGCTGACAGCGGTTCAGGCAAAAGCAGCAGCTACTATATTGCCAGAGTAATCTATGACAGCCGGGAGAAACGCCAGGTATCCGTGCTTCTCATCTCCATTCCCGAGGCCTATTTCAACAAGCTGCTTGGACCGGTTGAATTTGGAAAGGTTGCGTTGTTTGATTCCGGAGGCGGCCTGATTGCTGGGAACACAGAACTAGCTCCAGAAGGTAAGGAAGCGAGAGGAAGCGTACGAACGGCCAGAGCCATCGACAAATCTAATTGGCAGCTGGTCTATGAAGCTTCGGAAAAAGAATGGTCGGGCCAGATTTCGCGAACTTTTTATAGTGGTATTGGCTTGGTGCTTCTTTTGTTCATTGTCTTTTCGGCCACCTCTATGTTGATTGCCAAAAGATTGCATAGTCCGATCATGAAGCTGCAGCGCGTTGTTCGCCAGTTCGGGATGGGGAATCTTGATGTCAGGCTGGAGGTCAAGGGCAAGGATGAAATCGCTGAGCTGGGGCAGACGTTGAATACTATGCTGGACCAACTGCAAGGATTGATTCATGACATCGAGCTGGAGCAGGAACAGAAGCGAGTGATGGAGCTGGAAGCGCTGTTTATGCAGATTCGTCCCTACTTTTTGATCAACACGCTGAATTCAATCAAATGTAGCCTTATTTTGGCTAAAGATAAGCTCCACAGCGGAATCATTGATTCGCTAATGAGTCTGCTCCGGGCGTATCTAAAGGTCAATGAACCGGCTACCTTGCGAGAAGAATGTAAACTGCTCGGCCATTATATTGACATCATGAAGATCCGCAACGAAATCCCTCTTGAACTGGAGGTCGATCTGGAAGCGGATACAGAGAAGCTCATCGTCCCTAAGCTGATTCTGCAGCCACTCGTAGAGAATGCCATCGTTCACGGTCTAGTTGACCACCCGGCACCGCGTATTGTCGTTCGTTCACGAACGATCCCTGATGGGATTCTGATTGAAGTTGAAGATAATGGCTGCGGTGCGGGGGCAGAAGTTTTGGCGGGATTGAACCGCAGGTTAATGTACAAGGGCGATGAACAGGATGGAACTTATCAAAGGGTCGGTTTAATTAACGTGGTTCAAAGGCTGAGGCTGACCTATGGTCAGGATACCCGCTTGTCGCTGCATAATTTGCCGCAGGGTGGGGTGTCCGTTTCTCTGTATTTGCCGCAAGGCAATCATCAGGTTAATCTGTCGGAGAGAGAGGGATATTGATGTATAAAGTGATGCTCATAGATGATGATGTTCCTATGCTCAAGGTGCTTCAGCAGATGATTGACTGGGAAGCACATAGCTTGCAGATTGTCGGCAGCACCTATTCCAGTGCCAAGGCGTTATTAATGTTCGAGGAAGTACAGCCCGACATCGTGATCACGGATATTGGCTTGCCGCAAAAGAACGGGATTGAGCTGGCTGATTACTTTACCCGGATGAAGCCAGAGGTCAGAATTATTTTCCTGACCTGTCATGAGGATTTCCATTACGCTCAGCAAGCGGTAAAGCTGAAGGTGGATGACTATTTAATCAAGGACCAGCTAACGGATGAACAACTGGAGAAAAGCCTTGCCAAGTCCGTACGCTTGCTTAAATCGAAGATCGGGTTAATCAAACATGGGGAGACGGGTTACAACAGCCAGTTATTCCGGCAGAATCTGCTGCAAAGGGTGATTGGCGGCGCCCCGCCCGAAACCACGCTAGCATATGCGGCGCAAATCGGCATATCCTGGACGTACCCGTGGTTCATGCTGGGCACGGTCAGCATTCACTTTTCCAGTTTCGAGAAGCGGTACAAGCAGAGCGAGTATCCACTTATTTTATATGCCATCTACAATATAGCCCTAGAGCTGTCTGAAGCGTGTGAGGGGATTACGCCTTTTTTGGAACAGAAGAATATTGTAATTCTGTATAATTACCGTGTGAATCTGGCGCAGAATGCCAGTCTTTATTTTCATGATTATTTACAGCGATTGTGTTCCGAGTGCTCCCATCTCCTTAAGATTCAACCGGGCATCATCGCAGTCACTGAGAAAATAGAGCTGCAGGCGATTGGACAGATTCATCGGCAAATTGTCCAGGACAAGTGCGAGTTCTATGCGAGTGCGGAATACACAGTTCTGGATACTCTGCAAATCGCTACCCCTCGCTTCCAGCCTGCTCCTCAAGGATTTCTGGATAGTTATATCCCGCAGATGGAACGGGCCGTGATTAAAAATGATCTTGAAGCCATCCGTGGCACTCTTCAGGAAATCGCTAAGACTGCAAAAGTAATGGCTATCCATCCGGGCGATTTCGTCCGGGATTTATCCTTTATGCTCCGTGGTATCGAGCTGATGTTCACTAGCCTAACGTTCGATGAGGATCTGTTCGTCTATCTCGTGCAAACCCGCACACTGGAGGATACGATGGAACTGGTGGAAAGAAAGCTGGTGCAGATTACAGGCAGCAAGCAGCAGGTGGCAGGAGCTCCCCCGCAGGAGCCGAAGCTGCAGCTTATTCAGCAATTTATCGATCAGCATCTTGGCGATAATATCACTTCAATCGATATGGCACGTTATCTCTTTCTGGACCCGAGCTATTTCTCGCGTTATTTCAAGCGCATGACAGGTCTGACCTTTACGGACTATGTACATCAGCACAAGATGAAGGTTGCGACCAAAATGCTGAAAATATCCAGCCAGAACCTGGAATCGCTAGCCGTCGGTCTGGGATATTCGGACAGAACCTATTTTTCAAAAGTGTTTAAAAAATATGTGGGAACAACGCCGAGCGAGTATAAATCCAAACACTCGGTACGCTGAGAGCGTAATTTTTAACCTGCCGATTAGATCCCGCCCATCTAGGGCGGGTTTTTTTTGTTGAATTATAAGGATAATGTATAAGTTTCACGCTATACATTATCCTTATAATTCTTGCATAAATGCTTAGCGTCCTTAAAAGGACGCCGAAGGCACTTTAGCTTGCCTACGGACAAAGGTCAAAATCTTGCACATCTCGGGTCATAATCACTCCTTCATGCGGAAGGCGGATATATTACTATAATGACAAATCAAATTGTCGAGGTGATACAACGTGGAGGCTGCAAAACAACCTGTGCCAAAAATTCTGCAGGAGAAGCGGAAGTTCTGGACTCCGCAGCGGAAAGAGGCTTTGACCGGGTGGCTGTTTCTAGCTCCGGAAATTGTCGGAATGCTTTTTCTTAATGTATTTGCACTTGGATTCTCACTTTATTTAAGCTTCTCGAAATGGGATCTATTGTCGGGGGTTCAAGGGATCGAGTTTATCGGATTGGATAACTATATCAAAATGTTCCATGATCCGAGCATCATTCAAGCTTTGAAGAACAATGCCATTTATATGATTATGACCGTGCCGATACCGATTGCGATTGCTTTGGTGCTGGCGGCATTGATTCAAAACAGTGTATTTCTCAAAAATTATTTCAAAGTGGCCTTTTTTATCCCTTATATTTCTTCAATTATTGCGATTGCTGCTGTATGGAGCGCATTGTTCCATCCGTCCCTAGGACCGATCAATCAGTTCTTGATGGAGCTTGGAATTTCCAGTCCTCCGAAATGGCTGGTGGATCCAAAGACCTCGCTGTTATCGATTGCTATTATCAGTTCCTGGGCGAGTCTGGGCTATACCATTATTATCTATATGGCCGGTTTGACGAATATTTCAGATGAAATCTACGAAGCCGCCGAAATAGACGGAGCCAGCGCACTGAAAAAATTCTTTGCCATCACGGTTCCGATGTTGCGTCCAACCACGTTCTTCTTGCTTATCACTATGCTGATTGGCTCGTTTAAGGTGTTCGACATCATCGCCTTTTTGACCGAAGGTGGCCCGAATAATTCTTCTACCGTGCTTGTGTTCAGGATCTATGAGGAAGGGTTCAAATATTACAACATGGGTTACGCTTCTGCAATTTCCTGGCTGCTATTCGCCGTCATAGGCTTGATCACCGCAGCTACTTGGAAAATGAGAAATGAAGAATAAAGGGGGGAGATTAACATGCAATTGATTAGAAAAAATATGTCCAGAGTGATCACTACCGGTATCATGGGGGCTTTGTCCATTGTATTTCTTATTCCGCTAATCTGGATGATTTCCGCAGCCTTTAAATATGAGAAAGATGTAATGCGCTTCCCGATCCAATGGATTCCCGAGAAAATCAATGTAGCGTATAATTTCAAGATGGTTTGGATGGGACGAGTACCTTTTTCTCATTTTTATTTAAATTCCTTTAAAGTTGCGATTATAACAACCTTAATTACACTTATCATTTCATCTATGTCGGCGTACGCCTTGACCAAAATCAAGTTCAAAGGACGGAATATGGTGTTTCTGGCACTGCTGTCGTTCATGATTATTCCTGATCAGGCCACACTGATTCCGCGTTTTCTGCTGATTCGCTGGTTCGGCCTCTACGATACCCATGCGGCAATCATATTAATGAGTATGTTCTCCATCTACTTCACGTTCCTGCTGCGGCAATTTATGATAGGTGTCAGCGACGAATATATTGAAGCGGCACGAATTGACGGTGCAGGCCATTTGCGGATATTCTGGTCTATCATTATTCCGCTTTGTAAACCGGTGCTCGCTACGGTGGCAATCATCAAATTTATCTGGACCTGGAATGATTACCAGAATCCGTTGATCTTCTTACTAAATAAGAATTTGTACACTATCCCACTCGGTATGACACTGTTCCGGGACGATTATTCGAACAACTATGCGATTATGATGACGGCGGCTGTTTCGGCGATCATACCGCTCGTCATTGTGTTCATTGCCTTGCAGAAGCAAGTCATTAATGGAATC
Source organism: Paenibacillus sp. FSL E2-0201 (assembly GCF_037963325.1). NCBI lineage: Bacteria > Bacillati > Bacillota > Bacilli > Caryophanales > Paenibacillaceae > Paenibacillus > Paenibacillus sp. FSL E2-0201. Next base: position 1,804,480 of record NZ_CP150154.1, read on the forward strand.
TCGCTTGGCGGAGTTAAGGGCTGACCTGCGGATGTGTGATAGATAGTAAAAGTCAAAAATGTGATCCTACAACAGCAAAATTGTGCACTTGGCCAGTAAAGCGGATGCCTATAATAAGAAATGAACAAGGCACTATACTTAAAATTCAGTGCGGGGGGAAGTAAAAATGAAAACAAAGAGCAAAAAGAGATTATCCGTTGTATTAGGCTCCATGCTGGCGGTTTCCTTAACGCTAAGCGCTTGTGGTAATTCCGGCAATACGGCGGAGAATGGCAGTGCTGACACAAGTGCAAATGCAGGAAATGTTAAGGCGGACAAGCAGGTCGCCATCAAGTATTACAACTGGGACAATGAAGCTCAATCGGTAGGCACCGATGCCATGCTGCAGGAATTTATGGATCAGAACCCGGACATCAAGGTAGAGCATATGACACTCGTTCCAGGGGATTCCGTAGAAATGTTGAAAAAACTCGACTTCCTGATTTCTTCCGGTGAAGCGATTGACGTTGTTCAGGTGCCTAGTCTTGGCGGCGTGCTTGAACGGGCAACCCGTGGAGCACTTGCCCCGCTGAATGAATTCTATGACAAGGATAACCTCGTTCCCGAGGATGAATATTATGTGAACGCTAAGGTCGATAGCAAATATTATGGGATGCAATACACGAAGAGCAGCAACTATGTGATGCTAAACAAGGACGCGCTGGATGAAGCTGGGTTGCCTGTTCCTACTTTTGGCTGGACATGGGATGACTACCGCGACTATGCTAAAAAACTGACCAAAGGTGAAGGCGTGGACAAACGTTACGGCACATACTTCCACACTTGGGAGCTGTACATGAACGCTCCGGCCCAAACGATGATGAAAGATCCGTTCGTGTATGATGACGGAACAACCATTTTCGCGGATCCAACCTACAAATATTTCTTCCAGCTGCGCAAAGATATGGAGTCTGCTGATAAATCCGCGAAATCCTATGCGGACGCTTTAGCTGCTAAGCTCAATTACCGCACGGAATTCTTCAATGAAGAAGCCGCTATGATCCTGGCTGGTAACTGGACGATTGCTGATCCGGGTAACACCGAGCAGTATCCGCATAAATTCAAGACAGCCTTTGCCCCAGTGCCGGTGCCTCCGGCAGGATCGGAACCGAAAGAATACGAAGGCAAATACTTCACAAGCGGCAACATGCTGGCGATGGGGGCAACTTCGAAGAACAAAGAAGCTTCCTTTAAACTGATGAGATTTATGTCAACGGCTGTTAGTGATAACAGACTGGAATTCTCCGGCTATAAAAAAGCTGACAATGAGGCTCTACTGACTAAATTGGTTGCTGGAAAAGAAGATATGTATGATATGGATTCACTCAAATATACACTCTTCGATAGCGAAATTCAGTTCCTCGACGGTGCACAGGTGATGACTACAGCAACTTCCGAGTTGACCAAAATTATCGATGACGGCTTCAGCAGATTTATGCTCGGCAATGAATCGATTGATAAAGTTCAGCAATGGATGGTTGATGAAGCAACGAAAATTATCAACGAAAAAGGCGTCATCAAATAAATAGGCAATAAGCGAGGTATCCCAAGTTGTGGACGGGGCTTTGGAAGGTCATCAACCGGCTTTCCAAAGCCCTTTTTTACAAGGGAGCCTACACAAACACACGGGAGAGTTCAGAAATGATGGAAAGCATATCTTCACAGAACAAGCCGGAAGAGCTGGCAGCGCTGCCTTCCAGAGAGCAGATGGCCTGGCAAGACCAGGAGCTGGGGATGTTCTGCCATTTTGGCATCAATACGTTTTGCGATCAGGAATGGGGAGAGGGCAGTGATTCACCTGCGGTTTTCAATCCGCTTCAACTAGATGCCCGCCAATGGGTTAGTACAGCTAAAGAAGCCGGTTTCCGTTATTTTATACTGACAGCTAAGCATCATGACGGATTCTGCCTGTGGCCGACTGCGACAAGCACCTATTCTGTGGCTTCCAGTCCGTGGAAAGAAGGACGCGGCGATGTCGTCAAAGAGTGCGCAGAAGCTTGCCGGGACCTTGGGGTCGGCTTTGGCATTTATTTGTCTCCATGGGACAGACATGAGCCGTGTTATGCGGATCCGCAAGCGTACGATGATTTCTATGCCCTGCAATTGCAGGAATTGCTTACGGGATATGGTCCGCTTACGGAGATTTGGTTTGACGGTGCAGGATCTGAGGGCCGCAATTATGATTGGCGGCGGATTATGGATCTGATTAAGCTCCATCAGCCAGGGGCTATGGTGTTTAATATGGGAGCGCCAACCATTCGCTGGGTTGGCAATGAGGATGGCCTTGCTCCTTATCCATGCTGGAACACTGCAAATTCCGCACGGGGGAGCATGTTCAGTGAAGCTTCGCTAAATTGGCTTCCCGGAACGCCAAGCTGGGTGCCTGCGGAATGTGATGTGCCCATCCGTAAAGACCGCTGGTTCTGGCATCCTGAGGAAGAGCATTTGCTGCTGTCCCTAGAACAGCTAATGGACATTTATTATCGTTCGGTCGGACATGGGGCGACTTTGCTGCTCAATGTAGCCCCTGATAACCGCGGGCTGTTTCCGGAGGCCGATGTGCAGCGTCTGCTGGAATTCGGTAAGGAGATCCAGCGTAGATTCGGCGAGGCTCTGGCGGTAACAGCTGGCACTGGAGATCTTATTGAGCTGGAGCTGCCAAGGGCTGCTGTGATTGACCACGCCGAGATTATGGAGGACATCGCTTACGGCGAGCGGGTGGGAGGATATGTGCTGGAAGCTTACAGTAACGGGGAGTGGTTGGAGCTGAAGCACGGCAGTGCGATTGGCCATAAGAAAATCGACGCTTTTCCTTCAGTATGTGCAGAGAAATTACGACTTCGGGTGACGGAAGCTTCCGCAAATCCCGAGATCAGACGGATTGCCGTTTACCACTGTGGAGAAACGTTAGAATAAATGAATGTTAAAAAAGGAGGTTGTCGATTATGAGCCTGCTCACCTGGAACAACGGACAATATTTGCTGGACGGACAGCCTTACCGGATTGTATCGGGAGCGATTCATTACTTTCGAGTTGTGCCTGAATACTGGAAAGACCGGCTGCTGAAATTGAAAGCCTGCGGATTTAATACCGTAGAGACCTACATCGCCTGGAATATGCATGAACCTAAGGAAGGGGAGTTCGTATTTGATGGCATGGCCGATGTTGTCTCTTTTATCGAACTGGCTGAAGAGGTTGGGCTTCATGTGATTGTCAGACCGAGTCCATTCATTTGTGCGGAATGGGAGTTCGGAGGCCTGCCGGGCTGGCTGCTGGCTTACGGGGAAATTCAGCTTCGCTGCTGTGACCCTCTTTATTTAAGTAAAGTGGATCGGTATTACGATGAGCTAATTCCTCGGCTGGTTCCGCTGCTCTCCACATATGGTGGGCCGATTCTGGCCGTCCAGGTAGAGAATGAATATGGAAGTTATGGAAATGACAGTAACTACTTGAGATATATGCGTAATGGATTGGTCAGCAGAGGGGTAGATGTGCTGCTCTTTACTTCCGACGGGCCAACGGATGAGATGTTGCTCGGCGGAACGTTGGAGGATGTGCATGCAACAGTCAATTTTGGTTCTAGTACAGAGGAGTCTTTCCGCAAATATAGGGAGTACCGCTCTGATGAACCTCTGATGGTGATGGAATATTGGAACGGCTGGTTCGATCACTGGATGGAGGACCATCATGTACGTGATGCCGAAGATGTAGCTGGCGTTCTGGATGATATCCTAACGCATGGCTCCTCACTAAATATGTACATGTTCCATGGCGGAACCAATTTTGGCTTCTATAATGGGGCGAATCATATCGTCGGCTACGAGCCGACGACTACAAGCTATGACTATGATGCTCCACTCACGGAATGGGGAGATACGACGGCAAAATTTGAAGCTGTCCGGTCGGTACTTGGCAAGCATGGATTTGCCCCGACTTGTTCACTCCCTGAGCCGATTCCGAAGATCTCCTATGGAAAAGTTGCCTTGACGGAAAGAGCGGAACTGTTCACAGCTTCCAATCTGGATAAGTTATCCGAACCGGTGAACAGTGTATTTGTTCAGCCGATGGAGAAGCTCGGACAATCCTATGGCTTTATAGTGTACAGTACTTTTGTAAAGGGACCGCGGTCCAGGCAGAAGCTTCACATCGAAGGCGTGCGGGATCGGGCGCAGGTCTTCCTAGATGGGCAGCTGCTTGGGGTAATTGAACGCTGGAATCCGCAGCCACTGGAAATTTCTATTCCTGCAGGGGGAGCGAAGCTGGATATTCTCGTCGAGAATATGGGTCGGATCAACTATGGACCGCTCATTCGTGATCCGAAAGGAATTCTGGACGGGGTTCGAATCGATAACCAACTGCAATATAACTGGACGATCCGTACACTTCCGTTAGAACCTGGAACGCTGGCTTCACTTGAGTACAAGGAGCAGACGGTGGAGAAGCAAGAAGCTGCGGCACTTTCGGGTTTGCCCGGATTCTACAGGGGCTGCTTTGATGTGGAGGAAATTGGCGATACTTTTCTACGGTTCGATGGATGGAATAAAGGGGTTGCCTGGATCAACGGCTTTAATCTGGGCCGCTACTGGAACGCAGGACCACAAAGGGCCCTATATATTCCCGGTCCATTGCTGCGCAAAGGGCGTAATGAACTTGTTCTTTTGGAGCTGCACGGCTGTGCGGAGACTTGCGAAATTGAACTTGTGAATCTTCCGGATCTGGGAAAAACTTCAGCTGTCGACGATGCCGTGCTGAATTTTGTACAGGAAGATATATTGTAGATATTTTTAGCTTTAACCTATTCTAAGATTGGGGTGAACAAATGCGAAAACCAAGTCTGTTTTTAGTATTAGTTCTCATTGTTGATCTTTTTTCTTCCTGTGCGGGAGTTTTTTATCACTCGGACAGCAGGGCATCTGCGGCTGCATCAAATCTTATGCTTAACGGAAGTTTTGAGAATTCAACGACAACCCTGGACTCCACCTGGACAGGGGTTACAGACTCTGCTCCGGTGGGCTGGAGCTTATGGGTACCTACTGGTAGCGGAAAAGGAACGAATAAAACTGCAAATATCAAGATAGACGTTGGCACTGCGCATGAAGGAACCCGGTCCATGCTATTCGATGCCTTTGCGACAAGCAGGATTTCCATCAATCAGGGGGGAACTTCGGTTATCCCCGGTAAATCCTACAGACTTAAAGTCTGGCTGAAGACGGACAATGTCACTGGGCAGGGAGCTTACTTTAGAACACAATATTACAATACTGCCAAAGTGGGAGATGGGCCTTCCTCTCCTAAAATAACAGGCACACAGGACTGGAGTTTGCAGCAAGTACTTCTAACTATGCCGGCTAACGCGACGAAGCTTGTCATCGAGCCTTTTTTGGAGACTGGAAAAGGTAAGCTATGGATAGATGATATCGTATTGGAGGAATATGCGGGTCTTACAGGAATTGCGCTAGACCGTACAGCCTTCTCTATGGTCAAAGGGGACACGGTTGCACTTCTACCGACTTTATCCCCTATAACGGCGGTGGATAAAACGGTAGTATGGACTTCGAGCAATCCAGAAGCTGCGACTGTGGATGCACTTGGTAATGTAACGGGAACGGGGATCGGATCTTCGACCATCAAGATTGCTACGCCGGATGGTAGCCTTGCAGCCGAATGTCTGGTTACTGTTGAAGCTCCCGACACGATACAGGCTTACAATAAATTGAGGCTGAGATGGTACGACCGATTAAGTGGTGGCCAATACGATGGGAGTGATCCTGATATAGCTGCCAGTATAAGCGCTCAGGCTGCTTCGGCTGCTGCACTTTGGGAGGGGATGAACAAATCCTCCAGCCGCACCTCCTTGTGGAGTGATACCACGAGCACTACAGATTCGCAGTTTATTACAAGCGCTTACAATCGCTTGAAGACTATGGCGTTGGCCTATTCTGTGGAGGGATCGGAGCTTTACGGCAACAGCGCTTTGGCGGATGATATTGTAAGCGCAATCAATTGGATGTACACCAACCGTTACAACCCGAGCAAAAGTGCTTATGGGAACTGGTGGGACTGGGAGATCGGCACGCCGCAGGTTGTGAATGATCTTATGGTGCTCATGTATGACCATCTGACGCCGCAGCAAATCAATCAGTATCTTGCGGCTATAGATGCCTTTTGTCCAGACCCCAAAGTAGGGTCGGTGCTTGGCGTTAAGGGCACGAAGATGACGGGAGCGAACCTGCTGGATAAAGCGCTTGTAGTCACGGTAAGAGGCGTGATTGGCAACAACAGTGCGAAGATCATTCAGGGCCGTGATTCCATAGGCTCTGAGTATGTGTACACAACCCATGGAGACGGTGTGTATAAGGATGGCTCCCTCGTTCAGCATAATAATATAGCCTATACGGGAGGATATGGTTCGGTCTGGCTCAAAGGTACGGCGGATATGTCTTATCTGCTGACCGATTCTCCATGGCCAATAACGGACCCGAATGTTCTGAACATTTACGAATGGGTGGCACAGACTTATGAGCCGGTGATCTACAACGGTCAATTTATGGACTCGGTCAATGGCAGAGGGATCTCTAGAAAAGGGAGCGGCAGCGCAAGGGGGTTAATTGTCACCCTGCTGCGGATGGCTGAAACTGCTCCAGAGAATATTGCTTTATCCATCAAGCAAGCGGCGAAAGAATGGATCTCAGCGAATATGGCATCCGGTAATTATTATGAAGGGTTGTCGCTTGCCGATATAACGATTGTGAAAAAGCTGATGAATGACGGGAAGGTCGATCCAAGAGGAGCTCTGATTAAGAATCAAGTCTTCGCCGGTATGGACAGGGTAGTTCATCTCCGCGAAGGTTACGGCTTTGGCCTGAGCTTGTTCTCGAATCGCATCTCGGCGTTTGAGAAAGGGAACAACGAGAACCTGAAGGGATGGTACACGGGGATTGGGATGACCTATTTATACGATCAGGATCTGAACCAATACCGCAATGACTTCTGGCCTACCGTCAATTCCTTCCGCTTGTCTGGCACGACAACGGATGGATCGGGGCAGGGGATGGTACCTGTAGAATGGAAAAGTTACATGAATCCGAAAACCTGGGTGGGTGGATCGTCATTGGAAGGCCTTTACGGTGCAGCAGGGATGGATTTCTCTCTGTCCCAAGTGACAGGCAGCGACTTGCAGGGCAAGAAATCCTGGTTCATGTTCGATGATGAGATTGTGGCGCTCGGTTCGGGAATCTCCAAAACAACTGCCGGCCCGCAGTCTGTCGAGACGATCGTTGATAACCGCATGCTGAACGAAGCAGGGAATAACAAACTTCTAATCAACGGAGCCGCAGAACCATCACTGGCCGGATGGTCAGAGACGGTGAAGAATGTTCAATGGGCCCATCTGGAGGGCAATGTGCCAGGTTCCGATGTTGGATACTATTTCCCGGACGCTCCAACTCTCCTGGCTCAGCGTGAAGCTAGAACCGGCAGCTGGAAAGAGATTAATGCCACACAATCCGATGTTCCCGTTACACGGAACTATCTAAGCCTGGCATTTGAGCATGGAGATACGCCTTCGAACGGCTCATATTCCTATGTCCTGTTGCCTAATCGTGATGTTGCCGGCACTGAAGACTATAGTGGCAACCCGGATATCGAAGTGCTAAGCAATACAGAGAATGTGCATGCAGTAAGAGAGAAAAAGCTGGGTATAACCGCCGCTAATTTCTGGAATCCAGGAACGGTAGATTCCATCAAGGCGCTCAATCCGGCTTCTGTAATGATTCGGCAGATCGATCAGGAGCTTGAGGTTTCGGTGTCTGATCCTACACAGTCGCAAAACCTATTGTCCCTGGAACTGGATATACCGGGGTTGACACTGCTCAGCAAAGACAGCAAGACGGAAGTGGTGCAAGCATCGGGAAATACAGTTATTACAGTGGATGTGAAGAATTCCATAGGGGCTACGCATGTATTGAAATTTAATATTGCTGAAGGAGAGACTCCAAAAGACGAATATGACGAGCTTCGTGGAAGATGGGTGGATTATTTGACCGGAGGGCAATCCTTCGATCCGAATAATCCGGACATCGCTAAGTCCATAACGACTTTATCTGATAAGATCAGCAATCAGGAGCAAACTGGATTCTGGGATACGATGAACAAGCAATTGAACCGTACTTATTTATGGAGTGATAAGCCGGGCAGCACAGCAGATGCTTTTGATACGGCAGCCTCTTATAATCGGTTGAAGGATATGGCTATTGCCTTTAGGACAACCGGCTCACCATTGTACGAGAATATGCAATTGAAATCAGATATCCTGGGCGGCTTAGACTTCCTATACGCAAATTGGTATAACGAAACAAAAGTGGAGAAAGGTAATTGGTTCGAATGGGAGATAGGCATTCCGCTTGCATTGGGAGATACGATGGCCTTGATGTTCGAGTATTTATCAGCCGATCAGATTACCAAGTATACCAAAGCCATCGATAAGTTCTGCCCGGACCCAACCAAACGGACGAATCAACCCTCTTTGATGGAAACCGGTGCGAATCGCCTGGATAAAGCACTGGCGGTGGTCCTGAGGGGCATTCACAATCGTGACAGTGCGAAGATTAAGCAAGGACGGGATGCGGTTAGCCAGGTATTGCCCTATGTGACCCGCGGAGACGGCTTTTATGAGGACGGCTCCTTTATCCAGCATAATAATATTGCTTATACCGGCAGTTATGGGGCTGTATTGCTAGGCGATATGATGAAAATGATGACCTTGCTGACAGGGTCCTCCTGGCCGTTGACTGATGCCAATATGAAGAATGTATACAACTGGGTAACGGATTCTTATGAACCTCTTGTCTACAGAAAATTAATGATGGATATGGTGTTCGGCAGATCGATAGCCAGGGGAAACCGGCAGCTCGTGCCTTGGTCGCATATTCTGCGGCTGGCTTCTTCCGCGCCACCGGAGCAAGCGGCCCGGTTTAAATCGATGGTGAAGTATTGGTTCGAAGCCGATACGGTAGTAGAAAGTTATTACGACGGTCTTAGAGTAGCAGATATTGTTCTGCTCCAGACGCTTATGAACGATCCAGAGGTACAGCCATCAGGAGACCTTACTGTGCATAAGCAGTTTGCGGCTATGGACCGGATTGTCCATCATCGGCCTGGATATGCCTTTGGGATCAGCATGTCTTCGGCCCGAATTGCCAACTATGAAGCTGGCACAGAGAACCTGAAGGGCTGGTATACAGGCGAAGGCATGACCTATTTGTATAATCAGGATCTGGATCAATATGCAGATGCATTCTGGCCGACCGTGAACGCTTATCGTCTGCCTGGGGTTACATCAGATGGGGCAAGTCGCGGTGCAGCCAAGACTACATCTAAAACCTGGGTGGGAGGATCATCCATAGACGGTCTTTATGGAGCGGCCGGCATGGATCTGGATCCGGATAACAGCACGTTGTCCGGTAAAAAGTCCTGGTTCATGTTCGATGATGAAATCGTAGCGCTTGGGGCAGGCATTACAAGCACGGATAACCGCAAGGTGGAGACCATCGTAGATAACCGTAAGCTCAAGGCGAGCGGAGAGAATGTACTTACGGTCAACGGAGAGGTCAAGCCATCCGCGCTGGGTTGGTCTGAGTCAATGAATCAGGTGCATTGGGCACATCTGGAGGGCAATGCTCCCGGCTCGGGAATCGGTTATTATTTCCCTGACGCCCCAACGATAGACGGTCTACGTGAGTCTCGGACTGGCGCATGGAAGGATATTAATCAAGGGGGATCAACGGAGCCGATTACGAGAAATTATGTCAGCCTGTCGATTGCTCAGGGAATGAATCCGGTGAATAAATCGTATTCGTACGTGCTGCTGCCGAATCAGGATGAAACGGCAACAGCACGCTACAGCAGTAGTCCCGACATCGAAATTATAGCCAACACGGATAGTGTTCAAGCTGTCAAGGAACAGAAGCTGGGACTTACGGCTATGAACTTCTGGGTTCCGGGAATGATCGAATCCGTACGTGCCAATCATCCAGCTTCCATTATCATCAAGGAGTCTGGAGATGAACTGACGATAGCCGTTTCGGACCCGACACAGTCCCAATCTGTGGTGAATGTAGATGTCGGCAGAACCGCGCTGGAAGAGCTGATGAAAGACCCGACCGTGACGGTACTGCAGACCTCACCGAGGGTTGAGCTCGCAATCCATACAAGCGGGTCCAAAGGGAAAAGCCATGTTGTCAAGTTCAGAATTGATCCGAATGCTGAGCCTTCTGAGCCCTCCGATTTGGAACCAGACGAAGCGGCAATAACGAAGCTGTATGTTTCTGAAGATGCGTATGTCAATGGAGGATCGAAAGCTGCAATCAATTATAGTTCGGTCAATTACTTGCAAATCAGAAATGGCAGTGGGGACACAGACAGAAAGGCTTATCTGAAATTTGATCTGAGTTCATTTGTCGGCGAAGTCGGTTCTGTGAAGCTGAATGTGTTCGGAAAGACAAATGACGGGGCAGGCACTTTATCCGATATCGGTGTATTTGGAGTCCAAGATGACTCTTGGACAGAGGCAACGATAAATTACAATAATGCTCCAAAAATCGGTACTCAAGCCGCGCTGCAGACTTTTTCCGGACCGGAGCAGTGGCGGCAGTTCGATATCACCTCATGGGTTGGCTCGGAGTTCCCTTCCGATCCGGTGATAAGCCTGGCTGTTAAGCAGGTAGGCTATAATCTCGCCACAGACATAAGAAGCCGCAAGAATGAGAATGGCAAATATGCTGCATATCTGGAGATTTTGCCGAAGGATACAACACCTCCGGTCACGAAAGCTACCATACTTGGAGAAACAGGAGAAGGGGGCTCATATAAGGGCAAAGTGAATATCATTTTCGATGCGACCGATCAATCCAATTGGGGAGCTGTCGGCTGGGGAGTCAAGCGGACGGAATACCGGCTCAACGGAGGTGCATGGAATACGGTTACTCAGAGCGTATATATCGAGAACTCCGGAACCTTCGGAATCGATTATCGTTCGGTGGATAAGGCAGGCAATGTAGAGCCGTTCCGGCAGCTTCAGGTGACGGTCATGGAGCCTACAGAAAGAGTCTCAACGGCAATCAGCGGCCCGGAAATCCTGAGTGTCGGGGAGACCGGAACGGCGGTTACTTCGATAGTGTACAGCGACGGCAGCCGTTATATAGTAACCGAAGGTATAATCTATGAGACTAGCGATCCTAACGTCGCAAGTATAGACAAAGATGGCCATATTGAAGCTAAAGGCCCGGGCGTTTCGGTTATTTCATCTGTATATGACAACATGACCTCTTCCTATTCATTAAAGGTGTATGAACAACTGCCGGAACTCGTCTCTATTTCGTTAAGCGGTCCGACATCCTTGGTCATAGGGCAGAACGGTAAGGTGGTCACAACGGCGGTATATAGTGATGATAGCCGTCTTACGGTAACCGAGGGTGTGATCTACGAGAGCGGTAACAGGAAGGTAGCCACAGTAACGGCAACGGGGCAGCTGCAAGCTCTCGATCCGGGTATGACTGTAATTACTGCAAGTTACGGAGGACAGCAGAGCAGTCTGACGCTTCAGATTCTACAAGCGGAAGACACTTCTTCAACTGTCCCGAGCTCGCAACCACAAGTGCCTTCCGTTCCGGAGGAAACGGCGGGGCGGCTGCAACTAAACGCCGCTTCGTTGAACGATCTCTCGGCAGCAATTGTCTATGAGGGTAAATTGAGAGTGCTAGTATTGCCGGGAACGGCAGCAGATATGCTTAAGCAGAAGCCGCTTCGGGTAGAGGCTTCTAACTTCAATGTGACCCTTCCGGCGGCGGTGCTTCAACAATTGCGGGACTTGATTCCTGCGGAGCAATTAGCCAGCAGTCAGATCTTTCTGGAGGCTTCCGAGGTGGAAGGGGAAGCAGCACAACGGATGCTGGCAAGCGCAGCGCAGCAATCCGGCGTAGAGCTGAACCTGGCAGGTGAATTCCTTGACTTTAAGCTCTATATTGCCACAGCAGACGGGAAAAAGAGTGTAATTCACCAATTTGTAGATCAACTTACTTTAGAGCTTAACACTCGCCCTGAGACGAACAGGAATTTACTCGGCAGCTATTATTTTTCGGACTCCGGAAATATGGAGTATGCGGGCGGTTCCTGGCTAAAGGGCAAGGTGGCTCTGAGTACTGAACACTTAGGCACATATGCCGTGCTGGAATACAACAAATCTTATGATGATGTTCCATCCGGACATTGGGTGCATGAGGCTGTTCAAGAATTGTCCGCTAAACATCTGATTCAAGGCGTTGGGCTTCGGAAATTCGATTCGAATCGGTCAGTGACCCGTGCGGAATTTACAGCCATGCTGACCCGTTTGCTGGGTCTTGAAGTAAAATCATCTACAGTATTTACGGATGTATCTGCGGATCAGTGGTATGCGGAGGAAGTGGCGCAGGCTGTAGAGGCGGGGATCGTCCATGGGGTGAGCGAGACCCGCTTCGCTCCAGAAGCCCTTATTTCCCGTCAAGAGATGGCGGTGATGGTGATGCGGGCCTACGAATATATCAGTGGGAAAAAGGTGGAATCAAAGCCTGTAATCCAATTCGGTGATTTGAGTGCGGCTGCCTCATGGGCCCGTGAATCAATCATTGCCGCCCAAGTCCTTGGACTTATCCAGGGCCGGAGTGACCGGAACTTCGATCCGGGAGGCTCAGCAACCCGAGCTGAAGGCGCAATGGTTCTGCATAATCTGCTTGAAATCAAGAATGAAAAGTAAGAGTTCGAAGCCAGGGCTTTGGGACGGTTCAGTAGAACCATTCCAGAGCCCTTTTCGCGGTTATAGAAATCTCCTAAAGCCTATCCGTAAGAATCTTTCTGTACATTGATTACTTCAATTGTAGTGAGGTTTCATTTCTACTGCGTCTGTAAATAATGGGAAAGGAGAGATAGGGGGTTGAGTGATGCAAGCGCATCTGGATATTGTGCTTCGTACAGTAGTAGCGATGATCATGCTGTTATTGATAGCTAAAATATTGGGTAAACAAACGATTTCTAATTTGACGTTTCATGATTTCGTAACAGGTATTATATTGGGATCGCTTGCGGCGAACTTGGCTTTTAATAAAGATCTACAATCATCATATATGATCGTGGCGCTTGTTGTTATCACAGCTACATCTTTTCTGCTATCAGTCATCGCTATAAAGAGTCGTAGAATGCGAAGCTGGATATCGGGTTCACCCACGGTACTTATCGAAAATGGGAAAATTCTTGAAAAAAATATGAAAAAGGTAAGGTATTCACTGGATTCCTTGGCACAGGCGCTGAGGGAAAAAGAAATTTTTAATTTAGAGGTAGTAGAGTACGCCGTATTAGAAGATAACGGAATGGTATCCGTCTTAAAGAAACAAGAGTATCAATATGTTACCCGAAAAGATTTGAAGCTTTCTTCGGTCTCTCAGAGCTTTCCCGTAGAGTTAATTATGGATGGCGTCCTCATTGAAGAAAATCTTGAGAATAATGGTCTGACCAAAGAATGGCTGGAGAATGAGTTAAGACGGAAGGGGAAACGGATCTCCGACGTATTTTACGGGGTAAGAGGTACGCAACAGCAGCTTGTATTTGATTATTATGAAGACAAGATAAACAAGCCTATTGATAAAGAATAGTGAATATTGATATTGGAGATTGACGGATCGCGGAAGACCGCTCTATAATGTTTGTATAATTATTAATTAGTTAATAAAAATATAAATGTTGAAGGGCGGTACTTATTTATGGCAGAGCGCGCAATACTTAACACAGACATTCGCAAAGGCACAATAAACAAAAATATTTATGGACATTTCTCTGAGCATCTAGGACGTTGTATTTATGAAGGTATTTGGGTTGGAGAAGATTCACCGATTCCTAACACTAATGGTATTCGTAATGATGTTGTGAAAGCGCTTAAAGAAATTCAGATTCCAGTGCTTCGCTGGCCGGGTGGATGTTTCGCGGATGAATATCATTGGAAAGATGGTATTGGTGATCGCGAAGCCCGTAAGCGGATGATCAATACGCATTGGGGCGGCACGGTTGAGAACAACCATTTTGGTACGCATGAATTCATGGAATTATGTGAGATGCTGGAATGTGAACCTTATATCAATGGTAATGTGGGAAGTGGTACGGTTCAAGAGATGTCCGAATGGGTGGAGTACTTAACCTTTGGCGGTGTTTCACCAATGTCTGAGCTTCGCCAGCAGAATGGACATCAAGAGCCTTGGAGTGTGACTTATTTTGGCGTTGGTAATGAGAACTGGGGCTGCGGCGGGAATATGCGTCCAGAATATTATGCAGATCTTTATCGCCAATATCAGACGTATGTACGTAATTACGGGGACAATCGTATTCACCGGATCGCTTGTGGTCCTAACGTGGATGATTATCACTGGATGGAAGTTTTAATGCGTGAAGCTACACGCTTTATGGACTCGATTACCCTTCATTATTATACGATTCCTGGTCCAGCATGGGAGAATAAAGGGGCAGCAACAGGCTTTGAAACTAGTGAATGGTTTAGCACCTTAGAAAAGGCACTTCGCATGGATGAGCTGATTACTAAGCATGGCGTTATTATGGATAAATATGACCCGGATAAACGAGTAGGCCTTATCGTTGACGAATGGGGAACTTGGTATGATGTTGAGCCGGGTACGAACCCAGGATTCCTATATCAGCAGAATTCGATTCGGGATGCCCTAGTAGCTGGTGTGACACTGAATATTTTCCATAAACACAGTGATCGGGTACGGATGGCAAATATTGCTCAGACCATTAACGTGCTTCAAGCGGTGATTTTAACCGAAGGAGAAAAAATGCTGCTAACGCCTACCTATCATGTATTCAATATGTTTAAAGTCCATCAGGATGCTGAGTTGTTGGATTTAGCAATCGATAGTGGAACTTACAGCTTTGAGGGCCGCGAGATTCCTGAAGTGTCTGCCTCAGCTTCTGTAACAGACGCTGGAATCATTCATGTCAGTCTTTGCAACTTGAATCACGCTGCCTCAGCTACTGTACCCCTAGAGCTACGAGGTCTTTCCGGGCAGAAGGTTGAAGTGACCGGCACTACGCTCGTTGGTGACAAGATAGATGCTCATAATACATTTAGTCAGCCAGATGCAGTCGTACCGGAAGCTTTTACAGCCTTTACACTTGAAGGTGATCTTCTTAATGTAGAGCTGGCTCCAATGTCAGTAACTGTGCTGGAGATTACGCCAAAGGCATAAGGTGGTGTTATCATGTCAACAACATCTACATGCAAGGGGTGTCGAGACGATTATAAGGTTACCGAAGCACAGATCGAGCGTATTTTGTCA
This sequence comes from Paenibacillus sp. FSL E2-0201, assembly GCF_037963325.1. NCBI lineage: Bacteria > Bacillati > Bacillota > Bacilli > Caryophanales > Paenibacillaceae > Paenibacillus > Paenibacillus sp. FSL E2-0201. The sequence goes on from NZ_CP150154.1 coordinate 1,819,893, forward strand.
TCAAGCATGTTTAAGACAGAGCTTTGTGTTCCGGATGAAGTTTATGCTGAGCGAGTTGCTCTTTGCAGGACTTGTCCTAAGCTGCATGAGGGCGTGACTTGTGTTGCTTGTGGCTGCATTATTCCCGTTGTAGCTAAGCTTAAGGAACGCAGCTGTCCACTGCCCGGTGGCGGATTATGGGGATCCTTCATTTAACATGATATTAGGTAAAATAATAGCCGCATTCGACTCTCCAAGGAGAGATGAATGCGGCTTTATTCGTGAAATATAAGAAATTCACGCTATCGTTAATGTCTTATATTATTCAAGAAACGGTTATCCTCTTTAAGAGACGATAACCGTTTCTTCTTAGGCATCTGTATAGAACAGCTCAACGATTAAATCGTCATTATAGTTGCCAAAGCCTTTGCCAAAAAGGGTAATGCCGCCAATATGCTCGGCATCCTCATCGACAGAAAGCTTGAAGGTCCACTGCTTGTTACGGATGTTCACTTGATCCAGTGTAACGTCAGAGAGTTTCAGACCATCCATAAATGTACCTTTAGGTGTTACGCGCAGTTGTTTAAGTAGGCCGTATTGGTTCGTGAGTGCTGGCCACCAAGCCGGTGTGTATTTGCCGCGTCTGTCTCCGTAATCACCGGGACTTGTCCAGAATCCGAGCTTCACTCCGTTCAGTGTGAAAGTGATATCGGAGGGCCAATTATTATTAATGGAGGGCGCTTCGGAAGCAATCTCCATCGTAATAATTAGTTCCTCTGGCTGTTGACTGGAGAGGAGAAAGTTAGGAATTTTATATTCGATATATCCTTTGCCGAACCAAAGAATACCAGCATTCATACGCTCGAGATCCCAGAAATAACGGGGGTCATCAAAGCTGCCAATCACTTGCTCCGTAGTTGCTAGACCGCAGGTAGGCTCAATCAGGAAGTCGGAATAATGTCCAACAGGAATTTCCTTGCGGTAGCTTTTTCGCTCATTGATTTGTCTGCCCGGAAAGGTGATCTCGGTACTTTCAGCAGCTAGTGTACAGATCTTTTGCAGACCACTTCGTCCAGGCGCCATATGTGTCTGGATGAGTCCTGCAGCTTCCAGCTTGCGTACATGCATAGTCATAATGGCGCTGCTCAAATTTACCGCTGCGGCCAATTCCTTGACATTCATAGGATTCTCGGCAAGCAAACGCAACAGATGTAGACGCACTGAGCTGGCTAAAGCTTCGTAGACGGGAAGAGATTCTTCCGACAGGTCAAGTTTCATAGATGGCCTCCTATTTTAAATTTATGGTTACGCGCTGATGATTAAGAAATTAAGTAGTTTATTAATAACAAAGGTCAAATTATCGTTTTTTCAAGACGTATAGTTAATGATTATATTATTTAAATGCTTGTTTTACAATACGAAAGGGAGAAAATTTCTGAAGGCTCTTTCATAATTGATAGCGTGATTCGAGAAAAAAAGAACGGAGCCTGAGGCTCCGCTCTCTTTTCAGATGATGATTCTCTTAATTTACATTCGAGTTATACTCTGTTAGTATTTCGTCTGATTTGAGTGCTCTGCTGTAAATCTTCAGTTCATCAATCATTCCCTTATAGGGTACATCCCAATAATTCACGCCAAGAGCGAATACACCATTCTTGTTTCTAAATACATTAGGAAAATCCTCACCGGAAAATTTCTCAACTCCGTTGATATAAACCTTAACTGTACCGTTTTTGACTGTAAACGCTACATGTGTCCATTGTTTTTCTGGGATAGTCATACCTGTAAGAGCATCGTACCAAGCCTGACCTGACCACAACAGTGTTATACCATCACTGTTCTGTGGTACAAAACTGATCCAGCTATTTATCGAAGCAGCACCGAAGAAGGTTGTTGTTGCTTTTGTGAGCTGCTCAGGGTTGAGCCACATAGATACTGTGTAAGTATCACTGTCGATTAATCCATCAGGCAACCGGATACCCGAAACACCGTCAAATACCGCTGCTTGATTAGAGATACCGTTACCGTAAGTGATGTTACCTACAGTGGGAGCTTCGATTTTAATTCCCGTAACCTGCCCAGTACCAACCAATTGGAGGGAGTCATCAAGGTTTCCATCAAAAGCATAATAGGCTACTCTACCATCCGTAACTTTTACCTTATAATCAGCCGTAACGCCACTTCCATCAGTCGCGGTGGCCGTAATCACTGCTTCGCCACCGACCGTAAGCGCTGTTACCGTTCCGCTTACAGCATCAACTGAAACTACGTTGGAGTCACTAGAACTCCAGGTTAGTTTCTTATTTCCGGCATGGGTAGGCAGTACTTTTACTTGAGGTGTAAAGCTATTTCCTAATTCCAGTGCTTTTTCAGGCTCCGTTATGGTTATCGTACTTACTTTAACATTACTGTCGGGCTGACCGTGTACTAGCAAGTCTACAGCTTCTGCGGAAAGTGCACTTTCGTAGATCCGCAGGCTATCGATCAAACCTTTGTATGGGATATCCCAATAGTTTACACCTAGGGAGAATACTGCATCCTCGCTATCAAAAACATCCGTAAATCCTTTTCCTGTGTACTTCAATCCTCCGTTAACATACAGTTTCACAGCTCCAGCATCGTAAGTGAAAGCTATGTGGGACCATTGGTTAACTGGAATTTGCATGCCTGCTTCTGCATCATGGAAGGTTTGGCTACCAAACCACATCCGAGTTGTAGCTCCGCCGTTTCCATAAGGCAAGAGGCTGATCCAATTGGTATCTGTTGTAGCACCAAAGAAAGCAGTGGTGAATTGTGTCAATTCTTGTGGGTTAAGCCACATGCCTATTGTATAGGTGTTGCCTTTAATCAAACCGTTCGGTAGACGAACACCGGAGTTACCGTCGAATTTGGCTGCAAGGCCTTCTTCACCCGTCTCGTAGGTGATGTTACCACCCGTATTGTTAATCCGATTGCCGGTAATTGTACCCTTATCAGTACGATCTCCGTTCTCTGAAAGATCTCCTTCAAAATCATACGCTGCGACCAAACCGTCTTCCAGCATATTTCCGGTCAGTTCCATTACAACGATAGTAAAGGACTTCGTTGCAGTAGATTCACCCAGTGTAATCGTAGCAGTAAGCTCAACCGTTGCATTTCCGAGTCCTTTTTCTGGACGAGTAACTGAACCATCGTTTTCTACTACGTCTGTATTGGAAGATGACCATGTAATAACCGTTCCTCTTACGGCCTCAGTTGGGAGTGTAAGATCCTTGTATACTTTACTTGTGTTGCCCAAGCTTAAACTATCTTTAATATTGGATACAATTTGTTCAGTGCTGAGCAGTTCAATTTGGCTGCCCCAGACGGTAACGCCCTTGTTGGACATTGCTGTGAAAGTCATAACATTGCTTTGGCGGGAGGAATCCCATTGCTTCACAAATACACCTTTGTAGAGATTTTGTACGGCAGCTCCGTTTTCAGTTTCATTGAGGAGTAGGTCAGCGTAATACTCTCCTTTTAGCTCCCAAGTACCTGTTACAGATCCTGTAATGGTGCCATCACTGCGCAGTTCGATATCTGTTGTAGATTTGATTTTAGCGGAAGTGTCTTTCCCGTGATTCACGAACTGATAGGCTCCAACAACATCTTCCTGCTTAACAGCTGTGATAGTTTCACCTGTATAACGGTGAGCGGAAGTGACTGGCCAGCCGTCTTCATTCGTGAACATTTGATGCACACGAAGCTCATGTGTTTCACCGCGCTGCGGGAAACGAGTATGGAAGAAGTTAAAGATTTTACCGGTCTCTTCGTCGTAATTCACTGAATTATGACCTGATGCTACATAACCGTAGGTTTGGAAGTCAGGGTCGCTATTCAAATTTGTGAACATGAAGTTTCCGAGGACTTTGTTGCCGACCGCTGAATGGTCATTGCTCGTTGCGAGCACTGCACTTTGTCCGGCAGCATCCACATAAGGGCCGTCCGGATTCGTTGATCGGAACTGACGCATGTTGTAACCACCGTCGGATGCCAGTCCTCCATAAGTCACATACAAATAGTAATAACCGGTATTCTTATCATAAGCGATATAAGGTCCTTCACCTGATTTGGTCATCCCGCCGGAAATATGGGTTCCGAAATAGCGGTCAATTAAACGTCCATCAGCAGTTTTGCTATCTTTGCCTGGATATTTAGGCTCGCCGGTAGCTGGATCGATTTCCAGAATAAATATGCCGCCTGACCATGATCCATAAGTCATCCATAGCTTGCCATCTTTATCGTAGAACAAGGTAGGGTCAATTGCGTTTGTATATGTTTTATTCTTATAAGAGCCGCCTGCATCAAACCAATCGGGGTTGAAACCTTCTAGTGTTCCGTTATCAATAAGCTTCTGAATATTAGTGTTTGTCCATTTTTTATTGATCTTGCTGTTACTATCGTAATCCTCGTCCTTGGTGAAACCGGAATAGATTACGGTATTCCCATAGGTGTAAGGACCCTCGATATTTTGCGAAGTGGCAAAGCCAATCGCTGAGCGGATGTAAGTGGAAGAAGCACTGTAATACATCATATAAGCACCAGTTGTTCCGTCTGCATTCTTATAATCCTCATTATAGAAAACGTCCGGAGCCCATATGGAGAATCCGCCTTTACTGTCAGAATCGTTTTCTCCAGCCCATTTAAAGGATTCTGCCAGATTCGCGGAAAGATCACCAAAGAGTACGTTGCCTGGTGTTGTATAGCCGTTTGTGAAATGAGTCCAGTTCATCAAATCGTTTGATTTGGCTGCATCGATGTGAGACCCGAACACATAATACGTACCTTTGTCTACGACTACCGACGGATCATGTACTGAAACATTGGTGAGTGTTGGTGCCGTAGCTCCCGGTGCAGGTGTTGCTGTCGGAGACGGTGTAGCAACTGCGCCGCCGTCCGATCCGCCAGAACCTGATCCACCTGTACCTATGGTTGCCGTAGCTGTCGGAGTAGGCGTTTCAAATTTGATTAGGTGGCTGAATCTACTGTCAAAGCCAACTTTCCCAGTACCTTGGATAGTAATCATATCGTTTATGCCAAGGATGAGATTCTTGATTTCTGTACTTACCTCTACACGCAGCTTAGCTAATTGCTTCAGTGTAACTTCAGCAATACTGCCTGCAGCTAGATGTAATGTAGGCACTCCCAACGCTTGTACCTCGGCGGAATCAAAGTTCCCTCTTAACGTGACGATTGAATCGTTCGGGAGCGTATTCTCGATAATAACCCGGCCGAAGCCTGCGCCCGTTAAAGTACTATCTTCCTCAAGCGTTACACCGGAATGTACACGTACACTCGGTATGACACTCGATCCTTTAGTAACGATGCGGAGTTTGCCGTTACGCTTATCTACGACCATGTCGGCAACATTAGAATTGTTGAATACAATACTATTCTCTCCGCCGCCGGACACGTATACTTTTCCTTTTACAGTAATGTTATTTAGCGTAATGTCGCCTTCTGCAATACCTTCGGTAAGGTACAGGTTTCCGGAGATAGTGGAGTTGTTCAATTCAACACCCGGGCTACTGATAACCATATTCTGAGTGGTAATCCCTGTATAGCTCCCGCTCTTTGAAGTGATTTCCCCGGCTAACTTTTCAATCATACGAAGAGCTTCTGCTCTTGTTACAGCCTTTGCGCCTTTAAAACTGCCGTCACTATAACCATTCAAATAACCTTCACCAAATAAAGATAATACAGCTTCTTGGCTCCAAGAAGGTAAATCTTCAACATCTTTCGGAGCAGAGGTATTCGCGGAAGCATTAAGCTGGAATAGTCTGTGCAGCATTACTGCGGCTTCTTGACGACTTACTACCTGTTGTGGTCGGAAGGAACCGTCGTCATATCCTGATACATATCCTGCAGCTACTGCTTTCTGGATATCCTTGTAATGCGAGCCCGCTTCCAACACATCCGTGAAGCTGATTTCGGATTTTTCCTGCAAATTAAAGACCCGGTTAATTAATGTGACCCATTCCGCGCGGGTAATCTCCTGGTTCGGTTTGTATATTCCTTTGCCATAGCCTGAAATTAAACCCTTATCTACCCAGGATTGAAAATCCTTCTGTGCCCAGTGACCCATATAATCGACAGTCTGTTGTTGCGTGGATTGTACGGTGGCTTTTGAATTGCTTGCAGAAGCCGCTGAAATAAGTGGTGCAGGTACTAGCAGAGTGAGTGCAAGAAGTGAAGCGGTTAGTTTACGAGTTGTTTTCCTCAAATTCATGATCCTCCGATTCTAGTGATTAGAAATTGCGGTGGTGCAGAGAAAAAATGTAAAACGCTTACAATACAACTACTAAAAAAACGTTTCTCACAAATAGAAATGGATTTGTTTTACGTTTATACAAACCATAGTGTGGAAAACGTTTTATATTGATCTCATTTTAAGCATGATATTAGCATATAGTCAAATAGAAATTTACGTAAAGATAAATCTTTTTATATTTTTATTAACAAAAGGTTGTCGAATATAGAGAGTAGATGTAGTACTTGAGAGGAGCGTTGGAGTTTTACAAATAGTGAATAAGAGGGGAAGGCGAATAAGAAATTGATAGGTGATAGGCTTGGTGAATATTGCATTGTAGGTAGGGGGGAGCTAATGAAGAATAATACAAATTAGTTGTTCGCCCCCATGAAAGAACCAACCTTGTTACGTGTATGCACTAGGAGATTTTAAAGATAATACAATTTGAACATGATGTCTTGATCATGATTTCCGAATTTTTTTCCGAAAATGGTTGCGCCTCCGACATGCTTGGCATCTTCCTTCACTTCGATCCGGAAGGTCCATCGGTCACAAGTTGTATCTAAATCCTCGATTGAAACGGAAGACAATGGATCACCGTCAATGTAGGTTCCATTGTGATTGGTAATTCTGATCGTTTTTAGTAATCCATATTGGTTAATATTGTGCGGCCACCAATCTGGTGTGAACTTCCCTCTAGCATCCGCAAAATCCCCAGGGCTCGTCCAAGTTCCTAATTCCAAGCCATTCAAGGAAAAGGTGATGTCTGAAGGCCATACATCATTAGCAAACGGAAATTCGGAAGATAGCTCCAAGCTAATTTCAAATTGCTGCAAGGTTTCCTCTTTTTTTAGAAAGTTGGCAATATTGTATTGAACATAGCCTTGAGTAAACCATAGGATCTCAGCGTCAACTCTTTTGGAATCCATGAAATACTTAGGTTCGTCAACTCTGCCGATAAACTCTTTCTCTGTAGCAAGTCCGCATGTAGGTTTCAGATCATAATCCGTATAATGACCAATCGGCACGGATGTCTCGTAGGAGGCAAAGGAGTGGAAGATCTTCTTTGGGAAGTTAATCTCAATATGATCCACTCTTAGAATCGAGATTTTTTGCATCCCTGATTTACCAGGAACCTTTTCGGTTTTTATGAGTCCTGCGTCTTCTAGTTTTTTGATGTGTTTTGTTACGATAGGACTGCTTATTTTAAGTTCTTCTGCCAAATCTTTGATGTTCATCTTATTTTTGGAGAGCAACTGAATGATTTTTATGCGTACTTCACTTGCCAAGGCTTCGTAAACAACGAGAGAGGACTTGTCTATTTCCAATTGCATTTCATCCACTTCTTTCAAAGTTATTTCATATACTGTAAAGTTTATTAATCTATATATAAAGTAACACGAAAGATAACCGAAGTAAATAAAGTATCGCTTACATCTCGTAGTAATGAACTAAAAGGTTAATTAAGTTTAAAAAAAATCTCTTAAGTTTATTTAAAAGTTATTGACTACGCTTTCAAGACGAATGTATACTAAGCTTAAGTTAATCGTTTCCAAAGAAAGTTAACGCAAATGATTATCTTAACAATACAGCTGCAGGGGGAGAGAGTATTGAAAAAGAAATTCGGTATATTATTGGCAACAGTTCTAACGTTAACGACAGTGTTGGCAGGATGTGGTGGTAAAGATGATAGTAAGACGATTACATTCTGGACACCGCTGACTGGTGATGATGGTGCTTATATGGATCAAATTGTTAAAGACTACAATGCTACAAACCCAGAAATTAAAGTAAAACACGTGATCACGGCTGATATGTACACAAAAATTTCTACTGTTTTAGCTTCCAACAAAGGTGTTCCTGATTTGGCGATTATCCACGCTGACCGTGTTCCTGGGTTTGTTAAGCAAGGTGTCTTAGAAGCCATGCAAGATACCGTATTGCCAGCACAACCTGAACTAAAAGCTGAAAATTACTTACCTCAAGCTTGGAACACTGGTAACATCGACGGAACGCAATACACAGTACCTCTTGATATCCACAGTAATGTAATGTACTACAATAAAGATTTGCTCAAGAAATATAATGCGGAGTCATTCTTAGATGATAATGTTGTTACGATTGATGAGATGCTCTCCTTACAAGGTAAATTGGATGAAGGCGACTATGTAGTTAACGATGCTTTGCTGGGCTGGGTTATCTTAGCTCAAATCCAAGATTTGGGCGGAGACATCCAAGTTGATGGTAAGCCGGCTGTTAACACCCCTGTATTTAAACAAGCCTTTGAAAATGTTAAGAAAATCGCTGATGCGGGTCTGATGACTCCATTTGGTGAAGACGGTTACTTGATGTTCCAATCCCAAAACGTACTATTCTCTACAGACGGAACTTGGAGCTCTACAGCACATGCTGGGGTTGAAGGCTTGAACTTTGGTGTAACAAATGTTTATTCTCCAACACCTGATAAGTTCACGAATAGATCTTCTTCTCACTTGTTCGCTATGCTGAAGAACGACAAGAGAACGGACGAAAAAGAAGCAGGTATTGCTAACTTCTTGGAATATGTTCGTACAAACTCGATGGAATGGGCAAAAGCTGGACAAAACGTAGCAAGTAACGTAGTTAACCAAAGCCCAGAGTACCAAAATTATATGCAATCTTTCTTTACTTCTAATGAAAAAGAAATTGAATCCCTTTACATTTACACATATGAATACTACCCATACATTGCGGAAGCAGTAGATACTTATTGTGCAGATATTGTTCGCGGCAACGTTGATCTTGATGAAACCCTAGCAACTATGCAGAAATTTGTAGAAGATAAGATCGCAGAAAGCAGCAGTGCAGCCAAATAAAGTGAAATAGAATAGATTGTACGAAGTAATGTGCCATATCGTTGGTGCATTACTTTGTGCAAAAGGAGAAATGAAATCCTATGAAAAAGAAAATAAATTGGGCACCTGCCTTCTTTGTAGGTCCGCATGTCATTTTGTTTGCTGTCTTCATTTTATTGCCAACGATTTATGGGATTTATGCTTCATTTACAAAGTGGAATTTAATGAGTGATCCGGTTTGGGTAGGTTTTGATAACTATAAGGCCATTCTTTTTGATGGCAAATCAACGTTTCATACGCAATTTTTCAGAGGTCTGAAAAATACTTTGATCTTTGTGGGTCTCTCTGTTCCATTATTAATTGTGATCCCATTAATGGTGGCTGTTGCACTGGAACATAAAAAAGTTAAAATGAAGAGCTTAATTCAATCTATTCTCTATATTCCAGGCTTGATTTCGATTTCTGCGGCAGCACTGATCTGGCTCTTGATCTTTAATAAACAACTGGGGATCACAGGAAATCTGTTCGGATCACAAGTTGCGTGGCCTGCAAACCAGCCTTATGCGTGGATTATCATCATTGTAATCACATTATGGGGTGGTATTGGAGGCAACATGATTATTTATCGTGCTTCCTTAAGTGGCGTTGCGCAAGAATTATATGAATCAGCCGAGCTCGATGGTGCGGGTTCAATTAAAAGATTCACTAGTATCACCTTGCCATCTATTCGTTTTCCATTAATCTATACCTTTGTTATGACAACCGCCGGAGCCTTTAATGTATTCGGCCAACCGTTAATGATGACCGATGGCGGGCCTCGACAAAGTACACACGTACTCATGATGTATATTCGTCAATTAGCTTTCGGTAACGGTGAGTCCATCGCAGGGATGGCATCCGCTATGGCAGTGTTATTGGGATTAGTGATCTTGGTCATTTCAGCGCTTCAATATTATGTAATGAACCGAAATGCAACCTAGGGATCTCTGAGACTAAGTGATTAACAAGGAAATGGAAAAGGTAGGTGTACTAATATGTCAAATCAGGCGGTAAACGGACTGGAAAATCATCCAGTTATAAATAGAACAAGAAAAGAAAAAGGCTCCTCCAATATCAGTATTTCGAAATATGTATCCTACACATTTTTAATTATTCTCTGTGTAATTTGGATCATTCCTGTGATCTTCGGAATTTCTACGTCATTTAGATCACAAACGGAAGTGGTTTCCTCGGGTTTTAGACTATTTCCTGAAACATGGGTCTTTGAGAACTATGTCACGATTCTGAATAATACTTCTACAGCCCCGATTCTACGTTGGTTAGGAAATTCATTGTTTATCGCGACATCGCACACCATTCTGGTAGTTATTGTGATCTCGATTACCGGCTTTGGATATACCCGTATTAACTTTAAAGGAAGAGACACGTTGTTCTTCACTTTGCTAGGGATTTCCTTCTTCCCCGGTGTGGTTAACTTGATTCCTTCTTATAAAATTATCGATTCCTTTGGTTGGGTGAATACTTCCTGGGCAATGATCATTCCTGGTCTTGCGGGTATGGGGAATATCTTCTTGGTCAGACAGTTTATGAACGGTATCCCGAAAGAGCTGGATGAGTCTGCAAAAGTGGATGGTGCCAGTGATTTTAGAATTTTTGCACAAATTATATTGCCGTTGGTTAAGCCGATTCTGATTGTTTGCGGTTTGTTCTCCTTTACGGGATCTTGGAATGACTTCCTCTGGCCAGTTATCGTGTACACAGATGTAGATAAAATGCCGGTTACAGCTGGTTTGCTCTTACTTCAAGATATCTACGGAAACTATCGTATGATCGGGCAATTAATGGGCTCGGCGATCTTGGCGATTATTCCAACCTTGCTGTTATTTATATTTGCTCAAAAATACTTCGTTCAATCTATTAATTTGAATTCAGGTATTAAAGGGTAGATCGAATGAACAAAAACTTAAATACACCTTGCCTTCTTATGAGGAAGGGTGTGTTTTGGTGACCCGTAAAATAAAAATATAGAGAGATATAGGAGTTGTCATCATGAGAGAATTTAATGCAAAAAATCCGCTGATTGAGCAAAGAGCAGATCCTTGGATTTATAAACATACAGACGGATATTACTATTTCATAGCCTCTGTTCCAGAGTACGATAGAATCGAGCTTCGTCGTTCCGAATCCATTCAGGGATTAGCGGAGGCTGAGGGAAAGACGATTTGGGTTAAGCATGAAGCAGGTTTAATGAGTGCCAATATCTGGGCTCCAGAGATTCATTATATTGATGAAAAGTGGTACGTATATTACGCAGCAGCACATACGTCTGACACAAAAGACGGCTTGTTTGATCATCGCATGTTTGCCATAGAAAATTCATCCGCAAATCCTTTGGAGGGTGAATGGGTGGAGAAGGGTCAAATTAAAACGAAATGGGAATCCTTTGCCTTGGATGCAACCACTTTTGAGCACAAAGGCGTTAGATACTACGTTTGGGCACAAAAGGATCCTGATATCCCTGGTAATTCTAATATGTATATCTCTGAAATGGAGAATCCTTGGACATTAAAAGGAGAACAAGTGTGCATCACCACACCTGAATACGAATGGGAAAAAATCGGATTTTTGGTGAATGAGGGTGCGGCAGTTCTTAAGCGGAATGGACGTATTTTCATGACTTTCTCGGCAAGTGCAACAGATCATAACTACTGTATGGGGTTGTTAACTGCTGATGAGAACAGTGATTTAATGGATCCGAAATCTTGGGTCAAAACACCAGAACCTGTGTTTACGACTTCTGAAGAAAATGGTCAATATGGTCCGGGACATAATAGCTTTACAGTCTCAGAAGATGGCACACAGGATATCCTGGTGTTCCATGCCAGAAGCTATAAGGAAATTGTGGGAGACCCATTATATGATCCTAATCGTCACGCACGTGTGCAAGTGATCCAGTGGAATGAAGATGGAACGCCAAATTTTGGTGTCCCTAGACCGGATACGAAGTTAAATTTATAGTGTAAGCCAATACATTCGCATATTTTAACATAATGCTTCTTTAGTGTGAGGAGCTTATAATATTCTTCTATTAATAAAGGGACGCTTCAGTAGCAATATGCTATTGGAGCGTCCCCTTTTCTTATAATGGAAGATCGCGTCGTCTGAATTGCTCGATCCCTAAGGCAAAAGCGAGCACACCGATCAATAGTAACCAACTGGAAACCTGAATGACCTCCACGTTGCCTTGAACGATTTTGCCAGGCTGATAGAAGGAGAAAAGGGTCAGGTAACGTAACCCTTCCAGCTTATCACTTATTTTACCCAGCAAGTCTAGAGTGAAGAATCCGAAGGTGATGGCGCCGGAAATTCCAAGTGCTTTTTTCTCATCATTACAAATTGAGGAGACAAGAAATGCAAGGCCCCCCACGGCAAAAAATAATAAAAAAGCCACGCTGTTCAGCTGAGCAAATCGGCCGCTGTTAAATTCATATTCACTGCCGAGAAACCATGCTTTACCTAATAATCCGGCGAGTGTGGTTACACCCATAATCAGGAGCAAAGCTGTCGTGAGTACAAGCGCCTGTGTGGTCGCTACTTTTCTCCGTGTTGTTGGGGCTATAAGCAGATAAGCCATAGAACCGCGATCCACAAGCCGGGCCATGAGCTGCGTCGACATTTGTACACATACAATAGATAGAATCAGTACCAGAATAAGTCCGTAATATTCTCCAGAGATAAAAGCTTCAGCACTGGTAAATCCGCTGTTTAATCCAAAAGCTTTTCCCACACCTTCCGGCATAGCTTTTATGAGGTCATCAATAGCTTGTGTGCTTCCGGCGATCCCCGGATATAGCCAGATCATAAACAGAATATAGAAGGCAGAACCGAAGGCGTAATTCATAATTCCTTTCAGGTTCACTCTCATCATTTCTTTATAGAGCGGAAGATTCATTGCACGGCCCCCTCACGGTCATAATAGTCCATGAAAATGTCCTCTAGATTCTGCGTAAATACATCTATACTGCGGATATTGTATTTTCCGGTCTCCTGAATGAATCGATCGTAATTGCCCTGAACGGCAATGCGGACCATGTTCCCTTCACGAGCTTCCACTTGCAGGCCGGAGGCGGCAAATTGTTCTGCATCTTCGCGATTCGCGAACACAACCTCAAACAGCTTCCGCTGCATCGATTGCAGTTCATGGATATTTTTCACAGTGATGATACGTCCGTCTTTAATGATTGCAGCGCGGTCACAGGTACGCTCAATTTCTTGAAAGCTGTGGGAGGACATTAGAAAGGTGGTTCCGGCTGCTTTTTCCTCTAATACGAGATCTATAAATACCTTTTGCATAAGCGGGTCGAGTCCCGAGGTAGGTTCATCCAGAATAATAACTTCAGGATTGTGCATGAAAGCTGCGACAATACCGACTTTTTGCTTCATTCCCTTTGACATTTTGCGGATCGGAGTTGCGGCATCAAATTGCAGTCGTTCAATCAGGCAGTCACGTTTGGTAGTGTTCTTCATCCCTTGCATGCCAGACATGAACTTAAGGAAGGAAATACCCGTCATCCCGTCAAAAAAGTTGATTTCACCAGGTAGATAGCCGATATGCTTCTGGACCGTGCCCTGTGCTTTCCATACATCAAGTCCATGAATACTCGCATAACCTTGATCAGGCATCATGAATCCCATGATATGTCTTATGGTTGTAGATTTACCCGCGCCATTTGGCCCCAAAAACCCAAACACCTCGCCTTTATTTACGGTAAACGTAACATCTTCGATTCCCTTGCCATTCGAAAATCGCTTAGTTAAGCCTTCAACTACAAGCATGCTACCACCTCCACTGCAAAATAATGAACTATTATTAATTAGATATTTCATATGTTATATTATTCCTAGTGAATAGTGAAGTCAATGGAATTATGAAATAATTGATAATCAATATTTCATTAAATTTAAATAAGCGCACTATATAATGAAGTTAAGGGTGGATAGCATGAATGGATTTGAGAAAAGAGCCGCTCAAATAAAACTCAAAATTATGAAGACTACTATGGAGATGCTCAAGAGCTGTGAGCCCAAACGTCTCCGGATCGCAGACATTGCGAAAGAAGCAGGCGTCTCACAGGTGACGATTTATAATTATTTTGGCAGCAAGGAAGCACTGCTTGGTGAGACCTTTAAAGATTTTATAGAGAAGGCCATTCGTGAATTTGAAGATTACATTCATGGAGAGCATTCTCTAAAAGAGATTATTGAATACATTATGACGATGGAGAGAGAAACCTACAGTTCATTGTCTCCTACGACTGTGAAGGAGCTTATGATTGAGGACCAGGAAATGTTTCATTATATTGAAGAACGTTACACGAATGACGTTTTACCATTGATGGTCAAGATGGTGGAGGATGGCAAAGCACGAGGAGAAATTTCAAATAAAGTATCCACCAAAGGGATACTTTCATTTATAGGAATGTATATGCGAAGCTCGGGAGAAATGCTAGATGAAGCCAGCAAACAAGAAGATATAGACGGCTTCCTGGAGGAAGCCATCCATCTCTTCTTCTATGGCATTTGCGGGCGGGAGCAGGAGTAGCGTAAGGTTTGCAACCTGTTTACTCTAATTCATCATGGGAAAAGCGGATTCCCTGTCATCCCTACCCACAGCTCGGATTGTTCAAGATGGGCTGCAAGCTGAAGCAGTAAATCTTCCCGCCCTTTAGCAGCCATTACCTGTACCCCCATCGGCAGACCCGCTTGCGACATATGGACGGGAACGCTCATGGCGGGTTGGCCCGTCAAATTGGCAAGCTGGGTGAACGGTGTATAGGTTAGGCTTGGTTTAAACATAGCGTAAATCATTCGCTCTTGTTCCTCTTTCGGCAACTCATGTACATGCAGCAGTTTTTCGATTTCAGCAGAACTATGCGTTAACTCGCCAATCTTAGGAGCTGAATCCGCATTTGTTGGTGTGATATACAGATCGTAGCGGTTAAGCAGACCTGCCATTTGAGCGGCTGCAATATCCCATTCATCCAGACTATGCACAAATTCTGCCGCAGAGACTTTTCTTCCGGCTTCCCCAAGGACCCAAGTAACGATATCAACTTCACTGGAAGTAATGGAACGTCCCATCATTTTTTCCAGCGATACGAACATCGCTGCCACTTCCCCAGTATTCATCGTATAGTAATTCTCCATTAGCCTTACACCATTTACCGGACTCAGCTTTTCTTCAACTTCATACCCCTCAGCTTCGAGCCATTTTACAGTCTTGAGCACAGCAATTACTGCTTCATTCGTTACAGGAGTGCCCACTGGGGATGCTGTTGTGAACGCTATGCGCAGTTTTCGCTGTGTTGGTTTGAAAAGATCGTCCAGATAGACGCCCGGATATAGCGGTGTTTGAAAAGCAGCCTCTGGCTGCACGACCTGCAGCAGATCCAGCATAGCAGCGCTATCACGTACGGACCGTGTCAACGCGAAGTCGATAGAAGCACCTTGCCATTGACGGCCTACACCTGGTCCTACTGGAGTGCGTCCACGGGTTGGCTTCAGCCCGAACAAGCCTGTGAACGAGGCAGGGATACGGATCGAGCCGCCGCCATCACTAGCTCCAGCTACCGGAACAATACCAGAGGCTACCGCCGCTGCTGCACCGCCGCTAGAACCACCAGGGGAATATTCGAGATTCCACGGATTACGTGCCGGTCCGTGAAGGACGTTCTCGGTGATGTTTTTGAGGCCGAATTCCGGTGTATTCGTATGTCCAAGCGGAATAAAACCGCCGTTTCTGATTCGTGCTACGTAGTTCGAGTCGCGTCTAGCAATATTGTCTTTCATCAATAAGGCACCTGAAGTAAGAGGTTCTCCAGCGATGGCTTGAGAGATGTCCTTCAGCAGAAAAGGAACGCCAGCAAACGGGCGAGAGTCATCGTGTACAGGCATTTCGTCAGCTTCCTTAAGAGCAGCTTCTCTACGGGTGCGTACGACTGCATTAAGGACTGGATTGACTTCATCGAGTCGATCGAAGGCTGCTTCAACCAGCTCCCTAGGGGACACTTCACGTGCTTTGATAAGCGCTGCGAGTCCTAGGGCATCATATGTAGAATAAGAAAAGGACATAATAGGTACCTTCTTTCGAATAGGAATAAATAGCCTGTCTCTATTGTATTATACATCCCGTTAGTAATGATTTGAAAATGGATACCTGATATCTATCAATTCTTTTTTATACCCGATTAGGCTATACTAAATATTAAATGGATCTTATGGGGTGTACTGATGAACGAAGATAAATATCAGAATGTTGATGGACTAATGGAAGCTTTCCAGCAATTTGCCAGGATGAATTGGCGTAAAACTACGGTCTGGGGATTGAAGCCAAGTGAAGTTCGGATGTTGGTCTCTTTAAAGCTGGGGAATGAACGGGAAGGAAAGAGGGGCCAGACGGTTTCGGATATTAGCAAATTTCTAAAGGTTACTTCTCCTACGGTTACACAGATGGTCAATAGCCTGATTGCACAAGGATATGTAGTGCGTACTGCCGATACACAGGATCGCCGAATCAGTGAGATCACGCTTACGGAAAAAGGAGAGCATTTGGCCGAAATGGCCGTAACGAAATCCCGAAACACCTTTAAAGGTATGATTGATTATATGGGCAAAGAAAAGACAGATTCGTTAATGGGGCTGTTAAACGAGGTCTACGATTATTTTGAAGAATTGAATGATAATCAACCCGCTGAATCCTAATCCTTCACATAAAAAAGAGATGTCGCGCAGCCTAAGCTGTTAACGGACATCTCTAATGTATATTTATTTGTGATTAATGTGCAGCAGGTACAGACTTTTCAAGGTTTTTGCTTTCGCTTTTTCCCTCTGCAGTTACCTCAACTTTTTTCTCGCCACTTCGTAACGGAATCTCTTTAAGGAACAGGACAAGCAGTGCTGCAATTACTAACAGTGCAGTGCCGCTTAAGAATACAACCGTCAGGGAATCACTTAGTGCGTTCCGCAGCATCTCAATCAATTGATTAAAGAGCGGCTGGATTTGCTCTGGCAGTGTTGCGTGCAGTTCCTTCAGCTTAGGTTGATCCAGCAGCATTTGCGGGTTCATAAATGCGGATAGCTGTTTAGCGGATTCAGGATCAAGTTTGGTTAAATCCGGACCCTTGCCAGAGGACACTGCTGCCTCTAATTTTTTCGTTAATGTGGAGTTCATAATAGTACCCATGATAGCAATACCAATGGTTCCGCCTAAATTACGGAATAAAGTATTTGTAGCAGTAGCAACACCAAGCATGGAAGGAGCTACAGCATTTTGTACGGTTAAGGTAAACACAGGCATCGACAGCCCTAAACCAATACCGAAAATAATCATGCTGACTACGGCCATAGCGATATTGCTCATGAAGGCCATTATGATCATAGCCGCAACCATAAACGGCATTCCCATCAGAGCATAACGCTTGTATTTACCTGATTTGGAGATCCATCTTCCTACAAGTGTACTAAGTACAATCATTGCAAGTGACATCGGCATATTAATAAATCCGGAGTTGGTTGGGGAGACACCTTCTACACCTTGGACAAAGAACGGTAGATAGATCATTGCGCCCATCATACCAGCATTCATTAGGAAGCCTACAATCATAGAGATGGTTACAATGGAGTTTTTAAATAAGGATAATGGCAGCACTGGGCTTTTAGCTTTTCGTTCAATCAGAATCAAAATGATAACTCCCAGAATTGACGCTCCGAACAGGCCGAGAATTTCTGGAGAACCCCAGTCATATTTTGTCCCCGCCCATGAAAAGCCGAGCAAGAGTGCAACAATGGTAAGGGAAAGGAATATAGAGCCTAAGTAGTCAATGGATTCTGAGGTGGAGCGTGCAGTTTTAGGGAACATTCTCCAAATCATAAAGAAAGCCACGATACCGAAAGGCAGGAAGATCCAGAAGATCCATTTCCAAGCCATGTGATCCACCATGAAGCCGCCAAGGGTAGGACCAATTACGCTGGAGAATCCAAATATGGCCATCATAATTCCGGTCCACTTGGCTCTCTCTCTAGGAGCGAACAAATCACCTACAGCGGTTACGGTAGCCGACATTAGAATCCCGCCGCCAAGACCTTGAATCCCGCGATAAGTGATCATTTGGAAAATATTTGTCGACAATCCGGACATGAAAGCGCCTATAATAAATATAACGATCCCCGCTAAGAGGAATGGCTTTCTTCCATAGATATCGGATAACTTACCGACAAGTACGGTGGCGATTGTTGAGGTGAGCATATAGATGGTGATTACCCAAGTATAATGTTCAATGCCTCCCAACATCGCGATAATTCGGGGCATTGCAGTACCCACAATGGTCTGGTTGATTGCTGCGAAAAACATGGCCGCCATTAATGCAATCATAATTGTAACTTTTTTCTTTTGCGTAAGGTGCTCCAGAGCAGTTCCTCTCCTTTAACTTCTATATATTGTAGTTTGGGGAATTCATGTCTTAATAATTAGGTAGCCAAACTATCATTTATGTATAATACACAAATTCATCATTTAGCACAACTGTTTAATTATTTAATTTTAATCTAATGAGAATGTGATTTAGACTTGATTTTTTGGAAATAGGTAGGTAATCTAATTAGATTGAGTTAAATTGGAGGTGCCCTATGGATACTCAAAATAGTCAAGAGCAAAAGCTAATCATAGCCTTTGAGAACATTAAACGTTTGACCGCTCGTCCCTCTTTTAAGGAAAGTGTTTCGTATAGAGAATTTGTGATGATGTATGTCATTAACAATTTGATGAAACGAAAGAAACCTTCAGACGGTGAAGAGCAACGGGGAGTAATGATTTCCAGATTAAGCGACCTGCTCCAAATCAGCAGACCTACTGCGACGCAAATGGTAAACAGCTTGGAGGAAAAAGGGTACGTGGTGCGAACAACGTCCGATACTGATCGGCGAGTTGTATATATTGCTCTAACGAATGAAGGAGAACAGATTTATGATTCGCAGATGGCTACTTATTCCGGTATTCTAAGCGAAGTTATGGAAAAGGTAGGCAAGAAAGAGATCGACCAGTTGATTTTTCTGTGTGATCGTTTTCAAGAAGCGGTACATGAAGTCAGAAGCCGTCAGCTTTTTAATTCATCCGATGAAGATCCGCTCGTTTTGGATTCTGTATAGTGAACATAACCAAAAGATATTTCGGAGCCTTTAGCCGGAACGTCTTTTTTTAATTATAAGAAAGTATAAGTTTCACGATATACTTTATCCTTATAATTCTCGCATAAACGCTCACCGTCCTTTAAAGGACGCCGAAGGCGTTTTAGCTTGCAGCATCCAGAGTAAGGAGGAATTACAATCAGAATATTAGCGATTAGTGACATTCACGGAAGCTATTCCGAATTCAACGCATTGTTAAAAAAGGTAAACTATCGTCCATCCGAGGACAAGCTCATCCTGATGGGGGATTATGTGGATAGAGGTCTCAATAGTAAAGGGATTGTGGATCAGGTCATGGCTCTGAAGCGGGAGTGTGGCGCTATTGTTCTAAAAGGCAATCATGATAAAATGGCCTATGATGCGCTCACCGGCGAAGATGATAAACTGGATACGCATTGGCTTAGCAACGGCGGTTTGTATACATTGATGAGCTACTGTGAGGCAGATTCGAGCTTTTTTAAAGCGGATTTTGGCTGGGACGATTATATGTTACTGAAAGAAGAACTTAGACAGAAATACAAACATCATTTGGATTTTCTAAGTTCATTGCCTCTATATCACGAGACCGAAGAGCATATATTTGTGCATGCAGGCATTAACCCCTTAATAGAGGATTGGAAGCAGCAAGATCCGTATGATTTTATCTGGATCAGAGAACCATTTTATACGAATCCGGTAGTTAGCACTAATAAAACGGTTATTTTTGGACATACCTCGACGATGGATCTACATGATTCGGAAGAAATCTGGTTTAGCCCGCAGGGCGATAAGATCGGTGTGGACGGTGGATGCGCATATGGTCAACGTCTGAACTGTTTGGAGATTTCTGGAGGGGAATATATCACACATTTTGTTCGGAATGGGGAGAAGCCTTGAGCTGTCTCTCTTTTTTAATATAGATCTTCTTACATAAGTCATGAAATGAACTTAAAGAAATATAGAATAGCACTGTATTAAACCTCAACTATGTATAAAATAAAGAGAGTAGGGGGTGTAATAGATGAATGCGAACAACAAATATCATATCCTCATGCAAGGGACGATCAGCAACAATGTTAGCGAAACCTGTAAGGCGTTTGGCATATCTCGGACGATCTATTATCAGTGGTGTAAAGCTTACCAACAACAGGGCATGGATGGACTGGCTGAGAAGGAACGAAAACCGGTAATGCCTAATAAAGTGGATAAGCGAACAGAGAGACTGATCTTAAAATACGTTGCCAAATTTCCTGAAGATGGACCCAAGCGAATCTTTTATGAACTGCAGGATGAGGGTGTGAACATAGGGGAGTCAGGTATTTACAATGTGCTGCGTCGTAATGGACTTAGTACGAGGATAGAACGTGAGGCTTATGCCAAAGAAGTCAAAGCAAAGAAGAGGGAAGGTGCACAAGCAGTTAACACCAAAGGATGTAAAGAGAAACCGAAATCTCTCGACTATAAGATGAAAAATCCTGAAAATGCTCACCCCGGGTATATGTGCCAACAAAGTATTAGCTATATGGGCGTATTCCCAAGGGTAGGAAAGGTGTATCAATATGTGGTCTACGATGCCTATTCCAGATTAGGCTTAGTTAAGCTTTATAATAGGAAGTCTGCCATTCATTTTATCGATTTTATGGATCTGAAGGTCATCCCATTGATGAAGACCTTAGAATTCCAAATTGACAATTTGGTAACGAACAAAAGTCGTGAATTTACTACAAACTGGGATAGAGGGAAACATAAATACAGCGATTTTTTACATAAGAACAACATAAATCAAGTAGCCATAACTGCAGATCAGACAGAAGTATTTCAGCCATTACAGCAATTCGTAGCGGTGTTAACGAAAGAATTTTACCAGCAGGCTTGGTTGGATGCTTCGATAGATTCCTTTGAGATTTTAGAAAAGCGCTTACATGAATACTTGAGGATCTATAACTTCAGCAGGGTGATCACAGACGGACCTAATCAAGGTAAAATACCATCAGATGTCGCACTTGAGTATACAGGCCAGCGTGAGACCTTGCCATTATGGTTATTTACAAGGAGATAACGGATGATGACTAAGATGAAGCATGAAGACAGGATAGGGATCATCGGTGCAGGGATTTCCGGGATTACTGCTGCTTACCAATTAGCGAAAAAAGGATACACCCATATTACTCTCCTTGAGAAGTCAGACCGAGTAGGCGGAAAATGTCACTCCATTGAATACAAAGGGAAAACTTATGAAATGGGGACGCTAATCGGCTTGCCAACTTATAAACATACGATAGAACTTATGAAAGAGTTTGATCTTATGGATAAAGGGCCGCTATTGGAACGGGGATTTTTTGATAATAACGGGCGGAAGACTTCTCAGATTCCTATGGACCAAATTCAGGCATTTACTCAAGAATTCAAAAGGTTGCCCGATATTTTGAAGCGTTATAAGTCACTGCAAGAACCTGGTTTTCTGAACTTACCCTCAGATTTATGCCAGCCATTCTCAGAGTGGTGTGCAGAGAACGATCTAACTGTTATTGGGCAGGTGTATATGCATTATTTCAATACTTTTGGTTTTGGAAGTATTCAAGATGTGCCGGCGGCTTATGTGTTGAAATTCCTTACTTATGATAATTTATTATCCTTTATTGAAATCACTCACATGATAACCTGGCCTAAGGGAGTCACAGAACTCATTAGAAGAATGGCCGACCAAGTAGAAGATCTGCGTCTGACTTGTGAAGTGCTACATATGGAGCAAGAGGTGAACGGTCAAGTTCGGGTGGAAACAAGCCAGGATATCTTTTATTTCGATAAGGTGATTTATACATCTTCCTTAGAGCATCTGAGCGATAGGGTTCACTTATCTTCGGAAGACAGAGTATTATTTGAGCGCATTATCTATGAACGATTTCGGGTATATGCTTACAGAGTGAAGGGGCTACCGGAGCTATCTGGATATATCCCCCGCAATATGAACCCTGAACGTAAAGGACATATGATGGCATGGTATTACAGGTGGGCAGATATGGGAACAACAGATTTAGTTACGGTTTATGTAGCGGAGAATGATGAAATGACAGATCTAGAAATGCGGGAAAAGGTAGAAAATAAACTTCGCGAGCTTGGCGGCGAGAATATCCGTCTGTATATGATGAAGCGCTGGAAGCAGTTCCCCCATGTGGATTCTAATGCGATCCGGGAAGGGTTTTATGAACGGCTTGATCAGATGCAGGGAAGAGATGAAATCTATTATGCTGGAGAGATCATGAACTTTCCTACACTGGAGAACTGTATTGTATATTCGAAATACCTGGTTGAACGATTTTTTTGAATTGTGTTAGCAGTAGCCTTGTCCACAAAGAAATTTGTCGACAAGGTTTTTTTTACATTACAGAAAGAATCAATTTGGGGCACCACGCAAAGTATCTGGAGTAAGCATCAAAGCAAAACTCCGCTTTGCGGGGATATTTTACTTTCAAGTTAGGTTTACAGTGTGTAGTTCTACAGACATAGTTTCCAATTGAATTCCCTGCTTAGGATAGGTCCTCTGATAAATTCCAGTACTATTGATGTGTAAACTTAACTCGAAATGAGACTATGAAAACCTTGATAAATCAACGTTTTGAGTGGTTTGATCGTTCGAAGGAGGATGGGATATATTGGACTCAAGACATAGCTTATATACAAAATATGAAGGAGGAATTCATTATGTTTTTATTCGAATCGATTCCCTGGTACTCTGCTCTTATGTGGTTAGTAGTACTTGCAGGATTAATGATTTTCAACGAGATAGCTCGAAAGAGCAAGTGGTTCTCAATCATTCTATTTATAGCTGTACCTATTGTGCTTACCATAGCGGTTTGGCCGAATACGGCGGGTGAGGGTTCTAGTACTGGAACTTGGTTTCACTGGGTTAAGGTATATTCTGCTTTGGCAGGATGTTTAGGGTTCATGGCGATCCGCTATGTTAAAGGTTGGGACAAAAATAAATATATCTTAATGTTCCCGGCGATTATCCTTGCAGTTAACATCCTTGAAGCTGTTATCCGTGATTTCCAAGTGTACAGTTTGCAGGGTATGGTGGATGGCGTAATGATGGTAGGTGGTCCTTGGAACATAATGAACGGGATCGCAGGTATTCTGAACATTATTACGATTTCGGGTTGGATGGGTATTGTTATCAGTAAAGACAAGAGTAAGGATATGTTGTGGCCTGACCAGCTTTGGTTCTGGATTATCGCCTATGATATTTGGAACTTTGCTTATGTATATAACGCAGTTTCTGACCATGCCTTCTATGCAGGCGCAGCATTGTTGATCTCTTGTACCATTCCAGCTTTCTTCTTCAAAAAAGGAGCATGGCTGCAGCATCGCGCTCAAACCTTGGCGATTTGGATGATGTTTACGATGTCTTTCCCGGCGTTTGTTGGTGAGTCGAAGTTCGCTGTTCAATCCTCACATAGCGAAACCGCACTTTGGGTAGTGAGCGCATTATCCTTGGCTGCTAACATTGCAGTATTTGTCTATCACTTCTATAAAATTATTAAACATAAACGGAATCCGCTTAAAGTGGAAGTGTATACAGATTTAGCGGCTTATAAGGCGATTGCGGAGAGTGTGAAATAATAAAAGTCTAATAGCTTCTTTAAGAATCCGCGCCTAGCGCGGGTTTTTTTATGGAATAGAAATTATAAAATTGCGAGATTGCGGAGAAATGTAAAACGAATTTATGAGATGGGCCTATATTCAACTGGTGGCCATGGAGAGCACTGTTTTTAATTAAGCTCACGCCTCTTTGGGATGTATAACGGGCCGAGCGGACCTTATATCCTTCGAAATGCATGTTTTAGTCGAGCTTACGGACAAATGTATGCGGAAAACCAAATATAATGTGCTGATGGTAACGTAATCGAGCCGAATGTATGCGAAAAAGCGAATACAATGTGCCGAGGTAATGTAAACGAGCCCAATGTATGCGAAAAACCGAATACAATGTGCCGCCAGTAACGTAAACGAGCCGAATGTATGCGAAAAACCAAATACAATGTGCTGACGGTAACGTAAACGAGCCGAATGTATGCGAAAAACAGAATACAATGTGCTGATGGCAACGTAAACGAGCCAAATGTATGCGAAAAACAGAATACAATGCGCCAACGGTAACGTTAAAGGGCCAAATGTATGCGAAAAACCGAATACAATGTGCCGATGGTAACGTAAACGAGTCAAATGTATGCGAAAAACTGAATACATTGTGCTGATGGTAACGTAAGCGAGCCGAATGTATGCGAAAAACCGAATACATTGTGCTGATGGTAACGTAAACGAGCCAAATGTATGCGAAAAACCGAATACAATGTGCCGACGGTAATGTAAACGAGCCAAATGTATGCGAAAAACCAAATACAATGTGCCGACGGTAACGTAATCGAGCCAAATGTATGCGAAAAACCAAATACAATGTGCTGAAGATCGATCATAATCATCAAGCATAACGCAATCCGCTTAAAGACTTTTGCCAATACTTTTGATGAACGAATGATTCTATGGTCTGATGGTCTGAAGCTGCATAATTCTGATGAAGTTTATGTTCTCCAAATATGTGAAGGGCAGTTGTTGTTTTTTGACTCCTGATTAAAGACTTAAAAGTGTATCTATAGTAAACTGAATGTAAAGTGCCCACGGTATAATGGGTATAATTTGTTGAAGAGCTCTTCGGATGAAGAGTTTTTTCCATTTTACAGAAAAGAATGTGATATGTTATGCAGCAGCTTCGGGCTAGTCTTCAGAAGAAAAGATTACTAGAGAAATATCTTTCTGGGGAGGGGATGGATTATCGGCAAATTATAGCTTTATTTATTCCAATTCTGATAGACCAGGCCTTCATTATTGGACTGAATCTGGTAAATACCGCAATGATCAGCTCGTCCGGGATGGCGGCGGTCAGTGCAGTGAATATGGTGGATTCGCTGAATATTTTTCTGATCAATGTGTTCGTGGCGGTTGCAACCGGGGGAACAGTGGTAGTCGCGCAGTATAAAGGGAGCGGAAACGACCGGATGGTGTCCCAGGCTACGGCGGCTTCGGTCGCCTCGGTGTCGCTGATCGCTTTGGGAATTGGTCTGTTGCTAATGGGATTACATACTCCAATATTGAACCTGTTGTTCGGAACCGCCTCACCCGAAGTGCTGGACAATGCCCGCATCTACATGATCGGCAGCAGCATCTCGTATCTGGGTATCGCGGTGGTTCAGGCGGTTTGCGGAGCTCTGCGAGGAGTGGGCAAGACACGAGCTTCTTTGATGCTGTCGCTCATCATGAACCTGCTGTATGTTATCCTGAACGTGGTCTTCATTAACCTGTTGCACATGGGTGTGCTGGGGATGACGCTTGCGATTAATATCGCGCGGTATGCAGGTATGGTTTGTGCCCTGGTGTATCTGTTCAAGGTGGATACGGCCCTGCGGGTGCGTTTTCGTGACCTATTCCGAATCCCTCTGACCATGCTGAGGAGAATCATGTTCATCGGCGTGCCGTTCGCGGCGGAGCAGATGTTCTTCAACGGGGGTAAGCTGCTCACTCAGGTGTTTATTGTCAGCCTAGGCACTTATGCCATTGCGACCAATGCCATTGCCGGCTCGCTGGCTCTGGTGTTTCAAATTCCAGCCAGCGCGCTGTCGCTAACTATAGTAACGGTGGTCGGCCAATGTATCGGGCGGGGGAATGTCTCTGAAGCCAGAAAGTTCATCAAGTCCTTTCTCTGGATCGGGTCCGGCTCTTTGGCGTTGATCGCCTTGATTCTGATGCCGCTATTCCACCCGCTGGTATCGATCTTTTCCCCACCTCCCGAGATCATTGACGATCTGTTTGTGGTGCTGCTGGTGAATTCCATTGCCCAAGTTCCGTTGTGGGCCGTCAGCTTTATTTTGCCGTCTGCGCTGCGGGCAGCGGGAGATTCCCGCTTCACCTCAATTACCTCGATGCTGACGATGTGGCTGTTTCGGGTGATTTTTGGATACATCCTTGGGATCGTACTAGGCTACGGTGTCATGGGTGTCTGGGTGGCAATGAACTGCGAGTGGGCCGTTCGCGGGGGCATTTTTCTGTGGCGCTTCAAAGGCAAAAAGTGGTTTGCACACAAGCTGATTTAGAGTTGTTGATAAGGATACGCTACCTACGCCTGCTGGCGGAAACGTAGCTCTTTTATATTAAAAACGTAGAAATACAGCACAGGGCAGCGATTCTCATATTTACTTGAGAGTCGCTGCCCTACGTTTTGGTGATCGACTGCTTCCGAAGTATGGAGGGAGGGATTTGCTAGTGGAGACTCAAATCCATAGATTTCTGCGCTCGGAATTTCTTTCTTTTGAAACAAATTAAAAGACAAGTCAGTAACAATACACAGATTAAAGTTGCTGTATAAGTAAAACTACTATTCCAAAACATAATCTGAACATTCATTAAGGAATGGACGCCAATCACGAAAAATAGATTCTTGGTTAAAACATAGAGTAATGAGAATATGACCCCTAGGATTACTAGAATGATAAAATCATAAACAAAATCAATTCCGACTAATCCTGAATAGATCCGATTTGGGATATGTATAGCGGCAAAGATCGATTGTGAGATAAGCATTGCATAAATAATGCGTGAAGTATTGGTTTTGACTTTTTTGACTTTATTTAATAAAAGATAAATTTGAACTAGCAGAAAGCCCCGAAACAAAACTTCTTCCAGTAAAGCATTTCCGAAAATCTGACCCAGAAATCCACCGAAGACGACGTTCGAATTCGTAAAGATATCATTATTGAATGTTAAACTTGAGTGAGTCAGTAATGTCATACCTAAATCAACAATGTTTATAGCAAGCCAAAATAGTAAAGTACCGATAAGTCCTGCTAATAATTTATTTTTTCTTAACCCAATATCATTAGGTGATAATTTAGCTATTATACATAAGAAAATAACCACTTCTAACACAAGGCCGAACAGATTTGCAGCTAACGTTTCGTTGATCCATCCGTTTGTGCTTTTGGCAATAACGCTTAAAGTTCCATTTGCAAAAAGGACAAGGTTAACCGTTAGTGTGAAGAGAATATGAATAAAAATGAGACTGACGATATAGCGTATTGATGTAGGCTTAACTTTAACAATCGATAGCTCCTCAGTTACTTTATTGCGCAGCATGATTTGTAATCCTCCTTAGGTTTTACCCGAGCATTGCGTATTCTAGAGCATCATTTACAATACATAATTTTCCAAATGATATCTGAGATTTACTATATTCTTTAAGTGCCCGAGTTCACCATTACAAAAATCATATATTCTCACTATATCCTTAGCTACCCCCCGGATTGACAGATGCAGGGGCACTGGCTATACTTGAAATGTTAAAATGTAAATCGGATAAAACGTTGATGAAAATGAAGTACGCCGGAGGATGGCTTGATCAGAGAACAGGTTCCTTTACGAAAGCGTTTCGTAATGGCTGTGAGAACCTTGAAGACAGGCCGGTGGAAAGCTAATTTCGGAGTGTGGGATCACAAATCTCACCGGGGGCACCCGTTATCAGCCGCGACAAGGCGATCGTCTGCAATTTTCCCGTGAATCGGGTTAAGGCGATAACCAGGGTGGTACCGCGATATTAATCGTCCCTGAATTATTCAGGGGCGTTTTTTTGTTTTTATTTAAATATAAGAAAGTATAAGTTTCGCACCATACTTTATGTCTTATATTTCTCGCTTAAACGCTTATCGTCCTTATAAGGACGCCGAAGGCGTTTATGCTTGTTTAGAAAATTTGTGTAATCTGGCGCATACGCCGAATTAATGATGAGACGGGAGCTGTAAATAATGAAAGCAAGTGAAATTCGTTCCAAATGGCTTAAGTTTTTTGAAAGTAAAGGTCACAAGATTGAACCTAGTGCATCCCTCGTACCGCATAACGATCCATCGCTGCTGTGGATTAACGCAGGTATGGCACCGCTGAAAGCTTACTTTGATGGACGTGAGATTCCTGAGAATCCGCGCCTGACGAACTCACAGAAATGTATTCGTACCAATGATATCGAGAATGTAGGGAAGACACGTCGTCACCATACGTTCTTCGAAATGTTGGGTAACTTCTCTATCGGCGATTATTTCAAAGAAGAAGCTATTACATGGGCTTGGGAATTCTTAACTGGCAAGGAGTGGATCGGCTTCGATCCTGAACGCATCTCCGTAACTGTGTATGCTGAGGATGAAGAAGCATTCAAGCTATGGAATGAAAAAGTGGGCTTGCCAGCAGAACGCATCATTAAGCTGGGAGATGAAAACTTCTGGGATATCGGCGAAGGCCCTTGTGGTCCTTGTTCGGAAATCTTTTATGACCGCGGCGAAGCTTACGGCAGCGACATGAGCGATCCAGAAATGTATCCAGGCGGAGAAAACGAACGCTGGCTTGAAGTATGGAACCTAGTGTTCTCACAGTTCAACCATAACAAGGATGGCAGCTATACGCCGCTTCCGAACAAGAACATTGATACCGGTGCTGGATTAGAGCGTTTTGCTTCCATTTTGCAAGATGTAGATTCCAACTTCGATACCGATTTGTTCCAACCCATTATTCAAAAAACTGCTGAGCTTGCCGGTGTAACTTATAAAGATAATGTTGAGCAGGATATCGCGCTTAAAGTTATCGCTGACCATGTGCGTACGGTTACTTTTGCCGTAGGTGACGGAGTACTTCCTTCTAATGAAGGTCGTGGTTATATTATCCGTCGATTGCTACGCCGTGCCGTTCGTTACGGAAAAACCTTGGGTCTGGATCGTCCATTCCTGCATGAATTAACGGAAACTGTTGGCGAGATTATGGGTGTGTATTATCCATCCGTTGTCGAGAATCGTGAATATATCGCAAAGATTATCCGTACAGAAGAAGAACGTTTCCATGAGACATTGTCTGACGGATTGGCTATTTTGGGGGAGATCAGCACTAAAGCAAAAGCGGATGGCCTCAGCACCATTGCTGGAGCCGATGCATTCAAGCTTTATGACACTTACGGGTTCCCATTTGACTTGACTGAAGATTTCGCAGCAGAGCAAGGATTAACTGTAGACCGTGAAGGTTTCGATGCCGCTATGCAAGAACAGCGTGACCGTGCAAGAGCAGCACGTCATGACGGTGGCAGCATGAAGATTCAGGGTGGCGCATTGGCGGATCTGACGGTTAAAAGTGAATTTGTTGGATATAATGACTCGGTAACAGAGTCGAAGATTATGGCTATTGTTGTGGGTGACGAATTGGTGGACACTGCTGGCGAAGGCGTAGAGTGCCAAGTGATTCTTGAGGCAACACCGTTCTACGCTGAAAGTGGTGGACAGGTGAGTGACACGGGTGTGCTTACTGGCGGTTCGGTTACAGCTAAGGTAAAAGGATTGTTCAAAGCTCCACACGGTCAACATGTACATTTGGTAACTGTGGAAGCTGGAGAATTGAAAGTAGGCGAATCGGTTCGCGCTGAAGTAGATCGTGCACAGCGTGAAGATATCGTGAAGAACCATACAGCTACCCATCTACTGCATAAAGCGCTCAAAGAGGTTCTCGGCGGCCATGTTAACCAAGCAGGATCGTTAGTGGAAGGCGCACGTTTACGGTTTGACTTCTCCCATTTCGGAGCGATTACACCGGAAGAACTAAGCGACATCGAGCATCGCGTGAACGCACAAATCTGGCGTGGTCTTGATGTAGTCATTGAGAACAAGCCGATTGATGAAGCTAAGGCTATGGGTGCTATGGCACTATTTGGTGAAAAGTATGGTAATATCGTCCGTGTCGTTCAAGTCGGCGATTACAGCCTTGAGCTTTGTGGCGGATGCCATGTATCCAACACATCTCAAATTGGAATTTTCAAGCTGCTTAGCGAAAGTGGTATTGGTTCTGGAGTGCGCCGTATCGAAGCAGTGACTGGACGTTACGCTTATCAGTTCACTGAGAGTCAACTGGATCTGCTAAAGCAATCTGCAGGTCTACTGAAGTCTTCTTTGAATGATGTTCCAAAACGGATTGAAGCATTGCATAACCAAGTCCGTGAGCTTTCGCGTGAGAATGAATCCTTGCAATCTAAGCTGAGCGCAACATTTGCTGCTGAACTAACGAGCAGTGTGAAGACGGTTGGCACAGGTACGCAGCTTCTTGCTGTTGCCGTTCAAGCAGGAAATATGGATGCATTGCGTTCCACTGCAGATGAATTGAAATCCAAGCTTCCGGATGCTGTTCTTGTTCTGGGTGCTGCCATGGACGATAAGGTGAACTTTGTTGTAGCTGTACCACAGGATCTGGTGAAAAAGGGCTTCCACGCTGGTAAGATCGTTAAAGAAGTTGCAGCAGTATGCGGCGGCGGCGGCGGCGGACGTCCAGATATGGCACAAGCTGGCGGTAAAGACGCTTCCAAGCTTAGTGAGGCACTGGCTAAAGCTGAAGAATTAATAGCTTCCCTAGCATAAATTAAAATTACGAAACTATTTCTTAATTTAAACGTATTACGAAAAAACATAGCGGTACTGAGAGGTTGACATCAGTACCGCTACTCTTTATTAACAGGTGGTTAGATTTTCATGGAAAGTTGTGCTTGACAATAGCTTAAAAGCCAAAAATATCATTATTTTTGTAGAGGAAATACCAAAAAAAGCGTTATTCCACGCGTAGGATTTCCTCGTTGGGCTATGAATATGTTATGATAAAGGAAGCAAGTGAGCTGCACAGTAGCAACTTTGCGAAGCCGCCCTGATAGGGTGATTTTGCAGAAGGAAGGTGTCACAAATGGACTCCATGGACAAAACGGTCAAATTCAATGTGAAGGGCGACGAAAAGGAAGCTTCTCCCCAGGAAATATTGCTCGCTGTATACGATGCACTGGTGGAGAAAGAGTATCATCCGATCAATCAGATCGTAGGGTATCTACTTTCCGGAGACCCAGCTTACATTCCGCGTCATAACAATGCGAGAAGTTTGGTCCGGAGAAAAGAACGTGATGAGCTGATTGAAGAGCTGGTTAGATTCTACCTCGTCAATCACAAGGTGGATAATCCCAGATGAAGAAGAAGTTAGGACTGGATTACGGCGACCGTAGAATCGGTGTAGCCACAAGCGATGTTTTTGGATGGACGGCACAAGCTCTTGAAACGATTGAGCGCCGCGGTACTGGTAATGAGTTCGAACGTATTCGTGAACTTGTTACGGAGCACGAAATTGGAGAGATTGTAGTTGGTCTACCGAAGAATATGAACGGCTCAGTAGGACCCCGGGGCGAAATCTGCATAGAGTTCGCTGACAAGCTGCGGGAGCAATTTGCAATGCCCGTACACCTTTGGGATGAGCGTCTGACGACGGTATCCGCAGAGCGGGTGCTGATTGAAGGGGACGTCAGCCGGAAGAAACGCAAAGGGATTGTGGACAAAATGGCTGCAGCCCTGATTTTGCAAAATTTTTTGGATGCTAACAGTAAAAGGTGAGGGGTGCGAGGAAATGACAAACGAACAGATTGGCCAAGAGGAAGAACCGGAAATTATCTATATTCCCGATGAGGAAGGTAATGAAGAGGAATTCGAGGTCATTATGAAGTTTGAGGTTGATGGCTCGGACGCTAAGTACATGATGGTGGTTCCGCTTGATTCCGAGGACGAGGAAACCGATGAGGTTTATGCGTTCCGTTATGTGGAAGAAGGCGACGATCTTCAATTGTTCATGATCGATAATGACGAGGAGTGGGCGATTGTCGAAGAGACTTTCAACACACTGGTTGACGAGTTGGACGGAGGATCTGAGAATGACTGAACGATCCGCTGATCAAGCGGTATGGACTTCTCGACTTAAAGAAGCCTACGGAGAAACAGTAGAACTGGAAGATGAGCAGGGCAAGTCTTCCATTTACGATATTATTGCCGAATTTGAAGTCGGTGGTCGCGGCTATGCTGTGCTGCAAGGCGCTGGTAAAGACGTGGATTATGAAATCCTGCGTATCGTTGTCTCTCCTAACGGACTTCCGGAATTAGAGAACATCGTTGACGATGAAGAATGGGAAGATATCTCAGAACTATATGATGAGATGACTTTCCCAGTGGATGACGCAGAGTAAGTCTTAAACATGTACGTTACATTTATGACGAGTACGGAAGAGGGCGGAGAATTCCGCGCTCTTTTTGCTTGGTATATGTGATGTTCTTTTTGGAGAATTCAACTATTAATTCCTGAGATTTAGGTACGATCATCAATCCCTCTTACTTATAGGGAATTCTCCTCATAAGTAAGAGGGATTGGTTGGTGTTTTGATATTATAAGGAATTACTCCCTATAATTTTAAGGAATAACCGGGATCATGCCCTTAGCTCATGAAATATAGGGAGTAATTCCCTGTAACTCTTACAGTGACCTCCTTATGTAGAGCATTTCTTGAGATATGTATTGAATTTTAAGTAATACACTTTTATACTTTATAGTCGGAAAGTGAGGAACCTGACTTGAAATCCGCAATCCGTACTGTGCTTATCGTTATTCTTTTGCTGGTAGCAGCAGGAGGCGGAGGCGCTTGGTACATTTGGAACGGGATGCAGCCGGTAAAGCCTGCAGGACCTGCCGTAACATTTACGATAGAGAAGGGCATGGGCAGTGCGGAAATAGCCGACCTGCTCGAACAAAATGGCATTATTCGCAACAGTCTTTTTTTTAAGGGATATTTGAAATGGACCAAAGAAGGTTCTAGCTTCAAGGCTGGTACTTATGTTGCTAGTCCAGGCGATACCTATGACGAGCTCATCGAGAGGTTAAATGCTGGTGATGTTGTTAAGGAAGAGACCATAACCTTTACAATTCCCGAAGGATATACTGCTGAGCAGATTGCCAAGAAGCTTGCTGAAGCGTGGAATCAGGAGGCTGCTATTTTTCTCGAAATAATGGATACCGGTGCGGGCTTAAAGGGAGTTGATCTTCTAGGTATCCCACAGGATAAGAATCTTCGCCATCGTCTTGAAGGATACTTGTTCCCAGAAACGTATGAACTAGCTAAGGACAGTACACCGCAGGAAGTTGTAGAAGCGTTATTGGATCAGTTCCAGAAGAAACTGGATACGATCCCGAACTGGAAGCAGAAGCTTGAAGCACGTGGAATGACGCTGCATGAACTGTTGACGGTGGCCTCGTTAGTTGAGCGTGAAGTCGTGGTAGATAGTGAACGACCGCTAGTCGCTGGCGTGATTTATAACCGCTTAAAGAAGGAGCAAAAGCTGGAGATTGATGCTACGGTTCAATATTTGCTCGACAAACAGAAGGAAAGACTGTTATATAAAGATTTGGAAGTTGACAGTCCTTATAATACGTATAGAAATATTGGGCTTCCTCCGGGACCTATTAGTAATCCAGGGCTGGCTTCCATTCAGGCGGCACTTGAACCTGAGGCATCTGAATACTACTTCTATGTGACTAAGAAAGATGGTACACAAGGCCATTTGTTTGCTAAGACCTACAAGGAACATTTAGCCAATATCGAAAAAAGTAAGCAAGAATCGAAATAAAATATTAAAATGAAGAGTGGTGCGGTTGAAACAACTGTACAAGTAGGAGGTACAACATGACTAACAAACCGGAATTGTTGGCGACAGCAGCATCCTTAGAGGAAGCTGCTGCTTTGCTGGATGCCGGAGCCGACGCGTTGCTCATCGGGGATGACCGTTTCGGCATGCGTCTTGCCGGACATTTTTCTCTGGAGGATTCAGCTGCTGTCGTAGAAATGGCACATGCGCGTGGCTGCAAGGTATATGCTGGACTAGGTGGGCTCATGTCCAACCTTCTTCTCGAAGAGCTTCCTGCCTATGTGAAGGCTATAGGTGAACTTGGTGTTGATGGTGTTGAATTTGGTGATCCTGCTGTGTTGACTACAGTGAAAAAGGAAGCGCCGGGGATGAATCTGCATTGGAATGCAGAAATGACCTCTACCAATTACGCAACCGCGAATTATTGGGGGCGTAAAGGGGCTAGTCGCGTTGTTCTTGCCCGTGAGCTGAATATGGATGAAATGACGGAAATGGTTCCGCTTTTAGAGGTAGAAGCACAGGTTCAGGTTCACGGCATGACCAATATATATCATTCCAAGCGTAAGCTTGTAGAAAGCTATATGTCACATCAAGGACGTCCAATTGAAGGGGGCAGTCTTGGCAAGGAACGTGGTCTATTCTTGATTGAGGCAGAACGAGATGACCAAAAGTTCCCGATCTATGAAGACGTGAACGGTACACATATTATGAGTTCGGATGATATTTGTATTTTGGAGGATCTTCATATCCTTATGGCTGCAGGCGTACAGAGTTTTAAGATTGAAGGATTGTTGAAATCAACAGCTTATAATGTGGCGGTTGTTAAGACATATCGCAAAGCTATTGATCTCTATGCAGCTGATCCAGAAGGCTATTCTTTCCAAGAGGATTGGATGGAAGCAATCAGAACGTTGCAGGATCCAGAACGGGAGCTAAGCTTCGGATTTTTCTATAAAGAGCAAGTATATTAAGTTTAATTTAAGACAGTTTTTAGTTCCCCGCAAAGACTAGGTGCTTGTAATCAAGTGTAGACATCACTTTGTGGGGCTATGGAGGGGAGAACAGGAATGGGAACCATGACAAAGCCGCAATTCAAGGGCAAACGTTACCGTCTGGACAAACCGGAGCTCCTAGCTCCAGCCGGTAATTTGGAAAAATTAAAATTCGCAGTACATTATGGTGCGGATGCTGTTTATATCGGAGGGCAGAAATACGGTTTGCGTTCAGGGGCAGACAATTTCAGCTTTGAGGAAATGCGTGAAGGTGTTGAATTCGCGAAGAAGTATGGCGCTAAGGTATTTGTTGCAACGAACATTTATGCTCACAATGAAGATGTCGCAGGGATTGAAGAATATCTGCGTAACCTATATGAAGTCGGTATTGCTGCCATTATCGTAGCTGACCCAGTCATTGTAGATACAGCGCGCCGTTTAGTACCTGGATTAGAGGTGCATTTGAGTACTCAACAATCTACACTGAACTGGCAAGCTGTATCCTTCTGGAAAGAAGAAGGTCTACCACGCGTAGTACTCGGGCGTGAGACAAGCCTGGAAGAGATCGCCGAAATTAAGAAGCATGTCGACATTGAAATTGAGAGCTTTATCCATGGTGCGATGTGCTCCTCATACTCAGGTCGCTGCGTATTATCCAATCACTTTACAGACCGTGACTCCAATCGCGGAGGCTGCTGCCAGTCTTGCCGCTGGAAATATGATCTGTTCGAGGATGCGCGTCCTGAAGGCACTTGGGTGTCTGAAGAAGATCAAGCTGAAGTGCAATCTCCGGCACCTTTACTTCCGGGTGTAACTCAGATTCCACTGCATCAGCAAGGGGATAATCCCTTTTCCATGGGATCTAAGGATTTGTGCATGTTGGAAAGTATCCCTGAACTCATTGAAGTCGGTATCGACAGCTTCAAGATCGAAGGACGGATGAAGTCGATTCACTATGTAGCTACTGTCGTTAATGCTTATCGTAAAGCCATTGATGCTTACATGGCTGATCCGGAAGGGTACGAGTTGAAGCAAGAGTGGCTGGACGAGCTGAACAAAGCGGCGAATCGTCCGCTTAACACAGGGTTCTTCTATGATACTCCGGATCATGAAGATCATATCTATGAACCGGAAGAAAAAGCAGCTCCTTATGATTTTGCCGGACTTGTGCTAGAATACGATGCTGAGAGTGGAATGGCACTAATTCAGCAACGCAATCACTTCAAGCCTGGTCAGGAAGTTGAATTCTTCGGACCGAATGATACGTTCTTTAAGCAGACTGTAGCGGAAATATGGGATGAAGCAGGCAACCCGCTTGATGTAGCCCGTCATCCTCTGCAACGTGTTCGCATGAAGGTAGATCAACCAGTAGCATACTTTGATATGATGCGTAAGAGAAAATCTTAATAGGATACAGGGATGTTCTTTGTTAGAAGAGCATCCCTGTTTTTCTTTTGACAAAGCTAACAATAAGTTATATATATTAGTAACTAACAAATAAACCCAAGAAGGAGGGTAGAACGAACGAAGTTTTTTTGCCTCAAAATACATAGGTTAAAAGTTATAAAAAAAGTGTATTAAAGCTAAGAAAAAAGACCTAATATACCGATATATAATATAGTTAGCGCTTTCATATGTCCTCTAATATTAGCGGGTAGATGATCATGATGGGGATCCTGATCAAGATAGTATTAGTGAAAAGCATAAAGAGAGAAGGTTAGAGATGAAGAAGAATAATAAGAAATCCGTAAATGTACAGAGCAATGAAGCA
Source organism: Paenibacillus sp. FSL E2-0201 (assembly GCF_037963325.1). NCBI lineage: Bacteria > Bacillati > Bacillota > Bacilli > Caryophanales > Paenibacillaceae > Paenibacillus > Paenibacillus sp. FSL E2-0201. Next base: position 1,856,522 of record NZ_CP150154.1, read on the forward strand.
AGCACAGGTAAGACATCAAAGCTAGATGCTAAGAATATGGTGTTGGGTTGGGGAAGCCAAATCAAGAGAGTGAATCCTATCAAATCCGTCGGAGTGAAGTTATTTCTAATCTTCCTATGCTCCACTGTAATCGTAGTGATGTCACTTGGACTAATATCATATTCAAAGGCAAAAACAACGATAAAGAATAACGTATCCGAAGCTTATCGTCAGACTATTATTCAGACTGCGGAGAAGCTGGATATTACCTTGAAACAGTATGAGAACCTGGCATTGCAGCTTTATTTTGATGCACAAACGCAAACGGATCTTAGGGCTTTGGTGAATGCCAAAACGTCTTATGAGAAGTTTGAAGCTACAAGCTCCATTAGTAAGAAATTATCCAGTCAGACTACAACAGATTCTAATATTATCAGTGTCTCTTTGATTCCAGAGTCACCTGATCAAGATATTGTTACAAGTGGTAGTGGTGGCATTAATCTTGATGGATTAAGAGAGCAAGAATGGTATAAGACGGTTCTAGCCAGCACTAAAGAATATAATCCATATTATTCAGACGGTGACAAAGGCGGTGCCAAAAATATTTGGTTCTCCACTTCCGTTCAAGGAAATGAAGAAAAGGATATCGCTATGGTGAGATCTCTTAAAAATCTGGGATCAAATGATAGTTACATAATCATGATTGTAATGAAAAATGCACTGTTGGAAGAAGCTTTCGCAAGCGTGAAGCTTGGAGACGGCTCCCGTATTCAATTGGTGACTCCTGATGGAACAGTGGTGGCTTCTACCGATCAGAAGGATGAAGGAAAGCCGTCGGAGTTTACTTTTATCAAAGAGAGCAAGAAGAATAACACTAGTCTAGATGTCAAAGATTCTAACGGCAAACCAATTCTGGCGGTGTTTAATCCGATGATGCGTGCGGATTGGAAGCTCACCGGTGTAGTTCCTACAGACGAGCTTGTGAAGGAAGCACGTCCGATTCTGTTGACAACTTTTATTGCGGCTGCGGGTGCGGCTCTGCTGGCGATATTCATCGGAATTTGGATGGTTCGTATGATTGCTCGCCCACTGGCACGTTTGAAGAATCTTATGGTTCAAGGTGCAGGTGGAGACTTAAGTGTACGCACAGAATATGTGTCTAAGGATGAAATTGGTCAACTGTCAGCATCCTTTAACTTGATGATGGAGCGGATTACTGAGCTTGTATCGCAAACGACAGAAACCGCTCGAGATGTGCTGGAGACCGCTGGGGAGCTTGGAGAAGCATCGCGCAAGACAGCTATCTCAGCGAAGGAGATCGCAGCCGCGACGGAAGAAATCGCCGGAGGAGCAGGCAGCCTGGCACTTGAAGCTGAACGTGGGAATGAGCTTACAGATGTGATAGCTACACAAATGCAGACTGTGATCAGTGCCAACTCTGAGATGGACGAGGCTGCTCGTGGGGTAGGGGAAGCCAGCGCGCAAGGTGCTAAACAATTAACGGATTTATTGGATCAGACTAGCCGTACTGGGGAAAAGACAAGTGCGCTTGTAGAGCGTGTTAATCATTTGAAAGAAACGGTATTCTCAGTAATTAAGGTACTGGACGTGATGAAGAGTATCACACAGCAGACGAATATTTTGTCATTAAATGCGACGATAGAAGCTGCACGTGCAGGTGAAGCTGGTAAGGGCTTTATGGTGGTAGCGGGTGAAGTGCGACAGCTTGCCGACCAATCGAAGCAGTCTATTGCCCTAGTAGCCGGAATCACCGACAAGATCATTATGGAAATGAACGAAACGGAAGCTGTATTATCTGAAGTGGCCCCTCTCTTCAAAGAGCAAATAAGCTCAGTGAAGAGTACGAGTGATATCTTTGTATCCGTAAAAGGACAGATGGATGAGTTTATTACTAGTCTGGAATCGGTGACAACAGCGATCAGCAGCTTAAATCATTCACAGGTTGTGTTGTCAGAAGCGATGGGTAACGTCAGTGCTGTAGCTGAGCAATCTTCAGCGACTTCCGAAGAAGTGGCTTCACTCAGTAACGAACAGCAAAGTGTTAGTGATCAACTCGTTTCACTATCAGGCAAGCTGGAAAGTGCTTCAGGACAGTTGAAGGACAAGCTGTCATTATTCACTATAAAGTAATAGGATCCCTTATTAATAATCATTATATGGTCTTCCTAACAAAACCGCTTCTTCGCTATGAGGAAGCGGTTTTGTTATTGTATAAAGAAGAACTTCCCCGTATAATAATTTTGTTAGGTAATTAATAATAACAAGTTAGTAAAAAGGTTTAAGGAGAAGGACCCTATGAAAGGTAAACGCATCTTTGGCTGGTGGTCCGCTATCGGGGACATGAGTATGGAACGCAAGCTGCTCCTCGTCTTTTTAATCATTATTACGCTTCCGCTAACCTTCATTAGTGTGTTTACTTATAAGAGTTATTCAGCTTCTATTCAGGGCAACACTATTGCTTATTCTGAGAAGCTAATCGATCAAATGATGGATGGAGTAGATGATTATATCGAAGATATGAAGCGAATTTCATCTATGCCAGCCTATGTGAACGATATTAAACAAAATTTAATTCGTTCAAACCGCTACTATGAGCAGAAAGAGATCATGGGTGGGAAAGGAGGCAGTGCCTCATTGTCGCCTAGAGATTTTGATCTGTTGCTATCCATTCAGCGGGGAATAGAAGGTAATATTTCATTTATTAACAATATTAAGCGAGGCGCGAACACGGTTTATATTTTTGATGCTCATGGGAATGGCTATTATTCTGCCAAGGATGGTGGAGTGCGGCTTGACCTTGATCAAAGCTATACGTACTGGAGTCAGCAGACGAAGGATTCCAGCGGAGAAGCACTCTTGTTTGGCACCCAATCGTTTACGAGTAATTTGCAGAGTACTCGATATGCTTTTACTGTTGTTCGCAAAATCGTGGATGGATTGCTAAATCCGATTGGGCTGATCGCGGTAGAAGCGAATATTAGCAATCTGGAGAATCGAGTTAAAGAGTTGGATAAAGTAACACATGGCCAATCTCTGATTGTTGATGGAAATGGGATGGTCGTGTACGACAGCAATAAAAAGCTTCTTGCCACAGATGTATCTGATTCAGAGCGATTCAAAAGGGTCGATGGGATATCCGGAAGTTTCTATGATACAGTCAACGGAAAAGAATTTCTAAATATCTATTCAAGCTCTAACAAGAGCAATTGGAAGGCCATTATCTCCATTCCTGTGGATGTGCTGATGCGGGATGTGAAGGTGACCCGTAATGCAACACTCGCTGCTACATTAAGTATCATTGTGTTGGCGCTAATCATCTCCATTATTCTTTCCTTTGCGCTCACTAAATCGCTATCCCAAATGATTCATCTGATGAAAAAGGTTCAGGGCGGCGATCTGGATGTGATGTTTAGGGTTAGACGGCGTGACGAGATTGGTCTGCTTGGACATCAGTTCAATCGAATGTTGGCTCGGATCAGACAGTTAATTCAAGATATCTACCGAATCGAAGAACAGAAGAAGGAAGCGGAACTTCACGCTCTGCAGAGTCAAATTAATCCTCATTTTATCTATAATACGCTGGAGTCGATCCGGATGACCGCTGAGCTTAATGATGATATTGAAGCTGCGGATATGATCTCTATTTTAGGTAAACTGCTACGGTATAGTACAAGTGATTTGAGCGGTAAAACGACAATGAAGCAAGAGCTTGGATATGTGCGCAATTATGTTGAGCTGTTGAATTGTCGCTACCCTAATCGTTTCGTGCTGGAGATCGACGTGCCGGATGCTTTAGATAATTACTCTATTATCAAGCTAGTTTTCCAGCCGATCATAGAGAATGCAGCCTATCATGGCTTAGATGATAACAAACCGCAAATGCATCTAAGCATTCGTTGCGAGATTACTGAGCAAATGCTGTTGTTTCATATTAAGGACGATGGCTGTGGAATGGATAAGCTCACTTTGGAGAGATTGAACGATGGGCTTCAGAAAGAAAGTCCTCCTAAGAAAAGCATCAATGGGGGGATTGGTATGAAAAATATACAGCAACGAGTGCGCCTTCATTATGGAGCGGCATATGGAATTGAGGTATACAGTGTGCTTGGACAAGGGACGGATGTTATTTTGTCGCTGCCGCTGCTGGAACCGGAAGTGATTTGATTACCTGACTGAAATCAGAGGGGGCTGTCCGTTGAAGGGGATGAGATTACACTGGGCTATGCGTACCGTACTGCTGCTTCTCTTTTTGATATCAATAAGTGGCTGTGAGAACAACACCAATCAGACGGAATCTAAAGTGCCTCCAGTTGGAAATGAGGTGAAGTCTGACTTATCCGGCACCATAGTCATGATGACCAATCGAATAGATTTGATTGAGAACGGAACCTTTCAAGGATATGCAGAACAATTCAAGCAAAAATACCCAGGCGCGAATGTCGAATTCGAGGGTCTGTCCAACTACGCAACGGATATTCTGGTACGGCTGTCCACTAAGGATGCGGGTGATGTACTGCTGCTTCCGGTAAATCTCCCTGCAAAGGAGCTGGATTATTTTTTCGAGCCGCTGGATGAGGAAACAACTGCTGGTGAACGGTTCCCTTCTTTTTCTACTTATAAGGGCAAACGATATGGGGTATCGACGGGAACTACCACGGTTGGGATCGTCTATAATAAGAGAGCTTTCGAAAAAGCAGGTATTACTTCTGTTCCGCGGACATTAGATGAATTCTATGAGGCTTGTGCTAAGTTGAAACAGGCAGGAGTTATCCCGCTATATATGAATTATGGGGCGGTTTGGCCACTGCGTGAATGGGGGAATACTCTAGTTAACTATATGGCAGGCGACCCTGAATATCTTAATAAAATGGTAAATGAAGATAGCCCGTGGCAGCTTGATAATGAATGGGGGAAATCGATTTCTATTGCCAGAACCCTAATATCTAAAGGTTATGTTGAAGATGAACTCTTCTCGAACAATTGGGAAATATCGAAGACTAAGCTCGCCAAGGGTCAAGCAGGGATGTATTTAGTTGGAAATTGGACCATTAGACAAGTCCTTGATGTTGGAGCTTCGCCAGAAGATATTGGATTCTTCCCATTTCCATATGATAATAGTGACTCTCATTATGCGCCGATCAATTCAGACTGGTTCATGGGGGTAAGTAAATATAGCAAGAATAAAGAGCTTGCAATGGCTTGGCTGAACTTTTTTGTGAAGGAGACTTCCTATAAAGATGATTGGGGATTTCTCCCTGCTGACGGCAGCTTAAACCCTTTTATGCCGCAGTATCAAGAGTTTTTATCTTACAAACCGAAGCTGCTTGATCCCACAGTTCAGAGTGATGCATTCATTGATATCGCAAATCGTGCCAAGCTATCCTTTTGGTCCGGTGATTATATTCAGGAGTTACTTGCTGCACCTGATTTACAGAAGGCCTTTGATGAACTGAATGCCAAATGGAAGGAAGCGCGAGCGGAAACACAGGTGGCTTCACAGCCTTAAATATTTAAGTACATAAATTTCAAGTAAATCTGGAGGGTTTAATATGGCTAAAAAGGTCACCATGCAAAAAATAGCCGATCATCTCGGTGTATCTAAATTTGTTGTCTCTAAGTCACTATCGGGTAAAGCTGGCGTTAATGAGACGACCAGAGAACGAGTTATTCAAGCGGCTTCGCAGTTAGGCTATTTTACGCAAAAGAACGCTTTTGTCCAAGGTATTAAACGAACGCCTCCGGTGGCGGGGAGTGATCGGAATAAGCAATCTGTGCTTGTATTAATGCCGAATATCCGCTCACAGACTCAGGATTCCTTGTATTGGGGAAAGATTGTGGACGGTATTGCTCTTGCTCTGGATCAAGAAGGACTAGGAATGGTGATCATCTCTGAGAACCGTGCAGATAATTTCGTTAATATCTTGAACCCAAGCGGGATTCTTGGTTTGGTAGGAGTGGGTGAAATCTCCACTTCTTTACTGCTTGAGGTACATCGTATTGGTCTGCCGATGGTGTTAATTGACCATGAAGATCCATTAATTCCAAGTGATACTGTATTCGCGAACAATGTGGATTCGATGGCTCGGCTGACTAATCATTTGATGGGGACAGGCCATACCCAAATGCATTTTATCGGGAATATTGGATTCTCACGCAGCTTCCGTGACCGGTGGATTGGCTTTCGGAGTGCGCTGGAGGAAAGTGGGATAAGACTGCCTTTGGAAGATGACTCGAATCTCTTTTTGGAAGGGGTGGAGGAAGATGTATTCCAAGAGGATTTTAAAAATTGGGTGATGAAGCGGAAAAAAGCGAAGACACTCCCAACCGCCTTGGTCTGCGCCAATGACAAAACAGCACTCTCGGTCAGTGATATCCTGAAGGCAGAAGGTCTTAATATTCCAGGGGATATCTCGGTTACGGGCTTTGATAATATTGAGGATGCCTCAAGGGGCATTCCGCCGCTAACTACTGTACATGTCCCTAAAGAAGCGATGGGTCGGGCGGCAGTGGAGAAGCTGCTAAGCCGGATTGGGCATCCCTCTGCGCCACTGGAGAAGATCCTGATCGCAGCAGACATAGTGCATCGTGATTCTGTGGATAAACCGCGCGACTAGAAATTAGTTTTACAAATATATAATGGTGAAGGTAGTTTAGGGGGAAATGCTATGACTGAAGCAAATACAATGCCAAAGATAGATGGCGAGCATATTATTCTGCGTGCTGTAGAAGCGACCGATCTGGAGGCTTATTATAACTTTTTACTTGATGAGGAGATGGGACGTCTAACGGGGTCACAAGGAGAAATCTCTCGCAAGCAAACTGCGGACTGGATTCGAAAAATTAGTGTTCCAGCTGAGGATCGTGTGGATCTTATGATTATCGTCAAGGAAACGGATGAGCTTATCGGAGAAGTGGTGCTGAATGAAATAGATCCGGATAACCGCAGCGCAAACATTCGAATTGGGATTCGTAGCCATGAACATAGAGGGAAAGGTTACGGTACTGAGGCTATGACTCAAATGCTGCAATATGGCTTTGAAAGCTTGAAGCTGCATCGCATCCATCTTGGTGTGTATCCATTTAATCCAAGAGCCATTCATGTCTATGAGAAGCTCGGTTTCAAACGCGATGGTGTGGAGCGGGATGCTCTTTATGTTGATGGAGAATTTCATAACTTGATTTTGATGTCTATGCTGGAGGATGAATACCGGGCTTTGTATGAGACAAAGTGAGATCGAAGGTGATCGAGAATGACGAGAGAGGCTAAGCTAGAGGTCTATTTACGCGAGTTAGAAGAAAAATTATTAAAGCCAGAAATTCGTTCTTCTCCTGAAGAAATATCAAAGCTGCTCGCCGACGATTTTTTTGAAATTGGTAGTTCGGGTGGAATGTGGTATAAAAGTGATGGTATTCCTGAAGAAGGACTAGGAATTGTTCGAATGACACTGAGTCGTTTTGAGCTACATCTGTTGTCTGAGGATATAGCGTTAGTAACCTATCGAATCTATAACGAAGACAAGAAGCAACATACACTGCGCAGTTCAATATGGAAGTGTAGGAATGGAGAATGGAAGATGTATTTCCATCAAGGTACACCTGCCCGTGTCTAGTAAGAAGAAAAAAAGCGTTCTCAGTAGAAACTTTAACTGAGTACGCTTTTTTTTCTGTATAAGTTTAAAAGCCAAACCCTACAGTGCTAAATTACGATCAATGAGAGCGATACGTTGCTGTACACAAGCATATGAGCGAAGCGGATCCTCAGGAGTGTTCAGCACGTAATCTAACATTTGGTCAACGGTAGTTGTAGCTACATGGATGCGAGTATCGGAGGAAGCGTAGTAAATGTAGATCTCACCGTTATCACGTGCAATCACACCATTACAGAACACGACGTTAGAGACATCCCCGACACGTTCTTCACCGTCTGGTGCGATGAAATGACCGCCTGGTGAATGCGTGACTTTGTTTGGCTCCTCCAAATCAGATAAAAAGGCATAGAGCACGTATCTAAGCCCAGCAGCGGTATTGCGTACACCATGAGCAATATGCAGCCAGCCTTTTGCAGTTTTGATAGGTGCAGGACCTTGACCATTCTTTACTTCCTTGATGGTATGGTAGTGGCGTTCATCCATGATAGTCTCGCTCGTAATCTCGGCATCCTCAATGGTATCCGAGAGTCCCCAGCCAATACCGCCACCGGAGCCTGCATCAATAAAACCATCCTGTGGGCGAGTGTAGAAGGCATATTTTCCATCTACGAATTCAGGGTGAAGCACCACATTACGCTGCTGAGCAGAACTCGTCTTAAGATCAGCCAGACGTTCCCAGGTCTTCAAATCCTTTGTGCGAACAATACCACATTGTGCTACTGCGCTGGAAAGATCGCCGTGTGGGGCGTTTGGATCTTTGCGTTCTGTACAAAAGAGACCGTAGATCCAGCCATCTTCATGGCTTACGAGGCGCATGTCGTAGACGTTGATATCCGGAACTTCTGTCTCAGGCAGCACGACTGGGTGATCCCAGAAGCGGAAGCCATCCACCCCATTGTCACTTTCAGCTACAGCAAAAAAAGATTTGCGATCATTACCTTCAACGCGGGCTACGAGATAGAACTTGCCGTTCAGTTCAATCGCACCAGGGTTGAATACACCGTTTACACCGATTCTTTCCGCGAAGAAAGGGTTGGTGTCTGGGTTGAAGTCGTAACGCCAGATTAGGGGAGCATGCTCAGCGGTAAGCAGTGGATGAGCATAGCGGTCATAAATACCGTTTCCATAAGGAAGCTTTTCATTTTTACGGGTTATCAGTGTTTCATAACGATCTGTTAATTGTTGTTTGCGTTCTTGAAATAATGACATTATACAGTCTCCTTTATTGTTGATTTCAGTCGTGCGATCATTTCGAAGCAGGCTCTGCTGTTATGATAAGGACATTTCCAGGCACTAACCTTTGGAGCATGAGCTAAAGGCTGGTAATTCTCATCTACACTCCAGTACCATTCGCCTAACTGGTGATCTACCATATATTTATCAATAAAAGTCCAGGAGGCTTGGGCAGCCTCGTTAAATTTGCTGTCACCGGTCAGCTGATAAGCATTATAGAATCCTACAACCGCCTCGGCTTGCGGCCACCAATCTTTCTCTTTGCTCAGTAATCCGTTCGGGTCTGCCTCATTCCATATTCCGCCGTCGTTATCTATGCCTTCCGCAAGAACGGCCTCTGCCATGGAGATGGCTACTGTATGTACACGATGCAGTAGTTCTTCATGTCCAAGCGTTTCTGCTGCTTCCACAAGTAACCAGCTACCTTCGATATCATGTCCGTAGGAGATAATATCTGATTTCACAGTCCATGCTTCATCTAAGAAAAGATGGAAATGCTTGCCTTCCTTATCAATGATATGATCCAGCATTGTTTCGATTAGCTCAGCCAGCTTGCTCTCTAGTTCCTTAGACTTCCATACTCGAAAAAGTCCGGTATAAGCCTCTAACACATGCAGATGCGTATTCATAGATTTTTTCTCATTCATATCCTTACTGCTAAGACTTAGGTTATCCGTGATTTGCCATTCCCGGGATAAAGCTTCAACATAACCTTTATATATAGAATCATAGCCGTATTTCTCTACAAGCTGGAACAATTGAATCGCTTCATCCAATACCTCAGATCGTTCGGTTGCATGGTAGAACTCAGCCAATGCGTAGATAGCAAAAGCTTGGCCGTAGATCTGTTTTTTCTCCTGAGCAGGTTTGCCTTCAGCATCGACCATCCAGTATAAACCGCCATACTCTTTATCGATGAAGTGATCCATCAGATAGGCATAGGCACGTTCTGCCATAGCTAGATATTCTGTCTTGCCGTAAATCCGGTAAGCGCTCGCAAAGGACCATAGAATACGGGCATTAAGCACAAGGCTTTTCTCCGCGTCAGGACTAGTGTTCAGCTGATTGTCAATCTCGCCAACAAATCCCCCATTAATTTTGTCCTTCGTTTGTTTCATCCAAAAACTGAGGATATTACCCTGCAGCTCATCTTCAAGCTGGGTAATCCATAATTCTGGTGAATTAATCATTGGTTATTAGTCACTCCTCACATTACTTATTGATTTTTGAGGTGAAATATTCGTTGATAATCCCTGCGGCTTGCTTGCCATACATACAATAATCATCATTCTGAGCAGCTTCATGAATGGGATAAAGATGAGTAGGCCAGTCCCAGAGCATAAAGCCCTGAACCCAATCTCTGCGCTCACAGCCTTGAAACATTGCCCGATAGAACTTGCTTTGTTCCTCTTGGCTCGGTTCACCCTTTAAGGTCCAGTCATTAGGAATAGCGGCGCTTCCGCTCCGGCTTGGGCAACCGGCTTCCATGAAAAAGAAAGGCCTATTCTGTGATCGCACTACATTCTCAATCCGGTCGAGCTGAGCTTCCCAATCGTTAGCTGGATAATACCCACTTGAAGAAATCACATCGAGCGCATCCCACCAGGTTACGTTGTCCTCCTGATACTTGTCGCAATTGTAAGTAAGAATTCCTGAGTAAACCTTCCGAACCTCAGCAATAAGTGTGCGCCATTCAGTTTCCCGCCTATCCGTTTGTACAAGCTCACAGCCGATACATAACATCTCACAGCCTGTTTCCTCAGCGATGGAGGCATAGTGCAGAATGAATTTGGTATATGAGCTGAACCACTCAGACCATTTAGGCTCGCAAGGAACATCCTTATCGAAAAAGTTAATGTGAGCACGCCAAGTTCCGTCAGCACAATTAACAATCGGCTTCAGGCATACCTTTAACTGTAATGATTTCGCTTTACTGATGGCCGATTTCACTTCTTCATCACTAACGGTTGGAGTTTCCCAATAGGGAATTTCCGTTGAATGAGCGGTAGCTTGAAGCGCACTAAGAGCAACAGCTGTCCAGTTCGCTCCAGTAACTGAAGACATGAGTTCCATCGAACGTTCCGCTTCTTCTGTTTTCCATGAACCACGAGTACCCGAGAAACCCCAGGTTACACCTGCAATGTATTCGTTGTTAAATCGCATTGAGAATCCCCACCTTACATTGAAAATAGAAAAGAGAAAAATTAGCAAATCTTAATTTTGTTATATAGTTATTATTAATTTGTTAGTTTATAATAACAACTTAATTTAGTTATATACTTTTTCGAAGATGATTTCAAGGACAATTTATAGTTGCGGCTGGGAAATTTGAATAACTTTCGTTATAGTAAATACAAGACTATAAATGAGCGCAATCCTACATTGACGTAATACATGTGGAGAATACTATTCGTGATGATAGCGCAATCATAATAACTGGCCGATACAACTGGAGGGAAGTACTCAAATGATAAATATTATGATTGCGGACGACGAGGAAGTCATTCGCAGAGGGCTTGAAAAAATCACATCCAGGATGGAATTAGACGTACATGTAATTGGATCCTACGGAAACGGGTTGGAAGCTTGGGAGCATATTGAAAAGTTATCCCGAGAGGATATGGATCTGCTTATTACAGATATAAAAATGCCTAGAATGGATGGTTTTAAGCTAATTGAACAGGTTAGAGGACAGATGGAGGATATGCCTATTGCCGTTCTTAGCGGGTTTAGTGAATTTGAATATGCCCGCCGAGCAATCCGTCATGGGGTGATGGATTATTTACTAAAACCGATTGATAAGACTCAGCTATATGAACTGCTCAAGAGAGTAGAGGGTGCGAAGAAAAAGAACGTCAAAGACCAGGAGGAGATGTTCTCTCAAGGGGCAGACGGTGGAGAGCATTACGTAGTTGAACAGACTAAGAGCATACTGGAGAGGGAGTATGATCAGAACTTCGAACTCGAGCGCTTGGCGGAGACCGTCGGTATGAATGCGAGCTACCTCAGCCGTTTGTTCAAAATAAAGACGGGCCTAACTATAACCGATTATCTAATTCGGATTCGTATTACTAAGGCGAAAGAATTGCTGATGGAGCATCCTGACCTGAAAAATTATGAAATTGCCGATAAAGTAGGTTATAGTGATCCTGTTTATTTTAATAAATTGTTCAAGAAAATGTGTGGTATGACACCAAAGGATTATAAAAGCGGCTGTAAAATATCGAAAATGGAACGAGAGTTTTAGACTTATATAGGAAGCTATTATTTAAGAGGGCGATAAGCTCTCTTTTTTTGTGGTTATTTTCGATAAATTATATAACAGAATATAAATAACAAAAACAAAAATAACAAATACAAGACCAGAAAAAGCAATTCAAACCATCGTTTTGCGTTAAAAATAGATTTATAATGAGTTTGTAAGCGATATCATCACTTGTTTTCATGAGTAATTCAATAATTGTGGAATTGATAAATACTCATTTCAACTATTTGTGATGATAAAAGTTATTATTTTGTTATCTACTAAAAATTAGATTTGAAACGAAGAGAGGGGTCGTAAAAGCATGAAAAAAGGCAAAACAATAGTGAGCTTAATGGCACTGACACTTGTTGCGGGATTGTTTAGCGGTTGTTCCTCAAACAACAACTCCAACAATGAGGGTGCAAAGAACACAGGGAATAAGGGGACATCCACAGAGGCTTCTTCAGCTCCAGCTGAGGATACGGCAGCCAAAGATATTAAAGGGGATATTACAGTAATTACTCAAAGAACGGATATTGTTGATACCGTATTCAAAGAGTATGCGGCTAAGTTCAATGAAAAATATCCTGATGTAAAAGTAAACTTTGAGGCGCTTGCAACTTACGAAGATCAAATTAAAATCCGGATGAGTACTAGTGACTACGGCGATGTTCTTTTGTTACCTACAAGTATAGCAATTAAAGATATTCCCGATTTCTTTGAACCACTGGGTAAACTCGAAGATATGAGCAAGCAGTATACAGGTGTGGAAGAGCGTGCAGTAGACGGCGTTGCCTACGGAATTCCAATGACAATCAACTTTAATGGTGTGATTTACAATAAACAGGTCTTCAAAGACGCTGGGATTACAGAGGTTCCAAGAACCCCTGAACAATTCTTGACGGCTCTTCAATCGATTAAAGATAAGACAAAAGCAGTGCCTTTGTACACAAACTACGCAGCGGGCTGGACATTAACGCAATGGGAAGCGGATCTGGCTACGGTTGCCGGCAATCGTGACTATGTCAATATCGGTCAAGTTGCTAGCGACGATAACTATGTTCCAGGTCAACCTCACTATGAGCTGTACAAAATTCTATATGATGCAGCACAAAAAGGTTTGATTGAAGAAGACCCAACGACTTCAGATTGGGAATCTTCCAAAGCAGATCTAGCAAACGGAAAAATCGGTACTATGGTTCTTGGATCTTGGGCGATTGGTCAAATTAAAGGCCTTGCTGCTAACCCAGATGACGTTGGCTTTATGCCATTCCCTACGAATGCAGAAAAAGTGCTTGTACCACTTGCAGGTGACTACAATCTGGGTGTTAGCATTCACAGTAAAAACAAAGAAGCGGCTAGAGCTTGGGTGGATTGGTTCATTAACGAATCTGGCTACCCTACCACCGAAGGTGGTGGTATGAGTCCGGCTATCGGTGCTGAGCTTCCCGAAATTTTGAAACAATATGAAGGCACTGAAGTAACATTTGACACACTTGCAGCTGCTAAAGCTGGTGAAGAAGGCTGGTCCGATGAAATCGACAAGCAAGCTGAAATTGGTGCTTGGCAGCCAGACTTCAAGAAACGCATTATTGAAGCAGCGATCGGTAACAGAAAAGAATCCTATGACGATATCATGAAGGATCTTAACGATAAGTGGAAAGCTGCCCGCGCAAAAGTCACAGCACAGTAAAAACTATAAGTATTCTAAATGCTATAGGCTGTAGTGAATGTCGGAGGGGATATGCTAATGAGCATTTCCCCCTTCACATTTAATTAAGTCTTTACTAAATGAGGAAGCTTTCTTCTGGAGGTGTATCGGGTGTTCAAGTTTTCAAATTTGAGTTATAGAAATCAACGGATCGCGATAATATTCTTGTTCTCCTTAGTACCGATCGTATTACTGCTCACCTTTGCTTATTATCCAGTTATAAATATGTTTCGGTATAGCTTCACAAGCTGGAATGGACTAAGCAAAAATATGGAGTATATCGGGTTTGAGAACTACAAGACCATTTTTACGAATCCCGAATATTTTTCTGTTTTTAAAGTCAGTTTGTATTATTTCTTTACCACCTTTATTCAGATGGGGCTTGCCTTATATTTCGCAACGATTCTAAGCTTTAGTGTTCGTATGAAAAATCTGTTCAAAGGGATTTTGTTCTTTCCAACCTTGCTAAACGGTGTGGCGATCGGATTTATCTTCCTTTTCTTTTTCAAACCGGAAGGAACTCTGGATACGATTCTAAGCTTGATCGGACTTAGCGGTTTACAGCAAAAATGGCTTCTCAATCCGAATTTGATAAACTTCTCGCTTGCCGGCGCATCACTTTGGAGATATATGGGGATGAACTTCCTGATCTTCCTAGGCGCTATTTCATCGATCGGTAAGGATGTTTATGAGGCCGCTGATATTGACGGTGCAAATAGGTGGCATCAATTTATTCATATTATTATGCCAAGTATCAAACGAATTCTGCAACTGAATCTAATCCTCGCTATTAGTGGTGCGATTGGTGTATTTGAAATTCCGTATGTCATGACAGGCGGCTCTAACGGAAGTAGCACATTTGTTATTCAGACGGTAGATGTGGCTTTCAAATACAGCAAAGTTGGATTAGCGTCAGCGATGGCCGTAGTATTGCTTGGAATTGTATTATTAGTTACTATTCTGCAGCGCGTTCTGATCAAGGAGGAGAAATAAACTATGCATTCAGCAAAATATACCACTGCTAGTATATTCAAATATCTCACCTTGATTTTGGGAGCACTTGCAGCGTTGATACCTATCGTTGTCGTATTTTTCGCTTCGTTAAAAACAGGAACAGAGTATTCTTCAACCGGGCCGCTAACTATGCCTGAAAATTGGTTGAACTTCTCCAACTACACAAAGGCTTTTGTAGACGGGAAAATGCTTCTAGGCTTTAAGAACACAGTCATTATCGTTGTGATTTCTATTGCGGGTGCAACGTTAACGGGTTCGATGATGGCTTACATTTTATCTCGTTTTCAATTTAAAGGCAGTAAGGTTCTCATCGGTATGTTCCTAGTTGCCACCCTGATTCCGGCTGTAACTACTCAAGTAGCTACGTTCCAAATCATCAACAGCTTGGGATTATTTAATACCCGGTGGGCACCAATCGTGATGTACTTGGGTACGGATATTATCGCTGTCTATATTTTTATGCAGTTCTTGGATTCGATTTCCGAATCACTGGATGAATCTGCGATGCTGGACGGAGCTTCTTATTGGACGATTTATTGGAGAATTATTTTGCCACTGCTGAAGCCGGCGATTGTAACAGTAATTATTGTGAAGGGCGTAAATATTTATAACGATTTTTACACGCCTTTCCTATATATGCCGAAAACAGATCTCCAAACGATCTCGACAGCACTCTTTAAGTTTAAAGGACCATACGGCTCTCAGTGGGAAGTAATATGTGCCGCGATTATGATCGCAATTATTCCGACATTGGTTGTGTTTACTGCGTTGCAAAAGTATATCTACAATGGATTTTCGCAAGGTTCAGTGAAGTAAGTTAGTAGATTTAATAACATTATTAGATAAAATAGCAACCCGATAGGTTGCATACATTTGGAGGGAATACTAATGAGTGAAGTGAAATTGGTAGGAGCTAGTGCAATTAACATCCCTAATATGCCTTGGCAGGATAAGCCTGCTGGCTACGAGAATCCGATATGGAGACATAATGATAACCCGGTTATCAAGAGAAATCCTGCAAAAGGTGTGGCGCGTATTTTTAATAGTGCGGTTGCTGCGTATGAAGGTAGCTTTATCGGAGTATTTCGTGTAGAAGATAACACAACTCGCCCACATCTGCGTATGGGACATAGTGTTGATGGTCTGGATTGGAAGATTGATGATGAGCCGATCCAATTTATAGATGAAGAAGGTAAACCTTATCAGCCGCGTTATGCTTACGATCCACGTCTGGTTAAGGTCGAAGATACATTTTATATTATCTGGTGTACTGATTTCTACGGTGCAGCAATCGGTGTAGCTAAAACACAAGATTTCAAAACATTTATCAGCTTGGAAAACCCATTCCTACCCTTCAACCGGAACGGCGTATTGTTTCCAAGAAAAATCAACAATAACTTCGTGATGTTGTCCCGTCCAAGTGACAGTGGTCATACACCATTCGGTGATGTATTCCTTAGTGAGAGTCCTGACTTTGTATTCTGGGGGAAACACCGCCATGTGATGAGTAAAGGTGGTCAAGGCTGGTGGCAAAGTGTCAAAATTGGCGGCGGGCCTGCACCGATTGAAACTACTGAAGGCTGGTTGATGTTCTACCATGGCGTTACTGGAACCTGCAACGGTCTTGTATATAGCATGGGCGCGGTTATTTTGGATATTAATGAGCCTTCGAAGGTGAAATATCGCTCAAAGAACTTCGTATTAACACCGGAAGAATGGTACGAGGAAAGAGGTTTTGTTAATAACGTTCTTTTCCCATGTGCTACTCTGCATGATGCAGAAACCGGTCATATCGCTATCTATTATGGCGCTGCTGATACTTATGTAGGCGTTGCTTATACAACGGTTGATGAAATCGTCAACTATGTGATCGACACCCATGAAGAGGTTGGAGACGATGCGGGTTTAGGCAAAATCTAATAGGGTGAGCAATCTTTTGGGGAACAACTTTTTGTTAGAGTGAAATTGGGTAGATGCTTGGCGCTTTGTAGCGTTCGAAAGAGGTTTACGGCGTGCAGTGTAATGTGTTTTATGTGCTGGGTTCTGCACGTTACACGCTCTATGTTCATTGATTTGGGCTTTTCATTGCATTCTATACAATAGAAACTCTCGATCTTGTCTGAAAAATAGAATCTATTGCACTCTCTGCAATGGTTTTCCGCAAAAATAAATTTTATGCTCGTTTTCGCTCTAGCTGATTGCACAGAGTGCAATAGAACACCGATTTACGCTCATATGGAGTGATTCTATTGCACAAAGTACAGCCAAAGAGCAACGAGTGAGTACTATGAGCTCATTCATGAGACGACAGTATGTCTAGGCTAAAGCTGCTAGTTGCACAAAGTACACTTAAACTAACCTGTTTGGTGATGTTTAGTGTAAATAGCTGCATATTGTACACTTATCTCAGGCGATTTGCCTCGTAATCCCTGCTGTGAGCAAATTTAGTTGTATAGATTGCAATTAAATGAACAACACATATATTTTGCTGTAAATAGTTGCAGAAAGTGCAATTATCGAGCTCTTGTTATTAGTAAAACGAACGGAAAATCCGATTCAGAGGGTTTTCCGTTTCCATTATTTTTAAGAGGGAAAACCTAAAGGAGGATCTTAATATGGGAAGCGACATGACATTGTCACAATTGAAAAATTATAACGGAAGCAGCCCAAAGCCGGATGATTTCAATTCATTTTGGGAGCGGGCTTTGCGTGATCTAGACGCCCAGTCACTAGAGTATGAACTAGAGCCTGCGGAGTTTGTCAGCGAGCTGGCAGAATGTTTTCATCTCTATTTTACCGGCGTTGGCGGAGCAAGAATCCATTGTAAATATGTAAGACCGAAGAAAAGAGGGTCAGAAAAAGGTTCCGGTGTAGTGATGTTCCACGGATATTCCTGTGACAGTGGCGATTGGATGGAGAAGGTGACTTATGCGGCCCATGGGATTAGCGTTCTTGCAATGGATTGCCGGGGACAGGGCGGACTTTCCGAGGATAATTTAACTGTAAAAGGCACAACCATTCGTGGACACATCATTCGCGGCATTGATGATCCTAATCCGGACAATCTTTACTATCGTAATGTGTTTCTGGATACAGCACAGACTGCTCGAATATTGATGTCTATGGAAGAAGTTGATCCGGCACGTGTAGGTGCTTTTGGTTTATCTCAAGGCGGAGCGCTTACAGTAGCTTGTGCAGCATTAGAGCCGCGCGTGAGCATGGCCGTTCCTGTGTATCCGTTTCTTTCGGATTATAGACGGGCTTGGGAGCTTGATATCACTACGTCAGCTTATGAGGAAATTAACTATTATTTCCGTTTTTTTGATCCCCATCATTTACGTGAGGAAGAGATTTTTAATAGACTGGGTTACATCGATATTCAGAATCTCGCAGAGCGAATTCAGGGTAACGTGTTGTGGGTTACAGGGTTATCCGATACGATTTGTCCCCCTTCTACACAGTTTGCCGCATACAACAAAGTACTAGCGCCCAAAGAACTTATGGTTTATTATGAGTACGGTCATGAGTATTTGCCATATCTTTCCGATCGGGTGTTACAAATGTTCATGACCTTGTAAACGATAAGCCAGTAGGCATAACAGACGACAACGGTGGTGAATGATTAGATGAAAGTACAAGTGAAAAAAGAAAAAAGACGATTCCAGCTGCATCCATCCAAATCCATTGGGGTGCGGCTTTTTCTCATCTTCTTTGTTTCGACGATGGTGCTCGTGCTCTCGCTTGGCTACACTTCCTATTCCGTAGCAGAGCATACGATCGAGACGAATGCGCTGTCAGCCAATCAACAGACAGTCGTTCAAACCGCCGAGAAGTTTGATGTGGAATTGTTACGTTATGAGGATGGTCTAGGAAGAATCTTGTATGACAATGAAATTCAAAATGCACTCAAACAAGGGAATAATCCCACTACAAGTAATGAGGAACGTAAGGTACTGTCTAATCAGATTAGTGCGGAGCTAAATGATTGGCTCACTGCTTCAAACGGTGTGGAAGCCGTATACCTTATTCCGATGAATGAAGGTTTTCCAATTTCTTCGGCGGGTACAAAAGATAACGCTTTTATTGAGAGTTTCAAAGAATCCTCATGGTTTAAGCAGTTAGTGGAGAAGCCGCAGAGTGTATGGATTCCACGTGAGTTACAGGGCCAGGAAGGAAATACGTCAGGTGTTTTCCATTTGGCTAAATCGATTGCCGGTGATTCTAAAAGCTCGGGATACATAGTCATTAGTGATATCAGAATTAGCGAATTAGAAAATCAGCTTCGTAAAGTAGATCTTGGAGCAGGCTCCTACATGCAATTGCTGACAAATAAGGATGAATTGATTGCCTCTTCTCAGCAAGTGGGGACGGACACATATTTGAATCTGGGAGGAACGCTTCTGGGGGGGCTGCAGAATACAGCAGGGTCATTGCCAACAAAGGATGAGAAGGGGAAATCCATATTAGCAGTCTATGGAACACTAGAAACCTCGGGATGGCGATTACTTGGTGTTGTACCCGCTGAGAACTTGACGAAAGACGCGCTGCGTATTCTCAAGACTACCTATCTTATCGTAGCTGTAGCGGCAGTTATCGCGATTCTGATTGGGTACTGGATGGTAAGAATGGTATCTCGTCCGTTGACCAGACTTAAGAATCTGATGTCTGAGGGAGCCGAAGGGAATCTAGGAGTGCGTACGAATATCACCTCACGTGATGAAATCGGTCAGTTATCCAGCTCTTTTAACATGATGATGGAACGGATAACAGAGCTGGTTATTCATACGAATGAAATAGCTCAGAAGGTACTGGAAACCGCCGATGAGCTTAGCGGTGTATCACGTAAGACAGCTGATGCAGCCATGGATATTGCCGCGGCCACGGAAGAAATTGCGGGTGGTGCTGGAAGTCTAGCCTTGGAAGCTGATCGTGGCAATGAGTTGACGGGGCAAATTTCGGTACAGATGGATTTAGTCAATTCAGCTACTCACGAGATGGATCATACTGCACACAGCATCGGCGAACTCAGTGAGGAAGGTTTCAACAGATTGAAAGAATTACTTAATGAGACGAATAGGACGGGCCTGAAGACGAATCAGCTTGTGATGAAGGTTAACGAGCTGACAGAAACGGCATCTTCCGTTATGAAGGTTCTTAATGTGATGCAAAATATTACTCAGCAGACGAATGTCTTGTCTCTGAATGCCACCATTGAAGCAGCAAGAGCAGGCGAGGCTGGACGCGGATTCATGGTGGTAGCTGATGAAATACGCCAGCTTGCTGATCAATCGAAAGAGTCTATTGCTGTTGTGGCAGAAATAACAGATACCGTAATGAGAGATATGAACGAGACAGTTGTGGTTCTATCAGAAGTTGCACCGCTTTTTAATCAGCAAATGACCTCCGTGCAGAGCACTAGCGATATCTTCGTATCTGTACAGGATCAGATGCAGCATTTTATCGCACGTCTGAATGCTGTAACTGTGTCGATGGACAGCCTGAGCCAATCGCAAAAGGTTCTATCCGATTCGATGAGCAACGTAAGCTCAATAGCTGAGGAATCATCAGCTGCATCTCAAGAGGTTGCCTCACTCAGTGGAGAGCAACAAAGTGTAAGTGATCATTTGGTAGAGCTTTCTTTGAAGCTGGAGGATGCATCCTTGCAGTTAAAGGAGAAATTATCGAAGTTCAGCGTGTAGAGTAGTCTTAACAGAATACTAAATTAAAGAACCGCTTATTCCTTTAGGAGAAGCGGTTCTTTGTTTTGAGCGGCATGAAGCCAGTATAAAATAATCCAGATGCATCTGAAGATAGTCTAGATAAGCCCGAGAAACGACCCTACGAACCTACTGATCTGAAGGCAAACATTACGTTACATTGCAGATAGTACAATAGAAAACGCCATTTCCGCTCATAAAATAACATCTACTGCACTCTGTGCAATCAAACTACTGGAAATATGCTATTAAAGGGCATTTTTCATTTATTGGTTGTACAAAATACAAACGAATTACAATTCAGCACGATTTTTAAAATTCTGCTGCACAAAATACAACGACTCTACCAGAAAATAAACATTACACATCAATTGCTTATGTGTAACGGACTCAGATGCAGCTATTTGTGCATTTTGCTGCTTATGGGGTGAGTTGCGGACTCGAGAGTCCGAACGCTTTACTGGTGAGGTGATAAATGAAACAGAAGGACAAACGCTTACCGTCCCTACAAGGACGACGTAGGCGTTTTTGTTTGGAAAAAAATTTTTGCTACTGATGTTGTGAAGGCAAATTTATGGCGATTCTAATGGATGTAGGTGGGACATAATAGTGTGGAGTCTGATCAGGAGGGAAGACATTGCGTAATAACAAACACCGGCGTGTATTCAGCGGTCTTCTTATTTTATCTGCGGCTGTAGCCGTGTTGATCCTTAGGCTGGCGTGGGTTCAACTAATTATGAAGGAACAGACGGTTCCTGGAACAAAATATACACTTGCGAAGATGGCGGAAATTCAAAGTGAACGGGAGACGGTACTGGACAGTGGTCGGGGACGTCTGTATGACCGCAAGAATGAACCCCTTGCCGGGGAAACTATTTGGACGGCGGCGTTTTTTCCACAGGAGGAGATGGCTAAGAAACCTGTGACGAAGGTTGTTTACGAAGAAGCGAAACCCATGCACCGAATGGCGGAGATTCTGGGTGTCAGCTATGAACAACTGCTGAATAAGCGTTCTTCGCTTAAAGAACCTTTACTTTGGCCATCTTCAGTGGGAAAAGAACCCCTCGCGTTGTCCCAGGCACAGGCAGAAGAAGTGAGTGCACTGGGGATTGACGGAGTAGGCGTGCTTCCTTTCGCACGCAGATATGATGGGAATTCTTCAGGTCGGCAATGGCTAGGCTATTTATCGGAAGCCACCATGCATGCTGGAGCTAAAGCCTCTCCTACGGGTCTTAGAGTTCCTATGACGGGAACGGACGGTTTAGAGAAGACATTAGAGCCTTTGCTTCAAGGGGTAGGACACACGGAAGCATATGTTCAAGTGGATGCGCGTGGGAATCGCCTTCCAGGCAGCCCCATCCAAGTTAAAGCACCGGGCAATCCTTATTTCCCTTTGTCTTTATATACAACGATTGATAAGAAGCTTCAGGAGGGGATTGAGGCGCTAGCGCTTAAATCCGGAATGAAGGAAGGAGCCATAGTGGTGTTAGACACCGGCACGGGAGATATTGAAGCCATGGTATCTTTACCCTTCTATAACCCAGAGAAGATATCTCCTCAAGGGGGGGAGTGGAATAACCGGGCGCTCCAGGCCGCCGTTCCTGGATCGATCTTCAAAATCGTTACAGCCGCCGCAGCGTTAGAAGCGGGTGTAACCTCCGCTGACGAGCTTTTTTATTGTTCAGGGCAATATGAGAAATATGGATTGTCTTGCCTGACAGGAAAGGGACACGGCCCCCTTACGCTGGCGCAAGGATTTGCCGTGTCCTGTAATACTGTATTTGCTGCTCTGGCAGAGCGATTGAGCGGTGTTCAGCTTCAATCAACAGCATTTGCGCTAGGACTTGGAAGAGATATTAGCTGGCAAGCCGAAAAGACGCTTGGGTTCCCACTTCTAAAACCACTAGCCGGCGAGCAAAAGGGGACCATCTTCACTACCTTACTTCCAGATGACAAGGGAGCCAGGGTACAGACTGCAATTGGACAGCGAGATGTGCAAGTCACACCTTTACAAGCAGCAAATCTAATCGTAACGCTACTGCATGGTGGGGAAGTAAGAGCGCCAAGAATCCTGCAGCGAGTCACATTTGCAAATGGACAGAAGCTGGAGGAGCTTCCGGGTCATCTGTCCCCATCCTCCGCAGGTAGGATCTCTAAGGCTACAGCCCGCCAGTTACTGTCCATGATGCGCAAAGTAGTGACGGAAGGCACCGGAACCCGTCTACAAAGCACACACTGGCCCGTTGCAGGTAAATCAGGGACGGCACAGACCCAAGTTAAGGGTATAGCACGCAACAATCAATGGTTTATCGGCTACGGTCCAGTGGATCACCCAAGATATGCTGTATCAGTTGCTGTAGAGAATGTCGCTCCGGACAGTCCGCATCTTGCCATTAAGCTGTTCGGTCAGATATTTGATTTGTTATCGGATTCGTCAGAAGCTTGAGTCTCCGGAGGAGCAGGAGTAGCCTTGCCCTTAGATGAAGGGCCGTTTGCGGCAAAGGGCGAAACGATAAACTCCTCTTGAGGCAAATAGATCCAGCTCTGAAGATATCCTTGTTGGATAAGCTCTTTGATTAGAATAAGCAGAATTGGCGACAGGATCAGACCGGCCATACCGAAAGCAGATGTGGACAGAATGACGAAGGACAGCATTAGAAAAGCTGACGAAACGCCAATCGAATTCCCGGTAATCTTAGGCTCAAGCAGTTGTCTTACAATCAGTACAATTGCGAGGAGTATGATTAGACCGATTGCTAAAGAGGTATTGCCAACAATGAACAGATAAATAATCCAAGGGACTAAAATCGTTGTTACACCTAGGAGCGGCAAGACATCAAATACAGCACAGATAAGCGCCATAGTGATTTCGTTACCGGTTCTTAGTATGAATAAGCCAACCAGTACGATAACAAAGGTAATGCTGATCAGAATAAGCTGAGCTTTTAAATAAGAGCCGATGGCTTTAAATACATTACCCTGCAAAAAGGCATAAGCGGTTTTAAATGTTTTTGGCATTTTGTCATGGGCGATTTTGCGCCAGTCTTTAATTTCCATACTAAGAAAAAATGCTAAAATAATGGCAATCCCAAAATTGGCCATGAAAGAGGAAAAGGATCCAAGAACACCGACCATGTATTTTAGAAAAGCAACAAGCCATCCAGTAAGGACATTCGTGGCATCTTTAAAGTATCCATTCACTTTGTCGGTAATATCAGGCGGCAGGCTATCGATTTTTTGCTGAAGGTAGGTTGTGAATTCCGCGAAATGTTGTTGTACCACATATGTATACTTAGGAAGATTATCTTGAAAGTGAAGCGCTTGGATCGTGACCAATAGCCCAGCACCAAATAACGTACCTAGAAGAACGATTAGAAACAGAAGCACTGAGATTGCCGAAGCGAATGGTTTGGCTAGCCCCCGTCGGTTCAAGAAACGGGCAAGTGGTTCAATAAGCAAAAATACAAAAAAAGATAGGAATACAGGTGCAGCTAACTGATACAATTTACTGAAGGCAAACATAACCAGATAGACCGTGAGGACAATTAATCCAATGTCGAAGAACGTGCGCCAATATTTTTTGTATAACGGCAGCATAGATATAAACAACTCCCTCTTTAAATTGTTGATAGGTCAGGTTGAATACATTGTACATGATTTTACTTAAAAAACGTCTATTTCTTTGATACATGTGTTAAAATAGGGGGTAACGTATTTTTTGTCTAATTTCACTTGGCCGTATCACAGGTTCTGCTTGCAGACGTAAGGCGAGCCAAAGTCAACTCTGGAAAAGCGAGGAATTCATATGCAGACTTTGCTGCTCTGGTTATTTTATATCTCATCTTTTTATGCTTTTATCCCGGGTATGATTAGCCGCATTTTTGGTTACCGTGTCTTTCGTAAAGGAACTGGGCTGAATGAGTTCGCGTTGACCTTTGACGATGGACCTGACCCTCGATTTACACCGTTACTCCTGGATTTATTGAAGAAGTATGATGCAAAAGCAACCTTTTTTGTAGTAGGATCTAACGCTGAACGTTATCCGGAGCTTATTAGGCGGATACATGCAGAGGGACATCTTATTGGAATTCATAATTATGTTCACAAGACGAACTGGCTCATGCGGCCCGCAACCGTTCGTCGGCAGATTCAGCGCACGAATGATATTATCTACAACATAATAGGCGAGCGTAGTACGTATTACCGTCCACCTTGGGGGATTGTCAATTTGTTCGATATTTCTAAGCGTCGCCAAGTTGAAATTGTTCTTTGGTCGGTAATGTTTGGCGATTGGCGTGAGAAGCTTGGTGCGCAGCGGCTCACCGAAAAAATGCTTGCCCGATTGAATCCCGGTGAAGTAATGCTGCTGCATGATAGCGGTACAACGCTGGGTGCCGATCCGGACGCACCCGAGAATATGCTTGTAGCCCTTGAACTGACGCTGCAGGAGGCCCAAAGAAGAGGACTGCGTAGCATTCGAGTGGATGACATGATCAAGATGGCGGAGAAATCACCGATTCGGCGTTTATCCTTTGGTAAACGAGTACTGGTAGGACTCTGGTTGGCTTGGGAGCAAGTATTTCAAGTATTGTTCCAGCTTAAGACGATTAACCCGGCGGATCCATTCATGCATTATCGAATGCGTAAATATCAGGGAGAGCCTGTTGAACTCGGTGATGGAACCCAGCTGAGAAAAGGCGATAAAATCATTGAGCTGCATATTGATAACAAGCAATTATTCGAAATAGGTATTCATTCTCGTTCTTCTGCTCAACTTGCGATTCGAATGATCCGCAGAATGGAGAAAGGGTTGCCAATGCTGGCGGAAGTCATTGCCAAGGATGTGGATCTTGCGCAAGCCAAAGCACTTTATGGGGTTAGTATGATAAACCGTGGGCCAGAGAAATTTGGCTTTAGTGTACATGATTTGCCGGATGGTTTATTCGCACGCTCCACCAAGTTTTACTTAAAGATCCTGTTAAGTGTGATTCATCCAGATGGTGGTGCTAGGCTCAAGGAGCGGAGTGAGGTCCTTGTACCGAAGCTAATCTTGATGCCTGTCTCAGAATTGCTCAAGAAGATGAATCAGCAACTGCCTCATGATGAAAGGTCAGTAAGAAAACGTAAACCACAGCAAGAGGAAGCCTTGTCGCTTAACGATTCACTTTCAGAAGTGGAATTACCAGGAGCAACAGTAACGAATTGATTCTTGATATTATTAGTCTTATATAATGAATGGCAATGTAGATGCCTCACAAACCAGAAATGGATTGTGGGGCATCTTTTCTTATGTCCAATAAAAAAGAGCAGTCCGACCATAGATTATCTAAGGTGAACTGCTCTTGTATGCTAGGAACAATTAGAACTAGGCGAATTAAATCTTCAGTACTGCACCGTTACTTGCGTTGGTAACCATTTTGGAATAGCGAGCCAGGTAACCAGTCTTAACTTTAGGCTCAAACTCTTTCCAGCCCGTACGGCGAACCGCCAATACTTCTTCGTCAACCAGCAGTTCAATCTTACGATTGTTGAGGTCGAGTTCAATGATGTCGCCATCCTCAACAAAAGCGATCGGGCCGCCTTCAGCAGCTTCTGGAGAAATATGACCGATACTGATTCCGCGGGAAGCCCCCGAGAAACGTCCGTCTGTAATCAGACCAACCTTAGCACCCAGACCCATGCCCACGATTTGTGAAGTAGGAGCTAGCATTTCCGGCATTCCCGGTCCACCCTTTGGACCTTCATAACGGATAACGACTACATGGCCTTCTTTAACCTTACCGTTAGCGATACCTTCGAGTGCGGATTCTTGGGAATCAAAGCAGATCGCAGGACCTTTGTGATATCCACCAACAGAAGCATCTACTGCACCTACTTTAATGATGGAACCTTCAGGAGCCAGGTTGCCGTATAGGACGGCGAGACCGCCTCTTTCGGAGTAAGGGTTATCGATCTTATGAATAACCGAAGTATCTTGGATCTCATGTCCGATTACGTTTTCGGCTAATGTTTTGCCGGTAACCGTCATGCAGTCTCCGTACAGAGCACCTGGTTTCTTCAGCAGTTCATTCAAGACGGCACTAACGCCGCCTGCGCGGTCCACATCTTCGATGAAAATATCGGATGCTGGAGCCAGCTTCGCCAAATAAGGAACACGGTTAGCCACTTCGTTAATACGTTCAAGCGGATAATCGATACCAGCTTCTTGAGCTAGCGCAAGGGTGTGCAGCACCGTATTGGTGGATCCGCCCATTGCCATATCCAGTGCAAAAGCGTTATCTAGGGATTCCTTAGTTACGATATCTCTTGGTTTAAGATCTAATTTAATCAATTCCATCAATTGAGTAGCAGATCTGCGTACAAATTCTCTACGCTCATCAGCTACAGCTAGGATGGTACCATTACCTGGCAATGCAAGTCCAAGTGCTTCTGCCAAGCAGTTCATGGAGTTGGCTGTGAACATTCCTGAACAAGATCCGCAGGTAGGACAACCGAATTGTTCTAATTCAAGCAGCTCAGCATCGTTGATTTTGCCGACTTGGTGAGCACCTACGCCCTCAAATACGGAGGTAAGGGAGAGTTTTTTACCTTTACTGTCTACGCCGGCTTTCATTGGTCCGCCGCTTACGAACATGGTTGGGATGTTGACACGCAGTGCGCCCATCATCATACCCGGTGTGATTTTATCGCAGTTAGGGATGCAGACCATGCCATCGAACCAATGCGCGGAAACTACAGTTTCCAAGGCGTCAGCGATGATCTCACGGCTTGGCAGTGAATAACGCATGCCGATATGTCCCATTGCGATACCGTCATCTACGCCGATCGTATTGAATTCGAAAGGAACGCCGCCAGCTTCACGAATCGCTTCCTTAACGATCTTACCGAACTCTTGCAGATGCACATGACCTGGAACAATATCAATATAGGAATTGCAGACCGCAATAAACGGCTTTCCGAAATCTTCTTCTTTTACTCCGGCTGCACGCAGGAGACTACGGTGTGGAGCACGGTCAAAGCCTTTTTTAATCATGTCTGAACGCATTTTCTTAGCTGCCATATTGACATTTCCCCCCTAAATAAATTGCAATGAAATATAGTGTCGCATTAACGCAATGAACTCCAAAGACCTGCGTATATACGGTTTATAGAATGAACGGGGACGAGCTTCCTAGAGAAGAAGGGCGAAGCCGATTCTATAAATAATGCCGCTGTTTTGGTATAAACGTTTCCCGCCTATAATGAACGGAGAAGTCATTGTTATTAGTGAGTCTATCACAAAGAGCACGTTTTTTCTACCGGACAATGTGAAGTTTCTGATGAGGAGACCAGCCTAAAATCGTATAAAAAAACCTATCCGCTAGGGGATAGGCCACTTATAATGAGCGCCTTAAGGCAACACGCTGCAGGGTGATCATCCAGCCAACGGGAGGCTCAACAATAGGATGCATCAGTCGTTTTACACTTGGTTGGGCTAAGAGAATGGTTAGTAAGATTGCGGAGAACACTAATAAGACGGCGCCTATAGAATGGTTGATATAGGAGTACAGGCCAGAAACGGCGGCAAAACGAATGATAAATCCGTGAAGTAGAAAAACATACAATGTACGGGAACCCCAGTCAGTCATCCGGCTGAGCAAGTAAGGAATCCACCCCATAAATGCTAGTGCAGCAGTGATTTGCAGACCGTAAACAGCTAACCGATAAACTCCTGCGTACCATTCATGAAGTCCAAGCTGCATGTAAGTCATACTTCCGTAAAGCCAGCCTATCGGGAACTCTGAGCCCCCAGATGCAAACAGAAGGAATAGAAGGATGGAGACTGCGGCAGCAGTGACTTTAATCTTTTTTTGAAAAAAGCGTAAAAAGGTCTGGAACGGAAAATGATAACCTAATACGAAAAATGGCAGGTATACGAAAGTACGGCTAATGCTGAACCATATGCCATCAAGCTGTAGGTATCCAATGGCAATTCCAGCAACGATAGCAAAAATGAATTGCATGGCAGGCGTCCATTTACGCATCCCGATCATTAGCAAACGCCAGAAGGCATGACTTGCCAGGAACCATAAGAGCAAATAGGGGGCGAAAAAAGAATGATGGATACCCTGTACGTGATATATGGCGGCGTCTAGCACAGAGTAGAGGCTTTGAAAAATAATGTACTGCAGTCCGATTTGCATGATTATGCGACGGCCTTGCGTCCCTGTAAGGTGTTTATTGGCAAAAAAGCCTGTAACGAGCACGAAGAGGGGCATATGGAAGCTGAAGATCCACAAATATAAGCTATGCAAGCTGCTCATTGAGCCTATCAGTGGTTCTATGGCGTTTCCAACGATTACAGTGACAATGAGAACAAAACGTAAATTTAGAAAAAAGGTCTTTCCAGGTGTGTCTAGCGAGTTATCCCCTACCATGACTTCCCCCCAAAGATGCTTGATGCTTTAATTTTAAAATACAAAATTTTCTTCGATTGAATTGTGAATTAACTCACTAGTGAAAGCGTTATCATGAGTACCAAATGTGGCGATGTGTTGAAGGTTGTTAGAATAGTGGGTTTCCACTATAATTTTCTTATACACAGTAACATCCGGGAGTGGAGCATATTGAAGAGAAGAATAAATAAGCGTCGTATTGGTTTAACTGTACTAATCATTCTTGTTATAGCCGGATTGCTGTTATGGAAATATTTAACTCCGTATGCACCAGCCGAACAAGCAGAAACTGCCCTGATTTCCAGTGGTGGAGTTACCGTCGAGCAGAATGACAACTGGATCTCGTTCGAACCTTCCATTACTAAAGGTGCCTCGATCATATTTTACCCTGGAACTCTGGTGAAACCAGAAGCTTATTCCCCGCTTGCGAAGGGCATTGCTGCTGCGGGACATCCTTTCTACATCGCCAAAATGCCGTTTAATTTAGCAGTAACAAAGGGCGATGCCGCAGAAGAGATTATTCGTGTACATCCGAAGCAATCTTTTGTTCTAGGTGGACATTCCCTTGGGGGCGTCATGGCGTCACGTTATGCAGTTGAGCATGCGGACCAGCTGGAAGGTGTATTTTTTCTAGCCTCTTATCCGGATGAAAAAGGTAGTCTACGAGAGACCACTTTGTCAGTATTGTCGCTGGTAGGGACTGAGGATCAAGTGATTGACAGAGACAGCTACAGTAAAGGGCGCTCTTATCTGCCGGATAATACGGTCTATAGTTCAATCGTCGGTGGTAATCACGCTCAGTTTGGAAGCTATGGACCTCAAAAGGGAGACGGGAATGCAACCATTTCTGAAGAAGAGCAGCAAAAAGAAACAGTGAGAGCTATGTTGGATTGGCTAGGGAATCTTAGGTAGTCTCCGGTTCGGTCTTTCCAACAAAGGGAGTGAGGATTATGCCATTATTACACATTAACGATGACTGCATTCCCTGTTCAGGAATATTGTTCGACAAAGATGGTACGCTATTGGATTTGTTAGCCACATGGGGGAATTGGGCCGAGCTTGTTCTTCGTGGAATAGAAAACCAGCTTACGGTTATGGGAACTGATTTTATTGTGGATCGAAGTAAAGTGCTTGGTACTCAGCATGATGCTGCAGGTAAGTTGATTGGTTATGATCCTGCAGGGCCGCTCACCATGGCTACAGAGGAAGAAAGTTATGGAGTGCTTGCCTGGCAGCTATATGCTGCGGGCGTGCCTTGGAATGAAGCGTTGACCCGTGTAAAGAGCATAGCGAAGGACGCAATGTATGAATTGCGCAGACGCCGCACGGCACAGCCGCTAGAAGGTCTTCATTCTTTTCTGGAACACTGCGCGGCTGCATCGCTGAAGCTAGGTGTGGTTACCTCAGATGGTGCAAAGACCACTCAGGAGCATCTGGATTGGCTTGGTATTGCGCATTATTTCGATTCGGTAGTTACAAGAGACAGAGTATTAAACGGAAAACCCGCACCTGAAATGGCTGAATTAGCCTGCCGGGAGCTGGGGCTGTCTCCTGAAGTGACGATTATTATTGGTGACAGTAATGCAGATATGCAATTGGGTAAAGGTGCAGGATTACGCCTCGCCGTTGGAATCTCCAACATGGGTGATGGAAATCACTTGATCGACGCAGATGTGATTATTTCTAGCTATAATGAGCTAAGGATCACCTACTGATCAGCATACTAATGGAAAGGATGTGCTACAACATATGGATCAATTGCAGACACTTGCTTCTTGGATTAAAGACTGTGACAATATCGTTTTTTTCGGAGGGGCAGGTACATCAACAGAGAGTGGAATCCCGGATTTCCGCTCGGCAGCGGGATTATACCAGACTCAGCACAATTCACCTTATCCGCCTGAAGTGATGCTGAGCCGAACTTTTTTTATGTCCTCACCGGACATTTTTTTTGATTTTTACCGTAGTAAAATGATTCATCCCGACGCTCGTCCGAATGGTGCTCATCAGCTGCTTGCAGAATTGGAACGTCAGGGCAAGCTTAAGGCTGTTATTACGCAAAATATTGATGGTTTGCACCAGCTGGCAGGCAGCCAAAAGGTACTTGAGCTGCATGGTTCCATTCATCGTAACCATTGCATGGACTGCTCACGTTATTACGGGTTGGAGCAGCTCCTAAGTTCCAATGAGATCGTCCCTCGCTGTCCTGAATGTGGTGGCATTATTAAGCCGGATGTTGTGTTATATGAAGAAGAATTAGATCACTCGGTGCTGGTGAATTCCGTTGAAGCGATAGCAGCTGCAGATATGCTTATGATTGGTGGCACCTCTCTTACGGTCCAGCCTGCGGCTAGTCTGGTTACTTATTTCAGGGGGAAACGTACGGTGCTGCTGAATGGCGACCCGACCCCCTATGATGATCGAGCTGATCTTCTGATTACAGATCGGATTGGGAAGGTACTCGGCAGTGTAAAGGATCTAATTGGTTAGAGAAGGAATAGTAATAGAGAAACAGCCCGGTTCCTTAAGCTAAGGAAGCCGGGCTGTTGTTGTAGAAGTGAATTTTTAAAAGTGAAAAGCCTCTTAAAGATCTGGCTTCTTTACATGTCTGGTCGTTGTGAGGCGGTAGGCAGTGGGTGACTGGGCGCAAAAGCGTTTAAATTGACGCGAGAAGTATAGGGCGTCAGTGAGTCCAACGGAAGCGGCAACCTGTTCGACAGACAGTTCTGGTCGCTCACGGAGCAGTTGTCTAGACTTCTCAATACGCAGCTTCAGCAAGTATGTTACCGGAGACAAACCGGTTTCTTGCTTGAACACACGGGAGAGATAGGCCCGGTTATAGCCAAGGGTATCACACATTTGTTCAATAGATACTGGATGAGCG
Organism: Paenibacillus sp. FSL E2-0201; assembly: GCF_037963325.1. Lineage (NCBI taxonomy): Bacteria > Bacillati > Bacillota > Bacilli > Caryophanales > Paenibacillaceae > Paenibacillus > Paenibacillus sp. FSL E2-0201. The sequence continues at coordinate 1,888,409 of NZ_CP150154.1, forward strand.
TATTGGGAGGCCATGTAGTGGATCATTTGCTTCACAGTACGCTTAACCTGCGATTCAGCTCCGGGAAGACGGGAGAAAGAAGAGAGCAAATCTGCAGCTTCACCTACAATGAGATAAAGATATCCCAGAGAAGTTAGGTGGGCACTTTCTTTGTTTGCTTTGAAGGCTTGCATGATACTGGAAAGGGCACCTGGGATGACGCTGTCACCCGTTGTAGTCAACACAGGTTTTTGAGGTGTAAAGCCAGTCTGCAGCACAAGGTCGTCAGCCTCGCTCCCAGTAAAGGCTGCCCAGCGATAGCACCAGGGCTGTTCTTTATCCGAAACATAACTGACCAGCTGCCCTGGATGAATAAGGAAGCAGTCACCTTGTCCTAGTGTATATTGATGATGTTCAGTACGGAAAATACCTGAGCCTGACTCTATAAAGTGAAGTAAATAATAATCGTAAATCTTAGGGCCAGCTTGATGCATAGGAATCGTCTGACTTTGACCGGCAAACAATACATGGAGATTTTGTTTATCGTAATACACGGGATTGGATCCTACGGAATAAGTATGCTCCATATGGGACAGCCTTTCTTGTGTTATTGTCATTTTATGGCTTATAGTTTAGGGTGTATCATTTCTCTGTGTAATTATTATATTATGGGAAGTCACATTTATCCATACATTACACACATGATTGCATTATCAGAGGATCACTGATTACATTATAATGAATACATAAAGAACGCTTTACTAATTCCCACTGGCTGAAGCAGCGAAAGGATGGAGTGGCATTAATGAGCACACAGGAACTTAATAAGAAATTCATCGAAAAATACGGGGTAAGCGAGCAAGAGGCTCAAGTATTTTATGCACCAGGACGTGTCAATCTCATTGGAGAGCACTTGGATTACAACGGTGGATACGTGCTACCCGCAGCTTTGGAATTCGGTACAACTTTGATTGTTCGCCCACGCAGTGACAGCAAAGTGAATTTTGCATCTACTAATTTTCCTTATGAAGCATCTATTGATTATAGTGAAATTGGCAAGGCCAAAACGGGAGAATGGATCGACTATCCGGTTGGAGTAATGGTTGAATTGGAGAAGAAAAACACTCCAGTATCTAAAGGTTACGATCTGCTGTTCCATGGTGATATTCCGAATGGCGCAGGCTTGTCCTCATCGGCTTCTCTTGAAGTCGTGACTGCTTATGCTTTCCTGACGCTTGAAGGCGGCGACACGGATACCGTTGAGATTGCACTCTTGTCTCAGCGTGCTGAGAACCAGTACGTAGGTGTAAACTCCGGAATTATGGATCAGTTCGCAGTTGCTAATGGCAAACGAGATCATGCAATCCTGTTAATGTGCGATACGCTTGAATATAATCTGGTACCTTTCATCACAGGTGCTTACAAACTGGTTATCGGCAACACGAACAAACGCAGAGGACTTGTAGATTCCAAGTATAATGAGCGTCGTCAGCAGTGTGATGAGGCCTTGTCTATTTTGCAAAAAGAAGTGCCTTCACTAGCTTATCTGGCACAGCTCAACCGTGAACAATTCGAAGCACATCAAGATAAAATCACGGATGAAGTTGTTAGACGCCGCGCTCGCCATGTTGTGGAAGAGAATCAACGTGTACTAGATTCTGTTGAAGTATTAAAGAACAATGACCTGAAGCAGTTTGGTCAGTTCATGAATGACTCACATGCTTCCTTGCGCGACTTGTATGAAGTTAGCTGTGAAGAGCTAGATATTATGGTTGAAGAAGCACAGCGTATTCCGGGTACACTCGGTTCCCGTATGACTGGCGCAGGTTTCGGTGGTTGTACTGTATCCTTGGTACATGAAGATGATGTAGAACGTTTTATTCGTGAAGTAGGCGAGGCGTATACCACAAGATCTGGTTTGGTTGGTGAGTTCTACGTTTGCGGCATCGGTAATGGTGTCCAAGAATTGAAGGGAGTGTAATCAAATGGCGATTTTAGTAACAGGTGGAGCAGGTTATATCGGATCTCATACTGTAGCGGAGCTGTTGGATCGCGGCGAAGAAGTGGTAGTCATCGACAACTTGCTGACAGGGCATCGTGAGGCGCTATTGGGTGGCAAGCTGTACGAAGGCGATCTGCGTGATAAGGAGCTGCTGAGTAAGCTGTTTGCTGAGAACGAGATTGAGGCAGTCATTCATTTCGCGGCGAGCTCTTTGGTTGGTGAGAGCATGAAGGACCCCGTTAAGTATTATGACAACAACGTATACGGCACACAATGTCTTTTGGAAGCTATGCAAAAAGCTGGCGTGAACAAAATCGTATTCTCGTCCACAGCGGCAACCTATGGCGAACCGGAAAAAGTGCCGATTGAAGAAACTGACCGTACCGAGCCAGCTAACGTTTACGGCGAAACGAAGCTGACCATGGAACGCATGATGGCTTGGTTTGATAAAGTACTGGGTATCAAATATGTAGCGCTTCGTTACTTTAATGCTGCAGGTGCACATGCTAGTGGCAAAATCGGTGAAGACCACCGTCCGGAAAGTCATTTGGTTCCGCTGGTATTGCAAACCGCTTTGAAGCAACGGGAGAGCATCGCCGTGTTCGGAGACGACTACCCTACAGAAGACGGTACTTGCGTGCGCGATTACATTCATGTGAGTGATCTGGCTGATGCCCATGTTCGTGCAGTAACCTATCTTCGCAGCGGAAGCAACAGTAATATTTTCAACTTGGGGAATGGACTTGGCTTCTCGGTGAAACAGGTTATTGAAACAGCGAAGAAGGTTACAGGACTGGAAATCCCTGTAGTTATTCAAGAACGACGTGCTGGAGATCCGGCAGTGCTGGTAGCCTCCTCCGACAAAGCGCGCTCTATCCTTGGATGGAACCCTCAGCATGCTGACTTGGAAAATATCATTCAAAGCGCCTGGAACTGGCATTCTGCCAATCCGCAAGGATACGGAGAATAAGGGATTTAGCTCGAATTGAGCTTACGATCCTACTTAAGGAGAATTAAAAATGCACAACGAGAATAAGGTTACGCCTGCTGGCCAGAAAGCATTATATGCGATTGAGCAACTTGTTCTGTTCGCACTCCGCGAGCAGCTCATTGCACCATCCGATGAAGATTTTAGCCGTAATGTGCTGCTAGATCAGTTCGGATTTAGTGAGCCGTTCGTTGGCGAGGTCGATCAAAGTCCACTTACAGGTCCACAGGTTCCACTGGATGCACTGATTGATTATGGTTTTGAAATCGGGTTGATTCCAGAGAATAGCGACACTTACCGTGACTTGCTGGATGCTAAGATTATGGGGCTCTTAATGGCCCGTCCATCAGACGTAAATGCGGAGTTCAATCGTTTAGCTGCTGAAAAAGGCATCTCCGCGGCTACAGATCGCTTTTATAAATTAAGCATAGATTCCAACTATATCCGGATGGACCGGATTTCCAAGAACGTCTACTGGCTGCAAGATTCGCCTTATGGTGACATCGAGATGACAATCAATTTGTCCAAGCCTGAGAAAAGTCCGAAGGAAATTGCTATGGCCCGACTGCTCCCGCCGCCGGTCTATCCAAAATGTCTGCTGTGCCGTGAGAATGTTGGGTATGCTGGACGGGTTAACCATCCGCCGCGCCAGAACCTGCGTGTCATTCCGCTTCAGCTGAATAATGAGAAATGGCTCTTTCAATACTCGCCTTATGTTTACTACAACGAGCACTGTATTGTATTCCATCATGATCATGTACCAATGAAACTTACCAAGGATACCTTGAAGCGTCTGCTCAGCTTCGTGGAATCTTTCCCGCACTATTTTATTGGCTCGAATGCAGACTTGCCGATTGTTGGTGGATCGATTCTGACGCATGACCACTTTCAGGGTGGACGTCACACCTTCCCTATTCAGAAAGCACCTAAGGAAGATACGTTCACGCATGCTTCTTATCCGGGTGTCAGCATTAATATAGTAAAATGGCCTATGTCCGTATTACGTTTGAATGGTGGCGATCCAGAGGTATTGCTGGAATGTGGCAATGCACTTTATGAAGCTTGGAAGGCGTATAGTGATCCTGAAGCAGAAGTGTTGGCGTTCAGCGAAGTTGATGGTGAAGTGCAGCCTCATAATACCGTTACTCCTATCGTTCGTCGGGCAGAAGATGGCAGCTTCGAGATGGATCTCGTGCTGCGTAACAACCGGACTAACGAGCAATATCCTGAGGGAATTTTCCATCCCCATCGGGAGATGCACCACATCAAGAAAGAAAATATCGGCTTGATTGAGGTTATGGGACTCGCAATTCTGCCAGGTCGTCTGAAGGAAGAGCTCGATTCTATTGCGAGCATTCTTGCAGGAGATCAAGCACGATTAGAAGCGGTGAAGAACGATCCTAGTCATCCACTTGCGCAGCATGCTACTTGGGTTCAGGAGCTAGTAGAGCGTTTCGGAACGGCATTACAGCATGAAGAAGCCGTCAAGATTGTGCAGAACGAAGTCGGCATCAAGTTTACACATATTCTTGAACACGCGGGTGTCTATAAACGGACTCCGGAAGGGCAAGCTGCTTTCCGTCGTTTCGTGAAGAGCTTCGGCGCGATATAAAGTTTGAAAAGGGGATGTCCTTAAGCCTGTAGGCTTAAGGACATCCCTTTTTTGATGGTATTGAAGCTGCTCCATTTGAATGCGGCTATTCAGAGGTTTATAATACGAGTGAGCAAAACATTCTGAAATAACTAATGGAGGTTTACACATATGCGTAATTTTGATTTTTATAATCCTACCAAGTTGATTTTTGGACAGGGTACGCTGGAAGCGTTGAAGACTGAGGTTCCTAAGTACGGCAAGAATGTATTGTTGATGTACGGTGGCGGTAGTATTAAACGTAGCGGTCTGTACGATAAGGTAATGGCTGAGCTGAGTGCAATAGATGCTGTGGTAACTGAACTCTCAGGCGTAGAGCCGAATCCACGCCTTTCCACCGTACATAAAGGTGTAGAGCTGTGTCACGAGCATAAGATCGACCTCATCCTCGCTGTAGGCGGCGGTAGCGTGTTGGACTGCGCTAAAGCAGTTGCTGTTGGGGCGAAATATGATGGTGACATGTGGGACTTTGTTGAACGTAAGGCAGCTGCTCAAGACGCTCTCCCACTCGGTACAGTGCTGACGATGGCAGCTACAGGATCAGAAATGAATAGCGGCTCTGTAATCACCAACGAAGTGACCAAGGAAAAAATGGGCTGGGGCAGTATTCATGCATTTCCAGCATTTTCGATTCTTGACCCAGAGAACACCTTCACTCTGCCACGTGATCAGACGGTCTACGGCATGGTAGATATCATGTCTCATGTTCTGGAGCACTATTTCCATACTGATGGCAACACACCGGTACAAGACGGCTTCTGTGAGACTTTGCTACGTACGGTGATCGAAACCGCACCGAAGCTAATTGAAGATTTGAATAATTACGAACTGCGTGAGACGATCATGTACTGCGGTACTATGGCGCTTAATGGTATGGTTAGCATGGGGTTTGCTGGAGATTGGGCGACTCACAACATCGAGCACGCAGTTTCAGCCGTATATGACATTCCACATGGTGGAGGATTGGCCATTCTGTTCCCACAATGGATGAAGTATAACCTGGATACGAATCCTGCTCGTTTCCGCAAGCTTGCTGTAAATGTGTTTGGTGTTGATCCAGCTGGCAAGACGGATAAGGAAATTGGGCTGGAGGGTATTGAAGCTCTGCGTAGCTTCTGGGATTCCATTGGTGCGCCGAAGACACTCGCTGATTACGATATTGATGACAGCGAGATCGGCAGTATGGCTGACAAAGCTGTTCGTTTCGGACCGTTTGGTAACTTCCGTAAGCTTGATCGTGAAGATGTAGTAGAAATTTATAAAATGGCTCTGTAAGTAATTTCTTCAACGAAAGAGATTATCTGTCTTTATTCTAGAAGACGTAATTGAAAATCAAGGAAGCGATTCTCCTGTAATGGATGAATCGCTTCTTTGCGTTTAGGGGTCTAATGTGACTAGCTTCTCATACTATACTTTATCTGGACCTCGTCCGTTAAATATCATGTGAGTTTCCAGCAAAAAGGACTGCTTCCGCAGCCATTTAATCGTCTTTTGGAACGTCTTCCTATGTAATAAAAAAGTGCATATGTGAGCAAGCTTATCCTCAGAATGGAACTTTTTTGGGATAATATCCAAAGTTTGTGAAACCAAGGACCTACTTTGTACGTTTAATGTAATATGACAGTCCTGATTGAAGACAGGAGGAAGTAAGTATGGAAACGCTGTATTTAGGCTGCTTGGCGCTAGGCGTCATATTTGCCATAGTCAGCGTCCTGGTGGGCGATGTGATCGGAGATGCCTTACATGGGGTCTTTGATTTCGTATCTGTTGATTTTCTGAATCCCACCGTGCTGGCAGGAGGAATTACCGTGTTCGGCGGAGCGGGCCTTCTTCTTTCCCGGTACAGTGCTCTGGAAACTGGGGCGATCATTGCTTTGTCTTTGTTAACCGCCGCTTTTTTGGGAGTACTAATGTATCTAGGGGTTGTTAAGCCTATGGAAAAAAGTGAGATGTCCAATGGGTTCTCTATGAGTGATCTGCCTGGCAAGATCGGGGAAATCACAATTCCTGTTCCCGCCACGGGTTATGGTGAGATTATGGTAAAGTTTGGAGCCGGCAATAGCCTGCATACGGCAGCAAGCTTTGATCATGAGTTGCTTCCGGCAGGGATTAAAGTTGTTGTAGTGGAAGTTAGAGAAGGCGTTGCGTTGGTATCAGAATTCGAGAAGAGAAGAGGAGTGGATCTTTAATGTTCGGTATTCCTGAGTATTTGTTAATTCCTGCTGTTGTCGTCGCTGTTCTGTTTGTGCTAGGGATCGCATTCTGGGCACGTTACAAAACGGTAGGACCAGATGAAGGGATGATCGTAACCGGTTCGTTTTTAGGGAGCAATCATATTTCTGACGATGGGTCTGGACGTAAAATAAAGATTGTGCGCGGAGGCGGGGCGTTTATCCTCCCAGTCTTTCAAAAGGCTGAATTTATGTCACTTCTTTCTCATAAACTCGATGTGACGACCCCAGAAGTATACACCGAGCAAGGTGTACCGGTAATTGCTGACGGGGTTGCGATTATCAAGGTGGGCAGTTCCACTGAAGACGTGGCAACAGCCGCTGAGCAGTTCATGGGGAAACCGATTGAGGCGCTGAAGAGTGAAGCTCAAGAGGTACTTGAGGGGCATTTACGTGCAATACTCGGCTCCATGACTGTCGAGGAAGTATACCGTAACCGTGATCGTTTTGCGCAAGAGGTTCAAGGTGTGGCGGCACGCGATCTTAAGAAAATGGGTCTGCAAATTGTCTCCTTCACCATCAAAGATGTGCGAGACAAACATGGATACTTAGAAGCGTTAGGTAAGCCGCGGATTGCTGCGGTGAAGCGGGACGCAGAGATCGCTGAAGCAGAAGCTGTGCGTGATGCGAGAATTCAAAAGGCGAACGCTGAGGAGCAAGGGCAAAAAGCAGAGCTGCTGCGGGATACGAATATCGCTGAAGCCTCCAAGGATAACCAGCTTAAGGTGGCAGCGTTTAAGCGGGATCAGGATACTGCGAAGGCGGAAGCTGACCAGGCTTACCATATTCAAGAGGCACGTGCGAAGCAGACCGTTGTCGAAGAGCAGATGAAGGTTGAGCTGGTGCGTAAGGAACGTGAAATCGATCTGCAAGCGAAAGAAATTCAAGTTCGTGAGAAGCAGTACGACGCAGAAGTGAAGAAAAAAGCGGAAGCGGATCGTTACGCAGTAGAGCAAGCGGCAGAAGCTGATAAGGCGAAGAGAATGCGTGAAGCGGATGCGTTGCAATACAGTATTGAGACGCAGGCTAAAGCAACAGCGGAGCAAAAGCGCCTTGAAGGTCAAGCGATGGCGGATGCAGAGCTGGCAAAAGGTACTGCGGATGCCGAAGTTATCCGCTTGCGCGGTCTAGCGGAAGCAGAAGCAAAAGAGAAGCTGGCAGAAGCCTTCCAGAAATTCGGCGAAGCAGCCGTGCTCGATATTATCGTCAAAATGCTGCCAGATTTGGCTGGACAAATTGCGAAGCCGCTGGCATCCATTGATAAGCTTACTGTTGTAGATACCGGTAATGGTGAAGGTGCGGCACGTGTCAGTAACTATGTAACTCAGTTGATGTCTACGGCTCCTGAGATGCTGAAGAGCGTCTCTGGGATTGACGTAGAGGCCCTGATCAAAGGGCTGACGACAAGATCCTCAGGGGCAGCTGGAAGCAAGGCAGTTCCAGTCGCACCCGCGGCCTCTCTGCAACCTCCAGCAGCCTCGGAGGGAGCGAGCAAAGCTTCAACTTCTGTGGCGGAGCAACCTGAAGGCTAGTGTAAGCAATAATTATAGAATAATTTAACTTAAGGTAAGCTCGGTGATTGCTGCCGGGCTTACTCTATGTTTTTAGGTCTTTTAGTTATTGAATGGGAGAGGTGCGAGAACGTGCAGTTGATTTTAGATGATATTCAAAAGAGCTTTGATGGTAAACAGGTCATTAAAGGTGCTGATTTTACCTTTGAAAGAGGGAAGATATACGGGCTGCTCGGACGAAATGGAGCAGGCAAAACCACACTTTTCAATTGTCTGAGCGGTGAGGTTCAAATGGATAGCGGCGCTGCCTTTATCGGTGAGAAGGATAATGCCCGTCCGCTTCGTGACGAGGACATCGGATATGTATTTTCTCTCCCCATCTTACCTGAGTTTCTAACAGGTTATGAGTTCGTAAAGTTTTATATGGACATTAACCGTGAGAAGATCGATCCGAATAAAAGCATTGAAGATTATTTTTCCATTATTAAGTTTGAGGAAGAAGATCGCCACCGGCTGATTAAGGGCTATTCCCACGGAATGAAGAATAAAATTCAAATGCTCTGCTTTATCATTACTCGACCGCCTTTGATTTTACTAGATGAGCCTTTAACTTCTTTTGACGTTGTTGTCGCTCTTGAGATCAAGAAGTTGCTGCGCGAGATGAAGCAGGATCACATCATTATTTTTTCTACGCATATTTTGCAATTGGCCGCCGATTTATGTGACGAGTTGGTTATTCTAAATCATGGAACCCTTCAAGAAATTCCGCGTGAGACCCTACAAAGTCCAGAATTTGAGGAACAGATTATAGCTTTACTTCAGGATGGCAACAATGATTAGGACACTTCGCAGCATCCAGAGGATTCGAGGCTCGTCCGGAGCCAATCGGCTGATTTACTATTTTAGAAAGCTACCTGTTCTTGGTAAACTTTTAAAAGATGATATCTACTCCAATGTTGCCCTAAAAGAAGTCTTTGCTGGGATTGTAGCTGTACTGAAGGTACTGTGGGGATTTTTAAATAAGTTCGCTTATTTGGGAATTGTGATATATTTGCCAATCATTCTCACACACAAAGAAATGCCGCTCGCCGAACAGTATGCATTGTTCCTACATATTTTTATCATTCTAAGCTTTATAGTGGCTGGAGTTTCGAATGTATTTATATTAGAGCCCAAACGGGATAAATATATATGTGTGAAGCTAATGAGGATTCCGGCTAAACAGTATATGCATGCTACGCTATTACTTAAAGGCCTAACATTCTTTATTTATTTTGTGCCAGCTTTAACCGTTTTTGCGGGGATTTTTGGCGCACCGCTGTGGCATGGCATATGGCTTACAGTACTGTTAACGGCCTGGAGAATAGTCACCGAGGCTCTAAACCTTTGGTTTTTTGATAAAAAGGGAATTGTGTTAGTTAAAAAGATGAGTTGGGTATGGTCGGTTATTGGGCTAGGTGGTTTACTTGGCTATGTACCCCTTTATCTTGGAAATGCTTTTGTAAATGATACGGCAGGATTTAGTGTCCCATTGAGTCTTGTGATTGTTGTACTTGGAGGAATTGCAGCTGTGTATATTGGGAAATATCCTAACTATCGCAGTGCTGTAGATGTTGTCACCAAGATAGATGATCCACTGCTGGATATGAATCGGATGATGAGAGAGGCGAGGGTGGCGGAAGTCCAGACCAAGGAGAAGGACTTTTCGTCGGAAGAGCTTAAGGGTAAAGCTTTTCAAGGAAAAACAGGTTACGCCTATCTGAATGCTATTTTTTTCTCCAGGCATAAACGCTTGTTAATTCAACCCATCCAGAGACGTTTAACCATCATTGGTGTGCTCTTTTTAGTGGCTGTCCTAATGATGCTCATTTCGCCAGAGACTTCGTCTAAGTTTACGACCTATCTGCTAAGCGGACTTCCTTTTTTTGTATTTATAATGAACTATACCTCTATAGGTGAGCGTGTATGCAAAGCGATGTTTTACAATTGTGATCTAAGCTTATTAAGGTATGGTTTTTATCGTGAACAATCAGCAATTCTGGACAATTTCAAAATACGTCTTATTAAGTTGAGTGGACTTAATCTTATTCCTGCTTTCGCTATATGTTCTGCATGTACGCTGCTGTTTCTGCTCTCTGGTGCAGATTGGGGTTTGATGGATGCGGTGATCTTTTGGGTAACGATTCTTTGTCTTTCCTTGTTCTTCTCGGTGCACCACTTGTTCATGTATTATATTTTTCAACCGTACAGCACAGAGCTAAATATGAAGAATCCGTTCTTTGTTATCGTCAACAGCATTGTCATGGGACTAAGTGTGGCTTGTATCGGATTTCCAAAAGCATCGTCAATTTTTACACTAGTTGTTCTGACGGGAACGATAGCTTATATGGTTATTGCCGTGACATTGGTATACAAGTTCTCCAGCCGAACCTTTCGGGTAAAATAGAACGCAGAGTGTCCTTCTAATATCGGAATGTTGATGATATGATGGTAACAAGAGTTTTTTTAATCGTACCGTTTCATGTTGCGTTTGCTGCTTGGAAGTCAGGTGTTTAGAAATAAAAGAGGTGGCAAATATGAGTAGCATAACTGTAGCAAAGGTGTTAAATAACAACGTTATCATTGCGGACCATCCCCAATATTCCGAGGTTGTTGTGATTGGCAAAGGGATAGGGTTTAATCGAAAATTGCATGATCAGATTAATCTATCCTCTGTGGAGAAGATGTTTATTCTCCGTAGCCAGGAAGAGCAGGAACAATATAAACAGCTTCTTCCCCAAGTGGATGAGAAGTTGATTGAGATTGTACATGAAATTTTGTTATATATTATGAATTGCAGTAGTCAACCGCTTAATGAACATGTTCATATTGCACTCACCGATCATATCTCATTTGCTATACGGCGTTATGAACAAAATATCCCTATTCATAACCCATTTCTGTATGAGACTAAGGAAATTTATCCTGAAGAGTACAAGATGGCAGAGTATGCGATTGAGCGAATTAATGAAGGTATGGGTGTGGAATTACCCGTAGATGAGGTGGGCTTTGTGGCACTTCATATCGTTAGCGCGTTGAGTAATAGACAAATTTCTGAGGTTAGACAACATTCGCTTTTGATTGCGGATTTGATTGGAATCGTAGAGAATAACCTCGAATATCGAATTCCTCGTGATTCACTTGATTATTCGCGATTGGTGACTCATTTACGATTTGTTCTTGAAAGACTGCGCCGTGGAGAATCGGTAAGGGAGACTTCTACGCTGGATGGTCTAATGAAACGGGAATATCCCGAAATGTATACCTTGGCTTGGCAATTAACTAAGGTTATCGAGAACCGAGTGCGAATTCCTGTGTATCCAGCAGAGGTCAGCTATTTGACAGTTCACCTGCAACGTCTTGCTCAGAAGAAAGAGGATGAAATGGATATGGAGACGAAAGGTAAAGCTTGATAAGCATAAACGTCTTTGGCCTCCTCATAAGGCCGGAAAGCGTTTAAGCGAGAAAAATATGGATAATGTATAGTGTGAAATTTATACTTTCTAATATTAAAAAAAAGCTTGTCACTTCAAAAAAACGGTGCTACAATATCCGTGTCCTAATTAAAACAGAATACCAAGCGTGTAACTGATTCGATCAGGCATGAGTGATTTACAGTATTTTGGTTGCTAGTCCCCATCTTGGGGTAATCTAACCTTAGCGTTAGATAACAACCTTTATACTGTGTTGCTCATGCCTTTTTTGGCATCTGTTTTTACTGAAAATGTGAATAATGAAAGGAAGTGACCATGATGTTCAAAAAGCTTTTCGGCGTTTTACAAAGAGTCGGTAAAGCGCTAATGCTCCCGGTAGCCATACTGCCAGCAGCCGGTCTGCTCCTTGGAATAGGAAACATGCTGGTAAACCCCGATTTTCTACAATACGTTCCGGCTCTTGAGAACGATGTAGTTCAGGCAATAGCGAACGTATTGATGAACTCAGGGCAAATTGTATTTGATAATTTATCCTTACTATTTGCCGTGGGTGTTGCCATCGGTTTATCCGGTGGTGAGGGTGTTGCTGGTCTAGCCGCTATTATCGGTTTCCTCGTAATGAATGTTACGATGGGTACTGTAATTGGCGTCAATGATTATGTCCTGAGCCAAGGTGATTTTTCCTATGCTAGCGTCTTAGGAATTCCAACACTGCAAACGGGGGTATTTGGAGGTATACTCGTCGGTATATTGGCATCGTCCATGTACAAACGATTCTTCAAAATCGAACTTCCATCCTACCTGGGTTTCTTCGCAGGTAAACGTTTCGTTCCGATCATGACTGCGGTAACGTCTTTGCTTCTTGGTCTGGCATTGACCTTAGTTTGGCCGCCAATTCAACACGGTCTGAACTATGTATCCCAAAGTATGATTGATACGAATAAAACGCTCGCTGCGTTTATCTTCGGTACGATCGAACGCTCGCTCATTCCTTTTGGTCTGCATCACATCTTCTATTCTCCGTTCTGGTATGAATTTGGTACCTACGTTGATAAAGCAGGAGAATTGGTACGTGGTGACCAACGGATCTTCATGCAGCAGCTTCGTGATGGCGTAGAATTCACAGCAGGAACATTTACAACAGGTAAGTATCCATTCATGATGTTTGGTCTTCCAGCAGCTGCTCTGGCTATCTATCATGAAGCTAAACCTCATAACAAAAAACTTGTCGGTGGCTTGATGCTTTCCGCAGCATTAACTTCATTCCTGACAGGGATTACTGAGCCGCTTGAATTCTCGTTCTTGTTCGTGGCTCCACTGCTGTTCGCAGTACATGCTGTTTTTGCTGGTTTGTCCTTTATGACCATGCATATCCTTAATGTCAAGATTGGTATGACTTTCTCGGGCGGCTTTATCGATTACGTGCTATTTGGTATAATCCCGAACCGCACGGCTTGGTGGCTCGTAATTCCAGTAGGTCTTGCTCTTGCCGTAATTTACTACTTCGGATTCCGCTTTGTTATTCGGAAGTTCAACTTGATGACTCCGGGTCGTGAAGAGGATACGGGGGAAGTCGAAGATACAAACACAGAAGCAGTTTCTAAAACGGGTGATGATTTACCACGAAACATCTTGTCTGCGTTGGGTGGTAAAGAGAATATCGCTCATCTGGATGCTTGTATTACCCGCCTTCGTGTGGAGGTTAAAGATAAATCAGGCGTGGATAAGACTCGTCTGAAGAAGTTAGGTGCATCAGGTGTACTCGAGGTGGGTAATAACATTCAAGCGATCTTCGGTACACGTTCCGATACCATAAAATCGCAGATTCAAGATGTAATTAGCGGGAAGACACCTGCAGCAACACCAGCAGCGGCTAAGCCAGAGCCTGAGGAAGAACAGCAGGCAGGTGAAGCAGGTGAAGCGATTATCAAAGAAGATATCGTCTCTCCGGTAAATGGTGAACTGGTGGATATCACTGAGGTTCCAGATGCGGTATTCTCCCAAAAAATGACGGGTGATGGTTTTGCTTTCCTATCTGATGATGGAAAAATTGCTTCGCCAGTCTACGGTAAAGTGTTTAATGTGTTCCCGAGCAAGCATGCTATCGGCATTATGTCCGATGGAGGCAAGGAAGTGCTCGTTCATATAGGGGTTAATACAGTTAAGCTTAAAGGTCAAGGCTTTACAGTTCTAGTTGAAGAGGGCGACCTTGTAGCTGCTGGACAGCCGATCATGGAAGTGGATTTAGAATATGTAAAAGCACATGCGCCATCTGTAATGTCTCCTGTTATTTTCTCTAATTTGCCAGAGGGATCTTCCGTAACCTTGAAGAAGCCAGGCAAGGTGTCAATTGGTGATAAAGATATTATTACCATTCAGTAAAAGTGCAAGGGCTGACGCTTCCTTTAAATCTTAAAGGGAGCGAAGCTTTCACTATAAATTAAAATATTCTATTAAAAGAAAGCGAGTTGGATAATATTATGCAAACAACATTCAGAATTATTGATGAAGATGGAATTCACGCACGTCCGGCAACTGCCTTGGTAAATACAGCAACGAAATTCAAAGGTACAGAAGCTTATGCAGAAGCAAAAGGTAAAAAAGTTACATTGAAATCTATCCTTGGCGTATTGTCATTGGGTCTGGAAGCTGGAGACACTTTGTCTCTGATTACTGAAGGCAGCGAAGAAGCTGAAGCTCTGAGCGCACTTTCTGATGTAATGATCAAAGAAGGGCTAGGGGAAATCCATGAATAAAATTTCAGGAATCGCGGCTTCAGCAGGGATTGCAGTAGCCCGTGCTTTTATCCTGAAACATCCGGATTATACAATTACGAAGACTAGTGTCAGTGATCCTGAGGCAGAAGTCGCCAAGTTGAATGACGCACTTGCTAAATCGAGTGCTGAACTGCAAACCATTAAAGAGCGTACTTTAGCGGAATTAGGAGAGAAAAAAGCGGAGATCTTTGCATCCCATCTGCTGATTCTTGAGGATCCTGAGCTAATTAATCCTGTAATTGATAAAATTCGTCAGGAATCGGTTAACGCGGACTATGCACTAAACGAAGTAGCTACACAATTCATTGAAATGTTCGAGAACATGAAGAGTGCTTACTTACAGGAACGTGCTGCTGACATGCGTGATGTGACCAAACGCCTGCTGAACCACTTGCTGGGTATTCATTATGTTAGTCCTGCAGAAATCAGTGAAGAGGTAATTGTTATCGCTGAGGATTTGACGCCTTCTGACACAGCACAGCTAAATCGCAAGTATGTTAAAGGCTTCACAACAAACATTGGTGGACGTACGTCCCACTCAGCAATTATGGCACGTTCTTTAGAAATTCCAGCGGTGGTTGGAACTAAGAATGTCATGACTGAAGTGAATTCTGGGGATCTAGTGATTGTCGATGGTCTGAACGGAGACGTTCTAATTAATCCTAGTGAAGCAGAAGTGGCTGAATATGTTCGCAAGCAGGAAGCTTACGACTTGCAAATTGCAGAGTGGAAGAAACTTCGTGATAAACCAACGATATCTGCAGACGGTAAGCACGTGGAGCTGGCGGCTAATATCGGTACACCAAACGATGTCAATGGTGTACTTGAGAATGGTGGCGAAGGTGTAGGCTTGTATCGTACTGAGTTCCTATACATGGGCCGTGATAAGCTGCCTTCCGAGGAAATCCAATACAACGCCTACCGTACTGTGCTTGAGAATATGAAAGGCAAACCGGTAGTTGTACGTACACTGGATATCGGTGGTGATAAAGAGCTTCCGTATCTGGACCTTCCAAAGGAAATGAACCCTTTCTTAGGATTCCGTGCGATTCGTCTTTGTCTGGATCGTCAAGATATTTTCCGTACGCAGCTGCGTGCTTTACTAAGAGCGAGTGTTCATGGGGATCTTCGCATTATGTTCCCTATGATCGCAACACTTGGTGAATTCCGTGCAGCCCGCGATCTTCTACTTGAAGAGAAAGCAAAGCTTCGTGAAGAAGGCAAGGAAGTATCTGACAACATTCAGCTCGGCATAATGGTTGAGATTCCTTCTACTGCTGTATTGGCAGACCAGTTTGCGAAGGAAGTTGATTTCTTCAGTATTGGTACGAATGATCTTATTCAATATACAATGGCTGCTGACCGTATGAATGAACGGGTGTCTTACCTGTATCAGCCATACAATCCTGCCATCCTGCGTTTGGTCAAGAATGTTATTGATGCAGCGCATGCAGAAGGTAAGTGGACAGGAATGTGCGGTGAAATGGCTGGGGACGCAACAGCGATTCCACTTCTACTAGGTCTTGGCCTTGATGAATTCAGTATGAGTGCAACGTCAATTCTGCCAGCACGTAGTCAAATTTCTAAATTGTCGGCTGCCGACATGAAGGAACTGGCTGCAAAAGCACTGCAACTTGGCACTGCTGAAGAAGTAGCTGCACTTGTTCAAAGCATCACTAATTAATTATTTCCATATGCATTACTCCGTTTAAGCGTTTTATAGCGCTCCAACTACTATTACCGACTTCCAATGTTTTGGAGGTCGGTTTTTTTGTGTTTAATTGCTATTTTTTTGGTATCAGCACACAAGGATTCGTGGTTTGATTTTAGTTCATGCGCTTACATTGGCTTCTGTTCATACATGAGCGTTATACTCAATTAAGAATAACTAAATTCGCTAATTATTTGCTTTATTGCACAGATGTCTATGCCGATAGTAATAGTGATGAGTATAAAGTCGGTAAGGAACCCAAACCTGTAAATATGTCTTACATATAATAGTATGGATCCATAGAAAGTTCATACTCCTTATTCGACTTGCAGAGCTGTGCAAGTATTATTATGATCACAATTGGAAATATTTGGACTTATAAGCATCCCTCAAGTTAGGTAGGGAGCCATAGGATGGTGTTAACTCATGAGTAAAAATGTTATAAATACAGAATTAATGTTAGAAGTCTATGAAGGCAGAGACCTGGGTTTAACGTACTCGGTGGAGTACAGTCTATTTAAAGTCTGGGCACCTACTGCTTTTGCTGTGTCTCTTGTGTTATACGAAACGGATGGAAATCAACTTAACATTGAATTTGATCTGAGCTCTACAGATAGTGGGCGGATTATATATATGCAGCGCCAGAACGGCGGAGTCTGGCAGACTAAGTTATCAGGTGATCTAAAAGGGAAATATTATATGTACCGTGCTGTATATGCTGATGGGAATGTGACGGAAGCAGTAGATCCTTATGCAACAGCCGTATCGGCAAATGGTTTAAGAACAGCAATCGTTGATTTACGGGAGACCAATCCTGAGCATTGGGAGCAGGACGTTGCTCCTCCGCTGCAACATCCTGCTGATGCGGTTATTTACGAGCTGCATGTGCGTGACTTCTCCTCACATGAGAGCTCTGGGATGTACTATAAGGGTAAATTCAAAGCATTTACCGAATTTGGATTAAAGGATTTGGAAGGAAATGCAATAGGTATTGATCATCTGGTTGAATTGGGTATCACCCATGTACATCTGATGCCTGTGTTCGATTTCCAGACAGTGGATGAGTTAAGTGTAGTGAAGCGCGGTACGTCCATTGAACAGACTGACTACAATTGGGGTTATGATCCTCAGCATTATAACGTACCGGAAGGATCATATAGCACAGATCCTACCGATCCAGAGATACGAATTCGCGAATTCAAAGAAATGGTTCAGGCTTTGCATAGCCGTGGAATTTCGGTGATTATGGATGTAGTTTACAATCATACGTACGCTGTGGAGAAGGGGCCCTTCGAGCCGCTTGTGCCAGATTATTTCTATCGCCGTGATTACTTGGGACGTTTATCTAATGGCTCGGGAGTTGGTAACGAGCTAGCGACAGAGCGCCCGATGGTACGTAAATATATTAAGGATTCGTTGTTTTACTGGGCTTCTGAGTATCATATTGATGGCTTCAGATTTGATCTTATGGGTCTGATGGATAGTGTGACCATGCGTGAAATAACGGAAGAACTTCGACTTGAGGTGAATCCTAATTTGCTGTTATACGGAGAACCTTGGACAGGAGGAGATTCTCCGCTGTCAACAAAGACGCTCAAAGGTGTGCAGCGGGGGAAAGGATATGCCGTGTTCAACGATAATTTTCGTTCGGCAATCAAAGGAGATAGCGATGGATGGGGACGGGGCTTCATTACAGGAGAATACGGTAAAGAAGGGGCTATTGCGTCAGGAATTAAAGGAGCGATCCACGAATTTACGGACTCCCCTGTGGAATCTGTGAACTATGTAACCGCCCATGACAATTTGAATTTGTGGGATAAGGTGCTTACCGTTCAAGGGGGATTTCAGGATGCCGTTTCACGGGCTAATCCTTACTCTAATGTAGATCTTGATAATATTCTTAGCAACGAAACCGTACGCCGTTCCCTGCTTGCTAACGGAATCATCCTGACATCACAAGGTATTCCATTTCTGCACGCTGGTGATGAGCTGTTGCGTAGTAAATTTGGAGATCATAATAGTTACCGCAGCGGTGATACGATTAACGCGATCCGCTGGAATATGAAAAGTGTGTTTAAGCCTGTATTTCAATATTATAAAGGCTTGATCGAACTGCGGCGTACACATCCGGCATTCCGTCTACATGGCCGGCAGGAAATTGAGCGTTCGCTGGAATTTATGCGCTGTGATGGTGGTATAGTGTCGTACCTGCTTAGTAATCATGCAGGAGGCGACCTCTGGAACAATATAGCAGTCATTTTTAATGCCAATAACGATCGAATAAGGCTGTCTCTTCCTGAAGCTACTAACGGTTGGAATGTAGTAGTGGATCATACCCAAGCGGGGACAGAAGCATTCCGAAAGGTTGCAGGTAGCGAGGTAGAAATTGAGGGCTTGTCGATGATGGTGCTCTATGATGAATGTGGTGAGCCTGCACCGCGGTCCAAAATCATCGAAGTACACTATGAACGACCAGATGGGGATTATAAGGGTTGGAATCTTTGGGTTTGGGATACAGGAATACAGGATGGACAATGCGATTTTCGGTATATGGAGGACGGACGTGCAGTTGCACGAATTGAGGTATTGCCTGATACCAATTCTATCGGGTATATATTACGGCTAAATGACTGGGAAGAAAAAGATGGAGATGGCGACCGATTCATTGATTGTTCTGAGAATGGAGACCTTATCAAGGTCATGGTAATAGATCGTGAACAAGAGAATGATGGGATTTCAGATGATCATCTGCAGTTAACCAGTTAAAAGAAGAAAAGAGCTGCTTCGGGGTTAGTGTTACTCCGAAGCAGCTCTTTTGTTGTTCTTATGGTTTTCCGATGGTCTGGTTAGATAAACCTACATCCAAAAGCTCGTAGTAGAGATTAGCTTCATTTCCTCCACGGTCTTTGGAAAGGTACATCGCTAGATCGGCGGCGCGCAGAAGTTCATTTATACTGCTTCCGTGTTCAGGAAATAGAGCTACACCAATACTAGCAGAGGTATGAAAGCTTGATCCATTATCAATAGACCAAGATTTGTTGAACAGCTTCAGCAAACGTTGTAGCATTTCATCTAACATTTCTGGAGAGGTAAACCGGTGCAGTACCACCGCAAATTCATCACCGCCAATCCGGAATGCCTGACCCACACCTTTGACGGTCTGCAGAAGCTCTCGAGAGAGCAGTTGGAGAAATTCGTCTCCAGCCAGATGTCCTAAGGTGTCGTTTAGCTGCTTGAATCTGTCACAATCCAGCAGTGCGAGTGCAATATTCTTTCTCCGTTCTTCCGGTTGGTTGATGAGATTCTCCATGTACATTTTAAAATGAGCCCGGTTGGGAATCGCGGTTAAATGATCATAGAAGGCTAGCTTATGTAATCGTTCTTCGTATTGCTTCCGTTGTGTAATTTCACGGGATACTAACATGAATTGTGCTGGGAAAGTATTACTTCCTCGAACAGGTGACACCTTCGTTTCCAACCATACCCATTGCCCTTCAGATCCACGCATTCGTAGCTCTGAGATACGGGGGGTTCCCTGAACGACACTCTTTAGTTTAGCCCAGGCGATCTCCGGTTCACGAATGTAGTTGGATAGTGGATCACCCTTTTTAGGGACATAGCCGAGAATACTTGAGTGAGAAGGGGAGCTATACAGAATTAACCCGTTAGGATCGGTCAATATAATGAAATCAGACATCGTTTCGCCGATTAGCTGATAGAGTGTTTGTTCCTCCAGCATTTCATTCTTGAGCCAAATGATTTTGCGGCCCAGATAAATAATAACCAGAAGCAGTATGAAAAAGACGAGTGAATATAGCGCAAAGAGCGCGCTCTTTTTATCTTGGAACCCATTTGTTACTTGCAAGGCATAGGTGTTTATCAGGTCTTCTGATTGATCTAGATGACTTCTAACTTCATTTAACTGTATGTTCAGATTAACAGCATGATATGAAGCAGGATCCCATCCGATCTGCATCCGTTCAGCTATCAATTTACTCCCTGTACTCTTCCATAGGACTAGGGATGTTTCGAAGGAATGGAGCTCGTTCTCTAATTTGGTAAGTATATTGGCCTGCTTCAAATCACTGAAGGGTTTGTTAATTGATTTAATGTCTGAACTTGCTAGACTTACCCGTTCCTCTGCTTGCTGATTATTGTCCTTAAATTCCTGAATAAACTGATCACGTTCAGCTTCAGTGAGGTTCGAGCTCATTGCGGAGTGGAGAGCGATTGCGGCCTGATACAGATCACGATCAGCGCTCAGGATGAGCTCAGAGTTCTCAAATACATCGTCATATAAAGAATCTGACATTCTGTTAATGGTCTGATTTAGATAGAGTAAAGAAGCCACACTAATCCCAACCAACAGAATGGAGATCGCAGCGAAAATAAAGATTAGCTTGCGTGTTACTTTGATATTGAAAAATCCGGCCACGGTCATCTTCTCCCTGCATAAGATGATTTAAAAAAATCTTATTGCTTCTAACGTATAACCTGCGTAACTATTATCTGTGGCAGGTGTATTTTTATTTTTAGGCAAAGATGTTGAGAGTAATTAATTGAAAAAGAGGTGTTCTAACATAGTGGGAAATGAGGCATGGGAAAGATAAATTGTGTGTGGATCGCAGTTTGTCGTACAACAAGTATATAGGACGTCCTACTTATAGAGCAATCGCTTCCTCAAATAAATATCAATAATAAAAATTTAAATGATTAGGGGATGGGCCTATTGCCTTATCTATATTCAAATCCATAAATCCTATTACCCAACTGCCCCGTAAATGATACCCGGCTTAGCCCCAAAAATATGCGTTCTGTTAGTTAAAAAAGCTGTCCCAGTCATACTATAACTGGGACAGCTGACTTTGAAGTAACTATTCGTTACGTAGTGCATGAATGGGACGAAGTCGTGCGGCTTTGTTCGCAGGCATCATTCCGAAAATCACGCCGATAAGCAAGGAGAAAACAAAGGATATCATTACCATATCCCATGCAATGGATACAGTAAGTGAAGTGTATTTTCCTAGTAACCAACTGCCTGCGACTCCTATGCCAACACCGATCACCCCACCCAATCCGCTAAGAACAATGGATTCGATCATGAATTGAGCGAGAATATCGAATTTCTTGGCGCCGATTGCTTTGCGGATACCAATTTCTCTTGTTCTTTCATTAACGGATACGATCATAATATTCATAATACCGATCCCCCCGACAAACAGTGAGATACCGGCGATGCCCGCAAGTGCCATTGAAAGCGTAGCTGTCGTGGAATTTACAGTTTCCAGCATCTCTTGAGAATCAAATACGCTAAAAGCATTATCCGCGTAGTTAAATTTAGCATCCAGTGTACTCTCTAGCTTATCTTTTACGCTAGCTACAGTATCTGCTGAAGTCGTCGCAATTGTGATGGAACGTACGCCTTTGCTTTTTAACTGACGTTCTGCAGTAGCTATAGGGATCAGAATGATATCATCATTGGAACCGCTAAGACTAGAACCTTTCGCTTCTAAGAGACCCACGATTTTATAACTGATCCCGTTTAGCTGTACCTTTTGGCCCACAGGATCGTCTGTACCGAATAAATCCTCAGCCGTTCCTGTGCCTATTAGCGCCACCTTTTGCCGATACTCCGTATCAATATCAAGCAGGAAACGTCCGGACTGTACATGAAAATCCTTAACGTCCTCATAAGAAGGTGTAATGCCTTCAACAGTAACGCTAACATTCTCTGTATTATGCTTGGCAGTAACGTTGCCGCTTATCACAGGAGCTACATTTTCTATCCCCTCTATATCCCCTAGCGCCAAGGCTTCTTCATAGGTGAGGGAGGTGGTTGCTCCGCGGCCAGTGATGTTTACCGTCAATTGATTCGTTCCGAGTCCATTGAGCTGCTCCGTAATCTGAGAAGTAGTTCCCTGACCTACAGAAACGAGGATGATAACGGATGATACTCCAATAATAATACCCAGCATCGTTAAAAAAGCTCTTACTTTACTGCTGTAGATGCTCTTAAGAGCCATGCGCATACTTTGAAATATTTTCACCTCGCATTCCTCCGATCTTCCACGAGGTTGCCATCCTGAATACGAATGATACGCTTTGCTTGTTTTGCAATTTCAAGGTCATGTGTGATTAGGATGATCGTATGACCTTGTTCATTTAATTCTCCTATCATCTGCATGACCTCTTGTCCAGTCCGCGTATCAAGTGCCCCAGTAGGTTCATCTGCAAGTAGAATAGGGGGAGATCCTGCCATGGCCCGCGCAATTGCTACACGCTGTTGCTGCCCTCCTGAAAGTTCAGAAGGGCGGTGATGCATTCTATCCCCCAAACCTACTTTAATAAGAGCTTGCTGCGCTGTTTCTCTGCGTTCTCGATGTGAGAGCCCACGGTAAATTAACGGAAGCTCCACATTCTCGACAGCAGACAGTTTGGGGAGGAGATTGAAGTTTTGAAAGATAAAGCCGATCTTCTCATTTCGGATAACTGCCAGCTTGTTGTCTGATAACTTGCGAACCTCATGTCCGTCCAGAAGATAACTTCCTTCATCAGATACATCCAGGCACCCAAGCATGTTCATGAGTGTAGATTTACCAGAACCGGAAGGCCCTATAATCGCTACGAACTCTCCAAAATCAATCGAAAAGGAAAGACTTTTTAGGACTGTCATGGTTTCTCCTGCCATAGTGTAGCCATGGGTCATATTCTGAACTTGGATCAGCGGCGCTGAAGCACTCATCTACTGCCACCTCCGCCGCCACCTGGTGCTCTGCCCATACCGCCGGCACCACCTCCACTGAAGCCACCTCCGCCGCTAAAACCGCCACCGCCGAAATCAGCACCACCCATACCGCCCATGCCGCCTTGCATTTGCATCTCAGTACTGGTTGTACCCGTCTTAGTAGAGATGACTGTAGGGATAATCACCTTGTCTCCTTCATTAAGCCCACTGACAATTTCTATACTGCTCTCATCATGGATGCCCACTTCGACAGAGACCATTTGCTGGTTACTATTTCCGCGGTTTCTTGTGCCCGTTGTTCCGCTAAGCATAGCACCGCCACGAGCATCGGGTGCTCCACTAGGCATAACACCGCCGCGGGCATCAGGCGCTCCACTAGGCAAAACACCGCCGCGAGCATCAGGAGCCCCGCTAGGCATAGCGCCACCGTTAGCATCAGGAGCCCTGCTAGGCATTGGTGCTTGACCGTCGCCAGCTGATTTTGAGAATTCAGTTGAACCTGCTGCTAAAGGAAGAGCTACTGTGTACTTGCCATTTCTTTCTTGAACAGCCTCGATAGGTACAGTTAACACATCTTTTTTCTCGGCAGTTGTAACCGAAACTTCTGCTGACATGCCTACAAGGGCACCTTCAGAGTTAGTCAAGCCAACGGTAACATCAAAGAGGGAGACTCCGTTCGAGACGGTGCCTTCCTTGGCAATCTTAGTAACACTCCCCTTGAATTCAGTGTCGGGCAGGGCATCTAATGAAATGGTAGCAGGCATCCCTATTTTCACTGTAGGAATATCAAGCTCATCCACCTGCACAATGACGCTTAAATTAGCATAATCGGTGATATTTATGAGCTCAGAGCCATCCATCGCTTTTTCACCGCTGGCTATGTTCACTGTTGTAACAGTTCCGTCAATAGGAGCGGTTAAGGGATCTGGAGGGAGCATATCCTCTTGTACAGATGCGATTTTTTCTATTTGAGAGGCAATATCCGTTTTTGCTTTTTCAATCGAACGTTTGGCACTATTCAACTCGTCTTCGGAGGTACCCGCCACGGCAAGCTTCTTATACTGCTCCTGCTTGTCCTGAAGATCTGTCTCAAGCGAGGTAAGGGAGGTTTGTTCCTGCTTAAGATTGTCGCTCAGGTCATCGCCTTCGAAGGTAATTAGTGTTTGGCCTTTTTTCACAAGGTCACCTTCTTTGACGAGTACTTCAGCTACGGTTCCGGCGTTCTTCGTTTTCACTTTTCCCGTTTCGGTGGCCGTGACAGAGCCTGCTCCAGATACATTTACTACAATATCGCCCTTTGTAACCGTAGCTGTATTCACGGGCACTTCAGCAGCCTGACTGTTCTTATCAGGTAGAAATGTATAAACCAACAATCCGGCTGTTGCTACAGCTACTACTCCGATGGTCCAGAGCAACACTTTTTTCTTCTTCATTTCTTTCCTCCATAGCTCATCAAATTTCTTAACATAGGCCACCTCGCGCTTTTACTAATTGCTGGATGGAGTGTTAGAACCTGAATCAGTGTTTGAAGCGGAATTACTGCTTGAAGTGGTTGAAGCTGCCTGATAAGCGACCACATAGGTTTGTGTTCCCAGCAGATTGCGATGGCCTTGGAATTCGTCATATACATTCAATCGGATCGCGCCACCGTCTAGTGTTTTGTAAAGATTGCTTGTGAATGTTGTGGTGTACGACTTGAAATTACCTAATGGCAGATCTGTGCCAAGCATTAATGTCTTTTCCATCGTTTGCCCAAGGGGGTCGATCAATTCTAGTACAAGCTTGTGCTCATAGTTGCCCGATTCGTAAAGCGTACTGCTTGACAGGTTGTAGTTTAGGACTGTACTGAGCGTATCTTTACCAGCGGTGACGGTGGCGACTGCATTTGTAACGGATAGGGTATAAGGGAACAGTTCTACATCCAAAAGATTACTCTTCGACTCCACCGCAACATTATTTAGTCCCAGTGAAACCGTATTGATATACCCCGTTGATTTGCCGCCTGGAGCAGTGAGTTTTCCTTCGGATATCCCTTCACCGACATAAAGCACAAGCTGAGAAGGATCTACACCAAGTGGAAGCTTAGTCCAGACGGTGATCAGATTTTTTCCATTAGGGCTCGTGGAAGTTGTAGACTGGCTGACCTCGGCTTCATAATATTGATTGTCTGGCGTTTTGTAATACGCTACGAGTTGAGCCTGCTCCGATTTACGTGTTTCCTCACTGTTCATTTCCAATTCTGTGTACATGATACTGGAGCTTGTACCCTGATAGACCGTTGTCCGGCGCTCTAAGACTTCTGCTTTTTTGCTTTCAAGCTCGATATGGAAGGAACTTAATGCTGCAACCTCCTGAACACGGCTGTCCAACTGATTTGTGCTTAACGAAAGAAAATTAATTTTGCTTTCGCCGGAGGTTTCTTGCAGCGTTATTTTTAATTGATTGAACTGATACGTATACGGAACATTGGCCACGACATAAACATTTGTGGATTCATTTGGACCGAGTATGGTTTGCGTACTTTCTGTGATGACTTGGGAAGTACTGCTGACATCACTCTCGCCAGCTTTAATAACACTTGTAAAAGCAGGAAGCTGCACAGAGGTCGATTTCGTGTTGCGGATATTGATTTTCGCTACAAGCTGATCTTTGTCTGCCCAAGGCAGCCGCTGGATGTTCTCAAGCTTGACGGCAAATGAGCCGTGACTGTTCTCCACAGCGTATTCTGTATCCTGCCAATTGTTGGTTTGTAGCTTGTAAGGAATCTGATAATAGGCAGTAGGAAAAATAATCTTACCCTCGGCAGCGGGTTCAGTCATTTGTAGCTGCAGCGTGCCTTGAGCAATCGTTAGTGGAATATCTGCGCTGAACTCGATTATTTTTTCTTCCAGCGGCTTGAGTGTGAGGTTAGCAAAAGCCTTCGTGTCCACAGGGAAGCTGTATCCTTCAGCGGCTTTAACGGCGAACTCGTAAGCAGGCAAGGTTGTTGCTTTGTTGCCGCTATTCTTTACTCGGAACTGTAGCGTCCACTTCGCGGTGCCGTTGTCGGCATAGACATTAGCGCTTTTTAACTGCGTCTCGACAGTATTGCTATTGATAGTAAGCTTCTTGATGACATTGCCGGCTACTAGAAGATCCGGTGTGGTAGCGGCGGGAAGGTTATAGGTGACGATGGGCAACACTATTTTTAATGAGGTATCTTCAGCCGCAAATTGCAGAGTCATATTGTCTGTCTTCATATAAGATGGGATTTCCGTCATGTAGTAGATTGTCTTTTTTTCTTGTGGCTGCACTTTGTAGTTACTGCTCGCATCATCAAGTGTTAGTTCAAATACAGATCCACCAGCGGATGAGAGGTATCCCTTAAGTCCAGGATCACTGAGTATCTTAGTCCCCTGATTGGTTAAGCTCACTCCTACCTTGGCGTACACCTTACCGTTATATTTGTAAATTTGCAGACTTTCTGCTTTGGTTGTTACGGGCTGATTATTCAGGGTTATCTTTTTACTCTGGCCTCTAGTGACCGCTTGTGAAAAAGCTGCAGGAAGGGTGAAGGTTCCCAGTTTTTTTTGATAATCGCTGGAGCTGCTGAAATCCCAACCGAATAATGAGATCTTAGTTCCATTTAAAGATGTGGATTTACCGACGTTTACGTAATAGGTTACGGATTGACTGCTTTTGGAGGGGATGGCTTTGACGGTTGCGCTGCTGGTTACGGGGCTTCCTTGGATAACTGTTCCTCCGGCAGTAGTAACTTTAGAGAAATAATCTACAAGATTGATACTGCTACCGGTCCCGTTGTAATAGCTGAGTGTGTATGTAAGAATATTGCCGCCATCCTGAGTCAAAAAGCCAACATCGCTCAGCTTCACGCTAAAGTTACTCTTTAAAGCTATCGAGCCGAGTTTATCCAGAGTGGATACGGTGGTGGTAGTTGCTGTTTTGGTGGATGAAGTAGCCGTCGATGCCGCGTAAGCTCCGTACGCTCCGAACGTTGTAGCTTGACTCAGAACTGCCGTGCTAAGCATGATCACAGCTACTTTTGTTCTTCGTGCATGCATGTAATTCCCTCCCGGTATGAAATTCCTTGTACTATGAAGGTGTCAATGATTGAGTACAACCATGCCTTCTTAATAATGGAAATTATCAAGCTCCGCTGAATGTTAGCTGAAAAAAAGTCCCCAAAACGGCTCTGAACCTTAAAGCCAGCTTAACGCCAGATAAAAATTGCCCTAATTATGCTTGAACTTGTCAAAACGACAGATTTTGCATATAATAAATAGACATATCTCTTACATTAAAGGGATACCTGACAATTAGATTGAATTGTGAAATGCATTGATGGAGAAGAGTACACAGTGCCTGACTTACAGGGAGGAGACGCCGGTGATTGAGAGCGTTTCTAGGAAACAGAGCTGTCGAAGTTCACTCCGGAGCAGTTCCTTGAATTCCTTAAGATTGCCTTGTAAGGAAGCGTAGGGGAAACCGGTCACAGACCGTTATTTCTGTATAAAGTGAGATAGGTATCTGTCCAGCCAAAAGAGGGAATGAAGCTCTTAAGGGGAACAGATCAGCTTGTCTAACAAGGGTGGTACCACGGTCTTTTCGTCCCTTACCGGGAGGAAAGGCCTTTTTTTGTTGAATTATAAGAAAGTATAAGCTTCACGCTATACTTTTTCCTTATAATTCTCGCATAAACGCATACCGTCCTTAAAGGACGCCGAAGGCGTTTTAGCTTGAACTAGACAATGATTGAAGGGGGCTGTACACGGCCATGAAAGAGAAGTTGGAAGCATTGAAGGTAGAAGCACTGGCTAAGTTGCAGGAGGTTATGGATCCACAGGTTCTGAATGACCTAAGAGTGAAGTATCTCGGTAAAAAAGGTGAGCTTACAGAAGTTCTACGTGGTATGGGAGGACTTAGTGCTGAGGAGCGTCCGGTTATCGGGCAAGTAGCGAATCAGGTGCGTAGTGCGATTGAGGAGATTATTGGAGCGAAGCAAGAGGCATTTCAACAACAGGAGACACAACAGCGTCTGCAGGCTGAAAAAGTCGACGTAACCCTGCCTGGCCGCCGCATGCAGCAAGGGGGCATTCACCCGCTTAGCAGAGTGGTTCAGGAAATTGAGGATATTTTCATTGGTATGGGCTACCGTGTGGCTGAAGGTCCTGAAGTGGAGACCGATTATTATAACTTCGAAGCCTTAAATCTGCCTAAGAACCACCCGGCTCGTGATATGCAGGATTCCTTCTATTTGACGGATGATCTGCTCATGCGTACTCAAACGTCTCCTGTACAGATTCGTACAATGCAGGCTATGAATGGTGAAGTTCCGGTTAAAATCATCTGCCCGGGTAAAGTATTCCGCCGTGATGATGACGATGCAACGCACTCCTTCCAGTTCCATCAAATCGAAGGTTTGGTTATCGGAAGCAACATTCGGATGAGTGACCTGAAAGGTACATTGCAGCAATTCGTGCAGGAGATGTTCGGCCCGAATACAGGCATTCGTCTTCGTCCGAGCTTCTTCCCGTTCACCGAGCCTAGCGTTGAAGTGGACGTAAGCTGCTTCAAATGTGGCGGCGATGGTTGCAGACTGTGCAAGCAAAGCGGATGGTTAGAAATTCTTGGCGCGGGTATGGTGCATCCAAATGTTCTGGAAATGGGTGGCTATGATCCTGCTAAGTATAGCGGCTTCGCATTCGGTATGGGTGTTGAGCGGATTGCTATGCTTAAATACGGCATCGATGACATTCGTCATTTCTATAACAACGATATGAGTTTTGTAAAGCAGTTCAAGGGCGTTTAGATTTTTGGTGGGCGAGCTGGCTGACGGGTTATGAGGATGGATTTTGGAGCATTTGATTTCATGTTGTAAAAACCCTATTAAGCTAGGATCGGAAAGGAATTTTGGAACTGTAGGAGCGATAGCGACCGCCTGAAAGCTTTCCGTAGGAAAGCTAGCATCGTAAGCATAAGCTTTGTCCCCGGATTTCCACCGCGAAGAGCGGTTTAGATCAAGAAATCTGGGGACAACAGCGGCCGGAAGTCCAAAGATTCCTTGCAGGGACCGCTCTTAATAGTGTTTTGCAGTTGAAATTGAGAGCTCTTAATCAAGCCTCCGACTGGAAGCAGATCGAACGGCAAGTAGATAAATACATCTGAAACATAAAGGAAGTGAGCGGACATGAAAGTATCAACCGGATGGTTGGCTGATTATACATCGATTGAAGGAGTAACCGCCGAAAAGCTAGCGGAGAAGATTACCGCTGCCGGCATTGAAATTGACGGAGTAGAGCGCCGCAATAAAGGGATTTCGGGCATCGTAACCGGCTATGTGAAATCGAAGGAAAAACATCCTGATGCTGATAAGCTGAACATATGTATCGTGGATGCAGGTCAAGGTGAAGATCTGCAAATCGTCTGCGGCGCAAAAAATGTAGCTGCGGGACAAACCGTTCCTGTAGCTCTTGTAGGCGCTAAGCTGCCAGGACTCGATATCAAAAAAGCAAAGCTGCGCGGAGTATTATCGCAAGGGATGATCTGCTCAGCTAAAGAATTAGGACTGAATGATAAATTGCTTCCTAAAGAGCAACAAGAAGGAATTCTTGTGCTTCCAGAGGGAACAGAGATCGGTCAAGATATTTCAAAGTTGCTGGGTTTAGATGATGAGATTCTGGAATTCGATCTGACTCCGAACCGTTCAGATTGTCTAAGCATGATTGGTGCTGCTTATGAAGTAAGCGCGATTCTTGGACGCGAGATTAAATTGCCTAATCCAGCAGGTGAAATCATTGAGATCAGCGGAGCAGCTGCTAAATCTATTTCCGTTAAGATTGAGAATGAAGAACTTTGCAGTCACTACGCTGTTCGTTATATCTCGGGTGTTAAACCTGCAGCATCACCGCTGTGGATTCAGAATCGTCTGATGGCGGCAGGGATTCGTCCAATTAACAACATCGTAGACATCACTAACTATGTGATGCTCGAATACGGACAGCCGCTGCATGCTTTTGATGCAGATAAAATCGAAGGCGGAGAACTCGGCGTTCGTCTTGCTCATGAAGGTGAAGTCCTGACTACACTTGATGGCCAAGAACGGAAGCTTGAGCCACATATGCTCGTTATCGCTGATGGAGCTAAAGCAGTAGCTCTGGCTGGAGTAATGGGAGGACAGGATACAGAAGTTACTGCTGAAACGGTAAATCTCGTTCTGGAATCCGCTAAGTTTGATGGAGGAACTGTTCGTAAAACCTCGCGTCAACTGGGGCTTCGCTCGGAAGCATCCCTTCGTTTCGAGAAAGAAGTGGACCCAAATGCAGTTATTCCTGCATTGAACCGCGCAGCAGTACTTATTGCACGTTATGCTGGCGGATCTGTGCATGAAGGAATTGTTCAAGCAGGAACAGTCGCAACTGAAGAGAAGGTACTGACTTTGTCCTTGGAGAAGTTGAACCGTTATCTCGGAACAGATCTGTCCTTGCTAGAAGTGAAGACATTGTTTGGACGTCTTCATTTCAAGTGTGGTGATACTGCACAAGGGCTGATCGAAGTTCAGGTGCCGACTAGACGTGGCGATATCAACTATGATGTTGACCTTATCGAAGAAATTGCTCGTCTGTACGGGTACGACAATATTCCAACGACTCTGATTGAAGGAGTTACAACGCCAGGTGCATTAACGCATAAGCAATCACTCCGCCGTGAACTGCGTCGCCTGTTGTCGCATGGCGGTTATCAGGAAGTGATGGGCTACTCCTTCATCCAGCCGGCACAAAGCAAAATGTTCCCTGAGTTATCAGAAGGCTCACAAGCGGTTAAATTGGCTATGCCAATGAGTGAAGAACGCAGTGTACTGCGTACTAGCCTTCTGCCACAACTTTTGGATATTGCTAGCTACAATACCAACCGTCGTCAAAGCGATCTAGCGTTGTTTGAAATCGGCAATGTCTTCTTCACGGATGAAGAACAGTTGACTCGCCAGCCGCGTGAGTTGCCAGTGCTGGGTTTGTTGCTTAGCGGTAGCCTAACCGTGAAGCAATGGAACGTTTCAGCACAGCCTGTCGATTTCTTTGATTTGAAGGGTGCGCTAGAATCGGTGTTTGCTTATTTGGGTCTTACAGACAGAATCATCTACGAGGGAGACAGTCCAGAAGGATATCATCCTGGACGTTCCGCGTCTGTGTACCTGCTCGGAGACGAGGGTCGTGTGAAGATCGGAACGATGGGTCAGCTCCATCCGGAACTGCAAAGAGAGCTTGATCTAGTGGATACCTATGTCGCTGAGATTTTATTGCAGCCGCTGTATGATAACACGCACAGCCGTCTGCAATATAATGAGCTTCCACGTTTCCCGGGAATGGAACGGGATATTGCTGTGGTTGTTGATTCAACTGTACCAGCGGGCGATCTGCTAGCTTCCATCCGTGCAAACGGAGGGACTTTGCTACAATCCGTTCAGGTATTCGACGTGTACACTGGCGGCAAATTAGAGAGTGGGAAGAAGAGCATTGCGATCTCACTTCTGTATCGTCACGGTGAACATACATTGACAGATGAAGAGGTTGGAGAAGTACACGATAAGCTATTATCGTCCCTTCAACAAACTTTTGGTGCAGAATTAAGAAAATAGCAGGAATTGTGTAAAGCCGCAGCGAATCCATTTAGAAACTGAGATTCGCTGCGGCTTTTTCTGGGTAGAGTGAAATGCGGAGGATGTCAGCGAGAATCTATTGAATTACAAGGGATTTTGCCAAATGCTTAAGAAAAAAGCTACAATAGAAACAGTAAGACTAGCTTAGAATCCGCACACATACAAAGGAGGGCACAACTGTGGCTATGGACCGGACTCGTGTCGCCGTGGAGATATACGGAACTTCCTATAAACTCGTCGGAAGCAGCACTGAATATATGAAACAAGTGGCCCGTTATGTTGACGAACATATGCGCACGATTTCTAAATCACACACCAGACTGGATACGCCGCGTATTGCGGTGCTTGCAGCAGTACATATGGCGGAGCAGGCTATTCAGGTTCAGGATTTTAAAAATGAACTCAACATGATGACAGGTGAACGCAGTGAACTGCGATTGGAAGTATCTCGCCTGCTGGAGGTTCAGCGGGAGCGACAAGAAGAATATGAACGCCTTGAAGCGGCGGCTAAGGAAGAAGCAGAGCGACTGATTGCTGCGATTGAAGAAGAACGCAAGCGTCATCTGGAGATCCAGGAGAACGAGCGCAAGGTACATGCGGACCAGCTTCAGGAGGCAAACCAAGCGGCTGAAGCTGCGCGAGAGAAGCTGGAAGAGGAGCTGCTTGCGCGTGAGCAGGAGCTTCAAGCACTGCGGGCAAGCTATGAGGCAGAACAGGCTGCTATTCGTGAGAATCATCGAGAGGAGCTAGCGATTGCTGAAGCCATCCGTCTGCAGCAATTGGAAGAGCAGAAGACGGCGCATCTGCTAGAGCTGGAGAACATCCGTGAGACGCTGATTAAGGTGAAGACAGATACTTTGTCTGCCCTGGAGCTTGAGTTAACCGAGACCAGGTCAACATTAGAGAAACAGCTTGAGGAAACCAAATCGACATTAGGTAAGGAACTCGAGGATACAACAACGAAGCTAGGCAAGGAACTGGCTGAAGAGCGGGAAGCTTTACAACGGGAGCTTGCTAAGAATAAGGAGCTTCGACAATCGCAAGGCACTCAGGAACACAGACATAAGCAAAGCATTCAAGAGCTTGAGAAACAGCTGGCTGAGCTCCGTGGTGGAACAGGACAACTTCAGTCTAGACTCCGTGCGGCTGAAGCCAGTCTTAAGAGTGAACGAGATGCTCGTCAAACGCTGCTCGGACAATATGAAGCGGTGGTTAAACGCGAAGAGCAGCTCAGTGAGGAACTGCGTACGGCTACTGAGTTAGGTGTGCTGTTGAATGAAGAGCTGGAAGAATTGCGTCAGCGTTATCAGCAGTCACAGAATGAAGCAGCAGAGCTGCGGAAGTCATTACAGGAAACGAGTGATAATCTGCACCGTGTTCAGGAAGAACTCGCTGGATCTATGGCGGAGGCAGCGAATTGGCAAGAGCTTTCGGATAAACGAATGGATGATATTGGCGAACTGGAAATGAATCTGCTGGAGTCCGAGGAGAAATCACTGACACTTCAGAAGGAGATTGAGGTTCTTCGTGGTCAAGCGGATGGATTAGTACAACAATTAGATCATCAAGTTCAACTTCGTACAGATGCAGAAGAGGAAACTGCAGCACTCCGTGAACAAGGTGGACAGGTTCAGAAGGAACTGTCTGCGCTTCGTGAACGCTATGAGGAACTGATCTCTCAATATGACGAAGTGCTGCAAGATGGCGAACGTCTGCAGGAAAGATATCAGCTGCTGCAGGAAGAAGGAGAAGAGACAGCACGACGTTTAGAAGAGCTGTCTGAAGCTAGCCGTGAAGCCGCTGCTACTGTTGCTGAGCAGCAGGAAGTACTGAAGGAGGCCGAGGCGTACGGAGCTTCCTGGAAGCACAAGTACGAGGAGTTATTCGAGCGGCAGCAGCAGTGGAGTGATTTAGAAGCGAAGCTGCGCGAAGAGATAGATATTTGGCAGCAGGAGGCCGGTGAGGCTGAGGCGAAGCAGGAATCTATTGAACGTGAACGCAGTGAGGTGCTTCAGCAGCTTGGTGAAGTCGGCGAGAACTATGAGTTGGCTCAAGGACAACTGCGTCTGCTACAGGTCCAGTTTGAGATGCACCAGAATGAGCTACAGAAGATGACGGATGAGCATCGTAATCTTCAAGAGGAATATGCCAAGCTTCAAAATGAATATAATGAATGGATTCAACTGATCGAACAGGATAGTTGAATGTCGGATGCAAGAAAGAGGGCTGTACCTGAGGCGTAGAGAGATCTATTTCAGGTTAGCCCTCTTTGTCTAAAATATAAGTTAGTATAAGCCTCACACTATCCTTTCTTATATTTCTCGCTTAAATGGTTAGTATTCTTATAGAGACGCCGAAGGCGTTTATGCTAGTGGCCACAGCGTAAATAAATAGCCGACCGTAGGGAAATTCCCTAGCGATCGGCTATTTTATTGAGTCATCTATTCTACGATGATTTTTGCATTCATACCGCTATGTCCGGAACCGCACATAATCGAACAGGTCATTTCGAATGTGCCGGCTTCTTCCGGAACAATTACCTTTGAGGATTTTTTGCTATTAAGCTGGAGTTCAAATTCAGGGATAAGGATGCCATGATTGCCGCTATCGTTTTTAAAAATAATTTTGACGGGTACACCTTTTTTTAAATGATATTCTTCCTGATCAAAGCTGTAATTTGTAGCCGTAATTATGAGTTCTGTTTCTGCTTCGATTTCTGGCTTAGATTCATTACCGCTATTACTTGCTGTATTATTGTTACTGTTGCTGCAGGCAGTGAGAGCTATTACAAACACAATGGAAAGCAGAATTGCAACTCTCTTCATAATCCTTATCCCCTCCCAGGAAGTACAATCTCAGAAATAATGTGACAATTATGTAAACATCATAACTTAAAATTTCTGTCATCACTTTGATGAATTGTGAATAATCCGTGAACGAAGGGATCGCTCAAACTTTGTCGAAAATTGCAAAAAATTGATGTGAATCTAATTTAGATTTATTATAATGAAAAAAGAATATATTAACGATTAAGTAGGGGATACAGATTATTAATAATAACGATGTGCTAAAAACAGAGATTTGGCACCGTAGAATTTTAAAAGGCTTCTGGATAATAGTCATTCTAATGATGGTTTCAGAGATCCTTTTTATGATAAATGTTGACCTTCCCCACACACAAACGCAATCACATTTGTTTCTAGCTTGCAATTTATTAATTGTGATCTTTATGATTGCAGCTGAGCTGTGGCTGCGGTATAGCAGACTTTCTCCTAAGCTCGGAGTGGTCAGTTGTGGATTTCTAGTATCCTATCTTATGTATTTTGTATTAGAGCCTTATGTTGATGGTGCGCAGATGACGTTAATGATGCCTATTATGGTTGCTCTAATTTACTTTGATAGTAAGCTTCTGTACATTATGGGGATATTCAGCGTAGTGTTTTATGCAGGGAATTATTTTGGATTAGAACGGATATTTCTGAATAAACCGTTGCTTGAATTCTTAATGGTAGAGTGTGTATTTATTATTTTCGTAGGGATGGCTCATGCGGTAATAATCCGAGCTCGGGAAGCGCGTGATAATCTAGAGAGATTAACGAAGGAAGGCCAAGATCTCATGGTGGAGAGGGCTGTTTCTGATAAGCTGCTCAAGACAGATGCGCTCACTGGGCTGTACAACCATAAAACATTTCATGAATACCTGGATACATTATTAGAGCAGTGTGAGAGCAACAACCTCAAATTACAGCTGGCTCTTTTCGATATCGATAATTTCAAGCAGGTTAATGATACATATGGGCACTGGGTAGGGGATCTTGTACTTAAGGCGGTTGCGGAAAAGGTTGGCGGCATGATCGAACTTAATGATTTTGCAGCCAGATACGGCGGTGAAGAGTTTGTAGTGATTTTTACGGACAAAAGTTATTCTGAGGCCTATAAAGCTATAGAGGAACTACGGATCAACATTGCTCGAATAGAGCATTTGCACGCTGGCAATAAGCCGATCACCGTAAGCATTGGAATATGTGAATATCAGCTAGGGGACGGGAAGGAGATTCTGTTCCGCAAAACGGATAATGCGCTATATGCAGCGAAGAAACGTGGCAAGAATACAGTCGTTAATGCTTTTGACAATGATGGAGCTGAAATTGCGACTTATGGATAAAAAAGACACAGAACCCTTATTGCCGGAAAAGAACCGGGAATAGGGGTTCTGTGTTGTGGATAGCTTTCGTTACT
Organism: Paenibacillus sp. FSL E2-0201; assembly: GCF_037963325.1. Taxonomy (NCBI): domain Bacteria; kingdom Bacillati; phylum Bacillota; class Bacilli; order Caryophanales; family Paenibacillaceae; genus Paenibacillus; species Paenibacillus sp. FSL E2-0201. The sequence continues at coordinate 1,924,369 of NZ_CP150154.1, forward strand.
TTGCCGCTTCGAACGGGGTGGATACCGGTAAAAACAAGTCGACAATACCGATGACCAGTGCTGCCAGGATTGCTCCTAGAATGGATACGCTAACTCCACTCACTACGAATTGGGCGACCCAGATGACTAATGCACTGACGATAAAACCGACGATACCGCGGCCGAAGGGTGTTGCTTTCTTGCCGAAGATTCCTTCGACAACCCAGCCGAGTAACGCGATCACCAGTGCAAGGATAAGAGCGCTCCAAAAGCCTCCAATAGTGAACTGTGGAACAATCCAACCGACAACCATCAGAACAAGCGCTGCTACAACAAAACGACCCACATGACTTAAGAAATTCAATGTACTAACCTCCTTTGGCCCAAGCTAAGGATATGTGCAGTTCTTATTGTGACCTTAATACTTGTTTTTATGCTTAATCCTATACCAAATAGCGAAATTGACTTGAATTCTGTATAATGGAAACATCTATGAAGGGAGCTGTGACTGTAATTGGACGACAAAATTTTGCATACGCTTGAATATCGCAAGATTTTAAATAAATTAATGCAATATACGCAAACCTCAATGGGGCGATTGACTGCGGAGCAGCTAAGACCCTCCGGTGATTTTGAAGGCGTGAAAAAGCTACTTCAAGCCACGGATGAAGCGGCTAATGTAGATCGCCTGAAGGGTATTCCTTCATTTGGCGGGATAAGCGATATTCGAGCTGCACTAAAACGTGCCTCTATAGGCGGAATGCTGGGAACAACTGAACTGCTGGCAGTGGGAACTACCATTGGCGGAGCAAGAAGAGTCAAACGCTTCCTGGCAGCTATGCATGAGGAGGAGAAGATTGAATTCCTATTTTCACTCAGCGATGTTTTGTCAGAGCAAAAACATGTAGAAGATGCCATTCGTTTATGCATAGACGAGAACGCAGATGTTCTTGACACAGCTAGCTCTGAATTGGCTACGATTCGACGTGAATTACGCGGCGGAGAGACTCGAATTCGTGAGAAGCTGGATTCCATGATTCGTTCTTCTTCCGTATCTAAAATGCTGCAGGATCAGCTGGTAACGATTCGTGGGGATCGGTTTGTTATTCCTGTAAAAGCGGAGTATCGTGCGCATTTCGGTGGTATCGTACATGATCAGTCTGGATCAGGTGCGACTTTATTTATCGAACCTGAGTCTATTGTGGCGATGAATAACAAACTGCGTGAAACACGGCTGCGTGAAGAGCGGGAGATTGAGATCATTTTGCATAGGTTGACAGCGCTAGTAGCTGATATAGCCGAAGAAATGACTTATGATATCGATATTTTAGGTGAGCTTGATTTCATCTTCTCTAAGGCACGTCTTGCACGAGATATGAAGGCTACGCAGCCTCGCATGAATGATCGCGGGTATTTGAAGCTGCGCAAAGGACGACATCCGCTGATTCCTGCGGAGCATGTGGTTCCTCTGGATGTAGAGCTCGGCAACCAATATAGCTCGATAATTGTAACTGGACCTAATACAGGTGGTAAAACCGTTACACTCAAGACCATTGGACTGTTGAGTCTTATGTCGATGTCTGGTTTGTTCATTCCAGCAGAGGAAGGCAGTCAAATGTGTGTCTTTGATGCCATTTATGCAGATATTGGCGATGAACAGAGCATTGAGCAAAGTCTGAGTACGTTCTCTAGCCATATGACGAATATTATATCCATTCTGCGCCGAATGACTCCGAAGAGTCTTATTCTGCTTGATGAAGTGGGTGCAGGAACGGATCCGGCAGAAGGCTCCGCGCTGGCAATTGCCATTCTGGAGCATATTCACCGGACTGAATGCCGTATGGTCGCTACTACGCATTATAGCGAACTGAAGGCATATGCTTATGAGCGTAAAGGGGTCATCAATGCCAGCATGGAATTTGATGTCCAAAGTCTTAGTCCTACCTATCGTTTGCTGATTGGTGTTCCTGGACGAAGCAACGCTTTTGCAATTGCAGAGCGATTAGGTCTGCCAAGCGCGATTCTGGAGCATGCACGTGGTGAAGTGAAGGAAGAAGACCTTCGTGTGGAGCATATGATTGCTTCTCTTGAAGAGAATCGACTTGGTGCAGAGCAGGAACATGAGAGAGCAGAGAGTATCCGCCGTGAAGTGGAAGAACTGCGCAGCAGACACCAGCAAGAGCTTGAAAAGCTGGAAAGCCAGCGGGACAAACGACTGGAGAAAGCGGAGAAAGATGCCAGTGCGATTTTGGAGAAAGCGCGTAAGGAAGCTGAAGTAATCATCAGCGATTTGCGCCGCTTAGCTATGGAAGAAGGCGCTTCAGTCAAAGAGCATAAGCTGATTGAAGCACGGAGACGTCTAGATGAAGCGGAACCTTCACCGCGTAAGAAAGCCGCAACTCGGAAGCCAGCTAAGACTCCGCGGACGATTGGGCCTGGTGATGAAGTGAAAGTAGATAGCTTAAATCAAAAAGGTTTTGTAGTGGAATTAAGCGGCACTAAAGAGGCTTTAGTACAGTTTGGGATCATGAAGATGAAGGTGAGCCTGGATGATCTTGAACTGCTCTCATCTAAGGCAGCCTCTGCACCGGTGCCTCTTCGGCAGGCAACAACCGTTAAACGTTCCCGTGACGAGAATATTCGTAGAGAACTGGATTTACGGGGGACGAACCTAGAGGAAGCAATCATGGAGACGGATCGTTTTATTGATGAAGCTTTCTTAGGCAATTTGGGCCAAATTTCAATTATTCATGGTAAGGGCACAGGTGTGCTCCGCACAGGGATTCAAGAATATTTGCGTAAGCATAGACATGTTAAGAGCTATAGGCTTGGAAATTATAATGAAGGCGGCGCAGGCGTAACCGTAGCTGAGCTGCAATAGCGGGATTGCCCGGCAGAAAGAAGGGAAGAGTGTGCAAGGAGATATTGATCTTTTGCTGGGTCATCCGCTAGGTGCCTTGCTTGGCTACTTTGCAGTGGCAATTCTAGGGCTCGTTGTATTTTTGTCTATTTTTGAAATGGTAACGAAATATAATTGCTGGGAAGAAATTCGCAAGGGAAACTTGGCGGTAGCCATGGCTACTGGCGGCAAAATCTTCGGAATTTGCAACGTGCTGCGCTTCAGTATTGAATCAGGTGTCTCGATTTATGAGACGATGAAGTGGTCGGTTGTTGGTTTTTTACTGCTGCTGCTTGCCTATTTTTTATTTGAATTTCTAACCCCGGTATTCTCTATTGATGAGGAGATCGCTGCGGATAACCGTGCTGTTGGGCTAATAGCAATGCTGATCTCGGTTTCATTGTCTTATGTGATCGGTGCAGCTATATTTTAAATAAAATAGGCAGTTTTGCACCTCCCTACAAAGGATTCCAGATGGATCTGGACAAGCTTTGAAATGAGCAGCTCCACTTTGTGGGGTATTAGGAGGATATCATGAAGATTCTTACCCGAGTTCTGTTTGTGTCAGCCATTGCTTTTATAGCAGCCGGTATTATTTATTTAATGATGAACTAAATTTAAACGTGAAGTAAGAAGGAGATTATAAAGATGGAAACAACTGTGTGCCCTTGGTGTCATACTGAAATCGTATGGGACGAGGAATTCGGACCAGAGGAAAATTGTCCTCACTGTAACAATGAACTTAACGGATATCGTACTGTTACAGTAGGGATAGACGGCATCGAAGATGAGGAAGAGGAAGTTGTAGAAGAACCTAAACAAGAGGTTATTAATGATGAGGATCTTTGGGGCGACGTCGACAAAGACAGTGTAGTGCCTATCTACAACACGCTCAATCAATTCGGTGACGATTATGATTTGAATAAGTATGAAGAGCGTGTATCGGGTATCTTAGCGATTCAGGAAGAAGCACCCGAATGTACACAATGCCATGAATTAACTATCCTTGCTGGAAAGCAGCTTGTTAACAACTTCGAGCCTTCTGCACCGGCTACACTGGGTGGACCTGTATTAACATCTCCATTCTCGCTTAATGTCTATGTGTGCCCATCATGTTTCCATGTACAGCATAGTCTGGCGCAGGAAGACCGTATTCAGCTCGTACGTAATCTGAGTACCGATAAAGCATAAGTATCATCATAAAAAGCTTAGTCCTCTTATTGACTATAAGGGGACTAAGCTTTTTTTAATTCCATTTCTGTGTATTAACGTTCGTATTCTGAGAAGGAGAAGGTTTAACTGATCGTGTCAACGAGAATAGATCTAGCTCCGGCCGGTGTTTACCCGCAATCGTATCTGTTAATAACTCCGCAGCAATCATGCTGTACACCGTCCCATTGCCTCCATAACCCTCGATGAAATAGCAATGAGGGAACTTGGGATGTGGGCCGATATAAGGGAGCCCATCACGCGTGGAGCCGAATACAGCTCCCCAGGAGTATTCAATCTCGATGCCTTTGATTTCAGGAAACAGAGCTTCCAGCTCTTCCAGTAACCGTTGACTCTGAGAGATTACTCTGACATCACGACGCTCGGGATCCGTCAATGGCTCATCTTTGCCTCCTGCAATAATACGTCCCTCCGGTGTTGTCCGAAAATACAAATACGGTCGGGCGGTTTCCCAAAGAAGGCTGCGCTCATGCCATTTCGGAAATTCCTTCAGAGGCTTTGTCATCACAGCATACGTATTGATCAGCTCAGCGCCCCGGTCTTTTTTAAACTCCTGCGTTTCATAGCCCATTGCAAAGATAACCTTTTTCGCAATGATGCGTCCATGCTCTGTGTGGCAAATTACGCCATCTTCAGTAAATTCATAGCGTTTAGCCTCGGTTTGCTCATAAACATGTACACCATTCATTGCTGCCTTGGCGATCAGGCTGTGAACCGTCCGGAAAGGATTCGCCTCTGCATCACCGCGTGAATAAAGCGCAGCGGGTTTTGAAAAAGAATACACAGAAGCTATTTTTTCCTCTTCCCAGAAATCAGAATCGAATCCGTGAGCAACGAGATTCTCATATTCTTCTCGCAGAGCGGGTACATCCTCATGTGTACTGGCATATAAAAGGCTGCTGCGAGGAATGATTTGGGGATCGATATCGAGTTTGGCCGGCAGATCCAGAATATTTCTAACCCCTGCTTGGCATAGCTGATAAAAGAGCAAGCCGTTCTTTTCTCCAAAGGTGTTCATACATGAGGTTAACGATTTGTCGTTAGATATTTGCAGCAGACCAGTATTGGCATGTGAACTTCCGCTGCCAACTCGTTTTTTTTCGATCAGAACAGCCTCCGCTCCGCTTAACGACAAGCGATAGGATGCCATTGCTCCGCCCATTCCAGCGCCTACAACCAGGCAATCACAGCGTATGGTATCCTCTAGCGCGGGATAAGTTGGAGGGTCTTGTAAAGTGTTTCTCCAAGGGGGGGTGCCGCTATTTAGTCTCATGAAATTGATCGCTCCTTCATTCGTTCCATAATTAAGTATGGGCGGCATATTACCGTCTCATTCGCAGCATGTTCTTATTTTTGTCATATCTCTCTAATGCTCTCGGGCAAATAAATGGTGTGTGTTGGCGGTATACTAAAGCCTGTTTGGATCAACTACAAGGAGGGACTACAACACATGCAATCAAATCAAATGCAGGCATTAAGCGGAAAAGAACTGGAATATATTGCCGACTCCATTTCCAACGAGGATTTGCTCCTCAAGCAATGCGCGGCCACAGCTGCGACAACACAGAATGAGCAGGTTCGTCGAATTTGTATGGAGCACATGCAAAACCATACACAACACATGACTACACTTACTCAGTTAATCCAGCAACATCAGCAATATGCGCCTACAAGCCCACAATAAATGCATTATTAAATCTTAAGGAGGTTATTTTATGAACGCACAAAATTCAGCAGCATTTATGCCAGATGAGGATTTGATGAACACCATTTTGTGTGACTTGAAGCGGACGGTCCGTGAATATGCGACCGCCGCTACAGAATCAGCATGTCCAGCGGTTCGTCGGGTGTTTAACGACATGACCATGAACACGCTTCGACTTCAGGGCGAGCTTTATACGCAGATGTCCCAACTGAATATGTATCCTGCACCTGCAAAAGCATTGCGCCAAGATGTAGACAAGCAGCTCCAAACTGCACAGCAATTGCAGCAAAAAGCCGGACAATTTGTTCAGCAAAAAACCGGACAAGCTGGATCCTTTGCTCACAATACGAACGCGCATCTTCATTCGAATGGGCAACATCAACCGTCTCATTTAATGTAACCAAGTTGGTTATCGGATGAAGCATCCTGCCGCATCGCTTTAAGAATAACGCCTGTTTATACCGGAGGGATCCAGTATAAACAGGCGTTTTTTGTATATAAATCCATTTAGCTGAGTAAACACAGTCTTCTATGCGGACATCATATGGGGTTATTTTGTTTGCAGAGATGCTCAATTCATGTCATATTAGTATTAAACTCTTTTCGCGGGGCGACGCATGAATAGCGCAACGTCATTTGCGAACTATCCGGAGGGAAGGCATGAAGGAAATGAACGAACTAAAGAGGAAAGTGCTGGAACTGCTTAAAGAGGACGCGAGAAGATCTACTGCACTCTTAGCTACGCTGCTTGGTGAGGAAGAAGAAGACGTGAAGACGGCGATTGGGCAATTAGAGAAAGACCATGTAATTGTTAAGTATGCCGCCGTTGTAAACTGGGATAAAGTGGATGATGAGAAGGTTACTGCGCTGATCGAGGTGCAGATTACACCCGAACGAGGCCGCGGATTCGAAGGTATTGCGGAGAGAATCTACCTGTATCCACAAGTGAAATCCGTTTACCTCATGTCAGGTGCTTACGATCTTCTAGTAGAAGTGGAAGGAAGAAACTTACGGGAAGTGGCCAACTTTGTTTCTGAGAAGCTGTCTCCAATCGATTCAGTACTCTCCACAAAAACGAACTTTACCCTTAAAAAATACAAACAGGATGGGATCATCTTCGAGGAGCATGAGGAAGACAACCGTCTGATGATCTCTCCATAAAGGAAGTAATCATATGATCACGAATAAAACACAGCTAACTGAAGAAGACAGCAAATCAATGAATTCTTATTTGGCCCCGCTAGTACAGCAGATTCAGCCTTCGGGTATTCGCAAGTTTTTTGATCTGGCAGCAGGCAGCAAGGATATCATATCACTTGGAGTCGGGGAGCCTGATTTTAAGACCCCTTGGCATGTCAGAGAAGCTTGTGTCTATTCGCTGGAAAGAGGGTTTACAGGTTATACATCCAATGCAGGTATGCCTGAACTGCGGGAGGGCATTGCGAATTATTTACACACCCGTTTTGCAGTGGAATATGATCCTGCGAATCAAATTATAGCAACGGTCGGCGGAAGTGAGGCCATTGATCTGGCTTTGCGCGCTTTGATCACGCCAGGTGATGAAATTCTTATACCAGAGCCTTGCTATATTTCCTATTCCCCGATAACGGCTATTGGCGGGGGAATTCCTGTAGGCATTGAAACGACTGGAGAGAATAACTTTAAGCTTACTGCGGAGAGTTTGGAAGCGAAGATTACTTCACGCTCTAAAGTTCTGATTCTGTGCTACCCGAGTAACCCAACGGGAAGTGTTATGACCCGAGAGGATTGGGAGCCGATCGCCAAGGTTGTTGAGAAGCATGATCTTATTGTAATTTCAGACGAGATTTATGCAGAATTGACTTATGGAATTAATCATGTCAGCTTTGCTTCATTGCCAGGTATGATGGACCGTACGATTCTGGTCAGCGGCTTCTCCAAGGCTTTTGCTATGACTGGATGGAGAATGGGTTATGCTTGTGGTCACCCTGATTTAATCTCCGCTATGCTTAAGATTCACCAGTATACTGTGATGTGTGCTCCTTCTATGGGTCAGGTGGCTGCACTTGAGGCGCTGACGAATGGGATGGAAGAAAAAGACCGAATGGTTGATTCGTATAACCAACGGCGGAGGCTGATTGTTAAAGGTCTGCGTGATGCCGGACTGGAGTGCCATGAACCACAGGGTGCATTTTATGCTTTTCCTAGCGTGCGCAAAACGGGACTGACTTCTGATCAATTTGCACAGCGTCTGTTGCTTGAATATAAGGTAGCAGCTGTACCTGGAAGTGTCTTTGGATTAGGTGGTGAAGGATACCTACGCTGCTCATATGCCACGTCAGTATCTCAACTGAATGAAGCGATAGAACGCATTGGTGCTTTTGTCACACAATTGGAACGAGAGAGAATGGAATAGAGAAAATTGGACTATAGCCTATCTCATAATCCTATGGTATTATTTTACTTTGAGAGTAATTAGCCCCTATAATAGAACTAACAAGGATGTATTTTACTCTGGAATTAAGCGTTGCTTTGAAGTTAATTTTTATACTTTGATGATATTTTGTGGCACGCGTTTAATAATACTTTTAGGCTTATGCTTCTAAAGCGAGTTTTGTACAAAGCTCTTACGAGAAGCAACGCTGTACAAACTTTTAGGAGGGATGATTGTGCTTAATGCCGATTATTACTTACCTTCCTATGGAGGGCAATGTTTTTCTGGAAGTGGGAAACTGTCCCCCAAGGGTGATGCATCTGCTCGCATACTCTCTCTGGAAGATGAAATTAGAATACTCCGTTCCAAGATGGAGCAACTTTTTTTGCAGGAAAAATCATTCACTTCAGATAATGTGATTGAAATTAGCAGTTTACTGGATCTCAAGATAAATGAATACATGAAGGGGCGTCCAGTTGGAAAATAACGTCGCAACATGCTGATGAAGAGGACCTTAGGGTCCTCTTTTTGTTGTTCCTTTTAAGCTCACACATCGCAATATTGCAGACGGAATTGGAGAGAATATGGTTTAAAGTAGATTCCTACGGCGGGTGAACGGGGTAATTCCCACTATAGTTCCTAGCTGAGAGGTATGAAGGAGGTTTTTGTTATGATTGATTTGGATTTGTTGATTGTGAATGCAAATGTGTTGACCTTAGATGGGGAAAATAAGAAGGCTGGATCTGTAGGTGTTACTAACGGAAGAATTACGGGGATTTGGTTAGAACAGAGGCCACCCTCAAGTGAAGTGAATATTACTGAAAGAACCCAGTGTATTGATCTACAGGGCGCGACCTTGCTTCCTGGATTTATAGATACTCATAATCACATGATCAGCGCTATTATGCTCAGACAATATCTGGATTGTAAAAGTCCGCCTAATCGTGATATTTCCGATATTCAGTTCCGTATCAAGCAAAAAGCTTTAAGTGTAGAGAAAGGAAACTGGATTGTGGGTTTTGGATATGACGATACTGCCTTATCAGAGATGAGACATCCTACCAAAAAAGAACTTGATGAAGCGGCGCCAGATCATCCAGTGATCATTTATCATATTTCCGGTCATTTGGGAGTTGCTAACTCTCTAGCTCTGGAACTGGCAGGTGTTGATGAGCAAGCCCTTGATCCCGAAGGTGGAAGCTTTGGTAGGGACGAGGAGGGTCATCTTAATGGAGTTCTCTACGAAGGGACGGCGCAAGCGGTTGGTGCTTATGCTCTAGAGCCTAGTGAGCAGGAGCTTCTTTCGTTAATAAGTGAAGAGTCGTTGTCTTATTTATCGCAGGGGATTACAACGAATACAGATGCGAAGATTGGAGTGACCAATGAGATAGATGATTTGGAATTGTGTTTCAAGGCCATTGAATAAGAGCGACTACCTATGCATATGAAATTGATGATCGCGAGTGATAGGCTTCGAGAAGGCAGCCAAATGGGTTCAATGACTGCGAATGAAGTGGATGCGTATATTCGCAAACGATCAGGTGGCCGTGCTTCATTAGATAGTGCTAAAATGTTCCAGGATGGTTCTATTCAAGGATTAACCGGAGCGCTTCGTGAGCCGTATTTCAATGATCCGGATGTGTCAGGTAATCTCATCCATGCTCAGGAAGAATTAGACGCTGAAGTGAAAGACTTGCATGATAGAGGCTTTCGTATTGCGATTCATGGGAATGGAGACCGCGCAATAGGTTCGATTTTGGATGCCTTTGAGCAGGCAATTCTAGAAAATCCGCGTCCCGATCATCGTCACCGGATTGAGCATGCCCAGACAGCAACTACTGAAGATCTGATCCGAATGCATGACTTAGGTGTCGCAGCCTCTTTTTTTATCAATCATGTGTATTACTGGGGTGACCGTCATGAAAAGATTTTTCTAGGACCGGAGCGGGGGCGAAGAGTCAATCCCTTGGCAGAAGCGGCAAAACATAACGTGTTATTTACGCTTCATTCAGATGATCCAGTAACCCCTATCTCCCCTTTGTTCTCAGTATGGGTAGCCGTAAATCGGTTAACTAGCGATGGCAAAATCCTCAGTCCGGAGCAGCGAATCGATGTAGTCACGGCTCTGCGGGCAATGACATCTTACGGGGCACAACTGATTTTTGAAGAAGATGAGGTAGGAACGATTGAGCTTGGCAAGCGAGCTGATTTTGCTATAGTAGCAGAAGATCCAACATCTGTTGATCCGTTTCACATTAAAGATATTTCTATTCTAGGTACGTTGATTGACGGCCGGATTGTCTATAATAATGGCCTTACGCTCTTTAAAAACAATTTGGTATAGATGTCGATTACTAACTATATTCTTCATTTGCCAATTTTATATAAGAAAGCTTAAACTAGCATTATGTGATTTGAAGAATGGATAGGAGGAACAAGCCTTGGTGATTTATACACGTACAGGTGACGCGGGTCAAACTTCAGTGATCGGCGGCCGGGTTGGTAAGGACGATGTCCGAGTTGAAGCCTACGGAACCATCGATGAACTGAATTGCTTTGTAGGGCAGGCGCGGAGCCTGATGGAGGACGATCAGTTTGACGATGTACGCGAGCAGCTGCTGGAAATCCAGCATGAACTATTCGATTGTGGAACCGATCTGGCTTTTATTAAGCTGGGTGAGGGTGGTCAATATATGGTAACAAGCGAGATGGCTAAACGGCTGGAGGGCTGGATTGATGATCTTCAAGCAGAGAATCCGCCACTAGAAAAATTCATCCTCCCTGGGGGCAGTCCTCTAGCTTCGGTTCTACATGTGTGCCGTACGGTTTGCCGCCGGGCGGAGCGTCGGGCAGTTACACTTGGACGAAATGCGGACATTAACCCGGAAGCGGTTATTTATTTGAACCGGTTATCGGATTATTTCTTTGCGCTGGCTAGAACGGCTAATACACGGGCAGGAATTACTGATGTAGAATATATTCGCAGTAAAAAGGTGTTCCGGGACTAATATGACAAGCTATTATTCACCTATTACTTACATCATACCGCCTGAAGAGGATGACTGGCTGTTGAAGACGATCCTGCATAAACGGATGGATGTCTCACGCAAATTGTTGTCGCGCCTTAAGCAAACAGAACAAGGGATTACATTAAACGGAGAGCGTGTTTATATCAGCGTACGTGTTAAAGCAGGCGATATTGTACAGATTCGCATGGAAACAGAGACTTCGGATGATATTTTACCGCAACCGATTCCCTTTGAAATTCTATTTGAAGATGAGCATCTGCTTGTTGTAAACAAAGCTGCAGGTATTATTGTACATCCCACGCATGGACATTACACCGATACACTGGCTAACGGAGTAGTTCATTATTGGGCGCAAAAAAATGAACGGTTCCGCTTTCGACCTGTCCATCGTCTGGACCAGGAAACCTCCGGTGTGTTAGTCATCGCCAAGAATCCATATAGTCATCAGCATATTTCCGAGCAGATGATTGCCGGCACTGTGGACAAACGTTATGCTGCTTTTGTTCATGGCGTCCCTACCAAGCCTTTCGGTGATATTGACGGACCTATTGATCGTGATCCTGAGGAGCCGCATCGGCGTATCGTGACACCGGATGGATATCCTTCTCTGACTCGTTACGAAGTTAAGGCGGTATATACACAAGGATCAAAAGTTGAACTGAAGCTGGAGAGTGGTCGTACGCATCAGATTCGGGTCCATATGACCTCGATCGGCTGTCCTTTGATTGGTGACAGCATGTATCGTCATGAGCTGTATAATCTACCGGATTTGACTTCAACTCAAAGCGAACAGTTGGAGTCCGTTGTAGCACTAGATGCATCTATCCCTCGTCAAGCTCTGCATGCGGTACGTCTAACGTTCAAGCACCCAGTGCTATTGCAGGAAATGATCTTTGAAGCTCCTTTGCCGCCTGATATGGCGGCCTTGGAGGAGATACTGGAGCAAGGACCGATAGTGAATTTGAGGTAAGATTAATACTCAGGCTATGAAGTAATGCAGGGGAAGTCCGAACATTCCCCGTAGTTAAGAATTATTAGCCGACAATTAAAGGAGAACAACATGAGCAAACTAAAAGTATATCAATATCCTAAATGCAGCACCTGCCGCAGCGCGGTGAAATGGCTACAAGCTCAAGGTCATGAGCTGGAGCTTCAGCACATCGCAGAACAGCCACCTACAGTTGAAGAATTACGTGAATTGCTGGCCAATAGCGGTCTTGAACTGAAAAAGTTTTTTAATACAAGCGGTGAAGTCTATAAAGCATTAGGTCTTAAGGACAAAATGGCACAGCTTAGTGAGCAGGAGAAGCTAGAGCTGCTTGCTAGCCATGGTATGCTGAATAAACGTCCGATTGTCACCGATGGAGTTAAAGTTACAGTAGGATTTAAAGAAGATCAATATGCTGAAGCTTGGACCAATACCTCCAAGGCATAATCCCGTAAAGGGATGTCCCCATTCTCGACCGTATGCTCCCTATGGAATAATTGTCTTTAATTAAACAACAAAAGACCATGATTCTCATTTTGAGAGCCATGGTCTTTTATGTTATTTTAAGAGATATGAATAAGCTCCCATATGTGTAACTTTATGATCCCTTATCAGATCAGGCTTTTTCTGATAGAATACTCTTTGTGCAATAGCTTGGACAAATGCGTAATATGAATAGAACGATTAAAGGAGAGGTTTATACATGAGAGCAGAGACAAAGGGCCGTGTAATGCTTGTAGATGGAATGGCTCTGCTGTTCCGGGCCTTTTATGCGACCTCTTATGGAGGATATATTCGCAAGACAAAAGCTGGATTACCGACGAATGCAGTGTATGGTTTTTTACAGTATTTTTTCGATGCGGTAAGTACATTTGAGCCTTCTCATGTCGTATGCTGCTGGGATATGGGCAAAGGAACGTTCCGCACCGAGAAATACGATGGGTACAAATCGAATCGGATTGAAGCGCCGTTAGAGCTGATTCCGCAGTTTGATCTCGTAAAAGATGTAGTAGCTGAGCTAGGCGTTCCGAATATTGGTCTTGCAGGCTATGAGGCGGATGATTGCATTGGTACACTGGCTTCTTGTTACAGTGAAAATTCTGAGGTATATATTTTGACGGGTGACCATGATATGCTTCAGCTCATTGATGAGAACGTTAAGGTCGTAATTATGAAAAAGGGCCGCTCTAACTATAAAGTGTATGATCTTGCAGAGCTGCTGGAGGAAAAGGGTCTTACTCCTAGACAGGTGATTGACCTTAAGGGCTTCATGGGAGATACCAGTGACAACTATCCTGGAGTAAAAGGGATTGGTGAGAAGACTGCACTGAAGCTGCTGACCGAATACGGCACAGTTGAAGGTGTAATTGAGAATCTGCATCTGCTTCCTAAGGGTGTGCGTACCAAAATTGAAGCAGATTTGGATATGCTGCATTTATCGAGAGAGCTAGCTGAAATCCGTTGCGATGTACCGGTGGTCTGCGAGTTGACGGAAGCCTTGTGGCAGCTTCAACGGGAAACAGCCGCGCGCAAATTTCAGGAGCTAGAGTTCGGCAGCTTGATGCATTTGATTGCTGAGGTGCAGGACGAGCGGGGAATTGTCCAGATTGAGTTAGGCGATTTGGGTTAAGGAAAGAAGAGTTCTCTTCTGATAAAAATGTGAATAAACATAATGGCAGGTCAAGGTTATCATCCTTGGCCTGCTTTTTTTATAGGTGATTATTTATCATATATTGTAATAAAATGTCTTTGTTTATCGAAAATACATTTTAATGTTTCTTAATGAACATATTTGTTTAATTTTTCCTTATGTTAAATAGAAGAATGGAGAAATTATAGATCAAATATAGTAAATAAATTGGTTATTTATGCACTGTTGTAAAAATATTACTATGATAGCATAAAAGAATAAAATTGCAGTAGGTGATGAGATGAAGGTTCTTTTGGTCACGCACAAATTTCAAAAAATAATAGTCAACTACTTTAAGCGGACCATAGATATCGTAAATGACACAGATTTAACACTAAGTGAGGTACTGCATTATTTGGAGGATACTAATCCAATTGTAGACAGCATATTGATAACAGATGAGGCTTTGTCAGTGAGAACTGAGCAAAACAAGAATGACTTAAACGATCTTGTAAATTGGCTGATAGCTAATCGAAGGTTAGATGTAAAGATTTTGGTTCTCACGAGGAACTTCAAACAAGAGGCGGAGCTAGAGAGTGCAATCAATAGATACTCGAATCTCCAAATTAAGATTTGCGAATACATACGAATACCACCCGCTGTTTTCCGTGAGGCTGTGGAGCATTTATCCGACAGTAAAAGCAGTGTAGAAACCGCTAGAAGCCTGGAGAATAAGGGGAATAAAAGTAGTACGGAGAAAAAAGGATCATTTCTGGATCGGTTTAAACCAAAACCCAAGTCCCTACCCGAATTTCAGGCTACGGATAATCTTACAAAAGAGCTGGATAAGGTCAGTCGAGGGATTAGCCGAATTGTTGCGATCACTGGCCACAGAGGTTGCGGAATAACGAGTACAACAATCAACGTGGCGAGTGAAGCTAGCAAACGGGGATTAAGTGTTTTGGTTCTAGATATGGATATCGAATATCGCAGCACCAACATGTACTTCAGCAGCTTTCACGAACGTTCTAAAAGGGATGAAGGGATTAACGCTTCATTAATTCGAACACTGGCTAGGCCGCAGGATTATATGACAACAGCTTTTCATGTGAAAGACAATCTTTGGATGGCAGGGCTTGGCTACAGCTTCACTGATCCGAGGCTGATAGAGCAATTTTATAATAGTTCGAAGCTAGTCGGTCTTGTATCCTTACTGAGAAATAAGTTCAATTTAATATTATTGGATATGCCACTTCATTTATTGGAAAAGTTTGGTGATGTAATGATTCATATTGATAGCTTTGGTATGTGCATCCCTAATAATCTCTACTCTGTTTTGAGTACGTTAAAGAACGTTGAAGGTACCCTTGATAAGGAGAAAGCGGCTTATTTGAACGCGAAATCAAAGGTAATCGTTACCAAATACAATGATAGATCACGGTTTCAAGGAGATATATTCACACCAGACAGAGTAAGCGAGATTATGGCATCGGGTTTACTAGAAAGTTTTACATATGAAATGAAAGTAGCAGGTTATGTCTCGTATAACAATGATTTTGATTCGCAAATCGAAAGTGACGTACCGCTTGTATACACGGGCACAGACCATGAAAGGACCTACGGAAACATACTTCTACGATTACTGGAGGGAGTAAGTTAAATGGATTTGAGCGGGATTAAGAGTAAGACTCCGAACAGACATATGTTCAAACGAGTCGCAGCATTGCTCTTTAGCATATTGATCATTGTAATCTCTTATATGGTTATGACAAAGGCTAGTAAGGATGCCAATGATGTCGTTGAAGTGTTGCGAGTGAAATCGAATGAGGGCATTCCTGCCTTCGTTATGATCTCAGACAATACGGTTGAGAAATACCAGATCATCAAAAAAGAATACACAGAAGATATGCTGTTATCTGAGGATTTGGATTCTGTAAAGGGAAAGCTTACCGCCTATTATATTCGAGGAAACAGCGTGCTTTATAAAGATCAATTAATCGATGAGAAACCTAAACAAAATGAATGGCTGTATCAGGTTAACGAAGAGAATGAGGTGTTGACACTCCCGTACAATTTCCTTGAGGTAGGGGGCGATATCCTAATGCCTGGTGACCGCGTTCGTATCCGGGTTTCTTATGAGGTTGACGAGAAAAGTGCAGTGGGTAGCAACCCTAATACTATTTATTCAGAGTCAACTAATACGATCAAAAAGACAGAAGTGTTGTTCGATAGCATTATTGTAAAGGATATGCTCAACTCTAGCAGTCATTCCATTTATGAGGTTTATAAAGAGGTTCAAAAGCTGAATTCACAGAAGAAACAGGATGTTATGAAAAGTAAAGATTTTTTGAAGAACATTCAACCTAAAGCTTTGCTTCTGGAAGGAACCAGCAAACAAATTAATAACTATGCCAAGTATAAAGGGTTAAACGGGAATTCATTTTTAATTACCATTCTGAGCAGAAAAGATAGTGATGTCATCATTGATCAATTACCCACGTTGGAGAATGAGGTGGAATCGTGGATAGGCGAAGAGGATTAGGGCTCGATAGTATTTTTCAGAAAATATCATCCAAAGATCTTGTCGGTGCAGAGCTTCAAGAGAACAACCTAATTTATAGTGTAGTTGGCTTTATTCCTGCTTGCGATGGTGTTGATAATGCGACGCTTATCAGTAACTTAGCTTTTCTTATTTCACAAAAGGGGTTGAATACCTGTGTAGTTGATTTGAAAGTATTCTATCCGAATTTATATCAATTTCTGGATGTGCCTACACAGAAGAAGGGGAATGGTCTAATCAAGGTTTTGAAAAGCGATAAGGTGGATTTCAGGGATGAATTACAGCAGACCAAATACGATAAACTGTTTCTTTTATCTCCGAGCCCGCAAGACTTAATGGAAGAATACTTTGATTTTGAGTTTGAGAATTTAGAGCGCGTCATTACTACACTTAAGCAAATGTTTGATATCGTACTGATCGATATTCCCAACAATCCACCGCTCGAATTCTGTCTCGGAGCCATGAAATATTGCCATATCGGCTTTTTTACAGCAACAGAGCGAATGGAAGCCACAATCAATATGGTAAAGCTGCTGGACTACGCCAAATCAGTGGGAGTCAGTACAGCGAAATTCACTAGTGTAGTCCTTATGAATTTTCAGAATATTGAATTTGATTATAAGGTGATGAAGGATATGGGCTTTAATATCGTGACCGTATTACCGCTAGTGAAGGATGCGGTGGTTCGTGCACATGAGGGAAGGCTGTACATAAAGGATAACCCCCTAATCAACAAATATTTCAAAAAAGAGATTCAAAAACTGGCGGATCAGTTGGCGGATCAGTAAAGGGGAGAGTAAATTGCTGACACGCGGGAAAATAAGTGATATGCAGCAAAAAGTACTACATCAGGTGGGTCCCAAGGAAAGTATGGAGGAATTGACCAATAAGTATACGACGATCAGCTTTGAAGAGGCTTTGGAATTGTGCCAAAAGTATATTACCAAAATAACCACACATGCTTACAGGCGCGAGAATGACCCTGCCCGTAAACGTGAAATGACGAAGGCATATATTAATGAATTTGTAGACGCTCAGAAACCATCTGTCGAAGGATATCATGATTTAACCCAGTTGAAGAACGCGCTTACGAATGAAATCACGCATTATGGTCCGATTACCAAAGCGATGGAGGATCCATCCATTGATGAGATTAGAGCGAATGGTCCAGATCAAATCTTTGTGGAAAGCGGCGGCAGAAGCATACAGTGGGATCAGCATTTCACAGATCGTGATCACATGGAAAGAATCATCTCCAAACTTATTGGCGTGTCAAAGGTACGCTTAATCCCTAAAATTCCTATGGTTAATGCCAGAACGATTGAAGGGTATCGGGTAAACGCAACGCATGCAGATATATCACCTTACGATCAGCCTGCTTTTGTAATTCGAAAGTTCAGTAAGAAAAGTATTGTTCCGAAAATGCTGATCGAGAATAAATCATTCTCTTCTAACATGTATAAATTTTTGTCTTTGATCCCAAAGTCAGACTTATCGTGGATCACGGTGGGCCCTACAGGAAGTGGGAAAACAACACTTAATGAAATTTTGGTTAAGGAGATCAATCCTCTTTCCAGAATTATAACGATCGAGAATCCTTCAGAGATGCGATTGATTCAACGAGAAGACGGTAGTGAACACGGCAGAGTATTGAATGACGTCCTGCAATATGAATCTGTACCTGATGATGATGATTCAAGCCCGGCGACCATGGAGAATTTGCTTATTAATGCTATGAGGCAGTCACCACACTGGATAGGGCCGGGGGAACTTCGGACACCCGGTGAATTCGCAACGGCACTCCGAGCAGCCCAAACAGGTCATTATTTTTTCTCTACACTCCATGCTGAAGGAGACAAGGAAGCGATTTATCGGTTTTTAACCGCGTATCTTATGGCATCTAGCGAACCTGCGGAACTTGCACTTCGAAATATATGCAGTGCGGTAAAATTCGTGATTTTCCAAGAGAAGCTAGCGGATGGCACCCGTAAGGTTACCTCCATATCGGAAGTTCTGGGGTCGGAAGATCTGAATCCGCTGATTAATCAAATTTACAGGTTCGATTGTGATGATGTTATTGAAGAGATGGTGGATGGCAAGAAGGTCGTCAAGATTGTTGGAAGACATTTGCGGGTAGGGAAAATATCCGCGAAGGTGCAGCAGCTTATGCTGAAGGCCGGAATAAAGAAGAGCAGATTTGAATTTTTTACGAAGGATCCTACGGAGGATGAAACAGAGGTGTACGAATTCGATGAATACAACTTTAATCATTAGTCTTCTTTTGGGAACGGCAGGATTTGTGCTTATTAATGCTATTTTTGAAGTGAGATTCTTCCAAGGCTCATTAAGATATATTCTCGATGTCATTGATACCCTCGCAGAGTATTTAGGCAAATACAATACGAAGCGATATGTGGACCGTATCAAGAAAGAGAGAATCGTCAGGCAGAAGGAGAATATTTATGCGAAATACAATCGCTTAGTAGAAGGGCTAATTCTTGATTTTAATATGCCTTTTACATTAGAAAGCTTTACCTCTATGCTCTGCATTTGTTTCGCTATTATAGCGCTGCTTGTCGTTCTTGTTATGGAGAGTATTACGCTTTCGGTTGTAATCACCATTTCGATCTTTGTAGGATTGCTTACTTTTTTTGTGATGCAGTCTAGAGCCATACAGGCGGAACGACTTGAGAATATTATGGATGCCGAGGATATCATTTGCCCGTTAGCCCGGGAAGGGGTCCTTGTAGCCATCAAAAAAGTAATGGAGAACGATGAATATATCAGCGCTAATCTTAGGCCGTATTTCCAGCAGTTTATAGATAATTGTGATAATAACGGTTACTCCTTTCGGCAAGCAATTACGCTATTGAACAGACAGCTTGGACCTAAATTTGATAATTTCACCAAAAAAGCAGTCGTCTTTGAATACAACGAAAGAAGAGGAATGGCAGATATTTTTCTCGATATCGTGGATGAAAACGCGGTGCTTCGTGAAATCAACACCAAAAAGGAACGAATCTTCAGAAAGATGAATCGCGACTTTATGTTTAAAACTGGAATTATTGTGCTGTTTTTCTTATATGCATTGACGGTGAAGGATTTCAGACAATTCATGCTAATGAGCAATGCCGGGAAATTGATTAATACGCTTTTAATTAGTGTGATCTGCTTGAGTTTTGCACGAAGTCAGGTGCTTCAAGGGAGCGTGGGTACCGGAGGTAGGCGCAAATGATATTTCTGATGAAGCTCATCGCTATGTTGTCCATTCTTTACTTGATTAAAGTCCTCTTGTATCCCTTTTTTAAACCTGTAAGCAGAAAACAGAAAAAACGTGCACGTCAATACATAAAACAGCGTAAAAATGCCATTTTCCAAGAAAAATTCAATCAATATAAACGAAGAATTGCTAGGGAATATGTCAAAGGCCTGCTGGGAAGTGCTGAAAGGCTAAGATTCAAAAAAATAATAGACAGATTAGATCTTCAAAAAACACCTGAGGAAATACGTACTGAGCAATATATGTTCACGCTGGGTGCGATCCTAGTTACTTTATTCTTTCTAAAGGTAAATATTCTGCTAGGCTGCGCTTCTGCCATCTTCATCATGCTGGGCTGGTTGTATCCGGTCGTGGAGCTTGAAAAGGTTATTGAGAAGAAGAATAAAAATATCTCATTGGATTTCCCGGCTTTTTACAGCATGGTTTATTACCAGTATGTAAAGTCGGTCAATATACATTTTGCCGATGTACTCAAGGATTATATCCCAAATGCGAATCCGGATATTGCGGAAGAGCTTGGCGTAATGCTGGACAACATCGATTATGGAGAAGAGTTCGCCTTTAAACAGTTGAAGAAACGTATCCCGATGCACTACATCATCAAATTCTGCGACATCATGGAAACCAGACTAAAGGGGTATGACAATGTGTCTCAGATGGCTTATCTCAAGAATGAATTGGATGGTTTCAGAATCAGGGCACTGGAAGAGGAACTTGAGAGCAGGGAGCGCAGCAGTGCAAGAATTCAGTTAGTACTTATTATTGTTCTGGCTATTTACATCGTTATCTATTATTTGTTTACCATTTTGAGTTCTATGAAGCTGTTTCAATAATTCGAAATTATTTCTAGGGAGAGATTAGGATGAAAGAGACTATGGAAAAATTCAAGGGGTTTTGGGCTGATGAAAAAGGTGAAGTGGGCATTAAGCAAATTGCGATGACAGTCGGTGTTATTATTCTGATTGGAGTTGTAGTTACTTCTTTGAGCAGTGGGAGTACTCTAGCTGATTGGGTTGGAGATGTTTGGGATGCTGTTTTTGGTAAAATAAAGGATGTTTTTGATCTCCCAGAGTCATGAGATGCAAAGTATAGCAAAAGCAATCCTAATCACTATTGTCACAACGGCAATGATTCTGGTGTTTATGAATCTGGCGTTCTTCTTCCCATGGTACTTGACGCTAGTTGTTGAAACCTATAATGTCTCACAGATCGTAGCTGGTGATAATTATTTGAAGAATTCTGATTATGAGGATGCACTGGATAGATTGCAGAAACGTCCGATTTTCCGCGACAAGGCAGATGATATTAAAATTACAGTTCTGAATGAGGACAAAGAGGATGCCCGTGGGGGAGATGATGCAACCGATTATTATGAGATGCCGGAAGCAGATAAACCTTACCGACAGAGAGGGAAGTCTCTTCAAGTAGAGATCAAAGCGGTATATCCTTTTTCAATCACCCTGTGGGGGAAACCAGTGGAGCGTGAGATGCCTGTCAGATTCTCCATGACGACCACGGGTCTGAAGCATTATAAAGATCTAGACTACTATTAGAATTGATAGGAATGACTGACGGTGAAGAATATTGCTATAGGAATAATGTTGGTTATTTTTCTTTCGGTTATTATTGAGCCTTTGGTAGAAATGGCCCTTGTGTTTAAAGAAAATGTAGTACTAAGCACAGCGATTAATAACGCATGTAGGGTGGCAAAGGATCGAAGTCTGGAGTATGAGTCGCTACGCGGATTAGATGCGGAAATAGATGAAGAGAAGTTCAAAGAATATTTCTCGGATGCCTTCGAGAGTGCCATGGACTTAACATTACTGACCAGTGACGGCGATACACTTGAATTTAAATCGAATGACAGCAAATACAACGATTTTCAGGTCACTTTAAATTTCTCCTCGGTTACCAATTACGAAACAGAACAACTGGTGACGAAAGTAGAAATCAAGGCCGAATCCACTTATAAATTTAAAACACAATATTTAAAGCTGGCCGAAGCAGCGGGGGAAGATGTCGATTATAAGCTGATCAGTGTAAGAACATACCTTCTCTCCGTTAAGAATTAATGAAAGGAACAATCGGAATGGACTATATCATGGTAACTTTGCAGACCGGTATTGCTCAAAGGATAGACCTGAAGGTTCCGGTGTTTGTGACTATAGAGGAACTATTGGTTATGCTCGCTTCTTCACTTCACGTAAAGATGAACGGTGATGTTAGACTTCAGGCAGAACCGCTCGGGAGAATTCTGAATAATAGCAAGACTTTGGATCAAGAAGGTGTAGCCCATGGCGCACTGCTCACACTCATCTGAGAAGGAGCGATGAAATGAATGGCAACCTGTTAAGCGGTGGATTAGTCATGAAAGCTGGAGAATCACTGCTTATTACGGATATCAAGAACTATACAGGCACTTACTTCGTTGATTTGGATCACCCTCATGCAGCGCCAACTCACTATGAAGGGCTGTTCTGGTTCATGAACGAAGCCGGCAACTTCCTTTATTACAGTGATCAGTTAAAGGGAAATGCACTCTGTAAGCTGGATATCGAACAACAGAAGGAAGAACTATTACTTGATAAACCCTGTTATCAGTTGCTACGTCACGAAGATTGCTTGTATTACATTCATGAGGAAGATCATCGATTGTACTGCTATACAACTAACAGCAAACGTAATACAAGGCTGATTGATGAGCATGTAGATAGCTTTCTTATGTATGAAGGTTTACTTTATTGTGCAACGCCACGGGGAATCATCCGAAGTACTGAGTCCGGAGGGCAGAGAGAATCGATAAGCGGCATGGTAACGACTGGGCTGATTATGGTTGGAGACATTCTCGCATGTGCGGACAAGAAGAATAGACATTGCTTGACGCTACTCGATCTTAAAACTAACGACACAACAGTTATGAATGGTATAGATGTCGCTAGTATCAGCACAGATGGCAGATATATTTATTGTACTAACCGGCTAAACGGCAACAGTATTTATCGAATAGACCCAGTGCATGGGGGAAGTATTCGGATATGTGGAATGAGCGCTGATTATTTGCATGTTTTGGAGAATGATCTTTATTTTTGCAACGGTCGTGAATGGCATCGACTCTCTCTATTTGGGGGAGAAGCCGAGACAATAACCTACACAGGAAGGTACAGCCATGAGTGATGAATTCAGCCGTCAGCCTCGTTTCTTGCCGGATATGCCTAGGGGAGAAATTGATGTTCCTAATCCACCCATGATTAACGAGAAGCCAGAAATCTCTTGGTTTGGAATATTACTCCCACCTATCGTGATGTTGATTATTACCGTATTAATTGCAATGACTTCACAGTCCATCTATTTACTAATCTCAGTTGCGACTACCGTGATGACTCTAATCGGCTCTCTTACAGGGGCGACAACGCAGATCAGAAAATATAAACGGAAAAAGAAAGAACGAGAAGAGAAATACCTTCAGTTTATTACCGATGTGCGCAGTGAATTATCAATCGCTCGCGAACAGCAGGTAAAAGCCATGAATGAAATGAGCCCGGAGCCAGCGGAATGTGTGCAGAGAATTTTGCGTAGAGATAACAAGCTGTGGGAAAAAACACCGTCTCATAATGATTTTTTGGCTCTGCGAATCGGGGTAGGCGGTGCACCGCTCGAGCTGCAGATCAAATACACCAAACAGGCGATTATTCTTGAAACGGACCCGCTCTTGATGGAGCCGCAAAGATTGGCTATGGAATTCGAGAAGGTCTCGAACGTTCCCATAACGGTTAATCTAGTGAGCTCTGAAATATGCGGGATTGCCGGGGAGAGTAATAAGACAGCCGACCTTATAAAGCTAATGCTTCTACAGCTAGTGACTCATCATGGTTATGACGATGTCAGGATTATTGTTCTTGCCGCAGAGGATGAGCTGGATAAATGGGATTGGCTAAAATTTGTACCCCACCTATGGGATGACGGTTTTAATATCAGATTTCTTTTATGTGGTAAAGCCATTGCCCATCAGACTTTGTCCGAGATTTATGGCGCTTTGAAGGAGAGAGAGATGAGGCCTTTGGGTGGTGGGGTTTTGCCGCATTATCTCTTTATTGTTGAAGATGCTTCCTTGCTCGAGAGTGAGCTAATCAGTAAATATTTATATAACGGCAGTGCACAGCTTGGGGTATCAACCCTTTTTATCGCCAAGAATTCCGCTTATTTGCCCATGAACTGTAAAACCGTTATTCATTTAAATGGAAAAAGCGGTGAAATGGCCAATCGATTAACCGGAGAGAAGATTGTGTTTACACCGGACCAGGCAGACATTAAAGACTTGGATCTGGTGGCGAGAAAGCTTGCGCCGCTGCGGATTAAGAATGCAAACGCTAACTTCTCGTTACCGTCCTCCATCACACTGATGGAAATGCTGAAGAACGAAAAGGTATCTGAAGTAAATGTGATGTTGAACTGGACACGTAACAAAACTTATATGGGTATGAGCGTACCTATAGGGATAAGGGCTGGTGGAGAAGCTTTACATCTGGATATGCATGAGGCTGGGTTCGGACCCCATGGTCTAGTAGCCGGGACCACAGGCTCTGGAAAAAGTGAATTACTGCAAAGTATCATCGTATCCCAAGCGATTCATTACCACCCCCATGATATTGCTTTTGTACTTATCGATTACAAAGGGGGAGGCATGGCAGATGTATTCAAGGGAATGCCTCATCTAGTCGGTACCATTACGAATCTGGATGGGAATCAAACGACGAGAGCTCTGCTATCTATCAAAAGTGAGCTCATGCGGAGGCAACGTGTCTTCTCGGAATATGGCGTGAACAATATTGATAAATACCAAAAATTATTTTATAGCAAAAATGTAAAAGGTGACATGCCAGCCATCCCTCATCTAATTATGATTGCGGATGAGTTCGCGGAGCTGAAGCAGGATCAACCGGATTTCATGAAAGAGCTTGTAAGTACGGCCCGGGTAGGTCGAAGCCTTGGCGTTCATTTGATCCTTGCTACACAGAAGCCTGCCGGCGTAGTGGATGATCAGATTTGGAGTAACTCGAAATTTAAAATATGTCTTAAAGTGCAGGATGAAGCTGATAGTAGGGATGTTATTAAGCGTCCTGATGCGGCCATGATTAAGGAACCGGGACGGGCCTATATACAAGTAGGGAATGATGAGATCTTTGAGTTGTTCCAGTCTGCTTATTCCGGTGCTGATTATGATCCGAAAGGCGAACTGCAGAAACAGGAGAACAAGCCGAAACGAATCTATAAGATAGCCCTGAATGGTAGAAGCGAGCAGATCTTTCCGCTGGAGGAAGAGAAAATAGCCAAAAATGAGTCGGCCTCCCAGTTGCATGCCATGGTTGAATACATTACGGAGACTGCCAAGCAATATGGGATTTCTCCAATAAAAGGGCCTTGGCTACCGCCGCTGCCTGAAGTAGTTTACCTTGATTCCTTGCTTACGAATAGCTTTGCGGAGGGTAGATGGCCGCAGCAGCAGAAGCTGCTCAGTGTGCCCGTGGGGATCATGGATGATCCAAGAGGACAGAGACAGGAAGCGCTGGAGATAGATTTTGCATCTGAAGGCAATCTGTTTGTCTATGGAACGCCGGGTACGGGCAAAACCGTGTTCCTCAAAACGTTATGTATTTCCATGGCCCTGATGTATCCGCCGGATGAGGTCAATATCTATATTATGGATTTTGGGGGGAGCTCGCTTAAAGCTACGGAGAAACTCCCTCATGTCGGCGGTGTAATGACACTGGAGCAAGAAGATAAGATTGATCAATTTATACGTTTTGTGTTCAGGGTTATGGAGGAACGAAGAACGTTGTTTGAAAATACGGGCAGTGAAGGATTCAGCGATTACCGTAGAAGTGGTCGGAAATTGCCATCATTTGTAGTCATGGTCGACAACTACTTCGCTTTATCGGAGACCTACGAAGATTTTGATGCACAAATGGTGCTGCTGGCTCGTGAAGGCTTTAAATACGGTATTTATATGGTCGCCACAGCAACCAACAGTGCATTGGTCAGATATAAATTTTCGGTCAACTTCAAGATGGCGATTAGCTTCCAGATGACCGAGAAGAGTGAATATGACGGTATTGTGGGACGAACGGAAGGGTTGGAGCCAGCAAAGGTTCCAGGCAGAGGGCTAGTACGAGGCAAACCGCCTTTGGAATTTCAGACATCGCTTCCTGATTATCAACATACCGCTACTGAGCTTATCTTGGAGAGAATGGAGGCCTTGCATCTAAGTGGTGCCACTCCAATTCCAGTGATGCCTTCTACAATTGACCTATGGCAGCTCAATAATGATACAGAGCAACTGGCTATAGGCTTGGCTAACAATGATTTACTACCCGTCTTTATAGATCTTCTTGCTACGCCGGTACTGATGGTAGCTGGAGAAGCGATGTCAGGCAAAAGCACTTTGCTAGTCTCGTGGATGAAGCTGCTGAGTGATAAACAGGATCTTGAGGTGTATGCGTTGGATTCCTCCGCTATGGGAATTTACGAGCTGATGCAGCAGCCATACGTAACGGATCTATCGAATGTGGATGATCTGGATGATTTCATTGAAGGGATAAAGGAACAACTGGAAACCAGACGCAGTGAGCTTCTCTCTTGCAGAATGTCCGGTGGTGACGTTGGCGCATTGATGAAGCAGTGGAAGCAGATGATCTTCGTCATTGATCGTCTAAGTGAATTTACAAGCGGAGACATGTACATGCTGCAAGAGCTGATTGAGCGAGTTGTGAAGCAAGAACGCGGTATGAAGGTGGCTGTTCTAGCGGCAGATAACACAAGTGATCTTACCTCTAATTGGGATTCTTTGGGCAAGACGATAAGGGAAGAACAGGCCGGGATCTTGCTAGGTAGAATTAAAGAACAAAATCTGTTCAATGTGTCCTTACCTTATGGAACCCAGGAGAAGGATGGGGAGCAAGGCGATGGCTATCTCATTGTGAAGAATAAATACACCGGATTAAGATGCGCTGTATGGAGTAAGGAGAATCAAGTTGCTGCAGGCATAGGAGTCTAGGATGGAGGTGCAGCCAGTGTCAGTTAGTCCATCAGAAATCAGGGGAAACGCTTCACAGATCCATAGTTTAACTAATGAAGTGAACAGTGCTTCAAAAAAGCTGCAAAGTGATTATACACAATCAGCCAGCTATTGGACCGGTACAGCTTCTAAGGCATTTCAAAGTGAATACAACGAGTTGGATCATGAGATTAAGACCTTGCTCAGAACGCTGGATAGGCTCGAAAGTGGAGTCCAAAGAGTGGCTTCAGAAGTGACCCGTGCCGAACAAGAGAGAGAAGAAAAGCGAAGGTTGGCAGAGAAAGCGGCGCAAGAGGCGCTGAAGCAAAAGCAATTGGAAAAACAAAGGCAAAGCCAAAAGTAGTGACAGGGTGTTGAGGTAGAACTGCTTTGAAAGGAGGTGAATAATGTGGCGGGAAACAATCTTACATTTAATCCAGATCAGGCACTTGGTGTAGCTAAGTCAATCAAGACTAAAGCAAGCAATGCAGATACACTTATCAAACAATTGCAAACTGAAATCCATGCCGTTAGCGGTTGGTGGCAAGGAGAATCACAGACTGCTTTTGTACAACAATTCGACGGACTTATGCCTAGTTTTAAAGAGCTGGTTCTCTGTGTAGAGAATATCAGCAAGAACCTAACACAAATTGCTAACATCAAGCAACAAGCTGAGCAAGAAATGGCAAGTAAACTGCGCGGAAAATAATGCGGGTTGTACATAACAAGGCAGATCTTTGAATCATCTGCCTTGTTAGTATGATTTTAAGGAATGATGAAGTGATTTTTATTTGGGGGGATCTGAAAATGAAGCTGACCGAACAACAATACATAACGCTGGCAACCGTTCTAGAAGCAGCAGATGGTCTCGAACTAACAGATAAATTGGCTTTTGCAGGTGCAACAGCCTATGCCTATAAAGATGAGTATAACGATAGATTAATTATCTTTACATATAAAGGCGCGGATTGGCTAGCTGATCTTCAGTCTCTGCTAAGCGGCCAAAGTAGCATGCCGGAGGAAGCTTCAAGATTTGTACTGAAGAACAAAGGAGAGGGCAATTGCCAGGTTACAGGTTATTCCATGGGCGG
Source organism: Paenibacillus sp. FSL E2-0201 (assembly GCF_037963325.1). NCBI lineage: Bacteria > Bacillati > Bacillota > Bacilli > Caryophanales > Paenibacillaceae > Paenibacillus > Paenibacillus sp. FSL E2-0201. The sequence goes on from NZ_CP150154.1 coordinate 1,952,224, forward strand.
AGCTTTAGCCCTTTATGCAGCATCGGTTAATGAGGGGGTCGGTGGTGTAGTATTCGATGCTCCGGGAATCGCAAACCTTTTGACCACGGAGCAAAGTGGGAAGGTTCAAGTTAAGAATATTGTGGCCTATAACAGTCTTGTATCTGCATTAGGTAAACATAACGAAGAGATTGTATTTGCTAGATCGGGTATAGAGGGAACGGATTTCTTAATTCCTGATTCTCTTTGGCAGCGGTATACCTTTGATTCCCAGGGGAATGTGATTACAGGTGAAAAAGGGAATGCCTATGCTATGTTGTCCAGGATTAATACCTTAACGGAAGACCATACGCCTGTTTTTGATGCTGTTATGAGTGGATTTGGGGATACCGTCGGACTAACCGAACGTGCATCAGATCATTTGGGGTATGTGATCTTTACCTTAATAGATCAACTGGATGTTGGAAAAGTACGAGGTGCACTGACTGAAATTGCTCACAAATATGAGCGAATGGTGGATGAAAAGTTCAGTGTGTGGAGAACCGAAATGAATAATATTCCGGAATCCTTTCTCTTTGACGATATTCATGCGAAGTTCGAGCAATTATCTGAGGCAGCCATGCTTGAGGCAGCGGAAGTGGCGGAGGAGTTTAATGAAATTACACAGGCTGTCTTATCCATTCTTCTGATTTGCAGTCCGATAGGGGATCAACTGATGGATCATATTGAAGAGTGGCTCGATAAATTGACGGACGCCATCATGGAATGTATGGAGAAGCTATCTAACCAAATGACAGGACACCTCGATAAGGTGGTTGAAACTTACATGAATCAAATGTTCAAATTCCCGGAATTGAAGCTGGATTTTGAATTCTAGCGTGAACTGGATCGTCATCACAAAGGAGTGAAGCTGCATGAACAAGATTTGTACAAGGAAGGTGTTGACTCTGATGTTGTTAGTATCAATGTTTAGCTTTATGGGTTGTGGATCTGAGTCCAAAGATGAGAAAGCGGCAAAGAAAATTTTGAGCTCCTTACATGAAAAGTATGGAGAGGAATTTGTCCTTGACGGTATAGGCGGCGGCTGGGGAACGATGAACAACAATACGTTGAAGGCGATGGTTTATCCAAAAAAAGATGAAACGCTAAGATTTCCTGTTGAAATTACGAAGGATCTGAAAAAGGTCTATGACAAGTACTTAAACCAAGTAGTTGCCAGAAATGAGGAACCACACATTCAAGAAATGGCTGCTAGTATTTGGCCTGACAGTAAGGTTATCGTCGCCAACGAAACAGGTCTAGTTTATCCCGAACATAGCGATACCAAGATATCCTATGAGCAATTTCTGAAGTTATATCCAACGAATACGCAGGTTGTAACAGTATATTTAAATTGTGATAACTATATGGATAATAAAGGAAACGAGGATCGGGATAAAGAAATTGAAGCCCAGTTAGCATTTGTGAAAAGGTTAGAGGAAAACAAATATGTCAGTAGTCTAATTACTATAGCTTACCTCACTCCTGATGCTCATAGTCGCTTGGATGACATCAAAAAGACAGAATCAGATGTGGATCTTTATTATAGTGATGAAACGAAGGAAACAGGAATAGTTAACATTGTAACGATGGTTGGTTACAGTTTAGGGGCAGATGGGGAGATTGAAGAATCCCGAGAAGAAATAGAAGAGTATTATGAAATATGGAAAGAGAAAAGAATAGAAAGCTTTGAACAAAGAGGGGGATTGTAATGGCTGATCCTGATATTCTTTCAGAGATTGAGTTAAAGCAAATCTCCCAGATTGTTTATTTAGATATATTAGATAATAAAGACCTTGGGAAAATATATACACGTAAGAACGACAAAATCACTCTCGGCGAAGTTCTCAGTTTCTACTCTACACCCGAAGGTCAGCGGCAATTAAAAGAGCGCTTTCCCAACGATCTTAACGGAGTTAAAGAATACGACCAGTGGATTGTTCTCATAGAGCAGATGAATAAACCTCCATATAAGAATTGGGAGATTTCCAATATCGTCTCTCATAATAAAAAAGAGGAATCAGGCTTTGTTGCATTTACAGTGGATACCCTTAACGGAGAAAAGGTAGCTGCGTTCCGGGGTAGTGAACCTATGGAAAACCCACTTTACCGCAATGACTGGAAAAATAACGGGACAACGGCGTACTCCATTGAAGCTATGCAGCAAACGGAAGCGAGAGAGTATATGAAAAGCTTTAAGACTGACGGCAGTTATGATTTATATTTGACCGGGCATTCGCTAGGAGGCAACCTGGCTTTATATTCTTCCTTTATTCTGTCGGAGGATCTGCGTAAACACCTCATTTCGGCTTCAACCTTTAATGCTCCGGGATTTAATGGAGATGTACTAGACAAGTTCAAATCGAATATTGATGAAATGAATGAAAAAGGGCAAATCAAAGAGTTCAGGAATAAATATGACATCGTACCGGCCTTATTCCTAAATCCCTCGGCAGGTATTTATATAGATACTGAATCTGAACGGGATGACGTACTGGCTCATCACTCCTTATTCTCACTGAAGACCAATGGAAACAACACCTTTCTACTTTCGGATTCCCAGACACGGGGTTTAGTTCCTAACCTCGTGCATAATATTACGGTTGGTTTGGAGGTCATCCCTGATTTTCTGAAGGAGAGTTTGGTTGAAGGGGTGTTCAAAGTACTGGATGGGGAAGTGGATTTACGGCCATTAGCGATTGCAGGAATAACGGTAGTTGGAGTATTACTGGCGACTGTTGGGCCTGTTGCAGTTGTTACTGCGGCGATTACTACAGCGTTAGCTGTACTCGTTGGTACTATAAAAGCATTGATTGCGCTTTATATAATCGGTTTTGTCATTGACAGTGTCATTCCCTGGATTAAGCAAAAGGTGGAAGACATCAAGGAGAGAGTGGTTTCCTTTTATAATCAAAGTGTTGAATTTGTAACGAATATGGTTACAGAAGCTGTCCGAGTGACTAATCTAATCGGTGAAAGAATTGCGGAGTTTTCACAAAAGGTAAAACAAGCAGTCTCTGATGTTATGACAAAAATGAAAGATGGCTTCAACCGGTTTGTGGATAACACTATTCAATATGTAAAAGCCCAGAAGGAATATTGGATCGGTGTAAAAGACAAAGCGATGAAGAAAATGGGAGATATATTCCAAAGTGTAAAAGCTAAAATCAAGAAAACCAAGGATGAATTTATCGCTGGCGCTCGTACGATTAAAGATTCAGCAATCAGCAAAGTTAAATCGACCATTACAAAAACTATAACGAAAATTGCAGTTGCATCCGCCAGTGTCATACAAGGAGCCAAGATTTTGGCGAATATGGATAAACTGGAGAGTCTGCAGAAAAGCCTGGTGCGTAAGGAGGAGAGCATTGCTGAAATCGTCGAAAGGATATTGTCTATAGCTTCTGGAGTAAGTTCTAATGTGGGCAGAGCTTATAGTGAATCTTATGTGCAAGCCCAATTAAGAGAGTTGCAGCGTATAAGCAATGAAGTTAGGACACAAAAAAATCTTGTAACAACAGCAATTCATAGCAAAACCGCAGGCCTAAAATACACGATAACAAAATATCGGGACATCGAATCCAAGATTGTTGCGGCTGCCCGTGCAAGTACTAATACAATGCGTCTGAACTAAGCAATAGCCAACTAAATTGAGAGGAGCAGTTATATGAAAAAAATAATGAGTTCGCTGGTTGTATTATTTATGGTTGTCCTGTTCTCTTCGAGTTTTACGGGGTTAGCCGCAAGTCTTCCATTGAGGGTAGTAGTTAATGGAGAAAAGGTGATTTTTCCAGATGCCCAGCCTTTTATTGATGCGCAGCAAAGAGTTCAGCTTCCAGTTCGTTTTATAAGTGAAGCTCTTGGAGCTGAGGTGTTATGGGACAGTAAGGCTAAAAAAGCGACAATTTCGCTTGAAGGCAAAACCATGGGTGTCTATATCGGGAAAAAGAGCTATGAGCTTAATGGAACGACGAAGCAAATGGATACGGCTGCACTGTTTAAGCAATCAAGAACGTTTGTCCCGCTTCGTTTTGTATATGAAGGGCTCGGTGTAAACGTGAAATGGGATGATGCCGTGAAGACGGTTTATATTACTACTCCGGGGAATGAGCCTCCTACGAGTACTCCAGAAACAGGGAATTCAAGTGAACCAAAAGTAGCAACGGTTGAAGGTTTTAAAATTCCATACACTGAGTTAGGACCAAATAGGGAACCTGTCTATATTTCAAATTCTAAACTCACAGTGTTTGGTAGTTCTGAGCCAGCAGTGGGTAAATACCTTTTCCAAATCACAGTTCAATATGAAGTTAAAGATGCTGATCCTGTGCAAGCAGCTAATGAGGCAGAAGAAATTCTAAAACAAAAGATTGAAAGTAATGTGGTGGATTCTATTATGGAGTATGTAAGATCTAAAAGAGAAAGAGTGGATGTATTACCAATAAAGGAATTCTCAGATAAAAACTTTAAAGTTATAGTGCAATCTAAGGAGTGGGGGAGTGTACATCTTTCCATATGGAGGAAATAGGATTTATGAATAGATATGAAAATATTATGAGATAGGTGAATATATGAAAAAATCTATACGTATTTTTGCGATAATCGTATTATTATTTCAATCTATTAATACTTTTGTTTTCTCAGAGGAAGCGATAGACGATCCTTTGGAGAGCTTACCTAAAACACCAGAGGAAGTTATAAAATATATTAATAATGATATGGAAAATATATATGGCTGGCCTGATTATTACCCAGTTAAAGTAGGTAGCAGGGACCTAAGAAAAGATTTACTTCAAAAAAGTATTGATTCTAACCGTAATAATTATGAAATAGTTTACGGAGAGCCTCATTACTGGTTGGAACATAGTAAAATGCATGCCTTCTCTGGTTATTCAAAAGATGGCGAGGATGTCTCAGCGGAAGGCGCGCCCTGGTATGCAGGTTGGAGTGGAAAGCAGATACAAGATTTCAATATGGTTCATCGTCCATGGAAAAATGAAAAAGTTAAAGAGTTGTACAATATTACAGAGAATAATTTCGATGATTATAGCAATAAGAAAAGTGAATATCTAAAAGATTCTAATGGAACTTTTGAAAAATCCATTATCGATGGATTAAATAGAGATTACGCTGAAAAAACATACGCTGAATTCATCTATAACAATCAAAACAGTACACTTAAAGGCAGTCCTGTGTATACAAGGGATGCGACTCCGTCTAAGGGTGGTCAGTGGATAGATTATGTACATGTCCTGCAACCGCCTACATATCTGTCATGGGGATCGGGTCGTATCTACATTGAGGGTTCTAACGGAAATATCACTTACTTAGGCATTCCTATCGCTCCTTTTATTTTGCAGGTAAATGACTTATCCCCTCATTTCGAAACGATGCCAACCGGCGCATTAGAGGGACAAGAGGTAACTGTTGGGATTAGACTCAGATCCAGCTTCGCTACCCAGAAAACAACAGATTTTGCTTGGAAGATTACGAGTAACGGGAAGGAAATTCCCGTAAAATACCACGGCCATGCGTCAACGTTGGCTGGTGAAATTAAGCTTGCAGCTAATGCGGAGGACAATATTCTTTACGCGACATTTACTATGCCAGATGGGGATGTGAACATACGATTTAATCTGAACAGTCAAAAGTCACCTAAGGAAGTTTTGTACGAAAATAATGAGCTTTATGGATGGATTCAGAAGGTCACCGCGATGCCAACGACCAAAGGCTCTTTTGATCTGGATTACAATGTGTTATCAAAAAAAGTGAACTTCGGTTTAGCTGATGGCGCTGCTATAAAAGCTGTTTTACAGCCGCCCTATGCTAATTTCACTTGGAGTGGGAATGCTACAGGTGCTTTGGAAGTTACTAATAATACGGATGCGATCTATCGCTATTTTCGAGTGGAGAACAATCCCGCTGTGAATGATGCTGCCAGTACAATAGTGAGAAAACCTGACATCATTGCTAGCTTGCAGCGCCCTGATTTTGGTGATGATCCGGTTAATGGCAAATGGTATAGTAATCCAGCTCCGTACACACCTAATCAGAAGTCAGGAAATATAAGTTTCCAAGGTACTGTAAGCAGAAATTATACCCGTGATTATGAGGTTTGCAGCACCAGTAAGAACGCGGCAGGCCAAGACGTTGAATCTTGTAAAACATATACGACGAGCGGCAGCACCTCGGCTCCGTTTACACCCGGGCAAGACGTCAAAACCATTCGGACCTATATTTATAATGGGCTCGAACAAATCGCGCCGAAGTTATACAAGAATTCAATAGAAAATAACAAAGCAGATAGTTTGATCAGAAAGCTTCTCTGGACAAGTGAGCCTTACAACTATAATGTGATCCGCTGGATGGCTCATGAAGATGAGAATAAGATCTTGCAGGACTGGACGAAGGTTAAGGGTAAATTCGAACGGATCTTTACACAGCAGGCAAGCGGAGATGTCGGCTGGAAGGTAGAGAATAGCATGGCTCAAGCTTATAAGAAGGCCAGAGATACCGCCAAAAAAATGCTTAACAACAAATCTGCTTACGACACTGCCGTGTTTGCAACTGATAAACAGCTGCAAGGCTATGATTATCCAATTAAATCGGGGTATTATTTTAATCCAGTTGGAACCTATACCTTTACGCTGGAGACAGTGATGTTTAAGGACACGGATAAAGACACCGTGGATCATAAGGAGCTTGTTGAAGACCTTACGAATTCATTCCGCTATGAAACTGATCTTATGTATATTAATAAGGATAAGGTTGCGGTTAATCTGCGGAATGAGCCGCTCAGCAAAAACGGTAATAACTTTGCGAGAAAGCCAGCAGCATTATCAGTAGAGAATGACACGGGTGTGAATAATGAGAAATTGCTGACGGTTGAGAAAGGCTTTACTAAAGAGGTAGAAGAAATTCCATATTCACAGGATAGAGAAAGTGATAAAGGCACCCATGAATTCTGGAAGAATATCCTGGAAGGTTACTCGCAGTCTAGCACACTGGGTAGCTTCAACAATTTCAAATACCGTGAATATGTAGGCTTGAATCAGCATATGTACAAGATCACGGAGAAGTCTACAGTAACAATTACGATCAACAAAGACAAACTCCCTGTCTATACTACAGCTGAAATGCCAGACGGTAAGTACTATGTGAAGGCTTGGCTGGCAGATGTGGAGCTGTCCAAGAGTACCAATGCCTACAAATCATTAGGCAAATTAAACGGCATTAAGCCGCTGGATCAGATTGAGGTTACGGTAAAAGGCTCCATGTTCGATGACTTGAATAACTAAAGGACAGACACCCCTCATGCAAAGTTGCATGGAGGGTGTTTTTATTAAATTGTAAGACAAATAAGTTTCACGCTATACATTATCCTTATATTTCTCGCTTAAACGCTTACCGTCCTTATAAGGATGCTGAAGGCGTTTATACTTGTTGTGATAGCGCTTCATTCGACGTATAATTAGGACTGGTGATTGCTTTTTTAAATGATATTATTCATTTTTGTATGGGTAGCGTATTTACTTCTAACTAGAGAAAGGGAGATAATTGCTGTGAAGCTATTGGGAGCGATTGAAGCAGGCGGAACAAAGTTTGTATGTGGGATTGGTTATGAGGACGGTACCATTATTGACCGGGTTAGCTTTCCGACGACAACACCGGAAGAAACGATGGGACTAGTAATAGACTATTTTAAAGAGAAAAATGTAGAAGCATTCGGAATCGGATCTTTTGGACCGATTGATCCCGTGCTGGACAGCCCTACTTATGGTTACATAACAACGACACCAAAACCTCACTGGGGACAATATAATCTGGTAGGCACAATGGCTGAGCAATTTAACGTTCCGATCGGCTTTGACACCGATGTGAATGGTGCAGCGCTTGCGGAGAGTAAATGGGGGGCGGCTAAAGGTCTGGACAGCTGTCTTTATATTACGGTTGGGACAGGCATTGGGGCAGGAGCGGTTGTTGGCGGACAGATGGTCCATGGATTGTCACATCCTGAGATGGGACATATTCTAGTTCGTAGACATCCTGAGGATACGTTTGAGGGTTACTGTCCATATCATGGTGATTGTCTTGAAGGATTAGCCGCAGGGCCGGGGATCGGAAAACGCTGGGGACAACCGGCAGGAGAGCTACCAGCGGACCATCCGGCATGGGAGATGGTAGCTCACTATCTCGCGCATGCACTCATGAACTATGTACTGATTCTGTCTCCTCAAAAAATCGTAATGGGCGGTGGTGTTATGAAGCAAAGCCACCTGTTCCCGTTAATTCGTACTAAGCTGCAAGAGCTATTGAGCGGATATGTTCAGCATCCATCGCTTAATGTCGACATCGATAATTATGTAGTGTCACCAGGTCTTGGAGACAATGCAGGGCTTGCTGGAGCGATTGGATTGGCTACATTAGCTCTAGCTAGAAGCTAGTATAAAAAGACATTGACTGTTCGGTAATATATGGTATTCTAGGATCTAACAGTATAGCATTTAATGAGGGAGCACCTCTTTCACGTTTATCGTGAGAGAGGTGCTTTTTTGCGTTTCGGGGTCTGATTGAGAAAGGATTTGTTCGCTCCGAAGGAGGCTCTTCCCGGGAGGTTATTGTGCTTGCTGTAAGCTGAGAAAGGTAGGGATGAATATGCAAATTGTATTTATGAACCGTTTATCCAGAATATCTGGAGTGGATCAAGAGGTGTACGCCCAGCTGTGGATTGGAGAGGAAGAGGGGATCTGGAGTTTGGGCTGGCGTGATTTCTCAGGAGGGGAGAATTACATCGAGAATTTATGGTATGAAGGTGGATCTTGGAATGAAATGCTCTGTGTATACAGGCATGAGCTAGCGGTGAAGATGGGAGATGGCTATCGACCCTTAATAGATGGGATATTCCACGAGGAGGATAGTCTTACTGGACGTAATCAGGAACAGCTGAAGCTTCAATATTACAGCGAACATCATGGGAATGAAATTGTTTATGAGGAGTTATGTGCCTGGCGCCGTGGTAAGGCTTCGAGTGAACGGAAGGCGCCTTATATTCTCGCCAGCAATCGTCTATTGCGCTTGTTAAGCACATTTTTGCCGTATACGCCAGAGGAGCTGCTGCAAATTCCAGGTGTAGGAGAAGGTAAGGTAGCGCAGTTTGGGGGCGATTGGCTGGCTATAACTACTGCGGCGGCAAGGGAACATTCCTTTCCTCTAAATTGGGTTCATGAAGTAATCGAAGAGGAGTCTTTTGTATCTTGGCTTTATAAACAGAAAGAGGTCAAATATAAGAAACAGCTAGAACGACTGCGTTTACGGAGGATTCTGCTACAGGGTATCGAGAATGGGCTAGGGTTGGAACAGCTTAAAGTGAATAGTGGAGTAAATCGGCGTGAATTGATTGAAGCGGTAGAGGAACTAGAAAGAGAAGGTTATTCTGTGGAGAAGCTGATCCATGTAGAGCTTGGCAATATGCCGCAGAATGAGCAGGAAGCGGTATGGAATGCCTACGTGGAGCTCGGGGATCTTTTCCTAAAACCGGTGCTACATAAGGTGTATGGTGACGATTTTTCCGCTGCTGAAGGATTGGATGTTTATTATGAGCGTCTGCGGTTGATCCGCATCCGTTTCCGTCGAGAGCAAACGCATAAAGTGGCTATGGCGACCAGTTTTTAATTTTTCACATACCAAAAAGACGAAGGCTTCCTTATACCTTACGGTTACAGGGCCTTCGTCTTGCTTATTCGTCCGATTCGTTTCATAGCCATTCCTTCTTGCGGAAAACATACAGCATCCCACAACCTAAGGTCAGCATGACGCCTATAACGCCATAATAGCCGTATTTCGTATGAAGCTCGGGCATATGATCAAAGTTCATACCGTAGATTCCGGTAATTACGGTCAGGGGCATGAATATTGTTGTGATCGCAGTAAACACTCTCATAATTTCATTCGCTCGGTTGGCGATACTGGATTGGTATGCCTCTCGTAAGTTGCCCATGAGATCGCGATAGGTCTCAAAGGTTTCAGATATTTTAACTGCATTTTCATAAATGTCGCTAAAATATTTCTGAAGCTGATCATCAATCAGACGGAGGTCTTTTTTGTTTAGGGTATTGATCACTTCTTTTTGTGGCCCAAGCATTTTTTTTAACCATAAAATTTCACTTCGCAGACCGATAATTTCACTGAGATGTGACTTCTTGGTATGCATGAGGATATCTTCTTCCAGCTTCTCAATCCGGGCTTCAATCCGGTCGCCGACGGAGAAATAGTTATCCACGACAAGGTCAATAAGTAAGTAAAGGAACATATCCGGTTCACTTACTTCTTGCTCCCAGAGCATAGGCTTCAGGATTCGTAGTTCATTGATCTTTTGTTTCGTGACAGTGATGATGTAATGTCTTCCGAGGAATACATTGAGCGCACGCAGAAAAATTTCTTCATCATCAAAGCGGATGCTATTAACAACTATAAAGTAGTGACTTTCGTATATTTCGATCTTCGGACGCTGATCCTCTTCGCTAAGGCAATCCTCAACAGCAAGATCATGCAGGTTGAACAAAGGCTGAAGCAGCTCCAAATCCTCTACATCGGCGTCAATCCAATAGAACCCTTCCGTTGGGGGTGTTAGTGTTTCATCAATTTCATCAATAGGTGTAAAAACCCCTGCATTTACCAGCCGGATTTTCATCTGATTTCACTCCTCCTATCCCCAGGTCTTCACCAGGGACTGCTAAATTAAGCACAGGGAAAAAAATCAGCTTGGCCGGCGTTACAATCAATACATAGGGCCAAATGACGTTTCGAGGACATGAAGAAGAACTGCTCCCGCCGCCGGCAAGCTGATGATTATCCTGTGTGGTTGCTCATTCTGTACACATATTTGCGAGCTCGGGTCGCCTTCCATTCTTCTTCTCACCTCTTCTTTTCGTTCAGGTATGAAATACTTGTCTAGTATAACAACGGAGTATGCCTCTTTCAAGCAAATTTATTGTGATTTTGAGGCTTCTTCAGCATTGTATGGACTTGACGAAAAGGAGGTTCATGATTTAAAGTGAATTTTAAAGTAATTTAATTGAATACAGCTAAATCTTATCAAGAGCAGGTGGAGGGACTAGCCCTATGAAACCCGGCAACCGGCGTGTAAACGCACGGTGCTAATTCTTGCGGAATTTCTGCAGACGTCTAATCGTCTTCAGGAACATTCTGGCAGATGAGAGAGGCGCATATGACTGTAGATATGACCTTTCTCGATTTCCGAGGAAGGTCTTTTTATTGTTCAGCAAGCCGCAGTGCGGCAAAACAACTAAATTCAGCTAAGGAGTGGAAAGACAATGCCAATTAAAATTCCCGACAGTTTACCGGCGAAAGAAGTACTATCCGGAGAAAATATTTTTGTGATGGACGAAAGTCAGGCTTTCCATCAGGATATCCGTCCACTACGGATTGCTATTCTGAACCTCATGCCGACTAAAGAGACGACAGAGACTCAATTGCTGCGTTTAATTGGAAATTCGCCACTACAAGTTGATGTTACTTTACTTCATCCACGTTCCCATATTTCCAAGAATACTTCTGCTGAACATTTGAAGAGCTTTTACAAAACCTTTGACGAGATCAGCCACCGCCGTTTGGATGGCTTAATCGTTACAGGTGCTCCTGTAGAACAAATGGAGTTCGAGGAAGTATCGTATTGGGAAGAACTGAAAGAGATTTTTGAATGGAGCAAGGACAATGTGACTTCAACCATGCATATTTGTTGGGCGGCACAGGCAGGCTTATATCATCATTTTGGTGTTCGTAAAGTGGCATTGCCTGAGAAATGCTTTGGCGTCTTCGCTCATACGATTAATCAAAATAACATTAAATTGTTGCGCGGCTTTGACGAGGTATTCCATGTACCACACTCCCGTCATACCGATGTCTCACGTGAAGATATTGAGAATAATCCAGATCTGCAGATTCTGGCGGAATCCGAAGAAGCTGGTATGTATCTAGTGGCTACAAACGACGGTAAACAAATATTTGTGACCGGACATTCCGAATATGATCCTCTATCCTTGAAATGGGAATATGACCGTGATGTGACAAGAGGGATGGAGATGGCTTTGCCGAAACATTACTTCCCTAAAGATGATCCCGATCGTACACCTCCAGCAGTGTGGCGCGCGCATGCCAATTTATTATTCTCTAACTGGCTCAATTACTATGTATATCAAGAAACGCCTTATGATATCGACCCCATTGTTTATTAATAACAGCGCTACAATATAAATTAGGAGGCATTAATCATGGATGACAAACTTAGGATTGAAAGCAGACTGGCTCAAATAGGTTCTCAAGAAGATCCAGCCACTGGAGCAATTAATTTTCCGATTTATAATGCAACGGCATTTCGTCATCCAAAACTCGGTCAGAGCACAGGGTTTGATTATAGCCGCACCAAGAGTCCGACCCGTTCAGTGCTTGAGAATAAAGCTGCAGAACTAGAATCTGGAGATGCAGGATTTGCTTGTAGCTCAGGGATGGCGGCTATACAAACGGTTCTTACCTTGTTCGCTCAAGGCGACCATCTGATCGTTTCACTGGATCTTTACGGCGGTACCTATCGTTTGTTGGAACGGATTATGTCCAAGTTTGGAATCACTGCTTCTTATGTAGACACGAATGATTTGGATGCACTGGAAGCTACGCGTCGTCCCAATACGAAAGCTGTATTTATTGAAACGCCAACGAATCCACTAATGATGATCACGGATATTGAAGCCGTTTGTACTTGGGCACGTCACCATGGGTTACTTAGTATTGTAGATAATACGCTGCTGACCCCATTCTTCCAACGGCCTATAGAATTAGGTGCGGATATTGTAGTTCATAGTGCTACTAAGTATTTGGGTGGGCATAATGATGTGCTGGCAGGTCTAATTGTATCCAAGGGTGTAGAACTATCAGCTGAAATAGCTATTCTACATAACTCTATTGGCGCTGTGCTCGGACCGACAGACAGTTATCAGTTGATGAGAGGCTTGAAGACATTGGCGCTGCGTATGGAGCGTCACGAGAGCAATGCACTGGCCATCGCCCACTACTTACTAGAGCATCCAGCGATTGCGGAAGTGTTCCATCCAGGATTGCCGGATCATCCGGGACATGAAATCCAGAATCGCCAATCTTCAGGCAATACCGGTATTTTTTCTTTCAAATTAAAAGATGCCAGATACGTAGAGCCGCTTCTTCGCCATATTCGTCTTATTGCATTCGCAGAAAGCCTGGGCGGCGTAGAGTCACTTATGACGTATCCGGCTGTACAGACACATGCTGATATTCCTTTGGAGATTCGAAATGCAGTGGGTGTAGATGATCGTTTGCTTCGCTTCTCCGTCGGTATTGAACATGCTGAAGATTTGATTGCTGATCTTGGCCGCGCACTAGAGGCCGCTAGGGCGGAAATTGAGTCCGAGTAACAGAAGGATATGTTCCATCGAGCGTTGGTGGAGAAATAGAGTATAACTAGCAGTATCGCTTAGTGCGATGCTGCTTTTCTTCTGGATAGGATTTTGCGAAGAATGTAAAAGCATTTTTCAAGCTGTTCAGATTGTGATACGATGAGGAAATGAACTGTTCATTTGTATGAGAAAGGGTTGTCGTCTTGATAAGGAGACAACGTTTTTTCTTCCTGTTATTCTGTGATTCTACCAATACCCCTAAGGGTTTAAAAGGAGGATGCGAACGATGAGTGCGATAGATCTTATTTTGGACAAAGCCCTACGGGGTGAACGTCTTCAATTGGAAGATACCATCCGACTGTTCGAGAGCAACGAAATTGAGAAAATGGGTGCTGCTGCAAACACCATAATGGAACGCTGGCATCCAGACCCGATGGCCACGTTTGTAATTGGTCGTAATATTAACTATACGAATGTATGTGATGTCTACTGTCGTTTCTGCGCATTTTATCGCAGACCGGGCTCTGATGAGGGTTATGTACTGCCGGATGAGACGATTTACCAAAAAATCGCTGAGACTATCGCTGTAAATGGTACAGAAATACTGATGCAAGGCGGTACGAACCCAAATCTTCCTTTCAGCTATTATACCGATATACTTCGTGGAATTAAGCAACGTTTTCCTGAGATTACAATGCATTCTTTCTCTCCTGCAGAGATTATGAAGATGAAAGAAGTATCTGGATTATCGCTCGAGGAAGTGGTACGTGAAATCCATGCTGCTGGTCTGGATTCATTACCAGGTGGGGGTGCGGAAATTCTCGATGATCGCACACGCCGCAAGATCAGCCGACTTAAAGGCTCATGGCGCGAGTGGATGGACGTCATGCAGACAGCGCATAAGATCGGTATGAATACGACAGCTACGATGGTCATTGGTCTTGGTGAGAGTATGGAAGAACGGGCACTGCACTTACTTCGTGTGCGTGAGGCTCAGGACGAGTGTATTGCCAACAAATATGATTCAGAGGGTTTCTTGGCCTTTATCTCTTGGACATTCCAACCGGACAATACCAACCTGAAGCTGGATAGACAAACACCTGAGGAATATCTGAAGACGGTAGCCATTAGTCGTCTTGTTCTAGACAACATTAAGAACTTCCAGTCCTCTTGGGTTACAATGGGACCAGAGGTCGGTAAGCTTTCCCTTCAATATGGCTGCAACGATTTCGGCAGTACGATGATTGAAGAAAACGTAGTATCTTCTGCGGGCGCGACCTACAAGGTCAATATCGAATCGATTACTCAGCTGATCCGCGAAGCAGGCAAAATCCCGGCACAGCGGAATACACGCTACGATATTCTGCGCGTGTTCGATGATGCTAATGCGAAGATTGATAATGATTTCATCATGCAGAACTAATATTAATATCATACGGATATATTTAACGCTTGTTTATTGTTCATCTTCTTTAAGGGATGAATGATAAACAAGCGTTTTTTGTGCGGGACGGATTATACCGGTATTTACCTGTGAACATAAATTCATTATTTTATTACATTTCTGTATACACATTATTATCCAAAAGTGATATCATAATCATATCAAAAGAATATCTTATGGGGGTGCTTTTTTATGAAGGAGAAGACGCTTCGTCCTGTCAGCGGATTTTGGGTTATCGCATTGATTGCAGTTTGTTTAGCTGGGGGAATTTATGGTGCTGTTCAGGAGTATGTTGCAGTGCCGGTTATTCTGTTCGTTGTAGCTGGGGTTCTATGTACTAGTATTACGGTTGTACAGCCCAATAAGTCGGTCGTTGTTACCTTTTTCGGGCAATATGTAGGGACTATTGCAACGAGTGGATTGTTCGCGGTCATTCCGTTCAGCGTACGCAAGACGGTTTCCCTGCGCGTTCGTAACTTTAACAGTGTGAAGCTTAAGGTCAATGATGTTGAAGGTAATCCGATTGAAATTGCTGCAGTTATTGTCTTCAAGGTGATTAACTCTGCTAAAGCTCTTTTTGATGTAGATAAATACATGGCTTTCGTAGAGATTCAGAGCGAGACTGCACTGCGTCATGTAGCCAGCAAATACCCTTATGATAACTTCAATGAATCCGGCATGTCCTTGCGTGCCAATGCAGACGAAATTGCTAAAGAATTAGCGTCTGAGCTACAAGAGCGCTTGTCTTTATCTGGTGTAGAAGTTATTGAAGCCCGACTTACACACTTGGCTTATTCAACAGAAATTGCCAGTACAATGTTGCAGCGGCAACAAGCTTCTGCCATTCTGTCAGCTCGTCAAATTATCGTAGAAGGTGCAGTTGGCATGGTTGATATGGCGATTAAACAGCTTAAAGAGAGCGGTGTGGTCGAGCTTGACGAAGAACGTAAAGCAGCGATGATTAATAATCTGATGGTGGCGATCGTGTCGGAGCGCGGAGCGAGTCCGGTCATTAACACCGGCTCGTTGTATTAAGGCGGTGCATCATGGCGGCCAAGAAAAGCTTTCCATTGCGGATCGATCCGGATCTGCATGAGGCGTTGGAACGTTGGGCGGGAGAGGAATTTCGCAGTGTAAACGGACATATCGAATACTTGCTGCGTGAGTCTTTGAAACGTGCAGGCCGCTTACCTGAAAGGAAACGACGAGAAGAGTAACCTCTTAAGGACAGTTCTAGGCGGATCTCCAGGGTGTAGAACTGTACGTATCGGTAACTGGTGCCCGGGGTTTACAAAATTTTGCCCCCTCTACAGACTTGACTGTCAGAGAGGACAGATTTATAATTACTCCATAATTCACGTTAACAGCATTGACAAAGATATGAATCGATTGTTCTGGACCGTTCAGAGAGAGGGAACATAGGCTGTAATTTCCTCCGGTATCTACTATTGATTTACCCCTTTGTAGCTGCGGTTATGAATTCCCAGAGATGGGATAGTAAGAACCGCCGGTTCATGGTCGTTACTCCATGCTTACGAAGGATTCTGTCTCAACTCTGATTTAAGAGCGGATTGAGAGAATCAAATTTGGGTGGAACCACGGGTGCAATCGCTCGTCCCTTTGCGGGACGGGCGTTTTTTTGTGCGTGGATATTTCCGTTTCGCAAAATTTAAAATTGTTGGTTGGCTTAAGGAAATGAAGGAGGAATTTAAATGGTAAGTATTAAACTGCCGGACGGCTCCGTTCGGGAATACGCAGAAGGTAGTAATATTGATGATGTAGCGGCTTCTATTAGTAGTGGACTTCGCAAGAACGCGGTGGCAGGGAAATTGAATGGTATTGTCGTGGATCTGTCCACTCCGCTTGAGGAAGGCGCATTGATTGAAATCGTAACTTTGGATTCACCTGAAGGTTTGGAAGTTATGCGTCACAGTACTGCCCACTTGATGGCGCAAGCTGTAAGACGTTTGTACGGAACAAAGGAAGTTAAGCTAGGTGTAGGCCCGGTTATCGAAGATGGCTTCTACTACGATATGGATTTGGAACATCCACTTAATCCTGAGGATCTACTAAAGATTGAAAAGGAAATGGATCGTATTATCTCTGAAAACCTGCCAATCGTACGTAAGGAAGTTAGTCGCAAGGAAGCGCTCCAAATGTTCGGGGAGCTAGGTGATCCTTATAAGCTTGAACTGATCGAAGCGTTGCCTGAAGATAGTGTGATTTCGATCTATGAACAAGGTGAATTCTTCGACTTGTGTCGTGGACCACACGTTCCGTCTACTTCCAAAATCAAAGTCTTTAAATTGATGAATGTAGCTGGTGCTTACTGGCGCGGCGATAGCAAGAATAAAATGCTTCAACGCGTATACGGTACAGCTTGGATTAAAAAAGCACAGCTCGATGAGCATCTTCGTCTGCTTGAAGAAGCGAAGAAACGCGATCACCGTAAATTGGGTAAAGAGCTTGAAATCTTCACATTTAATCAATTGGTAGGCCAAGGCTTGCCGATCTGGCTACCTAAGGGTGCTAAACTGCGCAGTATTCTAGAACGTTACATTGTGGATCTGGAAGCAAGTTTAGGATACCAGCATGTATATACTCCGGTGCTTGGTAATGTTGAACTATATAAAACTTCTGGACACTGGGAGCACTATCAAGAGGACATGTTCCCTAAAATGACTATTGATAATGAAGAGTTTGTGCTTCGTCCAATGAACTGCCCACATCACATGATGATTTATAAGAGCTCCATGCACAGCTACCGTGATCTGCCGATCCGTATTGCTGAGCTGGGTATCCAGCACCGTTATGAAATGTCTGGAGCATTGACTGGCTTGCACCGTGTACGTTCAATGACTCTTAATGATTCCCATATTTTCTGCCGTCTGGATCAAATTAAAGGCGAGTTCATTCGTGTAATCGAGTTGATTAAACAGGTTTACAGTGACTTTGGTATTAATGACTACCGTTTCCGGTTGTCTTATCGTGATCCTAAGGATACTGAGAAATATTACGCAAATGACGAAATGTGGGAAACTGCACAGCGCATGCTGCGTGAGGTTGTAGAAGAAGCTGGTCTGCCGTTCTACGAAGCAGAAGGCGAAGCTGCCTTCTACGGTCCGAAGCTGGATGTACAGATCAAGACTGTACTAGGCAAAGAAGAGACTCTCTCCACTGTACAGATCGACTTCTTGCTGCCTGAACGCTTTGAATTGGAATACATCGGTGACGATGGTCAGAAACACCGCCCAGTCGTTCTACACCGCGGTATTTTAGGTACTATGGAGCGCTTTGTTGCTTTCTTGTTAGAGAACTTTGCCGGATCACTGCCGCTTTGGCTGTCTCCACAGCAGGTTAAAGTTATTCCTGTCTCCACTGCCTTCGACGATTATGCTAAGGAAGTTACGGACAAGCTGCGTCGCCGTGGTATCTCTGCTGAGGCAGATTTGCGTAATGAGAAGCTTGGTTATAAGATCCGTGAAGCTCAGCTGGAGAAGCTGCCATACATGTTCGTAGTCGGCGAGAATGAAATGAATGCCGAGACAGTTTCCATCCGTAAGCGTGGGGAAGGCGATATTGGAGCTAAGCCACTTCAAGAAGTGATTGAGCTACTGGCTCAGGAAATTGCAGACCGTGTAATCTCCTAATTACATGAAATAATCTACACCAAAAGTATGTTTAATAACGACCTCTGTCATATGCGCATGTGGATCTAAAATGGATCTTCATGTATAAAATTTTGTGAATCGGGAAACCTTCGCTAATAAGGGGGAGGTTTATCACATGAACAAAATGGGCATATTTCAGAGGTTTTGGTGTCTTTTCGTCACAATAGTTCTACTGTTAACTGCTGCAGGTATCATTCCTGAATCAAAGCATCAAGCAGTTGTGGCTAGTGGGACAGGAGACACGTTACAACACACAAGCATGAGCAAAACGCTTTCGAACGAGGTGCAACATACCCAAACTAACTCTGGTTCACTGAGAACCAAAGAACAACAAGTCGTTCTAACGACAGGCCGTGCCACGATATTGTTTAATGAGTCACATGCAAGCTCACCTGTATTACCTGCGACAACAATAAATAAACCAGTATCTACAAAGTCACCACAAAGCACTGTTGCTCCAACTACCAAGGCTCCAGCCACCAAAGCACCGACTGCCAAAGGGAATGGAGGCACTGGCGCTTCAAAATCACCGAATTCTATTCCTGTAGCTGCACCAGCTCCTGACCAGATTATTACTTCAATGAAAGTGATGGCGACGGGTTATACTGCGGGTTATGAATCTACAGGTAAAACATCTAAACATCCCGAATACGGAATCACCTATTCAGGTGTGAAAGTACGTAGAGATAAGAATACAGTCTCGACTATTGCTGCTGACCCTAAGGTAATCCCGTTAGGGAGTATACTTTATATACCTGGTTATGGATACGGCATCGTTGCTGATACAGGATCTGCCATTAAAGGGCGGAAGATTGATTTGTATTTTGCTACTACGAAACAGGTGTATAAGGAATGGGGTAAAAAATCAGTTGTGGTTCAGCTCATTAAGCGTGGTAACGGAACATGTACGGAAGTCATGCTGAAGAAGCTTACCCAGGCGATTGAGACTTATAATGCTGTACCGCAATCTCTGCTGGAAGAATCCATCTAAATTTAGAATTGTATTTCAATGAATTTGGCGGATTGAACTTATTTTCACTTGGCCATGCATAATAGTGACATCACCTTGCCATAATACGGACTGGGGCAGAGCGTTAGCCTCATCCGAGATGTTCTCTTAGTAAGCATTATCTATGCTGCATAAGGGATAAGGGAGGTGAATTCCGTGGCTAATAATAAAAAATCTAAAGTTCAAGAAAACTACAAAACACCGAATGAAAAATACAATGCTGAGTTTGCTGTTGAGAACGACGGCACTACTAAGCAAAGTGGAAATACTTCTAAACCAGCTCAGAAACCGCAACAATAATGCGCTGCTGATGCAGAAGACTGCTGAATAAAGAGACCGTCCCAGATCAGTTTATAACTGAGGGGCGGTCTTTTTTTATGTATATATAGTAGTATATAGAATAATATCCCAAACGTCTCCGTCTAGAGACTGAGTGGAAGTTCCTTCTCTCGCCGCTGTTTATGAGCGCTTTCTTCCTGTAGACTAAGGCTATAAGATTGAAGAAGAGAGCGTTCCACTAATTTAAAGGGGAAATGGAATATGAAAAGAAGGTTCACAAGTCAGATTTTTGGCGGCTTGATCCTGATAGGGATTGGAGCCATGTTTCTACTCAGACAATTGGGTTACACCGATTTCAGCTTAGGCTATGTGATCTCAAATTATTGGCCTGTTATCTTGATCCTAATGGGGATGAAACGGCTTCTGGGAACGGGAGACGAACATTCAAAAGGTGGATCTTCACCAATCGGAGGTTTTTTCTTTCTGGCGATCGGAGTATTCTTCCTTGGGCGGAATTTGGACTGGTTCGATATTTCAGCCGGGGATTTTTTCAAAATGTTCATTCCAATCATGCTGATTGGCGGCGGTCTTTATGTGATTTTTAAACCTAGAGGTTCAGTACCTCCAGTGCCGCCAGCTCCGCCGTCACCGCCAGATTACTTTCCTTCAGGAAAAAGCTCGTTGGATGTGGAGCCGCCAAAGCCGCTGGATTCCACGCTAGATGAGCAATTCGAGCAGAAATTTGGTAAACCTTCTGGTGGGCGAGACTGGAATATTAATCTTCAAAAAGATGAAGAAGAGGATGAGGATGGAGGAGCATTTAAATCCACCGCTGAATCACGTTGGCAAGAGAAGCAGGAGCGTCATGAGCGCAGACGTCAGGAACGTCATGAGCGGCATGCTAGAAGACATGGGGAATGGCATGAGGAGTTCCATGAGACAGAGAGTAACAACAAGGAGTCAACCAATCGCTCTGCTTTTATCGGGGATGTTCATATGGGTCGCGAGCATTTTCAACTGAAGAACACGAATGTCTCACAGTTTATTGGTGATACTGTACTGGATCTGACGAACGCACAAATTGCTTATGGTGAGACAAAAATTAATATTTCCGCTTTTATTGGTGACATCAAGGTATATATTCCAAATGATATGGACCTTGGGATCTCAGTGAACAGCAGTTCTTTTATCGGCGATATGGAAGTTCTGGATCAGTCCCGCAGTGGATTCATGAGCAGTGTTCAATGCAAAACGCCTTATTATAAAGAAGCGGGCAAAAAAGTTCGTATTAACGTAAGTGCTTTTATAGGTGATATTAAAGTTAAAACGGTGGGTTAGATGGGGACAATATTCAGTAATACCAAATGGTTGTTGTTGTTTTACTTTCTACTCACTGGAGCCGTAAGTGCCGGGTTGATGTATGCAGGCACTTGCCTTGGTTATATCGAGGTTATGGATTATCGAATGTGGCTGTACTTATGTCTTGGGATCGTGTTATTCACTGTTGTAATCGGTTATATGGCAGGTCAGCGGATTCAGCGCCGGATTGATCATTTGGATCTAAATATGCTGCAGGTAGCAAAAGGGAATCTGTCCGTACGTATGCCAGAGAGTGATGACCAGTCTTTTGCGAGAGTGTACCACGAATTTAATGTCATGATGGATACGGTTGAGAACAAGATGCAGCTTCTGCAGCGTTTGGGTGAACAAGAGGTTATTGAGAAGGAACAGGCAGCGGAGAGTGCGGTGTTGGAGGAAAGAAGGCGTATGGCCCGGGATTTGCATGATACGGTGAGCCAACAGCTTTTTGCCATCCATATGTCGGCTTCTTCGCTGCCTAAAGTGCTGAAGGTTAACGAAGCTCAAGGTCAATTGGTAATGGATCAGTTAATTGCAATGTCACAAATGGCACAAAAGCAGATGAGAGCACTTATTGCACAGTTACGGCCGGTGGAGCTGGAAGGCAGGAATCTTTTCGAAGCATTGGAAAAATGGTTCCCTGATTATTGCCGCCAGAACGGCTTAAAAGGAATGAAAGAGCTTGAGCTGCAAGGAGAACTGTCTGAAGCAATTGAGCATCAGCTGTTCCTGATTATTCAGGAGGCAATGGCGAATATTGTGAAGCATGCTGAAGCTAGGCTAGTTAGTCTATCGCTGCGTGAAGGGTCAAGACAAGTTGTGCTAAGTATTAGCGATGACGGTCAAGGCTTTGAACATATACAGCAAAAACAGGGATCATACGGTCTGACCACCATGCGCGAACGTGCGGAGAAACTAGGTGGACAAGTGGAAATTATTAGCCGTAAAGGTGCAGGAACGACCATACGTGTACATATCCCTAAGTTTGTGCAGGGGAATTCTGAGTCAGAGGAAAAAAGAGTGCTAGGATCTGATATAGAGGACGAGGAGGAATAGAGCATGAGTGTCATAAGAGTGTTGCTCGTAGATGATCACGATATGGTGCGGATGGGCCTTAAAACATATCTGATGCTGGAGCCGACGTTTGAGGTTATAGGAGAGGCAGCCAATGGACAGGAAGCACTGGAGATGCTGCGTGCCGGTGGACATGAAGGGTTGCCTGATCTCGTGCTAATGGATCTGATGATGCCTGTGATGAATGGTGTGGAGACTACTCGTGCAGTGCTGTCAGAATTTCCTGGTCTCAAAATCGTGATCTTGACCAGCTTCCTTGAGGATGATCTCGTTGTGGACGCTATAGAAGCTGGAGCAGTCAGCTATGTGCTCAAAACCGTGTCAGCAGAGGAGCTGATCTACGCTCTGCAAGGCGCATTCCGTGGTATGCCTGTCATGACTGGTGATGTATCGCAAGCGCTGACGCGTGGCATTCGCCAGCGTACTGTGCAAGGTGATTCCTCCGGCTTGACGGAGCGTGAGAAGGAGGTCCTGCTGCTTATTGCTGAGGGCAAGACCAACAAGGATATCGGCGAGGAGCTGCATATCAGCATCAAGACGGTGAAGACGCATGTCAGCAACCTGCTGATGAAATGCGAGCTGGATGACCGTACCCAGTTGGCTATTTATGCTCATCGGAAGGGTTGGGCTCAGGGTTAGCGTTTGTTGTTAAGGATGCCTTGAGGTAGGGTAGGGGGAAAACTCCCTATAATTGTTGATCATTGTTTGTTCCTTGTTTATGGACTTCGTTCATGGACGTCGTTCTATGGTTTTGTTCTAGGTTGTATGTTGGAAGTTCGGGCCGCGTTGTTTTCCGCGCCCGAGCTTCTTTTTTTTCTTCCCTGCCTAGGGAGAGTATCAGAGCGAAAAGTTTACGTGCGCCTTATGAACCAAATCCCGTCTATTTGCCTATATCTTTTATCTCCGCTTAAATTGTTTTTAATGTGACCTTAAGGTTTAAAGTACAAAATAAGAAACAAGAAAACAAATTAATCCTTGTCAGGCGACAGGATGCAGGAGGTATATGAACATGGACGATAACAAAAACAACTTTAATCGTGACAATGGACCAGCACCAGATCGGGATTGGGACAATAATAACCATAATAGTAATAATAATCAGTCATCCGAATCCGGATCATCATACTACTATTCTTACGGACCTTTTAAATCTTTGAACAAAGATGAAAGTGACGCAGACGGAAGTGCTCAGCATTACAACCGGATGGAGCCGGAGCGGGTTGAGGTTACACCTCCACAGCCCGTAAAACCACTCCCATACAACAGTTCATTTCGCAGTACAGGCTTTGATGGTAATGGCGGCGGACGAGGTGGAAACGGCGGAGGCGGCTCTGAAGGTGGCGGTGGCTGGCAATATAATAAAAAGCCAAAAAGCTCAGTGAAAACAGTTTTGATTTCCTTCTTAGCAGGTATGGTCGTTCTCTCAGGTTCAATGTTTATGGCAGATCGAGGCAACTGGTTCACAGGGGATGCAGCTTCAACCGTTGCTAGCTCGGAATCGAATGGAACGGCGAAGACGACGAATGAGAGTGCTAGTACTACACCTAATACTACCACTACATCTTTGGTGAAAGGCTCCCGTGATGTGACTGGCGTAGTTGATGCGGTTGGACCAGCAGTCGTCAAGATTGAGACACTAGTAAAATCCAGTTCACGTAGTGGAGGTTCATCCAGCCCGAATTTGAGTGATCCGTTTTCTCAATTCTTTTTCGGAGATCAATACGGTGGAAGTGGTTCTTCACAAAATGAGCAGGACTCGAAGTCGGATTCAAGCTCTTCATCGCAGCTTATCCCATATGGAATTGGAACAGGCTTCATTTATGAGAAATCCGGATATATTTTGACGAATCAGCACGTCATTGAGAATGCCGATGTCATCCAAGTTACAGTAGATGGCGTAACCAAACCATACGAAGCAAAATTGCTAGGCTCTAGCAAAGATCTGGATTTGGCAGTATTGAAGATTGAGGGAGATAGTGATTTCCCTACAGTTGCTCTGGGAGATTCAGATAGCTTGAAAGTCGGTTCAGAAGTAGTTGCTATCGGTAACCCACAAGGCTTCGATCATACAGTAACCTCTGGTGTTCTTAGTGCAAAAGGACGCAGCATCGATATTAACGAAGAAGATGGTAGTGGAACTCGCAACTACAAAAACTTGCTGCAAACTGACGCATCTATCAACCCTGGTAACTCCGGTGGTCCGCTGCTCAATATGAATGGACAGGTAATTGGTATGAACGTTGCTGTTAGCACAGATTCCCAAGGTATAGGTTTTGCTATCGCAGTGAATACGATTAAAGAAGTCGTAGATAAACTGGAAGCGAACCAAGCGATTCCTAAAGAACCAGTACCATTCATTGGTGCAACGCTTATGACGATTACAGATGAAGTAGCTAAACAAATGGGCACGGATATTAAAGAAGGCTCTGTAGTTGCAGATATTATCTTTAAATCGCCAGCGTATGCTGCAGACTTGCGCCCTTACGATATTATTACTGGTGCAAATGGAACGAAATATGCTACAAACCAAGATCTGATTGCTTTCATTCAAACGTTAAAAGTCGGTGACAAAGTAACGCTGAATGTTGTGCGCGATGGTAAAAACTTGGATCTTTCCGTCACAATCGGCAACAAAAATGATTTTGATACGACTACTGGGCAAAGTCAGCAGAAATAACACCGGACGGTGAATAACGCGGAAGGGGCAACCCTTCCGTTTTTTGTCTAAACATGGTGCGACTGCTACAATATAAATAAAAAGAAATGAACAATGGGGGCTGCTTGATGCGACCGAATATTCTAATTATTGATGATGATGAAAAAATTATTTCCATGCTGCGCCGAGGGCTAGCCTTTGAAGGTTACGATGTAAAGACTGCGGTGAATGGAGCGGATGGATTACGAGCGATTCTGAGCAGTGATCCGGATGTGGTGATTCTGGATGTTATGATGCCTCAGGTAGATGGATTTGAAGTTTGCCGTCGTTTGCGAGAAGGGGGCAGTAATGTGCCTGTACTAATGCTTACGGCTAAGGATGAAATTGAGCACCGTGTGAAGGGGCTTGATCTGGGTGCGGACGATTATTTAGTAAAACCATTTGCACTGGAAGAATTACTTGCCCGGGTACGTGCGCTACTTCGGCGTAAGAGTGAGCAAAGTGGAGGCAGTGAGCAAGCGGTTACTTATGAGGATATTACACTTGATGTAGATTCACGCGAGGTCACACGTGCAGGTAAGAGACTGGAGCTTACGGCGAAGGAATTCGAACTGTTGCATTTGTTTATGCAGAATCCGAAACGTGTGCTTTCGCGGGATCTGATCATGGATAAAATATGGGGTTATGATTACAGCGGTGAATCTAATGTACTTGAGGTATACATAGCTATGCTACGCCAAAAAACGGAGGAGCATGGCGGTAAACGCCTCATTCAAACGATCCGGGGTGCCGGTTACATTCTAAGAGGTGACAACTAACATGTCTATAAGATTGCGGCTGACTGCTTGGTATTCAGGGATTTTGGCCGTTATGCTGCTGGCCTTATCAGCCGCAATTTACGGCTTTGTCTATTTTAATACGTATGGTGACTTGAAGGATCGTCTAAGATTGCAAGCTGAGCAAACGAAACCTTTATTTAGCGTTGATCGCTACAATGGTGAGCTGAAACTTGGCGGAGTCGGTCCTGAAAACTCCAATTTATATACGCAGATTTATACTTATGGCAGCAAAAGCTTGTCACAATCGACAAATATGATTAACTTTGGCCTGCGGTTTGATTATCCTGCTAAAGATAAAATTGCAAAAGGATTTCGTAATGTTGTTGTGGACGGCAATCAGTTTTTGATCTACGAGATGCCTATCGAACTAGAGCATTATAATAATAATCCAGTGGCTGTATTACAAGTCGCTGCCTATGTGAATGAGCAGAATAAGCTCTTGGAGCGTTTGAAAAATATATTGCTTGTCGGTTCTTTTGCTACCTTGATCGCGGCATTTACCTTTGGTTTATTCCTGGCACGTAAAGCGATGAGTCCTATTGGGAAAGTGATTGAAGCTGCAAATGGGATTCAGACGGGGAATGACCTAAGCTCCCGTATTGAATATGATGGACCTCCAGACGAAATAGGAAGACTTATTGAGACCGTTAACAGTATGCTTGGGCGTATGGAAGGATTCTACACTGAGTTAGAGGATTCGTATGCGGCACAGCGTCGATTTGTTTCCGATGCATCACATGAGCTGCGGACGCCGCTGACAACCATTCGTGGGAATATCGATTTGCTGCAAAAAGTATGGGAGATGGAGCCGGGTGAAGGGAAGATGAGCGAGGCTGAAATTCGCCAGCTCTCGATGGAATCAGTGAAAGATATCGCGGACGAGTCTAAACGTATGAGCCGACTGGTATCTGATATGCTCTCTCTTGCGCGCGCTGATACAGGGCGAACCTTCGAGATAGAACCGGTGGCACTGGAACCAATGATGACGGAGATAGCGCGTCGGGCGTCATTTCTACCTCGTCAAGCGGAGTGGGTTACAGGGGATATGTCCGTCTTAAATGGTAAATATGTTGTGGGTAATAAAGATTATTTGCAACAAATGTTGTTTATTTTTATTGATAATGCTTTTAAATACACACCTTCCGGTGAGGTGAGTTTAGATACAATTTTCTATAAGAATCAGGTTGGTATTCGAATCACCGATACGGGGATAGGTATGGATAAAGATGAGGTTCCATATATTTTCGACCGTTTCTATCGTGCAGATGAATCACGTGGAATTACGGAAGGAATTGGGCTTGGCTTATCTATTGCTAAATGGATTATTGACGAACATGGTGGGTCTGTGGAAGTTGTTACACGCCAAGGCGAAGGAACTACTTTTGTGATCTGGTTGCCGCTTCTCTTTGCTCCGCCGCTGGAATAGGGTATAATTTAAAGTGTGTCCTATTACAGAAGTCAACGAAAGCAGAAAGTTGGTGAAGTCATGGAAGTCATTAAAATTTCTCCCCGGGGATACTGTTACGGAGTAGTCGATGCTATGGTAATGGCACGGCAGGCTGCGCAAAATCTCGATCTTCCCCGGCCGATTTATATACTGGGCATGATTGTTCATAATAGTCATGTCACGAATTCGTTTGAGGACGACGGCATCATTACCTTGGACGGTCATAATCGCCTCGATATTCTGGATAAAGTAGACAGTGGAACAGTTATATTCACTGCTCACGGAGTTTCACCTGAAGTGCGCAAGATGGCTAGGGATAAAGGATTGACTACGGTCGATGCTACCTGTCCTGATGTGACAAAAACGCATGATCTCATTCAGGAGAAAGTAGATGACGGTTATGAGGTTATTTATATCGGCAAGAAAGGCCATCCGGAACCGGAAGGTGCTGTCGGCATTGCGCCAGAGCATGTGCATTTAATTGAAAAAGAAGATGAGATTGCAACTCTATCCATCCCTTCTTCACGGATTGTAATTACGAATCAGACCACTATGAGCCAGTGGGACATTAAAAATATTATGAAAAAGCTTCTAGAGACCTTCCCAGGGGCTGAAGTGCATAATGAGATATGTATGGCTACTCAGGTGCGTCAAGAGGCTGTAGCCGAGCAGGCGGGCCAATGTGATCTAGTGATTGTCGTTGGCGATCCACGAAGCAACAACTCTAATCGTCTGGCGCAGGTGTCGGAAGAGATCGCAGGTGTTCCGGCCCATCGGATTTCTGATATCTCTGAACTAAACACCGAGTGGCTAAAGGGTGTAAATATTGTTGGGGTTACTTCGGGCGCATCTACACCGACACCAATTACCAAAGAAGTTATTAATTATTTGGAGCAGTACGATTCAGAGAATCCCGAGACATGGGAGATCAAACGTACAGTGAATATGGCGAAGCTACTTCCTCCAGTTAAGAATAAGAGCGCAAGTACTACTTAATGCGCTAGCGAACTTATATATTTGTGATTGAAGAAGCGCTTAATCTCGTCTATCGGGGTTGAGCGTTTTTCTTTATAGAAAAAAACGGTTTCATCTTCTAAATCAGGAAATAGGATTGACGATAATGGATTTTTGGGGTAAAATCGCTTTATCGGTTAAAAGCATAAAAGCTTAAAAGCTTAAAAGCGAACACGCGTCGTAGTGCGAGTGTATTCAGCGAAATTATTATAAATTTTAAGTGCAGAGAGGAAGTTATAAAATGATCGTCATTACATCCAATCAAACGCCAGAAGAGCAGGTTAAAGATATTATCGCAGTGATCGAAAGAGAGGGCTTGCAGGTACATCTCTCCAAAGGTGCAGATCATACGGTTATCGGATTAGTAGGAAGTGTTACGCCTAAGCTTGCAGAGCATTTGCGGCAAATGAAGGGTGTGGAGAACGTCGTGAAGATCTCCAAGTCCTATAAGCTGGCTAGCCGTGATTTCCATCCAGAGGATACCATCATCGATATCAAGGGTGTGAAGATTGGCGGAGAGAATCTGGTGATTATGGGCGGTCCTTGTGCCGTGGAGTCTCCAGAGCAGATTGATGAGATTGCCCGTCTAGTTAAAGCTTCAGGTGCGCAGGTACTGCGTGGAGGCGCGTTTAAGCCCCGTACAGGTCCATACAGCTTCCAGGGTGTTGGTGTAGAAGGTTTGACTATGATGGCTGAAGCAGGAAAGCGTCATGGCCTGTTGACCATTACAGAGGTAATGACACCAGAGTATGTGGATATTTGTGCAGAACACGCGGATATTCTCCAGGTGGGTACACGAAACATGCAGAACTTTGATTTGCTGCGTAAGCTTGGTACTTGTGGAAGACCTGTCCTTCTGAAACGCGGCTTCAGTGCAACCTATGATGAATTGCTCAATGCTGCAGAGTACATTTTGGCAGGTGGAAATAAGGATGTAATGCTCTGTGAGCGCGGTATTCGTACGTTTGAGACTTACACTCGCAATACACTGGATCTATCGGCTATACCGGTTCTACAAAGCTTGAGTCATCTTCCGGTAATTTCTGACCCAAGTCACGGCACTGGACGTCGTGAATTAGTTGAACCTATGGCTAAAGCTTCTGTTGCTGCGGGTGCAAATGGTCTAATTATCGAAATGCACACAGATCCGGACAATTCCATGACAGGTGATGGTGTTCAATCGTTATTCCCTGAACAGTTCGATAATCTACTTAAGGATCTGGAAAAGCTTGCTCCGATCGTTGGACGTAAGTTTTCAACTTCGCCAGAAACCGTTTCGGCACTATAATTTTTAATTATATTACTACCTTTGAAGTCCTACAAACCGCGGTATAGCGGGATAGTAGGGCTTCTTTGCTGTTGGATAAGTTAAAGATGGTATGAATTTAAGCGAAAATAACGGATTTCACGAAAGCGTCAGAATATCTTACATAGTTGCAAGAAATACCTGACATAAGCATTGACGATGTTAGGTATGAGATTTATAATGACGACAGCAAATAAAAATAAAACAAGAACATTTGCATACTGTGAGGGGCTTAATGTTCGGAACTTGGGGGAGGAAAAATTCATGTCGGTTGAAAAAGTGTTGCAAACAATTAAAGAAAACAATATCGAGTGGGTAGATTTTCGATTCGTAGATTTAGGTGGCCGTGCTCACCACATTTCTCTGCCTGCTTCTGAAGTGGAAGATGAAACTTTTGTAAATGGGGTAGCATTCGACGGTTCTTCCATCAAAGGATTCCGTGGTATTGAAGAATCAGACATGGTTATGATGCCTGATCCGAACAGTGTTTTCATTGATCCGTTTACAGCTCATCCAACGCTGAACGTAATGTGCGACATTTTCACTCCTGATGGCGAACGCTATGAGCGCGATCCTCGCGGTATTGCTGTGAAAGCAGAAGAATTCCTTCAAAAGAGCGGAGTTGGTACATCAGCATTCTTCGCACCTGAGTCTGAATTCTTTATCTTTGACGATGTTCGTTACGAGAGTGGTATGAACAGCTCTTCATTCTTCGTAGACTCTGAAGAAGCGGCTTGGAATACGGGTCGTAAAGAAGAGGGCGGCAACATGGCATTTAAAGTTGGCGTTAAAGGTGGATATGTACCTGTAGCACCTGTGGATTCCCAACAAGATATTCGCAGTGAAATGTGCCGTTTGCTTGCTGAAACTGGATTGCGCATTGAGCGTCATCACCATGAAGTGGCAACTGCAGGCCAAGCGGAAATCAACTTCCGTTTTGATACCTTGAAGAAAACTGCTGATAATCTCATGACTTATAAATATATTGTGCAAAATACTGCACGTCAGTACGGTAAGGTAGCGACTTTCATGCCAAAACCACTGTTTGGTGATAATGGTAGCGGAATGCACGTGCATCAATCGATCTTTGATGGAGATACTCCTTTGTTCTACGAAAAAGGCGCTTATGCTAACTTGAGCGAAATGGCTCTTCACTATATCGGTGGTATTTTGTACCATGCCCCAGCCTTAATCGCTTTGACTAACCCAAGCACCAACTCGTTTAAACGTTTGGTTCCTGGCTATGAAGCACCGGTTAACTTGGTATACTCCAAGGGAAATCGTTCTGCTGCAGTTCGTATCCCAGTAGCAGCTGTGACACCAAAAGGCTGTCGTATCGAGTTCCGTACACCGGATTCCACGGCTAACCCTTACTTGGCATTCTCGGCAATGCTGATGGCAGGTCTGGACGGAATCAAGAATAAGATCAACCCACAAGAACTGGGTTACGGTCCTTTGGATAAGAACATCTACGAATTGTCTGATGCAGACAAAGAAAAGATCCGCAGCGTTCCAGGTAGCCTGGGCGAAGCGCTTGATTCTTTGGAAGCTGATTATGAGTTCCTAACTGAAGGTGACGTATTTACTAAGGACTTCATTGATAACTATATTGCTCTGAAACGTTCCGAAGCTCAAGAGGTTGCAATTCGTGTTCATCCACATGAATATTCTCTGTACTTCGATCTATAAGATTTCTTAAGTAATAAAGCATCAACAAAAAGATGTTCCTGAGCCATTTACTTGGCTGTTGGAACATCTTTTTTTGTTGTTTCAGATATATAGGATTCCAAGTAAACGAGGACATTATTGGCCATTGACATGGCTTTAGATGTCCTCGTTTTTTTTGCCTGTATAGTCCAATATTTTGCCCCATATCTCTACTTTAGTTCAGTAAAGGTAACTCTAAGGAGGTTACGCTAAACCCCGCTCAGAAGCGCCGCAGGATTCTCTTATGATGAGCTCTGGCTCCACGCTAAAGGAGCTCGTGCCAGATTGATTGTTTATCAGATCATACAGCATTAACGCGGCTAGGCGACCGATTTTATCTTTATTTTGTTTAATCGTAGTCAACAGTGGTGTTGTGTAATTACAAGCTTCGATATCGTCACAGCCAATAATTGCGACGGTACCAGGAACAGCGATAGAAGATTCCTTAAGGGCACGCATAGCCCCGATAGCTAGCTGATCAGACGCTGCGAAGATCGCTCTGGGTAAATTTCCGTTCGCAATCATTCTACGCATGGTTTCATAACCACTGGCTTCAAAGAAATTGCTTCCGTTTAAGAACCAGTTTTCGTTGATCGGTAGTCCTAAATCTTCAAGCGCTTTGCGGAAACCACTTTCACGAATGTTGGAGATTTCTGATTCTGAGGAGCTGCCGATATAACCGAGTTCTCGATAGCCTAATAAGTAAAAGTGTTCGACTACCTTAGTGGACATCTTGAAATTATCAGACATGATATAACCCGAATTGTCGCCTGATAGCTTTAAATCTACGCCGATGCAAGGGATAGAGCTATTATCTAATTCGCTGATAGAGGTTTCTAGCTCTTGTCCGGAAATAAGAAGGCAGCCATCTACATTAAAATGCAGACAACGGGCAAGATAATCATTAGTGTCACCACTTTGAAATTTTTCGTTAGAGAAAAAGATAAGGTCATAACCTAGCAGTCCCATTTGTTTTTTGAAGGAGTTTAGGACTTCGATGAAAAAAGGATGGGTAAAGTCAACATTCAGCATTCCTGCAAATATAACACCAATTAGATTCGATGATTTTGTTGCTAATGTTTTTGCTGAATTGGAGGGAGTATATCCGGTTTCTTTTATGATTTGTTGTACCCTAGTCTTCGTATCTTCCGAAATATCGCTGTAATTATTAATGATTTTGGATACTGTCGAAACAGAAACCCCAGCGATTTTCGCGATTTCTTTGATGTTATAGGCCAAATTAAGTCCTCCTTATAATGAGAAATACTCCGTAATCTATGATAAAAGTGTAGTTGAGTCAGAATTTTCTATGGATTTCAAATATGAGTTACGAAACGTTTTCGTAAATGATTTTATAATTATATAGGTATATAGTCAATGGGATATTTGGTGCGTAAATGGAAAAATCCTTGATGTTAAAGGGTTTTTGAGTGTTTTTGTTAAAAATGGGTTCGAAAATAAAGAATAAAAAAAGACTTTACAAAGATATATAACGATGTAATAATAAAAACAACGAAACCGCTTTCTGTGATATTTTCGATTATATTACGAAAATTTAGGAGCTAACACAAGGTTTCGTAAAAGGTCATAACAAATCATCTGGGGGGTAACAAAAATGGTAAAGAAGCTTTCTGCGGTATTGTTGAGCTCGGCGCTGGTGCTCTCATTAGCAGCATGTGGAAGCGGCAACAACACAAATGGTGAGGCTACTCCGGGCAACGGAACAAATAAGCCTGCATCTGGCGATAAGAAAGTGATTAAGATCTTGCATTGGAAACAAGAAAACATTAATAAAGCCATTACCGAAATTAATAAAAAGTTTGAAGAAAAGTATCCGGAATACAAAGTGGAGTACACGACCACGGGTCCGGATGATGAATTTAAACAAGCGCAAAGAGCGAGAATTACAGCTGGTGACGTAGACGTCCTTGCTGATTTGTCCGGTATGAGATTGTCTCCGAAAGATTGGACACCGGGTGCGAAAGTGCCAGACTGGCAACAATGGATTGATTCCGGTTTGATTGCTGATCTGAGCAACGAAGCTTTCGTTAAAAACTACAATGCGAATGATATTGCTAAAGCGGGTACTTACAATGATAAAGTGTATGCGATCCCAACCGGTAAAGTAGCGATGTCAGGTTTCTTCTATAATAAAGAAATTTTTGAACAAAACGGATTGACTGTTCCAACCACATGGACAGAATTCATCAGTGTTCTAGATACTTTGAAATCCAAAAACATCGTACCTATCGTAGTGGCTGGTAAAGATGTATGGCCTTTGAAACTGCCAGTGTTCGGCTTGCAAGCTAAGATTCTAGGCGGCGGCGACCAACAAAAATGGATTGAAGGCGTTTGGAAAGGTACTTCGGCGTTCAACGATGCTGAGGCTGTAGAAGTATTGGATAAAATGAAGACCCTTCAAGATAACTACATCATCGATGGTTTCTTGGGTATTGACTATGCAACAGCACCTTCGTACTTCGCAACAGGTAAAGCAGCTATGATTGCTGACGGAACTTGGGATGCACCTACGATCGCTGCGGCAAATCCTGATGTGAAATTTGGTTACTTCCCAATCCCAGCTACTGAAGATGCAGCTAAGAATGCTTCTCTTGTCGGTAAATACGATGTAACTTGGTATGCAGCAGAAAAAGGTCCGAACAAAGAAGGGGCTTTGAAATGGCTGGAATTCTTCTCTGAGCCAGAAAACTACACTGAATATGTTAAGGCTGCTGGGTTTGTACCAACACAAGATAACATTTCAACTGGCAGTGACTTCATTGATAACGAACTAGCACAATACATGGCAGAAGACTTTGAACTTGCCTATGAAATCATAATGATTAACCGCGACAATGTAGGCGAGCACATTGCTGCTGAAGGTGTACACACTGAATACCTAGCACCAGGTGGCGAATTCAAAACCGCTAAAGAACTTGCAGATGTACAACAAAAAGAATGGGAAGCAGCAGCTCCTAAATAAGCTGTTATCCCAATAAACAGACATCTACAACATACTGTGCAACATCATGTACTACAACTTCGGGGTCTGTTCGTACAGACCCCGATGATTTTATTGAATTAGGATTGGGTAGGTGAGAGAAATGTATCCGTTCGGAAAAGGTATAAAACGATATTTACCACTTCTGCTGCTTATGATTCCATTATCGTTGTATGTTGTTTTTTATTTTGGACCCTCTATGATGACGGTCATCTATTCATTTACAGATATTACTAACGTTCCTGGAAGCAAGTTGAATTTCGTAGGCCTTGACAATTACTACAGCGTTTTTAACTCCGGAAATTCAGGCGAACGTTGGGATTCCATTATACGAACTGTTTATTTCATGATCATTGTTACAATCGTACAGAACGGTGTCGGTCTCCTTATGGCCGTAGTTATTAATCAGAAGCTGAAAGGCGATTATTTTTATCGCGCAGTTTTCTTTTTACCGGTTGTCCTCGGTGTATCGGTAGTTGCACTGGTATGGGGCTTGATGTTCGATCCGCTTAGTGGTCCTGTCAATCAACTGTATGATTCATTGTTCGGTTATAAAGATATGTTCTTTGGAAGCTTCACCCATGCGTTTGGTTATATTATATTTACGCAAATTTGGATGTACATGGGTTACTCCATGTTAATTTTCCTTGCAGGCCTTCAATCCGTACCGAAGGATCTGTATGAAGCTGGATATATTGATGGAACTACGAAGTGGCAATCTTTTAAGAACATTACGTTCCCACTTATTGCTCCATCGTTCACCATTAATATTATTTTGTCCATTATCGGTGCGATGTCCACCTTTGATATTATTCTCGCAACTACGGACGGTCGCTTTAACACAAGAACGATGGCTTATGACGTGTATAAAGAGACGTTCCGTGGTTCTCTTCAAATGGGACTTCCTTCCGCGCTTTCGGTGGTACAGTTCCTAATGATTCTGGTCTTCGTTGTATTTGCAGTTAAACAAATGCGTAAGAGAGAGGTGGAATATTAATGAAAGATTCCAAAACCGCCAAAACTCTCTCCTATATTCTGATTGCAGTATTGCTTGTTTTGTATATCATGCCGCTATTGTTTGTAATAAACATTTCATTCAAGTCTTTTTCAGATTACCTGCTAGACCCGATCGGACTTGTGAAAAGTATTCAATGGGATAACTACAAGGAAGCTTGGTTAAAAGGTAATTTCTCTAATTATTTCATTAACAGTTTGTTGTACACAGGCGTAGCGACAGTGCTAACACTAATCGTTTCGTTATTCGGAGCTTTCCCGGTAGCGAGAAATTATGTAAAGTGGAGCGGATTTATTTATTTGTTCTTCTTGATGTCACAATTCTTGCCTAATCCTATGGTTGCACAGTTCAAATTAATGCTTACCCTGAAACAAGAGCTTGGATTTGTGGGTTATGATACGAAGCTAGGTTATATCCTCCTAAAAACAGGGGGAACTGGTATCGTCTTCATGATGTTCGTAGGTTATATTAAAGGAATCAGCCGTGAGATGGATGAAGCTGCGGGCATGGATGGTGCTGGATATATGCGTTATCTGTTCCAGATCATTATGCCATTGATGAAACCTGTTATCGCAACAGGTGTTATCCTTACGGCGATTACGATTTGGAATGACTTTGTAGGTCCAATCATGTATTTGCCAAGTCCGGAACATTATCCAATTACCTTCGGGCTTAAAGAATTCCGCGGTCAATACGGGAATAACTGGCCTATGTTGGCGTGCGGGATCATGATCGTATCGGCACCACTTATCGTCCTGTACACCTTCATTCAAAAGTATATTGTTGACGGTGCATTGGCAGGTGCGGTTAAAGCTTAAGTAGTTGTGTAAATGAGAGGATGGGGACAATGGACCGTAAAAAAATTCATGGCTTTGAATTCACTGGAAAGGATGGGGAGTTCAAGCTTCAGCAACCGGATCACAGTAGTTTCTTATACTTCCCTCTAGTAAATGAGGGGGGGATGATGTCGACCGTTACTCCTAAACTTCATGGACAGGCGACGACAGGTCATAATACATTTTTAACACCGCCATTATCTGTTGAAGATTTGCATAATTCCCGTGCTTCACGTAATTTCTGGGTATACGTCGAAGGCAAGGGTGCTTGGTCTGCAGCAGGAAATTCGGCTAAGCAAAATGCAGCGTTCTACACTTCATCTGCTGATGAAGCAGTGCTTGAGGCTGGTTTTCTATGGCATCGGGTCACTCGCAGTAACTCTGAGATGGGTGTCACAGCTGAGATTACTAGCTTCGTACCTAGAGGTAACGACAAGGTAGAACTAATGAAAGTTACATTGACGAACATTGGAACAGAGAAGTTTACTCTTACACCAACAGCTGTAGTTCCATTGTATGCCCGTTCCGCAGATGATCTGCGGGATCACAGACATGTAACATCCTTGCTGAACCGGATTTACACTTCAGCATATGGTGTTGAGGTTCAGCCTGCACTTTCTTTCGATGAACGTGGTCATCGCGTTAACCATACCTCTTACGGTGTATTTGGAGCGGAAGGTGACGGAAGTCAGCCTGTTGGTTTCTTCCCGATTCAAGAGGAATTCATCGGCGAAGGTGGAAGTCTTGACTGGCCAGAAGCGGTTATTCTGAATACTACGCCAGAGATCAGTAAAGGTGGAGGCGTGGATAGAGAGGGTTATGAAGCAGTCGGTGGCCTCCGGTTTGCCTCAATTACCTTGTCTCCTGGTGAAAAACATTCATATGTCGTAGTTATGGCAATTGATAATGATAGAATTAACGTTGAAGCGTTGATGAATAAATATGGAGCATCTGAAGCTTTTGATCAACTCCTAGAGGAGACTAAAGCGTTCTGGGCAGATAAAGTGAATATGGTTGAATTCCATACCGGTGATTCTGATGCGGATCAATGGATGAAATGGGTAACCATTCAACCGGTCCTTAGAAGACTCTATGGTAACTCCTTCTTACCATATCATGATTATGGAAGGGGCGGACGTGGCTGGCGAGATCTTTGGCAAGACTGTCTGGCACTGCTTATTATGGAACCTGCCGAAGTTCGCAGCCTACTCTTCAATAATTACGCTGGTGTGAGAATTGACGGCAGTAACGCAACTATTATCGGTCAACAACCAGGCGAATTTATTGCTGACCGTAACAATATTCCTCGAGTATGGATGGATCATGGGGCCTGGCCGTTCTTAACAACGATGCTCTATTTGGATCAGAGTGGTGATCTTGATTTCTTGTTGCAAGAACAGACTTATTTCCGGGATACTTTTATGAGTCGTTGTAAGGAACGTGATACTTCTTGGGATACCTCTGCAGGCAGTGATCTTAGAACAGCTTCTGGGGAAATCTACAAAGGTACAATTCTGGAACATATTTTGCTGCAAAACCTGGTTCCGTTCTTTAATGTAGGGGAACATAATAATATCCTGCTCGAAGGTGCGGACTGGAATGATGGTCTCGATATGGGTGCGGATCGCGGAGAGAGTGTGGCTTTTACATCTTTCTATGCTAGCAATCTATTAGATATTTCTCGGATGCTGCGTACCCTTAAGACTTCTAAAGGGCAGGAAAAGGTTGAGTTGGCAGAAGAGATGCAGCTGTTGCTGGATACGCTTAACGAGCGTGTGGATTACGGTTCTATATCAGGCAAGCATGAGAGATTGGATCGATATTATGCCGCGGCACCAAATAAGGTGAGTGGAGTTCGTGTATCTCTAGATATTGAAAAAGTGGCTGATGATCTGGAACAAAAAGCGGAATGGATATTTAATCATTTGCGCAACAACGAGTGGGTACAGAGTGAGAATGGCGATGGCTGGTTTAACGGTTATTATAATAACGATGGTGAACGGGTAGAGGGAGAATTTTCTGAAGGCGTTCGGATGACACTTACGGGTCAAGTATTCCCGCTTATGGGTCATGCAGCAGCTCCGGAGCAAATTCCACACATTATTGCTGCTGTAGATCGTAATCTACTAGATGACAAGATCGGATACAGGCTTAATTCCCGTTTCGGAGGGATTCAGCAGAATCTGGGTCGTGCTTTCGGCTTTGCATTTGGTCATAAAGAAAATGGGGCCATGTTCAGTCACATGACGATCATGTATGGAAATGCGTTGTACAAACGAGGTTATGTAAAAGAAGGTCATAAGGTTCTCGAATCTCTTTACAACTTGAGTACAGATTTCGCAAAAGCTCGTATCTATCCAGGGATTCCTGAATATATTAACGAGCAAGGCAGAGGAATGTACACATATCTAACAGGCTCGGCAAGCTGGCTCTTGCTAACCATGGTCACTGAAGTATTTGGTGTGAAGGGTAAACTGGGCGATTTATTGCTAGAACCTAAGCTAGTAAAAGAACAATTTGATTCCGAGGGGAAAGCATCCATTAAGACGATCTTTGCAGATCGTGAGTTTGAAGTGGTCTATAAAGCCACAGGAAGCTTTAATTACGGAGAGTACCAAATACACTCCGTTACCTTAAATGGCAGTGAGGTGACGCTGCAGCGCGGCTCAGGGAGTGCGATTATTCCGCGTGAAGATCTACTCGCTCTGCAGACAGAGAAGCGTCACGTGATTGAAGTGACTTTGGCGTAATCATAACTAGATTTTATTAAAAGCGTCTGCACCGTTAAGTATAGCGGCTGCAGACTTTTTTTGAAAAAATATAAAAACTAAGCTTCTTCATAGATGATATAATGGGGCTAATTTATTTGTTGAATGATTAAAGGGGCGTGTGAAGGATGGGCTGCAAGCTATCAAATGGCGTATTATCTGTAGATATCGCTGATATTGGAGAAGCATATAAAGGGACTCGTTTTGACTGGACGGGGTTTATCACACAAGTTACGTTAGAAAAAGGTAAGCATACTTTTTGTGTGCCAGAAAGCTTGAAGGAAGGCGAAGGTACTGGCGGAAGTGGACTGTGCAACGAGTTTGGCATTTCCCGGGCAATTGGGTATGATGAAGCACCGATTGGAGGCTGGTTTCCAAAGCCCGGAATCGGACTGTTACAAAAGCAGGACTCGCAGAGCTATAGCTTTCATAACGAGTTTCCACTAACCCCCTTTACTGTTGATAGGGAGGTTAAGGATGATTCGGTTTCATATATTATCCAACCGATGGAAAGTAATGGATACGCGATGCTTTTGACCAAAACGATCTCTATAAAGGACGACCAATTAAAAATTGCATATGAATTGCATAACAAAGGGAATAAGTCAATCCAAACCGAGGAGTACATCCACAATTTTATTGGAATTGATGGTTTAAATATAGGTCCGGATTTTGAGTTGCGCCTCCCGAATGGGCTCAAAGTTGAGGAACCGGAATCTCAATACACGAACAATTTGCTAGAGGTATCTGGTAATACCCTTACTTGGTCAGAAGAGCCAGACCGGTCCTTTTATTGCAAGTTGAGTGGCTGGGGAGGACCGGAAGCCGAGTTCAATTGGGAGTTGGTTCATAAGCCTAGTGGAACAGGACTACGTGAAAGCGGAGATTTCCCAGTAGCACGAATGGCGCTATGGGGAGAACGTCATGTGGTCTCTCCTGAAGTTTTTGTGAACATTAGTCTTTTACCGCATGAAAGCAAGTCCTGGAGCCGAACTTATCATTTTTTCACATCTTAATAAGCAGTAATCCAAGCCTTTATGTGAATAATTATACTTGCTGGTGTGTAAGATTATTGCTATCATAAGCGATATCCATATTGATAGGAGAGAAAGGGTGGGGAGTAGTTTTGAATAAGAGAGCATACAATTTTAATGCCGGACCGGCAGCATTGCCGCTTACGGTACTGGAACGCGCACAAGCGGAGTTTGTTGATTTCCGAGAAAGTGGAATGTCTATCATGGAGATGTCGCACCGTGGAGCAATCTACGAATCCGTGCATAATGAAGCGCAGGAACGTCTGCTTTCGCTCCTCGGCAATCCGAAGGGCTATAAGGTATTGTTCGTACAAGGTGGAGCAAGTACACAGTTTGCTATGATTCCTATGAACTTGATCTCTGAGGGCCAAGTAGGTAGTTATGTAATGACAGGAAGTTGGGCTGATAAGGCTTTTAAAGAAGCTAAATTGGTCGGGGGCGCTCATGTAGCCGGTTCTTCAGAAGATAAGAAATTCGTAGCGATTCCAGAGTTAAGCTCGATCAAGGCTGCAGATAATGCGGCTTACCTTCATGTAACTTCCAATGAGACCATCGAAGGAACGCAGTATGCGGAATTCCCAGATGCTGGTTCGATCCCGCTAATTGCAGATATGTCTAGTGATATTCTATGTCGTCCAATCGATGTAAATCAATTTGGAATGATCTATGCTGGAGCTCAGAAGAATCTAGGTCCTTCCGGTGTGACTGTGGTTATCGCTAAAGAAGAATTGCTTGCAGAATCACCTTCTAACATTCCAACAATTATGCGTTACAGTACTCATTATAAAAATAACTCTCTTTACAACACACCTCCATCTTTCTCTGTATACATGGTTAACGAAGTGTTAAAATGGATTGAGGAGCAAGGCGGTCTAGCCGGCATCCAATTCAAGAATCTTGAAAAAGCGGGTCTCTTATACGATCATATCGATGGAAGTGACGGCTTCTACAGTGGTGTTGCTGAGAAGAGCAGCCGCTCCATTATGAATGTTACCTTCCGGATGCAATCGGAAGAACTCGAAAAACGGTTTGTTAAAGCCGCTGAGCTGGAAGGTTTTGTCGGCTTAAAAGGACATCGCAGTGTGGGTGGCTTGCGCGCTTCCATTTACAATGCAGTTCCTTACGAAAGTGTTAAGGCACTTTCTGATTTCATGAACCATTTCCGGCAAACTCAAGGTTAATGAACTCTATCGTAAACCTTCCGCCTATGGGTGGAAGGTTTTCAGTTTGTTTGGAGAAGCTATGGTTATGCACTAGAATAAAACATCTGGCTATCAAGCCTTTAGAGAGGAAGGAACCATATAATGGCACTCCATATCGTATTAGTTGAACCGGAAATCCCGGCCAATACTGGAAACATCGCGCGTACCTGCGCAGCAACAGGCACTCATCTTCACCTGGTTCGCCCACTCGGATTCCGTACAGATGATGCTACATTGAAAAGAGCAGGATTAGATTACTGGCATGCCGTTAACATTGAATATCACGATTCTTTTGCTGAAGTGCTCGAGAAGTATAGCGAGGGACGTTTCTTTTACGCAACAACGAAAGCTGAGAAGAGATATAGTGATTTTGATTTTCAAGATGGAGATTTCTTTGTCTTTGGTAAAGAAACGAAGGGGCTTTCTGCTGAAATTCTGGAAGCCGGAAAAGAAACAAAAATGCGCATGCCAATGAGTGATGCCGTGAGATCGCTAAATTTATCGAATTCTGCGGCTATTATTGTATATGAAGCCCTTCGACAGCTGGATTTTCCGAATCTTGTTTAGAAAAAAGACAATTTTTTTGTTTTTTTTCAGCAGGATTCGACATTTTAATAACGAAATATAATGAATGAGCCGAAATAAATAGTAGCTACAAA
This sequence comes from Paenibacillus sp. FSL E2-0201, assembly GCF_037963325.1. Lineage (NCBI taxonomy): Bacteria > Bacillati > Bacillota > Bacilli > Caryophanales > Paenibacillaceae > Paenibacillus > Paenibacillus sp. FSL E2-0201. Next base: position 1,994,004 of record NZ_CP150154.1, read on the forward strand.
TTATTAGTTGAACAGGAGAGGTGTACGTTAGATATGAAACCTGCTGGTGTAGTTCGCAAAGTGGATCAGCTGGGTAGAATTGTTCTGCCTAAGTCCCTGCGTAAAAGGTATCAGATGAATGAAGGCGACCCGGTTGAAATTTTGGTACAGGGTGACCATATTATCCTGGAGCGCTATCGTCCAAAATGTGTTTTCTGCGGATCAATGGAAGGTGTAAGTGAATATAAAGATCGTTATATTTGCGCTGCATGCCTCTCAGAAATGACCCAATTGCCGAGACACGCCTAGGAAGTACATATTTACTCATTTAGAATTCGACGGCCTATAGTTTTCTAAATAAAGGAACTGCCCCATTCGTAGATATCGTCTACTTTATGCGGCAGTTTTTTTATACAAAAAATGCCTCAGAAGCCAAGAGCCTCTGAAGCATTAGTATAAATATAAGAATTTATATAGATTTCACACCGTAAATTAATCGTGCTGGTTTTCGCAGAAACGGGTACCGCCCCAAAAAGGACGGCAATACCGTTTCTTCTTGCTTATAAGCCTTTTGTTTTGTCGTCGTTGTAAGATGAGGTAAGGATGCCGGCCATAAATAACACAAATACGAACGTTACGATCCAAAAGGTTAATGAGAACGACATACTGGCACCTCCATTAGCAAATGTATTCGTTATCAAGATTATAACCTGCAAATCAATAAAAATAAACGCAAATGTGATATGTTGCATAGACATTTTAATATAATCATTCAAAAAACAGGAAATTAGTCGGTACAGCTCTAAGATTTCCGTCCGAAGGTTTGTTGACTACTCTTCCGTTGAAGATAAGTGATGATGATCCTCCACCGTCCAGATTATAAGCATCCATCACGCCCATGTTATATAGCTTGTTCTGAATTTCCTCTAATTGTGCTCCAGAGCTACCTAGCTCATTATAGCCATCTGCTACAAAAATGAGAAGCTGATCATCCTTATAATTACCGATAACTGTACGTGGCGCCCGATTGGGGGAGGTTTTCCACTTTTCAGGGATGGGCACTTTGATGTTGTTCTTCAGTAGAACAGGCACAAAGGTTGCACCGAATACGGGTTCAAGTTGATCTAACTGTGCGCGACTGTAGAATTTTCCGCCGATTAACTGTCCGGACTTGTTCAGTCCTACGAAGCTGAGGTCCTTGAAGGTCGGCTCGAAACCATTGAGATACTTTCCATCAACCACAGTCGTGCTTAACGGGTAGCGTTTTCCGGATTGATCTGCAAAACCGCCTGCATTAATACCAGCAATGGCTCCATTACGCTGTACGGCATGCATAGTTGTTTCCGCACCGGAGGCTGTCTCCGCCAGGCTCATCTTCATAGCGGTCGGATCCTTCAGTTTGATTTTCAAAGCATAAGCTTTGTAGTTTCCTGGATTCAATCGATATAACTCAACTCTAATACGGTCGCTGCTAAGGATCTCAGAAGGGATTCCAAGCTTGGCAGAAATCCGGCGGTTATAGATAAGCTCAGGACGGCTAGCTTGCGTCTGCGCTGTTTCAACCAGCTTATTCATCATAGCAGTGGTTCCTTTATATAGCTTGGCGCTGGCGCTGATTGCATCTATGGTGTAGGATACAGTGCCTTCAGCTAGGGCTAAATCTTTTTTTAGTATGGCTGTTTCATTCAACGGCCCTGAGATAGGTGTGAATTGTCCTACATCAAGATCCAGCTCGATCGGTGGTCGATACCACCACATACATATCAGTAAACCTAGAAAAGGTGCGGTTAGAAGCAAAAAGAAACGGTTTACTCTTTTGACAGGCGTCATCATTTGATCAGATCCATTTGTTTCTTCAAAGCTTCTAACTGTTTGTTAACCTCGTTCAATTGCGTATATAGCTTATTACTATTATCTGTCTTGGCACTAGCATTATCTTTAGTGAAGGTTAATAGTTCGTTAAAACTTTGCACAGTATTCTGCAATTCCTTCACCTCTTCGGTCAGAACGGCAATTTTTGACTCATAGTCGGTCTTCAGAACGGTAAGCTGCTGCTGGCTCTGAGTGCTAAGTTCGCTCAGCACCTGCTGCTTCAAATGGTTCGTGTAGCTGTAAACAGCATATACACCAATTCCAATCATCACGATCCAGAACAGTAAAAACCATTTTACGGAAGGGCCGCTTCTCACAGCAGCACGGCGCGAGTGTACCGGGGACGTTTCCGCTAGCGGTTGCATTTGATCACCTCGGGTTGGTCTTTTTTTCAAGTCCCCATTCTATCAGACTTTGACTAGTTTCGCAAAAATGAAAGAGAGTGTGAAAACTAGAAAAAGTAATTGCATCCTATTAAACTACTGCGATACAATTTCTATAGATTGGAATTCTGATAGACGTACTCAAGGTAACCAGCTAGAGAATAAACGGACAAGTCATCATACTTCCTTGCTTGCGTTTAAACCGGAAACGCTGCGGCGCTTTCCTTTCTGGATTATTATATAAAGCAGGGGGTCTGGGCATTAATGATGAAGGTTTGGCAGGTGGTTATTGTGGGGTGTCATCCTACAAGTATGCTGGGGACGAAATTGATTTTGGAAGAGGGAGGAGAGCTTAAGGTTCTAGGAATGTATTCAACTTGGAACGAAGGCGCTTCCATCGTAAGGGAAAAGAATCCCGAGCTAGTGCTGGCAGATTATCATATGCCTGAAGGTAATATTGAGAGCGTGCTGTTAAATATGAAAAAAAGCTCACCAAACTCACATTTTGTCGTGATGACAGATGAAGACGGCAGGGATCTGCTTCAACCCCTCATAGAGCTGGGAGCGAGCGGGATATTCTCCAAAGGAGCTTCTCCTAATCAGCTTTTACAGCTGATCCTGGGTTTGCGAGTGGGTTTTCTTTCAATGCCGCTAGAATGGATAGAGAAAGGATCCTGGCCGATTTCGACATCTAAAGGACTGGATGATGTTCTTCAATTGACGCAGACAGAGATGTTTATTATGGAGCGAATCGTACAGGGGATTACCTATGATAAAATAGCGCTCGAAATTGCAGTAAGTCGTCGTTCGATTGACAATTACTTGCGCAAAATTTATGTGAAGCTTGATGTTTCGACGCGAGCGCAAGCCATTGAGAAATTTGCTCTCTTCTCAAGACAAAACAGGCAAATCTACGCATAACCCAAGCTATACGACATAATGACGGTAAAGGTGGAATATTCTTGAAATAGAAGAAAGCATATCATGTTGAATGGATAATTGTCCTTGGAAGAGGATCACCAAGCCATTTCTACTTGGTACTAGGGAAGGGGGATTTCGCATGCTTTACCAATTTTCTGCTCGCGCGCACACACTGCTATCGTCACCGCTTCTAAGTATTCGCACCCAAACACGGAGAAGCTCCATGATATCGCTTGCTGAAGAATTACCAGCGGAAGAACTGTTCCCGTTATCGCTGCTTGCCGAAGCAGCCTCTACGGTGATATCTGCAGATGCAGGGGCACTTCAATATGGTGATCCTGCAGGGTATGGTCCACTTCGGGAGTGGCTTGCCGGGGATTGGCTCAGAGAAAAGGGGGTAACTGTTACTGAAGGTGGAGTTCTGCTAACAACGGGGAGCCAGCAAGCGATTGATTTGTTATCGCGGGTGTATATTGATCCGGGAGATCGCGTATTGGTAGAAAATCCGACATCTCCAGGATTCTTGCAAACTCTTCGGATGCAAGGCGCCATTATTATTCCCGTAGAGGGTGACTTGGACGGGCTTGATCCAGATCATTTGCGGAGGCAAATTGAACTGCATAAGCCAAAGATGCTGTTCGCAACACCAAGCTTTACGAATCCAAGCGGCATCCTATGGAGTTTAGAGAGACGGCGTGAGGTGCTGGATCTTTGTATCGCCTATAACATCCTGATTGTAGAAGATGACTCATATGGTGATTTACATTTTCAAAAGTATGGTGAACCTTGGGCCACAAGATTTCCATCTTTGTACGCACTGGAAAATATAAGTGACGGCGGACACGTATTATATATCGGTTCGTTCAGCAAGACCGTCGCGCCCGCGCTGCGGACGGGCTGGGCAGCAGGTAGCCGGGAAGTGATCGGGATGATGGCTGCGGCCAAGCAGATGGCAGACTGGCAATCGAGCGCATTAAATCAGCGGCTCTTGCATCATTTGTTGGATGTGACCGCTTTTGATCTTCGCGAGCATATTGCGCAGCTGAATCGAGAATATAACACACGGCTGAAGTTGATGGTGGAGCTGCTTAAACGTCCAGCTTGGAAGGGAAGCTCCTACGATCTGCCGTCAGGAGGCATGTTTCTTTGGGTATCTCCGCCGGAGGGGATGGATGTTATGGCACTGCTGAAATGTGCGCTGGGTAAGGGAGTGGCATTTTTACCGGGACCGCTATGTAGTGTGGATGGGAGCGGAAATCATATACGTCTTAACTTCAGCCATCCCGGCCGGGATGAGCTGCTGCTCGGCATGAATTTAATGAGCGAGGCGGTTAAGGAGTTCACGGCTCGGAGTTAGGTAGTGGAATGAAAATTATGAATGAAATGATTAAAATGATGAAGTATGAGTGAAATGAATAAAGAGTCAGGACGATTGAGGATTTATCGTAGAGATGAATAGACGGACTGTGGAAAGATGCATAGAAGGATGAATAGACAGATACATGGACAGATGTATAGATAGACGAACAGACAGATACATGGACAGATGTATAGTAAAGACAAAAAGACAGATATACGGACTGACAGATAAGCTGACGGATGAACAAACATAATACAAGACACCTTAGAGCTAAAACAAGGATAGAATTACAAGTTGGGCAAGATGAAGTGCGAAATGTGAGATTATTTAGGGAAATCCTCCCTAAAACTGGTCGATCTAAACTCTAAAGTGGACTGTTTAGGGAATTTCTCCCTAAAAAATTAAGGGATTCCCCGTTTTAGGGGTTAATCTGGCGAAAATCAGGGAGGAATTCCCTAAAATACGGTTTTTAGCGTGTGAATCGAAGAATATTAGGGAGGATTTCCCTAATAACTTAGTGTGCCTTTTTCGGAATGGTGTTTTTAAGTATAATTTGATTTGAACGTTTTAGTATTAGTGAATGTTGAATGTAGTATAGGGTTCTAATGTGAATGATTCAGCAAGAGTAGCATGTTAAAGTAAATAGAGAAAATGGTAATTAGTAATAAGGCTAGTGTTCGAGAGTGTAAATAAGTCAAATAAGTACAGTCACTTAGAGCCGGATGAGGTACGCAGAGATATGAACGTGGTAAGAGTGAGATGCAAACGCGAATGAAATCTGAATGTGGACGAATGAGTTACTAATGTGATGAAAATGATTTACGAACGTGGGAAGAGGGAGTTAAACACGCGATAAGAATGTAATTCGAATGTGGTACGAATGAGATACCAATGAGATATGAGTGAAATAAGACATGATACGTAAGTGATACTAGTGTGTTGTGGGTAAGTTAAGAACATGGAATGCATGCACAGAGATAGGATTCAAATAAGATTAGACATACGAAAAAGCATCCCGTAGATGGGATGCTTTTTGGCGTTAGTTAGACATGTTATGTGTGAATTAGATTAATAAGTTTAAAGACCGAGTAAATGATTAGAACTGGGGGGTAAAGGATTAGAATCCAACAAAAAGATTATAATCGAAAAAAAGTACTGCTTACGATAGGCAAGCTAATTACTGTGATGATTGCTGTTATGAGTTACGCCGCCAGTTATAGCGGCGTATTCCACTAGCGCGGCCTGACCGGCTGGGGTCAGGGTATAGCGCCCACGGCTGACACGGTGGAACCAGCCGTAGTAGTTGTGCTGCAGCATAGCGGCGGCGTTCGGTACGCCGCTACGCTTCCGCAGCTCGGCCGGAGTGATCCCGGCCGAGCGTGCGCTTGAGGCAGCGCTAGGGGCACCGCTTCGCGTGCCAGCCGCCGCTGCCTCCCGTGCTGCCGTGTCCCCGGCAGCACGCCCCTCCGGCGCTGAGCTCAGCGCCGGAGCCTGTGCAGCGGTGCTCGCCGCTGCACGTTTGCCCGCTGCGAGCGAAGCCTTCGCAGCGGCCTTCTCGGCAGCGACGGCGGCTTCCGCCTCCGCTGCTTGCAGAGAAAGCGCGACACGCAGCGCTTTCTCGCGGTAGGCCGTCACGAGCTTAACGCGCGTGCTGCCGCCGGTGTTGTAGTCTCCGCTGCGCTCGCGGAACTCATAGAGCAGACGCTCGCGCCGCCGCTTGTTGCTGCGCTGGGCAGGCGGCGTCTCGTCCGGCTCAACGAGCACCTCGACCAGCGGTGCCTTGGTCTTATAAAAAACAACGGTGATCAGCCCGAGACCAAGACGGCGACAAAGTCCGCTAAGTTCGCCCCAGCGCTGGTTAACCGCCCCTTTTTTATCACGGACACGTTCCACTGCGAGATAGACCGTAGGGCTGAGCTTCAGCCGTTCCACCCCTTGCAGCAGCAAGGCCAGGTTGAACGATTTTTTCATCTCCACGATTAGAGGGTGCTCTAAATCCTCACGGATCCCCACCAAATCACAAGTCCGAACCTCACCCTTGATGCTGTATCCTTGCTTTTCAAAAAAAACCTTTAAAGGAGCATACAGCTCCGTTTCATGTCGTACCGCCATAGTGTCACTCCCGTAGCCCATTATTTTCGGGTTTCCATTAAGGTTTTACTGCGATTTCATGATTCTCTATTATAGCACAGCAAAAAAGAGGTCAACTATTCCGCGCTTGCCGCATAGGTATGTAATACACTTTTTAACGCTATAGGAGAGCAAGTAGGAGAGCAAGTAGGAGCGCAAGAGGAGGCAGCGAGCAATGGATATTTTTGAGCGAATAGCTTCGTATCGGGCTGAGAACGACCGTTTGGCGTGGAGCGGGACCTTCAAGCAGTATATAGAAATCTTGAAAAAAGACCCCTCTCCCGCTAAAACCGCTCACTCCCGCGTTTATGACATGATTAAGTCGCATGGCGTAGAGGACATAAACGGACGCAAACGTTATAAGTTTTTTGAACAGGAGATTTTTGGACTGGATCGTGCCGTCGAAAAGTTAGTCGAGGAATATTTTCATTCTGCAGCACGTAGACTCGATGTTCGTAAACGGATTTTATTATTGATGGGACCTGTCAGTGGGGGGAAATCGACCCTAGTCACGCTGCTTAAACGTGGTTTGGAACAGTACTCGCGGACAGATGCGGGTGCGGTATATGCAATAGAGGGCTGCCCGATGCATGAGGACCCGCTACATTTGATCCCCCTGGAGCTTCGTCCAGAGATTGAAAAGGAACTCGGTGTGCGTATTGAGGGCAACTTGTGCCCTTCCTGCCAGATGCGGCTGAGAAATGAATATGCAGGAGATATTGAGCAGGTTAAAGTGGCTCGTGTCATTTTGTCAGAAGAAGAGCGGGTAGGGATTGGTACCTTTAGTCCATCCGATCCAAAGTCGCAAGATATCGCCGATTTGACAGGAAGTATCGACTTTTCGACCATTACTGAATTTGGTTCGGAATCCGATCCACGCGCTTACCGTTTTGACGGAGAGTTGAACAAAGCTAACCGTGGGCTGATGGAATTTCAAGAAATGCTCAAATGCGACGAAAAGTTTCTATGGAACCTGTTGTCACTGACGCAAGAAGGCAATTTCAAGGCTGGTCGATTCGCACTGATCAGTGCGGACGAAATGATCATTGCGCACACCAATGAAACCGAGTATAAGTCGTTTATTTCTAATAAAAAGAATGAAGCACTCCAGTCCCGTATGATTGTTATGCCTGTTCCGTATAACCTCAGGGTATCGGAAGAGGAAAAAATCTACGCGAAGCTGATCGCTCAGAGTGATATGAATCATGTGCATATTGCACCGCATGCGCTGCGTGCCGCTGCGATTTTCTCGATCCTGACCCGTTTGAAAGAAAGCAAAAAACAAGGCATGGATCTGATCAAAAAGCTCCGCATGTATGATGGTGAAGAGGTAGAGGGCTACAAAGAAGCAGATCTCAAGGAAATGCAAACGGAGTATTTAGATGAAGGTATGTCCGGAATTGATCCGCGGTATGTTATCAACCGGATTTCCAGCGCTTTGATCAAAGGTGATCTGCAGTGCATGAACGCACTGGATGTGCTGCGGGCAATTAAAGACGGCCTGGATCAGCATCCATCGATTACTAAAGAGGAACGGGAGCGTTATTTGAACTTCATCTCCATTGCTCGTAAGGAATATGATATTTTGGCAAAAAGCGAAGTGCAAAAGGCCTTTGTCTACTCCTTTGAGGAATCTGCTAAGACATTATTTGAGAATTATCTCGATAATATCGAAGCCTTCTGCAATTGGTCCAAAATCCGTGATCCGCTTACGGATGAGGAAATGGAGCCGGATGAGCGGTTAATGCGTTCGATTGAAGAACAAATCGGTATCTCTGAGAATGCGAAAAAAGCGTTCCGTGAAGAGATCCTGATCCGGATTTCCGCTTATTCACGCAAAGGGAAGAAATTTGAGTACAACAACCACGACCGCCTGCGGGAAGCGATTGAGAAGAAGCTATTCACTGATCTCAAAGATATCGTCAAAATTACCACCTCGTCCAAAACGCCGGATGAAAGCCAGCTCAAACGGATCAACGAGGTATGCGCCAGACTTATTGACGGGCACCATTATTGCCCAATTTGCGCCAATGAGCTGCTGAAGTATGTGGGAAGCTTGCTGAATCGGTAAGCATCAGGATGAACATTGGGTAGTAAGAATAACAGATATACAATGAAAATGAGCTGTGCTCGAAGTCGATTATGACGGAGCAAGCTCATTTTTTTTTGTTATATAGATACAATTATTAACCTATATGAGGTTGTTCAAAAAGTCCGCTTTTGATCACGAGGTATTCCAAGGAGCGAACTCGACATCGAATCTTGAATTCAGGCGAAACTTCCGGTGCTCACGTAGCTAACACTACGCTCCGCTCCTCAGTTTCTACCTTCATCCAAGCTTCTTGGTGCTGAAAACCGTACTTTTTGAACACACACTAGATATCCTTCGTACGAAGATTTTTATATTCCTTTGGAGTAACGCCGCTGTATTTTTTAAATACGGTTGAGAAGTATTGTGCACTAGAAAATTGGAGTTTTGAGGATATTTCTGTGATGGAGAGTTCTGTATTACATATGTAATTCATGGCTTTATCAATTTTTGTGATACAAAGATAATCGTTCACCGATATATTCACGTATTGTTTGAAAATTTTCGATAGGTATCGGGTAGTTATATTACAGTTGCTAGCGATATCGTCTAGTGTGATATTGTTTTCTACATTTTGTCTAATGAAATGGATAGCTCGAATTGCTATGGGATTATTTATTCTGAATACTTTACGAACACTTTTTTCAATCTCGCGAGATAATAGAAACAGTAATTCGTAGATATAAATATTTGCTAGCGACTTGTGGTACATATTTACTTCAGTATTTACTTCTTCGCAAATACGATCCACACATGAAAGAATCTGTTTCGTATATGGATGGAAGGTATAGGCTATATGTCTATCTGACATATAATGTAAAAATCTGATATATTCATTTACTTTGGGGTCTGCTGCAATAAAGTTTTCTGGAGAAAAGTGAACTTGTAGGAAGACGGCTTCTTGATCTGATTTTACATGAAAAGAGTGAATCATATGAGGGAAGATGACCATTATTTCACCTTTATGAACGGTAATCCTCTCACCATTAATAATGATGTCACATTCTCCTTCTTTCATTAAACAGATTTCCAGATTCTCATGGCAATGAGGTCCAAAAAAATAACCTGGTTTCAAGGTGCGCTCTAATGCATTATAGATTAATTCCTGATCAGACTCATGATATAAGAGATCAACAACTCGGTTCATAATAATCGCCCCTGATAGTATTCAGACATTTGTGTCAAAATTCACCACTTATTATCACTCAGTGTATCATTGAAACTATTAACATTCCAGAACTAATGTGGGGCGTATGGGTAGAATAATAATTGATTTTAGTTCTGTATTTCAAACGGATTTTTCAATATTGGTTATATTTTGAAAGTATAAATCGAATAAAATTGTTAAAATCAAAAATGTATTTGAAAGCGTTTTAATTTATATCCAATAGACTATTATAAGGGGGAAAGGTACGATGCGAAAAAAGGTTGCGAAAAAGATTTATCGATTCATGATTTGGATGATGATTTTTTTAATGGCTACAAGTCAATCAATCATATATCCAAGAAGTACGTCTTATGCTGCTGAAGGAGAAATTGGTGATTCGTTAAGTGCAGTTCACGAACAAGTAATTAAACGTATTTCTCCAACAAATGTTCAAACTTCCGTTGGTGAACCACCAGAACTCCCTTCGGTAGTACAAGCAGTTTACAACGATGATTCCATCGGCGAAGTAATGGTTAGCTGGGATGAAATCGATCCTTTAAGTTATGCGAAGGTGGGCACTTTTAACGTAGAGGGAAATGTTAAAGCCTCGGATGTCAAAGCAGAAGCGACTATTACAGTAACGGATTCACAAGAGGGTACAATTGAAGAGGCGAACATAGAGGACTTCTTAAATGACATCAAATTAAATGTTCCTGAGGGTCAAGGGGCAGTATCGTATACGAATAATTATCAGTCAATGGAACCGGAACTAATGACGTTCGTTAAAGGAGCAGGAACAACTTCTGTAAATAATGGACTAACCATTGCGATAACTAAAGTGGATGGCGGTGGAGCCATTGCAACATGGGATAAAGCTCCATGGCTATCTGCCGGAATTATTGATACAACGATGCGCTATACAAGTTCAGTTTCAAGTAATGTTGGTTTTGTTATAGGATCAAATGATACGAATCAAGGGGTGTCTATCCGTTACGATGCCAATACAGATTGGGTAATTCAAAGTCCGGATGGTTCAGGTAATTGGGAAGTATTCGAGGGTCCTGAACTGAAAACAGATATAGATTATCGAATACAAATCGGCTTTCATGGTACGAAGCTCGTGGTTATAGTAGACGGAGTGACATACTACAATAAGGATACGGATTTATTGAATCAGTCGACAGGGATTGGTCAGGTAGGTCTATATAAACGTTTTGCAACAGGAAATGTCTCTATTAAAGAGTTACGTATTGCAGGTGTAGGTACAAAAGATAAACCTTCAAATGTCATTGATTATGTACAAGACTATGAAGATCCTAATTATATACCTCATTGGTCAGGTTTAAATGCTCAAGTAGTGACCGATCTTACGGGAAATAAAGTTCTTTCTCTGAAAAAAGGATCAAAAGAACGAGGTGTAGATCTAGATTCCCCACAAATTCAAGAGGGTACACTCTCGTTAGATTTCAAGCTGATTAATCCAGCGAAACTAGGTAGCGGTCAAGGCTTTGCGTTTGGTTTTAGAATGAATGAAACGGCGAGCATATTCAATGAGATTGGGGTTGACCCTAGCATCTGGATACCAGAGTCTAACTCGGGTTGGGGAAGTAAATTAAATATTCCTTACCCGATCCAAGGCAGATGGAATAATCTCATGTTCAATTTTAAAGGGAAAACAATCACGGTATTTCTGAATAAAAAGGAGATCGGTGATATTACTTTTGCGCAATTCTCAGAAGTAGCTGGGTACTTCGGTCTTCGAATTCGAAGTACGGTAGAATTGCAGATTGATAATATACACTATACAAATCAGATCATAAAACCCAAACAAATTATTCAGTATAGTAATGATTTTCAAGACAGTATAACAGGCGACTGGAGTAACGGTGCAACGTCTACCATTATTACAGAAGGCGGCAACCGAATTCTAAAGTTATCTGGTCTGAACGGTGAAACATGGAATACTGATGCTCCGCTCCTACAGAGTGCGACTTATATGGCTAGTGTGAAACCTACGAATACCAATATAGGATTTGCTATTGGTAACAATGCTCAAATTACATTTGATGGTGCGAAATGGATTTTGAAAAAGGGTAACACCATCATTGATTTTGTTGCATCTGGTACTAGTACTAGTAGTTCAAATCCTAAACCTTTCGTCTGGAATAAAGTGGGTTTACAATATTCCGACTCCTCTGTAACCCTAAGCATTAACGGGGCTGAATTGTATGCAAGCTTACCGGCAGGACAGCAATTCGGAGAAGGACGTTTTGGGGTTGTTGCTCAGGATACCATATATATCGATAATATTCTTTTTACCGAAGAGTTTATGGATATGAATACTTCTACACAAACGGACAAAATGATTTACGAGGAATATTATGAAGGTAATTCTCAGCCTAATTGGGATGGGTATCATGCGACACCGCAAGTTATAGATGGATATTTGACAGGGACTATTGATGCTGGAGCAACTGCTTTTAATAGAGATATAACAGCAGTATCAAATGGGATCTATCAAGTGAAAATGAAGAGTGATGGTGAAGTTGGTGTTAAACTGGGCAATATCACCATATATCAAGAGAGCGCGGGAAAATGGAAATATCAGTTGGAAGGTAGCGAAGCTGCCATTGGCAATACTGATGCCATTGCAATAAGCAAAGATTATATTTTACGTGTGCAGGTCATTGAGAAGGAATTAAGCCTATATATAAATGGAGTATTGGTCGGTAATGTACCAGTATCTGCATATTCCCCAGGAGCATTTGGCTTATATAACACAACTGATGCTGCAATTAAGGTGAATGTAGATGCAATAACCGCAGAAGAAATCAGAGTATACCAACCAAATTATTCGGCACAGAATTGGGGCTCTCTGGATAGTAGTAATCCGGTGGTAGAGAGTAACGGAGATGGTCAAATTCAATTGAACATGCCAGGTGTAGCACTAGCCGTGGATAAGGATAGCCCTAAATTGATGGATCAGAAGGTTACTTTTGATTACAAAACAAATGTAGACGCTGGAGCAACTGGTGGGCGATATGGATTTATATTAAGAGGATCCACGGATAATGCATATGTATCGGTTAATCATGACATTAACGGCGTTTGGAAATTGTTTGCAAATGGAAACGAGGCTACTTTCTCAAACTCATATGAGATGCTAGCCGATACACTTTATCATATCGAACTTCGTTTAGTAGGAACAACCATAAGTTTCAAGATTACGGACCCCGATGGCGTGACAACGGATATGGGATCGGTATCTGAAGAAGAAATGACTATGCAGCCAGGTTGGCTTGGACTTCGATCTTGGTATGGAAGTAAGAAGATGACGGTGAGCAATGTAAAGATGGTAGAGCTAGAGTCACTACCTAAGCTTCAGGTTGCCTCAGAGACAGATACGATCACTAAAGATGGTTTAAACGTTACAGTATATAAAGATTTCCCGGGTATTGTTGAATATCAAGTTGATGAACGTAAACTACAGGCTAGCGAGGAGCAAACGAATAGTCTGAAGATCAACAATATGGATTATGTGCCTCGCACCATATCTAATAAAGAGAGCGATAGTAAGTATCAGTATACAATGATGATTGACGAGATTGGTGTTGTCATCGAAGCACATATTGAGGCGAAAGCGAATCATATCGTACGTTTTGAAATTGATAAAATAACTGAAAAACCGGATGTGTTTGTTGTCCGTTCGATTCAAATTAACAATTCTCTAATCCATGTGAATAGCGCTATGGAAAATGCAACGTATGCATGGAGTAAATCGGATGGAGCATGGCACGAATTAACAGAAGAACTGGTCGATAACATGAATCTTATGAAACAGAGTAGCGCTTCAGGCGTTACGATGGCTATGGTGAGCGGAAATGGCTTGGGAGCATCGATTGAAGACAATGTAATCAGCGGTGGCAATAAAATGATTGTGACCACGGAAAAGAAACCACTTGTCAATAAAGTGACAGTGAAGCCAGGTACTTGGACGTATCGCCATCTTCAAAGTAATGAAACGGAAGAACTGCCTTGGTATGAGGTAGTTGTGACAAATGATCGGAATAATGACGGTAAAACAGATTGGCAGGATGCAGCTGTTGCTTATCGGACGAATATTTATAAGGAGCCATTTGGTGCTCGGGATATGCAGAACAATATGATGTACATCGCATTCAACTTTGCTAGCCAGGCAAATGATCCTTTCTTGAATTCGTTGGATACGGGTAAAATTCTGTACAATTATACTGATGGCTTTGGACAGATGATTCTTCATAAGGGATATCAGGCAGAGGGCCATGATGATGATATTCCATCCTATTCCAACATTGGTGTGAGGCAGGGTGGATTGGATGAATTAAACTATCTCATCAATGAGGGCGATAAGTATAATCTTAACGTGGGTGTTCATCTCAATGCAACAGAGTATCAACTTGATGCTAACGAACTGAATTATTCCAACTTAAATGGAGCATCATCAAAAGGGCCGACAGTAGATAGGCTTTCCGGAGGTTGGGATTGGATTGATACGTCTTATTATGTTGATCAGACGAAGGATGTCTTGAGTGGGAATCTAGAGTCACGGTTCAAAAACTTATTTAATCTGACGAAGGATTCTTTGAGCCCGAATGATCCTACATTAGACTTCTTCTATATTGATGTGTATACAGGCAATGATTACAATGCCTATAAATTGCTGCAATACGCTAATAATCTTGGACTAAAAGTAGGAACGGAATTTGCCGGCCCATTAGAGCCCGGTGTGGATTTTGTTCACTGGGGTCCAGATTTAGGATATCCGAATAAGGGGAATTCTAGCATTCTATCAAGAATAGTGAAGAATAATCTAGATATTTTCGTTGGAAATGCCTTATTCAAAGGACAAAAAATACCAGGTGTGACAACGTGGGGAGATTCCAAACCGGATGTACAGCAAGGTGTAACTGTATTCTTTAACGAAGTATTACCTACGAAGTTCATGCAACATTTTGGTGTTATGAAATATGAAGAGGATAAAATTACGTTTGATAACGAAGTGATCTCTAAGAGAAATAAATTAACGAATATGATTGAGTTATCTAAAAATGGCAAGCTTATATCTTCTTGGAAAGATACGGGGACGACAACAGACGAATCAGAGCGTCATACTGGTGAAGCGAATTCGTTAATTCCTTGGGTTTGGGATATGAAGACCAATAAGATCTTGGGTGTAAACGAAGGTGCAAGACTATATCACTGGAATACAACAGGCAACGCGACAACTTGGCAGTTGACGGATGAATTTAAAGATGTGAGCCAATTCAATATGTATGAGCTGACACAACAAGGCAAAGTGTTAGTCGATACAGTTGTTGCTCATGATGGATCTCTCACGATAAATAAGGCTAAGAAAAATACACCTTATGTGCTTTATCCTACATCAGCGGATGCTCTAGTATTGGTCCCTGCTGCAACAAATTGGGGTGAAGGCAGTCTTATTAAGGATTTCGCCTTTAATTCTGAGCAATTGAATGTTCCAGGTTCCTGGACAGCTGATGATCTAAGTAATATTACAATCAAGACAGTGCAAGGTGATCGCGAATACGATACCAGCAAAGAAATGAACAAATCGAATTGGAATAAATACGCTGAGGTTGGAAATAAAGCGGGTATCTTGTCTCAGGAAATTAATGGACTACAGCCTGGTGAGGATTATACTGTCGGGGTGTGGACTCAGACGGAGAAAGGAAGAAAATCTTCTCTGCAGGTTACAATTAACGGTAAAACCTATTCTAATCATGTGACAGGGAAGGACGGTATCCATAACTCATCCTTCAAGTATGTCGATACAACATGGCAGAGAATGAATGTTGAATTTAAGGTTCCTGAAGGTGTTACTACTGCAACAGTGAAGTTGCTAGCTGATTCAGGAGTTGGTACTGTACAATTTGATGATGTTCGTATTTGGAAGCATACGTCAGTGGAGAAGGATCCTACGAATAAAAATTATGTTGTGTATGAGGATTTCGAGAATGTGTATGAAGGTTGGGGTCCATTTGAGTATGGTGGTGGGTCTAGACAAATTCATATTGCAACTGACCAAAGTAATCCACACGATAACAATCCTATCGTTCAGGCAGCTGAGAACAAAGTTGGTCCTGTGATGACTTGGGTTCTGAATGGTGAAAACTCGCTAAAAATGAATGAAACAGATGTGGGTAAACTCATTAAAACAAACGAATCTA
Organism: Paenibacillus sp. FSL E2-0201; assembly: GCF_037963325.1. Classification (NCBI taxonomy): domain Bacteria; kingdom Bacillati; phylum Bacillota; class Bacilli; order Caryophanales; family Paenibacillaceae; genus Paenibacillus; species Paenibacillus sp. FSL E2-0201. The sequence goes on from NZ_CP150154.1 coordinate 2,010,112, forward strand.
GCGTGAAATTGAAGCCAAATAAAGAATATGAGTTAGGATTTATCTATACTTCAGAAACGAATGTTGGTTATGAAGTGTCGGTACAATCACGTTCTTCAAAAGAGATTGTATTAAAGGAAACGCTAGGTAATTTAACCAATCCAGGCAATAAAGCTGGAGAAAATGGCGGTTATATCACATTCAAGCAAAGCTTTACAACCGGTAATCAGGATGATTATCAAGTAATTTTCAAAATGATTACCAAAGGTTCGGGAAAAGCTACATCTGATTTTGCTTTTATTCTAGATGATTTTTATATTAAGGGAAGTAATCTAGATATCTCTAAAGATCTTCTTCAACAAACGATTACCGATGCAGCAGCATTAAAGAGTTCAGATTATTCATCTGAAACCTGGGCAATCGTTGCGGCTGCTCTGGATAAAGCGGAGAAGATTCTGAAGGATCCTAGCGCTACGATTACTTCACTAGATGAAATGCGAGTAGAGCTTGAAAATGCGATAAAAAGTCTTGAATTCGCTCTTAGCATTGTAGCTATAGAGGATGTAAAGATTGAAACCGAAGTTGGCTCCGCGCCGAAACTGCCTGCGGAAGTAACTGTGACCCTGAGCAATCATACGATACAGAAAACGTTGGTTGTATGGGATGAGATTCATTCTTCGAGTTATGCACAAGCGGGGAGCTTCCAAGTAAAAGGCACGGTTGCTGGGACTGATATGAAAGCAATAGCGATTGTAACGGTCAAAGCAAAGGATAGTAATCAATCAGAGACAGATCCTGGCAATGTTTCTAACCCAAGTTCTAATCCAAGTTCAGGTGCGAAACCGGAGGCAACTCCAAATCCAGGGACCGGCTCAGATCAAGGATCTGGAATCAAACCTAAATCCTTTATCGATACCGTGGGCCACTGGGCAATTAAGGATATTGAGGCTTTGGTGAGTAAAGGTATCCTGAAGGGGATAACAGATCAGAATTTTGCTCCGGACAAGACGATTAATCGTTCTGAAATCGCAGCGATCCTGGCACGAGCTCTAGGTCTTGAAGTAAAAGGGTCAACATCATTTAAGGATGTGCCGCAAGATAAATGGTACAGCGATAGTGTTATTGCTACGGCAGATGCTGGGTTGATTAAAGGGTATGAAGGTAATTTGTTTGATCCGATGAAGCCTCTAAGCCGTCAGGAAATGGCAGTGATTATGGCAAGAGTGCTTGAATTGAAGGGGAAATCTCCTAAAGTATCAGATGCTACGCAAGCTGTACTAGCTACGTATATAGATGCGGATCAGGCAGGGATATGGTCTAAGCAGGCATTAGCTACTTGCATCGAATTGGGTTTAATCCAAGGGACTCCTGACCATAAACTCAATCCGAAGAGTAATTTGACTCGTGCGGAAGCTGCAGTCATGATCAGCAGATTATTAACGTATTTAGGTTAGGTGAATCGATAGGGAAAATTGCATACATTATTCAGTTGAATCTAAGCAACCGTGTTCTCAATAGAGAGCAAGGTTGCTTTTTGTTGAATGTCACGCTGAAATTGATCGTCTACCATTGAGCGTTGAGATTCATTTCTATATTTCACTTCACTTTTTCCTACCAATTACACGCTATTTTCGCACGCGAGCTTTCAATTCATTAGCTACACTTGAAGTTGAATATCAACTAACTTTGAAGCAGTGGAAAGGAGGGCGTAGCATTGACTATAAAACTGCAAATGAATGAACAATTTGGGCATATGGTTGAATCTATCTATTCTCAATTAGAGAATCATCCTTATTTTATACAAATCGCTCAGATAAGAGTGTGAAATTGTATTGGGCGGCTGCTGAAGATGCTTACGGCGTAGATCATTATGACGTTTATCAAGAGGGGATAACAGAGCCAGTCGGAACTGTTCAGGCTTCTAGTGGAGTTCGTCAGTTGGTAGTAACGGGACTGGACCCGCTAACGGATTACAGCTTCAAGGTCATTGCAGTAGATGCATCAGGGAATCACTCGGCGCCTTTAGTATCGGACAGCTTAAAGACGAAAGCTACGGAATCGAGTGAAAGTGGTAACCCTGGTTCCAATTCAACATCTCAAGTTGCACCTACTCCTACTAAACAGCCAGCAGCTACTGGTAACACAATAACTATTAGCTCAGTCTTGCAAGGAGATAAAGCTTTTGCCGAGATTCAGGAAGAGGATATTAATCGCATTTTAGCTAGCAATCCTAATAGCAACATTAATGTTGACGTTACTGGCAATGCGACTGCAAAGGGCTTAGCAATCACTTTACCGGCAACACTTGTTGCGAAAGATCGAGGAACGGGAACGTTAACGATTCAGACACCATTCGCTAATTTCGAAATCAATAAAGGTTTGTTGGAACAGCTTACGGCAGCTCTTGACCATCAGAAGATAGTTCTGAACATACAACCGTCAACAGCATTGTTAGCGATTCCTTCAGTAGGAGACCGTACGACATATGATATTTCACTTATGTTGGATGGCAAGAGAATTACTTCGTTACACAATATTTTAAAGATATCTTTACCGTATACAATCCGAGCTGGTGAAGTGTCTGACGCTATCGTTATATACCAGTTAGGCGCGGATGGTAAGGCGGTCATTGTGAAAAATGGAATATTTGATCCTAAGAGTGGACGCATTACATTCCATGTGAACAGCCTTGGAACATTCGGTATTGGTGTCCGGTCAATAACCTTTAGGGATCTAAGTCTGGTACCTTGGGCAAGTGAAAGTATTATCGGGCTTACCGCAAGAGAAATCACAAAGGGTGTGAATGAGAATTATTTTGCTCCTAAGCGAATCATCACACGGGCGGAGTTTCTGCAAATGCTCATGAATAGCTTGAATTTGGTTCAAGCAAATGTCAGTCCACACTTTAAAGATGTCTCCGCAAGCGATTGGTATGCGGAAGCGGTTAGTTCAGCTGCAAAGTTAGGTATCGTCACTGGTTTTGATGACGGTAGCTTCGGTGCCATTCGATTAGATGATAATGATTTACTATTCTCGGTATACCTACCGTGGATCGCCCTTATTAATTGGAATAGCTGCTTAAATCAGCTTATGCCGATAATCCCGAACAAACTGTCGCACCGTAAGCGGTTTTCTGCCTAATAACTGCTCCAGATCAGGCGTTACTTTTTTGGCTAGACCGATTTTGGCTGTGAAATAGATGCCAATCATGACTGTAATGAAAGTAGAGGGTATACCACTTTTCTTCATACGTGCCCGAAATTTGCGTACAGACGGATTGGAATAACGAACGGGTACTCCCGTTTCCTCGCTAATGATCCGCGCGACCTCATCATAGCTGAGCGCCTCGCTCCCGGTTAACGAGTAGCCCTTATTCTCATGACCTGACTGAGTTAATACCTTAGCTGCAATCTCGGCGATATCCCTAACATCAATAAAGCTTGTTCTTCCATGACCTGCCGGTACAAAGATTTCACGATCTTCTTTCAATTCTTTGCCATGCTGGGTATATAGATTCTGCATAAAAAAGCTCGGTCTTAGAAAGGTATAGGGAATCTTTGAAGCTATAATTAGCTTTTCGATTTTGCTGTGCGGCACAATTGGATTCTTCTCCGCACCAAGAAGCGATAGAAATACAATATGTTGGACGTTGTTTGCGACGGCGGCTTCAATTAATGGCTTGAAATAGCGTTTGGCATCGGCCAGCTCGGGTGGACGAACAAAAAATAGCTTTTGGACCCCTGATAAAGCCTGATGAAAGGTTTCGGGGTTCTCAAAATCCAAATAGACATCCATTGTGCCTTGCCTACGTGACGTTACACGATACGCTGCTCCACTATTCGCCAGACACTTAACGACTTCACTTCCGACTAGACCAGATGCTCCAATAACTAGAATCATTTAATTATCATTCCCTTTTGTGTTTATGATGATCTGCTGAAGAGCAAAAGTTAGAATGGCTTGCTGCTCTGCGGATATACCTCTCAACGACTCTTCTAATACGGCATCAGCCAGGTGATCGAGCTCTTTAACCAATTGGGAACCTTCCAAGGTTAGCGAGATTAGTTGGGAGCGCTTATCCTGCGGATGGGGTTGACTGATAATAAATTGCTTGGCTTTCAAACGATCCAGAATTCCCGTAATGGTCGGACGCTCGGCACCCATCTGCTCGGCAATTTGAGCCGGGGTGGTGCCCGATTCATACAATGAAATATTCTTTAGCATAGCCCACTGCGTGGAAGTTAAATTGTAGGGCTGCAATCGCTGCGATATGGCCAACTTCAGTGAAATGCTGGCTTTGGATAATAAGTAGCCGATATTTTTATTCAAAACTAACACCTCCAATGTAGTTAGTGCGCTAATTACATAATTAGTGTACTAACTACATTCCTTGTTGTCAAGGTAAGAAGCTAACTACGAGCTACATTCACCAGGTATATTCTCACGTGAATCGGATAGCTAAAGGTAAAGAGAAGGTTAGACGATCCAACACAGCTCAGCAAAACAGGAACAACGATCCTCACATCCAGTTGATATAATGAAATCACCGTACGGGGGAAGGTTGGTGCTGCACTTGAATTACAGTAAAGATATAGAGAAATGTGTTGAATATATTGAAGCTCATATCAAAGAAAATATTACAGTAGAAGAAATAGCCGCTGAGGTCGGATATTCGGTGTATCATTTTTGCCGAGTGTTCAGCTTATGCAAGGAAATGTCCGTGATGGAATATGTGCGGAGCCGGAAGTTATCTTTAGCGTCGATTGAATTATTTGCCGGTAAAAGGATCATTGATATCGCGCTGGACTATGGTTTTGAGACGCAAAGCGGATTTACTAAGGCTTTTCGTAAGGCTTTTGGCTATAGCCCGACACAATATGCCGCACGGATGGACGGATTTACTAAAGGAACAACACTATTTGAAATCGGAGGTTTTATAATGAACCCTGTTATTGTTCGCAAGCCTGCATTTAAGGTCGCTGGTTATGGGATTCAAACCAATGTTGCGGGAAGTATGTACACCAAGGATATTGCTTCTTTTTGGAGCCATTATGAAGGTGAGAATCTGGAGTCCAAAATGTATGAAATACTAAACCCGCCTAAACACGGAGAGGTCGGTTTGTGTATTCCTTCTTCGGATAATGGCAATGCCACCTATCTTCTAGGTGTTATTGTAGAGGACTACTCCAAGGTGGAAGAGGATATGCTGACGATGGATGTACCGGAAGCTGAGTATGCCGTGTTCACAACCCCGCCAGTGGATACTTCAACGGATACAGAGCAAATACAGTTTGCACAGGTTATAAAAAGCACTTGGAAGTATATCTTCGAAGAATGGTTTAAGGACAGCGGCTACGTCTATGATGACAGTAAGCTGGATTTCGAATTCTATGACGAACGCTGCCATTCGCGGCCGGATACGGTGATGGAGATTTATGTTCCTGTGAAAAAATCTACAAAATAATTTGAACGAAATAAAAAAGCAAAGGGAAAGGCTCCTCGGTGACGACAGCAACTACGGGAATGTTTGGACTTTCGGTCGCTGTTGTCTCCAGATGTTCTTGATTTTTACCGCTTATGCGGATAACAACCGAAGACAAAGGCGAGCGCTACGCTCCTACAGTTCCAAACTTCCCCTACGTTACTTTCACCTCAGCAGCATTTGCTATGTTCTAATTATTCAGTCGATACGGGGTGTCGACACAAGAAGGTCCGCAGCGGGTTATACGCTGCGGGCTTTTTAACGTGCTAATAATACAAGCATCTGGAGCGGATCTAATAGACAAGAAAACAACATATCATGATCGACAAAATAAGACACCTATGTAAAAAACAGTATGATATGATCGCTATGAATTCTCTAGCACTATTGAACTAATAGTTAAAGGATTAGAAGTATCTGTAGTTCATTTTATACATAAATAGGAGGAGTAAAGTGATAACTAAACAGGTTTTATTAAAGAAAACTATCGTATTCATGCTTATTGTTTGTCTTACCTCATTACCTTTCGGTACGATTTTTGCAAGTAAGGCTTCTGATATTCAAGGGACTTGGGCTGAAGCGCAAATTACGAAATGGATGGAGAAAGGACTAGTTTCAGGTTATCCAGACGGGGATTTTAAACCGGATCATTCGATTACAAGAGCTGAATTGGTTGTGCTAATCAATAAGTCTTTTGGATTTGTTAAGACAGAGGAGCATTCTTTTAAAGATGTAAAAGCTTCAGATTGGTATTATTCAGGTCTTTTAGTGGCGAATGCGGCAGGATACATACAAGGTTATTCAGATGGTTCATTCGGACCTAATAAGAAGGTCACACGACAAGAATTTGCGGTGATTATTAGTAAATTACTTGCACTGTCCTCTTCAGATTCAGCTAATAAGTTTAGCGACACATCAGCTAGTCCTGTATGGAGTAAAGGGGCTATAGGGTCTGTATACGATAAAGGAATCATGTCGGGGTATTCGGATAATACCTTTCATCCAGAATCCTTTGCTACTCGTGCAGAGGCTATTGTAATCTTGGACAGATCCTTAACGATCAAGAATGAAGCTTCTATAGGAAGTCTCTCGTATGATACAGCGGGAACTTATGGTCCTTTAACAGGGAATGAGAAGGTAAGTCAAAACGTAGTCATTAACTCTCCTGATGTAACACTAAGAAACATGACGATCACGGGTAACTTATTACTCGCAGAAGGAATTGCCGAGGGAGATGTATTGTTAAAAGATGTCACGGTTAACGGTATTACTACGGTTAAAGGTGGGGGAGCACACAGTATTCATTTTGAGAATGCTAAACTAACCTCGGTGATTGTTGATAAGAAGACAGGGACGATTAGAATTGTTGCTATTGGTTCAACAGTTATTGAGAAGCTCCAGGTTCAATCAGCGGCAACCATTGAAGCTGCTAATGGAGTGAGTATTCAAACTTTGATTCTTAACGCGAGCACGAATGTTATAGGGACTGGGACGATTGTTCATGCAATAATAAATGCACTCGGAATTATTATGGAACAGGCCCCACGTAATTTAGAGGTAGGAAAAGATGTACCCTCAAATGTGAACTTAACTATAAATGGTATACTTCGAGCAGCATCAACGCCTACACAGACTCCTGCAGGAGTAACATCTGGTTCTTCTGGATCGTCAGGCGGATCGGCACCGGGTGGATCGTTACCAACAGCTGAGCCGGCATCAACCGAAACACCGGTAACTACACCAACGCCAACACTTATTGTATCTCCATCACCAACGCCAATGCCGACATTTACACCTGAAGTGACACCACCAACAAGCACGCCGGGACCAGAGAATAATGTATTTGGGACTGTTACACGTGCAGATGGTAAAGAATTATTTAATAAGGGCACTCTTTATTTAGTTAAAGTTCAAAATGGTATCAACATTGGTTACGAAACAAGTGTAATTGACGGGAAATTTGATGTTAAACTGCATGATGGAGATTACCAAGTTACAGGAATTTCTGATTCGAACTCATCTGAATGGATTTCGTTGTATTATACCTTTAAGGTTTCTAATGAGCAGCCTAATTCAAGTTCCCTTGATATTGTAATTCCAAAGGGACATGAAGGTAGTGTTAAATTTCAAGATGGTACATCAATAAGTAATGGTTCGTTATCTGTTTCAAGGATAGATCCTTACTTATCTGTTAATTTCAATGCACGAATAGTCGAAGGGAAATTTACTTTGTACTTACCGGATGGGATTTATCTAGTTAATAATCAGATTAATGATGTAACCCAAGAGCAAATTTCACTAAATTATAACCTCAAGATTGTTAATGGTCAGATCGAGCCAAGTCAACTTGCCATAGTGATTCCTCCTAAGACTACTGGGACTATCGCTAGGGCAGATGGATCAGTTGTATCTTTGGGAACACTGATGGTGCATAGAACAGACACTCCTGAGGTTCAAGGTTATTTCGCACAGGTTCGCGAGGGAGAATACAGCCTGTATTTGCCTGACGGTAACTACCAGGCAGATAGTTTTTTCGTCAATAATATCGCTAATAGAATTTCAATAGATTATAAGTTCAAGGTGATTAATGGTAAGACAATCCCAAGTCCGTTGGCAATTACGATACCTAAAGCATATGTTGGTAGTGTTCAAAATGCGGATGGAAGTGTTATAACAAATGGACTTATAACCGTATATAAGACTAATGTTGATGGTTCCCAGTCCTTTTTCACTGCATCTATTTACCAAGGGAAATTTACACTATTTTTGCCTGAAGGTGCCTATCAATTAAGTTATTTGTCTAGCGGCATAGAAGAAATACGGATAAATTATTCTTTTATAATAGCCAATGAACAACCTGAACCGAATCCACTGAATATTATAGTGCCAAAGAAGTATACGGGGACCATTAGTTCTGAGGGGGGATCACAGGTAAATGGATGGCTCGGCCTTGTTTCTACTAGTTCCGAGAAGCCTGCTACTAAATATTTCTTCCAAGTAAAGAATGGAGAATTTAACCTTTACTTACCGGAGGGTTCTTATGAAGTTAGTACATTTACTGATTTGAATCAAAATCAAACACCGCTAAGCTTTCCTATTACAATAGGGAAGGAGCAGACTAGTCCGATTTCAATCCATATAGCATTACCTCAAAAAAATATTACAGGTACTTTAACCTATTCAGATGGATCGAACTTAGCGGACGGATTGTTTTTTGTGAATAGTACGGAGTCGGGATCTACTTTTCAGTTAACAGTTTCAATTATTGATGGCAAATTTGATTTTTATTTACCTGATGGTAACTATAGAGTAATGTCCCATTTAAATTTAACGGACAAAATATCCACCTTTATCGGAACTAATTTCACGGTTATTGATGGGAAGTCTAACCCGGGTCCAGTCGTTATAGTAGTACCCTTGCCAGAGTGGTAATAACATAACAACAATAATGAAGAAGGCCCACAGAGTACTGACGCTCTGTGGGCCTTCGTTAAGCTAACCCCTAAATAAACTTCCGCTGTACTTTCTTGCCATCATACGAAAACCTAGCCTTTTTGTCCTCCACAACGGTCTGTAGATGAACGGTCCGACCCCATAACGAATAGATGTGCGGGAGCGTGCGCTCCAAATACTTCAGATCCAGCTCGATACTTTCGTAGCGGTGGGTTATAAATAACTCCCCATTCTTCTCAAAGTCAGCATCCTCTATGACCAAGTAAGGAGACCCGCCGTTGACGCGGGCAAGAACCAGTTGATCCCGTACATTTTCCCATGCTTTGTCGGTGATTTTCCATTCCGGCCCTTTTTTCTCAAAAACATAAAGATCGAGGTCGTTCACCAGTTCCTTGGACAGATAACTGCGGATAAAAGAGGTATCGGATTCCAGCTCGCGTACCTCAAATATTTTCTCGCGGTCCCAGCGGCGTTCGATGTCTTCGAAGATCTTCAGCCCCAGATAGTATGGATTCAGGCTTTGCCGTGAGGGCTGCACGACGGAGGAATTCAGTTTAGCATATTCTACGGTTTCCTCAACGGTTAGATCCAGTTCGCGGACGATACGCTGATGCCAGTAGGAAGCCCAGCCTTCGTTGAGCTAAGGTGCTTTTTTTATTGGAAAATATTCGGTGATATTAAGCAGGTATATAGTCCCGCTTTGTCGAATAATGACTGATACTAATTGGATAAAGGTGGGGATTTTGTTGCAATATAATGGTGCACGATGGTGGAAATTTGATTTTCATACACATACTCCAGTTTCCATAGATTATGGCAAAGGTCCTAAGCAGGAATTACTTAAGGGACGTACTGCTAAAGAGTGGTTGTTGGATCATATGGAAAAGGAAATCGATTGTGTTGCCGTTACTGATCATAATTCAGGAGAATGGATTGACACGTTGAAAGCAGAACTTGATAACATGCGGGAAGAAAGAGTTGAAGGCTTTAGAGAATTAACAATTTTCCCTGGTGTTGAAATAACAGTTCATGGGAATATTCATTTATTGGCTATTTTTGATCCTTCTGAATCATCATTACATATAAATAAATTGCTGAGTTCTTGTGATTATGATGGCACGTTCGGAGATTCGGATAGTTGTACTACAAAGTCGTTTAATGATGTAGTAGATATTATTCATAAAATGAGAGGGTTGGCGATTCCTGCTCACGTAGATACAATAAGAGGATTATTTGTTGAGCAAGAAGGGAATACGTTAAAAAAATGTCTAGAGGCAAATGCACTTTTAGCAATACAAGTATGTGATTTGAGTGCCCGAAAACCACAAATTTATCATGAATCGAAGTTGAATTTAGCAGAGATTGCGGGATCCGATAGCCATCATCCTGAGAATGTTGGATCCAGCTATACATGGGTTAAAATGGAACTTCCTAATCTAGAGGCGTTACGGTTAGCCTTACATGATGGAGAAGATGGAATAAAAAGAAGTGATAGCACTAATGAAAATCCAAATGATTTACAAAAAAGATTTTATATCCAGAATTTAGAGATAATAAGAGGTGCTAAAGCAGGTAGATCAACTCCTCTTCAAGTGAATTTTAGTCCTTGGTTAAATACAGTTATTGGTGGTAGAGGTTCTGGTAAATCAAGCATTATTGAATATATGAGACTTCCTTTAGATAAGACATCAGGATTACCCAAAAAAGTAGAAGATGAATTTAAGGAATTTAATCAAATACCTAAAGAACGTGGAAAACCAGGAATGCTCACTGCAGATACAACTATTAGAGTGGAAATGTATAAGGATGGGCGAAGTATAGCCTTAACTTGGTGTAATAATAAAATTACTGAAGAACATAAAAATGAACAAGGTGATTGGGAGAGAAAAGACCAGAGCAACAATATCGATTCAAGGTTTCCAATTAGAATATTTAGTCAAAAACATCTATATTCATTGACAGAAGATCCAAATCATATTTTGAGTATTATTGATCAACAATTTGATAAAAAGAAATGGACAGAAGTAAGAGAAGAATTAACACAAAAATTCTTGCAGTCAAGGAATAAACAACGTGAATTATATTCGAGAATTAATACAAAAGGCAATTTAAAATCTGAGCTTGATGATATCTTAGCAAAGATGAAAATATTTGAAGACTCCGGACATAAAGAGTTATTAGAACAATATCAGCAAACTCAATCATTAAATGAAAAAATCAGTTACGAATTGGAGAAGGTCGATAAATTTACAAGTGCTATTGAAGAAATATGTGATGATATCCCGGTGTTAGAGTTTAATGAAGAGGCTTTTTTGGGGCTAGGTCTAGATTCTATAGACCGACTAAAGCTTGAAGCTGCAGAATATAACAAAATAACTTCACATTTTAAAGAGCAACTTGAGAAGTTAAAGGAATTTAAAGATCATTTAACTGAGACTGCTAAAATTATTCCATGGCAAACTGAACGGATGAAACATCAAGAAAAATATAACGAGTTTGTAAAGCGTCTTGAAGAAAAAGGCGAAAAAAATCCAAATGCTTATGGATTACTTGTTTCTAGACAGAGAGAGCTTGAAGAGAAAATTAATGAAATTGAAAAGATTGAAGGGCAGTTGAAATTACAACAAGAGGAGACAGGTAAGGTTTATAGAGAAATCGAAATTCATGAGAAAAAGTTAAGAGATGAGAGAGAGAAAGCAATAAAAAGTTGGCAAGGTTCAAACCCTCATATTAGAATACATCTTGTAATTATGGGTAATATTTCAAACTCTGAAGAAACCTTTAGAAGCATGATTAGGAGAACAGGAGTTGAGTTTGCAAAAGATATATTGGAACGAGATGATGAGGGGAATCCAAGGGGAGGAATTATATTTAATTTAATTAACGCCGAAGATCCTTGGATAAAACGTGCTGAGATTTTAAAAAATGTACTAGTTGCAAATGAACAAGATACAAAAGGATTTGGTAAACTATTTGCAAAGCATCTTGTATCACAAAGGTCTAATACTCCTGAAGATACAGATAGAATGTTTCTATGGTTTCCAGAGGACAAAATAGATTTAAAATTGGTAACAAATCGAAAAGAAGAAGACATTGAAACAGGGTCAGCAGGACAAAGAACGGCTGCAATGTTATCGCTTATGTTGCTATTAGATGATTCTCCAATAGTGATTGATCAGCCGGAAGAGGATCTTGATACAAAACGAATTACTGACCTTGTTGTAACTAGTTTAAGAGAGTTTAAAAAGAAACAACAAGTTATTGTAATTACCCATAATCCTAATATTCCTGTAAATGGCGCTGCAGAAAATATTATTCAAATGAATTTTGCTGGCGGTCAAATACAAAAGCAAATTAATGGTGCATTACAGAAAACGGATGTTCGTGAAGCAGTGTGTGAAGTTATGGAGGGAGGAAAAGAAGCATTAGATAAACGGTATTTCAGAATATCAAAAGCACTTGAAGAATAGAAAATAAACAAACTGCCGACTAAGTAGTCGGCAGTTTGTTTATTTTAAATACCACCACTGGTGTTGAATAAGCTGATTTTAAATCTTGTAAATTCATTTTGTATCCAGTGAAAATGCCTTCAATCTTTGAATAGTAAGAATCAGCTTTATCAAGACTCTCCCATCTAGATATTTGTTGTGCAAGTTGTTTGGATTGTAGTTCTTTTATCTCATTCATCGTTAAAATAATGAACATTCGGTTCAACCCCATTCATATTAGTTATTTTGTACAAGCGTATGAAGTTTAAGCGATTAATATTCTACTCAATAACCGAGTTATTTGGACCGTATCATTATACTTACCCAATAACCGAGAAACGTTTACCATCCTAAAATCCTGTCCATACTAGTGAATAAATAAACCGGACAAATCCCAGTGTACAAGCACTTTCTAGGCACTTTGTCTCGGTAGCCGGGTAGGCTACCGATCGGGTGCCTATCTCGTTACCGAGATTTTGGCACCCGCGAAGGACAAGCTAACCCAATAGCCGAGAACTTGTCCACTACCGGAAATGTTAACCGTGACAACTAAAAAACCGACCGTCTTAGTTAAGACAGTCGGTTAACTGATGGTCGTTCTTACAAGGCTGCTTCTGGTTTGGATGGCTATATCTCCAAGGGTCACTACATTCTTGCTATCAATGGTTTTGGGAGTAAATGTAGCTTGCACAACCAGATAGGTAATCATTTTTCGGATATCGTTATTATTGTCGTCACTTGTCATGATACTCATGGATTTAATATTGCGCGTGATTTCATCTTCATTCCCCTCGATCAGTTCGAGGTAGTGAGTGTTCTTGTCTAACTGATTAATTTCTGTTTTCAATTGTTTGATCTGGCAGGAAAGGTGTTGTTTCTGCAAAGTCAGGATTTGAACCATCTTGGTGTTATCGTCGTTGGTTTCAAGATCTTTCACTAATGACGCGAGGCGTTTGGATTGATCTTCTGCCATTTGCAGTTGATGTTCTGCTTCATTTAACTCGATCTTGGTCCTACTCAATCGATCAGTAACGAGAAGACGCTCTTTCAACAACTCGTTATATACATCCAAACCAACGGTTTCTAGATTTTGAGATTTCAAATTATTCAATACAGCATCAATGACGGAATGCATCCGATATGACTCGATTTTATATTTGCAAGTCGGGCAACAATACCACTTTTCTCCGTAATGCTTGTTTCGTTTCTTATCAAATGTGGTTTGATCTTTACCAATCAAAATACTATTACAGACTGAACAATTCAGCAGATTGCTTAGAAAGAAGCTCGTTTTGTACATTTTTGGATTGAGATTTCCGGTCTTTCTCTGTTCGAAGATCGCCCAGTTTTCTTTCCATTCATCCAAGCTCATAATGGGCTCGATTAAATCACTTTTAATCATTAACCAGTTTTCGATTGGAGTAATTGAATTTCTTGAGCGTTCGGATTTACGATGATGAGACATGTAACCAGCGTAAAATGGGTTCGTTATAATCCATCGTACAGTTGCTTTACTAATGGATTTACCAGATTCATGGCTGATTAAATGTGCGATGGATTGGAAACCTTCTCGATTGCGGTATAACTTATACACACTCCTTACAATTGTTAACTCTTCTTCGCATTGAGAAAAGGTTTTGTTTATTTTGTCATAGCGGTAACCAAAAGGTGCTTTACCACCAGTCCATTTTCCTTTTAATAAAATACTCTTAGAGGTATCGCGGGTACGAATTCGAGTATTATCGACTTCCATTTTGGAAGTTCCATCCTTGATGAGATCAACGATAAAATCCCCAGAGTCATACAAACTCTCAGAGCTGCTAATAACAACTGGAATATTGTAACCGGCTAAAATCATTCGAATCATCTGATGCTCCATCGGATTTCGTGCAATACGGTCATGATGATTAATCAAGACAAAATCAAATTTGCGGTCAATCGCTTCTTTAAGAAGAAGGGAGATTCCATCTCGGTCATCTAACTTCTTTTTTCTAGCGGAGACGCCAGCATCTTCGTATTCATGGGTTATTGTGCATCCATATTTTTTGGCAAATTCATATGCCATAGACCGCTGGGTTTCCATCGTTTGTTTATCCGTAGAATGGCGTCCGTAAAAAGCGCCCCTCATCCCAGGCTGTATAAGATTAGCTAACGCCAACATTTATATTCACAACCTTTCCCTTAAATGGATCCCGAAATTGGATACGAAGTGAGGGATAGTCGATTTCGATTCGAAAGACAATGTCCCGAATGAACTCTTCTCGTTCGCTATTGTTATAAGAGAGAATCTCCGTTGTTAAATCAACTGATTGTTGCAGCTCCTTTATTAGATGGAACTGTTTCTGCAATTCGTCAAGCTTCAGGGGGTAATAATATTGCAGCTCCTCTTCCCGACGAATACAATTGTGCAGGTATAATAATATATTCTGTAAATCTGGTGTTGGGGATTGAAGCCATGTTGCAGTATCTTCATAAAGTCTCTGTTTAAATATCTGAATCTCCTTTTTGCTCTCAGCAATAGAGTCTTTGTAGAACTGAATCAGGTCCCCATGTGTTAGCTGGTACAGTTCAGGAAAGTAGGTTTGAAACTGCGCTGTGATGAATTTTGTAGACTCCTCCAAAATCATTTCTTCCAGCAACTCAGGAGTGAGACGGATGTAATTATGCTTCTTACAAGTGTAATATTTCCTTGTACTTACATCCGTTATTTCTTTGCCAAACATGGCATTGTCACACTTGCCGCAAAATAGCAGATCATCAAGAATCATAGGGGCTCGACTGGTTTTTCGAGAGCGAGTTTGGATAAGATTATTCATTCTTTCCTGTGCCATACTCCAAGTTAATTCGTCAACGATACGAAGCCTTTCATTCTCAATCTCAACATACTCACCAAATTCCTCGATTTTTCGAATGCCTTTATAAATCGTGTTTCCAATCAAACTTTGGATTCGATTGTAATCCCACTTGGTAGGAAACCAATCATGTCGCTGTATATCTCGAACAAAGTCCGAAAATGTGCCACATTTGGTCTTAATAATCGCATTATAGAGTTTATAGATCGTCTTTGCCTGATCCGGATGTTGACCATAATTCTTGTCCTTATCTACAACGTAGCCATAAGCAATCCGTCCTTGTGCATGTTTCCCTTGTTTCGTCATCGTATATTTTGTTTCTTTGATGCGTTGAACAATCTGATTGGCTTCACGTTGATTGAAACCTGCGATGATCAGCTCGAAGAATTCCCCGGCTGGAGAGTATTGGATCGGTATTTCATTATCGGCGGTGAATACAACCGTGATTTGCTTGGAACGGAACAGTTCAAATAGCTCCATCGACTGTACAACATTTCTGGCTAAAGGATCACGCTTATAAACGTAAACCGTTGAGACTAGACCACTTTCTATGTCGTGAATTAAACGACTTAAATGTGGTCGTTCGTCAATCTCGGTCTTTCTTGCCGATACAGCTTCATCTAGATATAGATCGTCGAATAAGAAGCCCTTCGCTTTGACTTTTTCAAGAGCAAGAGCCTTTTGCATATCAATGGAATGCTCCTGCGTTTTAATAGAAGATCGAGCATACAATACCGTTTTGATTGCTTATTCACTCCTCTTCAGGGGTTTGGTCAACATGTTCGGCGATAAGTTGCTTCTTCAATAGATCGACGTATAGTTCCATCCACTTTCGAGCGGCGAGCGGATCGTGGATATGAGTAATGGACGAAATTTGTAACTCAGTGGTACGTGTTCTTTTGCGGTTCAAGGTGTTATTCCTCCTAAGGTGGTGATGATGAAGATGGGCGATTTTGGACAACAGCTAAGGCAGATAAGACAGCAGAAAGGGGTTGGGCTGAATGAGTTTGCCAAAGAGATAGGGGTGTCACCCGCGTACTTAAGCAATCTGGAAACGGGTAAAACACAGACCATTCAGCTAGAAATATTGAGTAAGTTGCAACAAGAACTACATATGATTATTGACAAAGATGTTTCCGAGAACGATCCTACACTGTGGCGTACTGAGCGCATAGGTGAGTTACTGTTGGACTTGCAAAGTACCAATCCGACTGCTGCTGATTACTTGATGACGATGGTGGAACAAGGAGTTGAGCTATTCACAGTCGGATCATGTGACATCCATTAAGTTGTCCCAAACATTGGGAAAGTATTCATATTAATAAATAAGTGTTTACGATAATGAATAAGCTCCCAATGAAGAGGAAAGCCTAACCCTTGTACAAGGAGTTAGGCTTTTGGCGTTTCAAACTTCATTTCTGAACTGGATCATTTTGCGCCATTGTTATTTGGTAACTTGAACGGTTGTCCCTGCCGAATTTCTGCTGTAGCCAAATGTCCGCTGCTGCATGTTTTAGACGAATTTCGAAATCGTTGAGGCGACTCAATAGAAGCTTTGAGAATGAGTGCTCTTGCAGGTCAGTCAATGATGAAAAGCTGCTCTGTTCTTCATGATGCTCAATTGTAAAGCGGACTTTGAGTTGTCCCATAACATCACCTCGATCTATTCTATGCGGCAAGGTTGAAGGGACAACCCCTTGATTTTAGTTATATACAACAGGAGAGGATAAGTAAGAATAGGAGGTGAGTCATGAGCGGAAACCAACGGAAAAACGAGGCGTGTAACTTGCATGTGGCTGTGTACTGCAGGTTCTCAACAGATGAACAAACACGAGAGGCTGTCTCACTGGATAAACAGCAGGAAAGGTTGAAATCTTTGTATCGATCAATGGGATGGATGGTTCAGGTTCAGCTTTTTACCGCTGATGGTTATTTGGCTAAAAAAATAGATCGTCTAGAGTTAAAACGATTACTAAACTTGGATCATGAGGTGATTTAACATATATATAACAGGACAGGCATAGGTATGAATAAGGGGTGAAGTCATGAGCGGAAAACAAAGGGAAGATGAGACATTTAACCTCAGATTCGTGGCTGTGTACTGCCGGGTCTCAACGGATGAACAAGCACGAGAGGGTGTTTCACTGGATGAACAGCAAGAAAGGTTAACAGCATATTGTCGGGCAATGGGTTGGACTGATCAGGTTCAACTTTTTGTCGATGATGGCTATTCAGCTAAAAACTTGGATCGTCCAGAGCTAAAACGATTACTGAATGCAGTGAAGAGTGGAAGCGTATCTCGAATCATGGTTACCAAGCTCGATCGGATGAGTAGAAGATTATTAGATTTACTTAATATAATCGACATGTTCCAAAATTTCGAGGTATCTTTTGTATCCATTAGCGAATCATTTGATACCAACACTCCATCTGGTCGTCTTACACTGCAAGTTCTAGGGGCTGTTGCGGAGTTTGAGAGGGAGCGAATTCGGGAACGCGTATTTGAAAATATGTTTCACGCCGCTACTACTGGGAAATGGTTAACGCAAAGCCCGTATGGGTATGACCTAGTGGACAAGTCCTTAGTGATTAATGAAAAGGAAACGGAGATAGTAAGGAGGGTGTACGACTTGTATTTGAATGAGGGGCTCGGGTTTTATTCTATAGCAAAGAGATTAAACGAGGAGGGTATTCCATCCAGACAGCGGAAAGAGTGGTCAATTCGAGCCATTAAGTTGATGTTAACGAATCCCGCTTATAAAGGTACATTGGTCTGGAATCGGATAGATTCGAGCAAATCAAAACGTAAAGACAAGGATGAATCGGAGTGGGTAAACGTGGAAGATTGTCTACCTGTCATTATAGACAAACCGCTGTGGTATCGTGTGCAGAAGCGAATGGGGCAGACTACCATGGCTCCAAGAGCACAAACAAGCCCTCATCTGCTGGGGGGCATGCTGAGATGTGGAAACTGCGGTTCGGGTATGAGCATCGGATTTTCGGGTTCTCTTGCCAGAAGATATCGGGTGTATCGTTGTTCAGCTAATAAGAATAAAGGGACTTGCACCAGCAGGCAATATAGGGCAGATTCTGTCGAGGAATGGTTCAAAGAAGGTTTATTACAGCTCGTTGAAGATAATTCCAGCTTACTTATGGTTTTGGCTAAGGAATCGTTCGTGAAAGGTGAGCGGGAGCAGCTAGAACATAAGGTAAACACGGCAAAAGCACGTTATAAGCGGAAGATCGAAGCGTACACCTCTGGACTAATTGAATTAGGCGATTTGAACGAAGAGAAGACTAGATTGGATGAAATATTATCTGATTTGGAGAGAATGTCTCATAGTGAAGTCAAGACAGTGGATATGGGTGAGGTTCAGAAAGAGCTAAACGATAAAGTGAATAATATCATTAGCGCTATAAATTTGCTGCCGGTCGAGCAAGCGAAGGGGATTATTCAAACGTTGATACAATATGTGATCGTTCACGGGGATGAGGATATTGAAATTAAACTACAGCCGTTATAAGCAAGAATGAAGTAACCCCCTCCAAGTTGGAAGGGGGTTACTTTCTTTCCTATTCAGCTATCGGGGGTTCGTAGCCAAGCATCTCTTCAATATCTTCATACTTATCTGGGAAATCGAAGCCTTCATCATCTTCGGGTAAGTGGATCTCATGGTCGTCTATAGTTAATTGTTGTTGACCTCTTGGACGTCCTCTTTTACGGGGGGTGACATTAGGATCTTCTTTGGGCGCTTTACGCTGAGACAATAGGAGAAACTCAGTTTCTTTCTTGGCAAACTCCAATTTTAGTTGTTCCACTTCTAGTTTTTTCTCATATTCCATGCGCAGAAGATCGATCTGATGCTGCTGCATCTGACATTGTTGCTTGAGGGCTTGATTATCTGTCGTTAGGCTCTGGATTGTAGCAGGATAGTCAGAGGATACCCACTGAGCTCGTTCATGTTTTAGAGCATCTATTTCGGCTTCTCTATCAAGCAGGGATTTCTTTAATGTTTTGCAGAGATCGTCAAGTACGCCGCTTTGCTTCTGTAGATCCGTCAGATTATTCTTGTGCTGATTTGTCAACTCTTCTGTATCAATTAGTTTTGATTCTAAACTTTTACACAACTGATCGCTTTGTCGAAGTTGCTCCTTTAGCTCATCAAATGTTCTTATTGATTCGGCTTCTTGATGTGCTGCATCATCGGCTGTTTTCTTCATCATTTGTACGATGGTTTCTTGAACGCGTGTTAGGTTCTGTACGATATAGTCCAAGTCGTTGGCGTATCGTTTGCTACCGTCCTGATTTCTTAACTGGTGTAAATCATAAATAGAGAGCATATGCTGGAACCACTCTTTTTGTGTGCTGAAGTCCGAATCTTTGAAGAGTTGATCGATCTTTTCCTTTAGTTCTGGAGCAATCTTAACTCCGAATGTTGGATCTGCCATATTTTCTACACAGCTCCTTGGAATGGTTAACTAAGTAACCGTTGATATGATTGAGGTTAACCGGTTATTGAAGTTAACTTTATAGTCAATGTTCCTTGTTTTATGTATACGCTTGGAATTTTCAAATATGAAGGTTTTAAAGGCGGCGATGTCGAATGTTCCCTATTAATCTATTACCATTGAACTAGAGAGAGGTGATTATAATTGAAGAAAACCATAGAAGCTAATGAAATGTCGGTAATGCGTTTATTTTCGGTTGGAAATGAACAGTTTATTGTCCCTGTATACCAAAGAAGATATTTATGGGGCAAAGATCAATGGATGGATTTATGGAATGATATTCAGAACATAGAAGTTGGGGAAGACCACTTCCTTGGTTCTATAGTGGTTATTAATCCTCAGCATAATATTGAAATTAATCAATTTGAAGTAGTTGACGGGCAACAACGATTAACTACGCTTTCCTTGCTTATTGCTGCTTTGCGTGACAGTTTGATCCAGAGCGGAGGAGTACAGGAAGTATCGATCGGAGAGGCTCTTCATGGATATTTACATAGTTCTACCATGTTTAATAAAAACTTACCGAAGCTTATACCAGGAAAATTAGACAGGGATGATTTTGCAACAATTGTTGATCGGAAAATAAAAGAGATGACGAATTCGAATATGTATTTGGCTTATCAATTTTTTAAAGGTCTTTTTTTCGAGCAAAATGATTTGGTCGAATTAGCAAAGACGATAACTGGATCATTGAAGGTAGTTTTAATCCAGGTGATGTCTCATAAGGATGCATTTAGATTATTTGAAACTCTGAATGATCGAGGATTATCTCTCTCGGCAGCAGACCTGATTAAAAATTATATTTTAAGTAAAGCTGCTCGTACTTCCGAAGATGAACTTGATGATATCGTTGAAACTTGGGATGAAATAGTTGAGCTTGTTGGTCAGTTGGATCACCTTCGTTTCTTTAGACAAGTATTGTTGTCCAAAACAGATGGCATATTTTCGTTTAATAAATTATATGATCGATATAAAACCGTAGTTGATAAGTCAGATTCTATTGTAGATATGGTAGATGAACTGAAAGAGTACGCCGTTTTTTATAATCAAATATGTACAGCCACTACAAAGTATCCATCCGTTAATGAAAAATTACGAGCGATAAACGCAATTGGGGCAGCGACCAGCTATACACTCTTGTTGAAATTACTCAAAAACCAAGTGACTGAACAGCAACTTGTATCCATTCTTAACCAAATTGAGACATTTGCATTGAGGCGAGCTATTTGTAGTTGGTCGACGAACAACTTAGATCCAATATTTAATCATTTGGCGCTCAATACCCCAGTTGATACTAGTTGTGTAGAATATGTAAAAGGGGTACTGACAAGGGCTGACTATATTCCATCGGACGCAGATTTTGTTGCAAATTTAAAAACGAAGAACTTTAGACAAGATGATCAATGCAAGTACATACTGGAGCGGATTGAGGATTACCATGTAAACTTCAGTAAAGAAAAAACCATAGCAAACCGATCCTTTGTCCATATCGAGCATATTATGCCAAAAACGATCAAATCCAAGAGTAGTAAAAAAGAATACGGAGATTGGGAGACGTATTTGGGGAATGATGCAGCTTTACATGATGTCTATGTTAATAAAATTGGGAATCTGACTCTACTTGGTTCAAGCTTAAACATCTCAGCATCCAATAATCCTTTTGAAGAAAAAAAGAAAAATTATGAGCAATCATTGATCGTAATGACTAAACAACTGATGAATTACTCGAAATGGGATATCGCAACAATTCAGGAACGGACAGAAAAGCTAGCTGGCATCGCAGCAGGGATCTGGAAGCTGTAAGTAATAAACATAGGATGGAGATGTCATAGATGAAAGAAGAAATCGTATTATTTAAGATCCATAAAGGTCTTATAGACCGAGATCATTATGAAGCTACACGAAAGCATTGGAGAATGAGCAAGAAGCGTATCAAATACATTAAGTATGCAGTAGGTATCAATCAGGGCAAGGTCGAGTGTGTTTATCAACCCACTAGTTGGGGAGTTGTAGAAGAAGGAGAACTTAAAGGGAGACTGCTATTTGAAGGTAACGTGGCGAGCTCTGACATTATTCAAAAATTGCAACGTGCTCAAGATCAACTGCTAAAGAAATTTGGGGCAGGAAATCCTGTGGCATATATTTCACTATCTGAAGTAGAATAAGATCGAGCTAGACTGCTTATCGGCAGCTTAGCTTTTTTTGGTATTTCGAAACAGTCCTTTTAAATTAAAATCTTAATAAAGTAAGACGAGTAAATGGGGCTAATGTCGAATAGACAAATATTATAGTCGGGGATATGTTCCCTACATTGTGAAAATATGGTACTATTTAACTATATATGATTACCTATTTTCAATAGACTAATGAGATGAAAGGCAGGCGCGTATGGACGCAACTTTGTTTTCGGATGTGAAGGAAGCATCCTATTTATCTACGAAAAAAACGTACCGTTATCGCCCAATCATAAGGTATATGTACGAACAAAAACGTATTTTTAATACCGAAGTTTTACCAAACGAAATTTTTAATTATTTGATACAATACCCTCAGTTCGGCGATTACACTATGGAAGAGTTGTTCGCCGATTTAAACGCACTTGTGAAGAGTAACAATTTGACAGAGATTCCGGATAACACTGAAGTCGAAGGCATTGAAGAGTTCAAAAGAAATCGAAGATTATTTGTCTTGACGGATTTTACTTTTGAAATCGAAAAAATGCTGACGTCATTCGAAAAAAACTTTCATCGTATCGGCACCTCGTTGGAGCCAACACTTCCAGAGAAGCTTTACAACGCACTGCATAGACTTCGTGATTTTAGCCGAAGAAAAAACATGGATAAAGAAGATTTAATTTTCCTGAACGAAGTTTGGGAAGATATGTTCGATAAATTTTTGAAATTAGATAACAATGCCTCAATGTATTTGTCCCACATAAATGCAGAAAAATTAGAGGTGATTATGGCACAGCCGGATGCCTTTATTGTCTTTAAAGACGAATTTGTGGCATATTTAACTAATTTTATTATTGGATTAAAGAAAAATGCGCCTTACATCGAGCAGCTCCTACGGGATATTGAAGATCCGGGATTTGCTATTTTGAAAAAATATTTAATTCAATTTCAACGCACAATTCCGAAGACGGAGGTTATTCCTGACAGTGACTTCGAAATGGCGTACGACGAAATCTGGCTAGGTGTCACGCACTGGTTCATCTCTAGAGACGAAAAAGAAAGCAAAGTGCGGCAATTGGAAAGACGAACGAATAATTCGATTGTGCGTGTTACGAAACTTGCGCAGCAAGCTGCTGAACGACAATTTTATACGCGCAATCGCAAAACCGATTATTTGCACCTGGCTAAAATAGTGCATCAACAAAACAACCTGGAAGAGGCAGGTGAATTATTTAGTTTTCTTTTTGGGTTCGATAACATTAAACATTTCAAAACAAACGGAAAAGAAACAGACTCCGCTAAATATACGATTTGGGACTGTCAGCCAGAAGAAGTGGACATCACATACCGGGCGAAGCAGCCTACGGATAAACAAACAAAGCGTAGCCTAAAAGTTCCGGCGATGGGTGAAGAAGCGTTGCAACGTAAACGAATGCTGGAGGCACAACAGGATTACGAAGAAAAAGAAATAAAAAAGCTGCTGAATTGTAACTATTTGGCGCTTCGCGAATTAGGTACTGTTGAGCCCTTCATTCGTAATGCTATCTTGACCTGGATAAACAAGGGGATGTTGTCCAAGATGCAAGATTCGAACATATGCGAAGGAAGAACGGAACATGGCGTCAAGTTTAAGCTTGCGCACGTAAGCGATGATATTATCGAACTGCATTCTCCTGATGGGATACTAAAATTACCCGATTATGAATTTACCTTTAGCGAGGTGAAATAAACGATGAAGAAACTTACGGATGAATACTTGGAATGTATTCAGCGGCTGTTGGATGATTTTTGGGTTCTGCGTTTCGAAAACGAAGAGCTCTTTTTTTACATCAGACAATACGAACACGAGCTTCGGACCTACTTTAAAGATACATTCCGGTTTAAACTCGTTGTAGGGAGCGACTTTGCGAAGCTTGAGAAATTTCAGCTTACGCCGCACCCGGATATGGGCATCGAAGTTTTTAAAGAAAACAAAGACTATGTTTTCTTTTTCTGCTTGCTCGCTTTCCTAGAAGGCAAAACGACACAGCAATTCACAATATCGGATGTTTGCGAAGCAATCGTTTCGTATTTTCCGGAACGAATCGGCTCAGACGGACTCCCTGAAACGACACTCATCACTTGGAAAGAAGCAGAAGGGTACTACAATCGTTTATCGTTAATTCGGGTTTTGAAAGAGGCGGAACGAAGACATCTAATTATTGTGGTCGACAGAGAGTTGGACGGATTTCGAAATTCAGATTCTAACGATGCACTTTTGAAGAGCACCGGTCTTGGTAAATATTTTATTCGTAATTTTGGCTTCGATATTACGAAGGCAAATTCACTAGACGATGTTATTTTGATGCAAACGGATCAAGAGAAGGGACTTGGTATCGAAACCAAACACAAAATGTACCGACGGCTGTTTTTGGAGCCAGTGATGTATAAAGATGAAGCGCAGGGGCTGGAGTTTGATTACTTGCGCACCTACGGTCACCATATCGGTGACCACGCGGATAAATATTACGATATGAATTTTGAACTATATCTCAACACTGCGATGCTCACACGAAGAACCAGCCGGAGAAATGAATTTACTTTTCCAGCCGACAATGCGGAATCCAACTTGGTCGTTCAATTTGCTAGCGAAGTTCGCAGTCTTTATATTGACGAGTCTATTAATCCCCCAGCAAATGGAAAAATCTCACTATCTGTGGCACTCATAGAAGGCATTGTTCGTACACTTATCGAACAAAAAAGCAGTAAATGGACAGCCACATTAAAAGCCCAAAGCGTTCATGAATTAATTATGACCATAACTAAATTTCTGTTTAAATGGAATTTGGCTCGCCCATTAGATGATGGCGGACTCATGCTGTATGACGCTACGGTTCGCTTCGACGAAAAAATAACATCCTAAAAGGGGCTCAGTTCATGATTGTATTCAAAAAGGAAACTAACAGATGGAAACCTCATAGGCTTATACTGTGCAACTACTGGTACTATCCGTACAAAGTATATCAATTTAAAAATGGTCGCATCCTTTTCCGGGGACACAATGCTTCCGGAAAATCCATTACAATGCAATCACTCTTTACATTTTTACTCGACGGGAATAAATCCCCATCAAGACTTGACCCTTTTGGTTCCTCGGCGAGGAAACTCTATGAAATCCTGCTGGGCGAAGAATCGGTGAATCGCGATATTCAAGAGCGGATTGGTTATATCGCCATTGAGTACAAAAGAGATAAGAGCGAGGAATATATGACGACTGGCTTTGGTCTTCATTCAAAACGCAAAGACAAGCGTCTAAAAAATGCGTGGGGCTTCGTGATTCACGACCCTTCCCGTAGAATTAACGAAGGAGAAAATCCGCTTCCCGTCTACAAGCGCGAAAAGTTGGACGGCAAATGGGAACGGCTACCACTGACCCGCGAGGAATTTGTTAAAGCTGTTGGAAACAGCGGCACAGTGGTTGATGAATCGCATTACGCCGCGCTCATAAACAGTCATTTGTTCAAATTCCCTGATGTTTCGAATCTAGAGATGTTCACGGAAGTTTTGACGCAGCTAAAAAGCCCGAAGTTGTCACGTGAAGCTGGTCCAAACAAACTCAAAGAAGTTCTACATAACTCGCTTATGCCCATTTCTGACAAGGAAATATCTCCGCTTACCGTTACCGTTGAATCCATGGACAAAACTCAAACAACCATCGAAAAACATGAGCAGGACTTGGCAGCGGTTAGAAGTATAGCAACTGAATATGCCAAATACAAGCGATACATATTTGCTGAGAAAGCGAAGTATTATCTCGACAATAAACGCATCCTAGAAAGCCACGCCAAGAAATTCAAGGAAACAGAAAATACAATTCGCCTTAAATCGGCTGAGAAAGAAACGAAGGAAGCTGAAAAGGCAAGTAAAAGCAATGAACTCGAAGTTTTAAACCGAGAGTATGATGAATATCGGGGCGGTGAATTGGCTCAACTACAAGGCAATCTGGATAAAGCCGAACGGGAACTGACGCAGTTCTCTAAAGAAGCTCTTGCAAAAGAAGAGCGCTTTAACATGAAAAACGATCTGGTTTCGAAATCGATTGATAAAATTCGGAAACTCGAAGATGCAATTTACACCGCCAAAAAAGAAATGTATGCTCATTTAGCGGAACTTGAGGATATGTCCGAGGACACCGGCTTTGATGACGTGCAGTACCTCCCCCATTTTAAAAAATGCGCGGATGATCCCGCTTATGACTTTTCCATGTGGGAGCGGGATTCAAAAAAATATCTGTCTCTACTACAGACGACACGTTCAAAGATTAAAGAATATGAGTCTCTTAAAGATAAAACGAATTCGCTGAAAACTGAAATCGAGAGTCTACAAATCCGTTACAACGAAGAACGCGAACTTCTCAAGGAACTTGCTGACACCTATGATTGGGAGAGAGAAGAGGGCGCGAAAGAGTTGTCGGTTTGGTTTGAATCGCTTTGCACATTGACTGTAAGCAATGAGGCGATACAAGAAACGCTCGATATGTTTCCGGAGTACCTGATTTCTGTTTCAGACGAGCAATTAAGAAATCCGATTTTGATTGAGAAAGACGCTCAGGTTGAACATGCACAAATGGAGTCGATTAAACTTCAAAACCTGATGGAATCCTTGGAGTTGAGAAAAGCGGAGCTCGAAGCTAACCTTAGTGACCTTGAAAATAACAAAGAAATTGAGCCATATATACCCTACGTTAAGGCTGAGCAATTCAAAGGGCTAACTGAAAAGGGTATTCCCTTTATCCCATTTTGGGCGGCGGTTGAGTTTAAAGAAGGTTTGAGTGAGGAAATGAAAGCAAATATTGAGTCGGTCGCTATTGAGCTTGATTTGCTTAACGCAGTTATTGTTCCTGTTCATGCTTACGATAAAGCCAAAACAAACAGTGTTGTACTCTCACGCAACAACAAATGTGACCGCAATTTGACCGAATATTTGACCGCTGTTTCAAGTGACAACGTTTCTGATACCGATATACTTTCTGTCTTAATGGGCATTTCAATTGACCAAACAAGCCAAACTTTCGTCGCAGCTTCCGGCGAATTTAAAACCGGTATCGTCGAAGGAACCTCTCCTTCTTTTGGCGACGCAAAGTTTATTGGTAAAACGGCTCGTGATTTGCTTCGTAAAAAAGAGATTGTCCGCATTCAAGGCGAAATTGCAACTATTGAAGACGAACTCGAACAGCTTCATTCGCAAAAAATGGCATGGCTTGAAACGAATCAACAGATTTCAAATGAGTTTTCTTCTCTCCCGTTCTTTAATGCGTTAAAAACAGCAAAGAGTCAGTACGAAGAGAAAATGAAATTTATTACGCAGTTCTTCAAATCCGAATTGGATAACAAGACGGAGTTATATAATAGACTAGCAGCCGAACTAGAGCGCCTACTATTGTCTGTTAAAGCAATGGCTGCTTTCACAAGCCTACCACTTACGGAGAAGGCGTTCGTAGAAGCCATTGATGCCACCAACTATTATTTAATTCTTTTGACGAACATCAAAAGCGATTTCCGTGCTCTTGCTGATAAACGGAGTTCCCTGCACACCGAGCAAGATAATAAAGAAGAGTATGAAAATGAACTTGAGGATTTAAGGGGAGAATTGTTTACCATCCGTAACAAGGTAGACCGCACATCGAAATATATGCAGTCCCTTGAAGACCAATTGAAACTAAGCGGTGCCGAAGAAGTACGTAAGCGCATCGCGGAAGTCATCGCGAAACTTCAATCTTTGCCGGGTGAAATAAGTCAGCTTGCGAGGGATGTGGGCGGCATTCAGAATAAAATTGAAACCTTGGTTGAATCCCTGCCTTCACTTACATCTACGATTCATTTTTACAACGAGCTTTGCTCGGCATGGGAAGTGATTTTTGTCCAAGATGTACGAGAAAATGCTTCGGAATGTGAGCTTGATGAAACGTTAGATACCAAGATGATGGCGAAACAAATTTATGACAAGTTTGGCGCTCTGCTCGACAAAAAGGAAAAGTCTCAAGTGAATAACGAGTTGACGAAACATTTTGCCTCAGGGAGCATGAGCTTAATCGAATATGATGCAGAATTAAAAGTAGTTCCTTACACGGTTAACTTCACGAACATTCCAGAAGAGGAACAAGCAAACGTAGAACTGCTCAAATCGGTAGCGCAGTTCTCAAAAATTACGCTTCAACTTCAAATTGATGGTGAACTTCGTACGCTTTCACCTGCTGAATTGCGTACGAAACTCGAAGGCTACGTTAATATGCAAAAGAAAACACTCACAGATAAGGACCGCGAGCTATTCGAAGATATTATGATTAATTCCATTGGCGAAACGATTCGCATCAAGATTCGCAGTGCTAATGATTGGGTTACTCGCATCAATGCTTTTATGGAACTAGCGAAAAATTCAAGCGGCTTGAGGTTCCAAGTCCAATGGAAAGCGATTACCAAGCAAGAAGAAGGCGAACTAAAAACCGAAGATTTGGTCAAACTGCTCGAACGCGACCCCAAACTACTAGCCGATCATGACCGACTCAGTATCTCTCAGCATTTCCGTTCGAAGGTAAATGCGGCGAAGCGAATCATGGAGGCTGATGGTAAAGTGCAGTTCTTGGAGGTAATCAAATCTGTTCTGGACTATCGCAAATGGTATGAAATCATCATCAAGTACGAAAAACCAGGCGAGTCCATGAAAGAAATGCAGACGAAACATTTCAACTCGTTCAGTGGTGGCGAAAAGGCGCTCGCGATGTATACGCCGCTACTTGCAGCTGTCGACGCTAGACTTCAAAGCGCCGGCGATGATGCCCCGCGTATTTTTGCACTCGACGAAGCATTCGCAGGCGTTGACGATAACAACATCGAAGAAACCTTCAAGATTATCGAAATGTTCGATTTTGACTACACCTTGAATTCGCAAGCGTTGTGGGGATGTTTTTCTGAAGTGAAACATCTTTCTATTTACGACTTGTCCCGTCCACAAAACGCAAACTATGTCATCACCACTCAATACGAGTGGGACGGCATCCGGAAAATCTCTATTGCGGAAAGAATCGATGACATTATGCCGGAAGATACATTTGAAGTAGTGGACGAACAAGCTGTTCTTTTCTAAATCATGTAAACGAGGAAGTAACCATGCCAACTATTGCAGAAGCCACACAATATTTCAAGGAGGAAAGGGGATTTGACCGCCTCTTTCCCCTTATTTTAAAGCGATACAAAGGTCTTCAAGCGTTAAGCGGAACCGTGAAATTGAAAGCTATAGAGCCAAATGAAGTTAACGCTATTGAACGATTTTTAGCCAAACCGCTTAAAATCGCTAATGGCGTAGCTACCATTTCTGTTGAAAAAATTGTTGAGGAATACAGCAAAACGCTGTACGGTCACATCCCTTTCCTTACCCTATTAGAATCTTATTTTGGTAAACCGATTTTAACTAACAAAAAGGAAAGAGAAATACTTAGCTCCATTAAGTTTTCTTTTTTTGAAAATAGCTACCTGCCTTACAAGAGTGCTATGGGCGATATTATTTACGACCGAATTCAATCGAGGTTCCTCGGTAGCGCACAGGTGCATTTGCTATATGAGCGAGACAAATCGTTACTAAGTTCCATTTTGCCTGCTGTGTTTATTGCTATTTCCAAACTTCCTTTGGATGAACCGGTCAGACTTCCGCTGTTCGCATCTGGAATCAATGGAAATCCTCATTTTCTAGATCTCGATACAGAAGCGGGACGTATTTTTATTTCTTTTCTTCAAATATTACTGGAAAATGATGATGTGAAAAGCTACGAATCGCAACCTAGCGCCGAAGAAATGACTGAGATTTTAAATTTTTTTGGCATTTGGAGAGACGATGTTCTTAACCAAGTGTCGTGTTTCGGAATCCGTGGATATAAGAGTGATGACTCTTCCTTTCTTGTACTGGATGCCGCAATTGAGGAAAAAACATTTATCAACTTACCTCTTCGCGATGTGCTTCGTTTAAAGCGAGTTGAAACTTATCGAAATACCGTTTTTGTTGTTGAAAATTCCTCTTTGTTTTCTAGTCTTGTTGATTGTTTTATTCAAGGGGATAACTTTCCGAGTATCTTATGTACGCATGGTCAATTGAACCTGGCTTCGCTTAAGTTGCTCGATAAATTGTCTCAAACCGCTGATGTAATTTATTATTCCGGAGACCACGATGTGGACGGTCTTATTATTGCCGAGAACGTCAGTCGCAGGCTTGGACATAAATTAGAATTTTGGCGCTTTGATACTGAGAGTTATACGAGTAGTCTTTCGGATGTGCCGCTAAGAAACGAATCTCGGTTGCAATTTGTAACCAATGAACATTTACTGCCCTTAAAGCAGCTTTTGCAAGAACGAAACTGCGCAGCGTATCAAGAGCGTTTGTTCCCTGAATACATTAAAGACATTAAAAACGCACTGAATGTTTAATTGAAACTTTTTAATGAGCCAAAAGTAAAAAGCAATCGGAGTAAAATCTGAGTTGGGAAATGCTGAAACACTAGAATTATTCATCAATGTCACCTCACAGCCTTTGTTTCTACGTAGGTCATTATGATTTACATTTAATTATGAATTATCATGAAGGGTGGTTGCGTATGGTAAGAAAATATCCAGAACGTGTTACAGCTTCAATGAATCGACTGTTACATGAAGAAGAAATTTTATTAATAAGGCACACTACAGTAATTCATTTTGGAGAATCCAATGAGTTGCTGGGTATGGTCGTTATGACTAATCCCGGTAAGTTTGAATTTAAGAAAGTACCGGAATGGGAAGCATTTAAAAGCGGTAAAGGTTCAGTGGATACTTTTGAGGCTAGTGATTTTCCGGATCTTACTATGCAGAACGTTATTGAAGTGATAAACAGCGCTTATGAAGCTTTAGGACGATCTAAACCGGATGGGATATTGCGAGTGTATAATCTTTCTAATATCCGTCAGCCAGATGGTCAAAAGGCTGAGATATATCACAATCGAGCTAAAAAAGCTCTTTCATCTACCAATCTAACGTTGCTTGAAGATCCAATAACTCATAGTAGAGAAATGTTTATGAATGAGTGTGACAAATCTATTTTTGTAATTATGGGTTTTGTAAATGGCGCTTTTGATGAGGAGATGCAACAAGTTCGCACTTGGTCGGAGGGCATATCTGGTTTGGTATGTGCGATTGATAATAAGGGACACTATTCACATCCACGTAGATGGCGGACGGACCTTGCGTTAAAGAATCAGGCAATTGCATCGCTAAAATCCGTATTACTGGGAAGCAATGCAGACCTAGTGATAGATTCATCCTTTGGTGAGAAGTTAGGGAGACAATATTGAGTTGAAAATATAATATAAAAAGAAAATATAATAGATTAAAAGGAGATCAAAATGGGGAAGAAACTTACAATATTTTTAATTGATGGATTGGCAACAGGTCCAAGAACGATCGAGATAGGCAATTGGTCCGGGAAAGCCATCTACTCACAGCGGTCTTCATTATCTAAAATACTGGACCGTGATGAATTCGAGCGTCCTGGTGTTTATATTCTCAAATCCATGCCTAACAGCGACAATTTTAATGAACGTGTGTATATTGGAGAGGCGGAAAATCTCAAGAAGAGGTTGAAGCAGCATCTTGCCAATTCTGAGAAGGATTTTGTTGAACTGGTAGCATTCGTAAGTAAAGATGAAATGTTAACAAAGTCGCATATTAAGTATCTTGAATCCAAGCTTATTGGATTAGCTCGGGGGGCTAAAGCTGCTGAGATTGATAATAGTGTGAATCCTGAACTAACCACGTTGCCGGAAGCTGACCGATCAGATATGGAAGATTATTTGGAACAAATCAAATTGATTCTGCCTGTTGTTAATTTTATGTTCCTTGTTCCAGCTGTTTATAAACCATCAAGCGATGTTCGAAGCGAGTTGCAACAGTCTGAGTCTTCAAAAATGTACTATTTAAAAAGCAAATTGGCAGAAGCAAGGCTAATTGAAACTGAAGAAGGATTCGTTGTATTAGAGAACTCGCAATGTTTGAAGCAGGTACAAAATTCAATGCCAGAGGGTTATCTTAAGCTCAGAGAGAAGCTAGTAGAAACGAATGTTTTAGCGGATAATGATAACTTGTATGTATTTAAAGAAAATGCAATTTTCTCAAGTATTAGTGCCGCTGCTGCAGTAATATTAGGACGATCTGCAGCAGGTCCAATGGAGTGGATAGATTCCGATGGTTTGACTTACAAACAAAACCAGGAAAGAAAGTACAGTAGCTAATAATCCTTTGAAAACTCCAATCTTTAATAGATTATATCAAAGCTAGGCGTTGCTAATCGCAGCCTAGCCTTTTTTCATTTGGTAGGAAGTTTCTGTCGTATAGTATTAATCATTAGTTAATCAATTAATTGCGTGTACAAGACTAGTTTCTTGACCATACCGATATTTCCATCCATAATTAGCAGTCGGTTGAGTGATCCGAATCCATCCACTCAAATGGTTGAAAGTCTAATGAGTTGGATAGGATGAGAACTAGAGGGAGTGATATAAATGACAATGTTATTTAGCTTATTGTTTATAGCAATGGCTTTTTTATTATATTTGTATTTCGGTCAGAAGAAGTTGCTGGAGAGTTACCGAATGAATGCACTCGATGCGTTCTCATCTCATGAAGATATGAAGGAAACGATTCGTATTGGTCTGTTTAATCGCTTTAAGCGCGATTTGGAGCAGGATAAAGAGGAAGATCCTTTACTGTTCGAACATTTTGTGGCTGATATCATGAAGTCTGTGCGCGGTGGCACTACATTAGTTACAAGAAGTTCTGGTGATTTTGGGATTGACATTGTGGAACATACTGATGAGGGACTATACCTAGGACAAGTAAAGTGCTACAACGATTTTAATCCGGTTGGTTTTGATCCCATCGCAATTATTCATTCACAGATGATTAAGCAGGATGCCGTGGGTGGATATGTGGTGACAACGGGTAAGTTTACACATAATGCATATACCTATGCAGAAGGATTAGGCATAGAACTCATTAATGGCAATCAGTTAGTGGAACTGTGGCTTAGGCATCTGGAAACAAAAAGCGAAAGTATTACTGGATTGAGTCCTGTTTCACAAATTTAAAGCCGCATTTTGCTAATGAGATACAACGAGTGATATGCTATAATTCGAGGATAAAGCTAATGCTTACGATGTTACTACGAAAACATCTGAGGAGGGTGAAGATGATAAATTTTAGTCTAAAAGCTCCTGACGGCACCGTTATCGAATCCTATCATAAAGACCGTAAAGAATTTATTCGTATCGCTGGTATGGAATATGAAGTATATAATCCCGTTGACGAACTGGATTCCGATCCCGAAATCAGACAAATGATCGAAGCTTCTGAAATGGATATAAATCAAGGGAAAATTTACTCAACAAATGATTTGATCCAAGCGGTAAAGCGTGGTGAACTGTAATTGATTGTTCAATGGACCGAAACGGCAGTGCACAGGCTCCATCAAATCAAGAGCGATCATTACACAGAACAAGAAACGATGGAATACAAGATCAATCTCATTCGACGCGTAGAAGATAAAGTTATCAGTATGGGGACGATCTTACCGTCACGAGAATTCCCTAATACCTATTATTGCATCGTGGATCGTTATATCGTGTCCTATAAAGTGCTGGATAATGGTGAACGATACGTGATTACAGCATTCAAGCACGGTGCGATGCAACGCAATCTTAAATACTGATCAACAGCCGACTCATTTGGGAGTCGGTTTTTTGTGCCTGAAATCAAGGCTGCTTGCAGGTAATTTATTTTTCATGTCGAATAATGAAAGGTAATTTATCGATGGATATGATTGCTGTGAGGAGGCTAATCTCTATGAGCCAGTTCTTGGGAGGTTCGTTCCATAAGTCAATAGTTGAACAAATAGCGAAAAGTACCCGTTCTATTACCAATATTTCGCTTTATGTAACTTTGCAAGCTGTTAATGAATTAAGTAGGAGTCTACCTACTAAAATCAAAAAGCGTTCTCTTGTCACGGTGCCACCTGGGGCTGAATATGTGAATGGAAGCAAGAATGTAGCAGCGCTTGAACTGCTTAGCCAACATGGATTTGAAATGCGATGGTTACCGGATCTTCACGAAAAGATTTATTTTCTAGATGAAAAGTTCGCTTTTATAGGATTGAAAAATTTTACAAAAAAAGAGGCTGGGAATTGGATAAAGAGGGAAATGTAGAAGACATGATAATGGTTGAAATAAGCAAGATCGACCGAGATCAAATCAACTCGCGATACATAGCCTCTTCTAATTTTCTTGACTTGAATGGAGATTGGACTAGAGATGTAAAAAAACAGAAATATCAAGAAATGTGATGTATGGTGAAAATATACATAAAATGAAGGGGTATAAGTCATGCTGAATGCAGGTTGTAAAAAGGAAGCATTAGCTGTGTTGGAAAGAGCAAATAAGGAATATCAAAGTACATATGAAAGAACAGTAAAGAACATTTCAGATTTGCACCAAAAGAGATTGGAAGCTTTAATAACATTGAAAGCAGTGGAAGTTTATATTCAAAACCTCGCTAATAAACCAAAGGAATACGATAAGATTGTTAGTGAGATTGTAGTAAGAAGAAATAAATTCGAGTCAGATTTAAAGATACTAGAACTGGAAAGTAAAAAGGCTGATAAAGTAAGCGGTGGTGTGGCAGGTGCAGGAGTTGTGGCAGGTGCAGGAGTAGCGGCATTTGCTCCAACTGCTGCGATGGCTATAGCCATGACTTTTGGCACGGCATCGACTGGAACTGCCATTGCGACATTATCAGGTGTGGCAGCAACAAATGCTGCTTTGGCATGGCTCGGTGGAGGAGCTTTGATTGCAGGTGGTGGTGGTATGGCGGGTGGCGGAGCATTTCTTGCACTCGCAGGTCCTGTGGGATGGGCTATAGGAGGAGCTGCATTAGTTGGTGGAGGTGTTCTTGCTAATAGTAAGAATAAGAAAATTGCAGAAAAAGCTGAAATAAGCACAAGGACTGTTAAAAATGAAACAGTACGCATAAAAAAGGTAGATATTAAAGTAGGCGAAATTCGAAAAGTGACCATTTCATTAAATACAGAAATTGGTAAGTTAATTATTGTAATGTCACAGCTAGGTTTAAAGGATTACATACATTTTACAGAAGATGATAAAAATAATCTTAGGAAGATGATGAATTCTTCTGAGGCATTGTCCAAAAAAATTGGAGAGATCGTTACATGATGGATGAAAGTTGGTATCTTACACCGGCTGAAGTGAAAAAAGAAGAATGGGCTCGTGCAAAATGTGATAAGTATGACTATATGATAGCTGCATTTTGTGGTGCAGCAGCAGGGTTGATAGACGTTTTATTTGTTGGTGCGCCGGGAATGAGTAAATTAGGGAAAATTACAGACGAAGCAGCAGATGAACTTGTGAAAAAGGCAGCAAAACTTGCAGGTTGGAAACCAAGACCTGAAAATAAAAATAATATAGCCTCAGCAATAGGTTTTTTTGAGAGAAATTATGGTGTTAATTATGACCAAAAAAACACAAGCGAAGTTAACGATTTATTTAAAATGGCGCCTAAGAATCACCACTACAAATCATTATCACATTCGCCGGATCCAATTGGCTTATTTTTTTCTATATTAGACCAATTTATGAACACATCTAGTTTCTTAAGTGATGGTAAGTTGATCCGGATTGATACAACTGATCTAAAATCACCGCTTAAAGGTGGGAATTTTATTGCAAAAATATTTTCTGGTTTCTGCAATTGGCTTGGACACATAATGTCCGATATGGCAGGTAGTTCAGGAAATAGGGGATTAGGTAGCTTAGGACGTGGTACAGGCGTATCAATCCCGTTCATGGAATTATTTCAATTGTGTGATTTTGGAGAATTTCAGATTGGAAAAGATAGACAAACTCTTGCTGTAGTAATGACGCGAGTATTTCAAGAAGGTTATGACTTAAGATTTGGTGCTGCTATGGCAATACCCGTTCTAATTGAAGAATTAATGATTAGAGCAATATGGGTTATCCGTCAAAGATTCTATGAAAAAAAAGACTGGTCGGAATGCATTCCAACCAAACAACATGCAGATTTACGTATTATGCTAATTGTAGGGAACGGTGTTTTGTGTTTAATTGATGGTACAGACGCTGCTGTTCATGGATTAATTAAAGGTGGCAATGTGATGACATTTATTCTCCACCTTAATTATGTAGCATGGGCAAGATTAATAATGTTGGTGTTAAGAGAATTACGCATTCGACTTGGACCGGTTATTTCAGAACTACTTAGTAAATTTGAAGAAGAAATACTGTACCATGTTACACCGAGAGAAAGAAAAGTAATACAGCAGTTTTATGAACGGATACAACAATTGGATGTTTCTCTCGAAATTCTGCTTCGAGAATTCACTTTACAGATCGAGAAAGAATATCAGTTAATTTCTCATGAAATCGTAGAAACTTTTTCGAGTGAGAATTCATCCATAATACAGGCTGAACATTCAATTACACTTGCAAAGCTATGTGGGGTTAACGATTCTAAAATTATAAAAAGTAATAAAGACTTAGATGACTTTTTTATTTGAGGATTTTGAGTAATTACCTAAAATATAGACAATTACTTGATAGTCTGGTTTTAGTTTTTTTATCATTAGTATACATATACAAAACTAATACTTTAATCATCTGTTGTGAGTTTCAAACCCCACCACCAAGCAGGATGCCGTGGGTGGATATGTGGTGACAACTGGTAAGTTTACACATAATGCATATACCCATGCAGAAGGATTAGACATTGAACTCATTAATGGAAATCAGCTGGTAGAACTGTGGTTGAAGCATCTGGAAACGAAAAGCGAAAGTGCTAATGGATTGAGTCCTGACTCACAAGTTTGAATCCATATTTTGCTAATGAGTACAATGAGGGATATGCTCGAGGATAAAGCTAATGCTTACAATGTTACTATGAAAATATCTGAGGAGGGTGAAGGTGATGGATTTTAGTCTGAAAGCTCCTGACGGAACCGTTATCGCGGAGTATGAAATGTGTAATCCCGTTGACGAACAGGATTCTGATCCCGAAATCAGACAAATGATTGAAGACTCTGAAAAGGATATACACCAAGATGAAATTTACTCAACAAATGATTTGATCGAAGCGGTAAAGCGTGGTGAACTGTAATTGATTGTTCAATGGACCGAAACGAAAGTGCATAGGCTCCAAGAAACGATGGAATTCAAGATCAATCTCTTTCGAAATCAACCACCAAAATAATCCATCTTCGCCTTATTAATAATTCGCAATGGCAGTTTATCCGCCAATTTAAAGGCAACCACTTCTTTCATATCAAGTACATTAACCATCAATTCCAATTTTTCCTCAGATGGTATTGTTCTATTGTCTTCAATATCTCTCATGTACTGTGGTGTAATACCAACTCGCCTTGCTAATTCTGATTTGCTTAACCCTTTCGCCGTGCGGCTAAATGTTATGTATTCGCCTAGCGACTTATAGTCAATCATACTCGCCATCTCCTTACACTTTTGTATAGGTGTACATACTTAGTGTATTCAATAAATTGAAGTTTATTAACTGTTACCTGAATACGTACGTCACTCCATATATGCTCTGCAGGATGTAGCTACCAATTACGTCATTTATATACGGAGCAGGGAAACGATCCAATCCATCGTTTTTAAAGATTTACAAGTGCCTAATAACAGCTATTCAGTCTATAATAACAAACACAATCAGCCGGCGAGATACATTCTCGACCGGTTATTTTGTTCCCCGAATCCAAGCACCTTAGCTGACCGAAGCCCAGCCTTCGTTCATGATCTTCGTCTCCATTTGCGGCCAGAAGTAGAGCATTTCATCATGGAGCATTGTCATAATGTCTCTTTGCCAATCCTCCAAGACCGTGGAATATTGCTGGATGAACCAGACGATATCTTTTTCCGGCTCTGGTGGGAACGCACGATTTCCAGAGGTTGCTTCTTGTGGTCCAGAATTACTCTTGTCTAGATTCCATAACTCGTCGTACGGATTAGATGATTTAGAGCCACCAGGAGGGGCGTCTTTGAGTTCTCTCATTTTGGCTTCCAGCAGATGGGTCTTACCTAGCTTGCGCGGCTGGATGAGGCTGGGGTCTATATGCTCTTGGATGGCTAGCACTGAATCAATGAAACTCTCCACAGCATCGGTACCATACGTTACTGAATAACCGGCGATCCGATCTGCTGTAGCTGACATGCTCTCGACCATATCCCGGTTGGACATGGAGAAACGCATGTTATTTTTGAAAAAATCACAGTGTGCCAGCACGTGTGCGACGATCAACTTATTCTGAATCAGCGAGTTCCCGTCAAGCAGGAAGGCATAACAAGGGTTGGAGTTAATGACGAGCTCATATATTTTACTCAGCCCGAAATCGTATTGGGATTTCATTTTGTGAAACGTCTTTCCGAAGCTCCAGTGACCAAATCGAGTCGGCATTCCATAAGCACCGAATGTATAAATAATATCGGCAGGGCATATCTCATAGCGCATAGGATAAAAATCCAAGCCAAAGCCAGTAGCTATTTCCGTAATTTCAGCAATCGCCCGCTCCAGCGCATTAATTTCTTCGCTTGGCATGATTCTGTGCTCCCTCCTATAATTCTGTAGATCCAACCTGAATAAACCCTCACGAAATGGGGTTTGGCTTCAAATAGATGGGTCGATCAATGTAGTTCATATTATGTATATGGATAGGAGAAGGGCATTATGACGAACTCTTCCTCGCTGTCACTGTACGTGGAAATTCCATCTTTAAGTTGGAAGCTACTGTATTGCAAATTTAGTTTAATTAAATATGAATAAGTTTAAATGAACTACGTCTCGGTATTTACAATCGCCAATGCATGTGCTACTTTAGCCATGTAACCGTATTCATATATAGATTTGTTAAATGATTAATAGAAATGTAAATCTTGTTTGGACCAATCATTATTTAGCCTAAATTTAACAAGTGGGAGGGATAAGGGGGGGAGGAAATCTTTAAGAGAGCTGGAAGTGAACTCATTTGGCAGGGGAGTTGCTTCGTTCCATATAGTAAAGCTAAAGAGTGTTAGAACTCGAACTCGATAATAGATTGAACACGCTTACTATTGAGCTTATACAGCGTGGCCTGCAAGAGACACATTGGATTTGACCTACTCGGTTGAAGTTGTTGAGCTACAGGAATGAGCAGATGCACTGAGTATAGCTGTACATTGCAGTATCTTCTACTCAGTGATTATGGAGGTAAGAATGCGTAAATTTAGAATAAATATTTTATGGAAATTTCTACTTTCATATATCATTGTCTTGTTGCTGCCGCTTTCTGTTATTATCTTTTATTACTATCCATATTCCAATTCGATTGTGAAGAATAAAATATTGGACTGGAATACACATATTACCGAGCAAGTAGCCAGCAGTATGGATCTGTTTATGCGTCCGATCTATTCTCTCCCTACTTCGATTGTAGCTAATGCTGAGATCAAATTATCCTTATTAAAAAATGATGCATACCAGCGATACGTCGTGGCTAATGAGATGAAGAAATATAAAACAACGGATACCCTTTTGAATGATACTTTCTTATATATCAAACAAAGTGGGTATCTGTTCTCAAGTACAGGGTATATCTATGAACTGGAGCGCTTTATGAATTCCAAGAATGGATATGTATATGGTTCTTGGAGTCAAGAGCAGTTCAGTCAAACGATCAATGTAATCAACTCGATTCAAGTTCGTCCGTCAGAGGATGTTACCATACTTGGGGAAGGCCGCGTTAAGATGATTACTTTGATGATTCCTCTTCCTCTAGGCGTCGATCAATCTGAAGGCTGCGTCATCTATATGATCAGGCATGATACGATCGAGCGAATGATGAAATCAGTGTCTAATAGCTATTCTGGAGATTTCATCATTCTTGATCAACATAACAACCCTATCTTCTCACTCAACCAACGTGATGATTTGCGTGATGCGAATTTCAAGCAGTTTATTCAGCAGCTGCAAACATCGCCATCAGGCGGTGAAATTGATTATGACGGAGAAGCTTATATAGCCTCCCAGACCGTTTCCAAGCAGAATGGCTGGAAATACATAAGCATGAATCCGCTGGAATCGGTACTTTTGGAGACGAAGGAAACGCAGCGCAACACAATTATTTTGGTTATATCAATCCTGCTCACAGAGATTATTATCATCTATTTATCCATCCGTAATAATTATGCCCCGATTAAGTCTCTTGTTCAATTCTCCAGGCATGCATTTAAAGGCAACACGGACAGTGGCGGCAATGAGTTTGATATTATACGCTCCACAATCCAGAATCTATTCCAGTCAAAAGAACAATTAGATCTGAATGTCCAAAGCATCGTTCCGAAGTTACGTGATAATATTCTATATGAAATCATAAGTGGCCAGTACTCATCACTTCAAGACATACTGCTAGAGGCAAAGTCTTATGGCATCACCTTTACGAATGCAAAATGCACGACTGTTGTCATCAATGTGATTGGGGATATCGATCAAGTATTTGAAATCGTGAAGAGCATTAAATTACAACCCGAAGATGCACTGGAAGGATATTTTATTCGGAGCATTCATAATGATGATATTC
The DNA here is from genome assembly GCF_037963325.1 of Paenibacillus sp. FSL E2-0201. NCBI lineage: Bacteria > Bacillati > Bacillota > Bacilli > Caryophanales > Paenibacillaceae > Paenibacillus > Paenibacillus sp. FSL E2-0201. The sequence goes on from NZ_CP150154.1 coordinate 2,050,755, forward strand.
TATTTATTTCCACACATACAGCAGAGCAAGCATTACGGGAGATGTTCCTGAAGCTGCAGGCTGAGATTGAATTGGCTACTGGCGCTAAGCTTGTGATCGGAATAGGAAATACCGTTGACAATCCAGGGGAATTTCATGCTTCCTATATTAATGCGCTTAGAACAGTCGAACATTTGCGCATCAAGAATGAAGACTCCATCCTGTCCTTTCACGATTTGATGCTGCAGCGGAATGAGCCTGTACCTTATCCCGCAGAAACGATTCAATCGTTGGAGTTGTTCATCATGACGGGTGATGCTACTGAAGTGCAGAACACCGTTCATCGACTCATTGAATTTCTTCAACATGATCGAACGCCTCCTTATATGATTCGGGCTGTATTTGTAAATATCTCGACCATTATATTAAACAATCTGATCCGTTTGAAGCATCAGGGGAATATGGAGCAGCTTGGGATCACATCGTTTCATAATCGCATTACGGTAGCCCAGATCACTGAGATTTTAGAGAAAAGCGCGGACATATTATGTGAATTGATGGCTAGTACGCATACTTCCTCTAAGGCTGCTGCATTGGATGAAGTACTTCAATATATTCAAGAGAATCAGTTCGATATCAACTTCTCACTACAAGCTGTTGCTGATCACTTTGGAATGTCGGTATCGAATTTTAGCCACTATTTCAAGAAGAACGCCGGGCAGAACTTTAAAGACTTTATGGATGGGCGCCGAATCAATCATTCGAAGCAGCTGCTTATCCATTCCGATGAAACCATTGATTGGATTGCAGGTAAGGTAGGCTACACTAACCCTTCCAGCTTTATTCGCGCCTTCAAAAAACATGTAGGAGTCACACCTGGGCAATTCAGATTGTTTAACAAGTGAATATTTTCTTGTCTATTGCTGATTAAGCTATGGGGGGATTCAATATGCGAGGATTGAGACCATGGGTTGTAGTTGTATGTATGCTACCGGTGATTACACTGCTTCATGGATGCAGTGCGAATAATGAGTCTGACCGTGCTTCAGAGAGCAATGTAGAGCCGCAAGACAGGGTACAGATTAGCGTGATGACACCTTCACATCAGCTTTCCAAGAATCTTCGGGATATTCCTTATTTGAATCACATTGCTTCTGATGCAAAAATTCATGTCAACTGGCTGCAGAAACGTAACGGATGGGAAGAAGCGAAAAGCGCTGCTCTGACAAGCGGAGAATTGCCTGATGCTTTTTTGGCTGGATTGAACGATCAGGATATCATCACGAATAAGGATAAATTCGTAGACCTTAGCGAATATATCGATAAATATGCCCCGAATATTAAGAGAATGTTTGAGGAAGTTCCCGAAACCAAGCGGGTGAGTACATTTCCGAATGGGAAGATGTATTCTCTTCCCGGTGTAAGACCGATTAATACAGATAGTTATAATGTCTTAATGATTAATAAGAAATGGCTGGATAAGCTTGGACTGAAAGAACCGACTACGTTGGATGAACTACGCGAGGTATTAACCGCCTTTCGCAATGGAGATCCCAATGGCAACGGGAAGCAGGATGAGATCGGAATGGACTGGTGGGCAGGTGCTGGAGGAAGTCTGGGGAGCAGAGGTTTATTTAGTGTGACCAGTTTACTTGGGGCTTATGGAGTGACAGATAATTTCACCGAAGAAATGATCGGAGTGACGAAAGGGCAGATCCGCTTTTTATTCGAGAGTGATGAGTATAAGAGCTTAGTCTCTTACCTGGCAGAGCTCTGGAAGGAAAATCTGATCAACCCTGACGTGTTCACGCAAGATTATTCCGGGATGAAAGCGAGTGCACAACAAGACGATGTGGCAACGGTTGGTGTGACCTTCGGCTGGTCATTAACAGATCGCGTTGGTAAATGGGCCGATGAATATGTGGCTTTGCCACCGCTGCGTAGCAGTAGTAAGGTGGAACCATTATGGCCAACGAGTCCTTCTCGCGTTAGAATAACAACCAATCTGTTTAGCATGACAACAGCTAATCGGCATCCTGTCGAGACCATTCAATGGATTGATCAATTCTACACTGAGGAAAATTCGATCCAAGGCTATTATGGCTCCATGCCTGATTATGTGACTAAGGTGCCTGACGGCATGTATACCATAGTTCCCGCTCCAGAAGGTGATCAAGATACACAGCAATGGACGAATGCGCTCGTGGATAATGGTCCGCTATACTTTTCGCAATCATTGGAGAACAAAACGATTGTTCCTCCCGCGGTAACGATACGAAGAGAATTGGACAGCATCTATAAAGCTTATGAGCCTAAACCAGAGGACATTTATCCGATGATTAAATTTTCGTCAGAGGAGCTTAATGAAATGGCCTTGGCGAAATCAGATATTTTTAAACTGGTCGATGAGAAATTTGCGGAATGGATTATGAATTCAACTATAGATAAAGAATGGGATCAGTATATTAATCAGCTGAAACAAATGGGACTGCCAGTACTGTACAGAATATACCAACACGGGTATGAGGATTATTATGCTCAACCAAATTTGAACGTCAACAATAATTGAAAACGCATTCAAATAAACACCCGAAACCGCCGTTTTGTTAACGCTTTCAAAAATTGCGAATGCTTAAATTCTTGTTCGTATACAGCCGCCTCGATCCCGGTTTAAAGTTGCGTTGTAGCCGTCATGTGAAATGTGGGCAGCAAGAAGCAATAAGGTGTAGTTCCGTTGCTTGCCTCGCACCATGCCCCTACGCTTTAAACCAAAAAAAAGGGAGGTTCGTTGTATGAGGAAATCTTTGTCTAAGGTAATAACGCCCGTATTAGCACTTAGCCTATTTGGAACAATTCTTGCGGGGTGTGGAGGCGGGGGTAATAATGATGGTGCCTCTTCTTCTAATTCAGGTTCGTCAACGAATTCTACAACCGGTACAGTAAAACTAAAAGGGATCATGCTAAAACATCCACTTACGCAAGAGTTCTCCAAAATGGAATGGTTGACCAAGGTTGAGGAGCAAGTGGGTGTTGATATTGAGTGGCAAGAAATTTCAGCAGACTGGGATCAGAAAAAAGGCGCTTTGTTAGCCGGAGGAGATATTCCGGATATCCTTATAGGACCGAATGTGATCACGGATGCTGATTTTGCCCAGTTCACCGGTCTCTTTCAGGATTTAACCGAACTCATTTCAACAGGTGGCCCTAACATTCAACAGATGTTTACAGAGAAGCCGGAGACCCAATTAATCGCTACACAGCTAGATGGAAAAATATACGGTTTACCGAAATATCAACGATTCTGGCCGGATACGGTAAGTCGGCAATATATCAATAAACAATGGCTAGACAATCTGGGTCTTAAGGAGCCGACCAATTGGGATGAATTATATAATGTGCTCCTGGCGTTCAAAGAGAAGGATGCCAATGGAGACGGTGATGTAAATGATGAAATTCCTATGGATTTCGCTCCGGTGGGGACGACGGGATTTGGTTATTTTCAGCCACAAATATTGCTTGGCAGCTTAGGTATTACATTAACGGATAGTAGTGGTCAAGGGTATTTCACCGAGGGTGGCCAGATTAAAAATTACTTTGTGGATGATCGATACAAGCAGTTCGTGGAATTCATGAATAAGTGCTGGCAGGCTGGCTTAATTAACCCGGAAGCCTTCACGCAGGATTATTCCAAATTCCAATCGGTTGCGCGCGGCAGCGGGGACAAAGCGAAGGTCGGCTTCTCATGGGGTTGGGAAGTAACGGATCGCTTCGGCAACACCTTAGCTCCGCAATACGAGTCGATCGCTCCGCTTAAAGTGTCGGCTGATTCGAATATCAAGCTGTCCTATGACTATGACGGAAACTCACTGAATTTTGGCGGCAATATGGTCGTCATGTCTGCTAAGTCCAAGAATAAAGAAGCGGCAATGAAATTTATTAATGAGCTGTATAATCCTACAGTTAGTATGCAGGTACTATTCGGATCACTTGGTACGAACATTAAAGATAATGGAGATGGAAGCTACGCGATCCTGCCGCCTGCTGACAGCCAAATGGACCCAGGCACATGGAAGTGGACATCAACCTGGGCGGATAATGGACCTACCTTTATCTCCGATTCATTGAAACTGACACTTGGGACTGATATGCAATCTGTTGGCAAACAGACAGAGCCGCTGCAGGCGGTCCTCAGTGCGATTGACAAGGATAACGATATTTTACCAAGCATGTTCATTAAATATAACCCGGAAGACAACAATGCCATGGTGTTAGTGAATACGAATATGATTAATTTGGCGATGTCTAAGTTCTCACAGTGGGTTACCAAAGGGGGAGTTACCAAGGAATGGGACTCCTATGTGAGCAACATTAAGCAGATGGGGCTGGATAACAACTTGTCCACCATGCAGAAATACTATGATGATTACAAAAGTAAGAAATAACATGACATGTAAATATTTATAGAACATCCGGAGACAGCTTTTCTTTACAGGATGAAGAGAAGCTGTCTCCTTATTAAGGAGGCTTATGATGTCCTCAATAACACCCAACAAACATCGAAGAAATCTAATGGAGCTTAAACGCGATTATCAATTATGGATTATGATTATTCCGGCGATCGTTGTAGTTATCATCTTCAACTATATTCCAATGTATGGAATTCAGCTTGCCTTCAGGGATTATGATTTCTCGCGTGGATTGGCAGGCGGGGCTTGGCGTGGTCTGCATTATTTCTCGCAATTCATAAATAACTATCAGTTTTGGGATTTGATGAGAAATACTGTGATTATCAGCATCACAACAATCGTTCTGGGATTTCCAGCACCGATCATACTAGCGCTCATACTGAATCAGGTGAAATGGTTCCGCACTAAGAAGCTGCTGCAGACTATCGTATATATGCCTCATTTTATTTCAATTGTAGTTATGGTTGGATTGTTGAATGTTCTCCTGTCACCGAATACAGGAATCCTTGGTCAACTGATCTCCAAGCTTGGCGATACGGACATTAATTTGCTCGCCTCCACGAATTCTTTCGTCCCGGTGTTTGTGATTTCGGATATATGGCAGCATGCTGGATGGAACAGTATTATTTATCTGGCCGCATTATCAACAGTGAGTCCAAGTCTGTATGATGCTGCCAAGATTGACGGAGCGAACAAATGGAAGATGATTCTGCATATCGATATCCCTGCTTTGGTTCCGACAATCATCATATTATTTATTCTGAGTATGGGGAATGTACTGGGAACCGGATTCGAGAAGGTATTCTTGATGCAGAATTCATTGAACCTTCCCGTATCAGAGGTCATTTCTACCTATGTTTATAAAATCGGTATTCTTTCCAATCAATTCAGTTATTCGTCAGCCATCGGATTATTTAATACCGTCATCAATTTTTTCTTTCTGGTTACCATGAACTGGATTTCCAAACGCAACTCAGATATTAGCCTCTGGTAAATGGAGAGAACATCGAAAGGTGATGCTTATGCAGGCGACAACTATTCACAAGCGCAGCACGGGTGAGCTTCTATTTGATATTTCGATCATTATTTTATGTGTTCTAATTTTCCTAATCGTTGCGTATCCCTTGTACTTTGTTATTATTGCTTCTGTCAGTGATCAGACATTGGTTTCCACAGGAAAGGTTACTCTATTTCCCAGAGGAGTCAGTTTCTTTGGCTACGAGCAAATTTTTCAGGATATGCGTATTTGGATAGGCTACAAGAATACCGTTATTTATACAGTCTTGGGAACAATGTTTAATCTGCTTCTTACGATCCCAGCAGCGTATACACTATCCAGACAAGAGTTCCGTGCACGCCGGTTCCTGATGTTTTTCTTCGTTTTTACATTATTTTTTAATGGTGGACTAATTCCAACGTATATCCTGATGAAGGATCTATCCCTGACCAATTCAATGTGGGTCTTTATTATTCCCTTTGCAGTGAATGTGTTTAATCTCATTATTGCACGCACGTTCTTTGAAGTTTCACTGCCTAAAGAAATTTATGAATCCGCTGCATTGGATGGATGTACTCATTTTAAATTTTTCTTCTATATTGCGATCCCTTTATCTAAGTCCGTCATATCGGTCATTGCGCTGTATTATCTGGTAGCACATTGGAATGATTTTTTTACTGGGCTTATCTATATTCATTCGAATGACCTGCAGCCGTTACAAATCATTCTGCGTGATATTCTATTATCCAACCAGGTTTTCTCCCAAGGCGGAGGCTCGGGCGGCAGTGCAGGCGGATATGCGCAGCAATTTGCTGACCAGGTTAAGTATGGAGTTATTATTGTATCTACTTTACCGATCCTTATCGTGTATCCGTTTATTCAGAAATATTTTGAAAAAGGTGTAATGATCGGTTCGGTAAAGGGCTAGGAGGACACTCTACTAGGAATGGATTCAATCCAACATCTTTAAAGATATACACACAATAAACCGGCGAGATACATTCTCGACCGGTTATTTTTGTTCTCCAAAATTAAGCACTTCATCGCATGAGTCAGTCTTTGTTGAAAACTGTGTATATTATTTTCTGAAATTTCCATTGACGCAGATTTAGTTTTCAAGGTATATTAGTCATTGTTTTAAACGCTGTTTAATTGTATGTCGAGATGAGGAGAGTTCTATGACGAAGGAGAAGATTTTAGACGCAACGCTGCATTTGATTAAGTCCGAAGGGATTGATAGTGTCACTATTCGGATGATTGCTAGTGAAGCTGGCACCAATGTGGCGCTAATTAATTATTATTTCGGGTCGAAAGACAAGCTTATGCATGAAGCGATGAAGACAGTCCTGGAAACATTCCGCTCGGCGTTTGACATATTTGATGTTGTGGAATATCCGCCTATCGAACGGCTAAAACAATTTATTTTAAAGTACGCCTCATTTCTTAATGATTATCCTGATTTGCTCAAGCGAATTCTTGGCCATGATCCACTGTTTGAATCGGTAGCCGAATATGTACATTTTATGAAACAACAAGGGTTCGAAAAATTAAGCGCAGTCATGACAGAAGTGACAGGTGTTACAGATCCAAAGACCGTATTGTTGATGACACAGCATATGTTTGCTGCCATTATGTCACCGTTCACCAAAGTGTCTGCTTCTAAATGTCAGCAGAACAATCACATTCAATCGTCGTTACTCGATATCCCTTTATCGATTGAGGAGAGTATTGACTTGTTTTTCGAGCATTATTTTCACAAATATTCAGTCAAAACTTAGAAAGAAGAGGTATCACAATGACATCAAATGCTTCAACAAAACCCCTTACGCAGGAAGGCGACACGTTCTCTCTGAAAGTTATTCTGCCTCCACTGCTTGCGATAATCGTCGGTATGATTATGGTTATTCTGGACAGTACAGTTGTTAACAATGCAGTTCCTAAATTAGTGGAATATTTCAATACTGATCTAAAGACAATTCAATGGGCGATAACGGGTTACACATTGGCACTATCCGCAGTAATTCCACTTGCCGGTTGGATGACCGATAAATTTGGATCAAAGCGTATTTTCCTTGTAACGATTGTGCTGTTTACGTTAGGGTCTGTTCTGTGCGGCTTAGCCCAATCACCTGAACAACTGATTATTTTCCGTATTATTCAAGGTCTAGGCGGAGGTATGGTTGCACCGATCGGGATGGCAATGGTATTCAAATTAGCTCCGCCTGAACGTCGCGGCTCTATTATGGGTGTTCTTGGAATTCCAATGCTGATGGCGCCAGCTTTTGGTCCTGTAATATCCGGTTATCTTGTCGATTACGTGAGTTGGCACTGGATCTTCATTATCAATTTGCCAATTGGTATTGTGGCCTTCATTTTGGGTAAAAAATACTTACCGAAGACTGAACCGCAGAAGTCAACACATCTTGATATTCTCGGGATGTGTCTTGCTCCGATCGCATTCGCTATGCTTGCTTATGGTGTGAGTGAAGGGGGAGCAGATTGGTCTTCAACAGGTGCTATTACAGGCTTAACAATCGGTGGTATCGCATTAATATTGTTCATAGTGGTAGAGCTTAGACAGAAGTATCCTTTGCTTGAACTGAAGGTGTTTAAATCATCTGATTTCACACGTGGTATTATTCTTACTTGGATCGTACAGATGGCATTGTTTGGCGCTACGCTGATGATTCCGTTGTATTTACAGAATATTAAAGGTTATACCGCACTTCATACCGGTTGGATCGTGATGCCGCAAGCGTTGTGCGCCGGTCTAATGATGCCGATTAGTGGCAGGTTGTTTGATAAAATTGGAGCTCGTCCACTAGCGTTCTGTGGGTTGAGTGTTATCGCCATCGCGATGTTTATACTATCAACGGTAAACGTGGATACACCGATTTGGATGGTTATCGTGTCGGTGTGTGTGATGGGGTTAGGGATGGGATCAACGATGATGCCTCTTAATACACATGTATTAAACTCAGCTCCACGTCATTTGGTTAGCCGTGTGACACCATTGACTTCAGCAGCGCAACAGGTTGTCGTATCGTTCGCAGTAACAGGTCTTACAGCTTACCTGACATCTCATATCAATACTCACATGGCGACAATCGGAAAGACAGGTAATCCACAAACTGCCTTAGTAGCTGGCTTTGGAGATACATTTTTCCTGACCGCTTGTATCGTATGTGTTGGTATTGCTATGTCCCTTATCCTTCGCAAGCCGAAGATACAACAAGTCACAAAGAGTGGCGAAGAGGTAGATCCAGCTATGATGATGGGTCACTAGTTAATAAAAAGCCCCCCAAGAAGGTCACTTTATCTAAAGTGTCTCACTTGAGGGGCATTTCTTTACGGTGTCTTCCTATTCCCGCCAACGATCGAGCTGTTTCTGGATCACCATACGTACTTTATTAATCCCTGCTTCATACAGCTCATGGTTGAATTTCGGGAGAATGGTATCGACATCGACACTGCCTGTCATGAGGCTTGGATAATACTTGCGCCAGACAATCTCAATGTTATCAATTTGCTCGCTTATCTCTGACAGATCGGGCGTAAAGCCCAGTACTTTGGACTCCACAACCTTGGAGTTGTAGATGCGGAATTGTTCCCACTTGTTTAGTGGGTCAGGGTAGCTTCCACCTAATGTACTTAAGATAAACCAGTTTCCCTGAGTGTACTGTATGCCAGTGTAGCCACCGTTCGCCTTGGGAAGCGGATTTCCTTGACTGTCTTTTATCGAACTTAGGACAACCTGGCCATTCTGATCCAGTGTATAATGAACGCCTTCAATGCCATATTGAAATAAGTTACGCAGGTCAGGATCGGTATTCAATAGGTTTAGAAATTTGATGCTCTCCACAGGATGCTTCGTATTTGCCTTCACAACCATCATCCCTCCGCGTACAGCTTCTGTAGTTGCCACCTCGGGTGTTACTGGATTGGTTACAATTTTATACCCCAGATCGTTACTCCAGACGCTCTCAGAGAGTGGACCGCCACTACCAGATTCCCAAAATACCTTTACACCATGTTTCAAGCTTCCTGGTTCTCGCAAAGCGGCGTCTTGATTAATGAACCCTAATTGATAGTAACGTCTTAACGTATCCAATATATGTTTGGCTTTACGGGTTTCGAAGATATTGACTACAGGAGCAGCAGGATCCAGAGATTGGATCATTAATGGGAGTCTGTTGTCCCCTATATATTCGTAGCCGTACATCGCAAAAAAATTGTGTGAGTCTCGATCAAGCTCCATGGGCAAATAATCGGGTTCATTTTTTTGTATCATGCGAAGCAGCGGTTCGAGCGATTCCAGTGTGTTATATTGGTTAACTTTAATATTATATTTTTCTACCAGAGAATCAGGATACATCCAATTCTCGCGTACAGCCAATTCTTTGTTGGTGGGGACGCCGTAGATGAACCCGTCATCCATCTTAGCGCCTTTCCAAAATATGGGATCAATAGCAAGGTACATTTCTTTGGCTAGATTCATGAAATAGTCATCTAACTTCAGCCATACCCCACGTTTGGCATATTTAGCATAATCCGGAGCAAACGCAATATCAAAAGGGCTGTCAGAGGAGATCATTGTATTCATGCGATCAGCATATTCCTGCCAACCAATTTTATTATAGGTTATCGTAATTCCGATTTTTTTCATCAATATCTCGTTAATTTTGTCATTAACTAGAGCAAGATCCTTATCAGGATCACCGATGGTATAATAGATCAGATTTACAACGGGTTCTGCATTAAAGCTCGCAGCGTTCATATTCTGCTTATTGCAGCCAGTTAACAGTGAAATGAACAGCAGAATAATACCACAGATGAAGCAGCTATATCTATTCATGACACGGCCCCCTAAATCACTTTGCAATATACATCCAGCCTTAACTTTTCATCCGTAAACTTGAGGGAGAGGTACCAAAATGATTTTGAAATTGTGTATAAAAATAATTCAGGTTGTTATAACCAACTGAAAGGGCAATCCAATGTATTTTCTCATTAGTCGTTTGGATGAGCTCTTGTGCACGATGCATGCGATAGCTCATTAGATACTCTGAGAACTTCATACTTGTTTCTTTAATAAAGATTTGTCCAAGATAGGTACTGTTCATTTGAAAGCGGTCTGCGACGGATTTTAACGAAATATTATGAGCGAATTCTGTTTTAATCATAATTAATATACGATTGACCAGCTTGGATAAGGCATCGTAATGAATCCCCAATACTGGATCAATACTCATAGAGTCCGCATTCACATCTCTAATCGTGCCATGTAAATCTTCGATAATTATTTTTTCAATGACCTCCTGCAGCTTGATTCGGTCCACAGGCTTTAACAGGTAATCTTTCACTCCGCAACGAATGGCTTGCTGGGCATATTGAAAGTCACTATAGCCGCTTATAATAATATATTTGGTTGGAAGGTTCACTTCATTTAGCTTTTGGATCGCATCATACCCTAGATTTTTGCCGATACACACATCAATAATAGCAATGTCAGGAATTAGATCTACGGCTTTAAATACAGCATCTTCAGTGGAGTCACTTGTTTCGATTTGTTTGAATCCGTAGTGCTCCCAATCCAGAATACGTTTCATACCTTCCAAAATCTGAGGTTCATCATCCACAATCAAAAGTTTGTACATATCTAATCACCTCTTTTAGAAATCTGTACAGAGATTTTGACACCAGCTTCATCATTGTTTTCAATGCTAATCGAGAAATCCTCTTGATAGAAAAATTGTAGTCGGGCATAGACATTATATAATCCAATGCTTTTGGTGGTTTGGTCATTATTACTCGAAAGGGTTCGCCTGATAGCAGTTAGCCGTTCTTCATCGATTCGTACTCCGTTGTCAATGAAATCCAGCCTATAGTAGTTCTCATCTTCCCAGCCTGACACGATAAATAAATTAAATTCTTTATTGATATTAAACCCATGGACAAAGAAATTTTCTGCCAAGGGCTGCATCCAGAACTTCACAGTAGGGAGAGCTAGAATAGAATCTTCAACATCCATTTGATAAAAAAAGTGCTCAGGATATTTAAACTCCATTATTTGCAGGTACTTCCGCAACAGTTCCAGTTCGCTACCAATTGAAATGATATTTTCTTTCTTAACAATTTCTCTATATAACGCTCCCAGCGTTGCAATCGCGTCTGCGGTAGTCTCATTCTGATGAACCAATGCAGTAGATCGAATGACTTCTAAGGTGTTATAAAGAAAATGAGGATTGATTTGATGTTGAAGCGCTTTCATTTCTGCTTCCTGCTGTTTTAGCTTAAGCAAGTATTCGTTCCGAATATATTTGTCTAATTGGTGTATCATATCGTCGACTTCGCGAGCAATCATACCATATTCATTCATACGATAACGTGCAGGCTTATTTGGGGTGAAGTCGGCAGTTTTCGCACGTTTGATTGACTGTATAATACGGTGAAGAAATCGTGAGTCATCACGAAGATTGTAGACTACGAGCAGCAGTACACAGATCATAGCGGTAAAGACGATCATAAAAATATTGAGCAAAACCGTGCTGTGCTGACGTATAAGTGCAGCCAAGTCTACTGTACTAACCAATTGATAATTGTATTTGGTGGATGAAAAGGTAACAAAGAAAATGGGAATATATCCTTTATTTACGATAAAGCCGTGATTTTTATTATTCGCAACCGCTTGTTGGGTGATTTCATCAGTCATGGATTCATTGTTACCAATAATGAATATCTCCCCGGTAGAGTTAATTACAGCCGCATTACCGAGTTGATAATTATTTACGATACTGAATATTCGCTTGCTGCTGATCTGAAAGCGGATTTCCCCTGCTTCCGTAGCACTTTGATTTAGTTTTTTGTGAGAGACGAAGCCCTTCTGTATACTTTCATCGAAAATTTCGTTTGTATTTGGAACGCCAAACTGGAAGCTAGGAATACCAAAACTATTAAAATAAATAACATTTCCGTAATCCTTAGTATGAACGCTGATTTGAGTTATATCTCCCTGTGCCCAGCTGTAAAGATAAGTTTTAGTATCCTCAGGAAAAGAGAGCAGTGCTTGTGATGAATAAGGGCTATTCTCCAATCTTTTAGTCAGATACCCTTCGACGGAAGGGCTCATAAAATAACGGACGTCATTCATCAGATCATGATTGGAATATAATCTTTGCATGTAAGCTTCAATCCGATCGGCATCATTCTGAAAGTTGTTCTCAATACGGGAAAAGGCATTCGCAGCTTCAATCCGCGCGTTACCGATCCATTGATTAACAAGTATAGCGCTGGTCATAGTACCCAGTGTTACCCCGATAGTTACAATAAAAATCAGGTAAGCCCAGAACTTATTGCGATATATCTTAATATGAAAAAAAGAACTCCTCCAAAACCTCATTTGTAATGCCCCCTAAGGTCAGACACATAATATAGAGGAATAAGTCTCTCGTTGCTGTGGTTGAGAGAGCATATAATTCACTGTAAATATATATGAAGCGTACCTTTAGTTCAAATAAATTTTTTAGAGGAGTAAAGGAAAACACATGGTATATCAGCGCTGATATACCATGTGCGTTCGATAAGGGTTACTTAAAGTAATTGTTGATTTGTTCTTGAGCCACTTGCATAATTTTGTCCATTCCGGCATTTTTCAGCTCAGACAGCAATTTAGGGATTACCTTCTCAGGATCAGAAGCTCCTGTGAGCAATTCATATCTATATTTATCATATACAGCTTGGCAGTTCGCAACCTCAGTCTGCAGCTCTCCAATATCCAGTGCGAATCCCAATATGCTGGAAGATGCTGCTTGCTCGTTCAATTTTTTTACTTGTTCCCACTGGTCTAGAGGAGCTCCTTTCGTAACCGCAAGATTGAAGAAGGTGCCTTGGGAGTATGCTGCTAAAGGCCAGGTATCGCTGATACGCTCGATTGATTTCTCTCCGTCAATGCTCTTATAATCGACGCCTAATTCACCAAACGCAAGCATATTTCGTAATTTTGGATCTGTATTCACTAATTGCAAATATTTCATAGCTTCCACTTTGTATTTGGAATTTGCCGAGATTACATTCATCGAGCCTTGAATTGTACTAGTTGTATACAAAGGACCAAAAATTTGCGTCATGACGTATTTGTCAATCCCTGCGGTGATTTGCCAGCCAGCTTCTGCACCAGGGAAGGCTTGTGCGGAGAAGAACGCTCTGTATTTGTCGCCTTCAGTTTTAGTTGGTGCATCCGGGTTAACAATACCATCTTTATACCACTGATGCAGCAGCTTTAAGTTAGTCATCACTTCCGGTTGTTCAAACACGGACACTACTTTCCGGGAAGCATCCTCCACGTTAACTCCAATAGGATTGAAACCTAAAGTCATATCATCATAATTATTTAAAATGCCTGGAAAGCCTTCGCCTTGGATCAACTGCAACGGGTAGAAGCTCTTGCCTTCACCAGCTTTCATATCATGGAACGGTTTGTCTAAATCTTGCATCGTTTTAATGTTTTGGTAATCGATATTATATTTTTGTACAAGCTTGTCATCGAACACCCAATATTGAGTTAATGAAGAATCCTTATACGTCGGTACAGCGAAATATTTTCCACCAATTTTCACACCATCCCATACTTTGGTAGGGATAGACTTGTAAAGTTCAGGAGCTTCACTTTGTACCAGATCTGTAATGTCAGCGAACGCTCCCATAGCGACCTGTTTACTGTACTTTGTATTGTTGGTAAACATCATATCAAAGGGTTCACCCGTATTCACAATGGTGTTGATTTTTGTATCCCATTCGCCCCAGCTAGCCACCTTAATATCCACTTTGACACCGATTTTCTCAGCGGTGTATTCGTTCATCTGCTCAACTGCTTTACTAAAGTTCTCAGGAACCTGTCCGCCGATCAGCCACCATACCAATGTAGGAATTTCTTTGGTGGTTGGTGCATCAGTAGCCGTCGTACCACTCTCGCTTTCATTGGTTGCTGTGGATGCTGGCTTCGAATTCGAGTTCGAGTTGCCACATGCAGCAAGCAGGGACAGCATTAATGCGAGAATACATAATGTTGAGGCGAACTTGAGGGTGTTCTTCACTTTAACTCCTCCTAGTGTTGAATGATGAAATGTACCGTAGTAAATTACGGTTATCTATCATAAACCAAGCTGGGCTTGGCTTATTTCGGAACTAGCCTTTCACTGCGCCAATGGTAAGGCCGGTAATAAAGTATCTCTGGAAGAAGGGATATGCGCAGGCAACAGGCAACACGATGAGAATAGCAACTGCCATGCGGGCAGATTCCTTGGGCATTGTTGCGACAAGCTCAGCGAAGCTGATCCCCATACTTATGGAGTTTCTGGCGAGCGCATCAGCATTGGACATCAAGCTGTTAAGCAGCGCTTGGAGCGAATACAGATTCTGATTATCGATATACAGCATCGATTGAAACCAGTCGTTCCAGTAACCGAAGCAAAGGAACAGTCCAATCGTAGCTAGTACAGGCAATGAGATGGGGAGGATGATTGAGAAGAAGGTGCGAAACTGACTAGCCCCGTCAATTTCAGCAGATTCGGTTAAGCCATCAGGGATTGTGCTCCTAAAAAAGGTTTTACAAATAATAACGTTAAACGATGATACTGCGAGCGGCAGAATGAGTGCCCAAACACTGTTTTTGAGTCCCAAGAAGTTTGTGTTGATAAAATAACTGGATACAAGACCACCGTTAAATACCATCGGGATAAATACAACCCAGGTGAGGAAGTTCTTTAGCTTGTAACCAGGACGTGAAATGACGTATCCCATCGTTGTGGTGAGCAGCACGCCAAGTACAGTACCTACGACTGTTACAAGCAGGGATACACCTAGCGCACGCAGAATCATCGTTCCCTGTTTGGCGATATAAGCGTATGCGTCTGCGGAAAGTGCGGTTGGAAGAATGCTGTATCCCGTTTCACGAATATAGGACTCATCGGTAAGCGAGATGGATAACACGACGATCACAGGCACAACGCAGGCAATTGCCATCAGAATAAAAATTAGGGTGAACAAAGCATTGATGCCGTTACTTGTGCGGTTGAATTTCTCCAAGCCAGATTGATAGGTGGGTGTCTTTGCCATTGTCTCTCCTCCTAGATCATTGCACTGTCAGAATCGATTTTTTTAACGATCCAGTTAGCACTCAGGATTGTAATACAGCCCAGCATCGATTGGACGAAAGCGGCAGCGGATGCCATTCCTACAGTGGCGGTTTTTAGCTGTTTATAAACTAGGACATCAACTGTTGTGGCCACATTGTAGAGGGAGTTGGAGTCGCGTGTGACCTGATAGAACAGTCCGAAATCCGTGTAGAAAATACGACCTACTGACAGGATGAACATCATGACAATGACCAGCTTTAGCATGGGTAAGGTAATGAAGCGTGTCTGCTGCCAGATGGAAGCTCCATCAATAACTGCCGCCTCATAATAGGTGCTGTCGATTCCTGTAATGGTTGCCAGATAAATAATCATGCCATAACCTATGCTCTTCCAGATGTTTAAAAAGATAAGAATGTAGGGCCAATATTGCGGTTCCATATACCAATTCACAGCATCATGCCCAAGGCTGGCAAGAAATTGATTGAGGATACCTTTATCAAAGCTGAAGAAGGCCCAACCTACAGCAGAGACGACTACCCATGACAGAAAGTAGGGCAGAAACATCATGGTCTGATAAACCTTGCTTGCTTTGCGGCTATGCAGCAGGCTGATCATAATAGCGAACATTACTGGTAACACGATGCCAAGAATAATGAAGATGATGTTATACCCTATCGTGTTGCGAAGAATGATCCAGGCATCATTGGATTTGAATAAGAATTCAAAGTTTTTGAAGCCGACCCAAGAACTATTTAGTACGTTGCTAATAAAGTTGCCGCTTATTTTGAAATTTTTAAAAGCGATAACCATACCGAACATCGGTAAGAAAGAAAATAAGATATACCAGATCAATGTCGGCAAGGCGAGCAGGGTTAACTCGGAATCTTGCTTTCGCCAGTGTATGCGCTTTCTAGATTTGTTCCGCTCAAGTTTAGTGCTCATATCATCCGCTCCTTCATGTGTTTCATACATGCTGCCTTTGTAACCGCTTTCCCTAAATTAATTTTATAGAAGTACGATGAGAGGCTTCCAGTTAAGAAACATGATACTTCAGTCAACAAACGTTAGATTCAGGATGAATTTCCTTTAAAAACGCAAAAAAAACATGTGCTATGGAGATTTATACACATTGCCTCTTTGAGCAGCTTTGGCATTGTAATGCAACGGAATTATGGGCGAAAAGCGCAAGAATGACACACTTCTAGAACATCAACATAGCAGTGAAACGTAAATCATCCCGCAGTACAACACGAAATTCTTGATAAGCGAGAATGACATATTTACGATTTGCTCGATTCTATATAGTGTAAATGTAAGCGCTAGCATTAATGCGATTGATAACAATTCGATAGATAATGATGCTCACTCGATGATCAGAATGTTCTCATCATTACCTATAAGGAGGGGATGTCGCGATGCATGAAACAGGAAGCGTACATATGCGAACTGTGAATTCAGCACCGAAAGAAAAGCGTAAGGGCAGAAACGAGACATGGAAGAAGATTTGTCAGAATTGGGAGCTTTACATTTTTATCGCACCCGCATTTTTTTACTTCCTCATTTTCAGCTATGGACCGATGTATGGGATTCAGATTGCTTTTAAGAACTACATTCCGTCAAAAGGCTATTTTGGCAGTGAATGGGTAGGCTTTGATCATTTCATTCGATTTTTTAACTCGTACTATTTCTGGGATTTGCTGTGGAACACGCTCAGTATTAGCTTGTATGAATTAGCCATTGGATTCCCAATCCCAATTATTCTGGCGCTTGCGTTTAACGAAGTGAAGGATGGCTTCTTCAAGCGACTTGTTCAGACCGTTACGTATGCACCTCATTTCATTTCTGTCGTTGTTATGGCGGGGATGATTATTACCTTCTTGTCTCCATCGAACGGTATGATTATTCATGCCATTGAAGGTTTAGGCTTTAGTGCACCGCAGTTTCTGACAAGTCCTGGTTGGTTTAAGACGATGTATGTATTCTCAGGCGTGTGGCAGAGTGCGGGTTGGGGGACGATTATTTATTTGGCGGCTCTCTCGGGTGTAGACCCAGGCTTGCATGAAGCGGCAATCATTGACGGGGCCACTCGCTTTCAACGTGTTCGCCACATCAATATACCAGCGCTTATACCGACCATGACCATTCTATTAATTCTGAATATGGGTGGCTTGTTAAGTGTAGGTTTTGAGAAAATATTACTTCTGCAAAATTCGTTAAATATGTCAAGCTCTGATGTGATTTCAACCTTTGTCTATCGATCTGGTCTTGTCGATGCGCAATATAGCTTCTCAACAGCTGTTGGTTTATTTAACTCCATTGTCAATTGCATCCTGCTCATTACGGTGAATCAGATTGTCCGCCGTACGAGCGAGAACAGTCTATGGTAGAAGGAGGTTGGAATTTATGGTATCAGGTATAAAGCTATCTAAGCGAGACCGAATATTCCTAATTTGCATCTATACGTATGTGGCAATTGCATTGCTGTTAGTCGCATATCCCATCTTATATATTATTAGCGCATCCATCAGTGATCCGAAGATGGTTGCTTCCGGTGAAATGTGGCTCTTTCCAAAAGGAGTTACCTTTAAGGGGTATGAGATTGTATTTCAGAACTCGAAGATTTGGACGGGGTATGGAAATACGATTTTGTATACATTGATAGGCACAACGATTAACTTGGTCGTTACGATGCCAGCGGCATATGCACTCAGTCGTAAGGACTTTGTAGGCCGTGGGTTTTTCATGGGGATGTTCATGGTAACGATGTTCATTGGAGGCGGTCTCGTCCCTACATACATGTTGGTAAAAGGGCTAGGCATGGTCAACACGATGTGGGCACTGGTAATTCCTGGTGCAGCGTCAATCTGGAATATTATCGTCTCTCGTACCTTCTTCGCGAACTCCATTCCAGCTGAGCTTCAAGATGCGGCTCAAATCGATGGCGCGACGAATATTCGATTATTCCTGCGGATTGTTCTCCCGTTATCGATGCCAATTATCGCAGTGATGGCCTTATTCTACGGGGTAGGGCATTGGAACAGCTATTTCGGCGCCATGATCTACCTGAATGATGATGCGAAATATCCGTTGCAGCTTGTGCTTCGTCAGATTCTCGTTCTTCAGGAAATGCAATCTCAAGTAGGTGGCATTATCGATGCGACAGCTGCAGCAGCCCAGAACAACAAGGCAGAAATTGCTTCACTTGTGAAGTATGGGGTCATTATCGTATCTACACTTCCGATTATTGCTGTCTATCCATTCTTGCAACGTTATTTCGTGCAAGGTGTCATGATTGGCTCTGTTAAGGGTTGATCTTAAGATACAAGTAAAAAAGGGGAGGTTTTTGTATGACGAATTTTCGTAAAACTGGACTCATGTTGTTATGTCTTTCCATGTCAATTTCTATTTTTACTGCATGTGGATCGAGTAGCGATAAGGGGACGGCAAGCACAGAAAGCTCAGACACAGCCGCAGAGGTTCATAAGACGGGCTTTCCTATCGTGGATAATCCGATTGAGCTTTCTATTATGGCACCGGATGTAGGGCGTCAGGATTGGAACAAGATGCCTGTTATTCAGGAATACGAGAAGATGACGAATATTAAGTTAAAGATTCAAAACGCCCCACAAGATAGCTTTGAGACGAAAAAGAATTTGGTATTTGCAAGCGGTACACTTCCCGATATTTTCTATGCGGCGGATCTAAAAGGATCGGATCAAGTTACCTACGGAAGTCAAGGATTGTTGCTGCCTTTAGAAAAATACATTGATGAGGGCTACGCACCTAATTTAAAAAAAATTCTCGATGCAAATCCGGATATTCGCAAATCAATGACAACACCGGATGGACATATCTATGCACTACGCAATATTCAGCCATCTGCGGTATGGTATCGTGGACCGATGTGGTATAACGGGAAGTTCCTGAAGAAGTTCGGCATGGAAAACAAATTACCGCAGACAACAGAAGAGCTATACAACTATTTGAAGAAGGTTAAAGAGGAAGATGCGAACGGAAACGGTAAAGACGATGAGGTTCCTCTATCCTCTGTGAAATTAGATGATTTACGGATGTTCTTCCTCGGATTCTGGGGGATGTATAACGAGGATATCTACGTAGATAAGGAGAACAAAGTACACTTTCCACAAGCTGAACCAGCCTACAAAGAATATTTAACCTTCTTGAATCGCTTATGGAACGAGAATTTGCTGGATCATGAAACATTCTCTCAAACCGATGAGCAGAAGAAAGCAAAAGGGAAGAACAATCAAGTGGCCTTATTCTCCGATTATTTCCCATACTTCACGCTTGGTGGTGAACCGAGTGAAGATAACCCGATGATGCAGCCTGTATCTAGTGATATTGCTGGAACACCTGTATACGGCAAGCATCCTGGTATTAACACCATTGGCGGTTTCGCGATTTCAAACACAAACCCGAACCCGGAAGCAAGTATGCGCTGGATTGATTACCAATTTAGCGAAGAAGGGTATTCCTTCTGGGCGTATGGACCTGAAGGTACGTTATTTAAATACAAAGATAAAGCAACAGGCGAGAAAGAATGGCTGCCAGTTCCAGATGGTACGGATCGTGAAGAATACCGCGGTACAATCACACCAAACTACGGGATAAATACACCAGGTTCCTATGAGAACAGCTATGTTTTAGGTCTTCGTACTAGCTTTGATGACTGGATTGACAAAGAAACAGCTACAAAGCTTACACCTATTGCAAAGGCTCCCTTCCCATCGGTATTCCTGACGGTAGACCAACAGACGGAAATCAAAACACTCCGTTCCGATTTGGATAAATACGTGAAGGAAATGGAAGCGAAATTCGTTACAGGTGCAGAGCCATTATCCAATTGGGACAAATATATCGCTCAAATGAAAAAAATGGGGTATGAGAAGCTCGAATCAACGTATCAACAAGCATACGATACTTGGGCTGCTAGCAAATAATTTGTGAAGCTTATACATTCTCATATTTTGAAAAACTTCCCGGTCATGCTAGGCATGACCGGGAAGTTATGATAAACCCTAGGCGAGGAAGGATTATACGGTATCGTTAGGCTCAGTATTGGGATGATTATTATTCATCTGTCGATACTGGCCCGGGGTATAACCGGTTTCCTTTTTGAATTTTCGAATAAAGTTTGGTGTGTCGAGGTAGCCGACGCGCTGGATAATATCTTTTAACGGATCACTTGTTATTACGAGCTGTTCCTTGACCTTATCTAATCGTTTTTGCCAAATATATTGGACGAAGTTGATGCCGACCTTATCCTTGAATGAACGACTGAGATGGGAAGGTGAAATCGTAAACGCAGCAGAAACAGATTCAAGGCTAAGTGAATGATCATCATAGTGCTGGTCGATAAAAGCAACGATATGATCCATGAGTGAATGTTCTTCTTTTTTATGCGTCTGCTCTACCTGTGTACAAATCTGAGTGGCTAAACGGTAGAAATTCTGCTCTATAAGATGGACGGGACCATTCATGAAATGGGGAGAAGCAGACTGCATCATGTTATCCATTTTTAGCTCAGCTGCAGTTTTGAGCATGGTATTCAACAGGTCGAACAGTACGCATCGCATCAGCAGGGTAGATCGTTGTTTATTATCAAGCCCATGGATGGCTGTGTGAATAATTTGTTTGGCGACTTCGTAGTTGCCCTGCTTCAAGCTTTGTGCAAGCTTTAATAGCTCGTTACTAGGGAGTAACACCGTTTGATCATGGGCACTGGATAGCTTTTCAAAATACACGGTGGTTCCATGCTCGGTCGATTTACGCAATTCGAAGGCGGAGCAAGCCTCAACAAAGGATTGATTAAGCTGCTGAGGGCTCTCATAACATTTGCCTACACCGATCATCGGGTGGATATCCATTATGCCTAACGTATATTTACGAATCGCATCCACGATGTGAACGATTTGTGCAGCGAGTGCCTCATCATCTTCGAGCTGTAAGCTCACAATGAGTGCGAGCTGATCCAATTGCGGGAGCTCTACACCGTATATTTGTGCAGCAAGCGCTGGAAATTCAATATACGCAAGCTTGCGATGTACTTCTTGTCGCGCCTGAAGATGCTGCTGTTCTAAGTCATCCCAGCCCATCATCATGACAAAATGATGACTTTGGTCGAAGTGCAGATGAAAGGTATCGAATATTCCATGCGTCATCATTTGTGCATGTCCATGCTTTAATAGCATGGAGAGAACATGGTTGCGAGCATAGGGCTCTTGGAGATCAACCTTGGAGCTATACTGCTGCAATGTTGTTCGTATATACTCGAGCTCATTTCCGGAGGCCGGTGTATCTGTTTTTTTGTTCGTGAAGCGAACGAGCTCAGCAATCGGAAGATATTGCATCCGAGCGAATAATAGAGCGATGGCCGTTCCTACAATGGCGATCACAATGAATAAAATAATGATGAAGCTCCGAACATTAAGTACGCTACTGAAAAATTGATTACTCGCCATTAAAGTCACATATGACCAGCCATTGACATCCGATGTGACGGAAATAACCGAATGATCTTCATTGTTTATCGATAGATTATGTATGCCGGGTGGAAGCTCTGATAACCGTTGGATATCCTGCTGGCGAGCTGTATCTCCATGGCCACTATAGGACAAAACACGTCCATGATTATCAAAAATATACGTTAATCCTCGATAGTTACCGAGAACGGAATCGATCAGATATGCCAACTCTTTCTCTTTAATGAGGTACATGACAGAAGCATATGGATCTGAGGTGTTGGGAATGATCGGCAGGATATAGGTTAATACAGATTTCTCGAGTGGTGAATTTTGATTCAGCATGTTCGTAAGTCGAATGGATGGAAATTTGGACGTGTTTAAAGCAGTCACAAGTTCATCATTCATCCAGCTTCCAAACTGATAGGAGCTACGAAATACATCCAGGCTATACATGCCATGGTTGGAATAAATATTAGGGTCATGATGGTAGTACAGAAATATATCCTCCACAATGGAATTGGAAGATTTGTAGCTATCCAGTGCCGCTATCGCGTCACGACTTTCATAAGGATCCAGTATGCGATAATGAGCGAGACGAGCGTCGTATGACATCCGTGACGCCATATCTCTTAAATCATTCATGCGTCCATCCACCACCGTTTTAATTTGGGTGAGCTGATTAAAGTGAGCATTTTCAATCTCTTTTTGTAAATTATCGGTAGCATTTCGGTAAATGAAAACGATTACAAATATAAGCGGAATAAGAAGGATAAGTAGATACGAACCGGTGAATTTCAGAAACAATTTCGATTTGAAATAGTTATAGTTCAAAGTGTTTTCCCCCTTTTTATGGCGTATACATGGAGATGTTCCTATCAAGCTATGAATACAGCAGGTATAGATCGGTGCTTGAATCCTTATTTATATTCCATAATAGGATGTTTATAGCGGATAGTTATTTTTATGTCAAATGTTTTTTTGAAAATATATCATACTAAATCAATAGAATCGCAGCCTCAGAAGAGCTGCAAGGAGGTCGTGCAAATGAGTGACGCTAATGTTGTCGAGGAGCAAATTGTTGTTGAAGGAGTTCACAATTACAGCACAGAGGAGGAGTACGTTAAGCCGGAGGATTCGCAGCTATTAGATCAGCTGGAATGGTTCAAGGATCAGAAGCTGGGCTTGATGATGCACTGGGGACCTTATTCGCAGCTTGGACTTGTTGAATCGTGGGCGCTTAGTGATAAAGATGGAGATTGGTCACGGGACGATATTGATTGGGGGGGTGATTCGACGGAGCTGAAGCGGCAATACTTCGGGCTGAATAAAACATTTAATCCGCTCCGTTTTGAGCCTGAGAAGTGGGCAGAGGTTGCTAAAGAAGGTGGCTTCAAATATTTAAATTTCACAACGAAGCATCACGATGGCTTCTGTATGTGGGATACGCAGACAACAGATTATCGCATCACGGGTAAGGATTGTCCTTTCCATGCACATAAGTACGCGGATATTTGTAAGAATGTATTTGATGCTTTTCGGGCCAAGGGACTTGGGATCTCTGCTTACTTCTCCAAAGCGGATTGGCACACACCAACATACTGGGCTCCAGGTATGGAGACGGGGACGTTCATGAATCGAGGTCCTTCGTATCCAACACAAGATTATCCTTGGCTATGGGAGCAATTCGTACAGTACACACATGATCAGATCATGGAATTGATGACGAAATATGGCCGGATTGAAATGCTCTGGTTGGATGCGGGGTGGGTGTGTCCACAGAATAAGAATAATCCACAGGATATTCGGTTGGGTGAAGTGGTGGAGAAGGCACGTCAGCATCAGCCATGGCTACTAAGTGCAGATCGTACCGTTGGCGGACCTTATGAGAATGTCGTTACACCAGAGCAAACGTTGCCCGCGCTTCCCCTGCATATCCCATGGGAAAGCTGTATTACGATGGGGACTGCGTTCTCTTATCGGTATGAGGATCATTACAAGACGACACGTCAATTAATTCATTTGCTCGTTGAAGTTGTAGCCAAAGGTGGTAACCTGGCACTTAATATCGCACCACAACCAGATGGCCGCTTGTCAAGAGCAGCGATGGATCGGATGAAAGGAATGGGCAGTTGGCTCAAAGTCCATGGTGAGGCGATTTATGGAACACGCATATGTGCGCCATACTCCATTGGAAATACACATTTCACAAAAAAAGACGATATCATCTATGCTATCCATCTGTACTCAAAAGAGCAGGAACTCGTGATCAATGAGATTTGTATTCCACTCGAGCAGGCTGTGACGCAAATAGATCTTGTTGGCGGACAAGAAAATCTAACATTCGAACGAACAACAACGGGATTGATCGTTCATATACCAGAGAGCGAGCTTACGGGAATTGCCCCAATTGCACATGTATTTCGCATAAAATAACGAGTTGAACTATGGGAGGAAGAGCCGATGCAACAATGGTTTACGGACGCAAAGCTAGGAATTTTCATTCACTACGGGATTTATGCGGTACAAGGCGTTGCAGAATCATGGTCTTTCTATAACGGGAGAATGTCTTATGAGGACTATATGAAGCAATTGAATGGTTTTACAGCCTCTAAATTTGATGCGAAGTATTGGGCAGATCTGATTGCGAAGTCAGGAGCCAAGTATTCTGTTCTAACGACGAAGCATCATGACGGGGTAGCATTATTTGATACGAAGTTCAGTGATTTGAGCATTATGAAGGCGACACCTGCCAAGAGAGATATTATTAAGGAGTGGTCTGAGGCGATTCGAGATCAGGGTCTTCGTGTAGGGATGTATTACTCCCTCATTGACTGGTCTCATCCTGATTATCCTTCAGTCTATGAGAATGGTGTCGTACCAGATGATTTGAGACATGTAAATCGTTATTCAAGTCCGATGGATGGTGTCCAAGATCCAGAGCGATGGGAGAAATTTTTGGCATTTAACCGTAATCAACTAGGAGAAGTGTTAACAGATTATGGTCAGGTTGATCTGTTATGGTTCGATGGAGATTGGGAACGAAGCGCAGAGCAGTGGGGATTGCCAGCATTCAAAGATTATTTAAAATCATTTAATCCTGACCTTATTATAAACTCACGCTTGCAAGGGTATGGGGATTATAAGACTCCCGAGCAAGGTCTTCCCATTACGCGCCCGGAAGGGCCGTGGGAATTCTGCACGACGATAAATACATCCTGGGGTTATGTGCATACAGACCACAATTATAAATCATTGAATCAAATGATCCGAATGTTCTGTGACTGTATCAGCATGGGCGGGAATATGCTGTTAGATATTGGGCCCATGGAGGATGGAACGATTGATCCTAGGCAGGAAGCGATCTTACTGGGATTAGGTGATTGGATACGTACACATGAAGAAGCCATCTTTGGAACACAAGAGGGTATTATGACACGCTACTATCTGGGTGGCAGTACATTGTCTCCGGATAAGAAGAACTTGTACCTCTTCGTTTACGATACGCCGAAGGAGAACATTTGCCTCAAAGGGCTGTGTAATCCCATTAGAAAGATTACGGTGCTTCACTCAGGCAAGGAGCTCACCCATGAAATTCACGGTGGTGTGCCATGGTTTCACATACCAGGTACAACTTGGATTCAGATAACACCTGAAGATATGCATGAACAAGTGACGGTACTTAAATTGGAATTCGATGAAGAAATTGAGATGTACGGCGGTTCAGGTGCAGTTGTAACGCACAACTAAAGTACATTAACCGATAAAGGAGCATTCTTATGGTAAATCGAAGTGGAGTACCAGAGCCATACATTGTTTCATACGCCCCGAAACATTATCTGTGCAGACGAGCGACGGAGTCGCTTGTCTTGGATGGGAAGCTAGATAAGCCCTTTTGGCAGCATGCAGCATGGACAGAAAAGTGTGTTGATATTGAAGGGGATTTTCGTCCGATGCCAGGAAAGGATACGAGGGTAAAGATGCTATGGGATGATGAGTATTTTTACTTTGGTGCAGAGCTGATGGAAGATCAGATCTGGGGAACGCTGACAGAACGTGATTCCGTTATTTTTTACGATAATGATTTTGAAATTTTTATAGATCCAACAGGAGATTCCCATCAATATTACGAGTTTGAGATTAACGCCTTGAACACGGTATGGGACTTACTCCTTGTGAAACCTTATCGTGACGGCGGTCCTCCAATTAACGGTTGGGATATCCAAGGCTTGAAGACGGCTGTTCATATCGAAGGTGAGTTAAATAACCCGCACGCTGACAATCGGAAATGGACGGTTGAAGTTGCTATACCATGGAATAGTTTAAAAGAATGTGCTACGGATCGACGATCACCTTACGCTGGGGAGTTTTGGCGTGTTAATTTTTCACGTGTTGAATGGCGGACCGAGGTTGTCGATGGCAAGTATCGTAAGCTTCTTAACCCCGACACAGGGAAACCTTATCCTGAGGATAATTGGGTGTGGTCACCACAAGGAATCATTAATATGCATTATCCAGAACGGTGGGGCTATGTTGTATTCGTGAATGAAGCGGGTCCATATCACTTCGACATCCCTCGGGATGAACATATCAAATGGGAATTACGGAAGCTCTATTATCGTGAGCGGAACTATTACGAAACACACGGCATGTTCACAGCCCATTTTAATGCATTGTGTAAAGAAGATACATGGACCATAGAACCAAACATTGAAACGACGACTAAAACTTTTATTATATCTGCACCAACATCAGATGAGACTTCCCGTCTTTACATTCGCGAGGATGGGTTTCTCTGGAAGGAGTAATCAGATATGGAACAGATTGAACGTAAGTTTCAGGAGAAGATGAGTTTGGCTCAGGCACGTGCAACGCAGTTATTTCAAATCTTTGAACAGCACTTGACAGAAGAAGAAATAATTGCACTTAAGTATCTCTATGCGTACATGCCAGTGAATGATTTGGCGGATTACAATGGTGAGCTTTTCTTGAATCATGTGAGAACGACACTAAAGATTCGCCGAGATATGCCATGGCAAGTCCCGGATCATATATTTTTACATTTCGTACTGCCCTACCGTGTTAATACCGAAAATATTGAAGAACACCGCCAAATTCTTCATGAACAATTAGCAGAACGAACTAGTAAGTTGTCCATGACGGAAGCCATTCTGGAGACAAATTACTGGTGCCATGAGGTAGCAACGTATATTGGGAGTGATTTGCGGACGATTTCACCATTATCGATGATTCGAAATGCACGCGGTCGTTGCGGTGAAGAATCCACACTAGCTGTGGCAGCCCTTCGCAGTATAGGTATACCTGCACGTCAAGTGTATACGCCACGTTGGGCACATTGTGATGATAACCACGCATGGGTGGAGGCATGGGCAGACGGTGAATGGTATTTTATTGGGGCTTGTGAGCCGGAAGCCCGTCCTAATCAAGGATGGTTTGGACCTCCAGCGCGTAGAGCAATGTTAATTAACACGCGTATTCTTGCTAATTATCAAGGTCCAGAAGATATTACGCTTGCAGATGAGTGGTTCACTGAAATTAATGTATTGGAAAATTACGCATCCACGCGGGCAATTACGATTCATGTGAAAGATGAATTCGGACAGTCTGTGCAGGATGCAGAAGTACAGTTCCAAGTGTATAACATGGCGGAATTTTTCCCGATTGCCATCCTTCCTACCAATGCTCAAGGAGAAGCAACTTTCAAAACAGGTCTCGGTGACCTCATGATTCGTGCGGCAAAGGGTGGTACTTGGGGGGAACTGAAAATTTCAGTGGCGGACAGTGAATGCGTTGAGCTTGGACTGAATCAAGAAAATCAGCCCGCTGCAGGAACGATGGCCGATTATGATATGGTTCCACCTCCAGCGTGTGAAGGTGAGGTAATAGAGGAACTGTCTGAAATTCGTATCCAGCGACATAATGAACGTTTGGAGGAAGGGATCTCAATCCGTGCGAAATATGAAGCGACTTTTGTGACAGAAGAAGCAGCGAGGAAGCTCGGGGAAACACTGGGTCTCCCGGAAGATCGTGTATGGGCAGTGCTTCAGAAGGCACGTGGTAACAGTGTAGAGATAGCTGCATTTCTGGAGGCAGCCACATCCGTGTATGGAGAATGGGCTTTACGGTTATTGGAATGTAGTAATGACAAGGATTTAATTGACACATTTATTCCTACTCTTACAGATCATGTGGCTGGTGCGCTTGCTGTACGTGGTGAGCTCACAGAGGAAGTGTTCGTTCCCTACATTCTGCGTCCTCGTGTTCACTACGAGATGATTACACCGTATCGTACATTTTTCCAACAAGCTTTCACTTCGGATGAAGTGGCATTGTTCCGTAAGGACCCAACGAAGCTGGTTCAATTCATAGATGAAACGTGGGATATATGGACAGACCTTCCGAATCTAAAAGGGAAGGGAACGGCAGTGGGTACGTTTCAATTGCGCGTAGGCGATCGCAGTTCCCTGGATATCATGTTCGTATCCATTTGTCGTAGTTTAGGAATCCCAGCGCGAATTCATCCCATTGAATCCAAGCCGCAATTTATGGTGGATCATATTTTCGTGGATGCTCAATTTACCAAAGGCGTTGTTGGAGGGGGGATAGAATTAGCGAACGGCACTCTCATACTTCAGCGTGATCAGGGTGCAGGGACAGTCCAACCAACGGCTTCATACTATGAGAATTTCACATTAGCTCGGCTGGAGAACGGTTTTTATAAAACCTTATGTTACCCGCATGGCGCAAATGATCTATATGATACACCACTTGAGGTTGAGCAGGGAGCATACCGTCTGACGACAGGCGTACGATTAAAAGATGGTACCGTGCTTATCAAGTTCACTTATTTTCATATTGCAGAAGGGGAAGAGACGAAGCTGGTCATGAAATATCGTCAATCTACATTGGAAATTCCAGTGTACGGCAAGGTGGAACGACTCAAGCAGCTGACCTCATGGGCAGGAGTAGAACAGACTTTCGCAGATCTTATTGGTGGAAAGGGCGCCTATGTCGCTTGGCTGGAACCGGAACGAGAGCCTTCAAAGCATTTACTTCGTGAACTCTCTGAGTTGAAGCATGAGTTCAATGCGCTAGGTGCTCCCATCATTCTTATTATTGGTGATAAGCAATGGGCAGCTTCGTTTCATCCCGAGGACTATCCAGATCTTCCTGCAAATGCAGTGTTTGTACGTGATTCAACGTGTAATCTATTGCCCGAATTATTTGCATCGTCCCAAGCGAGTGAAGCGGGCTTCCCGCATCTTATCATTGTGGACCGTGAAGATCAGATTCGTTACATGTCATCAGGATATAAGATTGCAGCGAGCAAGGAAGCGATTCAAATCTTAACAAGGGTGTGAAAGGATGGATCAACAGATGATTGTAGCAGGCTACGTGAGTGATTCCAAACTATCTGAGTTATCGGGTGACCACTTGATGAAGTTAACGCATCTCAACGTTGCATTTGGTTATGTGAAAGATGATCAGATTACAACAGCACATTTGAAATGCACGAACCAGCTACAAGAGATGAAAGCGATGTATCCGAATCTGACACTGATGCTCTCCGTAGGCGGATGGGGGAATGGGGGCTTCTCTGAGGCTGCCTCTACCGAAGAAGGACGTCAGAAATTTGCAGCGTCGGCTGTGCAAGTGGTAACAGATTTCCCGTTCGATGGAATCGATTTGGATTGGGAATATCCTTGTTACAGTGAAGCGGATATTAAATCGTTGCCGGATGATAAATGCAATTTCACACTACTATTAAAGGCGATTCGAGATGCACTGGATGTGAAAGGTACAGCGGATAGCAGGCATTACTTGCTTACAATTGCGGCAGGTGCTGATCAGTATTATATTGATGGCACCGAGATGGATCAAGTACAGCAATATTTGGATTTTATACAGCTGATGACCTACGATATGCGTGGCGGTTTCCAGATTCTAACGGGACATCATACGAATTTATTTCATACGACAGGAGATTTGTATCGTATCAGTACAGAGGCATCGGTGAATATGTTCATTCAGGCAGGCGTTCCCCGAGAGAAAATCGTCATTGGCGTGGCGTTCTATTCCCGAATGTGGAAGCAGGTGCCGGATAAGAATCATGGATTTCTACAAATGGCGGGCACAACGGGTGGCTATGGCCCAGAATATACAGAGCTGTTTGCTAATTACATCAATCAGAATGGCTACACACGACATTGGGACGATGAGGCCAAAGCACCGTTTTTATTTAATGGAGACACGTTTATTTCCTACGATGACGTGGATTCGATTACACATAAATGTGAGTATGTCAAACGTGAAAAACTTGCGGGTGCCATGTTCTGGGAATATAGCTGTGATAAGACACACACGTTGCTTGATGCACTGTATGCAGGCTTATATGAGAGCGTGAAGTGAGCTACCTGTTCAATTAGTTAAGAAACATGATACTTCAGTCAACAAACGTTAGATTCAGGATAAATTCCCTTTTAATGCGCTTTATTATGATTTAAAGTAGGGGTGCAAGTAGGGTTAGATATCCTGAAAACGTTGTTGCAGATCACAATTGTATACATGGAAGGAGTTTATGAAATGAGCAAAATAATTGGTGAAGCACTATCAAATATTCCTTGGCAGGATAAGCCGAGTGGCTATAACGCTCCAGTGTGGCGGTATACCCATAATCCGATTATTCAGCGAGATGCACAGTTAAACTCGAACAGTATTTTTAATTCCGCGGTGATTCCTTTTGAAGAGGGATATGCAGGGGTATTCCGTTGTGACTCCAGATCTGTAAGTATGGACATATTCGCTGGCTTCAGTCAGGACGGGCTTCAATGGGAGATTAATGAGAATCCGATCCACTTCGAAGGCGACGAATATGTAACAAAGCGGGAGTATCGTTACGATCCACGCGTCTGCAAAATCGAGGATAAATATTATGTTTCTTGGTGCAATGGATACCATGGTCCTACAATTGGTCTCGCATATACGTATGATTTCAAAACCTTTCACCAATTAGAAAACGCTTTCCTGCCATACAACCGGAATGGTGTATTATTTCCACGCAAAATAAATGGCAAATATGCCATGTTAAGCCGCCCAAGTGATACGGGGCATACACCATTTGGAGATATTTTTTTTAGTGAGAGCCCTGACCTGACGTATTGGGGAAAGCATCGTTACGTGATGGGTACGATCAATTCGGACGCTTCTGCATGGCAATCGAAGAAAATTGGTCCAGGGCCGATCCCAATTGAAACAGATCGTGGATGGTTGTTGATCTATCATGGTGTAATAAATACGTGTAACGGGTTCGTATATCGGATGGGTGTTGCTTTATTAGATTTGTATGAGCCATGGAAGGTGTTAGCACGTTCACGAAATTATATTCTCGGACCTGAGACATTGTATGAGTGTGTAGGAGATGTGCCGAATGTCACCTTCCCTTGCGCAGCACTTTCGGATGGCGATACAGGCCGAATTGCAATTTACTATGGCTGTGCTGATACCGTAACAGGCGTAGCCTTCACAACTGTGGATGAGTTGTTCGACTATATGGATAAGTATCCGCTCCAGAATTAGTAGAGAAGGCGAAGCGTCGTGGCAAGTATAAATAACCATAGGGAGAGATCGCAATGTCCGCCAAAAGACCTTGGAAGATATACGCAATTCATCATTCTCATACAGATATCGGGTATACAGAGCGTCAAGAGAAAATTCAGCAATATCATGTCAATTTCATTCGCCAGGTCCTGCATATTTTACGGGAAAGCAAATCGGGACGTCATCCGGAATGGCAAGGCTTTAAGTGGGTCTGTGAGACATTTTGGCCGATTGAAACTTTCCTGAAGCAGGCGACAGAGCAAGAGAAGATAGAGTTCGCTGAAGGCGTGAGACAGGGAGCAATCGGGTTGTCGGGGACTTATCTAAATTTGACAGAATTAATTGGTAAAGAGCTGTTCCAATCGATGATTGCGCGGGTGTGTGATTACGGACAGTCCATTCAAATTCCTGTAACATCGGCAATGACAGCAGATATTAACGGTTTTAGCTGGGGATATGGTCAGGTATTGCTGGATGCTGGGATTCAGAACCTGTCCACCTGTATTCATACGCATCATGGAATGTTTCCTTGCTGGAAGAAGCAGCAGCCGTTCTGGTGGGAGATGCCTTCAGGGGATCGCCTGTTGACGTGGAGCGGAGAGCATTATGTGTTCGGAAATGATCTGGGGCTGGTACCTGGCATGGGTGGAAAATATACAATTAAAGATGAATTCGATATGAGCAAGGGCGCGGATTTTGAAATAGCTGAACAACGGATCGGGCGTTATATCGATCGTCTGACAGAGGATGGCTATGCATTTGATTTCTTTCCAGCGATGTTCTCAGGCTTGCCTACGGATAATAACCCGCCAAATGCGGCGGCAATAGAGTTTATCCAACAATGGAACACCAAGCATGGGGACCGGATTTTAATTCAAATGGCAACGCTAGATGACTTCTTTGCAGAA
Organism: Paenibacillus sp. FSL E2-0201; assembly: GCF_037963325.1. Classification (NCBI taxonomy): domain Bacteria; kingdom Bacillati; phylum Bacillota; class Bacilli; order Caryophanales; family Paenibacillaceae; genus Paenibacillus; species Paenibacillus sp. FSL E2-0201. The sequence goes on from NZ_CP150154.1 coordinate 2,083,338, forward strand.
GTCCGTGCCCATGCAGCACAGCGCCCGGAAGATATTCCTGTCTATCGCGGAGATTGGCCAGATTGGTGGACGGATGGGGTTGGCTCGACACCAAAGCATGTACAAGTATTCCGTGAGGCGCAGCGGGTGTACCAGAAGGTAAGAAGACTAGATCCTAATTATGACATCATTTCCCCGGAAGCTATTAAGGAAATGGAATATCAATTAACGATGTTCGCTGAGCACACATGGGGCTATCATTCTTCCATTTCGGAGCCTTGGAACCCGTTTGTTCAGGAGCTGGGCTTGCGTAAGGAGGCATTTGCTGCAAATGCGAGCACCGCTGCACATCGCGCATTGTACGAAATCCTTGAAGCCAAGGGAGATGCACTGCTTGCACCGGGTCGGCCGATGAAGTTCAAAATTTGCAATCCTTACAGCTATGTTCAGGAGGATCATGCTCATCTTATTCTTGAGGGTTGGTATTACGAGCAGATTAAAGAAGGGTTTGAGGTGCGTGATTTCAATACAGGTGAGGTGCTCTCATCTCAACTGCGTCTTGCGCATCGCGGGGTTATTGTAACCATTCCGGTCATGCTGGAGCCTCAGGAAGAAAAAGTGCTTCATATCGTAGCGGTTAAGCCAACAATCAAAACCGCATATATGAACGATTATGTGGCATCGGATCGTGTATTGGATTTGGATGTTACCCATGAAGTAAAGGACTTCCATGTGACATCCACATATGCTGAAACACCATTTGTACGTATTGAATGGAAGAAGGGTGAAGGAATCACCTCTTGGAAGGATAAGGAGACTGGACAGGAGCTGCTACGTGCAGACCGGAACCATCATGCATTCACACCGGTATATGATGTTACGCCAGCCACAAAGGTGGTCGAAATGACGGAGGTTCGTCGTCTTATGGGCCGTAATCGGAAAGGTCCGAATGCGATTGTATCTACAGGTGTGTTGACAAGTGCAGAAATTGTTGGACAGGGAGAGCTTTATAGCATGATTCAATTGACCTATGAAGTCTCCGGTTGTGAGCATTATTCCTTATTCTTAACCGTGTATGCGGATCGTCCTCGTGTCGACGTGTCGGTACGGATGCATAAGGAAAGTGTATGGAAGCCTGAGAATTTGTATATTTCACTTCCGTTTGGCGGCGCATTGACAACCTCTACGCAGGAGCTGTGGGTAGATAAGATGGATGCACTAACTCGTCTGCGCAAGGATCAATTACCAGGCAGCTTGGCCGATTATACGGCTGTTGGCGAAGGTGCTGCATACATTTCAAAGGAGCAAGGTATTGTGATTGCGATGCCAGACACTCCGTTGATTCAAGTGGGTGCTTTAGAGCATAAATATCGTCTACTTAATGGCGATGCAAGACTGGAACAGGACCCTGCGCACTTGTACGCCTGGGTGATGAATAACTATTGGGAAACCAACTTTGCAGCTACGCTTGGCGGCTTCTATGAATTCCGCTATTACATTACATGGGGGGAGAAGTTTAACAACCCTGAAGTATCGTTCGACATGTGTCGGGGGATGAATGCCGGAATCCTGGCGTGGAGACAATTCTAGTTCATGTGAACGGGAGGAATTGTAAGCTATGAGATATAAAGATTCATCCTTGCCAATTCATGAGCGTGCTATAGATTTATTGGCTCAAATGACGCTGGAGGAGAAGATCGGGCAGCTCCTCCAGCCCTTTGGCTGGAAGGCGTATGAGAAATCAGAAGGCAAGATTCAATTGACAGAAGTATTTAAGGAAGCAATTGCTAACGGTGGCGTGGGTTCTTTGTATGGTGTGCTGCGTGCAGATCCTTGGACAGAGGTAACATTGGAAACTGGGTTGTCACCTTTGGAAGGCGCAGAAGTAACGAATCTGATCCAGCAATATGCGATTGAGCATACACGTCTGGGTATTCCGATTCTGCTGGGCGAGGAATGCTCTCATGGTCATATGGCGATTGGCAACACCGTCTTTCCCGTACCGCTTGCCATTGGAAGTACATGGAATAGGGAATTATTCCGGCAGATCTGCCAAGCAGTGGCTGCAGAGACTCGCGCTCAAGGAGGGGCAGCAACCTACTCCCCAGTGTTAGATATCGTACGTGATCCGCGTTGGGGCCGAACAGAAGAATGCTTTGGAGAAGATCCATATTTAAATAGTGAAATGGCATCTGCTGCAGTGAGGGGCTTACAAGGTGATTCATTAAATACAGACCATACGATCCTGGCAACATTAAAGCATTTCGTTGCGTATGGCAGCTCGGATGGTGGTCGTAATGCTGACACCGTACGGATGGGAAAACGCGAGTTAATGGAGAAGGATTTGCTGCTATTCCAGAAGGCAATTGAAGCTGGGGCTAAATCTGTTATGACCGCTTACAATGAGATTGACGGTGTTCCGTGTACTTCGAGTAAAGAGTTATTAACAGAGGTGCTTCGTGAGCAATGGGGCTTTGATGGCTTCGTCATTACGGATTGTGGTGCGATCAGCCAGCTTAAACACGGTCACCAGATTTGTGAGACCGAAGAAGAGGCGGCGAGTCTTGCACTTAAAGCTGGTGTGGATATGGAGATGTCTGGTGAAACCTTTGGGAGATGTCTGATAAGCGCATTGCGGCAACAGCTGATTAACATCACCGATATTGATCTCGCAGTTGAACGGATTCTGCATGTGAAGTTCGAATTAGGATTGTTTGAACGTCCATTTGTTGATCCGGCGACAGCACAGCGGGTCGTTGGACAACAATCGCATTTAGATATGGCGCGACAAGCTGCGCGTGAAGGTATCATTCTTTTGAAGAATCATGATGAGGCTCTACCGCTTTCTCGGTCACTTGGTAAGATTGCCGTTATTGGACCGAACGCCAACAATATATACAATCAATTGGGTGACTATACCTCACCACAGGAGCGTCATCACATCGTTACCGTGTTGGACGGGTTTCGTGCTAAATGTGCAGGACTCAGCGAAGTGCTGTATGCTCCGGGCTGCCGCGTGAAAGATCCATCGAAAGCAGGCTTTGATATGGCAATGGAGTTTGCGTCAGCAGCGGATACCATTATTGCAGTTGTCGGGGGATCAAGTGCACGTGATTTCGGTGAAGGTACGATTGATTTGAAGACAGGGGCTGCCGTCATTACGGATCAATTTAGTCTTAGTGATATGGAATGTGGAGAAGGCTTCGATCGTGCAGAGCTGAACTTGTGCGGTGTGCAGCTTGATCTGCTGCAGAAGCTGCACAGCTTGAACAAAAAACTGATTGTTGTTTATATCAACGGTCGTCCCATTGTCGAGCCTTGGGTAGATGAGCATGCGGATGCCATTCTGGAGGCTTGGTACCCGGGACAGCAGGGCGGGCATGCGATTGCGGATATTTTGTTCGGAGACTATAATCCATCCGGCCGGCTTACACTATCCATTCCAAAGCATCAAGGGCAATTACCGATTTATTACAATAAGAAACGCTCCAGAGGTCATCGCTATCTCGAGGTGGACTTTCATCCACAATATGTGTTTGGTTATGGTCTAAGCTATACAAGCTATCAATACGAGCATATTCGCTTGGATCAGACACAAATAGAGCTGGATGATTCTTGTACTGTATCCGTGGAGGTTACGAATATTGGCGATGTAGCTGGACATGAGGTTGTTCAACTATATATAAAAGATTGCACTAGCACAATTACACGCCCGGAACGAGAATTAAAAGGCTTTCAGAAGATTTATATGGAGCCTGGTGAGATGCGTACCGTTCAATTTCATATTACTCCGCGGGAGCTGCAGTTTGTCGGTTCTGATTTGAAGTGGACGGTTGAGCCCGGCAAATTTGAGATCATGATTGGATCGAACGTAGGCAATACCATTTCAACAAGCTTAGAGGTTGTTCCTCGTAACTTGAGATCGTAATCACGGGAGGGTTACCAAATTATGAAAGAGCATCGTTTACCTACTATTGAAATTAATAAGTTCCCTCTGCCTCAGGCTGTTCAACAAGTAATGAAGGACACTAGTGAACGTCTGGCTGATCGTCCGAAGCTTCGTCAATTGTTCCAAAATTGTTTTCCGAATACGTTAGGAACAACTACTAAGCTGCTGGATGACGGAACAACATTTGTGTTAACTGGAGATATTCCGGCGATGTGGCTGCGTGATTCCGTTGAGCAGGTAATTCACTATGTTCCTTTTGCTAAGGAGGATGCTGAGCTTAGGAGGATTCTAGAAGGCTTAATACGCCGTCATATGTTCTATATCCAGATCGATCCTTATGCGAATGCCTTTAACGAGTCTGCAAATGATTGGCACTGGAATGCAACGGATGTGACAGACAGTTCGCCTTGGGTATGGGAGCGTAAATTTGAGCTGGATTCCATGTGCTTCTCCTTCCGCTTGGCATATCTCTATTGGAAGGAAACCGGGCGTACCGGTATCTTTGATGAAGCATTTCGAACATCACTACTGAAGATGTTGAATGTATGGCAGATTGAACAGGAGCACAAGGAGCAGTCAACCTACCGCTTTCAACGTCACAACGGCATCATGATAGATACTTTACGTAAGAACGGTTTGGGGATGCCAGTAAATAATGTTGGACTGATCTGGTCAGGCTTCCGCCCAAGCGACGATGCGTGTGACTTTCACTTCAATATTCCATCGAATATGTTCGCTGCTGTAACGCTTCGACAATTGCAGGAAATTGCTCAATATGTATATAGAGATTCAAATCTCGTAGCCCGAATGTCGGCCATGGAAGAAGAAATCCGGCATGCCATTGAGCTTTATGGAATTATTGACCATTCCAAATACGGCAAAATGTACGCGTTCGAAACGGATGGTTTCGGTAACCATTTACTGATGGACGATGCAGGTACTCCTAGTTTGATGTCAGCGCCTTATCTAAGTTACTGTGCGCCAGATGATCCGGTATATTTGAATACCCGCAAATTTGCTTTGAGTGAGGATAATCCCTATTTTTTCAAAGGGGAGAAGCTGAGCGGCATTGGCAGTCCGCATACAAGTGCAGGATTCGTATGGCATCTTGCTTACACGATGCAGGGCTTAACGGCAGTTGATCCGCAAGAGATTCTTGAGATGATTGAAATCTGTGAATCGACAGATGCGGGTACTGGGTTTATGCATGAGGGCTTTGATGTTAATGATCCAACTAGCTTTACGCGTGAATGGTTCGCTTGGTCGAACAGCCAGTTCGCACAGCTTGTGTGGAAGGCATTAGAATCAGGCATATTGCCCTAAGGTATAGTTACCATGAGCGGGTTAGAACGCATACAACTGTAGAGGAGTGACAACTATGTTCGAAAATAGACCTATAAACCCCATTCGGTTCATTCAACAAATGAAGCCAGATACAGTTAAGCCTTATGCAAAAGACAGGGAGCAGCTAGGTTTTGAGGCAATATTGTCCCCTCTACTTCAACAAGCAGCGCTGAATTCCACTAGTGTCATTCACGTTGCTATTGACGGTACGCACGATGCCCAATATCAGCATGTTCTAGCCAGGCTGATAGATGTATTGGAACAAAAAGGGCATAAGACGGTTTTTATCGGCACCGATAGCTTTATGAAGACAAGCGAAGAGCTTCGTACGTACTTTAAAGAGAATATTTCAGAGGACCGTGCATTGGGTTGTTTTTCGGATGCCAAGATTGCAGATTATTTTGTTCCAGAAGCACAAGCCAAGATAGACAACTTCAAAGACCGCATTCAATTACCAGTTCACCAAACAACCTTCATCATCACGTTCGGACCAGGGTCCTATTGGCTCGGGAAAGGCAACTACGATATCACCTACTTCCTGGATTCTGCTGAAATACAATGACGTAATAATCGAGGCTCTTCGCCTCATTGTCATCCATTATGGGCATCCGATCATTCTCTGGAATCGTTGTTAAATGAGACTATAAAATAACCAGTTACCGATCAATTTTCGGTGACTGGTTATTTTGTTAGGGGAGAATTGTTATTATTCTTTAATGATTTAGTAAATCTAAAATTCAGCTATGCTATGACCCTATTAATTCTTTACTTTGGGGGTGTCCAAATGATAGAATACTTAGATTATTTCATATAGGGTTTAGAGATTATTATTACAAGGAGTGATTTTTTTGCTAACAAATATAATTCTTGCTGGTGAATGGAAGTTGCAATTGGATGGTAGAAAAGAAGGGTTATCTTTACCGTTTATTGATTCTATGGATTTACCTGGTACGACCTCACATGCTAGAAAAGGTCCTAAAAACGTAAGCGCTCTCGTAGAATCATTGACCGATGAATATTTATTTGAAGGATACGCTTGGTTTTCAAGAGAGATTGATATTCCTATGGAGCTAGTAGAGAAAAACTGTTTTCTTTATTTAGAGCGGACAAGAATGACGAGAGTGTGGATAAATGATGTGCAAATTGGATCAAGTCATAGTCTGAATGCTCCACATCTTTATGATCTGACAGGACATCTATCTTGTGGATCGCAGACCCTTACGATCTGTGTGAATAATACCGATTATCCGACGAAAGGTGGGCATATGACCTCTCCGGATACACAGACCAATTGGAATGGAATTACAGGGAGAATGGAGTTGCAGTTCTTTAGCGAATCTTATCTCAGTGGTATTCAAATTTACCCGAATATCTCGGCACGATCCATAGAAGTTATTGCCGATATGCTGGGTGAGGTCAAAGGGAAATTATTCGTTTCCGCCTCAAGCCTGAACTCTGCCAATAAACATGATGTAGCTGAACAAGTGTATGACATGCTCGATTCAAAGGTTTCTATTACGTATGATATGGGTCCAGCCGCAATGCTGTGGAGTGAGACGGAACCGAATCTTTATCAATTAAAGGTTGTATTACAGGGGGAATCAGGTGAGCTTCTTGACCGACAAGAGATCACTTTCGGACTCCGGGAATTTAAAGCGGAAGGGGATAAATTCACTATTAATGGGGAGAAAACCTTTCTCCGTGGCAAGCACGATGGACTTATCTTTCCGCTTACAGGTTTTGCTCCAACCGATTTGGAGGACTGGATCAGCGTTCTTAGCATTGCTAAATCATATGGTATCAATCATTATCGTTTTCATACTTGCTGTCCTCCAGAAGCAGCTTTTACAGCAGCAGATATGCTTGGCTTATACATGGAGCCAGAGCTGCCGTTCTGGGGGACGATTACAGAGGCGTCAGATGAAGGGCATAATCCTGCAGAACAGGAATATTTAATCCAAGAAGGATATGCTATTCTGAAAGCGTTTGGGAATCATCCATCTTTTGTCATGATGTCGCTAGGCAATGAGCTATGGGGAAGCAGGTCTACGATAGATGCTATATTGAAGGCTTATAAGTCATTCGATAATAGAAGATTGTACACGCAAGGTTCGAATAATCATCAATTTATTCCGGAAATATTGGAGCATGATGATTTCTTCTGCGGAGTTCGGTTCTCAAAGGAGAGGCTGATTCGGGGTTCCTATGCCATGTGCGATGCACCGCTGGGGAATGTTCAGACCTTAGTACCAAATACACTTTGGGATTATGATGAAATGATTAGCCCTGCGAATCTGGAGGTTAGCAACATCGAATCCAATGAGGCGGGTGATACCATTCAAATTCAGTATGGAACAGAAGCAAAAGATGTGAAGGTTGATGATATAAAGGAAGAATGGATTCCTGAAATACCTGTTATCTCTCATGAGATTGGACAATATGCGACCTTCCCTAATTTTGATGAAATTCAGAAATATACAGGATCGTTGAAGGCAAAAAACTTCGAGATTTTTCGTGAGCGGTTAGAAGAGAAAGGTATGGGACATTTGGCAGCTAAATTCTTTGAATGCTCTGGCCAGTTGGCGGTTGCTTGCTATAAAGAGGAGCTCGAAGCAGCATTTCGTTCGAAGAAACTCGCTGGATTCCAACTTTTAGATCTTCAAGATTTCAGTGGACAAGGAACTGCGTTGGTAGGCATGTTAGATGCATTTATGGATTCAAAAGGATTAATCGAACCTGACGAATGGCGTACCTTCTGTAACGATGCTGTCCTTATGGCTAGGTTCTCAAGCTATAATTGTGTAGCTGAAGAACAATTTCATGCGCATGTTGAGCTGTCCTGGTTCCGCAATGATCCTCCTGAGCAGCTCGATTTAAAGTGGGAGCTGGCCTATGAGAGTGAAGTATGGTCAGACGGGTCAGTAACTGTGACTGTTCCAAGCAAGTCGAATTATTTGGATTTATGTGATCTGAACATCAGTTTGCCACGCGTTAATAAGATGTGTAAGGTGAATTTGAATCTCAGCATCGTAGGGACGGATGTTCGTAAAACCTATCCACTTTGGATTTATCCGAAGCAAGTAGATGTGGATTTTTCAGATATTCATCATTTTGATTCGCTTACGAGTCAAGCGCTGTCCTTACTGGAGGCGGGTGAGAATGTATTATTGATGCCAAAGCCGGAGCATTTATCTAATGCAATTGAAGGTTATTATTGTACTGATTTCTGGTGTTACCCCATGTTTCGCTCCATATCTGAAAGCATGAACCGCCCGGTGCCAGTTGGAACAATGGGATTAGTGATTGCTAAGGATCATCCGGTGTTCGCAAATTTCCCATCCGATGAATTCTCCACGTATCCTTGGTGGAACATCGTATCGAATGCTAAGTCGATTATTATGGATGGTGTGAGTAAAGACTGGAGTCCAATCGTACAATCGATCGATAATTTTGAACGAAATCATAAATTAGGTTTACTCTTCGAATGTCGTGTTGGCAAGGGGAAGCTACTTATAAGTGCGATAGATGCTGAGAAGGTTTGTGAGGTGCCAGAAGGAAGACAGTTTCTTTCCAGTATCATCACTTACATGAAATCGAATGACTTTAATCCTCAGTATGTATGTGACCCAGCTGAGCTGTTACAGCTCATTCGATAACCCATTTTGGAGACGATTTGCAGAAGTTATTTTGAGTCTTACACTAGTGCACAGCTGATTGGTTTTCCAATCGGCTTTTTTGCTATCTAGTTTGAATTTCTATCAATCTCTCAATCTTCCGATACCCCCTTAAGGGATACCCAGCCCCCATAATTATTGGTATACTTTAACAAATGAATCTACTTATGGAGTGTTTAAGGAGGTTATGGTCGATGAGATCGAGCGGAATTCTTCTTCTTTTTATAGCACTTGTAATAACCGGTTGCTTTGATCAGCTATCTAATGGAGAAGACAAGTTTACAACAACCATTAATGAACAAGAAGATGTGATAAACAGCCATGGAATGATTGTTAAGAATCTTGAGAAGCTGGATGACTTTATCCAAAATAAAACGGGTACACAGCGTGTGGTTCATTACACAATTGAAGGTGATCCGATCTTTAATGACTTGAAATATACTGACCAAGGGATTGAAATGCGGCATGATAATTCTGAAGATACGTTTGGTAGTCCCCAAGTAACCACATACACTTGTCAGAACCTTGTTAGAAACGAAACGGATAAACTTCTGTCGTATACCTTAACGGGCTGCGAGGGCGAACAAGCAAAGATCGAACTGCTCCAGATTCCTTTTGACGTAACGAAACAAGATAAGTTTGAGTTTGTTTTAAAGTATGGCGTGAACTTAAAGAATGAGATCAACACCATTGATATGAAGCTAGTGAAAGATCTCCAGAATGGGGAAGTTGCCAGTGTTAACGATTTTGAGCTTACTGAACAGGAACGTGGACAAATCTATAAAGAAATGGTTCTGGCGAATTATTTAGATGAAAAAGAATTATCTACAGAGTGTAATCGAAAACCTGCTGTAAGTTACGATTTAACGGTTCAGATTAATAGTGGAGAGCGTCATTATCAGTGGACAGAATGCCAAAATACTGAGGATGATGGTCAAATGACTGAATTGGCTCAAGCGATCATTAAGATCGTACAGGCCGGAAGTATTTATAAACAACTGCCTGAGGTTAAGGGGCATTACGAATAATTACACTATATAAATTGAATTTTGAAACTTTAGAAAAGGAAACGGAGTGACGGAGGGGAAGTTTGGAACTGCAGGAGCGATAGCGTTCGCCTGAAAGCTTTCCGTAGGAAAGCTCGCTTCGGAAGCATGGGCCGTCACCGGATTTCAACCGTGAAACACGGTATATAATCAAGAAATCTGGGGACAACAGCGACCGGAAGTCCAAACATTCACCGCAGTCACGTTTACCTTAAAGAAATACCTTAAGTTTTTAACTAATTTTTATTCTCAGATCATTGGAGGCAGCATTTATGCACCGAATATTGTTAATTGAAGATGACGAAGCAATTAGTGAAATGGTTAAGTCCTATTTAGTAAAAGAGGGCTATGAAGTGGAAACGGCGTTTGATGGTGAAGTAGCGGAAATGACATTCCGTACTAGTAATCCTTTTGATCTTGTATTATTAGATCTCATGCTGCCCAAGCGCAGCGGTACTGATATTCTCCAGACGATCCGTGCGACAAGTCTAGTTCCGGTGTTGATCATGTCAGCCAAGGACAGCGATGTGGATAAAGCACTTGGACTTGGCTTTGGAGCGGATGATTATATAACCAAGCCATTTTCGATGATCGAATTAGCTGCAAGAGTGAAGGCTGCGATACGAAGAGCGGGTTATGCTACACCCACCATCCAAGCGGAAGTTTTGATTCCGTTGAAGCAAAAGATTTCCATTGGTGACCTGACCGTGGACTTGGATAATTTCTCTGCACTAAAGAACGGGGAAGAAGTGAAGTTAACATCTAAGGAATTTCATATTCTTAAGCTGTTTGTCACGCATCCGGGTAGAGTCTTCACCAAAGCGCAGATTTATGCAAGCGTGTGGGCAGATGATTATTTCGGGGATGAGAACGTTATTAATGTACATATGAGAAGATTACGCGAAAAAATAGAAGATGATCCCTCCCATCCAGAGTACATCAAGACGTTATGGGGGATCGGGTATAAGCTGGGAGAGCAGCTATAATGAGCATGGCGCTTAGTGTGGTCATTGTACTCCTGCTCGTCGTCATTGGATGGCAATATCAGAATTCGCGCAAAGCTTCAAGTGATCTGAAATATATTCATGACAAGCTAAGCAGCATCATGGCTGAAGGTTCACATGAAAGACTGCTGTTATTCAGCAGTAATGTGGAGCTGCAAAGTGTGCTGATCGATCTAAACCGGCTGCTCGATGTTAACCATAAAGGAAGCATTGAGCGCGTGAAGCTGGAGAAGTCCATGCGTAATATGCTGTCGAATATTTCCCACGATCTTAAGACTCCGCTAACGGTAGTACTCGGTTATATTGAAACGATTCAGCAGGATGAGCATATGCCAGCCGAGGAACGGGAACGCATGATGGATACGATTCACCAAAAAGCGAATGAAGTGATCCGTCTGATGAATAAGTTCTTTGATTTGGCCAAGCTGGAATCGGGGGATCGAGAAATCAATCTTACACGTGTTGAAGCAGGCGAAGTATGCAGACGAAATATTCTTTCCTTCTATGATATCCTTAGCGCCAAGGGCAGTGAGGTGGAAATAGAGATCCCTGATGAGTTACTTTATTTCATGGGGAACGAAGAGGCGCTTGACCGGATCTTGTCCAATTTGTTATCGAATGCGATTGCTTATGGCGATGCCGGAGGTGTATTAGGCTTGAAACTCTATAGTGATAAGAACAAAGTATACATAGATGTTTGGGACCGGGGAAAAGGCATTAGCGAAGCACACCAGGATAAAGTATTCGAACGGCTATATACACTGGAGGATTCGAGAAATCGATCGTATCAAGGCAGCGGTCTGGGTCTGACCATCACCAAAAGATTAACGGAGCAGATGAATGGAACCATTACACTGGTTAGTCAACCGTTTGTGAGAACGGTATTTACCCTTTCTTTTCGTAGATTAAGCTTCTAAAGAATGAAATTGTGTACAGCTTAAGATTTTTGTAAGAATCGAGTAATAAAAAAGAAAATTCTGCTGTGTACAATAAGAACTAAGGAAGACGAGACGAAAACAAAGGGGAGCGCGGAAATGACTACGATACTTCGAACAAGAAATTTAACAAAAAACTATCAAGGCAAAGAAGCCGTTAGCAATGTAAACATGAATATTAAACAAGGTGAAATCTATGGCTTTCTTGGACCGAACGGTGCCGGCAAAACAACGGTCATGAAAATGATCACGAACCTCGTTAAACCTACGAGTGGCGAGATTGAATTTTTTAATGAAAAAATGACAAATCATTCTTATGAAATGCTCAAACGGATGGGCTGCATCATTGAATATCCAGTGTTCTATGATAAGCTGACAGCCAAAGAAAATCTGATCCTGCATGGAGAATACATGGGCTATTATGATCCGCAAGCGATTGGTGAAGCACTGGAGCTGGTAAAGCTTACGGGTATCGATAAAAAGCCGGTGAAGCAATTTTCGCTTGGGATGAAGCAGCGGCTTGGTATTGCCAGAGCCTTCATGACGAAACCTGAGCTACTCATTCTGGATGAGCCGATTAATGGATTAGACCCTGTGGGAATCAAAGAGATGCGTGAAGTGTTCCGGATGCTTAGTCGTGAATATGGGATGACGTTACTCGTATCTAGCCATATTTTGGGAGAAATCGAACAGATTGCTGATACGATAGGTGTGATCCGGGAGGGTGCACTGGTAGAAGAAGTGGCGATGGATTCCATTCGCGGTCAAAATACAGAATATATCGAAGTGGTTACGAATGAAATTAACAAAGCAGTGTACGTGTTGGAGCACAAGCTTGGCCTCAATAATTTCAAAGTGCTGGATCATATTACAGTAAGAATATATGACGGTGGAATCTCACAACGTGATCTGAATAAGGCGCTAGTGCTGGCAGATGTGGAAATTGAGAGCATCAGCAAGAAACAACATACACTGGAAGATTATTTTTTACAACTGATCGGGGGTGAGGGCGTTGCTTAAATTAATATCCTTGGAGATTCGGAAGAATAAGCTAAAAACGCTTCTTACAGGCGCATCAATCGTCAATCTTGCTATTCTTGCTTTTATGATTATGGTGTTATTCGTTGATCGAAATGAGAGTGAACCCTCGTTCGCTTCTTATGCAGATATGTTTGAGGGTGTGTTCGTTTTTGTGAAGGCTGCTTATATTATTTTCGCTTCGGTTATTATTAGCAAGCTGGTGATTGATGAGTACAAGAACAACACCATCACTCTTCTCTTCATGTACCCTATCTCACGCAAAAAGCTAATGACTGCGAAACTATTGATAGTGTTCGCCTTCACATTTGTTGCCATCATCGTGTCTGACATTGTGGTTGGCGCTATCCTAATAGGATTCAATTCCTTTGTAGGGCTTATTCCGGGTGAGTTAGACCTTTCAATGATCAGTTCAGAGTTGATCAAGTTAGGCGCAAACGCATTTTATGCAGCAGGTATCGCTCTAATTCCATTGTACTTTGGGATGAAGAAAAAATCAGTCCCTGCTACCATCGTGTCTGCTGTGTTGGTTACTTCCTTAATTTCTGGTGGATTTGATCAAGCTCGTTTAGGTAATTTAGCGGCGGTGTCGATCTCGCTTGGCTTGTTAGGAGCAGGTATTGCCTATATGGCGATTCGTAATATTGACCATAAAGATATAGCCTAAGACAGTTACAGAAATCCCTCTTAAGAATCTCAGTACGATGTGTAAGTCATCGTGGCTGGATTCTATAGGGGGATTTGGTGTTTATCTGCGACTGAATAAAGTAAATTTGCTATAATGGTCATAATAGAAGAATTTAAAATTTGAGATAATTTCCGTTCATTTTAGGGTAATGATAATGGATGAGAGAGCCTGAGGTGAAATGAATTGTGGATAAAGACTGGACGTCCATTCTAAAACGATTGCTTTCCGAAGAGAGCGCTTATACATCGTTATACAACCATCATCCTAATGTGATATTTGCTTTGGATCGGCAAGGTCGCTGCGTAGGAACGAATCGTACGTTCTATCTGGAATCCAGTGCAGATGCATCGGTCCAAGATATAGGTCTGACAGCACTTAAGAGAATATACCTTGTTGATATAGCTGATTTTGAGGCTGCACTCCAAGGAAGTTCCTCTAGCTTTGAGTTACAAGATGTGAATGACCCCAAAGCGGATGCCGTGAGGGGGAACTTTATTCCTATAACGATAGATGAGGGAATTGTCGGGGTATTTGCGATCATTCAAGTGGATAACGGCAACTATCATCATTATTCGGAAGGGTTACATGACTGGCTAAATGGATTGGCGGATTCTTTTAAAGCTAAATTATTTGGTAAGGGAGAACTGGAGACAACCTTCAAACCAACTTTTACTGCTGTAGTCGAGGAGAAGCGAGCGAACCTTATTCTGAATTCCGTCTCAGCTGGGATATTCGTACTAGATAATATGGGGCGAACGCTCTTTATTAACCGTGAGGGAGCAGATATGCTGGGCTACCAGCCTATAGAATTGATTGGTATGAAGCTGATGGAATATATTCATCAAATCCAAGGTGATGGCTCACGTTATTCAACTCCTGACTGTCAGATCAGTCTTACAATTGCAGATGGTATTATCCGCAGAAAAGATGATGAGATCTTCTGGCGTAAGGATGGAACCAGCTTTTTTGTGAATTATCGGGTGTCTCCTCTTATGGATGGGGGGATGATTGCAGGTGCGGTTATTGCTTTTAGCGATATCACGAATGCGAAAGAAATCATTCGCGCTAAGGAATCTGCAGAGCAGGCGGCGCAAGCCAAATCTGATTTCTTAGCGATGATGAGTCATGAAATCCGGACACCGATGAATGGAATGATTGGCATGTCAGATCTTTTACTTGAAACGGATCTAGGAGAAGAACAGCGAGGGTATGTCGAGATTTTACGAAGCAGTAGTTACACGCTATTACAGATATTGAATGACATTCTTGATTTCAGCAAGATGGAAGCGGGAAAAATGCCACTACAATCCGAATCATTTGAGCTCCGAGAGATGATGGCGGGTATCATTGATTTATTTACGCCTAAAGCGGAAGAGAAGAAACTGGCATTACGGTGGTGGGCGGATACGAGTGTTCCCACGACATTACTAGCCGATCCGATCCGTTTGCGGCAGATTATTGTCAATCTGGTAGGCAATGCTCTAAAATTAACAGAATATGGAAGCGTCACACTATCGGTTAAGAACATTCCACTTTCGGATTCAAAAGAATATTTATTGGAATTCTCGGTACGCGATACAGGTGTAGGGATTGCCGATAATAAACTCAACTTATTGTTTCAATCCTTCTCTCAGCTGCACCCAACCATCAACCGTAAATATGGCGGTACAGGATTAGGACTCGCTATTTGTAAGCAGCTTGTTGAGTTGATGGGTGGGACAATCTTTGTAGAAAGCGAAGAGAATATAGGTTCAACGTTCCGGTTTATGCTACCCTTCATAAAAGAAGAGGCTGAGTTAAAACTAACTTCAAATCAAGAGGGGTAAACACAAATCTCCGGTCCATTGACTTACGAAGTAATGGCCGGAGATTTGTGTGTGATTATTAATCTTGAAGCATATACATAAGTCCTACAGTATGCGGGCCGCAATGGCTGCCAATTACACAGCCAGCATGGAGGGTAGCAATTTCGTTCACTTGAGTTTTTTCTCGTAGTGCTGTCTCCAGATAGCGAGCATCCTCTTCCGCCAAGGTATGGACAACGATGAGCAGCTCTTTATCCATTCGATCAACGTTAACCATGGCGTTCTGGAGCATTTGTTCCACGGCTTTTTCTTTTTTACCACGTATTTTACTAGTAGGTACGATGCTGCCGTCTACAAGTCTAAGAACAGGACGAATTTTGAGCAGGCTACCGATGAAATTCTGCATACCTGAACAGCGTCCACCCATATATAAGTAATCTAGCGTATCTACCACGAATTCTGTTTCTACAAGATTACGACTCTGCTTCAGCATAGCTGCAATCTCAATGGCACTTAGACCTTTTTCAGCGGCTCTGACAGCTTTCATAACGAGAAGAGCAATGCCTCCACATAAAGTCTGTGAATCAATAACCTGTACACGCCCCTCAGGAAATTCCCCAGCAGCCAAAAGTGCATTCTGATATGTAGAGGATAGTGACGAGGAGAGGCTGATATATACGATATCATTTCCACTGCTAATTACGGGTTGAAATGCAGCAATGAAATCTGCAGGCGAAGGTGCTGCCGTTTTGGGCAATACACCACTAGCGGCTACACGGCGATACACTTCCTCGGGTGTAATATCTTCACCATCTTTGTAGGTTCCTTCTTCAAATACTACATAAAGCGGAACGATGCCGATGTTATAAGTATCCTTCCAGTTCTGAGGTAAATCGGAAGTGCTGTCTGAAAATATTTTTACATTAGACATGAATTTCTCCTTCACCGATAATCGGACGACAATCGTCATTATTGAATCACATAATCTATTTATTATACCAAGATTGAGTCGATTCTCAAAATGAAATCGTAGAAATTCTGAAAGAAAAAAAGACTATCCGAAATTCCGGATAGTCTAAGTAAGCATTAATTTTTTTTCATAACCGGTATCCAGATCTCACAGCGATAATCCTCTGCATCAGGTCTTCCCGGAAGGTATAACTCAAACTCAGGTCCACCTGTATGCTCGTAGCCTGTGGAAGGGAACCACTCTTGGAAAATACGTGCCCATACCTGCTGGATAGCATCCGGCATCGGCCCAACTGAGGTGAACACAGCCCAACTCGCAGCTGGTATCGTCGTAGAAGCAAATCCCTGAGCATCCGTCTCTGGAGAGGCTTCGACAGCAATCCAATAGGAGAAAGTTTCTTTTTCGTGATTAAAATCTTTACAAATACCAAGGATGTCCTTATCAACACCGATCTCAATCAGTTTATCCGACGTACCATTTGCGTTTGCTTCTATCCACAACTGGGGGATGCGGCGCAGATTCTCCCCATTTTTCGTTGTCATTTCCTCAACAAGTCCGATAACATTAAAGGCGTCTCTTGTCTCAATTCTGTAGTCCATTTCTTTATCTCCCTTCAGTGATAGATGGAAGGAGAGTCTTGGGAAAGCTTTGAGCTCTACCCCTGGCTCCCGCGCAGCTGATGGTGTAATTCCATGTGCCTTGCGGAATGCTTTGGCAAACGATTCGGGAGAGTCATATCCGTATTTTAATGCTACATCTAGCACCCTAACTTTAGAAATAGCGAGTTCCTGTGCCGCCAGAGTTAATCTCCGTTTACGGATATAGTCTTTGACTGATACTCCGGTAAGCATGAAGAACATGCGCTGGAAGTGAAAGGGGGAGGAATATGCTACCTTTGCTATATCTTCTGTATTAAAGGGTTCCTCCATCTTGCTCTCCATATAATCTAAAGCTTCTTTCATGCGGATAAGCCATTCCAAGTCTGCCATCTCCCTTTGAGTTCATACTATCATGCCACCATTTGCAAATCCTGTTATTCCTTGCTCTCTAATGACAGGTTGCTGATGGAAGAATGATCTTAACAAAATCATCCTATATAGTATAACTCAGGAAGGTGGAGAGAGTCAGCTTTGTAATCTGTACACTCTTGCTTCGTAAGGACGCAGAATTTCTTGTGTTGGTGATTCATCTGGGTAATTTCCAATGATTAAATCAGTAACGGTGCTCAGCTCAGCGGAGAGATCAACGGTTTGAGGAGCCTCGCTAAAGTTCAGCAGGATTAGCCATTGCTCATCATCTAAAGTTCTAGTGTAGGCATAGATATTTTCATGGTCAGGTAGCACTAGCTTATACTCCCCATATACCATAATCGGATTCTCTTTGCGCAAAGCAATCAGCTTTTGGTAGTAGTAGAAGATTGAATCAGAATCCGCCAATGCTTGTTCTACGTTAATATCTTTGTAGATCGGATTCACTTTGAGCCATGGTTCTCCCTCTGAAAATCCAGCATTAAATGATGCGTCCCATTGCATTGGAGTACGGGCGTTGTCCCGGCCTTTGATATGGATAGCGTTCAGAATTGTATCATGATCTGCGCCACCCTCCGTAACTTTTTCACGGTACATATTCAGAATTTCGATGTCTTTGTAATCTTCCAGCGTTGTGAACTTTACATTCGTCATTCCAATCTCTTCGCCTTGGTAAATATAGGGGGTGCCTTTAAGTGTATGTAGTAAGGTAGCAAGCATTTTGGCAGATATTACGCGGTACTTCCCATCATCGCCAAATCGTGAAACCATGCGCGGCTGGTCATGGTTGTTTAAATATAGACTATTCCAACCCTTGTCAGCCAGACCAACCTGCCATTTATGGAGTATGTCGCGCAGCTTGGTTAATGTCCATGGAGCTACGTCCCATTTGCCTCCAGGGCCGGAATCTACGTCCATATGCTCGAATTGGAATACCATCTGAAGCTCTTCGCGATCTTCGTCGGTGTAAAGAACGGCATCCTCTACCGAAGCTCCTGGCGTTTCCCCGACGGTCATAATGTCATAGCTCGAAAGCACCTTTTGGTTCATTTCATGTAAAAACTCATGGACCCGGGGTCCATTCATAAAGTAATCGCCGCCCCAAGCTAGTTCCTCTGGCGCTTGGCCTTCGATTTGAAAGGAAGGTAGACCTTCCGCTTTAGAAATCAAATTAATGACGTCCATCCGCAATCCATCCACACCCTTGTCGAGCCAGAAGGTGATCATCTTGTATAGTTCTTCACGCAGCTTTGGATTGTCCCAGTTGAGATCCGGTTGCTTGCGTGAGAACAGATGTAGATAGTATTCACCGGTAGTTTCATCTAGCTCCCAAGCGGGTCCGCTGAATATGGAGCTCCAATTGTTTGGGCGTTCGCCATTTGGTCCACCTGGACGCCAAATATAGTAATCACGGTACGGATTATCTTTTGACGAACGGGACTCTACGAACCATTGATGTTCATCTGAAGAGTGGTTGATTACAAGGTCCATCATTAGTTTAATGCCACGATCATGAAGTCCGGTCAGTAGTTCTTCCCAGTCTTTTAGCGTACCGAATTCATCCATAATGTCTTCATAATCGCTGATGTCATAACCATTATCATCATTTGGCGATTTATATACAGGTGATAACCAAACTACATCGACACCGAGCTTCTGCAAATAATCCAGACGTGAAATGATTCCTTGCAGATCTCCAATACCGTCACCATTACTATCTTGAAAGCTGCGTGGATAGATTTGATAAACGACAGCTTCCTTCCAAAAGGTTCTTTTCATTAATAATCACTCCTTATATAAGTTATCCATTTAGAGAAAAAATAAAGAGACCCTAAAAGCTATTAGCTTCAAGGGTCTCTTGTGGTGTCGGTTTATACTGTGACGGAATTGCTGTCAGCAGTGATGCTGCTTAGTCCGTTCACGGTATATTCTTTGTCATAGATAGTAATAGAAGCTGGAATATCAGTTTCATTCGTAACCGTAACCTGTGCGTCCGAAACGCTTACTTTTAGACGGGAGCCGCGGAACATGATTTTGAAAGAGTACGCTGTCCAGTGACCTGGGTTCGATGGGCTCAGAGTCAGTCTACCATCATGAACACGTAATCCGCCGAAGCCATGTACGATGGACATCCAAGTACCGGCCATACTAGTGCTGTGTAAGCCGTCTTCGGTATCATTGTTATAGTTATCAAGATCCAGTCTTGAAGTACGCAAGTACATTTCATAAGCCTTATCCTTATATCCTAGTTCGCTGGCTAGAATAGAGTGGATACAAGGGGATAGGGAGGACTCATGAACAGTGATCGGCTCGTAAAAGTCGAAATTCCGTTTTTTGGTATCCAGATCGTAACGGTCCCCTAGGAAATATAATCCCTGCAGAACGTCCGCTTGTTTAATGAAGCAAGAACGAAGGATACGATCCCAAGACCATTTTTGGTTTAATGGCAGGTTCTCAGCTGCCAGATCCTTGACTTGTATAATCTCTTTATCTAGGAAGCCATCTTGTTGTAAGAAGATACCCAGTTCTTCATCCGCAGGATAATACATTTTGGCAATGATATCATTCCATTTTGCGGTTTCGCTCTCTTGGAGTCCTAGTTTGTCAACTAGTTCTGCATAGCGTGTGGATTCGTTCTTTTTCAGATAATCCAGAGCTTCTAAGGTATATTCCATAGTCCAAGAAGCCATCCGGTTGGTGTACCAGTTATTATTTACGTTATTTTCATATTCATTAGGTCCCGTTACGCCAAGCATCACGTATTTGTCTTTACGATTTGCATAGTGAACACGTTCTTCCCAGAAGCGGGAGATTTCCACCAGAACTTCAAGGCCATATTGACCAAGATAAGCTTTGTCTCCTGTGTAGTTCACATAGTTGTAAATCGCATAAGCAATGGCGCCGTTACGGTGAATTTCTTCAAATGTAATTTCCCACTCATTGTGGCACTCTTCTCCGTTCATGGTAACCATTGGGTACAATGCACCTTTTGCGAAACCTAGCTTACGAGCATTCTCCTTAGCCTTCTCCAAATGCTTGTAACGATAAATCAACAGGTTGCGGGCAATAGAGGAGTCTGCTGTACTGAGATAGAAGGGAACGCAATACGCCTCTGTGTCCCAGTAAGTGCTGCCGCCGTATTTTTCACCTGTAAAGCCTTTAGGTCCGATGTTCAGACGATCATCTTCACCATTGTAAGTTTGATTCAGCTGGAAAATATTGAAGCGAATCGCTTGCTGTGCCGACACGTCGCCTTCAATAATGATGTCGCTTTCTTTCCATTTTTCTCTCCAAGCGTCTATTTGTTCTTTCAGAAGGGTTACAAAACCAGCTTCCTTAGCAGCTTGCAGAGCAGTTTGAGCGGCATCGACCAATTGTCCAAGACCGTGATTACGCGAGGTTACGTTAGCAACATATTTATAGATGACGATTTGGTCGCCAGATTGTACGGATACATTCATTTTGCTGGCTACATATTTCTCTTGTTCAATGGCTTCAGCTTCAGTGTTGACCTTCTCACCGTTGATTAGGACATCAAAAGCCATAGTAGAGGTTACATGGAAATCGAGTTTTTTGGTCTTGAGGGTAAGATACCCGCCTTCAGTGCCTGCTTGCTTCTCAACTTCATTCCAGAACTTCTCGTCATAGTTGGAATCCTTATTCTTCACATCACCGTCGAGATAAGGTGTGATTGTAATCTTACCTGAGAAATTAACAGGAACGATGGAGTAACGAATAGCCCCAATTTCTTGACGAGTCATGCTGACGAAACGGATACTCTCAACTTTAACTTCCTTACCATCTTCGAGTGTGGCAGTGAAGCAACGGGAAAGCGTACCTTCCTTCATGTTAAGGACACGACGGAAATCGGAAACCGTACATTTTGCCAGGTCTAAAGGAGTTCCGTCAATATCGATGTTAATACCGATCCAGTTCGTGCTGTTCAGTACTTTTGCAAAATATTCAGGATAGCCGTTTTTCCACCAGCCGACCCGTGTTTTGTCAGGATAGTACACGCCAGCCATGTAGCTGCCTTGCAGGCTACTTCCACTATATTGTTCTTCAAAATTAGCTCGGCCACCCATAAATCCGTTGCCAAGGCTAAATACACTTTCAGAGATTTCTTGTGTCTGTGGATCAAAAGATTCTTCAATAATGGACCATTCATCAATTGTTAAATATTGTTTCACGATAACCGGCTCCTTTAAATATGTTGTGGGGATATATAATGAACTATATCTCTACTTTGGTGCTTGTGAGACGCTCCGATGGCGAAGGTTGTTCCGATCGCTGTTGTCCTCAGATGCATAGACTTGAGAATTAAAGGTAAGCATCTGGGGACAAAGGCGAACGCAAACGCTTCTACATAATCCTTTCGCCATCTCCACTTCAAGCTAACCTCTAGACATTTCATTTATAAGTGGGATGCAGCAGGGCGAATCACATTAACACGTTCAGTTGATTAATGTTCGTTAGAATTTAAGCAAAAGATTTTTTGAGTTGTGGCACACTCATATGAGCGAGCGAAGGAACGACGATGTTTGCAGCATTGAGTGTTTCTGGTGAACCAATTCCAACGCTGAACATTCCAGCACGCGACGCAGCTTCAATTCCTGCTTCTGCATCTTCGAAGACAACACAGTGTTTAGGATCAGCACCTAGTGCTTTGGCTCCTAAAAGAAAAACTTCCGGATCAGGTTTAGCAGCACTAGTGTGTGTGCCATCGATGATCGCATCAAAGTAAGGGGTCAATCCTGTATTATTCAATATCGTCATTGCGTTCTTACTAGCAGAACCGAGGGCAACTTTGATGCCATTCTCACGGCATTCTTTCAGAAAATCAAGCGCACCTGGCAAAATCTCTGAGCTATCCATCTTCGCAATATATTCGACATAACGATTATTCTTTTGTTCCGCAAGCTTAGCTTTCTCTTCTTCATCGATAGTTAGTCCGCCGATTTCCAGCAAAATATTTAATGAGGCAGTTCTGCTGACTCCTTTAAGGCGTTCGTTATCTTGTTCTGTGAAGAGAAACCCCAGTCCATCTGCAAGCTCTTTCCATGCGATATAATGGTATTTGGCAGTATCAACGATAACACCATCCAAATCGAACAAGCAGGCTTTAATTTCCGTCATTGTAGTACCTCCTAAAAAGTTGTGACAGTATCGTGATCCGTTGCTAATCGTATCTGAGTTTTATTTCGAACGTATAAGCTTAGCTTAAGATAGTTAAGTTTATCCTAACCTCACAATCGAATATTCACCCTGAAAAGAACTGGATCAAGAAGATTTAAATGATTTAGCGCAAACGTTTGTACACATTTTCAAAAAATAAATGAAGCGTTTAATCGCTTCACTTATTCATTCGGTTTTGTTCTTAGCATGAGAGTACATAGAAGACTCTCTCACGATCAGGCGATGTGGAATAACAAATCGGTTCGTATAACCAGCATCGTGATTCGGACTCTTGATATTCTGAATAAGTACCTGAGATGCAGTGTATCCAAGATGATAAATTCCGATATCAATGCTACTGATCGGAGGGCTGGATAATTCAGATAATGGAATATTGTTAAAGCTTACAATAGCGAGATCGTCAGGAACTTTGTAGTTCAGTTCATTCAATCCGCGTAAAATTCCGAACGACACCATATCATCCACTGCAACAAGAGCAGTAGGCCGGTTAGGCAAATTCATGAAAAAAGACATCGCTCTATATCCGCTATCCTGTAGAAATTCACCTTCTACAATCCATTCATCACGCATTTCAAGACCGCTATTCAGCAATGCTTTACGGTATCCTGCGAGACGATCGCGAGAAACAATTAGATTCGGCGGTCCACTTACGAAGCCAATACGTTCATGACCCATTGAAATGAGGTGGTTTGTAGCATCATATGCTGCCATCACATTATCGTTATCGACAGATAAAATATTCTCATATCGATCACTTCGGCCTACCAGTACGAATGGGTAATCGTTACTCTCTAGAAAGTCAATAACAGCATCATCTGTACGAGAGTAAAGCAGAATAACACCATCTACTCGACGACCCTTTAGAAGTCTTGAAACGGCTTCCAATTCTTCCTTCTCGTTTGCTCCGGAGCTAATTAACACATCGTAGCCGGAACGGCTAGCTTGTGTAACGATCCCCCGGATTAATTCCATAAAAAATAGATTTGAGAACAGCTCTTCAGCTGGTTTAGGAAGACTGAAGCATATGCTGTTTGTAGTTTTCGACACTAGACTCTTAGCCATCATGTTAGGTGTATAGCCCATATCTTCCATAATAGCTTTAACCTTGCGGGAAGTTTCCAGGCTGATTCTGGGGTGATTGGACAATACCCGGGATACCGTGGAGGGAGATACTCCCGCTTTCTTGGCCACATCCTTAATGGTAACTGTCATAGAAACCTCCTTATGGAACCGTTTGCTTTACAAAGTAATATTAATCCAAGAGTTCTAAATTGTAAATAGATAAAGTCATTTGGAAGGGCGATATTGCAACTTTTGGAAAGAGTATTAGAAATTTATGTGTAAAATTGTTTGTTTTCACCAAAAAAGAATGAATGATTTAGCAAGATTGATCTTAATATGAATAAAAGATATCCAATTTCTTCGAAAGGAGCAATTAGTAAATGCAAACGTGTGGCTTAAATTTTTTTGTTATATTCGATGAAGCATATATTCAATTCAAATCGAGAAATGAAATGAGTGATATTTATATATCATCAGGTTATTCCCGATAGGATTATCTGGATATATTTTCTTTATTTTTACTTTTATAAGAATTCGAGTTTGTTCAGCACATAAAAATACTGGTTGACAATACCATAAATACAGGATTAGTATGTAAATCAAAATATAGCAAGCGTTTACATTGGGGTAATTTGGGTCGATATCAGTTGTGCTGAGAAATGAGTTTTATGTATTTAGGTTTGTGCACGACTAATTGCAAACGTTTGCACTATTTTTGTGTTAATGGAGATTTTTTTATTATGATAAGGGTGGTGATGCTGTTAATTTGGTCCGACGAGCCGCAACATAGACCTTCTCAAACTATAAGAAGGAACACACATGATTTCATTACATAAGAAAAATTGACTACTTCCGAGAAATCATGTATCCGCTTGCACAAAGGGAATTCATAATCATGGGAGGTTTTACAGAATGAAAATAACTTTATGGGGCAAGAGGGCGTTCGCGATCTTCATGATCTTTGCTCTTGTGTTCTCCAGTCTCGGGTTACACCCAGTTAAGGTTTCAGCAGAAACGACTAAGGTAGTTTTGGTCGGAGATTTACAGTCCAAGTTTACATCCACTGGGTCAGAAACTCCTGGAAAGAATTGGGATGAGAAATCAGTAGTCACCCAAATGACATACTCGGAAAATGGTCTGTATACATTTACAGGCAATTTGCCAGCAGGGGAATATAACTACAAGGTTACCCTAAATGATAGCTGGACTGAGAACTATGGATTTTCAAAGTACACAAATCCTCAAGGGAAAAATGATGGGGAGAATATCCACATAAAGCTAGAAACAGATTCAACTGTAACCTTTTATTATAATGATATTACTCATAAAATAGCTGATTCTACGTACTATACGCCAATTGCTGCGGGTAAGCTGCCAAGATTGACAGGAAGCCTGCCAGCAGATGCATTATCCACATTATCAGATCCTGATTTTGATGGTGTGTACAGTACAGTTGTTACTGTGCCGCAGGGAGATTACACCTATAAGGTGCTTGTACCGGGAGCTATAGAATCAGAAGATATATCTTATCCAGAGACCGATCTGACATTGAGTTTACCGTTAGATCTTAAGGTAACCTTCATGTACAATTCTGCAGATCACAGTGTGAGCGCAGAATATAAAATTCCTACTGGACCAGTAGAGGTTACTCCAGTTCCAGCAGGACACATACGTGTTCACTATAAGGCTAGCGATTACACCGATAAGGGATTGTGGCTGTGGGGTGATGTTGTAACTCCTTCTGTTGATTGGGCTATGGGTGCGACTCCTTTCCCTGATGGGCAAATTGATTCCTTTGGAGTTTACGTTGATGTGCCGATTAAGGATGGGGCTAAGAAAATCTCTTTTATTGCACTTAAACGTGCTAGTGGTGCCAAAGACGGTGGAGACAAGAACTTCTCAATTAACACTCCACAAACTAATGAAGTATGGATCACTGAAGGTTCCGATGTGGTTACACCTTATGAACCTGTTAAGCTTCCGGAAAATACCGTTCGGATCCACTATATGAGATCTGATACTAATCATGATCAGTATGGATTATGGCTGTGGGATGATGTGTCCACACCTTCGGATACACTTGGTTCTTGGCCGACTCCTGCGACGCCTTTCCAAGTGGATCAAAAGGACAATTTCGGTGCTTATGTCGATGTTCCACTCATAGAGGGTGCCAAGAAAATTGGCTTTATTGTAATGAAGCCTTCGAACGGAGATAAAGACGGGGACAATAAAACCTTCAGCTTGTTAGATCGTTATAATCAGCTGTGGGTTAAAGAAGGAGACAACAATGTATATGTTTCACCGTTTGGTGAAACACCTATCGGTTTAGTTTCCGCAGAAGTGTTATCGACAAGCAAAATACTTCTTGGCTTCACGTTAACTGACGGTTTGGATGCAGCAGTATTAAAGAATGAGATTACCGTTAAAGATAAAGACGGTGCTTCTATTCCTGTGTCTGCTGTAACCATTACTAGCAAAACTTCAATAGAAGTGGATACAGAAGCTTTTGATCTGGATAATGTTCCGCTTAGTATTACTTACTCTGGTAAAACAGTTTCAGCCGTTAGTGGCTGGAGAATGCTTGATGAAATGTACAATTATACAGGAGACGATTTAGGGGCTACGTATAACGCTGACAAAACAGCCACATTAAAATTGTGGGCACCTAAAGCAAGTTCGGTCGTTGTTAATGTATACGATAAAAATGACTCCAACGTGCACGTGGGTAGTGTGGATTTAACGAGCGGAGAGAAGGGAGTATGGTCGGTCAATTTGAAGCCGACTGATTTGACTGGCACAAACACGAATGATGTAAGAGGATTCTTTTATCAATATGAAGTAACGAATGATGGTTTAACCAATAACGTGCTTGATCCTTATGCTAAGTCAATGGCGGTATTTACTGTGGATACCACTGGTGCTGCTGGTGCTGGCGGGGATACAGTTGGTAAAGCGGCTATCGTTGATTTAAGTCAGACGAATCCTGATACTTTTGGTTATGCTGACATAGAAGGTTACGAAAAACGCGAGGACGCTATCATTTACGAAGTTCATGTTCGAGACTTTACATCGGATGTGTCGATCGTGGATAGCTTGAGTGGCGAAAGATGGGGCTCTTATAGCGCCTTTGAAAAGAAGCTCGATTATATTAAGTCTCTCGGTGTAACTCATATTCAATTGCTTCCTGTAATGGCTTGGTATTATGGGGACGAAACGAAGATGGGGAATAGAGAAACAGATTATTCCGCTAAAAACAATGAATACAACTGGGGATATGATCCTCACAACTACTTCTCCCCAGATGGTGCTTATTCTCAGCATCCTGCTGATCCTGAAGCGCGAATCAAAGAATTAAAAGGTTTGATTGACGCTGTACATGAAGCTGGAATGGGTGTCATTCTGGATGTAGTGTACACACACATGGCTAAAAAAGAATTTTTAAACGACATCGTACCTAATTATTACGCATTCCAAGATGCAAATGGCAGCTTTATCGGAGGCTTCGGAAACAATCTGGCCACCAACCACAAAATGGCTGAGAAATTGATGGTAGATTCCGTGAAATACTGGTTTGAAGAGTACAAGATTGATGGAATGCGCTGGGATATGATGGGCGATGCGACAGCAGAGGCTGTGCAGCATGCTTATGATGCCGCGGCAGAAATTAATCCGAAGGCTCTTTTTATCGGTGAAGGGTGGAGAACATTTGGTGGCGCTGCAGCCGATCCTTCCCTTGCTGGGAAAGGTGCGGATCAGGACTGGATGGACAAAACGGATAGCGTCGGTGTTTTCTCTGATGAATTCCGTAATGAATTGAAATCTGGTTATGGCTCTGAAGGTCAACCTAGATTTATTACCGGCGGTGCGCGTCCAATTACGACAATCTTTAACAATATTAAAGCACAACCATCAAATACGCCCGCTGATGATCCAGGGGATATCGTTCCGTACATCGAAGCGCATGACAACTTGACGCTACATGATGTGATCGCACAAACGATCAAGAAGGATCCTACAATTGCAGAGAATGAGCTTGAAATCCAGAAGCGGATTAGACTTGGCAACATGCTTGTTCTAACCTCTCAAGGAACGGCCTTTATTCATGCAGGCCAGGAATATGGTCGTACTAAGCAGTGGAAGGATACTGCGGTTCCTCAGGATAAATACACTGAAATGTTTGATAGCGAAGGTAAATCCTTTGGTTATTTCATTCACGATTCGTATGATTCTTCGGATGCGGTCAACATGTTTGACTGGACGAAAGCAACGGATGAATCACAGTTCCCTGTTCAGAATACGACAAGAAAATATACTTCAGGTCTAATGGAACTGAGAAAGTCTACCGACGCATTCCGATTGGGAGACAAGGATCTGGTAGATTCCAATGTTAACCTAATTCCTGCTCCAGAAATGAAGACAGATGATCTTGTTATTGGTTATTCAAACAAAGCTACAGATGGCACAGGTATCTATTATGTTTTCATGAATGGCGATAGCACAGCTAGAACACTGACCCTTTCAGAGGATTTGACGACTGGTCAGGTGCTTGTCGACAATGATGAAGCAGGTGTTGCTGCGATTCCGGTTGGTCAATGGAGTGGCTTCTCCTTAACAGCAAATTCAATTACCCTAGATCCTTTGACTGCTGTGATTATTAAAAAGGAAGCTGCAGCCGCTGGATTTACAGCCTTGGAGCTTGACAGCACGAGCTACAGCCTGCCAATAGGTCAAACGCACAAATCTTCTGCTTTCGCAAAATATGATGATAACAGCAGAAGAAACATTACCCAATTGGCTAAGTACACATCCAACAACCCTGAAGTGGCTACAGTAACTAGTAAAGGTCAAGTGAAAGGGATCTCTGAAGGAACAGCCAGAATCACCATAACTTATGGTGGTATTTCTAAAACGGCTACTGTTAATGTTACCGACAAGCGATATGTCCAATTCACTTATACGCGTAGCGATAAGGATTATAAGGGATGGAATATCTGGGCTTGGGATACAGGAGCTAAAAATGACCAGATTAATTTTACAACCTTCGAAAATGATACTGCGAGTGTTCTAATTGAGGTTGCTGAGGACGCGAAAAAGGTAGGGTTCGTCATTCGTAAAGGCGAAGATTGGTCAAATAAGGATCCTTATGGTGATGATCGGTTTATTCCTTTGACACCTGGTGATGGGTTCATTAAAGTGAACGTCAGCAGCGGGGTAAAGGATTTTGTAATCAAGCCTAGCATTGGAAAACCGATCTTAAAGGATGGAACAGCTACTTTTAGGTATCGAGATCCTGCCTTGTTCCGTATTGGAAATGTTGATGCAATCACTTCTGCAATCGTAAAAGTAAATGGTAAAGAGTATCCAATGGTTTATGATTCCGTTAATGAATTATTCACTTACACATTACGTGATTTAAAAGTAGGCACGTATAAGTATACTTACTTAATCACGAAAAACGGAGTTACAACTGAATACACAGATCCAAAGAATACCGTAAATGATGAATCATCTTTTGAATATCGTACCCCTGAAATTGCGATTACGACATCCGTGAGTCCGGAGGTTATAACCTCTAATCAGAATGCTGTCGTGACCGTTAAAACTTCTGCTTTAGAAGAAATCATCTATACGGATGGGTTTATGGATTTGACCAGTCTTGGCGGACCAAGTAAAGTTCAACTGGATACGGAGCTGCTGAAACAGACGGTTGCTGTAAAGGACACGGTGTCAGCAGGAATCAAGAATATTCCGATTACACTCGTGGACCAATACGGCAATGCGCATAAGCAAAATGCAACAATCGAGGTTAAAGCTAGAACCTATACAGGTGATAAGCTTGATTTTGATTGGGATGAGGCCCGTATATACTTCGCGCTTACAGACCGCTTCAAAGACGGAGATCCAACAAATAATGAGAATGTAGATAAAGATCAACTGGAAGCATACCACGGTGGTGATTTCCGAGGAATGATCGACAATCTCGATTATTTGCAAGAACTTGGTATTAACACGCTTTGGATTACGCCAATTGTAGATAATATTGATTTTAATAAAGGTGATGGCTTCAAACAATACGGATATCATGGATATTGGGCCAAGGACTTTACAAAGCTTGACGAGCATCTTGGTGATATGGAGACCTTCAAGGAATTGATCGAAAAGGCACATGACAAGGGCATCAAGATCATGGTCGACGTTGTACTCAATCATACGGGCTACGGTTTAAAGGCTGAGGATAAAGAGCCGACGATTACAGCTGAGGATAAAGCACGTTTTGAAGGAATGCTTCGTACGGATGGTGTATCCGCGGATACAGATCCAATCAAAGGCGAGCTTGCAGGATTGCCGGATTTCAAAACGGAAGATCCAGCCGTTCGTGAAAAAATTATTGCTTGGCAAACAGGATGGTTAGATAACGCTCGGACGGAACGTGGAGATACGATTGACTATTTCCGTGTGGATACAGTCAAACATGTAGAAGATACAACTTGGAAAGCATTTAAAAATGCACTGACTTCAATTGATCCAAACTTCAAAATGACCGGTGAATACTTTGGCGGAACCATTGATAGCAATGGTGGAATGCTCGAAACAGGCCAGATGGACGGACTGCTTGATTTTGGATTTAATGATGCTGCGAAAGACTTTACTGATGGTAAAGTTAACAGTGTTGATTCCTATTTGCAGGAACGAGAGTTAAAGATTGATAACACGAAGATGATGGCTCAATTCCTGAGTAGTCATGATGAGGATGGCTTCTTGTCTAATTACGTGGATGGAGATAAAGGCAAGCTGAAAATCGCAGCCGCTCTGCAAATCACAGCCAAGGGACAGCCAGTCATTTACTACGGAGAAGAGCTGGGGAAATCGGGCAAAAAAGCAGGAGACATGTCTAAAGGTGAGTTCAACGAGAATCGTAAAGATATGCCTTGGGATCAGTTGACTGCAGAAAAGCCACTTCATGATCATTATCAGAAGCTGTTAAATATTCGTGCAAAATACTCCAAAGTGTATTCCAAAGGTACGCGCACGAAGCTGGCGGGTTCAGATGATTTAGGTTATTTAGCTTTCAACAAATATTATGGCAATGAGAATGTTGTGACGGCTATCAACACCAACAACAGTGTAGTATCCGCAACGATTCCTGTACCGTTTGTTCCTAACTCATCTGTAACAGATGAATATAGCGGCAAAACCTACACAGTATCCGCTGATCAAAAAGTAATCATTGATCTACCGAGTAGAGATGATGGTGGAACGGTTATTCTATCTGGAGTATCTAAAGTGACACCAACACCTGGTGGAGCTGTTGTTAACCCTACAACTCCTGCTGATACTCAAGTTATCAGTGAAGACAGTTTGAAAAACGGTAAAGATGGTAAGGTGCAAATTGAAATCGCCTCTGGTAAGACATCAATCCTCTTACCATTGCATGCTGCACAAACGTTGGGAACTGATGACTTAGTTCTTAAAGTGGGGGATCTATTAGTTACTATCCCTAACAAACTGTTAAGCACAATACCAAGTTTAGCTTCAGGTGTGGATGCGGATGGTGCTCAAATCCTGTTGGAGCTGAAACCATTGATCCAGTCTGCTACAAAAGCATTAATCGATGGTTTAAACAAAGAGATGGGGACCGTAACTTCGCTTTCCGATGTGTTTGAACTGAGACTTAGCATTCTGAAGAAAGATGGTACTCGGATAGTAGTTAAGAAGTTCGATGAGCCAATTACGATATCGTTTAAGATTAAAGGTCAATCGAATAAAGATCTATTGGGGATTTACTATTTAGGCGATAATGGCGAGCTTGAGTACGTAGGTGGACAGCTCAATGGAGACGTGATATCTACACAAGTCACGCACTTTAGTAAATATGCCGTACTTGAGATTGTTAAGTCGTTCAAGGATGTTCCATCTACTTATTGGGCATTCCACGCCATTCAGTCCCTTGCTGCAAAACAAATTGTTTCAGGGGTTACAACAACCGAGTATGATCCTAAGAGCAATGTTAGCCGTGCGGAATTTACCGCATTGCTAGTTCGCGCACTTGGTTTAAAGGCAGAAGGGCAGGTTCAATTTACGGATATCAAGTCAGATGCATGGTATTTATCATATGTAGCAACAGCTTCTAAGCTGGGTATTGTGAGTGGTCGCAGCAATGATACATTTGCGCCGAATGCTTCCATTACCCGTGAGGAAATGGCTGTCATGGTGATCCGTGCGCTTGAAGTGAAGTCTGTTAAGAAGATCGAACCTGTAGCGGGTTCTAAGGCGTTTGCAGATGCTTCTAGCATAAGCAAGTGGGCAGACAGCTATGTGAAGGCTGCAGCAGAGCTAGGATTGCTTCAGGGCAGAGGGAATAATCATTTTGCTCCTAAAGGATGGATGACCCGCGCCGAAAGCGCACAAATTATTTATACGCTACTGAGCAAGTAAAACTGGACTTCGGTGTGCTGATGTTAGTGCACCGAAGTATTAGTAGTTGCTAGTAATATGACAGTCATTCTTATTAAGCTCTAATAGAAAACAGGGTATCTCGCAGCTATCATAGCTAGTGAGATACCCTGTTTTTGTTATGTTTAATATGATCGGAGGTATTTGTAACTAAACGATTGCCTTAAGTATAGTGAAACCATAAGCAGGCATCTTCATGATTAGCTTGCCTCTTTCTGCACGCACTGTATCGCCAGTGAACAAGTTCTCCCAATTTTTCTCGTCTACGTCAATACGGAACGTCTGAGCAGTCTCTTCACTGTTAATCAGTACAACTATAGTCTCAAGATCTATTCGGCGCTCATAGGCTAGCTTACTGCCTTGTCGACCTGCCTCCAAGAAGGTAAATGTCCCCGTACGAAGTGCTGGTTGCTCATGGCGTATTTGAATGAGCTGGCGATAGAATTCGAATAGATTATGATCCTGCTGTTCAGGGTTCCATTCCATGCATTTACGACAACCTGGATCACCATCACCGTCCATTCCGAACTCGTCGCCATAATAGATACAAGGAGTACCCATAAAGGTGAATTGGAATAGTGAAGCTAATCGCATTTTATTTTTATCCCCTGCAGCCAGCGTAAGCAACCGCGGAGTATCATGACTATCTAACAGATTGAAGGCAACTTCACTTGCTTGCAGTGGGTAGCGCGATAACTGCCGGCCAATAGAGTTGGCGAATCCTTCAGCATCAAGGCTTCCATGAACAAAGAAGTCAAGGACGGCATCAGTAAAAGGATAATTCATAACGGCATCAAATTTATCACCTTCCAGCCACGGAGCAGATTCATGCCAGATTTCTCCAAGGATGTAGGCCTCAGGATTAGCGCGCTTTACCACTTTTCGGAATTCACGCCAGAAATCATGATCTACTTCATTGGCCACATCTAGGCGCCAACCATCGATTCCAACTTCTGTGATCCAAAATTCTGCGACCTTCAGCAAGTACTCTTTAACTTCAGGATGTTCTGTATTAAGCTTTGGCATATGTGCTTCAAACGCAAAAGTGTCATAAGTAGGAATGCCGTTTACAACCTGAAGTGGGAATTCACGAATATGGAACCAATCTTTGTAGATGGAGTCTTCTCCCTTTTCCTTAACATCCAAAAACGGAGCGAAAGTTCCACCGGAATGATTAAATACAGCGTCTAATAGCACACGAATACCACGTTTATGGCAGTTATCGACGAGTGTTTTTAACGTTGCAATATCCCCAAAATGCGGATCAACTTGCATATAATCTTCTGTATCGTATTTATGATTAGTAGTTGCTGTGAAGAGTGGTGTGAAATAAATAGCATTGATGCCAAGCTCGTTAAGATGATCCAGATGATCAATAACCCCTTGCAGGTCGCCGCCAAAAAAGTTGGTTGGTGTTGGCTCTGCTCCCCATGGCTGAACATCTTTTGGATCAAGACTAGGGTCGCCATTTGCAAAGCGTTCAGGGAAGATCTGATAGAAAACAGCATCCTTTACCCAGGCAGGTGGAGTGAATACATCAACGGGGTTAATAAATGGGAACTCGAACAGCTTGTTTGGATTTTCTGGACGGTTCGTTTGAAAATCATTTTCGGTCATCCAAATTTTCTCATTATCCTTTTGCAGTAAGAATCCGTATTTCAATCTACGATAGATGGGAACAGAGGCACATTCCCAATAATCGAACATAGCATCAGAGGTGAAGAGGGTCATGGGAATTAGCTCTTTTGTGGTATCCCAAGTGTATTTATCTCCTGCAAAAGCAAATACTTCTGTTAAATCTCCTTTTTTAGCGCGGAGACGCAAATGAATCGTGCTCTCATTATAGGCGTAAGACCAATTTAACCGCGGGCGATGGTACACAGCTTCCAGTAACATGAATAAGTCCTCCTAAAGTTTTGTAAGCGATACTTCCCTGATCAGCTTCGGCAAAACCACTTCGAAAGCATAGGCCTAGTTTTGTAAGCGATACTTCCCTGATCAGCTTCGGCAAAACTACTTCGAAAGCATACGCTTAGTTTTGTAAGCGATACTTCCCTGATCAGCTTCGGCAAAACTACCTCAAAAGCATACGCTTAGAGTGGTAAGCAATACTTCCTCGAACAATTCACCACAGCACGGGTGTTAGAATGTCGCTATTGTTATTGGTTGCACAGTTTTTTATGCAACATGCGCAAATGATGAAGCAAACTTGCACATAACAAAGAGGCACAACCGCCGCGAAGTAGCTTGTCCGAGGTTGTACCTTTCATAAGTAACATTGCCTTTTAATTATATAGAACAGGAGGCAGACAATAGATGCAATGATTCGTGTTGGATAGCCTCTTAACGATTTGGATTATAGCATGGAATAAAAGGGCTTTCAATACTCTTGTTCAAACCATTGCACAAATTTTCACTTGAGTATATGTGCATTTCTACTGCCTGAAAATTGTAAATCTATTGGAAAAGTGAATTTGTGGCATATCAGGGGCAAATAAAAAAGCAATTCCATTTTTAAACACATGAATAATCGATTAATTAAAAGATATCATGTGAAAAATGGAGATAAATGCCTATATAGTTTATAAATTAATGGAAAATGGTCAAATATGGTATGTGCAAACGTTTTTAAAAACAAACGATACTGTTGTATGATGTATTCATGAATGAAGCGCTTTCTTGCACTGCCAAATGCAGCTTTTGAAGGAGCGAGCTAAAAGAACAACTTTTTTTTTAGCTTTTCTGAAATCGTTTGCGCAAATTTCTAGCTCTACTATTTTACCATCTTATGCTTTTTTAAAATTGGGAGGGGTTAAAGTAATGAAGTTAAAAAAAGTGATGGTTATCACCGCTGCTGTTTCTATGGCACTGTCCGTTACAGCGTGTGGTTCGAACAACAATGGGAATACCGGGGGTAACAACGCAGCAAAAGCTACTAATGCTGCTAACAACACTACAGAGACTGCAGCGCCAGAGACCACAGATGCAGCAGCAACAGAAGAAATTGTGCCTGAAGATGGAGCGACACTAGTTGTATGGGAAAGTAAGGAAGAAAGACCATTCGCAGATGAAATTGCTAAGCAGTTCACAGCAAAATATAACGTTCCAGTCAAGATTGAAGAGTTGGCACCACCAGATCAAGTAACTAAACTTACGCAAGATGGTCCTTCAGGATTAGCAGCAGACGTTGTTCTTATCCCTCACGACAACTTAGGTAAAGCGGCAAGTGCGAGCTTGGTTCTTCCTAATGACGTCTTCGGTGAAGAAACAAAAGCTAGCAATACTGAAGCTTCAATTATCGGATCTTCGTACGATGGCGAATTGTATGGCTACCCAAGAGCAGCAGAAACTTATGCATTGTTCTACAATAAATCACTCGTTAAAGAAGCACCTAAGTCTTTCGACGATGTTCTTGCTTTCAGCAAAACATTCACAGATAAATCCAAGAACAGATACGGAATTATGTGGGAAGTAGGAAACCTGTACTTCAACTACATGTTTATCGCTTCTGATGGTGGATATCTGTTCGGTAAGGACGGTACTGATAAAGAAGATATCGGACTTGCTAACGATGGAGCGATTGCAGGCCTTAAAGAATTTGTGAAAATGAAAGAAGCATTGCCAATTAAGAGCGGAGATATCAATAGTGATATCAAACGCAGCTTGTTCAACTCAGGTGATGTAGCGATGGATATCACAGGTCCTTGGGAGCTTGGAGGATACAAAGCAGCTCTTGGAGATAACCTTGGTATCGCACCGATCCCTACAGTAAATGGCAAAACAGCTATTACATTCTCTGGTATCAAGATTTTCGCGGTTAACTCGTTTACTCAATATCCGAATGCTGCTAAATTGTACGCTCATTTTGCATCAAGCAAAGACGCTCAATTGTTACTGAACAAAACGATCGGTTCTGTTCCTACAAACAATGAAGCGCTTCTTGATCCACAAATCGTTGACGATCCATTCGTATCCGCTTTTGCAGCACAAGCTAAGAGTTCCCAACCAATGCCTTCTATCCCTGAAATGGGTAACGTTTGGAGCCCTGTAAATGCAGCGCTTCCAGAAATTTGGGATAAGAATGTAGATCCAAAAGCAGCAATGGACAAAGCCGTTCAACAAATCAAAGATTTGAACAA
Organism: Paenibacillus sp. FSL E2-0201; assembly: GCF_037963325.1. Classification (NCBI taxonomy): domain Bacteria; kingdom Bacillati; phylum Bacillota; class Bacilli; order Caryophanales; family Paenibacillaceae; genus Paenibacillus; species Paenibacillus sp. FSL E2-0201. The sequence goes on from NZ_CP150154.1 coordinate 2,119,649, forward strand.
CAGTTCATCGCAATAAGGATCATAAATCACAGTCTTAACAGCATACAGTGAATCAAGCTGCCCGTCGCATGTTTAGCGGAGGGCAGCTTCTTATTTTCACTCGGAGAGGAGAACGGAAGCGAAATGCAGCGACATCGCACGAGGGCCGCAGTACTGTCGACGATTTTCATGGGATTGGGACAAATATATAACCGCCAATTCATCAAAGGAATCATGTTTTTAGTTGTAGAAGCCGCCGCTGTTTATTATTTTATTCAGAATCTTGCTACTGCATTATGGGGTTTTGTTACACTAGGAGAAAACCCTAGCCGGTTGGTAAAAGTAAAAGGCATCGCTAAGATGGTAGCTGGGGATCACTCGATTTATATTTTGATTCAAAGCTTGATCACCATCCTAATGCTTATCATCATAATCCTCGCTTGGTATTTGAACATTAAAGATGCTTATAAGACTGGAGAGAAACGCGATAACGGTCTTCAGGCAAACACCTTTAAACAAAGTGTTCGCTATATACTGGATTATAAGTTCGCTCAGACGTTCTTGGTCTTGCCGGGTATTGGTGTTCTATTCTTTACGATCATGCCAATCATCTTCATGATCCTGCTAGCGTTTACGAACTATTCCGCACCTGATCATCTTCCACCCGCTAAATTGGTTGACTGGGTTGGATTTCAGACCTTCCGTAATTTATTGGTTCTCAAAACCTGGAGTCACACTTTTTATGGCGTATTAACATGGACGATTATATGGGCAGTTCTTTCAACGATTACTACATATTTCGGAGGACTATTGGTAGCCTTACTGGTGAGCCAAAAGGGTATTCGTTTCAAAGGAATGTGGAGAGTTATTCTGATTGTGCCTTACGCAGTACCGCAGTTAATCTCTTTGCTGCTCATGCGCAATCTATTTAACGGTCAATTCGGCCCTATCAACCAATACCTCGGGTATTTTGGAATGGGCGGATTGCCATGGCTGACAGATCCATTCTGGGCTAAGGTTACCGTAATTATTGTAAACATGTGGGTTGGTATTCCAGTCTCGATGTTACTTATTATGGGCGTACTGACTACAATTCCTCGGGATATGTATGAAGCAGCTGAAGTGGATGGAGCATCGGGTTATCAGAAGTTCCGTATTGTTACGCTACCGATGGTATTGTTCTCCACAGCGCCTACTCTAATTACGCAGTTCGCAGGTAACATTAACAACTTTAATGCGATCTTCCTATTAACAGGTGGTAGTCCTGTAAATGGTGATTATCAATATGCCGGTTCCACGGACTTGCTAGTAACCTGGCTATACAAATTAACACTTGATCAGAATAAAAACAACATGGCTTCGGCAATAGGGATTATTATCTTTATCATTGTTGCTTCATTCTCCCTGTACAATTACCGCCGGACGAAATCATTCAAAGAGGAGGATATGATCCAATGAGCAGAAAGATCGCGAACTTTATTCGCTTAAGTGGTAGTTACATCATCTTGATTGCTTTGTCGATAGCGGCACTCTATCCGGCCCTCTGGATTCTATTTGCTTCTTTCCGGCCTGGTAAATCATTGTACAGTAAATCATTTATCCCTGAGCAATTCACCTTCGATCACTACAGAGAATTGTTCACATCGCCGAGTTATATGTTTGGGACTTGGTATGCTAATACATTGAAAATAGCCGTGTTCTCCATGCTTATCGGTGTAGTACTTACCTTGTTAACTAGTTATGCTGTATCCAGATTCCGGTTTAAAGCGCGTAAAACAGCGTTATCCACCGTTCTAATTCTTGGTATGTTCCCTGGTTTTATGAGTATGATTGCTATTTATATGCTCCTTAAGGAGTTTAATTTGCTGGATACACATATTGCCTTGATTATCGTTTATGCAGCTGGGGCACCGCTTGGGGGAACCTTTATCGCCAAAGGCTTCCTCGACACGATTCCTCGTTCTTTGGATGAGGCAGCTCGAATTGACGGGGCGAGCAATTTCGGAATATTTATGCGAGTTATTCTTCCCTTGTCACGCCCTATGATCACTTACATGGCACTGACTCAATTTGTCGGTCCTTGGGTGGATTTCATTTTCGCCAGACTTATTTTGCGGACGAAGGAGAACTGGACCGTCGCAGTCGGAATGTGGGATATGGTTAACACGAACCAAAACACTAACTTTACCTTATTCTCTGCCGGTGCTGTTCTGATCTCTATCCCGATTATGATTTTGTTTGTATTCTTGCAACGTCTGCTTGTTGATGGATTGACTGCAGGAGCTAGTAAGGGGTAACAATTTCGCTTCATACTAAAGAATGAACTGGGTACAGCCTTTGTACAGAAATGGAAGGCTGTACCCTTTTTCCATCATAGGGAGTGAACTTAATGAAAAAGCTATGGACTCTACAGTTTAGATCAGTTGGGATAAAATTGTTCGTTATTCTTTTCAGCTCCATAGTGCTCTTATCCACTGTTCTAGGATTGACTTCATATTTTGCTGCCAAAGATATCATTACAGATGAGGTTGCCGCGGCCTCCTCACAGTCTGTAGTTCAAGCAGCGGACAAGCTGGATTTTGTTCTAACCGAATATGAAGCGCTTTCGAGGCAATTTGCACTCGACTCCGCATTAAAAGGTGACTTGGAAAAAATAAATAGTGGTGAACTTACAACGGTAGCTAAAGTTGCTGCAGAAGATCGGATTCGCAGAAAGCTAGACTTAGTTAAAGGTTCAGATGAGCGGATGTATGGCGTCAGACTGGTATCTAAGAGCTTGGAAGAAACAGAATCTTATAAATCTGCAGGTATTAGTGGTCTCCGTAGTGATGAAGGTATTGCTGAGAGACTGAAACAAATTGAGGATGCTAAAGGAGAGCCAGTATGGTTTCCGGTTCGTGAGAAGGGCTTCTTTGATGCTTATACTGAACCATCTTTAACTATGGGGAGATTGCTTCGCAATCTATTGCATCCTGAAGCGGAGTACTACATGCTCATCGAAGTTAAAGGGAAGGCCATGACTGAAATGTTATCTAATCTTCAGATTGGAATTACCGGTGAGATTCGAATTTTGAACACAGATGGTAACATTGTTTATGGTACGGATAATGCTAAACTGGGTCAACCCTCTTACATAAAAGTATCAGAAGAGCAAGATATAGAAAAGAATCATTCATTTACAGCAGCCGATGAGAAGGGAAGTCCTCAGCTTGTCGTTTATCAGCCTTTAACGACCGCTAAGTGGACACTCATGGGATATGCACCAGTTAGTGATTTTACGAAGTCGGCGGACAAGCTTCTTTATATTACGTTCTCTGTGGTGCTTGCAGCTGCCGTGATAGCCCTGTTAATTGGTTATGTTCTTGTTCGTTTGGTTGGGCGTCCACTAGGTAAACTGGCGACCTTAATGGAAGAAGGTGAGCGAGGAAACCTTCGTGTACGAACAAATTTTAAGGGTAAGGATGAGATTGGCCGGCTCGGGCATAGCTTTAACAAAATGATGGAGCAAATTTCTCTGCTTGCAAGCCAGAGTGAGATGTCAGCGGATGAAGTGCTTGGTACTTCGGAACAATTAGTCAAAGCATCAGGTACAACCTCACTTCATGCCAGAGAGGTTGCATCCGCTACAGGTGAGATTGCACTTGGAGCAGCTAGCCTTGCTGTCGAAGCAGAAAGAAGCCATGCTAATGTCGAAATCATTGGCAGCAAGATGAGTGAAGTAACCGAACTAAATACAGTAATGGACGCTTCGGCGGAACGAGTTATTGAGGTTAGTGATCAAGGGACAGAGCTGATGAAGCTGCTAGTAGAGCAGAGTGAGTCTACGGTGGAAATGTTCAATCGAATACAAGAGAACTCCAATAAGCTAAGAGAGAGTACTCATTTAATTCGCAGTATTCTTAGTCCTATGATTGCTGTGAATAAGCAGACCAATATTTTGGCGCTAAATGCCACTATAGAGGCGGTAAGAGCCGGTGCAGCAGGCAGAGGCTTTATAGTGATTGCTGATGAAATCAGACAGCTCGCAAATCAATCGAATGATTCGATCCAATCGGTCTCCAAGATTACGGAAGAGATTGGTCTACACATTGAGAACACGGTTAAAGATATCAATGAGACCGCTCCAAAGTTCCGTGAGCAGATTTCTTCCGTACGTGAGTCGTCGACGATCTTTGCAAGTGTCAAAGAGGAAATGGAACACTTCATGGGGCATCTTAGTGAATCCTCTGCTTCTATTCATGAACTGATAGCGTTTCAGCGTCAATTAGGTGAATCCATGGCGAGTGTCAGTTCCATTGTGCAGCAGACGACGGCTTCGACGCAGGAGGTAGCTTCTATGTCTTCACAGCAATTTACTGTAAGTGAGGAGCTAGTTTCCTTATCCCAAAAGCTAGAGAGCTTAGCAGCAGATCTTAAGCAATCTATGGTTTCTTTTCAAGTATGAGAATTACATCTTAATAATAAAAACAATAAAACGAGTAATTCTCCTGTATATTGGAGTTTTGCTCGTTTTTTCTAACTTAATGACTTCAAGGAGCTCTTCTTGTCTTAGAAGTGGTTTGGGAGATACACTTGGATTAACATTTTAATAGAAGAAAGGAGTGATCGAATGACGAATTTGCATCTAAGTCTTAGTGGGAGTCTTTTTCAGCAGGCATTAATTGAAGGGGATTATAGTCCTCGGTTTTTTGCTTACTATTATAAACAGTGGAACAATTACAGCATGTCTTACCATCAGCATAATTCAACCGAAATCATGTATTTGATCTCAGGAAGTTGTGTCGTGGATGTCTGTCCAAAAGCAGATGAAGAAGAGAGATTTAAGTTAAAGCGGGGAGAATTGATCATACTCGATGCAAATGTACCGCACAGACTGATTGTCGAGGATGGATCGCCTTGTCGAATGCTAAATGTGGAGTTTGGATTTATGGAATATACAGGGGTTGCTCCATCTATCGGCAAGCTTGCCCTGCAAGAAAAGGCCCTTGCTGAATGGTTGCAGGCCCCCTTTTCCAGTCTAGTCATGCCTGATCCGGAGGAAATCTATCATGTTCTAAAAGGACTTGTACTGGAGCTTGATCAAAGTGGCGGGAAAGGTGGAAGTATGGTCGACTTATTGTTCTGTGAGCTTATGCTTCGATTATCTAGCTTGCGACAGGATCAGCTTCATACCAGCCAACAGCCTTCACAGCTCTATGTTAGGCGGAGTATTGAATTCCTTCATCAGAATTATGACCAGAGTATTCAGGTTAAGGATATCGCTGCTGCAGTCAATCTGCATCCCGGATATCTGCATCGTATTTTTAAGTCGCATACAGGCCGGACAGTCAGTGATTATTTGAATATGCTGCGAATGGAGAAAGCAAAGATGCTGCTGGGGCAGAGTGATATTCCAATTGCTGAAATTGCCGATTATGTAGGAATTAGCAGCAGGCAATACTTTCATCTCCTCTTCAAAAAATACACAGACAACACGCCAGTAGAATATCGCAATTCCATTGAGCGTCATTCCTGGAGTTACGAAGAGATGGATCTTCAATAGATAGGTTAGGATTTTAGACACCTTCCTTCAAAAGAGGTCATGATATTGGTTACGCTTTCCTAAGCTCCCTTGCTACAATGGACAGGAACGATCAATTCATTACCGGAGGATGATAAGGATGTCATTTAAAGTGTCTTTTATAGGGGCTGGCAGTATTGGATTTACCCGTGGCTTGTTGCGAGACTTACTAACTGTATCGGAATTTAAAAATATTGAAGTCTCATTTATGGATATTAATAGTCACAACTTGGAGATGGTTACCGAACTGTGCCAACGTGATATTAAAGAGAATGGATTAAATATTCAAATCCAGGCGACTACGGATCGAAGAGAAGCTCTGAAGGATGCCAAGTACGTATTTTGTACTATTCGTATGGGTGGACTGGAAGCATTTGCAACAGACATAGATATTCCATTGAAATACGGAGTCGATCAGTGCGTAGGGGATACCCTTTGTGCTGGAGGCATCATGTATGGACAGCGTGGGATTGCGGAAATGTTGAATATTTGTCGCGATATTAGGGAGATGGCTGCACCGGATGTCCTCTTACTTAACTATTCGAACCCTATGGCTATGCTAACTTGGGCTTGCAATAAATACGGTGGTGTACGGACGATTGGTCTGTGTCATGGGGTGCAGCATGGGCATGGGCAAATTGCAGATGTGTATGGGCTGAAGAAATCAGAAGTCGATATTATTTGTGCGGGTATCAATCACCAGACCTGGTATATTTCGGCGAGTCATAAGGGTAAAGATTTGACCGGTGGTCTCCTAGAAGCCTTTGAGAATCACCCGGAATTCAGTCGCACGGAAAAAGTTCGGATTGACATGTTACGCCGCTTTGGATATTACAGTACAGAATCCAATGGCCACCTAAGTGAATATGTGCCATGGTACCGTAAACGCAGCGATGAAATTATGGATTGGATCGATCTCGGAAGCTGGATTAACGGTGAGACTGGTGGATATCTACGTGTCTGCACAGAAGGGCGGAATTGGTTCGAAACGGATTTTCCGAATTGGATGAAGGACTCGGCACTGGAGTATACGGTGGAGAATCGCGGAGAAGAGCATGGTTCTTTCATTATTGAAGGATTGGAAACGGGCAGAGTATACAGAGGTCACTTTAACACTGTGAATAATGGCGTAATTTCAAATCTGCCAGATGACGCGATTATTGAAGCACCGGGTTATGTGGATCGGAACGGAATATCGATGCCGATTGTGGGCGAATTGCCTTTAGGAGCAGCCGCAGTGTGCAATGTTAGTATCTCAGTGCAACGTTTAGCCGTCGAAGCTGCTGTGCATGGCGATGACAAGCTGCTGCGTCAAGCATTTATGATGGATCCGTTGGTAGGTGCGGTATGTAACCCGAAAGAAATCTGGCAGATGGTCGATGAGATGCTCGTCGCAGGGGAACAGTGGCTACCTCAATACAGCGAAGCTATTGCTAAGGCAAAGGAACGTTTAGCTTCAGAAGAGCTTATCCCAACGAACGCTAACAATGAGGGAGCTGCACGACTGAAGGTGAAGACGGTGGATGAGATGATGCAGGACCGGGAAGCAGCGAACAAAAATGCCGGTGAGTCTGACAAAGGTAAGGACAGAGAGAAGGTACATTAGGCTGTAATCTGACAGCTACTTTGTACGCGCCGTGAGTGATACTCGAATCAGACGAATTATGCTATTTTGTATAAAGAGAAGAAACGCCAAAAAATGCGGGTGTCCCAAAAGCCATGAAATGGCTGATAGGACATCCGTATTTTTGAGTGGAGGGATTATGAATGAACAGTGCCCTTTTGACTGAAGAAGGTCTTTAGCGCCTGATACACTTCTTTTTTGTCTTTAATGACATAATGCATGAATTGTTCGTGCTTTAGATGACGATAAGCGGACATTAACGTGCTGCTGCGATTATACTGATTCACTTCGCCGTAGCCGAACATATTGCTGCGTTTCAGTAGTTCTCCGATCAGTTTCACACAACGTTCGTTGTCGGAGGTGAGATTATCACCATCGGAGAAGTGAAATGGATAAATATTGTACTGCGCAGGCGGGTAGCGGCTGTCGATAATCTCAATTGCTTTTTGATAGGCTGAGGAGCAGATGGTTCCCCCACTCTCCCCGCGGGTGAAGAAATCATGCTCGCTGACCTCTTTAGCCTCTGTATGGTGGGCGAGAAAGACAATCCCTACCTTTTCATATTGGCGGCGTAGAAAGCGGGTCATCCAGAAGAAGAAGCTACGGGCGCAATATTTTTCAAAAGAACCCATCGAACCTGACGTATCCATCATCGCAATAATGACCGCATTGGAGTGTGGCGTTCTAATGTCATCCCATGTTTTGTAGCGTAGATCGTCAGGACTTATACTGTGAATTCCGGGATTGCCTCTGCTTGCATTACGCCGAAGATTCTCCAGAAGAGTACGTTTCTTATCGATGTTAGACATCATGCCTTTTTTACGGATATCATTGAAGATGATAGATTTAACTTCGATCTCTTCCTTATTCTTTGGCTTCAGATGTGGCAACTCCATATCCTGAAACAAGATGTCCTCCAGATCTTCTAGATTGACCTCAGCTTCTACAGTATCTTGACCGGGTTGATCGCCTGCTTTTTCCCCTTTGCCGGGCTGTGCCGACTGTGAATCGCGTCCAAGTACATCGCCGACCTGACTTTCCCCGTCTCCCTGTCCTACATGCTTTTGCTTGCGAAAATTATAAATAATTCGATACTCATCAAGACTCCGAATCGGAACCTTAACAATCTGCTTACCACCTGACAAAATGATATTTTCTTCGGTCACGAGATCCGGCAAATTATCCTTGATAGCTTCTCTGACCTTTTGCTGATGACGTTCCTGATCCTGATGACCTTTGCGATGAAGGGACCAGTCTTCTTTTGAGACAATAAAGGAAAAGGGACCAGATGATTGCGACAGGATGACCACCTCCCATGGAATATAAATGTTGATTGAAGGAACCTTATGCAAAGTATATATTTGGGGTCCCCGCAAAGTGCCTGTGTACGTATCGAAAGCAAAGACTCACTTTGTGGGGATGTTTTAAAAATATAAGAAAGTATAAGTTTCACCCTATACATTATTCTTATATTTCTACGAGAAACGGATATCGTCTTTAAAAGACGACAACGTCGTTTCTTCTTGGGTTGTAACTAAAGTATATTCATGGGGATGGGGGATATGTGATTTCTTATTCACTGATCTCTTCCACGGTCAATATATAACTGTTCGACTGGCTCTCGCCAGTGTATTCACGTCCATCAAGATTGAAGAAATATTGAGCGGTTACTAAGCCTTTAAGGAAACGACCCAGTACATGTTCACTTACCCGGACAAAATAATGGATGTTTACAGTAGCAGCAGCTTTGACTGTCCCTAGCGACAAAGTGCCATTAAATGATGATTGGGGATGTGGAATTCCATCAATCACAATGCTGCTAGGATCCAAAAGACATTCCTCTGGCGTTAGCCGATTAAGGGATACTTCAGCTGGCCAATTTCCACTATTCGTTAGGGAGATCCAGCACTGGACGTGTTCTCCTGCTTCCACAAGGGTAGGCTTTGCATGTGTTTCGAGAGAAATGACAGGTGTGACTATTAAGGTGGTAACAGTATTGGAGCGGGAGGTTTGTCTTACTGTTCGTCCGTCCGGGAGCACAAAGGTATATTGAACACTACCATGGTTTTGTACAGCTGCAATGGCATGGATATTTATAGCTGCAGGTATGCTCACTTGAAAGACCACGACCGTAGAGGTTCCACCTCTTAATGTACCAAGCTGAATGCCATCTGCTGGACGGGCTCCTTTTAGCATCACTCCGTTTAAAAGAACGCTATCCCATACAAAAAGAGTACCAGAAGGGATGGCATCCGTCAGAACTGCATTTACGGCCAAGGTCCCGCTGTTAGTTACCGTTAGTTCATATCTTAGGTTGTCACCTGGAGCGGCTGTAACATGTCTACTTTTTTGCTGATACTGACACCTGCCAGGACAAGGGAGACAACCACAGTGTTGCTCTCGATCGAATTTGGATCCTCATCGACGGAATAAGTGACCAATGCACGATTTGTCAGGTCCAAGGATGGAGGGATCTCTGTAACTCGGACGCGAAAGGTGATGTCAATGCTTAAGTCTTTATCCAGTTGACCGATTGCTATTCCTTGTGTTGGATCTGATTCTGGATAATAGATTCCACCTGCAATGACACTCCCTGGAATGAATACGGCTCCGTTTGGGATAGAAATCGTTGCGGTGATTTGGTTTAATAGACTGTTGCCTTCGTTCGTGAGCCGCAATGTATAGGTAACTACATCTCCTATAAAAGAAGTTGGAGTGCTTGAAGTCAACGAAGTAGAGAGCTGGTACGAACGTAAAGAAACTAGTACGGAATTAGAATATAAATCTCCATTAATGATTCTTCCCTCCGGTGTAGTAAAAGGAAAACGGCCTAGCGCTTTATTTTGCAGCATTAACGAAGAAGGTAATGAAATGATGACAACTTGAAAGGCGATGCTCACTTGACTCTGCGGAGCAATAGAACCTAGCGTTATGCCCGAAGACGGTGTAGCCCCTGGGAGAGGCACACCGTCTCTTAGCACACTGTTGGAAATAAAGGAAACACCCTCTGGAAGAATGTCATACACCGTTAGCACAGCTTCTGTGTTTCCATTATTAGAAGCTGTAATGGTATACACAAGGGTGTCACCTAATGAGGCATGAAGTTTATCTGTACTCTTCAGCAATGAAAGTACCGGGCCCACGACCGGGGTGTTAACGGTATTGGAATAGACAATGCCGTCAACACCCGCCGCCGAGTTGAAGAGTACCATAGATTGATTGGTTACGACAGGCTGGGTGCGTGAGCCGGGAATCATAACGCTACTACCTTAACCTGGAAGGTGATGGTTGAAGAAGCACCGGCAGCAATAGTGCCGATGGCTATACCGGAAGCCGGGCTGCCATTAGGTCGTGGGGTTCCGTCTACAGTGATGCTGCCGGTTACAAACTGGCTGCCTGCTGGGATAGGGTCAACCATGATGACGTTATTGACTGGTGAAATCCCTAAATTGGTAACAACAATCGTATAGGTGATGATATCGCCGACAACAGCATCAATAGAAGTAGTGCTCTTAACGACACTTACATCCGGAGAAGAGACAGGGATTATTAGGACATTTGAAAGAGAAGTTCCGGTGAGCAGACGACCATCTGGTGGTGTAAATGAGAAAGTTGCTGAAGCCTGATTGACTAACTGCTGCGGTGACGGGAGGGAGGCTACTGTAACCTGCAGGGTTATGGTCACTGTTACTGTGCTTCCCGGAGCAACTGCTCCAATATTTAATCCAGTAGACGGGTCGGAGCCTGGTTGTGGCACACCATTAACGAGCACGCTGTTTGGAACGAAGATAGCCCCGCTAGGAATCGTGTCAGTTATGACTACATTTGCTATGAGGTTACCAGTATTCGTCACATTCAAGGAGTAAGTAATCGTATCTCCGACAGTTGCGGCGGTTCTGTCTGCCCCTTTGACAACTACAATGATAGGCTGATATACCGGAATAACAAGCGTATTAGAGAAGGAGGATCCCGAGAAGGCTCCAGATGTGAAGCTGACGGATGCTTGATCAGTTAGCGTTGCAGGATTAGGCAGTACATTGACGATAGTGCTAAACGAGATATTGACCGTAATGCCCGGTGCAATTGTGCCCAATGAGATACCATTCGCAGGGTTGGCATTAAGATGTGGGATACCATCAACGAGCACACTGCCAGCGACAAACGAAGAGCCCGCCGGTATTGGATCACTGATGTTTACATTGCTGATATTGGCTATTCCACTATTAGTAACCGTCAGGTTGTAGGTAATAGTATCACCAACAACGGCATCTGCAGCAGGGGATGATTTAGTAACGAGTACATTCGGTGAAGACACTGAAATCGTTGTTGAATTGGATTGGATAGAACTGTTAAATGTCCGCCCATCAGGTAAGGTGTACGCAAATGCTACTGAGGCTTGGTTAATTAGCTGCTGGCTTGCTGGTAGTGTAGATATAAGCACGGAGAACATGACGGACAGTTTTGCACCTGCAGATATGACACCGAGCGGAATGCCGGCTGCAGGGTCTGCTCCCGGAGCCGGCGCGCCTTGTATAAGAACACTGTTTGGCACAAATGTTGTTCCAGCTGGGATAGTATCACTGAGTGTAGCCAAAGCCCCGTAGTTTCCCGTATTAGTTACATTAATCGTGTAGGTAATGGTATCCCCGACAGTCGCTTGAATGACATTCGAGCTTTTTGCTGCGGATAAAATCGGTAAGTAAATAGGCGTAGATACAATATTAGAAAAGGCAACATTAGAGAGAACCCCTGAGGTGAAGCTAACCGTTGACTGGTTATTTAATAGCCCTGAAGGTGGTAAGGAGACAGTATTCACTGTGAAGGCCACAGTCACGGTTACCCCGGGAGCTATACTGCCTATAGGTACTCCTGTGGAAGGGCTAACCCCCGTACGAGACACACCATCCACAAGCACACTGCCTGATACAAAGGTAGTTCCTGCGGGAAGGGCGTCCGTGAAGACGGCATTATTCACTGTTTCAATTCCGTTATTGGTAATCGCAACCGTATAGGTAATCGTGTCTCCGACCGTAGTTGAAGTGGTAGTTGTAGATTTTACTACAGCTATATTTGGTGAAGAGACAGGGATGGTAACGGTATTGGATAGAACTGAACCACCTAGTGTACGACTGTCAGGTAAAGTGAAGCTATATGCTACAGTACCCTGATTGACCAATTGCTGAGGATTGGGAAGTGAAGTAATATTGACCGAAAATATTACTGCAGTTGTACCCCCGGGCGCGATAATACCAGCCGGAATCCCTGTAGACGGATCTGCTTGTGCTAAAGGGAGTCCGTTGATCAGCACACTATTCGGAACAAAAGTGGTGCCGGATGGGATATTGTCCGTAATGCTTAGGCTTGCCGGATAGTTGCCTGTGTTACTTACGGTAAGGGTATAGCTGACAGTGTCACCCGTGGTGGCATTAACTGTACTTGCTGTTTTGACAACGGAGATGTTCGGTTGGAAGACAGGGATGATAACCGTATTAGAAAAAGTAGATCCGGAAAAAACGCCTGATGTAAAGGTTACGGCTGCTTTATTGATGAGTGTAGCTGTGGGAGGAACAGAAGTGACAGTAACGCTGTATGCAACCAGCGCTGACGCTCCCGGTCCCAAGGTACCAATAGATATTCCGGAAGAGGGGCTCAGGTTTGGAAAAGGCACTCCGTTCACAGATACGCTACCTGTTACAAAGGCAGCACCTGCTGGCGTTGGATCATTAAGTAATACGCTATTGACAGCTTCCACACCGTTATTTGTAATATTCACGTTATAAGTGACTGTATCTCCAATGGCTACAGAAGTTGAGGTTGAGCTTTTGACAACGGCAATATTAGGAGCTGAGACCTCTAATGTGACTGTATTAGATACAGCAGTTCCGCTTAAGGGTCTGCCGTCAGGAGGGGTAAAGGTATAGCTTGCAGAAGACTGATTGCTGATTTGCTGCGGTGTCGGCAGCGAAACAATGTCAACAGAGAAGCTAACAGGGACACTGGCACCCGGTGCGACACTGCCCACAGCAATGCCGGTATTAGGTGCTGCACCTGGCTGCGGCATGCCCCCTACAATAACACTGTTAGGATTAAAGACTGTTCCAGCCGGAATGTTATCCGTTAAGGTTACATTAGCTGCAAGATTACCTGTATTACTTACAACTATCGTATAGATGACTGAGTCACCTACAACCAGCGCATCGTCATCTCCATCTCCATCGACGGCTGTTTTTAGTAATGAGATTTGCGGCTGAATGACTGGAGTGCTAGTGATGTTAGATGATGAAGAACCGGAAAATACACCGGATGTAAAACTGACGGATGACTGATTATTTATCTGTGATGGTATCGGCATCGTTATCCTCACCTCGAATGTTACGGTAGCTGTGGCGCCTGGACCCAGACTACCGATTGGAATACCGGCGGACGGAACTGTTAGTGGCTGGGTAATGCCACCTACAATTACGGTTCCGGGAATAAAAACTACATTCTCAGGCAGAGGATCGCTGAGAATGATGTTGCTTACTGTAGCAATGCTGTTGTTCTTCAATACAGAGGTGAATGTAAGAATATCGCCTGTAACGGCGGTAGCAGCATTCACGCTTTTAACGACACTGACGTTAGGGGCGGAAACAGGGACAGAGAGTGTATTCGACACTACATTTCCTCCGAGTTGACGCCCATCAGGAAGGGTGAAGCTATACGTTGCTGAAGCGGAGTTTAGCAACATCTGTGAAGGAGGTAACGCTGTTATCGTGACTAGAAAGCTCACGGATACACTGTCACCTGGTGCCAATGGGCCTACAGGAATTCCTGTTCCTGGATTGTATCCGGGTAAAGGTGTTCCGCCTATGATTACACTATTAGCGTTGAATACAGCTTGGGGTGGAAGCGTATCAGTCAATAATAGAGTAGTTGCAATATTCCCTGTATTGCTAATGAGGATCGAGTAAGACAAAGTTCCTCCAACGGATGCCTGAGCTGTATTCGCACTTTTGACCATATTAATGATCGGTTGATAAACAAGTGTTACTACCGTGTTCGAGAGTGAGGAACCGGTGAAGGCGCCGGATGTGAAAGAGGCGCTGGCTCTATTTGCAAATTGCGCTGGATTTGGTAAAGAAGATACGTTCACTCTAAAAGAGACGGTTGTAGAGCTGCCTGCCGGAATACTACCGATAGATATTCCTGTACCTGGATTAGCGGCTGGTACCGATGAACCGCCAACAATAACGCTGCCTGCTACAAAAGTGCCTCCAGTAGGAATAGGGTCAGAGACTACGACGTTATTCACAGCTACGCTACTTGTGTTGGACAATATGATTGTGTATGTCAGATTCTCTCCGACAGCGACAGCTGCAACGCTTGCGGTTTTACTTAACGTAACGTTTGGAGCAGAGACAGGGATGCTGACAGTGTTTGATTGGCTAGTTCCGGATAAGGATCTACCGCTTGGTAATTGGTAGGTGTAACTGCTGCTGGCTAGATTGTTCAGAACAGGTGGTGAAGGCAGAGATTGGACAGTGACCAGAAATGTTACCGGCACAACAGTTCCTAAGGCTACTGTACCTAGATTAATACCTGTAAGAGGAGAATCTGTAGGTCGTGCGACTCCGTTTACAGTTACACTACCCGATACAAAGGTAGCCCCTGAGGGAATATTGTCGGTTAAGGTTACAACAGCCCCGATATTTCCGGAGTTCTGAACATTTAATGTATAAAGAATATTGCCGCCTACTGTTGCGCTAGCGGTGTTCGAGCTTTTAACAATTTGAATGATGGGTTGATATACCGGAGTCGTAGTCGTGTTGGACAGCGAAATACCAGTAAAGGCTCCTGAACTGTAGGACGCTGTAGACTTGTTTAATAGCTGTGCTGGACTAGGTAACGAGATAACATTGACCTGAAAGGTGACGGTAACTGAACTTCCTGCAGCGATTGAACCAACAGTAATACCTGTACCTGGATTTGCAGAGGGTTGTGACGTCCCCGCAACTGTAACACTTCCTGAAACCAGTGAAGTCCCTGTGGGAATGGTATCAGTAAGGATAACGTTATTAACTGCTTCGATCCCGTTGTTGGTGATTACGGAAATATAAAGGAGTGTGTCGCCAACAGCGACATCAGCAAATCCTGCGCTTTTGACCACGGCAACATTGGGGAGTCTAACTGGAATAGACAATGTATTGGATGTGGCTGATCCAGCTATAATTCGCCCATCTGGAACTTGAAAGGTATAAGCGGCGCTCGCTTGATCGACCAGTTGCGGTGGAGAAGGAAGACTGTTCACCACTACGCGGAATTGGACGGTAGAGCTTCCGCCAGCAGCTATCGTTCCAATAGCAATACCTGTAGCAGGATTTCCAGCGACAGGTGCTCCATTGACGGTAAAGCTACCCGCAATATATGAGCTTCCTGAAGGAATATTGTCGGTAAGGGTTGTTACAGCACCGATATTTCCAGTGTTGGTGATTTGAAGAGTGTAGGTGATCTGATCGCCGACCGTCGCATTTGCAGTATTGGCAGTTTTTACAATGTTAAGAATGGGGGAATATACCGGTAAAGTTACTGTATTAGATGGAATGACCCCCGTCATGATAGGACCGCCAGCTACGCTTTGAAACGTAAAAGCAGCATTGGCGGTATTAGCTATATTTTGTGGACTTGGTAATGAAGTGACTTTGGCTTGATATGTAACCGTTATTGAAGTGCTCAAGGCTAATGACCCCAAAGAGATCCCTGCTGTAATATCAAAGGTGGGCTTCGATACGCCGGCCACTACAACACTTCCGGTGACAAAGGCTGATCCTGTAGGCAGCGCATCTGATAAGACGACGCTAGCTGCACTCGCTGTACCAGTGTTACTGACAGTTACTGTATAAGTTACTGTATCACCAACTATAGGTCCGGACACATTGGCACTTTTAGTAACGTTTATTTTGGGTGCATTGATATCGACTTGTATAGCATTTCCATTGAGTACATAAGCATCGCCAGAGGTAGTTAATTGTAAGATCGCTGAAGACTGGTTATTTACTAATCTGGCCGACACGTCAACATTGGTAATATCACAACCTTGTCGACCACCGATGATGTTAGTTCCTGGATTCCCATTCGTCTGATTGCGCGTTCCGAATGTTCCGGTTGTATTGAGATTACCTAGATCATTGTTAATCTGTGAAGCGAAGAAGTTGTTGGCAAAGTTATTGGGTCCTGATAGAGCTACGAGAGTAGCTGAGGTAGGACCGAACAATGCCTGGTCTCCCGAACGATTCGCATCACCTTCCTGCGCGCTAAATAGGGCCCTACCTCCAAGTGCGCCTGTAATTGGAGTTGCAAAGCCTGTTATTGTCGTAGAGACGGGTGCTGAAGTTGCCTGTACAAGTATTGCACCTGCCCGTAAGGACATATTACGGAAGGGCAAGGATGTATTTTGATAGATTACACCCAGTGTCCAGCCCGCATGGTTAGCTGTGGAATCACTAGGAATAACGATCGTGCCAACTACACCGCCAGTGGTGTAGGTTCCGGCGCCGCCTTGCGAAATAATACTGGTGACATTGGCAGAACGTACATATGCGGAAGCACCACCTCCCAAATCGACAGTATTACTTGTAGTTGCATCGGGAGTTATGCTGAATGTACTTCCGGCTGGAGTAATCAAAGAGACTGGGTTGTTTATAGCCGCACTGAGATTCACCGTTCCATTAATATAGGTACCGCCCCAAATGAGCTCTGCATATAGTACAGTGCTACCTGACGGTAGGACTAATATGGCTGATGAACTGTTGCTTGTATAAAGACTAGTAGTTCCATTAGGATAGGTGCCAAATACGGATGAAGTGTTAACAGTGGTAAAACCGCCGATGCTGTCCAGTGTCCCTGGCACTCCGACTGTATCAGAGCGACTAAGTCCTAGTGTGTTGCCCGTAAATGTGATAGCACCGGTCGCATTGATCGTTGCCCGTACGACTAGTGGAATGATTCTCACCTCCTTCGAGGTTAATTTGCTTTTAAAAAAGTGAACCGCCCCATAATCAGGACGGCACAGTTAATACCTGTATGTTAGCCTATGACACAAATCGGGTATAATTGTATGTCCCATCAATAAATTATAGGAAAGTTTGTCTATCGTGTGATTTTAGCCTGCGTTTCATAAGAACACGGGGTTCAGCGAAATGCCCTCTACTCATCAATTCCAGCTCATGGATGGAAATATCATCTTTGATTACGGTGAAATGGTACATGATTTCATGCACAACATTGGCTTGAAGCGTCTTTAATATTTCTAGTTCTTCTGTTTCGTAAAGAGGATCTTCATATGGATATTGATAGAATAGCTCCATTCGTAGCAACCGATAATCGAACGGCGGCACGGGTATGGGATAGTCTGGAATTGCTGGGCATACTGGACCGGATGGAGGCTGAAAAAAGACCCTGTAAAATAACGCGGAGTATATTCATCAAACTTTTGCTTGAAGGCAGGATTGGACATATGGGCAAAGCTGTGGGCATAAGGAGCCAGAATACAAACAATGGCTTTGTGGATGCTAATTCTGTGAATTTCCGACATAACCGCGTATAAATCCTCCATATAGGGTAATACACGACTAGCCATTACAAACTCGGCGGTATTGTCCGGCAAAGGGATGCCTTGGCTAATGTCACAGACAATATCCACATCGGGACCCGCGATACGATCGATCCCGAGATAACCTGTTTCTTTACTGGATCCGCAGCCGATATCGATTCTCAAGGCGACCACTCCTTAGGGATAAATCAGGCTCAACACTATTGTATTAACCCCGCTTCAGCCTGCATCCGGCGGATGCCTATTAAACAATGGAAGTTATTAATAATTAACGTATTATGAAACCTTAGCAGAGTTGATAACGTTTAAAGGAGTAGGCTTGTGGAAAATGACTTTGAAAACAACAGCTAAACATAGAGGAGGCAGTCAACATGAAAAAACAACGTACCTTACCCGCCATAGCTGCAATCGCAGCATTAACACTAGCCTTAACCGCTTGCGGTGCTACTAATAATTCAGCACAGCCATCTGCAGAACCAACTGCAACAGCTTCTCCAGTACCGACAGAGGAGAGCACAAGCACACCTGTACCTACAGAAAGTACGAGTACAACTGCACCAACAGAGAATCCAAGCACACCAGCACCAAAACCAACTGCAAATCCAGAAGCTAAAGTGCTTAAAGGAACAGGCGTTTACGTCGGACAAATAGATAGTCATTCTGTTGAGATTGAGACCAAAGAAGGTCCTACGGCTTTTGAGATTACAGCTGGAATGGAGAGCGTACTTGAGAAGCTGAATACGGATGATTCCGTAGTTTTTGAATATGTAGAAAAAGCAGTCGAAGGCGATGCAACAGTTAAACAACGTGTGCTTTCAAAGCTGTCACTTGCAAAATAAAAGAACTTATTTATGAATAACAAAAAGGCTGTTCCTGATTGATTTTGATATGCTCCCCATATAGTAGACAGGCGAAATAATAAAAACCTGCTGCTGTATGGGGAGTATTTTTATGGAACAAAAGAAGTATACGGCACTCGAAAAATTAACGGTTCTCCAAGAAATTGAACGGGGCGACATTGGTTTGAAAGCTGCGGCCCGAAAGTATGGATTATCCAAAAACTCTATAGTGAAGTGGCGGCAACGTTATCAATTGTATGGGTACGAAGGGCTGGAAGTTCGAAGCCACAACCGTACGTATTCCGCAGAACTTAAACTCCATGCCGTTAAGGATTATCTCGAGGGAGGATTGTCACAAAACCAAATCATCTGCAAGTATAAGATTGCAAGTTCAACCCAACTCGCCAACTGGATTAGGAAGTATAATGGTCATAGCAACAGCTTAACAGCTCATTCAGGAGGATCTAAAGCTATGACCAAAGGACGCGTAACCACTTGGCAGGAACGGATAGATATCGTGCTGTACTGCCTTTCGAACGGAGAAGACTACACGAAGGCGGCAAGCCATTTCCACGTGTCTTACCAACAAATATATAGCTGGGTAAAGAAGTACGAAGCAGGCGGTGAAGAGGCGTTACGTGACGGCAGAGGACGTACTAAAGCGCCCGAAGAACTTACGGAAGCAGCTCGCCACAAACTCGCGATGCAAAAGCTGGAGTACGAGAATGCACGCCTGCGTGCGGAGAATGCTTTTCTAAAAAAGTTAGAGGAACTCGAAAGGAGGAGACGTTAAGAACCATTCGCCAGGAGAACATCTACCTGGCCATTCAAGCCGTTCAACAGGAACAGTCTTGCTCCATTCGACTTATGTGTGACATCGTAGGGATTTCACGGTCAAGTTACTATAAATGGTTGAATCGCAAACCTAGTTCCCGAGAGACCGAAAACGAGAAACTGACAGAGGCTATGCTTCTCTTGTATGAGAAGGTGGAACGAACCTTTGGGTATCGTCAATTGACCCTGCATTTGCGCAGACAAATGAACAAATCTATTAACGCAAAACGAGTATACCGACTCATGAGACGCCAAGGTATCCAGTCTGTCATCCGCAGAAAGAGAAAGAAGTATGTAGGCTCCACGCCTCAGCAGGTCGCGGAGAATGTGCTAAACCGTAATTTTGAGGCGGAAGCTCCAAACCAAAAATGGGTAACGGATGTAACTGAATTCAAATACGGCAAGGGTAAGAAGGCGTATTTAAGTGCAATAAAAGATCTGTATGACAATTCCATTGTTGCTTACGTTCTGGGCCATTCCAATAATAATTCGCTAGTTTTTAACACGCTGGAATTAGCATTACAGGCAGCGCCGGAGAGCCGAACCTTACTCCATAGCGACCGCGGTTTCCAGTATACCTCTCTGCATTTTAAGAAGATGCTGGACGATTCACAACTGAAGCAAAGCATGTCCCGAGTAGGCTGTTGCATTGACAATGGGCCGATGGAATCCTTCTGGGGAACAATGAAATGTGAGAAGTACCACTTACATACCTACCAGACCTTTGAAGAACTCCAAACAGATATTGATACCTACATTCACTTTTACAATAACGAACGGTTACAGGCAAAATTAAACGGCCTCAGTCCCATTGAATTTAGGACTAAGGCCGCTTAAACTACTTTTATTTTTTGTACTGTCTACTTGACGGGGTGCAGTTCATTTCAGGAACAGCCTTTTTATCTTTGATTTTGAAATAAACGTTATAGCGTCCCAGCATTGACTAAGAAAATAGTAATAAGAAGCATAAAGAGTAGGATAATCATACCGTTGATGAGGGTGCCTATAACGCCAAACACCTTACGCCGTTTCCGGATAGAGAGTCCTATAATGCCGATGACAACACCAATTACATTTAGAGCTGAAAGAATAATAACAGTCATTCCGAGAAGCATGATGGACTGCGATGATTCGGCTAGTAGATTCGAGTTCTCGTTAACCATTGAAGAAGCCTTCATAATAATGAAGAGAAAGAGGGCTGCATAACCTAAAATGGTCACTAGGCTGATGATGAAAGAAGCAATACCCGGTCCAGAGTGTTGTAAGTCACGATCTACTTTTTGATACGAAGACTGAGAATCCACATCTGGTTGACTCGGATAAGGTTGGGGATTTCCTACCTCTGCTGTAGGCACATTAGATTTTGAGAGAGAATTAAGGTCCATGGGTTGCACTCCTTGAGAGATAAGAATGAAATGTTGTTAATATCCACTTTTTCATATAGATGCTAAAAAAGCAACCCCTGATTGTGGCTAATTCGTAAATGGCTGCTGGAAAAAGCAACCTGCAATCGTTTATGATAGAAGAAGTCTAATAGTAAGGAGTTGTATTGGTATGCAACGGAAATTGATGGCCTGGGGGGCTTTGCTAGCTATGCTGGCAGTAGGAATAGGTGCTTTCGGAGCTCATTTACTAAAGTCAAGGATCACTGAAGATTATATGAAGGTATATGAGACCGGTGTGCAATACCACATGATACATGCACTTGGTGTGATTCTAATTGCACTGATTGTAGGGCAATGGGGAGAAAGCACCCGGTTACGCTGGGCAGGACGTCTGTTAATAGCAGGAACTATTTTGTTCTCAGGTAGCTTGTATGTTCTGAGTATCTCAGGGATTAAAGTGCTTGGAGCGATTACACCTATTGGTGGCGTATGCTTTATTATGGGTTGGTTATTCCTAGCCCTAGAGGCATTCTCCCGTAAAACTACGCTCTAGACGTTAAGAATGACCAGCAGGATTTGGGCATTGCGTGAAAATGAAGGGATCGTAGTAAGTGCAAAGAGGTAGTAGCTCCGTTTTAGGGCTATTGCGACTTTGATAACAGCAAATAAGCACCCATTCTCTCTAAGAGAATGGGTGCTTATTTGCATAAAAGGCATGCGCTTACAGAAATTCGTCAATCTCATTTAGATTAAAGCGGTATACCTGTTTCTCATCCACGTGATAGACACTAATAGAGTTGGCTGCTTCATCAAAATTTAAAATCCGACAGGGCATGGACACTTGTTTCCCGTACCGATTCGCTCGTAAACGTACTAATTGGTTGTTCTGAATGTACTGTCGAATCTTCCCGTATGCATCAGCTGGCGTCTCAATAGCTGACTGCTGTGCAGGCAAATCTGCCTGTTTATCTATCGGTTTATCGAGCTGCTTCTTAGAGGTCTTTGGTGGCAGCTTTAATGAAGTGGGAGGAGCAGAGCTTTGATTCAAGGCTATTTTGGCAGAACGAAGCAAGCTGTCAATGGTTCTCCCCAATTCAAGACCGGAGTTAATGTTGAAATCTGTGATTTTGTCATTATTGTTCAACATTTCAAGCAGATATTGCAATGCAAGCGGGTTGGTACGGGCATTAATCAGGATGTCGACATTGAATAAATAGTTGCCGTCTGTGTGTTGTAGTTTCTCGTCCATAGATCCCCCAGCTTTTCGTTTGAACATTCCTTTACAATTATAAGAATGTAAATAAACTATAACATTAAACAAGTAATAATCATATACCTGACACTAGAGAAAATGGGACCAAGGTACTGTGTTTTTTACGAAAAGCCTAGGACTACCAACCGCACATCAGCAGGGCGTGGAGCATACATATACAACGTGGATCGTTAATAAAGGAGGTGCTGCTATTGGTTACCATGGAGCCTATTACCGTAGGTGAACATACGCTGATCGGAGTAGAGGTTAAGCTTCCGAAAACAACGCTGCTCTCAATCAGCACAAGCCGAGGTTATATAATGTGTGGTGCGCTGGATGTTGGCCTGCTCAATGAGAAGCTCAGTGATCGGCAAATTATCGCAGCCCGGGCAGTTGGTGTACGAACACTGTCACAGCTGTTAGCTGCCCCATTGGAGTCTGTAACCTTAGAAGCGGAGCGTTTAGGTATCGTACCAGGCATGACAGGTGCGGATGCATTGCTTCTTATGATCTGACTGAACAATCTTACGAAATCCAAAACACAAGAGGCCTTGGGCCTCTTGTGTTTTTTTTGCAAGGATTAGAATTTTAACGTAATCGGTAGTGTCTTTAGTGTTAATAATTTCAATCGAAGGTTTATGGAAGGGTTCTCCTTGTTTCGTCATACATGCTAAGGGGTAAATTAAGAATAGACAAGTTACTGCCGGACGAAAGATGAAGTGAACCGGTAAATATAAAGGATAAGGATGGGATCATATCATGGCTAAAGCATCTAATAAAGTAAACACAACTTCACTGGAACAAATTTTGAACCGTCAGGTTGCTAACTTAAATGTATTGTACGTTAAAATTCACAATTTTCATTGGTACGTAAAAGGAGAACAATTCTTCTCACTTCACGTGAAATTTGAGGATCTATATAATGAAGTGACCCTCCAAATGGATGAAGTTGCAGAACGTTTGCTGAGCATCAAAGGAAGTCCAGCTGCGACGATGAAAGAATATCTAGAATTGGCAACGATACAAGAAGCTACCGGTAAAGAGGATACGCGGGGAATGGTTCAGTCACTGATTGAAGACTTCGCTACCATTTCTGAAGAATTGACAGAAGGTATTGAGCTTGCCGAGGAAATTAAGGATCAGCCAACATCTGACATGTTTATAAAAATTCGTGGTGATCTTGAGAAACATCAATGGATGCTGCGTTCTTACCTTAGCTAAACGATAAAGCGGATGAAATAAGGCTTCCTGCGGGAGGTCTTATTTTTTGCGTTAGGCCGCTCAAAAATCTGTATGGGTGATTAGCGCTGAAAATAGCGGAATTATACGGTATATCATAGGGGAAATAAAAAGAGATATTTGTAAAAAAACAGGGTTTGTTATAAAATTGTTGAGAATCATTGATAATCACTGTGATTCAATTTATAATAATTATAATGTGATATAGAATCTAATTGTGCTGGGAATCAGGATCATCCTGTTTCAATACAACTTTTGATTTCGCAAATCGATCAATGGAGGGAATAATATTATGGCAGCAGATTTTGTCATTGAGGGACTTAAAGCGACGATTGAGGGAAAAGAGATTTTGAAGGGGATTAACCTTCAAATGAAAGGTGGCGAAATTCACGCCATTATGGGACCAAACGGTACAGGTAAAAGTACCTTGGCATCCGCACTTATGGGTCACCCTAAATATGAAGTAACTGAAGGAACGGCAACACTTGAAGGTGAAGACCTTCTGGAGATGGCGGTTGATGAACGCGCACGTGCAGGTCTATTCCTTGCTATGCAGTATCCGAGTGAAATTTCCGGGGTAACGAACTCCGATTTCTTGCGCTCTGCCATTAATGCCCGTCGTGAAGAGGGAAGCGAAATCTCTTTGATTCGTTTTATCCGTCTTATGGAAGCGAAGATGAAGGAACTGGACATGAATCCTGAGTTTCTACACCGTTACCTGAACGAAGGCTTCTCCGGTGGTGAGAAGAAACGTAACGAAATTCTTCAAATGATGATGCTAGATCCAAAAATCGTGATTCTGGACGAAATTGACTCTGGTCTTGATATTGATGCTTTGAAAATTGTAGCTGAAGGCGTAAACTCCATGCGGAGTGAAGATCGCGGCTTCCTAGTTATTACCCACTATCAACGTCTCTTGAACTACATCAAACCTGATTTTGTACATGTTATGATGCAGGGCAGAATTGTGAAATCCGGCGGTCCTGAGCTTGCACAACGTCTGGAAGCTGAAGGCTATGAGTGGATTAAAGAGGAACTTGGAATTGAAGACGAAACAGTAGGGCAAGAAGCGTAAGAAACGCCAGGAAGGAGGAGAACACTTATGACGACACAGACCATTCTTCCGGTGGATGCCGAGCGCTTGAGCGAATTATCGCATAGTAGCGGCGAACCGGGTTGGCTGAAAGAAAGCCGCTTGAAAGCACTTGAACTGGCAGCTACTCTGACACTGCCTAAATTAGAGAAGACACGGATTGATCGTTGGAACGTGAACAATTATGGTAGCTACAAAGCAAGCGAACCTATTGCTTCACTGAAGGATGCACCTGCTTCCATTTCCTCCTTGATCAAGGATCAGGAAGAAGGCAGTCTGATTATTCAACGTAACTCTGGTGCAGTATATACACGACTGGCTCCTGAGCTTGCAGCACAAGGTGTTATTTTTACCGATTTGCAAACGGCTGTTAAAGAGCACGGAGATTTGGTACAACGTTACTTGCATAAGGCAATTCAGCCTGACGAGCATTCTATCGCTGCGCTTCATGCAGCATTGTGGAACGGTGGAGTATTCCTCTATGTTCCTAAGAATGTAGTGGTTGAAACTCCACTTCAGGCGGTGCTCTTAACAGATGATGCGGAAGCTTCATTTGTTCCTCACATTCTGATTGTAGCGGATACTAACAGTTCCCTGACATACGTAGACAACTACGTGTCGGATAAAGAGGAAGCTGGATTGCACAATGGTGCTGTAGAAGTATTCGTGGGTGCAGGTGCTAAAGTTCGTTATGCTACAGTACATCAGCTGGGCGTAGATACAACAGATGTAACTTACCGCCGTGCTGTTGTTGAGAATGACGGAACCATCGAATGGATTGTTGGTGAGATGAACTATGGTGATACAGCAAGTGATACCAAGTCTGTACTGAAAGGCAATGGCTCTAGCTCGGATGCTAAAGTAATTGCTGTAGGTACGGGATCACAGAAACTGAATTACACTACTCAAGCTCAGCATTTCGGCAAAAATACCCCAAGTGACATGATCACTCGTGCGGTTATGCGTGATAATGCTACTTCTATCATTAACGGAATTACCAAGATCGAGAAAGGTGCTACAAGAGCCGACGGTCAGCAAACGGAGAAAGTATTGATGCTGAGTCCAAAAGCCCGTGGTGACGCCAATCCGATCCTGCTGATTGATGAAGATGATGTTACAGCAGGCCATGCCGCTTCCGTAGGACAGGTCAATCACGAGCAAGTCTTTTACCTGATGTCCCGCGGAATTACACGGCATGATGCAGAAACTCTGATCATCTATGGCTTCTTGGCTCCTGTTGTGTCGCAAATTCCACTAGAGGGACTGCGCAATCAGCTCCAATCTCTTGTGGAAAGGAAGTTAGGTCAATGATTAGCAACGCCATCCGGGAGCAATTTCCCATACTGAACCAAAATGTGAACGGGCATCCACTAGTCTATCTAGACAGTGCTGCTACTTCACAGAAGCCTCGCCAAGTGATTGAGGCGGTCAAGTCGTATTATGAGTGGGATAACGCCAACGTTCACCGTGGCGTTCATACTCTAGGCAGCCGTGCAACAGATGCCTACGAGGGAGCCCGGGAGAAGCTAGCTAAGTTTATTAACGCCCGCAGCACTAAAGAAATTATCTTTACGCGCGGTACGACCACTGCTCTAAATCTTGTAGCCTCTTCTTACGGGCCATCTGCAGTGGGTGAAGGCGACGAAATTGTCATCACTCTGATGGAACATCATAGTAATTTGATTCCTTGGCAGCAGCTAGCTAAGAAGACAGGTGCTACATTAAAATATATACCGTTGCAGCCCGACGGAACGATTACACTTGAAGATGCTGAGAAGACGATTACGGATAAAACCAAGATCGTTGCTATCGCTTATGTATCTAACGTTATGGGAGTTACACATCCGATTAAAGAGCTTGCGGCTATTGCTCATCGTCACGGTGCGGTCATTGTCGTAGACGGTGCACAGAGCACGCCTCATATGAAGGTCGATATGCAAGATCTGGATTGTGATTTCTATGCACTTTCCGGACATAAAATGCTAGCACCGACTGGAATTGGAGCTTTGTACGGCAAAAGAGCACTACTCGAAGCCATGGAGCCTGTTGAGTTTGGTGGCGAAATGATTGATGATGTAGGTCTCTATGAATCGACATGGAAAGAACTCCCTTGGAAGTTTGAGGGAGGTACACCGATCATTGCTGGTGCTGTTGGATTAGGTGCAGCCGTAGATTTCTTACAGGAAATCGGTATGGATGAGATTCACAGCCATGAGAAGAAGCTTGCAGCATACGCAGAGCAGCGTCTATCTGAAATTGATGGCTTGACCATTTATGGTCCCATGAGTCGTGAAGTTGGCGTTGTTACTTTTAATCTGGGTGACGTTCACCCGCATGATGTCGCTACAGTGTTAGATGCGGAGGGCATTGCCATCCGTGCTGGCCATCACTGCTGTCAGCCGCTGATGCGCTGGCTGGAAGCTAGCTCTACAGCACGGGCGAGCTTTTACCTGTATAATACAGAGCAGGATGTAGATCGACTGGTGGACGCTTTAATCAAGACAAAGGAGTACTTCGGCTATGAACTTGGATGACTTGTACAGACGCGTAATTATGGATCATTATAAAAGTCCTCGGAATCGTGGTTCATTTGAAGATGATGCTCTGAAAATTGAACTGAATAACCCAACTTGTGGTGACCGTATTACACTTCAGCTTAAGGTAGAAGATGGAATTGTAAAAGATGCCCGCTATAACGGTGAAGGTTGTTCGATCAGTATGTCGTCGGCTTCGATGATGACTGAAGCGATCAAAGGACAGACGGTTGAACGTGCGCTTGAACTAGCCGATAACTTCTCCTTACTGATGAAGGGTGAAGACGTGGATTTTGGAGATTATGAAGATATTGAAGCCCTATCGGGTGTGAATAAATTCCCTGCGCGGATCAAATGCGCTACACTGGCTTGGAACGCGCTTCGTAAAGGAATTGACGAAGAAGAGCAACATAAATAACAGTAGAACAAGGAGGCTGACACCATGGCTAAGAAAGCGCCTGATATGGAAGAATACCAGTACGGGTTCCGTGATGAACATAAGTCGATATTCCAGTCTGGTAAAGGTTTGACGGCCGAAATTGTTAAAGAAATTTCAGCAATCAAAAATGAACCACAGTGGATGCTTGACTTCCGCTTAAAATCTCTAGAGCAATTTTACAAAATGCCGATGCCAAAATGGGGCGGCAATTTGGATGATCTCGATTTCGATGATATCCAGTATTATGTAAGACCTTCCGAGAAGCAAGGAAAGACTTGGGAAGAAGTGCCTTCTGAAATTAAAGAAACCTTTGATAAGCTGGGTATCCCAGAAGCGGAACAAAAATTCCTCGCTGGTGTCTCGGCACAATATGAATCTGAGGTTGTATACCACAGCATGCAGAAGAGCCTTGAAGATCAAGGGGTAATTTTTACAGATACCGACACTGCACTTCGTGAACATCCGGAATTGTTCAAGAAGTTCTTCGGAACGATCATTCCACCTGCTGACAACAAGTTTGCTGCACTTAACAGTGCCGTTTGGTCAGGCGGAAGCTTCATCTATGTTCCTAAGGGTGTGAAATGCGAGGTTCCTTTGCAGGCTTACTTCCGTATTAACTCCGAGAACATGGGACAATTTGAGCGTACTTTGATCTTAGCGGACGAAGACAGCTTTGTGCATTATGTAGAAGGATGTACAGCTCCAATCTACAGCACAAACTCCCTGCATAGTGCAGTTGTTGAAATCCTGTGTATGAAGAACGCTCGCGTTCGTTATACTACAATCCAGAACTGGGCTCCTAACATCTACAACCTCGTTACTAAACGTGCGGTTGCAGAAGAGAATGCTACGATGGAATGGGTCGATGGCAACATCGGTTCCAAGCTGACTATGAAATACCCTGCGGTGGTTCTTAAAGGCCGTGGCGCTAAAGGTTCAGTACTGTCCATTGCGGTAGCGGGTAAAAACCAGCATCAGGATGCAGGTGCCAAAATGATCCATCTGGCTCCAGATACAACATCCACTATTGTATCGAAATCGATCAGTAAGCACGGCGGTAAAGTAACTTATCGTGGTCTTGCTTCCTTCGGCCGTCAGGCAGAGGGTGCGAAATCGAACATCAAATGTGATACGCTCATTTTGGATAACGAATCCACTTCGGATACTATTCCTTACAATGAAATTATGAACGATAACATCGTGCTTGAGCACGAAGCGACCGTGTCTAAAGTTTCTGAGGAGCAGTTGTTCTACTTGATGAGCCGCGGCCTCACAGAAGCTGAAGCGACTCAAATGATCGTTATGGGCTTCATCGAGCCGTTCACGAAAGAACTGCCGATGGAATATGCGGTCGAAATGAACCGTTTGATCAAATTCGAAATGGAAGGAAGTATCGGTTAACCTTATTTATCAAGGGGTATCGGCTTCACTCTAATAGTTAATATCAAATACGTATTCGCAGTGGTCTTGAGGCTTTTATGCTCAAGTCACTCGGATACGTATTTTTTTTGTGTCAAAATTTAGTCAATGAACAGTAAGCTTATGGAAGCAGCAAGAAATGTCCTGTTCTGGACGGAGGTTAAGATTATAATAAAATCAATCGTTGCAACGAGGAAGTGAAGAAGCTGGGTTATCTAGAATGTTTGCAGGAAACTATTGATTACATCGAAGAAAATCTAAAAGGTCCGATTTCCATTGAGGAATGTGCGCAGCGGTCAGGGTTCTCCAAATTTCATTTTCATCGGATCTTTGGTATCCACCTTGATGTCACTCTAATGGAATATGTTCGCAGGAGACGGTTGGGTTATGCGATGGTTGATGTCATTAATGGCAGAAGAATTCTGGACATTGCGCTGGACTACGGCTATAGCTCAGAGAGATCATTTAGTAGAGCCTTTCAGCAGGAGTTCGGTCAAGTACCCAGTAGTTGCAGAAATGTAAGATATGCCTTGCCTCCAAAACCGCTGCTAAATGAACAAATAAACCAATTACGCGGAGGAATTAAAGTGGACTATTTAAGTGACGTTACGATAGGCAGCTTGGGCGCAATGAAGGTAGTGAGTGGGGTAAGGGTCAGTGATAATCCTGAAGATGAGGTCATTAACTCTGTCACTGAATGGGCTAAGAAGACTGGAATTAAGACAGATGCAAGACAATTTGGTTTTGATATTCCTGTTAGTGATGAGGATCAAGAGGAAGGGCTACGGGGCTACGAATATTGGGTAGTTGTAGAAGAAAAGCCTTATCACCTTGAATCGGGGCTTAAATTTAAAGATGTTGAGGACTGTAAATATGCAATCCTGCGGATTACCGAGCCGATGGTTGACCCTTTTGAGCGTATTCCGTTAGGATGGAAAAAGCTTGCCGGATGGGTAAACAGCAGAGGCTACAAAACCTCTTGTGATCAGGAACGCTTTTGGCTGGAAGAGAAACTGGAGATCAACGGTTCGGAATACATGGATCTTTATTTTCCAATAGAATAGTTACTTCAGGGGCGCCCAAATGTGACCTACAAGTTAAACACTTTGAAAAAGAGTGTCCTTCTTGTGGGTCATTTGTATTTAATCCAACAAGACCGATTCATTTGGGAATCGGAGGGAATTTTTCTATCGAAAGGATTTAATCCAAATTTTATGTAAAAAACCTGATAAAGGCTTTCTTTGAGGGACCTGATCTTGACAAGAATCATGATCTTTCTTAATTCAACAGCATTAAGGAGGAAACTCGAGTATTTTAAGACAATGATGGTCGTTTATCACCTATATATGGGGCTTTTTTCCGAAATAACAGGATAAACGATCAAATCTACCCTTTGCCGCTTTAAATTAGGGATGATACACTGCTTAAAGTCACTAAAATTGTAAGCGCTAAAAAACAGCTTTACTACGTAAAGCTCTAAGCCAATGCTTACGAAGCCGCTTTACTTCGTAAAGCTCTAAGGAGGAGAGATATGGATGTTCTCAGGCAACTGCGAGGCTATTACCGAGAGAAGCTGCACTATTTAATTCTTTCGATTGTATGCTTGGCCGCCGCAACTGCAGTGGGGCTAATTACCCCCAATTTGTTAAGAAGACTGATCGATGATGTAATTGTACCCCTAAAGTTTGATGAGGTACCCGTGTTAGCCCTTAGTGTGTTAGCGGTAGTAATTGTAAAAGCATGTCTGCAATTTGCACATGGTTTTTTTGGAGGACGGTTAGGTAATTTTCTAGCATACCGGCTACGTAACGCTTGTTATGAGAAATTGCAATTTCTATCTTTCCGTTATTATGATACCGCGAAAACAGGAGATCTGATGTCCCGGCTGACCGGGGATTTGGAAGCGATCCGGAACTTTATCGGTTTTGGTTTTGCTCAGCTGCTCAATGTGTTTTTTATGGTGTTTTTTGGTTCAATTATGATGTTCTCGCTTAATTGGCAGCTAACCTTAGTAACTCTGATTACGATGCCAATTCTGGCGTTTATAGCCCTAAAATTTGAATCGAAGATTCACCCAGCCTTTCAAGAGATGCGTCTTGCGCTCAGTTCTCTGACAACGGCTGTACAAGAGAATATTACCGGTGTGCGTACGGTTAAATCGTTTGCCAGAGAGGCTCACGAGGTAGAGAAATTCTCACACCGTAATGAACGTTATAAGAATAATCAGATTTTTGCGGCAGAGCTCTGGAGTAAGTTTTTCCCGGCGATGGAGTTTTTAGCTTCAATCAGTGCAGCTATTCTGCTTGGAGTTGGCGGGACGTTAGTTATCAAGGGGAAAATGTCACTAGGAGAACTGGTTGCCTTTTTCAGCTTGATTTGGTATATCATTGGACCGATGTGGGGTCTTGGATTCCATATTAATAACTATACACAGTCCAAGGCATCGGGAGAACGTGTATTAGAAGTACTTAACCAGAATATTGATGTGAAGGATAAAGAGAATGCTCGTGAACTGGTATCTTCAGAGGTTAAGGGGGATGTTGCCTTTAATCACGTGACATTTGCATATGGGAACAAATTGCCTGCGGTTACTGATATTCATTTTGAAGCTAAATCAGGTGAAATTATTGGATTTCTTGGAGGCACAGGTTCAGGTAAATCTACAATTACTCAACTGATGATGCGTGCTTATGATGTAAATGAAGGTAGTATTACGCTGGATGGCATTGATATTAGAGAATACAATGTGCGCAGCCTGCGGTCACAGATTGCCACTGTATTCCAGGAAACATTCCTGTTCTCCTCGTCCATCCGCAACAATATTTCTTATGGCTTGAAAAATGTAAGCATGGAAGAGATTATCCGTGCTGCGCAGTTGGCTAAGGCGCATGATTTCATTATGGAGATGGAAGACGGTTATGACACTGTAGTAGGCGAACGCGGAATGGGTCTCTCTGGTGGACAGAAGCAGCGGATTGCCATCGCAAGAGCATTGCTTAAGAATCCGCGTATTCTTATTCTCGATGATGCAACTAGTGCCGTCGATATGGAAACAGAGCATGAGATTCAAGCTGGTTTCCAAGAGGTCATGAATGGGCGTACAACACTTATTATCGCCCATCGGATATCCTCCTTGCGACATGCTGACCAAATCATTGTCATGAATGAAGGTCGTGTTCAGCAGCGTGGTACCCATCAAGAGCTAATTGAAGTTCCGGGTCCATACCAAGATGTATACCGGATACAATATGCTGACTATCTGGCCAGAGCTACCGGAAGAGGGGAGGAGTGAGGCATATGAAACTTGAAGCCAAACAGAACACCGCTACGGGAGCAAAGCGTAAAGCAGCCGAGCAGCAGACACTTGATGAACGTTTCGTGTACAAAGATGATGATGTTATCGACAAAGCGTTTGACTGGAAGCAGTTCACCAGATTATTCAGCTATATGAAGCCTTACGCCAAACAGATGCTTCCACTGGTTTCTATCATGATGATTCTGGGAACCATTACGAAGCTGACCGTTCCTTTCTTGACAAGTTTAGCTATCGACCGTGCCATAGCACCTAAGGTTGGGAATCCCAGCTTAACACTTCTTTATTCGCTAACGGCAGGTGTGATTGTCTTATATCTCATTCAATGGATTGCAGGTGTATACCGAATTAAGTACACGAACATCATTGGACAAAGAGTCATTTATGACTTGCGTTCTGACTTGTTCAAGCATATCCAGAAGCTCTCTTTTAACTTCTTCGATAAACGCCCAGCAGGCTCGGTATTAGTCCGTGTGACGAATGATATCAACTCACTGCAGGATTTGTTCACGAACGGGGTAGTCAATCTAATGATTGACTGTGTGCAGCTTCTTGGAATTACCATAATTCTGTTATTGATCAACTGGAAGCTTGGTCTTGTAGTAATGGTTACGGTTCCGATCATGTTCTTTATTTCTACTAAGCTGCGTCAGAAGATTCGGATCGCTTGGCAGGATGTGCGGATGAAGAACTCCAGAATTAATTCACACTTGAATGAATCGATTCAGGGGATCAGAGTCACACAGGCTTATACACAAGAACGTGAAAATATGAATTATTTCGATTTTATGAATACAGACAGCAAAAAGTCCTGGAATAAAGCATCTGCAATGAACCAAGCTTTCGGGCCGATGATCGAGATCACTGGTGGTTTTGGAACGATGATCCTCTTTTGGTTGGGAGCTTATCTGATCCAATCCGGTGAACTTACAGTCGGTATGCTGGTAGCATTCAGCTCTTACGTCAGCAACTTCTGGGACCCGATTAACCGTCTGGGCCAGATGTATAATCAGCTGCTTGTAGCGATGGCTTCCTCGGAACGGATCTTTGAATACTTGGATGAGCAGCCTTCGGTTCAAGATAATCCAGGGGCTAAGCCATTAGAAACGATTCGTGGAGATATTAACTTTAATAAGGTTGTCTTTGAATATGAAAAAGGTCGTGCGGCTTTAAAAGGCATCGATCTGGATGTAAAAGCGGGGCAATCAATCGCGCTTGTGGGTCATACTGGCTCAGGGAAAAGTACGATTATTAACCTGATTGGCCGGTTCTATGATATTAAGAGCGGACGAATTACGATTGACGGTGAAGATATCCGTGAAGTCACACTGGACAGTCTGAGAAGGCAGATCGGAATCGTGCTGCAGGATACCTTTATTTTCTCAGGAACGATTCGCGATAATATCCGGTTTGGTCGACTGGATGCTACCGATGAAGAAGTGGAAAATGCTGCAAAAGCAGTAGATGCCCATGACTTTATTATGAAGCTTCCAGGAGGATATGAGACAGAGGTTGAAGAACGCGGTAGCGCCTTGTCCATGGGACAGCGTCAGCTGCTCTCCTTTGCCCGCGCACTATTGGCGAATCCAAGGATTCTGATCCTTGATGAAGCTACAGCCAGTATCGATACAGAGACGGAGCTTAAGATTCAGGAGGCACTCAAAATCTTACTTCAGGGCCGGACCTCCTTTATCGTGGCCCATAGACTATCTACCATCCGCCATGCGGATAAAATCGTCGTTCTGGATCACGGTGAAATCAAAGAAGAAGGAACCCACCGAGAACTGACGTCACGTGATGGTGTGTATAACGGTTTGATAGAAGCGCAGTTCCGCTTCCTATAGCTCAGAACAACAGCCCGTTCCCCTTGCGAAAGCAAATGAGGAGTGGGCTGTTTTATATATCGTAGATTCAATTATTTCGGGCGTTTGGGCAACCTACCCGTTACACGTAGCTCAAACATTTGGGCACAAATATCCTGATGCCAATGTGTATCCGTTGTTTGTTCTGCTAACAGTATTTCATTCTGCAGTCGGGCCATCTCCCAACAGTAAGTGGCATTCACCTGAAGGCATTGCTGTTGTTCCGTTTCTTCGGAGGCTGTAAGCTGGCGTAGACGACTTAGAGTGAAGAGCTCGGCAAGACGTTCATGGACTGGAAGCATACTCTTTTACCTCCTGGAAATAGTTAAGCCATATATTAGTCTAGCCAAGTAAATTGTAATTCAATCATCATGAGAATAATGATAGGAAGGTTACAAATGATTAAGGATTTCGAGCAATGGGAGAAACTGTGGGATATTTAAAGGAAGGTTTGATAAAGGAAGGTACGGAATTAGCATTCTGGATTCGGAGCTTTCTGTTGCAGTATCTACAATAGAAAGCTCCTTTACCGCTCACAAAATAACATCTATTGCACTTTGTGCAACTGTTATTCAAAAATGTGCTATTAAAGGGCATTTTACTATTATTGATTACACAAAATACAACAGAAAAAATCCCCCCGAAAGAAAAGGGGGGATCATGAATCGAAGTGCCCTAGTCCATGTAAATTTCTACAATGGCAACGTTCCGTTCGCGGGAAAGATCCACAAACATTCCGTCAACTTGTACCAGTGGACGGAAAATATCGACCAGATTGTTCATAATAATTACGCCAATATCACCTGTGTTCAGCAACACACGCTTGCCGATGAAATTGGGCATTAAATGCTGGATAAAAGCTTGAACGGTTTTAGCGTTCAGTTTACCGAAACTTAGATTGTTTATTTCACGCAGGACGGAAATCAGCTCTTGCTTCGACTGATAGACTCGTTTAGAAGTCATCGCACTATAGATATCAGCTACAGCTGCAATTTGTGCATAAGGATGAATATCGGTTTTGGTTAGACCGCTCGGATAGCCAGAGCCGTCCTCACGCTCATGATGCTGGAGAGCAGCCAAAGCTGTGTAAGAATCGTCCATGGAATTACGTATGATTTCGTAGCCGTACTTAGTATGTAGTTTGATTTCCTCGAACTCATCTGGTGTTAGCTTGCCTGGTTTATTCAACAGGGAGGGTGAAATTCGGCATTTTCCAATATCAATCAAATATCCTGCACGACCAATTTCATAACATTCTTGTTTGGAATAACCAAGCCATATCGCAATATAATAAGAGAGCATCCCTACCTGAAGGGAGTGATTGTAGGTATAGTTATCTTCCCGATCCAGCAAAAGCAGGAGGGACACTACATCTTTATGCTTGTCCAAAGTTTGAAGTGAAGGCTGAAGAATGTCGTTTACCACGGATTGGTTGAAGCTTCCTTTTAATAACGCTTCCATATAAAGAGACTCGAAGCCGTCAATCATAGTATCAAAACTAGTGGTCACCGTCTGAATGATTGAAGGTCTGCTGAGGGGGGATACCTCTTCCTCTAACGTCTCGATATCAACATAATCAACTCCAAGCTGCATCAGCTTGGCGATATCATTTATTTGGAGCAGTGATCCCTTTGGTAATACATGTAAACCCCTAGAACTATACGCGTCCGCGTTAAGGTGATTACCAGGTTTTAGATCCGAGACGTGTACTCTCAATGCCTATGCCACCTTTTATCCGATTTTATCCAGAATATCAACAAAGTTCAGATTTTTCAATCAAAAAGGAGAAAAGATTATTTGTGGATTGTCTCGTTAGCTTTTTGATCAGAGTCCACCCAATATTGGCCCGATTCATTAATGTCTTTTTTCCAAACGGGAACCGTCTGTTTCAATCGTTCAATGGCAAAGCGACTGGCTTCGTAGCAGGTATCGCGATGGGGTGTGGAGACGGCAATGATAACACTTGCTTCCTTTAAACCTACAAGCCCAATGCGGTGAGATATGGCGCAGTTTGCGTCCCAGCGGTTCTTGACCTCTATGCCAATCTCCTCCAGCTTACTTAAGGCCATAGGAATATAAGCTTCATAATGAAGTGCGGTTGTCCGTTGTTCTCCGGTCATTTCACGGGTCGTGCCGATAAATAATAAGGATGCACCGTGATTGACGTCAAGAACGGCATCTAGAAGCTTCTCCGCATTTAAAGGCTGGTCCGTTATGATATAGAGACCATCAGTAGTAGTTTCATATATAGTGCCGTTCTCTCCCCCGGAAACTGGAGGAATAAGTGCGACTTCGGAAGACGCTGTGATGATAGAATCATCAGGAGCATATTCCCGGTCAATGGCAATTAAAGAAGCCCCAATTTGGGATGCTGCAGCCGGATAAGAGACGGATAGAAGCTCCTTTAGTTTGCCGGCTGTTAAGGGAATCTCAGTCGTTTGGAAGGACAGAGAAGAAGAGCCGATGGTCTCAGCCAGACCCGCGAATAGTCGGATAGTAATATGCATTTTTATTCTCCTCTGATGTATGTTCTGATGTCTTCAATATACCATAATGTGTCTGAAAATGTTATGCTAGGCTCTATAAGATCACGCACCGACTGCTTCATTAAAGAGCAGCTCTAGGGTAGGGGGAATGTAGCTTATGGGGCATGTGCCGCAAAGACTGACCATACTTCATACCAATGATATACATAGCCATTTTGAGATGGTAAGTCCGGTGGCAGCGGAAATATTCGCACAAAGGACTGCAGCGGGAGAAGAGCCTGTACTGCTGCTGGATATTGGTGATCATATGGATCGTGCAGCTGTCGAGACAGAAGGCACTATGGGTCAGGCTAACATCGACGTATTAAACTTAACAGGATATGATGCTGTAACCATTGGCAATAATGAGGGGCTTACGTTCTCTCAGGAGATGTTGTCATCCATTTTTTCCGGGTTACAGTGTCCGGTAGTATGCTGTAATTTTGTGGAGTCTTCGACTGGGGAGCCACCAAGCTGGATGCAGCGTCATGCGATCTTGGAGAAGGATGGAATTAGAATAGGAGTGACCGGAGCAACAGCGGCATTTACTTCGTTCTATTCCCTTTTGGGCTGGGATGCTTTAGATCCTGAGACAGCGCTCCGGGAACAATGCCTACTTTTAGCACCACAGGTGGATATATTAATCGTTCTATCTCATCTTGGACTTCCTACGGATAAAATGTTGGCAGAGCGGCTAGAGGGCGTTCATGCCATTCTTGGTGGACATACGCATCATCTGTTAGAGGAGCCTATTATGATTAATGGGACTGCTGTATGCGGTGCCGGGAAATTCGGTCGGTATCTCGGGCGCCTTCAATTTGAGCGACTAGATCCTCAGTCTGATTTCAGATTAGTGGCGGGTGAATGTATTCCTATTGACCCCCTTCTGAAGGAGGAGGTTATAGGTCCTGCAGTGGCTATTCATTTGAAGCATGGTCAAGAATCTCTTCAGACGATCGTTGCGATTACTGACCGTGAGCTTCCTTTGAGCTTGCAGGGAGAGTCTCCCTTTGGCAATCTTTTGGCACAAGCTGTACGTAGATTTACAGGAACTAGTCTGTCATTAGTCAACACGGGTCAGTTACTAGGACCATTGCCGGAAGGTGAGGTTACGACTGGGATGCTGCACGCACTATGTCCTTCTCCCATCAATACTTGCATCATTAAGCTGAAGGGTATAGATATTCGGACAGCTTTGGAACAGAGTCTTACAGAGGAGTTTTATAATAAGGTCATTTACGGGTACGGTTTCCGAGGGAATCATCTGGGCAGTTTGGCAGTAGATGGATTAAAAATCTTGTACGACCCACGGATGATACCGTATGATAAGAGTGTTGCAGTTTTTGTCGAAGGAAACCCGCTGGAGGATGAAAGAGAGTATAATGTTGGTACGCTAGACATGTTTACTTTCAGAGCCGGCTATGAGACGATCGCGAATGGGAAGGATGCGTTGTTTTTATTGCCTCATTTTTTGCGCGATCTCTTAAGGATGGAGTTACAACGTCCAAACAGCCTCGATGAATGCATGCTCACTCGCTGGGAGGCTAAGTCTGAATAAGCCTGGCGGCTCACAATCTACACTTATAGACTCCATTTAACAGTGCTAGATTCCCAAAAATAGGAGGACGTTATGGACACGATCACAGCTATTATTTTAGCAATTGTCGAAGGGATCACTGAATTTATTCCTGTATCTTCGACCGGACACATGATCTTGACTACGAAGCTATTAGGTTTCGCTGAGCAAGATTCGATTATGAAGACTTATGAAATTGTAATTCAACTAGGGGCGATTTTGGCGATTGCACTTGTTTACCGCAAGCGAGTACTTAATTTACTAGGGATTGGACGTAGTAGTTCAGGCAGAGGAGGCGTTATGCCGGCAGCCCGTCTGAACTTAATTCATGTGATTCTTGGAATTGCCCCAGCACTTGCTGTGGCATTTTTTGCCCGCGATTTTATCAAAAGCCTCTTTGGAGCTTCGACGGTACTCTGGGCGCTTGTCGCCGGAGGGATTCTAATGATTGTTGCAGAATGGGTGAACAGACGAAAAATACGTATTACTGCCCACGAACTGGATGATTTGTCTTATGGACAGGCGCTTGCGATTGGATTGTATCAGATTATTTCGGTACTCTGGCCAGGCTTCTCCCGTTCCGGTTCTACGATTTCTGGGGGGATGTTAAGCGGGGTCAGTTACAAGGCTTCAGCGGATTTTTCCTTCCTCATAGCGATTCCTATTATGTGTGCGGCTTCCGGGTATGAACTGCTGGATTCGTATAAAAACTTCACAAGTGAGACGATTGGTTATTTTGTAATTGGATTTCTGATTTCCTTTGTAGTGGCATATTTAGTAGTCATTTTGTTTATGAAATGGATTCAAAAGATTCGATTAACGCATTTCGCGATTTATCGATTTATTCTTGCTGCTGTATTCTGGTTGTTTATTATGCGTTAATGCCCGTGGCATAGACCTGGACACATCTGATTTTCTTTAAGGTACACCTGTCTGAATTTCTAAAGAAACGGTATAGACAAAGCGTGTGACCCAAGGATTTCAATACAGAATAGCATTTTACCGTTAAAGGCAGGAGTGAGTTTAGTGCGTTTAGTATCCGTGAATCAACTTCAAGCAGGCATGAAATTAGGTAAAAAAATATATAATGATGAAGGTCTAACTCTACTCGCGGACGGGGTGGAGCTTACGGATGCATTGATCAAGCGTCTCGCTAGAATTGATATCGGCTATATCTACATAGAGGATTCTGTCACGGACGATATTGTGATTACTGGTATACTCCAGGATGAGACGCGCAATCAAGCCCTAAAGGTGATTCGTAATCAATTTCAGCAAATGTCTGGGGCTTCAGGAATTACTAAGGGTTTGTATCATCTGGACAAAAAATTTTCTAAGATCATGGACAACATTTTAGACGATATGTCTTTACAAGAAGATCCGATGATCATGCTGATGGATATGCACACTGCTGATAACTATTTATATGTCCATTCCCTGAATGTCTGCTTATACACTTTGGTGCTTGGCATTGCTCACGGGTATAGTAAAGAGGAGCTTCGAGTAATTGGGCTAGGTGCGCTGCTGCATGATATTGGAAAGACACAAATCCCGATAAAAATCGTACAGAAACCCGGCAGGCTCAGTGATGAAGAATTCCGCCACATGCAGGCTCATACTGAGATCGGGTTTCAGATTCTAAAGGAGGAGCCGAATATCCCGCTGCTCGCAGCACATTGTGCCTTGCAGCATCATGAACGCATTGACGGTTCCGGATATCCTCGCGGATTAACTGGACCCCAAATCCATGAATATGCGAAGTGGCTTGGTGTAGCGGACTCCTACGATGCCATGACTTCCAATAGAGTCTACAAAAAGGCTATGCTGCCACATCAAGCCGTTGAGGCCCTTTATGTTGGTTCCGGTACTTTGTATGAACAGAAGCATTTAGAGCTGTTCAGAGATCGTGTAGCTATCTACCCACTCGGTCTTACGGTAAAGCTCAGTACGGGGGAGAGCGGGGTTGTGGTCAAAATAGATCCAAGTACGCCTCACAGACCCACTGTACGTGTGCTTACGGGACCGGAAGGAGAGAAAGTCGTACCGTTTGAACGAGATCTTAGTAATGCCCTCTCCGTTGTTATCGTTGACGTCGCGGAACAAGGTGATTCCCTGGAAACACCAAATTGATTATTTATAGCAGCGTGGAGAGAAGATTAGGCTTGTCCGAAGATATGTCGGAGGCCTATTTTTCGTCTCGCTGCTTTTATTTTTTTGAAATGTGAAGCAAGTAAAGAGAGCCAGAAAGACATCAAAAGTGCAGTTTTTTTGACTATCGTGGTATGATATAGGGTAAGTCATCGTTCTTTCTTCATGATTTTGGGTTAATAATAGGAATAAGATTTAAAGGAGCTAGTACAAATGAATGTTTTAAGACCATTAACATCTTCACCGAGGGAGCTGTCGCCTAGTTACGATCCGTGGGATCCAATTACTTCTCTGCGTAAGCATGGCCGCCATGTGCTAACGAGTGTGGAATTCACTGTAACCAATTTATGCAACATGCGTTGTGAGCACTGTGCTGTAGGTGATAGTTTAACCTCCAAAGAAGGAGATATGCTGCCGCTTAAGAATATGCTGGACCGTTTAGAGGAGGTTGAGCATCTCGAGACCATTAGTATTACGGGCGGTGAGCCCATGTTCCGTGCCAGCACAGTGGATAATATCATTGTGCCACTGCTGAAATATGCCAAGGAGCGGGGAATCAGATCACAAATTAATTCTAATCTGACCATGCCGTATTCCCGTTATGAGAAGCTGCTTCCATATCTGGACGTTATGCATATTTCATTTAATTATGTGAATGGTGATGATTTTCATGAGGTCGGTTTTGCGAACAGTGGTCATGCGGTTGCCAAGGAAGCCGCCTACCGGCTGTATTATACAATGATTGAGAACTCTCGTAGGCTTAGTGAGGATGGGATGTTGATTTCTGCGGAAACTATGATCAATTACCGTACCCACACGAAGCTTCCTGAAATTCATAAGCTGATTCTTGACATGGGAGCACGCCGGCATGAGGTTCATCCGATGTACAATTCGAGCTTTGCTTCCGCTTTGCCGGTGTTATCCTTAAATGAAATGCGGACGGCGATCCATGCTTTACTCGACAAGCGTGATCCTGACGTTTGGATGCTATTCGGCACGCTTCCGTTTTTTGCCTGCAGCTTCCTGGAGGAAGACCAGAAGTTACTAAGCAGAATGCGTGCAGAGAAGAATGTTACGCTTCGTAATGATCCGGATGGTCGGAATCGTGTGAACGTAAATATGTTTACCGGAGATGTTTTTGTTACAGATTTCGCTGATATCGCAGCCTTTGGCAACATAGACAACCAAAAACTGGATGATATATTTATCGATTGGCAGACGAAGCATCCGCTGAACCAGACGGTGAACTGTCACTGCGATGCAGCAGGTTGTTGCGGACCTAATCTGTTAGTAGCAGATATGTATTATCCGGAAGTGGACTTCAAAACTAGAAAAGCGATCAATCTGTAGAAATGAGGCGTTGTTAAAGTGGCACATACGGAATTTGAAGTTGGGAGATTAATGCTTAATCTTTTGCTTGTTCTGGTGCTCGTGTTATTGAACGGGATTTTTGTAGCAGCGGAGTTCTCACTAGTGAAGGTCAGGCAGTCTCGTCTGACCCAGCTAGTTAGTGAAGGTAATAAAATGGCTGGATATGCGCTCAAGGTAAATAAGAGACTGGATTCGTACTTATCTGCTACCCAGTTTGGGATTACACTTGCGTCATTGGGATTAGGTTGGGTCGGTGAGCCAGCCATTTCGGAGCTGCTTGTCGAACCGTTAATGTATAAGATGGGAATTACCGATGGAACTCTGATTTCTACCGTTTCTGTCGTTATCGGATTTTCGATTATTACATTTTTACATATTGTACTTGGTGAGCTTGCACCGAAATCACTTGCCATTCAAAGAACAGAAGGGTCCGCTTTATTGCTCTCGGCTCCTCTGATGTTCTTCTATAATTTGTTCATGCCTTTTATCTGGGTACTGAATGCATCGGCGAACGCATTGCTTCGTTTAGTGGGTGTTGAGCCTGCAAATGAGAGTGAGGCCGCCCACTCTGAAGAGGAAATTCGCATCCTGATGAATCAGAGTGCTAAGAGTGGTGTCATTGATAAAGATGAGATGAAGCTGATGGATAACATCTTTGAGTTCTCAGATCTTCTCGCTCGTGAAGTCATGTTGCCTCGTACGGATATGGATGTGCTGTACAGCAATCTTTCGCTCGAAGAAAATATGAAGATTATTACCGAAACGAGACATTCACGTTATCCGGTTGCTTTTGAAGATAAGGACCGTATTATTGGTTTTATTCATATCACCGACCTATTGTTTGCTCCACCTGAGCAGCAGAATGATCTTACGACGCTGGTACGACCGATCCTTAACGTACCGGAATCGATGGAGATTAGCCATACTCTGCGATTTATGCAGAAGAACAAAGCTCAGCTAACGCTAGTTGTCGATGAATACGGAGGTACAGCTGGTCTACTGACAGCAGAAGAAATTCTGGAAGAAATCGTAGGCGATCTGCATGACGAATTCGAAGATGAGCGTCCTAGCGTGGAACGCAACGGAGAGTATATTTCTGTTGAAGGCCGGATGTTGATTGAAGATGTCAACGATCTTACAGGTGTAGTGATTGAGGATGATGAAGTGGATTCTATCGGAGGCTGGTTGTTTAAGGAGCTGGAAGGGAATCCAAGCAAGGGAAAACGAGTGAAGGTTGAGGATGTTGTTTTTGAAGTTGAGGAATCGACGAGACTGCGGATTACCAGAATTAATATTCATCATGAACCGCGTGCCGAGGATGAAGAGGACTCTTCAGAACAAGATGAGGATAAAGAATAACCTTTTGAAATTTGTAACGTATTGTTCCGGGTGATCAGGGATAAAATGAACTCCTCCTGCTAGAGCTGAAGGCTCATGACAGGGGGAGTTTTTTGTGGACACATAAAGGACATAGTGTTCGACTATGCTAATATTTATAAATGATTTGAAAGCGGGGTCTAGATTGAAAAAGAAGCTTCTTCTCGTTGAGGATGAAATTCGTATTCGTGAACTGGTGTCTGATTATTTCATACAGAATGATTGGGAAGTGCTCGAAGCGGATAATGGAAAAGATGCATTGATTTGGTTTGACTCACTGCTGCCGGATCTGCTGATTCTGGATATCATGATGCCTGCCATGAATGGCTTTGAAGTGTGCCGAGAAGTTCGTGAGAAATCAGCGATACCAATCATATTGTTAACTGCCAAGTCCACAGACGAAGACAAGATCTATGGATTTGAATTAGGTGCGGATGATTATGTTACAAAGCCATTTAGTCCAAAGGTGCTGGTAGCCCGGGCAAATGCACTTATGAAGCGTGTTGAAGGTACCCATCAGCCTGAATCCAGCATAATAAAATTTGGTTCTGCGATGTTTAACACCTTAGCTCATCGGTTAGAGGTAGAAGATGCAGAAGTGGAGCTTACCCCTAAGGAATACGATCTTTTATGGCTTTTAATACGAAATAAAGGGATTGTCATTTCAAGGGATACAATCCTTAGTCGGATCTGGGGAATTGAATTTGAAGGAGATTCCAGAGTTGTGGACAGTCATATCAAAAAGCTGCGAAGTAAATTGGGTTATGAATCTCGTTTTATTCGTACGGTGATTGGCACAGGGTACATGTTCGAGGAAGAGGCATGAGAAGACGTGGAATTACCTTTAAACTGTTTGTGATGACGGTTATCTTTTTTCTTTGCTTTTATGGGATGGTTATTCTAAGCCAAACGCTGTTGTTTGACAATTTCTATCAGAAGCAAAAAGAGAACCGCGTGGAGAAACATCTTAAGAGCTTTGCTGCAAGATATATAAGCGAGCCGTGGGGAAGCACTCGGACCTCCCAGGAGCTCGTTCGGTTTATGCTGCGGAATAAAACACAAATGGTTATTTTGAAGCTGGATGGAAAAATGAATTCGGAAGATCCATTTCATATAAAGTTAATTGATGATGATGGAAAGAGTATGGTTGTCTCTTTATCCCTATTCATGAATCAGTACGGGGATGCGCTTAGAGCAGCAAACATTAAAGTAGATGATCAATTGAGCGTTGAAGGTGAACTTCTGGATGAAGACAGTTCTTCACCCTTTATACTCTACCCCATTAGTATTACAAAAAAAGGGAGCGGAACAATAGGGGAGACGGAAGAGACCGGGATGATTCATGCATCTGGTACTGTTGCAGAAATTGTACTGCCTGATATGAAAATATGGAATCCACGTCAAGGAATACTGTTTGAGGCTCTAGAGGAATGGTTCCCTTTGACACCGGCGCAGATAGACGATTTCAAAAATCTGAAATTGCAGAAGCAAGACTGGATTGCTCCATGGAGTGGGAGTCGTAATTCTGTGATTATCATGCCCCTTAAGCAAAGTAACGGAGAAATTGAACTACTATTCACAGTCACCTCATTACAGGAAG
Source organism: Paenibacillus sp. FSL E2-0201 (assembly GCF_037963325.1). Lineage (NCBI taxonomy): Bacteria > Bacillati > Bacillota > Bacilli > Caryophanales > Paenibacillaceae > Paenibacillus > Paenibacillus sp. FSL E2-0201. The sequence goes on from NZ_CP150154.1 coordinate 2,164,206, forward strand.
TCAAGGATTTGAACGAGGCGTTGCGCTGGTTCTTTTTATATCTGGGAATAGGCGGTATTGTTCTGATTTTGGTTCTTTCTCTCTTTTTCTCAAAAATGGTAACGCGTCCGCTTATTAAGTTAAACAACATAGCCAAACGAATGGTTTCTTTGGACTTTACAGGGGACACATCGATTCGGCAGAAGGATGAGTTAGGCAGCCTGTCTAACAGCATGTTCACCTTATCGCTAAGTCTGGATTCTGCTTTACGAGAGTTAAGAGAGGCCAATCAGCAGCTAGTTGAGGATATGGAGCAGAAACAAAGAATGGAGATCATGCAGCAAGACTTTTTTGCCAACGCCTCGCATGAATTGAAGACACCGCTCAGTATTATTAAAGGTTTTGCCGAGGGATTGGAAGACGGCGTTAGTGCAGGCAAGCAGGATCACTATATTAAGGTGATTATTGAGGAAGCCGATAAAATGGAGTTTCTTGTTAAAAATATGCTAGATCTAGCGAGGTTGGAGTCGGGCACGATTAAACTTCGGAAAACTTCCTTTATGTTAAGTGAACTGACGGAAAAAGTGACGGACAAGCTGGTTCACTTGCTGAGTGAAAAACATTTGGAGGTCATCATTATTCCTGCAAACGAATTACCGATATATGCTGATGTGAACTGGATTGAACAAGTTCTGCTGAATTTTATGACTAATGCTATCAGACATGCGGAAGAAAGAAGTTCTATCACCGTCAATATTGAGAGTCATGCCCAGACTATTGTATTCACTATTCAAAATATAGGAGAATCAATCCCTGAAGATCAGCTGGAGCAGATCTGGGAACGGTTCTATCGGTCTGAGCCTTCCCGCAGTCGAATGACGGGCGGTACGGGTCTGGGGCTTTCTATTGCGAAGCGAATACTAGATATGCACGCTTGTATTTATACAGTGAAAAATACCGAGAAAGGTGTCAGCTTTACTGTGACCTTTGAAGGTTAAACGAATCAATAAAAAGATTATATTGAAAGGGGGGAAATCGTATGAAATTGAATTGGTTGCCTTCAATGTGCACACTTGCAAACTTAGGACTTGGATCCCTATCCTTGTATTTCACGATTCAGGAACGATATAGTCTAGCTTTATTGATGATATTACTCGCGGCAATATGTGATGTACTAGATGGATTACTGGCAAGAATACTGCATTGTACCAGCGAATTCGGTAAACAATTGGACTCATTGGCGGATATTATATCCTTTGGTTTAGCGCCAACCTTCCTTATCTTGTTGTATAAGTTAGAAGATGCTCACTGGATTGGACCAGCAGTTTCGGTTTTGTTTTTGATCTGTGGTGCACTTCGTTTGGCCAGATTTAATCTGTCGGCGCCTTCCAAAGGGTTCGTGGGGATGCCCATTACTGCTGCTGGAGTCATTCTGTCGATGATTTCTTTGCTAGATGAACGTATGAAACCGGGGCTGGTCATCGTGTTAATGGCATTACTATCCGTAATGATGGTCAGTCGTATCCCTTTTCCGTCCCTTAAAAAATCCTTCAACAGGAAGTGAAACACCCATGCCTTGGATTATTGAGATCATTTCGCAGTACGGATATTTAGCCATATTTGCTCTTATGGCACTTGGGATTATCGGACTTCCTGTACCCGATGAGGTATTAATGCTGTTTGTAGGTTATTTATCCTCCGTTATGGTTTTGGATTTTTCACTTTCGGTATTGGTTTGTTTCATGGGATCTATCACAGGGATGCTTATCAGCTATACTATTGGTTTAAGACTAGGGCAACCTGTGGTAGAAAAATTCGGCAAGTGGGTGGGGCTTACACCCAAGCGTTTTGCCAGTATGAAAAGATGGTTTTTGCGGTTCGGTAACTGGACCATTTTTATTGCCTATTTTATTCCCGGTCTGAGGCATGTATCAAGCTATATTTCTGGTATCAGTGCTATGTCTTTCAAAAAATATATACTCATAACGACTGCAGGAGCGCTAACCTGGTCACTTCTTTTTGTTTCCATCGGCTTTTTTGTGGGGGCTAGGTTTTCCTTTTTATAGTCATTGGATGATAGCATCATTAATCGCAATCGAATGGAGCAAGATCAATGAATGTATTCAAGCGATTCTACGCGAACATAACCACCAGACGCTTTTTAATTCTCGCACTTATCGGGCTGCTGCTGTACAGTGTTCGAGGGATGCTTAATCTGGTGTTGCTGACGTTTTTGATTGCTTTTGTCATGAACAGCTTTCAGACCTTGCTTAGTAAAGGAATTGGTAAATTTGTGAAGGTTAACAGTAAGGTGATTATTGTCATTTTATACCTCGCTTTAATCGCGGTGATTGTACTGGCCCTTGCTAAATATCTTCCAAAAGTATTGGAGCAGATTAAGCAATTAACCATCTTCCTTACCAATCTCAAATCAGACGACCTCCCGCAGAACAAGATTACATTGTATTTGTATGATATGTTCAAGGACCTAAACTATCAGATCTACATCAAAAGAGGCATCGATTATGTACTGAAGGTTAGCAACTGGGGCGCGACTTTCGTTGTATCAACCATTCTAAGCTTTGTGTTTATTCTTGAGAAGAACCGGATCGTCAGTTTTACTTCTAGGATGAGAGAGAGCCGGATTGCCTGGTTTTATATAGAGCTGGAGTATTTCAGCCGACAATTCATCGTTTCCTTTGGGAAAGTAATTGAAGCGCAAATTCTTATTGCCTTGTTCAATACCTGCCTTACTGTTATTGGCTTATGGTTGCTTAACTTCCCATATTTATTTGCCCTATCGATCTTGATTTTTCTGCTCAGTCTCATTCCGGTGGTTGGTTTTTTGATTTCGCTCATTCCGCTCTTAATCATCGGCTACAACATCGGCGGTCTGACAACAGTCACTTATGTGCTGGCGATCATTGCGGTGTTGCATTTTATCGAAGGCTATTTCTTGAATCCCAAGTTGATGTCCACAAAAATGAATTTGCCGATGCTCTACACCTTCAGCGTGTTATTGTTCTCTGAGCATTATATAGGTGTCTGGGGACTTATTCTTGGCATTCCCATCTTTGTATTTATGTTGGATATCCTTGAGATTAAGCACGAGGATTCTTTCAAAGGAGCTAACCCCTAAGCGTAATACTAAAAAAAGGTCCAATTGAAAAGCTGTTTCCGGTATATTTCCGGGGACAGCTTATTTGTCGTGCAAATTACACGAAAAGTTCAAGCCTAGGGGCTTTTTTTGTAAATAACGTTTTATATTGTGTTCTGCTGTCATAAGTTAGCTAAGGAAGCAATGTTCAGATTCTTCAAAGAAGGAACAGGAACAAAGGAGGTACGAAAAGATGGAATCACAGGTACGGAGGTACACCCCCTTTAGGGGCCCGTTTGATCCTTGCCCGCCGGTGCCGTTCAAGACTTATGTAGTTCCACCCAATCAGTTCGTTAATTTTCAGCCGCCAGATTTACCTCAGTTTAGTTTGCAGGAGGCGCTAAGGGTTGGCACGTTATGGCCAGCATTTTACAGCCCATATGAGTCCAAGTGCAAAGGAGGAGGGAAATAGATTATGGAGGCAAATCCTTGCGATCAACGTTATTATGAATTGCTTGAGCAACTGCAGACACTTGACTTTGCCTTAGTGGAGTTGAACTTATATCTAAATACTCATCCTGATGATTTGAGAAGTATTGAACAATTTAATCAGCTGACTCAGGAACGTACCAAGCTCGCGAATCAATTTCAGGAATTATACGGTCCGCTGCAGAATTTTGGCAGAGCCTATTCGAAATGTCCGTGGGAATGGAATCAGACGCCTTGGCCTTGGCAGGTGTAAGAAGAGTGCAACTGTAAGGAACTAAATTTCTAGAGGAGGGGAAGTTTCCGAATGTGGATCTACGAAAAAAAATTGCAATATCCGGTACGGGTCGGTAAATGTGATATCCGGATGGCGCGTTATTTAAGTGAGCAATATGGAGGAGCGGATGGCGAGCTCGCCGCAGCCCTGCGCTATATGAATCAAAGATACACGATCCCAGATAAAGTGATTGGCGTTTTGAACGATATTTCTACTGAGGAATTCGCCCATTTGGAAATGATAGCCACTATGATTTATAAGCTGACGAAGGACGCTTCGGTATGCGAGCTAGAGGAAGCTGGGCTAGGTCCACATTTTGCTCAGCATGATCACGCGTTGTTCTATTCGAACTCTGCCGGCGTACCTTTTACAGCAGCCTACATTCAAGCTAAGGGTGACCCGCTGGCTGATCTTTATGAGGACATTGCAGCGGAAGAAAAGGCCCGGGCTACATACCAGTGGCTGATTGACATGACAGATGATGTGGATCTGCAGGATAGCCTTAAGTTCCTTAGGGAGCGGGAGATTATCCATGCGATTCGGTTTAAGGAAGCGGTGCAGATTATTATTGATGATCGGAACCAGAAGCGGGTATTCTGAGGGAAGTTGTCGCATTACTATTATTCATATATCAATGAACTTTATGACCGCTCTCGATGGAGACGGTCTTTTCTTTGTGAAAAATGATCTTTTTCTCTTTGAGAGGGTGAACAAAATGATATAATTAAGAAACGTGGTTAATGGCAAAAATGATCAGATTGTTGATCAGCGAAGGAGAGAGACTGATTTGAAGAATACTATTATCGAATACTGTTTGAAAAAGAAAGGGGCGACTCAGGAGTATCCATTTGGACCCACTCCATTGGTCATCAAAGTGGCTGATAAAATGTTCGCACTTATTTTTGAGGAAACAGGGAAGGTTGTTCGCTTAAACTTAAAATGTGACCCGATTATTGCGGAGAACTTAAGAGAGCAGCATGATTGCGTACGACCAGGCTTTCATATGAACAAAAAGCACTGGAATTCAATCATGATTGATGGTTCCTTGCCAGAGTCGGATGTCTTTGACATGATTGACCACTCCTACGATATGGTTGTCAAAAAGCTTTCTAAAAGCCTCAGAGAATCTATTGGAAATGAACTAAATGAATAATCAAATGAAGGATCGTTTTGCCAACCAAAGTATTCCCAAGCTGATTTTCTTGTTGGCTATTCCTGCCGTTATAGCTCAGCTAATCAATGCCATGTACAGTGTAGTTGACCGGATGTTCCTTGGAAGAATGGAGGAGGGGGGAACGCTAGCCTTATCCGCTATAGGGATATCTTTTCCGATCATTATGTTGATTTCAGCATTTGCAGCTCTAATCGGAGCTGGTGGGGCACCCCTAGCTTCCATAAAGATGGGCGAAGGAGAACATAAAAAAGCAGAAGAATTACTGGGAAGTTGTTTTACTATGCTGCTAATGGCATCCGTAATACTTACAGCTTTGTTTCTTATTTTTAAGTCGCCGTTCTTAACGTTATTCGGAGCGAGTCACGATACATTGCCGCTGGCCAACGATTTTTTAAGCATTTACCTTATTGGAACTGTGGCGGTACTCATTTCTTTAGGGTTGAATCCATTCATTGCGGCACAAGGATATGCCAAAACTGCCATGCTCACGGTATGTATTGGTGCGGTTGTGAATATCGTCCTTGACGCCATTTTTATTTTTGAATTGAATATGGAATTAAGGGTGCGGCATTGGCTACTGTTATTGCACAATTTATTTCGGCCATTTGGGTATTGGGGTTCTTAATCTCTAAACGAGCGCATCTGCGCTTACGCCTATCCAATATGCGTATTAAACCAAAGGAAGCTGCAAGTGTACTTGCATTGGGACTTTCTCCATTTATTATGATGTCGACCGAAAGTTTAATTCAAATCGTATTTAACACGTCCTTAGCTAAATTTGGAGGCGATATGTACGTTGCTGCCATGGGGATTATGGGCACACTGATGCAAATCTTTGGGACGTTGTTATCTGGTTTTGCGCAAGGGGCACAACCTATTATTAGCTATAATTATGGAGCTCGCGATTTTGCTCGTGTAAAATCCACCATTTTATATTGCAGTGTTTTTTGCGCTGCTTTTGGATTGGCGATGTGGAGCATTGCCATTTTTGTTCCGCAGTTGCCCATTATCATATTTACTAATAACCCTGAGCTTGTGGCTCTGACGTCTAGATTAATGAAGATATTTTTCCTGGGTACCTGTATTTTTGGTATTCAATTGGCTTTTCAACAAGTATTTATTGCTTTGGGACAAGCCCGAGTTTCTATTTTTATCGCGATCTTGCGTAAGATTATCTTGCTTATTCCATTGGTACTTTTGCTCCCGACATTCATTACTCCGAAAACAGATGCAGTTATTATAGCTGAGCCTATTGCTGATTTTTGTGCAGCACTGACTTGCTGTGTTTTATTTGGACTCACGATAAAGAAGCTTTTTAAAGATAGATCTGATAAAGCTGGGATGGTCTGAAAAAGTCTATAATAAACGATCGGAAGCAGATGTTCTGAGGGATGTTTCGCTTTCCTATCATATTACAACAGCCTACATTCAAGCTAAAATTATATTTCGAACAAAAGCCGGCAAGCTTCCCTTAGAAGCTTGCCGGCTTAGTTCGTGATTTACATATATTGAGGCTGGGATGCATAATTATTTAGCTTACTCTATTCTTTGTAGCAACGAATTGCTGGTTTAGCTCGGAGTAGTTAAGTTCAGCAGTGTGGTTCAAGTTCATATCAGCGATGGACAAGTTCTCCTGTAAGGAGATATATACAGCGAACATACCGGCGGCTTTGATCGCTTCTACCCCGGCGACTGCATCTTCTACCCCGACGCAGAATTGCGGATCTACCCCAAGCGCGTCCGCGGCGGTCAAGAATACTTCCGGGTCTGGTTTGTTGCGGGCAAGCTTGGCTGCATCTACAATAACTTCGAAGTCTTTCTCCATACCTAGAAGACGGATAACTGTAAAGGCATTTTTGCTTGCGGAGGCAATGCCGGTCTTCACTCCGTGGGCCTTCAGCTCGGTGAGCAATTCAGAGATTCCAGGCAGCACATCGGCCGGGGTTACCTGCTGAATGAGCTGCTGATAGAACTCATTTTTGCGGGTCGCCATCTTCTCCATCTCTTCGGGAGAGTAAGTGTGCGGAATTGCTGCTTGTCCAAGCAGCAATTCCAGTGAAGCTATGCGTGATACACCTTTCAGGTTCTCATTGAACTCTCGGGTGAACGGAAGTCCCAGTTCTTTCGCGATCATACCCCAAGCCTGATAATGATATTCTGCGGTATCCGTAATAACGCCGTCTAGATCAAAGATTACGGCTTGAATTTGAGAGGCTGCATTCATTGTGTTGTGCTCCTTATGAATTAGGCTTGTAGTGCCTGAGTTAACGGTTTATCGTTGCCCAGAGTCACTGATTGGCCGTAGAGAATTAGATCAAGTGCTTCACCCTCTAACAATTCCAGCTCCACGCCTTCCTCGCGAATGGTTACAGCAATGAGACGCCCGCGGAAGGCGAGGCGGAAGTTGTATTTCTGCCAGCCAGTTGGTAGGGACGGAGCGAGCGATAGGCCGTTTTCCTTAAGACGTGTTCCGGCAAAACCGTACACAATGGCCATCCACGTTCCACCCATATTAGCGAGATGTAATCCGTCTTTGGTGTTGCCGTGTGTATTATCGAGATCCAGTCGTGCAGTCTCGATAAAGTAGTTATACGCCTTGTCCTTGTAACCGATTTTCGAGGCTATGATGCTAAATATGCAAGAGGACAGAGAAGAGTCATGGGTAGTGATTTGCTCATAATAATCATACGATTTGCGAATCGTTTCTTGCGACTGCTCGTCTTCCAGCAAGTAATGAGCCAGCACGGTATCCGCTTGCTTGCAGACCTGATAACGGTACAGGGTAAGCGGGTGGTAATGCAGCAGCAGCGGATGTTTCTCCGGTGGTGTATTCTCGAAATCCCAGACTGCTTTGCGTAAAAAAGTATCGTCCTGCGGGTTAATGCCTAGCTTCTCATCGTAAGGGAGGAACATGGCATTCGCCGCTTTCAGCCAGCTATCCGCTTCCTGTTCAGTAACATGCAGTCGGATACACAGCGCTTGGAAGGCAACCTTATCATACTCCTGAAGCCGAGCGAAACTGCGTGCGGCCCATTTTAAATTATGTTTGGCCATTACATTGGTGTAATAGTTATTGTTCACCAGACAAGTGTACTCATCTGGACCGGTTACTTCGTCAATGTGGAATTTACCTTCGTAAAAATGACCGATTTCCATCCACAGCCTCGCGGTTTCAAATAGCACCTCTGCGCCGTATTGGAGCAAAAAGGCGTCATCTTCTTCCGCCAGATGATATTGGATATAGCTATAGGCTACATCGGCACTGATATGATATTGGGCTGTGCCGGAAGGGAAGAAGGAGGAACATTCCGTACCTGAGATCGTCCGCCAAGGGAACAATGCCCCTTGGGCATGGCCCATTTCTTTAGCACGTTCCCGTGCTTCCCCCAGCTTGGAGTACCGGTATAATAGGAGCTGCCGGGCCAAATCAGGAGAAGTCATTAGGAACACGGGAAACATATAAATTTCCGTATCCCAGAAATAATGGCCTTCGTATCCTTCTCCGGATAAACCTTTGGCAGAGATGTTGCTATGCGCGTCGCGTCCGGCTGATTGCAGCAGTTGATAAAGGTTGAAACGTATACCCTCCTGAAGCGACAAGTCGTTCTCAATGACTACATCGGAACGCTTCCAGAAGTCAGCCAAATAATGCGCCTGCTGTTCCAGCATGTCTTCAAAGGAGAGGTGCTTCAATGATTCCTGTACCTGAATACCGGTATCCACAAGCATTTGTTCATGTCGTAGTGTATCGGTATAGACATTCCATTTGGTCAGCGATAGTGGCCCAGACAAGGAGGAGGTTGCAGTCACTGTAGCATCGGTTTCTCCTGCCTGAGTTTCAACTTGCCAGTCACCTACCCATTCATGACGGGTGACACAGGAGGTTCGCAGACCCGAAGCCATCGTCTCATTCTCCAAGCATACATATTCACCCCGAGCTTCGCACGCTACTACGCTCAGTCGTTTGGAATGTCCTGCAGCTACACGCGGGTCATTCGGGTTCGTATAGTTGCTAACATCGCCATTTACACGAGATACAACTTGGATTGGGCCATTGAAATTGACAGGCTCAACAGTCAGATGAATGGCAAAAAGTTCACGGGTAGTGAAAGAAACGAGTCTACGGAAATGCAGCTTGAGTTCTTTACCGGAGGGGGATTTCCAGTGGATTTTACGCTCCGAGTATCCCTTGTCCAGATGGAGGTTACGCTCATAGGCGAGGACACTCTCTGCTGTAAGTGCAAATGGCTCCATATCTTCGCCTATATAAATATTTAACCCTTGGGAATCTATAATATTAACCAGTTTTTGCTGGGTACCTGGAAAGGCGAATAGCTTCTCCCCATAGGGAATGTCAATCACATCGTGAAAGGCGTTCAAATATGTTCCGCGGATACTGCGGATTTCTTTATCGGAATACCCTTCTTCAAAATTGCCACGCACGCCCAAATATCCATTCCCCAGCGCAAAAATACTTTCTAAATTCAGCAGGGTATCTGCCGACAATCCCTGATTGGCAATGCTCCAGCTCATGCTTATGTTTCCTCCCTTGATGGTTATGAATTGAATTTTAAGTCCGAAAGGGCTAGAATTATACTAAATTATTTAGGATATTATCAAAATTTTTAGGTGAGGTTAACACGTATGGATCAACTTAAAGGACAACATAAACTGCCGGAATATTGGTCCACACGTTCTGTGGATCTGTCAGAGGGATTTGTCCATCCTCCGCTTGATTATGAACATGAGCTTTTGGAAGCTATTCGACTCGGTGACGAGAACCGGGCACTGGAAGCACTGCATAGAATTAACGCAATGGAAGCTGCTACGCTAGCCCGATATCCGCTGCGCTCCAAGAAAAACGCTATGATTGCATCCTGCACCTTGTTTACACGTGCGATTATCCGGGGTGGTGTTGACCCTGAGACAGCTTTTCAGCTGAGTGATACGTTCATTCGTGCGGTGGAAGCTACGACGGAGCTTGAGGCACTTCATCGATACGAATATGAAATGGTCCTGCAATTCATTACAGTGATGCGCCAGCAAAAGGAGAATCTTCACTATTCACATATTGTCAATCTATCCGTATATTTTATACGCGAGCATTTGTTTCAAGATTTGAACCTTAGCCTGATCTCTCGGCATGTCGGTGTGCATCCCAGTTATTTGTCCGACCGCTTCAAGCGTGAAACGGGTATGCCGCTCACGGAATTTATCAACCGGCGTAGAATTGAGGAGTCGCAGTCGATCCTCATTCACACGAATCAGTCTATTTCCGAAATCGCTTTGATGTTTAAATTTTGCAGCCAAAGTTACTATACACAGTTATTTAAAAAATACACGGGCTTGACCCCGAAGCAGTTTCGCCGGGACGGTGGAGCAATTACGAAATGAGAGAAGCTCAGCTTCAATAGCCAAACTCGCCTTTCTCCGCTCTAAATGAGATTATAAATCCACTAAATAAGTAAGAGAGATGATCAGATGGCCTATTCCCATCATGTCAATTTTCCCAATGTGCCTAGCATTTTGTCTGAACCCTAAAGTTTCACTGGCACAGTAGGGCAATTTTAATTGTAAAAAGTACAACTATATGAGGGGACGGCTACTATTTTCGATTAATAAGTGTAATTCGTACAACTAAAAATCCCGATCACACACAATTTTCTTCATTTTCTATTAAATAAGTGTACAATGTGCAACTAAATGGGTGTTGACGTCAGATAGAGATATTTTAATTGTATAAAGTGCAACTATGGGGCTGCCCATATGCATCATTGTCCAATGGTAGGTGGGAATGGCGCGTTTATTGCAAAGGATGGAGAGGTGATTTCGACCATACATTTTGACTCGCAGACTTCGGATAGGATCTTGAAGTTAATCGAAGAATTTGAAGCCACTTATTTGATTGACAGTCACTGGGACTATGCGTATTCGGGTTCCCATGACCATCCCATTCGTAAAAATGTAGATCCAGAGCAACGCGCCAAAAATGTTAGTCCATCTGAGCTGGATGAGCTTGTGAAAGTAGTTTTTTTGAGTAGTCTGAACGGGGAACAGTTAATAGAGCAGCTACATAGAATGCCTGTTGTGATCTATAAGCATGGACAAGAGGACATTATTGATATAAGCCCAAAAGGCGTAAACAAATGGACCGGACTACAAAGATTGGGCGTAGAACCGCAGCAATTTATTGCTTTTGGCAACGATGCTAATGACATAGAAATGTTTAGACAATCCGCACACTCGGTTTGTGTTGGCGAACATATTGCCTTGGGAGAAGTAGCAACGGAACAGGTGAGTAACGGAGAAGAGCAGATCGTTAGAAAAATAATGGAGCTGGCGGAAGGGCTGCGATCTTCGTGACACATAACTCAACAGCTCAATAGCTCGGAGTCCATCAGCTGACCTAGCTAGGATAGCGAGACCATAGTTCAATAAAAAACCTGCCATTAAATCGGCAGGTTTTGGCATGTATAAGCTGAAATAAGTGCAACAACTATTAGTTTAGATAAGTTCTTGGCGGCGATGTAGATAACGATAGAGCACACAGCCGGATATGGCGCATATCGCCGCACATAATCCGATAAATCCATAACCAGCTTGAAGTCCGCGCAGCAAGCCTGTTTGCGTCTCGGCACCGTACAGCCGCTTCACACCTTCGATCACAGCACCTATAGCATAGTTGCCGATTACGCTACCCACTCCCATTAACGTGACTGTAAATGTGATGGCGGTGTCACTGCCGTGAGGGTACCTTTTCGCAATAAAAGCCATAACGGTTGGATAAATCATCGCAATACCGATCCCTGCTGCGGTGAATAGAAAGGCGAACTTTTCTCCACCCAAAATTGCGGCAAAGGTACACAGGGCTGAGAAGGCTGAAAATATAATGAGCGATAGATTAAATCCAATCTTATCTGTAACCGGCCCCAGCAGAAGCCTTGCTAACGAGAAGCAGAGAAAGAAGGTGGACAGCATTCCAGAAGCTGTAACCGTATCCCACTTGTATGCTTTTTCAAGAAAATTTACGAGCCATCCGCCTACGGCAAGCTCCGACACTACACCGAAGGACAGGATTAGGACCATTAGCCATAAAGCCGGATCACGGACCAGTGATTTTAGTGGAATTCGGTCCTCATGCGGAAGATCGTCACCCGGAAACGTACTCCGTAAGGCAAATAGAATAGGGAGTAAAGACAAGCTAAGCATTATTAGATACATTCCACGCCAATCAAGTGTATGACCGAATATACTTACCGTCATTAGCCCTGTAGCCAGAAGTGGAGCTAACGTGGAACTAAACCCGTAAAAGAAATGGGATAAGTTCATCATGGTCCCGGTATTTTTAACGAAGATACGTGCTCCCAGAATGGCAAGTCCAATCTCAAGCATTCCGTTTCCGATATACATCAGGAAGTAGGAAGCCGAGAAGAGGGGGTAGCTATGTGAGATGTAAATTAGAACGCCAGAGAATATCATGGATGCGAAAGCAATAATACTGACAGCCTTGATCCCCCACTTACGAACCAATACAGCTGTGAAGGAACAGGCGATCAAATAACCTAGTGCGTTTAGGGATAGCAGGGTACCTAGCTGCTTTTCATCCAAATTAAAGTCAAACTGAATTCTTGGAATGGCTGGCCCTTTAATATTTTCAGATATCCCAAACACAATAAACCCTAAAAAGATCGTTGCCAATTGCATGGCATAAACCTTGTTAAATCCGCCAAAGCGCTTTTTCAACGTGAGAACCTCCAGAATCGGATATCTTTATTGCTCGGTGTCTCTATAGTACTCTTCTTTAAGTTTTTCCCAGTGTTGTTTATCGTCCTCTGTAATTTCTCTTAGCACTCTGCAAGGATTCCCCACGGCAATTACATTGTCAGGGATATCTTTAGTCACGACTGAACCTGCGCCGATGATTACATTGTTGCCGATATTTACTCCAGGATTGATTACGGCATTTCCGCCAACCCACACATTGTTTCCAATGGTAATCGGTGTACCGAATTCGAGCATACTAATACGAACGTCCGCATCAATGGGATGGCCGGCGGTATACACGCTTACTCTGGGTCCAAAGAGAACATTCTCACCTATCGTTACTTTTGCTACGTCCAGGATAATGCAGTCGAAATTGGCGTAAAAGTTATTTCCGACAGTAATATTGCTGCCATAATCGCAGCGGAAAGGTGGCTCAATATGCAACGATTCACCCGTAGACTCGAATAATTGCTTAAGTAATTCTACTCTATATTCGCCTTGTTCTTCCGTCGTATTGTTAAATAAACGAGTGAGCATTCTGGATTTTTTGCTATCTCTAGCTAATTCTTCTCCACCAGCCATGTAAAGCTTTCCTGCAATCATATTCTCTTTGTTTGTTGCCATTCGTAATTCCTCCTGAAGTTCTTGTTAGTTTTAGCGGCGCTTTTCAACCAGTTGCAACGAATAGGTCAAGCTTTCCAGCGTGATCGCAATTAATCCGTTCATGTAATAATCATCAGGGTGATCCAGCACAATTAGATGAGGCATATGCTCGTCTGGAATGAATGCCAGACAATTTTGATAGATATGTGGTATATCCTCTTGTCTAACTTGTTCGCCTGTGAGCGCTATCGTCTCAGGGTTAATAACTGCCGTCAATGAGGCAATGGTGTGAGCTGCTAAGGGGATAAATGTTTCTGTCTGCCCTAAACGAATGAATTGCTCGTCACGCGAGATTCCAAAAGGTAAAAATGAGACTTCGCCCGCGAATCTAGTATTTCCTTTGTGGATATGCCCGTCGATCATCATCCCTGCACCCGGAAAGGCACCTTTGATAAAGGTCAGCACGACTATGGTTTTGTCCTCTTCGTAATCCTGCTGCTTATAGAATCCGTAAACGGTTAGATTCATGTCATTTTCGACCGTGACTTCAACCTCGTATTTCTCTCTGAGGAGTGATTCTAAGGGAGCATGAATTAAAGTCTTGATATCACAAATATTAATGACACCTTGGTGAACCAGTCCCGGGATTCCGATACCAACGGCTTTGATGTTGTTATAGGCTTGAATTAGTGTGCCTACTAAACGATCTATGGTCGTAGCATCAATACTCTCAGCTTTGATATATCCGCCATCGACACGTTGACCAACGGAATTCGTTACTGTATAGGTTAAGGATTGTAGCCCATCTTCAATTTTGGCATAGATGCATGCGATGTAGGAGAAATCAACATTATAGATGAATCTTCGAGCCGGCCGACCTCCATTGGAAGCCTCCAGCTCCGTCTCAATGACTTCACCTGTCTCCATAAGTTCATTCAATATATTTCCGCAAGTGGCAATACTTAATCCGGTGGCGCTAGCAATCGTTGATTTGGTTCCTTCTTTCATCGACTTTAAGGCTTGCTTGATAAGCTCCTGATTTATCTTTTTAACACGAATAGAATTGTTTGCGATTTGGTTTATTTTATTCACCTCTAGACTTTTGAAAATGGTTATTAAAAGTGTTATCAATACTATAACTTGGTGCTTTATAATTGTCTAGCCAATAACTTTATAAAAAATCGTAGCATGTAATTCACCGTTAGCTGATATTGCATAGCTTGGTATACGTCCAGCTTGTATGTAGCCCATTGAAGTATAAAGGAGGTTGGAAGGGTCACCTTCTCTTGTATCAAGCACGATTAAAGACCTGTCTTCCTGCGTAGCTCTTTCCTCAGCTTTTTGCATTAGTGAACGAGCAATACCATTCCGGCGATAATTAGGGTGTGTCATCAGCTTTGCGATTTCGGCTCGATGTGTTCCGTTTGCTTTTGTACTTAAATGTAGTTGTACACTTCCCACGATAATCTCATTCATTGTTGCGACAAAAAGGATCACATCGGGAGCCAAAACATTGTGCCAGTATAAGACAGAGTCTGACGCATCTAAGGGTGGTAAAAAACCAATGGAGGCTCCATCCTCCACGACCTGTATAAGTAGCTCTGAAAGCTCATCTATAGATTCTTCAATCGAAAATAGTTGTTCAATGCTTACAATATTATTCATGTTTTTTCCTCCAGCACTTTTAAGTTTAAAAATATAGCGAAATCATAACTGAATACATATAATTTGTATAACGAATTTTATAGATCGCAATCATTAATATTTTGAATCATAGAGGGTGCAATCCATGGACTTATCTCAATTAGAAGCTTTTTTGGCGGTATGCAGAATCCGAAATTTCACCAAGGCTGCAGAACATCTACATATCTCCCAGTCCGCCGTTACCGCAAGAATAAAAGCATTAGAAAACGCCGTGGGCAAGGTGCTCCTTACACGTGATAATCGGAATGTTAGCTTAACGCAAGCAGGGATTTCCTTTGTTCCATATGCTGAGCGGATGCTTCGTTTGTTTGAAGAGAGCAAGGTGACTCTATCCGAAGAGCTGGAGAACTATATCATTTTAAGTGGGCCTGGGTCCGTATGGCATTATTATTACCTGGAGCATATTCTTTCATTTAGACGTGATCATCCGAAGGTGGCTATCAAATTCCTAAGTTATATTGATTCCAGTTATATGATTCGTGATCTTTTGTTGGATGGAATTGTACAAATTGCGATTAAATATGACCCGCCAGAACACCCTGAGGTAACCAAGCACTTCTTGTTTGAAGATGAGATTGTTCTGGTTTCCACGCAATTAAGAGAGACATCTGTACGCAAGGAGGATTTTTTTCAGCGTGAGTATTGTCATTTAGAGTGGGGAGGCCCGTTTCCAGAATGGTTTTCCAGTATAGTTGGACCAGGCTATGTGCCTGCACTTCAGACCGATCACTCGATGATTATGCTGGACATGCTGCTACTAGGAGTAGGCTTTGGATTTCTACCCCGATCTATTGCACAACCGTATCTCGATCAACAGAGGCTATTTCAACTTCAATGTGAGTTAGACATGCCGATCACAAAGGCCTACGCGCTTTATTTAACAGAGAATACCGAAGATATTCGTGTACGGCTTGGGCTGGAGATGCTTGGGGTGGATAGGTAAGGCGTATTTGTATCGTATCTTATTTTTGGCTAATCAGAACCGTGTTCTGGGTGGCTTTTTTATATGGAAATTATGGATTCTAATATAAATAAGCGTATCGTAATTTTATCTGCTCATATCATATCCGACGTTGATCATATCGCCAAGTAGGTGCTTATGATGGGACGAGGGGAGTTACTACATCAAGGAACGATTAAGGAATTGACTAAGGATCTGGAAGGAGAGGTTTGGGAAGCCGTTGTGCCCGGACGGATGCTCGCTCAAATCGAAGAATGGCGATTGCAATTTTCTATTTTGTCAGCTTCTATCCATCCGGTACAAATAGTCTTAGATAGACGCTTATCTGAGTGCCGATTATACTGAGTAATGGTAACAATTTATGAGAGTGATTGGAAGCGACTAACAATCAGGAACTTGAGAGATTTTTGTGAGAGCAGTGGGGTAGGATAGTAGAATTACTCGCATAGAGAGGAGCCTGAAGGTTGAGGACGATGAAATATCGGGGAATAGTCGGGATGGGGCTGTTTTTTATCCTCGCGATTTCCCTATTAGTAAGTATTATTTCCCCAACAATTCAGGGTCAAGTAACCCCGGTGGCCAAGCAGGGCGTATTGGATTTGTCGAAGTGGGATTTTGAGGAACAAGGACTAGTTGATCTAGACGGAGAATGGGAGTTTTATGAGAATGAATTACTGAGTCCCTCTGAGATTCAGCAAAGCAGTAATAAGAAATCTACATATCTTTCTGTCCCAGGCACATGGAAAGGTAAGGGCTTAGAAGATGGGATGGACAGAAAGGGTGCTGGCACCTATCGACTTAAAGTGTTAGTCCAAGATTCGGATGAGATCCTTGGTCTAAAAATACGAAGTATACGCATGTCTCAAAAGTTATTTATCAATGGGAAGCAAGAGGGAGAGAACGGGGTTCCTTCAACACAAAGTGAGTCATTTAAGCCTGGGAATACTCCGTATACGGTATTTTTTCAATCTAATAACCGAGAGATAGAAATATTAATTCAAGTCTCTAATTTCAACTTTATCACTGGGGGGATCGTGAATTCAATCCCGTTGGGAGCACATGCGGATATTACCCAAATGAACAGTATTCAGATTGGCACAGATATTGGAATTATTTTAATACTGGGCATGTTTGGGGCATACCATCTCAGCTTCTATTTCGTAGGGCGTAGAGAAAAGGCCTATTTGCTGAGCGGTTTATATCTGCTTATACTCTCGTTGAACAATTCTCTCTATGGTGAGAAGGTGTTTCAGCAGTTGTTACCCAATTTCCCGTTTGAACAAACTTATAAGATGCTGGAAATAAGCCAGTTTATCGGCTCGATTATCATTATTATGTTTTACTGCTCGGTGGAATCTCGGTTGATGTCAAGGAAGAAGATGCGGATCGTATTGTCTCCATTTGTCCTTTACCTGATATCGGTTTTGGTGCTGCCGTATGGTGTACATATTCGTGTGAAATATTTGTTTGTTACGTATCTTGGAATCGTTATGCTGACTATTATCGTCAGAATGATTTATCTATATGTTCGCAGCCAGAGCCAAACGACGGATCGAAAAGAACTGTTTCTGTTCATTGGCGGCGCGATTTCGCTTCTGATTTTTTTCTTAGACGTAAGCCTTTATTCTGAAAATATGCTGCGGACCGATTTGGTCGGTAAATGCGGTGTGATTGGTTTTATTGTTTTCTTCAATATTATGTTAGCTGTGCGTTTCTCAAACACTTATGACAAGACAGAAACGCTGTCCCGTCAGTTGCTAATCTCTAATCAGCTTAAAGATGAATTTCTAATGAACACTTCGCATGAGATCAAGACTCCGCTGCATGGGATAATGAATATGACATCCTTTTTACTAGAAGATGGTGAGGATAATCTGTATCCGATACAGAAGCAGAACCTTTGGCTAATTAAGGATACTTCTACGAAGCTGTCTATGCTTATTCAAGATTTGATAGATGTCAGCCTTTTGAAGCATGGGGAGTTAAGACTACAGCAGACTGTGGTTGATCTAAGGGTGGCTTCGCAAATTGTATTTGATGTATTGCAGTTTGAGCTTGCGGGGAAATCCGTGCGATTAGATAATCAAGTGGATTCTGATGTTTGGGTGCTGGCCGATGATAGTCGGCTAAGACAGGTAATGTACAACCTAGTACACAATGCGATTAAACATACGAATAAAGGATTTATTAAGATAAAAGCATATGTGGAGGGAAATACAGTATCGGTTACCGTGGAGGATTCAGGAACGGGGATATCACCCGATATGCATACCGCCATCTTCGAATATTTTGAACAGGTAGATAAACCGCTCCCGCAAGATGGTTATACAGGAATGGGCGTTGGCCTGTACATTAGCAGGAAACTCATCGAACGGATGGGCGGTGAAATTCGGGTGGATTGGTCTGAGATTGGCCGAGGTACTCGAATGATCTTCACATTGCCCAAAATAGAGCGCATTCCAGGCTACCTTGAAGCAGCAGCTACAGGGGCAGGACAGCACGCGCATTTTGAGCAGACCTCGCTTGATATTGTGGATCAAAGCGGATATACAATCCTAATTGTGGATGATGAAGCATCTAATATCCATATTCTGCTGAACATTTTAAGACGGCATCATTATAATGTAATTACTGCGTTTTCAGCGAATGAAGCAATAGACAAAATGGAGCAATACCCGAATGTGGATCTAGTCATATTAGATGTCATGATGCCGGGTATTTCAGGAATTGAGCTATGCAGAACATTACGGGTACGTTACTCCATTCTGGATTTACCTATTCTGTTTGCTACAGTTAAGGACGCAGCAACGGATATAGCGCTTGGCTTCAGGGCTGGGGCGAATGATTATATCACTAAGCCATTTGATGGCGAGACACTGATGGCGAGAATTCAGACGCTGATTGCTATGAAAACATCGATACAGGAAGCGATACGAAATGAGTATGCTTTTCATCAAGCACAAATTAAGCCTCATTTTCTGTATAACGCACTGAGTAGTGTAATCTCTTTCTGTTATACAGATGGAGAGAAAGCCGCTTATTTGTTATCCATGCTAAGTCAATACATTCGTTATATTCTCGATATGGATCGGTCCACTTTAGTTGTTCCGTTACACCGGGAGTTAGAATTGATTCAAGCTTATGTGGAGATCGAAAAAGCTCGGTTTGGAGAGCGGTTCGATTTTATTTTTAAAATGGATGAGGGTCTACGTTCTGTTGAGATTCCTTCCTTATGTATTCAGCCGTTTGTCGAAAATGCGATCAGACATGGGTTGTTTGAAAAAGAGGGTCAGGGCAGAGTTTCGCTCACGGTTCAAACAGGCGGTAACTATATGAAAGTTATCATCGAAGATGATGGTATAGGTATTCCAGATGATCTGCTATATCAATTAACCGGAGACGGGCAGCTAGATGGCAGCATCGGTATCCATAACATTCGAAAGCGTATAGGCGCTATCCCCGGAGCCACCCTTACCATTCATTCCGACCTTGGGTTCGGAACCAAAGTTACGATGTATTTACCAGCAAGCCTTGGGAGCATGGAGGGAGAAGCACGATGATTCGTGTAGTGATTGTTGAAGATGAGAAGCCGATTTTGAATTTGATGAAGGTACTGATCGGTCGTAATTCAGATTATACCATTAGCGGGGCCTTTTCTAATCCATTGGAGGCACTGGAGTGTATACCTGATTTACAACCGGACGTTGTGTTTATAGATGTTGAAATGCCAAGGATGAACGGGATTGAGCTGGCAAGCAGAATTCAGAAGCTGATGCATCAACCGGAAATTGTATTTACTACCGCCTACAAAAATTATGCACTGGAAGCGTTCGAAGTAAGTGCACTGGATTATATTCTTAAGCCGATAACGCCCGAAGCGATCAACAGAGTCACTGAACGGCTTGTTAAACGGATGAAACCTACGGTGATGCTGGAGCCTAAGAAGACGGGCCTGATGATCCGCTGTTTTGGCGGGTTTGAAGTTTGCGATTCAGAAGGCAAGCCCATTCATTTTCGAACACGTAGAGCAGAGGAATTATTCGCGTATTTTCTATGCAATGCAGGTCGTTATATCAGCAAGTGGAAAGTGATAGATTTGTTATGGCCAGATATGCAGGATGAGAGAGGGTCATCCAATTTGTATAATACGATTTACCTCTTGAAAAAAATGCTGAAAGAAAAGGGCTTCGGCATGGAAATCCGCAAAATGAATGACGGTTATATGCTGGAGACCGGAAATGAAAGTTATGATGCTCTTGATTATCAAAGATTTCATTTAGAAATAGCTGAAGGGAAACAAACTACCACGCAAATGGAGCGGCTTTGTTCCTTATATCAGGGGCCTCTGCTGGATGGGAAGCCTTATCTATGGAAGATTTCGCTCGAGGAAGCTTATTGCAAGCATTTTACAACTTGGACTCGTTTGTTAGTGGACAGTGATTGTGCCTCTCAGGACTGGCATAAAGCGGAGCAACGATTAGAAAAGTTCTTAAGCTTATATCCGTTGCATGAAGGAATGAACCAGCAAATGATTGATGTTTATGCCAAACTCGGAAATAAAGAAAAGATTGCACGACTTTATGAGAAATTCGAGGGGGCTTATCGTACTGAGCTGGGGCTGGTCCCTTCAGCAGAGTTTAAAGAGCGTGTAGCTGCATATCTAGTTTGAAATATTATTTTTAAAAAAAGAAAGCAGAGGGAGAATGGTCATAGCCCCGTCAAGTAGACAGTAAAAAAGAAGCCTTCTAAGCGGCGATCTGGTTCCGGTACTCTTCCGGAGACAGGTCGCCGAGTTTTTTTTGGAAACGTTCCTTGTTGTAATAAAGAATGTATTCCCTAACCAAATGTTCAGCATTTTCTAAATTCTTGGGCTTCTCCAAATACAATTTCTCGGTCTTCAGGTGAGAAAAAAATGACTCTATACAAGCATTGTCATAACAGTTCCCCCGGCGAGAGTGGCTACCGACCAAACCCTTGTCCTCTAAAACCTGGGCATACGTCCGAGTCGTGTACTGAAAGCCCTGGTCAGAGTGTAGGAGAGCCTTTGAGTCTTGGAGAGATTTCACAGTATCTATCACAAGCTTTAAGTCATTACGGACAGAGATTCTCCAAGCCACAACCTCGTTATTGTATAGATCCATCACTACAGATAAGTAGACAAATTCGTGGCCTGTACGGATATAGGTAATATCCGTGACTAACTTTTGCTGAAGAGCGTGGGCTGTGAATTCCTGGTTGAGTACGTTTGGAAATAAGACAGAAGGCTTACGTCCGGCAAACGGGCGTTTCTTGCGAATCACCGATTGGATGCCTAGCTCTCTCATCAACCTGCGAACTTTCTTATGGTTTACGGGGAATCCCTCTTTGCGAAGCGCTGTACGCATTCGCTTATAGCCATAGGCAGGACGTAGCCGATGAATGGCTAAGATATGTTCCTTAAGGTTCGCATCCTTCTCTTGGCGTTCTTCCCGCAGGTCAGAGGTCTTTTTCCATTTGTAGTATGCAGCCCGGGACAATTCAGCCAGTTTGCACAGCCAAACAATCGGGTATCGCTTGCTCATTTCTTGAATGGATTGGCACCGGATATTTGTATCCAACTTCCCTCCCCATGTAGATTGGGATTGAGCTTTTTTAAGTATTCGACCTGTGCCTTCAAATACGCAATTTCTTCGTCTTTACTGTCAAAATGTTTCCTTCCACCTTTACCGCGTCGGTCCTCAAAGGACTCCCCACTTTTAAACTTACGTATCCATCTCACCAACTGAGCATCGCTCTTGATGTCGAGTTTTTCTAGAATCTGTGAATAGCTCATATGTTCCTCTAAGTGAAGACGAACCGCCTCTTTCTTCAACTCTTCTGAATACTTCGTAAACGTCTGCCCTTTTTTAGCCATGAAAAATCCCCTCCGGTCGACTGTGTTAAACACATGATACCATGTGCTCTTTTTTCACTGTCAACCATGAGGGGATAATACCAGAAATCTCACTGCTTTCTTTGTATTTTTCGGCATTACGCGACAATTTGTGAGATTTTGGTGAGTTAGGGTTGATATGATTTCCTAAACATGGGAGTAATAAAATACATAGGAAAGAAGTTGAGAGTGTGCTTCGATTAGTCAGGTCCAAGAAAGCTATAAGCATTCTATTATTTGTATTACTGGTCAACATATGCTCGTCACTATTTATTAGAGGGGGAGAGTTGGCTTATGCAGACACTGCTGATAAGGATACGACTTCGGTATTTCAAAAGGCGTATGTTACAAGTTTTTCGAGTGGTGTAGTGGATGTAGTAGATTTAACGAATTTAGCGGTGGAAAAGGCGAAGATCAAGGTGGGAAATGAGCCGAATAGCGCCGCCATTAATCCGAATAAGACCCAGGTCTTTGTAACTAACAGAGCGGATGGGACTGTTTCTGTTATAGATCCATCCACTGACACTGTGATTTCAACCATTGCAGTGGGGGCGTTGCCTCATGGCGTTACATTTAATTCAGATGGCAGTAAAGCTTATGTGGCTAATTACTCAAGTAACTCTGTTTCAGTGATCGATACAGCTAATCTTTCAGTGATACGTACAATATCTGTAAGTAATAGGCCAGTAGCAATGGCGGTGATTGGAGATCGCCTGTACTTAACCCAATTCGGAAGCAGTGAGGTCTCTGTACTGGATGTTAAGAGTGACACTGTGGTTTCTAAAATACCGGTATCTTCGTCACCCTATGGCCTTTCAGTTAATCCAGCGGGCTCCAAGATATACGTAGCGACAGATTCGGGTACTACTGTAGATGTGATTGATACAGTGACAAACAAAGTGGAAGCTATCATTCCTGTTGGTGGTCCAGCTTACGCAACTGAAGTCAGTCCGGATGGGAGTAAAGTTTATGTAGTTAAAGCTTTAAGTAATTCGGTCACTGTTATTAATGCAATAACGAATCAGGTGGAAAAAAATATTCCTGTGGGTTCTACGCCATATGTAATTGGTCTCTCCAAAGATGGGAGTCAAGCATTTACGGTTAATTATGGTGCTTCAACTATGAGTGTAATAGACACAACAAATAATACAGTAATACAAACTATAAATCTCAGCCCAGGACCTTTTATGGTAGGTACCTTCATGGTTCCTGTAGCTGTAGCTGTTAATACAGACACCGGGAATAGTGGCGGTCCAGAGGATACGGAAGCGCCGATAGTTTCCACATATTCTCCTGAAAAAAACGAGCAGAATGTGAAGGTCAACTCAGACCTTACGTTGACCTTTAATGAAGGTGTAAAGGCCGTTTCGGGTAAAAATATATCGATTTGGAAACCAAGTTACTTCTAATGCCAGTGGCTCTGAATATTCGGAGGTGCTTGCAAACTCAATCAAAATAGAGACGATCGCCGCTGATGATACAAGTAAAGTGACGATTTCGAACAATGTAGTAAAGATTAACCCAGCTGCTGACCTAGATTATAAAACGAATTATTTCGTAAAGATCGACCCGGGTGCGTTTAAGGATTCAGCAGGAAATATCTATGAGGGATTGTATGGGGAGATAGAGATTCTTGATGGCCAAGTTCATGTGCCGGTTGGCTTCACGGGTGCTGAGATATGGGATTTCAAAACTGGCGCCAGTAGTGATACCACTGCACCTTTAGCAACAGAGTTCTCTCCTGCGAAGAAAGAATCGAATGTAGCAACAGATGCTAATTTGACTCTAACTTTTAGTGAAAATGTACATGCGGGCAGGGGGAAATTTATAAGGATTATGGTACCGGGAACAATGTTCTCGGATGGATCATCTAACAATTATACAGAGGCTGTCGAGTTCGAAAAGATTTCCACGAGTGATACTACAAAAGTGACGATTTCAGGCAATAAAGTTACGATCAATCCAGCAAAAAACATGGCAAACAATAAATATTATTATGTGACAATGGATAGTGGAGCTTTCCAAGATACCTTCAATAATGATTATGGTGGGATGGTCACTTCGGTACAGTATATTAATAATGTACTAATGGAGATTGGCACAGCTCCGTGGTATTTCAAAACCGGAGCTCCAGCGGATACACTCGCGCCAACGGTAGTGGGATTGACTCCTGCGAATGATGCTAAGGATGTTCCGGTGAATACCAACCTCGTATTGGCGTTCAGCGAAAATGTCAAGGTGACTGGTAAAACGATCAAGATTCTTAACAAGACAGATGATAGTGTTATAGAGACGATAACAGCAAGTGATCCTACGAAAGTTACCGTATCTGGAGACAAAATAACGGTTAAGCATGCTACCGATTTCGCGTATGGTACTGGGTACTACGTGCAGATTGAAGCTGGAGCCGTTCAAGATCTCGCAGGTAATAGCTATGCGGGTATCACTGACAAGACGAAATGGAACTTCACAACAGTGGCGCCAGATGAAACTGCTCCAACAGTAACCTCTCTGGCACCTGCTATTAATGCAACAAAAGTACCTCTGAACACGGAACTCACTGTCACATTCAGCGAGAAAGTCAAGGCAGTAGCGGGGGAAGATAAATATATTAGGATCATGTCACCGGGTAGTGCTTCGTATTCTGAGAATTTTTATGAATCTCAACCTCCTGAAGAGGTAGAATTGATTGCTATTGATGATACTAATAAAGTAACAATCACAGGGAACGTAGTAACGATTAAACAGACCAAATTGGATTATGGTCGAGAATACTATGTAACCATTGATCAAGGTGCTTTGGTAGATTTAGCAGGAAACAGCTATGAAGGCCTATATGGTTTTGTGGAATATAGATATTTCTCAGGGTCATCGGCGGTAGGTAAGGAAGTAGCAGAGAATACATGGATTTTTGAAATGGTACCTAGACCAGACAATACACCCCCAATAATCAAGACGTTTATGCCTCTCAATAACGCGTCAGAGGTTGCGGTCGATACGAGCCTTGGGTTGACGTTTAGTGAAAAGGTAGTTCCAGTTGCAGGAAAAAACATCTCGATTCGGAAAACGTCCGATGATAGTGTGGTTGAAACTATCGCAGCTGACGATACGACTAAGATAACGTTATTGGATGGGAAAGCAACTCTTAAGTTGTCGTCTAGCTTGGCAGCCGGAACAGGTTATTACGTGCTGATCGAAGCAGGTGCTTTTAAAGATGAAGCTGGCAATTTGTTTACAGGCATTACTTCCAAAACAGGTTGGAGATTTACTACAGCTGCGGAAATTGCAAAAGGACCTGCTGTAATATCGCTATCGCCTGCAGATGAGGCAACAAATGTAGGGGTGGACTCCAGTTTGAAGCTTACATTTAGTGAAGATGTACAAGGAGTAGCAGGCAAAAAGGTAGTACTCAAAAAAGAGCTAGATAATAGCGTGCTTTATACATTCGATATGGGCGATATAACTAGTGTTAGCGTCTCAGGCAAAACAGTGACGATCAATCCTTATTTGATGCTGTCAGATCATGACGGAAAATATATGGACTACAATACGAAATATTATGTACAGGTTGATGCCGGAGCAATAAAGGATGTGAAAGGTAACGCTTTTGCAGGGATTACGGATAAGACCACTTGGAACTTCACGACAGGATTAGCTCCAGAAAAGACGGATCTTACGGTTACAGCATATTTTCCGGTAAAAGGGGCTACGAATGTAGCAGCGGATACAAATTTGAAGCTGACATTCAGCTCAGCTATACAAGATGTGCGGGGTAAAAAAGTTGAAATTCGCAAGAAATCTGACGATAGTGTTGTCTACAGGTTCGAAACAGGTGCTATGGGCGTCAACTTATCGGGTAATAGCGTAACATTTACGCCTGAG
This sequence comes from Paenibacillus sp. FSL E2-0201, assembly GCF_037963325.1. NCBI lineage: Bacteria > Bacillati > Bacillota > Bacilli > Caryophanales > Paenibacillaceae > Paenibacillus > Paenibacillus sp. FSL E2-0201. The sequence goes on from NZ_CP150154.1 coordinate 2,190,044, forward strand.
GATATAATTCCTGTCAACGGTGTAAATGTGGGTTATTTACAACCAAGTACAGAATATTATGTCCTTGTTGCGGCTGGAGCATTTAAGGATGCTGCGGGTAACAAGTACGCTGGAATTACGGATAAAGCAACTTGGACGTTTACGACTGAACCAGATACGGATGGGGACGGTATTCCAGATAGCTTAGATCCATTCCCAACCGACCCGACGAAGCCAGGTAACGGTGGCGAACTGGATACAGACGGAGATGGTATTCCAGATAGCCTAGATCCAGATGATGATAACGACGGTCTGACGGATGAGCAGGAAATCGTGCTCGGCACAGATCCGAAGAAGGCAGATACGGATGGCGACGGAATTAACGATAAGGATGATCCATTCCCGACAGATGCAGCGAAACCAGGAACAGTAAATGGTGAGCTGGATACAGATGGCGATGGCATTCCGGACAGTTTAGATCCAGATGATGATAACGATGGTCTGACGGATGAAGAGGAAATCGTGCTTGGAACGAATCCGAAGCATCCTGATACAGATCATGATGGAATCAACGATAAAGACGATCCGTTCCCATTGGATGCGACGAAGCCAGGTAACGGTGGCGAACTGGATACAGACGGAGATGGTATTCCAGATAGCCTAGATCCAGATGATGATAACGACGGTCTGACGGATGAGCAGGAAATCGTGCTCGGCACAGATCCGAAGAAGGCAGATACGGATGGCGACGGAATTAACGATAAGGATGATCCATTCCCGACAGATGCAGCGAAACCAGGAACAGTAAATGGTGAGCTGGATACAGATGGCGATGGCATTCCGGACAGTTTAGATCCAGATGATGATAACGATGGTCTGACGGATGAAGAGGAAATCATGCTTGGAACGAATCCGAAGCATCCTGATACAGATCATGATGGAATCAACGATAAAGACGATCCGTTCCCATTGGATGCGACGAAGCCAGGTAACGGTGGCGAACTGGATACAGACGGAGATGGTATTCCAGATAGCCTAGATCCAGATGATGATAACGACGGTCTGACGGATGAGCAGGAAATCGTGCTCGGCACAGATCCGAAGAACGCAGATACGGATGGCGACGGAATTAACGATAAGGATGATCCATTCCCGACAGATGCCGCAAAACCAGGAACAGTAAATGGTGAGCTGGATACAGATGGCGATGGCATTCCGGACAGTTTAGATCCAGATGATGATAACGATGGTTTGACGGATGAAGAGGAAATTGTGCTTGGAACGAATCCGAAGCATCCTGATACAGATCATGATGGAATCAACGATAAAGACGATCCGTTCCCATTGGATGCGACAAAGCCGGGTAACGGAGGCGGCGGACTGGATACAGACGGAGATGGTATTCCAGATAGCCTAGATCCAGATGATGATAACGATGGTCTGACGGATGAGCAGGAAATCGTGCTCGGCACAGATCCGAAGAAGGCAGATACGGATGGCGACGGAATCAACGATAAGGATGATCCATTCCCAACGGATGCAGCAAAACCAGGAACAGTAAATGGTGAGTTGGATACGGATGGAGACGGCATTCCGGACAGTTTAGATCCAGATGATGATAATGATGGTCTGACCGATGAAGAGGAAATTGTGCTTGGAACGAATCCGAAGCATCCCGATAGCGATCATGATGGAATCAACGATAAGGATGATCCATTCCCAACGGATGTCGCAAAGCCAGGAACAGTAAATGGTGAGTTAGATACGGATGGAGACGGAATTCCAGACAGTCTAGATCCAGATGATGATAACGATGGTCTGACGGATGAAGAGGAAATCGTGCTTGGAACGAATCCGAAGCATCCTGATACAGATCATGATGGAATCAACGATAAAGACGATCCGTTCCCAACGGATGCCACGAAGCCATCCTTAAGTAATCTAGTAAAAGATTACAATAAGTTAGATATTATCTATGGTGCAGGGGATCATGCGAAGCATGTTTCCAAAACATTATATTTGACTGAAAAAGGTTCTTCTGGAAATACATCAATCACTTGGGAATCAAGCAAACCAGATGTCGTTAGTGCAAAGGGTAAAGTAGTTCAGCCTGGACCTGATGAAAGTGATATCGAAGTCACTTTAACTGCAACGATTCTTGACAAAGAGACTGGTGAAAAGCGCACAAAGACATTTAAAGTGACTATTGTCAGAATGTCAGATGAGGATGCTGTTAGAGATGCTGCTAAAGCATTAGGGGTAGATAAGGCTTTTAAATTCTCGGATGGAGATACTTGGGAGTCAGTTACAAATGAATTCTTGTTGCTTGGTACAGGAAAACATGGAACGAAGATTACATGGACCTCGACCAATATCGATGTTCTTAAGCTATCCAGCAAAGATGGTGAGGAACAGGGTACCGTGAACAGACCTGAAGTGGGTGATAAGAATGTAATAGTTACCGCTACGATCTCTAAGGGTACCGCCAAAATCACTAAGAGTTTCCTTCTGGTAGTTACTAACAAGAACATAGTGAAGGAAAAAGAAAATACACGCCAAGAGAGCGGAAGAACGGCTGATGTAAAGGCAAACGCAAATGACATGATTCACACGGAGAGTCTGAACATTCTCAGAACAACGCTCAGCAATCAGGTTAAGATTGATACTGTTATCGTTGATCCGTCAAAAGTAGAAAGTCTGACGAATTCTTTTAATCCTCAGGATGGAGATATTAACAACCGTACGCTAACTGTTGAGATTAAGCAGCAAGCAGATGATAAGGCAGATGAGATTGCCGTAGAGATTCCGGCTGCAGCTGTTTCGGCACTGGCTGACAGAAATGCGGGTATGAATATCTTTACCGATGAAGGTTCTGTAAAGTTGAGTCAGGAAGCTTTAAAAGACGCTGCAGTTAAGGGTACAGATCTTTATTTCAGAATTGTACCGGTTAAGAATGCACAAGAGGATAGTGAGGCTAAAAAAGCAGCGAATACTGACCCTAAGGTTACGTTAGCAGCTGCTGGGAATCAGATAAACTTACTGGGTCTGCCAAGAAAGATCGAAACAAACTTTGGTGGTTTTAACACGAAGGTTGTTCTCCCATTAAGTGGAATTACTATTCCAACTGAGAATAGACAAGCTTTCCTAGACGCTTTGAAGGTGTTCATTGAACATACGGATGGTACGACAGAGCTGGTATCAGGAACTATACAATATGAGAACGGCGTAGCAACAGGGATCCAATTTGAGATTTCGAAGTTCAGTCGTTTTCAAATCGTGAGTTTCTCTCCTCAGTCGAATCATGAGAATATTCCGGGAGGAACGAACACGCCTGGTGGCACTACAATCAGTAATCCTACTAACAATAGTGGCACGGATAAGGAACAGCCTAACAATCCAAATGTAGTTCATGAATCACATAAAGGATATATTTTAGGCTATGCGGATGGCAGCTTCAACCCGGAACGAATGATTACCCGTGCGGAAATGGCAACGATTTTGGCAAGGCTATGGGGTAAGAATGAAGCACAGGCTACCTCAGCTTATAAAGATGTAAATACAACTTATTGGGCTTTGCAGTCTATTAGTGTAGTTACAGCACAAGGGTTAATGAAGGGGTATGAAGATGGCAGCTTTAAGCCGAATCAGCTAATTACTCGTGCAGAAATGGCTATCATTGTAGAGCGCTTGCTGGATAAGGCTCAAAGTGGGACCAGCAGCTTTAAAGACATTAGTAGTGGGCATTGGGCAAAAAATGCGATTGATGCGGCCAAAGCAGCTGGGATCATTAACGGATATTTGGATGGAACATTCCGTCCGAATCAGACATTAACTCGTGCAGAAGCTGTTGTGATTATTAACAGACTTTTGGGCAGAGGCCCATTGCTTGGAGCACAGCAGAAGTGGAAAGACGTCAGTGATAAACACTGGGCGTACGGACACATTCAGGAAGCTAGTATGAACCATTCCTTTGAGAAACAGCAAATGGGTGGAGAGCAATACATTCCTGAGGTAAAATAAATGAATCTTTTTTAAGTGAAGAAATATTTTTTACAAGAGAATCCCCTTACGCTATACGGTATCTATATACTGTTAGCGGTAAGGGGATTTTTTACGAAGCTTTTCTTTTATAAGTTTTTTCTCCTACCAGCTAACTTTCCGAGAACTTCACCGTTATACATACGAAGGGAGGTGCAGGATGAAGCCCGGGCAGCTACATCAGATACTTCAACCCAAAATGCTAGAAATCCAAAAATACTTGATTCGTCTCGGGGCACCTGCAGCCGACGCGGAAGATATCGTACAGGATACGGTGTATAAGGCTCTATTGTATATCGACTCTATTGATGAGAACAAATTCAGTGCATGGCTATATAAAGTAGCGATCAATCGCTACTATGATCTGTGCCGCCGCAGCAAACGTATAATCATTCCTATTGACTATGTCGATGTGCCGGATACGGAACTTCCGGAGGATCATTTGTTGCTAAAAGAAAAACGGGAAGACATTGACCGCGTGCTTGCAGAACTGCAACCGCTCCATAAACAACTCATTATTATGAAGTATGAACTGGAGTTGTCCTATCAGGAGATAGCAGAGCTCCTCGGAATCACGACAGATACAGTCAAGTCGGCATTGTTTCGTGCCCGCAAGCAATTCCAAAAAAAGTATAGAGGTGAAGCGGAATGACACCACCATGGGAACAAAAGGATGATCAAAACCTTTCAAAAATAATTAAGAAAGCAAAACGAAAAACAATGATTCGTAATACGGTCATTTCTTTGGTCGTGACTGTTATAGTATTGTTCGGCGGCATGCTGGGTATCTCTCAACTGACTAGCTGGTTAGCGATGCGCGGGCTGGATGAGGAGAGGATCATGATGGAAATTAGCAGTCCTAATCTTCATGAGCTGAGAACTGACCTGGATCTAGGATTTTTATCGGGCAAAGTTGAACTTAGTACGTACAAGGTTGTTGAAGGTGTACCTGTCGTGTGGGATACTAAAAAGCTGGATTTTAGTATGAGCAGCCGCTTTTCTCTGCTTAATAGGGGATATTCTAGTATAAATGTTCCTGACCCAGTAATGACAAGCCAAAATTACGAATACTACCGAGGATATAACAGTCAGAATGGACAGCGGGAGATGATGTTCTATGTGCCAGGAGTAAACTATAACGGAAAGGTGCTGAACGACCTGCCTGCACTCGAACAAATGGATCCCGGTAAGCTGGTAGAGATGGCAGTTTCATTTGATAAAAGCTATACGCAGGCTGAAGTTGAAAAAATGCTGCCAACAGAACTGACGCAGACTTGGTATTGGGTAGATACGTATGACAATAAGAAGAAGCTTGAGTTTATTACGAATGACAGTAGCCCGGATAAGTATGCCTTACCGGAATCAGCGAGACAAGTATACGGTTACGGTGTCAAATGGGAAGGGTTATTTAAACCAAAACCAGAGGATTTTTTACAATCACTAGCATATGGGCTTCAGAAAGAGGGCAAGTATTACGGAGAATTTGAGCGAATCTCGAACTATTTGAAAAAGGATAAAGCGGCACCGGATGCCAGTGACGTACAGCTATTGGGAGTTGTTGTTACAGGAACTGCTAAGGAGCTGCAAAGCCTTAGAGGAAAACCGTATGTAAATACGGCAGTACTCGGCGCAGTTGTGGATAAATACTAGATCGTATAGTAAAAAAGAAGCCCCGGGAACAATGATCCCAGGGCTATTTTGATCATATCACAACCTACCATTTATGCTACGTCCATTTGGCCGACCATAGCTTCATTTCCTTCAAAATTTGATGTAAATCCTCACCTTTTGGAGTTAAAGAATATTCCACTGTTACCGGCACGGTAGGAAAAACATGGCGTTCTAGTACACCGTGTTCCTCTAAATGGCGAAGAGTACTAGTCAACGCGCGGGGGCTAACATTAGTGATTTTTCGCTGAAGCGCTCCAAAGCGTTGGGTGCCGTCGAATAACTCTCTTAATACGAGAAAAGCCCATTTTCCGCCCAACACTTCAAGGGTTTTTTCTACATTACATTCAATAGTAAGTGGGGTTTTAGGGATATAATTATTGGTAGATTTAGCTGTTGTCAAGGAATCTCCTCCTGTTTGGGTGCTACTATACTCTTGTATAGTAACTACTCTAGGGATCATATAGTAAACTAAATTTCACTTCTTCCTATTATATACAAACTATTCTAGAATGAATATGTTCGTTAGGCAACCTGCCGAAATCATAACACGGAACTATGGAAAGGAGCAGTTATTATGAAATATCGTAGACTAGGTGGCACAGGCCTAAAAGTTAGCGAGATTAGTTTGGGAAGCTGGCTGACATATGGAGGATACGTAGAAAGAGATAATGCTGTCAAAGCCATTGAAACCGCTTACGACCTAGGCGTGAATTTTTTTGATACGGCTAATGTTTACGAAAAGGGTGCTGCTGAGAAAGTGCTAGGCGAGACCTTGCGGAACTATCCGAGAGAATCCTATGTACTCGCCACTAAAGTATTTGGAGAAATGGGGACGGGGCCAAACGATCGTGGTTTATCCCGTAAACATATTACTGAGCAGTGTCACGCAAGTTTAAAGCGTCTCGGCGTAGAATACGTGGATATAATGTATTGCCACCGGTTTGATACTGAAACTCCAATTGAAGAGACCTTACGTGCGCTGGATGATCTGGTTCGTCAAGGCAAGGTATATTATGTCGGTGTAAGTGAGTGGACAGCGGCGCAAATGACGGATGCGTTAGCTGTAGCAGACCGCTATTTGCTGGATCATATCGTGGTTAACCAACCGATTTATAATATGTTCGAACGTTATATTGAAAAAGAAATCATTCCCCTCGGCGAGCGCCGCGGCATTGGACAGGTCGTATTTTCTCCATTGGCTCAAGGGCTGCTAACAGGAAAGTATAACGCGGATATCCCTGAAGATAGCCGTGCGGCTAAGCTGGATCGGTTGAAGAAGGCGATTACGGAAGAGAAGATTGAAAAGGTTCGCCAACTAAGCGGGGTAGCTGCGGAGCTGAATATTTCTGTGGGAAATCTGGCTTTGGCTTGGATTTTGCGTCAGCCTAATGTAGCAAGTGCGCTAGTGGGTGCAAGTCGCCCGGAGCAGGTCGAAGAGAATGCTAAGGCTTCGGGAATAGAGCTTTCTGAAGATATTCTGAAGAAAATTGAAGAGATTCTTAACTAGAGATAGTTTCATAAAAAAGGAGATATGATCATGGCGAAAGTAGTTGTTACTGGCGGAAGCGGGATGCTCGGCAGATGGGTCGTCCGACATTTTGTAGAACAAGGGTATGAGGTTGTGAATGTGGATACGCAAAAATCTACAGATTCCTTGTGCCAAACGATCATTGCTGATTTGAATAACTTAGGTGAAGTGTATGGCGTACTTGCAGGCGCTGATGCAGTTGTACATCTGGCTGCAATCCCAGCCGCAAATATAAAGACGAGTGAAGTCACCTTTCAAAATAATGTAGGTTCCACCTATAACATTCTGGAGGCTGCTGCTGGACTGGGCATTCGCAAAGCTGTTATTGCTTCCAGTGAATCCTCATATGGCATCTGTTTTGCGGTTAACCCATTGGGTCCGCAGTATGTGCCTATGGATGAGGAACATCCACAATTACCTGAGGATAGTTACGGTCTATCTAAAGTTGTGAATGAAAAGACAGCAGAGATGTTCCAGCGCAGAACGGGTATACAAGTCGTTTCCCTAAGAATCGGAAATGTCATTGACCCATCGACGTATGAACGTTTCCCTTCCTTCATTCATGATCCTGCGCAGCGCGATCGGATTCTGTGGAGCTATATTGATACACGGGATGTAGCGACAGCTTGCCAATTGGCGATTGAAACGGACGGATTGGGCGCAGTTGCTCTTAATATATGCGCAGATGAGACCAGCATGGCTGTTCCTAGCAGAGAGTTAATGGCTGCACGTTATCCAGAGGTGACGGATTTCCGCCAGCCGCTGGAAGGCCATGAGTCGTTACTCAGCAATGCGAAGGCGAAGAAGCTGTTGAATTGGCAGCCAAAGCACTTATGGCGTGATTACGTTAACGAATAAATAACGATTTCGCCTGAATTCAATCTTTTGATGTCGAGTACGCTTCTTGTGATCCTTCGTGATCAAAAGCGGACTTTTTGAACATCCTCTATAAGGAGCGTGTGAAATGAAGGTATTATTTATCGGAGGTACGGGACTGATTAGCCAGGCTGTATCCCCGCTCGCCGTAGAACAAGGAATAGAGCTGTATTTGTTCAACAGAGGACAAAGAGGCGAATTCGTTCCGGATGGGGCGAAGGTGATTCAAGGTGACATTCGTAATCCGGCGGAGGCTGCCGAAGTATTGCGAGATTATGAATTTGACGTAGTGGTAGACTGGATTGCTTTTACACCGGAACATGTGCAGACAGATATTAACCTGTTTACAGGTAAAACGAAGCAGTATATTTTTATCAGCTCGGCCTCGGCTTATCAGAAGCCACAGCGTAATTATATAATCACAGAAGAGACACCCCTGGAGAATCCTTATTGGGAATACTCGAGAAATAAAATTGCTTGCGAGCAGCTATTGATGGAAGCACACAAGAACAGCGGATTCCCGGTTACGATTGTTCGTCCTTCCCATACTTACGGAAATACAGCCATCCCTGCGGCACTCACGAGCGGACAGCATCCTTGGTCCTTGATTGATCGTATCCGTCGTGGCTTGCCTTTAGTCATCCATGGAGATGGAACATCTTTGTGGACACTGACGCATAACTCAGATTTTGCCAAAGGGTTCGTCGGATTGCTTGGGCATCCGGAAGCGATTGGGGAGGCCATTCATATTACTTCTGATGAGGTGTTGAACTGGAATCAGATCTATGCGGCCATTGGGCAAGCGGCAGGTGTGGAGCCGAAAGTGGTTCATATCTCTACAGACTTTATCACAGCCTTCTCCCCTCCAGGGACGGCGGATGGCTTGATCGGCGATCAAGCGGTCAGCAGTGTTTTTGACAATCGTAAAATCAAACGTCTCGTGCCTGACTTCCAGGCTGCCGTTCCTTTCTCTGAAGGGATAAAGCAGTCAATTGCTTGGTTCGAGGCTCATCCTGATCAATGCACAGTCGATGCGGAATGGTCTGCTTTACTAGATCATTTGATCGAGAAACATGGAGTTGAGGCCAAGCCTCTATCCTTTTACTCATAAGATTTGTACGGTTAATATTTAAAGACGGTCTGTTCCTAAGGGAGCAGCCGTTTTTTTTTGGTTTGTCTCGCTCAATGTAAGGTTATGGAATGAATCAGCAAATCATGAATATACTCTCACTACCTTAAATTCCGTTAAAAAGGAGTCCTGGCCATGCCAACACATCCCTTTGTCTCGCGTTTTTTTGTAAACTCAGATGCAAGCCGTGAGAAGTTAATTTATGATTTGCCAGAATCCTGGTGGAGCCGTCCCTTTGAATATGAGTGGTGTATTAACTTCATTTCTCCTCATGGGGTTGTGCTGGATGCAGCCTGCGGAATTCCTCATCCCTTGAAATTTTATTTAGCCGGGGTTTGTGCAGAAGTCTATGCTTGCGATATGGACAGCAGGGTGATTTACCGGGAGGACATCTTAGATACGATTACAAATGAGATCGGGGAAAAAGCGGCGAAGCAGGTTATAGCGAGAAGAACAAACAACTTGCATCTTGCTCAGGCCAATCTTGCAGATCTGCCTTATGAGGATGAGAGCTTTGATACTATTTTTTGTATCTCGGTCCTGGAGCATTTGACCTTAGAGGATACGGTGGGTACTTTACGGGAGTTTCACCGAACGTTGAACGAAGAAGGGCTATTGGTATTAACGTTTGATTACCCAACGGTAAACTTAAATCTAATGAATGATCTGCTGCTGCAAGCTGGATTTCAGTATTGGGGGGAGACCGACTTTGAGTTGCCTGCGGATGCTGTATATACAGATTTGTGGGGTGGGTTAAATTGCTTCCGAGCTGTTTTGAAAAAAACAAAGGGATAACAGGTCTTCTTACCCTTAAATTAGTAATCTATTTCCAGTATGCTAGATTAATAGCTAATTTAAATAACATGCTGAGGATAGGAGGCTGTATTTTTTGAGATTAGGGTCGAATGTATTGCGCAGAATACTACTCACTACACTTTTGTTATCACTGATCCTCCCTTCGACAATTGCAGTTAGTGCAGCTTCGCCATCGTCAGAACCTATCAAGCTTGCTTTTGCTGGTGATATTCTCTTGGACGGTTTTGTAGGCGATCAGATCGCTAAATACGGAGTGAACTTTCCGTTTGCGAAAGTTGCACCTACCTTGCAAAAGGCTGATATTGCCTTCGCGAATCTGGAAACCCCAGTCTCTATTCGAGGAAAGGCAGCAGAGAAGACCTTTGCCTTTAGATCTAAACCGGCAGTGCTTAGCGGCTTATCCTATGCTGGGATTGATGGCGTATCTTTGGCTAATAATCATATTTTAGATTTCGGAAAAGACGCCATGCTCGACACGCTGGTGCATCTGGATCGAAACAAGATCGGCCATACAGGAGCAGGCAAAGATGAGGACGAAGCGTTCAAACCGTATACAAAGACGGTAAAGGGGAAGAAGATCGCTATTTTAGGTGTAAGCCGAGTGCTTTCAGGTCCTTCTTGGTATGCCGGTGACAATAAGCCTGGAGCAGCCTCAGCGTACACCCCGCAGCCTATGCTTACGGCTATTCAGAAGATGTCTAAGGAGAATGATTACACGATTGTGTATATTCACTGGAATGAAGAGTTTAAGGATTACCCTGAAAAGTATGCCCGAACACTAGCCAAACAGATGATTGATAGCGGTGCGGATATCATACTCGGCGCACACAGCCATTGCTTGATGGGTATCGAATACTATAAAAACAAACCCATTTATTATTCACTTGGGAATTTTGTATTTAATCGCTCTACACGTGGTGGAGAGAAGACACTTCACTCGATGCTGGTAAACTTTGAGATTAATGAGGGTAAGGTCACAAGTAAGATTACCCCAGTCAAAATTATTGGTGGACAGCCTAACTTTATGGACGATTCTTACAATAGGAAGACGATTAAATTAATGAATAACCTCTCTTATAATGCAGTGATCGATGCGAATGGTAGGGTTACGGAGAAGTAACTATAATGTTATAGCAGATCGACCAGAGAATACTGGTCGGTTTTTTTATAAATAAATTCAATTAATTGTGTTAAATTTATCCAATATTTGATCTTTCTATTAATTATATGTCATAATTATATTAAATCTGAACGAAGTAGTGTATTAGATTGTCGAAAAAAGTAGATGCATAAAGCATAAATAGTCTGTATTAACTTTACTAGATGTATCATCACTCTAATATACGCCGGAGTGTTTCTGGACTTGATGTATGGGGTAAATGAGGATATCAATAGGGTTACTTCGCAAGCTGATTTGTAATCGCAATGTTGGATATTTATTAATTTCAAGCCTAATAAATTGGATCACTTTACAGCATTTTGTCGAAAGCGTACATATTTTTGTCGAATATTTGTCGATAAATATCATATTTTGTAGAAATAAAATTGACAGGGAAAGAATAGCACTTTAATATTAGAGTATAGCGTAATCATTACTATCACATAGAAGCCTACATAAGCTTTTAGCAAAAATGATTATTAATGTAATTTCAAGGGAGGATGTACGATGATGAAAGCAACAGGCATAGTAAGAAAAGTAGATGAATTGGGACGTATCGTAATTCCTATTGAACTACGTAGAACGATGGGAATTGACATAAAAGACCCACTCGAGATTTTTGTAGATGGAGAAAAGATTATTCTTAGAAAATACGAGCCAACTTGTATCTTCTCCGGAAGCGCAGAGAACCTCATTAATTTCAAAGGTAAAATGGTAAGCAAAGATGTTCTCGATGAGCTGATTTCCAGCTTTGACAGAGTATAATCGATAGATTATACATTTTTGCTAAAAAAGAACCGGTACAGCAAACACGATTTGTGCATGCTGCCGGTTCTTTTTTATGATAGCACAACAAAAAAACAGCAAATCCCCTAGAATAATAGGAAACTTACTGCCCACACGATCCTTATTCAGACTCCAGCACACTTTGAATTTTTTGGATAAAGGCTTCATATTGCACAAGGCCCAATTCCATACACAGCTTTTGGTAAGGGGACAGTTTGCAATCTAGCTGCTTTAATTTCTGATCAAGATCATCGTACATGGCCTGCTTTTCTATCAATGCTTGTCGAAGTAGATTATCTATATTCTCTTTATCGGTCTTATCTCCGAAATACAGATGCATAAAAAAGTCTGAACGCAGAACTTCCTTTTCAGCCGGTGCTTGCAAGTAAGCATGGAACTGATCTAAGCCGGCACGGGTAATGGTAAATACATTTTTGTCAGGTTTGCCTTCCTGCCGTATGGATTCTTTGGTGATTAGGTCCAGCTTCTCCATCTTGCTCAGGGTGGGGTAGATGGTGCCGTAGCTGGCATCAAAGAAAAAAGAAAAGTATTCCTCGAAATGCCGTTTTATCTCATAACCCGAATGAGGTTTTTCACTTAATATCCCTAGAATGACATCTTGTATATTCATTAATCGTTGTCGCTCCTCTCTTTCACCTCCTACCATATCACAACTGCATTTCGCTCTCAATTTGAAAAGGCATAACCAAGGAGGCAAACTAAATAATTACGCATTTGCTGGTACGGGCTCTTGTTCTTGTGATAACTGAGTTTCCTTGCGAATGAAGGTTAGGATAATGCTTAATCCAGCTATTGCTGCACCAATGCAGAGTAGATAGAACATATCTTTCCATATACCAGTACCTCCGATAACCAGGTCGAGCATGCCATTTACCGCGTAGTAAGCAGGTGAGAAGGGACCGATCCAACTATAAAAAGGAGAAAGCACATCGCGAGGAATTGTTGCTCCGGAAGCCAACATTTGTATGGAGAGAAGTGCGATATTTAGCCAGGCGCCAGCGTCGCCGAGTAGCAGCAGACTGAACTGTGCAAGAATCATGCAGGAGAGAATCACAGTGAACTCGAACAGCCACATGAGCAGAAAGCCATGGCTGGAGTGGATCCCGAGTGAGTTAACCATGATAGTCCCCACTAGAGAGGTTAGTACAGCCGTTGCACTCATAATGGCAAACCGGGCTGCAAGGCGATCCCATTTACCAAATTGACCCGATAAGTTGGAAGAGGCTTTTTGCAGATTCATGGCGAGTAACATAGCTCCGGTAAAGGAGGCAGTAACAATCATTAACGGAACCATAGTTTGTGCAAAATTAGTTGTGGGATTGATGACTTCAACGTTTGCTGAGATTCGGCTGCTTGCTGCACTTTTGATGATCTCTGCTTGTGCTTGCGGCAGCTTCATAGCTTCGAGGGTTTGGTTTAGTGCTGTATTACTGCTTTGAGTGTTCATGACAGCCGTGACTTTAAGTGCTACAGTCTGCATAACATTGCTAACCATTTGCGGATTAGATTCATTTATGAGGTAACGGAGTTCAGTCTTTCCGGATGGATTACTAACCGCTCCGGTGAACCCTTGTGGAATATTGATAATCATGCGGATTTCTCTATGCTCAAGGGCTTCCTTGGCAGCTTTTAGTGGAAGGTCCTGTCTGGTTACGAACTGAAGGGACTGGGTAATGCCATCGACTACAGGCTGAGCATTCGCACCATCCTCATTCACAATAGCAATGGGCAACCGATCTACCCGATCAGTTACATGGTCATACCCTGTAATCCAGATTAAGCTGAAAAAGACTTGGAACAACAGTGCAGTTATAATCCCGACGATGGTAGCAGGCTGCTTGAGGAAGTGCATGATTATTGGACGTGACATGGTTATCTCTCCTTTATATTTCAACATGTTATATTACAAGTTGTAATATAACATGTTGAAATATAAACTACAACAAGAAAAATGGAGAGCATGGACATTCCGAAGTGGTTTCATATATCATAGGGCTTGTACTGGAAATTTCGTGCAGATGAATGTGCTTACCTGAAGCAAAAGAGAATGGGGAGGAACAACAGATGAGTAATGAGGTACAAGGAACAGAGCTGAATGCAGTTCACTCGGTGTTGAACAAGCCGGAAGCGATTGTTTTTGATATGGATGGAACATTGTTCCAGACTGAAAGTCTTTTATTACCTGCATATCATAAGATGTTCGATATTTTGCGGGAAGAGGGACTATATGTAGGACCAACGCCACCGGAAGAGCGTATTCTAAGCAGTTTAGGGATGCTGCTGGCAGACATTTGGAAGAAGGTTATGCCTGATGCCGATGAGGCGGTGCACCGCCGGGCAGATGAGCTGCTATTGCAGCTTGAGGTCGAAGGACTTGAAGCAGGTGGGACGTTACTGTATCCTCAGGTGGTCGAAACACTGACTGCTCTAAAAGAGCGTGGAGTACGATTGTTTGTGGCTAGTAATGGGCTGGAGGAATACATTCACAGTATAGTTGTGGTGCATGAGCTTAAAGAGTTATTTGAAGGATTGTATAGTGCGGGTGGTCAAGGCACTGCTACGAAGACAGAATTGCTACGCATTTTGCTGGACAATCATGGAATCAAGAGTGCCTGGATGGTAGGCGATCGCTCGTCCGATGTGGAGGCAGGTAAGGGAAATGCTCAAACCGTCATCGGCTGTGCGTATGCAGGTTTTGGCCGTCAGGATGAGCTGAAGGGCTCCGATGTAATTATCACTTCCTTTGATGAGTTGATAGACTTTTACGACAACGCATTGGTTAGCGAATAGGAATATCGCGATTTATATTTGGTAAAAGAATAAAAGGCAAACCTCATCTAAGCAGAGGGTTGCCTTTTTTAATGTTAAGGTTCTAAATGCAGATGCAGGAATAGCTCAAAGCTAAAAAGATATACATAAACAAAGGGAATGATCCGATAGATCATGGAAAGGGGTTATTCCTATGTGATGATAAGGAATCGAGAAGCATGTTAAAGGAGTATAAAAAATGATAATGAGCTTCCTTTTTATTGCTTTAAGCGCTGCACTTGGAGTGGGCATGTGGTTTTTAGTAATAGGTATAGTCTTTTCTATTGGTGGCGGAGACTTATTTATAGTTACTCATTATGATTCCTTATTTTTTTATATTGCTGTTTTTTTGTTGTGTATCGTGAGCTATCTTTTGTTTATAAAACATCTATTAGAGAAGGACTTACAGCTCTTGCTCCATATTTGTGTGGGTACAACTACGCTCTTCTTTTTTCTAACGCCTTGGCTCAGCTAATCAAAATCTTCAATACAATGATTTTTTCTAATATAAGTTCCTCAGAACATCAGAAGTCATACAACAACCGCACTTTCTGCATATTGCAGAGAGGCGGTCGTTTTGTTGTTGAGTATCAATTTATTCCTCAGTTGTCTTAGCTGAGGCTGGGGCACCTTTATTATTATACAGCCATAACGCATATTCCAAAGGACGCACCAGTGCTTTACGATACGTGTTGCCGTCCCCTGTTCGGGCAAACACTTCACGGGCAGGTTTTGGATTAACCTCCAGCACATAGATTTTTCCTTCTCGATCAATGGCGAGATCTAGTGCAAGCTCACATAAGGCTCCAAAGCTGTCTTCCAGGAAGGCTGCGGCATCAAGTCCTAATCGCTCTGCGGTTTTCATAACCTTATCGGTTTTATCCTGACTACCCAGCCATTCCTTTAGCAGCGTCTCCGCTCGAACGGCATGCCCACCCCCATGAAGATTGGAGGTTACGCTTCGGGCCGCACCGACCCTAGCGGCCATACCAGTCAGTTCCCAGACCCCTTGCCCATTCTTTTGAACGAGCATACGATAATCATGGAAACGTCCGCCAGGCAGACGCAGCGGGATACCCTGCTGGACGAGGAATCGTCCACCGATACACCATTGTCGAACAATGGAATCCAATCTTGTGGAAGAGACCTTTCGGGGTGGAATAATCCGGCGATCTTGGCGACGGCCTTGAATATCAAAGACCCCTTTACTGTTCTTTACCCGCTCAATTCTAAGGATACCGCGTCCACCTGTACCGTTTGCTGGCTTGACATAGAGCACGGGATTCTGTTTTAACATCCGGTGTAGATCGGCAGAGGATTGATATAGCAAAGTTTCTGGCATATGCTGCCGGAACCTGCTTTTTTGTGAGAACGTTTGATGAATGGTCCATTTGTTGCGCAGTGGACGATTCAGAAACAGCAGATGTTTATAGCGTTCACGGAAACGAAGCAATTGTTCAAAGCGAGCGCTGCGCTGGATACGGCAACGATCATAAATCATGTTCGGGAAGGAACGCCATTTGCGAGACCATTTTCCGCTCTTGGGATCATAGACAAGGGCATGGATTTGCTCTTTGCTGGGATGGACATCCATGGGGGTAAACACAAAAACATCCAAACCGATTCGACTACCCTCAATGATCATTCTCCGGTACACGGCCTTTTCTTCAAGCTGCTTGGCTTCATTGATATACAAAGTGAGAATGCCTAAGACGGGCTCTGGCACAGGAGTTCACCTTCTTGTGGAGAAATGGTAGTACTGACGGTATTCTGCGGTGATCTGATCAATAAAGTTGGCTTGCCAGTAGGGCCACTAGTAAGCGCCACTGCGGCAAGGCCAACATTGAAGCACATTTTCAGACTGGCTGTATTATCGCTGGCAACACTGCATTCTAGACGGCCTAAGCGCTTTAACTGGGCGGTCATCAGGGCGGTGCCGGTATGCTTATTCCGGTATAAGGGATGCACGGTAACGAGACAGGCTTCTTCCCCGAAACCGGATACGAAGCTTACTCCTGCTAGCTGGCGACCATTTTGACCGCGTACGGTAGCGACAAGCAGCGAGACACCTGGCTCTGACAACTGATCTGGAGTTAATTTGGCCAGTACCTTACAAGCTTGGTTTGTAATGCGCCGCTCTCCGTGTTCTCTTATAAACTCAAGCAGTCCGGTTAGCCGCGATTTCCACTTTTTAGCATCAGTGTCGTAGATGGAGGATATCTGCATGCTGTGTCACATCCTTTAATGAATTCTACTTGGCATGTCGTGCTAAGTGCTGGCCATAATGAAAGATTCGCTCCAATGAAAGCTTGCGAATCGCAGGCTCATCAAATTTCATCGGCCGTGAGTTTGCCTCAAAGAACCAGAGTCCTCCGTTCTCATCTACACCGAGATCCATGGACATCTCCCCGAGCATAGTGTCAGAGGCTCTCTCAATTTGTCTGGCGATTAACAGAGCAGTTGTAGGTACGCTTTTTAGAATGGAGGCGGCTCTTTCGGTTCCAAATGTGCTTTCCAGCATACTGGAGGGCTCCTCAATACTGCCGCCGCGTGGTACATGCGTGGTGATACTGCGGGCACCAGCTAGTCGCGCACCTATGCCGGTCATCGCCCAGCCTCCTCTGCTGTTTTTCTGCAGAAGTACACGCAGATCAAATGGTCGTCCTCGGTGAGTCGCCAGCTCAATGGCCTGCTGTACGATGTAACGCGAGGTACCCTTTTCCTTTCCGATTCGTGCCCAGAGGCGCTCTATAGAGGCGGCTTTGTATGTCACATTTTTTTTGCCGCTTTGAATTTGCAGCCGATAGGGCAAAGTGGTCTCAGCACGGTATTTTAAACGCATAATGCCTTTACCGGCTTTGCCGCTCTCCGGTTTTAGGTAGAGGCTGGTGTGATTATTTAGCATGGCAGTAAGTGTGTTTGCGCTGCGTAGACGTCTGGTTTTTGGAACATGCTTAGAGGTAGCATGTGAGCCTTTCAGCCATTCAAAGAGATTCCATTTATTAAAAAAATACGGATTATAAAGCTTAATGCCTGGATGCTCCAGGCATTGAGCTATTTTGCGTACGACAGCAGGTTTCTCCTCATCCTCACGGGTAGGAATTCGATTATAGATAATTTGTGGAAGAGGTACAGGAATGCTGTACCATATTTTTCCGTTGGATGATGGGACATATCCGTTCACCATCCGTTCCTCAAGCTTTAAGTCACGGACAGTGACGACGTAGACAAGAAATCCCATTTCCTTGCCTGTGCGAATGATGTCCCGGAAGTTATTGCGGTTGCCATTAAAATGTCTTATTTTGTCACTGGTTGTCAGTATGGCAATAACGGGTTTTGTTTCATCCGGAATATGCGTGCTCACATCTCATCCCTCCTGCGGAATTTGCTGAGGTATAGACAATGCTCCAGAATGTGCTCGATGGAAGCTTTGCCCTCAGCGCGCAGGGAGGGATGACGGAAGATGGAACGTCCTGGTTTGGCGTTGGCCTCGAACATCCAGATGTCTTCATCCTGATCAATGCCGAGATCAAAGCCGATTTCACCGAGCAAATGACGATGCTGGATTTCTAAGGATTCTGCCAGTTTAATGGCTGTACTCTTCGCACGCTGCAAGACTTCATCTGCTCTGGCGCCGAATACACGCCCGAGCGCCTGCCCAGGTGTAAGCAAAGCCCCCCCATTTTTGAGGTGAGTGGTGACGCTGCCTCGGCCGGCTTTTTTAGCGCCTATGCCGACAACAATCCATTGATTACTCCCGTTTTTATGCATATGGAATCGGAAATCAATGGGGCAGCCATCAATTTCAATCAAACGTATTCCTTGTTGGACGATATAATTCTGCAGGCCTTGACCGTGTCGTGATCGAAGCATACGCATGAGGCTTTCAAAGGTAGTGAAGCGCAGAAGTACGTTTTTACCACCCTTGCGGTAGCGGGCAAAATACCCTTTTTTCGGCAGATAGGTGAGTCGGTAAATCCCGTGACCCAGGCTACCTGCGGAAGGTTTGTAATATACAAAATGGTGGTGATCCAGCATTTCTCTCATTTTTTCGGAAGAGGGATTGCTGTGTGTTTCAGGGACGTAACGGTTTGCAGCCCCGTCATTCTCTAGCAGCCGGTAGATATCGGATTTATTGAAAAAGCTCCAGTTGAAGTAAGGGATTTTCTTGCGCATAAAGCGTTCGCGAAGCTGGTTGATATATGGTGAGGTTTCAGCTCTCCGACTGGGCAGCCGATTGTAGACAACATCAGGGAGCGGAACCATTTTACGCTCGAATTTGCCGCCTGCGGTTAGGAAATAACCATAGACCTGCTCCTGCTGCCAGTTGATATCGCGCGGCATAAAGGCAAATATATAACATTTGTTACTGCCTTCTCGCAGCAATTGCTTTATAAAACCAGTGCGGGAACCGAAAGGCTGAGATGAAGACGCTGGCCCGTCGGACAATACACCGACTAAAGGTCCAAGTTGTACTTCGTCGTTTTGCAGATTGCGTAAATAGATACCACCAGATTTCGGAACCTTGATAGCACTCTTTACACCAGTGGCGAGGAATAGATGATTTCCGGCGCGCTTGATGGGCTTGATCATGGTCGGGATGGCATCTTTACCGAGTCTAAGGCGAATGTTCTTTTTCCCGGTTAATTTCAAGCTTTTCATCAGTGCACCTGATACATATACAACTCTTTGGGGCTGCTTAGTGAAATGCACATTGCAAAAAGTGAGACTCATTTATGAATCCTCCTTAGGAACCATTGTTATCATTCTCCCGTTTATAACGGAGCTGTCCGTAGATAGGGATGGTATCCGTCGCTGTGTGAGTAGCAGATGGCGCGCATAAGACAGTGGATTCTCGGCGGCGAGCTTAGCAGCCCGGCGGTCGCCCGTCAGCCGGAATACCGTGCGCCCTGGCTTGGAATTTGCTTCTAGTAAATGAATCCGACCGCTCGAATCAATACCGAAATCTAGGCCGAGTTCTCCAAGCCTACCGCATGCGGCCTCCAGAAGAGGAGGCAAGTATGCAGCTTCTGTAGCAAGCTCCTGCATGATGTCTTTTCCGTCCTGACCATATTCTGCAAGCAAAAAGGGCAAAGGAGGAACCGCAGTTCCACCGCCGTGCAGGTTCGAAGTCAGTGAACCATGGTTACCCAGCCGAACGGCCATGCCAGTAAGATCCCAGCGGCCGAGGCCATTCTTTTGCATCAATACACGCACATCGAACGGTTGCCCCTTACGATTAGTTAGGTGCAGATAAGGCTGTATAATATAGCGGCGTGTGCCGATAAATTCATGAATCCAGTTTAGTCCTTCATCCTGCGAGCTGAATACATATTGAAAGGGTGTATTTGTCCCATCACGTCCTCGTACTCTTATGCCTCCTCCTGAGCGTCTGTTCTGCAGTATGGCATGCAATGTACGTTTGCCGTGAGAGCCTGCTTTGGGTTTTATGAAGACCCCGTATTCTCTTTCGGCGAGCATATTGCTTAACTTGCGTGTACCGGTATAAAGAACAGTTTCCGGCAGTAAAATAGCTGCTCTTCGGTTGCGCTTCAAGATCTCATATACGCCCCATTTATCAGGTAAACCTCTTGACCAAGGTAGTGAGCGGTGAAGGAAAGAGAGTGCAGACGAAGCTTCTTTTCTTTCTTTCGGACTGTTGTAAAAACAACGATTATAGATGATATCCGGTGGTGTAGAGGTCGTATTGTGCCAGCTTCCGTCTTTCCATGTATAACCGGTTATAGATGACCCGTCTGCCGCTACTCCGTCCGGATGAAACACGAGGACTTTAAGATTATATCGCGGAGCTGCACGGCATAAATGACTGCAAAATTCTGGCTCGGCAATCGGAGGATTCCCGTGGCGACGGCCCGTCATAATGCCGAGGAACCCCATAGCTGTTTCAGTCATTGTGTCCTCCTTATAAACCGGCCAAATAGCGGCAATACAGAATCATTTGCTTGACGGACGGTCTGATTTTTTGATCGTTTAGCGGTGTGTTATCGTTCTTGGAAGGTTTGGAGTTAACCTCCAAGAGCCATATTCGTCCGGATTGATCCAGTGCCAGATCGATTCCGAGCTCTCCGAAATGAGCAGGGATAAAGGTTTCTACTCCTCTTGCAATGGCAAGTGCTGTTCTTGGAAGCTGAAGCTGTACGCTATCCTTGGTACCTGGAGGAAGGCTGCTCTTGCTAACGGCTTCACGGACAGTACTGAGACTGCCACCTCTTGCTAGATTGGAGACAAAATGATTGCTCCCAGCGGTGCGAGCGACAATGGAGGTAACCCCCCATTTTCCGGTACCATTCTTTTGTACAAGTGCTCGAAAATCTACAGGACGCTTACCGAGCTCCATCAAAGGCAATCCTTGTTGAATCTGGTAGCGCGTTGTCTTCATCTTGGGAGCAATAGACTGGTACAGTTTAGCTAAAGTCGGGTAGCTTTGCTTGCGTGTACCTATAGAGGTAGTAGATAACAAACGGTATCCTCCGCCTTCATCTTTGGAGATTCGGAGAATGCCTTTGCCGAGACTGCCTCGTACAGGCTTTAGAAACACGCTTGGGTATTGGCTACACATCTTCTTTACAACAGCAAAACCGTTTAAAGCATGCGATTCCGGTAAATACCGCTTCAATGAAGGGTCTTGCGCTAAAGCTTCAAATACTTCTGTCTTGTCAAGAAATTTTTCGTTGAAGAAATGCGTTCCATACCGTGATTTTACATCCGCCAAAAAATGCTGTACGCTAGGTTTATTCTCCACCTTTCGCGTCGTTAGCCGATTGTTGATTACATCGGCGATGGGCAGACTCATTTTCCTCCAACCCTCGTTGTATACCCAGCCCTGAATGGAAGTGCTGCTTGTTTCGAGCGCTTCCGGGGTAAAGAAATATACATAGGCGCCTTGTACGTGGCAGGCATTTGTTAATTCTCGACAGAACATGGTAATGGGTCCAAAAAGCCTGTCGAGATTATCTGGATGGTCACGACTGACGAGTACACCGATCAACGGTCCAAGCCGCAAGGTACGACTTACGGAGCTGTAAGAGGCGTTGAGAGTTTGCCGATGTTTCCATCCGGTCCGCCGCGCCAGTCCTTCGCTTACACGCAGGCTGTCGGATTTGGGAGCCGGGATAATGGTAACCTCCTGCCGGAAAGAGCCGAAAGCCAGCTGGAGCGTTCCGTGAGCCGGGATTTTGAGTCTTTTCATGGATCGTTCGCCAAGCATTATAGCGTTTTCCTGCAGGATGCCCGAGTGGACCGTATGGACCGGGATCTTGAATTGGGACATCGTGGATCTCCTTCCGGTAGGCAGCATGATGCCGGCAATTTGGTAGCTAAGGGTTACATATCATTCATCATATGGAGACATATGACCCTTGGTGATTGACCTACTCTTTAAAAACCTTGCCACATCATTTCATAAGTCTGACCCAAGAAGCGAAACAAGCATGGGATGAATCAATATTTGGAAACTTAAGCGTGAGCTTCCGAGGCGAGTTTTGTACGAAGTAACTCTAGGAAGCGAACGCTAACAAAACTTTTAGGAGGAATCATAATGAGTATTCACGACAAAGCACATGAACTGGCGAAAGCCATTAAAGAAAGCACTGAGGTAGCAGATATCACTAACGCGATGAAACTGGTAGAAACAGATCCTGAAGCCAAAGCGATGCTCGACAACTTCCGTAACGGCCAAATGGAGCTTCAACAACGGATGATGAGCGGAGATATGCCTCCACAGGAAGAAATGGAGAAAATGGAGAAATTATTCGAGGTGCTTAACCTGAATCTTGGGATTCGCCGTCTGTTCGATGCAGAACGCCGTCTGAGTGTTGTAATCGAAGATGTAAACAAGATCATTACCGAGAGCTTGTCGCAATTGTATGGCGAATAAACGCTTTTAGTAAGCGAGTATTCACTTGAAAAGTATCATCAGTGCAATCTAAAGAGGGTGT
Organism: Paenibacillus sp. FSL E2-0201; assembly: GCF_037963325.1. NCBI lineage: Bacteria > Bacillati > Bacillota > Bacilli > Caryophanales > Paenibacillaceae > Paenibacillus > Paenibacillus sp. FSL E2-0201. Next base: position 2,212,813 of record NZ_CP150154.1, read on the forward strand.
TCCCGAAGCCATTTGGCATTGGAAACATCCTCTTTATTCTTGTGACTAGCGTAGGAGTAAACTAACTAATCTTGCTTACCTTCGATTGCGCAAAGAAGAATACCAGCAGCCAAACCTAGGCGGCGATCAAGCATTCCCTTGGGATCTTCGGAGAAGTCAGCCATGATTTTTGTAACGAATGGGTTGAAGTTCTGTTTGAAGGCCGGAATCGTTGTGTCATCCATCTCGATATTGTATTTCTGAGGGATAATAGAGATAAAGCGGCGGAGTAAAGCCATCGCGGTGCTATCTTCCTTGATTTTTCCGATTTCCTGATCATGACGATCGAGAATCATCCATTCATCTTTCAAAATAGATTTGAGTCCCTTACGGCGCAGTGCACCGATGTGCTCGCCAGTCTCCGTATCATGCACATCATAAGTTGCGCTAAAATCGACCACACTGCGGGCTTTGATTCGCAATAGCTCCTTATTCATGCTCTCATCCGTATACAGCGCAATATCCTCTTTCAGCTTGAATGCTTTCATTTGTGAATAGAGTACAAGTTGCTCCGTATTATCATAAATATGAAGTTTCGCACCCATGATCGAAAATACCTTTTTTCGAATTATGTATTCGGTATGAGTATAAGTTGTATTCAAGTCTAAATCGCCCCCTAAATGAAATTATCATCTCATATATAAGCTTTGCTAGCTACATAAATGCGTACTATTTTATATTTTTTTGAGTAAAAGTATATTTTTGTGGACTTGTCTCATATTAAGGACTTCAAGTTCATAGAGTAGAGATATAGATTCAATCGAATATCTTGTCTGCGAAGGAGTTGTTAGTAATGAGAAAAAGAAACAAGTTTAAACATGGTGTCTATCTGGTGCTGGCGTTGGCCATGCTTTTGTATGCTCTGCCGAAGTTATCGCTAGCGAATGGGCCTAGTTGGGTATTTGGTTTTGGAGTGATCTGGTCACTTTTCGCCTTTATGGTCATTGCGGCACATCTGCATTTCATAATTGGTGTTGATGAGGAGAAGACCAAGCGTTTAGAAGCTGTGCGAAAAGCAAAACTGGAACAATGGCAGTCCAAATGGAATGAAGAAACTAGAGTTACACAAAGATCATAGAAGTGGGGTTGAATCCATTAGTGACTAGATTTGAGTTTCAGGGGAAAAGCTCCAGGCTGGCAAAAAGAGATGCATAAATGCCCTAGATTCCTGGAAAAAGCGCCGAAATGGCGTAAAGAGGTGCATAAATCCCCTAGAATCCCAGAAAAAGCGCCGAATTAGCGTAAAGAGGTGCATAAATGCCCTAGAATCTTGGAAAAAGCGCCGAATTAGCGTAAAGAGGTGCATAAATGCCCTAGAATCACAGAAAAGCCCACTAGCTAAAGCCAGTGGGCTTTAAGAATCCCCCCGCGAACGCAGGGGGATTAAATTTATCGTGCACCTGTAAAAGGCTTGATCTCATCTGAGAGATCTTTTCCAGCTTTCTTTTCTTCTGCAGATATTCGTTTACCAAGAGCCGCGTAGTACCACACCGCCGGAACGAGAACCGCGAGTATAAAAAGAAATTGCATAAAGTCATCCCCCTTCACTAATACAGTATAACATATTTTTCCTTTTTTTCTTAAGAGTCTATTCTCTATTTTCTACCCAGTTTGTCTAACAAACGGATTACTTTTTACTGACCGATGACGAGCACTCAACTTCAAATACATAACTGGCGCTCCCCTGAGGCCATCTTGCTTGGATTATATACAGATGTTTTCCGCTACCTGCTGCGAGTTGAAAACTGTTATTTTCTACGGAAAGAGCTTCGTCCGGACGTTCCTCACCAGGAAATGAAGCCATAACCTCTATTTCTTTGGGTGCAGATGAGAATTTGAGTCCTACCTGATCGCGGCTGATGGCCTTGGGATGTACCTTCTGTTTGTTAACCAATTGATCGTATGAAGCTACATCTACACACACGCCTTTACCATACTCGTTCCAGCAATAAGAGCCTTGAATGGCATCGAACTGCTCACCGCCAACAGTAACTTGAACATTAGGGGGCTGTGGGTTAATAGAGTCTGCTGGAGAGTTCTTATCTTCTTTAAGAGTCGATTGAAACAAGTCCAACAGGTCCTTTTTGCTGGTATCTGACAGACGATAGTGACCCATTTGTCCGGATTGAATGAGTAATCCACTGTTACTTTCACCAATCCAAAAAGAGAATTCATAACTTATGCCATCCCTCATGTTCACAGTGGTTCTGTAATCGCCGGGAGCAATATCTAGTTGTCCTTTATCATATTCAGCAGTAGTTATGGCTTGAACGAATCGTTTGAAGGATGATGCTTCAGAGATAGTCGCCACTGGTTGGTCATTTTCTATTAAATTAATGGAAACTATTTTTTGTGCATCCAGCTCCATTCGATCTGTTTGTTTGACTTCGGTTCCCGTATTTCCACAGCCGACCAGTCCTATTAAAAACAAAATAATGGTAAATAGTATTAAAGCAATCTTGTTCATATTCGCATTTCTCCTTTACGCATGTTCTAACTCTCAGACTATAAAAAAGAGGGAAAGGTTGCTAAATAAAGGAAGTGGATTTCACGTGAAGCTTATAGCGTCTGCAGAATTATCCCATTTGGCAAAGTAGGTGTTTCAAGCGATTATCAGATCTAATATATTGTAATAATTTCCTTGATTATAGATTGTGTGCGGGCAGTTAAATTCGAATCCGATGCTTATGAATCGGTTGTACTGTGCCATTCTCTCCGTGTATAATGAGTACAGTATAGTACAGATCGGAGTACGGGGGTGTAACAGTTGGAAGGTCAAGGCGATGCAATTACTAAACACGAGCAACTGCTGCAGCATATTGAAAGTCTTAAGGTAGGCTCCAAAATATCTGTTCGTAAGCTTGCAAAAGAAATGTTAGTCAGCGAGGGAACTGCATATCGTGCAGTGAAGGAAGCTGAGAATCTTGGAATTGTCATCACGAAGGAACGGATTGGTACAGTACGTGTAGAAAAAAAGCCTCGTAACATTTCTGAACAGCTGACGTTTGGGGACGTGGTTGATATTGTTGAGGGTCATGTTCTTGGCGGGGCTAGCGGACTGAGTAAGCATCTTCATAAATATGTAATCGGTGCGATGAAGGTTGACGCGATGATTCGTTATATAGACGCAGACAGCCTGCTCATTGTAGGTAACCGTGATGATGTTCACTCTTTGGCGCTAGAGCAAGGTGCGGCAGTTCTCGTTACAGGTGGCTTCGGGACAAGCCGTGAAGTTAAGGCGTTAGCGGACGAGCTGGACCTCCCTATCATTTCATCAAGACATGACACGTTTACTGTGGCATCAATGATTAACCGTGCCATTTTTGATAGATTGATTAAGAAAAAAATCATGCTTGTAGAGGATATTGTCGACAGCAAACCGCGTCTGAATACGTTGAAAATTTCAAGCACCGTCGGTGAGCTGCGGCAGATTTCAGAGGAGACTGGAGAGCAACGTTTTCCCGTTACGGATGAATGGAACCGAGTGATTGGCATTATCGGACGACGTGAAGTAGAGGACCTGACAGAAGGGCAAAGTATTGAAAAGGCTATGGTTCGGAGTCCGGTTACCGCTGCACTGCATACCTCACTAGCCTCAGCTGCGCAGATCATGATGTGGGAAGGCGTCGATTTCCTACCTATTGTAGACCGTAACCGCAAATTGGTGGGCTCCCTAACTCGTAAAGAAGTGCTGCAAAGTCTGCGAGATGTCCGTAACACTCCACAGCTTGGTGAGACCTTCGATCATCTCATCTGGAACGGCTTTGCGGATGAGCGGGATGAAGAGGGACGATTGTTTTTTCATGGCTTCATTACTCCTCAGATGGCGACTGACCTAGGAACCATTTCTGAAGGTGTCTTGTCTACGCTAATGACGCTCTCAGCGTTTAAGGCTGCTAAGGATATAACAGGAAATGACTATGTCTTAGATAATATGTCTACCTATTTTATCCGGCCAGTACAGATCGAACACGCGATTATTGTAATGCCGAGACTGCTCGAGATTAGTCGCCGTACTTGTAAGCTAGAAATAGAGATCAGCTATTCAGATACCCTGGTAGCGAAAGCTGTTCTAATGCTGCAATCCATTGACCACGGCTAAGACACGACGAGTGATAAACATGCTAAATAGACTGCCCTCGAGGATAATAATGAGGGTAGTCTATTTTATTCTTGCAATCCTATGAAGACTAAAGCCTAGGCTTTCGACTGATGCTGCTCTTGGCTGCGGCTGTAATAGCTATAGCTACGCAGTCCTGAGAAGATGTTGAACACACCGATCAGAAGAAAGGCAGCTTCAACAATAATATTAACGGTGGAGCCGCGAAACAGAAACATGGAAATTAGGGACAGCGTTACGAGCATTGCGCCCAGCATCACATTCATAACGGAGCGTTTTAGCCCCTTAACTCGGGGATTTAAGGCACGGCGAGAGGATAAGCTGTACACAGCGGCACCGATTACAAAGACCACCAGCAGGATAAACAATAAGTATTTGATAAATAAAACCATGGACAGCCAGCTCCTTTATCATGTCGTGCAAAAGCCTTGAAGTAATTTCCACTTTTGTCTGTCCATTATTGTATCATACGATTGTTGTTAGTTGCGCTTAAAAGGACTGATTTCCACCCAGATTTGCAAAACGCCTTCCATGACGAGCATCGTCCGGATTTTGACAGAGTATTCCTTCTCACGCACAATGTAAAGTTTACCATCCAGCAGCAGCCTAACCAGTTTACTGTCTGTGTCAATATCGAACATGCTGCGGCCGCGCATCGGTTCCAGATCTGATCGTATTTCGCTAAGTATTAATTTTAAAGTTACGGGGTCAACTGGGTTTGAGCCTTCTGATTGGGCTTTGCTTTCCTCCGATCGAATTTTGATTTCTCTGATTACCGTAGAGGTATTATTATATTTTTTGAGTGTTTTAATATCCTCTTGATATTGCTCGATCTGTACACGCAGGTCTGCATTATTCAGCCATAACACATTATATCCAACATGGTATATGGCGTTGTATATGACGGCTCCCACGACGATCCCTAGCATGAATATAGCGGAAATTTGAGTGAATCTACGAAAACGACTGAATGGTGGAACTCTCACTGTCGTTACCCCCTGCCGCACACCCATTTTACTAGCTCACTGCCCATATGGGCTCCGAGAAAAGCGAAGGCAATATACATGATTTGCTTGATGGCAGGGGAAAGGTTGCCCCCAATCATGTTGCTTTCAATGACCCGTAAAGGGTCCATAGTACCCCCTACAGCGGCGGCAAGTGCCCATATTTTAATCCGGTCTGCTACATCTAGCATCGTTTGCGTCGGTGGTTGCAGGGAGACAACGGCGCCGATTCCACCGACCATAGCTCCGCCAAGTACGATGCCGAAGGCGATAAAGAAATCGAGGATCGCTTTGCTCATAAAAATGCTCATAAAGGCCCCTTCCCGGACGAGGCATCTATAAACGTTGCCTGTCCATGTGCTCTTAATCCATTCTATGGGCGGGTCCCCCTTTAATATGATAAAATAGTTTCATCTTATAGTGCGAGTTCAAAAAGTACGGCTTTCAGCACCGGGAAGATTGAAAGAGGGTAGAAAATGAGGAGCGGTCGTAGCGGAAGCTACGTGAACACCGGAAATTTCGCCTGAATTCAATATTCGATGTTGAGTAAGCTTCTTGGGTTACTTCGTGATCAAAAGCGGACTTTTTGAACAACTATTTATGTTTGATTTTTGTAGTAGAAAGGAAGTGGGATGATGAGCCCTTTCGTGCATTTGCATGTGCACAGCGAATACAGTTTACTGGACGGGGCGGCGCGCATTACCGATCTCGTGCGCCGGGCCGGCGAATACGGCATGAAGTCGCTGGCGCTTACGGATCATGGAGTGATGTATGGGGCGATCCCCTTTTATAAAGCGTGTAAAGAGAATGGAATCAAGCCGATTATCGGCTGTGAAGCTTATTTAACCGCAGGCTCTCGCCGAGAGCGGGGCAGTCGCAAAGATCAACCGATTTATCACCTGATTCTGCTCGTCAAGAATGAAACCGGCTACAAGAATCTGATGAAGCTGATCTCTATCGGCCATCTGGAAGGCCATCACTATAAACCTCGTATTGATATGGAGGTTCTGGCCGCTCATTCGGAGGGGATCATATGCCTTAGTGCATGTCTAGGCGGCGAAGTGCCGCAGCATCTGTTGCATGGAAGAGATGATGAAGCGCGAAAGGCTGCGCTGCGATATAAGGAGATTTTTGGCGAAGACTTCTACCTGGAGCTTCAAGATCACGGAATTTCCGAGCAAAAGCGAGTAAATCCGAAGCTGATCGCACTTGCCAAGGCCTGTGATATCCCACTCGTAGCTACGAATGACGTTCATTATTTAGCTAAGGAAGATGCAGAGGTACAGGATGTTCTGATCTGTATTGGAACAGGTAAAACTGTGGATGATGAGGAACGGCTCAAGATCGGAACAGATCAGTTATTTTTAAAAAGCAGTGAACAGATGGCGGCGTTATTCCCGCATGTGCCTGATGCTATTAGTAACACGCTACTGATCGCAGAAAAATGTAATCTGGAGCTTACCTTCGGTCAACATATTCTGCCTGCTTATTCACCGATTCCGGAAGGTATGGACTCTGCTGCATATTTGCGTGAGTTATGCTTTAGGGGGCTTGAAGAACGATATATTGACACACCACTATGGGTATCGCCTGAGCAAAGAGAGACTGCTGAGAAGCGTCTTGCCTATGAGCTTGGTGTCATCGAGAGTATGGGATTTAGCGATTATTTTCTAATTGTGTGGGATTTTATCGCTTATTGTCATCGTCAGGGGATTGCTACAGGACCGGGCCGGGGTTCCTCCGCGGGGAGTCTTACCGCTTACTCCCTACGAATCACGGATGTTGATCCGCTTAAGTATAACTTGCTCTTTGAACGTTTCTTAAATCCAGAACGGATCACGATGCCGGATATTGATATCGATTTTAGTGATGAACGCCGTGATGAGGTTATCGCTTATGTGGTGGAGAAATACGGCAAAGAACATGTGGCACAGATTATTACATTTGGAACCATGGCTGCACGGGCTGCGGTTCGTGATGTGGGCAGGGTGCTGAATTTACCTTATAACGAGGTAGACAAAGCTGCCAAGCTCATCCCAGGACAACTAGGCATCAGCCTCGCTAGAGCACTAGAGACTACTCCAGATCTTAAAGCGCTATATGACAGTAATCCGAAGATCAAGGGCTTGCTGGATATGGCAATGAAAGTGGAAGGAATGCCTCGTCATGCTTCGACACATGCTGCCGGGGTTGTCATTTCCAAAGGTCCGCTAACTGATGCTGTACCCCTCCAGGAAGGTAACGAAAGCACAGCTTTAACTCAGTACTCTATGGAGCATTTGGAGAGTGTCGGGCTGTTGAAGATGGATTTTCTGGGCTTGCGTACTTTGTCGATTATCGAACGCTGTATGAATTCGATTAAAGAAATGAGTGGCAGTGTTCCGAATTTCAAAACGATACCAGATCATGATCCCCTTACGTATGAAATGCTAGGTGCAGGGGAGACGACTGGGGTCTTCCAACTGGAATCGGCGGGTGTAAGACGTGTGCTGAAGGATTTGAAGCCTAATGGTTTTGAAGATATCGTATCGGTTCTAGCGCTGTATCGTCCGGGTCCAATGGAATTTATCCCGAAATATATAGCAGGAAAGCACGGCCAGATTGAAGTAGAGTACCCACATTCTGATTTGAAATCTATATTAGCGGATACCTATGGGATTATTGTGTACCAGGAACAGATTATGCAGATTGCTTCGCTTATGGCCGGATTCTCGCTTGGTGAAGCGGATCTGCTCCGGCGAGCGGTCTCTAAGAAGAAACGTGAGACGCTGGATAAGGAACGCAGCCATTTTGTACAGGGGAGCTTGCAGCAAGGATATAACGAAGCGGATGCGAATGCCGTTTATGATATGATTGTAAGGTTTGCCGATTATGGTTTCCCTCGTGCGCATGCGGCGGCTTATGGTGTGCTGGCTTTCCAGACGGCATATCTCAAGGCGCATTATCCGGTACAGTTTATGGCATCTATGCTGACGGCTGTAATGGGCACCCACCGTAAGGTGGCGGAGTATGTACTGGACTGCCGCCGCACGGGCATCGGCGTGTTACCGCCGGATGTGAACGAGAGCGGCGTGTTGTTTACCCCGGTTCCAGGGGAAGAAACGGGAACAGGGCATATCCGCTTTGGGCTCGCGGCGATTAAGAATGTCGGAACGTTAGCAGTGGAGAATATTATGTCGGTCCGTAAGGAGCGGCCGTTCGACAGTCTGCTCGATTTCTGTCGACGTGTCGATCTGCGGGTCTGCAACAAGCGGGTAGTGGAGTCTTTGCTGCAGGCAGGAGCTTTTGACTGTCTGCCGGGTCATAGAGCCCAGCTGCTCGCTATGCTGGACGAGACCGTTGACGCCGCGCTGAAATGGCGCAAGGAGCGGGATGAGCTGCAAATCCAGTTGTTCGACGATTTGGTGGAAACGCCAAACTGGGAGATTCGCTATCCGGATATCCCTAAGTTCACAGTAGGACAGCAGCTGGAGATGGAACGTGAGCTGCTGGGGCTGTATCTATCAGGTCACCCGCTCGACGATAGCGCTGAGCTGCTTGAGGAGCCTGGTATACAGCGGCTGATGGATCTCGGTGAAGCCGCAGATGAGAGTCAGACGGTTACGGCCGGCATGGTCGTATCCGTTAAGGAAATTACGACGAAGCAAGGAAAATCGATGGCCTTCATCGAATGGGAAGATCAGATCGAGCGCTGCGAAGTCGTGCTCTTCCCCGAGGTGTGGAAGCGAAGCCGCAGCTTGATTGCCAAGGGCGCGCTGTTAGCTTTGCGCGCCAAGGTGCAGCAGGAGGACGAAGGCTTCAAGCTGCTGGCCGAGGAAGTGGCGCTGCTCTCCGCGGAGACACTCCGCGGCCTGCTGCAGCGCCGTAGTGCCGCCGCGTCCCGCTCTTATAGCGCGGGACGCTCGGCCTCAGCAGGAACACCGCCGCGCGGCGGCGCTCCTGCTTCGCGGGCCAGCGGGGCCGCCACTGGCCCCGCTGGCAGACCTGCAGGCGGCGCAGCTGCGCCTGCAACACCTGCACCGGCCGCTGCGCCAGCGCCGGTCTCAGGCCAGCGTGTCTTTATCAAGATCACGCCGGCCGCCGAGAATGCTGCGCAGCTGTCGCGCCTGAAGGAGCTGCTGCAGAATCATCCAGGACCAGTAGCAACGATTCTGTTCTACGAACGGGATCAGAAGCTCCTGGCCCTTAGTGATAACTACCGGATCAAGCCTACCCAGGAGCTGTTCGCGGCTATCGAGTCTATGCTGGGGGCAGGTACCGTAAGAATAAAATAAGAACAATTCAACCCTTTTCCGCATACATTAGGAAACCACAGGGCGAATCCCTGGGCGGAAAGGGGAATCACATCATGTCCTATCAAATGGCAGTTGATCTGTTGGAACGTAGAGGCGTATCACTTTCTTCCATTGCTGACATCGTATATATTTTACAATCGGTTTATTATCCTGGTTTATCCAAGGAAGAATGCCTTTCCAGTGTGAAATCTGTTCTGGGAAAAAGAGAAGTGCAGTACACGTTAATGACGGGGATCGCACTTGATGAACTGGCAGAGAAAAAACTGCTTCCGCAGCCGCTCCAGGCAGTTATGGAGGCGGATGAGTCACTTTATGGAGCGGACGAGACTCTAGCCCTTGGGATCACAGGGGTATATGGTATGATCGGACTTACAGGATTTGGGTACTTGGACAAAATAAAGCTTGGAATCATTGGTGAATTGAACGATGATAAGGGGAGTATTCACGTGTTCTTGGATGACTTAGTAGCGGGAATTGCTGCAGCTGCTTCTGCCAGAATCGCTCATCGGCAGGAAGGGGCAAAAGTATATCCTCTAGTCACGGACACGGAATAAATGACCCGATTCATTTCGATTGAACGAGTTCCTCAGTCTTGCTTCCTTTGCCCTACGCCTGTTGCGGGAAAAAAGAAAACTGTGTTATCATAATTCCATTATACGGGATACGGCTGGGAATTAAGATTGGGGAGGCCTTGCAAGGCATGTGGACGGTAATATATATCGCGCCGACCGCCAAAGTGGCGGATATGATTAAGAGTAAGCTGACTGAAGAAGGTTTTTTAGTAAAATGCCGTCCAATCAATATGTCCAAGCAGCAGTTTGAGATATTGGTTCCTTCGGGTGAACTGGAGGAAGTACAGGAAGTCCTTAATCTTATTCTGCATCCCTGAATTTCTATCAAGAGAAAAGTCATGACAGCGGCAAGCTGCATAACGCAAATAAACGGCTGAAGAGGTGCGGGTGTGTTCAAAGATTTATTTCAGAAGAAACGGAAGTACGCGACTATTCCTTCAGAACGTCTGGAGCGAAGCGGCGAGCCTGCAGAAGGCGAACGCCCCAAACGGGAAATTCCAGAAGGATTAATGAGTAAATGTAATAAATGCGGAACGATCCAGTATAGCAAGGAATTGGAAAAGAATCTAAAAGTATGTCCTACTTGTGGTCATCATTTGCGCTTGAACGCTGTAGAGCGTATTGCTATGACGTTAGACCCAGAGGGCTTTATTGAGTTTGACAGTGAAATGTATTCTATAGATCCGCTGAAATTCCCGGGTTATGCCTCTAAACTGGAGCAACAGCAACTGAAATCGGGACAAACTGATGCCGTGATTACAGGACAGGGATCTATTGGCGGACATCCAGTGATCGTAGCTGTGATGAATTTTGAATTTTTCTCGGGCAGTATGGGATCTGTAGTTGGTGAGAAGATTACCCGGGCGATTGAAGAAGCTACGGAGAAGCAGCTTCCACTCCTTATTTTCTCTACTTCAGGCGGAGCGAGAATGCAGGAGAGTATTCTAAGTCTTATGCAAATGGCGAAGACCAGTGCAGCGCTTGCTCGTTTCAATGAAGTGGGCGGTCTTTATATTTCTATAATTACGGATCCGACAACCGGCGGAGTATCTGCGAGTTTTGCTAGTCTTGGCGATATTATTATTGCAGAGCCTGGGGCGGTATTCGGTTTCGCAGGACGTATAGTCATTGAACAGACGATTCGCCAGAAGCTTCCGGATGATTTCCAGACGGCTGAATTTAATCTGCAGCATGGCTTGATTGATATGGTTGTGCATCGTAAAGAAATGCGTGCCACACTGACCAAAATTTTGGAAATGCATGATGTGAAAGGGGGATTTTAGGTTGGCAGGAGAGTTGCCTTTTGAAATGCCTCTGGTTGAAATGCGCAAGAAAATTGCCGAGCTAAAGCAGTTTGGCGAAGAGAAGGGTATTGATTTTACGGATGAGGTAGCAAGGTTGGAAGAACGGTACCGTGTGCTTGAGGAGGAAGTATATTCTAATATCTCTCCTTCCCAAAAAATGCATCTAGCCAGACATCAAGGTCGTCCGACGTCTCTTGATCTTATGAACCAGATCTTCACAGATTTTATTGAGCTGCATGGTGATCGGATGTTTGGGGATGATCTTGCTATTGTAGGCGGTATCGCCAAACTGAACGGTGTCCCGGTTACGGTTATTGGCCAGCAACGCGGTAAAGATACGAAAGAGAATATTTTACGGTTTTTCGGCAGTGCACACCCTGAGGGCTTCCGTAAAGCGCTGCGTCTGATGCAGCAAGCGGACAAGTTCAAACGTCCTATTATAACCTTCGTGGATACGAAAGGGGCTTATCCAGGCAACACAGCCGAGGAAAGAGGACAATCTGAAGCGATTGCCAGTAATTTACGCGAGATGTCTCAGTTTGGTGTCCCTGTAATCTGTGTGGTCATTGGTGAAGGCGGAAGTGGTGGAGCACTGGCATTGGCGGTTGGGAACAGAGTTCTTATGCTGGAGCATGCCATTTATTCTGTAATATCCCCTAACGGTGCTGCTTCGATTCTATGGAAGGATGCTTCTAAGGCTGATCAAGCGGCAGAAGCCATGAAGATAACGGCTGCTGATCTGCTTGAAATGGAAGTCATTGAAGAGATTGTCCCTGAGCCAAAAGGCGGCGCACATCGTGATTACGAGGCTACGGCAGCTGCAATTAAGGATGCGTTATGGCGTCATTTGCAGGAGCTGATTTCTCTGAATAGAGCGGAATTGAAGGAAGATCGTTATCGTAAATTCCGTAAAATTGGTGAGTATGCTGAAGCCCAGCAGGAGCAAGTTTTCCTTGAAGAAGAAGTGGAATCCGAAGTGTAATAATGAGGTTTCCATTTGCACTTTAAGACATATAACCATACTTAGTGGATCATATTGAATTTAGTGTAAATTATACATTTTATTGGAATTAAAATAATCTCGACGCAATGCCGGGATTATTTTAATTTTTTTTGTGCGTTCAGATAATTCGACCTCAAATTACATCTAAAAGAGCCTACAACATTGATTTTGTGTCTAAGTTGCAGTAATATTCATAAGGGCGTAGTTAAAGGCACATGTGACAAAGTTCCTATTTAATTAGTTAGCCTTGTAGTAGATTTTGTAGTTGGAAAAAGTGAGACAGAGAGAACGAAAAAACGGAGGAAAACCTAATGCGGAAAAGTAAAATTGTATGTACGATCGGACCTGCGAGTGAATCGTTGGAGAATATCAAAAAATTGATTTTGGCTGGTATGAATGTGGCCCGTTTGAATTTCTCCCACGGCGATTTTGAAGAGCATGGTGCTCGGATTAAAACGATCCGTCAAGCATCTAAGGAACTGAACAAAACTGTTGCTATCCTGCTCGATACAAAAGGACCGGAGATTCGCACAGGCAAGTTGGAAGTAGAACCGATTGAACTAGTTCAGGACGAGTACCTGACACTAACTACGGAAGAAATCCTTGGCACCCAAGAACGTATTTCCATCACGTACAGCGAGCTTCCTAATGATGTTCAAGTAGGCTCCACCATCCTTATTGATGACGGTCTGATTGGTTTGACAGTTGTCGACATTCAAGGAACTGAAATCAAGACCCGTATTGTAAACGGTGGTACGATCAAGAGCAAGAAGGGCGTTAACGTACCAGGAGTAAACATCTCCTTGCCGGGTATTACGGAAAAAGACACCAACGATATTCTTTTTGGTATCGAACAGGACATCGATTTTATCGCCGCTTCCTTCGTTCGCAAAGCTAGCGACGTTCAGGAAATTCGTGAGCTGCTTTCGAAAAACAACGCTTCTCACATTCAAATCATTTCCAAAATCGAAAACCAACAAGGTGTTGACAACCTTGATGAAATTTTAGAAGCTTCCGATGGCCTGATGGTTGCTCGTGGTGACCTTGGTGTTGAAATTCCAGCTGAAGATGTACCTTTGGCTCAAAAATTGATGATTCAAAAATGTAACGTTGCTGGCAAACCAGTAATCACAGCTACACAAATGCTGGATTCTATGCAACGTAACCCACGTCCTACTCGCGCTGAAGCAAGTGACGTAGCAAACGCTATTTTCGACGGAACAGATGCAATCATGCTTTCCGGAGAAACTGCTGCTGGTAAATATCCAGTAGAATCCGTTCTTACAATGTCCCGTATTGCTGAGAAAGCGGAGTCCGCTTTGGACCACCGTGAAATTTTCTCAAAACAACAAACTTTACAAGAAACTACAGTTACAGAAGCGATCAGCCAATCCGTTGCAATTTCCGCTTTGGATCTGAACGCTAAGGCTATTCTTTCTTCGACTGTTACAGGTCATACTGCACGCGTTGTTTCCAAATACCGTCCTAAAGCACCAATCATTGCTGTTACGACACAAGAAAGAACTATGCGTCAATTGTCCCTCGTTTGGGGCGTAACGCCAGTATTCGGTAAAGTAGCTACTTCCACAGATGAATTGCTTGAAACAGCAATCCAAGGTGGTAAGGATTCCGGTCTGGTTCAAGCTGGCGACCTAGTTGTGATTACTGCAGGAATTCCACTTGGACGTTCCGGTTCCACTAACTTGGTAAAAGTAAGCACAATCGAGTAGTACTCGACTGTGCTTTGCCTGATTCATAGATTTTACGCAAAAAAAAGAGCTGTCTCAGATGTAGTGAAAATCTACAAATGAGGCAGCTCTTTTTTTTGTGCTGAATCCATTTCCATTTATGCTGTTAGTATATACGTTTGACGCTAAAAGAGTCCCCTCGAGGGCTTGGACTGGAAGGAACCGCAACGGTGGTGTTATTCTGGACCATGATCCCTCCATTAGAAAGAGTTAACCTAGGTCGTTTTCCGTTGATTCGGCAGCAGTTGAAGTAGGTAGTGCAGACGCGGGCCAGCTTTGCGATGGAACCATCAACCTCAGGAGCCTCCATAATCCATTCGCCGGAGGTCTGTGGGCCAGTATATCGCTGAAGCGTTCGGAAGGTCCAATTTCGGCTTAAATTCCGGAGTGTGATAGACCACTTTGTGTGGCTTATTTTTGTGATAGTACCCTTCATATGATCTCCGGGGTATACTGGAAAAGGGATTACGGTCTCAACGTCAGGTAGTATTTCCCACCAGGCGTAATAACGGGCACTCCCATTTAAGAATTCATGACCTGTTCCCGTCTGGATAAGACTGCTGTTCTTGAAGCCATCGATGCCAATCCATGCGGAGGAATAGGTGGATTTGTGGGTTGATTTTACGTATGGGACGATCCATTCACCAGAAATGCGATTGAAAGCGCCTTTTCTACCAGTAACAGTGTAACCACTCCAGTTCTTAGAAGACCAGCCAAAGGCAGAACTCTGTCTATTGCTCGCATTAGATTTGTCTGTTAGACAAGGATGATTTACCATGAGAGAATTATATTTTATGCTCAACTTGTCCACCGCCTTTATAGTACTGCTATATTAAATGCGATGATTACATATGAAGTACGGGTGTTCTGTTAAAATATAAAAATATAAAGCTGGAGGACTCATAGTACAAATGGAAAAATTATCGAAGCTGCGCGGCTTTTATCTATTTTTAGGATTGGCCGGCGGTTCATTTGGCTCTTATCTTTCGCTACTGCTGGTCCATAATGGACTTAATAGTGGACAGATAGGTATACTAATGGCAACAGGCACACTAGTTGCAATCACCATTCAGCCGATGTGGGGGATTATCTCTGATCGGTATAATCAGACGCGTTTAGTACTAATCCTAAGTGTGGCGGTTCCGGCCTTACTAGCCGTCTTTTATCGTTCGGAATATTTCATTGTACTTCTTCTGGTGTATACGTGCTCAACGATCTTCTCCTCTACACAGGCTCCTATCGCCGATTCTTACGCGATCTCGGCGGCGAATAGAGCTGGGGCCACTTATGGTAGCATCCGGCTTATGATGAGCATTGGAGCGGCTCTGGGAGCTTATGCAGGAGGGGTGTACGTATCTACTTTCTCTGTATCCACGATATGGCTACCTTTTCTCTTTTTTAATCTGATTGCAGTCCTTATTGCGTTTACATTGCCGAAGCAGGCGGAAGAGAATCATATGATGAGGCAATCGTTTACTCAGGGGGTAAGACAACTGCTGGGGAATCGGGTCTTCCTTGCGTTTTTGGGTGGCAGCTTTCTTGTGAACCAGACGATGGCTGCTTTTGGTACATACTTTGTAATCGCTTTTCAATCGGTAGGAGGGTCTACGCGCTATGCAGGGATTGCGCTCTTTCTCGCATCGGTGACGAATGTGCCTTCCATGCTGTTTGCTTCTAAGGTGATTAAGAGGTTGGGTCGTGAGCGGACCTTGCTCCTTGGGGCTCTTATTTATGTTTTGCGGTGGGGTATTCAGGTTGCTTTTCCTTATCCATCGGTAATGATCGGAGTGCAAGTGCTGCATGGTCTTTCATTTGGGTTCTTTTATATTGCAGCAGTCGAATATGTATCTCAGATCACGTCTAACGAGATGCAGGCCACTGGCCAAAGTGTATTTAATATGGTGTTTGCAGGTTTTTCTGGCATTGTCGGTAATTTACTGAATGGATTCTTGCTCAATCAAGGCGGGGTAGAAGTAATGAATCTGTCTTGTATGTTGAGCTCTATCGCAGGCGCAATGCTGCTGTTCTATGTTGCCAGAAACTCTCGGCGTAAATTATCGACGACGACGCTATCTTCAGGCGGGGCCCAGGCTTAAACGCTCCCCTGCTGCTATGCTGAAAGGAGTATTTATAGATGGAATTAGAACGAGCTGGCTTGCCCAGCCGATGGTATAAGTCGACCCTGCGTGTTCGCTATCAGGAAAGTGATCAGATGGGTGTCGTGTATCATGCGAATTATTTGAACTGGTTTGAGTCTGGTCGTACGGAGATGTTTCGTCAGGTTGGTTTTACTTATCGCGAACTTGAGAAACAAGGCGTCTTACTTCCTGTCACCTCAGCAGATTTGCAATTTAAAAGTCCGGCGCGATATGATGATCTTATCTCCGTGTATGCGCGAATGACTACCTTCTCAGCGTTACGAGTCGTATTTGAGTATCAAGTGCGGAGGCTTTCGGAAGATGAAGGTGGAAATTCAGAAGATTTATTGGCTACTCTAGGGGAGTTGCGGTTGATGGATCCACCTGGGGAGCTGCTGGTTACCGGCACGACAAGTCATGTTTGGGTGAACCAGGAATGGAGGCCTGCTAGGCTGGATAGAGCCCTTCCAGAGCTCTTTCACGCAATAAAAGAGGCGCTGCGGGAAGAAGGGGGTTCAGTATGATTAGAAGCAAATGGTTATGGGCTGGACTATTTATTATTCCTGCTGTGGAATTATTCGGTTTTATCTACGTAGCAGATCAACTTGGAGCATTTAAAACGTTGCTGCTTATGCTGACCACTTCAGTAATCGGTCTACTAATGATGCGATTTGAAGGTAAGAAAGTGCTGCAGGACAGCAGAACACATATGCAGGAGGGCCGCGTTCCTGGTCGGACGATGCTGGATGGTTTATGTATTTTTTTCGGAGGATTGCTACTGATATTGCCGGGTTTCGTAACCGATATTGTCGGTTTCACGCTAGTATTTCCATTGACTCGGCCTTTGTACCGTATATTTTTGCTGAAGTGGATTGAGAAGAAGATGAAGAATGGCACCTTCACCTTTTACCGTCGTTAGTATCCTGTTTACAACAATAACAGAGCGGACCCCTGTCATTGCTGAAGGGCCCGCTCTGTTTGCTATTTTACGAATCGATGATTATCGGTTCCTATCTTAATCTGCCGCTAACAATATAGCTGTGTAAAGCTCGGAATACGCCCGCTCGGTTAAAGGCAACAAGGACTACTAGGACAACGGGGCCGATGATTAGCCCTAGCATACCGAACAACTGCAAACCTGCGAACATGCCAATCAACATGGCAAGGGGATCAAGTCCAATGCTGCTGGCGAGCACCTTCGGCTCAAGTACCTGCCGGGTAATGAGAATAACGGCATAGAGAATGGATAGTCCAATCCCCAGCGCCAGATTGTCCGTCATATAAGAGTAAAGCGCCCAAGGCAGCATCACAATTCCCACACCGAGATAAGGCAGCAGATCCACAAAGCCAATCATTAAGCCAATAGCAAATGCAGACTTCACACCCAGTAGCAACAGCCCGATCACAACAATGATCGCTGTGATGGAGATCAGGATAACTTGAGCGCGAAGATAACCGGAGAGCGCTCTGCGTAAATCCCTCCAGATATCTGACACAGGCTTTAGAAATGCTGTGGGCAGCCAGCCTGTAAGTTTATCGTTATGCCGCTCCCAACTCGTACTAATGAAAAAGGCAGCAAGGACAACGACGATAAGAATCGTACCCATACTAGGAAGTGCGGAGATCAGTTTCAATATTACATTAAAAAATCCTGTGACCACTTGCGTGACTGCGTAACCTACAGTTTCCGTTGTTCTGTTGATATTGCTGTCAATCGTAGCATGATAGTCAGGATTGTCTCGGTAGAATTGATTGATCTGGTTGATGATGTTCTGTATGCTTGCATTCTGGCTTAAGGACATAAGGAGATCTTTCCATTGGTCGGTGTGGAGATTAAAGGTCTGCAGCAGGACGATTAATTCTTTCACGAGTCTTGTAATCATCGCGGTCAGGACTAGTGTAATTCCGCCTATATAAAATAGCAGAGCGAGAGACACCGCCAGCCAGCTTGGTAATTTAAAGCCTTTAAGAATAAGCACCAATGGGTGCATGATATATGCGAGCAGCCAAGCGAGCAACAGGGGGTATAACAGCGGAAGTAATAGATAGATTGCCAGCAGGAGGATGGAAGTAGCCAGAACGACCCACAGGCCTCGCAGCAGTCTTTTTAATACCAAACGATCCATACCGAGACCACACCTTCTTCATTCCTGCATGTACAGGGGAATAAGAGCTCGTCTTCATATATATTCATAGAACCGATTTAAAGACTAGAGTGCGGGATAAATATTAGAATGGGACACAATCTATAAACTGAAATGGCAATAGTGAATCAGGGGTTTAGAAGTTTTTTTCTATCTCTCTGATAAAATCATTTGATGCGCTGCAAAGCTTCCACATTGTTCACATAACCGACAAAATCCAGTATGATGAATAAAGATACGAAGCATGCTGGTTATACAGCATTCCTGATGGAGAAGTCCTTAAACGTACTTATTAGATTTTTTAATGCTTTAAATTGGAAATGTTTTCATGGAACTAAGATTGTTTTTATACCTTGTTGGCAAAGGAGAGATATGCTATGACAGCTACCAAAGGCTTGGAAGGTATCGTTGCAACAACTTCATCCATTAGCTCTATTGTGGATGGTGTACTCACTTACCGCGGTTATGATATTGATGAACTTGCAGATCATGCTACCTTTGAAGAAACAGCTTATCTGTTATGGTTCGGCAGTCTGCCGACGGCGCCAGAGCTGGAAGCGCTCAAGCGGGATCTCAGTGCTTTTGCACAGATTCCTGAGCAGGTAATCGAGCAAATGAAGCTCTATCCAAAAGACGCCAACACCATGGCAGCGTTGCGGTCGGCTGTATCAAGCCTGGCTCTCTATGATGAAGCGGCTGACGATATGAGCAGAGAAGCGAACGAGATTAAGGCGGTAAAACTGCAGGCACAACTCCCAACAATTGTGGCGGCACTGTCGCGAATTCGCAAAGGGCTTGAACCAGTGGCTCCGAAAGAAGGCGTTTCTATCGCTGAGAACTTCCTCTATATGCTGTGGGGAAAAGAGCCGGATAGCGTATCTGTCAAAGCACTTGATACCGCACTTGTTCTTCATGCGGATCATGAGCTGAATGCTTCGACTTTTGCAGGCAGGGTTACGGTTGCGACATTATCGGATATTTATTCTGGGGTTACCTCCGCTATTGGTGCGCTCAAAGGCCCGCTTCACGGTGGGGCGAATGAAGCCGTTATGAAGATGCTAGAGGAGATCGGAAGTTTGGAAGCGGTTGAACCCTATATCCGTAAGAAGCTGGATAACCGTGAGAAGATCATGGGCTTCGGTCATCGAGTATATAAGAATGGTGATCCACGTGCAAAGCATTTGATGAAAATGTCTTTGGAGCTTGGCACGATGAAGAATGATACTACGCTGTACGATATGTCCGTAAATATTGAGGAATTGATTACCGGCCAAAAGGGACTTAAACCGAATGTTGATTTCTATTCGGCGTCAGTTTATACACAGTTGGGTATTGAACGTGAGCTGTTCACTCCTATCTTTGCAATTAGCCGGACTTCAGGCTGGACTGCACATATTCTGGAGCAATATACAGATAACCGGATTATTCGGCCACGTGCAGAATACACAGGTATGATTGAACAGAAATACGTTCCAGTGGACGAAAGATAGAAGGGCAGCCTTGCAGGCTGCTCCTAATGTTTAGTAGAATGAACCCTAGCAATAGTGTTTTAAATTTTTGATTTAATGATGATGAGAGTTTTGTTCGATGCTTGTCAATGCTATTTAAATCCCACAAAACTTTAGGAGGAATACACTCAAATGTTGAAACTAGAAAAATTCGATCTACCTACAGAAGGCGAACAAATCACGATTAAAGAAGGAAAACTACAAGTTCCTAATCATCCAATTATTCCATTTATCGAGGGTGACGGTACAGGCCGTGATATTTGGAAAGCTTCCAAGCGCGTACTTGATGCAGCAGTATCTAAAGCTTATGGTGGCACTAAGCAAATCGCTTGGTACGAAGTATTTGCTGGCGAAAAAGCTTTCAATACATATGGTGAATGGCTGCCAAATGATACGTTGGAAGCAATCCGCGAATATTTTGTGGCGATCAAGGGACCACTTACTACTCCAATCGGAGGCGGTATTCGTTCGTTGAATGTAGCTTTGCGTCAAGAATTGGATTTGTACGTATGTCTGCGTCCAGTTCGTTATTTCCAAGGCGTTCCTTCCCCTGTTAAGCGTCCTGAGCTGGTGGATATGGTTATTTTCCGTGAGAATACGGAAGATATTTATGCAGGGATTGAATATCAAGAAGGCTCTGCTGAAGTGAAGAAAGTCATCGAATTCCTGCAAAAAGAGATGGGTGTTAACAAAATCCGTTTCCCTGAAACTTCTGGTATTGGTATCAAACCGGTATCCTCGGAAGGTTCGAAGCGCTTGGTGCGCGCTGCAATTGAATATGCGATCAAGCACGGACGTAAGAGCGTAACACTAGTTCACAAAGGAAACATCATGAAGTTCACTGAAGGTGCCTTCAAAAACTGGGGTTATGAAGTAGCTGAGCAAGAGTTCGGAGATAAGGTCTTCACTTGGAGTCAATATGATGTGATTAAGGAACGCGATGGTGAGGCTGCTGCTAATGCTGCTCAGAAGGATGCTGAAGCTGCTGGCAAAATCATTATCAAGGATGCTATTGCGGATATCGCATTGCAACAAGTTCTGACTCGTCCAACTGATTTCGATGTTATTGCTACGTTGAACCTGAACGGGGATTACCTGTCCGACGCACTCGCTGCACAAATCGGCGGCATCGGCATCGCTCCTGGAGCGAACATTAACTACATTACTGGCCACGCCATCTTTGAAGCTACCCATGGTACAGCTCCTAAATATGCAGATAAAGACGTTGTGAATCCTGGTTCTGTCATTCTGTCCGGCGTAATGCTCTTGGAGCACTTGGGCTGGCAGGAAGCAGCGGACCTGATTTATAAAGGTATGGAAACTGCTATTAACAATAAGACCGTGACTTATGACTTTGCCCGTCTGATGGAAGGTGCAACTGAGCTGAAATGCTCCGCATTTGCAGACGAAATTATTAACCACCTATAGGTTAGATTTGCCAGATAACATTAGCCTTACTTTATCATTTCTAGGAGGCGAATCTGTGGCAATCAAGCGTTATAAAATTACAGTGGTAGGCGCCGGTTTTACCGGCGCTACTACAGCTCTTATGTTAGCCCAAAAGGAACTTGGTGACGTTGTGCTGCTCGATATTCCACAAATGGAGAACCCTACCAAGGGGAAGGCGCTTGACATGCAAGAAGCAGGTCCTGTGCAGAGATTCGACAGTCATATTATTGGGACCTCAAGTTATGAAGATGCTGTAGATTCTGATATTGTAATTATCACTGCAGGGATTGCCCGTAAACCTGGGATGAGCCGCGACGATCTTGTGAATATCAATGCAGGGATTGTGAAGTCGGTATGCGAGAACGTAAGACATGTAGCGCCTGAATCTATCGTAATTATTTTGAGTAATCCGGTAGATGCGATGACTTATGCTGCTTTTGAAGCGCTAGGCTTTCCTAAGAATCGCGTAATCGGACAATCCGGTGTGCTGGATACAGCCCGTTACTGCACATTCATTGCGCAAGAGCTGAACGTATCCGTTGAAGATGTACGTGGTTTCGTAATAGGCGGACACGGCAATGATATGGTACCGCTCGTACGTTATTCTAGTGTTGGTGGCATTCCAATCGATACTTTGATTCCTGTGAATCGTATCGAGGAGATTGTGAAGCGTACACGTGTGGGTGGCGGGGAAATTGTTGATCTTTTAGGAAATGGTAGTGCATATTATGCTCCTGCTGCCTCTTTAGTTCAGATGACGGAAGCGATCTTGAAGGATAAGAAACGGATCATTCCGGTTATTGCCTTGCTTGAAGGCGAATATGGTTATGACAATCTGTTTCTGGGTGTTCCAGCTCTTCTTGGTGCGAATGGGATTGAGAAGATTTTTGAACTGGAGCTTACGGCTGATGAGAGAGCGGCTTTGGATAAGTCCGCTGAATCCGTACGCGAGGTAACAGCTTTATTATCTGTGTAAATTTGTGTAGAAGTAAGGGGAGGGTCCCAAAGGCCGTGAAACGGCTTAAGGACTCTCTCTTTTATTATCAACAACTTCAAAGAATGGTCACCTATGTTGCTTTTCTTATTCTATTATTATGGGTATAATAAGATGTAACTATTATCACAGTTAAATTGGAGGAGATATGATATGGATTGGAACGTTTTGTTTTTCTTACATATGATAGGGACGCTGGCACTAGGATTTTACCTTGTATTGCCTTTCATCATCGGTCGTGCTGAAAAATTGTCACCTGCAGCAAAAGAAGGTACGTTAAGTGCAGTTACTGGATTTAACCGCTTTGCACAGTACGGTTTAGTGATTCAACTACTTACAGGTGGTTACATGATGACCAAAGGTGATTATTCTGTAGCATGGATGATTATTATTGTTGTATTGCTACTAGCTATGTTTGCACTTGGCGGTATTATGAGCAAGCCACTGCGCCTTGCAGCTGCTGGAATTCGTGAGAACCGCGATGTTAAAGCAGAAACAGGCAAATTGCGTACGCTTAGTGCGCTGCTGTCAGTGTCATTGCTGCTCATGGTATTCTTTATGGTTTTTAACGACATCATTTAATCTGAATCACGATGAGCCCACTCCCTTAATGGAGAGTGGTTTTTTTTGTGTTTAAATGAACTTCAGATTGTTTGATTCTATCTGCAGCGTGGTAAGAACTTATCGAAAAGTGGTTTGAGAAATTGGGCAAGTACGTATAAACATTAATACTTGAGCCATCCTAAGACGATCAGTTAACTATCAATTGCTAACGAGAGGAGATAGGGATTATGTCAAACAATAAGCAAGCTACCAAAACCTTACCCCCGCAAGAGCAGCATCATCAGCCAGGAATTGAAAGCGAAATGAAGCCGTTGCCGAAATATGAGCCGGCTAATTATAAAGCAGCAGGTAAGCTGGAGGGTAAGGCGGCGCTTATCACTGGAGGAGACAGTGGAATCGGACGGGCTGTTGCTGTTCTTTTTGCTAAAGAAGGCGCTGATGTAGTGATTTCATATCTGAATGAGCACTCTGATGCAGAGGAAACGAAACGTCAGGTGGAGCAGGAAGGTCGCAAATGTATTCTAATTCCCGGAGATATTGGTGTGGAATCCTTCTGTAAGGATCTAATTAAACAGACGGTAGAGGGCCTCGGTAAACTGGATATTCTCATCAATAACGCGGCGGAGCAGCATCCGCAAGCTAAGATTGAAGATATTACTTCCGAGCAGCTAGAGCGTACATTCCGAACGAACATATTTGCGATGTTTTATTTGACCAAAGCGGCTATGCCTCATCTAAAAGCAGGATCTGCTATCATCAATACGACATCGATTACCGCTTATCGCGGTAGCCCACAATTGCTGGACTATTCTTCAACAAAAGGAGCGATTCTGAGCTTCACACGTTCCTTATCTACGAATCTGGCGGAGCAAGGCATTCGGGTAAATGGTGTTGCTCCGGGTCCAATTTGGACACCGCTTATCCCGTCTACCTTTGATGCGAAGCAGGTTAGCGAGTTCGGGGGTACACAGCCTATGAAGCGTCCGGGACAGCCAGAGGAGCTGGCTCCGGCATATGTATATCTAGCCTCCGATGATTCTAGCTATGTGACTGGACAGGTTATTCATGTAAATGGTGGCGAGGTTGTAAACGGGTAGAGGCTACAGCTTAACCTAGATCTATATATATAAAGCTCTAATTCAGGATTAGCTGAACTAGAGCTTTTTTTGTATTGATCATGGGGTTTAGTTTCCGGCAGAGAGCTCATCCAGCGACATTTCAAAGCTCGGTGCCATATGAGTCAGGAAGTAATCTACTTCCTGTAGTCCGAGCCCGCGCAGCTTCGCGGCTGTTTGCTCTTTCGCCGCTGCAAATTCACGGTTGCCCGCAGCAACCTCCCACACACATTTCAAGTAGGCATCCAGCCGATCGGCTGCCTTAACGTAGCTATGCAGCAGGATGTCCTCCGAATCGGGAGTACTATCTTCTGGCTGCATCAGTTGCTTGTAAATGCCCTGAAGCTCGGAAGGAATCATACCGGTTAAGCGTTCCGAAGCAACTCTTTCCATTTCGCGGAAGCTAGTAAGTAGACGAGGGTTATTGTATTTCACTGGCGTGGCAATGTCACCAGTGAACACTTCGCTGGCATCATGAAACAGGGCCATAGTTGCTGCTCTTTCAGCATTTAATGAACGCCCATAATGAACATTACCAATGGAACAGAGCATATGTGTGAGCAGGGCAACATGAAAAGAATGCTCAGCAACGTTCTCCGGTGCGGTGCTTCGCATTAGGCTCCAACGCTGAATATATTGAAGCCGATATAAATAGGCGGAAAAATGGTAGTTCAATTTTAAAGTAACCCCTTTCATGCGGTGCTAGGTATGATATTATTATATTAATTGTATCAGACTTTAGATAATCTGGATCTGCTGAGAGGAGCTTGAATGAATATGCAGCATTTTGAAGACAGCGTTTATAATCTAATTGTAGAAACGTCCACGAACTTGCCTGGTGATGTACGCCGGGCGGTCGCCAAGGGACGCGCGCTAGAGGACAGAGCTACCCGGTCAGGTCTTGCTTTAACTACGATTGCTCAAAATATCGGAATGGCTGAGGCACAAGTGTCTCCGATCTGTCAGGATACGGGGATGCCTACATTTATCATTCACACACCTGTAGGAATCAATCAGATTGAGATGAAAAAAGATATTCATAACGCCATCGTACGGGCGACCAAGAACGGCAAGCTTCGTCCTAATTCCGTAGATTCACTAACAGGTGAGAACAGCGGAGATAATTTGGGGGCAGGAACACCAGTTATTCATTTCGAGCAGTGGGAAGAAGATAAAATAGATGTTAGACTTATTTTAAAAGGTGGAGGCTGTGAGAATAAGAATATCCAGTACAGCCTTCCGGCAGAATTAGAAGGATT
Organism: Paenibacillus sp. FSL E2-0201; assembly: GCF_037963325.1. Classification (NCBI taxonomy): domain Bacteria; kingdom Bacillati; phylum Bacillota; class Bacilli; order Caryophanales; family Paenibacillaceae; genus Paenibacillus; species Paenibacillus sp. FSL E2-0201. The sequence continues at coordinate 2,238,069 of NZ_CP150154.1, forward strand.
GGGCAAAGCAGGTCGTGATCTGGACGGAATCCGCAAATGTATTCTCCATGCCGTTTATCAGGCACAAGGGCAAGGCTGTAGTGCTGGTTTTATTGGCGTTGGGATCGGCGGCGACCGCACGACAGGGTATGAGCTGGCTAAGAAGCAGTTGTTCCGTAAAGTGGAGGATGTTAATCCGATAGAGGATCTCAGTAAACTGGAAGATTACATCATGGAGAATGCCAATAAGCTGGGCATAGGAACAATGGGCTTTGGTGGGGAAGTATCGCTGCTTGGTTGTAAGGTCGGCGTTATGAATCGTCTCCCAGCCAGCTTTTTCGTATCTGTTGCGTATAACTGCTGGGCGTTCCGCCGCCAAGGTGTACTGGTTGATCCATCAACCGGCAATATTGAGGAGTGGCTATATGAGAGCGGAACAGGGATCTCGGTAGAGGATGGAAGGGATCAGGCATCCGAATCAGAAGTCCCAGGTGCAGGAGACAACAATGCAGCTACTGAATCTCGCGAAGTACGTCTGACCACACCGATTAGTGAAGAGGATATCCGGAGTTTACGAGTTGGGGATGTAGTCATTTTATCCGGTGAAATGCATACGGGCCGTGACGCACTTCATAAATATCTAATGGATCATGACGCTCCGGTGGATTTGGACGGTGCCGTGATCTATCACTGTGGTCCTGTAATGATGAAGGACGAGGAAGGCTGGCATGTTAAAGCAGCAGGTCCGACTACTAGTATCCGTGAAGAGCCTTATCAAGGCGATATTATCAAGAAATTTGGAATTCGTGCCGTCATCGGAAAAGGTGGAATGGGTCCAAAAACATTAAAAGCCCTTCAGGAGCACGGGGGCGTGTACCTCAATGCAATTGGTGGTGCCGCACAGTATTATGCGGAATGCATCAAGAAAGTAAATGCGGTTGATTTCATGGAATTTGGTATTCCTGAGGCGATGTGGCATTTGGATGTGGAGGGCTTCGCTGCTATAGTAACGATGGATGCCCATGGCAACAGTCTGCACGCAGATGTAGAGAAAGATTCCGCAGCCAAGCTGACCCAGTTCAAAGAGCCTGTGTTTAAATAAGGTGATTTACAGCTCGGTAAATAAGGTGTAAAGAGGATGACCTTATTTACCGAGCTTGTCTAAAGGAGGTAGATGAATGGTACCGCATTATATTAGAAATGGTCTTCTGAATGTTACCCCGTATTTTATCGTCGAAGGTGCAGATCGATTGATTGAGTTTGTTGTGAACTGCTTTGATGCTAGAATTAATGATATGCTGCGGAATGATGAAGGAAAGATTAGACATGCCGAGCTGAGAATTGGGGATTCAATCATAGAGGTTTCTGAAGCCAACGAGAAATATTCACCAGTACAGCTCGCGATTCATCTCTATGTAAGAAATGTGGATGAGACCTTTCGTAAGTGCTTGGACGCCGGGGCATCTATCATTGAAGAACCTCTGGACAAGTCTTATGGAGAAAGAGGAGCGGGGATTAGAGATATTCAGGGCAATCAGTGGTTTCTTGCAACCTGCATAGAATGAAAACACGATATTTTACAAAAGTAATACAAAGTAACAGTCCAGAGATGATCAACTTGGGCTGTTATTTTTATATAATCTATTATAGTGGGGATTTGTTTCACGAAAATAGTAGCACTGGTTTTTTGATGAAAATGAAGTTAGGATAAAAGATACAACGATAAAGGGAGAGGCACACTTTAGATGAAACCGTTTCGCGCGCGTCTTACGTTTATACTTATGGCCTTAATCGGCATTTCCATGATTGGCACTGGATTTACGATGGCTCATCTGTTTAAGAGCTCCCATATAGCTGCTCTCGAAGAGAACATGTCCCGGGAAATAAATCTACTCGCTGGTACATTGGAATTTGTAGATATGGATGGCTCTAATGCAATTTCGTATTACACGGAGCAGGCTGAGCATATCGCCAAGCTTCTAGATTCCCGGATTACTTTTATTGGTAAGTCAGGTAAAGTTTTAGGGGATTCAGAGAAAAATCCGCTGGAGATGGACAATCACTCTGATCGTGAAGAGGAGATTGTTGCGGCAAAAGAGGGGACTGGGCGAGCCATTCGTTACAGCGAAACATTGGATCGCGAGATGCTTTATGTAGCTGAGCGGGTAACCTCGGATCAGGGTTTTGACGGATACATTCGGGTCTCGATGGGACTTGATGCAGTAACGGAAGGGCTTAATCGTGCTTGGATGATAATGGCTGGGGGTCTAGTTGTTTTATTCCTGTTAGCAACTATTGTTAGCTATAAAGTGGCATCGAGCATGACTTCACCGCTTGAACAAATTACGAGAGTTGCAAGGCGTATAACAGATCTTGATTATGATGCAAGAGTCCACTTGAAGCGCAAAGATGAGGTTGGGCAGCTGGCAACAGCGATTAATGCCATGGCTGACAGTCTTCAGGCTCAGCTTAAGACCATTCGTGATAATGAAGATCTGCTGCAAAGCGTACTGGACAATATGACTGGCGGCATCATAATGATCAATGCGGACGAAGAAATTGCCCTGCTAAACCGGGCTTCGGAGCATATGCTGGATGTTAGCAACAGTGAAATGGCGGGTCATTCGTACAAAGAGCTAAAACGTCATTATGAACTGACTCGTCTGCTTGAAGAAGGAGTATCGAGTAAAGAACCGCTCCATGAAGAACGGAGTATTTACAATCCTAGAGAACGAATTATACGTATGGACGCAGTACCTATGATCCAGGATGGGTCCTACAGAGGGATGCTCTTCCTTCTGCAAGAGGTAACAGAGATACGTCGACTTGAGCGGATGCGGAGTGAATTCGTCGCTAACGTATCCCATGAATTGAAGACGCCGGTTGCTGCTGTTAAAGGTTTTGCCGAGACCTTGCTGGGTGGTGGGGTTAAGGATGAGAAGACAGCCCGTTCCTTTTTGCAAATTATTTATGATGAGAACGAACGTTTAAATCGATTAATAGGAGATATTTTAGAATTATCTAAAATCGAATCAAAACGTGTGCAGCTCGATTGTTCACCTGTTCATATCATTGAATTCTTTGATTCTGTGCTAGGAACCATTAGCAAAGTGGCTGAGAAGAAGAATATTAGTCTTAATGTTGAGGTTCCTGAGGAGCTGTTCATTGAGGCAGACGAGGATAAACTGCGTCAAATTTTCATGAATTTGCTCTCCAATGCGATTAATTACACGCATGAAGGGGGTAGCGTAAAAGTCTATGTTAAGAATATACTGAAGCCAGATGGTTCTGAGAATGTTCAATTTACCGTTACCGATACAGGGATGGGCATTCCCAAAAAGGATCTGCCGCGTATTTTTGAAAGATTTTATCGGGTGGATAAGGCAAGATCCAGAAGCTCCGGCGGAACTGGGCTGGGGCTGTCTATTGTGAAGCACTTGGTAGATATGCACCATGGTGTGATTTCGGTAAAAAGTGATTTGGGGATCGGAAGCTCATTTATTATTGAGTTGCCGCTCTTGCAGGAAGAAAAGGTGGATTAGATTTCTGTAAATTCACCTTTCGATTTTACACCAAGTTAACATTATGGTGATATGATTGTTTTGTTGTTGTTTTGTAAAAATCAAACTATATGGAAGACGGGGGAACCTATGGCTCAACGATTGCTTGTCATTGAAGACGAACCGACACTGGCCCGGCTGTTGTCCTATAACTTAACGCAGGAAGGTTACGAGGTGACAGTAGAGGATCATGGTACGGCAGGATATGATCGTGCGACGAGGGAACCTTTTGACTTGATCGTATTAGATCTGATGTTGCCAGGTATGAATGGCATTGACATCCTTGATAAATTGCGTGGACAAGGTATCCGAACACCTATTATTGTGTTGACCGCCAAAAATGCGGAAGAAGATGTAGTTAGAGGGTTGAAATCAGGTGCTGATGATTATATCACCAAACCATTCGGTGTCTCCGAACTACTTGCAAGAGTAAGTGCTGTACTTCGGCGGATTTCTGGACTTGCTGAAGAAGCACCGACAGAAACACCTATCTCTGCTTCTACCATTATTTTAGGTCAATTAGAGATATACCCTGAGAGATATGAAGTCTCCCTCGGTGGGCATAGTATTAACTTGCGGCCTAAAGAGTTCGAAGTCCTGTTATATTTGGCGCGTAAGCCAGGAGTTGTGTTGACGAGAGATGATCTCATGAATGCTGTATGGGGCTTTGATTACATTGGTGGACAGCGTACAGTGGACGTACATGTGAGTTCACTCCGTAAAAAGCTTGAGCTAGATCCAGAATCGGTTCATATCGATTCGATTCGGGGCGTAGGCTATAAACTGGTTGTTAATAAAAAGAGAGCTCCGGTCATTTAGGATGACTGGAGTTCTATTTTTTCTATACATTTCATAAATAAGAATAGTTTGGAGTACTAGTTAGCTTCTGGGGAAATACTGTGATGTGAATCCATTTATCTCACTGATTTTACATTGCGTTAACATTTCTCTCCAACTGTATTTACACTAAAAGCTTATCATGGAGATCGAAGATGATGAGAAGGAGACGTAAACACTAATGAAATCCATCATTGACATAGAGAATCTTGATCTCTACTATGAGTCGTTCCACGCACTGAAGAATGTGAATCTGCAAATTCCGGAGAAACAGGTTACCGCTTTTATTGGACCTTCCGGTTGCGGCAAATCCACGTTGCTTCGCACATTGAATCGTATGAATGATATGATTCCTGGCACACGTATAGAAGGAACTGTAAACATCGGTGGCAAAAATATTTATAGTGATGAGGTAGAGGTAGAAAGCCTGCGTAAGCAGGTCGGTATGGTGTTTCAACAGCCGAATCCTTTTCCAAAATCGATTTACGACAACGTAGCTTACGGTCCCCGTCTACACGGCATCCGCTCCAAAAGTGAGCTGGATGAGATCGTAGAAAAAAGCTTGCGTCACTCCGCTCTATGGGAGGAAGTGAAGGATTTTCTGAAGAAATCTGCCCTTAGCTTGTCCGGTGGACAGCAGCAACGGCTGTGTATTGCTAGAGCGCTAGCGGTACAGCCTGATATTTTGCTAATGGATGAGGCAACCTCTGCACTCGACCCTGTATCCACACTCAAGATTGAAGAGCTTGTTCAGGAACTAAGAAGTGAGTATACAATTGTTATGGTTACTCATAACATGCATCAAGCGGCACGTGTTTCAGGTCGAACCGTGTTTTTCTTGAATGGTGTAATCGTAGAGGCGGCGGACACAGAGGTTCTTTTCTCGACCCCTAAAGATTCCCGTACTGAAGATTATATTTCCGGACGTTTCGGCTGATCAGATTAAAAAGGGTGTTCGTCCCTGGAAATGGCAAGCTGACCATACGTTAATGAGGAGGATCGCTCTTATTATGATTCGCAGAAAAGAATTTGATAAAGACTTAGAAGAGCTGCGCAGTCTGCTGCAGCAAATGGGTGAGCATGTTAAAGATGCTCTTGAAGGTGCAATTAATGCATTACAAAATCTTGATACAGCGCTCGCACAGGAAGTCGTTGAGGCGGATCTACAGTTAAATGCCATGGAAGATAAAATCATGGAAATTGGCTCACGCTTAATTATTACTCAGCAGCCTGTAGCCAAGGATTTGCGACGCATTATCGTTGCCTTCAAAATATCAAGCGATTTGGAACGTATGGGTGATCTGGCGCTTGATGTAGCAAAAGCAACCATGCGTCTTCAAGGACAAACGCTGATTAAGCCACTTGTTGACATTCCTCGTATGGCTGAAATCGTGACAATTATGATCGATGAGGCAATCCAGTCCTATCTGGATGAGAACACTGATCTGGCTTATAAAATGGCACAGGATGATGATCAGGTCGATCAATTGTATGGTGCGATGATTAATGAGTTGTATTCTTATATGGTAACAAAGCCGGAGACAGTATCCCAAGCTATGTTATTGACGCTGGTAGGCCGTTATATCGAACGGATTGGCGATCATGCTACTAACATTGGTGAAAGTGTAGTTTACTTGGTTACCGGTAGTCGTCCAGATTTGAATGAATAGCTTTGATTCAAAAGATGTTTGGTACTTGTCGTAACTGCGGAGAATGCTTGGACTTTCGGCCGCTGCTCCTACAGTTCCAAACCTCTCCTCCATTACTTGCACCATCACATCTTTTGTGTTTTTTAGGTAAATTAAGTAGCCGTCCTTATATTAGGACGGCTACTTGTTGTATAGGCGTTTCTACTTAGACAGGCCATATGTTAAGATGTAAGGAGTAAGCATGATAAAGGCGAGGTGCACTATGGACAAGTTGATACTTATAGATGGAAATAATATTATTTACCGCGCTTTCTTCGCGATGCCCCCGTTAACGAATACAGCAGGGCAACAGACGAACGCGGTGTACGGTTTCACAACGATGCTGCTCCGTTTAATTGAAGAACATAAGCCGACGCATATGATTGTTGCATTTGATGCAGGGAAAGTCACATTCCGGCATGAAGGTTATGAGGATTATAAAGGCGGTCGGCAAAAGACACCTCCGGAGCTCTCCGAGCAGTTCCCGCTATTGAAAGAATTACTCACTAATCTAGGGGTGCCGCAGTTTGAAATTGGCAATTATGAGGCCGATGATATTATTGGTACCATTTCTCGCCAAGCCGATGAAGCAGGCCGGAAGGTTATGATCGTGTCAGGAGATAAGGACATGCTTCAATTGGCTTCTGAACACACGACCGTTGCGCTAATCCGCAAAGGAGTTACTGAGGTTGAGCTTTATGGACCGGAACAAATTCGTGAGAAATATGACCTAACCCCAGAGCAGATCATAGATCTTAAAGGACTGATGGGCGATGCGAGTGATAACATTCCGGGAGTTCCCGGTGTGGGTGAAAAAACTGCACTCAAGCTGTTGCATCAATTCGGATCGGTTGAAGGTGTATTAGCGGGAACAGGTGAGCTTAAAGGCAAAATGAAAGAAAAGCTGGAAGCTCATGCAGAAGACGCAGTAATGAGTAAGAAACTGGCGACCATCTATCGTGAAGTGCCTCTGGAGCATTCGTGGGATGATATGGTCTTTAACGGAATTTCTGCGGATACAGCTGGGCCTGCACTCGCTAAATTGGAGTTCAAATCACTTTTGGAGCGCTTAGATCTAAGTGCCTATACTCCTGTTAATGCTGGTGAAGAAGGTGCTGCAGAAGTAGAAGCCGCGACCCTTGATATTACGATCGTTAGTGAAAATGAACTGGAGACGCTGAATGAAGCGCTGCCTAGTATTTCTGCATTACATGTGGAGTCCAATGGGGATAATCCGCATCGTGCTGAGGTAATCGGGGTAGGGTTATCTTCTCTGGAGCGGCATTATTATGTACCGTTTGAATTACTGCAGAAACCAGCTGCTGCGAAGCTGCGCGATTGGTTAGGAAATGAAAAGGCTCCGAAGAGCGGCTATGATCTTCACCGTGCAGATTTGGCGCTCCATTGGCAAGGCATTGCTTTTGCAGGTGCGGCTCATGATGTACAGTTGGCAGCTTATTTGCTGGATCCGACGGAAGCTAATCAGAACTTAAATGATCTAGCTACTAAATACGGCTTACCACGCTTATCTCCAGATGAAGAGGTATTCGGAAAAGGTGCTAAATACAAGATTCCTGAGCTTGAAATCTTAGGGAATCACGTCGCACGTAAGAGTGCTGCGGTTCTCGGGATTGCTCAGAAGCAACAACAGGAGCTTGTCGAGACAGCGATGACCGGACTGTTCGAAGATTTGGAGATGCCTTTATCACGTATTCTCGCGGATATGGAGAAACAAGGAATCGCAGTCAACGAAGAGGATCTTAAAGAGCTAGGTAAAGAATTCGAAGCTCAAATTTCTAAGCTGGTCACTGAAATATACGAATTAAGTGGCACGGAGTTCAATTTGAATTCACCAAAGCAACTGGGTGAAATTTTATTCGTTAAGCTAGGTTTGCCTGTTGTTAAGAAGACGAAGACAGGCTATTCCACCGATGCTGAGGTGCTTGAGAAACTAGCGCCTTATCATGACGTGGTACGTTTGATTTTGCAATATCGCACGATTGCGAAGCTCCAGTCTACATACGTAGAAGGACTTCTTAAAGAAATATCTCCGAAAACAGGAAAGGTGCATACCTTCTATCGGCAGACGATTGCGGCTACTGGACGTCTCAGCAGTCAATATCCGAACCTGCAGAACATTCCTATCCGCTTAGAGGAAGGACGCAAAATCCGTAAGGTGTTCGTTCCGTCCGAACCGGGCTGGTCGATCTTGGCAGCGGACTATTCGCAGATCGAACTGCGAGTATTGGCACATATCTCTGGTGATGAGCGGATGAAGGAAGCTTTTCTACATGATATGGATATCCACACGAAGACAGCGATGGATGTGTTTGGAGTTACGGCCGATCAGGTTGATAGCAATATGCGCCGTGCTGCTAAAGCCGTTAACTTTGGGATCGTGTATGGAATCAGTGATTATGGTCTGTCGCAGAACTTGAATATTCCTCGTAAAGAAGCCGCTCAATTTATTGAGCAGTATTTTGAGGTATACCAGGGCGTTCGTCGATATATGGACGATATCGTAGTAGAAGCACGGAAACATGGTTATGTAACCACATTACTGGAACGTCGTCGTTACTTGCCTGAGATTAATGCGAAGAACTTTAATCTACGTTCTTTTGCGGAACGTACGGCAATGAATACACCTATCCAAGGAACTGCCGCTGATATTATTAAGCTGGCGATGGTGCATATGGACAAGGCTCTTTATGAGCGCGGGCTAAAGAGCCGTATGCTGCTTCAGGTGCACGATGAGCTTGTATTCGAGGTACCAGAGGATGAAATGGAGCTCATGAAGACGCTTTTGCCGGAAGTGATGGGTGGAGCATTGCAGTTATCTGTGCCGCTTAAAGCAGAGGTAAGTTTTGGAAGCAATTGGTACGAAGCGAAATAGGCTCCCTTTAAGGTGTGCATATCAGCTATAATGTAGTTGAGGTGAAGACATCATGCCGGAATTACCGGAAGTAGAGACAGTCAAGAGAACACTGAATGATTTAGTTAATGGAAAGCAGATAGAGAGTGTAACCGTCCGGCTGGCTCGGATAATTCAGCGACCGGATGATATTCAGGCTTTTGCCAACCTGCTCGCAGGTCATAGCATTGTTAATGTTGAACGAAGAGGGAAGTTTTTGCGCATCGTGCTAGACGGTCTGGTGCTGGTATCTCATTTACGGATGGAGGGCCGTTACGGACTTTTTTCGAAAGATGATCCACTGGACAAGCATACACATGTGATATTCCATTTTACCGACGGCACGGAACTGCGTTATACGGATGTTCGTCAGTTTGGTACGATGCATCTTTTTCAGATTGGTGAAGACCTTCAGCTTCCTCCTCTTAATAAGCTAGGGCAGGAACCGCTGGAGCCGTCCTTTACGCCGGAGAAGTTTAAGCAGATTGTATCAGGCAAAAGCACAAAAATTAAATCGCTGCTGCTGAATCAGGAATATATCGTCGGCATAGGTAATATTTATGTAGATGAGTCCTTACACCGTGCAGGGATTCATCCAGAAGTCAGCGCTAAGGATCTATCGGATGATCAACTCGATCAGCTACATCACGCTATTGTCAGCACGCTGACGGAAGCGGTAAACGCTGGGGGTTCATCTGTAAAATCATATGTGAATGGTCAAGGTGAGAGCGGCACTTATCAACAACAGCTGTTGATTTACGGTCGTAAAGATCAGCCGTGTAATAACTGTGGAACAATGATTGAGAAAACTGTTGTAGGTGGCCGTGGCACGCATTATTGTCCAAGCTGTCAGCGCAAGTCAGAAAACTGAAGATGTAATTAGGTTGGCACCCACTACTTGTCCCGCCCATATACTGTGTGAAGAATGCTTAATAGAGAACGGAAGCTGATTGAAGTATATTGTTCAGTGTTCCGGTTCTTCACAGGAGGGATTGCGGGTGCTCAGCCCATTTTTTTCACTGCTATTACTAGCTTTTGCTTTGAGTTTGGATGGTTTTGGTGTTGGTATTACATATGGACTGCGTAAAATGAAGATACCATTGCTCTCCGTTCTGATTATCTCGCTTTGTTCGGGGGTAGTTATCTGTGTATCTATGCAAGTGGGTGTTCTGCTTGCTAAGGTAGTGTCTCCACATGCAGCTTCTGAGGTTGGCGCTGTTATACTCGTGCTAATGGGTTGTTGGTCGCTCATTCAGATGCTAATGCAGAAAGAGAAGGAACAGACTGGTGAACGTAAAGTAGATCGTGAAGAAAATGTGCTATCCACAGAAGCTAGGGCAGAGATAGCTGTTGATACTGAAGATGTCGCAGAACAGGCTGTCACAGCTCCTGAGCAAGTAAAGTCAGCTGTCTTTTCCCTTGAGCTACGGCGGTTGGGGATTGTTGTACAGATCTTGCGTACACCATCATCTGCGGATATGGATGATTCCGGAAGTATTTCTTCGATGGAAGCGATGCTGCTCGGAATTGCCCTCTCACTAGATGCCTTTGGAGCCGGACTAGGCGCAGCACTACTCGGTTTCAATCCAATATGGACATCACTTACAATTGCTCTGTTTAGTGGTACATTTCTATTGCTGGGCATGAAGACTGGATTAAAATTCGCCGGGAACTACTGGATGAAGCATGCTGCTGCACTACCCGCGTTATTATTAATTACAATGGGAATACTGAAGCTATTATGAGGTGAGTACATGATTATTGGCTTAACCGGAGGCATTGCATCCGGAAAAAGCACGGTGTCCGCACTGCTTGTGAGCAAGGGAGCGAGGCTGGTTGACGCGGATGTGATCGCCAGAGAGGTTATGCTCCCCGGTCATGAGGTGCTGGCTGCGGCTGTGAAACAATTCGGAAGCGAGATCCTCTCTCCGGATGGCACACTGAATAGGGGCAAGCTGGGGGACATTGTATTTCAAGACCCGGCGGCCCTGCAAGCCCTGAACAATCTGACGCATCCCGCAATCCGGCGGGAGATTAAAGAACGTATGAACAGCATGGGGGAAGAAGATCCAAAGAAGTTAACAATTGTGGATATCCCTCTTCTTTTCGAATCAGGACTCGAGAACATGTTCCATGAAATACTGGTGGTCTACGTGCCTCGTGAAGTGCAAATCGCTCGATTAATGGAACGTAACGGACTTTCTTTAGAACAAGCAGAAGCACGCTTAAATGCACAGATGGATATTGAAGCAAAGCGTAACAAAGCGGACTATATCATTGACAACAGTGGCGAACTTGCGCACACTGAGCAACAGGTTGCTGTTCTTTGGGACAGGCTGGGCTTATCATGAAATGGTTACGTAAAAAAAGAGTCCTTCTTCTGTTATTCATTGGTTTTACTGCGATATTGTTTCTGAGTACGAACTGGATGTCCTGGTTTTATCCGATCCATTATAAAGATGAGATCCGTAAGCACAGCGTTACGTACGATATTGACCCATTCCTAGTGGCTTCAATTATCCGAGTGGAAACGAACTTCAAAACTGGACGAGAATCCAAAAAAGGTGCTATAGGTTTAATGCAGCTTATGCCGGATACCGCCAAATGGGCCCTTGAAAAGGCCAAGCTCCCTGATGTATCTATGGAGGAGCTAAAGCATGAACCATCAGCAAATATTGAACTAGGTACCTGGTATCTTTCAACATTATCCCGTCAGTTCGAAGGTAAACGTACAGCGGTTATCGCTGCATATAATGCTGGACCGGGTAAAGTTCAAAAATGGCTGGATGAGGGGATTTGGGATGGAACGGATGCTACCATTAAGGACATTCCGTTTGGTGAAACCCGCCATTATGTACAGCGCGTCAACTATTACTATGATCAGTACACGGATATTTACAACGAATTCTAAAACCGTGTTATGTATAAAAAGAAGTACTAAACGATCTTGCGATCGTTTAATACTTCTTCAGTAAGCTTATGTGGACAGGTTATTTGTATTGACCTGCCAATTGTTGTTCTGCCAGGGTTACAAGACGTTTAGTGATGTAACCACCGATCGAACCATTTTCATAAGAAGTTTTATTGCCTTGGTAACCATCTGGGGAAAGCGTGATTCCGAGTTCTTGGGCAACTTCATATTTAAGTTGTTCCAAAGCACCGCGGGAATTTGGAGCTACAAGGTTATTGGAGCTGTTGTTTTGGCTCATTGCTGTTCACCTCCTCTGTTGGTAACTGTATTATGTGCCGGACTTGCCATAATCATTACAACAAATAAACGGTGATTTCTGGAAAAAATGAAATAGCCCTTCAAAAGCCGGATGCTTAACATACCGGGACAAAAAAACATTATGTAATAGGAAGTGATGAAGCTTATGAAATGCCCTTACTGCGATCACACAAATACTAAAGTACTCGACTCGCGACCAGCAAATGAGAATAAGTCCATCCGCCGCAGGCGTGAATGCGAGCGTTGCAGCAAACGGTTTACAACCTTTGAAATGATCGAGGAAACACCGTTAATCGTGATCAAAAAAGACGGGAGCCGTGAGGAATTCAGCCGTGATAAAATACTTCGGGGCTTAATACGTGCCTGTGAGAAACGGCCTGTCTCTGTAGAACGTTTAGAGAAGATCGTCTCTGAGGTAGAGAAATCCCTGCGAGGCATCGCCGTAGCTGAAGTGGAGAGCCAACAGATCGGTGAATTGGTTATGGAACAGCTCTATCCAGTAGATGAAGTCGCATACGTTCGTTTTGCGTCTGTATACCGTCAGTTCAAGGATATTAACATGTTTATGAAGGAACTGAAGGGTCTGTTATCTAAGAGTACTGGGGATCTGGACAGATTGTAGGGTTGTGGCTAGTCTAATGACTAAAAAAAGTGTTGACAGCGAAGGCGATTTTTTATATTATATAGGAGTCGCCTACGGCGCTTGATTTTGTCAGAATGACTTAAATACACCGAACTTGATTCTAAAATGTGTGATTACATACATCTGAAAATTACGTTTGGGGCCATAGCTCAGCTGGGAGAGCGCATCGCTGGCAGCGATGAGGTCAGGGGTTCGATCCCCCTTGGCTCCACCAAACTTCATATGGACTCTTAGCTCAGTTGGTAGAGCAGTAGACTCTTAATCTATTTGTCCAGGGTTCGAGCCCCTGAGAGTCCATCACAGAAAGAACGGCAGAGATGCCGTTCTTTTTTTTGCTATAATTAAGGCATTTGTCTTGGCTTGCTGGGCTGTTTGCAAAAATGGCGGAAGTGGCTAGCGTTTCTCATATCCGTCAATCTTCCTTCCTGTTATGAGCTTTGCGCCCTGATAATTCAATCCTTAATGATTCTCCGTTTAGATGCTTAAGCATCTAAACGGAGAATTGGACATCGCTTTTAAACCAACATTTCATAAACTAGAATGGGGGCGAACCATTCGTTCCATCAACGTGACTACCTGCTTGCGCGGAAGAAGTCGGCTTCCCTGGGATGCCCAATAATTTAGTTTTCCCGCGATAATGTAACTCCGTTTCTTTTCGATTCCCCGAAAGCCGGTCTTCACAACATCGATTGGAGAGGCGAGTTTTCTTCCTGAGGCAGCATCTGATCCAGTAACCTTAAAAAACTCCGTTTCAGTCGCACCAGGGCAAAGCGCCAAAATCCTAACGCCTCGATCGCGATTTTCTGCCCAGAGCGCCTCGGAGAAAGAGAGTACGAATGCTTTCGTTGCTGAATAAACGGCCATATAGGGTGCGGGCTGAAAGGCTGCAACAGAAGCGACATTAATAATAATACCGTCTTTGCGGCGTTGCATCTCCGGAAGAAACTGATGATTCATTGCGACTAAAGAAGCTATATTTAGGCGGATCTCTTCTTGCTCACGTTCTGGCGATATTTCCTCAAAGCGTCCAAAGGTTCCAAAGCCAGCATTATTGATCAAAATGTTTACTTGGAGTCCCAAAGTGCGAATCTGATCAGCCAGTTCTTCTACGGAGCCGGGCTTAGATAAATCCTGCGCTATGGAATAAGTGTGAATAGGGTATTTGGAAGCAAGCTCCAAAGCGAGGGAATCGAGTTTTTCTTTGGATCGGGCGACTAAAATGACATGGCATCCTTTTGCAGCTAATTCAGTTGCGAATACTTTACCGATCCCAGCAGATGCTCCAGTGATAAGCGCGACTTTATCGGTATAATGAATCATTAGAAGATCCCCCATTCCAAATTTTTAAGTATGTTAATTAGAATAAATATTCTAATTTATTATAGTGCTCAAAGGGGAATTAGGTCAATTTTTTTTAATTCCCACGAAACATCTTGTTTTAAACAAGGTTTGTATTATGATGATGCGGATTTTGCGGAATAAATATTCCTAAGTTATAGTGTAGAGGATACATAATTACTCGTTAGTGGAATGAATTTTCTATAAGAAGGTGACAGGGTGGGTAAGCGGGAAGATATTTTAAAAGCGACATTATTTCTAATTAATAAAGACGGGCTTCAATCCGTTACATTTGCCAAAATATTTCAACAAGCCAATGTCGGCTCTAGCACGGTATATCATTATTTCAAGGATAAAGAGCAGCTTGTAAATGAATTGTTTAATATCGTTCGCATTCATCGGAGCGAAGAGGTATTGAAACAATACGACGCCGGTCAGACGATTTATGTAAGACTCAAAATGCTTTTATGGAATCAGGCGCATTATGCATTGAATTTCCCGGATGAATTAACGTTCTTGGAGAACTATAGCTATTCACCTTATATCGCCGAAGAAATTCGCAACGCACAGGATCCTTCGGTTATTGAGGCCTTTTCTGTAATCAGGGAAGGTCAACAGCAAGGGATGATTAAAGAAATGGACCCGATCATCCTGATCCAGCTCTTATATGGTATGATAACCTCTGTTATCAAAGGGTATCTAGCGGGGGAGTATAAACTGGAGCAACCTCAAATTCAACAAATTATTGAGCTTTGCTGGAAGACCATCAAGGTTTAGTATTAGAAACGGCAGAAATGCCGTTTTTTTTGCTGTTTGCAACGTGGGGAAGCTTTCAGGTATTACGGGCAGAAATAGACCGCATCTTTTGCGAGAGGGCGGTCTATTTTTTTTGTGTTGAGGCAAGATCCAGTTCTTTCTCCCAGACGGAGGTTATGATAATCTGCATCTCAAGAACAGGCAATGCTTCATCAACTCAACAATAGACTCTAGTCGGGACGTGCGACTTAGGTTATTATGGAAGCGCAAACATCTCTTCTGGGATGTAATGAAAGCTACAATTTAGCTACTGAGCATAAAGGCACTCTGAACGGAGGATTCGATGGAAAACTGGTTGGGTAAATCGTTAAAGCAGAAGCTGAGTTTGTTGTTTATTATTTCGGTATTGGTACCGGTGTTGTCTCTGGGACTGTTCTCCTATTATATTGCTGAAAGCTTAACGGAGGAGAAAGCGAAGAGCTCCGGCATGAATACGCTTCGGCAAATTGGGGCCTATTTAGAAAATATGGTAAGCGATGTTGAGAATCTATCCCTATTCCTTATCGGCCACCCTGATGTCCAAAGCTATTTGAAAACACCGGAACATGATTTGCTAAAGCAAACCTCGATCGTTAATTTACTTACAACATTATCGATTTCCAAACCATATATCGCCAATGTCATGATCGAATCGAATGAAGATAACAAGCCGTCGGTTTCCTTCAGATCCGTCCTCGAATCAGAATGGACCGATATTCAGAGCGAGTATCCCGGTTATTATGAGGAATATCCCAAGTGGTGGTCTCCGGTGCATCATTTCGTTACGTCGGACGGCAAAGAGGATGTCATTACGATGTCGCGGCCGATTCGCAGCACATCAAAATATTACAAAATCGGCATGCTTAAAATTAGCCTGACACAATCGGTTATCTCTAGCCATTTAAAGCAAGCTGGACTAGAGGGTGAAGGCGTCGCCCTGCTGTTGGACGGACAAAACCGGATATTGGCTGGACCGGAAGGGTACGCGACTAACAAGAGCTTGAACGATTATTTTCCCGGAATAGTTGATTTCAAGAGCAAGTCGGGGTCGTTCGATTACGGAGAAGCAGAGGAGCGGAGTACAGTACTGTACTACCAGATGCCGAATGTTAACTGGAGGCTTGTAGGCATCATTCCGGCAAAAGCTTACAGAGCGCAGAACCAGTATTTTTTAACGTTAACTGCAATTGCAGTCAGCATTTCTATGCTCTTTGTTATAGCGTTCGTCCTTGTACTTATTCAAAAGGTGACGAAACCGTTGTCTGCATTAACGAAGTTTCTAAGGAATTCCAGCCCAGACGAGCCGCTGCCGACACTGCCCGTCACATCGATCGATGAGGTTGGACAACTGATTATTAGCTATAATCGGATGAGCTCGCGAATTATTAATCTAACCGATGAGGTGAAGCTGAGCGAAGCGTTGAAGAAGGAAGCGGATATGTCGGCGCTTCAAGCGCAGATCAATCCGCATTTTCTATACAATACATTATCTTCAGTCCACTGGATGGCGCTAATGAAGGGAGAAGAAAAAATCGCAGATATGGTAGGTTCATTGAGTGATTTTCTTCGTTTCAGCTTAAATAAAGGACAGGAATATTGTGCAATCAGCCAAGAAATTTTGCATGTAGATCATTATGTGAAGATTCAGTCCATTCGATATCCAGATAAATTTGATTACGAGGCGGATATACCGACGGAGCTGCTGGATCTGAGAATGCTGAAGCTGCTGCTCCAGCCGCTAATTGAAAATGCGATGATTCATGGTATTTTGAAAAGAGAAGGTAAAGGGAGCATTGTCGTGAAAGCGATGTCAGCGGGAGAGCGTATAACGTTTATCGTTCAGGATGACGGTGTTGGCATGAGCAGGGAAAGATTGGAGTTGCTGAGAGAGAAGATAAATGCAAACTTGGGCATTGATCCGCTGAAGAATAATGACTCGGCAGGCAGCAGCTACGGATTGCGCAACGTGCATAATCGGCTACAGCTTCATTACGGGCATGAAGCCGGTTTACGGATCGAAAGCGTAGAAGGAAGCGGCACTAAAGTTAGTTTTACGATTATACCGCTCCAATCAGAAATCTAATAAGCTGCAATCTTTGTGGGAGAGAAGGAGAATCTGCACATGAAGCTTTTGATAGTAGATGACGAAGTCATTATTAGGACCGGTCTTAGCACGGTAATTAAATGGGAAGAGAATGGCATTGAGCTGCTCGCGCCGGCCGCTTCCGGGGAGGAAGCACTGATGCGCATTCCGTTAGAGTATCCTGACATCATTTTAACCGATATTCGGATGACGGGTATGACGGGATTGGAATTGTCTCGCGAGGTTAAGCGGGATTTTCCTTACATTGAAATTATTATATTGTCTGGATTCGATGATTTTGCATATGCACAGCAAGCGATGCGGGAAGGAATAAGTGATTATTTGCTTAAAAATACCCGTCCTGGCGATATTATGACTGCGGTTATGCGCGTGAAGCAGCGTATCGTCAGCAGACGTGAGGCTGATCATCAAGGCGCCATCCATCAAACGGCATTCCGCTGGAAGCAGCTAGATCGCTTTCTTCGCGGGGACAATCTCCTGACGGAGCGTGAAAGTGAGGAACTGTTGATCTATTATCCTGAGCTGAGGCTCGGATCGGATATGGAGAAGCTAGAGCTATGGCTAGTTACATCTGCGTCTCCGCTGACCATGAAGGAGGAGAAGGAAGGGGAAATGAATGAGGTGGCTACGATGATTAGAGATTCACTTGGCTGCGTCATTCTGGATTGGGATTGTGGATGGCTGCTTATTTTCCGCAGGGGGCAGCCGGGTGCGAAGCGATTGGTTAAGGCGTCGATGGAGCGGGCGGAACGCGTTTATAGCCAGCCTTTTTTTGGCGCATGCGGTGTATGGGCCAGCAACGTGGTAGAACTGAGGGAGTCACTTCGCACCGCCGAACAAACCGCCTCGTACCGCTGGTTAGCAGAGGAAGCAAGAATGCTGGCCTATGAGGATATTAAAGACCGGAAAGGAATGAGGACCGTTTGTACGGAAGAAGTGGAGAGTAAGTTGACCGCCGTTCTGAGAAGTGGGAGCCGAGAAGTCGTACAGCAGTGGATAAAAGATGAACTGGCGAGCATTAGGCAGGATACGGAAGCGACGCCTAGTTCCGTTCAAGCGTATTTGCATTCGTTGATCGTTGGTGGGTACCGCTGGTTAGAGCGTGCAGCGGCATCCGTGGGTCAATCAATGCCGAAGCTTCCGCAGCTTGAAATGCTGGATATGAAGCTGCTTACTGCGAATCCAGAAGAAACATTGCAGCAGATGCTGCTTGCCATCCATGCACAGTATGAACGATTAAACGGCAGCAGGAATGAAGCCATTGACCGAACTGTAGCCTATATACGCGAGCATCTTGCTGACAGCTTGTCTTTGGCGCAGGTAGCGGCAAGCGTACATATGAATCCAAACTATTTTAGCAAGCTGTTTAAACAGGAAACAGGTAAAAACTATATTGAGTATGTAACGGAAGCGAGAATGGAATGGGCTAGCCGTTTGTTGAAGGAAACGCCGGCGAAGGTAAGCGAGATCGCTAGGCGGGTAGGTTACGAGGATATGAAGCATTTTAACCAGCTTTTTAAGCGGTACAGTGGCGAAACCCCTTCGCAATATCGATCAAGATGAATTGACGAAGGTGAAAATATCCCCCGTAAGCGCTTAATTATCCCCCCTACGACTTATCGTCTGTCTTATCTATACTAGGGTTATTACTAAAGGGGGAATATTTGAATGAAGAAGAGACTTGCGTTTGTAACGACAATTATCTTGATGATTGCCCTTTTGGCAACCGCTTGCAACAATAGCGGAAACAAAGAGCAGAGCAAAGAAGGGAACAAAGGCTCTGAAGAAAAGACGAAAATTTCAATATGGCATAACTTCGCAGGTGACGACCTTCGTGCCAAAGCGGTTAGAGATCTGATCGACAAGTATAAAGAAGAACATCCAGACGTTGAAGTAGACGCGCAAGCGATCCCGGTTGATGGTTATCGTCAACGCCTAAGCACAGTGGCCGCAGCAAATGAAATGCCAGATGTATTTTTCGTCTATGCGGGTAGCCAATCCCAAGAGTTCTATGATGCCGGCAAGCTTCAACCGATTACAGAGTTGATGGATAAATACCCAGAATGGAAGAACAATTTCTTGGCAGGGGCATTCGACCGCTATGAGTTTGAAAAAGGACAAATCTTCACAGCGCCGCTCGGGATGTCAGCAACTTCGTTTATGTATTATAACAAAGATCTTTTCGAGAAGAATAATGTAAAAGTGCCGACGACTTGGGAAGAGTTGATGGCTGCAATTAAAACATTCAACGACAACGGCATTACGCCGATTGCCCTGGGCAATAAAGCGCCATGGGTTGCACAATCGACGATTATCGGTTCGTTGGCTGACCGCGTGACGGGCACGGAATGGTTCTTGAAAGCTGCAGCTCAAGATGGAGCATCTTTTACAGATCCTGTGTTCATTGATGCTTTGGGCAAGTATAAGGAGCTCGTTGACAATAAAGCGTTTCAAGATGGTGCAAACAGCATCGACAACACGCAAGCAGAGCAATACTTCATTCAAGGAAAGGCAGCTATGATGATTAACGGCGCATGGTCGCTTACAAATCTTGCAGCATCCGCAACACCTGAGCAATTAGCACCTATCGAAGTCACAACAATGCCTGGCATAGAAGGCGGAGCAGGCAAAGCGAATACGATTTCTGGTGGTGCCGGCGCTGGCTTCGCGCTTAACAAAAATACAAAAGGCGCACAGAAGCAGGCAGCGCTTGATCTGATCTACGCAGTAAGCGGGCCGGACGGCCAAAAGGCGATCGCAGAAAGCAACTCGATGGTTATGTACAAAGTAGAACTGGATAAATCGAAAGTAAGCCCGCTTTACTTCAAAGCTTACGAATTGGCAGTGAATTCTGAAATTACACCGGTATATGACGCCTATTTATCTGCTGAAGCAGGCGAGGTGATCAACAACGGTCTTCAAGAGCTTATGATGGGCGGTAAACCAGAGGATGTAGCTAAAAAACTGCAGGATGCGCAAGCACGTTCGACTAAAAAGTAATCAGACAAAAGCTTGTAAAGGAGGCTGTCGCCATGCCTGCATCATTGCGCAGCAGAAGCTTCGTCATCATGGCGCTGCTTCCTGCACTACTCATCTTTATCATCTTTGCGATCATCCCGATTTTTTGGTCAGCTTACTACGGTTTCTTTGAGTGGAAGGGACTCGGTGCTGCCAAGCTTATCGGGTTGGATAATTACCGAATGATATTAGAGGATCCTGTATTCTGGAGAGCACTGAAAAATAACCTGATCCTTATTGTCTCGGCAGTAATAGGTCAAGTATCGATCGCATTGCTGCTGTCATTGCTCCTGCTTAAGAATACGATGTTCAATCGGCTGATGCGTTCCGCCGTATTTCTCCCGATGGTGCTGTCTACAGTCGTCGTCGGTCTCATCTGGGGCTATATTTATCACCCGCAAATCGGTTTGTTGAATCAATTATTGGAGACGCTGGGACTGGAATCTTGGACTCGATCTTGGCTAGACGATCCTAAAATCAATATGTTTGCTGTATCGATTCCGATTAACTGGGCGAATATCGGCCCGTATCTCATCATTTTCATCGCTGCACTCCAAAATATTTCTTCAGAAATTGATGATGCTTCGAAGATCGACGGGGCGATTGGCTGGAGGAAGCTATTTTTTGTGACGCTGCCGATGATTTGGGGAACAGTTGTTGTAACTATCGTACTGTGCATATCTGGTAGTTTGAAGGCTTTCGACCATGTTATCGTTATGACGCGTGGCGGACCTGCACAATCTACAGAATTGCTCGCCACATATATGTACAATAACACCTTTACGGTATACCGATACGGCTACGGCTCTGCGGTATCCACAATGATTATTCTGATTAGCGCCGTGCTCATTGGCCTAAATCATATCATCACGAAGAGACGCGGGTAATGGGCGGTCGGCTAATGTTAGCCCGGCCGATGAAGGAGTGAATCACTATGCAAGCAATGATAAACGCTCGGTCGGAGAAGATGAGAGGCTCGCTTTGGCGTAAGCCGATTTCCGGAATTGCGAAAATCATCCTGTTATTTTATGCCATAATTACATTGTATCCGCTATACTGGTTAGGAATAAGTGCATTCAAGTCGAATCAGGAATTTTTCAATCGTCCCTATTCCTGGCCGCAGCATTGGCAGTTCGACAATATAACCCGGGCATGGGATCTCGGGAATATGGGCCGGGCGGTGCTCAACTCCACAATTGTTACTCTCTCAGCACTGCTGCTGACCATTGTACTCGGCATGCTTGCAGCTTATGTGCTTGCCCGGTTCCCATTCAAATTGAGCGGAGCTGTAAAAGGATTGTTCTTGCTCGGCATGCTCATTCCAATTCATAGCACACTCGTTCCATTGTTTATTTTCATGAACAAGCTCGGGATGCTGAATACTTACTGGTCACTCATCCTGCCTTATACGGCATTTGAATTACCAATTGCAATCTTCCTCGGAATGGCTTACATCGTATCTATTCCGAGAGAAGTAGAGGAAGCAGCGATGATCGACGGTAATGGTTGGTGGGGAATCTTCGGTCGTATCATTTTCCCATTGTCCCTACCGATCGTGGCTACGATTACAATTCTTGCATTTTTGAGGTTTTGGAATGATTTCTCCTTCGCGCTCGTCTTTATTAATTCTCAAGCGTTGAAGACGCTGCCCCTCAGCTTGTCGCTCTTCTCCGACGGATTCGGAACGGAC
The DNA here is from genome assembly GCF_037963325.1 of Paenibacillus sp. FSL E2-0201. NCBI lineage: Bacteria > Bacillati > Bacillota > Bacilli > Caryophanales > Paenibacillaceae > Paenibacillus > Paenibacillus sp. FSL E2-0201. The sequence continues at coordinate 2,259,861 of NZ_CP150154.1, forward strand.
TACAGCTTAACGATGGGCGCGATGTTTATTGCTGCAATACCAACCATCGTCATCTTTTTGATCTTCCAAGAGCAGATTATGAAAGGCATGGTTGCAGGCTCGGTCAAAGGTTAACACCCTTGATCGAGTTTTTAGTGTAATCTTATACATATTTCATTCTTGTGGAGGGATTGACAGTGAAGTTACATTTTATAGGAGAATTGAGCGAGCTTCAATCAGGGCTTCAGTTGCTGCTTGCCGAACTTAAGTCAGAATGGTCGGAGGACGGAATTCCTGTGTTGATAGAACCGTCTTCAGGAAAACTGGAAGTTGGCTATGATGGTAAAAGTGCTTATATTCGTTACAGCGCTAAACATCAATTTTTTCGCGGCTTGGGACTGTTGATTCAGAAGATTAGTGGCGGAGAGCAATTTCAAATTACAGAGCAACAACAATTCGATGCGATAGGTCCGATGTTTGATTTGTCGCGCAATGGAGTGCTAACCGTTGAAAGCTTCAAGTTTATGCTGCGCAAAATGGCGTTGATGGGCTTGAATAGCGTCATGCTCTATTTGGAAGACACTTACGAGATAGAAGGCGAGCCTTATTTCGGCTACATGCGTGGCCGTTACTCGGTGACGGAGTTGAAGGAAATCGACGATTACGCCGATCAATTCGGCATTGAAGCGTTCCCGAGCATTCAGACACTGGCTCATTTGGAGGAGTTTCTGAAATGGGAGCCGGTAAAGGAATATAAAGATACAAAAGGTGCGTTGCTGGTTGGAGCAGAGAAGACCGATCGTCTGGTCGAAAATATGATTGTCAGCATTAGCGCGCCGTTTCGCAGCCGGAAAATCCACATCGGTATGGATGAAGCGGAAGAGCTTGGACGCGGTAAATTTTTGGATCGCAATGGACATATGAGCCGTTTTGATATTATGACAGGCCATCTGGAGCGGGTGCTCGCGGTAACTCGACGCTTAGGGTTAAAACCGATGATGTGGAGCGATATGTTCCTGAAGCTGGCTTCAGCAAATGGTGAAGATTATTACGGCCATGAGACGCAAATCCCAGAGGACATGACGAGTCGTATTCCTAAGGACATAGATATGGTTTACTGGGACTATAACCACGTCGAAGAGAAGGACTACGAAACATTGATCGCCAAACACCGGCCGCTCGGCAATAATCTTATTTTTGCGGGTGCGGTATGGGTGTTCAATACGTTCGGTGTCAATTACGGGCTATCCTTGCCGGCGACGGATGCAGCGCTGACGGTATGCAAGAAGGAAGGCATCCGCGAAGTTTATGCGACGATGTGGGGGGACGACGGAATGGAGAGCAATCCATACATCGCTTTGCTCGGCTTGCAGTTTTATGCGGAACATGCCTATTCAACGTCCACGCCGACTGACGAGACGCTGGCCGAGCGCGTTAGGTTCTGCACCGGCATCGAAGCGGATGCTTACATGGGGCTGAAGTATTTAGACGAGACACCGGGAGCTGCACCGAATAATCAGAAGCAGAGCAATCCATCTAAGTTTCTGTTGTATCAGGATGTACTGCTGGGGCTGTTCGACAAACAGATTGATGGGTTAGATATGGCGGCTCATTATGAATGGGCGGAAGGCGAAATTGCTAGCCGTAGAAAAGCTGAGGCAGAGCTAGATTACTTGTTCGAGGTGCCGCAAAAGCTTTGTGCGGTACTGAAGCAGAAGAGCGAAATCGGACTTGAGCTGAAGAGGGCTTATGACAGTGGCGACAAGGCAATGCTTAGGCGGATTGCTGAGGACATTTTGCCTGAAATCTCACAGGCTGTGCAAAAGCTTAGGGTCGCACACCGGAAGCAATGGCTATCGATGTTCAAACCGTTCGGTTGGGAGGTGCTCGATATTCGTTACGGCGGCGTCATAAGCCGGTTGGATACAGCAAGCATGAGGCTGCTAGAATATGCGGACGGAAAGCTCGAGCGGATTGAGGAGCTGGAGCAGGAACGATTGCTGTATAGCACGACGAACCGCTTCACCGACAAAGGTGCAGGCTGGTGCAGTTATTATTACCGCATGGCGTCGCCTAACGTCTTTTTCCATGTGATCAATCCATTCTAAGAGACTGTAATTGTGAATGATCCTCTGAGGTAATAGGGAGGGATGAATTTAGGAAATCCGATCTCTAGGTAAAATTGTTTCGAAATGGCAGTGCTAGTGCGAGATGTCTTACAGGTGATGGAATCCGCAGATGGAATCGAAGCTTATGAGTTGAATGTGAATATAGACTGAATAGGGTGGAAATTCGATCCGGTCAAGCTTAAAAACGGCATAAATGCCGGTTTTTTGGCTGTTGTAGCTCTTGCGAAAAGCGCAGCCGATACCGCCATTGCAGTTTGTGCAATAGAAAATGCTTATTCTGCTCATAAAAGACCTTCTGCTGCACTTTGTACAATCACTTTTAAGGAGTTGCAGCCGATATAGGCATTTTACGCAGTATTGAATGCACAAAATACAATAGAACTCCCATTTGGCGAGATATTAGCAAATTCTGTTGCACAAATTACAACGTACAAGAAAAACAACAAAGAAAAATCCCCGACAGAGAGCTTCGGGTAACCCGAGATCATTCCAGTTTGTATACCAGCTGCTATGCTGCTTCTTGCCCAGAAGGCTATACTATTTTCATCCGCAAAAGACTTGAGCAGTCGCCCCTCTGCTTGAGACGAAGAAGGCTTCTTTATAGCATTTGGGTTTATTAATATGTATAACCTTAAATTTCTTGTTGAGAAATATAGATAATTTTGCTAAGATATCTTTTGAAATATTTAACCTTTAATACGGTCCAGAGAGGCTGAAAAGGGCGACTTGATATCTTAGTTATTAAATCTATTAATATCTTTGTTTATTCATGCTCTTTTGTCTAATCTGACGAAGGGGCATTTATTTTGCATTTTTACTATGTTGGCACAACGAACGTACCTCTTTTAAGGAAGTCCAGTGAGGCTTACAAGGAGAATGGAAAAGTAATACATAGGGATACCTCCATTCATTCGTCAATAAAAGAGATATATTTCATCTAGAACATACTGGAGGATATCAGAATGGATTATCGTAAAAAAACCGTGGTCGCATCGGTAGCTGGCTTAACATTAGAGGGCATGGACATCATGCTCATCTCATTTGCGATGACAATGATTATTGCAGAATTTAACATTGATTTTGCAACTGGAGGACTTATTTCTTCTATAACGAATATAGGGATGTTATTAGGAGGAATTATTTTTGGCGTTTTAGCAGACAAGTATGGAAGGGTGAAGGTCTTTACATATACTGTCCTCTTGTTTGCCATTGGTACAGCTTTAACAGGATTAGCTACTAGCATTGAACAAATATATCTATTTAGAATTATCGCAGGAATTGGTGCCGGAGGAGAATATGGTATTGGTATGGCGCTTGTTGCAGAAGCTTGGCCGAAAGATAAACAAGGGCGTGCGTCTTCCTATGTGAGTGTAGGTGCTCAGTATGGTATCATTTTAGCAGCATTACTAAGTGCGATTATTCTTCCTACTTTAGGATGGAGAGCATTGTTCTTAGTGGGTGTAGTACCTGTTATTTTTGCCTTTATCGTAAGGAAGAATCTAGATGAATCACCGGAGTGGCTTGCTGCTCAGAAAAATAAAAAGGCCAGCAAAAAAGATGAAAAGGGTAAGCTGATTCAATTGTTTGAAACGCCACGAACGGCGATGACCACCCTCTCTTTAATCATCATGGCAACGGTTCAAATTGCCGGTTATAACGGGTTAATGATTTGGCTACCATCGATGCTGCAAAAGTCACAAGGCTTATCGGTTTCAAGCTCAGCGATTTGGACAATTAGTACAGCTGTTGGTATGATCATTGGTATGTTGACCTTTGGACGCTTCTTAGATCGATTTGGCGCAAAAGTTTCTTATGGCGTCTTCCTTATTGCTTCAGCAGGTGCTGTGTTTTTATACTCTTATGCTACTGGTAGCATGGGTGTACTAATAGGTGGTGCAATTGTCGGTTTCTTCTCCAATGGAATGTTCGCCGGATATGGGGCGTTGATTGGTAGTCTATATCCCGTTCAAATTCGAAGTACGGCAACCAACACCATTTTTAACTTTGGCCGAGCGATAGGCGGTTTTTCACCCATACTTGTCGGCTATATTCTGCAAAGCTATGATATGAAGGTTGCGATGCTCTACTTAGCTGGTTTATATTGTATTTCCTTTTCTGTCATGCTGTTGCTTAAAAAAGATGATTCAGTGAATGTAAGCAAAACTATATAACAAAGTGAGTCGTTTCCTATAGAAGACCTTTTCTCTGTGAATGATGTTGTGATGACATGATTTTACAAGTAAAGGTCTTCTTTTATTTTTTGATCTGTGGATCGAAGGTGAGGAATGGCTGCAAGAGAATATTGCCGCTATTACATAATAAATAAAGGCGAAATCTCACTCACAATAGGGTGGATATCGCCTTTATCTGTTTAAGCTCATTTTACAGATTTTTAGATTATATGTTTTTCAGTGGCTCTTTGTTAGCTTGTAAGTCCCTCACGTTAGTTTACCAATCCTTTAGCGGATTGTTTTTCTTTCCAAACCATTGTAATAACAAGGCCAATAAACATTATGACAGCCGCAAAGAGATACGGATAGTTGATGTTTACATCAAATAATACTCCGCCTAATGCAGGTCCGATGATATTACCGAGGCTAGTATAGGTTGAGTTCATTCCAGCGACAAAACCTTGCTCTTTTTCAGCCGTTTTTGATAAATAGGTCGTTAATGCTGGACGGAGCAGGTCAAATGCGAGAAAGATGAAGCAGGTAACTAGCAGAACAGTTAAATAGTTATTGATCATGGTGGAGGCTACCGCTAAGGCTACGCCAGCAATTAAGCAGAGTTGAATGAGCTTTTTTTCACCGAGCTTATCTACCATTTTACCGAATAAAAAGACCTGCACAACCACCCCGAAGATTGAGCTTATTGTAATGATGGTTGCAATATCCCGTGGAGTGAAGCCAAATTTATGATCAGAAAACAGGCTAAACACAGTTTCATATGCCGATAAGCCAAAGGCGAGGACAAACACTATAATAAACGCAATAATATATGCTGGATGAAACGAGCGTTTCAGATCGCTGATAAAGTTGGTGTCTTTTTTAAGTTTACTGATTTCCAAAAGCTGCTCTTTGGATAGTGGCTCTTTCAGAATAAATATCGACGAAATACAAGTGATTAAGGCGAAGCCAGCAGCAAAATAGAATGGAGCACGTATACCTAGTTCAGTAATAAAGCCTCCGATTCCTGGGCCAATAATAAAACCAATACTAATGGCGGCAGAAACATAACCCATTGCCTTAGGTCTTTCCTCTACTGAGGTGATATCCGCAACATAGGCAGTGACGGCAGGCATAATGAATGCACCAGCAATCCCTCCAAGAATTCTGGCGATATAAAGAACGGATACATGTGTGCCTAAACCAAAGATTAATTCCGATGCACTGAAGAGCACTAAGCCGATAACGATCATTTTTTTTCTGCCGTAAGTATCAATCCATCGCCCTGCTAGAGGAGACATGAGCAGTTGAGCGAACGCAAAAGCTGCTACAAGATACCCCATCGTTTTGCCTGACAAATGCATAATATTCATAAAGGATGGCATAACAGGGACGATTAGCCCAACGCCTAGAAAAACAATGAATATATTACTTAGCAGAATGAGTAAGACTGTTTTTTGTTCTTTCAATGGTTTCTTCATGAAGTAATACCTCTCTTTGTAGAATCACAGCTGTGAAATACCTCTCCAAAATACAGTCCAAGAGGCATTTAGTTTTTCATTTAAACGGATTTCATTATTGCCATACACAAGCTCTAGCATGATCGAATCTACTACACCCAGGAAGGCAAGAGTAGGGATGGAGGCTGCATCTTCCACGATGACTTTGGCATCGATCCAAGCTTGGAATTTACTTTCTAATGCAGTTTGAATCCTTTTTTCCGTATCGATCACTTCTTCATCAATTGCTTTAGCAAGATGGGGAGGTGGGAAAAAAGTCATACGCAGCCAAAATTTTAACTGCTCGTTCTTTTGGAATAAGTCGATTACCAATTGCAGATATCCTAATAAATCTGTTTTAGGATTTTGGGTACCCACTTTACTCAAATACTGTAGTTTCGAGGAGATTTCTGTCTCTTTGGCATCTTGTAAAACTTGCAGGAAAAGATCATCCTTCCCTTTGAAATGAGCATAAAGAGATTGTTTTTTCATCCCGACCAACTCGGCAATTTGTGATAGAGAGGCTCCCTCATACCCATGAGTTGTGAAACATTTCAAAGCGATATCTTTAATTTCTTTTCTTTTCAAAAAATCACCTCGATATTAACGAACGTTCGTCAGTTATACTAACAAAATTAATTGTTTTATGCAAATGAATATTGTTTAAGGGGAGTCTTCCCTTTTAGCGTAATCTAAATTCTTGAGTTGTTGGAAAAGAGGATTAATCGAATTAAAGGAGCTGATCCTAACATATTAGCAGGTATAATCAAAAAAAGAGGAGTGTCACCACAGCCATTTCATGGCTAATGGGACACTTCTCTTTTGGTTTGAAAAAAGCTAGTCTAGCTATGCTCCGCTAATTGCACCTCGAAGCCGTCCGGGTCCAGTATATAAAAGAATCGTAAATGTGGATTGGGTGCGATCGGTCCGCGTGCGACGGGAATGCCGTGGCTTTTCAAATGCGCTATGGCGTTGTCGAGCGATTCCACTTCGAAACCAACGGAAACGCCGCATTCTGGCTTTAGAGCCGGGTCGCTGCCCTGAATAAGCTCGATTTTCGGCTGCTCTGCAGTACCTAACATAACAATCTGTTTTCCTCTACTCTCAAATCTGCGATCCATGGGAAGTCCTAGAATACGGTTATAAAAATCAAGGGAAGCCTCCAGATCGCGCACTCTGAGCGTTATCCAATTCATACTCAACTTCATGATTGTAATGTCCTCCTTTATCTATTTCTACGACAAAGCCGTTTCTTCAAATTATACGCTATCTTATTCGCTAAAAGTTCGTAATATTGAACCTAATTCGCGAAGGAATACATAATTGTTAAACGATTAGTTGAATTTTAAAATGTTGATATTGGAATTATATTACTTCTTTGAATCCAAAATCATTCTGGGAGGTGGTCATAATGAAGCGTAGACTTATTTACGTTCTTACGATCCTAGTAATCGTTCTAAGTTCCTGGTTGTTACTGAATAACCGAGAGAGTAAGGGCGCATTAGAAAAGGAGGGGAAAGAGGTGGCTAAAGTGAATGCTAATGACAGTAGCACAACAGCGGTTAAAGTTACTGTGAATAACGGACAAATTCCGGTTCAGTACCTGACTCCCGCTTATAAGGTTACAGTGCAAGGAGATATTTTGTATGCGAGTAAGAAGAATGAGACGGATGCTGTTGAACCGCTGAAACTCGATCTGTACGAGCCATCAGGTGATGATAACAAGAAGAGACCTGTATTTATTTTCATTCACGGTGGGGGTTATACAGGAGGCGATAAGTACGATGCAGCGGACTTTTCTACGGGATTGGCAGAGCGAGGATATGCTGTATTGTCCATTAATTATAGGCTGAAAAAAGACCCATTTACTAACTTCACCCACACGCTTAATGACGCTTATGAGGATATAAGCGATGTGATCAAATGGATCAACGATAACGCAGAGCTTTACGGAATGGATGCAAGCCGTATTGTGATCGGCGGTGATTCGGCGGGAGGGCATCTAGCCATAAACTTTGTCAATCAATATGTATCAAAGGATCCATCGATCATTAAATCTGTATTTTCGATTGTAGATATTTATGGGGGGGATCTGACGACAAGTGCGAACAGCAAGCTGCCGCCAGTCCTCATCATTCATGGAACAATAGACAAACTGGTGCCGTACCAGCAAAGTGTTGAATTGGCTGAACAATTGAAGGAGATAGGAGTGTATCATAATCTACTAACAATGGAAGGTGTCGGACATGATTACAAGAATGAAAAATACATCGATGAGATTATGGAGACGACAACACATTTTCTTTGGAATGTCATGAACAGTTCAGCACTTGCAAAGCTGCCAGAGATTTCTGGGATATCGATTGCAGCCGGAGATGCCTTTGATATTAAGCTGCCTGAGGCCTATCTCAGTCCCTCGAAGGAGCCGATGAACATCGATTTACCGGAGGGTTGGATACTTCGTGATGAGAAGGAAGAAGACAGACTTCGGATACAGGTGCCGGTAGGCTTGGTGAGAGGAAACGATTCGCTGTTCGTCTCGCGCGGCGAAGATCCTAAAACGGCAATGAGCTTCGCTGTAAATGTCAACGTAATCGATCCGCTTACGGTAAAATATGAGACATTTTATGATGAATCTGCCAAAGAGATAAGGACTCATATGGATGTTACGAATCAGTCCACGAATAATTTCAGTGGTTCAGTGGAAGCAGATTATGAGACAGGACGTTCTACTCAGGGGACCTATAGCGCTTCTGTCGAGAATCTAGAACCGGGAAAAAGCGTGCGGCTAGAGATTCCTGAGCTTGCATGGGGACAACGGACACTTAAATCTTTTAATGATATAGGTATTCTATTGCAGACGACGTTAGATTCCTTCAACGCGCTGTTGTTGCCAAAACTCAGTAAGCCCGTTGAATTCAATGGTAACCTATCTGATTGGAGTGATCAGGCTCGTTTTAATGTTAAGGATATCAAGATCAATGGTTGGCGAGGGGAGCAGGATATCAGCGCGACCGGTTCCTTAGCGTGGGATACGGATAACCTTTATCTAGGGGTAGAAGTTATAGATGACAAGCATGAACAGTCAGCATCGGGTGATGCTATTTGGAGTGGGGACAGCATCCAGATTGGCATTGGCATTGCAAACACAGATGGAACAGTGCCCTCAGAGTACCATGAACTGGGTGTGGCTAGGGGAAATGCAGGGAATTTACTCAAGTGGCGCTGGCTAACTCCAAGGGGTTTCAATTTAAATGATGCCATAGAGCTAAAGTATGCGATAGAACGTTCTGGTTCAATAACCAGCTACGAATTAGCCATCCCTTGGCATGAACTGAGCTACGACATTACACAGGTGAAGAAAGGAATGAAGCTTAAATTTTCGCTGCTGGTTAATGATAATGACGGCGAGGGGCGTAGAGGCTGGTTAGAATACAACAGTGGTATAGGGACTTCGAAGGATGTTAATGCCTTCGGGGATCTGTTTTTGACGGATTGATAGAATCTTTAATAAACGGCAGAGATGCCGTTTTTTTATTTTATTGTCGCTCAATGAACGAAAAGTTAAGGAATAAGATTTGCGTTGACACATCCAACTTTTGACATTATGATATGAATGAAAAAATAATTATTCATTCATGGAGATGCGGAAAGTGGAAGATAAAAAAACAAAGATTTATGATTGTGGGAAAGAGATATTTAGCAATAAAGGTTTTAAGGATACGAATGTCTCGGACATTACAAAAAAAGCTGGAATAGCTATAGGAACCTTTTACAACTATTATCCTTCTAAAGAAAAACTATTTATGGACATCTTTCTTGAAGAAAATGCGAAGCTCAAAAAAAACTGTATGCAAACCCTCGATACGACCCAAAGCCCGCTGATTGTAATTCGGCAGATGATGGCACTCAATGCGGAAGGTATAATCGCCAACCCTATTCTAAAGGAATGGTATAACAAAAGTGTTTTTGGGAAAATTGAACAGCTTTATCGAGAAGAAACCGGCATTCAGGTGAACGATTTCTTATATGACAGCTTCCATGAAATGGTGCAGCAATGGCAAACCGAAGGCAAGATGCGAAGCGATATGGACAGCAAAATGATTATGATGGTTTTCGCCGCGATGATCAATGTGGAGACCCACAAGGAAGAGATAGGACTGGAGTTCTTTCCACAACTGCTGGACCATATGATGGAACTAATCATGAAGGGTCTTACAGACTGCCCCAAATAGAACTGATGAGGCAGTCTTTTTATCTCTTAAAATGAATGAATATAAAAATATTCATTCAATAACTAACGAGAGGGGAATGCGAATGATCATTGGTGTAAGAAGTAAAAGGAAGATTCCAAAGTGGATGATTATACTGAGCTTCTTAGGTGTGATTGCAGTTCTAGTATGGGGAGGGATTCTATTCAGTGCTCCAGGGAGACGTGAAGTTCAGAAGCTTACTATAAATGTCATTGATTTCGATAAGCTACGAGATGGAATCTATGTGGGAGAATATATCGGCACCAAGGATCATTCCAGAGATACCAAGGTTCAGGCATCCATATCTATGGGTTCAATTTCAGGGATTAAAATACTCAAAGGCGCTATAGATAAAAACGGAAAGCCACTGAAACTGAAGGGCGGAATAAGCATTGGTGATTTGTTTAGACATGTGATTGAATCACAATCCCTTCAGGTAGACGTTATTAGTGGTGCAACGCTTACCTCTAAAGCACATCTTAAGGCACTAGAAAATGCACTGGAGCAGGCAAGGACGAAATAATTCGTTTCAGGAGGGCTAAGATGAACATTGCAGTCATATCGTATTCATTCTCAGGAAACAATGATGCATTAGCTGGCAGTGTTGCTAGAGAACTGTCGTCTGATTATTTTCAGATTTCTGAAGCCAAGCCGCGGACGTTGAGTTCCATTACAATGGATATGATTTTTAGCAGGATACCGTTGGTACAGCCATCACCTAACTTATTAATGAAGTATGATTTGATTCTCTTTTTTGGACCGATCTGGATGGGGCAAGTGGCGACACCACTCCGACCCTATTTAAGGCATTTAAAAACTAATCCGAACAAGTATGGTTTCATCTCAATCAGTGGCGGAGCGGACGGACCCAACACGAAGGTACTAGGCGAGCTCAGGAAAAGAGCTGGGGCTGATCCGGTTGTATTTATAGATCTGTATATCGCTGACTTAATATCGACAAATCCTAAACCGACACGGAAGGTTACCTCAGCTTACAAGTTAGATCCTGAGGATATCAAACAATTAACCTGTACAATTGTAAAGAGGTTAAAGGATGTTACTTAACTGAAAGTTCATCCATAAATAAACGGCAGAGATGCCGTTTATTTATTTTCTCCTCAACTGGTAGGAATTTGTCTATTTTTAAAGTGTCAGATCAATTCGCTAGATGGTATGATAGGATCGGGAGGGAATTTAAAATGACTAATGAGATAACCAATGAGAACGAGGAACCAACAAACGAGAACGAGGAAATAACCAGTGATCCAGAAATGTCTGAGGAGGATATGAATAAGCTAGTGATGGCTGTTCATCATAACGGCCTCGTAGCTTTGAGAGTACACTTTCAAGACGTTGAAGGACAAGTGTTAAATATGGAGGCCTACGGCCCGGTTTTTGTTTTTCACGTAAAGTCTGAGTTAGATCATGTCTATTCTTGCGGATTTTTTCTGCGTGAATTGATTGCAAGATTCCAATCGGGTAAGGATCCTGCAGCATGGATGGCTTCTTTCTTTGTTGATCTGATGAAGATTGAGGGAGGCAAAACGCTTCCAAAACCGCCTTCAAGTGAAGAAGAAGCTAAAGCGATCATAGACAATGTATTAGTTCCGCAATGTATTAAAGAAATAACCGAAGAATTTGCGCCGGAGGATGTACATGTCGGCCTAGCTTGGAATGAGAAACTCGGTCCGGTGTTCGAGGCTGGATTTCCAGCAATAACCGATGGGAATAACGTATGCGCGTTCCCACTGCATTTATTGTTAACCCACTTGCAATTGAATCGGGATCCTTCCGAACTGCTTGTTCAAGGTATGTATAACATTCGTAAAGAACATGGATTGGAGTAAAATAGGCTCTGAGCCCTGGCCATCCATAACCCAAAGAAACGGTAGAAATGCCGTTTCTTTGTTGTGTTTTATGAGATGAAGATGATTTTGAACAATAACTGAAATATTGGTTGCAGTGGATAGATGATCATTGAAGTAGGTTGCTACCGCCTCTATAATCAAATTATCCGAACTGAAAGCAGACACAGTTCCTTGAGCAGAAGAGTAGTATCAAGCTCTAAATCTAGATCTGCTTTTCACGATATGCTTTTGTAAAATGGCGTTACAGGCATCTATAGGAACTAAGGAGGTTCTCTAGTGAACATCATAGCATTGTGTGAAGGGATTAAGCTGGATCCAGCGGCTAGACAGCAGGTTTGTGAGTTTCAGATGAAAGAGGAAGAATATCTTGTTTATAAACAGCATTTTTATTTTGACAGATTTTCTTTTTTTGAATCTGTAAAATTTTCGGAGGGCTATCGAAAGCTGCTATTATATTTATTTGTGAGATTCGCAGTAGATGCTTATGAAGAGTATCGTATTCGTAACATTGAGGATGAGATCTATTATGATACATTCTCAGATATTCAGATTTGGTGCATGCAATGTCTGCGTGATTACGGTGAATATGGTATCGAAGAATATAACTGGCTGCAAGAGCATGTTCAGCTTCGGTTATTTCGATTGGGAAGAATGCAATTTCAACCTTTTGCGATGGACCGGGATTTAGTCGTTGATGGTTGTAGAATCTTTACCCATCAAATCGTGCTTAATGTCCACATTCCAGCGGGAGAACCTTTATCCGTTCAAAGTGTGGAGGAGTCCTTTCAGTTAGCCAGAGCTTTTTTTAGAGGGATATCTCCAGTGTTTATTTGTCATTCATGGCTGCTTGATCCGGAATTAAGTGAGATCTTGAACCCGGAATCGAATATTCTTCAGTTTCAAAATCAGTTTAACATTTATGAGGTCGATAAGAGTTCCAAGGAAGCAGAAGAAAGAATATTTAATAAGCTAAACAAGAGCCCTCATGATTATGAAGAAAATACCCGATTGCAACGGAATGCAAAAAACTTTCTAATTGCTGGAGGGAAGCTAGGAAGTGGTTATGGGATTAAAGTACATTAGTAAGTGGAATGATCTGGATCGAAAATATTATGCATGTGTTCAAATCAAGTTTCAGTAGGTTTTTCGTCAGCCCCCCCTAGAATTTCATTCTGAGGGGGGATTTTTGTTCATACGGGCTGTTTTTTAACGTTTAATTCGTCGTTGATATTGAATTCTTGTATTGATCACGGTCCCTTTTCTTCTTCTAATGGTTCGAATTAATTTCAATTGAAACAGCGAAAGGGGGGAGATTCTTGTGCGAATAATTTTTATTTTACGTTTATAAATGATTCGTCTATTACTTTTTCGTGTGAAGCGCCGCTTAACATAGCTGACTTTCCGTTTTCTTCGTTTTAATTTGGCTTTAAAAGCTTTCCAAGGGGTTAGATTTAGGAATTTGCGATACAGCGCCAACCCTGAGGAATCTTTATTCCAGCATTTTTCATCTCCGGCAAAATGGACAATTTTATTATTGTAGTCATGATCTACGATGGCCATGTTAAATGAATTAAAACGGATATCGAGTGGAAGATAATTCGCTCCAAAAACCGCATTCAGAACATCCTGATCCGGCATAGTAACGTCAGGGAAAGTACGCAAAAAGTTCAGCATCTCTTGGTACCAGTTCGTATTCTGGCGGATATTATTCAAACCAAATAAGATTACTCCAGAATTAAAATAAGTCTCAGGATTTAGCCCTTTGGCGCTCACTATAGGCGCTACCTCCATGATGCCCTGATCCCAGATCGCTCCTAAATATTTGTCGTTTAGCTCAACTTGCCATAGCTCATTAATGTCCATGGTTACCAATACATCACAATCCAGATAAATAATTTTTTCAGCGGGTGTGATCGAAGGAAGAAGCAAGCGGTACATGCATGCCTGTGTCCACACATCGATGGAGTTAATATTGGCAAGCACCTGAAGCATATCCTCAGGTAAAGTGATCGAATAATAACTTATCGTATGATTATGTTTGGCGATTAACTTGTTGAACTTTCGCTTGTTATTTTCGGTTAAAGAGGCATCATGTAAAATATGAACATGAATTTGGGAACTTGTATGATGAAAAATTGAAGCTAACACAACACCGGCATGCTCGGCATATTGTCCATCCTTATCTTGAAAGGCCAAGGCGATTTCAATCATTTGATTTATCCTCTCTCTTCATAGTGTACGAATGTACCATAGTATACGTTAGCCTTGACGAGAGGATAGAGGCATTACACCTACGATATTCACCCAATTTGATTTTCATATAAAAAAACCAAACTCTGTACATCAGAACTTGGTTTGTGAGAATACTGTCATTTTTTTATTTTCGCAGCTTAATGCGATCTATGTGATGGTCGTTATTTTTAAATAGAATAAGATCTGCGCGATTTCTGGTAGGCAAAATATTGTGTATCAAATTTTCTAAATTGATTTCTTTCCATATTCTTTTCGAGATCTCGATAGATTCTTCTAGTGATAACTGCGCATACTTTTTAAAATAAGATTGCTCATCTTGGAAGGCGGTATCTCTAAGCTTAATAAAACGATCAATATACCATTTCTCTATATTATTCACATCAGCATCCACATAAATTGAAAAATCAAAGAAATCAGATACAAAATAGTTTGGCACACTTTGATTCAGTCTCAAACTAGTCTGAAGAACATTTAATCCTTCAACAATTAGGATGTCCGGGTTCTCGATCGTGATATATTCATCTGGCACAATATCATAAGTTAGATGCGAGTAGACAGGGCTTTGAACACTCGAAACACCTGACTTCACTTTAGTTAAAAATGAAATTAAACTACGTGTGTCGTAGCTTTCAGGAAATCCTTTTTTCTTCATGATTCCACGCTTTTCTAGCTCCGCATTGGGAAGTAAGAACCCGTCAGTCGTAACTAAATCTACTTTTGGATGAGAAGGTAATTGAGAGAGGAGTTTCTGAAGAAGTCTAGCGGTTGTACTCTTGCCAACAGCTACACTTCCGGCGATGCCTATGATGAAGGGACCTTTTTTAAGATCGTTATTAAGAAAGTGATTTATAGATTCTTTATATTTATGAGAGGCTTGAAGCTGCAGATTTATCAATTGGGATAGAGGAAGATAGACCTCATTTACATCCTCAATCGAAATCTTATCGTTAATACTTTGGATATCGCTAAGCTCTTCTTCTGATAATTGGATAGCGGTGAAATCGCTTAGTTTTTTCCAATCCTCACGTAAATAAAGTGTATATGCTGAATTATTCACCATTAAAGTTTCCACATCCCTGAGTTTTTAGATTCACCTTTAGGTATTATAACCGTTCATTCACCTTGATTCCATTCATAGCAATCGACATTAGTATGGACATTCTGGAGATTTCATTTCAATAAATAGGAAAATAAATTAAAATATAGTGACGAGGAAGAATGGAGTGGAAGCATGGGAGTTTTTCGAAAAGTTGAAGTATTAACGGATTATGCGCGCAAGGGTACGTTCCAAGAAGAGTCTGAGCCCAGGAAAATCATGATAAGTATTTATTATCCTGATACGGATGGTTTGCTCGATAACAACGAATCTGAAATGAAATATATGGATCTTTTCCGGCCTTGTGAACAACAAGCAAGAGAAATTCTACAAGATATTGGAATGAATATGGATATCATAGATGGATTATCTACCGCAATCAGCGAGGGAACATTGCAACAAAAATCCACACGATCCTATCCTGTCATTATCTACTCTCCTGCACTAGGTTTAGATAGAGATATGTATATTTACAATATACAAGCGCTGGTAAAGCTAGAATTCATAGTGGTAACCGTCAGTGCTGCTTATGAAGCCATGTTTACAGTTAGTCCAAGTGGAGAATTTATGAATCAATCGGAGGTCATGAGGACAATACAGGCTACAGATTATAGCGAATTACATCACTTAATTTCTATTCGAAAAAAGGATATAAAGTATGTATTAGATCACCTATCCAATCTGAATTCAAGAATGGAAAATTTTGATATGGACAAGGTTGGCATTGTTGGACATTCAATCGGCGGTGCTACTGCATTAGATTTAGCTATGGAAGATGCAAGAATTAAAGCCGCAGTTTTATTAGATGCAAGTATGCATTTATGTATTGAGAATGAAGTGAAGAATAATACGGTACCCCTACTTGTATTAAGGCAAAAAGCTTCTGCTTTAGAATCCTTAAGCATTATTTTACAGGAAAAAATAGCAAATGATTTTATCAAAGGACAAGAGAAGCTTTTTCGGAATTGGAACGGATATAAATCTTTTTTGAAAATACGGAATGCTACACATATGTCCTTTAGTGATATGCCTCTTTTTGAGGAGGACGAGACTTTATATAAAAAAACATGCGGAATTCATAATCAGATAAATGAGCTTGTAGCTGATTTCTTTCAAGAGCATCTATTGAATCAGGGGAATGCTTATTCTACTTTAATTAGCCAAAATTATAGTGATTTCTGTGTGATCAATGGTAGTGGAGAAGAAATTATGTGATTTAACAATAAACTCTCTCGTTTTTTCTTATCCTTTAATCCCAAAAGCAATCCAGCGCCCATCAACATCCTCAATAACAAATTCCTTGTTGTTATAGTCGGTGTTGGCTAATGCTCGGACAATTTTAACACCAGCCGCTTCAAATTCTTTCTCCAATTGCTCTTGCTGTTTCGTAATAAAATAGGCATCGTAACCATAGCCATACAATTCTCGATTAGGAATAACCCTTTGTCCTTGGGATTGAGTAAGAATAATTTCTGTATCATCACGATAGAGGCAAACATGCGGTTCTTCCGTATCTAAATAGGGCACAACTTGAAAGCCTAAGTACTGATTGTAATAAGCAGCGGTGCGCTCAATATTCAGGGTAGGAAAGATACTATGTGATTGTAAAAGCTTTTTGTCCACTTGTGAGTTCATCCTTTCTAAGAAAATAGATACCCAAATATTACCGTGCGACAAAGATTTCAACAATACGTGGAGTTATTAAACCGCAGGAGACATTCATGGTTGACACCATAGATATTCTATAATAATATACATGCATGAGCATGCATTAATTAATTTTTGCTAAAACATGTTTTTAATGTTCATAATACATTTAGTTTTTTATAAAGAGGAGAGATATCATGAAGAACTTGTTTACCCCTTATGAAATGAAGGATTTGAAATTGAAGAACCGCGTGGTTATGCCTCCAATGTGTCAGTATTCAGTGACTAACAAGGACGGAATTGCTACCGATTGGCATTATAATCATTACGTAAGCCGCGCCATTGGAGGAACAGGATTAATTATTATTGAAATGACCGATGTAGAGCCTGATGGCCGAATTACTGATTTTGACCTTGGAATTTGGTCTGATGAGCAGATTCCTGCATTGGCTAGAATTGTTGATGCTTGTCATGCTTATGGGGCAAAAGTAGGTATTCAAATTGCTCATGCTGGGCGTAAGGCAGAAGATGCAGCAGTTCCTGTATCCTCTTCTGCCGTTCCATTTGATGCTGACTCCAAAACACCACGTGCCCTAACGACTGAAGAAGTGAAGGGTATGGTTGAAAAATTCCGGCTCAGTGTGAAGCGTGCGATTCAAGCGGGGTTTGATGTTATCGAGCTTCATGGTGCGCACGGTTACCTTATTCATCAGTTCCATTCACCACTAACGAATCAAAGAACAGATGAATATGGCCAAGATTTGACCTTGTTTGGTACTGAAATCATTCGTGCAGCAAAAAGTGAAATGCCTGAAGGAATGCCATTGATCATGCGTATCTCAGCTCAAGAATATGTTGAGGGCGGATACGGCATTAAAGAAAGCTTGGCATTTAGTAAAGCTTATAAAGAAGCTGGCGCAGATATTTTCCATATCAGTGCAGGTGGTGAAGGTCCTATCGCGGCTGCTGGCAAGCCAGGAACACATGCGGCGTATCAAGTTCCTTTGGCAAGAGAGATCAAATATGGTTTGAATGTACCGGTGATTGCTGTAGGCAGATTGGATGAACCTGCTCTTGCTAATGCAGTCATTGGGAATGAGGAAGCAGATCTTGTTGCAGTTGGTCGGGGGATGCTGAGAAATCCATATTGGACGCTGGAGGCTGGGGTTGAGCTTCAGCAAGACCCTAGTATTCCTCGGCAGTATGCCTTTGGATTTCCTAGAATTAAAGGCTAAGGAATAACGAAATTAAATGGAATTATTTGAAAAAGACCGACTTCTTGGAGAAACGGTCTTTTCTCTTTTTTGGATTAAGCTTGGCACAATGGATGTGGAGTGTAGTACTATTATATAGAAGAAATAATTCATGAATAGTCATACGCTCAGGAGATGAAGAGATAGATGGACAAAATTCTTAACAATGACCTTATCGCGAATTGGTTGACGTTAACGCATATACAAATGAATGTGACGAATGAATTAGAAGTTAATTTGCAAGCGAATCATGAGTTGTCTTTAAAAGAGTTCTACTTGTTATTATTCTTGTCGGAAGCCCCAGAGAAAAAACTGAAATTGCAGAAACTTGAATCCATGGTTGGTTTAAGCCAAAGTGCCGTTTCACGTCTAGTTAGCCGGTTTGAAGCCAAGGGCTGCGGAGCCTTAGAGAGAAAAGCATGCGACAGTGATCGCAGAAGTATTTATACCTCCCTAACCTCCATTGGTGAGGCCAAGCTCATCCGTGCACAAGAAACCTTTAAAGACACGCTAATGAAGGCATTCCCGGAAAAAGATGTGGAACAGCTTCTAGCGCAAATGCTTCGTATGAAGCAGCAATCATGAATCAGCTCAAAAAAACCTCTGTTTAGTAAATGGATCGTATCTCCATTTCCCTGCAGAGGTTTTTTGCTTGTGTTGTAATCTATCAAAAGTGTGCTTGCATTCATTATGCCTTCTATTACCATTACCGCTTAGAAAGCTGGTAATAATTATAAATTTCATTTTCAATTGTAATTTCATTCATTAAGTCGAAGTCACATTTTTGTATGACTCTATTAGAGGGTGTATTGTGTACCAGAGCAATAGCGTTTAATACATCGGTAGATGTGTGCTCAAACAAATACTTAATTAACCCCTTGGCAGCTTGTGTGGTATATCCTTTGCCGCGATGATCCTTGGATATGGCATACATGATTTCTCTGTTCGGAGCGGGTAATTCATCCTTCATTCCTGTACAGCACCAACCGATAAACTCATTCGTCTCTTTTAAAATAATGCCTAAACGAAGACGAAGCTCCCCGATGTATCCATCCGCTGAGACTGCTTGTAGAAACTGTTGGTTTTCTTTTATTTCATAGTTTATTAACCAATCTCGCCGTTGTTCTTTAGGAACATTCCAATCGGGCAGAAATTCTATGATTTCAGGCTGCATGGTAAGTGCGTGAAACTCGTCTAAATCCTCCACTCTAAACTCTCGTAACAGGATATCTTTGCATTCAATTGTAAAGATATCGCCTTTTGTTGGCTCTAAACCTGCATAGTTATTCATATTCATCTCTCCTTCGTACAACCAAATTCATTTTATCATGAATCATAAGGCCGATTTGGTAATCTTTGAGTATAAAAAATAGTTTTCTTTTATTTCACATAAATATTAATTGGTTAATATATTAATTGATTATAAAGTGTGTTATTATGTTTCGTATAAAGGGTAAATGACCCGCGAACGGGTCGGTTTTGTTGTAGTAATTAGTAGAATAGTTAGACTTTTATGATTTCTAATACAAAAGATGACAGGTGATCTTCTATGAACAATGGAAACAGTAACAAATTTATTAATGGTAATTTGATAGCGCATTATAAGTTTGATAACCCCGATCATGTGGGTCAGGATTGCTCAGGGAATGGGAATGATGGAACCGCTTTAGGGACTAAACTGCCAATCATTCAGACTGTAGCAGGTAGAAGAGCTGTTTCGTTAGCGGGTGGAGAACATGGCACATCCTATATTTCGTTGCCGGATGATCTTCTTAAAGAAGTCAGCGACCAAACGGGTATTACTGTCTCGACTTGGATGCATGTAAGTACTGGTGGGAGCTTATGGGAAAGACTGTTCGATTTCGGCAAAGGCGAGACAGGACCCTATATTTTTTTAACGAGAAATTTCCGGGGGACTTGCTTTGCAGGAGAAGATTTAGTCGCAGATCCTGGGAGATCCTTTGCTGCTGGTGAATGGGTGCATGTCGGCTTTACAGTGACAGGAACAAAAGGTGGAACACTTAGCAGTGCGGGACCTGTAATTTATGTAAATGGTGAGGTCGTTGCAGATGGAATGATCAGTCAGACTTCTAGCGGTACATATGCTAAGTTACGTGCTTGGTTTGCTACATTTGAGGACCAAATAAATTATAGTAACAATACGATCGGCAAGTCCCAGTACGCTGCAGATGTAGATTTTGGCGGCTCTCTCTCGGACTTCCGTGTATATAAAGCGGGATTAACGCAGGACGAAATCATTGAGATTATGTGTGAATCTTTGACAGATGAAGAGATCGTTAAGCTTGCAAAAGATAAATACTTAACCTTTACAAGCTCGATCATCACCAAAGATATCGAATTGCCAGCTTCGCTCATGGGTGGAAAAGTTGACGTATCCTGGGTATCTAGTGATTCTGCTATCATTTCTGATAAGGGTGCCCTGAATAAAGCCGTCCAATCTGCTCAAGGCGTAACGCTTACTGCGGTTTTGAAAAAAGGTAACAGTACAGTAGAAAAGAGCTTCACTGTGTCTGTACTTCCAGAAGGTGTACCACCTTACACCTTAACAATCGATGGAAACCATGAGATTTTGGATGTTAGCGAAGTTCTATATGGCCTTTTCTATGAGGATATTAATAATGCGGCAGATGGTGGGATTTATGCAGAGCTAGTGCAGAATCGTTCCTTCGAGTCTTTTGCTTTTGACAGTTATTCGCATGTATGTGGTGTGCATGGGACTTCAACGGGTAGAAATTATACGCCTCTGCATGCTTGGTCTGGTGACACAGACAAAATGAAGGTTCACAATACAGGTGGATTAAACGATTTCTTCGGAATCGAAGATAAAGATATGAACGCCCATTATGTGACAGTGGCGGATGGCGCCACTATTAATAATAGAGGGTTTGCGGATTCCAATCAGCACTGCTCGATGTTTATTAAGAAGGATGCTAAGTATAACTTCACGATTTGGGCGAAGGCTGAAGCAGCAGGTACTATCACCCTACAATTGCTCGACAAAGACGGAAAAGCTATTAGTGATACTGCGGTAGTTGAGGTGAACGGTGACGGTAACTGGAAGAAATATGGTGTCGATTCTAAGCTTATATTAATAGGATCTGAAACTGTACTCGGTCAGCTGGCTTTAACTTTTAACGGTGAAATTTCTATTGATATGGTCTCCCTAATGCCGGAAGATGTTTGGGGCGCTGGGGAAGAGGAGCGTTCTGCTACAGCTCATGCTAACTATAAAGGGAATTCGAACTATAGATTGAGAAAAGATTTAGTGAATGCACTCGTTGATCTTCATCCTACATTCTTGCGTTTCCCGGGGGGATGTATTTCTGAAGGTTCTCACATTTGGGAGAATGTGTACGATTGGAAAGAGTCTGTCAACGATATTGAGCTTCGCAAAGAGAACTATAATGTATGGGGCTACATGATGACCATGGGTCTTGGGTATATGGAGTACTTCCAATTAGCAGAGGATTTGAATGCAACTCCACTGCCAGTTATGGCCTGTGGTGTACTGTGTCAAGCTCGTTCGGATTATGCGAATCCAGCTGGCGGTGCGTTAAGAGATTATTATGTGAAGAACTTTACGGATCTGATTGATTTCGCGATTAGCATGGATTTTGACAATAACGAGTGGGCCGCTTTGCGTAAAAAGATGGGCCATGAAGCAGCTTTTGACCTGCGTTATTTGGGCGTGGGGAATGAAAACTGGGGTACAGAGTTTTTTGCCAACTTTGAGTATTTCAAAACAACGATTGATGAATATATGGTAAAGAACTACCCTGATCATGAACTGACCATTCTTTCTACGGTTGGAGCACAAGCAGATGATGATGCTTACCAGCAAGGCTGGAAATTCCTAAGCGGAAATCTGCAAGGCTCGGAACAGATCAGCTTCACGGACGGAACATCGAGCATCGAAGAGACGGTTACCTGGTATGAGAAGCAAAAGAACTACATGGATACGATTGCGGATGAGCATTACTACCGTTCCAACGAGTATTTGTTAGAGAATGCGGATCGATACAATTACTATTACAGAGCATATAAAGAAGACGGCAGCTTGGACGAAGCTGAAACTTCTAAGGTTTTTGTAGGTGAATATGCTTCCACAGATAAAAACACATTGGCAGGAGCAATTGCTGAGGCGGCGATCATGTCCAGCTTCGAGAATAACTCTGATGTGATTAGACTGGCTGCAACGGCACCTTTGTTCAATAAGGTACTGACAGATGGCACTTATAGATGGACACCGGACTGTATTTGGTTTGATGATGAAACTGTATGGTACACGCCGAACTACTATGTTCAACAGCTGTACGCTAAATATCTCGGCACCAAAGTGGTTGGCACATCGTTCTCGACATATCGCAACGGGGAAAAGGTAGACCTCATTCCTCACGGAGGAATTGAAGTGGCTGCCGGAAAATCATCTGTAGTTGTGAAGCGGGTGAAGGTTACTTCGAATACGGATGACAGCGTTATGTTAGAGCAAGATTTTACACAGCCGCTGCATGAAGCTTGGAAAGTCATTCCTGGTTCTGCTGGATATACGATTGATCCTTCCAAAGGTCTAGTCTTGAAGGCACAGAACAGCGGGCTGAATGGATTGTATATTCTCAATGACGCGTGGACTAATTATAAAGTAGAGGTCGTTCTTGAAAAAGCTTCCGGCGAAGATGGCTTCTATGTAGGTGCAGGTCTGACAGACATTTCACCGGAAAATAAAGATGTTATCGAATATGCGATTGGCTATAATGGCGATGCCACAGGAGTCAAGGTGTACAAGCAAGGGATTGAGGCTTATACACTCGGCGATTATTCCTCTAGTACAGCAGCGGGTAACCTTAGAGCTAGTTGTTATGAAGAACTAGCGGATCATACGGAATATACCATCACTGTTAATTATGGTGGAGCAGATGGCAAGCATTTGATTTGCTCTTACACAGATGGCAAGACAACAAGCAAAGTGCTTGATTATAAGCTCGAAGCGTATAACAGAGAAGTATACAATTCCGTTACTAAAGATGATAAGCATCTCTATGTGAAGCTTGTGAATGCGGATCGTGTAGAGAAAGCAACGAAGCTTGATCTGAAAGGCTTAAACGTAGCTACTACCGGTAAATGGATTACTTTAACGGGCGATGCTTCGCTAGTTCACACACCTAATGTGAACAGAAAAAATGATGAGAAGGTTACTCCAGTTGAAACGGAAATCAGGTTTGATAAAGACACCGCAATTGTAAATCTAGCTGCTCATTCTGTGAACGTGATTGTTCTGGATCTTATTTAATAGAAAAGATAGCATTCAGCGCGCGCCGATATTACCTCGGCGCGTGTTGTTGTTTAGTAAGGCTTGTAATCGGTTGATGTTTATATAGGGAGAACTGTCCACTTCTTGATGAATCTCTGAATCTAACTTACACTGGTGAAGGTATTATCACTCGAATGACACTCCATTCTACGATCCTCCCAGAATTTTTTCTCTACTCAGCTGCTTTCATTTCACGAGAATATAGTTCTTATCTTGCCCTTAACAGGAGGACGATACAATGATGAAATCATTCAAAACGGACTGGAAAGTAAATCTAAAAAATCCACAAACGATTATGGCTTTGTTTACTTATCGTTTTGGAAATTGGGTGTATTATCGGGTGAAAAGTGGCCTGATCCGCAAACCTTTGTGGCTCCTATATCGAATAATGGATGTGCTGTTTGTTCGTATTATTGCCAATGGAGAGCTTCATGCGGAGGCTCAAATTGGTGATGCGCTTCATTTACCGCATGGATTAAATGGGATTATTATTAGTCCTAAAGCGGTGATTGGCAATAGCGCTACTATTTTTCATCAAGTGACCATTGGAGGGAGAAATAACTTAGGCGAGCCAGTAATTGGAGACAGAGCGTTTATTGGAGTAGGCTCTAAAATTCTAGGTCCGGTTACGCTGGGGAACGATGTTAATATCGGAGCTATGTCTGTCGTGGTTAAGGATGTGCCGGATAATGCTTCGGCAGTAGGAATTCCTGCTAGAAATATTTTGCGAGATGAACCCAAACCTGAGAATACAAGATAACAGCAGGGTGTCCTAGTACATAGGGAATCGCTTTATTTTAATAAGTTACAGGGTATAATTAAAGCATCCAAGAAATCTTGTAATAACCTTCTAGAGATCGGAGTAATGAAATGAAATATAGCAATTTAGAAGAGTGTGTTAATGATTTAGAGAAGCATGGACATTTGATTCGTATTCGTGAAGAAGTTGACCCCTATCTGGAGATGGCCGCGATTCACCTGAAGGTCTATGAAGCCGGTGGCCCTGCATTATTATTTGAAAATGTAAAAGGCTCGAAATTTCGTGCCGTATCTAATCTTTTTGGAACGCTAGAGCGCAGTAAGTTTATTTTTCGGCGTACTTGGAACTCCACACATAACGTAATTGCACTTCGTAACGATCCTATGAAAGCACTTAAGAATCCTTTTAAATATGTAGGGACAGGATTATCCGCGAGAAAAGCATTGCCTATCAAAAAGCCAGGGGGTCTGCCAAGTGGTTTTGAGGAAATTAACATTTCTGATCTTCCGCTGATCACACATTGGCCGGAGGATGGCGGCGCTTTTGTTACCTTGCCGCAAGTTTATTCCGAAGATCCGGACAAGCCGGGCATTATGAACTCCAATCTGGGGATGTACCGTGTTCAATTGAATGGTAATGATTATGAACTCAATAAAGAGGTTGGCATTCATTATCAAATTCACCGCGGTATCGGTGTGCATCAAGAAAGAGCCAATCGAAAAGGTGAACCGCTTAAAGTGAGCTGCTTTATCGGCGGACCTCCAGCGCATACGTTATCTGCTGTAATGCCTTTGCCCGAGGGAATGAGTGAGATGATCGTGGCAGGCTTACTTTCGGGACGTCATTTTAGCTATAGCTATGTGGATGGATATTGCATTAGTAATGATGCGGATTTTGTAATTACAGGGGAAATCCATCCTGGCGAGACGAAGCCGGAGGGACCTTTTGGCGATCATTTAGGCTATTACAGCTTGGTTCACCCTTTCCCAGTCATGAGAGTACATAAAGTGTACGCTAAAAAGAATGCCATTTTCCCCTTTACGGTTGTCGGTAGACCGCCACAAGAGGATACTGCATTTGGTGAGTTAATCCATGAACTAACGGGTGGAGCTATCCGCCAAGAAATCCCGGGCGTTAAAGAAGTTCACGCAGTCGATGCTGCGGGCGTTCATCCCCTTTTATTTGCGATTGGCAGTGAACGTTATACACCTTATCAACAAGTGAAGCAGCCAGCGGAGATTCTTACGATCGCGAATCGGATTTTGGGTACGGGCCAGCTTAGTTTAGCTAAATTCTTGTTTATTACAGCCGAAGAGAAACAACCTATCAGCACACATGATGTTGAGGATTTCTTGACGTATATCCTAGAGCGCATTAATCTTCGTAGAGATATTCATTTCTATACGAATACAACGATTGATACCCTTGATTATTCCGGTACAGGACTAAACAGCGGAAGTAAGGTGATTTTCGCTGCGGTTGGGGAGAAGAAAAGAGAGCTATGTACAGAGGTTCCTGACATACTTGAACAACTACAGGGATTTGGACATGCAAAGATGGTGATGCCGGGTCTCGTGGCGCTTCAAGGCTCTAAATTCACTACTTACGCAGAAGCAGCGCAGGAAATGAACAAGCTTAGCGAAGCGATTCAAGAACAGGGAGCACTCCCATCTTGTCCGATGATTATTGTATGTGATGATAGCGAGTTCTTAAGTGATAGAATTGAGAATTTTCTATGGGCGACGTTCACACGTAGCAATCCTTCTCATGATATATATGGTGTGAACAGTTCAACGGAGTATAAGCATTGGTCATGTGATAACGTGATTATTGATGCGCGTGTAAAACCTCATCAAGCGCCACCATTAATTCCGGATCCAGCGGTTCAAAAGCATATCGAACGATTATTTGCTCCAGGTGGCAGTTTAAGCGGCAGGGTCTAATCAAAAACGCATCATCCTTCTTGGGAAACCAAGGAGGTTTTTTGCTGTTTAGGAAATGATTT
Source organism: Paenibacillus sp. FSL E2-0201 (assembly GCF_037963325.1). NCBI lineage: Bacteria > Bacillati > Bacillota > Bacilli > Caryophanales > Paenibacillaceae > Paenibacillus > Paenibacillus sp. FSL E2-0201. Next base: position 2,286,097 of record NZ_CP150154.1, read on the forward strand.
TGCTCATAAAAAAATAAAGAATACATAGGTATTATGGGGTGTGTGGCATATATTTACTATTATTATTGAGGAAGTGTTGTTGTAGTGGAAATTATGGAAACTGAACGTTTATGGATTAGAAGGTTTTCGGCGGAGGATTGGAAAGACCTTTATGATTATTTATCCCAAGAAAATGTGGTGAAATATGAACCTTATTCTGTATTTAATGCAGATGAAGCTCGCACGGAGGCCCTTAGGCGTTCTTCGGACGCTGCCTTTTGGGCAGTTTGTCTCAAATCCAATACAAAATTGATAGGAAATATATATTTCCGGGAGAGTGAGCCAAAAGCTTTTGGGACATGGGAACTTGGTTATGTTTTCAACCCTGAATTTCAGGGAAGCGGATATGCTACAGAGGCTTGCAAGCAATTATTGAGCTACGGCTTTGAGCATCTCAATATGAGGCGAGTGATTGCGAAATGTGATCCGGAAAATATGCGATCATGGAAACTTCTCGAACGATTAAAGCTGCGGCGGGAAGGTCATTTTATACAGACGGGTTATTTTAAATATGATAGTAATGGAGATCCAATCTGGCATGACACGTTCTCGTATGGCTTGCTTAGAAGTGAATGGTTAAATAGTGTGGAATAATATTTCGTAGATCAGTTGAAATCTTAGGAAAGATCAATGTTAAGTGTATATATGTCATGGACTTCTGCCAAGATGCTTCTTTATACTTTAAAGGGACAAACTGTGCATGGCCGATGTTTTTAAGGACTACAAGCTCCTCTGTAGAGGGAGAATGTCCAGTCACCCAGCAGATGAATTGAAAGCGGTTAAACTCATTCTAGTCGATTCAGAAGGATCATCATAGAAGGCAAGGTAGTCATGCATGATCTTTCGTTCTCCATGCAAGTGTTATGCTTGCTCAGACAGATAAAACCAATAAATGATAAGGGTGGGAGTAGGATGCTAAAAAAACAGGGCTTTAATCCATACCTTCCGTCTTGGGAATATGTCCCTGACGGTGAGCCATATGTTTTCGAAGGAAGAGTTTATGTGTATGGATCGCATGACCGTTTTAACGGGCATGCTTTTTGCCTAAATGATTATGTCTGCTGGTCTACGTCAGAGGATAATCTGGGGGATTGGCAGTATGAGGGTTTAATCTATCAGTCAACGGATGACCCACTTAACCCAGATGGAAGTATGTGTCTATACGCTCCCGATGTCAGCATTGGACCCGACGGGAGATACTATCTTTATTATGTACTTGACAAGGTTCCCGTAGTATCGGTGGCAGTTTGCGATAAGCCAAGCGGCAAGTATGAATTCTACGGTTACGTTAAATATGCCGATGGAACACGCCTTGGGGAAAGAGAAGGAGATGAACCGCAGTTTGACCCAGCCGTGCTGACCGAAGGAGAGAACACTTACCTGTATACCGGATTCTGTGCTTTCGGGGATGAATCCAGACACGGCGCAATGGCAACGGTGCTTGGCCCGGATATGCTCACGATTATCGAAGAGCCTGTATTTGTTGCACCGAGTCAGCCTTACAGCAAAGGAAGCGGATTCGAAGGCTATGAGTTCTTTGAGGCCCCTTCAATTCGCAAAAGAGGAGATACCTACTATCTTATCTATTCCTCTATTTCTATGCATGAGCTATGCTATGCGACCAGTAAGCATCCAACCCAAGGCTTTAAGTACCAGGGGGTCATCGTAAGTAATTGCGATCTTCATATTGATACATACAAGCCGGCGGACCAGCCCATGTATTATGGTGGCAATAACCATGGCAGCATCGTGGAGATCAATGGAGAATGGTACATTTTTTATCACCGGCACACCAATGGAACGGCATTCTGCCGGCAGGGCTGTACCGAGAGAATTGATTTCCTCGAGGATGGTACGATTCCCCAGGTGGAGATTACATCCTGCGGTTCGAACGGAGGACCACTCGTGGGACGGGGGGAATATCCGGCATACCTGGCCTGTCATTTGTTCTGCAAAGATCAGGAAATGTATACGGGAGGCTTCGGTCGTATTGGAGCATGGATGGACAGCCGGTTTCCAAAGATTACCCAGGACGGCAGAGATGGTGACGAAGAAATCGGTTATATTGCCAATTTGACGGATTCGGCTACCGCCGGGTTTAAATATTTTTCGTGCGAGGGAGTCACCAAAGTCAAAATCAAAGTGCGCGGATATTGCCAGGGCGCGTTTGAAGTCAAAACGTCGTGGGACGGACCGGCACTCGGACGTATACCGGTAGGCTTTACGAATGTATGGAAGGAATACTCAACTGATGTGGCTATACCTAATGGTGTACAAGCACTGTATTTTACGTATATCGGTAATGGTGCTGCCAATATGGCCTCATTTACTTTGGAATAACATACGGCCTATTTGGAATGTTGGTTTCATAGTAGAAGATTAAAGGAGTATACCAATTATGATTGATACTAGATACAGTCAGCGATTGTGGTACAGCCAACCTGCAGGAGAGTGGAACGAGGCTTTACCGATAGGTAACGGGCGGCTCGGTGCCATGTTTTTTGGAGGTACGGCCAAAGAAAAATTGCAGCTAAATGAGGATTCCGTATGGTATGGCGGCCCGCGTAACCGCAATAACGAGGACGCTCTGCCTCATTTGCCCGAGATTCGCAAACTGATTATGGCGGGAAGGTTGGGGGAGGCTGAGGAATTGGCAGCGATGTCGATGGCAGGGCTGCCAGAAGCCCAGCGGCACTATTTGCCGCTGGGTGAATTGCTTCTATCCTTTGGCAACCACGGGCAGACTGCGGAAGACTACACGAGAGAGCTGGATTTGGAACAAGGTGTTGCCCGAATCAAGTACCGAATCGGAGAAGTGAACTATACTCGGGAAATGTTCGCTAGCTTTCCGGATCAGGCCATTGTCATACGTATTGCCACTGACAATAAGGATGGAATGTCCTTAAAGGCGAGATTCACTCGCCATAACTGGAGATATCTGGAGAAAACTAAAAAATGGAAAAATAGCGGTCTTATTATGAGTGGTGATTGCGGCGGAAAAGGGGGCAGCTCTTTTGCCGCTGTCCTGAAGGCAGTCACAGAAGACGGTCTCTGCCGTACCGTTGGGGAGTATTTGCTTGTGGATGGGGCGAGCTCGGTTACAATGCTACTTGCTGCAGGAACTACGTTTCGCCATTCCGATCCGGACCTTTACGCTAAAAGACGGCTGCAAGAACTGAGCCAGGTTCCTTATGAAGAGCTGCTAGCCCGCCATACCGCAGATTACCGCAGCTTGTATGGACGAGTTAAGTTGAAGCTGCCAGAGAATCTGCCTCAGGCTGGATTACCGACCGACAAGCGGCTGAAGCGATTTCAGAAGGGGGAGGAGGACAATGGTCTAATAGTGACCTATTTCCAGTACGGCCGCTATCTCCTAATTTCCTCCAGTCGTCAAGGCTCATTACCCGCAAATCTGCAGGGGATCTGGAATGACAGCTTTACTCCGGCATGGGACAGCAAGTTCACGATCAATATCAATACGCAAATGAATTATTGGCCTGCAGAAATCTGCAACCTGGCTGAATGTCATGAGCCTTTGTTCGATCTGGTAGAGCGGATGAGGGAACCGGGGAGGGTTACGGCCAGGGTCATGTATGGTTGCCGGGGATTCACGGCGCATCACAATACGGATATCTGGGCAGACACGGCGCCGCAGGATACCTATTTGCCGGCGTCTTTTTGGCCGCTGGGTGCCGCCTGGCTGTGCCTGCATTTATGGGAGCATTATCGCTTCAATCAGGACCGCTATTTCCTGGCGCAGGCGTACGAGACAATGAAGGAGGCTGCACAGTTTCTGCTTGATTATTTAATAGAAGATGCCGAAGGCCGACTGATTACGTGCCCTTCCGTCTCTCCTGAGAATACCTACAAGTTGCCTAACGGTGAGTCTGGAGTGCTCTGCGTTGGGGCTTCAATGGATTTTCAAATTATAGAAGCACTGTTTGGCGCATGCATCCGCAGTGCGGAAATTATCGGCGTGGACGAGGCGTTCCGCGAAGAATTAACTGAAGCTCTTAAGAGGCTTCCCGAACCACAAATCGGAAAGTATGGCCAGATTCAGGAGTGGATGGAGGATTATGAAGAGGTGGAGCTGGGACATCGCCACATCTCTCATCTTTTTGCGCTTTATCCCGGCGACGCCTTCAACTCGGAGAATACGCCGGAATTGGCTGAAGCTGCTCGAACAACACTGGAACGCAGGTTAGCGAACGGTGGTGGCCACACTGGCTGGAGCCGAGCTTGGATTATTAACTTTTGGGCCAGATTAAAGGATCGGGACAAGGCCTATGCCAACGTCCGGGCTCTTTTGCAACATTCTACGCTTCCTAACCTGCTTGACAATCATCCTCCGTTTCAGATTGACGGCAATTTTGGGGGAACGGCAGGCATTGCCGAGATGCTGCTGCAAAGTCATACCGAAGAAATCAAGCTGTTACCTGCATTACCACAAAGCTGGAGTGAGGGAAGCATTAAGGGTCTGCGGGCAAGGGGAGGATATATCCTCGATTTTGCCTGGAAGGAGGGGCTAGTTACTGAAGCGGTTGTGACTTGTACAGTTTCTGGACCTTGCCGTATAGATGCTCCCGGGCTTGCTCCCGTTTCGTTCACAGGACAAGCCGGGTGTTCCTATACATTCATGTCAAAGGGATAAATAGGATGTAAACACTAAGACTGTTCAAATGTCATTACAATTGAATCAAGCAATCGGAAAAGTGCCACCAAATGGTAATTCTCTGGTTGCAAGTAGATATGGGGCCGATCCGTATGCCTTGGTATTTGGAGACCAGGTGTATCTGAACATGACTAATGACGCGCTGGAGTAGGTGCGGTGGCATTCAGTGCTTCTGTCATAAGCTTAGAGGGCGGCGGGACCATTGAACTGTATCTGGATGACCCGGCAGGTCTATTCATTGGTTCGCTGCCAGTTCCGGCTGCTAATGGTCCGGAGCAACAGCTGGAATTAAGGACAGAGATTAGCGGAGCAGTTGGGATTCATGATCTGTATCTGGTGTTTAAGGGTAACACGGGGTCTGAATTATTTAAGCTGGACTCATGGAGATTTATAGAGAAATAGAGGGATTCATCCTAAGGGGGAACTACTGTGAATACCGCTACAATAACTAATCCTATAATGTGGGCAGATGTTCCGGATGTTGACGTCATCCGAGTTGGTCCTATATTCTACATGGTCAGCACGAGTATGCATTCCATGCCGGGCTGCCCGATTATGAAATCGGTTAATTTGAAAGATTGGGAACTTGTGAATTATGTATATGATACCTTTGAGGATAACGATGCCCACCGGTTGCTGGACGGTAAAGGTATTTACGGAAAGGGTTCTTGGGCGGCATCGCTCCGTTACAAGGATGGGGTATTTTACGTTTGTTTTTCCTCGAATGACATGGACCGGTTATATATTTACCGCACAGAGGATATTGAACATGGAGTATGGGAGCGTTCGGTGATACCGGGGCTTCATCATGACCCTGGCTTGCTATTGGATGACGATAACCGCAATTATGTGATTTACGGTAATGGTGATATCCGTATTAAGGAGCTGACTGAAGATCTTACGGCACTTAAGCAGGGGGGAACGGATCAGCTGCTGCTCGAAGGTGAACGTAAAGACATAGGTTTGCGCATCGAGGGCTGCCATGCCTACAAGCTGAACGGTTATTATTATTTGTTCTTTATTGAATGGCCGAGGACGGGAAATAAGCGCAGACGTCAAGTCTGCTATCGTTCACGCGAGCTTCTAGGCCCCTATGAACGGAAAATTATTCTGGACGATGATCTGGGCTATCATAATAACGGTGTAGCGCAAGGTGGGCTTGTTGATACCCCATCTCAGGACTGGTATGCTGTACTGTTTCAGGATCATGATGCTGTCGGGCGGATTCCTTGCGTGCTTCCTGTGAGATGGGAGAACGATTGGCCTGTATTCGGAGACGACGATGCCTCACTTCGTGCTTTTGAGACCAGGCTTCCAGTTGCGGAGCCGAAGCCGCTTGTAATCAGTGATGAGTTCAACTATGAGACGAATCATTTGGCTCTGAACTGGCAGTGGAATCATAATCCGGATAACAGTCTATGGTCTGTCAAAGAGCGGCCTGGATATCTGCGAATCCGCACGGGTCAATTAGCAGATAGTATCTTATGGGCGCGTAATACACTGACGCAACGTACGGAAGGGCCGTCTTGCAGCGCGGAGACGTTGCTGGAGCTCTCGGGAATGCAGCCCGGCGATCGTGCAGGAATGGTGGCGCTGCAGAATGAGTATGGTACTGTAGGAATCGCAGCCGGGGAGTTAGGACATTTTAGCATTAATATGTGTGTGAACGGCGGTGACGGATATGAGGAAACAGTAGAGAGTGTTGTGTTCACTGGTCAGCACATATATCTTAAAATAGACTTCAATTTTGAGGATAGTCTGGACCAAGCAAAGTTCTTCTATTCGGAAGACGGAATAGCCTGGAAGAAGATTGGACGTGCGCTCCAAATGAGGTACACGCTGGATCATTTTATGGGGTACAGAATTGGATTGTTCAATTATGCGACCCACAATGCGGGCGGTTATGCCGATTTCGATTACTTTCATTATATTCGACAGCATTAAGCACGGCTTACGGATATGTGCAGGACTAAGGCATTTGAATTGTTACAAACGTTAAAGGGCGGCCATTCTGTGGCCGTCCTTTGCGTACTAATAGTAGAGGCTAGTCCCTATTAATGTCAGTATTGAAAGTGAAGGGTACTCTTCCGTTTCTTTGGATAGATCAATTAAAGGTCAGTAAATATCATTGTTTGAGGTTTAGGATTTCTCTATAATTTATATTGTATGTAAGGGAATTTAGACAGTATTCCAAAGGTAATTAATGAAATAAGAGTCTATGCTTATTAGAAATAATCAATTCAGAAGTGAGAGTGTTTATTCCTAGTACCACATTTACGCTAGAATGAATTCCATTAATTTTTAAGTGGATAAAAAAGTAAGCGCTTTTACTGTGAAGGAGGAATAAAGGATGTTAAGAGTAGTGCGTGTTGAAAATGGTATCGTGCAAGGACTGCCGGCGGCTGATCCCCGTATTACCAGCTTCAAGGGAATTCCATTTGCAGCCCCGCCCGTGGGGGAGAACCGCTGGCGTGCACCCCAACCTGCTCAAGACTGGGATGGAATTTTGAAAGCACATGATTTCGCCCCTACTTCCATGCAGGCCCCGACCGTCATAGATGTGAATAATATTTATACCCGTGAATGGGCAGTTGATCCCGATCTTCCAATGGACGAGGACTGTCTATACCTGAATGTCTGGACACCTGCCGTTAGTGCCGATGAGAAGCTTCCTGTTTTTGTATGGTATTTTGGCGGAGGACTTCAGGTCGGCCATACGGCCGAAATGGAGTTTGACGGCGAACGCATTGCCCGCCGGGGGATTGTCGTAGTAACCGTGAATTACCGCCTAAATACGTTTGGCTTCCTGTGCCATCCCGAGATTACTGCGGAATCGCCTGAAACTCCCGCGAATTTCGGACATTTGGATCAGCAGGCAGGCACGCAGTGGGTGAAGCGCAATATCGCTGCTTTTGGCGGAGATCCAGAGCAAATCACAATAGGCGGACAGTCTGCGGGTGGTGGAAGCGTGCTGAGCCAGCTGACCTCCCCTCAGAATGCCGGATTATTTCAGCGGGCCGTTATTATGAGCGGAATCATAACACCTCTGTATCCAAATAATCCGGTACCCCCACGTAGCCTTACTTTTAAAGATGCTGAAGAGGATGGCGCAGCTTTTTTTGAATACTTAGGAGTGTCGAGCTTGAAAGAGGCACGTGAGCTGGATGCAGTCTATCTCCGTGATAAAATACTTGAATACGGAAAGTTCTGGGGAACGGTTGTGGATGAGAAGTATTGTATCGGTAATCCATTTGAGCTCTTTGTGCAGGGACAGCAGCATAAGGTGCCGATTATGCTCGGAAATACAGTCTCCGAGTTCTTCAGTGTTCCTGATGTACGCGGTGTAGAGGAATTCAGAGCCATGGCTGTGGAATTGTTTGGAGGCGAAGCAGAGGAGTACCTTAAGCTATGCGGCGTTGAGTCAGGGAATTTGGAAGAAATAATTAAGAAAGCTTCCGTGAGCCATATTGAATATGCAGCCCGTGTTGCCATCAGGTCAAGCAGCGTCCCAATGTATTATTACAGCTTTGATGCAGAGATTCCGGGCTGGGATGATCCTGGTACCTTTCATTCGGTGGATCTGTGGTTTCATTTCGAGACACTGGCCAAATGCTGGCGGCCCTTTGTCGGCAAACATTATGATCTTGCCCGCCAGATGTGTAATTATCTTGCCTATTTCATTACTTCAGGTAATCCGAATGGCAAGGATTCTACCGGTGATGACATGCCTCTCTGGAATCCCTGTACGCAGGAAGCGCCATATGGCATGGTTTATGCAGACAAGGCAGAATTTGTAGAATCTCCTCCGGGTGAAGTAATGCAATTTCTGGTCGAGCATTATTTCAAGCAGTAGTCTATTTATGTATAAGAGAGGAATGAGCAGAATTGAGCGAGAGTCAGCAGAAGTATAAGATGCAAAATACGCCTGAGGGATACGACAAGGAAAGGGAAGGCATTGCCCGGGGTGTGATGCAGACGATAGAGTATCCCTCAACAACGCTAGGTAATACACGGAAGGCAATGGTCTATACACCGCCCGGTTATTTCACTGAGAAGGAATACAGCGTTTTGTATTTACTGCACGGGATTGGTGGAGATGAGAATGAGTGGTACACTCACGGCAAGCCTCAGGTTATTCTAGATAATCTGTATGCTGATCAAATGTTGAAACCCATGATCGTCGTTCTTCCCAACGGGCGAGCGATGCTGAACGACCGGGCAGAAGGAGATCTATTTACTTCGGATAAGGTGCAGGCGTTCGAAACATTTGAATCGGATTTGCTGCACGATCTTATCCCTTACATTGAAGAAAATTATTCAGTCCTGACTGACCGGATGCACCGTGCTATTGCCGGATTATCCATGGGTGGAGGACAATCCTTGAATATCGGTCTGAACAATCTGGACCGCTTCGCCTGGGTCGGGGCTTTCTCCCCGGCACCCAATACGAAGATGCCCGAGCTGTTGGTCCCGGAACCGCATAAGACCGCAGAACTGCTCAGTCTGCTCTGGCTATCGTGCGGTGATCTGGATAGCCTGAAGAACGTCAGCGACCGGACACATACTTATTTGTCACAGCATTCCATGCCGCATATCTGGGTAGAGGAAAATGGCGACCATGATTGGCCGGTCTGGAAGAACGGCTTATATCAGTTCTCCAAGCTCATATTTTAACTCAATGTCTACAGGATACCCGCTGCTTGCAGCCGTATAAGACAAATAGGGACGTTCAAGCAGACCTGATCTGGCTGTTTGGAACGTCCCTTATCTTTGTTGTAGCAACGATTTATTGGCTAGCAACTGCTTCCGTACGCAGTTTAACGATTTTTTGTGCTCTTTCTGTATCCATAGCAATGACATCATTCCAACCGAGACCGACCACATCACTCTTCAGCTTATTCCAGAGCTGATCGAATTCTGCTTGATCTTTGGCAAATATCATTTTCCAAGAGGTGTTTTTAACATAGTCAGAGATCTGGCTTCGTTTATTCTTAATATCCGACGAATCTGACCCGAGACTTGTATTGATATTTGGCACAATATCGATCATATTGTTTTTCTGATAGTACTCCGTCGGGGTGCTCGCATTATAAGTATTCTGCCATTCCTTAGTTAGAGTAGTCTTATTGGCCTCGATGGTTGAGCTCCAATAATTGTTGTTGTAAAATTCACCTGTTTCCGGATCTACTACAAAATCGCTCATAATCATAGTATTGATCTTGCTCTGCCCGTCTTGATATCCTCCGCCTCCGTACTGTTCAGGAACGGGGGTATTTTCTTGGAATGCGATTTGTCCTACTTCAGTCAGCTTAAACTTGCCATCAGACATTTTTTCATAATTGAAGCCTTCAAATCCATTGGTATAGTAGCGAAGACCTTCAGGTGATACTAGCCAATCCATGAATTCAATGATTCTTTCAGGATTTTTTGCTTTTGAACCAATAGCAAATACTCTTCCGTTTCCGAAGTAGGCATCGCTATTCTGGATAATGTGGGTATCGGCGATCGGAACGGCAACATTACCGTCACCTTTAGTGCCTCTTTCAATGGTGTTGTAGAAGCCTCTTTGCCAGGAATACCATAATAGTAGAACCTGTTTATCGGTCAGCTTTTCAGCGACTTTATTCCAATCCTGGGTTGCCGAGTCAGGGTCAACCAGCCCCATCTGATTGGCGTCATAATAGAATTGGAGAATTTTCTTGTACATACTGTTGTCGTCAACGAGCGGAACGATATCGCCTTTTGCATTCAACTGAATGGTCGAGGTTCCGTCCGGCTGCTCATAGCCATACCAGTTGCTTAACCAACGAACGTTTTCCATACTTCCATTGTCCCAGTCCTTCCACAGGGTTATCGGAACAATCGCTTTTCCTTCCGGTGTCTTTGGGTATTTCTCCTGCATCTGCTTTAGTGCATTCAGCAGATCTGTCAGATTGTTCAGCTTGGGAGATCCGATTCCCTTGTAATAATCCCAAGGCATAATCGGACTGGAGTAAGGGATTTCTTCTGAGTATGTTGTTGGGGAAGTGTCTGATACAAAAGTGGGTAAAGCATATATTTTACCTTCAGGATTTATACTTTCAAACGCAGCATTAAAGGGCTTGAAGTGATTGTCCACATATTTGGACAGGTACTCCGTATTTTTGATCCTATCCGTCATATCCATAATCATACCCGCCGGAATTAACTCCTCCAGCTGACTGTTATCAATGATAAGGAGGTCTCCCAAATCTCCCGATGCTGACCTTGTCTTGTATAGCTGATCACCGGCAACCTGTGGAGACAGAATATTTAAGGTAATATTGAACTTATCCTTAATTAGTTTTCCGTACCATCCGGTCTGCTCTCCCTGATAATTTGCTGCGTTGTTAAACACGGTAATCGTCAGCGGCTTGCTATGATCAATTCCTCCACCCGGATCGGAAGTCTCGGTTGCTGTACCTGCATTGTTGGCATTGCTGCTGCATCCGCTGAGTACCGCCGTTCCAAAAAGAAGAGCGGTGCCAAAGATCAGCATAGACTTTCTTGCCAGCTTACTATGTTTATTCATTTACAGCCCCCCAAAAATGATTAATTAATCATAATCGTGCAAATTAACCCTTGACTGCGCCAATGATAATTCCTTTTACAAAAAATCTTTGGAAGATCGGATAAACAAGCAAAATAGGTGCGACAACGATGATAGTAACTGTCATACGAATGGATGTGGTGGTTTGCTTGGTGGATAGACTGGCCATGGCGGTTGATCCGGCATTTTGCAAATTGACCATGGTAGATAGGGAGCTGGCTTGATTGATGTAGTTATACAGAATAAACTGCAAACTATACAATTTGCTGTCCGTAACCAGCAGTAGTGTGTCCTGAAAGGCATTCCACTGGTCCACTGCCGAAAATATAGCGACTGTAGCCAATATCGGTTTGCTGATAGGTAAGATAACCTTGTAAAAGATCGTTATAATCCCGGCACCGTCAATGCTGGCTGCCTGCTGCAATTCCTTCGGCGTTGATTCCACAAACGTTTTTACAAGAATGATAAAAAAAGGAGCTACAATAGCCGGCAGAATGTAGGCAAGGAAATTGTTAGTCAGATGCAGGGATCTCATGGTCAAATACCAGGGGATAATGCCGGCATTAAAAAACATCGTAAGAATGGTAAACCGATACCAGAATTTTTTCCCCCACATATCCTCCTGGGCAAACATGAATCCCAAAAAGGCAGAGGCCCCGACTGTCAAAAGTGAGCCTATTACCGTTCTCCCCAAAGAAATGACAAATGCATTCCATAGTCCAGGGATCTTAAATACGTCAATATAATTCTGGAAGTGGATCCCCTTGGGCCAAAACACAATTTCACCCTTGGCGCTGAGATCGTTGGCGCTGATGGTATTAATGATGATCGAGTAAAACGGATATACACAAACAAATGCAAAGAGAGTAAACAGGATATAAATGGTAGCCGAAATCATTTTATCGGTTGTTCTGACCTGCATTTTAGTTCTTCTAGAGAAGTTCCGCTTATTTTCTTTGGCCTTCGGGGCAAGTCCAGTCTGGTTGTCACTCATACAATGCCCTCTCCTCTAAACAATTTGGACAGACCGTTTACGGAAAAAAGAAGCACAATGCTAATCAGACTTTTCAACATACTGATAGCGACGGAAACGGAATAGCTGCCGCCTCCCATGGCTAGATTGTATACATATAAATCCAATACCTGTATGGACTCTTTGTTGAATGCATTCTGGAAAACAAAGTATTGCTCCAGTCCATTGTTCAGGAAGCTGGCAATCTGGAGCATCAAGAGTACAAAATAAGTCGGCAGCATACTTGGCAAAGTCACATGCCTGATAACCTGCATTTTTGTTGCACCGTCAACATAAGCCGCTTCATACAGAGACTCATCAATGCTCATAATTGCTGCTATATACAAGATGGCCGACCAACCTAGTGATTTCCATGTAATCCATACCCACATAGTAATCCAGACATGGTCCGAGTTCTGAAGTAAGAGTACAGGAGAATCAATAAGTCCCATCTGGCTCAAAAAGCCGTTGACGACGCCTTCACTTGAGAACATAGAAAATGCCAGGGAATATACGAGGACCCAGCTGATAAAGTTTGGAAGAGTGGTTACTGTCTGAATAAATTTGCGAAAACGCACGGCTTTGATCTCTGTCAGGAAAATTGCAAAAAACATGGGAAGCCATGAGAAAAGGATACTCAGCCCGCTTATGCCGAACGTGTTTTTGATGACCTGTAACAGTTGATCAACCTTCACCTGATTTTCTACCAAGGAGCGAAACCACTTGAGACCGACAAAAGGCGCTTGTGATAGCGGGATCGGCGGCATATAGTCAAAGAATGCATAAACCCATCCATAGAGTGGGTAGTATGCAAAAACAGCAAGTAAAACCATAAAGGGCGAGATATAAAGAAATTTTCTAAAAGAATTGCTCCTCATGCTGTGACTGCGCATCTTGTCACTCCTTTTTGTGAAATCAATGCGTTTAAACGACCAACTTTGAGGTCCTCCCCCTTTCATAAACTAGACATACTTCAACTTGAAGATGGCTCCTGATGAATGGTGAATTCTTCAATCCCTTTTATTGATAACGCTTACATAACATAAAACCATAATAAATTAACAGTTCTCTTCAAACAATGACCTATCCTCACCAGTTATTGATCTATTGTTAGATGGAACTTAAAAAAATTAAAATTTATATATTTTGAGACCTAATTTAAATTTTTTCGAACTTCTGAGCAAAAATTCCAAAGGACGCTCTGTCCCGTGAAGAAGAAAAAAAGCTGCCCATTCGCTGACAACAAGTTGTGTATAGCTCTAGCAACATCAATCATTGATATGTTCGAATAACAACTCGGATTGAAGCCACCCGTGGGATGGAACTCATGGAATAGTTTTGAACATGAATTTTAGGATGCTGATTTACTGGCAGAATGATATGGATATGTTCGTGGTCGGGATGTACGGGGAGCAACAGCAATTTTATCGGGAGCCAAATTGACGGTTGCAACGATGTGGAGTACAAAACACATTTTTCTTTATGGAGCATGATGGGATTATCCCAGAATTGCAGCGACATTTCCCTTTGATCAATGGTCAGCTTAAAGAAGTCTATATCAACGTCTCCGTCAGTATAGACTATCTTGAGGACTAGTTTTCAAAGAAAAGTAGTGTGATATTTCTTCATATTTCTCTTTCCGCTTTAACCCCTTGCATACTTCTGGTAGTTTCTCGGCGTATGTCCGGTCAATTGTTTGAATTGCCTGCAGAAATGCTCCACATTTTGATATCCGCACCGGGAAGCGACTTCAGCAATGCTTTGAGCATTGTGAATTAAGTATTCTTTTGCCATACGGATTCGGCTGTTGATAACGTCATCCATGCAGGAGATTCCAAACGTTTTTTTGTAGATGTTCTGAAGATAACCAGGACTGATTCGAAGAAAATCCGCCATCTTCGAAACTGTCCAGTAATCGCCCGGGTTAGTTTGAATAGCTGTACGCAGTTTCAGTAGTTTGTAGTATTGAGGTGTAATATCATCTTGGAAGTAGGATTCCCATAGTTTGTTGAACAACGTCCGGAGTAAATAATCGACGGAAGATTCTTTACAATCCCGGTTAAAATTATGCTCGACGACAAGCAATTCAAACAACTTGTGGCAGTAGTCCGGATCACTCAGGGCAAAGGGAACCCCAAGCGGAAGGGGAGATTCCGTAATATAAGGTTCATTGGATTCGAAGCGGATCCAATCATTGATAAAATGATCAGCGCAGGCCCGATAATAGACTTTTTGTAATGGACGATAGAGGATTACGCTGTGAGCAGGGTATTCCTTGAACCCGCCATTTACCCAGAATTGCGCTGGGGTCTTGGTGATTACAAGAAGCCAGTGATAGCCCACAGGAACATCTATAACAAAATTGCTCGCGTGTGTAGTATTGTACTCAACATAATGAATAAGGGCCATCTTTTCCCCTCCTAGCAAGGATTCCATTATTATAACATAATGAAAAAATAGGATTGAAGAAGAGAAATGCCCATGACTTATCGTCTTGGCTATAGTCTAGAACTGGGCTGCTGAATGATCAAGGAGTATACTCACTATCGTCATTATTATACTAATGGTAGTAAAGCCGGTATAAGGTCGAAACGTCTATGCTCAAGGATCTCTTCATAATCGTGAATGAGTCCATCGAAAATGCTCTCCCACGAGCGGTCAAGTGCCAGCTGTCGACCCTCATACCCCATAGCAGCCAGCTTGTGAGGATGCTCTATACTTGCACAAATTTCACGAATAAAAGCATCCGGGGAACGAGGTTCGACAATCATTCCGTTGCGACCGGGTGTGATCAGATCCTTTACCCCGCCTTCATTTACGGCGAGGACAGGCAGCCCCGAAGCCATAGCCTCAAGGACAACATTGCCGAAGGTTTCTGTACTGGAAGGGAAGACGAATAGATCAGCTGAGGCATACAATTGAGCCAGCTCTTCACCGTGCTTATAGCCTGTAAATGTGACATTATGCGGCGCCTGTGTTCTCATCTCTGGGAGAAGGGGACCATCTCCAACGACTAGCCAATGCACCTGAGACTGCATAGACTCAGGCAATTGCTGCATGGCGAGAGCTAGGGTGTTGATATCCTTTTCAGGTGCAATCCTTCCCACATATAGAAGCAGTAACGGTGCGGTAATTCCGTAACGATCGCGGACCTGATGGCTGCGTTTTTTCGGAGTATAGAGATTGCAGTCGATGCCCCTAGACCAAAGCTTTAAACGTTGAAAGCCTTGGACTTGGAGGGAATCGAGTGTTTCGTTGGAGGGCGCGAAGGTAGCATCGCAGGACCGATGGAACCATTTCATGTACTTCCAATAGAGTGGGACGATTCTTTTCATCCGGTAATATTCAAGATAGCGGTCAAAATGGGTATGGTAGGAGGCGACATGAGGCAGACCATACTTTCGCGCATAACGCAGGCCGCATAAGCCGATATTGAACGGAGTTGCCAAATGCAGCAGATCAGGACGAAAAGCTTTTAGCTCTGACTGGATGGAGGACATATTCGGCAGTGCGAGTCTACATTCTGGATATAAGAAAAAGGGGATACTGGTAATGGGACGTATGGGATCGGCATAGCTGTCTTCAGGAGCAGATTTCGGCGAAAATAGCAGATGCTCGATACCTCGCCGGTTCAAATGAGTGGTTAAGCGCTGAAGCGTGAGTGAAACACCATTCGTTTGCGGAAGAAATGTGTCTGTAAATAAAGCAAGACGCATAGAACCCCTCCCAGGTACTCTTGATGTCTTGATCATAACAGTCCTTTATTTCATGGAGGTCAAACGGATGTTAAACAGAATATAAAAATCCACGCTTCACGCTACACTTCTTCATATATCCCCTGTAAAAAGGCAATGCTCTCTCCCAAATGTGATTCCGGTGTGCTTTCTAGTATGCCTTGAATATGCGGGCGCTCGTATTTCATATAACGAAGAATCGGCTCGAATTCTAGCCATCCCTGACCCACAGGAACGATCTTGATGGCTCCATCCTGCACGATAAAATCTTTTAAATGAATAATGGCAATTCGATCTCCTAAGAGCTTCAAAGCCTCCGTAATAATAGCTTCTTGATGTAAGTAATTTGTTGGCGACATTAGATTAGCGCAATCCAATATGATCTGAATATTGTTAGAAGGAATCTCATCCAGCAGTCGGCGAGTTAAGGATGCGGTGTACAGCGGATGATGGAGTCCAGCTTCAATTCCTACCGTCACACCAAAATGCTCGGCCTCTGCCACCATAGCTTTTACCGATGTAATTACCTCTTGAAAAGCCTCTTCTGTAAAATTATCTGTGGTAAACCCAACTCCCACACTTCCGGTTTCCGTACCAACCAGATTAGCACCGAAATCTCTGGCCAAGCGCAGATGGGTACTGAACGCGGCTAACGCTTGTGCCCGTTTTTGTGGATCGGTGTCTACAATATTTACATAACAGCCAAGCACCGCAATCTGAATACCTGCTTGCCTAAAGGCATTGCCATAATAACTGGCCGTTCCAGGGCTGATAGCCGTAAGATTAGGGGCACTATCAGGAAAAGACTTCTTAAGTGCAAACTGGATATGAGCGAAATGATAGGACTTAATTTTCTCAATTAACTCATGCAATGGAACTTGTGTGAAATCATGTGCTCGAACACCTAGATGAAGGGGAATGCTCATATGATTAATCGCTCCTATTAGTATTGTTGTTTGTGATGTGCTAATTTGTCCCAATCAAAGGTAACCCCAGTGCCCGTTACTTCAGGAGCAATAGCCATCCCATTGTCTTTATTAATCACTAGAGGACGTGTAGTGTATTGATCGATAGGGAAGCTATGCATTTCGAGATAACCTGCATTTGGCATAGCCGCTAACAAACTAACATGTAATTCCTGCATCCCATGTGTAGAGACGGAGAGGTTATAAGCTTGAGTTAAGTGAGCTACCTTTAACCAGCCTGTAATTCCGCCTATATTGGAAGCATCGGGTTGAGGGAAATCCACATGACCATATTGCAGCATGTGATGGAATTCGGTTAAAGTGCGCAAGTTCTCTCCGCCTGCAACGGCCATTCCTGTTTCTTCGGCAATACGTGCATAGCCGGCATAATCCTCTGGAATTGTTGGTTCTTCTAAGAAGAGAATGTCGTATTTCAAAAATTCGCGTGCGGCTTTTATCGCTTTTTCCACACTCCAGCTCATATTCGCATCGACCATAAACGCCACATCTGGACCGATCAATTGGCGTACCGCAGCTACTCGTTCCACATCTTCGGCTAGTGTTTTTTGGCCTAGTTTAATTTTGACAGCCTTCAAACCCATATCTAAATATTTTTGATTGTTTAGGAGGAGCTTTTCTAATGGGAAATTTAAATCAATCGCGCCGCCATAGCATTTGACCTCATTACTAGCACCACCCAGAAGTTTGTAGAGAGGTTCATCTGCTTTCTTCGCACGTAAATCCCATAATGCAATGTCACAAGCTGCAATGGCGAAACTAGCCAGACCGCCGCGTGCAACATAATGTATTCCCCAGTTCATCTGCTCCCAGATACTTTCTACACAGCTGGCATCTTTGCCAATTAAGATATGTGTTAATTCATACGCAATTAGTGAGCAGATCGCTTTGCCGCCAAATCCGCCAGTATAGGTATAACCTACCCCTTCACGACCGTCATCCGTTCTAATTTTGACAATGGGAACTTCAAAGTGAGTATGCAGGCCATGTTTTGCGTCCTCCATGATTTCTGGCAAAGGGATACGATAGTACTCTGTAATAACTTCTTTAATTAGAGACATCTGTAATCACTCCTTATAAAAGTTGTTGTAAGTTTGATATAGGGGAGGCTGTGTTTTGTTTAAGGGCTTGAACCACAAGTTTAGCAATTTGCTGAGCACCTTCATCTGAAAAATGCGTATCATCCGTAACTCCGTTTGGGTAATTGGGATGTATATTTTCTGGCAAATGCATGAATAATTTCTTGGATTCTTCTTCACCTAATAAACAATAGAGCGCTTGCGAAGCTGCGAAAATATCAAGCAGCGGTGTTTGCGTTTCTTCAGCTACCTGTCTCATGGCTTCGGGATAAGCGCCTACAGCAAGCGGGTCAAGCTGTCCATCTGAAGTAAATCGGCGGCGACTCACAGAGGTTAGCAGAACGGGAATACCTCCTAACTGCCGAGCAGCTTCTATATATTGAGTAAGGTTGCGGCGATATTCAGTGTCGGGATCGGTGTAACGCAAGGGATCTTCTTTTTTCTCATCGTTATGCCCGAATTGAATAAAAAGGTAGTCGCCAGCTTTGAAGTCTTTAAGGATGGCATCCAGGCGGCCGTCTGATATAAAAGATTTAGTACTGCGGCCATTAATGGCGCGATTCTCAACTCGAACAGAAGTCCCAAAATAACTTTGCAGGTATTCACCCCAGCCGGTCATTGGTTTTTCTCCAGCACCCTTAATAGCCGCAGTGGAATCGCCCGCAATAAATAACGTGGGTGTTATAAGTTCTTCTGTTTTAGTGTAGTGATGTTCCCTTAACCAATTCGCAGCAAGGGAAAGCCATTGCCGGCAATGAGGATGTTCTTTAGCAAGCCCTAAACCATGCCGTCCTTCTTCAAAGATATGTAGTTCAAATGGGATCCCTTGCTCCGATAGTGCATTTGAGAACAACAGACTGTTCTCTACAGGAACGCTGGCATCATTTGCTGTAGTCCAGATAAAAGTTGGAGGTGTCCGTGAAGTTACCTGTGATTCTGATGAAAAGGAGCGCAGCTCCGCTGGGGCTGGATTGTCTCCTAGAAAATGAAGTCGGCTTCCCATGTGGGCATAAGGCGCTTGGAAAGTGATCACTGGGTATCCTAGCAGAAGAAGATCTGGTTTCTCTGCTCTTGTGGTAGAGAAGATAGACGCTAGGTGTCCGCCTGCCGAAAATCCGATCATCCCAACTTTGTTTGAGATTACATTCCAATGTTGTGAGGCGCCCCTAATCCACCTCAGAGCTTCCTCAACATCATCTAACAGTGAAGTGACGCTAAAATCTCCGACCTGATAATCTAATACACCGGCATGAATACCTAGACTGTTCAGCCAATGAGCGACTGGTGCTCCTTCATGTTTAGCTAAATGCTGGTAACCCCCTCCAGGCAATACCAATATAAAAGGGCGTGGCTGGTCCGTCTTAAGCGGATAGAGGGTAAGTAACGAGGTTTCCGGAGAAAGCTCAGCTTGCTCTGTAGGGTTAGGGTGTAGACGAAAGCTCAACATTTCGTTCCATTTCCTCCTTAAAAGGGTATATGCACACGTTAACATATTTTCAAAAAAAAAGAGAGACTCTTTTTTTTTGATTCCACCTGAGCAGTATTTATGGTCTTTTTTACATCGATTCGTCAAAGGTGGATTTAAGTTTTGTGCCAGCATTGTGCTCCCGGTATTGTCCAGGTGTCATGCCTTCCTGTTTACGGAAAGAGCGAATGAAGTTCTGAGAATTGTTGTATCTTAATTTGGCTGCAATATCTTTAATGGGCATGTCGGTTTCCTTTAGCCATTTTTTCGCCATTTTAAATCGGTACATTGTTAAATATTCGCTAAAATAGTACTGGGTCTCCTTGCGGAAGACACTGCTGATATAGTTGGCATTATAATGCAGACGTGAAGCACACTCTTCTAAAGTAAGATCGGTATCATAATCATGCTGTATCAAATCGATGATCTTCTCGGAAATGTTGTGGTATTGCGCATTCTGTCTGCTGTTAAAAATCTTGATCATCGGATAAATGACCATGCTCCAGAACCAATCCTCAATCTCCGTCACAGTATGAAGATCATGCAGCTCCTCAAATATGGAACCATTGGCATGATAAATTTGATTCAAGCTAATACCGGATTCCTGCATCATAATGAGTAAATTATTGAGCAGGCGCGTCAACGGGATCTGGTACTCCTGCGGTGACAGCTCTTGGGCAAAGATCGATTTAAAGAGAAAATGAATAAGCTCCTTGGCTTTTTCCGTTTCAGCCAGCTTGATAGCATCCAGTAAATCATTTTCTTTATGGGTAGGGTAGTTCAAGTTCAGATAATGTTTGCCAGAGTTAATATTTTCGTACTGGATAATGACACCCTTGCCAAGCTTAATCCGATGCTTTAGTGCTTCAAGGCCTTCTCTGTAAGCAATGGATAACTTCGGTAAGTCGTGGAAGGGAAGGCTCAGCCCAATACTCACCTGTACTTTGAGGTAATTATTGATTTCTTGTTGAAGCTTCTCCGTAAGTGAATATAGAGTTTTGTGAAAAGACTGAGTATCACAGTTCGGACTCCCCAATAATACGACCACCGCATGGTCCATAATTACAGGAGCCAGTCGTTGTTCAGGGCAGACTAACTCTTCAATCATATTATGGGCAGCGAATAATAAAAGATTAAGATCTTTTTTCTCATAACTGGAATCTTCGGCAAAATCGATCGACAACGTAATCACAGCCATCGTCTTCCATTCTTCGAGTTGCTTGTGATAGCCGAATTGCTCCAGCTCTTCGAGCAGATCACGCTTCTTAACGTTGCCATGGAAAGCATTGATTAAGAAGAAGGTACGAACCTGCTGGATATGCTGACGGACTTCTTTTTCCAGCTGAGATTTAGATTGAAATAAAGAATGAACCTGTTCTCCGATAATCTGAAATTCATTTGTATGTCTGGATTTGATATCCGTTTTGCGTTGGCCCATCTGATTGAGAAGTCTTTCAATAGGTGTATACATCCGTCTTGATCCGATCCATGCCAAGAGAATGGAGAGAAGAAGCATAAAAGTACATACGAATATCGTAAACAGACCGATTTTTTGAGACTCTTTCGTTAAACTTTCCATGGATGTGACCGAAAGATAAACCCAGCCATTCATCTGAGAGCGCATGTAAGTGACAGCGTAATTTTTCTTGTGGATCACGGTTTTGAACTGCCCTGAAAGTTTGGAGGGATTAGCAATGAAAGAATCTTCTGTAAATCCGCCTTCCCTCATAGGCTTCCCGATCAAGTTGCGGTCCGGATGGAGCAAGAACCGACCTTCCTTATCCAGAACGATAATATCGTCGAGTGGCTGTACATCAGAATTAATGAAATCTTGAAGACTGCAGACAGGAATATTAGCTAAGGCGAGCCCATACTTTTGCAGCTTATTGGTCGGGAGTTTCTTGATAAGACTAATGCTGTAGTTACAGCCAGTAACGTTGATGCTTTCCTCGCTATAAAATAGGGAGGATGGGTTCAAAATCCACGAGGTATCTTCGGCGATATTCATCAGATTTGAGAGCTGTGCATAGTTCTTGTATTCATCCAAACGATAGACTCCCGAATTTTTGATCATCCAATTTTGCTGCTGATTTAATAAGATGACATCTTCCAGCTTCGTATCGAAGGATTGCATATTGCGAATTTCGTTTCTTAAATCATTGTACAAAATGAAATCGGTTTCATTTAAAGGGTTATTTAGTGCTTTTTTTAATACACTGGAGTTGATCACTTGGTTTAATGTTTGATTGACAGTTGTTAACTTATGTTCTACATTTGAGGTGATTTGTAAGATAAGTTCCATTTTACTGTTGTTAACGTTTTTCTGAATTTCTTTTGATGATGTGAGATATGAAAAAGAACCGATGAACAATACAGGCAGCGTGCTAATTACAAAGGCAAACATCGTTAGCTTACTTAGAAAGCTTAATGGTCTCACGAGACTCAGCACCTTTACTTATGTAGAAGTAGACACTTGTTCTAAGTGTATGTAACTTGGTAGTAAATAACAATAATCATCTCGCTTCGCGATAATCATTAGCTCTAATTATGCTTATAAAATGTAAAATCTTCAAGCTTTCAGGTGATAATCCTTACAATATCTAGGAGGCCACAAAATGTCTAGAGTATCAATGGATAGAAGGGCAACGATGTATTTCTGTTTATTTGCTTTGCTCGTTTTCTCTTTCTTAAGCGCTTGCAACAATAAGGAATCTGCCGATTCCGGCCCAAAAGTGTCTCCCCCGAGTATCTCAATTTTGGCGCCCCTTCATTTTCCGCAACAGCCCTCGAAAGAGATTATGGCAGAGATCGAAAGGCTGACAGGTGTGAAGCTAGATATAAGGTGGGTTCCAGAGGGTGTCTACACGGATAAGATGAACACGGCGCTTACAACCAATTCCCTCGGAAAGGTCACATTTGTAAAATTCTCAGATTATAATCTGGTGAAAAATGCTATTCGTTCGGATGCCTTTTGGGAGATCGGCCCATACCTTCAGGAGTTCTCCAATCTTAAACAACTGAACCCCGCCATTCTTAAGCAGACTTCTGTAGATAGTAAGATCTATGGCTTATATACGGAACGCCCCTCTTCCAGACAGGGGGTTATTATACGCAAGGATTGGCTCGACAATCTTCATTTAAATAATCCGCAAACACTGGATGAACTATATGAGGTCATGAGACAATTTACATACAACGATCCAGATCAGAATGGCAAACAGGATACCTACGGATTAGTCGATCGAAATGATCTTGTGTATGGGGTATTTAAGACGTTAAGTTCGTATTTTGGCACACCAAATAATTGGAAACTAGAGAATCATCAATTTGTACCTGAATTTGTGACCGCTGAGTATATGAACACTATGAATTTCATGAAGAAATTATATGATGAGAAAATTATTAATCAGGATTTCGCCTTAACGAGCAAAGAAGTACAACGCGATAAGTTCATTAATGGTATTGCTGGTGTATTTATCGGCAGTATGACAGATGTAAAGCGGCTGTCTATTGAAGCTCAGAATTTGAATCCAAAGGCAGAACTTACATTAATCAATCGGATCGAAGGGCCTGAAGGATATAAGGTGTGGTCGATACCCAATTATAATGGACTCTATCTCTTCTCCAAAAAAGCCATTGCTACTGAGGATGAACTCCGCCAGGTACTCGAATTCTTTGATCGAACCATGGATAAAGATGTAGCGAATATAATGATGTATGGGTTTGAAGGGCGCCATTATAAGCTTGAGGAAGGAAAAATCATTCTTCCCGAGGAGACTTCGGAGCTGCGGGTGCAAGAAGTAAATCCGTTATATTCTTTGATGATTGCAGACATTAGTAATAAGAACATTATGGAGGTGGCTCAGAAGGAGCAATTGACCTCACTTGCGGATCAGCTAAGTAAAGATAATGAATCTTTTCTGGTCGACGATCCGACCGTGTCTTTAAGCTCTTCTACCTATGATGAAAAGAATGTGGAATTGTCTA
The DNA here is from genome assembly GCF_037963325.1 of Paenibacillus sp. FSL E2-0201. NCBI lineage: Bacteria > Bacillati > Bacillota > Bacilli > Caryophanales > Paenibacillaceae > Paenibacillus > Paenibacillus sp. FSL E2-0201. The sequence goes on from NZ_CP150154.1 coordinate 2,309,636, forward strand.
CAATCATTGTGGACGCTACGTACAATTACATACTAGGCAATATAACCGTTGAGGGATTCCAGAAGGAAGTTGAGAAATGGAGAGCCAACGGAGGAAATCAGATTATTAAGGAATATGGTGAGGCTGAGCTTGGGATAGAGAAGTAAATAGGTTAGTTTGATCCACTGCGGATGACGCAGTGGATTTTTTTGTGTTATCACCATAATCATTTGCTCAGATCCCTTTAAGAACGGCCCTTTATGGGGAAATGATTGTTTTCGTAACTTTGCCAACGATGTAATGTGGGACTCGTAACCAATACAAATTATGGAGGTCAAAATGGTATGAAGAAGAAATCCTTCACCATGTTGTTGACATCACTGTTAGCACTCAGCACATTGCTGGCTGGATGTGGTGGTAACAACAATCAAGCAAGTTCTGAAACTGCAAGTAGTGAGAGCACTGCTAAGCCGGTAGAGACAGAGGCAGCAAAAGAAGATGTAAAAGAAGAGCCGACACAAATCAAGATTATGCTTCCATTAAATACGACTGATACACCACCTGACACGATTAAGAATGAAGTTGAGAAATTGACCAACACGAAGTTGACGTACCAATTTTTCCCTGCTGATACTTACGAAGAAAAACTGAATTCATCTTTTGCGACTGGCTCACTGCCGCAAGTGACGTATTTAAAGAATCAAACAACCTTCATTCAGATGAAAGAAGCGATTAAAGACGGTCAGTTCTGGGAAATTGGTCCTCTCTTAAGTGAATTCCCGAATCTGAGTAAATTGAAACCTGAAATTCTGAATAACACCAAAGTGGATGGCAAGTTGTACACCTTGTATATCGGCCGCCCTCTGGCACGTCAAGGGATCATCTATCGGAAAGACTGGGCAGATAAATTAGGACTTGCTGCACCAGCTAATGTAGATGAATTGTTCGAAATGGCTAGGGCCTTCACGGAACAAGATCCAGACGGTAATGGAATAAAAGATACTATAGGTATTGTTGACCGTAATGAGTTGACCTATGGTGCGTTTAAAACAGTCTCATCTTGGTTTGGAACTCCGAACTCATGGGGAGAGAAGGATGGCAAATTAGCACCTGAATTTACCTTCGATGAGTATTTCGATACGATGGACTTCTTCAAAAAAGTTCGTGAAGGCGGATACATGAACCAGGATTTTGCTGCTACTAGTAAAACGGATGCTGTAAACATGTTTACATCTGGTAAAGCAGGGCTCTATATCGGAGGCTCTATACAAGATATAGATACCCTCAACAAAGATACCATTAAGCTTTTCCCTGATGCTGTTCTAGATACGCATAGTATGGTTGCGAGTCCAGAAGGTAAATATGCGCAATGGATGATTCCCGGGTATAACAATGTCGTCATGTTCCCGAAATCTGCTGTGAAGGATGAGGCAGAACTCAAGAAGATCCTTGCTTTCTTTGACCAAATGATGACACCAGAAGTAGCTAACTTGATGTATTGGGGAATTGAAGGGACTCACTATACCGTTGTAGACGGTAAAGCGAAACCTGCGGATGACAAAGATTTGATCGAACGTGAAGTTAAGGGCTTCAAGGATAGTGTTATCGGAGAATACGAAACTAATGGCATGTACCAAAGTTATAACGTTCTGCCAGGCCGTATTCATGCAGAAGAATTAGTACTTGAGAACGTTAAAGTGGGTGTAGCAGATCCAACAGTGGCTATGGACTCAGCTACCTACACTGAAAAAGGTGTTGAGATTCAACAAATTATTACAGATGCAACCTACAAGTATATGTATGGACAGCTCGACAGAGCTGGATTTGAAAAAGAGGTTGAGAATTGGAAGAGCCGTGGTGGAGATAAAATTATTGAAGAGTACAACGCTTTATACAAAAAATAGTAACCCGTGCTCGAATAGTTAAACGATATAGCTGAAAAGGTTGTTGATCTTGTTTCAACAACCTTTTCTATTCCTCACAGGGTTCAGTAATATCGTGTTTGAATAAAGAAGGAGAAAGGAAGAGTATCATGCAGGATGTCACCGCACAGCCTAGTTCAGCCCCGAAAATGCAGCCTGAGCCAGAGATTTATAAAAGCAGCAGCGTACTAAAAAAGCGGCTGTGGAGAAATAAATTGCTCTACGTCATGCTAATACCGGGAGTGCTATATTTTATTATTTTTAAATATCTCCCTATGTATGGATTAATTATCTCATTCCAAGACTATAAGCCTTATAAAGGAATAATGGGCAGTGATTGGGTGGGTATGAAGCATTTCAGCAGGTTGTTCACAGAGCCGGATTTCTTAAATATATTGGTGAACACACTTGTGCTTTTCGGGATGAATATTCTTATCTATTTCCCGATTCCGATCATCCTTGCCCTGATGTTAAATGAACTTCAAGGCTCCTTTTTCAAAAGAACTTTTCAGAGTCTTTTCTATATACCCCATTTTTTGTCGTGGGTTATCGTCGTCTCCATTTCATTTGTTATGGTCACGATGGATGGAGGGATCATCAACGAGTTACTTTCCTATTTTGGATTTAAACAAATCAATTTCCTGCTTGACCCAGGATGGTTCAGGCCCATGTATATTATTCAGGTGATTTGGAGAGAAGCAGGCTGGGGAACGATTATTTATCTCGCTTCCATTGCTGCCATCGATCCAGGGCTTTACGAAGCATCACGTATGGATGGAGCTGGACGAATCAGACAAGTCTGGCATATTACTCTTCCAGCGATTAGAGGGGTAATTATCACATTATTTATTCTGAAAATTGGTTCCGTTCTTGATCTTGGATTTGAACATGTATATCTGCTACTTAACTCCATGAATCGAGAAGTCGCGGAAATTATCGATACGTATGTTTATACTGCTGGTCTAAGACAAGGACAGTTTAGTTACAGCACAGCCATTGGATTCTTTAAATCGATTGTTGGCTTGATTATGGTAATGTCGGTCAATAAATTATCTAAGAAAATGGGCGAAGAAGGCGTTTATTGATATGTTCTGGGAGGAATTGAAATGGTACATGATAAAACAATCAGTAGTAGAATTTTTTCGGCTATAAACTTTACGCTGCTAGCGCTCATAGCTTTAATTACCATACTTCCGATTATGCACGTTGTAGCAGGCTCATTTACAACGACTGCAGAGCTAGCGGCTAATAAATTTGTACTGATACCAAAAGTGTGGAGTCTGGAAGCTTACAAGTATATCTTCTCAACGAATACAATATTTAAAGCCATGGGTGTTTCCATTGGTGTCACGGTGATTGGTACATTCTTCAGTTTGTTAATCACTTCTCTGATGGCTTACGCTCTTGCTAGAAGAGATCTGGACGGACGTAAAGTGGTTAACTTTATGGTTGTGTTCACCATGCTCTTTCATGGTGGAATGATCCCAACTTTCCTCGTAGTGAAGGAATTAGGACTAATAGATACGTACGCATCACTTATTCTACCTTCAGCGATTAGTGCATTTAACATGATCATCCTTAAAACATTTTTCCAGAATATACCAGATGGTCTGGAGGAGTCAGCCAAAATTGATGGTTGTAATGACTTCGGAATTTTATTTCGAATTGTATTGCCACTATCCTTACCTGCGTTAGCGACTATCGGATTGTTCTATGCGGTTACGTATTGGAATACCTACATGAATGCGATTCTGTATTTGGATGATAGTACGAAGTGGCCAATACAGGTTCTACTGAGACAAATTGTTGTGCTTGCCAGCGGTATGGATCACAGCGCTACACTGGACGCTGCTGCTCCACCGCCAGATCAAACGATTAAAATGGCTGTTATCGTTGTAGCTACTCTACCAATACTATGTGTATATCCATTCCTGCAAAAGCATTTTGCTAAAGGAGCAATGTTAGGTTCTATGAAGGGCTAATAAGCATTGAAAGAGAGAATATTCTGATGGAGGGAGTTTGGAGATGACTGTCAGTGCACCAACAACACCCATAGAGTGGGCAAAAAAAGCTTGCGATTCATTAATGGATACTTACAAGGCGGGAGAACTTCCTCCAGCTCATCGTTGGCACTACCATCAAGGTGTATTTTTATGCGGTATGGAGCTATTGTGGAATGTATATCAAGAAGACCGCTATATTCAGTATATTCAGGCATACGTGGATGATTTGGTAGATGAATACGGTAACTTTTATTTTGCCCGTGATGAGTTAGATGCCGTTCAAGCCGGACAACTGCTGTTTAACCTTCATAAGCGGACAGGTAAACTCAAGTATCGCATTGCTGCAGAGAAGCTGAGGAATTTATTGCTTACGTTAAACAAAACCTCTGAGGGTGGGTACTGGCATAAGGATAAATATGCTAACCAAATGTGGTTAGACGGGCTTTATATGGCAGGTGTATTCTCGTTAAAATATGCTAATGTCTATGGCGATTCTAGCTTGCGTGATACGGTTCTCCATCAGGAAAAGTTAATGCGCAAGCATATGAAAGATGAGACAACCGGGTTATTATATCATGCTTGGGACGAGAGTCGCCGGATGCCGTGGTCGAACCCGGAGACAGGCTGTTCACCAGAATTCTGGAGCAGATCGTTAGGGTGGTATGGTCTCGCATTGTCGCAATTTCTTGATCTGTTGGCCGTCCATGATCCCGCTCGAACTGGATTATCTTCTACTTTAAGTGAATTCGTTGATGCCCTTATTCGTTATCAAGATCAAGAGAGTGGGCTTTGGTATCAGGTCGTGGACAAGGGGCACGAGCCGGATAATTGGCTTGAGACCTCAGGGTCATGTTTATTTGTCTACACGATTGCCAAAGCCGTGAAGCATGGCATTGTAAGTGATACAGAAATGGCTATAGCTGCAGCTAGAAAAGGCTATGAAGGGTTAACCAGGTTGATTCAGTGGGATGACCAGAATAGATTAATTTTGCCGGACATCTGTATCGGTACTTCGGCTGGGGATTACGAGAGTTATGTCACTCGACCTAAAGTTAAGAATGATTTACATGGCGTGGGCGCGTTGGTGATGGCTTGTGTGGAGATGCAGAGTTTAATTCAAGATTGATTCGTTCGTACATTACTATACAATGACTTGATTCTCTCGGACTGAGAATCAAGTCCTATTATTTTGTGGGAGAAGGTAGTACTTAAATTTAATAACATTCAGGGGGTTGGGATGAAGAGATCACATTGGGCAATTCACACGGCAGACTCTATCATGGCGAGGACACCAAAGCTCTATGAGGATAAAGGCTACAACGGAAGCTGGACCTATGACTATGGTGTGGTGTTGAATGGATTTGAATGGCTGTGGAAGCAAACTGGCGATGCGAAGTATCTGCAATTCATTCAAGATCATATGGATTACTTTATTCAGGAAGATGGCAGCGTTAAGGGCTATCATTTGGACGAGTACAATATCGATCACATTAATAACGGGAAATTATTATTCACACTATATAAAGAAACCAAGCAGGAAAAATATAAACAAGCGGCTACCTTATTTAGAAAACAGCTAAAGGCACATCCGCGAACCTCGGAAGGCGCTTTTTGGCATAAAAATATCTATCCCTATCAAATCTGGTTGGATGGTCTTTATATGGGTGCACCTTTCTATTTGGCCTACTTGCTAGCCTTTGAGGAAGGGCAGGGGCTTGAAGATGTGACGAAACAATTTATTTTATGTGAGAAGCACACTAAAGATACGGAAACGGGTCTGCTATATCACGCATGGGATGAACAACATATTCAGCCTTGGTGTGACCCCGAGACAGGGCTATCTCCTAACTTTTGGGCGCGTTCACTTGGCTGGTATCTTATGGCTTTAGTTGATGTTCTAGAGTTATTGCCGAGTGAGCATGCTGATTATCCAGAACTGGTCCGAATTCTAAACGATACTTTAACTGCTGTGAAGAAATATCAGGATCCTGAATCAGGAGTCTGGTATCAAGTAGTGAATCTGGGGGAACGCAAAGGGAATTATTTAGAAGCTTCTGCTTCCAGTATGATTGTGTACGCTATGGCAAAAGGTATTCGATTAGGCGTGTTAGAGGCTAGTTGGTACGAACCGTTAGACCGCGCGTTCCAAGGACTTATCAGCGAATTTGTACTAGAAACCAAAGAAGGTTGGGTCAATCTAAATAAAAATTGCCAAGTGGCGGGGTTAGGTGGAGTGGACCAAAGAGATGGTACCTTTGCTTATTACATTAGTGAGCCTATTGTCACGAATGACCAAAAAGGTGTGGGTGCTTTCCTACAAGCCTGTGTGGAATACGAACAATTAAGAGGCTGGATCTGATATAGAACAGGAGTGCTATAGTATGTCCGTATATAATATTGACGATTTTGGTGCGCTTAAGAATAGCGGAATGTTAGCGACAGAAGCGATTGCGCGTGCGATTGAAGCGGCAAGTGAGGCTGGTGGAGGAACTGTTTATGTGCCAGCTGGCACTTACTATACGGGTGCGATTGTTATGAAAAGCAATATTGAATTAAATTTAAATCCAGGAGCGATCCTTTCATTCAGTACGAACCCTGTGAATTACCCTGCGGTGGAATGTAGATGGGAAGGGGTGAAGCAGCAGGTTCATACACCTTGTATTCATGGTAAAGGTTTAGTCAATATATCGATTACCGGAAGCGGAACTATTAATGGTAATGGTAAGGCATGGTGGGATGTATTTCGGAACCGTCGGGAAGAGCTAAAGTACCCCCGTCCGACTTTGATTGGCTTTGATAGCTGTCAGCGGGTAACGATTAAGGATGTCTCGCTGGTGAATTCTCCTAGCTGGACCGTTAATCCTGTGGCCTGCTACAATGTGACGATTGATAACCTGTCCATTTTGAACCCGGCTGATTCTCCGAATACAGATGGTATTAATCCAGAGTCCTGTACGAATGTTCGGATAAGTAACTGCAATATTGATGTAGGTGATGACTGCATTGCTATCAAAGCAGGAACTGAAGATACGAAAGAACGTATTCCATGCGAGAATATCACGATCACAAACTGTACCATGGTTCATGGGCATGGTGGAGTTGTTCTTGGAAGTGAAATGAGTGGAGATATTCGGAATGTAACCATTAGCAACTGTGTTTTTAAGCAAACCGATCGCGGCATTCGTATGAAATCAAGACGGGGTCGTGGTGGAACTATTGAAGACATTAGGATCAGTAATATTGTAATGGAAGACGTCATTTGTCCATTTACTCTGAATCTATACTATTTCTGTGGGCCGCGCGGGAAAGAAAAGTATGTGTGGGATAAAAATCCTTATCCGATCACTGATGAAACGCCATGCTTTAGACGCATCCATTTCGCCAATATTACCGCACGTAATGTTCATGCTGCTGCGGGATTCTTATATGGACTGGCGGAGCAGTATGTATCGGAGATTACTTTTTCAAATATTGATATCTCTATGGCAAGTAATGCGGTTCCCGGGCATCCGGATATGATGACAGGAATCGAGAACATGAACAATCGCGGATTTTTCCTAGGCAATGCAAGGGATGTACAATTCCAACAGGTGACTATCGAGAATCATGAAGGACCTGCTTTTTACATTGAAAATGGCGAAGCAATAGAGATCGTGAATTGTCAGTCCAAGAACACGAAAAAGCCGGAGAAACTAGTAGAACAAGTTACCGTTTCGCCCACAGAACAGAATGTGTGTCCGTAAAGGGGGGAAGCCATGGCGCCGGATAAACTGAAGGAACTGTTAGGCGATCTTCCAACGGATAAGCCGATTTCGGTAACTGTGATAAACCAAGAGGAACGGGACGGATATCGCCTCGAATCCCTTTTGCTTGATCTGAATGGATTGGAACGGGTTCCTGCTTATGTTGCTATTCCTTTGGATGGAGAAGGACCGTTTCCGCTGGTTGTCTTTAATCATTCTCATGGGGGGAATTACGCGAATGGACGTAATGAGTTTGTTCGCAGCAGCGCCTATTTGCAACAGCCTTCTTTTGCTAAAGCCCTAACGGAGATGGGGTACGCTGCTTGCTGTATCGATATGTGGGGGTTTAATGAGCGTGGCGGTAAAACTGAGAGTGAGCTAGTGAAGGAAATGCTATGGAAGGGGCAGGTCATGTGGGGCATGATGCTGTATGACAATATTCGAATGCTGGATTACATGTGCCAACGTGAGGATATTGACGCTTCCCGAATCGCAACAATCGGTATGTCCATGGGTGGTTTGATGGCATGGTGGCTGGCTGCATTAGACGAACGGGTCGGAGTGATTGTCGACATCTGTGGTCAAGTAGATGCACATAGCTTAATTGCTGTAAGAGGATTAGATCATCATGGCTACTATTCATATGTGCCCGGGTTATTGAAGCATTACACAACGCTCGACATTCAAAAGCGGATCGCTCCCCGCCCGCGAATGAGTCTAGTAGGCAGAAACGATCGGTTATGTCCGATTGAAGGTGTTGAGCATCTGGCTCAAGGATTGTCTGAAGCTTACCAAACAGCAGGGAGCCCAGAACATTGGCAACCGCTAGTGGGAAGTGGAGGGCATATGGAGACTCTGGAAATGCGGACGTTATGGCAGCAATTTTTGGCGAAGCATCTCTAAAATCCATGGAAGGGAACAGACAACAATGCTAGTAGTGGGCAAAGAATCCTTTTGCGATTATCGCACCATTCAAGATGCGATCGATTCGCTAGAGGGTGAGCCAACCAGCCAAGCGGTTACGCTCTATATTTTATCCGGCATCTATCAAGAGGCAGTTCGGATTTACCGTTCTAATCTTAAGGTTATAGGACTTGGCTACGTGGAAATAACCATGAACCGTTATGCCAAAGAGCGTGATGAAGCGGGGGAAGAAATCAATACGTTTGCTACTCCAACGTTATTTCTGGGCGGCAGTCATTTGGTGTTAGAGAATCTGGTGATAACCAATAGTGCTGGGCAGGGAGAGCGTATTGGGCAGGCATTAGCCGTCTATGCGCATTGCGACCAAACCGTATTCAGAAATTGCATCTTTAAGGGGTATCAGGACACCTTGTTCACCGGACCTTTACCACCTGCTCCACGAGAGCGAAGGGCATTCGGAGGTATTCCGCTGAGAGAACATCACGCCCAGTATCGTCAGTTATATCAGCATTGCTATATAGAAGGAACCATCGATTTTATTTTTGGCGGTGCCACGGCTTATTTCGATCAATGTGAGATTCGCAGTTTACGTCATAATGAGAATCTTTCCGGTTATATAACAGCGGCTTCGACACCCGAGGGACAGTCACATGGCTACATTTTTAAGAATTGCTTCTTAACAGCCGATCCTGATATTGCTCCAGTGTTTCTAGGACGTCCTTGGCGTGAGTACGCGAAGACCGTGTTTGTGGGTTGTCAGATGGGCTTGCATATTCATCCTATGGGCTGGGACAACTGGAATAACGCAGCCAATGAGCAAACCGTTAGTTATCAGGAATATGGCGTGAAGGATGCTGCGTCCCTGAGGAAGAAGCGTGTTCCATGGGCAGATTGCTTTGAGGGTGGGGGAGAAGCGCTGGATAAAGAGTTTGTTTTTGCTGGGACGGACTTTTGGAAGCAAGTACTGTAATTGATTAATCTTTTAAAAAATGAGGCAGTCCTGGACGAGCGTAAAGAGTCCTTGACTGCCGTTTTTATTTCTTTTGTTTTCTTTCAATATAAATCCAAGTGTGATATATCAACCAGAATATCATAGGAACTAATAAAACATAGGGCCTCTGGTGTGCTGGAAGAAAGGAGTATAAAAATAGCCCAATTATTATCGTTGGTAACACTAAAATAAAATACTTTTTCCAATGCATGTTCTTCCCTCCCAATGGTTTAATACTTACATCCTTTAAGTGTTAATGCCCTCGTATGTCTAGATCACTTAATGGATAATTACTACTGCCCCAAGTGTAAACAATATAATAGTTAACTAGTTTTTCATCTGCTTTCAATGCTTTGAATTTCAAATCACGATGTTCAATAAAGGCAATGTTATTACTCACTTGCTTTTCAACGATGTAACTCCAATCATTCTCGCGATACTTTGCATAAAAATTATTTAATTGTTCCAAAGTTTGTTCTGATTTGATTAAAATAGCGCCAAAAAATTGCATTCCATTTCCATTCCCCATTAATTTCCCAGCGGATGATAAAGCATCTACCCTTTCAGTTTTATCTGGCAAAGATAATTCCATTAGATTTTTCTTTGTGGAATATGCAATGTAATTGTTAATAAATGGAGTGGATACGATTGGTAAAATAAGAGCAACCACTGCAATGATTAAAATGATTATGAATGTTTTTTTCAAGTTTACCCCTCCCTTTTATCAGAGATCTTCCGATTCTTCCAATACATTCCTGTAACTGTTTATTCTATTAAAGGTAATGATCCTCCTGCCTGCTATAGTAACTTGTAACAACCATTAAATTATCCGAACGAACTACTTTGTAATTATTCCAATCTTATGAGATAATAGAGTTTTTCCGTTGATTCTATTTTTCATGGCATACGTGATATGCCTGATCAAATATTGGAGGTAGGCTTGTTGGCGACACAGTATCCTTTTGAATATGATCGGACCAGACCTTTTATGGAGCAAGTAGGAGAATGGGTCGGAGATGTATTTTATGAAATTCTTCCTGAGGCAGGATTTGAAGTCCGTGATGAACAGATTTACATGGCGTTTCAGGTGGAACGAGCTTTTGCTGAGAAAAAGACGATTTTTGCTGAGGCAGGGGTCGGTACGGGTAAGACTTTAGTGTATTTGTTATATAGCATTTGTTATGCGCGGTATATGGGCAAACCTGCGATTATCGCTTGTGCGGATGAGTCATTGATCGAGCAGCTTGTGAAACCAGAAGGCGATATTGCCAAGCTTGCGAAGCATCTGAATATGAATATTGATGCCAGACTAGCGAAATCTCCGGACAAGTATATGTGTCTGAAAAAGCTGGATCACGCACGCAACAATGATGATGGGAGCTTGCCGCTGGAGAGTTTATACAGCACTCTACCTGATTTTGTACATTCTCATGCACCGATGCAGCAGTTCCATGCCTATGGCGACCGCAGGGACTATCCAGATTTGAACGATGAGCAATGGAATAAGATCAATTGGGATACGTTTCAGGATTGTTTTACTTGCGATATGCGTCACCGCTGTGGGCAGACGTTGTCCCGTGATCATTACCGGAAATCAAGTGACTTGATCATTTGTTCTCACGATTATTACATGGAACATATTTGGACTTATGAAGCGCGTAAGCGAGAGGGTCAAATTCCTTTACTTCCAGAGCATTGTGCCGTTGTTTTTGACGAAGGGCATTTGTTAGAATCTGCCGCCATGAAGGCGTTAGGCTATAAAATGAAGCATGTTGTCTTTGAAGAGCTGATCTCTCGTCTGCTGCAGAATGAGATTCGTGAGACGCTCGCGGTACTTATTGATGAAGCGATTATGCAAAGTGAGCAGATGTTTAAATACATTCGTCGTCAATGCCGTAACATTCCTGGATCGGATCGAAAAAGCGTTGAGCTAAATGCATCGCTAATCCGTGAGGTGCACCGCATGCGTAGTGTAATTGCCGCTATTGAAGAAGAATTAGTATTCGAAAGTGGACTTTACACGATTGATGAATATCAGTTGCGGATTGTGGAAGAACGTTTGGAGACCATAGAGATCGCGTTGAGATTGTTTGAGGATTCAGGTGCATTAATCTGCTGGGCGACAGAAGATAGTGATGGCTTAACGCTGTCGGTCATGCCGCGTAATGTTAAGGAAGTACTCCAAGACAGCTTGTTCACGCAAAAAATCCCAATCGTATTCTCTTCGGCTACCTTATCCGTGGATAAATCCTTCCAATACTTGAAGGACAGTCTTGGGATTCAAGATTTCCTGTCTTTCTCTGTAGACTCACCCTATGATTATGAGCATCAGATGAATGTCTATGTGCCAGAGCTTCGGAGCGGTGATTTTGCTGAAAAAATGGAGATCTCTCTAAAGCTTATCCAGCAGACTGAAGGAAGAGCCCTGCTGCTGTTCCGTACTCGGGAAGAACTTCTGCAGTTCAAGCAGCTCAGCTCGCAGACAGCAGAATCCAGTAAGTATTCTTTCCTCTTTGAAGGAGATCAAGAGATCAGCTATCTAATCTCAGCTTTTCAAAGGGATGAGCATAGTGTGCTTTGTGCGGTAACGCTATGGGAAGGACTAGACATACCAGGACCTTCACTATCTAATGTGATCATTTGGTCACTGCCTTATCCGCCGCTAGACCCTGTATTTATGGCGAAACGTGCGGAGACCTCCAATCCTTTTGAAGAGGTGGATTTGCCATACATGCTGCTGAGACTTAAACAAGGGATGGGACGTCTGATCAGAACGGGCACGGACCAAGGAATTGTGACGGTGCTTGCGGAAGCCGAAGGACAACATCCGGTTCACGAGTATATAACTTCTGTACTACCGAAGGGTACTAAGCTTCAGACGCTGGAAGTGTGAATGTAATATAGGAACACAATCGACGCTCTTTTAGTGAGGCGGCTGCTCTGGCATGCTGCTTCTCGAAGGAGCCTTTTTTGCGCAAATTCAAGCATAAGGATTACTAATCTTACAGATAGTATATTGGTATTTAACTTTCGAGCCATGGCGTATTATTGTTGATTCATGGGGGATATACATACCTCCGACATCTAGAGATTCATACAAGGGGTGTATACGACATGGGGGATTCACAGGGATTATACCAATCGAACCATAAGAAACAGGTTGGTTTTGCGCTTGGCATTGGATTGACCTTAATCATTGCATTAGTCGCAAAGTATTTAGCAGGCTTTCCATTTCTCTCTATTATGGGCCAACTGGTCATTGCCATTTTAATCGGAATTATTTGGCGGGCAACCGTCGGAGTGCCGGGTACGATCACTCAAGGGACTGATTTTTCCAGCAAAAAGCTACTGCGTTTAGGAATTATCCTGCTTGGTATGCGGTTGAATTTAATGGATATCGTAGCTGCGGGGCCAAGAGTATTTCTACTGGCTGTTATCGTGATCGTATTTACGATCTCTGTTGTTTACGGGCTTGCTCGACTGTTCAAGGTTGATAAACGACTCAGTATCTTAACTGCCTGTGGAACAGCGATCTGCGGTGCGGCAGCGGTGGTGGCGATTGCTCCACAAATCAAAGCGAAAGACGACGAAACTGCGATCGGCGCAGCGATAGTCGCTATTTTAGGTACAATATTCACGTTGCTCTACACTTTTTTGTACCCTTTGCTAGGCTTATCCGATCTAGGCTACGGGGTATTCTCTGGAGCTACCTTACATGAAATTGCTCACGTCATCGCAGCAGCTGATGCAGGTGGGAATGCAGCAGTAGATATGGCGGTCATCGTTAAATTGACTCGGGTAGCCTTACTTGTTCCTGTGGCTATATTAATTGGGATTTGGACGAATCGCACAGAAAGAAAAGTTCAGGGAGGTCAGTCTAAAGCCTCGTGGAAAAGTATTCCTATTCCTTGGTTTATTCTCGGTTTCTTACTCGTAAGTGGTGTGAATTCATTAGGGATTGTATCTGCATCAGTGGCAAATGGAATTGTAACGATAGCTTATATGCTAATCGCTATGGCGATGGCTGGACTTGGCTTGAATGTTGATTTGGCGGCATTTAGACGACTGGGGATGAAGTCTTTTGCAGCTGGGCTTATAGGTTCGGTCTTGTTGTCCTTAGTTGGATTTACACTAGTTCACTGGTTTGGACTGGCATGATCTTTTGCATACATTAGAATAGTAAGAAATGAACTACTTCATATCTAAAAATGGTCCTTACGTATATCATTTAATGTGGCTGGGTAGGCATGAAATGGATGGAGGGACATCAGGTGAAATATTGCATAGGGGAATTTGCTTCCATTCTCGGTGTAACTGCAGATACGCTGAGGTTATACGAGAAACATGATATTGTTAGGCCCACTAAAGATAACAGCAATAAATACAGATATTTTAATGACTTAGATGCAAGAGATTTGCTAATGAGTAGATGGTACAGAAGTATGGGAATTCCATTGCCGGAAGTGGCAACGCTGATGAAGGAGTCTTCATTAGAGCAAGTTATGGGTAGGATGCAAGAAACAGAGTCAAATTTAGAAGAAGAGATCAAGCGGAAGACGATGCTGCTAAAAAAGATGAATGAAATTCATAATGAACTCAGAGAATTAGACTCCTCTTTATATACGTGTAAACTTAAACAGCTGCCAGGTATGTATAGACTAAAGCAAACGGATAAGAATGCATTATTAAAAAATGATATTGTAAAAAGCTTAGTCAACACTTGGATGGATCTGCTGCCGTATGCGTTTTATTCTTTTAGAATTGAGGATACAGGCATCTTTTTCAGCGAAAACAATAATTTTAATTATAGCTGGGGCCTTACCTTGCTAGAAGATGAAGCGCAACAATTCGAAATGGATAGCGAAGAGTACGCAGAGTATATTAGCCCAAGTCTTTGTATCTCAGCAACAATATTATGTACGGATGAAAAATATATCACGAAGAACTCCTTGCAGTTCATGTTTGACTATATCGAAGCTAATCATTATTCCATTTCGGGAGATGTGGTTGGAAAATTACTGCTCACCGAAAAAATTGAAGGCCATAATAGATCTTATTTGGAAGTGAATATCCCAATCAAATAGTGACTCTAATTAAACATCTGCTCTTTGGGCAGATGTTTTTCTTCTAGTTGGACAAAAAGTAGACATTGACCTTGGTGTTGTACCAATGTTTATACTTCGGGATATAGCCTGTCAGATGTCGTTGTTGATTAATCATTATCTTTGTGAAAATTATCACGTTATTTGTATCAGGTTATAAGATATTAGACACTGGGGGAGAACAGAAATGCGTAACAGAAATTTCGTCAAGAAAATGCTCATGTTATCTTTTTGTATGGTGCTGATCGTTTCCATGCTGAGTGGATGTACGGGAAATGGGGAATCGGCTAAGTCGTCATCGTCCTTTAAAGCCGGTTCGTTCACAGGAGAAGCGGAAGGAAAAGAGGGAGTCATTAAAGTAGAAGTAACTATGGATGAGCCAGATAAAATTAAAGATATTAAGATCGTAAGCCAATCGGAAACAGGAGGACTGGGTGATAGTGCACTTGAAAAAATTAAAGCACAAATTCTAGAAGGACAAACCTTGGCAGTTGATGCTGTTAGTGGTGCAAGTCTTTCCAGTGAAGCCATGCTTGCCGCTGTGGAAGATGCCGTAACCAAAGGTGGAGGTAATCTTGAAGTTCTCAAAGCCGGAGGTGCAAAAAAAGCTGGTGAAGGGAAAACTGAAAAACTTGAAACCGATGTTGTTGTAGTGGGCGCTGGGGCATCCGGTGTATCTGCGGCTGTTACAGCGGCTGATAAAGGTGCTAAGGTTATTATTATAGAGAAAACGGGTGTCATCGGGGGAGCGAGTAACTTGTCCTGGGCAGGTAAGTTCTATAATTCATCCGCTGCTACGAATAATAATCTAAAAGTAAATGTGGAAAAAGAAATTGCGGATTGGATTGTCAACAATCACTGGAGAGTGGATGCAGCAGCGATTAGACAATATGTTACTAAATCCGGTGAAACTTACGACTGGTTAGCCGAAAAAGGATATCAAACTAGCTTCTTGAATTTCTTCGGTGAGCAATTACATGTGCTTCCAGCTTATGAAACACGTGAAGAAACGCTTCGTAAAATGTTATCCGAATCAGTTGAACAAAATGGCGGACAAGTGATCACAGAAACGACTGCCAAAAAGCTGATTACGAATGAAGCTGGAGAAGTTACAGGAGTAATCGCTGAGAAAGCAGATGGTACAACACTTGAAATCACAGCGAAGAGTGTCGTTATGGCTACAGGTGGTTATGCTGCAAATAAAGAAATGGTAAAAGAGGCGTTTGGTTTCGAAGGGGTTAACGGTGGATTAGGACAAAACGTAGGAGAAGGCCTTAAGATGGCATGGGAAGCTGGAGCCAAGGTACCTGACAACTTCGGTGGACAAATGCTTCATCAAACATTAGCTAGAGCAACACAAGGTCTCAAAGCACAATATGAATCTTTTGAAGCAAGTTATCCACTAATGTTGACGTATCTTCCGAATTTCATGAATGTAGGTACTTCTGGTGCTCGATTCAGAGATGAAGCGGCGACGTTAACTTCGGTTGCAGCAGCGAATACAAGTGCATTTAATGGTCCGTATCACATGGTTATCGTCTCGAAATCACAACTGGAGGCACTTCAGACCAAGGGGATGAATGGTGTTCATGCACCAAGTCTTCCAGGAATGCCACCGGAATTCTATGCTGAATTTGCCGATAAATTCACACTAGAGAACCCTTGGACAAATGTCGAGAAAGTATTTGATTCGATGGTGGAGAACGGAGATGGCTTCAAAGGAAACACGATTGAGGAATTAGCTACGAATGCAGGGATGGATGTTGATGTGTTTGTAGAAAATTATAATAGTTATACAGAAGCAACAAAAAATGGTGTAGATGCTGAATTTGGAAAAGCTGCTGAGTATTTAGAACCTATGGGTGAAGAAGGTCCATATTACGCCATCATTGCTGAAATCAATAATCTGGGTTCAGTTGGTGGCTTGCTAGTAAATACAAAATTCCAAGTTCTGAATGATAAACGGACACCAGTGAAAGGATTGTTTGCTGTAGGTCTAGAATCTGAAGGTGTGTTGTTTAATGATACTTATGTTGGAAACGGCGTTGGTATTGGGTACTCCTTTACCTCAGGTCGTCTTGGCGGGGAGAGCGCAGCTAACATTGCATTAGAGAAATCTAAGTAACAAACCATTTCCCGGAAAATAATTGAATATTTTTTATAGACGCAGGGTGGAGAACTCTGCGTCTTTTTTAGCTGGAGATTAGAGCCATTCTTCTTTTAGCAAAGCTTTGAGAAGCTCTACGTTAGCTGCTCCAAGCTTGTTGGCAATTTTTTGCTCTAATTCAATTTTGGTGACCATCATTCTTTGATTGCATGCGATTCCCTTCTGGCTAAGAATGATGTTTTTGTCACGTTGATTTCCTTCGACTTCAACGGCCTCTACGTAGTTACGTGATAATAGTCCTTTAATGCTTTTATGTGTACCCTGCCTGGAAATATTAATAATTCTACTGATTTCTGAGATCGAGAGCATTTGATGTGCCTCAAGAACCGCCAGGATATGGGATTCAGTCTTGTTGATTTGATCCGGGTCTTGGTCGGTCACTATTTTACGTAAGACTAAATGCTTCTCACTAAGTAAATCAATTAGGTTCATTTCTTGTAGATGGTTATCCATATGAACACTCCTAAATCATCGTTCGTTTTATCCAAGTATAAGTCATTTGAGTTTATTGTCAACTCGGTTGACTAATTTCAAATTGCTGTGGTATTGTAATCCAAGTTGACAATATAGAGATAAAAGGAGCTTGAAGATGGGAAGAAACAAAAAAGAAGCATTATTATTTACGTCTATCATGTGTGCATTGATGGTGCTGGGGATGAGCATTTACAATGTAGTGCTGATGGAGGGCTGGTCGGATACGGTAGTTAAAGATGTAGTCATCGGCTACGTACCAGCGTTTCTTGTTGCCTTAATTCTGGATGTATTTGTTGTAGGTAAGGTTGCGAAGGGGATTGCGCATAAGCTGGTTAAAGAGAATGATCCGATGATCAAAAAAATTATGTTTATATCCTTTTTTATGGTGACCGGAATGGTGTTGTTTATGTCCTTCTACGGTGCAGTTCTTCATGTAGGGTTCTCCTCAGAACTACCGATGGCTTATCTGTCTGCGATCGGTAAGAATTTCATTGTTGCACTTCCACTGCAAATCTTATTGATCGGGCCGCTTACACGATTTATCTTTGTAAAGATTACTCCGGCTATTGCATAGAGAATATTAACATCACCTTTACGCAAAGCTGGGTCAATCTTATGTGACACTCTAGTTTCTTGAAAACAAACAAAATGCTCTCCAACTGCCATGATGGGCAGGGGAGAGCATTTTATTCTATAACCTTCTAAGAGAAGGTCTTAATAGATAGACAGTTCTATGATCTCTTTTTTACAGGTTCCAGCAGATTTAATACATACTGACTTCCGCTGCCTTTTGGACTATCGTTACGGATATGCTCCTCAAGGCATAATCTTGAATCGTGGTCAGCCTGATAATCCAAGTTATTATCCAAATAACTCATTAATGCTTGCCATGAGCCGTAGATATCATCGCTGCTTTCTGTCATTGCATAGAGACCGCCATCGAACCGCATCTCTTTAAGCTGGCTTGGTATTTCTACATTTTCAGGAATGGAGGCACAAAATCCATAGCCATAAGGATTATTCTCACCACTTGGATGCGGATGTGTATTCCCACCAAATAGACGTGCCGTCCCCAAGAGATGGTTAGCCTCTAACCATTCCGTAACAGGAGCCATTGCTTCATCCTCTGGAGACGTGCTGACTGCAATATTATAGGCAAATCTCATAGGCGGAAGTGTAATGAATCTTACATGGATAGGTGGAGAGTGTTTAATCGTTGTCATAGATAGAACCTCCTCATTCTCATTCGTAACATCTAATGAATTGGATGACTCTTCGTTCAACGCTAATAACAAATGGTTAGTTATGGGTTCCTCCATACGTGCGGATATTAGTTGTAGGAAGAAGCGGATTTCACGATCTTTTTGTGTGAGATCAGATTTCTCCTTATGAATTGAAGCAGATTGCTGAAGGAGTATTTCATATAAGGACTGAACGGACATGCTCTGTAGGACGGTACCGATATCCTTAATACTAATATCAAGTTTTCTTAAAAATGCGGTGATTCGAATAGCGAGTATTGCGTGCTCATCATAAATTCTCCAACCCGAGCTAGCCTCTCGGTGGCTTTCAAACAATCCTTGCGCTTCCCAGTGACGCAACGTCCGACTCGTCAGTCCGATTTGCGTAGAAAGCTTATCAATAGTCACAAATCCACTCATAGACAACTCCCGTTCTATAGATTGATAAGGCGCCCTATGGAAATATTTTAGCACTTAACGTTACGTCAATTGCAATAGGGTAGTTATAGCCCGTGTATTCGACATAATTTACAATTCTCATACAAAACTGTGCCCGGTATTTAATGTACAGCTTCTACAATTTAGATATTAGTAAAAAGTACCTATTGCTATATGAGGCTTTATACGGAGGATGATAATGTTGAAGGCTAGGTCTATGCATCTATCAATGAAGTGGAAGTTGATCTTGAGTTTTTCTGCCGTGGTACTATTCTTTCTAGGGGTAGCGCTATACCAAAACTATAAAATCAATCAAGTAGAAATCTCTATGGAAACGCAAAAAATGGAGATGGAAAAAAGAATTACAGTATCCACTATTACTCAACTGCTTCAAGAAATGAACGGTGTGGAGACCTCTCTAGCGGGTTCTAGCGATTTGGAGTTTACTCAACCATTTAAGGATAAACAGACAAAGCTAATGGAAGAATTGGGCAAAGTGAAGTTTGAGGCAGATTCTCCAGCATCTAAGGAGTTAGAACAATTATACAATCAAGTTGGAGGATATACAGGTTATTTTGACGGATTAGTAAATACTATAAAGGACGAGCTGCTTGATCCTATGGCTGTTTTGGAACGAATAGATGAATTACATACGAAGGCATTGGCTATGAATAAGGCTATGCTGGAGACTAATGAGAAACTATATACCGCAGCAGCAGAGAACGCAGAGAAGGCTCAAGATTATTCTTTTGATTTATTAAATCTGACCAGTTCTATGGGAACCTATGCAGCAATACTAGTGTTCATTTTCACAATTATTATTGCTGTTATGCTTATACGTTCCTTCTTGAACCCTATAAATAAGCTGCAAGCGGCTCTACGAAAAATTGCTGAGGGAGATTTACGGCAGCAGATTAATTCGCCATATAACGATGAGTTAGGAAGTCTGAGTCATCATTTTGACCATATGGTTTTGCGGGTAAGAGAGATGCTTCAACATACCCAATCTGTTGCTTCTTCGCTCGCGACTTATTCGCACTCTTTTCAACAATCTTCTTCGATTACCGCTCATACGAATCAAGAAATCGTAAGCACAATACAGGAAATCTCTGTAGGCGCTGAGCAGCAAGCCGGACAATCTGAGCAGAGTGCAGGCTTGATTCAAGAATTGGAACGGGAAGTTCATGAAATTACCGAGTATACCGAGGTTATGCTATCGACCAGTCAAACGGCTAATCACAATACTCGAAAAGGTTCCGAGTCCGTCATCGCTTTGCGCGAGGTATCGGAGCATTCACGTGAGTCTGTGAATAAGGTGTATCTTGCACTGACCAAATTGAGCGACCAATCGAAGGATATCTCTAGAATAACTAAATCGATTACAAACATTTCTAACCAGACCAATATTCTCTCTTTAAATGCTGCGATTGAAGCGGCAAGGGCGGGAGCTTATGGGAAGGGCTTTGCAGTCATAGCTGATGAAGTGAGACAATTATCAGATCAGACCAAAGAGTCCTCCGTACATATCAGTCAGATTATTAACGAACTGCAAGCTGGGATGGATGAATTCCAGCAATATATGCTGGAGACCAAAGGAAACCTTGAAGAACAGGATCAAAAAGTGGCCGAAACGTTGTCATCTTTTGAAGCGATAGATCAGTCAATTATTGAGATTAGTAAGCAGATTGGGCAAATCCATGACAAGGTAGATATGACACAGACCATGAATCGTAGACTTGCGGAGTCTGTTCATAACGTGGCGGCTATTGCTGAGGAAACTGCGGCAGGGGTTCAGGAAGTGAATGCCTCTAGCGTGCAACAGGATAATGCAATTCACGATATTGCCCGCCAAGCGGTTGAGATTAATGAGATTTCACAAAAATTATTCAAGGAAATTAACGTCTTCAAGATTAATTCGGATATAGTAGACGAAATTATCGCTGGAGAGGACAGTGACTCAACTGGCGATGAAACGCCTGCGCCTGCGGAGCAGTCCTATTTGACAATCTCCGCTTAGGGGAGGGGTTGATTGACTGCTCGCCTATCGGAACGACTTGATTCACACTAATTCTGTAACGTAAAAAGGTAGTTTAGAGGAGAGATTCTTCTAACTACCTTCTTTGCACGTTAAGTGTATTTAATGCAGCTATTAAAGGATGAGTTTTCCTTATAAAGTGTTTAGATGTATTTCGTGCAGTTATTTTCTCCGGGAAAGACCGTTAGTGGTGTTTAGCTAGTTTTTAATTGCACTGAATACAACTAAAGTCGAACATAAGCTTTGTTAGTGTGGTTTAGTTGTATAGAGTGCAGTTATCTGAAATGCTCACCGAGGTTTTAGTGAAAAAGCTACCAACTTCGTAGAAAATATCTACTTAGGGGTAGCTCTTATCTCATAGATGAATCGCATAGATGAATGATGCGTGCTTGTATAGGATGTGCGTTATTCCTCGTAAGTTTTGTTCAGGGAGCTAACTAGCTCTGGAAGCCAGTCATTTAGAAGGAGAAACTTGTAGCCCGCGGACTGGGCTTTTGTCGTATCCATAAACCAGGAGTGTTCAATTCCGAATGGCGACATATGCTCGTCATCGGTTTGGTTAAGGATAATGGCTTGCTTGTCTGTTTCTTTTTCAATCATTTTGAGAACATCCTTAATTCTAACCGTTCCGTCTGAGCAAGCATTGATCGGTCCTGTCACAGTAGAACAGCAGCCTAACCAATATAGGAAATCAGCAGCTTCATCCGAACGAATAAAGGAGATATGCGCTTCAGGATTCGGTATGCCGATAGGTAGCCCGTTACGGACATGCTCGATATGAAAATGAAGTCTTCGCGTATAATCATCTATTCCCAGTACAATTGGAAAGCGAACCGCAGCGACTGGGAAGCTAGCCTGCTGCATGAAGACGGCTTCTGCCAGTCTTTTTCCCTCTTGATAGGTGAAATCATTCCGTCCTCCGTAGTGTATAGGGTATGTTTCAGGATCAAAAATCTCTTCGGTCAGGGCCTCTTCGCTGAAATCATACACGGATAGACTTGAGGTGAGAATGTACCGTTTTGTTTTACCATCAAAAATCCGGCGTGCCTGATCCGCTTCATCCGGTGAATAACAAATATTATCGAACACGACATCCCACAATGAATCTCCTACCGCCTGAGTGAGCTCGTTTGGTTGGAAACGGTCCGCATGGATCCGGTGAACGCGATCTCCAAAGGAATCGCTAGTTTCTCCACGTGTCAGTATCGTTACGTCGTTCGCGGAATCCTGTAGCAACCGTTCAACTAATCTTTTTCCAAAAAAGCGCGTGCCGCCTAAAATAAGAATCTTCCTCATAATTTCACTCCTCACCAACTAATGCTTATTTGTAAGTTTAAATGAAGATTGTCGTTTGAATGCTGGGGATTGTGCTTGAAATCGTTACGCATAAAGATATGTAAGGGAGTTTTATTGTTTTGATTGTACTTTGTGCAATAGAATCTCAAATATATAGAATAGAATCAGATTCTATTGCACTTTGTACAATCAAGAGATGAGAAATTGCCTTAAAAGCTACTTTTATAAAGAATCTATTGCAGATCCTGCAGTAGATTCGTTTTTTAGCGTTGATTTCTTGGATTCTGTTGCACATTTTACAACATCACTAGCTCAAAGCTAAAGGATAGCTAAACTCATCTAACTCACCCAACTCATCCAACTAACCCAACTAACCCAACTAACCCAACTAACCCAACTAACCCAACTAACCTATTTCTACACACCAAACGCACACTTTCCAAAATTAATATTTGTTCGGTTATAACATAACGTATCATATTAAGCTAAGCTACTGTGGCATCACGAGATAGCATTACAAAAGACTAAGCCACCATTCGCATTCCAGGCTCGGCATAATTCCAACCTGTGGAGCTGAATCCGCCAGACTGGAAAGGTTGAACGCTTTGGAAGCTCTGTAAGCTTTGGCTAGACACTGCCAATACAGCTTCCTGGTTTTCATCCGCGAGGACTAATGCGATAAGCTCGGTAATTTTCCCTTGTTCATAGGCAGAAGCAAGGTGATTCAGAGCAATTTGTAATTCCGTGTCCTGCGGTAAAGAGGGACCGTCGGCTTGAAGAAGCTCTTGCCTTACGGCAGAAAGGGCTTGCCTGGCTCGATGTAGAGCAGCTTTGACAGCTCCTTCCGTGGTGTCGAGCATCTCGGCGGCTTCAATACCGGAGTACTCGAATACATCGCGGAGCAGGAACACCGCTTGCTGTAGGGGAGACAAATGCTTCTGCAAGGCTTGAAAAGCAGCCTCAATCTCAAATGAGCCATAACCTGCTGCTTCTTCAGTCTTAGGTTGATCCATATCCAGTAACCGCGACAACGTGGCTTTACGCCGTGTGATATCTATCCAGGTATTTCTGGCAATCCGCAGAAGCAATGCCTCGGGATTCGGGTGATTCGTCAGCGAGCTGAAATTCGTACGAATTGTATGATCTGTATTGTTGTTCATTTGACTTGTATCGCTCATTTGATGGGTTGGGTTATTTTCATTTGTATCGTTCATTTCGCTCTTCAGCTTCGTATGTTCGGAAGTCTTCAAATAGCCCAGTGCTTTGACCCAAGTATCCTGAGCCAAATCTTCGGCTTCCCATGGGGATTGTGTCAGTGCAAGGCAATACCGCTTCAGCGCCATTTGCAAAGACATGGTATGATTCTCATCCGGTTCATGGCCGGTGCTAAGCTCCTCAAGGCTGATCACACTGCATAACCCCTTTTCCGGTAAAGTGATTTCGGTTACTTCTAATAATAAACGAATGAGCGCTAAATTAAGATACGCAATAATAAAAATAATATTTTGTTCTCTGAACGTATCCTATCCAAAGACTAATCCGTTTACAGGGTAGATTTCAAATAAAAATTAACGGATGGAGGTCGCATACACATGGCGTACATTCCTTATGTCATTGAACAAACGAATCAAGGAGAGAGATCTTACGATATTTATTCACGGCTGCTAAAAGACCGGATTGTGTTTGTAGGGGCAGAGATTGAGGATCAATTGGCGAATAGTGTAGTTGCCCAGCTATTGTTCTTATCGGCAGAGGATCCAGATAAAGATATACACATGTATATCAATAGTCCAGGAGGCTCCATAACAGCAGGATTTAGTATTTATGACACGATGCAGCTTATTAAACCGCAGGTAAATACGATTTGCACAGGGATGGCGGCTTCCTTTGGTTCACTTCTATTGTTAGCTGGGGCTAAAGGTAAACGTTATGCGCTGCCAAACAGTGAGATTATGATACATCAGCCGCATGGCGGAGCACAGGGTCAGGCTAGTGATATTGCGATCAGAGCTAAACGTATCTTGAAGCTAAGGGAAGTGCTTGTGCAAATTACAGCAGACCGAACCGGGCAGACGGTGGAAAAGGTACTACAAGATATGGACCGGGATTATTTCATGACAGCTGATGAAGCGGTAGAGTACGGGATTATCGACAAAGTCATCACAAATCTGTAAGTTGAAGGAGTGAAGCGGGTTATGCTGGAAGCTTTGCAGGGCAAAGAGGTAACCATTTATTTTGTAGATGGCTCTAACGCTAGAAAAGGTATTTTGGAAACGGTGAGTGAGAAGTTTATCAAATATCGGACAGAATTCGAAGAACTGTATATTCCCATTACTTCCATCTGTTCTATTACACTGGATACTAAAGGACGAGAACGTGCACGAGTAGGATTTACACAATAACCATTATCAGATTTAAAAATAGGGTTAGGGGAAGTTTTCCCTAACCCGTACTTTCCCGAATCGCCAAATAATGAGCCACATTGGCATGATGCTGAATACCAGTCTCCCCTTTAATCAGCTTGATTAAGGTTCGAGTAGCGGTCATTCCAATCTCCGTTCCGGAGTATTCCACTGAGGACAGCTTGGGCCGAACGACAGAAGCGATAAAGCTATTATCGAATCCAAAAACCGCAACATCCTCTGGCACCCGTATACCGTTATCGATCAGGAAATTCATCGCTCCAACAGCCATCCAATCTGTGGAGCAAAAAACCGCAGTAGGCAGTTCTCCGCTATCCTTGATCCGGCGCATTGCGTCGCTTCCATCTTCTACGGCCATTCCACTTTCTACTACCCATTCTTCTCTTAAGGAAATACCTGCATCCATAAGCGCTTGTTGATAGCCGCGATATCGATCGCCACCTACTGCGTTATCTCCAGATACCCGGATCATGCCAATACTTCTATGTCCTTTCTGAATCAGATAAGTAACGGCTTCATAGGAAGCGGTAACATTATCCAGATGGACAGAAGGGATCGAATCAATCTGAGATTGTTCTCCAACTAACACGCAAGGTGACCCGGATTTTTGGATAATCTCCAAGTGCTCCTTACTCGGAACCGAGCCTACATATATATAACCCTCAGTCCCCATATGGTGGAATAAGTTCAAATAATGAAGTTCACTATTCACACTTCCGTCTGTTAACCCGACCAAAACATCATAACCATATAGCTCGGCGAGATCACGTATGCCAATATTGAAATCGTCAAGCACGGTATTACTGTTCTGCGGAATAATGACACCTATCAGAGGTGTATCCGATCTACCTGCATCTGAACCGATGACATTAGGACGGTAATTCATTTGTTTCATGGCTTCCAATACACGCTTACGAACTTCCTCGTTTACCGGTTTGCTGTTGTTGACAACCCTTGATACGGTAGCTATTGAAACGTCAGCCATTTTGGCTATATCTTTAATTTTTACCTTCAAGAATATCACCATAACTTTCCAAGCTTGTATTCGTTCTAGAATATATCGCAAGCATATCATGGATAGCTCCAAGAATCCAAAAGATTGTTATTGACCAGGAAAATAAAAGATCCTATAATGATCGCATAGGAAAATAATTTCCTTGAATAAACCCTGAATAGATAGTTTTTTAGTCGATAATCTTAAGTTTTATTATGAAAATCACTAATTCGTGAATTAAATAGGAAAATATTTTCCTGAGAGGGTATATGAATACGAAGGAGCTGCATACATTGAACAGAACATGGTGGAAAGAAGCCACAGCGTATCAAATTTACCCACGGAGCTTTATGGACAGCAATGGCGATGGTGTTGGAGATCTGCAGGGAGTCATCTCAAAACTTGATTATTTACAGGACCTTGGCATCAATGTCATTTGGATCTGTCCTATTTATAAATCCCCGAACGATGATAATGGATATGATATTTCAGATTACCAGGATATTATGGCGGAGTTCGGCAGTATGGCTGATTTCGATCAGCTATTAAGCGAGGTTCATGCACGGGGCATGAAGCTGATTTTGGATCTAGTCATTAACCATACTTCAGACGAACACCCTTGGTTTGTTGAAGCACGTTCAAGCATGGATAATGCTAAACGTGATTATTATATTTGGAGAGATCCTAAGGACGGAAAGGAACCAAATAACTGGGAGAGTATTTTTAGCGGTTCGATCTGGGAGTTTGACCCTGCTACAGAGCAATATTTCATGCATGTATTCTCCAAAAGACAGCCTGACCTCAACTGGGAGAATCCTGAAGTACGTCAGGAATTGTACGGTATGGTCAATTGGTGGCTAGATAAAGGGATCGACGGCTTCCGAGTGGATGCTATTTCACATATTAAGAAAATCCCAGGACTTCCTGATCTGCCAAATCCAGATCATCTTCCGTTCGTTTCGTCCGGTGCAGGTCATATGAATCGGGAAGGAATTCACGATTTTCTTCAGGAGCTGAAACAGGAAACATTTGATCGTTATGACATTATGACCGTTGGTGAAGCGAGTGGTGTTAGTGTCGATCAAGCGGAAATGTGGGTAGGCGAGGAGCAGGGCAAATTTAATATGATTTTTCAATTCGAGCATTTAGCCCTTTGGAATAAGAGTGTTACCGGCGGCTTGGATGTTCTGCAGCTGAAATCAGCACTTTCCCGCTGGCAAAAAGGTCTTGAAGGTAAAGGCTGGAATGCACTCTTTATCGAAAATCACGATCAGCCGCGTTCGGTTTCAACTTGGGGTAATGATGGCCAGTACTGGAAAGAGTCAGCTAAATCACTGGCTACGATGTATTTCTTAATGCAAGGAACACCGTTTATTTATCAGGGTCAAGAAATTGGGATGACCAATGTAAGATTTGATTCGATGGATGATTATGATGATGTGGCGATGAAGAACCTGTATCGTTTTGAGACAGAAGCCGGAAAATCACATGAAGAAGTCATGGAGGTTATCTGGAAGAACGGTCGCGACAATTCTAGAACGCCAATGCAATGGGATGACTCTGAGAATGCTGGTTTCAGTAGCGGCAAGCCTTGGATGAAGGTCAATCCTAATTTCACGGAGATCAATGTGGAGCGTGCGAAGCAGGACCCTGATTCCATCTATCATCATTATAAAAAGCTAATCGCACTTCGGGCCGCTAATCCTATTACCATTTATGGAACCTATGATTTGATCCTGCCTGAAGATGAACGAATCTATGCTTATACTCGTACACTGGGCAATGAGAAATTGCTGGTCATGTCAAACCTGTCTTCAGAGGAAGCGCTGTTCGACCTTCCGTTTGACTTGGAATTTGACTCCAGTGAGTTGCTGTTGAATAACTATGAAGTTGACCCTGCTGAGAAAATCGAGACAGTGGCATTACGCCCTTACGAATCTCGTGTGTATATGCTGGTTAGCGCACCTGTAGAGCAAGAGGAAATTCGTGAGAGTGTGCCTGCAACAACGGTTTAATTACTTTAATAAACACAAGAATGCCCCTCGGCCAATGGCTGAAGGGCATTCTTTTTTTTGAATATCAATTATTTACTCTGTTCGCCATTATCCGTAGTAGATAAATCCGGCCGTTGCAAAATATAACTATTAGACATATTCAGGAGCCGCTGAACGGCATCAAATTGCGCTTGTGTCGAACCGCCTTCAGTTTCAGAGCCATCGATTAGATTATAGTTATTTCCATCATTGTAATCGACACCAGTCAAGTACAAGCTTGTGTCATTAATAAAAGAACCAGTAGGAAGAAAATGTCTGACAGGTAGCAGATTGGTTTGTTGATTCATCAGATCTTCTCCGAAGTGGAGCTGGTCCTTCATAGAAATCCCTAACAGATTAGCTACAGTTGGTAAGATGTCAATCTGACCTCCTGTCTGTGTGTACACAGTAGGCTGGTCAATGCCTGGAGCATGAACAATGAAAGGAACGTTGAACATATCGGTATATCCATACTCGTGTCCGACCATTTCCTCCATTAATGATTTCTCATTGCCGTCAAGGGAATACAGGGACACACCTTGATGATCTCCGTAGAAGACAATCACGCTATCGTCCCATAACCCGCTGGACTTCAGTTCGTCTAGAAATTGTCCCATGGCGTAATCCGCATAATTTTGGGCTAAAATATAGTCGCCGACCAAGGTTCCTTCGTACCTTTTAGGCAGCGTCATTTTAAATTTAGATTCTGGCATTTTATAAGGATGATGAGCACTCATAGAGATAACCATCGCGTAAAAAGGATCGTCTTCAGCATCCATTTTAACTAATTCAGGAACCGTCTTGGCATACAGCACCTCATCGGAAGAACCAAATGCGATATGATCATCATCTCCATAGAAGGACTGATCGTAGTATTTATCAAAGCCCAGCACCTTGTATAAGGTTTTGCGATTCCAGAATTCTACGCTGTTGGTGTGAAAGGTGGCTGTATTATATCCATTAGCTTTCATCAGCTTGGGCAAGCTAGGAAGTTCCTTAGTCATATAGTTGGAGGAAGTGGCTACTTCGTGATGAGGAACATATAGAGAGGTGTTCACTACAAACTCTGCATCCGATGTTGTTCCTTGCCCCGCATTCGTATAGAAGTTATTGAAATAATGTTCGCTTGCTATAAGCTTATTTAGATTTGGAGTTACTTCCTGTCCATCAATGCTTAAACCAAGCAGGAAATTCTGAAAAGATTCCATTTGCACTACAATGAGATTCTTACCTTGAGCCGCTGCCCAATACTTTGGAGAGACTGGCTCCGTAATTCCCTTTGCAGCGTCCACAGACTGCTGCGTAATTTCTTTACTGTCGATCATTTCTTGCTTTTCCGTGGTGTCGGCAAAAATGGTATATACCTCGTAATTGAGAATCCCCATACTCTCTGCCTTTTTATTCTCGTTCATACTTGCGTGATTCGGCCAAACATTAAAGACACAGATTGCAAGAGATACGCTAATGATCCCAAGTAAGGCGGTTCGGTTCATGCGCCGGTTCATGCCTCTTTCTTTCCAGATCGCAATATATTTCGGACGGAACATAAAGAACATGAAGACTACAATATCCACAAAAATGAACAAATAGTAAGGATCCAGCAAGGAGTACGTGCTTTCTCCGACCTTGGTTACCTTATCTGCTTGTTCCAAAGCATGGTAAGTAGCAATTACACCGTAATACTTGTAATACATCAGGACGGCAAAATAAATCACTGAAATGAATAAGTTCGCAATCATGTAATACAGAAACTTCCGTTTGGAAGCCATCCACTCAATGAGTCCAAAGACGATAAAGAAGAACGGGATCTCTGTGAGCAGCATGCTCCAATTAGGGCCGTCACTAAAAACCACGAACCAGGCCACTGCGCATTTTAAGAGCAGGATGAAGCTAAAGATTAGAAAGGGCTTATTTTTTATTTGAAAATCTTTTTTCATTCGTTATCATCCTCTCTGGTGCAAAACACACTAAAATTCTGCATAACCCTGTATGTTGTGGGAATCCGTTGCAATATGCCGATGCTTATTATGCTCTTGAAGTTTTCGTGTGTCAAAAGACGGACGAGAGATCTAGAGCGCAGCAACAAGCGATTTATGCCATATAAACAGTTAAAATCAGCTTCAATCCTAAACTACAGGTTAAATGTGTATAAATTGATTTAAAAAATTACAGTTTCTCGCAACTTTACATAATATTCCACAGTCTAAATAAGAGGGAGTGAATGTAGAGGAGGATTATCCATGGCTCGGCGTCAGTTTATTATGATTGTACTGACCTGCTTACTTCTGTTTTTAAATATGGGATGTAATGGAGGGAAGAAGGCTTCGCCGACGATTCAGTCTTCCATTTGGAAGCCCGAGGTTTTTTTACAAACATTGGATTATAAAGTTCAGAGCCAACCCGATAAATTCTTGGTGGATGTACCTCAGGATTGGGAGGTGAAGCTAGGGGAGTATCCAGAGGGACTTTACTGGCGATTAGCTAACGTGTTCTCTAAAGATGCCGGTTTTGATTTGACTACACTGAAGGGCAGTGATGTTGAAGCATGGCGGTATTCTTTAGTCGACGGGCTACCTGGTTCGGAGGGGCTGTTTGCTGATGCAGGAGAGAACGGAGACTTGGCCTCATTAGGACATTTCGAACTGCTGGATGCTTTTTTTCAAGCGATTCAGGAGGGTAATCATACCCGTGCTCGTGCATGTTTGAATCCTAATGCCTTACTCACGGCATTGACGGTTAACCGTCAAGCATATCATCTCTATAATTCGGGTTTTGGTGGTGAAAATGCACTCAGTGAAAGTATCGTAGAGGCTAAACCTAACGCTTATAAAGTGATGGATTATGATTCTGGTTCAGAAATTAAAGACATCGGTGATCGTACTACGATAAATGTTGTGGTCGATCTGTACATGAAATCGCTAAATCCTGTGTTCGATACCCCAGATGGTCAGGAGACACGCTTCGCAGTGTTGACCAAGCATGATAACGGCTGGAAGATTGGAGAACTTGGAACGGGGCCGTGAGTTGTTAGATTATCTATTCTTATTAAAAAGGAGTGATCGCAAGTGTCCAAAAAAGGTTTGATCTCTAAAGTGCGAGTAAGAATGATATGTAAAACTGTTATTGGGACTGTTATAAGCTTGATTATGCTCTCTCCATTAGTGGTAGCAGCGGATAGTACAGTGAATTTCCCAGATGAAAAGAAGTTATTGTCAGGTATCACAGGGCTGGATGCGGGGGATAGAAGTGCTTATGCCATCACAGCAGATGGAACGGCCTGGGCTTGGGGTGGTGGCTACGGATCTATTGGTAATGGGGCAACGACGCCGGCGTATACTCCAGTCAAAATGCATATCGATCATGTAAAGCAAGTTTCAGGTGGCTACCGTCATAATTTGATATTGAAAGATGATGGAACCGTGTGGGCTGTGGGAGGGAATGAACATGGACAACTTGGCACTGGAACGCAGTCGTTGACGGTTACTGTTGATCCCGTTCAAGTGCAAGGGCTAACCGATGTGACCTCTGTTTCAGCGGGCGATTCATTTAGCTTAGCGCTTCGAAAAGACGGAACGGTCTGGGCATGGGGAGGCAATGAGCAAGGAGAACTTGGCGACAATTCGGGGAAAAACGGGCTGTCACCGATGCAAGTGAAAGGACTACCCTCCATTTTAGCTATAGCTGCAGGATCGAATAATTCAGTGGCACTTGGGAACGGCGGAGAGGTGTGGGTATGGGGCTCATCTAAAACTAGAGGCATTAAAAAGGATGCGGTTCTAAAGCCTACCCTACTTAAAGGCGGCGGGGAGTATAGAGCTGTTGATACGGATGGGTGGAGTGGAGTAGCTTTAAGATGGGATGGCACCGTTTGGTTATGGAATAATTACACAGATATGAATCCGGGTGGAACTTTACAGCCCATTCAGATTCCAGGACTCACTGATGTCGTATCTATGACAACGGACTCTGCAGTAAAAGCCGATGGAACCGTATGGCAGTGGACAGTTGGCGATAAAAATAAGATGAATGTTAAACAGATTAGTGGTATTCAAAATGCAGTTTCGATTACCAGCGGGAACAGAAATCATTATGTGCTCTTAAAAGACGGTCATGTTCTCGCATGGGGAACGAATGAATTTGGACAGACTGGGTTGGGGGTTAGAGATTTTATGATTGACACGCCTCAGCCCGTGAAGAAATCGATTCAGGTGCAGTTGAACAATAATGAAATGGAGTTGACCATGCCTCCATTACTGCTAAACAATTCTACGTACGTTCCGCTAAGAGGAATATTTCAGCAAATGGGCGTGAATGTACGTTGGGACGTTCCGGCGAGATCAGTGATTGCCGTGAAGGAATCTACATCTACTACGATAATCTTAAATTCGGTAAGTGGACAAACGACTGTAAATGGAAAAGTAATAGCCACAGATCAAAAGCCGGTCTTTATTAATGATAGTGTGTATGTCCCATTAAGACTAATCAGTGAAATGTTAGGCGCTAAAGTGGATTGGGATGCAGAGGCTTATGCTGTTCAAATCCATACGAATTAGATAGGGGATTTTGACATTAAGTATTATTTGTATTAGTCTAACTAATACAAATAATACTTTTTTTGAATGGAAGGATAAAATGATCATTACGCTTGATTTTAAAAGTGATACGCCAATCTATGTACAGCTCCGAAATGAAATCGTGATTGGGATAGGCTCAGGTGAACTGGCGGATGGGGAGAAATTACCGACAGTGCGGCAAATGGCTGAAGATTTAGGTATTAATGCAATGACCGTGAACAAAGCGTACGCAATTTTGAAGAATGAAGGCTTCATATCTATAGATCGCAGGCATGGTGCAACAGTTGCTCCTATAGGGAATGGACATCCAGAGTTTAAGGAGAAGCTGGAAAATGAACTTCGCTTAGTCATTTCGGAGGCTAGTGTAAAAGGGATTGGACGGGAGGAGTTTATGCAAATGTGTGCCGGAATCTTTTCATCGGTATCGTTTAAGTCTACATCCATCACGGAATAGGGGGACGCTCAGATGGCTATTTTCTTCTTTTTTATAGCTGTGTTTATTTTTGTGATTATGCTTCTGACGTTTATGAGCACTTTGAAGCCAAAGGACAATCTGTGGTTTGGGGTTAGTCTTCCGGGTTTTGCTCTTGAGGATGAACGTCTTCGCGAACTGCAAATCTCAACTGGGAAGATGTACAAAAAGTATGGATTCTTATTAATTTTATTCTTGATTCCTATCTTATGTTTAAGCTCCTATATATCTCTTTCACTGATCTTTTTTTATGTTTGGACGTGTGCAATGGTGCTTCTGCTTCGAATTCCCTTCATAAAAGCACATCGTGCGGCTACACAGTTGAAGCGGGAGAATGAGTGGTTCGTAGGAGAGAAGCGAATGGTTCGAATAGATACTAAGCTATCCCTGCTAAAAAAGAAAATGAGCCTTTCTTTATACTGGTACATAATTCCTGCCCTGATTGCTGCGTTATCTTTTACGATTCCGGTCCGGAGGGAAGTATTGAAATTCTTCGAATGGCTGGTGGCACAGCATTAGGGTTGACTGTGTTTTTCTTTGTTATTGCAGTATCCTTTAATCGAATGAAGCCTAAAGTGTACACGGACAACAGCGAGACTAATATCCTGCTTAATCAAGCTAATCGTAGATATTGGTCGCTGCTCTGGTTTGGCATGGCTATAATCAATAGCTGCATCGCCGTAATTACGGTATATGCCCTCTCCTTAAATGGGACAGCTTCAACTATAGTATGGAGTCTGGGTATCTTCTTTTTCTCTGTTGTTCCGGTCCTAGGGATCTTTTACGTCCATTATAAATTGAAGCAATTTGAAACAACGCTCCTTAAAGGAGAACATGAAATTCTTTATACGGATGATGATGAATATTGGATCAATGGGACAACGTATAATAACCCCAATGATCGTTCTGTTATGGTTCCGAAGCGTCTTGGGATTGGTACTACGATTAATATTGGGACAAAAACGGGTAAGAGTATATATTACGGCCTCTTTGTATTCGTTGCATTGCTGTTGATCGGGACGGGGTGGATGGGCGTCCAGGCTGATTTCTCAACACCTACATTAACTGCAGATGGAAAGGGTACCGTTTCGATTAAATATCCGATGTACAACTACAGCTTCGCTATGAAAGATGTGCAAGAGCTTAAGCTTGTGGACAGTTACCCTTCAGGAGGCCGAAGAACAAATGGCGTAGCGACGGATACGGTAGCTATTGGAAACTTTAAGTTTGAGGAGTACGGAAAGAGTAAAGCATATCTTGTTAAAAATTCTCCGCCGTATATTGTGATCAAATTACCAGAGGTGTATGTGCTCTACAACGCCAAAGATGCCACTGAGACTGAACGTACTTATGCGGAGCTGCAGAAAGGGAGTGGAATTTTTCATTGAAATTAAAATAAATCGTATGAAGTAGAACCCTCTTGTGATAGAATAATCTAGTTGTCCTAGTTTCCGGAAATTCACTCCATTCCAACGATTTTCATGGGATGTATAGGTGGATAATCGAGGAAATATGAGCATTCAAGAGTATTAACAAGAATCCTTGGAGATTTTACACAATAAACATCATTTTTTGTCGGTTTTTATTGATTTATTCAAAAATATTATGTATAATCAGCCTTGTTGATTTTGCAAATGGAATTTTAGGAGGTTTTTATTTTGGGAAAAGCGTTAATTATTGGCGCTGGCGGTGTTTCCAGTGTTGTTGTTCACAAATGCTGCCAGAACCCGGATGTATTTGAAGAGATCTGCATAGCTAGCAGAACTGTCGCGAAATGTGACGCTCTGAAAGATAAATTAGCCGGAGGCCGCACGAAGATTTCTACTGCTCAGGTCGATGCAGATAATACGGACGAAGTCATTGAACTGATCAAGAGCTTTGAGCCGGATGTCGTTATTAATGTCGCTCTCCCATATCAGGACCTGACAATCATGGATGCGTGCCTGGCAACAGGAGTACACTATGTGGATACTGCCAACTATGAACCACAAGATACAGCGAAATTTGAATACTCTTGGCAGTGGGCTTATAAAGAAAGATTTGAAAAAGCAGGCCTTACCGCGTTGCTTGGTAGTGGATTTGATCCAGGTGTAACGGGCGTGTTCACAGCTTACGCTCAAAAGCACTATTTTGATGAGATTCATACCATTGATATTGTAGACGCCAATGCTGGTGATCACGGATATCCATTTGCAACAAACTTTAATCCTGAAATCAATATTCGTGAAATTACAGCCAATGGCCGCTATTTCGAGAATGGCGAGTGGATTGAAACTGCACCGCTTTCCGAGAAAAAGGTATACGATCTTCCGGAAATTGGACCAAAGGATATTTATCTTTTGTATCATGAAGAATTGGAATCCTTAGCCGTTAACATCAAGGGTGTGAAGAAGATCCGTTTCTGGATGACCTTCTCGCAGAACTACCTGACGCATTTGAAAGTGCTTGAGAATGTTGGCATGACTTCTATCGAGCCTATCATGTATGAAGGTAAAGAGATCGTTCCTCTACAATTCTTGAAGGCGATTTTGCCGGACCCGGCGTCCTTGGGACCAAGAACAAAAGGTAAAACGAACATTGGATGTATCATCCAAGGAACCAAAGACGGAAAGCCGAAAACTTATTATGTATACAATGTTTGCGATCATGAAGAGTGCTATGCAGAGGTTGGCTCCCAAGCCATTTCCTATACTACAGGCGTTCCTGCAATGATCGGAGCGATGTTAATTATAAAAGGTATCTGGAAGAAACCAGGCGTATTCAACGTTGAAGAGTTCGATCCAGATCCATTCATGGAAGCTTTAAATAAACATGGTCTGCCTTGGCAAGAAGATTTCTCGCCAACGCTGCTGGACTAAGGCGCGAGAAATGGATATTGATATCAGCGCAGTCCCGTCACCATGTTACCTTGTAGATGAAAGATTGCTTACACGTAATCTTGAGATTATGAATTCTGTACAGGAACGCACTGGAGCAAAGATTTTGCTTGCGCAAAAAGGCTTCTCCATGCACTCCTTGTATCCGTTGGTTGGGAAGTACTTGCATGGCGTAACCTCAAGCTCCTTGTTCGAAGCCAGACTTGGTTATGAAAAAATGGGCAAAGAGGTTCATGTATACGCACCAGCTTATATAGATAGTGAGTTTGATGAGCTCCTTGGATACTCCGATCACATTGTGTTCAATTCTTTCGACCAGTGGAATCGATTCAAGGATCGCGTAAAGAGCGCACCGAAGCATATCAGCTGCGGCATTCGAGTGAATCCGGAATATTCCGAGATCGAAGTTCCGCTGTATGATCCGTGTTACAATTATTCCAGAATGGGAGTAACTCTCCCTAACTTCAGACCGGAAGAGCTTGAGGGCATTGATGGACTACACTTCCATACCATGTGCGAACAGAATTCGGATACACTTGAGCGTACGCTCAAGGTAGTCGAAGAGAAGTTCGGACCTTATCTCAAAGGAATGAAATGGCTTAATTTCGGTGGCGGTCATCATATTACACGTCCTGACTATGACCTGGAGACCCTGGTCAAATGCATTCTGCACATGAAAGAGACTTACGGTGTGGAAATCTATCTGGAGCCGGGTGAGGCAGTAGCTCTTAATACCGGATATCTGGTAGCTACCGTTCTCGATGTGATGCATAACGGAATGGACATTGCGATTCTCGATACCTCGGCAGAGTGCCATATGCCGGATGTGCTGGCTATGCCGTACCGTCCGAACATTATTGATGCTGGACAACCGGGAGAATATCCTTATACGTACAGATTAGGTGGAATGACTTGCCTAGCGGGAGACGTTATCGGAGATTATTCTTTCAAGGAGCCTTTGAAATACGGTGATAGACTCGTATTCCTTGATATGGCCCATTATTCCATGGTGAAGAACCATATGTTTAATGGCGTGAACCTGCCTTCCATTGTTAGTTACAATGAAGAAGAGGGAATCAAAGTAATCAAACAGTTCGCTTTCGAAGATTTCAGCGGACGTTTATCTTAAGAATAAAAAGGTGTCCCGTGATGATATGCTCCCCATATAGTAGACAGGCGAAATAATAAAAACCTGCTGCTGTATGGGGAGTATTTTTATGGAACAAAAGAAGTATACGGCACTCGAAAAATTAACGGTTCTCCAAGAAATTGAACGGGGCGACATTGGTTTGAAAGCTGCGGCCCGAAAGTATGGATTATCCAAAAACTCTATAGTGAAGTGGCGGCAACGTTATCAATTGTATGGGTACGAAGGGCTGGAAGTTCGAAGCCACAACCGTACGTATTCCGCAGAACTTAAACTCCATGCCGTTAAGGATTATCTCGAGGGAGGATTGTCACAAAACCAAATCATCTGCAAGTATAAGATTGCAAGTTCAACCCAACTCGCTAACTGGATTAGGAAGTATAATGGTCATAGCAACAGCTTAACAGCTCATTCAGGAGGATCTAAAGCTATGACCAAAGGACGCGTAACCACTTGGCAGGAACGGATAGATATCGTGCTGTACTGCCTTTCGAACGGAGAAGACTACACGAAGGCGGCAAGCCATTTCCACGTGTCTTACCAACAAATATATAGCTGGGTAAAGAAGTACGAAGCAGGCGGTGAAGAGGCGTTACGTGACGGCAGAGGACGTACTAAAGCGCCCGAAGAACTTACGGAAGCAGCTCGCCACAAACTCGCGATGCAAAAGCTGGAGTACGAGAATGCACGCCTGCGTGCGGAGAATGCTTTTCTAAAAAAGTTAGAGGAACTCGAAAGGAGGAGACGTTAAGAACCATTCGCCAGGAGAACATCTACCTGGCCATTCAAGCCGTTCAACAGGAACAGTCTTGCTCCATTCGACTTATGTGTGACATCGTAGGGATTTCACGGTCAAGTTACTATAAATGGTTGAATCGCAAACCTAGTTCCCGAGAGACCGAAAACGAGAAACTGACAGAGGCTATGCTTCTCTTGTATGAGAAGGTGGAACGAACCTTTGGGTATCGTCAATTGACCCTGCATTTGCGCAGACAAATGAACAAATCTATTAACGCAAAACGAGTATACCGACTCATGAGACGCCAAGGTATCCAGTCTGTCATCCGCAGAAAGAGAAAGAAGTATGTAGGCTCCACGCCTCAGCAGGTCGCGGAGAATGTGCTAAACCGTAATTTTGAGGCGGAAGCTCCAAACCAAAAATGGGTAACGGATGTAACTGAATTCAAATACGGCAAGGGTAAGAAGGCGTATTTAAGTGCAATAAAAGATCTGTA
The DNA here is from genome assembly GCF_037963325.1 of Paenibacillus sp. FSL E2-0201. NCBI lineage: Bacteria > Bacillati > Bacillota > Bacilli > Caryophanales > Paenibacillaceae > Paenibacillus > Paenibacillus sp. FSL E2-0201. Next base: position 2,347,705 of record NZ_CP150154.1, read on the forward strand.
TGACAATTCCATTGTTGCTTACGTTCTGGGCCATTCCAATAATAATTCGCTAGTTTTTAACACGCTGGAATTAGCATTACAGGCAGCGCCGGAGAGCCGAACCTTACTCCATAGCGACCGCGGTTTCCAGTATACCTCTCTGCATTTTAAGAAGATGCTGGACGATTCACAACTGAAGCAAAGCATGTCCCGAGTAGGCTGTTGCATTGACAATGGGCCGATGGAATCCTTCTGGGGAACATTGAAATGTGAGAAGTACCACTTACATACCTACCAGACCTTTGAAGAACTCCAAACAGATATTGATACCTACATTCACTTTTACAATAACGAACGGTTGCAGGCAAAATTAAACGGCCTCAGTCCCATTGAATTTAGGACTAAGGCCGCTTAAACTACTTTTATTTTTTGTACTGTCTACTTGACGGGGTGCAGTTCATGATGGGACACCTTTTTTTGATTACTCCTTATTGCATCGTGATGGCGATGCGCTCCTCCTGTGGGAGCCACTCCACATTTGCTCCGAGTTGCTCACTTATAAAGCGAAGTGGCAGATACATCGAACCGTTTACGATGAAGGGTAGTGTAGGAAGATTTACGGTTGTATTGTTCACCATTGTCGCTCCAGTTACACCGTTAATACTGATGGCGAGAGCCGGTTTATCTGTAGCGGCTCGTGTGATCATAATTTGTTTATCTATTGTTTTCGCAGCTGTAAAGTTCTCTTTATAGGTAATTGTGGCTCCTAATTTTTCGAACAGCGATCGAAGCGGGACGAAATTTTGTCCGTTTCGAGTAATAACTCCATTTGAGAGTGGGATAGATTCTCCGTTTAAGGAGATTGAAATAGGCTTTTGCACTTGAACGGGCCCGGCATGGCTGAATTCATAGTCGCCATAGCCCAGCTGTGCATCCTTATTGACACCCCAGCCCCAGAGTGAGCCGTCTTTCTTTTGCATGATGATATGTCGTCCGCCTTTCTTTAGGCTACTTACTTCTTTTTCGAGAAGTGTGAATTTTGAATCTGCGGGCATCATTTCGTTCTCAATAGAAGTTTGGTAGACGTTTCCTTCCCCGGTTAACGCAACAATAGAGCGCTCTACGATGTAAGCATCAACTACATTCTTGATCCCTTTTAGAAGAATCGGTGGTTGTTCATGATAGGTTGTTCCGTCTGAGGAACCTGTAATGGTAGCGCCCCAGAACCATAATTGAGAGGCTCCATCAATGGCTAATAGGCTGTTCTGATTTCCTTTTAAACTTTTAATATTACTGATTCCCTTGAGAGGGGTCGCAGATAGATCTATTGGAGCTCCTTGGTTATTGTAATAATCTTGGACTGGCCAACTCCATATGGAGCCGTCCTTGTTAAGTGCCAGATTGTTTTTAATTTGAATAATATCCGTTAAATTCAGGATGGTTTCGAAGCTTTCGAAGTCATCGCGTGTAGTAGAAACAGTTCCATCTTTCTTTAAGAACACGTAACGTGTCCAGCTCTTATGAAGATCAGACTCATAGTAACCGCCCACAGCGGCCACGTTATCGACGCCGGAAACCGGTGTGAACGCGGAGGTAGTGAGTCCATCGGATGAAAGGGGGGCACTTAGAATCGTCCCGTCTCCTTTAAGGGCTATCGTTCTATTTCCCGTCATGAATATATCGACCAGATTGTCTAGCTCTTGAACGGGGGTCACTTTAACAGTTTCAGAGTATGCCGATGTTCTCCATTGCCAGACCGAAAGGTCTTTCTTCATTACATATTGTGAACCAAAGTATGCTTGTACCTCATTCAGGTCATGGATTTGCGTAGGGACGGAGCGATTACCTCCCCATACCCAAAAGGAACCATCTGTTTTGGTCAGATAATCCGCGCCATACGAAGTGAGGTTGGTAGTCGTGGTTGGGTTCTCTGCAGCTGCAGCTGCGCTTACGTTAGAGGCGAGGCTTAATACTAGAACAGCACTAACCATGCTGAGCCATTTTTTCATAGGAATACCTCTCTTTTCTTTATTAGATAATTTTGATATGTTCACGCTATAATCCATTATCTTACATTTAGACGCTAGAACTACTGGAAAAGTTTCTTCATATTTACCCACTCACAAGAAAGGTCTCATGTGATACAATAATTTAGTCTGTTTTTATAAACATAAAAGAAAGTATAAGTTTCACACTATACTTTGTTCTTATATTTCCCGCTTAAACTTACCGTTCTTGTAAGGACGCCGAAGGCGTTTATGCTTGAATGCTATTGAAAGGTTCGTATCTGAGGAGGAAGTCAGCGTCAATGAAACATGCACCGTTTATTGCAGTAGAAGGCCCAATCGGGGCTGGCAAAACAACATTAGCTTCTATGCTAGCAGAGGAATTAAATTTACCGATCATTAAAGAGATTGTCGATGAGAATCCGTTTCTGGCTAAATTTTATGAGAACATGGACGATTGGAGCTTTCAACTGGAGATGTTTTTTCTTTGTAATCGGTATAAGCAGCTTGAAGATACCGTTACACAGTACATAGATAAAGGGATCCCGGTCATTTCGGATTACCATATTTATAAGAACCTCATCTTTGGAGAACGAACACTGAACGGAACGAAACGTGAGAAGTATCGGCAAATTTATCATGTGCTTACGGATGACCTGCCAAAGCCGAATATCATTCTCTATATTAAAGCCAATTTAGATACGTTATTAACCAGAATTGAAAAACGTGGGCGTCCCTTTGAAGAGGGGATGGATACTGCGTATTTGGAGCAATTAATTAAAGATTATGATGACGCGATGGCCTCTCTAGCAATTCAGGAGCCTTCGACCGTAATTATTACCATTGATGGAAATGCAGTCGATTTCGTGGAGAATCCAGAACACTTCACTGAAATTGTCTCTTATATAAAGGAGTTAATGAAATGAATTCATATCATATCCCGGAAAACGCCATAATTACCGTGGCTGGAACTGTCGGGGTGGGGAAATCCACTTTAACAGGCGCCTTGGCCAAAAGACTTAATTTTCAAACCTCGCTAGAGCAGGTTGATCACAATCCTTATCTCGAAAAGTTCTATCATGATTTTGAGAGATGGAGCTTTCACTTGCAAATCTATTTTCTTGCTGAACGTTTTAAAGAGCAGAAGAAGATGTTCGAACTCGGCGGTGGTTTTGTTCAGGACCGTTCCATCTATGAAGATACCGGTATTTTTGCGAAAATGCATGCAGATCAAGGTACAATGTCCAAAACAGACTATGAAACCTACACCAGCCTGTATGAAGCTATGGTTATGACGCCATACTTCCCGCACCCTGATGTGCTGATTTATATTGAAGGCAGCTTGCCTTCCATCCTGACCCGAATTAATGAACGTGGCCGTGAGATGGAAATTCAAACGGATGTTTCCTACTGGGAGCATATGCATGGCAGATATTCGAAATGGATTAACGAGTTTACGGCTTGCCCAGTGCTTCGTTTGAACATTGATGATTATGATGTAAATGATGAGGCTTCGATGTCTGATATTCTTGTGAAGGTGGGCAATGCGATTCGTAAGCCTGTCGACAAAAAATAATAATTGATTATTAGAAGCTCCCAGGGTTTGGGGGCTGTTTTTTTATGAGATCAGAAAGCGAATTAAGTGATATAAACTGAGTTTGAGGTAGAATTAATAAAAATAAAAAAAGACCCAAATCATAGATATGGGTCTAATAGGGAAGTGTCAGTTGTCCTAGTAATAAAATACGAAAAGCAATCCAAATTGGTGTGGACATTGTAGTATGCTCAAGGGCGACATCCTATATTTGTAGCCCTTTTTTCTGGATATGGATTCTAGTCTAGTAAAAACTAGTTATTGGTCCATGTCTAAAATTAATAAGATGCGTACACTGAACTATCTTTATAGGGAGGTGTACGTATTGAGTTGTCCAGACGATAAAAAATGTCATAAGAAAAAAATCGCCACTGTATATCCTTCGAAAAGAAAAAGAAAAGAACATCGTCGAAAAGTTATTAAGAAAATTGTGCAAGTCACATGTCCTCCGCCTGAAGTGAACGTTACCACTCCAACAGTCGTTGGTGCTACAGGACCTCAAGGAGCACAAGGGATCCAAGGAGTACAAGGGGCCCAAGGCGTACCGGGACCCCAAGGACCACGAGGACTCGAAGGAGCAGAAGGGCCTCAAGGTCCCGCCGGTGGCCCCCCAGGACCCCAAGGACCTCACGGTCAACCTGGGCCAGCGGGAGCAATGGGTCCACAGGGTATAGCGGGCCCCGTTGGTCCTCAAGGGGAGCAAGGAGTACCGGGCACACAAGGACTCCTAGGTCCTCAGGGTCCACAAGGTATACCTGGTCCTGCTGGAGCTATAGGACCTCAAGGTTTTGTAGGTGCAACCGGATCTACTGGAGCAACCGGAGCACCGGGAGCACCGGGAGCACCGGGAGCACCGGGATTAGCGGGAGCAACCGGAGCACCGGGAGCAGTCGGAGCGCCGGGAGTAGCGGGAGCAACCGGGGTAACCGGAGCACCGGGAGCAGTCGGAGCGCCAGGAGTAGCGGGAGCAACTGGGGCAACCGGAGCACCGGGAGCAGTCGGAACGCCAGGAGTAGCGGGAGCAACTGGGGCAACCGGAGCACCGGGAGTAGCGGGAGCGCCAGGAGTAGCGGGAGCAACCGGGGTAACCGGAGCACCGGGAGCAGTCGGAGCGCCGGGAGTAGCGGGAGCAACTGGGGCAACCGGAGCACCGGGAGTGGCGGGAGCAGCAGGAGCAACCGGAGCAACCGGGGCACCGGGAGCAGTCGGAGCGCCAGGAGTAGCGGGAGCAGCAGGAGCAACCGGAGCAACCGGGGCACCGGGAGCAGTCGGAGCGCCAGGAGTAGCGGGAGCAACTGGGGCAACCGGAGCACCGGGAGTAGCGGGAGCAGCAGGAGCAACCGGAGCAACCGGGGCACCGGGAGCAGTCGGAGCGCCAGGAGTAGCGGGAGCAACTGGGGCAACCGGAGCACCGGGAGCAGCAGGAGCAGCAGGAGCAACCGGTGCGCCAGGAGTCGCAGGAGCAACCGGAGCAGCAGGAGGAGTACTAGGCTTTGCTGATTTTTTTGCCCTGATGCCCCCTGATAATGCAGCAACTGTAGCACCGGGAACAGACGTGAGTTTTCCTCAAGATGGCCCTACCAGCGGGACGACAATTGCAAGAACGGGTCCTAGTTCTTTTAACTTAGCAGCAATAGGGACTTATCAGGTATTATTTCAGGTTAGTGTAACGGAAGCAGGCCAACTCATCTTGACTCTTAATGGCGCAGATCTCGCCTATACGGTAGTTGGACGTGCGACAGGTACATCAGAAATTGTAGAAATGGCTATAGTTCAAACAACGGTCATTAATACCATACTGACAGTTAGGAATCCAGCTGGTAATTCCACTGCACTTACTATTACTCCTCTCGCTGGAGGAACAAGATCTGTTTCAGCACATCTCGTTATTACACAATTAGCATAGCGAAATCTCTTACGTATAGATAATTTGGAAGTTTGCCACCTCTAATCAGGTGGCTTTTCTAATTATTGAATTAAAGGAAGGGTGCACACGAAGTTCCAGCCCTTCACCCATGACATCTCTCGGCTGAAGCAGAGGGGAATTTACTTAACTTAAAATTTTTGGGAAAATGGGTATTTTTATTTGACTTCAAATCAGAGCTGACGCAAAATAAGAGGGAGATGATGTAAATTTGGATTTTTCGGGGAGAATTGTACATGAATAATAAATCAGGTCGTCATTCCTTCCGAGAGCGACTCGATCATATGGTGGGTAAGCTTCGTACGGATATCCTAAGTGGAGTGCTGCAGCCAGGTGCTTATCTGCCAGCAGAGAGTACACTAGCTAAGCAATTTGAGTTAAGTAATAAATCGGTCAGAAGAGGGCTGGATGTGCTTGTCCAGGAAGGTCTTATTGTCAAAATCGACCGTGTCGGCAGTAAGGTTATGGAGTCTGTGCAGGAGAGGATCCGTATTCATTTTGGCTGCAGCTCCTCGCTGTCCAAGGACTTTCTGCTGGATGATCTAATTGGTGAATTTCATCGACTGCATCCCGGTATTCATATTCTTCCGCTGGCTCTGAATGATTTTGACCATGTGAATTCTGCGGTGGAGTTGATCAATAATGGGATGCTCGATGCTGTATCGCTGAATAGCACGCAATTTCAGGAATTGGCTGAAAATGGTTCAGCGGACTTACTGGAATCGCTTGAGCCTGATCCTGAATTATATCCAATTGCGACGGAAGCTTTTTATCATGAAGAGCAGTTGTATGCCTATCCGATTTCATTCTCCCCCGTGGTGCTATGCTACAACAAGGCCCATTTTCGGGAAGCGGATCTGCCGGAGCCGGACAGCTATTGGACTTGGGATGACTTGATTGAGGCGGCTCGTCAGTTGGCGGAGAAACGTGGACGACATGCCATTTATTTTGTGCCTGCTTCTGAGAATCGTTATTCTGTATTCCTGCTGCAGAGCGGTATTCAAACCGTGGCAGACGGGATCGAGCACCGTACGCTTAGTCCGGAGACGGCTAATAGCCTTAGTGTGTATAGTCGGCTTGTGAATAACCATCAGATTTTCCCGAAATATCTTGCTGGCAATCATGAAGATGAGACGATCTCATTGTTTGTCCAAGAGCAGGTTTCGATGATTCTGACGACTTTTTTTAATTTAAATGAATTTAAGGAATTAACGCTCGATTATGATCTTGCACCGTTACCTAGGCTGAAATCAAAAGATCCACAGAAGACGCTATTGGTGACGATCGGAGCAGCTGTGGTCGGGAATTCAAGACAAAAGGAAGCGGCTCGTCAATTCGTCAACTTCCTTGCTTCCGTAGAAGCACAGAAAATTATTCGGGAGCGCACAGTAAGTATTCCAGCTCGAAAGCGGATCGCTGAGATGAGCACGGCGGATCATTTGAATCGTCCTTCGAGATATCTGATGTACAGAGAGCTATTTCCAACCTTCTCCTACCTTAAAGATTTAGGGCTTCCTATTGCTGTTCTAAAGAGCTTTCGTAAGTTGTTGAACGCTTATTGGTCAAAGATGATTGATGAGGAAACACTTCATGAAGAGTTGAGTGTCTTGATTTCGGAACAGGATGCTGCCGATCAGAAGGTTTAGACCTTTTTTCTTGAGATTGATGTTCTCTGTAAAATTAATGAAACGCGTGATGATGGTGCTTTGAGGCCATTATTACGCATTTTTTTCAGAAAAAAAAGTATATATTGCGCGCTATATCTTATCTGTATAAGATCAGAGTCGGCTTATTTGAAGCGTTTATATATAGGTAATTTTGTAAGCGTTTTCTATTAAATTTGAGGGTTTTCTACATTTTGCGACAGGTACATGTTATATAAGGTTACACTTATTAGAGATATTTCTTATTATTATATTGACATCATGTAGGCTGGAAAATATAATAAAATACATCAGATATATATCAGATTGGTGAAATAAAAGATCTGATACTCTGAAATGTAAATCAAAAAGAAGTCAGAACAGATGTTTTCGTCTAATTTAAGGAGAAAAAAGGGTAGTGAAAGGAGGATATCCCCTACAAAAGGTTGTTTGCAGAATAATCACTCATTTAAAAATTTATTAATGTATTGTTGATTCCTTCTGATTGATGTTAGTGAATATATCATAATGATTATCTTATTTTTTAGTTATTAATAGGGGGTTGAATTATGAATGTTGCTAAAAGGAAATTAGCTCTGCTGCTGCCTGTCCTATTGTCACTAGTGACGCTCGTATCTGCTTGCGGCGGTTCGAATACTAAAACGGGCAATACCGCAGATCCTACTGCGGAGGTTCAGAAGGCTACGCAAGCTCCCGTTAAGGAAGGGAAAACAGTAGGCGGTCTTCAGCTCCCGATTGTTTCAGATAAGCTAGAACTGTCACTTTGGTCACCAAGCGGCGGCAATTTTAGAGGAACTAATTTTAATGAGAAATTATCCTTTCAGCAAATGGAAGAGAACACTAACATTCATATCGACTTTCAACATAGTACGGAAGCCAGTGCGGAAGCTTTTAGCCTATTAATGTCATCTGGGAAGCTGCCGGACATCATCTACAATGATCTATGGGGCACGGATTCCGGAAAATATGGTACACAAGGCGCGCTGCTTCCTCTGGAAGATTTAATTGAGAAAAATGCGCCAAACTTCAAGAAAATCCTCGACGACAACCCGGATATCCGGGGACAAATCACTTCGCCTGAAGGCCACATTTTTTACCTACCTAATCTCGTTCTTGATTCACAGGATCTCACTCAAATGTTCCCGCAAGTGCGTAAAGACTGGATCGATAAGCTGGGTCTATCTATGCCGGAAACTACGGAAGATTGGTATAACATGCTCAAAGCATTTAGGGAGCAGGATGCCAACGGAAATGGCAAGAAGGATGAAATTCCACTAGTCACAGTTAACTTGGAAAATATCATGATGTTATTCGCTCCTGCCTTTGGTGTTGACTACGGATTCTTCGTGGATAACGGCCAAGTGAAATACGGTCCGAACGATCCGAAATTCAAGGATGTCGTAACCTATCTGCACCGTCTTTACGATGAACAATTGCTCGACCCGAACTATCTGGTAGATACCACATTCCAGACCTTGACTGAGAAAGTGACTACTGATGTGGCAGGGGCATGGTTTGGTTGGTCTGGTTCCTACATGGGGAACTTTACTACTTTAATGGAGGGTAAACATCCGACCTTCAAAATTGCACCGGCCATTCCACCAAAAGGACCAAACGGTGATCAACGTCATGTCTCCTTCCGCTGGCAGGCAGCAGCACACGGATTGGCGGTCTCCTCGCGGACCGAGCATCCTGAGGAAGTGATGAAATGGCTGGATTATCAATACTCAGAGGAAGGCATTCTTTTGAACAACTTTGGGGTTGAAGGCAAGTCCTATGATCTGGTAAACGGAGAGCCTATTTATAAGAAAGAAGTGACTCATCCAACCAATGGTCTCACGAATACACAGGAACTGCTGAACCATACGATCGGGGGCGGAAGCTGGGCTACAGTAGCGGATACCAGATATGCTGAGCAGATCCGAGAAGCTAACGGACAGACGGAAAATCCACTCGAGTTATACAGTGACTATATTGATTTTGATAGCAAGCTGCCTCCAGTCCAATTCACAACAGAGGAAAACGATGTAGTTGTTCCTTTGATGGCTGATATTCAGACCTATGTAGCAGAGACAATTAATGCCATGATCATGGGGCGCCAAAAGATTGAAGACTATGACAAAGTGATGAAGCAGCTTGAGAAGATGGGGATTAACGATGTGCTAAAAGAGTATCAGGTTGCATACGAGCGATTTAAAGGGAAATGATTCAGCTTGTAAGAGGTTGTCGTGGGCCGAGCGGTTCAGAGATTTCTAAGTGACCGCTCGCCGCATGACAGCTATGACTAACGCCAGTGTCCGGGAGAGGAGAACTATATGGCTGTACCTGTAAAAGTCGCTAAAGTTGAAAGCAGGAAGCTTCCGGTCAAGAGGAGTCCGATTCCCTGGAAGCGGATAGCCTCCAATCGCTATCTGTATCTCATGTTACTCCCTACGGTTTTGTATTTTCTGATTTTTGAATACAAGCCGATGTATGGGGCGATCATTGCCTTTAAGAATTTCAATCCCTACTTGGGGATCACGGATAGTCCTTGGGTGGGCTTCAAGAATTTCGAGAAGTTTTTCGAAAGCTATTATTTTCTCAGACTGCTTAAAAATACCTTCTTAATGAGCTTCTACTCGCTCATCTTCATTTTTCCTGCTTCACTTGCTTTTGCCCTGCTACTCAATGAGCTGCGGCTCAAGAAGCTGAAGTCCTTTTTGCAGACCGTGTCTTATTTGCCGCATTTTATTTCGCTCATCGTCATTTGCGGGATGATTATTGATTTCACCAAGCCCGGAGGAATTATTAACAGCCTGTTGCTTGGCATCGGCCTGATCTCTGAGCCTATCCAGTTCCTGATTCTGCCGGAATGGTTTCGAACGATCTATGTGGGTTCTGGCATGTGGCAGAGCCTAGGCTGGAATTCAATTATTTATTTAGCAGCGTTATCTGGTATCAATCCGAGCCTGTATGAAGCTGCAGTTGTAGATGGAGCAGGGCGATGGAAACAGCTAACGAATATAACGCTGCCTGGGATTCTCCCTACGGTCCTAATTCTCTTGATTCTGAATGTCGGTACCCTGCTGAATGTGGGCTGGGACAAAATTATATTGCTCTACAATCCAGGAACGTACGTCACTGCGGATGTTATTTCAACATTTGTCTATAGACGAGGTGTGATGGAAGCGAATTATAGTTTTTCTGCGGCGGTTGGATTATTCAATTCTGTAATTAACTTCACATTGCTCGTGCTAGCTAATCGGATCAGCCGAAAAACAACTGAAAGCAGCCTATGGTAAGCATAACTTCCGATGCGAGTTTTGTACGAAGTAACTTCAATGAAGAATAGCTCACAAAACTTTTAGGAGGGTAGACAATGGTTGTGAAACGCAGTATGGGTGAAATCATATTCGACAGCTGCAATGTGCTGTTTCTAATCTTGTGTTCTTTCCTGTTCCTGTACCCGATGTGGTACGTGCTGGTCTCCTCATTCAGCGATGCACATGCTATTGCTGCGGGGAAGGTAAGCTTCTTTCCAATCGGCTTTAATCTGGATGCTTACAAGCTGGTATTTGAGGATACGCGGGTCTGGACAGCTTACGGAAATACTTTCTTTTATGTCATTGTCGGTACGTTGATTAATCTGGTGCTTACTACACTTGGTGCCTATCCTCTGTCCAGAAAGAATCTGGAGGGGAGGAATGTCATAATGGCTTTTATTGTGTTCACGATGTTTTTTAGTGGTGGCTTAATTCCGGCGTATCTGAATGTCCGTGAGCTTGGCTTGTATGATACACGGTGGGCGCTGCTGTTACCTGGTGCGGTTAGTGCTTTTAATTTGATAGTGATGCGGACTTTCTTTCAGTCTATCCCTGATAGTTTAATAGAGTCTGCCAAAATAGACGGCGCCCATGATTTCAGAATTCTGCTGCGGATCGTGCTTCCGCTCTCTATGCCGGTTCTGGCGGTTATGACCCTCTTTTATGCCGTAGGCCACTGGAACAGTTGGTTCTCGGCCATGATTTATTTACAGGATCGGAATTTGTTCCCGCTCCAATTGATATTGAGAGAAATCCTGATTCAATCCTCTGCGCAAAATATGCTGGCAGGTGTTACCCAAGATGAGGTATTTCGGATCAGTGAATCTATTAAATTCGCTACGATAATCATTGCTACCGTTCCCATTCTGATGATCTATCCATTTTTACAGAAATATTTTGTAAAAGGCGTAATGATCGGTGCGTTGAAGGAGTAACACCCATAGAGAAGATGCTGCATGTGACGGAATCGTTTCTGAAGCAGTCGGGAGGAGAAGACATATGAAGGCGGTAATATCTCAGGAAGGACAGATTCGCATGTCGGATGTTCTGACACCAGTCATTGAAGATGGATTTGTACTAGTCCAGACTGAATATTCGGCGATTAGCCCCGGAACGGAAATGATGATGAATGGCCTGCACCGTACGCAACAAATTGTACTTGGATACAGTGCAGCAGGTGTAATCCGAACACGTGGGAAAGGAATGGAGCACTGGCCTGAGGGTCTTCGGGTAGCTTGTTACGGCGGTCCTTATGCGAAGCATGCAGAATGGCTGCTAATGCCTCAGCATCTGATGGTGCCCATTCCTGATCATGTAAGTTCGGAGGAAGCATCGACAGTAGGGCTTGGAGCTATTGCAGTACATGCGGTAAGGCAGGTTGCACCGCAGTTTGGAGAGACACTTGTGTTGATCGGTGCCGGAATTCTTGGGCAGTTGATTGCGCAGATCGCTAAGGCGGCAGGATGCCGAGTGATTGTCTATGATTTACTTGCAGAGCGCTGTGAGATGGCCGAGAGATTGGGGATTAGACATATCGCTACTAGCCCAGAGAAGGTAAAGGAACATCTTGCTAACCTGACGGAGGACATGGGAGCAGATGCAGTCATCGTCTGTGCAGGCGGCAAAACCGGCGACCTTATTGATCAAGCACTAGAGTGGGTACGGGATCGCGGAAAGGTACTATTGGTTGGAGATATTAAACCGGATTTCTCTCGTGATCTGATGTTCGGTAAGGAAGCTCAAGTGCTGATTTCTAGAGCCGGCGGTCCCGGACGATATGATCCTATCTATGAGCGGCAGGGGATTGACTACCCTTATGGCTACGTACGATGGACAGAAGGACGTAATATGGCTGAATATATTCGGTTAATCTCCGAAGGCGATATTCAGGTTAGACCATTAATTAGCGCGATATTCCCGGTCGAGCGTTGTGAAGAAGCCTTTAGGCGTTATGCAGAGGATCCAGTGGATTTGTTGGGAGCAGTATTAGCTTATCCTGGGGCAGTTTCTGGGGCGGAAGTGAAGGTAAAGGAACAACTGGCAAAAGAAGGCGGGAGCAGATGAAGACGCTGCGGATCGGTGAGCCACTGGACGGTGTGGCGGTTTGGGCCACGGCTTATGGAACATGGCAAGGAGCAGACCGGATATATGCTGTTTCTTCTGGTAGTCCATGCATCTTGTTTGTTCTGGATCCTAGCGGCGAACAAGCGCCAGAACGTTATGCGCTCGAAGGCTCGGATCATTGCTGGGGTGTAGTCTTAACAACTAGCGGAGTGTATATCGGGGGAAGCGGTATTTTGTACAGGTTCACTCATGAAAATGGTGTGGAGAACCTGGGTGAGATGATTCCCGGTGAATTCTATACGTGGCGGTTGGCAGCGGATGAACAAGGAAGGGTCTATGGAGGATGTTATCCTGGTGGGAAAGTGTTCCAGTATGATCCAGTGACAGCAGTGTTTAGAGATTACGGGGTAATGGTGACTGGAGAACAGTATGCTCGTTCTATGGAAGCGTGGAACGGAAAGCTCTATGTGGGAGTTGGAACACAAACCCCACATATTGTTGTACTGGATACGGCTTCGGGTGAACGCTCGGAAATTGGGATGCCAGATGAATGTCAGGGTGAACAGCTGGTCTATGACTTAAATATCGTTCAGGGCAAGCTATTTGCCCGGATCACACCGTCTGCAAAATTGTACATTTATGATCTGGAACTACAGGCGTGGGGCGAAACTCTGGAGCATGTGAGTGGACTTAGTGTTTCGCCTCCGGATGCGTTGGGAAATGTGTACTTCATTAAAGATGACTATTTGCAGCGATATGATATCCGAACTGGAAGCCTGTTCGTTACTTCCCTAGCTATGCCGGAGCCGGCGGGAGACTATGGATGGCTGAATAACCATGTTCTAAATCCGAATGCACGCTGCTTAACTGGTGTATACAGGGACGGGAGTTGCTGGATTTACGATCCGGTGACGGATCGACATATGGTGATGGACTTCGGTCTGCAAGGTCAATCGGTCCATTTACAGTCCATGACCTACGGACCTGACGATGCTCTTTATATCGGAGGGTATTTCGCAGGTGGGCTGGCCAGATTCGATAAGGCAGCCGACGAGATCATTTCTTATCGGGGAATTGGCCAGACCGAAGGGATGATAGCTGGAAGTGGTTGTTTATATTTAGGCGTTTATCCGCGAGCGAATATTTTTAAGTATGACCCGAACGGGGAATGGAAGCCGGGGGAGAATCCAGAACTGCTATTTTCCTTACAGGAAGAGGAGCAGGACCGCCCTTTTGCTTGGGCTTGGGCAGGAGAAGAGCTCGCAATTGGAACGGTTCCTTCCTATGGTCGGCATGGAGGGGCGTTGACACTGTACAATCCTGCTAGCGGTGCACGTGAGGTGTTCAGAAATCTTTTGCCGCAGCAGAGTGTAGTGTCCTTGGTCAGTAGAGATCAGCTGTTGTTTGCTGGAGGGTCTGTTTGGGGCGGACTTGGGATTGCTCCCCAGCGTGCGGATGCCTCTCTAATGATTTGGGATATGGAGAAGCGCTGCAAAGTATGGGAAGGTATACCGGTGCAAGGGGAAAGGGCTATTTCTGCTTTGGTTCTAGATGATGCAGGGCAGCTTTGGGGTTTGACGGCAGGTAAGTTATTTCGGTTCGATCCACAGCTTAAGTGTACTGTAAAAACTTACTCATTGTTCCCCATGGACTGGAATGTTGTGACTCATTTTTGGCGTAGCGGTAATGAACTGCTCTATAAGGAAGGCATGCTTTACGGCGTATCGATGAATCGCTTGTTCAAGTTTGATGTACTGAGTGAGGAGCTTGAGGTGCTTAATGACGATGCGCGGCTGCTGACGATGGACCGTGAGGGCGATCTATATTTTGCTAGAACTACAGAATTATATTGGATGGGCTAGATAGGTCTGCACTATCCTTGGTGAAGGGTGGAAGGATGATGAGAATATTATATTTTTATAAATTCTGTATTCTGGGCGGGGTAACCACTCAACTTGCGAATAGATTTAAATTTTTGCGTCAGCATTCGGAAGTGCATTTTGCCTTTCTAGAGGATTACGGCGGGGCGAGCGCTTTTGAGGGATACGAGCATGTCCGAATTCTGGGGACGGTTGAAGAGATTAAGCGCTACATGGAAGTCTATGATTTCGATGTCATTATTACTATTGATACTTACGAGCTGTATGAAGCGCTTGGGCCTGTACAAGAGGGAAAGGTTATTATTCATGAGGTACATACCACCTATTCCGAACCCTTGCGGAAGTTGGCAGCAACGAAAGATAGTCTGCCTTTTCACTATGTGATCACTCCATCCGCTTACATGAAGGATTATTTGGACAGCATCGGGATAACGGGTGCTTATCATATTAATAATTGTCTGGATGCCGATTTGTTCCGATATGAAGCGGGGATTGAGCAGGAGCCTGTCACTATTTTGTGGGTGGGTAAACTGGATGATCACAAGAACTGGTCGTCCTATTTGAACATTGCTGGAAAGCTGAATGCCAAGATACCAGAGCTGCAATTTATGCTTGTTGGGGGATATACTGCTCCCGATGAGATCAAGAAACAGCTGATGGTAAAGGTAGAACAACAGGGGATTAAGCATTTCAAGTGGATTCCCAAGGTGGACTACGATGAGATGCATCGCTATTATTCATCGGTCGCGCAGAGTGGCGGGTTATATGTTAGTACCACAATTAATGAATCTTTTGGAATGACTGTACTGGAGGCGATGGCCTGCAGCTGTCCCGTAGTGGTTCCGAGTGTAGGGGCGTTGCCGGAATTATTGGATGGTCCGTTGAGTGTTTCCTTGTACGAATCAGGCAATGAAGCGGAATGTGTGAATAGATTGAGCGCGCTGCTGGAGCAGAATAGCCTGAGAGAAGGCTTGAAGTCCTTAGGAGAACAGAAAGCCAGAACTACTTACAGCATCGAACAAGTTGGAAAAGAATACATGGAATTACTTGAGAGGTTCAGAGAAGAACGTCTAATTTCTAAATAAGCAGGTCACTCTATGGGGTTGTTACCAACCGAATAAGAGGTGTTGTTGAAATGGAAGAGCTGCTGATTGGTATGGTTGGTATGGACACTTCGCATAGCAGGATATTCGCGGCAATGCTAAATGATGTATCCCATCCGTTGTATATTCCGGGTGGCAGGCTACACTGCGGTTATCCGGGAGGTTCTCCTGATTTCGAGCTAAGCTATTCAAGAGTAAGCCTAATTAGCAGTGAATTGCAGGAACAATATGGTGTTGAACTGCTCAATTCTATAGAAGAAGTTGCGGAGAGATCCCATGCGATTCTACTGACTTCTGTAGATGGGAGAGTGCACAAGGAACAGTTCGAGGTGCTGGCTCCTTACGGAAAACCGATATTTATTGACAAGCCGTTAGCGGTTACTTCTGAAGATGCGAAGGCGATTGTGGAAATGGCGGAGAGGTATGGAACGCCATTTTTCTCCAGCTCTATGCTCCGTTTCGGTGGACCGCTGGTAGCTCTCTTAGGGGATGAAAGTGCAGGTGCAATCCTTGGAGCGGATTGCTCTGGACCGCTTGATTTCCAGCCGACACAACCGGGGTTGTTCTGGTACGGAATTCATTCTGCTGAGATGTTATATGCCGCACTTGGAGAAGGCTGTTATTCGGTACGTGTCATCTGTAACGATATGCAAGAATGGGTAGTCGGTCAGTGGAAGGACGGGCGAATCGGGACGATTCGCGGGAACCGTACAGGCGGCTCAGATTTCTATATCGTACTGCACCGTGAACGGGGCAGTAACGGAGTTAACGCGCTCGGAGCAAATTACAACGCAGGACATCAGCAATTACTGAAGAACTTTATAGCTATGGCGCGAGGGGATGCTCCACCGGTACGACCTTCTTTAACGCTAGAGCTGATTCGCTTCATCGAAGCGGCCAACGAAAGTCGGGTAAGCGGAGCTAATATTCTTCTGTAAAGGAAAACACAATCTGCAAGGAGTGAAGTGAATTGATTAGGACAGCAGTCATTGGATGTGGCGGTATGGGAACTGTTCATGCGGACCGTTACAAGTCCATGCCCGAAGTAGAACTTGTAGCTGTATGTGACATCGTTGAAAAAGCCGCTGAGGTGTTAGGGAATTTAGTGGGCGTTAGCTATTTTACTTCCGTACAAGAGATGCTTGAGCAGGTGAAGCCAGAGGTGGTCAGTATTGCAGTGCCGACCTATTTACACGTATCCCTGGTACGGATAGCTGCTGATCATGGCGTGCATGTAATCTGTGAGAAGCCGCTCGCACTCACTTCGCAGGAAGCAGAAGAAGCTATTCGCTACTGCAGCGAGCGCGGAGTGAGTTTGTTTGTGGGCCATGTCGTTCGGTTTTTTCCTTCATACAGACAGCTTGCGGAGGGAATAAAGCAGCTTGGCAGTGATCAAGGCGGAGTGTACCATGCTAAACGGGCGGGATCGCATCCTGGTAACGTGCAAGCGTGGTTTCGGGACCCGCTTCTTAGCGGCGGTGTCATTATGGATTTAATGATTCACGATATTGATTACATTCGTGGGGCTTTTGGTGAAGCCCGAGAAGTATATGCGTTCGAGCATCAATCGAAAGAAATAAACTATGCTTCAGCCACTTTCCGGTTTAAGAATGGAACCATTGCACAGCTTGAAGCATTCTGGGGTTATCCTGGGTCATTCCATTCCTCCTTTGAACATGCGGATGCGGAAGGAATCATTTCAGGCGGAACCGGCGATGGCGAAAGTCTGCATATTCGCAAATCGATTACAACTGGTTCTACATCGGGATTTGTGGAGACACCTTCGAGTGTGCTGCTGAAGGATCCGTATTATGAGGAATTGGAGCATTTTCTAAGCTGCCTATCAAGTGGGGAAGAGCCGATAGTAACAGCACAGGATGCGCTGGAAGCTGTACGCTGGGCTGAAGCTGCTCAGCAATCGGTAATACTCCATCAACCAGTGAAGCTTGATGTGAAGGGGGATATTCTATGAGCCGTTTGAATATTGGCATGATCAGCTTCGCGCACGCGCATGCTTTTGACTATTTGTATAGTTTACTGCACATGCCTGAAGTGACGGTTGGTGGAATTGCTGATAAGGTGCCGGAGCGAACGCTAGCGCTCGCAGAACGTCATTCGATTCCCTATTATGCTGACTACAAGGAGCTTCTGTCTGATGCGAATATAGATGCCGTAATTATTTGCTCAGAAAATGTCTATCACGCTGAGTTAACCATCGCTTCGGCCCGAGCGGGCAAGCATGTACTGTGCGAGAAGCCTCTTGGCCTATCGGTAGAAGAAATGCAACGCATGATTTCGGTATGCTCTGAAGAAGGAGTACAGCTCATGACAGCCTTTCCTTGTCGCTTCCTCACTCCGGTTGTTCGGGCTAAGGAATCACTAGATCGCGGCGATATTGGTGAGATTATTGCTTTTAAAGGCACGAATCGTGGTTCTTTTCCAGGACCGAGTTGGTTCTCTGATGAAGCCCTATCGGGGGGCGGTGCTGTTCTAGATCATACTGTGCATGTGATGGATCTGATGAACTGGTTCTCTGGTTCTTCTGTAGAACAGGTGTATGCCTATGCGGATACCTTGTTTGATCCAGAGCGCAAGCGGACGATCGATGATGCCGGAATGGTGCATGTTACTTTTGAGAATGGTGTGTTCGGCGTGCTCGATCCGAGCTGGTCACGCAATCCGGGCTTCCCGACCTGGGGGGATGTGACCCTAGAAATTATCGGCACTAAAGGTGTCATTTCTATTGATGCTTTTAACCAAAAAAACAATGTATACGGAAGAGCATCTGGTAAAGGGACCTGGTCCTTTTGGGGTGATGATATGAATGAACTAATGCTGAAGGCTTTTGTACAGGCGCTTTTAGAAGGGGCGGAGGTGCCGATTTCGGGAGTAGACGGACTAAGGTCCACAGAGGTCGCACTTACTGCTTATCAATCTGTTCATGCAGGCCAACCGGTGCGCTTAAATAAATGAGGAAGCTGTGAGCAGAAAACTTTGAGGAGGGTGGAACCGCCTATGAAAGATCAGGAATTGTTCGACAGTATGTGTGAAAAGCTCTACTCTGCGGTAATCTCTGATACGCTGGATCAATTGGGCTATCGTAATCAGGTGATGCGTGAAAATATTAACCCGATAGATCCTACCTGGATCGTCGCCGGAAGAGCAAAGACCATTCTGTCTGTGGATATTCATCATTTGCCGGAAGATCCTTACACGAAGGAGATTGAAGCGGTGGACAGCGTCAAGCCCGGTGAGATTGTCATCGGCTGTACGAATGAATCGCGGCAGAACGGTCTGTGGGGAGAGCTATTGTCTACGGCTTCCAAAATGAGAGGTGGCCGCGGAGCCATTGTAGATGGACTAATCCGTGATACTGCTAAAATTCTGGAGCTTGGCTTTCCTGTCTTTGCTACCGGGACCAAACCTGTTGATTCTCAAGGGCGTGGGATTGTGATTGATTATGACATTCCAGTGCTCTGCGGTGGTGTGATGGTCCATCCCGGAGATGTGATCTTTGGTGACCGTGATGGTATCGTTGTGATACCGGGCGCCATCATCGATGAAGTGTTCCAATTGGCTATGGATAAGGTGACTCGTGAGAACCATACACGCGATGAACTGCTCGAAGGATATACCTTACGGCAGGTCTATGATAAATACGGGGTACTCTGATCAAGAACTGAGGGGGTGATAAACATGAGGCTGGCTGGCAAAAGAGCGCTGGTCACAGGTGCAGCAAGAGGAATTGGACTAGGAATTGCCCTTCGATTTCTGGAAGAAGGTGCTCAGGTGGTGTTGCTGGACCGGAGTGAGGGTGAGCTTCTTACTGCACTGGAAACCATGAAGGATTATGGTGAAAAAGCCGCAGTGGAGGTTTGTGATCTTCGCGATGTGGCACAGCTGGAACAATCTGTTGCCCGAGCCTTTGAAAGATTCGGCGGGATAGATATTGTAGTGAACAACGCCGGAATCGCCTTTCGTGAACACTTTCTCGACATCTCGTTTGAGCATTGGAATGCAGTATTTGATATCAACGTAAAGGCTGTTTTCTTAATCGGTCAGCTTGCCGCAAGGCAAATGATTTCTCAGGGCGGCGGAGGCTCTATTATTAACATGAGCTCCAAAAATGGTCTGTCAGCAAGCTCCGAGCTCGCGCATTATAATGCTTCTAAGGCAGCTGTTATACTGCTAACCGAATCGATGGCAGTGGAGCTGGCGTCTTATGGAATTCGCGTAAATGCTGTAGCACCGGGATTTGTGGATACCCCTCTCGACCGTAAGCTGCGCGAAGCTTCGAAGCTCCCAGCGTATTCGGAGCACACACCGATGAAGCGGGCGGCAACGATAAGGGAAGCTGCTAATGTATTTCTTTTTCTGGCTTCTGACGAAGCTTCTTATGTAACTGGAGAAACCATTCGTGTGGATGGCGGGCATTTGGCTAATGGTAGTGAGCTGTAAATAGAAGAAGGAGTGAATATGTTGGAAAGTACAGAATTTCAGGCAGAATTGATGATTGATGCTCAGGCTGAGCTTGGTGAAGGGCCGCATTGGGATGCCGAATCCAATCAATTATATTGGGTCGATATAACAGGTAGGAAGCTTAGAATCTACGACCGGATCACTGGTGATGAAGTCGTTCGCTCTTTTGAACAAATGGTTAGTGCAGCTATTCCTACGACAACAGGAGGAATTCTATTGGCTATGGAAGATGGGGTCTACCTCTCTCGAGCTGAAGGATCGCCGATCCTGCTGACTTCAATAGAAGCGGATCTTCTACACAACAGAGCGAATGATGCGAAATGCGATCGACAAGGACGACTGTGGGTGGGAACGATGAGTATGAACGATGAGCCGAAAGCCGGAGGATTCTACGTCGTGGAGTCTGGTGGGATCACCCGCCAATTGTTGTCCGGCATCGGCTGCTCAAACGGAATGGCTTGGGATTACACACGAAGCAAGATGTATTATATTGATACGCCGACTAGGCAAGTGGATGTGTTTGATTACGAGGAAGCGTCTGGAAGGATAAATAACCGAAGAATGGCATTTCAAATTCCTACAACGAGTGGATATCCGGACGGAATGACAATAGACCGTGAAGGTATGCTTTGGGTCGCCCATTGGGGCGGTGGCTGTGTATCTCGATGGAACCCTGATACAGGTGAACAGCTTGGAGTCATTCGAGTTCCAGCGCCTCTAGTGACCTCATGCGCTTTTGGAGGCGACGATCTAACGGAACTCTACATTACAACTGCAAGGATAGGGATGCAAGAGAAGGAACTGCGAGATTATCCGTTTGCAGGCGGATTGTTTATGGCTAAGCCAGGGGTGAGTGGTCTGCTGCCCGGTAAATTTCAAGCTAAGGAGTAGGATGAGGAGGCAAAGCGATGCGACTCAAAGATAAGATCGTCATTATCACCGGAGCAGGCTCGGGAATTGGAAAAAGCACAGCCGTATTATTTGCTTCAGAAGGAGCCACGGTAGTCATTGCCGATGTCCAAGAAGATTCAGGAAAGGCCGCTGTCGCTGAAATAAAGGCGTCGGGCGGAAATGCGCTGTTCATCCCCTGTGATGTTACCGATGCAAGCAGTACTACTGGAATGGCTGATCAGGTATTCCAAGCTTTTGGTCAAATCGATGTCCTCTTTAATAATGCAGGGATCAGTGGTGTAGGTACAGTGCATGAGGTTGCCGAGGAAGTGTGGGAGAGGGTCATGCGGGTCAATGTGACAGGTGTGTTCTTAACTTGCAAGGCTGTTCTTCCTTATATGATGAAGAGCAAGAAGGGTTCTATCATTAATATGTCCTCTGGCATCGCCGAAATCGGAGTTGCAGAGCGTGCTTCCTACAGTGCCTCTAAGGGCGCAGTTCTATCTTTAACCAAAGCAATGCAAGTCGATTATGCGCCTTACGGCATTCGAATAAATGCGCTGCTGCCCGGTACGATTATGACTCCGTTTGTAGAAGGTTATTTGAAGGCGTCTCTGGATCCGGAGGCTTCGGTTGCAGCCATTAAGCGCAGACAGCTTAGCGGTGAGCTCGGCAAACCTGAGGATGTGGCCAGGGCGGCACTGTTTCTCGCCTCCGATGAGTCTGAGTTTGTAATGGGTTCACCGCTATACGTGGATGGCGGCCTTGTCTTCGGCAAAAATGCATAAAGTAAAGGAGAGTTATATAGATGAAGCTAATTACCTTTTTGCAAAAAGAGGCTGATCATATGGGCGTTCTAACCGACCGTGGTGTGGTGGATATTGAGGCGGCACAGATTGCATTATCCACTCGGGCTGAGGTTCCAGTAACGGTTAATCAATTGCTTGATGGTGGGGAGGCTGCACTTAACCAACTGAGGATTTTTGTAAATGAGTTGCCTGATGAAGAGGTGAATCCATCCTGGCTGAAGCAGGTTGAAGATTTGACCTTCGGCCCTTGCGTTACTGATCCTGGAAAAATCATCTGTATTGGTCTGAATTACCGCCGGCACGCCGAAGAGACTGGGATGGCTATTCCCGAGTATCCTATCCTGTTCAATAAATTTAACAATACACTGACCGGACATGACTCGGAGGTTCCGCTTCCGAGGGCCAGCCACAAGGTGGACTACGAAGCAGAGCTTGGCATCGTCATCGGCCGAACTGCGAAGTATGTGGTTGAGGAAGAAGCACTGGATTATGTATTCGGGTATTGTGCTGCAAATGATTTGTCGGCGCGTGATTTACAGATGCGGACGAGTCAATGGCTAGCAGGAAAGTCTTGCGATAAATTTTCACCTATTGGGCCGTACTTAGTCACTGCAGATGAAGTGGGTGATCCTAATCAGCTCGATATTCAGTGTACAGTGAATGGCGAACTACGTCAGAACTCCAACACTTCGGACATGATTTTTAATTGTAAGCAGATTGTCAGCTATGTGTCCCAGTGTATGACCCTTTCACCGGGAGATATCATTCTGACTGGTACACCGGAAGGCGTCGTGATGGGTTACCCGCCAGAGGAACAGATTTATTTACAAGCTGGTGATGTGATCACAGTGCAGATTGAGAAGCTTGGTGCCATTACAAATACGATGGTTAGTGAATAGGAGGGACTGGGGATGATCTTCGATTGTCATACTCATTTGTTTGGACCGGGAATGGTCTCAGGGCCTACGGATGAGGCGATCAAACGAGCTTGGGGCCCGGATATGAATATCGAAGCAACCCCCGAGCAGCACCGGCGTAATTTGGATGGTTTCTCTGGTGCTATCGTACTGGCGATGGCTGCGCATGCAACTGGACTTGTTGTACCTAATGCGTATGTCGCTGATTACTGTCGCACGGATCCGGATCGGTTATTCGGTTTTGCGAGTGTAGATCCCAATCATCTGGACTGTGTTGCTGAATTTGAGACTGCGATTCGTGAGATGGGGCTAAAAGGGCTGAAGCTTGCACCTATTTATCAGAATTTTTATCCTGATGATCCCAAGCATTATGCCCTCTATGCCAAAGCAGAACAGCTAGATGTTCCTATTCTTTGGCATCAGGGAACCTCTTTTGTACCGGAGGGTTATCTAGATGCATCAAGGCCGGCGATGCTGGATCCGATTGCCCGTGCTTTTCCGAAGCTGAAGATGATTGTGGCGCATATGGGCCATCCCTGGATTGATGAATGTATTTCATTGGTGCGTAAGCATCCTAACCTGTATATGGACGTTTCTGCGTTAGGAAGCAGGCCTTGGCAGTTCTACAATGCCCTGGTATCTGCTATGGAATACGGGGTGCAAGATAAAATACTGTTTGGGTCAGATTATCCGTTCTTTGGGACGCAGAAGATGCTAGATGCTATGTACCATATCAATGATCTAGTGGAGGGAACGAAGCTTCCTCATATTCCGCAGGAGTTTATTGAGAGCATCATGCATCGTCTAACACCGGAGATTCTTGGTTTTGTCTGAGGGATTTGTGCATGGTCTATAAGTGTTGTAGTTAAAAGGAGATGGGATCATGGGGGAGCGTAGGGACAGCGAGGATAAGCAGGCCGAATTCGGTGGAAAGTTGATGAGTGAAGCCTATTTTCAAGAAAAAGATTTATGGGGATTTATCCATCGTTCCTTTACGAAGTCTATGGGATATACCGAAGAAGATATTCGCAAGCCCGTAATCGGTATTTGCAACACCTTCAGTGAGCTGAATAAATGTCATTCACATTTTAATGAATTAGTGGATTATGTGAAGCGAGGTGTTTGGCAGGCAGGGGGAGTACCGATGGAATTCCCGACGATCTCGATTGGTGAGCCTTATGTGAAGCCTACAACAATGCTGCTGCGTAATTTGATGGCGATGGATACGGAAGAAATGATGAAGGGGCATCCCATTGATGGCGTAGTGCTGCTTGGAGGGTGCGATAAAACGGTACCCGCTCAGTTGATGGCAGCCGCTAGCGCCAATATTCCAGCCATTGTGCTGACAGGCGGTCCCATGTTAAATGGCCGGCTGGGCGGGCGTAGCCTTGGAGCATGTACAGATTGTTATGGCTTTACGCTGGAGCATAAAGCTGGAAATATTAGTGACGAAGCGCTGGCTGTGGCAGAGAATGCAATTTGCCGAAGTGACGGTCACTGCATGGTGATGGGCACCGCCAGCACTATGGCCTCGATTGCCGAAGCGATCGGTATGGCGTTACCAGGCTGTGCAGCTATCCCGGCGCCGGACAGCAGACGCAGACATATGTCCGAGCGGACGGGCAAGCAGATTGTAGAGCTAGTTCGTCAGGGCATCCGTCCTCGCGACATTATGACTGCGGCGGCGATCGAGAATGCGATCACAGTTACGATGGCGAGCGGTGGATCGACGAACGCAATCATCCATCTTGTTGCGATCTCCCAGCGGCTCGGGATGAAGCTGCCGTTAGAAACGTTTGACCGGATTAGTAGCCAGACCCCGTTCATTTTGAATTTGCGTCCTTCAGGCAAATATCAGATGGAGGAGTATTTTGAGGCAGGTGGCGTACCTGCGCTTATGAAGGAGCTGGAGCCGCTGCTGCATGGGGATTGCTTGACTGTAACAGGCAGAACGGTAACAGAAAATCTGGTTCAGGCGGAAACGCTGGACAGAGATGTAATTCGTACTTTGGAGGAGCCGCTGGACAGCCAAGGCGGGATTGCTGTATTGCGCGGGAATCTGGCACCGGATGGGGCGCTGATCAAGCAAACCGCTGTATCCGCTCATCTCAAAAAGCATATCGGACGCGCAGTAGTGTTCGAGAGTCCGTCCGATCTGAATGAGCGGATCGATGATCCTGATCTGGCCGTGGATGAGAACAGCGTGCTAGTGCTTAAGAATGCAGGACCGAAGGGCGCCCCAGCGATGCCGGAAATCGGGCAAATCCCGATTCCGCAAAAACTGCTGAAGCAGGGCATCCGCGACATGGTTCGCATCTCTGATGCTCGGATCAGCGGCACTTCCTATGGCGCATTGATTGTACATGCGGCTCCGGAAGCGGCTATCGGCGGAACGCTGGCTCTTGTGCAGGATGGCGATGAAATCGAGCTGGATATTTCGGCGAGGTGCTTAGAGCTGAAGGTGTCCGATGAGGAATTGGCCCGACGGCGAGTTACATGGCAAGCGCCTAAGCCGCACTACGACAGGGGTTATGGCTTGCTGTTTCATGAGCGTGTGCTTCAAGCGAACCTCGGCTGTGATTTTGACTTTCTGCTGCCTGCGGAGCTTAGGAAAGAATTGCTTGGCGAGATGGAGTCGGCACGCTCGAAATCGCGCCCGAAGTAATCTAATGCTTGCGTATGTGAAATAGTTGCACTTTATACAACTAAATTTCAACAAACCGTTGTCTGTAGGCTCATTTTAGTTTTTTAATTGCAGAGAATACAACTAAACTGGCATCTACGGGAACAGAAGTCGAAATAAGTGTATGAAAT
This sequence comes from Paenibacillus sp. FSL E2-0201, assembly GCF_037963325.1. Taxonomy (NCBI): domain Bacteria; kingdom Bacillati; phylum Bacillota; class Bacilli; order Caryophanales; family Paenibacillaceae; genus Paenibacillus; species Paenibacillus sp. FSL E2-0201. Next base: position 2,373,131 of record NZ_CP150154.1, read on the forward strand.
ACACTTATATCGCAAGTATCGCGCATATCGCAAGTATCGCGCATATCGCAAGTATCGCGCATATCGCAAGTATCGCGCGTATCGAACAAATCGCACATATCTATGGCGGAATGCTAGCTCTTGCACAAGGTGACGATGAAATTAAGTTGGATATTTCCGCGAGGCGCATAGAGTTAAAGGTGTCCGATAGAAGTTGCCAATCGCCGGGTTGCATGACAAACGCTTAAGTCACACTACGATAAGGGGTATTATGAATTTACTAGATTGTCTGACTGAATTGGTTGAGCTGAGATAATTGCTTTGTTTTCTTTGATTGCATTTTATGCAATAGATTCTGCTCTAGAGTGGCTGAAATTTGATTCTATTGCACTTTCTGCAATGGAATTTCAGATAATCACCATTAAACGAGCTAATGGCCGGAATCTGATGTATGAAGTGCAATAGATTCATTTTTTAGCTAAGAATTTGGAGATTCTATTGCACTTTCTGCAATCAGGTAGCTAGTTTCCGATTTCGGCGAGAATGGATTGCGAATGTAGCAGCTGGTTTGTAGAAAGTAGCTAGTTGGTTCCAGCTTGCAGCGAGAATGGATTGCGAGTAGTTGGTTTGCAGAATGTAGATAGTTAGTTTCCGATTTCGGCGAGAATGGATTGCGAATGTAGCAGTTGGTTTGCAGAATGTAGATAGTTAGTTTCCGATTTCGGCGAGAATGGATTGCGAATGTAGCAGTTGGTTTGCAGAATGTAGCTAGTTAGTTTCCGATTGCAGCGAGCATGGTTTGTGAATGCAGCTAGTTGGTTTCTAATCGAAGCAAGCTTGGCATTTGATTAACACGATTTTGGCTTCCAATTACAGCAAGCGACGTTTCCGATTACACCAAGCTATAAGGTCTTTTGTGGTAAAAGCGACAAACCAGAGTCAACGGAGAGGAGAGTTCAATGATGCGAACCGTTCAAGAGTTGGAGGAACGCTTGGCAAGTCCATCGGCAGCACTGATTGAGGAACTAAGCCAGCTCGATGGGGATATTATGCTACTAGGCGTGGGGGGTAAAATGGGACCTAGTCTCGCAAGGCTGGCGGTGAATGCGATTCGCCAAGCGGGGCTAGACAAGAAAGTTATCGGCGTATCCCGCTTCTCGAACAAGGAGCTAAGACGAGAGCTTGAAGAGGCCGGAGTCGAGATTATCTCCGCCGATTTGTCTGACGATAAGGCGCTGGAGGCACTCCCTGAAACCCGAAATATTCTCTATATGGCCGGGAATAAATTCGGCACGACCGGGAATGAACATTTCACTTGGATGATGAATGCCTATCTGCCGGGACGCGTAGCGGAACGGTTCTGTAATTCACGAATGGTTGTGTTCTCTACAGGCAATGTCTACCCGTTTACTCCGGTCAGTCAAGGGGGAGCAACGGAAAGAACTTCTCCGAACGCGAACGGGGAGTATGGGCAATCTTGTCTGGGACGGGAGCGTATTTTTGAACATTTCTCTCATAAAAATGGAACGCCGATGTTCATTTATCGGCTGAATTACGCCATTGATTTGCGGTATGGCGTGTTGCTAGAGCTGGCTCGATCAGTTAGGGAAGGTCTTCCCATTGATATCACGATGGGCCATGCCAATGTGATTTGGCAAGGGGATGCGAATGAAATCGCATTGCGAGCGCTGCTACGTTGCAGTTCGCCGCCAAATGTCATGAACATTACTGGGCCTGAGACATTATCTCTGCGATGGGCTGCGAATGAATTCGGCCGAAAGTTAGGCATTGAGCCGATCTTTACAGGTGAAGAAGCGCCTACCGCACTGCTAAGTAATGCAGCGAAAGCCGCTGCCACCTTTGGCTATCCGCGGGTATCGCTGGCCGAAATGATCGACTGGATTGGTGATTGGGTAGGACAAGGCGGAGAAACCTGGAATAAACCGACGCATTTTCAGGAGCGGGAGGGCAAATATTGATGACGCTGACAAGAAAAGCATTAACCACTGAATTGTATGCCGCTCTTCATGATGGGTTGGCGATTCCCGCGCATCCGCTCGCCCTAACTAAAGAACGTAAGTTAGATGAACGACGCCAGCGGGCACTTACCCGCTATTATCTCGCTTCCGGAGCGGGTGGAATCGCGGTTGCAGTGCATTCCACTCAATTCGAGATCAGGAATCCGGAAGTAGGGCTGCTGGATCCTGTGCTACGTCTAGCCGCAGAAGAGGTGGAAGGTGCTCAGCTAGATCGGCCTTTCATGAAAGTAGCGGGTATCTGTGGTGGTACAGAGCAGGCTGTTCTTGAAGCGCGCCTTGCCGCAAGCTTTGGTTATGAAGCAGGACTGCTCAGTATGGGAGGCCTGCAAGTCTTGAGTGAGGAAGAACTGCTGGAACGGACACGTAGAGTGGCGGATGTGATTCCGGTATTTGGATTCTACCTTCAGCCGTCGGTAGGAGGACGGATTTTAAGCTTTGATTTTTGGAAAGCATTCGCTGAAATAGAAGGCGTAATTGCCATCAAGATGGCGCCGTTCAATCGTTATCAGACGTTGGATGTAGTCAGAGCTGTGCTTGAATCCAGCCGCAGCGAAGAAATTGCTCTATATACCGGAAATGATGATAATATTGTCAGCGATCTGCTAACGACCTTCCGATTTAAGGTTAACGGCAAGTCCGTTGATAAAAAAATAGTCGGCGGTCTTCTCGGCCACTGGGCGGTCTGGACGAGCAAAGCAGTACAGCTGCTAAATGAGATTAAAAAGATCCGAAATGAACCTTCGTTGGCATCCAATTGGCTGACGCTTGGGGCTGAAGTGACGGATAGCAATGCGGCGATATTTGATCCCGCGCATCATTTTCATGGCTGTATCCCGGGTATTCATGAGGTGCTTCGCCAACAAGGATTGCTTGAAGGCTTATGGTGTCTAAATTCGGAGGAACGATTATCCCCGGGGCAAGTGGAGGAAATCAACAGAGTGCGCAGAGACTATCCTCATCTGGTGGATGATGAATTTGTGGCATCGCATTTGAAAGAGTGGCTGCAATAACACATAGTTGTATGTGAGTTAAGGAGGGCGCACTTTCGACAAGTGCGTTCTTTTTTATCCAGAGTGCGATATCCTCCTCCTCATGATACAATAAGGGACAAGTTTATAAGGATGAGGTGACTTTAATTGAAGTATGATTTCGATCGCATAATTGACCGCCGTAATACACGTTCTTACAAGTGGGATCAGTCCGAGAAGTTATTTGGTGAAAAAGATATTATGCCACTTTGGGTGGCAGACATGGATTTTGAAAGTCCTCCTGCAGTGAAGGAAGCGATTCTGCGCCGCGCAGAACAAGGGGTTTACGGTTACAGTGTGCCTAGTGACTCTTATAAAGAAGCTATCACGTCGTGGTTCAGAAGACGGCATGATTGGGAAATTAAATCGGAATGGATTTCGGACTCTCCCGGAATTGTAACTTCCTTAAGTCTTTCCGTTGAGCTGTTTACCGAGCCGGGAGACGAGGTTATTTTACAGTCGCCAGTTTATTATCCTTTCTATGATGTCATCAAAATGAATGATCGGAAGGTTGCCAAGAATCCGCTTGTGATCCGAAATGGACGCTTCGAGATGGATTATGAGCAATTGGAAGTTCTGATGCAAGGCGGAGCAAAGCTGCTGCTCTTATGCAGTCCGCATAATCCGGGTGGTCGAGTATGGGAAAGAGAAGAACTGCTGAAGCTTGGTGAACTCTGTCTGCGTTACGGCGTGACTGTAATTTCCGATGAGATTCATTGTGATTTGGCGCTTCCGGGCTATGAGCATATCCCTTTTGCATCCTTATCAGAAGAAATTGCAAATATTACCCTTACCACCCTTGCCGCGACTAAAACCTTCAATCTTCCGGGCATTCAATCTTCTTTTATCGTGTCTTCGAATCCGGAATTGAAACTTAAGTTTGATCAAAAAATGAAAGCACTGAGCTTACATATGGCTAGCTTCTTCGCTCAAGATGCAGTACAAGCTGCTTATAATGATGGAGAAGAATGGTTGGATGAGCTATTAGAGTACGTTTCAGGTAATGTGGATTATGCGATTAGCTATCTGTCGGAGCATTTGCCACAGGTCCAAGTGATGCAACCGCAAGGCACCTATCTGCTATGGGTAGACTGCCGTGGGCTGAATCTGGATATTGATGGGCTTAAACAGTTAATGTACAAAGAGGCTAAAGTCGCTTTTAATGAAGGTTCTGTTTTTGGAACTGAGGGACAAGGTCATCTGCGGATCAATCTAGCTTGTCCTAGATCTATTCTAGTTGAAGCGTTAGAACGCTTTTGCCGAGCAGCAGCAGCTTATACAACGAAATAACAGATATTTCTGAAGCTTGATGATTCCTTCTAAGGGGATCGTCGAGCTTCTTTATTTTGCAAAAGGGTAAAAAGAATAATAAAATGGAGTCCATTACGTCAAGCAGGAGGACTTCAAATGAAATGGGTAGCTCAGCTTCCGTATTATAAGATACAGCGGGAAATCAAGGATGGAGAACAACGAAGTTTTCCGTGTAATAGGCTAATGTATCTGTACAAAGATAGAATTGTAACTCGTCATCGTGAATTTCCAATAAAAGATATTTTAGATATGTCCTATCGCTCAATGGGGGATACTGGAGGTATGTTCTATCTACATACGAGTAAGGGCGTATATGCTTATTTGGTAGAGTGTGATCCTGAAAGTTTTATTAATACTTTTAAAGAACAGCAAATGAATAAAATTGAGCGTCCTGATAGGCCGTGATATGATAATCCATACGACATTGCACAAATGGGAGAGAACATAAATGAGTAAAACACGAATTATTATTGATGCAGACACAGGGATTGACGACGCACTAGCAATTCTATATGCCTTGCGTGCTCCAAATGTAATTGTAGAAGGAATTACAACTGTTTTTGGGAATATTGATGTCGAGAAGGCAGCTGACAATTCACTGCGACTGATTGAGCTTGCTAAACCAGATTACGAAATTCCTGTAGCGATCGGAGCATCCAAGGCACTCGTTCGTGAGCACTCAGGTTACGCCACTCATGTGCATGGTGAGAACGGCATTGGTAATGTGGAAATTGCACCATCTAGCCAGCGTCCCATTAGCGAAACTGCATCTGAGTTTATTGTTCGGATGGCTAATGAGAATCCCGGAGAAATTGTATTAGTTACACTGGCACATCTAACCAACCTCTCGATGGCGCTTGATATGGACCCTGGAATTAAGAATACTTTGAAAAAAGTAGTAGTGATGGGCGGTACGATCTTTAATCCCGGCAATAGAACACCGGTTGCGGAAGCGAATATTGCTGGAGACCCTGAAGCTGCTGATCATGTATTTACATCTGGACTTCCCGTTATGATGGTGGGTTTAGACGTTACGCTTAAGACGCGGATCACTCAAGAGCATATTGATTTATTAAATCGTTTTGGACGTGAAGAAAATAAAGCGATCATTTCGTTTATGGAACAATCGCTTACTCATTATTTTAATTTCTACCGTGAAGCGAACTTTTTGATTAACAGTGCACCGCTGCATGATCCGCTCGCACTTATGGTTGCGCTGCAACCAGACCTTGTAACTTACAAAGAAATGAATGTTCGCGTGGAGCACAAAGGTGAGTTTACATCGGGAATGGTCGTAGCGGATTTGCGGGCTCAGCCAAAAGTGGGTAGCCCTATACAAGTCGCTGTGGATGTAGATGTTGAACGAGCGGTGGGGACCTTTTTGAGCGTGTTTATGTAGTTTAGTCGACTTCTTCTGATGTGAAAAATAATATCGAAGCTCATAGATGACAATCTATTAATTTTACAATTGGATAATCTTTGGTAAAATGGTAGAAGACATATAAAGAGTTTAAGAGATTACACTTCATATCATGGAAGATGGGAGACTTAACAGTCATGAACAAACGGATTGGTAAATTAGTCTTATGTCTGGCGATTTCGCTAGGCGGCACTACAGCTGTATTCCAAAATACTACACAAGCAGCCCCTGCTGGGGGAGTTAGTATTATGCTGGATGGTTATGCACTACCGTTTCCAGTAGAGCCTGTTGTGATGAACGGAACCACGATGGTCCCATTCCGAGCGATATCTGAAGCATTGGGGATCAACGTAGAGTGGAATCAAGCGCTTAAGAAAATTACCGCGACCAAAACGGATACAGCGGGTACTAAAGTGGTAACTTTGACCCTGGGTAGCAAAAATGCAGGCGTAAACGGCGAAGTTGTGAAGCTGGGGGTTGCCCCGCAAACGATCCGCAATAACACGATGATTCCGCTTAGCTTCTTCGGCCAGCAGTTTGGTGCGGGCGTAGCATGGGATCAAGCGACGAAGACCGTCTCAATCACTTCACCAAAGACGGATATGTATAAGCTGGGTTTCTATGCGCTTAGTTCATACAGCGAAATTTCGTTGCTTCCTAGCTTTGATGCTGTAGCTTTTGGGTGGAGCGGAATTGATAAAACCGGACAATTCACCACGACAGGCACTGACTTTAGATGGCCCCAAGCTGCTGGGGATGTAACTCCAGAGTCTATTATCTCAAATGCAGCAGCAGGGGGCACAGCGCCTTATCTGATGGTCTTTTCGGGTGATACTGCATCCGAGCTGACGAAGAACCTGGAAGATAAAGTGCTTCAAGAGCAGACGATTACAGGAATTGTCGATCTGGCTACACAAAAGGGCTTTCAAGGAGTTACGCTAGATCTTGAGGGACTGGGTTTAACAGGAGATAAAGCAAAGGTGCAAGCCGATTATAATGCTTTTGTGAAGAATCTGTCTCAAAAAGTACATGCAGCAGGTCTTAAGCTTACTGTGATCCTTCATCCATTAAACAGCTCTTATAAAGGTTATGATTACAAGACGCTAGGCAGTCTAGCAGATGATTTGGTCATTATGTCTTATGATTATTTGAAAGAGAAAAAAATTCCAGAGCCGATGAGTTTAGTTGATGAAGGCATCCGGCTTGCACTTCAGCAAGTAAGTAAGGATAAGCTGATTCTGGGTATTTCCGTTTATAGTGAGAATGAAACTTCAGTGAATTCCAAGGTTGGACTTGCCAAACGTTATGGTCTTAAAGGGATTGCGATCTGGCGCGTTGGCTTGATTGGGCAGCCTGTCTGGAATGAGATGGGGAAATCGGTGGAGTTGTAAGGAAACGTGATATGAAAAGAAACAGGCTGCCATCTGGCAGCCTGTTTTATTTATACATAGCATTCTTAATGGACTCGATGGTGGTGAACATCTGTGAATATACAGATTTAATATTGGGTTCATTTACTTTGTCGTTATAAATACCGTATTCCCAAGATCTAAATTTTTCACCATTATGGAAATAGCCTGTGACATACATATTATTATTAAAATTTGTTAAAGAAGAGTGCTCATACGATACGTCTTCAAGAACAAACGGCATAAATGATTTCGTAGCTCCAATAAAGAAGAAAGGAATTCCTGCCTTCGTATATACTTTAACATACTTGTTGTCGTCCGCTTCTTGCAGATGCTCCTTCATAATGATTACGGCATCATAATTAGAGGAGAGCTTTGTATAATCTTCTAATTCATCAAAGGAAATACTGGTGAAGCGGATCTGATCTTCTCTTACTTTCGGGACTTCGCCAACAACGCCTACGGATAGGCCTTTTCCTGAGTACAGCGGTGTATCAACCGTATCTGCATTAGATGTACATCCTGTAACAAATATGAATATTAGGATAATGAGTGCATTTCGAATGATTCTCCTCATCTTTTGGCTCCTTTCAAGCGTTCTGCATGAGTTGTAATCCTACAATAAAACATTATACTGGAAAATAATGGTGTGGACCAGTAAATGGGTCATGGACTTCGAACAACATGATTCTGAGGAGGGTTATTTTGCATCCAATTACAGCAATAGAAATCATATTTTCGGTTGTTTTTGTCCTCATTCTATTTGGAGTAGCCTTGTTTTTACCCCGTAAGATTAGGAAGCCTAGTTTAATTATAGTATCTTCAATCACTGTACTTTTGTTATTATCCTTCGCTATTCGCCCCTACTGGATTGATTATCAAGTATCCCGAAAAACAGAACAACTCAATCACTATTTGGAGGAGAGATACCCTAATCAAGAATGGGAAATTAGTCGACAAGTAGGTAGACAATATAATCCTTATCATTTACAAGTAAGATTTAAAAACGAAAAAGGTTGGATTTATATATATTCAGTAGTAAATGAGAAGAAAATTCACCAGAGCGTTTGGATACCACCAGGTGGTAAGTTTTTCGAAGAAGGAAAACATTACGAGAGTTATCAAATGGAGTAATTGCTAAGTAGATGAAATATTCGGCTGTTATAAACCTCACATTAACCTATGCCATAAACCTTTATAATCTCTAAGGTTGAACTCTTGAACCAAATTCATTTTTTAAAGGAGGACTTTAGAGTATGAGATATAAAGCATTGGAATTAGACAAACCGCTAACTTATGAGCTGGAAGGCTTAGAAATAGGAGTCACCTCGAACTGTAATTTTCGCTGCGATTATTGTTGTGCTTATAATAGAAATGATGGACAAAGTATCAAAGCCAAAGAGGTCATCCGGATTCTTGAAGAGCTTCCGGGTCTAAAAAGAGTGCGTTTATCAGGTGGCGAGGTCACATTAAAGTTCGATGACTGTGTAGAGATTGTAAACTACTGCTCATCCAGAGGGATTCAGACACAGCTCAATTCTAACGGTAGTCTTTTAAATGCTGAACGGATTGATCAATTGGTCGCTGCCGGATTAACGACGATACATATTTCCTTCAATTTTACTACAGCGGATGCGTTCTCTCGTTATTATAATATTCATCCAAGCATCTATGAGAAAATAAGAGAGAACATTACTTTGTTCGCTGCCACAAGTGTAGATACGGTGCTGGAGACACTATTGTTCAGTGAAACGCAGGATAACATGAAGGAAATTAGTGATCATGTCTATGCTCTGGGCGTCAGAACACATGAGATTCAGAACAGTATTATCATGGATCATACCGGCTGGAAATCAATTGCTGCCCGTGAACAATTAAAGAACGCTGTAAGTGAACTGATAGCACAGAAGAAAGAGGATACAATCCTGTATTTCACCTGCATGGACCGCTTTATGGATGCGCTTGGCTTCGAGGAGCAACCGGGCGTTTATTTTCCTCACTGCATAGAAGGCAAGAAACAGCTTCATCTACATGGAAATGGGGACATTTTGATCTCTGAATTGTGCCACCCGGTTATTATCGGAAACATTTATCAGGGGACTTCACTGAAGGACTTGTATAGTAACATGCCCGCGCCTTTGGCTCAGTTCCTTGATAAACTGCCATGCCCAGCACTGGACGCATTGTTTCCGCAAGGTGTTTAAACCGTTTAGCGATTCTATAGAAATTACTTCTAGGAGCCAATTTTAATAATTGGTTCCTTTTTGTGTGGTGGATTAATGGAAAGTCCTGTATGATCTCTGTAAGCTTATAGAGGCGGTTACAACTTAAATTTGCAGATAAGGAATGTATGACATCCATACATATGGTATGCGACACATGCTTACGAATATAAGAAATGGACTCAACAAATCCAATGTTGTACTCGAAAAAATCATGCCATTATTAACACCTACTGCCATCGTGGTTGGCGTACTTAATGAAAGCAGACTGCTACCGTTCACAGGTCTTGTTCCTTGGATTTTCGCCTTTATGACATTGATCGGAAGCTTGAAGTCCAATCTCAAGGATCTGCTGGGTGTACTGCTGAAACCACAGAAGCTGATAGTGTTGATGATCATTCTCCATATCGTGATGCCGCTTATCGGCTGGCTCGTTGCAAGTGCTGTCTTTCCAGAAGATCCCTACACTGTGACTGGATTTGTACTGCTGTTCGCAATCCCTACGGGTGTCGTTAGTGTGGTGTGGGTATCCATATATGGAGGGAATATTGCACTGACTTTGGCACTTATTCTGATAGATACACTCGTATCACCGATTGTCGTTCCGGGTACCTTGTATTTGCTCATGGGAGCAAGTGTGGAAATTCAGCTGGGGGAAATGATGAAAGGGCTCCTATGGATGGTTGTCATTCCTTCGCTGGTCGGTATGCTTCTGAATCAATGGACAAAGGGCAAGGTGAATACGGTATGTGGACCGCCGCTTTCCCCGTTTGTAAAGGTTGGATTGTTTATGGTCGTTTCTATTAACGGTGCCAGCATTGCTCGTTATCTGAAACACCCGGATAGTAAATTAGCGATTATTATTGGCGTAACTTTCTTAACGGTAGTTCTTGGATATGTAATCGGAGCCTTGGTATCACGCCGTTTCCGCTTTAGCTATGAAGATTCTGTGGCTGTGCAATTTAATTCCGGCATGCGTAATTTAAGCGCGGGGGCTGTGCTCGCAGTAAAATATTTCCCTCCGGCTGTTGCACTCCCTGTTATTTCAGGAATGTTATTTCAACAAATACTCGCCGCAATGTCTGGTCTATTTTTACGGAACAGAACTAAAAGCACCTTAACGGGTGGTGCAGTCACGCAAGTGAATACAGTTTCCCAGTCAGAACAGCCTATTTCATCACAGCGGTAAAACAGGTCTTATTAACTATTCCATAAAAAGTGTCCAAACTTGTAGAACTAGATTTTTTTCATTTATATGCAATAATTCGACATTTTTTGATATTTTCCGTATTTTCGCTTAGTCAATATTCACTAATTTATCATGATATCCGATAGTAATTGTATTATTTACAATTGCTTTGTTCATGAATGAGCAAGTTGTCGGAAGGATGAGAAGCGTATGAAGATTCGCCTTAAGCTATCATTTATGTTGATAGGAGTAACCCTGTTATGTATAACGGTAATGGGAGTATTTACGTATTTGAAGTCAACTCATGCGATTGTGAGTCTTACTGAGAATTCAATGAAGCAGGTCAATACGAATAAAGCACAGACCATATCGTCTATGATTTCGAAAGAGCAGAGAAGTATTGAGCTTATTGCCGGTAGGTCGGAAATTGTCGAATTGCTGCTTCAAGCAGGAAACGGCGGAGTTAGCAAAGGGGATAAGCTTCAGAATGAGGTGAATATCAGCCTTCAGGAAATCGTGGAGGCTGCAGGAAACCTTGAACATGTTTTTGTTAGTGATATGAAGGGCATCGCTGTGGCTGACAGTGACATCAAGCTTATAGGTACGGATTTTAGTGATAGAAATTATTCGAAGAAAGTAATGGAGACTGCGGCGCCGGTAATTAGTGAAACGCTGAAATCGAAATCTACTGGAGCTTATGTGGTGGCTTTTGTGCATCCAGTTAAGAGTAACGGAAAGATGATTGGATATGTGGCTTCAGCGGTTTCAGCAGATAGTATGATTAAGTATTTGGCAGATGCAAAAGTAGTAAATACAACGACCTCGTATGCTTATCTTCTCGATGAGAACGGGAATACACTGTATCATCCGGATAAGAAGCAGGTAGGACAACCTGTTGCCAATGACCAAATCATGGCTGTTGTGAAGCGTGTGAAATCTGGTGAAAAAGTAGAAGATAGCCTTCTTAGTTATACATATAATGGTGTGGATAAAAAATCAGCCTATACAGTTATGCCGGAGACCAACTGGTTGCTGGGGTTAACTGCTAATTTAGATGAAATTACGAAGCCAGTGAATGAGATGAGAAACTTTAATCTGGTGTTAGGTGCGGGAAGTTTGATTATAGCATTGCTGATTGCTTTATATTTTGCCCAAAAAATCTCTTCACCGATTGTTAAACTGACAGAGTTGATAAATAGAACGGCAGAGCTGAATTTGACGTATGACGCCCAGTATGAGTATCTGACGAAAAACAAGGATGAAACCGGGACGATCGCCAAAGCAATGCTCCGCACACGTGCTATTCTTCGTGATATGGCTGGCAGTCTAATTACGATCTCAAGCAAAGTGCTAGATAATGCGGAAACGCTTGAGAAGCTGTCCATAGATGTTCGAGAGAATGCACATGACAATTCAGCAACTACACAGCAGCTATCGGCTGGGATGGAGGAGACAGCAGCTTCAACACAAGAGATGACGGCAGCGATTACTGAAATTGATATTAATGTGTCCGAGATCTCCAGTAATGTGAAGGAAGGCGCTGAAGTTTCCAAACAGATCAGTGAGCGGGCGATGGTGTTACAAGATGAGGCGTTAGAGTCTACGGATAATGCTAAGCGAGTGTATGAATCTGTTCGTATCGATATGGAAAAAGCAATTGAACAGTCGAATGCGATCTCAGAGATTAATGTACTGGCGGATACGATTCTATCGATTACTAGTCAGACCAATCTGCTTGCTTTAAATGCAGCGATTGAAGCGGCCAGAGCCGGTGAGGCAGGTAGAGGATTTGCTGTTGTAGCTGGTGAAATCCGCAAGCTGGCTGAGAAATCGTCAGAGACAGCGGCTGGAATTCAAGGAGTCGTTTCCGGCGTATACACTTCTGTTGAGTTAATGAAGGAAAATTCAGAGGCGTTACTCGCTTTTATAGACCAGAATGTTCTTGGGGATTATGAGCGCTTAACGGAGGTGAGTCAGCAATATAATAGAGATGCTACTACAGTGAATATGTTGATGAATCAATTCGAGACTGCGGCCGATCATCTAAGTATGGCGGTATCCAGTATATCTATTGCAGTCAATGAAGTGGCTGCTACAGTAAATGAGGGGGCTATCGGTATCCAGGATATTGCGGTAAAAACTGCCGATATCGTAGAGAAAACTTTCCATGAAGTTACGGTGGCTGACGAGAATACCCAAAGTGCCAAAGAGCTACAGGGGCTGGTAGATCGGTTTAAGATCTAAGAAGGATTAAGGGAATCTTTATCTGTCATTCATAAAATATTAAGCTTGCAAGGTTATAGTACATGTATAACCTCCCTTAATATATAACTTGCCCCGCCGGTGATCGGCGGGGTCTTTTTTTGAGCAGTACCTAAGAATGATCCTTATTTAGTGATGAGATAAATAGCTTCATCCAGCGGAACGATAACCTCTGTTTGTTCTTCCATATCCTTCAGACGTACTTTATCGACACTGGATTCGCTCTCGCCGATCAGTATAACGTAACGGATGTTTTTGGATGAGGCTGTGGCGAGCTGCTTTTTTAATTTTCTTTTTCCGGATACGAGAGTGGTTCTTATAGAACAAGCACGTAGCTCGGCTGCTGCAATCAAAGCTTGTGGGAGTGTCTCACCAATCGGAATGACCATAACATTAGCTGCTCTATTTTCTTGGGTAGGTCGTTCTGCTAAGAGTGCCATGATTGACTCCATACCAAAAGACAACCCCACCGTAGGATATTGAATATCCTCTCTGCCCACTAGCTGTCCGATAATCGCGTCATATCTGCCTCCGCCACCCAAGCTTGAGGCGAAGGAACCAGATGCATCAAAGATCTCGTAAACTGTTCCTGTGTAGAATGAAAGACCTCGGGATAAGAAAGGATCGAAGCGGCAAGTCTCCTGTAGTCCGATGTCTTGGATTAGATTTTGCAGGACGAGAACCTCTGACGCACCCGGTTGTGTTGTGAGATTGTATTTGTCGCATAACTGCTCAAAGCTTGGATTGTCCATTTCGATAAGTGCTAGAATCGCTGAGATGGTTGCAGATTCAAGCCCTTTGGCGATCAACTCGTTCTCGACTCCGCTAATGTTGATTTTTTCAAGTTTATCAAGAGTAAGCATAACGGATAGTTGCTCTTCAGCAGGTACGCCAATGGACTCCAGAATCTCACTGAGAAAACGTCGGTTATTCCATTTTAGGATGATAGGGATGCCTAGCTTACGGAAAGCTTCGGTAGCTAGCTGCATCAGCTCTGCTTCAGCCTCAGGGCCGGAAATGCCGACCACATCGACATCACATTGCAGGAATTCACGCAGACGCCCGCGTTTCACAGGTCCATCTCGGAACACTTTTCCGATCTCATACCGCTTGAAGGGGAACTCTATTCCTGGATTTAAAGCGATCACTTTGGCAAAAGGGATGGTCAGATCATAACGTAACCCCAGTTTGCGGTTGCCTTGATCCGTGAGCTGGTACATTTCTTTGAGAATTTCATCCCCGCCTGCATATTTCGAGGTCAGTAACTCCAATTCATTTAATAGTGTCGTATCCATCGATTCAAAATCATAGAGCTCAAACAAGTCCTGCAGCGTATTTTGAATGTTCTTTCTGAGCGCTTGCTCTTGACCGAAGTAATCATAAGTTCCTTTAATGTTTTGCATCATTAGTAGCTCCTTTTATATTGGCATAGTTTAGAAAATAAAAAAACGCGCAGGACCTCTTGGTCCTGCGCGTGATCTATGCCGCAGGGAGGCCAACGCGAGTAGCGTTAGCCTCCCTGAAAAAATTCAGGAGTGCTAACGCTGTTTGTGATAATAATGAAGTTGATTCAGCATGATTGTATTTGTATTCATCAGAACCAATTCCCTTCGAAATTTTGATTACTGCCGATTATAGCGGATCATTTGGAGTCATGCAAGTAACAATTTATAATAGCTTCGATTTCTTGTGGGCGAAAAGACCAGTTATCAGCTATAATAGGGCTTCGATATTCCTTAAGGAAAGGGAGTTTTTCTACGATGAATGAATCTTTAATTATAGCTCGGACCGAAGATTTTGTTAAAGAACAACTTGGACAAGACACTACGGGTCATGACTGGTGGCATTCCGATAGAGTGCGCAACACCGCCGCTGAAATTGCCAAGATCGAGAGCGCAGATGTATTTGTCTGCACGATGGCCGCCTTGCTGCATGATGTTGCTGACGAGAAGCTTAATTCGTCTAAAGAAGAAGGTTTGCTTAAAGTGCGTACTTGGCTTTCTTCAAACCTTACAGATGAGGAACAAATTAATCATATTATGATGATTATTGAGACGATGTCCTTTAGTGGTGGCGGTGGAGAACCGATGCAGACGCTTGAAGGCCAAGTGGTCCAAGATGCCGATCGACTTGATGCGCTTGGTGCGATTGGCATTGCCAGAACCTTTATTTTCTCAGGGGCGAAAGGTCGTCCAGCTTATGATCCGGGAGTGTCTCCAAGAGAGGAATCGCTTCAAAAGGAGTACAGGGATTACAGCAAAGGAACGGCTATCAATCATTTTTATGAGAAGTTATTAAAGTTAAAATTCCTGATGAATACAGCTTATGGACGCAAGTTAGCAGAAGAACGGCATGATTTCATGCTTAATTTTCTGGACCAGTTCTATAAGGAATGGAATCAAGGGAGCCAATAGCTGTTATAATGATTAGTATGCACAAGATGAAGGATCGCGGAGTTTCCGCTTAACCAGAACAATCGGCATAGAAGAGGTTGAACGATGAGTGAATTGCAATTTAGAGATTATGAGTTAAACGAAGACATTATTAAAGCGCTGGATGTCCTAAAATATGAGACGCCAACAGAAGTTCAAAGCAAAGTGATCCCTGTAGCTCTTCAGCAAAAGGATCTGATCGTTAAATCGCAAACGGGTAGTGGAAAGACGGCAGCTTACGGAATCCCGGTCTGTGATTTGGTGGATTGGGTGGAGAATAAGCCGCAGGCTTTGATTCTAACGCCTACTCGGGAGCTTGCCATGCAAGTGAAAGAGGATATCACCAACATTGGACGATTTAAACGGGTTAAGGCCGTGGCTCTTTTTGGTAAGCAGCCTTTTGCTCCACAAAAAATTGAACTTACCCAAAAAACACATGTTGTCGTAGGTACGCCTGGACGTGTGTTCGACCATATTGAAAGAGGTACGCTTCCGCTAAATCGGATCAAGTATTTGATCATCGACGAAGCAGACGAAATGCTGAGCATGGGGTTCATTGAGCAGATCGAAAAGATCATCAAGCAGCTGCCCCAAGAACGAGTGACTTGTGTTTTCTCCGCTACATTACCGGAAGTGATTAAGAATTTGTGCCGGAAATATATGAGCGATCCAACGGAAATTGAGATTCAAGCAAGTGGAATTACAACCGCTACAATTGAACATGCGTTGATCGAAGTGAGACAAGCTGCCAAATTCTCGCTGTTGAGCGATATTATTACGGTGGAGAATCCGGACAGCTGTATTATTTTTTGCCGTACACAAGAACAGGTGAATGCGGTATTTAGAGGGTTGGCTGATCTGGAATATCCTTGTGATAAGATCCACGGGGGGATGGAGCAGGACGAGCGTTTTGAGGTCATGAATGCTTTTAAAAGAGGGCAGTTCCGTTATCTAATCGCTACAGATGTGGCGGCTAGAGGTATTGATATCGAGAACATCACTCACGTGATTAATTACGATATTCCGCTGGAAAAAGAAAGCTACGTGCATCGTACAGGCAGAACGGCTCGTGCAGGTAAGACAGGTAAAGCAATCACTTTCGTCACTCCGAATGAGCAAAAATGGGTGAAGGAAATCGAAGGCTATATTGGCTTTAGCCTCCCACCTATGAAAGCTCCTTCGGATGATGCCGTTGCTTACGCGAAGGAAGCGTTTGAGCAGAAGATTAACAAGCAGCCTGTCCGCAAGAAGGACAAAAGCGAGAGCTTGAACAAAGAGATCATGAAGCTGTACTTCAACGGCGGCAAGAAAAAGAAGCTAAGAGCCGTGGACTTTGTCGGCACAATCGCGAAGCTTGAGGGTATATCTGCAGAAGATATCGGTATAATCTCGATTCAGGACAATGTGACCTACGTGGATATTTTGAACGGTAAAGGTGCAATGGTATTGCAAGCGATGAGAGAGACGACCGTGAAGGGTAAGCAGCTTAAAGTGCATATTGCGAAGAAATAAGTACGTGTATAACGATTTATCGCGGATCACCATTCATAAGTGCCGCTATTGAGGCGGTTTATATTAAGAGGGAGTCGTGTTCTTTACGCGGCTCCTTCTTTCTTATACACTGAAGGCCAACCGGGGCTTTATCCTAAAGAAGCTTAGTTCTGGGAGGAGTAATGATCGATTTGGGCGTAAATGGAACTAGGTTGTGTTTGAGTGAGCGTTTAGATTTGTATTGTCTTTGATATTAGGGAAATCCTCCCTAAAAATTGCTGATTTTCACTGGATTTTACGCTTTTTAGGGAATTTCTCCCTATAAATCACCTGAAATCCACTATTATGAGCAAATGGGGTGAATTTAAGGGGAGAAATTCCCTAATTGTTAAATTTGGGGCTGTATTATCGATGAAATTGGGGAGAAACTCCCTAATTCTATACTCACGTTTCCAAAAGATCACTACTTCATTGGACCATTATTCCCTACCACTCTCTAGCCCCATCACTCCCTAACTTCCGGGATGCCCAATTTAGCCTCTCATGCTGGAACAAATAAAAAGCAAGCCTAGTCGCCAATAACGTGGAGACTAGGCTTGCTTCATTTAGCTAGGGAGCTAGATTTAACATCCCTAAGCGTTATATTGCGCCTGGTGCAGACGGCTGTATATGCCACCTGCTTGGACTAACTCTTCATGGCGGCCTTGCTCGGCGATGCCTTCTTCATTCACGACCATGATCCGGTCGGCGTTCTTTATGGTCGTCAATCGGTGGGCGATGACGAGTGTGGTTCTGCCCACGGACAGATCCGCCAGCGATTGCTGAATCGCTGCTTCCGTTTCAGTGTCAAGCGCAGAAGTAGCTTCATCCAGAATCAGAATCGGTGGATTCTTCAGGAACATGCGGGCGATCGCTAGGCGCTGCTTCTGTCCGCCGGACAGCTTCACACCACGCTCTCCGATCACCGTATCCATGCCTTCTGGCAGATTCTGAATGAGATCCTCCAGATGGGCACGCCGAGCTGCTTCCCAGATTTCAGGCAGCTTCGCATCGAGCTTTCCGTAAGCGATATTCTCGCGAATCGTACCAGAGAACAAGAACACATCCTGCTGCACAATCCCGATCTGCTTACGCAATGACTCCAGCTTCATGTCACGGATATCGATGCCATCAATGGTGATAGCTCCACCTGTAACATCATAGAAACGAGGGAGCAGGCTGCAAATAGTGGTTTTGCCGGCACCAGAAGGTCCGACAAAGGCAATCGTTTCGCCAGCCTTTACTTGCAAACTAATATTTTGCAGAACCGGACGGTCCTCGTCGTATCCGAAAAAGACATCCTGGAACGTGATATCTCCGCACAAAGTACTTACCTCAACTGCATCTGGCTTGTCGCTGATATCAGGTTCCGTGTCGATAATCTCAAGATAACGTTTAAAGCCGGCTATTCCTTTTGGATAACTCTCGATAACGGCATTAATCTTCTCGATGGGACGGAAGAAGACATTGGATAATAGAATAAATGCTACAAATTCACCGATTTGGAGCTCGCCATTGATGAAGAACCACGCCCCGCTGATCATCACAAGGATCGTAATAAGGCGGGTCATCATATAGCTGACGGACAAGCTTTTGGCCATAATTTTATAAGCGAGAAGCTTAGTTTTACGGAACATTTGATTATCTACTGCGAATAGCTCTTGTTCATGCTGCTCATTGGCAAATGATTGCACAACCCGGATTCCGCCGACATTATCTTCGATACGGGCATTGAAACTACCTACATTTCCAAAAAGCTGGCGGTAGGTGGAAGTCATGTTACGTCCGAAGTAGATGATCACCCAAGCCATAATTGGAACGATAATAAAAGTAATAATTGCTAGCTTCAGATTAATATCAGCCATTAGGATGAAGGCTCCAACGAGTGTCATGATGGCGATAAACACATCCTCAGGACCGTGATGCGCCACTTCGCCGATATCATTTAAGTCGTTGGTGATACGTCCGATTAGGTGACCTGTTTTATTATTATCGAAGAATCGGAAGGATAGTTTCTGGATGTGATCAAACATTTTTTTACGCATATCGGTTTCGATGTTAATACCAAGCATGTGACCCCAGTAAGTAACGACATACTGCATCACCGTATTCAAGGCGTAAATAGCTAGAAGTGCGACACAAGCAATAAGAATAAGCGGCCAATCTTGACCCGGGAGCAAATCATCAATAAATTTATTGACAGCTACCGGGAAAGCTAGTTCTAACAGACCTGCAAAAACAGCGCAGGAGAAGTCCAATATAAATAGTTTTTTATATGGACGATAGTAGGAAAAAAACCTTTGAAGCATTCTGTTCACTCTTTTCTATAAAATTATGTATGAGTTCTATTGAAATTGATTCTCAATTGTCCTGATTATATGGATACTAAAGATGTCGTTCGGTTTTGTCAATAATTTGGATATAAAATTACTTAAGGGTTGTAACTTTTATAATAATAGTGGAAGATAGTTCTTAATGCCATGTAATAAATATTTTTATATTTCTAGCTTAGTCACTTACCGTCCTTATAGGGAGGTATAAGATGGTTATGCTTGTTGTAATTTAGGAGGATACAGGATGAAAGCATCACAACGAGAAGGAATTATTCAGAATAAAGGCTTAACGGATACCAAATATGATCGCTGGCTGCTAGTGCTGGGAATTGTTTTTATCGCAGCGGCACTTAGAGCGCCTTTTACATCTGTCGGTCCATTGGTTCAAATGATTCAGGATGATTTAGGCTTATCGAATACTTCAGCAGGAGCTATTACCACTCTACCATTGTTGGCTTTTGCCATCTTGTCCCCGTTTGCTCCAAAGCTAGCCCGCCGCTTCGGTTTGGCTAATGTGTTAGTAATTGCCATGGTTATGCTGGCTATGGGGATTTTAATCCGGTCGGGATCTGGAGTAGGTCTGTTGTTCACAGGTACGGCAATACTCGGGCTATCTATTGCAGTATGTAATGTGTTGCTTCCGGGGCTTATTAAAGGGAAGTTTCCCCACAAAATCGGATTAATGACAGGTGTCTATACCGTATCTATGAATTTATGCGCAGCAGTCGCTTCAGGAATTAGTGTCCCGCTAGCCAGTAATACTGGATTTGGCTGGAGAGGGACTTTGGCCATATGGTTTATGATTGCTGCGCTAGCAACGTTGTTCTGGATTCCGCAAATGCGCAAGCTCGATCAAGGGACTGGCGCGAGTAATTCGGTCTCAAGTGGTAATATGTGGCGTTCTTCGCTGGCTTGGAAAGTAACGATTTTTATGGGCTTACAGTCACTGCTCTATTATGTCTTTATTGCTTGGTTTTCTGTTCTCCTTGGGGAGCGAGGGATGTCATCAAGCCATGCAGGCTGGTTACTATCGCTGATGCAAATGGCGCAGCTGCCGTTTACTTTCTTCGTGCCGCTGTGGGCAGGTCGGATGAAGAATCAACGTATTCTAGTAATAATCACTGCTGTTCTGTATTTCATCGGAATAGGTGGGATCTGGCTGGGTAGCAGTGCCTTAATGGCTGTATGGGCGATATGCTTTGGTATTGCCGGAGGTTTTTCCTTCGGTCTTGTGATGATGTTCTTCAGTCTACGGACCAGAAGTACTCGAGAAGCAGCGGAGCTGTCAGGAATGGCTCAATCTGTAGGTTATGTACTTGCTGCCATGGGACCGGCCTTATTCGGATGGCTGCATGATGTGACGAATAGCTGGACGATGCCGCTGATTTTATTGCTTGCTGCAAGCGTAGTGCTCCTGGTTGTCGGACTTGGCGCTGGTAGCGATCGATATGTGGGAGATAGAAGATAATCATTTATTGAAAGTTTAAAAAGAGTGCATTGGCGCGGAAGCTGCGTCAGTACACTCTTTTTTTTGTGACATAGGAAAAATCGCATTCAGTGTTAGACTCGTTTGTAAGCGACAACCCGGATTCTACGATAATCCATCACCCAGCGGTTATCCTGAAATAACGTTGGCTTCAGTTTCTGTTCCATATAAGAGAGGACTTCTTCTCGTTCAGGGGGTGTGAGGACACTTAGGATTCCATTAGCAAAAGTGTTCAACCAGCGATGGAACCCTTGCTCTCCAGCCTCTAGTGGTGTTGGACGGTCGAAACAAAGGGCGAGGTCTACAGTTAGCCCATGCTGTTCTAGTAGTGTTGTGTATTGTCCGATACTTGGAAAGTACCAAGGCAGCTGAAGCTTACCGCTACACCCTATAGCGGCAAAAGCGTTTGGAAGTTCAGTAACGATGGAAGCGATATTGCCCAGCCCTCCGAACTCAGCGACAAAACGTCCGCCTGTTCGTAAGCAAGCAGCGATTGAAGCGGCAGCTCCGTTCGCGTCGGTTAACCAGTGTAGAGCAGCATTGCTGAACACAGCATCGACTGGCTGTTCCGCGACATAGCTTTGCCCATCTGCTAAAATGAATCTTAGCTGGGGATGCTTGTCACGGGCAGTCTGAATCATTTCAGCAGAGGCATCAATTCCTGTTACAGTGGCGCCGCTAGCAGCAATGGTTACCGCTAAGTCGCCAGTTCCGCAACCCCAATCTATGATCTGTTCGCCAAGCTGGGGGCGCAAAAGCTCAATCAAAGATGCCCCAAACTTAGACACAAAGGCCATGTCAGTATCGTAGGTTCCGGTGTTCCACTGCTGGTTCATACGTATTCATCCTTTCTGGTTTAGATTGACACTTTTGATGCGCTAGATTCTTTAATTATGTTGTACCATACTGACAACTTATAAGTGAAATATATAAAGTAAATAACACTGATTGGTTATTCCTATAGTGATGTGTTTCAATTTAACGTA
The DNA here is from genome assembly GCF_037963325.1 of Paenibacillus sp. FSL E2-0201. Lineage (NCBI taxonomy): Bacteria > Bacillati > Bacillota > Bacilli > Caryophanales > Paenibacillaceae > Paenibacillus > Paenibacillus sp. FSL E2-0201. The sequence goes on from NZ_CP150154.1 coordinate 2,394,757, forward strand.
CTATCAGTCGTATTACACAATACATAAATAAATATATTGCTTTTTATCTAAAAAAGGAGTATAGTCTTAAATACGGTGATTATTTCACTGGTGTACATAATGTGCGGTCGTGGCGGAATTGGCAGACGCGCACGGTTCAGGTCCGTGTGGTAGCAATATCGTGGAGGTTCGAGTCCTCTCGACCGCATCGCCAAATAGGCTTATACAATTGCTCTTGGGCAGTTGTATAAGCCTATTTTTATTTCTGAAGTTACGGACCGTATCGCTCTTATTGGCCTTCAACTGCGTATAAAAGGAGTACATTTGGATGAATAGCTGCAACTGGGTCCGAATATATGTGGAAACCCTCTGTTTTTAGCAATTAGAGGCTTCTCAGTCCGCTACACCCCATGCGAAGTAGAAGGAATAGATTTAATTAGATGGAGTAGATCCAAGTTGGTGGAATTGCATTCCTAGTCTCCCCAGCTAAACAAATAAAGGGAACGATTATGAAGCGTCTATAGCATATGCTATAGGCGTTTTTTTTGCGGCCATAATCTTAACGAAATACATAAAATGGGTATTTTTGTATTGACAATTATATCGGCTTCCGTAATAATGATATTACGGTAAACGATATATCGCTAACAGTAATAGAATGGAGATGGAATCATGCCTGAAAGCTCAGAAAGAGGAGCCTTAACGGAAGCAGTGTTTTACATTTTATTGTCTCTATATACCGCAATGCACGGATACGCGATTATGCAGAATGTGAAGGATTTAAGTAATGGTCGAGTGGATCTCGGAGCGGGCACTTTATACGGAGCTATCAACACCCTGCTGGAGAAAAACTGGATAAGATCTGTGGAAGGGGAAGAGGGCTCCCGAAGAAAGGAGTACGAAATTACGGAATTAGGGAAGACGGTGATTCAGGGGGAGCTTATCCGGTTGGAAGAGCTGATTGCCAATGGGAAGAGAATAGCTGGAGGTGAGTCCAAATGATACATGTGGTTCGCAAAATGTTTTGGGATTTTGAGAAGGAAGAACAGTGGCTGAATGAAATATCTGCCAAAGGGCTGGCCCTTACAAACTACACATGGTGCAAATATGTGTTTACTGAAACGCCTAAGAATGAGTATACGTATAGGATTGAGCTTTTAGATAATGTGCCTACTCATCCGGAGAGCATCGCTTACATCAGGTTTTTAGAGGAGAATGGAGTAGAATGTGTTAGCAGCTTTGGACGTTGGATCTATCTTAGAAAGAGGTCATCTGAAGGTGCTTTTGATATTTACACGGATCTGGAATCCAAAATAAAACACTTTAAGCGAATTAACACGCTATGGAATTCTGTTATGTGGTTAGAGTTCATTATTGGTTTAGCAAACATTCTCATTGGGGTAACGAATTATTTCACTTCCTCAAGCAGCATTAGTTTGGTAAATGTTATTCTAGGCGGGCTTTTAATTCTTTTAGGACTTGTTTTTTTAAGAGCTGGCGCACCTATCCGTAAGAAAATTAAAAAGCTTCAACAAGAGAATTTAATAAGAGAATAGTCCTTATTCTTGTGATATGTATAAACAGCAGGTTTCCTGATTACTCGGGACTTGTTGTTTATTTTTTTTGTCTATGACGATAACGCGCAATCTCATTGCTTTTCACCGGCCTATCATTTAGGACTCAGCTATCAAGCTTAATTACCGAAAAAAAGGTATACTGGAATAGATTACGAAATTGTAATAAAGTTTGTCCCCATCTCAAAAGAGGAGGCTGCACAGGTGTCTGAATTTCTTTTTAAGCAACTATACTTACGGTCTTCTATAGGGGTTGCTGTAGTCTCTCCCAAGGAAGGGACCTTGATTCAATCCAATCCAGCACTTTGCCATATGCTTGGTTACTCTGAAGAAGAGCTTTTGAATCTACATTATTTAGATCTAATTTATCCAGACGATAAGACTAATGATGATCATAACGTTATCCTGAACAAGCTCTTAGTAGATCCTGGGACCGCAATTGAGTTAGAAAGACGGTTCTTATGTAAGGGTGGCGAGATGATCTGGGTAGCACAACATATATTTCTAATTCTTAAGGAGAATGCTAGTGAACCTCTTGTCTTGATTTCGGAACTAACGGATATCACAGACCGAAGGCTTGCCGAAGATAAGATTCAGAAAGATCAGCATTTATATAATTTGATCACCCAAAATACACCGGATATGATTTCTTTTGGCGACTCTGACGGTACGTTACACTACGTCTCTCCTTCAGTAGAGTTGCTGCTAGGATATCCGGCACATGAAATGATTGGCACAAAAAGACCGGAGTATTATCACGTAGATGATGCCTTAGAGATGACCCAACACGGAAAGCTCTATTCTGATACGGATGTGTATACACGTAGAGCCCGGCATAAGGACGGACATTATTTGTGGATCGAGAGTAGCTCTCAGGTAGTTCGTGATGAGCAGGGGGAAATCAAGCAGATTTTAACCATCGGCCGCGATATTACACAGCGTAAGAAATATGAGGATATGCTGGCGAAAGCCCAATATCTTGCGAAAATGGGATCTTGGGAATGGGATGCGACAAAAGCACGGTTGACGGTTTCTAGAGAGATGCGCAATATTTTTGGTTTTTCACTGGATGACAGCATTCATTCCTATTTTGATTATAAACGTGTCCTTTCCTGCATTGAGCCAAATGATTTAATCATACTTAAAAAGCTAGTTCGTCATTCTTTAGCTATTGGAACGAATGGTGAGGCTATGGTTCGAATTAAGAGTGCGGATGGAATATTAAAGTTTTTGGATGTGCACTGGGAAGTGATTAAGGATGAAGAAGGAAGAGTGCTACAGATCAGCGGGATTGCCCAGGATGTGACTGAACGTCATCGAATGGAGGAACAGATGCGTGATAGTGAGCAGAATTACCGACTCCTGTCGGAAAATTCAATGGATTTTATTTCACGAAATACAGCGGACGGACACCTCACCTATCTATATGCATCACCGATTTGCCAGACGATGTTCGGGTATACACCGGAAGAAATGTACGAAACCAGAGGTATAGATTACATACATCCTGAGGACAAGGAGAAGGTAGTATCCTATCTTAACAGTTGTATGGAAGGCAAAAAGCTCGAACCTGTATCCTTCCGGTTTCTGTGCAAAGATGGGACCTACATTTGGACGGAGACAACACTACGCTATATTTACTCGGAAACCTTTGGAGGACAAGAGCTGGTGTGTGTAACCCGGGACATTGCGGAACGGGCGCGGCATTTTGAAGAAATAGAGAAGTTAAGTAACGAGCATGCTCTAATATTGAATTCGGTATCTGAAGGTATATTTGGCATGAACCTTGAAGGCGATACGATGTTCATCAATCCTGCGGCGATTACTATGCTGGGATATGATCCAACGGAATGGATGAACAGCAAATTCCATGCGATTCATCAGACTTGGCTGGATAATGAGCCTTTTTTGGGCATTCAGAAGACACTGATACCTTCGCATTTCAATAATCGCTCTTTCGAAGAGAAGGAGGGTGTATTTTGGAGGCAGGATGGCTCGAGCTTTTTGGTCAGATATCGCATGACACCGCTTTTTGATGGCGAAGAGCGAATCGGTGCTGTAGTCGTTTTCCGAGATATTACCGAAGAGAAGGAGATTGTGCGAGCGAAGGAGTCTGCTGAGGAAGCAGATCGGGCGAAATCGGAGTTTCTAGCGATCATGAGTCACGAGCTGCGTACACCGATGAACGGTATTATCGGAATGGCCGACTTACTTTCGGGTACAGAGCTGGATGAAGAGCAGAGCTACTACACACAAATCATTAACAGTAGCGGGGAAGCATTGCTTCATATTTTGAATGAAGTTCTCGATTTCAGCAAAATCGAAGCAGGCATGATGACATTAGAATTGCAAATGGTGGATTTGCGTGAAGTGATACAGAATGTTAGCGAGCTATTTTATCCGAAGGTCAAAGAGAAAGGCTTATTATTGTCTATCGATATTGCAGCAGATCTTCCATTTGTCATTGTGACGGATGAGTCGAGATTGCGCCAAATTCTCGTAAACCTGGTTGGGAATGCGGTGAAATTTACGGAAAATGGTGAAATCAGTATTTCTGCCAGTCTGGAAGCTTCGCAAAAATCAGGAAATATTATTGTTAAATTCATGGTTAAAGACACGGGGCTGGGGATTCCAGTTGCCAGTCAAGGGTTATTGTTTCAATCGTTCTCGCAATTGCATCCTTCCATCAATCGTAAATACGGCGGAACCGGACTTGGATTAGCCATTAGCAAAAAGCTGGTGGAGCTGCTCGGAGGAACAATTGGTGTAAGAAGTTGTGAGGAGCATGGCTCAGAGTTCTATTTCACGGTGGAGGTCTCATTGCCGAAAGAGGAATGGAATCAGAAGGTTGCACTTTACCCTTCGGCGGATGTAGGCAAAAGCGATAACCCTAAAGCCAAAGGGGATGTTAAGGGGGAATATGGACCCATGTCCATTCTCATCGCTGAAGATCATCCAGTGAATCAGCAACTGATGCAGGCTTATCTAAAGAAGAGGGGATATGTACCAGACATTGCAATCAATGGCGAGGAAGCGGTTCGCGCTGTGCTGGCCAAGGATTATGATCTCATATTTATGGATGTTCAGATGCCGATTATGGATGGGATCGAGGCAACAGGGATTATACGCGAGAAGCTGGGGCTGTATCCAATTATTATTGCTGCGACTGCCTTTGCTAGAAATGAAGATAAAGAGATGTGTTTGAGTGCCGGAATGCAGGATTTCATCTCCAAGCCTATTTCAATCAAGGAGCTCGACAGGGTATTAAAAGATTGGTCTACACGGATTCGCTAAAGGATGAGGAGTATCATTGACAAAGAGGCGTATGATTTATATATTTGTAATCGTAATTATTACGCATATCAATGTCGATGAAAGGATCCATACCTTGTTAAAAATGAAGCGTGGCGATTTTGTAATTATTTTTATAGCGCTGTTAGCAGCCGGTTTAATTTACGGAATCAAGTGGTGGGACACCCGCAATGAGCAGTATCAACAAGGAGATTTGAAAGCTATAATTACGGTCGATGGCAAAGAATACAAAACCGTTTCTTTGACTAAGGAAGAGCAAATTATAGATATTCAAACAAAGTTCGGTCACAATACCTTAAAGGTATTTGATTACGGGATCCAAATGACGTATTCTGATGCGCCTCTGCGAATCGCCTTAGAAATGGGGTTTATTTCTAGACCGAAGCAGCAAATCATCTGTATTCCAGCTCGTATAATGGTTGAAGTATTTAACCCTAACCGGTCTGAGAATGATGAAGATGAGCTGGATGCCATTATTTAGTAAGGCTTAGCAGAACTCTGTAGGGCTTTCCATGTGGCTATGGAGTCAGCGCTCGTGTAAATGTAAGGTGTTGTTGGTTGCGCGATCGGTGTAATGCTTTCTGCACGAATTTGCATTATTTCTTGGCCCTTATATTGCACAACTTGAAGCTTGCCCCGAACCTCTATCCAGGTATCAGTGGGCAAGCTTTTTAGTTTGCCGGAATCAACCAGCATCCCAAATGGAGTGGCATCAGCGGTACAGCACTGGACCAGAAATCTGCCAATGGCAAAAGCATTCTCTGGCGTTTCACTGTCATTGCGATATAGAAACCCGGAAACGGAAATTTCTTTGCCTTCAAATTGCTCTTTATACATGTCGATAGCACCAAGTGTTTCGGAGAAAATTGCAGGGTAAACAGGGATAGTAGGCTGTACATAAAGAATCTTGGCCAGCTCTGTGAGCTCCTCGTGATAGGGATCAATTGATTCGAATCTAGCGACATTGTTAGTATCGGAGGGCGATGAGGTTAAAGTTATCCCTTTTTTGCTAGCAGCCATACTTCCCAAGGCACGGTCAGGAAGTGCAAATCCAAGCAGCAGCGGAAAAAGAAATAATCCATAAAGTGCTGTACTTTTAAATATGGAATGCGGGAGGCGATGCTCGCAGTCGCATAGAACACTGCCTTTACCAAATAAGGCCTGAATGGCCAAGCTAAGTGCCATAAGTGTCAAAGGAATCGGACATAATTGAACCCAGCGTGCCAGCTTGGGCGCTACATAATAATGCAAAGCGTCTTGCTGCACTAAATGCCCAATATAGAGAGCAAAGGCGAGCAGAATGACCGCCCTTAACAAATAGTGAAATCGGATGCTTCGAGAGTCATTCATGCTCTTCCTCCTATCAGTGCGGAATTTCTATGATTACAGCCATAAGGACATGACTACAGCCCCGATAAATACGCTCGAAAAGATAAGAAAGAACAAATAAAGGGCGAATTTGGTCTTGAACAGGGAGAGTAACATCAATGAATTTTTGAAATCCAGCATCGGCCCGAACACCATAAAAGCTAGCAGTGCACCTGCCGGAAAAGAATGTACAAAGGTGGAAGCAACAAAGGCATCCGAGGTGGAGCAGAGTGAAAGCACAAATGCCAGTCCCATCATGAAAAAATAAGACCCTAGCGGCTTATCTCCGATTGCTGCCAGACTATCTTGAACCATAAACGTTTGGATGGCCGAGGTTAGTAGACAGCCGATAATTAAGTATTTTCCCATCTCAAAAAACTCGTCCGAGGTATGAACAAAGACAGCAGCTAACTTTCCTCCACGTGAATTATTGTGATGCGTGTTATCGGTTTCGCGCTGAACACTCAGGCGTACAGGGGACTTTTTCACCGTTGCATAGATAATTAGGCCTATAATACAGGCGACAGCAAAGGCTAGACCCATCCGGGCATAGGCCAGTTCGGAGTGGTTACGAAAAGCCGTCAGAGTTGCTCCGTAGACGACAGGATTTAGGATGGGTCCGGATAGAATAAACACGATCGCCACGTAGACAGGCATCCCCTTATGGATTAGCCGGCGGACGAGAGGGATCATTCCGCATTCACATACCGGAAAAATAATTCCAAGCAGGCAAGCGAATAAAATAGCCGGCAACGCCTGCCTTGGAATCCAGCGGGAGATCATTTCATCTGGGATAAAGACTCTAAGCAGCGAGGATAATAAAGCTCCTGCTAACACAAACGGCAAAGCTTCTAGCAAAATCCCGATAAATCCGGTTTTGAACGTATCAATGTACGCGTTATCCAGAAGTTCCAGCTGATTTGGCACCCATATAAAACCAATGATGATCAAGAAGGAAATCGGTAGAAGCAGCGGCAGTAATTTTAATGGAGATAGGGTAGTCAAGGCGCGAATAAGGCGGTCCACCGATCTGCCAGCAGTTCCTCATCTAAATTAATCCCGATGAATACCACATAAGGCATTCCAGGATAACGAGACGCCTCCCAGCTCGTACGCATACCCGCATATTGGACAAGCTGTACCGGTTCCTGTTCAGACAAAAGGATATGGCCCTTGGCACGGAGCAGGTTGTCACCCCATTCTTGAAAAAAAGCCTCTAGCCGTTCTTTGGAAGGCATAGTAGTCCCTGCTTGAGGTATGGTCAGCGTGATGGCAGTCACTTGGGAAAAAGAAGCATGCTGCTCCTCCTGCACTTCTTTTACAGCGGTTCCTCCGTGCTCTGAATTCATTTGCTTCAGAGAGGCGCCTTTAAAGGTCTGGGGCGCTCGTTGCGGTGCGGGCGCGATGATTTTGCGTGGAATGATTCCTGATAATATCGGAGAAAGGTTGATCTCGCTGTAATGGGTATATACGATTTCAGCCTCTGCATTTTGTTTTCGAACACCCTTTTCTATTCGCCATAAGGTTTCAGGTTCTACAAGATCACTCTTATTAACGACAATGAGATCAGCGGTGGACAGTTGCTTGCGAAGAGTACGAACCAGTTGTTTGTCAGAAGAGAGTCTGCTGTTATATTCTAAGGCGTTTTCTGCATCCAATAAGGTAATCGTAAAATGCAATTCGACTCTTTCCTGGAGAGAGGTTTCTTGTAGTGTTTTGGCGATTTCTTCTGGGTTTGCGACACCGGTAAGCTCGATATAAATAGCATCAGGGCGCCCTCTTAACAATACCAGCAGGCTGTCTGCCAGATCCTCTTTACGGCTACAGCATACGCACCCGTCCAGCAGTTTAGTCACGGTTGTACCCGTGTGCTCCTGTAGAATATATCCATCCACATCTCTCTTACCGAGCTCATTCATAACTACGCCAGGGTTCAGTCCTCTTACCTTACTCTCTTTCAGCAGGGACAACAGCAGAGTTGTCTTCCCGCTCCCCAGAAACCCGCTCAAAATAATTACTGGTATCTTCATGATCTCCACTCCTGCCTGATTCTCCTGAAATTACAAGAATCATATTTTTATAATTCCATCTATACGTGATTTGTCCATCAGAAAGACCACAAAATTAAGAGAGTTGAAATATTTACAAGACGATAGTTGACAGACAGTGAATAAAACGTGTACGATGTGTTAATCGTAATTATTACGATTTAATTAAAAAGGAGATGGAACCAATGAGAGTAATCATTACTTTAGCATGTACGGAGACAGGAGATCGCAACTATACCACTACCAAGAATAAGCGAAATCATCCAGGTCGTATGGAAATGAAGAAATATTGTCCACGCCTCAAAAGAGTTACCTTACACCGCGAAACCCGGTAAGTGCTATAAGTGCTAAATATAAATGCTAATCAATGATAGGAGTGATCTGAATGAAAAAAATCCCCGTTACTGTGCTAAGTGGTTACTTAGGCTCCGGTAAAACAACGTTGTTGAATCATGTCTTGCACAACCGAGAAGGCTTGAAAGTTGCTGTTATCGTGAACGATATGAGTGAAGTGAATGTGGATGCCAATCTGGTGAAGTCCGGAAACACGCTGTCCAGAACTGAAGAGAAATTAGTGGAGATGTCTAACGGTTGTATCTGCTGCACACTCCGCGATGATTTGATTGTTGAAGTGCAAAAGCTGGCTGCTGAGGGTAGGTTTGATTATATCCTGATTGAATCTTCTGGCATTAGTGAGCCTGTGCCGGTAGCCCAGACCTTTACCTATGCGAATCCCGAGCTGGATATCGATTTAACTACGCTTGCTCAATTAGACACGATGGTTACCGTTGTGGATGCGGGCCGATTCTGGTATGACTTCTCTTCTGGTGATAGTCTGATGGATCGCAGTCAAACGGCTGGCGAAGATGATTTTCGCGATATCGTGGATTTGCTTATAGATCAGATCGAAACTTGTGATGTGTTGCTGCTTAATAAATGTGATCTGCTGGAAGAAGAAGAGCTCAACAAGCTTGAAACTGTGCTCCGTAAACTTCAGCCGACCGCCAAGCTGATCCGTACGGTTAACGGAGTGGTAGATCCGAAGGAGATTCTTAATACCGGACGGTTTGATTTTGAAAAAACAAGCTTATCTTCCGGTTGGATCACGGAGCTGAATAAGGAGTCTCATACACCTGAGACGGAGGAATACGGAATATCTTCGTTTGTCTATCGCCGGAGAACACCATTCCATCCGCAAAGATTAAGCTTGTTCTTCAGTCATTGGCCGGAAGAGGTTGTTAGGGCGAAGGGGATTGTATGGGTTGCCGCTGAAGGTGATCTTGCAGCGAGTATCAGCCAGGCTGGACCCTCGATTCAGTTCGGACCTGCCGGCTACTGGCTAGCTGCAATGCCTGAGGATCAGCAGCTGGAGGTATTGGAAAGCGAACCTGAAATGAAAGCCAAGTGGGACGAGCAGTGGGGCGATCGCATGAATGAAATCGTGTTTATTGGTGTGAGTATGGATCAGGCACAAATTGAAGCCAGATTGGACAGATGTTTACTGACACTTGAAGAGCTGAAGCAGGATTGGACCACCTTTCACAATCCGCTTCCATGGCCGGTAGAGGAGCTCCTAGCAGCTACCGAGGAATAGAATCTAAAATGAGATAGCAGGTAGGAAATCCGGAGTCAGGAGATTTAGATTCCGGATTTTTGCTGTGTAATTATAGTGAAATTTGTAAAATTCGGCTATGCTTATAATAGAGCTATGAATTATCATAGAAGGAATATATTTCAATTAATAATAGAGGTGTTGCACATGAGTTATACAAACACTTTCATTCGGGTAGCAGAAGATTGTCCTGAGGAAACAGGAATCCCTCCGATGTCTTGTCGTACACTCCCGCCTGCTCATGTAATTCAGTATGAGCTGCTTATCAATGAACCCTATAAATACAATCATGAAGAGCTTCTGTACGAGATTCATGTGCGGCATAAACAAATCCCACAGGAAGTACGAATGAACCGTAAGGAAGAAATATGGAATGAGCTATTTTCCAGAAAACATCCATGCCTGCGGGCCTCTCTGCTTCCGAAGCGTTTCGGTTGGGGAGTTCATTACAATGCAGATGGGAAAATAGCACTATACGGCAAGGAGTCCCCTGAATACGACTATTTTACTTCGTATGGTGATGATGCAGTGAAGCTGCTGCCAGCGATGCGTAATAAGCGGGAACGCGGTTAATAAGGAGGGGATAGCATGTATAAATCAATAGAGGAAATTACACTCAATACGTGGCCGGCAGAGCAGAGTGTTCTCCTAAACGGCTGGGTACTGCGAACGGCTGCAGGTTATACAAAAAGGGCCAATTCGGTCAATCCATTGTATAGTGTTGAGAGCTCTCATACCGATCTTACAAACCAAATCAAGCTTGCTGAGCAGTACTATAAGGCTGCGGGATTAAAGCCTGTGTTTAAAATAACACCGTATATCCAGCCAGCGAACCTGGACGAGCTTCTAGCGGATCGCGGATACACAGTTGTTGAGCCATCCTCTGTAAGGCTTCTAGACCTAGAGGATTTAGCTACTCCTGATCATCGATATGAGGTACAAGTTCAGGAGAGCCTAACTGAAGAATGGCTAAATGTCTTCACGAAGCTCTCTGTGCTATCCATTGAGAATCGGAGCACATTAACTAGAATGTTATGTGCTTCGGTCTTGCAGCAGGGCTATGTTCTTTTGTATAAAAATGGTGTTCCTGCCGCTTGCGGTCTGGGTGTTATTCAGAACGGATACATAGGTCTCTTTGATATTATCACGGCTTCCGATCAGCGTAGACAAGGTATGGCGGAGCAACTGCTGCTTGCATTAATTCACTGGGGCAAGACGCAGGGAGCGACAACCGCTTTTTTGCAGGTTGTACAAGCGAATGCTGGTGCTTCGGCTTTGTATGACAAGCTCGGTTTTAAGGAAATATATCCATATTGGTATAGAGTGGTGGGCAATTAAAGCGAAGTGAGGTGATGACGAATGTCCGATTACTGGAACCGGCGGTTCGCTCAGGAAGGAATGGTCTGGGGAACTGATCCAAGCCTTACGGCTTTGGAGGCAAAGGGGCTCTTTCGTAAGCATAATGTGAGGTCCGTACTTGTACCAGGAGCAGGCTATGGGCGGAATACGAAGGTGTTCTCCAGTGAATTTGAGACCATTGGTATTGAATTAAGCGGGGCCGCACTCGGGCTTGCGGTGGAGTGGGACCCCGCATGCTTTTTTATTTCCGGTTCCGTGTTAGACTGCAATCTAGAGACGAAGGTAGATGCTATCTACTGCTATGACTTATTGCATTTATTTCTTTATGAGGATCGTCGCAGGTTGGTTTCAAATTGTCTGGACCAATTGCACCCCGGAGGTCTGCTTTATTTCACTTCTTTTTCCGATGAGGATCCGAATTACGGCTGTGGTGCATGCTTGGAACCTGCAACTTATGAATATATAGAAGGGAAATATGCTCATTTTTTTAGTGAAGCTGATTTAAAACAGCATTTTGAGCATATGGAAATTATAAAAACTGGCACCTATATCGAGACACTTAGAGATCCTCAGGGATCAACCCGTCAATATGTCCTAAGATCTATATTCGCAAGAAAATTACACGAACTTCCCTTGACCTGGTAGCGCCATTTCTTTGAAATTTTTGCATAAATGGGCTAGCTGAGTAGATAACTTCTCACCTTCCATAGGCACCCCGTGTCCAGAGAGAACGATATGAGGGTTTAGGAGTGCAAGGGTTCGGACTGACTTTTCAGCGTCTTCCCAGTCCGTTGTGAAATAAGAGGGCGGGCCGTGTACAACCTGATGCTGTGTAGCCACTGCGAAAACAGACTCTTGTTTGACTGTAAGAAAGGTGTCACCAGCAATCAGAACCTTATCCTCTGGTCTGAATAGGGAAATATGGCCGGGACTATGACCGGGAGTATGGATCCATTTCCAGCCTTTTGCTCCAGGGACGGTTCTGTCTTCCGGCAACGGCTGTACGGCTGAACCAAGGTCGATGCCGCGATGTGAAAATAATGAGGACACCGTACTCATCAGTCCGCCGCCTACGGCCGGGTCCGCTGGAGGATAGTCCGCTTTACCTGTTAGATAAGGAAGCTCAAGCGGATGAGCATATACGGGTATATTCCATTCCTCAAGAAGCTTTTTTACGCCCCCGATATGGTCAAAATGTCCATGTGTCAGGATAATGGCGACTGGGGGCTTCTCGAACTTCTCTTTAGCAAATTCAATAATCCTATTTGCGTATGAGCTGAGTCCTGTATCTACAATGATCCAGTCCGAATGGGGCTGGCCAATGAATGCGCAATTTACGAACATAGTTCGTAGTCCGATGACACCGGGGGCCACGTCCCAAGTATCGGTGTAGCCTTCAGATAGTATTCCATCAAGTCTCATCTTACCGCCTCCTATTCCGTTCTAAAAATCTGAAGAAAGTACCTAAACAGTAGTATGACCCTTTTTCAAGAAAAAAATATGGCAAAAAACCCTTCTCCTAATTAAGGAGGAAGGTCTGGCGTTAAACTAATTAAGCGATAGAATCACATTAGAGCGTTCCGCAGTCTGCAAATAGAATATGGCGTGGAATCCGGAAGAAGGCTTCAGCTTTTTCCTGCAGAGCAGGAGTCGGCAGATGGCTGCTGTGCAACCATTTACGGAACGTTCCGGGATGAACCCCTATCCAAATACTTACATCGGTTACGGAAAAATCGTAAACCATACAAAGTCCGGTCAGAATCACATTGCTGCGCGGTGAACTGGTAATACTTCTTTTCATAAAGCGAGAAGGTGTTGGTTGACATACAATTGGACTTTGACGAATCAGTGTTTCATTAAACAAAATGTGGGACGGGTACCCGAGCAGGCGGCAGGTCTTGTCAATGTTATTGTTGGAAGGGATACGACCTTCGTATACCCAGGCACTTACACTGCGAGAGGATATACCAAGATCTTCTGCGAGTCGTGAAAGTTTGATATCCTTAGCCATCAATACAGCAAGTAACACACGGTTTCTAATCTGGCTACGCTTTGGACGGCGGAATCTTTTTACACGAACGCCTTGTCCAAGATATTTGCGGTTGATCAGAGACCACGCCTGGATATTATGAGTTTCTTGTTGGTTACTAGGCATAATTCCTCCGATTTTTTAAAAATATACTACAACACTTTCCTGTACATCGGCAATGGTTAATGCTGCTATTTCTGTCATCACTTCTTAAGTTTCTTTCAGAACGCGTAAGCTTATGATATATTTTTAATATCTAATTACAATATTACAACAGGGAGCGAGATAGAATGATCAAGCATATAGTGTTTTTCAAATTGAAGGACCGGTCCGAAGAAAGCGTTGCGGCAACGGTAGCCGTATTGCGAAATATGGAAGGTAAAATCCCGCAGCTCCTTTCGATTGAAGTGGGTGCTGATATCATTCATTCTGATCGATCCTTTGATATTGCGCTTGTTACGGTGGTAGCTTCTCTTGATGATTTACAGGCTTATCAGGTTCATCCGGCGCACAAGGAAGTCATAGCTCATATTAATGAAGTGAAGGAACTTTCAATTGCTGTAGATTACGTAATTTAAGCGATAAACTGATTGAATAGCATCATCATTTTATACCGGAAGCGGTGACAGGAATGCGTGAGCTCGAGTATCCGATGGAAGCGTTAACTTATTTGGTCGTTTTTCTTGCGGCAAGTTTCATTATGTTCTTTTGGCTGAAACGCCGCGGCAAACGCGGTAAGTAGAGATAATGCAGATTTCTCTAACTATTTTGACATGGGGGTATTACTGTGTATTATGTCAACCGCAAACAAATCGAAACCATTCTTGCTCAAATCCCAGATATAACCACGGGTCTTCGGACTGTAGCAGCTTCATGGGATGGCAACACTTTAACCGGACTAATACAAGAACGCTGCCTTCATCTGGCGATAGAGGTGGTCACGGACGTTGGTAGTTGTCTGATTGACGGTTTTATTATGCGTGATGCTGGAAGTTATGAGGATATCATTTCAATCATACATGAAGAAAAAGTGCTAGGTAAAAGTGAAATATACGAGAGATTGATAGAGCTTGTTGCGCTCCGTAAGCCGCTCGTGCAGGATTATTTTGCCTGGGAAAGAGAAGCTCTACATCCGCTCACTCCAATCCTTCCAGAGGTGCTAGAGAAATTTGCTATTGAAGTAGGGAATTATTTGGATCAGGAACTAGGGTCCGGTGTAACGCTATAATAGCATAAGATAGAATCATATAAAATAGGCGATAGCCGTGAAAGAGAGGGGGTTCCTTTATGATGAAGATGGGGCAGGAAAATGGATCGACAAGGCACTTGATTATGACGCTCCTGAAAACGAAAGGACCACTGACCATCGGCGCGCTGGCAGAAGAGTTGGGAATTACAGAGATGGGTGTCCGTCGTCATGTGCTTCAGCTGGAGCAGGAGGGACTTGCTAAGACAAAAGTGGTTCGGCAAGCGATGGGGCGGCCTTTACATATGTACTCTTTAACAGAAAGGTCCGAAGACTATTTTCCAAAAAGCTATCACAATTTGGCTTTGGAGCTTCTGCGTGAATTGGATTATGGCAGTGGATTGGAAGCTGTAAATACATTATTTGAGGGACGCCGTCGGCGAATGCTCACCCAGTATGCACCGATGATGGAACGCCGGAATTTGGAAGAACGAGTAGCCGAGTTATCGTCGATCCAAAATGCCGGGGGATATATGGCGGAGTGGAACCGTGAAGAAGACGGTTCGTATGTCATAAGAGAATACAACTGTCCGATCCGCCAGGTGGCTACCCAATATCGCAAAGCTTGTCAATGCGAACATAGCTTATTTGAGGAGTTGCTGGATGCTAAAGTTACAAGAAGTGAATGTATGGCAGAAGGCGGACAATGCTGCCGATACGCTATTGCACCCAAAAATGTAACAGACAAAACTTCTGAAAAGTCGTAATAATTAGTCACAAGACAAACTCCTGCTGCTTATGATATAGCAGATATAGGCATTAGCCCGGTAGAGCGGGAAGCAATGAATTTAAAGGAGAGATGAAACGATGAAAAAGGACACTAAAGGTTTATTATGGGGAGCTTTAGTCGGAAGTGTGGTTGGATCGGTGACAGCACTTCTGTTCGCACCTAAGCCAGGAAAAGAGCTGCGCAAGGATATTGCGGAAGGAACAGCTGCTGGCATTGAAAAGGTACAGGGAATTGCCGTGCAGGCAGGTGACAAGAGCGTCGAGCTGTATGACAAAGCTAAAGATTCTATCGGCCATGTCGTACATGAGGTCCGCGAATGGAGCAAATCATGCTCTGGTGCTGTTGAAGAAGATACAGCTACTGTAGCTGTAAGTGGAATTGCTGCTGAAGAAACCATTCAAGAGGCTGCAGTCACTTTGGAAGAGGTCACGGAGTTAGAGGTATCGCCTGTAAGTGATGAAGCTGGCAGTGAAGAAGCTAGTCTTGAAGAAGCTCAGTCAGATGACAAGGACAATAACGAAATCGCATAATGAAACAGTGGATGGATTCTTTGGTTTTACGTTCAAAAAGTACTTATTCTCTTTTAATAGAGCCGCTTTTTCGCATTGGGCGGAAGGTGGCTTTTTTATTTCATTCTTATGGACCTGTGAAATGATGGAAAAAGTATTGGCTTGAACTAAGAGTACAAAAGGAGTATTATCTGCAATTGGGGCTGAAAGTCAGGTACATTTTGTTTTCGGCTTACATAAGCTACACAAAACAAGTAGAAGGAAGCGGTGTGTTCGTGCAGCAAGCTATCGCAATATTAGACTCAGGTGTGGGAGGGCTAACAGTTGTCAAAGAAGTGATGAGGCAACTCCCGCGGGAGAAGATCATTTATTTCGGAGACACGGCCCGAGCTCCGTACGGACCCCGTTCGACCGAGGAAGTAACACTGTTTACAGAACAAATAGTAGATTATTTGATCCAGTTTAATCCTAAAATGATTGTTATCGCTTGTAATACCGCAACAGCCGCGGCACTCGATTATATCTCAGCCAAGGTCTCGATCCCTGTCATTGGGGTGATTCATCCCGGAGCCCGTGCTGCAATTAGCGCGACCAAAAGCGGACATGTCGGCGTGATCGGTACAATTGGAACAATTAGCAGTGGGGCTTATACTAATGCACTGAAGCAGCTGTCTCCATTCGTTGAGGTTGTTAGTCAAGCCTGCCCAGCGCTTGTCCCGCTTGTAGAGCAAGGCATGTTCCGCTCAGAGAAAAGTTATGATATTGTAGAGCAGGCATTGGAAGGCATTAAAGATACTAACATCGATACTTTAATTTTAGGATGCACTCATTATCCATTTCTTGTTGAACCTATTGGAGAGACCATGGGCCCGGGAGTCAAACTGATCAGTTCCGCAGATGAGACAGCTCGTGAGATCAGCACGATTTTATATGATAAAGGCAAGCTGTCTATCGGGGACGAAAGTCCAATTCATCAGTTCTTCTGCAGTGGTGATGCTGAAATGTTTCAGAGAATTGCCCGAGACTGGCTTGGAGAACAAATTAGACGTACCCCAGTAGTGTGGCAAGTATCCACGTTATAAGCAGAGTAATGTTGAATTGAATAGGGACAAACTCTACGGAGTGTAAGAAAAAAGGCTGGGAAGCACGTTTCCCAGCCTTTTTTCTTGTGATTCATTTCTCCTTCATGCAGGGGAGTGGCACTTGCATACAATAGAGTTAAGTGCTGTTTGCTGCTATTTTTGTATCTACCGTATCAGCAATTAAAGGCCGAGAGGATGAGACCTAATGCGACAATATATTGCAAGCAGGGGAGATACCGTAAGCCGAATTGCCGCCCTGCATGGATTAACCCCTGAGCATGTGATTCAAGGTAATCCATGGGTTGGGAGACAGTCTTATTTATATCCGGGTCAGGTTTTATTTCTGCCGTCTTCACCCCGTAAGAGATATGCGGTGCAAGAAGGGGACGATCTTGAACGAATAATCTCATTATTCCATGTGAGTTTAGATGATTTGGAGAAGCTTAATCCAGGTGTGACCTCAGGACGCTGCTGTACACCGGGAAAAGTGCTCGTCATTCCGCCTCCGATTCCAGAGCGAGTGGTGTTCTTGCGTGGAGAGTACGGCCCGGTTGATGTCGAGAACGACATCAGCAGTCTGATTGCACAATATCCTTTTATACAAGCACATCCAATTGGCAACAGTGTGCTTGGCAAGCCAATTCATGTGCTTAAAATAGGTAATGGAAGCCGTCATCTGCATGTTAACGCGGCTCTGCATGCTAATGAATGGCTGACCTCGCCTTGTTTGATGTCGTTTATAGAAGAGTACGCAGCAGCTTATGCTAAAGGTTTGGCATGGAATGGTCATCGTCCAGAGGAATGGTACAATAACTGGACCCTATGGGCTGTTCCCATGGCTAACCCTGACGGCGTGGAATTAGTACAGGAAGGTGTTTTGCCAGGCCACCCGTATTATGCGGATCTTATGAAATGGAACGGGGGACGGCGTAGCTTCCGCCATTGGAAGGCCAATATACGCGGTGTGGATCTCGGGGATCAGTTCCCTGCCCATTGGGAAGAGGAACGGGAACGTCGGGGTGTATTTCTGCCCTCTCCGCGTGATTACAGTGGTCCTGAGGCGCTTAGTGAGCCTGAGGCAGCCGCACTGGCAATACTTGCTGAGGGAGTGCCCGGAGAAGCTGCAGTGTCTTTGCATACCCAAGGGGGAGAGATCTACTGGAATTACCGGGGATATGAGCCTCCCGAAAGCCGTGAACTAGCAGCACGGCTGGCCGCTGCGAGTAGCTATCGTGCAGTCGAATTAACGGGCAGCGATGCTGGATATAAGGATTGGTTCATCCAGACCTTCCGCAAACCTGGATTTACAGTAGAGCTAGGGATCGGCAAAAATCCGTTACCACTGGCAGATTTTGAAGATATGGCACTAGAAACGGGTCTAATTTTGGGAACGATACTATCCAATGTGAAATAATTATGAAACAATTACAGTAAACTTGCGTAAAATAAACCATAGGGTATGGCCGCTGTCGTCACTACACGTTATCCGCGGCTGTATCCTTTTTACTTGGGAGGAGGGCCACTATGAAACTGAAAAAACTGCTGTCACTGAAGCAATGGTCTGCCATCTTCAGTAGTTCCTGGCGATATGTAATCTCCCCTAAAGTCGCAGTTGGGGACAAGCTGTTATTCACAATTCCAGTGCTGCTCTATTGGGTGTTGCCAGATTTCATGCCGTTTTTACCGATCGATGATATTGGAGTAACAATGCTCCTGATGGGCTGGTTCGTATCACGGATGGGAAGGAAATACCCGGCACTTCAGGCCGGAGAATGAGGCAGTGAAGTGAGATTTGCCTCGGATTGTGTATCTAATTTGTTAATATAGTTGCTTTTAGATATCAATTACCTTTAAAATAGGTAATTGAGTATTTAATTTAAGTACTAGGAGATGGATAATAGATGAAGGTCAAAATTACCCGCAATGCGGCTAAAGTGATAAAGAAACAAATGGAACTTGAAGGAAACAGCGAGTTGAAGCTTCGCGTAGCGATTACGCATGCTCACGGTGATCATGCTCACTACGGACTGGATTTGGACACGCCTAACGAGAATGATGTTGTAGTGTCGACAGATAAAGAAATCGATGTTATTCTTGATCCGAATCAACCGCTCCTTGATGGTGTGGTCGTTGATTATTTATATCTTCCTGAAGAAGGTTTTGTTATTACTAATCCGTCTAAAGGTAATCACGGCGATCACTAAACGTTTCGCCTTAAATTTGGGACATAAAGAAGGGTTGCTCCATGGCTAACGATATACAAGTGTGCGATGAATGTAATTTTATGAAATTGAAGAGTATCATACCCAAACTGCAAAAGATGGCGCCTGATGCAGAGATCAAGGTCGGCTGTAAGTCGTACTGTGGTCCATGTGGCAAACGGGCCTTTGTATATGTTAATGGTCGTTATGTGAGTGCTCCAACAGAGGAAGAAGTGTTGAAGAAGGTAGAAGCTTTTATCAAGCAACCGGCCGTTCAGAAATAATGCAGAGGTCTTATCCATCAACTTAAAAAGCCCTAAACCCGTGTGAAGTGCACCCCTTAGAATAGACATTGGAAAAAACCCCTGGTTTATCCGATGAAATTCTAGGGGGTGCATTTTTATGGCGATTAAAGGACAGAAGTTTAAAAATTACTCAGATGAGATTAAAAAAGAGGCCATTCGTTTACATGTGGAGGAAAGATGGACTTATCGGAAAATTACGGAGCATTTTGAGATACAAGATCAAGGACGGGTAAAGAGATGGATGAAGAAATACCGAGAGCTAGGGGAATTTGGGCTACTAGATCAACGGGGGCGTCGTATTGAATATATCGATCAAGATAGGTATGTTCAAAAGCTCAAACGGGAAAATGAAATGCTAAAAAAGTGTTTGGAAATCTGGATGCAGGAGGTGAAACGCACAAATATAGAGTCATTGAGAACGCTGCAAAAGAGTATGCCGTTAGCAACCTGTGTAAACTCTTTAGGGTCTCTAGAAGTGGATACTACGCTTTCATGAAGCGCAAAGGAACAGATCGGGATCAGGAAGCAAAGGCGCTCATTCAGAAGGTCTATGAAAGGTATGAAGGAGTCTACGGTTATCGCCAAATTCAATTGTTCTTGCTACAAGACCACGGGGTTTGGATGAATCATAAGAAGGTACTCAGAATTATGCAGGATTTAGGCATTCGTTCGAGGATCCGCCGAAAACATCGTTGTAATTATGCTACTTCTGAAGGAGACCGTGTGGCGAAAAATATTTTGAAACGGGATTTCAAAGCGGATGCTCCCAACCAAAAATGGGTGACAGACATTACGCAATATCGTGTAGGCGAAAAGTGGCTCTATCTTTCTGCGATTAAAGATTTATTCAATAACGAAATTATCGCTTATCAAATGAGCGCTAGGAACGACAACGAACTGGTTCTCCGGACCTTTGAGCAGGCGTGGAGTCAGCAAAAAGACGTGACTGGACTGATCGTTCACAGCGATCAGGGATTCCAATACACGTCTCATGCATACCACGACATGCTGCCAAAGGTTGGGGCCCGAATCAGCATGTCTCGCCGAGGCAATTGTTATGACAACGCCTCTATGGAGAGCTTCTTCTCGCATCTCAAAACGGAAGGACTCTATCCTTATGATATCCGAAATATGGATGAGGCACAAAGGAAAATTGAAGATTACATTCGATTTTATAACCAACATCGGCCACAACGAAGGTTAAATAAGCTGCCTCCGGTAGAGTACCGGAAACAGCTTATTGCCTAGGGTCTTTTTTCAGTGTCTATAAAATGGGGGCTTGACCAGTGTTGATGACGGAGTTTAGGGCTTTTTTTTAATTATAGATCGGAATTTTTATGGCGCGGTTTCTTCTTTTCGAGCATTTTGATGCCATCGTATTTCATGATATCGTCTGAGATTTGCAGTCGTTGCTTGCTTGTCTCGAACCCTGTACTGCACCCCGCAACATCAATAACTTCGCGGCTATCGAGGCTATAACAGGTACCCTTGTCGAATTGGCCATTTTCACTTGGGAGATAGGATCTCTTCGCATCGGCAAAGGCACCGGTTCGCAGTGTCACAAGTCGCTCTTTGCCGCTGAACAGATTATTACCCATAAGATAATAAGGATCTTGGGAGATCCCCAGCAGATGGAGTAAGGAAGGTGTGAGATCCAATTGACCCGCCGGATTAGAATCAACGACCGAGGCGTTAGTGCCCGGGAGATGAATGAGTAATGGAACTTGGTGCATGATTTGATGCATGTCGAGTTTACTTAGGCTTTTGCCAAGAAATCGCTCGTAATAAGAGGTCTCTTGGATGGAATTATCATGATCCCCATAAAAGGCAAGAATCGTATTATCCCACAACCCGCGTTGTTTCATATCACTTACTAATTGCCCTAAAGCTTCATCCGTATAGTGAACAGCCTGCAAATAATCACCGAAGATAGTCCCCTTAAACTCCCCAGTATCAAGCCCTTGCTTGTCCGCAGGGAGAGAATAAGGATGATGACTAGATAGTGTAGTCAAAAAGGAGTAAAAGGGTTGCTGTATCGATTCTGCTGTATCCATCATATTCAGTGACTGCCTCAGGAACGATTTATCTCCCAATGACCAGCCTAGAGGCTCATCGATCTTGTAGTCTTTTTTACTATGAAAATGGTCATACCCCATCGCCTTATACATGATCTGTCGATTCCAGAAGCTTCCCTCATAGGCATGGAAGGCATTGGTACTGTAGCCCTTTGACTTCAAAATGGCAGGCAGTGTGTCAAACTGATGATCCGGGTAACGGACAAATACTGAGCCGGAGACCAGCGGATACAGTGAACCATTAGAGGCGAAATCCGCATCGGAGGTTCGTCCTTGTGAGGTCTGATGATAGTAATTACTGAAGTAGGTGTTCTCTTTTATAAGCGCATTCAAATTAGGTGTGATCTCTTGTCCGTTAATCGAACGTCCCACTACAAAATTCATAAAAGCTTCGGCTTGAATCACAATGATATTGCTTCCGCTGTATTTTCCAAAGCTGTCGTTAAGTGCGCTTTGCTCAGCATTGTGTTCATTGAACCAGAGCTTCATGGAACTGGCTTCCTCCTGTGGAAGCTCGGGCTGAGGGCCTAGATGATCTTTGGCATACAAGTAAATATCATAACCGTGAAATCCAATGAGTCCTGTAACGTTATACATCGCCAAGCTCCACCAGTTACCCGTGAACAAGCCCTTGGCCCAGGTAGTGGCATAAGAGTGGATAGGGCCAAAGGTCAGAAAGCACCCCAGTACCAATGCGACGACACCGTTAGCGCTCCGTTTCAGTACTGTCATTAAGCGTGATGAAGTGCGGGAATGACTTGTACGAGCATAGTAGGAAGCCTGCCCATTGTTATAGGTATGGGTGTTCCGGCGGAATAGTACTACGCAAAAGACGTAAACGAGAAACAGCAGCCAATCCGCGAACAAATAGAGATCAGAAGGACGGAGCAGTGCAAAGATACTCCCGCCGAGTGCATCCATTTGTCCGGCTTGAAACAGAACGGGAACGGTGATGAAATCTTGAAAGTATCGGTAGTAGACAATGTCAGAATAAATAAGTAATGTCAGGAGCAAGTTTATGATTATCAGGGCTATGGTTTGACCACGTCGGGGGAGCCATAGCACCCAAAATGACAATAGCATAACTGAACCAAGAGCAATCAGCTTATCGAGACGGTTCATATCAATATTTGGGGCATGCAGCCCGCTGTGAAGAAACATTAGCTTAGCGAGCATAATGCCAAGAAAAAGGATATAACCGATATAACGGGAGAGGACAATAGGGGTGATTCTATCTATTAAGGACGAACTGCTCCTCGTAAATGGATCTCGTGACACATTAAAGCCTCCTAACGCTGTAAATGAATAGGTAAGAAGAAACGGACACCGTCCTCTATTGAGGTAGATGTCCGTTCTTAATTCAATGGTCTTCCAAATTATTTTGGATTTCTAGGTGGAAGTGGACCCAAGTATTGATAATATTGACACTCAATACGTCCGTTATACAGCTTGCGACGTTTGTCCGCTTTACGGCCGTAATATTGTTCGAATTCCTTATAAGGACTGATGGCAAAGAATGACCAAGTCGGTAGATACAACATCATTTCACCAAATTGGCGAGTCAGCTTCTCTACCTCTTTGTCATTACTGATCCGTTCTCCATATGGAGGGTTGGTGATGATGCAACCATATTCCCCTTGGGGTCTTGCTTTGGCGGCAGCCATCACGGTGAAGGTGATTTCTCCGGACAGGCCGGCGCTTTTAGCGGCAGCTTCAGCGATTTCTATGGCAGCAGGATCAATATCAGTGCCGGTTAGCTGTAACGGATAATCGTCTCGCACGGCATCGAAAGCTTCTTCGCGGGCTTCTTCCCACAGATACTTAGGAATGACTGGCCAATGTTCCGAAGGGAAGGAGCGGCGAAGTCCCGGTGCGATATTCCAAGCGATCATAGCAGCTTCGATCAACAGTGTTCCTGAACCGCAACAAGGATCATATAGCGGTCGGTGGCCATTCCAGCGGCTAAGCTGGATTAGCGCAGCAGCCATCGTTTCCTTCAGTGGCGCTTCGGTTGCTTGTCTGCGGTATCCACGTTTGTGAAGTGCAGGTCCAGTAGTGTCTAGTGTAATAAGCGCGATATCATTTAACAAAATCACTTCGATTACATAACGAGGTCCGTTCTCTGGAAACCAGTCCGTATGGTAGGAAAGCTTTAGCTTTTCAACAATAGCTTTTTTGACAATCCCTTGGCAAGCGGGTACACTCGTTAGTTGTGATTTATGGGACCGGCCTTCTACCGGAAATTCTCCATTCTCTGGAATCCAGTCTTCCCAAGGAAGGGCTTTGACACCCTCGAATAATTCATCAAAGGTTTTGGCTGGAAATTGGCCCATTTTTACTAATACGCGGTCCGATGTACGCAGCCATAAATTACAGCGACAGATGTCGATATAATCACCACTGAACAATACACGACCGTTTTCGACCGTGGTCTCATAACCCAGTTCGTTTAATTCGCGCGCTACTACAGCTTCTAATCCCATAGGGGCAGTAGCGATTAATTGTAATTTGCTCAAATACGCTCAACTCCGTTTAACTTGTAGATAAATACAAAAAGCCAGTACAATAAGAAGAAACGACATTGTCGTCCTTTAAAGACGATAAGCGTTTCTCGCAAAAGCATCCATACAAGTATATGGGAATGTGGGACACTTCACAATGCCCGGCATTCCATAAACCATAAAATTTTCCCCGTCATCCCTTAAATCGAGAAAACGGGGGATCATCAAAGGAGAATCTTTATGCTTACACAAGAAGAGTACAGTGAACAACTTTATACCGAGGACGAAATCCTGCTTCAGGTAAAAGAAGCTATCGTCCAAGCGGGTATGCCGGAGGTCTCTGTCGAGCCGGGATACGGAAGACTGCTCACCATGCTTGTTAGATTGTCCCGCTCGAAGCGTATTTTGGAGATTGGCGCACTTGGCGGCTACAGCGGGATTTGCTTATCCCGTGGTTTCGCAGCGGGTGGCCGGCTGACCTCACTAGAGCTAAGGGCCGATTATGCTGAACTTGCTCGCCGTAATTTAGAACTGGCCGGATTCGGAGATTCTACGGAGTATAGAATCGGTCCTGCTATGGACAGTCTGAAGGCTCTGGAAGCAGAGGGTGCTAAGTTCGATTTCTTTTTCATTGACGCAGATAAGATTAACTACTCTAATTACTTGGAATATGCCATTAAGCTGGCTAACCCAGGTGCGATTATTGCTGGTGATAATATTTTTCTCCGCGGACGGACGCTAAATACAGATCGAAATGGGCCTGCCATTCTTGCAGTACGGCATTTCAACGAAATGATCGCTACCGATGAACGTCTGATCAGCACTTGTCTGCCAGCCTATGATGGACTGGCGTTGGCAATGGTGAAATAGCAGAAAATTAGCGAAATAGCCGTGGTGGAGTAGCTTTGTATAGCTTAACCCGGACCCATACGGTGTTCAACAGCAACAAGCTTCCGGAGATGATAAACAGTCCCTCAATACCAATATAACCAGATAGAAAGCCGCCTATGATAGCTCCCAGCATATTGCCAAGTGACAATGTGCTGCCGTTGAAGCCGAATGCGCGGCTTTCTTTCCCGTCAGGGGTATAAGAACGGATAAGTGCATTAACGCTAGGCAATAAACCGCCCATAAAAATCCCCATAAGAAAGCGAACAATAATTAGCTGCCACACGCTAGTAACGAACGCCTGCGGAATCAGGAACAGTGAAGCCCCGATTAACGCGTAGGTCAGAATGCGATGTGCACCGACTTTGTCACTCAGCTTGCCGAGCAAGGGAGAAGCCAGCATGTTGGAAATCCCTGTAACTGCACTGACCATTCCGGCTAAAAAGGCAATATTCTCAGCAGGACCATTTAACTTTTCTACATAAAGTGGCAGCAAAGCCATGGGGCTGATCATTGCGAATTGCAGCAGAAAGGTTACACCAAACAGCGCTGGAAGCTGAGGGATCTTGATCAATTCCTTCAAGCCCTCCATTACTGACACCTGTGGCTCTTGTGCCGCTTCTGCACGATCGAATTTCTCTTTAACGAGAAACAGTGCCAGTAGAGAGGCGATGAAGAGCAAGGCGCCAACGACATAAAAGATCGGACGAAATCCGATTAAATCAGCAAGAAAACCACCAATAAGTGGTCCTAGGATGGTACCAGCAACAGAACCCGACTGCATCAGCCCCATCGAAAATCCCATACGTGCTTTCGGAGTAGTACCCGATACGAGTGCGATGGAAGCGGGATTGAAGCCGGAGATTGTACCGTTTAGCAGTCGCAGTAAGAGCAGCTGCATAGGGGATTGTGCGAAGCCCATCAACACCATAACGATAGCCATGCCAAAGCTGGAGCGCAGGAGCATGATTTTACGTCCATATTTGTCAGCAAGTTTTCCCCATAGTGGCTGGAAAATGAAAGAAGTTAAAAAGTTTGCGGCAAAAATAAGGCCCGCCCAAATTCCAATTTCATGCTCACCCTGAACTCCAAGATCCTTAGCAAGATACAAGGTCAGGAACGGTGTGATCATCGTCATTCCGGCATTTACCAAGAATTGTCCGAACCAAAGCACTAAGAGGTTGACCTTCCATGTCTCCCATTTCTTCAAAGTGCTTTCACTTCCTTTCAAAGAATTTCAGAAAATACATGATTCACAGAAAAATAGACATTTTATCAGTATATCATTTTTTTAGCTTCAAAAGTGCAATACATGTCATAGTAATGTCATAGGATTGTCATTCCACGATCTTCGTTTTGCTTGTTACAACCTTTTAAAAAGGGCATAATAGTAAGTATGCCGATCAAGCATAAACGCCATCGGCGTCCTTATTAGGACCGTAAGCGTTTATTTTAAAAAATCTTATAAAATATAATGGAGATCTTATCATGACCTACAACGACACTTTTATCCGCGCCTGCAGAAAGCAGGATACGGAGCACGTTCCCGTATGGTACATGCGGCAGGCCGGCCGTTATGATCCCGAGTACCGTAAAATCAAGGAAAAGTACTCATTGCTTGAAATCTGCAAACAGCCTGAGTTGGCGGCTGAAGTAACCTTGATGCCTGTGCGCAAGCTAGGTGTGGACGCGGCCATTTTGTATTCAGACATTATGAATCCGGTCGCTTCTATCGGTGTGAAATTTGATATCGTCAAAGATATTGGCCCTGTGATCGAGAATCCGATTCGCTCTGCAGCAGATGTCGAGAGACTGAAGCCTATTGATGTTGAAGGCGATCTCGGACATATTTTGGAGACGATTGCTATTCTGGATAAGGAGCTGGACGTGCCCTTGATTACTTTCGCAGGCGCACCGTTTACAATTGCCAGCTATCTGATCGAAGGCAGACCTTCCAAAGGATATATTCGGACTAAAGAGCTAATGTACAGTGAACCCCGTGTCTGGGAAATGCTGATGGACAAGCTCGGCGATATGATTATCGCTTACCTCCGCAGTCACGTGCGTAGTGGTGGAAAAGCATTTCAATTGTTCGACAGCTGGGTCGGTGCCCTTGCGCCACGCGATTTTGAAAAGTATGTGTTACCGACGGTTTCTCGTATTTTTTCCGAATTATCTGATCTTGATGTACCGAAAATATACTTTCCTGGCGTAAGCTCTGGCGAATTGCTACCGAGTCTTACGAAGCTTCAAGCGGATGTAATCGGGGTGGACTGGCGTGTGAGCTTGTCCGAAGGTCGACGCAGAACCGGTGGGAAATTTGCGATTCAAGGCAATCTGGATCCGTATTTACTTACAGCGCCGATGGACGTCTTGAAGGAGCACGCGAAAGCGTTAATTGATGAAGGGGTACAAGAGCCGGGATATATCTTCAATCTGGGTCATGGCTTATTCCCGGAGGCTTCTTTAGAGAAGCTTAGAGAATTAACGGAATATATTCACGAATATTCACAGGAAGTATTAAAAGAATCAGCCAAACTGCGTTCTTAAAAATAGCCTATTAAATCTATAAGGGGATGGAATCCGTGACAGCAAAAATAGGTGTTCTCGTCATGTCGTATGGCACTCCTAAAAGCTTAGAAGACGTTGAAGCATATTACACTCATATTCGGCGAGGTAATCCGCCGACAGCGGAGCAGCTTAAAGAATTAACAGATCGCTATGAAGCGATCGTCGGGGGTGTATTCCCGCTGCGGGAGAACACAGACCGTCAAGTAGCTGCATTACAGGCAGCACTAAACGCGGATAAAGCTGGGGCGGATGTTGAATTTGTCTGCTATCAGGGTTTGAAGCATGCCTATCCGTTTATTGAGGACGGCGTCGAGGCTATGGCGAAGGACGGCATTACCCAAGCGGTTGGTGTTGTGCTTGCTCCTCACTATTCAAGCATGAGCGTGGGTGGCTATATCAAACGTGCTCAGGAAAAGGCTGATGCATGTAAAATCAACATGGGTTTTGTGGAGAGCTACCATATGCACCCAGTATTGATCGATGTTCTAAGCCGGAGAGTAACTGCGAAAATAGATCAATATATCGAAGCAGGTGCTACTCGCGATGAGATAAGGGTATTATTTAGCGCGCATAGTCTTCCAGAGCGTATTCTAGCTATGGGCGATCCTTATAAAGATCAACTATTGGAGACCTCAAAGGCTATTGCAGATCAAGCGGGGATAACCAATTGGCAGTTTACGTGGCAAAGCGCAGGACGGACAGCTGAACCATGGCTTGGACCAGATATTCTGGATACACTTCAGCAGCTTAGCAAGGAACAGGTAGAGTATGTTCTAGTGGCACCGATCGGGTTCGTATCCGATCATTTAGAAGTGCTGTATGACCTTGATATCGAGGCAACAGCCGTAGCTTCAGAGCTGGATATGCGTCTTATGCGGATTGAATCATTAAACAGCGATCCTGCGTACATGTCCGTATTGAGCGATGTTGTTCGTACAAGACTGAATCAAATGTCGGCCGGTCAGTCATGACTGGTCCCTCTAGGCGAATTGTTATCATAGGCGGTGGGCTGAGTGGACTCAGCGCCGCCTTTTACATTCGTAAGTTTTACAAAGAAGCTGGCATGAAACCTGATATTGTACTGCTAGAGAAAGACAAGACTCTTGGTGGGAAGATCGAAACATTGCACCGGGATGGATTTGTGATTGAGAAAGGTCCGGATTCTTTTTTAGCTAGCAAAACAGAGATGATTGAATTGGCTAAGGAATTAGAGCTAGATCACGAGCTGGTGAACACAAATCCAAAGGCAGAGAAGACCTATATACTACAGCGTGACAAGCTTCATCCTATGCCTTCCGGTCTTGTGCTTGGAATTCCTACTGAACTAAAGCCATTTCTATCAAGTGCTCTGGTTTCATTCGGTGGCAAAATACGCGCGCTGATGGACTTGATCCTTCCTCCTAAGCGGAGTAATGACGATGAATCCCTCGGACAGCTGATTGAGCGACGTTTAGGTACTGAAGTGATGGAGAATTTGACCGAACCGCTATTAGCCGGTATGTATGCTGGGGATTTACGCAAAGTCAGCCTACAGGCTACCTTTCCGCAATTTGGAGAAGTAGAGCGGCAGTATGGTGGTCTTATTCGTGGAATCATAAAAGAACAGAATTCCTCCAAGACAAATACGAGCACAAAGAACAGCACTTTTCTGACATTTCGAAAAGGACTACAAAGTCTCGTGCATGGCTTGATTCATGAACTGCATGATGTAGAACAGCGAACTGAAGCTGCGGTGGTCTCTATACATGCTACAGGAACTAATGCTTCTCGTTATGAGCTAGAACTGGAAAGTGGCGAACGGCTACTTGCGGATGAAATATATATCACCACACCAAATTCTTTTGCTGCCGAACTTTTGCGTCCACATGTGGATGTTTCAGCACTCGATGCGGTAAATTATGTATCGGTTGCGAACTTAGTCATGGCCTTCGACAAGAAGGATATCGAAATTGATGATGCTGGAGCAGGTTTTCTTGTGCCACGTAAGGAAGGGCGCAATATTACTGCCTGTACATGGACGTCAACGAAGTGGCCGCATACGAGTCCAGATGATAAAGTACTTATGCGCTGTCATGTAGGCCGTTCCGGAGATGAGCAGAATGTTCAACTTCCAGATGAGGCTCTTACGGAGCTAGTGAGTAAGGATTTACGAGAGATCATGGGCATTACAGCGAAACCTATATTCACGGAAATTACTCGTTCGGAACATTCGATGCCACAGTATCCTGTTGGACATCTTGACAATCTTTCTAAATTCCATAGGGAGCTTGAGACCACACTTCCTGGGATATATGTCTTTGGAGCTGGATATGATGGAGTGGCAATGCCCGATTGCGTCAAGCAGGCCAAGCTTACAGCACAAAGCGCTGCAAAGCGTATATCGAATTAATGTTCATTTACGGGAGAGTTAGAATTATATAATGAACGGTGAAGCGAAAATTATTTTGCTTCACCGTTTTTGTTTAATAGAAGAATATACGATTTTAAAATATAAGAAGTATAAGTTTTACGCTATTTTTTATGTCTTATATTTCTCGTTTAAATACTTACCAACCTTATAAGGACGCTGAGAGTGTTTATACTTGGCGTACTCTCTTATTTGGAGGGGAAGGTGCTAGATATGCTATAATAGAACCAATTTGAGAGTAGAGGAGATCATAGAATCAATGTATCCGCCGCGATCGCGATCTAGACAGAAGAACAAACATAAGAGCAAACGTAAGCGCAGAACGGCCTGGATTTGGATCAATGCAGGTCTTCTTTTGATGATTACTGTGGCGCTCAGCTATAGTTTTATGGAAGACAAATTTAAGGGGAGTTCTGAGCCGCCTCCAGTGGCGCAAGTCACAGCCACACCTACACCCGATATTACTGCTCAGGAGACAGAACCTATTGTAACTACAACGCCAACGCCTGAAGTCACGGAGTCGCCTGTCCCTTCTCCTACGGTAGCGCCTGAGGTTACACCTACACCGAAGCCTGAGAAGGAAGAGAATATTGAAACACAGGCGCCGGAAGTTACTTCGACCCCTTCGCCAGATGAAAGCAGCTCCCAAGTCGCAGATGGTGGTTCTGTGTCTGGACTTCCATCAGATGACCAGGCTTCTGGCAATACAGTGACCTTGAATTTTGGCGGAGATGTTATTTTTTCGGGCAAAGCCGGGGAATTGCTTGAGAAGAAAGGCTACGACTATTCGTATGCCGCGTTAAATGGAATATTCAAGAAGGATGACCTTACGGTCGTGAATCTGGAGACTCCTGTGACCACGGGTGGGGTTGGCGCCGCTAATAAGCAGTTTGTATTCAAAGGCTCACCGAAGGCGTTAGATGCTCTTAAGACAGCCGGAGTGGATGCAGTAAATATGGCGAACAATCATACGCTGGATCAAGGGGAGGAAGGTCTGCGAGACACGCTTAGTCATCTCTCGGAAAGAGGCATTCCTTATGTTGGTGCTGGACTCAACAGTAAAGAAGCTTTCTCGGCGCAATATTTTGAGCGTAAAGGGATTAAGATCGCCTTGCTGGGGTTCACACGTGTGATTCCTGCATCGGATTGGATGGCAGGAAAGAATAAACCGGGGCTTGCTTCAGTTTATGATAGCAGAGAAGGACTTAAAGCGATTGCTGCAGCTAAACAAAAAGCTGATTTGGTTGTCGTAGTAGTCCATTGGGGCAAGGAACGTGTAGAGCAGTTCGATAATATTCAGCAGACCCTAGGACGTAGCTTTGTCGATGCGGGAGCTGATCTTGTCATTGGCGGTCACCCACATGTATTGCAAGGTGTAGAGCCATACAAAGGTAAGTGGATCGCCTACAGCACTGGTAATTTTATTTTTACGAGATCAACGGTACCTGCCACTTGGGAAACTGCTGTTTTTCAGGCGGAATGCAGTAAAAAAGGTCAATGTTCATTACAGCTGAAGCCTATGACTGCTGAGCTAGCTCAGCCCGTGCCAATGAATCAGGTGAACGGACAGCTTCTACTTAAAAAAGTAGAGTCTCTATCTGCTGGTCGAGTTAAGATCGATAGTGACGGTAAAGTCACTCAAGTTACAAAATAGGGTTCTTTGGGAGGTCCTTATGATGAACAATTTGTGTGTTGCCCATCGGGGATTTTCCGGTAAAGCACCGGAGAATACATTAGCAGCGATCCGGATGGCCATTGCCATGCCTTTTGTACACTGGATGGAATTGGATGTCCAGCTCTCCAAGGACGGAGTACCTGTCGTCATTCATGACTTTACGCTTGACCGTACAACCAATGGACATGGTAAGGTAAAGAACATGGATTGGGAACATATCCGGCGTCTTGACGCGGGTAGCTGGAAAGGGCGTTCCTTTCGGGGAGAGCGGGTGCCGTCTTTGGAAGAGGTGCTCACATTAGCCTCCGGTAGACTTCGTCTCAATATTGAACTGAAAACAGTAGGCGATATGTATCCTGGCATCGAGCAGAAGGTGACGGATCTTATTTCCTCTAAAGGGTTGCGGGAGGACGTGATTTTGACTTCTTTTGACACAGATGTGTTAAAAAAAATCAAGGAAATAGATCCCCGCTTCCGCACAGGGTTAATCTTTGATTCAAGGTTTGGTAATCCCGCTCGAAGGCTGCATGAACTGGAGTGCTCTCTTTTATCGATCAGCTTTTCGCGTCTGAATCCCAGATTGGCTAAGCTTTTGACGGAGCAAGGTGTGAAAATAATGGCTTGGACCGTGAACAAAGGGAAAGAGATGCGTCGCTTAGCAGACATGCATTCTGATATAATGATTTGTACAAACCGTCCGGATATCTGGGGCGATACATTTCTAAAAGTATAAACAATCCAATTCGATGGGAAAGAGAGCTGATTGTCTGTGTGCGCTGCTGTTAATAATTTATATTGTGTTGGACGGAACTACAAGCTACACGCGGAGGAATTAGGGAATAATATCCCCGTGGAGCCACTCATTTTTTTGAAGCCCTCACATGCGGCGGTTTCCCTCGATAAGGCAGTCATTCAGCTTCCAAAAGATTCAGGCCAGGTTCATTATGAAGGAGAGCTTGTACTGCGTATCGCCCGTGATTATGTACCGGGTATAAGCGTGGAGGATCTGGTGGATGTTATGGCCCTGGGACTGGATTTCACTCTGCGTGATGTGCATAATGACCTGCAAAAGAAAGGTCTGCCTTGGACACCGGCTAAAGGCTTTAAGAACGCTGCTCCGCTCACACCATACATTGCGTTTCCTGACAAGGAAGAGCTGGAGGGGACGGATTTCACGGTTTTGAAAAATGGTGTTGAAGTTCAGCGAGGCAATGTCAAGAACATGATCTTTTCGCTCCAAAAAATTGTCGATTTTATCGCTGCGCGTTACGGGCTGGGTAAAGACGATGTGATATTCACAGGAACACCAGCAGGCGTTGGCCCTACCGTATCTGGAGATTCGTTTGAATTGTACTGGGGTGACAAGCCGATGGGGACTTGCCTGATCGGCTAAAAACATCTGTTGGAGATGAATCTATGCTATGGATTATTGGCGCACTTGGCGCTTTGTTAGTTGCGGGAGCGGCTTATAGGAAACAATCCTTAAGCCTCTCCGGCATGCTTGCCGCGGTAGCTATGGGAACCATTTATTTTGGTGCCGGAAATGCCTTTTGGTTCGGAATATTGTTGGTTTTTTTCATCTCATCAAGCCTCCTTTCTAAGCTTCATCATGACAATAAGGCAGAGCTTGAACTGACTTATGCCAAGACAGGCCGCCGAGATGCTGGGCAGGTCTTTGCTAATGGTGGGCTTGGGATGGTTTTCGTTCTACTAAATGCGATTGTTCCGATGGATCTTTGGGAATTTTTATTTATCGGTGTTATGGCAACGGTAACTTCCGATACATGGGCTACGGAGATTGGTACACTCAGCAAAAAGCCGCCTCGGTCTGTGCTGACAGGTAAAATACTTCCGGCAGGTGCCTCGGGTGGCGTATCCAGTCTGGGTACGCTAGCTGCAGCCGCAGGAGGCGCGCTTATTGGTGCTTCCTCATGGCTGCTGCGGATGATATCCGGCATGCCGGATCAATCCTTCCTGTTGCTTACATTGGCTGGACTCGCTGGAGGACTTGTGGGTGCGTTCACGGATTCTATTCTAGGGGCAACCGTGCAGCAGATGAATCGTTGCACGGTATGCGGCCGCGAAGTGGAAAGTACACACCACTGCGGTAAGAAAGTTGAACATGCACGTGGCTGGAAGTGGATGAGCAATGATGCAGTCAATGCTGTTAGCTCTATCGCCGGAGGGGCAATGGCCCTATTGCTAGGGATAATGATTTAAAGGAGGAACCGATGAGCAGCACGTCCAATCATAAACATACGGCCATTCTGGATGCCGCATACGAGCTCTTCGGTTCAGGCGGATTTTACGAAACGAAGATGTCGGAAATTGCGGAGCAGGCTGGGATTGCTAAGGGCACCGTTTATTTATACTTCAAGAGTAAGGAAGAATTGTTCATGGCGGTAACGCGCCGGGATTGTGAGGGATTCCTCCAGCAGTTGCAGGAAAAGCTGAAGGCAAGTGATACTTTGGCGGGTAAACTGTCGATTATAGCCAAACATCATCTTTATTATTATTTTGAACGTAAACGACACACGAAGCTTTTTTTTCGCGCACCTAACAATAACCCAGAGCTTGTGGCGTATATGACGCTTTTCATGGAAGAATATATGCAGGCAGTAGTGAAGGTATTGCTGGAGGGCGGAGCGTCCGAGCCTGAGCTTATGGCGCAGTCCTACATAGGGATGTTGGATCGACTAAAGATGGATATTTTGTTCGATCCGTCTTTTAAGGAAGAGGATGCATATAAACGCGCCGGTTTCGCTGCGGGTCTTTTTATTAAAGGGGCCATGGATTACTTGAATTTAGGTCAGGATGATAGACCGGTGGAATAACAGTCTAGAGCGGCTACCGGTTTTATGAAAATATAAGGCAAGCGAGGAAATAGCATGAATATTATGACCGTGGAACATCTTTCCAAAAGTTATGGAGAGAAAGTACTCTTTAGTGATGCTTCATTTGGTATGGATGATCGGGATAAAATTGGCTTGATCGGTGTGAATGGAACGGGTAAATCAACATTTTTACGTATTATTGCCGGTCTGGATACCCCAGATGGTGGGCAAATTGCGATTGGAAATAATGTACGAGTACAATATTTGGCACAGAACCCTCCTTATGAGCCGACAAACACCGTACTGCAACAGGTCTTTGCCGGAGATGATCCAGATCTTGCTACCATGCGTGAGTATATGGAGACCATGTCTCGCCTTGAAAAAGAGCCGGGCAATGCAGAACTGGAAGGCAAACTGGTGTGTATTGGGCAGGCTATCGATGCTGCAGGTACTTGGCATTTAGAGAGTGAAGCTAAAAGCGTGCTTACTAAGCTGGGCATAGTGAAGTTCGATGCGCTAATGGATACGCTGTCTGGTGGTCAACGTAAACGTGTAGCACTTGCGGCTGCCCTGATTACGCCATCTGAGCTTCTTATTCTGGATGAGCCTACGAACCATATTGATACGGACTCTGTAGCTTGGTTAGAGCAATACTTACAGAAACGGCGCGGAGCCCTCTTAATGGTAACGCATGATCGTTACTTCCTGGAGCGTGTCGCAAGTGTCATGCTAGAGCTGGACGGAGGGCAGTTATACCGTTATGAGGCCAACTATTCCCGTTTTCTAGAGCTGAAAGCCGACCGTGAAGAGCGTGAAGCCTCTGCAGAGCAAAAACGTAAGAACCTGCTTCGTACGGAGCTTGCTTGGATTCGTCGTGGAGCTAAAGCACGTTCAACGAAACAAAAGGCAAGAATCGACCGTTTTGAGAAGCTGAAGGAAAGTACAGGAAGCAGTTCGAACGGTTCGCTCGATATTTCTGTGGCTTCGACACGATTGGGTCGTAAAATCATTGAAATCAATGAACTGTCGAAATCGCTGGATGGTCGACAGCTGATTAAAGATCTGACCTATATTGCTGTACCACAAGATCGGGTAGGGATTGTAGGCCCGAATGGCAGTGGTAAATCAACACTTCTGAATCTGATTGCAGGTAAGCTGCAGCCGGATAAGGGAGAGGTTCAGCTTGGCGCGACGGTTAAGTTGGGTTACTTTACGCAAGAACATCAGGATATGGACGACAGCATGCGAGCCA
Organism: Paenibacillus sp. FSL E2-0201; assembly: GCF_037963325.1. Taxonomy (NCBI): domain Bacteria; kingdom Bacillati; phylum Bacillota; class Bacilli; order Caryophanales; family Paenibacillaceae; genus Paenibacillus; species Paenibacillus sp. FSL E2-0201. The sequence goes on from NZ_CP150154.1 coordinate 2,430,314, forward strand.
TTGAATATGTGAAGGAAGAAGCGGAGGTCATTCGTACAGCTGATGGTAGCGTCATTACAGCAGGCCAAATGCTCGAACGCTTCTTGTTCCCTCCTGCGATGCAATGGACGCCGATTTCCAAACTGTCAGGTGGCGAAAAAAGACGCCTGTATCTACTTCGTGTCTTGATGGGAGCACCAAACGTATTGCTGTTGGATGAGCCTACGAACGACTTGGATATCGGTACGTTGGCTGTTTTAGAAGACTATCTGGATGAATTCCCGGGTGTCGTCTTTACAGTATCTCATGACCGTTATTTCCTGGATCGGACTATAGATAAGCTGATCGCTTTTGAAAATGGTGATATCCGGATTCATGTTGGCGATTATACGGAATATGAAGAATGGCTGGCCAAAAATGTTTCTTCACGCAATGCAGAATCAAATAAAGATGACGGAAATGCAAAGCGTAAAGAGCCTACGGATACAGTCAATAACACTGCGGCATCCTCAGCTCCCAAGACCAAACTCAAATTCAGCTTTAAGGAACAGCGTGAATATGAGGGGATTGACGAGCAAATCGAGCTTGCAGAGCAACGCTTGACGGATATTAGTGCGGAGATGGAGGCAGCATTTGCTGACTCTGGGAGACTGCAGGAGCTAGTGGAAGAGCAGCGGCTTGCCGAAGCCGAGCTGGAGCGTCTAATGGAGCGCTGGACCTATCTGAATGAGCTTGCAGAGAAAATCGCTGGTAAGGCTTAAAACGGATTGTCCTTGTGTGACAATAAAGGAGGGCTCAGTTTGGAGGATCAACTTATAGAAGCTGTAGCCCTGCGAAATGAAGGTAAAGCTGAAGAAGCTAGAGTGATGCTGTTAGAGCTATATGAGCAGAATAGTAATGATGCAGAACTTCTGTATCAATTGGCATGGACGCATGATGTCCTTGGTTTAGAACGCGAGGCGGTACCCTTTTATGAGAAAAGCTTAACACTAGGCTTACCTTCGGAGCAGAGGGTCGGCGCTCTATTGGGACTGGGCAGTACCTTCCGGACACTCGGAGAATATGAGAATTCCAAAGCAATATTGGAACAGGCCATTCACGAGTACCCAGAGAATAAGGAATTTCCGGTGTTCCTTGCAATGACCTTGCACAATCTCGGAGATCATAGTCTGGCTATGGGGATGTTGCTTAAATTGCTGGCTGATACCTCAGGGGATGAAGGAATAAGAAGTTATAGTAAGGCCATTTCATATTACTCAGATAAGCTGGAGCAAGTCTGGGATTGAATCTGCGAATGCTAATAAAAAAACAGAGTAGGGTTCTCCAGTTTATTGGAGAATGCCTACTCTGTTTTTTTATGGCGGGGGCTGCCTCACCATATTTTATTTTGTTCCGTCCACCGCGATCATTTGCACTACAGCACGAGAGTCGCCAGGTAAGATGATCTCATCAGCATTCATCTGAGAAGAGCCATCTCCATCTAGGAAGATCCCTTCGAGGCCTTCAGCAGGAACGCTCTGTAGGATGGCTGAGCGGAACTCTGCTGCCGTCGAGAGCGTTGGTGTAACAATCAGCCACAGCTTGCCATTATCGTCATACAACATGCCTGAGCGCATTCGTTTCTCATCAGCATAAGGAAGATGTTCTTCGGCGATCGCAGCTTGCCAGAGATCCTCATGCTTCAGATTCATACTAATACCACCTTGTGCAAAATAATGCTGGCGATCCGAAACGTTCAACTCTTCTCCCGAAGAGACAACCTGTACGGATAAGCTCTGACTGGCACCATCCCAGACTAGGGTTCCGCGTGCATATTTAGCGTTAAACCAGCCGGAACCGTACGCCTTTTTAACCCCGTTAGTAGGGATATCATTCATGATAGCAATAGATAGAAGTGCATCTCCATAGAAGAAGCCTCCATTAATCCCATATGCAATCACTTGCTGAAGGGGGGCACCAGCGGCTCTGAGTTGAACATCTTCTGGCGAAAGTGACATCATATAGAGTTGTACATTTTCTGGACTCACGGTCTCTAAATAGGTGTAAGTGTGAGGAAGACCGTCAAAGGGATCTTCCTTGTGATTTCTGGATAACAGGAACATTGATAGTATGGCTGCTGCTTTATCTTGCCAGTGCTAGACTCAGTTAGTACCCACATAAGCAGCGAGAAGCTTAGCAGTGTTTACTACAGCTTGCTTATGTGTACGTTCCATGGAGTGGGAGGCATGCACACCTGGGCCGATCAGTGCAGCACGAATATTATTACCACCTCGAAGGGCAGCGGATGCGTCGGAGCCGTACATTGGATAGATATCAACGGCATAAGGAATCGCGAGTGCTTCTGCCAGCTCAATCAAACGGCCAGTCATAACATAATCGTAAGGGCCGGAAGAATCTTTTGCACAGATGGACACATCGGTTTCTTTACAGCTAAGATCGTCGCCCATGGCGCCCATATCGACTGCGATCATTTCATTAATCTCACCAGGAATCCAAGCTGTGCCGTGTCCTACTTCTTCATAGTTCGAGATGAGGAAGGAAAGGTTATGGAGCGGTTTCCAGCCTTCACGCTTCATACTTTCCAACAGTCCAAGTAGGGCTGCAACGCTCGCCTTATCATCCAGATGACGGGATTTAATATACCCGCTAGGTGTAATCACAGCACGTGCATCGAAGGAAATGAAGTCACCAACGGAAATGCCAAGCTTGAGTACATCCTCTTTGGTGGATACAAGCTCATCGATCCGTGCTTCCATGTTTTCCTCTGAACGTTTGAATTCACGAGCATCTGGATATACGTGAACGGATGGGTGGCTGGTTAAAATGGTTCCAGTATAGGTTCTGCCGCTGCGGGTATGGATTACGCAGTATTCATTCTCGATGCTATGCATAGTGAAGCCGCCAACAGAGGTCAGTCGCAGAGTACCATTCGATGTAATGGAGCGAACCATGCCTCCAAGGGTATCTACGTGAGCGCTGATGCCGATTGTACGGGAAGGATCAAGGCCTGGGACGGTTAGAATTACGCCGCCTTTTTCATTCCAGCTTAGTGGTACATTCAATGCTGCCGCTTCTTCTGCTACAAGATTCATGACTTGTGCTGTGAAGCCGCTGGGGCTCGGTGTATCAAGCAATTTTTTTAGGATTGAAAGTATGTAATCTTCGTTTGGTTGAATGGTAATCATTAGTTAAGTCCTCCTGTTAGGCCATCATTGTCTGTGTTAAAAGAATCTAAAGAAGTGTCGGCATCACGAAGTTTGGTTAGCTCTGCAGTTAGGCTTTTAATTTGTTTTTGTAGTTTGTACTGGCGAAAAATACCGTAAGAACCCACGATGATTCCACCAATTAACGCGCAGCCCAGAATAACTAGGATCAGCGGTATATTAACTACATCAAAACCGAAATTGACTTGAACGGGATCCACGTTGATGACTGCAAATATGGCTGTTAGCAGCGCAAAGATTAGACCTGCAATTAAAGACCATTGAATTCTCATTGAATTCTTCCTCCTCAGGGGATATAACAGAATAAAATCCCTTGCCCAAATTGGGCAAGGGATTAATGCAATACTAAACTCTCTGCCTTATTTGGTCAACTGTTCCATTTGAGCGATAACATCTTCGAAGACACTCATCGCTTCGCGAATCGGCTCAGGAGAAGACATATCAACACCAGCTTTAGACAGAATATTAATGGAGTAGTCACTGCCGCCACTCTTCAGGAAGCCGAGGTAACGATCTACCGCAGGTTTACCTTCTTCAAGAATTTGTTTGGCAAAGCTAGTCGCTGCTGAGAAGCCGGTTGCGTATTTATAAACATAGAAGCTGTTATAGAAATGCGGAATCCGCGCCCATTCCATCTCGATATCCTGATCTACAACCATTTCTTTACCATAGTATTTAACATTCAGGTCATAGTAGATGCTTGAAAGATCTTGTGGAGTAAGCGATTCGCCTTCTTCCACACGCTGATGAATGATTTTCTCGAACTCCGCGAACATTGTCTGCCGGAAGATCGTTGTCCGGAACTGATCAGCATAGTAGGTGAGCAAATACATTTTTTCTTTAGGATCTGTAGACTTTTTGAGTAAATAATCCATTAGCAGCGCCTCGTTAGTAGTAGAAGCAACCTCTGCTAGGAAAATCGTGTATTGCGCATCACGATAATTCAGAGCGTTATCTGAAAAATACGAGTGTAATGCATGGCCCATCTCATGCGCCAATGTAAACATACTGTTTAAATTATCATTATGGTTCAACAGTACGAAAGGATGCGTACCGTATGGTCCCCAGCTGTAAGCCCCAGACCGTTTATTCTCGTTCTCATAGACATCGATCCATCCGTTGTCGTAGCCTTTTTGCAGCACATTCAGATAATCTTCACCGAGCGGTTTGAGACCCTCTTTAGTGATTTTTTTGGCTTCTTCATAGGTGATATCTAATTTATATTCATCAACAAGCGGGGCAAACAGATCATACATATGTAGCTCATCGACACCCAGCAGCTTCTGACGCAGTTTCATATAACGGTGCATCAATGGAAGGCTTTCGTGTATCGTATCAATCAAGTTGGTGTAAACCTCTTTCGGAATGTTATCACCATAGAGTGACATTTCCATTACAGAAGGATACTTGCGAATCCGTGAGTAGAACACGTTTTTATTCACATTGGCGCTAAGCGTTGCTGCGATAGTGTTCTTCTGCTTCCGGTAGGTATCGTAGACTGCTTTAAAAGCATTGCGGCGAACCTCACGGTCACTACTTTCGAGAAACTTGATATAGTTGCCATGAGTCAGCTCAACTTCTTTGCCATCCTCATCTTTGATCTTAGGGAATTTCAGATCCGCATTGTTCAGCATACTGAAAATATTCTGAGGCGCTTGAGCTAAATTTCCTACCTGAGCTAGCAGTGCTTCTTCGGCCTTAGAAAGCACATGGGCTTTTTCGCGTTTCATTTCAGTTAAGGTGAATTTATAAGCGGATAGGTTCGGATCGGCGATGAACTGGTCCAACTTCTCGATAGGCAACGCCAGAATTTCTGGGGTTACAAAAGATAAGGCTTCACCTGCTTCAATACCAAGCTTTTTCGCTTTGGAGGACAAAGCTTGATAGTCAGGATTAGCTGTGTCTTCATCTTGACGCATATGTGCATACACATAAAGTCGTTCAGTTAGGATGGACAGTTTGTCATCCAGCTCAAAACATTTTTTTAGAGCATCCGCGGAATCTAGTGTACCCTGAAAATCCGCAGCTTTTTTGATTAGGGATTTAGCTTCTGCATATTCTTCATCCCAATCCTTCTGAGAAGCAAACACATCCTCAAGCTTCCAACGATTCTCAGCAGGTACTTCGCTTCTCTTCAATAATTGTTCCATAGAAACCCTCCTAGAATGATGAGATGTAGTAGGCATAATCTCCCTCGGCAATACTTTAGATGATAAATCACCCGGTAGCAAGCTGAGCACAAGTAGAAGAGGGATGGACTTGGGTGAAATAGGCATAACGTCCTCCTCTTGAAAGTAGAGTCGGCTTATTATGCCCTGTTAAGTCCGGATTATTAATGTTTAGTCTTCTTTAAAATATATGAAAGTATAAGTTATGCCAATAAGCTATAAATAACAAAGATGAAGGCGAACAGAATCATAATGACAGCAGTTAAGGCCATGCCCCGCTTAAATTGCGGCGGGACACGATCCTTAGTCATAATTAGAACTGCGCCTAGACATAAGACTAGGACAACATAAATCGCGATATTTTCTGTATTCATATTCTGTTATACCTGTTTGAAAGCTGCGATAATATTTTTGTACTCTTCTTCATTATCTTTATAAGATTCTTTGTTGAATCGGTTGTTCACCCACTGCATCATAGCTGGACGACTAAGGAAGGTATGTGTTTCTTCTCCCCATTGATCGGAGATTTCGCGAAGAACGATATAACGTCCTTGTACTTCTACCGTCATCATATTCCATTTGTCTGTTTTGTATATTTCATGTTTTTTGATCATTATCATTACCACCCTGGCGATTTTTGGCTTTTGGCTCAATGATAACGCACAGGAGAAGGGAAAAGCAAATTAAATCACATATTTAAAGGTCTAGACAGATTGATTTGAGTAGAAGATTGCAGTATAATATAGTTATACGCCATATATGGCGGTTATTTTTAGGAGGTTGTTCAATTGAAAGGTACAGTAAAATGGTTTAACGCAGAAAAAGGTTATGGTTTTCTTCAAGTAGAAGGCGGCGAAGATGTATTCGTACACTTCTCAGCAATTCAAGGTGAAGGATTCAAAACTTTGGACGAAGGTCAAGAAGTAGAATTCGATATCACTGATGGTAATCGTGGACCGCAAGCTGAAAACGTAGTAAAATTATAAGAAACGGCAAAGACAGTTTAGCTGTCTGCTATAAATATATAATTTACTTGGCAAGCCCTTGCAAGAGTGGTTACCAAACTATAGAACACAGTTCTTTCGGGAACTGTGTTTTTTTACGTCTATTATTCATCAATTTAAATAGAAAAGGTCTTTGCATTCCCAAGTGAGGGACAGCAAAGACCTTTCTATATTTTGAGTGTTTAGAAGTGTTCTATTATAGTGAGGCTCTTTTGTTTGTTTTCTCTGAGTAACGTATCGAACCTCGATAGATATCTAATAAATGTTGTCCTAAAAAACCTACTAAGGCAAGGAGGCTGAAACCAACCGCTACCATATAAAAGGTGAAGCGTCCAGCTTCCTGATAGATCATTCCACCAAATGTACCACTTAGAAGTCCAGCTGCACTTGACCAAACAACTGTGTAGATTGCAAGACCGGTTGCTCGGAGACGATCAGGAATAATCCGAGTGATATAACGGACACATGTTACAAAAAAGACGCCAAATGTCAGGCTATGCAAGGCTTGAATCGCGATTATAGAGCCTGGATGATCGGCGAGCGCCATTAGTAGAAAGCGAAGGGCATACATGAAACTGGCTAAAATTAATAAGGGCAGTTCTTTAAATTTGTCGCCGTATTTGCCGAGTATAAATAATACAGGGATTTCACTTAGGGCTGAGGCAAGAAGAGCCCAGCCGATCACTTCCTCGCCAGCACCCAGATTCTTTAAACTGATGGTGAGAAAGGCTTCGTTCATTCTATGGCCTAGTGCGAGTACAAAGACACAGCCGAAGAACCACAGCACTTCTTTTTGCAAAAGAATATCTTTAAGCCCGTGCTCTTTCTTAACAGGTTTGGTAGTATCTGCTTCCTGATCGGGAAGCTCTGGAACAGTTTTTTTGACATCCTTAAGGCCAATTGTAATTAGAAGCGCGATTATTATGATAATAATACATAAGGTTAGACTCCAGGTAGCACCTAAAGCTCTAAGCGCATAACCGACTGTTAAAGCAAAGAAAGAATAGCCCAATGAGCCAAATACACGAATTGTAATGAAGTTTCGTCCGTGCCGCTCCGCAATTTTGATGGCCATTGTATCAGCAAGCGGAAAAACAGGGTAATAGAAGAAGTAGAAAAAGGACAAAATAAGCATAACGGAAGAAAATTCGGTCGCTCTGGCTAATAGAAGTCCGGTTACTAATTGTCCCGCGAGTAAAATAAACATGATTTTTCGAATGGTGCCCAGCTTATCGCTCATCATACTCCAGAAGAGATTGGATAGGATGGAGATGAGGGGTCCGAGGGAATACAAGTAGCCCACCTGAGAACTGCTAAACCCCAGATGTGTGTAGAATAATGGAAAGTAGGATACTACAAGAACGCTGGTACCATAAATCGTAAATAGAAAGGAACGAAGCCAATTTTGATCACTGTAAGGGCTTCCGGTCCGTTTTGAAAACATGAAAGTGCACTCCTCTGAAATTGAAATATGCCTAGTATAGCATAAAGCAATGAAGGGTTATGTGTTTTATTCTTGAATTGCTTTATTTCTGAATCTTTCAGAATTTTACGAAAGTGATTTTGTTGTTTGTACAAATACGTCTGATCATATTATAATAAGTGGTGATTTGGATAAGGAGACAACAATGTGGAGGCACTATCATTGAGTGAATTAGAGCAAGGCCGTAACCTTAGCCCGCGTGGCCCTATCGGGCTTATGAACAGGGTCTATAAGTACGTGCTGCCTGAAGTGAGAGAATGTCTCCACTTCTGGCGCCAAGATGCGAATGGGATTCCCGATCCCGAGCTCCGGAAGCAAGCACTTGCCAGCATTGAGACGAAAGAGTTTCATTGCATAGGTGGAGGTATTTATGCCGCCGGCAATTTATCGATGAGACATATACTTATTCCGCTTATTGTTGCTTATCAAACTATCAGTGATTATCTAGATAACTTATGTGATCGCAGTACTTCGCTTGATCCTGCAGATTTCAGGCTGCTGCATCAATCTATGCTGGATGCCATTGATCCAAACGCTGAACCTGTGAATTATTATGCGCTTCGTGATGAACAGAATGACGGTGGATACTTGTATAGGCTGGTTCGAAAATGCCAGGAGATGATCTCACTGCTGCCAGGTTATTCCGCTGCTGCAGCGGAGATTCGTGACTTGGCTGTGCTGTATACAGATTTGCAGGTATATAAGCATATCCGCCCGGAACTCAGGGAAACAGCCCTGAAGGAATGGTGGGAGCAGCAGGGTAGCCGTGCTCCGCATCTGCAATGGAACGAGTTTGCGGCTGCGACGGGCTCTACCTTAGGCGTATTCATGCTTTTTCTATCCGCATGTGATCCGAAGCTAAGCAAGTCTTCTTCGGAATCGATCCGTGCTGCATACTTTCCACATGTGTGCGGATTGCACATTATGCTGGATTATTTGATTGATCAGGAAGAGGACCGAGCAGGCGGTGATCTTAATTTCTGCAATTATTATGACGACACGGATACCATGTTGAGTCGGATCGCTTCCATGGTTGAGTGGGCCCGCAAGGATGTACGTGAACTTCCGGAGTCATCTATGCATCGTATGGTGATTGAGGGGTTGCTGGCACTTTATTTATCAGATCCGAAAGTTAGCGAACAGCGGGAAGTTCGCACTGTGTCTAAGAGCCTAATGAGAGGAAGTCCGCTTACAAGGCTGTTCTTCTTCGCTAATAGCCGCTGGATACGCAATCGTTTTTTGTAACAAGGCTGCGAAGCTTCACCTATACAACGGATGGGGCATTGCACAACATTAAGGAGGAACAACAGAATGTCAAAAATCAAAAAAATTGCAGTACTGACTAGTGGTGGAGATTCACAAGGTATGAACGCCGCTGTTCGTGCGGTTGTAAGAAGCGCACTTTATTATGGTATTGAAGTTTTTGGTGTGCAACGTGGTTATCAAGGACTTTTGAATCGCGATATCTTCCCTATGGATCTTCGTAGTGTAGGTGACATTATTCAACGTGGGGGAACCATCCTGCAATCTGCGAGATGTCTGGAGTTCACAAAGCCAGAAGGTCAACAAAAGGGCGCGGATATTCTGAATGAAATGGGCATCGATGGCCTAGTAGTTATCGGTGGCGACGGTTCTTACAAAGGTGCTAATAAACTAAGTAAACTCGGTATTAAGACGATGGCTTTACCGGGAACTATTGATAATGATATTTCTTACACAGACTACACCATTGGGTTTGATACAGCAGTTGGTGTCGTTGTAGATGCTATTAACAAGCTGCGTGACACGATGTCCTCCCATGAGCGTTCTTCCATTGTAGAAGTTATGGGACGTCATTGTGGAGATATCGCGCTACATGCTGGTCTCGCTTCTGGAGCAGAAACAATTCTCGTGCCAGAAATGCCATATGACTTGAATGAAGTTGCGGATCGTATGCGCGACAACTTTGTCAGAGGTAAACGTCACAGTATCGTCATCGTTGCAGAAGGTGTTGGTAAAGGCGAAGATGTGGCCCAAGCGCTGAAAGATCGTCATGCTTCTCTGGATGCACGGGTTACTGTACTTGGACATATTCAACGGGGAGGAACACCAACCCCTGGAGACCGGAACCTTGCTAGCCGTCTTGGTGACTTTGCCGTTCGTAAACTGATTGAAGGTGAGTCTGATAAAGGTTGCGGTATCATCAAGGGTGAACTAACCCTCACAGATATCGATCTTGTAGTAAATACGAAGAAAGACTTTGACGTGGAATTGTACGAGCTTGCATCCCGTCTTTCTCAATAATTAACACACAAAAAAAGGAACAGCTGCGAGCTTCGCGCTGTTCCTTTTTTTGTATTCTTTTGATTATTAATGATGTGCTTGAGCGTCTGCATATTGTGTAGCATAACGGTGTTGAACTTTAACAAGCCGAGTCAAGAGCAATGTGGCCCCAATCGCAAGGCCGGTGATCAAGCCAATCCAATAACCATATGCACCTAGATCCGTGTAAGTAGCAAGTGCATAGCCAGTAGGAAGCCCTATAACCCAATAAGCTATAAAGCAAATAATGAAGGCTGGGTTAACATCCTTATATCCACGAAGCGCCCCTTGTGTAGGTGTGGCAATCGCATCGGAAATCTGGAAAAAGATCGCATAGATTAAGAAATGCTGAATTAATGAAATGACATCAGGCTCATCAGAGTATAAACCAGCTACATGGTGGCCGGCAAATAAGAGTAGGAGTGCTGTTGCCAGGGAGAGGATAGCCGCAAGTCCAATACCCATTATGGCATATTGGCGGGCATCCTTTTGTCTGCCGGATCCTGTCTCGAAGCCGACAAGAATAGTTAGGCTCATACAGATACTGAGCGGAATCATATATAACGTAGTAGCAAAATTAATGGCAGCTTGATGAGCTGCAATCGTTACGGTATCGAACCGGCTCATCAACAAGGTTACAACAGAGAAAACTGCAGTTTCAAAAAAAATGGAGAAGCCAATAGGTACACCGATCTTGAGTAGATCTTTGAAGCTTTTTAGCGATATAAAGTAGAACTTCCGGAAAATTCTAAGGCTTGCAAAGGGTTCAGCTCGATAAATGAACAGCAGGGCAACGGAAAAGATTACCCAGTAAGTGATAGCTGATGCCACTCCAGCTCCAACGCCACCTAATCGAGGGAATCCGAATTTCCCAAAGATTAGTAAGTAGTTTAAACCCACATTGACGGGTAGAGCTATTAGTGTAATCAACATGGATACGCGTGTTTGCCCAAGAGCGTCTATACAACTACGGAGAACCGTATAACCAAACAGCGGAATGATCCCGAAGGAGATCGCACTAAGAAAGCGGAAGGCAACATCTCTTACAGTCGGCTCTAGATTCATAAAATCAAGAATAGGTGACAAGGCGAGGCTGCCGATTAGTAAGACGATTACAGAGACGATCAGAGAAAGCCAGATTCCCTGTGTGACTTGATAGGCTACGTCCTTATCTTTCTTGCTTCCAATGAGCTGAGAGACAATGGGGGTGATCCCCATAAGAATCCCACTTAAACCCGTTTGAATCGGAATCCAGAGACTACTTCCTATCGCCACACCTGCTAGATCGGCTGTGCCAAACTTACCGGACATGTTGGTATCAAAGAAGGTTATCGCGGATAAAGCAATCTGTGTAACTAGAATTGGGAATAAAATATGGAAAAATTGTCCTGCTTTTTGTTTTAAAGAGGTGGTTTGTATCATCGTTCTTTGACCTCATTCTTTGTTGGTTTGTAATAATTACAGTAAAAGTTCCTTTTCTCTCCATTAAAAGACCCGGCAGACGCCGGGCCTTTATCTAATAATAAGGACTTATATATCATACCTGATTTCAATTATAAACAATAAGGGCGCTAAACATTATTTCTCATAATCGACATCGGAGGTATATCGGTTATTGGCGTTCCAAAGCAGAAACTCTTCTACATTTTCATCTTTTAAAGCGCGAATTTGATCTTCCACCTGTTTTTTGCCGTATTTAATATAATGACCTTTTCCGAGCCAGCTTGCTGTAAAGTCTTGAATCCAAGGACGAATAACAGGTTTGTAGCTGCCCAGTGGATCAAGCTTTTTATGCGTATCCACCATGGAGCCTTTAATGGTAGCATATGGATCTAGGTCAGGCTCTTTTACTCCAAACCAACCCGTTGAATAATGACTTGGATAAACCATTGGGCTGATGACATCCACATTCTTGGATATTTTTACGAAGTCTTGTCCAATCCCTTCAGCAGGGGCAGATGCAGCATATCCAAAAATATCTACGGATACACGAACACCAAGTGGAGCAAGCTCTGCTTTGGCGTATTTTACAAAATTAGAAATGATATCTACGCGAGAATCACTGGTTTTGGTGTATTTAAGTGTATCTGCACGTTTTTCGAAACCTTCAGGAAAGCGCACATAGTCGAATTGAATTTCTTTAAAGCCGAGTTTGACAGCTTCTTTGGCGATATCGACATTGTACTTCCAGACATCTTGATTATAAGGATTAACAAAGCTATCACCGCCTTTATTCTTCCATACTGTGCCGTCTGCGTTAACAAAGGATAATTGCGGGTTCTTTTTGGCAAGTATAGAGTCTTTAAAGACAACAATTCGAGCGATAGGATATACATCATGTTTATTCAATCTTTCCATTAGTTTATTGATGTCGCCAATAAATGGCTGCGGATTACCGAGTTTCTGAAGTTCTGGATTATCGGTTTTATACGTGATGTAACCTGCATCATCCTTAATATCGATGACCATAGAATTTAGTTCCGTCTGATCAAGTAAAGAAAGAAGCTTTTCCATTCGTTCTCCACCAGCGCTGTATGCGGTAACATAGATGCCTTTTACTTTCGGTGCATCCGGCTGAGGATCTGCGTGTAACATGCTTTGTGAATCATTTGGAGCTGGAGTTGCAACATTTGTAGTATTGTTTTGTCCGGCGGCGATGATGGGGGGATTCATGGCGGACTTCAAAACGAGCGCCACTTCAGCGTCATGTTGGTTCTGTTGCACGCCTACACTTCCCAAGGCCATCATCAGTAGAGCCCAGGTGATGTTCATTCGTGTTCTCTCCCTTTATGTACTTTCCCTAAATTATATAAGAACGGCTGCTCCCAAAAAAGAACAATGTTGGCTCAAGCGGGGTCTGAAAAACCATCCTTGTTGTTAATAACCGGGATGCACAGATTCTAAACGTTTTGTTAAAAAGTAAATGCCGCCTCAAATCGGCACCATGGCCGAACCTAAGGCGGCAACTATCAAGACTTATCTTGCGGCTTACTCAATGAAGATACGCAGAATTCTGATGTTCACAGATACTGTAATGGATGATATCCATGGCATCTGCAGGTTCCAGAATACTAAGCCCGTCACGCAGAACGATTACTGAATTTAGTTCGTCCTGCTTGAGAAACGGCATCATATCAGGATACCACCTCATGACGATTGCTGACAGCTTTACCGTTTCCATTTCCACAAAAATCACCCTTTCCTTTTTCGATAGGTCTGAATGGAATTCAGTATTCATCGGAAAACGAAGTGCTTGGAAAAAAGAGGGGTAAATCTCAATCTTTATGAAATTGTTAGGGTTCTGCGTGATTATAATATATCACAATTCTGTGATTGGTGCATTTTCCAATTCAATACTGTTTATTTCCGAATTTTATCTTTTTCTGAAGGAACCCATAACCCCAACTGTCTCGACAATATTTACAAAAGCTTGGGGATCTGTCGTGCGGATAATACGCTGCAGCTCAGCAAGTTCGTAGCGGGTTGTTACTGTCATTAGCATGTCCTTTTCAACAAGAGAATAAGCGCCTTCTGTTTTAATCTTTGTAACACCACGCTGAAGTCCTATTAGATGCTGAAGGAGCTCATCCGTACGATTTGTTACTATATATACGGTTACCTTTAAATGGCTGATGTGAATCATATCCAGTACCTTACCAGTTACGTATATAGATACCATCGATGCAAGAGCTAAATTCCAATTGTTATCAAAATAGGCTGCGGCAAGGATAACGAGACCGTTTAAGCTTACCACCACATTTCCAACCGGGAAATCACGGAATTTAGTGATGATAGATCCCAGGATATCAAAACCTCCGGAGGAACCTCCTGCACGGAAGGAAAAACCACAGCCGAGACCTACAAGTACACCGCCAAATACAGAAGACAGCAGCATATCAGTGGCTACCAAATATTCGGGAATGATCGTTAAGAACCAAGTTGTTGCCACAACGGATAACATGCTTAGCATAATAAATCTCCGGCCAAGCTGGAACCAGCCAGCTACAAGCAAGGGGATATTAAAGAGCAAGTACAAAAGGCTTATGTTTATTGGTGTAAAGTAACCCACTAACATGGAAAGCCCAGATACTCCTCCACTGAGTAAGCGATGCGGGATTAGAAAAAGATTAAATCCACTGGCAATCAACGCTGCTCCAAAAATCACTGCAATACAATTCCAAATCTGTCTTAACAAGCAAATCCACCTCTATAAATTAATTTAAAATAAACCATGTATGCAATGAAAAGAAAGGAACCCACTGGTATTCCTACTTAGAGTTGTGATATAATGTATAGGATATTCTTGAGTAGAACGTTACAATGGTATTTTTGCATTGCATCGGATGTAAAGCTACAGTTGCTCAGGTACAATGAAGTACCTGATGAAAGGGAGGCTTTTCGTCCCAAAAGCGCTATATCATGCAGAAAAAAGAGCATGATTGGACAGCATATAAATGTGTTTACCGCTACTTAAGAATACAGACAAGCATGTGGAATGTCCACTGTATAGAAGGAGCATGAATAATTTGAAAACATTCGCAGAATTTGGCTTGGAGCCAAGAGTGCTACAAGCAATCACAGAGTTAGGATTTGAGGAGGCAACACCGATACAGGAGCAGTCGATCCCATTGGCATTGACTGGGTCGGATCTGATAGGTCAAGCACAGACTGGTACAGGTAAGACTGCTGCTTTTGGTATCCCCCTCATTTCGAAGATTAATCGTGAAGACGAAAAAATTCTGGCACTTATTATGGCACCAACTCGTGAGTTGGCCATTCAAGTATCAGAAGAAATTGGTAAGCTAAGCCGTTTCAAAGGTCTTCGTTCGTTGGCAATTTATGGCGGACAAGATATTGGTCGCCAAATCCGTGGTCTAAAGAAGAAACCACAAATCATTATTGGTACACCGGGTCGTTTGCTTGACCACATCAACCGTAAAACTATTCGTTTGGATGATGTTCAAACTGTAGTATTGGATGAAGCAGATGAAATGCTGGATATGGGCTTTATGGAAGATATTCAGACAATCCTCAAGCTCGTTCCTGAAGAGCGTCAAACTATGTTGTTCTCGGCTACAATGCCTCCAAACATTCAACGTCTTGCACAGCAATTCTTGAACAACCCGCAACACGTCTCCGTAATTCCGAAACAAATCAGTGCTCCACTGATTGATCAAGCATATGTTGAAGTACCTGAACGTCAAAAGTTCGAAGCACTTAGTCGTTTGATTGATATGGAATCTCCTGAGCTTGCAATCGTGTTCGGACGTACGAAACGCCGGGTTGATGAGCTTGCAGAAGCTTTGCAAAAACGTGGATACTCTGCTGATGGTTTGCATGGTGACCTGTCTCAGAACCAACGTGATGCTGTAATGCGTAAATTCCGTGATGGCAGCATTGATGTGCTGGTAGCTACTGACGTAGCGGCTCGTGGTTTGGACGTATCCGGCGTTACTCATGTAATTAACTTTGACTTGCCGCAAGATCCAGAAAGCTATGTACACCGTATCGGTCGTACTGGTCGTGCTGGTAAAGAAGGTACAGCTTGGTCTTTCGTTACTCCACGCGAAATGGATCACCTGCACTTGATCGAACGTGTTACTCGTCACCGTATTACTCGCAAACCATTGCCAACTATGGCTGAGGCTATCGAAGGTAAACAACGCGTAACAGCTGAACGTTTGCTTGAGATGGTAGAGAGCGGTGAATTGAACGAGTACAAAGGTATTTCTATTCAATTGCTTGAGCAGTATGATTCCGTTCAATTGCTGTCAGCTGCAATGAAGCTTCTGACTGGTGATAAGAAGGATTCCACAATTGAATTGACTCCTGAAGATCCAATCCGTGCTAAACGTCGTGGTGGTAAGAACGACATTCGCAGTGGCCGCAAACCTAATGGTGGTTATGGCGGAAACCGTGGTACTTCCGGTGGCAGTACTGGTGGATACCGTGGAAACCGCGACAATAACGGTGGCGGTAGTCGTGGTGGCTACAACAGCGGTGGCAGTAACTATGGTAGCGGCAGTGGCGGTTATGGCGGTGGCTATAAAGGCAATCGTGATAGCGCAGCTAACCGTGATGGTGGAGCGAACCGCAGTGCGGACCGTAAACCCTCTACTCGCCCAAGCAGCACAAGCACACGTCCTGCAAAACGTGAAGATTTCGATAACTAATACTTGATCTGAACCCTAGGGTGATGATTTATCAAGATACAAAGAAGACGAGATGCCGAATAGCGGTTCTCGTCTTCTTTTTGCTGTAATATTAGGGTGTTTATTGAATGATCAGCGTATTTATACGAAAGTACGAGTGATGATAACGAGCAGGATAAACAATACGAGGATCGTACCGGTGGAAGTCCAGCCGCCGTAGCCAACAGGTGAGGACATACAATAACCTCCTTTAGATTGTGGTGATTTTGGTAATTATTATGATTACAATCCCAATATATGGACTTTGTAGACTTGTTGTATAGACGATAACCCAGAATTCAGAAAGTTGGGCTATGGAAATGAGGAGGTAAAATGAGGTATAGTTAAGATAAGCAGTATGCAAGAGACAGAGGAGGAAGGGAATTGGAGTTTAAAGGAGCAATGGGCGGCTTATACCGCGTCACAGAATGGATTACACGTATCGCAGCAAGCAATATCTTATGGGCACTATGTTCCGCCCCGTTTTTATTTTTTGGATTGATGAAAATACTTATGCTAGGGACAAGTTCGGGTGGAGTTAATGAACAGCTCACTTTGAACTGGGCTATGGGGATTCTAGCACCATTTACAGTATTTCCTGCTTCGGCGGCTTTATTTACCGTGGTACGTAAATGGGTTATGGGAAATACAGATGTAGGAACTTTTCGCACATATTTTCAGGGGTATAAAGAGAATTATCTAAAAAGTATGCTCGGAGGAATAATCTATACATTGATGTTCGTTATTATGTACGTCGATGTAACGGTTTACATGACACAAATGCCTAACTTTAGAATTGTTGGTATTTTGATGTTAGTGCTCATGATTATTTTGTCGGTATCCATGTTTAACTTCTTTTCTATTGTTGTTCATTATCAAATGAGCTTTAAGCAAGTAATGACTAACTCGATCTTGCTGACAATTGCACGTCCAATTCGTGTGTTCTCTACATTGATTGCTGCGGCAGTTCTTGCTTATATTGGCCTGAGATATCCAGCGCTGTACATTATCTGTATCCCGACGCTGATTGCGATGGCTGCTTTCTTTAACTTCTATGCTACCTATAATAAATTGCAATTGCAGGTGGAGCAGAAGAAACTGAAGGAGCAAGAAGAGGCGGAAGCTGCGTTGAATAATCAAGAGGATGACGACGATGATGATGACGACTATGAAGAGAATAATGAGAATAAAGATTTAAAACGTATTTAATAAAGGCAAGCATTGAGCGTTGGAAATCGTCAGTAATTTAATTCCAGTGTAAAATAAAGCGCATACAGGTTTACTTTTTCGTTAAAACGCAATATAATAATAACAAATCCTGCGATGTTCGTTACGGTTGCTCGTTGTTTTGAACCAATGATAATGTCTTGGGAGATCTACACGAAGCGCAGCTGAACAGCCCTGTCTATATGACTTGGGGAATTCAAAAACGTTTTCTGCGATCACCCACCTGCTCTAGCAGGTTCAGAAGACACTGTAGCCGGACGGCATAAGCGGGTTTTTCTCTTGTTTAAGCCAAGCGCCCTGTTTCCCGCGAAAGTTGGGAGCGGGCGCTTTTTTGTATGTCTGGAACAAGGATAAAGTGAGTAATACCCTTTTGTTCCTGAGACAAGAGTGTTACACTTAGAATAATGAACTTGGGATTTGTAGAGGGGGAAGAATTTTGTCGTTAAAAAGAACCTTGGTTGGTTTATTCCGTAGTCATGATGGAACAAGCGACCGCGCAAAAGATCCGACATTAAAAACGCGTTATTACAATCTTACGAAAGACAAAGCTTGGGAGGAAGTTTCATCAACACTTAAGAAGGTTCCTGGATTCAAGGTGCTTCATGAAGTGGAGTCAGTAGGTGAGATTACTCTGGAGAAGAGAACGGCATTTGGCCGTACACTGGATATCACTGTCTCAGTGCTTAATACCACACCTGTACGATGTGGCGTAGATATGTATTCTGCATCTAGAGGATCGCTTGGTGATTTGGGTGCTAATTACCGCGTCATTCAGCGGTTGTACGCGTCTTTGGACAAAAAATTAGGAAAATACAAAGCGGACTAATTTTCAGAGATCCATTCAAAACCTTCTTATTTAGGGATAGTATGAATGCGTTTACGCAAACGATGTCTGCTCTGGATGTTATCGATAAATCTTTCTATTTACAAAAAAAAGCGGGAGAAGGATGGACCTTCTTCCGCTTTTTTCAAAATATAAGAAAGTATTGTCGAAACTTACTGTTCTAGAGAATTAGAGCAGACTCTTCACAGCGGCTATAGCATCTTCGTATTTAGGATGCTCAGTCATTTCACTCAAATATTCAACATAGGTGAGTGTGTTGTTCTTGTCCAGAACAAAAATAGAACGCATATCTAACCGGAATTCTTTGATTAGAACGCCATAAGCTTGTCCGAATGAGGCTGCTTTGTGATCGGATAGTGTAATTACGCGATCGATTCCTGCAGCGCCGCACCAGCGGGCCTGAGCGAATGGTAGATCCATACTTACTGTAAGGATAACTACATCGTCACCTAGCTCTGCAGCTTCGTTGTTGAACCGGCGGGTCTGTGCGTCACATACACCAGTATCAAGAGAAGGGACAACACTGATCAGCTTGATTTTACCGGCATAATCACTAAGAGAAACTTCTTCCAGTAGATTCTTACTAAGAACAAAATCAGGAGCGGGATCACCAGCTGTTAGCTTGGGTCCTACGAGAGTGATGGGGCTGCTTTTGAAAGTAGCTACGCCTGTTCTTTCTTGCGTCATATCCTTGTTTTCCTCCTCGAATTGTAATATTGGCTCTTACTGCCACAATAAATTATAATCTTATTTACAGGGAGATGTCCAACGGGGCAAGATATAAATGTAAAGGGATGGGTGTAATGATATTTATTCGGTATGAAAATTGGAAAAGTTATCTGCGGTATTACCCGGTAACATGTCTTCTCATCGTGGCTAACGTGATAATGTTTATCCTCATGACGTTCAATGGAGGATCCACCAATATACAAACGCTTGTTGATTTTGGTGCTATTGTCGATGTTAGTCCGTTTAAAGAGGAACTATGGCGCTATGTAGCGGCTATTTTTTTACATAATGGGTTTTCCCATCTATTCTTTAATAGCTTCGCTCTACTGGTATTTGCACCGCCTCTGGAGCGTCTTCTTGGCTGGTGGCGATATACAATTCTTTACGTGGTAGGTGGAGTTCTTGCGAACGTTCTAACGATTGCAATCAGCAGCCGCTCAGCATTAGAGGTAGGTACGGTCTCGGTAGGTGCTTCTGGAGCGATTTACGCCGTCTATGGGGCATTTTTATACATTGCGGTTATGCAAAGGGCTATGATGGATGAAGGCTCACGAAAGACGTTATACGGATTGCTAATGATCGGGATCATTATGTCGTTTGCAACACCAAATGTAAATTGGGTTGCACATATCGGAGGCTTGGTTTCTGGCTTTTTCCTATATGGACTAATTATTCGTATATTTAATAAAAGCCTAAGACAGGGGCGATGATGGAGTGGAGCTAAGACAGCTGCAATATTTTCTAAAGGTAGCCCAAAAAGAACATGTAACGCGAGCGGCGGAGGAGCTTCATGTAGCGCAGTCTGCAGTAAGCCGTCAGATTCATCAGTTGGAGCAAGAGCTTGGAGTTGACTTGTTCATGCAAAAAGGGCGTAATTTGCAGCTTACGCCGGTTGGGCAGCTCTTTTGCAAGCGAGTGGATAGTATCCTTAAGGAATTGGAGCATTCAGTTAATGAGGTGCATGAATTTCTGGATCCGGAACGTGGTGAGATTCGCATTGGGTTTCCTCACAGCCTGGGCACGCATCTTATCCCGACAATCGTTGCGGAATTCCGCCAGCACTATCCTCATGTTAAGTTTCGCTTTAAGCAAGGGTCTTACCCTTCTTTGATAAAGGATGTATTATCTGGTGAAGTGGATTTAACATTTATTTCGCCTTTTCCGGAGAATGATGAGCATGTCTCTGGGGATATTGTTATGACCGAGGAGTTATTTGCAATACTTCCGCAGAATCATCATCTGGCAGGAGAGTCTGAGATCCGATTGGAACAGCTTCAAAAGGAAAAGTTTGTTCTGTTCAGTCAAGGTTATTCTCTGAGACCAATAGTTTGGCAAGCGTGCTTGCAGGCGGGATTTCAACCACAAATTGCATTTGAAGGCGGGGAGACTGATACCATTCGCGGTCTAGTGGCAGCAGGAATGGGTGTAAGCCTTCTTCCGGAGATGGCGTTCTATCAGACCAATCCTCTCCAGCCGGCTCAGGTAAGGGTCGTGGAGCCTGCTGTGACCAGGACGGTTGGTTTGATTTACCGAACAGACAGTAAGTTGCCGCTCGTAGCACGTTCGTTTCGGACTTTTTTGATATCTTATTTTAAAGCTAGACAAAATAATACCCCGGTTGGCTCTTAGCCCTCCGGGGTTTTCTATTTGTAAGCGGAGTTGTGTATTAGTCGCGGTTACCTAAAAAGACAGTAATCAAACGAAGCAGTTCGAGTAAGGATACTAGCGCCGCAGCTACATACGTTAACGCAGCAGCGTTTAAAACTTTAGCTACTCCGCGTTCTTCTTCGTTACGAATGTAACCTTGTTCTACCATGACTTGACGGGCCCGGTTGCTGGCGTTGAACTCAACTGGCAGTGTCACAAGCTGGAAGGCAACAGCGGCTGAGAAGAAGATGATGCCAAGGCCTACAAGATTAAAGTAACCGAATATGAATCCTGCCATAAGCATGAATGGCGCTATGCCTGATGCAAAATTAACTACTGGGAACATCCGGTGACGTAGTGTTAACATTGGATAACTTACTTTATGCTGAATGGCGTGACCCACTTCGTGACATGCGACGGAAACTGCTGCGATAGAACTTTCATAATATACAGGTTCTGATAAACGTACAACTCTATGAATCGGATCATAATGGTCAGAAAGCGTACCTCTTACAGGCTCAATCGGTACATCATGAAGCCCGTTCGCATCGAGCATACGTCTTGCAGCTTCATATCCTGTCAGACCGTTTAAATTGGCGACCTTGGACCACTTGCTGAATGTTCCTTTAACTCTGAACTGGGCCCATAATGAAAAAATAAAGGCGATAATTACTAGTAGATACATAAACATAGCTGCATTCCTCCACTGTATTGTAAATATGGTATTTACATTGGCGGTCCTTGCGTAAGCAATAGAAGCCGAATCGCCTCCATGCAGGCTACTCCTTGAGGGAGTAAGTTAGAGAGCGCGCGTCTGGCCTGTCCCGGCTTCAGACCGCTAATGATTGGTTCAAGTGCCTTTACTTCACGTTCTAGCCGCTGCATATGCTGCTCGAGCTCGACTAATTTATCAGATACGTCAGTTTCAGGAGTTGCCTCGTTCCATTTGCTCATCATGGACTTGATTTCTTCCAATGAATACTTGTCATGCTTTAATTGATTAATACGTTCTAAGGCGACCAAGGTTTCATGACTGTAAAGTCGGTAATTTTTGGTGCTTCTGGACTCTGGGGAGATTAACCCCAGTTTTGTGTAATAATCAATGGTACGCTCACTGATGTGAGCAGCCTTAGCTAATTCTCCGATTCGATATAGAATCATATCCCCATGCTACCTCGCCTCACTAATCGAATTCGACTGCCCGTAAAGAGTAGTCGTCTCCTGTATTGGTGGTTACTATTATGCTATCTATAATGATAACAAACTGGAAACCATACAGTCAAACGTCATGCTTTCATAAAGTATATGTAATAAAGAGAAATAAATTCATGAAAGTGATGTGTTGTTTATATACAATACACTCAAACTCCCCGTGATATCAAATTTGGAGTGATAAGTCTAAAGAAGACGCGTAAGGACGTATCCTAACATGATCCGATCGGAACGGATAAAAGTGTAATGAGATAACGCTCACGAGAAGGAAGTCGTCGTAGGTTGCTTCGGGTTGGCATGTGTGGTGAGGAGCGCACCCCAGGGGGGATAATGAAAAGGAGCTTGGGGTTTCGCGGAGTTATGTGTAGATCTGCTAACCAAGCAATTGGCGGAAGCGGGGTTTAGAACGTTAAGTGGGCCGCGGACCACTGGTGACGGATATTATGAAAGCTGTATAATTGGGCCAGAAAACATTCAAATTGAACTTACTGTCTAATAATGAATTCTTGATTACATGTAGCTCAAGAAAACTAAAAGAGGTGAAGAATTTGACAGAAGAAGAGCGAATATTCAAAGGGATATTATACAATCCAGGAAACGTAGAATTAAAGCGTAAAAAGCTTCTCGCCCACAATTTGAGTAGTCAATATAGTCGAACATTTGAGGATCAGACAGAGGAACGGGAGGAGATATTGTCACGGTTACTTGATAGCATGGGTGAGCATTGTTTTATCCAGGGTCCTGTGTTTTTTCATTATGGTGTGCATACGAAAATTGGTAATCATTTTTTTGGAAACTATAATCTTACAGTACAGGATGATGCACAGGTTACGATAGGTGATCATGTTAGTTTTGGGCCTAATGTAACCATCGTTACACCTGTTCACCCATTCGTCGCCTCCGAGCGTAGACAAATGCTTGATCAAAATGGTGATGCTGCGGTATTATGCTACGCTAAACCTGTTAGCATTGGTAACGATGTTTGGCTCTCAGCCAATGTAACTGTATGTGGAGGGGTTACGATTGGAGATCGATGCGTAATAGGTGCAGGTAGTGTCGTGACTCAGGACATTCCAGAAGATTCTTTTGCAGCAGGTGTACCGTGTAAATTAATCCGTAAAATAACTAACTTGGATAGCATGAGACATAAACCGGACATACTCACAGATTGCCGTATAATTGAGTAGAGAAGAAATGTAGCAGAATCCATTTACTTTCTAAATTGTTCATTCAGAGGGCACCCGCGAGGGTGTCCTTTGTTTGTTTACGCCTTGTGGTACCTTCTATTGATTTGAACCCTCAAAAGGGGCGAACTCAAGCTTAGACTAGAACAAAGGTGTCGACTCGTGAGATCGAATCAGCGGAAACAGAGGCAAATGCGCGGATCGAGGTACGCGAAATGAATTTGAGATCTAAATATTACATCATATGTTATGTTTATATAGAGAAATGGAGAAGGAATTCAATAAAAAGGTAATATCAGGGGGTATATTCACGTAGTTATTTCAATGATTATGTGGCTGTATGGGTCCAAAATACTGAGATAGTCCAAGCGTACTATGGAGATTTTGTGTGCTTGATGAAAATAAATTAAAAACATTCCCAAAAATAGTCTTGTCAATTTACCTGACTTCTGATTATAATGACATTAAGAGTTTCACGCTTTGTTAGAAAATATAACATTGGGGAGTGGGGTAAAAATGAAAAAGAAATGGTTGATGATGTTACTGGCCATGATTACACTGATGGTTTATCCGGTAAGTGCTTTTGCGGCAGACGGTCCGACAAACGCAGATTTGCAAATCGGGTTGGACACTGCGTTCACCTTCCTGGCATTCATTTTAGTTTTCTTTATGCAAGCGGGGTTTGCAATGCTTGAAGCAGGTTCAGTTAGGATGAAGAATGCAGGTCACGTAGCCGGTAAGACGGTACTGACACTGGCCATTGCGAGTCTTTGCTTCTGGGCTGTTGGCTTTGGTCTTGGCTTCGGTAACGGTAACGGCTTCTTCGGAACTACAGGCTTCTTGTATGGCGGAGATTCAACAGCATCTTCATTTGAATCACTTGCATTTTCTGATGTTACTTTAAATGTTAAATTCTTGTTCCAAATGGCCTTTGCAGCGGTTTCCTTAGCTATCGTATCTGGAGGTATGGCAGAACGTGCAAAGATTAGTGTGTACATTATATTCGGAATTTTATTCTCAATCGTAATTTATCCTGTCGTAGCGCACTGGGTATGGGGTGGCGGTTGGTTGGCTGAGCTGGGAATGCAAGATTATGCGGGTTCCACGGTTGTCCATCTTACAGGTGCAACTGCAGCGGTAGTAGCGACCATATTGCTTAAGCCACGACTTGGCAAGTTCAATAAAGATGGTAAACCGGTCATTATTCCAGGTCATAACCAAGTATTCACTGTACTAGGTGTGATTATCCTCTGGTTTGGTTGGTTCGGATTCAATCCAGGTAGTGCTTTGTCCCCAATGGGAGGTTTCTTTGGTCACGTAGCATTAACTACGAATATCGCAGCAGCAGCAGGCGGATTGGCAGCTTTGATTGCTTCTTGGTTGTATTTTGGTAAATCTGATATTCCTGCAATGCTGAATGGTGTTCTAGCTGCGCTGGTTGCAATTACTGGAGCATGCGCTTATGTTGAACCATGGGCAGCAATTATTATTGGATTGGTTGCAGGTGCGTTCACATTCATGACTTCCCAATGGCTGGAACGTGCAGGGCTTGACGATCCGATCTATGCTTTCTCTGTACATGGTATTGCGGGAATGTGGGGGGCGGTTTCCACAGGTCTATTCGCTGTACCGGAGCTGATTACTAAAGGTGGCTTGGTAGGGGAAGCTGGATTGTTCTACGGTGGCGGTTTCCACCAACTGGGTGTTCAAGTACTGGGGGTAGTTGGAACTTTTGCTTTCGTAGCTGTACTTTCTTTCATCATCTTGTATGTAATGAAGGTGACGATCGGACTTCGTGTTACGGAAGAAGAAGAATTGATGGGTCTGGATATCAGTGAGCATGGTACTTACGGATACCCTGAACAAATGAAATTAATCGCTGAATCGGAATCCAAAACCCTTAAACAATAATATTAATCCTCAGACAGGGAGGCGGACCGTGTGGCTTCGATGGAGTTAACAGATGAGTATAATGATGAAAGCTTTAGGACCATCGTCTTAGCCGGTTCGCCACAGGAGCTTAAAGAGAGGCGAATTGCTTGCCAAAGTATTCTGCTTGAACAGTTAAATGTGATTCCAATTGAGGAATGGATGTTTCGTGTGAATACGATGCATGATCTTATTGCACAGACTGCGGTACTCATATGTGAGGCGCAAATGAAAGAGGCGGGCTATGGCCCGCCTCCCTGTGCTTATTCCTTTATTGTGTTTGGCAGTAGTGGGAGGCAGGAGGCTACGCTGTGGAGTGATCAGGATAATGGACTGATCGTTGACGGTGAGCCAGATGGTGAGAAGAATAGATATTTTGAATTTTTTGGAACGATATTATCCGATCTGCTTGAAGAGGTAGGATATGAGAAATGTGCAGGGAAGGTCATGTGTTCCCAAGGGATGTGGCGGAAGACCTTATCTGAATGGATGGAGCAATTGAAGGAATGGAGAACCCAATTGGAATGGGAGCCTATCCGGTATCTTATCATTTCTTCAGATATGCGCCATGTTGCAGGAAGTGCTGAGTTATCAGCGCTGTGGCAAGAGGCTTTTTATGAAGGCTTTGTTGACAACGAAAAGTTGTCCGTTGCCGTTCTTCGTAATACAGTCCGCCATAAAGCGACTTTGAATCTGCTGGGACAGGTGTTGACAGAGCGCTTTGGTGATTATGCAGGTGGATTTGATATTAAGTATGGGGTCTATATCCCATTAGTAAATATTGTTAGACGATTGTCATTATTGCATGGAATTAAAGCTAACTCGACCTTAGAGCGAATTGAAGAGCTTGATAAGCTTCACAAGTATCAACATTTGGATAATATTCGGCGAGCTTTCTTGCTGGCGATGCGGATGCGAGTGAACACACCATTTAGTGTCCAGGATGGACTGTTAATCAGCAGTGATTATGTTGCTGAAAGTGAACTGAAGAATAAGCAGCTGTTGTCTGAGCTGCGAGAAAGTCTGCTGCTTGTTAGACGTCTTCATCGGGCGTTGCAGCGTCAGCTCCGCTCAGCGGAAAGGTGGCGAACATGAGGGAGCCGAACAAGAATGGGGGATTTTGGAATAACCTGAGACAAGGCGGAATGCCGTCGGCGATCGCTTCGATGAAGGGTGGAGAAACGGCTCATCAGACTGCACAGCAAATGGCCTATATCCGATCACTCATGCGTGAAAAGCGTCGTCCTGAGGTGCTGCGTACCCCGCTGTCAGAACTTGAGACTGTTATATTTGACTTAGAGACGACGGGATTCTCTCATCAGCATGGGGATGAAATTATGTCGTTTGGTGCAATTAAGGTTGTTGGAGAGAATATTAAGGAAGATGAATGCTTTTATACCTTGGTGAATTGTCAGACGACTATTCCAGATGATATTACGAGGTTAACAGGGATAACGGAAGAAATGACACAATCCGCCCCCTCCTTAATAGATGGTCTTCACAATTTTATGTCCTTTGTCGGGCAAAATGTGCTGGTGGCACATGCAAGCTCTCATGATAAAGCTTTTCTTAATGCTGCGTTATGGAAAACTTCTAAAGTTCAGCTTACACACCGGGTGCTGGATACGATGATGCTTGCACGTTGGCTCGAGCCGCAGCGTAGCAACTATACACTCGACGAGCTGTTAAATGTCCATGAAATTCCGATTCGTGGACGTCACAATGCATTAGAAGATGCCAAAATGACAGCCCAACTATGGGTGGCTTATCTTCGAGAAATTTCGGAGCGGGGTCAAGTAGATACCTTAGGTGATTTATATGCTTATTTGAGTAGAACGTGAAGCGGGGCTTGAATTAATTCAGGGACAGGTGTTCCTTGTTCATTTGAATACCGCTCAATATAAAATCCATTCAGAATTGGAGAGCAACCATCTTTAATTCTGGGAGAACCGATAAGGTAGATCTTAAATTCAGGCCCTAGTGCTGCTAATCCTTTATAATCAGCGAGCGAGGGTATTGGTTCTGAATTTGGATGGGAATGAAATAAACCGATGAGTGTCGGCTCATTGTAAAGGACATGAATCCACTCTTCAGGGTGGGGAGTAAATGTGTGCAGCGGGTCTGGCGCTACGTTGCGCATAGGTACGTAAGTATCGATGAGCATGCCACCCGCTGCGGCAGCACCCAGCAGGACTCCGCATGCTTCATGCGGATAACTGGACAGCAGGTGCTTCCCCAGCGCTTGCTGTACGGAATGTTTCAGTCTTATAGGCTGAATATTTCCCTGTAATGTTGCCATTTGTTCACCCCTCTCTCTTCATTAGGGTTTCGTCGCTGACGGAACCCTCTTTTTTGTATGAAAATATGTGTACAAGTTTCTTGCTATACAAAAATTTTTATATTTCTATTTCTCTAAAAAATGGATGGTTTGAAATTGAAGTTAATGAGGGTACAATAGTAGAAAACTATTCCATTTGAAAAGGAACAGATCCCAATGAAAGCAGTAAATAAATTAAATATCACGATAGTGATTCTTATTGTATGCGTAGCAGGGTTTGCGGTGTGGCATAATCGTGAGCCGAAGGCTGTCGCTGTTTTTGGACAGCAAGATGAGCCACCGATGAAAATTGGGCCTAGGGCTGGACTGCTCGCGCCTTCATTTTCACTCCAAGGAACGGATGGAACTATCTATGCTGTTAACGGTCCGCGTGAGAAGGCGGTCCTCGTTAATTTCTGGGCATCCTGGTGTGATCCCTGCAAGCAGGAAGCTCCTGAGCTTAATGCCATGGCGGAAAAGTATAAGGATGTTCTAGATATTTACGGTATTAATGTGAGCAGTCAGGATTATAAACCTAATGCAGAACGTTTTATCAAGAAATACGGTCTTGTATTCCCGGTTATGTTTGATGTGAAAGATGAGGTATATAGCAAATATAACGGAGCTGTATTTCCAACCAACGTGCTTATTGACAAGAATGGAGTCATCTCAGAAATTATTTTGGGCATTCTTAGTCCGGAAGAGCTGGAGAAGAAAATAATCAAGCTTACAGGACCATAAAGGATCTACACCTAGAATTATAAAAGGCCCCCTTCATTACAGTTGGACTGTTGAAGGGGGTTCTTCGTCATATGAATGCTTATAAACGATATGAATTAATGATTTACCAGACCTCTAGGTTCACTACTTGCAGAATTTTCATTGTCCAGCGAGAGTTGATTCAGAAGTGCGTAACGCATACTGTCAACAAGTGCTTCCCAGCTTGCTTCAATGACGTTACTGGAGACGCCAACCGTACTCCAAGTGTCTGTGAAGTTCTTAGATTCAATCAATACTCGTACCTTTGCCGCAGTCTGATCCTGTTCATCTATTACACGGACTTTATAGTCGGATAGATGCATATCTTTCAACTGCGGGAAGTAAGTCTGCAGCGCTTTACGAAGAGCGTTGTCGAGTGCGTTGACCGGACCGTTACCTTCAGCAGCGGTATAGAGGTTCTCATTGCCCACTTTCAATTTCACGAAGGCTTCAGAGACTACGGGATGCTCTGCGGTTTTTTCGACTAACATCTTGAAGGATTCAAAAGTGAAGGTTTCGTTCATCTCACCGGTAGCTTCCCGAAGAAGAAGCTCCAGTGACGCATCGGCACCTTCAAATTGATAACCTTGATGTTCCATCGTTTTGATCTTTTCGATCACCCGGCGAGCTTGCTCACTGCTTGGGTCCAGATTTAAACCCATATCCTGCGCTTTGGAGAGCACGTTGCTCTGTCCAGCCAGTTCAGAGACCAGGACGCGTTGCTTGTTGCCGACAAGCTCAGGAGCGATGTGCTCATAGGTCCGTGAATCACGCATGATGGCGGAGACATGGATTCCACCTTTGTGTGCGAAGGCTGCATTTCCAACGTATGGCTGGTTTACCGGCATATTAACATTGGCTACTTCACTGATGTAGCGTGCTGTGTTCGTTAGCTGTGGTAATGAATCACCAGGAATACAGTGGTACCCCATTTTGAGCTGAAGGGTAGGGATGATAGAACATAGATTGGCATTGCCACAACGTTCACCGTACCCATTGATGGTGCCTTGAACTTGCCGTGCTCCAGCTCCGATGGCGCTAAGGGTATTAGCTACCGCCAACTCACAGTCATTGTGAGTGTGAATTCCGAAATTCGCTCCTGGGAGTTGTTGACTCAGAGTAGTAACGATCTCATGAATTTCAAATGGTAATGTTCCACCGTTGGTATCGCACATCACAAGCCAATCTGCTCCGGCTTCCCTGGCTTTGGACAGAACGGCTGCTGCATATTCAGGGTTGTTCTTGTACCCGTCAAAGAAATGCTCGGCATCAAAAATCACTTCTAGGCCTTGACGTTTCAAGTAGGATATGGAGTCGCCAATCATGGCGAGATTCTCCTCAAGTGTAGTTTGTAATGCAGTGTGCACATGAAAATCCCAAGATTTTCCGACGAGTGTAGCAGCAGGAACCCCTGCATCAATCATACGTTTTAAATTGTCATCGTTTTCGGCCAAGGAATTCTTCCGCCGAGTGCTGCCGAACGCTGTAATTTTGGCGTTCAAATGAAGCTCCTTGACTCTTTTAAAAAATTCAATGTCTTTATTGTTGCTTCCCGGGATGCCACCTTCAATATAGTGCACACCCAGATCATCGAGCTTCTTGGCAATCTTCAGCTTGTCGTCAGCCGACAGACTGATACCTTCACCTTGGGTGCCGTCGCGTAATGTAGTATCGAAGATGGAGATGGACTTAGACATGAGTGTCCTCCTAAAAGTTTTGTAAGCTTCGTCTTCCGGATTCACTTCGTGCAAAACTCACATCGGAAGCATTGGCAAGGGAAATGAATTTATATATTATAGCATTTTTACGCGGGAATGTAACAAAGAACTTTACAGCCACTAAAGTTGACCTAACCGCAGCGGAGAGGTATTCTAAATTGGACAATAGAGACCCTGAAGATAAGAAGGTAGATATTGTGCAGAATGTTGATCAGTATTATCCAACGAGTGGCAGGGTCATCCTGCATGTGGATATGAATGCTTTTTATTGCTCGGTGCATGAGGCAGAGGACCCGGACCAATTCAGAGGTAAGGCTACTGCAGTTGCAGGTAGTGTTGAATTACGGAAAGGGATCATTGTTACTTGTTCGTATGTCGCCCGCAGATTGGGGATCTCGACGGGTATGCAGGTACAAAAGGCACTTCGGATTTGTCCATCGCTTATCGTTATTAAGCCGGACTTCCATTTATACCGGAAATATTCTAATGCTTTTATGCAGATTGCCTATAGCTATACACCTTTATTGGAAGCAGTGTCGATAGATGAATGTTACTTAGATATCACGGGCTCCAGGCAATTCGGTACTCCTATGGAAATTGCGGAAACTATCCAACGACGTATAATGGAAGAATTGGGTTTGCCGTGCTCTATTGGTATTGCCCCAAATAAGCTGCTGGCGAAGATGGCCTCCGATTTAAAAAAACCAAATGGTATATCGGTACTGCGGCTTCGTGATGTTCCTAAGATTTTATGGGACAAGCCATGTAATGAAATGTTTGGTATAGGTGGAAAAACAGCAGAAAAGCTTCGAAAGCTGGGTATTTACAGTATTGGTCAATTAGCAGCAGCGGATGAGAAAATGCTGGTTGAGAATTTTGGAGTTATGGGCTCATGGCTAAAGCGTGCAGGGAACGGCATCGATCATGGGATAGTAAATCCTGAGCGAGAGCAAAGTAAGTCGATCGGACACACCACCACACTGCCGCGGGATGTCGTTGGCCTTGCTGAGGTACGACCCATTTTGCTGAATTTAAGTGATCAGGTAGCCCGGCGCTTGCGTAAGCAGGGGCTTGTTGCTTCTGGTGTTCAGCTTACCATTCGAACGCCAGATATGAAGACGATTACTCGCTCGCGTCAGCTTGAGGCACCTTCAGAGAGTGGTGAAGATATCTACAAGTCTGTTTGTGATCTCTATGTTCGACATTGGAATGGTGAGAAGCCAGTTCGACTGCTTGGTGTGACATTGCAAGGATTGATCGCTAAAGAGGAATCTGCAATTCAACTGGATTTGTTCGATTACGAACGTCAGCCAAAGAAAGAATCACTGACCAAGGCTATGGATATGCTGCGCAATAAATTTGGTGAAAATGCAGTTTTGACCGCCGGGATGTTAAGTGATGCTCATTCTGCAAGGCTTCGTAATCATAAAGAACGTGGTACCTCGCTGCAAAAGGATAATCTGCTATCTGTTGAGCCGGATAATGAGTGACAAGAACGTTCTTTGACGTGTCAAAATATATGCCGTAGATTGCGTCAGAAATGCAAACGTATTGAAAATCAATTGAAATTGTATTCTTTTTATATTAATATGAGAAAAATAAGACGCTGGTTCAACAGCGCAGTATTGCTCAACGGGAGGCAGAGAAAAAATGGCTAAGTACACTTGGGTCGAAAAAGACACTTGTATCGCTTGCGGTGCATGTGGCGCGACGGCTCCTGATATTTTTGATTACGATGATGAAGGTTTGGCGGAAGTTATTTATGAAAATGACGGAAACCACGGTGTGACAGCGATTCCGGATGATTTGTTTGATGATCTCCAAGATTCCTGTGACGGTTGCCCAACCGACTCCATTAAAATTGCGGACGAACCTTTTAACAAAGAAGGTTAATTACTCGATAAAGAGTAACGTACGACACAACATAAAGACATCTCCTTTGAACTTTTTGTTCAGCTAGGGATGTCTTTTTTGCTATGTCTGACCGATATTAATAAGGTAGGAATTATAAATACTCGGAGGTTCCGATGAAGAACTCACAGCACCTCAAAGCATATGTACAGATGCACCCGGATAACAAGATGGCATGGTACTTGCTGGGGAAGGAATACTATAAGAACGGTCAACAAGGAAAAGCCAACTATTGCTTCAATCAGGCTGGTGAAGTATATGAGGCTTTCGAGCATAGTAAGGTACCTGCTGAAATGCTACGCGAATACGAAGATGGATTGCTGCAGGTGAGTCGCCAGCGTGAGCGCGGTCAACAAAGATTGAGATACATATCAATGGTACTAATGCTTCTAATATTGCTAATGGTACCTTCAGCAGTGGCTCCGGGCATTGGTGTTAAAGAAGATCAAGAAGTGCTTCAAGATGCGTCTGTTTCAGAAGTCAAAGATCTGCCTGATCAAAAAGACTCTGTCCAAGAGCTTGTTATCGAGGCAGGAAAAATGATGTATACGGCGCAAGAGAATAATGGCGCGGCTTCGCAAGGGAAAGTAATGGCGAAAATGCTAATCCGTAAAGAACCTTTTCAAGCTGCTGCATTAGGGATGGAGCGAGAGGGTAAATGGCTGCTATGGAAAGAAAAGCTTCCTCTAAATTTCACGCTGCAAAAGAATGGAAAGGGACGGATGGTGTATCAGTCTTA
Source organism: Paenibacillus sp. FSL E2-0201 (assembly GCF_037963325.1). Taxonomy (NCBI): domain Bacteria; kingdom Bacillati; phylum Bacillota; class Bacilli; order Caryophanales; family Paenibacillaceae; genus Paenibacillus; species Paenibacillus sp. FSL E2-0201. The sequence continues at coordinate 2,462,880 of NZ_CP150154.1, forward strand.
CGATCCTAAGGCATGTGCATGTGAGCCGCCTGAGCAAGGTGAGCTTGCCAAGGATGCGGCAGTGTGGCAGAGTGACCAAGAGGAAATTGCCACATTATGGAGTGCAATGCGGTCTTACCAGAATGATAAAGGTAAGCTTCCTGCTACTTTATCGGAATTAACAGGAACTTTTCCTGAGAACTGGATTGGTGGGACGACAACCGTCATGCAGCGGGAATTCGGCCCTCTTAAAGCGGTAGCTATGACTAAGGTGACACAGGGAGCGACAGAAGCCACTGCGGAGCCTTCAAGCTCAACTAACGAGGGTGTAAGGAGTATACCGACAGCATTAAGTGAAAGTGGAAGTGTTGCGAGTGATATTCCTTTTTTTGATCAGCCGCTAAGAGTCATTGTAGATAAACAAAACTACCGATTGGCCGTTGTCAGTGGTTCTATTATTTTACGGAATTATGCAGTAGGGCTTGGCGGAGATAAGACACCGGAGGGTGAATTCTTCATTACAGATAAAGTAGTGAATCCGAATGGACGAGATGATGGGGATTTTGGTAGCAGAGGGCTTCAGCTTTCAGATAGTAATTATGCGATTCATGGCACGAATGAGCCTGACAGTGTCGGCAAGGATGAATCACTTGGATGTATTCGTATGGGGCGAGAAGATGTGGAGGAGCTATTCGCGCTGATTCCTAAAGGTACAAAAGTAGTGATTAGTAAAGGGGTTCTGCCTGAAAAGCAGATTGTGCCGGCTAAACGCTTCAGCTCTACTGCTAAGCATGATCAGACCAACCCCCACAAAGTATACCACTGGCTGAATTAGTTTCCTGCAACGATAAACAGAACGATGATTAGAAGAATTAGTAAAGTTAAACTGACGCCAATCCACATTAGCGCTTTACGGTTAACTTCTTCTTTCTTTTGCTGCAAAGTTGGTGGTTTACGTTTAGTTGACATACTGGGCATACCTTCTTTCTCTCTTAATCGCTGAATACACCTATATTGTAATGCGTTTACAAGAAAATTACTATACTCAGCATCATGTACTCTACATACTCGCACTGTAAAATACTTTTCTTTTGTTCAAGAAAAGGCTAAAATTAAGAAGAAACCTACAGAAACGGGTAGACACGTGGATTTGTGAAGTACCCCTTAAGGAGCGAGAACGGTGTTGTATCGTAATTTTGGTAAACCAATTTTCTTTAAGATTGATCCCGAGAAGGCTCACCATCTCGTCATAGGTGGATTGGATAAATCGTCATCAGTGCCAGGCGGAAGCGCTGCGCTGCGTTTAATGTACGGAGTTCCTGAAACGGCGGATTTAGCTGTTGATCTGTTCGGCCAGCATTTTCCGTCCCCGGTTGGACTTGCAGCAGGATTGGATAAAAATGCCGAAGCGGTAGTTGGATTCTCTTCGATCGGGTTCGGATTTATGGAAGTGGGCACGGTTACCCCTAAGGGTCAACCGGGTAATGATAGCCCGCGTTTGTTCCGTCTTCCTTCGGATGAAGCGCTGATTAATCGAATGGGCTTCAATAACGAAGGGGCTGATGCTATGGCACAGCGACTGAAGAAATTAAAGAATCGGAGAATTCCGATAGCAGTTAATATTGGCCGGAATAAGATAACTAGTAATGAAGCGGCTCATGAAGACTATCGTCAATGCATCCGTACGCTTTATCCGTACGGTGATTTTTTTGTGGTCAATATCAGCTCGCCGAATACACCTGGTCTGCGCAGTCTCCAGCATGGCAGTGAATTAGCGTTCCTGTTAGCACAAGTGAAGGAAGAGATGGAGATTCAGTGTAAAGCCACCGGTATTACCAAAAGTTTGTTGGTTAAGATAGCACCAGACGTAAGTGACGAAGAGCTTGAATATATGGTTCAGGCACTAACAGAAGCTGGTATGGATGGTATTATTGCTACGAATACTACATTGAACCGTGATGGACTTAGTCATGAAAAGGCTAATGAGACGGGGGGCTTAAGCGGTAAGCCGCTACGCGACCGCTCAACGGAGATCATTCGCAGTATTTATCGCCAGACGAAAGGGAAGATGCCGATTATTGGATCAGGCGGCATTTTCACCAGTCAGGATGCGTATGACAAGATAAGAGCAGGTGCGAGTCTGGTAGAAATTTATACAGCTCTCATCTACGAAGGACCGGAGGTTAACCGCAAATTGCATGCCGGATTACGGCAGCTCTTACGGCGGGATGGATTCAGTCATATCTCTGAAGCAGTGGGCGCTGATCATCACTGAAGGAGACGAAAGGACAGGAGGACGAAGGCGATGGACGGCAGGGACTGGGGAACTTTTTTGCTTCCATATGAACAGACTGTGGAAGAATTGAAAGTTAAATTCAAAACAATGCGTTCGGAGTTGAAGAAAAGAGAGGAATACACGCCGATAGAATTCGTAACTGGTCGTGTAAAGCGGCTGTCAAGCATTCTGGAAAAGGCTAAACGGCTGAATGTGAAGATGGAAGATCTGGAAACGGGGATTGAAGATATTGCAGGAATTCGGATCATGTGCCAATTCGTGGAGGATATCCGCAGAGTGGCCGAATATATCCGGGCCCGTAAGGATCTTGAAGTACTCTATGAGAAGGATTACATCACTAATTATAAAGAGAGCGGCTACCGCAGCTTCCATATGATTATTAAATATCCTGTGCAGACAGCGCTTGGCCAGAAAATTGTGCTCGCGGAGATCCAAATTCGTACGCTAGCTATGAATTTCTGGGCAACCATAGAGCATTCCCTGAACTATAAATATCGGGAAAGTCTACCCGATGAAATGCGTGTTCGACTAAAAACAGCAGCTGAAGCAGCATCGATCCTCGACAGCGAAATGTCCAGTATTCGGGAAGAGATTCTGGAAGCACAGAAGACATTCGAGGAAAATTCGAATATGACCACTCAGATTCTCAAGGCCATTCATCAATTGTATTTCTATCATTTGGTGAATGAAGCAATAGATACGCAGGCTCGCTTTAACGAAATATGGCAGGTTCAGGATATGGAAGCAATGAAGGAGCTTCTGGATCATGTACGGGGACTTCTTTCCGCAGCTAAAAAGGATAGTTTACCGGATGGCTTATGAACCATTGTACTTGGAATACCTAGTGTACTTTAATCGTGACAGGGATTATTTTGAATGTCACGAGGTGCTCGAAGAACTGTGGCTTGCCCAGGACCGAAATACTTTGTACAAAGCACTTCTCCAAGTAGCGGTAGGGTTATACCATTTTCGCAATCAGAATGTTCGCGGTGCAGCTATTATGCTGAGTGGTGCTTCTGCCAAACTGGAAGAATATCCAGCAGTGACACTCGGCATTAATCTGGCGAAACTCGTGGAAGAAGTGAAAGATTATGTTCGGCGCTTAGCATTATATGATGAGCGGCCATTTTCTTATTACGATCTAACCATAGAGATTATTGATCCAAGTCTAGCCGACCAAGTGGAGACTGCAGCTGTAGCTATCACACCGAATAACCCTCAACGACGTGGTCCTCAGAGACCGACATCCTTTCATCGTAAGTAAAAGATCCTCTATATATGAGTATTGTATAAGGGACACCCGTAAGGGTGTTCCTTGAATCTTTAAACACCTAAATTTTTGCAATACTATCAGGAGGACGGCATCATGGCGGCACAATTGCCTAGTTCTTTCAGCGAACGTATGATGGACATGCTGGGAACAGATTATAATCAATTTGCGAATTCTTATAAGGAAACTCCTTACGGAGGCGTCCGTGTTAACACATTGAAAATTTCCGTGGAGAGTTTAAAATCTCTTTCTGCTTTAGGATTGGAACCGATTCCTTGGTGTCCTACTGGATTTTATACAGAGAATGGCGCTAGACCAGGCAAACATCCTCACTACCACGCAGGATTGTATTACATTCAAGAGCCAAGTGCGATGGCACCTGTAGAATTGCTTAATGTAGAGCCGGGTGATCGTGTACTTGATTTATGTGCCGCACCTGGAGGAAAATCTACTCAGATTTCAGCCAAGCTGTTAGGGGAAGGCTTGCTGGTTAGTAATGATCTTCATCCGGAACGGACTAAAGCTCTAGCCAAAAATCTGGAGCTGTATGGAGTGCGTAATGGTGTTGTACTGAATGAAAGCCCAGATCATATCGCGGCTGCATTCCCATTATTTTTTGACAAAATCTTGATTGATGCTCCCTGCTCAGGTGAAGGGATGTTTCGTAAAGATGAAGACATGGTGAAGCAGTGGGATTCAGGTACACCTGCCAAATATGCTTCCATGCAGCGGGATATTTTACGTTCTGCTGCAACAGCATTGGCACCGGGAGGTACACTTGTCTATTCCACCTGTACCTTTGCTACAGAAGAAAATGAGGAAATTATAGCGGAGTTTATTTCTGAACATCCACAGTTCTCAGTGGTAGCGGTAGGAGGTACAGGCTCATTCGCTCCTGGCTTCGGAGAACTCTCAGGTACAGCAAGACTGTGGCCGCATAAGGTGAAAGGCGAAGGACATTTCATGGCTGTATTGCAACATGGGGGAACTAAGCGCTCAATGGAGGAACGTGATCACTTAGAGGTCAAGTTAAACGAATCTGCAAGAGCAAGAACTACTACTCCAAAAAGTGCAGCACATGTTAAATCATCCAATAAATCAGAAGGAAGACGGGGGAAAGAAGGGAAATCCTCTCACAAAGCTACTGGTGGCGCTGACCGTGGTCGGCAAGTTTCAGGTGACGAGCAGGCTTTGGCAGCGTATGGGAGTTTTGTACGAGATCAGCTTGGCTGGGAACCTCAAGGATATCCTGTTCTGTTCGGGGATCATTTGTACATTTCTCCGCTTCCTAAGGAAAGACTAAATGGATTAAAGACGATTCGTCCGGGATGGTATGTAGGACAAATCCGTAACGGCAGATTTATTCCAGGTCATCCGATGGCTACAGCTTTACATCCGGGAGAAAGCTGCCGAAGTGTCTCACTCTCCAGTACGAATCATGAAGCTATTTCCTATCTTAAAGGAGAGACGTTGTCGATTGCTCAAGAACGTCTCTCTATTAGAATAGGAAGTGCCCAAAAAGGATACGTTCTGGTCTGCATTGACGGTTATAGCGCAGGCTGGGGGAAATGGCAGGATGGCATACTCAAGAACGAATATCCCGCAGGCTGGAGGTGGATGTAACAATGAGCCAATCAGGTAAGCCCGCCAAAAAACAACGATTAGATAAAGTATTGTCCCATATTGGAGTGGGGTCGCGCAGTGATATCCGTAAACAAGCTAAACAAGGCTTAATATTGGTGAACGGGACAGTGGTAAAAGATAGTGGGTACCATGTGGATCCTTATGCCGATAAAATAGAGGTAGGGGGAGAGGCTGTTACCTACCGTGAATTCATATATCTTATGATGAACAAACCCCCGGGTGTCCTGTCAGCTACGGAGGACAAGCGGGATCGGACAGTTTTGGATCTTTTAAAGCATGAATATGCACAGTTTGAACCGTTTCCTGTAGGAAGGCTAGATAAGGATACTGTGGGACTGCTTCTGATCACTAATGATGGGAAGCTTGCCCATGAATTGCTGTCGCCACGTAAGCATGTCCCGAAAACGTACGAGGCAACCATCGAGGGCGATGTAGACGCGGATGATGTCGCGGCTTTTGCAGCAGGGGTGGAGCTGGAAGATGGCTACGTTACTTTACCTGCACACTTAACCATTCTTGGAAGAGAGTGCGGCAGCAAAGTGATTTCTCATATTTCACTTATCATCACTGAGGGGAAATTTCATCAGGTGAAGCGTATGTTTCAGGCGGTAGGCAAAAAAGTCACTTTTCTGAAACGTGTATCTATGGGAGAATTGAAGCTGGATGAAAGTCTGCCGCTTGGAGCTTGTCGGGAACTGACGTTAGAGGAACTGGCACTCTTAGGCGCAGAATCATCTAAAGAATAATATAGAAAAAGAAAGACAAGGATGGTGGAGTATGAGATACAAACTGATTGCACTAGATGTGGACGGTACGCTATTAAATGATGATCACCACTTAAGCTCTGAGAATAAAGAAGCTATTGCTGAGGTTACACGCCTTGGCGGTCAAATCGTATTGTGTACGGGACGCAGTCCACAGAACTCGATTCCTTTTATGGAGGAAATGGGGCTGTCTGGTTACGTACTAGGTCACAACGGGGCAGCAACGGTACGTGTGAAAGATCGTGAAGTATTGCATCAATACGGTATGGATGCACGTGGTCTTGACCCCTATATTGACTATTGCCGTAAACACAATATTCATTATGATGTGAATACTGCTTTTGATATGTATGTTGATAATGTAGAGAACCTGACAAAAGAAGCTAATTATATGTATGAGCACTTTCGTATTGTGCCTGCAACACTGCCAGCCTGGGAAGATTTCCGTGAGCCGGTTGTTAAGTTTACTGTATTTACACAGCCAGATATTCTTGACGAAGCTGAGCGTGAATGGCGTACTTGGACCCCTGAATACAACATTTTGCGGAGTGGTGAATTTTTCGTTGATTTGATGCATCCGGAATCCTCTAAAGGTAACGCTTTAAAAAATCTTGCTGTGAAGCTGGGAATACCACAGGAAGAAGTTCTCTCCATCGGTAATTATTTTAATGACATTTCTATGCTTACTTACGCAGGAATGGGTGTGGCGATGGATAATTCTCCTGTAGAGGTAAAAGCGGCAGCGAATGCTGTAACGGGTTCGAACAACGAGCATGGTGTGCGTGATGCGCTCGTAAAATATTGTTTATCCTAAGATTTTTTGGATTTGTAAAATAAGTTTAGGTGCAAAGCATAAAGCGGACGGGAGTCTGTTTTATGCTTTTTTTGTTGTGAAGGTAATTCATTCTAGTACTCTTTGGTTTGCTAATTTCGTATTCTCCTTTAATCTCTATACTTGTTTGATATAATAGATGTTAATTCCAATATTTGGTTTATGTATCCTTAGGTGAATTGATGGTATGTGTACCCAAATAATTTGCTACCTTTTACTTGTTATGTAATACGAAGGAGGGAAGAGATGAAGAGTGTTTTTTCTTATGTTTTATTAATATTGATTATTTTAATAAGTGGATGCAGCGGTAGTAATCAAGATAGGGTTTTATCGATGAATTATGATTTCGTTGAGCCGTTTAGATTTCCATTTGAAGTGAATGAAGTTCGTACGAAGATAGAACTTGATAATCCATATATACTCCAACAATATATCTTTCATTATAAAAACAAGCAGACCACACAGGAAATTAGGTTGATTCTAAGTAAGGTTATAAATGATCCAGAGAAAGTATCTGAACAAGGTAAACAACCTTATACACTAAAAAACGGAAAACAGGCTTATTACGATGAGGATGAGACCAGTCAATCTATTTGGTGGGAGAGCAAAGATGGTTTCTTGGCCCGCTTTGTTTATTATATCAACGGAAATCTTGATCTGTTAGGTGATTACAAACTGGATGATTCCGAACTAGTAGACTTAGCTAATCAGGTTCAATAGTATTTATAGAAACACTTCCCTTCATAAAAAAGTCATCATGGAATGGGACGGAAATATAGAAGAAGTTGAATTAAACAGGTAGAACAAATTACGCCATTATTGAGAATAGGATGTGTTAAATGGTTAGAAAGTTTGCGGTTCTTTTACTGAGCTTTTGCTTGATAATGACTACACCGCTTGTTATAGGGACAGCGTCTGCTGACAAATCTATTCAGTTGTTTGTGAATAATGTAAGGGTTGCTGGCGTTCATCCGATCTTAAAGTCTGGTGTTATGTACGTGCCATATCGCCAATTTTTCTCCGCCATGGGTTATAAGGTATCATTTGATCCCGATACTCGTAAAATCTCAGGGGTCATAAGAGGTGCTGAAATCGAATTCTGGGCTGGTGAGGCTATCATCTACTACGACGGAGTGACTTATTATTTGGATAAAGAGATTCCTGTCCTTAATGGACAAGTGTATCTTCCTCTTCGTTTGGTTAGTAACTTAGCGAAATATTCGGTTAGTTATGATCAATCTAAGCTATCCGTGAGCTTGAAACCGTACGGAGAGGGTCAGGACGCTGCTATTCAAGAACTACTTACGAAATACTACGAAACGTTTAGTCCCCGTTTATTAACATCTGATAATCTTAAATTAGGTTATATGAATCTAGAATATGATTATGAAGCTAATCAACCAATCAGTGAAATCGCAGTTAAAGACTTCAAAGTGACAATAGATCGGATTGAATACACTTCTGCTAGTGAAGCGAATCTTCAAGTAACTTACATTAAGAACACAGAAGAATTGAATCGAGAAGCTGTGTATCTTTTCGATATTCGATATGAACGAGGACAGTGGAAGATCGCGAATGATAGCTTGATTTTTAATCGTATGGAGCTTCCTGCGGATATTGATAAGAAAGCTGCGGCTATTATGGAGAATCATCAAACCGAGCAGAATGCCGTATTGGCAGATCTAAGAACCTATTACAATGCGTATAACTCCGAAAATCTTGATCTTACTACCCAATATACAGACCCCTCGATTATTAAAGAATGGAATGCTGTTGTGTTCAGTTCGGTGACATGGGAAAGTATGATGAAGGGGCACTTTGCCAATTCTGAATCGAGGTACTTGCTAACCGACGAACGAGTCGTTTACCTAGGAGAAAAGGAAGCTGTCGTCCAAGGGAAACTCGATTGGAGCGATGTTACATACAATGAAGGGGGGGACAATGATAAATACGAAGCTCTTATTTACTTGAAATATGTTAAGGGTCATTGGACTTATAATACTGACACCAGCCTAGACCAGGATTTTGATGAAAGAGAAAACAGCAATTTGAATTAAAATTAATCTATTACCTTTATTGTGAAGATAAATGGAAGATAAGTCGTTTACAGGTAAATATGACCATGCTAAAATTGGCAAAGGGACAAACATCCTTTAAACTAATTGAATGTCCGCGTTAAAGGTAAAATCATCGAAAGATGATGACACAAAGCCATGGGTCTAAAGCCTTTCTACAGAAGGAAATGATCGCCAGGCCGCCATAGGGATGTCTTATGGATAGTTCTGAAGGACGTGTAGTCTATTTCGGGCTGTTTTTATTATTCCAACCTATACGGCGTTACATTATCGCAAGGGGCCGAAAGGGGAAGTACATGAAGAGTTTTTTTAAAACAATAGGTACAGGGTTGGCAGCGGGTGCTTTATTGCTGTCCGGAACGGTCGGATGGATGTCTAATCCTCAAGTTGTGTCTGCAGCTACGACAGCAGCAGTCACTGCGGATCAAATGATCAGCAAAGTAACGGCAGCCTCCAAAGCACTAAAGAATTTCCACTTAGATGTGACCAAAAAACAGGATATTCAAAGCGGAGGGGTGCGTATCAGCAACACCAACACACTGAAGCTGGATATCAACCGTCTGCCGAATTTTGCCGCAGCAGGCACCGTCGATAGCAGTCTTTTAAAAACATCTTACAGCCTGTATGCCAATGACAAGGAGTATTACTATCTTGTAGACGGAAGTGAGCTTATCGATGAATCTGAAGACGAGGGTTACGACGATGACGGGGAGCCTATCGATCCCAATGCACAGTATTGGCTTGGACTGGAGAAGGCGGAGTGGAATGCTTTTTACTCGAAAGGTCAATATGATCCTGTTTCCATGCTTGATTCGGTCAAAAGTTATAAAAAATCGATGAAAGTCAACAATGTTGGCGCACAGACGGTCCTACAGTTCACGATAACTGATCCGACAGCAGCTAAGGGAATAATCGCACTGTATGACCAGGAGAATCTCTGGGATGGTGAGACCGTTCAACCGAAAAGCGTAACTTGGAAATTGTTCGTCAATACTAAGACCTGGCAAACGGAAAAGCTGACAGTCGATCTGAGTTATGTGCTGACCAGTGACGGAGAAAAAGATACATACACCACGAAAATTGAAGCTAAATATTCCAAGAATAACAAAGGTACAGCCATTGTAAAGCCGGCCGAACTAGAATAATAAAGGCATTTCATATCGAGTAAAAAGCGCTGTTCAATAGAGCAGCGCTTTTTGCTCGATTCTTGACAGTGGCTACCGGAAGTGAGATCAGTAAAGAATAGTTAAATATATAATTGACCTTCCATTTATTAGGTTTTTAGCGCATGCTATTTATGTAATTAATAAACTGAATTAATTTATAAGTACGTGAAATATCATGTTGTAACTATTACATTGACAAGGTATTATGAGTTAGGTGTATATTTACATTTATGAGAATTTATTGTGTTTTTATTTAATATTAGGGGAGTGTGAACGATGTTATCATCCACAGAGCTTAGTAAGCTGCACGAAGTGAATTACAGGGAGGACCGCTTAGAGGCACTTAATCATTTTTATGGGGATCTCTGTGATAAGAAAGTAGCTGATGGTTATATTTATTCTCTAAGTCGTTATGGGAAAATATTTGCTAATGGTGCCGGGGGACGTTTCAGTTACGAAGAAGACAGCACCCAAGAAATGAAAACGGATACAATTTTTCGCATTGCTTCAATTACAAAGCTGTTTACGGCGACGGCGATCTGGCAGCTTGCGGATAATGGTAAGATTTTTATGGGGCAGCCTGTTAGTTCTATTCTACCGGAGTTTGATGCGGATCCTTTTAAGCCGATTACAATTGCCCATTTACTGACTCATACCTCCGGCATTGCACCAGATCATGGCACTATAAGTGATACTTACTATAAAAGTGCTTGGTGGTATATTTATGAATCTGAGGTTGGAAAAGAAAACTGGATTCAAGCTGGACTTTCCTATGGGCTTCATTTTCCAGTAGGGACTCAATGGATGTATTCATCGTTCGGATATGTGATCTTGGGTGCAATTATCGAGAAAATAACGGGTGTTTTTGCAGAAGAATACATAATGGACAACATTGTAAAACCGTTAGGCATGAAAGATACCTTCTTTGTTATACCGCCAGAGAAAGCGAGTAGGATCGCCATTCGTTCGGAAGGGGCCAAGGAATATCTTCAGAAGCTGCAAAACGGGGAATTTACGGATGAGGAACAAAGGTCTGAAGAAGAAATCAAGCTTCCCGGAACTGGTGGGGGTTTATATTCAACAGTTACTGATATACAAAAGTTCGGAATCATGCTGCTTAACCAAGGGGAATACGAAGGTGGTCATATCTTAAGTCGTATGGCCGTTCAAAGAATGACCAAGCGGTTCAATACTGAGAAAATTCCAAACTACGCATGGGGAGATGGAGGATCGGATCGTCCATACGGACTTGGGCCGGATCTTCGATTTAATGTAAGTACTTCTTACTCTGAAGGCACTTATTTTCATGAAGGGGCAGGGGCATGTGCCTTGTTCATTGACCCTATAGAAAAGATGGTTGCCGCATGGTATCTCCCTTGGCATAAAGGGATATGGGATGGTAGAGGTGTTTTTGGCACACATAATGTGATCTGGTCCGGACTCGAATAAGAAGCTTGCTATTTTTTATGAAATATCTACAGATAGGCAGGATGTGACTTATGTTTGAGATGATAAAGCACCGCTTTCGCCTTATGAGAGCGGTTGCTTTTGTTACTTATAAGGAATGGAGTGCGTACAGGACGCATTCGATGGTTTCTATTTTTGTAGGTCCTGTGTATTTTTTGGTGCAGTATTATATATGGAGCGCTGTTTATAGTGGGGAATCTTCTATTAACGGAATGTCGCTTTCCCATATGCTCTCTTATTTTTGTGCCACGATGCTGATTAACTATTTGACCATGGATTTTGCCGATTGGAATTTACAAATGCTCATCCGCACGGGGAAGTTCATTACGTTCTCTTTAAGACCGATGAATCATATGTTCTATGCGTTGTCTCAGAAGGCGGGGCATAGGGTACTTGGACTTCTATTTGAATTTATACCCTGTTTTATGATTTTCTTTTTTATTTTTCATATTGATGTTTTGCCTGCAAATTTACTTTATGCAATTCTTTCGATAGCAATGGCTTTTATGATGAATTTTTTTATCCATTATAGTATTGGAATGGTCGCCTTTTGGATGGTACAGTCCTCTAGTATTCGTAACTTTTTTAGTCTTTGCGAGGGGATATTCTCAGGATCGCTGATTCCATTAGTCTTTTTTCCAAAATCCTTACAAATGGCGTCCTTTTTCTTACCGTTTCAGTATACGACCTTTCTTCCAGCAATGGTCTATACGGGTAGTTATACTTTAGCTGATATAACCTTATCCATTCCTCAAGTTTTGTTGCTGCAGCTTATAGCCGTTATGATTGCCGGAGTTGTCTGCCGAGGGCTGTATGCGGTCTCGCTCAAGCATTTTACGGGGGTGGGCGCATGAAACGTATGTATCTGATCTATAAAACTTGTATGAAGGCGAATATTGCTTCTGCGATCACTTATCGTGTTAATTTTATACTCAATAGTCTGATTATGCTCATAGGGAACGTATTGTTTCCCTTGGTCACGGTGTTTATTTATAATTCGAATGCTTCATTTGCAGGATGGACCTTTAAAGAGGCGCTGTTAATTCAATCTGTTTTTATTTTATCTACGGCTTGTGCTGGGATTTTTTTTAACGGAATTATGTGGAATACGATGTCCCATGTGGTGGAGGGAACGCTGGAAGTGGTATTAATTAAACCTACCTCGAGCTTATTTTTACTATTGGCTAGATCTTTTGAATTCGAAAGCATCGGGCTTTTAGGAGGTGGCCTAGTCATGTTCGTCTACGCACTTAGCGGAATTGAAGAGGTGACGTTTAGCTCTTGGTTGCTCTTCCTGTTGTTGTTTGGAGCAGGGCTGCTGGTCATGTTTGGGGTGGCGCTTATTGTGGCAGCGATTTCCTTCAAATGGGTGGCGAATTCCCGCTTGCCGGAGATGTTTGAGAGTATTAAGTCTTTTGGACGATATCCAGGAACGATTTTTCCAAAAGCAGTCGTAGCCGTAAGTTCTTTTCTGTTTCCGGTTTCGATGATTGCTTACTTTCCAGCATCTACACTTATTGGACGATGGGAAGCTTATTTTTTTATAGCGATTATCCCGTGTGTGTTATTTGCTGCCTTCGGAATTTGGCTCTATACCTACATGCTTCGTAGTTACAAAAGTGCCGGGGGATGAATTTGTATGAAGGAGAATTACAGTGGACATTATTACCGTCAAGAACTTAACTAAGCAATATGAAACGTATCACCGTGGACAGGATGCAAAAAGTGTATTTAAAAGTCTGTTTCACCGTGAAAAATCGATTATTACCTCTGTGGAGGATCTTTCTTTCAATGTTGGAAAAGGAGAAATCATTGGCATTCTGGGTCCAAACGGTGCGGGGAAATCAACGACTATTAAAATGCTGACAGGCGTTCTCTATCCTACATCGGGAGAAATAAATGTTCTAGGGTACAACCCTCATAAGCAGAAAAATCAATATGTTAAACAAATTGGGGTCTTATTTGGACAGAAATCGCAATTAATATGGGACATTCCCCCTTTGGATAGCTTTTATATGAACAAGGAAATTTATGATATTCCTACAAACGACTTTCGTACAAGACTAGATCGATTTGTTAACATGTTTGAGATCGGCGATATTATCACTAAGCCCACGCGCACCCTTTCACTGGGAGAACGAATGAAATGCGAGTTTATTATGGCGATGCTTCATTCACCGCCTGTAGTTTTTTTAGATGAGCCGACGATCGGGCTGGATGTTATAGCTAAACAAAGAATTAGAGAATTCATTAAACAAATGAATCGGGAAGGCACCACATTTATTCTAACGACACATGACTTGGAAGATGTGGAACGTTTGGTTCAAAGAGTACTTATTATTCATCAAGGTAAAAAAGTATATGATGATAAGTTCTCTGAACTTCGACTTCATCTGGGTGCGAAAAAGGTAGTCAGGCTTTCTGCCGCCACAACGATTGGTGAGATTGATCTGCCCGGGACTCTGCTATCGGAAAGAATATCGGATTACGAAGTGGAATTAATGATCGATACCGGGCAATGTAAAATGGGCGAGTTTCTGCATATTCTTAGCGAAAAGGTAGAGATCCTTGATATTTCAATTAAGGAGATTCCTATTGAAAAGATCATCAGCTCCATTTATGAGATGGATATGGGAGAACATATTCAAGCTTGAGAACGGATGATCTGCAGATTTAGATCGAGCATGGACCATAACTTTTCAGTGATCTCTTTTGCAGAACAAGGATTACTATGGGTAAACCACCATTCAATCACTCCGACAGTCGCCGAACTTAAGAATTGCACAGATATATCTTTACTCAGCTCATCTAGATTAAAATTGTTTTCTAAAAATTGTACCTTGATCTGCTCATTTATCATTTCTTGTAATTGGTTTCTGAAGGAGACCAGAGCTTTGTTTCTTAATAAAGTTTTATAAAAGAGAGCATTCTCCTCCAATTGTTCCAGCGTGCGGAGCAATGACGCTTTAGAGGGATTGGGTTCGGTTACATCCTCCACTGCGGAGCAGCTTTCAATTAGTTGTTGGAGCTGAGCCTCCAGGCATTTATCCATCAGATCGTATTTATCCGCATAATGGGAATAAACCGTTCCGCGGTTTACATCAGCACGCTCTGCGATTTCGTTGATCGTTATTTTTTCAAAATCTTTTTCAGCCATCAGTTGAATTAATGCATTCATGATGGCTGTTTGGTTTTTTTTAATTCTTCTATCCATGGTAATACTCCCTTTTTATTAAACAATGTATTGGTTTCTGTTGAAAAATCAACAAAACCGATCAAACTAACGATTGAACCCTACCGATGATGTGATAATCTAATTTTATCGAACAGTTGATCGAAATTCAACAAATGTCTAAAAAGGGATAGAGGAGTTAAACATGAGAGTATTAGTTTTTGGAGCGGGAGTTTTAGGCAGCTACCTTGCGCATGTTCTAGTGCGTGGGGGAAACGATGTCACAGTGCTTGCCAGAGGGAAACGTGCGGAGCAGTTGACGAAAGACGGACTTGTTCTTCGCCATTATTTTCAATACAAAAACACTGTAGATGCTGTGAAAGTCATCTCAGAGCTTCGATCGGATGATCGCTATGATCTTATTTTTGTTGTTATGAAATACAATGATTTTCCAGCTGTATTACCTATTCTAGCTAAGAATCAGAGTCAGAATATAATTCTTGTGGGGAATAACGGCGATGCCCATGGCATGCAAAAGGATCTTCAGGATATGAGCAGCATGAGAAAAAATATACTCTTCGGATTTCAGCTTAGTGGAGGCATTCGTGAGGCGAGTGGTCGGGTCATCAACATAAGGGCTGGAGGGCAAATGGTACTTGGCAGTCTAGACGGTGAGATTCCAATCAAGTCTGTACTGGAAAATGCCTTTAAAAATGCAAAGTATAAGCTAACTTATCATGAGGATATGGATGCTTGGCTTAAAAGTCATATCGTGCCTATAGTGGCTTTGAACTCTCTTAGTTATCTTCACGACGGGGATTTGAAAAAGGTGTCTAAGGATGAGAAGCTGTTAAAACAAGCCATCTCAGTAATGGACGAGGGATTTCAAATTATGGAGAAACTAGGATATACTATCACTCCAGCAGGTCAAGTTAACTTTGTTCGAAAACACAAACAGGGTGTGTATTATGGTCTGAAAATAATTCATAAATTACCGTTCATGAAATTAGTAGACGGTTCTTTCAGCGAAATAGCAGCTTTGTTTGATTCATTCGATAGTTTGAAGCAGCAAGCAAACATTGCGACACCCCATTGGGATCAACTTCAGCAACAAGCGATGATGAAGTTTAATACAAACAGTCACTAGGTTCAGCTAAAAAGGCTTCCGATCAATCGGTAGCTTTTTTAAGTTGCTGAATAGGATTATTTAACAACAATGGAGGATTAGAAGGATGTTTTATTGAAATGTGTATAACAATCTTTTTGGGGAGGGATACGATCGATGGCTATATAAAAACGCCCATTTTCCGACTTCATATACTAGTATTCATAAAATAGAATATCACGAAGCTAAGTGGGTAGTTACAGCTGAAAATCTTACGGAACATATATCAAGTGATCAGGCTGCTGGTATGGCAAACTAATAAGGTGGTGCATGAGTGAAAATTGATCATCTAGTTGTAAATGTAGATCGTAATATACACGAAGACCAAACGTTTGTTAAGGCAGTCCAAACGCTCGGTCTTCCATATGAGCCGAAGTGGGGAAAGGGTACAAAGGGGTTTAAAGTATCAAATATATGGATCGGAAATGAATATTTTGAATGGGTTCGAATTAAGAAAAAGGATGGTGGAGGTTGGCTGAAAAGTTGGACGGAGGATTATCTGGGTGGACATCGGGGTCTTATAGGCTTTGCTTTGGATGTAGAAGATATAGATGCTGTATATAAGGAGCTTTCAAGTCGAAATATTGAAGCTTCAACACCAGAACCTTTGCGGTTTCGTTGGTTTTTTAATCTGTTAAATAGAACGATGCCATGGAAAAATTCATACATACCGAAATTTGAAGGGGTGCCTTTTCAATTCTTTTTACAACAAATGAATGACGAGAAAAGCCTAGCTTTTATGCAGCAATATATGGTTCCAAACAGTAGAGACCAAAATATTCAGGGTATCTCACAAGTAAATATATATGGAGCATGGACTCAAAAGGATAAAAAATTGCTTAAAGACATATTCACTGACGTTGTTGTTCAAGATGGAATGATTACTATTTCTTTAGGCTCCCAGAGGATCTGTTGTGTGGACGCTGAGACTTACAGAGTTGAAGTGCTGCTCGATTGCAGAAATGACGAGTACTCCAAAAAGGAATTAGAAGTCGGCAATTTATTGATTCGAAATCGTTAATAGGAGATTAAAAATATGGGATTATTGAATACGCTGATCGATCAAGCCAAGAACCCGAGAGGATTCGTGGGGAATATTATGATCAAAATCATGAACCAGGCACATACCAGCATAACAGCGTGGGGGCTCTCAAAAATAGAAGTGATGAACAATGCCCCTATTTTGGACATAGGTTGTGGTGGTGGTCAAACTATACATACGCTTGTAAAACAACATAAGCATCAGGAAATCTACGGCGTAGATTATTCCCAGCAAGCTGTGGAGACATCCATTCAAAAAAACAACAAGGCTGTTGCCGCAGGTAGGGTGAAGATCAGTCAGGGAGACGTATCGGCGCTACCGTTTAACGAAAGTTTTTTTGGGACGATCACGGCTATTCAGACGCATTATTTCTGGCCTGATCTTAAACATGATATAAGTGAAGTGTATAGGGTGCTGAAGGCAGGCGGAACGTTTGTCATTATTTCTGAGGTCTATAAAATTAATTATCACATGAAACAATACACAAAGAACGAAGAGGTAGATCATTTATTTCGGGAAGCTGGCTTTCAAACGGTAAATATTCACGAGAACAGCAAATGGAAATGTTATGTTGGAAAGAAATAAAGCGGCCGCACCGCCCCAAAAAGGACGACACAGCCGCTTTAATTTCACCGTCTATTTAGCCGGATTGGTATTAAACGAACAACGAACGGGAAATGATTACGAGCAAGATAAAGAGTACCAAGATCGCACCAGTTGAAGTGAAGGCTCCTCCATGAAATTCACCCATGATATATTCCTCCTTAACGTATGTCTTATTCCCATTGCTGCGGCGGGTGTCGCAGCTTTCTGAGATAATGACATCATATGCCAAAGTGGACTGGATGAACTGGTCTATGGCCTATTGCTCGTCAATATGGGCTTTTAGGATGCGCAGTCCTTTTGGAAGATGATTCTTAAGTTGGCCAGCGCTTGCTTTGCCCCAACTTATTGGCAATCCATCTAAAGTTACTAGTGTCCATCCATGTAATTCCACCGGCACAGGTAAGCTTTCGCCCCGGAGCCAAGCATGTATTTCCATCCCCCCGCTACTGAGATCAAAACTACGTGTTACATCTGTGTGCTGAATCGCCATCGCGAGGGCGTGAGCAGGTTCAATCCGATTTTTCTTTAAATGGGCAATATGTAGCCCGGCTCGCGGAATACGAAGACCATCCAGCAGCCCCGTATGGAGGTTGCCGCTAAAGGATTCAGGCAGTAGATAAAGAGATTCACCGAACAGCAGAGGGATGCCTTGATATGAGAAACCAGGCAGCTCAACCGCGGCCCAGTCTTGGAATAACTGATATGCATCGCGTACGGAAGAATTGATTTTTGGGTTGTTTTTGCTACGACGTTTATTAGTGCTGCGATTGGCATCGTCATTAACGTCATTTTCGGTGACACTTTGCTTACGTAGGAGTGCAACAAAGTGGCCTTCGCCTTTTTCTAAATGTGGCCAAAGGCGCTTGTGGGTAAGTAGTTCCATATCGGGGTAGCGATCCGTCAATCGGTCAATGATCTCCTCATTCTCTTGGCGGTTAAAGGTGCAAGTAGAGTAGGCTAGAGTCCCCCCAGGCTTAAGCATAAGGTAGGCATCTTGTAGAATGTCCCATTGTCTTGCCGCACACATAACTACATGGTCAGGAGACCACTCTGAAACAGCGTTTGGATCTTTTCGAAACATGCCTTCTCCTGAGCAAGGGGCATCTAACATAATTCGGTCAAATGCTTGTGGGAAGCGAGAAGATAGCTGTTCTGGCGTTGCACAGGTTACGAGGGTGTTCTTTATGCCTAGACGTTCGACGTTCTCTGCCAAAATTTTTGCGCGTTCCGGATGAATTTCATTAGAGATTAAGAGGCCTTGTCCTTGCATTAAACCAGCGATATGCGTAGTTTTGCCCCCAGGGGCAGCTGCAAGGTCGAGGACGGTTTCGCCGGGTTTAGGTGCCAGCAGTTCGGCTGCGGACATTGCGGAAGGCTCCTGAATATAATATAGTCCGGCAGCATGGTAAGGGTGTCTGCCTGGTCGAGCGGGCTCTTCATAATAATAACCGTCTGGGCACCATGGGATAGGTTTCAGATCAAACTGTGAGACTGTGCGCTCTACTGCGACTTGACCTGAATCTGAGATGCTTTTCAATGGATTAAAGCGAAGTCCCTGCGTTCGTGGTGCTGAATAGCTTTCTAGAAAAGCATTTGCCTCTTGCCCCAGCGTTTCTTGTATATATGCGGTGTAAGAGGCAGGTAGCTGTTCTTCCTTCATAGATCATTCTCCTTTTTCTTAGTTGCTGTTTCATGTTTATACCGATAAAATCAAGGTATGGGGAACGTAATCGTACCTGAAATTCTACATATACACAACTATATCATAATTGCCAAGTCTTACTGTACGTAAGGCAATTGTAAAGGGGATGTACCATATGAATTTGCTGCAAGCGCTCTTCTTCCCGCCGGAGCAACCCGGTGGTGTATCATCCATGATCCCTTATCTTCAGGAAAGGTTCCGTTCAAGCCGCTGGGAGATGGATTTGTTTTGGTTACCTAAGCGGATTCGCAACAAGGGACATGAAGAAGTCATATTCGAGACCTTTGATTGGACCCAGTTTGGGGAAAGTCAAATCGTTCAGAAATATATTCAGACCTATCGTGATTATCTATGGTGGACTAAATTACGAATGAGCAAGACATATGATCTTATCCATTCCCATCATCCAATTGCTGGTTTAGCAATGAAAAAAGTATTTCCAAATACTCCGTTAATTCAAACCTTACATTCCAGTTATGAGCGAGAGCTGATACTGAATGGAGCTATTTCTGATGGTGGTCTGGAGCATCAGTTTCTAGTTTCGCTTTACCGCGAACTTGAGCATGTAAGTGATCAGTTAATGACCGTGTCTCAAGCTTTTGCAGAGTATGTGGCGCCATATATTCAAGATCCTTCTAATATAGGAGTAATCCCGAATGGTTTTGATGAAAAAAGGTTTAAGCCAGTCCCTCATGACAACGCTATACCCCAGCTTGTGACTGTGACACGTCTGGTTCCAGCCAAAGGAATTGACACGTTACTCAAAGCCTGTGCTGAGCTTAAAAATCGCGGCCATGAATATGTACTGCATATTATCGGCGATGGACCTTCCCGTGCGGATTTGGAAAATATGGCTAAACAATTAGGAATTTATAATGAAACGATTTTTTATGGATATACGCTCCATCCGGAAGAATTCATGCCTTTCTTTGATATTTTCGTGCTGCCATCTCGGGCAGAGGCCTTCGGATCGGTGTTTGCAGAAGCGGCGCTTAGCTGCTTGGCTTTAGTTGGGACGAATGTTGGCGGGATACCGGAGCAAATTGAAGATGGTGTGAATGGTCTGCTCGTCAATCCTGATGATGAAATTGCACTTGCTGATGCTTTAGAGAAGGTGATATCCGATCCGGCTTATCGTTATGAGCTTTCTCGTTCAGCTTGGGATAAAGCAAAAAGCTTGTATTCGCTGACTCGTGTCGCTAATGAACTTAAAAAGACATACTTACAGTATCCCTCAGGAACGAAAGGGTGAGCAGCTATGATTCCATTTCGATTTCTACATGCTGCTGACTTACATTTGGATAGCCGTTTTGCCGGGCTGGCGTATATTTCGCCAGCCATTCGTTCTTATTTACGCGAGTCAACCTTCGCCGCCCTAGGGCGGCTTGTCCGCGTTGCGATCCAAGAGGAAGTTGATTTTATTGTCATCAGTGGAGATGTGTATGATGTTTCAGATGCTTCCTTACAGGGTCAGCTGCGATTTCAAGAAGCGCTCAAGGAACTTGGCCAGCACGGGATTCAAGTGTTTCTGATCCATGGTAACCATGATCCACTTGATGGATTGCGTCTGGCAACGGAATTGCCAAAGCATGTTACCGTGTTCGGAGGGGAGAAGCCAGATCATGCCACTGCTCATCGTCGTAAAGATGGTCAAGAAGTAGCTATTGTTAGTGGAATCTCTTATCCGACTGCGAAAGTTACTGACAACACAGCACTGACCTTTTCTCGAAAGCCTGGCAGCCGTCTGTTTCATATTGCTATGCTGCATGGAAATGTAGATGGTGATTTGGTGCACGAGACATATTCTCCTTGTAGCCGTAGGGATCTTATCGAACGGGGTTTTGATTATTGGGCGCTTGGGCATATCCATAAACGCAGTATATTGCATGAGAAACCAGCAATTGTGTACCCAGGCAATATACAGGGACGCAGTATTAAGGAAACCGGACCAAAGGGTTGCTATGTTGTGGATGTTGATGAGGCTGGAAGTACTGCGCTCCGGTTTCATGAGCTTGATTATGTTCGCTGGCAGGTACGGGATCTATCCATTGAGGGATTAAGTCATGAAGCAGAATGGATACAAAGGGTGGAGCAGGTGATTGACGAAATCAGGGAGGAACTCCCGGAGCTGATGTCAGTGGTTAGATTTCGTCTGATCGGACGCGGGGACGTACATAAAGTATTAGCTGAAAAAGGTGCGGTAGAGGATCTGCTGTCTGAACTCCAGCGCCGTGAGGCGGTTCGGGCTGAGCGTAAAGATTATAAAGGACTTGTCTGGGTGGAAGGATTCGCTGTAGAGTCCGGGTTAGCTATTGACCGTGAACGGTTATTAGAGGAGGATAGCTTTCTTGGAGAAATGCTGCGAATTACAGATCGTACGAAACATTCAGCAGAAGCGCTTGAAGAATTAATAAACAGTGCGCTTAAGCCGCTCATGGAGAATCAGGAGCTGCGACAGCTGCTCTCGGTGACAAGTCAAGAGGAGAAGTTAAATTGGCTTCGTAGTGCAGCGGAACAGGGAATCACAATGCTCGGTGGAATGGAGGGTGCTCCAGAAGATGAGAGTTGAACATTTGCAGATCCATGGCTTCGGACGTTTGCATAACCGAGAGATTGATCTATCGGAAGGCGTTACCATACTCTATGGACGTAATGAAGCAGGAAAAAGCACGACGTTGCAGTTTATTCGCTCCATGCTATTTGGAATTCCAAGTCGTGGTAACCCTACGGAGAGGTATGAACCTATGCAAGGCGGTTTGCATGGGGGAATACTGAAGGCGCGTGATATGAATGGTGGTCTATGGACCATTCGTCGCCATACCTCTGGTGGTGAGGGCTCAGGAAGAAATGAGAAGCTGAACATCACGGTTAATCATCCGAATGGAACGACGCAAGAGCTAGGACAAGCTGAAATGGAGCGTCTTTTGCTTGGTGGCATCTCTCGAAGCATGTTCCATCAATTGTTCGCGGTCTCTCTCGATGAACTGCAGGAGCTTGCTGCGCTTCAATCAGAAGAGATGAGCAGCTTTCTCTTTCATGCAGGGATGGGCGGCGGTGGAACGATCATGCGGGCGGAACGCCGATTGGTACAGGAAGCTGAGAAGCTATATAAACCTCGGGGTAAACTGCAGGAAGCTGCTAAAATCGTTCAGGATATTGAGAAACTAGAGCGCCAGATGGCGGAGAGCCGCTCTTATCTTCCACGTTATAACGGTAATATAGCAGCAATAAAGGTTATGGAATCTGAGCTGGATCAATTGGAACAACAACGTAAGCTTACTGGAGACGAGCTTGTGATGCTTCGCAAAGCTCAAGATGTTCGTGAATTGTGGTTAAAATGGAGCGATGCGCAGCTCGAGCTGCAAGACCTACCAGTGATTACAACCTTTCCTGAAGATGGAGCGATTCGCTATCAGGCACTTGAAGGTGAAATTCGAAATGCTCTAGGAGCAGTAACTCGTTATGAACGTCTGCAAAGTGAGCTTACGGATGAGCTGGCGCAGAATCCACCGGATGCGTTGTTAATAGCGCAGGGGCCTGCCCTGGAGCGGCTGGATCGCCATCGGAGCAGCTATGAAAACCTGCGAGTAGAAAGACAGCGGCTAGAAGGTGAATTGACCGCACTGAATGAGCATTTGCAGCGAATTCTGCGAGGCATTGATGTCAGCTGGAGCGCGGCAGAGCTGACTGCATTTGCGGGTGCAGCGGCAGATCGTGAAGCTGCACGGAGGTTTGCGGCGGCGTTCGCGAGTTATGATCGCCGCATGGAGGCGGAGGGCGCAGCGCGGCAGACGCTGCGATCCCGCTTGGCCGCTGCCTCTGCTTCGCTGCAGGCAGCAGAACGGGCGTTGGCGCGTGAGCACGCTACCGGCGCCGAATCTTTTGCGCAGCTGGCTCCGCGCAGCGCCCGTGAAGTGCTGCAGCTGTGGGACGAACTGCAGCAGGCGGCCGAGCGCTGGCGCGAAGCGCAGCTCAGCGAGGGGCCGCAGCGCCCCCCCGGCGCCGGAAGTGATAGCTCTAGCGCGCAGCGCATGGCCGCGCTCTACCGGCGCCTGCTGTGGGCTGGGGCAGCACTAACTGTGCTGCTGCCCACAGCGCTGTGGCTGACCGGTGCTCCGCCGGCCAGCGCAGTGCTCGCGATCGGCCTGCTTGGCGCGGCCGATCTGGCCCTTTGGGCCGGCCTCAGCGGAGCGCGCCGGCCGGAAGCGTCCCCGCCAGGGCATGGCGGGGACGTGGGCACAGCCGCAGCTGAGATGCTGCGGCTGCGGGGGCAGCTGCTCTCCGGAGCGGAGCCGGAGAGCGCCATGCCGGGGCGGCGGTCGGCCGCCCCGGGGTCCAGCCCTGACGCAGGCGGGCTGGAAGCCTCCATGAGGGAGCTTCGCAGGCTCATGGAGGCTTGGTCAGCTTGGCGGCAGCGCATTGAACGCTATGCCGCCGAGCGGGATGCCTGCCGCACAGAGCTGGAGACGCTGGCAGGCCAAGAGAAGCTGCTCGCGGAAGAAATGACCCGAGCAGAGACGGCTTTCACGCAAACTGCTGAGCAATATGAAGAGTGGCTGCGTGAGCGCAGATTGCCTGAAGGGTTGTCCCCGGAAGGGCTGCCGGATATCTTTGCAATGGTGGAGCAGGGGAACGAACTGCTGCGCCAAGAGAATAAGCTCTCTTTGCGACTAAAGCAGCTTGAAGCAGAGTGCAACTTGTTCGAGGAGGAGCTGCTTGCTCTCATTTATGAATCAGGTACTGATCCTTTACACGAGTCTGGCGTAGCGGCAACTAGCTTTGATATGGACGCGCAGGATGGACAACGAAGATCTGCACTAACTTTACTGAGCTGGCTGGAACTTCGAAAAAGAGCTTGGGATGAACTGAAAAAGGACTTGGTTCGCCGGGAAAGTATTCAGTCACGGTTACAGGAGCTTCTGGAGGAGCTTAAGGAAAGCCATAGAGTATTAGGTGAACTTAGAGAACAGCGTGAACACCTGTTGCATGAAGGCGGAGCAATAAGCGGGGAGGAATTCTTACGAAGATCGGCTGCTGTACAGCGGCGCAGTGAGCTGAATAAATCCATTCGTCAGTGGGAGTTAGCTATGTTTGGAGGCTGGGAGGATGAGCGAGTTGCCGCCCTGCAGGTAGTATTAGATCATCATGATGCCTCAGCACTTCAAAACGAGCGGATGGCGGCTGAAGAGCTGGCTGAACGGGAGGAAGAAATGTGGAACACCCTGCTGGAGCAACGAGGGAAGCTGCTTCAGGAAAGGGAATACTTGAAAGAGCGTTGTATGGAGGACTCCGTAATTCAGCAATTGGAAGAGCAGAGAGCCGCTCTGCGAATTGTGGCTGATAAATATGCAGTAGCAGCATTAACAGCCGAATTAATTGGAAGAACCCGCCGTATTTATGAACAGGAGAAGCAGCCGCAGGTGCTATTGCTTGCATCCGACTATTTCTCCAAGCTGACGGAAGGGGAATACAAGAGAGTTGTTATGACTCTGGGCCATAAAGAGCTAAAAGCTGAACACAAAAATGCTGGACTAATCGACAGCGGACTGCTTAGCCGCGGGACGGCAGAACAGCTGTACCTTTCCATCCGCTTGGCACTGGCAGAGACGATGTCTCGGCAAGTATCGCTGCCATTGTTGTTCGATGACCTATTCGTCAACTTTGATGAAGCTCGTCTTCATGCTGCTCTTGCACTGCTTGGTGAACTGTCGATCTCCCGCCAGATTGTAATGATGACTTGTCACAAGCATGTGGCGGAAGCGGCAGCACGAATCATTCCAACAGCAGCAGTTATTTCCGTGTAACTGGTTTTATGGATACAAGGCTGTTCCCTTTTCCACTCGAACCCGATGAGGAATCGATACGTGGTGGAATAGACCATGGCGTACGTAGCAGCATGACAGCCCAGACCAGAGATAAAGCTCCGAAGATCGGGTAGAACACGGAGAGAAGAGAGCTAAAGCCAAATTGGCTCAGTAAATAACAGACCAACATCAGAATTGGTGTAATTAATGTGGGTTTAACGGGAATTCGTTGTTTAAGCTGCATGGTGACGCCATAAATGTCGGCAACAAAAGTGCTGAAGATCTCCAAAAAGATCAGCAGCAAATATATAGTTTGCACTACAGTACCCAACCGGATGGCGATGTTACCCATAGGGATTTCAAATTGGAGAATCCCAGGCATCTGTGAGCTCATCGCGAAATGCGCGGCGATCAACATAAAGCCGATCCCGGCACCACCTATAATACCGCCCCAGACCAGAGATTTTTCCTCATCTGTGTGACGAGCCATCGGAACTAATACGGCTTGAGCCATACCTAGATTGAAGGCGGTGTAGAGCAGCGGCGACATCCAAGCGCCAAAGATAGATCGATCATTTTCTAGGAATAGGAATCGTTCTGCTCCTGGAATTTGAAACGTATTAAAAATAATGATGAGTGATAGTGTAAGCATTAGCGGGACAATCAGACTGTTCATTTGCAGAATACCGGAAATCCCCCGCTTAAGCAGAAAATAAGAACCAACCAACGTTAGTATTAGCCCTGTTTGATAATGAAATCCAAGATGCTCTTGAAAAATAGCTCCAGCTCCTGCAAGCATAATACTGTTGACACCGATCAGGATGACCATCGTGAACAAACTGATGGTGCTTCCGACTTGGTCACCAAAGAGATGACGGTTAAAGTCCTCATAGGATTCTGCTTCTATGCGCCGAGCGATGACCATCATTTTTGTACCCAGCCATATGAACAGTATAGTAGAGAGCAGGATGGTCAGGACTGCCCAGTGTCCGTAACGAGTGAAGAATTTTAATATTTCTTGACCGGTTGCGAATCCGGCTCCTACAATGGTGCCGATATAAGTGAAAGCGATCTGCATTGTTCGGACATGTGATTTCATGGCTGCCCTCCTAATAGTTTTAAGAAGCAAAAGAAAAATCATAAGGAGTGCTATGCAGGATTGCCTTGTGCACTCTGTATAGTACAGGTTATGATGAGGATCAGTAGGACATGACTTCCGTGATTCATTTGTACGGAGCGTCTGCGATTATAAAGGGTATTGGAGGTTCAAAATCATGGAAGTATTGAAACAGCGGATTTTGGAGGAAGGTGTCGTCGTTTCGGATGAAGTGCTGAAGCTGGATGCACTGTTGAATCATCAGGTAGATCCGCAGCTTACGATGGAAATGGGACGGGAGTTTGCCGGGAGGTTTGCGGACTGCGGAATTACACGTATTGTGACCGTGGAATCCTCGGGCATTGCCGTGGCATTTGCCACCGCATATGAGTTAAAGGTGCCGTTAGTTTTTGCACGCCGCAAAAAAACGCTCCTAGCAGATCCGGACGCACTTTGTGAAAGAGTTCCTTCTTTTACGAAAGGTATTGTTACCGACATCATGTTGTCTCGTCAATTCATCTCCCCGGAGGATAAAATTCTCTTTATCGATGATATTATTGCTAATGGTGATGCAGCACGCGGGCTGATTAAAATTATTCAACGCTCTGGCGCTGAGCTGGTTGGTCTTGGCGTTGTAGTGGAAAAAAGCTTTCAGGCAGGAGCTCGAACGATCAAGGAGCAGGGGATCCGGTTGGAGTCACTTGTAAGAATAACCTCTCTTAGCGGGGGCACCATTGAATTTGGAGAATAACCCGAATTTGAATAAGAACATGCCTATTTTTAAACAACTGCTTTTCACCCTATAGATTTTCCTTTATAATAAAATCAGACATAGGGAGGAGGCGTCACAATGGGGAAAGAACCGGTGACTGAGCAATTTTTTATTGATAAATTAACCGAGGCCAAGGATCACTTCGAGCGTGCGCTGGATTGCAAACACACGGAATTCGACGATCTGTATCCCTATATGATTGAACATCCTCAGTTTTTTTGGTACAAACGCTATGTAGCTTGGTCAGAGCTTCTGACAATCAAAGGTTTGTGTGAGGAACTTTCCTTCCCTTGGAGGGAGAAATTCACAACTAACCAAGTGGAGTATCTGGAGCAACGTGTGATGTCCGCTAAAGTTCTTGACTTCTGGTTTGAGAAGAATGAAGCGCTGATATAAGAATGCTTTAGTAGACATGCAATTGGTCAATTGCTTATACGAGACCCAGATGACTTTTCATTTGGGTCTTTTTTCTGGATGAATATAGGATAAGCTATATAGAGGGAGGGATTTATGATGATTAGCGATGAACAATTGGATGCGTACCGAATTTCCGGTGAGAAAATTCGTGTGGTGCGTGATGGCATAGAAAGTAATGATGTAAAGGGGATTGTTCTGGCTTGGGACGATTCGCAGGTGATGATACGTCGCCAGAATAGACGGGTAGTAAAGCTTGATCGGAATTATCTATTCCAACCCTTCAGCGAACCAAGGAAAGCTCCTGATAATATATAATCTTGGCAGCATAAACAGCTCCTTACCCAAGTGGGTAAGGAGCTGTTCTTTATTTATGGCGGATTATATGGTTAGTGCTAGCTGGGTCTCACTTTCTTCTCTGGAGAGCATGGAGAGCTCTGTGGACAGGCCGAGATATGCGCGCATTCGCAGCAGCATCTCTCTACGGAATCCTGGCCATAATATATTCATCTCACCTTGATATCCTCTACAGGTGTACAAGGCCTCGACGCCCCGTTGATCTTGGCGAACGGTTGTGACCTTCAGATCATGTGAGCTCAATTCGCGCGTAACTTCTTGAAGCATTAATGAGGTCTTCTTAGTGGCACCAGACACGAGCTCCATATAAAGCTGAGGGGTCTTAAACAGACCACTCTTACTGATTACACGGCAGTCACGTTCGAACACTTTATGAATAAACGTTAGCAGCAAATAGCTTCTGACAAGGGACATTTCTTCTTTCGTAACCTCTTCATCAACCATGGATGTCTTCAACTTTGTAGTCGCCATTATAAATCACCTCATTTATATTATGCGAACTTTTGTTCTCATTATACCTTATATTCGGAAGTAAAAGCAATAATTATCCATAAAATAATGAATGATTAGAAAAGCTAGAGAATATATTGACGCATTAATCTCAGCATGGTATGATCTATCTTGTGACGCAAGATGGATATGTAGTCATTACGATGTGCGGTCGTGGCGGAATTGGCAGACGCGCACGGTTCAGGTCCGTGTGGTAGCAATACCGTGGAGGTTCGAGTCCTCTCGACCGCATCACTAGAAACTCCCTTGAGAAATCAAGGGAGTTTCTTTTTTGTGAATATAATTAATCCGAGGCAACTGGAGCATAATCGTATCTAGATCGATAAATATCGAATTAAGCCTAATAGGGCATAGGCAAACAGAACTGTTCCAGTACCAATGCCTGTAATTGCACTGTTTGCGACGTTAAGCTTTTTCGATATGAATAGTGATGCGATAGAGACTGCAACAAGAAGTACTGCTAAAAGGTATAAACTGAAATCGTTAAAAACACTTTTTAAGCTAATAAAATGAATTCCTACAATAAAGGCAATCCAAGGAGCAACGTAATCATTAAACTTACATTTCAACAATATAGAAGCTCCAGCACCTGCCACAAATAATTCAATATAGACAGAAATTAAATAATTATCAAAAGAGGTCTTGTCATTTAAAACGGAGGGAGCATCCCAGTTCGTTATACTTAAATAGATACCAATCAAGCAGATGAGAAGGGATACACCAGAAGCTATGCCAATATATTTACGCCAGCTGGATCTGGGGTTTTCTTGTGCCCAACCAAACCAACTAAAACTAAACATACCGAATATAGAAGCATACATGGCGTAATCCCTCACATAGTCCATAAAGGTACCTCCTACACCTACAATATTTAGAATATTCGAGGCAGTGCCTTACACTGTAGACTTCCGAAGCATCCAGAACGATAAGAGTGCATACAAGACCGTCAAAGGCATGGTCCACAAGGCAAGATCAAATGCGGTATGGCTGGCAAACCAATTAAATAGATCTCCCCACCACCGATAATACGTCATTAACAATCCAGCGACACTGTACAGAATAAACATGACTGCCGCGAAAATGAATAGACCACTTCTACCAAATCTGCGGAAGATACTGGATATAACAAATCCCCAATAAAACATATGCAACATGATCATAAAATAGATCCACAGCTGTTCTAGGACAGTACCATCATTCAAGTATGGTAGGTGAAAATAATGTAGCTGCACACCCCATCCAGGTGTTAAATTGTTTTCTATAACGGATAGCAGGAACAGAAGAAGGGAGAAGCCGGCACTTGTAATAACAGCCATCAAGGAGGTACCGAAGAAATAATCCGTTCTCCGTAGGCTTAAGCCTAAGGCAAAGGGGAAAGTCTGCACCAAAATGATGATACCTATGACAAACATGTAAATAAAGATAGAGACTAGGCCACCGGTATACATGGGTTCTTGCATGAAAAAAGCTATGATAAGATTAACGAGAAAACTGGACAATAATATGATCCAAGGCATAAATAACCAAAACCATTTATCCTTGTAGTGCATTTTTAATATCCCTGTCATATGGTTCATTGTGCTGCCACTTCCTTTCCTTGAGATCTTCTATTTGTAAGATGGACAATTAACTGTTGTAAAGATATGGGGGAGATCTCCAGACCAAGCATCTCAGCACGTGATAGATCTGTTGAGTTTAAGCCGACTAGAGTGGCAGAAAGTAATCCGCCAAAAGGTTCACGAGAGATAACATCTTTACTGGAGATGAACTCTTCGACCTTCGCAGTTGCACCAATCACCTTAGCGGCTCGCCCGCGAAGAGCTTCAGCATCCTCATTAATAATAATCTTACCGTTGTCGATAACAATGACATGCTCTAACAACTGACTTACCTCGTCAATCAAATGTGTAGACAAGACAACTGTTCGTGGATATTCTGAATAATCCTCAATCAATCGATCGTAAAACAGGCTTCTTGCTACAGCATCCAGACCTAAATAGGGCTCGTCAAAAATAGTCAGCGGAGCGCGGCTGGCAAGGCCCACTACAATACCGACTGCCGAGAGCATTCCTCTGGACAGCTTCTTTATTCTTCTTTTTAAGGGGAGATTGAAGTCCTTGATTAAGGATTGGGCGTAGTCCCGATCAAAGTTAGGGAAAAATAACGCGGATACCTCTAGAACATCTATAATACGGTACGTATCCGGATACTTTTGACTTTCCTTAATGAAGCAAATCTGATTGAGTACGCGGTTATTCTCGTAGGGATGTTCTCCAAATACCTTCAAATCACCACTTGTAGCAAATAACTGTGCTGTGATCATGTGCATGATTGTTGTTTTCCCCGCACCATTTCTGCCAAGCAGTCCATAGATTTTATTTTGCTCCAAAGAAAAAGTAACGTCTTGGATGACGGTTACCTTTCCATACGACTTGGTTAGCCCCTTAATCTCAACGATTTCATTCATGACCGATTATCTCCCCTCTGAATCATCTTCGTTAATTGATCCAACGTTATTCCTAATTTCTCAGCTTCACGGATCATAGTTACAACATATTGCTCATAAAATTGCTCTTTTCTCTTCTCCATCAATACTGCACGCGCTCCAGAAGCAACAAACATACCGATACCTCGCTTTTTGTACAATATTCCCTGATCCACTAGCAGATTCACACCTTTCGCAGCCGTTGCCGGATTGATCTGGTAGAAAACAGCAAATTGATTTGTTGAAGGAACCTGTGATTCCTCCAAGAGTGTTTCTTCGATGATGTCATTTTCTATGCGCTCGGCGATCTGCATAAATATCGGTCGTGTATCATCCATTAAGCTTCCCATGTATTCACCGCCATGTTCATTGGTTAGTTAGTTATGTAATTAACGATATATGCAACGAACTTATTTGTCAATCATTTCTAAGTGCATTTTTTGATTCCTGAGTCCAAATACAGCGAATTAAGCGTATCGGCATAAATAAAAGGCTGAGCGGATTTAATCCGAACAGCCTTTTATTTTAGTGGGATGACTGCTATGATTTTGTCCTATTAGAAACAGAGAAGGGTGAAACTATGAATGAATATGGTTCGAATTTATTTAAAGGTACTGCGGTGTACTATTCAGAATATCGACCACAGTATCCTTCATCCCTTATTCGGTTCTTGATTCAGCATTTTTCGCTTAACGGAGAGGGTCGTTTACTTGATTTAGGATGTGGTACGGGTCAGTTGGCACTAAGATTCAGTGATTGGTTTGAAGAAATGATAGGTGTAGATACGGAAAGTGAAATGTTGGATGAGGCGAATCGTCTATCAAAAATTCACAGAGTAGGTAACGTTAGTTGGAGGCGGGGTAGAGCAGAAGAGCTGCTGAGCGACTGGGGCTCCTTCCGTCTTACCATTCTCGCCAAAGCGTTTCATTGGATGGATAGGGCGTCCATTCTTGAAATTCTATATCATTGTTTGGACGATAATGGCGGTCTAGCCATTATTGATACTTTTAATGTTGAGCAAGAACCATTATCTTGGCAGCTTAAGGTAAATGAAATAGTGAAACGCTGGTTAGGTAACGAAAGGATAGCAGGAGACAGCACCTATACTCATCCTAAAGAAAGACATGAGGACATTGTTGCGCAATCTAGTTTTAAAGATGTGGAAAGACTGGTTTTACCCAGTTATTCAATCACATGGACCGTGGATTCGATTATTGGTAATTTGTATTCCACATCCTATGCATCTAAGCGATTATTTGGAGATCACATAGAACGATTTGAAGCGGATATGAGATCTTCTTTATTAGAAATTGAACCTACGGGTAAATTTACTGAAGAGTTATCCGTTTCTGTTATCACGGCGTTTAAGCGAGAAATAGAGTATTAAAAAGCAAAATCACAATAAAAATCTCGCATTGATCTCACCACAGCCCGCTGTGTTAGGGGGAAGTTTCAGAGAGAATGTGTTCTTTTTCAGTAGGGCTTTCACTTGCTTTGGAGATAAAGATGGATTTCTCTGCAGCAATTGGGCGATAACACCTGAGACAATAGGTGTTGAGACGCTGGTACCGGACAGCACAAAGTAATCTTTCGCTATCCGCAAGTAAGGAAGTTCACGATCCAGTTTGGATCCGGGAGCACGAAGAGAGATGATTGTTTCACCGGGGGCAACGAGGTCTGGTTTCTTACGCCCCCGCGGTGCAGGACCACGGCTGGAATACCAAGTAATCCGGTCGTCCTTTTGTGTGAGTGTGCGGCGATCATCCACTGCACCGACAGTAATTGCTGAAGGACTAATACCAGGAGATTCGATCGTACTTCGCTTAGGGCCGCTATTTCCTGCCGCTATTACAACTGTAAGGCCGGCTCTAATTGCTTGTTCTACTGCTTGGCATAGAGGGTCATCGGCACAAGTTGAATTGACAGTACCTCCGAATGACATTGAAAGGATACGCAGCTTTAGTCGCTTGCGATTTGCAATGCACCACTCAATTCCTTTAATAATCGTGGAGTCATATCCGTCGCCGTTTTTATCGAGTACTTTAACGCCAACGATTCCAGCCTTCGGAGCAGGGCTTTTGTATTTCCCTTTGCTCATCCACCCGTTACCTGCCGCATCCCCTGCAATATGAGTCCCATGACCGTTATCGTCATAGGGCTGTTTTCTATGATTGACGAAATCTTTAAAAGCCACGATGCGGTTACAGGGCTTTATCAGATCAGGGTGTCTATACACGCCTGTATCAAGAATGGCAATGTTGATCCCTTTACCGGTAAGCCCTTGTTTCTTCTGGATGGCGGCAGAACCGATGGAGGGTGTTGCTATATTAAGGGATGTTTTTTTGATTCCATCTACATAGATTTTCTCAATC
Source organism: Paenibacillus sp. FSL E2-0201 (assembly GCF_037963325.1). Taxonomy (NCBI): domain Bacteria; kingdom Bacillati; phylum Bacillota; class Bacilli; order Caryophanales; family Paenibacillaceae; genus Paenibacillus; species Paenibacillus sp. FSL E2-0201. Next base: position 2,495,870 of record NZ_CP150154.1, read on the forward strand.
CCCTGCCAATCACACATCTGTTTCAGACAATTCATCGAAACTCGTGATGCTACAGCATTAAGTATGGGGAGGTGGTGTTTGATAGGAAAGTCATGTAATTCTAAATGCTTTTGTAATGACTTCAGCTGGGCTGGGGTCATTTTTTGTTTGAATTTGATAATGATAGGAATTTTAGCGGATGTACCGCGAGGGACTTGAGATTGTTGAATCCTTTTTCTCAGCGCCCTATGGATTTTTGAACCATGTTGTTCTACCCATAACTGTCGGCTCATTTCTTAATGGATCACCTCACAAATGCATTATATGCATCACTGATCCAGTAGGTACGAATCTATGAATCTAGGAATAAAGTATATTTCTCGCTAAGTAGGTAATAGTGAAGTCAAGAATCATAAATCTTGCATCTACTAACGTATCCTAAAAAAGAAAGTAGTGATGCAAATGGTGACCATTAAGAAGCCAGTTAACAGGCAAGCCGCTGTGGCGGCAAGAGCCCTCGCGGCAAAAAGAGTGAAAGCTGCTGCAACGAGAAAGAGACGGAGAATTAAACAGACATTGGATAGATTTATTGTTGTCGCTATTGGTACAAATGCAAGTGGCACACCTAAAGCAACTACAGGCTGGACAGCTTCATTACGAGCAGGTACTACAACAGTAACTGCTGATTTCGATGAATTTGGTGTAGTAAGATTCCCTACAATTACCACCTTAACAACGGTAGCTTATCTGCTTACATTAAGAGATGAGAACGGAGCTACTATCAGAAGTTTTAACGTTCCATCAGACCGTGAGTTTTTTGTGGCTAGATTTTAATTCGAACAAGCCTAGACCATTTTTCAATGCAACAGCATGTGTCGATTTTATATCGGCACATGCTGTTTTGTTTACTCTTATATTAATTGGGTCTTTTACGAGCGTTCATCTCAAACCACGACTATGATCATGCAGATGTTAACAATACTTGAATCTCATAAACCCACTGAAACATTCCGGTGAAAATGACGGACTGGATGACGAATGGAATCTCCGTGTTGTATTCGGCTTTAGCATGTGCAGCGATATTCTGTATCGTTTCCATTCTCTGCTCCTCCGAGCAATAACCATAGAGATAAATCCCTTTAGGTAATATTGAAATCCAGTCGGCCTGTTCAGGGTACTTCTCACAAACTACAAAAAAGACAGATGAATTCTCACTAGGCTCTGAAGTAGTGGTCATAATATTTGCACGAAGATCAAATACGAATGCATTTTTTGGCTCATCTTCAAGCTGTTGATTCAATGCATCCTGCAGTTGATGGAAACTTTCAAGGCTGGGTTTCTGTAGGGAGTGGATTTTTACGATCGCTCTTTCTCCCAAAGCCTTGGTTGAAAAATGGGTGGGGGATAGTGGGACATCGGATAAACAAGCTTGATTTTCATATTGTTTTCGTAAAGCTCTAAGCTGTGATTTTGTCTTATTCAACTGCTTGATTTCCTGTTCAATTTCCTCGTCCTTTGTTTTAAGAAAACTAATAATATAATCGAGATTATCATTCGTAAATACATCTTTAATCTTGAAGCGGCATATTCTTTTTTTTACAGAAGTTTATGACATCCAAATAAATAAGCTCTTTATCTGAATAGTAGCGATAACCGGAAGAGGGATCTAAGAAATGCCGTTTTTTTGTGTGTGAATAAGGAGTTTTTAGTTAATTTTGAGTAGTTGTTATCTCTCTTCTGATACTCTCTGGAGTTGTGTATTTGGTATAATATAGGGGATTCCAAGGAGGCGTATATGATGACGGAGTACTTGAGAGGCCAAATGGCCAAAATGGCGAATGTGAATATGGAGACGTTAAGGTATTATGAAGAGCTTGGACTGATTAGCACTCCTTTACGTTCGGAAGCCGGATATCGTCTTTATTCTGAAGAAGCGCTTAGTCGACTAACGTTTATACATAATGCTAAGCTATGTGGGTTCACATTAAAGGAAATTAAAAAGGCACTGTTAAAATCGGAAAGCAGCGGCATTAGCATAGATGATTTTGTAAACGTTGTAGTTAAAAAAATGGATAAGGTACGTAACGAAATAGTCAAACAGGAAGTGAAGCTAGCAGCCCTCGAAGATTTAAGAAGAAATTTGCTAGCAGCAGATAAACATCCAGGTGTACAGTCGACGTTAGAAATACTAAAAATGGAACTTTAACTTGACCTTGTAGTCTCCTACAGGCTTTACAATTTGCGAAGAAGAGATCTGTAGGAGGGATTATAGATATGGAAAAAACGAGTATAGAACAGCTTGCAATGATCAAAAATTATCTAAACCAAACGAACCGATTTGAAAGTAGGTCTGTAGAGCAAATCCGGCAAGAAATGGCCGAAACGGCTTCGAGCCTGCCTAGTCATTCTGATGTTAAAGTTGAACCGGCTATAATCGGGTCAATGCGTGGAGAGTGGATAATACCTATGCAGCCAGTGCCGCCTCAGCATGAAGTTATCCTTTATTTTCACGGTGGTGGGTTTATTGCGGGCACTTGTGAATTTTATCGGAATCTAGCAACACGAATAGCAAAAGCTAGCGGAACGAAAATTCTAACTATTGAGTATCGCCTTGCGCCCGAGTATCCTTATCCCGCTGCTAATGAAGATTGTATAGAGGCTTATCAGTGGTTGCTTGCGAATGGATATTCTGCCAATGGTATCGTGTTTGGAGGAGACTCTGTTGGAGCCAGCCTTGCGCTAATGACACTGATTAGTTTGAGGAATGAGGGGAGAGAGTTACCAGCGGGTGCCTTTTTAATATCACCTCATACGGATCTTGTTCATCTGGACGGAGAATCTTATCAAAGTCGAGCATTGCTTGATCCGACAAGTAGCTTAGAGGGGAGTAAACGAATACTTAACGCATATGTAGGCACATGCTCAGAGTTGGATCCAATACTATCGCCATTAAGGATGGGTTTACAAGGATTACCTGAGTTACTTGTTCAAGTAGGTGATCATGAGGTGCTTTTAAGTGATTCAACGAGGTTGACTGAACGGGCGAAAGCAGCGGGTGTTCAGGTGGAATTGGAAATATGGGAGAATATGTGGAGTGTTTTTCATTTCTTAGCGTACATGCTCCCAGAAGCGCAGCAGGCGATTATGAAGATTGGTAAGTTTGTTAGAGGGAAGCTGGATCAGTGAGAAAATAGATGAAATAATGTACTTTCGCCTTCTTGAGAGATTAGGGAGGTTTTTTGTTATCGGGGAATGGATAAACTTCACATCTTTAGGCAAGTTAACGGACTCTATTGCTCTTATTGGCATGTAAGAACGCCGAAAAGGATGGGATTTGGTTTACCAAATACGTACCTAAGTTTAATTTGTAAGAGTCTATACTGACAATGATTTTACGAATGACAAAGTGATGATATTGTCAGTTTGTTTTTGATTGTTATATGCTATGATAATAACCACCAGAGATAGAGCGAGGGGAATATATATGTCGAATGATCTTCCATTATCTAAAGAAAACATTTTGGATGCAGCTGAACAAGTGCTCCGGCGTTTTGGCCCGGATAAGACTTCCGTTGTTGATGTAGCGAGAGTGCTGAAAGTTAGTCATGGTACGCTATATAGACATTTTTCAAGTAAATCTGCTTTACGAGAGGCGGTTACCGAAAGATGGTTGCATCACAATATTTTAGCCCCGCTAAAGGTCATTACTGAGCAATTTGATGGGACTGCCAAAGAGCAGCTGCGTTTGTGGCTGGATACTCTAATCCGCAGTAAACGAACCTATGCTGCAGATGATTCCGAAATGTTTGCAATGTACGCCTCCGTAACTTTAGAAGCGGTAGATATGATTACCCAACACGTAGATCAATTAATTGAGCAAATCACACCCATTATTGAAAAAGGTATACAAACCGAGGAGTTTAGAGCGTTGGAATCAAGGGTTACAGCAAGAGCGATTTTTATTGCTACATCACGCTTTCACCATCCTGCTCATGCGAAAGAGTGGCAGACAGCTAAGATTGATCAGGAATTTAACGCCGTGTGGGATTTGATTCTTTTCGGAATTTCGAAGTAAATGTAACGGCAGCAGCTTGTATTCCATAAAGAGGCCAGTATACAATGGGAGCGAACAAAGGAGGGATGAACTTGTCAATCCAATCCAGCTTCCGTCGAGCCAATGCTATATGTAACCGACATGCTACAAAAATTCAAGGAACCGGCTTGTCCATAACTATTTTATATTGGGGTTTCATGCCGGCTCATTTCGATAATTCCCTCCACCGCCATTCTTTTTTTGAAGCTTGCTATGTGTTAGATGGAGAGGGGAGCTATTATGAACACGACAGGGAGTATAATTTAGTAAAAGGAACGGCTTTTCTGTCTACGCCTGGCGTATGGCACCAGATTCGAAGCACTTCCGGATTAACATTATGTTATGTCGCGTTTGAAATGGATGAATCACTGACAGAGCCGTTTTATCTCGAAGCGTATCGACAGCTTGCTGAACGAGGAAATAGTGTTGTTAGGGGGGCCGACTCCTCTTTGACAGGACATTTGTGGCAGGCGTTACTAGCTTTGTGTGCAAATTCAGTCTCAACCATTCCGCTAGCCCTGGAACAGGTCGCCTACTCGCTGCTGTTGTCCTTCCCCGAATTGCATGGCTTGACCCTTACCGCGGGTGAAAGTGTTCAACAACCGATTTCTCCAGGGCATGCTTTATTTAGGCAAGCCAAGCGTTTCATTGACGATAATTTGAGCAATGAGCTTACGCTTGCGACCGTCGCGACTCATCTACATATCTCTTCCCGGCATTTAACCCGATTATTTCAGGAGTATCTCAGTCAGTCCTTCGTGCATTATATTCAGGAGCGCCGGATGCAGCATGCATCGCAGCTTCTGCTAAATGATTATGCACCCATTAAGGACATTGCGTTACAATGCGGCTTTCAGTCCGTGCATTACTTTACCCGTGTTTTTACCCGCGCGCTTGGCGTATCTCCTGCCAAATTTCGCCGTTCACAATTCTCCGAAGGTCGCTCCGGCAACATTCATTTCCCTCCGAAAATGTCCTGATTGTACAAAAATAGTGCTGTTTCCTTTAAAGACGCTGTCCCCAACAATTTATACAATGTGAACATACATTGATTACGAGTTGGGAGGCAGCAGCAATGGAAGTAAGTAAAGTTCGATTTTTTAATTCTGTTCCGGTTAATCCTGTAAGGCTGAAATGCCATGAGGCAGTGCAGTCCGATATTGGGACGGGCTATGAGGCATGGCTACGGCTAATAAAGGACGATTTTAACCAACACAATGCCAAGACATATCATTTAGCCATTGACGGTACCCATGGTGCCGCATTTACGACAATCCTTGAGCAACTGCATGCACTATGTAGCCACAAGAACATTGCTTATATTGAACTGGATAGTATGAGATATATGAACAGTAGCGCGAAGCTCTTAACGGCGTTTGACCGTTATTTGACCAATAACCGCACCTTTGGATTTATTGCTTCAGATGTCGATTTTAAAGACTACTTCAGACCGCACGCGCAAGCAGAATGGCAGTCTGACGTTGCTCAAATTCTTCAGCAATCTTCGGAATCCTTAGGCGGGGATTGCTCCGGTATGATGATTATTACCTATGGACCAGGTGCAGGCTACCTCTCTTCGGATGCCTCACTATCTATATTTTGTGACATTTCACGGGAGCATCAACAGCGGCTTCACCGGCAAGGGATGGGTTCGCTGCAATTGGGGAAATGTGTAGATCCAGTAGAGACCTATAAACAAGCATTGTTCCTGGAATGGCCGGTATGGGACCAATACCGTAAGCGCTATCTAAATGATTTTGACTATTACATGGATATGAATGATCCAGATCAGCCGACGTTCCTTACACTTCCTCTGCTGCGTAAGATCATGCAAGCAGCGGCAGGGCAGCCAATTCGCGTAAAGCCTTTCTTTGCTCCAGGCATTTGGGGGGGGCAGTATTTGAAAGAACTGTGCGAATTGCCGGAAGAGTGGGATAACTGCGCATGGAGCTTTGAGCCGATCGCACCGGAAAATACGATACTGATTGAAGCATGCGGCCACACGCTGGAGCTACCTTTTCCGCTGCTGCTGTCGGCCCATCCGCTGGAAATTATGGGAGAGCGAAATGTCCGACTGTTCGGAGATTACTTTCCGATCCGCTTCGATTATCTGGATACCATTGGGGGAGATCATCTGTCCTTGCAGGTTCATCCTCGTCAAGCCTATATTGAGGAAACCTTTAACGAGACGATGACCCAGCAAGAGTCCTATTACATCATGGAGCAAGAGGAAGCAGCGACTCCCTATATTGCACTTGGTTTTACCGAAGGAATAAACGGAGAGCAACTGCTGGAAGCGGTGGATAACGCCCATGCTTCGCGGATGCCGCTCGCTGTCGAACAATATGTGAATGTGCTGGATGCTCGCAAAGGAGATTTGTTTCTTATTCCGCCAGGAGCTGTTCATTTCTCGAGCAAAGGCAACCTCGTTCTGGAAATCTCATCTACAACCTGGTGGTTCACCTTCAAGATCTACGACCACCTGCGTCTGGACAAAGATGGCTTGCCGCGGCCCATTAACCGCGATCATGCAAGTTGCAATATGAATGACAGCATAGACACGCGTTATGTTAATGAGCATTTGGTGCGATCTCCTGTCATTTCCCGCGTACAGGGCAGCAGTGTGGAGGAGTTGCTAGGAGAGCGTGAAGACTTGCTGTTCCAGGTCAAAAGATTAAAGCTGGAGAGTGAATGGCAGGACGATACGAACGGTCAGTTTCTCATGTTCAATCTGGTCGATGGCGATCGTGTTCGTCTTACGCCGCTGAACAATGAGGAGGCTACTGTGGAATGGGGATATGCAGAGTCCTACATTGTTCCAGCTGCAGTAGGGAAATTTCGGATTGAGTCCATTGGTGACTCAACATGCAGCTTAATTGTTGCTCAAGTTTCTCCAAATTGGTATACTCCGCTGCTGCCCCATCATTGGAAGGATGGTGAAGTGTAATGGAGCCTGGGGTCTTGCTGCATACCGGCTTAATGACGACCCTTGCTATCGATGCTGGAGGAACATATTTGAAGGCTGGTGTCCTAAAGAACGGCATTCTCATGCCCGGGGTTTCTTTCATTCGACCATCGCATTCGAATGGGACCCCGGAACAAATCGTTGGCGGCCTAGTAGATCTTATTCTGGAACTGTCAACCGCCTATAAAGCGCAGTTAGGTATCGAAGACCATCCAGCTCCAGCAGGGTTTGTAATCGGACTTGCCTTTCCGGGACCCTTCGAATATGAGTCAGGTATTTCGCGTATTCAGGGACTGAATAAATATGATTCCATTTACGGCCTAAATTTGAAAGCACTGCTGCGGGATGAATTAACTCGGCGCTCAGCGCTAAATTCTTCTTTGCCATGGTTGTCTGAGCTAGCAGCGGCACCTATCCGGCTGGGCAATGATGCTGTCATGTTCTCCCTTGGCGTCAGCAGATTGTTTCCTGAGGACAAAATGATATGCCTTACGCTGGGAACAGGGCTCGGGTCCACTTTTATAGAGAAGCAAAAGGTGGTCTCAGGCAGATCAGGCATACCGTCCTCAGGCATGCTATATGAAGAAATATTTAACGAAGAACGAGTTGATGATGTGTTTGGTAGCAGAGGCATTTTGTCGTTGGCGGATAGCCTTCATGCTCGTTCATGCGATGATAGTGTGGAGAATCTGGCTTTAGCTGCCCAATCAGGTGATCCCTCTACCATCCAGGTATGGGAGATATACGGCCAGCGGCTTGGTCTCATGCTGCGTCCTTATTTCGCTGCCTTTCAGCCCGACAAACTTGTTCTTGGCGGACAAATCGCCAAAAGCAGAGAATTATTTGAAGACAGCTTGCGAAGCGCGCTGATGCCAGAGCAGGTGGTGCTATATTATGAGAACGATGTGCTGGAGCAAGTGTTCTATGGCATTCATCAAATGTTTGAAAGCTGACGTAAAACCGGAAGCCTACGTCTGGTTCATGACCAACTACTGGGAGACCCATTTCAAAGAAACGGTCGATTGTGGACGGAACAAAAAACCACCTGCTATGTGGGTGGAGTGATACCCATTCGGAACATTGGGGAAATATTTTGCTCGTTAGAACCTCCTTTATAGATAATGACAAAAATAAATAATTGTCACTTGTCATTTTTTAGCCGCCGGATTATAATCAGACCAACAAGAACGGCAATTGAATAGGGGGAAATTATCATGGATCATCATTTAGCTGGAAGAGTAGCTTTGGTAACAGGTGCCTCGAGAGGTATGGGACGGGAAATTGCTGAGAACTTGGCTTTACATGGTGCGAAAGTAGTTGTTAATTATGCGAGTAGTCCAGGCAAGGCAGAGGAAGTTGTGAGCGAAATTAAGCAAAAGGGTGGAGAAGCAATTGCTGTGCAAGCGGATATCAGCCAAGTGCGAGAGCTAGAACAATTATTCCAAACTACATTAGAGGCTTATGGACAAATTGATATTCTTGTTAATAACGCAGGCATTATGATCACAAAGCCGATTGCGAGTATGACAGAGGAAGACTTCGACAAACAGTTTGCCATCAATGTGAAGGGTACCTTCTTTGCTTGCCAGCAAGCGGCTAAACATATGAGTGAGAACGGACGGATTATAAATTTCTCGACATCAGTTACAGGTCAGATGTTTCCAACCTACAGTGTTTATGCGGGGACAAAAGGTGCAGTGGAACAATTCACACGTCAGTTGGCAAAAGAATTCGGACGGAAAGGAATCACCATTAATGCGGTTTCGCCCGGTCCTGTAAATACGGAGCTCTTTACCGTTGGGAAGACTGCTGAAGAAATTGCTAATGTAGGGAATATGAATTCTTTTGGACGCTTGGGTGAGCCTGAGGATATATCAAGTGTGGTGCTGTTTCTAGCCAGTAAGGAATCACAGTGGATTACGGGCCAGACGATTCGTGTAAACGGCGGATTTATTTAAGACCAGATCCTTTAGCATCTTTTCTAATAGCCAGTCTGAAGCAACACTCCTTAGAATAAAAGGATATACACAAAGGAGGAGTGAAACCATGACACAGATGATATGCTCACCGACAAAATATATACAGGGACATGGCGAGATTCTTAAGCTGGGAGATTATTGTTTGAAGCTAGGCGCCAAAAGAGCTTATGCGATTATAGATCCTTTTATTTATTCCATGTACAAGGTGGATATCTTGCACAGCTTTGAAATCAACAATATACCTCTTATGTTGCGCGAATTCAAGGGTGAATGCAGCCGTACTCAGGTGGATGAGATGGCGCTAGAACTTGGTCTGAAGGACGTTGAAGTCGTCTTAGGAATCGGTGGCGGCAAGACGCTGGATACAGCAAAAGCAGTAAGCTATATGTCGGAGCTCCCTGTAGTTATTGTTCCCACAGTGGCCTCAACGGATGCACCTTGCAGCGCATTATCGGTTTTGTATACGGATGCGGGTGACTTTGATTGCTATCTCCCCTTAAAAAGAAATCCCGACATGGTCATCGCAGATTTAGATATTATTGCTAAAGCTCCTGCAAGATTACTGGTTGCTGGAATGGGGGATGCCTTATCCACCTTTTTCGAAGCAAGAGCTTGCCGGCAATCAGGGGCGATTACTCATGCAGGCGAGACAAGCACAATTGCAGCGTTCTCTTTAGCACGTGCTTGTCTGGACACACTTCTAGCTGAGGGCGAATCAGCATTGCAAGATGTTAAGCAAGGAATCACCTCGTCTGCTGTGGAACATATTGTTGAAGCTAATATTTACTTGAGCGGCGTCGGGTTTGAGAGTGGCGGGCTTGCGGCAGCCCATGCCATTCATAACGGACTGACAATGCATGAGGGATGCAGGAATGTGCTACACGGCGAGAAGGTTGCTTTTGCTACAATTGTGCAGTTGTTCTTGGAGAAGGCTTCTGACGAAGAGATTGCTCAGGTCATTGATTTCTGCAAAAGAATCGGACTTCCCGTTACCCTTAAGGAGCTTGGGATTCCCGATAGTGATATCGATAAATTAATGGTGGTGGCAGAGGCCAGCTGCTCCCAGGGTAGCCCGATGAAGAATATGCCATTTGAAGTTCAACCTGTGGATGTGCTGGAAGCAATCCTTGCCGCAGACAAGCGCGGGCAATAGCAACAGCTCGATTGTAAATTATTGCGAACCCTCCTCGTACATATTTAACCTTCGTGAACCAAACAATGAGAACAATTGTTTAAGACGAAGGAGGAGTTCCTCTTGATGAAGGACAGTCGAAAGGTTAAACGTTACTTACTACATTGGATTGCTGTTGCTGCTGTAATGATTACCACAATTATTCCGGCGACGCCGGCTGTCTCTGCTGCCACGTCTAAAGACAACGTTACAAATACGCAGCATGAAGAGAGTGCACCTAAACGTGATAAGGTCGCTATCATCATTGACGACTTCGGCAATGGCATGAAGGGGACAGATGAAATGTTCTCATTACCGATAAAGCTTACTGTAGCCGTCATGCCTTTTTTGCCTACATCCGTGAAGGATGCTACGCGCGCGCATGAACGTGGTGATGATGTCCTGGTACATTTGCCGATGGAGCCGCGTCAAGGTAATCCTAAATGGCTTGGACCAGGAGCCATATTGGCCAAAATGTCCGATGAGGAAGTGCGACAAAAGGTTGAGGCAGCTCTCGATAATGTTCCTTATGCGATCGGGATAAATAACCACATGGGCTCAAAAATTACCGGGGACGAGCGGATTATGGCGGTGATCTTATCTGTATGCAAAGAACGGGGATTGTTTTTTGTAGACAGCAAGACCAACTACCGTTCCGTTGCTGGAAATATGGCTTATCGAATGGGGTTACCACGCGTTGAGAACCATATTTTTTTAGATGACACACATACAGCAAGTCATGTTCTGAAACAAATGGGTCTCGTCAAAGACTTAGCGAAGGATCAACGATTTTGTGTAACCATTGGTCATGTTGGTGTATTTGGGAAAGAGACCGCCGCAGGAATCCGCAGCGGTATTGAACAGATGAAAGACAATGTTGAATTTATAGGGATTTCTGATCTGGTTAAAAACGAGATGAAATGGAGCTCCAACCCTACACTTCCATAAGATAAGCTACAATCCCATCAGCGATGGCTTCAGCGATTTGTTGCTGCCCTTTAGGGGTGCACAGTTTTTCGCGGTCGGTCGGACTGCTTACAAAACCCGCCTCAACGATAACCGTTGTGGCGGTTATTTTGTTTAGTAAATAAAAAGGCTTGCCTGGTCTTGGATGAGCCTCGACATCGTAAAGATTGTTTAATTGATGCTGAATGGACTTAGCAAGCATGAAGCTGCGGCCCTCTTGACGGTACAATACAAGTGGACCATGTTTGGAAGGGGAGGGCGCCCAGTTAATATGGATGCTTACCACTACAGTAGCAGGTAATGTCTCGGCAAGCTCTTTACGCTGTGCAAGATCGCGTAGATGTCGAGATTTACTACGCAGCCAGCGGTTTTCATCACTAGGGGCATAATCGCCATTGCGGTTTAATGCGACGTCAAAGCCATCGCTGCCCAGCAGAAGAAATAATCGACGTGAGATATCTAACGTGATATCTTTTTCAAGAATATTTCCGTAGGAAGTTCCACCATCGATGCCTCCGTGTCCTGCATCAATTAGAATCAATCGGTGTCCATGACCTAATATATGCTGACGGTCATCTTTCATCACGGACTTCTCTGGTGTCGCAGAGGCAAAGGAGCTCCCCATAAACAACAATAAGAGTCCTAGGGTTGTTAGAGTGATTCGAAAGCCGCATATAGCAGCTGCTGCTCTGGGAAAGGGTGGTTTTCTCCAGTTGTTCAAGTGAAACGCCTCCTTGCAAGTGAATAACGTGTCCTGGATTCTTTGTTAGATTGTGCTTTAATAGGTAAACCTATTCGACAAATCAGAAGTCTGTAGTTTAGATCTAACTGGAGTGGTGCACACTAAGAGCATGGAATGGACGCTGATTAATTAATTTCACTTATAATGTAGGGGGTGTTACAATGGCTTCCGGTGGCGATGAGCTTGTAAAGTATATAACGGAGAAGGTAGTCGTATATATTGAGGATCCACGTGCCATACATGCCCGTAGAGCAGCTACGAAGCAGCCGTGGTCACAGAAATGGTTTGGCATGCTTCCGCTTGGGTGGTCAATCTGGCGAAGCAAGTGGGATCATGACAAAAAAGAGTAAATGTAAAATCGCAAATAACCTTCCAGTGCCTTTGTTCATGGGTGGCAGTGGAAGGTTATTTGCATTTGTTATATTAACGATTATATCCGAGTGCTTTGGTAGTTCTGTCTGGCAGCTTATGCAGTGTCCCATTTTTCTGTAATGCAGTGAGTGGTAAGTATCGTTTTCCTTCAGGGCCTGACGCCGCGTATATGGTAAGTTTGTTGTTCTCAGCTTGATTTTGTACATGAGAAGGCTGCCAACTTTGATAGCCTGTAATCATAAAAGGTGCCCCGACAAGATCATTTCGCCCAGCAGCTTGATAAGCGATGCTTTCCTTAGGTTTGATTAGAAGCGCAATATTGTCGCCGCTTACAGTGGTGAGTTTAGGAGCGGTCAGCCATAGGATATCTTCATAAGGATCATCTGATCCTCCACTATTGAAGGCTGATAGCGGTGATACGTCAGGATTAAGATTGGTGATTACATCTGTTGCTGGAGGCTGTTCTTTAAGCACTTCTTCCGCTTTGCTAAGTGTCCAAGGTAAAATTTGTGGCACGGAAGCGTTGATGTAAAACGTCTTTTCGTCAATGGTTATTTTCCAGACCGGCAGAAGTGGTGCATATAAAGCAGTCAGTTTTATTTTTCCTGAAAAAGATGAGGTAATGAGACCCTTCTGCACCAAAAACTGGCGCAGATCATTTAAACTGTAGGGGAGTCCGTAGGTGCCGGCTCCATATTCACTTAGCATATATCCGCCTGTATCGGTGGCGGAAATGATCATATATCCGATTCTCTCTTCGCCCTTCATTACATTAGCAAGCCAGCCATGAGTACCTGGACCAAGGGGATAATATTCTATCCCTGCATCCTTCCAAGCTGTAAATGGAGCTTCTGCAGCAAGCTTGTTCAGCGTAGTCTTAGCGAATTCTTGGACCGAAGTGGGAGAAGGTAAAGAACTCATCTTTAGCACAGGGATTGCGTCCTGTGTGACCGACTGGATCACACTCACTCTGGCCAGCGCAAGCGCTGAAGGGGAACCGGAACTGGATATAAACAGTCCAAAGCTTAGAAACAGGAGGAGGCATCCTTGACCCGCAAGTTGTAGCCTCCGCCGCAAACTTATTTTCATGGCGTCGTTCACCTTTCTTTGTTAAGAAATGTCAGGAAGTTTTAAGCTTTACTCTATTGTAGTGGACAGGCTATAAAAAGGCTGTTGCTTGCTGTCGCGCCTGAAGGCGGAAGTTCTCTTGTTTTTTGCCTGCTTTTAGCGAGTAGGGTCGCATTCTATAGACTTCGTAGATGAAACAGTCCATAGGTTATCGCAGAAACTGCAATTTGCGGCTCATATTGCCAAATGGTCTCCTGTCGACGACGGTTATATTGCTCCTGAGTGCCTAAACGTTTTTCTTCATCCGGCTCTTTCAGCAGTTCTCCGTAATAAATATCGATGATAGCCAGCTCGATTCTAAGACGCTCACGTGCCTGTTCTGCCCAAGAGTAATCAAGTTCGGCTAGATGAGAGGTAAGATGAGCCTCTAATAAATCTGTAGCGGCTGTAACTGTTAATTCATATGGCTGAATATGCACGTTTTCCGGTAAACGGGGGGTCATCTCCCGCGAGGATATCTTTGCGTTAAAGTCATCAATAATGGTCCCTTTTGTCAGAGATATTCCAAGATAATGCAGTTCTTCCCGTTTCAAATCACAGCTCATTTCGACTTTATAACAGACACCGAGCCACGGTTCATAGGCTGCAGAGAAAAGTGTATTTCGCTGCCTGCTACCGGGGTCCTCAAATAAGTAAAGGCATTTCCCTTCATCTTGGGCTGCACTCCAAATTTGCTGAAGGCGCTTGCTACCATAAATGATATCTTCACGTCTTATCATGCCAGGTCCAATTCGAGGCAGTGCCGGTACAATCCCGAAGTAGCGGGCAAGAATGCTGTCTTCAGGATTTGAGGAAGGAACATGAACCACATTAGATTCAGATGTTTCTGAATTTAAAAGATCTGCGCTAGCCTCAACATCAGCAGTAGCACTCATCACTGGGTCTCCGGTAATTGGCGGTTTTAATGCCAGAGTACTGCGATTTACCGTTGGCGCAACTTCTATAGCTGCCTGGCTGTCGTATTTTTCCGGATCGAATACAAAGGTGAAAGAGAGTGTCTCTGGATCAACTCCAGTACGCTCCACGAACCCCCAATAATAAGGTCGATCTGTAAGCATTCTGTCAGCTCTTGGCGATAGCTTTACAGTTACGTGAATGGGCGATACTTCAATAATGGAGCATTCTGTTGCTTCCAAATAGTCCATAACATGTTTACGTACTTCCTGAGAGGTGAGGGTCATGTCGCAGTCTCACTTTCTTTTTTGATACCCTGAGTTAACTCGCTGAGGGATTCACCGATATGTTCTAGCTCATTACGCAAATCTTCATCGGAGCGGGATTCGAGCATGATTTTGTATAAGCTTTTCTCCAGAGATTCTTTCTTCTCAAATCGCTCCAGAATCACATCCAGCCCGCCAATGACCATTTCGAACATATTGATCTTCTCGTGTAGCAGATGCAGAATATGTTCTTCAATCGTGCCCTGCGTGGACAAATTATAGATAACCACGTCATTTTCCTGACCTAACCGATGTACCCGCCCAATCCGCTGTTCTACTCTCATGGGATTCCAAGGCAGATCGAAATTGATCATATGGTGACAGAACTGCAGGTTAATGCCCTCACCACCCGCCTCAGTAGCGATCATTACTTGAGCACGACCGCGGAAGAGATCCATCATCCAATCTTTTTTGCCGCGATTCATCCCGCCGGAATAAGAAACACACATTAGCCCATGTTCGCGGAAATACTGAAGCAAATATTCTTGAGTCGCACGATACTCCGTAAAGACAATGACTTTTTCATTCATTTCTTGAATGAGAGATAGTGTTGTTTCGGCTTTGGTATTGGTCTTTACCGTACGAAGTGTCTGCAATAGCTCCATCATCCGATCGCGTTTCGGCGAATCGGCGGGCAGCTTCTTGATCAGATTAACTAAAGTGATGAACACAGCATCTCGACTGCTGCATACCTCGCGCTGAAGCGTTACCAAGGAAAGCATGCTGCTAAGATTGCCGCCTGATTCCTGATACTGATCTTTAACAAAAGAAGTGACAGCGTCATATAATACTCTCTCTTCCTGTGAAAGAACTAGCGGAATATTACGGACTTTTCGTTTCGTAAAGTTAACTGGACCTTCGCCACGCCGATTGCGGATCATCACCTTCGATAACTCGTCCCTTAGCTGACCTTCATTCTTAGGTTGACGTTTATCAACGACGAAGTTTGAGGCAAAATCGCCCTGATTCCCTAGCTGTCCCGGTTTCAGTAAAGTGATCAAATTAAATAGCTCACCCAGATCATTCTGAACGGGAGTGGCGGTTAGGAGCAGGCAATATTTTTTGCGTAATTGCTGTACAAATAAATAATTGGTTGATTTCTTATTTTTCAGCTTGTGGGCTTCATCAATAATCAACATGTCATATTCATTTTCCAGCAGCATTTCTTTATGTGGATCACGTTTCGCAGTGTCCATAGATGCGACGACAATCGCATTTCCCCAGGAATATGCTTTTTTCTGTGCAACAGCAGAGATACCAAACTTGGCATTTAGCTCCCGAACCCACTGCAATACGAGGGAAGCGGGTACCAGAATAAGTACCTTAGAGACTAGACCGCGAACAAGATATTCCTTGAGTACAAGTCCTGCTTCAATCGTCTTTCCAAGTCCGACCTCATCTGCAAGAATCGCGCGGCCCGACATCTCAAATAGAACTTTATGCGCGGTATCGAGCTGATGTGGAAGTGGGGATAATCCGGATAAATGCTTCATGCATTGAAGTTCATCGAAGCTTGTTACTAGACCTGTTTGTTCACCTTGAACAGCAAGTTTGGATAGACGGAAGTCTCCCCACGGACCGCCTTTTTCCAGTTTGAGTTCTAGATCCTGTAGCCAATTCCGGTCAAAAGAAAGAGGAACAGGCAGTATAGGCGCTGACTTTCCACCTTTTTGAGGTAGAGAATTACGGAATAATTGCGTCATGGTACAGCCTCCTCAGGTGCTAATTCATATCATCATTCGTAGGAGTAGTATGCTCTTAAACAAGAGAATTCATAACCTTCTATTTTTCTTGATAGCCTTTAAAAAAGAGAGTAAAAGCGAGAAAATACCGCAAGTTTTGCGATATTTCAGCTGCTTGACTCTATTTTCGAAAAAGACCTTCGATACAATATGTGGTATAGTTTAAAAGCTGACGCACACAATATATTGTGACAAAAGCATGAAAATGTGATTTTTTTAAAGTGCGTAGCTGCTATTTGTTATTGACAAGATGAACTTCCTACATACACCCGTAAGGTTGAAGATACGTGTAAGGAAGTTTTTGTTGTGGAGCCCACACCATGAACTGGAACTAATATTTACTACATTGCGGGAGGTTTTTCTATTGGGTAAAGTGGAAGGTAAGCAACGCCTGGAAGGGCTAAGTGAAAAAATATTTTTGGATCGTTATGCTTGGAAGGATGCCGACAGCAATAATGCTAAAGTGGGCGATGTTGTACTAGTTCTAACGAAAGATGATCCGAAATTTCCAACGAAGGAAGTCGGAGAGATCGTAGAACGTAACGGCAGAATTGTAACCGTAAAGACGCGCAGCGGCGAACTTGTGAAATCAGATGTTGAGAAGCTGACGCTTAATATAGAAAAAACACCAGAGGAAATGTGGGATCGTCTGTCTTCAGCTATGGCTTCTGTGGAGAAGACACCTGAGCTTCAAGAAGAATGGGCGGGCAAATTCCGTTCGATTCTGGATGATTGGAAGCTCGTACCGGGTGGACGAATTGCGGCTGGTGCTGGCGCTAGTGAGGAACTAACCCTGTTTAACTGTTATGTAATTCCTTCTCCAAAGGATAGCCGCGGCGGTATTATGGAGACGTTGGCTGAAATGACAGAAATAATGGCTCGTGGTGGCGGTGTAGGGATTAACCTATCCTCTCTACGTCCACGTCGTGCAATTGTGAGAGGTGTTAATGGTTCTTCTAGTGGTTCTGTATCTTGGGGCGGTCTGTTTAGTTATACCACTGGACTCATTGAACAAGGCGGTAGCCGCCGCGGTGCACTCATGCTCATGATTAATGACTGGCATCCAGATGTAGAGGACTTCATTACGGTGAAGCAAACGATGGGTCAAGTTACGAATGCGAACCTTTCGGTATGTGTGAGCAATAGCTTTATGAAGGCTGTAAAAGAGAATCTAGATTGGGATCTCGTATTCCCGGATACAACAGACCCTGATTATAATGATGTGTGGGATGGCGATCTCGACAAGTGGAAGGCTGCAGGCAAAAACGTTATTCATTATCGAACCGTTAAAGCGCGTGATGTGTGGCGCACCATTATCGAATCCGCTTGGAAATCCGCTGAGCCAGGTGTTGTGTTCATGGAATATTACAATCAAATGTCCAACAGCTGGTATTTCAATCCGATCATTTGTACGAACCCATGTGGGGAGCAAGGTCTGCCAGGCTGGGGAGTCTGCAATTTGTCAGCTGTGAACCTGTCCAAGTTCTATGATGAGAAGAATCATGATGTAGACTGGGAAGATCTCGCAAGAACAACACGCTATTCCGTTCGTTTCTTGGATAATGTCATCGATAAGACCCCTTATCATTTCCCAGAAAATGAAGCGAATCAGAAAAATGAACGCCGTGTGGGTCTCGGAACGATGGGTCTTGCCGAACTGATGATCAAATTGAACATCCGTTACGGTAGCCCGGAATCTTTGGAGTTTCTGGACAAGCTTTACGGCTTTATGGCTCGTGAAGCATACCTTGCATCCGCAGAGATTGCAGGTGAGAAGGGATCCTTCTTAGCTTTTGATACTGAGAAATACTTAATGAGCGGCTTTATGAAAAATATGCTCGAAACGTATCCAGAGGTTGGCGAAGCGATTCGCAAACACGGTATGCGTAACGTTACAGTAATTACACAAGCACCTACAGGCAGCACAGGTACAATGGTAGGTACTTCGACAGGTATAGAGCCTTATTTCGCCTTCAAATATTTCCGTCAAAGTCGTCTTGGCTATGATGAGCAGTTCGTTCCGATCGCCCAAGAATGGCTTGAAGCTCATCCAGGTGAAGAGTTGCCAGATTACTTCGTAACCTCGATGGATTTGTCGGCTAAGGATCACATTCGTGCACAAGCAGCGATTCAACGCTGGGTGGATAGCTCGATTTCTAAGACAGCCAACTGTCCGTCTGACTTCACAGTAGAAGAGACGGCTGAGCTGTATGAAATGGCCTTCGATCTGGGATGCAAAGGCGTTACAATCTATCGTGACGGTAGCCGTGACGTGCAAGTGCTGCAAACTTCTAAGAAGGAAGACGCAGCAGAAGAGGTAGCTCCAGCTGTTGAAGTTACAGCTGCTCCTGAAGTAAGTACAAGTGTTGTAGCGGCAAGCCCAGCACCTCAAGCGTCTACTAAAGAGCTGGATAAACAATACAAGAAACGTCCGCAAGTTCTACGCGGTGCAACCTATAAAATTAACACACCTTTCGGTATGGCATATATTACGATCAATGATCTAGATGGTACGCCGGCAGAAATCTTCCTGAATGTGGGTAAAGCAGGCTCAGACGTCTTTGCGATGGCAGAAGCACTTGGACGTGTCTGCTCCTTGTTCCTCCGTTATGGAGATCATGGCGAGAAGGTAGAACTGTTGATCAAACATCTGAAAGGGATCGGTGGGTCAGGCGCTATCGGCTTCGGTGCGAATCGAGTTGAATCCATTGCTGATGCTGTAGCTAAAGCACTAGAAACACACGTGCTGAACAACGCTCAGGATGATCATGTGCCTGCACCTATCGCAGCGACTTTGGAGCTGGAGGATTTCAATGAAGCGTTGAACGCGGAGTTGAAGGCGAGTGTTCCTGCGGCAGCTTCTATTGAAGATGGTCAGGGCGGACATGGCGCGCATAACCATACTTCTGCTTCCCGTGACCTTTGTCCTTCTTGCGGCGGTGCTTCGCTGATAAATATTGAGGGTTGTAAGACTTGCGGGAACTGTGGGTATAGTCGTTGTGGGTAAGTATTTGACATAGAATAATTTGAATAACTTAGTGTGATTTTTTATTTTAAATGAGAAAAATTCGTTTTAAACGAGAAAAATCATTCATATTCAAGCGTGTGCATATTTTTGCATTAGAACTAAGTTTTTAAGCCGGTAAGCCTTTCTGTTAAGGTTTATCGGCTTTTTTATAATAAGCCAAACAGAAACATGAGTTGTTGTTGGTTTGTCATTGAATATAAAGTACGAAGCGAATAACCTGCCCTTAGTTGCAAGAATTAATACATCTAGAATAATATTTGGATAATTGCTTTTGGAAAGACCTTCTAATGGCAATCCCTTTGCCAATGGTGAAAAGGCTATGGATACTATTCCTTCCTCCTTCAATACATCCTGCAGCCCATTTTCTATCTATCTATCGAACATTTCTATATTGCTGACCGAGCCAACCTCGTCACTGCCATATTTAGCCGTACAGATGAGGATCGGAGCCGTCTTAAATTGGCCGGAGGTACCATTATTAAAGATTTTTTCTGTACGAATGTCGATAAAATGAATATCATCCCATACGCCATTCCCTTGGTCATGATCCACGCTGTCACCCCGATAGTCCTGAATCACGTCAATATTCATAAATCAATATCGCTGACCGCAGCTCGTCCTTGTATGCCTACCTAGCTACTCTTTCAATAAGGTCTCTGCACGAACCGCGTGACCACCACCATGAAGATTAGAGGTTATGCTTCGTGCAGCACCTACTCTTGCGGCCATTCCCGTTAGCTCCCAGCCCCCTTGCCCATTCTTCTGAACAAGCATACGGTAATCATGAAAACATCCGCCAAGTAATTGCAGTGGAATGCCCAGCTGAATGAGGAAGCTTCCTCCGACACACCATTGACGAACAATCGATTCCAGTCGTGAGGCTGAGACCTTCCGAGGGGCTATGATACGGCGATCCTGCCGACGACCTTGGATATCAAAGACGCCTTGTTTATCCTTCATTTTCTCGATTCTAAAAATACCACGTCCATCCGTACCGTTAGCCGGTTTGATATAGACTACTGGTGTCTGTTTAAGCGGTACTATATAGATGTGGAAAAATATTCAAAATTTCTCACCGTAGCAATAACCAAAACTAACGTGTTTTTTATTACATGTGTTTGTAACCAGCTTTATGATCTATACAGCTTTTCTAAGTAATTTGAACTCAATAGGTCTAATGAAAAGGGTTGTACTTAACTTCTACTTTGTCCTTTGTTCATAAACTTTAAATCAGTTCAAATAAATTATCTAATCTTGACTTGGAAGAGGGGTTTTCTATTCATTTTCGCCTTAAAATTCCCGATGATTACATTATAAGGATATTTAGTGTTTTAATTTAAATTAATCTACATAATTTCAGGGGTGGAATATAGGTGCTTGAAGTAAGAAGAAAATCTTGATGAAGGGTGATGATACCATTAGAGCATTAAGTGAACGAATGGAAAAGAGGGACGAACGATGAAGTCATTCAAGACAGGACTACAAGCCATTCTTTATGTACTACTGGTGGTTGGACTGCATCTGATCCTAATCTATTTTTTTAAGATAAGAATAGAGGGATGGGGAACGGAGTTATTAAATATCTCATTTAAGGTGTACTTCATACCGCTTTTATTATGCTTAATTAATTCTTTTTTGTTTATAAGGACTCAGAGGATAAAGTACAATGCTATTTGGTTTTTGGTAACTATGCTATCCAGCCTCTTACTTCTTTTATTTTTCAATGCAATACAAGATGACAGTGATAGTGAGTATGGAGTTGTCGTTTCTATTGAATGGTTTCCAAAATATCAAGTGGAAATGCTCTTTCTGCTTCCTTGGAGTATTTCTATTATACAATTTATCTTAACGCTATATTATCTAATCAAAATAAGAAAAAATCTGTCGCCAAACATTCAATGACCTTACGAACACCCCTCTGAAACGAATGAGGCGACCTCATATGTGGGTTCGTTTTATCGGATGCATGATTGAGGGCTTTTCTCTGAGAAAATGTGCAGAGCAGTTAAACGATGAAGTCACGCATGTCACCTTGTTTTACTGGCGGTATAAGATTCTTTCCGCTCTGAAGCAGATTCCAACCGAAGCATTTCAAGATATTGTTGAAATGGACGAGACCTACTTTCTTTACTCGGAAAAGAGCAAGCGGAATATTGCCGAACGCAAGCCACGTAAACGTGGCGGCAAAGCGAAATATCGTGGTATAAGCCACGATCAAGTGTGCTGCTGGTTGCCCGTGACCGTCAGAAAATAACTTACTCTGGCATACTTGGGCGTGGACGTATTCAGATTACAAAATTAGACGAAGCGATTGGTGGTCATCTATCTGACTCAAACGTGTTATGCACTGATTCATGGAGGGCATTTAGCTCCTATGCGAATTCAAAAGGCATGACTCATTACCGATTCAATTCCGACGGAAAACAACGTGTGAAAGGCGTATACCATAGCCAAAACGTAAACAGCTACCACAGCCGCTTGAAGAAATGGATGGATCGCTTCAATGGTGTTGCAACAAAGTATTTGCAGAATTACTTGGCGTGGTTTCGTTACTTAGACAGCAAGGAATATGAGAATACCGCATCGAATAAGAAAAATATGTTGGTCAAATCGTGCCTGTTTACTGTGACCGACACGAACACCAAACTTCGGCTTTCTGCTTATTCTTGTTAAGCAAACGGGCAGTTATGCGTAACTTTTAGGGAATGTAAACATCTACATAACGTAAGGAACGAGGAGGCAGACAATTCATGGGAGGAACGAATGTATGGGATGCGGAGTGGGAGGTTAACGAAGAGCAGGCGCGGACGCTGATCGGCAAACAATTCCCTCAGCTGTCATCGAAGCAAGTGAAGCGATTGGGCTGGGGCTGGGACAATACGGTTTTTCTCATCGGTGACGAGTACGTGTTCCGGTTTCCAAGAAGAACGATTGCAGTTGGCTCGATTCGTATGGAAGGGAAGCTGCTGCCAAAGCTGGAGGCATATATAACCATCCCCTATCCGAAACCGTTGTTTTATGGCGAAGCAAGTGACGAATACCCGGCACCATTTCTTGGCTATGCACACGTGCTAGGAGATTTCCCAATCGGTTTGACGGAAGAACGCCGGGCTTTATCGGCAGAGACGCTGGCGAAATTTTTGCGGAGATTGCATGAGTTTCCGGTGCAGGCGGCGCTGAAGTGCGGAGTTCAGCAAGATCATCGAAACTTGACGGACATAGCATCGCGCAAAGTGAAATTGGAGGGCTTTCTATCGAAGGTGGTTGAACACTTGTCGCCGGAGGAGTCCGGTGTGATCGAAGCGTATATTAGCAGGCTGCAAAAGGACCGTGTCGAGGCGGTGAATGCACTGCTACATGGCGATCTTCATTTCAAAAATATGCTTGTGAATGAGAACGGGATCGTTTCCGGCATCATTGATTGGGGCGATCTGAGCGTAGGTCATCCGGCTTGCGATTTGAGCGTTGCTTATAGCTTTTTACCACCTTACGCTCGCGGCGTGTTTTTCGAAACGTACGGAGGAGCGGACGAGGAAACGAAGCTGCTGGCGCGGCTGATCGCGGTATACATCCCCATACTGATCTTAATGCAAGCGGTCGATGACGGGAATGAAGCGATTGCGGCAGAGGCGAAATCCAACATCATGCGGGCACTGTCGGATTAGGCTCATTATTTCGTTGTGGCTATGGGGCTATGGCTATCGGCACCATTTTGTCGTTTAAAGGCCGCGGTAAGGTACGATCCGCCTTCTCTGATGCCGCTTTATGTTGAGGAACACGAAATTTAACAGAGTAAGTCGTTGCGTTAACGGGACACTATAGTTCAATAATGAGAGGGCTACCGAGAGGTAGCCCTTTGTTCAACTACCATGAAAGAACGGGTCAACTTTCATGCTCTGTGGTGCATTGCAGAGGATGCATGGATGGCTAACGGGCAGGATAACGTAAAAATTAAATTGATGAGATAGATATTTCATACTATAATAAAGTAAATATTTGGTATGTGCGACTGGCGAAACGTGGAGTACCACGAGGAAGCACATATTTCAAACGCCGTTCGCCTGGGCAAAGTATTTGATCTAAGATCAAATGCTTTTTTGTGTTTCTATCCACGAAAGGGACGGTGTTATGGAGTGAAAGTAGCTTATATTCTCTTTGACAAGATGACAACATTGGATTTTGTCGGCTTTTATGAAGCGGTGTCTTGGCTAAAAATTCTAAATGCTAAGGAAAATGTGTCATGGGATCTCTGTGCAAAATGCGAGAAAATTACAGATGACCGTGGTATGACAATACAGATAGAGCATATTAGCCCAGATCTGTCTAAGTATGATTTGATATTTATTCCCGGCGGCATGCCTACCAGAGATTTGAGATACGATACAGAGTTTATATCTTGGATACAAACTGCTCGAGATGTGCAATACAAAGTGTCTGTTTGTACGGGAGCTTTGATTTTAGGTGCCGCAGGGTTCTTAACTGATAAAATGGCGACAACGAATCCAACTGCTTACGAATTATTGATTCCTTATTGCACAGAGGTTGTTAAGGCTCGGATTGTACGTGATGGAAATATTTTAACCAGCGGAGGAGTTTCAGCTTCAATTGATTTAGGGTTGTACCTTGTTGAATCACTAACGAATAAGGATGTGGTGAAAAAGGTCCAAAAGATGATGGATTACCCTTACTATCAAGCGGGGAAATTGTCTAATATTTTCATGCCGCACACGAGTGAAGAATACTGTTAAACTTAAGAATTACGACTGGGAGTTGTACTTATCAATAGCTTCCAGTAATTCAGGGGGGTGAAGGATTGAATATACGTTTATTGGAAGATAATGATCGAAGTCAAGTTGAAAATATTATGGCAAGTCACCCTCTTCAATTTCCCAAATTCATCATTGAGAAATACTCATTGAGGTGGTCTGATTTCCTGGAGAAACAGGAATATAAGATTTGCGGTTATTACGTGGCACATACCGATATCGTTCTCGGTCATGCTGGATATATTTTCGATGCTGAAAGAGGACTTTATGAAATAGTTGGGGTAGCAGTTCATAAGGAAAGTCAACGTAAGGGAATCGGAAAAGAAATTCTTGATACCATATGTAATCAAGTTCATTTACTTGGTGGGAACAAGGTGATTCTACACACTTTGGGGCATGTTGGTAATGAAAATACGTTAATTTTCTACCGCAATATAGGTTATGAGCAAGTTGATTTTGAAAAGGATTTCTTTAAAACAGACTATCATAGAGTTACTTTTGTAAAAAGGTTGGGCTAACAGTTATTACGCTAACGTAACACGATAGCTCAATAAATGAAAGGGCTGCCGTGAGGTAGCCCAAAATAAATAATTAGACTGGTAACGTCCCATTACGCTAACGGGCAGTTATCTATAAGACGGTTGATTCATTCGGGGGATTGCGGGAATTTCAAAAGTGGAATATTATTTAATTATGATTAACGTATTGGCTTACTAATTAATTCTTATATTAATTTTATTGGAGTTGATGTATTATGTATCCCCATCATCAAGCTGCCATTGATGCCATCACCAACAAGCTTAAAGCCAGACCCGACGTACAAGGGATCATCATCGGAGGTTCCGTGGCGCATGGCTTTGCCAACGAAACCTCTGATATCGACATTATGATCGTCCTTTCTGAAGAGGATTACAAGAAAGCTTGTTCCATCCATAATCTTGGGTATTTCGAAACGGAATCCTGTTCTTATGAAGGCGGTTACGTAGACGGGAAAGTTGTATCCGCTTCCTACATCAAGCAAGTGGCCGAATCCGGCAGCGATCCTGCTAAGTTCGCATTCCAGGATGCGTTCGTCACCTATTCCAATATCGAGGGGTTGGAACAGTTGGTCCAATACGCTCCCCGATATCCGTTGGAGAAAAAGGCAGAGAACATGCAGAAGTTCTATGCACAATTCGAAACCTGGAAATGGTATTATTACGAAGGACTGAAACGCAACAATCGTTTATTAATCGACTACTGTTTGACCCACTATGCCTTTTTCGCAGGTAGGTTGATTTTGGTACACAACGAAACGCTGTTCCCTTCTTATAAGTGGTTCTTAAAGGTTCTAGAAGGGGTTGAAAAGAAGCCGGAGAATTTGTTGGCGGACATCCATCGGGTACTGGAAGAACGAACGCCGGAAGCCGTCGAGAATCTGTACGAGAGTATTGTGGAATTTAATAACTGGTATCAGGCAGAGCATCATTGGACGGTTCAGTTTATGATAGATAACCAGCTGAACTGGATGGACGGACCGGTTCCGGTTCTCGATTTATAAACTGTTTTGCTAACGGGACACGTTTGTTCAATAAAACAGCGACAGTCTAGGACTTTATTTTCTTGTCCTTGGCTGTCGCTGTTTCAATTTCAACGCTCAGTCTATAACTTATTTTATGGAGTCTAACGGTATGACAATTAGAAAACCCGCGTGAAATAAAGCCATCCCGTCTAATACTTTATTTTCTGCTGACATTATCCTTATGAATATCCATACCACATGCACGTTCAACTACGATTTCCATTCTAAAGTATCCTCTCTACGGCTAAATTAGGTAAGAGGCTGGTGCAACAATCAGAGTAGGATTAATCTCCCATGAGTGCTTCCCGATAGGGAGCGACAATCTGTGATGCACCGTGATCGTTGGAGTCAGACTAACGGATGGGCTAGGCACCATAGTTGATCGACCTTCCTCTCCCAGCCATAGTAGCAGTATGGACAGATTCGTCAATCCATTTTCATCATCTGTGGTGCAGCGCTTGCGCTACATGCATGACTAACGGGCAGATTAGCGCGAAGGCAAGCCAAACGAAAAAGAGTATAATAGGATTAAAAATTGAGCCCAAAAGGTGTGTCCTCATGCCCGAATATTCTCATATCCAAACTTATATAAAGTGTGATCATCTTAATTTCCAAGATGTTATCAGGCCCTTTTGAGAAGTAATAAACTCGCTAGAACTTGATTCTAAATACTTCAATGAAGAGCGGAATGGAAAGTCTCGGAAAATGGTTTCATGTACGTTGGTGGAGGTGCTGCGCCTCAAAAAATCCGTATGGGGGACAGAACCTTGGCATATCCAACGATTGAACTAACGAGACACGATAATTCAATAATACAAATTGATGAGCAGGAGCTACGGTATCCCGCTTTTTTCATTGAACGGGCAGGACGGTTCCAATATATGGTATATTTAAATAAGACGAAATCCTGCTTATTGGAGGCCATAAGAATTGTCCAATCCATTATTGGGGTATGGTAGAGGGAGCGTGATGTAGTGGAAAAGATAGCTGGAATTTTTTTGTTTTTTATTTTTATGATTCCTATGTATGGAGTATTAATATGGACTTATTTTTGTCCTGAGGATAGTTTATTATGGGGGAAACGATGGATGTATAAAGAAGAACCTGAAGTATCTGAGGGGGCAATTCGTTAAGCAAAAGTAGCCTCATTGACAGTTATTGTGGTACTGACTATTATATTTGGAGTCCTAATATTTAGTTAAGCATCAACGTCCGTTTGTACTTTTTTGATTCTCGTGATACCTCAATCTTGTTCAAATAAAATCTAGGGTTGTTCCCAATAGTAAGCAAAAAGCGGTTAACCTAACGAGACACGATAGCAATAAACCGCCTTTTCAACGAAGGCGGTTTTCTTATGGTCAAATATCAACATTGGAATTTAACATAGCCAAAGAAAAAGAGAAGGTTGGAATTGCGATTTGGTAAGTCACAACGTATTCACGGGGTGTGTCTGGTCTGTGGACTTTGTGTTCTGACTAAGCTTTTAAACACAAAAATACGCGTACTTGTCTAACACAGGTACGCGTGTTTTGATATTCCACTATGGTAGGTATTATTTTTACATATCTAAATTTTTGAATGCGTAAGGCAATAAATCCCTTAAACTCAGCTCTAAGATTTCTTTTTTCTCATTGGTTAAGTAGACAGGCATGTCGGGCAAACAGAATTCCGATAATACTTGTCTGCAGATACTGCATGGCGGCAGAAAATCCATTGTGTCACCTGCTACAGCTATAGCCTGAAAATCACCTTTAGTATAGCCCTTTGTAATAGCTGTGAAGATTGCTGTTCTCTCTGCACAATTAGTAGCACCAAAAGATACATTTTCTACGTTTACTCCATTAATAACATTTCCATCTTTAAGTAATAAGGCTGCTCCAACTGGAAATTTAGAATAAGGGGCATAAGCAGCTTTCTTTGTGTTACGTGCGCTTTCCATTAATTCTTCTTTATTCATAATACTCACCCTTTTTAAATAAGAATGAACCTTTCGGTCCCCTTATCGCCAACCTTAAGGTAGGCAGGACTTCTAATATTATAGTCAGACCAAATGGTTGTCAACATTAAAATCTAGAAGCTCCGCCTCCATGATGTACTACTCGATAAGTACCAATAGGGAATCATAGCTTTAAGATATAACTAGATATAGTAAATATAAGTTATACATATTAAGCTTGCCATGGTAGCCTTAACTTATAAGAGACGAGTAGAGGAGTTTTTAATTTGGGAGCGGCAGGGAACACATTTAAACAAAAAATATTGAGCAAGAAACCTGGTATTTTAACATATGGGATGACACCACCGAAGGCAAGCCATTCACCAGAAAAGATATCAGAAATTGCACAGAAACAGGTTGAAAGACTTAAAAACGTTGATTTAGATGCTTTAATTCTTTACGACGTCCAGGAGGAAGCAGAAAGAGTTGATCATGAAAGACCTTACCCATACTTACCAACGATTGATCCGGCTATCTATGGTGATAAATACCTAGGACAAGTGGAGGTCCCGAAAATAATTTATCGGTGCGTCGGTAATGATACAAGAGCTTCGTTCGCGGATTGGATTAAGACTGACGAAAGTGAAGACAGATTTTCCGTGTATGTGGGCGCTTCGTCAAGTAAGCAAGAGGTGAAATTGAATTTACCAGATGCTTATATGCTAAGCAAACAGTTAAATAGTAATTTGAATTTTGGAGGAGTTGTCATTCCTGAAAGACATATAAAAAAGAATGATGAGCATACACGGATTGTGGAAAAGATTAACAATGGGTGCAGCTTTTTTATCACTCAGGCAACTTATAATGTAGAGGCATCAAAGAATTTATTGTCTGATTTATATTATTACAATACAAATAAGGGTTTTGAAATGGTTCCTATTTTATTTAATCTTGCACCATGTGGCACAGCGAAAACATTACAATTTATGAAATGGTTGGGGATCAGTATCCCGGGATGGTTAGAAAATGAATTGAAATACTCGAACGATATTTTGGATAAATCCATTCAGCTATCTCAAAAAATATTTGAAGAACTATTTGAGTTCGGGCTGGAGAAGGGAATTCCAATTGGATGCAGCATTGAAAGTGTTTCAACAACTAAGTTGGAGATTGAAGCATCCATTCAGCTTGCTAAAGATGTAAAGGCGTTTCTAGATAAAAAGCTGTTGAGTCTAGAAAGTAGATGATTTATTGTTTTAAGGAGATTGAGCCGGTAATCCTTTCTGTTAAGGGTTACCGGTTTTTTATAAGTTAATAGGGACATAATCATCATCTCAATAGCTTGTCATGCTGTCGGTGGTGAGAGATTCTGTACAAGCTACTAGATTTCGGCTACGATTCTTATATAAAAGATTGATTGAATGGATGGTAGAAATATGTATTGTAAACTGTCAGAAGCATCACCAATCACCATCGGACTGCTAGCACATGTTGATGCCGGCAAAACCACCTTCGCAGAGCAGCTCCTATACCATGCTTCCGGAATTAAGACTCGGGGAAGAGTCGATCATCAGGATGCCTTTTTGGATAGTCATGAGATGGAGCGGGCACGGGGGATAACGATTTTTGCTGACCAGGCGGTGATGAAATATAACGAACAATCGTATCAGCTCATTGACACACCGGGGCATGTCGATTTTTCAGCTGAGATGGAGCGCGCTTTACAGGTCATGGATTATGCGGTAGTCATCTTAAGTGCTGTGGAGGGCATTGAAGGGCATACCGAGACGGTCTGGCAATTGCTACAGGAATATGGCATACCCACTTTTATATTTATTAACAAAATAGATCGTACCGGTGCTGACGTCCAGCGTGTGCTAAAAGCGTTAAGGCAGAAATTTTCGCCGGATATGTTGTATTTGGCAAAAGGTCTAGATCAGAGCATGCTGCCTGAAGAGGTCATTACCGCTGTTGCTGAGCGAGATGAAGCCTTGATGGAGGCATATCTCGAAGACAACATTGATCCTGGGCAGGTATTGGCTACGCTGAAACAAATGGTTAAAGAACGGGTGGTCTTTCCCGTTATGAGTGGAGCAGCTCTATTGGATCAGGGGATTGCGGAATGGATGCAGACGATGCAACTACTAATGGAATCGACTTATGAAGTAAACGCAGTATTCGGGGCACGAGTATATAAGGTGCGTCATGAGCTGCAAGGCACGCGACTGACTTTTATGAAGATTTTAGCTGGAAAATTACGGGTACGGGAGGATATCTGCTATAGCACTTCAGAACATGAAAAGTTAAGCCAGAAAATCACTTCTATTCGTATCTATCATGGGGGGAAATATACTTCATGCGATGAAGCCTCCGCGGGACAGCTTGTTGCCGTTACGGGCCTAACCGATGCAGCTATTGGACTGGGTATAGGTAATCATTCAGATCGAGTAGAATCCCGTCTTATGTCAGCGTTGAAATCCAAAGTTGTATTCAATTTGGGGATATCATCCAGAGAAGTGCTACGCTATTTCATGATCCTGCAAGCCGAAGACCCTACGCTGCAAGTGACATGGGAGGACAAGCTGGAGGAGATTCATGTTCATGTGATGGGAATGATCCAGCTAGAGGTACTTCAGCAGGTGGTGTTAGACCGTTTCCAGCTCAAGGTAACGTTCTCCAAGCCAGAGATATTATACAAAGAGACGATCGCAGAGACTGTGATTGGCTGTGGGCATTTCGAACCTCTTAAGCATTATGCAGAGGTGCATCTCCGGCTTGCGCCTGCGAAACGTGGTGAGGGAATTACATATCGCAGTACATGCCATGTTGAGCAGCTCAGCACAGGGTATCAACATCTCGTCGGTCAGCATTTACTTGAAAAGGACCATCGTGGAGTTCTTACCGGCTCTCCCGTCACCGATCTGCATGTAACGCTTTTAACCGGGGCAGCGCATCAGAAGCACACTCATGGCGGTGATTTTCGGGAGGCAACACTTCGGGCACTGCGGCAGGGATTGGAGCAAGCGAACACTATTCTACTGGAACCCTATTATCAATTCAAAATCAAAATCGATGCAGAGCTTATCGGACGCGTAATGTCTGATATACAGCTTTCCCATGGTGAATTTGACCCGCCAGAAATGCTAGGTGAATCCATGCTTATTCAGGGACGTGCGCCTGTCGCGACGTTCATGCATTATGCAGTAGAGCTTGCTTCATTCACGAAGGGCAAAGGAGCAATCTCGATGAAGTTAGGCGGTTATCAGCCATGTCATAACCCAGAACAGGTCATCGCAAGGATTGGATACGACCGCAGCGCTGATCCTGAGTACACCTCCAGCTCTATGTTCTGTGTAAAGGGAGCGGGATATAGCGTTCCTTGGGATGAAGCGCCTTCGTATATGCATTTGGAGATTCAGGAATAGGAGTGAGAGAGACAGGTATTGCCGCAGACCTTGTGGCATACAGCAGCCGATTACGCGAAGCAGCATCTCGAGGAGTACTTATCTCACCCGGAGGTTGAGCGTATCGTTGTCATTAAGTTAGGCATTTCGAAACATCATGAAAAAAAGTGCACAAACCAATCACGGTTTGTGCACTTTTTTTATGAGAAAGCAGTCTAGGAATTATCCTTCACCCCAATATTTCTTTGTCCCCATTCAACAACGGATTCAATTAAAGGCACTAATTCTTTTCCAGATGAAGTCAGAGAATACTCAACTCTTGGTGGCACTTCGTTATATTGCTCCCGATGAATGATTCCATATTCTATAAGATCCCTCAGTGAGTTGGTTAAGGTAGTCCCTGTTATTCCATGCAGTCTTCTTTTTAACTCGTTATAGCGTATGTTGTCGTTCTCACTAAGAATGGCCAGGATCGGGAGGTTCCACTTTCCACTGATTACATGGAATGCGAAGGTTGCAGGACATAATTGATCAAGTCTAAATTCGTATTTCATACATAACTCCTGTCCAATAGTATTATAAAAGATACTTAGTATTAAAAATAAACGTACTTATTTGAATTTGTATTGGTATTATAATACTCCCATACAAAGAACTTCTACAAGAGGGCACTTTCTTTGATTCTTCAGCGAAGGGTGATTTATATATGAATGATTCAAATATGATGTGTGACCTTAAAACCGGTGTCTGTGGGCCAGGGGATGAAGAGCAAATGGAAATAATCGACTTTAATCTACAGTCCCCCAAAATCACACTTTACTATGCAACAGATCCGATCTGTTCCCACTGTTGGGCGCTTGAGCCGGTACTCAATCGTTTTATTCTGCAGTATGGTCAATATTTTAACGTGAAGACGATTATGGGTGGTTTGCTTTCTAGCTGGCATGGTTTTGCAGATGTCTCCAATGGCATTCAACAGCCTTCAGATGTAGCTGAGCATTGGAGAGAAGTCGGTTTACATTCACGTATGCCTATCGATGGTTCTTTGTGGAAAAACAATCCGATTCTTTCTTCGTACCCGCCATCTAGAGTATACAAGGTTATACAAAATATATATCCGGGTAAAGAAAATGAATTTTTGCGTCAGGCAAGAGAAGCTGTATTCGCCTTCAATCAGAATATTGGAGAGGAGCAAACATTAGTTGATATAGTCAACAACATTGGGCTAAATGGCGAAGAAATAGTGGCGGATGCTGCTCTTGGATCGGCACAAGATTTGTTAGAGCAGGATTTTGAGTTAGCAGGCAGACTTGGTGTACGTGGATTTCCAACCATTATCATGGTGAATGAAGAAAATAAAGGTGTTAAAATTGTGGGGGCACGATCATTAGAAGCCTATGTCGACGGACTTCAACAAGTTTACAATGGAGATGTAAAAGCTGGAAATGTTCCACCTCTCTCTGAACTTATCAAGGATGGTAACATTCTGTTCTCCAAGGAAATTGAAGTGTTGTATGATATTGAATCTAGTGATATGGAGTCATTTATAGCCACGGAAATGATAGAGGGGTCATACAGTATTAAGCGTGTTTTAGGTGAATCATACGTTGTATCTTAATTATAATGAAAGAAGCCAGTAACCCAAAGAACTTTGGACTTACTGGCTTCTTTCAAGTTAAATTCATTTTATATTTCTGTTTGATGTAATTATCTAAGTATCCACGAATTCTAATACATCCATTGCTCCATCATTAACTAATGAGTTAGCTAAACCATATGAGAACGTTCCAACTAGTATTATATCTCCTCAATATGATAGAGATGTATCAGAATTAGATGGAGGTATACTTTTCGAGGATCTTAAAAACTTCATCTTCAGCTCCATCCCAGGGAATAGCCTAGAAGAACCGGACAGCAAAGGCTATTCGGTTTTTCTGATCCTTCTTTATATAAATTAGCTGATTCTAGTATTTTGGCGTAAACTAGGAGGATAGAACCAATATTTGAGCTGAGCTGCGGGGTGAGCAGGAATGGAGAAGTTGCTGAAATGGATAACGGATGAGCTGGTGGCAAAGGCAACGATAGAGAGTATTGATCCGAAGGAACCTGTGAAGGTCCGCAGCGTACCGAAGCCCTGGAAGGTACTCGGAACGGGGAATTATGCCGCCGTATTCTATCATCCGGAAGCTCCTGATTATGCAGTGAAGGTATACGCCCCGGGAAGGCCGGGCCTCACGGAAGAAGCTGAGGTATATCGCCGCCTCGGTCGTCATCCTGCATTCTCCGAATGTTATTACATTGGTTCTGACTTTCTGGTCTTGAAACGGCTTAGGGGAGTCACTTTCTATGACTCTATGAAACGGGGAATTCTTATCACCGAGCAGGCCATAGAGGATATTGACAGCGCACTTAACTATGCCCGGTCCATGGGACTGCACCCGCATGATGTCCACGCCAAGAATGTAATGATTCAGGATAGCCGCGGCCTGATCGTTGATATATCCGATTTCCTGAAGGAAGAGGATTGCATTATGTGGGAGGATTACAAGACGGCGTATTACCGCCTGTACCGGCCGGTTGCCTCCCGCTGGAGGTTTCCAGTTCCCCGTCTGGTTCTGGAGACGGTACGCCGAGGTTACCGGTTGTGGCGTAAATGGAAGAAATAGGATGATAACAAACTCAAAGAAGTGGTAGTCTGAGTCTTGTATCTCCGGATCAGTATACGGGTAGGAAGATTTTCGCGGATCGTTTAGATGTTATCAGTGATCGTGTGCTTCTTCATGGATAAAGTTTTTTCAGTTCAGCCTATTTCAGTCCAAATTTTATAGACTATTTGTAACAGACCCTGTGACAGGGTATAATTTACTTGATATAACTAAGTAATCGTTGCTTAACGACTAATAAAGGGGATTTCAAATGTACAGAACAGTTCAAGATTTTCTAGGAGACTGGGCAAGCGCTTCTGCAGGGACGATTCGCGTTCTTGAATCGCTTACCGATGATAAATTAGATCAGGTAATTGTTGAAGGTCACAACTCATTGGGATGGTTAGGTTGGCATTTGGCAACCTGTCCGATGTTCTTTGGTGGTCAGGTAGGTTTAACGCTTACTCCAGTAGGCAATCCGAAGGAAGTTCCGGCTCATGCAGCTGTGATTGTTGAAGCTTATAAGAATATTGCGGCTAATATTGCTGCTGAGGTAGAGAAGTTAACGGACGAGCAAATGGTTGAGAGTGTTCAGACCTTTGCTGGATTAACGCCTCGTGGTGCTATGCTTAGATCTCTGATCGATCATCAGACACATCATCGTGGTCAAATGACAGTTCTCTTACGTCAAGCAGGCCTTCGAGTACCTGGCGTAATTGGTCCTACTAGAGAAGAACAAGCTCAAATGAAATAGTTATTGGTGCTTGTCCCTAGTGAAGGCTTGCCGAATAGGGATGGTACTAAGATAAAATCTCGTTTCCTAGACATTTGTCTTGGGAACGAGATTTTTTGTTGTTGGAGCTGCTTTTTGGAGGATTAAACGGTCACGATTAGCCTGCTTCAATTTGGTGCATATATTCTCTGGGAGAGATCCCCGTTATTTTCTTGAAGACCTTACTGAAATAGAAGGCACTTTCATAACCGAGTTTTTGTGAAATTTCATAAATACGACCTTCTCCCCGTGCCATCATTTCCTTGGCAGCAGTGATTTTGGTCTCCGTGATATATTCCACATAATTGACTTTAGCCACTTTGGAGAACAGATGGCTCAAGTAGTTTGGACTGAAATTGAAGACATCGGCCACTTGATTCAGTGAAAGCTTAGTGTCGAGATTTCTTTTGATATATTCCTGGACATTTTTGACGATTTGTTCTTTATAGCTTTGTCTTCGACTTGAGAGAATTTCCGAACAACCGTCACGGAACTGAATCAACCAGCCGGCGATCTCTTCAATTGTATGCATCTGATAGATGGCCCGGTAGCCTTCCGGCTCATTTTCGAAGATATGCTCAACAATGTTTTCTCCATCTGCTAGTAGCGAAGTGGCCATGTATAGAATATTGCAGGCGGCATCGGTGGCGGGTACCAATAAGTCGGGGCGGTCTTCAAAGATTTCAATCATTTTGGAGATGATGGTGTACAAAGCAAGAGTATCTAGTTCTTCAAAAGCACGGCGGATCTCCGAGCGGGATTCGGAGAAATCAAACAACGGATGCTCCTGCTCTAGAGGCTCACCCTCAGCAAAAAAAACAAAGGACCGTTCTTTCACAGCAACCGGCAATGCCTTTCGGGCTGCAAGGTAGCTCTCCCGCAGCAAATAAGGCTCCTCGACTGCAAACCCTATGGCACCAATAATCGTTACATTGAAATAGTTATGTAGTACGGATGCCATGTCGGTAAGTTGCTTCTCAATGGCAGACATCCAGTGACTAGGATTGACTCCGGGGACAGGCAGAGCAACGGCGAAATTGCGCAAGTCAAGACTGGTTACATAGCAAGGATTGATAGAGGCAAGTGTATCCTTTGCCAATTGTACTGTGCTTGAGCATAAAGCGACCAGCTTATCCCCACGGGGCGGGACGGTGTCCGGACCCAGAATCCGGCAGGTACAGACCAGGTAGGCGGGCTCGGAAAAGTCTAACGCCAGATCCTCTTTCTGCAGGAGATACTGGTTCTTATTCTCGAACAGGTTGTTGAACAGGCGAATGAAGAATTTATCACGCTGCGCCTGAAGATTCCCGCGGTGAACAAGCTTAGGGTAGCTTTCCATCGTCTGGTAACTCTCAAGAAAAGAAATCGCCTTTCGAATGGATTCGGCCAGCGCTTCTGGAGTAAGTTCCAGCTTTACTAGATAATCCGTGGCTTGCACCTCTATGGCTCCGCGTGCATATTGAAACTCTTCATAACTAGTCAACATAATGAACAACGGAAGTCGACCATATTTTTGGCGTATTGAAGCGGCAACTTCTAAACCGCTCTTTATCGGCATTTTGATATCGCTGATTACGATGTCCGGGCGGAGCGTGTCAATCATTTCTTCTTCTTGGGCACCGTTGTGCGCGATACCAACAATCTCTATATTATACTGCTCCCATTTCAGCATAGACTGCAAGCCGATGCAGACTAGAGCTTCGTCGTCGGCGATTAATAATTTAATCAATTTGACCACATCCTTGATAGATTTGCCACTCTACTCTTTTTGTATAAATGGCAGAAGAATTTTCATTAAGGTATATTGGCCCATTTCACTCTCAATTGAAAGACCGTAATTCTCCCCAAAGGCTAGCCGCAAACGCTCATCTACACTACGGAGTCCAACGTTCTCGAACACGCCCTTAGTTCCATCCTCTGGAGCACACAGAATGGTGGAGATTTGTTCTTCCTTCATGCCTACACCGTTGTCTTCAATCGTAACCAGGATATCGGCAAAGCCACTTTTTTTCACTGTGATGAGAATATCTCCTCTGCCTTTGGGCTCGATGCCATGGAAGATAGCATTCTCAACCAGAGGCTGGAGTGTGAAGCGGGGAATCAGCCCAGAGAGTAGTTCTTCATCTTCGATTTCCTTCAACATCGAGACCGTACTACCATACCGGTATTTCTGAATCAGAAAATAGTCATCGAGCAGGCTTAACTCATCTCTCAGTGGCATCAGCCTCCGGTTGTCTTTGGCGATGCTGCGCAGCAGTCTGGAGAGTGAGGTAGTCATCTCAGCAATGCCGGTAGCATTCTGAATGGTAGCCATCCATTTGATTGAATTCAGTGTGTTGTACAAAAAGTGGGGATTGATCTGACTCTGCAGCATCCGGTACTCTAGCTCCTGTTTCTGCTTCTCATCAGCGAGTCGGCTGTCCATGAGCGCAACAATGTCCTGAGACAGACGATTGATGCCCCGTCCGACATCACCTAGTTCACTTTTCCATTCGATATTACGGTCCAGCAAGAAATTGCCCTGGGCTATCTTATCTATTCGCTTCTTTAATTTTTCTACCGGAAGACTAATAGTGCGAGTTAAGTACAAGGTAATAATGCCGCTTAAGACGATAACGAGTAAACAAACGCCGAGCATGACTAGAATCCATATATTCGCTTTGGGAGCGAACTGATCATTGGATAAGGTCTGCGACAGAATCACTCCACTGCGCACGGGATAAGAGACCACGATTTGACTTTCTTCATTCTCCAGCTTGATCATGGACAGCTCGGTTTGTGGGCCGACAGGCTTATCATCAGTATAGGCTACAGGTTCATACGGTGTAGACATCGCAGTTACTTTATCGCCAATGAGCTGATAATGATGATTGCCCAGCGTCAGCAGCATTCGGGAGTTCTTTGGCAGGGAATAACCCTTCAGCTTGTCGGTAATTAAGGAAGTATTGGCGAGTAAGTAGACCGTTCCAATTCGGGCAGCCCCATCTCCGTAAATAGGTAGAACAAAAGGAATTCCATTAGTGGTGGAGAGCGGGTCTTTAATCACTTGTTCCCACTGCTCAACAGCATCTTTATTTAGCCCGGGAATTTGACCGATATTGTGTACAGTAAGCGGAATTGAAGTACTGACGGAATTATCCACCTGCAGGAACTTTCCGTTGTTGCCCGTAACAATCAAGCGGCGGACATAGCTATTAGAGCGATTGATCCGAAAATCCTCCTGCATGGAGTTAAAGGCATTAACAGCATCCTTGGCGCTTGCTTTTGGAGAAACAAAATAATCAGTGAGTAATGTATTAGTGGACGAGTTGGTGCTGTTGGTCATCGCCAAAGAGGACAGATTAATCAAATCTTGTTCAATAATATGTGAAACTAGCTGTAGGTTGAACTCGGTCGCCTGGATGGTCGTTTTACGCTGATAATAGGTAATCAATTCATAGCTGAAAAAGGACAGCAGAGCGGCTATCAACAGTGCAAATAGGGTCATGATCAGAATAATACGGCTCTTAATGGTTGATTTTCTTACCGTTGTGAACACTCCTCTACAAAAAACAGAAAAATATAAAGCGTTTTCAAAAATATCTTTCAATTCATGCATGTTTAAAGTTAATCTTCTATTTATAATATGCTTAACTGGTTTATCGATATCCATATTAACACCTTAGCATATTCCTGCAATTCCATACAGTGGAAGACAGAGGAGCTGAGAATTTTACATGTTTTAAATAGGATTTTACAGGTTTGAAGCGAGGAGGAAGAGAAGAACAAAGAAAAGTGAATGAACTGAGTTTGAAAATACATGCCATTCCAGAGAGGAAAGTCTTAAACTTTGAAATAGATCGGATGAGCCGATCCGTGTAAACAATCAGAAGGAAAAGGGGATTTTCAAATGAAATTAAAAAGATTCTATGGCATGACTTTAGCCACAATACTTTCCCTAAGTGCGCTAGCCGGATGTTCCGGTAATAACAACAACGAAGGCAGTGCTGCAACAGCTGCTCCAGAAACGAGTAATTCTGCAAGCGCTTCCGCTGATCCAAAGCAAGAGCCTGTGACCTTGAAATGGGCACTGTGGGATTGGGAAGCCACTGCATACTATCAGCCGTTGATCGATGCCTATAAAGCTGAGCATCCGAATGTAACGATTGACTATGTGGATCTTGGTTCCACTGACTACATGACAATGCTAAGTACACAGTTGTCCGGCGGTGCAGATCTGGATGTCCTTACAATTAAAGATATTCCTGGCTACTCTAACCTCGTGAAACAAAATCACTTAGAGCCGCTCAAGGGCTTCATGGGAGACCAGAACATTGATCCATCCTTATACGGCGGTACTGTAGAACAGATCGAAGTGAACGATGAAGTGTATGCGCTTCCTTTCCGCAGTGATTTCTGGATCGTCTACTACAATAAGGATTTGTTCGACAAAGCAGGAGTGGAGTATCCGAGCAACGATATGACATTCGACCAATATGATGCACTTGCTAGAAAAATGACCTCCGGCAGTGGTGCTGAAAAAGTATACGGAGCACACTACCATACTTGGCGGAGCGCAGTTCAATTGTTCGGTATTCTGGATGGCAAGAACAATGTTGTTGGCGGAAACTACGATTTCCTGAAGCCAACCTATGAACGGATTTTGAAAGAACAGGAAGACGGCATCGTTATGGATTACGCTACACTGAAGACTTCAAGTACGCATTATTCCGGAGTATTCTATAACAATTCCGTTGCGATGATGAACATGGGCAGCTGGTTTATCGCGACTCAAATTGAAAAGGTGAAGAGCGGCGAGTCCCAATCAACCAACTGGGGAATTGTGAAATATCCTCACCCGGATGGTGTGGAAGCCGGTACAACCCTGGGTACAATTACTTCTCTAGCAGTAAATCAGAAATCCAAAAATAAAGAAGCGGCACTTGATTTCATGAACTTTGTGACGGGTGAAAAAGGTGCTAAAGTCATTGCTTCCACCGGAACCATTCCAGCGATTAAAAACGATGAAGTTATCAATTCCATAACATCCGTCGACGGTTTCCCTACTGATGAGAACAGCAAAGCGGCACTGACTACTGTTCAGACGTATTTGGAGATGCCAATGCATGAAAAGAGTGCTGACATTGAAGTCATTCTTAACGAAGCCCACGATAATATTATGACCAAAAACGCTTCGATCGACGAAGGTCTGAAGGATATGAATACTCGCGTACAGCAGCTCTTGAATAATTAATCTAAAGAGACTCGGTGAATTCTAAGGGCGGGTGAAAGCCCGCCTTTTTTAACAGACAGTATAGATTTGCTCGAAGCTTTAGAAGGTTTGGAGGAGAAAGAATGCAGAACGAAACCATATTGGGGACAAAAAAGATCCCTAAACGTCATTTGTCAAAAGGTGTCCGGGAAAACCTGGTAGCTTACAGCTTCATTGCGCCGAACTTTATCGGATTTGCCGTGTTTACACTGGTACCCATGTTTTTTGCCTTTATCCTTGCTTTTGTGAAATGGGACGGGGCCAATCCAATGAAGTTTATTGGGCTGGACAATTTCACCCGGCTCATCAAAGATATAACATTTCATAAAGCGTTATGGAATACCATTGTCTACACCATCGGTGTTGTACCGTTCACTATGATTGTAGCGCTAGCACTAGCGATTCTACTTAATCAGAAGATCATGGCTCGTAATTTCATGAGAACCGTATTCTTTTTCCCTTATGTAGCATCCTTAGTAGCTGTTGCTGCTGTATGGAACTTTATCTTCAGCCCTACGATGGGGCCGGTCAACAATATTCTACATACCCTTACCGGTATTCCGCTGGAGGATCTTCCCCGCTGGGCGGCGGATAAACACTGGGCAATGTTCACAGTAATACTGTTCACCGTGTGGAAAAACATGGGTTATTACATGGTCATTTACTTGGCAGGTCTTCAGGGGATTAACCCTGAATTGTATGAGGCTGCTGAGCTAGATGGGGCGGGCGCCTGGAGAAGATTCCGTAATGTGACGGTTCCTCAGCTAGCGCCAACCTCCTTCTTTGTTCTGATGATTTTGGTCATCAATTCGTTCAAAGTCTACGATATCTTTATCAACCTATTTGCCGGCGCTGATAACCAGTTGAACGATTCTACAAGAGTTATGGTTTAT
This sequence comes from Paenibacillus sp. FSL E2-0201, assembly GCF_037963325.1. Lineage (NCBI taxonomy): Bacteria > Bacillati > Bacillota > Bacilli > Caryophanales > Paenibacillaceae > Paenibacillus > Paenibacillus sp. FSL E2-0201. The sequence goes on from NZ_CP150154.1 coordinate 2,536,483, forward strand.
CAAATCTACAATACGGCGTTCCGTTCGCTTGATTACGGATATGCCAGCGCCATGGCCATTGTATTGTTTCTGCTGGTACTTGGCATTACCATCGTCCAGTTCCGCGGCGAGAAGAAATACGGACAATAGGAGGATTCAAAAGATATGGTGGGTACAAATAAAGGAATTAAAATCGGCACGATGGTGCTAGTGTATATTTTGTTGTTTGCGACAGTGCTCTGCATGCTTGTTCCGTATATATGGATGTTGTCTTCTTCACTCAAGCTGAACAAGGATGTGTTCTCGTTCCCGATGCAATGGATTCCGGCGAATCCGCGCTGGGAGAATTTCGTGGATATTTGGACCCGTATTCCACTGGATCGATTTATTTATAACACGGCGAAATTATCAATTATCGTAACGATTTTGCAGCTGTTGACTTCAAGCTTTGCTGCCTATGCATTCTCTAAATTGCATTTTAGAGGGAAGAATGTTTTGTTCCTTGGATATATCGCTACGATTGCAATTCCTTGGCAGGCTTATATGGTACCGCAATTTATCTTGATGCGTTACATGGGACTTAACAATACCCATTTAGCAATCATTCTGCTACAGGCATTCTCGGCTTTTGGAGTATTTCTGATGCGCCAGTTCTATCAAGGAGTCCCAGATGAATTATGCGAGGCGGCACGAATCGATGGCTTGAGCGAATATGGGATTTGGGCGAGAATCATGTTGCCACTATCCAAGCCGGCCTTGTCTACATTGACGATTTTTACCTTTGTTGCTACATGGAACGATTTCTTGGGGCCAATGATTTATTTGACGGATACGAAACTCAAGACCATTCAAATAGGACTAAGAATGTTCATCTCGCAATATTCGGCCGAGTATGGACTGATTATGGCGGCAAGTGTGGTTTCTATTATCCCGGTAGTAATTGTTTTCCTGGCTTTGCAAAAATACTTTGTGCAAGGTGTTGCAGCATCTGGTATTAAAGGCTAGAAGGTATGGAATCTGGCAGTTGCAGTCATCGCATGCTGCCAGTTTTTTTTAGCTTATTGATGAAATGAATGCGCTTTCTTTAAGTGTTGCCGAGAGGCTATTTATAGCAAAAGGAGGATTAAAGAATGAATAGAAAACACTCCGTTAGAAAAAAGCTGTTCTCAATGATGATGACCTCTGCACTTGTAGTTGGAATGTTTCCGGCACTCCAAATGCCGTCTGTATCTGCAGCTACCGTGGATACTTTCTTTGCAGCCGCCTATATGGGGGCGAAGACATCTTCTGGCACTACCTTGCCTGCTAGCATAGACATTGGAGGCCAGTCTGAGACTGTGAAATGGAATATTGGTGAGGATACCTTTGCCGTTCCTTATGACACAGTGACAGTCACGGGTATAGCGAATGGTGTGCCGGTTGTTGCCAGTGTGGAAGTTATTCCGTCATCAAGCAATCCATTGATTTACTTTGTGGACAGCGGCAGGGGAGGAGATTCCGTAGGGAATGGTCCTACTACTTCGCCGCTGTACGAAGCAGTCAAAACGTTGTCCGGCAGCACTTTGCTCAACCAGTTACCGGATCAGAAATATGTCAGCGGAACGACTGCCTGGGGATTTGATGATTCCATAAACAAGGTGAAGAACTCCAAAGACGGAGGACTTACCGATCCTGCTACTGATCCATCCATATGGACAGTAGGACTTCGTGCCGACCCTGCTAGCAATCATATCGTTTACAAATTAAAAGCGCCTGAAGCAGGGACCTATACACTCAGTAGTGGTTTCCATGATTGGTATGGCAACCGCACTCGGGTAATACAGCCTCAGATCGAGTATAAGGATACAAATGGAGCAACAAAGACGCTCTCGTTTGCACCATTTAATACCAGTGTGACACAGCTTATTTCCGGTGAATTCACGATTCCCGGTGATATCGACGCTAGCAGCCCCATGACATTGACCTACGCCTATGTCTCCGGTGAGAAGCCTATCTTGAGCTGGTTCGCCGTTGCCAAGGGAGGGATTCAGAAAGAGATCGAAGATGCTCGGCAGACTGCAGCTTCTATGGTCAAGGTTCTGCTCGACGGCAACGATATTAAAGCGGACAACGTCAACGGCCTCACGTTTAAGGGATTTGGCGTACTAAGTGCCAACAGCACCAGTGCCCTGTTGATGGATTATAAGGCTGAGCATCCGGATTCTTACGCAGAAATGCTGCAGATTCTGTTCGGTGGAGATCATCCCATCATGACACATGTGAAAATCGAGATGGGTAATGACCGCAATAACTCTACCGGTCCAGACCCGACCACAATGCGTACGCCTGATGAAGAAGCCAATGTCACCCGGCATCCCGGTTTCCAGCTTGCGGCAGATGCCAAGGCTACGAATCCGGATCTCAAGGTGAGCATCCTGCGATGGAGTGCTCCGGCCTGGGCGAGCGACAACGATAAAATCTATACCTGGTATAAAAATACCATTCTTGCCGCTTACCGTGAGTATGGCTATATGGTCGACTATGTCAATCCCCATATCAACGAGCATACGCCAGATTTGGCGTGGACCAAACAGTACGCCGAACGTGTTAAAACAGATAACGAAGGTTTTGCAAGCCCAGAAGAGCAAACGCTCTATAACCAGATCAAGATTGTGATTTCAGATGAAGTCGGGATCGGATCATTTGGCGGCAGTATGGTAAGCGATGCTTCTTTAAGGGAAGCGGCTCCGATCGCCGGATATCACTATAACACTGACGACGACAGCGCAGGCAATTTCAAGAAGCTCGCAGAACAATATGATATTGAAGTATGGAACAGCGAGGCGCAGTCTACCTTCAGTAACTCCGCCTTCCGTCCCAATAATAATGTAAAGGATCCTACAGTGGCAGGAACCGGCATTGGCGGTGTTGGCAGTCCGCTGGAGATGAGCAATACGATTATTAAAGGATTCGTCAATTCCCGCCGGACGCACTTTATTTATCAGCCGGCCATCGGCTCTTTCTACGAGGGCGGTCAATATTCGTTTAAGGAACTACTTAGCGCCCGTGACCCGTGGTCGGGATGGATTCACTATGATGCAGGCCTTGTTGCATTGCAGCATTACAGCTGGTTCGCCAATGTGGGCTGGGAGAACGAGGATAATACTGCAGGGATTTGGAGAGCGGTACCTAAGGCTAGCTCTACGGGTGCGACAGGCACCAACCCTGTTAGCGGACGCAACGGTTCTCCTAGCTATATGACACTTGCTGCACCTGACAAAAGCGATTTCTCAACCGTTATCGTGAATGACAGTGAGTATGCCAAAACCTATAAGCTTCAGACGTTAAATATGAACTTTGACGGGAATCCATCACTGGAAGTATGGGAGACCCGTGCGGCCGACGCGGGGGAAGCCTTTAACAGTAATTATATGAAATATCTCGGGGATGTCGCTGTTGATGGCAGCGGGGTTTATACCGTTCATGTCAAACCATATTCAACAGTGACTGTGACCACTTTGAAGAACAAGGACAAAGAGGCATATCAAACACCTTTACCTGTAGAAGGCGAACGCACTGTGCTTGATACCGATGCAACGGGGAGGGTTCAAAATTACGCGGACAATATTCTGTATGCCGATGATTTTGACTATTCCAATCAATCCGTTGTGAAGATCGGAGCAAGCGGGCAGAGTGAGGGTACCCAAAGCTATATAGAATCCCGCGGCGGCTCTAAAAGTGTGATACCGCGCTATACACACGACCGTAACGGTGCATTCGAGGCATATCTTCCGGACGGGTCTGACAACTATGTTCTGCGCCAACAGCTGGATTCGGGAATTATGGGGCTGGGCGGCACTTGGAACGGTGGAGATCCCGTGACGGCTATCGGTGATAACCGATGGACGAATTACAAGGCCAGTGTAGATGTTTCGTTCGAGACGAACAATACGCAGGGTGGTGCCAATTATGCTGCGATTGGTGCACGGTATCAAGGAGGTGGCAGTTCTCACACTATAAACGGCACACCTTATGTGTTGAAATTCTGGTTTGACGGAGGCTGGCAGCTGCTGGTCAATAGTAGTGCAGTAGCGAGTGGTAATGTAGTGAGCGGTTCCGGTGGAGTTAAGCTCGACGGATTTAACGCCGCATATGATGCCTGGCATAACCTTGCCATTCAGGTTGCAGGTGATAAAGTGACTGCCTATCTGGACGAGGTGAAGCTGGCCTCTTATACTGATCCGAACCCTGAATTGTCTGGACGGGTAGATTTAGCCAGTGGATACTATCATGTTCGCTTCGATAATTTAAAAGTTGAGACGGTTGACGGCTATGCACCATACTATTCCGAATTACTGGATAATCTTGAGATGTTTGACCTAGCTGCTACACCGGGTCCTAAACTGAAATACAGTGGGTCGTGGAGTCATCAAAACGGCGCAGGCATGTATATTTACCAACGTTCCCTCTCTACTACTCAAGGTGCAAATGCTACGATGGAATATTCTTTTGAAGGCACGGGGCTAGATATTCTGGGACCGAATAATGGATCGGCTAAGCTAGAAGTGACCGTTGATGATGAAATTGTCATGCTGTCAGCCGATACCATGGCTTCTAAAGAACTCTACCAAACGTACACCCTTCGCGGACTTAAATATGGACAGCATAACGTTCAGATTAAGGTGTTAAGCGGCACATTGGTTGTGGACGCTGTAGCAGTAGTATCCGGTGAGGTAAAGGGAGCTGTGGATACAGCTGCACTACAAGCAGCGGTAACAGCATCAAAAGAAATTAATAAACTGGATGAATATTCTGAGAGAGATTGGCTGCTTTTTGCAACCGCACAGAACGCCGCACAGGAAGCATTGGAGAATGCTGCTGACTACAGGCTGGATCAAGAAGGAGCTATACATCTTGCGGGACGTCTGATCTCTGCTCAGAACCAATTGACTACAGGGGATGTACGGGAGCTTATTGCTCCTCAGGATATGGCTACTGCTGTCGGTAAACTGCCGAATCTTCCTGATAAGCTGGAGGCTACTCGTGAAGATGGATCCAAATTGTTTGTGTCCGTGAAATGGAATGTAGACGCAGTTAGCTTTAACACACCGTATGAAAGGGTAGCTGTAACTGGCACTTACGGCAATCTAAAAACCATGGCTTATGTAGAAGTGGTACCAGAAGGTCTCGTATACTTTTTGGATCTCGGTGTCTCAGGGGATGTTGTCACACCACCTTATACGGTGATCAAAAATTTCGCGGGCGATAGTCTTTTTAATAGTACAGCGGATCAGCTGTCAACAGGTACAGTATGGGGCCATACCAATACAGGAGCAAATTATAATCTGAAAGGGCTCGGAGGTGCCGTGGTTATCACGGATAAAACTCAGACAGGTGTTTACAGTTCGAATACAAAGAACACACCTCTGATCTATACCCTCCCATTAAATGCAGGAAAGTACACGATTACATCGTTCCATCGGGACTGGTGGAATATGAGTAACCGCACGATGGATATTACGCTTAGTTATACTGATGATGAGGGAAAGACGGTGAACGAAACGGTTAAGACCGGTGTACTCGCAGGTCCTAATGGCATCATGATCAACCACGACTTTACGCTACCTGTGAGCGGTATCGTAAAATATTCGATAAACAACACAAATAGTCAGGCATCTGTGATTAGTTACTTAGCGGTGGCGAAGGACAGGGCCAGCATTGCCAATGAGCAGGCTGTAAACGAGGCTAAGAGCATTATAGAAGGTGCTGCATACAGCGTGCAGAAGGAAACCGCTAACAGCGAGGACGGAGTCCGGACTTGGTTGCTCCAAACAATGAACGGCTTAATCGGGTTCAGTGGTACGGGGGTTACGATGGGGGATATCACTCTATCTTCGTTCCAGGAAGCTACTGATGACACGGCCGGCAGCTTCAGCTTCACAGTATCACTGAACAAGGGTGAGGCTAAGGCAGAAGCTGCGGCCAGCGGAACGATAAAGCTACCGGAGCCAGATATGACGCAGCCAGAGATTACTTTGATAGGTGAAGCCATAGTCAATCTGCAGATCGGTTCTGAATATACGGATGCCGGAGCCACTGCGTATGACGACCAAGACGGTGACATCACAGATCGCATCTCCACAACGGTCAGCAGTGAAGTGTATGGTTTGACCGAGTTAGATACAAGGAAAGCGGATATCTACACCTTCCATTACAATGTCAGCGATGCTGCAGGCAATTCTGCTGCGGAAGTCACCCGCAAAGTAATCGTATCGGAAGATCCGGATGTACTGAAGCCGGTCATTACACTGCTTGGTGAGTCAACTGTTCAACTGGACAATGGCGCAAGTTATACAGATGCCGGAGCCACAGCAGCAGATGACCGTGATGGTGACATTAGCGAACGAATTGTGGCGACAATTACGAAGGATGGAAATCGTACTGAGACGATAGATACCCTATCGGCGGGTACTTATATTTATCATTATAATGTTAGCGATTCCGCGGGAAATATGGCCGTTGAAGTCACAAGAACAGTTACAGTGGGAGAAGCACAGCAACCGCCGACTTCAACACCAACGGTAGAACCAACACCGACAGTTGAGCCAACGGCAAATCCGACACCCACACCTACACCTGTAGTAACCTCAGGGCCAGTGTCAACAACGGCACCGACAGCAGTGGTATCGCCGACACCAACGCCGTTGCCGCAGACCACGAGGATTCTTAATAGTGACGATTTCTCAGCTCCGGTTGGAGGAGTAATAACGGTTCAGCTCACTGAAGGTACGGATTCCGTATTATTACCTGAGGGATTATTAGATATCACAGGAGTGAGCAATCTGCGTCTCGTGTGGAATACATTTGCTATCCATCTGACCCCAGAAGCGCTGAAGAGTATCCAGGAAAAAGCTGCTGGAGGTCAAACGGAAGGAGCACGAATTAAGCTCTCCGCTGTGAAGGTATCAAGAGCTGCCTTAGAACAACTTATGAATAATCCGGCTGTCAACGGTTCAGTTCAGTTAACTGCTGCTAGTGACGTAATTAACTTCAGCCTGGAAGTTATTAGTGCAGGCGGCACTGCCGTACAGGTAACCCATTTTGACAAGCCACTGACGCTTACCTTTACCGTAGATTCGAATGCTAATTCCGGTTTGCTTGGTATCTACTATATAGCGGCGAACGGAGCTCTTGAACTTATGGGTGGAACGCTAGCTGATGGAAAATGGAGTGCGGAAATAAAGCATTTCAGCCAGTTTGCGGTTCTAGAGTATGACAAGATATTCTCGGATGTCAGTGAAGATAGCTGGGCTAGGGATGTTATTAAGACAATGGCGGCAAAACATATTATCCAAGGTATTTCTGATACCGAGTTTAATCCGCAGGGGAACGTGACAAGAGCACAATTCGCGGCCATGATTGCAAGAGCGTTAGGCTTAGAGGCAGGAAGTCATTCAACGTTTGTTGATGTGGATTCCAAAGCTTGGTATGCCGAAGCCGTTGCAGCTGTAAGCGAAGCTGGCATAGTGCTCGGTCGCAGTTCGGATACATTCGCACCGGACAACAGCATCACCCGCGAGGAAATGACTGTAATGATCGTTAGGGCTTATGAATTTTCACAAGGCAGCAAAATGAATGATATTTCTGAGAGCTCGTTCAGTGATTATTCCCAGATTCATGACTGGGCACAGAAATCAGCCAGTTTCGCCGAGCAGGCGGGGCTCATAAAGGGACGCGGAAATAAGCAATTCGCACCTCAAGAGGGGATGACTCGTGCTGAAAGTGCGCAAGTTATCGCCAATCTGTTGAGACATTTGTAAGCTGTTTTTCCATGAACCTGGCAGCTGCATTTAGCGGCTGTCAGGTTTTTTATAAGTTCAGAGAAGGGATTAGAATTGCGAGGCGAAGATTAGTAGCCATATCAGCTTTTTTTGCCGTATTTTCCAGGTGGAATGCCCGTGATGTTCTTGAAAGTACGGATGAAATTTGCATAGTCATTGAAACCGGATAAATAACAGGTATCGGATACGGAGTTCCCGGCGGATAAGAGCTGTTTGGATAACGCGATCTTTTTAAGCAGGACGTACCGGTAGATTGTCCCAACGGTCTGTTGCTTGAACAGGTGACTAAGATAATATTTATCGATGTTTAATTCTCCGGCGATCTGCTCAAGCGACAGATTCAGATGCAGATGGTTATCGATATAGCGCATGGCCGATTGAATATGTGAAGAAATAATGCTGGGTATGGTGGTAACGGTACGGTTATAAAGCTCATTAATAAGGACCAGGATCTGAATCAGATAAGTCAGAGCCAGAACCTCACTGCCGTATTGTGGGTTGTCCAAAATTGCAATTAAGCGGTAGGCAAGGGTCGTATACTCTGAAAGCAGTGTTTCATCCATTTGCGCGAGATTTTGCTCCCCGGGCTGACGGTTCTGGAAACAAGCGAGCAGATTTGTGGTTGCAGTGCAGAAGGGATATATAAGTGGAGCTTTGAAATGGATTGTTAAGCGTTCATAAGGTTCTGGAGATAAATTGATGATTTTATGTATTTCGTGATTGTTAAATAAGAGCACATTGCCCCGCTGAAGCGGATAGCTGTACTGATCCACAAACCCGTTCACCGTGCCGCCAAGAAACAGGAAGATTTCGTAGTGGTCATGAATGTGAAAATCTCTGGTGGGTGAGATCGGTGAATTGCCGATGCCCGCCAGTATGTCGCCTTCGAAAGGCTGATAATACTGGGCATGTTTCATCCGGATGGCCCCTTTCAGATTGATAGCAATAAACGCAATAAATGATCATTAATCGCAAAGACATTGCAATAATACAACACTAAACTATAGAAGAAGATTACGCAATAAAACAAGATAGAGCTGGTCAGAACAAGAGTAGTAGGAGAGTCTGTACCTGCTGAATAGACGCAATTGAAAGGGTGGATTGTCTATGACTGGTACGAAACACCGGAAATATTGGCTGGATACGATGTTACAGATCGGGAATCCGGTTCTTGACGCTTTGTCGCAGAGAAAATTAAAGGAACGGCTGCCTGCGGAGTTTCATGGTGATAGGAGCAAGTTTGCGTATTTGGAAGCGTTTGCTAGATTAGCCTGTGGAATGGCCCCATGGTTAGAGCTTGAAGGGCTGGAGGGTGAAGAGGAAAAGCTTAGAGCCCATTATGCCGTACTGATGCTGGAATGCATTGATGCCGCTGTCGATCCATCTTCGCCTGACTATATGGATTTTAAGTCCGAAGGCCAACCGCTGGTCGATGCGGCATTCCTCGCCCACGCGTTGGTGCGCGCGCCGAAGCAGCTTGCCGGGCGGCTGAATGCGCGGGTCAAAGTTAATTTAATAACAGCCTTGAAGCAAACGCGCCGGACTGCACCGAGCGGCAGCAACTGGCTACTGTTCAGCGCAATGGTGGAAGCGGCTTTGTATATCCTCAACGATCCTGAATATGACCGGATGCGTGTTGGTTATGCGATTCATATGTTTATGGATTGGTATAAAGGCGATGGCATATACGGTGACGGCAAGGACTTTCACTGGGATTATTACAACAGCTTTGTTATTCAGCCGATGCTGGTGGATGTGGTGACACTCTTTGAACGGGAGTCGGAGCAATATTCCCAATTGCGGCCGTTGATACTGGAACGGGCACAGAGATACGCAACTGTTCTGGAACGGATGATTGCACCGGATGGAACTTATCCCTTTATCGGGCGCTCTATTGTCTACCGTTTTGGTGCGTTTCAGCTGTTGTCGCAGGCGGCGCTCCAGCATTTCCTGGAGGAATCGCTTTCTCCCGCGCAGGTACGCTGCGCCTTGACTGCTGTAATTACACGGACTATGGAATTTCCGGGCACTCTGGATGAGAACGGGTGGCTACGTCCGGGAGTATACGGCTACCAGCCAGAGCTTGCTGAGAGCTATATCAATACGGGCAGTCTCTATTTATGCGCATTTGTATTTCTTCCTTTGGGGCTTCTTCCTTCTGATCCTTTCTGGGCAGGAGCAGAATTGAAGTGGACGGCACAAAGGATCGCAGCTGGTGAGGATGTTATGAGAGATCATGCCTTGAGCAATTAGAAGGATCTAAGCTGGTGGGGCAAAAGGAGGAAGAAAGCATGAATAGACAGGAGCTTTTCGGAATGATCGAAAGGATGAAGCCGGTAAATCTGAGCTTGTATTATCCTGATGGAGATTCGGATGTTTTTTGGACACAGGCATCATTATCCGAGCTATTGAAGGAAGATATCTGCGAAATCCGCGCAGAGGCTCAGAGATTAGACGGCCAGCCTATACCGGAGCTGACGGATACGCTTTTTTCAATTTATGCGCGCACGGGTTCGAGGCTGGAATATGAACGGGTCTATTTCGAACGGAGAAGAAGGCTGAACACATATGTATTTATGACCTTGCTTGAGCCGGATAATGTCAGACTTCTGGAGAACCTGGAAAATACACTATGGTCTATATGCGAAGAGTACACTTGGTGCCTACCAGCCCATCTTCCTTCAGATCATAATGCAGAGAATATCGATCAGTTTATTGATCTGTTCTCCTCGGAAACTGCTTTTACACTGAGTGAAATTTCGCTACTACTGGGAGAACGACTTCCACAGCTTCTTCGATTTCGAATAAGACATGAAGTAGAGCGGAGAATATTTCGACCATTTATTGAATGTGGTCCTTATGAATGGGAGACTGCAAGGCATAATTGGTCGGCAGTTTGTGTAGGTTCGATTGGGGCAGCTGCCTTGCTGATGTTGGATGATCCTGCTGCGCTAACGGATATCCTGCTGAAGACAGAACGAAGCATGAGTTACTATCTGGAAGGCTTCGGGGATGATGGGGCCTGTCTGGAAGGTCTGAGTTACTGGAACTACGGATTTGGCTATTTTACGTATTACAGCGATCTTCTCCGGGTCAGAAGTGAGGGAAGAGTAGACTGGTTTGCAACAGACAAAGTGCGAAGTATCGCTCAGTTCCAACAAAAAATTTTCATCGGCGGCAATTTTGTCGCCAATTTCTCAGACTCAGAGCCTCAAATTCACATACATATGGGCTTGTCCCATTATTTAGCTGATACCTATCCAGAAGTAGAATGTCCTCCGCCTGTGCTTCGCGCTCCTTACGCTAAGGATCATTGCAGCCGCTGGGCTCCGGCTTTTCGAAATCTCATCTGGAGAAGGACCGGCGATGAGAAACAGGATCAGGATTGGGGAGCCGCCAGTTATTATCTTCCTGATGCGGGATGGCTTGTCTCGCGTTATCAGTCCGGAGGAAGTTCGTTCGGCTTCGCGGCTAAAGGAGGGCATAACGCTGAACCTCATAATCATAATGATCTGGGGCAGTTCATTCTGTTAGGTGAAGGCGAAATCTATGCAGCGGATCTCGGCAGTGGAGAGTATACGGCTGAATATTTTGGGGCTGGCCGTTATCAATATGATTGCAATGGCTCGCAGGGACATTCGGTTCCTATCATCGACGGCCAGTATCAACAGTCTGGCAAGGAGCATAGTGCTACAGTTCTGTATGCGTCGACTGCTTCCGTGAGGGATGAACTGACGCTGGAGCTGTCTCAGGCTTACGAAGTGGAAGAGCTTCAATCCTTGGTCCGTTCTATGGTTTGGTACAAGGAGCAGCGTCCTCGCTTGGAGTTAACGGACGAGTACCGGTTTAACGGTAAGTTAGTGAGCTGGACGGAGCGGTTCGTAACCTGGCGTCGGCCGAAGATCCTTCGTACTGGCGTTGTGTTGCTGCCGGGAACTGATGTCGGCGGAGTTGAAGTGATCTATGATGCCCAGATTGTAGAGCCAGAGATTACCGCTCGTGAGTACAGGGATCATTTCGGCAGGGAAACGGCCTGGTATACTCTCGACTTTCATTTGCTTCAGCCCGGTGCTGTAGGGAAATTAGTATTCACCTTTCAATTTATATAAATGATGAAAGAACTAGAGAACAATTCGAAGAAGGCGGTGTTTGATATGAATATTACGGATAACCAAACTTGGCTGGATGAAGCTTGGAGCAAGGCTCTTGAAAAGACAAGATGTAACAGTCGAAAGATCGGCGCAGAATTTCCTCATGCAAGTCAAGGGGGGAAATATTTGCTGGAGGCGCCGAATTGGTGGACAGCAGGGTTCTGGCCGGGAATGCTCTGGCAGTTTTATTCTGAGAGCGGGGATGAAAGTCTAAAAATGATCGCGGAGCGCTGCGAAGAGAGACTCGACGAGGTGCTGGATGGCTATGTTAAGCTGGATCACGATTTAGGCTTCATGTGGATTCTTACAAGCGTGGCAAATTACAAGTTGACGGGTAGCGAAGCGTCGCGAATTCGGGCATTAAAAGCGGCCAACTACCTGGCAGCCCGCTTCAATCTGAAAGGACAATATATCCGGGCTTGGAATCCATGGAGTGTAGGGGAAGATAACAGCGGAGTTGCTATTATTGACTGCTGCATGAATACCAGTCTGTTGTTCTGGGCTTCTGAGACATCGGGAGATCCACGCTATCATCATATCGCTGAGGCGCATATGGATACTGTTCTTGAGCATTTTATCCGACCGGATGGCTCCGTGTACCACATCGTCAAATTCAACCCGGAGACGGGTGAAGTCGTGGAAAAGCTTGGCGGGCAAGGTTATTCGCCCGAATCTGCTTGGTCGCGCGGCACGGCTTGGGCCATTTACGGTTTAGCGCTTGCCTATCATCATACGAGCAAGCAGAGCTATCTGGATGCAGCCAAGCAGGTAGCACATTTCTTCTTGACCCGTTTGCCGGACGATCATGTTCCGCATTGGGATTTCCGCGCGCCCGGTGAAGTCGGCGAAATTCGTGATAGCTCCGCCGGTTCCTGTGCGGCGAGCGGTTTGCTTCTGCTAGCGGACCAGGTGGATGATTCGGAGTCCCATGTGTACCGGAACGGGGCTATAAGAATCGTGGAATCGCTCTACAGGAATTATGGCAGTTGGGACAATGCGGATGAGGAAGGGTTGCTGCTTCACGGTACGAGTAACTACCCTGAGAACCGGAATATAGATGTTCCTCTTATCTACGGTGACTTTTTCTATGTCGAAGCACTAGCCCGGATTAAGGCCGCAGGTCCGTTCTATTGGGAGTAGGGGGTGATTAGGATGAATACAAATAAGACATCTTTCCGGATTAGTGATAATCCGTTAAAGACTCGGGTGGATCTGGTGATCGCCCTTGAGCAGCTTACGGATCCGCTTCGGGCGCACTACAGCAAAGGCGGCGCAAGGCTTGAAATCGGTAAAACAGGGGCGAGCTATTCGGCAGCAACTGCTGAAATGGAAGGTTTCTCGCGGGTGTTGTGGGGTTTGGTACCCCTGCTCATTGGTGGTGGAGACAGCGAACTCTGGGACATCGTGCTGGATGGCATTCGGCATGGCACTGATCCTTCTCATGAAGAATATTGGGGAGAGGTGAAGGATTACGACCAGCGTTTGGTCGAAATGGCGGTCTTTGGTTTCGCATTAGCAGCCATTCCGGAAAGGATCTGGTCGCCGCTTGCTTCGAAGGAGCAGGATCAATTATACCGCTGGCTGAATCAAATAAACGCTCATCCTTGCTATGACTGCAATTGGCTGTTCTTTAACGTTCTAGTCAATGTCGGATTCCGCAAAATCGGTCGTCCCTACGACGAAGGGCAGTTAGAGAACAATTTGAAGCGCATGGACGATTTCTATTTGGGCGAGGGCTGGTACAGTGACGGAATTAACGGCCACAGCGATTATTACGTACCTTTTGCTATTCATTACTATGCACTGCTGTACGCAAAGCTGATGGAGCAGGAAGACCCCGAACGTTCCCGTGTGTTCAAAGAACGAGCTCGATTGTTTGCTGCCGATTTCATCAGCTGGTTCGCACCCGACGGATCCGCACTTCCTTATGGGCGCAGTTTGACTTACCGTTTTGCCCAGTCGGCATTTTGGAGCGCCCTTGCCTACGCAGACGTTGAAGGATTCCCTGCTGGTGTGGTAAAAGGTCTGGTGCTGCGGAACCTGCGCTGGTGGTTTAGCCAGCCGATTGTTGACGCCGATGGTGTACTGACCATCGGATATACTTACCCGAATCTGGTCATGGCGGAGAATTACAATGCTCCCGGATCTCCGTACTGGGCGTTGAAGACTTTCCTGCCGCTGGCTCTCGGCGCAGAGCAACCGTTCTGGAAGGCAGAAGAACTGCCGCTGCCAGTCCTTCCGGATGTCATGATTCAGAAGCCTGCACACCTTGTCATCATCCGCGAGCCTGCTTCCGGTCATGTGGCGGCCTTTAATAGCGGACATTTATATACGAATGAACATACTCACACCTCGGCCAAATACGAAAAATTCGTGTATTCAACAGGCTTTGGATTCAGCGTGCCCCGCTCCGAATGGGGGCTCTCTCAGGGAGCATACGATTCTATGCTTGCACTGAGCGAGCACGGAGACAACTTATATCGGGTAAGACGCCAGAATATAGAATCTGAGATTATGGACAACGTGCTTCGCTCTGTCTGGAAGCCGTGGGCCAACGTCGAGGTTCAGACCTGGGTTGTCGCCGGACTTCCTTGGCATATTCGGATGCATCGAGTCGAAACTGGACGGTCACTGGATACTGCGGAGGGCGGATTCGCACTTGGTCAAGACGATGAATTCATATCGAAGATCGATTTGGCTGGTGTGATGGCCTCCACTGCTTGGGGAACCAGTGCAATCAAGGATTTGCTAGGTTGTCGGAAGGGCGAGTTGGTCTGGCCGAACGCCAATACGAACCTGCTTCGCCCTCGGACGGTGCTGCCTATGCTGACGACTACCCTTGGGCCGGGAATTCATTGGCTCGTTTCGGCCGTATATGGTTCCCCTTCAGAGGGGGCTTTAGATATTCAGGCTGATCAAGCTGATAAGGTCCTCAAGCATTCACCTGAGCAAGATTTGAAAGTTAAGTTCAGCGAGGGAACGGTAACCATTGTTACTCATTCCGGGAGAGAAATCGTCCTGAATTTACAATAAGTTGATTGAATTTGCTCATGCTAATTGAAGAATTGCTGCAACAGCTCTAAAGCAGAACTACTGCATTAGAGCTGTTGTTCGTATGTCAAATTTTATGGTCTCATCTTTTAATTATTGAGTTTTTTATCAAATGTTTTCTTAGATGGACAATTATGCTATAGTACTCTATCTAGTCATTTACAGAAGTATTGATTTATCAGACGATGGACAAACTGACTTGTGGCAAAACTAGAAATACTGACATCAATAATAAGATAAGAAAGGCAGGAACTCCTTATGGATAGCAGCAGCTTGGTAACGACGACTCTTTCACTTGTTATAATAATAAACATATTGCTCTCTGCAGGTTTTTTATTTTTTGAGAGGAGAGATATTGGTTATACATGGGCATGGCTTATGCTTTTTTATTTCATTCCCATTTTGGGATTTATTATTTATCTCTTCCTTGGTCGAAACTTAGCAAAGAAAAATTTCTTTGGTCTATCTTCTGAAGAAAGGAAATATCTACAATCCGCTGTAGATCATCAATTAGCTACATTAAACGATCAGCGCGAGGATCATAACCCTTTGCTCACGAAATATGCTGATTTGATCCATATGAACCTTGTTTCATCGAATGCGCTAATGACAACTGATAACGAGATATCTATTTTCAACGATGGTAATCAAAAATTCGATGCTTTGTTTGATGATATTAGACATGCCAAGAAAGAAGTTAATATTCAATATTACATAATTCAGCCTGACGCCTTGGGAAAAAAATTAAGAGATGAATTAACCATAAAAGCCAAAGAAGGCGTAAAAGTGAGGGTTCTTTACGACGAAATCGGCTCCAAAAGGCTTTCTCTTAAGTTTTTTAAAGAACTACTCTCTGCTGGTGGAGAAGTAGAGGTGTTCTTTCCATCACTGCTTAGACCGATAAATTTCCGTATGAATAATCGAAATCATAGAAAATTATGTATTATCGATGGAGAAGTTGCTTATATTGGTGGATTTAATGTGGGAAATGAATACTTAGGTATAGATAAAAAGTTTGGGTATTGGCGGGATACACATTTTAGAATGAAGGGAGATTCCGTTAATCAGATTCAAGGAAGATTTATTCTGGATTGGAAACATGCCCGGAAAAATGAGCGCGTAAGCTTCGATCAATTTTCTTTTAATACGGAAGCACATGTCGGATCAAGTCCTGTTCAAATTGTGTCTAGTGGTCCTAACTCGCTAGTGGAGCATCTTAAAAATATGTACATTAAGCTCATCTTGAATGCCAAACGGAGTGTATATATTCAAACGCCATACTTTATTCCTGATAGCAGTTTTATGGATGCTTGTAAAATTGCACTTCTATCAGGTGTTGATGTCCGGATCATGATCCCTAATAAGCCTGATCATCCTTTTGTTTATTGGGCCACTTGGGCATATGCCGGGGAATTATTGAAATATGGAGCGAAGATTCTGTTATATGAAAATGGTTTTTTGCATGCTAAGACGATTGTAGTTGATGATGAAGTAGCGTCCGTAGGAACAATGAATATTGATTCCCGGAGCTTTAGACTCAATTTCGAAGTGAATGCAATTGTGTATGATGAGCAAGTTGCTAAACAACTTCAAAAATTGTTTGATGAAGATAGCCAGTTGAGTACAGAGCTTACCCCTGAACGCTATAAAGAAAGATCCTTAATAATCAAATTTAAAGAGGGCATTTCGCGTCTTTTTTCGTCCATCTTATGAACCCCGAAACTATATCCTCGGTACAAAAGGCGAGCTGTAGATTGTGAATTCACAGTTCGCCGCTGTCTATGGATTCTTCTGCGCTTCACACCATACCCTGTTTTGATTTCATGCACTTGAGATTGTATGTGCGACCGTATACCTTGGCATATCTGACAATTCGGTCAATCATACGGGTATCTTTTAGTTTAGTAAACGGGCACGGATCGGGAGCCGTATTCACTTCCAAGATCCATGGCTTAAGACGTTGATCTAAGGCAATATCCACACCGATTTCCTGAAGTGCGGGATAGACAGTGCTAAGCTGCCTTGCGGACTTCACTCCAATTTGCTTCAGGGATCGGATCAATATTTTACAATTTTCTGCGCTTGTGTAGCCTTTTAATAATTCCTCAATCGGATAAATTGTTCCTCCTTGACTCCCGTTTGTAACCACTTTGCGAGGATGCGCAACGCGTCCTGCAACCCCTGTTGCTTCCCACCCACCCTTAGAATTTCGCTGCACCATCACCCGAATATCGAAAGGGCGTCCATCGTAAACCAACAGCCTGATCCCCTTTTGTACTAAATAGGCCTTTCCTTGAGCCTCTCGTAAGATGGCCCGATAGGCCGTGTCGTAATCAGAAAATTTGTGTACGTGGGTACCGGATTGATAGCTGAATTGTGCGCGTGTGAGTTCAACCCGTATTACGCCCTGTCCTAAAGAGCCGCAGCAAGGCTTAATGTACACCATCTTATATTTTTGTAGCATTTCATAGAGCGTGTTCTTATCCATTTTTTTCGTAAGCGGGACATGTTTATTTAACTCTTGGTTTCTAACCAGCACCCTTGTCTTCGTCAGCTTATTGGATATACGGCTTATCTGCTTCATCATTGTGTCCCTCCGTCTCAATAGATCCATAGGCTATATTACGAGTATGCCTCCGATTTTGATTGGGCGAACATCGAACAGTAGAACACACTGAAAGAAATCTACATATAATTATTGTAGGTATTCATCTATGGGCTGCAGCTTGCGGTCAACAGGAGGCGGCCATCATGCTGCTCGACAAAGAGAAATTAAAGGATAAACTGCTTGAAGTAATCGAGGTATTTCCTTGGTATAAGGAGCTGATCGGCGGCGAAAGAACGAATTATAGCTTAGAGAAGCTTCCGCTAATGACATCAACAACGCTAGATACCTATTATTATAATCAACCCATTGATCCTTCTTGGATCGTATACAGGACGTCGGGCACAAGCACAGGCCGTCGAAAAGCCATACTTTACTCTAAGGAAGACGATAAGCACTATATAAATATTAAAACTAAGCTGTTTGGTGATCTTATTGCGGGAAGCGGATGCGTTAGAGCTTTGGCGGATATGGGGACTGGGCATGCAGCGAATACTGCATTGTCCATTTTTGAGGAATTAGGATTGGAACCTCGTTCAATTCCCTTTGAATTGCCGATTGAAAAGCATATTGAACAGCTTGAAACCTTCAAGCCTGACCTACTGTACACAATGCCTTCCATTCTTGATCATATCGTACATGCTGCTGAGAATCCGCGCGCTTTCGGAATCCGCAAGATTATTCTAGTTGGGGAAATCGCTTCACTAGGGTGGCAACGGAATATAGCCGGACTGTTCGGTCTTGAACCACGCGACATTATAGATACGTATGGCTCCATTGAAATGGGTACGATCGCTTATTATTCCCATGATTTTGACAGGTACATTTTTGCCGATGGAATTTTTGCGGAAGGGATCGGGGCACAGGAGATAGGCGAAGAACTAAGTCCACTAAGTAATGACGAAAGTGTTCTTGTTCTAACCTCAACGGTTCGCAAAATGCTGCCAGCTATTCGTTTTGTTACTTACGACGTTATAAGGGACTTTAGATCTGTGATGATAGATGGTGTGGAGAAGCAGAGCTTTAGTTCTATCGTGAAACGAGTAGGCCGGGAACTGAAGCACGGAGAGAAAATCAGCCTGTACGATATCGAGCAGGTTGTTTACCGTCATATAGAAGATGCGATTATCCGGGTCAAAGTAAGGCAAAATGCACTGACCGTTTATCTCAAAAGTAAATCTGCGGATAACACCATTGTCCCGAAAATCAAAGAGGAAATTAGAGAATGCATTCCGGAAATCGGCATGATGATTCGAAACCATCTGTTGGATGATATTGAGGTCATTATAGTAGGCAAAGACGAGCCGATGGACAGCGGAAAGGTTAAGAACAAAAAGCTATATTACCAGAAAGATAAAGATCGCATAGAGATGGACTTCACTGACGGTATTTTGTCGACTATCGGAAATACACCCTTAATCAAGCTGAAGAGCTTGTTCTATAAAAGTGAGTTTGACGTCTATGCAAAAATCGAGCTGATGAACCCGGGGGGGAGCGCCAAAGATCGTCCCGCCCTGCGGATGATCCATGAGGCATGGAAGGAAGGAACCATAGGTCCGGGAAGTATCATCATTGAATCGAGCTCTGGAAATATGGCAATCAGCTTGGCCATGATTTGCAAATATTTAGGAATGCGTTTTATCAGCGTTATTGATCCTAGAACCACAGAAACGAATCTGCAAATTCTGAAGGCGTTGGATGCCAAAATCGATTATGTCGCCAATCCCGATCCTGTAACAGGTGAGTTTCTTCCTGCTAGGCTGAACCGTGTACAGCAGTTATTGACGGAAATACCGGGCAGCTACTGGCCGAATCAGTATGCGAATGCAAATAATTATTTAGCCCATTACCATACGACAATGAAAGAAATCGTGACTGAACTTGAACGAGTGGATTATTTATTTTGCAGTGTTAGTACATGCGGCACCATTCGGGGCCTTGCGGAATACGTAAGAGATCACGGACTTCGGACTAAGATCGTGGCTGTGGATGCAGAGGGAAGCGCGATTTTTGGTGGAAATAAGAGTACACGACGCTTCCCGGGACTGGGTGCCGGCATCGTGCCACCCTTTTGCAGAACAGATCTAATCGATCGTATCGTACATGTCTCGGATTCCGATATCGTAAAAGGTTGCCGGATGTTGGCACAGGAAGAATCTATCCTGGCAGGCGCATCCTCCGGTGGAATCATTGCCGCCGTGAAGCAGATGGAGCCGGATTTGACCCCGGGAGCTGTCTGCGCTGTCATTCTGCATGATAAGGGAGAGCGCTACCTCGATACTGTATACTCAGACTCATGGATTCAGAGCCAGTTCGGCCGGGAGATTTGGACTGAAGTTAGCGATAACGCTGAGTCGTAACAACAAAGAATCTATTTCGCAAGGAGGCGACGGTATGCTGTACTTAAATGATCGAGATATACAATCAGTAGGTGTAGATTGGCCTGCTCTTGTGGAGTCGATAGAAACTGCTGTGGGTATCATCGATTCAGGCGATTATGTGCAGCCGGTAAAGCCGTACCTAAGGTATAAGAATCCACAAAACCGGATTATTGCAATGCCTGCTTACGTAGGGGGAGAGGTGAACACCGCAGGGATAAAGTGGATTTCTAGTTTCCCAGATAATATTCAGGCTGATCTTCCCCGCGCGCATAGCATCATTGTATTGAATGACCCAAGTACAGGTCAGCCTTCAGCCGTCTTGAACTCCCCGCTTCCCAGTATTATAAGGACTGCTTCCCTTAGCGGAGTAATGATCCGTTACTTTTTGCAGGCGCATTCTGTGGAACAGATTCATCTCGGGATTATCGGTTGGGGGCCAATAGGGCAGTATCATTGTCAAATGGTTACGGCTCTGTACGGAGATCGTATCGAGCGTATCCGAATTTTTGATATCAAGGGTGTTGATTTATCAGCGGTCACATCACTTTACAGAGATAGGATGGAAGTGGCAGAGACGTGGACAGACGTTTACCAGCATTCGAATATCTTTATTACTTGTACCGTATCAGAACATCGGTATATCAATCTTCCTCCTGAAAAAGGGAGTCTTCTGCTGAATGTTTCACTGCGTGATTATAAGCCGGAGGCGTTAGCTTTAGTAAAAGCCATAATCGTCGACGATTGGGATGAAGTGTGCCGCGAGAATACTGACATCGAACAGCTCCACCTGGAACAAGGACTGACCCGTGCCGACACCCGGATGATTACCGATGTCGTCTTGCGCCACAGCCTGGCTGAATTCGGCGAAGATGAACCGATTCTCTTCTGCCCAATGGGGATGGCCGTCTTCGATATCGCTACAGCGGTGTACTATGTGAATAAAGCGAGAGAAAACGGGATAGGAACTGAGCTAGAGTGAGAGCAATTCTGTCCATATGACAGCGATAACCCGCTTATTGAGCGGGTTTTTCATTATGTTATGCACTAGCATATGGGTTTCATATGGATATGTTTGCAACGTGGATCGCGGTTTATTGTGACTGGTTGATCAAAGGTGCTTTGTTTATTTGACGGTATATCAGTGGGAAATGGACAAAATTCCAAGCGATACAATAAAAACAGCCCCGATGAAGAATACATCGGAGCTGTCTTGTGACTGGTGCAACTGATTAAAGGGTATAACCGAAGCCTAGTATAGTAAAACACTTCTCCTGATCTTCGGGCACCATTCTGATTTCTATCTGATGCTCACCGCTAGCTTCGTTTTGATATAGAATTACCGGATTGCAATGTGTCCAGTTGTTCACGTGAGGATCAGCAGTAACGGCAAGGCTGCCGTCTACGAAAATATCCGCCTTGCCGAATTCGCTGCTGCCGGAATCCTTATATACGAGGATGAGATTTCTACTCGTTATTGTCAGCTTGAAGCTTTGTTCCCCTGATGCCCTTGAATGCATCCAATTATGAGGGAATTCCGGAGTGCCGTGAGAGTCGGTATCCATTTCTACCCGCTGCAAATCGGTATCGATCCCCGAAAATCCGCCTACTTCGATCTTACCTGCGTCAATATAGTTTGTTCGATCCAGCAGGAGGGTTCCGGCAAAATCATTCCCGATGACCGGGCGTTGATCCAATAAGATCTCATCTTCATTCATTAGTGATTTATGGGTTTCGGTGAATAAATAAGCGAGACAATCAGCCATTACCCGGTGCCCCTCATTTGTCGGATGATAGATATCATAGAAAAATTGCCGTTTAGAGATGATGTTGCCTTCAGCTTTACTCAGGCGGAACTGCTCGGATACGGCATCCTTTACACTAACCATAGGAAGATTATAATGTCGGCCAATGGGGGAGAGCCGATCCTGCAGGTTCCAGTCATTCATAAACACACTGAACAGAAGGATTACGGCTGGCTGATGATCGGCGGAAAGTATTTTTAAGCATAGGCTTTCAAAACAATTGCCCTTCGTTTCATCTCCTTCATCGTTTACGGCAAATTCCACGACCACGATATCCGGTGTTACGGAACCGTCTCTAAGAATATCTCTTTCATAACGGATGACGCCAAGCTCGGAGGGTGTTCCGCCGACCCCAGCCTTCACAAAATGGATGTTCTCGCCACCATTTGTGCCGAATAAGTTTTTAAATCTTAAATACGATTGATAGGCATAACATTCTGTGTGTATCGGCTTAGCACCGGCTCCTTGAGTAATGGAACCTCCAATATAAGCGATCGTGACTTCCTCGCCCTTTATAGCTTTATTTATGGCAGTTTTTAATCTTTTATTATTGCCAGCGTGCAGCAAGGATTGTGTAATAATCTTTTGGTACTCATTCGATTCAAAAGCAACTGGTGGTTCAAGGATTAGCTCTGGAACAGAATAACCGTCATGCAAATAAAAAATAACACTCGCAATCGCCAGTTCGCCTGCGTGATTAAATTCAAAAGCAAATTTTCCGAGCACATCATCTTCTTCAGAACCCGGACAATCTGCTAATCTCAAAATAATCTCTGAACCGTCGGCTGGGCAAGGTACACGTAAATAACTGCCGGTTTCATATTTACTAGTTTTGCCCCAGTGCTGCAATAAAAAAGTGACTGGATCTTCCTGCGCGTTAGTCCTTCTTACGGATACTCCGATACTGTGGACTAATTTGCGAAAGCCTGCACTGCTCCCCAGAAGCTCCAGAATTGCATCATCTGTTACGCCGCCTATAAATCTGGTCTTGTCGATCAGATAGCTACCTTCCAGATAAACTTCTTGAGACGGTTTGCCTTCAGCTCTTGCTGTTGCTTCAATTGCTGTTTCATACAGTACAAAAAAGCCGTTTCTACGATCAGCCGGGTCCTTTGGAGCCTTCGGACCTTCAATCTGTTCGCTTGCAATGAAATCGTTATTCTTTTCCATATGGATCATCCTCGCTTTGTAAGGTTCACTTATTATGGATGCGCTTGCAAATGAAATGATTGTGCTACAGGGAGATACCTGTTAACAGTAACACCAAATATCTAGATTGTTCAACCAATAAACAAAGTTTCGTTTAATAATTACAAAAACTTGCTAGTTTACACATGGAAGTTGAAATTGCTTACTTATATAATGTGCCTAGTCATACGAAAATAGGATGCTTAAGGGGAGAATAATCATGCCTACGCAGGAATTAAACCTTGTGAAGCAGGGCAAAGCTGCTAAGATTTACTTGGATCCCAAAGGGAAAGATTATGCCGGTTTGCGCCGCGTGGCTCAGTCTTTTGCAGCAGATGTTAAACAGGTAACGGAGGTAGAACCTGAGATATATACACAATTGCAGGAATTGGATGGAACCGTTATAATCGCTGGATCGATCGGCAGTAATGAGCTTATTGATCGTTTAATTGCGGAGGGAACAGTGGACGTGTCCGCCATTCAAGGGAAAAGGGAATGTTATAAAATTCAGGTAGTTGAAGAACCGACAGCAGGAGTGGACAAGGCGCTCGTCATTGTGGGGAGCGATAAACGCGGGACGATGTACGGGATCTATTCCATCTCTGAAAAAATTGGCGTTAGTCCGTGGGAATATTGGGCAGATGTTGTACCAGAGAAGAAAGCAACTTTGATCCTGTCCGATAACCAGCTACATATGATCTCCAAAGAACCTTCGGTTAAATACAGGGGGATTTTTTTGAATGACGACTGGCCGTCCTTGGGCTCTTGGGTAACTCAAAGATTTGGTGATTTTAATGAAGATTTTTATGACAAGGTGTTTGAACTAATTCTTCGATTAAAGGGGAATTATTTATGGCCAGCGATGTGGAGTGCCGAATTCAGCCTTAACGGTAAAAGCAATCCAATCGCCAACGCCCAGCATGCACAGGAATACGGCATTATAATGGGAACCTCCCATCATGAACCTTTATTTCGGGCAGGCAGTGAATGGCAGAAGGTATACAACCAATATGGAACAAGTAACCTATGGGATTTTGCCCGAAACAAACAGGCTATTACGGATTTCTGGGAAGATGGAATCAAACGGAATCAGGATTTTGACAATTTAATCACATTAGGGATGCGGGGAGAAAGTGATTCTGCGCTGGAGGGCTCCGACCAGGAGAATATTGACTTGCTGAAGGACATTATCCTTACGCAAAAAGAATTATTAAAGAAATATAATCTTGAGCACTCGCCCCAAATTCTAGCCGTATACAAGGAAGTGGAGAAGTATTGGTATGGCACTGCTGAGGTTGAAGGCTTGAAGGACTGGGAAGTCCTGAATGATGTTACGATCCTGCTGGCAGATGATAACTTTGGCAATCTCCGCAAAATCCCAACGGAACACGAACGCGATCGGAGTGCAGGGTGGGGGATGTATTATCATTTTGACTATCATGGTGGTCCGCATTCCTATGAATGGTTAAATACGATTCCGCTGGAGAAGGTATGGGAGCAAATGTGTATGGCATTCGACTATGGCATCCGTGATGTATGGATTGTGAACGTCGGGGATTTGAAGCCTATGGAATTGCCCATTTCCTACTTTATGGATTTGGCCTATGACTTTGAAGGTTGGGGTACCGGAGCGATTAATCGGACTGAGGAATATACCAAACGATGGGTAGAGCAGCAGTTCGGATATGCACTGGAACAAGAGACATGCCTGGGCATTGCGCAATTGCTGAGTGATTATACCCGAATGAACGGCCGCCGCAAGCCGGAGATTATTTATCCGTCAACCTTCAGTCCAATCCATTACAATGAGGCACAGAGAGTTGTGGAACAGGCGATTAGGATGGAGAATGCCGCTGACCAATACCTTGCTCTTATTCCTAAATCATTAAAAGATGCGTACTACCAGCTTGTATATTTCCCTGCTGCTGCCTCAGCCAATGTGCTCAAAATGCAAATATATGCTGGGCTTAACGAGCTATATGCTAGACGAGGCAGTGTATTGGCAAACACTTACGCTACTCTGACCCATGAAGCAATCGAAAGGGATAAACAGCTGGAGCAGGTTTATAATAACGAAATTTCAGAAGGAAAATGGCAAGGAATGATGAGTTCCCCTCATGTCGGGTATATTCACTGGAATGCAGAAGGGTGGAAATATCCAGAGGTGGGCACGTCGATTCCCGCTAAAGGCTCAATATTGATTGTTGATGTTGAAGGTACGGAGCAAGCGTATGTTGCGGGTACGGCAAAGCTTCCGGTATTTACAAATCTGCAAAAAGAAAACTATTGCATTACTATCAGCAACGGTGGAGAAGCGGGCTTTGAATATCAGGCAAGAAGCAGTGTAGCTTGGGTCAAGCTTGAGAAAACATCGGGTTGGATCAAAGCTGGGGAGAGCTTACAGGTTTCTGTAGATTGGGAAAAGGTTCGCGAGACATCGAAG
This sequence comes from Paenibacillus sp. FSL E2-0201, assembly GCF_037963325.1. NCBI lineage: Bacteria > Bacillati > Bacillota > Bacilli > Caryophanales > Paenibacillaceae > Paenibacillus > Paenibacillus sp. FSL E2-0201. Next base: position 2,561,903 of record NZ_CP150154.1, read on the forward strand.
GGTGAAATTACGATCTCTGGTGCCGGGGGCACCGTTAAGGTGAATGTAGCTGTGGACTGGACTGACATTCAGGATATGCCAGCGATGACCTTTATCGAGGCGCATAATAGAGTGGCAATTGAAGCGGAGCATACCTCAAGCCGTGTTGCACAATCAGGGGTGGAATGGAAGACCATTGCTAACTATGGGCGTTCTTTATCCTCGGTTAAAATGTTTCCGGATGCTGTATCGTTTGAACAACCGGAGTGTGCACCTTATCTGGAATATCGGGTTTTAGTACAGCAGGCGGCAGATTACAGCTTAACCGCGTACATTGCCCCAACGAACAACCTGTCACAGTCCAGTGGATTAAAATATGCGATAGGCTTCGATGCACAGACGCCAGTGATTACGGATGCTCTACCTACGGATTTTGCGGGCGGCAATCATGATAATGAACCGTGGTGCCGCGCAGTTATGAATAATATCCATACCGTGACCACCATTCATGCTTTAACGAAGGGTATCCATACCCTCCGCTTTTACGGATTGGATGCGGGCCTGGTCCTGCAAAAGCTTGTGTTGTCCGCTGCGGAGCTGCCGTATTCTTATTTGGGCCCAGAGGAGAGCTTCTATACTAGGGGGACGCACTAATTCATAGTTAGAGCTAATTAAAGGGTTGAATCCCCGAATGGTTCAGGATCCTCCGTTATTTCAAGGCAGATGACGGAGGATAACCCTTGATATTTTTGAAAACATTACTGAAGTAGGCGACATCTTGATAACCACAGTGTTCTGCTACTTCGGACACATTGAAGCCACCTGCCGACAGAATCATCTCGGCATTGTTTACCCGTACTTTATTTATGAATTCTTTATAGGTGGAACCGGTGTTTTGCTTGAACAGCTTGCCAAGATATACTGGATTTAAGGCAACCAAATCAGCTAGTTCCTTGATCGTAACTTCCTCCGAATAATGATCCATAATATAGGTCATTACTTTTTGGATTCTCAGATCTATCAGAGGTGTCTCTTGATGGTGGGTTATGCTTAACAGACGATACACGATCAGTTGAAAAATGGCTCTGGCCTTCATTTTATAAAAAGGCTGTTTGCCCATCCATACATGCGAGAAGTCTTTGATGTCCGCTAGGATCTCTTTAGTTCTCAAGTTTTTGGTTACGGTCTCAAAAGGGAGCCGCACATGATTGTCCTCCCCCTCCCAGAAGAAATTAAACGCAAAAGAACGCATGGGTGCCTCCTTAAAGGTCTGCGCTTCCCGAATACTTCCGGAAGGTGCATAGAGCATATCACCAGCTTCAACCGTAAATTTCTCCCCATTAATAAAATAGTTCGATTTCCCTTCCACAATGAAGGTAAGGTCATGGAAATCAATTTTGCTCCTCGTTATCTCCCAATCCGGGAAGGATCTGCGGTCGACGAACAAAAAAACATTTGGAACTAGATTCTCATATTTGCCAATGTCCATTTCAGCCATTGCTCCTTCCATTAACTAGAGCCGCACTAATACCGATTGGTATATTATACCGAAATGAAACCTATTACGAAAAGACTCTTTTAATCATCGGGAATGCCGTACGCCATGCATAATAAAATCCTTGAATTGTCGGTCCGTTGCCCGGTCTTCCTCCGTAACCACACCACCTCGCTGATGCGTAATAATAACAGCTTTTTGTAAATACATGAAATACAGGTGGGTGGATTTCTGTAGAATACCTAGCCACTTATTTTTTTCCTCGGGAGCCACTGCAGTTGTCTCAAGCAGTATAAGTCGTGAATACCAGCCTTCCATAGCCTTCTTAAAGTCAGGCAGCTCCGCAGGATTCTTAGAAAGGGTGCTGTAGTAAACTCCAAAAATGGCATCATAGTAAATCAGTGACTCCTGATGATCTCTCAGCGCCAAATATTTATCCAGAATGTTCTCAAGTGATTGTACCGGCTGTTCAAAATCAAAATCAAACAGCAGCTGTCCAAACATCCGCTCCAGGTTCTCAACATAAATTTGAGCAGCTAATTCTTCTTTGTCCTTATAATGATGATACAAAGTACGCCGGGAGACACCGGCTTGTTCCGCAATCTGAGCCATATCTGTGCGCTCAATACCTTGAGCACAGAACAAGCTCAGCGCTGCATCCTTAATGATCTCCCTCGTCATTTGCATCTGCTTTTCACGCAAATTCATTAATTTTCTCTCCTGCCTTGTGCGAGTATTTCGCTAATTCTGTGCTATTTCTGAGCTGGCTTCGAAGTCGTGAGGAACTTGCTGCCCACGGAATAGGGTTTCTGCTGGTTGACCGCATCACCGAGCCATTTTAGAAGCTTCACGCCATCCTGCTCAGCCTGAAAGAAGGTCTCTCTGGTGGCAAAAGTGTGCGGAGTTGTACCCGTCTTAGCGTTCAGCCCAAAGTCGGTCAGATAGTAATAATAATTAGGTAAAGTGGCAGCCAAAGAAGATACAGATTGGCGCATTTCCTGTGACCATTCATTAATAATGCGTTGATCTCTAGGCCCCGTGTAATCGTTGATGTTGTTCTGAAAGTGGATCAGAATCTCGTCAAATACCGAGTAGGATTGCAATATTACCGCATTCTCAGGCAGTAGATGACCGTTCGCTTTAAATGCTGCCCCGATGATATCCGCTTCGGGGGTATACCCAAAGTTCTTAACGAAGTCTGCCTGCCATTCCTTATTCACAACATTTGGCCACTTGTCTGATTTCAGGAAGGAACTGTCTGAATATTGGAAGAGCTCGGAGTCTTTGTAATGAGAGGCAATCTCCGGAGCCCAGAAGGCGGACCCGAATCCACCAGCGCTTTCGCCGGCAATCAGTAGTTTGTCGGGTTTATCTACGTTGGTATATATCCAATCAAGGCTGCTTCGCACATTATTGCTGCCGTTATAACGCATAGTAAAGGTGCTGCCGTCTTCTTTTTTATATTCAACTGTGCGGTTGCCGATATGGAAATCACCGGTCGAATAGGGAAGGTAGACCACATTCCAGCCATGAAAAGGATTGTCAGGGTTATCCGTATCCATCATGCCTCTCAGCAATGTCAGCATATAGAAGGGGATGTTCGGGAAATAGTTGCCCGTATCTCCACCTTTAATGAAGTTCATTAGCTTGATGGGGTGCGCGGCGCTTTGGGCATCCCAACTGGCCCCTCCACCGGAAAAGAAGATGATCCAGTTATTAGTCTCCCCCTTTTTATTCCAGATAAAATACTCTGATCCATCACTTGAAATGACATTTCGGTCCAGCTTGGCCTTATTCCACTGGTAAGGCTTCACTTCCGTGATTACGGGGGTGGTGGTCACCGGTCTCTTGATCACAAAAGCGCTAATCGCAAGAATAGCAATCAAAGCAAGGCTCAATAATCCAATGCTTGTGAATATCGTAATTTTCCCCATTCTTCTCATATACATCTCTCCCTTAATTGGAGTATACGCTACGTTAACTCATTGCGCAACGTGTATACTTAAAATGCGAAAGAAACAATCATACTCGAAAAACGGGGTGTCCTCGCAGCCTTTTATACATGGCTACAGGGACACCCCGATTTTGTATGTTACTTCATTTAATTAGGATCTACACTTCGATTTCAAATGTTCTAATTTCGTAAGGTTCAAGTACAAAGGTAATAACAGGTTCAGTATGAACCTCACCTTCAGGACGTTCCATTAGATTGCACTCTTGCCATGAAATAATGTTCAAGTCGCTCGTCATATCAATTTGCTGGCGGCTTCCGGAATAGTCGTGAACACGAACGATTAATTTGTGTCCATCCTCAGATTTCTTAAGGGCAGATACCATAACCGTATCCGTTGAAAGACGAATCATAGACTTAGCTTCCACTTCAGCTTGCCCCTTGGTGCTACGCAGTGGATTGTTGATGGACCAGGCTTGACGGACTGTGTCACCTTGTAGCCAATCACCAGTATGCGGCAGGATAGAATACATGAATGTGTGCTCGCCTTGATCCGCTTCAGGGTCAGGGTGCGTTGCCGATTTGATTAGGGATAAACGCATCACATTATCCTTGATGTCGTAGCCATATTTGCAGTCATTCAGCAAGCTAACGCCATAACCACGATCAGATAAATCTGCCCACTGGTGACCCACAGTCTCGAATCTAGCGTAATCCCAGCTAGTGTTCCAGTGTGTTGGACGCTTAACATTACCGAACTGGATATCATAAGTGGCTTCGGTAGCTCTTATCGCAACAGGGAAGGCTACTTTCATTAGCTGTTTTTTCTCATGCCAGTCTACGTTCGTCACGAAGTCGATACGACGATGCACAGCGTGTAAGATCATTTGCTGTTTAATCGTGGAATCCATATAGCTCCATGTGAATTGCACAATACAACGCAATGAACCATTTTCTATGACTTCAATGCTAGTGCAGTCGATCACTTCGCGCATTTTTTGCTGATAGTAGATGTCAATGTCCCAAGCTTCATGTGCTAATGGTTTATCCTCAAACACTTGGAACACGTTACCGTGACTTCCATTAGCTAATACTTGACGCTGTTCGTGTTTATCATAGATGGATGACAATTGACCTTGCTCGTTCCACGCTATTTCAAGGTGAGGCGTTGAAATTCCTGATTCATTCAGCTTGAATGGAGAGCTGGATGGCTCAGTAATTACATCTTCTACAAAGGAGATGGTGGTGTATCCGAGAGAAGGAATGTCGGACACTTCAATGATCCAACGGTCACCTTCACGCTGAGCTTTCAACGGTTTACCTTCTATGTTTATCCAATGTCCTGTTTCCATGCCAGGCTCTATAGTAATTTCTACGAGCTCAGTCAATTTCCAAGAAGCATTGTTCCAGATAGTATATTTACCGGCTTCACTTCCGTTCACTAGTGCCTTCGTAGATTGTTCCCATACAGATTGACCAATGGCTTCAGCTTGAGCATATTCAATCGTACTGTCTTCATACACTTCACGAATCGAAGAACCTGGAATAATATCATGGAATTGGTTCCGTAGAATAATTCTCCAGCCTTCATCTAGATCGGTCTGACGATAGTTCGACCAATCTTCAGACACTACACTTTGCAGTGCGTTTAGCCATTCCGCCTCGCGGTATAGCAGTTCAAGCTTGCGGTTCATCCGCTTATTGTAGGCTTGGCTAGTGTACGTGCCACGGTGATATTCTAAGTAAAGCTCGCCATCCCACACATGGACATAACGATCTGTATTTGCAACGGTGTCTTGCAGGTTACGGAAGTAATCTCCCGCTGTTCCTGTTTCAATCTTCGGAAGCCCTGGGAGGTCATTGAGTCTGCGGCGCATCTCTAGCATTTCACGGTTAACCCCGCCGCCGCCATCACCATATCCGTAAGAAAGTAACAGATTACGATTCACTTCTTTATCCCGGTACGTATCCCAAATGCCTTTTACAGTCTTAGGAATGATGCGGCCATTATAAGTATAGAACCAAGAATCTTCTTCAGACCAAGGCTCTGGCGTTGTAATGAAATGGGTTAATACTTCAGTGCCATCAATACCACGCCATTGGAAGGTATCATGTGGCATGCGGTTGTATTGATTCCAGCTAATTTTCGTGGTCATAAACGTATTGATTCCTGATTTTTTTAGAATTTGCGGCAAGGACCAGCTATAGCCAAATACGTCCGGCAACCATAAATAATCACATTCAACACCAAATTCATTACGTAAGAAGCGAGTACCATACAGCAATTGACGGACAAGAGACTCACCTGAGGTCAAGTTACAATCTGCCTCGAGCCACATGCCACCGCCAGCTTCCCAGCGTCCTTCAGCTACACGTTCACGAATCTTCTCATAGATTTCCGGATAATCATTCTTGATGTATTCATAAAGCTGAGGTTGAGTCTGTAAAAAAGTATAGTCCGGGAACATTTCCATCAGACGGAGTACGGTCGAGAAGGAACGCGCACATTTCTCACGGGTATGCTTCAATTGCCATAACCAAGCTACATCAATATGGGTATGACCAATACAGGTAACAGTAACTGGCGAAGACTTCTCCATTTTATTAATTTCATCACGCAAATAATTACGAGCTTCCTCGATGGAAGCGTAGAAGAGCTCTGAACCTGGACGAGACCAGTCAATCAGAAGAAACGAGCGGTCAACTGTACTTAGTAGCTGTGTATACTCTGGTGTTTTGGAATCAAGTACGTTCAGCGTCTCAACTACAGCAAGCGCGGTAAAATAGAAATCATCCGTTGCTTCGTCCAGCCAACAAATTTCAGCCATACGAATGCCATGGGTTTGATCTTTCTTTGGGCCGCCACCTTCTAGTCCAGACCATAACCGGAAGGTCAGTGGAAGCTTCGTACCTACCGTTTCATCTGGCAAAAACACTTCTGTATGATTGGAATCTACACCTTGATAGGGCTTGCCGTTGTAAAAGAACAGGGATTCAAAGCCGGAGTTGTTTCCAGCACCCGTCTCGCCAAAATCAAATCGACCCAGTACCCTGCGTCCTGCCCAAGAGGCGGGTACGTCTATCTGTGTCGTTAGCCATAAATACAAATCGCGGCCTTTCCAGGTATCGCCAACCTGTAGCTTAGACCATTCTCCATCCACAGGTGGTTCCGCCGCAATTTCACCTTGTTCGTCAATCATGGAATTGAAAAAAGGAATGTGTATTCGATCCCGGTAACGATATTCGGAAATCTCGTTTAGTTGGGAGTTGAGTTTACGTTTGGTTAGAAACATGAGTAATAGCCCTCCATAATCTTGATGGGGGACGAGGATGATAAGACTTATAGGGTGATTACAGGTTTGTTTGGGGGGGAGAAACCAACTATAGACGATTTTAAGCGATATGTAAACTCATGATAAAGAAAAAGGTTGCAAGGAGGAAAGATTTACATCTAAAAATGAATGCGCTCCCATTGCACAAAAAGAAAGGTGGTGTTAAGCTTCTAATCCTAAAGGTTAGATTTTGAAGGAAGGTGAATTTGTTGAATATAAAGAAATTTTATCAAAATCATTTACGGAAAAAACTGTTTAATAAAATTTTAGCTATATATTCATCCATCATCATTATTACGCTCATTGCCTCTTCCATTACCGTTTATAAATACTATGAACAGACGATCACGCGTCAACATGTTGATGCTAATCGAGAGGTATTGGATTACGTGAGTTTATATATGAATCAGCAGTACGAAGGGATCCAATTGGCCATTCAGCAAATTTATAGTGATGCTTCTGTAAGTGAGGATTTGTCCTACTTTTTGCAACATGATTATGGAGATTATCTCAAATATCGTTTAGATCAGTTTGCTGAAATTGGGAGCTTTGTACCCCATACGTTCGATACTTATTTCAAAACGTATTTGAATCAAAAAAGCGGCATTTCTGACGTTATCTTATATAGCACTGAAAAAGAATTTTATTATTTATATAAAAATAATACACGACAACTCTACAAGAGAGATATAGATATTTCTGAGCAAAAATCACCCTTACCCAAGAATGGTTGGATTTCGCATGAAAAAAAATTATTACTTAAGGAAATAAGGGAAGACAATAACAATTTATATACGATGACCAGGGAACTTGAAGATCCGATTTCGTTGAAAACGATAGGTATGCTCATAATTGATTTTGACGCTGAACTTATTTCAAAATGGCTGGGTACGAAAGGCACCGAGAGTAATGGCCAAGTGTTAGTTCTAACACCAAGCGGAGACGTCATATATGATTCCTTAGGCAGGTATATGGGACAGCAGTATCCACATATCGCTGGTCTTTATTCAGACGGCTGGACGGCACTGGATGGCATATCCAAGGTTAACTTAAATACAACGAATAGCTCAGGTCTTATCGTAGCAGGAATCATTCAGAAGTCGCAGGTCAATAAAGAAATGCTTGTTGTACGAAATTGGATTATCGGGATTACGGCCGCATTAATTGTTGCGGCAATGGCGATTACATACGGAATCATTTTACGTTTCTCTAAAAAAGTGAAGATCATTGTCAAATCTATGAAGCGCTTACAGGAAGGCGACTTAAGCACACGGATTCACCTTAATCGGGAGGATGAATTGCAGCTCATTGCAAACAATTTTAACTATATGTGTGAGCGATTAGAGTTATATATTAATAAAGTTTACATTTCAGAAATTACGCAAAAAAATGCAGAGCTTGTGGCTCTCCAGTCGCAGATTAATCCGCATTTTTTATATAACACGCTTGAAGCTATAAGGATGCGGGCCATCTCGCAAGGTGCGAAGGACGTAGGTCAGATGATTTACATTTTATCGACATTATTCCGAACGATGATTAAGAAGAATATGGTTGTTACCATCGCGGATGAAATTGAATACTGCAATCTGTACCTTGAGTTGTTTCAGATTAGACATCAAGATAAGCTTCAAATCGAGTCGCGGATAAGTCCAGTGGCCATGAATTGTTCTATCGTTAAATTGCTCATCCAGCCGGTCATAGAAAATTATATTGTTCACGGATTCAGGCCCGAGCGTTTCGATAACCTAATACGGATTGAAGTTACTGAAGCAGACGGGGAAATTCAAATCGCTATCAGAGATAACGGAAACGGGATTATTCCAAGCAAGCTTATGGAACTACAACAAACGCTTCAAGTCAGTATGCGAATGGATGCACCACCGTCCTCGCTCGGACTATGTAATGTGAATGAGCGGATTAAACTTTATTACGGGACTGAATATGGGTTAACGATTGCTAGTGAACTAGGTGAAGGAACAACAGTCATCATGAATATACCAGTGGTAAGGGAGAGTACTAAATAATGCACAACATACTTATTGTGGATGATGAACCTCTTATTCTTGAAGGATTACGTTCAGTGATCGAATGGGAAGATTATGGACTTAGAATCGCAGGTCAAGCGGGTAATGGGGAAGAAGCTTTAGAATTTCTGCATCGGCATAACGAAGCCATAGACATATTAATTACAGATATTACGATGCCAAAGCTTACGGGTCTTGAGTTGATTCAACAAATCAAGTGTTTTGATTCAAAAATGAGATTTATTATCCTAAGCGGCTATGAGCAATTTGAGTATTTAAAAGCCGGAATGAGTCTAGGCATTGAGAATTATATTCTTAAACCCATTAATATAAAAGAATTGGAATCGACCATCGAACAAATTGTTGAAGTCCTCAATCAAGAGGATGTTGAACAATTTCATGCGAAGGAGGATCAGCAAGTTTTACGTAACAATATTCTAAATCGCTGGGTCACTGGAAATATAGATCGACAGGAGCTTATGCATCGTTCAAAAGTGTTGAATATTTCGCTGGACTGCTCTTTTTTTACGGTGGCTGCGATTCGGCTTATTACGGAGCATGAAGGGGAGGAGGGTCAGCATCAACTGCACCCTAATCAACTTGTGGAAGAATGTTATCGTATCGCTGTGCAGTCCGTATCTAAGCGAGGAACGGTTATTGTATTTATAGATATGGAAGGTGATCTTGTTCTTATTGTTGCGGAGTCAGCTGAAGATGAGAACAAAGAAGAGATGTATTGTATGCTGGAACAGATTCAATCTGAGATTATGCATGAATTAGGAAAGTCTGTCTGGATCACGATAGGAAGTAAGGAATATACGTTTCAAGAAGTGCCACAAAGCTATAACAAAGCGAAGAGTTTATATGTGGATCATCTGATGCTGCCGAGCTACCCGATTATAGATGTGGATAAACTATCGAAGATGATGTTACACGAGGAAAAGCTTGAAATTGATTATGAAGCCTTTACGAAATTGTTGTTATCTGGTGAACGTGAGGCGGCCAATCAATTTATCGCGGAAACCTTCGAAAAGCTATTTGGTTGTGGCATGATCACCCGCATGGATAATTACAACGTGGCGATTGAATTAATGTTGATCGCTAAGAAAATGGAGAAGAACTCTAATTTTAGTGCTGTATTTAATCCTTTACTACGTATCCATACCATTGAGCAGCTGCTTCATCATGTGCAGGAAAGTGTGAATGAAACGCTGGATCAATTATCGTTAGTGAGTGATGAACTAAGCCCGAATATGAGATATATGGTGGATCAAGTAAGCAAACATTATAGAGAAGAGCTATCTCTGAAGACGCTCAGTCAGCGAATGAATATGCATCCTACTTACTTGGGACAGCTATTTCAGAAGGAGATGGGGCGAAGCTTCTCTGATTATGTAAATCAATTCCGAATTGAAAAAGCAAGACAACTGCTGCTTCAAACTACACTATTAACCAATGAGATTGCAGCTGAAGTAGGGTATTTAGATCCAGCATATTTTTATCGCCAATTCAAAAAATCAGTAGGCATATCTCCAACCGAGCTTCGAAAGATGTATATAAAAGAAAAGTCGTAGCATAAAGGAAATGTTCCCGGGTATCACGTTCAAGTGTTGGGTTCACGAACGTTGGTCACGAGAATGTTTCCTTTTTTTATGTTTAAATTATTAGGAATTTTAAGCCTCGGAATGGTCGTTTCTCCTGGCGATCTTTAATTTTTACATATCATTCTGGATTTTTTCAACTTTATGAAACCGCTTTTATAGCGCAGAATTAAAGATAGTTAAAGGGGCAAGGAAATAAGAACGAAAGGGAATTACGGGGATTGTTTGGGGATAGAGAAGGGGGATGTAGAATAGTGTCTGCATTTTTCAAAAGCTTAAATAAGGATAAAGTGCTGTGGTTTATGGTATTACCAGGGACAATATGGTTCCTAATCTTTTGTTACTTACCTATGTTTGGAACGATCATTGCCTTTAAGGATTTCAAGATTCACCGGGATGGATTTTTTGCAAGCGTTTTAAATAGTAAGTGGGTTGGACTTGAAAATTTCAATTTTCTGTTCTCAACAGAAGACGCCTATCTTATTACAAGAAATACGATTCTTTATAACTTGGCTTTGATCTCTCTCGGTCTTGTTCTTGCGGTGGGCATTGCGATCACCTTGAATGAACTTGTGAACAAACGGATGGCCAAAGCGTATCAAACGGCGATGTTTATGCCTTACTTCCTTTCTTGGGTTATTATTAGTTTCTTTACGTTCAGTTTCCTAAGTGTAGATAAAGGGATCTTGAACCAAGTGATTGTGTACTTCGGAGGCGATCCTGTTTCCTGGTATGGGGATACTCGCTTTTGGCCATATATCCTTATTTTCATGGGGATATGGAAATCTATCGGATATTCGAGTGTGGTTTACTTAGCAGCTATAGCGGGGATCGATAAGTCCTACTATGAAGCAGCTATGATTGATGGGGCTAGCAAATGGCAGCAAATTAAGTTTATTACGCTTCCTCTGCTTAAACCTTTAATGGTTACGCTTACTATTCTAGCGATTGGTGGTATTTTTAGATCGGACTTCGGGTTGTTCTATCAAATTCCTCGAGATTCCGGTGTTCTATACTCCGTAACGAATGTTATCGATACTTATATTTATCGAAGCATGAGTACGACAGGAAATCTAGGAATGAGTACAGCAGCTGGTTTATATCAATCGATCGTTGGATTTATCATGGTGCTTGTAACGAACTCCATTGTGAGAAAGATCAGCAAAGAAAACGCGATATTCTAGAAAGGAGTCATTGACGTTATGGAAGTATTTAAACGTAAGCATAAGGAAATCGACAACAACGCCATTACTCCTTTTTGGAATGTGGTACTCAATATTGTGATTGGAATCTTCGCCTTTACTTGTGTGTTTCCGTTCTTGTTTGTTATAGCTATTTCTTTTACGGATGAGAAAGTCCTTGCTTTAAATGGATTCAGCTTAATTCCAGAAAAATTTAGTTTGGCGGCGTATCAGTTTGTTTTTAACACAGGTGATCAGTTGTTTCGGTCCTTTGGTGTTACCTTAGTGGTTACTGTACTAGGTACGCTCATTAGTTTGTTTCTAATTACAACTTACGCCTATGTTCTTTCTCGAAGATCATTTCGCTATCGTAATTTCTTCAGCTTCTTTGCCTTCTTTACGATGTTATTCTCAGGCGGAATGGTTCCGAACTATATTGTGGCTACGCAGTTTTTACACTTGTACAACACGATTTGGGCTTTGATCTTACCAATCGCAATGAATGCATTCTTTATTCTAGTAATGCGGACCTTCTTCCAGACCACCGTACCTGATGCGCTAATTGAGGCAGCAAAAATAGACGGTTCAGGGGAGTTCCGGACATTCTTACAAATTGTACTTCCGATCTCTTTGCCGGGGATTGCAACGATTGGACTGTTCTGTACGCTGGGTTATTGGAATGATTGGTTTAATGCGCTGCTGTATATTGATGATGCGAGTCTTGTGCCGCTCCAAGCGATGCTGATGCGAATTCAGAATAATATGGAGTTTGTCATTCAGAACAGTATGCAGATGGGATCAAGCTTTGAGATTGCTGCGACCTTGCCGACAGAAACGGTTCGAATGGCGATGGTTGTACTGGCAACCTTGCCTATAGCACTAGCGTATCCGTTCTTCCAAAAGTATTTCGTACAAGGCTTAACCGTAGGTTCTTTGAAAGAGTAACACTACTAAGATGTATTTATTCGAGTCGCTAATATAGGAAACGATATAAATAAAAAGTAAATTAATCTAAAGGGGGAAAATAGAAATGAAAGCGAAAAAAAGTTTAACGCTCGCTCTTGTAGGAACAATGCTTTTGTCTGGCCTTCTTGCTGGATGTGGTTCGAATAATAATACAAATGCTGCTAAAGAAACAAACAATTCAGCGGCAGCGGGGAATTCAGCAGGGAATTCATCGGAATTAAAGCCGTATGAGCTGAAGATGTATTTAATTGGTGGACCTCAAAAGGATCTGGATCTTGTATTAAAAGAGGTTAACAAATATACCAAAGAAAAAATTAATGCGACGTTGAACATTACGATGTTCGATTGGGGTGATTACGATAAGAAGATGCAGGTCATCACCGCTTCTGGTGAGCCTTATGATATTGCCTTTACCTCTTCTTGGACAAATGATTTCCGCCGTAACGCAGCGAACGGTACCTTCTTGGGACTGAATGATCTGCTAGATAAGTATGGAAAGGAAACGAAAGAAGTTTTGGACCCACGTTTCTTAGAAGGCACTAAGATTAAAGGTGAAATCTATGGTGTGCCTGTAAACAAGGAGCTTGGACAGCAATGGGTATGGCGCTTCAATAAAAAATATGTTGATAAATACAACATGGACATTTCTAATATTCGTACATTGGATGATCTAGAGCCACTTCTTAAAACGATTAAAGAGAATGAGCCTGCGGATATTACACCGCTAGCTGTTCCTAAAGGCTTTAAACCATTTATGCCATTTGACTATGTACTAGGTGATGAGTTACCTATCGGGGTCTATATGGATTCCACAGATGGCAAGGTTGTTAATATTCTGGAGACACCTGAACTCGCAACATCGTTAGATACGATGCGTAGACTTTATACAGCAGGTTACTTACGCCCAGACGTTGCAACACTTGAAGGTATCGATAACATTAAGACCGGTAAATGGTTTGCCGATCGCGAAATTACACAGCCTTATGCAGAAAAAGGTTGGTCTCGTTCAGCGGGTTATGAAATTGTAACTTCGCCTATGCATGAGCCTTATGTGTATACACAGTCCGCCGCAGGTTCGATGCACGCGATTTCCGTAACCTCAGGTGATCCTGAACGGGCTATGATGTTCTTGAATCTTTTGAACACAGATAAGTACTTACGCAATTTGCTCAACTATGGTATTGAAGGCACTCATTATAAGAAAATCTCCGACAATGTCATTGAAGATCTGCCAGCTATGCAAGATAGCTATGCTATGCCAGGCTTCACGCTTGGAAATATGTTACTGACTTATCTGCATGCTGATGACCCTGCTGATAAATGGGATGCTTTCAAGAAGTTTAATGATTCGTCTAAAGAAGCCCCTACCTTCGGTTTTGCATTTGATCCTACACCTGTAAAAACTGAAGTAGCGGCCATCAACAACGTAACTAAAGAATTTATGCCAGCTCTATACACAGGTTCTGTTGATCCTAAAACATATCTGCCAAAAGCAACCAAGAAATTTAAAGAAGCTGGACTGGAAAAAGTCATTGCTGAAGTTCAAAAGCAGCTTGATGAGTGGAACCAGACAAAGAAATAAGGCTTTGAACTTTACAACACGCCTACGATTAATCACTAAAGGATAGCACAAATAGGATTAGTGGAGACGGGCAGCTATGCTGCCCGTCTCTCTATCTATACTCATTTTTATCAAGAGGAGTGAGGATATGGAACAATTCAGACTGCCAGCCATCTCTATGCCGAAGCTGCCACTGCCACAAGCGATTCAAGAAGTATTAAATGAAGCAGAGGAGAAATTAGCTCATCGGCCTAAACTATTACAGCTCTTCAAGAACTGCTTCCCGAATACACTTGAGACAACGACTAAACTCATGGATGATGGAACAACATTCATCATTACTGGTGATATCCCTGCTTCTTGGTTGCGTGACTCTGTGGAACAGGTTATGCACTACGTGCCATTTGCGAAGAATGATCCAGATCTTCAACGTATCATTAGCGGTCTAATTAAACGTCATATTCAGTATATACATATTGATCCGTATGCTAATGCGTTTAATGAAACAGCGAATGACTGGCATTGGAGCACTAGCGATATTACGGAAATGTCCCCTTGGGTGTGGGAACGTAAATTCGAGATCGATTCGCTCTGTTTTTCCATGCGTCTGGCTTATGCCTATTGGAAAGAAACGGGGAAGGCTGATATCTTCGACGCTGGATTTAAGGAAGCAATGGTCAAAATATACAACTTATTTAGAACAGAGCAACGCCATGCTGAATTATCTCCTTACCGCTTTATGCGTAATAACGGGATACCTGAAGATACGTTACGCAACAACGGCCTTGGTATGCCTGTTAATTATACGGGTATGGTCTGGTCCGGGTTCCGATCAAGCGATGATGCGTGCGACTTCCATTACAATATCCCGGGGAATATGTTCGCCGTTGTTGCCTTACGTCATATGCAGGAATTCGCAGAATGGGTATTCCGTGATCTTGAATTTCTAAAAGACCTTAAAGCATTAGAAGCGGACATTGATCATGGAATCAAGCTATATGGTATTTATCGTCATCCGAAATTTGGACCCATCTACGCCTATGAGACCGACGGCTACGGCAACTACTGCTTGATGGATGATGCGGGAACACCGGGACTCATGTCGATTCCTTATCTCGGCTATGTTACGGCAGAGGATGAGATTTATCAGAATACACGCCGATTTGCGCTGAGCCAGGAGAATCCTTTTTACTTTGAAGGAACAGCAGCGAAAGGAATTGGCAGTCCACATACTCCGAAAGATTATATTTGGCATATGGCATTGTCTATGCAAGGTATGACGGCTTCCACGAAGGAAGAGAAGCTGGAGATGCTTGCGATGCTAGAGGCAACGGATGCGGGGACTGGTTTTATGCATGAAGGATTTCATGTCGATGACCCGAATATATTCACTAGAAAATGGTTCGCCTGGTCCAATAGTCTGTTCTCCCAACTAGTCTATAAATCGATGAAGGAAGGACTACTATGAGCAGGCCTGTAATTATATTCTATGATTCAGATTTTCCGATTTCGAATTCGATTCCTAGCGATGCGATTGTATCCATGCGTGAGTTCGGTACGATCGTGAATGCGAATCAGCTTGCAGCAACGCTTAAGGAAACCGAAGGCGGATGTTTCATTAATCTGCATGCACCCTATTTTCCAAAAGCGGCATGGATAGACATTCATGGATATTTGCAAAGAGGTGGTGGGCTGATCAGCATCGGAGGTGCCCCCTTCAAACAACCCGTTCGCTGGCAAAATGAACAATGGCATATTGAAGCGGAGCAGACCTCTTATCATCAAGAGCTATATATTCATGAGGCATTACGTGTTGAGTGTTCTCGCAATCAATCCTTGCTAGCATCGGATGTTATTCCTCTGCTTAAGGGTCAAGAAGCTCTTTTTCTAGCGAGTGCAGAGACATGGAACCTTGTGCCACATACGACGAAGACGAGTGATTTACCCCATCAAATGGGGTCAGCAGGGCCAATGAGCACAAGGATTTACCCGCTTTTGAAGGGAATTACACATGAGGGCCGGGAAACTGCTGCTCCAGTAGTTCTTTGGGAGAATACGATTGGTTTATTTGCAGGCTCACGCTGGCTGTTCGTAAATACGGCTGCAACGGATTCTTTATGGAAGGACGAAGGGCTGTCCGCGATATCCAAGTGGGCTCTGTTCTGCTGCAAGGGTGTTACAGAGATGTGGATTAAGCCCAATTACGCATCTTATGAGTCTGGTGAACGTGCTTCTCTGACACTGCAGATTCAGCAGCTTGAGAGGGCAAAACCTTCAATAAGTAATGAAGAAACATGGAATTTTACAATTCATGTTGAGCATGAATCAGATTCGTCCTTACACTGGTCTCAGGAATTAAAGTTGAAGGCTAATGCTGAGCTTAACATCGTTCGGGTGCCTATTCCTCTGGAAATTAGGAGTGGTCTGTTCCAAGTGGTCTGCGAAGCGGAAGCCAGTGATGGTGAGGTCCGCATTCTACGTCAAGGGTTCTGGGGGCATGCCCCTGAACTTCTGGCAGCAGGTGAACCGATAACAAGTGGAAGAGATTATTTCATAAAAGATGGGCGTCCGCTACCTGTTGTGGGGATGACTTATATGACGAGTGATGTGGCACGGAAATTTCTATTTCTGCCGAACGTTGGGGTATGGGATCGCGATATGGGGCAAATGCGGAAGGCAGGGATTAACTGGATCCGAACAGGAATCTGGACTGCTTATCGTAATGTGATGCAAGATGACGGTCATGTTTCAGAAGAGGTACTGCGAGCGATAGATGCCTTTATCATGACAGCGAAGAAGCATGATCTGCAGGTAACCTTTACGTTCTTCTCCTTCACACCGGAAACATGGGGAGGGGTAAATCCTTATTTGGACCCACAAAGTGTAGAAGCACAGAAGCGGTTCATTCGTTCTATTGTATCTCGTCATAAAGCGTCTTCGAATGTAGATTGGGATCTTATTAATGAACCGTCAATGTTTGATCCGGCACGTATTTTCTCGGAGGGTCCGAGTGCATGTCATGATCGTTTTGAGCAACAAGCTTTTGTAGAATGGCTTAAACATAGACATGGTGAAATCGAAGTGCTACAGGAACGCTGGAATATGACACCTGCTCAGCTTCCGAACTTTGCATCGGCAAGGCTGCCAGAAGCAAAAGAGATAAACTTCGATGTGCAGGATATGCACAGTGCTAAAAGAGGGACGCGTTGGCTTGATTATTGCTTGTTCTCCATGGATATGCATAACCGGTGGGTGAAGCAGTTATATGACACCATTAAGGAGCAATGTCCAGATCAGATGGTTACGGTTGGGCAGGATGAAGGGCTGGGAGCGCAGCGTCCTTCACCGTTTTTCTATGAAGAAGCGGTAGATTACACCACTGTACATTCCTGGTGGTTTAACGATTATCTGTTGTGGGATGGCATCTTTGCCAAAACTCCCAATAAGCCAAACTTAATTCAGGAGACTGGCGTCATGTATGTAGAAACTCCTGATGGACGAGCCAAACGTTCAGAGCTAGAGCTGCGAAATCTTCTTGAACGCAAATATGCCTATGCGTTTGGAACTGCTGGTGCGGGGGCCATACATTGGATCTGGAATACCAACTTTTATATGGATAATGCGAATGAGTCCCATATTGGGGCATTAAGAGCAGATGGAACCGAAAAACCAGAGGCGGATGTCTCCTATGATTTTGGAAAGTTTATAGAAGGCATTCGTGACGTATTTGGAGATAGGAAGCTGGAAGAGATTGCTGTGGTGTATCCGTATTCGAATGATTTCTCTAACCGGAAGCTGGCTTTCGCTGCTACAACAGAGCTTACCCGAGTTCTTTCGTATGATCTAAAGATGCCTTTTAGAGGGGCTTCTGAATACCACCTAGATGATTTGGAGAACCATCCTGTGAGGCTTATTATGCTGCCAAGCGCACATAACTTCGATGATGCAGCGATGGAAAGGTTGTTGCACATCGTTGAAGATACAGGTGCGGTATTACTTGTTACTGGCCCACTTGGTATTGATGCTTATTGGCATTCTTCAGAGCGCTTGAACGATATTCTTGGCAAGCGTGAATTGCGTAATGTGCGCCGTGAAGAAGTGCTTAACCTTCAAGGCCAAGAACTTCCTGTCTCCTTCGGTCACCGCCGGATTGCTGAATTATCGAAGGAAATAATGATTCATGAATCTGCTGGAAGCGGAAGTTCAATTATAGATTCGGTCATTAACATTCCGCTTGGTAAGGGACGGCTCATCTGGAGCCCAGTCCCAGTTGAAATGAGCAGTCGAAGTGAAACTACATCCGCACTGTACCGCTACGCATTGAATGCTGCTCATGTGGAATGTGATTTTGAATGGATTAACGGAGGAGACTTAGCGGGTATTTATGGACGTAAATTGAGCTTTGATAAGGGGGCTCTCTTCACCTTCGTGTCGGAATATGCGCAGGATGCGAAGATCGAGGTGAAAGATTTAGTTACTGGCCGGACCTACACATTCCTGTTGGAACAGGAACGTTCTGTCCTCTTCGCTACGGATACTAAAGGTGATCTGCTAGGCGTGTATCGCCAGCAGGAAGTTGAGATTCATGTATCTTATCCGTATCTACTGCATTAAGTATCTTAGTAGAGAGAATGTATTGCATATAAGGAGGTCTTCACCTTGAAAAGTTCAGATCAATCTATTAAACCTCAGACAGCCCATATCATTTCACATACTCACTGGGACCGGGAATGGTATCTTCCATATGAAAAGCATCATGTACGCCTTGTTAAATTGGTCGATGAATTGCTGGATCGATTGGATGAGGATGGTGAATTTAAAAGTTTTTATCTTGACGGGCAGACGATTATTCTGGAAGATTACCTCCAAGTTCGTCCTGAGAATCAAGAGCGTCTACAGAAACATATAACGGAAGGCCGTCTTCTGATTGGGCCTTGGTATATTCTGCAAGATGCTTTCCTTACGAGCGGAGAAGCAAATGTACGTAATATGCAGATTGGTCATCAGGATTCGAAGCGTTACGGTGAACCTTCTAAGATCGGTTATTTTCCGGACACCTTTGGTCTAGTTGGCCAGACTCCACAATTAATGAAGCAATCGGGCATCAATAATGCCTTTTTTGGAAGAGGGGTAAAGCCGACTGGTTTCAACAATACAGTATCGGACGGAGGATATGAATCTTCCTTCTCCGAGCTGATATGGGAAGGTCCAGATGGATCGAAAGTGCTTGGAATTCTATTTGCGAATTGGTATTCGAACGGAAACGAAGTGCCAGTGAATGAAGCAGAGGCAAAAGAATTCTGGGAGAAAAAGTTAGCAGATGCACGGAAATTCGCATCTACTGGCGAGCTGTTATTCATGAACGGCTGCGATCATCAACCAGCTCAACTGAATTTGCCGGAGGCTATCGAAACTGCGAAGCGGCTCTATCCAGATATGGAGTTTATCCATTCGAACTTTCCTGATTACCTTAAAGCTGTTGATGGTGTAATGGATCACAACAAATTGTCGACCGTAAAGGGAGAACTGCGGAGCCAACATACGGATGGATGGGGGACGTTAGTGAATACCGCATCTGCTCGCGTCTATTTGAAACAGATGAATCAGGAAGGGCAAGTCTTGCTTGAAAAGGTGGCCGAGCCACTCGCTTCATTCGCACATGTATTGGGCAAAGCTTACCCTCATCATTTGTTCACTTATGCCTGGAAGACGCTAATGCAGAATCATCCTCACGACAGCATTTGTGGCTGCAGCGTGGATGAGGTACACCGCGAAATGGTAACCCGGTTTGATAAAAGCCGTCATGTAGCAGAGACCATTGTTGAGGATAGTAAGCGCATGATCGCCGAAGCTGTGGATACGACCGGTTTTGCAGCCTATGGAGAAGAAGTACTTCCCTTAGTAGTCATGAATATGACAGGTTGGAGTCGCACGGGTACAGTGAGCGTAGAAATTGATGCGGCACGTCTATATTTGCGAGAGGGTTTTACTCTAGAAGAAACGGCCAGCCGTATGAAGGATATTGACTTAAACGGTCGTGAATTAGTAGACGATCAAGGGAATCCTATTGCATGCCAGATGAAGGATTTAGGTCTTCAGTTTGGCTATGATTTGCCTGACGATAAGTTCCGCCAGCCCTATATGTGTCGCCGAGTAAGACTTACCTTTGAGGCCGCACAAGTTCCGGCACTGGGTCTTCGTGCATATGCGTGGGTTCGCCGTGCAAACGCAGAGTTGCCTATACCTCCTGAATCTTTGCTTCAAGGGGATCGGGTGCTGGAGAATGAGGCCGTCAAAGTAGTGATCCATGATAATGGTTCATTTACGCTGAGTGATAAAGCCAGTGGCATGAACTACCGGGATCTTGGTGTATATGAGAACACAGGTGATATCGGGAATGAATACATGTATAAACAGCCAGAGGGTGAACAAGCTTTAACGACCAAGGGGCTACAGGCGAACATTTGCGTTCTCGAAAATACACCTTATCGAGCATCTGTGGAAATTAAGCATGACTGGGAGATCCCAGCCTCAGCAGATGAGAAGCTGGATGAGGAACAGCGTGCTCTTGTGTACTACCCAGAACGGAAAGCGCAGCGCAGTAGTGACACAGTCATTCTTAAACTTCGTACCGTAATTAGTCTGGAGCGGGGCGGGAAGGGGCTGCATATCGAAACGACGATAGATAATAAGGCTAAGGACCACCGGATCCGTGCGTTATTTCCGACAGATTTGAACACCGCCACACATCAAGTGGATTCGATGTTCGAGGTTGCGGAGCGGAATATTGAGCCAGCTGCAGAATGGATGAATCCGAGTAACACGCAGCATCAGCAGGCCTTTGTTGATATCAGTAATGAAAAAGCTGGTCTAACCGTCGCTAACTTTGGATTAAATGAATATGAAGTGCTAAGAGACGGTCGTAACACCATTGCGATTACACTACTCCGTAGCGTGGGTGAATTGGGAGACTGGGGTTTGTTCCCAACTCCAGAAGCGCAGTGTCTCGGAGAGCACGTAGTACGTATGGAGCTCATCCCACACACAGGAGATGGTATAACCTCTGGTGCTTTTGCTGAAGCTTATCAATTCCAGATTCCTTGGGTCGTATGTCAGACTGATGTACATGAAGGACCGATTGCTCCGGTGTATACTCCATTCGAATGGGAGAGTCAGGAGCTCGCATTTTCCTCTCTGAAAATGAACGAGCAGACTGGAGACCTATTGCTTCGCTGGTACAACATGAGTCAGCAGAGTACCGATCTGACCATCCGTACGACGATTCCGCAGCAGTATTTCTATAAGACGACAATTCTAGAAGAGAAGAGCGAGCCACTCTCCAATGAGGATAAGGGGAGTGTGTCCTTACCAATTGGTCCATGTGAAATTGTAACGATGGGTATTCGGAGATAGAGTTAACTTGTTTTTTCGTATAATTTAAAAAAAGGACGATATCCAGAGAGTCGAATGACTTTTGAATATCGTCCTTTTTAAGTTTTAAGTTTGAGCTTCAAGAAGAAGATTTACTTCGCGTTGATGAACTGAGACGATCAATCTGCTCTTCTAAAACGTTGCTTGCTTTACCTAAAAATTGCGAAATGAGTGCAAGTTCTTCATCCGTATAGGAAGCAGCCAATTTAACCATAGCGGTATGAAGCGGCTGATAGGTGTCAATAACATCCTCTTTATTTTCATACAACGGAACAATAATCACTTTACGCCGATCATTAGGATCATTTTGTCTGCGAACATAGCCGTTTTTTTCGAGTCGATCTATTAATGCTGTAACGCTGCCTGTGGCAAGTCCAGTTAATTTGGACAGTTCTCCAGCAGTAATAGGTCCCTTTTCACGCAAAATATCCACGGATAAGAAATCATTATTGTATAACCCTAGAGAGGCGGCTACGTTCTGCTGATATACCACCGTTCGGGTACCCAGGCCACGCATGAGTAAGGTGAATTGTTCTTGCTCTGGTGTAGGTTGAGCTTGTTCTTGGCTTGACAAAGAATAACGCCCCTTTTAAAATCTGTATATCTCGTCAATCGAGATATTCGATTATGAAGTTATTAGAAAGTATGTTATTTTACAAGTACATTCTATCGAAATCAGTATGCTTTTGCAAAAAGAAAAGTAAAACGGCAGTATTGTGATTGGATAAATTGAGAGGGGAATCGTTGTGAAAGAAGCTATTGTTATTAAAGGTGCACGAGAGAACAATCTAAAGAATGTCTCGCTCACGATTCCAAAGTATAAGCTAGTTGTCCTGACGGGACCTTCGGGATCAGGAAAATCGACGTTAGCGATGGATACACTTCAGCGGGAATGCCAAAGACAGTATTTGGATTCTATGGGCATGACATCAGATACGATCAGCAAACCGAAGGTCGAGTCCATCGTTGGATTGTCCCCATCCATTAGTGTTGGACAGCATGTTACGAATCGTAATCCACGCTCGACAGTCGGGACTGTAACTGACATCTATACGTTTGTCCGGTTTATTTTTTCTAGATTAGGAGAGAGGGTTTGCCCTTCCTGCAGTGGTAGTATTCCACCTTCTTTTGAAGCGAGGGGGCTACTAATAGAGGAAGACGAGGAAATGGATGGCCAGTCGATGGGCTGTCTGCATTGTGGAGCTGAGCTTGAGAAACTGGGTATGTCACACTTTTCCTTCAATAAGCCGGAAGGGGCTTGTGAAGCTTGTGGTGGACTTGGGTCTGTGGCGACTATTAATGAAGCAGCGGTATTTAATCCTGAGCTTAGTATGAAAGAGGGGGGAGTAGCCTCTCTGAATGGCGTTCATCGGGATATACAGATGAGGATATTAGTAGCGGCGGGAAAACATTTTGGATTTGAGTTTGACCCGGATCTGCCGTTGAAGGACTATAGTGAGATACAGCGTGATTTGTTGTACTACGGCGTGGATAATGAGACATTTAAACGTCATTTCCCTAATATTAAGCCAATCCAAGGAACTAAATTTGAAGGCGTTATACCGGGTTTGTGGCGGCGTTATAAGGAGAAGGAAGGGGAATCCGGTGGGCAGGAGAAAGGTGGAGGATTTTTTCATGAGCAGCAATGCCCGGAATGCCTTGGTGCTCGTCTGAAAAAAGAAGTTCGTCTAGTGCAAGTAGCTGGTGCTTCGATAACGGAAGTATCAGATTGGTCATTAAGCGATGTATATGAGTGGACGAAAGGGCTGGAGGCGGCTTTGCCTGCTGAAGGGCTTCATCTGCTAGAACCGATCTTACATGATATGCCTACTAGACTAAAGCGGATTATCGATGTTGGTCTGGGTTATCTTTCGATGAACCGGCAGACAGTGTCTCTATCAGGTGGGGAAGCACAGCGGCTGCGTCTAGCATCACTGCTGGGTTCAGGGCTGACCGGTGTGTTATACATTCTGGATGAACCGACGACAGGTCTTCATCCTCGGGATACGGTTGGCCTTATTCGTGTGCTTCAGGAGCTGCGGGATCTGGGGAACACCGTGCTCGTTATTGAACATGATATTGAGATGATGCGTGCTGCGGATCATATTATTGATATGGGTCCGGGTGCTGGATTGCATGGTGGAACCGTTGTGGGTGAAGGTAGCTTGGAAGACTTGATGGCAAGTGAGCTTTCAGTTACTGGAGCTTATCTCAGAGAAGAGCGTCTTGAAGCTCCCGGACGCGTTCGCCGGAAAGGGAACGGAAGGCAGATCACCATCCGGCAGGCACAGTACCGGAACATTGATATTCCGGAAGTCTCCATCCCGCTGGGCTGTCTTGTATCGGTAACAGGGGTTTCGGGTTCAGGTAAATCTACACTTATATTTGATATCCTTGCACAAGGAAGTACTAAAGAACATGAGCAAACAGGCTGTAAGGAGATTACGGGTCTAGATGAGGTCGGAAACATGGTGATCTTTGACCAATCACCCATGGGTAGAATGCAGCGTTCGAATGTGGCGACCTATACCGACGTATTTACACATCTGCGTCAGTTATTTGCGGCTTTGCCGGAGGCGAAGAAAAGAAAACTGACCTCCAAACACTTCTCCTTTAATACACCGGGTGGACGGTGCGAAACCTGTCAGGGACTGGGTGTATTGTCCGTAGACATGAACTTTCTGCCTGATCTAGAAGTGAAGTGTCACGACTGCAAAGGCAGAAGGTTTACGGATGAGGTCTTGCAGGTGAAATATGATGGTTTCTCTATTTCAGATCTATTGGACATGTCTATACAGGAAAGCTTACCGGTCCTTAACTCGGAGGCCAAAATGGCCGGTATTATTGAGACGTTATGTGAGGTGGGTCTTGGGTACCTTAAATGGGGACAATCTGTCAAAACCTTATCAGGCGGCGAGGGACAACGGATCAGGCTGGCCAAAGAGCTGAGCAAACCATCTAAGAATCACACGCTGTATCTGCTCGACGAACCAACGACAGGTCTTCACCCGTCAGACATCAAGAAACTCCATACCTTATTGAGTAAATTGGTGGATACGGGAAATACGGTTGTTGTTGTGGAGCACAGCCTAGAGCTGGTTCGGGAGTCTGACTGGGTGATTGACATTGGCCCTGAAGGGGGGACAGTCGGAGGTAAGCTTGTAGCTGAAGGCACACCGGAGCAGGTCGCAGAAGTGCTGGAATCTTACACGGGGATGTTCTTGAAACGAATTCTGGCTGAAGGGCTTTAATAAAAAAGGTGAGAACAGACAATGTTCTCACCTTTATTAATTTAAACGCATCTTAATAATCTAAAAGACGTCCATGATCATGCCATTGACCGAACATTTTATTATCTTTAGTATTTGTTATAAATTTATCTAATTTACTCTTAAATAATTCTGCTTGATGTTTATTGCTTTGTATTGTGTCGATACGGATTCTTCTATAAAGAGCTGGAAAGGCTAAGAAATTTTCGTATATTTGCTGTTCCTCTTTTAGCCTTTCTTCTATAACCTTATCGATTAAAAAAGAATCAGGGTCCATATCAGGAAGCACCCTTCTTCCTTCAGCCGTCATTAATCCTAGCTTTTCGAGGCGGCGGACGCGCTCTTTATTCAACTCCGTCCAAGAGCTTCGTTTGCTTCTGGGAGACAGCCGCTGCGCCAGCTCCGTTTCGGAAATTTTCTTTTTCACACCATCGATCCATCCAAAGCACAAACATTCCTCTACCACGTCTAAATATAGCAATGTTTCTGGGTTTAGCGTCATACTTGCGAGTACCCAACAAGATTTTTCAGTCATACAATTCTCCTGCAGCCAACCCCGTAAATCCGCTCTCGTTTTTACTAGAATTAGATTTTCTATCTCCATAATTAAAATACAATGTCCTTCCCAGGCGTGGAGCATATTGCCCATTAGTGATTAAATAGCTTCCGTAGGCACCTGATACCAAAATAAGGAGTAGTCATTCATGGTGGAAGCGTGACCTAACTGACGTAACATAGTAGATATATTACCTCTATGATAAGTCCCGTGATTGACGGCATGCAACACAATTTCTGATAGACGTGTTTGGCGGATTCCGGCGAATGGATTGTCAAGCAGAATGGTTTGCTCCAAATCGGATTGGTTTTGTAACCATTCTTTATATAGTTCCGATAGCTGGGTAAAGATATTAGCGTATTCATCCACAGAACTTAGAATGCGCATATTTAGCGGGATAGTTTTTTGAAAAGCCTCAGGCATACCAGTGCCTGTTAAAACAAGATACCACATCGTATCAACTGCATAGATATGACTAAGAGCATGAGCGATGGTGGGAAAAGAGTTGTTCACTTCTTGACTCAGCACAGAGGGAGAGAGTTCCCCGATTCTCCCTAAGATGGTATGGTTCGCCCAAGTGTTGTAATTAAACATTTCTACCGGATAATTGGTCATTCGAATAATCTCCTTTTGAGTTGTGATAGGTTATTTTGTAGCTGTTGTTAATATAAAAGAAGAAGTATGACAGCAGACTGTCATACTTCTTCATAAAGTTTCAGGGTATTTTGCAGCTGCTTTTTTAAGATACCTCGCAGTGCAAGAGGCTCTAGGACTTCGGCGCCGCTGCCGAAGCTTAGGAGAATTGACCAAAGCCAGCGGGCTTCCAATGGTCTATACACTGGAATGCGCATCGTCATACTTTCATCGGTATGGAATTCCTTATCCATTTGGTGAAACTGATCCAGCGCTTCTGCCAAAGCCTCGGGTCGCACCCGGATTACCACTTCCTCAATCTGATCTATCCTGTTTGAACAATCCGCCTCGACGGGTACCTCATGTTGTGATTGAAAGGTATCTTGAGTCAGAATTAAATTCATCATTCGGGATAACCGGAACTCTCGATATTCCTGACGTGCTCGGCAATAACCATAGATGTACCAGTTGCTATATTTAAAATGAAGCTTTACTGGTTCTAAATCACGGGTTGTGCGTTCATTTTTTAGATTGATGTAATCAAAACGGACGATCATTCGTTCCGTAATAGCCGTACGTAAAAGAGAAAGTGCGTCGGGATCCATACGGCGGGTCTCAAAGTCCACAGCTAGACTAGAAGTCTGTTGTTCCGTTCCAATCGTTTGCAACCGTTCAATGGTTCCTTGTGCATGCTCGTCTTCGAACACGGAAGAAAGGCTGTTCAGCACGGTAATCAGAGAAGTGACATCATAAGAACGGAGCAGGCTTTTATCCATTTTATATCCGTCCATGATGCCATACCCGCCTTTAGTTCCCTGATACGATACGACCGGGATACCGGCGGCACAAATGACATCGATATCTCTATAGATAGTTCTCTGGGATACTTGAAACTCTTCAGCCAGCTTGGAAGCAGATAAAACTTCGTGGTTCAACAGCTTGTAGATCATAGAGATCAATCGTTCCAATTTCATTTGTGCATTCCCACCCATTAGTCCTTTTCGTGTTACTGCATGATTATATAGCATAGATTTTTTTCATGCTAGTTTTGGGAGTGGGGATTATTGTAGTGACGTACTGGGGACAAATGTGTGAAGCTTACAGAAAAAATAGATTGACAAAATATGGATTAAAGAGTTATCTTGTGAATATAAAATAAAATTATTCATAAAACCACCAAAAGCGAGTTGACTTGTATGCCCAAGAAATTCACGGACCAAGAAAAAGAATGGATCAAACATAAATTGTTGACAGAAGGCCGCCGCTGTTTTGAAATACATGGCATTAAGAAAACAAGCGTTGAAGAATTAACGAAAGCTGCCGGGATTGCGCAAGGTTCGTTCTATATGTTTTTTGGATCGAAAGAGGAATTGTTCTATCACATATTGCTTGAAGAGGAACAACGAATTCGTAGTGCAATGTTCGATTCATTTAGCGTTGGCGTACCTGTTGGCAAGGAAGAGATCAGATTATTTTTACTGAAATCTTTCCGCATGATGGAAGAAAGTCCGATCGTACGTCAGATGTTCGTAAAGAGCGAAATGGAGCAGTTATTAAGAAAGTTACCAAATGAGTTGTTGGAGCAAAATTTTACAGAGGATAAAGACTTTTTTGTCCCTTTCATTAAATCCTGGCAGGCTGAAGGAATCATGGCTGGGATCGATCCGGAATTAATCGTGAGTATGATTCGCTCCATAGTCCTTCTGACTCTGCATAAGGAAGAGATTGGGGATGAACGATATCAGGCAACGATAGAGCTTTTGATCGGGGTTCTGGCTGAGGGGATGACTTCCTTGAAGAACAATAAGATTGGGGGAGCATGAAATGATCGAAGTGAAGGAGCTTCATTTTACCTACCCAAAAATAAAGGAACCAACCCTTAGCGGACTGAATTTTTCCATAACTCCAGGAGAAGTATTTGGCTTTCTCGGTCCTTCGGGAGCAGGTAAAAGCACAACACAAAAAATTCTAATAGGCGTCTTAAAGAATTATTTGGGTAGCGTTAAAGTAATGGGCAAAGAAATAAGAAATACCGGACCGGAGTATTTTGAGCAAATAGGGGTAGCTTTTGAGTTTCCAAATTTCTATTCGAAGTTTACTGCGCTGGAAAATTTGCAATTATTTCGGTCTTTGTATTCAGGGAGAACAGCGGAACCAGGATTTCTGTTAGAGCAAGTAAATCTCACAGAAGCGGCTAATCTGAAGGTCTCTCAGCTATCGAAGGGAATGAAGATGAGACTGAATTTCTGCAGAGCACTCTTAAATAACCCACAAATTCTATTTCTGGATGAACCCACTTCCGGGCTGGACCCCGTTAATGCTAAGAGAATGAAGGATTTAATTCTGGAAAAGAAAGCAACCGGGACAACAGTCATCATAACAACACACAATATGCAGGCCGCGGAGGAGCTCTGCGATAGAGTCGCTTTTATTGTAGACGGTCAGATTAAGTTGATTGATTCTCCTCGTGAGCTTAAGCTTCTAAATGGAAAAAAGCGAGTGCAGCTGGAATATCGCCTTCATAATGAAGTTAGAAATGAGGAATTCTCACTTGCTGATATAGGGGAGAACGAATATTTCTTAAAGCTTGTCCGTGAGCATCCAATAGAAACCATTCATTCGCTGGAGGCGTCTTTGGAACAAATATTCATTGACGTTACTGGGAGGCAGTTAACATGAGATTCGGATCTGCGTTTGCCTTTGACATCCGGTTTCAATGGCGACATGGGTTTTATTGGATCTACATCATTATCTGTATGTTCTATCTGGTATTGCTACATCTTATTCCTAATCATTATCGGGAACAAACGATGCTGTTATTGACCTTTAGCGATCCTAGTGCTTTGGGGCTTATTCTGGCAGGTGGGATTGTGCTGCTGGAAAGAGACCAGGGTGTCCTTGATCCTTTATTCGTTACTCCGATTCGTGTTAGGGAATATTTACTTTCAAAAGCCGGCTCATTATCTGTGCTGTCCCTATTAGCCGCATGGGTTATTCATGCAGCAGCGAGTGGAGTTCCGCAATCCCCGATAGGATTTTCTATTGGAATCATTCTAACGTCAAGCTTTATGACGCTACTGTCGATTGGAGTAGTGGCTCGTTGCCAGACGATTAATGGTTTCATTTTACTCTCACAAGTATTCGTACTACCTTTCATACTGCCGTTACTTGGTTATTTTAAGATATGGAACTCCAATGTTTTTCTATTATTACCTACAGAAGGAACACTTCGCTTGTTGAGTTCGGGAACCTCAGCTAGGTCACTTGGCAATTACATGTACTCCATATCGATATTACTGCTCTGGAATGTTGTGATATATGTCTGGGCAAAAAGGTCCTTCGAGCAACATGTAATGATGCGCATAGGCAAGGGAGGAGTCAAGAGATGAAGAAGTATCATACGCTTTTTCTAAGCGATATCCGTCATGCTGGGTTGGACCCGGTGCTTATGGTCGGGATCTTTGCTCCTTTAGCACTTTTAGTCGTCTCAAGATTTGGATTTCCAATAGCGGCAGAGTGGCTTACAAACGGTTATGCTTTCGATTTAAATGAATACAGTAGCTTTGCTTCGATTTTTTTAGTAATGACCTTTCCCATGCTGACCGGTATGATGACAGGTCTTTTAATGCTTGATGAACGTGATGAGAACATCATCTCTTATTACGCGGTTACGCCATTAATGCGTAAGGGGTACATGGTGTATCGTCTAGTTCTTCCATCTGTACTTTGTACACTTCTATCATTGGTGTATTTTGTAGTTTCAGGCTTATCTGACTTCCAATTGGAGCATATATACATTCTTTTATTATTAGCAATTGAAGCCCCTTGCTTTGCTTTATTTCTTGCTTATTTTGCTGCAAATAAGGTAGAAGGCTTAGCTTTATCTAAGATAGGTGGTTTGTTTATAGCAGGGCCAATCGTAGCGTATTTTATTCCATCACCATGGCAATTCACAGGTGCGTGGATTCCTACGTATTGGCCTGCTAAGTTGTTTTTTGCTATAGAAGATGCTAGTGGTTTTAGTGTGATTGCATGCTTTATGGTGGGGCTTATATTTCATTTGAGTCTTCTGAGTATCTTGGTCAGGATTTATATAAAAAGAATTGATTGAATTATTTACAAATCAGATCCGCAGTCTTGTTTGATAACGCATTAACAGAAATAATAGCGTCATTTTTTTTCACAGGAGGGGTCCAATATTCCTCATTTCCGGGCAGGTCATCAAACCATTCTGCATCCTTAGGGCAATCTAGAATCATGAACTTTCCGTATTCCTGATCTCTGGATTGATGATATTTAAGATAGGCTTTTCCGTTATCAATGGCGAGAATTTCTATCTTTCCGGAGGTGTGTGACATGGATAGGCGTACTCTTTTGCCAAGTCCTGAGGTTCTGGCTTTGGCTTCTTCTACAATTTGATAGACTTGCTCAAGAGGTAATACAAAATCTCGGTTTCCGGCAACGGGACGATTCACGAAGAAGTAGTAAGGTGTTACGCCAGCCCATGAGAGTCGGTCTAGCAATTCTCCCAATATAACGGGATCATCATTGATGCCTTTAAGGACGGGGGTCTGATTTACGACAATTGCCCCAGCGTTGTGGAGGGCTTTAAATGCTTTTTTGGCTTCAGGTGTGATTTCACGAGGATGATTGATATGCGCCATAACATAAATTCGCTTGTCTTCGGTAGAGTAAGTACGAATCAGCTCCAACAGCTCTTCGTCTTCAGAGATCCGCATCGGATTAAATACGGGAATCTTCGAACCTAATCTGATAATCTTGACATGCTCAATGCTTCTTAAGTTTTCAATAATGGATCTTAGCTTTGGTGTGGAGAGAATTAAACTGTCACCGCCCGTAAGAAGAACGTTGTTAATCTCAGGGTGGTTTGCAATATACTCCAGTCCCGGAGAGACATCAGACATCGCTTCTTTCACGTCATTTCGGAACAGGCGTTTACGGAAGCAGTAGCGGCAATAGGCTCCGCAGACCTCGGATACAATCAGTAATGCTGTTGTTTTATACTTGTGCTGACAACCCGGCACCACATAATTCGTGTCTTCATCCGAAGCATCCCAACGTCCATATTCCAGCAGTTCACCTTCGTTAGGGATAACCAGTTTACGAATGGGATCATCTGGATCGTCCCAGTTGATCAAAGACAGATAGTAGTCATTCACACGAAAAACAAATTTGTCCGTGATTTCTTTCAAGTTCTCTTTTTCCAGATCAGACAACATAGCAATTTTGTTAATATCCGTGATGTACTTTACCTTTTGCACTTACATCTCTCCTTTGTCCCTTTGTGTGAGAAAAGAGGAAGCCTTAGTGTCAAAGGCCAATCTACTGCCAGCAGGGTCCCAAAAAACACAAAAAGAGACCCTTAGCAAGGGTCTCTGGTTATGTAAATAACATGAAAAGCAGACCCATCCACTGCTGACGAGGTTAGCTGACGGACTCGGGTAAGATGGTACCCTACATTCTAATGCTCAATGATTCGCCCCAATTAACTGGTTCCCCCGCTTTTCAACTGTAAAAGTTGGAAATTAAGCGTAGGTAAAGTATACCCCATGAAGTTTTGAAAAGTCAAAAGAGAATCCTAGATTCACCTTCAATTACTAGGGGGGCTTCCACCGAGCAGTTTAGGTAGCAGCGTTAGCAGCTTCTCCCGAGTTAACGCATCACTAGAGTTCCATTTGCTTCCGTCGAGCAGATAAACATGTCCCTGACGTACTGCTGGAAGACTTTTCCAAAGTGAACTGTCTAGTAGTCGCTCCATAGCAGCCCGTGAGTCTGGACGCTCAGGAATGAGCATGAAGATATAATCTCCAGTATAGGCAGGCAATCGCGCTGGATCAACTTCAGCGAACCCTAATTCTTCATCCAGTATGGCTTGAATCTCCTCTGTCGGTTGTAGACCACATGGAGCATAAAGCGCTGTGGAGAATCCGGACATTCCCATAGCATACAGATGATTTCCGTGGTCATAGACCAAAGCAGAGGCAGTCTCTCCGGCTTGGAGACTGGTCTCGTAAAGATGCTGCCACATAGCAGCATTTTTGATTGTAAATGACTCCAGCCACGCTTCGGCTTCGCGTTGTTTACCGAGCCAGCTGCCTAGTGTTCGCATTCGACTTTCGAGTGGTGCAAAGGAATCAAAGGTGAGTGTCGGGGCGATGCCGGAAACGGTTCTATAGGCTCTTTCATCACTATTGGCCAAAATAATCAAATCTGGATTAAGTGAAGCGGTCAGCTGCGGGTCCAGCGGAAAACCAACATTGGCGAGCTTTTTAAGCCGATGTTTATAGACGCTGTTCCGCACGAATGCTTCATCTCCTCCGATGGGCTTCACGCCTAGTGCGAGAAGGTCGCCAAGTGTCTCTCCATGATAGACAATGCGTCTCGCTTGCTCTGGAATCTCCACTTCATGGCCTGTCCAATCTTTGACGGTAAGCTTACGACCTCGCTGATGCGCATATTGTCCGGGGGTAACTCCGGTTTTTTGCCGAAAGCGGCGGCTGAAATAATATTCATCGGAGAAGCCTACCAGTCTGGCGATTTCACGCAGCGGTTCCGTCGATTCCTGCAGGAAGCGCTTGGAATGACTAATGCGCAGATCGGTCAGGTACTCAAGTGGCTTTTTGCCGGTAAGCTGTTGAAAGATCGGTGTATACTGCCAGAACGATATCCCCGCAAGCTCAGCCAACTGCTTCACGCTGATGCTCTCTGTATAATGCTCCTCTATGAATTGTATAGTCATTTCTACGGATTCTGTGGGACTTGGTAGATGCTTAGAAGGATAATTATGCTCAAAAAATAGCAGCATCAATTCCTGGAATTTCAATTGTCGCTTGAATTGCTGCACATCATCGAAGCTATTCTTGTTCATAAGCAAATCTTCCACAAGACGGATTACCTTAGTGAACGGGTGGACTATTAATTCGCGTCTGCCTGAAAGTAGTTCGCCAGAATAACGTTCTGGATGCTCTTTTGTATAAATTGCTGAAAAGGTGATGAGATAATAATACATGGTCATTTCCTGATTGCTCGTACAATAGGAGATTCCGGGAGCTAGTAGATAACATTTATCTGTACTCAGCGTCACGCTCTGATCATCGAGGTTCAGTTGCCCGTTCCCCCCGGTAAATACGAGAAGGGTGTAGTCATGAGTTGTACGTGATACAGGGCTTGAATCGGCAGCTTGAAGTATCAGTTCGGCATCAATCAGCCGAAACAGCAGGGAGTGGAGCGGGGGGCAGGACGATGATGTTTGCAGCATAGGTTCAGCCTCCGTTCTTTTAGTGAGAATGATTATCAATGAACTTATTGTATATAAAACAAAGAAGCATATCAACAGCTGTTGATATGCTTCTTAAAGTTTTCTATCAGCCGTGTGCTAAACACTCGATCATGGAGGGTTATTTCATATTCAATAGCTGAGGAATCTCGCCGAGCAGCCATTCTCTTGTTGTTGCATCACTGGAGGTCTTCATGATGTCCTGCGTATAGACATATCCGTTCTTGACGGCAGGAAGGCTCTTCCAGATAGGGCTCTTTAATAAATTATCTGTGGATTGTTTTGCTTCATCCGCAACTGGAGTCAAGATGAATATCCGGTCTCCGGCATATTCTTTAAGCACTTCCATAGATACTTCCTGGAAGCCTTTACCTTCATCGAGTACCTTCTGAATAGCTGGAGTTGCCTTGAAGCCGTTCTCCCCATAGAGTACCTGTGAAAGTCCAGTCGCCGCCATTATAAACAGTCTGTCTCCCGGATAATAAGTGAAGACCGAAGCTGTCTCACCTTCTTGCATACCAGCGGACTTCAATTGTTTCCACATAGCATCTTCAGCGGTTTTATATTGGGCTAGCCATGCTTCTGCTTCTGTTGTTTTACCAAGAATTCCACCAATGTCCAGCATACGTTCTTGTAATGGGGCAAAGGTATCAAAAATGATTGTAGGTGCGATTTTGGACAGCTGCTCAAAATCAGCTTCGTCTGTGCCCGCATAGATAATTAGGTCAGGTTGAAGCTCTAATGTTTTCTCCAGATTGATAGGGAAGCCTACATCCTCGACACCTTGTAACTGATCTTCAAAGACCTGGCCTTCACCCATGGATAGAGGATACCCTACCGCTTGCACGCCGAGAGCGAGCAAATCGCCATATGTTTCTCCAGAGTAGATTATTCGCTGTGGTTTCACAGGGATTTCTACAGTATGTCCTATGTAATCCGTGTAGGAGCGGGTAGTAGCTGCGGATTCATTCGTACTGCTGTCGGAGGGCTCCGTTGAAGGTGCCGTGCTCGCAGCAGAAGAATTTCCAGTTGCGTTGGTCGTACTATTACCAGAAGATGATTCCTTTGAGTTTCCGCATGCTAGCAGCAATGTACTCATCAAAAAGAGTACGCATAACACTGCGAAGGACTGTCTTGCCTTGTTCATTTTTTATTGCCTCCCTAAAATATATAACGATTACCAATAATGATAATCATTCTCGATTGAATTCATCATAATTTATAGAATCTTTTTACTCAATGGACAAAACATAATTCCGTCATTTGATTTGTACAATCATGCAAAAAGGTGGTGTTTAAAATTTTTTTGAATTATTTTCAGATGATTGGAAAAATACTCTAAATACCGGGAATGGAGAGAAGGAGGGAGGGGTTTTGTTCATGACAAACATGGAAGGAGAAATCCCTTGAAGCACATAGGATTGTGGTGTTTTTTTGAATCTGATTACTGTTATGTATTAAGTCATTTATGTGATCAAAAAACTCAGGATTGCCCTCATTGATTGTAATCGTTATCATACCGTGGCATGTTATCTGCCGCCCTTGACGTCAGTGGAAAGCCTTTGTTATGGTTTTTATAGTCAAACGCAAGCTGAAATGACAATTTGTAGAATTTATAGACGGTTTTGCGTAAGATATTCTAACCAAACATAATACGAGGGAGATGGTTGATTGTGATCAAAGGCATTATTTTTGATTTTGACGGAACGATTATCGACACGGAGACTGCTTGGTACACCGCTTTTAACGAGGCTTATGCTGAATATGGAGTGGATTTGACGCTTGAACAGTACTCCACCTGCATTGGCACAAGCTTAAACAGCTTTAATCCTTATGAGTACTTGATGACTGATCTTAAGCTTGCCATTGATAAAGAGGCTTTCAGTAAGGCTGTTAAACAGAGACATAGCAAACTTATGGAATTGGAAACGATTCGGCCAGGTATACAGCATTATCTGGATTCTGCCAAAAAAGCTGGACTACGCATAGGGCTGGCCTCAAGCTCTTCACTGGAATGGGTGGAGAAATACTTGAATCAATTGGGCATACGCGATTATTTCGAATGTATTCGGACGGCCGATCATGTGGCAAAAGTGAAACCAGATCCAGAGCTATATAACCAAACATTAGCTTGTCTTGGAATCACCTCTAATGAGGCAGTTGCCATTGAGGATTCACCGAATGGTTCTAAGGCAGCGGCAGCAGCTGGTATCCGTTGTATTGTGACTCCTAATGAGATTACCAATTTCCTTGAATTCGATAAACAACATCACAAAATAGATAACCTAAGTCTTCTTGATTTTGACCATGTAATTACTCAGCGTTGCTTCGTATAGAGAAACTGAGAAACAGAGTTAAAATTAAAGGGGGATACCAAATTGAGAGCCGTACATTTTGGAGCGGGCAATATTGGCAGAGGTTTTATTGGACCTATGTTGTCGGACTCCGGTTACAATGTTTGTTTCGTCGGAAGGAATAAGAGCAAGATTGCGCAGTTGCAAAATCGCGGACAATATCCCGTTACCTTGGCTAACAAGGATCGGGACAGCTTTATCGTTGATAATGTTACTGCGATCAATCTGAATGATACTGAGGACGTTACTAAAGCTATAGCAGAGGCTGAGATAGTAACCACTGCAGTTGGAATATCCGCTTTAAAAGATATTGCTGGTACTATCGCGCAGGGAATCGAACGAAGACTTATCAATCACAGGAACCTCAAACCTCTCCATATCATTGCTTGTGAGAACGGTATTGGAAGCAGTCAAAAGTTAAAGAAATCTGTATATCGGCATATGAAGCAATCCTTCAAGGAGCTTGCGGACCGCAATGTCGCTTTTCCAAATGCGATGGTTGATCGGATCGTGCCTGTGCAGAAAAATACAGATTCGCTTGAAATCCTCGTTGAACCCTTCAGTGAGTGGGTGATTCCGCGCAGTGGAATGATTGGTAATTACAACGAAATTAAAGGTGTCCATTATGTGGATTCGCTGGCACCATACCTCGAACGGAAGCTATATACTGTGAATACAGGCCATTGCAGTGCAGCCTATTTCGGATATCTGGAAGGTTATACTAGCATTCAGGAAGCGATGTCTGATCCCGCAATCAGAGCTCGTGTTCGTGGGGTACTCCAGGAAACAGGGACCTTACTGGTACATTTGTATGGCTTCGAGCCCTTAGAACATGCAAGGTATATAGAAAAGATGATGGAACGATTCACTAACCCCAACTTTAACGATAAAATCACACGTGTCGCCCGATCCCCGCTTCGTAAGCTTTCACCTAATGATCGACTGATAAAACCAGCAATGCTTGCCCATGAACTTGGCTTTGAGACTTCACACCTTGTTTTAGCTATAGCTTCAGCGCTTTATTTTGATTATGAAAAAGATCCAGAAGCCGTAGAGCTTCAAGCAGACATCCGAAATCTTGGACTCAGTGAAGTCATTGCGACGCATTTAAAAATCCCCACGGAGCATCCGCTTCATGGTCGTATTATTTTAGAGTACAACACCATGTGTATAAAATATCCCCATTCGAATGGCCAAACCGTCAATTGCAAAACCCCATACTTTTAATATAAATCAGGCGTGACCTCCGGAATTCAGGCAAGAGTAGTGGCGAAATAATAGGAATAAAGGCCGTCACTGATTGGTTTTTTCCAAACAGGACGGCCTTTTCATGTCGTTACTTTAGAGCAAAGTTAAGGTGAAACGGAAAGCATATGGTCGATTAGCCAGCAGAGTGAACTCTTCGTGGGTTGGTGCACCCCAGCTGTCGTCACCCCCAACTCCCATTTGCTTGTAATTGACTCTCAGTACGGTTTTGTTCGAGACTGGCAATTTATATACGTGATCATGTGCTTCCAGTTCCTCGGGTTTCCAAGGCAGAGCATTAATCTCCATAGGGATTGCACTATCAAAATAAAGTCCTGATCTGTCGTTGCCATCTGAAATCGAAGCAAATCTGACATCTGTCTTATTGCCACACTCTTGCGGTCTGAGATAAGGGATGAACTGATCACTGACTTTACCCGTATAGCGGCCAAGTGGTGCTCCGGTCTGTCTGTCCCAATAATTCTCATGGGGTCCACGGCCGTACCATGAAAGGGTATCGAGTCTTCCATCCAGCACGAACATCATTCCGAACTCAGGAATTTCTGGAAGATCGCTACTACCCGGATTCAGTTCTTGCAGAATCTCTAATGACCCGTCAGGGCGAATCTCATACTGAACAAGGAGAGTGGAATACGGATTCGTTGGCAAAAGGTAAGTGGTGGCGACGAAACATAGATTTCCTTCGGTTCTATAGGTCATGTTTACTAGGTTCCGTTCATTAGAGGCTTGCTTCCACACTGCACAACGCTTTGGCAATCCATTGCCAAGATCATTATCTGTGACCGCTCTCCAGAAGTTAGGTCTTACAGGCTCAAGCAGATATTCTTTACCGGAAGCATAGTATGAGCATAGCTCACCAGTTGTCGTATTAAAGGTCAGAGTGAAATTTCCACCCTGTACGGTCAATGCACCTTCAAGTTCCTGCACATGTAACGTTCCATCCGTTGTCTTTGGAGCCTTTATCACGATACGCGGGGATAGAATAAACTGTTCCCAAGCGATTTCGTGGTTAGCATCAGCCCAAGAAGTTTCTGAACGCTGAATAAAGGAGAGATTCAGAATAGCTTCATGATCACCTCTATGTGAAATCAGTTCATAAGGGATAGTGCATTCAACGATTTCTCCTGGTGCAGCAGAGATTTGCAGCAAACCTTCTTGCGCAGTTACTCCGTCTAAAGCAACTTCCCATTTAAGTTCGTACTGTTCAATGTCGGTAAATAAAAAGTTATTACGAATCTGAAAGAGACCTTCACGGATATTTAAAGCCGTTACTTTAATGTTTTGATAGCATTTTTTGACCTCAAATAGCTTTGGAGTAACCGAACGATCGGCAAAAAGTAATCCGTTTCCGCTAAAGTTTCCATCATGTGGCGACTCACCAAAGTCACCGCCATATGCTAAATATGGGACACCTTCGGATGTTTTGGTTCGGATAGCCTGATCCACCCAATCCCAAATAAAAGCACCTTGAAATACATCGTACTTGTCAAACATATCGGTGTATAGGTGTAGTCCACCGCAAGAATTCCCCATTGCATGACTGTATTCGCAGATGATATAAGGCTTCTGAGGATGGCCTAGCGCATATTTTTCAACATCGTACGGTTTAGCATACATAGTCGACTCTATATCACTAGCTGCTTCCGACTCTCTGCAATGGAAGATCCCTTCATAATGAACAGGTCGTGTTGGGTCAGCTTCTCTGAGATAGTCATGCATGGCGATGAAATTATCGCCGCCGTAGGACTCATTCCCCAGTGACCAGATGATAACCGACGGATGGTTCTTGTCTCTTTGCATCATGGAGTTGCAACGGTCAATCACATTGGCCCGCCATTCCGGTTTGCTTGCAGGTACATTTCCCTCATGTATTCCTTGTTGCCCATACTGCCAAGTTCCGTGCGTTTCCAGATTGGTTTCATCGATAACGTAAAGTCCGTATTCATCACAAAGCTCATACCAAACAGACTGATTCGGGTAATGAGAGGTCCGAACCGCATTAATATTATGTGTTTTCATCAGTTTGATATCTCGGATCATGTCATCTTTGGATAGCGCACGTCCTGTGTCACAAGAGAACTCGTGCCGGTTAACGCCTTTTAGTACAATTCTTTTGCCGTTGATCTTCATAAGTCCGTCTTTGATCTCAAAGGTGCGGAATCCGACCTTACAGCTGACGGTTTCAGTAGTGTTTCCGTTGTCGTCAATCATGGAGAGAACTAATGTATATAGATACGGTGTCTCAGCACTCCACTTATATGGATCTTCTACATGCTCAGAAAGCTTGAAAAGCTGAATACCCTCTTGATCAAAGGAAGTAACTGCAGATACTGGAGCCTTCCATACAGGCTGATCTTCTTTATTGTATAGCTGCATTTGGAGTGTATAAGGATTTAGCTTCTGATTAAAGTAATTTTCCACTTTGATATCTACGTTTAAATTGGCATGTGCGAAATCTTCGTCTAGCACGGTATTAACGAAAAAATCAGCAACATGAACAGAAGGAGCGGTGTACAGATAGACCTCCCGAAAAATACCGCTAAGCCGCCAAAAATCTTGATCCTCCAGCCAACTGGCATCACACCAACGATAGACCTCTACAGCTAGTTTATTATCACCAGCTATTAAATAAGGGGTAATATCGAATTCCGAAGGTGTAAAGGTGTCTTCACAGTAACCGACCCGTTCTCCGTTTACCCATAAATAGAAAGCGGATTCAACCCCCTGAAAGCTAAGGTATACAGGTTGACCGTTCCAGGATTCAGGTACAGTAAAGGTTCGTATGTACGAGCCTACTGGATTATATTTTGTCGGAGCAAAAGGTGGCTTGAGATCAGGTTCGGATTCTGCCCATGGATATCGCACATTCGTATATTGCGGGTAATCATAGCCCTGGAATTGCCAGTGAGAGGGTACAGGAATCGTAGCCCAAGTGCTGCAATCGAAATCTGCTTTATAGAAATCTACAACCCGTTGATCCGGTGTTTCGGAAAAGGAGAACTTCCAAATACCATTGAGCGTTTTGTAGTATGGCGAGGCTTCTTTATCCCCCGCCAAGGCTTGCGATAAATGGCTATAAGAAATCATGGAAGCATGGGCATCCAATCGATTTAGTTCAAAAATTTCCGGATTATTATTCCATTCTGGATAACCGTTTGCAGGAGGCTGATAAACAAATTTTGCTCGCATGAGTAAAACTCCTTTATAATAGTGATGTTATTATATTCATATTATAAATTGGAGTAATGTTAAGAGATATAAAAGATTTTTCAT
Source organism: Paenibacillus sp. FSL E2-0201 (assembly GCF_037963325.1). Lineage (NCBI taxonomy): Bacteria > Bacillati > Bacillota > Bacilli > Caryophanales > Paenibacillaceae > Paenibacillus > Paenibacillus sp. FSL E2-0201. Next base: position 2,602,072 of record NZ_CP150154.1, read on the forward strand.
CAGATATAACAAAATATGAAACGAGTGATCAGATGGATAGCAAAATAATCTTTTGCCAAACGGAAGATACGAATATGCTGCCGCTGTATGCTACAACCATTGGATTTTGGGAGCATCAGGCAGAAACCCTACGGCCCACCGGATTTCCAGATTATCAATTGCATCAGATCCATGAGGGAAAAGGTGAGCTTGTCATTCAGGAGAAACGATACATTGTGGGCGAAGGGGATGTCTTCTTTTTATTTCCGAATATTACGCATTCGTATGCGCCAATCAGCAGTAAGTGGAAGCTGTCATGGATTTCATTCAATGGTAGAGAGGCTGGTCAAATGCTGTTGTACGCAGGAATCCGTGAACCAGGACCAGCAAGATTGAAGGAGGATAGGTGGCTAAATCCTTTAAAGGAAATGCTCCACTTGCCAGATAGTAATGAACTGGAAACGAATCTGGAACGATCCAAACAACTTTATGCGCTGCTGCTAGATTTAAAAAGAAACCTAGTCTCTCCTCTAAATGAGGCTCTTGAATTGGAGCGAATTAAACCTGTGCTTCATCATATAGAAAGCAATTTACATAGGACGCTCCCATTAAAGGAGCTTGCGGAGGTAATCGCGGTATCGCCACAGTATTTATGCAGGCTTTTTCAAAAAACAATCCATGATCGACCTGTAACCTATATCAACAAACAACGTATAAACTTGAGTAAACAACTAATGTTCAATGAACGAGATAAAAAAATGTATGAAATTGCTCAGTTAGTAGGCTTCGAAAATGCCAGCTACTTTTGTTTAGTGTTTAAGCGGTTGACTGGAATGAGTCCAGAGCAATTTAAACAGCTGCATGGTTTGGACTAGAGCCAATAGAGAATGCCTCTAAGCCCTATGATAAACGCTTACTTGTTAGCGTCTAGCACTCCATGATATAGTTTAATTGAGTTCATATGTTGTTTATTTCACGAATTCAATCATTCTTTTGTATAATTAGTATGTTTACCTGAATTCCATACATAGAACCAAATTCACGATCAGATATCCAGTTGAGCATCAGGAAGGAGTCATCAATTTGAATGAGAAGTTAAAAGAGGCTTACGAACGTTTGGACTTGCCTGAAGACATTACCCGGGAGGAACTGAATAAAAAATTTGATTTGCTCTTAAAACGCCGTAAATCAAATTCCTCAGAGTCTGAGGCTGCAGCCTATGAAGAAGAGTTTTTAGCTTTCAAAACAATCCTAGACGGCTTGGATCAAAAGGAAATTCAGGAGGCTGAGGACAAGCGGCTAGAGAAATGGGGAGCCTTTTCCGGCATAGCGCGTAAATCGGAGAATTTCTTTAGGCTATACAAAGTCCATACTTTTGTATCAGTCATCGTGCTGTTGGTATTAATCTTTGGAGGCAATGCACTTTATAATCAATATCAAGCTAAAAAATATGAAGCTTCACTCCCGCCAGTGGATGTAACTATCATGTTCCTAGGAAACTATGAATCCCAAGATCCATCAGGTAAGGATGAAGAGCTTAAACAAGAGATCGTCAATCGTTATCCAGCTTGGAAGCGGGTAAAGACGGAAGTCGTATACCTTCCCTCCACAGGCGGTGAGGGTGGAGGCGCGTTAGACATGACTTATATCCAGCGCGCGATGGCGATGCTGGCGGCGGATCGTCCGGATATTCTTATTTTGGATGATGCTACTTTTGATTGGATTGGGCAGCAACAAGGACTTAAGAATCTGGAGCCGTTCGTAAAATCAGCTGGACTACCTTTAGATGATATTCGTTTGAAACGTATAAAAAATACGGAAAACGGTGAAGAGTGGATCACTGGCGTAGATATTACAGATACGAAGTTTGCTACAGACCTTCCTATTCATTCTCGGAAGATGATCATCGGGGTGTTTGGAGAAGGTGAAGATAAGAACAAATCAACTGATTTTGTCGAGTTCTTAGTAGGGCAAATGACTGCCAAATAAATAAGAGTATTATTGGACCTGTGTTATAAAAGGCTGATGTTGTATGGATTTTCATACAATATCGGCCTTTTTGTTATTCATTCAAAGCATCTGAATTGACGAATGTGAAGTAAACTCATTATAATAATTTATATAGATATGAACTAAGTAATATAAATATAAATTAAATGACTTTGACGAGGAGTGATGAACTAATGAAGACGGACGGAACTCTGACAATACATACACAGCAGCGTGGTGCGGCATTAGGTGATTTATTCGGGATCTTCTTCGAGGATTTAAATCATGCGGCAGATGGTGGCCTTTATGCTGAGCTGGTTCAGAACCGATCTTTTGAATTTGATCCGATTGATCGGGCGGATTATCATGCGTTAATGGCTTGGGAGCCTGTAGGTCGTGGAGGTGGGAAGGCCGTCATCACGGTGGAGGATAGCAATCCCTTGAATGAACGTAATCCACATTATGTAGCCATTGATATTGTGGCTGAAGGTGACGGCGTTGGGCTGATGAATCTTGGATTCAATAGTGGCATTCCTGTAAAAGAAGGCGAGAATTATAAGTTCTCGGTGTATGCTCGCCGGGAAACAAGCTTTGATATGCCTCTTACCATAACCATTGAAAGTATAAATGGCATAATTTATGGTGAAGCGAAAATAGCCGTGAATAACTCCGAATGGACTCGATACGAAGCAGTTATTAAGGCTAATGCTACGGATACTAGCTCACGTCTTGTAATCGTTACCAAAGGGAGCGGCAAGGTATATCTGGACATGGTTTCTCTGTTTCCAGAGAAGACCTTTATGAACAGATCTGGGGGCATGCGTGAAGACATTTCACGATTACTCGCCGACTTAAAGCCTAAATTCATGCGTTTTCCGGGAGGCTGTCTGGTGCATGACGGTTCTTTGAATCCAGATGACAGAGATTCCATGTACAGATGGAAAAATACAATCGGGGATGTGGCACAAAGGCCGGCAAGGCGGAATAACTGGTCCTATAATCAGACGCTTGGGTTAGGTTATTTTGAATATTTTCAGTTCTGTGAGGATATTGGAGCCAAGCCGATTCCCGTTATTCCGGGCGGCTACGATCCACATCATAAACGTATGGTGCCGCTGGACGAATTAACGCCCTGGGTAGAGGATGCACTGGATTTGATCGAATTTGCAAATGGGGATTTATCAACGGAATGGGGAAGTATACGTGCGGAGCTTGGTCACCCGGAACCTTTTGGATTAGAGTATATCGGCATCGGCAATGAAGAGGTAGGCGCACCCTTTTTCGAGCGATATCCTTACTTTCATCAAGCCATTAAAGAGAAATATCCGCAAATCAAGGTCATCAATTCGAGCGGTCCATTCTCAGCAGGTAAGGAATATGATCGGGGCTGGACATCGGCAAAAGAGAATAAGTCTGATTTTGTAGACGAGCACTATTACTGTACACCAGAATGGTTCCTGGCGAATCATCACCGTTATGATGACTTTAAGGCTGATGAACCGAAAGTGTTCTTAGGCGAATATGCTTCATGGGGCAATACGTATTACAACGCGCTGGTGGAAGCGGCTTTTATGACGGGGCTTCAGAATAATGCGCATGCGGTTGGGTTGGCATGTTATGCGCCTATGCTCTGCAATGTGGATTATATCAACTGGAAGCCGGATCTAATCTGGTTTAATAATCATGAGGTGTATGGAACTGCGAACTACTATGTTCAAAAGCTATTCATGAACCATCAAGGAGATCAGCTACTCGAGATAGAAGCGAACGACTTCACAGCACCCGAGGAACGTACAGTTGAAGCGATCACTGGAGCGATTAGCTTGGGCGTGGATGCATCCGCTGCCCGGTTCTCCGAGATCACTTTGGTTAACAATGTTACTGGAGAAGTGAAGTCGTATTCTGATCTGTCAGAAGAGATATCAAATCTCCCAGACCCTGCTCAGAACGGAACGACCAAACGAATATTAGACCTTGGTGAGACGGGGTGGGATAGCTATACCTTGAATATCAAGGCTACTAGAACTGCAGGGAATAAAGGGTTTGTGTTCTATTTTGGCAAAGCGGATGATCAGAATCATTTGTATTGGGAACTAGGCGGCTGGCAGAATCAGGATTCCATAGTGGCTTCTATCATTAACGGGAGAAACTCAGTTTTGACGCATTCGATGTTTTCGGTTGAAACAGACGTAGAATACGATCTGAAGCTAGAAGTATCAGGCAGACATATTCGTACTTACATTAACGGAGAGCTAATCAATGAAACAGAGGACAAACCTCCGGTCATCGAACCACTATATTATACAGCAAGTGTGGAGGATGCCACAGGGGATATCATTCTTAAGACAGTGAACGTACAAGAGAACAGCGTTTCTGCTGACATTGTATTTGAAGGGCTGGCAACAAAGGACTTGTCCGTCGAGGTGTATGAACTGTCGGGCTACCAGCTTGAGGACGAAAATAACTTCGAGAATAAGGAGCTTGTCTCCCCTAAGCAAACTAATTTCACAATAGTGGGAAGCACCTTTTCTTATGAGTTTCCAAAGCAATCCGTAACGATTTTTAGAATAAAATAAAACTACAAACGCCCCTCTGAATCTTTAGTGTTACATAGATTCAAGGGGCGTTTATGTGCGCTTATCTAGCTGTTCACCCGGAGACGGATCACGTTCCAGGATGCTTTTGCGAGAAGGGCCTTCACATGTCTACCTTCAAATGTAGCATTTCCTTGGCTAGGTATTACGTTATGGGGGTTGGATTTGGTATTTACAGCTTTAATTTCTTCATGTTTCAGTACAATATGCTCAATGATGTTAACGGAATTAAAGCTGCGTAGGTCCACGTCCAGTTCAAGTCCCTCGGATAAATGACGATTTACAGCAAAGACAGTAACTTCATTCTGCTCCTCGTTGTATACACTAATGGCTTCCAAGTATGGCACATCACTAAAATCTTTAGAATCGTATTTAGGGCTGGAGATCAACGGATGAAGCACGGTTCCACGGCCATATAGGGATGCATGCAGATATGGATAATAAGTGGTCTGAAGCCACAGTGGACCGCCGTTTTCAGTCATAATAGGGGCAATAACATTAATAAGCTGAGCGATGCAAGCCATCTTTACACGATCCGCATGTTTTAGTAATGTAATGAGACAGCAGCCCACGACCAGTGCATCTTCTAGTGTGTATACATCTTCAAATTCGGGTGGAGCGATCTGCCAATGTTTTTCGGCACGACTGCTACCTTGCGACTTCCACACATTCCACTCATCCAAGGAAAGATTAATTTTCTTCTTGCTCTTTTTCTTAGCTTGAATATAATCACAGGTAGCAGCTACACTGTTGATGAAGTGATCCATATCCATTGAGCGGGCTAGAAAATTAGGAGTATCATCTTCGTTGTTGTTGTAGTAAGTATGCAGTGAGAGGTAGTCTACGTTCTCATAAGAAAGATCTAGCACGGTAGCTTCCCACTCTGCAAAAGTGTCCATACCGCTGCCGGAACTGCCGCATGCCACAAGCTCTAGGGTTGGATCTACCCAGCGCATCGCCTTCGCTGTTTCGTTCGCTAATCGACCATATTCAGCCGCTGTTTTAGCGCCAATCTGCCAAGGGCCGTCCATTTCATTACCCAGACACCAGGTCTTGAAGGCATGAGGTTCTTTATATCCATGGGAAATTCGCAGGTCACTATAGTAGGAGCCGGAAGGATGGTTGCAGTACTCTACTAGGTTTCTAGCTGCGTCAATGCTGCGAGTGCCCAGGTTAACCGCCATCATGACTTCAGAGCCAACGAGTTTAGCCCAATCAGCAAATTCATTAGTGCCCACTTGATTCGTTTCTGTTGTCCACCAAGCTAGTTCTAGGGAATGCTTGCGTTCGTTCTTAGGCCCAACACCGTCTTCCCAGTTGTAACCGGATACAAAATTTCCGCCGGGATAACGAATGATAGGAACATTTAGTGCTCGGATAGCTTCAATGGCATCTCCTCGAAAACCATTGAGATCTGCAGTAGGGTGACCTGGATCATAAATACCACCATATACGGCCCTGCCTAAATGCTCGATGAAGGAGCCGTAGATTCGGGTGTCTACTTCTGATAGTTTAAAATCCTTGTCAATAATCATTGTGGATTTAATCGTCATGAATACATATCTCCTTCAAGTAGAATTAATATTATTATTAACTGATAAAACGATTTATGATTACATAGTACTTAGAATAAGATATGATAAGCAATCAAATAATTTAGGATTCGTAAAAATACTAATTCAAAGGCATAGGGGATAACGGAATGCACTTAACTACAGATACTGAATCGCTTCGGGTCTACGAAGCACTAGCAAGTGAAGTCAGGCTAAGGATAATCGAACTACTGGACCGCAAAGAAATGCATATTAAAGAGCTGGCAGCCGAACTCTATCTAAGCAGTGCGATAGTTAGCACCCATGTTGCCAAGCTGCAAAAAGCAGGTCTGATTAGCTCTAAAATGAGACGTGTGGATGGAGGGACATATAAGTACTGTTCATTGTCTACCAACTACCTGCAGATTAAATTATCAGGTTCTCGGGGAATCGCTAGAAAGGTTGTTGAGGTTTCGATTCCTGTAGGACAGTATACTGATGTTCAGGCATCACCTACTTGCGGAATTGCAACTACAGACAAGTTAATCGGATATTATGATGATCCACGTTATTTCCTGGACCCAGAGCGAGTGAACGCTGGTATTTTATGGTTTGCTAAAGGGTATATCGAATATAAGGTTCCTAATTATCTGTTTAAGGATCAGGTCGTGCAGGAGATAGAAATTTCTATGGAGATCGGTTCTGAGGCTCCGCATGTAAATGAGAAATGGCCGTCGGATATTGCTTTTGCTATGAATGGACAGGATTTAGGGAAATGGACAAGTCCAGGAGATTTCGGCCTAACTAGAGGACGATTAACCCCTGCTTGGTGGAATGCAGATGTTAACCAATATGGTTTGTTGAAGGTGCTACGGATTAATGCAGGTGGAACATTTATAGATGGGCAGCAAATATCAGCGGTGACACTTGATGATGTACTTGTAGAACAGGACCAGTGGACATTTCGTTTAAGTGCAGAGGATAGCGGACGTAGAAGAGGTGGATTAACATTATTCGGGCGTGGATTTGGGAACTATGAGCAAGATATGGTGTTCAGAGTCTATTATGAATAATTCGAAATAGAGAAATAATAAAAATAAAAAAACATATTGTAATGAAAACGTTTTTATGTTAATTTAAATCTATAAAAACGTTTTTATTCGTAAAGGAAGATTGAATCATTATGGAAAAGGTAACTATTAAAGATGTTGCCAGAGAGGCAGGAGTCTCCATTTCTACGGTCTCTAACGCACTAAATGACGTAGATGTATTAAACCCGGAGACGAAATCACATGTTCTTAAGGTCGCGAAGCAATTAAATTATGTTCCGAACCTAAATGGCAAGCTCCTAAGGAACGGAAAAACTAAAATGCTAGGTTTTTTTACGACGAGTGTATCGGGTCCATACTTCTATAAGCTGGTGGAGTCCATGTCTCGTGAATGTGATCGGTTAGGTTATGGGCTAAATGTATTTGTTACAAAGGATAAACAAGTCATTATGAGCAATATTCTAGGCCGGCGTGTAGATGGTGTCATTATCTACGAAGAGATGAGAATTGATGAAGAAGAAATAGCTGCAATGGTGAAAGATAAGATCAAAGCAGTGTTTCTGGATCGGCCGCTTAAGAATGATACGATGGGAAGCGTGATCTTCGATTCCTTTGAAGCGGGGTACGAAGCAACCAAATATTTAATCAGTCTGGGACATAAGAAAATTGCTTACATATCTGGTGTGGATGAGATGTATGACAGTGTTCAGCGGAAAGAAGGATACTTGGCCGCCTTGCGGCAATATCAGCTTCCAACGAACGAAGAGTATATTATACAAGGATATTTTGAAGAAGAGAGCACCTATAACGCTATCAAGTCTTTAGTTCACTTGAGTCCTGATAAAATACCGGATGCTTTTCTAGCAGGGAATGATTTGAGCGCTATTGGATGTATTCAAGCTTTGAAATCGCATGGATACGAAGTCCCGTTAGAGATAAGCGTTATGGGATTTGATGACATTGATATTGCACAGTATTTCTCACCGCCATTAACTACAGTAAGAAATCAAATTGCCAGACAAGGTATTCTATCCGTTAATCACCTGGTTCGCATGATTCAGAAGAAGGAACAAGGCGAAATGATGAAATTGACAGGCGAATTGATTGTACGTGGTTCTACTCAAGTAAAGATTGATCGGTACTAATGCTTTCAAGAAGGGCAACAAGAGGGTATCCGATCTTTTTTTAAATATAAGAAAGTATAAGTTTGCACCTATACTTTATATCTTATATTTCTCGCTTAAACGCATATCGTCATGATAAAGACGCTCAAGGCGTTTATGCTTGATAATTTTATTGCTTTTAGGAGGTTTTTTTTCGAAGAAATAAAAACGTTTTTATTGTTTTGGGGATCATGATTTGGAGGGGAGAAGAAAAACGTGGATAAATTAGCCGTAGTGCCAGTGAACGGGAAGAATCCAATGAGTAGTAAGAAACCTATGGGACAGAGGGTCAAAGAATTTGTGATTGATTATAAGAGACAATGGGAAATCCAGTCCATGATCATTCCAGGAATTATTTTTATGATTATTTTTTGTTTCATTCCTATTTACGGATTGACGATTGCTTTTAAGAGTTACACCGTAATTGATACGCTCGATTCTGCACCATGGGTTGGGCTTGATAATTTCAGAATTATATTATCAGACAAATATTTTTGGGATGCTGTAGTAAATACCTTGGGGATCAGCTTTCTGAAATTAGCCATAGGTTTTATTATTCCTATTATTCTATCCGTTATGATTTACGAGTTGAGCGCTGGACGCTTTAAGAAATTAGTACAAACGATCTCTTATTTACCCCACTTTTTGTCATGGATCGTTCTGGGCGGGATGTTGATTGCTTGGTTCTCTTCATCCGGAATGATTAATGAAATCCTGCTCAATTTAGGAATCATTTCGAAACCGGTAAATATTTTACTCGATGCGAACAAGTATTGGTGGATTGCAACGTTATCGGATATTTGGAAAGAGGCGGGTTGGGGAACGATTTTATACCTAGCCATCATGTCGAAAATTGATCCTACCTATTATGAAGCTGCCAAAATAGATGGGGCCAGTCGTATGAGACAAATTTGGAATATTACCCTCCCTAACATGAAGCCGATTATCAGTTTAAACCTTATTCTGACTGTAAGCGGTTTATTAGGATCGAATCTAGATCAAACCTTGGTCTTGATGAATTCTCAGAACCGTGAAAAAGCAGAAGTAATTAATTCTTATGTGTATCGAATGGGTATGACGCAAGGTGACTTCTCTTATGCAACCGCTGTTGGTTTAGGTGTCTCCATCGTATCAGTGATCCTATTGATTAGTGCCAACAAAGTATCTAGCAAATTAAATGATAATCAATCAGTTCTGTAAAAGGAGGCATTTCTGTGAATCGGACGGTAGCTAAAGAAGATCTCGACAGTCGAATCTTTAATACCATAAACATTATCTTGCTCTGTATTTGTACTGTAATTATCGTTGTTCCTTTATGGAATGTGGTCATATCATCCTTAAGTTCAGGGAAGGCGCTCGCGGAAGGCGGATTTATATTTTGGTCTCCTGAGTTCTCCTTAGAAAATTATCGGGCTGTATTTAAAGACGAGACGATTGGTCTAGCATTCCTGGTCTCGATTGCCAAAACGTTCATCGGTGTCATTACCCACGTATTCTTTTGCGCGATGATCGGTTATGGGTTGAGTAAAAAATACATACGTGGCCGCAAGCTGTACGTTGCCATGGGTGTTGTCACCATGTTCTTCTCGGGTGGTATGATCCCAACGTATTTATTGATTAAGTCACTTGGTCTATTGAACAGCTTTTGGGTTTATATTATCCCGGCCTTATTCAGTTATTATGATGTGGTTATTCTAATGAACTTCTTTAGAAACGTTCCGGATTCACTTGAAGAGTCAGCCAAAATCGATGGTGCAGGTGACTGGCGTATTTTCCTAAAGATATTTATCCCTCTTTCTATGCCGGCTATGGCTACTATTGCGTTATTTAACGGGGTTGGGCAATGGAATGACTTTATGACCACCAAATTATACATTACCGATCAAGCACTCTATCCGCTGCAGATGAAGCTCTATGAAATCATCGTTCAGTCTCAAACGCAATCCATGCAAAATGTCGGTGGATCTGCCATTATCGAAACTACGACTAAAGGGGTTCAACTAGCAACAATTGTCATTACAACTTTGCCGATTGTTGTGATGTATCCAATATTACAAAGGTACTTTATTTCAGGAATGATGATGGGGGCGGTTAAAGAATAGAAAGTTAGGAGGTTTTTTTATAGCAAACACTTATGTGCGAAGTGATCCATCGGAAGTGTAGCTAGCACAATTAGATCTACACTTCCTGTACTTACAAAACTTTTTAGGGGGAAACAAGAAATGAACAAAGCATTTGGGAAAAAAGGACTCAAACTTTGTACTGCGCTTATGGCTGTTGTATTGGTATTTACCGGTTGTGGATCGAAGGGGAGTTCTGATAATTCCAGCAAAGAACTGAGCTCCATTGAAGGTCGTTATACGATTGACCCGGAAACACCGGCTTGGAAGCTGGATACAAAAGAAGAGACTACAGATCTTACTTGGTACGTGAATGCAGATTGGTGGAATACTGATTTCGGCAAGGATCTCGTTACAAAGAAAATTAAAGAGGATTTAAATATCAATATTAAATTTATTACTGGGGACGACACGAAGTTAAATACTATTTTTGCTGGTGGCGAAATGCCTGACTTGTTGACTGTACTTGATTCCAACTCTCCTGTGGTACAAAAAGCTTCAACATGGGCGCTGCCTTTGAATGATCTGGCAGATAAATACGATCCTTATTTCAATAAAGTAGCTGCAAAAGATACAATGAACTGGTTCCAATTAGCTGATGGAAAGACTTATGGCTATCCTAACTACTCGAATACTCAAAACGATTATGACAGCGGTAACATTCCTGCGAAAACAGCATTTGTCATCCGTAAGGATGTTTACGAAGCGATTGGAAAACCAACCATTGGTACTCCGGAAGAATTCAAGAGTGCTATGCAACAAATCAAAAAGCAGTTCCCAGAAATGATTCCGTTTGGATTTAACTCCATTGGTACAGGTACTGGTTCCTTGGGAGATGTACTACAGGACTTCATCGGCGTACCGATGGAAACTGAAAATGGTGAATTCTACAACCGTAACCTGGATGAGGATTACTTGACTTGGTTAAAAACGTTAAATGAAGTCTACAGAAATGGTGACATCAGTGATGACAGTTTTGCTGATGACGGAACAGGCTTTGAAGAAAAATTAAAATCAGGTAAATATGCAACGCTGCTGCTGGATGGAACGCCTCAACAAAGTGGTAACCTGCAGATCTTCATGACTGGAAATCCAGGCAAAGAATATATCGCTATTGATGGACCGCAAAGCACAGTAGGACATGAGCCAACGTTGAATCAGTCAGGAATTACTGGTTGGATGATCAGTTTCATTACTAAAAAGGCTAAAGACCCTGCTAAAGCCATTCAAGTATACACATATTTGCTTAGTGAAGAAGGACAGAAGCTTATGAACTACGGTATTGAAGGAGAGACCTATAAAGTTAACGAAGCCGGTAAAATTGAATTCTTACCTGAAATCAAAGATCTTCAATTGAACAATGCGGATAAATTTAAAAAAGATTACCGGATGGGCGAATTTATGTTCTTCGGACATGACCGTGATAAAGCATTGAGTAATGATGCATTCGCAGAGTCGATTAAACAAATGCAAGAATGGGGCAAAGGAAAGATGAAACCTCACTTCATTCTGGAAAATATCAACCCTGCTCAAGGCACGCCTGAAGCGCGCAGTCTCACTGCAATTGATGCTACTTGGAATACTACTCTTGTAAGTTTAATTCGTTCAAAGGATGATGCTACATTTGAAAGCACTTTGGCTGCTTATAAAACATTCTTGAATGAAAACAACTGGGATAAGATCGTAGAAATTCGTACTGAAAAAATGAAGAATAACAAAGAAAAATTAGGTCTTAAATAAGCAGCAGTCGGACGGGGCCTCTTTGCCGGGGCCTCATCATTACAGGAGTGATCAACACAGCAAGATATATAGAAAAGTGGAGGGAAACAACATGACAAAACTGAAAATTTATCAATCTACAGGGGAGAACGAATTGTTTGTAGAGCAAACACTAGAACAATTAACTCCAATAGCTTCAGATGAGACAGTCACCACTGTAAACCTTGATGAGAATCAAACCTTTCAGGAAATGGATGGGTTCGGGGCATCCTTTACAGATTCATCCGCCTATTTGATTAACCAAGTGCTAGACAATGAACAGAAAAAAGAAGTCATGAGCAAGCTTTTTGATTCCCAAGATGGAATCGGCTTGTCGGTACTAAGAAATCCAATGGGAGCATCGGATTATGCCAGATCTATTTATAGCTATGACGATATGCCTGCACAGGAAACCGATACGGAATTAACTCGGTTCTCCATCGCACACGATGAAGCTGATATTATCCCTTTGTTACAACAAGCACTGGAACTTAACCCTGAGATTAAGCTGATGGCTTCGCCTTGGAGTGCACCAGGCTGGATGAAGACTAGCGGATCGATGATCGCCGGTGAACTTAAACAAGAATATTACCAGGCTTATGCCGATTATTTTGTACGATATATTCAAGCATTTGAAAAGCACGGTCTGCCAACTTATGCGGTAACCCCGCAGAACGAGCCTCTTTTTGAACCAAAGCACTATCCTAGTATGTTAATGTTGCCAGAGGCGCAAAGAGATTTCATTAAAAACTATCTGAAGCCCAGCTTCGTGAAACATAACATTAACACAAAAATTCTCTGCTATGACCACAACTGGGATCGTCTGGATTATCCACTAACCGTGCTGAATTATGCAAAAGATGAAGTAGACGGTGTAGCTTGGCACTGGTATGGTGGGAATGCGTCAGCACAATCAGAGGTTCTGAAGGCGTTTGCAGATAAAGAAGTGCATTTTACAGAAGGTTCTGGTGGAGAATGGATTCCTCCGTTTGAACAAGCCTTCTCGAATGTAATGAGAACAGGGATTGATATTCTTAGAAACCATAGTAAATCCTTTGTCTTGTGGAATATGGCCTTAGATGAGAAGAACGGTCCAACTGTACCGGGCTTTGGCAAAAGTACCTGTCGCGGTGTTGTGACGGTTAACCAAGAGACTAAAGAACTTACGTATACGCTGGACTACTATGCACTGGCACACTTCAGCAAATTCATTCGTCCTAAGTCTGTGCGTATTGATGCTTCCACTAATCAGGAAGTAATTCGTTCCGTAGCTTTTAAGAATACAGATCACTCAATTGCGGTTGTTCTGTTCAACGATAGTGAGAAGGATGAGAATGTAACAGTGAGCTTGCAAGGTAAAGAAGATTTATCGTTCCGTTTAGCCTCAAAAAGTGCCTTATCGATTTTAATAAAATAATGTGCATGAAGTGCTCGGATTTTAATTCGAGTACTTTTTTTTGTCAAAAAACGTATAAAAAATCAGTGTTCGTAAAATCTTAAACGCATCCCTATAGCGAGGAGACATGAGCATTGAACCGAAAGTTTGTACTGACGCTGCTAGTTCTGTGTTTGATGATTACTGGTGGTTCTAGTATTTTTGCTGTTAAAAGTGTGCTACCTATAAAGAGTGAAACAACCAAATGGGCGGTGGAGCTTCATAAAAGTAAATTGCCTTCTCCACAACCGGAAAAATATAAGAGCTACGAGCTATTAGTCACCAACATAAGTGAAGATACGATGGGTGTAACTTTCGAGTTGTATCGACCCGTGCAAGAGCCTCTTCAAGAACAAATCATCTTAACAGATCCATTTAGCTATGATATGAGACCGAATGAAACGGTTAGTTTTAGCCATTTTTTTGTGAAGAATGGGGCTAAAGAATTGGAAGTCGTACTTTCGTGGAATGATCAGAATGGACGAAAGCATAAGCAGAGTTTTAAGTTTACCAATTTTGAATAATGGATCATAGAAACGCTGAATATTACAGGGCATACTCCAATGGAATGTGCCCTTGTTGGTTTGCTCCAACCCTTGTTTTACTCTATAATGTGCTTTATATAATTGCAGTTGAAAGGGGAGATGGGGCATGAGTACAGCTAATCGTGGAGTGAACATCGGACCTCCCCGTTTTAAAATAGCGGTACATTCGATCGTTTGGCTGGCTAAAAGCGGAAGCATCTTGTCTAGTGCAATGATTGCAAGCCAAGTCAATTCACACGCGACCTTTATGCGTAGAGTGATGCAGTCTTTGGCAACTGCCGGAATCGTAGAGTCCAAAGGTGGAAGAGAAGGTGGGTATGTGCTTCTGAAATCTGCCGATGAGATTACATTAGGTGAGATTTATGAGGCAGTTAGTACAACGGTGGAGGAGCCTGAAGTGGATCTGGCGTGTGGAGCAAGTGCCTTACTCGATGTCGAGTTAGAAAGGATTCTCCAGGAGACGGAGCTACGGACGATTGAGTATTTACGTCAATATACGATTACTAATGTGATGGAGCGGGTAGAGTTTTTTTCTTAATATTTTTATTTAATAATAAAACAGCTGGTTTATTTTTTTATTTAGCTACTATAATTAAGTGAGTTGCAGTCAGCAGCACTGCAATTTTATTTTGTAGGTATTGTGCTTAAGGTAAGCACATATAATAACAAGGGGGAACTAACGAAGCGGAGTAGCATAGGTATCCACTGTCTTATAGCAGGGAATTCTTTTGCATTAATATGTGCTTGTCATTGTTGCAAATATATTTTGGGGAGAGATGACAATGAATATTGTAGCCATCGTTTTGCAAAGCTTGCTGGTACTTGCTTTCGTTATGGCAGGATCGGGAAAAGCAGCGGGTTCAAAAATGCATGTGGACAACTTTAAAAAATGGCGTTTACCACAATGGTTTCGGGTGGTAACAGGACTCGTTGAGCTTGTCGCCGCGGCAGCTTTGGTTGTTGGTTACTGGGAGCCGAGTTGGGCAGCGGCAGGAGCACTTTTACTTGGAGTTACTGCTATTGGTGGAGTTCTGACTCATATTCGCGCAAAAGATTCGTTCAAACAATGCTTTCCGATTATTTTGCTTGGTGTGTTAGCTTTTATCGTATTTTTCATCCGTCTTTCCGATCTGAGTGACTTTCCAGGGTTTAATTAATTATCCTTACACCATAAAAAAATGGCAGTTCAGTGCTGAATTTCAGCATCTGGACTGCCATTTTATGTTTCTGGAGCTTAAGCTCAGAGGTTCTAGCGCTCTAAACGGTAGCCACCATGAAATACAGGTCCTACATATTCATTGAATGCAAATCCATTACGGATGGCTGCAGAGACAAAATCCTTAGCTTTTGCTACAGCTTCATGAACGGATAGACCGTTAGCTAAACCGCCTGTAATGGCTGCGGCGAAGGTACATCCGGCTCCATGATTGTGAGCGGGCTCGATTTTGGCTGTTTGAAATACGGTGTACTCAGAACCGTCGAAGAAGACATCAATCGCTTGATCGCCCCCGAGTGCTTTGCCGCCTTTAACCACGACATTACGTGCACCGAGCTTATGAATCAGACGAGCAGCTTCTTTCATGTCCTCTAGCGTAGAAAGCTTTCCAAGACCTGAAAGAACGCCAGCTTCAAACAGATTTGGAGTAACCACAGTAGCTAGTGGCAGCAGTAAATCGCGAATAGCCTCCGCGCTGTCTGGGTTTAAAACCTCATCTTCGCCTTTGCAGACCATGACCGGATCAATCACTACATTGGTCTGTAGATTTTCTTTAATCGCTTGCTCAGCAACACGCACGATTTCAACGCTTCCCAGCATACCTGTCTTCATGGCATTTACCGGGCCGCCTGCGAAAATAGTTTTTAGCTGCTCAGCAACAATGGAGGCGTCAATTGGATAAACATTATGGTGCCAGCCGTTGTCCGGGTCCATTGTAACGATAGTTGTCAAGGCACTGAAGCCGTAGGTACCATACTCTTCAAATGTTTTTAGATCCGCTTGGATGCCTGCGCCACCACTGGAGTCGCTGCCTGCAATAGTTAGAGTTTTAATAATTTGAGTCATGGTAACGTCCCCTTTATATATGTCTGAATTCATAAACAACGCATTGCATTGATTATAACAAAAAATAGCACCTACGTCTTTCTAAAAAGCAAGTGTAGGATTCCATTTCACTAACCCTGCATATCAATATAGAAAGAAATCTTTAATAAAACGCTTAGGAGGGCGAGTATGGTCACGATTAGTTTATGTATGATTGTACGAAATGAAGAAAAAAGCTTGCATAGATGTTTATCTAGCGTTGCAAGTCTTGTAGATGAAGTTATTATCGTGGATACAGGCTCGACGGATAAGACAAAAGAGATCGCATTGTCCTTCGGAGCTGTGATTTATGATTTCGAATGGATCGATAACTTTAGTGCCGCGCGTAATTTTGCCTTCAGTAAAGCTACACAGGAATACATTTTCTGGTTGGATGCGGATGACTATATAAAGGTAGCGGATCAGATTCTGTTTAAGAAGCTGAAAGAGATTCTTCCAAAACATATCCATAGTGTGAACATGCAATATAATTTGGCTTTTGACGAGGCGGGAAATGTCACAGCCAGCTTGCGTCGGAACCGGCTTGTTCGCCGGAGCTGTAATTTTCAATGGATTGGCCCAGTACATGAGTATCTAGAGGTAAGTGGCCCTTCCTTTAGTAGTGATGTCTGTATTACCCATGAGAAGGATAAGGAATATACAGACCGTAATTTGCGGATTTACCAAAAAAGAGTGGCTGAGGGTGAAACATTCTCTCCAAGGGATCAGTATTATTATGCGAATGAATTAAGGGATCATGCTATAAATGAAGAGGCTTGCAAATACTACGAGCTGTTTTTGGCGGGTGGACAGGGCTGGATAGAAGATAATTTTCAAGCTTGCTTAAGGCTTGCCGAATGCCGGGAACGGCTGGGGGATAAAGACGGCGCATATGAAGCATTATGCAGAACGTTACAGTACGATAAACCACGTTCAGAGTTCTGCTGCCGACTTGGGGCCCTTCTTTTGGAAAAGGGTCAATTGCAGCCAGCAACATACTGGTATGAGCTTGCGATACAGCTGCCACGGGATAACGATTCGATGGGGATGAAAAATGGGATTTTTTATACCTGGCTGCCGCATCTCCAATTGGCACTCTGTTACGATCGCCTTGGCCAACACGAGTTAGCAAATCATCATAATGAAACGGCGCTTAACTTTTATCCGTCCCATCCTAGCATGTTATATAACCGCACTTATTTTAAAAATTTGCTTGGCGACAAATATGTAGCGTTTCAAGCTTAACAAAAATGCCCCCAGTCGTCATGATAATGACTCTGGGGGGGTTCGTCGTTAAGACACCCTCTTTTTTAATATGCTGGATTGTATTGTTGTTCTTTTTTGTAATCGTTGGGTGGGAGTCCGACCTCTTGTTTGAACAGCTTAGAGAAATAGGAGTAGTTGTTATAGCCAACCTTGTTTGCGACAGTATAAACAGACATATTTGTGGTTTCCAATAGATGCTTTGCAGCCGCGATTCTAACTTGGATGACGTAGCTGCCTAATGAAACACCAGTTTCTCGTTTGAATATTCTTGCCAGATAATCAGGATTGAGGTAGACAATTTCGGCCAAATCATTTCGCGATAGATCATCACCGTAATGCGAATGAATGTATTGTTTGATTTCCTCGGCGACGGATTTGGTCTGTGCGGCAAACTCACGGTATTTCATGGCTATAGTCACTAGATATTTAAGATATTCTTCCATATCCTCGATAGAGTTTAGAGAGTGCATGGATAATTTATCGTTAGTTTTGCCGGAGTATAATTTGTGCGACCGTATCCCTTTAAGGTTGAGAAATGAATAGACTAGCTGAACAATATCTAAGCGAAACAAGCTAAGGACAGAGGTCTCAAGTGTTCTATTGTTCAGCATAACCTTTAAATATTGCGTAACTTCCTCAAGAAACGTAGTGAATTGATTTTGGTTCAGCAGCTCTTCCAAATGGGCAAGATCCGGTGGCGTGTAGCCTGTTTTATTTTGATAGAGATAGGCTTCCACTAAAAAGGTCTGATTTCTGCATCTCGTAATTTCCTCATCCATGCGCAAGGATTGTTTTAGAACATTCCCTACATTATTCAGTTTATCGTATAGACCGATATTGCAGCAGACATCACATTTTAAATAAGGATTCGCCTTTTGAATAAAGGAAGAGCATAATCCTTCAAGCAACGGAGTGTCCGGTGTCTGGTTCCATTTTAATAAGGCGATCCAATTATAATCTTTATATTCCAGAATGCTCTCGATAGTAAAGCAAGGACTCTGTAACAATTCGTATAATACGTTCAGCAGCGCAAAATCAAAAAGATCCTTCTCTTCTTTTCCCATACTGCCGTTGTAAGGAAATAAGTTGAAGATCAAAGGCTGCAGGGTGTCGCTCATTTGATAGGAGAGGTTCTGTTCTTCAATGGCATGGGTGATGTCCGCTAATTTAATCGGAAATGATGTGCTTCCACTAACCAGCTTACGCCAAAAATGCTCGAGAATCTTCGCCTGGTTTTTTTGCCAAAAGTAACCGCCTTGAATGGCTTTTTCATTTCTTTGCTGCTCTTTTGCCTGTGTGACCGCCTTGTGGATAATCAGCATCAGCTTATCAAATTCGATGGGCTTCAGAAAATATTCAAAGCTTTGCAATTCGATCGCTTTCTGCGCGTAGTTGAAATCTGCATAATTGGTAAGAAGTATAGTCTGAATGCTATAATTCCCTTCGCGAATCCAGGCCAGTAATTCCAGTCCGCTACCCTGCGGCATTTCAATATCCGAAATTAGAATTTGAATAGAATGCTTTTCTATTATTTCACGTGCCTGTGCGACATTATTTGCTGTATAGACCGTATCAATGTGTAACGATTCCCAGTCTATTCTCTTTTGCAATGCGGCAATAACATAAAAGTCATCATCAACAAGCAGTACATTCATAGTTAGCTCTCCATTCCTTTAGATTTTTTTAGGAAGCTCCGGAAGAAATAAAATTACACTAGCGCCGCCGCTCTCCAAATTGGAAAAGGTGATGGTTGCTCTTTTTAAATAAAGGTATTCAAGTCTTTTAAGCGTATTCATAATGCCGATCTGCGTACCTTTGCTTTGATCCAGGGGCTCTCCAAGATTAAGCTTCTCTAACACTTGCGGTGGAAAACCGGGACCGGTGTCGGTGAGCTGAATAACAAGCATGTCTTCCTCTTCAATCCGTAATCGTCGGACTGTAAGCTTAATTTCTACTTCATGTTCTCGTGAAATCGCATATTTAATAGAATTTTCGATGAAGGTTTGCAGCACTAATGGCGGAATTTCCACACAGCTTGCCTGATCCTCTTGCTCGATATTGTAAATAAATGCATCCTGATAACGTTGCTTTTGAATCTCTAGATAGGTTCGGACATGCTCGATTTCATCCTCCAGCCGGACAAAATTTTCGCCGTTTTGAAAAATATAACGAAAGTATTTGGACGTAGACAACGTCATATTCTCAATTTCTTTATACATTTCAATTTGGGCCATGCTATAGATGCTAGTCAGGCAATTTAAGAAAAAGTGGGGCTTGATCTGTAGCTTCATATAATCCAGTTGTATCCGCTGCTTCTCCAGCTCCTGCTCATACATAGCGATTTTGAAGGTCTTAATTTGTTCAACTAAGTCTTTAAACTGTGTGTTTGCCTGTTCCAGCTCTATAATCTCACTGCTCTTAAAATCTGCGGGCTGCCCTGCCTCATTAATGAAAGCAAGGTTCTCAGAGAAGCTTTGAATCGGGCCCAGTACTCTTTTTTTGAAAAACAGCAGAACGATGCATAAAGTGGAAGTCACAATGAAGAAGAGCAGCATTATAAGCAGCTGAGCAATCATGATTTTTTCAAAGATGCCATATTTAATGACCATTTTGGTGCTGAAATTAGTGTCCGAGAAGGCGCTGTTGATTGTTGTACGCGATTGCAAAAGATTAGAGAATCCCCCATCTTCCGTTACCAGCTTACCACTGTTCGATATAGGACTTGATAAAGGCTGTTCATTCTCATCCACTAGAGAAACGTATCCATTGGCTCCCAGATTAATTTGGCGTAGAGGGCGGATCAGATTATCAGCGGAGATCAACCCAATTAAATACCGATTGTAATAGGGAACGATATTTATTACATAATAGTGGTTGTTTACAAGGATAGGCGTCCATTTGGAGTAAAACTTCTCATACATCTCCTTATCATTAATATAAGAAATAATCTTCGTTTTGAGCATCCTGTAATCCGTATAGGTTACGCTGATCGGCGCACAGTTTAAAAAATAGTTTTCATTTTTCAAATAATAGAAGAAGTTGTACTCATGTCCGTAGTTTTTTTGCAGCTCGGTAAAGCGCTTATGCAGATTATCATTTGCCTTTAAGAACTCGATGCTGTTGACCCCGTAAGTATTCATCGCAAGCAAGCTCTCATCGTTTCCAAGCGTCCAGCCCATATAGTGATTAATGTAGGCAAAATCATGATTAATACGATTGATGTAGAGTGCCGCGGTATCCTGCAAATTTCGAGTGGACTGCTGCTTAACAATGGAAATGGAAGCGATGCTGATCGCTAAATCCAGAATAAGGACTGTGAACGAAACCAACATCATGACTTTAATATAATGACGAATGGGGTAGGTTTTATGTTCCGCTGTTTTTTTGGTCATAGAATCATTATAAAACTTCTGCATGAAAAAAACATAAGAACTGGCCGGTAATTTACCTCAAAGTCCGGAAAGCACATACAGAAGTCGGAATACTGTTATGAAATCTCTTTAAGCGAAGAGTTTTGATCTTGTGTTTTTTGTAAGCGGATTCAAAGGTCTGGATAACCGTCTTAAAGGGTCCGGAATACGAAAAAATAAGACGTTATGATTAAGCTATTCAGATGAACTTTGATTAATTGAAATGGGGGATTAAGAGGATGAGTCAACACAGTAAGAAAAAGACGGCAAAGAAATGGACGGTGGGTCTGCTGGCAGCGGCTATGGTATTTGGTATTGCTGGCTGCGGCGGAAAAGACGGGAATAATGCTGCGACTAGTGAGACGAGCAGTTACAACAAAGAAGGACTGCCAATTGTTAATGAGCCTGTAACACTAAAGGTGCTGACCGTACGTTGGGGAAGCATGGGAGACACGTTTACGCAGAACCAATGGTTGAAGGATCTAGAAAAAAATACAAATGTCAAAATCGAATGGCAAGTGATGTCCTCTAATGACTGGGCCGAACAGAAGTCCATTCTGCTGGCTAGCGGTACACTCCCGGATATTATTCTAGGAAATCAAACCTTCGGTGATTCCGATATCGTTAATAATCTAAGTTTTTTCCGTCCTTTAGATGATTATATTGAGAAGAATATGCCAAATCTTAAAGCAGCAATGGAAGAAACGCCAGAGTTGAAAAAAATCAGCACATTTCCTGACGGAAAAATCTACTCACTGCCAACAAGACTTCCATCGCGTCCAAAAAGCTCACGTCAGCCTGTAATTAACAAGACCTGGTTGGACAAATTGGGCTTGAAGGTGCCTGAGACGATTGACGAGCTCTATAACGTGCTAAAAGCTTTCAAAGAACAAGATCCGAACGGAAATGGAAAACAAGATGAGATTCCATTTATTGAAATCGGTAATGACTTGATCAGTCCCTTCGGAATTGCCGACTTGAATAACAACAATATGATCATCAAGGACGGAAAAGCGATCTATTTCCCTGTTTCGGAGGAGTTCAAAGAAGGTCTTAAATGGGAAAATAAATTGTATACGGAAGGATTGTTAGATAAAGAGGTATTCACTCAGGATGATACGATGAGATCGGCGAAGTTCCAAAATCCGGATGCTCCAATCGTAGGCTTTACGTATCAGTGGACCCCGGATGCTGTGTTTGGTAAATGGAGCGATCAATATGTGACAATTCCACCGATTGCCGGACCGGATGGTAAGCGTTATACAATCGGTAATCCAATTGGGATGAGTCTTAATCGTAATGAATTGCTGATTACTACTTCTAGTAAGTATCCAGAGGTTGCTGCACGTTGGGCAGATCAGTTCTACACGAACGAAGCGAGCATTCAGAACTTTTGGGGCGCGATTGGAACTGTAATTAAGAAGAATGATGACAGCACCTATACATTGATGGATCCACCAGCTGGAACCAGCGCAGATGCCTGGTATTGGGATCAGTCTCTACGTGATTTCGGACCGAAATATGTGAGCCCGTCCTTTGAACAGAAAATCGTTCTTAATCCTGATAGTGGTGATGGACTGAAGCTGCAGCTGGATAAGCTGGGTAGTGAATATGTTACAGAGCCTTTCCCTAACGTTATGTACACCTCCGACGAGTTCGAGGAGCTGCCAACCTTGACCACGGATATCGACGGTTATGTGAATACAATGCGCGCTCAATTTATTAGCAAAGGCGGAATTGACGAAGGCTGGGATGATTATGTCAAACAGCTTAATAAAATGGGGCTTGAAAAATTAGTCAAGATTCGCACAGATGCTTACAGTCGTTATATGAGTGTGAAATAACCTATTCGTCTTTCGAAAAAGGTGCTGCCCTACATAAATTTGTGGGGTAGCATTCTCTATTTTTAATAAGGAGTGGATGTTATGAAATCTGATCCAATTCATTTGAGTCGGAAACTCGGACAAATCAAACAAAACTGGGGTCTTTATCTGTTGCTTTTTCCAGCTATAGTTCTGACGTTATTATTCGCGTATAAACCCATGTACGGGGTACTAATTGCCTTCAAGGATTATAGCCCAGCCTTGGGTATAGGCGGCAGCCCGTGGGCCGGATTCAAATACTTCGAGAAGTTCTTTAATTCCTATCAATTTTCTGCCACGATCAAAAATACGCTAATCATCAGTGTGTACAGTCTGATTACGTTTCCGATTCCTATTATACTTGCGCTGATGGTTAACCAGATGAGACCTAACCGTTTTAGACGGTTTTTCCAGACAGTATCCTATATGCCTCACTTTATCTCTACGGTAGTTATGGTGGGCTTAATGATGATTCTGTTCTCACCTAGCACCGGACTGCTGGGCAATATGTATAGTCTTTTTGGAAAAGAAGCTCCTGATCTAATGGGCTCTGCGGGATTATTCAGCAGTGTGTACGTCTGGTCGGATGTGTGGCAGCATGTCGGCTGGGACAGTATTATCTTTATCGCTGCGCTCTCTGCTGTTGATCCTAGCTTGTACGAGGCTGCAACCGTGGATGGCGCTAGTCGAATGCATAAAGTTCGTTATATCGATATTCCGATGCTGATGCCAACAGCGATAACTTTGCTTATCCTGCGGGTCGGGGGACTGCTTGGGGTTGGATTTGAAAAAGTGTATCTAATGCAAAATGACTTGAACATCACCTCAAGTGAAATTCTCTCTACTTATGTCTACAAAATTGGTCTGCTCAGCAGCCAGTATAGCTTTTCGTCAGCGATCAACCTGTTCAACACGGTCATTAATTTTATTTTATTAATCATGGTCAATCAGATTTCTAAAAAATTAAGCGAAAATAGCTTGTGGTAGAAGGGAGGAGAATTGAAATGGGCGTATTAGAGACAACGACTAAAGGAAATGTAGGAAAAATAAAGAAGAATCGCTCTTCGGATACTATAATGGAAATTGTGATGTATGTAATCTCGGCAATTTTTCTAATCATCCTGATCTATCCGTTGTATTTTATCGTTATTGCTTCGTTCAGTGATCCTTCCGCAGTGGCAGGCGGGCAGGTTTGGTTATTTCCTAAAGGCTTCACCTTCGATGGTTATAAAGAGCTGCTGCGTCATGAAAATATTTGGATCGGGTATTGGAATACCATCCTGTACACGGTGGTTGGGACTGCAATCGGTCTAGTAGTTAATATCTCAGCTGCCTATGCGTTGTCGAGAAAGGACCTTGTGGGGCGGAAATATATTTCGCTGTTTTTCATCTTTACCATGTTCTTTAACGGTGGGTTGATTCCTACTTTTTTAACGGTTCGTGATTTCCATCTCTATGATACTTTCTTGGTTATGGTACTGCCTTTTGCAGTTGGAGTCTTTAATATCATAGTGGCACGAACTTTTTTCCAGTCTAGTATTCCGGGAGATTTATGGGAAGCAGCACAGATTGATGGTTGTGGCAATCTCCGTTATTTTGCACAGATAGTTCTACCGTTGTCGAAGGCTATTATTGCAGTGTTAGGTTTATGGATCGCTGTAGGTTATTGGAATTCATATTTTAATGCCTTGATTTATTTGAAAAATCCTAATATGTATCCGCTGCAGCTGATCCTGCGAAATATTCTGATTACCAATCAGATGCAGTCTGGTATGGGGACCGGTGAAGCCGCACAAATCGCGTTACGGCTCGCCAATATGATGCGGTATTCGGTGATTATCGTAGCAACTGTTCCAATTATGTGTGTATACCCATTTGTGCAAAAATACTTTAACCAAGGGGTAATGATCGGCGCAGTGAAGGAATAAGTTCTTCTACTTTTCTACTAACATTTGTGAGGGAGCAAGACCGTAATGAAAAAGCAACCCAAAAACAGTATCAATAGAACAATCACCGTCATTCTTCTAGTGACAACGTTGCTTGCTGGCCTTACAGCCTGTAAAGGGGATAAAGGGGTAAACTCTGTTGAATCTGATCCGGGTCAATTTCATAAAGAAGGTTTGCCAATCGTGGATAAGCCCATGATGCTGAAGGTTCTAACGGTTCGGTGGGGAAGCATGGGAGATAACTTTATCCAGAATCAATGGCTGAAGGATTTGGAAAAAAATACGAATGTCAAAATCGAATGGCAGGTGATGTCTGCTAATGATTGGAGTGAGCGTAAGTCCATTATGCTGGCAAGCGGTACACTTCCAGATATCATTTTAGGGAGTGAGACCTTCGGAGATTCGGATATCGTCAATAATTTAAGCTTATTCAGGCCGCTTGATGACTATATCGAAAGGTATATGCCTAACCTCAAAGCAGCCATGCAGGAAGAGCCTGAATTGAAAAAAATCAGTACTTTTCCTGACGGGAAAATCTACTCTTTGCCTGCAAGATTACCTTTACGTCCTAAAAGCTCGCGCCAACCCGTGATTAACAAAACCTGGCTGGATAAATTGGGATTAAAGGTTCCCGATACGATAGATGATCTATACAACGTGCTAAAAGCATTTAAAGAACGCGACCCTAATGGGAATGGAAGGCTGGATGAGATACCAGTTATCGAAGTAAGTAATGATCTCATCAGTCCCTTCGGAATCACGGATCTGAACAATAACTTTATGGTCGTCCAGGATGGAAATGCGGTATATTACCCTGTTTCAGAGGCGTACAAAGAAGGGCTCAAATGGGAGCATAAATTATTTATCGAAGGTTTGCTTGATAAAGAGTTATTCACGCAAGATGAAACGATGAGATCAGCCAAGTTTCTTAATCCGGATGCTCCTATCGTAGGGTTCTCGTATCAGTGGACACCGGATGCCGTGTTTGGCAAATGGAGTGATCAATATGTCACGATTCCCCCGATTGCAGGTCCGGATGGTAAGCGCTACACCATAGGAAATCCGTATGGAATGAATCTGGAGCGTAACGAGCTGCTAATTTCCACTTCTTGCAAATACCCAGAGATTGCTGCCCGCTGGGCTGACCAGTTCTATACCAATGAAGCAAGTATTCAAAATTTCTGGGGAGCGATAGACACCGTTATTAAGAAAAATATTAACGGTTCTTATACATTGATGGACCCACCGATGGGTACCAGTGCTGATGCCTGGTATTGGGATCAATCACTCCGGGATTTCGGGCCGAAATATGTCAGTCCAGTGTTTGAAAAATCCATCTTTCTAAACCCAAAAACCGGAGATGGACTGAAACTGCAGCTCGATAAGCTGGGTAGTGATTATACAACGCCGCCTTTCCCTGATGTAATGTATACCGCTGAAGAGTTTCAGCTCCTGCCAACTTTGACAACGGACATCGATAGTTACGTCAATACAATGCGTGCTCAGTTTATAATTACAGGTAAAATTGACGAGGGCTGGGCTGATTACGTAAGACAGTTGCGAGGAATGGGACTGGATAAGCTGGTTAAAATTCGTACCGATGCTTACAGTCGTTATGTGAATGTAGAATAGAAAGAAGAGAGGGTCACCCGATGGAACATACGATGAAAGAGCCAAATCCTTTGGCGATCTCATTAAAGCTGCAAGCTGAACCATGCGGTAGAGCTGACGTGATCATTCAGGGGGAGCGCTATCGTTTCACTGTATTAACTCCGGAGCTCATTCGGATGGAGTACAGCGAGGAGGGGGATTTCGAAGATCGGGCGTCGCAGACCGTTGTGAATCGCAATTTTCCGGTTCCATCGTTCCGCGTAATTGATCCGGGAAACAAGCTTGAGTTGATTACAGATCGTCTGCATTTAACTTATGATAAGAAGCCGTTCTCCCGGCATGGGCTCAGTGTTCGAGTGAGAAATGAAGCAGGTCACCTGATGAGTGTCTGGAATTACGGTGATACAGTACAGGACTTGAGAGGGACGGCACGTACACTGGATAATGCTGATGGTACTATTCCGCTAGAACATGGACTACTCTCGCGTTTTGGATATACATTAGTTGATGACACGAGCTCGCTTTTACTGGAAGAAGATGGACGAGTTGAGCTACGGGAGCAGAACGGCCTCGATCTTTATTTTTTCGGATATGGTCATGATTACCTGAAATGCTTAAAGGATTTCTATCACCTTTGTGGCCGTACACCACTCTTACCACGTTATGCACTGGGGAACTGGTGGAGTCGGTATTATCGGTATTCAGAAGAAGAATACAAATCACTAATGGAGCGGTTTGTACGCGAGCGTACTCCGTTTTCTGTCGCTGTTATAGATATGGATTGGCATCTCGTTGATATCGATCCGCAGTATGGTAGTGGATGGACGGGGTATACATGGAATCGCGAACTGTTTCCTGACCCACAACGATTTTTAGCATGGCTGCATGGAAAAGGGCTTCGAGTGACGCTCAATGTGCATCCAGCAGATGGAGTAAGGGCATTTGAAGATCCTTATCTGGCCATTGCTGCGGAGATGGGCATGGACCCGGAAAAAGGTGATGCTGTGGAATTTGATATCACGGATCCGAATTTTTTACGGGCATACTTTAAGTTTCTGCATCATCCGCTTGAGGATGAAGGTGTGGATTTCTGGTGGATTGATTGGCAGCAGGGGGGAGTGACTAAAGTACCGGGACTAGATCCGCTCTGGATGCTGAACCATTATCACTATCTAGACAGCGGTCGGCGAGGGAACAGGAAGCTTACTTTCTCCCGTTATGCAGGTCTTGGCAGCCATCGTTATCCTGTAGGATTCTCTGGCGATACCATTGTCACTTGGGAATCTCTGGATTTCCAGCCTTACTTCACAGCTAACGCCGCAAACGTCGGTTATGGTTGGTGGAGCCATGATATCGGGGGCCACATGAATGGCTACTTAGACGATGAATTGGCGATACGCTGGGTGCAATTCGGTGTGTTTTCGCCTATTCTGCGGTTACATAGCTCCGCAAGTGCCTTCAACAGTAAAGAGCCATGGCGGTTCAATAAGATTGCCGCGGACGTAATGAAGGATTACCTGCGCTTGCGGCACAGTTTACTACCCTATTTGTACACAATGAATCGTTATGCCAGCCGCGATAGTCTTCCGCTAGTCCGGCCCATGTATTATCATCATGCGCAGCGGAATGAAGCCTATGAAGTGCCAAATGAATATTACTTTGGTACTGAAATCATTGTGTGTCCGATTACTCAGCCGGTCAACTCCAAGGTAGGCGTTGCCGAATTTAAGGCTTGGCTACCAAAAGGAATCTGGATAGATTTCTTTAACGGAAGAGTGTATGACGGTGGAAGAAAACTTTCACTCTATCGTAATCTGGAGAATATTCCTGTATTAGCAAAAGCGGGTGCTATCGTTCCTCTGGCGGATCTGACGGAATATACCTCATTAGTGGATAATCCGAGATCTATGGAGGTACGTGTGTTTGCTGGAGGCAGTGGTCATTTTCATCTCTGGGAGGATGAGGGCGATACTGCAGAGGATCGGGATGAGCAATGGTGCGACACGGAAATGATTATGGAGATAGGCGAAAAAGCCAGCTTCAAGATACTCCCTGTTAAGGGAAACACAGAGGCTGTGCCTGAACGACGGTCATGGAAGCTTTCCTTTGTCGGCTTTGCGGATACCAAGGTCCAAGTACTCGCTTGCGGCACAGAAATCACAGCAGAAATGGGATACGACGAAGCTACGCATACACTAACGGTCATGATCTCGGATCTAGCGGTCGACCAATCACTGGAGGTAATGTTCGCAGATGCTAGGATAGCTGTGAATTCAGTTGATGAAGAGGTGTTCAACCTACTGAATCGCGCGCAAATTCTTTTTCAAATGAAAGAACATATTTACCGCGTAATCAAAGAATCATCAACACCGACGGCAGCATTAAGCGCTCTTAGCTCAATGGATCTTGAACATTCGTTGTATGGAGCGTTATGCGAAATACTGACGGCCAGGTTATAAGCAATTGTTGTCTCTTAATTAAATTTAGGAGGTTCTCTCTATGAGCTTCGCATAAAGAGAACCTCCTTATCTTTTTACTTAATTAGCAGTGTCTGAATGGCATGAGCCGGAATTATGTTCTCAGCTAAGCTGTCATGGAAGCGAAGCGTGAACGGAAGCTCTTGTTCCGTGCGGTTCATAACGATAACAGCAATAGTACCATCAGGATTACGGAAAGCTGTGGTTTCAAGCTTATCAGTATATTTGGAATGTCCAATGCGTTTAGCACCTGGACGAATATATTTACTGAAATGCCCGATGTAATAGAAGGAGCTCTCAAAAGTAATTTCATCGTTTTTCGTATCCCCGATAATTGGAGCATCGCAGTAGTTACCTACATGGTTAGGTCCGCCTTGCTCGTCCAAAACAATATTCCAGTCGGTCCAGCTCGACATCCAGTTGTTCAGATTGCCAATGATATCATGGCCGTAACGTTCACCGGTGTTCCACGAGCCGAGATGAACGCCACCTTCTTGGCAGCCCTCGCTGAAGAACAGCTTTTTATCTGGAAAACGATCATGTACGGCTGATAGGGCTTCAAAGTGATCGCCGGAGTACCAGTGGAAGCAAATTCCCCAAATGTACTTGGAAGCTTCTTGATCTTCAAAAGCAACCTTGGCACGATCATAGACGCGTTCCTTGTTATGATCCCAGATCATAACCTTTACATGAGCCAAGCCGGCTTGTTCCAAGGCTGGTCCTAAGTAATCCCGAACAAAATCCTTTTCTTCTTCGGCGGTATAAAGGCAGGAGTCCCATATTTGAACAGCTTTTGCTTCGTTCTGAACACTAACGGCCCAAATATCAATGCCTTCAGCAGCATAAGCCTGAATATATTTAACGAACATGTTGGCCCAAGCCTCACGGTATTCAGGCTTAAGAGCTCCGCCTCCGTTCATTTGCCCGTTTGTCTTCATGAATGCTGGAGGACTCCAAGGAGAAGAGAACAAACGGAAATCTTCACCGACAGCTGCTGCAGCATTTTTAATTAGAGGGATAATTGAGTCTTGATCTCTGGAAATATCGAACGAACGCAGCTCAGCATCGCCTTCTTCTACATAAGCATAGTTGCCCAGTGAGAAGTCGCAGCTTTGGATATGCGAGCGGCATAAAGTATATCCAATGCCATGCTCAGGATCAAAATAAGCTTTGATGATTTCATTCTGTTTGGCTTCACTTAGTTTAGCAATGGTAACAGCAGATGCCTCTGTCAGTGCACCGCCAAAACCTTCAATTTCCTGATACTCCAGATCATCATAGATATTGATGAGCTCTGATTCGACACCTGACGTATCCGGCAGGAAGATCAGAGGGTCTTTTTCTGTTAAACGGTCGGTAGTTTCTTTTGCTGTTTGAATGACGCGAACGATTTTACTCATAAGGGTTGGTAACCTCCTGTACATATAAATTCTGTCTTTATTATAGAAGGAGATCAACCGTTCTTTGAAGAAACTATATGGCTAAGAACCTCAACAATCTGGTCATCGACTACTAAGAGTAGAGGAGTAATGCTATGGAAACTAATAGTGTCCAAATAAGTCTTTGTGGATTTATCCGCCATATTCAGCCTTTTAGGCAATTATATCGCAGTGGGCTTGATACCTATATCATCAGGCTGCAAGCAGAAGGGGAATGTGAAGTTCTCATCGATGGAGACATGGTAACCGTGGTGCCTGGTGATCTGTTATTATTTAAGCCCCAGGATATATATGATCTGAGAATCGGTGAAAAGAAAAGCCCTCTGGGACATAGTGTGGACTATTTTGTAATGTGCACAGGAGAATGGGTGGATCACTGGTGGAACCTGCGAGAGAGACCGAAGAAAGTTAGAATTGCAGATGATGGCAAGCTGCAAAGTATATGGCAACAGCTTGACTTGGAGCATAGAAGACTTGATGGAGGCAGTCCAGAAATACTTGAAGCGTTATTTAAGGCTTTATGTTTACTGCTGGATCGGGCGATTGAAGAGGCGCCTGCTTCATCATCGGCCTCGCTTCTACACGGACTCAAAATGAAGAGTTATGTGGAGGAGCATGCTACATCAGAGATCAGGCTAAAGGACGTAGCTGCTCATGCCGGAATTAGTGTAACGAGGGCCGTGCATTTATTCAAAATTCAATTTGGCTATTCTATTATGCAATATGCAGGGCAAATTCGGCTTGCTATGGCACTGCGGTTAATGGACAACACTAATTACACTTTAGAGCGAATCGCAGAGGAGACCGGGTTCGGAAGCTACACCTATTTCCACAGGGTATTTCGGGATCGTTATGGGGTGTCGCCGGGCATCTATCGAAAGAGAGAGTAGTAAACTCCACTTTTGAGTTAGTCTTTTTTTTAACAAGAAATCTCTAATCGCTTGTTCAAATAATCGCACACTATTTGCCCAAGTCCATTTATGTGAGGATCTTTCGCCCTGTGCAGCTAATTTAGTTCTTAAGTTTGGGTCTCGGATTAAGCGGATGACATCTTCACCAAGCCGATTCTCATACCGATAGGAGAGCAGACAGTTCTTCTCGTGATTTGCGTATTCCATATTTCCACCTGAATAAACACAGACGAGTGCTGCGCCACACCGCATGGCTTCAAGCCCCGGCAAAGAACCTGTATCAAAAATACTAGAACTGACAAAGATATCTGCACCGTTGTAATGGTAACAGAGTTCCTCATCATTCGCTGGGGTGAAGAATCGATATTTTCCGGTGGCTTTTAACTTTTGTAAAGCTTCTGAGCTGTTGAACTCGTCTGGTGGACTAATAAAGTTAATATTCACATAGGGGTATTGTTCTTTTACATCATCGAGCTGCTCTATAAGATAATCTTGCTCCCGGTGCCAAGAGAAGCCTGGTTCTGTTTTTCTTAATATTGCTGTTATATTTAAAGGCTCCTGAAGACTGTGGCGGATTTTCATATTCTTAAAAGAGGAGCTGATACCAACGGGTACAATGTTTCCTGTGATCCCATGATTTAAACGAATCAACTCCTGCTGCCAATGCGATAAAACAATCAGATACTCTGTGACATGATATGAAGGAAACGATAGCGAACTATCCGGTAAGAATGGGGGTTCATAACATAATGATAATCTTACATGAATTCCTTTTCCTTGATTGCTCGCTGCTTGGGAAGTAGGAACTGTTGTATGAAAATTAGAAACAATCACATCACCTGAGGGATAGTCTTGTTCCTGAAGATCCATATATGCGGAGCGGATTATGGTGGAACGGATATCATAGGAAACAACGCCATCCACAGGCATGAGGATAGTGACCTGATGCCCCATAGCTGTCAGTCCATTGGTGAGCTCTACCAGCATGCGTTGTGCTCCGCCGTGAGATAAGGTCAGAATAGGGAATGTGAGTCTCATTGATAATCCAGTCCCTTCCAAGTTAGGGCTATAATCGTTAAACGCTGTGATTCAATCGTTATGTTTCTTATTGTATTCAACTCGCATAGAAAGGTACCATTTATCTAGTTTAATATTAAAGTAGGGTGAGGGGTGCTTATGAGTGAAATTATTATTAGCATTATTGTTCCATAGAAGCAAGCTTCTTTAGTAAAGCAACGGTATCATTAATCTCTAAATCTTTGATATCTTCTAATGATACGTCGATCATCGGTTTGAATTCTTGGAGTTTGTTCAGGAAAGCTTCGGTATGAAACTGACCTCCACCAGCCTTTCCGTGGTAAATTATCCCTCCATTTGAATAGATGTCTTTTAAATGCGCTAAAATAATTCGGTCCCCGAACAACCTAAAGGAGTCATCGACAATTTGATCCTGAATATCTACTGCGTCACCAATAAAATTGCATGGGTCAAAGACAACACCAATATTGCTTGAGGGGACTTCATCTAGGATGCGGCGCATCTTGTCTGGTGTAGAAAGTGTATGCGTGCAGACTCCCTCCAATCCCAGAAACACCCCCCATTTTTCAGCTTCTTCCGCAAGCTCTTGTACAGTGGCTCTTAATATGTCCCAGCCGATAGCTTCGTAATGGAGCGGATCTTGTGCTTGAAAAGTAGTCAGAGCGCCTGTCTCCGTAGCCACCATAGGTGCTCCGAAATGGCGGGCATATCGAAGATGTTCCTTAAATCGATTAATCTCCGATCTTCGTATAACAGGGTCCGGATGAATAGGATTGATGTAACAGCCTAGCACGCCGATACGTATACCTGCTCTGTCAAAATGTTCGCCAATATAGTTTGCGAGGCCTGGACTTAATTTACCTGTGGAGGTATCGATATCCTGAATAGCTTTGGATAAAGCCAGTTGAACAAAATCGATATCATAATTCTGAAGCGTTGCAGTCAACGATTTGAGGGGTAAACAACCAAATGTATGCGCTAATGTTCCGTATCTGATGGTAATCATCTCCTTATCTAGGATGGGTATGTGTAATTACAAACATAATAGTAGCGCTTTCATCTGGATGCAAGTGATTTATCCTTATCGTCTGTCAGGAAATTGATGATCTCAGTGTTTACTCTATCCGGTTGCTCGTGATTAATCCCGTGTCCCGCATGGGGGATGACTTGGTAATGGAACTTTCCATCTTCTAAAATACCTATAAAGTCCTTCGATTGTTTTAACGCGTGCTCACCGATTAAAAAATAGAGCTTGTCTCTGATTGCAACCGCGGCGTTCTTATCGTATGGATGAAGCTTATGCACAAACATAGCTTGCTGATTATGAGTCCGCATTAAAAGGATCAGATGAGCCGCCAATGCTGGATGGTTATCAAATAAAGGGGAGTTAGGTGCGCTTAACTTCTTTAGAACTTTTAATAAATTACGATCTGTTGGAATTAGAATCTCCGGGAACATCATCATTAAGGTTTGGATCATGGCTTTGATCGGTGCGGTGACCATTCCGCCCTCCAAACAAACGACACGCTTTACTTTGTCTGGTTGCTTAGTTGCATAATTAAAAGCAATATAGGCGCCGTTGGACACTCCCGCGATATGAAAGACGTCTATACTCAAATGCGTCGCTATTTCATTAATCCATTCTATTTGCTCAAACTTCTGTTTGTTAAAATGCTCGTTAGGGATGCTTTTTCCGGGTCCGCCCAAAGTATCAACTGAGATGCAATAAAAATGCTTCGATAGTTCCTCGATGTTTAATATCCACATGACCGCCGAATTATCACCCACGCCATGGAACAGTAGTAAGGGGGGATTATTCTTTTGTCCAGCAAGGATACAATGCGTCAGTCCATATGTGGTTGGAACATCAATCTCCTCAAGTGGAATGGGCCACTGCTCAACTAGCTGCTGATAGGAGTGCCACACTCGTTCTTGCGCTTTTAAATTCTTGAAGCTATTTACCATCACAAACCTCCTTATCCAAAATAAAACATCTATATCTTATGCCAATAAGTATACTATGAGTGTTCGCAAGGCGGAGAGAGAAATAGAAACATTAGTGTGAAAAAGAGGGTGGGAGCAGATAAGTGTACTATGTACAACTAAAAAGCTACTTTACTCCCACTAATGTGATATAGGTGTACTTTGTGCAACTATATCTCTGGAAATCAGCCGATACAGCTTGATAGGGGGATTTTAGTTGCACAAAGTACACTTAACGATAGACAGGCGTACTGAAGGTGATGTTAGTTGTAGAAAGTGCAATTAAGTAATGCGGTGGGCTCTTTTTTGCGATAGACTTTTTTGATACGGTAAGCAATTTTTATGTTCTAGGGGGGATTATGATGTTAATTGAGCTAAAGGAAGCCAGTTTGTCAGATGGACGCGATATTTTTGAAATGATTATGGAGATAGGCCCTGGGGAGAATGGATTCGTTAACAATGGGTTTGATTTGGCTTACAGTGAATTTCCTGATTTCATCAGAGATCGGATCGCACTATCAAGAGGAGATAATCTCCAACCAAACTATGTCCCGCAAACCAACTATTGGTTATTGATTGACTCTTATCCTGTTGGTGTTGGAAAGCTAAGACATTCCTTAAATGAGCAGTTAAGAAAATCAGGTGGACACATCGGATATAGCATCAGGCCTAGTGAGCGAGGAAGGGGCTATGGCAAAATTTTTTTGGCAGAGTTGTTAAAAAAAGCTGCGGATCTGGGGATTGATAAGGTCTTGCTGACCTGTGAGCCGAGCAATGTATCTTCGAGAAAGGTCATTGAAGCGAACAGAGGAATACTTAGCTGTATTGAGGATGGAAAATGTAGCTACTGGATTAGTCTATGAGTCGGTGTGCTGAATATTGGAGGTGAAGGAGTTGCTAATTGGCAACTCTTTTTTTGTTTTTTGGCAATGTAATTTCAGTTCATCCAAGGAGGATTCGTCTAAATTGTGAAATAAATTTTAAATTTTGTTGAAAACGCTCTATTCAAACACAAACAAATAGATTAAAATCAAAACAAACAAAAATAAACAAAAAAATAAACATTCAAAAACGGAGGTATTCACAAATGGTACAAAGTTTATGGGATTCAGCACGGGAAAAAGACAACCACGGAGGTCTGGATTCACTAGTCTATCGCTCCAATCTGTTGGGTGAAGATCGCAGAGTTTGTAATTTTGGGGGCGGGAATACCTCCAGTAAGACGATAGAATTGGATTTTCGCGGGCGTGAAGTAGAAGTAATGTGGGTGAAGGGTAGCGGTTCGGACCTTGCTACAATGAAAGCAGGCAATTTTACTGGGTTACGTCTTCAGGATATTGCCCCTTTGTTTGATCGGGAGGAAATGCCTGATGAGGAAATGGTGGCTTATCTCGCGAATTGCATGATTGATCCTAAACATCCGCGTGCTTCGATTGAGACACTGCTTCATGCTTTTTTACCATTTAAACATGTAGATCATACGCATCCAGATGCGATTATCAGCTTGTGTTGTGCGCATAACGGTAAAGATATTGCACGAGAAATTTATGGGGACCGCTTCGTGTGGGTGCCTTACATCCGTCCAGGGTTCACTTTATCTAAAATGATTGCTGAAGGAGTACTTGCTAATCCACAAGCAGAGCTGGTATTGATGGAGAAGCATGGACTGGTGACTTGGGGAGATACACCGGAAGCCTGTTATGCCAAGACGATCTCTATCATTAATGAAGCGGAGCGTTACATCGAAGATCGAATGGAAGATGAGAACCTCTTCGGAGGCCGCAAATCGGAAGCACTTTCGGAAGAAGCACGGCGGGCTGTAGCAGCAGCTGTAATGCCACTGATCAGAGGCGCAGTCAGTGATGAGCGTAAAATGATACTGACCTTCGATGATGCGGAGGATGTTCTGCGTTTTGTAGGTGGAGTTAACTCGGAGAAATTATCCAGTGTAGGTGCAGCTTGCCCAGATCATTTGGTTCATACTAAAATGCTGCCGCTTTTTGTGGCTTGGGAGCCAAATGCCAGTGACATTGATGGTCTGAAGGCTAAGCTGAACGAGGCGATTACCGCTTACAAAGAGCAGTACAAAGCTTACTTCGACCGAAATAAGCATGAGGGAGATGTAATGTTCGAAGCCGCGCCGCGTGTGATTCTGATTCCCGGAGTGGGGATGATCAATACAGGCAAAAGCTGGAGCAACTCCAAGATCAGTGGAGCCTTGTATCATCGGGCAATTGCAGTTATGCGCGGAGCTACCGGACTGGGAGATTTCGTCTCTCTTAGTGAGAATGAATCGTACAACGTGGAATATTGGCCTTTGGAATTATATAAATTATCGCTTGCACCAGCAGAAGCAGAATTCTCGCGTAAGGTTGCGTTCATTACAGGTGGGGCAGGAGGAATCGGAAGCGAAACCGCTCGCCGTCTAGTGTCCGAAGGGGCGCATGTTGTGCTGGCTGACCTCAATCTAGAGGGTGCACAGAAAATTGCTGCGGAGATTAACGATAAATACGGTGAGAATCGTGCGTTCGCTGTTAAAATGGATGTAACGCAGGAGGAGCAGGTTACCGCAGCTTATGCGGATACAGCCCTTTTCTATGGCGGGGTTGATATTATTGTGAACAACGCCGGGCTTGCGACCTCCAGTCCTTTTGATGAGACTTCATTAAAAGAGTGGAACTTGAACATTTCCGTATTAGGCACAGGTTATTTCCTCGTTGCACGCGAAGCCTTTAAGGTGATGAAGGAGCAAAAAATCGGTGGTAGTATGGTATTTATCGGCTCCAAGAACTCCATATTTGCTGGAAAAAGCGTATCGGCTTACAGCTCTGCCAAAGCACTCGAAGCACATTTGGCTCGTTGTATTGCAGCTGAAGGCGGAGAGTTCGGTATTCGCGCCAATACCATTTTGCCGGATGCTATTCTACAAGGATCTGCGATTTGGAATTCGAATTGGCGGAATGAACGGGCGGCTGCTTATGGGATTGAGCCGGATCAACTGGAGGAGCATTATCGTAAACGCACAACACTGCTTGTAAATATTTATCCACGTGATATTGCTGAAGGGGTGGCCTTTTTCGCTTCATCCAAGTCAGAGAAGACTACGGGCTGCATGCTGACGATTGACGGTGGAGTGCCGGCAGCTTTTACTAGATAACAGGAAGATAGAATATAGATAGGGATAACGGAGGGAAGCCATGCTGATTGCAGACAGATATGAAAGAATCGTAGAACTAGTGAATGAACGCGGCAGCATCCGTGTCTCGGAACTAAGTACCTTATGCCAAGTGACGGAGGAGACCATCCGGCGGGATCTTGATCGCTTGGAAAAGGCGGGGAGGCTGCTACGCTCTCACGGCGGTGCAGTTAGTCTGCGTGATCGTCAGCCAGAGACACCATATGCCGAACGTGAAATTATGAATGCAGCGGAGAAGCAGCGGATTGCCCGTGAGGCTGTGTTAATGATAAAGCCAGGAGATCGAATTTTGCTGGATGCCAGTACAACTGCATGGTATATGGCCTCACATTTGCCGGATATGCCACTGACTGTACTGACGAACTCTATCAGAGTAGCTGCGGAGTTAAGTGGGAAAGAACGAATAGATGTGATCTCAACAGGGGGGCAGCTGAGCCGCAGATCGATGTCCTTTGTTGGACATTTAGCGGAGCGTTCGCTTGAGTTATATCACGTGGATAAGATGTTTTTTTCCTGCAAAGGATTTCATCTCGAACGCGGCGCCAGTGAATCGAATGAGCTGCAAGCGATGGTGAAGCGAAAGATGATTGCAATAGCGGAGCAGGTAATCCTACTGTGCGATTCTAGTAAGTTTGGAATTCAAGCGTTTACTCATGTTGCCACGACTAGTGAACTGGATGTTGTGATTACGGATTACAGCCCCGAAACAGAACAGGTAAAGCAGCTACAGGAGCTGAACATCGCAATCACAACCGTGTAGAAAATAGTGTTGCAGGAGGTGAAGACATGAAGGTATCGATGTTTATTACTTGTATCAGTGATGCTGTGTATCCAAAGGTCGGAGAAGCGATGGCACGTCTGCTTTCCAGATATGGCGTACAGCTGGAATTTCCTGAAGTGCAGACCTGCTGCGGACAGCCAGCGTATAATAGCGGCTATTGGAATGAGGCACGTCAAGCTGCGCTTACGATTTTGCGGGCCTTCGAAGACAGTGATTTTGTCATTGCTCCTTCCGGTTCTTGCACCGGGATGCTTCATCATTACCCGAGACTGTTTCAAGATGATCCGATTAATTTAGCCAAGGCACAGAATTTACAGCTTAAATCCTATGAATTCAGCCAGTTTATGGTACAAGTGCTTGGCGTAACGGATTTAGGGGCAGTGTTTCCGCATAAAGTTACCTATCATCCTTCCTGTCATGGCACCCGAATTCTAGGAATTCGTGATGAACCAATGCAGCTTATGCAGAATGTGAAGGCGATGGAGCTAGTACCACTACCTTTTGCTGAGGACTGCTGTGGGTTTGGGGGAACCTTTGCCGTAAAAATGTCTGATATCTCTGGGGCGATGGTCACTGAGAAGTCTGATCATGTGCTGGAGTCAGAAGCAGAGGTCTTAACGGGTCTGGATATGGGCTGCCTCATGAATATTGCTGGGAATTTGCGTTATCGTCATAAGCCTGTCCGTGTTATGCATTTAGCAGAGCTACTGTATGAAGGGGTGAGTGGACAATGAGTCAGAATGCCGCTCAGACTAAATCGGAATCGAATCATGTGAAGCCAGCTTCGGTAAAAGAGCGTGCCGACTTGGCGTTGAATAATGATTTTTTGCGTAAGGCGGTCCGCTTTACTACGGAAAGGCTGCGTGACGGGAAACAGAAAGCGGCGAACGATCATGGTCACTGGGAAGAATGGCGCGAACGTGGGCGGCAAATTCGCCTGCATACGATCGCTCATCTCGATTATTATTTGAATCTATTTGCGGACAATGCAAGAGCGAACGGCACGCATATTCATTTTGCGGCAACAGGTGAAGAGGCAGTGAAGATTGCTTTAGAGATTGCGCAGCGGAAACAAGCGGCTTCCGTGGTCAAATCCAAATCGATGGTGACTGAGGAGCTGCATTTGAATTCGGCGCTTGAGTCCATTGACGTGGAGACGATTGAGACAGATCTTGGCGAGTATATTATCCAGCTTGCCGGAGAAACTCCGTCTCATATCATTATCCCAGCCATCCATAAGAACCGCTATCAGATTGCTGAGCTGTTGTCCAAGGAGGCAGGGGAGGAGCTTTTGCCTGAGACTACAATCCTTGCAGGATTCGTACGGCGCAAGCTACGGGAGAAATTCCTAGAAGCGGATATTGGGATGACGGGATGCAATTTTGCGATTGCAGAAACAGGTTCCATGGTGCTGTTCGAGAATGAGGGCAATGCTCGCATGGTCACCACCTTGCCGAAGACGCAAATCACGTTGATGGGGATGGAGCGGATTATTCCTTCTTGGAGCGACCTTGAGGTGATGGCTACGTTACTGCCTCGTTCAGCAACTGGCCAGAAGCTAACAGTGTATATGTCCGGTATTTCAGGACCCCGTAGAAAAGATGATGGGGACGGGCCGGAAGAGCAGCATATTATTATCCTTGATAATGGTCGATCTGAGCAGCTCGGCGATCCAGAATTTCAGGAGCTGCTGAACTGTATCCGCTGTGGAGCTTGTCTGAATGCCTGCCCTGTCTATCGTCATATTGGCGGTCATGCCTATGGTGGAACTTATAGCGGACCGATCGGAGCGGTGTTGACCCCGGCGCTGAACAAAAATGTAGAGCAATGGGATGATATCGCAGGTGCATCGAGTCTGTGCGGCGCTTGTTATGAAGCTTGTCCAGTCAAAATCCCTCTGCATGATATGCTTATCTATTTACGGCGACGTAAGGTAGAGAGAGGTTATGGAGACAAAGCGGAAGGGCTCGGCATGAAAGGTTTTGGAGCGATTATGGCAAAGTCACAGCGATTTAGTAGTGTGATGAAAGTAGGCAGAATCGGACAAAAGCTGCTTGTGAGAGACGGAGGAATTCCATCAAAGCTTGGGCCGCTGAAAGGCTGGAATAACTACCGGATCGCTCCGAAGCTGGCGGATGAATCCTTCCGTGAGAGCTGGAAAGGGCTGCAAGAGGAGTTAGACAAGAACAGTCGAGAAATGGACCCAGCCATTCAGAAGCGAATGGAAGATTTATTAGCGAAGCGGAAGCGGGAAGAGCTGGAAGGAGGAGCCGGGCATGACTGAGGAAACGCACAATGAATGGCTGGAGCGTATGGCAATTGAATCACGTGACAAACAGCAGGCGTTCATGAACGATATCGCTCGTCGTTTGAAGCGTCCAAGAACGACTATGGCTCCTGTACATCCTTTTCGCGGTGCTCCAGATTATTGGCAAGAATTCCAGTGGAGTCCAGAAGAACGCATCGATCAATTTACTGCGAATTTTCAAAGTGCAGGTGGACATGTGTTTCGCATGGCAACGATGGATGAAGCTAAAGCTTTTATTGTCAATAAAGCGAGTGATATGCTTGCCCGTTATATTCTTCGGCAAAATGTAGCTGAGCTTGCGGCACTTCGTCTAGAAGAAGAACTTGTAGATACGCAGGTATCTGTCTGGAATACGGATATGCAAGAAGCATGGAAAGCTAGGGCAGCGGAAGCCGATATTGGGATTGTGATCGCGGATTATGCTGTTGCTTATACAGGCTCTATTACAGTGTTATCTTCTGCGGATAAAGGGCGCTCTGTCAGTCTTTTGCCAACCGCATTAATTGCTATCATTCCGCTTGAGCGGTTGAAGACTCGTCTGGGTGAGGTGCTTATTGATTTTGATGAAGCGGGACAAACGGGTCTCCCCGCAGGTATTCACTTTATCTCTGGACCGAGTCGTTCAGCGGATATTGAGAATGATCTGACGATAGGTGTGCATGGCCCAGGAATCGTATTCGCCTTGCTGGTAGGCTGATGAGGAGATAAGGAGTGTTGTTTAAGAATGAATGCTGGGGCACATAAACAAGGTCAGAATCATATTGCTATTGATATTGGAGCCTCTAGTGGGAGAGTCGTTTGCGGAACCTTGCAAGAACCGGAAGGAACCTTATCATTAACAGAAATTCACCGTTTTAGTAATGGATTCGCTGAGAAGAAGGGTAATCTTTATTGGGACGTCGATTATTTATTTGCTGAAATTGTAAATGGCTTGCAGAAGGCGAAGTCAAAAGGAATTGAGCATTGTACCGTCGGAATTGATACTTGGGCCGTGGATTACGTACTTCTAGATCAGAAGGGTACACGAATTCATGAAGTTTTTTCTTATCGTGATTCCCGAACGGATGGAGCGGTAGAGAGTTTGCATCGCAATATATCAACTGAAAGCGTTTACGGAAAGACGGGGATACAAGTTCTCCCGATTAATACGCTGTACCAGTTGTATGTGCATGATCAGGTAGAGCTGGAAGCAGCACATTCCATCCTTTTGGTCCCTGATTATCTCTACTATCGGCTTACGGGACGAAGAATTAGCGAAGTCACGAATGCTTCAACCACAGGTCTGCTGAATTTGCATACTCGGGATTATGACGCTGATCTCCTGGCACTACTTGGTCTTTCAAAAGAACAATTTCCACCCTTAACGGAATCTGGGGAACATATTGGCGGATTGACTGATGACTTGACGGCACGCGGTGATCTTCCAGTTTGTGAGTTCATAGCAGTAGCCACTCATGATACAGCATCGGCTGTACTAGGCGTTCCTGCAAGTAGCGATAGTTGGGGATTTCTTAGTAGTGGTACTTGGTCACTCATCGGGGTGGAACGGGATTCAGCAATTACAAGTCCAGAGGCGATGGAGCGCAATTATACAAACGAATGGGGAGCCTTCGGCTCATTTCGTTTTCTTAAGAACATTATGGGGATGTGGCTGATCCAAAAGGTTCGTGAGGAATATGGCGGGCAGTACAGCTTCGGCGAACTGGTAGAATTGGCAGCGCAAGAAATTCCTTTTAGATCCATCATCTACTGCAATGATGAACGATTCATGAATCCATCCAACATGGTTAGCGAGATACAGAGCTATTGTGCAGAAGTCGGACAGTTGGTACCAAAGACACCAGGGGAGATTGCCAGATGTGTGTTTGACAGTCTTGCTCTTTCTTATTATTTCTACGTTCAGGATCTTCAGCTATTGACCGGTGAAAAATGGGAGCGGCTGCATATCGTAGGTGGTGGGGCGAACAACGGATTGCTATGCCAGATTGCGGCCGATTTGCTAGAGATGGAAATTTACGCTGGACCAACGGAATCAACCGCATTAGGTAATGTGGTTATGCAAATGATCAGTGTAGGCGCGGTCGCAGATATTAAAGAAGCAAGAGAAATTATTTATCGTTCATTTGATGTAACAACTTATCTTCCACAAATGATGGATTCCACCCTGAAAACCGCAGCATTAGCAGAATTTGCTCGGCTACAGGTCGTATAAGAGTAACTAATAAAGTAACCGAGAATATATGGGATGACTATTAGATAGCTATGGATGAGCAAAAGAGGGGTATAAATCTCCCACATAGAGCGCAAAAAGCGGAAAACGAGTAAAAGAAGGGTATAAATCCCCCTTATTGAGCGTAAAAAGCGGAAAACGAGCAAAAGAAGGGTATAAATCCCCCTCATTTAGCGCAAAAAGCGGAAAACGAGTAAAAGAGGTACAAAAATCCCCTTCATTGAGCGCAAATAGCGGAAAACGAGCAAAAGAGGGGTATAAATGCCCCTCATTGAGCGTAAAAAGCGGAAAACAAGTAAAAGAGGGGTATAAATCCCCCTCATTGAGCGCAAATAGAGGAAAACGAACAAAAGTAGGGTATAAATCCCCCACATTGAGCGTAAAAAGCGGAAAACGAGCAAAAGAGGGGTATAAATCCCCTACATTGAGCGCAAAAAGCGGAAAACGAGCAAAAGAGGTACAAAAATCCCCCACATAGAGCGCAAAAAGCGGAAAACGAGCAAAAGAGGGGGATAAATCCCCCTCATTGAGCGAAAAAAGCGGAAAACGAGCCAAAGAGGGGTATAAATCCCCCTCATTGAGCGCAAAAAGCGGAAAACGAGCCAAAGAGGGGTATAAATCCCCTACATTGAGCGAAAAAAGCGGAAAACGAGCAAAAGAGGGGTATAAATCCCCCACATTGAGCGCAAAAAGCGGAAAATGAGCAAAAAAAGGGTATAAATATCCCTAAATGAAATCACTAAGACAATATCAGGAGGCTTAAGCATGGAGCAGAGTACAGAAAGCTTAAAGAGCATTCAGACGAGCTATAATGAAGCGAAAAAGCTCTACGCACAGCACGGCATTGATGTAGATAAAGTATTAGAACAGCTTGCGGCAATTAAAATTTCATTGCACTGTTGGCAGGGAGACGATGTAAAGGGCTTCATGAATAAGGAAAAGGAACTCAGCGGCGGGATCGCGGTCACGGGCAGTTACCCGGGGCGTGCTAGGAATCCGGAGGAACTACGGCGTGATTTGGAGCGGGCCTTAGCGCTTATCCCAGGCCGTCATAAAGTTAATCTACATGCTATTTATGCCGATACGGAAGAGACAGTAGATCTTGATGCACTAGAGCCTAAGCATTTTGAAAGATGGGTGAACTGGGCTAAGGAGCAGGGACTGGGATTAGATTTCAATCCCACTTGCTTCTCTCATGAAAAAGCTAATGATGGCTTCACACTAAGCCACCCGGATCCTGAAATACGCAACTTCTGGATTTCTCATTGCAAGGCTGCACGCCGAATCTCAGAATCTTTCGGGCAGGCGCTAGGTCAGCCTTGTGTGACTAATTTCTGGGTTCCAGATGGATATAAAGATACACCGATCGACCGTCTATCGCCGAGGGTACGACTTCAGCAATCACTGGATGAGATTTTCAGCGAGGAGATCGATCCGCAATATAACATTGATGCAGTAGAAAGTAAGCTGTTTGGAATTGGCTCAGAAAGTTATGTGGTGGGCTCGCATGAATTTTATATGGGGTATGCGCTAAGCCGGGGCAAAGCGGTTTGCTTTGATGCTGGGCATTTCCATCCGACCGAGACCATTTCGAACAAACTATCGTCTTGGCTGCTGTTTGGTGATCAATTGCTGCTGCATGTTAGCCGCCCAGTACGCTGGGACAGTGATCATGTGGTGACAATGGATGATGAACTGCTAGAGATTGCCCGTGAACTAGTTAGAGGTCAATTTCTAGACAGGACTCATATCGGACTTGATTTCTTTGACGGAAGTATAAATCATATTGCTGCTTGGGTGATCGGAACACGGAACACAATCAAAGCCTTGTTACGTGCGATGCTGGAACCGATAGAGCTATTGAAGCAAATTGAACTGGATGGGGATTATACTACGAGACTTGCGCTTGTGGAGGAATTGAAATCTTATCCATTCGGGGCTGTTTGGGATTATTATTGTGCGACAAATGGTGTGCCTGTCCGTGAAAGTTGGCTGAGCGATGTGAAGCAATATGAAGTAGAGGTTTTATCGAAGCGATAAAGTAGTTGTAATGGCGGTTACCACACGGTAGCCGCTTTTTATGTTCATCATTCGTACTTATTTGAAAAGGCTTCCGATCTCTGCTATGTTTTATCAAAAAGAGAGAGAGGCGTTACTATGGAGAAATATGGACCGAATCCGAATGCACTCTATCCAAATGAACAGATCAAAAGCATCTGTTACATCAAAA
Source organism: Paenibacillus sp. FSL E2-0201 (assembly GCF_037963325.1). Classification (NCBI taxonomy): domain Bacteria; kingdom Bacillati; phylum Bacillota; class Bacilli; order Caryophanales; family Paenibacillaceae; genus Paenibacillus; species Paenibacillus sp. FSL E2-0201. The sequence goes on from NZ_CP150154.1 coordinate 2,647,004, forward strand.
ATGTGATTACTAGAAACAATATTCTGGTTGGCGATTATACGTATTATGATGATATAGACGGTCCGGAAAAGTTTGAGGAGCATGTGACGCATCATTATGATTTTATTGGCGATAAGCTTATTATCGGGAAGTTCTGCGCGATTGCCAAAGGGATTGAATTTGTTATGAATGGTGCGAACCATCGAATGAATTCTGTTACGACCTACCCTTTTAATATTATGTCCAATGGCTGGGAGTCTGCGGTTCCTCAATTATCTGATCTACCCTTAAAAGGAGATACAGTAATCGGTAACGATGTGTGGATTGGGCAGAATGTTACGGTTATGCCTGGTGTACATATAGGAAATGGAGCCGTCATCGCAGCTAATTCAACAGTTGTGAAAGATATCCCGGCTTATAGTGTGGCTGGAGGAAATCCCTGTAAAGTGATTAGACAACGTTTTGATGATGAATTGATCGAATATCTTGAAGTGCTTAAGTGGTGGGATTGGGATGCTGAGCGAATCTTTAAGCATCTTGAAGCGTTATGCAGCAGTGATTTGACTAAAATCAAAGAAATAAAATGATTTTGTGTAAGTTTCATAGAACGAGCTATAGTTTATCTTAAAGATATAAATAATAGCTGAGGGTATACTGACAGTATGTACTTCATATGAACCTTGCGGAGGGAATAAATAATGAAGAAAGATGATGATAAGCTCACTGCGGAGCTCACTGCAGAGAAGTTTCCATACAGCAAAGAAAATGAGGATATGGTAACTCAGAATTTTTGGACAAAAACTAAAAAGTTCGCAGGCAAGATTCCATTTACTAAAGATGCTATTGCGATGTATTATTGTGCCGTTGACGCTAAGACACCTTTATGGGCAAAAGGAATTGCTTTCGGTGCATTGGCTTATTTTATTTCTCCAATAGATGCGATACCCGATGCGATTCTCGGCCTTGGATTTACAGATGATGCAGCGATCATTGCAGCAGGAATTAAAGCGATATCTGGTCAGGTAACCAACGAACATAAGGAAAAGGCCGAAGCATTTTTTAATGGGGAAAAATAAAAGGTGCAGCTTTGAGCTACACCGTAATATTTGTACCTTCTGAACAGCTTTCTGCGGAAAGCTGTTTTGTTTTGTAAACCTCACCCCAGTCTTTCATGAGTTTAATAATAGGGGTCAGTGTCTTGCCAAATTCAGTTAAAGAGTATTCGACTTTCGGGGGAACCTGATGGTAGACCTCACGGTGAACAACCCCATCTTCTTCCAGCTCTCTAAGCTGCAGGGTCAGCATACGTTGAGTAATGCCTGGGCAGATTCGGCGGAATTCGTTAAAACGTTTCGTTCCATCGATCAAGTGATAGATAAGAATGCCCTTCCATTTCCCTCCTATAACATCAAGCGTAAATTCCACAGGGCAAGCTTCCTTATTGCTGTCAGGGTAATTTCCAAAGCCACCTTTTCGGTCACGCATTGCCGCTCAACTCCCATGGTATCATTTTGTATACTACATAACATTAATGTGCGTACTTTTAAAGAAGTAATATATATTCTAATATTAAGCATGTGATCGGCAAACAGTCAAATGGTCGTCGATTCTAACCAAGTAAAGGGAGTGTGACTCATGGATACTTTGTCTTTAAACAAGAATGAAATCCTGTCTGCCTACCAGTTCAGACATGCAACTAAAGAATTTGATAGTCATAAAAAAATAAGTGAGTCAGACTTTCAGTTTATTCTAGAAACAGGACGTCTGTCACCAAGTTCATTCGGATTCGAGCCTTGGCGTTTTGTCGTAGTACAAAGTCCAGAAATTCGCGAGAAATTACGTGCTTATGCTTGGGGAGCACAAAAGCAATTGCCAACCGCAAGTCATTTTGTATTGATTCTTTCACGTCTTCCTAAAGATATGGCTGCTGATTCAGATTATATTAAAGGGGTCATGGAGCATGTGCAGGAGCTACCTCCAGAAGTGAGGGAAGGGAAAGGTAATATGTACGATAAGTTCTTGAAGGTTGATTTCGGATTGATGGAGAATGAACGTGCAATGTTCGAATGGAGCTGCCGGCAGAGTTATATAGCCCTTGGTAATATGATGACATCAGCGGCTTTAATCGGAATCGATTCTTGCCCAATGGAAGGTTTTGATAAAACAAAGATTGAGCAGCTCCTTGCAGAAGAGGGGATTATGGATGCTGAGCATTTCGGAATCTCCTGTATGGTAGCCTTTGGATATCGTTTGAATGAACCACGTGGCAAAACAAGACAAGTCGCTGAACAAGTCGTTCAGTGGGTTTAATTAAACTAGAATCTCATTCTTGAGCTGCAAATGAACAGACCTAACCTGCAAAGTCTCCGGCGTTTTGGAGATCATGCAGGTTATTTTTGTTTATTTCTTACAAGATTCGAAAAGTAATTGAAATTTTCATGAAAACTCTGATACTCTTATTAAGGTGACCTATTTTTAAGCTTTACCGAGTTAATTTAATAATGAAGGGATCCTGCATCATGAAAATCATTCGCATTATTATTCAAGTGTTCGTGCTTTATTTATTCTATTTGGCTGGAGACTTTCTGCAAAAGCAGCTGCATCTCCCCGTTTCCGGGAGTATCGTCGGATTACTGCTGCTCTTTGTTTTATTGTTATTCAAGATCGTACCTGTGAAATGGATTGAAGAGGGTGCAACAACAATATTAGCTTACCTTCCGTTATTTTTTATTCCAGCGACGGCTGGGATCGTGAAGCATATGGATATTTTCAGTGGAAGAGGTTTGCTATTAATCCTGATTCTTATCGTTAGCAGCGTCCTCACAATTGCAGCGGCAGCACATACCAGTCAATGGCTTTCAACCTTGAAAGGCAAGAGCAGAGCGGGCTGGAGCAGCAAGAGCTTAGGCAAAGAGGGGAAGGAAATATAATGTTTTTTATCGCGACAGGAATTGTCCTGCTTAATGTTGCTATTTATTTGATGATGTCCGTAATATATAGACGTTTTCGCTTTCCTGTACTGATTCCCGCGTTAACAGCAACAGCCCTTGTTGTAGCCATACTTTTATATTTTAATATTCCATATGATACATATATGATAGGCGGTCAGTGGATTAATAAGCTGCTCGGTCCAGCTGTTGTAGCGCTAGCTTACCCATTGTATAAGCAACGTAATGTATTAGTGGAGAACCTCCCGGCCATCCTTGGGGGAGCGATTGTAGGTCTGTTATTAGGGATGTTTAGTGGTTTGCTTTTAGCAGCTGGCCTAGGATTCTCTGAAATGTATGTTCTGTCCATATTGCCAAAATCCATCACAACGCCTGTAGCGATACAGATCTCAAATGGTTTAGGTGGGGATTCTTCGCTAACTTCTGTATTTGTAATGATTGCCGGATTTACGGGCGCGATTGGCGGTCCTTTCATCATAAAGCTGTTTAAGATAAGAAGTGAGATCGGCATTGGAATCGGTTTAGGTACTGGCTCTCATGCGCTAGGAACTGCAAAGGCGCTGGAATACGGTGAAAAGTCAGTTTCAATGAGCTCCGTAGCGATGACCGTTTGCGCTATTGTCGGTTCATGTATCGGTCCGCTGGTAGCTTGGATCATGTACCCTTAAATTCATTCATCGTTACTATGTTTGCAAAACACTCCATCGGGTAACTATAACTAAGGAACAAATAAAGCAAAGCACCTGAGGAGGATTTCACATGTCAGATTATTCTCAAGATGAAGCGGAAATCCGCAACAAGGAAAATAAAGACGGCGATTCATTAGCTGAAATTAAGAAGATGGAGAATGGTGTGGACATCGAGCCAGAAGCAGACGATTGGGTAGCCAAGCCTGCAGAGTCCTCGCATCCTGATCCGCTTCCTAACGATTTGGACTAAATGATTCGGAAGACAGGCTGTCCTTCATTGGGCAGTCTGTTTTTCTTGAGATCATTTTAGCAATTATTGTATAATGAATTCAGGTACAACCTCATCAGAGAGTTTTCTCCAAGTTCTTAGTAGCATTTTCGCAAATTTCACAGATCTCAGCCATTCTTGTAGCAGGGAGGAAATGAAATGCGTAGTCGGAATGAGAACAGCCGATATCGGCAAAAACGCGGTGAGGCGCTAGCAGGCAACTTTGAGAAAAAGTATGGTTCAAACTTTGGCGTGCGTAGTGAAATTACGACGGATACGTTAAAGAAACAAGACAACAATCAGCCGATGATACCGGCTCAGAATCCTGAAGAACAGCTTAAACCATAAGCGTGGAAGGATAGAGAATCCGCTTCACTCTTTGTATTTTGTAATGAAGACATAACCCTGGGGTTATGTCTTTTTTGCGTGCATACCTTCTGAAGGATTAAGGCATAATAGGGCCGGATGGATATTTAAGAAAATAATGACAACTAGGAGCGGTGTATAAACATGATGACTTCAATATTTTCTTCAAGCGGAGATACTGCGATGGCAGTGGCGGGTCAGTATTTTTTTTATTTTATGGTCTACTCTTTTTTAGGTTGGGTATTGGAAGGTACATATAACTTATATAGCAATGGAAGCTTTCGCAAAGAGGGGTTTCTAAAAGGTCCCTTTAAACCCATGTATGGATTCGCACCACTGCTTCTACTGATTGCCAGAGACTTAACTCTGCCTTTCCCAATGTTCCTCCTTCTGGCGTTAGTCATTCCTTCAGCTGTTGAATATATAAGTGGTTGGTTGCTGAAGAGCGTGTTTCAAAAGCAATGGTGGGATTATTCAGGAATGTCTTATCAATTGCAAGGGCATATTTGCCTTCGTTTCTCTCTATATTGGTGGGCGTTATCGGTAGCTTGTGTGTATGGGATTCAGCCGTTTATGGAGCGTTTATATTCTCTTGTCCAAAATGTTTGGGGAATTATATTTCCCTTGACGGGTCTTTACCTTATGGCGGATTTATTGTGGACTTGCTGGAGTCGGTATCGGAGTGAAAAGAGCCCCCAATATCAAGATTAAAATGAGTTCTATATGGACATTGTGAGCATTCTTTTGTGTATGAAGCACAAACTTTTCATGGACAAGCCTCTCAATCTTGCATATCAGTTTTGTGTCGTAAAGTAAGCGTCAAACCTAGCCCACCTGTAAACCCAACGCCAGCCATGAGATCATAGGCATATCTTAAATCAAGGAGATCTGCCAGATGACCAATGCCGAACAACGCCAGTATGAGTGGACAGAACGCATCAGGGACTATCGGACCAGTGGCCTTTCCATGTCTGCCTGGTGCGAAGCACAGGGCTTGACCTTACATCAATTGAAATATTGGCTCCGCAAAATCGATTCCAGCCAGCCTTGCTCTTCCTCCCCTTCCTTTATTCCGGTGACCGTTTCTCCGCGTTCCTCGTCTTCCTCCTTGACGCTTCGTATCGGTCCGGCCTCTCTTGACGTACAGACAGGTTTTTCTCCTGAACTGCTTCGTCAAGTGGTTCAAGCGCTGGAGGCCTTATGCTGACGCTGCCGGAAAAGGTCTATTTAGCCGGCGGCAGCACAGATTTACGCAAGTCCATCGACGGCTTGGCCGCCCTGGTTCAGGAGCGATTTCAGCTCGATCCGTTCGCGCCTTGTCTGTTTGTCTTTTGTAACCGTCAGCGCGACAAACTCAAAATGCTCTACTGGGAACATAATGGCTTCTGGCTGCTGTACCGCCGCCTGGAACGAGGAACCTTCCAGTGGCCGGGCCCTGGCGACTCGCCGGTTGCCCTTTCCTTTCGCGAACTTCGCTGGCTCTTGGATGGGCTTTCCCTTCACCAGCGGCAGGCCCATAAACAGGTCAAGGCTCAGACCGTCGTTTAACGGATTTTTCATTTTTGCAGGCCTGGTAGCAGGGAAATCATCCGTGTTGTCGAAATTTTAGGGTATGGAAAATCAAGCGAACCCCTCATCTACAATAGAAGAACTCCAACAACAAAAGGCCAAGCTGGAACAGCAAAATGCCGAATTGACCGCTAAACTTCAGTGGTACGAGGAACAGTTCCGTCTGGCCCAGCATAAGCGCTTCGGCACCTCCAGCGAGAAGACCCATCCGGATCAGCTCGAGATGAACCTGTTCAATGAAGCCGAGGTGTTAGCGACCCCGGCTTCCGAAGAGCCGCAAACCGAGACCCTTACCTACAGCCGCAAGAAATGGACGGACACTCGCGAGGCCAAACTGGAGAAATTACCTATCGATACCCTTCACTATGAACTGCCTGAAGAGGAGCAGGTTTGTGCGTGCTGTGGCGGAGACCTTCATCCTATGAGCACGGAGACCCGCAACGAAATCACCGTGATTCCAGCAGAAGTCAGAGTCTTGCGTCACATTCGGCAGGTGTATGCCTGCCGCCGGTGTGAACGCGAAGCGATTCAGACTCCAATTGTCACAGCTCCTATGCCGAAATCGGTCTATCCCGGCAGTCTGGCTTCACCGTCCATTCTGGCGCATGTCATGAACCAGAAATATGTGGAGAGTCAGCCTCTCTACCGCCAGGAGCAACAGTTTGCCCGGCTCGGGCTGACGCTCTCGCGGCAGACCCTGGCAAATTGGATGATGTATGGGGCAGATCAATGGCTGACGCCGCTGTTTGAGCGAATGAAAGAACATTTGCTAGGGCAGGAGATTTTGCATGCGGACGAAACGACGCTGCAGGTGCTGCGGGAGCCTGGAAAGTCCGCCGAGTCGCAGTCGTACCTGTGGTTGTATCGGACCGGACGCAGTGGACCGCCCATCGTGTTGTACGAATACTGCAAGGCGCGTGGCGGGGAGCATCCCCGAAATTTCCTGGCCGGATTCAGGGGATACCTGCACGTGGATGGATACCCTGGCTACCATAAGGTAGCCGGGGTGACTCTGGTCGGGTGCTGGGCCCATGCGCGCCGCAAGTTTGACGAAGCGCTGAAGGCCTTGCCCGCCTCCGAAGCCAGGATTGGAACGGCTGCGCAGCAGGGACTCACCTTCTGCAATCAGTTGTTCGCGGTGGAGCGAGAACTGAAGGATGCGACGCCGGAAGAACGAGAGAACGTCCGAATGGAGCGCAGCCGCCCGATTCTGGATGCTTTTTCAGTATGGCTGCGTCAGCAAAAGTCTCGCGTCCTGCCCAAGAGTGCCCTGGGCCAAGCGATCACTTATTGCCTGAATCAATGGGAGAAGTTGTCCGCTTTCCTGAAGGACGGACGCCTGGAGATCGACAATAACCGCAGCGAACGGGCGATTAAACCGTTTGTGATTGGACGCAAAAACTGGCTTTTTGCCAACACCCCACGCGGAGCCAAGGCTAGTGCAGTCATCTATAGCGTGATGGAAACGGCAAAAGAAAACGGACTGAATCCGTTCCAGTACTTGAAGTTTCTATTTGAACAGCTTCCACAACTCCCTGATCTGAAAGATCCAGAAGCGCTGGACCCGTTCTTGCCTTGGTCAGCCGCTTTGCCACCGATCTGTCGGGTATTGAAATCCTAACCTCATTCTAAAATCGAGCCCTCATCTTGGTGTCAAGGTGTGGGCTGTTTGACGCTTACGTCGTAAATAATATAGCCATATATTAAATACTAGACGGACTGGTGGAGATAACGATGACAGGGAAGATTCTAGTAAGCGCATGTCTGTTAGGACATAAAGTACGTTATGATAATGGTGATGTGCCGTGTCTAGATGCCCGTTTCCTGAAGTGGTATGAGGAAGGACGTTTTGTCCATATTTGTCCTGAGGTAGTCGGTGGGTTACCAACGCCTCGCCCCGATGCTCAGCGGCAAGGTGAGCGGGTAGTGACGGGTGCAGGTGCAGATGTTACAGAACCCTTTATGAAAGGTGCTCAAGCAACGCTGAAGCTGGCTACAGAACATCAAGTTGCGTTAGCGATTTTGAAACAGGATAGTCCTTCTTGTGGTAGTCTGTATATTTATGATGGAACATTTATGGATACGAAGATGTCAGGAGAAGGTACAACTACGGAGTTATTACGGCAGTATGGGTTTAAGGTGTTCGGTGAAGATCAACTAGATGAAGTGGAGAAAGAACTAGCCCGGATGGATGGGTAAGTCATTCTTAAAGTCATAAATGGAACTCATGCTACATAATGTGTATAAGGGAAACGAAGCAGTGTCCTTGGGAGAGGAATTGCCGTCCGAAGAGCCATCCTTTATTTGGGATTGGAGGCGGACGCAGATGAGTATTGATCAGCTCATTTCATTGCTCGTTCTTGTCATCATGATCGTACAGCTTGCCGGCTACAAAGGGAAACATTAAGTTCAAAGTCTCACCTCATTGTAACTGCTTCCGGACCTCAGAAACTATTGAGCCGTTCGGAAGCTTTTTTTGTTCCACGCTAAGCATATTGCCGAATCTAAAGGATTCCATCACAGAGATGTCTAATATATACATAATGTGGGTTTTTGGGAAGCTGGAGGAAAATAGGATGATGTTCTACTAAACGGTGTGAAAGGATGGATGAATAGCGTGCCGATGTCTGAGTATTATCAGGAAATCCGAGGAAAAGTGGGATCAGAGTTATTAATGATGCCCTCCGTAGCTGCAGTAATAAGAAATAAAGAAGATGATATTCTATTTATCCGCAAACCTGAAGAGTCCTTGTGGGGATTGCCAGCAGGAGCCATCGAGCCAGGGGAACGTCCGGGAAGAACTTTGCGCAGAGAAGTATATGAAGAGACTGGATTAATGGTAAATCCTACTTCCATTCTTGGGGTTTTTGGTGGAGGGAAATATAGATACGAATATAACAATGGAGACCAGGTGGAATATACAGTCATCGTATTTGAGTGTTCTATCATCCGTGGAACACTGAGAGCAATGGATGGAGAAGTCGAAGAATTTAAGTTCTTTAAAGAGAGTGAGCTGCCCGAGATGACCATTCCCTATCCAGTGGAGATTTTCAAGAAAGACCGTGAGGCAGCAAAAACGATATTTGAATAAGCAGGAGAGGAGTTACTCATGAAGACTTTTATTTATATGATTAGGCACGCAGTATCACCTTTTGTGCTTGGAGATGAAAGGGAACGAGGATTATCTGATAAAGGGCATGAGGATGCTTATAGAATTAAAGAAATATTGGCGGAAGAGGAGATCACACATTTTATCTCCAGTCCTTATAGACGAGCCATAGATACGGTTAAGTATTTGGCTGAGGCTTCGGATCATGAGATTGAGCTGTATGAGGAGCTTAGAGAAAGAGCTATCGCAAGCATGGAGATTGAGATCAGTGAACAAGAATATCTCCAGGGAATACGGACCTCATTCACAGACTTACAATATAAAATGCCGGATGGAGAGAGTACTCAGGAAGCTCAAGAGCGTGCGATTCCAATCATAAAAGAATTGATCCGGCAAAATAAAGGCAGTAAAATCGCACTTGGTACGCACGGGAATATCATGACCATTATCCTGAATTACTTCAATAAAGAGTATGGTTATGAGTTCTTTGAACAGACTTCCAAACCAGATATTTATAAGTTGGAATTTGATGAATTAGAGCTTACTAGTGTGGAACGAATGTGGAATCCCGAAGCGCTGAGTAAATGAGATATTTTATTAAGCTCAATGGATTAAGCGCATTTTATGCCTTTATGTTGTTTGTCGTCATAGAGCTACTAGTGAATATTTATCGAATCAGTAGAATTTCGGGCTTGGAGCTGGGTAAAGTAGATAACTTGCTGCTTATCTTCATGCTTGTATTATTTATATTTTCTTCTATAGGGTTTGTTTGGATTACAAAAAAATATTTGAACGGTAAAAAATCCAAATATTTCACTGCGATCCTTTGGTATCCCTATTTGTTTCTGTTCGTTAATTTATTTGCAGCATGGTTCCCAATTACAGAAGCTGCGGATAAACCAGCACCGGTAACAGGACTGATCATAATAGGGGCCATGATTATTTATCCGTTTTATATCGTGATCATTAATATTATCGCAAGCATAAACTTCAAGTCAGACGCTGGATAGAGGATGGAAATGAGAGTTAATGCTCTGAAAGAAAGACTTTTTTATGGATGCATCTGCCTAATTGTTATTGCACTGGGTTTAAGCTCTAGAGTATTCTCGGAACATCTGCCTTTGTTTGTATCGAGACATTTTGGAGACGCACTTTGGGGCAGCATGGTTTACTTTATGTTTCGCGTACTGCTAGTGAACAGGAAGCTATGGATTGCTTTTATGTGGAGTCTGATGTTTAGCTTCGGCATAGAATTCAGCCAGCTATATCAAGCGGAGTGGATCAATAGCATCCGGGCTACTGTACTCGGTGGATTAATTCTCGGAAAAGGGTTCCTATGGGTTGACCTTGTTAGATATGGCGTTGGAATTATACTTTCTTATGGATTGGATCAGTACTTTCACCCAAAACAGTATCGAGTAGATAAATAGCTTTCTCATTGGAGATGAACCTACAAATGGTTAATAGTTTGATTGTAGTATGCTTGCTTACAATGATTATTCATACCGCAGAAACCTTATCGTATTCGGTAAGATACGCCGGAGTGAAGCTGAATAAGATAGCTATTGCTTTGTCTCTGACAGGCATTATTGTTCTCGTGTCAAGAACCGCAAACATGATTCAAGCTCCACTGACGGCTAAATTCGTAGACTACGCCAAATTGCATCCTGATTTTCCGCTTATTAATTATTTGAGAATTATTCTGTTAGCTTCATCATTAGGCACTTTAATTGCAATTGCCGTGTTTCCTACCTTTGTGGGTCTTTTTGGTAGAATCATATCTAAGCTAGAGATCGAAGGTTCTATTCCCAAGCTGCTTACGAGCGTAACCATTGGGCAGTTAAAGAATACAAGAAAATACATAAGAAAACCAAAAGTGAACCTATATAACTTTAGATACCTGGGAATTCCTAAACGGTTTATTGTCATGAATGTTTTTGTTACAGCATTCTATACGGTTGGTGTATTGGCTTCTCTGTATGCTGCCAAGTTAGTTCCTGAATTCAGCACCACTGCCTCTCAAGCTTCTGGACTAATTAACGGATTAGCAACCATATTGCTCACCGTATTTATCGACCCGCAGCTTGGTCTTATTACTCATAAGGCTACTGAAAATATAGAATATCGCAACCAGCTTGGAAAAATATATGTCGTCTTGATGGGCTCCAGATTTCTAGGGACATTGCTAGCCCAATTGCTGATCGAGCCCGCAGCCGGTTTCATCAGTTTACTGGTAAAACTGATTTAAGGAATGGCGAACCGCTCTACTTATGGAAGCTTAGATTCTGCGGCGCGCAAAGCTAGTGCTATCTTCTGCTCCCAGCTGTAAATATTTTGCTGCATGGCATGAACTCGTATCATTTGATCATAGGATGCTCTCAATTCTGTTGCTGCTGTAATCGCATCTCCTTGTTTTACAGCCGATTTGTAGTGTTTATCTGCTTCTGATCGAACTTTCTGTGCTGCAGCGATATTCTTGTTCTCGTCGGTGATTTGCTTCTTCAAAGCTGTGATCGGTGCCAGCGCATCTTTGATAGGTTTGAGCTTAGTAGCGGTTTGCTTACGGGCGGTTGCCAACGCGTCTGTCTTTGCCTTGATTTCAGTTCTAGCGATGGTTACCGCAGCCTTGAGCTTATTGCGTCTCAGGTCAAGGAGAGTGGCGGTCTTAAAGTCTTTAGCTTTCTTCGCTGCAGCAGACTGCTTACTGAGTGTACTGTATTGTTCCAGGAGGGGAGCGTGCTTCTTTTGAACAGTTGTGGCTTCAGAAGATAAACGACTCAGCAGAGCCTTATCTGTTGACTCTATGACAGTGTGAATAGATTTCAGTGTTTCATTGTTCTGCTTGCGCAGTATCTGGATTTTAGAGCTATCAGACTTGAGGGCAGCTTGAAGAGAGGTATAATTACCATGGAGACCGTTAATGTCATTTAACGCAGAATCCCAATCTGTACCTCCAGCAGCCATCGGAAGGTTGCTAATGAGGAGAGCTACTACAAGGATGAATTGGACGAACCTTTTAAAATAACTAAATTTGTGAATTATCAATCGTTTCAGCTCCTTAATTAGTTTATGCGCGCAAAAAAGCACCTCCAAGATAGGCATGATTGCCTGTCTTGCGAGGTGCTTCTCCCGCACAGAATATAAATGATGCAATCACTATAACTTGAAATTAATGGATAGTCAACCCCGAAATAGAACGTTAGTTTGCTTTTTGGAATAATGAAACATGAGGAGAGTCAAATATGAATTCACAACTAGATCGAATGCAGGATCGAGTGGCCTTAATAACCGGAACTTCTAGTGGATTTGGACTGCTCACAGCCCTCAAACTAGCTGGACAGGGATTCAAAGTTGTAGCAACCATGCGCGATTTGAGTCGTAAAGGTGAGCTTGAACAGCAGGCAGAGCAAGCAGGACTCTTAAAGCAGCTTCATTTCATGACTATGGATGTAACTGATAGTGATTCTATAGAGGCGACTATATCCTCAGTGCATGATACATTTGGAAGAATTGATGTTCTGGTTAACAATGCAGGTTTTGCTATAGGCGGCTTCATAGAAGAGATAACTATGGAGGAATGGCGCCAGCAAATGGAGACGAATTTTTTCGGATTAGTGGCGGTGACAAAAGCTGTGCTGCCAGTGATGCGAGAACAGAGAAGTGGTACGATTATTAATGTGGGGAGTATAAGCGGGTTGTCCGGGTTTCCGGGGTATGCTCCATATGCAGCTTCCAAATTTGCAGTAGAAGGATTCAGTGAAAGTCTACGTCATGAAATGTCTCCTTATGGAATACGTGTAGTATTAATTGAACCTGGCTCTTTCCGTACCCCGATTTGGGGAAAGGGAATAGAACAAATCCGTCGAAGCGAGAATTCTCCTTACAGAAAACGTCTGGATGCAGTGCTACGATATTCCAAACATACCGCTGAAACTGCACCAGATCCAAGTCAAGTCGCAGATCTTATCGGTCGTATTACTGAAATGAAGTCACCAAGGCTTCGGTACCCTATCGGCAAAGGCACCCGGATCTTGATCTTAGGCAAAACGCTGCTCCCGTGGAAATGGCTGGAGAGAATTATTGCGAAAGAATTGAGGTGATGGAATGGAGCAATCCATAAACTTAACAATCATTAAACTCATTGGATATGTATCCAGTTTGATGACCGTTTTTTTATGGTTTATATTTATATTCATTAATCCTTATGCTGAGGTTACGAATCAATCCAGTATTATAATGAGTATGGTAATGCTGGTGTTGCCGGCCGGATTACTAGCGATAGGCATCTCTTTAAACAGAAGTCTTCTCATGCTTCTCGCCTTTATTTGGAGTTTTCCCTACAGTCTGTATATGTTTTTGACGCCAGGTATCTTCAGATTGTTTGGGGTTACAAGCTTAATGTATTTATTGTGTTTTGTGTTATTTAGAATCATCAAGATCAGACTTTGATAAGAATTGAGGTGTGCCGATGCTAGATTCGTCAGGACTGCATATTTGTTTCGATCCAGCAGGCCGTGAAATTGAAATCCTTGATGTAACTCCAGTTGGTAAAGATAAATACCGCATCGAAGAGACGCCGATTTTTAATCCAGGTGTTACAATGGGTGATATTATACGAGTGAAGGAAGAACAAGGAATCTTTTATTATCAGGAAACGGTACAGAAATCTCATTTTAAAAGGTACGCCTGGCTCCTCAGTAAAGAAGCTGTTGATTCAGCAGCCATTTCTGCTTTTAAACAACGGATCACGGATAATGAAGGGAAATGTGAACAAATCTTTGGTGGTTTGATAGTCATTCATATTCCTAAGAATACTTTGATTGATGTGGATGGGGAAATGAATCGAATCATTGAGCGGTTTGAGAAGTGAAGGTACGTAAATATAAACGAAGGATGAATAAGAAAAAATACTGCGGCATGAAATGCAAGGTAGCTTGCACATGATGCAGCAGCATGGAGATTAGGTGAAACGGTTTAGACAATCTGAGCGATACAATCTATACTTATTTTATTTCTTTCATAAATGTCTTAAAATTTTCGGCGATTTCTTTTGATTTGGTATGGTGCAGATAATGTCCTGCATCAAGTTTTACCAATTTTCCTTGTACGGAATTTTTGACTTGCTCTTCATGCAATGATATCCAATCTTTTAAGAGAGTATCATCCCCTTGTACAAAGAGCAATAGGGGAATATCCTTTGGAAAAGTTGAATTTAGAGCCCCTTTATAATTAGAAGACATATGTTCCACTTCATTTAAATTAGTGTAATTATAAGTGTTTCTAAGTGTAAGCAATCTCAATTGTTCTTTAGTTTCATCATCAAACGGCAATTCAGCATAGGGATTTCCACTTGATTTAAATAACAATCTGCCCAATCCTGATTTTCTAAGTAGTTTTAATTTTCCTGTTGGTATTTTAACACCTATTCTGTCTTCCGTTGCAATACTATTATCAATCCCGACAAATGCACTCACTTCGTTTGGATATTTGTTCACATAATTCAAACTGTACATACCGGAAATAGAGTGTGCCATTAGAATATAACGGTCAATCTTAAGCTGCTTTACAGCTTCATGAATCTCACTTACAATATTTTCCGTGGTTCGTTCTTTTTCAGTTCTATCACTTAATCCATAACCGAAAGGCTCGATCACGACAACTTTGTAAAATGGAGATAGTTCATCTACTAGCAGTTTAAAATCAAGTCCCGGTGCCACCGTTCCATAACCAGGTAATAGCACGACTGTCTCTTCGCCTTGTCCTTGAATCAAAACATTCATATTTTTACCATCAACGCTTACAGACTGACCATAAGGTTTTATTCTAGCTTGGTCCGATTTATTGAAGAAAATATTAGCGACAAAAACAGTCACTAGAAAAAGTACTATTGCGGTAGCTAAAGCCCCTAAGGAAATAAGTGTAATTCGAAGCGGTTTATTCATCCTTTTTTTCGTAGCTTCTTCTTTTGGTTTCACGCGTATCTTCACCTGTCCTCATCAGTTATTATGGCTATCCTAAAGACTCGCCAAAGAAAGCTTACCCGATGAAGGTGAACCCTACATGACGACAATATGAACTGAATATGAATGAGCGAAAAAAGCTACAGCACCGATCAAAGAGTCTATAAAATGAATATGAGGTGAGCGATTATGTTGAAATTTATCAAACAATATTTGCCTAGTATTGCTATCGCCGTGGTCATTTCTTTGTTTGTAAGAACTTATGTTGCTGAAGCCATGAAGGTTCCCACGGGCTCTATGATCCCTACAATTGAAATTAATGACCGACTAATCGTTGAAAAAATGTTATGGATGACCACACTTGATCATGGAGATATCGTTGTGTTTACGCCGCCGGTAGCAGGCGATGAGAATAAAAGATATGTGAAGCGGTTGATAGGGCTGCCAGGCGATACCATTGAAATTAAAGATGGAGCACTTTACAGAAACGGAACGGAGATCAATGAGCCCTATCTTAATGAGCGGATGGACTATACTTTTGGACCCGTTACGGTTCCGGCGGACCATTACTTTTTTCTCGGAGATAACCGGAATATAAGCTATGATGCTCATCTTTGGGCTACTCCTTTTGTAGCGAAGGATCAGTTGATCGGAAAAGTGATCGCGGACTTTAGTATTCCTTTTTAGGTGAAGCCGCAGGGGTCTTTTGAACTAATTATGAGCGTTAATGAGACTTTAACCATATTGTGACTTTGGAAGAATTTAGCTATCCTTAAGGTAAAATATACCTATACATAGGAAGGGTGCTGAATTTTGAAAGCTCATGTCACAGATCTAAAACATGGCGATTGTCTTATGATGGACACTTTCAATAGTGTTGGCCTACATGTGCTCCCGAAGGGGACCATTGTCTACAAAGAAGAAATCACCCTCCTGATGAGACATCGTATCGATTATGTCGATATTGAACCTCGCAGCATAGCGATGGATAATGAAGGGATGAATTTGGAGCAAAGTCTGAATGGAAATTTTGATCTTGTGATCCAAAACTATGAGTCTATTTTTCTAGAAGCACTCAGCAAGGGCAGTTTCACGCAGTCAGATGTAGATCTTACGCTGCAGCCCTTGCTGGAAAAAATGGATGAGCATAAGGATGTAGTGTCCTTATTACTGTTGCTTGAGCGGGAGGACGTTGGTACATACAATCATTCTTTGCAGGTCGGACTTTTATCTTTTTACATAGCGACTTGGTTAGGTTATACCAAAGAAGAACGTTACGAGATTAGCCGGGCTGGGTATCTACACGACATAGGAAAAAGTCAGATCGACCCTTCTATCTTGAATAAGGCAGGAAACTTAACCTCTGAGGAAACGGAAGAACTAAAACGTCATACTACATATGGATACGATATTATTCTTAAATCTATGAATGACGAGAAGACTGCACTGGTGGCGCTTCAGCATCATGAATTTGAGGATGGGACAGGTTATCCTAATATGCTTCGTAAGACGGACCTGCACCCGTATACACTGATCGTGGCTGTCGCTAATGCTTACGTCGGGATGACCTCAACAAGAGCGAATCAACCAAAACAGGGGCTAATAACCGTTCTGCGCAAGGTGCATGAGCTAGGCTTTGGTAAACTGAATGGAAATGCGGTACAAGCTTTGATTGGACATTTATTGCCGAACTTTGTAGGTAAAAATGTTCAGCTTAGCAATGGAGAGCAAGGTACGATTATTATGAATAATCCTTTGGACATTTTTAAGCCGTTAGTGAAAGTAGATGAAACTACGTTTAGGGATTTATCCAAGGAGCGTAATTTGACTGTTGAAGAAGTATTTATTTAATGAATAATTTCGTTGCAAAATTAGGCTATCCACTTGGTCGCTAAGATCGAGAGATAGTCTTTTTGTGTTATAATCGAAGCTGGGTTCAAAACCCATAGTAACGAATAGGAGAGTGCTTATCGTGATTATCAAGTTCATTCGTTTGCGTTAAATCGAGGTACAATTCAATGATACCATCATCCATTTATTTTAAAATGTGACCGGTCTTATTTAAGTGTGCAATCTTTGATTACCAAATTCGAATGAAATGAGGATTAACAATGAGCGAAAAGATATTTAAAGTAAACGGTATTGAACTATGTTCGGAGAGTTTTGGAGACTCCAGCAATCCTGCAATATTACTGATTATGGGTGCCACATGTTCTATGGTTTTTTGGGATGAGGAGTTTTGTCAACGATTAGCGGATACAGGACGATACGTTATTAGATATGATAACCGGGATGTAGGACGTTCTGTTGTTTATGAACCTGGGAGTTCCAATTATACAGTGCTTGATATGGCCGATGATGCTGCTGGGTTACTTGACGCTTATAATATAGAACAGGCAGATATCGTGGGGATGTCCTTAGGGGGTATGATTGTACAAGTTCTTGCTATTCGCCATCCTCAGAAAGTTCTAACCTTAACATTGATCGCATCTAGTATTTTTGAATCTGATGATAATGATCGGAACTTGCCTCCAATGGATGAGAGGATCCTCGCTTTTCATGCGGATGGAGCTACTCTGGATTGGTCAGATGAAGAAGCGATAGCGGATTACTTGGTTTCCGGTTCGAGCATACTTTGTGGTTCAAAACATAAATTCGATGAGAAAAGAGCCTATAAACAAGTTAGGATGGAAATAAAACGTGCAAACAACTTACTCAGCATGTTTAATCATGCTCTTCTAACAGGGGTAGATGACTACGAAGGTAAGGCGAAAAATATCGTAGTTTCTACATTAGTTATCCACGGTACAGAAGACAGCGTACTTCCTTTAGAGCATGGCTTGGCGCTTGCCGAAGAAATTCCTAATGTGTCACTACTAACCTTAGAAGGAACGGGTCACGAAGTTCACCCTGATGATTGGGAAACCATAATTAAAGCTATTTCGAATCATACTCTAAGCGGTAAAGCTTAACGAGGTTTAAATATATAAAAAGGGTTACAAATCGGTGATGCCGATTGTAGCCCTTTTTCTACATCTACTTAGGAATTAAATCGTTTCACTAATTTTTCTTTATGCGCAGTAAATACCTCTTCTAAAGTGATGCCATACAAATCGGCTAACAATGCGATATTTCCTAGCACATCTCCGATTTCCTCAATCAAGTCGTTTCTCAGTTGCTCTGGTGGAGGGGTAGATTCATCTGGACGATCTCTTCCGATTTCATAGGACCGTACTGCCCGTGCAACCTCACCGGTTTCTTCCATAAGAAATCCAACGCTTATAAAAGGACCGTAATCGGCCCAGCCTCTTTGCCCATAAAAGCTTTTTATCCATTTCTGCACTTCATTGATCTCCATATTATGTAGCACTCCTTAATCTTTAACATGATTTATTCACCAACATATAGTATATTAGATGTCGGATATTATCAATATATAGTTTGGGGATGAGGATTTGAAATCAATTTGCGTTTTTGCAGGGTCGAATTTAGGGGTACATGAGGAATATAAGGATAAAGCTGTTGAACTTGGAAACTACATGGCGATGAATAATTATCGCTTAATTTACGGGGGGTCCAGAATCGGATTAATGGGTGAAGTCGCCAATGCTGTGTTGAAAGGTGGAGGTGAGGTGATCGGGGTTATGCCTAGGGGGTTGTTTAATGGAGAGATGGTACATAGAGAATTAACGCAGTTGATAGAAGTAGAAGATATGCATGGACGTAAAGCAAAAATGGGAGAATTGGCGGATGGTTTTATTGCATTACCCGGTGGTTTTGGGACGTATGAAGAGCTGTTTGAGGTTTTGTGCTGGTCACAAATTGGTATCCATAAGAAACCGGTGGGTGTTCTAAATATCAGGCATTACTTTGACCCTCTGATGAATTTAATTCAACATAGCATTAACGAGGGATTCTCTAATGCTTCACATCTCAGTCTGCTAAACCTATCAGATGAGCCGCAGGAGCTCTTAACGTTACTGGAGGGTTATATTCCCCAGACGTTAGAACAAAAGTGGAAACAGCTTAACTAGAAAAGTTCAAGCGTATTTTTAAGACAACATGAGTTTGAAAAATGGCGGTAGGTTAATCTTGCTGTCTTCTCTAAATTAATAAGTGAAATCCACTGAATTTGAATTTCACTAGTGGATTGGCTATGATAAATATAGAGAATCGCTACAAGAGGAGAAATGGATTATGACCCCCGAGAATCAAATCGAACAATTTAAAAAGCTAAAGCACGAGGTTACCCGTTTTATGTTGATTTATAAATTTGCATTGGATGAGATGGAGACGAAGATTGAGATCCTGAAACAGGAGTTTCAATCACTTCATGATTACAGCCCGATTGAACATACCAAATCGCGGATCAAGTCTCCAGAGAGTATTATGAACAAAATGCTGCGCAAAAATGGCGAATTATCACTGAACTCAGTGCGAAATTGTATTAAAGACATTGCTGGTTTGCGGATTACCTGTTCTTTTATCTCAGATATTTATCATGTTAGTGAAATGCTTCAAAAGCAGGACGACTTAACGGTTCTTGAAGTGAAGGATTATATTAAGAATCCCAAGCCTAACGGATATCAAAGTTTGCATTTGCTGATTCAAGTACCAGTATTTATGTCAGATCGTCAGGAGCTAGTTTGCGTTGAGGTACAAATTCGTACCATTGCTATGGATTTCTGGGCAAGTCTCGAACATAAAATTTTCTATAAATATAATAAATCGGTACCAGAGAGTATGACACGTGAGCTGAAAAATGCTGCGGATGCCGCTCATGCCCTTGATCTACAAATGGAGCGTCTGCACCGAGATATAAAGGAAATCAAAGACGATGATGAAGATGATCTTAGCTCCTTCGAGGAGGAGCTTCGCCGTATAGTGGTTCATAATAAGCAATTCACACTTCCAGCTAACTTTATTAAATTGCTTGACGGCAAATAAGCTGTGTTTATTTCCTAGGGTTATCCGTTTCGTTTCGGATTAGCTCTAGGTTTTTTCTTGTATACATCATTGCCAGGGATAACTAAAATAGAGTATTCTCAACTTGAAAGAGAGACTTATAACTTGTAATCATCAGCTTCATCAAATTGATATGAAGGAGAATGAAGATGAGCGAGCGTACACTCCGAACCATTACTGTTAATCAAATTGGATATCCGGTGGATGGAGAAAAGATTGCGGTATTTTCTGGTTCTGGACATGACTTTAGGATCGTTAATGTGGACAGTGGTGATGTAGTATTCGAAGGGGTATCGGGTGCAGAACGGTTTGATGAGGCAAGCGGAGTAACTGTACATACAGGTGATTTTTCTGAGGTTAGTGCTACAGGTAGATACCGGATTGAGCAGGGTGAGGGGATAGCTTCGGCATCATTTATAATCTCAGATAAACCTTATCATGAGCTTCAACAGGGCTTGCTGAAGGCCTTTTATTATTATCGCTGCGGGGTTGAGTTAACGGAAGAGTATGCTGGAGATTGGAAGCATAAAGCATGTCATACAGCAGAGGGAATTGTATATGGACAAACAGATCTTCGGCTGGACTGTTCTGGAGGCTGGCATGATGCAGGTGATTATGGAAAATATAGTGGACCCGGAGCAAAGGCCATCGCTGATCTTTTGCTAGCCTATGAATTATATCCATCCGCTTTTGTAAGCGCTATTCCGATCCCTGAAAGTGACGGGCATACGCCAGATATACTGCTGGAATGCAAAGTGGAGCTGGATTGGTTGTTTAAAATGCAGGACCATAAAACAGGTGGAGTCTACCATAAATTAACTACATTGAACTTCCCCGACCTGGATGTAATGCCTGAGGATGACACAGCGGATCTATATTTCTCACCGGTATCAGCTACTGCCACGGGAGATTTTGCTGGAGTCATGGCCATGGCTGCAAGAGTGTATGAGCCATTTGACTCAGCCTATGCGAAGAGATGTCTGGCTGCAGCAACACTAGCTTGGGAGTGGCTTGTTCAACATCCAGACGTACCCGGCTTCACGAATCCACTTGAAATTAGCACTGGAGAATACGGGGATGGGATCGATAAGGATGAGCGCTATTGGGCAGCAGCGGAGTTATATCGTACGACGGGGAATGAAGAATACCATCAAGCTGTTCTGCAACTAGTAAAGCTAGAATTTCCGAGATACAGTTTAGGCTGGGCAGATATGGGCGGCTATGGGACGCTTGCGTACCTGTTAAAGGGTGAGGAGCAAGCAGACCGAACTTTGTATACATCTTTAAAAAAAGGGCTTATAGCTGAAGCGGAACGTTTAGCAGAAGTGAGTCGTAAGGATGGTTTTAGAATCTCCTTGAAAGAGGAGGATTACATTTGGGGAAGTAACATGCTCGTAATGAATAACGCAATGCTGCTGCTTGCAGCTGAATATTTTAGTGGTGATTCGAGTTTTGCGGACTGTGCGCTAGATCATTTACACTATCTGATGGGGCGTAATGTACTTGATATCAGTTATGTTACCGGATATGGCGATCGTCCTGTGAAGCATCCACACCATCGTCCATCTGTTGGTGATCATGTGGCTGATCCAGTCCCGGGTCTAGTGTCTGGGGGGCCAGATCGTGGGCTCCATGATGAATATGTAGTAGAACATCTGCAAGGCAAACCAGCCGCTCAGTGTTTTGTAGATCACGAACTTAGCTACTCTACGAATGAAGTAACGATCTATTGGAATTCACCGGCAGTGTTCGTTACAGCTCGATTTAATCAATAAATTGAAGGGGAAGGCATGTCTCTTAGAGGAGATGCCTTTCTCTTTTTTTATGTTAAAATGCTATAATACGTGGTGGTATGTAATTTGTACGTGTGGCAATAGGAGGTAAGGCATTGGGCCGTATTTTTGAAATTCAAGGAATTGCAAAACTGAACTGGAAAAGCAGCGAACAGGCTTCGAAATATCTATTCTCGGACATCTCCGCAGAAATAACTGAATCGGACCGGATCGCTTTGATCGGCGCCTCAGGTCAAGGTAAAAGCACACTGCTTAGAATAATGGCTCTGTTGGATGCTCCGGATGAAGGGGATATGCTTGTTAATGGCACTTCATTCAAAAGCATGGATTCAAGGCTGTGGAGAATGAAAGTAGGGTTTGTGGCTCAACAAGCGGTTATGTTGCCTGGCAGTATGGAGGATAACCTAAGAACCGTCAGTAAGCTGCATGACAGACCATATGACCTTAAACTAGTACAGCGACTATTGGAGCAGCTAGGGCTGGATCAATTGGATTTAAGTAAAAAAGCGGCAGATTGCTCTGGCGGTGAGAAGCAGCGGATTTCCCTAATTCGGTCATTGCTACTGCGACCTAATGTTCTATTACTCGATGAAATCACAGCATCACTAGACATTGACAGTACTCAAAGGGTTGAGGATCTGCTAGTTCAGTGGCATAAAGAAGAAGGAACTTCAATGATATGGGTGACTCATGACCTTAAACAGGCTAGCCGAATAAGCACTACCACATGGTTTATGGGGAATGGTAAGCTAGAACAACACTTGAGTGAATCTTTTTTTGCTGAATCTGCGGAAGCTTTGGCCAAAAGGTTTATTCGACCGTTAGAAGGAGCGTCATTATTATGAGTTATACTGCACTGAGTTTTACGCTTCTGTTTGTATTAGGAACGATGTTAGTCTCAGTATGGCAAAAGCTCGGACTGGAAAAAGATATTATTGTAGGCACTATAAGGTCGGCGATTCAATTGCTAGCGGTCGGATATGTGCTGCAATTTATTTTTAAAACCGATCAGATGATCTACGTCATTTTGATTATAATCTTCATGATAAGTGTTGCCGCATGGAATGCAGCGAAAAGAGGGAAGGGACTACGTGGATTAGTCTGGAGAATTGGACTTGCGATCGCCTCTATGGAACTTCTCATGATGGGCATTCTGCTTGGCTTACATATTATTGAGGCGACTCCACAATATATCATTCCGATTAGTGGCATGACCATTGGCAGCGCCATGGTTGTCTCGGGGTTGTTCATTAACCACATCAAGCACGAAATACAGCAGAGCAAAGGGGAAATCGAGACCCTGCTGTCACTCGGTGCAACGGTTCCACAGGCGATCCATGAAGTTAGAAAAAGATCTGTGAAATTCAGTATGATCCCAACCATCGACGGAATGAAGACAGTAGGCCTAGTCCAGCTTCCAGGGATGATGACGGGTATGATTATTGCAGGTGCTGATCCAGTAATCGCAGTCCGCTACCAGATTCTGATTGTGTTCTCATTCACCGCTTCTGCGGCCATAACAAGTATACTGCTTAGTGTAATGAGCTACCGGCTCTTTTTCACACCGGACCTACGGCTTAAGCAAACGGTAGAACTATAATAGAATTTTATTTCTCACAAGCGATTCCGTCATTGTCACGGTCGCTTTTTTTGTTGGCATTATAGAGCTCTTTGGATACATAGGGTTTATATTTTGTTTTGCCGCCCTTGTTCTTAGTTGAACTGGAAAGAGCAACACCGCCTTTGTAATCTTTATTTAATTCTGTGCAGTTCTTGTAAGTTTTGGCTTTGGATTCAGCGTTTACCGTGCTCATGGTACCGATGGATAAAGTGAGTAGCAGCCCTGTTGCTATGCATATACTTATCGTTTTTTTCAAGGGAAACATCTCCTTTGGATGAAAAATTCAAGCCAGTACTTTCGTTTATGCACTAGTCCTAGGAATATAATACTATAGAAATGGCACTTGGGAAGTGGAAAGTGACATAATTATTGTTGTTAAGATACATAGAAATTAGCAATAACGGGGAATAATTAGAATTCAATTCACATGAGGTGAAAAGCTTTGTATGAGGTGATTCTGATTAGTAAAAAGAAATTGATGGCTGCCCTGATCGCAGGCGTATTGCTTCTGCCGGGAATCGCAATAGGTGCACCTGACACCGGAACGGTGTTTCATTCTAATGGAAAGCTGCTCTCAGCCATGCCTTTGCCAGCTCCGGAGTCTAAACGAATCCTATTACCAACTGCATTTCAAGCAGCTGAGTTATACGGGTTCGGTTTACAGCACCGGAATGCATCGATTCAATATTCGATCTTTTCCAAAGAACTCAAAAAGGTTATGTACCCGCAGTTTGTTGAACTGAACTGGGTAACTGGCGTATCCAGCCCATGGATCACAAAATACGAGGTTACTAAAGAAACAGTAATTAACCCAAATTCAGAGGTTATAGAAATGCGCATAGATTCCGCGACCTCAGCTGGTCCGGAGCCATCCATGCTTCTGAAGATCTCACTTGTTAAAGATCATAATAGCTGGGTGATTACCGGCGTAAAGCCGAATCCTTAAACGTATGGAGAATTGAAAAAGAGCAAGCGTAATAGGGAACACTCCCGTACGCTTGCTCTTTTTTTACTGACTGAATACATTATTCCTCTATTACGCGACTAGTCTCTTCCCGCCTTGACCATTAATTCCGCCATCATTTTTGGCTCGGTTCTGACAGTGGTCATATGATCTCCTTTACCCTCGATGAAGCGAAAGACACCTAAATGACTGGACTGAGTCGGATGAAATCCATATGGACCTTGTGGGATAGCTGTGTCTTCCGTCAGATAAAGATAACTTTTAGGGATTTGGAGACTGTAAAATTTCTTGAGATCTAGCTTTTCGAATAGTGGGGTAGCCGGTTCAGGTGGTGCTTGTTTATAAAAGGCTTGTGCTTGCGCAAGACTTGCAGTGTTGACGAATGTATCCCGGAAGAGCGGGAAAGGGAGTGTGATGGTGTTATTGCCGGATGCATCTTTAAGCTGTTCAAAGGCTTTGAGCGTATCTGCCGGAAACTGATCCGCCACACTTTGTCCGTCTAGCGGCGCGAAGGCATCGAAGAACACGATCCGTTTGATCCGATCAGGGACTTGCTGGGAAACTGTCTGGATGACTGACCCTCCAAAGCTATGTCCGAGGAGAATAAAATTCTTCAAGTCTTTTTGTTTGATATAGTCGACAACGGACTTTGTGATTTGCTCATGCGTTACGTTATTATTCTTATCCGCACCATGTCCGGCATATTCCGGCGTGTAGACGGTGTGTCCTAATTTGCGGAGCTCGGCTGCAGTTTCATCCCAAAAACCTGCTGTAGCCCAAGATCCATGAATCAGAACAAAGGTTAATGGAGTCTGTTTGGAAGATGATTTGTGATCAGCGGCCACAACAGTGGAGAGTTGATTCAAAGATTGCAAGCCCATCATGGTGAAAAGAGTAATACATAACGCTAAAACTATTTTAGTGTGGATCGATTTCATACTTTGCCTCCTGCATAGTTTGAGAATTTAACACTATAGAGGATGCCCCGTTTAACAGGTAAAGATGAATTTTTAATGGAGTCAGTGAATCTCCGGCACCTAGGCATAGGCAAACGCATATCTTGTTGTTAGGGAATTCAAAAAAATTATAGTAACAGAAGGGTAGGAATTATCAGTGACTTCATACATGGACTACACGTCCCCAGATACAGAATTTACTTTTGATGTGAACACTAATACTCTCTTTAAAAAGGATGCCAACAACTTTATTAATTTGCTGTCCGTTAAGCAGTTGAACACACTGGAGAATACTTCGCTGCTTGATATTTTCTTAGTAAATCGAATGTGGTGGAGCCTCATTATCATCAAAATGCGGCAGAGCTTGTCTATTGTATCTGCGGTTCAGCGGTAGTGTCCTTAATTAATCCGTTTACAAATGAACTTTTGCATTTCCCAATTTGTCCAGGTCAAGTGGCAAATGTACCGCAAGGCTGGTGGCATTATGAAGTAGCAACGGTCGATAATACTCATTTGCTCGCGATTTTTGACGCACCTATTCCTGAGGTTATCTTAGGTTCGGATATTCTAAGCAAAACTCCGGCGAATGTATTAGCTCATACTTACTGTTTGAATGAAGCCTTGGTAAAGGAAGCCTTAGCGCCTATTAAACCTGGAACCTTTATCGGCCCACCTGCCGACTGCTGTGAGGAAGATAAAGTAAAGGGAGTTAGCAATATGGCTCCTAATATGGCTCCAAATATGAATATGCATGCAAATATGAAACCGAACATGCACCCACACATGCATCCGAACATGCAGCCGTACGCTCATATGCAAGCTCAACCCATTCCCATCTCTTCACAAATGCCTCCAGCGACGCAAGCATTTAATTACCAGCCTTACCCGATGCAAGGATACTACACGCAAGGCTATGAACAGCACTATCGTCAACAGCCTTATGTACAACAACAACCGAATTATCAATATTCAAATAATCAAGAGTAACTACAAAAGACCTCCCGAGATCATTTCTCGGGAGGTGTACTTGTTATGGTTTAAGAAATACGGACAAGCACTCTTCCTCGTGTGTTTCCTTGCAGAATATCATTCAATGCCTGCGGCAATTCATTTAAGGTTACTTCACGATCTACAAGGTTCTCAAGCTGTGCAGGCTTCAGATCAGTTGCCATCCGTGTCCACACCTTTTCACGAAGCGAAGCAGGGCACTCTACGGAATCAATGCCTAGCAGATTAACTCCCCGAAGAATAAACGGAAGGACAGTAGTCGGAACAGAAGTGCCGCCGGTCAGGCCGCTAGCTGCAACAGAACCTCTGTAGGAGATTTTACTCAAAATCGCGGCAAGTGAGTTACCCCCAACGGAATCTACAGCAGCCTGCCATTGCTGTTTCTCTAAAGGTTTGGTCGAACTGCCAATAACTTCTTCGCGTGAAATGACTTCTTCCGCACCAAGACCTTTTAGATACTCGTTAGCTTCGGCATTACCAGTACTGGCCACAACGCTATAGCCCTTTGTGCTAAGCATAGCGATAGCTGATCCACCTACTCCGCCGGTCGCTCCAGTTACGAGGACTTTACCATTGTCTGGTACTATGCCGTTGTCCTCCAGTGCTTGAATGGATAAGCCAGCCGTCAGTCCAGCGGTACCATAGATCATAGCTTCTCTTAGTGTAAGTCCTTCCGGGAGAGGGGTGATCCAAGCAGCAGGAATACATGCGTATTCGCTATATCCTCCAAAGTGAGACACGCCAATACCATACCCTGTCGCAATGACTTGCTGTCCTTCATGAAACCGCTCGTCTGTGGAAGACACCACAATACCGGATAAGTCGATGCCAGGAATAAAAGGGTAGGTTCTTAAAATCTTCCCGTTTGGGATACTGGCTAGTCCGTCTTTATAGTTCACACTGGAGTATGCAACCTTAATTACAACTTCTCCTGCGGGTAGTTCTTCTAAGGTAACCGGCTTAACAGCGACGGAGAATGATGATTCTGTTTTGTCGACAACTAGTGCTTGAAATGATTCTGTCATAAGTGTAAGCTCCTTCAATACGTTATAGGTAAGACATGTATATAATATTTATTCTGCCCAGTCAACTTGTCATTGTCTATGATATAACGCAAGTGAGACTCCGTGGATCACACTTTAATTGTGAATTGTAACATTATATCAAACTGGATAGAAAGAATCCTGATTTGATTATTTTAAGGTGAAAACGACTTTGTGCCCGTCGCTACGATCCCTGATGTATTTGGTCATGGTGCCTAAGGGAATACTATATGAAGAAAAATACTAAAGTGATCTATTCAATAGGATGAAAGTTTGTTTAAATGGTATAGTATAGTGTATTTGAAATCTTAGGATTGTAGAAAGAGAGGCTAATTCATGGCGATTGCAACAACGATGATTGTAAGGCTCGAAATTCGGAAATCGGTTGCTTCTTTTGGTGATGTTGCTTCAGGAATTGCCACTGCTGGCGGAGATATCGTTGCGATTGACGTGATTCGTGCAGGTAAGGATGTAACAACTCGAGATATAACAATAAACGTGCAAGATGCCGCGAATGGAGAAATCATGTCTATACTATCGAAGATGCCAGGGGTCAAAGTAATCAACGTGTCAGATCGAACATTTTTAGCTCATCTAGGCGGAAAAATTGAAATCACACCTAAAATGCCTATCAAGAATCGTGAGGATTTATCGCTGGTGTATACTCCGGGAGTTGCCCGAGTGTGTACGGCAATTGCTGAAGATCCGAACAAAGCCTACTCATTGACGATGAAGCGGAATACTGTAGCTGTCGTTACGGACGGTACGGCTGTGCTTGGACTAGGAGATATTGGTCCGGAAGCGGCTATGCCTGTTATGGAAGGTAAGGCTATGCTGTTCAAACAATTGGCGAACATCGATGCCTTTCCACTATGCTTAAATACCAAAGATCCAGATGAAATCATTAATATTGTAAAAGCAGTATCTCCTGGATTTGGGGGAATAAACTTAGAGGATATCAGTTCTCCGCGCTGTTTCGAGATTGAACGTCGGCTTGCCGAAGAGCTGGATATTCCGGTATTTCATGATGATCAGCACGGTACATCTGTTGTAGTTTTGGCAGGTCTTTTGAATGCGCTTAAAGTAGTGAATAAATCTATCGAAGATGTTCGAATTGTCGTTGTGGGTATAGGTGCAGCTGGTGTGTCTATTTGTAATATGCTTCTGGCGGCAGGAGCTCGCAAAATCTACGCGGTAGATCGTGAAGGTGTTCTTAGAAAAGATCTTCAGTATGATAATCAGGAATGGCGGAAGCTTGCTGACGCAACGAACCCGGAAGGCATTGAAGGTGGACTGACGGAGGTTATGCAGGGAGCCGATGTCTTTATTGGGGTGTCACGCGGCGGGATTCTATCCGTCGATCATCTCAAGAGCATGGCCAGCGATAACATTGTGTTTGCAATGGCGAATCCGACACCGGAGATTGAACCAGAATTGGCTGAGCCTTTTGTTCGTGTATTAGCGACAGGTAGAAGTGACTATCCGAATCAGATTAACAATGTGCTGTGTTTTCCCGGGATCTTCCGTGGTGCACTGGATTGCAGAGCAAAAACAGTGAATCTTGAAATGAAGCTGGCCGCGGCAAAAGCGATTGCTTCCGTCGTCCATCCGGATGAAGTTAATGAGCAATACGTAATCCCGAGTATTTTTAACGAAAAAGTAGTAGAGCTAGTGCGTTTGGCAGTGATCCACGCAGCTATCGCAACAGATGTGGCCCGCCGGATTCCTAAGGATATTGCTAAGGATATGGAATAAAGGTTAACTATAAATGGACTGCTTTGCTTAGTGAGAGAGCAGTCTGTTTTTTTATACGAGTCTGTAAAATATATTGTGTAAACTCTCAAACCCATTAAAATGGAAGTAAGAGAAAGGCTGGGGAGAACACATGGGACTTTGGACAAAACAGCAGTTACGGGAATTTATTAAGGAAAACAATTTGGTAAGCGCACAGGATGCGCAGAATGCTCTAAAAGAGCTGTTTGCGGAGACGATTCAGGAGATGCTGGAAGCCGAAATGGATACTCATTTGGGCTATGGAAAGCATGAGGTGAAAGCGAAGCTCACGCCAAACAGCCGTAACGGAAAGAGCCGTAAAACCGTAGTCAGTGAGTATGGTGAGCAGGAAATCGCTATTCCTCGGGATCGGTTGGGCGAGTTTGAGCCCTTGGTCGTCAAGAAGCATCAGTCGAATGTAACGGGCATCGAAGAACAAATTATTGCGCTGTATGCGAAAGGGATTAGCACCCGAGAAATTCAGGACCATTT
This sequence comes from Paenibacillus sp. FSL E2-0201, assembly GCF_037963325.1. NCBI lineage: Bacteria > Bacillati > Bacillota > Bacilli > Caryophanales > Paenibacillaceae > Paenibacillus > Paenibacillus sp. FSL E2-0201. The sequence continues at coordinate 2,676,507 of NZ_CP150154.1, forward strand.
AGGGCAGATGTATGGTATTGAGGTATCTCCAACGCTCATTTCCAATGTCACGAACAAGATTGTGCCTCTCATTAAAGAATGGCAGAACCGGCCTCTGCAAGGGGTCTATGCCGTCGTCTATTTGGATGCGATCCACTTCAAAGTCAAGCAAGATGGGGCCATTATCAATAAGGCTGCCTACATGGTCATTGGCATTGATCTGGACGGAAACAAAGACGTGCTGGGGATGTGGATTGGTGAGAATGAGTCCTCCAAGTTCTGGCTGAGTGTGCTGAATGAACTGAAGAATCGCGGGGTTCAGGACATTCTCATTATCTGCGTGGATAACCTGTCCGGATTCTCTCAAGCGATTGCCGCCTGCTATCCTCAAACGGAAATCCAGAAGTGTATTATTCACCAAATCCGCAGCTCCACACGGTACGTGTCGTACAAGGATATTAAGAAGGTAACAGCCGACTTAAAGCCTATTTACAAGGCAGCTACCGAGGAAGGTGCCTTGCTTGAACTCGACCGTTTCGAGGAAGTTTGGGGAGCGAAATATCCCCTCATTATCCGTTCCTGGCGGACCAATTGGGACGAACTCGCTACCTTTTTCAAGTACCCGCCTGAGATCCGCAAACTGATTTACACCACCAATATGATTGAGAGTTACCACCGTCAGCTTCGTAAAGTGACGAAGGGAAAAAGCATCTTTCCCACAGATGAGGCGCTACTAAAAATGCTCTATCTGGCCACCGTCGACGTCACTCGGAAATGGACAGGACGTGTCCAAAACTGGGGGCAAATGCTGCTCCAGCTGTCGGTCTTTTTCCCCGATCGGGTCGGTCAACACTTGCGTTAAATTCGCGACTTCCCCCTCGGGGGAATCTGTGCTTAAAAGAGTTTACACAAAATTATTGACAGACCCGTGTGTGATGATTATATCCATTAGTATATGGATCTACCCAAAGTATGAGACATATACCTTTAGAAAGATTATCATTCTTTTTGGATTTGCTTACTTCTATACTCTTTTCTTTTTATATCCGCAAACTTGGACCACCTATATATTGATTTGTCTTATTCCCGCACTTTCTATTCTATTTTTCGATTTAAAACTGTTCTACTTTTCCTTTATTATAAATGGATTATTAATGGTAATCACTTTTAGTTACGTCATTTTTATTGATAAAGGTGATTTATATACTTATTTACATCATGATATTGTAGGCAACATTATTAATATAATAGCTGTTCAAGCGTTATTATTTTTCATTTTCCATTTATCATTTAAGCGGGTGAAGAAGCAGCAACTGTATTATGAACAATTACAGCAATCCGAGCGGTTAAAGATGGTAGGACAATTAACAGCTGCTGTTGCGCATGAAATTCGAAATCCAGTAACAGTGGTCAGAGGCTTTTTGCAATTGTTTAAAGAGGACACTTCATTTGATGATCCTATGAAAGGTAAGTTCAACTTGATGATTGATGATAAAACACAGTAGAACAGATAATCTCTCAATTTCTAACCCTTTCAAAACCAAATGGAGATCAAAGACTAGAGAAAGTAGATGTGAAGGAAGTTCTTCAAAGTGTTACAGGTCTGCTTCATTCCTATGCCATGCTGTCTGATAATCAAATCGATATAAAGGTAGAGGAAGATTGCTTTATTTCTATTAATAAAATAGAGTTTAAGCAGTTACTCATTAATATTATAAAAAATGCGCTAGAAGCTTCAGATGTTGGGAAATCCGTCTCAGTCACAGCAAATAGAAATAATCATTTTATCGAGATAATGATCATGGATGAAGGAAGTGGAATGTCCGAAGTAGAGATTAAGGCGCTCGGCACACCTTTTTATTCATTAAAAAGTAATGGAACTGGTTTAGGGTTAATGATTTGCTTTAATATTGTAGAAAAATATGATGGGGAAATCTTTTATAATAGCTCTAAAGGTAAGGGGACAACCGTTACTATTCGCTTTTTAGCTACGAATGATCAATAATATTCCAAAAATGGAAAAGTTAATTCTGGAGGGAATATATGCGAAGAATTCACATCATGGGTGCATCTGGAGTAGGAACTAGCACATTAGGTCAGCAATTAGCCAAGGTGTTACCTCATATTCAGTTGGATAGTGATGACTATTTCTGGGAGCATAAGTTCACTAAACAGCGTGAAATCAACGATAGATTAACTAGAATTAAGCAGGATTTGGTCCATAAGGAGCCATGGATTCTGAGCGGTGCAGTTTGCGGCTGGGGGGATGGACTTCGGTCCTATTTTGACTTGGTCATTTTTTTATGGATTCCGCAGGAGATCCGTTTGAATCGTTTAAGAGTTAGAGAATACGAGAGATATGGTGACGAAATTTTACCTGGTGGAAATAAATACGAAGCGAATCAGACTTTTATGGAGTGGGCCGCTTTATATGATACTGCAGGAGTTGAAGTCAGAAGCAAGGTACTACACGAGGAATGGATGTCCGCGTTGAAATGTCCTATTTTACGAATAGAAGGAGATTTAACTCCTCAGGAACGTGTTGAAGTCGTGCTGAATTATTTAAAGTCTATGGAATCAGGAGGAACTCATGATGATTAAGAATCTGGGTACGCTGTTGCTGTCTGGGATGTTGTCAGTTCTTCTTGTTGCCTGCAATACAACTACATATAAGCATAATTACACCTTTACAGGTGAAGGAGAAGTATGGTCTGCAGCATATGTTCAAAAGGCTACGGAGAAGTTCATCGATAAAAAGGGTGAAAGGCCAGATTATGAAACTTCACAACAATCTACATTTGAGCTTAAATATAAAGGAGAACAAACGGATCTGGATAAAATAAAAGATTTTAAATATATCTTCAAGGGAACCTCGGGTGAAGAAAGTAAAACCTTAGAAGATGTTAATGGAGTAAGAAGTGAGTTGAAGTCCGAGAGATCCGGGAGTGGGGCGTACGAGCAGGAGGACTCTATCATTAAGGTAGTAGTGGAGTGGGATGGAAAGAAGGAAGAATTTGATCTGGAGGTTCGTAAATAGTGGAGCATATATGAAAATTGGTTTAGTGAGACATTTTAAAGTGGCGCAACAACCGGTGAGTGGGCGAATGTCGGGAAAACAATTCAACGCGTGGGTTGAGGCGTATAATCAATCTAATATTGAGTCTGGGGTGTTCAGTAATTCAGAGCTTGTTTGGGAGGTATGCCTTAGCAGTGATCTTCCTAGAGCTATTCATACGGCGACTCAGATCTACTCAGGCGATATTATCTATACTCAGCAGCTAAGAGAAATCGAGATCGTCGCAGCCTCGCAGACTGAAATTAAGCTGCATCATTCGATTTGGTTAGCGCTGGGACGGATCGCTTGGTACATAGGTCATTCCTCGCAGCGTGAGAGTAGAGGGTCAACGTTACTTCGCACACAAGCAGTTATTGAGCGCTTAGAACGCGACTTTGGATCATCCAATGTACTCATAGTTACTCATGGCGCTTTTATGAAGGTATTAGCACAACAACTGGCCCTCAGAGGTTATATTGGAAAACGGATATTTTATCCACGGAATGGTGAACTGTATTTGTATGAAAAAGATTCTTAAATTAAAGAAGGCAGGTTGAACATTCATGGTTGTTATTAAAGAAATAGAATGGGAGTCTCTCCATGAACTTGGTGATTTATACCAGGAGTTGATGGATCATCCCTCGGATCCTAATAAATTTGAACAAGTATTTAAAGTGATTAAGGCAGATAGTCGGTACATATTGTTGGGCGCTTTTGTGGATGGGGAGTTGATGGGGTCTTTGATGGGGATTGTCTGTCATGACCTAGTAGGGGATTGCAAACCGTTTATGGTGATTGAGAATGTGGTAGTGTCATCGCGTGCCCGTCGTCAAGGTGTGGGGAAAAAACTGATGCTCGCCATCGAAGAAATGGCTCATGAGAGAGGCTGCTTTTATATCATTTTAGTCTCAGGAGAAAAGCGGAAGGAAGCGCATATTTTTTATGAATCCTTAGGGTATAGAGATGAGAAGGTAGAGGGGTACCGGAAACATCTAAGTTCCCATTAAAAGGAGGTAATTGATTTGCAAACATTTTTCCAATATAACTGGATGGTTCGTGAACAATGGTATGAGTGGTGTGAGAGTATTTCTGAGGAAGAGCTCCTTGAGGCACGTATTGGCGGTGTAGGCAGTATATTGAAGACACTCTTCCATATTGTTGATGTGGAATGGAGCTGGATTCAAGTATTGCAAGGGAAACCGGATTTTCAGGAGGACTTTGAGCTTTACAAGTCTTTGCAGCAGGTAAGGATGCTGGATGCGAAGTTCCGGACCGATGTGGAACCCTTTGTACTGTCTTGGCATGAGGGTTTAGAACGGAATATTTTTGAGGATCACCTGGCGGATGGCCGGATCGTGACGGATACTTGGGGCGAAGTGATGCGCCATGTGATCGCTCATGAGATTCATCATGTCGGACAGTTGTCCGTTTGGGCAAGGGAAATTGGGAAGGAGCCAGTTTCTGCTAATTTAATTGGAAAAGGGCTCCGATGATTCGTGAATCGAATGGGTATTGTGTATATCATGTAGTGCTGTCTGTGGAGAGTAACGGCGGAAACCACAAATGGCGAAGATCAACCCAGCCTTGACTATTGAAGCTTACGCCTCGGACAGAGGGCAAATAAGCAGTCTGAGTAGGTTTTTCATACAAGATGTACAAATGATGCTCCTCAAGAAGACGGTTCTCGATAATCCTAAAGCTCTCCGATCTAGCTTCAGGATTAGGTTCCCTTGCAATGGTATAGAGCCAGCCTTCAATATCCGCCCGGGTATGCGGTTCTATATGCTGGGAGAGCGTGAGGTATAAATCAAATAAGCGAAGCTGTTCATCCTCGTCGCGAAATAATGAGAAAACAATCAGGTCAGATTCCAGTCGAACCGGGCCTTTGAATTCCTCTGGAGACACAGAAACAACCGTACATGAATAGCCTTGCCGCCCTAGCTTGGTAGCAATAAATTCAGCATCGCTAGCATATTGCGGAATAGTGGATATTTGCAGCGAGATTTCTTGGTCTTCTATTGAATTTTGCGATACAGATATTGAATTTTCTATTAAACAGGATACAATCTTTGCCCGAAGAAGGGGGTCGCTAAGCGGTCCTTTTTTTTGTGTATTGCAGGTCACAAATTTACGAATGTAGGACTCCGAATGAATTCGGCTCCAAGACGAAGAGTTGGTAGATGAAGGGTTCTGAATCACATGAAAAGCCGAACCTGTATCTGAGGAATCTGTCTCGGTATCCCATGGAACATAGAGTATTTCGACCCGATCTAAATGAGCTCTTCCTTGAAAATAATAAGGAAAAACCTCCAGCACACAGGTGTCCTCGTTCATGTCCACAACCTTGAATGGCCCCGTCCCCACCGGTCTGCGACCAAAGCTAGATTCGTCCATTCCTTCTAAATCACGCGGAACAATAGCGGCTCTGCTCGTACACAAAAACGGGAGAAATAGCTCGTTAGGCTGCTTAAGAGTAATTTGTACGGTGGATGGATTCAGTGCGTTAACCTGCTGGATTTCTTTGAAAATATAACTATAGAGCGTCCGCTTAGAGGTTCGCATTAACCGTCCCAAGGAATAGACTACATCTTTGGCAGTCAGTACTTTTCCGTGATGGAACAAGACTTCCTTGCGCAGAAAAAAAGTCCAGATCGTACGGCTTTCATCCACTTCCCAGGCATGAGCAAGACTAGGTACAATCTTATCCCGTTCCCCGCTGCGTCTCACTAGTCCGTCGAAAACATGACTGGAAACAAAGGACTCTGCCAATAGATTCATATGGAGTGGATCGAAGGTGTGCAGCTGCTGGGTGATGGGAAGTCGAAGGGTATCAATCTGTTTATCACTACGTATTTCGGAATGATGCCCAAAATAGGTCAACAGCCAACCTTGCAATGTATCCTGCAGTGAAGATGAGCTGGCATGGGTTTTGATGCCTTCAATCGCTTTGTGAACATCTTTACGGCTAATGGCCTGCATCATGGATTGCAGTGCAATTTCTTCAGAGGGAACAAGGAACTGTAATAAGGAACGACTTCCCCGTCCTCGCTTAGGTGTCCATTGTACCCATTCGAGCTGTATCATTTTATTCACAATATGCATGGCATTTCGATGTGTACATCCGAAGGTGGATGCTAGTTCATCCATTGTAACTGAGATTTCTGCCGCTCCCCCAAACTGAGAGTGAAGTTTTAAATATTGGTTATGCAGCTTCATGGTTTAGTTCCCTTCAGAAAATAGGAAATTATTAATTAATTCTTTCTCTTTTTTTTCTTATTTTATCATTTAGAATAAGGATAAGAAAGTAAGAATATGGGGGTGTTTACCATGACCGATGAAACGGAGCTTAAGCTTAATCGATCACTTTCCGCTTTAATTGTTGCCTTCTTACTGGCGATTGTTCATCAGTTGTTGTTCTACGGAAAGTTGCCGGGGGTATCTTATCCTATTTTTGTTTGTCTGTTTTATGCATATATGCTTTATTACGCTAAGGCTAAACTGCGTAAACTCACCAAATTCAGTTACTTCTGGTTCGGAGCGATTTTTTTACTTTCGTTGACCTATGTATTCTTTCATAATTTATTCTACTTTGGGTTGAACCTGTTAGTAATCCCGATGCTGATTTTATTACATATGACTTATCTCCTAAGTGATAAACGCCCCTCTTGGAGCAAGTTCAAAGTGCTTTGGGATACACTCGAGCATGTGATTCCACAGAACTTTCGTCACTGGGGTACTGTGTTTAAGGACATCAAAAGTAGCAGTGATCGTAAGGTGAAGGATGAGCGCAAGCAAGTGCTCGGGAAAGTGTTTACCGGGCTTGCGATTTCTTTACCGATACTGCTTGTTGTGATTACCCTGCTTGCCTCGGCCGATGGCGTGTTTCATCATGTGCTAATTTGGCTGCCAAATATGCTCGATCGGATTTCATTTGGCGAAATTATTGGTCGGACGCTCTGGATATTCCTAATGGGGATGGGATTTTTCGGGTTAGTATGGGGCTTTGTAGATTCGAAGATCTATGACTGGGAGGTGCAGCCTAAGGAGTATGGCCCCGTGCTTGCGCCTCTCACCTTTAAGGTTGACCCAGTAATTATGACGACAATTCTTATAGCCGTTAACACGGTATATGTTCTGTTCGTAATCGTGCAGTTTACTTACTTGTTTGGGGCCTGGGAAGGTATTTTACCAGAGGGGAGTTCCTATGCTGATTACGCTCGTAGTGGATTTTTTGAGCTAATTATGGTGACCGCGATTAATTTCATAATTTTAATGCTGGCATTGGGATCGGAAGGAAAGAGGGGCGGGATGCTCCAGAAAGTCATTAATATCCTATTGTATATCTTGGTCGGTTGTTCAACTGTTATGTTATATTCCGCCTTTACTAGACTGACTTTATATGAAGAGGCGTATGGCTATACTACGATTCGATTCCTAGTACATGCGTTTATGATTTTTATGGGATTGCTGTTGATTCTTGCAGCATTGCGGATAGCTGTTCAGCGTTTGCCACTGGCTAAATGTTATATTGTGCTGGGTATGGTCTCTTATGTTGTAATGAACTATATCGGGATGGACGTTATTATTGCTAATAAGAATATGGAGCGTTATGAGGTAAGCGGTAAGCTGGATGCAAATTATTTGGTGGGCTTATCACCAGAGGTTATTCCTTCACTGATTAAATTCAGCCGTAAGGAAGACGGGATGCTGGATCAATTTTTGAAAAATGAACGCTGGGACGGTGCTCAAAGAGAGCGGAAGTGGCAGTCTTTTAATATCCCGGAATATCGAGCGCAGCGCGAGCTGGATAAATATTTTGCACAGTAAAGGTTATAAGAAGGTGTGAGGACAGTGAGAAAGAAGCCATTTAATAAGGGCTGGTCATTTATCGTCATTTTTATTACGGTAGGTTTAAGTTATGGGATTTATCATATTTATTTATATAATGCACCAAGGCAAAGTCATTACTCTCGCGTATCCAGCAGCAATCTAGAGACGGAATATCTGGGAGACATTCAGCTGCTTCAGAGCCTCAAATCGCTCACCAAGGCCCCCAAACTCCGTGACGATATTGAACGGTATCAATATTATAATTTGGATAACGAGACAACAGTGGCTACAGCACGTGGTGATGATAAAATCATTCTAATCAGCGTCTATTCCGATCTGAAGATGAACACTGCCAGAGGTATTCATGTCGGGTCATCTGCCGACGAAGTGATTGAAGCTTGCGGCTCATCTTATTATAAAAGAGGGGAACAAGGGGCTGATATTATCGGGTATGTGGATAAAATCAATCATCGGAGTTTAGAATTTTGGTTACAAGATCATAAAGTGAATATGATCCGATATAGTGTGGACTCTGTTGTGACGTAAGGTGAATTGAACTTATACTTTCTTATATTTTCAAAAAGGACATATGTCCTTTTTTTTGTGGGGTATTCTAAATTACAATGATTTGAGCAAACAATAGAGGGGGCACCACATGCAAACGATAAATGACCGTGAAGCTGTTCGTGCCTTGGCAGTGAAGAACGGTCTGGACGGAATTTTTAGCCCAATGGTAACTCACAAAATGGAACTGAGACGTTATGCAGATGAAGAGAAGCTGTGCTTGGTTGGCGATCAGTTGGATGGGATGTTCATATTGGTTGAGGGCAAGCTCAAAATTCAGACACTGCTGCCGAACGGCAAATCTATGCTGGTGCGGTTTACAAATCCGATATCAGTGATTGGGGATGTGGAGCTGCTTCATCGCTTTCCTGTCAAGAATCAAGTGGAATCTGTGGGTGAGAGCTTGATTCTTTTTGCCGGGAGAAGATTACTGCTGAGAGAGCTTGAGGAAAATACAGCTTTGTTACGTTTTCTCGTAGGGGAACTTAGTCACAAATTGCATACGCTTGGTCAAGCCTCCGCACTTAACCTGTTGTATCCGGTCGAGAATCGATTTGCCAGCTATTTGATGTCTTTATTCGCCGATAAAAACGGTGACCGACGTGTGGAGGAGATTCGAACCTCTAGCCTTATAGAGACAGCAGAGTTGTTAGGTACAAGTTATCGGCATCTTAACCGGATCGTGCGTCGATTCATTGATGAAGGAATTATTGCACGAAATCGTGGGCGCTTAAGCGTATTGGATGAAGGAAAGCTGGCAGAGCTGGCGAACGGAAATTTATACGAATAAAAAGATCTCTAAAGACCATTAGTTCCAGCTGGTCAAGCCCCCATTTTATAGACACTGAAAAAAGACCCTAGGCAATAAGCTGTTTCCGGTACTCTACCGGAGGCAGCTTATTTAACCTTCGTTGTGGCCGATGTTGGTTATAAAATCGAATGTAATCTTCAATTTTCCTTTGTGCCTCATCCATATTTCGGATATCATAAGGATAGAGTCCTTCCGTTTTGAGATGCGAGAAGAAGCTCTCCATAGAGGCGTTGTCATAACAATTGCCTCGGCGAGACATGCTGATTCGGGCCCCAACCTTTGGCAGCATGTCGTGGTATGCATGAGACGTGTATTGGAATCCCTGATCGCTGTGAACGATCAGTCCAGTCACGTCTTTTTGCTGACTCCACGCCTGCTCAAAGGTCCGGAGAACCAGTTCGTTGTCGTTCCTAGCGCTCATTTGATAAGCGATAATTTCGTTATTGAATAAATCTTTAATCGCAGAAAGATAGAGCCACTTTTCGCCTACACGATATTGCGTAATGTCTGTCACCCATTTTTGGTTGGGAGCATCCGCTTTGAAATCCCGTTTCAAAATATTTTTCGCCACACGGTCTCCTTCAGAAGTAGCATAATTACAACGATGTTTTCGGCGGATCCTCGAACGAATGCCTAAATCCTGCATAATTCTGAGTACCTTCTTATGATTCATCCAAACCCCGTGGTCTTGTAGCAAGAACAATTGAATTTGGCGATAACCGTAGACTCCTTCATACCTTTCATAGACCTTCTGAATGAGCGCCTTTGCTTCCTGATCCCGATCTGTTCCTTTGCGCTTCATGAAAGCGTAGTATCCACTTCTAGAGACCCTAAAGAGTTTACACAGGTTGCTAACGGCATACTCTTTTGCAGCGTTCTCAATGACTCTATATTTGTGCGTTTCACCTCCTGCATCCAGATTTCCAAACACTTTTTTAGCATTTCATTTTCCCGTTTGAGCTTTTGAACATACCTATCTTGATCGATATATTCAATACGACGCCCCCGTTGATCTAGTAGCCCAAATTCCCCTAGCTCTCGGTATTTCTTCATCCATCTCTTTACCCGTCCTTGATCTTGTATCTCAAAATGCTCCGTAATTTTCCGATAAGTCCATCTTTCCTCCACATGTAAACGAATGGCCTCTTTTTTAATCTCATCTGAGTAATTTTTAAACTTCTGTCCTTTAATCGCCATAAAAATGCACCCCCTAGAATTTCATCGGATAAACCAGGGGTTTTTTCCAATGTCTATTCTAAGGGGTGCACTTCAAGCCTAGGGCCGGACGTAGAGGTCTTTTTGTTTTTTTAAGCGAACATTCAGTTTAAATTCAGAGAAGCTTAAGGGAGCAATAGTAGGATAAAAGTACCAAATAGAGGCCTACTATACATATAGAGATGAGGAACAACGATGTTCAGAAATATCCGTGGAAAAATAGTATTGGGATTTACTGCTGTGATTGTAGTCTTCCTAGTGGCAATAGCAGGAAACACATTGTTTCAAGGAAAGGCTACGATGCTGACAGATCAGGTCAATCGCAACTGGAACAAGCTGTCGCTTGTTCAGGGATTAACGGATAAAATTCGCACAGCAGATGAGCTAGGGGCTCGTTATGTGATGAGCAACACAGATGCTGAACGTAAATCATATCTGTCTAAGTATGAAGAGACACTTCCATTAATTGAGAATGCTTTTACGGAGCTGGAGAGTGCTAGATTAAGTGAAGAAGACTTAAAGGGTGTAACGGAACTGAAGGGGAAATGGAATGATTATTTGTTCATTTTAAAGGAAGCCTTCGCTTTAGCCAAGGATGGAAACTTCCCGGAGGCGCAGAAGAAATTCACGAATTTATCTTTAGATTCAATGATTGAATCTCAAATTGAGTTTCAGAATATGCTTGTGGAGGAAATACAGATTGGGCAGAGTCAAGCAGAATCCCATCGTAGCAACGCATTGATTACTAGCTTTGGTGTGACCGGATTATCGGTAGCTCTTGCCCTGATCCTTGCGTTAATCATATCAGGACGAATTATTAAACCCCTCCGTGATGTGAACACACAGCTTAGGGAGATTGCAGATGGAGATGCTGATCTAACGCGTAAGTTAAAGGTCCAGTCTAAAGATGAGATCGGAGAACTAGCTTTTAATTTTAATAAAATGACAGAAAATTTGGGATCAATGATTGAACAAGTGAAGCTATCAGCGAATAGTCTCGCGAATTCCTCTACAAATCTTACCTCAGATAGTGGAGTGACAGCAGGTGCCACAGAACGAATATCGGATATTATGGGTGAAGTAGCTTCAGGAACAGCTAAACAGATGAATGATTTACAGACCAATACAATTACAATCTCAGAAATATCGTTAGGAATCGGTCAAATTGCCTCCAGCGTTCAGGATATTTCTGAAGCCTCGCATCGTTCTGCATCGTTTGCTATTGCCGGAGATGAATCACTTCAAGCAGCAGGGCAGCAGATGGAATCCATTAATCGATCCATACAATCTTTGTCACAGCAAGTGCAAGGCTTTGTGAATCGATCACAAGAAATTGGCGGTATTGTTGCTGTCATAAAAGGGATTGCTTCGCAGACGAATATGTTGGCGTTAAATGCGACAATTGAAGCAGCCCGCGCGGGTGAGCAAGGTAGAGGTTTCGCTGTAGTTGCCGATCAAGTTCGTAAACTGGCAGAGCAATCCGCAGAATCTGCGAATCAAATTGCGGAAATGGCGAGCGGAATTCAAAGTGAAGCAGATGATGCCATGAAGGTTATGGTGGGTAGTATGAGTGAAGTTAGAGGAGGCACGGAGATTATTCAGCAGGCTGGACGTTCTTTTGGAGAGATTCGATTATCTATAGATTCACTGGCTGAACAGGTCCAGGAAGTATCCGGAGCTGTGGAAGAGATCACAGCGGCAACGGAAGAGATTGTGGAATCTCTTCGAAATGTTACGGAAATTGCAGAAACTATTGCAGCAAGTACACAGCATGTGTCGGCAGCATCGCAAGAGCAAATGGCCTCGGTGGAACAAATTGCTTCCTCTGCAAGTGAATTGAACTTAATGGCTCATGGACTACAGGGGCTGGTAGCTAGATTTAATGTATAGTGCGAGCTTCAGAGAGTTAAGAGGGAATTTCCCGCTGCTCTCTGAAGCTTTTTTTGTTTGGTTGAACGTAATATCCCACATACTAAGCATAGAAATCGCCATCGACGTCAACCTACCTATAACTTATATTATTACCATTATTAGTTAGTTAGTGGTCAACCTCTGGATATAGATCGGAGACTTGAAAAGTGAGAGTTAAGGAAACAAGAGGATGACTGGCAGCTAATAATGGTGTGATTGTTAAGTCTCGTCGAAACACTATCATATCTATTTTAGGAGGCGGATGTCTATAATAATACTATTTTGAAAGCGCATTCTTAATGGCTGCATAGCTTCACAAATCTTTGGGAGGTGGTTCTCTAATGATAGCAGCTTCTAAAAAATTTACGGGTAAACCGACAGTAATGTATTTTTTGATTGTAATCTTATTTGTAGGTCAGTTAGCTTTATATCCCTCAGTGAGTTTAGCTGCGGGGAATTTAGCCCAAGGGAAGAGTATTACTTCAAGCTCATTCGGCGATGTTTATGTAGCAACTAATGCCAATGACGGCAATCAAGGAACATATTGGGAAAGTGTAAGTAACGCATTCCCGCAATGGATTAAAGTGGACTTAGGCGAAGTAAGCAGCGTCAATCAGGTTGTTCTAAAACTGCCGGCGAACTGGGAATCTAGAACCCAAACATTGTCGGTGGAGGGAAGCTCTGATGATTCTACTTACACTAACTTAGCAGCCTCTGCCAATTACACCTTTAATCCAGCAAGCGTTTCTAATACTGTGACCATTAACTTTACAGCTGCGAGTGCTAGATATGTTAAATTGAACTTCACGGCAAATACAGGCTGGCCGGCAGCACAGCTATCGGAAATTGAGATTTATGGCAGTACAACTACACTCCCAACCACAGGATATGAAGCGGAGAACGCTGCCTTATCCGGTGGAGCAAAAGTCAATACAGATCATACTGGTTATACCGGAACCGGATTCGTAGATGGCTATTTGACACAAGGAGCAACGACTGCCTTTAGTGTTAATGTTGCCTCTGCTGGAAACTATGATACCGCATTAAAATATGCAAATGCTTCAGGGAGCACTAAAACAATAAGTATTTATGTCAATGGGACTAAAATAAAGCAATCTTCTCTTTTAAATCTAGCTAACTGGAATACATGGTCTACAAAGGTTGAAACGCTAGCCTTGAATGCTGGTGCTAATACGATTACTTATAAATATGATGCAGGTGATACTGGAAACGTGAATCTGGATAACTTGATCCTTACTCCGTCTTCAGCACCGACAGCAACACCAACACCGACACCGACACCGACACCGACACCGACACCGACACCGACACCGACACCAACAGCAACACCAACACCGACGCCAACACCAACAGCAACGCCAACACCAACGCCGACAGCTACTCCAACACCCGGGACGGGTTCTAATTTGGCATTGAACAAAAGTATAACTGCGTCCTCTTCAGTCTTTACTTTTGTACAGACGAATGCGAATGACGGGGATGTGACCACTTATTGGGAGGGTGCGGGAGGAAGTTATCCGAACACATTAACGGTTAACTTGGGTAGCAATGCTGATGTTACATCAGTAGTTCTAAAGCTGAATCCTTCATCGGCGTGGTCTACACGTACTCAGACCATTCAAGTGCTTGGGCATAATCAGAATACAACGGCTTTTACGAGTCTTGTACCTGCGACCGTGTATACCTTTAATCCGGCAACCGGTAATACAGTGACGATTCCGGTCACGGCTACGGCTAGTGAATTGCAGCTAAAGATCACTACTAACTCTGGTTCAAGTGCTGGACAAATTGCTGAATTTCAGGTAATTGGTACACCATCTGCGAATCCAGACTTGACGGTGACTGGTCTTACATGGACTCCAACATCTCCCATTGAGACGGATGCCATTACTCTTAATGCAACAGTTAAGAATATCGGGACTCTAGCATCTGCTGCAACTAATGTGAATTTTTATTTAGGCACTACACTTGTAGGTACTAGCCCAGTAGGTGCTCTAGCTGCTGGCGCATCAACGAGCGTATCTCTTAATATGGGGGCAAAAGATGCGGCAACCTACTCATTAAGTGCAAAGGTCGATGAGAATAATACTGTTATTGAATCAAATGAGGGAAATAATAGCTTCACTAGCCCGACTTCCCTTGTAGTTGCACCTGTATCGAGTTCTGACCTGGTTGCTTCCTCCGTCAGTTGGACACCTGGAAATCCAGCAGGCGGCAACACTGTAAGCTTCTCAGTGGCCATTAAGAATCAAGGTACAGCAGCTTCCGCGAGTGGTGCGCATAACATAACTCTGACGGTTTTAGATGCTACTACGAATGCGGTAGTTAAAACTCTTACAGGCACCTATAACGGCGTGATATCAAGTGGGGTAACCACAGCACCTGTAGCTCTCGGTAATTGGACAGCAGGAAATGGCAAATATACTGTGAAGAGTGAAATTGCAGTAGATGCTAATGAGCTGCTTGTGAAACGGGCTAATAATATTCAGACGCAGTCACTGTTCATTGGTCGAGGAGCGAATATGCCTTACGACATGTATGAGGCTGAGGATGGGGTGATTGGCGGCGGAGCTGTGAAGCTTTCAGCTAACCGGACCATCGGCGATCCTGCAGGTGAGGCTTCAGGCAGAAGAGCAGTCACGCTGAACACCACAGGCAGCTATGTTGAATTCACGTCAAAAGCCAGCACAAACACTCTGGTTACTCGTTTCTCAATTCCAGATTCAGCGAGTGGTGACGGCACAAATGCTACGCTTAACATCTATGTTAATGGTGTCTTTAGCAAAGCTATTAACTTAACTTCTAAATATGCATGGTTGTATGGTTCTGAGACAAGTCCTGGCAATTCGCCAAGCGCAGGTTCTCCACGGCATATTTATGATGAAGCTAACATTATGTTTGACAGCACGATTCCGGCAGGAAGTACGATCCGTTTACAAAAGGATAGCGCTAACACCTCTCAATACGCCATTGATTTCATCAGTCTAGAGCAGGTTTCACCGATCGCTAATCCAGATCCGGCTAAATACACTGTTCCAGCAGGCTTTACGCATCAGGATGTTCAAAATGCACTTGATAAAGTGCGCATGGACACCACAGGAAATCTCGTAGGTGTGTATTTGCCACCAGGTAACTATCAGACCTCTAACAAGTTTCAGGTCTACGGCAAGGCAGTGAAGGTTATCGGTGCGGGTCCTTGGTATACAAGGTTTATTGCTCCAACTAACCAAGAGAATACCGATGTCGGCTTCCGCGCCAGTGATACAGCCAATGGATCTACCTTTGCGAATTTCGCTTATTTCGGAAACTACACATCACGAATCGACGGTCCTGGTAAAGTATTTGATTTCTCCAATGTGGCGAATATTACGATCGATAACATTTGGACCGAACATCAGGTATGTATGTACTGGGGAGCTAACACGGATAATATGGTGATTAAAAACTCCCGTATCCGTAACACCTTCGCTGACGGCATTAATATGACTAATGGCAGCACGAACAACCTCGTGTCTAATATTGAAGCCCGGGCAACCGGTGATGATAGCTTTGCGTTGTTCTCGGCGATTGATTCCGGCGGTGCAGATATGAAGGACAACGTCTACGAGAACCTCACTTCAATCTTGACTTGGCGTGCTGCCGGTGTAGCTGTCTATGGCGGATATGCAAATACCTTCCGTAACATTTATATCGCGGATACGCTTTGCTACTCCGGGATTACGATTAGCTCGTTAGACTTTGGATATCCGATGAACGGTTTCGGAGCTTCACCGACTACGAATTTTGAGAATATTTCTATTGTTCGTGCAGGTGGGCATTTCTGGGGCGCGCAGACTTTCCCGGCGATTTGGGTATTCTCGGCCTCGAAGGTCTTCCAAGGTATTCGAGTTAATGATGTGGATATCATTGATCCAACCTATCATGGCATCATGTTCCAGACCAACTATGTAGGTTCCACTCCACAATTCCCAGTAACAGATACCATCTTTAATAACGTTACAATTACCGGTGCACAGAAGAGCGGCGATGCTTTTGATAGCAAATCCGGGGTGGGTATCTGGGTGAATGAAGCTGCTGAGGCAGGTCAAGGTCCAGCCAGAGGCTCAGCAACCTTCAACAATCTGAAGATTACGAATACAGTAACGAATATTAAGAATAATACATCTACCTTTACCATTAACGTGAATCCGTAAGTTGTAGTAGACCAGCATTCAGTTATGATGAAGCCGCCTACCCATAAGTATGGGAGGCGGCTTTTTAAGGTTTTTTAAGTTAGGACTGCTAGTTCCAGAATCGACAGGAGATGCCGCTCAAGTTACAATAATGGGAAGTACAGAAATGAAGGAGGCTCTAGGATGACACCCCTTGTTGTTAACAATATAACAGAGCTTATTGGGAATACACCGGTTGTGCGGCTGAATCGGTTGACCACACCCCAAGATGCAGAACTATATGTGAAGCTGGAACGCTTCAATCCCAGTGGCAGTGTAAAGGATAGAGCCGCTTATAATCTGATCCTGCAAGCGGAACTAGACGGGCTGCTGAAACCTGGAGGAACCATTATTGAGCCGACAAGCGGAAATACAGGCATTGGATTGGCTATGAATGCCGCTGCAAAAGGCTATAAAGCGATTCTTGTCATGCCTGACAATATGACGAAGGAACGAATCAATATTCTAAAAGCTTATGGAGCTGAAGTTGTGTTGACTCCTGCAGCGGAGCGGATGCCGGGGGCTATAGCAAAAGCAATCGAGCTAGGGAAAGAAGTGGCGAATAGCTTTATTCCACAGCAATTCGAGAATAAAGCGAATCCTGACATTCACCGAACAACGACAGCTCTTGAAATTATGGAGCAAATGGAAGGGAAGCTGGACGTGTTCGTTGCATCTTCGGGAACAGGAGGCACAATTACTGGAACTGGGGAAGTGTTGCGTGAGCAGCTTCCGGATATTCGTATTCTTGTTGTTGAACCGCAAGGCTCGCCAGTGTTATCCGGTGGAAAGCCCGGACCGCATAAGCTGGTTGGAACCAGTCCGGGCTTTATACCCGCCATTCTGAATACGAAGGTCTATGATGAAATTGTTCAAGTTTCGGATGAAGATGCACTGAATACTGTGAGAATGCTGGCAGCACAGGAAGGGATTCTGCTAGGCCCATCAGGTGGCGCCGCAGTATGGACAGCATTGCAGGAAGCACGGCGCCTCGGGGCCGGCAAGCGAGTGCTATGTATTGCACCTGATGCGGGGGAACGTTACCTGAGCATGGGAATATTCTAACTTCGTTTGGAGGAATAAGAATGAATAAGCTCATGGTAAGTTTCTTTATTGTCCTTATGTTGGTGGGTTGTTCTAGCAACAACTCTTTGACCAGTGATGGGGATCATGCTGAGTCTACACCTGAACAAAGTGCGGAAACTGTACTGCCTTCTCCAACTCTTCCTTCAAGCGCAGAGCCATTACCGACTCCAAGCAAGCAGAAGACTGATGCTTATCTAGACACTGATAAGCTGAAGATGAGTTTTGGCTTTGCGGATGCAGAGGGGCGGAATATTCTAGTCACCGGGCATGAACAAGGGCTGGATCAGGAGATGGCACAATTAAATGAAGCCATTGGTGATCAGGGTAAAGTGTTAAAAGTGAAATTTAACAAGTGGCAGGATGGAACAGCGGATAGCAATGGCCGGGAGATGGCGCATAATTTTGTGAATCTGGCGGGGTATCTTTTTACGGTGGAAGAAGCAAGTGCGACCCCGGATGAAACCTATTATTTGACGGATCAAGCAGACTTTAAGGTTGATGCGCTTTTGCCTATTGAATCTATGAAGGGCCAACAAGCTTCCACTGTAGAAGTAAGTGTTCGGCAGCGTATTGTGGATACGAAAAACCGTGAAATTCAGAACATATGGAAGCTTGCAGAGCTGTCTACAGATCGGCAGTTGTATCTTGTTCAATTCGTGAGGCTGGATCAGGATATGTTATTTAGTCTCGTCTGGAAAGAAAAAGATGAATTTACCTTTATGGACTATCCTGCGGTGATTCAAGGGGATGAATATTCAGTCTGGCGGGTGGATGATGGCGGAGAGGTTATGCCTGAAATGTTCTCCATTCTTTTTGCTGCCGAAACCTTAAATGGTCCTCTTCTTGGATTAAATTGGTGGGGATCAGAGGGAGTAAATACTTTTTTTCTGAAAAAAGAAGGAGATTTGTTTAAGGAAATGGACATCCAATATGGACGTTATACTTCTCCAATATAGGTAGGGCTTCACGTAAAAGTAGAAATGATTGGGTGCATCGTGAGATGTATCTTTTTTTTGCTACAATATAAGAAAGCTTGCTTGTGATATTATAAATGACAGCATTCACCTTTTAAAATACTTAAATTTGTAACATTAACAGCTTTATATAGCCCGATCGAGTCATGCAGCTGGGATGAGACGGTGATAATGTTAAGCATAAGATGTGCGGGAGGGGACGGCAACGTATAAACGAATAAAGTACATGATCCTGTTACTGCCAACGTTTATGGTAGGAATCTGGGAAGTCGTACGCCATCAGTTTCTAATGCCTTATATTTCAATGGATTTAGGGAACTATTTGACACCGGTTCTCGTGTTTTTAGTCAGTCTTGTATTACTCGTCCCATTGTTCTCTCTTATGGAGAGGAATCAGCGGGAGTTGGAGCAGGAACGTGCGCTTAAGGAAGCAATGAAGGCCCGGGAAGGTCTAGCCAAGGAATTGCATGACGGGATGGCGCAATCTTTATTCCTTTTATCTGTCAAAATCGACCGTCTAGAAGCAAACCGCAAGAACGGTGAAGTCAGTGAGGAAAGTGTGAATCAGATTAAAAAGACGGTCCATGAGGTGAACCGTTATGTGCGGCAAGCCATCGCTAATCTGAAGATTCCGGTCTCTGAGCAGAGTTCTTTTTCATTGGAACAGTCGGTAAAAGACCAGCTAGCCCAGATGGCTAATGAGATTATGATCGAAGCCTCGCTCGATTGGAGTCTGGAAGATGATGCGCTCTCTCCTTCGGAAAAATCAGAATTGTTATCCTGTATCCGTGAAGCGATCATTAATGTTCGTAAGCATACACGAGCGGGGCTGGTTTCAATTACTGGCACTGGCGATGAGAAGAGCTGGAGAGTAGTTGTTGCAGACAACGGAGAAGGATTTCGGCATGATCCATTTGAAGGGAGTGGCAGCTACGGACTTCAGATCATGAAGGAGCGTGTCGAGGGGATGGGATGGAAGCTTAGGCTGATATCCGGTGACACAGGCACCCAGGTTGAAATTACGAAGGGGGATGTCAGTCCATGAGCCGATACCGAGTTTTAGTTGTGGATGATCATGCGCATGCGCGTGAAGCGATGTGTGAGATTTTGTCCATGGATGATAGTTTTGAGGTTATTGGTGTGGTGGAGAGTGGTGCTGAGGCGATCGCTTTCACAGCGCAATGGATGCCTGATCTCATTCTAATCGACATTCAGATGCCGGTGATGGACGGGCTGGAGACGACTCGCCGGATCAAGCAGGAATATCCCTATGTCAAAATCGTTATCGTTACGGTATCGGACGAGATTTCCCATCTCCTCGAAGCGCTGAAGCAAGGAGCACAGGGGTATTTGCTAAAGAATCTGGCACCTTCCACCTGGATTCAATATTTGCAGGCTATTGTTAATGAAGAAGCACCGCTTAGTCGGGAGCTGGCTTTTCAAATCTTGAAGGAGTTCACCGTGCCTTCTGTAACAGATGAAGGGGAGTCGTTGACGGCAAGAGAGAAAGAAATTTTAAGCTGTGTATCTTCTGGATCCAAGAACAAGGAGATTGCCGTGAGCTTGGGGATTTCGGAGCATACCGTAAAAAATCATCTGAAGAACATCCTCCAAAAGCTTCAACTCCAAAATCGAACACAGCTGACGCGTTATGCCTTGGAACAAGGGCTTGCTTCGCGTAAACGGGATTTTCCCAAGGAGATATAGTGGTTTGTTAAATGACGAAATTTATAGGATTACTTATGAGAAGGGGCTAATTATGAACAGATTATCTCGCAAAATAATGACTTTATTCGCACCAGCTGCCGCCACACTATTGTTGTTTGCAGCCGTGGCTAGTGCGCACGTAACTGTGGCACCAGCACAATCCAGTACCGGAGCATGGGAGACCTACACGCTTAAGGTTCCTTCGGAAAAAGATGTGGCAACTGTACAAGTTGATCTGCGCGTTCCAGCAGGTGCAGAGTTTAAACAATATGAGGCTACACCCGGATGGGATGTTACCATTGAAGGGAATAAGGTTAGCTGGATAGCTAATGGTGAGGGCATTCAGAAGGGGCAATTCCAACGCTTCTATTTTACGGCCAAGAACCCTGATGCCGCTGGCGACATTGCATGGGATGCTTATCAGCACTATGCCGATGGAAGCTTGGTGCAATGGTCCGGCGAGGCCGGAACAGAGAATCCACACTCTGTGACCTCGATTGTGCAAGCCGCAGCAGGGGATGAGCATTCTCACGGTGCTAGTGCCGTGGGAGATTCCATGAGTATGGAAGAGCACAACGCTATCATGAAAGATGAAGAGAAGTCAAACAGTGTCAACCCAATGGTCTATATCGCAGTCGGGATATCATTACTAGCTTTTTTAATAGCGGCCATTAGTATATTACGTGGGCGGAAAGAGTAAGAACTAGTTGTATTCCGTGATCATTGTTGGAGATTTTGATAAGAAAAAAGTTTGAGATGAAAACCGAGAACAGTTCCGAGCGAGATATGGAACTGTTCTCAGTAGTTTGTATGTGTAGATTTGGCAATATAATCTTTAAGACATGAAAGAAGCCCCCGTCAATTAACGTCGGAGGCTTCTTCATGTCTTTTTTTGTTGAGGATAATTTCTTACTTTTCTATAACCGTTTGCGTTTATAGAAGGTTACAAAGATTGCGGTTAGTAGCAGAAGCAGGATTGCGACCCCAGTAGTAATGGCTTCACTCGTGCTGCCTTTTTGCTGCATGGCACCACCGCCACCAAAGCCGCCACCGCCAGGACCGTTTCCGCCTTCAGGGATAGTTGGACCACCCATGTCACCAGGCTCACCGCCTGCGCCTCCATTAAATCCGCCTTGAGCAGCTTGCCCGTCAGTGTTGTCTTGCCCACCTTGAACGGCCTGCCCGTTGGCGTTGGTCTGTCCACCTTGAGCAGCCTGCCCGTTAGTGTTGGTCTGATCACCCTGAGGCGCTTGACCGCCAGCTGCTGCTTGCGTGTTACTGCCAGGACCTGCACCGGCATCAGGAATAGCGGGTCCGCCCATGGCGCCGGGCTCACCGCCTGCACCCTGAGGCGCCTGCCCATCAGTAGCTGCTTGCCCGCTTACGGCGTTCGGCGCAGTAGCGCCATCAACAGTGGTAGTGCTCTCGGTCTCCGCGCCAGCCACTTGCCCGTTACTCGCGGCGTTCGCGCCTTGTCCGGCACCAGTGGCACCTGCAGCTGCACCATTTCTAGCGCCACCGCCAAAGCCGCCGCCGCCCATGCCGCCACCCATACCACTTCCCGATCCGTCACCGGAGGAAGGGATGGTGCCATCGAGCTGCTGCTGGATATTTTTCGCCATATTCGACATGAAGGTCTTAACAGATTTAATCCCTTCTTCATATTGCTCGAAGGTGTAGAAAGCTGAAGGATCCGCTTTGACATAGCTGGAAATCATCATGTCCAGCTGGTCCATCCGAGTTTGGAAAGTGTCGTCCGCTAGATAACCATTAATCATCTCGCTGACAATCTCGTGATATTTCGCTTTATATTCGTCATTAGCCAGCAGCTTGGCAATCAGTGGCCGTTCTGCCAGTGCGCCTTGAGTAGGCTCATCAATCAGCACATCTGCGCTGCCCATGCCGCCAAAAGCCATATTATAATCCCACGGCAGAATGGAGAAGACCCCATCGTCTTCATATAAGTAATAATTTTGCTTATTACCACCTAGATAACTGTCCATATTAGCTGTTACCGCATTTAGAGCGATATACTTCAGCGATTCCTCTACGTCGATGTATTTTTCATAATCGGTGCCATTATTAAGCTCATTCAGCATATCGATCAGAATATCATCGTTGGATTTATCCGACTTCATTACCAGTCCAGTATAGAGAGATGGATCATCACCAAGCCAAGTTAAGTCACTGCCTTGACCAGTCATTTCCCCTTTATAAAGTGCACCGTAAGAGTTCCCAAAGTTACGTTCCAGATAAGCGTCGCCGATCTGTTCCACCGCGAGGTAGAAGCCCTTCAGTTCATCGTTGACGTACACATTGACGAAGGAGTATTTCGGCGTAGGGAGTCCGACACTCTCAGCGAGCTCATAGGTTAGGAATTCACGCATATAAGAAGCATCGCTGTAATTGTTATTCAGGTTGATCTTAGTGATGCCGAATAAATTCTGGTTCACATATTCATCAAATGAAATTTTGAAGCTGTAACGATCAGAGTCCGTCATCTGTACTACACTTCTGAGGCTAAGATTTCCTTTGGTTCGAACGGCTACGTTATCGAATTTGATCCCGTTATACTCTACAGAAGCCATTTTGTATTCTTCAGCACTGGCATTATCCAGCATGTCCTGAAAATCATCCGGGTCCAAAGTGATTTTGACATCGACGACCTTATCTTTTGGAAAGACCTGCTCGTCTTGATTTTTCTCGTCGCTCGAGACTACCTTATCCTTAGAATCTGTTGCAGTTTCGTTTGTTGCTGATGGACTTGCGTTCTGGCACCCAGTTACAGCGATGACCAGCAGCAGGCAACAAAGACTCAGCAGGATAGACTTACCTCTTGCTTTCATCTGGGGCACCGCCTTTCATAATATTGTGTTTAGGATACATAGTCGCCGCTATAGCTGATTAGAAGTGCATTTTTGACTCCTTTTAGGTCGGAGACTGTATTGACAAAGCCACCTACTTTATCATCCAGACGAAGCTCCAGTGTTAATTCGATATTGTTTGCAGATACTGTTTTTTGCTTCACATTATAGCGTTTTACTGACTTGGTGATATGGTTGTGTACTTCGCGTTCACTTTCATCACCATCACAGTTAATGACTAGCAAGTATGGAGTTTCGATAGAAGAATGTTTGATGAAGAGGAACAGAATTAGACCGATGATGATTGAACCAACAATTGCTAAAGTGAAGAAGCCTGCTCCGGTTACGATGCCTGCGACTGCTGCCCAGAACAAAAAGATCAAATCAGTTGGATCTTTAATAGGCGTTCTGAAACGAACGATAGACAATGCACCGACCATACCGAGGGACAGCACAAGGTTAGAATTGATCGCGATAATAACAGTGGCAGTAATCATGGTCATGCCTATGAGCGAGACGTTGAAGCTTTTGGAATATAACACTCCGCTAAAAACACGTTTGTAGAGAAGATAAATGAAATATCCGATTAGGAAAGCTACCCCCAAGGTGATGAGCATCTTCGAGATGCTTATGTCGGATACAAAGTTGTCGATCACCGAGCTTTTAATAATATCTGTAAAAGTATTTGTGGTTGTATCTGTTGTTGCGGTTGCTGCTAGCGTTGCTAGTGATGCATTCATAATCAATAATCCTCCCAAGTGTTGGTTTTTAAGAATTTGCGGCAGATTACATATTTTGAAGCGGACTGTCTGTTCAACCCTTCTAACTGCAGCGCAATTTTAATGTACTCCGGAATGTACTCATCGAATTTCACTTCAAAAATAATGAAGTTCTCATCAATCGCTCGAATCGGATGTAAATCCTTATCAAAAATATCCGTCGAATGCAGACCGGTACGTAATTCCTTATCGAATGTAATCCGCACGTTACCGTTCTGACAAACATAAGGCTCACGAACGTAATCGACGATGACCTTAGGCCGCAGTAGGTTGTGACGCATCTGATGGTATAGTTCCATGAACAGCGGACTGTCCGGGACATTCAGGACCTCATAGTTGCCTGCCATGATCTCGTCGTACATTTGACGGGTCAGCGGCTCTTTGATTTTGGCGATATAATCGTCCATTTTGATTTTTTTCTCAAAGTGAATAATGTTGTCTTGAATGTTGTAGATGCGAATACGGTATTTGGCGCGTTCTCTGAGACCACCGAGTTTGTCGGCAAGCGCCGAGTTGTTGATGTCGTCAAAATATAAACTGCGAATATGATATTCGCCACTCTCATTGGCGTGCTCGTCTGTATCAATCAAGCTCTGCAATCGCTGGCGCAATATAAGGTATTGATGATAGTTAATGAAGAATTTCAGCTCATGCCGGAATTGAAGCTTGTTACTCATTTTCCCACCTCGTTTCTATCTCTTTCTCTGTCGTTGGTTGACCTTCTTGCACAACTAATTCTAGGAGACAGACCTTATGCTTAACTTAAAATAGACTGAATGTTAGCTGAATGTTTTACACTGCGTTAACAAAAGTATGGAGGTATAGATTTGACTTCTGACTTTCTGGAAGGCTATCTTAGTTAGAAGACTAGAGAGAGAAATGAAGGAGGAGCCGTGATGAAAGACTATAAATTCGCCATTATCCTAGGGCTAGTAGTGATTGTATTGATCTTGGTGGCTGTTGGGATGGAGTGGTCCAAATCCGGGAGCTCCGCGAAATCATCAACCCCGTATGATCTTGTTACCACCTTTAAAGGAGATGCTGGAACGAGTCGTGCTTTCACTTGGTATACTAACGATTCCAACACCGCAGGAGTTCTGGAGTTGGTCAAGGGACGGAGTTCTTCTTTTGCAAATTCGGATGTATTAAGGGTAGAAGCAGATAGTAGCTCAATAAAAACAGACAATGGTACTAGAGGTGTTCATAAAGCGGAGGTTACGGGACTTGAGCCGGGGGCAATGTATTCTTACAGAGTGGGTAGCGGTGTTGAGGGGGAATGGAGTACAGTTTCGGAATTCACCACGGAAGAGAGAGGACTAGACAGTGCTACATTTATCAACGTTACGGATTCCCAAGGGGATAGTGCGAATGATTTTAAACTGTGGGGGAAGACATTGAGCAAGGCTTTTCAGACCTTTCCAGAGGCCAAGTTTATTGTTCATAATGGTGACATAACGGAGAACCCGGAGGATTCGGGCAGCTGGGATCAATTTTTTGGGAACGTGCAAAGCTTGATTTCTGGGATACCCTTAATGCCTGTTACAGGAAATCATGATGAGGTGGATGGCGATGCGACAGACTTTACTTCCCATTTCAACCTGCCTGATAACGGGGCAAAGGGTTCCGTTGCAGGCACTTCTTATTCTTTCGATTATGGTCCTGTGCATGTATCTGTATTGAATACGGAGAGTAATTTAAAAAAGCAAGCCGAGTGGCTGAAGCAAGATTTAAAGGGCACGGATAAGGAATGGAAGATCGTTGCGATGCACCGTCCGGCATACGGGGGGAATTCATATAAGAAGGTTGAAGATTGGACGGATATTTTTGACGCGTATGAGGTTGATTTGGTACTACAGGGTCATAATCATGAGTACTCCAGATCCTACCCGTTACGGGCTGGAAAAATCATTCCTGAAGGTGAGAATCCGGTAGGTGCTAAAAAAGGTACGGTATATGTGGTAACCAATGCTTCTGCTGGGAAGTTTAATGAGAAAAAAGAAGATCAGTTCTATCATGCGGTGCATTTTCAAAACTACAAGCAAATGTTCGCAGGGATTAGTGTTGCCGGTAATACTCTGACCTATCAGGCTTATGATGTGGATGGGAAGATGCTGGATGAATTTGTGCTCACGCATTAAGCAATAGCAGCTTTCTTCACCCTTAGGGTGGAGAAGGCTTTTTTTAGATTCTTTTGATTTGAGCGGCTATTCCTTAGTTGGTTTTGAGAGCAAACGTAAGTGAGAAGATGGCTGTGTTTGTGAAATGTAATCTGCAGTGTGAAAATGGTACGATTTTTAAAGACAAACTTCATAAAAATACAACCATTTTCTCTCGATAATGAAAAACATTACCATTATAATGAAAGCGTTATCAGTAAATTTTAAATAGTCATGTTTAGGGGGGAGGGAAGAAGCAGGGATACAGAGTAGGAGGAAAGCAAAAGCAAACCAATAAAATTGTAGGAGGCGTAAAACGTGATTCGTAATCGTATCCGAAAAACTGGATTGTTAATCCTGCTTGGCGCGATGGTAGGCTCTTTATTCTCTGCATTCCCAGCTACTACTCATGCGGCTGCAAGTGAACCTTACAATTGGAAGAGTGTTGTAACGGGGGCAGGCGGTGGCTTTGTACCCGGTATTATTTTTAATCAGTCCGAACCCAATTTAATCTATGCCAGAACAGATATCGGGGGTGCCTATCGCTGGAATCAGGCTACCTCTAGCTGGACTTCAATTAGTGACTCCGTGGGCTGGGTCGATTGGAATAAGAATGGTGTAGATGCCCTTGCTACAGATCCTATTGATCCGAACAAAGTGTATATGGCAACAGGTACTTATACTAACTCTTGGGATAATAACGGTCAGATTATGCGCTCTAATGACCGAGGTAACACTTGGCAAACCACTCCACTGCCTTTTAAAGTAGGTGGAAATATGCCGGGCCGATCTGCGGGTGAACGCCTTGTGATCGACCCGAATAAGAATAATATTTTATTCTTCGGAACAAGAAGTGGTAATGGGCTCTGGAAAAGTACGGACTCCGGTGTTACTTGGTCGAAGGTAACCTCCTTTACGAATGTAGGAACATATATTCAGAACCCGACATTGGATTATGGAAATGATCTCGTCGGCTTATCCTGGATTACATTCGATAAAAGTACAGGAACGCTTGGCAATGCGACTCAAACGATATATGTAGGGGTTGCCGATACAGCAAGCAGCGTATATAGGAGCACTGATGGAGGCGCGACTTGGACAGCTCTGGCTGGACAACCTACAGGATACTTGCCACATCATGGTGTGCTTTCCTCTACAGGTGATCTGTATATAACTTATAGCAATGGTGTAGGTCCTTATGACGGAAGTAAAGGTGAAGTTTGGAAATTCAATAAAACAAGCGGTGCATGGACGAACATCAGCCCTTCAACCGGAACGGATAATTGGTATGGCTTCGGTGGTTTGGCGGTGGATGCACAGAATCCTAACACAGTGATGGTATCCAGTTTAAACGCTTGGTGGCCTGATGAAGTGATTTTCCGCAGTACGAACGGTGGTGCAACATGGAGCCGAATTTGGGATTGGGGTAATTATCCAGAACGAACTTATAAGTTCAGTATGGATATCACAGCAGCACCTTGGCTCGATCATGGAACGACTTCGACCTCTCTTGATCCATCACCAAAACTGGGCTGGATGATGGGCGATCTGGAAATTGATCCTTTCAACTCTAACCGGATGATGTATGGTACGGGGGCCACTATTTATGGCTCAAACAATTTGACCTCATGGGATACCGGAGGCAAGGTAAATATCTCTGTTATGGCAAAGGGTGTGGAGGAAACTGCAGTATTAGGCCTGATAAGCCCGCCAACTGGAACGTCCCATTTGATCACTGCGCTTGGTGACGTATCTGGTTTCCGGCATGAGGATTTGTCGGTAGCTCCAACTAAATTCCAGACCAGTCCTTCATGGGCAACAACGATGAGTATTGATTATGCTGAGCTGAGCCCCTCCTACATGGTTCGGGTAGGGAGTGCGGATAAAGAAAAATCCCCAAGCATGAAGTCTATCGGTATCTCTAATGATGGTGGAGTGAACTGGTACATGCCAAATTCCGAACCGTCCAATGGAAACAAAACAACGGTGGGGCATGGACAAGTAGCTGTATCTGCGAGTGGTAACTCCATTCTGTGGAGCACCTCGGATATTGGTGTGTACTACTCCAAAACTTCAGGTAATTCTTGGACAGCAAGCGCCGGTTTACCTGCTGGAGCAAAAGTAGCATCTGATCGAGTGAATACAAACAAATTCTACGGATTCTTTGCTGGAATCTTCTATGTTAGTGTGGATGGCGGAGCTACATTTACGGCCACTTCAGCTTCAGGGTTCCCAACCAATGATGTGGCTGGATTACAGCCGAATGAAGCTCAGATCAGCATGAAGGCAGTACCGGGCATTGAAGGCGACATCTGGTTTGCTGGAGGGAACACGACAGAGAATAAATATGGTTTGTGGCACTCCACGAACTCTGGTGCGAGCTTTACGAAATTAACAAATGTACAAGAAGCTGATCTGATCGGTTATGGAAAGGCTGCGCCGGGTCAAACTTACATGGCGCTGTACACGGTAGCGAAGATTGATGGCGTGCGGGGCGTCTTCCGTTCTGATGATGTTGGCGCAACATGGGTTCGTATTAATGACGATGCCCACCAATATGCCAAAATCAATATGGCGATTACTGGTGACCCAAGAATTTATGGACGTGTGTATCTCGGAACGAATGGCCGAGGTACCTTGTATGCAGATCCTGTGAATGCACCCGTTACAGGATCAACCATTACGCCGACAGCAGCAAGCTTCGATAAGAAAACAGCGAATCAAGCAGACGTTGCAGTAACTATGACGCTCAATGGAAATACGCTGAGTACGATCAAGAACGGAACAGCAACATTGGTTGCTGGGACAGATTACACGGTCAGCGGATCGACAGTGACGATTAAGAAGTCTTATCTAGCTACGCAAGCGGTGGGAACGACCACGCTGACGTTCAGCTTTAGCGCGGGAGCTACGCAATCCTTAGGGATTGCGGTATCGGATACAACAACACCTGTATCCAACTCCACGATAACGCCGACAGCAGCAAGCTTCGATAAGAAAACAGCGAATCAAGCAGACGTTGCAGTAACTATGACGCTCAATGGAAATACGCTGAGTACGATCAAGAACGGAACAGCAACATTGGTTGCTGGGACAGATTACACGGTCAGCGGATCGACAGTGACGATTAAGAAGTCTTATCTAGCTACGCAAGAGGTGGGAACGACCACGCTGACGTTCAGCTTTAGCGCGGGAGCTACTCAATCGTTGGCGGTTTCGGTATCAGATACGACAACACCCGTATCCAACTCCACAATAACGCCGACAACAGCAAGCTTTGATAAGAAAACAGCGAATCAAGCAGACGTTGCAGTATCTATGACGCTCAATGGAAATACGCTGAGTACGATCAAGAACGGAACAGCAACATTGGTTGCTGGGACAGATTACACAGTCAGCGGATCGACTGCGACGATTAAAAAGTCGTATCTGGCAACGCAAGCGGTGGGAACGACCACGCTGACGTTTAGCTTTAGCGCAGGGGCTGCACAATCGTTGGCGGTTGCGGTATCGGATACGACAACACCCGTATCCAACTCAACGATAACGCCATCAACCGCAGGCTTTGACAAGAAAACAGCGAATCAAGCAGACGTCGCAGTAACGCTGACGTTGAACGGAAATACGCTGAGCACGATCAAAAATGGAACAGCCAATCTCGTAGCGGGAACAGATTATGTGATCAGCGGATCGATTGTGACGATTAAAAAGTCGTATCTGGCAACGCAAGCAGTAGGAACGACCACATTGACTTTTGAGTTTAGTGCAGGGGCCACACAATCCTTGGTTGTCACCATTTCAGATACGACAGTAGCTCCGTCAGCAGCACTAAAGGTACAGATGTATAACGGATCATTGTCTGCTTCCGGAAATACGTTGAATCCAAAGTTCAAGCTGGTGAACACGAGCACAAGCGCAATTACGCTCTCTGATGTGAAATTAAGATACTATTACACAATTGATGAAGAAAAGCCGCAAAGCTTCTTCTGTGATTGGTCGCAGGTCGGAAGCGCGAATGTAACTGGAACGTTTGTGAAGCTGCCAACCGCTAAGTCGGATGCGGATTATTATTTGGAGGTCGGATTCACAAGTGCAGCGGGTACACTTGCTGCTGGTGCAAGTATCGATATTCAGGTGCGTGTGTCTAAAAATGACTGGACGAATTACACTCAAACCGGTGATTACTCCTTTAATGCGGTGGATACCAATTATGTGGACTGGACTAAAGCGCCAGCTTACGTCTCAGGAAGTCTGATTTGGGGTAGTGAGCCTAACTAAAAACATCACCAATATTTATGCAATAGAGGCTGTTCTAGAAGTAGAAAATTCTACTTTTGGGGCAGCTTCTATCTTTATAAAATAGACCAAACGACGATCGTGTGAGCTAGAGAGGAATTAGGGAATAACTCCCTGAAAATAGCCGATTTTAGCCTTAAATGAACGAAAACAGGGAATTCCTCCCTAAAAATCAGGGGGATTTCTTTATTTTCCAGCAAATCATCTAAATTATAGGGAGGTTTTCCGTAATTACTATTTGGATGAGTGGATTTGTCAGATTTATAGGGAGAAATTCCCTAATTATTCTATCGGCGCTTCAATTGATATGCCATTTGTTTTGTTGTTATAACGTTTGACCACTATCTACCGTAATGATCTGTCCGGTCATTGCTTCCTGTTCCAGTGTTGCGCAGACGAATTGAGCGATATCCTCAGTGGATGAAATACGCCGGAGCAGTAAATTAGGCGCTAATTTATGCATTTGTTCTTCTCGACCAGACCACCATCTGGTAGCAACAGCTCCCGGAGCGACACAGTTAACTCTAATATTAGGAGCCAGGGCGTGGGCTAAAGATTTTGTAAGACCATGAACAGCAGCTTTGGAGACCGCATAAGGAAGGGAAGAGCCTAAGCCGGTTTGTCCGGCGATACTGCCGAGATTGACGATGGCGCCTGAGGTACTTTTGTTCATATACGGCGCCACTGCTCTGGCGCAGAAGAACATGCCTTTCACATTTACATCATAGAGTTCATCCCATACCTCTTCCGTAGCTTTTTCCAGATCACCTAGCGCAATATGTTTAGTAATACTAGCGTTATTCACCAGCAGATCTACCGTTCCAAAATGCTGAATGATCAAATTCACCATACTCCGTACTTCCTGATCCTTAGAAACATCAGCTTGTACTGCTATGGCTTGCCCCCCTTGATTTACAATCATATTCACCGTTTCTTTGGCCTCTACCTCGGATTTAGAATAGTTCACTGCCACACGGGCTCCGCGTCGGGCTAATTCCAAGCTTACAGCCTTGCCAATTCCAGTACATCCACCAGTTACTAATGCTACTTTATTGTTAAGATCCATCTCATTCACTCCTTAGGTTGGCATATGTGTTTGATATAGAGTATTCTATAGTGAATATTGGATTTCGTATAATTGAATTAAATGAAGGTTTGGTTCAATTTATTTGAACTGAATGGCGGGGGTCACTAGAATGGATCTAAAAACAATAAAAGCCTTTCAAACCATCGTGATTTCAGGAAGCTTTAACCGTGCAGCAGAAGAATTGAATTATGCCCAATCGACTGTTACGATGCAAATGCAGAGGCTTGAATCCGACTTAGGCTGTCAACTGCTTGAGCGTGGAAAACAAATTAGCTTAACCGATGCGGGTAGATTGTTTTATGAACAGAGCTTACATATTGTTAAGGATATGGAGCGGCTTCAGAGTCAGTTGGCTGATTTAAAAATAGGCGAGGCTGGCAACGTCCGCATAGGGGTAACGGATCCTACGGCGAGCTATCGGTTGCCGCAGCTGTTAAGCAGTTTTATGACGCGGTTTCCGAAAATAAAAGTTTCTGTGGAGATTGCGGGAACCGGAGCACTCAGTGAACTACTTTTGCGAGGCGAAATTGATATGGCAGTTTGTTCCGGACCAGAGCTGGGTAAGGAGCTTTATTTTGAACCCTTATTTGCAGAGGAATTTGTGTTACTTATGCCAGAAGCGCATCCCCTTGCTTCCAAGGAGAGTATCACGCCAGAGGATTTACGGGATCATCGATTACTTATAACGGCAGTGAACTGTCCTTATCGCAAAAAATTAGAAAGTGTGCTGCAGGAATCAGGCGGAGCACCATTAGATACTATGGAGATTGGTAGCATGACGGCTCTGAAATATTTTGTGGAAAGTGGTTTAGGTGTCGCTCTTGTCCCTGAGATTGTGCTGAAACCGGCACTTGCAGGAACGGTGGTACGGAAGCTGGAGGGAAGGGTGATTGATATGACCTGCGGTATCCTATGTAAACTTTCGGATTATCCACTCAAGCTTGCGAGCTCCAGATTGTATCATTTTTTAAAGCAGGAATTAACCTCGACAAGGATATTTTGAATTTTAAACGAATTGTATGTATTAGGAAAAAATAGAAAGGGCGGTGCTTGATGTTTTTAAGGAGAAAATTCAGTTTCTGGTTTTCGATTATTAGTATCATCATCTGTCTGTGCGATTATTTGGGGATCGAGATCGCAAACATCATTCTTGTACGACTTAATCCCATTATAGATACGCTGATTTTTACGAAGCCCTTTGCAAACTGGATGGTTGATGTTAATAATACAGAATGGGCTGCCAGCAGTATATTAATTAGCGTCAGATTTCCCACGTATCTCATTCATTTTGGAACGTTCCTAATTTTAGGACTTCTTATAGATTATCTTATTCATATATTTAAACAGAAGTAAAAAGTGAGCCTATTAGCCGAGATGAGGAAAGGTGAGATGAGATGAGCGGAGCAGAGGGAAAGCTTGAGTTGGAGAGGATTGTTTTTATAGGAAGGACCTTTGAGGAATATTTGCAGATGTTCAATTTGAAAGAGGCGGATCTTATGGGCGGGCGGATTTTGGACTGTCCTGCGGGTGCCTGTTCTTTTACAGCGATATCGAATCAGCTCGGGAGTGAGGTAACGGCTGCCGATATTGCTTATTATTACTCTGCGGATGAGCTTGCAGACAAAGGTATTCAAGATATCGAGCATGCTATGTCTGAACTGGAAAAGGTACAAGGTAACTTTGTGTGGGACTACTTCGGGTCTATAGCGGATCTTACACAAGCGAGGAATAGGGCTTTGAACGATAACACCAATGATCGGAGACAAACCCCGGAGCGATATATTCCTGTGGTTTTACCTGATCTGCCTTTTAATGATGAGGCTTTTGATCTGACGTTGTCTGCACACTTCCTGTTTATGTATAGTGATCGGCTGGACTATGATTTTCATCTAAGGACCGTTAATGAACTTATGCGGGTGACGAGGGGAGAGCTTCGTATTTTCCCTTTAGTTGATCTGTGTTGCAAAAGATATGAGCATTTAGATCGCCTTATCGTTGAGATGGTTCACCAAGGTTTCGCTGTGGAGGAGATGGAGGTTCCTTATGAATTTCAAAAAGGGGCAAATCAGATGCTAAGCATTAGAAGAATGAAGCCACAAGATAATAGATAGCTATAGTTTGTTAAAATAAAAACGAGGGCATCCCTAAGCCATTTTCATCGCTTGGGAGACACCCTCGTTTTTAAATATAGTCCTATAAAAAATTTACGCCATTTTCTCTTTACGTTCCGCTACATAACAAGCAATACCAAGTACCAGACCGAGTCCTACCAGAACCGCACCGACCCATGGCAGCGAAGTAATTGCCAGATGAGAAATGACCCATCCACCAATGAAGGCACCTGTTGCGTTTCCGAGATTCCCTGCCGAGTGGCTGGTTGTAGAAGCAAGTGCAGGAGCGGCTTGAGCCAGACTCATGATTCGTATTTGTAATCCTGGCATGACCGCGAAGGACACCATACCCCAGAAGAATATTGTGATGACCGCAGCTACTGGACTATGCATTGTGAAGGAAAAGATCGTAAGAATGACACTAACCGCGAAATAAAGTCCCACAATAGAAGGCATCAGCTTCCAATCTGCAAGCTTCCCGCCAACGATATTCCCGATGGTAACACCACAGCCGAAGAGAACTAGAATCCATGTCACACTATGCTCGGCAAAGCCGGTAACTTCCATTAGCAGTGGCGCTATATAAGTGAATACCGTGAACAAGCTGGCGTTACCAAGCGCACCGATCAGTAAGAATAGAAGCAATTTAGGATTAGCTAGCGCAGAAATTTGTTGGATTACACTAGCAGGTTTGTCTTGTTTAATCTTTGGTATGAAAATAAGAATGCCGATTAGCGCAGCGACTCCCATGACTGCAATCGCAGCAAATGAGGCGCGCCAGCCCATATTTTGCCCAATAAATGTTCCTAGAGGGACACCGACGATATTAGCAATCGTTAGACCAGCCATCATAATGGATACGGCTCCGGCCCGCCTATTGGGCTTGACCAGATTAGAAGCGATCACTGCCCCAACGCCAAAGAAAGTCCCATGTGTTAAAGCTGTAATGATACGAGCTACCATAAGAACGGCATAGTTTGGAGCAAATACAGAGATTCCGTTGCCTAGAATAAATAATACCATGAGCAGGCATAACAGTTTCTTTTGCGGGATTCGTTGTGTAAGGATGGTTAGGATAGGGGCGCCGACGGCTACCCCAAGGGCATACATCGTGATAAGCTGGCCTGCAGTTGAAATACTAACCTGTAAATCCTTGGCTACATTTGGTAAAATACCCATAATGACAAATTCAGTCATTCCAATCGCAAAAGCGCCTACCGTAAGCGAAAGAATAGAGATGGGAAAAGGTTCTTTGCGTGTTTTTTCCACACGGGCTGGTTCCTTGTTGAGGTTTGGAATTGCGTTCATGGTGCCGATGTTCAACCTTTCTTCTGTCTGTAATGAAGCTCCACCCTTATTAAGATGATAGATCCGACATGTAGTACTGCTTTATATTATTTAGTTTTCTGAAAATATTTTCAAGAGAAATATTTATTTCAAATAGTTTTCATTTTAAATCATCATTGAAGGGATGGATTATTCATGCTGGTTGAAGGCCAAGTCCGAGTACTTGAATTACCGGAAATGAAGCTGGTAGGTTTAAGTATTACTTCTTCTTTTGTAGGACACGATCCGGAAAGAGTAGAAGCGATGAAGCAAGAATTTAATAGAAGAAAAGATGAAATCAGTCATATCATTCACGCTGAACGTTATCTTAGCCCACATTTTTCTACCGAAAATTTATTTACTTATATGATCTGTATGGAAGTGGAGGAGCTCACAAATGTTCCTGAGGGCATGCTTGGTTTTGCAATCCCGGCTCATCAGTATGCTCATGTAAGATCCAAAGGTGATCCCTATGATGAAC
Organism: Paenibacillus sp. FSL E2-0201; assembly: GCF_037963325.1. NCBI lineage: Bacteria > Bacillati > Bacillota > Bacilli > Caryophanales > Paenibacillaceae > Paenibacillus > Paenibacillus sp. FSL E2-0201. Next base: position 2,711,971 of record NZ_CP150154.1, read on the forward strand.
TTCATAGTTATGTGAGGAATAATGATTTGCAGAGTAATGATCGTGCTTTGGCTATAGAAATCTACCAGTTTGCTAATCCTACGTGGCCTGATGAGGTTGATGTGTACATTCCATTGCGATGAGAAATAATTATAAGCAAGCAGCTTTAACAGCGCTCCAGCACTTTGATCTCGATTGGACGCAGATTCGTTTCAATCAACGATCGGACACTTGCACTTTTGTAATAGAGACTAATAATGAGGGGACTTTCTTACTGCGTCTTCATTCGGGGAGGTCAAAAGAGGAAATTAACTCTGAAATCGCATGGCTGGAGCTTTTGAAGAGCAAAATGGATGTACCTCTGCCAAAAGGCGTGCATGATCGCACAGGTTCTGTTACGTTCAAAGTGGAGCAAGGTAATGGGGACGGCGTATATGCATCGTTAATGCGCTGGGTCGAAGGTGAACATGCGAATGAAGGACTTAATGAAGAACAAATTTATAAAGAAGGTGTATTATTAGCGAAGCTACATAAAGCGGCGCAAGAGCTTGAGTTACCCCCAGGCTTTAATCGTCCTGTTTGGGATGAACATAGTTTTAGAAAAGCAATGCTCCGTTTAAAACTGCACTACCATAGTTTTCTTACAGATGATGAGTTCGTGCTGTATCAGTCTGCGGCTGAGAGATTATACGGCTGGTTAAGCAAGCAGCATAAATATAAGAACAGAAGAACTTATGGGGTCATCCATGGTGATTTACATCAAGGGAATATCATTTTTAAAGAGGGGGAACCTCGACCGATTGATTTTGGAAGATGTGGCTGGGGATATTATCTTTATGACGTGGCACACACTATACTAGGACTGTATCCCTTACAAAGAGAGCTGGTCATTAAGGGCTACGAGAGCATTGGCAAGCTTGATGGGGAGTGGTTGCAGACTTTAGAGCATTTTACGGTCATGGTCATGATCGAGAATTATTGCCATCACGCACCCGATCCTAGAGAAACCGACGGACTGAAAGCAGAACAGCCTTATGCGCAAGCGATTCTAAGGAATTATCTGAAGGGAGATCCCTTTCTTTTTAATACAATTGAGATTTAACGTATAAAAATAGGGCCTCTTTGGGGAATTTATAAAAAGTTCCCTAAGGAGGCTGTTTTGATGAAAAAAAGCTGGATTGCTCCTCTTCTTATCGCAGTTTTGCTCTTTCTGGGGCAACAACCTTGCTCCGCTAATGGGTTGGTTCAATCGCAAGCCGAGGCTCCGTCCAGATCTGATTCGGGACCGAAGCTTCCAGATCAGGATTCGCGCGAACTTATGTTTCAAGATATGTTAATGACATTTCTATCACCCTATATTGACAAAAAAATCGCTGAAATTTATGCGCCACTTTTGAGAGAATCGCCAATGGTTTATCCTTACTTTGTGGATGTGACTGAGGTGAAGCGGATCAATGGTTTTCGTGGGTTTGATTTCTTGATTACACTTAACGTATATCCTACAGTAGGTCCACATATTTCAGTTGGAGAAGATACCATGACTTTTAGAATTTCTTCTGGTCCTAAGGTAAAGCTTGAATCGTTCAAGCATCTAAAAGACCCTAATAAGTCAGACTTCCCGCCAAATTATCAGAATATCTTAAGATAGTGCGGTTGTGAGGTAAGATATTATCATGAGTAGGGAGTTCTGGGATAAAGATGATCGGAGCAGTAGGGAAGGGAGTCCTTGGGAGATGGTGAGTGATAGGGAATAAGGTGCTTAGTCACTTTTAGTTGCAGAGAATCACTTTACATCGCTCGGGCAGCACAATGTATAAATATAGATGTATAAAGTGCAATTCACACACTCCGATCTTGGGGTGTTTTTTTATGTTTCGAATGATGGTGGAATAAGGGCGATTATGATATTATGAAAATAGCAGGTATATTGATTTAAGTTACTAAAATCAAAAAAAAGAAGGTGCGAGGGAATGAGTGATCATAAATTCGAAGATGAGGATAAAGTCAAAGTAGGTTTAGCTACAAAAGACGGGCAATTAGGGTTTCTTTTTACAAGGGGAGGTCTTCGGGAAGGAGCAGGTAGAAAAAGCACCGGCATAACTAAAAAGGTATCATTGACGTTATCTGAGGACGTTTGGCAGGAGATAGAGCAGGCTTGTGAGGAACAGAACGCATCTCGCTCCCAAGTATTTCGGAACATTATTGAGGCACATTTTGTAATGGAATCTAAGGAGAGTTAGGTGAAGTCTTTGCTAATCCATGTATCAAAAGATTCTCTTATTACCGCATTACAGGCAGTATCAAAAGCCATATCCGCGAATAGCTCCTCACGTGTTCTATCAGGAATACTTATTCAGGCGCAAACTCAGGGGCTGATAATAACAGCGAGCAATATAAGAATGACCATTGAATATAAGCTCCCTGTGAAGAGGGATTCGGTGGTTGTACACAACACAGGTGAGATCGTAGTACCCGCGCGTTATTTTTATGAGATCATTCGTAAGCTTGATCCTGGACTTATTAGGCTGAAAATCGCAGCATCATTGATGCTAAACATTCAATCAGGGAACACTCAATTTCGTTTATGTGGAATGGATGCGGCAGAGTTTCCGAGAATCCAATACATAGATCATCCAAACATTCAAAGGATAAGTATGAATAACACTCTCTTGAAGCAAATATTTAAAAGAGTGGTTTTTGCGGTCTCTTCATCGGAAACCAGACCTGTGCTCACAGGAGTATCTCTTCAAATTGATAGGCGAAATATTCGTGTAGTTGCCACTGATGGTATTCGTCTCGCCCAGCATGTTGTTGAAAGCGTAGAAGATTACGGTGCAATATCTTTGGATGTTGTAATTCCGGGCAGCACCCTGGAGGATCTTATAAAAATATTAAACGATGATGCAGACAGCAGCACCGAATTAGAAATAGGGCCTAAGCAAATCAGATTTATTTCTAATGGGTTGAGGGTTCAGTCTGCCCTTCTAGAAGGAACCTATCCCTCTGTCAATAATTTAATCCCGAAAGCGTACCTTTCCGAAGTGATTGTTAAGACAGCACGTTTGCTACATGTGGTTGAACGTATTTCTATATTGGCTGGTGAGAGTGTTATGCTGAGCCTACTTCCTTCTCACATGCTAAGTTTAGTGTCCAAGACTTCAGAAATTGGGGATGTAAAAGAAGAGATTCCTTTAGAGTATCTAGAAGGTGATCATTTTCGAGCAGCAGTTAACGGAAAGTATTTCCGGGACATCCTTCGGGCGATTGATAGTGAGACGCTTAGAATCAGGTTCGCGGGCAAAGAAAGGCCGCTGGTGATCCTGCCTGTAGACGCATCTACGTCTACACTTTTTTTAATTACTCCTGTGAGGACGCACGATTGAGTATATGATTATGCACTATAATCCCACTTCAACTTCACAGCTTTCTTTGCTGGGGATGAGGTATATTTGCTCTGGGAGGGGATGGCATGCATAATGCGAAGACGGCTATATTTTATTTCTCAGGTACTGGAAATACGGAGATTATTGCTAAGCAATTTACTGAAGCACTCAGAAGTAGCGGACAAGACGTAGATTTGTTTAGAATGGAAGATGTTCTAAAAGGCACTCGTTCTGTCGAATATGAATCCTACGACCTTATTGGGATTGGTCATCCGGTTCTAGGTTTTGGCGCATCCGGATTTGTCGAACGTTTTGTAGAACAGCTACCTGATTGTAATGGAACTCCGGCTTTTGTATTCAAGACAGCCTCTTCTCCACACTATATTAATAACGGTGCTTCGAATACTGTACTTCGTTATTTACGTAAGAAGGGATTTACACCTTTCCACAATTCCATTTTGGCGATGCCATGCAATTTTTATATAAAATATGATGATAGATTGAATAAGCAGTTATATCAGGTCGCTCAGCGTAAGGTGAAATTATTTGCAGAGGAAATCATGAATCGGATTCCACGGAACCTGCGGATTCATCCTGTGCTGGAGGGAGTTCTGAGAACGGTATATTATTGTGAGGAACATCAAGGGGGGAAATACTTCGCCAAAGGATTGCGAACAACAGACTCTTGCACACGATGTTTGAAATGCGTTAGAAGCTGTCCAACTTCTAATATTAGCAATAGCGCAGATGGGATTATATTCGGTCAAAGTTGCTTATTATGTATGCGTTGTGTTTATTCTTGTCCTCAGAAGGCGATCCAAGCGACAAGGCTTAAGGCCAGCGTTGTAGATCCCTATACTGGAGGTTCAAAACTTCATAATCTAATGAAGGATTCTGAGAATGATGGACGGTTTATAACTCCAAAGTCCAAGGGTTATTACAAGCATTTTATTAAATACTTGGAGGATTGAATGATGAATCTGTTTAAGATAGGATCGAAACCGCTGGGGATAGAGCTGATGGCTGCATTTTTGGAGGATAATTATGTCAGTATCGGCTACCCGGGAATAGGGGATTTGGAGAACATCAGTATAGAAGAGCTGCGTGAACGGTTGCTTCGTACTTATCAATACAGTGAGCTGGAGCTTACAGAACATGTGCAAGCCATTCACCTGTTCGTAAATACAATGCAGGATGGCGATTATGTGCTGGTGTGTGATGGAGACTGGGTACATCTAGGTGATCTTGGCGATTATTTTTACAACGAATTATATGACACGCCTGACAACGGCACATGCCATCGAAGAGGTGTAACTTGGCTGAATAGTCTTCCGATAATCGACCTAAACGAAGAAGTGAAAGAGTTTCTTAGCGATAGTGGATTAGCTGAGCAGTATAAGGGGCCAATACCTAGCGCTCGTGTGGATCTGTGGATTAAAGGGTCTTATGCTTCAGAGCAAGCGGTGAATCATCAAGTGCTTGTGGATGATGAGACACTCTCTATTGCGCTCGGTATTTTGAAGAAAGCTCTAGTCAGTGAAGATGTAGAACGACAAGAACGAGCTGCGATTGCAATTCTTCAGTACGCTAAGCAGTGAAGAAAGGTTTCAGATCCACAGCCTCATTAAAAAGCGTTCCATCCGTTATTCAAACCTCGGATGGAACGCTTTTGTCATAATATTGTTATGCTTCTATAATACTCAGATAAATTCAACGAATTCATTGACCGGTTTACGATAGCCGCGTGGTCTGATTTTATGTTTCTTGTCTTTGCCGATAGTGATCAGCATAACAGGTACCATATGATCGGGTAGATTTAAAGTGGATTGAATGGCTTCCGGATCAAAGCCGATCATCGGGCAGGTATCCCAGCCTTTATCTTTGGCAATCAGCATGAAGTGCATGGCAGACAGAGAAGCATTCCGTATAGCTTCATCTCTTTGAAAAGCATCATTTCCTGAATAAGCATTGTTAATTGTTTCTATCTCTGCATCATAATCCTCTTGGCTCATCGCCCCTAAAGCTTTGAGTCCTCCGTAAATTTCTGGAGCCTTCAGATAAGCATTCTTATCTCCGAGCACCACAATTACCGCTGAGGAAGAGTGTATTTTATATTGACCGTAAGCTGCCTTACGAATCTCTTCTTTCAAATTCTCATCAGAAACGACTTTATAGTTTGTATGTTGAAGATTATAAGCCGATGGTGCCAATCTGGCGTAAGAGAACATTTCCTCTAGTTCATTCTGAGGGATCTTTACCCCTTCAACAAAATTCATCGCAGACCTACGGGATTCAATCAAATCTGTAAAAGTGCTCATGAGTTATTCCTCCATATGTGTATGTATTTGCTTTTTAATTATAAACAAGTGACATTTATAAATAAACTAACTATTTGTTACTAACTCAAAATAGCACAGTTAATTATTTTCGTCAATGATTAAATTCTCACTTCATGTAGCTTAAGTCTTCTAAGTACTTGGAGTGTATGAAGAATAAATACTATGTTGTAAAATATTAGGATGTAAATTAGGATACTAGGATATGCAAAATGCTTTTATAAATGAAAGGGTGGGAATGTTGAACGATACTAGAGAGCAGTTGATCATAGACCTGCAAAGAATTGAAGAGAACGATTATGAGCTTAGAAGTGGAGAGCAGCTAAGGGATTATGTGAAGCTGATGCTTGAGTACATAGGAGATCCACAGCCGGAGCTGCGAGATAATTTGATCTATTCCACCTTCTACAAATGGACGAACGAGAAACAATGGTTTAGTGATGCAGAGCTTCGTGAACTTCTCTTGATTCTCCTTGACGAGCAGCATTTGTTCTATCACATTGGCAGCAAAGAGGATCAGGCTGTGTTCACAAGAACGTTTTCTGTTCTGGTCGTTGCACTTATTCTTCAGCGGCATAGGGAAAAGGCTTTTTTAGATAGCGCTGAGTTTACAAATGTGAAGGAAGCTCTGATTAGATATTATGAGGAAGAACAGGATTTACGAGGATTTATGCAAGAAGAAGGCTGGGCGCACGCTGCAGCGCATGGTGCAGATGCCTTGGATGAACTGGTATTGTGCTCGGAGAGTGATGCTGCAATCAGGGAAGAGGTTCTGGCGGTCATCCAAAGAATGCTTTACAACAATCATCAGTACATTTTTAGCGATGAAGAAGATGAACGGATGGCTACGATTGTAGCTACAATCATAGATCATCATTTACTTCCGCAGCAGTCAATTGTCGACTGGGTCAGCAGCTTGGAGCAATGTGGTGGGTGGCCAAGAAGTCGCAACAAGTATGTTGCTCGTGTGAATACAAAGAATTTCCTTCGTTCTCTTTACTTTAGGTTGCTTCCAACAATGAAGAATCAGGATATGGTGAACGCTTTATTGAAGTCGGAGATGAAATTAAATGAATTTACACAATAAGTATTTAATCACCTAAGCGTATATAAAAAATATCGAAAATTTTAATCAATCGATTTTAATGTAATAAAAATCACAAAACTTTAGAAAAATTCAAAAACTTTGTGACATTTATAACTTGATAAGTGCTATAATAGAAATATGGCGTTAAAAGTTATTATTTTTTATTACTATTAAGCAGCAAAGCTTATTTGCAGAGGAGATTCGGATATGTCAGAAACAATCACTCAAACAACCCCTGAACAAGAATCACCAAAATTAGCTGTTACTCAAGAACAAATGAATGTTCTTGAGCAGCTATTGAAGCCTGAAGTTCAGGAATCGTTAACTGTCTTAGTAGAACAGTTGCCAAAATTAACAGAGCTTGTCGGCGTGCTCACAAAGTCATATGACTTTGTTCAAACTGTCGCTGCGGATGAAGTCTTGAAAAGTGATACGGTAAGTGCAATTAAAGAGCTTGCTGAACCTGTGGTGCATTCTGCGAAGAATATGGCAGCTACAGTGATCGAAGCGCAAGATCGTGCGAATGAAAGTAGCGATGTGATCGGTGTATTTGGTCTAATGAAGATGATGAAAGATCCACAAGCACAAAAGCTTTTCCGTTTTGTAAATGCTTATCTTCAAGTTGCCGGCGAACGCAGTCAGCAGAAATAATATTTTTTATATCTCATTCGTAAGGACGGAGGAAACATCATGTCTAAACATATTGTCATTCTAGGAGCAGGTTATGGTGGTTTACTAAGCGCCTTGACTGTACGCAAGTACCTAAAGAAAGACGAAGCTAAAATTACAGTCGTTAATCAATATCCTACTCATCAAATTATTACAGAATTGCATCGTCTTGCAGCAGGTAGTGTTGCAGAAGGTGCTGTTGCTATGCCGCTAGCTAAGCTTTTTGCAGGTAAAGATATCGACCTGAAAATTGCAAAAGTTAATTCTTTTTCTGTTGAGAACAAACAAATTACACTATCTGATGGTGTGACATTATCCTACGATGCTTTGGTTGTGGGTCTTGGAAGCACAACAGCTTATTTTGGCATTCCAGGTCTTGAGCAATACAGCATGGTCTTGAAATCTGCAGCGGATGCTAACAGAATTCATCGTCACATTGACGAACGTATCCGTGAATATGCAAAGTCTAAAAATCCAGCGGATGCAAGCATTCTAATCGGCGGCGGTGGCTTAACAGGTGTTGAACTGGTTGGTGAAATCGCTGATGTGTTGCCAACACTCACTAAGAAATATGGTGTGGATCCTAAAGAAATTAAACTGATGCTGGTTGAAGCAGGTCCTAAGATTCTTCCGGTATTGCCAGATGCACTGATCGAACGCGCAGTGGCAAGCTTAGAAAAACGTGGTGTACAATTCTTGACAGGTCTACCTGTGACGAATGTAGCAGATAATGTAATTGACTTGAAAGACGGTCAAAAAATTGTTGCTAACACATTTGTATGGACGGGCGGCGTACAAGGAAATCCACTGATTGGTGAGTCCGGTCTTGAAGTGAACCGTGGTCGTGCAACGGTAAATGAATTCCTGCAATCCACCTCACACAAAGACGTATTCGTTGCTGGTGACAGCGCCGTAGTCTTTGCTGAGGATGGTCGTCCATATCCACCTACTGCACAAATCGCTTGGCAAATGGGTGAATTGATCGGTTACAATCTTTATGCGTACTTGAAGGACAAATCTTTTGAATCCTTTAGTCCGATCAACTCAGGTACTCTTGCGAGCTTAGGCCGTAAAGACGGTGTGGCCATCGTTGGTGCAAGCTCTACTCCGCTAAAAGGATTACCAGCAACCTTGATGAAGGAAGCCAGTAATATTCGTTACTTGTCCCACATTAAAGGATTGTTTAGCTTAGCTTATTAATTTATGATTGGAAAACCTGCTCTGAATTGAGCAGGTTTTTTTGTTGATCTCTAGTGGTTTCTACCATGAATTGTAAACGTTATCCTAGTACGCAGTATTCGTTTTTGCTATAATAGATTGGCTAATATTAACAAAGGGAAATAGAGGAGGATTACGTGATGTTATTCCGGCAAAACGATGTCATTCTGTTTCAAGGCGACAGCATAACGGATTGGGGTCGTAATTATGAAGATGCTTCATCGCTTGGTGTAGGTTATGCATTGATGATCGCCGCTCGTCTGGGGCATTTATATCCTGAGAAGAATCTTACGTTCTATAATCGTGGAATTAGCGGCAACCGTGCAGTAGATTTGCAGGGACGCTGGGAGAAGGATTGCCTGAATCTTAAGCCGACTTGGGTGTCCATATATATTGGTATTAACGACACTTGGCGCCGCTTTGATTCTGGTCAGGAAACAACGCCTGAACAATTTGAAGCTGCGTATCGTGACCTGATCGAGCGCACGCAGCATTCGCTCGCTGCTAAATTAGTCCTAATAGAGCCATTCGTGTTGCCTGTTCCTGAAGATCGTAAAGCTTGGCGCCAGGATCTGGACCCGAAAATTCACATTGTACGGGAACTGGCGCGTGAATATGGTGCATTGCTTGTTCCACTGGATGGCCTGTTTGCTGCGGCATCTGTAAAAGCAGAACCTGCTTATTGGGCTCCGGATGGAGTACATCCATCACCTGCAGGCCATGCCCTTATTGCAGATGCTTGGCTTAAGACGGTAGGCGTAACTAAAGCTTAGTCGGCAGATCATATCACAACATGTTTACTTGATTCTATAAGACTAGAACCACTCATTAAAGGAGCAGGTTATAGTCTTTTTTTTAAATATAAGAATTTATATGTTCCATGCTATAAATTATCGCGAAAGCGTTTATGCTTGTAACGGTTCGGAAAGATGATTTCTTTATATTTATGGACGCTGTTATAATTAGGTTATGTTTCTTTTCTTGGAGGTGGTTCGCATTAGGAAATTACTATGGGTTGTACCCTTGTTCTTGGTTGCTCTTTTAAGCGGGTGTAAGAATGATGTGGGCTTCATCAATGCAAGGTGGATCGCCGGAGTGTCTTTAACTCCTGTAACAACTAGTGATCAGAACCAAGTTGATCGACCCGAACATTTTGAGACCCTAATACTGAAGGACTCCGCTCTGATTAAGGCGCTTTCGGAGGCTATGAACAAGAGCAATAAATTATTGGGAGAGCTGGATTGGGCTCCTGAATTTAAAATGAAGCTTGTTTATGGTGATGGCTACTCGAAGGATTATTACATAGCAATAGGTGATGAACCCGGCTATAAAGGAGTATTTACTACAGCTGAGAATAGTGGTCAGGGCTACTCGATTCCGGTGAAGAACGCAGATCAAATAAGAAAACTCATCTATGGAACAGCAGATCAGGCGAACATCGAACAGACGGAGTCGCTGGAGTCTTCTGTTAAGGTTACTGGTCCAGTAACGATATCACATAATGATCTCTATCCCTTAACTAATAGAACTGGATTCTTGAATCTGCAGCTTTTAGATGGAACCTACAGTGAGGATTGGACAATACCAGGTCCGTTGATGGGAAGGAATTGGAGTGGCAGATTTGGGCTTGTTCTTATCGATAATCAAGGGAGAACTTTGAATAGCTTTCCACTCAGTGAACATTTTGAGGATCCCATAATATTTAATGATTTTTTTCAAATTCAGTTTGAGGACTATAATGGCGACGGCGATCCGGATTTTACGATTGGTCAGTACGGAACAAGTAACGGTTACTTCTACAAGCTATTTACGCTTACAAAAAATAACAGTATAGAGGAATTAGAGATTAAACCAGACTCTGATTTGTTTATCAGCAGTCCTAAGGGGTATTCGATAAAGCTCGATAAAGTCGATGATCATAGCTTCAAGAGAAGTTATTACGATAACGCAGCAGGTAAACAGATGGAAGATATTTTTCAGTGGAATGGAAGTGTATTTCAGAAGTTAGACAAGTGATTCATACCAGAAGTGAGAGGAATGTGTGATAGATGACGAGTGATACCATACAGGATTTAGAAGGGCTAAAAGCCATAGGGAAAGTAGTAGGACATACCATCGCCGAGATGAAAAAGAAAGTAACTCCCGGTATGACAACAGCGGAGCTTGATAAGATTGGAGCTGAAATTCTAGCGGAATTCGGAGCATCCTCAGCCCCAATGAAAACGTATAATTTTCCAGGCAGCACCTGCATCAGTGTGAATGAAGAGGTTGCTCATGGGATTCCTGGTCCTAGAGTGATTAATGCCGGAGATTTGATCAATATTGATGTATCTGCTGAACTGAATGGTTATTATGGGGACGCCGGGGTTTCTTTTCAATTGCCTCCCTATAATGATGATATTTTGCGTCTGTGCCAGAGTACAGAGGAAACTATGATGAGTGTGATCAATCATCTGAGAGCAGGGATGAAGGTCAATGAGATTGGCAGAATGATGGAGCTAGAAGCTCGAAAACGCGGCTATAGAGTGGTACGTAATCTGTGCAGCCACGGGATTGGCAAATCACTCCATGAGAAGCCGTTTGAAATCTTACCTTTCTATAATCCAAGAGTGACTACTGTGTTAAAAGAGGGACAGGTGATTACGGTTGAACCCTTCCTCTCTACTGGGGCGGATTACGTGGAGCAGCAGTCGGATGGATGGACACTAAGTGTCGTAGACAATGGCCGGGTAGCACAGTTTGAACATACAATTATCGTGACGAAAGGTGAGCCTATTATTCTAACCAAGCCATAAAGAGGAGAGTGCGGATTTGAAAATCGCCTTTATACTTTTTGACGGGATTACGTTCTTGGATTTTGCCGGGTTCTATGATGTTATTTATCGATTGGGGCAATTTGAAATCGGTAAAGATTTGTCTTGGGATATTTGTGCAGCTTCGGAGGAAATGAAGGATGAGTTAGGATTCACAGTTAAAGCTGGAAAAGTGCTGCCAGAGCTTTCGGAGTATGACATGGTGTTTGTGCCTGGAGGGATGGGGACACGGAAACTCCGTTATGATGAAGCTTTTGTCTTGTGGATTGCAGGTGCCTACAATGTTCCTTATAAGGTGTCGGTCTGCACAGGCTCACTGCTGCTTGGGGCTGCGGGGTTGCTAGAAGGGAAAAAAGCCACTACCCATCCATCTGCCTATGAATTACTAAAACCTTACTGTGATGAAGTTGTGGAGACCCGTATTGTGCATGATGGTAATGTAATTACAGGCGGTGGAGTTTCCACTTCCATTGATCTGGGGTTATATCTGATTTCACACTTGGCAGGAGAAGCAGCTATGAATTCGGTAAAAAAGCAGATTGATTATCCATATGAGATGCAGGGGATTGTTCAAATCTAAAGGTAAATACCGGAGGGACCAGAGATGGCTGGACAAAAAATGATGATTATGTTGTTTCAGCAATGGGTAAGCGATAAGGAGCAGTGGGTAGAGCTTAGAGATTTGCTGATGAAGGAGAGCAATCTTCCCGGACCACGTGTGAATTTGGAGCTCTCAGGCAATTTTGCCAAACATTTTGCCCATCCTAAACTAACAGAAACAGACTGGGAGTTTCTTAATTCATGGGCTAATCTTACAGAGGCAGAAGCTGGGGTGAATGATCCCCGTGAGTTTCTGCCGTTTTGCGCGGTTAGAGCGCTGGGTGCTTATTACAGCTACGCTGAAGAAGCGAAGCAAATTATGATTCAGAGCATCATTAAGACAGCTATGAATGACTCCAGATGGAGGATGCGTGAAGCTTCTGCTATGGCGCTGCAAAGTATAGGGGAGGATGGTTTTTCCCTTGTCAGGCAGCTGATCGGCATGTGGGAGAAGGGTGCGAATAGGCTTGAACAACGAGCTTTTGTAGCAGCGTTAGCGCATCCTCCTCTTTTGAAAAAGAAAGAGAATACGCTTTATTGTCTTCAGTTGGCTACTCGAATCATGGAGAGTGTGGGTAGTGGGGAAGTACAATATGAGGACGCTGAGCATTTTCGTGTGTTATCTAAAGGACTTGAATACAGCTTAAGTGTATTTGTGGCGAGTGAACCTGAAGAGGGTTTTGCCATGCTTGAGAAATTCGCTAAGAGTCGAGATATCCGAATAATTAAGATTGTGAAGAGTAATCTTGGTAAGTCACGTTTGAGTAAAAAGTATGCTCTACAGGTTGCTGAGATCCTCGACAGTTTGACAATATAGGAGAGGACATAATGATCAGCTCTCCATTGAAATCATGAAGTGTAGTAGTTTTACATACATTTAACATGCCACATATCCTTAAGTGATATAACAGAAGGAACTAGGTGAAAAGGTGGCTGTTAGATGAAACTAAGTAAAGAGGAAAAATCATGGATTTTATATGACTGTGGTAATTCGGCTTATTCGATGGCGGTTACAACGGCTTTACTGCCTATTGTATTTGGGATGTTTTCAAATGTGAACCGCAGCATGGATTTGGGGTATTTTAATTCCATTGCGAGTATTCTGGTAGCCATCCTTAGCCCGATTTTAGGGACGATGGCAGATTATAAGGATAAGAAAAAACGCTTCTTCATATTTTTCTCATTGATCGGCGTGATAGCTACTGCTTCGCTGGCTTTCGTTGCACCTGCGAGTGGGCAGTGGCAGTTATTGATTGTATTTTATATTTTGTCAGTCATAGGTTTTGCGGGAGCCAATATTTTTTATGATTCTTTTCTGGTGGATGTAACCACTGATGAAAGGATGGATAAGGTATCTTCAAAAGGATTTGCTTTTGGATATATCGCCAGCGTCATTCCATTTGGTATTAGTCTACTACTGATTCTGTTTATGGGGATGGATAAATCGATTGGTTATCAGATTGGGTTTATAATCACTGCCCTTTGGTGGGGACTGTTGACCATGCCTATGATCAAGGATGTGCAACAGAGATATTACATTGAGCCTGAACCGAAACCGATTATTAATAGCTTTAAAAGACTGGGAGACACATTCAAGAATGTCAGACAGCATAAAGTGGTATTTGTATTCTTAATTGCTTACTTCCTCTATATTGATGGGGTAGATACGATTATTAAAATGGTAGTGCCATATGCAACATCGGTTCTGGGTGCGGATGCTTTTGATACCTTTACTTTACTGGGTATCTTATTAGTTATCCAGATCATCGCATTTCCGTGTGCTATCCTGTATGGTAATCTCGCCAAAAAATACTCAGCTAGAACGATGATCATCGTGGGGATTTTTACATATATCATTTCCTGTATCGCGGCTTACTTTATCACTTCAGTGTGGCATATATTTATTCTGGGTGCACTAATTGGTTCTGCCCAGGGAGGGATTCAGGCGCTCAGCAGATCTTATTATGCGAAGATCATTCCTAAGGAAAAATCTAATGAATTCTTCGGATTCTACAATATCTTTGGCAAGTTTGCGGCGATTGTGGGTCCTGCTGTGATGTCTTTAACAACTACCTTAACAGGCAATGCTAAATTTAGTATTCTTGCGATTATCCCGCTATTTATTATTGGATTCTTCGTATTTATAACTTTACCAAAAGAGCCGTCTGAACATAATGAAACCAAGGGGTTTAACCTATGATGTCAAGCAAAGAACAAGCGGCAAAGGCCAAACATCTGATTGTCATCTCTTATGATGCCTTTTCAGAAGACCAATGGGAAATGGCCAGCCGTCTTCCGAACTTATCGAAATTGATTAAGAGCGGAGCGTATAGCAATAAATTGAAAAGTGTATATCCCACGCTCACTTATGTGGTGCACACTACGATAGCGACCGGTGTATATCCAGATAAACATGGCATCCATCACAACAATCCATTTCAGCCGTTTGTGAGGGAAAAGGAGCAGAGCTGGTTCTGGTTTAGAAATGCGATAAAGGTGCCCACAATTTACGATGCTGCGCGCGAGCATAACATGAGTACCGCTGGCATCCTCTGGCCGGTATCAGGGAAATCCTCAATCCAATACAATATTCCTGAAATCAGAGCCATCAAAAAAGAAAATCAGGCACTGAAGGTGTTAAAAAGCGGGAGCGCTTTATATTGTATCGAGATGGAGCTAAAATATGGCAGGCTTCGAAAAGGGATCGAGCAGCCCTATCTGGATGACTTCACGACAAAGTGTGCGATAGAAACGATTAAGCATAAAAAGCCTAATCTTCTCATGATGCATTTGATTGATCTGGATGACGCCAAGCATGTTTACGGCACTGACAGCGATGAAGTGAAGCGGGTAATCACACGTATGGATAAACGGCTAGGCGATATTATGCAAGCGGTGGATGAAGCCGGGATAAAGGATGACACAGTTTTTTTAGTTTTGGGTGACCATGGCCAGTTCAATGTGAGGTACAAAGTGCATTTGAACAACCTTTTGCAGGAAAAAGGGCTGATCTATGAAGAGAACGGCGAAATGCAGTGGAGAGCTTACTTTCAGTGTGGGGGTGGAGCGGCTTATCTGCATATCAAACAGGGGGATGAAGAAGCTGAACGGTTAGCGTTAGCTGTGATTCGGGATGATATGAAAGACGAAGCTTCTGGAATAGAGGAATTGTATGCTAGAGAGGAGCTGGATCATCTTCATGTGGGCCAATCTGCTAAGTATATGCTTGAAGCTAAGAGAGGCTATTGTTTCGATGAGAGCATGGATGAACCGACGATTGTTGATTTGGACAAACGAGGAATCAAATATGCTACTCACGGCTATTCTCCCGACAAAGAGGATTATAGATGCAACTTGGTAATATCTGGGACTAATATTAAAAGTGATTTTCCTATAGGGGATCTCAAAATGGTAGATATAGCCCCTACGATGGCGAAGATTTTAGGGATTGATTTTAATCCTTGTGACGGAAGAGCTGTAGATGAAATTTTCATTTATTAAAGCAAGCTGTGAGAAAAGCATTTATTATTACTAGATAACGCGTTGGTAGAGAAAAGTCGTCTCTCACCAGCGCGTTATTTGTTTACCTGGAAGGAGGAGAGCTTGTACTTGGTATAGATTAAATATAGATAAAGTCGGGATATTTACTTGAGAGATATCCATATACAATGGAATTAAATTGAACTTAGAGGTGAATTGGATATGGATGCTGATATTAGACAAAAAATTTTAAATAAAAATGACAGACTAATTAGTATGGTTATTGAACGTGCTAAGAGAGATTTTCCTGATGACATTGCAATCATTGGGCTTACAGGTTCTTTCAGTACCGGAGATTTTCATGAAAAAAGCGATCTAGATCTAATCATAATTAATAACACGGCCAAAGGCTGGGGGATATCTTCGTGTTTTATTTTGGAGGATGTTGGCTACGACATATATTGTACGCCATGGGAAACAAGGATAGAAGATCAAGCGAATCTTGAGAGCCCCATGATTTCGTGTCTGATAGATTTAGAACTGTTATATTGTGCGAAACCCGAATATCTGGAAAAGCTAAGTTTATATAAACAGAGAGCTCTCGATGCTTTGGCAAAGCCTATAGGGAGTGAATGTATTAGTAGAGCGAAAAAGAATATAGACATAGCAAAACAAGAATATACGAATACATTACTTTCTGAAGATATCGGAGCAGTGAGGTATGCTTCATGTGAAGTTGTATACAATTTGGTAAATGCTCTAACACATTTAAACAATACCTATTTTAAAAGGGGACTTAAGAGATACCTAGAGGAAATAGCTATGTATCGTTATGTTCCTGATGATTTTGAAAATATATATATGGCTGTGATCGATGCGAAGACAATCGTTGAAATCAGAAGTGCATCATATAGATTTTTAGAAAGCGTCAATGATTTATATAATAAAATGTATAAGGATTTTGTGATTCAGCCTGTCCCAACCTATGATAGTCTTGGTGGCACCTTTGAGGAATTATGGTGTAACTGCCGCAATAAGGTTATAGCAAGTGTGGAATTAAATGATAAATCTTATGCTTATTATGCAGCCATGGGCATACAAAATTTTCTTGATGAAATGACAGAATCAAGGGGAACAAAAAAGTTTGATATTATGCAGTATTTTGATTCAGATCATCTGCATTTATTTAAAGAGCTGTTCCTGCAGGTCATGGATGAATATCTGGAAGAATATAATAAGGTGGGAAGGAAAGTTGAACGATACGATACTTTTGAGGAATTATATAACGAATACATGAAGGTGTGATAGAGAAGATTACCAGATTACGAATTTTCGTAGTCTGGTTTTTTCATTTTTTATGGAACGATAAGATTATTTTAAGTCATATGGGTAAAATAATAGATATCATACTAGCGGCGTCTGATTTGCCAAAGTAGTGAAAATTGTTATAGACTATTTTTTATCGGCTTTTGTCCAGTAGATGTTTTTCACTTGCAGTGATATAAAAAACTAATTTGAAGTGGGGAAATGGAATGCATGGAATAAGACAGCATCAAAAATCAAATAAGCTGAAGATATTTTCAAAAGTCATATTAATTATTATAGGGGCACTTATTACTTCATATGGTCTAGAATCCGTATTAATACCTAACAATGTTTCGGATGGTGGTGTGACAGGCCTAAGTATCGTTGGTTCACAGCTGTTTGGATTACCGTTAGGGCTGCTAATTGTTATAATTAACATCCCTTTTGTTTGGTTAGGATATAAGCAAATTGGTAAAAGTTTTGCTATTTATTCCATTATCGGTATTGCCTCACTAGCCATTGGTACAAGCCTTATGCACCATGTGCCAACGATTATTGAAGGAGATACATTGTTAATTACTGTTGTTGGCGGGATTATCATCGGTTTTGGAATGGGGTTAGCGTTACGTAATGGTGGGGCGTTAGATGGGATAGATATGTTAGCCGTATTACTTTCACGAAAAATACCTTTTGGGACTAGTGATCTGATCTTGTTCCTAAACATGTTTGTCTTTATTGTTGTTTCAACAGCATTTGGTCTACAAGGAGCGATTCTATCCGCACTTGCTT
Organism: Paenibacillus sp. FSL E2-0201; assembly: GCF_037963325.1. Classification (NCBI taxonomy): domain Bacteria; kingdom Bacillati; phylum Bacillota; class Bacilli; order Caryophanales; family Paenibacillaceae; genus Paenibacillus; species Paenibacillus sp. FSL E2-0201. Next base: position 2,729,630 of record NZ_CP150154.1, read on the forward strand.
ATTTTATTGCTTCTAAAGTAATACATATTGTTGAAGAAGGTTTGAGCGGATCTAAAACTTTTAAAATCATCACCGTTCAACCGGAAATTATGGTAGAGACGATTCGTGACCGATTGGGTCGTGGGGCAACCTATACAGATGCATACGGCGGTTACTCCAATGAACAGTTTAAAGAAATCACCTGTGTAATTAACCGTCTGGAAGAAAGCAAAATCAAAGATATCATTCATGAAATTGACCCTAACGCATTTGTTGTAGTATATGATGTAGCAGAAGTTAAAGGCGGTAATTTCAAAAAGCATAATATTCATTAATTATGATCCTGAAGTGCTATCTCCTCAAGTGTTTGACAAATGCATAAAATGTAACTATTATTGTTGCATCTGATTAATGCACTTGTTACTAGCCGGGTAGTATGGCAAAAGGAGAGATTTATAGTGAACATCAGCACCCGATTTGCGGTAGCCATTCATATATTAACGTTAATTGACAGTAATAAAGAGGGCAAAAGTACCTCGGAGTGGATAGCTGGTAGCGTGAACACAAACCCTGTAGTTATTCGCCGGCTAACGAGTATGCTGCAAAAAGCAGGACTGGTAACAGCCCGCCCAGGAGTCGCAGGAGCCTCGCTTTCACGTAGTAGCGCTGAGATTACACTACTTCAGATTTATAAGGCAGTAAACGCGGTGGAGGAGGATTCGTTGTTCTCGGTTCATGAGCATCCTAATCCGGAATGTCCAGTCGGCAAAAATATAGCCAGTGCCATTGTACCGGTGTTCTCACTCGCGCAAAAGGCGATGGAGAACGTCCTTCAGGAGGTTACTTTGGAGCAGATTGTAAATGAAATGCCTGTAATATAACTACTCCATATCACAACGTAGAATGAAGACCACAACATGTGCTAACGTGATTGTGGTCTTTTTTTTGCAGAGACTAAGGGGTTTTATAAAAAAATAGAAAAGAGGCTGATTTTTTTGAATACTACTATGGTTGATGTCTTAAAGGGTCAGTTTGAGCCAACGTTAGAGATGCTTACTCGATTAGTAGAAGAATGTCCTGATGAGCTTTGGTTTGACCGACAAACGAATTATTGGAAGCATATCTTTCATGCCATTACGGGGATTCAATTTTGGTTTAGACAAGGAAGTGAAGTATTTCACATACCTACCTTAAATAAAGATATCACACCTGATTTGGATAAGGAATGTACGGAGGATCCGACGAAAGCGGAAATGGGTGCTTATGTGCAAGAAATGATAGAAAAGTCTCACTCTTTTATAGAACCATTAAACGACCAGTCTATTTTCGAACCTTGTGACGTATATAACGAATTCACTAAGGCTGATGTTATTCTAATGCAGATCAGGCACATCCAACATCATGTCGGTTATTGCAATCATATTTTAAATTCTCATAATCATAAGGCTGTTCAATGGCTCGGTTAGAGGACTAATGACTCAAAGAAGGGAAGTAAGACATAATTATAGAATCTGTATTTAGAAGGTAGGTAACAAAAGATAGAGGGTATAATACAATCTATATAGTTTACACAGCTGAAGTGGAAAAATGAACGGAGGATCTACAGTGGAACAAATCGCATTAATCTCAGATATACATGGAAATATCCCGGCTTTGACAGCCGTACTGGATGATATTAAGCAGCGTGGAATTAGCAGGATATTTTGCCTGGGAGATATTGTTGGAAAAGGGCCGAATTCAGATCTAGCCGTTGATATCATTAAGAACAATTGTGAAATCAGTGTTATGGGAAACTGGGATGATTTAATGAATCAGGATGTTGATTTTGAAATGGCCCGGTGGAGCCGGAAATTGTTAGGGAAAGAACGTCTTGCTTATTTGGGTACATTACCGTTCTCGATTGAGTTTATGATGAGTGGTAAGTTTATTCGGTTATTTCATGCTTCGCCGCGAAGCTACTATGAACGGATTCAGCCTTGGGACGATTACGAGAAACGACTGTCTATGTTTGGTTGTTCCGATCTGTGCCAGGAGAAGCGACAAGCGGATATCGTTGGTTATGGGGACATTCATAATGCTTTTATTCAACATATAGAAGGGAAGACTTTATTTAATGTAGGCAGCGTGGGGAATCCTCTGGATGTGACTCAGGCATCTTATGTGATTTTGGAGGGGGAGTATGGAGGAGTGACAGGAGCTTCTTTGAACATACAATTTGTAAGAGTCCCTTATGATATTGAGTTAGCCATTCAACAAGCCGTAGACGCGGTTATGCCAGCTACAGAGCCATATATACGAGAGCTTAGAACTGCGCAATACAGGGGAAATGTGCGGGGATAGAAATACCAAAAAAGTAACGGAGGGAACAAATTGAAGCTTAGTCACGTATTTGAGCATTTCCCTACTTTAGAAACTGAACACTTAACACTAAAAAAGATTGAAGTTAGTAACCTCGAAGAGGTATTCGGAATTTATAGCAATGATCAAGTGTTTGAGTACTGTGGTATTATTCCGAAGCATAATAAAGATACAGTGAAAAATATGATTGGACATTTCGAGCGGGATTTTAACAAAGGGGTAAGAGTGAAGTGGGGGATTTTCCGCAAAAATAATCCGTACATACTGCTAGGTATCATCGAAGCTATGGATTTTAATCAAAAAGTGGATATGGTTACAATTGGGTATTTTTTAGCGGAATCTTATTGGGGAAAAGGAATTGCAACTCAGGCGATTCAAGCAGTGAAAAAATATTTATTTGAAACTGCAGAGGTCAATCGAATCCAAGCAGAGGTCATGCCTTTTAATGAGCGGTCCAAGCGGGTGCTCCTAAAAAGTGGCTTTATGAAAGAGGGAACGTTAAGGCAAGCTCATGTATGGTCAGGTAAAGGTCTCGTTGATTTGGAGATTTACAGCATCCTAGCAGAGGAATACGGAAAGGGAGAAAGCGGATCCTAGTGAAAGTAGGGGAGATTATGGGGACTATCGTGGTCATAGGTGGGGGAGAACTAATCGATCTAGAAACGCTAGAAATGGATCGTGAAGTTGTGAAGTTAACCCAAAAAGCTAATCCGAAAGCATTATTTATTCCAACAGCTAGTAGTGATGCTCCAGGTTATTGTGATACGTTCAACAAAGTGTACGGCGAGATTCTAGGCTGTGAGACAAGTCATTTATTACTTGTGAGTCAAACCTATACCCATGAAGAAATCGTTGAGCTTATTACGTCCGCTGATCTGATTTATGTTGGTGGAGGCAATACCCGAAAAATGCTGGAGATTTGGAACAATACCGGTGTGGCTGCTCTTCTAAAAGATGCTTACACCTCTGGGACCGTATTAGCAGGGCTGAGTGCAGGTTCCATTTGCTGGTTTGAATATGGGCATAGTGACTCTGAAGCGTTCGACGACCAAGGGGAATGGCAGTATATTAAACTTGAAGCAATGGGTATTCTGCCTGGTATTCATTGTCCGCATTATAATGAGGATATTCGGGTTGAGGATTTTTCGCGTATGGTTAAAGGTGGAGGGTTGCCTGGCATCGCAGTGGATAATAACTGTGGCATCATCTACAAAGATCATGAATTTAAGGTGATGTCTACCAGAGAAGAAGCCAAAGCCTACCGTGTGATGGACACCGAGCAAGGGGTTGTCGTTACGGAAATCGAAGAACATCTAAGCTACAGACCTCTTAAAGAACTGTATGGTGCGCTATGATTATTTTTGAGCAGCAAGAGATCAGGCTAAGAGCGCTCGAACCGGGTGATGCTGGGTTGCTTATGAAATGGCTCTCAGATCCTGTTGTACTGGAATTTTACGAAGGTCGTGATCGACCGCATGATCTGGAGTTGGTTAGGAAGCATTTTTATGAGGATCGAGATGAAGTCACGCGGTGTATTGTGCAATATAGGGAGCAGGATATAGGATACCTCCAGTTCTATCTGATTGATGAAGAAGAAGTGGAGGAATACGGTTATACTGAATTTAAAGGTAAAATATTCGGGATGGACCAGTTCATTGGTGAGGCGGAGTGGTGGAACCAAGGCATAGGCTCGCAGCTCATCAAAAAAACAGTTAACTATCTTATTGAAAACAAACAGGCTGATAAAATCGTAATGGACCCGCAAGCTTGGAATAAGAGAGCACTGAGGGTGTATGAGAAAAGTGGCTTTGTAAAGAAGAAATACCTTGAGAAGCATGAAATGCATGAAGGAGAATTAAGAGATTGTTGGTTGATTGAATATGAGGAGTAGAGAGGAGGGGGCCATGAAAACAAATCAGATTTATATCGTCCTAGCGAGTTTTATTCTAGGGATTTCATTTATTATTGGATGTTCATTTATTAATGGTGATAAAGAAACGAAAGTCGATCAAGAACAGACTCCATCGATAACAACAGCGGATAAGCTGCTTATGGATATTAAAGAGACGGCCTTATACTTGAATTTGACCGAAGCTCAGGTGATGAATATTATTACAACGGAGCATAATAGTTTAAAAAAGCTTGGGTCTTTTCCTGGTACTCCCTTTCCTTATATAAATGTAGACAATAAATATCTTTTTAACAAAGACTTATTATCAAAATGGGTTGCGGAAGCCTCCTTAAATAGGAGAGTTTATCTGAACGGACAAACAAAATAAGGTTTTACTCGGATAAGGAAGGTGCGCTCTATTAAACTACTGTTCGTCTGCAGCCAGAATCGTTGGCGGAGTCTAACTGCGGAGAAGATATTTCAAGGAATCGACGGTCATGAAGTAAGATCTGCTGGAACAGAGGATCAAGCCAGAATTAAACTTTCTGCGGGGCATGTGGGCTGGGCGGATGTTATTTTTGTGATGGAGAAGAAGCATGTTCGAAGAATTCAAGATAAATTTAGAGACATTGTAATCGGCAAAAGAATAATTTGTCTGAATATATCAGATAATTATAAGTATATGGATGAAGACTTAATTGGACTTCTGGAGTCCAGTGTATCTGAATATTTACAGGAATAGCTCTTCTAAGGATGTTATGAATCATGTTTGGCTGTGAATCAGTCGGCATGATTTTTTTATTGGTAATTGACAAACATATAGAAGGTAACTATACTAAAGATAGTTAATTTGTAACTGAACAAGTTACAGGATATTGGGAGGAAACATTATGACAACTAAAACAACACTTCATCCGGACGTAGCAATTGGTCTGGTACAAATTAGGGTAAGTAATTTAGAGCGTTCGCTCACTTTTTATAAGAACGTTGTGGGACTAAGTGTCTTGCGGCAATCTGGCCGTGAGGTAGAAATGACTGCTGATGGCCAGAATGTGTTATTGATTCTGCGGGAGATTGAGAATGCAAGGGTGCTTCGGCCGAACTCTGTGGCTGGACTGTATCATTTTGCCATCCTTGTTCCGGATCGTCCGAGCTTGGGACTTGTTGTTCGCAACTTGATTGCTTCAGGGATTGAAGTAGGTCAGGGGGATCATTTGGTGAGTGAAGCGCTGTACATTCAGGATCCAGACAACAATGGAATCGAAATTTATCGAGATCGTCCTAAGGATACATGGAAGTATGATGCAGAAGGTCATGTAGTGATGACAACGGATCCAGTAGATGTAGATGGATTGTTGGCAGCTTCTGAAGGTTTGCAATGGAACGGGGTGCCTGCTGGAACAGTGATCGGTCATGTGCACTTTCATGTAGGTAATTTAACTAAGGCGAAGGAGTTCTACGTTGGTTTGCTTGGATTTGATCTAGTAGCTAATTATGGCAGTGCGGCAATGTTCATCTCCGCAGGTGGGTATCATCACCATATTGGGTTGAATATTTGGGCGGGGCAAGGTGCGCCTGCGGCTCCTGCTGATGCAGTAGGAATTGATTATTTCACCTTACTTTTTCCGAATGAAGAGGAACGTGCGGCTGTCGTTGAGCGTGTTCAGCAGGCTGGCTACACTGTTGTGGAAGAGAACGGGGACCCTACATTCAAAGATCCTTGGAACATTGGGATCAGACTCATCGTGCAGAGTCACACGAAATAACTAATCTTTGGGAAAATAAACCTTTATATGGATAGAAAGAACTATTCATTCTCGTCCATTTATTTTATAATATTTGGAAATAGATGGTCGGAAGGGTGAAGGTTGTTGGAATCATTCAAAATGGCGTATGTGATCCTTTGTCACAAAAATTCTGAACAGATCAATATGCTAATCGATAGTTTAACTAGTGAATCCGTCGAGTTTTTCCTGCATGTCGATCAGAAAAGTGATATTGAAGCTGACATTACCCATCGTGATGATATCCATTTTGTGAAAGAGTCTATTGATGTACAGTGGGGACATTATAGTCAGATTGAATGTATTTTGAAGTGTTTTGCGCTGATCAAACAACATGGGAAGTTCAGTTATATTCACATTATAAGTGGTCAGGATATGCCCCTTGCTTCCAATGAAGTTATTCTTGATTTCTTTAAGGAGAATCAGGGGGATGAATTTGTGAAGTATCTCCAATTACCGAACGTTTCTGAAACGTGGGGGTGTTATGAGCGAGTATCGGTTTATTATCCTAGATTCTTGATCTCAAGAACCAGACGTATGGCAGCTATTAGAATGAGGTATATTAAATTAGTAATGAGTGTTCCGTTCCTGCAAAGAAGGTTGGACGCTCTCCCAAAAGCACTATACAAAGGCTCGAACTGGATGTCCATTACAGGTGGATGTATGGAATACATCATGGAGTTCATTTCTACTACTCCGGAGTATGTTAGATTTTTTAAGAACTCACTATGTGGTGATGAAATCTTCTTCCATACGATTATTTTGAATAGTGCTTTTAAGAGCAATGTACGGAGTGAAATTAAAAGGTATACAGACTGGGAAACAGGACCGGATTATCCTCGAACGTTAACGCTAGAAGATTATGAACGGATCACTCGTACCGCTGGTAAAGAATGCTTTTGGGGTAGGAAGTTTGATCTGGATATCGATAGAACCATCGTTCAGAATCTCCTTAATATAAATTCTAAAATAAAAATATCGTAAACACATACAGGAGGACAAGCTTATGAAAATCGCAGTTGTTGGAGCAAGTGGAAAAGCCGGAAGCCGAATCACTCAGGAAGCGCTAGATAGAGGCCATGAAGTTACAGCCATTGTACGGGATGCATCGAAAGTTACAAATAAGAAGGCAAAAGTTTTCGAAAAGGATGTATTTGCACTTACCGCTGAAGATTTAAAGGGTTTTGATGTGGTGGTAAATGCTTTTGGAGCACCGTTTGGACAAGAGCATCTGCATGTGGAGGCCGGCAATGTGCTTATTGAAGCGTTGAAGGATGCCCCTAACACAAGATTGATTGTAGTTGGAGGTGCGGGAAGTCTATATGTTGATGAAGCTAAGACGCTTAAAGTGATAGATACCCCTGATTTCCCTGACTTTATCAAGCCAACGGCTACGAATCAAGGGAAGAACCTGGAGATTCTGCAAGGTACAGATTCCCTGTCTTGGACTTTCGTTAGCCCATCCGCTAATTTTGCTATAGGGACAAGAACGGGGTCTTACGTAAAAGGTAAAGATAATCTGCTTGTGAATTCCAAGGGTGAGAGCTATGTGAGCTATGAAGATTATGCGATTGCTATTGTAGATGAGATTGAACAACCACAGCATATTCGCGAGCGCTTTACAGTTGTTTCGGAATCTTAAGTGAGTATAACGAGTAGGGATCAACTATGAATAAGAAGGCAGAGCCATCCGGGCTCTGCCTTCTTGTATATACTTATTCTTTTTCTTCAGCAATTTCAGCAATTCGTTCTTTGCATCACCGCGATAAATCCCGCCATGATAGCAAATGACCTTCTCAATTTCATACTCAGAGAACTTAGCCAGAGAGGATAAGGCTAACTTCATGTCAGGCGTTGCCGAAGGAGTGGGCCCATGCAGCTCACCGTCTTGAACCGTTAGCGCATCCGCGGCAATCAGCGTACGGCTATTATGATGGTACAGACTCAGATGCCCAGGGCTATGTCCTGGTGTATGAATAATCGTAATTCCCCCGGCAAGAGGCAGCATTTCCCCATCCATGAGGGTTTGATCTACTCTTCCCTTAGGGGGATGGGATAACACGGATAGGAAAGCGTGGCGCCATTCCTCTGGTACATGAGGGGGGATCATGGCTTCTGCCGCTGCTAAAGCTTCAGGGGTGTGTTTAAGGAGCATCCGCTCTCCTTCAATATAAGGCTTTTCGATTTCATGAGCCAGAACAGTAAGGCTTAGGCTTTCATCTGATAACAGGGCAGGTAAGCTCCCAATATGATCTAAATCTTGATGTGTGATGATTACAGTACGTAGTTGTTCCCAAGGTACGTGGGCTTCTTTTAGAGCCTCTTTGAACATGGGGAGCAGGCCCGGAAATCCAGTGTCGACGAGTACAGCTGAATTTTGATCCCAGAGCAATGTGGGGTAAATGGTGTCACTGCCACCCATAACCTGTGCTGTAATCTCTAACATTTCTATTCCACTAGCAATATGCATAAGATCCCTCCATGATTGGTAATAAGAGCGATGCCGTTAGGCTAATGCATATAATACTCAAAATAAATTATGATTTCAATAGTGTAATTTATTATTATAACACATAAAAATATTTTTGTCAATATTCATTTGATGTATTTTTTGTGGAATTTCTAGATGAAAATGATCTTTAGGATCGCCTTACGCTTGATTTTGCCCTCAACTAAAAATTTGCGATATAATAATCAAATAAAAAATGGGAGCTGATGTGGTTTGGAGACTTTTCTAGTTGTACTCGTCCTACTGGGGCTTATCGCAATATCCAATATCATAAACCGATTCATTCCCTCTGTACCGATACCGTTAATTCAGATTGGTCTGGGTGTAATGGCTGTGTTAATGCCTTTGGGAATACATATGACACTGGAACCGGAGCTGTTCTTCGTGTTATTCATTGCTCCGCTTTTGTTTAATGATGGGAAACGAACACCAAGAAATGAATTATGGAACTTACGTGGCCCGATATTAATGCTGGCACTGGGTTTGGTTTTTGCCACGGTGCTTATTGCTGGTTATTCGATTAACTGGATGATCCCAACGATTCCACTAGCGGCTGCATTTGCTCTGGCAGCAATCTTATCGCCGACAGATGCAGTCGCAGTCAGCGCCATCGCTGGAAGGGTGCATCTTCCGAAGAGTATTCATCGCATTCTAGAGGGTGAATCATTAATGAATGATGCCTCTGGGCTTGTTGCCTTTAATTTCGCCATTGCCGCAGCAGTTACGGGTGTGTTTTCTTTACCGAAAGCCTCCATTAGCTTTGTAGTTATAGCTGTAGGCGGGTTGATTGTCGGGGCATTATTGGCTTTTCTTCTGATCCGGCTAAGTGTAATTATTCGCAGGCTGGGGATGGAGGATATCACGGTGCATGTGCTGCTGCAGATCCTAACCCCTTTTATTATCTATCTGATCAGTGAAGAGATAGGGGTATCTGGCATTTTAGCAGTGGTTGCAGGAGGGATTATTCATGCGGTGGAGAAGGACCGTGCTGTATCTCCGCAGTATAAGCTGCAACTGGTATCCGCCAGTACATGGTCTGTTCTACTCTATATATTGAACGGTCTGGTCTTCCTTATTCTCGGTTTATCTATTCCAGACGTTATTGAAGTAATCTACCGTGATACGGCCGTGGATAATCTTATGGTCGTTGGTTATGTATTAGCCATTACCGTGCTGCTGTTTGTACTACGGTTTCTATGGGTGTATGTGTTCTCTCTAGTGGGATCTCGTCTGCGAAAAATAGAAAAATCGTCAGTTAAGTCACTATTAATCCTCACCATTTCAGGAGTGCGTGGAGCGGTTACCTTAGCAGGTGCTTTCTCGATTCCTTTTGTTCTAGGGGATGGATCGCCATTTCCTGAGCGTGATTTAATCATCTTTATCGCTGCAGGTGTTATTCTAATGTCGCTGCTGATCGCCAGTATCTTTTTGCCAATTCTAGCAGGTAAAGAAGAGTCGGTTGCCGAATCAGGTGATACAGGAGCCGAGCAGGTGGCCAAATCTGAGGTTATTGCTGCCGGTATAACCATGCTGCAAAGTATGATGACAGAAGAGAGCAAGGAATCCGCATTGCCAGCTTTGAGTGAATTTAGAGATAAGGTTTATAGTCTAAACCGTGAGGACCAAGCGAATGATCCAGCACTCGAGGACTTCCGCCGCTTGGGGGTTGAAGCAAGGATTGTAGGTCTGCAAGCCGAGCGCAAAGAGCTGAACCAATTGCTGGAGAACAATGAGATTCCCGCCTCAGTTGCTCAGAAGCTGGAAGAATTCCTGGATCATAGTGAAGTCTTTCTAGCTAGGAGTCTGAATTCTCAAATTAGAATATCGATTACCGAGATTAGACGGCTGTTTGCGGGGATGTTCTCAGGACAGAATGAAGGGGAAGCTAGCCAACAAATGCTGCGACAGGCTGAATGTGCAAGAGAAGCGAAAATTGCTATGGCCCAAGCAGCTATAGCTGCTGTTAATGCGAGTAAGAACGAGAATAACCGAAAAGCAGTAGAGAAGATTGCAAGCAGTTATGAGCAGCTAATCTCACGTCTAGAGCAGGGGAAAGGCTGGACTAAGGATGGTCTTGTGGATGATCAAAAGCTTGAAATGAAGCTGAAAGCCATTCAAGAGCAGCGGGATAAGGTGCAGCAAATGTACCAGGATGGAACCATTAACCGCAAGCTAGCCGGCAAGTTACGCAAGTTCGTAGATCATTTGGAGACATCGATTTGGGAGGATTAGCTGTGTTAAACAAAGTAATGGGAGAGAGCTTGTTATTTACTGAAATTCGTGAAGAACATCTGGCAGATGTTCTTGATATTTATAACTATTATGTGCTTAACACCACGGTATCTTTTCACACGGAGCCCTTAGGTTTGGATGAAATGCGTCAATCCGTGATGAATGATGATCCGCGATTCAAATCGTACGTGATTTTATCCTGGGATAATATCATTCAGGGTTATGTACTGATTGCTAGACATAAGAGCAAACCGGCTTATGATACCTCTGGGGAGATCAGTGTGTATTTGAAACCGGCTTGTGTGGGTAATAGAATAGGACAGCATGCCTTACGCTTTATTGAAAAGAGGGCTGCCGAGCTTGATTTTCATGTATTAGTAGCTACTGTATGCGCAGAGAATGAACGCAGTCGCCAGCTTTTTTTGAATAATGGATATGAGCAATGCGCTTACTTTAAGGAGATTGGCTGTAAATTTGGTCGAAAATTAGATATCGCCAGCTATCAGAAAATCTTAGGAGGAATTCAGATATGAAACTCGCGGAAGCGTTAGTGAATCGGAGTGATCTTACCCGTAAAATCGCGCAGCTAAAGCAGCGCCTGGAGCGAGTCGTTAAAGTTCAAGAGGGTGAGGAGCCGGCTGAACAGCCAGAGGTTCTTTTACAAGAGTTAGAAAGAGCTGTGAATGAACAGACGATTTTGATCCGAGCGATTAATCGAACGAATTCATCTGTGGCTTTCAATGAGAACTGGAGTATTGCCGATGCGCTAGCGGAACGGGATAAAATGCTACAGCTGCGGAAGCTACTTAGCGATTTGCTTGAACAGGCTTCCATTACTCAGGACCGTTATAGCCGCTCAGAGGTTCGTTTTCAGAGAACGGTGGATGTCGTTCAGATTCAGAAGCAGATGGATGATCTATCGAAGTCTTACCGTGAGTTGGATTTTAAGATTCAGGAGAAGAACTGGACGGTATCCTTAACTATACCGCAATAAGAAATACCACAGCAGAAGGTAACTGGTCTTCATAAAGGTGAGCGCAACCCGCCAACAGGGGAAGTTGGAAAATTGACAGATGCCGGGCCATATCTGACCAAATGATAATTTAGCCCCGTACTGTAACAAATGTAAAGTGTACCTATTAATGTAACTACCAAGCGCTGATTTATGGAAGAACGGTGAGGGCGGGGACGGGGATATTTTACTGTGGTTTAGCTTTTTCATAACATGAAGTGAGTCTTTTAGGATAGGTATATTTGTCATATATAATGTGAAATAATGTCGAATAATGTTGAAATAAATTGAATAAAATTTGCATGAACGGCCTGTTTTGCCTATATTAACGCTTGTTATCCTGTATAATTTACGAATACGCGGATTACTTAACCGCTGTTCAATTTTCAAGTTGATTATTCAGGATGAGCGTGTGATTCACTGGTCTGAAATTCGTGGCCCTTGTCTCCTCATTCATTCTACTATTCCCTTTATGAAAGAGAGAAGTGACAAGTGACCATGAAATCAATTGCCTGGGTAACCGACAGTACAAGTATAATAGATCCGGAATTCGCCAAGAACAATCATGTGTATATTATTCCGTTACGAATTATTATCAACAACGAATGTTATAAAGAAAATATAGATATTACAATTGATGACTTCTATGAGAAAATGCGTCAGCATGAAAAGGTAGGCAGTTCACAGCCTCCAATCGGTGAGTTTATCGAGCTATACGAACGGTTGAAGGAAGAATACGATGAAATTATCGCTGTACATCTATCGTCAGAACTCAGTGGCACCTACAATGCTTCGATGCAAGGCGCCGAAATAGCGGAGGCCAATGTAATTGGAATTGATGCCAAGGTAGGCGCTTATCCGATCAGAGAAATGATCATGCGCGGTATACATTGGCAGAAAAAGGGCCTTTCTGGACTGGAAATTAAAGCGAAGATTGAAAATATTATTCAGAATATGTCCTTTTACTTAATTCCTGCGAGCTTGACACAGCTTCATCGCAGTGGACGTGTTTCTGGATCACAATTTGTACTTAGCCAATTGCTGCGCATAAACCTGCTGCTTCGTTTTGACGAAGGGAAGGCCGTTGTTGTGGAGAAGATTCGCACGATGAAGAAGACGCAACAGACGCTTTTGGATATATTTAAACAGGATGTAGGACTTGTTAGTGATGTATGCATCATGCATTCTAATAATTTAGAGATGGCACTTAAGTTAGAAGAGGACATCAAAGCGATGGCCCCCGACTTACGTACAGAGATTATGACATATATTCCTGCTGTGGCTGTTCATGCGGGTGAAGGTACTGTAGGGCTGTCCTGGATCAAGAACACTAGCATCAATAGTATTCATCCGGATGTTACACCCGCAGCCTTTCCGGAAGCAGCACTTGTATAGAGATGGAATCAAGTATAGTGTGAAACTTATACTTTCTTATATTTGAACAAAGAAATCGCTCCTTGGGAGATGGATGGGTGTCCACCATTGTACCAAAGGGCGATTTCTTTTTGTTGAAAATATGTTGTTATTTGATTGCGCGGCGCCGGAACATTTGTCCAATTACATCACTTAGCACGAGTCCAGCTGCAATGGCTCCAGAGAGCATTAATGCCCGAACAGCGATTTCTACAGCCAGAGTATAGTCCTCTTCCACAAATTTACGCATAGCATCGTAAGCGAGGCCACCCGGAACAAGTGGGATAATACCACCTACACTAAAAATAATAACCGGCATTTTGAAGGATCGCGCAAAAAATTGGCTGACGATGCCCACTATTACACTAGCTGCAAATGTAGCTACAACAGGTCCGAACTCTACATTAAGAAGCACATACACCATCCAGCCCACCATTCCGGCAAAACCACACTGTAGTAGTGAGCGCTTAGGCGCATTAAATAGAATACAGAAGGTTGCCGCGGCGATAAAACTGGTTATAAGTTGCAAAATCATGAAGGGCTAACCTCTTTCACATGGATATTAAAATAGTGATAGTACAAGCCCGATACCTGTACCGATCGCAAATGCAGTTAGAAAGGCATCGGCACCCTTGGATATGCCTGAGACAAGATGACCGGCCATCAGATCACGAACGGCATTAGTAATGAGTAGTCCGGGTACTAGAGGCATAACGGAGCCGATAATGATTTTGTCCATCTCTTGACCAATTCCCAGCTTTACAGAACAGAAGGCTAGAAGTCCGATCAGGAAGGAAGCAGAAAACTCTGCGAAGAATTTAGTCTGCACTAAACGATGCAGATAAATGACCGCAGCGAAGCCTAGTCCGGAAATCGGCAAGGCGGGGAGAGCATCCCACAAACTGCCTTTAAACATAACGGTGAAGCAAGCACCTGTAAGGGCGGCTGCTAAGATCTGCAGCCATACGGGATAGACAGGTGAGGCTTCATCGACTTCTCCTAATCTTGCACGGGCTTCCTCAGCTGTAATCTGACGTTCGCTTAAACGCCGAGAAATATCATTGACCTCCGATACCTTCTGCAGATCTGTTGTTCGTTCCGCAATCCTGTATAACTTAACAGGCTCTATTCTATTTGTGGTGAACATAATTACGGTTGGCGTCACATAACTGTGTGCTCCCGGGAACCCGAGAGATCCAGCCATTCGCGTCATCGTATCTTCAACTCTGGATGTTTCTGCACCATTCTGCAGCATGATCTTGCCAGCAAGAAGACAGAGATCAACGATTTCATAATAGGTAGTGTTACTCGTACTATCCAACTTCTCCGATCCTCCCCTGGAATGTTATATCTATAATTCCACATATCCGATTGTCGCCTTATTGATTGAAAATATCAAGCCTAAAATAGTATTACCATGAATAAATCTCATACTTAAAATGCTCGAAAAAGATACAATTTAGAAGAGTTGGCATTACATCCAGTTCCTACCAATTGTACATGCATAAAATATAGTGAATAGGACAGGTTGGGCTTGTCTTATATTTTTGCAGGTATAAAGGAGGAGTGATCATGACTTTCGGCATTGGAATAACAACCTTTGTCTTCATAATGGCTATGCTAGTTATTTTTATGAGACCGGGAGGCATTAATGAAGCATGGCCAGCATCAATCGGGGCTGGGATTTTATTGTTAACGGGAATTGTGTCTGGTAGTGATATTGCTGATATTATCGGGAAAATAGGTGGGGCGTCTATCACTATTATGGCCACCATCGTCATGGCGGTAATACTAGAAAGTTTCGGCTTTTTTAACTGGGCGGCTGCACGACTTGTGATTTTGTCAAAAAGATCGGGACATCGTTTATATTGGTATATTCAATTATTATGCTTTTTGATGACTCTTTTATTCAATAATGACGGAAGTATCTTGATCACGACTCCAATCTTAATATTGCTCCTAAGAAATCTTCATCTAAAACCTCATCAAAAGTTCAGAAGGTGGAAGAACTTCAATCGCTATAGAGAGGTCTTGAACGACATGGAAAACGCAAAGATCAAAATATGCCAAGGGACTTTTTTAAGAAATTTTCGCTCATTTATAGTGTCCGCCGATCTTTCCAGACCTGTCCTTAAGCTGCCCGGCGTCTGTGAAAGAAGCTGCCCGTCCAATGATCGTCTCCCCGTATTTATTTTTGAGAGCATCGGTGGCCCGCTCGAGTTCACGATAGCGAGGGCGAGACTCAAATAGCGTTAGCTGGTACTGGCTTTCGTCAGATAGATTGGACAAGCTTAAGTGAATTCTGCGTACAGGCTGGCCGTCCCAGTGTAGCTTAAAGAGCGAAAGAGCAGCCTCATATACTAACAGGGTGGCATTCGTAGGGTCACTCATTGTAGTCTGTCTTGAGAAGCCTGTTGGGTCATCAAAGCTGGCACCTTGGCAGCCGACAGACACGACTGCACCATGTACTTTCAATTTGCGGCAACGTCTACATACAAGCTCAGACAGCTCTAGGATGATGGTCTTGATATCTTGCAGCTTATAGTAATCCCGTGGCAGCGTCATTTGGTGCCCAACACTTTTGGGTGCGACTTCATAGGTGCTGGGGCTCACGGGGCTGTCATCGATTCCATTGGCTATCCGCCAATATAGCTCGGCATCGATATCACATTTTTTGTGGAATTTCTCCCGCATGCGCCATTTTAGCTCGCTTAACGGCATCTGTGCCAAATGGCCAATCGTTGTGATACCCATACTCTGGAAGTGAACAGACATGCGGCGGCCTACCATGAATAGCTCGCTAATGGGGAGGGGCCAGAGTACATCGGGAAGTTGTTCTTTAGTGAGGGTGAATATACCCGCTTTGTTCTTCTTGGCCCACAGGTCGCAGGCCATTTTGGCGGTAACCTTGGAGTATCCAATGCCAATGCGCGCACGTACGCCTGTATTTCTGAGAATTAGATCTTGAATGGCGGTGGCAATCTCGCTTGGGCTGCCAAATAAACTGAGGCTACCGCTGACATCTATAAACTGCTCATCGATAGAATAGGGTTCTACCTGGTCACTAAATTTGCGCAGAATGTCTGTGATTTGAGAGGAGACGTCGATATATTGCTGCATATGCGGTCTGACCACGATGACCTCGGGGCATTTCGCCAGCGCTTCTTTCAACGTCTCGGCAGTAGTAATGCCAAAAGATTTGGCTATAGGACAGGCAGCAAGTACAATACCGCTCCGTCGAGCGGGGTCTCCAGCGACGATAAGTGGCTTGTTGCTGTACTGCGGATTAGAGGCTTTCTCCACGGAGGCATAGAAGCTTTGGCAATCGGATAGCATAATGACACGCTCTTTATTCATAGGTTCACACGCTCCAGGTGAGGTAGAGATACATTAGATTTTTTCTTCTTATTATAATACGAACATATGATCGTGTATATTCATATTTATTTCCATTATTTTGTTTCGAGTGTGCACAGACCTGTAGCCACCCCTCCAGAGACAATCGTGAGGATGGAGTGGAAGAAGGTTTCTTTAGAAATCAGGAGTCCCCCAGCGCCGATAATCATAAAGTCAGTTAAGAAGATGATAACTCCAAGGTTGAGCGGTACATACTTTTTAATAAATTGAGCAAGCAGATCGGTTCCACCCGTACTTGCTTTAAACCGCAGCATGATCCCAAGCCCCGTTCCCATCAAAAAACCGCCAATAATGGCGCTAGAAACGGAACCAAACTCAAAATAATACAGAAAGTAATATTGAAAAGGACCAAGAAGTTCGATTAGAAATGATGAGGTCAATAGACCGAGTACACTGTTGTAAAAGATATCGCGTTCCTTTAACCAAGCGAGCAGGAAGATAGGGAAGCTGCAGAGAATTATAGCTACGCCAATTTTAGCGTCGGATAAATAATTGATAATGAGGGCTATCCCTATTATTCCCCCATCCAGGATTTTATATGGGACGAGAAAAAAATTAGTTCCCGTAGCAATGAGTAAGCTTCCTAAAAGAATGATTAGGTATCTTAATGGCTGCATATTTAACATCTCCACATTAAAGGCATGTCTATAAATATGCTTGTCACTTCCAAAAAATTGCAGTTGAACAAAAAAACCTGATTAGAAATCAGGCTTAGAAAGTCTTATGTTACATAGTGTGTGAGGGATAGGGCACCTAATGCTCAATAGATACCAAGTAAAAGTGAGTAATGCAATAGAGTCCGAAACGTACAATAGATACCAGTACACGAGACCAAGTAGAAGCTACCAAGTTCACAAGACCAAGTAGTCCGCTTAACGGGAGTAACGCTTGCGGAAGCGAAGCGGAGAGATTCCGATCTGCTGAGCAAACCGACGCGAGAAGTAGGCGGTGCTCTCGAAGCCGGTACGTTCTGCGATTCCGGCTATAGATATCTCTGTCTTGAGCAGCAGCAGCTTGGCTTGTTCCAAACGATAGTCTGTTAAATACTCCATTGGAGTCAGTCCGTATACCCGTTTCATGCAGCGAGCAAGGTAGTTATAGTGAAAATGCAGCACATCCGCCAGTGAGGTATTGGAAAGAGGCTCCGCATAATGATTGCGGATATAAGTCTCCGTCTGCTCGGCGATTTCCACCGCATGACTTTCTGAAGTATCATGCTGTGCTAGATCCATCATCCGCAGCATTTCTTCAAATATACGTTGCTGCTGCCAAACTGCGCTGGAACGCCGACCCGTAGACAGCTGCAATAGCATCTGGGCTTGTCCGCTCCGTTCAAAGGGGTCAGGAAGGGGACCAAACTGTGGCACGCGAATGGTATATGGATGAGTAAGAAACTGCCGAAAATGTGTTTCACGGTTAATATACACGGGTTCACCCTCAGAGCTAGACCAATCTGCAAGGGTATGAAAATGAATCCATATGAATGAAGTGATCTCTTCGCACGGCTTAACGGAATAATGATAGCGATCGGGCAGCAGTAGCAGTGTATGGCCAGCCGAAACCTCCCATTGATTACGCTCTTCGCCGATAAATAGACAGCCCTGTTCTACAATAAGCAGATCAAATACCCCAATATGGCTTCTATTCGGATGCTGATCTCCGGGTTGATAAACGGTGTGATTGCATTCTAGAAAATAAGGAAATGGCGGGGCAGCGAAATGTATAAATGAAGGGCCCACTGTGTAATTTATCGCTCCTTTCTATATTCGTTCAAACTTAAATCAAACTTCGAAAGTGAAGTGTGAAATAGTACAAAAAAGGGGTTGCTTCTGATCGTATTTTTTATCTATTCTACCCTCTATAATTGTAATTAGCGAGTATGAAATAAGATGAGGGGAAGATGAGAATGAACAAAATTATACAAGATCAGCAAGTTGCAAAAGATCAAACGGTTAACATTAAGGATGATTTCTGGGGCGGGTATATTCGGCTGGTTCAGGATGTTGTAATTCCGTATCAATATGAGGCCTTGCACGATAGAGCACCGGGTGCTGAGCCCAGTCATGCCATTGCTAACTTTGAGATTGCTGCGGGCCGGAAGACTGGGGAGTTTTACGGCTGGGTATTTCAAGACAGTGATGTGGCCAAGTGGCTGGAAGCCGTAGGTTATTCTTTAAGCATCAAACGTGATTCCGATCTGGAGCGTCAAGCGGATGAAGTGATTGACCTCGTTGGCGAAGCACAGCAGGAGGATGGATACTTAAATACTTATTTTACGATCAAAGAACCGGGTAAACGCTGGACCAATCTGAACGATTGTCACGAGTTGTACTGCGCGGGACATTTCATTGAGGCCGCTGTTTCTTACTATGAAGCTACCGGAAAAAGAAAACTGCTCGACATCATGTGCCGAATGGTTGATCATATCGATTCTGTGTTTGGCCCGGAAGAAGGTAAAATGCGGGGCTATGATGGACATCAGGAGATTGAACTCGCACTCGTTAAGTTATACCGGCTTACAGGTGAGGAACGATATTTGAAGCTCAGCAGCTTTTTTATTAATGAGCGAGGACAACAACCAAACTTTTTAAAGGAACAATGGGATAATCTGGGGAGTATCAATTTTTTCACGGGTCAGAAGGAGAAATTAGATTTAAAATATTACCAGAGCCATCTTCCGGTAAGAGAGCAGGAAGTGGCTGTAGGGCATGCTGTACGTGCGGTTTATATGTATACTGCTATGGCAGATCTAGCTGCTATTACAGGAGATGCTACACTTCGTGAGGCATGCGAGAGACTGTGGAATAACATAACTAACAAGCAAATGTATATTACTGGCGGGATCGGTTCTACGCATCGAGGTGAGGCGTTCACCTTCGACTATGATTTGCCTAACGATTCGGTGTACGCAGAGACCTGTGCCTCTATTGGATTGATCTTTTTTGCACAGCGTATGCTGAGAATATCGCCGGATGCACGTTATGGCGATGTTATGGAGCGGGCACTTTATAACAATGTGCTGGGCTCGATGGCACAGGATGGCAAGCACTATTTTTATGTGAATCCACTGGAAGTATGGCCACAGGCATGCAGCTGCAACCCGGATAAACATCATGTGAAGTCTGAGCGTCAAGGTTGGTTTGGCTGTGCCTGCTGTCCTCCGAATGTGGCGCGTCTGCTGACTTCGCTCAATCAATACATTTACACGGTTCATGGGGATACGCTCTACACGAATTTGTATATTGGCAGTGAGCTGACAACTAAGCTGGGTGGAGCGGAGGTTACAATTCAGCAAGAGAGTAACTATCCATGGAAAGGTACAGTCTCCATGAAGATTAATCCGGCCGTGGAAGCGGAGTTTGGCATTGCATTGCGGATTCCGTCGTGGAGTCAAGGGATGGAGATCAGAGTCAATGGTGAAGCCTTGAATACAGCTGAGAACATTGAACAGGGGTACCTCGTTATTCGGAGAGAGTGGAGAGCCGGAGATGTCATCGAAATGCATGACCCAATGGAGGCACATCGCGTCTACGCTCATCCAAATTTGCGTGCCGATGCTCAAAAGGTAACAATTCAACGCGGGCCGCTTGTGTATTGTCTTGAAAGTATCGATAATGGTGAGCCTTTAAGCTCTATTTCTTTAAAAGAAGACGGTGAACTTACGGCGGCGTTCAATGAGACTTTGCTTGGCGGCGCGGTTGTTGTCGAGGCAGACGGACTGCGTATTGATCAAGAGGGCTGGAGTGGAGGACTTTACAGCAGAGAGAAAGCACCCCTTCAACCGGTTAAGGTTAAGGCTGTTCCATATTACTTATGGGGGAATCGTGGCAGTGGTGAAATGAAGGTGTGGATTCCTGAAGCCAGCGTTTAAGGTATAGGATAGACATAGACTTCGGGGAATGGTTACTGTTTAGCAATCGGGGCAGCTGGATTATTCAGCCTGTCCCTTTTTTTGATTAAGATGTACGGTGATGCTCGTCGCCCCTATGTCCAGCCAATTTGATCTATTCTTACGCTCGGATTCATACGCCTTAATACTCCTAACAGCATTCCATCCACGCTGTTCACCAAATCAGAGGAATCTGTATTTAGGATAGCTGGGATTTGCGCTTTATTGTATGCTATATTTGATTGAACGGGATAAGGTAGCTGATTATTTTACAGAAAATATTGGAGGCATCACAATGAGCAAACGTTATCGAATTACAAGAGCTATGCAGAATGATGGAGATTCAGTACAAATCATATCTTTAGAAGAGTGTAAGCAATATTTCGCGTCCAAACCTGATTTCACCTATACATCAGTTTATACAGTAGTAGGCGCCACTACGATGTCGATTGAGGGAGAATTCTTTATGTGGAGCTTTGGCGATGCTACAATCCCGTTTAGGTATTATGAAGGCGATATTTACGTTTCTGGCAGCAATGAAGCTGTGATCCCGAGAATGCTTGAGGTTGCGAGTGATTTAAGAGCAGATATTATGGAAGGGTAAAAAAAATGACCCCTGAAGGGTTCAGGGGTCATCTAGTGTTATTTATAGATCCGCCCAATCGTTCAAGCGAACGGTTGAGCGGATTTTTTTTAACCCAGTTCTACAACTACTTGGTGTACAGCACCGTCTCCAACAGGAGCGATGATGTTACCTTCTACAGCTACACCATCCAAAGTAAGACTAGCTACACCTTTAGATACATGGTTCGGGTTCTTGATTTGAATCACATAAGTATCTCCACGGAAGACACGTGTGATTTCAAAGCTGTCCCACTCTGTAGGAATACAAGGATCGATCTTCAGACCATTGAAATCGGCTTGAATACCAAGGATAGATTGTGTAATCGCTACATAGTTCCAAGCAGCAGTACCAGTCAACCAGGAGTTTTTAGCTTCCCCGTGACGAACGGCATCTTTACCTGCGATCATTTGGGAGTAGACATAAGGCTCTGTGCGGTGAATTTCGCTGATATCCTCCAAATAAGCCGGAGCAATTTTAGCGTAAATTTCAAACGCTCTGTCGCCATGTCCAAGTACCGTTTCAGCGATCATGATCCAAGGGTTGTTGTGGCAGAAAATACCGGCATTTTCTTTGTAGCCCGGAGGGTACGTAGAAATTTCACCCAGGTTCAGATAGTACTTGGAATATGGTGGTTGTTGCAATACAATACCGTATTTAGTGTCCAAATGTTCTTGAACGGAAGACAGGGCTTTTTCAGCTTGACCATCTTCTACACCGATACCAGCCATAACACAGATTCCTTGTGGCTCGATGAAGATTTTACCTTCTTCGTTTTCTTTGGAACCGATCTTGTCGCCATAGTGGTCATAAGCGCGTAGGAACCAGTCGCCATCGAAGCCGTGAGTCAGTGTGATTTCACGCATGTTGTCAATTTTAGCTTCGGCATCCACAGCTACATCGTCAAGTCCACGCATCCGGCAGATTTCAGCATAGTCCGGTCCAACGAAGACGAACAGACCTGCGATAAATACGGATTCCGCTACGCGACCTTCGATGTTGGCAGTGGTTTGGAAAGATTCACCTGGCTCTGTAGAGAAGCAATTCAGGTTCAAGCAGTCATTCCAGTCCGCACGTCCGATCAGCGGCAAGCCGTGAGGTCCGAGATTGTTAGTTACATGCTCGAAAGAGCGTTTCAAGTGCTCGAACAGAGTAGCCGTGTTATCCGGGTTGCTGTCAAAAGGAACCTGCTCATCGAGAATCGAAGTGTCGCCAGTTTCTTTAATGTAAGCAGCCGTTCCTAGGATCAACCAAAGCGGATCATCGTTAAAGCCGGTGCCGACTTCGTTGTTACCTTTTTTGGTGAGCGGTTGGTACTGGTGATACGCACTGCCATCTTCAAATTGTGTAGCCGCGATATCGAGAATACGTTCTTTAGCACGTTCAGGGATTTGGTGCACAAATCCGAGCAAGTCTTGGTTGGAATCACGGAAGCCCATACCACGGCCAATACCGGATTCAAAGTAAGAAGCGGAACGGGACATATTGAAGGTAACCATACATTGATATGGATTCCAGATGTTAACCATGCGATCTAGTTTCTCGTCGCCGCTTTGGATTTGATATTTAGACAGCAGGTTATCCCAGTGAGCAGCAAGTGCGGCAAGTGCAGCATCTACTTGAGCGTCTGTAGCAAATTGTGCGATCATCGCTTCTGCTGGTTTTTTGTTGATTACGTTCAGGGATTCCCATTTATCTTCTTCAGGGTTCTCGATGTAGCCGAGTACAAAGATGAAGCTTTGTTCTTCGCCTGGTTCAAGTGTAATGTTCAGTGCGTGTGATCCGATAGGGGACCAGCCGCTAGCTACGGAGTTAGTAGGTTCACCTGCAACTACAGCTTGCGGGCTTTCCAGACCGTTGTACATGCCTACGAAGGCTTCACGGTCAGTATCGAAACCAGCGATTTCTTTATTTACGGAGTAGAAAGCATAGTGATTTCTGCGCTCACGGTATTCGGTTTTGTGATAGATAACGGAATCCTTCACTTCAACTTCACCGGTGCTGAGATTGCGTTGGAAGTTGGTCATATCATCTTGTGCATTCCAGAGACAGAACTCTGCAAAAGAGAACAGTTTCACGGATTTTTTAGCGGAGCCAGTATTCTTCACTACAAGACGGTGTACTTCAGCATTATGACCCATAGGTACGAAAGCAAGCTGGTTCACAGAGATGCCATTGCGTTCGCCAGTAATGGAAGTGTAGCCAAGACCGTGACGGCATTCGTAGAAGTCTAGATCACGTTTTACCGGCATCCAGCCTGGGGTCCAGAAATCACCATCGTCATAAAGATAGTAGTAGCGGCCGCCAGTATCCAATGGGATATTGTTATAACGGTAACGGGTCAATCTTCTGAGACGAGCGTCTCTATAGAAGGTGTAACCACCAGCTGTATTAGAAATAAGTCCGAAAAATTGCTCATTACCAAGGTAGTTAATCCAAGGGTAAGGTGTTTTAGGTGTGTTAATTACATACTCTTTACGAGTGTCGTCAAAGGTACCGAATTTCATGTGAGAAAGTCTCCTTTCGATTGTGAACGCGCGTTTATAAGTTTCAGAAAAAATTCCCTCGAGGGAAGGGAGTTTTCTCAATGGTTTTCAAGCAGGATAACTAAAGCAGTAGTTTCGATACCGAATCATAGCAGCTTCACAGAAAAATATGTAGATTTCTTCAGCGAAGGATGATCTTAAGCTACTTCTTCGGTGGTTGACAGGAATCTCTCTCCACTAAACGAGCTGGAAAGCTGATCGTACTAAACGTCGGCTGCTGTGAATCACACAGCTCGATTACTTTTTCGACTGCGGCCTTGGACATTTCATAGATCGGCAAGCGTACAGAGGTCAGCTTAGGCTGAATACGAGATGCTAACTGAATGTCATCAAATCCGGCAATGGAGATATCCTCGGGGATAATAATTCCATGCTCAGAGAACGCTTCCATCGCTGATATAGCCATGTCATCGTTGGAGGAGAAGAAGGCTGTTGGCAATGGCTCGCCAGAAGCGAGAAGCTTCTTAACCTCTTCGTAAGCGGTCTCCTTCAGAAAATCACCCTTCAGGATAAATTTCTCATTCATAGGTAGGCCATGCTTCTTCAGCGTATCCTCATAAGCAGTATAACGCTCTCGACCAGAGTACGTATTCATTTGCCCACAGATGATGCCGATCTCTTGATGACCTTGAGAGATCAAATATTCAATCGCTTCTGTGGTGCCCTCGTAATCCTTGGAGTTCACAATAGCCAGATGATTGCGATCTAGGTGCTCCGACATAATCTCAGAAATATCATAATCAATTAATACGAGAGGAGAGTCTAGCCCTACCATTTCTCGGACGATATTAATATCCTTCTGAGTGCCGACAATTATACCGCCGTCAATCCGTTTCTGAAGAAAAGCTTGCTTTACCTTGATAAAATCGTCGGGAGAGTAAACCGTATGAATCAGTACATAACATCCGCGGGCATTCGAGGTGTCGACTACGGCATCAACGAATGGAGCAAAGTAATTGTTCTGATAAATTCGGGTAGTATTCTCCTTCTCGTTCATACTGATGGCGAAGAGTCCGATTGTATCGGTCTTCTTACCGGCTAAAGCCCTTGCAAAGCTGTTCGGTTCGTACTGATGTTGCTCAATCACCCGCAGCACCTTGGCACGGGTCTCTTCAGGGACGTTGGAATAGTTGTTGATCACGCGGGATACCGTGCTTCGGGAAACCCCGGCCAACTTAGCTATATCTTCGCTGCGCATGTTTCCCCTCTTTTCATAAACGCGCGTTTATGAGTTTATTGTAAGCGAAAGCATTATATAAATCAATCGTAAATAAAAAGAAATTTGAGAAGGCGTGAAGAAACTAGTTAATAGTTTGTATAAGATTTTTACGGAGAAAGTGCATTGAAAGCTATAAAAGTCATGCTACTATTGTGATAATGATTATTGAGAATGATAATCAATGAAAATATAACATTGGAGTGAAGGGATAATGACAAGATGGGGTCGGAAGTTTTTGTGGGCAGCAGTACTTATTATGGCATTGACCGCGCTGGCGGCGTGCGGAACGAACAATACTGCAAAAGATAACGTTGCTAAAACAGAGAATGCAGGGGAATCAACCTCTGCTAGCAACAGCACGCCAACCGAAGGAAGTGGAAATGCCCAAGAAGAGGGTGCAACTCGGACGATTACAGGGGAATTTGGGGAAGTAGAGATTCCAGTTAGCCCTAAACGGGTGGCCGGGATCTATGTTGAAGACTATTTGAAGGCATTGGGTATTACCCCTGTGGTGCAGTGGTATCATCCAAGCTGGGGTAAACAGGATTATTTAAATCTGGATGTGCCAGAATTTGATATCACCGGAAGCATGGAGGTGTTGCTGGAAAAAGACCCCGATTTGATCATTGCGGACGGAGGCGCTGATGCGGCGAGGTATGAACAGTATTCCAAGGTAGCACCAACCTATCGTCTCCCAGAAGCGGTGCTGCAGGACTCAAGACAAGTGCTTACAGCCATTGCTGATGCGCTCGGGATTCCGGAGAAGGCTGAGGCTGTGCTCACCGAGTATGATCAGAAAGTGACAGATGGAAAAGCTAAATTGCAGCAGGCTCTGGGCCAGGAGAAGGTGGCTGTGATTCGGCTTAATGTAGCGGATAAGACCTTTGCTTTGTTCGGTGTTAAAAACCGTTTTATCGGTGTGATTTATTCTCAATTTGGCCTGACACCCGTGCCTATGGCTGCAGAAATGACCGAATATCAATCTATTATTTCCGAAGAGCTTATTCCTCAGCTCGAAGCGGATCATATCATCGTATTCCCTGACAATGGGGGCTGGGATACTGAAGGAAATCAGGAAGCGATCCAAATTCTTGATGGGCCGCTGTGGAAGAGCCTGCCCGCAGTGAAGAACGGGAATGTTTATAGAATGGAACGTTCCCACTGGCAGACGGGTGCCATCACGGCAAATTCGATGAAGCTTGATGACCTGCTGGAGGCTATGGTGAAATAAACGGCAGCCGCCTATAAGGAATAGC
The DNA here is from genome assembly GCF_037963325.1 of Paenibacillus sp. FSL E2-0201. Classification (NCBI taxonomy): domain Bacteria; kingdom Bacillati; phylum Bacillota; class Bacilli; order Caryophanales; family Paenibacillaceae; genus Paenibacillus; species Paenibacillus sp. FSL E2-0201. Next base: position 2,755,757 of record NZ_CP150154.1, read on the forward strand.
AAAAAGAAGGTCTATCAGCACCCTTGATAGACCTTCTTTTTTGTTTTAAACTGAAGTGAATGAAAATGGTTCTCAATTGGGGGTGGGAGAATGGCAAAAGATTTGCAAGACAGCAATAGAAGGAAGCTATTCTATAGCTTGATAAATATAGAAACCCAATCCCTGTCAGGAAGCGGACAGAGTGAGGTGTTTCAAGATCACACCCTACTCATTGTATCGGAAGGACAGGGGTTTGTTGAGGCTGAGATGAGGCAGTTTCCACTGGAAAAAGGTGCGGGGTTCTTATTCGAACCAGGGCTATTAAGCAAAATCCATGCCGAAGAGCGTGGACTTAGCTTTTATCGGCTTACTTTTGAAATCATCGAAACCGGGGGAAACAGGCAGAGTGAAATAGAAGGAAGGACTAAAGAGGACATCCTTCGATCTGGTTTGCTAAGCTGTAAACCCTTTTCACAATGTAAATTACTGCTAGAGGCTATCAGTCATAGCCGTAGAAGCGCAGATGAGATCGAATGGTTCGCAGGCCATACGCGCTTTCAGGAGCTGCTACTGCTAATCATGCGTGCAAATTCCTCTGTCGTTCAGATCACAGCTGATCATGAGGCCATACAACGTTCCATTCACTATATGGAGGAGCATTATAACCAAGCCGTAACCGTTGATCAGTTGGCTGAAGTTGCAGGCATTACACGTGCTCGCTACACACAAACTTTTAAAGAAGTGACAGGGCGGATTCCCTTGGAGCATTTAAACGGGCTTCGTATTGAAAGAGCGCAGCAGCAGCTACTGCTAACGAATGACCGTATGCATGATATCGCGTTATCAGTCGGATACAGTAATGAGTATTATTTTAATCGGCGTTTTAAAAGATCGGTTGGTGTTACTCCAGGTCAATACAGAAGCTTCCATCAGGAGGGATTGAGGGTGTTTGCTCCTTTTCTGGAAGATTATCTATTGGCTCTGGATATTACGCCTGTGGCGCAATATTCTCACGCCGAGTGGGGGAAACAAGAGTACCTGGCTCTCCACAATGTGCCTGAGGTAGATATTTCGACTCGTAATTGGCAGGAGCTCTCCCAGTATACGCCCGAATTGATCTTGCTGGATAATGGCTTTCATCGTTGGCATCTGGAGGAGTGCAGCCGGATCGCTCCGTTGTTCAAGCTGCCTGTTCATCAAGAGGATTGGCGTGCCACATTGTATTCCGCAGCAGCGGTCTTTGGCAGAACGGAACGTGTCCAGGAAGTGATCGGCAATTATGAGCATCAGGCACAGCAAGCCAAGCAGTTACTTACCCGTTACGTCCATAGTCAGACCGTAGCTTGTTTAAGAATCTCAGTCTACGGAATCACTCTCTATGGATGTGAGCATTTGGGGTATACAGGAAGCGTGCTTCATCATGATTTGGGTTTGCAGCCCCATAGCTTGGTTCGGAAGTTGACCCGTGGAAAGAATCGGGTAAACCTGACAAAAGAAGAGCTTGCAAATCTGACTGCGGATCATTTGTTCATTACTTTTGATCGGCTTGAAGGAGGAGGACGGGAACTGCTGGATACACAACTCTGGCGCAGCTTGCCTGCTGTGCGTAACGGCTGCGTATATGAGGTGGATTTCATGGCTTGGATGAATTATGGTGTATTGTCGCATCAGCGCAAGATTGAGGATGTGCTAAAAGCGTTAGGTTAAATTAGAAGCTGGACCATAAGAAGAATAGGACAACAAGTGCCACTATACTGCTGAAGCGGGTCATTAGTAAATAAGCGTCACTCGGCTCAATATTACCTTTCACCATCCAACCATATCTCATGTACCATCCGAATCGTGGAAAAAAGATGTTAAGCAGTGCTAACAGCACAAAGAGGAACATAAAAAAACCATGATTTATCACTTCTTTATGTAATGTATACGTGAGACTGAATGGAGGGTGCCCAGCTCAGTGTGAGTTTCCATATATTTATTTAAGCTTAGGCAATATAGACTGATAAAAATGAAAATTGCTTAAGGAGATGATAAATCGTATGGAACATACAGGGCTTTTTTTCGGAGGGGGAGTAGGTGTTATGTTCTTTTTAATTTGGCTTATATCTATTGGATTGGGGATCTACTTTTTCGTCCTGCTTGTAAAATTGGCACGTAGAGGAATAGTGGCCTTAGATTTATACATCTACGCTAAAAATCGTGAGATCCGTACTCGTTATGAGTCGGCGCAAGGCAGGTCAGATGAAATTTAAGGCCATTAAATGATAATGATACATAGAGTATGAAATACCCTAGCTGCCTCAATAGGCGGTTGGGGTATTTTTTGCGGATATATGCAGGACTGTACTTTCGATAAGGTGTGTTTAGCGGTGTACTGTTGTGTTTACATAAAAAAGAGTTCGAAAAATAAAAAAAACGTGTTTCTAAAAAAGGAGGAATTGATCGATGTCTAACCAATATACGATGCAAGATCCTACCACTCAGTACACCAAGGCTGGACCTGAATTTCAACAGCAGCAACAAGAGCCGGGGCTCCAGAAGGAGATGAATCCCGTTCCTGATACAGGTGAAGATACCTATCAAGGCACCGGACGTCTGACTGGACGTAAAGCGATTGTTACCGGGGCGGACAGTGGCATAGGTCGTGCTGTTGCGATTGCTTTTGCTCGTGAAGGCGCAGATGTTGTTCTATCCTACATGCCAGAGGAAGAAGCGGATGCAAAGCAGGTTCTCAAGCTGGTGCAGGAAGCAGGACGTACCGCAATCGCCATCCCGGGCGATCTGAAAGATGAGGAATACTGTGAACAGCTCATCGATACTGCGGTTAAGCAGCTAGGTGGGATTGATATATTAGCTAATATTGCGGGCAAGCAGCAATTCGTCTCAGACATCGCTGATCTTACTACGAAGCATTTTGACGATACATTTAAGACGAATGTGTATGCCATGTTCTGGCTGTGCAAAGCGGCAGTGAAGCATATGCAACCGGGTAGCACCATCATCAACACTTCTTCCATTCAAGCCTATAAGCCCTCGCCGATTCTGTTGGACTATGCGACGACCAAAGCTGCAATAAATACATTCAGTAAATCACTCGCTCAGCAAGTTGCCCATAAGGGGATTCGAGTTAATGTAGTGGCGCCAGGTCCCGTGTGGACACCTCTTCAGGTAGTGGGTGGGCAACCAGAGGAAGTGCTGAAAGAGTTCGGTGCGAGCACACCACTTGGTCGTCCGGGACAGCCTGCAGAGATGGCTCCGGCATATGTATTTCTTGCCAGCCAAGAATCGAGCTATGTCAGCGGCGAGACACTGAATGCTAACGGTGGAACTCCAACTCCATAAAATGCTCGCGGAATATTGATATTGTAAAATATCAGCGAATCCTACAAAAGTACCCTACTAATTTCAGTTGTGGGGTGCTTTTGTTTTTATATAGAGAAAGGAGTATTATAGAATTTGATACTTTTTATCCCATTATCTGCATGGAATATAATCTACAACTGATCAAGATTGTCGAATACATAGATTTCCTGCGATTACCCGAGAAATATTTGAGTTGGAACTAAATTAGAGTTTAGTGTAAACCATAGAAAGAACTAGGAGCTGTGTCATGCGTAAAAAGAAACTAGCAATACTTATCATTTCCTTTGTCCTAATTATAGTGTGTTTTCCATCAGGAGCAGTCTTTGCTGATAAAGAAAATGGAGCTGTAATGGATAGTGGAACAAAGGAAAGGCTGATGGAAAAGTATGATCTTGTAGAGCCTGAACTTAAAAATCCAAAATCACTTTGGAGCCAAAGCGATTTTGGATTCAGTAACCCTATTGCTATATTTGTAAGTATCAGTAGGTTATATCTGAATCCATATGTTTTTGCTGCGCAAGAAATGATTAGTCATTTGATTGATGATAACTAAAGATTTTGTGAAAGTATTAATACGGTGAAAATACAAAAGAAATACACTTAAGAGAATTAAAATATAAACATTTACATATAGGGGGCACCGTGAAAAAAATATCGCTATTCTATGCCTTGCATTTGGTTTAAGTGGGCTTTTATCTTCTCACTCCCTGGCTTTTGAGAGTTCTTATGAAGGAACAATTAAAATGAAAAAACCATTTAGGGCGTGGCAAGGTGTGGGATCTAATGGAAAGACCGTGTATGTCACCTCAGACCGTTCGGAAAAGTTCACCCTATCAAATACAATTTCAGTTTATGATCTTGATGGAAATTATATAAAGGAGATAAAAAGAGCATACACCGGAACGGACAGTCATAATCGGTTTATGTCATTTGGTGATTGTTATGTTTCTAGTGGTTTTTTATATGCCACTGTCTATAATTTTAATTCAGCACCACCAGAGAATGAGCGAATTAGTAGAATAGTCAAGTACAGCTTGCCGGATTTAAAACAAGTCGATGTATTCGATATCGGTGATGGAACGGCGGAATCGTTAGCAAAGTTTAAAGGATTTTTCTGGATAGTATATCATGACAAAAATGAGATTAGAAAATTTGATGCCCAATTCAGACTGCTAAAAAGATACCCACTTTCAGGGATATTTGGAGATGAAGGTGGATATCAAGGCATTTTTTTTGATGGGGACAATCTTTATGCAAATCTACATGGCTCAAATAAATTTGGGGAGAAGTATGCTCAGGGGTTGGATAAATATCATTTTGAGGGTCATTCTTTCAAGCTTATAGAGAGGATTAAGCCTCCTACCTATGGAAGTGGTCAAGGTGTAGAGAAGGTCGGAAATTCAATTTTTTGGGTAGATCGTCCTGGCAATCAAATCATTGTTCAAAAATTATAAAAAATATTAGTAAAAAAGAGCTGTTTCCAGCTCCTATAGTCGTTGATTTATTCTGGCATTATCCAAACAATCTCGCAAATACGCACAAAAAATCTTCTGCCTCGTGTATCTAAAGCTACATGGTCTGGTTTAACATCAACGACACATCCGCTGATTCCACCACGTGTGGTTTCAAGAACAACTTGTTTGCCCATTACACTCTTTAGAGTTTCTACGACATATGCATCAACAGGGTAGACTATAACGGATTGAGGCATTTGGTTCATTTGATGCATTTGAAAATTATTCAATGGATTACCTCCCAGTATTTTATACGTAAGCGTCAAACCTAGCCCACCTGTAAACCCAACGCCAGCCATGAGATCATAGGCATATCTTAAATCAAGGAGATCTGCCAGATGACCAATGCCGAACAACGCCAGTATGAGTGGACAGAACGCATCAGGGACTATCGGACCAGTGGCCTTTCCATGTCTGCCTGGTGCGAAGCACAGGGCTTGACCTTACATCAATTGAAATATTGGCTCCGCAAAATCGATTCCAGCCAGCCTTGCTCTTCCTCCCCTTCCTTTATTCCGGTGACCGTTTCTCCGCGTTCCTCGTCTTCCTCCTTGACGCTTCGTATCGGTCCGGCCTCTCTTGACGTACAGACAGGTTTTTCTCCTGAACTGCTTCGTCAAGTGGTTCAAGCGCTGGAGGCCTTATGCTGACGCTGCCGGAAAAGGTCTATTTAGCCGGCGGCAGCACAGATTTACGCAAGTCCATCGACGGCTTGGCCGCCCTGGTTCAGGAGCGATTTCAGCTCGATCCGTTCGCGCCTTGTCTGTTTGTCTTTTGTAACCGTCAGCGCGACAAACTCAAAATGCTCTACTGGGAACATAATGGCTTCTGGCTGCTGTACCGCCGCCTGGAACGAGGAACCTTCCAGTGGCCGGGCCCTGGCGACTCGCCGGTTGCCCTTTCCTTTCGCGAACTTCGCTGGCTCTTGGATGGGCTTTCCCTTCACCAGCGGCAGGCCCATAAACAGGTCAAGGCTCAGACCGTCGTTTAACGGATTTTTCATTTTTGCAGGCCTGGTAGCAGGGAAATCATCCGTGTTGTCGAAATTTTAGGGTATGGAAAATCAAGCGAACCCCTCATCTACAATAGAAGAACTCCAACAACAAAAGGCCAAGCTGGAACAGCAAAATGCCGAATTGACCGCTAAACTTCAGTGGTACGAGGAACAGTTCCGTCTGGCCCAGCATAAGCGCTTCGGCACCTCCAGCGAGAAGACCCATCCGGATCAGCTCGAGATGAACCTGTTCAATGAAGCCGAGGTGTTAGCGACCCCGGCTTCCGAAGAGCCGCAAACCGAGACCCTTACCTACAGCCGCAAGAAATGGACGGACACTCGCGAGGCCAAACTGGAGAAATTACCTATCGATACCCTTCACTATGAACTGCCTGAAGAGGAGCAGGTTTGTGCGTGCTGTGGCGGAGACCTTCATCCTATGAGCACGGAGACCCGCAACGAAATCACCGTGATTCCAGCAGAAGTCAGAGTCTTGCGTCACATTCGGCAGGTGTATGCCTGCCGCCGGTGTGAACGCGAAGCGATTCAGACTCCAATTGTCACAGCTCCTATGCCGAAATCGGTCTATCCCGGCAGTCTGGCTTCACCGTCCATTCTGGCGCATGTCATGAACCAGAAATATGTGGAGAGTCAGCCTCTCTACCGCCAGGAGCAACAGTTTGCCCGGCTCGGGCTGACGCTCTCGCGGCAGACCCTGGCAAATTGGATGATGTATGGGGCAGATCAATGGCTGACGCCGCTGTTTGAGCGAATGAAAGAACATTTGCTAGGGCAGGAGATTTTGCATGCGGACGAAACGACGCTGCAGGTGCTGCGGGAGCCTGGAAAGTCCGCCGAGTCGCAGTCGTACCTGTGGTTGTATCGGACCGGACGCAGTGGACCGCCCATCGTGTTGTACGAATACTGCAAGGCGCGTGGCGGGGAGCATCCCCGAAATTTCCTGGCCGGATTCAGGGGATACCTGCACGTGGATGGATACCCTGGCTACCATAAGGTAGCCGGGGTGACTCTGGTCGGGTGCTGGGCCCATGCGCGCCGCAAGTTTGACGAAGCGCTGAAGGCCTTGCCCGCCTCCGAAGCCAGGATTGGAACGGCTGCGCAGCAGGGACTCACCTTCTGCAATCAGTTGTTCGCGGTGGAGCGAGAACTGAAGGATGCGACGCCGGAAGAACGAGAGAACGTCCGAATGGAGCGCAGCCGCCCGATTCTGGATGCTTTTTCAGTATGGCTGCGTCAGCAAAAGTCTCGCGTCCTGCCCAAGAGTGCCCTGGGCCAAGCGATCACTTATTGCCTGAATCAATGGGAGAAGTTGTCCGCTTTCCTGAAGGACGGACGCCTGGAGATCGACAATAACCGCAGCGAACGGGCGATTAAACCGTTTGTGATTGGACGCAAAAACTGGCTTTTTGCCAACACCCCACGCGGAGCCAAGGCTAGTGCAGTCATCTATAGCGTGATGGAAACGGCAAAAGAAAACGGACTGAATCCGTTCCAGTACTTGAAGTTTCTATTTGAACAGCTTCCACAACTCCCTGATCTGAAAGATCCAGAAGCGCTGGACCCGTTCTTGCCTTGGTCAGCCGCTTTGCCACCGATCTGTCGGGTATTGAAATCCTAACCTCATTCTAAAATCGAGCCCTCATCTTGGTGTCAAGGTGTGGGCTGTTTGACGCTTACTTTTATACGCTATTCTATGCACCCGCCCAATTAATGTTCTAGGCAGTTTATTATGTAGTCTTATACAACAAAAATGACCCGGAAGAGGGCCGTTTTTGTTTGTGATTTTAAGGGTTATTTATTTGTATATCTTTCAAAATATAATCCCAGCTATCATAATCATTCATATCATCAGGAACTTCTAACACACAAACATTATCAATATCCCATTTGATTTCTCGTACCGATGTTAATTCAAGAACGGGATTAAGGATAAGAACAGTAAATTCGTTCGGCTTTAATATATCAGACAAAATCGCTTGTAGCTCTACAGCCTGTTCGTATGTGGCGAACCATCTAATGAATAGAATTTTTTTACTGCTTAGTAATTTGTCCCAAAATCTCTTCATTCGTAAATCCAGCTTTGCTTTATAAGATGGATAGGTCGTAGACCAATGTTTACCCGAGGTGATTGGAAAATCATGTACCGAGATAATGTTATAACAGGTATCCTGAATAAAATACGATTTCACTAAAGCATTCTTGTTTCCATTAGGATAAGCAGGCACTCCATCCTCTAGAAAAAAATGTGTCTCTTTGAGCATCTGCAGATTTGTTAACTCCATGAAATTCTGAAATCTATTCTTATAAAGTCTGTTTACATCAGTTAATGAATAAGAAATCATCCAGTCGAGAGGCATGGAGAATGTTCTCAAGTTATTTCTTTGCATATTTATAGCAGGAGCACAAGACATACCTAAGCTTACGATTAAATCATAGCTTTTCTTTACATCTTGTAAGTTCATGGACTCACCTAATTTCTCTCTGGAAAATATTAATGGCGTTGTAACAGCAAATAACCGCTAATCCTTGAAGTTTTTTTACGAAACACCACTCTAAAACCAACGTCGTTGTCTAATAAACAAGCTAAGGCGGTGTCAAGTAGTCCATTGGGTCTTAAGCTAGGTCGACAAGGCTCAGCATTTCCTATGATGCGGACAGAAATAATCCTGCGTGCAGAGCCGCGAACCAAAGGATTTCTGCTCCAAGTGATCAATACTAAATCAGGTTGACGAGTTGCCATTCTGATCCACCCCTTTCTATTAAGCTTCTCTATATAAAATGCACAATAGATTGTAATGTGCTAAACAGAAGCGGAGTGCTAAATTGATTAGCGGTGAGAATTAATGAGTTACTCTTGTTTGATCTTGGTTTTCAGAATACAATAAAGTAAATTTATGGAGTGTTTGAATAGCGTAGACATAGATGACCAAAAGGGAGCATATATACATAACGCCGTACGACTGAGCAAGTATTTGATCAATGATCAAGTACTTTTTTATTTTTCGTTTATGAGAAGCTAAATGGGGGGACACGATGAGGAAAGGGAAACCGATTAGAAAGAAGGTATACGGATTTATTTTGCAAGACAATGAAGTTGGAGAAAAGACCTTATTAGTTTATCTTAATGTACTAGAAGTACCCTTTAGATTGGTAGGTGGAAATGTCGATGCCGGAGAAACAGAAGAAGAAGCGTTATTCAGAGAAATTCAAGAAGAAAGTGGACTTAAACAATTTAAATTAGTCAAGAAAATAGGAACACAATATTATTATAAGGATTATATAGATGCTAATGTTGAAAGACATGACTATCTTCTGATTCCAGAAACAAGATTACCTGAAAAGTGGAGATTTACTGGAGCGGGTGAAGGAGAGGACTGTGGAACTGTTTTTAACTACCAGTGGATAAAACAAGATGAAATATACTTATTAGATAAAGAGTTTAGTGAATATATGTCGGAAAAATATATACAAGAATTGTTTGGTGATAGATATGAATAATCGTAAAATCTTCTCATTTCTTCCTTTGATCATTTTTTTATTTAGTCACAATCCCGAAAGGAATATTTAAGTTGATTAATATAAATGAGGAGTACTTTATTTCCTATAATAGTAGAATAGGGCAAAAGCCTTTTTTAACTTCAATAGAACCAAGTGCTAAATGATAATTAGCAGATTCGACAAAGCATAAAATTGGTGGGATTTCTTTGCGTCTTTGAAATGTCTTGTAAAAGACTCTGATGAAAAAACTAATTAATTCTACCAGATATAGGAATGTCAATCTATGTAATGATGAAACCATTATATTGGATATTCGTATTCCTATAAAATGATGTTGAAAGGTCGTGTGCGTGATGGATAACGGGTATTTTGTTGGATGGGGTACATTAGCATTAATAAATGCCGGGTTAGCGCAAGGTAAGAATAGGAGTGGATTAAACTGGTTTTTAATTTCATTGCTTTGTGGCCCATTGGCTACATTTTTTCTTGTAATATCGAGTAAGCTGCAAATTCATTAGCCCATTATATTTTGGAAGGGGATTTTTTGCTGAAAGCACTAAGGTTGTTCGGTATTCTATTTAGTGCAGCAACAATCATTCCGGCAATACTATTTTTCCGTGGTCAGGATCAAGTGATCATGTCTTGGACAATGATAGGGATGTGTGGAGCTCTGATTTTTAATGGAGGAGTTACCTATTTTAAAACTAAAGATAAAATGGAGGCTCTGTCTTCGATTGTTGGGATGGTACTCTTAATAATCTCGCTTACTAAATTTCCATTTTGTTGGGGTCTGTCAATAATTTTGTGTAAACTCTTTTAAGCACAGATTCCCCCGAGGGGGAAGTCGCGAATTTAACGCAAGTGTTGACCGACCCGATCGGGGAAAAAGACCGACAGCTGGAGCAGCATTTGCCCCCAGTTTTGGACACGTCCTGTCCATTTCCGAGTGACGTCGACGGTGGCCAGATAGAGCATTTTTAGTAGCGCCTCATCTGTGGGAAAGATGCTTTTTCCCTTCGTCACTTTACGAAGCTGACGGTGGTAACTCTCAATCATATTGGTGGTGTAAATCAGTTTGCGGATCTCAGGCGGGTACTTGAAAAAGGTAGCGAGTTCGTCCCAATTGGTCCGCCAGGAACGGATAATGAGGGGATATTTCGCTCCCCAAACTTCCTCGAAACGGTCGAGTTCAAGCAAGGCACCTTCCTCGGTAGCTGCCTTGTAAATAGGCTTTAAGTCGGCTGTTACCTTCTTAATATCCTTGTACGACACGTACCGTGTGGAGCTGCGGATTTGGTGAATAATACACTTCTGGATTTCCGTTTGAGGATAGCAGGCGGCAATCGCTTGAGAGAATCCGGACAGGTTATCCACGCAGATAATGAGAATGTCCTGAACCCCGCGATTCTTCAGTTCATTCAGCACACTCAGCCAGAACTTGGAGGACTCATTCTCACCAATCCACATCCCCAGCACGTCTTTGTTTCCGTCCAGATCAATGCCAATGACCATGTAGGCAGCCTTATTGATAATGGCCCCATCTTGCTTGACTTTGAAGTGGATCGCATCCAAATAGACGACGGCATAGACCCCTTGCAGAGGCCGGTTCTGCCATTCTTTAATGAGAGGCACAATCTTGTTCGTGACATTGGAAATGAGCGTTGGAGATACCTCAATACCATACATCTGCCCTAAATGGTCCTGAATTTCTCGGGTGCTAATCCCTTTCGCATACAGCGCAATAATTTGTTCTTCGATGCCCGTTACATTCGACTGATGCTTCTTGACGACCAAGGGCTCAAACTCGCCCAACCGATCCCGAGGAATAGCGATTTCCTGCTCACCATACTCACTGACTACGGTTTTACGGCTCTTTCCGTTACGGCTGTTTGGCGTGAGCTTCGCTTTCACCTCATGCTTTCCATAGCCCAAATGAGTATCCATTTCGGCTTCCAGCATCTCCTGAATCGTCTCCGCAAACAGCTCTTTTAGAGCATTCTGCGCATCCTGTGCGCTTACCAAATTGTTTTCCTTAATAAATTCCCGTAACTGCTGTTTTGTCCAAAGTCCCATGTGTTCTCCCCAACCTTTCTCTTACTTCCATTTTAATGGGTTTGAGAGTTTACACAATATATTTTACAGACTCTTTTGTTGATAAAATACCCCATCACCTATAATGAACTGACCCCAAAAACTTGGATATTTAGTGTATTAAGCTGCCTCCAAGGACTGTAGCCGGTATTCTACCGGAGACAGTCCTTGGAGCTTTTCTTTGGTTCTTCGGTGGTTGTAATAATGCATGTATTCATGAAGTTGCTCGATGAAGTCTTCCATAGACTCGAAAGTTTGAATATATAAAAGCTCTGTTTTTAGGATTCCGAAGAAGTTTTCTATGACGGAATTATCCAGACAGTTCCCCTTTCGGGACATGCTTTGAGCGATCCCGTTTTTCGCAAGGCGGTGCTGGTACTGCTTCTGTTGGTATTGCCATCCTTGATCAGAATGAAGGATGAGCTCATGTACCTCTGGGAGCGTCTTGCACGCCTCTCCGAGCATATCCATAACCATGGAAAAGGTTGGCCTAGGGGAGAGAGTGTAGCTGATGATTTCCCGGTTATACAGGTCCATGATGGGCGAAAGGTATAGTTTCCTGCCGAAGAGATGGAACTCAGTTACATCCGTTACCCACTTCTGATTTGGAGCATCTGCCTTAAAATTTCTTTTCAAGAGATTTGGTGCAATCTTTCCGGGTTCCCCTTTATACGAACGATACTTTTTCCTACGAACCATACAATGAAGTCCAAGTTCCTTCATTAACCGCTGGACGGTTTTATGATTGACACGGATTGTTTTACGGACTTCTCGGGTCAACGTGCGATAACCGGCTCGGCGTTTTAGTTCACCATTAAATAGACGTTCCATCTCCGCCTTAACTTCACTGTATTTGTCTGGCTTCTCCCACGTCTTAACATGATAGTAATAGGTACTGCGGGGAATCCCTGCGATTTTGACAAGCTCTTTCACGTTGTATTCCTGCCTTAGCTCGTATATTACATGAGCTTTGTCGTCGTTCGTGATGCGTTTTTCTCCTGAACTAAGGCATTCAATTTTTTTAGGTAAGCGAGCTCCATTCGCAGGGTTTGATTCTCCTTGATTAACGCTTCTATGGACCCTGTAGGGGGTTCTATTTCTATCTGAACCTCTTTATTGGCAACACGACCTCGACGCTCCACATAGAGCCCAGGAGCCCCCTCTTTCAGATATATCTGTTCCCACTTACGGACGGATCTGTCTGGTACGTCATGCTTCTTAGCGGCTGCCTTATAACTCAAACGGTTATTGCGCATGTCTTCGACGATGCTTTGCTTCTGCTCTCCAGAGTAGGTCCTCTTGGTATTTTTTACAGCTATCCCCTCAGCACCATGCTTGGAGTATGCAGCAACCCATTCATTTACTGTGGTGTGACTCATTCCATGTTTACGCGCTGCCTCATTCTCTGATAGCCCATTTTCCAGCACATCCTTGACCACTTTCAACCTTGTATTTCCATTAAATTTCACCATATAAAAAGAACTGCCCCCGTTTCAACTGGACTATTATAACATGTGTCCAAGTTTTGGGGAGCAGTTCATAAAGGTCGGTGGGGCTTTTTTACGTTTTATCTCTTTTTCAATCAAGTTATAGTAGGTTGCTGCAGGTAATGCTTATTTCTTTTTCTTCTTTGTGGGTCCGATCTGGCGTCTTACTTTATTGTTCTCGTCAACCTCAATAATATAAATGTCTTTCAATGTACCGGAAAGAGTAAACCATTCACGTAGAGCATCAGCCTCAGTCATTGGTCCCAATATTCGTTTCCCCCTATAACATATAAAAAACACTCTTACTCCTTAGTGAGTTTGCGAGAATGTAATAATCCTCAAAACGATACTCAATAACGATTTTCAGTGAGTTTTATTATTTTATATTAATGCTAAATTATAGGAGATGCAATGTTGAGAGATTGTTCCTGTTTATTTCAAGTAACATTTGAGGTCATCCAAGAAGGTTATTGGAAAGGTTGGGGACGCCTTAGACATTGGTTTTAGTAGGTGTTTATTTTGCTTGTATGTTGTTAGTTATTAATTGCTTAGGGTCATAGATCCATGGCGAAGTTATTTTTGACTTTTCGAAGTTCATGCGAAGCTATCAGCAAGCACGATACTAAACAGCGATTGACAAAATAGAAGAGCTGCCTAATACTAATTGATAATCATTATCAATGTTTAAAATGTAATTAACTTAAATAGATTGCGTAACGGATCGGAGTGAAATGCAAGATGAAGTTGGAAGATCATATTGCCGCATGGAATTATGCAGCCGTTAAAGTGTTGGATATTAGACATGCTGTGATGGAGCCTGGGGACAAGCTGCAAGGCTATATATTACCTGCATGTGGATTTATCTACTGTGTGCGGGGTACGGCCAGGTTGAATCTCAACGGTATAGATTACGACACAGACCGTCATTTTATTGTGCATGGTGGCAAGGGTATGAGACTAAGCATAGAGGCAGGGAAGATTTTTGAATACTATCTATTATTCTATAGAGCCTCCTTACCAGGAAGAAAGGATTTAGCAAGACTTTTAGAACGAAGCAATCCATTTCGAATGCAGTATGGCTTCGAGTCTTTAGAGCCATTGCCACTTCACTATCAACTAATGGCAATGGAACAACTCTGGGCACAAGGAAGTTTATTGGAAAGAATTCAAGTTAAAGGCTTGTTCTATCAGTTTATACATGAATTATTGAAGCAGTTTACAATGGATGGAAATAACCTTAGGCAACCGGATGTCATTGGACAGGTTGTCCGTTATATTGAAGTGCATTATCGTCACAATTTATCACTAGAGTCTATAGCGGAGCAATTTAATTATAGCCCTCGTCATTTATCAACGCGTTTTAAAGGGGAGACGGGGTTCAGCTTGATCGAATATTTGATACGATACCGGCTTGAACATGCAGAAGAGCTATTACGATGTACCGATGCTCCACTTCGCGATATTGCAGAAGAAGTTGGATATAGCGATGTATATTACTTCAGTCGTATGTTTAGTAAATATAATGGTCAATCTCCCATCCGATTCCGCAAGGAAAGCAGGCAGGTGAGCTCATCGGAGAATCGTCCATTTACCACCGCCAGATTCTCCATTGGCCAGAACATATCCTCCCGATATAATGTTGTTGAATATGATAATCATTATCAATACTATTATCATAATAAAATAACCGGAGGGTCTTCACCAATGCGAATAACAAAGACATCAAGTTTTATTGTAGCGATGCTGCTTAGCTTTACCTTGCTTTTAAGTGCATGCGGATCTGCAAACGTTGGTTCTACTGCCACGAATTCTAAGGGATCCAAAGCTTCTGAAGTTACATCATCATCAGCCAATAATTCAATTGTAACTGACAATAGCAATAAAGAGGCTCAGACAAGAACTATCTCTACGGTAAAGGGAGATATTGTCGTTCCAGCTAATCCAGAGAGGATAGTCGTGTTATACCTTCAAGGGGATCTTGTTGCCCTCGGCATTAAGCCAGTAGGTACTTCAAGTGTCTTTGAAGGAGCAGCCTTTGCAGAAGAGCTGGGAGGTATTGAAGATCTTGGTTCATGGTATGAGCCTAATCCAGAGGCTAATATGGCAGTAAAGCCGGACTTGATCATAGCTGCTTCTGAAGAAACTTACGAAATCCTTAAGGATATTGCACCGACTATTCCAATTCCTTTTGAAAAAATGGCGACGGACGAACGTATAATGAAGATTGGCGAGGTATTTGGCAAGGAGAAGGAGGCACAAGCTTTATTAGATAATTTCCACGAGAAGTTGGAGAAAAGTAAGCAGAAGCTTGATGAACTTGGAATTTTAGATAAGACGGTAACCATTATCGAGGGCGGTAAAAAAGAGATGGCGGTGATCGATAGCAAGCTTTACGGAAGAGGCTCTCAGATTATTTATGAATATTTAGGACTAAAAGCACCAGAGATTCTTCAGAAGAAGATTGATGGCAGGGAGAAGGCTACTGGAGGGTTTGTCTCCTTAGAAGTGTTACCTGAGTATATAGGAGACTTCGTGTTCCGCTCTGTATGGGATGGGGCTGATGATTTGTCGGACAACCCCATTTGGAACAGCATTCCAGCAATCAAAGAAGGTAGATTGATCGAAGTTGGGTTTGATTTTTCATATTATTCCGATATCTACTCTCTTGATAAGCAGCTAGATTTTGTAGTTGAGAAGCTAGTGTCAGCGTATGAAAAAAAATAGAAAGCTAGATGATAGCACAGCTGTTATCCCTAATTTAAGAGGGAAATCGTATTTCGGTCTGTTTCTACTCCTAGGGATACTGCTGCTGCTGCTTTCAGTAGCGGCTTCTATCTCTTTTGGCTCTGCTTCCATGAGCCTGAAGATGGCATGGACAGCGATTTTTAATTTTGATCCTGAACTGACCGAGCATCAGATTATTCATGCCCTTCGTATTCCGCGTACAGCTGCTGATATTATTGCGGGTATGTGTCTCGCGGTAGCAGGAGCGGTTATGCAGGGCTATACGCGAAATCCCTTAGCCGATTCGGGATTAATGGGAGTAAATGCTGGAGCAGCGCTTGCAATGGCCGTTACATTAGTTTTCCTTCCAGGGCAACTGCAGACAACTACCTTGCTGGTTAGCTTTAGTGGCGCAGGACTTGGAGCAGGATTAACATATCTTGCCGCTTCATTGAATCGTTCAGGAATGACACCTCAACGACTGGTGCTAGCTGGAATATCAATTACAATGCTTTTTGGAGCTGTGGGGTCATTTATCTCATTAAACTATGGAATTGGTCGTGCCCTTGCTTATTGGACTTCGGGAAGTGTGGCTGGAGCAACATGGGTGGAAATTAGGCTAGTTATACCTTGGTTCTTAGGTGGACTGGCTTTGTCACTATTCATTGCACGCTCTATCACCGTTTTAAACTTGGGGGAAGAGATCGCGAAAGGCTTCGGGCAACGGATCGTTCTCGTTAAGATGATAGCTACGCTTGCGGTCCTTTTACTAGCGGGTGTAGCTGTTGCACTTGTAGGGCCAATCGGCTTTGTAGGGTTGATTATTCCGCATATTATGCGTTTTTTTGTAGGTGTAGATTATCGTTATATTATTCCAGCATCAGCCATTTACGGCGGCGCACTTATGGTTGTAGCGGATATCGCAGGAAGGGTGATTAATCGTCCGGCAGAGACAGCACTGGGCATTATTTTTGCAATGATTGGTGTTCCTTTCTTCTTGCTAATTGCGAGCAAAGAGAGGAGAGCCTTCAAATGAATGTTGTTAAATCGCATAAGGCTACAATATGGATTCTATCTCTCATAATACTGCTTATTGCAGGAGCTATTCTTAGTCTTAATATGGGAAAGGTGTCCCTCAATCCACTTGAAGTATTTCAAGTATTGCTTGGACAAGGTCCAGAGGAACATAATCTCGTTGTTTATAAGTTTCGTCTTCCTCGGATCGTATTAGCGATACTTGTTGGATTTGGGATGGCTCTGGCAGGTGCAGTTATGCAGGCGTTGCTGCGCAATGATCTGGCTGATCCCGGCATGCTTGGTACTAGCTCAGGTTCAGGTCTTATGGTGTTGCTGATTATCTCAACGGTAAGCATTCAAGGCACCGCTATAACATTATTACTGCCGTCTATGGCATTCTTAGGTGGTCTGCTGGCAGCAGCTCTGATCTATATTCTAGCCTATAGAAAACGTCGTATGATTTCTTCTACACGACTTGTCTTGACTGGTGTTGCGATCAATATGGGGTTTAGTGCACTGTCGTTATTCCTAACTTTAAAGCTTGATGACCAGAAGTATGAGTTTGCGCAGCGTTGGCAAGCAGGATACTTATGGGGGGACAAGTGGTCTTATATCAGCTTGCTGGCACCTTGGGTATTGCTGTTATTCGCATATATTATTTCCAATTTCAGGACATTGAACGTCTTAGTGCTAGGCAACGAAATTTCGATAGGATTAGGAGTCGCTGTAAAGAAGAAATTTTTGCGTCTGGCGATTGCGGCTGTAGGCATTGCTTCTGGCTGTGTAGCGCTCGGGGGCTCGATCTTCTTTATTGGATTGATTAGTCCGCATGTGGCGCGCAAGCTGGTAGGTCACGACTACAAAGTACTTCTACCAACTTCAGCACTTATTGGTGCGCTATTGCTGCTTATAGCGGATACGATTGCTCGAACGGTCAGCTTTAAGTCGGATATTCCCGCAGGGATTATTGTAACAATGCTGAGTGTGCCTTACTTCCTATATTTATTGATGCGTTCAAAATAAATATCAGAGTTCTTTCCAACGTATAAAAAAGTCTTCTTTGTGGGTTTTGGTGCGAGCCCTTGCGATGTTTTTGAAAAAACAAAAAAACCGCGAATATCCTTGATTATACAAGGCTTTTCGCGGTTTTTAAATTTCTCCTCTTGGACTTATCTTCTGCTATCAAGCAACCCCAATGCTTGGTGTACTAAGTAGAATTATGACTGAGTGTGAGTAGAACAGTGTCGCAGTAGACGCATACGGCGTAACTAAATTCAAATATGAAAGGTTGATAAAAATGGAAAAATTAACGAATGAGCAAGTTGAAAAGATGGTAACGGAGTATTCGCGAGGCATGGAGTTCCGGGGGTATACTGCCGAGGAGATTTTCCGACTTGGGATGCTGAAAGCACTGGAGATTGCCGGAATCGACATTCCTGAAATCGTTCATCCAGATAATGCGTAGTTCGAAGATATAGCGACACAACAAGAAGACGGTGAACAGGAAGAACAACAGGAACCAGATGAAGAGAACGGTTATAAATCTAGTATCGAGAAGGAGGAAGAGAAGGGGGATTGAACAATTATGACATCCAACAAATGCTTGGTATAGGTGAACGTCAAAAATATGAACTATTAAACTCGGGTCATTTTGATATGGTGCGGGTCGGAAAGATGATAAAAGTATCCAAGGATGTATTTCTTAAATGGTTACAGGGATAAAAAAGTGGTGCCGATTACGGCACCACTTTTTCTTTAGTCTACTACAGGGCACCATAATGGCACCAATTCTTATTTCACTCAGAACATAAATATCCCTAAACAAAAGAAAAAGCCTATAGGGTGCGACATTCTGTGATGCACCGTGGTGGTCGGAGTCAGACTAACGGTTGGGCTTATGGCACGATAGCTTGTCGACCTTCTTCGCCAGCCGTACAAACAGTATAGTCATATTATCCATTTTCATCCTCTGTGGTGCAGTGCCGATCTTGCGCTGCATGGATGGCTAACGGGCAGGTTACCTTAACAAACTAAATGATGGATAAAATATAAATATAAGAGTTCTCTCCCAAACTATTGGAAAATATTATGGTACGATGTCCTTATTCGGTTGTTTCAAGTGGAGGGAAGATACCGTGCTAAATACTCAGGATATTGCAATAGAAGCATTAACTTGTTATTCAATTACTTATCAATCAATAGCTCATATTGGCCAAAATGCGAACACCATCTATAAAGTGACTGATAAGGAAAGTAACTGCTATAGTTTACGCATACATCTATCAAAAAATGATTCGATGGAAAGTATTTGGTCTGAAGAAAAAGTCATCCATTCAGAAATGCTTTGGCTGGAATCATTAACTAATGATACAGATCTGGTGTTGCCATCACCTATAAAAAATAACATTGGTGAATATGTTACTAAGATAGCTGACATAAACTGTACATTGGTAAAATGGGTAGATGGTGAGCAAAAACAATTTGTTCCAACAGTCAATGATGCCGAGTGCGTAGGCGAATTGATCGGAAAGCTTCATAAACAATCATCTTTTTGGAAAATTCCGTCATCATTTACTCGACCGTCCTTTGATAATTCTAGAATTTCACAATCATTAGAAAAGCTCAAACAGCTTGCTAACGGTGGTGAGCTCAATAAAAATGATGTGGAAATTCTGCAATTGGCCGGAGAGTGTGCAATTTTAATGATGAACGACATAGAAAGAACACCTGACAATTGGGGGATAATTCACGCAGATTTGATTCCAAGTAATTTTGTGTTTCATGAACAAGTAGCTAGAGCCATTGATTTTGGAGCTTGCGGGTTCGGATATTATTTATTCGATTTAGGTTGGACACTTTCTTATATCCACCCAGCGTTCAGAAGCCAGTTACTAGAATCATACGCAAAACAATTCGACCTGCCTCATAACTATGTTCAACAATTGGAAGGCTTCTTTGTAGCAGCCCAACTCGAAACAATGAATTTTTGGCTTGGGTTGCCTGAATCAAATGAGTGGTTACCCAGTCACATTAGTAAATTAGCAAGTCGGGAATTTAAGTTATATGTAAATAAAGAAGAATTTCTCTTTAGTGGTACTCCTTACTGGGAGTAGTTTGTTCAACTCCCATGGAAGAACGCATTTTCTTCCATCATCTGTGGTGCGGCGCTTGCGCTGCATGTATGACTAACGGAGAACGATAGTGGAATAGGGTTGCTTCGGCAGCCGTTTTTTATTTGTTCAACGACGGGCAGGATAGTTTAATTGTTTCTCGAATAGATTTCGAAATAGAGTTTTTACGAACCTCTCGTGAATAATACGTTATATGAAAGAAATGAAATGAGGTATTTATCCAATTTTCAAGAAATAGTAACGTAAAGAGATACATAGAACGGCAAGAATTTATAAGGGCTTTTGAAGAAGCACTATCTCTTTCGCAACACCATCCAACTTTTCTGAAAGCGTATGGCTGGTATAGAAAAGGCATTACTTCTGAAGATGCTTTTGATTCATTTCTCGCATTGTGGAATTCAATAGAAATAGTGACTTCTAAGTATCACCCTAGAACTGAAAGAGCAAAGAACGGTTCGAAATCACAGATTTGGGAATCATTTATATCAGTTTGGGGCGAATGCCAGGATTGGCCATTGATGATTAGAGGCAATAATCAGTGGATAGATCAGAACTACTTGACTAGAAATAATATTGCTCATGGATTAGCAAACGTAAACATTGAGGAAATTGATGAAGTTATTTCAAGGCTTGCAACAATAAAAATGGTATCAATAATGTTCTTAAAAGCATGGAAACACAATTTGTAAGATTCATCGGAGGGTGATTTCTTTCATATAACATAATATATCAACGCTTAGGCTGTTCGACCTCAGTTAATAAGAGCATTTCGGGATTAAACTAACGGCGATCGAGAGGTTAATAAATATACTAGAGAATGATCTCTTGATTGACTGACTTTGGAGGGGGATGAAATGTCTTTACTTAACTGGAAATTTGATGATAAAGTTCAATGTTCTTCGAATGAGTGGAATTGGGTAGAGATCACCTTAATGCTTGTAGATGGCAGCAAGCGGTGGAGTATTTTATACACACCAGAAAGGTTGCATAATAGCCTTTCACGACCAAACATAGATCCACCAGGATTACATATTCCGCATATGATTATCGTTAGAAGTTACGAAATCGACGACATTGAAAGAATGTTACGCTACCTTGAAAGTGAGGGAGAGCTTCTCACCGCTTCCAAGCTTATAGAATAGAAATAAAAATCACCTTATCAGGTAACTCATGCAAGCGTGAGGTGAGACTATGAGGTTAGAAATTATTGTTGTATTCACAGTTATCAGATTGAGATTCGAACAATTAAAGCCGCTGCAATGAATAAAACATAGAAGCCGACCATAGGTCGGCTTTTTTATCTATTTGAATTTGATTTTTCCTAGTAGTTAATTCCGTTAAAAGAGCACATTCTCACCTGCAAAACAATTTTAAAAAACTATTCTTGACCAAATCTTGACCAAAGACCAGTTTTACTCCTCATGTCATACTCCGAATTATCCCTAAAAAAAAGAAAAAGCCTTATACAATAAGGCTTTCTACATATAGGACGGATGGGGTTCGAACCCATGACCCCTACCCTGTCAAGATAGTGCTCTCCCGCTGAGCTACCGTCCTGCGACGAATTTCATAATACCATACGATAGAGTAGGATGGCAATTCTTTTTTTACAATCTGTAGGGATGATAGTTTACATAGTCTTAAAAACAATAAGAAAAGGGGATGCCCCTAACATCCCCTCTCACCGTCTCAAATAAAGAACGGGAGTAGAAATATATCGCTTATACCGAAAAATGGGATGCGTCGTGGAAAGAAGCGACGTCTTGGGAAAAAGCCAGGCCGGAAGCCAAATTGTCTATACGCCGATTCGTGTGTAGGCATTCCGTTTAAACGTTCTACCATTTCGTTGCTTGGAACCGCAAGAGTAACATAGTTTTGATCTACATGGGCAATAAAGCCATCAAAGGACTGACCGTCAGTCGTTGTAATACCAACGTATTTGTTCATACAATTCCAACTGACCTGTTGATGTAAATTTGCATTTGTATCCATAAATAACCTCCTCAATTGAATAACCCTGATAATAGTCTATGGTTCGTAGCCTATAACGTTCACGGCGTTAGCCTAGAGGGCATCATATAATTCGGGCTATTTTGTGTGAGGAAGTTAAAATGAAGCGGAATCATTGTCCCAGCGTATAGATCAAGTCTTTCTTGCCCGTAAGCGGGGAGTCATTTAAAAAGTACAACTTATCGCCACTCCGTTTCACGAACTTCAAAGTATCTCCTTTGTAAGGAGTATCGTTATTTTCTGCGTACTTCTGATCCTTTGCAGTAAGCAGCTCCTCGTATAAAAGCGTTCGCTTTCCTGTTTTGCGGTCGATTAAGGTAAGCAATCCTTTTTGATTACCGCGGAGCAGAAGGATATCGTTATCAATAGCTTCTATATAGTAAGCATCATCTTCTTTGCCTCCCAGTTTCAATAGATCTAAAGTAGCTGTTATATTGCCCGTGCCATCCTGTACGAATCGTAAAGTGTTGCCATCATGCAATAGCAGATTGTCGTCAAACGGTTTGAGATCTGCATCTCCTCTGAACTGGTAGGCGAAAGTAGCTTTGCGAAGTAACGCGCCATTCTTGAATACGAGGGTGACAACACGTGTATTGATATGGGGTTCTCCAAAAGAGTCAGTAATCGTAATGACGAGCAGTCCACCCGGTGTTTTATCAATCTGCATTCCTGCCCAGTCAAAACTAGTTTGAAGTGAGGTGAGAAGAAGCACTTTATCCTTGCCTTGAGAGACATATAAGTCTCCATTAGCTTTAATTAGTGTATAAGTACGCCCGCCATAGGTTTCTGTAAATACGTTGTAGGTTTTTAGATCGCTCGCTAATAATGTATTAGTTTTGGGATCCAGATGGAGATTACTACCTTCGAATGCTTTAACGATAAAGCGAGCGGGTACATATATGCCGTCTTCTTTAGATTTGAAAGGGGAACCGCCTAGAGCTACGGTTTTCCCGTCAAGAACACCATTTTGACTCCCGATTCGAACCGCGAAGCTTTTGGTCCAGCCTTTGAACAATGCGCGTTCGCCGGACTTATCCCATTCCATCTTCAGACCCGCACTCTCAGCGATTCCTCGAACATCTACGTAGATTACTCCATTTTTGAGTACCGCCGGACCTCCTACGGTTCCACCAGGAATACCGAATTGATAGTAAACCTGCGAAGAGTTGGACGCAGAGGTGAGTGAGACCGTCTCGTGCTCGGAATTAGATTGCAGAGTACTTGCTGATGCTGAAGTAGGGAGAAGAAGCATAGAGAGCATTACAGCTGATAGCAATGATTTTAAGTATGTAGAGTTCATATTAGTCAGCCCTTTCTTTTAACAGGAGTAAAAATTATCCATTATCTGTTTGTTTGACGCTGAAACGATTTTAAAAGTTGCGCCGTATATTTAGCCAAATGCTTTTTTATGGAAATACTCCTTAAGCGCTTATGATAAAATGGATAGTAATGTACAGCCGTTGGATAAAAATTGAAAGAAAAAGGAGCTTGAGATCTTGCCGCAAAATGAGCAGAAAAAGGATTCTTCCACGCCATGGAAATGGTTGGGGGGCGGGGCGGCGATGCTCCTGTTTAAAGGAAAGGCGATTTTGTCCCTTCTGAAAATAGGTAAAATAGCAGGGCCGCTAATTTCGATGATAATTTCGATATGGGCGTATGCGTTGATTTATCCGTGGGGGTTTGCCGTGGGTTTTGTTCTGCTCTTGCTAGTCCATGAATTAGGGCATGTAATAGCAGCTAAACGAATTGGGCTTCCAGTTAGCGCTCCACTGTTTATACCGTTTTTGGGAGCATTAATCACAATGAAAAAACAACCGCTGGATGCGAAGACGGAAGCTTATATTGCTTTTGGAGGTCCGATTTTAGGAACCGTTGGGGCTACTGCCGTTTTTGGGGCGGCTTTTTACATGGATAGTCCGCTACTCTATTCCTTGGCTTATATAGGTTTTTTGCTTAATCTGATTAACCTGCTGCCGATTCACCCGCTTGACGGTGGACGTATTGCTACCGCGGTTACGCGTTGGCTGTGGCTTGTGGGACTCGTGGGCGGTTTAGGCATCATCATATATATGCGTTCGATCTTATTCTTTATTATTTGGGCACTATTTGCTTACGATCTGTATAACAAATATGTTAAGAGACGTTCTAACAATCGTATTTATTCTGTAACGAAGGGTTTCTTAATTCCAGTAGAGCCGCTTAGAGATGCAGGCTACATGATTCCAGGGCCAGAGCATAGAAGAGATTTACCTTTTACCACTTACAGTGATTTGGAAAGACAGCAGTATGTAGGGGTGCGATGGGATCAACTAAACTACATTGGTAGAGCTACACTTCCTCAGCAATGCATAATTGAAAAGGTGCGTATCTCGCAGCTGGAGCCTGTGACCCTAGAGAATGGGATGCATCTTAAGATGAATTGCGATATTAGCTATACGGTCTACGAGAATGATAAGTATTACGATGTGCCAGCCAGCTCACGCTGGAAATATGGCATCGCTTATTTTGTATTAGCTGGTTTTCTGGCAGGGATGATGTACATGGTTCATGTCATTGGAAATGTGAATCTTTAAGGATTAGAATCAGGGAATGAAGTTCACCAATGGTTTATAAAACTCTTGAACCGTCAAAGCTGTAAAGAGAATAACCGCAGTTGAACGGTGAAAGGAGTATGACCATGCCTAAAATTATGAAATGGGAAGTCGGCGTTTGTCTGTTGTTACTGATGGTTTTGGTAGGTTGCTCCGAGGCAAAGCCAACAAAAGTCATGGAAATCAATGAGATGACGAATCTAGATGGAAAGATTAAAGGTCAGTACCCTCCATTGTCACCAGTGATGCAAGACATATACAATCGTTCGATTCCTGAAGAAGTATATACTGTAGATTAGAGCAGAGATAGAAGACGGTTTCTCATGCTCAGGCTTTTCTTTCTAGTCAAATTTTTATATAATAGACAACTATCGTTGGATACATAGAGAGAGGAGTTTGCGACTAACATGGCGGCAGAAATCTTACGGGTTACTACAGAGGAACAGCTTCGGATGGGGCTGGATATTCGTACTAAAGTATTTGTAGAGGAACAAATGGTACCGGTTGAGGAAGAAATTGATGAATACGATGTTATCGGTCCGAATGCGCACCATATTCTGATTATAGATGAAGGAGTGCCTGTCGCTACAGGAAGATTGATTTACTACAAAGCAGGTACAGCCAAAATGCAGCGTATCGCCGTGCTGAAAGATTATCGAGTTAAAGGATACGGACGTGTTCTGTTGCTGGCTATGGAAGAGCTTGCTCGGGAACTTGGACTAGAAGCTTCGATTCTTGATGCACAATGTCAAGCTGAGAATTTCTACAAGAAGCTAGGATATGAAGTGATTTCTACGGAACCTTTTTATGACGCAGGCATTCTACATGTACGGATGCAGAAAACTCTTTAAAATTAGCGCACATAATTTACCGTTCCATGAAGCAAGCTAGGATGTGCCTTATGATGGCAAATTCTACTGCAAGGGGCGAACTAAAGTGCCAAATAACGAACGCGAAAGTTTCGTAGCCGTACAGAAAAATGGAGATGGAGATCTAACCAGTTTCCAGACCTCCACAGGACGTGTCTTGGCGTATGATCAAGCGCTTCAAGAAGTACAGGCCGGAAATATTGCCGGAGTGAATGCTTTTAAAGGTAAAGACGGGGAGACTTATATTCGCGGCGATGCGGATGGGGATCCAACCAACAATTTGGATAATCTTCCGACATTCTCATAGTTCAAAAGGTAAAGACCGTACTAACGTCCTTGGACGTCAATGTACGGTCTTTTTTATATAATAGTCAAAGTTTATAAATTAGATGCTGCTCTATAAACTCCATCTCTCCTGTAAGTCCGACGAATTGCGGTTGTTCATCACTGTAATGCATGAGCTTGATGATACGTCGAACATCCTCGGGTAAAGACAATAACTCCTCCAGCGTGGTGTGAACAACGCCTGATCCACCAAGCTGACAGTCATGCAGAATCATTCGGATGCCGCGCTCACGCACAAGGTTTATCAGTAGATCCGGTTGAAAAGTCATATCCGCACTGTAGAAAATCTCGTTATTTATTAAAAGAGAATAGCTATCTTTACCGGGAATATGCGGTGTATGTATGATCTCGAGCGAAAGAGAAGGAGCAAGCTTGTACGTAATTCCGGGTTTCATAGTTGTAACCTCGAAGATATCGGTAAGGGAAGCTACTGCATCTTGTTGATATAATCCGCCCTTTAATGTGTTGTTCCATAGAGGCTCAACAAGCGTCTCAGGCAAAAGTAATCTCATCTTTTCCCCGTAGACGTGTTTTAGGGTTAGCGCTAGCTCTTCCAGACCTCCAACATGATCCGCATGAATATGCGTAATTAGAGTAGCATTTACGTCTCGGAAAGATTTTCCAATGGTATGCATGGCAAGCGGGGCTGTAATCCCGCAATCAATCAGTAGGGTATAAGTATCCGCTAGTAGCAAGCCATTGTTGTTGAAATAGTTTTTTGCAAAAGCATTGCCGGTTCCTAGCATTTGTAGGCTCAGACTCATAAGAAAGTACCCTCCTGAAATCACTGATGGCTAAATATATCAACTTTGAACAAATCCATAATATCATTTTTCGCAAGATGAATGAAATATTTACCTACAATTAGCGCAACTTGCTGAGACAAAGTAAGTATACATTAACAGTATGAATTATTTGGAGGGTTTCAAATGAATAGATGGAAAAAAATCACTTTATGCGTGTTTGCTTTTTCCTTAATGGGCGGTTCATTATTGTTCGCCGATTCCGTTAATCAGAAAATCAGGGTTTGGAACAACGGGAAGGAAATTGTGGACGGCGGTTATTTAATTGATGGGAAAACGTATATTCCCGCTAGAGAAGCAGGCGGGCTTGTGAGTTGGGATGGCTCTGGGAAAGTCTCGATTCTTAAGCCTAATGTTCATATTGTTCTTTTTAAGGATAATACGGTCTTTGGTAACGTTAACGTTGGCAAGCTCAAGATTAAGATATTAACCCAAGTAGATAGCTTAACAGAAGAAGTTTCAGCTGTGAAAGTAGCCATAACGGACCCATCTGGTAATGTTAAGGATATTCAGTCGCAGGAGCTTGAAGGCTCGAAGAAGGATAATTTCTGGTTTCCAACCTCGGAGTTTACGTATGATTTTAAAGAAACCGGGAAATATCGGGTGGGCTTTTATATGAAATCTTCGAAAAATGCAGATTATGTTCTTGTGTCAGAGAAGGTAATTACGGCTCTCAATTGATTGTTCTAAATTGACCTGAACTAATCTAACGTGGTACGATACCAGATGTAGGATAATACAATTCAAAGTGAGGTATTACAATGAGCGATCACAAACATGAGCATGGTGAAGCATGCGGTTGCGGGCATGATCACGACCATGAGCACGAGGAGTTTGTGCTGACCTTGACGAACGAGCAGGGCGAAGATGTAGAAATGGTGCTTGTAGAAACGTTCGACATAGGCGAGAAATTATACGCTCTGTTGTTAGAGCGCGAGTATCCAGAAGCAGACGGCATTATTCTGCGTATGGAAGAAGAAGACGAAGAAATGGTATTGTACAATATCGAAGATGAAGAAGAATGGAAAGCTGTTGAAGAAGCTTACAACAATCTGCTTGCTCAGCAAGAATAGATTTTAGCGACTAAATTAAGCTGTTCTATTGTGTATATGACAGTTGATGTTTATATACAGAAACCCGATACTTATTATGGTATCGGGTTTTTGTATAAATGAATGAAGTTTTTTAGGAAAATGATGGATCTTAGGATATAGGATCGGCTTCAACAATCACTTTTATGTTAGTGATGCTGCGGTCTTCAGGACCTTTAACCGGAAGGCCAATCTCCACATGGTCAATAATATAATCGATGTTATCCTGAGTGATTACTTCGCCAGGGAGAAGAATAGGAATTCCCGGCGGATATACATATATAAATTCTGCAATAATGTAGCCAGCAGATTCACGGAATGGAACTAACTGCGTATCCGCATAAAAAGCGTCTCTTGGAATCAGAGCAAGCTGCGGAATTTCTGGAACCTGAACCTTAAGCTCGTAAATTTCACCCTTGCTATAATGAATAGCGGACAACACCCGAAGTGCAGCTAATAATTTATCTACTGATTCTTGGGTATCACCTGGGGTAATAAGGCAAAGAATATTATACATGTCGCTTAGTTCTACTTCGATGTTGTACTTCTCGCGCAACCAGTTTTCGGTTTCGTATCCTGTGATCCCTAAATGGCGCACATGAATGTTGAGCTTGGTTGGGTCATGATCAAATGTGGCTTCTGTCCCAAGGATTTCTTTTCCAAAGCTGTACAGGCCTTCGATCGTATTGATCGTTTCGCGTGCATAGTTGGACAATCGAATGGTTCTTTCCGCCATTTCATGACCGTTCAGCGCGAGATTACGTCTTGATGTATCCAAGGACGCTAATAAAATATATGAGGTGGATGTTGTAGTCAGCATGCTCATAATGGTCTGTACCCGTTGCGGGTTAATCAGACCCGTCTTAGCATTTAGATTCAGTACCGAGCTTTGCGTCATGGAGCCGCCAAGTTTATGCACACTTGTGGCAGCTATGTCCGCTCCGGCCTGCATGGCCGATACCGGCAGATCCTCGTGAAAATGAATCAGTACTCCATGTGCCTCGTCCACCAATACGGGTACACCGTAACGGTGAGCCAGGTCGACAATCGAACGCAGGTCGGCGCATACACCGAAGTACGTGGGATTGATTACTAGAACTCCTTTGGCGTCTGGATGACGCCTTAACGCTCGTTCCAGCGAACTGGTCGTTATGCCGTGATCTATCCCGAGATTCTCATCCTGAACAGGCGAGACAAACACAGGCTTGGCTCCGGAGAAGATAATGGCCGACATTACAGATTTATGAATGTTACGCGGCACAATTATTTTATCACCCGGTGAGCAGACAGAGAGGATCATCGTCATGATGGCATTGCTCGTGCCCTGTACGCTAAAATACGTATAGTCGGCGCCGAAAGCCTTCGCAGCCAGCTTCTGAGCCTCCTGGATTACGCCAGTGGGCTGATGTAGATCATCAAGCGGTGCGATGTTGATTAGATCGATGGATAGAGCGTTATCGCCGATAAACTCACGGAATTCGGCATCGGTTCCTAGCCCCTTCTTATGCCCCGGAATATGAAATTGAACGGGATTGCCGGCGGCATGCTTTTTTAAAGCTGTGAAGAGGGGAGTACGGTGTTGATTCATTTAATGCTGTCACAACCTTTCGCGAATATTAAAATTTAAGGCAAGCATCAGTATAACAAAACAATCTACAGAATACTAGGATTTGGATGTGATAGAATGTCCACGAAAGCCGTGCAACGTACACATATCAGTCTGACATCACCATTTATTATGGAGATGTGGGTAATTATTTTTTTAGTTGAATTTGTGAAAGGGTCGCTTCTTGTCGCTTTGTTACCCGTGTATATGGAGAATATTTTGGGTCTATCAGTGACGGTAGTAGGTTTTGCCTTTGCACTCCAGTATTTGGGTGATAATCTATTCCGCAGTCCTTCTGGCTGGGTTATGGAGCGCATAGGATTTCGCTGGACCATGACAAGTGCCTTGTTGTTGATCCTAGTAGCTGTTGGCATGATAATATATGCTAAAACAGCAGTTACGTTATCGATTGCTTGTCTTATTCTTGGGATCGGGACATCCCCGCTTTGGCCTTGTGTGATGACAGGGATCACCGAATTGGCGGGATCTACTAAAAGCGGCAGCAGCGGGGCAGCTATGGGTGCTGTCGAGATGGCCTCGCTGGCAGGTACGGGAATCGGTCCGATCGTAGTGAATTTTTTGATGGATCATGGAGGACAAAGCTATCGTGTAGCCTTTTTGGTCCTGTTAGGTTGTGCAGCTGTTGTAGTTGTGGTGGCCCTATTTCTACCTAAGAGAATCTCGCCAAGTGGAACTCATGCCGTTGTAAGGGACATGCAGGGGCTCGGTGGAGTCATTGAACGTAAAAAGATTAGTCCGTTAGAAAGTATAAAAAGAACACTGCATCAGGTTAAGACGACGCTTAAGGTCAGTCGATGGTTATATCCTGCTTTATTTCTTCAGGCTTTTGCCATTGGCTTGATGACCCCTGTAGTTACTTTGTTTGCTCGCACAGAGCTTCATGTTAGTCCAAATCAGTTTAGTCTTCTTCTGATTGCAGGTGGGGGGATTACGGTGCTTGCTCTGATTCCAGCTGGTAAGCTGGTGGACCGAATTGGAACAACTGTGTTTCTGAATATCGGCTTTTTGCTCGCGGCCTTTTCCCTTGCTCTGTTCTCACAGGTCCGCTGGCTGCCGCTTGCCTTTATCGCGGTGGCTTTGGTCGGTATAAGCTACGCGCTTATTCTCCCGGCTTGGAATGCCTTTCTAGCCAAGCAAGTCCCTAAGGGGGAACGAGGGACTGTATGGGGGCTATTCTTGACGCTGCAAGGCTCTGGGATGGTGGCAGGTCCGGTATTATCAGGGAGACTATGGGACCATGTAGGTCATGGCGTCCCGTTCCTAGTAAGTGCAATAGTGATGCTGATGCTCTTCGGGCTGCATTTGCTCATTGTGCACAGAACAAAGCTGAAATTTAAACCGAGTTGATCTGAAATGTGAAAAGCCGCTGACAACCTGAGAATTAGGTTGTCAGCGGCTTTTTTTTAGGAATTTAAAAGACATTCGGTATAGCGTTAAACAATAATATGTGAATGATAATGCCCCAAAAGGACCGAAAGGAATAAAAAATTCCGATTAGCGTTTGGAGAATGTCTGTTGGGGGTAAAAATAGTCAATAAACCAAGTTACCGCTACATAAACTGAAGTATAAAATAAGACTAAGACGAACGCAAAAAGTAATGATTACTTGAAGAGGTCCGGCAGCCATAAATACTCTGAAATGGAACGAATGGTGTTGACTTTGCAGATGTGAAGCAGTTAGGGGGGAGTGCCGTGAACAAAAACGACGAGGTGGAGTACTGTAACCTGGAGCTGCGTTTCGACAGACAGCATATCCAGGACCTGATCAAGGATTTGATTCAAAAAGGTTATCCCCTATATTGGAGCGAGAACGATCAGGTCTTTGTAATTTCAGTCCGTACCGGCCGTAAATTGGTGAAATTACGTTTTCAAAGGATCAAAGACGGCTATAAACTCGTGGGTGACTATATGATTCGTGATGCTCGCTTGTCTGAATGGATGGAGAAATTAATTGGGGACATGCGGGGCCATGCCATTGTAAAACGTTTCCGAGACCGTCAGATTATTATTGAAAATATTTTGTTCGGCGAAGTGATACGTCTTGTCGAAATCTCGGGTTATCAGCAGCGGGTCTTATACCAGAAGGGTCCTATGCTCACCGATGAGGAGCTGACCAAGCTCTATTATTCTGTTGAAGGGGAAGAACGGATTCGCCAGCGTAGGATTGAAGTGGATGAGCAGCTGGATCGATTAAATGATGCACTTAAGGCAGAGGATACGGTTCGCGCGGACAAATGCCGAGCTCAGCTTACCTTTTTGACGAAGGAATTGTATACGTTAGAATGGTAAACAAAGTGCCCTACAAATGTTGCTTAGGGGCACCCCGAACTTCGGGGTGTCTTAGATTTGTGTGAGAACTTGCAGACAGGGGTTCACTTCTGGCGCTAAAAACGTTAAAATAGTCATTGTGATCATTTTCAGGTTGGCAATGGTTTTGTCAATGAATTTGATCTCTCTTCGCAGGGCAGGCTTTGCTGTCTCTGATAAAGGGTGGTATTCTTATACTGCGAGAAATGGATTTCCCAAAAATATAGGGTGCAAAGGGTGGAGGACCAGATGGCAAAACAACAAATCGGCGTTATTGGCTTGGCGGTAATGGGCAAGAATTTGGCTCTAAATATCGAAAGCAAAGGTTTTTCCGTATCCGTGTTTAACCGCTCACCGGAGAAGACACATGATCTTCTTGCTGAGGCGGAAGGTAAAAACCTCGTAGGCACATTTTCCGTTGAGGAATTTGTAGCTTCGCTGGAAACACCGCGCAAAATTCTGATCATGGTTCAAGCTGGTAAAGCTACTGATGCTACCATCGAGCAACTGTTGCCGCATCTTGATCAAGGCGACATTATTATCGACGGAGGAAATGCTTATTTCCCTGATACGGTTCGTCGCAGTAAATATCTGGAAGAAAAAGGATTCCGCTTTGTCGGAACTGGGGTTTCTGGCGGTGAAGAAGGAGCTCTTAAAGGTCCTTCCATTATGCCTGGCGGTCAAGAAAGCGCGTATAAGCTAGTAGAACCAATCCTAACTGCAATCTCAGCTAAAGTTAACGGTGAGCCTTGCTGTACATATATCGGACCAGACGGTGCGGGACACTATGTTAAAATGGTGCACAACGGTATCGAATATGGTGATATGCAATTGATCTGTGAAGCTTATCAGCTGCTCAAAGACGTTCTAGGTCTGGATGCAAAAGAACTTCACAATATTTTCAAAGAGTGGAATAGCGGTGAGCTCGACAGCTACCTGATCGAGATTACTACAGATATTTTTGCTCAGTATGACGAAGAAACTGGTAAACCAATGGTTGACGTGATCCTTGATTCCGCTGGCCAAAAGGGAACTGGTAAATGGACAAGCCAAAGCTCACTGGATCTTGGCGTACCTTTGTCCATGATTACCGAATCCGTATTCTCACGCTTCTTGTCTGCAATGAAGGATGAGCGTGTAGAAGCAAGCAAAGTGCTTAACGGACCAGAAACTACGCCATTTGATGGCGACAAAGCTGAATTCATCGAGAACGTGCGTAAAGCATTGTTCGCAAGTAAAATCGTATCCTATGCTCAAGGTTTCGCTCAACTGCGCGTAGCTTCCGACGAATACGGTTGGGATCTGAAATATGGCGAGTTGGCTAAAATTTGGCGTGGAGGCTGCATTATCCGTTCCCGTTTCCTACAAAACATCACAGATGCTTACGAGAACAATGCAGACCTTAAGAACCTATTGCTTGATCCTTTCTTCAAGGATGTTATGGACAATTACCAATCCGCATGGCGTAAAGTTATCGCTTCAGCTGTAACGATGGGTGTTCCAGTACCTGGTTTCTCCAGCGCATTGGCTTACTATGATAGCTATCGTACAGAAAGACTGCCTGCGAACCTGCTACAGGCTCAACGCGATTACTTCGGCGCTCACACGTTCAAACGTGTAGACAAAGAAGGCGTCTTCCACCACAACTGGATGTCAGCAGAATAATCTAGTCTGTTACGGTTATAAGCAAAAACGTTCTCGGCGTCCTATAGGGCGGTAAGCGTTTATGCGAGAAATATAAGGATAATGTATAACGAGAAACTTATACTTTCTTATATTTTCAAAAAAGTGGCCCGAATTGCTTCACCAGAAATGGGAGGCTTTCGGGCCTTTTTTGTTGAAAATTTGATGTGTATTTACTATGTGAAGCAGATTGTCTAATGTTTTGACCCTGTGTTATGATATGACAAATATCGCGGTTGGAGGATAGACATGACTGGGGATACAGAAGAATATAAAAAGTTGAACGAAGAGCAAAGAAATAAGAACATTATTTTAGTAGGGATGATGGCAACAGGGAAGTCAACAGTAGGTGCTATTTTAGCTAGGGAACTAGGCTATGAGCTGGTTGATTTAGATCATGTCATTACTGAAACTGAAGGCAGAAGCATTGCGGAAATCTTCGCAGAAGATGGCGAGGAATACTTTCGAAGCGTGGAAACAGCGGTTCTAAAACGTATGCTAGAGTCCGAGAATAAATTAATATCCACAGGTGGAGGCGCAGTATTGGCGCCGGGGAATACAGCGTTAATGCTGAGTAAAGGGCATGTGGTTGCGCTGACGGCAACGGAAGAAGAGATTATTGCTCGTGTTAGTGGAGATCAGAATCGTCCGCTGCTCGCCGGCAATGCAGAAGAACGGGTTAGACGGATTATGGAAGACCGCCATGATGCTTACCTGTTCGCGCATTACACGGTCGATACAACGGGACTGACTGCGGCAGAAGTGTCGCAACATATTTTAATGCATTACCGCGGTTGAGCTTTTAAGAGAGTGTTTCATTCCATTCAATCATACCGCCGCTTAAATTTGTAGCGTTAATGCCAAACTGTTGTAGATATTCGCATACACGCTGGCTTCGTGCACCGGAGCGGCAAATAAAGATTACTTTAGCATCGCTTGGAATATCCTCTGTGCGATGTGGAATTTCTCCCATGGGGATATGCTGTGCACCGGGAATCATCCCGAAGGCAACCTCTTCGTCTTCACGAACGTCGATGAGTACAAGGTCTTCCCCTGTCTCTAGACACTGCCGCAATTCTTGCGGTGTGATTTGTGGAACATTATGCATGGTTGTGACCTCTTTTCATCAGAAGAATGGTTTAATGATAACACAAGCATGGATTACCCTGTCAAACAAGCACTACATACAACTATATCTACTAAGGAGAGTTTATATTATGGACGTTATTGTTAGGCCAACGCCATCTCTGCAGGGGGAATTCGGAGCCCTCTCTTCCAAAAACTATACCACTCGTTATTTACTGGTTGCCGCATTGTCAGAAGGTGTAAGTACGATTTATCATCCGGCACATAGTGAAGACAGCGATGCAATCCGTCGTTGTATTGCAGATTTGGGAGCTGTACTCACAGAAGATGATGAGAAAATTGTGATTCAAGGCTTTGGACGCAAACCGAAGGATGTTAAGGAACTTAATGTGGGGAATGCTGGAGCAGTATTACGTTTTCTAATGGCTGTGGCTGCGCTAAGCCCTGAGGTTACATTTGTAAATACGTATCCTGACTCATTGGGCAAACGTCCGCATGACGATCTGATCGTGTCTCTAGAACAGCTTGGTGTGAAGGTAGAGCATAACGAAGGAAAACTGCCGATCACGATCCGTGGAGGTAAACCTGTTGGGGGTAAAATTACAGTTTCCGGTGCAGTCAGCTCCCAATTCCTAAGCGCTCTTCTGTTCCTGACACCATTGCTTGAAGAAGATAGTGAAATTATTGTCCTTGATGATTTGAAATCGAAGGTTGTCGTAGGTCAGACGTTAGAAGTATTGGAGCAGGCGGGAATTGTGGTTCATGCGGCGGATGATTACATGTCCTTTAAAGTGCCGGGGCGTCAAGCCTATGCGGCTAAGACTTATACGGTTCAAGGTGACTATCCTGGCTCCGCGGCTATTCTTGCGGCGGCTGCTGTTACAAAGTCGGATGTTAAGGTTCATCGACTTGTGGAACAGAGTAAACAGGGAGAAAGAGCCATTGTTGATGTGCTGCGTATGATGGAAGTACCTCTTACTCATAATGAGGGAACGGTACACGTACAAGGGAACGGTGTTCTGAAAGCCGTTGAATTCGACGGTGATGCTGCAACCGATGCAGTGCTGGCTATGGTAGCTGCTGCTGTATTTGCTGAAGGTACTTCGCGATTCTATAACGTTGAGAATCTGCGATATAAGGAATGTGATCGTATAACTGATTACTTGGCAGAGTTGACTCGTGCCGGAGCCAATGTTGAGGAACGCCGCGATGAAATTATTGTTCACGGCATGCCAGAAGGTGTCGAAGGTGGTGTGACCATCAACGCACATTACGACCACCGTGTAATTATGGCTTTGTCAGTAGTAGGTTTACGTGCTCGTAAACCGCTCTTGATCAAAGATGCTCACCATGTTGCTAAGTCGTATCCGCAATACTTTGATCACCTGCGTGCGCTTGGTGCGAATGTGGAGTGGGTACAATAGAAGTAAGGGGGCTAGCGAAACTAGCTTCAGTCTTCAGTGAAGTAAATCAGGATCATAAAGTGTAACTATGGAAAGGAGCACTATGTATGAGCTTTGAGAATCCAAGCCGGGAGCAGATCGGAGATATCCTTGCTTCTGCCGGTAATATTGCAGTTGTAGGCCTGTCTGACAAAACAGACCGTACCTCTTATATGGTTGCGGGTGCTATGCAAAGTCGGGGATATCGGATTATCCCTGTAAACCCTTTGGTTGACGGTGAAATACTGGGAGAGAAGTGCTATCATACGTTGGCAGAAATTCCAGAGCCGGTTGACATTGTCAATGTGTTCCGTCGTAGCGAACACTGTGCTAAGGTCGCACAGGAAGCCGCTGACATCGGCGCACGTGTGCTCTGGCTCCAGCAGGGGATTATCAGCCAGGAAGCCGCTGAAATCGCCGCTGAGCACGGTATGACGGCGATTATGGACCGCTGCATCAAGGTCGAGGAAGCGATCACGATGCATGGTCGTAGTCGGGCGTAAGTTCGATCAGAGAGTGTAGTCGAAGTCTGTACAATTTTTAATGCAAATCACTATTTGAACTTGTTATACTGAAGTCAGACGAAGAACGTCCTTTATCCGCATGATTTGCGGTGAAGGGTGTTTTTTTATTTTTATAGGGGAGGGTACCATAATGGAATTTGAAGAAGCACATGGTATGTTCATTAACAAGCACTTGAGTGAAAGATCAGGAGAAAGAAGGGGGAGGCTGGTTAGAGGCCATAATTATGCGGAGAAGTTGTTCTTGCAGAATGTATGGTGGCCATTGTTTGAGAGCTTTGATGATTTGCATCCAGAATACGAAGTGTACGACTGGAACCGTAAATCTCAGTTTCTGGACTTCGCTTTTCTTCCGCAGAGCGGCGGCAGTCTCGGGATTGAGTGCGACGGGTTTCAAAGCCATGTGAAGGACATGGACCGCGAGAGATTTAACTATGCAGTTAATCGGGACACTTTTTTGACCGGAATGGGTGGAAAATGATTCATTTTTCTGTTGATGATCTTCAGCACCGCCCTGAGGTGTGCCGGATGCTATTGCAATTGGTGATGGCACCTCATTTGGCGCGTAAATCTGCAAGCGTGGATATTTTATCCGAGGAGAAGGAGGTTCTGCGTTTGGCTTGGCGACTGGGGAGGGCGATTCGTCCGAAGGATGTGACCATGCATTTCAGGATTAACTTTCGTACGGCGCGCAGATTGCTACACTCGTTGAGTGAGAAAGGGCTGCTAAAGCCAATGATAGGTAAAAGAGGGGTTAGACATTATGAGTTGCGACCAATGCACCCTGAACAAAAATGGTGATGAGTGAGTGATTTTAGCGTTTGATTGCACTTTGTACAATAGAATCTTCATTTTAGTTTAAAAAAGTTACCTTGATTGCACTTTGTACAATCAAAAAGAGCAATAGATCCTTAATAGAGTGATTTAGGGATTTTCTATTGTACAAAATGCAATCAAAACCATTTTTCATCAAAATTAAGCTCATTCTGTTGCACATAATACATTAGAATACGAGAACCACCCAGGGGTCTTTAATCCGAAGTTATAAAAGTCCACAGAGTTTCTCCAAAGAGTCTCTAAATAGCATCTTGAGAAATGAAAGGTCGATATCTTATACTAGATTCTTCAACTCATACGACTTGAATTCTTGATGCGGTAAATAGGTTAGAGAAATCAGCCTAATACACCGGAATTTTTTCTTCAGTTTATTTTGACAAAAACACCCGCAGCGCGTACCATTCAATATAGAAAGAAAGGAGAGGGTAGCCTTGAATTGGCTCGGATCATTGCAGCAATTGGGCAGAGCCATAATGCTTCCTACCATGGTACTGCCGGCGGCAGCCATTTTGCTTAGTTTGGGCAGCTTACCTTGGTCTGCATGGGGACTTTCTTCGGTATCCGAAGTGGCTACATACGCTGGGCAGGGAATCTTTTATTTTATGCCTTATTTGTTTGCTGTGGGTGTAGCATGGGGATTATCCAATCAAGCTGGAACGGCGGGTCTTGCAGCGTTGGCTGGGATGTTCACTTACGACCGGATTGTTACCCATATGGGAGACGGGCTTGTACAACCTGCAACACTTATCGGAATTTTGCTGGGTATAGTCGCCGGTATCGCTCAAAACCGGTTTAAAAATATCAAGCTTCCAGAGGCGATCCAGTTTTTTGGAGGGTCGCGTTTTGTTTTGCTGTTCATGGGATTGTTTTCGGCTGGCTTTGCATGGGTGATGTTAGGGATATCTCCACTGCTGCAAAGAGGACTGGATGATCTTTTTCAAGGAATATTGCAGACGGGCGGATTTGGCGTTTTTATTTATGGGGTACTATATAGAGTACTGACAGCCTTCGGTCTTCACCATATTCTTAATAATGTGTTTTGGTTTCAGTTTGGAAACTTTACAACTCCTGATGGTAGCACTGTCGTTCAGGGGGATTTGCCACGTTTTTTTGCAGGCGATCCTACAGCGGGCATTTTTATGGCCGGTTTGTTTCCGATAATGATGTTCGCACTGCCAGCCATTGCTTTTGCTATTATTCAGGAAGCGCGCGAGGATTTGAAGCCTAAGATTAAAAAGACTTTCATGCGAGCCGCTTTGGTTTGTTTTCTAACTGGGGTTTCGGAGCAGATCGAATTCGCGTTTTTGTTTGCTTCTCCGTATTTATTCGCGGTACATACTGTAATGTCCGGTCTCGCTATGGTGCTGACCTACATGCTTGGAATTCACCACGGGTTCTCTTATTCAGCAGGAGCCATTGACTTCTTTTTAAATTTGCATCTGTCGCAGAGGGCTTGGCTTTTGATTCCGATCGGCATTGGCTATGGGATTGTATATTATAATTTGTTCCGCTGGGCGATTCGCCGTTTTCAGATCCCGACACCAGGACGTGAAGAAGGTTCGGAACTCGGGGATTGGGCAGGTAACATCCCTTATCAGGCACCGCTAATCTTAGAGGCGCTAGGTGGTAAGGAGAATATTGTACAAGTACAGTCCTGTATCACTCGTTTGCGGCTTACCGTACACAATGATCGATTTATTGATACCGGGGCGCTTAAAGGTCTTGGTTCTGCTGGGATTATCAAGCTCGGTGGCGGCAATGTTCAGGTAGTATTTGGTACGTATTCAGAGCTGATCCGCGAGGAGATCAACAAGCTGATGCTTCGAGATTTGCCGCAGGTGCTGTTCAGTTCTCCGATGCAGGGTAGAATGATGCCCATTGAGGAAGTGCCGGATCACATCTTTGCAGCGAAGCTGGTGGGTGATGGAGTTGCATTTTTACCCGAAAAAGGGGAGCTTACTTCGCCTGTATTCGGGAAGGTTATGCACGTCTACCCTACAATGCATGCCGTTGGTATTGCTACGCCGGAAGGGCTGGAGGTACTTATGCATATAGGGATTGATACTTCGCAGCTTAAAGGGCCATTTGAGGCGGTTGTAAAAGAGGGTGACAGCGTGGAGCCAGGTCAATTGCTGGTTAAATTCGACCTCGCTTATTTGCGTGAGCATGCGGCTTCACTGGCTACACCAATGGTGATTACGAATCCTGATCGAGTAAAATCATGGAGCTATGCTCCATTTAAAAATGTTAAAAAGGGGCAATCTTCAGTAATGTCCGTAGTCTTACATGAAAGTAACGTTGGAGGGATAGAAGGATGATACAAGGCATAGGCGCAGCAGCAGGTGTAGCTATCGGGAAGGCCTTTGTCTTACCGAACTGGGAGTGGAGCTTACCAGACACACAAGTGAACCCAGTGGATCTAGCTAAGGAGTTTGAGCGTTTATACGAAGGTATCCGTACCTCTAAGGACGAAATTGAATTCATCAAAAAGGAATTCAGAGAAGTGGTCGGTCCAGAGGAATCCAGCATTTTTGATGCTCATCTGGCGATATTGGATGATCCGGTGTTCATGAGTGAAATCCGGGGGATTATTGAACGCCAATATAAGGCGGCGGAAGTAGCTGTTAAGGAAGCGATTGATCATTTTGTAGCGATGTTTGATTTGCTAGATGATGAATACATGAAGGAACGGGCGGTCGATATCAAGGATGTCGGAAATCGTCTGTTAAAGCATCTTTTAGGTGCTCCTGAGGTTACGTTGCCATCCGATACACAGCCGTATATTCTCGTAGCGAAGGAGTTGTCTCCTTCCCAGTTAGCTCACTTGAACCCAACTTATGTTCTAGGTATTGTTACTATGATGGGCGGTAAAACCTCGCATTCCTCCATTATGGCTCGTGCGCTGGGCATTCCGCTCGTAGCAGGTTTGGAGAATAATTTGTCTAATCCTATTCAGACCGGAGATATGCTCGTGATAGACGGCGATACCGGATCTGTGCAAATTCATCCTGATGAGGTAACAATCAATGAATATGTTTCTCTTCGGAATAAGCAGCATAAAAAGAAAGAACAATTGGAATTGCTTGCTACTGTCGATGCCGTCACAAAAGATGGTGTTAACCTGCGGTTAGCCGGTAATATCAGCTCTGTTAAAGAACTGAATTTAGCGCTCAAGTATGGAGCTGAAGGTGTAGGTCTATTCCGCACAGAGTTTCTTTATATGGATCGCAGTTCTTTCCCGACTGAGGATGAACAATTCGAAGTGTATAAACAGGTGGTCGAGAAGGTAGGCAGCAATATGGTTGTGATCCGTTCGCTGGATATAGGCGGGGACAAGCATCTGGATTACTTCCAGCTACCAGAAGAACAGAATCCGTTCCTTGGCTATCGTGCTATTCGAATCAGCTTGAATCGACAAGATATGTTCAAAACTCAACTAACCGCCATTTTGCGGGCGAGTGCATATGGGAATGTAAAGCTAATGTTCCCAATGATATCTTCTGTAGAAGAAGTACAGGCAGCAAAAGCTGTATTGGAAGAAGTGAAGACTGAACTGGAGCTGCGGGGCATCCCGTTTAATCGGAATATTCCAGTCGGTATTATGATTGAAGTTCCAGCTGCGGTTATGATTGCGGATTTACTGGCTGAGGAAGTTGATTTTTTCAGTATCGGTACGAACGATTTGGTGCAATATGTATTAGCTGTAGACCGTATGAATGAACAAATTGCGCATATGTATCATCCATATCATCCAGCGGTTCTGCGCATGATTCGTATGACTGTAGAAGCAGCGCGTAATGCAAAAATAGATATTAGCGTATGTGGTGAAATGGCGGCAGATGAGCGTTCTTTGCCACTTTGGCTGGAGCTAGGGATTAGTGATCTTAGCATGTCGCCACAGGCGCTGCTGAAGGTTAAACACCGTACCCTGAATACACTGGCTATAGATGCTACCAGGGTTGCAAAAGCTTGCTTCCATCATCGTACAAGCTCGGAGACGGAGGAAATCCTAAGTGCTTACGCTCAGAAAAGCGGTATTTCGCTTGGAACGAGCGTGGAAACAAAGGAGAAAGCCTCTTCATAGTTATCAAGCGTAACATCATCAAGTTCAGATCAAGGTTCGGCATTCTTGCCGGGCCTTTTTCTTTTGTACCAGATCATTTGTAAAAAAACAAAACCGTTTGCGCTTCAGCGCAGTCTATACATAGAGCGAGTTGCACAGGAATGATTTTTACGTGAAGGCAAGGGGGGAGGACAGAACAAGCATGGAACACATTATTAATGACGAAATGGAAATTGTCGCTACGGATGAAGACATATTTTATGAGCTGGTAGCTGAGCAGAAAAGAAAGCTATACAGCATTGCTTACAGCTATTTGCGAAACGAGGCAGATTCGTTGGAAGTTCTACAAGAGGCAACCTGCCGCGCATGGATTAAACGTAAAAGTTTGAAAGACTCAGAGCGTTTCGCTCCTTGGTTAACACGTATTCTGATCAATTGCTGTAACGATGAGTTGAAGCGCAGAAAGAGGAATACAGTCGCAGAAGTTGCTCGAAGCGATATAGGGATTATGGAGATGAAAAGCGACCGCAGATTGGACATGGAACATGCGCTAGAAGGAGTAAAGCCAAAGTATCGCCAGGTGCTTGTACTCAAATATTACAAGGATATGACCCTTGCAGAAATTGCGGAGGTGCTCGATAAGCCGGAGGGAACCGTGAAGACATGGCTGAGCAAAGGTCTGAAACAACTGCGTGACAGAATGAAACGGAAAGGGGATCTATTTTATGGCTGAGTCTGAAGAAAAGCTGCTTAACGATTACTTTCAGAGAATCGATGTCGAGGCTGAGGAAATCCTGGAAGTTA
The DNA here is from genome assembly GCF_037963325.1 of Paenibacillus sp. FSL E2-0201. Classification (NCBI taxonomy): domain Bacteria; kingdom Bacillati; phylum Bacillota; class Bacilli; order Caryophanales; family Paenibacillaceae; genus Paenibacillus; species Paenibacillus sp. FSL E2-0201. Next base: position 2,797,655 of record NZ_CP150154.1, read on the forward strand.
AATTGGACGCCGCGATTCGCCAGGGGATGCAGTTAGGTAACCGAAAAGGGTCGTCTTTTAGAAAAAGATACACTGTTGTTGCGTTGGCGGTCCTAGCTATCGCCTTATTGATTATTGTCCCTTGGGCAAATCAGATGGCCAATCCAGTACGTGCGCAATTACCTCCAAAAAGCTGGGGACAGCTTGAAGTGTTTAGACCCATTATTGCTAATAATCTGACCATAACATCAGCACTTGATGCGGGAATAATGAAGGAAGTGAATATTTCTTCAGCTGAGGTGGATGGAATAAAGTGGACGGTTAACGGAATCATCGCTGATCGAAGAGGCATTGCTCTGCTCTATACGATTCAGAATAATACAGATCAGAAAATGCAACTAATGGGCCTGTCTCTGAAAAAAAATTCAGAAGATAATTACGACCTCACAGGATATAGCGGGTTTAGCAATTCTAATGCACAAGAGGCAGGTTCTCCTGGGACGACTCGTATGTTAGAACAAATCGTCTGGAATAAATATCGAGATGATCTGACAGATGAGTTGAATATTACATTATCGCTATATCCAGTATCCAAGGACCCATCTGGGTCGAGCAGTGATATAAAAAAGCTAATTGTTAACATTCCATTGGAAGCCAATAACAATTATTTTAAGGGAGAAATTATTGATCTGAAGGAGAGTCTAGCTATTGCCGGACAGAAAATCAAAATGGATAATGTCTATATTGGACCTACTGGAATTTATATGCGGGAAAACTTTGACGGAGATAATACAATGAGAATTTTTAATATGCTTTCACCTAAACTGGTCATCGGGAAGGGGAATCACCAAGAGGACTTAATGTGGGCTAGTGGGATGAATAATTATCACAATGACAATATGAGACCTGATGAACCAATCAAATTAGAAATTGAAGGGATCTCAGCACTGGATAAATCTAAGGTGGAGCTTGTGATTAACACGGAAACCCAGCAGATATTGCAGGCACCAGATAACAATTTAACGATTTCGAAGCGGATGGAGAACGAAGAGCAGGGAATTCTGGTATTGGATTACTTTATCCCTAAAGAAGATAAGGAGGCGCTTGGCGGCAGCGGTTTTTCATTGGACGATAATTTTGTGGATAGCACTGGAAGCGGGCATTGGCTGGGACGGGTCAAAGATGGTTACTCGGGATATAAAGAATTTAACGAAGGTACTAAAGGAACTACAATAACCTTTTTCTTTAACGTAGGCAAAGAAAAGCTACCTCAACCCTTGACCTTCAAATTTAATTCTTATCCAACCGTAATCAACGAGAAGGCGTCCTTAAGAATTAAGTGAGCAGCCTAGATGTCGTACGAATCAAATCAAAAGCCCTGTTCTTCACAGCAATGTGAGAAACAGGGCTTGTTTTATTTTTAACCAATAGATGTGTATTGTACTTTATTCCCCAGCAAGTGCATCACAAAAGGCTTTGCCATAAGGCGGAAGATCCGGCGGGCGACGAGCGGAGATGATATGTCCATCCGTTACCACTGCTTCATCCTTCCATATAGCTCCGGCATTCTCCATGTCATCCCGGATGCCCGGTGTGGAGGTGACGGTTACACCTTCCAGAATTTTAGCAGAAATTAATACCCAACCTGCGTGGCAGATCTGCCCAATTGGTTTTTTAGCCGCATTAAAATCCTGTACGAGCTTTAGAACGGCACTGTATCTACGGATTTTATCCGGAGCCCAGCCTCCAGGAACTAGAATACCATCATAATCAGCAGCGTTTAAATCATCCCAGGAGTACTCTGCTTTTGCTGGTACACCATATTTGCCGATGTACGTCTTATCTTTTTCCAAACCTGCCAAGTGAACCTCAGCACCTTCTTCTCTCACTCGGTACACGGGATACCAGAGCTCCAAATCTTCAAATTCATCGTCTACGAGTGCAATGACCTTTTTGCCAGCTAGTCTCATTTTGTTAAGCTCCTTTCGTACCACATGATCTTTCATATTCTATCAAATTTAAAATACGAAGTCATCTGGAGAGTTGTAAATAATAGACGAATTGCCAATTTAATCATTATATGCAATTAAGGAGGGTTTTAATCGAGGGAAGTCGAATATAGAAATTGAAAAGTCATACTTTGTACTTATTTTATTTCTTGCAAGAGGTGTAGAAGATGTATACAGATAATTTAATGGAGAAGTTGTGCACTTGTGGTGGCCTCATGACCTTACATATGCATTCATTAATTTTTAATACGAAGGTGAAGATTACACATGTTCCTGTTTATACTTGTCCGAAATGTACTAGTTATGAGCCAATGTCGTTTATTAAAGCGGATCTAGGAAGGTTAGTGAAGGAACTGAGCGCGGATGTGCCAAGAAAAGATTTTTCATTTACAGAAAGAAATGAATTAGCTAGTGTCCTAAAAGAATCTTTGACAGAGGTTATTGTCGGGGGATTTCATGAATTAGAGGTGGTTATCCGAGAGACAATTCAGGCTAGAGTGGATGTGCTGCTCGATTTATACCGATTAGCTGAAAGGCTTACGGACCAGAATTGGATGGAAGAAACTAGTCGAAGACTGTCTCAATTAACGTTCCAAACGACCAAAAACGCAAATTATTAAAACATTCTGTGAAAATAATGAAAAACTTTCACGGAATGTTGGATTTTTCACTCACTTTTTGTTACGATAGATAGAAGTTACATGATTGTGCTCGTGAATAGGGAAACCTTCACTAGTCATAAATTGTAATTTAGGGTTACGTCTTCATCCTTGAAAGAAATTTTGAAAGGAAAATGAAGCGTTATCATTGCACAATTGTACAAAGTGTCGTATCATATTTTTAATTAGTCGAACGATAAAATTTATCGCAATGGAGAGAGTAATTTGACGGTAACCATTTACGATGTAGCGCGAGAAGCAGGCGTATCTATGGCTACGGTATCACGGGTTGTGAATAATAACCCTAACGTGAAACCGCAGACCCGGAAGAAAGTTTTTGAAGCGATTGAGCGTTTGGGATATCGTCCCAATGCCGTGGCGAGAGGACTTGCCAGTAAGAAAACGACAACCGTTGGGGTTGTCATCCCTGATATTTCAAACTCGATTTTTGCAGAAATTGCACGCGGGATTGAAGATATCGCGAACATGTATCATTACAATATCATATTGTGTAACGCGGATAAGCGCAAAGAAAAGGAAATCCGTGTCATCAATACGCTTTTGGAGAAACAGGTCGATGGTCTGCTCTTCATGGGTGGTACGGTAACTGATGAACATATCCAAGCTTTCCAGACTTCTGCAGTTCCAATTGTCCTATGTGCTACACGGGATGAGAAGGGGACTTATCCTTCCGTTGACATCGATCATGAAACCGCTGCTTTTGATGCAGTGAATACTCTGATTCGTCACGGTCACCGTGAAATCGCAATGATCAGTGGTACACTCCAGGATCCTGCGAATGGATATGCACGTTTTCATGGTTATAAGAAGGCACTTGAACAGGCTGGAATCGAATATCAAGAAGACTTGGTGCGTATCGGTAACTACCGCTATGAATCTGGTGTCGAAGCCATGAAGTATTTCCTTGGACTCAAGAAGAAGCCAACCGCTATTTTTGCTGCAACAGATGAGATGGCTATTGGTGCAATTCACAGTATTCAGGATGAAGGCCTGAAGGTACCGGATGACTTCTCCATTATTAGTGTGGATAACATCCGTATGGCTTCGATGGTTCGTCCATTGTTGACAACTGTAGCCCAGCCTATGTATGACCTAGGTGCGGTAGCAATGAGACTTTTGACGAAACTCATGAAGAAAGAGACGGTTGAGAATCCGCGGGTTATCCTGCCTCATGAAACGATTCTCCGCTTGTCTGTTAATCATCTGAATAAGTAATTTAAGAACTAAACAGTCATTCCGTAGAAAGCTCCTTTTGGAGCTTTTTATGTTTTTTACAGCGAAAATCATCGAAGGAGGCGTTAGTTTTGCATGAAATTATCGGATTAATTGGTGCGATGGATGAAGAGATTAAGCTGCTGCTAGAAGGAATGGAGAATAAAGAGACTAAGGTCAAAGCAGGAATACATTATTACATAGGAGATTTATTAGGAAAGTCAGTAGTGCTTTGTAAATCCGGGGTTGGCAAAGTGAATGCAGCAGCTACGACACAAATTCTGATTGATTCCTTTGGTGTAACACGTGTGTTGTTTACTGGCGTAGCTGGAGCTGTGCATCCTGAATTGAATATTGGAGATATCGTAATATCGTCTACTTGTGTCCAGCATGATGTGGATGCAACGGCACTTGGTTTCTCAAGAGGTGAAATTCCTTATCAGGAAAATTCCGTCTTTCAGGCAGATCCTGCACTGGTACTCCTTGCTGAGAGAGCGTGTAACAAGCTAGGTCAAAAGTACTTGGTCGGCAAGGTGCTTTCAGGTGATCAATTCATTTCTAACGTGGAGATTGTGGCCAAATTAAGAGAGGAGTTAGACGGAGCATGCGTGGAGATGGAAGGAGCGGCGGTTGCACAAGTCTGTGTGATGAACGCCACTCCCTTTGTCATAATTCGTTCGATGTCTGACAAATCTGATGGGTCTGCAAATGTTAATTTTAAGGAATTCACGGTAGAAGCCTCAGGGCGCTCACATGCCATATTAGAATATATGTTGCAGCACCTCTGATTTTAGTACATAAAGCGCTGTCTAAAACGTACCCTGTCGAAGGTCTCCTGTGAGGACATAGGCACCTCTTGTCCAATGCGTACCATTAGACAGTTGGCTGGATGGGAGCAGATTTCAGGATCGTCTGTAGCATACCAAACCATATTTACAGTTTTCATTAATCGCTCCATCATTTGACGATAAGCCCATACATCAAGCCCACTTCCTTTTAAATCCCAGTGCCAATAATACTCAGTTGTAAAGACAATACAATTCTCCAATTGCTCCTGCTCAAAAGCAGTGGAAATCAGCAGCCGGCCAAGTCCGGCTCCCCTGTAATCATTACTCACCTCAATAGCCCCAAGCTCAATTAGATCCATCATTCCACCCTGTGACCAAAGCTCCATTTCATCCGGATAATGAAAGGTGACATAACCTACGATAGTGCCGTTCTCTACAGCTGTAATAATACGTCCTTCTGGCAGGCTAGCAATCTCTACGAGAGCTTCTTGCTGTTCTATTGGCTTGCGGAAGGCATCGAGATCATGGTGCATGTGGAGGGCTTCTAGGTCCTCTGGAGACCGGGGACCGCTTACTGTAATTGTTCTACCTTTATATGAAAGCGTATGGGAAACAGGGATTTTACGATGCTCCATAGCCGTGCTCCTTTCAGATCATAAAATATGGAATGTAAACGTTTGCTATGTTATACTAATTCAGACATAAAAAATTCACATTCATTGCATTGACATCATTATCTAAGAGAAGAGTCTTACCCTTAAAGCTTAAATCAAACGAGTGAGGGAGGCAAGAGTGATGGGTCAAGTCCATAGCGAAATTTTGCCGGGCCGTGTACAGAGCTCCAATATGTCTGATTACACCCAGGCAGTAGCCGATTTTAAGTGGGAGGATGTTGAACGTAACTTCTCATGGTATGACACTGGCAAAGTAAATATGGCACATGAAGCAGTGGATCGCCACGTTCAAGAAGGACGGGGAGCGGCAACGGCCCTGCTCTACAGTGATGCGGTGCGGGATGAATCCTATACATTTGCCGATCTGCAGGAACGGTCGAACCGGTTCGGAAATGTATTGCGTAAATATGGTATCGGTAAGGGAGATCGGGTATTTATTTTTATGCCTCGTCAACCGGAACTATATTTTAGTTTACTAGGCATTTTGAAGATTGGGGCAATAGCAGGCCCTCTGTTCGAAGCCTTCATGGAGACAGCAGTCAAAGACCGGCTAGAGGATAGCGGTGCCGTTGCTTTGGTTACTACGCCTGAACTACTTCATCGTGTAAAGCGAGATGAGCTTCCGAATTTGCGTCATATTTTTTTAGTAGGTGGTACCACTGATATCGAGCAAGGTAACTTAGGTTTCACTGAGGAGATGGCTAACGCATCTTCTGAGCTCGAATTGGAATGGCTTGACCTGGACGATGGCCTTATTATGCATTATACATCTGGTTCTACGGGAAAACCTAAAGGCGTTTATCATGTACAAAGAGCTATGATTCAACATTATTATACAGGTAGAGTGGTGCTGGATCTACGTCCAGATGATATTTACTGGTGTACAGCAGATCCGGGCTGGGTGACGGGAACATCTTACGGAATATTTTCTCCATGGTTAAATGGGGTTACGAATGTCGTAAGAGGGGGGCGTTTCAGCCCTCAGGATTGGTATAAGACGATTGAACGAAATAAGGTTAGCGTTTGGTATAGTGCACCTACAGCATTTCGAATGTTGATGGGGGCAGGAGAGAGTTCAATTCAAGGAATTGATTTGAGCAGTCTGCGACATGTCCTGTCAGTTGGTGAGCCATTAAATCCTGAAGTGGTGCGGTGGGGTGATAAGTTTTACAATCAGCGCATTCATGATACTTGGTGGATGACAGAGACGGGGGCGCAGCTGATCTGCAACTATCCTGGAATGGATATTAAACCAGGTTCAATGGGGCGTCCGTTACCAGGTATTGAAGCGGCGATTCTTGATGATCGAGGCAATGTTCTTCCGCCATTCTCTATGGGGAATCTTGCGATACGGACACCCTGGCCATCCATGATGAACTCGATCTGGAACAATCAGACGAAATATGAGGAGTATTTCCGTATTCCTGGTTGGTACATTTCTGGTGATTCCGCTTATATGGATGAGGATGGATATTTCTGGTTCCAAGGACGGATTGATGATGTTATCAATTCTTCTGGAGAGCGTATTGGACCATTTGAAGTGGAGAGTAAATTAGTAGAGCATCCAGCTGTAGCTGAAGCGGGCGTAATTGGTAAACCAGACCTTGTGCGTGGGGAAATTATTAAGGCTTTCATCTCGTTGAGAGAAGGTTACATTCCTACAGCTGCTCTCAAAGAGGAGATCGCGGCATTTGTTAAAGCTGGATTGTCTGCACATGCTGCTCCAAGAGAGATCGAATTTAAGGATAAACTACCTAAGACAAGATCTGGTAAAATCATGCGGCGTGTATTAAAGGCTTGGGAGCTTCATCTCCCGACTGGCGACTTATCAACGATAGAGGACTAGAATGGATTATAAAAAACACCGTTCCCTGATGGATTCGAGGGAACGGTGTTTTGCTGTGTGAAGTTATTCTGTTGACTACAGGTTAATGGTTTCCATTCGTACTGCCTGCTGTGCCACTATTACTGTTTCCATTGCCGCTACCTTCGCCAGATGGCAATGAGGTAGGAGTCGGTAGAATGGTTCCTGGAACCTCAATATCCTCTCCTGGTACACTCTCAGAGTCTGTAGGAGGCGTTGTCTCCGGTCCTTGATCAGGAGTTGGCGTTGCTTCCGGAGTTGGTGTAGTGCCACCAGCAACGCTACCAGAAGCGGTCTCATTACCTGCGACATCAACAGCGGTAACATAGAAAGTTGCATTGGCACTCGCAGGTGTTCCTGGCGAGAATACCTTGCTCTCGTCAGCCATAATTACAGCTTGCTTCTGGAAAGACCCACCGTTTAAAGAACGGTATAAGCGGTATCCTACTACATCTGGAGAGCCGCTTGGGGAGAAGGTGATCACAGCTTTACCGGTGCTGTATGACACACTAACATTTCCAGGAGCAGAAGGGGCTGCGCCATCGTCCACGCGTGGATCGACTTCAGTAGGGAAATCTGTCTTAGCATCGGCTGGCATATAATACTCCAACGATTTATGATCCTTCATCTTAGGGAAGGCTGCTAAGAGCTCCTTGACTAAATCCTGAATCGGCTTTTCACGTTTAACAACGATTTTTTCCCTCAGGAAATCCTCTGGTGTTCCTTCCAGCGGAAGGTAATTCACGCCGTTATAAGTTATATACTTAGCTTTGGAAATACCGTCGTCACTCTCTGTAGGCACATATTTCGCATTGAAAAGATCTGTTGTGAATTTGTCAGTTAGAGCCGTTGGCAGTTTACCGCTGTAGGCGGAAACTGTCTTTTTGATGATTCCCTCAGGTTGTGTGAATTTGTCAGTAACAAACAAGTCTGGCTGCTTATCAATCACAGCATTCATGACTTTAGCCCATAAGGTCTGTGCTTGTCGTTTTTGTGTATCTCCCGAAAGGGTATTGATTTGTTCTTTATAACCGACCCACATGCCAAGTGTGACATCAGGGGTGTAGCCCATGAACCAGACATCTCCATAGTTCTGAGTGGAACCGGTCTTACCTACAATCGGAATGTCTTTAAAGTGTTTATAATCTCTTCTCACTGTACTTGCAGTACCTTCTGTGATTACTGTCCGCAGCATATCAGTCATTAGATAAGCAGTTTGCTCAGAGAATACTTGTTCAGGGTTAACCTTGTGCTGATAAACGATCTTGCCTTCCGAATCCACAATCTTCTCGATCATGTAAGCATCATTAAATGCTCCCTGATTGCCGATGGCGGAATAGGCATTGGTTAATTCTTCAACGGATGTACCGTATCGAAGACCACCTATTACCCCTGTCTGCGCTCTGTAATCATCTTCGGTAAGGGTAGTAATCCCTAGCTTTTTAGTAAAGGCCCAAGCATCCTCAATTCCGACTTTCTCGTTAAACAGTTTAAGCGCCGGCAGGTTGAGGGATTTATTAAGTGCATATCGAGCCGTAACTAAGCCTTGATAGCGGTTGTTAGCATTTTTAGGGATATGGAAGCCTTTTCCACCATCCTTCAAAATGATTGGAGCATCATCCAATATGCCGGCAGGTTGAATCAGTCCTGCATCCAAGGCAGGTAAGTAAGCAGAAATCGGCTTCATTGTTGACCCGGGTTGCCGGACCATTTGGGTTGCATAGTTCATTTGCTCGATATTAAAATCGCGACCCTCAATCATGCCGAGAATGGCTCCGGTCTTGTTGTCGATCATTATGCCAGCCGTCTGTTCGATACCTTTTGTTTTGCTGTCCTTAGTGAAATTACTACTATCTTCGGAAATACTGTGCATTGCACTGTATACTTTCTTGTCAATCGTGGTATAGACTCGGTAACCACCAGTCATTAACTGTTGTCGTGCTTCCTCAAGAAGTACGGCATTATCACTAGAGCTAGCAGTATCAGTTGTACCGTTTTTCTCTTCATTTAGTGACAAAAGAATCTCAGCTGCTTTACGCTCCGTTTCCATCATCAGGTATGGATATGTAGCATAGGCTTTCTTAGTGTGAGGAGCGAGAGAGCTTTTAATATTAAATTTGAGTGCTTCATCATATTGGGAGGTAGTGATCTTGTTCTCCTCAAGCATACGACGCAGTACAAGCTGTTGACGGTCTATAGCTCTCTTGAATGCCTTTTCATTGAATTCTCCAATGCCATTGAATGCCGAATAAGCGGATGGAAGCTGTGGAAGGCCGGCCAAATACGCCGCTTGGGCAATATTCAACTTGTCTAGATCATCTAGACCGAATATACCTTTGGATGCAGCTTTAATCCCAAATACGTTGTAGCCATTCGAGCCATTACCAAACGGAACCTTGTTCAGATAAGCTGTTAGTATCTCTTGCTTGGTCAAGAAGCGCTCCAGTCTTAGTGAGAGCAGAATTTCTTTTGCTTTGCGATCTTCCGTTCGATCCAGATTGAGGAATACACGTCTTGCGAGCTGTTGAGTAAGTGTACTGCCTCCGGTTTGAACGGATTCATTTAATAGCTTTTGCTTGACGGCACGTAAGGTGCCTTTGAAATCCACGCCGTTATGCTCATTGAAATTATTGTCCTCTATAGCGAGAACTGCATCAATAATAATCTGGGGGATGTCGTTGTATTGAATGAGCCTTCGGTCTTCTTCAGTACGAAGCTGGCCGATTGGTGCGCCGTCACGGAAGTATGCGAATCCGGTGATAGCATTTTGTCCGACTTGCTGTTGAATCATTTCCTCGGAGCGAACAGGTTCATCCTTCACCATGGAAGTTACATACCCTGCTGCTGCACCACCGACGAACAGAATGCCTATTATGCCAAGAATAAACATCCACTTTACTACAGAACCAAACCTGCTGAGCCCGGATCTGCGGGGTGAAGGCTTCTTTACGTTTTTTTTCTTGTTCTCTTGAACCATCGACGATAATTCCTCCTTTTAACGGAATTATTATAGCACAAATTGACGATTTTGAATGCAGTCGGAGTGTTCATTACCTATTAGAATAACAAAAAGCCTCCGGATAAATCCGGAGGCTTTGGTCATACTCGCTATAAGCGAGATATTAACGGTTGTAGAACTCGACGATTTGTTTCTCATCGATATCCTGGGAAAGCTCGGAACGTTCTGGCAAACGAATATATTTACCTTCGAAAGATCCTTCAGCATATTCCAGGTAAGCTGGAAGGTGGGAACGGTTAGCAAGAGCTTCTTTGATGGAAGCCATGCTTTGGCTTCTTTCGCGAAGACCGATAACGTCGCCCAAGCTTACACGGTAAGAAGCGATGTCGACTTTTTTGCCGTTAACAGTTACGTGTCCGTGGGATACCAACTGACGTGCACCAGCACGGGAGTTAGCAAATCCAAGACGGTAAACTAGGTTGTCCAAGCGGCTTTCAAGCAAGAACATGAAGTTTTCGCCCGCAAGACCTGGAAGCTTTTGTGCTTTAGTGAAGAGAGTTTTGAATTGTTTCTCTCCCAAACCATACATGTGACGCAGTTTTTGTTTTTCCAAAAGCTGCATTCCGTAGTTACTTACTTTTCTGCGTTGGTTAGCTCCGTGTTGTCCTGGAGGAAAAGGGCGTTTCAAGTCTTTTCCTGTACCGCTAAGGGAAATGCCCAGACGGCGGCTGAGTTTGAATTTAGGTCCGGTGTAACGTGCCATGTTATAGTAGACTCCTTTATAATTGAAATTTCAGGGTAGGGCCTATTTGCGCCGCATTTCGTATCCGTGATTAGCATTAATGGCTTCCACACTGCCAGGGAAGTTCAGCCGCTGCCCTGGCAGTAACGAAATGCGTGAGGGTGACACAACGTTACGCCCAAGTAAGACTTGTTACAGTCTTGTTCAACAATAAATATTATATGAATACAATATATAAAGTCAAGCGATTATTAAAAGATTTTTTGTCAATCTTTGTCGATAGTTCTTTGGTCCTAAAAAAAAGTCCCGGAAATGATGAAAATATAATGCAATACACAAAGAAAGAGAGTAAAATATAGTTAATTAGTAGTTACTAGGGAAGATAGTTTTCTTAATCGAGATGCAAAGGGGATCTTCGTTATGTCAGAGCAGAAAGCATACGTCCATAAAGACAGCCGTATGCTGTTACAGGACAACATAAACGTTAGTAGAGATTCCGAAGATCCCACCGCCTGGCTTAGGGAAACGGAAATAGTAACGCATGACTTCCCTTATCTAGCAAATCTGATTGCAGACAGTTTCAATGAATGGTTTGGTGAGCTCGATGTCCTTCCATTCTCCAGATCCTGGGAATGGTCTGTGCTTAATTTTGAAGGTAAGTATTTAAGCAGCATACGCGATCAACAAGAACTATGGAGACAAAAGTGGGAACAGGCAGCAGCTTCTAGCTTGTTTTCAAGAACAATCTCTGCTGTTGAGTTGACCGTAGAAGGTAAGGATCTGAGCTTTTTTACCATACCGCTATTCACTCGCGTCGACAATGAACTCTTTGCATTTTTGGGCTGTTCTATGCCTACGCAACAATATGAAATGGGTGGACGAGATACCGCAGAAGCAATGTCGCTGCATTACCGTACCTGTTTCTATCATAAGTTTGAACATATATTTGTTGCAGATCTTGCAAGCACCCATATTCATGCTGAACGTGAAAGCAATCGTCGTTCTTTGTTATTTCAGATTGTCCAGCGGATGCATGACAACATAGATGTGAATGCCGTACTTTCGGAAGTCATTGATAGCATCTCTGCGATGTATCCGGGAGCGAGGCTTGAGCTGTTTATGTCTCAAGACCACCGCAGCACGCATCCGCAGGTCAAACCCTTACCATTCCACATGTCCAGTGATGATGTCTGTGCTAGGGCGTTTAAGGATGGACGCGTTGCACTGCACACAAGTGACGAGGATCACCGTAATGTAGAGATTGGTCTTCCGTTAGGTGGCAAGCAGGGGGTTTATGGAGTTTTCCATATGGTAATGGATAATCCAATCTTTCCAGATGTTGATTTGCGGTTTCTTTCAATGGTGGCCGATACAGCAGGAACTGCTTTTGAGAATGCCAAGCTATATGAGCGCTCTAATCAGCTGATCCGTGAGCTCCGCATGAGTAATGAGCTTACCCAACGTCTGAATCAAAGCTTGCGTTTAGGTGATATTTTTCAATTTGCATTTGAAGAGCTGCTTGAAATGTTTGGTGCAGATTACTGCTGTATCTTACATATGAATGAGGAGAAGGGCGGGTTAGAGGTTATTGCCTGCAACCATCCCTCTTTACAGAACGAAATTTTAGAAGTAGGGGCAGGCTTAGGTGGTAAGGTATATTCCACTGGAGAATCACTCATCATGTCTGACTACATAGATAATCCTAAGACAACTTCCCGACTAATGAATGCTACCGGTTCGCAGTCGCTGATCGCTACACCTCTTAGTGTGGGTGGTGAAATACGGGGTGCAATTATGTTAGCACATCGTGATGCACATTATTTTTCATATGATAATTATAGACTGCTGCAAGCGATGGCGGGGCATATTGGTCTAGCGGTAGGTAATGCCAGGCTGCACGCTGAAGTCAGACGACTTGCGAACAGAGACAGCCTAACTGGACTTTATGCTCGACATTATTTGGACGAAGAGATAAAAGAAAGACAGTCTACAGACTTCTGCGGTAGTTTAATAGTTGTGGATATTGACCAGTTCAAGATTGTGAATGATACCTACGGTCATCAAAAAGGGGATAAGATTCTAAAAGAGGTCAGTGAAATCGTGAAATCCTCTATCCGTCAAGGTGATATTGCTGCTAGATGGGGAGGAGAGGAGCTATCCGTTTATTTACCGTTAATGGGAGTGGAACAGGCGGGTTATGTAGCCGAACGTATACGCAAACGCGTCATGGAAGAAACTGAACCTAGTGTAACTGTATCCTGCGGAATAGCGGAATGGAGTTGGATGGACGATCGAGTAAGCGTCGAGTCATTGTTTTATCGAGCGGATATGGCGCTGTATAAAGCTAAGCATAATGGTCGTAACCAAGTTGTCTTTGATATTAAAGAGAATGATAACCATACTAAGAACCCTTGAGGCTCACCTCAGGGGTTCTTTTTTATATACCGGTTATTCAGGCTCTAATAGCGGTATAAGGCTTGCAGGAAGAGAGAACCCTATACGTGGGTTGCAAAAGCAAAATACTCCGAGAAAGGCCTGAGGACCGTGAGAAAGCTATTATTACTTAAGGGTGGAGTCCCTCTAATTCTTACTCTGTACTGTATTTTATGCAGCGGCTGCAGCGTCATAAGAGACAAACCAGCGAAAGAAGATTTAAGTTTGGCATTGGCCGGGATGGCTGGAAGTGATGAGGTAGCTTTTGAAGGGGCGAATATGCTTACAAGAGGGGGAACGACGGTTCCTGAATCCTTATTGTTCTACGGAGGCACAGTGGAGGATCATAAAAAAGTAAAGCTATATACACTTCTTCCAGATAAATCCGCTTCTCAAAAAACAGCTGCTAAAGGTGTTAAAGATTTAAAAAGTAGTACTTATGCTTTGAAACCTTACTACAGTCAGCTGGAGAAAAAAGATGGCAGATGGGAGCTTCTGACTACTGAGAATTCTTCGGAAGAGGGAAACCCATTACCTGCGCTTAATCCGCTGAAACAACTCGAAGAGCTTGACGCCATGGAGAAAAATGTAACCGAAGAGGCTGGGGCAGGCAGAGGGACAAGTGTGCTGAGAATCGAATTGACGCCTTCAGAGGCTAGAAAGCAGTTGTCTGTAGAACTGGAGAAAGAAATGCAGAACCTTAGACCTAAAGGTCTTGAATCTGCTAAGAACAGTACAGCAGCTGATCAGGCAGTGGCGAAAGCTTTGGAGAAGCTGTGGCAAAAGAAAAATAATGAATTACAGGAAAAGCTCAAACAGGCTAATGTAGAAACGGTCTACCACCTAACAATCGATAAGAAGCATAATCTGCCCAGAAGGCTTACCTTGAATCGAAAAGTAAGCTATTCCGGTGAAACGACGAATAAATCTGACAATGAAACATATGTGTCTAAGGTCGATTTTACAGGCTACCGTTGATCTTTACATTGTTTTGCAGGTCTTGCGCTCGATAAAGGGCGTGCTACAATAGAACGGCATGCTTATTTTCAGACAGAGGAAGGAAGAGTACACAATGAAGGATCCCAGAATTCAAAAACTGGCGGCAAATCTTGTAGGTTATTCCGTAGATGTCCAGCCAGGCGAGAACGTGCTTGTAGAAATGATTGGAAACGAAAGAGATTTAATTAAAGCTGTTGTAGAGGAAATCGGCAAGGCCGGCGGTCATGCTTTTGTGCAGTTGACAGATCGTACAGTCCTACGCAGCATGCTTAAATATGCAACACGTGAGAGTCTTCAGACATGGGCTGAAATTGACTTGAACCGGATGAAGCAAATGGATTGTTATATCGGCATCCGTGCAGGCGAGAATGTAAATGACCTGTCCGATGTTCCAGAAGAAAATATGAAATTGTATAATTCTTTGTATTCCCATCCAGTGCATAGTGAACAACGCGTGAAGCATACGAAGTGGGTAGTATTACGTTATCCCAATGCGAGTATGGCTCAGCTTGCAAATATTAGTACAGAAGCATTTGAGGACTTTTATTTCGAAGTATGTAATTTAGATTATGCCAAAATGGACAAGGCTCAGGATGCATTGGCCGATCTTATGCGCAGAACAGATAAGGTACATATTTCGGGTCCTGGAACAGATCTTAAGTTCTCTATCAAAGGAATCGGTGCAGAGAAATGTTCTGGTCAAAAAAATATCCCGGATGGCGAGGTTTACAGCGCCCCTGTTCGTGATTCTGTAAATGGAACGATCAGCTATAATGCACCATCTGTATATAACGGAGTAACCTTCGAAAATATCAAATTCAAATTCGAGAACGGTAAAATTGTTGAAGCAACCAGCAACGACTCCGCTCGCTTGAACGAAATCCTGAATTCAGATGACGGCGCACGTCACATCGGTGAATTTGCCATAGGCTTTAACCCGTACATCTTGCACCCTATGAATGATATTCTGTTCGATGAGAAAATTGCAGGCAGCCTGCACTTTACACCGGGGCAAGCTTATGATGTTACAGATAACGGAAATCGTTCCTCCATTCACTGGGATCTTGTATTAATCCAACGTCCAGATTATGGCGGAGGAGAGATTTATTTTGACGATATATTGATCCGTAAGGATGGAATCTTCGTGTTACCAGAACTAGAAGGTCTGAATCCTGAAAACTTGAAATAAAAATGTAAAAGTACGAAAACACCTTGCACAAGTAAGCGGATTCAAGGTATCATAAGAATGGATTACAAAGACTTATGTTTCATAATCAAGTTGCGGAGGGATTTCTATGTCCAGTAACAATGCGGCAATCGTTGATATTGCTCAAACGGCAGGTCAGTTCAACTCTTCAATCGTTCTTCAAGCGGACAACAAGTACATTGATGTTAAGAGTATCCTTGGTTTGTTCACGACTTTGGTATCAAGCCAAAGCTACGAGCTTCATGTTCACGGAACAGATGCAGAAGAAGCTAAGAAGGCAATGAGTGAAGTTTTTGCTAAACACGGTTTGAACTTTACAGTTGTAGCTGAGTAATAGTTGTATGTAAAGACGTCCTACCGATTTACGGTGGGGCGTTTTTTCTAGAAATAGATGCGGAATTAACTCCGTCCCTTATAAATAACTTAGCTGCTTCTTTCAAATAAATGGTTAGTATAAACAGAATTGTTGTATTGATATCCGATTTCGACTAATATTAAGTAAAATAGTAAAAGCAGCTTAACTTTTGGACATGGGGGGGAAGAGGCATGACTTCGTCGGAATTACAGGAACAGTTTAATCTTAAAGCGATCAATCTTCTACAAGAAGATGCCGATAAAATTCAGCAACTTATTGAAGTGCAGATGGAAAATCTGGCAACACGCTACTGCCCTCTCTATGAGGAAGTGCTGGATACCCAAATGTACGGTTTCTCAAGAGAGGTCGATTTTGCGGTTAGAGCAGGTTTGGTGCCAGAGATTACCGGTAAAATGGTGCTGAGTAAGCTGGAGCGGAATTTAGCAGTACTCTATGAGGCTTTGAATAACAAAGCAAAAGAAGAATAATTTCGATTTTAAAGTATTCATAGAAACGCACATGAGGACAGATCGTCTCTCATGTGCGTTTTTTTTGAAAAGATTAAGATGTTTAGGGAAGTATTTATACTAGATAAAAGGAGACGCCCAGAATGAGGTAGACCGTTAACAGTAAGAGACCCTCATACCAGTTGGTCGAACCATCCTGAGTTATCGATTTGGCAATGAATACGGCGACACCAATGGCGACAATTTCGATCGTTGTAAACACAATGTCCATAGTATCACCCATGAAATAACTGGCGAAGATAAGTACAGGTGCTACGAATAGTGCTATTTGAAGACTGCTACCGACAGCTATTTCTACTGCTGCACCGATTTTGTTCTTCATGGCCAGCATAATGGCTGCGCTATGTTCTGCGGCATTACCGATGATTGCCACTAGAAAGGCACCTACAAACAATTCGCTAAATCCAAAGCGCTCAGTTAATGTTTCTAGCGTTCCTACCAGCCACTCACTAACAAAGGCTACCATCACGGTTGCAACCAGCAGATATAGGATGGATCTGTTTCTAGACCAAGCAGGCGCATGTTCAGTTGCTGATTCATCCTTACCGGCTTCTGTAACGTCCTCTAAATGTTTCTTGTGCGTTATCATGGAGAAGATTAGCCAAGCCATGTATGAGGCGATGAGCAGCCCGGCAACGATTAAACTGAGTACGTCTGTATCTTTTTCAGTTATGGAATGGGTATTGAAGAACATAGCCGGAACAAATAAGGCGATAACCGCTACGATCATTAGGGAACCGTTCATACCAGCAAGGGTTACGTTGAAATTCTGCACTTTGAACTTCATACCGCCAGCGAAAATACTTAAACCTAGGACGAGCAGCAAATTGCCTATAATGGAACCGGTAAGACTGGCTTTTACCATGTCGAACAGTCCTTCCTTAACCAAGAAAAAGGCAATGATTAGCTCTGCGGCATTACCGAAGGTAGCATTTAGGAAGCCGCCTAACCGTTGTCCGGCATAATGAGCCACACTTTCTGTGGCACGGCCCAGAAACCCAGCCACAAACACAACGGCAATTGCAGAGAGAACGAACTGAAGCGTGTGGTCCCAATCTGCATAATGTCCTATGGCACTAAGGATAAAGGTGATTGCCAGCAAAGCTGGTGAAATCCATTTTTTCAATGTAAAGTACACTCCAATCTATGTATTCAGGATCAATTCATAATCAATATACCCAAATTATTCCTAAGTGTAAACGAGAAAGCGAGAAACTGATTTGCTTTTTAGCCTGTTTAGGAATTACAATAATTGATAATGAGTTAAGGGGGGATATGGCATGGCAGAACAACTTCAATTGGAAATGGGAAATATACGAATTTCAAATGACGTCGTCTCGAAAATTGCCGGATTGGCTGCCTTGGAGACTCCAGGTATTGCAGCCATGTCAGGTGGCCTATCAGAGGGCTGGGCGAAGCGTCTTAGTGGTAAGAACGTCCAAAAGGGCGTTACCGTTGAAGTGGGACAGCTAGAAGCAGCAGTAGATCTGCGCATTATAGTTCTCTATGAAACTCCGATACATGAAGTGTGCCGGATGCTTCAACAGAACGTACGCGAAGCTGTGGAGAGCATGACTGGACTTCATATTGTTGAAGTGAATGTCAAAGTTGAAGGCGTAGCCTTTAAGAACGATGAAATTGCTTAATGCAAAAGAGCTTGTACACAAAAAAGCAGTCCAAGATAATGAAGTGCTCCCTGTCAAGTAGACAGTCTAAAAAACAAAAAAATGATTAAATTATCCCCCAGGTTCAGTTTATGAGAGATTGGGGGATTTTTTTTTGTTCATCGTTAAGCAGCTTGTCTATATTCGTTTGGAGATAAGCCGTTTAACCGTTCCGTGTATCGGTAATTATTGTAATAACGGATATAATTGCTCACAACTTCAAAGAGTTCCTCATAAGTGTCGTGTTTTTTCAGATAATAACTTTCTGCCTTTAAAGTGCCCCAAAATCGTTCTATGGGTTGGTTATCTAAACAACGACTTACTCGAGACATACTTTTAGTAAATCCATACTTCACTTGAAGGCGATTATACTCTTGTGATGTGTATTGAAAGCCTCTGTCGCTGTGAAGAAGCGGATTCACTTTGGGGTTGCTTCTGTAAGCTTTCTTCACCGTATCCATGACGAGCATATTGTTGTTGGAATGGCTCATTACCCATGAAACAATGGAGTTGTCATACACATCAATAATAGCGCTCAGATAGGCTTTACGACCGTTTCCATACTTTAATTCTGTGACGTCTGTGCACCACTTCTTATTAGGAGCTTCTGCATTGAATTTACGATTCATTACATTTTCAGCGATATGAATTTCAGTGGCCTTTACGTAATTTGGTCGTTTTCTTCGGATTACAGCCTTTAATCCAAGAGCACGCATAATTCGATAATATTTTTTCTTGTTATAATTCCCCTTAAGTTTACGGTTTAGTTGAATGCGCATTTGACGATATCCAAGAATTCCACCGCGTTTTTCATAGCGAAGCTTCACTTCCTGAGCGAGCGAAAAAATCTCGAGTTCTTGGGTCGATGGCTTCCACTTTAACCATTTATAATAGGCAGATCGGGCGACTCTAGCTAGCTTACATAACGCCGTGATGGGGTAGCCTTTTTCTACGTGCAGTTCCTTGATGGCTGGATACAAATCTGCATGTCGAACTAAAGTTAGCGTGTATTTCTTCGCCGGATCTCTGCCAACTTTTTTGCGAAGGCATTCTCCATTTCTAGGAATTCATTTCGAGCTTCTAGCTCCTTAATTCGAAGTTTAAGGCGTTCATGATCGTCGAGTTCTTCTACTGACTTGATACGGCCACGGTTGTCTCTAAGGGCTTCCTCGCCGCCAGTATTATATTTACGTACCCATGCGTATACCTGTTGATATGAAACTTTATATTTCACGATAGATTTTTGATAGTCTAAGTGATTAGCGATTGTGTATTGTACGATTTCAATGCGTTCTTGAAAAGTTGTTTTCCGTCCGTTATTCATACGAGAGTGTCCATTTCCTTTACGAGTAGGTTTAGTTTCTTTCCTACAAGTATACTTGGAAATCCATCTTCTCAAAACACTACTACTCGAAATATTATACTTCTTGGTAGTTCCCCATAAAGATTCTCCAGATAGAACATCTCTGATAGCAGCAAACTTCAATTCATCAGCGTATTCTTTCCAACCCTTAGATTCTCTTAATCCCTCATAGCCTTCCGCCTTATATTTCCTTATCCAATCTGTAACTGTAGTTTTGGCAACCCCTAATTGCTTTGCTTCATGATTAGGATTTGATACATGCTGAATACATCGCTGTACTACGTGTAATTTTACGTCTAAAGAGATTGAACTCCTTTTGGACATCGCAAAAACTCCCATCATTGTTGAAGTAGAAGTTTTTGTTTTTTCTACTGTCTACTATGATGGGAGCATATCATAATTAACTTGGACTGCTTTTTTTATATATTCCATCACATCCGGATTTATGAATCTCACCGGGAACGAACTTGTCTAACTGTAGTTACAGATTTCGTTACTTCCTCTTTAGCTGGAAGATTAGTTTCTCTGGAAATACTCAGGATAATTCCCATGGACAGCATGCTCACGAGAAGTGAAGAGCCGCCATAGCTGATAAATGGTAAAGTTACTCCGGTAAGCGGAATCGTCTTCGTTACACCGCCAATATTGACAAAGGCCTGAATGGCTATGAGACCCATAATTCCAATGCCGACAAGTGTGCCAAAGGGGTCTTTGCACCTTAATGAGATTAAAATTCCTCGCCAGATAAAATACAGGTATAACATCAGAAATAATGCTGTGCCTACAAAGCCGAACTCTTCACCAATCACGGGGAAAATAAAGTCCGTATACGGGTATTTAAGATAATCCAGCTTTTGAATGCTTTTGCCAAACCCAGAGCCGCTGACTCCACCTTGTCCGAGAGCGGTCAAAGACTGAATAATATTATACCCTTCACCCTCAGCATCCTGATAGGGATCTATGAAAGCTTGAATACGACCTTTTCTGTAGTCCTGATTGGCGGCTACTTTGTCGGTTGCAGGGGAAAGGGAATCAATCGCTGCTTTAGCCCCCATAACAATTCCTACTCCGAGCACCAAGAGTGCAATAGAGCCTAGGATATGCTTCATGCTGGCACCGCCTGCATAAATGACAAGTCCACTGGTAGCTACTAGAATAAGGCATGAGCCCAAATCTGGCTGCATCATAATAAGTCCGGCAACAATACCCACAATGACCATTACAGGGATATATCCTGTACGGAAATCTCTAAACCGTTCACCTTTTTTGGTAATCAGCGCGGAGAGATACAGGATAATCGATATTTTGGCTAGTTCGGTAGGTTGGATCCCTAGCTTCCCGATACTTAACCAGCTCTTGGCGCCATTGATTCTTTCAGAGAAGGCTACAATTAGCAGGAGAATAACGGTGATGATGAAGATAGGGACATACCACTTCTTGAATTTACTGTAGGGAATATTCATGGCTGTAAACATAACAACAATTCCAAGTACGATCCAGATCATTTGGCGTTTCATGAAATATAGAGGGTCATTACCGAACTTCGAGCTCGCTAAAGTCAAACTGGAGCTAGCACTGAAGACCATGACTAGACCGAAACCCACAAGTAGTAGTGTTAAGATAAGTAGTTGGAAATCGGGTGTTCCTCTTTTGGGCAGGCTGACATTTTGTTTCGTCTTTCCCTTTCTGTTACTCAAGCCTCCAACAGCTGCTTTAATTCGAGAATCCGAGTAGCAGCAGTGTCCAATACTGGTTTAGGGACCGGAGAGTCATACTCCAGACCATGGGGGAATGTTGCTTTCCCTAAGTATACGGCTTCAATTGCAAGTACGGCATCAGCTTTCTCTAGCTTCCCCTCGACAGCGCGAGTGTTGATGCGTAGAAAGTATTCGCCACCATCCTGTGGGTCTTCAATTTTGCAGTCGTAAGTGGCACGATAGTATTCCCATTGCCAGCGGATAAAGCCAGCCTTTGTAGCACTCTCGTCCAGATAGAGAAGATCACTCTTCAATCCTACGAGGCCCGTGTTCTCAAAAATCATAGCACGCATATCCCCCTTATGAAGTATAATGATGAATTCATGATCCGTTTGCTGATGTTCTACCTCATGATAGTATGTTTCTAAACGTTGTGCAAGAGTAGGTACCTCCTAACGATACCCAGTTTTTTGCGTTTCTGCTACAATAAAAGAATTATAGCCGTGTGATGCTAGATTAAAGTGAACAGGACTGCTGTCGCATGCTATTGATGCGGGTTTATGAAGAAGGGGATGGAAAACGTATGAAGAGCTTAGCGGTTGATTCGCTCATGCCGGAGATCGTGGAATGGAGACGCCATTTACACCGTCATCCGGAGTTGTCTTTTCATGAAAAGGAAACATCGGCATTTATAGCAAACAAGTTAGCAGAATTCGGTATTGAGGTTAGAAGAAGCACATCAGGGTATGGTGTAACAGGTATATTGCGAGGACAACGGCCGGGGAAAACGGTAGTCCTTCGCGCGGATATGGATGCACTACCTATTAAAGAGGAAAACAAGAATGACTACGTTTCGCAAAATGAAGGGGTTATGCATGCCTGTGGGCATGATGGACATACTTCAATCCTGCTGGGTGTAGCCTCTTACTATAGCAGCCGCCTTGTTGAGATCGAAGGGGAGCTGCGTTTTCTTTTTCAACCTGCGGAGGAAGTCTGTCCTGGCGGTGCACAGGGGATGATTGCTGAAGGCGTTCTGGAAGGGGCGGATGCAATATATGGTCTACATTTGTGGACCCCGCTGCCAATGGGAACTGTCGGCAGTGCACCAGGACCGCTTATGGCATCTGCAGATGAATTTTTTATTGATATCATAGGTAAAGGTGGTCACGGCGGCATGCCTAACCGCACGATTGACAGCATTGTGGCAGGGGCGGCACTTGTGACTCAGCTCCAGAGCATCGTAAGCCGCTCTGTGAACCCGCTGGAGCCCGCTGTTCTCAGTGTAGGAACCATTCAAGGGGGATTCGCCCAGAATGTCATTGCTGAGCATTGCCGGATTACAGGAACCGTGCGGGCATTCGACGAGGAGACCCGTCATCTGATCCGCAGCAGGATCGAAGAAATGACAGTTTCAATTGCTGGTGCATACGGTGCAGAAGCTAAGATAGACTATGTCATGGGTTATCCACCACTCGTAAATCATGAAGGTGAATACCAGCGTTTTTCTGAGGTGGCACCAGGAGCTTTTGGGGAGCCCGTTCAGGTGATTGTGATGGAAAAGCTGATGCCAGCCGAGGATTTTGCCTATTATGTTAAAGAGATTCCTGGCTGCTTTATGTTCGTAGGTGCTGGGAATCCAGATAAAGATGCAGTCTACCCGCATCATCATAGTAAATTTGATTTTGACGAAGATGCTATGCTGCATGGGATGAAATTGTTGATCGCTATGGCTAATTCCTGTTTGGAAGAGAAGATAATCGTATAATTTCGTTTCATAGAGGAGAACCTATTCCATAACATGGAGATCATGATTAGGAGGGTTCGTTCTTGAAGACAGTGAAAGAAGTTATGACGATGGAGCCTGTAACAGTCACATTACAGGATAATGTGTATGAAGTCGCTGTTAAGATGAGAGACAATGACACCGGATTTATTCCTGTAATCAATAATGAAGTAGATAAGACTCTGCTCGGAGTAATTACAGATCGTGATCTTGTGATTAGAGGTTATGCGGCTAAGCACCCTGGATCAACTTCTGTAGAAAAGGTGATGAGTAGAGAAATTCAGACCGTCTCAGAAGATACTTCTGTAGATGAGGCTGCAGAACTGATGTCGAACTGGCAAATTCGCAGATTAGCCGTGACCAGTGGCCAGAAGCTGATTGGTGTTGTTTCCATCGGCGACTTGGCGGTGCGCAACATTTTTGCGGATGAGGCTGGAGAAGCTCTTCATGATATTTCGCAGCAGCATTTACATTGAATAGTTTGATAGGGAAGCTCATGACCGTTATACGGGGATGAGCTTTTTCCTGTTCAAATATAAGAGAATAATGAAATGAATGATTGCGGAGGTGACGTTATGAACGAAACAGGGGCTTGCATTGTGCGCAGGGATCGGACGATTCTACTGGAATGCGCACATCCTGGTTTTGAGAAGGCGAGGAAGGAGCTAGGAACCTTTGCAGAGCTTGTAAAGAGTCCTCCGGCTTACCACACCTATAGAATCACTCCATTATCACTATGGAATGCTGCAGCGCTTAATTATACAGCTGAGGCAATTATCTCAAGTCTGCATCATCTCGCACGCTGGGGTGTTCCTGCAGGGTTGGAGGAAGAGATCGGAACGCTTCTCTCAAGGTATGGGAAGCTCACCCTTCACGGTCAGGAGACTTCGAATGAGATCATTACGCTTAGGGCTGAGACAGCTGAGATTCTGAGTGGACTAGTTAATGAATCAGGTCTAAAGGAGTTAGGTTTGCAGAGAATAAATCCACTAGAAAGCTCATGCCGTGCAGAGAATAGAGGGCTTTTAAAGCAAGAGCTGATGAGACTAGGCTATCCTGTACTGGATTATGCGGGTTACCATGTCGGACAAGCGCTAAACTTGGCATGGAAGGAGAACGGAAATAACGTAAAGGATGGAGCGAAAGGTGAAGCTTTTGGACTGCGTGAATATCAGCAGGAGGCCGTTCAGATGTTTCAAGGCATAGAAGGGCAGGGAGGCAGCGGGGTAGTTGTATTGCCTTGCGGAGCGGGTAAGACGTTAGTCGGATTAGCCGTTCTTGAAAGTCTACAATGCGAAACACTGATCTTAACTTCAAATACGACTTCTGTAAGACAATGGGTAGATGAGCTGCTTGAGCGAACCGATTTGGATGATGAGTCTATTGGTGAATATTCCGGTGAAAAAAGAGAAGTGCGGCCTGTTACTATAGCTACCTATCAGATACTAACGCACCGTCAATCCAAAGGCGGTCCTTTTCTCCATATGAAGCTGTTCAACGAACGCAACTGGGGTTTGATTATTTATGATGAGGTCCATCTGCTTCCAGCCCCAGTCTTCCGGGCTACAGCAGATATTCAGGCTACTAGAAGACTAGGTCTCACTGCAACTCTGGTTAGAGAAGACGGGAAGGAAGGGGACGTATTCTCATTGATCGGGCCTAAGCGTTACGACATGCCTTGGAAGGAGCTGGAGCAGCAGGGCTGGATTGCAGAGGTTGAATGTGTCGAGATGATCGTACCGATGTGTTCTGAGTTAAGGCAGAAATACTTGTATGCGGAAGCGAAAGAGAAATTTCGTATGGCCTCATGCAATCCTGCCAAAGTTGAGGTTGTAATTGAGCTTTTAAAAGCCCATCAGGGATCATCAGTTCTGGTTATCGGACAGTATCTTGATCAATTAACGGAATTAGCGGATAAGTTAGATGCACCGTTGATTACTGGCAAAACGAAGCAGCGAGAAAGAGATGAGTTGTATGCAGCTTTTAACGAGGGAATAATACAGGTGCTTGTTGTCTCTAAAGTAGCGAATTTTGCGGTTAATTTGCCAGATGCGTCGATAGCTATTGAGGTTTCAGGAGCTTTTGGATCCAGACAGGAGGAGGCTCAGCGTTTAGGACGAATCTTGCGTCCGAAAGCTGGTGAGAATAAAGCGTACTTCTATTCGCTGGTATCTGAAGATAGTCGGGAGCAGGATTTCGCTATGCGCCGCCGGATGTTTTTGACAGAACAGGGCTATGAATATGTCGTTAAAATGGTGCCGAGCGGAAAGGAGCGAACGATCCATTGAACCAGCTATCAGCAGAAGCATTAGAGGTCTTAAAGCGATTATGTGCTGCTTATGCAGCCCAACCCTTTGACGAAGGGAAAGAAGAGCGTTTGCGCCCAACGAAGCTCTGCCGTGCCGAACAAAAGCTTGCAATGAATGAACTGCGACGTGCGGGGCTGTTAACTGCGAGGCATAAAATATTGGGTGAGAAGCTGTACCAGATACCGGTTGAACAACTATTAGCGCTAGAACAAGAATTCTTCCCACACCAACCAAAGTTTATAGAGGGGCATTCAGTGAATCTATCCATGGAGGCAGGCGCTGGACTGGCAGTAGATCTGTTTCGGGCATTGCAGTTCATTACACGTGAAGGCCTACCACTGACCGCTAAGGGAATCATTCATAAAAGAAATCTAAACCGTTTAGCGGCTCAGCTTTCTTTTCAGGAAAAACATTTACTGGGGCTCACTATGGGCACTCCTTCGGATGAATTGAATGTTCTGTCAGCCACTCTAGTAGTAGAAATCATGTTGTGTCTTGGGCTTATTACCAGACTGAAAACAGGTTATAGACTTAACCAGGATATGCTGGAACGTTGGTTGCAGCTTCCTGAGACAAGGATGACAGACATCCTGTATGGGATTGTTATTTATCGTTGTGGAAGCATTGGGCCTGCTGATCAGCATTTTCGTTATTTGATATCCGGCAAAGCTTTTGTACCAGAGAAATGGACAGCGCTGCCTGAGCTACTGGACTGGATGACTGATTTGAATCTAACCGGAACGGTCACCCGAGATGAGCTGGAACAATCAAGCTTGCGCTGGCTTCAATGTCTAACAGGCTTTGGGTGGTGTGAATTGGGGTGCACATCTGAGGGTATCCAGTGTTTTCGCTGGACTGCTGTAAAACCGATGCTGATGACGGGTAGCGAGTCCGTCCCTGATTCTGAGACAGAGAATTCGAATGAGATGTTTATTGTACAGCCCGATTTTGAAGTCCTGATTCCACCGGAGGTGTCCTATACCGTTCGCTGGATTTTAGCTGGATGCGCTGAACTGCTGCAAACGGATACGATGTGGAGCTTTCGGCTGACCCGAGAGATGCTTGTACATGCATCAGAGAGACGGATGCCTCCAGAAGAAGCAATTGCTTGGATAAGAAATCATGCACGGGGCGGTCTGCCATCTGTGGTGGAGCTGTCTTTAGAGCAATGGGGAAAAAGCATTGGCCGAACATCACTCTCGGAGGTCATCCTATTGACTTGCCAGACGGAAGAGGATGGAGCGGCAATCGCAGCCCATCCGCGACTACAAGATAGCCTTAAGCGTATCGGTCCGCTTCATTTCCTAGTATCTCCAGAGTCTGTAGAGCAGATGCGTAAGGAATTGTTTTTAGCAGGATTGGCTCCTTCCAGGATGATTGGAGGACGTGAGGAGGAGGACACGGACACTGTTTGGACTTCGTTTAATCAAGAAGCCGAAACCGAGCAAGTGTTGTATTCACTCCCAGTACTAAATTCTGAACTAAGGCTACTCCACCGCGGAAATCCCTTTTTAAACCTACCTGTTATTTCTCCTGAGCAGGAGGAGGATATCTTATTAGAGGGGGATAATGTACCCCAGATCTGGAGCAAGGAATGGCGACATTATCATAGCTCAACCGCTCAGAAAGTAATGGAGCAGGGGTTGAAATGGGGAATTAAGGTGCGTTTTTCCTTGAAGGATCAAATGTTAGATTTCATCCCCTCCAGAATAAAAGGAAATCCTTGGAAAGTGGAGGGACATCTCTTATATAACGATGGTGAAACGGTTGAAGAAATAGAGCTGAGCCCTGAGGACTGGAAGGAAATGAAGTTAGTTATTCCCAAAAGGCGAAGAAATTCCTCTTCTGCTGAAGCGAGTGATTATGTTATGATAGAAAAGTCTACTGAATTCGGTAGAACATTAACGTAGAAAAGAGCTGAGTTCATGAGCGTAGCGGAATTAAATACGGTCGATATGGCTGAAGTGCTGACATACGCCTATGAATTAGGCGATATGATTAATCAATCCGCCGAAGTGTCGGATTACTTATACTGGAAAGGACGGGTTGATACGAACCCGGAAATTCAGGCCATGGTCAAACGACTTCAAGCAAAGAAGGAGTTGTTTGAAGAAACACAACGATTCGGACATTTTCATCCGAACTATCATTCAGCGAAGGATGAGGTTTCAGCAGTAGAAGCGGAACTGGAGCAGTTCGAAGAGGTTGTTCGTTTCAAGCTGGCAGAGAAGACACTTGACGACATTCTTCACTCCATGTCGGAAGCGATTGCTTTTTCAGTATCGGATAGCATTAAAGTACCAAGTAATGATCCTTCCCCTAAAGGTGGATGCGGCAGCGGGGGAAAATGCTCCTGCGGATAAGCTTCCTTTAGGATTTAGAGAGAGAAAGGCGGTTAAGCTTATGTTTGCGGAACGGACAGGATACATCATTTGGGTAAGTGACGTTAAAGCGGCACGTAACCTTGAGAAATACGGAACATTACATTATGTTTCTCGGAAAATGCATTACGCAGTGATGTATGTAAATGCAGAACGTGCCGAGGAAGTTATGAAGAATGTCCGCAGACTCTCCTACGTTCGTAAGATCGAAAGATCCTATCGTAACGAAATTAAGACAGAGTATACCAGTAATGGGCCGGACAAGTCCCGTAATTACGGTATGTAATTTTTGGAGATGAACAGGCGCTTAAGCAACGCCTGTTTTTTTATGCGCAGATCTAGAGTGAACGCGGCTTCTCCTGTGGTCTGAACTTGTACAACTTTCAGCAATGAGGTAAGATGACAACATTAAGTACATACAAAGACCCTTATGGTGGAGTGTGATGATGATGCGCAACAAAGGGACGGATTGGCCCAGCACTTACGAGCCCTTCCACATCATGCTGAACGACTACAGGGTCGCTGACATCGTTATAACAAATCATGCGAAGAGTCGTTATTTGGACCGGATCAGTAAAGGTGTAAGCAATGACGAAGAGGTCGCCGCATGGATGTGGCAGTGCCTGATGCAGAATCGGCTCAAGCCTTTTTCAGACAGTGATTTTAACGCGTATTTAATTGACGATGACTCTGTAGTAATCGCTGAGTTCACGGAATTGACAGGAGAAAAAGATATTTCAGGTCAGCCATTATATTCTATGATCATCGTTTCGTTTCTTGGGAGAATCTCTTCAACACCACAATTGAGAGATTTAAAGACTTACTTTTCGCTGCTGCGCAATTCCCGCCGCACTAAGCTAACGAAGAAGAAGCGTAAACGCAAATAGTGTATAAAGATCGGACTGAAGGCATGCAGCGGTGGCTGCATGTCCTTTTTAAAAATATAAGAAAACATAAGTTTCATACCACCATACATAATCCTTAAGTTTCTTCTAAAGATAGCACAAGGAGTTGCAGCACATGAACTTTCATCAGTTACATATCTTTTATACGGTCTCAGAGCGAGGGAGCTTCTCAGCGGCGGCGCAGACACTACACATGACTCAACCAGCAGTGACCATGCAAGTACAGGCGCTAGAGGATTATTTTGGAACCAAGCTCTTTAATCGTTCTACCAAAAAAATCATGCTCTCCGAAGCAGGACATACCCTAATGCCATACGCGCTGCGCAGCATTCAATTGATGCGTGAGACAGATCAAGCGATGTCGGCGTTTACGCATATGCTGGAGGGACGTCTGCAGCTTGGGGCAAGCCTTACGATTGGGGAGTATGTGCTGCCGCGCCTGTTAGGTCCTTTTGGAAAGCAATATCCGAACATTTCAATTATGATGAAAGTCATGAATACCTCGCAAATTATGGAGGAAATCCTAAAGCATCAGTTGAATTTCGGTTTAATTGAAGCGCCGGTGACACATCCTGATATGGTGATTGAGCCGGTGATGGGGGATGAGCTGAAGTTGATTGTACCCCATGGTCATCCACTTGCGGAGCAGCAGGAGGTTACTCTGGAAGATGTGCTTCAGCACCCTTTCGTATTGCGTGAACAGGGCTCAGGAACGCGGCGTGTGATGGAAGAGCAGCTGTTCTCGAAGGGGCTTGATCCGGGAGCCATGAAAATAGTGATGGAGCTTGGTAGCACGGGTGCTGTGAAGTCGGCAGTGGAGGCTGGACTTGGAATTACAATTATCTCAACCTCTTCTGTTAAGCATGAGGTGGCGCTTGGACTTTTGAAAATCGTGAATATCTCGGATGCCTCCTTTAAAAGACAGTTCTACGCTATTCATTTAAAATCGACACTGCTGCCGATTTCTGCAGTGACATTCTTGACTTTTTTACGTGAGCATTCGAATGATAACTAAAGCTTGAATGGCTAAAAGACGGAAACTTAGAAACTAGCGTTAGAGGTGATAGAAATGGAGAATGAAACTAGACTGGATGAACTGAAGGGCGAAAGATC
Organism: Paenibacillus sp. FSL E2-0201; assembly: GCF_037963325.1. Taxonomy (NCBI): domain Bacteria; kingdom Bacillati; phylum Bacillota; class Bacilli; order Caryophanales; family Paenibacillaceae; genus Paenibacillus; species Paenibacillus sp. FSL E2-0201. Next base: position 2,827,298 of record NZ_CP150154.1, read on the forward strand.
GGAGCGTGTTAACGTCGGTCGATGCGATCTCCACACGCATACTCAAGCCTCGGATGGCATGCAGCCACCGGATGAAAATGTACGTCTCGCTAAAGAGAAAGGCTTAACCGCTGTTGCCATTACGGATCATGACACGGTGGCCGGTGTGAAGGAAGCCTGCGAAGCTGGAGAGAAGTACGGAATTACTGTTGTACCGGGTGTAGAGATCAGCACTCGTGCTGGAGGTAAAGATATTCATGTTCTTGGTTACTACGTAGATCCAACAAATGAATTGTTTCTATCCCGCTTGGAAGGGCTAAGGGATACTCGGGCAGTAAGGAATGAAGCGATAATCTCTAAGCTACGTGGGCTAGGAATTAAGATAACACTAGAGGCAGTGGTCGCGGGGATTGGGCGGGAACTGAAGCCTGATGAGAGTATTGGCCGGCCACATATTGCTGATGAGCTGGTTCGTCTTGGAGTCGCTACAGATATGAGAGATGCCTTTAACAAATTTTTAGCCGAAGGTGCAGCAGCCTACGTGTCCCCTCCACGAATCACACCCGAGGAAGCCTGTGATTGGATTATCGAGGCCGGTGGGTCTCCAGTATTGGCGCATCCAGTACTATACGGTGACGACCAGTTGGTGCGTGAGATATTGAAGCAGGGTGCTTTTAAAGGGATTGAGGTCTATCATTCGGATCACAAGTCCGCTGATTCAGAGCGTTACCTAACCATGGCTGAAGAATATGGCTTGATTGTAACCGGTGGCTCGGATTTTCATGGTGCCCGTCAAGGTGTTATATTTCATGGAGATATCGGTAGTGTTACGGTTCCTGTAAGTGTGCTGGAACAGTTGAAGAACTTAATAAGTAATTAGAGATCATGCACTCTTGCAAAATAAAAAAATCGGCTGTCATCCATACAAGGACGACAACCGGTTTTTTTATGATTTAGCTTCTTAACGTATTAGGGAGACTCTTAATACGATCCTCATCCGGTGTGACAAACAACGTCTTCTGATGATCATAGATCACAAATCCGGGTTTGGAACCACTCGGTTTACGTACATGGCGGATCAGTGTGCAGTCGACAGGAACACTGCTTGATTGCTTCGCTTGACTGAAATAAGCGGCAAGCTGGGCGGCTTCTTCTAATGTGGCATCTCCAAACTCCTCACTTCGGATGACCACATGAGAACCAGGGATATCCTTGGTATGCAGCCAAGTGTCATTAGGCGAAGCTAGTCGATTGGTGACGTATTCGTTCTGTAAATTGTTTTTTCCGACATAAATGTCGATGCCTTCTGAAGAGGTGAAGACTTGCAATGTAGGTCTGGTTGCTTTTTTCTTCTTTTTACCCTTTTTGCTTCGGTCACGTAGGTATCCTTGGCTTACAAGTTCATCACGGATTTCCTCTATGTCATTCAATGAAGCATGGGCAAGCTGCTGGAGTAAACTTTCCATGTAGGAAATTTCCTCATGTGTCTTAATCAACTGCTCATTAATAACAAGAAGGCTGTTCTTATACTTGTTGTACTTTTTAAAATAACGTTGTGCGTTATCTGATGGGCTTAATAAAGGGTCAAGCGGGATGACCATTTCAGCCTGATTTTCGTCATAATAATTGACCAAAGAGGCTTCTTTATCTCCTTTGGACACGGCATGTAACGATGCGAATAACAATTCACCCCAAATGCGATAACGATCTGCGTCTTGGGCTTCGTCTAGATCCTTCTGAAGATTGGCGAGCTTCTTTACGTTTTTGCTTCGTTCGTTGCTTAGGAAGCGGATCAAATCACTTACCCGTTGCTTCACCGTATCACGTTCAGCTTTATCCCCGTAATAATCCTCCATACACTCGCTTATCGAGTTATATTGCTTCGCGTGTTCACCTAATAGGGTTAACGGAATCGCGGAAAAAATCATTTTCCCTTTTGCATTCGCACCTGAAACAGGTGAGAATTCGCAATTATGCACAGGTCCCATTACAGACTGGAAGGCGTCCCATAATTTTATTGGAAATTCTGCTGCAGACCCCTGTGTATCACCTATCGCAAGGTTATTTCTGAGACGAAGAGCGATCTCTCCTGCAACAAGTGGACTCATTCCACTGAAGGCATGCACCATCCAGCCAACGGGATCAGCAGATGGAGAGGGACCACCTGATCCGTCTGGTTTCTGCTCAACTTCTTCTTTTGTAATCAGATTAGCGAGCTCACCTTCTATGATTTCTTCTGGTTTGGTCTCCTTCTCATCTTCTTTCAGTAGAGCGGCTTCTTCAGCTGCTGGGATCAAATGTAGAAATTGCTCTTTGTCGATTTCCAGAGGGTTGAGCTTGTGTTGCTGAGGAGGCTCTGTGTAAGCGACTCCGGGCATTACGATCCGGTAGCTACTGATTGATGGAGTAACGTGATGAATGCCGTCTATGATCGTTCCAGTGCTGAGATCTGTAAGGATGATATTACTATGACGTCCCATGAGCTCTATGATGATCTTTTTGGCAGAGACGTCTCCAAGCTCATCTCTAGTCCTAACATTTATGTGAATAATTCGTTCCATGCCTACCTGAGCGATACTCTCGATCGTCCCACCTTCACAATGCTTACGCATGAGCATGCAGAACATAGGTGCTTCTGAAGGATTTATGCTGTTTCTTTCTGTAAGATGCAGACGGGGATATGTTGGATTAGCGGAGAGTAATAGCTTGCCACCGCCGCCGGCGCCCCGTAGGTTGAAGATAAGATCGTGGTTGTTCGGTTGATATATTTTGCCTATGCGTGCACCGATGAATGATTGCAGTTCGTGCACGATAGCTCGGGTAACAATGCCGTCTAATGCCATGATAAAGCTCTCCTGTCGACGTGAAATGAATTTCTGAAAATATAAGAAAGTATAAGTTGTACACCATACTTTAGGTCTTATATTCTTCGCTTAAACGCTTACCGCCCTTATTAGAACACCGAAGACGTTAAAGCTTACCTCTCTATGATGCCATACTTTGGGACATTCGCGCAAAAGGGGAATTAGATAGGCGGTGATATTATTGGACGACCTTGAATACACTTGGTCATGAACAGGTGGAAAAGCTGTGCGCCGCCGGAAGTCAAGAAACGACCGGGAGGGAAAGAAAAGTCATGGAACAAAACAGTTGGCACCGGCTTGGTGCAGAAGAGCTGCAGAAAATGTTCAATGTCCATCCGAGGACGGGCCTCAGTGGAGAGGATGCCGCGGAGCGACGGAAGCAAAATGGGTATAACGAGCTTTCCGAAGGAAAGACCGTATCCCCGTTTACCCTGCTGTTGAACCAGTTTAAGGATTTCATGGTGCTTGTGCTTATGGGTGCGACGCTCGTATCCGGTTTGCTTGGCGAATATTTGGATGCCATCACGATCATCGCGATTATCCTTTTAAACGGAGCCCTTGGGTTTGTTCAAGAGTTCCGCGCCGAACGTTCGCTAAGAGCTTTAAAGCAGCTCTCCGCACCTTCTGCCAAAGTTCTGCGTGGGGGGAACAGCGAGGTTATTCCAGCAAAGATGTTAGTACCAGGTGATATTGTCTTGCTGGAGAGTGGTGATCGAATACCCGCGGATATACGATGGCTGGATTGCAGTTCTCTATATGTGGAGGAATCCGCGCTAACTGGGGAATCGCTGCCTGTCTCGAAGCATTCGGATGTGATCCGCGCGGAGGAGATTCCGCTCGGTGATCAGAAGAATCTTGGATTCATGGGCACAATGGTAACCAGAGGTACTGGTAAAGCTATCGTAATTCGAACGGGTATGGACACAGAGATGGGTAAGATTGCAGACCTGATCCAGAATACAGAATCTCAGGAAACTCCGCTTCAGCATCGTCTCGAGCAGTTAGGGAAAATTTTAATCTATGTATCACTAGGTTTAACTATTGTAGTTGTAGCAGCCGGTATTTTACATGGACAGCCTGCCACAGCAATGTTCTTGGCCGGGGTAAGCTTGGCGGTCGCTGCGATTCCGGAAGGGCTTCCGGCCATTGTGACCATCGCACTTGCGCTGGGCGTGCAGAGGATGATCAAACGAAAGGCCATCGTTCGTAAATTACCTTCAGTGGAAACCTTGGGCTGCGCATCCGTCATCTGTTCGGACAAGACGGGTACATTGACTCAGAATAAAATGACGGTGACCAGATTATGGACGGGCGGACGTGGCCTTGAAGTAACAGGTGAAGGTTATGCTCCGAACGGACAGGTTCTGGAGAAAGGTAAACCGGTAGATCTCAAAAATGATCAAAGTTTAAGACGGATGCTACAGGTGGGTGCCTTGTGCAGTAATGCGGAGATCATCGAGACCTTTCCGACTGAAGTACGGGGTAAGCGTAAAGGGAAGGATAAGGACATCGTAGTTGATAAGTCATCTGACAGCTCATCCATCTGGGAGCTTAAAGGAGATCCGACCGAAGGAGCCCTCGTGGCACTTTCAGGGAAGATGGGTTTGACTGCCCAGACACTAGCAGTAACATATACCCGTGAGAAGGAATTTCCATTCGATTCTGAGCGGAAGTTAATGTCAGTTATCATTGGTCATCCCGGAGGACGGATGGTATGTACGAAAGGTGCGCCTGATATTCTGCTTAATCGCTGTTCATATATGCTCTGGGAGGGCGGTGTTGTGCCTTTAACGCCAACATTGCGGCAGAAAGTACTCGATGCTAATGAGCAAATGGCATCAGGTGCTCTTCGTGTCCTAGGTATGGCTTATCGTGATATTCGTCCAAGTGAAAATATGGACAGTGAAAAGGATGCGGAATCCCAGCTCGTCTTTATCGGATTGGCAGGGATGATTGATCCGCCAAGACGTGAAGTCCGCGATGCCATTAGCGTCACACGTAGAGCAGGAATTAAGACTGTAATGATTACTGGGGACCACGGAACGACTGCAGAGGCCATTGCGCATCAATTAGGAATTCTGCAACGTGGAGGCACGGTACTAACAGGGGCTCAACTAACTCGGATGGATGATGATGAGCTGGATAAAGTATCGGACAATGTGTATGTATTCGCCCGCGTATCTCCTGAGCATAAGCTTCGTATCGTGAAATCCTTGCAGCGCCGTGGTCATGTAGTGGCTATGACCGGGGACGGAGTCAATGACGCTCCAGCCATTAAAGCGGCAGATATAGGAATATCTATGGGGATCACTGGTACAGATGTGACCAAGGAAGCCTCTTCTCTAGTCCTAGGGGACGACAATTTCTCAACCATTGTTGCTGCCATTGAAGAAGGTAGAAACATTTATGAGAACATTCGTAAATTCATTCGTTATCTACTAGCATCAAATGTGGGAGAGATCTTGACCATGTTCTTCGCTATGATGCTTGGTCTGCCTCTGCCACTCGTGCCTATCCAGATCTTATGGGTGAATCTGGTGACAGACGGACTGCCAGCGATGGCGCTTGGTGTTGACCAACCCGAAAAGGATTTGATGGAGCATAAACCGCGTGGGGCGAAGGAAAATATTTTTGCCCGCCGTTTAGGGTGGAAGATCATAAGCCGTGGATTTTTAATCGGTTTATGTACGTTAGGTGCATTTTGGCTAACCTTACGTGTGGCACCAGAGAATCCAGCGCAGCTGATTCGAGCTCAGTCCGTAGCTTTTGCGACACTCGTTATGGCGCAGTTGATTCATGTCTTCGATTGCCGCAGTTCACGTTCGGTGTTCCATCGAAATCCGTTTCAGAATAAGTACCTAGTTCTTGCTGTATTGTCATCCGTGATTCTGATGCTGGCTGTAATGTATATTCCGTTTCTACAACCTGTCTTCAAAACAGTGCCGCTTAATTTCCGTGAGTGGTGCCTTGTATTTGTAACAGCGGGGATTCCGACCTTCCTGATGGGCGCTGGCAGTGTTTGGGGTGGAAAACGTAATCGTGGTCGTAGCGGAAGCAATTCGATGATAAAAAGTACAAAAATTTCGGCATAAAGTTAATAGTATTGCTCCATTCCTAAAGGTATACTTGTTGCAGTTAACAGCTCGTATACTTGTGAAGGGCTACATTACACAGAATATTAAGCTTAAGCGATTGCTAACATAACATAACCTTTAGGAGTGGACTTTCAATGGAATTCACAAAAATGCACGGGCTCGGCAATGACTTTATCGTAGTTTTTGGCGAGCAAGAACTACCAAGCAATGCAACAGAGCTTGCTGTAACCCTATGCAATCGGTTCTTCGGAATTGGCGCGGACGGACTTGTATACATCCTACCGTCTGAACGTGGTGATTACATGATGCGAATTATGAATTCTGATGGTTCGGAGGCGGAGCAGTGCGGAAATGCTATTCGCTGTGTATCTAAATATGTATATGATCATGGCCTGGTAAACTCCGAGCAGATTGTAATTGAAACGATTGGTGCCGGAGAGCAAAAGGTTACCTTGAATGTGAAAGACGGTGTGGTGGAAACTGTAACGGTTGATATGGGCGAACCTATATTGTCCGGTCTTCAAATTCCGGTAGCTATTGATGCAGAACCAGTACTCTCAGAATCGATAGAATCGGACGGAACCGAATTTAAGTTTACAGCAGTATCAATGGGTAATCCTCATTGCGTTATTTATGTAGACGATGCAGTATCCTTTGATCTTGCGACATGGGGACCTAAGTTAGAAGTACATCCGTTGTTCCCGAGAAAGGTAAACGTCGAGTTCGCAACGGTTCTAGATCGAGGTAGAGTAGATATGCGGGTATGGGAACGTGGGGCTGGACCCACACTTGCTTGTGGGACTGGAGCTTGCGCAACCTTAGTGTCTTCAGTGCTGAATGGCCTGACAGATCGAGCGGCTTGGATTAGTCTAAAGGGTGGCGATCTCTTCATTGAATGGAATGAAGATGATAACCACGTGTATATGACAGGTCCTGCTGAGGTTGCATTCACAGGTAGTGTAGTGCTATAAAAAATAATGATTCGAATCGTATTACTGAATAAAGGGCAATTCAAGAGCTCATTCTTGGATTGCTTTTTTTTGTTTCGATGTTGTGCTGCATTTCAATCCGAATAATGGAAGACCTAACCGAAAATAATAGTCTTAATTATGAGAAAGAGGTGAACTTGCTGAACATGAAAGGATGGAATAAAAGAAATAAGTCCGGCAATGGCCTGCAAGGGAATCCTTCACAGTCAGGCAGACTAACAATAAATCTTACGCAGTCGATAGAACATATAATTACTGAGCTAGGTGATAGTCCTGATCTCAAAATAAGACAGGTAAAGCTAGGTGAACACATTCCTGTCCATGCAGCGGCTCTTCATCTTAGTGGTTTGGTTCAACCGGAGGCCGTTGACGAATTTATTGTCGGTTCTTTGCTCGGTGTTACTAATGAGATGTTAAACGAGCAAATCCCTGCCACAGGAAATGTGATGGATTTTATACTGAATCGTACCCTAGAAATTGGTGATGCTAAGGTACAGGACGAATGGAAAGAAATTCTGCTGGCAATCCTTTCGGGAGATACGGTGATTTTAATTGAGGGATATGCCAGTGCGATTGTGTGTGATACCCAAGGCGGGGAGACACGTTCGGTCACTGAGCCTACTTCTCAGCTTGTTGTTCGGGGACCCAAGGACAGCTTTGTGGAATCGCTTGCCACGAATATTTCCTTAATCCGTCGAAGACTAAAAACTCCTAATTTAAGATTGGAGTATATGAGAATTGGTGAGGTATCTCAGACGATTGTGGCGTTGATGTTCATTAAAGGCATTGTTGACGAAAAGCTGGTCGATGAAGTGAGGAAACGGCTGGGAGAGATTAAGATCGATGCGATTCTGGAATCCGGTTATATCGAAGAGCTGATTCAGGATAAAACCTTCACTCCATTTCCAACAATCAATAACAGTGAGCGACCAGATGTCGCGGCGTCAAATCTTTTAGAGGGAAGAATAGTACTTGTTGTAGATGGAACTCCCTTTATTTTGATTTTGCCGGCCGTTTTCACACTTTTTTTTCAATCCTCATCGGATTATGCTGAAAGGTTCGATATCTCATTTTTTATGCTGCTTATCCGGTATATCAGCTTTATAGTTCTAATCTTGGGACCTTCTATCTATATAGCATTAACCACGTTTCACTATGAAATGATCCCAACAACCTTATTAATCAACCTGTTATCGCAACGAGAAAATGTTCCATTTCCGGCTTTTGTGGAGGCGATATTAATGGAGGGGGCGTTTGAAATTATCAGAGAAGCTGGAGTGCGAATGCCCCGTGCGGTGGGGCAAACCGTATCCGTTGTGGGTGCTTTGATTCTGGGGCAGGCTGTGGTAGAGGCTGGGATCATCACGCCGGTTATGGTTATTGTTGTGGCACTAACAGGTATTGCGAGTTTTGCAATTCCCTCCTATAACATGGCAATTTCAGGGCGGATTATTCGATTTGCTTTTTTGATACTTGCAGGTATGTTTGGATTTTACGGCATTACACTTGGCTTAATCGTACTGGTTGCACATATGAACAGTCTGCGTTCATTTGGTATCCCTTACTTGTCACCCGTAGTTCCTCTATCGGTCAAGAGGCAAAAAGATACCTTTTTAAGGTTACCTGTATGGATTCATAATAAGGGACGTTCTACTTCTCCCGGTGAACACGGGGATAGTCCGGCGGGTGAGAAAATTAACACTGGACATGAAGCTAACCTTTCACCTGTCATCAATGGGATAGACGATGGTGGGGGTTCTAATAAGAAAGGAGCTTCTGATGAAAGTTAAAGGGAATGTTCTAATTCGTTCTGCGTGGCCTCTTATACTGCTTCTCGTGCTCACTAGCTGCTGGGACAGCGTTGAATTAAACAGAAGAGCGATTGTTACAGGTGTGGCCGTTGATAGAGGCTCTACGGAGGAGGAAAAATATGTCCTTACCTTTCAAGTCATTATTGCAGACGAAATTTCAGGAGAAAATGCCAGAGGGACCTCACCTGTTGCAGTTTATACAGGAAAAGGTCGCAGCATGTTTGAAGCATTGGCTGACAGCTCCCGTCAGACCGCCCGCTTTTTGTCACTTGGTCATATTCGAGTAGTCGTAATTTCGGAAAAATTTGCCCGTGAAGGAATCAAGGACATTATGGATGTATTGGAAAGAGAAAGTGAAACGAGATTAACCAGTCTTCTCTTTATATCTAAGAGACAACCAGCAAGCGACAGTATGACTACGATGACTGTTTTCGGAAGAATTCCTGCGAATGATTTGGTGGAAAAGCTTGAGACGACCTCCAAACAGTTTGGCTACAATTACCGAATGGAGGTAGATGATGTCGTACGCGGGATTCAAATTCCTAGTGGGGGGCCGATGATTAATGGGGTCGAAGTTACTGGTGATGTGGAGCGAAGAGACTCGAATGAAAATATTAAAACGATCAAACCGAAGGCTGCGCTGCGGGTTACAGAGCTGGCTGTTTTTAAAAATGACAAGCTGATCGGGTGGCTACACGGAGATCAAGCCATTGGGTCCGCCCTGTTAAAAAATAAAATCACACAAATGCCTGCAGTGGTTGCTATCGGTAAGAACGAATATGTGTCTTTTAATGTGTATCTCTCGCAGGTTCAAGTCAAGGTGAACGCAAAAGATGCAGAGAACCCAATATTTACCATAAGTATTACTCAACAAGCGGGTTTAAAAGAGTCGCCCAATAATTTGAATCTGAGGGACCCCAATGTGTTAAATGATCTGTCCAGGCTTATGGAGAAGCATACACGAGATCAAGTATGGGAAGCGATAAATGAATCAAGAGCGCTAAAGAGTGACTATTTGGGTTTTGGAGAAGTGGTAGAACGTGAGAATCCTCGTGGATGGAAAAAAGTCAAAGATCATTGGGAGGATATATTTGCGACCTGTGAGATTAAGATTGATGAGGATGTCGTGATTAGGCATACCGATATGCGAAGCGATTCTTTTCAGGTCAATAAGAAATAACGTTTAAGGAGGAGCGGGTATGAATAAAGGCAGTATAAAAATTGGTGTACTCCAAATCTTCTCCTTAACATTGTTGTTCGAGCTTGGGACAGCTTTGGTGGTGAATCTAGGGATGGAAGCGGGAAAAGATGCATGGATTTCCATTATGATCGGTGATTTTATTGGAGTAGCTGTTTTCGCGGGATATACCTTTCTCTATCGAAAGTTTCCTGATTTACCGCTAACGGCTTATGTCCGAAAGGTACTAGGCAGATATTTGGGATCGGTAATAGCGTTAGGTTACATCATCCTATTTCTGAATTTAGCGGGAAGGGATTTGCGAGATGGCAGCACCATGCTTGTTATGGCAACCATGCATCGGACTCCGTTATTCATTATAGCCATGCTGATGGTCTTATCAAGCGCTTATGTATTGCATAAGGGAATAGAGGTATTAGCCAGAACTTCGATGGTTTTCTTAACGCTTGTATTAATGATAGGTCTTTTTAGCTCGATGATGCTGATGTTTTCGGGTTCAATTAATCTCCATTTTCTTCAGCCCGTTTTCGAGAATGGATTCGAGCCCATCCTCGCCTCTGTAGTCAAACAAAATTATATGTTTCCTTTTGGTGAAATGGTCTGTTTTACTATGCTGATGCCTTATCTTGATAACGCAAAAAAAGGGCCCTGGATCATTGCAACGGGTATATTTGTATCAGGCATACTATTGAGTCTGACTATGGTCTTAAACATATCTGTTCTTGGATCTGATATTGTTAAAAGATCGCTACTTCCGCTGATGCCTACGATTAGTAAGATTTCTATTTCTGATTTTGTTCAACGGCTAGATATTTTAGTTGTTATGGTGCTTATCATTGGTGTTTTTTTTAAAATGGCAGTTTTTTTTGCAGCGGCCCTGATCGGTATATCAGAGTTATTTAAAATTCCTTATCGGAGGATGGTCTATCCGACAGCTTTGATTATCTTGTTTAGTTCTATGCTGGATGCACGAAGCTTCACCGAGCATATAGATGAGAGTGGAAAACTGCTGTATACGGTGTATCCCTTCTTTATGGTGTTAATCCCGCTGATCCTTATCCTTGTTACAGCGTTAAAGAGTCACTTTTCAGCTCCGCGTTCAGGTTGACGTCCGGTCTTCCAGGCCAGAATATCAGGACCAAGCAGACATAAGAGCAAGATGATGGCCGCGGTTTTCTCAGAGGCAGTGTATAGTAAGTAATTTAGAATGTACTGGATGTTGCCCACTCCATAACCAAATAGCCAATCCCCCAAATACAGATATGATAAACACAAAATGCTTAAGAGTAGGATAATTGCGTATTTTCGGATCAGAAGTTTTCTAGTTTTTTTCTTCACTGGATTTGCTCCTTTTCGCTAATTTAACGTTAGTATGAAGCTTTTAATACCCGATCATGCATACCCGGACCGGGTGTCTGATTGCTTTTCTTTTGAAAGCTTATCATCCATACCGATTTATGATACATTAGTATGAAACTAATGAGTCAGGGGAGGATTTTGCAGTGAAGCCGGATCTACGTTCCGCATGGGGAAACAAAGTATTGGTCGGAGACGGAGCGATGGGTACCTATTTATATCAGAAGGGTTTCCCTGTCGGCATTTCCTACGAAGAATTAAATTTGACCTCTCCAGGGGTTATCGAAGATGTACATCGCAGCTATATAGATGCAGGGGCAGTGCTGCTAGAAAGCAACACCTTCTCAGCGAATTTTGACAGGCTGTCCAAATATGGTTTGGAGTCCAAGGTTGAAGAAATTAATCGTGCCGGAGTAAGAATCGCTCGTAAAGCTGCTGGAGATACTGGTTATGTATTAGGTGCTGTAGGCTCCATTCGCGCCGGTAAGCGTGCAAATCTCTCATCAACAGAGTTGAAGAAGTATTTTACGCAGCAGATCACAGCATTGTTAGAAGAAGAAGTAGACGGTATTATGCTAGAAACCTTCTACGATGTCGAGGAACTTCACCTTGCACTAAGAACTGTACGTAAACATAGTACTCTCCCAGTCATTTGCCAATTTGCTGTCGATGAATCAGCTCGTACGTTGGATGGACTGACGCTGCCAGAGGCTTTTCGCATTCTTGAAGGTGACGGAGCAGATATCATCGGATTTAACTGTAATACGGGTCCAAATGGAATTAAGAGAGCGCTGAAAGCTTTACAGGGCAATCTGGTTCTACCGACCTCGGTCTATCCCAATGCAGGTGTTGCCGATTATGTAGACGGAGAATACCGGTATGGGGCTTCACCGGAATATTTCGGGCAGATGGCAGTAACTTTTGCAGAAATGGGTTGCAGAATTATCGGCGGCTGCTGTGGTACTACACCGCAGCATATTGCTGAAATTTCTTCCGCATTAAAAGGTTACGAACCTCAGCCACTTCCAAAACCGTCGCTTGTGACGGTGGAACGTGTATCGCTGCAAGAGCATTTTGGCGAAGATGAGGGAAGAGATGGCAGAGAGCCGAACCTGGTTGATCTAGTAAAAGAACGCCATACGGTTATCGTTGAGCTGGATCCTCCCCGTGATTTGGATATCGCCAAGTTTATGCAGGGTGCAGAAGCGCTGAGAAGAGCGGGTGCGGATGCGTTGACACTCGCCGATAACTCACTGGCTGTTACACGGATGAGCAATATGGCTTTAGGCCATTTGGTGCACGCTAAAACTGGACTTCGTCCGCTGGTGCATGTTGCTTGTCGGGACCGTAATCTGATCGGTACTCAATCGCATTTGATGGGTTTTGATGCGCTTGGCATTGATCATGTGTTGGCGGTGACTGGAGACCCCGCAAAATTCGGAGATCTTCCTGGCTCAAGTTCGGTTTATGATTTAACCTCTTTTGAGATTATTCGAATGATTAAGCAATTGAATGATGGCATTTCCTTCTCGGGTAAACCTTTGAAGCAGAAAGCGAATTTTGTAATCGGTGCTGCCTTTAACCCGAATGTTAAACATTTAGATAAGGCTGTACAGCGACTGGAGAAGAAAATTGCCTCTGGTGCGGATTATATTATGACCCAGCCTGTCTATGATCAGGAACTTATCGTGAAGATCGCAGAGGCCACTGCACATCTGGAAATCCCCGTGTTTATTGGTGTGATGCCACTGGCTAGTGGACGTAATGCAGAGTTCCTTCATAATGAGGTTCCAGGCATCCAGCTTACCGATGAAGTCCGGAATCGTATGAAAGGACTTGAAGGGGAAGCAGGAAGAGCTGAAGGTGTCGCCATCGCTAAGGAGCTGTTAGATGTTGCTACAGCTCATTTCAATGGGATCTATTTGATGACACCGTTCATGTTCTATGATATGAGTGCACAGCTGATGGAGTATGTATGGGAGAAATCAGGACGTAAATTATCCCCCTTGTTTCGCTAGTAATAATCAATTACAATAGTGTAATGGATGTGATTCCGTTGTCATTTAGCATGACCGGATACGGTCAATCGTCCCTGCAATTCGGCGGCTACAAGATTATGTTCGAAGTGAAATCGGTGAATCACCGGTACTGCGAAGTTGTACTGCGGATGCCCCGGGATTGGACGGGTTATGAGGATGTGCTGAGAAGAAAGGTTCAACAGCACGTCAAACGGGGAAGGATAGATGTTACCATCAATAGAGAGCATGATGAGTCGTCTTCCGGACCGGTTCTGAATCGCTCTGCTGTCATGACTTATCTTAAGGCAGCAGATCAGCTTAAGAACGAGTATGGTTTGTCCGGTGAGTTGACTCTTCGTGATATACTTTCTATACCCGGTATTATGGAAAGCAAAGATGAGGCTGCGGGTGCCGTGTCCGCGGCCTTAGAAGACTACTCTGAAATGTTGGAGACGGGACTTGAGCAGAGTTTGCAGTCTCTGCTGGAGATGCGTGCCCGTGAAGGCAGTTTTCTAGTCGCTGATCTTGAACAGCGTCTCACCTATCTTGAGACCATGCATGCTGAAATGGTTGAACTTGCTCCTGTTGTAGTCATTGAATATCGTGACAAGCTACGTCACCGATTGAATGAGCTGAATGATGGGACGTTCGCTTTTGATGAGCATAAATTCGGGATGGAAATCGCTATTTTTGCTGATCGCTGTAATATTGATGAAGAGTTGACCCGGTTGTATAGTCATTTCGAACAATGCAGAACCCTCCTGAAGGGGAAAGGGCCGGTAGGACGCAAGCTGGATTTTCTCATTCAGGAGATGAACCGGGAGACGAATACAATCGGGTCGAAATGCAATCATTTAACTCTCGTGGGTCTTGTGCTAGACATGAAAGCAGAGCTAGAGAAGATTCGCGAACAAGCGGCAAACATAGAGTAACCGGGAACAGGTAATAGCATAGAACTTTATGGGGGGAACTACCGGAACATGGCAATTAAACTTATCAACATTGGCTTTGGGAATATTGTGTCCGCCAATCGCATTATTTCCATCGTCAGTCCGGAATCTGCACCAATCAAACGTATTATCCAGGAGGCTCGTGATCGACATATGTTGATCGACGCCACCTATGGCCGACGGACTCGTGCCGTAATCATTACAGATAGTGATCATGTCATTTTGTCGGCTGTACAGCCGGAGACTGTGGCGCATCGCTTATCCAGTAAAGATGACGACAACGACGAATAACAACTAAATGGAGTGTATTATGTCAAAAGGATTGCTCATCATATTATCCGGACCTTCCGGCGTAGGTAAAGGTACTGTATGTACTGCGCTACGTCCGAAGATGCCCGAACTTGTCTACTCAGTATCAGCTACTACTCGTAGTCCGCGTGCGGGTGAGGAAGACGGTGTGAACTATTTTTTCAAAAGCAAAGAGCAGTTTGCGGCTATGATAGAAGCCGATCAACTGCTTGAATATGCGGAGTACGTAGGTAATTTTTACGGTACTCCACGTGATTTTGTAGAGAGAACTCTCAATAGCGGCAAAGACATTATTCTCGAAATTGAGGTTCAGGGAGCTCTCAAAGTCAAAGAGAAATTTCCTGAAGGTATTTTTGTGTTCCTTCTTCCACCTTCTATGGACGAGTTGAAGGACCGCATACGCGGACGGGGTACGGAACATCCAGATGTGATCGATCACCGCATGACCGTAGCGGAGGATGAGATAAATCTAATGCAGCATTATGATTATGCTGTTGTGAATGATGAGATTGATCTGGCTTGTAAGAGAATAGAAAGCATTATTATCGCCGAACATTGTAAAGTCAGATAATGTATGCTGAAAGATTGAATGTATTACCAGTAAACTATGAAGAGGTGTCCCTGTGCTATATCCATCCATTGATGAAATGATGACCAAGGTTGACAGTAAGTATTCGCTCGTTGTAGCCGCAGCACGTCGTGCTAGACAATTGCGTGAGGGTGGTAAGACAGATGTGAAGAACCCTAGATCGCATAAATTCGTTGGTGTTGCTCTTGAAGAAATTTACGAAGATCGCATTACGCTTACCCGCGGTGAAGAGTAGTCGCAAGCCTATTTAGATATTCCCTTTTGTAGAAACGGATACCGCCTAGTTGTAATTAGGCGATGCCGTTTCTTCTTGGGTTATGGAGCATTTATGGATCTTTAATGAATGATGATAGCCCAAAACCGGGCTGTTTCTGACAACCGGAAGGTTGTTATTTTTTTCTCAAAATATAAGAAGTAAAGTAATAGATCATTCGTTGTAAGAGTAGGGAACAGGGGGGAGATCATGTTGAAGAGCTTGAAGGGGAAGACTATTTTACTTGGGATTACAGGAGGTATTGCGGCCTACAAAGCAGCGTCCCTGACCAGTAAGCTTGTCCAAAAAGGAGCCGAGGTTCATGTCATTATGACAGCTTCGGCAAAGCAGTTCATTACAGAATTAACTCTACAGTCACTGTCGAAGCAACGAGTATATAGTGATACATTCCAGGAACGTGACCCATCTTCCATCTCGCATATTGATTTGGCCGATTCAGCGGATCTTGTAATAGTAGCGCCAGCAACTGCGAATATGATTGCCAAGATGGCGCATGGAATTGCGGATGATATGTTATCTACAACGTTACTCGCTACTACTGCACCTGTAATGGTGGCACCAGCTATGAATGTCCATATGTATCAGCATCCCGCTGTACTTAGCAATTTGGACACCCTCGCTAAACGTGGTATTCAGTTTATTGAGCCTGGGGAAGGTCTGCTGGCATGCGGTTACGTAGGCAAAGGCCGTTTAGAGGAGCCTGAGACAATCGTAAGTTATGTGGAGGATTTTTTTGCATTGCAAGAAAGTGCGAAGTCTAGTCCACTCAAGGGTAAAAAGATTGTCATCACAGCTGGCGGTACAGTAGAACGGATTGATCCGGTACGCTATATCTCCAATGATTCCTCTGGTAAAATGGGGTTTGCTGTGGCACGTGCTGCACGTGCTATGGGGGCAGAGGTGACCTTGATTGCTGCGCGAACAGATGAAGCGCCTCCGCAGGACCCGGATATTTCTGTTATTCGTGTTCAATCCGCACAAGAAATGTATGAAGCAGTTACTGCCCAGTGGGATAGCTGCGATATCATGATTAAGGCAGCGGCTGTATCGGATTACCGTCCGAAGCATAGCGAGCAATCCAAAATTAAAAAAAGTGGAGATACGCTGACTCTTGAGCTTATAAAAACAACGGATATTCTCGAAACACTAGGTAAGAACAAGGATAAGCAGTTCTTGATCGGTTTTGCAGCGGAGACGGGAAACACTGAATTTTATGCAAAGGACAAGCTGGTCCGAAAAAACTGCGATCTCATCGTTGCTAACAACGTAGCGGCTGCAGGAGCCGGATTTGGATCGGATACGAATATTGTATCGATTTATGATGCAGATGGATTGGTGCTTGAATTGCCACAATTGTCTAAGGATGAGGTCGCACGCCGTTTGCTGACACTCGTGGCAGAGCGCATTTCTGGAGCTTCATTATAATGGATATTGCCAAGGTCATTGTGGATGTGCCTGTACGCAGCACTGACCGGCCATTTGATTATAGTATTCCAGAATCACTGAAATTATGGATTGAAGTGGGCAGCCGAGTAGCAGTCCCGTTTGGACACCGTACGGTGCAAGGGTTTGTTGTTTCGTTAGAGTCAGGAGAAACAGTAGTGAATCCTGCGCTTAAGCCTATTCAAGAAGTACTTGATCTGCTTCCACCGTTATCCCCTGAATTAGTTGAGTTAGCAGACTGGATGAGTAAAAGATATGCATGCAGACGAATTTCTGCCCTTCAAGCGATGCTGCCCACCGCTCTTAAGGGGAAGGCAGAACGACTGATTTCATTAGGAGTTGTGGAAGAAGAGACAGCATTCCCTGATGATGAATTATTCCCTATGTTTGCTGAGACAGAGAATGAGGAACGACTAATCACTGAATTTATTGGACGTAATGGCGAAGTTTCCATGAAGCAACTTACCCGTGCGTTTCCGGAGGCTGCGGAAACGGTGAAGTTCATGCTGCGGCGCGGAGTTCTTGTAGAGAGCCAATCAATCAAAGATAAAATGGGCAAGAAAAAGCTGAAAGCGGTAGATCTGGCGATAGGCATTACGGCTGCGCGTGAGGCGCTGAGTAAGTTTCCTAAAAAATCTGCGCGACAGAAGGAAGTGCTAAGCTTTCTAATCGAAAGAGAAGCTACACTCCCTATGGCGCTTAAGGAAGTCTTGTCAGCCCTTCAAGTTACGGCAAGTACGGTAAAGGGTTTAGAGGAAAAAGGCTTCATCGAAATCAGCGAGATTGAAGTCTATCGCGACCCTTATCAAGGACGTGACTTTAAGCCTACTACGCCTCTGCCACTTACAGCAGAGCAAGAGATTGTATACACTCGAATTTCACGAACACTAGAAGAACAACTACATGAAGTGTTTCTGGTACATGGCGTTACGGGTAGCGGTAAGACAGAAATCTACTTGCAATGTATCAAACGTTGCTTGGATCAGGGCAGACAGGCCGTAGTGCTCGTTCCAGAAATTGCATTAACACCCCAGATGGTGGAACGTTTTAAAGGGCGTTTTGGAAGTGGTGTTGCGGTAATGCATAGCCGATTGTCTGTAGGTGAGCGTTACGATGAGTGGCGCAAAATTCGCGAAGGAAAGGCTACGGTTGCCGTTGGTGCCCGATCAGCAGTGTTTGCTCCGTTCTCTAACTTGGGTTTGATTATTATGGATGAAGAACATGAGACCTCATATAAGCAGGAGGAAAATCCGAAATATCATGCCCGTGATGCTGCGATTCGCAGAGCCGAGCAGTGTGGGGCAGCTGTGATTTTAGGCTCCGCCACGCCTTCGTTAGAAAGCTATCATGCAGCCAGAGCACAGAGTGATATTCATTTTTCACCAGTACTTTTAGAAATGCCTACTCGCGCACTTGGCAACGAGCTTCCCAAGGTGAATGTAGTGGATATGCGGGAAGAGCTTAAAGAAGGTAATCGCTCCATGTTTAGTCGGAAGCTGCATTCTGCACTGGCTGAAAGACTGGAACGTGGAGAACAGACGGTATTATTGCTTAACCGCAGAGGGTTCTCAACGTTTGTCATGTGTCGAAGTTGCGGATATGTGGCAGGTTGCCCGGAGTGTGATATTTCGTTAACGTATCATAGCCGTAGTGACAATTTGCGTTGTCATTATTGTGGTCATGCCGAGCCAGCACCTAAGCTTTGTCCAGAGTGTGGAAGTGAGCATATCCGATTCTTCGGAACAGGAACTCAGCGAGTGGAAGAAGAGCTTGGCAAGTTGTTTCCTGGTATACGTGTGATTCGTATGGATGTGGATACAACGACAGAAAAGGGCTCGCATGAGAAATTACTCAACCAATTCAGAGACAAAAAAGCGGATGTTCTGCTAGGCACACAGATGGTAGCGAAGGGATTGGATTTTCCCGACGTAACTCTTGTTGGTGTAATAACTGCAGATTCAGCGTTAAACTTGCCCGATTTTCGTGCAGCGGAAAAGACCTTCCAATTGCTTACACAAGTTGCTGGAAGAGCAGGCCGGCATCAGCTTCCGGGTGAGGTAGTTGTTCAGTCCTATACACCGGAGCATTATTCTATTGTTCATGCTAGCGGGCATGACTATCTCTCTTTTGTAAGGGAGGAGTTAAAGCATCGCAGAGGGTTACATTATCCACCTTATTGCAGATTGATACTCGTTACATTATCCCATGAGCAATTACCGCTATTACTCCGGATGGCAGAGAATTACGCTATGAATCTTCAGGGGAAGGCCAGACAGCTTAGATGGTATGGGAGTCTGGATAAGTTAACTACCGATGTACTCGATCTGTTAGGTCCAGTAGCTTCACCAATCCCTCGCTTGAAGGGTAGATATAGATTCCAGTGTATGATAAAATGGCGCGGCGCCATCGATGTGATTGGGCTTGTTCGGCAAGTGGCTGAGGAGTTGGAGGATTCTGTTCGGGATACAGGGCTCCAAATCAGCATTGATGTAGATCCGCAAATGTTGATGTAAATCGTTATCATGTTACAATGTAAAAAAAGAGCTAGATCAATAAACTCTAAATATAGAGATGTACAGAACGGGAAGGTGTTTGTAATGGCGATACGTATGATCGTTAAGGAACCGGATGAAGTGTTGCACAAAATAGCAAAAGAAGTAACTGTAGTTACACCTAATGTCAAAAAATTGTTAGATGATATGGCTGATACGATGTATGACGCTGAAGGTGTAGGGCTGGCAGCTCCACAAGTTGGTATTTTGAAGCGCCTAATTGTGGTGGATGCAGATGAAGAGCACGGGCTGATCAAAATGATTAATCCGGAAATCATCGGTACAGAAGGGGAGCAGCTAGGACCTGAAGGATGTCTTAGTATTCCCGGATTGAATGGTGATGTACGCCGTGCAGAGACAGTCACCGTACGTGGTCTTAATCGTGAGGGAAAAGAAATTACCATTACCGGCAGTGGTTTACTTGCTCGGGCTTTTCAACATGAGATTGACCATCTGAACGGAGTACTGTTTACAGATATCGCTGAAAAAGTATACGAGATGACAGCTGAACGCAATGAGACTGAGGAGTGAGGATATGAAGATTGTATTCATGGGAACCCCAGCCTTTGCGGTACCAAGCTTGCAAATGCTGATGGATGAAGGCTACGAAGTTGTAGCAGTCGTCACCCAACCAGATCGACCGCAAGGACGTAAAAAGATCTTGGCTCCTTCACCAGTTAAAGAAGCCGCATTATCTCTTGGTTTACCTGTGCTCCAGCCTGAACGGATGCGCAAACCTGAGGCTGTTGCAGAGTTAGCTGCATATGAGCCTGACCTGATTGTTACAGCTGCTTATGGTCAAATTTTGCCTAAAGCTGTATTGGATTTGCCCCGTAATGGTTGTGTGAATGTTCATGGTTCATTGCTTCCTAAATACCGGGGGGGCGCACCGATTCAACGTAGTATCATTAACGGTGAGAAGGTTACCGGCGTTACTTTGATGTATATGGCTGAAGGACTTGACACTGGAGATATGATCTCGCGCGTCGAGGTGGCTATCGAGGATGAGGATACTTCCGGCACGATGTTCGAGAAGCTGAGCCTTGCTGGACGTGATCTCTTGAAGTCTGAAATGCCGCGATTAGTAAACGGTCGTGTTCAAGCTACCCCGCAAGACGATAGTCAAGCAACCTTCGCACCCAACCTAAATCGTGAGGATGAGCGTTTGGATTGGAACGCTGGTTCTCGTGATAGCTATAATAGAATCCGTGGGCTGGTTCCTTTTTCAGGTGCGTTTACACTCTGGAATGGAGAGACCTTTAAAGTTTGGTCTTCAAAAATTCCCGCTGAACAGAAATCAACTGACAGCGCGCCAGGAACGGTGCTTTCGGTTACTGAACAAGGTGTCGAGGTTAAGACTGGAGACGGAAGTCTGCTGCTAACTACTGTTCAGCCTGCTGGTAAGAAAGCTATGAGTGCTGCGGACTTTAGCCGTGGCGGTGTCATGAAACCAGGGACGGTGCTAGGTTGAGCGCGGGCGGTAAAAAGGGCGGTGCCGGAAACAAAGGTAAAGCTAATACAGCCTCTGCCCGGGATATCGCACTCGATATTCTGGTAAAGGTCGAACAGCAAGGTGCATACAGCAACCTACTCTTGAACAGCAGTCTGCAGAAGTCTGCTCTTAGCAGAGAAGATGCTGGACTAGTTACTGAGCTTGTCTATGGCACCATCTCTCGTATGAACACACTTGATTATGTGCTAGAGGAATTTGTTAGCAAAGGGATCGCTAAATTGCAGCCCTGGGTGCGTAATTTATTGCGACTAAGCTTATATCAAATTATGTATCTGGACCGCATACCGTCTCATGCAGCTGTAAACGAGGCTGTTAATATAGCTAAGAAAAAGGGCCATCAAGGAATCTCGGGTATGGTTAATGGCGTGCTTCGTAGTGTGCTTCGCGCTGGAGATCTACCGGTTATACCTGATGAATTGAGCCCGGCGAAACGGATATCCATTCAGTATTCCCATCCTTTATGGTTAGTGGAGCGCTGGATTACCGAGTATGGTGTTGATACTGCGGAAGCTATTTGCACTGCTAATAATGAGCCACCTGCTGTTAGTGTACGTGTAAATACAACGATGATTAGCCGTGAAGCGCTACTGAGTCAGATGGTTGAACAAGGTCTGCAAGCTTCTGCTTCTGAAGTTAGTCCATATGGTATTGTTGTAAAAGGCGGCGGTAATCTCGCTCTTTCTTCTTGGTATCGGGATGGATTTATATCTGTTCAGGATGAAAGCTCCATGCTTGTAGCTGAAGCTGTTGCACCTGAGCCTGGAATGCGAGTTCTTGATTGCTGTGCCGCACCTGGGGGCAAAACAGCGCATATGGGCGAGCTGATGAAAGATGAAGGGTCTATTCTTGCTAACGATCTGCATCCGCATAAAGCTAAGCTTATCTCGGATCAAGCTGCGCGACTAGGTCTCGAAAGTGTAGTAACAGGCAGTGCAGATGCGCTGGAGCTAGAGCATACCTTAGAGCATCATTCCTTCGATAGAATTCTATTGGACGCTCCTTGCTCTGGGCTTGGGGTAATCCGCCGTAAGCCAGATCTCAAATGGCGTAAGCAGCCTGAGGACGTTACAAGCGTAGCGTCACTACAAGGTCAGCTCCTGCAGTCGGTCTCCAAACTGTTGAAGCCGGGTGGGGTTCTGGTTTATAGTACCTGTACGACTGAACAAGCGGAAAACCGTGAAGTTGTAGCTGCCTTTTTGAAGCAGAATCCTGATTTCACTTCTATAACGTTTGCTTCCCCGTTATGGGATAGATTGGAAGGTACTGCACTGGCTGAAGGTGAGGGAATTCAATTATTGCCGCATCACTATGGCAGCGACGGATTCTATATCTCTAAGCTTCAAAGAGTCTTGTAATATAGTAAATTTACTGACAATTGTTGTATCTTTTGCCCGCCGGGCTACCGTACGGCGGGCTATTTCTTTTACCGTCTCTGAAATTTGTGTTAAAATAGGAAGAATGAGAAATAATACGCATATCCTTATGAAAGAACAGGTGCTAATAATAATGAAACCTTTAATATATGATTTTTCTTTAGAAGAGTTACAGCAGTGGGCGAAAGATAACGGTGAGCCTGCTTTTCGTGGTGGACAGATTTTTGATTGGTTGTATGTAAAACGTGTAAGTGACTTCGAAGCCATGAGCAATTTGTCTAAAGGACTTCGTCAGAAGCTTAATGATCAATTCTCCATTGCAGCGCTCACTGAGATTACTAAAATGGAATCGAAAGATGGAACAGTAAAATTCCTGTTTGGATTGCATGATGATCATGCGATTGAGACAGTTATCATGAAACATAATTACGGTAATAGCGTCTGTGTAACTACCCAAGTAGGCTGCCGAATCGGTTGTACATTCTGCGCCTCTACGCTTGGTGGGTTGAAGAGAGATTTGACTGCGGGTGAAATTGTAGCCCAAGTGGTACGTTCCCAACAGATCTTGGATGCGCGCGGTGAACGTGTCAGCAGTATTGTTATCATGGGTACTGGCGAGCCGTTTGAGAACTATGATGCAACCATGAGATTCTTGCGTCTTATGATTCATGAGAAAGGCTTGAATATCGGACAACGGCATATTACTGTTTCCACTAGCGGTATTGTGCCGAGCATTTATAAATTTGCAGAAGAAGATACACAGATAAATTTGGCGATTTCGATTCATGCACCTAACGATAAACTTCGTTCAAAGCTAATGCCGGTTAACCGCCGCTTTCCTTTTGATGATGTGATTGAATCTTTACGCTATTATCAAGCTAAGACGGGACGACGTGTCAGCTTTGAGTATGCTTTGATCGGTGGGGTGAATGATCAGCCGGAGCATGCTGAGGAATTAGCAGGTGTGCTTAAAAACATGCTGTGCCACGTCAATTTGATTCCAGTAAACCACGTGCCAGAGCGGAAATATGTACGTACTTCACGCAATGATATCTTTGAGTTTCAACGTATTTTGGCTGACAACGGTGTGAATGTTACCATTCGCCGTGAGCAAGGCCATGATATCGCGGCCGCATGCGGACAGCTGCGTGCCAAACATATGGAGTTGGGGTGAGGATATTTGATCAGAACAGTTCATGCCAGCGATATTGGCCGAGTGCGCTCTGTCAATGAGGATTCGGTCTGGATCGGCACGACGCGCCACGGTTATACACTCGGCATAATTGCCGATGGGATGGGTGGACATCAGGCTGGTGAAACCGCGAGCAGGCTCGCTTTGGAGACGATGAGGAATACCCTGGAGGGGCTCCTGCCTGAGCTTCAAGACGAAGCCCTGCGTGATGCGTTATCAGCTGCTATTTTGGAAGCTAACAGCACTGTTTTTAAGGAGGCTTCCAGCGACGATAAGTATCACAATATGGGTACCACTGTCGTTGCTGCCTTGATGAATGGCTCAAGTGGTTATATTGGCCATATCGGGGACAGCAGAGCCTATTTAATAAAGGACAGTGCAGCAGTTCAATTAACCGAGGATCACACGCTAGTCAATGAGCTGTTCAAGAACGGTCAGATCAGTGTGGAGGAATTAGATAATCATCCGCGACGTAATGTGCTGACGAGAGCACTTGGAACAGATGCGGAGGTGGTAGCTGATTTAACTCCTGTTACTCTGCTACCCGGGGAACTTTTGCTTCTGTGCAGTGATGGTTTAAGTAATTTTGTTACCAATGAGCATTTGGGCAAGGTAGCGGGTATACATGAGATACCGTTAGAGGAAAGAGCGGACCGCTTACTTCAGTTGGCACTGCTTGCTGGCGGCGGCGATAATATTAGCGTCGCTTTGTTAGAACATCATGGAGAGGCCGCTGTGCCCGAAACAAAGGAGTGGGATTGATGATCGGTCACGAACTGGGCGGCCGTTACCAAGTCATCGAACGGATCGGCGGAGGTGGAATGGCGCTCGTCTATAGAGCACATGACATTCTTTTAAACCGAAACGTCGCCATTAAAGTATTGCGCAATCAATTTGTACATGATGAGGAATTTATCCGCCGTTTTAGGCGGGAGGCGCAATCAGCTGCATCTTTGTCTCATCCGAATGTAGTTAGTATTTACGATGTAGGACAAGAAGACGAAATTCATTATATTGTCATGGAATATATTGAGGGCAAGAATCTTAATGAAATTATTAAAGAACGAGCGCCATTACAAGTTGACGAATCCGTACGGATCGCTTCACAAATCTGTGATGCCCTCGATCACGCTCATCAGAATCAAATTATTCATCGGGATATTAAACCACATAATATATTGATTGGGCGCAATGGCCGGGTGAAGGTAACGGATTTCGGTATTGCTCGTGCGGTTACATCTACAACCATTACTCAGACAGGATCTGTAGTGGGCTCCGTGCATTATTTCTCACCAGAGCATGCAAAAGGTGTCTCTACAGGAGAGAAGTCCGATCTCTATTCATTAGGGATTGTACTCTATCAAATGCTTACAGGGAGTCTTCCATTCTTAGGGGAGAGTCCGATTAGCGTAGCTCTAAAGCATCTTCAAGAAGAGTTTGAAGAGCCAAGGCTCTTGAATCCACTTATCCCGCAAAGTGTCGAGAATGTAATTCTGAGATCGATGCGTAAGAATCCGGAGGAGCGCTATCAGTCTGCAAAGCAAATGCTGCAGGATTTAGAAACCTGCTTGTTGCCTGAGCGGCGTAGTGAAGCCAAGGTTCTTTTTAACGATGAAGAAGACGAGGATCGAACGCGGGTGATACCGGCGATTAAACCGATCCAAAGAAGCAATGGAAATCGTAATCATCGCCACGACCGGATGGATAATGATGAAGATGATGATGACGATCCGGTGCCTGTGAAAAAAGGTAAGAAACAATGGACAAAACCTGCATTATGGATTGGTTTAACTTTAGTGTTACTGCTGGCTATGGCCAGTCTCGTGTGGTACGTTAAATCCCAATTAGTTGTTCCTGAAGTATCGGTTCCATACGTGGTCGGTAAACAGCTGGAACAAGCGAAGACTGAACTTGAGGATTTGGGGCTTGAGGTTGCTGATCCTATACTGTATGACTACAGTCCGAATTTCGAAGAGAATGTGGTCATGAAGCAAAGTAGGGAAAAGGACGCCAAAGTGAAAAAGGGCGCCTCCCTAATTCTAACTGTGAATACGGCGAAACCTTTAACTAAGATGCCAGATGTAACGAATTACACTTTCGACGAAGCGGTTAAAATGCTGATGGCAAAGGGTGTACCCCAGACTCAAATTAAGAATGAACCTCTCTTCGATGAAAATACGGCGGTGGGTAAGGTTGTAAAATCAGACCCAGCCCTTGACAGCGAGTTTGATCCTGAGACGGTTTCAATCATCCTCTACGTCAGCAAAGGGGAAGAAAGTGTCACGATGCCAGATCTCATCGGTATGACGGAGAGTGAAGCAAAGGCAGCCCTCGAAGCCGCTAAGCTGGTACTTGGTGATGTGAAAGAAGAATCCAGCTTCACGGTTGAAGAAGGTAAAGTAACGAAGACTTGGGCTTATGAAAAAGGTATCCCTGTTCCTCCTGGAACTGCGATTACGATTTACTTAAGTACAGGTTATCCACCTGAAGCCCTGAATTATACCTTTAATGTGCCGGTAGCTCCTGCACAGGACGGGAAAAAGAGCAAAATTCGGATTGAGTATGTAGATGCGCGGAATAATGGAGAGAAACAGGATTGGGGAACGCGTACCATTGGAAAGAGTCAAGTATTGTCCGTTAATTTGGTGCTTGCTCCGAATAAAGATGGTTCTGTTATTGTTACCCGGGACGGTGTGCTTTTAGACACTTATGTGATTCCATATATTGATGCGAAGAATGGCACGGTGCAAGAACCTGAACCACCAACGGTTCCCACTCCGCAGCCGACTGAGACACCAATAGAACCGACTCCTACTGCTGAACCGACCATTGAACCAGAGATCCTGCCTCCAAGTTCAGACAACGAAGGTTCTACTAATACTGGATCAGCCAACCAGACGGGATTCCTTACAAACAGTTCACTGAATAATGAATCGACCAATAATGGCAACAACAAGAACAATAATAAAAATAATGATAAGCACAATAATAAAAACAACAATAAATCTAAAGATAAAAGCGATAACTAATCAGGGGAGAAGTGCTTGAACAGTTGTAGCAGCGAAGTGACCCGGGGATTTCAAACTTGGGTCATTTTCGCAAAATCAGGAGAGGAAGGCTCACTATGTATGCCTGAAGGAATAATAGTAAAGGCGTTAAGCGGGTATTATTACGTAAAACCGCTTCGTGAAGGATTAATAGCGGCAGAGGAAGATTCTGTCCAATGCAGAGGAAGAGGCATACTTAAGAAAAAGGGGATCGCTCCCCTTGTGGGTGATCGCGTAATCTATATGCTGACTGAGCATGGAGAAGGGATGGTGGATGAGCTTCTTCCAAGAGAATCTGAGCTAATCCGTCCACCTGTAGCGAATGTAAGTCTTGCCGTTCTGCTATTTTCTGTGCGGGAGCCTGATATGAACCTGAACCTATTGGACAAGTTTCTGGTTCATATTGAGCATTCAGGACTAGAACCCTTAATTGTTCTGACCAAACAGGATTTGGCTAATGATGATGGTGAAGCTACTAAGTATGTTAAAGAGCTCTATGAGGACATTGGTTATGAAGTGATGGTTACAAGCTCGCTTACAGGAGCAGGCAGTGATGAACTAAGAAAGCGACTTACGGGCGGCATCAGTGTATTTGCGGGTCAATCTGGGGTAGGAAAGTCGACCTTATTGAATCGTATTGTTCCAGGTCTTAAGCTGGAGACAGGCGAGATCAGTCTACGGCTAGGCCGTGGCCGTCATACTACTCGCCATGTAGAATTGATGGATATTGGCGGGGGCGGCTTTGTGGCGGATACCCCTGGGTTTAGTCAGCTTGATTTTCTTGAGCTTGGTGTTGAAGAGCTCTCTACTTGTTTCCGTGAATTTTCCAACTACGCAGGAGATTGTAAATTCCGTGGTTGTAGTCATCAGCATGAACCAGGCTGTAGAGTCATCGAGGCATGGAAAGCTGGGAAAATCGCCGATAGCCGGTACGAGCATTACAAATTATTTTTTAATGAAATGAAAGATAAAAAGCGGAGGTACTAAGTCATGATACGAATAGCACCATCTATATTGTCAGCCGATTTCGCAAGTTTAGGCTCAGAGGTTGCAGAAGCTGAGATCAGTGGTGGAGATTGGATCCACGTGGATGTAATGGACGGTCATTTTGTTCCGAATATAACGCTTGGTCCACCCATCGTAAAAGCGGTCTCGGTACATACCAAGCTTCCACTTGATGTTCATTTGATGATTGAGTCTCCAGAACGATATATTTCTGATTTTGCTGCCGCAGGCGCTAGTGTAATCACTGTACATGCTGAGGCATGCGTTCATTTACACCGTGTGGTGCATCAGATCAAGGAATTGGGTCTTAAGGCAGGAGTAGCTATTAATCCTGGCACTCCGGCATCAGCGGTGCGTGAGGTGCTTGAGGATGTGGATATGGTTCTCGTGATGACCGTCAATCCAGGCTTTGGAGGTCAAGCATTCATTCCTAACACTTTGCGCAAAATCACTCAAATTAGAGAATGGGCAAATGAAGTCAATCCGAATTTGCTTATTGAAGTTGACGGTGGCGTTTCGGAAGCTACAGCGCCATTGGTTGTCAGTGCAGGGGCAGATGTTTTGGTTGCAGGAAATGCAGTTTTTGGCCGGAGTGATCGTGCTGCAGCCATCCTTGAAATTCGTGAAGCAGCGGAAGCGGCACTTCGTTAAAAAAAATAGGCTGTTACGACTAAAGGTATAGGCCAAGTCCTTGACGCATAAATATGGTTACATGAGCAGAAATCTCATGTAGCCTTTTTTTGTTTTGGCAGGGAGGACTGCAGTACGTTAACGATAGAACAAGAAGAAAGTCTCCTGCGTACGGCATGAATTGATGGGAGGGTAAACCATGAAATTTTACACGTTTAAGCTGCCTAGGTTTTTAGGAGGTTTTGTTAAAGCGATTTTGAACACATTTCAGAAGAGTTGAGCTTGAAACAGAACAGCAAACATGAAAAAAAGCACCTTACAAATGTAAAGGGTGCTTTTTGCTTCATATGAGTGATCGCTCGGTCTTTAAAATTGCAAAAGACTAAACGCGTTCAACTTTACCGGCTTTCAAAGCACGGGTGCTGACGTACACGCGTTTTGGTTTACCGTTCACGAGGATACGGACCTTCTGAACGTTAACTCCCCAAGAACGACGGTTGCGGTTATTGGCGTGAGACACGTGGTTGCCGCTGCTCGGTTTCTTGCCTGTTACTGCACATTTGCGGGACATAGATTACACCTCCTTATTCCTAACACCTGCATAAACAATACTTATCTATAATATCACAGCAAATTTTGCTACGTCAACCGATTCAAAAACATTTATTTCTTTTAATACTTATAGTACAATGTAAATTAGTGCATTATGTCCTGTTAATCATAGAATGATTAGGCATGAAGTTAGGAAGGGGAATTCTCAATTGAGTAAGCGTTCTATAAACGGAACAGATTTTACCGCTATGGTATTGGCTGGAGCGGATAAGCTGCAACAGCATGCAGAACACGTCAATTCCCTAAATGTTTTTCCGGTTCCAGACGGAGATACCGGAACAAACATGAATTTGACGATGACCGCAGGTGCGAATGAATTGAAGAAAAATAATACTACGTCTGTTGGTCAATGTGCAGGTGTACTCTCTAAGGGCTTATTAATGGGCGCTCGGGGGAACTCCGGTGTTATTTTGTCCCAGTTGTTCAGAGGTTTTAGCAGATCTGCAGCTCAACATGATGAGCTGAACACACAGCAATTCGCTGCTGCACTGCAAAACGGAGTGGACGCAGCCTATAAAGCGGTTGTGAAGCCTGTAGAGGGAACTATTCTTACAGTGGCTAAAGAGGCTGCAAGACATGCTGTCTACTTTGCTCGCCGAACCACGGATGTTACAGAGCTTATGACAGAGGTATTGGCCAAAGCAAAAGAAGCCTTAGCCTATACACCTGAACAATTGCCTGTCTTGAAGCAAGTCGGTGTAGTAGATTCAGGCGGTCAAGGTCTGGTCTACATTTATGAAGGGTTTCATCAGCATCTAACGAGCGGAAGCTCCAGTGTGTCTGAACCTGTAAAAGGACAACCTCAGGCACCAGTTGTGCCAGCATCTATACCGGTGTTAAAGAAACCTGAAAGTGAACTGTCTTCTGTACAGTCTTCTGCGCAATCTCAGCTTTCTACAGAGGACATAGAATTTCTATATGATATGGAGTTCTTCATTAATCGTCAGTTAGGCGGCAACGTGAGAACGGATTTTGATGAGGAAACCTTTAGGAAAGCGTTGTCAGTAAATGGTGATTCCATCATTGTAATTTCGGACGATGAAACGATTAAAGTGCATGTGCATTCCAAGTCTCCAGGTGAAGTCTTGAATCTGGCACTCCTCTATGGGGAGATTACGCAGATTCACATTCTTAACATGCGTGAGCAACACCGTGACTTGCTAACCGCAGGCATGGATATTGCACCTATGCCCGATGTTTTTGCTGATATGCCGGATGAGAAGAGTCGAGTGCATTCATCTCCAGCTGAACCACCAGCAGATGATTTAGCCCCTTACGGCTTCATCGCAGTATCATCAGGCGCTGGGATTGCCGATATTTTCAAGAGCCTCGGTGTGGACGTTGTCCTTGCTGGAGGTCAGACTATGAATCCTAGTACAGAGGATTTCGTGAACGCGATCTCTTCTATATCTGCAAAGCATGTTTACATTCTTCCGAATAACTCCAACATTGTGCTTGCCGCTCAGCAAGCTAAAGATCTCTTGGAGGGCGAACGTGAGATTACAGTTATTCCAAGTAAAAGCATTCCTCAAGGCATTGCTGCAGCCTTCGCATTCCAAGAAGAGGATTCCGTGGAGACTAATTCAGGGAATATGCTAGAAGCAATTACTCATGTTAAATCTGGACAAGTAACGAATGCTGTCCGTGACACAAGCTTCGATGATCTGGAGATTAAATCCGGACAATTTATCGGGATTTCTAACTCCAAAATTGTCGCGGCCGCAGATGATCTCTTGGCTGCAAGTCAGGCACTGCTGTCCAATATGCTTGAGAATGGTGATGAAATTGTTACGATCCTTATTGGAGCTGAGACCGATTCTGAGGTCACAGATTCATTAAGTGAGTGGCTGGAAGAGACTTACCCTAATGTGGAAGTAGAGATTCATGAGGGTGGCCAACCCCTTTATTATTATCTTTTCTCCGTAGAGCCATAGATAGTTACTGAGGGCTCTATAATTGATCAAGGGCAACCTGTTAATTACGTAGTTGGCAAAATTATAGTATGGGGGAGATAATCCATGAATCGTACCATCATCGTCACCGACAGCACATCTGATATCCCGCCAGCAATGGCGGAAACGTATGGCATTGAGGTCGTCCCTTTGACCTTAATGTTCGGCGAAGAGGCTTTCCGGGACAATCTGGATATGACTCCGGAGCAGTTCTATGAGCGCCTTCCCCGCTCGTCACAGTTGCCGACTACTTCTCAACCTTCACCGGTTGAATACATGAATGTGTACCGTGATATTCTGGTACGTTATCCGGGAAGTCCTATTCTTTCGTTTCATATTTCTTCAGGACTGAGCGGTACGTACCAATCTGCACTTTTAGCTAAATCGATGTTGGAGGAAGAGGGAGAAGGAATCACAGTGGTTGATTCTCTCTCCGCTTCTTACGGTTTTGGATTTATGGTGGTGGAAGCCGCCAGATTGGCTGCAGAGGACAAGAGTCCAGAAGAGATTCTTGAAGCTGTAGAGAGTTTACGCCAATCGCGCAAGCTTTACTTCTTGGTAGATACACTTGAATATTTACAAAAAGGCGGGAGAATTGGAAAAGCCTCGGCCATTCTGGGAACGCTTCTTAATATTAAACCGATCCTGTCTATTGATGCAGAAGGAATAATTTATGCAGTGGAGAAAGTTAGAGGCCGTAAGAAGGCAATTGCCCGTATGATTGAACTGTTCAAGAAGGATATTCAAGGCGTAGACAAAATCAATGTGGCCGTGGGTCATACGGCTGAACCGGCTTCCGGTGAAGAGTTCTTGCAAGAGCTGTCAGGACACTTCACATTAGAAGAGAAAGTGCTGACGAACGTTGGCCCTGTCGTGGGTAGCCATGTCGGAAACGGTACGTTAGCTGTATTCATTTGGCCTGCAAAATGAGGGATGGATATGACACTGTCATTAAATCAAATTGAAGTAAAAAACATAACTGGCGTGAGTGCTCAAAAGCAAAGCGAGCTTCACGCCTTTGGCGTCTTTACGGTAAAGGATTTATTAGAATATTATCCGTTCCGTTACGAGGATTATCGACCACGATCGCTGAGTGAAATCAAACATGGGGATAAAGTGACTACAGAGGCTAAAGTGATCGGTATTCCTGTGCTGCAGCGTTTTGGAGGCAAATCACGACTAAGTTGTAAAATGGTTGCGGAGCCTTGGATGTTCACAGCAACATGGTTTAATCGTCATTACGTACGAGAGCAGCTTACTGTGGGGAGAGAAATTGTACTCACAGGTAAATGGGACCAGAAGCGAAATCAAATTACAGTGACGGATTATGAATTCCCCGATCGCGGGGAAGGGAAGACAGGAACACTGCAGCCTGTTTATTCTGTCGGTGGCAAGATCACGCAGTCTTGGATCCGGAAAAGCATTAATCAGGCACTTCAGCAATATGGAGATCTAATTCCCGAAATACTACCGCATTCTATTATGCGACAATATGATTTTATGCCCCGTAAACGGGCGATTGCTACCATTCATAGGCCAGAGGACACACGTGAAGGCCAGCAGGGACGCCGCAGGATGGTGTATGAGGAGTTATTTCTGTTCCAGTTGAAGATGCAGGCGTTCCGGGTACTCAATCGCGGTAGGATGGATGGTGTAGTTCATACTGTGGATAACGCAACCGTTCGTCAGTTTGTTCGCAGTTTACCTTTTGAGCTTACAGATGCTCAGAAACGTGTGGAGCTGGAGATTTTACATGACCTGCGATCGCCATATTGTATGAATCGTCTGCTTCAAGGTGATGTGGGTTCTGGTAAAACGGTGCTAGCGGCCGTGGCGCTTTTTGCTACCGTACGATCCGGTTTTCAGGGGGCGCTTATGGTGCCTACTGAGATATTAGCGGAGCAGCATATGCGCTCTCTCACAAAGATGTTTGAGCCGTTTGGGATTACGGTTGGGCTCTTGACGGGTAGTGTAACTGGACGGAAACGTAAAGAATTGCTAGCTTCTCTACAAATGGGGATGCTCGATATCGTTGTAGGTACGCATGCTTTGATTCAGGAGGATGTATTTTTCCGTGATCTGGGTCTCGTAGTAACGGACGAGCAGCATCGGTTTGGTGTAAACCAGAGAGGTGTATTGCGGCGTAAAGGATATAATCCGGACGTACTTACGATGACTGCAACGCCTATTCCGCGTACACTTGCGATCTCAGTTTTTGGAGATATGGATGTTTCTACTCTATCGGAAAGACCGAAAGGCCGAGTGCCAATAACCAGTTATTGGGTCAAGCATGATCTCATGGATCGTGTCTTGAATCTGATTAAGCGTGAAATAGAGCTGGGACGCCAAGCTTATCTAATCTGTCCGCTCATTGAAGAATCGGAAAAACTGGATGTGCAAAATGCAATTGATTTGCATATTCAGATGAGCCAAGCTTTTCCTAACTATAAAGTTGGTCTCTTGCATGGGAAAATGTCTCCTGCTGAAAAAGATGAAGTGATGAGAGCATTCTATAACAATGAATTGCAGCTCCTAGTGTCTACAACAGTTGTAGAGGTGGGCGTAGACGTCCCTAATGCCACGCTGATGATTATTATGGATGCAGACCGGTTCGGATTATCTCAGCTACACCAGCTGCGTGGACGGGTTGGTAGAGGGCAGCATGCCTCTTATTGCGTACTGGTAGCTGATCCGAAATCTGAAATCGGGCGTGAACGAATGACTGCGATGACCGATACAGATGATGGATTTGAGATTTCTCGGAGAGATTTGGAGCTGCGAGGTCCTGGTGACTTTTTTGGAACTAAGCAGAGTGGATTACCAGAGTTCCGCCTTGCGGATATGACGGCTGATTTTGAAGTGCTGGAGCAGGCGCGTGATGATGTGGCTGAACTGCTTAAGGATGAGAAGTTCTGGACATCTCCTGAATATGCTCCGCTACGGCTTTATTTACAAGGTGAGCAAATATTCCAAGGGGAATTAATTGACTAAGTAGGCACATCTAGCACCTCAGCCTCATATACTGTGAAAGATTGGATATGACGGGAGGTGCTACACTTGGGTTATCAACAATTCGGAATTAGCCCTCAGCTCGTGGAACGCATCAAGCTGAAGATGAAAAATTCGACTGTCAAAGATCGTATCAAAAATATGATTAACGGCATCTCGAAACAGGAGTTACAGGACCCGGCGGTTGTCCGCAGGCTGGTACGGAATGCGTCAGGTGTACTGAGCGAGAAATTGACCTCGACGCAGGAAGACCAAATTGTGAAATTTATAATCGCTCAGAAAATTGATCCGAACAACACCTTCCATTTGATCCGTTTGTGGGGAATGTTCCGTTAGGAAAGTCACTAACGAGTATAGGGTGGATTTGAGGTTGATCCCCAGCTTACTAAAGGAGGAGAAGCTGTCTCAAAAGTAGTGAATGCTACTTATGGGCAGTTTCTTTTTTTGCTGCTAAAGTCTTGAGAGTAATTAGGGAAAAGCTCCCTGAAATTAGCCGATAATTGCTCAAAATGAATTAAATCAGGGAATTTCTCCCTATAAATCGGAGTAATATCTATAAATATCACCAAATTAGGTGAATTATAGGGAGGAATTCCCTAATTATTGATCTGGTGAGCAATAATGGCTGAATTATAGGGAGATTTTCCCTAATTGTATATGAGAACCCGATCCGGTATCCAACCCAGCCTAAAACATAAAAAGAAGCGCTTCTCAGGTTATTGGGAAGCGCTTCTTCACTTACGCGGCTCTTAGAATAATAAAGGCTGTCTTCGAACAAAGAAGATAAACTTATCGAATAGCTCTATATGTTATTAGTGCTGGTTAACCTGTCTTTGATCAACAGTAGCTGATTTGAATACAATTTGGCTGTCGGGATCACAATCAAGGACGATCGTCCGCAACTGATGTTCTTCCATTCTGTTGATCAGACAGAATAATGTACTAAACTCTCCATTTTCCCCTGAGCCTTCAGCAAGCCCAACTTCTCGACCTAGTGAAGCTTCGAGCGCTTCTTGGATATCCATACAACGACTGCTGGTAATCCATGCAGCGCGAGAAGCGGATAACCCTCGGAGTGAGAATCTCACACCTTCGAAGGCTAATAAGTAAGCCAGAATGGAGTACATTGCTTGCTCCCAGCCAAATAAGGTGCCTGCAATAAGCAAGATAGCACAGTTCAGAATCATGATGACGATTTCGGTTGACTTTGGCGGTCCGCCGCTCAGAAGTGAATATCCTTGGTCACTGGCATGTTTGTTCAAACCACCGAATCGGACAGATATTCCGATACCAAGCCCTAAACAGATCCCGCCTGCCATTGCAGCAGGTAAAGGATCGCTAATGACTGCAGGAAAACGGTGTAGAGCAAGTGAAGCAATGGTCAAGCAAGTTAATCCTAGAACGGTATACAGCGCAAAGCGAACATTCACTTGCTTTCGAGACATAAATATAAAAGGGAGATTGAATAGAAACAGAAACAATCCAAGCCGCATTTCAGTGGTATGAGCGAATAATGCTGATAAACCTGTGATTCCTCCAACCACAAGCCCATGTGGTATAAGAAATAACTCTAATCCTACAGCGGCAAGTAGTGCTCCCGCAATAACAGTGAGAACTCGTAATATAGAATTGTTACGTAGCTGTTGATGTTGCTTTGTCTTGATTTTCAATTTTTTCCCTCCTTTAACAGGGGAAACAACTTTATTCATGTATGCATGCTACGTCAGTCTTTTTGGACATTTTTGCAGCATATCGTTTCTCGAATTTGAATAATATATCCAATATTTTATAATCCATTTAGATTCCTTCGTTAGAAGGGGTCCGAAGATAAAGGATGAAGCACTCGGGCTGAGACCGGCACTGCGTCCGGTTAACACGCCTGCGACAAAGTTCCTGATTAGTGTAACAATGACTGCTGCGAGAGAGAAACAGAGCGCCTCAACACCCAAGGTGAGTGGATCTATTGTCAGTCCGAAGCTAAAGAAGAAGATAGCCCCAGAGAAATCACAATAAATGTAGTCGTTTAATATTCACGAAATGAGAAGTGAATTTTAGCACGTACAGCCGCAGTCGAAGCATGAATTTATAAATTACCGGACGAAATATAATTGAAAGTAAAGGGAGCATTGCGGTTAATGCTATGGAGCGCTGTCCCCACTGTTCAATTATTTTGATAGCTCCAATTTGTGGAATGATTTTGGGAGTTGTCCGCACAGGAGGTATAGATTTGCGTTCATAGTGTTCAATTTCAGGAGTTGTATGTTCTTGTTTTGTAGTCGTTAAGCTTCCAGACCAAGTTATTGGAAATGAGGAAATCAAACCCAAAACTAAAAAGATCCGAAGAAGCCAAAGTAAGGACATACGCGCTATATATTGCACTAAAATAACACCTCCCAACTGTATGTAGTATAAAAAGCATAACATACCTTTTTACATGAATCCAAATTTTTTTGTGAAAAATATTCTTTGAAAGGTAAAGAAAATAAGAAACTGACGGGGATAATTGAAGTAATTCGCAGTAAATATATCTTTTATTATCAAGTTTAAGTCAGCAGGGATAAATTTGAGCAAATCGCGCGATTTTAACGGTTTTTTCTAGCGCAGTCCTATATGATCATTCTATTCGAAAAATGCATCGATTTGTGAGCAGCGACCAGTTATTTTGTTACGTTCCAGTTTGATGATCGCAATCGTTTGGAGCTACATGTAATAGAGCTTGAAGTCTGAACAACCGAATTTCTAAAATTGTACATAACGTTCTAGAATCACCATGCCTTTTTTGGGTAAGACTCATATGAGAGGTTTTACCAGAATCTCAATCCCGGAAGGAGGCAATGGTCTTGAATTCAAATGAAACAAAATCGCAGGGGCAGGTTCCTTTTCAT
This sequence comes from Paenibacillus sp. FSL E2-0201, assembly GCF_037963325.1. Lineage (NCBI taxonomy): Bacteria > Bacillati > Bacillota > Bacilli > Caryophanales > Paenibacillaceae > Paenibacillus > Paenibacillus sp. FSL E2-0201. Next base: position 2,863,943 of record NZ_CP150154.1, read on the forward strand.
ACACTGAGCGAGGAAGAAGTGCTCAAAAGGCTGGAAACTCGGAAAGATGGCTTGTCTTCCGGTGAAGCCGCTAAACTTCAGGAGAAGTATGGGAAGAACGTACTTCAAGAGGCAAAGACCAAATCACTGTTAGGAAAATTTATTGAGCAATTTAAAAATGTCATGATCTTTATTTTGCTCGTGGCAGCTGTATTGTCTGGGATTTTGGGAGAATGGACAGATACAATCATTATTTTGTTAGTAGTAGTCCTGAATGCGGTGCTTGGCGTTATTCAGGAAAATAAAGCAGAGCAAGCTTTAGATGCCCTAAAAAGTATGTCCTCTCCGCATGCCAGGGTGCGGCGTGGAGGTCAGGTTTCTGAGATTAAAAGTGAGGACCTCGTGCCAGGGGATATCGTATTGCTCGAAGCTGGAAACGTGGTTCCGGCAGATATTAGGCTGTTAGAAGCTGCTTCTTTGAAAACAGAGGAGGCCGCATTAACCGGAGAATCATTACCTTCAGAAAAAAAGGTAGGTGTGCTTGAGGGAAGCGATATTGTTATCGGGGATCGTACCAATATGGCTTATATGAGCAGTAATGTAACTTACGGTAGAGCGGTTGGTGTAGTCACATCTACAGGAATGCAGACTGAAGTCGGCAGAATCGCCGGATTTATCTCGGAAGAAGAGAATGATGTCACACCGCTGCAAAAGAAACTGGACGAACTAGGAAAATATTTTACTTTTATTATTCTTGGTGTTTGTGTAGTCATCTTTGCCGTCGGTATATTTGAGGGTAGAGAACTGCTGGATATGCTTCTCACCTCAATCTCACTTGCAGTAGCGGCGATTCCTGAAGGGCTGCCAGCCATTGTCACCATTATCTTAGCACTCGGAGTGCAGCGGATGGCTAAACGTAAAGCGATCATTCGCAAGCTCCCCGCTGTAGAGACGCTTGGAAGCACCGAAATTATATGTTCTGACAAGACCGGAACATTGACACTGAACAAGATGACTGTCGAAAAAGTGCATGTCAATGGAACTACGAAAGAAGCTGCAGAAGGGCTTGAGGGGACGCCAGGCGGCGAACTTCTGCTTCAGGCCATGACGCTTTGTAATGATTCCAGTATTGACGAAGGGAAGTCTCCTAAGGATTCTGGAGGGAATGAAGGAGCCAAGGACCCGCAAACCAAGAGTGGTAAAGCGATTATTGGCGATCCCACAGAAACTGCATTAGTGGACTACGCACTCAGTGTTGGTACTGACAAAAGGGATTTAGAAAAGAAATTCCCGCGTAAAAACGAACTACCATTTGACTCCGATCGGAAGTTGATGACGACGATTCATGAAGTTGAAAATGGACGTTATCGTGTATTAACGAAAGGTGCTCCAGATGTACTTTTATCCAAATGCAGCCATATCTTTGTGGATGGAGAAATCGTCCCTTTTAAAGAGGAACATTCACGACAAATCATGGAAAGTAATAAAATGCTTGCGAACGATGCACTCCGGGTTTTGGCATTTGCTTACAGAGATGAAGAGCAGCTACCGTCCAATATCTCACCGGATACTACAGAGAAAGAACTAGTATTTATCGGTTTAGTCGGTATGATTGATCCGCCGCGTGAGGAAGTGCGGGATGCGGTAGCCATCTGTCGAAAAGCAGGGATAAGACCTGTAATGATTACAGGAGATCATCGAGATACAGCAGCGGCCATAGCCAAAAGATTAGGGATTATCGAAGATGAAACAGGTGTATTAACTGGTAGTGAGCTGGATAAATTTAGTGAAGAGGAATTTGCTGAGAAAGTCACTGATTATTCGGTTTATGCACGGGTATCTCCTGAACATAAAGTTCGGATTGTGAAGGCGTGGAGGAAAAAAGAAAAGATTGTTGCCATGACTGGTGATGGAGTGAATGATGCTCCTGCGCTTAAGTCATCAGATATCGGTGTGGGAATGGGAATCACAGGAACAGATGTGGCTAAGGGCGTCTCTGACATGGTGCTCGCAGATGATAACTTCACGACCATAGTTGTTGCTGTTGAAGAAGGACGGAAAGTATATAGCAATATCCGTAAGGCAATCCAGTTCCTGCTCTCTGCCAATCTTGGTGAGGTTCTTACGCTATTCATTGCGACAATGATCGGTTGGCGTATTCTCGAGCCGATTCATATCCTGTGGATTAATCTTGTTACTGACACCCTGCCTGCGCTTGCCCTAGGGCTTGAAAAAGCGGGGGACGATCTGATGTCAAAAAAACCACGAAAAGCCAGCAGCAGTATCTTTGCTGGTGGTGTGGGAATCGGGATTATCTACCAGGGTATATTAGAGGCTGCGCTTACACTGTTCGTGTACCAATGGGCACATACGCATTACAATGAGGGAATTGCGGTTACGATGGCATTCGCCACATTAGGATTACTGCAAATCTCTCATGCGTTTAACGTCAGATCCAATACGAAATCGTTGTTTCAGATAGGCTGGTTCAGCAACCGGTATATGCTGTGGGCATCACTGATCTCTACATTAATGTTGGTGCTGGTAATCATCATCCCTGGACTGAATGATTGGTTTGGTGTCTCGCATTTAAGCGGATCACAGTGGGGAATCGTAGTTGCTGCAGCATTGGCGATTATATTGATCGTAGAGCTTGTAAAACTGTTTGTACGTTTAAGCGGTAGAGGCAAGAACTGGGACTAAAAATTCCACTTTTTGTTGCAACAAAGAAAGCCTGAACCCTCCAGAACGGAGGATTCAGGCTTTCTCAATATGTGGCCTTTTGGCTGTAAATGTGGATTACAGAATGCGCTGCATATGCAGGATTACGTTGCTCCAATACCCTGAGTCGAGCTCACTGATCTGAACCCCGGGATCTCCCCATGTGTGAATGAATTTCCCATCCCCAATGTAAATACCGACATGCCCAGGGATAGCGTCACTTTCAAAGCGACCTGGGACAGTGAAGAAGATCAGATCGCCCACATCTAGCGCACTGCGTTGAACGCGATTACCTAAATTATCTTGATCCTTGGCTAGGCGTGGTAAGTTTACTCCGAATTTTTTGAATACATGCCTTGTAAAAGAAGAGCAATCAAATTTCTTGGTTTCTTCATAAGGTCCGGTGCCGAATTCATAAGGCACACCCAAGAATTTTTTGGCAAAAGAAACTAATTCCTTCTTGTCAGCTTCAGAAATACTTTGGATGCGAATGGGTTTAGATCCATTCTTTGTTTTAGCAGATGGTGATTTTATAATACTTTCATGATCGGTCGGTGTGGCAATGTTGATTTCCCCAGACTGTGGATTCCAACCCACTTCTGTTTGAAGAAATTTAGATAATGCTAAAGGTGTGATATAGATTTGTCCTTCTTGTCGTCTAGGTGCCTGCGGTAGCGTGATTTTTTCACCTAAGGAGAAGACCTGAGTAGAGCCAGGACGTAGCATATACATAACATCACTGTAGCCAATCTTGGTGTATCCTCCATGAGTAGCATCATCTTTCATTCGATATCCGAGTGAAGCAATTGCAGGTTTGAGTGGAATCCAGTACTTTCCTTGAGCATCTGTGATGGAGGACTTTTCATAATAACTAGAGGCTTGCATGCCATCAGGTGTTACAGCGTTTATCTTGGGTTTTTGTGATTGTGATGAGTAACTACACGCAGTACTTGATAAAACAACAGCAAGCAATACAGTAGCAGTGGACAGTATTTTTTTGTGGTTACCAGGCATATGACACGCTCCATATTCAAACTGTAGGTTAAGTTTGTGCAGGGGACTTTTTTTTATGTAATGCGGCTCAAGGCAATCACTGTAAGACACAACCAAGTCCTTCCTATATTGGTGAGTAATGCGCTATGAAATTTGTAATCTATGGAAGTTGGATAAGTGATTGACGGATAAACAACCTCCATATAATATAGGTTTAATAGATTTCTATCATTATTGTGAGGTACGTGTAAGCTTATGCTTTAATGCTTTTATCGATAAAAGTGATAATGCTGAGTCGCTCACTTTGATGCACGCGTTAATATTCTAATGAAATGGGGTACTTTAATGAAAAAGAGAAACATTTTGGCGGGTTTAAGCTTATGCTTCATGCTGGTAGCTGCTGGCTGTGGTAACAATAATGCTGCAGTAGACTCAGGTAATGCAACAAACACCGGAAATAAGTCAACAAATGCAGGAGCCGCAGATTCTAAAACTTACAAAATCGCAATTTCGCAATATGTAGAACATCCGTCACTTGATGCTACACGCGAAGGAATTCTCGCTGCTTTGAAGGATGCTGGACTTGTTGAAGGAGAGAACTTGAAGGTTGATCTTGAGAATGCTCAAGCTGACCAAGCGAATAACTTGTCAATTGCTCAAAAGATTGCAGCAGACACGAATGATTTGGTATTGGCGATTGCGACACCTTCCGCTCAATCCGTTGTTCAAGCGCTCAGCAAATCAAGTAAGGATACTCCGATTCTGTTCGCAGCGGTGACTGATCCTATCGATGCAAAAATCGTTACTGATCTTGAGCATCCTGGTGGTAATGTTTCTGGTGTATCTGATACGAATCCTGAAGCTATCAATAGATTAATGCAATTCATCGCTACTCAATTTCCTAATGTGAAAAAGCTCGGCATTGTTATAAATGAAGGTGAACCGAATGCTGTAATTATGGCGGATATTGCCAAGAAAGAGCTGGATAAACATGGTATTGAACTTGTGAAGGCAGCTATCACGAATACTTCTGAAGTTAAGCAAGCTGCTGAGTCACTTGCTGGTCGTGTAGATGCATTCTACATTACTTTGGATAACACTGTAGTGAGTGCTGTGGATACCATTATTCAAACGGCTAATGATAAGAAAATTCCGTTCTTCTCCAGTGATCGAGATACCGTTGAAAAAGGCGCATTTGCTACCGTGGGCTTTAAATACTTCGATCATGGTTACCAAGTTGGACAAATGGCAGTGGATATTCTGAAAAATGGTAAAAAACCAGGAGATATGAAGGTTACAATGCAAGAAAAACTCGATCTTATCCTAAACCTCAAAGCTGCTGCTGCACAAGGCATAGAAGTAACAGATGCAATGAAAGCAGAAGTAGCCGATCAAGCTAACAATATTATTCAATAAGACATTATATTGGGGCGATTCCGTAAGGACGCCCCTTGCCGCTTGAAGGAGGAAAACTTCTATGTATGATTCAATGCTTGGGGCCGTGGAAATGGGTCTGCTTTACGCATTTATGGCTTTAGGGGTATATATTACTTTTCGCATTTTGGATTTTCCTGATTTGACTGTGGATGGTAGCTTTACTACAGGCGGTGCCATTGCCGCTGTTATGATTACTAATGGCTATGCACCGTGGTTGGCCACACTCGCTGCTATTGCTGGTGGGATGTTGGCAGGAATGTGTACGGGTCTACTACATACGAAAGGCAAGATTAATGGATTGTTATCCGGGATTCTAATGATGATTGCACTTTATTCCATTAATTTGCGAATATTTGGCGGTAAGCCTAACTGGTCACTTATGGGTGATACTACGTTGTTCTCGTCCATTAATCCACTTCTTGTTCTTCCTTTTGTTGTTTTATTTGTGAAAATCCTAATGGATTTATTCTTGCGTACAGATCTTGGGCTTGCTTTGAGGGCTACCGGAGATAATGCAAGAATGATCCGCAGTCTGGGTGTAAACACGGATAATACAACCATTCTCGGTGTCAGTCTATCTAATGGAATGGTGGCACTCTCGGGTGCGCTGATTACTCAGTATTCTACTTTTGCGGATTCCTCAATGGGCATAGGGATGATTGTTATCGGCTTAGCTTCGGTAATCATAGGTGAAGCTATTTTCGGGGCTGGAAATGTGTTCCGTGCAACTTTGGCAGTTGTTCTGGGATCTATTGTTTACCGAATCGTAGTTGCACTTGCTTTGTATGTTCCATGGTTGAGACCTTCGGATCTTAAACTGATCACAGCAATTATCGTTATTTTCGCACTTGTATTCCCATCGATTCAGCGTTTCTTGAAGCAGAAGAATTTAGCGCGCAAGCGTTCAGTGGAATTAGCTGAACAAGCGCTTAGCAGCAAGAGAGGAGGCACTATCGATGCTTAAGCTTGATAACGTATCTAAGCTGTTCAATCCTGGCACTCCGGATGAGAAGATTGCGCTGCTCGGTATTGATTTGGAGCTTCGCCCCGGCGATTTTGTCACCATTATTGGCAGCAACGGCGCAGGTAAATCTACACTGATGAATATCATTTCTGGTGTAATGAAGCCGGATCTCGGTTCAGTTAGCATTGAAGGGAATTCTATAAGCCATTTAGCAGAGTATCAGCGCAGTCGCTGGATCGGAAGGGTCTTTCAGGACCCTATGGCAGGTACGGCTCCACGGATGACGATTGAAGAGAATTTAGCGATGGCATATAAAAGAGGAAAGAACAGAGGATTATCCTTCGGTGTAAATACAGTGAGACGCGCGAAGTTTCGCGAGGAGTTAAGCCGGCTCGGGATCGGATTGGAGAACCGTCTACGGGCTAAGGTGGGGTTATTATCCGGCGGGGAAAGACAAGCGCTGAGTTTGCTAATGGCAACCTTCACCCAACCGCAGATTTTGCTACTAGATGAACATACAGCTGCACTTGATCCTTCTCGTGCGGAGCTGATAACTAAACTGACAGAGTCAATCGTCCGCGAGATGAAGCTGACTACACTTATGGTTACCCATAACATGGAGCAGGCAATTCGCCTTGGGAATCGTCTTATCATGATGGATAAGGGACGTATTATCCTTGATATTGACGAAACACGCAAACAGGATCTTACGGTAGAACGCTTACTGGGAGAATTTGAGGCCATCAGTGGTCATAAACTGGCAGATGATCGAATGGTGCTTGGTTAGTCTTTTGTAAATGTGACATAGGCTCATGATAAGGGCTTAAAGTGAAGTCTGACTTTGGATTTCACTTTAAGTCCTTTTTGTTGCAGTTTTTCCCAAATGCTTCAATATCATTTATGATAGGATAGAGTGATGATAAATATTACTTCCCATAATAAGGGTTTGGAGTGAATTGGAGGATGCTTATGTTTTGGAAAAATGTCAGCGCTTACAGAAGTTCGGGTATTTTTAATAAAATGATATTGATCATTTCCTTTTTACTGCTGTTGTCCTTTCTATTCTCTTTAACCGTCCTGCAGTATGTTTATCGAATTTATGACAAGCAAATCTATGAAAAGGCATCCGAAGTGCTGGGGATGTCATCGATCAGTATAGAAAGTACTTTAAGAGAGTTGGAACAACTTTCTTTTAACGTGGTCTCTGATGAGCAAATACAGGAATGCCTTCGTCAGTTGCAGGATGATCCTCAGCCGTATGAAAGACAGGTTCTACATAACAAGATCATTAACAGGTTAGTTGCCTTTGCAGGAGCTGAGAAATATGTCTATTCTATGATGCTGTTGGATACGAATGGCGGTGCTATGACCGCAGGAAATCGTGAGGGTGTATCACAGGATCTTCAGGATCAATTAAAACCTCTGGCTAAGGAAGCTGGGGGTAGCATAGTGTGGTATCCCCAAGGAAATAAAAATTCACTCTTGGCTGTTCGGCAGATTAAATCTTATACAGGGTCAACCTTTACGCTGGCCGATCTAGGGACGTTAGTTATCCGTATTCGAATTGATCGCATTATAGCCGATAGCACAAGTAATACTTCGGATGGCGATCAGTTGATTGTTGTTGATGCGATGTCAGGGCAGGCGGTTTATCCTCAAGCTCCAATATTACTGCCAACGGAGCTTAAAGAGGAAACGGAACGTTCTGAGCTCTATCGGACAGCCAAGTATGAAGAAGGAACTTATTTTATCACGAAGACTAAATCATCTTATATGGAATGGATGTATATCAATGCCACCCCATTCAATGAGATGTTCAAACATATTACTTTTGTTAAAAAACTGGTCGTCATCATTTTCGCGCTCATACTATTAATTGGACTGCTCTTAGGTTATCGATTAGCTCGAAGTATTGTTCGTCCGATTTCAAAGCTGACTAAAAAAATGAAACAAATCGAAAAAGGAGATCTGGATAATCTGGAGGAACAATCTCTAGGTGTAGTTTCGCAAACTGCGCAGGACGAAGTAAGTCAGCTTAACCGTACCTTTAAAATGATGATCCGCAGAATTAGAGAACTCATCGATGAGAATTACGCGAAGCAGCTCATTATTAGAGAGACCGAGCTTAAAGCGCTGCAGGCACAGATTAATCCGCATTTTTTATACAATACCCTTGAATCGATCAATTGGTTAGCGAAGATGAACAAGCAAGCGAAAATTTCTGAAATGGTTGAGGCTCTTGGGTACTTGTTCCGCAGTTCGATCGGTCTTAAAGACCCTTTGATTACGATTGAAAAAGAGCTTACTATCGTGCGTAATTATGTCATTATCCAAAAAACACGGTTTGACGATAGACTTGATTTCCGGATGGATTTTCCTGAGCATTTACATGATGCTTTAATACCGAAGCTGACACTTCAGCCATTGATCGAGAATGCGATCCGATATGCATTAGAACCTAATATTGAACCCTGTACTATTTCTATAACCGTGAGTGAGGAGGAGCATGGACTTGATATTCGTGTTAGTGATAATGGGCCGGGAATGAGTGCGGAGTTCATCAAAGATTTGCAGCAGGGTAGAGTCAAGACACGTGGCGAAGGCATCGGGTTAGCGAACATCGCAGAGCGTATTCAAATCGTGTTTGGTTCAGAATGGGGTACAGTGATTGAAAGTGAGCCAGGCCAAGGAACGATAATACATGTACGTATACCTTATTTAAAAGGAGTGCTAGAGAATGTATAAGTTACTGCTGGTTGATGATGAACGGTTGATACTAGAAGGCATATCGCAGGTAGTAGACTGGGCACAGGCAGGAACTGAGCTGGTGGGTACGGCGCGAAACGGGATAGAAGCCTTGGAGAAAATAGAGGAGCTTCGTCCTGACATAGTGATCACTGATATTTCTATGCCCGGTTTGGATGGATTAGGCTTGGTACAGAAATGTAGTGAACGATTTCCTGATTTGAAGTTCGTTATGTTGACGGGGTATAAGGATTTTGACTACGCCTGTATCGCTATGCAGCACGGCGTTAAACATTACTTGCTAAAGCCTTGCAACGAAAATCAAATTCATGATGCACTAATTGAACTGGTAGCAGAGCTCGATGAACTAAAGGGCCGGACAGATTTTGTAAATGACATGAAACAACGGTTTACCAAAGTCCTACCACATGTGAAGGAACAATTTTTGAAGGAATGGATCTCTAACAAAACATACGGAAGTCAAGATCTAGAGTACTATCAGGAGCTGCTAGGTATCGAATTAAATGACAAAATGGTGCGGTTGATCTTGTTCAGACTGGAAGGTTCTTATGAATATGAACAACTTTTTGCTTTGCAAAATATTGCACAGGATATGCTTCAAGAAACGCTACTTAGTACAAGGATCGGGGGATTTATTCTGATACTAATGGAAGTCAAAGGAGAGACCGCGCTGAATAGTACATTGCTTGAGCGAATTTCAGAAGTAAGGAAAATGTTCTACAAGTTTTACAAAGTGGATGTAACCATTGCGATTAGTGACGCGGACTTCATGATACATTCACGAAGATTGTATCGTCAGACCCTGCAGTACCTTAACCACTGTTTTTATATGGAAGAGGGAGGTCTGATCACAGGTAGTGATCTACCTAGTGATGAACTAAGCGGAAGAAATGATATCGAACTAGACGAAGAGCAAATCTGTCTGCTGATTAAGGCGGGCGAACAAAGTGCAGTAGAGTTAGAATTAGAGCGTTTATTTAACCTGCTTGCTGAACAGCGTGTGGATATAAATGTAACGCGATCTTATGTTTTGCAATTGTATTCTGCGATGATACGGTTAGCCGTCCCTGAAGAAAGAAATAACTTTACTTCAAGTATGGCAGAATTAGCGGAGATCAGGACCTTAGGCGGCCTTAAAGCCTATGTAAAAGATGCGGCGGTTCGTTTGACCGCGATGTACGATCGTCATTTCCGCTGTCGCCAATCCTTAATCGTAGATAAAATGTTCAAAATTATTGCGGATGATTACAAGAATGCGGAGCTGTCACTTAGCTCAGTCGCTGCTGAGATGTTATATATGAATCCTGATTATCTTGGAAAAATATTTAAGAAAATCACTGGGGAGAAGTTCTCTAATTACGTTACCAATTACCGGATTACTAAAGCATCGGAACACATTTTGCATAGTGGTGATGTAAGAGTATTTGAACTCGCTGAAATGTTCGGCTTTGGTGGGAATGCACAGTATTTCAGTCAAGTGTTCAAAAAAGTAACTGGGCAGACACCCACTGAATTTATGAAACCCTCACAAGGGAACTGATTATTGAACAAACAAGACGGTTTTTTGTATTCATAAATCACTAAATATTTGAGAAAATTTAACCATGAAAGCGCTACCTAAAGGGATCAGAGCCTTTACACTATTATAGGAAAAGGGGACATGAATTTGAAAAAGAGATTCGCTTTACTAGCCGTACCATTGTTGCTGTCATCTATATTAGCGGGTTGTGGTGGAGGTAACAACAATAACAGTGCTGCCGCTACGGACTCAGCTACAAATGCTCCTTCGGAAACGAAGCCTGCAGCTACGACCTCAGCAGAACCTGTAACCCTGCGTATTGCTTGGTGGGGTGGAGATACACGACATTCCTATACACAACAAGTGATTGATATGTATGAAGCCAAATACCCGAATGTAACGATTGAACCAGAATATGCGTCCTTTGATGATTACTGGAAAAAACTTGCTCCGCAAGCAGCAGCAAATAGACTTCCTGATATCGTTCAAATGGATATTTCTTATATTAATCAATATGGATCTAACGGACAGCTCGAAGATTTGAAGCCTTATTTGAACTCTCAGATACAAGTCGGCGATGTGAATGAGAACGTACTTAGTACCGGGGTGATCAATGAGAAGCAATATGGAATTCCACTAGGTGTTAACGTACTTGGTTTTCAATATGATTCAGAATTGCTAAAGAAGGCAGGAGTGGATTCTATTCCAGAGAACTGGACTTGGGATCAATACAAAGAAATCGCTGCGAAAGCTAAATCGGCTGGACTATACATCGACGGTTCCATGGCAGCTGACGTATTCTTCAACTATTATCTTCGCACAAAAGGGCTGGCGTTATATAACAATGATGGTTCAGCGCTTGGATATGAGGACGATGCTTTATTCACTGACTTTTTCGGAATGCTGTCTGGTTTAATTAAAGATGGTGCGGTTCCAACCCAAGACAAACTGAGCCAAAACAAAGGCGTTATCGAAGAGTCGGATATTGTTAAAGGCACAGGTATCGGTGTATGGCAATGGTCGAACCAATATGTTGCTTTGCAAATCGCTGTAAATCGTCCTATGGCACTGGCACAAATGCCTGGTCCAGATATGGAAAAAGGTCTTTACATGCAACCAAGTATGTACTGGTCGGTTACTTCTAATTCCAAAGTGAAGGAAGAAGCAGCGAAGTTCGTTGATTTCTGGATTAATGATCCTGAAGCCAATAACCTGATCAAAGGTGAACGTGGTGTGCCAATTTCAAGTAAGATTAAGGAATCTGTTTCTTCACAATTAACGGATTCTGGTAAACAAGTATTCAAGTTCGTTGCTGACATGGAGCCTACTACTTCTCCAATGAGTCCGCCAGTGGGATCGCCAGAGGTGGTAGCACTCCTTACAGACCTTGCTGAACAAATGAACTTCGGCAAAATTGACCCAGCAGCTGCAGCAGCGCAGTTCCGAAAAGAAGCGAACGCCATTCTCTCCAGCCGGTAGTAGTAAAGTAACAGATAGCTATACTGCGTCTAACATGGGAAACGGCATGCCATTTAGTTAGGCGGCAGCCCGTTTCCCTTATTATTCACATAAAAAGGAGTTGGAGACCCTTGGCATCCACGAATCCCCTTCCTTCGAATCCGCTGGCTTTTAAGAAAAAGAAGCTAACAGGCCGGAGTTTGCGAAGCAACCTTACAGGATATGCCTTCATCAGTCCGTTCGTCATTGGTTTTCTTTGCTTCACACTGATTCCGATGATCATTTCTCTTTATCTTTCTTTTACTAAATATAATTTATTCGCTCCACCTAAATGGATCGGATTTGATAACTACATCAAAATGTTCTCGAATGACCCGAAATATTTACATTCACTTAAGGTGACGCTGCTTTATGTATTTATTGGTGTGCCTTTACGGCTCACCTTTGCATTATTTGTGGCTATGATTCTAAATACAAAATCGCGTATGATCGGAGCCTATCGTACAACTTATTATTTACCTTCTATTATAGGTGGCAGTGTGGCGGTATCCATCATGTGGCGTAATATTTTTAGTGATACGGGAATTATTAATGGCATGCTCGGTTTTTTCGGCCTTGGTCCAGTAAGCTGGTTCGGTAATCCGAGCGCTGCGCTTATTATGTTGATCACCTTATCCGTGTGGCAGTTTGGTTCATCCATGTTGATTTTTCTGGCGGGTCTAAAAAATATTCCTGGTGAAATGTACGAGGCAGCTAGTGTAGATGGAGCAGGTTTTTTCAGAAAGTTTTTTAAGATTACAATGCCCCTCTTAAGCTCAGTTATTCTGTTCAATCTAGTCATGCAGACGATCAGTGCATTTATGACCTTTGTTCCAGCTTATATTATCTCTAAAGGTGAAGGCGGACCAATGGACGGTACGATGTTGTATTCTCTATATCTATTCCGTCAGGCCTTTATGTTTAATAACATGGGTTATGCTTCGGCTATGGCGTGGGTAATGTTGTTGCTAGTTGGCATCATGACCGGAATTTTGTTCAAGACATCCAAATCGTGGGTCTTCTACGAATCGGAAGGAGGAAAATAATCCATGGCGAAAATGAAACTGAAATGGCCGCTGTATCACATTCTTATCGGTGGCCTCGCTATCATTATGCTGTATCCGATTTTGTGGATGATCATGAGCTCTTTTAAAGAGAGCCGGCTTGTATTTGTTACCGCTCAGCAGCTTCTTCCCGATCCTTGGGTATGGGGGAATTATGCTAAAGGCTGGGAAGGGATTGCAGGATACTCCTTTGGTGTCTTTATAAAGAATTCATTAATTATCGTCGTTGTAGCCACTCTAGGAGCGGTGGTTTCTTCTTCACTGGTAGCCTTCGGATTTGCACGTAATAAGTTTGTAGGGCATGGCTTATGGTTCGGTATCATGATGATGACGCTTATGCTTCCTTCAGATGTAGTGCTTGTCCCGCAATATATTATCTATGCAAAATTGGAATGGCTCGATAGTATCAAGCCGATCGTGGTTCCACAGTTCTTCGGAGTTCCGTTCTTTATTTTCCTAATGCTGCAGTTTATTCGGACAATTCCTGTTGAACTTGACGAAGCGGCTACGATTGATGGTTGCGGGAAATTTGGTCTATACTTCAGAATCATTCTCCCACTCATCCGTCCATCTATGGCTACTGCAGCGATTTTTTCCTTCTATTGGCGCTGGGAAGACCTGCTTGGGCCAGTGTTGTACCTGAACTCTCCATCTAAATATACAGTTTCTATGGGACTAAAGATGTTCCTCGACAGTGAGTCCGTGTCCAACTGGGGACCAATGTTCGCCATGTCCGTTCTTAGCTTGGCACCCGTCATGATTATTTTCTTTATCTTCCAAAAGCAGATTGTAGAAGGAATCAGCACCAGTGGTTTGAAAGGATAATATCTCTAATGAAGAAAGGTGCGGCTGAATTTGGATAGCTATCATTTTGACTTTGGGATTAAAGATACAGAGCCTGGCTACACCAAAATTCGGCCGGATACAAGGTACTCTCCGGAGACGAGATTTGGGTTTACTTCAGACTCGACAGTATTCGGGCGCTCCAGAGGAGGATCGGATACATTACGAAGTGATTTCTGCATTCCGCAAAGAGCTGTCCTCCTATTGGATATTCCTGATGGGATTTACCGCATTTCTTTGTTACTCGGTGACGCTTTAGCAGATACCAGTACAGTAATTCGAGCAGGTGATGGTAAGTACGTATTAGATACTTTAAACGTCCCGGCAGGTCAATATGTACGAGAATCATTTGCGATGCGAATCATGGGTGGTCAGCTAAAGCTCACGCTCTCGGGTGCTGCACCTCGAATAAATGCAATGGACATTGAGCCTGATAACGAACCACTCGTGTTATATTTGGCCGGTGATTCTACGGTAACCGATCAAGGAGAAGCGGGTTATCCTTATGCTGGCTGGGGGCAGTTACTGCCACGCTGCTTCAAAGCAGGACTTGTTGTGGATAATCGGGCTATTTCTGGACGTAGCTCCAAGAGCTTTATTGAGGAAGGGCATTTGGATAATCTTGCCGCAGCTATCAGACCTAGAGATTATATGTTCATTCAATTTGGACATAACGATTCCAAGGGTGATGATCTAAGACACACCGACCCCTTTACTACATATAAAGAGTATTTGCTAAGGATGATTACAGTTGCTAAGGAAGCGGGAGCCTACCCGGTATTGGTGACCGCTGTACATAGGCGGAGATTTGATATTAATGAAGCAATCTTAGACACCCATGGGGACTATTTAGTAGCTATGCGGGAGCTCTCAGAGACTGAGCAGATCCCTCTGATCGATTTGGCAGAGAAGAGTCGTAAGCTTTTTGAAACCTATGGAGTGGAAGGAACGAAGGATCTGTTCATGTGGAGTTATCCCGGAGAATATATCTTGCATCCAGTTGGCGTACAGGACAATACGCATTTTCAGATTCTAGGTGCAAGACTTCTAGCTGAACTCATTATTGAAGGTATTCGTGAAGCCGGATTAAATGATCTCATGATTCATCTTCGGCAGGGAGAATAGACACGCCCTTAGGAAAAGTAAATATCTGTCGATTCAACTTCTGTATGCGAGGTTAAGGTTAGGGAAAGAACTTAACTGTAAGGCTTGCATGACAAGAAGGAGGATATTTAGACATGGCAGATAAGAAGCTGGAAGGCAAGGTAGCAATTGTAACAGGAGGAGGTTCCGGTATTGGACGAGCGACCGTGCTTGAGTTCGCTCGAAACGGGGCCAAAGTTGTATTACTAGATAGAACGGTTGAGAACGCAGAAAAGGTTAGAAAACAAGTTGAGAAAGAAGGCGGAGAAGCCCTCGTAATAGAATGCGACGTTGCTGAACCCCCGCAAGTGGAAGCAGCAATAAACAAGGCTGCCGCGAAATGGGGGCGTCTTGATATTGTTTTTGCTAACGCAGGGATCAATGGAGCCATGACGCCCATTGAAACGATGGATATTGATTCTTGGGATCAGACCATTCATATTAATTTGCGTGGAACCTTCGCGACTGTTAAATATGCGATACCGCATCTAAAAGATAGCGGGGGCAGCATCCTGATTAACAGCTCCATTAACGGAAACCGTGTATTTTCCAACGTCGGTTTTTCCGCATACAGTACGACAAAGGCAGGCCAGGTTGCTTTTATGAAAATGGCAGCATTAGAGCTGGCACAATTTCAAATTCGCGTAAATGCGATCTGTCCCGGCGCTATAAAAACCAATATAGATGACAACACTTTTCCATCTGAAGATCTCAAAGAGGTAAAGATCCCTGTTGAATTTCCAGAGGGGGATCAACCGTTGGAGGAAGGACCTGGGCGTCCTGATCAAGTTGCAAAGCTGGCACTTTTTCTGGCATCCGAGGATTCAGATCATATTACAGGAACTGAGATCTATTGTGACGGTGCAGAATCGTTGCTCCATGGTTAAATTTTCGTAAATCATCTCTTCCATCAAAACGGATTCTATCCTCTTTGTTATGCGGGATCAAATTGATCGAGTGCGCATATACATTGAGGATAGGAATGCCGTTTTTTGTTGTAAAATAAAGCTAATCTTTATCTTCGTTTTCCGTTATAATGGAGTATCTGTGGAGAAAGGAGAATGAACTATGGATTTTCATATTGAATCATTAATTAAGCTATTAGTGGCCATGCTGTTCGGGCTGTTCATCGGGATTGACCGACAGATCAAGCAGAAACCGCTGGGGATTCGGACCAGTATGGTCATTAGCATTGCCTCTTGTCTTGTAACAGTAGTGTCTATTCATGCCTTTGATAAGTTTGCAGGTCCAGAGCATCCGAATATGGATCCGATGCGCCTCGCTGCTCAAATTGTCAGTGGGATAGGGTTCTTGGGTGCTGGTGTTATCCTGCGTAGAGGCGGTGATGCGATATCAGGTCTGACCTCGGCAGCACTCATCTGGACAGCTTCGGGGATTGGTATTGCTGTGGGAGCAGGATTTTATATTGAAGCAGCATATGCGGTTATTCTTCTAATGTTTGCGGTGAATTTGGTTCCTCATTTAATTCGTTCTATTGGCCCTGAAGTGCTTAACAAGCATGAAGTTTCGGTGAGAATCATCATGGAAGCTAATTTTGTACTTACTGAAGTGATCCAAAAAATTGAGAGACCTCAGGTTAGTACTCAACGAAGTACTAGAAGTCCATCCCGGTCGATCCGCAGAATGAAAATTAAGGATTTAGAAGATGGAAGACAAATGATCGATATGGTGATCTCAGCACCGGATAAAGATTACGCAACAGAGATCTATTATGATGTGAAGAAAATTGATCATGTAATGAGCGTTGAAGTGGAACAGCTGTAAAAAAGGGCATGTCACGTCATGACCAGATGTGGTAATCTATCAAGTAGAGACAATTATCAGACACTGGAAGGGAGAACACATTAATATGTCTATCACAGCATATGAAGGACAATATAAAGGAGAAGCAGCCATCTGGTTGAAAGCTGGCCGTTATGAGGCAGCTTTACTACCAGGTATCGGTGGCAACTTGATCTGTTTCCGAGATACCGAAAACGGTTACCGTTTCTTGCATGAACCGGGAGCTGAGGAAATGGAAGCCTTCAAGGCAAGTCCAGGCATCCATGGTATTCCTGTATTATTTCCTCCGAATCGTTATGAAGATGGCAAATTCCCATGGAATGGTCAAACTTATCAACTACCAGTAAATGAAGTCGCAACGGGCAACCATTTACATGGATTTTTACATACGGCAGCTTGGGAAGTAGAAGAGTTCGGTAGTGGTAAGACCGAAAGCTTCGTAACCGTATTCATCAAGGTGGATGAGAATCATCCTTCTTATCAATACTTGCCGTTTAAATACACAATGAAACTGCGATACACCCTTGGTGAAGGTGGATTATCTCAACAGGTGCAAGTGCATAATGATGGAGATGAAGTGATGCCTTGCTTGCTGGCATTCCATACCGCGATTAATGCACCATTCGCACCAGGAAGCACACCACAAGATTATCTTGTGAAAGCTACGATCGGTAATCGCTGGGAACTGAATGACCGTATGCTGCCGACTGGTAAATTCCAAGAGCTGGAGCCGGGCGAAGCTCAGCTTCGTGATGAAGGTGTGAATCCTTATTTCGCACCGATGGACAACCATTATACGGCTGTAGCTCAGAACGGACGTAACCGGATGGAGCTTACCGACAGCAAAGCTGGAGTCACTTTAGTTTATGATGTAGGGACTTCGTACAAGCAGTGGATGATCTGGAATAATGGTGCTTCTGAACAATTCTTCTGTCCTGAGCCACAAATCAACTTGGTAAATGCGCCAATGGTGGATCTGCCGGCGGATGAGATCGGCTTGTTTAGCCTCAAACCAGGCGAATATTGGGAAGAAAGCAGCCGTCTGTACGTGAAATAGCATGATTGTGAATTATCATATGTGATAAAGAAAGGGCAGTCTAATCGTAGTTTTCTACTCTTAGACTGCCCTTTAACGTTTGAACTAGGAACAGGACCTTATTTTTTACTAACTATTTCTTCATTAATCTGCTCAATAATCTCTTGGATGCTTCTTGAACCAAGATCACCCTCACCACGTTTTCTTACAGATACACTACAAGCGTTCTTCTCATTCTCACCGAGAACGAGCATGTAGGGTGCTTTTTCCAGCTGAGCTTCACGAATTTTGTATCCCAGCTTCTCATTTCGGATATCAACTTCTACACGAATGCCGGCTTGCTCTAAGGATTTCTTCACCTGAAATGCATAATCAACGTAGTTCTCAGAGACGGGCAATAACTTCGCTTGAACAGGTGCTAGCCATAGCGGGAACGCTCCGGCATAATGCTCCGTAATAATCCCCATAAAACGATCGATCGACCCATATACAGCACGATGGATTACGACCGGGCGGTGCTTAAGATTATCCTCCCCGATGTAGGTAAGATCGAATTTCTCTGGCATTTGCCAGTCTAGTTGGATGGTTCCACATTGCCAGCTTCGTTTTAGCGCATCTAAGATATGGAAATCAATCTTTGGTCCGTAGAACGCGCCATCACCTTCATTCACACGATACTCAATCCCGAGATTGTCTAATACATTCTGCAGAGATTGTTCAGCCTGATCCCATAGTTCTTCTGATCCCATATAGTCTGCCGGGCGAGTAGATAATTCAATCTTATACTCAAATCCAAACACTTGATAAATATGGTCAATCAGTGAGATTACACGGCTTATTTCACCCTCAATCTGATCTGGCAAAACGAATAGATGGGCATCATCCTGACAGAAGGTACGAACACGCATCATTCCGTTAAGCGCCCCAGAGAACTCATGGCGATGAACTTGACCAAATTCCGCAATACGGATAGGCAGCTCACGGTAGGAATGCAGATTGTTTTTGTAGATCAGCATATGACCTGGACAGTTCATTGGCTTGAGCGCAAATTTTGTTTCGTCTACATCTGTGAAATACATATTGTCTTTGTAATGATCCCAGTGCCCGGATTGCTCCCAAAGCCGATTGTTCATCATCAGCGGTGTACGAACTTCATCGTAATCTCTCTGTCTTTGTAATTCACGGGCGAAATTCTCAAGCTCTGTTCGGATAGTCATTCCCTTGGGAAGATAGAAGGGCATGCCTGGAGCTTCTTCAGAGAACATAAACAATTCCAGTTCCTTGCCGAGCTTACGATGATCACGTTTTTTAGCTTCTTCAAGAAAGAGTAAGTGCTCTTCAAGTTGAGCTTTCTTAGGAAAAGCAGTTCCGTAAATACGTTGCAGCATTTTATTATTGGAATCCCCACGCCAGTAGGCACCTGCGACATTCAATAACTTAAAGGCCTTAACCAAGCCAGTAGAGGGAAGATGTGGCCCTCGGCAGAGATCCGAGAATTCACCTTGATCATAAATAGATAATACTGTGTCTTCTGGCAGATCATGAATAAGCTCTAGCTTTAAGGGCTCGTTCAGCGTTTCAAAAAGCTTAATTGCTTCAGCGCGGGAAACCACACGGCGGACAATCGGGTGATTCTCTTGAATGATTCTCGCCATCTCTTGTTCGATTGCAACAAGGTCATCACTGGATAAAGGTGTCTCAATATCAATGTCATAATAGAACCCATCTTCGATTACTGGACCTATGCCAAGCTGTACACCCTTGTCTCCATATATACGTTTTATGGCTTGCGCCATGATATGTGCTGTACTGTGTCTATAAATTTCCAGGCCGTCTTTGCTATCCAACGTAACAATTTCGAGCTGGCAATCATGTTCGATCGATTGGTTTAAGTCTACGGATCTGCCATCAATTTTTCCAGCTACAGCACTTTTTTTCAGACTGGTACTTATGGCACCTGCTGCTTCCTTAATCGTCGTTCCTTGCAGTACCTCTCTAATTGTTCCGTTTTGCAGTGTTACCTTGATCTCCATGATTGTTAGCCTCCATTTCTCAAAAATTGTTAGTGGTGAACGCAAAAAAACGCATCTCTCCCAGAAAGGGACGAGTGCGTTCAGCTCGTGGTTCCACCCTAATTCGACCTATCACAAGGATAGGACCTCATTGGTATCCGATATCGGGGATAAATCGGTGTCACATACTACCGCGAAATTTGGATCAACGGATTCAGCGCCACAGCTACAAAGGGGTAACTTCACAATCGTTTACTGGAGAAGCTTTCAGCCTGGACCTCTCTCTCTGGACAGTTCGTATAGGAAATCATGTCTTTGATCATTGCCATATGATGTTGCTCGTTCATAGTACTCAATTGCACACCATAAAGTCAAGAGGGAAAAACCCAGAAGTAGAGGATCTTTTTATTTATGGTCACCATTTGTGTATTGGCAAAGGAGATGAAGTACTCATTGGCGAAAGTATGATATCAACCCATTTAAGGAGGTTTGATATGCAGATTCTCGCTATGCTGACTATGCTAATCGACCATATTGGCTATATCTTTTTTCCAGAGGATATTGCTTGGAGATATGTAGGGAGAATAGCCTTTCCCATTTACTGTTACGGACTTGTGCAGGGACATATCCATACTTCATCCAGACCAAAATATTTGTTCCGACTGCTCATAATCGCTATTATTGCTCAGATTCCATACAATTTTGCAATTAATCCTGGCGGATGGAATGTTGTATTTACACTTCTGTTATCGGCAATCGTTTTGGTTATTTTGGATAAGCTTCCCACTCTATGGCTTGGTATACCTGTTGTCATTGGGGCTATCGCGTTAATGGATTATTTCCCTATAGACTATAATGCGTATGGTCTCCTATTAGTATTAATCTTCCGTTATACGAAGTCATACTGGCTTGTCGGAGCTCATTTAGCACTGAATGTATTCTATATGTTCTATAATTTTTGGACAGTGCAAATGCTTAGTATTATACCTACGCTGTTGATTGCTTTGACGCCTGCACTATGGGAATATTTAGAGCGTCACCGGGTGCCACGCTGGGTGTGGTGGTCTTTTTATCCAGCACATTTATTGATTTTGGGCATATTCAAGGGTCTGATTTACAATGATTGGCTTTCTATTGAATGGCGAAGTTTGTTGAATTTATAGTATTTTTACAATAATTAATACTTTGATTTACAAATGTTACCTTTGCTGAGATAATGGATTGATTTCAAAAAAATCTTAAAAAAGGAGACTTGCTATGAGGAGAATGAAAGCTAAGGCAAAATGGTTTATTCCTTTTGTCGCACTGCTGCTTGTTCTGGCCGGTTGTCAATCGGTTGGAGGTTTCGATGTTAATAAGGCATTGATCGGGGATGTCGATGTTAAATCATCAGAATCCAGCATGACGTTTTCTATGAACGCTGAGCCTTCAGAAGGAATTAGCGCAGAAGATAAGGAAATGGTCGATCTCATAAATTCTTTTTCCGTGAGTATCAGTAATGCAAAGTTACAAGAGAATGGTAATGTATCTGCAAATGGAACGATCGGCTATAAACAATTGAATATTCCTTTCGCATTGTTTATGGACAAACAAACTTTAGTCTTTACTGTTGAAGGAGCAAAACAACCGTTTTACTTCCCAATTCAAGGCTATGATGAGGTTTTTGCTGAAGTCGGTTTGGATCTGACTAAAGCTGAGGATCTTAGTAAGCTGCTAACGAAGTTTGTGGTGAAGAATCTTCCGAATCCAAGCGCAATTAGCGTAACACCAGTTAGTGAGGCTGTGTATGGTCAGCAAGTGAATATGACGAAGTTACATACCGAAGTGACGGGTGATGAGCTTCCAGCTTTGTTAAAAGGATTCCTGAAATCGATCTCTAAAGATACTGAAGGCTTTACAGAATTGGTTGGTGGTCTGTACGACTATCTGTACCCAGTGATCAAAGCTATGGACGAAAAAGGCTCCGGTGATTTGCGGAATCTTGGTTTTGGAGATATCCCTTTAGATGATAAAGAAGCAGTAGTTACCGTACTTCATGATGCAGCAAAATTGGCTGTCGATGCGGTACTTCTGGTATATGACAATCAACTGGATAGTCTTTACAAATCCACCCCTGAGCTTAAGACAGTGCTGAGTAAGGATACGAAGCTTGCTGTCGACATTTTTGTTGATAGCAGTCTACATGTTCGTAAACAGAATGTTGATCTGAAAGTGGCACTTCCAGGTACTGAAGATATGCCGTTAAAGAGTTTCTCCCTTAAGGCTTCCAGTCAGGTTTGGAACATTGGTGGTGCTGTAACCGCAGATCCAATCAGTACAAAAGGGGCACTTGATGTTTCTTCCGGTAGTTTAACGCCTGCAGAGACTTTGAACAATTTCGACCCGAATTCTAACGTTTATCGTATATTGAAAGACGATCTTGGTATCACCAAGAGAACGATTGTCATCGAGCCTGACGACGAATATTATTATCCGATCGTAGACAATTATACGACCTACATTCCACTGCGATACCTGGCAGAAGATTTAGATGCTACTGTGGAATGGGATACAGTCAATCGTGCCATTATCGTAACGGATGGTGTGTACGGTGATAAGCTGGTATTCAAATTCGGTTCTTCCGAAGCAGTAATTAACGGTGAAAAAGTGAAGCTTGCTGAGCCTGTATTTGTTGACGAATATGGTGATGCCTATGTATCACTGCGTGTGCTTGCTGAAGCACTTCATGCTTCTGTGTATGTAGATGATGAGGGTTGGATTACTATTACTCGGAAATAGTTGTTCGATCTTCATCAATCAAATAACACATCCAAACCCAGCTTCTTATTTCGCAGAAATGCGAGTGGGAGCTGGGTTTTTCCTTATAGAATATGCCATTCTTTTATTGCTTCGTTAAAACCACCTCTAAGTCGACATTACTTAACGCTTTTTCTTCAGCCATACTTTGAACATAACCTCCCAAGAAACCGTCCTGCTGTCCCTCCCAAAGCCTGTAGCCCGGCAACGCTTTAATATCTTTAGCGAATGTACCCGCAGTTCCTGCGAAGTATCGTACATTCAACATGGACATTACCTTCGCCATGGATTCTTTTTCAGCTTCTGTTAAAGGACTTTCCTTAAGACTATCCATAGCTTTGTCATAGGAGTTAGAAGCAAAGGCTTCTTCGGCATATGCCTTGAAGTTTAAGAGATTGTGATCTGTAATCTGGTTAGCTTCAGCCCAACCTTCAACGTTTAAGGCTGCTGTTTTATAATTTACGGCCCGCGTGACGGGATCGAAGGTCATGGCACCATATTGATGTGGATTGACGGCCATTGCACTCGTAGCGATATCAAAGATTGGCATTTGTTCAGTGGATTCTGTGTCTTGATTCGTGTCTGCTGGATCTACTTGAATGTCCTGCATATGAATATGGCCTGAAAGGACTAGATTCAGCCCATTCTTCCGTAGGGATTGTATAGCTTCCTGACTGTTATTAAGCTTAAATCCTGAAACAGACATAGAAGTATGGCTAAGTAAGTTATGGTGCATCACCGTAATCACTGAAGCGTGTTCTTTGGCTGCAAGCTTAACGGATTCGTCCATCCATGAAAGAGTAGAGGAAGCAATACGTCCATCCGTCTGAGGGAATCCGTATTTCAGATTATTAAGATATTGGCTGCTGTCTATCATGAGAATCCATAAGTTGGGGGCGGCCTCGACGATATAGCTTAATGATTCCTTATCACGTGATACAGCCTCTTTGTAGCCGAAATCCGCATACATTTTGACGAAGTCTTTGTCCGTAATTGAATCCGTAAGGAGCTGTTTATCGCCGCTGAAGGATCTAGCCCAAGGATTGAATATGTCGTGATTGCCAGGAATGACATAAACAGAGGTTCCTTGTTGTTCAATTCGTTTTAACTTTTCGGTTAACTTTTGATGGCAGCTGCGTTCCCCATTATTAGTTAAATCACCACTGAGGATGATAAACGCAGGCTTTTTCTGTTCAGCTTCATAGACCATAGCTTCAGCCATTTCATCACTGTAAGGCAGCATTTTCCCGTCACCGCCCGTGACATAGGTCTGAAAAGCCTGACCACCGTCCTGAAGATCCTTATCTAAAAAGTGAGTATCTGTAGCTACCCAGAAAGATACAGGTTTAAGTTCAGTCTGATCAAGTTCTACAGCATTTAAATTAGACGATTTTGTGTCTTTACAGCCAGTAAGCGCCAAGCTAAGGCAAAGGAGCATCATACAAGAGAATATGACCGTTTTTTTATGTAGGATGAGCGCTTTATCTGTTGTGAATTTCATATAAATAACCTTCCTTCTGTACTTTTGCTGCACTATTGTAGCTTATTTTCAGCAGTTATGTATATCGGAAAAGTGAAGAGGAGATGTTACTTACCGGGAGCCTTTTATATCCGACAATATTAGTTGTGAATAAATGTTGTGTTTTTAGAAAAAAGGTGATAAGATGTACAAAAGTAAGTTACTTAAATAAATGGAGGTAGTTATTTTATGTCTAACAATTTTCTAGAAGCGGTTAAAGGAAGACGTTCTATTTATGCTATTAGCAAAGAATCCACTGTAGCTGATGCTCAAATTATTGAAATCGTTGAGCAAGCAGTTTTGCATAGCCCAACTTCATTCAACTCCCAAAGCTCCAGAGCGGTTGTTCTTTTAGGTGAACAGCATGATAAATTATGGGATATCACTACTGAAACTTTGCGCAAAATCGTTCCAGCTGAACAATTTGAAGGAACAGCGCAAAAATTAGCATCTTTCAAAGCAGGTTACGGTTCCGTATTGTTCTTTGAAGATCAAGCTGTAGTGAAGAACCTTCAAGAAAACTTCGCGTTATATGCTGAGAACTTCCCAGTTTGGGCTAACCAATCCTCAGGTATTCTGCAGTTCGTAGTATGGACTTCACTTTCTGAAGTAGGTTTAGGCGCATCTCTGCAGCACTATAACCCACTGATTGATGACGAAGTGAAAGAAGCATGGGGCATTCCTCAAGAGTGGAAGCTGATTGCTCAAATGCCATTTGGTAAGACTGTAACTCCAGCAGGTGAGAAACAATTCCAACCTATTGAAGATCGCGTTAAAGTCTTCAAATAAGCTTAAAAGAGTGTTTAAAACCTCCTTGACCAGGCTAATTAATTATATAGTCTGGTCAAGGAGGTTTTTGGTATGCCATGGAATAAAGACGATTATCCAGATTCACTGAAAAACTTCACAGCACCTGTTCGTAATAAGGCGATTGATATTGCTAATGCACTCCTGGAAGATGGATATGAAGAGGGAAGGGCGATCTCTATTGCTACCGCACAAGCGAAAGAGTGGGGAGAGAACCGTGATAAACAGATCCGTAAAAAAGGACACTGATCATAAGCTCTGGAATAGGTACAAAAAAAGCAGGACAGCGTCTATTAACGCTTGTCCTGCTTTTTACAGTCGTATTATTTAGCGGATTCATTTCCTGCTTCTGCACTTGCAGATGGTTCAGGAGAAGCTGTTGCTTCTTTTTTGGCATCCGTAAGTGAATTTGTGATTGTTGCTTTTGCAGTTGTATCTGACAACCAAGTGGTGGAAAGAGTGGAAACCTTTTGAGACACAAGCGTCTTTTTGATTTCATCTTTCTTTTCTTCCAGGGTATAGTTTTTAGCGTCTTTGTGGTCGGTTACTTTAATGATGTGATAACCGTAATCGGATTTCACAGCATCACTTGTTTCCCCGACTTTAAGTTTAAAGGCTACATCGGAGAATTCAGCTACCATATCTCCACGTTTGAAGAAGTCTAGATCTCCACCGTTAGCTTTGGAACCAGTGTCCGAAGATTTTTCTTTAGCAAGTTCAGCGAAATCTGCTCCATCTTTCAATTGCTTCAGAATTGCATCAGCTTCTTCTTTAGTCTCAACGAGAATGTGGGAAGCACGAACTTGTTCTTCTTCATTGAAAGTAGCTTTATTTGCTTCATAGTAGTCTTTAATTTCTTGATCCGTTATAGTCACTTGCGGCTCAAGGATCTTACGCAGTTTTACTTGTAATGGCATTTGTTTCTTCAAGTCATCAACAGTCATTGAACTTTGTTGCAATGCAGCATTAAATGCAGCTTCTCCGCCGAATTGTGCTTTAAGGTCTTCTAATTCAGCATTGATGTCTTCATCAGTGACGGTTACGTTGACTTTTTTAGCTTCTTGATCAACGAGTTCTGTAGTAATCATAGCTTGTAGCGTGCTTTCTCCGCCTGCTTCGATTAATTTATCATAAAGTTGTTCTTTAGTAATGTTAGTTCCGTTAACGCTAGCAACAGCTGTGTTGCTGTCGTTCTTTTGGAATGGAGGCTTAATCAGTACAATGATGAGTGCCGCAGCCAGTACCACAGAGGCAATCATCCAGCCCTTGTTACCTTTAGGAGTAACTGGTGGAGCAGGTGGGGTCGTATTGTTGTTACTGCTGACTTTGTTCATTACTGGAATACTTTCCTCTTTTGTTGTATTCACAGGTTCTTCAGCAGGTAAGACCTCCACTTCATTTACTTCATTGGTATTATCGGAAGTGTTCAACTCTTCTTCCGTAGTCCCGTTGTTTTCTAAGTTCTCATTTTCATTCAGATCTTTTTTATCCATTATTAGTAATGACTCCCTTCAATATAGGTGTTGCTTGTCTATTTACAACTTTAACAGAAATCATGATCCTAAACCTTAAGAAAGTATAAAAAAAGATAGGATCTTTTTAAGTTTCTATTAATAAAAAGCAAAAAGCCGGAAATGGCATCGGTAACATGCCCTTCCGGCTTATGGGAATAAGATGTTTACTTCAGTCCTTTCAATAGATGACGAATACTTTCTTGTTTCCGTCGTGGGATCCGTACGTTTTTAGCGAATAGGCCCTTTTCTCCGAAATAAATGCAGTCGTCTTCGATAGAACTGATCTTGTTCAGATTGACATAACAGCCACCGTACACATGATAGTAAGTTGAGTTGGATAACAATCGCTTTAATTGCTCGGCAGTCATTCTCTTTTTTATGTTGTAGTTTCTGCCGTGAAAAATGACCAAATCATGGTCTCCGACCTTAAAGAACAGAATGTCTGTTTCCACCTCGAAGTCCTCGTATACATTTCTGGCTTCCAGCAGGATGCTACTCATTCATGTTCCCCCTTTGTACTTAATAAAAGACTAATGTTAGCGCTTTCATTATAACACACTCCCTAATCCTTGGAAAGCCTTATTTTTGAACTATTTGTCACACTTTTTACTTTATAGTTTGTCATTAACGTTTAAAAACTGTAAATTATATAATAGCAATACTTTGAAGGAGGAATATAGTGATGGAAAAGCAGACTAAGTTATTGCTGTTTACGGGTTCTTATGCAAGTGCCACGGAAAGCGGTGTGCAGGTATTTGAATTCGATGGCGAAGCAGGAGGTACGTTAAAATTAATCGACTCAGTTCAGGGCTTAACTAACCCTACCTTTGTTAATGTGGATGCTACAGCGCTGCGTTTATATGCCATAGGAGAAAAGCCGAATGGTGAGGGTGGAAAAGAGGGCGAAGTCGTTACCTTTGCAATCGATGCTAAGAGTGGGAAATTGAGCGAATTGAACCGAATAGCCACAATGCCTGCTTCAGGTAATGGCCAAACAACCACATGTCATATTTCTAGAGACTTAAACAATGAATACGTTGTTGTATGTAGTTATCATGGTGGCACTGTAGGCTTGATTACATTAGATGAAGAAAAAGTTGCTAGTCAACTTACGGATGTCGCCATTCATTCCGGCCACGGTCAACATCCTGAACGTCAGGATCGCCCGCATCCCCATTCAGCTATCTTCAGTCCGGACGGGCAGTATCTGTTTGTTTCTGATCTTGGTCTGGATATCATTCGGTCCTACAAAATCAACAGAGATTTGAACAAACTAGAAGTTCACGCTGATACGGTGCTTCATCCGGGAGCGGGACCTCGTCATTTTGCTTTTCATCCAGATGGAAAGTCAGCTTATGTAATAAACGAAGTGGATTCCACGATAACATCGTTTACATATGACAGTGCTACAGGTACTCTTCACACTGTAGATACAGTTTCTACTTTGCCTGAGGATTTTAAGGAAGAGAATACTTGTGCCGAAATTGCTACTTCAATAGATGGAAAATATCTTTACGCATCTAACCGTGGAGCAGATAATATCGCAGTATTTGCGGTGGATCCCGCTACTGCCAAGCTTACATTAATTGAATATGTATCCACTCGTGGAGGGCATCCTCGACACTTCTCTTTAACTCCGGATGGGGCTTATCTGATTGTTGCGAATCGTGACGCTAATAACTTGGTTGTATTCTCTATTGAAGCAGCTAGTGGTCGTCTCGTATTTACTGGAAATACAGCCGAGGTATCTAAGCCGGTATGTGTGAAGCCTGTGATTTTCCCTGTATAAAAGAAGCTCATTAACAAGAGTGAATTAGACAATTTAAGAAAATAATAAAGGGAACACCGGATATGTTGTCCGGTGTTCCCTTTATTATTGAAAAGAGGATGAAGAAATGAAATGAGCTTGTGAGCTATTTGAGTGAGACGGGCTTAAGAGGTACAATAGTGGATACTGCAGATTTAAATAGCACATTCTGTCTGCCATCACCTTGACCCTGTAAAGTGATTGTGAATGCATCATACGAGGTTACGACGCCTTGCATTTTCACACCATTCGTTGTGAAAATCGTCACGGGCACCTTTGTGGAAATAAACTGGTTCAACAAACGTTCCTGTAATTTTAGACTCTCCACTTTGGCAGCACTCCATCTTTTTGTATATTTATTTCTCTATAATTATAGCACGGGTTAGAGCTTCACTGGAAATGCGATCGACAGGCACAAAATTAGACACGGAGGTATTTATGCTTTATTATCAGAACTGGTCTAGAGGTTTTCGTTATTTTATAGGGTTTGCTGCTTGTTTCGTCGTTATTGCGATTCTAGTTCATATGAATAAGGTATCATCATTTGATAACTATATGATTCATTTGGTTCAATCCGCTGAATCACCTGGGCTGACCTCATTTGCGAAAGGATTATCTCTGATTGGTTCCTCTAAGGTAGCGATTGGAATATCTATCGGTACGATGGCTCTGCTCTATTTTCTGCTGAAACATCGGCTTGAGCTAATTCTATTCCTATGGGTTGGACTAGGCTCACAGCTATTGAATACACTTATGAAGTTGTGGTTTCAAAGGGAACGCCCGAATTTCCATCGTATTGTCCAAGAGATTGGGTATAGTTTCCCAAGTGGACACTCTATGGCGGCCTTCTCCTTGTATGGGGTAATTGCCTATTTACTGTGGCGTCATTTGCCGCGAAGAAGTGAACGGATCATGTTAATAATGTTTGCAGTATTCATGATCGTAGGCATTGGCTGGAGTCGTATTTATTTGGGAGTCCATTATCCTAGCGACGTCATTGGAGGTTTTGCTGCGAGTGGCGCATGGCTGATGTTATCCGTCGGTCTATTTGAAGCCTATAAAAAACGGATATCTTCATAAGGAATGGAGATACCCGTCGATTAGTTAAGGATTCATCACATGATGTTCCGAAGATTTGCGATCTTGGAAATGACCCATTTTACCTATTTTTTTCTTCAGCATAGAAGGAAGTCCAGCCTTTAGCTTTTGGGCTTCTTCTTTCGTTAGCCGTCCCTCGGTGATGGCTTGATCCAGCCGCTTACTTGCGGATTCGCTGAGCTTCTGAATATATTGATCCTCTGTCCAGCCTTTTTTCTCATGGGCTAGCTCGGGGAGGGTTTTGCCTGATTTAAGGCTATTGATTAGCTCTGTTCGATCCATCTCAAGCAGCTTGGCTGTTTCGAAAATAATGAAATGTCCGCCGGCTCTGAATTTCCCGTCTTTCCCTGGAGGGGGTCTATGACCTTTTTCCAAGGGCCCAGAATCAGGTGCAGCGGAAGTTACATTCTCAGCTGACGCATGCCCAATAGGAGCAAGAGCTGAAGACAGACTGAGGAAAAGAACCGCTGTAATAGTCGCGAATTTTTTGATGTTGTTATTCATTCACTCACCTCGTATGTTATATGTGATAGGTACTTACTTGAATTAGTATTCCCTGAAAGCTGAAAGAATCATGAGTGAGAGCTTAAATGATCTTAAAATTCATCAACTCTAGGCTTGGGTAATTAGAGGAATGAGGGATTAACAGATGTCCATATTGCAGAGTGGGCCAATTTTTAGGAGGGATATTTTTGGCTTTTGGAGCTCGCATATTTAAAACAGGAATGGCAGTCACGCTTGCCTTGTATCTAGCCGAACTGCTACATTTCCCATCTTCTGTGGGCGCTGCAATCGCAGCAATTTTCGCTATGCAGCCATCGATTTATCGCTCTTGGCGTTATTTTCTTGATCAGCTGACAACGACTACTATGGGCGCGATACTCGCTCTTCTGGGAGGAATGCTGTTATCCAATAGTCCAATTGCGGTTGGGTTGGTCTGCATTCTTGTCATAATGATCAGTATGAAAATTAACCGAGCGGATACAATTAGCCTGACGCTAGTCACAGTTATCACAGTGATGGAGGCTTCTGGAGAATGGCAGTTCGCACTGAATCGTTTCTTATTAACATTGACAGGGATTGTTTCTGCATTTCTAATCAATATTATAGTAGTTCCTCCGAAACCACGTAAACAGTACATCAAGCAGATTGAGAACGTCTTTGCCAGCCTATCCTTGCTGCTAAGAACGGCAGTATCTCATGAGATGAAGGAAAGTGTGTTTCGTGATGAAAAGCTTGCACTGGAGTCATCCATTAAATCTTTAGCGGATAAGTATGCTTTGTTTGAAGAGGAGCAGAAACAGCTAAAGCGGGCGAAGTACAGTCAGACTAGACAGATGGTTGTCTATAAGAACCTGTTATCATCTTTACAAAAAGGCTTCGATGTTCTTGAGGCTGTGGACCGGCATTATTTTCAAGCGGATCGAAGCGAAGAGACTGATGCATTGTTTGACAGTCATTTGGAGCAGTTAATCAAATATCATCAACTGATCTTGTTGAAATTTGAAGATAAACTAAAACCGAACACCAATGAATCAGAACCCTTGGGAGACGAGAATGATGGATTTTTGAATTCAACGATCCTAGGGTATAATGCGGAGAAAATAGGTCAACTACGTTTGTATGTTGTAGCCGCAGCTATTTACGATTACGGGTATCAATTAGAACGCCTGGATAAAGTGGCAGATCAAATGAATCGTATAGCGACTGAGGAAAAAGAAACGGATCGTGAAGCATAAAACATAACCTTTTGATGTGCAACATATAAGCTTAAGGATTATGTTCAGGGTGAAACTCCAAAAGGGGATGAAATGTAGTGGAGAATCATGAAATTGAATGGAAAGAAGAACAGCAGCGAGTAGACGGAGTGACCAAGCTTTTGTCTGCCCATATCCGGCGTTTATCTGAGGAGCTCGGACTTCATCGTAGTGATGTGGTAGATATGCGGAAAGACTTCTGGGAAGAGGTTACGGTAAACTTCAGTAGTCCAGATGATTTAGGGGAAACTTCAACAAGTCTTCGCCAACAATCCCAAATCTTGAATGAACGCGAACGCCATCATTTACAGTCAAGCAAGGCACTGAAAAAATATAAAAAGCTGCTCGTCTCTCCATACTTTGGGCGTATTGACTTTACAGAAGCACCAAATGGAGAAACTGAAAAGATATATCTAGGAATTGGATCTTTGATGGAGGATGATGGCACCTTCTTGATCTATGACTGGCGGGCACCCATATCGAGCTTATATTATGACGGAGCACCTGGTCCTGCAGCTTATGAAACGCCTGGTGGACTAGTTTCAGGCACAATGAATCTTAAGCGGCAATTTGTAATAGCTGATGGTGTTATTGAAGTGATGTTTGATACTGGTGTTACGATCGGTGACGAGCTTTTGCAGCAGGTGCTTAGCCATAGTGCCGATGATCGAATGAAGAGTATTGTAGCTACCATTCAGAAAGAGCAAAATGCGATTATCCGTAACGATAAAAGCCGGATGCTGGTTGTACAGGGTGCAGCAGGGAGCGGGAAAACCTCAGCTGCACTGCAACGGGTAGCTTATCTTTTGTATAAATACCGTGAAGTTCTGCAGGCAGATCAAATGCTTTTGTTCTCGCCAAACCCACTGTTTAATAGCTATGTATCTACCGTACTCCCAGAGCTAGGTGAAGAAAATATGCAGCAAACCACCTTCCAGATGTATTTGGAGCACCGTCTGGGACATGAATTTCAGCTTGAAGATGTCTTTAGTCAAACAGAAAGCCTATTGAATGCCCCTGACGGCCCTGAGGTGGCTATACGCAGAGAAGGCATCGCTTATAAATCATCCGTACCTTTTCTCGATGCAATTCGTCGATATGCTACGATGCTTGAGCATGAGGGCATGATGTTCAAACCCTTAATGTTTCAAGGAAGGGCAGTCGTCAGTAAGGAAGAGATGGAACGTCACTTCTATGCTTATGATCCAGCCATTAAGCTAGCGAACCGTGTAGACCTGATGACACGTTGGCTGCTGAAGAAGATCGCTGATTTTAGCCATGAGGAAAGAAATGCTTCATGGGTGGAAGATCAAATTGAGCTATTGGACTCCAGTGATTATCATCGTGCTTATCAGATGCTGCGACGTAAGAAGAAAGCTACGCAGGATAGCTTTGATGATTTTGATACGGAAAAAGAGGTGTTATCCCGGTATGTAGTCAGCCAACGCTTAAAACCACTGCGCGGGTGGACTAAACGAGGCCGTTTTGTGGATGTTAAGGGGTTGTACAGTACGCTGTTTACTGATCGTGAGCTTATGGAACGTCTAAATGGTGTTAATTCTCTACCGGAAATCTGGGATGAGATCTGTGAGCAAACGCTAAAATCTATCGCAGCTAACGAGCTGGCTTATGAAGATGCCACTCCATTCCTGTATTTAAAGGAGCTCAGCCAAGGCTTCCGTACCAACACGTTGATTCGTCATGTGATTGTGGATGAAGTACAAGACTACTCTCCTTTCCAATTAGAGTTTATGCGCCGTTTATTTCCAAGGGCTAAAATGACCGTATTGGGTGATCTGAATCAGGCGATTTATGCACAAGGTGAAGTGCTAGGCGATCTGTCTAGTTTGGTTAGCATCTATGGTGAAGAAAATACAGAAGTGATCTCATTAACCCGTAGCTACCGCTCCACTTATGAGATTGTGGAATTTACCCGGGCAATGATTCCTGGCGGGGAACGTATTGTGCCGTTTAATCGACGCGGAGAAGAACCTCAATTAAATGTAGTATCTAGCGAGGATGAGCTTCTAAATGCAGTTGAAATGGATATCCGGAATTTGCAATCAAAGGGGTATCATTATGTGGCTGTCATCTGTAAAACAGCAGAGGAAAGCGCACGGGTTCACGATGAACTACATAGTAAGCTACCGGTAAGGCTCGTTACGAAGGAAACACCGAATTTCCAGAAGGGAACACTGGTGCTACCTGCTTACTTAGCCAAAGGTGTGGAGTTTGATGCTGTTATCATCTACGATGGTTCAGCTGAACGATATGGCAGAGAAAGTGAGCGTAAATTGTTCTATACAGCTTGCACTAGGGCTATGCACTTGCTTCATATTTTTAGTCTGGGGGAACCGAACCGATTCCTTCCAAACGTAAATGCGAAGACCATGATTGCAAATTCGCTGTAAAGCCTAATCTTTTAAACTTAAGATCGTCCTTTCGCTTTGGCGGGGGACGGTCTTTTTGTATGGATGAATAAAGAGGGATGAACAAACCACAATATAGAGAGTCGCAAACAATGCAAAGGTGGTCAGTTCATGAAGGAAAGAAAATGGGATCTGTTTGCACTAGCATCCATTCCACTTATTATGACCCTCGGTAACTCCATGTTGTTGCCTATTTTGCCGCAGATTTCTAAAGAACTCGGCATTAGCTCTTTTCAGGTGAGTATGCTGATTACTGTCTATGGATTGATGGCTATTGTGATGATCCCTATTGCAGGGTACCTGTCTGATACGTATGGACGAAAAAAGGTGATTCTTCCGAGCCTGATCATTGCTGCTATTGGTGGTATCATCTGTGTGGTGGCGGCTTGGCTTATGAAGGGCATTAGTGCTTATTGGGTCATTCTGGCCGGTCGTTTGTTACAAGGCATAGGCGCGGCCGGTGCTTTTCCGATTGTGCTGCCCTTTGTTGGTGATTTGTTCAAGAAAGAAGAGGATGTAAGCAAAAGTCTGGGAATCATTGAGACCTCTAATACGTTTGGTAAAGTACTCAGCCCGATTCTTGGCGCTTATCTCGGTTTATGGCTCTGGTTCGCACCTTTTATCGCAATTCCTGTTCTATGTCTAATCTCATTTGGCTTAGTTTTGTTTCTGGTTCGAAAGCCGGAAGCAAAGGAGCAGCCTGAGAAACAGAGTATACGAAAATTTTTAAATGGAATTGTGAGCATTTTGCGTAAAAAGGGACGATGGCTGTATGCTATTTTTGCCATAGGTGGTATCTGTATGTTTGTGACCTTTGGCGTTCAATTCTATTTATCAGAGATACTGGAATCTAAGTATAAAATGCATGGGGCGATGAAGGGGTATGTACTGGCGGTACCGTTAGCCTTGTTATGTTTGTCCTCTTATGGAACTGGAAAGATTATTGGTCAAAACAAAACGCTAATGAAATGGCTTGGCTTTGGGGGGATGGTATTACTAACTGCAGCAATGATCTTTGCAGGGTTCAATAAAGGCATTTATTTCTTAGTTGGATTTATGGGTTTAGGCTGTGTTGGAATTGGGATTGTTCTGCCTTGCATGGATGCATTGATAACAGAAGGGATTGAAAAGGAGAATAGTGGAACTATAACCTCTCTCTATAGCAGTATGCGGTTCATCGGGGTATCTTTGGGGCCGCCGGTGGTATCGCTGCTGATGAGCAGTGGACATTGGGTATTGTTCGCTTTGATGGCTACAGTTGGCGCTATCGGTGGTTTGCTGACCTTATTTGCAGTTACGCCAAGCAAAGGAAGCAAGGGGGAATCCGGTGTGAAAGAAACAGAGAAGATCAATCCCCGCCTTTTGTCAAAGCGTGTTCGTCAGACTTCGGCGATGTCCATTGATGGAAAAAAGAGCTATCCTTAAGCTACGTTGCCATAGCTTCTGGGATAGCCCTCTTGATAAAAGAATAAAAGACTCTTCTTATGCCTGTGGTACGGATTCCCAATCCTTCAGGAAGCGTTCAATACCGTTATCTGTCAGCGGATGCTTCCAGAGGGTTGGCAGGAGCGAACCTGGGATGGTAGCAATGTGAGCACCAGCAAGCGCTGCTTGCTCTACATGTGCAATGTTACGAATGGATGCTGCAATAATTTCGGAAGTCATACCGTAGTTGGTCAGGATAGTCTTTAGATCCTTGATCAGTTTCATTCCGTCAACACCGATATCATCCAGACGTCCTACAAAAGGAGAGATATAAGTTGCGCCTGCTTTTGCAGCCATCAAGCCTTGAGCCGCTGAGAAGACAAGCGTTACGTTAGTTTTGATACCTTTTTTAGTAAGCTCATAACAAGCTTCCAAGCCATCTTCAGTCATAGGGAGTTTAATGACAACGTTTGGAGCCCATTCAGCAATCTCATATGCTTCTTTCAGCATTTCTTCTGCTGTCAAACCGATTACTTCTGCGCTAACAGGACCTGGAACGATGGCTACGATTTCTTTAATAACATCTTTAAACAATCTTCCTTCTTTAGCGATGAGCGACGGGTTAGTCGTTACGCCATCCACCAATCCGAGGCGAGTAATACGTTTGATCTCTTCAATATTTCCGGTGTCCAAGAAAAACTTCATTTTAAGTTTCCTCCCTTGATTTCCATATGGATTGACAAACAATATTCATATTTTCATTATGAGACATGTCAATCGAAGTTTCAACTGTTATTTTGAATATTTCAAAATAACTTTATAGATTGAGGGCCTTTTACACTTGTTAAATCGAAGATAATATAAGATTGGTCTATGCATCTATCCATGATAATATATAATCGGTATTGTTATTATGGCGTATTGGGTGGGACGTGATGAAATGTACTCGGTATTAGTTATTTTGCTTGTGCTCGTGTTGTCAGTTGCCGGATTCTTGGCCTATCAAAACAGCAAGTTGGTATCTAATCAGAAGAAATTAGGAACTTTATCACGCAATCCTGCACTAATGTATTCTATTTTTGACCAATCTTGCACTGCTAGTGTGGAAGATCCAGATGTAATTCCTTTAATTCAATACACAGTTTTTGTGGAGTCCAGTGGACAGGTAGTTGTGAATAAGCCTTTGGCTATCATTAATCTATGTAGAGTTAGCGCGGGTAAAGGGGATTTAGTTCTGGCTGATGTCGAACGTAGTGTGCTAGAGTGCATTAAATCGGCAGCTCCCTCGGATTCATTCATTACGCTTAAAGCTTACTTACATAGGGCTGCTAACCACGCTGAAAAAGAGATGATCCTAAATTTAGAGGATGTAGTGAAATTACAATATACATAGGGCAGAATGAAGATTATTGATTTTTTCGGCTGCAAGAAGGATAATACGAAATTGGATACAAGAAATGAGGGAAATAGAGTGCCGCCCGTTACAGAAGTGAATTTTGAAGTGGTTGACCCAGAGAATGCTGATTTAAGAGAGCTTATTACGTTTCTGGATGAGGAACTGAAGATGCGTTATCCGCATGAGACGATCTATGTCGTCGATTTCGAGGATCCCAAAGTAAAAGAAATGACTTTCGTAGTAGCCTACTTGAACGGTAAACCAGTGGGTTGCGGCGGGCTTCGTCCATTGGATTATATCGGCACTGAGAAGGCTGCGATGGAGTTGAAGCGTTTTTATGTAGATTCTAGTTATCGCAAAATGGGCATAGCTACTAATATGCTGTTATTCCTTGAGGCACAGGCAATCGCTGCCGGCTTTAGGGAGATCCGATTGGAGACTGGAATCAAACAGCCTGAAGCGATTGCGCTTTACGTCAAACACGGCTACCAACCGATTGATTTGTTTGGGCCCTATATCGGTGATCCGGATAGTCTCTGTTACGGCAAAATATTGGATGTCGGTGCTTAACCGGAATCCTACTGAATTATGGGAATTTCAAGTTTACTATAAATCTTTATAACGGATAACATGGGGGTATTTATATGAGCATCAATGTTAAACAATTAGCAGCAGAAAAAGCAGTAGAATACGTAGAAGATGGAATGAAGGTAGGTCTGGGTACGGGATCAACTGCTTACTGGGCGATCCGTAAGCTTGGCGAACGCGTCAGTGAAGGTCTAAAGATTACCGCAGTTGCTACTTCACGCGCTTCCGAGGAACAAGCACGAGAGCTAGGGATTCCACTGGTAGCTTTTGGTGATATTGATAGTCTGGACCTGACCATTGACGGAGCGGACGAGCTGGACAACAGCTTGCAACTAATTAAAGGCGGCGGCGGCGCTTTGCTTCGTGAAAAGATTGTAGCTAGTAATAGTACTCGGATGATCGTGATTGCCGATGAGGGTAAAGTTGTAAGCACGCTAGGCAAATTTCCACTGCCAGTGGAAATCGTTCCTTTCGCCTGGGAGTGGACTGTGGCGGAGCTTGCTAAACTGGGTTGCCAACCCGAATTGCGCCGTAACGGAGAAGAGTTGTACAAGACGGATAATGGCAACTACATAGCGGACTGCCGATTTGAAGAGATAGAATCTGCGCCAAAGCTTGCATTGACCATTCAAAGTATCCCGGGTGTTGTAGATCACGGCCTATTTATTGGAATTGCAGCGATGGCTATTGTTGGTAAACATGACGGAAGCATCGAAATAATAGAAGCTCAATCTAAGAATTGATTAACCGCAGACTTAGAGAAACTAGCCGTTCATGGCCGCTAAAAGGATTGACACGGGTAGTACTAACTCTGTATAGTGCTACTGTTATCTATTGGATGTTTCTCGGATTTGGACGTGAAGTTCACACTGGAGGTCCTCTTCAGTACAATCTGGTTCCATTACGTACGGTGTCACTTTATTTCAACTTGGATAACGGGTTATCACTGATCAATCGTCTAGTGAATCTGCTAGGAAATGTTGTAGTTTTTATTCCATTTGGTTTTCTTTGGCCATTAGTAAAGACACGTTCGATTTCTTGGCTTAGGATCTCGTTATATGCTGTCCCTTGCATACTGCTTTTGGAGTGTTTGCAAATGCTGCTGCATGTGGGAAGCTTCGATATTGATGATTTACTATTAAACATGCTAGGTGTGTGGATAGGCTACGGATTGTTTCGAGTGATTAGCTTTAAAAGTAACAAAGAAGGAGAAATGTGAAGAATGTTGATTGATCTTAAACCCCTCATTGGTACACCTGAGGTGAATGAGCTGTTGACCTATGCGGTCATTGATGATCCGAGTGCCCTACAACAGACCTCGTCTGAGTATAGCGAACAAGCCGGGCTTAAACTGTACGGGTGGGAAGAGGAAGAATTACTGCTTGGTCTCGTGGGCTTTGAAGAAACAGAAGATGGCTCTTTGGATATTCGGCATATTGCTGTATTGCCAGAGAACAGAGGAAAAGGTTATGCACGGGGGATGATTCTGGAGCTGCTTACTACGCGGCAGCCGCGTTATCTTGTAGCAGAAACTGAGGATGAGATCGCTGCAGATTTCTACCGTAGTCTTGGTTTCATGGTGTACAGCCTCGGTGAAAATGCAGCAGGTATTGAGACGCTGAGATGTGTCTATGAAGTGGATGAGATCGAGGATGAGGAATAAAAAATATGTAGAAGACATAAAATGGCAGGTCGAGATGAAATCTCGGCCTGTTTTTTTGTTGTGCAGATCATAAATTATTCAGCAGCATTGTAAGTTGACTTTTGAAAAAAATGGGATTATAGTTTGACAATGAAACTGTTCTACAGTCGAACTATATTTTTGGAGGTAGGAAGCTTTGGAGGATGAGGTTCAGCATTGGATTAACCGTTATATGGATGCATACATGATGGTGACAAGACAAGTAGCGGCAAGAATTAAGGATAGTATTGCTGCGGATACAACGAATGATCAGTACCAGATTCTGCGTCTGATTAATGCTCAGGAACAATGTACGTCTACATATCTAGCTGAAACCTTTTGCGTGGGTAAAAGCTCCATTACAGCGATAATTAACAGACTGGTGCAAGCAGGCATTATCGTGCGAACCCGAGACGAGAACGATCGTCGTCAGGTGTATTTATCGATGTCTGAGCATGGCAAAAGAGTATTTGAAGCAGCAGAGTCGCAAGTACATGAAGTGGTGGCCCCGTATTTGTTTCATTTTGAAAAGAAGGATATTGAGATGTTCATCATGATGTTTGAGAAACTGGCGAATTTAATTCAGAATGACAATGGAGGGAAGAGCCAATGAAGACGATTCTAAAAGCAAGATGGGCGGTCATCGCAATCTGGCTCGCTGTAGCGGTTGTGCTAATGATGACGGCCCCATCGTTCTCAGATCTTGTCCGTGAGAAGGGGCAGGTTACGGTTCCTGAGGGATACCCTTCATCAAGAGCAGCAGAAATCATGAAGGAAGCGGCAAGTGACAAGGGTGGCGAATCACTCCATCAGGTAGCTCTTGTATTCAATAACCCGAAGGGGATCGGAGCAGAAGAAACAGCAAGTATTCAACAGGGCGTTGAGAAGCTGGCTGCAAATAAGGAAGCTCTACAATTAGATTCTATCACCGATCCTTTTTCACAAAGCGAGCTTAAGGATACGCTGATTGCCAAAGATGGCAAGACCATAATGGTGGCGTTGTCCGTAAAAGGTGAAGGAGAGGCTGTTACTGCGCTGCCAGATAAAGTGGATGAATTGCTTACAGATGTTAAAGCAGATCATTATTTGACCAGTGAAGGTCTCATTACAGAAGATATGATCGCAAGCTCAGAAGCAGGTCTAAAGAAGTCGGAGTATATTACAGTTGTATTTATTCTACTTATTCTATTCGTCGTTTTTCGTTCGTTTGTAGCGCCTTTTGTACCGCTGCTGACAGTAGGTCTCAGCTATATTGTATCCCAGTCTGTCGTGGCTTTTTTGGTGGATCGTTATGATTTTCCATTATCTACGTTTACTCAAATCTTTATGGTCGCCGTCATGTTCGGGATCGGTACGGATTATTGTATTCTGCTGATCAGCCGTTTTAAGGAAGAAATGATGACCGCAGAAGATACCAAAAGTGCTATTATTGCAACTTATCGTAAAGCTGGAGGAACGGTTTTCTATTCAGGCTTAGCGGTGTTCGTAGGTTTTGTAGCGATTGGTTTATCGAAATTCATTCTTTATCGTTCAGCAGTAGCTGTTGCAGTTGGAATTGCAGTTATGCTATTGGCACTTGTGACGATTGTTCCATTCTTCATGGCGGTGCTTGGCAAAAAGCTATTCTGGCCTTCCCGTGGCAAGCTGGAGCATAGTGAGAGCCGGATTTGGGGATGGGCAGGTTCTTTTTCTTTAAAAAGACCGTGGGCCGCTCTTCTAATTGTTGCAGTAATCGTAGCCCCCTTCTTACTCACCTATAGCGGTAAGCTGTCCTTTAACAGCTTGGAGGAAATCGGCTCGGAATATGCTTCGGTAAAAGGGTTCAATATTATTTCGGAGAGCTTCGGGCCAGGGGAATCAATGCCTGGCAAGATCGTAATCAAGAATGATGATCGCATGGACAATTCAGAATACCTGGGCCTTGCGGAGAAAATCAGCCGCGAGCTGGAAAAAGTGGATAGCGTAAAATCTGTTCGCAGCATGTCACGTCCAACAGGTGAGCTGATTAGTGATTTCTTGATTCCTAATCAAGTTGGTACACTTTCTGATGGATTGGATCAGAGTAACGATGGACTGACCAAGATCCAAACCGGATTGTCTGAAGCAAGTAAACAGCTTAGCGATAATGCTCCTAAACTGACAGAGGCTGTTGCAGGAAGTGCTAAACTGACAGAAGGCACAGCAGACCTCAAAGACGGAATCGTTGCTTTAGGCACCGGGCTAGCCCGGATTGAGAGCGGGATAAAGAGTGGCTCAGCGGGTGCCGGAGAAATCAAATCCGGTCTTCAGCAGGCAGCAACTAGTGCTAAACAGTTAGCAGATGCTAATACGAAGTTACTTGAGGGCTATAAAAAAATCGGCGGCGGCTTAACCCAGCTGGATGAAGGACTAGGACAGCTTCCGAAGCAGCTACAAGGCGTTGCAGAGGCATTAAAAGGCCTGGACGGTTCCTTCGCTGGCTTAGAGAGCAGTTATCCGGAAATTGTTCAGGATGTAAATTATTTGACGATCAAAGGCACAGTAGCACAAAGTGGTACGGGTGTAGCGCAGCTAGCAGCCGGTCTTGGTCAGGTTTCAGAACAGCTTAAAGGTGCAGCTACTGGCTTAAATGAAGCGAATGCCGGTTATGCCAAAGCTGCGGCTGGGCAAACCGCGCTCGCGCAAGGTTTAGCTAAGCTTGTAGCTGGAATCGGTCAACTGCAATCTGGACTCGATCAGGCGGCAGCAGGTCAAGGGCAGATCGTAGATAAGATTCCATCTATCACAAGTGGTCTTGATCAATTGCAAGGCGGACAGAAGCAGTTAGCGGACGGCTTTGGTGAATTGACAGGGCAAATTGGAGCCTTAACCACTGGACTAAGCGATAGTGCTGATGGATTGAAGCAAATTACTAGCGGTCTGGGCTCGGCACAAGAATACTTGAATCAGATTCAAGCGGCTAAGGATGAAGAACTGAGCGGATTCTTTGTACCAGCTGAGGCACTTAAAGCTGAAGGTATAAAGCAGGTATTTGATACGTACTTGTCTGATGACCGTAAGGTGATGACATTGGACGTGGTATTCACCGAGAATCCTTACAGCTCAGAGGCTATAGATAGTGTGGGTGATATTCAAGCAGCAGTAGATCGTGCAGTAAAAGGAACGAAGCTTGAAAATGCTGAAACAGCTATTAGCGGGGTTACAAGCAGTCAAAGCGATTTGCGGAATATTTCCAATGAAGACTACTCGCGTACAGTAATCTTAATGTTGAGCGGTATTTTCATCATATTAGTGTTACTGCTTCGTTCAATCGTAATGCCGATATACCTTATTATTTCACTTTTGATCACTTACTTTTCAGCGTTGGGTGTTACGGAGGCTATTTTCGTTAATCTACTGCACTATGAGGGGATTACCTGGACGACGCCATTCTTTAGTTTTGTTATGCTGATTGCACTAGGTGTGGATTATAGCATTTTCTTAATGGCCCGGTTTAACGAAAATAAAACTTGGGATGTAAAAGAAGCGATTCTACACGCCATGCGCAATATGGGTACAGTTATCCTTTCTGCTGTAGTTATTTTGGGAGGGACCTTCGCTTCGATGTATCCTTCAGGGGTACTGTCGATGATGCAGATTGCAACAGTGGTGCTCGTGGGATTGGCCTTGTATGCTCTAATATTCTTGCCATTCTTTGTCCCTGTTATGGTACGAATCTTTGGTCGAGGAAATTGGTGGCCATTCTCAGTTAAAGAGAGCGGAGAAGCTAACAAACAGGATTTAAATATGTAAATGGGGACTATATCCCATTTATGAAAATCAGAAGTCATAACAAGTTGTTTTTTGCAGCCAGTCACCGATCAATGAATCGGTGACTGGCTTTTTTGAGTAGAATGAATCGCTTCGATGGGGCATTATTAGCGGGGAGAACTACTAATCCGTTCAATTGTCATGGGTCTTTTATCCATTGTTGTCTGGTTCTTTAGGTTATTGTTATTATGTTTTCGGAAAATTATAATAACTCTGGATTCGTTTTCAAAGTCTCCAAATTACAACTAGAAAGCGAGATGATGAATGATGAAAGTAAACATGAAGATCAGCAGTATCGCAAAGAAGGTTGCTCCATTTGTTATTACAGCTGGGGTTATTGCCGGAGTAGGACTTATTATCGATACCGATAAAGCATTTGGACACGGTTATGTATCCGAACCTTCAAGTCGTGCGAAGCTTGGTGCAGCGAATAATGTGGGTTCTGTTCAATATGAGCCACAGAGTCTAGAGGCACCAAAGGGCTTCCCATTGGCGGGTCCTGCGGACGGGAAGATAGCATCAGCGGGTGGCATGTTCGGAGGAATTCTGGATCAACAAACAAGTGATCGCTGGATTAAACATGATATGGTCGGCGGATTAAATGACATCACTTGGTATATTACAGCACAACATAGAACAACAAAATGGCATTACTATATTACGAAAAAAGGTTGGAATCCTAATGCACCGATTAAACGTTCTGATTTAGAGCTTATTGGAACTTTTGAGAATGGCGGTAAACAGCCTGAGCGTTCTGTGACACATAAAGTAAATGTCCCAACTGACCGCAGTGGATATCATGTTATTTTGGCTGTGTGGGATATTGATGATACTGCGAATGCCTTCTACCAAGTGATTGATGTGAATCTAAAAAACGGTGATTTAGGACCTGGGGTACAACCAGACACAGAGAAGCCGTCGACGGTAACAGGGTTACACACGATGAGTGTAGAATCGAGCACTGTAGACCTTATGTGGGATGCTGCAACAGATAACGTAGGCGTAGATCATTACTTGATTTACCGCGGTGAGAACATTGGTAATGCGAAACAAGTTGGTATTTCCTCAACAACGAGCTATAAAGACATAACTGTAGGATCCGGCAAAATCTATACATATTACATTGTAGCAGTGGATAGTGCAGGAAACACGTCAGGTTCAAGTAATAGTATTGTTGTTAGCACACCAAACCCGGAAGAGGTTATCCCTCCAGTGGAAACACCAGATACTGTGAAGCCTTCGATGGTTGAGGGGCTGCATACCATGTCAGTGAAACACAATAGTGTTAATCTAATGTGGAACGCCGCCCAAGATAATGTAGGGGTTGATCATTATGTTGTATATCGGGATGGTGTTAAACTGACCCAAAGCAAGGAAACTTCCTTTACGGATTTAACGGTGCAAGCTTCCACTACGTACAATTATTATGTGAGAGCTGTAGACGCTGCTGGTAATATTTCAGACAAGAGCTCTTTGTATACAGTCACAACCCTTGTGAAACCCGTATTACCAGATGTAGCAGCTTGGAATGCATCCGGGTTGTATATTGTTGGAACAAAAGTTGAATACAAGGGTAACCTTTATGAAGCTCGAGTGACATTTAGAAGTTATGGTGATAACAACTGGAATGGGTCTGTCAATAATTTTGTGTAAACTCTTTTAAGCACAGATTCCCCCGAGGGGGAAGTCGCGAATTTAACGCAAGTGTTGACCGACCCGATCGGGGAAAAAGACCGACAGCTGGAGCAGCATTTGCCCCCAGTTTTGGACACGTCCTGTCCATTTCCGAGTGACGTCGACGGTGGCCAGATAGAGCATT
The DNA here is from genome assembly GCF_037963325.1 of Paenibacillus sp. FSL E2-0201. Lineage (NCBI taxonomy): Bacteria > Bacillati > Bacillota > Bacilli > Caryophanales > Paenibacillaceae > Paenibacillus > Paenibacillus sp. FSL E2-0201. The sequence goes on from NZ_CP150154.1 coordinate 2,908,145, forward strand.
TTTAGTAGCGCCTCATCTGTGGGAAAGATGCTTTTTCCCTTCGTCACTTTACGAAGCTGACGGTGGTAACTCTCAATCATATTGGTGGTGTAAATCAGTTTGCGGATCTCAGGCGGGTACTTGAAAAAGGTAGCGAGTTCGTCCCAATTGGTCCGCCAGGAACGGATAATGAGGGGATATTTCGCTCCCCAAACTTCCTCGAAACGGTCGAGTTCAAGCAAGGCACCTTCCTCGGTAGCTGCCTTGTAAATAGGCTTTAAGTCGGCTGTTACCTTCTTAATATCCTTGTACGACACGTACCGTGTGGAGCTGCGGATTTGGTGAATAATACACTTCTGGATTTCCGTTTGAGGATAGCAGGCGGCAATCGCTTGAGAGAATCCGGACAGGTTATCCACGCAGATAATGAGAATGTCCTGAACCCCGCGATTCTTCAGTTCATTCAGCACACTCAGCCAGAACTTGGAGGACTCATTCTCACCAATCCACATCCCCAGCACGTCTTTGTTTCCGTCCAGATCAATGCCAATGACCATGTAGGCAGCCTTATTGATAATGGCCCCATCTTGCTTGACTTTGAAGTGGATCGCATCCAAATAGACGACGGCATAGACCCCTTGCAGAGGCCGGTTCTGCCATTCTTTAATGAGAGGCACAATCTTGTTCGTGACATTGGAAATGAGCGTTGGAGATACCTCAATACCATACATCTGCCCTAAATGGTCCTGAATTTCTCGGGTGCTAATCCCTTTCGCATACAGCGCAATAATTTGTTCTTCGATGCCCGTTACATTCGACTGATGCTTCTTGACGACCAAGGGCTCAAACTCGCCCAACCGATCCCGAGGAATAGCGATTTCCTGCTCACCATACTCACTGACTACGGTTTTACGGCTCTTTCCGTTACGGCTGTTTGGCGTGAGCTTCGCTTTCACCTCATGCTTTCCATAGCCCAAATGAGTATCCATTTCGGCTTCCAGCATCTCCTGAATCGTCTCCGCAAACAGCTCTTTTAGAGCATTCTGCGCATCCTGTGCGCTTACCAAATTGTTTTCCTTAATAAATTCCCGTAACTGCTGTTTTGTCCAAAGTCCCATGTGTTCTCCCCAGCCTTTCTCTTACTTCCATTTTAATGGGTTTGAGAGTTTACACAATATATTTTACAGACTCACTGGAATCCGGAGTCGGCATTATCACTCTGGAAATTAGTAACGAACTAACGAATAACATCAGATCACCGTCTAATTTCAAATAGATTATAAAAAATACGGAAATCATTTCTGGTCATTAGAAATGGTTTCCGTATTTTTAGGTTAAGAAGCCTTTAAAGTTTATTTCATCTTGGCGAAAAAGCTGCGTAACGCCCAACCGCGTTCTTGCCGTTTTTTATATTTCGGCAGTGAACGATAAACAGCGGTGGATTCTTCGAACGCTCGTTTCGCATCTTCTGATCTGCCAAGTGCTTTATACATAGAGCCGGCTAGATAATACGCCTCAGAGGAAGAAGACTGGATTTCTTGATACTGAGTAACGTAATGTAATGCTTTATCATGATCTGTATGGCGAAAAGTTTCAGCTAACCAAAGATAAGGCTGTCCATATCGGGCCTTACTGTTGATCTCCAGACCTCGAAGCATCTGTGCCTCGCCTTCCTCCAAAGCGCCCAGCTTTAGATTCACATGTCCAAGCTCTACCCAATATTCAGCAGATTGTTCATAACGGTCCTCGATTTGGAGTAGGAGATCCTTTGATTCCCTGTATTTTTTACGTTCAGCCAAACTCCGAGCTAAATCAAATTTGGATGAGACATCATTAGGATTCAAAGAAATGGTTGTACGCAGCTTGGAAATTTGACGCATTCTTTTGAAGGGCTTTGTAATACTGGGGAAGATGCCCACATATCGTCGATCCAAGAAATATAAGATAAGAAGCAGGATGAATATAGCCAGAAAAGGGTTGCCCACTAATCTGAAGAGCAGTAAAACACCAATAAATTTAAGCATAACTTCCCTCCATAATCATTTGGTTCCGGTATTGCGATTGAAAAGACTAGATCTAAAGCAGCGTAATTATAACATAAATCAAAGCAATCTGAATCCCGGGATTTAAAAATAATACAACTTTGAACAGCTTTATACCGTCTTAGTGTAAGATGAATAATAATTACAATAATATCATAAGAAGGGAAAAACAAGATGAACTTATTTGCAAGGAAGATACGACTGTTTAGTTTGGTTGTTTGTTCTGCTTTAATGGCTACAGTGTCAGTTCCACAAGCGAATGCAGCTCCATCATCTGCTAAGCTGAGCGGAATTAAGGAGATTGTTGCTGCGCCTGGTTTTTGGGGTGGCAGCTCCTTTGCATTGGGAAAGGACGGAACCGTTTGGGCCTGGGGTAGTAATATGTTTGGACAGTTTGCGAATGGAACAGCAGGACCAGAGGGATGGACGATTACTCCACACAGTATCGCAGCGCTTGAACATACGAAGCAGCTAGAGATCGGTGGGGCTTATTTTGTAGCGTTGAAGGAAGATGGAACGGTTACGGCTTGGGGAGATTATCAGGACAAGAGTGCAGCGGAAGCTGGAAATGGGGCAAGCTCCAAACAACATAAGGTACTGCTGCCTCAAGTGATCTCGGGGATGACAGATGTAGTTAGTGTAACCTCAGGACTATACAATACTTTAGCTTTGAAAAAGGATGGGAGCGTACTCCAGTGGAGTCCTCCAGACGCTTCTAATGTAGGGTACACAGAGCTGCCTGCTGCTACGAAGGTGCAGGGCTTAAGTGAGGTGAAGTGGATCGGGAACAGTATTTATCAGGCCGCGATTCGAACTAACGGTACCCTGTGGACTTGGAGCGCTAACCCGCAAATAGAGAATACACAAGCGGTGAAGAAACCGACCGCAGTTAAGGATTTATACCATGTGAAGTCCGTTTCAATGAGTGATCGCAGTATACTGGCTTTAACCGAGAGTGGAAGCGTCTGGGGAACGATTGACAGCAATAATTATAATGAAATCACGATGAAAAAGATGCCAAGTCTTTCGAATATTGTATCCGTTCAGACGAAAAATGGATTCAATCTTGTTGCTAATAAAAAAGGAGAATACTGGGTATGGGAAGCTGGTACCTTGATGCACGGCCTACAAAAGATCACAGCCATAAAGCAGATCTCTAAACTTACGCTGGATTTAGGCGGCTTTGCAGCGGTTAAGAAAGATGGCACCGTGTGGACATGGAGTACTAATTATGTAACCGACAGCAAATGGGTCTTCACTCAGCCAAAGCAAATTAAAGGCTTGAGCAATCCGGTTTCTTTTGTTAGCGGTGAGAATAGTAAGTATGCAGTCTTGAAGGATGGAACTGCCGTGGCTTGGGGGACGAATATGTTTGGACAACTCGGAATTAGCGCTGTTGATTCACGTCCTTTTACTTTATCTCCTATTTTGAAACCTGTTACGGTAATTGTTGATGGGAAGAAAATCGACTCCGTACAGTCTGCTATTTTTATAAATGGAAGTGTAAAAGTACCGATTAGGGAAGTAGCGGAAAGTCTTGGCTACACACTCTCATGGGAGGGAGAAATGACGCTCTCGAAAGAAGGGAAGAAAATCACTTTTAAAGAAGAGGGAGCCATTAAAGTAAGTTATACTTCACTTGTTCCAGCGGCAGCTTTGGCTAAGGCACTAGGTGTTACTGCTGAGTGGAATAGTACACTGTACCAATTAACGTTACATACAAAAAGATGACTTTCATTTAACACTTTGTTTAATTTATTGATGTACAATAAGTGAATTAATCTGTATTGAACCATAATAACCAGTCTGGAGTGATAGGTATGGCATTTACAGTATGTGTGTTCGCCGGATCGAATCCAGGTCTTAACTCAGAATATACGGAAATGGCTAGAGAATTGGGTTATCATATAGCTGCACAAGGATGTAGGCTGGTTTACGGAGGTTCAAGAAATGGCCTTATGGGACAGGTGGCGGACGGAGTGTTGGCAAATGGTGGTGAAGTCGTCGGTATCATGCCCGTGGATCTTTTTAAAGATGAAATCAGGCATTCTGGGCTGACGAATTTGATTGAGGTTTCTAGTATGCATGAACGTAAGGCGATAATGAGCGGTATGGCCGATGCATTTATTGCCCTGCCGGGTGGTCTTGGAACCTTTGATGAGTTATTTGAGATCCTATGCTGGATGCAGATTGGGATTCATCAGAAGCCTATTGGACTGCTGAATATTAGAGGTTATTTTAATCCGCTGCTAGCCATGATCTCTCATAGTGTAAGTGAAGGGTTTGCTCCAAAAAATGCGTTGAAAATGTTAGATATGAACTCTGATCCCGAATATTTGCTTGAACTGATGAGAGGTCAAGTTGATCATAGTAATAAAGGGAATGGGAACGCTAGATTTCCTTCACAGCGTTGAGAAAATGAGTAGGAATTTAACAACCTCCAGCTGTTTTATACAGCTTGGAGGTTGTTTTCATATGATCATGTGATAAACTTGTTTCGGTCTATATGTTGCTGGGTAATTAACTTTTAATAAGTAGTAGTGGTTACTCCGAGTAACTCAGGAAATGATTACCTAAGGAGGTTGGAATTCAATGAATGTGATGGTACATAATCTTATGGCTTACAATCATCAGTTTTTTAGACCTCAGCCCGTGGTCAATCCTAAGCAAGAGAGATCTAATAAGAAGAAGCAGAGTTTTCAGGAAGTCTTAGATGAGAAAATGAAAGTGTATGGCAAATACAGAATCATTAAGTAAAAGCTACTACATATGCCTGTTGAAAAAATCCGGAATGCAGTGATCTTAGGGTCACTGCATTCCGGATTTTTTTTAGGGTCTAACCTCAAAAAATTGGCAGCTCTTACGGGAGTAGTAAGTCAGATCACTAACTCTGGACTGAATAACGACATCGAAATCAGTGAAGCGGACAACGGTTGCTCCTGAATTCACCAAATGATCGTCCTGAAAGACTCGGACAGGTAATTTTCGGTCAACGGCTTCTTGGAAATCACTGTCTGTAAACAGCGGGCGGTTAATCGGCATAGATATTAAACTCCTTTTGATCATGTAATGAAGTTAGAAATAAAAATAGTATACCTGTGGAAGCAAGAGAAATCCAATATAAGTGATGATAATGAACAATTTATGAGCAACATATTTGGACAAAATTCTATGCGCCCACTGCAGACATAACATAGTTATGACTGTACTAAGGGGGTTTAAATATGCACTGGCTTTCCATCATTATTATTGGTCTGGCTTCAAATTTGGATAACTTAGGAATAGGCGTTTCCTTTGGCGCACGGTCCACAAGAATTACCCCATTTTCAAATCTGATCATTGCTATTCTGTCGATGCTGGCTACATATATCTCAATAACCTCAGGTGAGTATGTTTCAGAATATTTTTCTGAAGCGAACGGAAATGCCATCGGTGGCTGCTTGATTCTGTTTATGGGAATCTGGAGCATTAGAGCGGTGTATAAGAAGCCAACTTCAAGTGTAAGCATGGATATAGAGAGCAACGTCCTCAGCACATCTACTACAGATACTGGCTATCGTCATGTTTTAAGATGGCAAGAATCGGTGTGGTTGGGTGTGGCGCTGGCTATCAATTGTATTGCTACAGGCTTTGGAGCAGGGATCAGCGGCGTGAACGCAACATTCACAGCGATCTCAGTAGGTGCCTTTTCATTTATTACTGTTGCTGCCGGAATGAAAATCGGGAATCGAATGTCCAAAACTTGGCTAGGCAAACATTCTGATCTTATCGGCGGATTGTTATTAGTAGGCATAGGTCTGTATGAAATATTTATTTAAGGAGGACCTGAGGTCAAAGATACGAAGTAAATGTTAAGACCACATTTTATTGGATGTGGTTTGTTAGCTGTAGCGGACACATTCGTAGTCTCTTAATAATGTCCTACCCTGGTGGGGAAAACAAATTTTATGGTAATGAACTTTGAGCCCTCTTATGAGGGTTTTTTTATTGAATCAGAAGTATTTCCACCATAAATCGGAAGTTTGCCTCCTCAAAAAAAGAATATAAACCCTGTAGACTAAATCTTGTAAGAGAAACCTTTGAAAGGGGTACAGGGGAATGAATAAAGTAAAACACTTGGCGCTTTCGTTAGTCGCTATCATGCTCGTAGGTTCACTGGCAGCATGCGGAGGCAACAACGCCGAGAACAACGCATCAAGTAAAAATACAGGAAACAACGCAGCAAGCACAAGTGAACCAACAAAAGATGAGGGTACTGAGCCTGCTGAGAAAATCGAACTCTCTTTCTGGACACTCGGAAACGTGAACTATGAGGATTTAGCGAAGGAGTACACGAAGGAACATCCTAACGTTACGATCAAGGTTCAAAATACGGGTGACCAAACGGCTCATCATAATAATTTGACCACTGCATTGTCTGCTGGATCGGGAGCACCTGATATTTTCCAACTTGAAATCGGTTTCATGGAGCGTTTTATCAATGCACAGGATAAATTCTATAACCTGAATGATCTTGGTGCTAAAGATATTCAAGCGAACTATTTGGATTGGAAATGGAAACAAGCCTCTTCCGTAGATGGCAGCTTCCAGTTGGGTTTACCTACAGATATCGGTCCGACCGTTGTTTATTACAGAACAGATTTGGCGGAAGCAGCAGGATTACCAAGTGACCCGGAAGGATTCGGCGGAGCCATTGATACATGGGACAAGTTCGCTGCTGTAGCCAAAGCATTTAAAGAAAAGACAGGTAAGCCTTTTGTAGATCTTACAGATCTTACCTTTAACGCATTGCGTGACCAATCCGCGGATGAAATCTACTTCAGCAAAGCGGATGGCAGCTTTATCGGAGACACCAACCCGCAAGTTCGCAAAGCTTATGATTTTACGGTTAAAGGTATCCAAGAAGGTTGGATCAGCAATCTAATGCTTTGGTCTCCAGAATGGGGCCAAGGAATGAACGATGGATCTTTTGCAGTCGTCATGGGACCGGCTTGGATGGCGGGAAATGTTAAGAGTAATGCTCCAGATACTACTGGAAAATGGAAAATCGCACAGCTTCCTGAAGGTGCCGGTAACTGGGGTGGTTCGTTCCTGACACTGCCTAAAGAGGGCAAACACTCGAAAGAAGCTTATGATTTCATCGCTTGGATGGATAACAAAGATAATCAACTGGAATCATTCAAGACAAAAGGGCTGATGCCTTCCATTCCTGCCCTGTACGAAGATCCTGCATTCGTAGATTTCAAGGATGAATTCTTCGGTGGTCAACAAACCGCAGTTGAATTTGGTAAAGCAGCTAATCGTGTAAAACCTGTGTACTACGGTCCACTTCATGACCAAACCGATACCTTCTTCAAAAATGCACTGAAAAACGTGTTGGAGAAAAAGGCTGATCCGGCCAAAGAGTGGGATGAAGCTGTTAAACAAGCGAAGAAACTGGCTGAACGCAGCTAAGACTTCCAACAGAAAGAGTGCAATGTCTGAAAGGTCCGGATTCATGGAGAACAGCATTCTCTGTGAATTCGGATTTAATTATAAGAAATTATAAGTTTCACGCAATACTTCATAAACGCTTACCGTCCTTATAAGGACGCCGAAGACGTTTTTGCTTGATACGTTCGATTACCTGGAGGTGTGACATGGCACAACCTGTTATCTCGAGTCCGCATGCCGAGAGCAAACGCCCGTTTTTAACTGAACAAAGAAGGAGCCGCATCACTGCGTATACTTTCATTTCTCCTTTTTTTATTCTGTTCTTGATATTTGGACTATATCCGATCTTCTTTACGATCTACCTCTCATTCTTTAAATGGGATGCCTTGAACCCTATGAAATTCGTAGGGATGAAAAACTATGAACTGGTCACAAGTGATCCTACCTTTTGGATTTCTTTTAGCAACACCTTAATAATGGGGCTGATCGGAACGGTTCCGCAGATTCTATTGGCGCTTTTGATTGCCGTTTTGTTGAATTCCGGAATGACTCGGTTTAAGAAAACATTCCGGGTACTCTTTTTCATGCCGAATATTACGTCTATCGTTGCAGTTACCCTGGTGTTTAGTACGTTGTTTGGGAACAACGGAATGATCAACTGGATACTTAACGGACTAGGGCTTGATAGTATGGCCTTCAACTCTGGCTGGTGGGGAGTAAAAATTGCGATCTCAACCATGGTGATGTGGCGCTGGACAGGGTACAATGCCATTATTTTTCTATCAGGGCTTCAAAGTATTCCTACAGATTTATATGAAGCGGCTCGAATTGATGGGGCGAACAGAAGACAACAATTCACCTTCATTACAATGCCACTCCTGAAACCTTTTATCGTATTCGTCACTTTACTGTCGACCATAGGTGCGTTGCAGTTGTTTACTGAGCCTTATGTATTCCTGGGCCAATCAGGTACGGGATCTACTCGTCAGGAAGGTATTACTATGGTTACTTATTTGTACAGTGAGGCATTCCGCAATGGATTCTTCGGTACGGCGGCGGCTACGGCAGTTCTGCTGTTTGTGGTCACGATTATATTCTCTGTCCTTAATATGCTGGTTTCAAGCCGCATGGGTGGAGATACAGGAGGGGGTAAAGCGTGAGTACTGTGCGTCTATTAAAAAAAGATCCGGATGATCTTGGGATTTTCGGCAAAGCTTTATTTTATCTCATTCTGATTCTTGGTGCGCTCGTGTCCATCTTTCCTTTTTACTGGATGTTTGTAGTTGGCACAAATGATAGGGGCGCAGTATTCCATGTACCTCCTTTGCTTACGGTTGGGAACCAGTTTTTTGACAATTTCCAGCGGGTACTGGATAAAACAGATTTCTTTCAAGCACTAGGAAACTCATTATTCGTCTCGTCGATGGTAACTATATCGGTCGTGTTTTTCTGTACACTTGCTGGTTATGCTTTTGCTAAATATGAATTCCCGTTTAAAAATATTCTGTTTTACTTTGTAATTGCCACTCTATTTGTACCGCAGCAGCTTGGTGTGTTACCTACTTATGTAATTATGGCCAAGCTCCACTGGATCGACTCTTTCAAGGCGCTGATTGTACCAGCTATGGTTAATGCCTTCGGAATCTTTTGGATGCGGCAGTATATTTCTACAGCTGTACATACGGAACTGATCGAAGCTGGACGGATTGATGGCGGCGGACATTTCCGGATTTTTTGGAACATCGCCATTCCAGTTATCACTCCTGCGATGGCTACACTAGGCATACTGAATTTTATGACCGTATGGAATGACTTCTTCTGGCCTTTGGTCGTGTTGAAGAATCAAGAACACTTTACAATACAAATCGCGCTCCAGCAGTTATTCTCCAATCGCGACGGTCTCGATTATGGAATGATCATGTCAGCTACATTCACGGCAACCTTGCCACTGCTGATCGTATTCCTGTTGTTTAGTCGCTGGGTGATTGCGGGACTTACCTCAGGAGCTATAAAGAGCTGATCTTACTTTTAACCTTTACAAGGGAATAGGCGGTTTCGTGAAGAATACTAGAGGACAGAGACAGCAGGGGGAAGGGGAATATCATGAAGCTCCGCCGTAAAATCTTGTTCGCTATTATTCTTCTCGTCTTTATTCCGGTGATTCTGATGGGGATTGTTACTTACGTCAACTTCTCTAACGCTATGGAGAAAAAATCAAGTAACTTCTACTGGGTTTCACTGCTCGAAACGGATAGAAAGCTCAAATTCGCATTTAGTGAAATCTCCTCGATTACAAATTCTGCGATCACACAACCGGTGATTCAACAATCGCTCAAGCAGACTAACTTTGTGCTCACCTATGATCGCAAGCAGGAGCTCAACAATTTACTCATTAATCATCCGATGATTACTTCATTTAGTTTATATAGTAAAGATCGGCTGCTCTATCAATACAATGCACCGATGTCCTTTGAGGAAATGAAGAGACAGAGTTGGTTTAGTACGATGGAAAGCGCTGAGGGACGCCCTGTATGGTCAGGGCCTGGTGAGAACGGTTCAGCGTTATCGGGTCATCCGGTACTTGTGCAAGCCAGAGTAATCAAGGATTATTATTCTCTTGAAGATATAGGCTATTTAGTTGTTAATGTTAAACCTGATTTACTGGATCAGATTTTCTGGGAGGCAGCTACGCTTAAGAAGGGTGATATTCTGCTGGTAAACAAGCTGGGGAATATCGTTTTTAACAAATCCGGTGAACATATTGGGCAGCGCACGGAGTTCCCTTTTTTAGAAAATGATTATGCCAAGGAACAAAACTATTACATCGACAACTATCAGGGGGAAAAATCACTCATAACCTTCCTTCCTTCACATAATAAAGACTGGTATTTGGCAGCGATTACACCGATGAATCTAATCTCTTCGGAATCCATATCTATTCGTAACATTGCGATTATTTTGAGTACGGTTTCATTGTTATCCGCCATTTTGTTTGACCGATATTTTGTTAGAAGGCTCGTTTATAGCATTAACAGCGCGGTCAACGGGATGAAACGGGTGAAGCAGGGGATTTTTACACCTATCACTACACGTTATCGTGCGGATGATGAGAGTGATTTTCTGATTGATGGCTTTAACCGGATGAGCACACAGATCAACGAATTGATTGTGCAAGTGCAGACGGAGCAGGGTCGCAAAAAGGAAGCGGAAATGAAGGCATTAATGGCGCAGATTAATCCTCATTTTATTTATAATTCACTAGAATCGATTAATTCGATGGCCGTGCTGCAAGGTAATAAAGATATTAGTAAAATGGTCATTTCACTCGGCAAGCTGCTGCGAATCAGTATTAGTCAGAATCAAGAGCTAATACCGCTGCAAATGGAGTTTGAACATGTTCGCCATTATCTGGATATTCAAAAGTTCCGTTTTGAGGATAAATTCTCGTACATTATAAATCTTCCTGAAGGTCTTAGAACGTTTATGACTCAGAAACTGATTGTTCAGCCCATTGTAGAGAATGCATTGTACCATGCAATTGAACCGATGGAGGACCCTGGAATCATAGAAATCACAGCCTATGAAATGGGTACGGATATGATCATTATCGTAAAAGATAACGGTCCGGGCTTCGACTTAGCCAAGATGATGAATCTTTGGGCCAAAGAGGGAGGAGGCCAGAAGAAATATAGTGACAGCGGTGTTGGGCTTAAGAATGTACATGAGCGCCTGAATATCCGATTCGGCAGTCCATATGGCTTACTTGTGTGTTCATCCCCTGGATTTGGTTCAACGATTCGAATTCGTATACCAAAAATACTGCCATAATCGATCATACAGAGGAAACAGGGGGAGATTGACATGAAGTGGTTATTGAAGTGGGGCTGGATGTGGATATATCTAGTGCTGATATCTGGCGCTGTTCTATTTATTACTTTAGGAGATCACGAACCGATTGAAGATAATTCACCAGAAAAAATAACGCTGACTTTCCGTCATTTCTGGATCAAAGAGCATGATCGGCCACTGCTGGCTATCTTTGAAGAGATCGTGGATAAATACCAAATTGCGCATCCGAATGTGAAAGTCAATTTTGAAGGACTAGACCAGACGATTCACCGTGAACAAAAGCTGAAAAGCGAGATGGTTACTGGGACGCCACCAGATATGTTTGTCTTATTTGGTGGAGCTGAAATAGAGCCATATGTGCGCTCTAATCGACTGGTTGATCTGACTGATTTTGTCCGTGAGAACGGTCTAACCAATCAATTCAAAGATCTGCATCTATGGACCTTTGACAACCATATTTATGGATTGCCTATCGAAGGAAACGCTGAACCGCTGTATTTCAATAAGACTATATTCAACAAGCTTGGTCTCGGGGCGCCTACAACGCTTCAGGAACTCGATGATGTTATCCTGAGGCTCAAGGCTGGAGGATACATTCCGTTTGCACTTGGGAACGAGGATCGTTGGCCCGCCGGGATCTTTGCACATTATTTAATGGATCGTTATGCTGGTTCCGAGCTGATCCAGAAGCTAATCACAGGTGAAGATCAAGCGAGCTTTCAGAATGAGTCCTATTTAAAGGCTTTCGAGCATTTGGATCACTGGATAAAAGAAGGGGCCTTTAGTACCCAGTCTAATGATCTTTCAACTGAAAATGCAGTCGGATTGTTTACAAGCGGCAAAGCTGCGATGTATTTAAACGGGAACTGGGATATCAATTTATTTTCTGGTAGTGCGGCTCCAACTGATTTTCAGAATGAGGTAGGCGTAATACCATTTCCTGCATTGAAGCAAGGTGAGGAGCCTTCGATTGCGGGAGGTTACACCATAGGCATTGGTCTTTCCTCTGAACTAAATGGAGCTAAACGGGAGGCCGCTTTGGATCTTATGAAGGCTTTTTATACGCAGGAAATTCAGACCCGAATTGTATATGAAGGCCTGAGAATTCCATCCATTCGAATTGCTTTTGATCCGGAGAAGACCGGTCCGGTATTCGCGCAAGTGATGGAATTGATGGAAGAGAACCGCAAGAGCTTTGTGCCTTACGATAACGTATTATCACCTGAAGTTAAGAAAATGTTCCTAAGTGTCATCGAAAAAATGATTAACGAAGAAATGTCTGCGAATCATGCCTTAAAGCTAGTGCAGGCATCATCAATGGAATACTGGAATCTGATCCAAAACTCAAGTGTTCAATAAGCATGGAGGTGCTGGAATGGATGAAATAGAAGAGAAATATAAAGTACTGCTCGTAGATGATGAGCCGATTATTCTTCGTAGTCTAAAGGTAGCTATTCCATGGGACGATCTCCAGATGGAAATTGTGGGAGAGGCTCGAAATGGAGAACTAGCCCTCCGCTTAATAGAAGAAACTACACCGCATATTATAATCAGCGATATCCGTATGCCTGTGATTGACGGAATCACTTTGATGAAGGAAGTATTACCAAAGAATCCTAAGCTGGTATTTATCTTTATAAGTGGATATGGGGAGTTCGAATATGCGAGAGAAGCTTTGCGTCAAGGAGCCTTTGATTATTTGCTGAAACCCATCGACCATGACGAACTGGTTGCAATGCTACAACGAGCGAAGACGAGGCTGGATGAGCAGAAAGAGAACGATCAGATGATGCATTCTGTACAGATGCTGTCGATGCTAGCCCGTGAACGGATGTTTGCTGAAATCACTTTGGGAAACGCAAGGCCGCTTGAGCATCTGAAATGGCTGGAGAACAGTGAACTTGAGAGCGGATATTTCATGGCTGTTGTCCAATTGGATGATTATTCTGTGCTTACTGGGCAGTGGAGCGTGGAAGAAAAGCGGCTGTGGCTGTTTGCGATCCGTAATATTGTTGAAGAGTGGTCGCTGGAGCATGGCGTGCTTACGGTCTTCCCTTTTCATAACGGAGAGTGGGTTTTGCTCTTTCCTGGATCTTTAAGTGCGAGTAGAAGAGAACTTGGTGAACAATTGATTTCTGGGATCAAAAGGTACTCCAAGCTAAGCTGCTCTGTAGGAATCAGTCGCTGTACACAAGGTATTGATCAATTAAGTACGGTATATCCTTTGGCTGCGAAGGCTTTGTATCAACGTTTCTATTCTGGTCTTGCCGGGGTGTTTATAGATGAGGAAACAACATTTCCAGGCAATAAAGAAGTAAAGTATCCTAAAGAGCTGGAGACCTCCCTGATAGAGAGCATTCGTACTTTAAATAGAAACCGAATGTCAGCTTTGTTCGATGATATGGCACTATATATTGAATCACAAGTCATTCCTAAAGAGATTGCAGAACGTCTTCTTGTGGAGTTGGTTGTTGTGCTATACAGGCATTTTGAACATTTGAATCTAAACTCGGATTGGTCTTTACATGGATTACTAAGCAAGCTGCACCATTTCGGTACCTTGAGTGAAATGATATCTGCTCTGAAGGAAGAATTTGTGGAGCGATTGGATCAAGGAAGTAAACCCGTGAATCGAGATGACACACGCAGCGCCATCGAGAAGACGAAACGTTACATCGAGAGTAATTACCATATGGAATTAAGTATTGAAGAAGTATCGGAGCTTGCCGATCTTAGTGTCAGTCATTTTTGTACTTTATTCAAACAACTCACAGGCTATACCTTCTTGGAGTATGTGACTCACTGTCGAATGGAGAAGGCGAAATATATTTTGCAGAGCAGTAATGTAAAGGTGTATCAAATCGCTCCGCTTGTTGGTTATCAGGACCCAAGATATTTTACTCAGGTCTTTAAGAAAGCTAGTGGTCAGACACCTACGGAATATCGAGAAGAGCATACGAGGCAAGTTAATTAACGAAAAAGCACATGGATATATAGTAAAAGGGGGAAATTCAGGGCATAAGTATGACATTTATCATACTCTTCACTTGATGTTTATGACTTATAGGATGACACTTTATCTTCTATACTGAGATTAGATGAAAAGATCCTTAGCCAGACACATCAAGGAGGAAACGATAAAAGATGACTACAAAACAGACATCACAGCTCTCCAGTCTTAAAAAGAGTGTAGCCCCTTACGAAAAAAACGACCGCAATGCGAGCATAAGACAGCTCATTAATACTTTAGGGCCACTTGTGCTGTTATGGGGCGGAGCTTATTTCTCTTTATCCGTTTCCTACTGGCTTACTCTTTTGCTGGCCATTCCTGCAGCAGGATTTGTAATTCGAACTTTTATTATTTTCCATGACTGTACACATGGTTCGTTCTTTAAGAATCGTAGAGCGAATGACATTATCGGAACGATCACAGGTGTATTAACGCTTGTTCCCTATCGGCAGTGGAAGCATAGTCATTCCATTCATCACGCCAGCTCCAGCAACCTCGATAAAAGAGGGATCGGTGATATATGGATTATGACTGTCGACGAATATGAAGCAGCTTCATTCTGGAAACGCCTGTATTACCGGATTTACCGTAATCCGATCGTGATGTTCGGAATTGGACCTATTGCTGTGTTTATGATTCAGTATCGCTTTAATGCTAAAGGCGCTAGACGTAAAGAACGGATGAATACTTATTTAACAAATGTATCTATTGCAGCGCTCTATGCTTTGCTTATTTGGGCGATCGGCTGGCAAGCCTTTATCATGGTGCAATTACCAATAGCTTTTGTATCCGGCTTTCTCGGAATATGGTTGTTCTATGTGCAGCATCAGTTCGAGGATTCTTACTTCGAGAATGAATCGGAGTGGAGTTATGTTATGGCTGCAGTAGAGGGAAGCTCATATTACAAGCTACCTAAGCTATTGCAATGGATTACAGGGAACATCGGGTTCCACCATGTCCATCATTTAAGTCCAAAGGTACCCAACTATAATTTAGAAAAAGCACATAATGCTACGCCGCCATTGCAAAAAGCAACGACTATAACACTTAGTTCTAGCCTGAAGGCTCTACACTTCCGTCTTTGGGATGAAGAGAATAAGAGCTTTATCAGCTTTAAACAGATGAAGTCGAGACTAAACAAACCTAAGGTAGCAGCAGAAGTCTTGCAAGTTCATAAGACTAGACTCCAAGGCGAATAATAACTATCGGTTCGAACAAAATAGGAGTACAGAGCAAGGTTAGAGCCGGAGAAATCATTCGTGGCTCTAATCTTTTTCTATTTAGGATAGTGGATCAACAGATTTTCACTGAATTTGTGCTAGAATAAGGAGAGTAATGTATGGTAAAAAGGAGAGCGGTCATGCAAAAGTGGCATCATATTTTTCATAAAAGCACAGGTCTATCCCCTTATGTATGGGTCGTTTTTTACATTCTACCGTTTTATTTTATATTTCGCTCCTCCTCTACCTATCAAGTCGTTTCGGGAATCTTGATGATTGCTGTATTTTTTGTATGTTATGTACTTTCTTTTGTTTCTAAAGGCTGGCTGGTGTATTTCTGGACGAGTGTTCAAATTATAGTGTCTATAACGATGACGCTTTTGTTCGGATATATGTATTTTGCGCTTTTCCTAGCCTTTTTTATTGGGAACATACAGAATCGAGTAGGTTTCTTCACGCTGTATTCTATCCATCTGTTAACTACTATCATTACAATCAATTATGAGCTGCTTTCGCGTAATTCAGTGTTTATTAGTCAACTTCCGTTCGTGCTTGTAAGTATGATTGCAGTGATTCTACTTCCAATTAGTACCTATAACCGAAATAATCAAGGTAAGTTACAAGATCAATTGGAAGATGCGAATAAGCGGATCTCCGAACTCGTTAAGATTGAAGAACGCCAACGGATTTCGCGGGATCTTCATGATACTTTAGGTCAGAAGCTCTCTTTAATTGGTCTTAAGAGTGACTTGGCGGGGAAGCTAATTGATTCAAATCCTACGCAAGCTAAAGCTGAGATTGATGATGTACGACAGACAGCGAGAAGTGCGCTGAAAGAGGTTCGGGAAATGGTTACGCGAATGCGAGGCATTCGGCTTGAAGATGAACTTATTCATATTCAGCAGTTTCTTGCAGCTGCTGAGATTGATTTTATTTTGGAGGGGAATCCGAAGCTAACAAACACCTCATTGATTACGGAGAATGTCCTCAGCATGTGTATAAAGGAAGCTGTCACTAATGTTGTGAAGCACAGTGGGGCAAAGTCTTGCTCTATTCTGATTAAACCCTCACGGACGGATCTAGTCATTAAAGTGAAAGATGATGGGACCGGTATACCTGGGAATGATCTTTATTTTAAAGGTCATGGGCTGCAAGGCATGAGAGAGCGTCTTGAATTCGTAAATGGCTGTATGGACATCGTGAGAGATAGCGGGACTACAATTGTAATTAAAGTACCCAATGCATTCAAACATCAGGAACAGGAGGTCATCCTATAATGATTAAAATTGTAATCGCTGAGGATCAACGAATGCTCCTTGGGGCGCTGGCTTCTTTACTCGATTTAGAAGAGGATATGAAGGTCGTAGGCCGAGCAAGCAATGGGGAAGAAGCTGTAGCTATGGTTCAGCAGCTTAAACCGGATATCTGTATTATGGATATTGAGATGCCGGCGATGAGCGGTCTTGACGCTGCAGAAGCCCTGAAGAATAGCGGCTGCAAAACGATGATATTAACGACCTTTGCTCGGGCGGGATATTTCGAACGTGCGCTCAAGGCGGGGGTTCACGCTTATTTACTGAAGGACAGCCCTAGTGAAGAGCTGGCCCTTTCTATCCGGAATGTAATGGCAGGCAGACGTATGTATGCACCAGAGCTGATGGATGAAGCTTACAGCGGTGAAGTGAATCCATTGACTCAGCGGGAGAAGGAAGTACTCGGACTGATCGCTGATGGTAAAAATACGAAAGAAATTGCCAGCGAGCTGTACATTACCACCGGTACAGTACGGAATTACATTTCGGTTATTCTTGATAAGTTAGACGTTGGGAATCGGATTGAAGCGATCACTCGATTTAAGGAAAAAGGCTGGTTTAAATGAATATCTTAAATTTTTTAATGTTATTTTGATGTTAACACTCGCCAAATGTTCTCCAGCCGTATATCATTAATTATCGGCCTATTATTCACTAATAGGACAGTTAATCAAAAGGAAGTGTATTTTCTGATGTCAAGAAAGCTAAGAGCCGGCATAGTTGGCGGCACAGGAATGGTAGGTCAGCGTTTTATTGCCCTTCTAGAGAATCATCCTTGGTTTGAAGTAACTGCGATTGCTGCCAGTGCGAGATCTGCTGGGAAAACGTATGAAGAATCGGCCAAGGGCAGATGGAAGCTATCCACACCAATGCCTGAGAACGTGAAGAATATTATGGTCCAAGATGCTTCTAAGGTAGAAGAAGTAGCTGCGGACGTGGATTTGATCTTTTGCGCAGTAGACATGAAGAAAGAGGAGATTAAAGCGCTCGAGGAGGCTTATGCTCGTACGGGTACTCCAGTAATCTCTAATAACTCAGCGCATCGCTGGACACCTGACGTGCCTATGGTTATTCCTGAAATTAACCCGGAGCATCTTGAGGTTATAGCGCAGCAAAGAAAACGTTTGGGAACAGAGACCGGGTTCATTGCTGTTAAACCTAACTGCTCCATTCAAAGTTATGTGCCTGCACTTCATGCACTTAAAGAATTCAACCCGTCTAAAGTTGTCGTTACAACCTACCAAGCGATTTCCGGTGCAGGTAAGACTTTTGCTGACTGGCCTGAAATGCTGGACAACGTGATTCCTTATATTGGTGGGGAGGAAGAGAAGAGCGAGCAGGAACCTTTACGGATCTGGGGAAGTGTTCAAGAGGAAGGCATCGTAAAAAGTGAAGCGCCAACCATTACTTCGCAGTGTATCCGTGTGCCTGTAGCCGATGGTCATATGGCTGCTGTATTTGTTTCTTTTGAGAAGAAACCATCTAAAGAAGAGATTCTAAACCTCTGGAATAGCTTCAAAGGACGCCCTCAAGAGCTTGAGCTGCCTAGCGCACCTAAACAGTTCATTACCTATTTCGAAGAGGAGAACCGTCCTCAAACCAAACTGGATCGTGATATCGAGAACGGAATGGGCGTATCAACAGGCAGACTTCGGGAAGATGCCATCTATGATTACAAGTTTGTAGGTCTCTCCCATAACACCTTGCGTGGAGCTGCTGGCGGGGCTGTATTGATTGCTGAGCTTCTGAAAGCAGAAGGTTATATTCAGCCTAAATAAGATATACAGGCTCTAAAACGGTTCTGTAATAGACACCTCATCAAAGCTTAGTCTTTGGTGGGGTGTTTTTTATTGAAAGCATTTGGTGAAATAAGTTAGGAAGGAGCTGATATATTTGTATAAATATTTATTAGCTTTTATATTATTACCGTTAATACTATTCAATAGCGGATGCACATCATCAACTCAAGAAGTACAAGAGTATGGAGTGTCTTCCATTAATGAGGGGATTCCTATTCCGATAAATGCTAAAGAAATCGAAGTGACGACAACTTCCAATAACCCCAATATAAAAATAGGAGTAAAGTATGAATTGAAAAATATAGGGGGAGAACTAGGTATGTATCCACCTGAAAGCTATTTCAATAAATTAAGGGATTCAGGGTGGGTGGAGTTGAAGGATAAGCGTTTGGGGCATGTGCAATTTTTCGAAAAAGAGGATACCGTAATTGCCATTGAAATACACGAAGATACCTTTAGTATTTATGAAATGAATAAAGATGCTTAAACAGAAACAAGAAGAGTGTGGTAAGATAGGTTAAGTGTATAAACTATACGAATTCTGAATGACTGACGGAGTGATATGATGGGTGCAAAAAGTAAAGGTGGCGGCACGGGCAGAGGTACGGGGAGTAAGGGCTGGACACGCTGGAACAAAACAGCAAAACCAGTTAAACCTGCAAAAGGTGCCCCAACCACGGGTCCAGGCGCTAAAGATGCAAATGGAAGCAAGGGCAATAACGTGAAAAAAAGTGGAAGCACGAAATAGCTCCCTTAAACTAGGTTATTCCTGAAAGTTAACATCTGATTTTGATCGTTAAAATCAGGTGTTTTTTTATGGATATAAGCAAGTGTCAGTATCAGATGGAAAGTAGGATCATTAGTGAGAATTGATAAATATATAAGCGAAACAGGCTTCTGTTCCAGAAGGGAAACGAAACGATTAATTGCTGCAGGCCGGATCAGTGTGAATGGCGTCGTCTGTGAGGCAAATATTCTTATAGAGCCAGAAGACATCGTATGGATTGATGGAGAGCCCATAACAACCAGCAAAGGGGAGCCGGTATATCTCGCTCTGAACAAGCCGATCGGTATCACCTGTACAGCTGCCCCAAATGTAGAAGGGAATATTATAGATTTTGTAGGATATCCTTCAAGGATTTTTGCGATCGGGAGATTAGATAAAAACTCGGAAGGCCTCATTCTGTTAACCAACGATGGAGATATCGTAAACAAAATGATGCGTTCCGAGAATGGACACGAAAAAGAGTATGTAGTTCATGTTGACAAGCCGATAACGCCAGAATTCGTAAATGCAATGTCTAGTGGTGTGGACATTCTTGGCGTTACAACTAAACCTTGCGAGGTCTTTCGGATCGCGGAATGTCAGTTTAGAATTATCCTAACTCAAGGCCTTAATCTGCAAATACGCAGAATGTGCAAGGAGTTAGGATATAGAGTACTTAAACTAGAGCGAATAAGAATTATGAATATAACGATTGATGGTTTGGAGCGAGGACAGTGGCGTCCTTTGAGCGGAGAAGAGCTAAGTGAGCTTATGTCCCGCTTAAATTAACTTCGTGAACAAATCCTCTGGCTGCTAAGGCGATGTCTTCAGCGCCTGCAATCGCTGAGATCACGGAGATACCGTCCGCACCTGCAGCTAATACCGGAGCTGCATTGTGCTCCGTGATGCCTCCTATACCGACCAAAGGAATCGTAATGCCGCTGTTTCTTATTTCCTCAATAACTAATGTGCCTCGAACAGCTTGGGCATCGTCTTTGGAAGAGGTAGGATAAATAGGTCCAATGCCTAGATAATCGGCTCCATCTGCTATGGCCTGCTGCGCTTCGCTGAGCGAATGAGCGGACACACCAATGATCTTATCTTCTCCAAGCAGTTGCCTAATCGCTAGGGCAGGGGTGTCCTCTTGTCCTACATGAATGCCGTCCGCATCAAGGGCGATGGCTAGATCAATATCGTCATTAACGATAAAAGGAACTCCGTTAGCACGACATATTTTTTGGAGCCGTCTTCCTAAATTAAATTTAACTTGAGCAGTTAATGCCCCGGTACCTTTTTCACGAAATTGAAACATCGTTATGCCTCCAGCGACGGCTTCTTTTAGTACTTTGGCTGGGGCTATCTGACAATTCACGCTACCCATAATGAAATAGATTTTTAATAAATCCCGTAGTTGATCACTGTCTATTCGCTTCAAGGTTCATCCCTCGCAATCTATTCTGATAAGCAAAATGATTCGTCGGACCATGTCCAACCCCTATGCCCAGCTCGTCTTCAATCGCTGCTTGTATAAAAGCCTTTGCTATGTTTATAGCTTCAGGAACAGATTTACCCTTAGCAAGCTCGGCAGTAACTGCTGCTGAATAAGTACAGCCTGTACCATGTGTGTGCCTGGTCTGAATTCGTTCACTCTCCATAAAGATGAACTCGTGACCATCATATAGGAGATCTACAACAGCTTTAGTTGCGGTATCATGCCCACCTTTTAGCACTACATAACTAGAGCCCATGGCATGGATGATTGTGGCCGCTTCTTTACGATCGTCGATTGTAGTGATGCTCATGTTAGTAATCATTTCAGCCTCTGGAATATTAGGCGTCGTCACTAAGGCTAGCGGGAGAAGATGTTTGATTAAGGACTGGACAGCTTCTTGTTGTAATAGCGTAGAGCCGCCTTTAGCAACCATGACTGGATCAACTACAAGATTACGCCAGCCGTATTGCTGAACCTTCTCTGCTACGACTCGAATGATGTCACTGTTAAAAAGCATCCCTGTCTTCACAGCATCGGGCTTCAGATCAAGCCCAATGGAATCAAGCTGCTGAGTAATAGCTTGCAGTGATAACGGAAATACGCCTTGAACACCTAATGTGTTCTGGGCTGTCACAGCTGTTAGTGCGGACATACCGTATACAGCAAGTTCTTGAAAGGTTTTTAGATCTGCCTGAATCCCTGCTCCGCCGCCGCTATCCGAGCCGGCTATGGTTAAAGCTTTGGATATCATGATTACGTTCGCTCCTTTGTATGTCGTTATCTGAGTTGCTTGATTATTGATTTCTCTTTATACGTTTCAGGTGTGACCAAACTCAATTGATTGAGAAACTCCATTTGAAAGCTCCCCGGACCTTTGCCAGTAGTTAGTTCAGCGGAAATCTCAGCAGCTACTCCATAGAATGAGATGGCTTCCACTGCGGCTGCAAGAGATGCCCCTTCACTTACCGCTAGAAATGCCCCGACTACTGCACTGAGCAGACATCCGGTTCCCGTTACTTTCGTTAGAATAGGGTGACCGTTGCTAGTAATGTAGGTGTTAACTCCATTGGTGATAACATCGTCTTTTCCGGTGATGATCACTACACAACCTAACTTCCGCGCGGCAGTCTCAGCTAAGACGACTACATCGCCATCCCCTTCGCCTGCATCCACCCCTTTAATAGACCAGCTTTCACCAATAACATTGGCAACTTCAGCCACATTCCCACGTAGTGCGGTAATTTGCATCTCATTCACTAGCTTTTGAGTGACAGCTGTTCGATATGAAGTTGCTCCCGCACCTACTGGATCAAGAACTAAGGGAACCCCGTGCTTATTCGCAGATTGTCCTGCGAGCACCATGGATTGAATGGCATAGTCATTCAGTGTGCCGATATTTAGTACCACTGCAGCTGAAAATGCGGCGATATCCACCACTTCTTCGTGAGCATCCGCCATAAAGGGGGAGGCACCGAGCGCCAAAAGCCCGTTTGCTGAGAAGTTGGCTACGACGATATTGGTTATATTGTGGACCAGTGGATTGGATTCCCGTACTTTGGATAGATAACTCATGATATTTCCTCCTCAAGTTTAATGAGCAAATAGCTAATGGTTAAAGATTGATAAAAGCATCCTCTGCCTTGATGTCGTTAGACAGTAAATCATTGTCGGATAGCCACTGTCGTACCTTTTCCCAAGACGCTGGCTCTTGATAACCAAAATTTTGGTCACCTGCATTCATTAGAGGCAGAAGAATCTGCAAGCTCTTTTCTTCTATTTCCTTATCTAGTGGAGAGGTCGCATCTTCGTGTGCAAGCAGTAACTTTAACGCGTTTTCCGGATTTTCCTGGACAAATTGTTGTCCTTTTGTAATGGCGCTTAGAAACTTTTTGAAGTAGGACTCGGAATTTTGTACCCCTTGCTCACTGGCGACAAGGACTAGCTCGTAATAATCGGGTACTCCGAAGTCTGTGGGATTAAACGAGTGAACGGGATGCCCTTCTTTTTCGAGAATTAATTGTTCGTGGTTAATGAACCCGCCCATAATGGCATCTACCTGCCCGGTCGCAATTGCTGGAATAAGGTCGAAGCCTACATCGATTAGTTTACTGGCGTTAGGGTCACCCCCGTCGTTCTGGATCATTGTACGAATCATGGCTTCATAAAGTGGGATGGAAGAATACCCAATTTGTTTACCTGTAAGGTCTTTAGGACTTTGGATATCTCCGGACTGAGGCACCATTAAATGATTAAGCGGATGCCTTACAATCGCTGCAATCGAACGTACTGGAATCTTTTCACTACGTGCCATAAGCACCTGAGGCTGATAACTAAGTGCTAAATCAACTTGATTCGCTGCTACAAGCTTTAGTGCATCATTGGTGTCTGCCGGCATTTGGATCTCTACATCCAGACCTTCCTCTTGGAAATAACCATTTTGCTCAGCCGCATATAAAAATGAGTGAACGGCGTTGGGATACCAATCGAGCATGATTGTCAGCTTGTGCGTTTGTTTGTTTTCGCTATTTGAAGCATTACTTACTTTGGATGTATTTCCGCAGCTGCTTAAGATTAGGACAAAACAGATGAGATATAAGGGTAAAAGCCATTTTTTTTGAATGATTAAAGTATTCATCGATTAGATCCTCTTTTCTTTAAAAATAATGCTTCTAGCAGAGCTATCATCAGAAATAGCATTACACCGAGCGCGGACAACAGAAATACTGCGGCGAACATTTCGTCACTTTGCATATTTCCAGCCATTCTTCGGCTAAAGTAACCGAGTCCTTTGCTGCCGCCGAGCCATTCGCCGATGGTTGCTCCAATTACACAGTACACAATGGATAGCTTTAGTCCTGAGAAAAAAGAGGGCAGCGCCAGCGGGATTTGTGTTTTTGTAAGCAGTTGCCAGCGGTTTGCACTAAAGGTTAATAATAGATCCTTATATGCCTGACCACTTGTACGAAGCCCATCATATGTACTCACAACGACTGGAAAAAAAGCAGTTAGAAAAACTACAGCGACTTTGCTCCACAGCGTATATCCGAACCACATGATAAAAATGGGGGATAGCGCAATTAATGGGATCGTCTGACTGATAATAAGGAAAGGGTAGATGGCCTTTTCAAGCGGTCGAAATAAGAACATTCCAGTACCCAGCAATGCACCACAGATAACCGAAAGTACAAAACCTACTAATATTTCCTGCAGCGTCGCCAATAAATGCTGTCCGAGTAATTGCTTATGCTCGATCAATGCGATACCTATTGCAGAAGGAGCAGGGAGGATAAAAGCTGGAATCCAGTGAAGACGAACAGCTGATTCCCAGATCGCAACAACGAACAACACTAGTAAAATGAAGGGGCCATAATTGTCTAGTTGTTTTTTAAAAGGTATGGGCTGCATACAGTCTCCGCTCCAACTCTTCCCGCAATGCTATAAAACGGGGTTCATAGTTCATTTTGTAATGTCTTGGCCTCGGCAAATCAACAACGATCTCCTGTAATTCGCTATGTGCGCCTCCAGACATTAAATAAATCCGATCGCTTAGTAATAGTGCTTCTTCGAGATCATGGGTGATGAGCATCACTGTTTGATTCAGTTCATCCCAAAGCTCTAACAACCAGCGGTGTATCTCACGTTTGGTCATAGCGTCGAGCGCTCCAAACGGTTCATCTAGCAGCATAAGACTGCCACCGCCGCCAGACACTAGCGTGCGAAGAAATGCGACCCGCTGTTTCATACCACCGGATAGCTCATGAGGGTATGCCTTCTCAACATCACCTAAACCGAAGCGTGACAGCAGGTCTCGAATGTGTGAAATTGTCTGTTGTTTAGTGGACCTTGGCTTAATTTCCCAGGGTAAAAGGCAGTTGTCGAGCACCGTTCTCCACGGTAATAGCAAATCCTGCTGCGGCATGTATGCGATCTGACCTAAGCGAGTAGATGCCGCTGGCCGACCCGAATGAATCATTATTTTTCCATGAGTGGGTTCTAGCAAGCCTGCTATGGTTTTGAAAAGCGTACTTTTTCCGCATCCGCTAGCCCCGATAACAGCGACAAACTCACCTTGCTTAATATCCATGGTTAAGTTTGCAAATACAGGGAGCTGTTTAGACTCAGGAAAAGAGTAGGCTAAGTCTTGAATGGATAGGATTGTCGTGATGATAGAACCTCCTAAAAGTTTTGTATAGCATAGCTTCTTGAGGAACTTCGTACAAAACTTGCTTCGGAAGCATATGCCTAAGTTTTGTATAGCATAGCTACTTGAGGAACTTCATACAAAACTGGCAACGGAAGCATATGCCTAAGTTTTGTAATTGAAAGTAAATAAATAAAGACCCATTCATTTCCGGAGGGAAACAAATGGGTCAAAAAGTTCATTCTGCATAGGAACACTAAAAAATGCATGGGATGAAAATTCTGCTCCACTTCCCTCCGCTGGTATGATCCAGATCAGGTTCCAAGGGTCCGAAGCATAAAGCTCCGTCTCAGTCGGCCGACTCCCCTAGTGAAATAACAGGTCCATATTTAATTTGTTTATAAATATACCATAACTTTCTGAGATGTAAAGAGAGGATCTTATGAAGAATTATTATAAGAATGGGCAATATAAGGGTAAAGAGAGGGGATTCTATAATGAAAAAACTCAGTTTAACTATTCTATTGGTGTTAACCGTGGTGTTTGTAGCGGGGTGCGGCAATAATTCGAATACCGATACTTCCAACAACTCTTCAGCTGGAACGAATGGCGGAACTGCTGCAACTGCGAAAAATAGCTTGGAAGCTGTTAAAGCGAGCGGCAAATTACGGATAGGAACCGAAGGAACCTATGCACCCTTTACGTATCACGATGCATCGGGAAAACTGACTGGTTTTGACGTAGAAATTGCTGAGGAAGTAGCAAAGCGTCTCGGTGCTGACCCTGAATTTTCTGAGACACAGTGGGACGGTCTCTTTGCCGGATTGGACGCTAAGCGGTTTGATGTTATTTTTAACGAAGTATCCATTAATGAAGAGCGTAAAGCGAAATATGATTTCTCTGAGCCATACATCGTATCTAAAGCGGTATTGATTGTGAGTGAAAACAATGAGGATATTAAAGCATTTGCGGATCTTAAGGGTAAAAAATCAGGACAATCTCTGACCAGTAATCTATCCGAAATCGCTCGTGAGAACGGCGCTGAAATCGTTGCTGTAGACGGCTTCAATCAAGCGGTGGATTTACTGACCTCAGGCCGCATTGATGCAACGGTAAATGATGGATTGTCTTATCTGGACCTGAAAAAGCAGAAGCCTGATGTGAAAATTAAAGTGGTGGATGAGATTCCTAATGGTTCGGAAAGTGCCGCTGTATTCCTAAAAGGAAACGACGACTTGGTAAAAGCAGTTAGTGATGCAATTATTGAAATGAAGAGCGATGGAACTTATTTAAAGATTTCTGAGAAATACTTTGGTGCTGACGTTTCAAAATAATTCAAGGTTTCAGAAGCTAAACTAGCCTGGAGCTAAAAAGGATGTCTGAAAATGGATGACCGAAAAATACAAATTTTCTTAGATTCACTGCTACCCCTGCTAAAAGCGGGGGTGGCTTTTACCATTCCTTTAGCATTGATATCCTTTTTACTGGGACTGATAATAGCGATTTTGACTGCACTGGCTCGTCTCTCCCCATGGGTACTTCCGATGCTAATCGCTCGTTTTTATGTATGGGTCATTCGCGGAACTCCTTTGTTAGTACAATTATTTATTATTTTCTATGGTTTGCCTGCAGTTGGGATTGTACTAGACCCATTTATAGCCGCGACCATTGGGTTTACACTTAGTGTTGGGGCTTATTCATCTGAAATTGTACGTGCTGCTATCCTGTCGATACATAAAGGTCAGTGGGAAGCGGCCTTCTCCGTTGGGATGACTCGAGCGCAAGCGCTTCGACGCATTATTCTTCCACAAGCTGCCCGTGTCTCTGTACCGCCGTTATCGAATTCCTTTATTAGCTTGGTCAAAGACACTTCTCTGGCAGCGACTATTACTTATACGGAGATGTTCAGAACAGCACAGCAGGTTGCTTCCACCACCTATGAGCCACTGTTGATCTACTGCGAAGCAGGGTTGTTCTACTTACTATTTTGCTCAGTGTTGTCAGCACTGCAAAATTACTTGGAGAAACGACTGAGTCGTTTTTCTGCGAGCTAAAGGAGGGACTATGATGATTGAAATACTTAATTTGCATAAATCCTTCGGTGAGCTGCAGGTATTAAAGGGTCTTGATCTCAGGATGGAACTTGGTAAGGTTCTGGTCATTATAGGTCCATCTGGCTCTGGCAAAACAACGCTTTTACGCTGTTTTAATCTACTTGAAGTCCCTGATCAAGGAAGCTTATCACTCAGCGATATTAAAATTAATTTCTCGGAAAACAAGAAAATACCGCAGAAGTCCATTTTGGCGTTACGTAAAAAAACAGGCATGGTCTTTCAATCCTATAATCTTTTTCCGCATATGACGGCACTTGGCAATGTGATGGAGGGACAAGTGACTGTCCAGAAACGATCCAAGGATGAAGCACGCGGACGTGCCCTTCAGTTGTTAGGTAAAGTAGGTTTGGCAGACAAAGCGGATGCTTATCCGCACCAACTGTCAGGTGGCCAGCAGCAACGGGTTGCCATCGCTCGTGCTATGGCAGTAGATCCAGAGGTGCTATTGTTCGATGAACCTACCTCGGCGCTCGATCCTGAGTTGGTGGGGGAAGTGCTTAAAGTTATTAAACAGTTGGCAGCAGAAGGAATGACAATGGTGATTGTGACTCATGAAATGAAATTTGCTGCCGATGTGGCTGACCGGATCATTCTGATGGATGGAGGCTATATTCTGGAGCAAGGGACTCCGCAAGAAGTTCTTGAGCACACGAAACATCCCCGTGCGCTGCAATTTCTGAATAGAATTAGTGGTGAAGAAGGATAGAAGAAGATCAACACGCAAAAAAAAAGCAGTTCAGGTTTATACCTGGGCTGCTTTTTCGTATACATCATTCAGATCAGTGAAGTGCCGCGAATTGATTAGGATTTAATACCGGTCTTAAGAAATTCCAAAGCGTTATAGAGCATAATGGCAGCTTCGGCACGCGTAATTTCGCTCTTCGGATTAAACTTCCCGTTAGCGTCTAAGCTATTGATCTTGTATTTAAGCGATCGTTGAACACTGCCTTGATAGGAAGGGTTGAGCGCAGTATCGTCAGTGATATCTACTGGCACAATATTTATCATTGGCAGATTACCAATGCCTTCGACTCCTTGTACTAAGTAATTAGTGAACTCTTCTTTGGTCATTGTTTTGGTAGGGTCAATATCTTTGGGAAGCTCGACATGGTTGTAGTAAGCATTGATAAAAGCTTCAGCATACCATGCTTTATCTTTGACTTTAGTGAACAAGCCGCTGGCAATAGGAGCTTTGTTGAAATCAATGGCCGCGAGGCTAAGCTGGAGACCCCCTGAGATGAATTGAATTCCTTGAGCTGTTGTTACTTTGGAGCTAGGCATGAATTGGGATTCGCTAACCCCTTTAATTAAGCCTTGATTCTTTAAAGAAATGATTTTTTCTTTACCGTTTATGTTATCAAGATCCTTAAAGGTATTTCCGGCTGCAAATATTTGGCCACCCAAAGAGAAGGAGAGAATGGTAACAGTTGTAATCGCGGCTAACGTTCTTTTTTTCATATTCATGGTCATTTCACCTCGTTGTATGGATAGGCCTCGTGGCCGCTATCAAATAATTAAACGCAGAAAAATATGGAAAGGTTGCGGTCAAACCTATATAATTTCACGAAAAAGTAGAATTTGGCAGAAAAATAGGCAGGAATGAATGAAAGAACTTTGGATAAGAGAGCTAGAATGTTATAATGATGTTAGGCTCTATTCATTCGTGATTATTTTTGATATGATTATATCGTAACGATTACTATTTACGTTTAATATTTTGATGCATAAATGGGTGCGTCTCAGTGGATACGGATGTTAAATCATTCCGGGAAGGTAGGAGATCAAATGGATCAAATTTCAAATATCAGTCAGCTGTTTGCGGCGCAAAAGTATAAATTAACGCCCCAGCGTGAAGCTATAGTGAAAATATTGCTCGACAATGAGAAAGATCATCTTAGTGTAGAAGAAGTATATATGCTTGTTAAGAACAGCTATCCGCATTTAGGGCTGGCAACGGTATACCGTACACTCGAGCTCTTATGCGAGCTTCACATTGTTGAAAAGATGAATTTCGGAGATGGAGTTGCTCGATACGATCTGCGAGGGAACGATCATTCCCACATGCATCATCATTTGATATGCAGCGTGTGCGGCAGGTTGGAGGAAATTAAGGATGACTGGCTGGTGGAGCTGGAGAAAAGAGTGGAACGTGAATATGGCTTTAACGTCACGGATCACCGTCTTGATTTCAAAGGTACTTATGGCACATGTAAACGAACAGGCTGCAAAAAAGAAAAAGCAAACAAAGCGGTCTCTTAAGCCGCTATCTAACTAAAAGAAGAAGCTGTCTCAGAAGTAGTAAATACTGCTTAGGGGCAGCTTCTTTTTCGGAAAGTGATATGAATGGAAATGGGGAAATCCTCCCAATAAATCGGCGAAATATCTATATGTCACAACAAATCAGTTGAATTATAGGGAGATATTCCTTAATCTGCACGCAAACAGCGCTTCTTAAAAACCTGAGAAGCGCTACGTTGCGTTTTAAACAGTTAAAGGAGATCCTACTTATGGGTAAGCCTATGTCATTTTTATTAGCTTCGAGTGGGCACGAAGGATTTAATCCATGTTCCAAAGCTGCCAGGGTTACGGCTTTGCACGAGGATCACACCTTCTCCGCGGAATCGGCAGACGAGCGCTTCACCACTGGTTAAACTGTTTAACCAGCCAGAGGCTGCTTTTTCTACCTTGTAGTCCATATAATCTGGCCAAGCGACAAGATGCCCATTGTCGATAATCATCTCTTCGCCAGGTGCTAAGTTAATGGCGTGGATGGCTCCGAAGGAGGACAGGAATACAGTTCCTCTACCACTGATTTCTACAATGAAGAAGCCTTCACCAGAGAAGAGACCGCGCGTTAAATTTTGCATTTTGGTGTTGACTTGAATGCCTTCTGTTCCAGCTAAGAATCCATCCTTTTGAACTAACAACTTATATGAACCATCTAATTCGATAGCTTGGATATCACCCAATGATCCAGGAGACAGTAGTACCTCACTTTGACCACGGATAGCTCTGAGCTCCTGAAAGAAGAACTTTTCTCCGCTCAGCATTCTTCCCAGACCTCGCATAACTCCGCCATCAGCGGTTCCTTTTAATTCGACGTTGGGAGACATTGCAACCATAGCGCCCATTTCAGCTTTAACGCTTTCGCCTGGATCCAGATATACCTTCAGCATTGCAAATGCACCTTCGTACAAAACATCATATCTCATCACTAAAACCTCCGAATCTATTTAAATAAGTTAGAACACTAGCAGTGATCTCATTGTAACGGAATTCCGGCTGCGCTCATAGTCTGAATTATGTTAAAATATAGTTGTCTTATAGTTCACTAATGAATAGGAGAGTGGTGCCACATGGCACGAACCAAAACACAAAAAGCCTTGTTAAAGGCAGAGCGCTCAGGCACCTGGTGCGCAGCTCAAAGTCGAAGATCCAATGGGGATTATGGCTCCATTTCACAGCATGTACGATTAACGCCGAGCAAGCAACAGCAACTGAATAAGAATAAACACAAGGAGCGGATCTTCCAAGATGATGCTCCTTTTCATTTGGCAATTTGATAAGGTGATGTAACTAAGAATATACTGATAGAAGACATAGATGGATAGGAGATATGTAACTAATGAAACAAAACAAATATGACGATACGAATTTCTTCTCAGCGTATAAGCAAATGCCACGTTCCATTGGGGGACTTGAAGCCGCAGGAGAATGGCATGTACTAAAGTCACTCCTCCCAGATTTACATAATAAAAGTGTTCTTGATTTAGGCTGCGGATTTGGCTGGCACTGTTTGTATGCACGTGAGCAGCAGGCAAGTTCAGTCATTGGCGTAGATATCTCTGAAAAAATGCTTCAAGAAGCGCGTGAAAAAACAAACGACCCAGCAATCTCTTATATCCAGATGCCGATTGAGGATATTGATTTTGCGAGCGAACAATTTGATGTGGTCATTAGTTCACTGGCCTTTCATTATATCGAGTCCTTTGAAGCTATTTGCCGAAAGGTACATCCTTACCTAAAGCCAGGCGGCAGTTTTATATTTTCAGTGGAACATCCCATCTTTACTTCTCGAAATGAACAAGACTGGTATGTGGATGACCAAGGAAAACGTCTACATTGGCCTGTCGATCATTATCAGACTGAGGGATTGCGTGAGACCACTTTCTTAACAGAAAATGTGATTAAGTATCACCGCACCATCTCAACCTATTTCAATGACTTGATTGAAGCCGGGTTTGCTATCAAAGCAGTTAGAGAGCCTAAGCCTTCAGAAGAAATGAAAAACGATCCGTGGATGAAGGACGAGGATCGAAGACCAATGTTCCTAATTATTTCAGCTGAAAAACAATAATCTCACCAACCAGAGTTTTGTATGAGTATTGAAGCAAGGGCTATGCCTAAAGTAGTTTATCTACTAAAGGGACAGCCCTGTTTTCATTTATGCGGCGTATCTTTAATCATACTTGTGCTCTGCTGTGTACACGGTACTGTCTAGGAGACATGCCGAATCGACTTCGGAATACGCGGTGAAAATAAGTGTAATTTGCAAAACCACAGGTTTCCGCTACTTGCTCCAGCGGCATTGGACTGAAGGTTATTCGTTCTCTTGCCATCTCTAACCGGACATCATTTACATATTTAATAATGCTGGTACCGAAGGCTTCCTTAAACAAATGAACGGCACGGGAGACAGATATATCTACATGCGCTGCAACATCCTCTAAGAGAAAAGGCAAGGTTGCATGTTCCTCTACATATTGCTTCATGCGGTAAGCTAGGTAACCTTTTGGTGAAATGGCTGGCTGATCTGTAATGAGGCGGTCGATTTCCATACATAGGATTTGTAAATAACAGGCAGATATCGCTGGTGAGAAATCCGAAAGACGTCTATGCTCAAGAATCAGCTGGCGAAACAAGCCGAGAAAATTCTCACTTAAAGGCACACTTAAGAGTGAGGGTCTCTGAGCACGTTCCCACCATTCAGCAATCCATGTTCCTTCACAAAAAATATGATAATCTCCGCTTTCAATCCGCGGCTTACCTACAGGATACTCTTCCTTATCAATGATTAAATAATAAGGATCATTAGGAGCGAAGAGCATGATATCGCCGCTCTCCACTGGAGTCATCACACCGTCGATCATTGCTCTGCTTCGACCCTCTGTTTGCAGACGAATTAAATAGTTCTGATTTCCATGACTGTGAGACATATGAAAAGGTTTGCGGTGAAAAGAAAATCCGGCGGATAATACGTGACAGGTAGTTGATTGAGTCATGGTTCCTCCTTGATGTTCAGAAATGATAATCAGATTGTTCATGTTTTAATCATATTATTCATTTTATTATATACGCTTTCATATTACTATGTACCTAAGCAATAAAGAAAGAAATCGACCATCTACGCTATACGGAGTCGATATTAGCTATGCAAACAAGAATGGCAGTTAAAGGAAACTAATGGGAATCAGATTAGTCAATTCTGCAACAGCATTATTGTTCAAGTGATTGCTGCTATTGATCTCTTTGGGGACGAGCAGCGGAAAGAAGTTTAAACGAATTAGTAAGCTAACCCTAAACCCATTGGAGTGATTAGAACATGCTGAAGATAGGTCTGCAATTGTACACACTTAGAGAAGAACTGGAACAGGATTTCGAAGGAACACTGCGCAAGGTAGCAGCCCTTGGATATAAAGGTGTAGAGTTTTTTCACTTTTTCGGTCGTACTGCAGCAGAAGTTAAACAATTGCTAAATGAGCTTGGATTGGTCGCGCTCGGCGCACATCGTCCTTATGACGCATTGTTGAATGATACAGAAGCAGAGATTTCTTACAATCTTGAGATTGGAAATCCTCATTTGATTGTTCCTTATCTGTCAGAAGAACAACGTAACTATGAAGAAGTTGCCGCGAACCTGAAGATTATTGGAGAAAAATGCAAAGCGGGCGGAGCGGTTCTTCTGTATCACAATCATGATTTCGAATTAACGGATAAATATGGGGATAGTGACCGAACTGCTTTTGATGGATTGTTTGAAGAGGTGCCGGCTGATCTGCTACAAGTGGAAATGGATACTTGCTGGGTACATCATGCGGGCTATGATGCGGTTGAATATATCAACAAGTACGCAGGTCGACTGCCGATCATCCATCTGAAGGATCTGAAGAAACACGAAGACGGTTCACCGGAAACGGTTGTACTAGGTGAAGGTGAAGTGAACCTTACTGCAATTTTAGATGCAGCTGTTCAGGCAAATGTGGAGTGGGCGGTAGTAGAACAGGATTTCTGCAGTCGTTCACCATTAGAAAGTGTAGAAGATAGTTTGAAATGGGTAAAAGCATACGCAAATCAAGGAGGAAAAGTTCATGTCTAATAAGTTGAGAATTGCTATTGTAGGTTGCGGTGGGATCGCAAATGGAAAACATATGCCAAGTTTGTCACGTCAAAAGGATGCTGAAATGGTAGCTTTCTGCGATATCGTTGAAGAACGTGCTCAGGAAGCAGCTAAGACCTATGGTGCTGAGGGTGCTGCTGTTTACACAGATTACACCGAGTTATTGAAAGTTGGCGGTTTTGATATTGTTCATGTTTGCACACCGAATGACAGTCACTCCGTGATTACTATTGCTGCATTGGAAGCAGGTAACCATGTAATGTGCGAGAAACCAATGGCTAAAACCACTGCCCAAGCACAAGAAATGTTGGACGCTGCGAAGCGTACGGGGATGAAGTTGTCTGTCGCTTACCAGAACCGTTATCGTTCGGATAGTGAATACCTTAAAGCACTCTGCGAAAACGGCGAACTAGGTGATATCTATTATGCAAAAGCAATTGCCCTTCGTCGTCGTGCGGTTCCTACTTGGGGCGTG
This sequence comes from Paenibacillus sp. FSL E2-0201, assembly GCF_037963325.1. Lineage (NCBI taxonomy): Bacteria > Bacillati > Bacillota > Bacilli > Caryophanales > Paenibacillaceae > Paenibacillus > Paenibacillus sp. FSL E2-0201. Next base: position 2,942,175 of record NZ_CP150154.1, read on the forward strand.
TTCCTGGATGAAGAAAAGCAAGGCGGCGGCCCACTGATCGATATCGGTACGCATGCACTTGATCTTACTTTATGGATGATGGATAATTATAAACCACGCAGTGTTATGGGCTCGTCTTTCCATAAGCTGAGTAACCGAAAGAACGCTGGAAATGCCTTTGGTCCTTGGGATCCTGAGCAATTTAAGGTAGAAGATTCTGCTTTTGGATTTATTACCATGGAAAATGGTGCTACAATTGTACTTGAATCCAGCTGGGCACTAAATGTATCTGAGTATCGAGAAGCTCAAACGCTTCTTGCAGGTACAGAAGGTGGTGCAGATATGAAGGATGGTCTGCGCCTAAACGGTGACCGTGGTGGACGTCTGTATGAGACCAAAGTAGACTTGTCTGCTGGTGGAGTAGCGTTCTTTGATGGAGGACAGGAAAATGAATCTGATCGTGAAGCTCGCTTGTGGCTTGAGGCGGTTAGAGAAGACAAGGAACCTGTAGTTAAACCTGAGCAGGCCCTCGTTGTTACTCAAATCTTGGAAGCTATTTATGAATCTTCACGTACAGGTCGCGCTGTGTATTTTGACGGCACATCAGATAATTAATAGAGAATCAGGAGTGGAAGTCATGAGCTCAAACATACATTCCGTAGTCATCGTTGGCTTTGGAGGAATGGGGAAATATCACGCAGAATTAATTAAGGAGAATAATTCCTTAGAAGTGGTAGGAACATACGACTTGCTTGAAGCACGTCGTACGGACTCCATCAAAGCTGGCTACAAGGTATTTGAAAGTTATGAAGAAGTATTAGCAGATCCTTCAGTTGAGATCGTTCTTATTGCTACACCAAATGATGTGCACAAAGAAATTGCAGTACGTGCGCTCCAAGCCGGAAAACATGTTATTTGTGAGAAGCCGGTGGCTATGTCGAAGGAAGAGCTTCAAGAAATGCTGGCCGCTGCGGATGCAGCAGGACGTGTGTTCATGGTTCACCAGAATAGACGTTGGGATGAAGATTTCTTAACGATCAAGAAAATGTATGATCAAGAGACAATCGGCTCGTTGTTCCAGATTGAATCCCGTGTACATGGAGCGAATGGTATTCCTGGGGACTGGCGTCATGTCAAGGCACAAGGTGGAGGTATGCTGCTGGATTGGGGCGTTCATTTATTGGACCAGCTTTTATTTATGATCGACAGCAAAGTTACCAGTGTGAGCAGCAGCCTGAGCTTTATTCTAGGCAATGATGTAGATGATGGTTTTGAAGCCATCCTACAATTTGAAAATGGAATAAAAGCTATCGTTGAGGTTGGTACAACCAACTTCATCACATTGCCTAGATGGTATGTGAAGGGTATTGAAGGCACGGGCATTATCGAGGATTGGTCTTTAACAGGTCGTTTAGTCACTAGAAACACTGAAGGTGAAAAGATCGAACCTAAGCCTATTCGTGCAGGTGTTGGATTAACTAAAACGATGGCACCTCCTTCTGAAGGGGCTACCATTACAGAAGCTTTACCTCAACCAGCCGATATAGGTTCTAGCTTCTATGACAATTTCGCAGCCGTAATTGAGGGTACAGCCGAACCAATCGTTAAGAATGCCGAAGTAATGCGTGTTCAGAATTTGATTGAGGCTATTTTTGAATCTGCTGAGAAGAATCAAGTGCTGAAAGACTTCGATATGTATGGTGAAGGTAAGTAAACTATTTGCAAAAGAGGTGACTTACATTGAAACTTGGAGTATTTATGGTCTTGTTTGACGGTCGTAAGCTGGAGGATGCTCTTGATTATGTAGTGTCCAAAGGACTTAAGGCGGTAGAGATTGGTACAGGGGGTAATCCTGGTAACAGTCACTGCAATCCTAAGATGCTTCTCGAGAATGAGACAGCATTGAAAGAATTTAAACATGCTGTGGAATCCCGTGGATTGACGATCAGTGCACTGAGCTGTCACGGAAATCCGCTACACCCACAAAAAGAGCTTGCTCAGAAGGATCATGAGGACTTTGTGAACTCGGTCAAATTGGCGCAGAAACTAGGCATTCCAGTCGTTAATACGTTTTCTGGATGTCCAGGTGATCATGAGGGTGCCAAGTACCCGAACTGGCCGGTAGCTCCATGGCCAAATGATTATCAAGAGATTCTGGATTGGCAATGGGAGAATAAAGTGATTCCTTACTGGACCGAATGGGGAGCTTTTGCCGCAGAGCACGATGTGAAAGTCGGTCTTGAGCTCCATGGCGGATTCTCCGTCCACACACCGGGTACTCTTCTGCGCTTGAGAGAAGCTGCGGGTGAGGTTATCGGAGCTAACCTTGATCCGAGTCATATGTGGTGGCAAGGAATTGATCCGGTACAGGCGATTCATATTTTGGGCCGCCAAGGTGCGATCCATCATTTCCATGCTAAAGATACTGTTATTGATCCGGTTAATGTTAATATGCATGGCTTAACAGATATGCAATCCTATACCAAGATGCTTGACCGTGCATGGCAATTCCGTTCGGTCGGCTTTGGACATGATCTTAAGACTTGGGCTGACATTATAAGTGCTCTTCGTTTAGTCGGTTATGATTATGTAGTTAGTATTGAGCATGAAGATGGACTGATGTCTGTAGAAGAAGGCTTCTCCAAAGCTGTAAGTAATCTTCAACAAGTATTGATTGAGGAGCCACTAACAGAAATGTGGTGGGTTTAAAATCAATTGTATAGACATAAGAAATGACGTGCGCAAGCACGTCATTTTTCCTGTATTAATAATCTGAATTTTAAACCTAAAAATTGGAGGACGAGCATGCAGCCGATAAAAATACAGAGAGAACATAAACTTCAGATTACATCCAGTATTCAGGATTATTTTGATACCGAGCTATCTAGCGAAATTGGTCAATTAGCAAGTGAGAATCTTCTGGATTTTATGCTCAAAGAACTCTCACCTTATATTTACAACCAAGCACTGGCAGACGCCCGTAAAGTGATTGAGCAAAAGATGATTTCTGTAGAAGAAGAATTGTATGCACTTGAGCAACCATTAACACTTGGCAAAAGATAGTCCGAACAAGATGTTGTTTACCGCAGATTGGTAATCGTTACGTCTGGATCAGTCTCTGCTTCGTAATCTACACCTTCAGTCTCGAAACCAAATAACTGGAAGAACTCCTGTTTGTAGCTTTCTAGATCTGTTAATTCATAGATGTTGTCTGTACTGAGTTCATCCCAGATTTGACTCACTTGATGCTGTACAGCCGGAGACAGCTCCCAGTCGTCTATTCGGATACGGCCTTCTTCGTCCACAGGAGTTCCTTCGACTGCGTAGAGACGTTCTGTGAATAAGCGATAGGTTTGTTCAATACAACCTTCATGAAGCCCTTTTTCTTTCATGACTTTGTATAGCGCAGAAGTGTAGAGAGGGACGACAGGAATTGCCGAGCTAGACTGTGTGACAAGACCTTTCGTAACCGCTACATAGGCCCGACCGCCAATACTAGATAGTTCTTCGTTAAGCGTATGTGCTGTGGATTCGAGATGATCTTTTGCACGTCCAATCGTTCCTTTACGATAAACGGATTGGGTGATTTCTGGTCCGATATAAGAGAAAGCGATTGTGGTGGCATGATCGGCCAAAGCGCCGGCTTGCTGGAGTGCTTCAATCCAAAGCTGCCAATCGTCACCACCCATGACACGAATGGTATCATCGATTTCCTTCTCGGCTGCAGGCTCGATTGAAATTTGGCTGACCTCACCCGTATGAAAGTTTACGGTTTTATTCGTGTAGGTATCTCCTACAGGTTTAATTACGGAGTTATAAACATCACCTGTTACAGGATCTGTTCGGCGAGCTGAAGCAACGCTGTAGATGACGAGATCAACTTGTCCCAACTCACTGCGGATCAGTTGTATAGTTCTTTCCTTCGTCTCCTTGGAGAAGGCATCACCAGTTACACTGAAGGATTGAAGCCCGGCTTTCTCTGCAAGCTCTTCAAAAGCTGCTGAATTGTACCATCCAGCAGACGCTGTACGGGCTCCATTGCTGCTGCTCTGACGGTAGACGCCTATTGTGCTAGCTCCAGCCCCAAAGGCGGCTGTAATCCGTGAGGCGAGGCCGTATCCTGTAGAGGCACCAATGACAAGCACCTTGCGCGGCCCTTTAATCTCGGGATGTGTCTGAATATATTCGATTTGCCGCTCTACTTGACGAGCGCATCCTTGCGGATGTGCGGTAGTACAGATAAAGCCGCGTGTTCTAGGTTTGATAATCATGATAATGGTTTCCTCTCTTTCATGAAAAGCAGGCTAATGATACTCGGTAGTTCTAATTTTAACAATTTTCATTCAAATGGAGAAGGCTTGTTTATTGTGTGTAACTTATTTCTTAATGGTGGTGAGACCTTGGAAAGTTTTACTAAAACGAAAATATCAACAGAGCAACAGAATGATCTGGTCGGTGCCGCTTTTGGAAGTCATGTGAGCATTGATCGAAGTACCGAGCTGACGGGAGGTTATTTTAACGCAGCCTATGATCTTCTTTTATCAGACGGAAGAGCTATGATTCTTAAGATAGCGCCATCCGATGAAACAGACACCCTAAGTTATGAGCACGATATTATGGCTGTCGAGGTTGCGGCCATGCGATTGATGAAGTCAAAAGGAACAGTACCTGTGCCTGAGGTATACGCTTATGATAACAGCAAAAAATTGATTTCGAGTGAGTTTTTTTTCATGGAGAAAATAATTGGTCAGCCCTATAATGAGATTAAGGAAGAACTAAGTCCGCAGCAGAGAATAAGTATTGAGACAGAGTTAGGTCATTATTGTCAGTTAATTAATGAGATTCATGGTGAACGTTTCGGATTATATAGTGCGTCCACACCAGTAAAGGGAACTTCATGGCGGGAAACATTTCAGCTTTTGATAACGAACTTGCTTGAAGATGCACGTCGTTTAAAGGCAGAGATGCCCATTCCGATTGAAACCATTGAGGCAGAGATCATAAGCCGCTTACATGTTATGGATGTAGTCACTGAGCCTCGTCTTGTACACTGGGACTTATGGGATGGCAATGTATTCGTGCGAGAGGGCTGCATTGTTGCATTGATTGATTGGGAACGGGCACTTTGGGGCGATCCGCTTATGGAGTATTATTTTCGATATATAGAGAATTCAGAGCATTTTTGCAGAGGTTACGGAAATAGCTTCGACAACCCGAATGAATGTGCCCGCAAAAAACTCTACGATTTATATATCGACTTAATTTACTTTATCGAGTGTTATTCGCGTAACTACGATAGCCAAGGTCACTTTAAGTGGGCGCATGATAATTTGCTGGAGGGCTGGAAGAGATTCATGGCTTAACACAATTTTGACACATTTACAGCGTAGAAGAGAAGGAGGAAGAGCGGGAGGAGAGGGACGCTAGTGTTTGAATGGCTGAGTGTACATATTAATGAAGTGAGTTTGCTGTGGCTGCTGCCGATACTATTTATGTTTCACGATTTTGAAGAAATTTTAGTTATCGAAGCTTGGAGTGCCAAATATGGAACCAGAGTCGAAGCAGCTATACCACCATTTATGCGGAAAATGTATACCTCGATGATGCACATGACTACACGTAACTTTGCTTTGGATGTATTATTCGTGTATATTTTGATAGTGGCTGTAACCTGCATCGCAGTTTTCTTTTCATACTATTTATTGTATTTGGCTGTTCTTGCAGTGTTCTTCTTCCATGTATTTACTCATCTAGGACAGACTATTTATTTGAAAATGTATACACCTGGAGTTGTTACAGCAGTACTAGTAGTTCTTCCTTATTCTCTTTATGCGTATTATCGACTGTTGGATGACGGCGTGGTATCTATTGCAGATATCGGGCTGTCCTTGGTAGTTGTACTTCTTTTACTTCCACCTTTGATGTGGTTGCTTGTGAAGAATAGAACACGAAATAAACAGAACTAGTACTAAAGTCTGCTGCTAGACGTATTTTTTTCAGAAAAATCTTGACTAGAACCCTTAAAACTAGATAAAATAATACTTATTGCTTACAACATGCTGAGAATCATTATCATAATTGACGAGGAAATGAGAGGGTGACAAGATGGAGCGCCTTTTAGAGGTAAAAGACTTAGCGATATCATTCAAAACACACGGTGGAGAGGTACAAGCGATCCGTGGTGTTAGCTTCCATGTAGATAAAGGTGAAACTCTAGCGATTGTTGGGGAGTCAGGTTCCGGTAAAAGTGTAACCTCACAAGCGGTTATGAAGCTAGTTCCTACACCACCAGGAGAATATAAACGCGGACAGATTCTGTTTGATGGACAAGATTTGATTGGCAAGACTGAGAAGCAAATGCAGAAAATTCGTGGTAAAGAGATCGGTATGATTTTTCAGGATCCAATGACCTCATTGAATCCAATGATGAAGGTCGGCAGACAAATTACTGAAGTGCTTCTCAAACACGAGAACATCTCCAAGGCTGATGCGAATAAACGTGGGGTTGAGCTACTCAATCTTGTAGGTATTCCATCACCGGAACGCCGCTTTAATCAATATCCACATGAATTCAGTGGTGGTATGCGTCAACGTGTTGTTATTGCAATGGCACTTGCTGCGAACCCTAAGCTTCTGATTGCGGATGAGCCGACTACAGCGCTTGACGTAACGATTCAAGCACAAATCCTTGATTTGATGAAGGAATTGCAGAAGAAGATTGATACGGCTATTATTTTTATCACCCATGATCTTGGGGTTGTAGCAAGAATGGCAGATCGTGTAGCAGTAATGTATGCTGGACAAATTGTCGAAATGGGAACAGCGGAAGAGATCTTCTACGATCCAAGACACCCATACACTTGGGGCTTGCTGGCTTCCATGCCAAGTTTGGAGAGCAAAGGATCTTTGCTTACAGCAATTCCTGGTACTCCTCCAGATTTGATCAAACCGCCTAAGGGTGATGCTTTCGCACTACGTAGCACTTACGCTATGCAAATCGATATGGAGAAAGAGCCTCCAATGTATAAGGTTTCGGATACCCATATGGTGAAGTCTTGGCTAATGCATCCGATGGCTCCTAAGGTGGAACCGCCGGCAGTTGTTAAGAACAGACAACGTGTGCTTAAGAATGCTTATCCAGAGCCAGTTTTGGTACAAGAAGGCGCTAATTAAACAGATTATTTTACGAAAAATATAAAAGGAAACGTCAGGCCATTTCGATGGCTTGGCGTTTTTTTATGTCCAAAAGTTCACTATTATTTAAATAAATATGAATTAATACGTGTTTACTTAAATAAAAGGATTGACTATTGCACGTTTTCGTTTCAAAATGAAAAGGCATACATAGGGGGTATAACGATGAGAAAAGCCATTATGACTACAATGATTAGCGTTTCATTATTAGTAGTAACAGCGTGTAATGACAATTCAGCTAGTTCCAGCAATTCAAATCACTTAACTGACTCTGCCCAGCCTGTCTTTAAAAATGTATCTGTACATGATCCGTCGATCATTATGGCAGATAATAAATACTATGTGTTTGGTTCTCATTTAGCATCTGCTAAATCAAATGATCTGATGTCTTGGTCTCAGTTGTCCTCAGGAGTGGTAGCAGGAAATGTACTCATTCCTAATGTTAAAGAGGAGTTTGCTGAAGCATTAGAATGGGCACAGACGGATACCTTATGGGCACCGGATGTTATCCAATTGGCGGACGGTAAATATTATATGTATTACAATGCTTGTAAAGGGGATTCCCCGTTGTCTGCCCTCGGCATAGCCGTGTCGGATAATATTGAAGGACCCTATAAGAATAAGGGCGTCATTCTGAAGTCAGGTATGATGGGCATGGGTGATGATGGAGAAATATATGATGCCACTCAAAAGCCAAATGTAGTAGACCCGGATGTGTTCTTTGATAAAGAAGGGAAGCTGTGGATGGTCTACGGTTCTTATTCCGGTGGTATTTTCATTATGGAACTAGATGCTAATACAGGCTTCCCGCTGCCGGATCAAGGCTATGGCAAAAAGCTTCTGGGTGCGAATCATGCTCGGATAGAAGCCCCATATATGCTGTATAGTCCGGAAACGGATTACTACTATCTGTTCCTATCATATGGAGGGTTGGCAGCTGATGGTGGCTATAACATCCGTGTAGCTCGCTCAAAGGCGCCTGATGGACCATTCGAGGATTCTCAGGGTCAGGATATGATTCATGCACAAGGATCGCCTACGGTATTGTTCGATGATCCTGCATATGCGCCTTACGGAATGAAGCTAATGGGGAATTTCGAATTCCTGAATACGGATGATGAGCTGCCAGTGAGTGGAGAAGGATATGTATCACCAGGTCATAACTCTGCATTTTATGATGAAGAGAATGGCAAGTATTATCTGATCTTCCATACACGGTTACCAAATCGTGGTGAAAAGCATGAGGTGAGAGTTCATCAGATGTTTATGAATAGTGAGGGGTGGCCAGTTGTAGCCCCACACCGTTATGGAGGAGAGACCATTGAGAAATACACGAAAGAGCAAATTTCAGGTGAATACAAATATTTGAACCATAACAAAGAGATAACGGCTGATATCGTGCAGTCAGAACTGATTGAATTGACTAAGAGCGGAAAGATTAAAGGAGCGGTAAAAGGAAAGTGGAAGCTTATCGATGAGCATACGGCTGAACTTACCATTGACGGTGCTACTTATAATGGGGTGTTCCTGAGAGAGTGGAATGAAGCTACTGCCAGTAACGTTATGACGTTTACTGCAGTTTCCAAAGAGGGGATCTCTATTTGGGGGAGCCATGTATCAGCAATGGAATAATAGAATTTAATAAAAAATAGGAAGTGGAAACGGGGTTCCAACTAGTCCTAACGACTAAGCTGGAGCCCCGTTTTGTGGATGAATGGTCAGTCTTCAAACTTACGAATCACAATGACAGCATTATGCCCGCCGAAACCAAAGGAGTTAGACATGCCTATAGTAAGATCGGTTTTTCTAGCCATGTTCGGGACATAATCAAGATCACAAATGGAATCTTTGACCTCCTGATTAATGGTAGGGGGGATGATTCCTTCTTGAATGCTCTTAATTAGGGCTATGGCTTCTAGACCACCGGCCGCGCCTAAGGCATGTCCTGTCATGGACTTATTAGCGGTTACGGGGATCTGGTAGGCTTGATCGCCGAATAACTTCTTTATCGCAAAGGTCTCGGAGCGGTCACCTACTACTGTACTAGTGGCATGGGCGCTGATTACATCCACCTCCTCCGGCTGGAGATTTGCTTCATTCAGTGCCAATTTCATTGCTTGATAAGCACCGATTCCTTCTGGATGCGTGGCGACCATATGGTAAGCATCAGAGCTGGCTCCATAGCCGATAACTTCTCCGTGGATCTTGGCATTTCTACGCTTAGCGTGGGAGAGTGACTCTAGAATAACTATTCCACCGCCTTCACCGATAACAAATCCATCACGCTCCCCGTCAAAGGGGCGACTCGCCTTAACCGGCTCCTCATTTCGAGTGGATAAGGAGGTGGCATTGCCGAAACTGGCTAAGGATATTTCAGTAATGGCTGCTTCTGAACCACCAGCAATTACAATGTCGGCACCTCCGTAACGGATCAACCGGAAGGCTTCACCGATCGCCGTATTCCCAATAGAACACGCAGTTACTGGAGACATTGTAGGTCCCATGGCGCCTAATTTAATGCTGATCATCGCTGCAGCCATATTAGAGATCATCATGGGAATTAATGTGGGACTTACCCGATCCGGTCCACGACCTTTAAGCACGCTCCCTTGCTCCATCAAGGTCTGAATTCCACCAACGCCTGATCCTACGTAAACTCCGAGGCGCTCCTTGTCAATCTTATCAAGCTGTAGACCGGAATGTGTCCATGCATCTTCAGCGGCGGCGAGGGCGAACTGACTAAATCTATCCATTCTGCGTGCTTCTTTACGACCGAATCTGGCTTCTGCATCGAAGTCATGCACGATTCCCGCGATTTTGGTATTAAAGTTAGAAGTATCAAATGAAGTGATTGGGGATATACCCGACTCACCAGAAACTAGACGATCCCAGAATTGCTCTATTGTATTTCCAAGGGGCGAGATTAAGCCCATACCTGTAATAACTACGCGCTCCATAGTGAACCTCCTCAACTAGTGTATATAGGTATTTTTCCACTAATTTTATCCTATTACAAGTTATCGTTTATCCTAGTATAATTTGTACTATACTAATGATTGCAACAGAGAGGAGAGTAAGCGTATGGGTAATCAGACGAGATTACAGGCATTATCAGATTTCTTAAAAGCACGTCGTGCATCGATCTCACCCAGCTCTGCTGGATTGCCAGAAGGTACACGCAGGAGAACGCCTGGGCTTCGAAGGGAAGAAGTTGCACAGCTAGCGGGGGTAAGCAGTACCTGGTATACATGGCTAGAGCAGGGTAGGGATATTAAAGTATCTTCATCTGTTCTAGATTGTATCGCAACAGCTCTAAAGCTGACTCCTGATGAGCGGAAGTATCTTTTTGCACTGGCATTAGAGACTGGAACAGGAAACGTTCTATTTCAGCAAGAAGAATCCTCTGTAATCAGTCCTTCTCTACAGAAGATTTTACAGGAGCTTAAGACCTGTCCTACGATTATTTCAGACCGACGTTGCGGGATTGTAGGTTGGAATGAGGCGGCAGCACATGTGTTTCTTGATTTCTCCAAGCTGCCCATTGAGGAGAGAAACATGATTCGGTTGTTATTTGTTCGCAAGGAGTTCAGACGTTTAGCTGTAAATTGGGAACAGTTCGTAAGCGGTTATCTATCCATCTTCAGGGCTTATTACGGACAATATGTTGAGGATCGCTGGTACGATGAATTTATAGAGGAATTAAAGGGACTACACCCAGCGTTTAATGAAATGTGGGAACAAAGCCGTGTAAGCTCCGCTCCGGATGTCCTACTGGAGTTCAGACATGCCAAAGCTGGGAAAATGTTATTTCATTTAACCTCGCTACAGGTTCAAGGCAGCACAGATTTACGCTGTAGTATTTATACACCTGCCGCTGATTCGAATACTGAAATCAAGCTGAAGCAGCTTATGGAGCAGCATAAAGAATGACCAAGTTCCAGCCTGCAAGGTTTTCTTAAAGGCTAATACGCTTATTCATAGAAAACGAGAGTGTCCGCCAGCCATTTACGTGGCTATGGACACTCCCGTTTAAACATTGGAAGATTAATTAGTGGTTATATTCTTTTTATTGCCGGTTTTCTTTCCATAGATTCGGAACAATATTAATCCAAACAGCATGCCGATAAATGACATCACGGATATTGTTAAGTAAAGGGCCTTACCGCCGAAGGCTTCATATAAGGCTCCTCCAGCATAAGAAGCGAGAATGCCTGATACCCCGAAGAACAATAGCGCCAGTACTGTTTGACCCGTAGCCCGCCACTCCTCAGGCACAATACTATACAGATACTGAATAGCTGCGGAGTAGAATACTGGAAAGGTAAGGATTTGTAGTATCTGTAGATAAGCTAGCAAATGCGGATCAGTAATCCAAGCGGAAATAAAGAATCGAAGAAAATAAAAGGCTCCGGAAATCGAAATAATGATCAGCTCTTTTCCTTTGCGAAGCCACCAAAAGCTTAAAGCAAAGACAATAATCTCACTCATTGCGGCGATAAAGAACGATTGACCTACTAATTCAGGACTGCCACCAAGCTCACGGATATAAACACCAAGGAAGGTATCGTTCATTCGCGCAGGAACGGAGCTGATAAAGATAAGCACTAGAAACAACAGCGTTTCTTTGTTGCTTAGAAAATGCTTTAAGCTGTCAAGAGTAACCGGTTTACCCGTGACTGGAGCATCAGGCATGAACCAGCTGACGATGAAGCTTGTAAGGCTAATACCAACGAACAGCATGGCCATCCCATGAGAGCCGAAGTAACTCAGCACATAACCTGTGAGCAAGGCCATTACACCGTACCCTAAGGCACCGTATGTGCGTATCGACCCATAGCTAATTCCAGCTGCTTCGGAAACCCGGAAATTCAAGCTTTCAGCTAGCGGATCGATAGGCATCAAGAAGAAATATAGCAGCATAGCAAAAAGAATAAGTCCCACATAGCTATTGGAATCGAATAAAAAGTATCCCGTCACCGCAGAGCATAACAACAGAACTAAAAGTACCTTGCGGATCGTTCTTGTTTTGTCGCTGATCATCCCCCATAAGGGTTGAGCAATAATGGTAACAAAACCTCCAGTACCAATAATGAATCCAATTTGCGCCGGATTTAAACCTTGCTCTCCTAGATAGACTGGCAGAAAAGGAATGAACATCGCCAGCAATGCAAAATACAAAAAGTTAAATCCTCGTAATAGTGTTGGTGCCTTCATAAGTTTCTTTACCTCACGTATTAAATATTATTTAGATAGAGTCAATTTTGTTATTGTAACATGGATGGTGAATGATTAGGATATAAAACTATGATAAACTGAGAATAATTAAAGCAAAATGCAAGGAGAAAAGTCGATGATCAAGCTGGTATCATGGAATGTTAATGGCCTTCGGGCATGTGTCAAAAAAGGGTTTAATGACTATTTCAAAGAAGTAGATGCTGATATCTTTTGTGTTCAAGAGACAAAGCTTCAGGAAGGGCAAATTACACTGGAGCATGGTGAAGAATACGATCAATACTGGAATTACGCAGTGAAGAAGGGCTATTCCGGTACGGCTATATTTACTAAAATCAAGCCGATCTCTGCAAGATATGGAATGGAAGAAGATGAGGAAGCAGAAGGTCGTATCATAACATTAGAGTTTGAACATTTTTATCTGGTCAACGTCTATACGCCTAATGCCAAACGAGATCTGTCTCGATTGGATTACAGAATGGAATGGGAGGACCGTTTCCGAAAATATCTCTTAAATCTGGACAAGAGTAAACCGGTAGTTGTCTGTGGAGATCTAAACGTAGCCCATGAGGATATCGATATCAAGAATGCAAAGGCTAACCGTGGGAACTCTGGTTTTACAGATGAAGAGAGAGGCAAAATGAGTACGCTGCTAGAGTCGGGCTTCATTGATACTTTCAGATATCTCCACCCGGAGCTAGAGGGAGTATATTCATGGTGGTCTTATATGCCGAAGGTGAGAGAGCGGAATGTGGGTTGGCGGATTGATTATTTCTTAGCTTCTTCTAGACTTGCGCCTAATGTACTTGATGCTCAAATCGATTGTCAGATTATGGGCAGTGATCATTGTCCAGTCATTTTGAAGCTTGCAGATTTTTGAGACCAAAATAAAATGATTGAAGGCCGCTAAGTTCCTGTGTAAGGAAGAGCGGCCTTTATTTTACGGGTGTGAATACTAAATTCTGCCAATCATATCATCGAATTCAAGCGGACCCATGTTTACATTAATCTTCGATTTAAGCAATAACATGTTCTCTAATATTTTAATCTCAAGAGTGATATAGAAGGGCATTTCAACAAACAGCAAGGACAACTGAAGTTGATCTTCTGCTAACCAAGTAAAGCTGGACATAATCCGGTTCATGGAAGGCTCAAGGATTAGCGCAAAGCTTTCGAGCCATTGTCCTCGGCCTAATCGAATGACATTGCTCTCACCAAGCTTACTTATTAAAGTAACCTCAGCGTCTTCATTGTTGAAGGAGATCGAGAAGGTAGCTAGTGAGAATTGGTTGTTTTCGAGTGTATAGGTCATATCATTTATTTGATCTTCCAGAAAGGAGGACTGTTGCAATTGTGGAGGATTTATCGATAAATTCTTTAATTGGTCTACCAAGGCTGCAGATGAAGACTGATCTTCAGGAAGAGGTGCATCCTTCATATTGGGCAGTAGATGCTCCCACACTGCATTTAATATTCCTTCTGTGCTAGATGATGCGCTTGTAATAGCTATTACAGCGTCTTGGCCTGGTAGAACAATACAGAGTTGTCCGAATGCGCCATCTGCCCGGTAGGCTCCATGCTGGCATCTCCAAAATTGAAAACCATATCCGTGCGCCCAGTCATGATCGCCTTCGCCATTCGAGATGTGTTTGGAAGTGGCCTCATCTATCCACTCTTCAGGTAGAAGACGCTGATTATTCCAGATGCCTTTCTGTAAGAAGAGCTGGCCGAATTTAGCGATATCCTCTGTGGTTATGTTTAAACCGTATCCGCCAGTGTTAATTCCACGGGGACAGGATTCCCAAGTGGCACTACGGATACCAAGAGGCGTGAAGAGACGTGGTTCTAAGTATTCAAGCAGCGTTTGTCCGGTGACCTTTTGAATAATCGCAGATAGCATGTAAGTAGCGCCGGTATTATAGAGAAAATGCGTTCCAGGTTCTTTTTCTACAGGGACCGTGAAGAAGGCTTTCACCCAATTCCCGTCCGCACTTTGTTTAAGGGGATCCATCGTGTCCACGACTTGTCCTGTACCCATTATCAATAGATGCTTAATGCTCATTTTGGATAAATTTCTTGTAATCTCCTCAGGTGAATCCTCAGGAAAGAACGAAATAACCGAATCATCAAGAGTGATGAGTTTCTCTGTCACAGCAAAACCGATAGCAGTTGAAGTGAAGCTTTTGCTCAGGGAAAAAGGCATATGCGGAAGGTCGGGCTTATAAGGAGACCACCAGCCTTCCGAGATTACATATCCATGACGAAGGAGCATAAAGCTGTGCAGACCTAAGCTTTGCGCCTCTACTGCATCAATAAAGCTGGAAATTGCGGCTGATGAAATGCCCTGCTCTTCTGGAAGACTTCTAGACAACTGCAAGCTACTTGTAGTTTCCATTCATTCATCTCCTAAATTTTGAGAATCCGTACCTTCCTATTTTATAATAAATTCCATGGTATAAATACTAGATATAAGGGAGAATTTTTCAATTCTCTATAGAACTACTGATTGAGGCATCGGTATGCGGTCTTTTCTCTGGCCATGAAATCACATGCGAGGTTCGGCTTAATTTCTCATAGATTAGCTGGTCATCTTTTTTGAATACCTTAATGATTAAATGAATAAAGAAAGCTAAATCGACCAGTAGAACAAAGAGATAAGCTACCGTTCTCAATGGTGAAGATAGAAGCCCCGTCACATCAGAATCGATAACAATAGCGTGAAGTCCAAGGATTACCCAATATAACAGACCATATCGGATCATAAGCGCCCAGAAAGAAGCCCGATTACCTCTGTTCGTTACCCGAATCCGTACAATCCATTTGCCTAAGGTCCGCCCACCGGTGAAAGCTGGAATCAGGATGAAGTACATCCCTGTTACAATCCAGAAAGCACTTTTTATATCGAATCCATAAAGTACACCAAACCCAATGATCCACACCATACTATCGATGAAAAAAGCAATCCCTCTGCGGGTATAGGAGACTCTTTTGGCGGAACGATCGATATTCGTATCCAGTTGTTCTATGCGTGGCAGTAACCCGTTTATCCAGATAGCAATTCGGAATCCAAAGATCCCTCCCAGCGTGTTGGTAATAAGATCATCGACATCAAATAGACGGTAGGGATGATCAAAAAAGCCGTAGATGCCTGTAACCTGAGTGACCTCAAAAGATAACGAAAGCATGAAAGACAAGAGAATACACATTCCCCAGCGCGTTCGAAAATAGTAGCCCAGAAACAATCCAAACGGCACTGTCAGAGCGATGTTAAATATCACCTGTAAAAAAGCGGGCTCTCGTAGTAAAGACCAATACGTTGAAATCTGATCAGGTATGATCTTAGAGCCGTCTATAATATCTTGTATGAACTGAAGAGGGATGAGCTGCATGATACTCCCTGAAGGCGTCATATTATGTCTTGAGGAAGGCATCGGAAGCAATACGAGAAAATAAGCGTTCATCAGATAGAGCAAGAGTAAGTATAGGATTAAAGCTCTAAGCTTATGAATGTAGCCGTGTCTACGGTATTGAACGATTAGAAAAGGGAGCGTGAAGATCAATGCCGCTATAGGAAACATCATAAAGGCATAAGAAATTGGGAAAAAGTAAGAATGAAACATAAGTCACCTGCCGAATCATTGTTTTTGTGGAAGAAAGGAGTCTGCTGCAAACTAGCGTTCCCGGCTCATTATAAAATTTTATGATAGGGAACTCAACTTATTTATTTAGCGCTTCCGGCATACATATGTTTATAGAGGAGCGTGAAGTGATGGAGAAAAAGGTACAGCAGTATTATCGTCTGAAGCAAAAACAAAAGGAAATCGAAAAAGAACTGGGGGAGCTTCGCCAGGAAATTCTAAGCTATTGTAGTGAGCAGGGGGCAACTGAGACTGAAATTGGAAGCTACAAGGTGAAGCTAGTGATGCAGAACCGCAAAGAATATGATGATCTGAAGCTTTATGAAACCTTATCAGACCCTGAAGTGTGGCGTATGCTCTCTAAATCAGACCCAGCGAAGGTAGCAAGTTTGACCAAGCTTAACGTAATCTCTGAAGACAAGATTATGCATACCTATTCTTTAAAGACCGTAACTTTGCTGCAGGTGGATAAAAAATAAGGATTTTTACGTGAGCGGTTCCCTTCATGGGGGCCGCTTTCTTATAACGAATCGCAACTCTTAGCATTTTGCGTTAAAATAAGAAGTGAAGCTGACCGTCTGCTGTTAAGGAGCTCCGGTGCTTTGGTGCGACAGTAAAGCAACCATAGAGATGGAGGAAGAGAATTCATGAAAGATTTTGATGTCATGTTAGAGAAATATGCGAACCTGGTTGTAAAGGTTGGGGTAAATGTACAGCCTGGACAAGTCTTAATGGTGCATGCGCCTATTGAAACTGCTGAGCTTACTCGCTTGATTGTAGGTAAAGCCTATGAAGCAGGTGCTAAATATGTAATTGTTGAATGGGACGATGAAGCGACTACACGGATTCGTTATGAAAAAGCTCCGGAAGATTCCTTTGATTATTATCCACAGTGGCAAGCAGAAATGATGGAGAAGTTTGCGGAAGAGAACGGCGCCATCTTACATATTAAAGTACCTGATCCGGAATTGTTCAATGGTATTGATTCTTCCAAAGTATCAAGAGCAGTTAAAGCGGCAGCTGTTGCTCGCAAAAACTACTCCAAATATACCCGCAATAGCAAAATCAGCTGGTCTCTCGTTAAGGCTCCGACGCGTGCTTGGGCAAACAAAGTGTTTGCCGATCTCCCTGAGGAAGATCGAGTAGAAGCGATGTGGGAAGCCGTATTCCAGATGAATCGTGTAGGTAGCGAGGATCCTGTTGCCGCGTGGAGAGAACATATCGGTCATTTAAAAGAGAGTCAGGATAGAATGAACGCTAAGCGTTATAAAAGCCTGCATTACCGTGCACCGGGAACGGACCTGCATGTGGAGCTTCCGGAAGGTCATCTGTGGCGCGGAGGCGGTGGAGAGAATGATAAAGGTGTGTATTTCGTGGCAAATATGCCAACCGAAGAAATCTATTCGATGCCCCATCGTACAGGTGTGAATGGTACAGTTAGAAGTACACTCCCTTTGAATCTGAATGGACGTTTGGTAGAAGGTCTTTCATTCACCTTTAAAGATGGAAAAGTAGTAGCATATGAAGCTGAATCTGGACGTGAGCATCTGACTTCGCTGTTGGCAACGGATGAAGGTGCATCCTATTTAGGAGAAGTGGCTTTAGTGCAGCATGATTCTCCAATCTCTCGCTTGAACCGAATTTTCTACAATACAGGGATTGATGAGAATGCCTCCTGCCATTTCGCGTTGGGAAGTGCCTATCCTGTCAATATTGAAGGCGGCACAAAGCTTACGAATCAAGAGCTTGTCGCACGAGGTGCTAATGTCAGCTTAACACATGTCGATTTTATGATCGGTTCGGCAGAACTGGATATTGATGGAGAACTGGCGGATGGCACGATTGAACCGGTATTCCGTAAGGGAAATTGGGTGCTGTAAGTGGAAATAAGGCCGTAATGATCCCTTTGGAGGAGGGTTACGGCCTTTTCTTTTGAGAATATTTATAAATTTATTACAGCGTTTATTAAGCGCAAAGCGTCTTCCAGATCTTCGCCTCTTTCATTCATGCGGTTTGCTAGCTGCTTACAATCATCAAGTTGTTGCTTTGTTAGCGGTCCTGCAAAATGCAGCGCTTCAATATAGTAGTAAATGAAGTAATAATTCTCAATTTCAATGATCTCCAAATCAATTAAGGGATTTAAACGTTGGATGCATTCCTGAGCCAGTGCATTTCCAAGATGCTCCATTTGTATGAACACTTCTAGGTCAGACTTCCCGTAAATATATGGAATCGTGTCACTGTAGCTGCTAAGAACTGCGTCGGACCAATAATCTAAATATTCTGTGACTGAGAAATGTTGATTCTGCAACATCAGCTCTCGAAATTGTAAATCTTTTGCATGATCAAATGGGAAAATCTTTGCGAATAAAGCAGGTTCGATGGTTTTTGGCATCACAATACTGTAATCTAAGTCATTGTTCCCTGTGGAGGCAAAGGCAATAAAGCCTTCAGTTGTATTTAATGACTGAAGCTCACCCTCAGTGATCAAACGCTGCATTGCTTTTAGCGTCAGCAGATAATACCCCATTTTAATAATCCCTGCTTCAAAGGCGATGATAGGTTGATCCTCCGTGTTAAAGAGAAAATCTTCTTCTTGATAAGTTGTCAGATCTGCTAGTTGGGTAAAATAATTCACGATCTTATCATCTTCAAGCCATAAGTGGTACCGAAAATCCCCCTGATTATATTTCAACCAGTTTATTGAACGTTCATCTCGATCCTTTGGATTTCTCTCTAAAGCTCGCTGGAAACCTTCAAGGGTATTTAGATAAATGTTGATGTTATAAAACTCATCAGCTTGAAGATTAAAAACATAGACATCATTATTGTCAGGTCCACTCGCGAAAGAAGAAATGACTGCTTTACTGTTCTTAACGAGAGTATTTACAAAACTTTCAGCTGTAACAATTTCGATATGATTAGGTTTAGTGGGACTAAATTTTGCTCTGTTTCCATCATATAAAAGATAGTAACCATCTTGGTGGAACGGAGTTCTCTCTTCAAGCACACGTCCAAGCTGTGAATAAAATGTATTCATGTTCATTCTTCTTTCTACTATGATTTAAATGAATGATTCGACAATTTCTTCTTTTTTCCTCTAAGAGCCGCTGTCCAATGTGACGCTGGATCTAAAAAAACGCCGGAGCTCTCTCCAATAGAGAGTCCAGCGTTTTTTTATTGCCCATACGGATCAGATTTATTTTGAAAAATAATTAAGGCCCATGGCCTCGCGTACTTCGGACATCGTTTCTTGAGCAATGTTGCGGGCACGTTTAGTTCCGGATAATAAGATATCCTCAACAACCTTGGGTCTGGCTGCATAATAGGAGCGCCGCTCACGCATCGGTTCAATTAATTGGTCTAGAGCTGTCGTGATAAGCTGCTTACAGGCAGAACAACTTATACAGCCATTTTCGCAGCTCTCGTGAATTTCACTGGCGCCGTGGGAACGAAAAGCGCGATGATAAGCATAAATGGGACAAATATCTGGATGCCCAGGATCATTTTTATGAACACGGGCTGGATCAGTTGTGGCTTTGCGGATTTTGAAGGTGATCTCTTCCTTCGTGGAGTCCAGCTCGATGGCATTACCTAAGCTTTTGCTCATTTTTGCATTGCCGTCTGTTCCCACTAGTCTTGGGGTCTCGCTGATAAGCGCTCTCGGCTCCACAAGGATGGGGCTGTACAGCTCGTTGAATCTACGTACGATTTTGCGGGTCAACTCCAGATGGGGAAGCTGGTCTTCGCCTACAGGAATAATCGTCGCTTTACAAAAGGTTATATCGGCAGTCTGGCTTACTGGATACCCAAGAAAACCATAGTATAGTTCATCTAAGCTGGAATTTTTCGATTCGGCTTTAATGGTAGGATTGTGCCGCAACGAATTCACAGTGACGAACATGGAGAACAGAACAGTCAGTTCGGCAATCTCTGGAATCATAGATTGAATGAATATAGTGGCTTTATCTGGATCTATACCCGCTGATAAATAGTCGAGTGTGATTTCATTCAAGTTTTGACCCAGTAGTTGAGGCCGATCAAAGTGAGTCGTTAGGGCTTGAATATCTGCTAGAAACACAAAAGTATCATATTGCTCCTGTAGAGCCACTCGGTTCTGCAAGCTGCCCACGTAATGGCCAAGGTGCAGCTTTCCGGTCACTCGATCTCCAGTTAATACACGTTCTTTTATCATTTAAATTCCTCCTGTTTTGTCGCTTTTGATTAACATTGAATCGCCACCACCAGCCATCATCCATGGCCATCACCTCCTTAAATGACAAAAAACCTCATCCAATAAGGACGAAGTTGTCGTGGTACCACCTTAATTGATCGCGCCACCAAGTTTCGTTAGCATTACGATCTTCTCTTACCTGTACGGAGAGTGTTAAAACAATCTAGATACAGGTCCCTTGATAACGGCGGGAACCCCGGCTTCTCCTACAGCATCTAAGTAGATGGTTCGGAAGAGCAACTCTAAAGGCCATTCGATCAAACGCTGGACACCGGTTCGCAGCAACCACCGGCTCTCTGAAGTCCATGTTCATTTGTCTACTTACCCTTTTTCAACGTTGTTCATGATATTTGGGTAATTGTAATTCTGATAAGTGAGTTTGTCAATAGGTGGAAATTAGAGGATGATATTCGAAGTATCTAGGTTTTATAATCTAGTAAAAGTATAACTTAAATGTATATAATCATCAGGAATTAAGTCCAATCTATCATTGCGGATTCACAATATACTATTCTATAACCTTGAAATGGAGTGATTAAAAATGGCGACAATTATAAGTTATGGGTCACAGGCAAAAATCCCGTTAGACCCGTTTACTACTGCTATAACGGTTGCAGGGATTCCTGGAGCTGGGGCGGGTCTAGCCACAGCGCAAGTAAATATTAGTCCGGCTAATCCGGCCTCTTTCTCCAGCAGAGTCGAGTTAAATGGTAGTTTTAGTCTTACTGCACTTGCTAACAGCCAATTTCTTGTTTTAATCCGACGTGCTGGAGTCGATATTTATAGATCCTTTTTTCGTTTTACTACAACTACTGATATTCAATTAAATGTTCAGTGGGTTGATGGTCCTTATATTGGAATCCATAACTATGAATTGGTAATTCAAAATGATAGCAACTTGCCTATCAATCTATTTGGACCCATATCATTCACAGCAACTGCTATAGGAGGAGATGGCGTAATTTAAGTTACGGGACAGTTAAATCGATCTGATTTAGCTGTCCTTTTTTTCATGGGCGTATAATTAAAACCTCAACTTTTGCAGCATAAATATCAAGCAAACCCCAACCAATAAGGAAGGGGTTCTTAGAAGATTGAAGTTATGGTTTCTCTCGTTATTTATTTAAAATGTTATCCTCTAAAACAGCATATTTATCACCGTACTGCTTAATGATATGTTGTTCTCCCCAGTTACAGAGCGAAGTTAAAATGTCGCTTAGACTATTACCATATTCACTAAGTTCATATTCCACTTTTGGTGGAACCTGATTGTATACGATCCGGTTGATGATTCCATCGGCTTATCGTTTTTTTGGTTGCTCTATCTGCATCATTTTGGGTCACCAGCCTGACTGTTTTCTGTAGTCCGATGGAGTCATGTTTGTGATGCTTCGGAATGTTTTAACGAAATGCATATAGCTTTTGTAACCACACATCGTACAGACATCGGTCACTAGAAACTCTGGTTTTTTTAAGCATTCCTGCGCATATTCCATCCGAATTTCGGTTACAAATCGCATGTAGTTCTTATCAAGTTTTCGCTTAAATAATCGACTTAAATAAGACGGATTATAGAAGAATCGATCTGCTACCATCTGTAGAGTCACATCTTGATCAATATTCTCTTTTATGAAGGATTTAATATGCTCGAATATGATCACATCCTGTTGGTTGTTGTGGGTCAGCCCTTCGGAATAAACAGTTCCTAAATGAACCATCCATCTGCCAAGCCAGTCAAAAAGGTTCTCAATTGAATCAAATTCATCTACAAAGGTTAGATTCAGGAGCTTTTCGCTGTACACGCCTTCGATATGGATGTGGTTCTTATTAGCGAAGCGGAGAATGGTACTTATAATTTCCTGAAGAAATGCAAGCCAAAAATCTGGAGAAGAGACATCAGCTTTACTCAAAATATCTTGAGACAGCCGGTGCATCAGCTGGAGCGTCTCTATTTCGTTAGCACTTTCGATGCAGGAGATCATCCGTTTCTTATCATTTTCATCGAGTTGAATTAGGGATGGTTTAATAGAATTGGAGCCTTCTATCCATTGTGGCACGTAGATAAACCTACAATCTCTCTTGTAGAAGCGTTGATATAACATTCTATCGTTCTCATGCAGCAATGAATTTATTTGTGTAGGATTCTCCGTCGTCTTACCTATAACTAAATAGAGGCCTAGGTGATGTTCTAGCGTAAGCAGCTTCAGATATTGATCGATTCGTGTCTGAACTTTAGTCTGAAGAGGAAAATTATCAATAGAAGCTGGAGATCCCAATACAATAAGTCCAAAGAGCTTAGTTTTAGATGAATATGTAAAAACAGTGTGCGGTGTAGAGGCATGGAGATACTCGTCTACAGCATGATGAATGAACTTCTCCGCATATTCTCTCATCCAGAGCGTAGATTGAGCGCGCTTTCCTCTCATAGGAATTCCTGTCAAAACAAAGGGCAGATAAAGATAGTAGTTACTGTTGAAATTACATAGTTCACGGACAATAGAATCATCTATTACAGGTTGTTCTTCCTCCAGTAATAGCTTTACAAGCTGTGCCCCCTCCAAATTAGAACGTTTCAATCGATCTTGCCGCTTAAGATGAAGCTTGTTCATACATTCTTGTATCACAAGGAGACTTTCCTCGTATTCCAAAGGCTTGAGCAAAAACGCATGTACATTCCCTAGTTTTATAGCCTTCTGAGCATATTCGAAATCGTTGAATCCAGTCAAAATGATAAATAATGTATCAGGAAGCAGATTGCGAATCTGCTCAATCATTTGTAGACCATCCATTTGGGGCATCCGGATATCAGTGATCACCAAATCGGGCTTCTCACGCAGTGCAGTGGCCATTCCTTCTTTTCCATTCTCTGCTTCAATAATGTTGTGAACCCCAAGCTCTTCCCAAGCAAAGTAATGTTTTAAGCCCGTTCTTATTAATGGTTCATCCTCTACAATCATTAGTTTGTACATGAAATCCCTCCGGAAGACTAGAATTATAGTGGATCGTTCGTAAGGAAATACCATTAGATGTAAGATTAAAAGGGTTACATTAAGGCGGAAAAGTGAAGAAATATAAATTTAATTGTTAATAGGTGGAATATGTAATGTATTATAACATTGAAGAGGGGTGGATTGAAGGGATATGTCAGAAAAGAGCCCTAAAAGTAAAAGGAGTGGGATTCTCCTAAATTTACAATTGATTTATGATTAGCGCAAGGAATGAGAGCAGTACTTATTCCACAAAAAAATAATTGGGGGTAGCACATGAAAGCAATGAAAAAAGGGCTAATGAGTATTGTTGGTGTCGCACTTTTAGGTACACAGTTAGTTGCATGTGGAAATACGAACACGGCGAATTCAGCAGTTACACCAAGTAATAACGCTGACAAGACTGAGCCCGCAGCAACTGAGGCTGCTGCTAAGCCAGTAGAGATTACATGGTGGAATTTTCCGAGCTTTCAAGCTTTAGATGGTGAAGTTGGCAAATATGAAAAGGAAATCATTGCAGCTTTTAATGAGAAGAATCCTGAAATTAAAGTCAACCTTGAGATGATCACCTTTGAAGGCGGCCCTGAAAAACTGAATGTCGCAATAGCTTCTAATACTGCGCCTGATGTGATCTATGATGCACCTGGACGGATTATCGATTGGGGTAAAAAGGATTTGCTTGCACCGCTTAACGACATGGTGACTGATGAAGTGAAGAATGATATTTCAGAAGCTTTTTGGAAGCAGTCAAGTGTAGGCGACAACATCTTTATGTACCCGATCAATACAGCACCATTTATGATGGCGGTTAATAAGACTATTTTTGAAAAGATAGGCGCTCTAGATTTACTTCCTCTGGATAAGGAAGATAGAACTTGGACGTTTGAAGAATATAAAAAGGCATTGGAAGCTGTGAAAGAAAAGGCTCCGGATGTTATTCCAACAGGGTTCTTCGCGAAGAGCCAAGCCGGAGACCAAGGAACTCGCGCTTATCTTGCTAACTTAGGCGTATCCAGATTCCTAAATGAAGACAATTCCGCAGTCGCTATCAATACAGATAATGCAGCAAAAGCGCTGGATTGGATTGTCCAAGCTACGAAAGATAAACTCAGTGTCTCTGGTGCAGCATCGCTAGCTGCTGCTGATGTAAACGATTTGTTCTTGCAAGGAAAATTGGCCTTTACACTTAACTATTCCGCTGTGCTAAAAGCACAGAACGTATCCAAGAAGATGGTTCAATTCGAAGATATTCTTCTTCCATTCCCTACTTTAGATGGTTCGGAACCGAAGCTTGAACCTTATCTGGGCGGTATGGCTGTATTTAATAATGGTGATGAAGCTAAGATTGCAGCTTCCAAGAAGCTAATTGATTTCATTGCTAATGATCCAGTATGGGGTAAGAAAAACTTGATTCAAACAGGTGGTCTTTCGGTTCGTAATTCGATTACTGGACTATATGACGATCCAGAGTACAAATACGCCGAATATGCTCGTAAATTTACGACAGATGCACCAACAATTGCAGATGGATATGCAGATATTCGTACCTTCTGGTTCCCTGAATTACAACGTGCTTTAACTGGAGGCGCTACCGGCAAGGAAGCTTTGGATAGTTTTGCTACAAAGGCTAACGAAGCTATTACTAAAGCCAAAGCAGCTATGAAATAAAAAGTGAATGGCGTTCAAAAGAATAGAGTGCGGGAAGCACTCTATTCTTTTTAAAAAAATTCAAGCTACACACCTATAAATATCATAATTTTTCTCGCTTAAACGCTCACCGTCCTTATAAGGACGCCAAAGTCGTTTATGCTTGATCATCAGAGAAATGGGGAGAAGGTTGTGGGGACAACGGTACGCAAAATTAAAGGTTATGTGATACGTGACTGGATGATGAGTTATCTTTTCTTATTACCAGCGTTTGGATTCTTTCTTCTGTTTGTAGCCTACCCGATGGTAAAAGGAGTCTATATTAGTTTCTTTGATTACTCTTTGAGAGATTTTAGTTTTATTGGTCTCGATAATTATATTTCATTATTTAAAGACGATAATTTTATAAAGTCCATGGGAAATACTTTATTGCTTGTTGTGA
Source organism: Paenibacillus sp. FSL E2-0201 (assembly GCF_037963325.1). Classification (NCBI taxonomy): domain Bacteria; kingdom Bacillati; phylum Bacillota; class Bacilli; order Caryophanales; family Paenibacillaceae; genus Paenibacillus; species Paenibacillus sp. FSL E2-0201. The sequence continues at coordinate 2,967,528 of NZ_CP150154.1, forward strand.
TCACCGTACCGATCGTGATTATCTTTTCACTGTTTGTTTCAATGAATATCTATAAGAAAAAAGAGTTTGCTAGATCATTTTTCCGCGGTGTGTTCTACTTGCCAGCCGTATCATCGGTTGTAAGTATCACGGTCGTGTGGGGCTGGATTTACCATCCCAACTACGGAATTCTGAATTATTTGACGGGTTTGTTTGGAATGGAGCCTGTTTCATGGCTAGGGGATACAAGAACAGCATTACTTGCAATTATCGTGGTTTTAATAACGACTTCTGTAGGTCAACCGATCATTTTATATGTGGCCTCCATTGGTAACATTCCTACCTCTTATATTGAAGCCGCAGAGATAGATCGAGCAACCCCTTGGCAAATTTTCCGGAAAATATTATGGCCGATGCTGATGCCAACGAACTTATATATTATCGTGATAACCACGATTAATACCTTTCAGTGTTTCGCACTGATTCAACTCCTTACCTCAGGCGGGCCTGTATATAGCACATCTACCGTTATGTATGGTGTTTATGAACAAGCCTTTATGTTAGGTCATTTCGGATATGCCTCAGCAATGGGCGTCATACTCGCAATAGTAATTGGGATTATTTCTATCATTCAATTCAAATACTTTGGCAGCGATGTTGAGTATTAAGGAGGGGACATCATGAATTCTACGAATCCATTACAACTGAAAGCACCTATAACCCAGTCTAAGAAAGTAAGCGCATGGAAAAAAGAATTAACGATTCCAAAAATAATAGCTACCATTCTATTGATCTTGGCTACATTATTTTTTATCTTTCCTTTTTATTGGGTAGTTTCGGGAGCCTTTAAGCTTCAAACTGTGGCAACGACCATCCCACCGGAGTGGTTTCCGCTAAAGCCGACGCTACAGAACTGGACAGAATTATTTAAGAATCCGGTAGAACGCTGGATGTTTAATAGCTTTATTATTGCTTTTGCAGAGATGGCAGCCATCTGTATTGTCTCCTCCTGTGCCGGTTATGTTCTTGCAAAGAAATCATTTCCCGGACGAGGAATTATCTTCACAATGTTTGTTGCCGCCATGGCATTGCCTAAGCAAGTTATTCTTGTACCGTTGTTTACGATGTTAGCTGACTTTGGTTGGGTCAATACGTATAAAGGGCTTATTTTACCGGCGATTGGCTGGCCTTTTGGAGTCTTTCTGATGAAACAGTTCGCGCAGACGATTCCGGGAGAGTTGATTGAAGCGGCGAAAATTGACGGTAGCTCAGAGATTCGATTGTTTGGAACGATCGTTTTACCGTTATTGAAACCAGCAGTGGGTGCACTGGCTATATTCACCTTCATAACTTCATGGAACGATTATTTCAGCCAGCTAATTATGACGCGATCCACTTCGATGATGACCTTGCCACTTGGGGTAGCGACACTACGCGGCGAATTCACAACCAACTATGGACTGCTTATGGCAGGTGCTGCGTTAGCTTCGATTCCTATGATTGCAATCTTCCTAATGTTTCAAAAGGCATTCACACAAGGGATCACTATGGGTGCTGTTAAAGGTTAAAAATTCATATAACAACGCAAATGAATATATTTGGCTTTAGCGATGGAGGCTATTATCTATGAAATCATATGATCTTGAAGCTTTTAAAGGCATTATTATCGCTTTGTACTCCAGTTATGATGCTGAGGGGAATATAGATAAAGAAGCGGCACAGAAATTAGCTCGTCATTATGCTTCTACTGGTGTGAAAGGTCTTTATGTTGGAGGAAGCTCAGGAGAAGGCATGCTGCAATCTGTAGAGGAACGCAAACAAATGCTCGAAGCCGTTATAGCGGAAGTAGGAGAGGAGCTAACGATCATTGCTCACGTTGGTGCTCCATCTACTCGGGATAGTGTTGAGCTTGCGGTACATGCTGAATTCGTAGGCGCACACGCGGTATCGGCTGTTCCAGCAATTTATTACCGTTTGTCTCCGGACAGTGTTGAAAGCCATTGGCAGGCGATCATTGATAGTACATCGCTTCCATTTATTATCTACCATATCCCGCAAACGACTGGTTTTCAATTATCAAAAAGCTTGTTAATTAAGATGGCTGCGCAGGATAAAGTGATTGGCGTGAAGATTTCAGCAGAAAGTACATTTGAGCTTCAGCAGTTTAAGGCAGCAGGTGGAAATGATTTTCTTGTATTGAATGGACCGGATGAGCAGTATTTGGCTGGCCGCAGTATCGGGGCTGATGGTGGGATTGGTGGAACCTATGGGGTTATGCCCGAGCTATTTTTAAAAGTAGAACAATGTTATGGGCAAGGTGATATGGCTGAGGCGCAGAAATGGCAGTTCATTATCAATGATCTCATTGTAGAATTATTATCCTTTCCATCATTATATGGTGCATGTAAAGCAATCCTGAGTCTGCGTGGATTTGAAACGGGTACACCAAGAATGCCACTTCTACCTATCAAAGACTCCGATCAGGATCGGGTGGAAGCTCTCAACAATAGAATATTAGATTATATTCTTGAAGCGAAGGGATAGGGTTAATGATGACTCGAATGAGCGATATCTTTCCGATGAAAGGTCTGATCGTATCATGTCAGGCACTTGAGCATGAGCCGCTTCATGGTGGGGATACAATGGCAAAAATGGCAAGAGCAGCGGTTCAATCAGGGGCAATAGGTATCCGGACGAATGGAGTTCCAGATATTGTAGCGATCAAAGAAGAGGTAAATGTACCGGTTATTGGACTAATTAAACGGGATATTCCCGGATCAGCCATATTTATTACGCCAACTCTTGAAGAAGTGAAAGCAATTATCTCCGCAAAAGCGGATATTGTTGCATTAGATGTTACGAATCGGGAAGGTCGCTTTGAGTCGGTTAAGCCTTTAATCGCATATGCCCACCAAATGGGTGTGCTTGTAATGGCAGATATATCGACTTTGGAGGAAGGATTGGCAGCGGAAGAACTAGGTGTAGATTTCATTGGCACAACACTTTCCGGCTATACACCTTACAGTACACAGCAAGAAGGACCAGATTTTATTTTACTTCAGCAATTATGCGAGTTCGTGAATATTCCCGTTGTTGCAGAAGGGCGGATATGGACACCGGAGGATGCGGCGAGAGCTAAGAAGGCTGGCGCAGCTTATGTTGTGGTAGGAAGTGCGATTACAAGGCCACAGTTAATCACTTCACGATATGTCAAAGCCGTGAGTGATTGCTGAGACTTAAGGAGGAGAGTCCGTGTCAGAAGGTTATGATCCTCATATGGAATATGTTGTTGGAGTAGATATCGGGGGAACGAAAATTAATGCTGGGCTCGTTACATCATATGGGTACGTAGTACATACTGTAAGTCTGAGCACAATGGCTGGGTTCACGAAGACCGTGGACCGAGCTATTCAGGCTATTCAAAAGTTAATGAATGAAGTTACAGCGATACATTCAGGGGTAAAGATTAAGGGGATTGGCGTAGGAACGGCAGGACAAGTCGCTTGGGAGGAAGGGAGTATTCGCTCGGCCTCAGAGCTTATTCCTGGGTATGCTGGGACAGCTTTGAAAGCGTTGCTTCAGACTCAGTTCCAGGTTCCAGTGATCGTTGATAACGACGTGAATGTACTAGCATTAAGCGAGAAATATTTAGGCGCTTGTATAGGTGTAGAAGACTTTATTTGTCTTGCACTTGGAACGGGTGTTGGTGGGGCAATTGTTGTAGAGGGTCACCTTGTCCATGGTTCTTGGGGTGGGGCCGGAGAGTTAGGCCATATGTCTGTAGATTTCAAAGGACCGGAATGCGTTTGTGGCGGGAGAGGTTGTTTAGAACATTATGCTTCGGGTACAAGCATTGCTCGTCGAATGCGGGAACAACTAACTTTAAACAATCTGCCACTGGATAACTTAGACTCGCGAGACGTGATCGCAAGATGGAGAGAAGGAGACCCTCTAGCTACAGAAGTAATGGAAGAAACAATCGCAGCACTTGGATCTGCTATCGCTTCTTTTATTCATATTTTTAACCCTAAAGTTATTGTTATTGGTGGTGGAGTGGCTGAAGCAGGGGAGATATTATTCGAAGGAATAAGAAGAGAAGTAGCAACGAGAACGATGCCCTCGATGTTGGAAGGTGTTCGAATTGAAGCAGCCTATCGTGGCAATTTCTGTGGAATGATCGGTGCGGCATTACAGATCTGGGAGTACGGGGGTCCACCCCTTCCTTCTGGAAATGAAGGCTTTATCTAAATCTCTTGATTAAATAGAATAATTTACCGATAATGTTAAAGGGGAAGAGAATGAAGGTCAAATCTTTCGGGAGTCCCTAATCCGTTTATAAGGAGTGATGATGTTTGAGTACGAACAACACCACAATGAAGTCCGAGAGAGGTCAGTATTCGTAAGGGAAGAACACCTCTCAATGACTACGGGAGGCACTATCGGAAATGATGACGTTAATGAACATGGTACGGGGAACAGAGAACGATCTACCTGCCAATGAAATGATCAAGTATTGGAATCATGAGCTTGGATCTATGAAGTTTGTAAGAGCTAGCAGCAATTTTATTTATACGTTTCAATCGAATAATAAGCATTATTATTTAAGGTTTACTAACGAAGAAGATAATACTGCTGAGAATATCCAGGCAGAACTAGATTTTATGATGTACTTATTGGACCAGGGCTATGATACTGTATCACCAGTACGCTCCAAGCAAGGGAATTGGATAGAGACTCTTTTAACTGAAAATGGTAGATATCACGGGGTTGTTTTTGAACAAGCCGCAGGGGATTATGTTCCGCTTGAAGAGATGTCGGAGCTGCAGTTCCAACATTGGGGTCAAACACTCGCGCGATTGCATCATTTATCCGAAACTTATGCTCCGAGCACGCCCTCGCGTAAAAGTTGGGTTGATTCACTTCAGTTTATTTTATCTGTATTAAAAAGACACCCTGAGGAGTTTAAAGCGCTTAAGGAATATGAGCGAATTGAAGCGTGGCTAAGTAAGCTCTCTTTTGGCGTAGGACATACGGGACTCATTCATTTTGACTTTGAGACAGACAATATTTTTTATATGAAAGAAAAATCACGTTTTAATGCGATTGACTTCGATGACTCTATGTATCACTGGTTTGCGATGGATATCTCATCAGCCTTGAGAGATTTATCCAAGCAGAATGATGAGGAGAGCAAGAGGAACATCGATTTTTTTGTTAGTGGTTATAGATCCGTAAAACATTTAGATGATGAATATGTCAAGTTATTACCAGAATTTCAAAAGTTCTCTGACTTATATGGATTCGCCAGGCTGCTTCGGAGTTTAGAGGCGTTTGACGTTTCTACTAGCCCTGAATGGGCACTACAGCTTAAATCTAAATTAGAAGCCGTCTGTGATCGTATTCGGGATGGTTTTCATCCTCATGTCGAGCTGAAGACAATCCATGAGACTAACTGGTATGCCTGTACTCAATTAGAGGTGTCCAATGAGCAAAAGACGGTTTTTCCTGTACCTGTTGTTTATTGGTTGGCAGAATCGGCTTATTGCGGAATGACTCCATTAGCTTTATATGCAGATGAAGAATTGATAGGTTTCTCTGTGTATAGTGTTGATCCTGAGGACGGAAGTTATTGGGTAATGGCTTTTATGATTGATCAGAAGTATCAGAATAGAGGATTCGGTAGAACGGGAATGGATGCCTTGATTCGATATATAAAAGCCGAACATCACTGCGATAAAATCGTTATTGGTCATCGAATTGAGAACGAACGTGCTTCGAATTTGTATGAATCTCTGGGGTTCGTTGAAGTAAGCAGAGATGAGGTTGAAGTTGTACGAGAGTTGGTAGTGTAAAGCAGAGAAGGCCGCTCCCAAGTAGTTTTTTAACTACTTGGGAGCGGCTCTCATCTTGTTATCTTGTAAATCAAGCCCCAATTGATGATCCAAGAGAAGCTTCAATTGAATAATTAGGGAATTTCTCCCTGGAATTATGAGATTATTGGTCAGTAGATTGATAATTAGGGAAAACCTCCCCTAAATTCGTCTGATTTGATGAAAATCAAAGGGATTAGCATGATTTATAGGGAGGAATTCCCTAATTTCATTCATAATCAGCGAATATGGACTATTTATAGGGAGTTTTTCCCTAATTAGTTTTTAACCATCAAATATTAGCCCACTCCTGCTCCAAAGAGGAATAGATAATCTCGTTGCACCATTGTTGATTACAGAATCTAGTCTCCCTAAGAACCCCGTCCTTAATCATTCCCGCTCTAATCATTACTTTCTCTGATTGAAGATTCTCTGCATTGGCATAAGCAACAATTCTATGTGCATTTAGGAATTTAAAGGCGTAATCTATCAGAGACTTCACGGCTTCAGTTGCATATCCCATCTTCCAATATTCCGGTAGTAGGACCCAGCCGATTTCCCATTCTCTGATATCTTCCCAGTTTAACTTTATACTGACATTACCGATGGGCTTCATATCCAGCTTTGTACATATTGCGAGATCATAATTTTCCCGTGGATCGCTGGTTACTTGAGACAAAATCGAAAGGAAGTCATCTTTAATTTGTTTTGCATCAGGTGCGGTGTTTTCATATTTGTAGGACAAAGGATTTTCTTCTAGTTCTTCGTAAAAGGAAGAATCATTGCTTGTATAATCTCTTAAGATTAATCTGTCGGATATTATTTCCACGAATATAACACTCCTAGTCTAAGTCTTTGATTTGTGGCTTATATACAATGATTATTAATGGTTATCTCAGATGATCACTCCCAATTTAAGTTTATAAATGGTAGACTCTGTAATGCTTGCTCTGTAACTTCTTGTAGATTCATCTGATTCCCTTTATTTTTCATAATATTTACACATTATAAAATATAAGCTTAACAACCTTCCATTTTTATCTACTAAAATAGTGAAATTGTGATAAAGTAATATTGGTTTATTTACTAGAGGGGGATTTTGGAAAATGAAAGCTATTAAATGGAGTATTGCAGCAGTGTTAGCAGTATCTATGTATGGTCCAATTCATACAGCGGAGGCAGCAAATGCGAATAGCACAAATGTAGTGAACGAACAGTCGATTTCCAGCACGGATGATTTGATTTTTCAAATGGATTATACGGATATGACCGTTGGAGATAAGGTTCCAGTGCAGATTTTTGCAAAAGGGCCAGATGGCTCATCCGAACGTGTTCCTTTGTCTCAAGCAGATATGGTGATCGAGAAGCCTTACTTATTGCAAAAGCTGCCAGATGGCTCTATGAAAGCATTAGCCGTTGGCGAAACAAATGTAACCGTGCGTTCAGGAGCTGCTTCCAAAACGTTAAAGGTCTCTATTAGTTCTAATAAGGACATCGATCAAGGTGTATTAATCAGTGGCACGATGTATTTGCCTGTACAATCAACGTTTAAGCTCTTGGGTGCTACTGTTCAGGCGAACACAGCCACTAAGACCTTTAGCATTCGTCTGGGAGATTTGCCTATCCAACTTCAGCTAGGCAGTGATATTGCTATGGTGAATGGGAATAAGGTGAAAATGAGTGGTAAAGTGCAAACCGTGGATGGAGGAGCTGTATTCCCTGCAACCCTCTTAAAAACTTCATTGGGAGCAGTGTTGGACTTTGGTGCTCATTATGAGTCTTTGAACATCAATTTCGGTAAAGCGGAGTTATTTGCGTATACGAAAAATACGTTAAAAATAGCTAAAAGAGAATCTCAAGGGGATCTCGCTAAGCTAATCGGAAAGACTTATTGGTTCAACCAGTTTGACTCCGACTATAAATTCCAAAAAGCAACGATTGTTGATATTCTAGTGAACGACGATAATGAGTTTGCGATTTCTTTTAAATTGGCATCAGGTAAAGTTGTGGAGACTTATGATATGGAATATGATCAGGTCACTCGCGTTCTAGCAAACAAAGAGTATTTCTTTACGTCTGATCCTACCAAAATCTATAAATGGTCTAATGCGATTTGGGCCAAAATCAAGGCGGGTACAATTTCGACAGGGATGACGAAGCAGCAAGTAGAATTAAGCTGGGGCACTCCAATTGATAAATCAAGTCTATCCGGCAGTGGAATTACAGTTGAGACTTGGCAATATAGAAATTATAATTACATAACCTTTACAAATGGTGTTGTCTCTATGATTTACACAAATTAAGTTATCTTTAATTATCCGATTCTAAACAAAATGACGTCTTCATTCTAGAAGGCGTCTTTTTTATATTCTACAGGAACTTTTGAATGTCATTAATCATACAACCTGTCCTTGCAGCATATCTTTTGGAAGAAGCACTTTCAGAATGAAGTGTTGACTATTGTTGACCGAAATGAGGGGTTCATTCATGGCAAAGTCAAAACGCGGACATGCACTATGGAGTTTACCATCCAGAGGAAGAGGCACTTGTCCGGTCTGTCAGAGCACACGGATTAAGCTGCTTTATCCAAAAAGAAAAACGGACGGAACAGTTGTTAAGGTTTGTAAGCGTTGTGACAAGGCGCCACAGATGAAAGTGGATGCAGTGTTGGTGTAAAAGAGTAACGCAAGGATGCCTAGTTGCAGCTATATGCAAATTGCATGTAGGTACAACTAGGCATCCTTATTTTAAAAATATATAAAAGTACCGGCCTTATAAGGACACCGAAGGCGTTTAGGCTTGTGATAAGATTATTTCAGCGTACGATGAATGACCTGATCACGTCTAGGTCCCACAGAAACAGTAGAAATACGTATTCCAATAGACGTTTCAATAAAGTCTACGTAACTTTTTGCTTGCTCCGGCAGCTCATCGAAGTTAGTGATATGTGAAATATCGCAGTTCCAGCCAGATAAATGCGTTACTATCGGTTTTGCTGTGTAAAGCTTATTTGTGGCTGGAAACTTGTCGGTGATTTCTCCATTTTCAAGCTCATAAGCAACGCAAACCGGAATCTCATCTAAATAACCAAGAACATCCAGATTGGTCAACACAACCTCTGTTGCACCTTGCATCAAGCAACCATAGCGCGTAGCTACGGCATCAAACCAGCCCATACGTCTAGGACGACCGGTCGTTGCTCCAAATTCCCCAGCATCGCCACCTCGTGTGCGAAGTTCATCCGCTACTGGACCCTCCAGTTCAGATACAAAAGGTCCGGCGCCTACACAGCTGGAATAAGCCTTCGTTACAGCAATGACATTCGTGATGGCAGCCGCAGGAAGACCTGCTCCGACAGGTGCGTAACCGGCAAGTGTCGATGAAGAGGTGGAGTAAGGATATATACCATGATCAGGATCACGCAGAGCGCCTAATTGCCCTTCAAGTAGAATTGTTTCTCCATTCGTATAAGCTTCTTGCAGTATTTCTGTTGTATTGGCAACGTATGGTGCCAATTGCGCAGCTTCCTTTTGCAACTGAGCGAGTAAGTCCGAGACTTGGATAGGGGCTTTCTTATATAAATGCTCCAGTAATACATTTTTTGAAGCAAGTAATTGTTTAAGACGTATCTCCAGTTGTGCTGGATTAAATAGATCCGCAACCTGTATGCCGAGCTTCGCATATTTATCCGCGTAGAATGGCGCTATTCCTCTCTTGGTTGAACCAAACCCTTGTGATCCCAGACGTTCCTCTTCCAGCTCATCAAATAAACGATGAACCGAGAGCACGATTTGAGCACGCTCAGATACGTATAACTTCGGCTTTGGAACTCCTCTTTCTGCTAATGCTTGTAATTCCTTTATTAATACTTCAGTATCAAGAGCTGTTCCTGGTCCAATAATGTTTATTACTGAAGGGTTAAATACACCAGAGGGCAGCATATGGAGTGAGAATTTTCCGTACTGGTTAATGATAGTATGACCAGCATTACTTCCACCTTGAAAACGAACTACATAGGAGGATTGAGCGGCTAGGACATCCGTCATTTTTCCTTTGCCTTCATCTCCCCAGTTAGCTCCTACAATTGCGATTACGGTCACGCGATTACCTCCCAAGCTTGTGATTGCCTACAGGTCTAAGTATAATGCTAGATAGAACATTAGAAAAATTGATATATGTTATATCTATTATAAGGTGAGGTAATGACTTGGGAATGGACATCAACTTGGAATGGTATCGCTCTTTTTATTGGGTAGCACAAACAGGCAGCTTAACTGCGGCAGCAGAACGGCTGAATATCACACAACCAGCGGTGAGTCACACGATTAAGCAATTGGAAGAAAAGATGGGTGGTTCCTTATTTTTTCGCACCTCAAGAGGGGTGGATCTAACGACAGAAGGCAAAGTACTGCTTCGGTTTATTGAACAAGCCTTTCAGAATGTGGAGATGGGTGAGCGAGCGATTGCTGAAATGAACAATTTAAATAGCGGTGAGATTCATATTGGAGCAAGTGATACACTTTGCAAATATTACTTATTGTCTTATCTGGAGCAATATCACGAACAATACCCCAATGTCCGTATTCATATTACGAATCGAACAACACCGGAGACCCTTGCGCTTCTAAAAGAAGGGAAGATTGATTTCGGCATCGTTAGTTTACCGGCATCTGACAAACAGATCGAATTTCGAAAAAGTAAACGGCTTCAAGATTGTCTTGTAGGTGGCAAAGGCTTTCGTCATTTGGCAGACAAGACGATGCCGCTTTCAGATATCAAGCAGTACCCATTGTTGTTCCTAGAGCCGGGAGGCAGCACAAGAAAGTATATAGATGGGTTTCTAGCCTCCAATCATGTGACAATAACACCAGAGTTTGAATTAGGCAGTGTTGATCTTCTTGTTCAATTCGCTTTGCGTGGCTTTGGTCTTGCTTTTGTTATTCGTGATTATGTTACGGAAGAATTAAAGAGTGGAGAACTTGTAGAAATCCCTTTAGACCCACCGTTTCCAGAGCGTAATATTGGAATTGCGACCCTTCGAGGCGTTCCACTCTCTGCTGCGTCAAAGTCTTTTCTAACCTTATTGGACTAAATTAAATCTGGTGCAGAATCTTTCACATGAGGAGGAGGATAGGTTATGAGCGGTATGCTTGGTCGGTTACGTAAAGGGTACGGGAAAAAACTGCGGGCACTTCACACCTGGAACGGCTGGATCGTCGTAATTTTAGCTTTGACGGGACTTGTGCTAGTAGGCGGTTTCTGGCGGGGGTTCCTTGGTGAAGGCAGGGTATGGATTAAAGGCTTGCACATCGTGGTAGGTATCGTCTCGATCCTACCTGTTATATATTATCTTCTGCTGGCAAGTAAACATTGGAAGCAGTTAAAGGAGAAACCTTGGCAGCGATTCAATGTACTTGTCGTACTCTTTCTGTTGCTTGGCTGGTTCGTTTCCGGCGTGTTATTATGGCAATTCCGTAGAGTTGGACCGCAAGTCTCTAATCTTGCTTTGGTCATTCATGATGTACTGACCTGGGTTGGACTGCCTTATATTATCTATCACTCGCTTACTCGTGTGAAATGGCTAAAGGAGCCGAATCGTCGGACCATCAAGAGTGAGAGTATAGGGAGTACCGATTCTACCTCTCAGGATACCCCCCAACCAGTCTATACGCGTAGGGCGTTCATTCGCGGGACGATCGGTGTAGGGCTTGCTCTTACAATCGGCCCCTCATTTGTAAAATGGCTAGGTAGTTCAATTGGGAACATCGGAGGCAGTGAAACGATCGATAAATTAATCGAGAATGATCGCAACCTGCTGTTACCAGCACCGCAGCCACTGGCGGCATCCTCACCACCTCTTGGGGGTGGGTCACAGGGTCAATTCCGTGTTTATACCGTAACCCCAATTCCGGAGTTCACGAACGATAATTGGTCCTTTAAGGTAGATGGCCTTGTAGAGCAGAGCTTTACGTGGAACTGGGAGCAATTCGTTCAATTACAGCGGACAGTTCAAGTAAGTGATTTTCACTGTGTAACAGGTTGGTCCGTCTACAAGAATACCTGGGAAGGCATTAAACTAAAGGATCTTCTACAACAGGCTGGGGTGAAGTCAACTGCAAAGACAGTGAAATTCTACTCCGGGGATGGGGTATATACAGATACCCTTACGCTGGATCAGGCGGAGATGGACGATGTTATGGTTGCGGTTATGCATGACGGAAAACCGATTCCAAGCGATCTCGGTGGACCGGTTCGGTTAATTGTCCCCAAAATGTTCGCTTACAAATCAGTGAAATGGCTGAACCGGATTGAACTGATCGAAGGAGAGCATACAGGCTATTGGGAGCAACGTGGATATTCGAATGACGCTTGGGTATAAATTGAGTTTAATAACCTTAATGGGCTTTAGGCCTGTTAAGGTTTTTTTGTGATTATGGACGTAATCACAGAAATATTTCCATATATATAGAAGTGAATCAACGAGGGTCCAGAGATAATCCGTGGATAATTAGTATTTTTGTAATAAAAAGGAGTTTGATCCGTTATTTTCTGATAAAATGAAGAAAGTAATGGAAAAAGTTACCGGATCAGTTAGGGAGGTGTCTTTGTTGAACGTTGCGAGATCCGCAAAGCTATTAGGGCTTATCGTTGGCGTGGTGTTCTTGAATATTTTTGTATTGTCTCCAGGACTTTTAGGGGTAGAAATCGGCGGAGTAAGTGTCTTTGAGACAGCCTCCGGTGTGACATTAGTAGTGATCAGTCTACTTGTTGTTCTTTATGGAAGTTATAGTTTGCTTTTTAAACCTTCGCTGGTTCCACCTGTCAAAGAGATACAGACGCATGAGGACTACATATCAGCGCTCACACAATACAGAAATGTAAAGGTGCTGAAGAAGGATATTACTCTGGCTTTGGATCAACTAACCCGATTAGAGAAGAAGAAAAATACGTTAGTGGATGTTCTTAGTCAACGTTTTGAGCAATCGGAGTTAAGCTTCAAGAAGTTTAATGCGGTTAGTTTTGAAGTAGAGAAGCTCTTCTATTTGAATATCCGAGGGATCCTTAATAAGTTGAGTGTATTTGACGCTTCGGAATTCTCTCTTTTTTCCGGTCAACAAAGACCAGCGCAGTTCTCAGATAAACTGGTGCAGAAAAAAACGGCTCTGTACAATGAGTATTTGGCTTATGTGACCGGGTATCTCGGAGCAAACGAAGAAATTTTGCTGAAATTAGATCAACTGCTACTCGAAATATCCCTACTAGACAGCACGAATTATAAAGATGTTGAAGATATGCCTTGTATGAAGGAGATCGATGAATTGATCAAACAGACGAAATTCTATAAGCAATGAAAGGAAGATGCGAATGGCTAGGAAAGGGAGAACTTTTGTAGTGCTCGGGGTTATAACAGTGGTCGTTTTTGCACTTGTATACTTTGGAATTACCTTAACAACTAATTTAGGTAAAACCACTAGTGAGGTCTCATCGGAAGATGCAGGCAAACAGCTGGATAAACTTTATAAAAAAATTAATGTGAATACCGCGGAGCAGGTCAAAGGACAAATCGATCTAGATCCTGTAGCTATTGGTGACTCCTTGCCGGATATTTCTAAATTTCCTATATCAGTGACCAATACAACGGATAGCTTTGTTGAAATTTTTTCATCGACAGAGAAATCAGGAACGGGTAATGATGGATGGCTTAATGAAGTGGCGACAGATTTTAATAATGCCAATGTAGAGCTGAATGGGATCCCTGTTTCAGTTAAGATTCGCAATATAGCTTCAGGCACAGCGACGGATTACATAAGGTCTGGAAAGTATATACCTGATGCGTTTACACCATCCAATGAATTATGGGGCGAGATGGTAAAAGCGAACGGGATTAATACGCAGCTTATAACCAATCGTCTGATTGGCAATGTAGCCGGTATTGTTACGAATAAAACGAAATATGATGAGTTAGTCGAGAAGTACGGTTCTTTAAATGTCAAGACGATTACAGATGCGATAGCGAATAATGAATTGTCTATGGGTTACACAGATCCATTTGCCAGTTCAACAGGGTTGAACTTTCTTGTGACTGCACTTGGGACGTTTGACAGCTCTGATTTGCTTGGAGAGCAAGCGGTTCAGGGCTTTGAGAAATTCCAAGCGAATGTTCCATTTATCGCATCAACTACTTTACAAATGCGTGATGCGGCTAAAACTGGGAAGCTGGATGCTTTTGTGTTAGAGTACCAAATTTACGCAAATGCTCCCGAACTAAAGGGCAGCTATGTATTTACTCCTTTTGGTGTAAGACATGATAGTCCGCTTTACGCATTAGGTGATCTACCACAAGAGAAGCTGGACATTATCAAGAAATTTGCAGAGTTTGTAGAACAGGATAAATATCAGCGTTTGGGTGAGAAAAAAGGTTTTAACGGACTGAATGACTATCATTCAGAGGTTAATCCAGTGGATGGCAGTCTTTTATCCTCGGCACAAAAGCTATGGAAGGAGAAGAAAAACGGCAATAAACCCATTGCGGCAGTATTTGTAGCTGATGTCTCAGGTAGTATGAACGGGGAGCCTTTAAATCGCTTAAAGCAATCATTATTAACGGGACAGAAGTACTTGGGCAAGGATAATAGTATTGGTTTTGTTTCCTACTCCGACAACGTTACGATAAATCTTCCAATTGGCAAATACGACACGAATCAGCAGTCGATGTTTGTTGGGGCGATAGATAGTCTTCAGGCGAATGGGGGTACAGCGACTTTTGACGGAATTGTAGTGGCACTCAAAATGCTTCAAGACGAAATGAAGATAAATCCGGAAATCAAACCTTTGATCTTTGTATTAAGTGATGGGGAGACCAATGAAGGTCATTCACTGAATGATATCAGGGGTTTAATTGAAACCTATAAAATTCCGATTTACACCATTGGCTACAACGCAAATATTAAAGCGCTGGAGAGCATTTCAAGTATTAATGAAGCGGCTAACATCAATGCGGATACAGACGACGTAGTCTATAAAATCGGTAATCTGCTCAATGTCCAAATGTAAGCTAAACTTGTTAGGAGGGGTTCTATGTCTTTTACGATGGAAGTGGTAAGTCCGGAGAAATTGAAATCAGCGATTGAAGAACAGGTTAAACCTGAGCCACAGGAAGTAACGCAATTGAAGGAAATGGCAATAACCAATGTCTCGACGATCTTGGAGCTGGATTTAGAATCCTTGGAGAAGCGAAAAGAAGTGCTGCAATCCATAGACAGCTTCGGGATGAGCACCATGAGATCGTCTTCAGATAAGAACTCTCTTTTGCAAGTATCTGTAGGGAATTTATCGAAAACAGGGGATGAAGGCGGGCAAGTAGCTAAAGGTTTAACGGAGCTGAACCTCCAGTTGAAAGATTTAGACCCAAGCGCAGTGGATTTTGCTAAAAGCGGTCTGTTAGGGAAGTTTTTTAACCCATTGCGGAGTTATTTTGCGAAGTATCAAAAAGCAGATGCTGTAATCTCAGATATTATCATTTCTTTAGATAAAGGCAAAACCGTATTGAAAAACGATAACACTACGTTAGAGTTCGAGCAGCAATCGCTTAGGGAGCTTACTAAGAAGCTACAAAAAGAGATTCAACTAGGAATGCTGATGGATCAGGAGATCGAATCTCAACTGGAAGCAGCTAAGCTACGTAATGAGTCCGAAGAAAGAGTAAAGTTCATAACGGAGGAGGTATTGTTTCCTCTACGGCAGCGTGTGATGGATTTGCAACAGATGCTGGTTGTGAATCAGCAGGGAATTATGGCGATTGAAGTGGTCATACGAAATAATAAAGAGCTGATCAGGGGGGTGGACAGAGCTAGAAATGTTACGGTTTCGGCCCTGAAAATCTCTGTTACGGTGGCAAGTGCACTCTACAATCAACGAATCGTATTGAAAAAGATTGAACTCCTAAATCAAACGACCAATACGCTAATAAGCGGTACCTCAAAAATGTTAAAAGATCAGGGGGCGGCGATCCATAAGCAATCCCTTGAATCAAGTATTTCTGTAGATACTTTAAAACAAGCCTTCACAGATGTGCTGTCTGCTTTAGATTCGATAAGTACGTATAAGCAGGAAGCTCTTCCTAAAATGCGTGAAACCATTAACCAGTTCAGAGAGCTGGCAGACAGCGGTGAACAGCAGATCGTGCGGCTGGAGAAGGGGAATAAGCTTGGTTTGTAGCTGTTGCAGTCTAAATCCATCCTAGCCTTTAGTCTGGTAAGACTCCGGTCCTAAGACTGTTTTTAGCCTTCTCTTTCTCACGTATAATGAGATTAATTGATAACGTGAGAGGAAGGACATAAGAAATGAACGATAAGTTGTACACAATGCCGATGGGAGCGTTAGATTCCATGCAGATTCCAGCAGAAGCGAAATCACAATCTAAACCCGGCAAACGTCGATCAAGTCCCAAGACCTATCGGAGTATTTTGTATTTTATAATCTCATTACCGATTACGATAGTATATTTCGTATTTATGGTGACAGGGTTAGCATTATCCATTGGATTAACCCCCATTTTCATCGGTATTCCTTTATTTTTTGCAGTAGCCAAAGGATTGGATTACATCGTACGATTTGAGCAAGAGTTAGTAAGATCATTGCTGGATATTCCTAGACCGAATGAAGAGCGTAGAACGGATATGAAGCAAGAAGGAGCAGGCTTCTTGCAACGAATGAAGTTAGGTTTTGATGGTGCAAAGTTCGCGCGTAACATCATGCTAATTATGGGACGGTTTGTATCCAGTATTATCTTCTTTTCATTAACCATAACCGTGGTAGCAGCTGCGCTTGGTCTAATTACACTACCTGTGCTTCATCAGATTTTTCTGCAAACGATGGATTTGAACATTTTGGAGAACAGTGTGTTTGCCTTATTTAATATCGACTGGACATTATCTCAGCAATACATTTCTTATGTTGTAGCGGGACTCGTTGTTGCCGTGATCGCAACATGGGTGATTAAGTCGTTGATGGATGTACAGCGTAGAATGTTGTTTGTATCTTACGAGGAAGAACGTCAGTATTAAACGGAAAGAAGCGTAGCTCTTCAAGAGCTACGCTTTTTATATTTACTATCTCTATCTTAATGAATTAGTTCATCGCTAAACAAGTTATTAAGCTTCTAAACAGTAGGCTTGTAGCTGCTTGCGCTTGTCTGCAGTCATGCCGAATTCCTGTTCGAGAAAAACCTCTACACTTTTATATCGCGCGTCGATGGCAGAGAAAATGGCTTCCATGAATTCTCTGCGTAATATAAGCGCAGCCATAACAGTATCTACTTCCTTCGGTGATAGATGTTGTGAGGCTTGCTTTTTTATTTGTTCATTCATAGGACCGAGTGTCTGATTGGAGAGCAAATAGTCTTCAATAATCGTCTCTCTCGGAACTCCGAGTGCTAGGAAGATGAATGCTGATCCAACGCCAGTACGATCTCTTCCACCGGCACAATGATGCAGGATACTAAATTCATCTGGAAGCATAATGGTTGCCATAAGTCGCTTAAAGGAAGGGTTATTAAAGGCCATGTCCAAATACATATTAACCAAGAAGTCTGTCGTAAAATGTTCAAGGAACCCAGAACGAACCACATCTCTCATGTCTCCAGGAACCTCTTGCTTTAGCGCTGGTACACAAATGTTATTAACTCCTGGAATGACTGGATCTGGCTTTAAACGAACCTCTTCTATCCCTCGATAATCAAATATGGTCTTAATTCCAAGTGATTTAAAGAGCTTTATATCTTGATCGGTCATTCCTGTTAATTCGGCTGATCGAAAAAACAAACCGTATTTGACCTTACGGCCATCCGAGGTGGTGTATCCGCCCATATCTCGGAAATTGAGAACGCCTTTAAAGGGGAGTACACGATGCTTAGAATCTGTTTTTTCTAGTTTCTGGTTCATTTTCGTACCACCTTTGGTTGGTTATTGAATAGGCTATTCTAAAATGTAGAAAGGGTGTCGCTTAATAATAAAAGTGTGCAATTATTACTATATATAGTACCATGTTAAGTGCCAACAATCCGAAAGGATAGTGTGACATTTTACAAACTAATGTTATTACGCTGCATACGGAAAATTTCTAGTAGGAGTGTGTAAAATGAATTTAAAAGAAAAGTTGATATTAATAAAAGAAAATGACTACCAAGCAACTCCCGATACATTCCAGTTGATACAAGAAATGATACATAACATCGGTTCAGTGGATGCCGAGCTACGTGATGAGCTAATTTATACAACCTTATCATACTGGATTCCTGGAAATTCTCTTACTGAAAACGAACTAGAACAACTACTGCCCGTTATTTTGGATAACAACCATTTGCTTTTTAAGCTTGGCGAACTAAATACAGACTCTGTCTTCACTCGTTCTTTCTCCATGCTAGTCATACCCCTCCTTTTTATGAGGCATAAAGAATCGCCATTTCTCTCAAGAGAGCAAATTCATCAGATAAAAGATAAGGTATTTTACAATATACAAAAAGAACGAGATTACCGTGGGTATGACGAAGAAAAAGGCTGGGCTCATGCCATAGCTCATGGAGCAGATGCTTTAGATGATTTGGCTCAATGTTCCGAACTGGATGAAAATGACCTCTTAACCATCCTCGATTTGGTTTACGATAAGGTGACCATAACAGATCGAATATACTCTGATGGGGAAGATGAGAGAATGGTAAGATCCATAATTAGTGTTTTAAATAGAAAAATACTTAGTCAGACTTATGTAGAGCGATGGATTCAAAGTTTTGGTGATGTGGAGAAAAATTCAGAATTTCTTCCTGCCTTTAGGCAAAAAAATAATATAAAGAACTTTTTGAAAAGCTTATACTTTCGAGTTAAGTTTTATAAAGTAGATGCCAATCTCTGCCCAACGATCGAGCAAACTTTATATAAAGTTGAGAAAGTATACTACTCCTAAGTGAACAATCCACTTGTGAAAAAATGTTCATAATCCCATATAAATCCTGTATAATGAGAAGTGTGAAAACGTTTGAACAATAATCAGGAGGGGTTCTATGCATTCAAGTGGATTATTTAAATGGAGCTTTTGGGGATTTGCTGTATTATTTTTGTTAGCGCTTTCGGGATGTTCCAGTAACGGAAATGTAAATGAAAAAGTTGCTACTTCACCAACCCCCACTCCAACGATAAGCAATACTTCTAATGCATCGGATAGCCCAACCAGTGTGGAGGTGGCAAAAGGTACCGTGCACATCGAAAATATAGGTGAGCGGAGAATATTTGTTTATTTGCCTGCAGGATATGAAACTGACAACGAGCGTTATCCCGTTGTGTATATGCACGATGGGCAGAATGTTTTTAATACAAATACCAGCTCTTTAGGCAAAGAATGGAGAGTTGAGGAGATCATTGATCAGCTTGTTGCTGATGGAACTATGGAGAAGGTTATCGTGATAGGAGTCGCTTCAAGTGATGGATCAGAACGGGGAATGGAGTATGTTCCATTTCCGGATGAGTCTATTCCTTCGGATGGAACGAGTGCAGAGAAATTTACCCAATATTTTATCAATACAGTTATTCCTTATGTCGACGATGCTTATCGGACCATTCCCGATCGGGATCACCGTATGATTATGGGATCGTCATTCGGTGCTATTCAGGCATTGTGGATGGGTTATCAACATCCGGAGACCTTCTCAGCGATAGGGGCTTTATCCCCTGCCACTTGGGTAAGCAATGGGCGTATATTGGATGAGCTGGCGAAAGAGACAGGGAAGCCTGCATTGAAGATTTGGCTCGACATGGGTGTAACTGAAGGAATGCCAATTGATCCGCTTGTGAATGTATTAAAGTCGAAGGGATTTGTATTAGGCAAGGACCTATTCTTTCAGATGGACCCTCTGGGTACACATGAAGAGAAGTCATGGAATAGACGTGTACATAGTCCATTGATTATGTTCGCCGGGAAAGAGGCTGTACAAAAGAGCAAGCTTGAAGTAAGCGACTATCTGACATTACTCTCACCGGAAGCACTCGATGTACGCCTTAATTTAATAGCCACTATGGATAATGGGATGGATTATACAATCCTTGACGGAGTTGGATATGAAGTGTTGAATCCTGAAGTGGGGCAAATAGATATGGCAGGTAAGGTGAGCTTCCTGAAACCGGAATCCTTGAAAGTTAATGTTTCATTTCAAGGTGCTACTGAAGAACATTTGGTTAACTATGAGCATTATGTAAAGGTATTTAAAGTTTATGTGAAATCTCTTGATGTTGACGAGAACAGGAATGAGTTCTCCATTAACCTTAAAGCCTCAGCTCGAAAAATTAATTCAACTCCTGAATATATTACAGCGCTAGTGAGGGCCGCTGAAAAAATCGGTATATATAAAATTAAGGAGATTCAGGAGGATGTAATTCGTATAATCTTTAATACGAAGTAGTCATAGAAATTCATATTTGAATTTCATATCATACTAACTAAGGGAAAAGGATTCCCCGGCTGATAATCAAGGAATTTCTCTCTAATTCTTTAAACTAAAAGGAGCTGATCCCATAAGTAGCATTTCCTACTTATGGGGTCAGCTATTTTTATCGTAAAATATACCCTCCATCCGGAAATAGGGTGCTTCCCGTAGTATAGTTATTAGTCATCAAATAAATGGTTGTATGTGCTGCTTCGTCGGCATGGCCAACCCTGCCAAGAATATTCATATTCGTATATTCATCGTAAGCTTTATCTCTAGTTTCCTGCTCTGCACCTTCCCAATTAAAGTTGGTATGAATGGTCCCTGGGGAAATGACATTTACCCGAATCGGAGCTAATTCTACAGCCAATGCTTTTCCCAGACTCTCAATCGCGCCGTTACAAGCTGCATAAGATGCACCGTCTGCAAGTGGTCGTTGACTGAATGCGCCAGACATCAGAACAATGGAGCCTTTAGGATTAATATATGGGATCGCGTATTTCACAGCATTATATTGAGGCCAGAACTTTGCATTAAAGCAGCTATGAGCAATCTCTAAGCTTGAAGTAATGGGACCTCTAACATAGGAGGCGCCCGGAGTAAACAAATGATCGAAGTTGCCGATTTTTTCGAAAAAAGACTTTAAGTCTTCTTCATTTTGATTATCAAGCGAATGAATTTCGGTAGAATCGAGCCCAAGAAATTGTTGAGCTTTAGCTAGTTTATCTTGAGAACGACCGGCGATAATGACCTTTGCACCTTGGTCAACAGCTTGTTTGGCGGTAGCTAGACCGATCCCCGAACTTCCACCGATGATGACTACGCGTTGATTTTTTAATGAAATAGTAGACATGTGTATCTTCTCCGTTCATAGTGAAATGGACTTATTAATTTCTGTTTTTTATTATTAGATATAAAAGAGAATCTGCACAGTACGCACTTTTTTCGTACTAGGTACGATTGTTCGTACTAGCTGATTAGAAAATACAGCATATGGCTATCGAAAGAGGGGATCACGTGGATTTACTGGAACCGAGATTGACCGGAGTGCTAACAACGCTTGAAAAGATCGGTGGAAAGTGGAAGCCGCTTATTTTGTTTATTTTATTGATAGATGGCACGAAACGATTTGGTGAACTGAGGAGAATCATCCCAGCTGTCTCACAGGGAACATTAACTAAGCAACTTAGGGAGCTTGAAGAGGATCAACTTATCGATCGAGTTAGTTTTCATGAGCTTCCACTGAGAGTGGAGTACAGTATTTCAGAACATGGCAAATCGCTGATTACTGTTTTGGATAGCATGTGCGGCTGGGGAAGGATGCATCAGGAGTATCTAAATAATACAAATAAGTAGGAGGGCGGACCTTATAATAAATACTATTTTGCAGGAACCAACGGGTCAGACCTACAAGACATTGATACAGATTGCTATGGAAGTGTGTGATGAATTTATTTTGGTTAAACGTGATCAGATGGAGTTAGAGCCAGAAGGATATGAACTACTGGAACTGCTTCAACCTTTTCTCAAAAAAATCATTAAAGATGATTATTGGCCGGGGACTCGGCTTATGGGGCATTATGCAGATATTTATTTTTTTCATTGTTCTCCTGAGGCGGTTGATTTTCTACTATCCTATTCCACCAGCTTATACTCATGGGTGCAGACCAGGCTGCCCGATGACCTTTGTTTTCTAAAACAGGGACAGCCTTGGTTAATCAATACAGCCCATGAGGGAGAAAGTCATGTTGTAACTGATGTAGAAGAGGAGCTTAACCGACTAGAAGAAAGCGGACTATTGTTCCGTGATTTATCTGTGTTTTACAATTAAAAAAAATCAAAGAGGCGATGTTTGCAAAGACATGGTCTTTTTGTTGTACTGAAAAATCTTTTATAGACAAAAAAATCTACAGGTTGTAAACTATTTCCAAACGGGAGGTCTAGAAATTGTAGACCGGCGGGAGGAGTATGGATGAAGGATCTCAGGCTGACCGAAATGGAAGGAAAATTTGCGGAATTAATTTGGAAGCATGAACCGATCCCGTCAGGGAATTTGGTGAAGTTATGTGAATCCGAGCTGAACTGGAAGAAATCAACGACATACACAATGTTAAAACGTCTTGAAGCAAAAGAGATATTTATTAATGATAATGGTGTTGTAGGTTCTCTTATCAAAAAGGATGACTTTTATGCGGAGCAGAGTAAGGAGTTCGTGCAGGAAACCTTTGGCGGTTCGTTACCCAAATTTTTGGCTGCTTTTACAAAGAGTCGGAAACTAAGCGACACCGAAATAGAGGATGTTCTAAGACTAATCCACGAGCATAAGGAGGAGTAACGGTGGATCAGCTGTTTGGACATATTTTAAACATGAGCATTACGGGAAGTTATGTGATTGTGTTTATCATCGTGGCACGGCTGTTCTTAAGAAAAGTTCCCAAGATTTTCTCCTATGCCTTATGGTCTGTAGTTTTGTTCCGACTTCTATGTCCGTTTTCTATTGAGAGTATATTTAGTTTTATCCCATCTGAAGTACAGAACACACCTCTGAATAAGCAATTTACACAAATGCCCCAAATCCAAGAAGTAATAAATACATCTGACCAAGCCGTAAATCATATATCAACCGTACTTGTACCCACTGAACCTGCTACCTCAGCTGTTATAACCCCTGCAAACTCAACAGACGCATGGATTAACATAGGCCACTTTATTTGGTTGATCGGAATTGCACTGCTGTTCATCTATAGCATTGTTGCAACTGTTCGGCTCTCACGAAACTTAAGAACGGCAACACTTCTTTTTGAAAATATATACGAGCATAGCGGCATTACCACACCATTTGTATTCGGCTTACTTAAGCCTAGAATTTATCTTCCGAGCGGACTCTCCGCTAATGAAAAAGCTTATATCATCAAACATGAGCAAGTGCATATTCAAAGGAACGATCATATTATAAAACCTGTCGCGTTCGCGGTTCTGTGTTTACATTGGTTTAATCCATTGGTATGGCTTTCTTTTTATCTGATGAGTGATGATATGGAGAAGTCCTGTGATGAAAGCGTCATAAGACAGATGGGCAGTGGTATCAAAAAGGAATATTCGATCTCACTTTTGAACTTATCTACCGGAAAACGATTTATTGGCGGTTCACCGCTCACCTTTGGCGATAGCAACACGAAAGGGCGTATTAAGAATATTTTAAATTACAAAAAGCCTGCTTTTTGGGTTGTTCTAGTCGCAATCATTGTCGTGGCAGCATTGTGTGTGGGATTATTAAGCAATCCGAAAAATGATTCATTAACCGTAAAGGACTATGCCGAGCAGTTTATGGAGAAGAACATTACGAGTTATGAGAACAATTCAAATATTAAAGTGATTGACAGTAAAATTACTAAGCTTGAAAAAATAGCGTCCTTCGACGATCTGCTTGCCACATCTTTGGAAATTTGGAGTTTAGAATATCGCTTGAAGCCGGATGATCCAAGTAAGCTGACGATGACAGAAAATATGGTTGATGGTTTTATAACCGAAGAAGGAAGCATGGGCAAGCCAATTCTTTTATTCTCCACTCTGAATTCGACACCGCATTACTTGGGCGTAATCAAGAGCGGAGAGAATGATATGTCAACACCAGCCGGTCAGGAAATGGCAGTGCGTGTATTTCTTGAAGCAAACAATCAGCTTCCACATGAAACCTACATAGGGAATCACATGCTAGTGAAATTCCCTTTAACGACAGGTGAAACAAGCCAATTGTTGTTATCCCAGCCTGTTGTTCAAGGAGATTCAGGGATTTGGTGCGTGGAACGCTGGAAGGATACGAATGGGAATGAATATTACCATACCCCCCAAACCGATGGTACGATCGCTGAATATTATGCCCGTCTGCAGGCGTTGGCTGATCAAGGGGAGGAGTCAGCTCTTCTTGATCCTTTACAGGTCGCTATGAATTATATAAGCAATGATATTGGAATGGGTCAGCATATAAAGCTGGATCAGCTAGTAGTGGATAATGAGGCTACTGCTGATGATTTTGCGATCACCCCCGAGAGTACGTTAAATGGATATGTTTTAAATCTTAGTTTGGAGAATAATTCTTTCGATTTTGATAACATTGAATGGCTGACGATGAAGGATTCTGCTCGTTTTAAAGGGCTGAATATTAATCCAGACGACGATATGCCTAATGGATTTTATATTCTCAACAAATATACGTTTACCGATCCATTAAAGGTTACAGATGAGACGAAATACTCCATAGTGGATGCTAATGTAGGTGCTCACAAAGAGGTTAGCAAGCAGGAGTTTATTGAATATTTCAAGCGGTATACTGATTTTGTACCACCGTGTGTGATAACTACAAGAGACGGATATGTCACCAGTATCACTGAGAGATATGTACCGTGAAATAGCTATGTATGAAAAAAGTTGAACTTATATTTATAGCGTAGAAGAACCCGCATTTGTTGCGGGTTCTTTTGCATGTTCTTCAGCATGTATAGGCGCTGGCTCGTTTACGTTTCCTTCGGCACATTGTATTCGGTATTTCGCATACATTTGGCTCGTTTACGTTACCTTCGGCACATTGTATTGGGTTTTTCGCATACATTTGGCTCGTTTACGTTGCCTTCGGCACAATGTATTCGGTTTTTCACATACATTTGGCTCGTTTACGTTGCCTTCGGCACAATGTATTCGGTTTTTCGCATACAATTGGCTCGTTTACGTTACCGTCGTCACAATGTATTCGGTTTTTCACATACATCTGGCATATTTACGTTAGCGTCGTCACAATGTATTCGGTTTTTCGCATACATTTGGCTCATTTAACGTTACTGCCGGCACATTGTATTCGATTTTCCACATACAATTGGCTCGTTTACGTTCCCGTCGTCACAATGTATTCGATTTTCCACATACAATTGGCTTATTTACGTTACCGTCGTCACAATGTATTCGGTTTTTCACATACATCTGGCATATTTACGTTAGCGTCGTCACAATGTATTCGGTTTATCACATACAATTTGGCTTATTACGTTAGCGTGGTCACAATGTATTCGGTTTTTCACATACAATTGGCTTATTACGTTAGCGTGGTCACAATGTATTCGGTTTATCGCATACATTTGGCTTATTTATGTTAGCGTTGGCACAATGTATTCGGTTTATCGCATACATTTGGCTACTTTACGTTATCGTCGTCACATTGTATTCGGTTTATCACATACAATTGGCTTATTACGTTAGCGTCGTCACATTGTATTCGGTTTTTCGCATACAATTGGCTCCTTTACGTTAGCGTCGGCACAATGTATTCGATTTTTCGTATACATTTGGCTTATTACGTTAGCGTCGTCACATTGTATTCGGTTATTCGCATACATTTGTCGTAAGCTCGACTAAAACATGTATTCAAAGGATTTAAGGTCCGCTCGGTCCGTCATCCCAAATAGGCGTGTACTAATTTAAGAACAGGGCTCCCCATTGCCACAGTTGAATATAGGCCCATCCCTCGAGTTCATTTCACATTTCTCCGCAATCTAAAAATTCAAAAAAATCTATTCTAGCAAGCATAAACGACTTTGGTGTTCTTAATAGAATGGATTGTAATTGGTAAATTTTTAAGTAGTATTGCCTCAGCAGTAGCGATGTTTTTTCAAGTCTCACAAAATGTTAGCATTTGGTATAGCTCGAAAATACATACCGTAAATCCAGATATGCTAAAGTTATCAATTCCTTTTATTATCGTTGGATTGCTCTTGGCGGTTAGTATTTCTAAATCCGTAACGGTTGCCTCTCTAGGGGATGAAACGGCGGTTAGCTTAGGTCAACGGACAAAATGGGTGAAAATCATCAGTATTCTATCTGTTGTATGTCTAACAGGAACAGCAGTGGCTGTAGTAGGTAAGATTGCCTTTGTAGGTCTAATCATTCCTCATATTACACGATTTATCGTTGGGACCGACTATCGTTTTATCATTCCATGTTCAGCAGTCATTGGGGCTGTTTTTTTAGCATTTTGTGATGTCTTAAGCCGGTATATTAACTTTCCGTTTGAGACGCCAATTGGCGTTGTGACAGCCTTTATTGGAATCCCGTTCTTCCTTTATTTAATTCGGGTTAAAGGGGGAGAGCAACGTGGATAGAGGAAGGATACAGTTTAGTCGCTATCTATTGACGCTATTGGCTTTTATCCTGCTAACACTTGTGGCGGGGTATTTTCATCTTACGAATGGTGCTTTTGATATGTCTGTCATGGATGTGATAAAAACGCTGCTGCGAATAGATCCCAATCCTAAATTTGACCTCGTTATTTTTCAATTTCGACTACCACGGATCATTATTGCCTCATTAGTAGGTATAGGTCTGGGGATAGCTGGAACGGTCATTCAAGGCATTACCCGAAACGGGCTGGCTGATCCAGGTATCCTCGGAATTAATGCAGGTGCGGGAGCTGCCATCGTTGCGTTTATGTTTTTCTTTCAAATGTCGGGGGCAACTTTTTTTAAAGAAAGCTGGTTCTCGATATTAGCCATGCCGCTCTTTGGTTTTGTGGGGGGGCTTGCTGCAGTTGCTGTGATCTTTATTTTCTCATGGAGAAATGGTGCACTTGATATGCAACGTTTGATATTGACGGGGATTGCGATTAGCAGTGGTTTTGGTGCGTTGTCGTTGTATCTTTCTCTAAAAATGAATGCAAGTGATTATGAAATGGCCGCGGTTTGGAGTGTTGGAAGTATTTACAGCGCGAACTGGACTTATATCATTATGATCGCACCTTGGGTGCTTATTTTAGGATTTGTGATGTATCGAAAAAGCTATTTGCTCAATTATTTTCAATTGGAAGACTCCAGTACAAAAAGCTTGGGAATTTCCGTAGAAAAAGAAAAGCTGATCTTTCTGTTATGCAGTGTGGGGATCGTAAGTGTCTGTGTATCTGTATCCGGTTCTATAGGTTTTATAGGATTGATGGCTCCTCATATCGCCAGAAGATTAGTAGGGAATAATCACCGTTATATTATGTTATCCAGTGCAGTGGTTGGAATGTTTTTGCTGGTGATTTCGGATTATTTTGCCAAAACGTTATTTCAGCCAGCAGAGTTACCTGTGGGGATAGTCGTTTCGATTATTGGTATTCCTTATTTCTTATATTTATTAGCAAAGTCAAGAGTGTAGGGGAGAGTGAGCAGAACAAATGTCAACACAAGTGGAGCTCGAACGCACAGAATCATGGAAACTAGAATCTCAGTATATGGGATACACATATGATATAAAGGTCTCACTTCCGAGGGAAGAAGCTCCCGATAATGGATTTCCCGTCTATTACATGCTCGATGGTAATT
Organism: Paenibacillus sp. FSL E2-0201; assembly: GCF_037963325.1. Classification (NCBI taxonomy): domain Bacteria; kingdom Bacillati; phylum Bacillota; class Bacilli; order Caryophanales; family Paenibacillaceae; genus Paenibacillus; species Paenibacillus sp. FSL E2-0201. The sequence continues at coordinate 2,995,196 of NZ_CP150154.1, forward strand.
CATATTTTCAATTGGGCCGGGATGTCGTGAAATTGCAATCCAGAAATGCTCCAAAAACTTTGATAGCACCGGCAATCGTGATTGGCATTGGACATTATGGTTCAGATGAAGAAGTCTCTAAAAGAAGATTTTATGATTTCACGCCGCCTGCAAAGCAGTATGTATATCCAGATCGATTAAAAAATGCTGATATAGGGCCACATGGGGGTGCTGAAAAGTTCCTATCTTTTTTAGAGTTAGAATTAATGCCACGTGTCTATGAAAAATATAATGTCGATCAACAGAAGCAAGCCTTGTTTGGTCACTCACTAAGCGGGTTATTTGTTCTCTGGACGCTATTTACTCGAGCGGAGCTATTTCAGTATTTTTTGGCTTCCAGCCCTTCGATTTGGTGGAATGATCATGAAATTCTGGCGTATGCGGACCAGTTCTATAACAAGGCTCAATCGATATGGACCGTGAACCGAAAGCTACTGATCACAGTAGGCAGTGAAGAGGCGTTTATGGTCGATGACGCTAAGATATTATTTTCAAAAATGAGTGAGTTTGCTTTGCCTAATTTACAGGTTGAGCATTACGTAGCGCCAGATGAAAACCACGCGTCAGTTGTGCCGACCATCATGAGTAGAGCGTTCCGTATGTTGAACCGTTAAGGAGGGGGATATGACGAAAATGATGTTAGGAGAACTTACTACTTTCGAACATATGGGGCGACAAATTACTATGTTTCTCCCTAAAGCATATCATTTGTTTCCTGAACGAAACTTCCCGGCGGTTTTCTTACAGGATGGCGATTTCTTGTTCAAAGAGTCGATTGCTGATATAGAAAGGGATGTGGAGGAGGGGATTACAGAACCGGTTATTTTTATCGGGATTGATTCTCAGCTTCGTAATAATGAATATACGCCTTGGGAAATGCCCGCTCTTTTTAAGGATTGGTCCTTTGGGGGGAAGGGTGATGATTATCTGAATTACGTCTATCAGGATCTAGTACCCTATATAAAAAGTTTATTTCGCATCTCCAATGAGCCGAAGAAATTAGCTTTAGGCGGTGTCTCACTAGGTGGATTAATAAGTCTGTACGCGATGTATAAAAATGAGGATGTTTTTAATAATTTTATACTCATATCTGCATCTGTGTGGTTTAAAGATTTTATACATTACATGGAGAATACAAGGCTAGATAGGGAGTACTGCGTCTATATGTATGTTGGTGAACAGGAAGGTATCCTCAAGACGAATGCGCAGAAGGACATGGTGCCTAATAGCAAACGTGCTTATGATATTATAAAAGGGAAGATAGATGGAGCAGATCAACGGGTGAAGTTTGAGACAGATCCGTTGGGGACACATCATGATACGTTTTTCCTGCAATATTTTCCGAATAGCATCAGGTACTTGTTTCCCGCAAAATGAATAAAGGGAAGAGCATAGGGAGTAACCTTGCGTTCACCTATTTATCGTTTTTAATTTACAAAATATATTTTTAATGGCAATATAATCAAGAGAGCGTGTGTGAACGATCCTGTTTCACTATTTCATGAGTACTTAGCGATCTTACTGATATGTTTCGAAAAATGGAGGATGAGCCATGCAGAAGTATAGGTATTGGGTCGCTGGTATTCTGATAATATTGGTAGGTGTGTTTATTATTTATTTTAGTAAAGAAAATGAGATTAAAACAGTAACTGTGAATGAAAATGCTGCTCAGACAACGGAGATAACAGAAGCTTCTACAAATGAACCTAGCATGATTCCTGATGATGACAAGGTAGCTATAACAGATTTATCTGCCAAGTATAAAGAACTGGGTTTAATTGATGCGCATAATCATGATGCCAGTGGTCTGAAATATTTGGGCATGTTGAGGACGTGGAAAGATATAGGGGTGCAGCAGGTTGTTATGTTTGGAGATGTATCGGAGCCTAGCGCCATCCTTACAGATAAATTTGCATGGAAGGCTTATCAGAAATATCCCAATATAATTATTCCGTATTTTTCGGGGTTTGATTTGCATGATCCGGAAAGTCTTAAAGTCGTGAGGAATAATTTAGAAATGGGTTTTTTTGGTCTGGGTGAAGTGGTAGGCGCTTCTACGATGTCTCCAGTGGTATCCAAGGTGGCATGGAAAGCTAATGATCCTATGGATGGTTATCTTCCGCAAATCTATGATATTATCGCTGAATATAAAGCACCGATCTTATTGCATATTGATCCGCCAAACGGTGTTGCTGTCGCCAAACTTGAGCAAGCGTTGGAGGAACATCCGAAGACTATCATTATTTTTGGACATATCAATGCCTATAATACTCCTGAAGAGATTGACCGGTTGTTGTCAAAGCATCCCAATCTTTACGCTGATTTTTTTGCTGGTTTTTCCGTTTACAACGTTGAGGGTGGAAATAATCCCGAGCAATTTATTCCAGTTATGAAGAAGTTTCCGGATCGATTTATGCTCAGCACAGATTCCGGTTATGGGATTGGCAGTGAGAAAATTGCAATTGATGCGATGTACCAAATGCTTGATCTGCTCGATGATCCTGGGCTTGCCCGAAAAATAGCTCATGACAATTTGGATGGGATCATCAAAGCTCAAACGGCTACGGATACTCAGCTTGAGTTAATCCGGAAGCTAGAACAAGAAACTGGAACGATCTATCATGTAGAGAATTTGTCAAAGGCTGAAGCTGGACAAATTTTAGCAGAAACCAATTAGATGTGAGTATACACAGGGATAAAATAGCAATAGGACGAAGCAGCAATAAGCACTCTGCATCGTCCTATTTTTCACATATATATTAGATAACCAACTTATTTAAGCTGCTGATGCTCCGTTCATGTCTTCTTAGTTGCTCTTTTGTAAATTCTCAAGATGTACGTCCAGATTATCAAAGGTTTGTGAAATACCCGGTAGCATACCCATATCGATCACTTGTTGTAGCGCTTCTGGAGAGGCATATTTCCCGGTGTTAACCAACTTCGTTTGACCATCCAGTTCGATAAAATCTAGTTGGACTAGTGTTTCAGGCAGATCTTCTGAAATATTACCTTCTGCATCTGAGAACCAGTCTGTGTAAATAATTTGCTTCGGGATCGTAATTTCCCGATAAAGCGCCTTGCCCCAAGACTCCATACCGTAGAAATCACCTTGATTCTTATCCTCACATTTCATGCAATAATGCCAAGTGCCTCCTGGACGAAAATCGACATGGCATACAGGAAGCGTCCAACCTTTTGGTCCCCACCAATGCTTCAAATGCTCAGCCTCAGAAAAAGCCTTAAAAACTAGCTCACGCGGAGCTTTAAAAATACGCTCTAATATTAAAGTGCTGCCTTCAACTTTGGATACTAGTTGGTTAGTTGGGTTAGAATTTGTCATTGGATAAATCCTCCTCGATTATATTTCCTTATCTAATTCCTTGCTTTGTAGCTTTTGCAAGTAATCATCCAGTCGATCATAGCGTTCCTCCCACATATGGCGGTAGGATTCTAACCAAGCGTCTAATTCCTTAAAAGGGTCTGGGCGGAGCTTGCAAATGCGCCGATTAGCAACAGCTTGAACTTCAATAAGTCCCGCTTCGCTGAGAACTCGCAAATGCTTGGATGCTTGAGGCTGCCGTAGCTGTAGACTATCCGCGATTTCTCCAACGGTTAAGGGATTGTCGCGTAATAGATCAACGATCTGCATACGATTAGGCTCAGCTAAAGCACTCATTACGTTAGTATTCATAAACAAGTATCACTTCGATTCATTGAATTCATCCGCAAGTTTAATATACCATATAGGGAATATTCCCGTAAATGAATATTTAAAAAATCTATATTTCTATAAGGGATTACGAAGTTTATGTTGTTAGAAATTTGAAATAATGCAGTGAATGAGAACTTCAATAGAAGGGCATAGTACAAGCATTACGAAGAAATAAGTTCCATGACAACCATCAAACTTTACAATAAACATAGGAATAGATATAATTAAGTATAACTTATCAGGTTTTGAATTACGTAAGGGGCCTAACGCCAGTAGGCTCCTTTTGTTTTTCTTAGCCTTGTAACAGGAGGGTGAAGGTCATACACAATGAAAAAATCATGGTTTGTGTTCATTATGGTCCGCATGGGGAACGTTTAATCCGGCGTGGTGTCCAATTGTCTGAAATAATAGGGGCGCCATTGTTTGTATTAAATGTCGATAGTTCGGACATTGATGAATATAATCAGAGCAAAGAAATGTATATGACGGTCTGGAAACGTCTTGCCGATGAAGCTGGCGCAGAATTTATCATTCGGAAACGTGAAGGCCGGAAAACAACAGATATTATTGTAGAAGTTGCTGAAATGAATGAGGTTACACAGATCGTCATCGGACAATCTGCTCAGACTCGATGGCAGGAGCTTACCAAACGCAATTTCGTCAATGAACTCATTGGTAAAATGAAAATGATGGATCTGCACGTCGTGGCCGTACAGCGGATGCGCGCCGGTCTGGAAGAAACCCATGAGGAAGGCGTTATCGCCTACCTGGTCAAAAATGGGGATGAGTATCAGCTCAGTGATGAACCCAAGGGAGAGTATTCGCTTAAAGGGAAGTTCTTTCACGAACTACACACCGAATTTGAGAACGGTTTATTCAGAATTGAGCAAGAAGATGGAAAGGCTAGATATTTGCATATTTGTGATGGCACATTAACCGATACTTTATAATCGGGAGTGCTCTTATCACATGAGGGCCTTTACTTTAGGCCCTTCCAATCATATGATCTTTGGCTTTTGGTAAAAAAGTAAGTACTAAAGTTCACAACTTGATAAGCTCAAGTGGAAAAGGAGGACTGCCTTTGCTGCATGTAATCATACTTGTTCCGTTTCTAATGGCCTTAGTAATCGCACTTTTGACCAAGAGGGCATCCAACCTTCATAGAGGATGGTTTGTTTTCCCCGGTTCGCTCGCATTGTTTATTTATTTTTTAACCCGGATTCCCGTTATTAAGGGTGGGGAATTGGGTTATGAAACGATTTCTTGGATTCCTTCACTAGGAATTGATTTGGTTTTCCATCTGGATGGATTAAGTTTACTGTTTGCTTTGTTAATCACTGGAATGGGTAGCCTTGTAATTATCTATTCAATTTTTTATCTGGACCGACGAAAAGAAGCGTTGACACCTTTTTATATTTATCTAATGTTGTTTACGGGTGCGATGCTTGGCGTTGTACTTTCGGATAACTTGATGGTGTTATACGGTTTTTGGGAATTAACAAGTGTTTCGTCATTTCTGTTAATTGCTTTTTGGCATCGGAGGCAAAAATCGCGGTATGGTGCTCTGAAATCAATGCTGATTACCGTATTCGGTGGTTTAGCGATGTTTGCCGGTTTTTTGATGCTGTATGTAATGACAGGCACCTTTAGTATTCGGGAAATTTGGAGTGAGGTTGGCGATATCAGTGGGCATGCGTTGTTTATTCCAGCGATGCTACTAATTCTGTTAGGCGCATTCACTAAATCAGCTCAGTTCCCGTTCCATATCTGGCTGCCGGATGCCATGGAGGCACCGACACCCGTTAGCGCGTATCTTCACTCGGCAACGATGGTTAAAGCCGGATTGTATCTTGTCGCCCGTTTCAGCCCTATTTTTGCGGGGCAATATGAGTGGTTCTGGATTGTGTCAGGCGTCGGTTTGATCACCTTGATTTATGGTTCTATCCAGGCGATGAAGCAGACGGACCTGAAGGCTCTATTAGCCTATTCAACAATTAGTCAACTTGGACTGATTATGGGATTGCTGGGAATGGGATCGGCAGCGGCATTTTATATAGGAGAAGAAGCTGTCTTTTATACTGCTGCAACAACAGCGGCTATCTTTCATCTTATTAACCATGCCATCTTTAAAGGCTCGTTGTTTATGATGGTCGGTATAGTTGACCATGAGACAGGTACCCGGGACCTGCGAAAGCTAGGCGGACTGATTTCCATTATGCCGGTTACCTTTACGGTAGCGATGATCGGCAGTTTCTCCATGGCTGGTTTGCCGCCATTTTCAGGATTTTTAAGTAAAGAGATGTTTTTTACAGCTGTCCTGAATATCCGAAACTTGGATATATTCTCTATTCCCTCGTTGTTTACGCTCTTCCCGGTTTTGGCCTGGATTGCCAGCGTGTTTACTTTTGCATACAGTATGATTTTGGTATTCCACACCTTTTTCGGAAAATATCAGCCTGAGAAGCTGGACAAAAAACCGCATGAAGCCCCATTTGGACTTCTGCTTGCCCCGTGCCTGCTAGCAGTGCTGTCTATATTTATTGGTTTTTTCCCGAATATATTATCTAATACACTTATTATCCCTGCAATGAATGCTATTCACCCTATCTTGCAGACCGGGGAACCTTTTGTTGTGAATATCCATTTCTGGCATGGCTGGACACCAGAAGTATGGATGACACTTGGTGTTGTGATTCTTGGTATTACTGTATACCGAATCTATGGCCGTTTAAGTCTGGTCGATAAAGAATGGGGCAGTGGCTACACTTTAAATCAAGTCTATGACGGAGTAATCCGGCTGGTTGAGATATTGTCTAGATGGGTGACTGGTTCTTATATGACTGGTTCCATGAGACATTATTTAATGTATATTTTTTCCTTCCTGATCGTAACGATTTGCGGTGTCGTCTGGTATTCAGATGGAATTACACTTGGTACGACTGAGTATACTCCTTTTTCTTTGTTTGAGGTTATTGCTGTAATGGTTTTGCTTCTAGGTGCTTTAGCTATTCCGTTTGTGCGTTCCAGAATAACAGCCATTTTGTTAACAGGAATGGTTGGTTATATGGTTACTTTGCTCTTTGTTCTGTTCAGAGCTCCTGATCTGGCGCTTACGCAAATGATTGTTGAAGTGGTATCTGTTACATTATTCCTATTATGTTTCAGGCATTTGCCTAGGCTGGAAAAAGAGAAGCTCAAACCTCGTGCGCATTTCCTGAAACTAATTATTTCCATCGGGATGGGCGTAACGATGACATTGGTTGCACTTGCTGCTTTAGGTAGTAGTCCGTTCGAATCCATCTCGAAATATTATGTGGAGAATAGCTATACTTTGGGTGGCGGTAAAAATATTGTCAATGTTCTGCTCGTTGATTTCCGCGGCTTTGATACCATGTTTGAAATAACAGTACTAGGCCTCGCCTCGCTTGCTATTTATTCCATGATCAAGCTGCAGTTGGATGGAGAGGGTACAGCAGCCCAACTGAAGAGGGTTGTTCCCTATAATAAGCCTCGTTATTCCCGAAGTGATGATGTGTTACTGCAAGCGGTAGCTAAAGTAGCATTCGTTATCATTCTGATATTTTCGTTGTTTTTGTTTTTTGCCGGTCATAATAATCCGGGAGGCGGATTTATTGGGGCTTTGATGGCTTCTGCAGGTTTGGTGCTACTTGCTATTACTTTTGGGATGGATATGGTTGAGAAGGTGTTGCCTATTAATTATCGTAAGTTAATTGCGATCGGGATTTCGATTGCTTTTCTTACCGGGGGTGGCTCATTTATATTCGACGTACCCTTCCTGAGCCAAACGTTTGGATATTTCCAATTGCCGCTTATGGGCAAAACAGAATTAACCACTGCAATGTTCTTTGATCTTGGTGTTTATCTAGCGGTTATTGGTGTCACTATGAATATCATACTTACGATCGGGAGGGATAGCTAATGGAGCTTGTTGTTGCCTTGGCGATCGGCGTATTGTTTTCTGTAGGTGTTTATCTAGTCCTTTCCAAAAGCTTGCTACGCATCCTGCTGGGTACTAATTTAATTACCCATGGTGTTCATTTACTGCTACTGACAATGTCGGGTCTGAAGACAGGTGCTCCACCTTTGCTAGGTGAAAAAGCGGAGGCGTATGTAGATCCGTTACCGCAGGCGCTCATTTTGACCTCTATTGTAATTAGTTTTGGAGTAACAGCATTCTTCATTGTTTTGGCATACCGGACTTACCGTTCGACGGGCACGGATGATGTGGAAGGAACCAAGGAGGAGAGACAACAATGAACAACTTGCTAGTGCTGCCTCTGCTGATTCCGGCCTTTACGGCAGTTATACTGATTTTTCTAAAAGAACGAGTGGATCTGCAACGTATGATCAGTGCCGTCAGTGTGTTTTTAAATATCTTGGTTGCTGGAATCATTGTGTACCAGGTAAGTACAAAGGGCATCCAGACCCTATATATGGGGGGATGGCTTCCACCTTATGGCATTGTGTTTGTTGCTGATATGTTTGCGGCCTTACTTGTGCTAATCGGTGCTATTGTTGGTGCGGCTTGCTTATTTTTTTCCTTCGCCAGCATTGGGGAAGAAAGAGAACGGTTTTATTACTATCCCTTTTTCCATTTTCTATTAACTGGGGTGTTTGGCTCCTTTCTCACAGGAGATCTGTTTAACTTGTTCGTCTGCTTTGAGGTCCTGTTAGTTGCCTCGTACGCTTTAATTGTACTTGGTGGCTCTAAAGGTCAACTGAGAGAGACGTTAAAATATGTACTAGTTAACGTGATTTCCTCTTCCTTGTTTGTAGCAACGCTTGCTTATTTATATGCCGCGACAGGAACGCTGAATATGGCACATCTATCTATGCGTGTAGCAGAGGCGGGACAAGGCGGTGTAATGAACGTCATTGCGGTCCTGCTGCTGATCGTATTTTCGATAAAGGCAGGTTTGCTGCTCTTTTTCTGGCTCCCGGATTCTTACAGCGCACCACCTGTGGCTGTTAGAGCACTGTTTGGGGCATTGTTAACGAAAGTGGGATTGTATGCAATTACGCGTACCTTTACATTGATTTTTATTCAAGAACCGGGACTCACCCATTCACTGATTGCCTGGATGGCGGGAGCGACGATGATACTTGGTGCAATCGGTGCATTGGCTTACAATGATCTGGGCCGAATATTTAATTATAATATCATTATCAGTGTTGGATTTATCGCTTTTGGGATTTCTGTTGCGACTCAGGATTCGTTAAATGGTGTAGTGTTTTATTTAATGCATGACATGGTTGCTAAAGCATTATTATTTTTCCTGGGCGGGATGATTATCTCAGCCTCGGGCACCGACCGCTTAAAAGAAATGGGTGGCTTAATCCGACGCTATCCGTGGACCGGCTGGATGTTCTTCGTACTGACTTTGGCGTTGGTTGGTGTTCCACCACTTAGTGGTTTCGCTGGAAAAGTGATGATGGTGCGTAGCGGATTTGGACAGAATCATGTGGCTCTGGCACTAATTGCACTTGCATCAAGCTTCATAGTGTTATATTCCTTGATCAAGGTATTCCAGCAGGTATTCTGGGGTGGCGAGAAAAGGGAAGAACAAGTCAAACCGCTTCATTATAAAGCTATGATGGCACCGGCAGCTGTTTTGTTCGCGCTTGTAATTCTGATGGGTGTAGGTGCTGAGACGGTAAACGGATATGTCAGCCAAGCCGGAGCCGTACTGGCTGATCCAGCACTATACATTAACGCTGTCATGAAGGAGTAGATACTATGGCTTTTCAACTATTATTGAATTTCATGATAGCATTCCTGTGGATGTTTCTGCACAATGACTGGACTGGGCCGCGTTTCGTCATTGGTTTCCTGCTCGGTATACTCATTCTGCTCGGAATGCGACGCTTTTGGCCCAGGTTATATCTTGGAAAAGTGTGGGCGATCATTAAGCTAATTCTATTGTTGCTGCGTGAACTGGTCGTTTCAAGTTATGTAGTAGTAAAAGCCGTTCTGAGACCGGAGCTTAATGTACGTCCAGCTATACTGAAATATACTACAGAGCTGAATTCGGATTGGGAAGTGGCTACGTTGATCACGATGCTCTGTCTCACTCCTGGATCTGTGGTACTTGAAGTTTCGGATGATAATCGGACATTGTATATTCATGCCATGGATGTTGATGACCCTGCACAGTTCAGAGCGAATATCCGAGACACCTTTGAGCGTGCGATACTGGAGGTGACCCGCTAATGATTCATTTTATTCTTATGCTGTCCATTACGATCATGACTCTAGCTATAGGCGTATGTGCCTGGCGTTTGGTGAAAGGACCCTCTTTACCTGACCGGGTGGCTGCGCTGGATACGATTGGAATTAATCTGTTAGCAATGGTAGCCGTTCTGTCAGTCTTACTCCAAACGCGGGCTTTTATTGAAATTATTTTGTTAATAGGAATTCTTTCTTTTATCGGAACAACGGCTTTTGCCAGATATATAGAGAGGGGAGTGGTGCTCGAACATGGAAATGATCAAGACAGTCGGTGAATTGCTGTTTGCTTTGTTAATTCTGATGGGGGCATTGCTTAGTGCCGTAAGTGCTATTGGTTTGATTAGGCTACCTGATGTTTATCTAAGATCACATGCTGCTGCCAAAAGTGCTACTCTCGGTGTTTTATGTGTCTTGGTTGGGGCTTTTCTATATTTTGCATTTTTTCAGGATCATATTAGTGCAAAGCTATTACTAGGGATTGTCTTCGTATTTATAACTGCACCTTTATCAGCCCACCTGACAGGTAGAGCGGCGTATCGCTCTGGCGTTCCTCATTGGGATCGAAGAATTCAGGATGATTTAAAAGAGGTGCTGGAGAAAGAGCAAGTTATACCAGTATCCCCTGAACGAGATGTACCTCAAGAACAAAGATAGAAGCGTTAGGAATTAATCTTGATATTCAATAACAGCAGCAAAAATTTAACAAACCCGCGTCTACACGCGGGTTTGTTTTTTTTATTAAACGGATCACTATTCTGATTTTGATCGTTCAACGAACCAATATTTTACCTTCTCCAGCGAGCCTGCGGAGCACCCTCGGAAGACACTCAATATCTGCTTCAGGAATGTCTAATTGAATACCGTAATGGAAACAGTCCTGCTGTTCTCTATTCCATTTCAGGATTCCTTCTAAGTAAATAGATTCATCCGTAAGATTCATTTCCATACCAATCCGTACTAGGTTATTTTCTGGATTAATGTTGAGGGGTAACGATAAGTGGCAGCCGGTCCGGCTGATGTTGAACAATACAGCTCTTACAGGCTTAGAAGGCACCTGGATTCCGTTAATGCTAAGAATATGAAGATCAAAGGTTACAGGTTCTTTAAGGGTATATCGAAAAGGTTCAGTTCTGCGATTAGTGTTCATATGCTCCTCCATACTTTTCCATCTACTATAAATTATCGACAGAAAAACAGGATTAGTGAAGAGCTGTTAAACATAATAACGTTTCGTAGTTACAAAATCACTACCTGATTTTTTGATTTTATCGCAACAATGTAAGTATTTCTTTTACAGAATTATCTACAAATGATCTTTCAGGACGGGATTTCATGATCACGGTAAGTCCAATTAATGATATGACTAATGCCTGCGCTAAACTCTTTGCGTTAATAGCGGGATCAAGCTCACCTGAGCGCAAACCTCGATCAATCGTTTCTTGAAATATTACCGAGAGATACATCTGGTGTTCTCTTGTTAGGACCTCGAATTTCTCATCATGGGGTGAAAGTTCAACCATCGAATTAATGCAAAAGCATCCCCAGTTCGGATTTTGCCCATATTCTTTTTCTACCATATTTTCAAAGAAGGCACGGAAAGCTTCTTTAACAGAAGAACTGTTTTGAAGTTTGTTCCGAATATAGGCTGCATGAGAACTTGTATATTTCCGCAACGCAGCTTCAAATAGTCCTTTTTTGTCTCCAAAGGTTGAGTAGATGCTAGGCCGCTGGATACCCATTCTTGATGTCAGGTCGCTTAAAGAGGTAGCTTCAAACCCTTTTTCCCAAAATACTTGCATAGCTGCATCCAATGCTTTTTCCTCATCAAATTCGCGTGGTCGAGCCATAGTAACTCCCTCTTTTCATATCGAACGGTATGATATGATTTTATGGTTTGAATATTATTATGTCAATAAGAAATGAACGTATAAATAGTCGGTTTCTAATTTTCGATTGTTCATAAGCTAATCTCTTGACAGTTATCTTTTTTTTGAGTTATATTTGTCAAACGTATTTACGTACTGATCGGTATGTAATGTATGAATTTGATAAAAGTTAATCAGGAGGCGTTATTTTTGGGGGAATCTGTTGAGGAATCGAAAGCTATTATAGCGGATCAAACAGTCAAAAAAGCTGAAAAAGTACAAGGAGGGTTTAGAGCGTCGGAACAAGTGCCTGTATCAATAATATCTCGTAATGTGGCACTTTTATTTTCCATCGCCTGCGGAATAGTTGTTGCTAACATATATTATGCGCAACCTTTACTGGACGCTATTTCGAACGAGTTTGGTATTTCTCATTCATTCGTTGGACTTGTTATTACAATCACTCAAATTTTTTATGCACTTGGACTGTTATTACTAGTGCCTCTGGGTGATCTATTAAATCGGCGTTGGCTGATCGCTGGACAGATGCTCCTATCCGTATTGGCTTTAATTGTCGTTGGTACTGCCACCAGCAGTATTGTGTTATTCATAGGTATAGCAGCGGTTGGGTTTCTTGCCGTAGTGACACAGACGCTCGTTGCATTCGCGGCAACTTTGGCTGCTCCAGCTGAACGTGGGCGTGTCGTTGGTGTTGTGACAAGTGGAATCGTAATTGGTATTCTACTGGCGCGAACTTTCGCTGGCATATTAATGGATTTAGCAGGTTGGCGTTCTGTCTACCTTGTTTCCGCTGTATTAACACTAATCATGGCATGTGTATTGTTTCGGGTGCTGCCACATTATGAGCACAAAAGAGAATCATTATCTTACCTACAGTTGATTCGTTCAATGTTCACGTTGTTTGCTCAGGAACGAACTTTTAGAATCCGTGCTGCACTAGGCATGATGATTTTTACCGCTTTCAGTATATTATGGACGTCTCTAGTATTACCTCTCAGCGCCCCACCGTTTTCCCTTTCACATACAGCGATTGGAGCGTTTGGTCTCGCAGGTGTTGCAGGCGCTTTAGCAGCAGCGCGAGCAGGTCGTCTCGCCGATCGAGGTTTAGGGCAGAAGACCACCGGTGTAGCCTTGATTCTTTTGCTCATATCATGGTTGCCCATAAGTTATGTTCAACATTCACTTCTTGCATTAATCGTTGGTATTATCCTTCTTGATCTTGCAGTACAAGCCGTACATGTCACCAATCAGAGCATGATTCTTACTCTGCGGCCTGAGGCACGCAGTAGGCTTACTGCCGGCTATATGATTTTCTATTCCATTGGCAGCGCCACTGGGTCGATTGCATCAACCAGTATCTATGTTTACTTTGGCTGGAACGGAGTGAGTTTATTAGGTGCAATTGTGAGTGCTTTGGCTCTTCTATTTTGGTCATTAACAAAGGAGTAACCCGTAGGGATGAATAGTAACGCTGATCTCGCGAGGGTAGTTGGGAAGACTTGATTTATTAATAGGTACAATTTCTAAGCTTAACGCTCCAGCCAAGGCTATAGTGGTTCATATCGCCTGGCTGTGGAGCATTCGAAAAGGGCAATTCAACATGAAGAATAAACACAAGCTCAATTAGATCTATTGATGAATGAATTCGTGAATAATCTGACGGAAGTATTCGTGATTATCATAGCTGTTGTACATACGCCAGGCCATTGTTTCTGAATTTCCGAAAAATAACCGTTCAAACTGGGTTTGACGACCGCCGAATGCACCCGCTCCTAGTTCCCATGCGAGCCGGAATAAGGCATTTCGATACCATGCATCCGAGACATTACCCTTCAAATACTGATGGAGATACGAACCGGCATTTGAAGTGAAGTCGGATTCTGAGGTGATCATGATGAGACCGCTTGAACTGAGATTTTGAACCATCTCAATCATCTTTGGATAAAGCTCTGAAAAGTGAATGGTTGAAGCCAGTAGTGGGCCTTTATCAGGTACGAGATATCCAAAACGATCATGGGATGCCCCTAATTCAGAAGCAAGTCTTAATGCTTTGAATGTTTCTAGAAATGTTATTATTCTGGAAATCGGCAGGAGAGTGTAGGGCTCGAGGACAGCATTTTGTTCTTCTGCCAAAGATTCTAGCACACCGAGAAAGAACTCAGTTTTAGCAATATAGCGGGTAACGATTTGGTGGGCCATATGCGTATGAAAGTGACTCTCGCTAAACAATCGGGCGCAGTAAACCTCATCGCCGTAATAAAATATTCGATCATGAGGGATAAGCACGCGGTCAAATATAACAAGCGTATCCATTTCTTCATATCTTGAACTTAACGGATGGTCGTAGGTAGATGTGGCTGCGTAACTTTCACGGCAAACAAAAGTCATCCCAGGTAAATCATTAGGCACTGCAAAGGCAAACGCAAAGGGATTATCATCATCCACAAGAGATGGTGAAGGAGTGGGGAATACAAGCATTTCATCGCATGTAGCCCCTTGTGTTGCCATCATAAAAGCACCGGTTACAACCATCCCTTCATCATTGATTTCTACAACTTTAGCTGCAATAGAATCCTCAGTAGCATCAATTTGACCGGATATTTTACTCGCTTGAGGCTGGATGAAGGCATGGGATAATGTAATGTCATGATCTCGGCAGTAGGCATAGTATTTCCTGAGGTTCTCAGCGTATTTCGGATTAAGATCCTCAAGGATATCGGCAGCAGTGAACAGAGACATGATCGCCGTGTTCATATAATCTGGGGAACGTCCTAAAAAACCGTGATGTCTGCTCGACCAGAGTTCAATCATTTTTCTTCGACGTTCTAAATCTTCAACACTTTTGGGCGGGAGGAAAGATAGACCAACAAGCTCTCCAGTATCAGGCGAAGGGTAGGTCATCTGTGCTAAATAACGTTCGTCACACTGCATGTTGTACATTTCGGCTTGTGTTTGTATGAGGCCTTGAAATGCAGGATGTTTGGATAAGGGCCCTTCTATACGCGTTCCTTTGTACCAGATATTGATATTTTGCCGATCGATTCGTTCGATGTATTGATTACCATTTTTAATAGGCACACGTTCCACCTCTTTGGAGAGCTGTATTAATATTTTTAATGTACGTAATCATAATTCTTCTTGTACATTGTCCATACACCGAGTCAGTGAAGGGGCCAACCTTAATTTAAACTATACAAAAAGGATATTCACAATTATTTCCCCTAATATTATGCTCTGCACTATGGATCGAGCGAATCACAGCTGTTCGAACGGGAAGTGTCCCTCTCGTGACTTTTTAAGGTTGACATAAACGAGACTTACTTGTATATTTTTGACATTGGATTACAAGTGTAGTCATACGGTAGAAAGAAAGGCGGATAGGATGATGTCTACGGAAATTCCAAAAATCTCGGATGCCGAGTGGGAAGTAATGAAGGTGCTGTGGACTGGAGCCCCGCACACAGCAGGAGAGATTGTTGAAGCTTTGGAGGGCAGCCGGGACTGGAACCCAAAAACGGTGCGGACGTTGATAAAGCGTCTGACGGAGAAAGGGGCTATCGGTTACAACCAGACAGGAAGGGTGTATTCGTATTATCCTCTGGTGCGGGAAGAGGAATGTGTCCAATCGGAAACACAATCTTTTCTGAAGCGGATTTACGGTGGAACGCTGCGTCCGATGCTAGTCAACTTTTTACAGGATGAGAAGCTGTCCCGAGAAGATATTGAAGAATTGAAGAGAATTTTGGATGAGCGAAAGGACTGAGTCGCTTGCTGGAAGCTGCATACAATCTGTTCGTTAAGATATTGTCACTATCCGCTATGGCGAGCGTCCTGGTGTTGCTGATCCTGGTAACCCGTTTCTTGTTCAAGAATCGATTGAAACCGACCTGGACGTATCTTCTGTGGATACCGCTGATCGTGAGGTTAGCCGTCCCTTGGACACCGGAAAGTGCATTCAGCATTTTTAATTTGTTGCCGCTGGAGACAGAATCAGCCCAGACTTTCTATATTCCTTCTGTGCAGACGAATGTAGGTGATTTACCTGTGTCCGGGATGAATACTCAAGAGGTGGACTCAACCACGGTCGCTGAAAAAACAGGAACAGGAACTTCAAAGCAAGCTGAGAAATCGGAGAGTATGACACTGGTGACTACGGAAATCTACGCTCCTTCTGAGACATCAAATGCAGGCTGGACGTCGATACATTTACTGGTTCTGATATGGCTTAGCGG
Source organism: Paenibacillus sp. FSL E2-0201 (assembly GCF_037963325.1). NCBI lineage: Bacteria > Bacillati > Bacillota > Bacilli > Caryophanales > Paenibacillaceae > Paenibacillus > Paenibacillus sp. FSL E2-0201. The sequence continues at coordinate 3,011,315 of NZ_CP150154.1, forward strand.
AGCCGTGGTAATGATAAGTCTGTCGGTTCGTGAACAGCTGCGATTCACGGCACGGGTTCGAGGGGAACCGGAGATCCGTTCCGCAGATATCCTGCGGTTATTCGAAATGTGCAAACGAGAGATGAAGGTAAGGCGCTCAGTGAAACTGGTCGAGACGAAGCAGATTGCTGTGCCCACACTACTTGGTGTTATGCGCCCCAAGCTGCTGCTGCCGACAGCCATGTTGTACACGCTGGAGGCAAACGAGCTGCGTCATATATTTCTGCATGAGCTGGCGCATGTGAAACGTCGTGATATTTCGCTGAATCTGCCGACAGGACTGCTGCTGGCCCTGCATTGGTTCAATCCGTTGCTTTGGTATGCGGTTAGCCAAATGAAACGGGATCAAGAGGTCGCTTGTGATGCGCTGGCTTTAAAGCATCTTGCATCGGAGCACCACAAAGACTACGCACGGACTCTTCTTAAACTATTGGAAACATTGACCGATCCCATCCGAGTGGCTGGTGCAGCCGGCATTTCAAGCAGCAAAAAGGAAATGAAAAGAAGGATAACCATGATCACCAGGCATAAAAAGATCACAGCACAAAACACGGTGTTAGGGTTAGCAGTAATTATGGTCTTAAGTGGCTGTACCTTGACTGGGGCAAAGCTGAGTTCTACATCAGCCCCGGAGAAGAGTGTTGTTATCCCGTCAGCTTCTCAGGCTAAAGATACAACTGTAATCGATCCCAAAGGAACGCTATTAGCGGAGAAGAACGGAATTACTGTAACTGCAAAGCCCACGGCTGAGCATGCACTTTTGCATGAAGTCACGGTAGATGTACGCGGTGAAGTTAACCGAACGTTTTTGTGGAATGCCGGTGAAGATGAATCACGGCCTCCTTCCATTGAAGAAGCCGATCTTAACGGGGATGGTACTAAAGAAATCTTTATTCGTATTACTACCGGCACTGGAACAGGGCTCTCAATGAGTGAGATTCATGTGCTCCAGCCTGTCACTCTGGAAGAGCTTGTGGTAGAGGACCCGGTCGAGACGCTAAATCAGAGGCTGAAATCTTCCATTACACACCGGAATAACCACACCTACGTATCCGCTGAACTAGACGGAAAGCATTTGACTAAAGTGTATGATTACACTGAGGGGGCTTGGGGCGAGAAGATTGGATTTGGTGCCGTAGTTTCGTATGAGCTGGAAGGGGACCGTATTGTAGCCCGTTTGGCAGGTGCAGCATCCATCTCTGAGTTTCCGCTTGAAGTTATTGTCGTTTACGGCAAGGAACTGACCATTGAGAGTGTACAGATGTACTATGGCTCGTTTATTTCTCCTCCGCTCAGTGAACAGGATATTAAGTCCTTGCTGGAAAAAAAGCTTCCAGCTAGCGGTTGGACCTTTGGTAAAAAAGGCGATCAATACACGATTAATTTTATGGATCCACCGAATGGCGTAGGGGAAGGCCTTAGCTATAAAATTAATCCGCTTACCGGTACGGTTCATGATACAACTTCTGGCAGTCCAGTGAGAAGCCTTGTGAATCGAGAAGCGATAGATCTGTGGGACATATCTAACGGTACGGAATACAAGAAGGAGCTGTATAAGTTACTTCAGCCAATCTTTGATACAGAAGGCTTCGAGCCAATAGATGACGATTGGATTTCCGGCTTTATTGGAGATGGTTATTTGTTCAGTAATGTTAGGCAAAGCGGCAGGGAGTTCACGATAAAAGTGGATGTTTTCACCGGTCAATGGGAAGAAATTGCTGACCCGTATAAATAGTTATGTCGATGTCGAAGAACCTTGTAACAATAAAGAAAGCCCGTGCCCAGCACGGGCTTTCTTTATTGTTACTGACTTAAAGCGAATGCTTTCCACTCACACCAAATCCAGTCCCTGCTACTGTCGTATTTATTTTCAGCAATCCGCTTTTCCTCCTATTTACAATTCAGCTACTCGGTGATACTATATAGTGGTACTAAGCAATACAGAGTAGCATTGGAGGATTTAAATGGATAACCTAACAGAAATGCTGAAAGGAGTTTTGGAAGGCTGCGTACTTGAAATCATCAGCCGGAAAGAAACCTATGGATACGAAATCGTAAAAACGCTTAATGCACTCGGTTTCGAAGATGTTGTTGAAGGAACGGTATACACCATCTTGATACGGCTAGAAAAAAATAAACTCGTTGATACCGAGAAAAAACCGTCCGAAATAGGACCGCCAAGGAAATTTTATAGTCTGAATGAAGCTGGATTGCGTGAACTGTCCATGTTCTGGGAGAAATGGGGATATGTAACGACAAGACTTACACAACTTAAGGAGGATAGCCGTGTATAAGACCATATTAACTAAGTATAAAGATTTGCGTGATCAAAAAAGAGCGTATAAAGAGTGCGTAAAACGTTCAAAAGCGCTTCCTAACGACTACCGTGAAGTTTACAATATCGCATCGCAATACATGCTGAACTTTTCAACTTCCGATTCCAGCGTTATCAATCTGTTCCCCGAAATACTTGACATGTTTGAGTTGGGAGCTGCCGAAGGCAGAGATGTTCTAGAGATCGTAGGAAATGATGTTATGGCGTTTTGCGATGGTTTGCTCGAAGGCGTTGCTGCTCAGACTTGGACAGGGAAAATGCGAGCTAAAATGAATGAGTCCATTCATAAAAAACTAGGCAGATAGGAGGGAAATAGGATGACATCGAATAATTTGGCAATTGAAGTAATAGGCCTGAAGAAATCCTATAAGAAGGTGGAAGTGCTCCGAGGGGTGGACTTCACTGTGCAGAAAGGTTCAACCTTTGCACTTCTCGGGTCCAACGGTGCGGGTAAAACCACTATGATCAAAATTCTTTCCACTCTGCTCCAGCCAGACAACGGAATTGCGAAGATTAATGGAGACGACGTAACCAAGCAACCAGAGCAAGTACGTAAGGAAATTAGCCTGACAGGACAAAGCGTCACCGCAGATTATATCCTGACTGGCCGCGAGAACTTGCGAATGATGGCTAAACTCCGCCATTTGCCCGACCCTGATAAACAAGCCGAGGAGTTGTTGCGTCGCTTTGACTTGCTTGATGCTGCGGATCGCCGAATCTCCACTTATTCTGGAGGGATGTGTCGGCGCTTGGATTTGGCCATGAGCTTATTGGGTAACCCTTCGGTCATTTTTCTCGATGAACCAACCACCGGACTTGACCCGCAAGCCCGTCTTGCTATGTGGGATATGATCAAGGATCTAGCGAGATCGGGTGTTACTGTTTTTTTAACGACGCAGTATTTAGAGGAAGCCGACCATCTAGCCGATCAAATCGCGATCCTACACGAAGGTCATATCGTGGCAAGCGGCAGTCCGGCGGAACTTAAAAATAGATTGCCTAAGGGTCATATCGAGCTTCGATTTGACAATGAAACAACACTAAATCAAGCACAAGATCTGTTAAAGGAATTTAACGCGACCTCAGATTCGAACAATCTCACGCTCTCCGTCATTACAGACGGAAGTACGAGACAGATGATGCGACTGCTAACGAAAGCGGCGGAAGCTGACATAGAAATTGCTGAGTTTGCCCAGAAGCTGCCCTCGCTTGAGGATGTCTTTCTCGCGATCGTCACTAGCAAAAAGGAGGACTCCCGATGAAATTCATTCATTTTCTAAGCGATACTGCTGTCATGAGTGGGCGTGTCATTCGCCATTCCACACGTAGCATCGACACGATTATTACCGTCATCGCCATGCCGATCATGATCATGCTGCTCTTTGTTTACATCTTTGGCGGAGCGATGAACACTGGTGATGTAAGCTATATCAATTATATTGTGCCCGGAATATTGCTCTTTTGCATTGCCAGTGGCGTGGCTTATTCTTCACTTCGTATCAATAACGATCTCACGAAAGGCATTTTCGAGCGTTTCCACTCCATGCCGATTGCAAAAGCTTCTATTCTAGGCGGACATGTGGTTGCTTCATTAGTTTTTAACGTCATTTCATTGCTTGCCATTTTCCTTGTTGCCTTCGGAATGGGATTTCGGCCAAAAGCGGATGTGCTCGGTTGGGCATTAGCCATTGGTATTTTATTGCTTAGCGTACTTGCGTTTACTTGGATTGCCGTCACCTTCGGCTTGCTTGCTAAATCATTCGAAGGAGCAGGCGTATTTTCTTACATTTTGATGTTGCTTTTATTCGTTAGCTCTGCCTTTGCGCCGACCGACAGCATGCCTTCGGCTATCCGCTTATTCGCGGAATATCAGCCCATGACACCGCTTATCGAGAGCATTCGTTCTCTTTTACTTGGAGGAACGGCAGATAAAACTACGCTTGTGGCGGTATTATGGAGTTTAGCAATACTTGCGTTTTTCTGGGCTACGGCTATGCGAGTGTATAAACGGAGAATGAAATAGACGTAAAAAAGAGCCGGTGGCTTCTCGAAAGAGGGGGATACCGGCTCTTTGTGTGCACAGGCTATTTTTAAAGTGCTGGCTGAATGGTGGGGTGAATATTTCTGTGCTATTCTAGAAATGTGATTTATATAAAATTTTTGTACATAGAATTAGAAGTGCCGGATTTGGTAATTAATTTTAATAGGCGAATGGGGAATGAATGATATTTTTTTAAAATGGGGGAGTAAGTTATAGTGATACCAACCGAAGCACAAAACAAAAAACATTGGAAACGGGATATAATTATCTTTTTAAGTAGTCAGACATTTTCGTTATTCGGTTCTGCTTTAGTTCAATATGCTATTATGTGGTACGTTACGCTTACAACAAAATCAGGTATGATGATGACATTATTTATTATTTGTGGATTCATTCCTACCTTTTTATTATCACCGTTTGCAGGTGTATGGGCGGACCGTTTCAACCGGAAATATCTTATTATGATAGCAGATGCCATGATTGCCTTTGTTACACTGGTTTTAGCCATTACATTTTTGCTTGGTTATGATGAGATATGGTTGTTGTTCGCCATTGCTGCAGTTCGTGCGCTCGGAGCTGGGGTTCAATCGCCTGCGGTTGGGGCAATATTACCTCAAATTGTACCAGAGGATAAGCTGACGAAAGTAAATGGGATTAACGGAAGTCTTCAAGCACTAATGATGTTTGTTGCACCTATCGTTAGCGCGTCATTGCTTTCATTGGCAACCATTGAGGTCATTTTCTTTATCGATGTTATCACAGCAGCGATAGCGATCTTTACATTATTTTTCTTTTTGAAAATACCGTTGCATAAAAAAGCGACGGATAAACAAACGACAAGCTATTTGGACGATTTTAAACAGGGTTTAAGCTATATTAAAAACCATAGCTTTCTCAAAACCTTTTTCATTTTTTTCGCCTTTTTCTTTGTATTGATGGCACCGGCTGCATTTTTAACACCGCTACAAGTGACACGCAGCTTCGGAGATGATTATTGGCGATTAACAGCCATTGAAATTGCTTTTTCTATCGGTATGATGGCTGGCGGAGCAATTATTGCTTCATGGGGCGGATTTCGAAACAAAGTATATACGATGACTTTTGCTAGCTTAATTATGGGTGTATGCACGTTAGCTTTAGGTATTGTACCTGTTTTTTGGATCTACTTGGTTATGATGGCTATTTTCGGCGTAGCTATGCCCGTCTTTAATACACCGACAACCGTAATGCTACAAGAGAAGGTAGATCCGGATTACATGGGACGCATATTCGGAGTCTTTGGTATGATATCGACTTCCATGATGCCCATCGGAATGCTGATATTTGGTCCTCTTGCGGATGTAATTGAGATTGAGTGGCTTCTTGTTGGAACAGGATTGTTTATTGTGATATTGTCCGTTTTCTTCATTCGTAACAAGCGTTTGGTAGAAGCAGGGATGCCGATAATAAAGGAAACATCACAATAGCAGGATTTTGCTTAGAATTGTGAACTTGGGACCCATGTGTAGAGAAAAAAGAAGCTCTCCTGAAGTTCAAATGAACTTTGTGGAAGCTTCTCTTAATTTGAAAAAGGAGGTTGGTTATGACTTATTCACAGATCTGGAACAACTCAGGAAATGAAGCTGAAATCGTCTTTTTGGAACAGCAGATTGAGGCTGTCAAAAAAGAAATAAAACGAGCAAAAGCCGCAGAACAACAGGAGATATTGGATCAAGCGAATCGCAGGCTGGCTGAATTGGAAGCAAAGCTGGATGAGCTAGAGGAGTAGCGGCTAACTACCTCTTCGTTGCATCAATATTTTGACAGCTTGAATATCGGCCTCGCAACCGTGCGAAGCCAATAAGCAAATACGGTAGTTCCGGTCCATGAGGTTCGCTTATTCTGCAGGTATTGATCGTTGATAATATAAGTCCGGGTGGAAGCAGGGCTTTTCAGGCCGAACTTTTCCCACTCTGCCGGATCATTCGAACCTCCGAGCTTTTCAAGCATATTTTCCGACGCGATATCTATTTTAGAAGTAATTTGCTCGTAGGCTTCAGTGATTTGCGCATGAAATTCGTCGATTGGATTGCGGCTGGCAAGGCTCTCCAAGTGAATGCCTTCGCGAAGATAAGAAACGTATGCAAGATGGTCAGCCCAGAATTCGTCGATATAAAAAAGCCGTACCCTCTGCTCCGCTGGGCTCAACGGCTGCTCGCCTTTCAAAATTCGGAGCCGCTCCGCGTATAGAATTCGCCTCTGATCCTCCACCATATCCGAATAACAGTTCAGTTCCTTGTGGATATCGAAGTTTTGGCCCATAACAATACGCTGAGTACTTGTGATCTTGCTGCTGAGCCCCGTCTCTTCAAGAGCCTCATCCTGCCTGGGAGCGCGAACTGCTTTATGGATGCCGAAGCGAAGCAGTAACTCGTCCTCCAAGCTTACATAAAAAACGGAAGCTCCCGGGTCGCCTTGGCGACCGGAACGCCCGCGCAACTGGTCGTCGATCCGCACGCTTTCGTTCACATGGGTGGCAATTACGTACAACCCGCCCAGCTTGGCGATTACCTCTGCTTGCGCAGGGTCGCCGCCGCCGAGCCGGATGTCGACCCCGCGTCCCGCCATATTCGTAGACACAGTCACTGCACCGATTTCTCCCGCTTTGGCGATGATGTCGGCTTCTTCTGCGTCGTTTTTCGCATTTAGAACATGGCAAGATACGCCTGCAACCGCTAGCGCCTCGGCCAGCATGGCAGACTCCTCGACACTTGACGTACCAATGAGAATTGGACGTCCCGTCCTATGGACGGATGAGATTTCTTGTACAAGTGCCTTAAGCTTGGCATCTTTATGGGTGTAAATCCGGTGCAGATGGTCGATTCGAATGTTTGGCCGGTTCGGTGGAATTTGCAGCACCTGGAGCGCATAAATATCTTCGAAGTCCATTGCGGAAGCATGAGCGGTAGCCGTCATTCCGCAAATCTGCGGATACAGGCTAATGAAGTGTTGAATGGTGATCGTCCCGAGAATTTTCCCGCCGGCTATGGAGTACAGCCCTTCTTTTGCCGTAAGCGCGGCTTGCAGCCCGTCCGGCAAATACCGGTTCTCCGCCACCCGGCCGGTATACTCTTCGATCAGCTCGATTTTTCCGTCCCGGACGATGTAATCTATGTCTTTCTTTAATAACGATTCCGCATGCAGCGCGCAATTTAAAGAAGTCAGCAAATGACTGTTATGGCTATCGTATAAATTGCCGCATCCCAGCATCAATTCCGCATGCGCAGCGCCTGTTTCATTTAAGTAAACGTTCCGCTGGAACTCGTCGAAGTCGTAATGTTCATCTCTATTAAGCTGCCGAGCCACTTCTGCGAAACGAAAGCCGTCGCTCCTGGAAGAGGGCATATCTCCGCTGATGACCAGCGGCACCCGTGCTTCGTCGAGAAGCAGCGAATCCGCTTCGTCCACGATGACGTAGTGGAAAGGACGATGCACGGTATCGGCTTCGTTTAGTGCAATTGTATCGCGTAAGTAATCGAATCCCGCTTCTTTTGCCGTAACATAGGTTATATCCTTGGCGTATGCTTCCTGTTTCTCGGACAGGCTCATACCCGCTTGAACCGAGTTTACCGTTAATCCGAGGAAACGATAGATCGGGCCCATCCATTCCGCATCGCGCTTGGCTAAATAATCGTTAAAAGTCAGCACATGAATACCTTTGCCAGTCAGTGCATTTAGATATGCAGGCATAACAGCAGAAAGTGTTTTTCCTTCACCGGTATGCTGCTCGATCAAGAATCTCTCGTGCAGAGCGATGGCAGCCATGATCTGGACATCGTAAGGATTTAATCCAAGCTTTCTCTTCGCTGCCTCACATACTAACGCATAAGCAGCGATAAGCAGCTCATCCAAAGGTGTACCTGATTTTGCTTCTTTTTGTAGCCGGAGGGATTCCGCTTGAAGCTTCCCATCGTCCCATGCTTCCAAATTCCGTTTTCTGATGAGCTCCACTTTGTCCTGATAAACTTTCAGCTTATTCTGGGTATCGCGGTCTTTGAATTTTTGCATCAATTTGACGGCTATATTCATAGAAATCTGATCTCCCCTCGATAGCAATACGCTTAGTTTTGCACAATATTTGCGCTGATCAGTCGCTTAACAAGTTCCTGGATTCAATCTACCAAAATGTTCTATTAAAAGCAATTTTGGCAAATGAAAGAGACTATCAAAACGTAAATCGGTTGCTATCGGGTGGATACCTCTAGGTACTCTGTGATCTATTTTTTGCAAGTTTTTGAGGTATCTTACTCATCAACCAGTCCCGTATACTACTTCACATTCTTATATATGGCTTTTCCTAGCGCTAGCACATTAACATTATGGCAAGTACTTACACCTGAACCACAATATACGATAATCTCAACCTCCGGAATATGCTCTAGTCTGTAGGCATAACGCCAGCCTCAGGTTTACCAAGCGTAAACCGGTAACTCCACTATGCTCTGCTCCGGTTCATATAACCTTGCCGGCAGCCAGCGTTTGGAGCCGGTAGCTCCTATTCAATCCCATCCGTTGCACTGAGATTGAATAGCATCATTATAGAGGTAAAGTACAAGAGGTACATGCAGGCTCCTGAATCCGAGTTAGGGGATTTGACACACGCATAAGCTGCTTTTACAATTGCCTATGAGTTGATAGACAGATGAGAGGAGGCATACGATATGGAAGCTATAGTAAGTCAAGCCTGGCCGGAATGGAGCGGAACGCTGCGGAAGCGGAGCGGGGGGTGGAACAACACCACTTTTTTTGTGGAAAATAGCGGTAAATGTGCAGTCCTTCGCATATATGATACACATAAGGACAGAAACAAGATTGAATTCGAGCATGCTGTGCTTCAGCAACTTGGAACACGAGCTTTACCTTTCAAAGTACCTGTTCCTATTCTAACAACTACCGGTGAAACTATGATTCAGTTAGGGGAGAATGGTAAATTCGCTTGCTTGTTCCGATATATTGATGGAGAATCACCTGTGGAGGAAGAGGTTTCTTACCTAGAATCCTTTGGAGAGGTAACGGGTGTTTTATCTGAAGTGCTGTCAGCTATTGATCCCGGCCTTACTCCGGTGTACCGGCCATATTATGAATTGCGGTCGTCCTATCCGTTATGCAGTACAGAGGTCATCCGGGAACTGTGCCTGAGTCCGCCGGAACCTTTTAAGGATCTGGGGGCTGAGCTAGTGATGCTCTACAGAGCTTATAGAAATATTACAGGTTCGCTGACTGAACTGGAGGGACTGCCTCACCAACTGGTACATGGTGACTTGAATGCCTCTAATCTTTTGGTAAATATAAAAGACCCGGGGCAGGTATCCTCGCTGCTTGATTTTGAGTTCTGTACATATGATTTGCGGGTCATGGAGTTAGCGGTTATTCTATCCGGACTGCTTGGGCATGCGGAGGAGAAGAAGATGATTCGTGATTTCTGCCGGGGCTTCAGCCGTAGTATCCGCCTCACCCCAGCCGAAATTAACGCGATTCCAGTGTTGATGCTGCTGAGAAAAATCGATGTCTTTCTTCATTTTGTCACCCGTTATCTGGAGGGTACCGATGAATCCCGGGTACTTCATGAACAGACAAAACTGCTGTCCGTAGATTTAGTCCAGCTGTCTGCAGGAACAGCAGAAATTCTAGTAATATTGCAAGAAGAGCAGGGAAGCGCATGCAGGCTATAGCTCATTTCCGTGATTAGGATGAACCGCCGCTCCCTTGCTGTTCAGGATTTCTTTATACACCTCAATCGCCAGCGCCCGTGACTGCTTAAGATCAACGATGGCATATGGTCTAGGCAGATGGATAGCTTTATCGGACAAAACTGCCAGCTCCGGCAGCCAGGTGCGTATATAATCTCCGCTCGGGTCATGAGTCTGGGACTGGGTTACCGGATTCATGATCCTGAAGTAAGGGGAGGCATCGAATCCGAGCGAGGAGCTCCACAGCCAGCCGCCACGGTTCAGCGCATTATCATAATCGCCCAGCTTCAGCCTGAAGTAACGCTCTCCGTAAATAAATGGACAGCCCAGATTTTTGGTGAGAAACATTGCGGTAATCATTCGCAGCCGGTTCGGCATCCATCCGGTTGTGTTCAGTTGGGTCATGGCGGCATCGATTACAGGAATGCCAGTTCTGCCCGAAGACCAAGCCTCAAAGTATTTCGTACCTAGCATGCTCAAATCATACACCTTCTCATAGCTGAAGAAATTAGCATCGAGCCGGGCTTGATACAGATAGAAATCCCGCCAGGCCAGCTGTCGCAGCCATTCTTCCCCGCCGGTTTCTTCTTCCGCCAGCCGAGTATACACAGTACGTGCTGAAATGGTACCCGTATTGAGGTACCGGCTGATCTGGCTGGTGCCCTCCTGTGCATACCTGTCACGGTTCACGTGATAATCCCGTAAATGCAAGTCTATAAATTGCTCAAGAGTATCGTTTACATCCATCTTCTTTCTTGAAGGCACTAGCTTTTCAAACTGAAGTTTAATCTCCTCAGGAATCTTGAAATCTTCGGCAATCTTGTCGTCCAGTGTAGCCGTTGACAGATCAGCCAAGGTCGAAGAATAAGGCGGATGAAAGCGCTCTGCCAAGTAGCTGCGCCAGCGGCGGTAGAACGGTGTGAATACCTTGAAGGGCTCTCGACGCCCGCACCAATCCATGAAATCTTCCAGATCACAGAGCATGCTGTCGTGAAAAATTTTGAAACGGATGCCGAGTGCAGCCGATGTATCACGCAGGCTCATGTCTCTTTTTAATGCATAAGGGGTGTAATCGGCATGGACCATCAATTCCTGTATTGGGTAGGTTTCGCTCAGCCTCTTGACAATAATATCAGGCTCGCCATAAAGAATATGTAGCTGCTTGCCCTCAGTGGCGTATTCCTGCTGAAGTCTTGAGACCTGCGTCAGAAAGTTTACCCCGCTATGCTCAAGATAGCGTTGTTTTCGCAGTAGAAAAGGCTCCAAAATCAACAGATGAAGGCTGCGAGAGCCAGAAGAACGTATAGCCTCAAAGACCGGAAGATCGCTAGTCCGCAGATCCTTGCGGTGAATGTAGAGAATCATCAGAAGTATTTCCTTTCTGTAATCTGAGGGAATAACCGCCTGTCCATAATACGATAGATTTGAAGTTTTGGCGATGAGCTGTCTATAGTGAACCAATTGGAGTCAGGAGATTCGGTTCATGGGCAATGCATCCACCATGGAAATTGTAGCAGGAGCTGTTCGAGCAGGGACGGACCAGCAGGATATAACCCAAAATGCGCATATACACCATAACTTAAACACAAAAAGCCTGCGCCAAGCGCAGACTCTTCATGTTTATTCTTAACCAATGGCTATCGGATTCCTGATATACGAAATCCAATCACTCCAGCTTCCTGCGTACAGTCGAACTTTTTTGTACCCGGTCTTCTTGTCGGGGGTCTCATTCTGACCGTGACACATGTCGAGCCTTATAATCGGCTTCGAATCATTTGGGATTTTGCTGCAACTAATGGATGCTTCGGTACTAACGATGTTCAACCGCAGGCGGGGGAAGAAAGTTGTAAAAATCTGATCTAGTAAACTTCGTGCATAGTGAGCATGCAAGGCAAATGAAGCTTCGTTTTGGCAGGCACAATCTCTGATACCCGGCGTTTCGATGCATTTATATGAGCTAAGCAGACTGAACAATAAAGAGTACATGTTCGGGAAGGACTTGCTGCAAGCCAAGTTGAAGAGAAACCATTTATTTTCTAAAAAGATTAAGTGTATACTGATTTATCCTTTTAATGTAGATAAAATGAATTTTTTTATTGTTTAATTTTTTTCCTCTTTATTTAAACTTTTTTCTGGTATATTATGCAATTATGAATTAAGAGTCTAATAAGTCCAAAAAAGGGAGTGGTAGAAGAAATGAAGAAAATTGTAAGTACTGCGATCGCTTTAATCCTATGTTTAAACAGTTCTATTAGCCTTGCGCAAACGGCGGTGAAGACCTCTGCCGATTTTACTGACCTAAAGGATCTGGATGCTGCGACGAAAGCCAAATTCGATGCCATGATTTCGGCAGGTATATTTGACGGCGTAACCGATACGACATTCGGGATAAAAGATGAAATGAACCGTGCACAGTTTGCCAAGGTTGCCGCGTTGATCACGGGTCTTAAAGTCGAGACTTCGTTGAAGACGTCCAGTTTCTCAGATGTTAAAGCTGATGACGCCGCCAATGGATATGCACTACCTTACATAGAAGCACTTAAAAAATCCGGAATTACAGATGGCTATGGAGAAGGTATATTCGATCCGGCCGGCAAGGTGACAAAAGAACAATTAGCTACATTCTTGGTTAGAATGTTAGGAAAAGATACAGAGGCAAAAGCCCTAACAGGAACCGATGTAACGGTATCCAATTGGGCGCAAGGTTATGTCGCAGAGGCATTATTATTGAAATTGTTACCTGCAGGTACTAATGGAACTTTCGGTGGAAAAACGAATGCAACGCGCGATCTGCTCCTTACAGGAGCGTATGAAGCCAAACAACAGTATGTAGCGCTGACAACACCAACACCAACACCAACACCAACAGCAACACCAACACCAACACCAACACCAACACCAACACCAACACCAACACCAACACCAACACCAACACCAACACCAACACCAACACCAACACCAACACCAACACCAACACCAACACCAACACCAACACCAACACCAACACCAACACCAACACCAACACCAGAACCAACACCAACACCAGAACCAACACAAGAACCAACAGCAACACCGACGACTGAACCAACACAAGGACCAACACAAGAGCCAACACAAGGACCAACACAAGAGCCAACAGAAGAACCAACACAAGAGCCAACACAAGAACCAACACAAGAACCAACAGAAGAACCAACACAAGAGCCAACACAAGAACCAACACAAGAACCAACACAAGAACCAATACTAGCGCCTGAACCGACGTTTAACATCGATGCCGTTGTGTTCGGACAATGAGCTATTACCGAATTGTCCTATCTCTTGATCGGGATACACCGAAAGGTCTAAACGAAGCAATGATGCCCTAAATAAATTTATCTATATCTTGTCCGTTTGGATTTTTAGATTTTAAAATCTTATTTTATGTATAGGTTTGTTGCCGCCATCCTTTGGCGGCTTTTTTGTACCCATTTTGAGAGGGGTGATTCATAAGCCAAAGACAATAACAACAGACAAACGTCTGACTTTCGCTGCGATCACCATGCAAATTATTAAGAATGATAACCGACATAAATTGAAGTTAGCTCTTTGTTGATTGAGTGAATTTATTAAAAAATCATGGATTTTGTAATGGGTTCAAACATTTAGGGGCACCTTTAAATCTCATAATACAAAAAGGGGACTTTGCTAAGAATCTGAAAGTTTTGTACCTCTTACCTCAGATCTGAATTAGAAGTCGAAGTGCATGAATACCCATCGAAAGGGGAGAAAGAGCCTCGCCTTTTCAGCTTACATCGACATGCGGTAACAAGCCGTACGACTCCTACTCGTCCGTCTTAGGGATCGGCAAAGTCTAAGTCACTCGTACATCTGGCCGAGTAACAGTAGCTATACTTTCGACGATGTAGAATCCTGAGCTATTGGAAATATTCCCATTACACTGTACTAATCCAACAAAGGTACAATCCCAGCACGAAGAGCCCGTGCAGGACGCGGGCTCTTCGTATTTAGTCTTTCCCAGTAGCCACTGGGTTCTCCTCATACGAAATCCAGTCACTCCAACTACCCGCGTACAACTTCACATTCCTAAACCCAGCTTTTCCGAGCGCGAGCACATTCGGGCAGGCACTTACACCTGAACCATGGTACCCCCCCCTTACGAGATGAACTGCTAGAATAATCCTATTTGGCAGCTTCTGCTTCTTCATAGATGAGGCACCGAAGAGTCTGATCTGGGTAGCGTAACTCTGCAGTATAACTGCTGCCGTCTTCGAGCAACATTTTGACCGCTACCATGCCGCGCTTATTATTTACGTCAGTGTCTGTCAGGGAAGCCATGGCGATTTTTCGGGTTTCACCTTGTCTGTCTGTAATTATTTTTGTAGCCTCGTTAATCCAGGTGGCATCCTTTTGGACAGCGATGGCAGCTTCATCACTAATCGGGGTTCTTTTCAGAGTGAAATTAGCGGCAGTCGTATCCACTACCGTCCGGGTAGGATAATCAACGATTACGGTATATTGCCAGAATTCCTTACCCTGTGCTCTTAAGGTGTCAGCTTTATAAGGAGCGAATGTAATCATCCAGGATTTTCTACTAAACAATAATATTTCGTTTAAATTGGCGTATACTTCCAGTTTGGAGACGTCAGCACCAAATAGCTTCTTTACACTTGTAGTGGCAAGGGCGACGGCATCGGTCTGACTCAAATCTTTGGAATCCAGCGGAGTTACAATGTTCCGTTTGGACATGGCATAGTCCATCCGGTAGTACCAGTCAGTAGTTTCTAAGAGTTCCTCGTCAGTCAATGTTCGATTTGGATAAACGATCCTGTTTTTGTCCAAGTCCCAATAATGCTCTGCTTGTCCCGGCTTTAGCGGAAGTGGCTGTTTGGGACGGAGACCGTCATACAAATACTGGTCTTGCAATATCAGCCTCCGGTTCATTTCATCCTCGGTCATCGGCCTGCTCTCGGTGATCTCATTATCAGTCTTGTCCGCAAAATCATAAATTTGCTGCAATTCTTCTTGAGTCATCAACTGCTGCAGCTCTTTGTTCAGGTCGGATAACGTAGTTTTTGCTTTTTCTGCTTCCACTTTTAGTACGGATGCCTTGCTGCTAGTCAAGGTTGGATTGCCCGGGGCTTGTACTGCAGAAATGCTCTTGGCGACTGTGGTATTCACAAATCCTGGGACAATCATTGCGCTTACCGCCAGCACGCTTCCTGAGACCAAGAGTACAGCGAGTGTAGCGGAAATCTTGTTGTTCTTCATTTAACTTAACCTCCATTGGGATCGGATGATGATGAATCTTCCTAACCTTAATCCAAGGATGTTATGGAGTAGGAGGGCAGTTGTTATAGAGTTGTAAAAAGAGTCTGATGCTAGTTCCCTCGCCGAGGACAGAGTTTAAGGACAGTCTAGCATTATGCGCTTCAGCAATTTGCCGACATAGGGATAATCCTAGGCCTGCGCCGCCATATTCACGTGAACGAGCCTGATCTCCCCGGTAGAACGGTTCAAACACACGTTTAGCCATCTCTGTTGTGATTCCGGTTCCCGTATCACGGATTTCTAGCACAGCTTCTCCATCCAGCTCATAGGCCAGCATGTGGATTTCGCTGCCTTGCTTGGAGGCGTGAATCGCATTCTCAACCAGATTTACCAATAATGAAGCAAGTAAATCGGGATCTCCCCAGACATTTGAAATCGTATGTTGGATATGAAATCTTATGCCAGCATCCGTCAATTTTGGGTGCTCCGTCTGTTGGATAGCTTGAAATAGTTCTGAAATATCCACCTGCTGAAGTGCCAACGGTTGATGTCGGAGGACAGATAAATCCAGCAACTTGAAGGCCAGATTTTTGAGACGAAGGGTTTCACTAAGAATATAGCCACCCGCAGTTTGCTGTTCTTCCTGTCCAATATTGGCCGTGGTCAGAAACTCGGCGAACCCCTGCATGCTGGTCAGAGGCGTACGCAACTCGTGAGCCAAATTATCCACCATCCTTTGTTTCTCTTCAGCCATGTCCGAGAGTTCGGTAACCCTCTGCTCCACGGCCTCCGCCATCCGGTTGAAGTTCAGGGCCAGCTCACCAAATTCATCTTTGCTGCGAAGCTGCACCCGTTTCGTATAGTCGCCTTCGGCGATCGTTTTACTGGTCTCTGACAGGAGCTTTAGCGGTTTGCTTAGATGCCGGATTAGAAGATAAAGAAGCAGCAGCAGAACGGGGCCTACGATCCAATTAATCATTATAAAAAAGCGGTTCAGTTCCTGTTGCTTGTTGAAGAGCTCGCTGATATCACGCTGATAGACAAGCAGCAAATGCTGGTAAGGAGCAGGAAGCTGAGTGGAGAGCTGAATAGAGCGTTCGTCTGAGGATTCAGGCTGAGCGCCTTTTCCAAAAATAGATTTCCCGAACTGTCCTTTTTGGGGAGGGTAAATGATTCGGTCATTCTCCCATAGCTGCAAATAGATTCCCTGCTTACGGTAGTAATCGCCATAGGACTCAGAGACGCTGACTAGTAGAATAGGGGTCAATGCTGTTCCCCGCGCTTGGATAGAATTAAGGTTCTCATAAATATTGTTGGCGATTAACAATTGTTCACTGGATGCTCTCTGCATTTCACTGTCCATGTTTAGCTGCCAGCTTTTTTTCATCACCATAATGACACTTACATCCAGAGCGGCAATAAAGAGAGCGAGTACCGACAGCAGAATCTTATGCCAGAATCTCATGATCAGCTCTGAACTTCCAGGCGGTAGCCTAGCTTGAAAATGGTTTTGATCCGTTCTTCCCAACCCAACTTTTTACGTAGCTGACGGATGTGGACATCCACGGTGCGGGTGTCGCCTTCAAAATCATAGCCCCATGCCAATTCCAGCAGCTTTTCTCTCGACAATGCAATATTCCGGTTACGAATTAATACCTCAAGCAGCTCGAATTCCCTAACGGTCAAATCAACCGGTGTCTGATCTACTAAAACTTGCCGTTCCAGGTAACGCACCTCAACATTATCGCAAATGAAGCTGGATGTGCCTTTTTCACCCCTGCGCAGGACTACATTGATTCTTGCCAGCAATTCAAGGATTTCAAAAGGTTTAATGATATAATCATCCGCGCCCAGCTCGAAGCCTTTAATGCGGTCAGCCAAAGAATTCTTGGCGGTGATCAAAATCACTGGAACCTGCATATGTGCAATCCGTTGCATCACCTCAAAACCATCCAGCTCCGGAAGCATAACATCCAGCAGAATCAAATCTGTCTTTTCACGTTCCAGAATTTCGAAAACCTCCGCTCCACGGTAAGCCTTGCTATATGTATGACCAACCAGCTTGAGATTCATTGTAATTAAATCATTGATCGCTCGTTCATCTTCTACTACCAATATATTTGCCATTTCGTATTTCTCCTCCTAGTACCTTGCTAACTAAGTGCCACTTCCGTTATACACTATATACAACTAGAGGAAGGATTGTCCAGAAGGCTGGTAGTTTCATCAGGCGATAATACCTACTAGAATAGATAAGTATGTGCTGAACTGTAACCTTAACAGTACAAACTACTGTTGATTTCGAACCCATCTGAGAAACTCCAGTGTAAGGTATAGGGCCAACTCCAGTGCCGGCAGCACATTCGGGCAGTCGTGACGCACAGGAGCTGGCTCTGTACTCCAATGGTTTACTTGGCACAGACAATGTTAGCGTCATAGAGCGATATCCTCAGGTTGCTGGATTATACGAACATTTGGATTTTAGAGCGTTTGCTTCGGAGGCCGGCGGCGAACGGATTGTACGTAAAAAGCTGCCCAAAATTCCCGGGCAGCCTCTCATATTCTTACGCGTACGTCCTCTGAGATCAAGCCGTTTGCGCCGCATGTTTGCGAGCTGTTACAGCGTCTTCTTTTTCCGTGGATCCGTTGTCCTGACGCTTAACTGCTTCCTCATCTCGTACCCCATTCAATTCATGTTCGTTCTGATGAAATTCCTTGAGTATGTTCTGGTAAATATGAGCCTCTTGAAGGTTCAGTCCGTCGCGATTTTCTTTCAAAACCCAGTTCTCGACCGTTTTCTTCAAGATTTCGCTCTTCCGTTCCAGCAGTTCTGTATAACTCAATTTACTTCATCCTTTCCGATTCATGGTTTCAAACGCCAGATGGACTTTGTTTACTTGGCATTTCGTGCATTTAACATCACATCCGACGTAACGTTTACCATTATACAGAAAACCCTGGTCGAACCCAACGCGGACCAACCGTCCTCAGATAGGGTGAGCACTACTCAGAATGGAACGGGAGTCCTCAGCGGTCCATTTCGCAGAAGTGCGGCCGGATACTCCAGTATGCTGACAGTTGCTTCTCTTACATATAATCGTTTAATCAGATATCATGCACGTGCTTTTAACTCTAATCTTCCTCGAGAGCAACCGTAATCCCCATTCGAAACCCGAAACCCAATCACTTAACTTACTGCATACCGTTGTATATCCGTATATCCGGCCTTCTCCAGTCTCCTCCAGCGATAATACCCTCGGGCGGCCAGCTGATGAAAATGAAAAGTAAACCCGAAGGTGGATAAGATGAAATATGCGATATGAAAATGTATGAATAGTGAAATTATTAATTGTTTTGAATGATCCTGCCGAATTCTTATTGTGCATTCTATGGATAATGTGGCACACTATGTATATATAAAACCAAACGAGGCAAAGAATGCCCCGTCTCCTTTCCTTTTGGAATAGAGGCGGGGTTTTGTATGATTAGAAACATATTTCGTTGCAGAGCGAGGGATAAGTAATGGGTTTCGAGAGGGAGCATAATGAATGGTTATGTAATCATCTTAGACAAAGGAAGGGAGAGCGGCTCGATGCACTTAAACGCGGTCATGGTTACGGAAACCGCTTGTTTGTCGAGAGGGTGTGGTGGCCTCTAGCCGGACATTTTCAAGGATTGCACCCAGAATATGAAGTTAAGGACTGGCGCGGCAGATCTTATTTTGTGGATATTTTGTGGGAGATCGGAGCCTCGCGTATTGCATTTGAGATCATGGACTATGGCTCACATGGAACGGATCGTAGCAAATACCGGATGGACTTGAACCGCGGGCTTTTTCTACAGTCTCAAGACTGCACGGTGCTCTATATTTCGCTGGATGAGCTAAAAGAAAATCCATCCTTTATTCTCTCCGCGCTGCGGAACATTCTCTTTTCTTATTTGTTAGCAGACAAGTCTGCGAAGACAACGACTGAAAGAGCCTATTCCAGAATCGAGCGCGATCTGATGCGGGCAGCCATTCGGCACCATCGTGTCCTTCGCCCGGCTGATGCCGCAAGAGAGCTGGAATTGCACACGATGACGATCATTAAATACTGCCGTCAGCTGGTGGATAAAGGTAAATTTCGCCCGGTGGCAAGAGGTTCATCTCAGCGGATCATTTACTATGAATATATTGGTACGCTACAAAGTCCGGAATTGGTTTGAAGATGAAGGCCATCGTGAGAATGTGAATGGAAAACCGAACACAATGTCCAGCCTGCAGGTAAACGAGCCAAATGTATGCGAATAACCGAACACAAAGTGCCGACGGTAGGTAAACGAACCAAATGTATGCGAAAAACCGAACACAATGTGCAGCTGGCAAGCTGAACGAGCCAAATGTATGCGAAAAATCGAATACAATGTGCCGCCGGCAAGCTGAACGAGCCAAATGTATGCGAAAAACCGAACACAAAGTGCCGAAGGTAGGTAAACGAGCCAAATGTATGCGAAAAACCGAACACACAGTGCCGACGGTAGGTAAACGAGCCAAATGTATGCGAAAAACCGAATACAATGTGCTAGCGGTACCATAAACGAGCCAAAGGTATGCGAAAAACGGAATACAATGTGTCGGTGGCAGGTAAACGAGCCAAATGTATGCGAAAAACCGAACACAATGTGCCGCCGGTAACATACATGAGCCACATGTATGCGAAAAACCGAATACAATGTGCCGACGGTAGGTAAACGAGCCAAATGTATGCGAAAAACCGAACACAAAGTGCCGACGGTAGGTAAACGAACCAAATGTATGCGAAAAACCGAACACAATGTGCCGCCAGTAGGTAAACGAACCAAATGTATGCGAAAAACCGAACACAAAGTGCCGGCGGTAGGTAAATGAGCCAAATGTATGCGAAAAACCGAACACAATGTGCCGCCGGCAAGCTGAACGAGCCAAATGTATGCGAAAAATCGAATACAATGTGCCACCAGTACCATAAACGAGCCAAATATTCGTGAAAAACCGAACACAATATATTTCCAGAGTATGGTAAATCAGGCCTCTACTCTCCAGGGAATCACAAGAATCTGCGCCGCAGATTCTTTATTCTATTCTTCTCCAGTAGCCACTGGGTTCTCCTCATACGAAATCCAGTCGCTCCAACTTCCTGCATACAATTTCACATTCCTATACCCAGCTTTTCCGAGCGCGAGCACATTCGGGCAGGCACTTACACCTGAACCGCAGTACACGATAATCTCTTGCTCAGGATCAATACCCTCATAATGCTTTTTCAGCACCTCGGTTGATTTCCAGCGTCCTTGCTCATCAAGAACATCTTTCCAGAACTTATTGATCGCCCCAGGAATATGACCTGCCTTCGGATCAATAGGTTCTTCAAGCCCTTGATAACGACGAGCTTCACGGGAGTCGATTAACATTGCGCCACCGTCACCGTGTTTAACCACATTCTGCACATCTTCCATACTAACAAGCATGTCCTTCTGAACATCTGCTTCATACTGGCTCGGAATACGAACCGCTTGATGATCACTGACGGGGAAGGATGCTTTTTTCCAAGCAGAGTAGCCTTCATCCATTACAAACACACGTTCATGCCCCAAATATTTAAGCATCCACCACAGACGGGAAGCGTAGGCACCGCCTTGATCATCATAAGCTACAACAATACTTTCTCTGTTAATGCCAACCTTGCTAAGAACGGTGGTTAGCTTCGAGATTTCTGGTAGGGGGTGGCGTCCACCGTGTGCGCCTACTGGAGCGGAGAGTTGTTCTTCTAGATGCAAATAGATTGCGCCGGGAATATGATCTTCCGTATAGGCTTTACGCCCAGCTTCCGGATCCGTAAGTAAAAAACGACAATCGACTATAACCAGTTCAGGTTCGTATAACCGAGCAAGCAGCCATCGGGTAGAAACAATTGGTTCCATAAAGTTACCTTCTTTCTATTAATATGTATGGAGTCATTATAGCGGAAAATAATTGAGGACGCATCTTAAGCTTATAGCTTAAACTGCATCCTCAAGTGATTAGATCAAACGATATCCTGAAGGCAAGCTACCAGTTCGTTGTATGGCGCGAACCTGCGCCGGAGTCAGCCGCTGATTGCTTGAAATGAGCGATTCGACATCTCCTCTACGGAGAAAGTCATCCAGTTCGCGAATGCTGCGGTTACCACGCAGAATTACGAAATTGTCACGGAAGCGAGAACGATCGAACAGCACAAGCGTAGCGTTCGGATTCGTGGAGAAAAAGCGTAAGCTTTCTATTCCAGTAAGGACTGCATCAATATCTGCAATGCCCAGGTTTCCGCGATAGGTTCTGCGGAGCCCACGAAAGTTCTCCTCACTATATACTCTTAATCTGGGATAGACTATAGACGCTGCTTTTATGGTTACCATTTTTTATCTCTCTTTGTTGGATTGACTTAGCAGGTAAATCCACTAACTATATGACCTCAGAAGATAACTTGGGAAAAAGGAGTAACCTGGGCTCTAGCTCCAGATTGCTCCTTTCTTGTTGAATGGAAATGTTAGATCAAGCGATATCCCGAAGGCAAGTTACCGCTGCTGCGGATATTGCGGATTTGCTCGAGTGTTAATCTTTGATTGCTTGAAATAATGGATTCCACATCATTGCCGGAAATGAAGTCGTCCAAATCACGAATACTGCGGTTTCCACGGAGCACGCGGAAGTTTCCTCTAAACCGAGTTCTAGTGAACAATACCAACGTTGCATTGCTGCTAGTAGAGAAGAATCGAAGACTCTCGATACCATCTAAAATGTTGTCCGTATTACGAATGCCAAGGTTCCCGGTAAAAATAGTGCTGCTCCCTCTAAAGTTTTCTTCATCGTACACGGTCAAGCGCGGGAAAGTCTGAGATACATGAACTTCTTTTTTCATTTGTCATTCCTCCTTTGCTATCTAATCTATGTTCATTTCAATTTTTGGTTTGGCAGATAGTCTAATAGAAAGCCCTTCTTTTTGGAAATTCATAATTTTGGGCTTTACATCAACATTGCATTAGTGTACTATTCAACTATAACACCGACACAATAAAATGAAATCATCATAATAAAAAGATGGCAGGGAGGATTATTATGAATCCAGGGAGTAACGAACAGATGCAAGATTCAATCGTGCTGCAAATGAACGGGGTAAGCAAGATCATAAAAGGGAAATCCATTGTGGATAAGCTGACATTTGATATCCGTAAGGGAGAAATAGTCGGGCTACTGGGTCCAAATGGTGCGGGTAAAACAACGACGATTCGGATGATGACGGGATTAATACGGATGAGTGAAGGTGATGTGATCGTTCAAGGTCACAGTGTAAAGAGTGATTTTAACAAAGCCATTGGCCACATTGGAGCGATTATTGAAAATCCAGAGTTCTATCCGTATATGACAGGGCTTGATAATCTAAAGCAATACCAGAGAATGACAGATAATATTGACACTGGTAGAATCGTAGAGGTTGTGGAATTGGTAGGGCTACAGGAAGCAATGAATAAGAAAGTGAAGGCCTATTCGCTGGGTATGCGTCAACGTCTTGGGATTGCTCAGGCGTTACTGAACCGACCAAAGTTATTGATTCTAGATGAACCTACGAACGGTCTTGATCCAGCAGGCATACGAGAAATGCGTGATTATATGCGTAGGATTGCTGAGGTTGAAGGGATTTCGATTCTAATATCCAGCCACTTACTGACTGAAATTGAACAAATTTGTCACCGAGCCATCGTGATTCAGAACGGCAAGCTGGTGACCGTTACAGCGATTGGTGGGGAGCAGGAAGCTACAGCAGAAGTGAAGCTAACGATTCGCGTAGCCTCTGTTGAATCAGCAATAATTCTCTTGGGAAGGTTAGAATACGCAGATCTATTAACTATGGATAGTGTTCGTTCTGAGGTGACGATAAGTCTGCATGACAGTAGAGTACCGGAGCTAGTGTCTGCTTTTAGTGATAAAGGGGTAGGCATTTTCCGAATTACAGAGAATAAACAAAGCTTAGAGGAAGATTTCTTGAAATGGACTGGAGGGAACCGAATTGCGTAGTTTTAATCATTTGGTGGTTAATGAATGGCTCAAGCTCTCGAAGAAACGTACGTTTTTCGTACCCTTTTTAATATTAATCTTATTGTCCCTACTTTTAGGTTACATTGTACATTCCGTGTCACCCGACATGTTCGGATCAGCGTATGAGTTCTCATCCGCAATGTTGCTTTCTCAAGGGATTGGGCAAGTTATAACCATTCTCGCAATCATCGGAACAGCGGGTGTTGTCTCAAAAGAATATAGTCAGGGCACTATCAAATTTCTTCTAATCCGTGCGAGAAGCCGTACAGCAATACTTGCATCCAAATATGTTGTTGTGCTGATTTACGCGTTCTCAGTGGCACTTGTCGGTATGCTGGCGGTTTTTGCAGCAGGTGCTTTATGGTTTGGCTTTAGTGGTGGTGAGGCTGGTATTCGTGAGATGCTAACCAGTTTAATGTATAACTCTGTAAGTACAGTTGTATATTCAACCCTTGCTTTTATGATTGGAATATTGACGACTTCAACGGGCGTAACCATCGGGGTTACAATGTTTATGCTGATGATAGATAAATTGATCATTTTCCGTGAGTTCTATAAATATGTATTATTCCCGAACCTGAATTTAGCTGCTTATGAAGGTGGAGGAGCACCTATGCCTGGAATGACGCTGACCTTTTCCATTGTAATGCTAGTCTTATACTCAGTTGTCTTTCTACTTATAGGCTTTTCCGTCTTTAGACGAAGGGATGTTGCTTAAATATGACAATCGAATTCGATAACAACCTGCCGATTTATATCCAGATCATGAATTACATCAAAGGTGAAATCGTCACAGGCAAGCTGAAGCCAGGAGATAAAATTCTCTCGGTCCGTGAACTTGCCAGTGAGTTACAAATTAATCCGAATACGGTACAAAGAACCTTTCAGGAACTGGAGCGTGAAGAAATCGTGGAGACCCGGCGTGGAATGGGAAGATACGTCACTAGTAATGAAGGAACTATTTTGACCATCAAAAAAGAAATGGCAAAAGATGTGCTGGATCGTTTCATTCGTGGTATGCAGGATCTTGGTTTTCAAGGTGAAGATATTTTAGCGGCAGTAGCGGAGAGTATCCGAGACAAGGATGAAGAATAGGGGGATAAGCAAGTTGGAAAATATACTTGAGGTTCATGACGTTACTAAAAAATATAGATCAAAGCATGCTCTCCGTGGTGTATCCTTTAATCTGAGTGCGGGTAAGATCACAGGACTGCTAGGCAGTAACGGCAGCGGCAAAAGCACACTAATGAAAATCATCGCAGGACTTACACAGCCTACCTCTGGTCGTGTATCCATTATCGGGGGTTCTGTAGGCGTAGACAGTAAAGCAGTAGTGTCATTTATGCCGGATAAGCCGCTAACAGAATCCTGGATGAGTGTTACAGATGCTCTGAAGTTCCAAAGTGATTTCTATCCGGATTTTGATCAGACGAAGGCTTCACGAATGTTGGAGTTTATGAAGCTAAGAAGTAAAGATAAGGTAAAGGATCTATCCAAAGGAATGAATGAACGTTTACAGCTTACACTTGCCTTATCACGCCGAGCTAGCCTTTATTTACTGGATGAGCCAATCGGTGGAGTAGATCCAGTAGCTAGAACTAAAATTCTTAACGCGTTAGTAGAGTTTTATGAGGAGGACAGCACCATACTCTTATCAACTCATTTAGTATCCGATATTGAGCGGATCTTTGATGATGTGATTTTTATTAAAGAGGGAGAAATTGTGATGCATACGGCGGTAGAGGATATCCGGCTTCGCCATGGCAAAAGCATAGACGAAATGTTCAGAGAGGTGTACGCAGAATGCTAAAGCTAGTGAAGTATGATTTTAGACGGGATAGGGATAAGTTTCTTGCTGTTTTTGTTATCACCATTCTTGTGCAGCTTGTGATAGGATTTACTGTTCGTTCAGATCAAGAGATGTTCATGATGAACGTCACTTCCTATGCTGTAGCAGGTGTAGTGCTTCTCTTTTTTAGTCTGCGCACCTTCGGTCAGAACCTGAGATTATTCAATCGTAGGCTTGTGCCAGTACCAGTCCTGTACACCGTTCTCTCACCGATAATGCTGTTCTTAGGTTCGTTACTCTGTTTATTTCTAGTTGCTTATATTCATTTAGCAGTTGATATTATGATGTTTTCAACTTCGTTTTTGCCGGAAAAATTTTGGTTGATTTCCGCCTATACAGTGCTGATAGTCTTTTGGGCTTCCGCCTACTCTATGTTACTCGTGATGTTCTCCATGACCGTTGCAATGAGTGTGAGAGTGAAAGGAAGAGTATGGATTGGGATAGCTGTTTTTTTTGTAATACAGTATATAATTTCTTTATTAGAAACATCGATGTTCGATCATAAAAATATCACTTTGGAAAGAGCCTTTCGATTTGAAGTGACGGATGAGGCTGCTAAATTAAATAATATTGAGACCTCTCAGTATGTTCTTGGTTTACTTCCTACCCTGTTCGAAGCGATGATTATTGTGATTCTAGTATTTGCTATTGTTAAACTCGTTAAGAAAAGAGTGGAGTTATAGAAGTCTAACTCGTATAGATTTTTAGAACGAAGGCAGAGCGCTTCAGCTTTGTCTTCGTTTTTGTGCAAAAAAAAGACGCCTTTCCATGAGAAGGGCATCTGTTATGTAAAATTCTACAGACCCTCTACATCATTTAGAGAGGCTGTCCATATTTCAAGTTCTTTTAGCAACCGTTCTTCTTCGTCTTCTCTCAATCTAAGCTTAACTCCGTATTGGTACTGGCCGAGTCCAAACATCCAGCCCCAACGAACGCTGCCCACGAGTTGAAGCTTTTCTTCGTTTAATTGAAGATGAATCACTAGCTTTGTATCGCCTGCTGTAAATCGAAGATTTAGAGGGGTACGCACTTTGCAGCCAGATCGGCTAAGATCAAGCAACACGGCTTCTGTTAACTTTCCGGCACCCGGACCAATACTACTTGTTGGAACTTCAATCCAGCATTCAAGCGGCTGGTTCATTACATAGCGGAATGGTTCTTTCCTGCTGGACACATCCATAATTTCCCTCCATATCGTTTATTTGCAATTATATCGAAAGAGATTGTTGAGAACAATCTACTAAAGTGCTATTTTTAATAAGAATAAATTTATTTAATCCTAATGAAGGTGATGAGACTCAACATGTACCAATACCTTAATGAAACGTTCCAAAAACACAATTTTGACCAAGGAAGTCTGCAGGACGGGGAACTAAATAACTGTACATTTGAGCAGTGTTCCTTCAAGGGAAGCTCTATGGAAGAAATGACTTCCATCGGTTGCCGATTTATAGATTGCGATTTTACTGGAGCCATGCTCAATGCATCACACCATAAAGGTTCAGCTTTTACTAACTGTAAGTTCACTGGTGCGAATCTGTTCGTATCGAAATTTGAAGATTGTAAAATGGTAGGATCTGATTTCTCAAATGCTTATATGGACGGGATCACACTTATCGGCGGGGACTGGTCTTACACGAACCTTAGACATACTAATCTTAGCAGACAGGATCTGCGCGGAATTCGATTTACTGAAGCTGATCTAATGGGCTGTAATTTGCAAAAAAGTGATCTTCGAGGGGCTGATTTGAGCCGTGTACAGTTATCTCAATGCAAGCTTAAAGGGGCTGACCTACGGGACGCTATTGTTGAGGGGATTGATTTAAAAAGTTTGGATCTACAAGGAGTTCGTATGGATATAGATCAGGCCGTACTGTTAGCACGTTCTTTTGGAGCTAAGGTAGGAAACTAGGAATAGGGGCATCAGCTGCTAATGTTGTAGCGGTTGATGCCCCTTTAGTTTGTTATCAAGAAATACATATGCACATTGTATGAAACTTCTTATGTATATTTACTTTCTTAACAGTTAACGCAGTCGTTTTCTGGGCTTAGCCCACCATTTAATCCAAAGAAAACCTTCGTCATCACGGAAAAACTTAATGCCCACCCAGCGCAAGGGTGTCCATAGTTCTCTAAAATAATATGAAGGCATAGTCTATTAGACCCTCCTATATAGTCAATTAATACTATATGTTACGCTAGTTTTAATGAAACTTCAAGATAATTTTACTTATAATTACATATTATGAATCTACGAGAAATAAATTTCTCCTGTGAGCAGGACTAATAGCCCTATGCGAGTTGCATGCTTCATTTATTTCTTTTCAGCTACTTATGTCATATTCGAATTATCAAATACGCACGCGCTCTTTGAGCGCGTGTTTTGACGTTTATTTTGAATGGAATCTAGCAATGACGCTCTATTAGTAGGGATATGCACAAGCATTTCATTATGCTCAGCATTTAATAAAAGGAGAGGAAGTGATGAAATGACGGAGACAGAGTTTATTGCGAAGATCGCAAATTTTGCTGAAAAGGACATGCAGATTAGTAAGGTTCCAGCATCGCTAACGATAGCTCAAGCTGCGCTAGAATCAGGCTGGGGCAGCAGCGGGTTGACTGTTAAGGCCAACAATTTGTTTGGAATCAAAGGCAGCGGACCAGCTGGTAGTATTACTGTGCAAACTACTGAATATGTTAATGGTAAGGCTGTTAAAGTAGAAGCTCCTTTTCGGGCCTATAACAACTGGGGAGAATCTGTCGCGGATCATTCCGCGTTGATTGTGAATGGTGTTTCGTGGAATCGTAACCTTTACAGCAAAGTGCTTGGTGCAAGTGGCAAGGTTGCCGCACAAGAGATTGCTGCCGCTGGCTATGCTACCGACCCAAACTATGCAGCAAAGCTAATCCAAATCATGAATACTTACAATCTGTATAAATATGATGAAGAAGCCAAGGAAGGTGATGACGAAATGTCGGCAGAGGATAAACAAAAGCTGGTTAGTCTGGAAACAGAAATAAAAGAATTGCGTGCGCTTATAGTGAGTCTTACGGATAGCAAGGATACGCTAAAAACAGGTGTGCAGGAGCAAGGTCAATCGATTACTAAGCTTTCGGATCGAGTGACTCTAATTGAAGGTCGAGCAGTGATGAATGTACCCCCATGGGCTGAAGCGGCAGTAAAGGCAGCGAGTGCTGCAGAGCTGCTAGATACACCGTCAGGTGGGAGTTATGACTTCTATCGCATAATAACAGTGTTGAACCGTGCAGGCTTACTTGTTCCTGGTAGTGGAAAATGAAATAAGGAGGGTTAAAAACCATGTATAATGATGCTCTCAACAGTGTGCTTGCCTTTGCTTCCGTGCTGGCTGTTTTCGTAATGGCACTTGTACAACTTGTGAAGAATAGCGTGAAACTTCCGCGCAATATTGTACCGGTTGTTGGATTAGCTATTGGCTTGCTGGTTGGAGCAGTTGCTTATCCGTTCACTGATATGAACCTTATTCTGCGACTATGGGCTGGGGGGCTAGCAGGGCTTTCGGCGACGGGGTTATTTGAGCTTGCTTTTAACAAAAGGGATGGTACGAAAACAGATGATAAATGATTTAGTCGTATTCATTTTTTTGAAAATCAATCCTTTCTCACTGGTAAAATGACTACGCATTCTATCAAGATGACTAATATATTATAGTATGAAAAAAAAAGGAGGTGTAAATATGGGAACTTATCTTGACGCTAGAACATCACAAAATGCCAGTCTCGCCAATTCGATAGCTATTCCGATTACGGTAATAAACACGCCACAGTTGTTTGGACAAATTGGTTTGTTAACCGCAGGAGTGACTACGAACCCACGTGTGCTGCTTAAAGGGACAATTTCCGTTACTCTTCCACTGGCATTGGTAGGTATCACAATTACGATTGTAAGAGGAACTTTACCAACGGATCCTAAAGTATATTCTGCTACTTCAACTTTTGGTCTTAGTATACTGGCCCCGCAAGTAATAACCTTCTCGGCAGCGGACTTCTTACCAGCAATCACACCTCAACTCACTTATACAGCATTTGTTTCTTCTAATCTTCTCGGCACAGTCCGTGTGGGTCCAGAAAGCTTTGACGGTATTTTAGTATCTGATTAGAAATTTTTACACTAACCTCGCGCAGTTGGCGGGGTTATATTTTTTGCCGTTCGCCCAATCTTCCAAGGGGGTTAACACATATCCTGTGGTGTATTCTACAATACGGAGGAGGTCTTCACATGGGAGCTGAATTTGGTCATGTCGGTGGTGCTTTTACTAGTACTGGCGCAATCTTAGTATTATTTATCTTGTTAGTAATTATTACGAGCGCATGCATATTCTAGAGATATAAAAAGTCTGCTTCTGGCATTCATGCTGGAAGCAGACTTTTTAATGGTGTTATACCGATTTATCTAGATGAATTAACAATTAAAAGTGGATTGAAGTACATAGGTTTACAAAACTAGGATTTTGAAGATTCAAATATACATGTTATCTTAGTTTGATAACATAAATGAATACTGTTAAATATTATTTAGGAGAGATAGTTTTGAAGAATAAAATGCTGATCGGGATTTCTTCCATTATTGTAGTGTTAATCATTATCGTAACGGTTGGAAGCTTTTATTTCTATCATGTCGCCATTGCACGTGCCTCAAAGGACTTTTTAGATGAGAGTCCAGATCTGCAATCAAGTCCGGAAGTGGAACAATCTAAAGATACTTCACAAGCAGATAAAGAGTGGTGGAACAACCAGCACTTCGACAGGTGGGAGATGGATTCTGATGACGGGATTCATCTTAAGGGGTACTACTTAGCAGCTCCTGTGCAATCTGATAAGACGGTAATCATTGCGCATGGTTATGCTGGAAATGCGACTCAGATGAGTGGATATGCCAGAATGTACTATGAAAGACTGGGATATAATATTTTACTGCCAGATGCTAGAGGACATGGAGACAGCGGTGGTAATTACATCGGGTTCGGCTGGCCTGAGCGCAAGGATTATTTAAAGTGGATTCAGCGAGTCTTGGAAGCGAATGGTGAGAAGACACAAGTGGTGCTTCATGGTGTTTCCATGGGGGGAGCTACGGTCATGATGACAAGTGGGGAAGAGCTGCCACCTAATGTGAAGGCAATTGTAGAGGATTGTGGTTATACATCTGTGAAAGACGAGCTTACGTTCCAGCTGAAGAGAATGTACCATTTACCGGCGTTCCCGATTGTGGACACGACCAGTATGCTGACAAAAATTCGCGCAGGCTATTCCTTTAATGAAGCCTCAGCATTAGAACAGGTGAAGAAATCCGTAACCCCGACACTGTTTATTCATGGTGATAGTGATACCTTCGTTCCTACGGAGATGGTACATACTTTGTATGAGAATAGTCCGGTGGAGAAGGAGCTATATATCGTTCCTAAAGCGGGTCACGGTGAAGCTTTCCGTATGGACCCGGTTAAATATGAGAGCGTAGTTACAGGGTTCGTTGGGAAATTTATAGAGTAAGTGTCTGTCAAAGGACTGCCGAAAGGCGGTCCTTTTGTGTTATATCTCCATTAGCAAACTTATTTGTGTATGTTTGGTTTTTATTCACATTTAAATGCAATATATAAATTGCATTATGTAATAAATATATTATAATTCGGAGTATAAGGAGGGATAATAATGAAAACCAGCAAAGTTAATGATGAACGAATTGTATCTCAAAGAAGGAAAATTCAAAGTGATGCTTATCAAATACTAATTTATTGTTTGCTTATTTCAATTCTGATTCAACAATTCATAATGAATGCTCCGTTTGCGCAATTTGCAGTCGAGTTTTTCTGTTTGATTGGTATTGGAATATATATAACTATACGGCACTTATCTGTTGGGGTTGATATTTGGGATTCCCGAAGTCACACCAATAAAAAGCTGCTTATAAACAGCATTATTTCAGGCGGGATTTGTGTTTCATTGCTTATAGTGTTGGCGGGAGAAAGAAATGTATGGAGTATTATTTTAACCTTTGTTACTTTTACAATGGTTTATTTTCTTGTACACCTAGTGTTACGGAATATAAATAAGAAAAGACAAAGGCAAATTGATGATGAATTAAGCACGGATGAAGATATAGAATGCTGAGAAGATTTTTTAGATTTATCCACAACGGAAGCGTAACTATATAAGGAATGGTTTATGATTTCAACCTCATAATATCTATTATAGATAAGGAAGAGGTGAACAAATTGAAATTCAAAATAAAATCAATAATGATTCTGTCGACATTTTTACTTGCTGTCAGTGCGGGCCAAATTTGTTCAGCTGTACCAGGAGATCATGTTGAAGATTCAGAAAAAGACATACGAACTTACACATTATCCATCCTGTTTGAAGAAATCAATGGCAGAAATCTTACTGTTGAAGGGAATCTTATTAAAGATAATCAAACGAAAAAAATTAGAGTTGATTTGGAGAAGGATAAGTCAAGGTATAAGGTTACTCGAGTATAGGAAATTTAGTGAAATATATAATTGATTGCTACGTAGTACAGCGAAATTTCCATAGTTAGGGATTATGAAAAAGCCTCGTCAACCTTAAATGGCAACGGGGCTTCTTTGAGTTGTTACTTAGTCGAAGGAGGCGTTGTGCCAATAAGCATCTGCAATAGCGGGGATGTCATCCGACACAAAATTTTCCCAAACGAGCCACTGTGAGTACTTCTTTCTTGTTATACGAAACTAGTGATTTTGTATTGTTTTATATACAATAATAACTTTTAAATGTATTTAAACATAAATTCGGGGCCCTATCTCTAGGGCCCCTTTCATGGGAGAGGAGAAACCGGACGAAGAGCTTATGGGGAAACGTAAGCCTGCTCCGCGGTTGTCTACGACATTTGTGGTGTCGATAATTACATGATGTCCCTGTAAGACCAGTCTTATACATAATGACGACTTATTTATCGGAATCGTCTCTGATTGTTCCATTTTTCATAACTAGACAAACTTTTTATTTCAGTGCGCAAATGTGTTACGATAGGCGTGGACTTATGCCCTTTTGGGTATAACAAACAGAGACATAGAGCGGGTGATTGACGGTGAGAGTGGTATCGGGAAGTGCAAAAGGAAGACCACTAAAAAGTGTGCCAGGAAGTGGAACAAGACCTACAACCGACAAGGTGAAGGAAGCTGTGTTCAGTATGATCGGTCCATATTTCGAAGGTGGAGCGGTGCTGGATTTATTCGCAGGTACAGGTGGTCTGGGTATCGAAGCTTTAAGCAGAGGAATGGAAAGTGCCGTATTTGTAGATATGGAGCCTAAAAGTATTGACACCATTCGTGCCAATTTGAAAGCGACTAATCTTGAGGCAAAGGCGCAAGTGTACCGAAATGAAGCAGGAAGAGCGCTCAGTGCGTTGGAGAAGCGGGGACGTGTTTTTGATTTAGTCTTTTTAGACCCTCCTTACCGATTGAAGCACGGAGATGAGCTGATGCTGTCTATGGTAGAAAAAGGAATGCTGCAAGAGGACGCAATCATAGTACTGGAGCATGAATCAAATTATGCCTATCCTGAGGATATCCCAGGATTTTATAGGCTGCGCCAAGCCGTATACGGAGAAACGACAATTTCTATTTATCAGTATGAAGCTAATCCTTCAGTGGACGGCGAGACTGGTGAGGAGGTAGAGAATGAGTCTGCAAATTAGAAAAGAGCGTGTTGCCATCTATCCAGGCACCTTTGATCCCGTGACTATGGGACATATGGATATTATCCGGCGCGCATCCAAGCAGTTCGACCGTTTAATTGTAACGGTGCTTAATAATTTGAGTAAGAACCCGTTATTTACTGTAGAAGAGCGAACAGCGCTTTTAAGACAGGCGACAGCTGACATTCCTAATGTGGAAATCGACAGCTTTAGGGATCTGTTAGTCAATTATGTTCGTCAAAAAGATGCTCAAGTCATTGTTCGTGGTATTCGTACCGTAACTGACTTTGAATATGAACTGCAAAATGCATCCATCAACCATAGTCTGGATCCGGATGCGGAAACGATTTTTATGATGACTAATCCGAAATATTCCTACTTAAGTTCCAGTGTTGTAAAAGAAATTGCCCATTTCGGCGGGAATGTATCTGACTTTGTGACCCCTGAAGTGGAACAAGCTATGAAGCTTAAATTTAATCGGGTCGATGGCGAAAAGAACTAACAAGATATATCGCTGCGGATAATGCTAGCAGGATGAGGAGTAAAAGTGATTGCAGACTAAGCAGTTGTGGAAAAGAGCTCCATATGGCTGTTACATTAATGGTTCTGTTTGGTGTGGATTGTGAATCTGCAAGAGCAGGCAAAACAGCAGTTCCTACAGTCAATAGTGGTTTCCATAGTAGTAGTGTCAATAAAAAAGCATAAGCTCCATGCATCAAGCGAACCGCAGCATAGGGGAGAAATCGGACACCTGCCTCTTTAAGCAGTGTCAGTACTTGCAGCTGTGCGCAGAGTCCGCTCCAGCCAAGTGCAGCGGAAAGTAAGGCCAAGCCTAATACTCCTGTTGATCCGGCGCCGATGCTCGTGAGCCCTTTGCTTATGGCGTCGGCTCCTAAATGAACCTCCAGCAAGCCTGCTGGTAGAGCAGCTGGTAATGCAGGAAGTACAGTAGTAATGATATTGATGACTACGGCGAACATAATCATATAACCGCCCACAACCATCAAATTTTGCACCGCAGTAGCTACCGACTCCCCAAGAAGTTTGCCGAAGCTTCGGCCATCTCTTGATCTGGCTTCAGTGGCTGCAAGCTGGATACGACTATATAAAGAAGGTCGTTTAGTATTCGTACTTTCTTTTACAGAAGGTTGCGGATTGTCTGTCCGGCCGTTTAACAGTGCATCTGTATAACTGGCTAGAAGTCCTGAAATCCAGTGGATCGCAAGTAGAAAGTAGCCTGCGGTAGGACTATGTAGGAAAGCTACACCAATCACAATGAGCAGGGTTACTGGACTGGCGAAATGTGTAAGGGAAGCAAGACGAGCGGCTTCCTTGTCCGAAATGCTGCCCTGCTTATGAAGCTGCATTACACCTCCGGCCCCGCCGGGGAATCCAGTTGTGATTCCAAGCGCCAAAGTCCAGCCGCTCGCGCCGGGAAGTCGGAAGACCTTTTTCATCAATGGTTCCAGGAGCACTCCGAAGCCATGCACGAAGCCCGAAGCAGTCAGCATCTCAGACAACATAAGGAAGGGTAGAAGTGCAGGAAATACGAGTGTCCACCAGAGCTTTAATCCTTGAAGAGAAGCCTCGAAAGAGCTTTCTGGTGAGATGATGATTGCAATGGCTAACAGGATTGCAATCGCCCCGGATAGAAAAGGTGTGGAGCGACTAGCTAGCCGGCGTATTTTAATATTGTTCATTTCTAGAATCACCTCTTCATAACTTAAGGCATAGCAGATGTGTTATCACTTTATGCAGAGTAGACAACCATCATGCCAAACCAATAGTCGAAGCGGTAATGAAGTTCAAACATTCATATCCTAAATGTGCCGTGGGAAAGAAGGGAAGAGCAGTGAAGCAGTTGAAGCATCGGCCGGGATTCCGCGCCACAGCTTACCTCTTTACGTTTGTAGTTATCGTGTATGTATTTGTATTTTTGAACACCCCGTACATTGTCTATCAGCCGGGTAGTGCATCTGAGGTTGCCCCTATGATTAAAGTGGAGAATGCGGATCCGGCTGAAGAAGGAACCTTTATGATGACTACGGTATCTGCTAGTTACGCTAATGTGGCGTTACTGGTCGCCTCTGTTTTTAACTCCAATTCAGAGGTTGTTCGAAAAGAGACCCGGCTGGGAGATAAGTCTGAAGACGAATATGCTGCGGAGCAGGTTTTTTATATGAACAGCTCCCAATCTTACTCCGTTCAGGCGGCTTATCATGCTGCAGGAATTCCGTATGAGGATGTAGTAGATTATTTGTATGTTTTTTCGGTTCCGGTTGAAAGTAATAAGGGTCAATTCCATCCAGGTGACAGAATCATAAGTGTAGAAGGACAGAAGGTACCGGATCCGGAAACACTTTCTGCTTTACTTTCAGCCAAGAAAATCGGTGATCAGGTCGCTGTTGTTTTACAGAGGAATGGTAAAGAAGTAAAGGAGCAAGTGACACTGGTCGAGATCAAAGATAAAGAAGGTACTGCAGTTCGACCTGGTTTTGGAGTCACAATAGCCGCAGTTCAGAAAGTGAAACCTAAAGAACAAGGAAAAGCGGTCAGCTTTGTAGATACGAATGTTGGCGGACCTTCAGCAGGACTGATGTTCACTATGGAGATTTACAACCGTCTTACACCTGGTGATCTAACCAAAGGTCATAGGGTTGCAGGAACGGGCACGATTAACGCTGAGGGTGTGGTAGGTGCTATCGGTGGAGTGAAACATAAGATCGTGGCTGCGGATCGAGAAGGGGCGGAGATTTTTTTCGTACCTGTTAAGAATTACGACGAAGCCAAAGCAAAAGCTGATAAAATCGGCACATCTATGAAGCTGGTACCCGTATCGACACTGGATGAAGCGCTGAAATATATGGAGGAACTACCGGTCAAACCATGACCGGAGGTTCCAAATAATCGCGATACATATCGATTCTGTGAGGTTCTCGAAAAGCTCCTGCGAAAGCGGACGCGGCTTGAAGGTCTCGCTCAAGTTGTGGATGGGAGTGTAGTGAGGGTCGCGTCACGATGGGTAAAGTTGCTTTTTGTTTCATCTCTTTAAGCAGTGCTCGTCCACTTTCTCTAAATCCGAGGATTCGAATATATCCAGGCCCCTCTGCTAATACAGAAGGGGTCATTTCTTCCTTGGTGTGATTTAGTAGAATGTGCAGTAGCAGACGTTGCAGTCGTGTATGTGTGTAACGCTTACTCTTAAGGGCTTGAAGCAAACCCAAAATAGTGAATTGCTCCAGCTCGGGCATAAGACGAAGGATTCTATTCTCCAAGCCTTCATTCATGTCTTGGATTGTTCTTAGCTCTGTAGCGGTACGCGTAGAGAGCAGATGGCGGAGGGGGGCTCGGAAATGCTCTAATTCCAAAGGACCTCTACCGGCTGCATGCTCTCTTTCCAATATGGACACGCTATATTCCGGCATGTAAGCTGCTGGTGATCCACCTTCTTGCAATAGCTTGCGAATAGCAGTGGCGCTTGCGATCGATGAGTCGACTTGCAAAGGGTCATGGAATCCGGCTGCCGTTCGCGGAACGGTTAGCGGCTCGATCTTGCTATTCAGCCGCTGCAAGGCAATGAGATAATGCAAGCCAAGGCTGTTATTCGGCTGGCGAAGCAGCTCGCCAGCATCGAAGGGACTCTCCTCTTCATGGAGAGTCCCTTCAAAGGCCACCGCCGCCGCTGCGCTGTACGCGGCGGGGAAGCTCGCTCCGAGCGCCATGCGGCGGCGGATCTCGCTCTGAAGTTCGCTGCTTTCCTCTGCCAGATACTTGGCCAGAGGAAGCAGCGAACCCAAAGTGCCGGCTTCGGAGCCGAAGCACAAGCTGTCCACGACCCCGGTCGCTTCCAGCAGTGCAACTGCTCCGAAGGCGAACCATTCTGCCGGCTGTACAGCATAAGCCACCGGCAGCTCAATGACGAGGTCGGCGCCCATTCGTAGCGCCATCTCTGTCCGGGCTTGCTTGCTCACCGCCGCCGGCTCGCCGCGCTGAGTAAAGGGTCCGCTCATGACCACGATGGCGCGCTCAGCACCTGATAGTCTTTTGGCTTCGGTGAAGTGGTGTACATGACCGTTATGTAATGGGTTGTATTCTGCTACTATTCCAACCGTTGTCACTGCTGCTTCCCTCCATAAGTAACCATTATTTAAAATATAAGAAGGTATAAATTATGCACCTATCCTTTATCTCTTATATTTCACGATTAAACGCTTTTCGTCCTTATAGAACGCCAAAGGTGTTTATGCATGTAGAGATTACTAGGATAAATATCCTGAAACTCTATTCGCACAAGCTGTCATTTTGATTTACACTAATAGTTATATCATAATTCTCCCCAATTCCTGAAACAATATAAAGGGAAAATGGTTGACAAAGGTATATAATACTAGGTATAATAAATTTTGTTTGTTTGGGAGTGATAAGTATGCAGATTCACTTTCGCAAATTAGCGAATGCCGACGAACCGTTACATATTCACGATGTTGTGGATGTCAGCGAGGTAGTCAAAGGGCGCAAGGATATTCTAGCTGTTGCTCCGCTCTCAGTGGACCTTAAAGCGCTGCCCGCGGGAACCGATTGTGTGAACGTGGTGGGGAAACTGAGTGGAGATGTGGACATGTTATGTTCACGTTGTCTCACGGAGGTCAAAAGTGATTTGAACATTCCTTTTGCTGAGACTTTCAAGTGGCTTAAGCAGCCAGTTCTTCCAGATGATGACGAAGATGAGGAACTCATTTACGTCAAGGATGAGGTTGTGGATCTTATCCCATATGTGGAAGAAAATTTCGTACTGCACTTACCGGATTCGGTATTGTGCAAGGCAGACTGTCTTGGTCTTTGTCAGAAATGCGGACAGAACTTGAACGAAGGCACCTGCAGTTGCGACAACACAGTGATCGATCCTCGACTCGCTGCGTTGAAAGACTTTTTCAAATGAAACATTACAACAAAACACATCCTGCTCTGAGGAGCAGGCTGACAGAAATATCACGAGGAGGTGGAACACATGGCAGTACCACAACGTAGAACGTCTAAGACACGCCGTGACAAACGTCGCACCCACTTTAAGTTGGTTGTGCCGGGCATGGTGAAATGCGAACAATGCGGAGAGTTGAAATTGGCTCACCACGTATGTAAAGTTTGCGGAACTTACAAAGCAAGAGAAATCATCAAACAATAGTTTTAGAATAAATAGTACTTCACTCTTGGTGAAGTACTATTTTTTTTGAAATATAAGACTATATAAGTTTCACTCCTCTATAAATTCCTTGTATTTTTCGCACAAACGCTTACCGTCTATTAGGGACGCTGAAGCGTTTAGACTTGTCCAAACATAAGCCGCCCAGAAGTCAATGCTTTATTTTTGGTGCGGCATGCTTTATACTACATATTAGTACCTGGTTCTAAATAGTGAATATGGTTATTTGACCTAATATAACAGCGGCCATCAAGCGGCCGAATGCTTTCTTTAAAATATAAGAAAGTATAAGTTATACACCTATACTTTTTTGTCTTATATTTCTCGCTTAAACGTTTATCGTCCTTTTAAGGATACCGAAGGCGTTTATGCTTGGCACGTGCCAGGAGGTGAGCCGCAATCGAGCGGATGTCCAAGAAAGAACGTCAGCAACAGCTGCTACATATAATCGCAGGCAATCCTTTTGTAACAGATCGGGAGCTGACTCGTCAGCTGAAAGTTAGCATTCAGACGATTCGGTTAGACCGGATGGAGCTGGGAATACCGGAACTGCGTGAACGAATGAAACAAATGGCAGAGCACTCCTATGATCAGGTGCGCTCTTTGCCTGCGGATGAAGTCATCGGAGACATTGTGGATCTACAGCTGGACAAGAGTGGGATTTCGATATTTGAGATTCGCGAAGATCATGTTTTCTCTAGAAATGGGATCGCTCGAGGTCACTATGTGTTTGCTCAAGCGAACTCACTTGCGGTTGCCGTAATCAACGATGAAATCGCTCTGACCGCTTCAGCCGATATCCGTTTTGTACGCACAGTTCAGCTAGGTGAGAAGTGTATTGCCAAAGCACAGGTGCGGTCACTCGCTGGTAGGGGTGGCAAAGCGGAGGTGGATGTATTCACTTATGTCGGAGAAGAATTAGTGTTTCAGGGCCATTTTATAGTGTATCGGTCCGCAAATGATGAACACAGTGAAGGGGGTAACCATAGTGCTGATCGCCATTGATGCCATGGGCGGGGACAACGCTCCTGAATGTAATGTCGAGGGGGCGTTGTCCGCGGCCGCGGAATGGAAAGATACGCAGATTGTGCTCGTTGGTGACGAAGCCAGATTAGAGCCACTGCTGAGGGACAAACCGTCCAATCTGACAATACGTCATGCAGGAGATGTCATTGGTTCTGATGAAGAGCCAGTTAAGGCGGTTCGTCGTAAAAAAGATTCATCCATGGTTGTAGCTGGAAGAATGGTCCGCGAAGGTGAAGCAGATGCTATGATTTCGTCAGGCAACACGGGTGCGTTAATGACTACAGGACTCCTCGTAGTTGGCCGGATGCAGGGGATTGAACGTCCTGCTCTGGCGCCTATGATTCCGACGCTGGACGATGTTGGCGTATTGGCGCTTGATCTTGGTGCCAACATGGATGCGAAGCCTGAACATCTGGTGCAATATGCACTGATGGGAACCATTTATCGAAACAAAGTGCATGGTATTGCTAAGCCGAGAGTCGGACTTCTGAATGTAGGAACAGAGCCTGGAAAGGGCAATGAACTGACAAAAGTAGCCTATCCACTGCTTGAGAACTTGCCAGGCATTCATTTTATCGGTAATGTTGAGGCACGTGACGTGCTTACAGGGAACTGTGATGTGCTTGTCTGCGATGGATTTGCCGGTAACATTTTACTGAAGTCACTAGAGGGTACGGCGGGTGCATTGTTCTCTTTGCTGAAGGAGCAATTTAGTCGTTCTCTGAAAACTAAGCTTGGCGCGGCTATGCTGATGCCAGAGCTTAGAGCTCTAAAAGGTAAAATGGACTACAAAGAGCACGGTGGTGCACCTCTGCTCGGTCTTAGCGGATTGGTAGTGAAAGGGCACGGATCTTCAGATGGAAATGCGGTTAAAAATGCGGTAAGACAAGCGCGGATTGCTCTGCAAGCTGAGCTTGTGCCAAGTATATCCAAGGAAATTAGCGGGAAGTGAGTGACGAGATGAGACAGTTGCGACCGGTTGGGATTATAGGAACTGGGAAATATGTACCTGAGAAAATATTGACAAATAGTGATCTGGAAAAAATAGTGGAGACTAACGATGAATGGATCGTCAGTCGGACAGGCATCCGTGAAAGACATATTGCTGCGCCTCATGAGGCAACTTCTGATCTAGCGTATGAAGCAGCCCTAAAGGCACTTGATTCCGCGGGAATGAAAGCCGAAGATTTGGATCTTATCATTATTGCAACAGTAACACCTGACAGTGCCTTTCCTTCTACAGCCTGCATTTTGCAGGATAAACTGGGTGCTAAAGGTGCTGCAGCGTTTGACTTGTCGGCTGCCTGCTCTGGTTTTGTATACAGCTTAGCGACAGCGGTTGGATTTATTCAGAATGGAATGTACAATAATGCACTTATTATAGGTGCGGATACTTTGTCCCGCATCACAGATTATACGGATCGTAATACTTGTGTCTTGTTCGGTGATGGAGCAGGTGCAGTTATCATTGGTGAGGTTCCAGAAGGTCGTGGTTTCCAATCCTTTGATCTAGGTGCTGAAGGCTCTGGAGGGAACTTGCTTAAGTTAGAAGCCGGCGGTTCACGCTTGCCTGCATCTCAGCAAACCGTTGAAGATAAGAAACATTTCATTTATATGAATGGCCGTGAAGTCTTTAAGTTTGCAGTTCGTGTGATGGGCTCAGCTACAGAACGTGTGCTTACTAAAGCTGGTCTGGGTAAAGAAGATATTGATTTGTTCGTACCGCATCAAGCGAATATTCGTATCATTCAATCCGCTATGCAGCGTCTTGATTTGCCACCAGAGAAATGTGTGATCAATGTTGATAAGTATGCCAATACTTCGGCTGCCTCTATTCCGTTAGCTCTTGTTGAAGCTGCGGAAGAAGGACGTATGAAAGAAGGCGACACCGTCCTGATGGTTGGTTTCGGCGGTGGCTTAACTTGGGGCGCATCTGTATTGATTTGGTAATAAGCTAAGACCGTTATACGGGAAGGAGTTCATACTTATGGGTAAAATTGCATTTGTCTTTCCCGGTCAGGGAGCGCAAGCAGTTGGAATGGGTAAGGATGTTTATGATGCTCTTCCAAACAGCCGAGCAGTGTTCGAGAAAGGGGATGAAGTTCTCGGATTTCCGCTGAGCAAGCTGATTTTTGAAGGACCGGACAGTGAGCTGAAACAGACTGTGAACACGCAGCCAGCGCTTCTTACAGCTAGCGTTGCTTATCTTGAAGCTCTACGTGAACAAGATTTGAAGCCTGATTATGTTGCCGGTCATAGCCTTGGTGAATACAGCGCGCTAGTAGCAGCGGGTGTATTGTCATATGAAGATGCTGTAACACTTGTACGCTTAAGAGGCCGTTTCATGGAAGAAGCTGTTCCAGGGGGCCAAGGTGCAATGGCGGCAGTGCTTGGTGCGGAACGTGAAGCACTGGCTGTATTATGCCAAAATGTATCTGATGAAAGTGGTGTTGTAGAGCTGGCTAACGTCAACTGTCCGGGTCAGATCGTTGTTTCCGGATCTCAGGAAGGCGTTAATGGTGTTGTGCAGCGTGTTAAAGAAGCAGGTGGTAAGCGTGCGATTCCGCTAGAAGTAAGTGGACCTTTTCACTCTTCTATGATGAGAGCTGCTGCGGATCGTTTGGCAGAAGAGTTGAAGAAAGTAACCTTCAATACTCCAAATGTGCCTGTCATCGTTAATGTCACTGCGTCACCGGTAACAGATCCCGAAGAAATTCGCGAACTGCTTGTTCGTCAGGTGTATTCTCCTGTGCTTTGGCAGGACAGTATTGAATGGTTGATTGCAGATGGTGTAGATACTTTTGTTGAGATTGGTTCTGGCAGTGTTCTGGCTGGTCTAATCCGCAAAATAGACAAAACAGTCAAAGTAATCAACATTAATACACTTGAAAGTGTCCAAACTGTTTTGTAAGAAATGGTTTAACATTTAGCCAACAGCATCATGATTGAAAGGGGATTAAACTATGTTCTCAGCATTGCGGGGCCAGACAGCCCTTGTAACTGGCGGTTCACGTGGTATTGGTCGCAGCATCGCACTTGCTCTTGCAGAACACGGCGTAAAGGTTGCCGTGAACTATGCAGGGAGTGAAGCTGCGGCACACGAGACTGTGGCTCGTATTGCCGAGCTTGGCTCGGAGGGGATTGCGCTCCGTGGAGATGTCGGCAATAGTGAACAGGCCGAGAGCCTTGTGAAAGAGGTTCTTAATACCTGGGGACGTATTGACATTGTTGTCAATAATGCCGGCATTACTAGGGATAACTTGATTATGCGCATGAAAGAGGAAGAGTTCGATCAAGTGATTGAGACGAATCTGAAAGGTGTGTTTAACTGTCTTAAGGCAGCTACACGTCCGATGATGAAACAGCGCTACGGTCGAATCATTAATATTTCCTCGGTTGTGGGTGTAACAGGTAACCCTGGTCAGGCTAATTACTCTGCAGCAAAGGCCGGTGTCATCGGTCTAACCAAAGCTGCCGCTCGTGAGCTCTCTTCACGGGGCATCACTGTTAACTGTATCGCTCCTGGGTTTATTGATACAGATATGACGCGTGAGCTCTCTGATGAGGTTCGCAGTGAGCTAGAGAAGGGCATTCCACTAGCTCGCCTTGGGCGTCCGGAAGAGATAGCTATGGCAGTTGTTTTCCTGGCTTCTGAAGGCGCCGCTTATATGACCGGCCAGACACTACACGTGGATGGCGGGATGTATATGTAACTCTCCGTCAAAAATATAAGAAAGTATAAGTTTCACACTATACTTTATCCTTATATATCTCGCATAAACACTTACAGTCCTTATTAGGACGCCGATGGTGTTTATGCTTGGGAGAAATTACACTGTTTTAAAGATGAAATGTGAGGGATCAGGAAAGCGTTTTTTGCGGTCTATGGTATTTTGACCTCATATCTCGTATAATACCAAAAGAGGAGGTGAACCGGATGTCCGATGTATTAGAGCGTGTAAAACGCATTGTCATCGACCGCTTAGGTGCCGATGAAGCTGAGGTAACATTAGAAGCGTCTTTCAAAGATGATTTAGGTGCTGATTCTCTTGATGTAGTAGAATTGGTTATGGAATTGGAAGATGAATTCGACATGGAAATCTCTGATGAAGATGCAGAGACCATTACGACCGTGGGTGAAGTTGTGAAGTACATACAATCTCATACCTAGAGTCATATGATTGAGAGTCCCGTTCCTACTTGGGCGGGACTTCTCCTCATTTATACAGCATTAAAATGTATTAAGGGTTGCCATGTGCAGCTTTATAGGGATTATAACAGAGCCGCAGAAGCGTTAATGCATGCGGTGACCGCTGTTCATATAGTAATAATTCGCAGTATATAAGTTCTGAATATAATGTATACAGCCTATAGATGGGGTGATTGTGTTTGAGTCATAGAGTGGTTGTAACCGGGATGGGCGTAATTACGTCACTGGGGAAAGACTTGGAGACGTTCTGGGATAATCTGATGAGCGGTAAATCAGGTGTATCGATGGTTGAAGCCTTTGATGTCAGTGAATATACTACGCAAATTGCTTCGTCAGTTAAAGACTTTGATCCTGAGGCGCTTTTTGGCCGCAAGGAAGCCCGCAAAATGGACCGTTTTGTACAATTTGCAGTGGCTGCCGGTGAAGATGCGTTGAGAGATAGCGGACTTAAGATCGGTGAAGATATCGATGCTGAACGGATCGGTGTATCTGTAGGTTCGGGTATCGGAGGTCTTGGTACTTGGGAAGACAATCATAATCTGTTGCTTGAAAAAGGGCCGAAACGGGTAAGCCCGTTCTTTATCCCGATGATGATCGCTAACATGGGTTCTGGACAGCTGTCCATCAACCTCGGTGCAAAGGGACCAAATACGACTACAGTGACAGCCTGTGCTACAGGAAGTCATTCCATTGGGGAATCATTCCGTCTGATTCAACGTGGAGACGCAGATGCTATGATCTGCGGTGGTTCGGAAGCGACCATTCGTCCAACAGGAATGGCAGGTTTCTGTGCAATGAGAGCGATGTCCACTCGTAATGACGAGCCTGAGAAGGCTAGCCGGCCATTTGATGTAGATCGCGATGGCTTTGTTATGGGCGAGGGCGCTGGAATCTTGATTCTGGAATCCCTTGAACATGCTGAGAAGCGTGGAGCGAAGATTTATGCTGAGGTTATCGGCTATGGTCTGAGCGCTGATGCTCACCATATGACTGAACCAGATCCAGACGGTGCAGCTCGCTGCATGAAGATGGCAATCCGAGATGCTGGTATCTCTCCTGAAGATATTGATTACATCAATGCACATGGTACTTCAACGCCTGTAGGAGATAGATCAGAAACGGCTGCTGTTAAAAAAGCATTGGGTGAACATGCCTATAAAGTAGCTATTAGTTCAACGAAATCCATGACGGGTCATCTTTTAGGTGCAGCCGGTGGTGTGGAAGCTATTATCTGTGGTCTTTCTTTGAAAAAAGGAATGATTGCGCCAACCATTAATT
Source organism: Paenibacillus sp. FSL E2-0201 (assembly GCF_037963325.1). NCBI lineage: Bacteria > Bacillati > Bacillota > Bacilli > Caryophanales > Paenibacillaceae > Paenibacillus > Paenibacillus sp. FSL E2-0201. The sequence continues at coordinate 3,056,090 of NZ_CP150154.1, forward strand.
TGGACAATCCAGACCCAGAATGTGATCTGGATTATGTGCCGAATGTGCCACGTAAAGCAGATCTGGATATCGTAATGTCGAATTCCTTTGGATTTGGTGGACATAACGCAACAGTTATTCTAAAAAAATATAATCAGTAAGGGGACAGCGCGGTGAAAGGAGAACTGAAGCAGTTACAACAGCAACTTCAAATCCAATTTCACGATTCTGTGCTTCTGAAGCAGGCCTTTACCCATGCATCCTATGTGAATGAACACCGTTTCAATCAGCATCAGGACAATGAGCGTCTCGAATTTCTAGGGGATGCTGTACTGGAGCTGACGGTTTCTGAATATTTGTACAATCTGTTGCCAGATCGACCTGAAGGGGAACTGACTAAGCTGCGTGCCGCTATTGTATGCGAGCCTTCGCTGGTTAAGTTCGCTGAGAGTTTAGGTTTTGGCCGATATGTACTATTGGGAAAAGGGGAAGAACTTACGGGCGGACGTACTCGCCCGGCCCTGCTGGCTGATGTGTTCGAATCCTTCGTGGGAGCGCTTTATCTTGACCAAGGACTGGAAACCGTAAGGTCTTTTCTTGATAATCACGTATTTCCACTTGTGGAGACGGATGGGAAACTGCAAATGCAGATGACCGATTACAAGACGGAACTGCAAGAGCTAATTCAGCAGCACAATATGGGTACGTTGGAATATCGGATCATTGAAGAACGGGGACCTGCGCATGAGCGTGAATTCGTCTCTGAAGTGTTAATGACTAACCGTTCACTTGGTAAAGGGAGCGGCCGCTCCAAGAAGGAAGCAGAACAGCAGGCTGCAGCAGCTGCACTGTTGCATCTGAAAGAAGATGGTGCTTGAATTTTGCATCATGTGGACAAGCGGAGGAGAGCAGCAAAGGTCTGAATACCGGCGTTTAGGCGGAGCTCAGACCGTTGCTGCTCTTTTTCGAAAGAATAGTCCAAGCTTCATTTTGAAGCTATTTTAGGCTAATAAACGCTATGGTATAATGGGTCAGAGGTGATAGGCAAGTATGTTTTTGAAACGGATAGAATTAGCTGGTTTTAAATCATTTGCCGACAAAACAGAAATGGAATTTGTGCGCGGTATAACGGCCGTAGTGGGTCCGAACGGAAGCGGCAAGAGCAACATTTCTGACGGCATACGCTGGGTACTCGGCGAACAGAGTGCTAAATCACTGCGTGGCGGCAAGATGGAAGATATTATTTTTGCCGGTAGTGACGCGCGTAAAGCTGTGAATTATGGTGAAGTATCACTAACGCTCGATAATGAGGATCACACGCTGCCATTGGATTTCAGCGAAGTTACAGTGACTCGGCGTGTTCACCGTAGCGGTGAGAGTGAATATTTAATTAATAAGCAATCCTGTAGACTGAAGGATATCACAGAGCTGTTCATGGATACCGGTATCGGGCGTGAGGCTTATTCGATTATCGGACAGGGTCGGATTGAGGAGATTCTGAGTACTCGTTCCGAGGATCGGCGAGGCATCTTTGAAGAGGCATCAGGTATTGTAAAATATAAATCGCGCAAAAAAGATGCAAGCCGTAAGCTTGACGACACGGAGCAAAACTTGCTCCGGATTCACGATTTGATTAGTGAGCTTGAGGATCAGATTGGTCCCCTTAAGGATCAATCGGAGAAGGCCATTCGCTTTAAAGAGCTTCGGGAACAACTGAAGCATCAGGAAATCTCAGTCTATGTGCACCAAATTGAAGGGATTCATACGGCTTGGCAGGAAGGTAACGCTAAGCTAGAAACGTTAAAGGATGAACAACTGGAGCTATCTACAGTTGTCTCCGCTCATGATGCTAAGCTGGAAAGCGGACGTGCTGAACTACGTGCGTTAGAAGAACAGATCGAGAAGCAGCAAGAGCAATTACTCCGTTATAGTGAAGCTTATGAGAAAAGCGAAGGTTATGGGGAAGTACTGAAAGAGCGCAAACGTAATCTAGAGAGTAACCGTGAACAGTTAATGCTCACATTAGGATCTGTAGGTGAGCGATCTGCGGATCGTCAGCGTGAGCTTGGGGATTTAGAAGCTAAGCTCGAAGCATCCCGGCTTAAGCTTGTTGAGCTTCGGAAACAGATCGAAGATGAAGAGGCAAGACTCGAAGGTGTCGCTGACGGGATTAGTCAGAGCCAGGAGGAGAAGCTGAAAAGTGCTCTCCTAGAGTTAATGAACCTTATGGCGAATGCACGTAACGAAATTCGTTACGCGGATCAACAAAAGGAGAACCTGGAGCGTCGTATGAGCCGCAGTGAAGAAGAAAGCGGCAAATGGACAGCACGGCATGAAGAGTTGTCTGCTAGCCAAAAAGGGCTAAAAGACAAGATAGCCCAGCTTGGCAAAGAATTAAGCAATCTTCGTGGTGCTTATATTACGGAGAGTGAACAACTTAGTAAACGTCAGAAGCTGATTGAAGAGACGCAGTCAGGGCTACGGAAGTGGGAGCAGAAGCGGGAAGCCCAAGTCTCCCGTCATGAGACCATGAAAGAAATGCAAGATGATTTTGACGGGTTTATGCTTGGAGTTAAAGAAGTACTTAAAGGGGCTCGTAAAGGACAGCTCAATGGGGTGCATGGTGCAGTTGCTGAACTCATTTCCGTCCCAGAGAAGCTGGAAATGGCTGTCGAGACTGCATTGGGTGCATCACTTCAACATGTTGTCATGGATAATGAGAGTGTATCGCGTCAAGCGATATCTTTTCTGAAGCAACGTCAACTGGGACGAGCTACTTTCCTTCCTCTGGATGTTATTCGACCACGTCAAATTTCTGGTAGTGACCGTGGAATGGTGGAAGACGCTGAAGGTTTTGTTGGAATTGGTTCCGACCTTGTTGGATACGATGATAAGTATGCTAGTATTGTTGGCAGTTTGCTAGGTAATGTAGTTATTGCTGCGAGCCTGGAGCAGGCAAACCGCATCGCCGCTAGATGCCAATATCGTTATCGCGTGGTTACGCTGGAGGGCGATGTAGTAAATGCCGGAGGCTCCATGACCGGTGGTAGCCAGCATAAGAAGAACAATAGCTTGCTTAGTCGTAAACGCCAGCTGGATCAGCTGAGCAGTGAGATCGAAGAGAGCGAACGTCAGATTGTTAAACTGAAACAAGGCATTGCCAGACTTCGTGAAGAGCAAGAGAACGCTAGTGTGAAGCTAGAGGACCTGCGCCGTGATGGTGATGAGAAAAGACTAGAGGAGCAACGTGTTTCCGGCGATTTGAAGCAGCTTGAACAGGAGCTTCGACATGTGATGGAACAAGTGGAGAGCACAGGTGCGGAACGTAGTGGCTTTGAAAGTGAGGTCCGCACGCTTGAAGAGACTCGGAAGCAAGCCTCTGCTGAGCTTGAACGTCTTGAGAAGGAAGAAAAGGAAGCTCATGAGGGTATCCGTAATGCAGAATCGGCACGTAAAGCGAATGAATCAGCTAAGGAAGAGTTGCAAGGTAAGCTGACCAGTATGAAGGTTTCAGAAGGGAAGCTCGATCAGGAGATCTTCTCCTTGGAGGAACAATTACGCCGTCTCAGACAAGATGTGGGTTCACAGGATAAAGAGCTGCGCCAGAATCGAAATCTGTTACATACGATCGAGCAGGATTTGGCTAGTAATGCTTTAGAAACCGTGAAACAGAAAGAAGATTTGAATAGTTATCGTCTGAAGAAGGAAGAGACAGCCGGTACTTTGGATTTAGCCCGGGCGGAACGCTCAGCGTTGACCCGTAAGCTGGAACTAGAGGAGGGTAAGACGAAGGATCAACGTCAGGCACTTAAAGTCGTGGAGGACAAGCTGCGTTCTACCGAAGTTTCTGTGGGTCGCCTCGATGTTGAACTTGATAATATTCTTCGTAAGCTGAGTGATGACTACGAATTAAGCTATGAACTAGCGAAACAGCGTTATCCTGTGCCCGAAGATGTGCCAGCCGCACAAGCGGATGTACAGCGTCTGAAACGCAGTATTTCTGCACTGGGAGAAGTCAACTTAGGTGCGATCGAAGAATATCAGCGTGTTCATGAGCGTTATACTTTCCTCAGTGGACAAAAAGATGACCTAGTTGAAGCTAAGACTACCCTGTATCAAGTCATCCGTGAGATGGAAGATGAAATGTCGAAACGGTTCAAACAGACCTTTGATGCGATCCGTAAACAATTCGGTACGGTATTCTCGAAGCTGTTCGGGGGTGGACGAGCTGATCTCATGCTGCTAGATCCAGAGCATATGCTTGAAACAGGTATAGATATCGTAGCCCAGCCACCAGGTAAAAAACTTCAAAACCTTCAGCTGCTGTCCGGCGGGGAACGCGCCTTAACTGCGATGGCCCTCTTGTTTGCCATCCTGCAAGTGAAGCCGGTTCCGTTCTGCGTACTGGATGAGGTAGAGGCTGCGCTAGATGAAGCGAATGTCGTACGTTTTGCTCAGTATTTACGTGAGTTCTCGGAACAAACGCAATTTATCGTCGTTACACACCGCAAAGGTACCATGGAAGAGGCGGATGTGCTCTACGGAGTGACGATGGAAGAAGGCGGAGTATCCAAGCTCGTCTCTGTACGTTTAGAGGATGAGGAAGCAGAGATCGCTTAACGGCTTGCTGAATAATGAGTTTTTTAAGTATCAGCTTTCGAAGCGAGTTTTGTACGAAGTTAAATCAATGAAGTGTCGCTCACAAAACTTTTAGGAGGAAACAAATGAGCTTTTTCAGGAAGTTAAAAGAAAGCATTTCCGGCAAAACGGAAAGTGTAACCAAACAATTCCGCGACGGATTAGAGAAAACCCGTAAAGGTTTTGTGGAGAAGGTAGCAGATCTTATTATCCGCCGTAAAAAAATAGACGAAGAGTTCTACGAAGAACTGGAAGAAATCTTGATCGGTGCGGACGTAGGCGTTAATACAGTAATGACACTTGTCGAGGATCTGCGCGCCGAAGTGAAGCAAAAGCGAATTGAAGATGCCGCTGAGCTGCAACCTATTTTGTCCCGTAAGCTCATGGAATTGCTGCGCGGCGATGACGATAACAGCCTGAAGGAAAATCCGGATGGCATTACAGTTATCTTGTTCGTTGGGGTAAATGGAGTAGGCAAGACGACCACGATCGGTAAGCTTGCGCATCGTTACAAACAAGAGGGCAAAAAGGTTCTTTTGGCCGCTGGGGATACGTTCCGTGCCGGAGCAATTGAACAGCTTGAAGTTTGGGGTCAACGTGCTGGCGTAGATGTAATTAAGCAACAAGCAGGCTCTGACCCAGCTGCTGTTATGTTCGATGCTGTTCAAGCGGCTAAGCAGCGGAATGTTGATATATTGATTTGTGATACCGCAGGAAGACTTCAGAATAAGAGCAATCTAATGGAAGAGCTCAACAAGATTTTCCGCGTTATTCAAAGAGAAATTCCGAGTGCACCCCATGAAGTATTGATGGTGCTAGATGCGACCACAGGTCAAAATGCTCTTACGCAAGCCAAGCTATTCGGTGAGAAGAGTGGCGTTACTGGATTAGTATTGACAAAGCTTGACGGAACGGCTAAGGGCGGAATCGTTGTAGCGATCCGTCAGGAAATGAATTTACCGGTGAAGCTCGTAGGGCTCGGAGAAAAAATGGAAGATTTGCAGCCGTTTGATTCTCAGCAGTTCGTACATGCTCTTTTTGCCGGATTAATTACCGAGGAAGAAGAGATTGAAGAATCGGAAAATCAAGAGTAATTAACTCTGATAACATAATCATTAAGAAGTCATATTTACAAGGAATGTCCTCGAAGCTATATTTAGTTCATGAGGGCATTCCTTTTTTATAAAAATGCTTATCGGTCATTATGTTGTAACCCTACGGAACTCTTAGTGCGTACAAATGCATGGCGTAGGGTATCCCTTTAAATAACAGCTTTTCCTCACTAATAAGCCTCCAGAAGCGATATTCTATAAATGAGGTACTGATAAATAAATTCCACTGCCCAAAAATTGCACCTACAATAAGTCCTGCATTTACGAAATGATCTCCCTCTTCATTCTTTTGCAGTTGCAGAATTAAAGATAGAATGTCTTCGTCATAGTATGTTTCGGGAACATTTGTTAGCTGACCATTAGACCATACTCGAAGCATATCCTCAGTGTTGCTGATTTCTTGCCACTCCAGTTCATACTGTTTTCTCTGCGCGGAGGTAAGGGGTTGCGTATTTTCGGTGTTTTTGATAATAGCTTGCACAGCTTCGTTTGGGAGCTGACCCAGGGACTGGGGAGATAAGCCAATGCTAAATGGTTCAACAATCCCGGGAAGTTCCTCATAAGCCTCGATTGGATTTATAACATAAATAGGTTGCTTCCTCTCACTAAGAACAAAAAGTGCAAACCGTAAACCTGTTTGATCATGGGAGTTGTCTCCGCACCAAATCGTGATTTTTTTGTCCTCGGGAATTTCTTTTAAGGTCTGAACCATGGCTCCCAGTTTATGCTGGGGATTGAGATGATAACCTTGATCCGGAAATCGTTCCTGAAACCATAACTCACGGGCATGACACCCTTGATCATTATGTAATTTGCACAGCGGCCCAGCAGAGAACGTCTCATTAAATGAAAGTACTCTTATTAAATGACGATTACCTACACGACTAAGTGCTACCTTCATTGAACCAGCTTCTGAAAGACCAAATAACAGATAAATGTGATTCCGCCTAGCCTCTTCCTGTTCTATTGACATAGTATATTTGTGCTTCATTTTGCTCACACTCCTATCGTTCCAAATTATACCATACACCATGAAATCATATTCCTTCCAACTATATAAAAAAAACAACATATGAAAAATTCATAATAGTAATGCTTGTCACTACTCCTGCATACAATTCAATGAAGAAATACATTTCAGCTCGGGCAACCTATATATGAGAGAAAGGAAGCGATTCCAAAACAAGGAAATATTCAGAGATCACATTTCTCTGTTATATATATTGACATCGGCAATACAATTTACGTATTATGGGAATACAAAACAATATTTTCATGGATATTTTCAGAAATTAAAGTATAGGTTGTTAGTAAAGATAACATTTATCGAAAGGAGTCGGGCTCATGTCCAAATTAGATCCTCTGCCAGGTCTGTCTCCGTATCCGCTGCAACATTTTTTCGATGAAATGTATGCAGATAAGAGAAATGTCCGGCCGCATTACAGACATGTGAATCGCATGTTTTCCGGAATGAGCTCCGAAGAGCTGCAGGGTAAGCAGAATTTGATGCAGCGCAGGATGATGGAGGAAGGAATTACTTTTACGCTATACAATCCGGCTCAGGATCATCCCATGGAGCGTACGATCCCCTTCGATATGATTCCACGCATTATTCCTAAGAATGAATGGGAGAGGCTAGAGGCTGGAATTATTCAGCGTATCACGGCTTTGAATTTGTTCATTCATGATATCTACCATGAGCAGTACATCGTAAAGGATGGAATAGTCCCAAGGCGTATGATCATCTCCAACTGTTATTTCCGGCCAGAAATGGCGGGTCTAAGGGTGCCTGGTGGAGCCTACATCACTACCTCGGGAATCGATCTGATCCGCCATCATGATGGGCAATATTATGTGCTTGAAGATAATCTACGAACGCCTTCAGGTTTTTCATATCTTTTTAAAGGCAGAACCCTGATGAATCAGTTGTTTCCTGAATTGTCCTTTGCCAGCTCCATCCGAGATGTTGATCATAGCTTGAACCGCTTCTTATCCGTTCTACGTAGTTTATCACCCTCACGAAAGTCAGATCCGGTTATAGCCCTACTTACACCTGGGGAATACAATTCTGCTTATTATGAGCATGCTTTTTTAGCACAACAGATGGGCATACATTTGGTTGAAGGACGAGATTTGGTTGCAAAAGATCACAAAATATATCTAAAAGAAATGAACGGACTTCGCCGCGTAGATGTACTATATCGCCGGTTGGATGATGATTTTATTGACCCGTTAGCTTTCCAGCCGGATTCACTTCTCGGTGTGGCGGGTTTGATGAATGCGTATCGGGCTGGAAATGTAGCGATTGCTAATGCACCCGGGACCGGTGTTGCAGATGATAAAGCAATGTATGTCTATGTACCGGATATGATTCGTTATTATCTGAATGAAGAGCCGATTCTTGGGAATGTTCCGACCTATTTGCTAGGAAGAGCTGATGAACGTTTATATGTCCTTGAGAACCTATCAGAAATGGTAGTTAAGGAAACCTCTTTATCCGGGGGATATGGGATGTTGATCGGAAGCGAAGCTACCAAAGAAGAATTGGCTGAATTCCGAATGAAGATTATTGCAGACCCAGAACGTTATATTGCACAGCCGATTATGTCTCTATCCAGAGCACCGGTATTGTCAGGGGGGACTATGGCGCCTAGACATATCGACCTTCGGGCTTTTGTGTTAATGGGCGCTGACCGCAAGCCGCATGTTATCCCTGGAGGATTGACACGGGTGGCTATGAAGGAAGGGTCATTGGTCGTAAACTCCTCGCAAGGTGGCGGCGTAAAGGATACTTGGGTCATGGCATGATACTACTTTATAAGCTTGGTTGTTGAATAATAAAATGCAGCATCAATTTGTAGAATAAGGGAGTGGCTGGATATGCTGAATCGAAATGCTGAAGCTTTGTTCTGGATCGGACGGTATATTGAAAGGGCAGAGAATCATGCGCGGCTAATCAATGTTCATTATCATATCCAGCAGGAAGAGGATTTTCATGAAGAAGGTCATAAATGGTCAAGGTTGATCGATGCGTTAGGTGTTCGGGGTGAATATATGCAGCAGTTCGAAACCTTTTCTGAGCAGGATGTGCTATCTTTCATCACACTTGATTTAGGCAATTCTAATTCATTATTCTCTTGTGTACATCATGCTAGAAATAATTTGCGCACTCTTCGTCAGCAGCTTCCAAGTGAATTATGGGATGTTGTCAACAGCTTCAACCTGTGGCTTGGTGAGCGTTCTGTCGCAGATATTATGAGCGGGCCACATCAGTTCTATCAGCAGGTTAAGGAGCGTACAGCCATGTTTCTCGGAGCAGAGCAGTCGGTAATGCTTAGAGGGAATGAGTGGCATTTCATTGAGAGTGGACGGTTTCTAGAGCGGGCAGAGAATACAACACGTATCTTGCAGGCGGTCATTGCCGCATGCCGATTTAAGGAGCTTAACGCGGTTTATACTCAGTTGCAGGCGGTGCTTAAATCCGTTAGCGGGTACCAAGCGTTTCGCCGTTATTATGCAGATGCTATGTCTCCGGAGAGCATTTTAGATTTCTTGATTGCGAATCCCAAATTTCCGCGTTCCATTCGTTTTTCTTTTCATCAGCTGGAAGAGCATTTAGCTAAGCTTGAACTAGATTCCTCTGAAAAAGGCTCAGGGCATGAAAAAGTCATACGTCAAGCAGGTAAGCTCAAAGCTGAGCTGGATTATATGGAAAAAGAAGAAATGTCCGGTGAGCTGGTGGAAGATGTACTTAAGTCGCTGGTGATATCTTGTCAAAAACTTGGCAAAACAATGGAGGGCGCCTTTTTTCGGCGAGAAGGAGTGTCTGTATGAAGATTCAAATCAATCATACCACCACATACAGCTATCCAGAGCCGGTTACGGACAGTGTCAATGAAATCAGACTCACTCCGCGCACGAATTACCGCCAATCCTGTTATCACCATGAAGTGGATATTTACCCGCCAGCTAATCTATTAACGTATGAGGATTTCTTCGGAAATCGGGTGCATGCCTATTCGGTCAATAAGCCGCATACGGAAATGGTTATCCATACTAAAGCTACAGTAGTCACGCTGGATAAAGCCCAAGGTGCCGATCTTCCACGAACCAGCCTTGAAGAACAAGTTAAACTGTTAAATGATGAGAATTTCCAGAATCGGTATATTGAGTTTATTTTGCCGACTCGTTATACAGAGGTGACGCCTGAATTAGTGGAGTTTGCTTCACAGTATCCTTTTAATGAAACGGAGGATATGTATGAATGGATTCTTAAATTATCGGCGACGATTTATGAACAATTCACCTATGACCCTGAGGCTACAAGCGTAAATACAACGGTAAAAAAGGCACTGAAGCTCAAACGCGGTGTGTGTCAGGATTATGCTCATCTAATGATCGCTGTCTGCCGTAGTGTTGGTCTGCCATCCAGGTATGTAAGTGGATATCATTTTGTCGGTGATCTGCAAGGGAGTAATGCTAATTTTGAGCAAGCCTCACACGCTTGGGTGGAGACTCACATTCCGGGTACTGGTTGGCTTGGATTTGATCCAACCAATAATGTGGAGGTCAATTGGCGTTATATTAAGTTAGGTCACGGACGGGACTACAAAGATATCGTACCTGTAAAAGGTGTGTATCGTGGTGGAGCAGGCACTTTGAGCGTGAAAGTGGATGTGCGGAAGCTGGACAATTAAATGGATCAATTTAGATGAAACTCTCTGTTCAAGCTTTTGAACGGGGAGTTTTTTTGTGAAGATGATTCCAGTGTACATGTATTTGGGTAATCTTGATCCATAGTGCATCACTAAGAGATCTTAAAGGAGAGATTACATATGAGTCCAAACATAGCTAAGAAACAAATATTTATTGGGAAAACTGCAATTATAACTGGAGCGGGCTCAGGAATTGGTCGGGCTACCGCAATTAAGCTGGCTAGGGAAGGGGCTAATGTAGCGCTTTTTGATTTGAATCTGGAACGCACCACATCTTTGGCGGATAAGCTGAACAAGTTTCGCAAAGATTGTGCATTGGCTATAGAGGTAGATACTTCGGATGAAAAAGGGATGGAGGAAGCCGTTCGCAGGACGGTCGAACAATTCGGTGGGTTAGATGTAGTGTTCGCTAACGCGGGAATCAATGGTGCGGTGGGACCTATAGAGGAACTTAGCTTGAGTGATTGGGAACGCACGATGTCGGTGAACTTGACGGGGACGTTTTTGACACTGAAATATACGATCCCTCATCTGAAGGATAAAGGAAAAGGCAGCATTATCATCACTAGCTCCATCAACGGGAATACTAGATTTGCCAGCTTTGGATGGTCTACGTACAGCACTACCAAAGCTGGACAGGTGGCTTTTGCTAAAATGGCTGCACTTGAGCTAGCTAAGTTTAAAATTCGAGTGAATGTGATCTGCCCTGGGGCAATTGCTACCAATATAGATGAAACCACTGAAATGAACGAGGAGGTAGAAGCGATCGTCATTCCAATTGAATTTCCCGATGGGGCGCAGCCGCTGGCGGATGGGCCGGGTAAGCCGGATAATGTCGCCGATCTAGTTTCATTTTTGGCATCCGATGAGTCTATTCATATTACAGGTGCGCAAATTGTGATTGACGGGGCAGAGTCCTTATTATCCTAGTTTAGAGATCGCTTCGCGGTATTGCTCGTACCGAACATTCCATTCGGCTTTTCGCGAATCCAGCGTGGTCCCATCCAATAGGTGCTGGATCACATCTAGACATACATGCCAGCCGGCTAAGTCACGTGGAGTGTGCGGTGTGAGCGTTCGGATCGTTTCATTTAAGACGAGTAAACAGCCTTCTGAATTTGGATATAGCTCAAAGCGAACGGAGTCTTCAGCCCACGTAAATTCAAGGATAGATTCATGTTGCAGGGCGGTAATCGTCATTTCCTCAAAGGTTCCGTCTTGCATATCAAACTTGATTAATCCACCTTCACGCAGGTCTTCAACACGTAATTCAGTGAACCATAAAGCAAGCTTCTCATTCTCTGTCAAAAAGGACCAGATTTCTGATGCGGAATGTTTTAGTTGACGTTCGAAACGAGCGACAAAATGATCATCTGCTTTTTTGAGGTTAGCTATCATAATATATTTCTCCTTTGGACTACTGCTGTAGTCCTTTTTATATTGAGTTTAGATTCATCAGAAAGAGTATAGCAATTGTTTGTCTTAATTTAAACTATTGCTGGGTTTGGCTAGGCGTTAGTAATATGTTGAGGATTGGGGCGGGGGCGATAGTTTAGCAAAATGGACTGAATTGTGGAATAAGCGGAAAATACAGAATAAACAAAATACGAAAGCAGGGTACATTAGAGTGAATAGGTGGATCTGAGTCCGAAAGTATAGCAAAAAAACAGTTCACAGCAACGTAAAGTTGTCAGGATGTAATTCGGCAGCTTGATGTAAATCTACAGTTTTTTGTGCTAGAATAAACGCAATTCAGTAAAACAAACTTTTCCTTAGGCAGGATAGATCATAGAGATTGGCATTGGTGAAGGAGGCTGTGTATATGGGGATGATGTCCTGGCTGGTTGAGCAGCGGATTCAGGAGTCTATGCGTAATGGAGAATTTCGAGATTTATTAGGGCATGGTAAGCCGTTGGAGCTTGAGGATTTATCTGGTGTTCCAGAAGAATTGCGGATGTCCTTCAAAATCATGAAGAATTCCGGGCTGGTGCCCGAGGAAATATCTTTGCGTACGGAATGTGTTACCCTCGAAGGACTGCTTGCTGCCTGCCACAATAGCGGAGGTTCTGAGAGCAGTGAGGGCAAGGCACTTCGGGCAAAATTGTCTATGAAAAGACTACGGCTGCAAGAGCTGCTGCGTGAACGAGGCTTAGATAGTAACCCAGCCTATATGCAATATAGTGTTCAAATCCACGAACAGATGAGTAGGGAAGAAGAATAGTGTTAATATGCTCCTGTCAATTGAAGATTAGGATAAATAGTGTAGGATAAAAAGGCATCTCTTCGTAGATTTAGACGGTAGAGCTGCCTTTTTGCATGCTGCGCTTCACAAGCGTATTTCATCGTACTTGCTTAAAATATATCCATTCTGGATCGCCATCATCTAAATTTTCAATGATTCCACTTCTTATAAATCCTAGAGAATGACAGACCTGTTGCATGATCGTATTGGATTCATTGGTGGAGGTAAACAGCTTAGGAGTTGGACAATGTTCTTCCATGTAACGAATAAGTGCGCCGGCAATACCGAGTCGTCTGAAATTGGGATCCACAATTACGAGCTGTATGAAACAGCATTCGAAAAAAGTGGTATCGTAACAGGCAAAACCGACAGGCTCACTGTTAATCGTTGCCACAACACATTGCTCGTTCAAAATATATTGTTGGATCTTAGGTTTACGAACTTCGCTGCCAATGACCATACTATCGATCTTGCAGAGCATAGATAAATCTGAAATCGTGGCTTTAGTTACGAGCATTTTAGACAGTCTCCTTTTTAAAATATAAGAAAGTATAAGACCAAAAGCGTTTAGACTTGAAATGATAAAATGTATGTACAGTTTGTCTTGATCTTTCAAGTTTTTTCGCACATGATGAAAAGAGTTTAGACCACATCAAAGGAAATCATAACATATTATTACAGCCGATGGAGAGATACAATGAAACAGCTTCCAATTACACAGGTGCTTCCAGACCTGAAAAACATACTTAGATCAACACGGGCAGCTGTTCTCATCGCTGAACCCGGTGCAGGCAAAACAACAGGAACGCCTCCGGCATTTCTGGACGAGCCGTGGATGGCTGGTAAAAGCATCCTTATGCTAGAGCCCAGAAGACTTGCTGCAAGATCTGCCGCAATCTACATGGCGTCTTGTCTTGGTGAAAGTGTTGGACAGACGGTAGGTTATCGCATGCGGAATGACACTAAGGTAGGTAAGAATACACGAATTGTTGTAGTGACTGAAGGTGTCTTAACAAGGATGCTTCAGAGTGATCCATCGCTAGGGGATGTGGGTCTGATTATTTTTGATGAGTTCCATGAGCGTAGTCTTCATGCGGATCTGGGACTTGCTCTCGCACTGGAAGCGCAGGCAGTGCTGCGTGATGATCTTCGGATTCTGATTATGTCAGCTACTTTGGACAGTGAACGTGTCTCTGCTATGTTAGGCGATGCGCTAGTTGTGGATTGTCCGGGACGAACCTATCCGGTGGAAACCATCTATACCCCAACAACAGGGAATCTTTCGATTGAAAAATCGGCTGCGGCCGCAGTGAGACGTGCGCTTGATGAACAGCCGGGAGATGTCCTCGTATTCCTACCGGGTGAACGAGAAATTCGCAGAACTCAAAATGAGTTGGAACATGGAAAACTACCTGACGAAATAGTTCTTCGTCCTTTGTATGGACAATTACCACAGACTGTGCAGGATGCTGCTGTGGCTCCATCCATAAACGGCGAACGCAAAGTCGTGCTGGCGACCTCCATTGCGGAGACAAGCTTGACGATTGAGGGTGTGCGAACGGTAATTGATACAGGACTGCGTCGTACGCAGATCTTCTCACCGCGTACAGGAATGCCGAGTCTTACGACGGTTCCGGTATCGAAAGCCTCTGCCGATCAACGGAGAGGGCGTGCCGGACGGACAGCACCTGGCGTATGCTACAGGCTGTGGAGTCAGGAGGAACATAATCGACTTCCGGATGACAATGTGCCGGAGATTATGGAGACGGATCTTGCGCAGCTTGCTTTGGAGCTGGCGCTGTGGGGCGTGCGCGACCCTGCCGCGCTAGCATGGCTTGACGCGCCGCCCGCTGCGCCTTATGCGCAGGGCATCGCGCTGCTGCGCCAGCTCGGCGCGCTTGACGCCGGCGGCGCCATCACGCCGCACGGCCGCAGCATGGCCGCGCTTGGCGCGCACCCGCGAGCCGCGCATATGCTGCTGCGCGCGGCAGAGCTTGATGCAGCACCGCTCGCCTGCCGGCTGGCGGCGCTGCTGCAAGAGCGGGACCTGTTCAAGGGTCCCGCGGCACTAGATTGCGACCTCACGCTCCGCGTAGAGGCGCTGCTTCGGTTTGAGCGCTCCGCCGACACGGGCGGAGCGGACCCGGCGGCTCTGCGCGCGGTGGTGCGCGAGAGCCGCAATTTCCTGGCGCAGCTGCAAGCAGCGCCGGGCGAGACAGTGAACGACATCAGCCTCTGCGGGCTGCTTCTGTCGTTCGCCTATCCCGACCGTATCGGGCAGAAACGCGGCGATGGCGCGTTTCTGCTCTCCGCCGGTCGCGGCGTGGCTCTGCGGGAAGGGCAGCCGCTGGCCCGTTCCGCTTATATTGTGGCTGCTTCCGTTGACGATCGGGCCACACAAGGTGCAATCATGCTGGCAGCAGAGCTAGAAGAGGGACAACTGCTAAAGTATCATGCGGATCGCATCACTGAAGAGGCGGACGTATATTGGGATAAAGAAAGTGGAAGTGTGAAGAAGCGCCGTCGAACGATGCTCGGCGCTCTCGTCTTAAAAGAAACGTCACATGAAAGACCCTCTGCGGAAGAAACAGCAAAAGTACTGCTTAGTGTTATCGCAGAAGAGGGAATTGAAATCTTACCTTGGGAAAAGGGAACTTTGCAGCTTCGTGAGCGGCTGATATTTATGCACGCCTTGCGGCCGGATTGGCCGGATGTCTCAGATGCGGCATTAATTGAATCACTGGATGAATGGTTATTACCATACATTCAAGGAATGCGTAACTTGCGCGATCTCCAGCGGATTCCTTTATCGCGTGCACTTGAGGGGCTGATAGACTGGAATCAGAGGCAGATTCTTGAGCAGGAAGCGCCGACGCATATAACGGTTCCTAGTGGCTCGCGTGTGCCTGTAGACTATGCTAATCCAGCAGCCCCTGTACTAGCAGTACGATTGCAAGAGATGTTTGGACAGTTAGACACTCCTAGAATTGGAGGGGGGAAGGTGCCTGTATTGCTACATCTTTTGTCACCGGCAAGAAGGCCGATGCAGGTGACTTCTGATCTTGCCAGCTTTTGGCGTGGCACTTATTTTGAGGTTAAAAAAGATCTAAAAGGACGCTACCCTAAGCACTATTGGCCAGAGGATCCCTTGCAAGCTATTCCGACCAATCGAACACGCCCCAAGAAGTGAAAGGGTTCCTCGTTCACTTGAAATGGTTCATTTGATGTTTTGTCTTCAGCATACAGGGTAATTAACTAGCGAAGACAATTACTAAGGAGGGCTTCAAGTGACTAAAAAAATCGTAGGTATCTTTGACACCGAACAAGAAGCAACCAGAGCAATTGAAGGACTTCAAAATCAAGGATTCAGTAATGATGAAATATCAGTGATCACACGTGATCGCGATGAGTTAAGACATATTTCGGATGATACAGGCACAATGGCGCCAGAAGGTGTTGCAACAGGTGCAGCTACTGGTGGCGTATTGGGTGGAGTTACTGGACTGCTAGCAGGTATCGGAGCACTCGCTATTCCGGGGATTGGTCCAATTCTGGCAGCGGGACCTATTGTGGCGACGCTA
The DNA here is from genome assembly GCF_037963325.1 of Paenibacillus sp. FSL E2-0201. Classification (NCBI taxonomy): domain Bacteria; kingdom Bacillati; phylum Bacillota; class Bacilli; order Caryophanales; family Paenibacillaceae; genus Paenibacillus; species Paenibacillus sp. FSL E2-0201. Next base: position 3,072,357 of record NZ_CP150154.1, read on the forward strand.
ACAGGTGTAGCCGTTGGTGCTGGTGCAGGTGGATTAGTTGGCGGATTGATCGGTCTAGGGATTCCTGAAGATGAGGCGAAAGAGTATGAAGGCTACGTTGAAAGTGGCAAGATCCTTGTGCTTGTAGAGGATAATGGACGAGGATATCAAGCGCATGATGTGTTCCGGGGCAACCGCTCGTTGAATGCTCAGCGATACGATGGTATCTATAACGAAGACACTAGACTAGGCAATTCGATGGCTAACAGAGCAGATCGGAAGGCTGAAGTCTACAACCGCGATAAAATTTAAATGTTAATTGATCGATTTCTACTATAGACAAACAATTCATTCAAAGACTGCACCTCTTAGCGTTATGCTGTGAGGTGCAGTCTTTATTATGTATGTGGTATGATATGGATAATCATCCAAATTATAATTAGGAATTTGAGAGGTAACTGAAAATGAATAAACTGGACACCATAGCAGTTATTTCTGATATACATAGCAATGTTTATGCTTTAGAGGCTGTATTGCAGGACATCGATTCACGCGGTATAAATAGTATTGTAAATTTAGGGGATTCTCTGTTTGGTGCCATTGAACCTATTCGAACAGCAGAACTGCTGATAAATCGATCTAATGTTACGAACATTATGGGAAATTGTGATCGATATTTACTTCAGAAGGATATGGATTCAATAACTTTTCAATATGTAAAACCGATGCTGACTAACGAAATACATGACTGGATTCGATCCTTTAACCCAACGTGGGTGTTCGAAGATTTATTGTTTTGTCACGGGACGCCATTCTCCGATGATAGCTATATGCTTGAGGATATTTTACCTACGGGAGTTCAAGGAAAATCTGCTGAGGACTTAATGGCTGAGCTTGATTCAGTAGATCAAACAATGATTTTTTGCGGGCATACACATCTTCAAAAATCAGTGCGGCTACCGAATGGCAAGGTTATCGTGAATGCTGGTAGTGTTGGATTACCAGCTTATTACGAAGAATTACCTTATCCTCATTACATGGAATCGATGACTCCTCATGCCAGATATTTAATAATAAGTCGAAGAGATCATTCTTGGATGTTCGATCCAGTTTTACTTCCTTACAATTATGAACTAGCAGCGCAGAGAGCAGATCAGAACTGTCGCGAGGATTATAGCTATGCCATCAGGCATGGTCGAGTTAAAAGGAGGACTTAGATGAAGATATTTGTAGCCGGTGCAGCGGGTGCGATTGGACGACTATTGCTGCCCAAGTTAGTAGAAGCGGGGCATGAGGTTGTTGGACTGACCCATAAGGAAGAAAATAGAGCAATTATAGAGAAGTGTGGAGCACAAGCGGTAATCGCAGATGTCTTCAATCGCGAGGCCATATTTGCTTCCATTCGCACAGTACAGCCAGAAGTGGTTATCCATCAGCTAACTTCACTAAGTCAGCGGAATTTCTCAGATAATTCTAGGATAAGAATAGAAGGAACGCGAAATATTGTGGATGCTTCCCTTGCAATTGGCGTGGAACAAATCATAGCACAAAGTATCTCATGGGCATATGAAGCTGGAGAAGAACCTGCTACGGAGGAAATTCCATTAGATCTGAAGGCTTCAGAGCCTCGAAAAAGAACGATTGAAGGTATTTGCTCACTAGAAAAGACAGTTGCAGAGATACCAAACCATGTCATTCTACGCTATGGAATGTTGTACGGCCAAGGGACTTGGTATGATACGGATGGTTATATGACAGAGCAAATTCGTCAAGGAAGAGTAACTGCAACTGATGCGGTTGTGTCATTTCTTCATGTGGAGGATGCAGCTAACGCGGCGGTACTTGCTCTGAACTGGCCTTCAGGCCCAGTGAACATCGTAGACAACGAGCCTGCTAAAGGATTGGAGTGGTTATCAACCTATTCAGAAGCCATAGGTGCTCCTACTCCAATTGTTCAAGAAGGCAGAGCAGGATGGGAACGCGGAGCCTCTAATACGAAAGCTCGAATGGATTATGGGTGGAGCCCGCTGTATCCGTCATGGAGGTCAGGGTTTGCACGGAGCTTGAATGTTCAGATTGAATGAGTTCAGCTACTGAAAGGAAGTGCAGCATGGGTTTGCTTCTTGTGATTTTGTTCTTTATTGGTTTAATTATGATGATTAGCAATCAATATGCGATGATCAAGAAAATGGATGAAATGATTGAGTCGCTAAATGAAATTAATAATAAACTTGGTTAGATAAAGATGAAAAGGAGTGATGAGGTGGGAATCATTAAGAATTTCTCACTAGTAGTAGTGAGTTTAATTACGGATCTATGGTTTGGAATCGTTCGAAAGCCTGAATTTTATGATAATCACTCGGTTACTGCAACAAAGAGAGGGTATGTAATATTTGTTGCCTTGGCAGCTGTAATAGCTGTGGGAACTGCCATATGGCTATGCTCTAGAATATATTAATGAGAAGGCTGCCAATAGGCGGCTTTTTTTACATCATGGACGCCAGCATATTAGAATGTTATGTTATTACTTACCAATGATTAAAAATTAAAATGTTGAAGCCGCCTCATATTTTGGGAAAATTAAGACATACATAAAGGAAGGATCCCATGAATTCTCCCTCTCAACACCAAATAGCGTTAACTTATTCTCAGCATTCGATCATCACCTCACGTGTGACTATCCCAAAGCAAGCACCTTTTTATGTTCAGCGCACTAGATTAATGTCCAGGTTCTTGGATGAGAATCGTGCTAAGGTGACGCTTATTGCTGCTTCTGCAGGCTTTGGCAAAACAACACTTGCGGCTGAATGGGCGCGTATCCATGCTGATGAAGTGGCTTGGCTATCGCTGGATATTTCAGATAATCATCTCGTCCGTTTCTGGTTAAGTGTACATGCTGCTATTCAAAGAATCGCTTCGTCCTTCTTAAGTCGATTAGATTTGTTCCTCCAGTCTGTTCGTGATGGATCTGTAGAGACTGCGATCTCACTTCTACTAAATGAGCTTTATTCCCTTCCCAGTGCAATTACCCTTATTGTAGATGACTATCATACGATTACTAATCAATCGGTTCACGAGAGCATGGGCTTTTTTATCGGACATCTCCCAGATCATGTGAAGCTTGTGATATTAAGTAGAACACGCCCACCGCTCTCATTATCCCGCTTAAGAGTGCAACAGGAATTACTGGAACTGAGCAATGACGACCTGAGGTTTACGTTTGAAGAAATAAATGAACTTCAGTCTCAATCCTTAAGGGATCAGCTTACACCTGAAGAGCTATTATTACTTGAGCAAAAGACAGAAGGCTGGGTAGCGGGTTTGATTCTAGCTTTTCTCTCCTTCTCAGAGAAACTAGATCGCACAGCGTATATGAATACTTTTTCAGGGAACTCACGCAATATTTTCGATTATTTATTGGATGAAGTCCTCTCTAGGCAGTCGACCGAAGTACAAAATTTCTTACTAGTAACGTCTATATTGAATTCCTTTAGTCCTTCTCTAGCAGCGGCTGTGATGGATCAATCGGGTGCGGAGAAGCAATTACAGGAAGTTGAAGAAGCACGTCTTTTCATCGTACCGCTTGACGACACTAGATCGTGGTTCCGTTATCATCATCTATTCGCGGAAATGTTAAAAACTAGACTATCCAAAAAAATGAGTTCAGCAGAGATTGTAAACTTACATAGAAGAGCAGCAATTTGGTACGACCAGGAAGGATTAGCATTAGAAGCTATACAACATGCGTTTGAAGCAAAGGAATATGTGCTTTCAGCATCCTGTATGGACAGACATTTCAATTCGATTATTAAAAATGGCGATGAATCTATATTGCTAGATTTATTGGATATGTTGCCTATCAAGAATATGATCGTGCATCCTGATCTTTTCTATTTTCAAGCAGGGTCGATGGCAGTCTCCGGACGAACAGATGATGCCAAACGCTTTTTACACAAGGTAGAGCGTTTCATGGAAGAGGAATTCTTTATTCCTGATAAAGAACAAGTTGTAGTTCAAATGCGATTGGATCTTTATCGTGCTTCCATTGCCTTTTATCAGGGGGACGTCGATACGTTTGTTGAACTGTTGGATCAGAACAGAGAAGGCATAGAGCGATTTTCTTCTATAGTAAAAGTAGTAAATATGGGGGAAGCTCTTTTATTTCGTGGCCCGATAGGATTCGGTGGAAGATTGAAGAAAATGGCGTATTTATCAGCTAAAGTCTCAACGTCTGAGGAAAGAAGAGCATTGATTCATTTTGCGTTACAAGGGCATGGATTTATATTTTTGTCGGATCTATTTTATGAATGGAACCGTCTTGATGATGCAAGCGTCCAAGTGGAAAAAGCGCTTGTTATGTGTAATTCCTCGGAACAAGTGAGCGTGTGGGTGCCTGGGGTTATTTTACAATCGAAAATATTAACAGCTTTGGGTCACATTGAAGAAGCAGCAGTGGTTTTACGAATGGCTATAAAAGAACTGAAACAACATCTTTCCCCTCGCTGGGAAAGATTGCTAGAGGCTGCACATATTCGAATTTTACTCTCGCAAGGACTTGTAAATAGTGGAGATGAATGGCTTGCGAAAAGTCATATTAGCACAACAGATAAGCCTAATGTCACTAGGGAATATGAACAAATCACACTCGCACGTATACTGATGGCGCGTCAAGCGTTCAACGAAGCGATCCCTTGGCTTAATAAGCTGTTAAGTGAGGCTAGGCGAACGGATCGAATGGGCAGTCAGATCGAGATTTTGTTGCTGCTTGCTGTGTCTTATGAAATTCTAAGTAAGAATAGTCAGGCATTTGAGGCGTTAGAACAGGCCCTTAAGCTTGCTGAGCCGGAGGGTTATATCCGTATTTTTCTTGACGAAGGTGTGCCACTTACCCGATTGCTGCAACGCTATTTATCGGAGCGGAGCACAACTTCTGATGTTGATTATGTTCATCAATTGCTTCAGTCATATCAGCTCGAGCCGTTATATAATTTTACTTCTAAGGCTATGAGAACGTCGGATTCTTCTATAGCGTTTCATTTTACAAAAAGAGAGTTAGAGCTCATGTTTTTCATAGTCGAAGGTCTTTCTAATGATGAAATTGCAAGCCGGTTATTCCTTTCTCCAGGCACGGTCAAGAGATACATTCACAATATTTATCAGAAATTAGACGTTAAAAATCGTGTACAAGCCGTTTCTAAGATCAGAGAACATCAATTGCTATAGTTTAATAAATAATTACTATAAGTGTTTATTACCAATCATTTACTTTGAGTCGTGATACTATGGAAGATAGAAGGTGAAGAAGCAGCGAGGAGGAATCGTACATGCAATTAAAGGGATGGTCTGAGGACGAAATATCCTATGAGTTAAGTAATGATTATTCTATACGTAAGGCTGAAACTGATGAATGGGGAATTTACTGTTCCATTTATTATAATATCCAATATATTGGTTTTTTTAGAGAGGAAGGGTTTGATTCTACCCAAAGAAATGCTTTCTGGATCTTTAAAGGTGAGTCGAAAATAGGTGGTGTAAGGATGGATCCTAATCGGATTTATCATTTATTTGTTATTCCACCGTTTAACGATACATTTATGGTGCTGAAACTACTAAAAAAGCTTTTGATATATTGGTCAGATCGAACTAAGCCGATAAAAACCTTTGAGGTTCTACCGGATCAAGTGAATTTATTTGCGCGGGCAGGGTTTTGGCCTGATGAGTTCAGATGTCGCTGGATGCAGCGTCCTACAGATCATTTCGAGGTGGAATGGAACGAAGAATTTAGGATTGAAAGTCCACAGATCGAAGATGATGAGATGGGGGCTAAACGATTTGTTCTTGAAGAACAAATTGCCGAATGCAACTATGCTAGCTTTGCCGGAAGTTTAGAAGCAACCAGAAGAAAGAAATTCTCCTATGAAGATTTTGTACCTAGTGAAGAACCTAATTATACAAATGAAGCATTACTTACGGCGTCAACTCTTGTGTATGATCAGAGATCGGGACAGTTAATTGCAAATTGTCTCTTGGGATTACAAGGAGATTACGCTGCAGTTTACAGCATTGGTGTAATACCCGATTTTAGAGGTAAAGGGTTAGCGACACTCATGTTGAAAAGAGGACTTCATCTCCTTAAAGATAAGTATCCACTCCTAAGATTATATGTCATGGAAGGGAATGACGCAGAGTCTGTTTATACCAATCTAGGATTTGTTCCAGGTGTGCAAGAGATACAGAGTATGTATATTCCTGTGAATGATTAAAATATCCCAGTATTAGTGGATTTTTGCTTCGATGCGTACTTATGTACTTTGTGAGTATCCAAAATATATACTTTCTGCTACGTTAAAAAAAGGGCTGCCGAATGGCAGCCTTCTTCATCCTATCTAGGCATGTGAGGTTATGGGAAACATGAAATGTTTAGGTAGTTCTTTTAAAAGTGGACGCATAAATAACGTATCCTCACTCTGGGGAATTAATTCTGTCTCCAAGTGATCTATTGCACAATCTGGTGTGAAATAAAAATGGATAACCTCAGTTTCAGGAGATATAATGCTATGCAATATGGCGTTGATATCTATACTTGTAGTGCTTAAGATATCAAAAATATGAAGCTGCTGATCCTCATGTCTAAAGATCACTACAACGTCAGCCTCTTCGATATAATAAAAGGAATCATGGAAAGGGAGGATAAAATAAAACAGCAGCTGATGTTTATTCTCTATCACACTGAGTATAGAGGAAACAGGTATTCTTTCTTCTGCGAATTGTTTTAACAAGGTAAAATCATCGGAGTTATTCATAGATAAGCGACGCATAGAGTGGGTTTTAGACGTTTGATTTCTAAAATAAGCAGCCTTTATCGAAAAGCTACTTTCTTGCATACGTTCAAATCCGAATTTAGGATAAAAGTCCAAGGCGCTGTCATTTGCAAATAAGTAAATGAAGTCATATTCATGCTCGTATTTAGCAATAATATGATCTATTAATTTTCTGGATAGTCCTTGCATGCGATAGTCAGGGTGTGTCATTACGGTGCCAATTTGAATGGCTTGATATTCTGTTTGATTTAAAACAATTGTCATTATATTTATGGACGCATTTGCTATCACCTGATCCTGATCAATAAAGGAATAACAAATATATTTGTCATTCCAGCCCCTATGTTCAATCCAAGGTGTAAAATCGATTCCAAAGATCATTTTGGCTAGAGTATTGAAGCTTTCTCTATATTTTTGGTTATGTTTATAATCACTGATCAATGGGTAATCGCTCATAAGTTAACCTCTTTTACAATGTATTATTTCATAGTTATGTTTATTGGTTATATTTTACTACACTGTTATAAAGTAATGTTTATTTAAAATAAACATTACCGATATTATTTGGAGGCTAGAGTATGAGAGAAATAGATTACAGTAATTATTATTGGAAAGACGAGAAAATTAGATTGCGATCTATTCAAGAAGGGGATTGGGAAGGTTATTACACGAATCGTTTCGACACTCCAGCGAGGCGACTCTTACAGTGTGCTGTTGAATTACCGCCCACAATTGCCGAAGCCAAAAATTTTGCAGAGACTTATGCTGAATTCTCATCTAATAGACTAATGTTTACGATCGAAGATTTGCATGGCGAGAATGTAGGAGGAGTAAATCTTAATAGCATTGACGAGAAAAATGGTACGTTCAGTATTGGCGTGCAAGTGGATAAAGATCATCGAGGTAAAGGATATGGAACGAGAGCTATAACGATCCTCTTAAAGTATGCTTTTTTCGAACGACGACTAAATAAATTCAATGAATGTGCGCTGGAAGGCAATGAAGGTTCTATAGCGATGTTAAAGAAAGTCGGCTGCGTTCAAGAGGGCGTGCGGCGGAAGGTCATTTACACGAATGGACGATATTATGATTTGATTTTATTTGGATTAACGAAGGATGAGTTTATGGAGAGGAACGGCATGGAATAGAGAGTTTAGACTCTAGTATTGTCTATAGGTAAAGTTAACATATAGACAATGAACTTGGCCAGATGATGTCTGTCTCGATCAAATGCTTAAGCTTTCGGACTCAGACGGCGTTATTTCTGCATTATTAGCTATTTGAACGTTATTTCGGACTCCAGTACAGCTATTCTATAAGAATAGCTGTATTTTTTTTGTTTTTTATGCCAATAGCGTCTGTAGGGTCCGTTGACAATCCAAATGTGGGGAAATGGAGCGCATAGTTAAAAATTCTGTACTTTCATCATATGAAAAATTCACAATAGAAAATCAAAAATATCAGCTCTATCTAGTAACTTCCAAAGCAACCATCATTCATCGCTACTAAAATTCTATACCAATCGGAAAAAGTGAACCCACTACCACATTTCAGGTTGTGAAAGTTGGAAAATAGTGCTTATACTAGAGTTATAGCAGGTAAGATTAGCCAATATCAATACAACATGAGGAGGGTTAATATGGCGTTTATGATTGCTCAACGGGCTTTTATCAAGGTGTATCTTATCACAATGGTAGAACAACACCGCGGTTATGGATATCAAATGCTTGAGGATTTACGTCGAGATTTCAAGGCACATGGATATTCCCCCCCACAAAGCGAAATCTATCGTGCCCTGCATGAGCTGGTACAGCAAGGAATTTTATATCGTACTAAACAGCTAAAAGGGAATGATCCGAAGGTGGATTTTCAAGAAATCGTCTTATATCATTTTACTTCTGATGGAGAAGAGAAAGCTAAGCTATATAAGAAGCAGGTGAAGACAGATCTTGATCGCTGTCTAGGTATTTTGAACAAGGCGGTTGCGGATAACTTCTAGAACTGGAACTATAGTTATATTTTCAGGATGCTCTTACCCTGTTATAATGGTTACTGCCGGATCATTGCAGTAAATACTTGGAGGTAACAAATGATGGATGAACATATGAAACGTCGATTGGACAAACAACGCAAGCTCTTCAGCCAACTTGGCATCACTCTTGATGCTCTAACCATACATGAAAAAGAATTCAGTATGAAGCTTCGTGGTTACGATGCGGAAGAAGTAGATACTTTTCTAGATAGCGTAATCAAAGATTATGAGCGTTTTTATGCGACAATCGCTGATCTGATGGATAAATGGCAAGAGCAACAACTGGAGATGCGCGAATTAAAGTCAGAAACCAAAGCTACTGAAGTCATTCAAGTTCCTGTACTTCGAGGCATCGATCCAAAGGAATTAGAAGAAGTCATTTTAAGATTGGAAACCAATGTCCGTCAGCTTAAAGATAAGCTTCCCCAAATCGAAAGCTATTTATAAGTCATGAATTTTGATCACAGGTGCTCCGCTTGACATTTATAAATTTATCATTGACGAGTTAGCAGTTCATGATTTATGATATGTTCATAAATGATCATTTATATTTCAGTGGCGTGTTACCGTTAAGGGCATGAGCCAAGAATTGTCTTCATCTTCACGAGACATTTCTTGGCTTTTTTTGTTCCTAATTGACGATAATATGGGAAAGGAGTGATGAGCTTGTCGCGGGAGATCGAGCAATTTCAAGTACAGCGTGTGATTGGGAACAACGTTGTAATGGTTCAGGGAAGCAAGAACGGCAAGGAATATGTCATCATTGGCAAAGGCATTGGTTTTGCTGTGAAAGGTTCAGGGGTGATTGAAGGGAACGATCCTCGTATTGAGAAATTGTTTCGTCTAGAAGACCGCGAAGCCTGGAGCCAGTATCAAATATTGCTGGAAGACATAGATCCCAAAGTGATGAGAATAACTGATGAAATAATTGCTGATATCCAAAGTCAATTTCCTGACAAATTAAACGACAAGATTTATCTGGCACTCCCGAGCCATATTCAGTTCACCATTTACCGTCTGCGCAACGGGATGGATATTATTAATCCTTTTTTACAAGAAACTAAGATGTCTTTTCCGAAGGAATTTGATATCGCTTACAAGGCATCAGAGAAAATCAATGCTGAATTTCAGGTGCAAATTCCCGAAGACGAGGTTGGATTCCTTACTTATCATGTGTACTCCGCGGTTAGTAATGTATCGGTGGGTCAGTTAGTAAAAGCATCCAATATTGTGAGTGAACTTTTAGACATGATTCAGCAAGAACGTAATATAACTTTTGAACATGGAAGTATGAACCATATTCGGTTAATGATCCATTTACGGTTTTCGCTGGAACGTATTTTGAAAGGATCACTAATAGATAATCCTTTTGTGAAACATATTAAGAAGGAATATAAAGAGGAATACAAGTTATCTCAAAAGCTCGGGAAAGTGATGCAAAGATCACTTGGAGTAGAAATTCCAGAAGAAGAGCTATGTTTCCTGGCGATGCATCTACATCGATTATTTCAAACCTTAGTGAAACAAAATTAACATCTTTAGAGGAGTGGAGCATATGTTTTCCAAATGGAAATCAAAAAAAGAAGAGAAACCTACTGGACATACAATTGAAATCATGGCACCAATCAGCGGAGAAGCCGTTTCATTATCAGAAGTTCCTGATGAAACCTTTGCTGGTGGTCATATGGGGAGCGGTATTGCAATCAGACCTTCCGAAGGGATCTTAAAAGCTCCTTTTGATGGCACGGTTGCTCATATCGTGAAATCAAGTCATGCAGTTATTTTGGAACATTCCTCCGGTGTGCAATTGTTGTTACATATCGGAATCGATACTGTCAGCCTTAAGGGCAACGGATTTGTCAGTCATATTTCCTCTGGAGATCAAGTGAAGGCAGGTCAAACCCTAATCGAATTTGATCTGGATGTAATTCGCGCAGCAGGTTGTGACACAATTTCGCCTGTAATCGTGACTAGTACGGAAGAAACACCACCTAAAGTGAACGGACATTATGGTCAGGTTACAGCTGGACAGGATCTGGTTCTTACAGTGGCTTCAAAGTAATAAGCGAATAAAGCATTTCTACTATTGAATCGAAAGGATGATTTTGTTATGTTGGCTTTTCTACAAAAACTAGGTAAGTCGCTTATGCTTCCAGTTGCTACTATGCCCGCGGCAGCTATTCTTCAAGGGTTTGGTTTGCTTAACTATGAAAAAGATTTGCATCTAGGAGCCACGGTAGGGGGATTCTTGAACCAATATTTTGCTCCATTCCTAAATGCCGGTGCAAATGCAATCTTCGGAAATCTTGCTTTGATCTTTGCGGTAGGGGTCGCAATTGGATTCGCTAAGGATGCCGTTGCTGCCTTGTCAGCAGTAATTGCATACATGGTGTTAACTAAGATTCTGGCTGTTGTACCTCTTCAGTTCTCCTTCATCAATGATGATGTAGTATTGAATATGGGTGTGCTCGGAGGTATATTTGCCGGTGCATGGGCAGCATTCCTATATAAGAAATATCACAATATCAAGATGCCAGATTGGCTTGGGTTCTTTGCAGGTAAACGATTTGTTCCGATCATTACGGCAGCATCCACGATGGTCCTTGCAGTATTAATTGGGATGATCTGGAGCCCTATACAAGATGTAATTAGTGATTTCGGAAACTGGGTTGTGTCCTTGGGAGCAGTTGGAGCTTTCATCTTCGGTACAGCTAACCGCTTATTGATTCCGATCGGACTTCACCACGTACTGAATACGATTGCTTGGTTCCAAATTGGTGACTTTACAAATGCAGCAGGCGAATTGGTACACGGTGACTTATACCGCTTCTTCGCTGGAGATAAAACGGCTGGGATGTTTATGACTGGATTCTTCCCAATCATGATGTTTGCGCTTCCAGGTGCAGCTCTTGCATTTATTCATACCGCTAAACCAGAAAAACGTAAAATGGTTGCTTCCATCTTTATCGGTTCTGCCATTGCTTCTTTCTTAACAGGGATTACAGAACCACTTGAGTTCTCCTTTATGTTCTTGGCACCACTATTGTACTTGGTGCATGCTTTGTTAACAGGTTTCTCCATGGCTTTAATGTACATTCTAGATGTTAAGCTTGGTTTCGGTTTCTCTGCAGGTTTGATCGATTACCTAGTGAACATGAAGCTATCCACCAATGCATGGGTTCTTATCCCTGTAGGTCTTGCCTTCTTCGTTCTGTACTATGTGTTGTTCCGTTTTATCATCACGAAGTTCAAGCTTAAGACGCCTGGTCGAGAAGATGATGATGATGCGCTTGCACCAACTGGCGGTAACGCAACAGGTTCAGCTGTTTCTTCCAAGGCTGCTCAAATTCTTGAGCACATTGGTGGACCTTCAAATATCGAGAATATCGATGCTTGTATTACACGCCTTCGTCTGATCGTTAAAGACGAGAAAGCAGTTAAAGATTCCGCGCTGAAGCAACTCGGTGCTTCTGGGGTCATGAGACTTGGTCAAGGTGCTGTACAAATTGTATTTGGTCCGAAATCGGAGCAATACAAAGAGGAAATCGAGAAGTTACTATAACTTAACGTACTCCGTTTAAAATTATTAGCAAGGGCTAGTCCGCATACTAGCCCTTGTTTTTTTGTGTATAGAGGGATAAAATGTTGCAATATACACAATACCTAGTATAATACTTGGTATAAACATACAAAGGAGTCGGTACATATGTCAGTCGACGATTATCTGGACCTTTTAAATTATGCCAAAGCAATTAACGATGGACAGTGGCAGGCTGACATCATAGAGAGTTTAAAGAATCTAAACACTGTATCGGAAGAACCCCAGGTTCAAGAAGAAAGTGTGATAGAATTATGGTCGCAGTTTGATTCCGTTAACATATTGATCATGAAGTTGTTTGAGAAGCTGCGCAAGAATGAAGATTCAGATGAAGTGTTACATTGGAATGAGCAGCTACTGGAGCTTAAGCTGGAGCGGAGTATTTTGTCTAAGAAAATCCTTAACCGGTATATTCGAATTCGATAATTGAGATCACAATAAATAGGTAAGACTAATAATGAAGACAGTAACCTTGTTAATTAGGGGCTGTCTTTTTGCTTGTCTTGAGATAGGTTATGATAATTATGAAGAATTCTGATACAAAAATGCACTGACAGTCGTCTTACTTATAGCTGCAGCTGATAAGGAGGATTTACACGATGGAAATTCCGGAATCTGAAATTTTTAAAGCAATATTTTACGAACATTATCCTGTTGTCCGACGTAAGCTTGCCGCTTTGGTACGCGATGAATCGGCAGCGGATGATTTGGCTCAAGAAGTTTTTCTAAGATTGTACCGTAATCCACCAGATGATCCAGCAGCGCTGGGTGCCTGGCTTCATAGAGTCCTTACCCGTATTGGATATGATTATCTGGACAAAAAAGCGAGGGAACGGCGATTGCAGAATAAACAAGAGCAGCTATATGATGCTAGTGAATCTCCGCCTTCAGGTGAAGAAATCATTCTAAGTAAGCTAGATCAGGAGGATGTACATGTCTGGCTGAATGAATTGCCTGAAAGAGACAGACAGGCGCTTCTCCTACGCTACTCAGGGTACAGCTACGTGGAAATCGCGGGAGAGCTTGGAGTAAGGCCTCCAGTAGTAGGAACCTTGCTCCACCGAGCGACAGAGAAATTAAGACAGAATGCAACGAAGGCGATACCCCAGACAAAGTAGACATTACTCAAAGTGCAGCTACGAAGTAATCTTTTTAATTCAGGAGGTACACTAATGAATAACTATTCAGGAAAGCAAGATAAAGATAAGCAAAGTACAGATGAAGCCTGGGCGAAGCTGCAGAGCAAGTTAGAGAAAGAGCCTTATAATCCTCAATGGGCAAAATGGAGTCAAAATACAGAGACTAATACTGAGGATCCTATTTACTTTAGTCAGCCAGCAAATGTAGAGAGTGTTAACTCAGAGCCAGCACCAACAGTAGAGCAGGACTTACTTGTAGCTACCCATGATAAGCAAGTAAAACGCCCGCGTCGACTGCGTATGAACCGTCGTCGGAAGTTGGGAGCAGTTTTAGCAAGTGTGGCTGTTTTTGCTGTAATACTCGCGACTCCGATAGGAAATACAGCAATGGCATCCATTCTGAATCAGTTCCGTATGGAACAGGTTACGGTTGTACACGAGAATGATCTTCGAAATATTTTCACACAAGTAGCTGAAGACGGTGAGCTTAATCGATCAATTAATCAATTCGGTGAGTTTACCAACACTAACGGTGCTTATATTGGTGAGCTGCCTGCGGATCAACTGAAAGCTACCGTAGGCTATCCAGCGAAAATCGCTGCTTTAGGGGAAGGGCGTAATACAGTTACGGTGGGTGCTTCACAGGATATCACGCTTAATCTGAAAGTTGACGAAGTGAACAAAGCCTTGAAAAAAATCGGGGCAGAACATCTGCTGCCTGAATCGATTGACGGTAAACCAATTACACTTCATATTCCGGAAATTGTGAATTACAATCTCTCATCTGATGAAACGCATTGGGCAAGTCTGTCGCAGATGAATGCGCCTGTACTTAACGTTGATCCTTCTATTAAAGTGGAAGAAGCTTTGGAAGCTGTAGTGAATTTCCCACTGTTGCCGGATTACTTGAAGACTAGCTTAATGCAGAGCAGGGTCTTATCCGGGGAAATCCCAATGCCGTTAATCGCTGGAGAAAATACGGAGCAAATAACTGTGGGTGATACTTTAGTTATTGTTGATAATTATGAATACAGCCGCGGTCCTGTATATCAAGCTACATGGATTCAGGATGGGCAGCTATTCAATTTGTCAGGTGAGATCTATTCGAGTAAAGAGAAGCTTATGACCAAGGTTCAGGAGTTGATTGAATCATGAGTACTGCAGCAATTGAAGCTAAGTCCCTAACCAAGGAATTTGATAACGGGCGCGGTTGTCGAGATGTAAGTATTAGTGTAGGGAAAGGGGAAGCCTTTGGCTTCCTCGGCCCTAATGGTGCAGGTAAAAGCACCTTTGTGAAAATGCTAGTAGGACTTATTCATCCATCAAGCGGTAGTGGGAGCCTATTCGGGCATAAGATTGGTTCCTTGGGAGCAAAAGCACTTATCGGCTATTTGCCAGAATTGTATCGTTATCAGGAATGGCTGACGGGTGAGGAGGTTGTGAGGCTGCATGCAAGATTATGCGGAATGCAACGGTCTGTAGCAGATAAGAGGATTCCACAACTACTGGATGAGGTTGGAATTGGTAAGCGTGGACGAGATCGAGTAAAGCATTATTCTAAGGGAATGCAGCAAAGATTGGGGTTGGCTTGTGCACTTATAAATGAACCGGCTATTGTTTTTTTGGATGAGCCCTCATCGGCACTAGATCCAATTGGACGTCAGGAAGTCCGGCGTATATTACAGAACCTAAAAGAAAAAGGAGTTACGATATTTCTAAACTCTCATTTGTTAGAGGATGTTGAAGTACTTTGTGACCGAATGGCGTTACTGAATAATGGGGTTATTCTCCGGCATGGCAAAGTGTCCGAGATGCTGAACAAGCGTATGAGCTGGCATTTTAAAGTAGGCGGCTATGCGCCTATTTTATTGTCATGGCTAAATGAGAACACAGGCTTGCAGATTCGGGTGTCTTCCCATACCGAAGAAAAGTTGATAAACGGGTTAGAAAATCTGCAATCTCTGCAATCGATAGACAGAAGTACGGTTTGGTTGGAGGCAGAGCTGGAAAGTGAAGAGCAGGTGGGGTGGTTAAATACATTAATTGTAGAACAAGGGATGACTTTATATGAAGTTTCACGCAAGAAAGAACGTCTGGAAGAGTGGTTTATGGATGCTGTATCCGGACTAAGCCACAGAGGTGAACAGGAATGAGAATTATAATGGGGATGACCTGGAAGGAATTGCTGCGTAAAAGAGTAATGGTGCTGACATTACTAATGACCGTGGTCTTTCTTATTGGGTTTTGGTTTATTGCGGGTACAATCGGACAAAGTACTATGTCTCAAGGATCGAGTATTCCTACTGGAGAAGAACTCCTTATGCGTTTTACTAATGGTTTATTTATTTTATCGTTTGGATTTTTTTTCGGGGCCTTTGTAATTGCTTTTTTAGCAATATTTAGTTCATTCTCCGCCATTTCAGGTGAGGCAGAGCAGGGTGTGATGCAAGCCTTGCTTCCAAGACCCATTCCACGCTGGAAATGGTATGCCGGTCGCTGGCTTGGTTATGTAACATTGGGGATAGGGTATGCGCTTATTTTATTTATTTCTATATTGCTAATTACTCAAGTCCATGCCGCAATTCCGAGAGATGGATTAGCGCTATTCAAATCTTTCCTGCTCTTTGCCTCTATCGTACCGTTGCTGATAACTATTTCTATGCTGGGTTCAGGATTCTTTTCGGCACTTGGGAATGGGGTATTTATGACTATGCTTTATGGTGCTGGATGGCTAGGAGGAATGATTGACAAGGTAAGCAGTTCTTTACTATCTGAGCCTACAGCGCTTAGCACTTTAAATAATATGACAGGTATAATGTCGTTACTAATGCCTGTAGATGGATTACAGCGTAGAATGACTGCTGAATTATTTAGCATTAACGAAATGAGCGGGATGTTTAATGGTTCCAGTAGTTCATTTGGGTTAGTAAATTTCGCCTCAGTCCCATCCAATACATTTATCGTATATGCGATCTTCTATACGCTACTGGCATTCTTAATCGGATTGTATCGTTTTCAACGGAAGGATTTATAGCAGTTCAATAATACATTGAAGAACTTAAAATGCCCTTTTTGTTGCCGAATTTACGGAACAAAAAGGGCTCTTCAAGTTAGTGGAGACCGATTAATTTGTAACACCAAGCTCAATCCAGTCTGTAGACCAATTTCCAATTTCACCAAGTATAGGAGCCAACGCGGTACCTTTTGGAGTAAGGGAGTACTCAATGCGTACGGGCATTTCTGGATATACGGTTCGCTCAATAATACCTTCGATTTCCATTTCTTTTAATCGGTCAGATAACACTTTACCACTTAGATTAGACAGACAGCTTTCAATTTCGCCAAAACGACGTGGACCTGGCATAAGCACGAAAACGATCAGCGCGACCCAACGTTTACTTAGCAAGTCTACCGCTTTTTCAAAGCGAGGACACATGTTGAAATCATTCATAATATCACCTCAACATTCATTATATCATAAACTTACATAAAGTAATTATAAATATTTAAAGATATATTATAACTTGACGAAGTTATATTACAATGATAAACTTACTTACAAATAGTTACTTATATTTTAACTAATATTCGATCCTTATGTATAGCTACAGCTATACTAGATGAACATTGAGGAAGGTGTTACACATGACAAAACCAGATATTATTTCAATCCTACAAAATAAAATTACTCGTATTCCTTTAGCAAACAGTACAAATATATTGGTTGGACCGATTACTTTACCTGTGAATTTAGACGGAGAGACTGTTACTTTTAAATGGTACAACTGGTTGAACACTACAGATGCAGAGCTTCTTAAAGGAGACAGCAATGAAGCAACCGCCGCTTTGATTTCCAAGTTACCATCCATGAGCCTTGCAGATGGACAACAATCCAGTGTGTTAGTATATGGTGATTTCGAGGGTTCCGATGAAGCTCTAATTCGGATGCACAGCATTTGCCATACCGGAGATATTTTTGGCAGTAAACGTTGTGATTGTGGCTTCCAGTTGCATCAGTCCATGAAAATGATCGTAGAGCATGGCTCAGGTGCGTTATTTTATCTGGCTAACCATGAAGGCAGAGGCATTGGACTGTTCAGTAAATCTTTAGCGTATCTTTTACAAGAAGAAGGATACGATACAGTTGAGGCTAATTTGGAGTTGGGTTTTGTTGATGATTCTAGAAATTATGAAGAAGCGATTAGTGTTCTACAACATCTTCGTCATAAACCAGTCACACTAATTACGAACAATCCGAAGAAACTGGAAGCTCTTAAGGCAGCTGGAATGAACGCTGTGAAAAGAGTAGCGCTATGGGGAGATGTATCTTCGTTTAATGAGAAATACTTGCGTACCAAAGTGGCTCGTTCAGGACATCTAGAGGCAGTAAAAGATACAAATCCAATCGTAGGAAGACTGGCTAAGTAAAAATTGAGGTAGTGCTTTTGGACTTCTTCTATTATAATGGGTTACTGGAACCCAACTTTAAGCTTAGTGAGGTACAATATGACTGCTATTCAAGTACAAGACTTACGTAAAACATTTAAAGTGCAAAAAAACCGCGAAGGTCTCAAAGGGGCCTTCGCTGATTTGTTTAAAAGGGAGTATACGGAAGTAACTGCGGTGAAGGATATATCCTTTTCCATTCCCGAAGGTGAGATTTGTGGTTATATCGGTGAGAACGGTGCTGGAAAATCAACTACGATCAAGATGCTCACGGGTATTCTCGTACCCACTTCAGGAAATCTTTCGGTGGGTGGTTATGTTCCTTATTTGGAGCGCGAGAAATTCGTGAAGAATATCGGTGTGGTGTTTGGGCAACGCAGCCAGCTATGGTGGGACATTGGGGTCATTGAATCCTTCCAGCTGCTGCGCAAGGTATACCGGGTATCTGAACAAGACTTCAAGAAACGGCTTGATGAATTGGTCGAACGCTTGCAGCTGCAAGAACTACTGAATCGTCCCGTTCGTAAGCTTAGTCTCGGTCAGCGGATGCGTTGTGAATTAGTAGCAGCATTGCTTCATAATCCGTCGATTGTATTTCTGGATGAACCGACCATTGGCTTAGATATTGTGGTGAAATCAGAGATCCGTGAATTTCTTAAAGATATGAACCGTGAGCATGGGACAACCATCCTGCTGACTACACATGATTTGCAAGACATTGAAGCCCTGTGTTCGCGGGTGATTATGCTTGATGATGGCCGTATCATTTATGACGGAGGACTGGAAGACCTGAAGCAACGTTGGGGAACCGGACGTGAAGTTCAATTTCAATTCGGGAATGCAACGAAACGGCAGCTGCTTGAGCTTTGGACTGAAGGGATGCCGGTTACTTGGTCTGCAGAGAACGATCTTGGAGCATCGGTTTGGATACCGCTGGATATAAATGTTTCCGATGTTTTGGGACGGGTAGTAGGGAAAGCTGACATTACTGATATCAAAATTATTGAGACGAATACGGACGATATTGTTCGCAGTATTTATCAATCCGGGTCTGCGGATAAACCAGAGAAACAAGCTGCCGCTCTGAAGGATGAAAGAGAGGCTTTACATGTCTGATAAGCTTAATGCTGCAACAGCTATGTCTTCTTCCTCAGGAGGTTCGTCTTCAGGTGGTCCTCCAGAGAATAGTCGGAGATTACTATTTGGGGCGTACATTGATTTTATACGCATCCGGTTCCTTACCATGCTTGCTTATCGGATTAACTACTACTCAGGTATTCTTATCTATTCCTTGAATATCGGGGTTAACTATTTCACATGGATGGCCATCTATGGGAATGGGGATTCACTTGGTGGCTTTACCGCAACGCAAATGACGTCTTATGTTGCTGTTTCTTGGATGGCACGTGCGTTTTATTTTAATAATCTAGATCGTGAGATTTCTACGGATATACGAGACGGAAGCATCGCTATTCAGTTTATAAGGCCTTATAACTATGTCTTAGTCAAAATGATGCAAGGACTCGGAGAGGGCATGTTCCGCTTCCTCTTGTTTATGATTCCCGGTATGGCTATAGCGATGTTGTTGTTCCCGGTTCAATTACCGACAGCACCATCTGCTTGGGCGGGTTTTCTTGTAATGCTCTTTTTCAGCTTTTTGATTAATTCACAGATCAATATTATTACGGGGCTCTCGGCCTTCTTTGTTGAGAATAATGAGGGCATGATGCGAATGAAGCGGGTAATTGTTGATCTGTTCTCCGGTCTGATCGTGCCGATCAGTCTGTTTCCTGACTGGCTATCTTCTATACTTAAGGTGCTGCCGTTTCAGGCGATTACTTACTTGCCGGGCTCAGTGTTTACGGGACGAGTGCAAGGGGTTGGGATTTGGAATGTACTGGGGATCCAGATCGTTTGGTTCCTGGCCTTACTGATTCCAATTGTCTGGTTATATCATGCGGCGCGGCAGCGTCTCTTCGTGCAGGGAGGTTGAGGAAACGTGTATTACCTTGGATTATTAATTGAATACATCAAGAACTATATGAAGTCCCGGCTCACCTATCGTGCAGACTTTTGGGTAGAGGTCATATCAGATTTACTTTTCCAGGCCACCAACTTTATCTTTATTCTGGTGATTTTCATGCATACGGATAGCCTAGGCGGTTGGAATCAGAACGAAGTAGTGTTCGTGTATGGATTCTTTATGGTGCCTTTTGGGGTGTTTAGTTGTTTTGTGAATCTATGGGGATTTAGTGAGCGTTACATCGTTAAAGGTGAGATGGACCGTATTCTGACACGCCCAGCGCATAATTTATTCCAGATCTTTTTGGAAAATGTTGATCCACCAGCACTAATGGGCTCTTTCATAGGTATTATTATTATGGCTATTAGTGGCAGTAATCTGGGTCTTCCCTTTGAATGGTGGACGATACCAGCTCTGATCATTCTTACGTTAAGTGCCGTCGCCATCTATACTGGGATTTATACAACATTGACTTCATTGTCTTTCTATTCGGATGCTCCTACGGGCATTCTTCCGTTAATGTACAACATTCAAACCTATGGCCGTTATCCGGTAACGATCTACAATCGTGCTATTCAGGTATTACTCACGTGGATCATACCGTTTGCATTCGTCGGAGTCTATCCGGCAGCGCTCTTCCTACAGCGAGAAGAGATGACAAACCTTGCTCTTATGACACCAGTTGTAGGTGCGATATTCCTTGGAATTGGTCTCTTAGCTTGGAGTTATGGCGTTAGAAGATATAAGGGAGCCGGATCTTAAGTTAAGCTAGTGTCTTGTTATGTTGGAAAGGCTACCTTCGGGTAGTCTTTTTTTTCACTCCTAATTCATCAATATGCTAAAATCATTAATAACTAGTATGGGGAGGAATCATAGATGAATGTGTTAGATATTTTACCAGCACCCGAAAACTTAAAAAAACTCATGAAAATACTTGCTTCTCTAAATATTGTCCTATGTTCAGAGGAATGGCTTCGCTATCATAGTTTTGATTCTAAATTTGATAAGAATGTTTCTCTAGCATCGATCGATAATGGCTCAGGTGATAATTTGTTTATTATTTTTGTACCTCAAGGAACGATAATTAAAGGTTTTGATCATGAATCCGAAGTAAGTCCATATGCGCACGACGAACATGAAGTTTGGCCAGGAATCTATGAAGAAGTCCCCACCTCACTGTTGTCTATTCTTGAAGATGAGGCGATAGCTAAGGATGATGTTACTTTTTGTTTTTGGCGTGAAAATAATGACTTGACGTGGAAAAAGGGGAAGGTAGAGATTCCAGCGGGGACAGAAGATGGTTCGGACTTTTTGCTAGGGACTATTTTCCGCACAGCTGAGGATTTTGTGGAATTTGCCGAAGGTTATTTTGAACTCACACTCCCCTTAGAGGTTGTTGCACAAGTTTATGAGGGTGCAGCTATTACAAAAGAGATGATCAAAGCGTTAAATCCTGAAGGTGACGTAGAGAAAATCCTTCGGGAGTTAACGGAGTTAGACTCATAGGTGCCTATTGATTTTGAGCATAAGGTGGTGCGAAATGAAACTTTACATGGAAAAGCTGAATGCTGATGCTGCTAGGAATATATTAAGCTGGCGATATGAACAACCTTATGATTTTTACAACAATGAACAAACGCCTGAAGCCATAAGTGAAATGCTTGCTGAATCATATTTTTCCATATTTGATGATAATAAAGAGTTAGTAGGGTTCTTCTGTACAGGAAGCTCAGCGCAGGTTCCAAATAAGTCATATACATATTCTCAGGGGTTTATAGATATTGGATTAGGGATGAGACCAGAATTTACAGGGCAGGGAAATGGGACTCTATTTTTCACAGCTGTTCTAAGTAAAATGGATTCAATGTTCGGGAAAAGCTCAAAACGTCTGACAGTGGCAAAGTTTAATGAAAGAGCGATACGTTTGTATGAGAAATTGGGATTTAGCCGGGAAACTGAATTTTTAAAAGGAAGTACTGTATTTATTGTTATGGTTAAGGTTAAAGCTTGATACCGGACCATTCTATTCTATTTGGGATAACAATTGTCGATTACTGGAATGTGAAGAATGTTCAATAAATGAAGGGCTGCCGATAGGCAGTCCTTCATTTATTGAACGGAAGTATTTTTTAATGTGGAGCGAAAATAGGAAATAAAAACAGAATACTTTCTCTTTTTCAAAATTTTATTTACATATATCATTTTACTAAAGATACAAGTGAGAGGGATAAAACTTTTCTTTACATAATTTAAGCGATCTTAATAACTCTCACAACAATTTTGTGAGTGTGAGTTAGGTACAAGAGTGGGAACACTTGGAGTGGAAATGTTAAAATGATACTTTTCAAAGAGGGGAGTTTGTTATATGTTTGGAATTATGGCTATTTCCGGCCTGTCTTTTTTTCTAGTGGCGATGTTTACGCCGCTGTTGATCAGGACGCTACACAGGCTGGGGCTAACGCAGCCGATTCGCTCCGAGCTACCAGCAGATCATCAGGCCAAACGTGGTACACCGCTTATGGCAGGGCTGGTCCTGCTTATCGGGATAGCGATCTCGTTACAGTTTCATCCCGGACCTCTAATGTTACTCTTATGCGTCACGTTTTTGTTGTTCAGCTCAGTCGGATTTCTGGATGATTTCAAAAAGGCTTTTTGGCAAAATCCGTCCGGCATCACCGGTCGCACAAAGCTAGTGTTGCAATTTATTTTTACTGGATCCATTTTGTACGTGTTGTTCCATTCGTTCGGCCTGACGAGCGATATTGGGTTATTTCAAGGGCACTATTTGCAATTGCCTTTGTATCTTTATGTCGGAATCATTTTGCTGTTTGTGGTGGGCTCCGCAAATGCCATCAATTTTACCGACGGTCTTGATGGGCTACTGATCAATGTGGCCATTCCGACGTATTTTTTCTTTTTTATGATTTCGGACAAACCTGAAGTGCAGACATTTTCCCTTGTCATGATCGGCTGTCTGCTTGGGCTTTTCCTTTATAATATTTATCCGGCAAGAGCTTTTATGGGCGATACAGGATCACTGGCGATCGGTGGCTCCCTTTCCATTTTAGCTGTCATTGAGAAGGTCGAGCTCTTGATTCCGATTTTGTTTTTCGTCTATTTTGCAGAGCAGTTGTCGGTCATATTACAAGTTTGGTACTATAAACGAACTAAGCTGCGGCTGTTCCGAATGGCTCCGATTCATTACCATTTCAGCTTAAAATACGGATGGAGCGAAAACAAAATCGTGATGATTTTCGGTTTTATTTCGTGGGTATCCGTACTGCTTTGCTGGTTAATTTGGAAATTTCTCATGCACTAAATAGCTTTTATATTTACAAATCTATAAAAGTAGATATAATGAAACGCATGGAACCTTTAATGATATTTAAAGCTTTATCTAACGAGACACGTAGTCAAATTATGATGTGGTTAAAAACTCCAGAGGAATTCTTTGATGAAAAGCCTTATTTACAACAAGGCCTGAGTTTTCGAATTGGTATATGCGTGGGAGATATTCAAGCTAAAGCGGGACTTGCACAGTCTGTTATCTCGAGTTACTTGTTGACTATGCAAAAAGCTGGTTTGTTGGAATCTGAGCGAATTGGGAAGTGGACGTATTATCGTCGGAACGAGAAGACAATTCAGGAGTTTTCCGAGTATATTAAACAGAAACTATAAATGAGAGGAGGGAAGACTTTTTTTTGATAATACATATCTACAAATCTGTATATGTGAATATAAATGGAGGATTGTTTTAAAAATGAAAAAGATTAACCCGTTGCTTATCATTATTCTGGCGTTAGGTGTATTTGGTATTATCACTACGGAAATGGGAATTATAGGTGTTCTACCACAGATAACTCAAAAATTTAATATAACGACTTCACAGACTGGATGGCTTGTAAGTATATTTGCTTTAGTCGTTGCCATTTCTGGTCCATTTCTAACATTACTGGCTTCTGGTATTAATCGTAAAGTTATTCTATTAACGGCTGTACTTATTTTTGCGATTTCAAACATTGTGTATGCTTATACGACCATGTTTGAAGTAATGCTTATTTTCCGTATTATTCCAGCTATATTTCATCCCGTCTTTTTTTCAGTTGCTCTTGTGACCGCTGCTCAACTTGTCCCACCAGACAAGAGTACTAAGGCAGTTACAAAAGTTTTCGCCGGAATCACAGTCGGGTTTGCTTTCGGTGTGCCTTTGACTTCTTATCTCGCGGACAAAATATCGTTAGAAGTTGCTTTTCTGTTTGGTGCTGTTGTAAGTATAATTGCCTTTTTAGGGATACTCGCTTGGCTTCCTTCCATGCCTGTTAAAGAAAAAATGTCTTATGGCAAGCAGCTTGGTATATTACGTAAACCCTTATTATGGTTAAATATAGTGACAGTTATTTTTATATTTGCAGCGATGTTTTCTGTATATAGTTACTTTGCTGAGTATCTTGGTCAAGTAACACATATGAATGGGTCATGGATTAGTATCATGTTAATGGCCTTTGGTATAGTCATGATTTTTGGAAATTTTTTATTTGGGGGCCTTTTACATAAAAGCATTCCAAAGACCGTCATCATGTTTCCTCTGCTATATGCGGTAACTTACTTCTTCGTTTATTTTCTAGGATCTTATTTCATTCCAATGGTTATTATCATAATTATTTGGGGGGTAGTGCATTCCGGCGGACTCATTATCAGTCAAGCATGGTTAACGACCGAGACGAAAGAAGCTCCCGAATTCGGTAACAGCTTGTTTATTTCATTCTCCAATCTTGGAATTACAATAGGTACTTCTATCGGTGGTTGGTTTATTTCTCGCTCAGGTAAACATGAACTCATTTGGATTGGGATTATTTTTTCCCTGCTTGCTTTCTTATCGATCATAATCAAAATAAAAATTTCCAACTTAAACGTAGCAGAAGCTAAGCTGGGTGATTAATGGAGATTATAATTTTAAAAAAACAGCGACAGCCATGTATCTTATTTTTCTGGTACATAGTTGTCGTTGTTTTCTATATTAAGTAATACAAACTTGTGTTTTTCACTATTTTGCTTTATTTTAATTAGACCCCATGAAGCTATTACATATGTTCAAGAAAGAGGTTTATTTATGAGTAAAATGTATCTTATGAAAATCTGCATGGCCATCATCCTCCTACTAGGAACCGTTACCGGTTGCACTATTGTAGAGCAGTCTGCTTCAGATCCTGTTCCTGCAATAACTACGAGTCCTGAGCCTAAACCTGATGCTACCGCAAAGAATACAGTAGAGGACAATAGACGTTTACTAGATGCTAAGGTAACACGGGTAGTTGATGGTGACACCATGAAGCTGACGATCGACGGTAAAAAAGAAACTATTCGATTGTTACTAGTTGATACTCCTGAATCCGTTAATCCGAATATTCCTGAGCCACAACCATTTTCGATAGAAGCCTCTGATTATGCCAAAAAGATGCTTACCAATAAAGATGTGCAAATTGAACTGGATGTATCAGAACGAGATAAATATGGTCGTCTACTCTGTTATCTCTATATCGATGGCAAAATGTTTAATGAGCTTCTGCTAGAGCAGGGTTATGCACGTGTGGCATATGTATTTGCACCTAATACGAAATACGTAGATCAATTTAGAGCTATTCAGGATAAAACAAGAGAGCAGGGAATCGGCATCTGGAGTATTGAAAATTACGCGCAAAACAATGGTTTTCATGTTCCAAAAACGAAATAAACATCTAGTAATCAAGATTCATAGAGCTACCATGAGGTAGCTTTTTTTATATTAGGTAGAACATGCACGTAATGGATGTATTTGACAAGGTGATTCTTTAAATGTGATACTCTAGTAGTTGGTATTAGTATCAGGTTACAATTCGAGGAGGATTGCCCTTATGAAATACTTCATTATTACAGGAGCTTCAAGAGGAATTGGAGAGTCAATAGCAGAACAACTAGTCTCTCCTGATCACTATCTGTTTTGTATCTCACGTGAAAGAAATGAGAGTTTAGTAAGCAAAAGTAGTAATATAACCTATTATGAATTTGATTTGAATCACATTCATCTGATTGAATCTCTGATGGGGAGTATTTTCAATTCTATTAACGTGTCAAAAGCGGAGGGAATCTACCTTATTAATAACGCTTCAATGATTGCTCCTGTCTCATTTATTGATACAGCAAGGGTTGATGAAATAACGGGAAATATAAATGTGAATTTATTAGCTCCTATTATACTAACCTCAATGTTTATAAAGCATACGAATGGTCATCTAATCGACAAAAGGATCTTAAATATATCATCCTCTTCTGCTAAGAATCATCATCCTGGCATGAGTCTGTATTCAGCAGCAAAAGCTGGGTTAGATGTTTTTTCACAATGTGTGGGACTAGAACAAAATCACTCCAAAACACCAGTTGGAATTGTATCGATCTGGCCAGGAATGATTGATACCAATCTGCAAAGAGAGGCTAGAAGCCAGGATAAATCAACATTTCCATCAGCAGAGATATTTGAGGTAGTTAAGGAAACTGGGATGCTCACAACAGCACAGGAAACAGCACAACAAATCATTGAGTTTTTGTTTAAACCTAATTTTGAACACGGTGCAATTGTGGATATTTATGATTATTCAAAACTTCAACAGCATTTAAGTATATCAACAGACTAAAATAACTACTTTCCGGAGTGTATTATGCGAGATATAGATTACAGCAATTATTATTGGCAGGATGATGATCGGATCTGGACTTACTGAAGATGAATTTCTGGAAAAGAACAAAAAAATATAAGCCATTAAGGAGAGAGGGTGCTGTTTAATGAGTAATTATATTATGGAGCTAAGAAAACATGTAGGTACCAGGCCGCTTATTATGGCAGGAGCCTGTGTTTTGTTGTGTAGCGAACAGCAATTACTCTTACAACGTAGAACGGACAACGGTTGCTGGGGATTGCCAGGTGGCTCAATGGAGCTTGGGGAGACTTTGGAAGAGGTTGCCAAAAGGGAACTTTTTGAGGAGACAGGTTTACAGGCCAGAGGACTTGAATTGTTTGACATGTTCTCTGGACAAGAACTTTATTACAAATATCCAAACGGTGATGAAGTATATAATGTAGTAGCCGCTTATCTAAGTACGGAATTTGACGGTGTGCTTAAAGAAGATGGAATTGAAGTACAAGAAGTCCGTTTTTTTAATTATGGAAAATTGCCTAGCGAGTTGTCACCTCCTGATGTTCCAGTCATTAAGAGATTTATGGATCATTTTGTGAAGTAACGTAGGACGTTGATCGAAATACTAAAAAGGGCTGCCAAGTGGTAGCCTTTTTTTAACTTAATGATAAACATTTCTATACATCAAAAAAATCTAAAGTCATTTTGGCCATTTTCTCTGGTGTTTCAATACAACCACGAATTATCCACTTTTTCAAAATGCTCCATAGGCCTCCAGCCATCATGGTCCGCATATATTCCTTCTCAATTTCATTCTGGTATTCTCGCCTAGTTCCCACAAGATGGTCCATTACCTCTAAATAATGAACATACTGGTCATTAAGAAGGGCGAACAATTGATTTTGGATCAATATGTTAAGAAAGTCTTTGTGTTTTTTCCAATGGTTGAAATAGACTAACGGCATTTCATGTGGACCAAAGTTCTGAACCTTAATATATTCATAAAACTCTTCGAACATCAAATCAATGATGGCTACGAGCACAGATTCTTTAGATGTAAAGTGACGATAAAAGGTTTTTCTTACAAGTCCCGCTTTATCACATATTTCTGTTATAGTGATGCTGCTATAGGGCTTCTCTTGTAAAAACTCAAGCATTGCATCACATAACCACTTCTTTGACCGCTCCGCAATCGGATTAACGCGAGTGGACATGTCACAAATCACCTCCTATGTGTAACCTGAGTCACTATTATTGACTGTCTAATATAGACCCAAGTATAATCGACCCTATCAAGTTACACAAGTGTGACATTTATATAGATTAGGAGGGTTTTATGATGAGCGATAAGGTAACCTTGGCAAATCGAAAAGAAGATTATCAGAGACTAGGAATCACAAAAGAACCTGCTATCTGGGAAGATGGAATGAGAACAAACGGACAGGCGGGAACTTTTGAGTGGTGGTATTTTGATGCTGAATATACAGATGGTAGCAAGGTTGTTGTTGTATTTTACACGAAGGATGGGTTCGATATTAAAGGTGAGGCTTGTCCATCGATACGATTTGAACTGACATTGCCGGATGGAAGAAGCATTACGAATTTATTGTCTGAAAAGAAAGGGAGCACCCTTCGAGCTTCCAAGGAAAAGTGTGATGTGAAAATTGATCGAAGTAGCGTCCAATATTCGAATGGACAATATTTGATTCATTTTGTAGATGACGAAATTGATTATCGCTGTACTATGAAATCAATCTTACCAATGTGGCGACCTAAAACAGGACATATGTACTTTGGAGAGAAACAAGAAGACTTTTTTGCTTGGTTTGTTGCCCAGCCTTCCGCTAAACTGGAGGCAGTACTGACTCTAAATGGAGAGCGTCTTGAATTAGTAGGTAACGGTTATCACGATCATAACTGGGGCAATGTTGAAATGAATAAAGTAATCAATCATTGGTACTGGTGTCGTGCGAATGTGGGACCCTATACTGTGATTTCATGCGATATCATTGCAGAGAAAAAATACAGCTATAAGCGCAGTCCTATAATCATGATTGCAAAAGATGGTGAGATCCTAGAGGATCAAGAAGAACATACAAAGATCGAGCGTAATGACACGATTAATCATCCCTTTACAAAAAAATTCATGGATAACAAGTTGAAATTTAATCAATCGTCTGGACATAACACATCGTATCAAATTGAATATCACCGAAAAGATGATCTAGTTGCGAGTTCTTTATTAGCTGGAATGAAGCTTTCCCTCCCCCTAAAGATCGCTATAAAGGTATTGAAAATGAATCCAACGTATGTGCGCTGTATCGGGACAGTCACTTTGACAGTCAGTAAGAACGGTAAAGAAGAGGTATATGAGCAAGAAGCTTTGTGGGAACAGATGTTTTTTGCTAAGAATAAACACGCTATTATTCATGAATAAGAGGAAACTAGTAAAGAAGTATTAGACAAAACAGAGAAACGGTTTGCTGCACGCTAATCTCCAGAATTAAAGAAAGTGGAAGTTACTATCTTACGCCAAGTGTCACCTTTCCCAGCGGTCAATAATACGATGAATTATGAACCATGACATTAGCCCGGAAAGGTGTGCGATTATGAACGGAACAATCCTCAATTTCTTCGCTGGCGGCAATACGGCTCACGGCTTTTACAGCCTCTATGAGTCGTCATTGCAAAGTTTAACGCGTTTGTTTGTATTAAAAGGAGGTCCCGGAACGGGGCAGACCAAGCTGATTGCAGAAATCGGAGAGCAGTTTAATCAACAAGGCTATGAGATTTGGTTCATCCACACTGCATCAGATAACGATTCATTCGACGGTGTGATTATTCCTAAATTAAATATAGGAATTGTGGATGGAACAGCTCCGCGTGTAATTAACCCTGATCTTCCTGAAGAGACTATCGTGTTCGTAGATTTAGAGCAAGCGGTTGATCTGTTTCAGTTAAGCCAGCACAAGTTGGAAATCGATAAATTAGTTGCTGCAATCAGCCAAGAGCATGATTTTGCTTACGCTGGATTTGCTGAAGCCCTTCGCATTCATGACGAATGGGAAGCGATATATATCGCGACAATGAATTTTCAAGCAGCTGATGAGCTGACACAAGAGTATATTAAGCTTTTGTATGATGATCAGAAATCTGAACATTCCAGCCGGATAGATCATCGTTTTTTAGGGGCGGCGACGCCTAAGGGGGCAGTGGATTTTGTGCCTAATCTAACCGCAGGATTAAAAAGATATTTGGTTAAAGGACGTGCGGGCTCCGGAAAATCAACACTGCTGAAAAAAATAGCGGCTGAAGGCATCAAGCGCGGCTACGATGTTGAAATTTACCACTGTGGCTTCGATCCAAATAGCCTTGATATGATTATTGTGCGTGAGCTTGGATTTGCTATTTTTGATAGCACGGCACCACATGAGTATTATCCAGATCGTGTCACTGATGAGATTGTCGATATGTATTCGCGTTGTATACAACCTGGTACAGATGAAGAATTCTCCGAAGCTATAGCCGGCATTAAAGAACGGTACTCCAGCACCATGAAACAGTCCACACAGCATCTGACAGACGCAAAGGTATTCCTTGATGCGTTAAAGCAAATTTATGCTTCTACCGTGAACATTAATCGATTAGATCAGATTAGATCGCAGATCGTACAGGAAATTAACGAGATTGTTGAAAGTCCACTGGAGGTATAAAGCTTCATTAAAGATCGTTCTCTTAGAGGGCGGTCTTTTTTTATGAGAAAAGAAATTGGTATGGTACATACGCACCCA
This sequence comes from Paenibacillus sp. FSL E2-0201, assembly GCF_037963325.1. Taxonomy (NCBI): domain Bacteria; kingdom Bacillati; phylum Bacillota; class Bacilli; order Caryophanales; family Paenibacillaceae; genus Paenibacillus; species Paenibacillus sp. FSL E2-0201. Next base: position 3,102,854 of record NZ_CP150154.1, read on the forward strand.
TGCGGTCATTTCCACTGGATCGGTATCCAAGTATGCTCTCTCTAGGACAACGATAAGGGAGAGAGAAACTTATGAATGATCAGAAAGAACTGTTTAGAACAGGACTTAAAGATTCCGTCGCAATCGTTGCAGGATTTATCCCTGCATGCTTTACGTTTGGATTGGTCGGTAAGGGGTTAGGTCTCGGTAGTCTGGAGGTATTCTTATTGTCAGCGCTAGTATTTGCGGGGGCTAGTCAATTTATAGGTGTAAAAATGCTTGCCGCAGGAGCAGCTGCTCCAGTAATTTTACTGCTTACGCTGATCATTAACCTAAGATATTTGTTTATCAGCTTATCCTTTGGAGGGCAGTTAAATCGTAATATTAGCTATCTTGCGCGAGCCTGGATTGGCTTTAGTTTAACAGAAGAGGTATACGCAGTTAGTATGATCCCTCGAGAGAAAGAAAACCCTAAATCAGTGAATGAAAAAACTAACCAACCCCTAGAACTTCCTTATTTGCTGGGCTTGCAAATCCCTCCCTATGTCGCTAACCTGCTAGCTACGGCTTCAGGGATAACCCTTGCTTCCTATATTCCAGCTTTTTATTTACCGGCGCTAAATACTTCATTATACGCCTTGCTGATTGCACTTGTTGTACCTCAATTGAAAGGCAGCTTACGGAATATGGCTATATGTACGTCAGCTGCAGGATCATCATGGCTGCTGCACCCCTTGCTGGGAAACTCTTCGATCCTTATAGCTATGATAATCGGCATGGCAGTGGGCACCTTGTTTAGAGTGCGAGTTCAAGCGGAGAAAGGGGTATCCCTATGACTATCTTAATCATTGTGGGTATGGCTGTTATTACATTTTTATTTCGTTTTGTGCCTTTGCTACTTACAAATCATTCGAATGGACCCTCCAAAGTTCAAGCGTTGCTAGAGTATTTGCCTATAGCGGTTCTTAGTGCGCTAACGGTACCTGGAATCATTCAGGTAGACCCAGATGTTAATCTTGTGGGTATCGCATCAGGGACTGTCGCTGTTATACTGGTATTAATTAGAAAAATTCCGCTGCTTCTCGTGATTCTAGGCTCTGTTTCCGCAGCACTACTCGTAAAAATGCTTACCCTTTATTTTTGAACAAAAGTCGGAACAGAAGGGGAGGACCTCTTATGAAGCATGATTTGCTGATCACAATCGATAAAGAACGACAGATTCCGTTTAGCCGTCAAATTTACGAGCAAGTTCGAAATGCTATCCATTCAGGAGCTTTAAGCGGGGGTGACCCCCTGCCTCCGTCTAGAACTTTAGCTAATCAGCTTGGCGTATCCAGAAGCGTGGTCCTTCAATCCTATGAGCTGCTACAGGCAGAAGGGTATCTGGAGATGAGAAAAGGAGCGGGAACGTTTATTGCGGAGTTGACGTTGGAAGAGAAAGTGACAAAGGTTTATGAGAGCCCTTACAATTTTGTGACGAAGGGACCTGATTTCCTTGCGCTTAACCCTCCGTCTACTAGAGAAGTGGATCATTTGAATCCGGTGTTTTGCGATTTTCGACATGGTGTTCCTGCTTGGGACGCGTTTCCTATGGATCAATGGCAAAAGGCCCTAATGAATGCTTGCCGCCGCGCTTCACCGGATACGTTAGGTTATGGTCCTGCGGAGGGTTCACTGGGATTGCGTCGAGAGATCGCACGTTTATTACGTTCCACACGGTCTATGCCCGTTGTTCCGGAACAAATCGTGATTACGTCTGGGGCTACCCAAGCGCTCGATATTTTATCGAGGATATTCTTGTTTAAAGGTGATCATGTCATTGTGGAAGATCCATCACATAGCGTTGTACGTGAAATTTTTTCTTTTGCTGGGGTAGAGGTCTTACCTGTTAAGGTAGATCAGGATGGCATCTGTGTAGAACAATTCCAAACAAACAGTGATAACGATCAAGATGGTAATCTTAAAAAATCGCCAAAGCTAGTCTATGTTACTCCTTCTCACCAGTTCCCTTCAGGGACAACGCTGTCTTTGAAGCGAAGAGTTCAGTTGTTGGATTGGGCGAAAGCGAATCATGCTTTTATTATTGAAGACGATTATGACAGTGAATATAGGTACGAGGGTCCGAAATTATCCGCGCTTGCTGGTCTAGATACTGAGGGTCGAGTTATTTATGTAGGCAGTTTTAGTAAAGTATTATTTCCTTCTCTGCGGATAGGTTATGTTGTGTTGCCTCCGGCTTTGCTTCAGCCTTTTTTAGCTGTTAAATGGATTACAGATCGAATGTCTTCTGCTCTGGACCAGGAAGCGTTAGCAGAATTTATTCAGAATGGTCACTATGCAAGGCATGTTACGCAGATGGGAAAGCTGTATGCCTCACGCAGATCCTGTCTCGTAAACAGTTTGAATACGGAATTTGGAAGTCGTGTGCGATATTATGGCGAGGAAGCTGGACTACATTTATTGATTGAGTTGGAGTCGGATGCCGAGGAGAATCGCATTGCTGAAGTGGCGCTACGTTACGGTGTTCGCGTATATCCTGCATCTTCTTATTTTCTGGAGAGTAAACCTAAGGGTCCAGTGTTTCTACTAGGCTATTCCAATCTCACTGAGAATCAGATTAAGATGGGTGTGAACAGACTGATGTTAGCCGAAATAGAAGCGACAGTAAGTAGAAGTCATTTGTAATAGAAATGTTGGAACTTTATCATATAACTTGTATGTTTACTCTATAGTTTCAGCCTTCAGGCATTCATAATGAAAGGGTAAGTTATTTCTAATTCTGGAGGTTCTTATGAAACGATATATTATTGGGGTTGATCTCGGTGGAACGAATATCAAAGCAGGAATATACGATACCGATTTTATAGCTGTAAAAGAAATATCTACACCTACTGAGGCAGCTAAAGGGCCATCACATGTACTGGGGCGGATTAGAGAAGCTGTACGTCTGATTACTGTTGAAGCAAATATTTCATTTGATTTAGTAGTAGGTATGGGAATTGGAGTGCCCGGTTTATTAGATCCAGTTGCTGGAGTTTCTTTTTTCTCGCCGAATTTTCCGGATTGGGAGCATGTACATGTTGTTGACGAGATGAAAGTGTTCTATGACTTTCCTGTTTTTATTGATAATGATGTGAGGGTTAATCTTTATGGAGAATGGCTGCAAGGCGCAGGTAGAGGTTACAACAATCTGGTTCTGATTACCTTAGGAACAGGATTAGGATCGGGTATCGTGAACGACGGAAAAGTAATCTACGGTACGGCCTACAGCGCTGGTGAAATCGGACATATGAATATGTACAGAAACGGACGTCCCTGCAAATGTGGGAGCTCGGGTTGCCTAGGTAGATATGTCTCCGCTATTGGCATGGTGAATACGTTTAAAGAGAAGCTAAAGGAAGGCCGAACCAGTATGATTCAGACGTGGACGAATGATCAGGAAGAGCTAATTACCGCGTTAATGATATCTGAGGCTTACGAACTCGGAGACGCTCTCTCCATTGAGGTTATGCAGGAGACCGGCACTATCCTTGGATTTGGATTAGCAAATGTGGTGAATATTCTCAATCCTGATCTAATTATTGTAGGTGGAGGGATGGCTGCTGCGGGCGATAAATTGCTCCAACCTGTAAGAGAAACAGTAAGTCAGCATGCATTGAAGCTATCCAGCAGTAAGTGTAAAATTGTTCAAGCAGAGCTTGGGAATCGGGCGGGTACTATTGGTGCCGCATCTTATGCCTACAGTAAGATTCAGTTATTTTTACATGAATTGGAACCAGATTGAGCCGCCCGGAATACAACAGTAATACAATCCGTGGAGGTGCTGTTATGTTTGCAGTCATGCAATTAATAGGTGGAGTGATCCTGTCTTTAGGTTGGATTCCTCAGATTGTTCAGATCTTGAAATCCAAATCCGTAGCCGATTTAAACTTAAAGTCGTATTTGCTAATGCTGCTCGGGATTAGTCTAATGGAAGCTTACGCGATCAGTTTGGCGGTTACGGGAGTAGGTTTAGCTTTTTTAATTACGAATACGATGTCCCTATGTGTTGTGCTGCTGGTTATTATTCTAGTGATTAAATATCGAACAAGAACATGATTGAAGTTAAGAAGGAAGGAACGGAATGAATTACAGTTATCGAAAAGCAGTATCTACAGACTATGCCACAATATGTGCTTTTCCTAAAGATTCAACGGAAGTGTTCTTTATGTCGCCCAAGCTGGAATATCCACTTACCTCCGAACAATTAGAACAGGCTGCACAAGGCCGGGATAAGCAAACAGTGATTCTAAATGAACACGACCAAGTCATCGGATACGCCAATTTATATTACCAACAAGAACAAGAGTTGTACTGGCTGGGGAATGTTATTATTTCACCCGATTATAGAGGTAAAGGAGCCGCGGAGTATTTGATTCATACCATGCTGGCTGCTGCTAAAGAGGACCTACAGCTTCATGAGTTACATCTAGTTTGTCATAATGTAAATACCAAAGGGATGTTATTATATTCCAGGTTAGGGTTTAAGCCATATGAGATTGTCAAAAGAACCAGTCCACAGGAAACAACCATCGCCGGAATCTTTATGAAAATAGAACTAACTTAAATTAGTAAATGCGGAGGTACAGTTGAGCGAAAAAAAATATACATATGAAATTGACGCGGTAAGTTTTCAATTGCAAGAGCCTTATGATTTTGCATGGTTAACAAAGCTAGGTGTGGTGTTTAAAGTGTTTGACCAGCAGGACTCTGGAAATCTTTCTTTTGGTGTGGAGAAGGAGGGGCAGAAGTTTTTTGTGAAATTTGCTGGGGCAAAGCCTTTGACCTTCGACGGGAATCCCTTGGATGCTGTTAGCCGTTTAATTGAAGCTATCCCGTTGTATAACGAACTTGAATCTAAATCGCTGATCAATTTGGTGTCACATTTTGAAGTTGGGACGGGGTATGCAGCGGTATTTGAATGGTTTGCAGGTGAATGTTTACATTCACATTGGCTTTTTGCGGGTGAAGCTAAGCTGAGCCATCCGGAGTCGCCTTTTTACCGCTATAAGCATTTATCTGTTGAACAACGTTTAGCGTCCTTAGACGTGATCTTTTCGTTTCATGAGCTTGTTGAGTTGCAGGGTTATGTAGCAGTGGATTTTTATGATGGAAGTATTCTGTATGATTTTGCAAACGATGAAACAAGGATTTGTGATATTGATTTTTATAGACTTAAGCCTACTGTAAATGATCTGGGCGAGAACTTCTGGGGCTCATCAAGATTCAAGTCGCCGGAAGAATTTATTTTAGATGCACCGATTGATGAAGTTACAAATGTATTCAATATGGGTGCCACTGCATTTGTTCTTTTAGGAGGAGCCTCCGATCGATCGTTTGCAAAATGGGAAGCGAGCAAAGCCCAATACGATGTTGCTTTAAGGGCAGTCAGCTTGGAGCGGGAGGAGCGGTTTCAGAGTGTAGCAGCATTTAAATTAGCTTGGGATGAGGCTGGGAGTATCTGAAGCAGTGGGAAAGTGAGGGATAGAATTGCTGATAAGCTTATTTAATCTTGAAAAGGAAAAAGAAGTTGATTTAGAATACGTTGTTATTATGGTTAAGCATGGTGAAGAATGGATCTTAGCAAGACATCAGGATCGTTCGACGTGGGAGTTTGCCGGAGGTCATATAGAAGTAGGCGAGACACCGGAGCAGGCAGCGGCTAGAGAGTTATTTGAGGAAACGGGAGCGGAGCAATTCTCTATTGTCCCGATAACCATTTATAAGGTAACCATGGATGATGCACCTGGGAGTTATGGAAAACTATTTTTTGCAAATGTGGAACAATTCGCAGAGCTCCCACCATATGAGATGGCAGAAATCAAAGGATTTACTGATATCCCAACGAATCTAACTTATCCATTGATTTATCCCACTCTAATTTTAAAAGTTCAGGATTTCATCAACAGTTCGTCTTCAGCTGCAAGATAAGAATGATAGCCCTGCCGTTGTCACATGATATGATTAATGAATAGAACAAGCAGGAGGGGTTTCATTGAAAAGAGACATTCAGCATGTTCCCTACGGCTATGAGCCACCCGTTGAACAACGTAAAGGGACGTTAGTGTTTTACGATTCTTTTGAGCATATCACCGATCAGGAACTTGAAATCGCAGCAAAGACTGCAGCAGATCGGCGTTTCACTAAGCTAGTGCTGTATCCGCTTCATGAAGAAACGGTGAGACGAATGACAAAAGAGCCGGTGAGCGCTTATTATAAGCGTGAAGACCGGCTGCATGAGTGGAAAAGGGAACAAGGACGTAGCTTCATCACGGTAGAGAGCTTGGAAGGGAAGCGAAAGAAGTATACTCCGCTCGATTCGGCGCTTCGGCATCTTGTTGAAATCTATCCTTCGCCGATTTTTTTGTATTTAACGCCTGAGGTGGCAAATCAGTTTGCGTCATATTCCTCATTTGAAGAGTGGATTGTAAAGATTCGGTTATTGCTGACATCAGCACCACCATCACTTCATCCACGATTGTTAAAGTTTCGTCATCGTTGGGATGTTGTTGGAGAAGAACGGGATTAGGGGTTTTGCGATTTAATTTGTGCTTTGTTTACGTCTGTAATTGTACATTCTCCACTGATAATGGATAAAACATCCGATGCAAAAACCAAAAATCGCAACCGTAGCCGCCACTGCAACGAGCGTTGTGAAAATATAAGCAGCAATCGTCCAGCCAGCGAAGAAGCTGATCAGACCACCTGCTAGGCAGAAGACAGCAATGGTTTGGTTAAACTGTTATTGTGACCAGTCTTCGAGTACATAGTGCGAACGTTCTTTGGTCAGAAACTTACCAGCAAGCTTAATAATGGGATTGTAACCGAACGAGAGGCCAAGCAATCCGGCGAACAAGGGCAGCGCAAGGATCCAGTGCTGTCCTGTTAGCCATGTTAATATTACTGAAATGACGATAAACGCCTGATTAGTCTTTACTAATGGCCGTGGAATTCCTTTAGGCACGTCCTGCATAAATTCACACCTTTCTCATTGGAATAATTATAGTATACGCTGAGGATGAGGGATTGGGAAGTAGATAATTTCGGGCGGATAAAGTGGGCGAGAGGCTAATTATTTTCCCGGTGAGGGTGAACTATCGGACTCCAATGCAGCTAGGTGCTCAAAAATAGATGGAAACTACTCCATTTTAGTGAAGTAGTGTCGCTCAGGTCCGATAATGTATCTTAAAGCCAGTTTTAGCGCAAATAGCTGCATCTGAGTCCGATGGGGTAACATGATGTACTGAGCAGATGGTGGTAACCTGACTACCGTACTTCCACCAAATTACTTTGAATTTAAGTAATTTATATGTTGACATATCTCTTAAAAATATGGTTTTATTATGTAGACCAATTGTTATAATGCAAAGGAAGTGTCAGCTTGTCGAACAAGCCGAATACGCGTGAGGCGATTCTGGACACCGCTTCGAAATTATTTTTTTCTCAGGGATATCATGCAACAGGATTAAATCAGATTATTAAAGACAGCGATTCACCGAAGGGATCTCTTTATTACTACTTCCCTCACGGTAAAGAAGAACTGGCTTTAACATGCATTAACCGGAATAGTCTAACAGTCGCTCAGAAGCTGAACTGTCATATGGAGAGCAGCAATAGTGCAGCTGAAGCAATGGAGGACTTTATTCTAGGAATGGCTATGAAAGCAGTAGAATCTTCATTTGAGGGGATCGTTCCGTTCAGTTTTTGGTTAGCGGCGGAGACCTCTTGTATTAGTGAGGAGCTGCGGGCTGCATGTAAATCTGTGTTTATGGACTTGCAGGATGTGATCAAGAAACGCCTTCTGGAAGAAGGTGTGGAGGGCAACACTGCAGCCGATAAGGCTTCAGTAGTAGTCTCATTATTTGAAGGAGCGCTTCTTCAGACGCTGACTTTACGGGATGAACAGCCGCTTCTCGCGGCGGCGAAGATTATCCCAGCAATACTTGGTTAGAGAGAGACAATAGATAAGAACATCAGGGGGATTAAGAGTGGAAGCAACTATGCAAGGAAAGCAACAAAAGGAAGTAAAGAAGTTTAAAACCATTCCGATTCTAGTCTCATTACTACTTGCAGGATTTATCGGAATGTTCAGTGAAACCGCACTAAATGTAGCTTTAAGTGATCTTATGAATGTCCTTCAAATCACTCCAGCAACAGCACAATGGTTAACGACAGCTTATCTGCTTACACTGGGAATTCTAGTACCGATTTCGGGTATGCTGCTTCAGTGGTTCTCGACTAGACAGTTGTTTGTTGCTGCATTATGTTTTTCAATACTAGGAACGTTTCTAGCTGCAGTATCACCTAGCTTTGAATTCCTATTAACAGCGCGTGTGGTACAAGCAATGGGTACAGCGCTTCTATTACCGCTTATGTTCAATACGATCCTTATCATCATTGCTCCTGAAAAACGTGGTGCCGCGATGGGGATGATTGGTTTGGTTATCATGGTAGCGCCAGCGATCGGTCCTACTATTGCTGGACTTCTAATTGAAAGTCTTAGCTGGCACTGGATCTTCTGGCTGTCACTGCCCTTCCTGGTGATCGCATTGATATTCGGAATCCTCTTCATGCAGAACGTAACGAAGGTAACGAAGCCGAAGATCGACATCCTCTCCATAGCATTATCATCGATCGGGTTTGGTGGAATCGTGTTTGGTTTCAGCAGCGCCGGTGAAGAAGCCGGTTGGGGAAGTCCAAAAGTAATCATAGCTATCGTAGTAGGTGTGGTATCACTCTTATTGTTCGGCTTGCGCCAAATGAAGATGAAGCAGCCTATGATTAATCTGCGTGCTTTTAAATATCCAATGTTCTCCATTGGTGTGGCTATGGTATTTATTTGTATGATGGTTATCCTATCATCCATGTTGATTCTTCCAATGTATCTTCAACAGGGTCAGGGATATACAGCGTTCAAGGCAGGCTTGCTGCTACTTCCAGGGGGAATTATTAACGGACTGATGTCCCCAATCATGGGTCGTCTGTTCGACAAATACGGTCCTAAATGGCTTGTTATTCCAGGCCTGATTATTGCTGCTACAGCTTTATGGTTCTTCTCCAGTATTACTGTAGCTTCTACAGTCGTATTCGTAATCGTACTTCACAGTACGCTTATGATTGGTGTGTCGATGGTATTTATGCCTGCACAAACCAACGGAATTAACCAGCTGCCGCTAGAATTATATCCTGATGGTACAGCGATCATGAATACATTGCAGCAGGTTGCTGGTGCGATCGGTACTGCATTAGCTGTCAGCATTATGTCTGCAGGTTCTAAGAGTTATATGAAGACTGTGGCTGATCCAGCCGATCCGGCTAATATGTTGCCTGCGTTCACGCAAGGTGTGCAAAATGCATTTATTTTCGGAATGAGTATGGCAATTGTAGGTCTAATTCTTGCGTTCTTCGTAAAAAGAGTAGTTGTTGATCATAAAATGAATACACCTATGCATTAATCCTTAAGCTTGTAAAATCCCCTTACGGTAGATAGTGGAGAAGGTTCATGTACGTATGAACATACCACTGTTAATCGGAGGGGATTTTTTTACTCATAACAAGAAAGAGGGACCTCTCCCCGGTAGAATACCGAGAAGCGTCCGCCACCTAACTTCTTTTTAAGAAAAATGCTGGGCTATATTAGTCAGATACTCTTGTTCATCTGTATTTTCTTTCATTTGAATGAGCATTTTTGCATCTTCTCCAACAATGTACCGGAATTGACTTGTCCCATCAGTGGCGGCTTGATATATTGTTTCCGCAACAATTTCTGGAGGTGAAGCATAGGAAGGTTGGTTTTCCATCTCACCTAATTTACCCAAGAATGCAGTAGTAAAGGGTTTATAATCCGTTAATGCATCATTAAAAAAGAACTCCATCGATCTTCCACCAAAGTCCGTTTGAATAGCACCTGGTTCAATTAACTTAACTCTAATGTTCTGTGATGCTAATTCATAAGATACGGATTCAGAAAAACCTTCTACGGCGAATTTAGTTGAATGATACAGAGACATCGTAGGAAAGGTTACTTTCCCTCCCATAGAAGAGATATTGATCAGTAAACCCTCTTGATTCGATCTAAAATGTGGCAATATGGCTTTAGTCATACTGATAAGACCAAACACGTTAACTTCAAACTGTCTTCTGATCTGCTCATCTGTAGCTACTTCTATAAGACCCATTGTTCCATAACCAGCATTATTGAGAAGAACGTCAATTTTACCGAACCGCTTAATCGCTTCCGCTAACGCAGGTTGAATTGTGTCTGATTTCTCAACATCAAGCTGTAAAACCAATACATTATCAAGTGTAATAAGTTCACTTTCTTGTTCAGGTGAACGCATCGTGGCTACGACGTTCCATCCTCTTTCAGCAAAATGTTTTGCTGTAGTTCTCCCAATGCCAGACGAAGCACCTGTTATAAAAATTGTTTTCATTAACAATTCCTCCTAAAGTTTTTTGAGCGTTACCTCTTCACTTGGTACGTACAAAACTTACTTTGTAAGCACTAACTGCTCCATGTTTGACAATCCTTCGGCAATGATTTTGAGCTTTGCTTTATATTCTTCTATGCCAATTTGGATACAGATGATCTGTGCTGGATGCATTGTATTTTTATAAAGTGAATACTGCTCAAGTAATTGATCTAACTTCTGTTGTGATTCTTCCTGTGCTTGCTTCAACCAAAGAATCACCTTGTCATACCCAACAAATTCACCAAAGTATAGCCTCATCATAAAATCAGATTTCTTAATACTGTCAGCCTCTAGTGGGGCTAGTAAATAGGCGTTAAAACTATCTCTTCCTTTATCTGTGATGTTTATAAGATTCTTATTAGGCTTACCTTCCTGCTGCACATTTTCCTTAGTTATCAAACCCTCCTTTTCCATGCGGGCAAGTGTGGGATAAATCGTTCCATAACTAGAACTATAGAAATTAGAGAATACATCCTCCAATAACTGTTTTATTTCGTAACCAGTCTTCGATTCTTTCATAAGCATGCCTAAAATAACATCCTGACTGTTCAAAACAGAACCTCCTTGTTGATTAGAAATATTTGTATATCACGCTTATAATATATCGGACCAATATATATTGTGTCAATATATATTGGATAAATATATATTGGATAAATATATATGATTACAAGTAGGAGGATTGATTATTATAAAGAGGTATTTAGAAAAACGACGATCACCCATCTTCAGAACACCGTGGAGCGATCGTCGTTTAATTTTTTCTATTGTTGTTTTTTACGTAATATTATACATGTCAGAGTAACCAATAAGCCTGGATTTTACATACATAGATTTACGATGTATAGTTATTCTAGGTATTGAAGGATAATTAATATAACAGGATATTCAAATATTAATCATTGGACTTTAGTAATCAGGAGGCGCAGACCATTGAAAGTAAGTAAAGAAATGCTGAAGGGCAGTACAGGCACGTTGATTCTGACTCTTTTACTGGAGAAGCCGTTATATGGTTATGAACTGATCAAAGCGTTGGAGCAGAGATCACAGGGCATTTTTTCATTAAAAGAAGGAACCTTATATCCGATCCTGCATGCGATGGAAAGTGAACGCTGGGTTGAAGCCTATTGGATGGAGGTAGACGGAAGGAAGCGGAAGTACTATAGAATTCTGGATGAAGGTAAAGAGAAGCTCAAAGAGAAAAGGGCAGAATGGGTTATGTTCAAAGGTGCAGTTGATTCTGTTCTGGGAGAGGGGAATGTATGATGAAAGAAAGGCAGCAGCAATTTTTGGACGAAGTATGTGCAGAGATTAAAGCGAAAAAAACTCATCCAGAAATACGCCAAGAATTAGCCAGTCATTTAGAAGATTTGATCTGTGAAAAAGAAGCGACCGGCATGCTCCGAGATGAAGCAATAGCTTGGGCAATCGCACAAATGGGTAATCCGCAAACGTTAGGGAAGGAACTTCACCAAATACATAAACCACGAGTTCCTTGGGGATTGTTTGGAGCTATTGCTTTGTTGTCCGCGATTAGTTTGATCGGAATGGGCTCTGTGGATGCTGGCTATAGTGATATTGTTAAAGGTTCTTTTTTAGATAATGCGCTTAGACGGCAGTCCATAAATATACTCATAGGAACTGTACTGATGTTTGGATTGTACTTCATTGATTTCAGAAGATTAAAAGGACTTTCTTGGGTGTTATATGCTACTTCTATAATAGGGATATTAGTGAGTATTGGATGGGGAACGCAAGTGAACGGTGTGAATTATGGTCCTAGGATCTTTTTGATTTTACCTGACATGACATCCTATCGTCCTTTTATGCTGATTGTTGCGCTAACAGGTATTCTAGTAAATCGTAGGGAAGCAGCTATCAAGAAAACTTGGCGAAGCGGGCTGTTCGAAGTAGGAATTTTGTTACTCCCCGCGTTGTTGCTTATCTCTTTAAACGCTCTTCCAGAGTTAGTATTGTATCTTGTCTCCTCACTAGTACTGTATTTATGGATTATTCGCAATTGGTTAAAGAGCTTCGTGTTGTTAGGGTTCTTTTCAATAGCTGGACTACTTTTTATATTAAATAGTGAGTACTTGCTGGCTAGATTCATAAATGCTATAGATCCATCTTTAGATCCGGAAGGTTATGGATATATTTATCAAGTCATGCGTGAAGTAATTCGTTCAGCTGGGTGGTGGGGTCACGGATTCGGATCAGTAGAACAAAAGCTGCCGTATGTCTACTCCGATATGTTGCCAGTCTATCTTATTCATTGCTTTGGTTGGGCGGGTGGATTGCTTCTGGTAGCTGTTATAACCTGGCTTTTCATTAAGCTTCTTTTAACGATACGAGCTATTCGTGAACCTTACGGACAGGCACTTGTTGTTGGCTTAGCATTTTTTCTTGCTATAAGATTTGCCTATGGTCTTGCTGTTTTGAGCGGGGGAATGATGCTGACCTCAATTCCATTTCCGTTTCTCAGCTATGGGAGTCATGTGTGGTTTGAATATGCTGCTATTGGACTTTTGATGGGCATTTATCGTAGGAAGGATATTGAAGGCGTCCATAATAATACTGCGTTGGATTAGGTTCAGGATCTTCCCGTATGTCTAAATATTAAGTACAATTACATATATGGCATAAGGAGGTCATTAATTGAACTGGAAAAAAGCAAGCTTGTTAAGTATTGCTATAACCCTTGGTTCAGTGACTGGATTTAGTACTTTGGTTATAGAGCCAGTACTTGCCGCAACGGCAACGGAAACGCTAAAAGTCTATAATCAATTCCAGCAGTATGTACAGAAGCCGACATCTCTTGCTGCCGCACGTAATTATTTAATTAACCACATCAAAGTAGTGGATAACTGGACAGCGACACGGATGACTCTCCAGCTCGAGAATGCACAGAAGGCTCATTTATCTGTATACTCAGAAAAGGTTTTTCCGGACAAGATGCAGAAAGAGATAAATAATGCTTTTTCCAAAAACAAAAATCTCACCTATACCTCACTCCTTAATACGATCAAAGATGCCAACGTACGCAACGTGTTAATTGAAGGCCGGGATAAGGGATATAAGCTGGAGACCAGTGAGGGCATGTACTATCCGGTGATGCATTATGAGGGATTTAAGATTTTTAAGCCGTATGTTACAAAGGACATTGCAGCATATATTGATATTATGGCCACCGAATCTAATCAACCGAGTGTCTCTGATGCAGCGATTGTGATTAGTTGGACCGAGTTAACGAACAGGGCGCTTGCGCTAGAGGATTTTGTGACGAAATATCCTGCTTCTAACCGTTCAACCGCTCTTCAAAAAGAACTTCTCCTTGCAACGTCTCGCTTATTATATGGAACAAGTAATACACCTGCATATGACTATGATGAGCGAGTAATTAAACCAGAAGTAAAAAAGGCATATGAGGATGCACTAAAAGATAGCAAAGTCGATACTAGAATTCTTTCGATTTTAGAAAAGCTGCTGCAATTACTTAATTCTACGAATAATAAATTCACACCTGTAATCGAAAAATTTCTAGTTGAAACCGTAAACTCATAATTATTAGAATATGTGAAGACAACATCTGAGAAGAGGCTGGCTCAATTGAGAATGGGATTAAGAGGAACAAAAATCGCAGTTTTCACACTTGTGCTGTTATTGTGGACAAACACTATGTTTATGGGCAGTACTTATGCTGCTTATGTCGGCTCTTCAACAGACTCCGTGCTGCAGCAGATGAAAATGGAGAAGAAGAATCATTTACCGCAAGGTTTTGTCTATCTGGATGAAGTGATTCCTACCGCAGAATTTGAGATTCGTTATTACGGGGACAACAATTTTGTTGGGAAGCGGATCGATGGCTATAAGGCGCCCTTAGCGATATTTTCGCGGACAGCGGCAACGGCTTTGAAGGCTGTAAGTGATGATTTAGCAAACAAAGGGTATATCCTTAAAGTTTATGATGCTTATCGTCCTCAGACGGCAGTGAATCATTTTGTAAGATGGTCACAGAATGCCGTAGATATTAAAATGAAACAGCAATATTATCCGCGACTGGATAAACGTAATCTATTCAAACTCGGGTTTATAGCTAAAAAATCAGGCCATTCCAGAGGCAGCACCATCGATTTAACGATCGTAAATAAAGAAACGGGAGCTGAGGTAGATATGGGCAGCCCGTTTGATTTTTTCAGAGATATCTCCTATTACGATACGTCCTTAATTAACAAGACTCAGAAAGCAAATCGGGCAATTCTCAAAGAGGCGATGGTAAAACAAGGATTTAAACCTTACAGTAAGGAATGGTGGCATTTTACGTTGATCAAGGAACCTTATCCTAAACAATATTTTGACTTCAAAGTGGAATAACCTAGAACTTGAAAGTCCATGTAAGAAGCAATTCACTTTTTTTGTTAAGCTTGATTACCATTAGGATTAGCAGATGCTGGAAACGCACATAATACTAATAGTCAAAAAAAGGGAGGTTTCGAACGGATGAACAAAATCGCGGTTGTTGTGGTGTTAAGTGTACTATTATTGGTAAATGGATTTGGAGGAACTACCTATTCTACGGCTTGGGCAGATGCTAGTGAAGTGAAGGTGGTTTTAAATGGTCAGGTTCTGAAATCAGATCTGTATTCAGCCTATACAAACGGTTCTACGGTCCTGCTTCCTCTTAGAGAGACATCAAGCGTCTTAAAATATCAGACCACTTATCAAAAAAGCACAGACACCATTACATTAAGTGGAGTCAAACAAAAGATTGAATATAAAGTTGGAGACGACCACATTACCATTAATGATACAGCAAAAAGAGATTTTAAGGATGCAGTTGTGCTTAAGAAGGAACACTTATATGTTCCGCTCTCTTTTTTCACTAGTGCTGGACTGGTAACCTCTTATAATGCAGAAGCTAATCTAGTGGAAGTTTATGCGCCCGAGGTTACAGCTAGTGTGATAGCGGGACTGCTGAGCACTGGACAATTTCAAGAATTAGAGAATCGATTCTTTAGTGATGAAATGAAGCGTTCGCTTTCCGTTACGGGTTTACAGAAATATTGGGCTGATTTCACTGCACGAGCTGGTACTTACCATGGCATAAAGTCTACTGAAAGTAGTCAAAAAGAAGATCAAATGTCCATACAATGTGTACTTGGCTTTGCTGTAACGGAAGCATCCCTTGAGTTTGTTCTCAATAAGTCGGGTAAGATTGTTGAATTAAAGGGAAACCTTCCTTCCATATAATTTGGAGGAAATTATTGATACAGTTTTAGTACAACAGGCTATGCGTACGTTCCTTAAGAAGAAATTTCTAAGGGACTATGCATAGTCTTTTTTTTGTTTCAATAAACTTTCTGAGATGAAAGTAAAAGCAATGTATTTTTATTGTAAAAAAGGGTTTTATTTGTTGACTTTCACATTCATCGAAGGTAAATTAAAATTTGAAATAATCGTTAAAGCATTTAACTAAATTAGAGAAAAGAGTGGAGTACTGGATGACAAAATCAATTACTCAGAGTAGCCCGACAGAAGAACGGCCATTCTCACTAAGAGCTATCCTCCCCCCGCTTCTTGCTATTATCGTCGGAATGATTATGGTTATTCTGGATGGCACCGTCGTGAATGTGGCTATACCCAAACTGGTCGATTATTTTTCTTCAGATCTAAAAACGATTCAGTGGGCGATTACAGGCTACACGTTAGCTTTAGCTGCTGTAATACCGCTCGCAGGCTGGATGACTGATCGCTTCGGGTCTAAACAGGTGTTTCTGGTGACGCTCACGTTGTTCATTCTTGGCTCCATGTTATGTTCCATAGCTCAAACTTCTTCGCAGCTTGTTATTTTTCGAGTAATCCAAGGTCTTGGTGGGGGTATGGTAGCTCCTATTGGGATGGCTATGGTGTTTAAGTTAGCTCCAGCAGAACGAAGAGGGTCGATTATGGGGATGCTTGGGATTCCCATGCTGCTTGCACCTGCACTTGGCCCAATATTGTCCGGATGGCTTGTTGAATATGTTAGCTGGCATTGGATCTTCTTGATTAACGTGCCGATTGGGATTGTTGGTATTATTCTTGGTGTGAAGTATCTACCCAAGACGGAGAAGATCGGTAAAGGCAATCTCGATATACTAGGTATTATACTGGCTCCAATTGCGTTCTCTATGCTGGCATATGGAGTAAATGAAGGTGGAGCGAATAGCTGGTCATCGACTCCTGCAATCCTCGGGTTATCTGTTGGGGGTGTTGCACTGATTCTATTTATAATCGTTGAACTGCGGCATAAGCAGCCTCTGCTTGATCTTCGTGTGTTTCGTTCCTCAGATTTCACCCGCGGTATTATTTTAACTTGGGTCATGCAAGCCGCATTGTTTGGTTCCATGTTGTTTGTACCACTATACTTACAGCAGATCCGGGCTTATACACCATTAGAGACAGGGTTAATTCTGCTTCCACAAGCTTTAGCATGTGTAATCGGCATGCCGCTTGGTGGTAAATTGTTTGATAAGATAGGGGCACGCCCGCTGGCATTTGTGGGTCTGAGCATCATTACAGTTACCTTATTCCTTCTATCGGGGATTACGATAAATACAAGCTTAAATACCATTATGATGTATCTTGCTTTATTAGGATTTGGGATGGGGATAGCGATGATGCCACTCAATACACATGTTCTGAATGCAGCGCCGCGTGATTTGGTGAGCCGGGTCACATCGCTTACAGCGGCTGCACAGCAGGTAGTGGTGGCCTTTGCGGTTGCAGGTTTAACAGGTTATTTGACAAGTCAAATTACTGTACACATGGGAGCACTGAAAGCAGGAAGCAATCCTTTGACAGCTGCAGTACTGGGCTTCGATGATGTATTCTTCCTTTCTGGCTGTATAGCTGTAGTCGGTGTACTCATGAGTATTATCCTGCGCAAACCGAAGCTTTCCGCTAATGATTCCTCCTCCGAAGAGGGTCAAAAGGCGGATGCTGCCATGATGATGGGACATTAATTTATACGATAATCTAAGTTAATATAAAAAGGCGTCGTTCAGCTTGCATAGCTAACGACGCCTTTTGTATTAGATAATCATTTTATAGATGTTCTGGTTTCTTCTGAGTCCACTGAGGACTGACAGTAACTTTACCGAGTAGCTCTGATGCTACAATCCCCAGTAGAACAAGGGCTGCGCCAGCATACCCTTGCATCGATAGCTTTTCGGCGGCGAACCAATAACCAAACAGCGCAGCGAATACCGGCTCAAGGGAGAAAATCAGTCCGGTGCGGGTTGGTGTCGTATATTTTTGAGCTATTGGTTGTAAGATGAATCCGCAGGCACTACAGAGTATCCCAAGTGCGAGGATCGCTATCCATGCCGGTAAAGTTGAAGGCAGCGAAGGCGTCTCGAACAGTGCTGATAACACTAAAGCAAACCCTCCGGCAAATCCCAACTGCAAGATCCCAATATTCAGTGAATCACATTCTTTGACTGCCTTTCCAGTAAATAAGATCTGGACCGCATAAAACACCGCTGAGAGAATACAAAGGAAGTCACCGGGTTGGATTTTTAAGGTAGCGTTTAATGTAAGGAGTCCGATTCCAGCTATAGCGAGTACGGAGCCAAAAACTTGCGGAGGTGCGACTCTTTTTTTGAAAAGTACTCGATCTAGTATCGGTACAAAAATGACCGTAAGGGCTACTAAAAATCCGGCATTGGAGGTTGTCGTAGTCTTAAGTCCGAACGTTATACATGTGAACACGCCTAGGAGTAAGAATCCGAGTAAAGCACCATATTTCAATGTTTTGATGTCAGCTTTTCTTAAGCGTTTATGAAAGATCACTGCGGCTAATATAAAAGCAAGTCCGAAGCGGAGTGCAATCAAATTGAATTCACCTAACGTACCTAACCCCATTTTCATAAATATGTAGGAAGAACCCCAAAATAATGTTACAACTAACAGCATCAGCTCAGCTTTGAGCGGTTTCATCTCGTCATCCATCCTTCTTCATTTTCAACTAAATTTAGTATAATACGGCTCTATACATAAGGTAACTGAATGTTTATCATAGGATACATGAGTAAAACTTATGTAATTAAAAAAGGTGAGGGATAGAGGTTGAGCATTAATAAATATGAGATTTTTCTAAAGGTTGTAGAGCTAGGGAGCTTAACAAAAGCAGCAGATGTGCTGGGCTTTACGCAATCTGGAATTAGCCACACGATTAGTAGCTTGGAGATGGAGTTTGGTTTCACGTTATTAATTAGAAATAGATCCGGCGTTAAATTGACGGTAAATGGGGAGCAGGTGCTGCAGCCTATCCGTGAAATTCTAAAGTGGAATGAAAAGTTGAAGCAGGAGGTGGCAGATATACATGGGCTAGAGGTAGGGACCATTACCATCGGTACATTCACCAGTGTATCTGTGCATTGGCTGCCAGGAATGATTAAGCAATTTCGCAGTGAGTACCCCTATATAGAAATCAGGTTGATGGAAGGTGGTTACTTAGAGGTTGAGCAATGGATCGAGGCTGGAGTCGTTGATTGTGGTTTTATTTCTCTGCCTACACGCGATAAGTTCGATGTCATTCCCTTAAAAAAGGATAGGATGCTAGGCATCGTGTCCAAAGAAAATCCGCTTAGTGCTGAGCCGTTTCTATCCTTATCCCAAATTGCTAAAGAGGATTTCATCATACCAAAGGCAGGTTCGGATTATGATGTTAGACGTGTACTGGATAAGGCAGGCATCAAACCGAATATTAAGTTCTCAGCAGGTGATGATTATGCCATTATGGCCATGGTGGAGAAGGGGCTTGGAATTAGTATTTTGCCAGAGCTTGTATTAACTCGCCAGAATTATAATGTAACGATGCTTGAATTGGAGGAACGTAGTTTCAGATCACTGGGGATTGCTGTACATTCCATGAAATACGCTTCTCCTGCCACTAAAAAATTCCTAAAGCATGTACAAGCGTGGTTGATGGGCAATGATAAAATCCCCTGATTTATTTCAGGGGATTTATTATTTTTTAATATCCAAAATTAGGGTTGACGAAGGGCATGGTTCATGAGAGAATGTACGCGCGTACATTAATTGAATGCGCTTTCGTAGGAGGGATTTCTATCGCCAGCCGTAAAGAGGTTGCCGAGCTTGCCGGAGTCTCAGAAGCCACAGTCTCTCGTGTGCTAAACAATGTAGGTCCGCTCAAGGAAGAAACGAAGGAACGGGTGTTGGCCGCTGCTCTAAAACTGGGATATACCCCTAGCTCACTCGCTCAGAGCTTTGCTCGAAGAAGGAGTGGGAATCTCGGTGTAGTCATGCCTTATTTGCCAAAAGCTCGCTTGTTCTCCACTTATTATTTTTCGGAAATATTAAGTGGCATTGGGAGTAAGGCGCGAGAAGAGGGCTATGATCTGTTAATGCTGTTTCGAAACGCTGAAGAGCCAATGGACTATAGCACGTTGTTTAAGATGCGGAAGATTGATGCTTGCATTGTACTCGGTGCCAAAGAAGAACCAGGTGAGCTAGCCTCACTTCGCCGATTGAAGGTGGAAGGTCATCCGTTTTGCCTGATTAATCAGCATTTTGAAGGAGAGGCCTTTCATGAGGTGGATGCTGATCATGTCGAAGGAAGCCGGAAAGCGGTCAAACACTTCCTGGATCAGGGCCTGACGAGGATTGCCTTTCTAAACGGCCCGGTATCTTTTTCGAACAGCCGAGATCGTTTAACTGGTTATTCGCGTGCGTTGGAGGAGTCGAACCTTCCTTTGGATGATTCACTTTTATTCGAAGGGAATTTCAGTCGTAAAAGCGGTGTTATGGCTGCCAAAGAGATGTTGCCTCTGCTGAATGAGATTGATGCCATTGTAGCCGCAAATGATCGAATGGCTATTGGTTTGCAACAAGGTTTGCAGGAGCTAGGTATCCCAAAGGATCGTATCCCAGCTATGGTGGGCTATGATGATTCGGATGCCGCTGAGCTTACCACCCCCGCCTTAAGCAGTGTGCATGTTCCCTTTTATGAGCTGGGTGAAATCGCTGTAACTAAGGTACTAGAATTGCTGGGGTGTAGCCTCTCAGAAACGGCAGCGTCCTCCCAAATCATCCAGATTAAACTACCGACAGAATTAGTAATACGAGCTTCATCAATAATTATGAATCCTAAGGAGGAATAAGATGAAACAGCTTCGCATTGGAATGATCGGTTATAAATTTATGGGTAAGGCTCATAGTAATGCTTACCGCAGTCTGCCAATGTTTTTCCCGAAAGCGCTTAAGCCAGAGATGTCTGTGATTTGTGGACGGAATGCTGAAGCGCTTGAAGAGGCTGCCACTCAGTTAGGATGGTCGGATTGTGTAACAGATTGGAAAGATCTAATCACTCGTGAGGATATTGATCTTATTGATATAAATGCCCCTAGTAATGCACATAAGGAGATAGCTTTGGCTGCAGCCAAAGCAGGTAAGCATATTTTTTGTGAAAAGCCACTCGCGCTGACCTTGGCGGATTCCCGTGAAATGCTGCAAGCCGCTGAAGATGCAGGGGTTACACATATGGTTGGTTTTAATTATCGCTTTTCGCCAGCGGTTAGACTTGCTAAGAAGCTAGTTGAGAGCGGACGGCTTGGAGAAATCTATCATTTTCGGGCATGGTTTCTACAAGATTGGATTATTGATCCGGAGTTCCCGTTAGTGTGGAGATTGCAGAAGGAAATTGCGGGTTCAGGCTCACATGGTGATTTGGGTGCGCATCTCATTGATTTGGCACATTTCCTAGTAGGTGATGTGAAGGAAGTAATCGGCATGAGTGAGACCTTCATTAAAGAACGTCCGCTTGCTGCTGAAATGACCGGATTAAGCGCTAAAGGGGACAAGGATGCACCAAAGGGAAAGGTTACTGTTGATGATGCGACATTGTTTTTAGCCCGTTTTGCAAACGGTGCCTTGGGTAGTTTTGAAGCTACGCGGTTCGCAGCAGGCCATCGCTCTACCAATTCATTTGAGATAAACGGCAGTCTAGGTAGTGTGAAATTCGATTTTGAGCGGATGAATGAACTTGAAGTCTATTTAACTTCAGACGCAGAGGATGTACAGGGCTTTCGGCGTGTGCTGGCTACAGATCCTGCGCATGAATATGCGGAGGCTTGGTGGCCGCCGGGTCATACGATTGGCTTTGAACATACGTTTATTCACGAGATGTTGGAGTTATCCAATGCGATAGAAGAAGGACGTCAGCCTGAACCTAATTTCCATGACGGAGTGAAATGCCAAGCTGTGTTAGAAGCTGTAGAACGCTCTATTGAACAGCGCCGGTGGGTCGATATATCTGAGATGTAATCCACAAAAATGCGTGATCAAAAGCGGACTTTTTGAACAACCTCTAATAGAAGGAGTGCTGAGAATGAGAAAAGCATTGATTGTATGGGGCGGCTGGGATGGCCATGAGCCTGAACTGGTAGCTGATATATTCGCTAAGTTGTTACAAGAGGAACAGTTTGAAGTGGAGGTATCGAATACACTTGAGGCTTTTGGTGATGCGGAGAGGCTTCTTGGATTAGATTTGATCGTTCCGGTATGGACAATGGGGACAATCGATCAGAAGCTAGTGGATAATGTCTCGGCAGCTGTACAGAACGGTACGGGTCTTGCAGGATGTCATGGCGGGATGTGTGATTCTTTCCGAAATAATGTGGATTGGCAGTTTATGACGGGGGGACAATGGGTAGCTCATCCCGGCAATGATGGTGTGAACTACACCGTAGAGATTTGCCAAAGCTCAAGTCCTTTGGTAGAGGGATTAGAAGACTTCACCGTTTGTTCAGAGCAATATTATCTGCATGTTGATCCGGCTGTAGAAGTACTTGCAACGACTCGGTTTCCAGTTGTTGAAGGCCCGCATTCTTTCAACAAAGCCGTGGATATGCCAGTAGCTTGGACCAAACGATGGGGTCATGGCAGAGTGTATTATAATTCACTTGGACATCATGCCGATATTGTAGCTATGCCACAGGTAAAGAAAATGATGCGCAGAGGACTGCTATGGGCTGCCGAGGGAAAAACTCACGCACAATCCCATCTTTCAGCGGTTAGTAGTAGCTATAGCGGAATGGCAGACAGTCAATAATCTCTGGGAGCGATCAACAAATGGATAAAGTCAAAGTAGGAATTATCGGATGCGGTAAAATTAGTAGTATCTATATGGAGAACTGCCAGAAGTTCGAGATTCTAGATCTAGTTGCCTGTGCGGACTTGGACTTGGCGAGAGCACAGGAGCAAGCGGATAAATACAATATTCCGAACGTTTATACCACAGAGCAATTACTGAATGATCCGGGGATAGAGATCGTTATCAACCTGACGATTCCAGCGGTTCATGCGGAAGTATGCCTGAAAGCTATTGAAGCGGGTAAACATGTGTACGTTGAGAAACCACTAGCTGTGACAAGAGAAGAAGGACGCCAAGTTCTGTCTGCGGCACGTGAAAAGGGTGTATTAGTGGGCAGCGCCCCGGAAACATTCTTTGGATCGGGCATTCAAACCGTTTTGAAGCTGATCGAGGAGGGTGTAATTGGCGAACCCGTTGCAGCTACCTCATTTATGATGGGGCGTGGACATGAACATTGGCATCCAGATCCAGAATTCTACTATGCCGCTGGTGGAGGTCCAATGTTCGATATGGGACCATACTATTTGACAGCATTGGTGCAGTTATTGGGTCCAATTCGTACGGTTAGCGGGATGACTGGTAAAGCGCTAGAAGAACGCACGATTACAAGTGAGAAGAAATTGGGTAATAAAATTCCTGTTCAAATTCCAACTCACGTTGCCGGAACATTAAGATTTGAGAATGGAGCCATTGCAACGCTGATTACAAGCTTTGATATATTTGGCGGCAGTAACCTGCCGCATATAGAAATTTACGGAACACTTGGAACAATTCAAGTGCCGGATCCTAATAACTTTGGCGGTCCGGTGAAATTCCGGCTCATGGGTGAGAATGAATGGACAGAGCAAACGCTGTTATCTGGATATGATCAAAATACGCGCGGAATTGGTCCAGCGGATATGGCTTATGCCATTCGGACGGGAAGAAAGCACCGCGCCAGTGGAGAATTGGCTTATCATGTACTAGAAGCGATGTGGGCATTCCATGATTCTTCAGACGCTCATTCCTTCTACGAAATGGAGAGTACTTGCACCCGTCCTGAAGCTCTTCCGATTGGACTCGCTCCTTATACATTAGATTAGAGAATTCATTTTTGAATCTGCAACCTATCACTTCCAATCTCCGTTTGAGAAGGTAAAGAGTGAGGGAGTGACAAGTATGCTTAAGAGGACTGGCGGCTGGATAATGATATCTGTTGTTATTCTATTCATAAGTGGTTGTTCAGAAGATCAACAATCGTATAAAGAGCCGGCTCCAGCTGCTGCAATTACTGCAAATCCAGATATCTTGGCTACTGCGAGCGCTGAAATAGAAGATCCTGAAGCTGAAAAAGTGCTTTACTCCAGTGATCCAGAGGCGGTTAAAGCTTTCCTGTCGGCTCAGAAGATTCCTAACGGAGATATCTATCTACAGGATAATAAGGTTCATATCAATATCGTGGGTTTGAGCAAGCAGATTGAGCAGCGGTTTGCTCAGACTTTCGCGGCAGGTACTTATGAGCTCCATGATGTTAAATATTCGATGCAAGAGTTATTAGCTGCACAAGAGCTTTTGCATAAACAAGAACTCTACCAGAAGCTTAATCTATACGGTTCCGGTGTGGACACGATTGGTAATAAAGTAACGATTACAATACCATCTGATTATGCTGAACCTGCCATACTTGAGATAGAAAAGTGGATTGATCCGGATATGTTGACCTACGACATTTCAGAGCTAGGCGAACCACATGTAATAGGTCAAATCGTACAGATCGATACCAAACAGGCGAAGCGGATTCTCATTCTTGAACCTGGTATGGAAGATCCCTCTTACTGGTTCTCATTCAATCAGAAGTCAACAATGTTTAATGAAGCTGGAGAATCGATTAGCTTTAAGGATTTGAAAGTAGGGCAGCAGGTTGAGCTTTGGAGTACCGGTACGGTGAATGAATCTTTTCCCGCGCTTGCAAGTGTGCGGAGGCTAGAGCTTACAGCAATGGAATAATCCTATAACCAGCACCGTTTGCGAGAGGCGAACGGTGCTATTTTTGCGAACAGAGACAGAACCTCCTATTTCCGAACCGCTGAAGGGGTAATGCCTTTATACTGCTTGAATAGCTTGGTAAAGTAATTGGGATTGTCGCAGCCCACTCTCCCGGCAATCTCAGTCACTGTGAAATCTGTCTCGAGCAGCAATCGCTCCGCTTCGTTTACTCGGCAAAGATTAACATAATCGATGAAGGTTCGGCCTGTTAGCTTCTTAAAGGTTTTGCAGAAATGATAAGGATTTAGATTTACAGATCTTGCGGCGCTTTCTACGGTCATTTTGTCATCGAAATGGTTCTCCATGTACTCTAGTAGTGGCTTAAAACGTTCGCGATTAAAGGAATGACGCTCATTTGTTCTACCAGAAACCTGTTCAGGTAGAAAGGTGCGAGAGAGCAGCACAAAGAGTAAATGCAGTTGATTCTTGATGACCAGTTGAAAAGCAGGACCTTTCTGATGTACTTCATCAACGATGGTATCCAGAAGAGAAAAATATGTGGAGCAGGTCGGAACAAGCTCTGCAGGTTTGACCGGCAGCTGATAACGATTCTCTAAATAAGGGACTACAAACTGCTCATGCTGAGGATCCTGCTTCCAATCCTTAAATAAAGAACTATGGAATACGACTGAGATAAAACGAACATGATCATCCCGTAGACTGTACCCAACATGCAATCCTCCAGAGGGAACAAACAGTACCTCTCCGGCATGCAGTTCATAGGGCTTGCTGTCTATGTGAAAAATGGCGCTGCCTTCCTGCATAATGATGATTTCGAAATGCTCATGCCAGTGCAAAAATAGGATATTCTGACCGATCTTTGCGTTCTTGCATTCATTAAAAAATAATCGAAAGGGATACGTTTTTTCTTCTAATTGAGGATATTCTTTAAGATCATTAGAGTAACTCATATTTCACACAACTCCCACAAGATACGACTATATAAACACAAGATAATAAGAGTTTTAAGCTCAGAAGCAGTATATACTCGGGTTATAGCACTTACTATAAACCAATATTGGAGTGGTCACAAGATGAAGGATACAATGCGAATTGGAACATTAGTAGGCGGCGGCGACGCTGTAAGAGTGATTCCGCAAATTGTAGGACATGGATTTGAATCTTTTAGCTTAACCTTCTGGCAAACTACAGGGGAAACAGATCTCGTAGAAACTGGAAAGCGTGTGCAAGAGCTTGCAGCAGAACATGACTTCGTGATCTCATCTGTTGGGATCTTCGGCAATCCTTTGACGAATACTGGTGATAATTCCGATGCAATCGCGAGCTGGGAACGACTGATTGATCATGCTCATTTGTTCGGAACGGATATGATATCAGGTTTTACAGGAAGGCTGCCAGGGGTATCCATTGATGAATCCATTCCGAAGTTTACCGAGGTGTTTGGAGAGTTGTCCAAAAGAGCAGCGGAGCGCGGTTTACGAATTGCCTTCGAGAACTGTTCCATGGGTGGAGACTGGGGATCAGGTGACTGGAATATTACTCACAATCCATTAGCTTGGGAGAAGATGTTCAATGCTGTGCCTGCTGACAATATTGGGCTCGAATGGGAGCCATGTCATCAGATGGTCCAATTGATTGATCCGATTCCGCAGCTTCGTAAATGGACAGACAAGATCTTCCATGTGCATGGTAAAGATGCGACCATCGCTTGGGATATTGTAAAAGAATATGGTATCCACGGGTCAAATCCTTATGTATGGCACCGGACTCCGGGCTTTGGAGATACGAACTGGACCGATGTAATTTCTATTTTGCGTCAGGCAGGTTATAAAGGTACGATTGATATTGAAGGCTGGCATGATCCTGTTTATCGGGATGAGCTGGAAATGATGGGACAAGTACATGCTTTAAATTATTTGAAACAATGCCGGGGCGGTAGCTTTGTACCTAATCCGCTGTAACCGTAGAGGGGGAGAATTATGACAGCTCAGTACCGTGTAGCGGTTGCAGGTTGCGGAGGAATGGCTAACGCCTGGATTGAATACGCTTTATCACGTTCAGATATTCAGATTGTTGCTCTTGTAGATATACGATTGGAGTCAGCACAAGCGATGGCAGCAAAGCATGAGATTTCTTGTCTGACGTTTACTGACATTAAAGAAGCAATTCAGGCGACTGAAGCTAATCTTGTGTTTGACGTTACAGTTCCGGGAAGCCATTACAGCATTTCTAGCACTGCATTAGAACTTGGATGTAACGTGTTTAGTGAGAAACCACTGGCAGAGACTATGGCAGAGTGCACTAAGATTGTTGAGATCTCAGAAAGAACTGGAAATGCCCATGCTGTGATGCAGAATCGCCGTTATGACCCTCGTATACGTTCTTTGCGTAACTTAATTGAGTCTGATACCATTGGGAGAGTAGGGTACATCAGTGCTAGCTTTTTCCTCGGCGCTCATTTTGGGGGGTTCCGTGATGTCATGGAAAGTCCTCTACTGCTGGATATGGCGATTCATACCTTTGATCAGGCCCGATTTATAAGTGGAGCCAATCCGATATCCGTTTACTGCCAGGAGTTTAATCCACCCGGATCATGGTATAAGGGGAATGCGTCGGCAGTGTGTATCTTTGAGATGTCGGATGGGTCTGTATTTACTTATCAGGGGTCTTGGTGTGCAGAAGGTGCCTCTACCTCTTGGGAAGCAGCTTGGCGTCTGAATGGGGAAAAAGGAACTGCGATTTGGGATGGTCATGAAATGCCATATGCAGAAGTAGTCGTAGCAGGCGATCAGAGTGATAAATTTATTCGTGATGTTGAGCGTGTAAATGGAGAGATTGTTGATATGGACAAAACCTTCCATCAAGGATGTTTGGAGGAAATGTTCCTGTCCCTAGCAGAAGAGCGTCCAGTAGAGACGAATTGTAGAGATAATCGGTATAGTATGGCAATGGTATTTGGAGCGCTGGAAAGTGCTAAAACAGGTCAGAAAATTGATCTTATCCAGTTCATGAGTGCTTCAGAGCTGTAAATAGTACTTGTGAAATAGAAGCAATGCCAGCAAGGAGAAAGATGAATGGAAATTAGGGCTTATCAAGAATCGGATATTAGTCAGCTTATCTCATTGTTCTATGAGACGGTTCATGCTGTAAACAAACAAGACTATTCACAAGAACAGCTTGATGCTTGGGCACCTAATGAGGAAAAGGCCCTCAAACTAAATGCTTGGAGAACTTCTTTGCGTCAAAATATCTCTTATGTAGCCGAAATTAATGGTTACATCGTTGGATTTTCAGATATGACGTTGGAAGGACATTTGGATCGTCTATTTGTCCACAAAGATTTCCAAGGCCAAGGCGTAGCCTCTGCTCTCGTGAACAAGCTTGAAAAGAAAGCGAGAGAGCTTGTTCTTCATGAAATGGATACCGAAGCAAGTATTACAGCTAGGCCATTTTTTGAACGACAGGGATACCAGCTTATTTCGGAACAAAGTGTAGAACGAAAAGGGGTTCAGTTAGTTAATTATCGGATGAGTAAAAAGCTAATTTAATCAAAAAAGCAGATTGCTATGGTGAGCAGTCTGCTTTTTTATCTAATGAAGGAGGATCAATCAACAAGCTTTATTTAGATGAAGAATAACGATTTATAAAATTAGCGATTCCATTTGGAACGAATTTGTTAGCTTCATTATTAAACAGGTCTGTATAGTTTGCAGTGATAACTTTACTTGGTACTAACGTTAAATTAGAAAAATATTGCTTATACGCCTTATCATAGGCGGATTTATTCACTTCTTTTTGATTTACATAATAGCTTGGCATATCATCCGTTTTTTCTTGATCTGGTATGTCTGCCAAGAAAATCTCTTTATCATTAAATTTGGTTCCTTGAAAATTAATCTCGAAAACCTGCAGATAAGAATTGTACGATCCACTGCCATCTTCATAAGCAATATAATGTAATGTTCCATCCTTTTTGTTCTTATAGAGATGCAGGCCACGATTTTTATCGCGCGGTAGAAATCCACCCATACCTACATTAAATATGCCCTCTGAAATATCCTTCAGTTTCCCTTGATAATTGAATGGAATGACTTTTCCATTTTGGACGGTTAGAGCAATGTTGATGGGCTGAATGAATCGAAAAGAATACCCTTGTATAAGTTCAGGAGTTCCATCAAAGTTCAAATCTACTAAAGTGAAATAATTGAAGTTATCGTCATAAGACCTGTCTCTAGTAGCATCCATTAACGTTTTTTTGATATACTCAGAGTAAAGTGTTTTCCATGATTTTGCAGTTTCTGCTTTTGCTGACGCAGTAATTGGGATACTCCCTAATAATAAAAGTAATGTTACTATGATCCATGCAGTTCGCTTCATGACTCACTAGCTCCTTATCATATTACAATGTACTGGAAATTAATATTACTATTGAAAGATAATATATTCCAGTAATAATATGGTATATGAAGGGTGTTTAGTCATAAATCAATTTCATAAAAGCCTCCGAGTCAAAACGATCTCCTTGCACTAACCATTGACCATCCACATCAAACATTGTCAGTATTCCCTCCAAAGGGACACGTTTACTTTCTTTGTCATCCTTATCCAACAAAATAAGATCACAAGTGTATTTTAACTCAACAATATTTTTCTTTTGTTCGGAAAGGGTGAACTTTAGGTTATCTGGTTTTAAAGAAAGCTTTTGT
Source organism: Paenibacillus sp. FSL E2-0201 (assembly GCF_037963325.1). Taxonomy (NCBI): domain Bacteria; kingdom Bacillati; phylum Bacillota; class Bacilli; order Caryophanales; family Paenibacillaceae; genus Paenibacillus; species Paenibacillus sp. FSL E2-0201. The sequence continues at coordinate 3,132,187 of NZ_CP150154.1, forward strand.
TTATTAGCGATTTGATAAGGGATAGTTGTGATTCGGCTCCCTATAGCTTTTTCGGTATAATATTCTGTAAAGTACGGTTTCATTTCTTCATTCCGCGCTAGAATGGATTCCACAGAAAATAAATCATCAGAAACCTTGACGGTATATTCAACATTTTTGTACTTCTCAGCGGCTTTAGTGGCATCATCCACTTCTGAACTACAGCCCATAATTAACGTTAAGGATAATAAAATCATACTCAAGATCAATGGTGATTTACGCATTCGAACACCTCCATGTAATTGATTCTGTATTATTATACTTATATTACCATACGTTGGTTTCACAGCTTCAAGAAGAAAATGATTCAACTCCCTAAATATGGTATGGTGTAAATATTACTATCAATAACTTAAAGGGATGGGATACACTTGAGTTTTTTTCCTATTACATACTCACTCTTGGCAACAGACGCATTATTATTACATATTAAAGATCATTATGAGATTCACGAACCAGATAAACTTCAGTATTTTCTTAGAGGCATGAACGATACATACATCTTAGAGACAGCATTGGAAAAATACATCTTTCGTGTTTATCGTGCGGATAGACGGAGTAAATCGGATATTGATTTTGAATTAGAATTGTTGAACGATTTGCAAGATAAAGGTATAAACGTCTCCATTCCTATTCCTCGAAAAGATGGAATCATGATTAATGAATTTTTGGTGCCTGAGGGTGTGAAGTATGGCGTTATGTTTAGTTTTGCTGAAGGAAATGAAAAGTCTATTCATGCGGTAGAAGACAGCTATTTATTTGGACAAGCAGTTGCACAAATCCACAAAGCTACGGATAACTTTAAGAGTGAACATGTGAGAGGTATGCTTGATTTTGAACATTTAATTGAAAAACCGCTTCATACGATCAAACTGCATATGGACCATCGACAAGAGGATTATCAATTCTTGTATGATCTTGTAATGCAATTAAAAGCGCAGATTGAAGCTCATCTGGAAGCGGGTTTGGACTGGGGCATCTGCCATGGCGATTTGCATGGGAATACGAATGTGACTTTCACGGACGAAGGGAAATTAACTCATTATGATTTCGATATTTGTGGTTACGGATGGAGAGCCTATGATATCGCAGAGTTTAGATTAGCAAGAGAGATTCATAGTGGCCATAATAAAGATGAAGTAGAGCGGTTATGGGCAGCATTTTTAAATGGATACAGAAGCTTAAGAAATCTCAGTGACAATGATATTAGTGCTGTTCCTATGTTCGTTGCGCTTAGACAGCTTTGGTTATTTGCTTTATGTTTCAGTGAGGGTGAACTTATTGGTGCCGCTGACTTTGACAATGGATTTATCGATAGTAAAATGGATTATTTCAGAAATTTAGGGGTGATCAAATGAAAAATGAGCTGGGCAGTGAAGAGATTTTTAAAGAAGTTATAGACTCTGAAGAAGAACTAAGGTCAATGTATGGGTATCCCAGTGAATTGGTAAACAACAAGAGTATAACCCTTATCGATCACCATTGCCGAGATTATATTTCCAAATCACCGTTACTCTTTATAGCAACAAGTGATTCATCAGGTAATTGTGATGTATCTCCGCGTGGGGATGCTCCAGGTTTTGTATATGTGTTAGACGACAAGCATTTAGTAATTCCTGAACGGCCTGGTAATCGACGTTTTGATTCTTTGCGCAACATCCTTTTAAATTCAAAAGTGGGCTTGATATTTATTATTCCTGGATTGGAAGAAACCTTAAGGATCAATGGACAGGCAAGAATTATCAAAGATCAAGAAATAATGGTTCATATGGAGGCTCAAGGTAAACTACCGAAATTGGGCATTGCCGTTGAAGTAGAAGAGTGTTATATGCATTGTGCTAAAGCCTTTAAGAGATCACATCTATGGGATGATACGTACTGGCCCTTGAAAGAAGAGCTGCCTAAACCCTCGGTAATCATAGCCGATCACGCGAAAAAGCTTGGGCTATCTCAAGACGATGTATCTAAGTCTTTAAAGGACAGCTACGAGAATCGCTTATATTAGAGATGAGAGGAATAACAGAGATGAGTAGAACTCTAAAGCTCACTGTTGGGAATAAAGTAGGACTTATCGCTTGTTCTGATGGCGTGAGGGTAGAGAACCTAACTAAAGTTGAAGAACTAATTAGAATTATGAACTCGTTTGGTCTTGAAGTAGTGATTTCCAACACCTTGTTTAGAAGGAATGGTTATTTCAGTGGGAGTCCTAAGGAAAGAGCAGCGGAGCTGAATCTACTATTTAAAAATAATGAAATTCGTGCGATTTTTGATATTTCAGGTGGGGATTCCGCGAACCAGATCTTGGAGTATTTAGACTACGATAATATTCGATTGCATCCAAAGCCTTTTTTCGGAATGAGTGATTTGTCCGTTATTTTGAATGCTTTATACACGCAAAGTAATGCTAAATCCTATCATTATCAATTGATGACTCTTGTTTCTTCTGATGGGGCGGAGCAGCAAGCTGCTTTTTATCGAACATTTTTCCAAGGGCATAACGATCTTTATGATTTCAAATATCATTGGATCCGTGGGAACCAGATGAGCGGGATTGTAATTGGAGGGAATATTCGATGTTTTCTGAAGCTGGCAGGAACCAATTATATTCCAGACCCTTCGAACCAGATTTTATTCTTAGAAAGTTTAAGTGGCAGAGCGAACAAAATCGTCTCCTTATTTGCCCAGCTGCAGCAAGTTAGAAGCTTTGATAAATGCGCTGGAGTAATTCTTGGGTCGTTTACTGAACTTGAGCGCTATAATGAATTTTCAATCGTTGAAGAGTATCTGAAGGAGATCAGCCGGATTCCTATCGTAAAGACGAACGAGATCGGGCATGGTAGTGATAGTAAGTGTCTTATTATTGGAGAGAATATTACTTTATAAGGAAATGATTTTGATAATCCTTTAGATGTAAAAACAGGGAGAGTTGTCGTGGAAACAAACATAATCGAAAAACTAAAAAGATTACAAACCTTTAGGAGTATCAGGACTTGGGGGATGGTTGATCCTCGTACAAATAGGTCTTTATGGGACGATTATCATTCAGATCATGCAGTTTTTCCAGAACTCTTCCATGATGTTTGACACCGAAGTCTGGACTGCACTAACTTCAAGCGAATCAGAGTTTTATCATCCTTTATGGGGAACTACCGTTGTTTTTGAAATCGTATTTACCCTAGCGCTATTACTTTTCAGTGTATATATTCTAGTTCATTTCTATAGACGGAAATCGATATTACCTCGATTATTAATTATTTTTTATGTGGTGGTACCCGTAGTTGGAATCATTGATTATGTCCTTCTTTTACAAATTCCACTTGTCAGAGAAATTGAAATGGGACGGTCACTCCGGAATGTTATTAGACCCGTGATGACGAGTGCAATTTGGATTGCGTACTTCATGAAATCTGAACGTGTACATAATACTTTTATAAAGTGATTTAGCAAAGGTCTATAAAGGAGAGTTATGATGTCTACACTCAACTATCCCACTAAAGAAGTATTGAAAAATGCTATACATACTGCGTATTTGTCTCTTGATAAAGAATTTGATGGCATTGAGAATACTCAAAAAGACATTCGTATGGAAGAGGTTGATCGGACACCAGCAGAAATCATTGCGTATCAATTGGGTTGGTTGAACCTTGTGATGAAATGGGATAGGGATGAAAAAGCAGGAAGAGCCGTCATTACGCCTTCACCGGACTATAAATGGAATCAACTTGGCGGTTTATATCAATCGTTTTATCATTCATACGCTACCTGCACATTAGACGAATTAAGATCTTTATTTAAAGAAACGGAACATCAGTGGCAGAAATGGATTGATTCTTTAAGTGATGAAGAGCTTTTCACGCAAGGAGTCCGGAAATGGACAGGAAAGAATCCAAGATGGCCTATGGTCAAATGGATTCATATCAATTCCGTTGCACCGTTCAAGACTTTTCGTTCGAAAATTCGTAAATGGAAAAAGCACAATGGTATTAGCTCAATTAAATAACAGCAGACCAAGCCCCTGTCTAAGAGAAGAAATCTCTGAAGCAGAGGCTTTTTTATGTGAATAGAGATTAGTTTTATGTGGAGGAGATGGGATTAGTGGAAGAGAATGTATATTAGTATGCAAAAAAAGATATCCCGTACTTCTAGATGAAACAGGAGTATTTTTAATAACCCCAAAGGAGCTACTGGTATGATGAAAAAAAGGAAAAAGAAATTCATCATCGCTGCAATTCTTTCTATCTTTCTAATGTTACTAGTAGGTAGCTACATGTTAAATCCTCAACCTGTTCATGCGATGATTGTCGACTTTTCTAGTATGGAGGAGCGTGTTGAACATGTTTATGTGGAACCTGACATCCCTGTGAATATGGAGGATATGATTTTAAACGATCTCACACAATCTAAAGAGAGAATTTTAGAGGTTTTTGACGGGTTTCAAGCTAATCCAACCATTTTATTCGTTCAATCTTCTAAAGCCCTAGAGAAATATGCTCAAAATAATCGAACAGCACAAACTTATTATACGTATTGGGGACATTACATCGTTGTCGGTCCTGATGGATTTAATGAGGATGTGATAGCTCATGAACTGCTGCATAGTGAGCTAAGAACGAGATTAATGAATAAGGATAAGGTGCCTGTATGGTTTGATGAAGGGCTAGCAACCGTAGTTGATCATAGATATTTAAGAGATGAAAGTCTGAATTTAGATCATATTAATGATTTAAGTAGTAGAGATGCTTTTTATGAACCCTCACAAGTAAAAGCAAATTATGAGATCGCCCATTCAGAAGTTGTCAGATGGTTTGGGATCGTAGGAAAGTCAGGCTTAATGGAACTTATTGAGGGATTAAATCAAGGCGGAACGTTTAATGAACTGTATAAAGCAATCGAATCCCGTAGATAAGGTGGGGAAAAGATGAAGAAGTTCATTATTATATTTCTAGCCATTGTTGCTTTGCTACCAATACGCTCTATTTGCGCGGACTGGACCTATTCTTTTGTTGTTTACTCAGGCGATATTTATGAAATATCATCAGAAGAACTCGTCCCTTCGAATGAAATCGATAAGAAGATAGGTCAAGTAACCCGATATTCAGACCATGAAGGAACATACAGCGGCAACTTTTCAAATACTTACCCTAAAGGAACGCCATATTATTCGATTAAGAATACTGATCCAAAAGAAATCATTGCCATTCAGACCAACGAAGCTGAATTTGTCAAAGCCATAAATAAAGGTCAATATGCCAACGGTCAATTGGAAGGTAAAACGATTTGGTTTTTTATAATTGGGTCTTTAGTTATTGTGTTATTAATAATATGGATAATAAAACGAAAATATCGTTAGGAAAATCTGTTACTTTGATTACGACAGTGTATGATTCGGGGTTAACCAAGTTGTAACTAATAATTATATTCCTTAGTATTTTTGCTGGAGTTATGTGTTTTGTTGTTCTTCTTGTCATTTGGAAGGTAGATTGGAGGATTGGATAACCCATGACAACCAAAAGAATACAAAACATCGAGAAGATTTTTAATAAAACAACAAGTTCTAAACATATTCATGAAGGAGTCATTTTCGTAGAGAACACTAATGGCGACTTCTCTTACAGCAAAGAATATGGAGGCAAGGGTGTTGACTCCCCGTTACTAATGGCCAGTATCACCAAGCTATTTACTACAACCTGTATTTTAGGTTTACTAGAGAAAAATGAACTTTCTTTGGGTGATAGGCTTACAAAGTATTTTGATAATGAGCTGTTAAGTAATATCCATGTGTTTGGTGGCAAGGATTATTCATTTGATCTGACCCTATCAGATTTGTTGTTTCAGACCAGTGGGCTACCGGATGTGTTTGAAGAAGGAGGAAATAGTGCTAAGAGTCGTGCCATAGAGGAGGACTATTACACAACCTTTAGTGAGCAGGTGGCGCTGGTAAAGAACCTGAAGCCACATTTTGCACCTCAAACTAAGCGAAAAGCATACTATGCCGATATAAACTTTGACATGCTTGGTGAAATCATTGAGAAAGTAACAAAAACCACATTAGCTGATGCTTATAAGAAATACATATTTGAACCACTAGCATTAGAGAGTACATATCTACCTGAACATGAAAATGATATTATACCGAATATCTATTATATGGATAAATCTATTTATCGACCCAAAGTGATTAGAAGCAGCCGTGCGAGTGGAGGCTGTATCACCACTGCTCGTGAATTAATGATATTTACGAAGGCTTTCTTTGGAGGCAAGCTGTTTAATAAGGAGTTTTTTGAACAACTATCGGCAGCTAATAAACTTCAATCATCCATGGGACCTATCTACTATGGCAGTGGTTACATGAGAATTCCTTTGAATGGGTTGATTACGCTTTTTATGGGCAAGGGAGAGTTAATGGGGCACTCTGGATCAACAGGATCGTTTGCTTTTTATTATCCGATTAAAGATTTATTTATGGTGGGAGATTTGAACCAGATGGGTAATGCTGCACTGCCTATAAGGCTATCGATGAAGCTTGCTATGACAACGAAATGATGATGAAAAGGCGGATACAATGGAAAGTATATCAAGTTTAATCAAAAAGTTATCATGGGGCACACCCGAAGAGGAAAAAGAAGATGCAATTAAGAAGCTACAATATATAGAGGAAGAGAATCTTCATTTGTTACTGCAGCCTATTTCAAAAGACTATTGGGATGGAGCGGCTGAAACAGTCGTGCGTTTGGGATATCCACGTGTGAAGAGTGTACTGACAGGTTTACTTGAATGGATACAAGATACTAATTGGCCAGGTGCGGGGCAAATATCAGTTTTTTTACGTGAAATAGGGGATCCGATGATTCCATATGTTAAAAAAGTACTAAATCACCACAGCGATGATCAAGAATGGGTGTACAATATTTTTGAAGAATTAATAAATCATTGGAACACGAAACAAGTGCTACAGATTCAAGAAGAATTAATTAAAATTTCACAGGAAAAAGCTAGTGATCTTACGGCATTAAGAATCCTGTTAACTCATAATGTGTACTCAAAAGAAGGAGTCTGTGAAATCATCCAGCGTAAAAAAGATGGACTTGTATTTGAACTCAAGGAACTTCATGATACTCATCCTGAAATTGATTGTGAAGCACTTAATAAAGGATTCAGTGAAACAATCTTCAAACAACCAAATTTATCTAAAGAGTATCATGAAGACAATATAGACCAGTTTATTATATGTAATGCTATTTCAAACCTCGAAAATAATTTAAGTGAAATAGAGATTTTTACAGCAGAGTGTCTCACTTAATCAGTCTATATGTATTTAAAAAAAGGAGGCTTACCAGTGAACAATGTCAAAGTCCTTCATTATGATGCTTTTTCACCCTATCCGAACAAAGGAAATCCTGCGGGAGTAGTGTTAGATGCGGCTCATTTAAGTGAAAGTGACATGCAATCTATTGCTCACAAGGTCGGCTTTAACGAAACAGTTTTTGTAATCTCATCAGATGTAGCTGATTTAAGACTTAAGTATTTTACGCCAGGCCATGAGATCGATCTTTGTGGACATGCTACAATGGCATCTTTATTTGCTTTGAAAACAAAGGGGATTCTTGGAGAGGTTAGCTCGGTAAATATTGAAACAAATGTAGGAGTGCTACCCATTCGATTTAGCTTCGATAATAACAACCAATTAATGATAAAAATGAAGCAAGATCATCCGAAGTTTATTGAATTTAACGGTGATAGAGCCGAGCTTGCGCACGCCATAGGTTTAACCCTTGATGAGGTAGAAGAGGATCTGCCTATTGTGTATGGTTGTACAGGTGCTTGGACGCTATTAGTCCCTGTTAAGAATAAAGAAAGTTTTAATAAAATGAAACCGATAAACCGGTTGTTTCCAGATATTTTAACGCAGCTTCCAAAAGCATCGGTGCACCCATTCGCAATTCTAAATGATAATCCGCACGCACTCATGCACGCTAGACATTTCTCATCGCCTTATTCGGGAACCGTTGAAGATCCAGTAACAGGTACAGCGTCAGGTGTGATGGGGGCCTATTATTTGAATTATATTGATACGCATCTGGATTCGATTCAATTTAATGTAGAACAAGGGCATGAGATTGGTAGAGATGGAAAAGTGAGTGTTGTCGTATATCGAAATGAATCCGGTGAAATGGATGTATTTATTTCTGGAACCGCAGTGTTTGTTAAGGAGTTTGACATATGGAGCTGATAAAACATACTCATCTTGGAGTATATGGTGTCTTAGTTATTAACGATAGAGTATTACTAATTAAGAAAGCAAGAGGCCCTCATACGGGGAAGTGGGACTTTCCGGGTGGATCTATTGAGTTTGGAGAGGAACCGTATGAGACTCTTAAGAGGGAGTTTTGGGAAGAGACAGGAATTACAAGTTTAAAAGGGGAACTTCAAGATTCAATTTCCTATACTTTAATTTATCCATACAGTGATACTCAGCTAGAAGAATTACACCATATAGGGATCATATATGAAGTGGAATTACTAGATTTGAATTATGAACTAAAGACTGATGGGGATGAACAAGACTCTCTAGGCGCCCAGTGGATAGACATTGAACAATTAAACACCCTAGAATTAACACCTTTCGTTAAAAAAATACTGTTGGGTTCTTATTAATAATAGGGTTTCAGAACTTGTCACTAAGTTCTGAAACCCTATTATTTGTTCTTAAGACCACCTGCTTACAGATTTACAAGCGTCCTCTTATTCAATACTGATATAGCTGCTGCAATAAGGATCATACCCATAAAAGCGGGTGCGGCGTGACCAAGTGACACATAAATTTGTCCTCCAATGATAGGCCCAATCATTCTAGCTAAAGCCTGGATAGATTGGCTACCTCCCTGAATCCTTCCTTGTTCACTAGAATCGACAGACTTGGAGAGCATCCCATTGAAGGAAGGCCCAAAAATCGAATCACCAAAACCGAATATAAACATTCCAGCGATAAAAAGAGGATAGAATGAGAACAAAGCGGATGCTGCAATAAGACTGTAGCCTATAATCTCCGAAAACATTCCAAGAGTTGCTATCTGTTTATCACTAAGTTTCCTCAAAAGCTTTGGCATTATGAAACCTTGTGAAATGATGTCTTGAAGGCCCATTATTGAAAACATAAGTCCGATTAGTGCAGGCTTCCAACTGAAAGTATCCATAGTGAATTGTGAAAAAACTGCCTGCAAAGATCCGTTAGGTATCCAAAGTAAGAACGCAGAGACAAGTAGCCTATTTAAGTTTTTCATAGAAAGTAAGTTCGCAAGCTGTGAAAATGGATTCAGTCTTACAAAGGTAATCTCTTTCAGTCTATTCTTCTTATCAAGGCTCTCAGGCATAAAAAAGAATCCATAAACAACGTTCAATAAAGTTATTATTGCTCCAAAATACAAGGGTACAGAATAACCAAACTTAGCAAGTAATCCGCCTATAGTTGGGCCGATGACGGTGCCTACACCTACAACCGCACTCACCCATCCGAAGTATTTGGTTCTCTGTTCTGAAGGAATAATGTCTGCAAAATATGCGAAGATCGTGCTTATACTCCCGCCTGTTATACCTTCGATTATGCGTCCAGCAAAAAGTACCCATAGAGCACCTCCAATACCAAAAACGAAATACCCGATTGCGGAACCCAAGAGGCAAACTAAGAGCAATGGACGACGCCCATATTTGTCGCTCAAAGCTCCAAGTATGGGGGCTGCAAAAAACACGCAGACTGCATAAACAGAGGTCAGCAGCGTAACAATTATAGCTTGTTCTCCCGGATTGCTCGTATAAGGCTGCACTAAGAATGGGACGACAGGCATTATGATACTGAAGCCGATTCCGCAAAGAAACACAGAGATAAGACCGAATATTAAAGCGTGTTTATCTATGGATTGTTCTGTGTTCTGTTCATTGTGTGATTTAAATAAGGACATATAAATTCGCTCCTCAAACGTTTTAATTTTGATTCCTAGGAAACATATTCATCTTAATGAAATTATGTTTCCTTGTCAACAAAATAATAACAATAAAAATGCAGCTCGTTCTCAATAGAGCCCGGCTGCCTGTAATTTCATATTCATTATTTATATTTATTCCGACTTAATATCTATCCCTATTTTCTTTATTTCTTTATCCAAATGCCTATTATACTTCTCGACGAAACTAAGCATACTTTCAAATTGTTCCTCGGTTATTTGCTCAAATACAGCTTTATCCCGCTCTTGAAACTCTTTGTGCAGATCCTCATGGATTTTATAAATTACTTTTCCTTGCTCAGTAAGCCTAAAATAGATTTCTTTCTTGTTATCCGACTTCTGGTAGCTTTCGATAAGGCCTTTTTCTATGAGCTTCTTAGTTAATTTACTGATGGCACCGCGAGTCATATAAAAGGACTCCGCAAGTTTTGTCACGTTGGAATCTACATTTTTTTCAATGTATTCAATACAATGTACTTCGGAAGATGTATACCCCTTAAGACTTTCTTCCATCTTATCTTTATTAAGCCAAACGATCTTATTATATAGGTCCCTGACACCCATTAGGATCTGTTCTTCCTTGTTCATGACCTATCCTCCTACCCGTAAGTGCATTAGCAATATTATATTAAATTTTTGTTTCTGTTTCAACAATATTAAAGATGAGTAAACATTCTACTGATTGCAGAATTCAAGGTATAATTCGATTGCTAAACGATGAAAAGCGCTGGTGATTTCCAATAAAAGTAATATCGGACGAGCAATTACAAGACAGTGTCAAAGTATCAATAATAGTTGTTTTGTCATATACCTTTGAAAGCGCTTAGATATTAAGATTGGTTCATAAGGTCGCAGATCAACGGAAGGAGAGTAGAGGAGAACCAAGGCTGCAAAAAGAGAGAAGGCCATGCAAGCTGATTTAATTATAAGAATCTAGGTTTAGGAGGACTTACATATGGCGAACGCAAGCGTCGCACCAGACAAGACATCAAGACCGAATCTGGGCAAGCATCGGACCAGCGGGATAAGACGCTTTTTTAAGCAAATAGATCTACAGCTTATGGTATTGCCGGCACTCGTTCTAGTTTTTATTTTTGCTTATATCCCCATGTACGGTATTCTAATCGCTTTTCAAGATTACAAGTTAGGTAATAGTTTTATTAGCAGTGATTGGGTTGGATTAAAGCATTTTATTTACTTCTTTAATGCTCCTGAATTTGAAGTGGTTATGAAAAATACAATCATAATCAGCTTACTGAAGTTCTGTTTTGGATTTCCTGCACCGATTATTTTGGCGTTAATGCTGAACGAAGTTCGTAAAATGTTCTTTAAACGGGTTATTCAGACCGTTACATACTTGCCTCACTTTTTATCTTGGGTGGTTATCGGCTCAATGGTTACATCGATGCTATCCGTAGATAACGGCAGTATAAATATGCTGCTTGAGAAATTGAGATTTATTGATGAACCGATTAACTTCCTTTCCATGACTGAATATTTCTGGGGTATTTTAGTTACAACCAATGTATGGAAGGAAATTGGGTTTGCATCGATCGTCTACTTAGCTGCCATTGCTGGTATTGACCCGCACTTATACGAAGCTGCTTCAATGGATGGTGCGAGTCGCTTTAAACAGATATATTTGATTACGTTGCCTTCCATTATGCCAGTTGTAATTATCTTTATGATTCTGGCAATTGGTAATCTGGTGAATGCAGGATTTGAAGATATTTTGATCCTTGCTTCCAATCCGGCTCTACGAGAAGTATCAGATTCAGTTGATGTATATGTTGTACGTGTCGGTATAGATAACTTCAGGTACTCCTATGCGACTGCTATCGGATTGTTCAAGGCCGTTATCAGTGTGACATTACTTACCTTTGCAAATTTCATTGCCAGAAAAGCAGGAAACAGCTTGTGGTAATGAATTACACAATATAGGGGGACTGAATTATGAAACGTACTAACATAGGAGACCGATTATTTATTGGATTCATATATGTATTCTTAACCTTACTGGCATTCTCCGCGTTTTATCCATTTTGGAATTCACTTGTAATTTCTTTTAATGAGGGGATGGATACTTCCAAAGGCGGAATTACTTTCTGGGTCCGTGAGTTCACGCTTGAGAATTATAAGATTGTATTTGAAGATTCTCGTTTAATGGGTGGATTCGTCATTGCTACATTACGAACGGTAATTGGCACAGTAACAGCGATATTGGCCACTTCGATATTTGCTTATGGAATGTCGAAGCGTGAACTGATGGGTCGCAAATACTACATGATTATGTGTATCATTACAATGTATTTCGGTGGGGGACTCATTCCGTCATACATGCTTATCAGAAGTTTAGGCCTCTTCAACTCATTTTGGGTGTTTATTATTCCTGCACTTGTCAGCGTATGGAATATGATCATATTCCGGACCTTCTTCCAAGGTCTTCCGCAAGGTTTAGAGGAGTCAGCAAAGATTGATGGCTGTGGATACTGGGGAACTTTTCTCCGCATCGTACTTCCGCTGTCGGGACCTGTTATCGCAACATTATCTTTGTTCACAGCAGTCAATCACTGGAATGAGTGGTTCGTAGCGAGTATTTATATTACGAAAGAAGAGTTAATGCCGATTCAGACCATCTTGAGACAGATATTGTTCTCTAATATTGCTTCAGAACAGCTGTCTAATGTAGATGCAAGTTCCATTGCTCATATTAACTCAGCCAAGAAAATAACGTCGAAGTCATTAACGATGGCTACGATCATGGTTGCAACTATTCCGATTGTATGTGTGTACCCATTCCTACAAAGGTTCTTCGTTAAAGGTGTCTTAGTGGGATCATTGAAAGAGTAGGATGATAGAATGAGATGGGGTTTAGAGCGTATTGCTTTGAACATAGATTACAAATTGAAAGGGGAAAATACATTGAAGACTAAGAGAAAGATGCTTCTCGGAACGTTGTCTACCTTGCTATTATCGACTGTGGTGGCGGGTTGTAGTGGCAACAATTCAAGCGCTCCAGCTGCAACTGCTGAACCAGCGAAAGAAGGAGGAACAGCGGTTAACACAGCAACTGAAGCTCCAGCGGCTGATTTGTATGAGTTAGGGAAAGAACCGCTTGAAGTATCCTTCTACGGAAACTACGGCTGGTATCAAATGCCGAAATGGGGCAAGGATGCCGCTTCTAAATGGATTTTAGATAATTTGAAAATCAATGTCACTGGTATTAGCTCCGGTGGTAATAATGCTCAAAAACTGCAAACAATGATCGTGGGTAACGAGCTGCCGGATATTGTGTGGACTGAGAAAGGTGCTGACGTAGAACGTCTTCGTCAAGCAGATATGCTAGTTCCTTTGGATGAATACATTGATAAATATCCAAACTTTAAAAAATACTTAACAGCTGGACATTTGGAATTGCTTCGTTCTCCTGATGGAAAAATCTATCAGCTGCCGAATTATTATACAACACAGCCTAACGGAAATGCCGGTTATGCGATCAATAAGAAAATTTACAAAGAACTCGGTTCTCCTAAGCTAGAGACTACGGATGATTTGTATGCTTACTTAAATGCTGTTAAAGCGAAGTTCCCAGATGTTATTCCGTTTGAGACTGGCTTAGCGAAAGATGGTAACGGTATTGACCAGTTGTTCTCCTCGTTTAAAGAGAATAACCTTTCGTATACTAGAATATACGCTGTACCTGATGGCGACAAAATGGCTTCAATTTACAAAGATGAAGGGTTCCGTGAGTCCGTTGTCTTTGGTGCTAAATTAATGCGTGAGAAGCTTATGACACAGGATGCGAATACCCAAACAGAAGACCAAATTAGAGAGAAAGCGATGAATGGCAAGTTCGCTGTGATTGCGACATTCGATCCGATGAAGTTGCTCGCTACTGCTGATGAAGAGATGAAGAAGAAAAATCCGGAAGATGGTTACATGTTTATTAAACCAATCTACAAACCGGGCTTGGATCAAAGTAAGATTACTCCGGGAACGTACAATCAGTTAGGCTGGAACGTGGCTACAATCACTAAAAATGCTAAAAATCCAGAAGCTGTATTCGCAATGCTTGATTGGATGACAGGTGCAGAAGGTTCTATGGTTCTGAACTGGGGCCCTCCAGGACCAGACGCTTACTGGGATGGCTTTGAAGCAGATGGACTTACTCCTAAATTTAATAAAGATAAATATCTAAATGAGCCAGAAGCATTATCTGAAATTAGCGGTAAGGCTGGTGACTTGGTTTGGGTAGGAAACACAGTTTTCTTGGATAATACGAAGAAAATGATGTTGCAAACCCTTCCAGCTGATAAAATCGACTTTAGTAACCGTTGGCAGATGGAAGTAACGTGGGCTTCACAAGGCGACTTTACGGAGTTCCTAAATTGGGATCCGGCTCCCGACAGTGAAGAAGGTATTATCAGACAAAGTGTCAGAGATATCTGGTTAACTGCTAGAGCGAAATCAATGTATGCGAAAACTGATGCAGAAGCATTAGCAATTCTCGATAAAGCGCACGATGATTCCATGAAGGTTGGTTATGAGAAATTCCTTGATTATGTTACAAAAGTATGGACAGAAAACAAAAAGGCTTTAGGAAAATAATAATTTGTAATTCGAAGGTTTGCTACTTACTAGCAAGCCTTCGTTTTACGTTCTATTTTTAGGACTCATTTTTTAAAAGCTGTTTGACAAATGAATGGTATACTGGGAAATAGTAATGGTAGAATTTACAGGGATAGATTTAATGCGTTTCAAAGGGGGACTTGTTGATGTACAACGTATTATTAGTAGACGATGAGATGCTTGATCTAGAAGGTATGAGACAATTTATTCCTTGGAATGAGCTTGGTATGGAAGTTGTGGAGACAGCAAATAACGCGTTTACCGCGTGCGATATTTTAGATCAGCATGTTATTGATATTATTGTTAGTGATGTAAATATGCCGAATATGTCGGGTCTAGAGCTGGCTCGAATTGCCATAGAGAAAAAAAAGGATATACGCGTGATATTTGTAAGCGGTTACCAGGATTTCAGTTATGTGAAGCAAGCGCTGTCGTTGAAGGCGTATAGCTACGTCCTAAAACCAATGGATGACAATGAACTCATTGCTGCACTTCAGAAAGTAAGGCAGGATTTAGACGATGAACGTAAACGCCGTGACGTTGAAGAAGCCTATCAGCATATGATTCCAATGGCCAAAAATGATTTGTTGATACGTTTGTTTGAAGGAGAATGGGAGGGGGAGGGGGGGAGTCAGCCCGGAATGTTGTCGCTTGTGAAGTCATACGGTCTGGATAAGCTGAATTGGCCTGTTCGTGTAGCTGTTTTGGAGCTTGATTATTTTAACTGGCTTCAAGGACAGGATAATCTATCGAAACATCAAATGGCCAAGGACTTCCTTTATGAAGTGAATAGAATAGGTCAGATGCATGGCATGCCCCATTGCTACAAGGTATCGTCCTATCGGATTGCGTTATTGATTAACGAACAGGAAATGGAAAATTTCACTGAGGATATTTACGCTTCGATTCGCGCGAAGTTTCCGGTCACAATGACCGTGGGTATAGGGAAACCAACATTTTCGATGGAACAGGTACACATATCCTATCGACAAGCTATGGAAGCCGTGGACGGAAAAATGTTCATAGGCAAAGGTAATCTTATTATATATGAAACTGTTAGCAGCGAACCTGGGATGATCGACGCTCGTATGTTAGATACCCGCATGGATACGCTGTTTAAAGCGATGAAAGAGTATGAGTTAGTTCTTATTTATGATGAGATCGACAAGCTGTTCCGTTCTGTAAGTAGTTTAAGATCCAAATTCACGATTCATAATCTGGCGATGTATATCATTTGGAAGCTAGATCAGCAGTTGAAGGATGTTAGTGAGGATTTATTTGAAATTTTAGGTATGGAGATACATAGTTTAGATGTTCTACATCAATTCGATACAATTAGTGATATTCGCTCTTGGCTTGTACTCAAAACATTTGAGATCTCAGAGTATCTGCGTAGTAAATCAGATTCTGTGAACCATAAACTCATTAGAGAAATTATCCAAATGATGCAGGACAGAATGAGTGATAACTTTACGCTTAAAGATATTGCGCAGCAGTTCTCTTTCTCTCCTAACTATTTGGGATATTTATTCAAAGAGGAAACTGGAAAAACATTCAGTGAAGTACTCACTCAGCTTCGAATGGATCAAGCAGGCAAGCTTTTGAAAGATCCGACATGCAAAATCTATGAAATCGCGAGCAAGGTAGGCTATCGTTATCTCCCTTATTTCAGCAGACAGTTCAAAGAGGCTTATGGTATGACACCTATGGAGTATCGTAAGCGCGACAAGTGATGGGGGATGATGTTCTATGAAAAAGCAAAGAAGACATAAGTATGTGCCAATTGGGTATAAGTTAATGCTGACCTATATGTTTTTTATTATTATCCCTGTATCACTGATCGGGTTCGTCTCTCATTCCATGTATAATGATTCATTACGCGAACATATCAATACGAATATTAAAGGAACGTTATTGCAGATTCGTGACAATATTGATTATAAAATGGATGAAGTTACTCGAATATCGACGCAATTATACAGTGATTTTGATTTCTATCGGAATCTTCGGAGTTATGAGGAAGGCTGGGAAAATTACGATCGGATGTCTAAGAAGGTACTGCCGAAGCTTGATGTAGCTATTCAATCTACAGGTGTGAAGATTGGTATGTCGCTATTCTTGAAGAATGAGTCGATCCCTGAGATCTATTCGAATTCACTTGAGGGCTATCTGGATAATAGTAGCTTTTATCATCTATACCACATGAAACGGATTGAAGGGAAGTCGTGGTATTATGATTTTCCAACTGAAAAATACGCTGAAACTATGAAATGGTGGCAGATTGAGAGCGATGTAGAGAATAATCGCATCTCGTTACTCCGTAGATTAATTGATACATACGAACCTCTTAAGCCAAAGGAGATAGGCTTCCTGCGGATTAATGTAAGGATTCCAGATCTATTTGACAGTGTGAATTATACGAAGATAGGAAAAGGTAGTAATCTAATTATAAAGAATGAGTTTGGAAAAACGATGTATCAATCGGGTGAACTACCGGAGAACTATACCAATGAAGCCGAGCTAAATAAAGATTACCTGACGATTAAAGAAACGATTATGGTTGCTAACCAAGAGTGGCAATTAATTGCGCTGGTTCCGATTGCGATCCTTGAAAAGGATGCAGTGAAGGTACGTCTCTTTATTATTTTAATGTGTCTCATATGTTGTGTGGTCTTTAGTTTCGTGGGCATATTTATATCCCGGTTTTTTTCGATCCGGATTAATAAGTTCGTATATGTTCTTAATGCCTATCGGGAAGGTGATCTTCATAAGCGTATTAAATATCGAGGCAAGGATGAATTCTCTCAGATAGCAACAGCGCTGAATGATATGGGTGAGAATATCGATATGTTGATTAAAGAAGTATATTTGACACAGCTCCAGAAGAAGGAAGCAGAGCTTGAAATCCTGCAATCGCAAATCAATCCACACTTCTTGTATAATACTTTGTCATCTATTATTCAATTAGCCAAGTTTGGTCAAAATGAGAAGCTGCAGCAGATGGTACTGGAGTTAGCGAAGTTTTATCGCCTAACACTGAATGAAGGTCGTACGATGATTCCGGTTCCAACTGAAATTGAGCAGGCAAATGCATATTTAGAAATTCAGAAAATTAAATACGGTGACCGCTTGGAGGTTATGTTTGATTTTGATACAGAGATTTGGCCTTATGAGACCATTAAACTGATTCTACAACCCTTTATCGAGAACGTGCTGAAGCACGCTTGGTGTGGCGATCACATTCATTTACGCATTGTTGGCCGTAAGGAAGGCGATAATATTTTGTTCCGTATCATTGATGATGGTATAGGAATCAGACAAGAACGTATTGATCAAATCTTCGATTCGAAAGGTCATACGAACACAGGTTATGGCGTCCGTAATGTGGATCAACGTATTAAATTACAATATGGCCCTGAGTATGGCGTAACTATTTTTAGTCGTGTTGGAATTGGCACTTCGGTTCAGATCCTGATTCCTGCCAAAAAAAGAAAGTAAGCGGTATTGGAGTTATGTTGTAGAAATGAATGATGTAGAAAAGGGGTCTTAAGGCTAGTTATTACTAGTCTTAAGACCCCTTTGATTGTTCAAGTGAAAGCTAGAAGCCTTTGTATTGAGGTTCCTCAGACTCTAATTCGGTTACCCGATTTTCAACCTGTGTTACGATTTGTTGTGTTTGCTCAGCTGCATTAGTGAATAAAGTTTTTGCACTTTCATTTTGTGTTTCAAGTGCAAATTGTTCCAAGCTCGCTTGAGCGCCTTTTAAAGAAGATAAACATGTTTTTACTTGTGAGGCTACTGTCATTAGGTTTCTCTCCTCTATTTTGAATTTTTAGCATGACGTTTCCTATTGTTCTCAACCTTCACTTTAGTTATGCAGGAAAAAAATAGAAGCGTTTCACGGCAACCGATTTTCCATAAATAAGTAGTGTGATTTCGGATTGAATGAACCTTTTTTAACAAATAATGAGTGTTAATAAACAAAGGCTCATCAAAAGGAGGAAATTTAAGATGCCGGAATGGCTGGAGGTTATAGTACGAACCCTCTTTGCTGTGGTTGTGCTTTTCTTATTAACTAAGTTATTGGGGAAGAGACAAGTATCGCAGCTTTCGTTCTTCGAGTATATTACGGGGATAACCGTCGGTAGCTTAGCTGCCTATATTTCTTTGGATACGGACAAGCATTGGCATCTAGGACTCATTGCACTGATTGTATGGGTCGCTTGTTCTTTAGGGGTTGAATATCTTCAGATGAAGAGTAAAAAAGCAAGAGACTTCATTGATTTTAAGTCCACCGTACTTATTAAGGACGGAAAAATACTCGAAGATCATATGAAAAAGGAACGCTTAACAACAGATGAATTATTGGAAGAGCTACGTAAAAAGGATGTATTCAATATATCTGAAGTGGAATTTGCGATTATGGAATCTGATGGAGCCATTAATGTTCTGCTTAAGAGAGAGAATCAGCCGCTTACACCCAAACATCTCGGTATTAAAGTTGCTCCAGAAAAAGAGCCACAAGCCGTCATTATGGATGGGAAAGTACTTGATAAACCTTTGGATACTTTAAATCTGACTCGCAGCTGGCTTGATGGAGCTCTAGAGAAAATGGGTCTAACTGTTGAGAATGTATTTCTAGGTCAGGTTGATTCTTATGGTGAGTTGACGGTCGATTTGTACGCCGACAACTTTAAAGTCCCACAGCCACAAGATAAACCACAATTATATGCTTTGCTCAAAAAATGTGAAGCAGATCTGGAAATGTTCAGTTTGTCGACAGAAAATGAAAAAGCTAAAAAAATGTATGAACAATGTGCAGAGCAATTGCAAGCATCTTTGAAAGTTTTAAAGCCTTTAATCCAAAGTTGATGGGATACAACCTCATACAAAAAACAAGAAAGAATCGGTTTTTGCACCGGTTCTTTTTTTCGTATACAGCTTAATGGAGTAGGTAGTATAAACCTCGTATACAATTGGCAAACTAAGCCAGATTCGAAAGTCACAATTCAGGAGGTATAGCCCATGTCAGGAATTTTAGAAACCATTAAGGAACAACTGGAAGGATGTAGTGATGCGGTATATCAGTCGATTTCCGTTCATGGGCATTCCTGTCTTCTGATCTATATCCCCTCCATCATCGATTCTAAGACACTTCATGAAAGTATTGCTTTGCCACTAAAAA
This sequence comes from Paenibacillus sp. FSL E2-0201, assembly GCF_037963325.1. NCBI lineage: Bacteria > Bacillati > Bacillota > Bacilli > Caryophanales > Paenibacillaceae > Paenibacillus > Paenibacillus sp. FSL E2-0201. The sequence continues at coordinate 3,152,038 of NZ_CP150154.1, forward strand.
AAGAAGCAGAAGCAAAGCTGGAATGGCCGAAATTTTTAGAACGGTTAGATCAAGGAATTGTTTTTCCTATCCAATATCTCAAGGCATTTGATGTACAAAAGATTGTAGATCTGATCGTTGCCGGAAAAGTAGTGCTTTGTATAGAGGATCTTCCTTATGTTTATTATTTTGAAATTACTCAATATCAAAAAAGATCAGTGACCGAATCACAAAACGAACTTGTAGTGATTGGTCCCCAAGAGGCTTTCATTGAAGATATTGAAACGAATCTCTCTTTGATTCGACATAAAATTAAACATCCGGATCTAAAGACCATTCATTATTCAATTGGCAAATATACAAAAACTGATGTGTATGTGGTCTATATTGAAGGCCTTTACAAAAAAGAAGTTCTAGCTGAGATTAAACAGAAACTAGATGAAATAGATATTGATGGGATACTAGGCATTAGTTATATATCGGAACAATTGAGGAAGGGGAACTTCACACCATTTCCAGTATTTCAATATACAGAACGCCCTGACTCGGTGGCGGCTTCTTTAATGGAAGGCCGGATCGGAATATTACAAGATGGCACACCTACTGCAATGCTTGCTCCGACATCCTTTTTTACAATGCTCCAGTCCTCTGAGGATTATTACCAAAGCTTTTATGCAGCAAGTTGGATTCGAATAGTCCGATTTGTATTTTCAATTATATCCATGATTCTTCCATCGCTTTATGTTGCAATCACAACTTTTCATCCTCAGATTATTCCATCTAATCTGCTGATAACAATAGCCTCTGCGAGAGAGAATATCCCTTTCTCAGCGCTGACAGAAGCTCTGATTATGGAACTTACCTTTGAAGCCCTTAGAGAAGCTGGTACGCGAATACCAAAGCCTGTGGGACAGACAGTATCTATTATTGGGGGTATAGTAATCGGTCAAGCCGCTGTACAAGCAGGAATTGTATCTGCTCCAATGGTCATTGTCGTTTCCATTACTGGAATTTCCACCTACATCATTCCCCATTATGAGCTAGGCTTGACTTTTCGATTACTTCGCTTCCTCTTACTGATTATGGGTGGAATAATGGGGTTGCTCGGGGTTTATATTACAGCTTTCTTGATTTACGGACATCTAGCTAATCTGAGACCTTTAGGTGCTCCATATTTGCAACCCGTTGCTCCACTGGTGTTACGAGACTGGAAGGATGCATTAGCTCGCTTTCCCTCAAATTTTATGACGAAACGCAGCAACCTCTATACAGATAGGAATAAAAGGAGACAGAAAGAGAAATGAGAATCCTGAAGATAGGAGTTATTGCAATCTTGCTCCTAAATATAACAGGTTGTTGGTCATCGAAGGTAGAACTGGATGAACTGACATTTGTATATGGAATGTTTATCGATGAAGGCAAAGAACCAAATACTGTTGAAATTACGATTAACTCACCCTTGCCCAATCGTCTTAACGCGGGAGGACAACCATCAAATGGCGGTGGAGGAGATGGTAATACTTATTCGACCGTTTCTAACACAGCAGGATCGATTGCAGATGCCATGCTGTTAATTCAAAAAGACTTAACACGTCAACTAAGTCTTTCTCAACTGAAAGTTATTGTCTTAGGGAAAACCTATGCTGAACAAGGAATCAGCGAATTATTCCTATGGATTGAAAGAGAACCAAGTCTGCCTTTAGGTGCGTATGTTATGGCTAGCCCCACAAGTGCAAAAGAGATGAATACTTTAACACCTATTTACGAGCAATTGCCTTCGGATGTACTAAGAAACTTTGGATCAGAGAGGTATTTGTTTTCAACTACGATTAAAGATTGCCTGTTTGCAGAGGCATCAGGTGTAGGATTTGCAATAAACAATCTTTCATTTGGTAAAAAAGAAGAAACGTCGAAAGAGGGAAAGCCGGAGTACTGGGCAGGAATTCAAGGGGCAATGCTGTTTCATAGAGATAAAATGAAAGGAACACTTAAGCTTAAAGAGGGAAGGGCATTAGCTTGGGCGGTAGGTAGTCTTAAGCTGGCAGTTTACACCGTCGAATGGGATGAGGGGAAAAGTGCCGCAAGTGTTGTATTTGTAAGCACAAAAGCATCAAAGAAGCTAAAACATACAGATAATGGACCGGTGTTCACTGTGAATTTAAAAGGGAAAGCTAGTGTGATTTATTTAAGGGATCCAAAAAATAGGGATGCAGAGGAACTCGGTCAAATTATCATTGCGAAGCTTAAAGAAAAAGTCTCTGATAATCTTGCCGAAGCCATTCGTAATACTCAAAAATCAGGTGCTGATGTTTTGCAACTCGGCTTGTTATTGGAATGGAATGATCCAAAGCAATGGAAGCAGCTTAGTAAGAGGTGGGAGAATTATTATGCCCATGAGGCTGATATTAAGGTGAAGACAGATTTTAGTATTGTAGATTTTGGAACGGCAAAATAGCAAAATAAAGAAATTTAGAGGGAGAAGTTATGCAAACATCAAAATGGCAGCTGTTCCGTTTTTTTATTATATTCTTCAGCTCCCAAACCACTATATTTTTGATTCCGACTCTAATTGCTACTTCATCCTATCAAGGGTGGATTGCATTATTAGTGGGGTCTTTATTAGGGTTGATATTATTGTGGTTTACTTTCCACGTCGGTATGCTGCGGCCTAATCAAGCATGGGTAAGCTTTGGAAAAGATATCTTAGGTAAATGGCCGCACAAGTTCATGCTTCTTTTGCTCTTAAGCTGGTGTGTTTATTATGCATCCTATGATATTGAGAACTTTGTACTGTTCTTTGGTTCAAATTATTTGAGAGGAACTCCGCCTCTGTTTATTCAGTGTATCATTGGGTTAGTGATTATGTATACGGCCAGTTTAGGCTTTAAAACGATAGCTTATATGGCAGATGGACTTTTTCTTATTTTTTTCATAACAATGATCATTTTATTTAATTTATTTCTCCCGAATGCGGACTTCAATATGCTGCCAGCCTTTATTCATTATCACGATCCCGGGATTGCTTTAAAGGACTCTATTGTAGTCATGTCATGGTTTGGAGAATGGATCGTCCTCTTGTTTGTTGTACCCGATCTGAAGCTTGAAGCGAAGATGCTGAAAAGATTAGTACTTACAGGGATTTTTGTATTAGTAACTGTCTTAATTGGTTGGGCGTTGACGATGATGAGTTTTGGTCCACATTTGGGGAAGGAACTGCAATATCCTTTCCTTGAATTGGTGCGTAGCGCCAAACAAGATAATCTGCTAGGTAATTCAGATCCGCTCTTAATTGGAATATGGTCGTCTTCTATGTTCATTCACAGCTCATTTCTTATCTACGTAGCCTCCAGATGTGTATCCAGCTTGCTGAATACCAAAACTAAAAAGATATATATTCCTTTATTAACAACAGCTTCAATTACGATAGCTTTTTTGTACTCACGACATATAGGCAGTTATTATAAACACTATAATAGCTATGCTATTGTTATCATTTGGCTAATCGTTGAAAGCATCCCGGTCTATTACACCATAACAGCTTTCTTTCGATTTCGGAATAAAACTGCGAAGTGAATGAAATTAGGAAGGGAAATCTAGGTTCTGTCTTTTAATGGACAGGGCCTTTTCTTGTGAATTATATATTGGATACACTTTCTGTTATGATGAAAGGACTTATTACATTAATTTCCCAGATTGGACGGTGTATTTACATGAACCTTCAAGAAGTCACTGAACTCATCAAATCTATTAGAACCAATCTAGCTAAAGTCATTGTAGGAAAAGAGGATGGAGTAGACCTGTTACTGACTGCATTGCTTGCGAATGGCCATGTTCTTCTCGAGGATGTTCCGGGTACAGGTAAAACTTTATTAGCAAAAGTCCTTGCTAAATCTCTGGATTGTTCATTTAAGCGTATTCAGTTTACGCCAGACTTACTGCCTTCTGATTTAAGCGGGATTAATTTCTACAATCAAAAGACAGGTGAATTTCAGTTTAGACCTGGTCCGGTTTTTGCGAATATTTTGTTGGCTGATGAAATAAATCGTGCAACCCCGAGAACACAATCCAGTCTGCTGGAATGTATGGAGGAGCGGCAAATTACGATCGATGGTGTGACTCATAGTCTAGAAGCCCCGTTTCTGGTAATTGCTACTCAGAATCCGATTGACAACCAAGGGACCTTTCCGTTACCTGAAGCTCAATTAGATAGATTTTTGATGCGGATTACTACGGGCTATCCGTCCTTTGACGAAGGAATTCATATTTTACAGCGCTTCCGTGAGAATAACCCGCTGGAAGAGACTTTTTCAGTGGCTACCGCTCAAGATATTCAAGCAGCACAGCGTTTAACCGCTTCCGTTAGTATAAGCGATGATTTGCTGGCTTATATTGTTCGAATTACAGAAGCTACACGGAAATCAACGGCAGTTAAACTAGGTGCGAGTCCCCGTGCTAGTGGGGCTTTGCTTAAATCTGCTCAAGGATATGCACTTATTCAAGGGAGATCTTACGTAACACCGGATGATATTAAGGCCGTAGCCGTTCCGGTGCTTGCCCATCGTCTACTTCTTCATCGAGGATTGGGTTCAAAAGAAGGACAGGCAGCGGATATTGTGCTACAAGTGCTTCGTGAGGTAGAGGTGCCGACTGAACTCGTTACGTCCATTAGAGGCGGAAAGGTGGAATGAGCTATGGCTTTGCCTTGGTTCATTTTCATTACTGTAGTTCTATTGTTCCTTCTTGCCGTTATCTATGAACGAAATGGTCTGAAAGCGCTTAGCTATACTCGTTATTTTTCAACAAAAGTTGCTTATGAAGGGGATCATCTTGAGATGATCGAGGAGATCGTTAATGCTAAGCTTTTGCCATTACCATGGCTTCGGCTGGAATCTAGTATTTCTAGAGGTTTGGAATTTAGTAGTCAGGATAATCTCGGAATTAGCACGGGGGAAATCTATCAGAATCATATCAGCTTGTTCTACCTGAAATCATACCGTCATATTAAACGGCGTCATCAAGTAACTTGCGAGCGACGGGGGATATACCGTTTAGAGACGGTCACAATGACCACTGGAGATCCCTTTGGTTTAATTCGGAAAAACAAAACGTATCCACTTGAATTAGAGTTATTGGTCTATCCTAATCTGCTGAGCTTAGATGATCTACCACTGCCGATACATAGCTGGCTGGGTGAACTTCCGGTGAAAAGGTGGATCGTAGAAGATCCTTTCCTGACTGCAGGTATTCGCGAGTATAACTCAGGAGATTCTATGGGACTTATAAACTGGAAGGCTACAGCACGCACAGGTACTATGCAGGTGCATAAGAAAGACTACACCGCAGATTCCAGACTCGTCATTTGCTTGAATATAGAGGACAGTCATTCCATGTGGAGAGCGGTAACGGATGTTGAACGTATCGAGCAAGGGATAAGGTATGCGGCCACTATCGCCGAATACGCCATGCGCCATGGAATTGAGACGGGGTTTATCTGTAACGGTAGACTGGACAACAGGGGCGAAAGAGATCCTGTAGAAGCAGAACCAATGGCTCAATTGGAAGACTTACTTGAGCTGTTAGCTAAGCTGGAGCTTGACAGAACGCTTCCTATGAGCCGATTGCTGGACCTGCAAGCCGAGAGTGGAATAAGTGATACTGACTTTCTGATCATTAGCTGTCATAGAGGAACAGAATTACAAGCGTCCGCAGACCTTCTATACCAGTTAGGAAACGGTGTGGAGTGGCTGGATATTCCGGAACAGGGGGGAGAGAGTGCATGAAGCTTACGTCATCTGGTTACGTATGGAGTACAATCAAACTCTGGATATTCTCTATTCTAGAACTATTATTAGTTCTACCTGTATGGATTCTGTTTCAGGTTTATGTACTGCCCAAGCAAATTGACCCTTTGTGGTTATCTGTCATGCCGCTAGTATCATTACTGGGCATTCTGCTGCGGCGACAGTGTAGTGTCAGATGGAAACAGTTGCTGGCTGCATTAATCCTTGGGGCAACGACTGGTATTTTGTCATCAGGAAGTCTGTCTATCGAAAGTCTGCCTTTAGGTATCGCAGGTTTTATATGCGCATATCTAGGGATGACTGCTGACTCTCGTGATCAGACCAGTAGGAAGTATTGGCTGGGGATTGTGATTTATTTTGTTGCGACCATTGTCTTTCATAGAATTCCTGATTTGGAGGCAACCGTTACCCTTCTGACCTGGTGTGGCAGCTTATGTTTATTGCTCACTCTACTTATATCTAATAGCAGTTATTTACAATATAGTACGCTCTCAAATGAGGGCAAAGCTTTGCCAAAAGGATTACAAAGAAATAACCGTATTTATGTTATTGGTATAGGAATTGTTGCGGCCGTGTTAGCGGCAGGGGTCGGAAAAGCCATAGGAACACTGCTATGGAATATGGTGCGTTCGTTCTTCGGATGGATTAGTAAACTATTCTCTGGATCGAGTGAGCCGCTGCCACCGTCAGTAGAACAGCCGCAAGCGAGTCCGGAGCTGCCTTTTGTAGGAGAGCAAAAACCAGGCCTGCTAGCTGCTATCTTAGATGTCGCTTTTTATGTAGCTGGAACTGTGCTAGTAGGAGTGGCAATCTACTTTGCAGTTCGGTGGTTGTATAGAAATGTCGGAGGGAAATTGAAGAGATTCATGGATGCCTTGCTATCCATGCTGCGCAGGGAGCATACGCCTAAAGACAATACCTCTTATCTTGATGAGGAGAAAAGTGTATTTACATGGGAACAAACGCTTCAAGGACTGAGGAACTTCTGGAGTACCCGTCTTACGCCAAGACATCGAAAAGATCGCTGGGAGCAGATGCAGAGTGAACGGGAACGTGTTCGCTGGTTGTATCGGCGTTGGCTTCATATGAAAGAGGATCAAGGTTATGTAGTTAAAAAATATCTTACACCGAAAGAAACGGAAGACGATATTTTAAAATGGACAGCTCTTAACCACTCTAAACGTAAGGGCGATGAAAGTTCTGTTAACACGTCGAATTCATTGATTAAAATATATGAAAAAGTTAGATACGGAGAGGAAAATCCTTCTGCTAATGATGTGGCTGCATTGAAAGATGAATTGAAATTATAGAATAGAGTATTCATCAAAAATCATGCAAATAGAACAAATAGGTTACAATCAGCCCAAAAGTGTTACAACATGGATACAATTGGTTTTGCGCTTGCCACTATAATAATTCTAGCAAAATACTCGTGGAGGGAAGTAAATGAGAAAGCATAGCAGTACATATGTTGTTTTACTATTAAGTACCTTTGTCATCAGTCAACTGACTGGACATACCGCTTCAGCGGCATCCGCTAATGCTGTTAATACAAATCCAGCTGTGGCTGCGGCGGCCGTTACAGCAACTAGTAATCTAGGTTCCATTTCTTTAGGAGCAAATATTAAAGCCACACTTGAAGATGTCAATATTTGGTCACAAACAGGTGGGAATATTTTAACCTATACGCTGAATTATTCGAATGGCAGCAGTAAAAATGCAAACCTAATGTACTATTTTTCGAGAGTTACGACGCCAGGGGGAGCTGTCATTCCGGGTAACCCTCTGAGTGCTGACGCGCTTAAGAAGAAGATTGGTGCAAAAGAAAGCTTGCGCGTTACATATTACGTCAACATAGGCAAGGCTAATTCGTTAAAAGGGATCAAGATTCCTATGTATGTGTGGGATTCCAAAACCAAAGGTTATTTAAAGCACGCAGGAAGTTTTACAGTGCCAGCTAATTATTCTCCAACCGCTGTAAATGGAAAAAATGTTAGCACTACAATGAATGATATTCCTGTCATCGCCAAAAGTGAGTCCTTGGAGCTCTATAAATATAATGGAAAGGTCTATGCCAAGGTTGGAATAAGCCTGACCAATAAAGGTAGCAAGGTACTCAGTGATCCAGGTTATGCGGCTTATTTGCTCTCTGCAGGTGGTAGTTCTTATGAATTAGCACTTGATCGATCTCAGATTAGTTACAAGATCCAACCGCAAGAGAAGAAGACAATCTATTATCTTGCCGAGATTCCTCCATATATGAAAACGGATAATATGAAGCTGCAATTTACACAAAAGGATGAAGCGCTGAAGCTTGAAATCGCTAAATCCTCGTACAAGCTACCGGCAGCTACAACACCTAATTTGGTGGTAGGTAAAGGTGTGACTAAGAAAATCACCATTAATAATAATCCGATAGAAACTCAGTTAAACAACGCAAACGTATACGCTGAGAATAATAAGGGAATCTGGACCTTCCAGCTACGAGTGAAAAATGTAGGAAAGACAGCCGTGACATTGCCTACTTATGAGCTTGCTGTCAAATCTTCAACAGGGACAACCTTTCCGATCAATGCGAAAGGATTGAGCGGATTAACCATAAAGCCTTTGGAAGAAAAAATCATTCCTCTTACCGCACAGGTTCCGCTTGAGGTTGAACAGAATTCACTGCAATTGCAAATGATAGAGGCTGTTTCAGCTCCAGCCAGTACAGATACTGGAAGTGTGGGGGAGGGAACAGGATCTGAAGGGAATAATGTAAGTACGGGCAATACTGCCAAGCTGACAGTACCGGTTGCCTACTACGCAATTTCTTATACATTACGACCTGAGATTCAAAAAGGCGTGGAGTATAGCGCATCGAATGAATATGGCTCTTTCACTTATAACTTGTTGTCATTACAGCGTTTTCCTTGGAAAGCTGATGATATCGTTGTTGCTAGAATAAATATCAAGAATCCCCAGTCGGTGGCATTGATGCTTCCAGAATTAAAAGGGTCTGTCCAAGTAGACAATGATGATGTGTCTGCTTCTACAGAACTCTTCATGGACAAGGAAACCTCGACAATTGCGCCAGGAAAAAATGCTGAGATCTATGTATTTGCTAAAATTCCATACACGCAAGAGTTCGATAAATTAAAAGTGAACCTCTTTTCCACGGTCAAAGAAGAAAAGAGCTCGTTCTTGTCGTTAAGCACAAACAGCACGATGAATGCAGTATCCACTATCGAACGTGGGGGAAGTTATACAATCACCGGTAAAGGCAAGAATGCCCAGGTACAAGAGAACAAAACGATCATTTATGAAGGTCTCAACTCTAATATCGTATATACAGAGCTACTGCTGAGCAGCGAAGAAAAAAGACAAAGCAAAATGGCTCGCCTTCAAGCGTACTTTAAAACGGCTGATGGTCAGCTATTTGAAGCCACAGCGAATCAACCGGATTCTTCAGCCACTCCTGGTGGTAAGCAATTAATTACGTACTGGGCAAAATTACCGAAGTCAGTTATACCTTCTGATGTGAGTATGTATCTAGGTCCGGGAATAACCGGGAATAAGTTGACTGAACCTGGTCAAGAAGCCACAGGATTTATAAATATTGCTTCCTTGACTCTGAATCCAGTTTCCACACCACCGGAGAATAACTTGACGAAGGTTGCGCTATATCCATACACGATGTCTGTCCTAAGTTCGGAAGGGCGAACACTGAAAGGAAGTAACACTTTAGACATCGTTATGAATTACAACCTGCTTCGTGACAGTACCTACGATATGGGAACCTTCACCCATAAACTAGTACTCAAAATGACAGATCCATATGGCTTATCACAGGAACGAAGCTTGAACATCGGTACCGAACTACTTGAAGGGAATAACAACTCGTATACTGCAACCTTTACGAATAATATGTACAAGAATTTGGAGGGTGGTTCGTACCGGATCACGCTGTATGATGAGTTTCAGGGAGAACGGATCGAGCTGGCTAATCAGGCATATAGCATAAAGATTGATAGACTAGTAACAGAAAAGTAAGCATTCATATCTATTAATGTACGCGAAGGAGCAGCTCCAATGTTGCGAGTGGAAAATGTAACGCATTCTTTTAAGAATGGTAATGAAACGACGGCAGTCCTTCATCAAATAGACTTTTCTGTGAAAAAGGGGGAAATGGTTGCTCTGCTGGGGAGCTCGGGTTCCGGTAAGTCAACCATGCTAAACCTGATGGCAGGTCTGATGAAGCCTACGGAAGGTCACATATACATTGCTGACCAAGATATCGTGAAAATGAGCGAGAATAAGCTATCCGAATTTCGAAGAAAGCATATCGGGTTTATCTTTCAAGCTTATGAACTGATTACTAGCTTGACTGTCCGTGAAAATGTGGAATTGCCGTTAGTCTTTCAATCCGTCTCTCCATCAATACGTAAGCAAAAAGCTCTAGCTTTGCTGGAAGGGGTCGGTATTCCGGATAAAGCCGACCTGTTCCCTTCTCAGTTGTCTGGTGGACAGCAGCAGCGGGTCAGTATTGCGCGTTCCTTGATTACGGAGCCTTCTGTTATTTTCGCAGATGAACCGACTGGAAACCTGGACTCGAAGACAGAAGAGGAAATTATTAATATCCTGCTTAACCTGAATAAGAAGATGAAGACGACCTTCATAGTCGTAACACACGAGCTCAAAGTTGCGGAACAAATGCAACGGATTTTCACGCTTCAGGATGGATATATGATTACTGAGAAACAAACTTCTTCGGAGACAGAACTCGAAGGGGGTAAATTAATTGAGGATTAGTGATATTTCACGTTTGGCTTGGGAGCAGGTCAAACGACGGAAAGTTGTCACAGGTCTTTGTATGGCTGGTATATCGATTGGCTGTGCTGCTATTATTGTTGCTTTAAGTATAGGAGATTCCGCACAAAGCTATACGGAGCGGGAAATTAATCGGAATTTCAAAATGGATGAAATTACAGTGACTCCGAACAGCGGTATCCCTTCACAAGGGGGCGGCGAAGGAAATGGAGCTTCTGCTTCTGATGCTAAGCTCGATCCCGGCAGGTTAACAGCTCAGAAGCTTGAAATTGTTCAAAGCCTGAAGCATGTTACAGCAGCTGCACCTTTTCAAGAGCTTGGCTACATACAAATGACTACTATCGATAATAAAATTACGGATGTACAGCTTATCGGAACGGATCTTCGGTTGCTAACGAAATACGACAAGACGTTTAAGCAAGGCGGTCCTTCTGATTTGATCGGAATGGCAGTGCTTAACTATGGAGCAACTGTAGGATTGATAGATGTCGAGACACGGCAGCGTCTTTTTGAACAGCTAAATTCAGATCCGTACAATAATAAAATAATGGAACAGTACAATAGTTTAAGCATGCTTCCATCGGAAATGTACAAACAACAGGTTCAATTACAATCGTATGACCCTGCTTCGCAGACTGGACAGTCCCTAGTCAGTTCACCCATTCAAATTGTTGGGATATTGGATAGTGGGGGGAACCCTGATATGGCGATGTACGACAAGAAGATTTACGTATCGCTAGAAACGGGTGAGCGTCTGGTTGAACAACTGAAACTAATGAACGGAACCGCTGGGCAGAAGGGTGTCTACAACTCAGCCATTGTAAAAGTTGACAGCACCGACAACATCGTGCAAGTGGAGAAGCTTATACAGAAGCTCACACTAAACACTAGCACGAATCTGTATCAAAAAGAGGCGATGGCTTCCACCTTCAGTATGCTCAAGAAAGCAGCGCTTGGTATCGGTGTGTTTATCCTTATTATTGCCTCGATCTCGATTATCGTTGCAATGACCATGTCTACCCATCAGCGACGACGCCAGATTGGTATTATGAAAGTGCTAGGCGCTAATATGGGGCAGATCCGAAATATGTTCATTACAGAGGCGGCATTGCTTGGTATGCTCGGCGGTATGCTCGGCATTGTCTTTTCATACTTAATTGTATTCGGCATAAATAAGCTCATTGGTACTGCTGGAGGAATGGGGATGGGTGAACCCTTGGTTATCACTATACCTCTAATGACACTTCCAGTAGGAATTGCATTTGCAGTGATGACAGGAGTACTGTCAGGGATTTATCCCGCGATCAGCGCGTCCAGAACGAATGCGCTCACGGCGATAAAACGGGATTAGCTATTTTCAAGTTGAAAGGAAGCAGAAGTGATGAAGAGGAGAATCAAGTGGATTGTATTGGTATTGATCATTATTGCAGCAGGTTATTTTGTATACAACAAGATGTATAAACCTGAGGCACAGCTAGAGCCTGTTGAACCGCCGCAAGCGATAACGTTTGAAGTGACAAAGGAAACAATGACGAATTCCGTTCAGGTTAAAGGGAACTCACACTATGAGCAGGAAACGCTTGTATATGCACCTTATGCTTCAAAGGTAACAAAGTGGAAGGTTGAGAACGGTGGGCAAGTAAAAAAAGGGGATTTACTGTTTACCCTTGATCAGGAACCCTTAAAGAATGAGATTGCTACACAGGAGGCGACCATCCGAAAGGCCCAGCTGGAAGCGGAATTAAATGAATTTGTTAGTCAGCAGGACCAGGAGAATGCAGCTCTTGGTGCAACAGAAGCCGAACGTATAAAAGCTCTTGCAGCCCAAGAAACGGCACGGCTAGGGGATGAGCTTAACCAAGTAAATGCTGAAATACAAGCTCGTGAATTAAAAGAAAAGAAGGCAAAGCTCTCAACAGCCCTCTACCATGCTCCGGCATCTGGTGTTTTTCTATTCGATAGCGCCAGCGAAATTCCACAGACGGTGACAGACAATCAATACATCGGCAAAATTGTTGATATGAACAAGCTTGAATTCATAGCTCTTGTTGGGGAACAGGATGTATTCCGTATTAAGACGGGAATGAAAGTGGATGTTAAAATGACAGCTTTAAAAGATTTGAAGCTATCTGGAGAAGTTACTAAGGTATCTAAATTTGCTAAGACTGCATCGGGTCAAAACACTTCTGCTACATCAGTTCCACAATTTGAAGTGGTAATCTCATTACAGCCTGACGAGCACTTGATTGGTGGACTAAGCTTAAGTGGAGAAATTGAGACAGTCCGCAAAGAAAATGCCATCGTAGTATCCAGCATCGCTGTAATGCACGAAGGAGATCTTTCGTACGTGATGCTGGATAAAGGCAATGGGGAGTATGAACGAAGAGATATCGAAGTGGGCATGGAGACGGCGGACAAAACTGAGGCCATCTCCGGGTTGAACGTAGGCGATGTTGTAGTCCTTCAGTAAGGATTGTATTCGACCTAAGCCTATTTCTCAATCGTTAGCTTCCAAGATTTAATATCTTTGTTTAGCTCGGTAAGGTCAGGAACCGGAACTGGCTCATCGGATAGATTATATTTAGCTTTCAATGCTAAAATCCGATAGACGCTCTCATTAATCCGTGTTTCCTGTATCTTACCTTTTTTTACATTGTCCAGAAGGGTTTCCAGTACTCGTTTCTCATTATCATAGCCGTGAGCGATAAGTAGAATGTCACTGCCTGCATTAATGGTATCTACCGCCGCTGCGGCAAGGTCATAATTCTTCATGATAGCACCCATAGTAAGATCATCTGTGATCACTAACCCTTGATAGTTCATTTCTCCACGTAGTAGCTCACCAATGATTTTACTTGATAAAGATGCAGGCTTATCAGGATCAAGATTCGGAAATAATATATGAGCGACCATTACGGCGTCCGTTCCCTCTTTAATCGCTGCTTGAAATGGGAGCCATTCTAATTTAGCCAGCTCTTCGACAGTCTTATTCACAATCGGCAGATCAAGGTGAGAGTCGACAGAAGTGTCGCCATGGCCCGGAAAATGTTTAACAACCGGCACAACACCTTCACTCGCAATACCCTTCATTTCGGCGATCCCTAGTGTACTGACTAGTTCGGTGGAGTTGCCGAAGGAGCGATCTCCAATCACAGGATTATCTGGATTGCTATTGATATCAAGTACGGGAGCGAAGTTCATATTAAATCCGGCTGAATTCACTTCTCTTGCGAGAAGCTTGCCCATCATTTCGGCAGCGTTAGCATCATTAGAAGAACCAACCTTCCCATTAGAAGGGATGGAAGCATACTCTTTCGGCATTCTGTTGACTTTTCCACCCTCCTGATCGACACTCATGAATAATGGAGTAGGGTTACTGCTGTTACTCTCTTTCATGGAATTTACAAGGCTAACCATACTTTTTAAGTCTTGAATATTGTTCTTATAAAGAATGATTCCACCGACTTTGTCTTCGGAAATCATCTTTTTTGCTTGATCATCTAGAACGGTTCCTTCAATACCAACAAGGAGCATTTGTCCGATTTTCTCTTCAAGGCTCATATTGGAAACCTGAAGAGTAATCGGATCACTTTCTGAGGAGGGAACAGGTGTGGCACTGATAACAGGTGATGGTGTGGAATCAGCAGTCGTCGAATTTGTAGCGATAGGTTGGGAACTGTTACTGCTATTGGAACAACTTGTTATTAGAAGCATAGATAACATAGCTGAAGCCATTAGAAGGTTACCGGAGATTTTAGGTCTTAAGAGGTTACGAGTGAAACTGGTCATCAGAAAAGTCGTCCCTTCGTAGCTTATTTAGATGTCAGAAGGATGAATCCTTGCTGACTTAGATACACGGTGATAAGATGAACTTAAATCTTTACATATTAAATTTGAATTATGAGGTGACGGTCAGATGAAAGATGGATTAGTAAACGCACTTAATGAACAGATGAATTTCGAGTTTTATTCCGCTCATGTTTATCTAGCTATGGCTGCTTATTGTTCCGGTGAAAGTCTGGATGGTTTTGCAAACTTTTTCTTGATTCAAGCAGAAGAAGAACGATTTCATGCCATGAAAATCTATAAGTTCCTTAATGATCGCGATAATCGGGCGACACTTGAAGCACTCCCAGAGCCGAAGAACGAGTACTCCTCGATGCTTGATGCTTTTGAACATGCTTTTGCACATGAACAACAAAACACGAAACGTTTCTATCATTTGGCTGACTTGGCACTGGATGAGCGTGAACATGCAACGATCTATTTCTTGAAATGGTTTATTGATGAGCAAGTAGAAGAGGAAGCACTCTTTAGCAACATCATTAGCAAACTGAAACGAATAGATAAAGATAGCAACGCCTTCTACATGCTGGATGCAGAATTTGCAGCACGTACTTTTACAGCTCCTGCTGAATAAGTTGAGTTGTGAAGCCCAGAAGCCTGAGAAATCAGGCTTTTTTTATTTTATGGATGAAGGCAGTTTAATGGCAAGCAGTTTATTATCCGTTCGGATCATCAGCATGCTTCCGGTTTTAAGCGAAGGAGCAAAGTTTCGAGAGCCGGTATTCACAGTGAAAATAGGCTTCAAAGTCAACATGTCATAGGCGTGAAATAGGCCATCGGATTGTCCGCTATAAACCACATTTCCGAAAAGATCCGTCTGAACTACAGGATTCTCACCAATATTAAGGTCGACGAGTTGTCCTGTTCCTAGTTTAAGTGCGGATATCGTACCTTTATCATAATTTTGAAATAACATTCTTTGCTGATAGACTTGGTTCAACGGTATGTCCTTTTCTCTGATCATCGAAGCCCAGGTTTGAATCGGTTTGCCGTCTGCTGAATAATTCCAAAAATCATATTTCACAAACTTACTGCCCTGAAAGATATAGAAGTCGTTTCCATCCAAGAATGCAGTCCCATTTACGCCACCATAACTAAATACCCCATCTTTATTCTCGGTATCTGTCCATTTATATAAACGTTCTCCCTTTAATTCACCAGTCTTTACGTTGAACACGGATACTTTGACATTACGATTTACAGCATCATCATCCATCATTAACGTATTGGTAATAGAGTAGAGAAGCCCATCCTTTACTGCCAGTGGCCACCATTGACGGCTATGGTCCCATAGTTTTTTGCCTGTGAGACTGTCATAAGCGGCAAGTCCGGCAGTTGTTAAGGCACCCTGAGAGAGATAACTTCGAATAATAACCCCGTCGGTTTCCATAAGATTCGATAAGCCTGTAAAGTTATTACTCTCCACCGCAGCCTTCCATTTGATCTTTCCGTTGACGGCATCAACGGCTGCAAGTTGAGTCTCCTGTGTAACATAAATAGTGGTGCCTAAACGTTGTATACTAGTTGCTTTAGGTAATGCTACAGCTGCTGACCATGCTTTTTTGCCTGCCTCATTAACGGCATATAAGGAGCCACTTTGGGTCAGTCCATAGATAAATCCATTACTGTACGTGAACAACGGGGCTAATGCATTTCCGAATTCCCACATTTTTTTACCTGTTGCAGCATTCAATGCGACTAATTTTTCATTCCGCTGCAAAGCAAAGACCTTCCCATTCTCCGCTAGTGCTGTAACATTCTGCTCAGTGACTCTACCTTCTTTTAGGAAGGCTAACGGTGCTGACCATACCGGTGCAAGAATAGGCGCTTTGATCTCATTGTAAAAGGGATTGCTTGTACTAATGACTGCTTGTTCCGCAGAAATGACGGATAATGTTCCATTGTAAGCTAATGGGGATGCAATACTAGCAACAGCTAAAACTTTAATCATGGTCTTGTGCAAAGACTGAGTCATCGTTCCACGCCCCTCAAAATTAGTGTTTACTATAATTAGACATTTCAAATGGCAAAAAGTTACTATACCAATAGAACAAGCTTAATCGACTTCGGCAACTTATACTTTCTTATAATTTGGAAGTAAAGTTGAACAAAGGCAAACTATGTTACACTCCGCAAAACAGTTATGACCTAGCAACTCTATTTGACGGAGGGAACTATTACGCCTCTTAGCAACACTGTTTCTCTAGACCCACCCGAATCTTGGAGTGTAGTATAGAACAATACTATTCTTTGGGGGTTCTTTTTTTTGGAAAATTACAACGACATCAAACAAGGTGAAAAAGGAGCTTGGCTAAGCATAGTTGCTTATATCTTCTTATCCGCCATCAAATTGTTCATTGGTACGGTCTCGGGATCTCAAGCGCTGCTTGCGGACGGTCTGAACAACAGCACGGATATTATCGCTTCTATCGCCGTACTAATCGGCCTCAAGATCTCCAGAAGACCGCCGGATTCCAATCACAGCTACGGGCATTTCAGAGCGGAGACCGTGGCATCCTTAATTGCTTCGTTCATTATGATTGTGGTAGGACTTCAAGTGTTGTACCAGGGTGTGAATAAATTTATCCAACCGGAACTGGAAAGTCCAGATCTTATGGCAGCGTGGACGGCAGTCTTTTGTGCTGTAATCATGATGGGCGTGTATATGTATAACATTAGACTGGCCCGCTCCATTAATAGTAACGCTATGCGAGCCGTTGCACTAGATAATCGATCGGATGCTTTAGTTAGTATTGGCGCATTTGTCGGAATTGTGGCTTCTGGATTTGGGATACCATGGCTTGATCCACTTACAGCGATTATTGTCGGCCTGATCATCTGCAAGACGGCATGGGATATCTTTAGTAAAGCAACACATGACTTAACGGACGGTTTTGATGCGGAAGAGCTTGAACTGATGAAAGAAACCGTTGCTGAAGTGGACGGCGTTCAATCTATTAAAGATATCAAAGCCCGCATCCATGGGAATAACGTGCTAGTGGATACAACTGTATTAGTAGACTCTGAGCTTAGTGTGGTGCAGAGCCATGATATTACGGAAGAAATTGAAGAACAATTGAAGGACCGACACCAAGTTTCGAATGTGCTTGTCCACATAGAACCGGTAATGAAGTAGAAGTAGACTCAGAAGTGTGACTTTCCTTGGATGAATATGGGATTTCCTCTGTGATGTTGTTAATAGATCTTTTGTGCAGAAAGGTGGAAAATTAGTTGTATTTATCGATATGTAAATTTCAGGAAATGGAATGGTGATTTCGTGATTGAGTGGAAGGATTCATATGATATCGGTGTAGAGAAAATAGACTGTCAGCACAGACAGTTGCTAGCGAAATTGAACGAATTTTTTGATGCTTGCAGTAAGCAGCAGGGGAAAGAAAAGATCGAAGAAACGCTGAAATTCTTGAAGGAATATACCATTGAGCATTTTAGCAATGAAGAACAATTGATGGAAGAGATCGATTTTCCTGAATTGGCGGAACATCGTCAGACGCATGCTGATTTTGTAAAAGCCGTTCTTGAATTGGAAGAAACCATTAAAACTAAGGGAGTTTCCGTTCTCTCGACGATTAAGCTTAACCGTACGTTGACCGATTGGCTTCTGAATCACATTAATAAATGCGATAAGCTAATTGGTGAGTGTATGGCCACACGGGATAGAGCGGTATAACTTAATCCCCCAAAGAAAATGCCGACGGGCATTTTCTTTTTTTTTGACAGGGAATGTGGTGAGGAATTGTGGTATGTTATTTGCTCCGTTTTCCGAAGACAGCACCGGAATTTATACTGGGTTAACGGTTTGTGTTATGATTTGAGATAAGACGTATAGAGTTAGTATAGTAAAGGGAGTGGAACGATGAAAACATTACGAATGTTAGCTTCAGGGTTTGCTATGCTGCTTATTCTGGGCCTTGTTAATTTTTACATTGGGTATCATGGATGGTTGCTGGTTCATGAATGGTTTTCAGGTGCTTCCTCAGCTTTGTTCTGGACAGTATTCCTGCTTGTGGCCTTTGCGTATGTCGTTGGAATGATACCATGGCCTACAATTGTGAAGCCGTTAGCTAGATTCTTTAAAGTGATTGGATCGTATTATCTAGCCTGTATGGAATTTGCTATTATCATGTTGCCCTTAGCTGATCTGTTGTATGTATTACTGGGCTGGATGGGTGTTGATCGAACGCACTACATCTTAGAAGCGGGAGTTACGCTACTGATATTACTCATAGTTTTTCTAGTCTGGGGTTCGATTAATGCTTGGAGTACAGTAATCCGTACGCATCCCATTCCCATCGATAAATCCATAGGAACCAGTACACCATTAACCATCGCGGTTGCATCTGATCTGCATTTAGGAAACATCGTCGGTAATCGGCATCTCAAAAAAATGGTTGCACAAATGAACGCTATGAAGCCTGATGTGATTTTGCTGGCTGGGGATGTGCTTGATGATAGTATAGAGCCTTTTATTCGCAACGGTATGAGTGAACAGCTCAAGCAATTAAAAGCGCGTCATGGTGTCTACGCAGTGCTGGGTAATCACGAATATTACGGTGGTTCGATTAAAGAATATACCGATTTGATGAGTAGCATAGGCATTAAAGTCTTACAGGATGAGGTTGAAGAAGTAGCTGGAACGTATATTGTGGGTCGAAAAGATAAAACTGCCGAAACAATGGAAGCCGGTGGCAGAATGAGCGTAAGCTCTTTATTGAATGGTCTCGATCTTACACGTCCTGTAATCATGATGGATCATCAGCCTACCGGTTTTGATGTCGCTGCCCAAGAAGGGGTAGATATTTTGCTCTCCGGTCATACGCATCGTGGACAGATTGCGCCTAATCACTGGATCACTAAACGGTTATTCGAACTGGACTGGGGTTATCTTCGTAAAGATAACTTGCATGTGGTTGTTTCCTCTGGTTATGGGACATGGGGACCTCCAATCCGATTAGCCAGCCGTTCGGAGATCATTAAACTTGAAGTAGTCTTAGAAGGGACTAAACAATATAGTGAAGAAGCCGTGTCTACAAAGACGGTATTAATCTAACTGAGAAATTAAATGATAAGAAGCTGTCTTAACCCGTGGAATTATTCTGCGAGATGAGGCAGCTTCTTTTTTTGACAATTAGATTAGCGTGTAGTATTGTTTGTTTGTGATAGTTAAGCACTTAACTAAATTGGAGTTGGAAAATCTATGAATGAACATTTGCAACCGTTCGTTTTGAAGCAGCCGCTGCATACTCAGGCATTTTTCACTTTAGTTCATACTACTGCAAGCTTGGTTTCTGTCTCTGATAAATATTGGCAGTCTAAAGGATTAAATGGCGCAAGAATTCGTATCTTGGTGGAAATATCTAAACAGGGTGGAACAATTCTGCCTTCTACATTGGCTCACAATATTGGTGTCACAAAAGCTAATATTAGTCTTTTGCTGACCCCCCTAGAGAAAGATGGTTGGATCACCCGTTCGAATCATACTCAGGATGGTCGAAAAAGTGTTATATCGATCACGGGTGAAGGCCAGCGATTACTCCTAGAACATCTTCCCGGAAATCGTGAAGCAATCGCTGAACGTATGCAGGGACTGGATGAACAAGAGCTTCGACAACTCATCGTTTTATTAGAAAAGCTTAACAATAGCTAGCTATAATGTTGCGGTCTCGAATTCAAGGAACGGGAAGGGTGGAGTGTAATGTCAATTATGGTTACTGGGGCTACGGGGCAATTAGGGAGTTTGATTATGGAGAATCTTCTACAGTTTGTTCCGTCCAGTCAGATTATCGCATGTGTCCGTGATCTAGAGAAAGCAAAGGAACTTTTGAAAAAAGGGGTTGAGATTCGCTTTGGCGATTATGACCAGCCTGATTCACTGGTGGAAGCTTTTTCAGGAGTTACAAATTTGTTATTCATCTCTAGTTCACATCCCGATGATAACGTCAGATTAATTCAACATTCTGAGGTCGTTCATGCTGCAATAAAGGCCGGGGTAAAGCATTTGCTGTATACAGGCTTTGCATTTCCACCTAAAGGACAAATTCCAGCGAATCATGTTCACCTACTTACAGAGCAGATGATTCTTAAATCAGGGATTGACTATACATTTCTCCGCAACGCTTTGTATTTGGATTTTATAAATGTACTGGGTCTGAAAGAGGCGATCCAAAACGGTGAGCTAATCACCTATCCAGGGAACTGGTTATTTAATTCGGTGACACGAAAGGATCTCGCTTTAGCAACAGCAGTCGTGCTTACCACTACAGGGCATCATAATCAGATTTATGAATTAACTGCACCACGCTCTTGGGATTTCAGCGAACTTGCGGAGATATTATCAGAGCTATCGGGAACAAGGATTGTTCATCGGCAGGATTCAAACATTCAGCACTGGATTTATTCATTTCTTGCGAAGTTAGATACAGCTTCTACTTCAAATGATATGGAGAGACTAATGGGACGGCCTGTTACCACATTGAAGGAGAGTATAGTCACTTTCCTTCAGGATTAATAGCGATATTGAATAATTCAATTATATAGTGGTTCGATCTAAAGTGAGTAAATAATTATATTTACTGGCATGTTTTAATTCATCTAAAATAATCCCATATACAGTATCGCGATAAACTCCAACAGGCAGACCAAACCATATTTCGCGGTACTTTTCTACAGCAGCCAGTTCACCTTGGAGTGCTTTCTCTAATCCTTCTTCATAGGAATTGACCCGTTGATACTGCTCGCTGCTAATTCCTTCGATATCTTGACCTGTAATTTCTTTGAACATCCCACGGAACATGGAGTTGTGACCCCGTTCGTCATTGCGTATAGAGGTGATAATGAGGGCTTGCTCGGAGTTCGGAGCTAATTTGATAATTTCATCATAGAAGAGCTCATCATTTCGTTCACCTTGCACAGCTTCTTTGATTAAATTTAATGCTTGTGGAAGAGAGGTTGCCCAAATAGGTTTGAAATCAGATCTATTCTGAGATAAGGGTGTCCAATACATTTTTTATTAACCTCCTGATTTGCACATTATAATTAGGAGTAGTATATGAGCGAATGCCCGGTATGGTCTCTTTTTGTCTTTAGTTGTTCTAACCCTTTAAAGTTGATACTATGGGTTCATCCGTAATTCAGGGAGTGTAAATGATGAAGAAGATTTTAATAGCAGATGACGATAGCAATATTCGGACTTTATTGAAGCATGTATTGACCAGAGAAGGTTATCAAGTCATGGAGGCCGTCGATGGTCGGGATGCGATACATAAACTGCAAGAAAGTATTGCCGATTTAGCCATAGTGGACGTAATGATGCCGCATGTGGATGGATTAGAGCTATGCCAGCATATAAGAGAAACGTATGATATACCGATCATTTTGCTGACAGCTAGGCAGCAGCTTAGTGATAAAGAGCAAGGCTATTTACGGGGAACAGATGATTATGTAACGAAGCCGTTCGAGCCTGAAGAATTGTTATTTCGGATTAAAGCTTTATTTCGGCGGTATTCCATCGCTTCGGATGATCGGATTCGCTTGAATTCACTTGTGATCGATCGTAAAAATTATGAGATCACGGATGGCGACGAAGTTCTCCTGCTGCCGGTAAAGGAATTTGAACTGCTAGCGCAACTGGCACAATATCCAGGCAGACTATATTCTCGCAGTGAGTTGATTGAACTAGTATGGGGAATGGATTATGAAGGTGATGAACGTACGGTGGATGTGCACATCAAGCGATTACGTCAGCGGTTTCTGGATTATCAGGATGACTTTGTGATTCGGACGGTAAGGGGAATCGGATATAAATTGGAGATGGTGAATTCGTGAAGTCCTTGTATGTGAGGATGTGTATTCTTTTTTGTTCAGCCATTGTTGTGAGCAGTCTTCTTGGTTTCTTGGTATCTAATATTTATTATCAAGCTCAGATTAAATCTCAGAACGATGCCAAGCTTACGGGGATGGCTATTGAAATCCAGCAGTTTGCGGAGACTCACCCGGATTCTATGGAGGATTATCTGCAAAGTGTAGCCAAGCTGGGTTATAAAATCTATCTAACCGATGCAGAAGGTCAATCCCGATTCTACGGCAAGCCTTTTCGGAAAGAGGATCTAGATAAGCAACAGTTAGAAAAAGTACTGAATGGACAAGTGTATCATGGTGTAGCAGAGTTTCCTGATAGTGCATTTATTACAGGTTTTTTTGATAACCAATTAAGCAATACGATAGGTGTGCCAATCGAAGTCAATAATGAGACCTTCGCGTTATTCATGCGTCCGGATGCAGAGGTTCAATTCGGTGAGCTGCGCGTATTTTTTGCTGTTATTATCGGGTTTACCGTATTGTTCAGTCTGGGATTCGTAATGATCAGCGTATTACATGTGGTTAGACCTATTACACGTTTAACAACGGCAACTAAGCGGATTTCAAAAGGTAGATATGATATTAAACTAAATACTTGGCGCAGGGATGAGATTGGTCAGTTAGCCTCACACTTTATGATTATGAGCCGTGAGCTGGAGCGGACCAATCGTGCGCGTCAAGAGTTTGTTGCGAATGTGTCGCATGAAATCGAATCGCCATTAACTTCTATTCAAGGGTTTGCCCAAACCCTTAAAGATCCCACATTACCAGAGGATGAACGGATAGAGTACCTCAATATTATTGATCAAGAAAGCCATCGTCTATCGATGCTTAGTAAACAGCTGCTAACGTTATCTTCCCTCGATTATGATCCGGATTCCTTGCAGAAGAAACCTATAGATTTGCGCGCACAGCTTCGGCAGGTTGTACAAATCATGGAGTGGAGATTAACAGAGAAGCAATTAGCGGTTCGTTTAAGTCTTGCGGACATTCGCGTACATGGCGATTCCAATCTGTTGTATCAGGTGTGGATGAACCTCATTACTAATGCTATCAAATATACACCTGCTGAGGGATCTATTATGATTTCCGCAAAACTTGACGAAGGGAATTGTGTTGTAACCTTTTCGGATACTGGGGAAGGTATTCCTGCTGAGGAATTACCACTCATCTTTGACCGTTTTTATAAAGTTGACCGGGCACGTACACGAGAAACACATAGTAGCGGACTTGGACTTGCGATTACGCAAAAGATTGTAGAGACACATAACGGAACCATAGAAGTATCCAGTACAGTTGGCAAAGGCACGACCTTTACTGTTACTCTTCCTCTTTTGTAACTCGTTATTCATACTCCGTTCATTTTCATCTTCTAAACTGTGACTATACAGATTAGAAGGAGTGGTAATATGTTTCTAGCCTTAAGAGAAATGCGACATTCTAAAGCCAGATACCTGTTGATAATGGTAATCATGTTATTGGTTTCCTTTCTTGTACTTTTCGTAACGGGACTGGCCAGAGGATTAGCGTACGCTAATATCTCAGCAATAGAGAATATGCCGGCAAACTATTACGTGGTGCAGAAGGATGCGGATCAGACGTTCAGACGTTCTCAGTTAACAGATACGGAGCTGGGTAGTGTTCGAGCAGTAGTAGGAGATAATAATGCTTCATCACTCGCTCTACAGATGAGTACAGTGACTACAAACGATACGGATACTAAAGCAGACGTAACTTTTTTCGCAGTTGATATGAACGGTTTACTGGCTCCAAAAGTGATTGAAGGTGACAAGATTACGAATGATACGCAGGGAAGTGTCATCGTTGATCGTGACTTGGAACAGTCGGGCATTAAGATTGGTAGTACGATCCAAGATCAGGCGACTGGGAAGGAATTTAAAGTTACAGGATATGTTGAGAATAGCTCATACAGCCATACCCCAGTAGTCTATATTAACAATAAAGATTGGCAGGAAATGAGACAAGGCGTTAATCAAGGTAGTGAGGCTACATCAGGAGCGCCTTTTAATGTAATTGCGCTTAATGCAAACGCAGGGCAAGTGGATAAGATCTCTGCTAGTACGAAAAATGTGGAAGTGATTACGCAAAAAGAAGCGATTTCTAATATTCCGGGTTATTCATCAGAACAAGGTTCACTGCTTATGATGATTGCCTTCCTGTTCGTAATCGCCGGGTTTGTTCTGGCTGTATTCTTCTATGTCATTACCATTCAGAAAACAAGCCAGTTTGGAATTCTGAAAGCCATGGGTACAAAAATGTCTTACTTGGCTTGGAGCGTTGTAGGGCAGGTCATGATATTGGCTATTGCAAGTCTAAGTATTAGCTTGCTGCTTACCTTTGGAATGAATCAGGTACTACCAGACACTATGCCGTTCCAACTGGAACCTTCTACGATTCTATTAACCAGCGGTTTGTTCGTTGGGATGTCTCTATTAGGATCACTCATTTCTGTCGCTAAAGTGGCAAAAGTTGATGCATTAGAAGCAATTGGGAGGGCTGGGGCATGAGTACTACTAAATTATTGATGAAGCAAGTGACCAAGACGTATGGAGACGGCGATACAACGGTATCTGTTCTGAACAATTTGAATCTTATAGTCAATGAAGGGGAATTCGTTGCCGTTCTTGGGCCTTCGGGAACAGGGAAGAGTACATTCCTTTCAGCAGCGGGAGCACTTCTTACGCCTACCAGTGGTGAGATTTTCATAGATGGAGAATCGCTTACTGACAAGAGTAAAAGCGAGCTGACTGAGCTTCGTTTAGAGAAGATAGGCTTTATGTTCCAAAGCGCACAGCTACTGCCTTATTTAAAAGTTGAGGAGCAACTTCTCTTTGTAGCTAAACAAGCGAAGATGAGTGTTAAAGAAGCTAAGGAACGGGCGGCAGATTTGATGAAGCGTCTGGATATCTGGAAACGTCGGAACCATTATCCTGAGCAGTTATCTGGCGGGGAGAAGCAGCGTGTAGCCATTGCAAGAGCATGGATGAATAAACCTGCGATCTTGTTTGCAGATGAACCGACAGCAAGTTTAGATTTCAAACGGGGTAGAGAAGTCGTGCGAATGATTGCTGACGAAGTTAAGAGTGAGGGCAAGGCTGCTGTAATGGTCACTCATGATGAACGGATGCTTGAATGGTGCGACCGCGTGCTGCATCTGGAAGATGGACATTTGGTTGAACATGAGTTAAGCAAAATTTAGTAAAAAAAGATTCATGCCTTGTATGGCATGAATCTTTTTTTGTGTGTGAGTAATGGACTGTCCTTATTTGTCAGCTATGGTGACTTGGCCTGAGCCATATGTGTCAAACCAGCCTTTAATAGTGTTGAAATCGCTACTGAATGACAGTGCCAGTTCTAGTAGAATTCGGGCATGTGCTGCGTTCAGGTTGTCTCCGGCAATTATGCCGTCACTTGATGTATAGTTAGAACCGGAACCCGTACGAGTGGTAGCTACGAAGATCACTCCGTTTTCCTTAATAGCCTTTGTACGAGCTTCTCCCATCGCTTTGGATACGCCACCGGCCCCTGTGCCTGAAGTAACGATACCTTTTGCTCCGTCTTGGACGAAACCTGTAATTGCTCCTGCACCCGCATCTTGGTAGGCATAAGCAATTTCAACCTTCGGCATATCGCTGCTCTTAATCTTAGTTAAATCGAATGGTGTTGCCCATTTATCAGCGGTCAATAGCGCTCTGGAGTTCGCACGATATATTCTAATATTATTTTCATCGATATATCCGAGGATACCTAGTTGCGGACTTTCAAAAGTGTCAGTACGATAGGCATTCGTCTTGGTAACCTCTCTAGCCGTATGAATCTCGTCATTTAACATGAGTACAGTACCGTAATATTTCGTTTTTCCACTAGCAGCTAGTTTAATAGCATTGAATAGATTAGCCTGAGCGTCGCTTCCGATAACAGTCCATGGACGCATAGAACCAGTTACCACGACAGGTTTGGAGCTGCGAACAGTAAGATCAAGGAAATAAGCAATTTCCTCCATCGTATCTGTACCTGTAGTAACAACGATACCGTCTTGGGTCTCTAGTGCTTTATCTACTTTTAAGGAGAGATCATATAGTTGTTGCATGGTATACGAGCCAGAGCCTGCATTCCCGAATTGATAGCTAGTTACATCAGCGAACTTTTTAAGGTTAGGCAGCGCCTTGACCATATCCTCCATTAACAAAGTCCCGGCTTTATAATTCTGAAAGCTGGTCTCATCCACAGACTTACCGGCAATCGTACCACCGGTTGCTATGACTTGGACCTTTGGAAGCTTAACCGTTCCTTCAATCGTTTGGGTAACCTCTGCAGCGTAAGTGGTAGAAACGGGAAGCATTGTTGAAGCGGAGAAGAGTAGTGTAAAAGTGAGTCCTGCGGCAACAGTAGTTTTGACGAGCTTTGATTGTAATCCATTCATAGATGTAGCCTCCCATTTGATTATGTACTTTCACTGATATGTTATTTTATATTACATATAAGTGATTCGTGATTGGATTATATCTATGAATATATTATCATGACAAGTTTACTTACATATTGATAAAACGCTTAAATCTACTGTTTATAACGAATTTCTATCTTTTACTTATATATTCTATGAATTTTATTAATCAACTTTTGAAATTAAATATAATAATTATGTTATGTTTTATAACATTAAACTTGCGAGGTTAATGAATCTAATGAATAACAAAATGCCGGACTATCTTTGTGAGATTGTCCGGCATTGCTAATCTATAAATTTGCTGCCGAAACTTTCTCGGCAGCCTGACTACATGTCTTTTCTAGAGACGAGTAGTTTTTGTATAAAAACATTGGTGGCCATGGAGGAGGAATTTTCTTTATGGCGGATGATAGAAAATTGTCTTTCAAGATGGTGATGTTTGATGGGAAGTTCATAGATTTCACCACATGCTAATTCTTTACGCACAATCCATCTGGAGAGCATAGCGATTCCCAAACCGGAGGAGACCGCTTCTTTAACTCCTTGACTACTGTTGAAAACATATGATCTTTTGACAAATATCTCTTCTTCTTGAATGAAATGATCACTAAAAGCACGCGTTCCAGAGCCAGGCTCTCTCAGCACCCAAATCTGATTTTGCAGCATGCTTTGCTCGACAGCCCCCCTTTTTGACAAAGGGTGATCGGCAGGGGAGACGATAATCATCTCGTCTTTCATGTAAGGTGTGACGATCAGGTCATTCTCATGGGCTTCTCCTTCGATAAAACCTATGTCCAATTCATTAGATCTTACACCACCAATAATTTCTTCGGTATTACCGATTGTCACTTGAAGCTTAACTTGCGGGTACTGATTTGCGAATTCCGCAAGTCTTGAGGGTAATATATATTCTCCAATTGTAAAGCTCGCTCCAATATGTATACTGCCAGTTACCTCATCCTGTAGCATTTGTATTTCCTGATGAGCTTCTTCAAAGTGGGCCAATATTTGCTTGGCGTGTTTATAAAGAATTGCACCTGCTTCGGTTAATCTCACTTGTTTCGGAGACCGATGCAGAAGCTTTGCGCCTAGTTCATTCTCAAGATTCCGGATATGTAGACTGACACCGGGTTGAGATAGATTTAGTAATTCTCCTGCTTTAGAGAAATGGCTTTGCTCAGCTACAGTAACGAATACCCGTAATGTATCAACAATCATAAAAATCCCTCTCTGAAAGTCCCGAATGTATTAAAGTTTCTTATCAAGTACGAACTGAGCCTTCTTCTGTGAGAATCCAATTCGTGTGTAAAAACGTACGGCATCTTCTCTAGTTTGGTTTGTACGAACTCTTAATTTGTTCACTCCAATTTGTGCTGCCCAGCGTTCACAGGCTTCAACAAGTTGTTTACCGATCCCTACTCCGCGATGTTGCTGATCGACCACTAAACCACCAATCTCAACAAAGGGTGGAGATTCAATTAACAATCGCACACTGGCATGAATCCATCCTATTAATTGCCTGTCCGACTCTGCTACATAAATAACATGATCTTTACGATTACTTATCTCTGGAATTCTTTCTTCTAGTTGCTCGATATTTAAAGGATAACCGAGTTCACTGGATAGTCTTGCAATCTCTTGAGTATTGTCTATTGTTGTTGTTCTAATAAGTATGTTCATTCACCGCCTTAAAATGAAGTAAGTCTTTATTATATTTCATCTTGTACAGAGGAACACCTCTAATAAGCTACTTTGTACTATTCCGATAAGCGGATGGGGAAAGACCCATTGTCTTTTTAAAATACTTAGAGAAATGAGCTAATTCCATGCCGACTTGCTCCGCAATATCCGAAATACTGAAATCTGTGTAAGAAAGCTGTCTTTTGGCATGCTCCATTCGTTTCAATTGAACATAGTGCATAGGAGTCACCCCCATGAATCTTTTGAAATAAGGAATGAAATAGTTCGGGTGGAGGTGGACAAGCTCTGCTAAGTCATCAATCTCTATAGGCTTATTCAGATATTTATCGATGTAATGGAGCACATGAGCCAGCTTGCCTTGGTCACCGGTGTGTATGAATTGAGTCATAAAGTCTGTATCACTACTATCGCTCGATTCTAGACAAGTGGCTATGAGATTGAGCAAACACGCTTGCGTGCGCAGGATAGATAGAACGTCGTCCTTTTGAAATTGTTCGATCATCTCTATGAAGATTGCCCTTATTGAATCTGGATTAGGTGAATCGCAGATGTATAATTTTTTCTCTGCATGGAATAAGGGCCACTCCCCAATATCAGCATCAAAGTGGCAGTAATAACGGATATATGGATCATCAATAGAAGTTTCGGTAGTTTGTGTGCTCCCCGCAGGCATGATCATAAGCTGACCCGGTTTCGGATAATAGGTAATCCCGTTAATAATAACTTTTCCCATGCCCCCGTCTATATAATATAGCCGATTAAAAGCGGGTGTTTCCAGCGTGCGGTTCCATCCGGGATATCTGTTACTCAGTTGGGCATGGGTCACAGTAACCTTGAGATTCTGCAGGAGACGTCCTGATAAGTTACCTGGGTTGTTCATCATCTAACTCCTTTAACGCTCGTATATCCTCATTATAACGGTTCTATTTAACTAAAACATCTTACTTAAATGCAAATAAACCTTAATTTCAATCATGTTCATGTCCATAAATTAAGTATATCCTCTAAGCATAACCACTAATAAGGAAGTGACCAGAGATGAGTACAGTTCGTTATGGAATTATTGGCATTGGAAATATGGGAACGGCACATGCGCAGAGTCTGCTGAGTGATATTAAGGGGGCTGAACTTACTGCCGTATGTGATATAAGAGAAGAACGTTTGAAATGGGCTGAAGAGCAATTACCTGAGAACGTCAGGAAGTATTCAACTCCGAAAGAATTATTCGAGTCACGTATCATGGATGCGGTATTAATCTGTACTCCGCATTATGATCATCCTACACTTGCAATCGAAGCTTTTCAGCATGGTTATCATGTACTAGTGGAGAAGCCTGCAGGTGTTTATACGAAAGCTGTTCAACAGATGAATGATGCTGCAGCACAGTCTGACCGCAAATTTGGAATCATGTACAATCAGCGTACAAATCCTTTGTATCAGAAGCTGAGAGATCTTATTCAGTCTGGTGAGTTAGGTGAGATCCGCCGGACGAATTGGATTATTACCGACTGGTATAGATCGCAGAACTACTATAATTCTGGTGGCTGGCGGGCGACATGGGCGGGTGAAGGTGGTGGGGTATTGCTTAATCAAGATCCTCATCAGTTAGATTTATGGCAGTGGACAACAGGCATGATGCCGAAGCGGATAAGAGCATTTTGCCACTTTGGAAAATATCGCAACATTGAGGTTGAAGATGATGTAACCGCTTATGTGGAATATGAGAATGGAGCTACGGGTTTGTTTATTACTACAACTGGAGAGGCACCGGGGACCAATCGTTTTGAAATCAATGGCGATAATGGGAAAATCGTAGTGGAAGACGGGAAGCTGACCTTTTGGCGTTTACGTACACCTGAGCCTCAGTTCAACGCAGAATTCACAGGAGGATTCGGTAGTCCAGAGTGTTGGAAATGTGAGATTCCTGTAGAAAATGGCGGAGGGGAGCAACATAAAGGGATTCTACGGAACTTTACGAATGCCATTTTACATGATGAGGTATTACTTGCTCCTGGAGAGGAAGGGATTAAAGGGCTAACGCTTTCGAATGCTATGTATTTATCGGCTTGGACGGACAATTGGGTGGAGCTTCCGATAGATTCAGATTTATTCTATGAGAAACTAATGGAAAAAGTAAAAAATTCGACTTTCCAAAAGGAAACCTCAGAATCTAAAACATTGAATGTTAAAGGAACTCATTAAATCGAAGGAGAGAGGTTAAAGCCTATGAAACGTTCAACGATTGCGGCACAAATGTACACATTGCGTGATTTTACTCAAACGGCGGAGGATTTAAGAACAACTTTTCAAAAGGTATCAGCAATGGGTTATGAGAGTATTCAGATTTCATCCATCGGACCGATTGATCCGAAACTAGTCAAAAAATATGCTGATGAAGCAGGGCTGGCCATATGTGCGACTCATGTGTCATGGGAGCGGTTAGTGAATGATCTGGACGCTCTTGCCGCAGAGCATAAGCTGTGGAAGTGCAAATACATTGGACTTGGAAGTTTACCGGAAGAATTTCGTACTGGAATTGAAAGCTACCGGAAATTCGCAAAATTGATATCAGAAATTGCGATAACACTCAAAGAACAACACGGTCTGCAATTTGTTTATCATAATCATGATTTTGAATTTGAACGTTTTGACGGTATTACTGGAATGGAAGTATTGCTCAATGAGACGGACCCTGCAGTTGGTTTCATTCTTGATCTATATTGGGTTCAGGCAGGCGGGGCAAGTCCAGTGGAATGGATACGTAAAGTTGAAGGCAGAATGCAGGTCGTGCATTTAAAGGATATGGCGATTATAGACAGACAGCAAGTCTTTGCTGAGATCGGTGAAGGAAATATGAACTACGGTGAGATTATTACAGCTTGCCGTGGAACAGGTGTTGAATGGTATGTAGTGGAGCAAGATGTTTGCCGTCGTGATCCTTTTGAGAGTCTGGAGATTAGTCTGCGCTATCTGCTTAATCTTTTATAGTATCACTTAGAAGCCATTAGGAGGATTCTGATGAATAGAAAAGATGGAATGAACTATGCCCCCACGTATGAAGCTAAACCAATTGTAATGCCAGGTGAATTCATCTTCGCTGCGATTGCACTAGATCACGGTCATATTTACGGAATGTGCAACGGGCTCGTTGAGGCAGGGGCAGAGTTGAAATGGGTATATGATCCGGATGATGAGAAAGTTAGAGCTTTCATAGCCAAATATCCTGGAGCTAGGGCTGCTGAGTCTATGGATGAAATATTGGGGGATCCAGAGGTTCGCTTAATTGCGGCGGCAGCTGTTCCTTCAGAGAGAGGACCTTTAGGAAATAAGGTTATGGCTCATGGGAAGGATTATTTTACGGATAAGACCCCTTTTACAACACTTGAACAACTGGATGATGCTAGAGCTATGGTCGCAGCAACCAATAAAAAGTACATGGTTTACTATAGTGAACGTCTTCATGTTGAAAGCGCAATCTATGCGGGACAGTTGATCCGCCAGGGGGCGATTGGTCGTGTTCTTCAAGTCATTGGATTAGGACCGCATCGTTTAAATGCTTCTAGTCGACCGGAATGGTTCTTTAAGCGGGATAAATATGGCGGAATCCTAAGTGATATTGGCAGCCATCAAATCGAACAATTTTTGTATTATGCAGATTGTCAGGATGCTTCAATTGTTCACAGTAAGGTAGCTAATTATAATCATCCATCTTACCCTGAATTGGAGGACTTTGGTGATGCGACGCTTGTCGGGGACAATGGTGCAACCCAATATTTTCGAGTAGATTGGTTTACACCTGATGGGCTCGGAACCTGGGGAGATGGACGTACAATGATCATGGGGACTGAAGGCTATATTGAATTGCGAAAATATACTGATGTCGGGCGTTCAAATACAACAGATCATGTGCACTGGGTGAACGGAGAAGGGGAGCATTATGAACATGTGGCTGGAAAAGTTGGTTTTCCGTTCTTTGGTGAGCTTATCCTTGATTGTCTGAACCGGACGGAGCAGGCGATGACACAGGCACATGTCTTTAAGGCTGCTGAACTATGTCTGATGGCTCAAGCTCAAGCGATGAATCTAACCCCTGATCAACTAAAATAGCGAATGGAACGATTATAGGAGGTGGAATAGATGACTACACTTGGAGCAGCGATTATTGGCTGCGGGGCGATTTATCCTCTCCATGCTAAAGCAATATCAGCTATAACAGATGTAAATCTCCTTACTGTTGTAGATATTGATGTTGATAAAGCTAAACAAGCGGGAATAGAATACGCCTGCCATGTCACTGATGATTATAGGGAAATACTCAATGATAATCGTATTGACGTTGTACATCTCTGTACACCTCATTATCTTCATGCAGAAATGGCTGTAGAGCTATTGCATGCAGGAAAGCATGTGTTAACTGAAAAACCAATCGCCGTTGACCTTCCTTCAGCTAAGCTTATGTTGGATGCAGCGGAAAAGAGTTCAGGCCAGCTTGGTGTGGTGTTCCAGAACCGTTATAATGATGCATCGATCTATATTAAGAAGACGATTGATTCTGGTGCTTTAGGAAAACTGCTTTGTATGAAGGGGATCGTAACCTGGCACCGAAACGAAAGTTATTACAGAGATAGTAACTGGAGAGGAAGATGGTCCACGGAAGGCGGAGGGGTTCTGATTAATCAGACCATTCATACCTTGGACTTACTCCAGTGGTTTGGGGGTGAGATAATCTCTGTGAAAGGCAGTATTACCACGGATGTGCTGGATGATATCATTGAAGTAGAAGATACCGCACATGCTTGCATCGACTTCGCCACTAATGTTCGCGGGTTATTTTATGGTACGAATACCTATCTTGAGAACTCTCCGGTGGAGTTGGAGCTAGTCTTTGAAGAGGGAACGCTTACCCTTCGTAGAGACTACTTGTATCTTTGGAAAGATGGGAAGGAAAGCTTGGTTTGTCAGCCTATTTTCAGTCCTACCGAAGGAAAGTCGTATTGGGGGACTGGGCATAAAAGACTGATTGAGGACTTCTATGACCATATTTTTAGTGGACGAAAGTTTTGGCTTGATGGTTCTGAAGGGATAAAGGCACTGGAGCTTGTGAAGGCTATTTACAGCTCATCGCAGAGGAATAAATAATCATCAATATAGTAAAGCTGTTCCAAAAGTAGATTTATCTACAAATGAGACAGCTTTTTCGTGTTTAGGGACTTCCCACATTTGGTTAAACACTAAGAAGACTACGACTTGCAGAGGAAGATAGATTTGATTAATTCTCCTTAGTGGAATAATCTAAAGTAAGTATAGGTTATTAACAGCAAGATATCTGGAGGGTGCATACAATATGGAGAAAATACTACAGAACATTAGAACGAACACCAAACTAATTTCCATTGTGCAGACCATTGTTTTTATCTTTGTCATATTATACGTACTGATGTTTCTTTCTGGTGGATTATTCACCACCTTTTTTATTATGCTCATTGCTTGTTTTGTTAGTGTGATCGCTGCTTTACTCATGCTAATTCGAAAAAGCTTCTTATGGACAATTGTTGATCTTGCTGCTGCGGGCAGTATGTTCATTTATTTTATTTATAATGCTTAACTGTTATTAATCCTTGCAAGAAGCGGGTTTATGGCTGTAGCTTAAGTTCCTTAACCTGGAGGACTTATTTCTCTCTTTTTTGCAAGCTTTTAAATAATTTATTTTTTTCATATAATAGTAGATATTAAATTTATAAATAATTGTAATACACTCGGATAAGGGTATAATTGAGACAGAAAAGGTGTGACGCCTAAGAAGGAGCGCCCACATCCTTTCTGCAAAATTCAGGGGATAAGGATGGTAATAATGGGCAAAAGTGCAACTGAAACAGACGTCATTTTAATTGGTGCTGGAATCATGAGTGCGACTTTAGGAACACTTTTAAAAGAATTAGTGCCGGATTGGAAGATTAAAGTGTTTGAAAAGCTCGAAAATGCAGGTGAGGAAAGCTCGAATGAATGGAATAATGCAGGAACTGGACATGCGGCGCTCTGCGAGCTTAACTACACTGTCGAAAAATCCGATGGAACCGTAGATATAAGTAAAGCTATCCAAATTAATGAACAGTTTCGGCTTTCATTGCAATTTTGGTCCTATTTGGTAAATCGTAAGCTGATACATAATCCGCAGGACTTTATCATGCCATTGCCCCATATGAGTTTGGTATTAGGTGAGAAAAATGTTGCTTTTTTGAAGAGAAGATTTGAAGCGCTATCAAAAAATCCTTTGTTTCAGGGAATGGAATTCTCTGATGATTACAGTAAATTAATGGAATGGATACCACTTATTATTAAAGACCGTCCATCGAATGAACCTATAGCAGCAACAAAAATTGACACTGGCACGGATGTTAACTTTGGTGCTTTAACGCGCATTTTATTTGACCATTTAAAGAGTAAGAATGTTGACCTTCATTATAAACATAGTGTGGATGGAATTACACGTACTAGCGATGGCTCGTGGGATTTGAAAGTGAAAAACGACAGCGGAACCATCGAACACCATACTGCAAAATTTGTCTTTGTCGGTGGTGGCGGAGGAAGCCTGCATATCCTGCAAAAGTCCGGAATTCCTGAAGGGAGACATATTGGAGGATTCCCGATTAGCGGAATATTTATGGTGTGTAATAAATCAGAAGTTATCGAGCAGCATCATGCAAAAGTTTACGGGAAAGCTAAGGTTGGAGCGCCTCCTATGTCTGTTCCGCATCTGGACACCAGATTTATAGACAACAAAAAATCATTGCTATTTGGACCGTTTGCCGGCTTTTCACCAAAATTTCTAAAAACCGGTTCAATGTTTGATTTGATAACTTCCGTAAAACCGGATAATCTCCTAACAATGCTGTCGGCAGGTGCAAAGAACATGTCCTTGACCAAATACCTGATCGAGCAAGTGTTGTTATCGAAAGAAAAGCGTATGGAAGAATTACGAGAGTTTATTCCGAATGCTAAAATCGAAGATTGGGATTTAGTCGTAGCAGGCCAACGCGTGCAGGTTATCAAAGATACAGATGACGGCAAAGGAATCCTTCAGTTTGGTACAGAGGTAATTAGCGCAGAAGACGGTTCGATTGCAGCATTACTAGGAGCTTCTCCAGGTGCTTCTACGGCTGTTCACGTGATGCTTGAAGTACTTAATAAATGTTTCCCTCAACATATAAAAGAGTGGGAACCGAAAATTAAAGAAATGATTCCTTCTTATGGCTTATCACTACTGGAAAATCCAGAGCTTTTGCAAGAAGTGCACACATTAACGGCAACTACATTGGGTCTAGGTGGAAAAGAGCGAGTGCATATTTAAGCAATGATCAATCGCTCGAAAGTATGATAATTGACAGAGATTTTCTTCAAGAAAGCCTATGGATTTCATTCATAGGTTTTTTGTTTACGGAATTCAATAAGAAAGAAGGGGGGGTGTACATGAAACGAGGCATCATTTTTAAGATTCCTAATGAATACGGGAAAATAATTGGAGATCTATTAAAGCCATTTAATATCGAATCATTCAATTGGTATATAGGTGGCGAAGAGTCTTATTTTATCCAAAACGATACATTAGGGGAGCTCATGTTCCATGAAGACATATATGGAATGGACGGCAGAGTCCTGAAAGAACTGGTGGAGAATAACGAATACTATATCATTTTTGCGAACTTCAAGGCTTTTCTACGAGAGAAGGATGTAATTGATGTTCAGACCTATGAGGAGTTCCTAAATAGTGATTGCCAGCTTGTACTTTTAGTCGTCGATTGTGAATATGCTACAGTTTATTGTAAAGACCAAGGGAAGCTTGAAGCACTGTACCATAACGCAATTTCAAATGGATTTGAAGATGTTCAGTACATTACGAATGAGGATGACTTCAGAACAAGACTATCAATATGGTAGATGGAAACCGTAAGGTTGATTTGACGAACAAATCATTCGTTTGTTACAATGGCCCCATCAATTAGGAAAAGGATGAGGACGATGGTTCGTCGTTTGAAACGGTTTAAGAATGTCGCTACTGTATCAAGCTTCTAAGTATAAATGCTATAAATTACTTAGAAGCGAGGGAAAAGAATGAAACAACAGTTGTTTAACCACTGGTCAGAAACGAAGTATTTAAAGGATATTGTCACCAACCCAATGATTGAGGTAGGGGATTACTCGTACTACTCTGGGTATTACGATAATCATCATTTTGAAGACGGGTGCGTCAGATATCTTTGGGGAGACGAAACGTCAAGAAAGTTATTTAACCCGATCGAAGATTTTGGGTGGCATTTAGATAAATTGATTATAGGAAATTATGTTTGTATTGCAAGTGGTGTAATTATTTTAATGGGTGGTAATCACAATCATCATCCTGAATGGATTACCGTGTATCCTTTTGTGGACCAGATTGAAGCCTCTTACGAACCCAAAGGGGATACGATCATAGAAAGTGATGCTTGGATTGGGATGAATGCAATGATTATGCCAGGTGTGAAAATAGGTGAAGGTGCTATTGTTGCGGCAGGCTCGGTTGTTGTAAAAGACGTTCCACCATATACAATAGTAGGTGGCAATCCTGCTAAAGAGATTAGAAAAAGATTTACAGATCGTGAAATCGAAAAGTTAAAGGAAATGCGTTGGTTTGATTGGAAACGTGAGAAAATTGAACAAGCTACGTCTATCTTTTCAAGTTCATCGATTGATCAATTATATGAGTTTTATCTAAGGGAAATAATTTCATAACACAATCAGAACAGGCTGCCGCAATTATTCGGCAGCCTGTTCTTTTACCAGTTAAGGCAGTTTAACAATAATTGTTCTTTACCAGATTAATCCTAATTAGTATGATAATATGAATGGGCTCATCTAATCTCTTGGGAGGAAAGTGTGCTAGATATATGAAATATATTGAATTTGGTCTAGGCAATACATGGTTTATTAGAACCGAAACGGAGTTAGAGGATGGAAATGAATTTGAAGAAAAAGGAATTGTGAAACCGGTAAGGTTCCATTCTCTATATTTCAGGATTTGGATTGGTAAAACTGTAGTAGTCCTAGACTTAAAACAAGGTTTTAAAATAAGTAAGAAAAGTTATAACACGTTTAAGATTATTTTTGGTATAACAAGTCTCTAGAATAAAGGAGCATACATATAACGACAAGATGGAGGAAACTATGGATAAAATATTAAATGAAATAGCCAATTTGATAAGCAGTGAGGAAAAAAGAGTTACTATTGGGATTTCGGGTCATGGTGCATCTGGAAAGACAACATTTTCCCATAATCTTTTAAAGCGTCTGGATCATGAGAAGGTGAATTATATGAATACTGATCCCTATATTATCGGCTCATATCTTAGAAAGTACACTGTAATCGATTATGAATATAACAATGAACGTCATCGTAATAAAATGACAGCTTGTCATCCTTCTGCTCATAATATATCTGCTCTAGAGAGAGACATCCGAATGATGCGAGATGGTTTAGATTTTTATACAATAGACACCAATTATTTAAAGAGTACAATGATAGCTTCACAAAACAGAGTGAATATTGTAGAGGGGATGAGCGTTGCTTTTGCAGACCCGAATTTGTTTGATCTGAAGGTTTACTTATATACGGATGGAGACACTGAATTGATGAGAAGGAGTACACGTGATGTCTCTGAAAGAGGAACAGACATCAAATATTTAAGGAAATCACATGAAGACCGTAGAATTCAATATGAGTTATTTATGCATCCTTTTCATCGAAACTTTGATATCATTATAAAAAACTCCAATGAAGGTTATATTCTTGAAAATGAATGTAGGAGGGAAAAGCCACTGACAAACTAGATGGGTATATTGCTAGGAAGTATAATCAGGTTACGAACCTTGGAAAGTTACTTGATCCATTAGCGGATAAGTTGCTCATTTCTGCTGCGTTGATTCTACTGGTAAGTCAGCAGATGTTATACGCATGGGTTGGTTTAGTTATTGTAGCGAGGGAAGTGATCACGAATATACCTATCGATCAAATCCTAATCTATATTTTTCTAGTCATAACTATCTATTCAGGATTTAACTACATAAGAAATAACTATCGTTTTTTAAAAATAGAAGCATGAGCTCGATAAAAAGGTTGCCGAATAATGTAATTCAGTAGATAAAGGCGAATTCTCACTCCATTTCGAGTAAGAATTCGCCTTTTTTTACTGTAAATAAACCCTTTGCCCTTGCGTGTGTATACCAAGTCTAAGCTCAAATCTGAACTATTGACACAAAAGTGTATTACACGTATAGTACATAAATAAGATGTATGAACCACTTAGTACACACACTTAGTATATGGAGTTGGTTGTATGACAGAAGAACAAAAATCAGGTGTCAGCTTTAATATTCGAGAACCGGTATATATTCAAGTTGTCCGTTACTTTAAAGAACAGATTGCTACAGGGCAAATCGGAGCAGGAGACAAGATTCCTTCACGGCGTGAACTGGCATCAGTAATGAAGATTAATGCGAACACGGCACAGAAGGCATATAAGGAAATGGAGGAACAGGGTTTGATCGTAACAGAAGGAAATTCCCCAAGTCGAATTACACAGGATCAGCAAATACTAAGCTCGATTCGTGCTGAATTAATCGAAAGTGCAGTGGATATATTCATCGGCTCCATTCGAAATATTCAAATTCCAGTTGAAGAACTGGTAGACATCATAAAGACAAAATATACATTAGAGCGATCTCCAGAGGGTGGTGACACAAGATGATCCAAGTGAATCAGATGGTGAAGAATTATGGATTCAAGAAGGTACTAAATGGCGTTAGCTTTACTGCTGCCAAAGGAGAGATCACCTGCCTGATCGGAATCAATGGTGCCGGAAAGTCAACGGTGCTGAAGTCCATCATGGGACTGACACCATACAAAGGTGAAGTCTTAATCGATAATGCATCACTAACACCTGCGATGTATGAGAAAATGACTTTTATTCCAGATTCGTTAACGATGCCCTCCAATATGCGAATTGTTGATTGCTTCAGCTTTATGGCTGACTTTTATCGGAATTGGAACGCTGAACGTGCAGAGGAATTGCTTAAGTTCTTCCAACTGAGCTCTTCGGATCGCGTATCCTCATTGTCAAAGGGGATGGCTGCGAAGTTAAATTTGTTGCTCGGACTTGCCTTGGATTGTGATTACATCCTAATGGACGAACCGTTCTCGGGGATTGATATGTTCAGCCGCGAGCAAATTACTGATGTGTTCACGAGTGAATTGATAGAGGATCGTGGTGTGATTATTACAACTCATGAAATTAACGATATTGAGCATTTAATTGATAAAGCGGTCTTGCTACAGCACGGGAAGGTAGAACGTGAATTCTATTGTGAAGAAGTTCGCGAGCAGGAAGGTAAGTCCATTACGGACGTAATGAGAGAGGTGTACATAAAATGAGAGCTTTTGTGAAGCTATTGAATTTTGAAATGAACCGATTTGCCAAAATATATATTGGACTCATGTTGCTGACAGTCGCCTTGCAACTTGTAGCAGTCACCCTCGGTGCTAATCATTGGCTGGATTCTGCGAATGAGGCAATGAGAGTGAATCAATGGACCCTTGAGCAATATCACAATGTGACTGGAAATATTCAGCTAAACAGTATGATGTATGCTCGCTATAATGGACTTCTATATTTCGGACCCATATTTTTGAGCATCACAGTGTTGCTAATATATAGCTGCTTCATCTGGTACCGCGACTGGAGAGGTAAAAATACGGTAGTATATCGCCTGCTCACGTTGCCATCCAATCGGGCGAATTTGTATTTTGCTAAGCTGCTTACGATCTTGCTATTCACATTTGGACTTGTCGCCCTGCAAATTATCCTTGTTCCACTGGAGCGTTTGATAGCACAGTCGATTCTTCCTGCTGAATTATATCGGAACATCTCGGTATTTGATTTTTTGAAGTATCCTACTGTGCTTAAAGTTCTGGTTCCGCCTTACTTTTCTGAGTTTGTACTATACTATGGACTGGGCATTATTGGCTTGATCGTCTTGTTCACTGTGATTCTAATCGAGCGGAGCTACAGACTGAAAGGAATTGGCTTCATCGTACTATACTTAGCGGTTCTGGCTGGACTAGCCTCAATACCTTTTCTTATGGGTTATAGCAGTTACGATAGCTACTTCTATCCAGGTGAAATCATAGGCGTTAGTCTCGGATTAATAGTGATCATTGTTGGAGGTTCGCTTTGGTACAGCTTGTATCTATTGCGTAAGAAAATATCGGTATAATTGAAGGGGTATGGAGGTTAAGGAATGAGAAAATATATGGTTACCGCCATTCTTTTAGTGTTTGCGGTTGTTACAATTGGGACGTATTATGTACAAGCTTCACAAGAGACACCACCTAATTATAAGCTGACGACGGTTCAAGGGGATGCTTCCCTCGTTGAAGGTATAGCGGTATACGGAAACTACGTGATTAAGGATAGTACTTTTGGCATCAAACGAGCTTATATCACGACAAATGGTACAGATTATCCAGATGAAAAGTCGGCGATTAGCCAAAGCTTAAATCGAAGACCAATGAAAACGCAATTGGATCAGTGGATTGAAGAGCATCGTCAGTTCATGCGCGGTAAGACAAACACATCTGGTTTCTATGAGAATGAGGAAATGCTTGCTTATGTTAAGGCGACAGTAGATACGAAGCGATCAAATGATTCATCAGCGAAGAAATATGCAAAGCTTAGTATTTCTGTACTCAACAAGCAGAAGAACAATACGCTTGAAATCACATCCGATATCAATGTAGATCATGATATTTCAGATATGTATGTACAAAATGTACAGCTTATTGATCAGCAGCTTGTTGCTATGGTGTTTATGAATCACAGTGCCAAAGGTTATGTATCTGAACCGCAGATCCTCCGTGTCAATCTAGCCACAAAAGAGATTAAGAATGAGCCGCTCGCGTTACCAGGCGGTAAATCTGTAGCAGCAGACGGGGATACTCAATATGCATGGCTAGCCAATCAAAATCTGGAGCACACTGAGCAATGGATTTTAAGGATTAGTAGAGATAATCATAGAAAGGCATATCAAGTGGATGTTAAGACAGGACAAATCTCTCCACTCACATTCCAAGGGCATGAAATGTTATTGAATAATATTATGTACGCCTATGGACAGAAAATTTATTTCCTGCAAAAGGCTGTATCGAGTAAGGAAAATATAGGATTCACTGTTATTTCTTACGATCTCGTGAGTAAAGAATATGAGACTATTCTGAAGAATACAACTATAGATTTAAGTGAAAACATTACCTATGCTTTTAAACAAGACCATCTCTATATTATGGGTTATAAGAATTTCAAAGGTAATCGTCTATATGTATTCAATTTGACAAGCGGTAACCTTGAGTACGAAGGAAAAGTAATATCAACAGAGGCCGCAAATCAGGCTGAAGATGAAGCTAACATGGATTTGAATTTTATCGATCTCGGTCAGTTCTAGCATTATTTTTAGAATAAAAAATTAAATATAAAGAGACATAAAGAGATATGAAAAGGTGACAAAGGCCGGGCTAATGACTTTTAATAGTCAATTAGCTCGGCCTTTTAGTCGTGAAATTTATAACAGTCATTAAACACTATTACTCGATTAAAATATATTGTAAAACGATAAACTATATGTTAGATTCAATTTTGAAAATAACTTTGTGAGGTGTGTTTTATGAAACTTGGATCAACGCTTTTTTTAAGGATAGCTGTTGTTCTTATTGGACTTCCAGTTCTTGCGTTGTGTATAATTTTCGTGCCTGCGATTTCGAATTATGCAGCAGAATTATACCCTGATCAAACCTATATTAAATATCTCTTGTACATTGATTTATATGCATCGGCGATACCTTTTTACTTTGCATTGTATCAAGCGATCAAACTGTTAGGGTATATTGACAACAACAACGCTTTCTCAGAATTATCTGTAAAGGTATTAAAAAATATCAGGAACTGTGCAATTGCAATCAGTGGAATTTATGTTGTGGGATTGCCACTTTTCTATCTCGTCGCGGAGAGAGATGATGCCCCGGGGTTTATTGTCATTGGGGTGGTTGTGATTTTTGCTTCCATGGTGATTGCAGTGTTTGCTGCGGTGCTCCAAAAGCTTTTGAAGGAAGCTATTGATATAAAATCAGAAAATGACTTAACAGTCTGAGGAGAAAACAATGGCGATTATTATTAATATTGACGTGATGCTGGCTAAAAGAAAAATGAGCGTGACCGAGCTTTCGGAGCGGGTTGGAATAACAATGGCTAACCTGTCTATATTGAAAAATGGAAAGGCGAAAGCGGTTCGATTATCAACATTAGAGGCGATCTGCAAAGCTTTAGATTGTCAGCCTGGCGATATTTTAGAATATAAAAGTGACGAGGAGACTTAAGAAATAAATGAATAGTAGAGGCGGGGCTCTTTTCTCAATCTTTATGAGAAGGGGGCCTTTTTGATGTGCAATAATTAGAGGTGAAAAATAAATAGGGGATATATTAATGATAAATAATAATTGTAATACAATTAAAATATATTGAATAACGATAAATTATATGATAAATTGAATCCAGATTATTAACTTTGTGAGGTGCAGCTTATGAAACGAGAAACACTCTTTTTAAAGATGGTTG
This sequence comes from Paenibacillus sp. FSL E2-0201, assembly GCF_037963325.1. NCBI lineage: Bacteria > Bacillati > Bacillota > Bacilli > Caryophanales > Paenibacillaceae > Paenibacillus > Paenibacillus sp. FSL E2-0201. Next base: position 3,195,213 of record NZ_CP150154.1, read on the forward strand.
TAATTCTTATTGGACTTCCGGTTCTTGCTTTGTGTATTTTTTGGTTACCTACGATACCTAACAAGGCAGCTGGAGATTATCCGGTGTATTTGGTCTATCCCGTTCTTATAGGGGTGTATGTAACGGTGATAGCCTATTTCGTAGCTTTATATCAGGCGTTAAGACTTCTAAGCTACATAGACAAGAACAAAGCGTTCTCAGAACTATCCATTAAGGCTTTAAAAAATATAATTTACTGTGCAATCATCATCAGTATTTTATATGCGGCGGGTATGCCACTTATTTACGAAATGGCACAGGAAGCCGATGCACCAGGTCTAATCGTACTTGGACTTGTCATGACTTGTGCTCCATTTGTAATTGCGGTCTTTGCTGCTGTTCTTCAAAAGCTCTTGAAAAATGCCATAGAAATAAAATCAGAAAATGACCTAACCGTCTGAGGTGAAAATAATGGCGATTATAGTGAATATTGATGTGATGTTAGCTAAAAGGAAAATGAGCGTTACAGAGCTTACTGAAAGGGTTGGCATTACAATGGCTAATCTTTCTATATTGAAAAATGGAAAAGCAAAAGCGATCCGATTATCGACGTTTGATGCGATTTGTAAAGCTTTAGAATGTCAGCCTGGAGATATTTTAGAATACCGAAAAGAGTAGCATGACTGGAAAGGAGAGAGCATCATTGAAATCAATAACGCAGCTTCTGCATTTTGGCTACCATCAGGCGATGAGTTGCATATTTCCTATTGCGATCTTTGGGACTTTAGCGCTCTCTAACGTAATAGATCTGCCTTACATTTACCGATATGATGCCATTCTTATTATATTGCTTACCGTTCAATATCTTATGTACCGTACTGGATTAGAGACGCTAGATGAAATTAAAGTCATTTGTGTATTTCACATTATTGGTTTACTGCTGGAAATTTATAAGATAAGAATGGGGTCATGGTCATATCCTGAACCCGGGCTAACTAAGGTGTTTGGAGTACCGCTCTATAGCGGGTTTATGTATGCGAGTGTCGCGAGCTATATGTGTCAAATTTGGCGTAGACTGAAGATGGATATGACGGGCTGGCCGGGACTTGCTGCTGCTGGATCGCTCGGAGCAGCTATCTATCTGAACTTTTTCACGCATCACTTCATTCCTGATTTTCGTTGGTGGCTAAAGGGGCTTGTACTCATTGTTTTTTGGAAAACTTGGATCATTTATCGGGTACGAAACACTACTTATCGGATGCCCTTGACACTGGCATTTTTCTTAGTAGGTTTTTTCATCTGGTTAGCTGAGAACATCGCTACATTCTTTAATGCTTGGAAATATCCTGATCAGAATCAGGTATGGCATGTGGTTAGTGTCAGTAAGATCAGTTCATGGTTCCTTCTGGTTATTATTAGTGTCATTATAGTTGCTCAACTCAAGCATGTTAAAGCTAACCGTAAAGTGAAAGAGTAGCGTATCAGCTTCAAGGGAAATCGTAGAACATGGCATGAGAATAAATTAGTGATGAGGAGGCGATGAGATGAATTATACAGATTTAAAAGAATTGCAGGATGTGTTTTTCTTTGGTCTAATAGAGCCAGAGGTAAATCAACTAAGGCTATCTTTTTGTAAAAGCAAAGCTAGTGATATCACTGAGCCACTTATGGTTGACGAAAAAAGCTCTCCAATAATACAAGTGGATTTTCACTCCTATATTGCATATTCGGTTAGAAATGAATTCTTTACTTCTAGGGATGATTATGAGGAATTTGACGGAAAAACATTTAGGATTTATAAGAAATCAAGATATCTTGATTTTATTTCTTATGGAATATTCGCATCAAAGGATTTTGTAAGACCGTATAAGCACTATGGGATCTGTTGTATTGACCATGTCGTTGATATTATTTCAACATCGGAGCCTATTGTAAGGGAAACTAAATAGAGTCGTATGAACTTGAGAGATGGAGGGGAAAAGATGAAAGAAATAATAAGCATTACAAGACTTACCACAATCGAAGAAGCTGAAATCCTAGATTTAAAATTTGCAGAACACTTTGGATGGTATCAACGCGGAGATTACTATCGCCAATGTCTAGAAGAGAATCAAACGAATAAAAGGGTAACCTTAATTGCGCATAACAATGATTCCGTAGCAGGATGTTGCCATTTACTGTATGAATCAAAATATCCTTTTTTTCGTGAGGATCACATCCCGGAAATTAACGATCTGAATATCTTTCCCGAGTATAGAAGAAAGCAGATTGCGAGCAAATTGTTTGATGAACTAGAACGTATTGCGGCTAAGGACTCTAGATTTATTGGGTTAGGCGTAGGCCTCTATAAGGATTACGGTAATGCGCAAAGAATGTATACTGCTCGCGGTTACATTTTAGACGGTAGAGGAATGATGTATAATAATATTCCTGTCATACCAGGACAACTCGTCATGGTCGATGATGATCTATTACTTTATTTAACTAAAGATTTACAGAGCAGTTTGTAAGTTATACGAATACAGTTTGGATAACTGATGTCACACCTTGTACATGCTTGTCTTTTTTTATGATTAGAGTTATTATGGATTTTCAAAGTCTTTAATGGAGGTGCTTAATGAAATATTCCCAAGCGACAGACTATGCGCTTCATGCAATGCTGTATCTGGTGACGGCAGCGTCCGATAAGCCCGTAGGTGTTCAATTGCTTGCTGAGAAGCTGGGTGTTTCACAAACCTATCTGTCCAAAATGATGACCAAGCTAGTGAAGGCTGGATTGATTCAATCTGCACCCGGCGCAAACGGTGGCTATCGTCTCAAAAGGAAGTCCGAAGAGATCTCTTTTCTGGATATTATCCATGCGATCGAAGGGACTGCATCTTTATTCGAATGTAGCCTGGATCACGGTAGCGAGTGCCTGATTCAACAGGTTGTGATTGACGCTGAAAGACAGATGGAGCAGTACTTGGAGAACAAGAAAATTGCAGATTTGGCGAAAACAATGAAGACGGAGTAATGATCCGTTCTTTTTTGGAAACAATTAAAGATAATATAAGTCCGTAATAACTTTAATATAAAGGAGAATGAAATATGACGGAATTCTGGGAATCAAGCTTTATCGAAAAACAAACGATGTGGGGATTTGAACCTGCAGACTCCGCAATCGCCACTAAAGACTTTTACCTTGAAAAGAACATTAAGGACATATTGGTACCGGGTATTGGATATGGTAGAAATGCAAAGGTTTTTGTTGAGAGTGGAATAAAAGTTACAGGTATTGAGATTTCACAAACGGCGATTGATTTGGCGAGAGAAAATGGGCTTGATATTAGCATTTATCATGGTTCAGTGACTGACATGCCTTTTGATAACAAACGTTATGAGGGTATATTTTGCCATGGTCTTATTCATTTGTTGAATAAAAGTGAAAGAGAAAAGTTCATTAAGGATTGCTACAACCAGTTAAAGCCAGGTGGTTATATGATTTTTACAACGGTTTCGAAAAAAGCTCCTATGTTTGGAAAAGGTACTCTATTGGATAAAAATTATTACGAGACAGATTATGGTGTAAAAATATTTTTTTATGATGCTGAATCCATTACACAAGAGTTTGAAACCTATGGACTAGTTGAGTTCTCTGAAATTGACGAGCCGCACAAGGACATGATCAATAAACCTTCAATCAATTTTTTAATGGTAAAATGTAAGAAAGAACTATAGTATAAATTTGGTATATCGGAGATAATAGTTTTCAAAAGAAAGTAGGTGTTATGTAGATGAGCGATATTATTGATTATTACTCAAGCTTTGACGAGTGGGGCAGGCTGGATAGAGAACCTTTAGAGTTCATTATTAATCTTCATTATATCAAGAAATATATGCCGTCAGCTGGGAAGGTGCTGGATAATGGCGCAGGACCCGGTAAATACGCGATGGAACTGGCTAAGCTAGGATATACAGTAACCCTTTCAGACATAACACCTAAATTGGTTGAAATAGCAACGGAAAAGGCAGCTGAACTAGAATTAACTGAGCAATTTGACGGGTTTCATAACTTAAATGCTATTGATTTAGAAGGAATACCTAATGAGAATTATGATGTATCATTGATGCTTGGTCCTTTATATCATCTGCAAAAAGAAGAGGAACGAATTTTAGCTGTAAAAGAGTTGCATCGCGTGACCAAACAGGACGGTCTAGTATTTGTGGCTTTTCAAAGTCGAATGAGAATGACCATTAATTCGTTACAATCCCCGCAGCAGTGGAAACCGAACGAAAATATGAACACCATTAATGAATTCTTTGAGAATGGAATCTTTAATCATAGTGACAAGGGCCGGTTTACAGGTGCTTATTATTTTAATATTGATGAGATTCAGCCTTTCATGGAAACGAATGGATTTGAGTCGATAGATTTAATTGGATCATCAAGCATTGCAGCCATGTTAACTGCTGAACAGCAGCAGTATTGGACTCACCAAGAGGGGGAAGAGAGCTTGATTAACTTTCTCATATCTAAAGCAAACGATCCCTCAATCTTAGGTATATCATCACATTTGTTATACATCGGTAAAAGAAAATAAAAAAGAGCGTCAGTTTCTTAACTGGCGCTCTTTTATTGCGCAACAAAAATGATGGATTGTCTTACCGATGCAGTGTGTAGCGGTTAGCTTTACTCAACCCTCGGATCGTTTCGATTTCCTCTGAAATTAAAGGGGGAGACTTAACAGCCGTTACATTATTCTTCAATTGCTCCATGTTACTTGCTCCTGGGATAATAACTGCCACAGATGGATGATCTAACGGATAATGCAGTGCCGTTTGTGCTAGGGTTCGAGAGTCACTCTTTTGTTGCGAAAGCTGATCATGTAATTGTAGAAGCTCATCACTACTGTAATCTAAGTACTTTTTCTCTGCTTTGCTGCGGCCATTCTCCGAAAGAATGCCACCCGCCAAAGGACCTCGGGCAATTAGACTGATTCCATGCCCGGCCAGCAGAGGGAGAATTTCTTCCTCAGGCCGTCGATCTAAGATGCTGTATTGGCTCATTACACTGACTATGTTTGATCTTTTCACATATTCTCTTATGACATTAGGACGAATAGAAGAGATTCCATAATATCGGATTAGACCCTCTAGTTTAAGTTCTTCAAAGGCTTCAATGGTCTCATCCATCGGATCATCAATCGTTCCGCCATGCAGCTGATACAGATCGATATAATCCGTTTGGAGGCGTCTTAAACTGTCTTTGACTGCGGATTTGATATAGGATTTCGATGCATCCCAGCTCCAGCCTTCTTGACCTGGAATTCTGCGGTTGCCCACTTTTGTACTTAATATCACCTCTTCACGGCGGTGACGAATCGCCTTACCAATGATCTCTTCATTACGACCCTCATCATACAGATCGGCTGTATCTAAAAAGTTAATGCCTTGATCGAGCGCTTCATGGACGATGGAAATGGCCTTTGCCTCGTCCGTACCTAAGGACATGCACCCGAGTCCTACTTCACTTACATACAAATCGGACTGACCCAAGCGATTTTTATTCATAGGTTATTCCTTTCTAATTCCGTTGATGATCATATTATAACGTTTTAATGCATTGAATTCGAATATTAATGGTTATTTCCTTTGACTTTATAACCTATAAGGATTATCGTCATAGCATATGTTATTTACTAGATGATGATGGATAGGGAGAGACTTGAACATATGGAACAAGCAATGTTTGCAGGTGGTTGTTTTTGGTGCATGGTTACACCGTTTGAGGAGTTACCAGGTATCCAAGGGATTGTATCGGGATATGCTGGAGGATTAACCGAGAACCCAACTTACGAAGAAGTCAAAACAGGAACAACAGGACATTACGAGGTGGTACAAATTACGTTTGATCCGGCGCTTTTTTCATACGAGAAGCTGCTTGAATTATATTGGCCTCAGATTGATCCTACGGATGATGGTGGACAATTTCAGGATAGAGGAACACAATACCGGACAGCCATCTTTTACTATAACGAAGAACAACGTTTAGCAGCCCTTGCCTCGAAAGAGCAGGTGGCTGTGAGTGGCAGATTCTCAGGACCCGTCGTGACGGAAATCCTTCCTGCGCCAACCTTTTATCGAGCGGAAGAGTATCATCAGGACTATCATCACAAGAATCCCAAGCATTATAAAGAGGATCGTGAGCAATCCGGACGGGATACCTTTATCGCTAAACACTGGTAATCACTTAAATAGTGTTTCTAAAGTAAAAAGAGCATCTTAAGTCGTTTGTGACTTACGGATGCTCTTTTTGCATCATATACAAATTTTATTTATTTTAAATTCTACATACTTTCTACACATTTATAGACTAAACTACTCTAAATCAAGCGAGAAAATCAAAATGGAGGGTTTAGAATGAAAAAAATCGTACCCATAGTTGCTGTTACAATGCTACTAAGTGCAGTGTTAGCTGGCTGTCAATCGAGCGATAAAGCCAATTCTGGTTCAGATAAGCAAGCTGTTACTTCGACCCTGGATCAACCCTGGATAGCAACAAAAAACACTACACGTATTAACACTTCTGACCCTATAGAGGCAGCCGTTATAGTCTCTCAAACGTTATGGACGGCACAGACCAAGAACAATAGGCCTTCAAGTGTAGTATTAACGGATATGAGCAATTGGCAGATTGCCGCGGTCAGCGCGGATTTGATTCATCATCCGAACAATGGTCCCATTCTTTTTACAACGAAAGAGGGTGTCCCCGAGGCAACGTTAGCAGAGCTTAAGCGATTGAATCCTTTAGGCGCTGAAGGTAATAATGGTGTACAAGTAGTGCTCGTCGGACCCATGGCTTCCAATGTCGAACAACAATTAAAGACACTGGATCTGAAAGTAGACCGAATTGAAGGGGACGAGCCGGCAGCTGTAGCGCAAGCCATTGATACTTATTATGCAAAAGCTTCCGGTGAGCTTCCAAAGTCAGTCATTGTAGGTTCTATGGATAGTCCTGAGTACACACTGCCTGCAGTGAACTGGATCGCCCATATGCCAGAGCCGCTTCTCTATGTAACAAAAGATGAAATTCCCGCCCCTACGGTTGATGCTCTGAAAGAGCGTGGTGGTTCGGCTACGATTTATATCTTAGGACCTGAAAAAGTTGTATCTACAGCAGTAGAAAAGCAATTACAGGAATTCGGCACAGTAACCCGTATAGCTGGAAAAGACATTTATGAGAATGCCATTGCTTTTGCTACTTTTAAGGACGCCAGCAACGGTTTCGGTTGGGGCATAACGACACCTGGACATAACTTGTCTTTGTTGACTACCGATTCAACGATGTTGGCGATCGCCGCTGCACCTTTTTCACATTTAGGGAAACACGCACCGCTTATTTTTACGGAAAAAGACGGGCTGCCAGATGCAGTGATGGAATATATGATGACCCTTCAACCCAAATTTCAAGATTCACCAGCAGAAGGACCCTATAACCATGCATGGTTAACTGGGGACAGCAATGTAATAAAAGAAAATGCCCAAAGCGAAATCGATGATATGCTGGAAATTTCACCGGCTGCAGGAGGCAATCCGCATTCCGGTCACTAAGAGTATGACAGGCTGGCATCATTAGTAATGATGTCGGCTTGTTCTGTGTTATTTTGTATAATAAGAAGAACTAGGTCACGAAGAGGGTGAACGACTTGAATAAGCTTCAGGTATTGATCGTTGATGATGAATGGAACATGCGGAATTTAATACGGATTTATTTAACGAAAGAAGGAATAACGACTAAAGAAGCGTCAACGGGGCATGAGTCACTCGCTTTGTTGAAACAACAAAACTTTGATCTAATCCTTCTGGATGTGATGATGCCAGATATGGACGGATGGCAGGTTTGTAAAGCCGTCAGAGAGGTAAGTTCTGTCCCTATTCTAATGCTTACAGCCCGCTCGGAAACCAAGGACAAGGTACACGGCCTCGGCATAGGCGCGGATGACTATCTCACCAAACCGTTTGAGCCAGAGGAATTAGTGGCAAGAATTTATTCTTTAGTAAGGCGTTCAATGCTAACATCGACCCAACAACCTTTAAAAAAGGTTCTGACCTATCCAGGGCTAGCGATTTACCCGGACGCTCGTGAGGTATATATTCTGGATACAGTTGTTGAATTCACACTCAAGGAATTTGATCTGCTAACAGCCTTGGCGCAAAATGCTCATCGTGTCTTTACGAGAGAAGAACTAGTGGAGCGCTTATGGGGCAATGAATATGAGGGGGAGAATCGTGTCATCGACACACATATTAAGAATATTCGCGAGAAACTACATAAGGCCGGACTTTCCTATAATCCTGTTCAAACGGTATGGGGCTTAGGCTATAAATTTGAGATCCCAGGTAATCACATATGAAGAACAATATTATCGGACTGAAGCTCGGGTCGGTCATCATGTCTGTTTTTTTAGTTGTTTTGCTTATTCTTGGGATCACAATAGACCGAATGTTTACCAGCTTTTATTACAACGAGATGCAAAAAGAAACGGAGGAGCTGACCTCACACTTTATCGGGATGGCTGAATCGCCGGATAGTTCAAACGAGCAGATGATGAGTACTTTTGCAGAGTTTTCGGACGTGAGTATATTTAATATTTCAAAAGACGGTAGTGTTATTCTACATTCGGGTGTTCATGACCGCGCAGATCGTTCATTCATCCATGCTTCGGATCTTAATCGGATTTTTGCCGGAAAAAGTGTGAGTTTTGAGTATAAAGATCCTACAGGCCATAGATATTTCATCACTGGAAAACCCATTTCAGAGGATCACACCATTCAGTCCGCACTTTATGTCATGTCCTCTACAGAGAACATGAAGCAATCATTGGCTTCAATTCGTAACCTACTGCTGCTCGCAGGAATCGGGGCTTTTATATTGGCATTAGGGATCACAGGAATAATTAGCTTGCTATTATCAAGGCCGCTGATCAAGATGCAGAAAGCGACTCGAAAAATCGCTGCCGGTGAATTGGAAACGAGACTTTCTATACGGAGCAACGATGAAATTGGATTTTTGGCAGGAGCGATTAACGACCTTGCTGTAGATCTGCAAAGATACCGGGATACGCGTAAGGAATTTCTAGCCAACATTTCTCATGAGCTGCGAACACCCATCACTTATTTGAAAGGGTATACCAAGGTCATAAAGGGTGGACTTTATGAGACCGAAGGGGAACGAGATCTGTATTTGGATATTATTCACGAGGAAGCGAATCGGCTTGAACATCTGGTAGAAGATTTATTTGAACTGGCAAAGATGGAGGAAGGTAAAGTCACACTTACGCTGGAGTGGCTAGATCTTAAGCATATGGCAGAACAAGCGGTACGCAGAGTCGAGCTGAAAGCCAAAGAGAAGGGAATTCAGCTGAAGATTTCGTATCATGGAGATTCGTATAGGGTTCGTGGAGATGAAAAGCGGATGGAACAGATTATGATGAATCTCCTGGAGAATGCGATCCGTTATACGGATGAAGGTGAGATTAAGGTCCATGTGAACGAGAAGGCTGACGAGGATGCTGTTGTATTTATAGTAGAAGATACCGGAATCGGGATTCCTGAGAAAGAACTCCCCTTTGTCTTTGAGCGATTCTACAGAGTTGAGAAATCACGCTCAAGGCAATATGGGGGTACAGGACTTGGACTATCCATTGTTAAAAAGCTTGTAGAATTACACGGCGGTAAGATTAGAATTACAAGTCAGCCTGGAGTTGGAACCCGTTGTGAGGTACAGTTGCCTAGATTAGCAGAAACCGAAAAGTAAGAACCAAAAGAGACTTTGCGTATTTACGCGAAGTCTCTTTTTACATGCAATCAACTAAGCGATTCTGTTGGCTCAAGCTCTTTAAGTGCCCATTCGCAAAACTGTATAGAGCTCTCCATATCCAGCACACGCTTCTGAATGAGTAAATAACGTCCGAAAGTCGTTGCTTTTAATTCGCGAGTCTCACCTCGTTCATCACGTAAAACTTCGTTGGCTTTCAGTAAGATCTTGTAGCGCTCTAGTTCGCTTTTACAAAACTCCGCGCGTTTTTGCAGAAGGTCCTTTGCTTCCTCAGGTTTGGAGAGCCATAAGCTATACAGCTTGAAATGCAGCTCGTCCCGAAGAACTGGAGGCTCCGCTGGTGTTTCCACCCACTTCCGCAATTGCTCAAGTCCTGCTTCCGTAATGGAGTATTCCTTTTTATCCGGCTTATCCGATTGCTGAATGAGCTGATATGAAATGAAACCTTGCTGCTCCATGCTCATTAGAAGCGGATAGATTTGACTATGTCCGGCTCGCCATAACGGTTTGATATTTTGTGTTAGTTCATATCCAGACAACGAGTTAGCACTAAGTAAAGTCAGAAGACCATAAGACAGTGTATTCATTACTCTGAAGCCCTCCAGTTATTATAATTCCGTTAATATTGTGATTTTTGGGCATATGTCATGATTGACATATCGTCTATACGATTATAACATTATTTAAGTTAAATTATATATGTAAAAGTAGACATATAAAAAAGATAAGGAGGGGTAGCATGGATGTTAAACAAGAAAGTAAAATTCATTTTTGGCCTATAATGATTGCCATTTTCTTTGGAAATTTCGTCTCTGTCTTAAGTACAACGACCATCAACATAGCTGTTCCTCTTTTAATGAATCATTTTCATTCGAACCTGAACACTATGCAATGGATGGTTACAGGTTTTATGCTAGCAACAGGAGTGACTGCACCACTTGCCGGATATCTGGGTGGCAGATTCAGCTATAAGCGACTGTATCTGTTCGCTTTGATGGGATTCACCATGTTCTCCTTACTCTGTGCAATAGCTTGGAATCCAACCTCTTTGATTGTATTTCGAATGCTTCAAGGCTCTTGCAGCGGATTGATTATGGCTTGTACCATGACGATTATTTTCCAAGTGATTCCGTCTGAACGCAGACCTTTCGCTGTGAGCCTGTGGTCACTGTCCGCGATGGTTGCCCCAGCCATTGGTCCGACATTTAGCGGATGGTTACTTCAGTATGCAAGCTGGCACTGGTTATTCTTAATTAACATTCCCATTGGGATCATTGCTATTATTCTGACTGTAGCGTTAATTCCATACTATCGAATGAATGTTCCGAAGTCCTTTGATATTCCTGGATTTCTTACCGTCGTACTGGGGAGTTTATCTTTGCTAACTGCATTTAGCCAAGGCAACAGCTGGGGGTGGAGTTCATGGAAGACCTTATCCTTAATCCTAGTGGGCATCATTCTTCTAGTTTACTTTGTCTTGCACGAGCTGAAGGCGGAAGTACCACTGCTGAATCTGCGCGTCTTCCGAAATCGCCGCTTTACTGCCATGCTTAGTATCTATAGCCTGGTGACGATAGCGATGTATGCTGGAACTTACTTAACACCATTGTTCTTACAAACAGTAGAAGGAGCAACAACGCTTAAAACGGGGCTTATCTTATTGCCTTCTTCGATTCTTCTGGCTTTACTTAGTCCAATCGTGGGTAAGATGTATCCAAAGTTTGGGCCTGTGAAGTTAATTTCTGCTGGTATTTTATTTATTTTCATCGGTTTATTCATGATGAGTCGGCTGCATACGAACGTTTCTTACAGCTTCATTATGTGGGCGATGGTCGTTCGGAATCTAGGCATTGGATTAGCCAATGTCCCAAGCAGCACAGCCTCTATGGAGGAAATTCCAGTCGAATGGTCAGGTCACGCCACATCGATCAACAACTGGGTTCGGAATGTCTTAAGCTCACTCGGTATTGCAGTTTTCACCTCTATTTTGTCAACAAGATCCTTGCTTCACTCTAAGGAGTTAATTAGCTCAGGAGCAGGTAATACTGATTCGATAAGATTACTATCGTTCACGATGGGTGTGAATGATGTATTCGTAGTCGGCTCAATCATCGTGTTGTTTGGATTACCGCTTATGTTATTATTGCGCAAGAAACGAAGTGTGATCTCCGTTCAAAGCACAGGATAACCTTCGTATCCTATTAGATTAGAAAAGCAGACCAAGGGTTTAGCCTTGATCTGCTTTTTTTATATGTTAAGTTAGTGCATCATGTCGCCCATTCCACCCATGCTGCCCACGATTTCCGGATTGATCATCCCAAAGATCATCGCGATATGCGCTACAACCAAGAACCCGCTGATGAGTATGAAATGTAGCTTCATTTTCTCTTCTTCAGTTCTTTTACGAGCGATCAGACCAAGATCTAACAAAGCTAATGGTAATAAGAAGAGCACTCCACTCAAATAGAAACCTACGGCTACCACATCCACCCACGTATGCCACTCGCCATTTACTGACAAAGGGATGAATGCGGTAGGGAACAAGTAGAGAAATACTCCTGTGAAGTACAATCCGGCTAGAATGCTGCAGATTTTGTTGAAGGTCCGTAACGAGCCTTTTAGATTCTTGGTGAATAAGATAATAAACTCTGTAACGGTGATCGTCTCAGCAAAAATCACGGGGATCGCCATGAATAAAATCAAGTTCCACGGCTGATTGTCCGCTAGCAAAGACATATAATGCGTCATGTTCATAAAATACTCCTCCGTTATATAAAAATAACTTTCGTACTGATCGTATTCGAGAAGTATGTGGAAAGTATGTAGAAACGAATGTATTATAAATACATCCATTAATTACAATCGAGGGGAGCAAGACTAGCGTGGGAAGAGGACTACGAAGTATTTTATTTGATTTGGATGGGACATTAACGGACCCAAAAGTAGGCATTACAAAAAGCGTAGAATACGCATTGAACAAATTTGATATTCAGATCGAGCATTTGGATATGCTTCTTCCTTACATAGGTCCACCTCTTTACGATTCATTTATTGAACTGCATCAGTTCTCAGAGGAACAAGCGCGTCAAGCGGTTATTTTCTACCGTGAGCGTTACAGCACCGTTGGGCTATTTGAGAATATGGTGATTGATGGTATACCGCAATTGCTGGAGGGTTTTAAGAATAATGGATTTTCATTGTATGTAGCCACCTCCAAGCCTACTGTTTTTGCAGAACAAATTCTTGAACGTTACAAACTAGATCATTATTTTGAGCATATCGGTGGTAGTAATCTAGACGGAACCCGATCTAAAAAGAAAGAAGTGATACAGTACGTCCTCGATCAGAATGCTATTCATCCAGGAGAAGCTGTGATGATTGGAGACCGCGAGCATGATATCATCGGAGCTAAAGGTTGTGGAGTGGAATCGATCGGTGTGACGTTTGGTTACGGACCTAAAGAAGAACTGGAGCATGCTGGGGCAGATCATATCGCTTATCAAGTAGAAGAAATTGCGGATATCATCCAACATATATCATTAAGAGAGCGGTGTGCGAAATGAGCCAACCTCGTCATTCAATCCTGGAGGGCACAACAATCAAGCTGGTTCCTATGGATGAAAGTCATGTAGAAGGGCTAGCGAGAGTATTAAGAAATCCAAATATCTGGGAATTTACTTGGCGAAAAATAACGTCGGACGAGCAGGTGCGGGATTTAATTACAACCGCATTCGCGAATCAAACCAATGGATCGCAATTTCCCTTCGTTATTATTGAACAAGCTTCTGGACAAATCGTCGGTACTACTCGAATCATGCATCCGGATATGGTTCATCGTAATGCTGAAATCGGATGTACGTGGATCTCGCCGGAATATTGGAGAACTAGTGTGAATACTGAGGCTAAATCATTACTGCTTCACTATTGCTTTGAAGAGCTTAAGCTGGTTCGTGTAGAGTTTACAGTGGTGGCGAGTAACTTGAGGTCACAAAGAGCAGTAGAACGATTAGGGGCTGTAAGAGAAGGAGTTCTGCGCCAGCATAGAATCAGATCTGACGGTTCGATTCATGATAATGTAGTCTTTAGTATTTTGGATAAAGAATGGCCATCGGTAAAAGAGAATCTACACTATTTATTAAATGAGAAGTACTCATAATTCTATAAAAGAAGCAAAGAGTCCCTCTCTTATCGAGAAGGACTCTTCTTCTATAGATCAGCCACAGGGCTGCTTATGGTTATTGTTTAGGACTTACAAGGATTTTCACTTGATTTTTTTCTTTCAGTAACGCTTCGAACCCGTGTTCAATCACTTCGTTCAACTTGATTCTCTTAGTAACCAGTTTGTCCGCAGGGAAGTAACCTTGTTCCATCAGGCTAATTACTGCTGGGAATACATCACGGTATCCGATGATACCAGTTAAATTACGTTCTTTAAGTACGATGTTGTTTGGAGTAATCGTAGCATCTTTTTCAAAAATACTGACGATCATGATTTGACCACTCAATTTAGTGGAATTAATTGCCTGTGTTAGAACGGGAGGGACACCTGTGACTTCAAAAGCAACATCGACGCCACCATCGGTACGTTTTTGAATTTCTTCAACCACATCATATTGCTTGGGATCGATTACAATACCGCCTAGTTCTTCAGCTTTACTCTTACGCTCTTCGGAAAGCTCTACGACATAAATCTCAGCAGCGCCGGAAGCTTTCAACGCTTCAATCACAAGCAAACCGATTGGACCCGCGCCGAAGACTACAGCTTTGTCCCCAACCTTTAATTGACTGGAACGAACGGCATGCAGAGCAACTGCAGAGGGCTCTACTAAAGCGCCTTGCTCATAGGACAAGCTATCAGGAATTTTGTGTACCATATGTTGGTCTGCTGCGACGTATTCTGAGAATCCACCGCCACCACCAGCCAAACCTAGGAAGCCCATTTTTTCGCAAAGATTGTATTTACCTTGTCGACAAGCTACACATTCACCACATGCAAAGACAGGCTCGACAACGACTCGATCACCAACATTAAACTTGCTAACGCCTTGACCTACTTCCACGATTTGTCCAGAGAATTCATGTCCCATTACGACTGGAGCTTTTTCACCAGTAAGGGGATGATCTGTACCTTGGGGAATGAAAATAGGGCCGGCTACATATTCGTGAAGATCGCTGCCACAAATCCCGCACCACTCTATTTTGATTTTCACTTTTCCTTCAAGGGCTGCTGGTTCTTCAATCGTTTCTAACCGTAGATCTTTGACGTTATGCCATCTTAATGCTTGCATATCATTCATCTCCTAGATTAATTAATTGATAATAAATAGTGTTTTTCTCCTGTGAAAGAGGAAACGTTTCCGAGAACAAATATGTCACATAATTTTCATATTGTCAAATTTAAATAATAAAAAATTAATATCGAAAATTAGTGAAAAATTTCACCTAAACGTAGTGTTTATAGGCATAAATGGATTACTTGTAGTTGCTATAAGTGCTTTTATTAGCACATTTATGTTATAATAAACAAATTGGAATAGCGGCTTGGATGAGCCGGATGGATATAAAAATAGCTATGATAACGGAAACGATTCCGAAAATGAGGGGACTATCAACTTGGCTAATAAAAACAAAGTAACCATAGAGGATGTAGCGAAACGAGCGGGAGTAGGTATTGCTACCGTTTCAAGGGCGATCAATAATTCAGAGGGAATCAGTGCCAAGACTAAAGCATTAGTGCTGCAAGTGATTGAGGAAATGGGTTTTACACCTAATACCTCTGCACAAAGTCTGAAAATTCGCCAAACGAAGCAAATTGCTCTGGCTGTGCCTGATATTCGAAATGCTATTATTCCAGATATTGCTTGGTCCGTGGAGCAAGCCGCTAAACAGGACGGTTATCGCGTGATTCAGATTAATACTTCCGGAAATCCGCGGACAGAGCTTGAAACAATCCGTGAGATCAAGAAATTACATGTCGATGGCCTCATTATCATGCCCCTTGCTTATCCCAAAACAATGGTAGAGCTAATCAATAAATCGAGCGTTCCAGTCTCCATTATTAACTACGGGAAGCGGATCTCAGAAAACGTAAAAGCCGATATCGTCAGCCTGTCACGTTTTGAAGGTCAGCTTATAATGGAGCATCTAATCAGTATTGGTCGAACTAGAATCGCATACGCAGGTGCGCAGAAAGATCTCATTGAGGATCGTTATCTCGCTTATCAACAAGCTTTAAATCAAGTGGATATTTCTTTGGTTTATTTTGGAGAAGATTTCTCCCTGCAAACTGGGGTACAAGCCGCAGATTATTTTTATAGCCTGACCCATATGCCAGATGCTATTTATGCAGTCAATGACATGGTCGCCATAGGAATCGTAAACCGGTTTAAAGAATTAGGTGTTCATGTTCCTGAAGATGTGGCAGTGGTAGGAGTAGACAATAACTCATGGACAACTATTACAACTCCACAGATTAGTTCAGTCTCGATCATGGGAAATGAAGTAGCTCGATTAGCTACTCAGCTTCTTTTGCAACGGATCCAAGATAATGTTACGGGTGACTACCAAAGGGTGCAGCTTGATCCGCGTTTAATCGTGCGAGAGTCCAGCGTTTCGGTTAGACGGAATACAACAAGTTGATAATATACTCTAAATCCTGTTAGACTTAATGCTAAGTAAGCTGATGGGTTAATAAGAAATGAGGAGAATATTATGGCTAATATATATAAAAGCGTAACTGATTTGATTGGCAACACACCGTTATTGGAAATCTCGAAATATAGTAAATCTCAAAACGTTGAAGCAAAAATCCTTGCCAAGCTAGAGTCTTTTAATCCTGGAGGTAGCGTCAAGGATCGTATAGGTTATGCAATGATCAAGGATGCTGAGGATAAGGGCTTAATTCATAAAGATTCTGTAATTATAGAGCCAACAAGTGGCAATACCGGCATTGGCCTTGCAATGGCTGCAACCAGCCTTGGGTACCCGTTGATTATCGTTCTTCCGGATACATTCAGTATTGAACGCCGTAAGGTGATGGCTGCGCTTGGTGCTAAGCTTGTATTAACACCTGGAGCTGAAGGGATGAGCGGTGCTTTGAGAAAGGCGGAGGAATTGGCAGCGGAAATTCCACATGCATTCATTCCACAACAGTTCAGCAACCCAGCTAACCCGGAAATTCACAGAACGACTACAGCGGAAGAAATTTGGCGAGATACTGATGGAAATGTAGATATTTTTATCGCAGGTGTTGGTTCTGGAGGCACAATTTCAGGGGTTGGGGAAGCTTTGAAGGCTAAGAACCCTTCGGTACAGATCGTCGCTATTGAACCGTTTGATTCACCAGTATTATCTGGTGGACGGCCTAGTGCGCATGGGATTCAGGGGATTGGGGCTAACTTCATTCCGGAGATTTACAATAAAGAGGTTGTTGATGAGATTTTTCAGGTGAAGAATAAAGACGCATTTAACGTAGCGCGTGAAATTGCCAAGACCGAGGGGTTACTGGTAGGGATCTCGTCTGGCGCCGCGGTATATACAGCTACACAAATTGCTAAACGTCCAGAAAATAAAGGGAAGACGATTGTGGTGATTTTGCCGGATACTGGTGAACGATATTTAACGACTACTCTGTTTGATTTTAACGAATAGATTGAACCAACTTATGACTTGAATGTAAGCCATCGGATGGGTGCAGATCCGGAGTATTTCAATTTCTAGCACTGAGGTTAATACCAACAAGGAGGCTCAGCAGAATGCTGAGTCTTTTTGTGCATTTTGTAATTAAAGAGTGATAAACTCAGCCCCTTATTTTACCAACGGCTATGGTACAATATAGCATAAATCGTAGTAGTTCTAAAAAAGGAGTATGAAACGTGTGAATGTGTTCAAAAAAGTTAGAAATAATTATGTGATTTGGCATGCAAATCGTATTCAGTTACTGGATCTTCCTTCAAGTCCTGTCGTTAGAAAGCAAGTGGTTTTCTCAGGTAGAGTTCAAAATGTAGGATTCCGCTTGGAAATATATACGATTGCTGAAAGAATGAGATTAACGGGTAGGGTACAAAATTTAAACGACGGAAGTGTAGAGGTAGAAGTGCAAGGAGAAGAGCAACAAATCTCTTTTTTAGTTCATTGCATGCAATCATTGAAACGGGCATCTGTAAAGAAAGTAACTATGAGTGATCTGCCTCTTAATGAGAGTGAGAAAGATTTTACGATAGTGAAATAAGTACATATGGATTAGTGGAATTCTGAAGTTATCTTCATTAACTGTAAAATTTACAGATTAGAAATAAATGGAACTATTGCTTAAGCCATCCGTAACCGATAAATAAAAGAGATTATGATAGCGCAGGAGGTACATATGAACTACAGAATGTTTAGAAAAATGCTTCTTACCACACTTGCCACACTGATGTTAAGCGTTTTGCTTCTTCCGGTTTTAACTTCAGCTAAGACTGCTGTACCAAAGCATACGGGGTCATTTTATGTAAATGATTTTGCGAATGTGATCGACGAGAAAGCTGAGAATTACATGGTGAACTATGGGATTCGATTACATCAGGATACGGGTGCTCAAGTCGTAGTAGTGACAGTTGATTCTACAAATGGAGTTTCGATGGAAGAGTATGCCACTTCGTTATTCAATAGCTGGGGTGTAGGTTCCGCGGACAAGAATAACGGGCTTCTATTGCTGTTATCTATAAAAGATGATGATTACTGGGCGGTACAAGGAAAGGGTATTGAGGATACGTTGCCTAACAGTAAGATTAAAGAAATTCTTTCTCAATACCTTGAACCTGATTTTGCAGCAAAAACATATAGTAATGGCGCACGCAAGACGTATGGCGCTTTTATTCAGGCCATGGGTGGGACTTGGGTGGAAACTGTCGGCACGAAAAACTATGTATCCGATAATGCCGGTGTACTCAAAAAAGTGACAAAGGATTATCTGAACGAATCTAGCAATAGATATAAAACCACAACTGGCAGTGGCATTTATGTGGTTACTGTAAAGAATGCAGGAGATAAGACACTTCAGGATTATACCTACATGAAGTTTGCCTCCGTTGCAGCAGGCCCTAAGGATGTTATGCTGGTACTAGATATTGATGGAGACAACTATCATGTTCTTCAAGGGAAGGACATCGATAAGATTCTAACTAACGATGCGATTAGTAATATTTTGGATACCGTACTTGAGCCTCAATTTGTAAAAAAAGATTACGGGACAGGTGCTACGGCAACTGTCAATGCTTTGTACAGTTTTTTGCTAGCAAGAGCGGATCAGGTCGTTGGAACAACAGGGACGGCAGGAAATAATGGGGGCACAACTGGTTCAACTTCGCCCTCAACAACCACTTCAGCAAAGGAGGCTAGTGTTAGTGTAGGCAAAGGTCTCCTAATTTACTTATTGATATTTGCTCCGCTCATATTGTTCGGATATGGTCTTTCACGACGCAATAAATATATTGAAATGTACGGTTTGCCATTTAATCCGTATAGCCCAAGAAATATTCGGCGGTATGGGAATTGGTACGGTCAAGCGGATTACGGTTATGGTAGACGTTGGCACAGACGTTATAATAATCACTATAATAATCACCATCATCATCATCATAGAAACACACCATCAAATAACTCACAGTCAAGCTTCTGGGGAAACAGCGGTGGAGGCGGCTCTACTAGAGGTGGAGGAGCAGGACGATATTCCTCAAGCAACGAGAATCGTGGGGACGGAGGTTCGAGTAGTGGCGGAGGTGCAGGTAGACATTCTTCTAGCTCTTCCAGCTCTTCCAGCAGCAGCTACTCTAACAATGATAGTGGCTCTTCCGGTGGAGGAGGTTATTCCGGCGGTGGTGGATCATCAGGTGGTGGAGGTAGCGCCAGCAGTGGTGGTGGAGCGGGTAGACACTAAATAAATCATGCAATTAATAAGAGGTGCAAAGGAGCTGTCTCACAAGTAGAAATTCTACTACTGAGACAGCTATTTTAATTGGAAGGAGGGAGCTTATGTACCCCACTCAGTTTCTAGTATAAAACCATCTGAATAATGAAGACACGACTAACAGGACCACAAGAACACTTGCCAATGTGAAAAAGATAACCTGGTTGAAGAAAGATGAGATAATACTTCCAAATGAAAGCAACCAAATCATTAAATTTATAGTGGAGTTGTAACCTTTTAATTTGATGCTTTGATTTCTTTCATCTTCTTCATAAATTACCATTTCTTCAAGCGCATTCTCGTCTTTAAGCAGCTTTCTAAGCTGTATTATGTTCATTACACAGACGCCTTCAATACCAAAGAAAAATCCTGTGATATACGCATCAATAGAAGCAAAATCTGCCGTGGTATTTAGCAATTTAATAATATAGGTGCCTATTACAGCAAGTCCACCAATAACAGCGATAACTATTTTGGTACGTAAACGTTTTTGAATCCTCGCTTTATATTTTTGATTCATCATTTTCCTCCACCTCAGAGAAATCAAATACTTCCTCAATCGTTAATCCAAAATACTTAGCTATTTTATAAGCAAGGATTAAAGAAGCTGTGTATTTTTCATTCTCAATTGAAATAATGGTTAACCGAGTGACACGAACCGCTTTTGCTAATTCCTCTTGAGATATTTTTCGCTCTTTTCGCAATTCTCTTATTCTTGTTTTCATGTCCTGCTCCCATGTATTAAATAATATCGAAAATTGCTTTCATGATGAAAACCGAAAACGACAACGTCGTACTTTCTTATTATATCAATAAAAAAATTTATCACAATCAAAATAAGTATAGTTAACTATACAATCTATGTATAGTCTGCTATACTTATTTTGGGTTTATTAAGGAGGATTGTGCGATGCGGAAAATTGAACTGAAAGATGTAAAAAAGACATTCGGGCGTGTAAATGCTATTAATGGATTGAGCCTTTCCATACAGGCGGGAGATGTTTACGCCTTATTGGGACATAATGGAGCTGGGAAAACAACTACTCTTCGTTTCTTATTAGGACTTTTAGAGCCTGATGAGGGAGAGGTATCTGTATTTGGTTGTAATCCTAATTTAGAGGGTGACACTGTTCGTAAAATGTGTGGTGTTTTATCAGAAGACGTTGGGTTATATGAGCCTTTGAGTGTATATGATAACTTAAGTTATTTTGCTCAAATATATGGTATGAAACGTAGTGATTACGACAAACGAATAGACGAGCTATTGAGTGATTTTGAAATACTAGATAAGAAGCATTTGCCTGTTAAGGGCTTTTCTACAGGGATGAAGAAGAAGGTTGCTTTAACTAGAGCCTTACTTCACAAACCCAAAATCCTTCTATTAGATGAGCCCACGAATGGACTAGATCCAGTAAGCATTGATCATTTAAGAGTAATGCTGCATGATTTAGCACAGAAGTACGGGACCACCATTATTTTGACCACACACAATTTAGAAGAGGTAAAAAAGATCTGTAATAAGATCACAATAATGCGACATGGGAAAAACGTATATACTAACACAATGGCAGCATTGAAAGAGCAAGCCAATAGTAAAGTCCGTATTATCTGCAACCAAGATTTGTCCGCTGATTTGGAACGTCTTCATAAGGCGTTGTCTAGTCTTGAAATAAATATTGAATACAAGGTACAGCAAAACACGATTATCGTTGAACTAACAGAAAATATTGCGATTTCGAAGTTGATTAAAGTGTTAGCTACATTAGCGATAGATGTGAAGAATATTGAAACAAAGGGATTTGACCTCGAAGAGCTGTATATGCAGGTAGAAAATGGTGAGAAACCAAATGAATGAAATAGAAACCGTCTTTAGGATGCAGATAAAAGAGTATTTCAAGGATAAAGGTGCTCTGATCTTTCATTTATGTGCTGTAGTTCTCATAGGGATCGTTGCTCCTGTGCTTCGAATGAACGATACTGTTTTGTTGAGCGGATCAATCTTATTTCCACTTACTCTGTTAAAGCAATGGACAGCCAACAGCTTTGCGGGTGAGAAAGAAATGAAAACGATAGAAACATTATTATCCTCACCAATTAAGAGCAGAAGCCTATTTTATGGAAAATGTATGTTTTGCATCGTTAGCAGTGGAGTTTGTTATTTATCAATATTCGTTTTAATGCTATTAGTGAAGGGTTTCACAAATGAGCCTTTTCAAATCAATTTTTGGGAATGGGTAGGTATGTTGATTCTATTTTTTCATATTTTATTAGCCGTCACTTTAATAGGAGTAGATCGATCCAGTACTTCTGACGATATCCAGAAGGCGAATAGTAAGCTAAGCATAGTTTTTTATCCGATTTATATTTATATTGTTATTCTTTTTAATTTATTTACTCAGCATTTGATGGTGGCTACTTATTTACTATCAGCAGTATTTTTAGTCGTTTTGGTAGGGGTTAACTCTTATTTTATCTTTATAAAAGTTAAGAAAATGGATCGTTCGTATTTTTTGTAGAGTCATATAAGAAGGTAGGTGTTTTTGATGAAATCACAAATGTCTAGTGTTCTTCATCATGAATGGAAATATTTCGTAGCTTTAAAGCAATTTCGGTTTAGCATGCTTTTCTTAATAGTTGCACCAGCCATCTTTACGATGCTTGCCTATATTTATTTTGGCGAATTGAACTTTTATTATCCAATCATCATTATGGCTCTAGGTGTGCCTCGAATAACAGTAAATATGATCTCATATTCGATTGGAGGAGAAAAAGTATATAAAACCTTTGAATCTTTATTGTCAACGCCAATACGAACAGAGTCAATGTTCATTGGAAAGAGTATGATTGCAATCCTGATTTCACTAGTAATGCTGGTAGTGTCGTCATTGTTTACTTGGCTGACAGCAAACTTCATCCAATTTGTTTTTATGCATGAAACCAGCCTCATTTGGTTCTCAACAGCTCAAAGTATATTAATCTTTGATAATCTTCTGATTTGTATATTCATGATCTTTATAACTGGAATATTATCCATGGTAATGCAAAAGCCACGCCAAGGATTACATATTGCTTCAGCA
The DNA here is from genome assembly GCF_037963325.1 of Paenibacillus sp. FSL E2-0201. Taxonomy (NCBI): domain Bacteria; kingdom Bacillati; phylum Bacillota; class Bacilli; order Caryophanales; family Paenibacillaceae; genus Paenibacillus; species Paenibacillus sp. FSL E2-0201. Next base: position 3,218,038 of record NZ_CP150154.1, read on the forward strand.
TTAAGCTTCTTGACGATGGTACCTTCTTTACTGGTTACATTTGGTGTAAAGCATCCATTAGAATGGTCAGCAGGGATTATGATTATTTTGCTGGGAATAAATCTATTCTTGATTTATTATGTGTTGCAGCGAATAAAGAGACCGCAAATAATGGCGAAATTATAAAGGAAAACTAACAAACAATCGCCGTATGATGAGAATCGTACGGCGATATTTTTGTGTATGCTTAGAAACTAATTATAACTAGTAATTTCCTTAACAGAAACTTTTTATGGAATTTATCGTCTATGATAAAGTTAGATCGTTATTTTCAAATTCCGAAATAGTCAGGGAGGAAAAAGAAGTGAGCACTTCATCATTACCTCAACGTTCCACCGTACGCAAAAAGAAACCAACCAAAAAACGTAAGAAACGGAGTTTTTTTCGTACACTATCTAAAGTGTTTTTATTTTGTTTAATTTTGTTGATTGCTGGAGGCGGCTGGTTTTACTTTGCACCTTCGGCTAAAAATCTGCGCTATTCAATCGCTGATACACTGATTACAACACAGCACCGCTACATGGCTAAATATATAATTGGCGAGGACGGATTAAAGGACAGAGTGACTGAATATAGCTCCCTATTTGAAGAGATGGGGGTCGAAAAGGACACACACACCATCACTCCTGAACCAGAAGTAAAAGAGAAACCACTAGTCGAGATAGAAAATGTATCAGGTACTGGGTATTCCGGATATGTCATGATCGTTAATGATCCTACAAAAGTCCGTTTGGGAATTCCAGATAAGGTAGGGTCAGGTGAGAAAGTAACTAGCATGGTGAAGCGCACAGGTGCTATTGCTGGAGTTAACGGTGGTGGATTTGCCGATCCTAACTGGAAAGGTAATGGATTTAAACCTATTGGTATTGTGATTTCACAAGGTAAGTTATATTACAACGGTCTCGGTGGCAAAAAATCCACCCAAATCGTAGGACTTGATAAACAAGGGAAAATGGTTGCTGGGAATTATTCTTTAGACGAGATTAGTAAAATGGGTGTTCAGGAGGCCGTTACTTTTAGCCCTCGTCTGATCGTTAATGGAAAAGGATTGATTAAGAACGCGGCTGAAGGGTGGGGGATTGCACCTAGAACAGCGATGGGTCAGCGTGCAGACGGAGCGATCATCTTTGTTGTCATCGATGGAAGACAACCTACTTATAGTATTGGAGCAAATCTATACGATGTGCAGCAAATCCTTCTTAAGCATGGAGCCGTGATTGCTGCCAATTTGGATGGAGGTTCTTCTACCGTGCTGGTAAAAGACAACGAGATTATGAACAAGCCATCCTCTCAATATGGGGAACGATATTTACCTACGGCTTTTCTAGTATTTGAGCACCCGGAGCAGGTTGATATGCCGAACATTTGGAAGGGACTTGACCCCTCCAAAATTGATGCTGCTAAGAAGCGTACACGCTAAAGCACGCTTAATACGTAAATATGATAAGGATTATCTTGGATTGCTATATGAAAATATGCTACGATATCACCTAGCATGAAACAGAATACAGAACTAACAGGTCTGGAACAGGGGGAATAGGAGTGACGTTGCAACAACTCCGCTACGCTATCGAAATTGCAAATAGTGGCTCCATGAATGAGGCGGCAAAGAAGCTTTTTGTCTCTCAACCGAGCCTGTCCAATGCCATTAAAGAGTTAGAAAGTGAACTGGGAATTACGATTTTTGAGCGGACCAACCGTGGGATCAGTATTTCCGTAGAGGGGATGGAATTCCTAGGTTATGCTCGCCAAATTATTGAACAGACGGAGCTTATGGAGAATCGTTATACTGGGAAAAAGCGTAGTCCGATCTATTTTTCCATCTCTACGCAGCACTACGCCTTTGTGGTTGACGCCTTTGTAAATCTCATGAAGCAGAATGACGTCTCGGAATACAATTTTAGCTTGAGAGAGACGCAAACCTACGAGATTATCGAGGATGTACGTACATTGCGCAGTGATTTAGGAATTCTTTATATTAACGAGAGTAACTATAAGCATATGAATAAACTGTTTAGTGACGGCAATCTGAAATTCACACCGCTTTTTAATACGGATCCGCATCTTTATGTTCGAACCGGACATCCGCTGGCTCGTAAGGAAGTTATTACTCAGGATGATATTGTACCGTTCCCTTATATCACTTTTGAACAGGGTGAGAACAATTCACTGCATTTCTCAGAGGAAATGTTAAGCTTTTCACAAATTGAGAAGAATATCAAGGTGAATGACCGAGCGACACTGACCAATTTATTAATGGGTACGGATTGCTATACGGTTGGCACAGGAATTCTGGCGTCTGATCTAAATGGTGATGGCCTGAAGACGATTCCTTTTGAGAGCAATGAAGTATTTACGGTTGGCTGGATAGCGCATAAAGATCGTAGACCGAGTGTAATGGCATCTAAGTATATCGAGATTTTGAATGACCTGGTTTCAGGAAGTTATTTTGATCTAAATCATTTTTTACTATAGCAGTAGGAGGATCGGTATGATTAGACCCGTAATTGGCACCCAGAGAAATGCTCCACCCTTTCGCTACGATATCGTTGGCAGCTTCTTACGCACGGATGAGATAAAAGCAGCCCGCCTCCAATATGACAATGGTGAAATCACGGGCAGTCAGCTTCATGAAATTGAGAATATTGAAATCGCCAAACTTCTGGAACAAGAAAAAGAAGTGGGTTTATTGGCGGTCACAGATGGGGAATTCCGCCGTTCCTGGTGGCATCTTGATTTTTTTGTAGGGATTAAAGGGACAGAAAAGATTAACTTGAATCAAGGAAGAGCGGAAGCGGCTCAGCGCGCGGAATCTTTTCGAATTGTGGACCGAATTGCCTTTGAAAATCATCCGATGATCGAGCAATTTATCGCTTTGAAGCAAATGGCTGGAGACCGAATTCCGAAAATGACGATACCTTCACCCGCTTTATTTCATTTTGTGGAGGAGTTTAACGGGAATGAGGTTTATCCGGATCAGGAAACGTTATTTCAAGATATTATTGCTGTTTACCGAACTGCAATCCAAGCGTTCTATGATGCGGGCTGCCGTTACCTCCAGTTAGACGATACAACTTGGGGAACACTGTGTAGTGGCAGACATCGGGCGCATTTACGCAGCAGAGGTACAGATCCAGATCAATTGGCTAAGGATTATGTTAGGCTGATTAACGAGAGCATTGCCAATCGTCCGCAGGACATGACAATAGCACTTCACGTATGCCGAGGCAATTTTCGTTCTACATGGTTCGCTGCTGGTGGTTATGAGCCTGTGGCTAAAGAGCTTTTTTCGAATACTAAAGTGGATGCCTTCTTCTTGGAGTATGATAATGAGCGGGCGGGTGATTTTGAGCCCTTACGCTTTATTAAAGATCAATTTGTAGTGTTGGGACTAGTAACTACGAAACATGGGGGTCTTGAGAGCAAAGAACAGCTCAAAGCGCGTATTGAAGAAGCGGCACAATATGTTGATATTGAGAAGCTTTGCCTAAGTACTCAATGTGGATTTGCTTCAACCGAGGAAGGGAATATTCTAACCGAAGAAGAGCAGTGGGATAAAATACGTCTCGTAATCGAAACCGCCCAAGAAATTTGGGTTTAAGTAAAAATACGTAAATCTGATGGCCTGCTATAGCGTAAGCTTATGGTAGGCCATAGTTTTTAGGAGTTACCAGCCTTAGATGATGAAGTGCTATAGTGAATGCAACAGAACAAGCACAGAGAATCAAGGAGGTCGGCCCCATGAGTACCATTCAAACAGGAACGCAAAGAACGGAAGTACCCTTCAGAGTTGATATAGTAGGTAGCTTCTTACGCCCGGAAACTATTAAGAGGGCTCGCGTTCAATTTCAAAACAATGAAATCACGGCAGACGAATTGCGCAAGGTTGAAGATACGGAGATTGCCAGAGTCGTGAAAAAGCAAAAAGATGTAGGTTTAAAAGGAGTAACGGACGGTGAATTCCGCCGTTCTTGGTGGCATTTAGACTTCATGTGGGGTCTGGAAGGCGTAGCTAAGAAAGTCAGCAAAGAAGGCTATTTATTCAATGGCATTGAGACAAGAGCGGAAACGGCAATCCTATCTGGCAAGATTCGCGGTACGAATCATCCAATGATCGCAGATTACAGACAACTGGCTAGCGTTGCCGGTAACGATGTAGTTGCGCGTCAAACGATTCCCTCTCCTGCACAATTTCTTGCTGAGCTTCAACGGAATCACCAGACCACTGTAGCTGTTTACGATAACCAAGATGAACTAGTTGCTGATATTGCCGCAGCATATCGTGAAGTGATTCGCGACTTCTATGAGGCGGGTTGTCGAAATCTTCAGTTGGACGATTGCACATGGGGGATGCTCTGTGACAAAGGATATTGGGAAGCGCGACAAAAAGAGGGTGTAAATGTTAACGAAATTGCTAAGTTGTATGCATTCGTAAATAATGAAGCGATTAAGGATCATCCTGCTGATATGGTCATTACCATGCATGTATGCCGTGGAAACTATGCTTCTACATGGGCAGCTTCCGGTGGATACGAGCCAATCGCAGAAGTGTTATTCGGAACTGTGGATGTTGATGGGTTCTATCTGGAGTTTGATACGGATCGGGCAGGTGATTTCGCACCATTAAGATTTATCAAGGATCAACAGGTCGTTCTAGGATTGTTCAGCTCGAAGACCGGTGAGCTTGAGAATAAAGAAGAAATCGTGGAGCGTATTAAAGAAGCGTCACAGTATGTTAACATCAATCAGCTATGTCTAAGCCCACAATGCGGTTTTGCTTCTACAGAAGAAGGAAACCATTTGACAGATCAGCAACAGTGGGACAAACTGCAATTTATTAAAGAGATTGCGGATGAAATTTGGCATTGATTTGATAAATACTAGCAGGCTCCTGATCGATTCAGGAGCCTTTTTTATGAGTGTATTGTGACAGCTTAGAGGATTAACCTAGCAGCGCACTTTACTAGAGCTATTAATCAAGGGTATAATAAGTAACAATTGTTTTTAATTCATGTTGAAAGAGAGCGGGAACAATATGGGTCGTAAGTGGAATAATATTAAGGAAAAGAAAGCCTCCAAAGACGCCAACACAAGTCGCGTTTATGCTAAGTTTGGTGTTGAGATTTATGTAGCAGCCAAGAAAGGTGAACCCGATCCAGAAGCAAACCGGGCACTGAAGGTTGTATTAGAACGTGCAAAAACTTACAATGTACCAAAAGCGATTATCGACCGCGCAATGGATAAAGCCAAAGGCAGCGGTGATGAGAATTATGAAGACCTTCGTTACGAAGGGTTTGGACCTAACGGTTCGATGATTATCGTCGATGCGCTTACGAATAACGTTAATCGTACAGCACCTTTGATTCGTTCTACATTTAGTAAGAATGGCGGAAATATGGGTGTCAGCGGATCAGTAGCCTATATGTTTGACTCAACGGCTGTTATCGGTGTGGAAGGTAAAACCGCTGATGAAGTGATTGAGATGATGTTCGAAGCAGAGCTTGATGTACGTGATGTACTGGAAGAGGACGAAGCAGTTATCGTATATGCTGAGCCTGATCAGTTCCATGCCGTACAAGAAGTATTCAGAAATGCTGGAATTACCGAATTTACTGTAGCAGAATTAAACATGCTTCCACAGAACTATGTAACACTTCCTGAAGATGCACAAGCTCAATTTGAAAAACTGATTGATGCTTTAGAAGATTTGGAAGATGTGCAACAGGTGTATCATAACGTGGAGTTTGAAGACTAAGAATAATATCTAACAAGGCGATGGAGTTCGCCTCAACCGTCTCATGAGACTAATGACTCCTACCAGTGTGAGCTTCACTGGTAGGAGTCTGTTTTGTTGTTGGGACTGCTTTATACTGATTTTGGAGGCTGTCGTAATGAATCAATGGTCTGCACGATGGGTTGAATTCGCTAAGAAAAGAAGTCATTTTGCACTATGGAGTACGTTTATCAAATGGATTGTACTCGGAAGTGTGGTTGGACTTTTATCGGGAACTGCCTCGGCATTCTTTCTGAAAAGCTTAGATTATGTAACAGATGTACGTCTAGAGCATCCGTGGCTGCTTTATTTGCTGCCTCTTGGAGGAGTCCTTGTTAGTTTCTTATATATGCGTTATGGAAAAAACAGCGCTAAAGGAAATAATCTTATCATAGAACAAATTCAGGATGGTACAGAGACCATTCCTTTACGCATGGCACCCTTAGTATTGTTCGGAACACTGGTAACTCATTTGTTTGGTGGATCTGCCGGACGTGAGGGAACCGCAGTACAAATGGGAGGAAGCCTCGCGGAGTGGTTTGGGAAATTAATCAAAATCAGTCCGCTGGATCGCAAAATATTGTTAATGTGCGGGATTAGCGGAGGCTTTGGCTCTATTTTCGGAACACCACTAGCTGGAACCTTATTTGGTCTAGAAGTGGTAACGATTGGACTTATTAGCCAACAAGCGTTACTTCCATGTTTTGTGGCCAGCTTTGTTGGTGATCTGGTCACCACTCAATTGTGGGGCGTTCATCATACTCACTATGTAGTGAATGAGTTTCCTGCCTTAAGTGTAATGATTATTCTAAAAGTGGTATTGGCTTCTGTTATTTTTGGTCTTGTGAGTATGCTTTTCAGTGAACTGACTCATTTTCTAAAAAGAACCTTCACCGCCATGATTAGCAATCCGATGATAAAAGCAGCAGTAGGTGGTTTAATTATCATAGCGTTGGTATTCGTTGTAGGGTCACGCGACTATCTGGGACTTGGTATCCCTTTAATCAAGGATTCTTTTGAGGGAGATGTAACGCCGTTCGCTTTTTTATGGAAGCTGATTTTCACCGCTTTTACCCTGGGAACAGGATTTCAGGGTGGTGAAGTTACTCCGTTGTTTGCGATTGGAGCCACATTAGGCAATGCTTTGGCTGGAATATTACATGTGTATGGTCCCTTTTTAGCTGCACTCGGATTCATTGCTGTTTTCTGCGGAGCTACGAGCACACCTATCGCATGCTTTTTAATGGGAATTGAGCTGTTTGGTTCGGAAGGTGCAATTTATATGTTCATCGCTTGTGTAGTGAGTTATTTGTTCTCCGGACATTCGAGTATTTATACTTCTCAACTTATCGGTGTATCAAAGAGTCAGCTCATTTCAATCCCTCAAGGGACTAGGATAAATGGTGTTAAAAAAAGAAAATGATTTTTCGGAAATATTTTTCATCTGTCAGAGGATGGTTAGTTCATGAGATGAGCTAACCTCCTTTTTTTTGTTTCAAAAAACAAACCCTCCAATAAACCACCAGCCTTTACTTCATTTGATATAGTGTAAACCTAATATCTGAAATGAGGTGGGGATTATGATTTTGTCCGTGAAAAATCTCTCTGTACGATACGGAGACAAAGTTGCTGTCCAGGATTTAAACTTTCATTTAGGTGAAGGAGAAGTAATTGGTTTGCTAGGAGCTAATGGTGCGGGTAAATCCTCGAGTATTGCTGCAATTCTAGGGATCGAGAAAAGCGAATTTCAAATGCTCGAAGTACTTGGGAAATCGCCATTCACAGAACGAAAAGAAGTGTTCCAAAACGTTGGCGTACAATTCCAAGATACGAATTTTCAAGATCGCCTAACCGTAGAAGAGGCTTGTATCCAATGGCGTGCTTTATACAAAAAACCACAAGCTATCGATCCTTTACTTATAACCTTTGGACTGCATGAAAAGAAAAAGCAGCTAGTAAGATCGCTATCTGGCGGTGAAAAGCAGCGATTAGCAGTTTTGTTAGCCCTCTTGCCTAATCCTCAGCTCGTTTTTTTAGATGAATTAACAACGGGGCTTGATACAAAAGCGCGTAAGATGTTATGGAAACAGCTTTTAACTATGAAAGAAAACGGACTATCGATTGTACTCACCTCTCATTACATGGACGAAGTAGAAGCTCTCTGCGATCAACTAATCATTTTAAGAGACGGTAAAACGGTCGCCTTTGGTTCCATTCAAGAAATTATTACACTTAGTGGACAACCAACATTAGAGGATGCCTATTTATATTTTGCAGGTGAGGAGGAATGGGTATGAAATTATTTTGGACGCTACTAAAAATAGAGGGCAAACTTGTTTGGAAAGGTATGGATATACTTATATTTGGGATCCTACTCCCGATCATTTTGGCGACTCTTTTTGGATATGTCATGAGTAAAGATGTGTCTGCCAGCGGAGCATCCATGTTTGAAATCTCTTACCCTGCAGTTATTTGTATTGGGGTACTCGCCACTGGCGTAATGGGTGTACCGCTTACCATTGCTGACTATCGTCATCGAGGAATTCTAAAAAGATTCCAAGTAACACCCGTATCCCCAGTACATATATTGTTTGCTCAAGTTGTTATTCAATTATCCTCAGCACTAGTTTCATTTATTGGCGTAACTACTGTATATACTTTATTATTTGATTATGAAATGAGAGGCTCATGGGGAGTCTTTCTGATAACTTATGCATTTGTTGTGTGTGCGATGTACAGTGTTGGGATTGCTATCGGCAGTGTCGTGCCTGATCAAAAGTCTGCAAATTTATGGAGTTCAGTGGTCTACTTCACAATGCTTCTATTCTCTGGCGCTACGATTCCATATGAAATTATGCCACGTTTTCTCCAATGGATAATGGATATTCTTCCGCTTTCACATGGTATTCATTTACTTAAACAAGTTTCGATTGGAGAGTCAATTCAGCACTTATTCTTTAGTATTATCATTCTTGTCTTATGTATATTGATTGGTTTGGGCAGCGCCATCAAATTCTTTAAATGGAAGTGAGGGAGGCGAAGGGATGTATAGCACCAAAGAAATAGCGAGTCTTGTTAACGTACATCCGAATACTGTTCGCATTTATGAAGAGTGGAAGTATATCTCTCCAGTGCCTCGTGCAGACAATGGATATCGATTATTTTCGGAGCTTCATTTATTTCAGCTTCAAGTAGCTAGAACCGCTTTTCATTGTGAGATTATTCAAGGTCATAGTCGAGCTAAAGCACGAGCTATTGCAGAAGCCAGTGGGAAGGGTGATTTCAAGCTGGCTTTTAAACTAGCCCAGGTCTATTTGGCTCATCTTGAACAAGAATACCGACTAGCTTTAGAAGCCATTCAATTGGTTGAACAATGGCTCAGTGGCAATGAGTCATTGTCTAATCAGACTTATAATCGAAATGAAGTCACACAATTATTGGAATTAACACCTGAAATCCTAAGGAACTCGGAAAGAAATGGCTTAATAACCGTTCCCAGACTACCAAATGGTTATCGCTTTTATACAGAACGAGAATTAAATAGAATGAAGATTATTCGTACATTGCGAGCAGCACACTATTCTATGAATGCTATTCTAAGATTAATAAATACAGCAGAACAATCAAAGGAACTAAGCATCAAAGAAATATTAGACACACCTGGAGAGTTCGAAGATATTGTCACAGTAACAGATCGTTTAATTTATTCTCTAGAAGAAGCGATACAAAAGGCAAAAGAAGTTATTCAACTGTTAGAGACTAAAAATAATTATGATTTCCCGCTCTAGGTTGACAAGTTTAGGCATGCGTTTTAAACTGTTACCAAACGAAGGGATGGTTTAACATGATTCATGTAGAAACTGTAAAGTTATATACCAGAGGCTGCTCCGAACAAACGGATACAAACGATGAAACGTTGTCCGGAGCTTAATCAAAAGCGTATTGCTTTTATATCATCGAATGATAGCTAGTCCGATTTAGCGTGAAATGTCATGCTTATTTGGTTATGCTATCTTTCGATGTTAATGATTAAGAGGCTGTAGACAATTTTCGTCTACAGCCTTTTGTGTTTATAATGCTCAGTTTCTAGACTGTCATTTATATGTTTGTGCCGTCTATTCGTGTACAGATAAGCAGAAGGCTTGTGCCCAAAGGGTGCAGTGTCTTCTGCTTTTTTTGCGTTCTTAATTAATTTCAGAAAAGAGGAAAAGGAAATGAGTTTACTTACTTGAGGTTTCTAATTTGACACATGCTTTTGGCGATAAGGTCCTATACAAAAATGTCTCTATGGATTTGTACAAGGGAGAGCATGTAGGAGTGGTTGGACAGAACGGAACGGGTAAGAGTACGTTGATTAGCATCTTGACGGGGGAAGTGATCCCGGATGATGGAATGATAAAGTGGCAGCCCAATATTACAATCGGTCATCTCGATCAATATGCTGTCATGGATGGAAACTGTACGGTTCATAATTATTTAAAACAGGCGTTCTCAGAATTATACGAACTAGAACGAAAAATAAATGAGCTCTATGAAGAGTGCTCTGTAACCGGCAACGAAACGTTATTACAAAAGGCAGCAGACTACCAGAAACGATTAGAAGCGCTAGACTATTATTCGATGGAGAGCAATATCAGTAAGATGGTTATGGGTCTGGGGATCAACGCGATTGGAATCGACCGTCCCATCGAGCAGTTAAGCGGGGGGCAACGGACTAAAGTTATACTGGCCAAGCTTTTACTTGAACAACCTGATGTGCTATTACTCGACGAACCAACCAATTATCTAGATACCGAACATGTTAACTGGCTCGCTGAGTATTTGATTGCCTTTAATCAAGCGTTCATTGTTGTATCTCATAACTATGCCTTTCTCGATAAAATATCCACTAGCATTTGCGATATAGAGGGGGAAACGATAAAAAAATACCACGGTAAATACTCGGATTTTGTGAAGCAGAAGGAACATTTGCGAGAGAGTTATATCCGGCAATATCATGCACAGCAGAAAAAAATAGAAACTACAGAGCAATTCATTCGAAAAAACGGTGCGGGTGTTAATTCCAAAATAGCCCGTGGTCGCCAGAAACAGCTGGATAGGCTGGAACGAATCGCAGCTCCAACATTTGTATCCAAAGCGTCTATTCGCTTTAAAGAGCTCCCATGCACGTCACAAGTAGCGCTTAAAGTGGATCAATTAGTGGTTGGTTACGATAAACCTTTGTTGCCTAAATTGAAGTTCTCCATCCGTGGCGAACAAAAGCTGGTGATTACGGGGTTCAATGGAATCGGGAAATCAACATTGCTTAAAACATTGGTTGGTGAAATCAAAGGGATAACCGGTAGGTTTCAGTTCGCAGAACAAGTTAAAGTCGGTTACTTCGAGCAGGATTTAACTTGGGAAGATGATATGATGACACCTATTCAGGTGATTTCAGCTTATGATCCAAAACTGACTGTAAAGGAAATACGTCGTCATCTGGCACAGTGTGTGGTTAAAGATAACCTTGTAACACAGTCTATCCGTACGCTCAGCGGCGGAGAACAGTCTAAGGTTAAGTTGTGCCGATTACTGCTCTCACCATACAACTTCCTAATTATGGATGAGCCGACCAATCACTTAGATGCTGAAACGAAAGACGCATTGAAGAAAGCTCTAATTCAATTTAGCGGTACTGTTATTCTTGTTTCTCATGAAGAAGAGTTTTATCAAGGGTGGGTCGATCGTGTGCTTAACATAGGAGATGAAACCAGAAGTAAAGGAAGTAAGTACTAATGCAAACCATGAATGACAATTGGAAAAGAAAAATAACCCTATTTCTAACGGCTCAAACCATATCTTTATTTGGTTCCTCGCTGGTTCAATATGCGATTATTTGGTATATCACTCTAACTACCTCTTCAGGGGTGATGATGACGATATCAACCGTCTGCGGCTTTCTCCCGCAGATGGCGATATCGCTGTTTGCTGGGGTATGGATCGACCGTTATAGTCGTAAAAAAATGATCATGCTAGCGGATGGTATGATTGCGATCGCTACTCTTATCCTCGCTGTGATGTTTTTGATGGGCTATAAATATATTGGGTTGCTATATGTAATTTTGCTGATCCGAGCGGCAGGTACGGGGATACAGGTTCCTGCTGTGAACGCACTTATCCCTCAAATTGTTCCAAAAGATCAGCTTATGAAGGTGAATGGAGTAAATAGTAGTATTTCATCCTTGATGATGTTTCTAGCTCCAGCAGCAGGGGGCGTGATTCTATCGATTAGTACCATAGAAACTGCCTTTTTTATTGATGTGATTACTGCAATTATTGGAATTGGTATGATGTGTATAATCGATATTCCAGTTCATGCTAAGTTGGAGGAGGTTCAGAAATCGAATGTACAAGATATTAAGGAAGGATTTAAGTACCTAAAGGATCATGTCTTTATTAAGCAATTACTAATCTATTTATTTGTCGTAATGATACTGATCAGTCCAGCAGCCTTCTTAACCCCTCTAATGGTGAGTCGATCCTTTGGTCCAGAAGTATGGAGATTGACCGCAAGTGAGATGACTTTTAGCGTAGGGGCGTTAGTTGGAGGGCTTCTGATAGCGTCATGGAGCGGCTTTAAGTCTCGTATGCATACCAACATTATAGCATGTGCTCTCTACGGTTTGCTGATGGTTGGACTTGGCTTCGCTCCTATGTTTGCAATGTATTTATTGTTTAATTTGTTGATAGGCGTAACGATGCCTTGCTTTAACGCTCCTTTGACAGTGATGTTGCAGCAGAATGTGGAGCCGAAGATGCAAGGTAGGGTGTTTAGTCTTGTTCAAGTGACGAACTCATGTGCTTTGCCACTCGGGATGGCGCTATTTGGTCCGCTAGCTGATAGAGTCCAAGTGGAGAATATTCTTTTATTCGCTGGTTTTGCAGTGATTATGTGCGCCTTCTATGCTGTGATTAAACTTCTTGCCTTAGCAAAAGACTACGATTAACATGAAGATATTCCAAATAAATACAATCATAGAGCAGAGGGATCTTAGTTTAGTAATTTGTGAAGGGGGTTAGGTATGTATATCCATACATCTTCTTTAACGCAGTTCCATCAAGGATTAGAGCCAAATGATTCATCACTCGAGCTATTCCTTAATCAGCATTTAGATCGTTATGATAAGTTAGAGCCTCACATCCATGCTTTTGTATCGGAAGAGAAAAGAACAGATAGAATCATGAGTGAAGTAGCGCAGCTAAGACAAACCTATCATGAGCTCCCAAAACCATCATTATACGGAGTTCCAGTAGGAGTTAAGGATCTAATTCATATAGACGGTTTGCCCACTCGTGCCGGTTCAAATCTTCCTCCACAGGAATTAACACGTTCAGAAGGTAGTTTTATTAAAAAGCTGCGGCAAAAAGGAGTATGGTTCACAGGCAAAACGGTGACCGAAGAGTTCGCATATGCCGGGCATCTCCCAACTCGTAATCCTCATCATTTGGATCATACACCAGGCGGCTCTAGTGCAGGGTCTGCAGCGGCAGTTGCCACAGGTATGTGTCCATTTGCGATAGGTACACAAAGTTTGCGTTCTGTTATGGCACCTGCTTCTTTCTGTGGTGTTGTTGGATTTAAGCCAAGCTATGGACGTATCCCTTTGGATGGTGTTCAGTTGATGTCCCCTTCATTTGATACGATGGGATTTTTCACACAGGATATGGTTAGCATGGAGCGGGTCTCTTCAGAACTCATCTCGGAATGGAGGCCTTTCGAAGCTAACCGTAAACCCGTGCTTGGTATTCCAGAAGGGGTATTCATGACTTTATTGGAAGAGGACGCTAAACATACTTTTTGGAGCCAGATTAAGAAGTTAGAAGAGGCAGGCTTCGTCATAAAAAATGTTAAGATGCCATGGGAAGATAGTTTCATCTATGGGGATGGAATGTTGAGGTTAGTACAAGGGGAAATGGCTCAAGTGCATGCCGTACGATTTGAAAAATACAAAGATTGCTATGGTACTGCGATGCGTGATGGTATTGAATCAGGTCAAACCATCAAAGAGGAGGAACTGGAGCGATATCGTAGAGGACAAATCAAATTGAGATATGATCTACTGGATGTTCAAAAGACAGAGGGGATTGATATTTGGGTCTCGCCCGCTCAAGCAGGAACTGCTCCATTGTGGGGGACACGGACAGGATGGGCAGGAATGACGGCCATATGGTCATACGCAGGAGCGCCAACTGTGAGCATTCCTTCAGCCACTATTCATAACATGCCTTTAGGATTTCAATGTATTGGGGCTTACGGGCAGGATGAAAAGCTTATATATTGGAGTAGACTTGTATCACTAGCACTGGGGTGAGCCTATTTGGGCTACAGATGGGGCAAGTTCGAGGTTAGATAACAGAGTGGGTCTTCAATACAATTGAAGATCTACTTTTTTTTGTATAAAGTGAGAGTTTTTCTGATAGGGATCGTCTATACAGTATCGTGCTTCAAGGAGGCTTAAGGGTGAAGGGACATGTGCCGAAAGTTGAAAAAGAGGATGAGAGGCAATGGATTCAAAATGTTCTGCATGGACATAAAGAAGACTATTCGTTTCTTGTGAATCGATATAAGAATAAAATTTATGGACTTTTGAGAGGGATGGGAGCCGATCACCAAGATGCTCAAGACATCACTCAGGAGACATTTATTAAAGCTTATCGTAAGCTGGCCTCACATGATTTAGATAAAAACTTTGCAGCTTGGCTGTATACCATCACGACTAATTTATTGAAGGATCTTTGGAAAAAAACTCGTCCTACAGCAAGCCTACCAGACGATCTTGTTGAACTTTCCCTTTCAAATAATCCAGAGGAAGAATTCATTCGATCAGAGCATCGCACAGAGCTGCTTCACCTAATGCAGAAGCTGCCGCCTAATTATCGGATGGCTTTGCTGCTTCGTTACACCAATGATTTAAGCTATGAAGAAATGTGTACGCTCTTAGAGGTCCCAATAAGTAAAATTCAAAATGACCTTTATCGTGCGAAACATCGATTGAAGCAAATCATGACACTCCAGGAGGTGAAGAGCGATGAAGTGCTTAAGTCCATATGAGATCGAGCAATACATCCTAAGTACACCTACCTCCCGACCTTTTGAAAATGTAGATCATATCGCTGCTTGTACCCATTGCAACTTAATCTATCATATGCTATTGGAAGAACAAGAGGAGTGGTCGCAAGCGTTGTTTGAGGAGAAACTGCCAGAGTCTTTTACGGATCAAGTTATGGCTTCAATAGAATCAGTAGTACTAGAGAAAGTAACGGTACCTGACATAAAGCGAAAGAATCCGAAGATTCTTAAGTTACTTAGATTAGCCATGACAGCAGCTTTGCTACTGGTTGTTCTGAGTGCCGTGATTTTATATTCTGTACCCACATTGGCAGAGACTTTACGTTCTCTTTTTGTGAAAGATAATGTTGACATTGGCCTTTTGCGAGCGCAAGAATTTGGGTTGGTAGATCATCCTAATATAAAAGTGAAGGATAAAGGCTATACGATTAAAATTGACGAAGCCGTAGCAGATCCTACTCGTGTGATTGTCGCTCTACAGTTGTTCGGACCGGATGGTAAACATGACAGACATCGCTTGGGTTTTGGTGAAGGTAATAAGATTGAAGTTAAAGATGATCATGGAAAAGTCGTTGGAGAATTATACGATATGGGATTTACCAACGATTTTTATTATATGATCGCTAATTTTTCGGAGCCATTGCAAGCCGATCAAATTACAGTCGAAGGTCATATAACTGAGTTGGGAAGCAAGGGAAGAAATATTCCTATTTTACAAGGAGATTGGAATTTCAGTTTTTCGATGGATATGACAAAAGCGAATCAACAAACAACCTCAGCTCCCCTAACGGGTAGCTATACTTCTCCGGACGGTTTAACAGTGACTTTGAAAAGACTAACTCATATGGTTCAAGGTGTTCGTTTTGAATTTGACACTCAATTAAGTGAAGAGGCATTGAGTCGTTCTCCAGGTGAATTATGGAAGCAGCAGGGGCTGAAGTTCCATTTTGAGGATAGCACGGGAGAAGAGATTCACAGTGTTAATGCGAGGAAATTACCAAGTAAGGATAGTGTAATGTCACGATCTTCGGCACCCGGTGATAAACCTGGATTAATACATTGGAGCTATACATTTAAATATTTACCCCAGGATACGCCATATACTTTTGTGTTCGATGGATATTTTGTTCCTGAAAAGGATGGTTCGAGCGTGCAATTTGAGCCTTCTAAGTTGAAGGAACATCCGATTCCCTTTGATTTTGATGGAGATGAGCTCATGTTAAATGATTTTACTGTGGAGTCGCCTCCCAATACCAATGGATCTGCGAAGGAAGGTTCGTTACATTTTAGCGGAAGATTGAGAAATGAATTTATGAACAGTGAGTGGATATTTAAAGACCTTGAGGGTAAAGAGTATCCCCTGTCAGGGCGAGGAGGATATTCTACTGATGGGTCCGGATGGAAAGATGGTTATATCGTAATCGTTGAATCACAGTCAAATAACAAAAAGAATTTTTTTCAGTTCCGTGCTGCTGGCCTTACTAAAATCCCTAATCAGCTTCAATTAATACGTACAGTAGTTAACCGTTTGTACACCAATGTCGATTGGACCGTTCCTATCATGGAAGTTAGCAAAAAATAATAAAATCAATCTTTATGCTTCCAAATTGTACAAGCAAGAACTAGAGAATTCGCATCTCATATACTATCACAATCGAAAAGAGGTGGTAGTTTATGACTGCTGCAGAGAAGAGAAAAATTCAAAGAGCTTTAAATGCTTTGCGTAAGCAGAGAGTGATTCTGAAAGAAAGTCTTAGAAGAATTGAAGCATTACTTTGCAGGTTGCCTATTGGCAGTCGTGAAAGATTTGAATTGTTAGCAATAAGAGACTCAATTGTCGAAGCGCTTCGACTCAATGCTATTGCTATACGAAATTTAAAAGAAGTTTCTTGTGCTTGTTAATTCGTTGAACTTCAGAACCTTCTGATCCTTGTATCAACGATCAAAGTAAAGCTTTTTCCTGTCACATTAGGAGGATACTGTTTTTCTTTCTTATTGATCTGACGTGTAACGATAGCTCAATAAACACGATAAGGCAGCCGGTCAGTCAATGTGATCGGCTGCCTTTATTCAGCAAACGGGCAGGATACTTGAAGTTCAAACGCGGGAAAACGTATCATAAATAGGGTTTAACCCCTAAGATGACTCTTAGTTTTTTAATATGACTTAATACAACAATATTTACAAATTCATGATACGATATTGCTAAATCAGGAAATAGATGCTCCATATGTAAGATAGAATTAATTATTGATGGAACTGTTGAAGAGGATTCATAACAAAATGATTGATGATCAACCAAGGACGTTTACTGAAACTATTATGATTCTGTAGAATGGGGGCCACTATATGTCATTAGTTAATGAAAAAGAAGAGTGTTTACTTATCCAGACATTAAAATCGCATATACCAAATGTAGAGGAATTACTGAATCCAGCAGTTGAGGAATCAGAAATAAACCTTTTTGAGAGCATGATAAACTGCAAATTTCCAGAAGATTTTAGAAAGTTATACATGAATTCTAATGGAGAAGGAGAGCAGATTTTTGGCGTTATGGCTGGTCTTGGTTGGATGAACATTGAATCGATAGTAAGCAACTGGAAGTCCCTTTTGGAATCAGCATACGATATTATATCCAGCAAACCAGATTTAATAAAAGATGGGAACTACAGAGAAGGCTGGATTCCTTTTGCCGAAGATGGTGGAGGCTCATATTTGGCAATTGATTTAGACCCCGGAGAAAAGGGCGTTTATGGGCAAATTATTACGATAGATCACAATTCTAGTTTTTCATATGTTATTGCGGAAAGTTTGGGGCATTTCTTTGAATTTATCGATTCGAGCCTCAGAAATAGTAGTATTGGTATTCGTGAAGAAGATGATGTAATCATATTATCCCGTGAAAGTGGAAGTTTGTTGGATGATATTTTGGCTTTGACTAAAATGGATATCGAAGAGAACAGCCTTATCCCTGTAAGCGGATTTTGGGAAGAGTATTTTAAAGACGATGTTGAGAGTGGTTTTGTATCTTCAAAAACATTGAAAAAAAAGATAATGGTATTTATTAGAGCTGATCAAACTCAAAAATACGGAGCAATATCTTTGGATATTTTAACCCATATGGTTAATCTTAAAGAACTTATTATACATGCGGATGAAATTACTAATTTCGATGTACTTAAACGGTTGCCTTCTTTAGCAGAAATTGTGATAGGATCAGAAGCCTTTAAAGAGTCTAATTTGGAGTACTTAGTTTCTTTAGATGGGCTAAGGCAGCTAACATTAATAGGACTTCCATTAAAAGATATACATAAACTGAAAGATATAAAGAAATTAAAGAGTTTGAGATTATGTAGAATGAACTCAATTGATAGGGGATTAATAGGAACTATAAAAAATTTGAAGGAACTAAGTTTAGAAGAAATGGAGGTTGGCGACCTACGTTATATTTCAAACCTTAGTAAGTTAATAAAACTAGAGCTCAAACACGTGACTATACCACATTTATCATTCTTAAAAGGTTTAAAGAATCTAACGTTTTTTGAGACGGATAGCTGTGCAATAGATGAATCACATATAGAGGTAATAGGAGAATTGAAGAAATTAAAGCAATTCACTTATCCGGTTGGAGATTTAACAATACTCAAAAATTGTATGAGTCTAAAGCAGATTGGAGTAGATGCATCAAGACTTAAAGGGTTGGAGGAAATTTCAGACTGTAATATAGTCGATATAACTATATTTCATGCAACATCGAAAGAGAACGCAAAGTCCGTAGTCGCGGAGTTTAATAAATACTTTAAACTTCAGTCATATGGATGGCAGGTAACATGGAAAGATTAATGAAACTTGCCTACACTGAGCTTTATCATAATAGGGCGAAATTTTATAAAAGAAAGGAGACTAGCCATATTGGTCAGTCTCCTTTCTTTTTGCTGTTAGACCAACTTGACAGAGGTCTATATTTCGATTGGTCGAAAAATGATAAGGGCTTGGTAATACTTTATTTAATAAAAACCTCACTGATACCTAATAAAATACTATAAAGGAAATGGAAGATGGGACAGAGGGGCCTTTTTTGCGAAGCAAGAAATAATATACATGGGTCTGTGAAGTTTACAATGGTAATCTAATCATTGAACGTCTAGCAAACTTTCTTCACCATACTAGCGGCCTAACAAATGGTAGGAATTCTCAAAATATTCCACAAGGCCATACACCAGATTTGCTGCAAAAGACTGTGGAAATGCTGGTAGATGCTGAGTTGGCGTTCCCACCCGGTGAACAGTATAGCTATGGAACCGTTAATTATGACGTATTGGGTTTTGTTATTGAGATTGTGTCGGGACAAAGCTATGAAGACTTTATGAGGGAACAGGTATTTCAGCCGTCGGCGGGCTGGACGGTAAACAGCAACCAAACGATTATAGAGCAATCCGGGGGAAATCCCAATTTTGGAACCGAAGTGATCATACTGCCAAATGAACGAACAGCCGTCTGCTTGCTGACCAACGGCGCTAATATCAATAGAAGCATGCTACTAAAAGTTAAAGATATATTAGACGGCAATCTAACGCAGTCATATGAAATAAGCGGCACACAGCTTTTGGACATCATTTTATCGTCTACCACAATTATTCTTTGCCTATTGGCTGTTCTGTTCTTTTTCTTAGGATTACGCAGAAGGAAAACGAATGAGCGGCAGCCAATGACAAAAAAGCGAATAATCGTAACAGCTATTTTGCTGATTGCTACGATTGCCCTATGTATAATGTGCTGTACATTAGATTGGCAAACGATACTTATTTGGCAAACATATAGTATTCTTACAGCTTTGATTTCGTCGGCATTATTAACAGCAAGCATTACATGGTTTGTATACTCTCACCGATATAATGCCTCGCTCCGAAAATAAGCATTTTGTTCGTTAGCTATATTGGTAAAAAGCGTATAGCGTATTTTGTTTGGTACAGCGGAAAGTAGAGTTACGAAATAGTGAGAAACAATTGATTTAACGCCAGATTCACCTCAATATAACCATTTAAAGTTCAAGCAGAGATACCACTTGAACTTTTCTTTTGTTGAATTACTTGCACAATCCTTGGTGATTCTCAATCTACATACTGGCAGTAAAGCTCAATGTTACTAAACATCGGATTTGTTGGGTTTCCATTCATTACCGGAATCTCGTTATCCGAGTATATCCGGCGTCGAAGACTTGTCTACCGCTTCTAGCACTTGACGAGGCGTTTTAGTACCTGCTATGATTTCTTGAATATCATTCCTAGATCTGAGAAAGCAGGGCCAGCAACGCCCCAATTATTAACAAGGTACATGACATTGCCGCCTTGAAAGCATCTTGAAGTAACCCTTTTCAAAAAAAGAGGAACCTCCTTTATTATCGACCCGTTGAATTACAAGCGATAGCGGATACATGTAGGATGTAATCTCAAATCTCATACATTAAAAGAGACAGTATTGAGGAGTATTCGTATGGAACATAAATTAACCGTAATTAATGTTTTTGCCGGCATAAATTCAGAGGAAGCAGTCTTTGAAGAGCTTCCTGCAGAATGCATAAGCGATAAAATATTCAAATTATGTGCATCTCCTGGGCTGGCTCAAGGGCTTGCGAAAGGAGATACAATAAAACTCCATCCCAATGGAGAGTTTGAATTAATAAAACATGGTGGAAATTTCTGCATTCAAATTTACAAAGAGGAGCTTGTTAAAGAAAAGATAGAGACAGCTGAATCTATAGTCAAACGAGAGCTTTCCGGTTCTTTAGATGGATTTCATAATGGCTCGCTTGCCTTCACCGCGCCCATCAGGAATGGATTTCATGCCACCAATAAGGTTTTCAATGTAATTAGAGATTTATTAGAATCGGAGTACTATTACTCTAATATTTACGAATATCCATATAACTTTGACGATGAAGAGTTAGTTAGCTGGGCTAGAGATCTGGATTAATCGCTTCAAAATATCAGTTCTCCGGCATCATACACTATCTCTGGGCCACATTTTTTAAATATGATCTCCAATCCTGAGTCAAAAAAACGCGTAATCATAATATACCCAAAAGCTCAAGAGTTGCAGGAGGCAGATATGGTAGATGGAAGGCATCTTGTTTATTTCAAAGAACTCCTGGAAGGAAATGCTGAAATTTCTTTTAAGGCATACCTTTCAAATCATGAAGATTCTTTGCGCAAGCAATTTTCTCCGGCGAGATTTGCAAGACTGAAGTTCAAGTCAATTGATGAAATAATAAAGATTCTTGACGAAGAGAATGTATCCTACAGCATTAATGATCATGCCGTAAGGAACGAAAAATATTTAGCAACCTTTCATCTGGATGCCTTGAATGAACAAGGTAGGCTTAAGGAAGGATTCAAAGACACCCTATTCAATGGAACTGTTCACAACTTTAAAACCAAGGGGGAAGAAGCAGTCTTAACCCTCTATAATTACATCGAATACCCTAAAAAAATCAATAACAAAAAAAATATAGAAAAACTCCAAGACATCGAGTGTTTCGCCGAATTGGAATTATCCTTTGGGGATGAAAGTCTTGGCCTATTTTTACTAAAAGCTCTAGCCTCAATTGAGCGTCAGCTTTCCGAAGTAGATGATATTGTCCTTAAAGCTCAAGAAGCAGTCATAAAGCACCATTCATCGAAAAGAGATTAATAATTCAAAACCAAAAAACCAATATTGAAAAAAGGTGATGGATGTGCAAATTAATAAAGAGTCATGCCGAGGGATCATTCTGGAGTTCGACATTAGGAGAACTATTATTCTGAATTTATATATTAAAGAATGGTCAATGCCAGAATATAGAGTCATAATGACAAAACCGGAGATTGGCGTATATATTGAGTTATATTATTTTCCATCAATTGACGTTAATATTCCTGCAAGATTCGCAACAGTCGGCCTATCTAATTCCATTCGGAAAACTGGAAAACCTATTGAGAATGAATGGATGATAGCTTTAAAACCCGATTTGGGACAAGAAAACATTGATCGCATATTCTCATATTTCTGTGACATAATTGCCCATAATATTGAACATATCCAATCTTCGGAAGTACCACGAGTAATGACTGAGAGCGCACTCGCACCAGAAAATTGGACTACAAAAGCCCTCTTGATTGATGAACTAAGAGGAGAAAGTGAGGATTTAGAACAAATAAAAATAGGTGAAGAAATAATTAATGTCTTGTGGGTAGTACCAATTACCCCCAAAGAATCGCGTATAATTTTACAAGAAGGCATAGATGCTTTTGATGCTTACATAGATAATCATCACTATTCCATAATTGATCCCACTCGTCCTGATTAATAAGAGCAGTTCAATATCATTCGCACTAAACCAACCATACCCCCACAGGTGGGTCCTTGGCTCGCGAACCACGTTGTGGAAATTCAAACCATGTCTACGGTGGTGCCAGAAAGTCCAAATGACACTGTGAAGCGCTTGCTCGGCTAGGGCATTATTTTCCTTGAACAGGGGTAAAGGTTCTAGAGTATGACAGCGGAATTCTTGGATGAGAGTACAGGATTACTGATGAACAAGGTAGAAGACAACTGAAAGTAGAACAACAAAGTGAATTTCTTCCAAAAGCGCCGCAAGGCGTTTTTCATTGTGCAGTTTGTCTTTGAAATCCGTTATGATACTATAAGCTTAATGTGCCATAAACGTATAAAAGAGAGGGATACATACATGACCAACAAACTATACTACAATTCTACATACCTTACTGATTGGGAGACCTGTATTACTGAAACCATAGAACGAGAAGATGGACTCTATGTTATTTTGGAGGAGACCGC
This sequence comes from Paenibacillus sp. FSL E2-0201, assembly GCF_037963325.1. Classification (NCBI taxonomy): domain Bacteria; kingdom Bacillati; phylum Bacillota; class Bacilli; order Caryophanales; family Paenibacillaceae; genus Paenibacillus; species Paenibacillus sp. FSL E2-0201. Next base: position 3,240,795 of record NZ_CP150154.1, read on the forward strand.
TTTTTATCCGCATGGCGGTGGGCAACCTTGTGATTTAGGGACTATTGGGGATATTCCGGTACTTGATGTAATCAGTGAGGAAGATCTTGTCTTGCATAAGCTGGAACGTCTGCCTGATGATTTAGCTGTCAATTGTCAGATCGATTGGAAGAGAAGATTTGATCATATGCAGCAGCATAGTGGACAACACTTGCTCTCAGCCATCTGTCTCGATTTGTATCAGTTTATGACTCTAAGCTTTCATTTGGGTGAGGATTATTGCACCATTGATATAGAAGTGCCAGAACTGTCGCCTAAACAACTTCATTCCATAGAGTGGGAGGTTAATCGGCAGATTTACCAGAACCATAGTATCCTGAGCTATTTTGTAACAGGGGAAGAGGCTTCACAGCTTAAATTGGTCAAACAACCTAAAGTGACGGAGAACATCCGGATTGTAGAAATTAAAGATATAGAATATAACGCTTGCGGTGGTACGCATATATCTTCAACAGGTGAGATTGGTATAATTAAGCTTCTGAAAGCGGAGAAACAAAAAGGCAATACGCGGATCTATTTTAAATGTGGATACCGTGCTTTGGAGGAGTTTAATAGCAGTCTGCAAATTGTTGGAGCCCTATCTTCCAAGTTCAATACGGGAAAAGATGAAATTATCGATCGCATTGAAAAATGGGAGAATGAACAAAAGCAGCTGCAAGCTGAAATTACCCTACTTAAAGAGAAGAATGATGATTATGTCGTACAGGAGCTTTTAGCACAGCAAGAAGGAAAGCTGATCGCAAAAGTGTTCGAGGATAAATCGCTGAAAGATTTACAAAGTTTAGCTAACAAGCTTACCGCGAAATGCGATGTTCCGGTTTTATTGGCTAGTTCTACTGAGAATAAGGTTGTATTTGCACAGAATGGCAGCGCGGAGATCTCCTGTGGAGCTTTTTTCAAAGAGCATCTTAGTACCTACAATGGAAAAGGCGGAGGCAGTGATAAACTAGCGCAAGCAGGATTCCCGACATGGGGAGATGCCTTGGCGTTTTATGAGTTTGCTAGAAGTTAAGATTACTTTGTAAAAGACAAAAGACCTGACTGCGGTAGTCTACCGTGGATCAGGTCTTTTTTATACGTAAAACGGAAACAAGAAACTTTTTCCAAATTCTATCGTCTAATTACATATGACTATAGAGTCAAGGGAGACGAAAAGAAATGAATAAATGGAAGGTAACGCTAGGAATCTTGACTGTTTTGATTTTAAGTACAGGGTATGGATCGGTATCAGCCAAAGCAGAAAACCAAATTCAATTCAACTATAAAGAAATCGGAATAAGCAGTAAACAGGTGATCACGGAGAATACAACTTTTGTACCCCTGAAATCACTCGCAGATGCTATGGGGTATACATTATCTTGGGATCAACCGTCCAAAACGGCCAAACTGGTTCGTCCTGAGCGTGAGGTTATCTTCACGGCTGGTACTTTAAAGTCAAAAGTGAACGAGGCCGTGGTGACTTTAACAAAATCCCCACGTATTATAAAAGGCTCGGTGTACGTGCCATTGATCTCAGCGGTCAGTGTACTTGGAGGTAAAGCGGGGCTTAATAAAACGGATGGGGTTATCCAAATTATAGATGAAGCTAGATTGGTTTCTGCTTCCGTAGATGGAAGATCCTATTGGATATCTCAAAAAAACGGCGATTTGTATTACCGTGCAACGGAAACTGGGAAACCAGTAATTATTGGTCGACTACCTTTTAAGGAATCTGCGTACAACTACGCTTTTGAGATTGAAAAAATGGGCAATGGTACGGACTTACTCCAGTTAACGGACAATCATTATGCCATGTTCACCGATTTCAATAGCAGCTATCAAGTATTGGTCAAAGCGGGCACTATTCTCAAGCAAATGGACTATCATTACAACAACTCGGCTTATATCCACGCACCACAAGTGCCTTATACTCAGGTGTATATGACCGATGGGAAGAATGTGCAATATATTACTAAGGATGGCGGTTTGGGCAAGTTATTTGAGATGGAGAAGTTAACAGGAGCAACTGGAGATTTCATAGTGGAGTATGCTGCGGAAGATGTGGCGCTCATACGTTTATTAGATACGACACACTTATATTTGGTTTATAGCATCAGTGGAGAAATCATCAATCTCAGCGAACAACTGATTACCGGTGAGGATCGTAAAGAATGGGATAGAGTAAATGATGGCAGAGATCCATATGTATTGACCAGAATGTTAGTGTTGAAGAGTCGCAAAGGGAATGTAATGACATTCACCTATACTCCAATCCTTGAGGAAAAAGCAAAAACAGTGACATTTACACTTCAAACAAAGTAATTTTAATCACTTTTATGTAATAAGCAAAAAGAGAGCGATGTTTAAAATCGCTCTCTTTTGCATTTTGGATTATTTCATCATCATCGTACTTCCACCCTTAATCTGAATAGGTTGATCATTTACGGATACCCAGACATCAATAGCCGAGTTGTTACGGATGACCGTTTTGTCAGCACTCATTTTCAGTGAATATAGGGCAGCAACATAATCATAAATCTCTATATTGGTAGCGTACCAAATATCCGAATGTCCACCTGCTTGTTGGCAAAAGGACTCGATAAGCTCCCAATTGTTCTGCTCAGCAAATTCATAACTATGACCCCAAACATAACAGAGTCTTAGTTTTTGGGATGGACCCTCCGTTGTAAATCGCTCCCATACGTGATGGAGATCTTCATTATGTTGGCATGTTGGATGCCATTCCATGAAATTCAGAGGCATATCAAACTGTTTGGTAGAGTGGACAGTACGACTGTATTCAATCCCAACAGACTGAAGTGGCGCTATGATTTCTTGAGAGTATGTACCGTAAGGATAGGACATTCCACGTACCGGATAATCCACTAGTTTCTCAAGTCGCTTACGGTCTTCAAACAGCTCATCGATCACCATAGGTAAAGGAAGACGTTCTAGATGTGGATGAGTAACAGAATGGGCAGACACCTCGTGGTTTCTGAGTGAATGTTTAACATCAGCAGAAGATAAAAATCCGGGTGCGTTTATCATAGCGCTATTTAGATGGAAAGTACCTTTAATCCCATATTGATCAAAAATCTCCGCCAAGCGAATATCGTGTTTTTGTCCATCATCATAGCTCATAGTAAGCGCCTTGGGCAATCCGCCCGGGAATAAATTAAATTGAAGCTTCATGAATTCACACTCCTATTCATATGTTCATTTCGAAAATTACCTCATCCAATTATAGACCTTATAATCGGATTCCCATCTTAACAATGAAAGTGTTTACAGAAAGAAATACACTGATAAGAAGAGGGGCTGCCTGTCTGACTTTCTCTATGTTGTAAAACTATTATATGTGATAGACAGAAGAAACTCACTCTCATATTTTAGCACTAAGTTACTGATTGCCCCAATCTTTTTAATCAGTAGAAGGAAGTAGGCAGCTATCAGGCTGTCAGTGGTAAAAGCTAGTGATGCGCGCGCATTATACAATAATGCGGAGCTTATAGTATTCGATGAACCTACCTCTGCTATTGATCCAAAAGCCAAGATAAAGCGGCTATTTTCATTTCACATCGATTGGGCTCGGCTAAGAATGTCGATACGATCTATGTTATGTATAATGGAGAGATCGCTGAAGTAGGGGACTATCAAGATTTAGAGCTTCACAAATGGATTTATGCAAACATGTACGCTTTACAATCATCTTGGTATAAGTAGAGAGGAGAAAGACATCATGACTGAAAAAGAAAAAATGTTAGCTGGGAAGCTATATAAAGCATTTGGAGAGGAATTGCTAGGGGAACGTCAGCATGCTAAAGAGATTTTGTTTGAATTTAATGCTTTACGACCTAGCGAAATTGATCAACGAAATGCATTAATAAAACCATTATTGGGACGTACAGGAGCTAAGTTTTTCATAGAACCGCCATTTCGTTGTGATTACGGTTATAATATCTCAATTGGTGAGAACTTTTATTCGAATTACAACTTTACAGTCTTGGATTGCAACACAGTAACGATAGGGGATAATGTGTTGATCGGGCCTAATATAAGTATTTTTGCAGCAGGTCATCCCGCTCATTATGAACTGAGAGTTGAGGAATATGAGTATGCTTATCCCGTTACTATCGGAAATAATGTATGGATCGGCGGTGGAGCAATTATAAATCCAGGGGTCACTATCGGAGATAATACCATCATCGGATCGGGCAGTGTTGTTACTAAAGATATTCCTGCAAATGTGATTGCAGTGGGTAACCCTTGCAGAGTCATACGGGAGATAACTGAAGATGATAAGGCTCATTATGATCATGAATAAAGCGTTGTTAATCATACTGCCATGTAAGCTGTCCTTTTCTTACCTTCGCTGCATATATGATTTGCCCTGTGTGATACCCTCATGTCCAAAAAGTTAAAACTGACGTTGCATAAATGTGTTAGTTCAGTTGTATGATATAATTGTTGAAAAAAAGGCATAGGGAGAACTATATGACTACAATCATTGATAAAATCGCTTGGATTCATATCGAGAACGGACAAGTTTTATGTGCGCGTTCCAAAGGGAAAGATACCTATTATTTGCCTGGGGGAAAAAGAGAAGCCGGAGAAACAGACGAGGAGACGCTTTTGCGCGAAATTGAGGAAGAAATCTCTGTTCAGATTAAGGCTGATACCGTCTCTTATTTTGGAACCTTTGAAGCAGAGGCTCATGGCAAAGCAGAAGGTGTTACAGTAAAAATGACCTGTTATATTGCGGATTATGAAGGGACATTAACGCCAGCGTCCGAAATCGAGGAATTGACTTGGTTAAGCTATAAAGATCGAAATCGTGTGTCTGTAGTTACCCAAATTATTTTTGATCAATTGCATGAGAAGAATTTGCTCTTATAAATCAACTATAAAAAAATTTTTGAAGTCCGTTTTAAGCCCGTACGAAGGCTTGAAACGGTCTTTTTATTTCTACGAGCAACAGCAGCTGCTGAGCAATAACAACGTTTCTTCTCATTTAGGACAGATGTCCTTTTTTAAACCCTTGAATTGCTTTTTAATATGTAAGAGATCGAAGTTGAGGAGAGAGAGAAATGAGAGGGATTATATTTGCATTTTTAGCGGGGGCTTGTATTACGTTACAGGGTGTGTCAAATGCTCGAATTAGTCAAGATATCGGGACTTGGCAGGCGGCGACAATTACACAGTTAACGGGGTTTATCATGTCCTTTCTAATTCTTTTGTTCGTTAGAGATGGGAAATGGGGAGGAATAAAGCAAGTAAAACCCTTATATTTGATCGGCGGCGCTTTTGCAGCTGTAATTATTTTCAGTGAAGTAACGGCCATTCAGCAAATCGGTGTTACATTTACAATATCCTCGTTGTTGATTGCTCAGCTATGTCTGACCTTCTTGATTGATATCAAAGGCTGGTTTGGAATGGAAAAACGAAAGATGAGATTACCGCAGTTCATCGGCATCGGGTTGATGATAGCTGGCGTTGTGATACTAAAATTCTAACAACCTTGAGTATAGTCGATAAATGGAGGAATTAAGTTATGGTTATTGGGTTGATATTAGCGCTTATTGCGGGATCACTCGTGAGTCTGCAAAATATATTTAATACGAAAGTTAACGAAAAGGTTGGTTCTTGGGCAACGACAACTTTAGTGTTAGGGATGGGATTCTTAGCTTCATTTATTATGAGTCTTATCGTTGAGGGAAACCGTATATTTACTTTGAGAAATATGGAGCCTTGGTATTGGATCAGTGGTTTGATCGGAGTCGGGGTGGTATTATGCCTTGTGCAAGGTACTAAACGACTGGGCCCAACGTATGCGATTTCGATCGTATTGATCTCTCAGCTTGGGTTCGCACTACTCTGGGATTCACTAGGCTGGTTAGGGCTTGAAAAGGTTCCTTTTACTTGGAAACAGTTGCTTGGAGTACTGGTTATTATTGGGGGTATCCTCGTGTTTAAGCTAGGTGGCGAACGGGAGACGCAGAAGGCAGCTTGATTTATTCTCAGACTCATGTCTGTCAATATAAAAGTGATGGCAGTCACACGAGGCTGGAACTAATTCAAATTATACTTTGGGAAAGTACTCGCTCAAATATAAATAAGGAGTGGATCATCCTATGTTCATACAATTGAACTCCCAAACTATTGAAAAGTTAGAAAAAAACCTTGGTGAACGACCAGGATATTTTAAATTATTTTTCGACACAGAGGGCTGTGGTTGTAATGGTGTGATCGTAATTCAGATCATTAGTGAACCCCATCCTACAGATATTGAAGTTCAGAAAGAGCCTTTTACTTTTTTTGTTGACCGACAGCAGGAATCTTTATTTGATGAACAGATGCGGCTTGAAGCAGATGAGAATTACCCAGCGTTCAGATTAAGAAGTGATTCGAGTCTGTTAGGAAATAATATTCGAGTAAAAGATATTCGTTGAGTAGAGCACTGCTACACTAAAAACCAGCGCATTTGAGATCATCTCTCAATGCGCTGGTTTTTTAATTTTCTTTCCTATATATGGCACTTGCATTTCGTTTCTTATCCATTGGATTTTTTCATAAAAGCTATATGGTCTATTTTACTGTTAACCAGTGTAATTAACTGTTCTGCCATATAGCTCGCCGAATATTTGAAATTGACTTCAGCCCAGTGCATAATGACACCTACTGTAGCAGACATTTGGTAACTCAACATAATTTCATAATCCACGGGAGCGGCATCAGCTTCTATCTCAATACGCATATCCTCACGCATGGATTCCCGTAAACGGTCAAACAGTTCAACGGTCATTTTCCCTCGTTCCACTGTGGATAAGGCTAAAAACTCCGCTTTATGCCCCTCAATATATTCGAACAGCTGCAGAATGGAAGGGAAGACCTCCGTTGCCTTAATACGTTCCAATCCCTCATAAGGGTCTATTAGCGCTTCACCTATGCCCTGTAGAAATTCATCATGTATTTCCTTAAGCAAAGCCTCTTTACTCTCAAAATGCTTATAAAAAGTCCCTCGATTGTAATCCGCTCGATTAGTCACGTCCAATATCGTAACTGAATCATAACTATTTTCCAATATTAGCTCTATGAATGCAGATTTCAGAGCTTGGCGTGTTCTTCTGGTTCTTCTGTCTTCATGCTCTTCCTGTATCAAAAAAAACTACCTCCAGCTATGATCTTTTTATCGTTCATTTATAGTTCTTACTTTAAAAGTAACAAAAGATCAGCTAATGTTCAAGATTTAGACATAAGTGAACACGGAGACCAACTATGTTGGTTAGGTGACATTACTTAAAATTCTGATTATTGAACAGATTAACTAATAGATATACTCTAGTAATAGAGATAGGTTATCCCATCTCCTAAGACTATAATATATAGCCAATTCATAACAAAGGATGCGAATATACAATGAGTGAATCACATGTAAAAACTGCTGTTATTACTGGTGCTGCAGGTGGAATCGGTAAAGAGCTAGCCCGTAGATTGTCTGATCGTAAACTGAATCTTGTACTTGTCGATCTGAACGAAGAAGCGATAAAAAATGTCATTCAAGATTTAGGCTTAAATGAATCTAACTCTTTAGCTGTAGCTGCGGATGTTTCTAATGAAGAAGACGTTCAGAATTATGTTAATAAAGCGGTAGAAAAATTTGGTACCATTGATTATTTTGCAAATAATGCCGGAATTGAAGGTCCAGCAGGTCAAATCGAAGAACTTAACGTCAAAGCACTTGATCTTGTATACAACGTCAATGTACGCGGTGTGTTTCTTGGACTACACTATGTAATTCCTGTGATGAAAAAACAAAACTCAGGTGCTATTCTGAACACTTCCTCTCTGGCAGGACTCATGGGCGCACCAGGCATGGCCCCTTACATTATGTCTAAGCATGCTGTAATTGGTCTGACTCGTGTAGCTGCAAATGAGCTTGCACCACTTGGCATTCGTGTTAATGCGGTACTCCCAGGAACGATCAATACACAAATGATGCGTAAAATTGAGAACAATTTCGGAAGCGCAGAAGAATACAAGGCAGCTAACGAAGCTGCAACACCTATGGGACGTTACGGAGAACCGCAAGAGGTTGCCGCTGTGATGAACTTCCTTCTGTCGGATGAGGCTTCATTCGTAACGGGCTCTCTATATACTGTCGACGGTGGTATGATAGGTCAATAATGCAAGCTGATTTCGATCATTAAGGATACTCCAAATAAAGGATTGGGCCTGTGCGTTAAGCATTGGGTTCAATCCTTTTTTTATTTAGGATACCCGGATCGAATTTTATAATAAGCAATCTGCTGAATTATCTTATAGAATATACAAAGGGGATTTAATCTTTTAAAGTATTGATCAGTTATTTAGATAAATTGTTGACGAGGAGTGTTCATATGCTTGAATTATCTCAACAGGATTTTAATGAAGTGAAACCGTTACTTTCAGGTGCTCCTATTCACCCTGAAATTCTCTCCATTATCGAGGGAAATAATCCGGGCTGGATCTTTGTAGATCAACTTGTAACACCAAAAAGTGCGTTGATATGGAGTAAGGGGATACAAGGATTTTATATTATAGGCGATCACACGAATGAGATATTTATTAAAAGCTTAGATAGTTATGTATCCAGTCATATTGCACCGAGGATGAAAAAGCTTGGGCTGGATTATTTTGAAGTCTCAGGTCAACACAATGAATGGAATCTGGCATTGATGTTTCCTACTAGGAAGCTATATCCTTTTGAACAAATGGTGTTTAAGTTATTCCACAAGCCCGTTGAGTCCCTTAATAATGGGATCAGAACTATAAATCTTAAAATGCTGGACTGGGAGGACTTAGATCTAAAGAATATAGAATTCGTACATGACAATATTGATTTATTCTGGTCATCGAAAGAAGACTTTAGGGCAAAAGGTTATGGATATGCTGCTGTTGAGGGAACTGAGATTATAGGTGTGTGTTATTCTAGTTTCGTTACGGAGGATACTCATGCTATCGGAATTGAAACTCTCTCCAAGTATCAGAATAGAGGAGTGGGAACGCATTTAGCGGTCTTAGTAGTGGAAGATATCCTTGCAAATGGTTTTACACCTTACTGGGACTGTTCATTAGATAATGAAGCTTCCCAAAAGCTAGCTCTCCGTTTAGGATTTCAGCAAATTCATCATTATAAATGTAGTGCTTTTTCAATATGACGGTTTCACAAATTATTAGGTTAGGATGAACATTTATGAAAATATTGCTCGTAGAGGATGATAGAACGATTGCGTCAGGACTAGAATATTCCTTGCAGCAGGATCATTTTGAAACTATTTTATGTTATGATGCAGCCTCTGCTAGGAGGGTGTTGGCGGAGCAGATATCTGAAGTAACACTTTGCATATTCGATCTCTCTCTACCGGATGGCAGCGGATATGATCTGTGTAAGATCGTGAAGGAGCGTAGCGATATTCCGGTCATCTTTTTAACTGCGATTGATGATGAGGTCAATGTAGTGATGGGACTTGATATGGGAGCAGACGATTACATAACTAAGCCATTTCGGATTCGTGAGCTGTTATCACGCATTAAATCGGTGTTAAGGAGATATAACAAGCAGGCTCAGACCCCATCTAATTTTGAACTAGAGAATATACGGATTAATACGCTTGAAGGAAAAGTTTATAAGAACGGCGATGAAGTTCTGCTAACAGCATTAGAATATCGTCTGCTTCTGATATTTGCCAATCATGTGGGACAAGTCCTTTCCAGAAATCAGTTGTTAGAGCGGATTTGGGATGTCGCCGGAGAATTTGTAAATGATAATACATTGTCTGTGTATATTAAACGCTTAAGGGAAAAGTTAGAGGATAACCCGCAAGAACCCACCTTGATCAAAACAGTACGCGGTTTAGGGTATAAGGTAGGTGATTAGGATGTTACGAAACAGAGAATTTAGATGGTTATTACTAACGATGTCTACGATCAGCCTTCTGGCGATGATAGTAGCAGCATTTATTTCATCAGGGGCGATGGGAATCACGGCGGTAACTTCAGTTCTGCTTATAGGTTGTTGTTTATTATTTACCCGCTGGAGATACCGCGAAATTGAGAAGCTTTCAGGGTATCTACGTCAAGTTAGCAGCGGTAATTATTCGCTCGATGTTCGTGATAATCAGGAAGGCGAGCTTAGTATCCTGAAAAATGATATTTATAAGGTGACGTTGATGTTATCGGAGCAGCGTTTGCTTTTGCAGGAGGATAAAATAAAGCTCACCAATGCGATCTCGGACATATCCCATCAGCTCAAAACACCACTAACCTCCATGACCGTGATGGCCGATTTATTAAGTGACCCGGAGCTGCATGTGGAGAAAAGAATGGAATTCACACGGAAGATTACTGTTCAACTCGAACGAATTGGATGGTTAGTTTCCTCATTATTAAAGTTCTCCAAGATCGATGCTGGAACTATTCATTTTAAAAAAGATCAAGTTCAAGTGAAGAAGCTAGTTCAAAAATCTTTGGAGCCCATGTTAATTCCAATGGATATTAAAGAACAACGGATCCTGATTGATGGAGAAGATAGCACCACATTTGTGGGCGATCTCAATTGGACAACTGAGGCGATCATTAATATTCTGAAAAACTGTGTAGAGCACACACCTGCTGGGGGAGAGATTTCGATCTCTTATGCAGAAAATACACTGTTTACGGAAATTATCATTACAGATAACGGCAAAGGAATCCCAAAGGCAGAGCTCCCCTATATCTTCAAACGATTCTATAAAGGTAAAAATGCAAGCGAAGATAGTGTAGGGATAGGACTTGCCTTAGCACAAAGCATTATCACAGGCCAAAACGGAACGATCGATGTGAAGAGTGAAGTGGGAAAAGGTACACAATTTCAGATTAAATTTTATAAGCAAGTCATTTAGCACTTGTAGCTTAGTGACTAGAATGTCACTTTAGAGTCACTGGATAGTCATTGTAGACAGATATACTGATCTCATCAACAAATGGAGGTCTAACAATGGACATTTTAAAGATTGAACATCTGTCTAAAACATATGGAAAAGGCGAAACAGCGGTAAAGGCACTGGATGATGTATCTTTTTCGATTAAAAAAGGGGAATTCGTAGCGATTATCGGGCCATCAGGCTCAGGAAAGTCGACCATTCTTCACTTGTTAGGTGGTGTGGATCGACCGACAAGCGGCAAAGTATTCGTAGATAACACGGATATTTATGAATTGAATGAAACACAGCTGGCGATCTTTAGACGCAGACAAATTGGGCTGATTTATCAATTCTATAATCTAATACCGGTCCTAACGGTGGAAGAGAACATCACACTTCCTTTACTCCTTGATCAGCACAAGGTAGATAAGAAACAATTTGCGGATACTGTAAAGGCGTTAAATTTGGAGAATCGCTTAAACCATCTCCCGAATCAGCTCTCAGGCGGGCAACAACAGCGGGTCTCTATTGGCAGAGCGTTAATTAGTAATCCTGCAATCATGCTGGCGGATGAGCCAACCGGTAATCTGGATAGTAAGAACAGTAGTGAAATTATAGACTTACTAAAAATGTTTAATAAAACCTATAATCAAACACTGATCGTCATTACTCATGATGAACGGATTGCATTACAAGCGGATAGAGTGATTACCATTGAAGATGGAAGGATCGCCAAAGATGAGGAGATTCGTCCGTGAATATCGTAAATAAATTAACGCTTAGACATTTGAAACAAAATAAGCGAAGAACATTGGTTACTATTATTGGAGTCATCATTTCTGTGGCTATGGTGACGGCGGTGGCAACGCTTGGTTTTTCATTTATGGAATTAATGAGGAAGCAGAGTATCTCGACGAATGGAGAATGGCATGTCCAATACAGAAATGTTACTAAAGCTCAGCTTAAAGCGATAGAAGCGGATGATGCAACGAAAACACTTGTCATCTCAAATGATCGTGGGTATGCCCCTTTAGAGGGTGGGAAGAATGAGAATAAACCCTATTGGTATATTAAGGAATATAATGCAGTTGGTTTTAAACAATTTCCGATTGAACTGCTGGAAGGTAGACTCCCAAAGACAAACCACGAAGTAGTCATTTCTGAGGAGATTGCAAAGAATGCAAAAGTCACTTATAAGATTGGTGAAACACTAACTCTCGATGTCGGAGAGCGAGTTACTAGGGATGATAAAAATAGTGGGCAGCCTTTATCTCAGAACGAACGATTACGGACTGAAGATGACACCCTGCTTGAAGAGATCATTCATAAAAAACCAATGAACTACACAATTGTTGGAGTGATAAAGCGTCCCACTTGGGAACCAACATGGTCTCCGGGTTATACTGCGCTAAGTTATGTGGATGAAAGCTTGATTGGAGCAGCCGAAAAAACTACAGCGACAGTTGTACTAAACAAGGTGGATAGCTCCATATACAAACATGCAGAGGAATTGGCAAAAGAAAACAATATAGAGTCGATTTCTTATAACAATAGTCTGCTGCGCTATTATGGTGTGACGAATAACGATGGCTTACGTAATGCACTTCTTTCATTGTCAGTCATCGTTATGACTGTGATTATCATTGGTTCCGTTTCTTTAATCTATAATGCATTCGCGATCTCTGTCTCGGAACGTGCACGCCATTTAGGAATGCTCTCCAGCGTAGGTGCTACAAAGAGGCAGAAGCAGAATTCGGTGTTTTTTGAAGGAATGATTATCGGTTTAATTAGTATACCTATTGGGATCCTTTGCGGAATTGCAGGAATCGGGATCACTTTTATGATCATCAATACGATGATTCAAGATGTACTAGGGATAACTGAAAAATTAACATTGGTTGTTACACCTCTGTCCCTATTCACCGCTTGCGTTGTTTCGATACTGACGATTTTTATATCCACCTATCTTCCAGCCAGAAAAGCTTCCAAGATCTCCGCAATTGATGCGATCAGACAAACAACCGATGTTAAGCTCTCTGGTAAAGCGGTGAAAACTTCCAAGTTCGTTCGCAAGTTATTTGGAATTGAAGCAGAAATTGGTTTAAAGAATTTAAAGAGAAATAAACGCAGGTACCAAGCAACCGTGTTCTCACTTGTCATTAGTATTGTTCTGTTTTTAACCGTATCTTCATTCACTACAAATATGAGAAAGTCGGTAGAACTCTCACAGGATGGTTTGAACTACGATATCCAAGTTTATATGGGGACCGAGGACGCTCAAAAAGTTGATCGGCTGACGAAATCGATATCTGCCTTACCTAATATAACGGAATATAATGTGGTCAGGGAACTAAGCTTGAGTTCATGGATTGATGAAAAAGATATGGCGAAAGAATTGCAAGAGATCGTGGAGAAGGATAGCAGTATTTTAAAGAATGGGAAATATCCTTACTACATTCAGATCCATGCCCTAAATGAACAGAGTTTGAGAACCTATGCAGAATCGGTCGGTGTAAGTTATGAACAATTAACGGATCTCAATCACATGTCAGCTATTGTGAATGATACCGTCACCTTTGAGGATGAGAGTGCCAAAAAGATTATTGAGACCAAAGCTCTTCATTCGGAAATCGGTCAGAAGCTTGATTTAATTTATACGGATTGGAACACAGAGAAAGAGACGAAATTACCACCAGTAGAAATCGTCGCATTAACTGATAAACGCCCTATGGGTGTTCATTCAGCACTAGTTGGTGGATTAAATATCATTGTCTCTGAACAAGTCTTCGATCAATTAACAAATGATACGATGAGTAACGATATACAAAGCCGACTTAACCTGAACAGCTCTGATCCATTAGCGACACAACAGGCCATTGAGGAAATGAAAGAGCGGAATGTCTATGTCCAAAATGTGTTTCAAAATAGACAAAATAGTGAGCAGATGATCATGTTAATGTCTATTTTCACCTATGGTTTTATTGCTTTGATTACATTAATATCGATTGCGAATATTTTCAATACGATATCAACTAGCATATCACTTCGTAAAAGAGAGTTTGCGATGTTGAAGTCTGTAGGGATGACGCCAAACGGTTTTAATAAAATGATTAATTATGAAAGTATCTTCTATGGGATAAAATCACTACTTTTCGGGCTTCCGATTAGCATAATCGTGATGTACTTGATCTATAGATCCATGATGAGTAGTTTCTCCTATGGATTCGCACTTCCGTGGATGAGTATCTTGTATGTCATAGTCGCTGTCTTTATCATCGTTAGCTCAGCTATGCTGTACTCCAGTTCAAAAGTGAAGAAGGAAAATATTATTGATGCTTTAAAACAGGAAAATATATAAAGATTAGCCGCGATTATCGCGGCTTTTTTAGACTTATATGAAGGTATATATTTTTTGGGGGTCCCCGCAAAGTACTTGAGTACGCATCGAAGCAAATCCTCACTTTGTGGGGATATTTTGTGTCATATATGACACGAACGGTATGTTATTACATATAAATCCCTATGATATAATGTATTCAATTGAATTTAACAGATTATAACTTTAGAGGCAGGTGTCAACGTTTGAGAACGGTCGTCGTGATTGGCGGGGGAATTACTGGATTGTCTACCGCTTACTATTTACAGAAATCTATAGAGCATAACAAGCTAGATGTAAAAATCATTTTGGTTGAAGCCAGCGATAGACTGGGCGGAAAAATCAGAACACTGCGACAGGAAGATTTCATTATGGAATCAAGTGCAGATTCTATTGTTACTCGCAAAACGAATGTTGCCCCATTAATTGAAGAACTTGGCATGCAAGATGAGGTCGTATATAACGCGACAGGAATATCATATATCTATACAGAAGGAAAGCTTAAGCAAATTCCTAAGGATGCAGTCTTTGGCATCCCTCTAAGTATTGAATCGCTTGCTACAACAGATCTGGTCTCTGCTGAAGGTAAAGTTGAAGCACTTAAAGATTTTTACACTCCGAATGATAAGTTTACGAAAAATGATTCCGTGGGTGAATTTCTAGAAGCTTTCCTAGGAAAAGAGCTGGTCGAGAAGCAAATATCACCTGTCCTTTCAGGTGTATATTCCGGGAAATTGAGTGAACTTACCATTGCCTCGACCCTTCCTTATTTGATTGATTATAAAAATGAATATGGAAGTATTATTCAGGGATTGTCCGCGAATAAGGCTAAATTCCAAGGAAACGGCGATAAAAAGTTTATGTCTTTTAAGGGTGGGGTTTCTGCTCTGATCGATGCCATGGAAGAACAGCTGTCCGATGTAGAGATCATCAAAGGGATTCGTGCCGAGCGCATTGCAAAGGATGGAGAACGGTACCGTGTAACACTGGCAGATGGACGAATCTTGGACAGCGATTTTGCTGTACTTGGAACAATGCATTCTACTGCACAAGCATTACTTCAAGATGAAGTGCTGGATGAAGATTTTAATCAGTTGTTTAACAGCTCTATGATTAGTGTGTATCTAGGATTTGATATCCCTGATAGTCAGCTGCCAGCGAACGGTACAGGGTTTATTACCGCCAACAGTGATGATGTTCTATGTAATGCTTGTACGTGGACAAGTCGCAAGTGGGAGCACACATCTGGACAACAACGTCTGCTCGTCAGACTGTTTTATAAGAGCTCAGGACCGCATTATGAGTCCTTGATTAAGCTCTCAGAAGAGGAATTATTACAGGTGGCGTTGAAAGATATACAGACCAGTCTTGGGATTACTGGACAGCCAGTAACCTACGACGTGACCAAATGGCATGATGTTATGCCAAATTACCACATGCGCCATCATGAGATTGTAGTATCCTTAGAGAAGAAGATTGCAGATCATTATCCTAACGTAATCCTTGCCGGATGCTCTTATTATGGTGTGGGTATTCCAGATTGTATTGCTAATGGAGAGAAGACAGCCAAGCGCATTTTGGAGGAACTGACTTCAAATTGATGAAAGGGAGGGTGTACAATCGTGAAAAGATTAGCGATAAGCTCTATGCAAAGTCTAGACTATAAACAACGGCGGTTGTTTGTATAGAGCGAATAAAATTTGATTTACCGCCAGTGCATTGTGCATTGTTGTTTTTAGAATAGACTTTGCTACCTTCAAACTCATAAAAAGTTTAAGGAGCAGAGCGATTATGAAATATGTAAATGCTGATACGATTTTTCCAAAAGAATTATTAGAGGAAATTCAGAAATATATTAACGGTGGTTTAGTGTATATCCCAAAGCCTGAAGAAGCACATGTAAAATGGGGCGAGAAGTCAGGGAGCAGAAAATACTTAAGATCTAGAAACATTGAAATCTGTCTAAGGTTTGCTGTTGGTGCAACGGTTGATCAGCTTTCGGATGAATATTGCCTATCAAGAGACAGTATTAAGAAGATTGTTTACACAAAAAAATAGCTATAATCCTAAAAATCCACGTTAGAGGAAGCTCTGACGTGGATTTTTGGGATTTAATTATCATTCAATCTTAAATACCATACTTCTTCCGATATTTATCGATCCCATCTATAAACTGTCCTTCATATTTTACGACTTCATCCATCTTTTTATTTGCTGCTTTAAAAGCAGTGCTGGAAATTTTCGTTTTGTATAAGGCTGCTTTTAAATAGATTTCATGTAATACCTGCAATTCTGCATTGGGTGCTTTAATCTTTTTCGCCTCAATTACCAATTTAGTGTAATAGTATAGATTCATCAGATACTTCAGGTGTCAATTTTGCATATGTAAGACTGGTCATTTCAGCTAGTAAGCGAACTTTAATTTTAATCGTTCCACCCACTGGAATAACATCGCTAGACAAAGTAATACTTGCCTCATGGAGCAATTTCTTATCAGCAGCAAACACAGTGGATGGCATTAATAAAGCAAAAACCATAGTACAAAGTATAAAACATCTGTATTTTTTGATACAAGTAGTAGCCCTATCCATAAGATATGTAATGTTATACGATTTGTTTATTCGTATTCAAAGAGGCTTCAAATGCATCAATAATATAGAGGAATCTTTCTGCTTCTCGGAATACATGATCCGCAAGAAGTGGATGGATGATGCTTTTTATTCGGCATTCTTCTATTAGATCCCGCGCCGTTTTCTTAAAATCACGGAGGGATTTAACCGAAACTTTATTCTCGTCAAGTTGCTGGCTGAGCAGGGGTTTAGTTTGGGATTGAGGACGCATGGAGCTAAGATCAATAGCTTGATACAACAAAACGTCAAAGTCATGGCTGAAATTTCTTGCTTGTTCTACGAGTTGACGTTCAGAAGGGTCCAATAAATGTCCGATGAATTTGGCATGGTCTGCCATTATACGAAGGAAGAAGACATTTTCATTGATAATTGCGTCCGGTAAAGGATCTAACCTACCTTGATTTAGTTCTTCCAGTCGATTTCGGAAATAGTTGGCTTCCCTGCTGACATGATCCACTAATAAGGGAAAGTTCGTTCCGCCTGGAAGTTTACATTGCAGAATCAGACCCAGTATTTTCCTTTTAAAAGCCCAGATATGTGAAGCTGCACTATGAACCTCCTCATTAAATTTCCTTATTACTGCTGGATCAGAATCCACAGTAAATCCGAGTGACCTGTTCTCAATGGCTTCAAATGTAGCATAGAAATAGTTTGCCTCATTTATTAATTGTGTATCTTCGGCGCGGAAACCTAATTTTAGAAAAAAAGAATGTTCTTTCATAATTCGTGACCAGAATCTAATCTCATCAAGAGATCTCGCAACAAAAGGATCCGGCATATTTAAAACACACCTCCCATTTTTATACAATCATAATATGCGTGAAGTTTGTACTATATCCGCAAGAATTCAGCCGAATATGTAGAAGTACACAAACGCTTACGATCTGGAACTACTGTAGTATATAATTGACTGTATGTTCATTAACTACGAGGTGGAAGATTCATGGCAGACAAAACATACTTAGATTTACGGATACGAAAAACAAGAAAAGCAATTCGGAATGCCTTTATAGATTTATTAGCAGAGAAAGAACTGAATAAGATCTCGATCAACGCTATTACGCAAAAGGCTGAAATCAATCGAGCTACATTTTATTTACATTACAAAGATATTAATGATTTGATTGATAGTATCTTGGATGACTTATTAGCAGATTTGAAGAAAATACTTATAGATAAATTTGAAGAATCCTATAAACCAGGGGATGAACTTACCTCGCTGATTTTATTGCTTGAGCATATTGCAGAGAATTCTCATATGTATAAGGTGTTGCTTGTAACCAAAAACATTCCTTATTTCACACCAAAATTGATGGATCTTTTATATGAATTGATATTAATAACAACAGAACAACAAGCGATTCAAAAAACAGAAGATTTCTTAACCGTAGATACTCCTTCTGATATCGCAGCTTGGTATGGAACATCTGCAATCATTGGTACAATTTCCATGTGGCTTGGCAATGATATGCCCTATACCCCTAAATATTTAGCAGAGCGAATTATACAGTTAAATCCATTTATCCCTGCAAATAATAAAAAGAAATAGTGAAACATTTCACTTTTAAAATTTTAATTAACACAAGCTTATTAACTGTCGTTTTATTAACGCTTTCAGTTTTATTGTAGATTGCTAAGCTCCACAATAACTACTACCATTTAGTAATAGATAGTAATAAGGAGTGTGTTAAGAATGATGAAGGTCGGTATTTATCACGGTAAAAATAGTGTGGGGATAGAAGAGCGGCCAATACCTGAAGTAGGGCCAAAAGATGCTTTGATTCGTATTTTAGCCGGTGGAATTTGTGGGACAGATATTAATATCGTAAAAGCAGGCTCTGAAATGGGTATCCGTTTCGGTTCGGAATTTGGTCACGAAATGTTCGGTGAGATCGTCAAGTTAGGTTCTGAAGTGGAAAAGAATTTAAACGTGGGCATGCGTTTAGGTGTGAATCCAATTACTGCAAAACGTGCAGGTCGTCGTTATTCGTTGGAGGTAGGAGCCTTTTCACAATATGTCTTAATTGAAGATGCAGCACTAAATTATAATCTTTATGAATTTAATGATTCCGTTTCGGCAACAGAGGCTGTATTAATGGAACCTATGAGTGTGGGCTTTCATGGAGCCTTTAGTGTACAACCCAAACAAGGTGAAAAAATCGTAATTCTCGGAGCGGGTCCTATTGGTTTATCTGCTGCTGCAGGATTAATAGGGGAAGGCATTAAAGAGGTTTGTGTTGTGGATATTGATCCATGGCGTTTGGATAAAGCCAAAGAATTAGGAGCTTTAACAGTTAATACGACGACTGAATCATTAGCAGAGGGCTTAATTAAACACTTCGGGGAAGTAAATGTTTACGGCGTTAACATGCCAAACGTAGATGCTTTTGTAGACGCAGCGGGTGCCCCGATATTATTTGAACAAGTGATGCAGATTGTAAAGCCACAAGCAAGAATTGCAATCATTGCCGTTTATAAAAATGAAGTACCTATTAGCCTTGCTCAAGTGATGAGTAAAGAAGTTAATATAGTTGGAGCTAGTGGATACACACATGAAGATATTGTAAAGGTTATTGAACATATTAACGACAAGAAAACGAATATCTCTACAATGGTGACACAGTCCTTTAAATTAGAGGATATCCAAGCAGCTTTTGACAAAGCCATTGAAGCTAAAGAAACCATTAAAGTCATCGTAGATTTAACTTGATTGTTAGACTGAAAAAAGTTCATGTGGGCGTAAAAGCTCATATGAGCTTTTTTTATTCTAGATGAATAATGACTTTATATAAAATTCAATTCAAATCAAATATGGCATATAACTAGAGTGACGTCGTGATTATACTAAGTACAGAAGTAACAATAATGAAGCAAACGTGGGGGTATGATGGAAATTAAACTTGTTCCAGTAACGTTTGAAGATAAAGCGGTACTGTCTAATCTATATCAACTTTACTATTATGATTTCAGTTTTTTTACGGATCAAGATGTGAATCAGCATGGAAAATTCGAGGTTGATATTGATTATTTTTGGGAAGGGGATCATCGATGGAATCCTTATCTGATCGAGATTTCAGGAAACTTAGCTGGATTTGTGGTTGTACTTTTTGAAAACTTAGATAAAGACCCAGATCCAACTCATGTGGTCTATGACTTTATGATTTTGCAGAAATACAGAAGAAATGGAATAGGTACTGCTGCCGCAATAAAAACACTTGATCTATTTAAAGAAGCCAAATGGAAACTAGCTCAAATGGAAAATAATAAACCTGCTATAGCTTTCTGGCGAAAAGTGCTTAAGGATTATACAAAAGATAACTACACAGAACGTTATTTAAGTGATCGCCATAAATACATCCAAGCATTCGATGGGAGGGAGTGAATGAAATGAAGATCACCGTAACATTAACTGACAGCACAACGAAGTTTATGATTAATAATCTCTACCCACTATACTTACACGATCTATCAGAGATATGGGGGAACCTTCCTAATCAATACGGGGTATACGAGGATAATGAAACACAGACGCTGAATGAACAGAATAAAGTCTTCGATATCTGGTGGGAGAAGCCGGGGATTTTATATCCTTATTTAATAAAAGAGGATGGAATTCCTGCTGGCTTTGCATTAGTAGCCACACCACCTCATACACCACCAGGTTGTGAATTTTATTTAAACGAATTCTTTATCCTGCGGCCCTTCCGAGGCACGGGAATCGCTGAACATGCGGCTAAGGAGGTTTTTAATCTTCATATTGGAAAATGGGAGCTACAGACGAACCCCACGACTACAAATAGGAGAGCCCAGCACTTTTGGAGAAAGACACTGAAGAAATATACTAGTGATAGCTTTCAAGAAGAATGTAGGAAGTCTTATGATGATGAATTAAAGATGATTTTTAATTTTAATAATGGATTAGGCTCCCGTCCCGAGTCATCTCAACTTTAATAATAAGCTTTTATAATAACAGCCTGTCTGACCATTATGGTTAGGCAGGCTGTTTGTGATCTCATCAAAGTTTAAGGAGCAGAACAATTATGAAATATGTAAATGCAGATACAGTCTTCCCAAAAGAGTTACTACAAGAAATACAGAAATATATAAATGGTGGTTTAGTCTACGTTCCAAAGCCTGAAGAATTGCATGTGAAATGGGGCGAGAAGTCAGGGAGTAGGAAGTATTTGAAATCAAGAAATGTTGAGATCTGCTTGAGGTTTGCTGGTGGCGCAACCGTTGACCAGCTCTCAAGTGAATACTGTCTTTCTAAGGATAGTATTAAGAAGATCGTTTATACTAAAAAATGGGTCTGTCAATAATTTTGTGTAAACTCTTTTAAGCACAGATTCCCCCGAGGGGGAAGTCGCGAATTTAACGCAAGTGTTGACCGACCCGATCGGGGAAAAAGACCGACAGCTGGAGCAGCATTTGCCCCCAGTTTTGGACACGTCCTGTCCATTTCCGAGTGACGTCGACGGTGGCCAGATAGAGCATTTTTAGTAGCGCCTCATCTGTGGGAAAGATGCTTTTTCCCTTCGTCACTTTACGAAGCTGACGGTGGTAACTCTCAATCATATTGGTGGTGTAAATCAGTTTGCGGATCTCAGGCGGGTACTTGAAAAAGGTAGCGAGTTCGTCCCAATTGGTCCGCCAGGAACGGATAATGAGGGGATATTTCGCTCCCCAAACTTCCTCGAAACGGTCGAGTTCAAGCAAGGCACCTTCCTCGGTAGCTGCCTTGTAAATAGGCTTTAAGTCGGCTGTTACCTTCTTAATATCCTTGTACGACACGTACCGTGTGGAGCTGCGGATTTGGTGAATAATACACTTCTGGATTTCCGTTTGAGGATAGCAGGCGGCAATCGCTTGAGAGAATCCGGACAGGTTATCCACGCAGATAATGAGAATGTCCTGAACCCCGCGATTCTTCAGTTCATTCAGCACACTCAGCCAGAACTTGGAGGACTCATTCTCACCAATCCACATCCCCAGCACGTCTTTGTTTCCGTCCAGATCAATGCCAATGACCATGTAGGCAGCCTTATTGATAATGGCCCCATCTTGCTTGACTTTGAAGTGGATCGCATCCAAATAGACGACGGCATAGACCCCTTGCAGAGGCCGGTTCTGCCATTCTTTAATGAGAGGCACAATCTTGTTCGTGACATTGGAAATGAGCGTTGGAGATACCTCAATACCATACATCTGCCCTAAATGGTCCTGAATTTCTCGGGTGCTAATCCCTTTCGCATACAGCGCAATAATTTGTTCTTCGATGCCCGTTACATTCGACTGATGCTTCTTGACGACCAAGGGCTCAAACTCGCCCAACCGATCCCGAGGAATAGCGATTTCCTGCTCACCATACTCACTGACTACGGTTTTACGGCTCTTTCCGTTACGGCTGTTTGGCGTGAGCTTCGCTTTCACCTCATGCTTTCCATAGCCCAAATGAGTATCCATTTCGGCTTCCAGCATCTCCTGAATCGTCTCCGCAAACAGCTCTTTTAGAGCATTCTGCGCATCCTGTGCGCTTACCAAATTGTTTTCCTTAATAAATTCCCGTAACTGCTGTTTTGTCCAAAGTCCCATGTGTTCTCCCCAGCCTTTCTCTTACTTCCATTTTAATGGGTTTGAGAGTTTACACAATATATTTTACAGACTCTAAAAAATAGCCGTCCAACCACTAAGGTTGGACGGCTATTACATTTATTTGAAGCGTTTAACTCGCAAATATATGCTTACCAATTTTTAAGTTCTGAGGACGTGACCAGATCCAAGCACTTGTAGCTGTATCTGGATTGAAATAATAGATCGAATTGTTTGTTGGGTCCCAACCACGGACAGCATCAAGAGCAGCTAAATAGGCAGTCCGGTTTGGAGTAAGCCAGTATTGACCGTCAGATACGGCTGTAAATGCACCTTTTTGAAATACTACGTCTTTAATATTGTTTGGGAATTGACTAGATTGTATGCGATTCATAACTACAGCGCCAACTGCAACTTGGCCTTTATAAGGCTCACCGCGAGATTCACTGTAGATAACTTTAGCCAATATGTCCATTTCCTCAATATTAAGCGTATATTTTTTTAGTGCATTCCATGTTTTCGTGCCAGTAACACCATCGGCGCTTAATCCGTAGGCTTTTTGAAATTTAGCAACGGCTGCTTTCGTTTGTGATCCATATACACCATCTAAAGGCTGAGTATACAAATCCAGAGTCTTCAATCGATACTGAAGATCCCATACATCTCCTGAAGAACTTCCTACTGTTAATACCGGAGCAGCACTAGCAGAACCGATCATAGTAGCCATACTTACCAGACCCAAAAGAAGCAACAAAGTGAATATTTTAGTCTTCATTATAGTAGCCTCCTTTCAGAAAACATTATAAATAACCTTCAATAACGGAGACAACACTCATTTATTGGTAATCCAATTAACGTCTTACAATTTTCAAAATATTATTTTCGGTTTGTGATCTTCTGAAATGGGTAAATTAATAGTCAAAGGCATATAAAACTTCGGAGGTTCTTTATATGAAAAAGCAATTAATTCTACTCATGTTCGCCGCTGCTTTCGGTCTAAGTGCATGCAGTAATGATAATAGCTATGGCAATAAGATGTCCTCAAACAATACACAGATGGAACATTCCTCGCACTCTAGCTCAGGTGAGGTACCTGATGATTTGAAGGTGGCGGAGAATCCAGCTTATAAAGTTGGAAGTCAAGCGATCATCCAAACGGACCATATGGACGGGATGAAGGGTGCTACAGCAACCATAGTTGGAGCTTTTGACACCACGGCGTATACCGTTTCTTATAGACCCACAACTGGTGGATTTCCAATTACTAATCACAAGTGGATTATTCATGAAGAAATCAAAAAAGCTTCTGATAAACCTTATGAAGCAGGCTCGGAAGTCGTGATGGAAGCCGACCACATGAAAGATATGAAAGGGGCAACCGCTCAAATTAACGCGGCGGAACAAACGACGGTATACATGATTGATTTCACACCTATAACGGGTGGAGATAAAGTAACCAACCATAAGTGGGTAACGGAAGATGAGCTTTCACCTGTAAAGTAATAGGTTAGCGTAAATAAAAATTACAATATCAAAAAAAGCAACTTACCCATGCGTAAATGAGTAAGTTGCTGTTTTTGTTGTCTTAAAGTTAGCTCCTATTGAGAATTTTCGAATGCAAAAGAGTAGGTTGTTAATTAATTTATATACATTAGCCTTTTTAGATAGAATTACGGGGGACAGAAGCTGAAGAAATTAACAATAAATTAGAAAATCACCAAACTTTTTAGAGGTCTCCCTGCGTCTAGCTAATGAGTGTCATCGGAAGGCACTTATAAATAGAGATGGAGGATGACGAGATATGAACAAGACAACAAAAAATCTATTTAAAATGAGTGCAGTAGGGTGTGCAGCAATTATGGGGGTGAGCATAGCTTCCTTACCGGTTCATGCTATGACATCCACAGCAGTAGTAACTAATGTTTCTTCAACGGCACAATCAACTACCCCTGCACTTACTGGTGTTAAGATCCAGGAAAAGGTGCTTAGCACATCAAGTAAATATTTGATCGCTGATATTAAAGTACCGCAACTAACAGGCATGCTGGACAAGCAATACCAAGATGAGCTGAATGATATTATCCTGTCTCATGCTGAAAAGGATTTAACACAATGGGAGAAAGACGCTGCGGAAATGGGCCACAAAGCACAAGCTGGTAAACAAGACTTCCATCCATATAATCTTAATATTACTTATGAACTGAAGTCTGATGGAACAGGTAATCCAGCAGGTGTTATCTCCTTGAAGGTGATTACTGAAGGTTCTGAAGGCGGAACTAGCATGCCGCGAATAGATACTTATAATGTGAACAACGCAGCGGAGGCACAACGAGTTACTCTGTCGGATTTGCTGGGTGCTAACTACAAAGAGAAGCTCGATGCAGATATTCTTGCAGAGATTAAAAAGGATCCAGATAAATATTTCTTGGAAGAGTACAAAGGAACTTCTGTTGAGCAGTCGTTTTATATCGAGAAAGGTGACTTAGTGATCGTATTCCCTAAATATAGTATTGCACCAGGATATGTAGGATCACCAGAGTTTCGGTTCAACTTAAATCATAATTCCACGGACGTTGTAAAGCTTGATTTGAAAAAAATAGCAAGTTTCACCAACAAAGACGGTGTACTGATGCTGTCATTGCGTGATTTAGCCAATCAATTGAACTATGAACTGAAGTGGAATCAAGCTACCAAAACATCAGAGTTAATGAAGGGAGCACAATGGACGAGTGTTTCTATTTACAAAGATTCTTATTTTATAGCAAAAATGGCTCCCAAAGCATTAGGCACTGCACCCGTACTTCAAGATAATAAAACGTATGTCCCTGTCCAATTTGTAACAGATATTTTACACATTGAAGTACAGAGTAATTAATGAAAAGACATCTGGCAGGTTACTCTGCCAGATACTTTTTTTATTTTATAACATTTTCACTTGCTTACAGAACTTTTCATACGGTTACAGCGTCTTACTAATGAACGATAAATCGACGGTAAGGACTGAAACATAATGAAAGACAACACGAAGCTTTTCAGAAAAAATATGAGGAGCCAGTCGTCTTCACAATCTGTAGGCGGCAGGCGTTATGTGCCAGGAATTGATGGTCTAAGGGCTTTATCAGTACTTGCTGTAATCGCATATCATTTGAATCTGAATTGGGCTGAGGGTGGACTTCTCGGCGTTGGAATATTTTTTGTAATCTCAGGATATCTCATTACTGACCAAATCATTAACCAGTGGGAACGGCACCGAAGACTGAACCTTTTAGACTTTTGGGTTCGTAGGGCGCGGAGGCTGTTGCCTGCGATGATCGTCATGCTTTTTGTGGTCGCTATTTGGCTCTTAATTATAGAACCCTCAAGATTGTTCGGGCTCAAGGGTGACTTTATGTCTTCCTTATTTTACTTTAACAACTGGTGGTTAATATTTCATAATGTTTCTTATTTTGAAAGCTTTGGACCCCCTTCTCCGATCGGGCATTTGTGGTCGCTTTCCATTGAAGGACAGTTCTATATTCTATGGCCAATCGTTCTTATCATTGTGATGAAAATTGCTCGTCAGCGGGGTAGGCTTATTGCATGGATTTTAACTTGCGCTGCAGTCTCAGCTTTAGCGATGGCATTGATCTACGTACCGGGAACAGACCCGAGTAGAGTATATTATGGAACGGATACACGTGTATTTGCACTTCTCATTGGGGCAGCACTTGCAATTGCTTGGCCAAGTCAGAAACTAAATGATAAGGTCTCGGAGCCGGCTCAGCGTATGCTTGATATTGTTGGGGGATTAGGGCTCGTTCTATTGTTGGTACTTTTTAATCAGGTTAATGAGTTTGATGATTTGCTTTACCGTGGCGGGTTTTTAATAATTTCTTTGATTGCTGCAGTAGTTATTGCTGTACTTGCTCATCCTGCCAGCCGTTTAGGGGCGATTGTAGGCTGCAAACCTTTGCGTTGGATCGGGGTGCGATCATATAGCTTGTACATATGGCATTTTCCAGTCGTTATTCTTAGCAGTCCGAATGTGAATACTGAAGAGAGCGGCATGCTTCGCATCATCATTCAGGTAGCGGTAAGCTTTCTATTAGCATCATTGTCATATAAGTATGTAGAGGAGCCCATTCGGCGAGGTTCATTTAAAGAGACTTGGAAGAACATCAGCGTAAAACGACGTGGTGGCATTCGTCCAGGCTTCTTAATGGCTATTATAGCGGTGATTCTTATACCTATTGCATGCAAAGGTTATTTGTTAAATGCTGGATCTGATACGCCTGCAATTGAATCGGCTGATCTGCAGTATGAACAACAACAGCTACAACAGCAAGAGCAACAATTGCAGCAGCAAGAGCAACAAGATACGGGAATAAAGGATGATCCGATGGATCACAAACCGATAGATAAGAGTGCAACTGATAAATCATCAATACCAGCCATGGCAACAGCTACATCTAAACCTGATGTGAAAAAGCCAGAAACTAAGGTGGAGGCTACAAATTCAGGAGTGGATAAGCCTGAGTCAGAATTATCAAAACCTGTTCCTGAAGAAAAGGAACCTGTAGCAGAGAAGAGTCAATCTGGAAAGGATGTTACGGCCATCGGAGATTCTGTCATTTTGGACGTAGCACCCTACCTCACAGAGAAATTACCCGGTATTGTCATCGAAGGAAAGATCGGTCGGCAGATGGTGAAAGCTCAAGAGGTAGTGGATCAGCTTAAAGCTCAAGGCCGGTTAGGTAAAAAGGTTATTATTGAGCTGGGGACTAACGGATCTTTTAGTTCAAAGCAATTACGTAGTCTACTGGATTCACTAAGTGATGCTGAGCAGATTCTTTTGGTCAACACTCGCGTCCCAAGAAAGTGGGAGAATAATGTGAATCACAATATTTCAAAAGTTTCCAGTGAATATAGTAATACAACCGTAGTAGACTGGTATTCTGCTAGTGAAGGGAAAGACAACTACTTCTATGAAGATGGAGTGCATTTGAAACCTGAAGGTTCTAAGTTTTATGCCTCACTTCTTGTAAAAGCTTTGGAAGCTGAATAAAAAAAAAAAATCTCCAAACTTTTTGAACTCGCAATACGTCTTACACCTATTACAACACTTGATAACAAGCAGAGAAGGATAATCTACAATGTTGAATAGGAAATCCGAAAAAATACTCACAAATTGTATCATCGAAAACAAAGAAAATGTCTACAGACTCGCCTACAGCTATGTTAAAAACAAAGAGGATGCTCTCGATATTGTTCAGGATTCCATTTATAAAGCGATGGACAATCTTAAATTGTTGAAGAATCCTGATGCCGTGAAAAGCTGGTTTTATCGTATTGTCGTGAATACTTCATTAGACTTTCTGCGAAGAAACAAAAGGATCCAGACGATGGAGCCAGAGATGATTGAAACCTATTGTCCTGGTGCAGAGGATGTTTACTCGGATATAGATTTGAAAAGAACCCTTGAAGATCTGCCGATAAAATACCGAAGCGTGATCGTATTGAGATACTTTGAAGACATGAAGATTAGTGAAGTGGCTGAAGTTCTTAATGAGAACACTAATACGATAAAAACGAGACTGTATCAGGCACTTCAGTTATTACGAGTGAAACTGAAGGATGAAGCCTCAAAGGAGAATATGTAAGATGGAAGACCACTTAAAAGATTTAAATAAGGAATATAGCGAGATTCCAATCCCAGAACAATTAGATTTAATTGTGAATCGCTCTTTGAAGCTTTCGCTTAAAGAAAGAAGAAAAAAACAATTGAAATATAAATGGTTCGCTAGTGTGGGTGTAGCCGCTGTTGTCTTTCTGATTGCGATTAACACTAGTGTAACCGTGGCGAGTGCATTATCCTCCATCCCAGGAGTCGATCGGTTAGTTAAAGTGCTAACCATAAAAGAATATATTGTAGCGGAGGATAACTATGATGCCAATATCAAAGTTCCGGCCGTTACGAACATGGAGAACAAGGATTTGGAGCTTGGATTAAACAACAAGTACTTGAGCGAGAACAAGGCGCTCTATGAAAAAGTTTCAATCTGAGATTGAACAGTTGAAGAAGGAAGGCGGAGGTCATTTAGGTCTGGACACGGGTTATGAAGTCAAAACGGACAATGATCGTATTTTCTCCATTGGAAGATATGTTGTGGAAACTTCAGGTTCTTCTTCTGAGGAAGTTACTTTTGATACGATAGACAAAGTGAACCAAATCCTTATTACATTGCCAATGTTATTTAAGGATGAGCAATACATTGACCGGATTAGCCAAAATATTAAAGAGCAGATGATTGAACAAATGAAAGCTGACCCCGATATTGTATATTGGATCCCTGAAAGTGGCGATGAAATGCCAACGGATATGTTCACTTCCATTACGAAAGACCAGAGCTTCTACATCAATAATGATGGCAAGCTTGTGATTGTGTTTAATAAATATGAAGTAGGGCCAGGTTCTATGGGTTCCGTTGAATTCGTAATTCCTACCGAAGTCATAGCAGGGGATCTGGTAAGTCAGAAGTATATCCAGTAATAACATAAAGACCGGCAAGAGAATTCTCTCTTTGTCGGTCTTATTTTTGTGAGTCATGTGATTTCTAATCGTAGATAAAATGCTTTACCTCAGCCACTGTCTTTGTAATGTCTGGATTAGAATTGTCGATCACCTTCACATGGGAACTTGGAAGCGGCCACTTCACACTACGGTTTCCAAATGATTTGCGGAATTCATCCCAATGCTGGAACTTCCATTCATCGAGAGGTGATTGTCTATCTTGAATTCGTCTCCGGTACAATTCCTCATTGGCTAATTCGACCAACACAACCTTCACCTCAACATCTTGCAGAGAACGTCCGATTCGAGATAACTCACTGCTGATCCAGTCAGGGTTGGCAGCCTCTTGAGTAAAGGGTCCAACCACAAATGCATCCACATCTAGACCAATATTATCTAGCGCCGCGTCCATCGTAATCCGGTAACCCAAATCTCGGCATAATCGTTTGTACTCGACAGAGTCTCTGTCCGATGGGTCTAATCCGTGTAAGGTCATGATCGCGTCAGCCGCTGGCCGTAAAAGAATATCCATATCAAAAAAGGGGACTTTACGCGCTGAAGCGATCGCTTTTGCTAATGTCGTTTTGCCTGCCCCGGCGGGTCCCAGAAAAAATACAAGTTTGTTCATTACTGACTCTCCTTAGAACATCAATTCAACGTTATAGTCTAGCTCTGAATACTATCATATAGAAGATGGTGAGCAATCGCCAGCGCAAAATCGTCATCTGACAGATCGGATCTGAGAACCTGAGATATATCGCGTTTCGAACCATAATATGATATTTTTTTGCTTCTCCATTGAGTTTTTGTGTAATCCTGCTTATAATATAGCGAGAAAAATAAGAAAAAGGTGTCCATAAATGAGCATATTAAATGTAGAAGGATTAAGTCATGGCTTTGGAGATCGTGCGATCTTCAAGGATGTTTCATTCCGTCTTCTAAAAGGCGAGCATATCGGATTATTCGGCGCTAACGGCGAAGGTAAATCCACTTTTATGAATATTGTTACAGGCAAGCTACAGCCAGATGAAGGTAAAGTTGAATGGTCCAAACGGGTGCGTGTTGGCTACCTTGATCAGCATGCAGTGTTGACCAAAGGAATGACCATTCAAGATGTACTCAGAGGCGCTTTTCAATACCTCTTTGATCTTGAGCAAGAGATGAATGATATGTACGGCAGAATGGGTGACGTGTCGCCTGAAGAGCTGGAAAAGCTGCTTGAAGAAGTGGGTACGATTCAAGATACACTTACAAACCAAGATTTCTACATGATCGATGCGAAGATTCAAGAAACCGCGCGCGGTCTAGGAATCACAGATATTGGATTGGATCGTGACGTAGCTGATCTTAGTGGTGGTCAGCGTACCAAAATCTTGCTTGCGAAGCTATTGCTTGAAAAACCAGATATTTTGCTCCTAGATGAGCCTACGAACTATCTGGATGAGCAGCATATTGAATGGCTGAGACGTTATCTGCAAGAATATGATAATGCATTTATTCTGATCTCACATGATATGCCTTTCTTGAACAGCGTTATCAACCTGATCTATCATATGGAAAATCAAAAGCTAACCCGTTATGTAGGTGATTATGAGCAATTCCAACAGGTCTACGAAATGAGAAAGCAACAGCTTGAATCTGCTTATAACCGTCAGAAACAAGAAATTGCAGAGCTGAAAGACTTCGTTGCTCGTAACAAAGCCAGCGTTGCTACTCGTAACATGGCGATGTCCAGACAGAAGAAGCTCGATAAGATGGAAATTATCGAGATTGCAAAAGAGAAGCCAAAACCACAGTTTAACTTTAAAGAAGGTAAAACTGCGGGCAAGATGATTTTCGAAGCTAAAGAATTGGTTATCGGATATGACACACCGTTGTCCAGACCCCTGAATTTGTTGATGGAGCGTGGACAAAAAATCGCGTTGGTCGGTGCGAACGGGATCGGTAAAACCACCTTGCTTCGCAGCATCTTAGGCGAAATCCAAGCATTGTCCGGTTCGGTAGAACGTGGATACCATCAAGAGATTGGATACTTTGAGCAAGAAATGAAAGAAGGCAATTACAAGACTTGTATCGAGGAGATCTGGGATACATTCCCATCCCTATCACAATTCGAAGTACGTGCCGCCCTTGCCAAATGCGGACTTACTACGAAACATATCGAAAGTAAGATTGCAGTTCTAAGTGGTGGAGAAAAAGCTAAAGTGCGTCTATGTAAGCTCATCAACAGTGAGACTAACATTCTCGTACTGGATGAGCCGACAAACCACTTGGATATCGATGCTAAAGATGAGCTGAAACGCGCGCTGAAAGCATACAAAGGAAGCATTCTCATGATCTCTCACGAACCGGATTTTTATCAAGACATCGTGACCGATATCTGGAATTGCGAAGATTGGACAACAAAAGTATTCTAATAAGCAAAGTTACATTGAACAAGCCTATGAGGTGTTAACGAATCAGTTACGCTTTGTAGGCTTTTTTTTACGGATCGTGAGGAGGATCTATGTGTTAGAGAATAAAATGGATCAGCTTAACATTTGTGTTCAACGATTTTTTAGAGAACCAAGAGTAGAAATAATCAGTTTCTCTTGCGAAGATTTAAATTATCAAACGCCTAACTTTACTACATCAGGTATCTTTTCTATTCACGGTATGGCAATAGTTAATCAAGAGCAGGTTCCATGGTCAATCATATTAAAAATCATTAAGTCGGATAGTGTAGAAAAAGAGGATCCAGCCCATCACAATTACTGGCGCCGCGAAGCGCTAGTCTTTGAATCTAAGATTCTGGATGAGCTTCCCGGCTCTATCCAAGCCCCAAAGTGTTATCTTGTTGAAGAGCAAGCAGAAGGGACCATATGGTTATGGTTGGAGCGAATAGACGGGGAATATGCACGTACGGAGCAGCAGTTTGATTTTATCGCTGAGCGGTTAGGTCAATTCAATGGAGCTTATCTTACCGGAAAGAAAATACCTGATGAGGATTGGATATGCAGGGGCTGGCTAAAATCGTGGACTACATCTAGTAGAATGTATGCGCCTAATCTGGATACTTACATAAATCATTTACATAGAGATAATGCGCTAAACATTTGGACATGGTTCCACAGCTTTACTAATCAGATAGAAAGTAACTTGAATGCTCTCAATAGCTTGCCACGAGTACTTGCCCATCAGGACCTCAGTCAGATGAATATGCTGCTGAATCAGGGTGAAATGGAAGAGAAACGTTTAGTTCTGATTGACTGGCAATTCATGAGCATATCCGGCATTGGTGAAGACCTTGGCAAAATGTTTGGCGTAAACATGAGCTTAGGAGTCATTCCTGTTCACCGTTACGAGGATTACAAAGAGTCCTTGTTCCATGCCTACATCAAAGGATTAAAGGATTCAGGCTGGTATGGGGATGAGCGCCTTGCTCGATATGGCTACTGTTTAAGCACTGCTTTACGTAGTATCTGGGAAGTACCTCAATACATTTCTCTGAATGCTCAGCTACAATCTGACCCGTTAAACACTAGTCTTCAGGAGCGGGTTATTCGTTTGGAGCAAATTATTATTATTCATCAAAAAATGGCGCTAGAAGCTGACGCATTAAAATTATGTATAACATAGTTAAATTTAATTCTCACCAGATATAAAAAAAGAGCCCATTCTACATGAGCTCCTTTTTTGCTACACCTCAATAATGATGGGGAGAATCATCGGACGTCGTTTCGTTTTTTCGTACAGAAATCTACTCAGGGTCTCCTTAATAGTCTGTTTGATGATATTCCATTGCCCTAGATCAGGCTCACTCATCTTTTGAAGGGTAGAAGTTACAAGCTGGTTAATTTCCTCCATTAAAGTTTCTGAGTTACGGACATAGATGAATCCTCTGGAGATAGTATCCGGTTCGTTTAATAGACGTCCATCTGTTTGACTTAGAGTAATTACTGTAATCAAAATGCCGTCTGCCGATAACTGGCGACGATCACGAAGCACGACATTTCCGATATCCCCAATGCCAAGGCCATCCACTAGGATCTGTCCAGCAGTCACTTTGCCCGATTGACGGACAACACCTGACGAAGACTCAACGATGTCCCCATTCTTTAGAATAAAGATATTATCGGGGTTGACACCAACTGCCTCTGCCAACAAGCTGTGATGATGAAGCATACGGTATTCACCATGAATAGGTATGAAATATTCAGGTTTCATTAAGGTTAACATTAATTTAAGCTCTTCTTGGCTGGCATGCCCAGACACGTGAAGCTCGCTGCGTGATCCATAGATGACTTTAGCACCAAGTACATATAAATTATCGACAATTCTAGATACATTGCGTTCATTCCCGGGAATGGGATTAGCTGCAATCAGAACAGTATCTCCAGCCTGGATTTCCATCTGCCTATGACTTGCATTAGCCAGTCGGGATAACGCAGCCATGGGCTCACCTTGACTGCCTGTACATAATACAGTTACTTGCTCCGGGGGGAGTTTGGCAGCTTCTGTAGGCTCAATCAGCATGTTATCGGGAATGCTCAGGTATCCGAGTTCTTGGGCAACCCGGACCACATTCACCATACTTCTGCCAAGTAAGGTTAATCTACGGTCTGTTAGATGAGCAGCCTCAATGATCTGTTGTAGACGGTGTACATTTGAAGCAAAGGTAGAGACAAAAATTCTGCGATCTGCTTTCATGAATGCTTCTTCTATATGAGCGCCTACGAGCTTCTCGGAGGGAGTGAAACCCGGGCGTTCTGCATTGGTACTCTCAGATAGAAGAAATCTTACACCGTTCTTCCCGATGTCGGCCATTTTATGTATATCGGGATACTGCTTATTCACAGGGGTCATGTCAAATTTGAAATCCCCTGTATGAACAACGGTCCCTTCTGGGGTATCGAACACAACACCAAGGCAATCCGGAATACTATGATTGGTATTAAAGAACGTTATAGTAAACGCACCTAGCTTTAAAGTGGAGTCAGAATCAATGACATGAAGCTTGGTTTGACGTAATAATCCATGTTCCCTCAGTTTATTTTCAATTAGACCTAGGGTTAACCGGGATGCATAGATCGGAAGATTTAATTGTTTGAGCAGATACGGAATTCCTCCAATATGATCCTCATGTCCATGTGTAACTACTAATGCTCGAACCTTATCAAGATTGCTTAATAAATACGTAACATCAGGAATAATGAGGTCAATTCCCAGTAGACTCTCGTCCGGAAATTTAGAGCCGCAATCAATGACAACAATATCATCAGCATATTGCAGCAAATACATATTCTTACCAATTTCATTCACACCGCCTAATGCTGCAATCCAGAGCTGCTTTGCTGCCGCTTTCATTAAAGTCCCTCCCTTAATAAATTCACCTATATTATGTATGAAACCCCTTATAATTATCCTTTCATTTAAGTGGTACAATAGATTGATACTCGAAGGTTAGGGGACCGATTAATCATGAACATCAGACGAATACAAATGAAGGATAATTATTCTATCGAACAAATTATTAGGAAGTGCCTAATGGAGTTCGGAGGGAATAGAGCAGGTTTAGCGTGGGAAGATGACAGCTTGCATCATTTATATCAGTACTATACTAATGATGAGAATCGAGCATATTGGATTGTTGAAGAGGAAGGAACTGTGTTAGGAGGTTGCGGAATTGCACCTTTCGGGAAAGAAGAGGACATATGCGAATTACAAAAAATGTATTTAACTTCTACTACTAGAGGTACTGGAGTAGCCACCGAACTATTGAATATCGCACTGGATTTTGCCAAACTTCATTACAACAAATGTTATCTGGAGACGTTGCAGAATATGCAGGGAGCTAACCGTTTTTATACAAAAAGCGGATTTGAACGTTTAAACGCGCCACTTGCAGGTTCGGAGCATTTTGCTTGTGATGCTTGGTATATAAAAGACTTAACTCGATAGATTGAAAAATGTGAGCCTGGATTATCGGGCTTTTTATATGTAATTAGATATTTTTATTTGACAACAAAACCGTCCGGACGGTATAGTAAATAGCAGAGGTGATTAACGTGAACAGTAATTCTAAACGGAAAGCAATTTTACTGGCAGCTTCCGCGGTTGTTAAAAATAATGGCGTGGAGAAGCTGACCCTTGAAGCTGTTGCTAAAGAGGCTGGTGTCAGTAAAGGCGGGCTACTGCACCATTTTCCAAATAAAGAGGCTTTGATCATGGGGATGGTGGAAGAGTTAACGAACGAATTTTTTACTAATGTTCAAGAAAGGGCAATGAGCGCAACCTTTGAGAAAGGAAAGTGGAGTCGGGCTTTTGCTGAAGCTATTGATGAAGATCTTAAAGAAGGCAAAGAGATCGGTACCGCACTTTCGGCTGCTCTTTTTACCAATCCGGATATTCTTAGTAAATTTCAAAATCAATATGCAATGTGGCAAAAAAATATAGAGAACGACGGCATTGATCCTGTCCGTTCTACTATCGTTAGGTTGGCTGCAGACGGGTTATGGTATTCTGAGATGTTCGGATTAGGTGTGTTAGAAGATGAATTACGGACTAAAGTCATTCAAGATTTAATAAATATGACGAAGTAAGGAGGCGCTAAATTTGAATTCATATGTATTATTGGCAACAGCGATTATCTTTGAGGTATTTGGCAGTTCAATGCTAAAAGTATCTAACGGGTTTAAAAAGCTATTACCTTCCATTGGAGTGATCCTTGGGATGGGTTTTGCCTTTTATAGTCTTTCTTTAGCGCTTAAAACAATTCCATTAGGGACGGCTTATGCGATTTGGTCAGGGGTGGGTACAGCATTGACAGCCTTGATAGGCGTGCTCATTTATAAAGAGAGCTTTAACCGTAAGAAGTTACTAGGTTTGCTGCTCATTATTGGTGGGGTAATTATTATGAAGCTCTCTGGTGGGGCTCATTAGAATTTGGAGGCTATAGCATGAAAAGAAATGTTGGATATATAGCTCTAGGTATAGCGATTGCTAGCGAAGTCGTAGGCACTACTATGCTGAAAATGTCGGAAGGATTCACGCAATTACTCCCATCAATAGGGGTTATTATTGGTTTTATAATCGCTTTTTATAGTTTATCTATAAGCCTTAGAGAATTACCTTTAAGCTTAGCTTATGCGATCTGGTCGGGTGTAGGTACAGTTCTAACCGCACTTGTGGGTATGGTTGTATGGGGAGATCCATTTGGTATTCTTACGTTTGCCGGAATAGTATTAATAGTAGGCGGGGTAGTATTATTAAACGCACCTTCTGCAGATCAAGAGAGAGCTCGTTAAATCGGGCTCTTTTTTGGTTTGAATAGATGTCATAGATTCCATAAATCGCATAGTTTCGTAATAATGGTATCACTTACCTTTTCCGTAGGATTACATCTTATAGTTTGAGCAGCTATTTATCTATAATGAGTGTGTCTGAAAGTGAAGGGAGGGTGTGGTTCTTTTAAATGTGCTCTAAGGTGACTAAGTTTGTAAACGCTATCATTCGAGCACTTTGATAGGTTCATTTATTTAGAGAATCTAACACATAATTGAGGAGGATTAAAAATTAAAATGCGTAACAAGTATGTTGTATGGTCGTTGGTAGTATCCATGTTGATTTCAAGCTTATTCTTGGCTGCGGGTCCGTTTAATTTTGTTTCAGCCTCCGGAGGACCAAACCTGACACTCGGTAAAAATGTAACGGCAAGCGGTCAATCTCAAACTTATAGTCCGAACAATGTTAAAGACAGTAATCAAAATACGTATTGGGAAAGTACGAATAATGCATTCCCGCAATGGATTCAAGTCGATTTAGGTACAAATACGAATGTTGATCAAGTCGTTCTTAAGCTACCTTCTGGTTGGGAAACAAGGACGCAAACCCTGGCCGTTCAAGGCAGCACGAACGGTTCTACGTTCACAGACATTGTAGCGTCTACGAATTATGTTTTTAACCCATCAGTAGCAGGAAACAGCGTTACGATCGATTTTGCCTCAACCAGTACGCGTTATGTTCGTCTGAATGTAACGAGCAATACAGGCTGGCCAGCAGCTCAGCTTTCTGAATTCGAGATTTACGGTGCAAGCGGTCCTATTCCTACACCAACAGCAACTCCAACGTCTTCCGGTACTTACGAAGCTGAATCGGCTTCACTATCTGGAGGAGCTAAAGTAAATACGGACCATGCCGGTTATTCCGGTACGGGGTTCGTGGATGGATACTTGACGCAAGGTGCAACAACTACTTTCACGGTTAACGTACCAGCAGCAGGCAGCCGTGAGGTGACGTTGAAATACGCTAATGCAAGTGGCAGTACAAAGACAATAAGTATCTACGTCAATGGTACCAGAATTGGCCAGACCTCATTACCTAACTTGGCAAACTGGGATTCATGGAGCACTAAAGTTGAAGTACTAAATCTGAATGCAGGTAACAACACAATTGCATATAAATATGATGCTGGTGATTCTGGTAACGTTAACCTGGATCTAATCACTGTAGCGTCGACAACAACTACACCTTCTGAAACACCAACACCAACACCAACGCCAACACCAACACCAACGCCAACATCAACACCAACAGCATCGCCAACACCAACAGCTACACCAACGCCAACAGCTACGCCGACGCCAACGGTCACACCAACACCTGCTCCGGGGAGCAATATTGCTGTTGGCAAGTCGATTACCGCATCTTCCAGCACACAAACGTTCGTAGCCACAAATGCGAACGATAACGACACAAGCACATACTGGGAAGGCGGTAGCAATCCGAGTACGTTGACGCTCGACTTAGGTGCGAACCATAACATTACTTCAATCGTATTGAAGCTGAATCCAGCCACTGCCTGGAGTACTCGTACTCAAACGATTCAGGTGCTTGGTCACAATCAAGACACGACTAGCTTCAGTAATTTGGTAGCGGCTCAATCGTATACATTTAATCCAGCTTCGGGCAACACAGTAACCATCCCGGTCTCGGCAACGGTTAAACGTCTTCAGTTGAATATTACTTCGAACTCCGGTGCGCCGGCTGGGCAAATCGCAGAGTTTCAAGTATTTGGTACTCCCGGAGCGAATCCTGATCTAATGATAACGGGTATGACCTGGTCTCCTACTACTCCGGTCGAGACAAGTGCAATTACATTAAATGCAGTTGTTAAGAACAATGGAAATGCTAGCTCCCCAGCAACAACTGTTAACTTCTACTTAAACAATGAACTAGTTGGATCTGCACCAGTAGGTTTACTAACTGCCGGGGCTTCCACAACAGCCTCAATGACATTAAATGCTGGAGCCAAAACTGCTGCGACCTATACTCTAAGCGCTAAGGTAGATGAAAGCAATGTGATTTTTGAGCAAAATGAAGGGAATAACAGCTATACGAACGGGGCACCGCTTGTTATCGCTCCGGTCTCCAGCTCTGACTTAGTGGGCGCGGCTTCATGGACCCCAAGTAATCCAGTTGCCAATAGTTCTGTAGCTTTTACCGTGAATCTCAAGAATCAAGGGACCATTGCTTCTGCAAGCGGTTCTCATGGTATTACAGTAGCATTAAAGAACTCAGCGGGCTCCACGATTCAGACATTTACTGGATCCTATAACGGAACCATAGCTGCAGGAGCTTCCATTAACGTCACAATTCCAGGGATATGGACAGCAGTCAACGGCAATTATACTGTCACCACTAGTGTTGAAGTGGATGCGAACGAAGTAACAGCCAAGCAATCAAACAATGTTAACACGGCTAATCTAGTTGTGTATGCTTTACGTGGTGCAAGCATGCCTTATAGTCGGTACGATACTGAAGATGCTACTCTCGGTGGTGGTGCAACATTGAAATCTGCTCCTACGTTTGATCAAGCACTAATCGCTTCAGAAGCATCAGGTCAACGTTATGTAGCCCTTCCTTCGAATGGTTCGAACGTAGGATGGACGGTAAGACAGGGGCAAGGCGGCGCGGGTGTGACGATGAGATTTACTATGCCTGACTCTTCAGATGGTATGGGACTTAATGGCTCACTTGACGTGTATGTGAATGGAGTAAAAGTCAAAACCGTATCGTTAACCTCCTATTACAGCTGGCAGTATTTCTCGGGTGATATGCCTGGTGATACTCCTAGTGCTGGGCGTCCGCTCTTCCGATTTGATGAAGTACACTGGAAATTAGACACCCCTCTCCAGCCTGGAGACACCATCCGGATTCAGAAGAACAATGGAGATAGCCTGGAATATGGAGTTGATTTCCTCGAAATCGAACCCGTTCCTACTGCTGTCGCTCGTCCGGCGAACTCCGTGTCAGTGACAGATTATGGTGCTGTAGCAAATGACGGTCAGGATGACCTTGCAGCCTTTAAAGCAACGGTGAATGCAGCTGTTGCAGGCGGTAAGAGCATGTATATTCCTGCCGGAACGTTTAACCTTAGCAGCATGTGGGAAATTGGTTCTGCCAGCAATATGATTAACAACTTTACGGTTACGGGTGCTGGGATCTGGCATACCAACCTCCAATTTACTAATCCTAATGCAGCGGGTGGTGGGATTTCACTCCGTATTAGCGGCAAGCTGGATTTTAGCAATGTTTATATGAATTCGAATTTGCGATCCCGTTATGGACAAAATGCAATTTATAAAGGATTTATGGATAACTTCGGAACCAATTCAATCATCCATGATGTCTGGGTAGAACATTTTGAATGTGGTATGTGGGTAGGTGACTATGCGCATACGCCTGCTATTTATGCCAGTGGGCTTGTTGTTGAGAACAGCCGGATTCGGAACAATCTTGCTGACGGCATCAACTACTCCCAAGGAACTAGCAATTCAATTGTTCGAAACACAAATGTACGTAATAACGGTGACGATGGTCTTGCTGTGTGGACTAGTAATACCAATGGTGCTCCGGCGGGTGTAAATAACACATTCTCGTACAACACTATTGAGAATAACTGGCGTGCAGCAGCCATAGCATTCTTTGGAGGCGGTGGTCATAAAGCTGATCACAACTACATCATCGACACTGTAGGCGGTTCCGGTATTAGAATGAATACTGTGTTCCCGGGATACCATTTCCAAAATAATACCGGAATTGTTTTTTCGGATACAACGATTATTACAAGTGGCACCAGTAAAGACCTATATGGTGGAGAACGCGGAGCCATCGACTTGGAGGCATCGAATGATGCCATTAAGAATGTGACCTTTACCAACATTGATATCATCAATACACAACGCGATGCAATCCAGTTTGGTTATGGTGGCGGATTTGAAAATATCGTATTTAACAACATTAACATTAATGGCACAGGACTTGATGGTATTACTACTTCAAGGTTCTCAGGGCCACATCAGGGTTCGGCAATCTATACCTACACAGGCAATGGTTCAGCAACGTTTAACAACTTGACGACAACGAATATCGCAAACCCCAACCTGAATTATATTCAGAGCGGATTTAATCTGACGATCCATTAAGTGAAAGCGTGTGGGAGGAGTTCTTAGGAACTCTTCTTTTTATTTGGTGAGTGGTAAAAAAATTAAGGATGCGGAGGAGGATATTGGCTGGGAGAACAAGAAATAAATGGGGTAATCAACTTTTTAAGTTTTTTTTATGATTTTTTCATAACCATGTGAAGGAATTGAGATAGAGATGAAAACTGACAAATTAGATAAACGGAAAGCTCGGAGGCTGAAACGAAGGGCTGCCACTAAGGAACGGATTTTCAATTTAGGGTATGGGCTCTACACGACCGAAAGTGATCTCACGGAATTAGTTGAGGCTACGTTATGTACGCTAGAAGAATATCGAAATCAGCCTCGTGTTCTGCGATGTACCATTAGTCGAGATCAAGGACAAACTTGGACGGAAGAGTATATAGACGTGGCTATTACTGACCCCGAATTGTCGACCTTGAAAATAGGAGACCTAATTAAGTATGAGGAAGAGGAAACGATTTGTGCCATCGTAGCCAATGAAGGCGAAAATAGAGTAAATGCTCCTTATTTCGTTCCGGAGGGGCACTTATATT
The DNA here is from genome assembly GCF_037963325.1 of Paenibacillus sp. FSL E2-0201. NCBI lineage: Bacteria > Bacillati > Bacillota > Bacilli > Caryophanales > Paenibacillaceae > Paenibacillus > Paenibacillus sp. FSL E2-0201. The sequence goes on from NZ_CP150154.1 coordinate 3,281,917, forward strand.
GGAAGGCTTGACCTTTGTTATTATAAATTTTGGTTTTGTGTAGGCGTTTCAAGCATGCTACAGAATTTTAATAGTTAATTACTTAGAGGAGCGATGAAGAATGAATCAGGAAGTAATTGATTTTATTGAAACGTTAAAAGAACCATGGCAGGTGGAATTATCCAATACTCTTCGTGAAGTTGTACACCAGGCGATCCCAGATGTGCAGGAACGAATTCAGTACAAGAAGCCACATTTTTTGAAAAATGGGAAATACGCCGCAGCCATCTCAACATCAAAAGATGCGGTAAGTTTTGTTATTTTTAATACGAGCGAGCTTGAGTTACCGGAAGGGATGTTTGAGGGTCCTCCGGAGAGAAAAACACTAAAACTGCGTAAAGGGAATACAGTTGATGTGGCTCAATTAGTGACTTGGGTCAGCCAAGCCTCAGCTTCACTTTAATTGCTAGATTCAGAATACAGGACGGTATCTTAAAGTCATTTGACTTCATGAGATATCGTCTTTTTTATGGGCGAATTTGGCTATGTTGATACATAATCATTCAATAAATTGTGAAAAATAAATCAAGTGCTAGCAATGAAGGGAATGAAACCCATGAAGAAATTAAAGATAACTTGTTTGTTACTGCTTACGATCTTTGCACTAAGTGCATGCTCAAGACCAGTAGCAGATAAATCCCAGCTACCACCTCCAACGGTTGTGCCAAGTGGAGCTGAGGAAAAATTTAGCCTTGAGGAACTTGCCACTTTGATTGGAAAAGAGGATGCTCAAGTTGTCCAAGCTCTCGGCAAAGGCGCACCTAATCGTAATGAAGGTACGAATTCTACTCTTTTATCCCGCGAATATAACGAGAAGATTGTGAATCACAAAGCAAATCTTCAGGTCTCCTATGATCACACTGAAAAAGTGATTGGAGAGACGATTCATTTTGAAGAAGCTACCAAGGAAAAATTAACGCAAGAGATAAAGCAACAGCTTGGAGAGCTTACGACTAAAAGTGAAGGTAGCACAGCAGATATAGAAAAAGAAGGCGAAGGTACGAACTTTCGTAGGGTATGGCAGACGGATAACGCCAAAATTTCTTTAGTTGAATCCAATGGAAAGCTGACTATTTCCATAGATACGAAGTAACAGTCGAATAATTTTAGAAAAAAAGGACGATACCCATTGTGATTAGACTATGGGTATCGTCCTTTTTTGATAATTAATTAAGGATTAAGTAGACGGATTATTGTTTGTCGTGGAGCTGAGACGATGAATCTGCTCTTCCAGGATCGTACTTGCTTTTCCTAAAAATTGTGTAATAAGTTCAAGCTCTTCATCCGAGTAGGTGGAAGCTAGTTTAAGCATCTCAGCATGCAGTGGAAGGTAAGCATTTCCGACCTCATTATTTTCATACAAAGGGACAATAATGACCTTTCGACGGTCACAGGGGTCATTTTGTCTGCGAACAAAACCGTTATTTTCAAGGCGATCAACTAATGCCGTAACACTACCTGTAGCCAGTCCGGTTAGTTTGGACAGTTCACCAGCGGTGATGGGACCTCTTTCGTGGAGAATATCTATGGATAGAAAGTCATTATTATATAACCCAAGTGAGGCTGCCACATTTTGCTGATATAGTATCGTTCGACTTCCTAGGCCCCGCATACGCAAAGTGAAGTCTTCCTGCTGATTTTCCGCTTGATTGTGTAGATCTCTTGACAAAAGAGAGCCCTCCTTTTAAAATATTAATATCTTGATGATCGAGATAATAGACTATAGAGATACTCGATAAACGTTCTATTAATTGAATTCATTTTATCGGACTTATTAAAATTTTGCAAAAGGTAATGCATCAAGAAGTTTAGAGAGAGGCTGGTGTGCGATCTATAACGATAAGTTTAATTCGATATTAAGGAAAAGCGGAGGGAACAAAAGAGAATGGTTAAGAAATTGGAAAAGAAAAATAATGTAGGCATTATTATAGCGGCTCTATTGCTGGCCACACTTATGGCATCCATGGATAACACTATATTAGCAACTGCAATGGGAACAATCGTAGGGGATCTTGGTGGTTTTGACAAACTGATGTGGGTGACTTCTGCTTATATGATAGCTGAGATGGCGGGTATGCCGATTTTCGGAAAATTATCGGATATGTATGGTCGCAAGCGATTCTTTATTTTTGGAATTATTGTATTTATGATCGGATCTGCTTTATGTGGTACCGCAAACTCTATAGTTCAGCTGAGTATTTATCGTGCGATTCAAGGTATTGGTGGAGGGGCACTCGTTCCGATCGCATTCACTATCATGTTCGATGTGGTAGCTCCGGAAAAACGGGGGAAGATCGGCGGATTATTTGGAGCAGCTTATGGGATATCAAGTATTTTCGGACCTCTTATTGGCGCTTATATAGCGGATTATATCCATTGGTCTTGGGTCTTTTACATCAACTTACCTATAGGTGTTGTCGCATTCTTTTTAATAGCTTTCTTCTATAAAGAGTCTGTTGAGCATTCCAAGGAAAAGATCGATTACCTTGGTGCGTTTACACTTGTAGCTTCTATCCTGTGTCTCATGTTTGCGATTGAGCTTGGTGGAAAAAAATATGCTTGGGACTCTGCTGTGATTGTGGGATTGTTCTTAGCTTTTGTAGTGTTTATCGTGGGATTTATTTTTATCGAACGTCGTGCAGAAGAACCCATCATTACTTTCGGCATGTTCAAGAATCGTCTTTATTCTACGAGTAATGTTATGGCTATATTTAGCGGAGCAGCATTTATTACAGCCTCGGTGTACATTCCAATCTACATTCAAGGGGTTCTTGGCGGCTCGGCAACGAATTCAGGACTTGTTCTACTTCCTATGATGCTCGGCTCCGTTATCACTGCAGCAGGGGGCGGATTCCTGCTCTCGAAGTTCAACTATCGCACCATCATGATATCGACGTTAATACTGCTCGTTTTAGGTATCGCTTTGCTAACCACATTAACACCAGATTCTTCAAGGTTCATGGTCACCATATTTATGTTTCTAGTAGGTCTTGGAATAGGTTCTTCATTCTCTGTTCTAAGCAACGCAGCCATTCATGGATTTACAGCAAGGCAGCGAGGTTCCGCTAGTTCGACACTTAGTTTCACACGGGAGCTGGGAATGACACTCGGCATTACAGTATTCGGTATTATCCAAAGTCATGTGTTTTCGAATAAATTAGCATCCATGTTCAGTAGCGGTGGTGCGGCACCTATAGGGGTGAATTTAAGCGATCCAAGTACTATTTTGACCCCGGATACTCGTGAGAAAATCCCTACTGAAGTTCTTGATAAGATTACAGAGGGATTGTCCTCATCGCTTGTTCATACTTTTGCTTGGGCAATTATTCCGTCTGTTATAGCTCTATTGGCAGCATTTGTGATGAGTAAGGAGAAGTTTGATCCGGCTTCTGAATTGGGAGAGTATACGGCTTCGCATTAAGGATGCAATGTTTAAACAGACTGAATTCTCTATAAAATGGGATTCAGTCTGTTTTTATTATTGTTAAGTAAGGGATCGCGTTCAGCTTATATCTCTATAATGTTGTAGCGTGAATGTAAATACCAAATAAGCTCTCTGCGACTGCTTACACCTGACTTACTAAAAATGGACTTTAAATGATCCTGAACGGTGTAAGCAGAAATATGTAGAGAAGAAGCCAACTCTTTAGTGGATAATCCTCGAATTACACCGTGTAATATCTGCTGTTCACGTTCTGTTAAACCATACGCTTCAGCAATGATGGGAAGCATGTCCGCTGGACGTGCGGGCTCGAAAGAAATAGCTACCTGAATCTGGCTGTCAGAAGAGCGAAGACGACTTGCTCGGACGACTAAATAAGGCCCCTCATTCATACGAATGCATACCTTAGCAATTCCGGCAGATTCGGAGGGGCTGTTGAACGCTTGCGTGCTTACTGCACGGATTGGCCGTGGTAAGACATGTGCATCGATTATTTCCAATGATCTAAGCTTGTCTAACCAGCGATCTGCTGCGGGATTGGAAGACAGAAGATCCAAATGATCAGATAGAACTGCAATACCGGAACCATAAAGATCATCATCCCAAGTCTCCTCTCTCTCTGGAAGCTCAAGACTGAACGCACGCATTCTGGCTGCAATCAGAGGGATGAGCGAGGTGATCCAATCACATTCCTCTTGTAAGAATTCCGATTGATCCGCATTTCTATACAGCGTCAAATAGCCCCAACAAGATTCTCCTAGAATAAGCACTGCCCTAAGTTCATCCCCAAAACCTGCTGGAGTCAAAACCTTTCGATATCGGGCACTCCTCTCTGGTTGCTGCTCGGTTGCTTCGTATATTGTAGCAACGAGGCGTTTGTTATGGACCATTTGCTCATAGCTGTTAACATCATCCTCCCCGTATTCGATCTGGAATAAGTAGGGATGAATTCGCTCTACATTATCTTCAGTAACTGCACCGGTAGAAAGCAATGTCTGTGGATCCACATGAGTACAGCAGGCAGCATCAAAGGGAACAGCTTCACGTAAGAGGGTGAGCAAGGAAGTACGGTAATTGTGAGATGAATCAGTAACCATACCTAGCTTATTGATTTGTTTCTTTATTTGAATGAATTGTTTATTGGTATTCATTGAGTAGCCCTCTAGTCCTTAATGGATTATAACGAACCCCCACATTTGTGGGATAGTGAACGGAAGTGAAATCCGTATAATTGAGAATGATTCTTAATCAACTCTATTATATAGGATGCGGTGATAAAAATGCAGGAAAAAGAAGATATTGTTGTTGTTGGTGGTTATGGACATGTAGGGCGTACTATATGTGAAATATTAGAGAAGAAGTATCCAGGTAAAGTATTTGCAGCAGGGAGAAATCTTGAAAAAGCAGAGCGGTTCAGTCAATCTACACACGGCAAAGTCAAGCCGTTACAGTTGGATATCAGTAAGCCTGTACCTTCACATTTACTTAAACAAGTGAAGCTAGTCATCATGTGTTTGGATCAAACCCGTATGGATTTTGTAAAAGCCTGCTTTCACAGTGGTACGCATTATGTGGATGTATCAGCGAGCGGTCCGTTTTTATCTCAAATGGAGGCGTATAGTGAAGAGGCAGCACGACACGGGTCTAAAGCCGTTCTTAGTGTAGGGCTTGCACCCGGTATAACGAATCTAATGGCTAGTGAAGCAGAAAGACAGCTAGAACAGACGGAAGAAATCGAAATAGCGATAATGCTCGGACTTGGTGATTCTCATGGGAAAGCAGCGATCGAATGGACAGTGAATAGTTTAGGAGAAAAGTTTGAAATCAAGCAAAAGAATCGACAGGTAGAGGTGGACAGCTTCACCGATAGAAAGCTGTATCACTTTGGTGACGATTTAGGGAGTCGCAATGCTTATCGTTTCCCCTTTTCAGATCAACAGACGCTTGCCCGAACGCTCAAAGCATCGACTATTTCCACACGGTTTTGTCTGGATTCAGTCTTTGTAACTAAAATATTGGCCATAGCCAAAAAAACAGGAATCGTTCGATTGTTGAAGATAGGCTGGGTGAACAGAGGGATTGTTCGTGCTATGGAGCGGCTGCATTTAGGGAGTGACCAGTTCGCTATCAAGGTTGAGGCTCGAGGAAGAAATCGAGAGGGGAAGCCCACGCGTGCTGATTTAATATTGCAAGGAAAGAATCAATCCGTCGTCACAGCAAAAGTGACAGCAGCAGTATCAAAGCTCCTTTATGATTCACCATTTCCAGGCGGCGTATATCATATTGAGGAGATCACAGGTCTAGCATATATTCAAAAAGAATTAGGGTCGACCCTAAGCATGGAGATCCAAGTAAAGGAGCATAATGCAGATAAATCAAAATAGAATAATTTGTGTATAGTGATTATAAGAAGCTTGATTCGTCAGGCTTCTTTTTCGTAACCCAAAAGCGTTTTGACCGTATTAACTGATGAACATTTCATTCAGGAAGAAATTCTGTTCTTTCCTAATGGGTCATGTTAACAAAAAGAGAAGTTGAGGTCATCACCTATGAATGAAAAATTTACAGATAGCGACGATACAGGATATCCGATCGCTGAGCAGAAAGCGGCTCAGTATTTTGCAGCTCTTCGGGAACAGTTCAAAGAAAAAACTTACGTGTCTACCTTAACTGAAGATTTTCGGTTGTGGAAGAAGAATCACATTCATCGCCGTTCATGGTTGTCCTTTTTATCGAGAGGGAGAAGGAAACCGGATTCTCAGGATTATCATAGATATCTAGGATGGCTGAATCAAACCGGTAAATTGGATGATTATTTGGATCGAAGCGTTTCCTATCTTTATATGAGAGATCTGGGGCAAGCGTTGGATTCACCTAAGACACAGATTAGAATTAAACGTATGGTTGCCGACATTAGAAATCAGATGATTCATCCAGGCTCGACAAAGGCGGAAGATCAGTCAGATTTTATGAGTTTCACTGGGATTTATCGTTGGGCTCAGAAGGAAAGCGTTGAAACCGCCACGATTTGGGTGATAGACAAACTTAAACAGGTGTCAGACCATCTTCCGAAGGAAATGAATCCCGAGCAAGCGCAGCGTAAATTGATCAAGATCATTATTGGGGTGATTCTCCATGTGATGGAAGAGATGGACGATGAAGTAACGCCAGTGAATCGTAGCAAAAGAATTGATGAAGCGATTAGGCTTGGTTATTCATATGGACTTACTTATCCATTCATTGACGATCTCCTTGATTCTAGCGTCTTAACCGAACAAGAGAAAGAACAGTACTCTCAGATGATACGTACTGCGATTCTTGATAGAATTGTGCCGGAGATCGGAGAGTGGTCAGGGGAGAACATGCCGTTCATTCGATTTGTACATTCGGAGCTTAAGGAGGCTTTTGAGTATATTAAGAGGTATCAGCGGGAAGACATGCAGGATGCATTTTTCGAGCAATCCTTTGTGTTTTTTCATTCCCAGGAGTTAGATCGAATGAAGGATCTAGCTAACATGGAATACAGTAATGAAGAGCTTTTTATACCTATCATTTTAAAATCCTCATCTTCCCGTTTAATAGTCCGATCCGTAATTAGTGCTCCCACGGATGACGGATTCGATCAACGTACCTTCTTCTATGGACTATACAATCAGTTAGCTGATGATTTTGCGGATATGTTTGACGATTTGGAAGCGGGCGCTGTAACGCCATATACCTATTATTTGCAATACCGTGGTCAGCGTACCGATCTGATCAACCCTTTTGAATTATACTGGACGGTCATTTCCCATTTAATACACACCGTGTATCGCTCCGATACTAAAACCCGTGAGGTGATATTAGATCGAGCCATCAATGGACTCAAGCGTTGTAAAGCACGTGTGGGGATTGAAAAATATAAAGAGATCATGGAGATCTTTGCTTCCGGACAACCGGAATTTAATCATGTTGTGCAGCAGATGGTGCAGAAAGCGGATGATGTGGATTTTTTCGATAAGCTGCTTCGGGATCAGTTGCTTTTGAATCTGAAAAACAGCAAAAGGGAAAAATCGGAATTTAGAGATACGATTCAAAAGGTCCGCGATCAAATCAACAAACAATTGCTGATAGCCAAGCCAGCCGAGACGCCAGTCATGAAAGAGATGCTGATAGATGCAGCTAATTATAGCCTTGAAGGGGACGGAAAGCGGATAAGGCCTATATTAACATGGGTTATGGGTGTTAACGAATATGGTCTAGATGAAACGGACATTGTACCGCTTCTGAGATCGTTGGAGTATATGCATACTGCTTCTCTAATCTTCGATGATCTTCCCTCGCAGGATAATGCCTCAACCCGGAGAGGCCGTGCGACTCTGCACGAAGTGTATAATAGCGCCACGGCGGAACTAACCGGACTGTTTCTGATTCAGAAGTCAATCGAGGAACAAGCGTCACTTCATTCCTTTGATGCAAAAGCTGTGCTTGCCTTAATGCAATATTCAGCCCAAAAGGCAGAAGATACCTGTATGGGTCAGGCGATGGATTTGAACTCTAAGGGTAAGGCGTTGACGTTAGAGCAATTAAATATGATTTGTTTTTACAAGACGGGGATTGCATTTGAAGCTTCGCTAGTAATGCCAGCTATTCTCGCTAAGGTTAACGAGTCAGAAATTCTGGCTTTGAAAAAATTTGCCTACCATGCAGGAATTGCCTTTCAGATTAAAGATGATTTGCTCGATTTGGAAGGGGATCATCATTTACTAGGTAAGCCTATTGGTCAGGATGTGGAGAATAACAATTCAACGTTTGTAGCTATCCTTGGTGCAGATGATGCGCGAAAAGAGATGTGGGAGCACTACTGTCTCGCCATGGAGGCGTTAAGAGAAATACCCCGTAATATTGCTTTTCTAAAGCATTTATTGAATTATATGATTAATCGAAATCGATAATTGTTTATGAAGTGTTGGCAGGATTGCCAGCACTTTTTTTTATATGGATCTAATAGTTATCCTTTCAATTATTAATTGAAATTTATTGTTTGTAATTGAATTTAAGCGTATGATTGAAGATAGATACGGAGGTGTTTCTTATGAAGCTAGGAATTTTCTCGAAGGTATATTTTGAATATGAAATGGAGATCGCTTTACACAAAATCAAATCGCAAGGTATGAGTGCCGTTCAATTCAATTTTGCTAATGTGGGGTTGGAGAGCTTACCTATAGAAATAAGTCAGAATACCATCGATCAAATCAAAGAAGCAACGATAAACAGCGGGGTTAACATTGCTGTGATCTCAGGGACATTTAATACGCTGGAGCTAAATGAGGAGAAGATAGTTGAGAATCAGCTTTGTTTTGAGAATGTAGTTAAGGCTGCTGCTGCATTAGCTGTCCCTTATGTTTCTATTTCTACGGGCAGTTTGAATCAAGAAGATTTTTGGAGTCCTCATCCTGACAATCATACAGATAGGGCATGGTCACTATTGCAGCATAGTCTGGCATGGATGCTGGAAATTGCAGAAACAAATCAAGTGACTTTAGTATTTGAACCTGAACAAGCGAATGTGGTAAGTACGGCAGAGGATGCTTTAAGACTACTGAGAGAGATGGATTCCCCTCACCTTAAGGTTCTGTACGATGCAGCAAATCTTGTGACCCCGCAGGATCATAAAGACCTTATTGGAAAAATCACAAAAACACTAACCGCGTTGAAAGATTATATTGCCATTGCACATTGCAAGGATGCTTTTGTAACCGAAGAGAAGATTATTTTTCAACCTGTGGGTAAAGGGAATTTGCCTTTAAAGCAATACCTAAATGAATTATGTAAAAATTATGACGGTCCTATTATTATGCATGGATTAGATGAAGCTGATGTAACGTACGCTATAAATTACCTGAACTAGATTAGGAGGACAAGAATATGGTCAAGGAAAGTAAATTGTTAAACATCGGGGTGTTGGGCTGCGGTCAAATCTCTCAGGCGGCACACTTTGATTCGATTAGAAGATCACGAAATGCTAACCTTTATGCGATCTGTGATGTGGATGAATTCTTGCTCCAAAGAATGAATGCGATCTATGAACCTGATAAAGTGTATACGGAGTATGATCAAATGCTGTCAGACCCGAATGTCGATGCTGTAGTTATAGGTATTGCGGATCAATTTCACGTGGAAGCTGCAAAAAAAGCCGTGCGTGCGGGTAAACATGTATTGGTAGAAAAGCCTATAGGTGTAACTATCGAAGAAGTGGAAGAACTACAAGAGCTTGTGGATCGTACCGATCTCAAAGTGCAAGTGGGTAATATGAAGAGATATGACCCTGGTATAATAGCAGCCAAAGAATTCGTGGATCAGGAAATGGGAGAGATAATAGGTCTAAAAGCTTGGTATTGTGATTCGACTTATCGATATACCGTCACCGAGAATGTTCAACCAGTAATTATATCCGGCAAAAATATTAAGAGACCTGCTGGAGATCCAAAAGCGAATAAGGAACGCTATTATATGTTAGGTCATGGAAGTCATTTGCTCGATACTGCAAGATTTCTGGGAGGAAATATTGTAAGTGTTAAGGCGTGGAATACGCAAAAGTTCGGTGCCTATTGCTGGTTTATTACTGCGGAGTTCGAAAACGGCTTTGTAGCCCAATTGGATCTGACCATTGCGGTTCGGATGGATTGGCATGAAGGATTCCAGATATACGGTGAATTCGGAACGGTAGTAGGGAAGACTTACAACCCCTGGACATTAAAATCAAGCGATGTAGAAATTTTCAAAGCTAGTGACAACAGCTACCACAGACCGCTTGGAGCAGATGGCCATGTTTATAGATTACAGATTGAGGGTTTCGCAGATTCTGTACTGCACAACAATACTGGTGTAGGTGCAACGATTGAAGATGGGATGGCTACCATGAGAGCGATGCTCGCTGTAGAAGAATCGGTTAAGACTGGAAATACAATTTACCTAAGAGACGTTTTGGGTCATTTATAAAGGAGGGGAAAATATGCCTTACTTTACCTATGATCATATTCGTTTTTATTATGAAGATGATGAAGGGGATGGAGAGCCTTTTATATTCCTTCATGGTCTGGGCGGGGACGTCAATCAAACCTTCGGTGTAATGAAGCAATCCGATAACATAAGAAGGATCTCACTAGATTTTCGAGGGCATGGAAAGACGGTGTCGTTTGGTCATGCGGATGATTTTTCTTTTAAACAATTCGCCGAGGATGTGATAGCTTTAACGGAACACCTTCATCTTAAATTATTTAATATTGGAGGGATTTCAACAGGTGCTGGGGTGTCTCTTCATTTGGCATTGAGGTATCCGGCTAGCGTTAGTAAGCTTATTGTGTCTCGTCCAGCATGGGAGGATAAACCGCAAGAGAAATGGGTTCGTGAAGCTTTTGCTAAAATTCATGATGTACTGCAGGATACAGATCCCCTGACCGCCCAAAATAGATACGAAAATTCAGAGGTCTATACATCCATAAATTCAGTATCGTCATATGCGGGAGAGTCTCTCTTAGGGCAGTTTAAATATCCTTATGTATAAGAAACCTCGATGAAGTTTGTGAAGCTGCCCCAGGATTGTCCTAATGATGATCGTGAGGCTTGGAAAAACTTAAAGATGCCCACATTGATCCTTGCTAGTCAACATGACCCCATTCATCCATACGCCTATGGACGATTGCTTTCTGATTATATCCCAAACACCCATTTCATTGAGATAACTTCCAAAACGATTAATAGTAAACAACATAATCATGATTCCTATAAGGCTATCGAGAACTTTTTAAACGAAAGATGAGCACAAGCTTCAGGCGGTGTTCATCTTTTTTTGTACATTAAAAGAAGTGATCTATACTGTAACCACGTTAACACCAAGTTTGTTATACGTATTAATAATCTTATTGTCTACAGTATTTTCAGTGATTAAATAGTCTAACGCAGATACCTTGGCTACAAAAAAAGTAGATATTTTCTCCAGCTTCTCTTTGGTAGCTATGGCAATAACCATGGAAGATTGCTCAAAAAGCTGATTCTTAATTATGGATTCTTCATAAGAGGGAACAGTTATGCCGACCTTAGAATCCAGTGTGGATACACCAAGGATAGTTAGATCCAAATGGATTTGTTGTATTGCTCTAAGTGTTGAAGCTCCGAATAACACTTGGTTCTTTTTATCAAGGTCGCCACCCAACAAGGTTATACTAGCTTTAGACAATCGGCATAGTGATAACGCGATAGCGGGAGAATTGGTAATTATTCTTCCATCAAAATGCTCAGGGATGTTCTCAGCCACTTTTAAATTTGTCGAGCCGCCGTCAATAAAGATAACTTTTGCATTCTCAATAAGTGTGCAAGCGCGTTTAGCTAGGTCAGCTTTGGTCTGACTATTAAATTCTACGCGAGAATTGAAATCTTTCATGTCACTGATAAGACTATGGGCTCCGCCATGGATACGTTTGAGAAGTCCCAGCTTCGATAGGCTTTGTAAGTCTTTTCGAATGGTATCTTCGGTTACATTTAATTCCTGTGTTAATTCTTGAACAACAACACGGCCTTCGGTCTCAACTTTCTTTAGGATGTACGCCTGTCTGTCAGCTTTTAGCACCGATCCACCTCTTTTCACAAAATGCTCTAAAGGATGTACTTAACGATACTATTTTACAACATATGAAATGAATTTGAAAAAAATCAATCGATTTTACGTTCAACTCCGTCTTACTTATAGATATATGAGATGGATGCATTTTCCTGATCGAAGACAGAGGGGGTGGTAGAAGGTGGAAAATACAATGGATGAGGTAAGAATGGTAGATTTTGCTCAGATGGATGAAGAAGCTTTTTTTAGTCGTTTGTATGTGGAGCATCGAAAAATGTACGCCATTGCCTACAGTTATCTGAGAACAGAAGCAGACACGCTGGAAGTGATCCAAGAAGCGTCATGCAGGGCATGGATGAAACGTAAAAAACTAAAGGACGAACAGTCCTTCACACCCTGGCTGATTCGAATAACGATTAATTGCTGCATGGATGAGTTAAGGCGCAAAAAACGTGTGGTACCTACGGAAAAAATGGTGGAGGAAGCGGCGCGGGAAATGAAGAGCAACGATCGAATTGATCTGGAGCGTGCGATGAATCGGATAAAGCCTAGGTATCGGCATGTCGTAACGCTTAAATACTACCATGATATGACCACTATCGAAATTGCAAAAGTTCTAAAAAGACCAGAAGGTACTATTAAGACTTGGCTGCGCGAAGGGCTTAAACAGCTTCGAAGTTATCTATAGCGATATTGGAGGTGAATGGAATGACAGATCAAGAAGAACGTATTCTACGCAAGAACATCGATGAGGTTCATCAGAACGTTGAAACAATGCAAGAAATGAATATCTACAACGCTATGAAAAGAGGAATTGTAGAGGGGAAGAACCGGGAAAAGCGACGTATCTATACTACCGGTATGGGCGTGGCAGCAGCTGCAGCGGTTGCGTTAATGGTTACATACAATACGATAGGATTACCGAATAAAGGGATAGCACAATCTTCTGTACAATCAGTCAGCATTAAAAATACGGATAATTTCAAAGCATATCGCTCGTTCTCAAGGTTAGAGCCTGCATTAGCCAGTGCCCTTGAGCAGAATCTTGTTGTGCCGGTCGGTCAAAGTGCGGAAAACAAGGGATACCGGATAGATGTGACAGGTGCCGTTACGGATGGACGGAAGGTTTATGTTTTATACAGTGTTCAGAACAATACGGACGAAGTAGTTATACACGCGGATTTTGAGCTTCAATTTGAAGGAATAAAGGAGTCGCCTCTTCACAAAGGCGCATCATTAAGTATGCTAGCTAGCGAGAGCCGAATTCAACCCGGGCAGTCGATGGATTTTATATACTCCACCAATCTTTCGCCAACGATTCAATATCCAAAGAAAGTAAACTATAATATTATTCTTACTGAAACTTCAGATAAAGCGCTCCTATCCAGCAGCAATAAGTACCGAACAAGCCTTGATGTTGCTTTCGAGCTTGATCCTGACATGCTCAAAACACAGGAACGTATGCTGGATACAGACGGAACACTGACCATAGATGGACAAAAGATTAAAGTGAATCAAGTTCAATATACTCCGCTTAGCACTTATGTAGATCTGGAGTATGATCAAAACAATGATAAACAAATTTTTCAATTAATTAATCCAGTACTGATTAGTAAAAAAGGGGACACAGTTGAGAAGTTGTATTACCCCAATATCATCAATTCTGACAATTCCGAAGTCTACTCGGACAACTCCAAGTTCACGTTAGTGTTCAAGAATAGTAAGGGCAGCCAGCAGCCGGATTCTGTGACGTTGAAAGCATTCGGAATTTCGGCCGTTGAAAAAGATCAGATGAAAATTGTCGTCGATCTTAACAAGTATCAGCTTATAGAAGCGCCGGGAAGTGGACTTGAGTTAGTCACCCCAACTCTAGATGATAACGTAGAGGAAGGAGAAATTTTCCTAAGGCGCAATATTAAGGATGCTCAATACTTAGAACGCTCTACTAGACTTGCTGAGACATTTACTGATGCAAAAGGGAAGGTGCATAATAGAGACAGTAATACACCTTCCAAAAGCAGCTTCAGCAGCTATACGACTTCTAAGGATGGGTCAGCCGTAAACGAGTTTGGATATAATTTTGGCGCGGAAGCAAAAAACTATCCTCAGCCTTTAACGATAATGTTAGAGAAATATACAAATCCAATTATGGATACACAGGCCGTAGAGTTGTATTCAAAGTAAGACGAAATATTAGAATAAGTGATGAACCAGCTAAGCAAACAGAGGGGGATTTCCCCCTCTGTTTTTATTTAAAGAATGGAAATTTCTTCAATGTATGTTCTTTACATTGACTGTTCTCAGTCTTTTCGTTAAGATTACCTCTGCGCTTCAATGCCTAAAAGCAAAAAAGCTTAAAAGTGCGGAAGCAAATACAGTCTTTGAAAAGTATACCTAATACAATGTTAAGGAGCATTATCGTCATGGAACGTCAGCTTAGTTTTACAAAGAGTTTCATCATTATCATTTTTATTCTAGCACTTCTGTTTGTATCCATCTTTCTATTGAAAGCGGAGCCGCATATACCGCTTCTCGTAACAACAATAGGCACGGCCGCCTTACTAGGGATGTTTGGTTTCTCTTGGAAAAAGATCGAATCTGCCATTATTCAAGGGATACAAACGGCCATCATGCCGATTCTAATCCTCATGCTGATCGGAATTCTGATCGCGGTATGGATGATGAGCGGTACGGTGCCGTCGCTATTATATTATGGTATGGATTATATTAATCCGAATTATTTTGCGGTGAGCGCACTATATGTCACGATCATCGTCTCGATGTTCACTGGGAGCTCATTCACAACAGTAAGCACGATCGGCGTTGCTTTAATGGGAATTGCTTTAACTACGGGGATTTCCCCAACGCTGGCTGCTGGAGCGATTATCAGTGGGGCTTGCTTTGGTGATAAAATGTCGCCGCTGTCCGATACGACGAATTTTGCACCTGCAGTGGCTGGTATCCCCATATTCACACATATTCGCAATATGGTTTACACTACATTCCCAGCGCTTGTGATCACCACTGTCTTTTTCTTGTTTGCACCAAAGGGAAATTCGATCGACTTATCCTCGATTAAAGATATTAAGCTTGCCTTACAAGATGGATTTCATATTCACTGGTTAACGCTGCTATCTCCGCTAGCTGTCATTGCTTGCTCGATCAAGCGGATTCCGATCCTGCCTACGCTAATTGTCGGTATTATCAGTGGTCTCCTTGTGACGGCTTTGATTCAACAGCAGACAGAAATCGATGTCTGGTTTAGTGTAATGCAGAGCGGATATAACAGTAATATCGCGAATGAAATGGTTGCTTCTATCGTGAATCGCGGCGGGATGCAATCGATGATGTGGTCGGTATCTTTAATCTTAATTGCATTATCTTTAGGTGGTTTGATTCAGCATTGTGGCGTCATCGAGGCCTTTTTCCGTAAACTCATTCAACCACTCAAGCGTAAGAGTAGTATCGTTCTGATGAGCGGTGCTTCATCCATTGCTGTAAATGGTATGACTGGCGAACAGTATTTGTCGATCCTTTTGCCAGGGCAAATGTTCAAAGATGAATATAATCGACGAGGCATTCCAGCGAAGACATTATCCCGTACATTAGAAGATTGCGGTACGCTAGTTAATCCATTGATTCCATGGGGCGTTAGCGGGGCCTTCTTCGCGGTGACTCTGGGTGTACCCGTTATAGAATATGCACCTTATGCGACCTTCTTATGGCTAAGTCCATTTATCACATTTGCATATGCGTTAATCCCTAGATTGCAAAGAAACTCACTGGGTAAAGATAAAGAAATCTCAAGATAATGGACACCTTATGCATTGATTCAACGTATATAAAGAATACTATGCGTTGAGTCAATGTGAACAAGCTAGTATTCTAAGCTGAAAAAGTGGACCATTTATCGGAGGTAATAACAGTGAGTCGCAGTAAGTTACAGGATCGAATCAGATTAGCCAATGTCGAAACTAAGCACGCAGAGCAATTTAATAATCTACTACGTTATGTATTTCAAGTGACCAACCGCGATCTGCAGATCTTTGGCTGGGAGAATCGTGAAATCACTCAGGCCAAGTTGCCAGTTCTTAAGTACGCAGATGTTGTAGGTTGGTTTGATGGAGACAAGCTCATCTCTCAATTAGCTGTATACCCATTTCAGGTTAATATTTTTGGTCATATTTATGAGATGGGTGGACTAACGGGTGTTGGAACCTATCCCGAATACGCCAATTTGGGTTTAATGAATAAACTGATGCTTCACGCTTTAACTAAAATGCGGGATCGTAAACAATCGATATCTTATCTTTATCCGTATTCAATCCCTTATTATAGAAGAAAAGGCTGGGAAATCATCACCGACAAAATATCATTTGAAGTACCGGATACCCAGCTTCCCAAACAAAGAAATGTTCCAGGAAACGTAGAACGAGTAAACATTGAACATCCGGACATCAAAGTGATCTATGATCAGTTTGCAGTGCAGCATCATGGCGCGATGATTCGTAATGAGTTAGCGTGGGAAGAATATTTGCGGTGGGATTTAGATGATATGACAGTGGGGATTTATTATAATCACGATGATTTACCCATGGGATATTTGTTATATTGGATTGCCGAGGAGATCTTCTATATTAAAGAAATGGTATACATTAACGAAGAAGCTCGAACGGGGTTATGGAATTTTATAAGTGCGCATTTTTCAATGATTAAGCTGGTCAAAGGGGATATTTATAAAGGGGAACCGTTGTCATTTATATTAGATGATGGGGACATCAAGGAAACGATAGCTCCATATTTTATGGCTCGGATTGTGGATGTTCAATTATTTATTGATCAGTATCCGTTTAAACGTCAGGATAAGGATTGTACGCTTATTTTTAACTTGAGCGATCCAATGCTGGAATGGAACCGAGGTACCTTTACGTTAACCGTAGATAAAGAAGGGAAGGGGACCTTACAACAAGGGGGCGTAAATCCTTCACTTACGATTGATATTCCTACCTTAACTACGATGTTAATGGGCTATAAGCGGCCAACCTACTTGGCTCGAATCGGCCGTATTCAGACGAATGAAGCCACGATTCTTTTACTTGAAGGATTGATTAGACCAGAGCATCCTTATTTCTCTGATTATTTTTAAAAGGTACGAACCTGTAAAGCATACTCATATGAGTGTGCTTTTTTGGTCTTTTTATAGTAGAATAATCTCTCAGCAACACAATATGATATGAGGTGTAAGAATGGCAATTAATTTTACTAAACCAATGATCAATAAATTTCAACAAGAAATTACGGAGCTTGAAAACAAAATCAAGAACACGCAGAACAAAAAAGAAAAATCCAAATTCAAAATTAATCAATTAGAACAGGATATGAAATTTAGCAAGTCGCACACGGATTTAAGTAGTAAAATGACCCGTATCAAAAAGCTAAATGATGAGGTGAAGACCTTAAATCGTTTGCAATCTGATCTGTCAAAAGAGTTAACCGCGAAGAAAAATGCTCTAAAAAAGATCCAAGCGAATGAAACCGCATCTGCTCCGAAAAATCCTACTAAAGAATAATTGATTATATTGATAGAGGCCGCATTTTTTTGCGGTTTTTATTTTTTTATAGGATCATCAGTTTCTCCTCTTAATAAGGATATCTCATGCTTATAAGGTGCATTGACATATTTTTTTTCACCGATGGAGGGGGTCTCTAGGAGTTTGGGAATGGTCGATAGTTGAGGATGGTGGACTACATATCGCAGTGCCTGAAGGCCAATATATCCATGTCCGATATTTTCGTGCCGGTCTTTTCGTGAGCCCATGATATTCTTTGAATCATTTATGTGAATGACCTTTAGGCGCTCTATTCCAATTACGCGATCGAATTGATCCAATATGCCATCAAAATCTTCTCTTACATTATAACCAGCATCATGAATATGGCATGTATCCAAACAAATCGACAACCGCTCATTGTACGTCACTCCATCAATAATAGCCGCAAGTTCCTCAAAAGAGACACCACACTCACTGCCTTTTCCCGCCATGGTTTCTAATGAAACCTGAACATTCCGTTTATCTGACAGTACTTCGTTCAAGCCTTCAACGATCCGGGAGATTCCGGCCTGTGGGCCAGCACCAACATGGGAACCGGGATGGAGGACAATCTGTGTAGAGCCTAAAGCTTCGGTTCTTATAATTTCTGATTGAAGAAACGCAATACTGTGCTCAAAGACCTGTGCAGATAACGTATTTCCTAAATTAATAATCAACGGAGCATGCACAACAATATTAGAAATGCCGTTAACTTTCATGTGAGCTTGTCCAGCTTCAATATTCAAAGCATCAATGGGTTTGCGACGTGTATTATGAGGGGCACCGGTATAAATTAGGAAAGTGTTCGCTCCATAAGATGCTGCCTCTTCACTAGCTCGAAGGAGCATCTTTGGCCCAGACATGGATACATGTGACCCTAGGAGTAAAGACATCTGATTTAACACATCCATTCTTCATTGAAAGAGCTCCATTTATCGTCTTTATAGGTCTATTAATATTTGTAAAAGGATCGGATTATATGTATACCAGCGTAGGTAAAGGTTGTCTCGACCAACTATCTTCTGGGGAGACAACCTTTACCATCAACAATGATCGCTATTCAGCAGCACTAATTGTCTCGCCTTGGATCGGCTTCAATCCTTTCGCCCATCTAACAGGGATAGAACGAGAGTTGAACAAATCTACGCCGTCTGAGATCTGGAAATGTAAATGGGGCTCGCTAGTGTTGCCTGAGTTACCTGTCAGCCCAATGATATCGCCTTTTTTAACTTTATCGCCCGGCTTAACTGTGATTGAACCTTTTTTGAGATGAGCTAGATGACTGTATTCACCTCCGTGATCAATGACCACGTTATTGCCGGTTGCTTGGTTTGGATTCATGACACCGACGGGTTCATTATCTTTAATATCATTCACGACCGATACGATTGTGCCATCCGCAGGGGCGAGAATATTTGTCCCAAAGGCATAATAGCTTTTGTTTTTCAGCGGATCACCTTTATAAGAGTAGTTATTCTTGGCTTGGATGAAATCATAAGCGTAACGCTGAATTTCTACTTCATAGTGATAATTCACAAGTACATTCGCTCCGCCCCAAAATACAAACCAGTCGCCTTGGAACGGCAATGCATATTCATGCTTACTAAGCTTCATGTCGGTTTCAGGGGAAGCTGTCAGTTCTTGAATCTGAATTAATGAAATGGTTCCATCCGGATCAAACATTCCGATAAGCCCTTTATTACCCGCATCACTAACCCATGTACGTCGATCAAATCCATTAAGCTGCATAGCGGAAGCCTTGTTCAGTGTTTGTATATCCTTAGTGAATTCCTTAGCGGTCTCAGCTAATTCAGCTTCACTCACCTCATCCTTCAAAGGCTGACTGAAGTGGGAATACATTTCTTTATAGTTCCCTTTAAGTAGAAATTTTGGAAGATTATCTGGCAGGAACACTGATTCTTTTGATTCTCTATCATTCATTTCCGCTTTTCCTCCTCCACAAGCTGTTAATAGCAAGGTAAGAAATCCAATTGCCAAAGCTGTTTTTGCTGACATTCCCGGTTTATTGATAATTTTCTTCGAGCTGTTTTTCAAGAATATCACCTCCCAATAGTTAAATTGTAGCAAATGAGTCTTAGCTCTTCTGAAACGCAGTATTAATACGCTCTTAACTTTTTGAGGAGTAGACGAATACGAATTAAGCTTCCGTTAAGGAACGTGCGATTGATCCCGTAAAAAATCATGCTATGATGATAAATACATCGGTTATTCGGAAAGGGAATTTCACAATGAATGAAGCTTCGATTTTGCTTGTGGATGATGAACAATCGCTTTTGGAGATTATGGAAACAGTGCTGCGTAAGGAAGGTTATATAAATATTGATACTGTGGTAACGGGTGAAGAAGCTATTAGTGCCTGTGAAGCCAAAAAATACGATTTGATTGTATTGGATGTAATGCTGCCGGGACGCAGTGGTATTGAGATCTGTCCTTTTATTCGGCAGACGACGGACGCACCTATCTTATTTCTTACAGCTCGAACCTCTGATTTTGATAAGCTGACTGGATTTGCTATAGGGGGAGATGATTATATCACCAAGCCCTTTAATCCACTCGAAGTGGTTGCTCGTATAAGAGCGCAGCTGCGGAGGTACTTGAGTTCGCCGAACTATAACAGTGCTGAAAAGAAAGCGGGGCCCGTTCTTAGTAAATCTTCGAACGTTTACGATTACGGGAGATTTAAACTAGATGAAGCAGCAGGGGAGCTGCTGGTTGAGGGAGAGCCGGTCTCTTGTCCTGCCCTTGTATTTCAGTTGCTCTTGTTCTTATGTAAACATCCCAATCAAATCTTCAGCAAAAGCGAATTATATGAAAGAGTTTGGGGTGAAGAATCGTTAAGTGACGATAACACGGTCATGGTACACATTCACCGTATTAGAGAACGGATTGAAGCCGACCCATCTGATCCGAAATTTATCGTTAACGTTAGAGGTCTTGGTTACAAGCTGGTTAATGTAGAACGCCAAGGGTTGTTTATGCCATGAATATCAAGCGACGGCTAACGTTAAAGTTTGTACTGCAGCTTGCAATTACAGGTGTAGTAGTTCTCTCTATATCTGCTGTAACGCTGACTTGGATCCTACTGAGGTTTCTTGATATCAGTCTCACGCGTGATTTTGCCAATGTCGGTCTTGAGCAATTGGTGGAATCTTCTAAGATTGATGAGGATGGGATACATTTTGCCCCAAGTTTACTGGAACAAGTGAAGAAAAATAAAGGCTGGCTACAAAGTCTTAATGAAGATGGGCAAGTTGAAAGTGCCTATAATACACCTAAAGATGTACCTAATCATTATGGTCCTGGAGAAGTAGTTGCCTATTGGATGGGTGCTCAGCCGTTTCCTTATCAACTGGCCCTTTGGATTCAAGAAAAGAATGGTAAACAGTTCACACTGGTATATGGTGCACCTAATGTATTAGATCCTCTACTAAAGAAAGTGAAGGAAGCTTCATTCACAGGTGTAAATGGGGAGCCGTTACTTCCAGAGGATCTTGAAAAAGAGATTAAATCGGCACAGGCTTTTGTTCAACTTATAGATTCGTCAGGCAAGGAAATGCTCTCGTATAACAGACCAAATATGATCCCCACCGAGTATTCCGTCCCAGAGCTAGCACTTCGCACAATGTACAGTGATCGATATGGCTACCATGTGCTATCTTCTTTTGATAAGGAGTCAGGTCGTACCTGGATCATTGGAGAACCTAATATCAAAGGAACAGATCCAGGAAAAACTGTTTGGGTACCTGAAGAGGTTAAGGTAGTAATCATCGGCTCATCTGTCATGCTTATCGCTTTATTGATCGCGTTCGTGTTGCTCTCCTTATGGCAAGCGCATCGTTTTGGTGCACCTATGCTACATATGCTCGTATGGCTTGATTCCATCGGAAATGCTATTTATACAGAACCTATGGATCGTAAAGGACATCGCCGCAGTAGAACACCCGCCGGGAAATGGAGACGAAGATTCCGTGTTTTTGCTGATGTAATGGTTTCGATTGAGAAATTATCGGCAACCTTGAAGAGAGATCAAGTGATGCGGGAGGAGACGGAGAGCTTACGTGAGGAATGGATTGCCGGTGTTACTCATGATTTGAAAACCCCATTATCCTCTATCACAGGATATGCCCATTTACTGGCGGAGCCCTCATATGATTGGTCGAATGAGGAAGTCCGTAAGTTTACGACAACGATGCTAGATAAATCGGCTCATATGGACATGCTGATCAGTGATCTTGCGATGACCTATCGTCTAAAGTCAGGAATTAAACCGCCTGAATTGATGGAAGTTGAATTAAACACTTGGTTGAAACAGGCTCTCGATCAGGCTGCTGCCAATCCTGCTTATGGGAAGCAGCGAATTGTATTTCACCCTGCACATACCGAAGTTAGAGCTCAATTGTATACGCCTTGGTTAGATAGGGTTGTCAACAATTTAACTGCGAATGCGCTGCTCCATAACCCACCAGATACCAAGCTAACTGTCTCGCTAATTCTTAAAGGTAAGGACAGCGGATATATCATTCAATTTGCCGACGACGGTGATGGAATGGATGAAGAAACAATGATTCGGCTATTTGAGCGATATTATCGTGGTACGGATACAGCAACTACCTCCAACGGTTCTGGTCTCGGAATGGCGATCTCTAAAGGATTGATCGAATGCATGGGTGGTCAGATTGTTGTTGAGAGTCAAGCAGGTAAAGGGACAATTATTAAGTTAATATGGAGCTGAGATATTCATTCAAGCCCTCGCTGTATTCCAACCGGAAACAGTGAGGGTTATTTGTATTTATTAGGTTTAAGAAGGATAGAAATATAAAGGAGTTGACATTCTTTTTAAATGTAACTACAATAGTTACAGGTTAACAATTATTAATAAATGGATTATTACAATCCTAATTTGAGGAGGCAATCAACATGAAAATAGCTATTACAGGAGCAACAGGTCATTTTGGATCATTAGTTATAGAATCACTACTTAAAAGCGTGTCCGCAGGGAATCTTGTAGTTAGTGTTCGGAATCCAGATAAAGCAAGTGATCTGAAAGCGCGTGGAGTGGAAGTCCGCCAAGGGGACTTTGATAAACCGGAGACACTGGATGTAGCCTTTGCAGGTGTGGATCGACTGCTAATTGTATCTTCAGATGGAGATAACGAGACTCGGATTCGCCAACATAAAGCAGCTATTGATGCTGCTGCCAAAGCAGGTGTTGGATTCATTGCTTATACAAGCGTAGGACATGCAGAGAAGAGTGAGCTGTTCCTTGCTGAAGTACACCGTGTAACAGAAGAGGCCATTCGAGCAACCGGAATTCCTTACAGCTTCCTTCGCAACAATTGGTATATGGAGAATGAGGTTGGATCTATTCAAGGAGCAGTAGCAGGTGCCCCATGGGTAACTTCTGCCGGTAGCGGTAAAGTTGGCTGGGCAGCACGAGGAGATTATGCAGAAGCTGCTGCTAATGTTCTAACAGGAGATGGACATGAGAATACCATTTATGAATTGTCTGGCAAACCTTTAACACAAGAAGAATTGACTGAAATTGTAAGTGGAGTAATTGGTAAAGAAATCAAAGTGCTGCAGGTTGACGACGAAGCTTATGCGAAAATTATGGCTGAAGTCGGTGTACCAGAAGCTGCTCTGCCATTCGTTGTGGCGATTCAACGTGGTATTCGCGAAGGATGGCTGGATATAGAAAGTGGCGATCTGGAGAAAGTATTGAATCGTCCTGCCACTCCGCTAGCCGAAGTCGTTCGTGATCTAGTAAATAGTTTGCAAGCTTAAACCATGTAACAAGATGTAAGGCTTCTTCTCGGTGAATAACCAGAGGAAGCCTTTTTTATTGCTCTATTAACATTAATGGTAAAGATTTCGTGAATATTCACTATTTTGACGAGGCAATTGTCCGAACATATGATAATGTAATAATGATATAATAGAAAACATATGTGAACTGTTGGTGTAATGAGAATAGTTGAATCGAAGAGTACGATATCAAAGCCTTGGGATCAGTTAACAAAGAGAAGGGGATGAATATCATGAGGAAAAAAACCTGGATAGCTTCTGGAGCTGTTGTTGTAGTTGCTTTAGGGGCATATTTGGTTGTGGGAGGGAACGATAAAGAGACACCTGCGGCAAGTGATACCTCTAATGTTAAGCAATTAGTACAGGAATATAGTTCAAGCGGCATGAAAAACCTATCTGCTTCTATCACTTCAGAGCAGCTCATTGTGACCGACAGCAACAATAAATCGACAAAATATGATTTACCCAAAGATGAGTTTTTTGTTTCCATCGCGCCGTACGTTAAGGATACACACCCCTGTGCAACCCACAGCTTGACTGGATGTCAAGGGGAATTAACGGAACAAGAGTTTAGTGTTTATATCGAAGATACTGATGGCAATATGATTGTGGATCAAACCATGAAGTCCCAATCCAATGGCTTCATTGATCTTTGGTTACCTCGGGATAAGAAATATAGCGTAACTATAGAACAGGATGGTGTAAAAGCGAAAGCTGAGCTATCCACGTTTAAAAGTGATAACACATGTGTTACGACTATGCAGTTAGTGGAGAGTATCTAAATACTATAACAAATTCGCTTTTTCCTTTAAATATCCCGTATCGGACCACTTAGCTCTTATTACACTGTAACAGCACAGAATCGGTGTTTTTTTAAGGAGATAACTGCTACTGAGTCCGAACCGTCGGTGAGTTTTGAAGACCCTTTCAAGGACTAAAAGAAATCCTAGAAGAAGGGTATCGTCGAAAAACTCTAGTGTGATTCACTTTGAATAACTTTAGGTGGTACTCCATTTTTGAGAGGAGATAGAGGAATGGATAAAGATCTGATCATCGGGGATGTTTTGCAGGAGTTAGCTGGTACTCGCCGTATGCTGGAAAAGCTGACGCAGGAGCATATGACATGGAGACCGCACGAAAAGTCAATGAGTCTTGGTGGGCTGTCAACACACCTCGTTAATCTGCTAAACTGGCAATCAGCTATTCTTCTTCACTCAGAGTTTGATTTGGCATCTGTGCCATATCGACGAGAAGCGCTGGAGAGCCCTGCCGCGGTTCTGCAGGAGTTCGACATGAGTGCTCACAAGATTGAACAATTAATTTCCGAAAGCAATGTGGAGACGCTTGGCGCAGAGTGGACGCTGCGTAATGGAGCAGAGATCATTCGCCGTCAGTCACGGGCCACCGCGCTTCGTGCCATTGGATTAAATCACATGATTCACCATCGGGCACAGCTTGGGGTATACTTCCGACTTCTAAATATACCAGTGCCGGGTCTTTATGGCCCTTCGGCGGATGAGTTAGAATTAGCATAAGGAATAAGCTTATAACCTTATGTATTGGAGAATTAAATGAAATCGTATTTTGACGGATTAAGGGAAGAAAGTTGAAAAAAACGAATCGGCATGGTAACATGAATACAAATTAATGATCGGAGTTGAAAAGTATAGTGTAGTAACTACTCTTGCGACCTATGATGAATAAAACAACAAAACGGTTTATTTCGTTTGTTTTATTTTTTGTATGCAAGAAAGTTACTACTTCTTTTCACTCGAACAATATATCCTTATCTAACTCCATTTGGGGCTAGGTTTGCTGTATTTATTTGAGTCACAAGAAAGTAACTTTCTTGTGGCTTTTATTTTTTAATACAGGAGGATATTTATATGTCATTAATAAATGTTACCAATCTAACCTTTGCCTATGAAGGCAGTTACGATAACATCTTTGAGAATGTAAACTTTCAAATCGATACGGATTGGAAATTAGGGTTTACTGGAAGAAACGGTAGAGGGAAGACTACATTTCTGAGTTTATTGCTTGGAAAATATGAGTACAGCGGAAATATTTCTGCGCATGTCAGCTTTGAATATTTCCCTTTTCAGGTGGATAACAAGGCACTTAATACCATTGATGTGATCAGCGAGATTTTTCCCGATTATATTCATTGGAAATTAATGCGTGAGCTCTCACTGTTAAAGGTATCTGAGGATGTGTTATATCGGCCCTTTGATTCATTGTCTAACGGAGAGCAAACGAAAGTGCTGTTAGCCACATTATTCATTAAAGAGAATAGTTTCCTGTTAATCGATGAACCTACCAATCATCTGGACATGACGGCAAGAAAGCTAGTCAGTGATTATCTCAATACGAAAAGTGGATATATTCTGGTCTCTCACGACAGATCCTTTCTAGATAATTGTGTAGACCATATTTTGTCCATCAATAAGACCAATATAGAAATTCAAAAAGGCAATTTCTCCAGCTGGTGGGAGAATAAAACTAGACAAGATAACTTTGAGCTAGCAGAGGACGAGAAACTTAGAAGAGATATTAAACGCTTATCTGCTTCTTCTAAACGGACTGGCAACTGGTCTCATGAAGTGGAAAAAACCAAAAACGGAACGAGAAATTCCGGCTCAAAGGTGGATAAAGGATACATTGGTCACAAAGCTACAAAAATGATGAAACGCTCTAAAGCCATTGAGCAAAGACAACATTCTGCCATCAACGAAAAGTCAAAGCTTCTTAAAAACATTGAAAATTCTGAGAATCTTGAAATTAAGCAGCTTGATTATCATAAACAACATCTCGCTGAATTAGACAGTATATCAGTCTTTTATGGTGAGAAGATGGTTTGCTCGGACATAAGCTTTACTATTGAGCAGGGGGAACGAATTGCGCTGTCGGGTAAAAATGGTTCGGGAAAATCGAGTATCATCAAACTGATCTGTGGTGAGGATATGGAATATACAGGCGCCTTAAAAAAAGATGCCCAACTTATCATCTCCTACGTATCACAAGATACTTCTGATTTACAGGGCAATTTATCAGACTATGCTAGAGACAATGGAATTGACGAAAGTCTGTTTAAATCAATTTTAAGAAAACTAGATTTCTCTAGAGTCCAATTTGAAAAAGATATATCTATGTACAGCGGCGGCCAAAAGAAGAAAGTTCTAATTGCTAAGAGTCTAAGCGAGAAAGCCCATTTGTATGTATGGGATGAACCGCTTAATTTTATTGATGTTATTTCCCGGATGCAAATTGAAGAGCTGTTGCTTGAATACACGCCGACTCTTGTTTTTGTAGAGCATGATCGGGAATTTTGCAATAATGTTGCAACGAAGATCGTTGAGCTTTAATACAAGTGAAGAAATGAATAAGAAGTCGGCAGAGCTAATCTGTCGGCTTTTTTTGTTCTCTCTGTGTATTTTTAAAGTGCAATTTAATATCCACTCATAAAAGTTATGGATTACCTCCGTGCAATCCTAATCAGTGTCGAGTACTATGAAACTAAAGAATAATGTTGCATAGATACAGATGTGATTTCATGTGGATCAGGAGGTAGAACAGATGCTTAGTGTTCTTATAGTGGATGATGAATATGAGATTCGTGAAGGTTTGCGGAATCGCTTTCATTGGGAAGGGACAAGCTGTTGCGATCGGACCGACTTCCGCTGCCGGAGATCTACCATAGTTTCTACTTCCTGCTGTAACTGTTTATTCAATCATGTGGATGGAGGAGAGGGTGGTAGAGCTTCCATTGAACTTCATTATGGTACGAGTGAACGACTGGCAAAAGTGAATTTATGCGTCAATGATAAGGATTACTCACTCCTTAATGCTCTCTCTACAGGTGAATCTCAAGAATTCAGTGGACGGACGAATAGTACAGTCTATTTATTGCCAGGTGCTATCAATACGCTAAAAATCTCGGGCGGTCATGGAGAGATCAGTTTAGAAAAAATAACTGTGAGTCCAGTTTTGGACTAAAATGGATAACTGCAAGCTGTGTAATAAACCTGACTGAATAGTAAACAATTAAGGTTGGCTATACTATGATATCCGCTCTATGCGCGGTTTTTTTTGTTTTGTTACAATGAAGACTTCCTCCAGACCAATATAATTATATTAATAAAGTTAATTATTATATATATTCCAGTTTTCCAATGTACTATAATGATAAAGATGAATTGTTAGGATGTTATTAGAGAAATAAAGATTTCAAGAAACAACCTATAGAATTGAACAACAGGAGGAAATAAGTTGAGCACACAGAATGTGGGAATTCCATTAGAAGGTTTTGCAGAATTTAGCCGGACAGTAGCCGCTGAAGGTGCGGTGCTGATCAAGAACGATAATCAGGTGCTTCCGCTTGGCGAAAGCGATAATGTTGCGATTTTCGGCAGATCCCAAGTGAATTATTATCGCAGTGGTACAGGTTCCGGCGGTAGTGTCCATGTTACTTATACGACTAATTTATTGGATGGTCTTCGTAGTAAGAAGAACCTTACAGTTAATGAAGAACTGGCAGCTGTCTATGAGAAGTGGATTGAACAGAATCCGTTTGATAATGGTGGAGGCGCATGGGCTGCAGAGCCTTGGCATCAGAAGGAAATGATTCTGAGCGATGAATTGGTTTCCGAGGCTAGAAGCAAATCGAACAAGGCCATCCTTGTAATCGGTCGCACGGCTGGAGAAGATCAGGATAATGCTGATGCACCGGGAAGTTACCAATTAACGAATGATGAAAAGGCAATGCTGAAGCAGGTAACTACATATTTTGAACAAACCATCGTTGTCCTGAATGTCTCAAACATTATTGATATGAACTGGATGAACGATGAAAGCTATAAATATCCGATTTCAACTGTCATCTATTCCTGGCAGGGTGGTATGGAAGGCGGCAATGCTATTGCAGATGTACTGTCTGGTGAGGTAACTCCAAGCGGTAAACTGACAGATACAATCGCTTATTCCATCAATGATTACCCATCTACACAGAATTATGGGAATGAATTTACGAACTTGTATCAAGAAGATATCTATGTAGGATATCGTTATTTTGAGACATTTTGCCCGGAAAAGGTTCAATTTGAATTTGGTTACGGGTTATCTTATACAACTTTTAGTATCGAGCCGGAAGAAGCTACATTGATTACCAAAGAAGGCGAGACTTACATTGAAATCGGCGTAAACGTTACCAATACAGGAACTGCCTTTGCTGGTAAAGAGGTTGTTCAGGTTTATTATGAAGCTCCGCAAGGTAAGCTCGGTAAACCGACGAAAGCTCTGGTGTCATTCGGTAAGACAAAAGTTCTTGAACCGGGTGAAGCACAGCGCCTTACCGTGAGTTTCTCTGTACAATCGATGGCTTCTTATGATGACGCAGGCGTGACAGGACATGCCTCTGCTTATGTGCTTGAAGAAGGCACGTACCGCTTGTATGTGGGAACTAGTGTTAAACAAGTGGTGGCAATCGGTGTTGAGGGTAACGACGGCTATGTCGTTGAAGCTCTTCAAGTTGTGGAGCAATTGCAAGAAGCTCTCGCGCCTACAGAAAGCTTTACGAGAATGATGCCAGGCGCTCAGAAGGCGGACGGCTCGTACGAGATTGTTTATGTTGAAGTTCCTAAACGTAAGATTTCGATGGCTGAGCGAATTGAAACTAATCTTCCAGAGACGATTTCACAAACAGGTAATTTAGGATACAAATTAAGAGACGTATATGAACAAAAAGTTAGTATGGAAGCCTTTATTGCCCAGCTCAGTGATGAGGACTTGGCAGCCATTGTACGGGGCGAAGGCATGAGCAGTCCTTTAGTTACACCGGGCACAGCTTCTGCATTTGGAGGCGTGAGTGACAGTTTATTTAATCTAGGAATTCCGGTTGCATGTACGGCAGATGGTCCTTCAGGGATCCGTATGGATAGCGGAGCTAAGGCAACTCAGGTTGCGATCGGAACGCTTCTTGCAGCTACTTGGAATGCGGAATTGGTAGAAGAGCTTTATGTCATGGAAGGTCAAGAATTGTTAAGAAACAACGTGGATTCCTTGCTTGGACCTGGTCTTAATATCCGCCGCAGTCCACTTAATGGGCGTAACTTTGAGTATTTTTCAGAAGATCCGTTGATCTCTGGCGTGTTTGCCGCTGCATGTACTCGCGGTATTTTGAAAGGCGGATCAACCGCTACGATGAAACACTTTGCTTGTAATAATCAGGAGAAGCATCGTAGCAAAGTTAACGCAGTGGTGTCTGAACGTGCGCTTCGTGAAATTTACTTGAAAGGCTTTGAAATCGCGGTGAAGCAAGGCGGTTCGAATTCTATTATGACCTCTTATAATCCAGTTAACGGACATTGGGCGGCTTCTAATTATGATTTGAACACCACGATTCTTCGCGGGGAATGGGGCTTTAAAGGGATTGTAATGACTGACTGGTGGGCGATCATGAATGATGTCGTTAATGGCGGACCAGCAGACCGGAAATTTACAAACTGGATGGTTCGTGCACAAAATGACCTCTACATGGTTGTTGCTAACTATGGTGCGGAAATTAACGGATGGAATGACAATACCATTGAATCCTTGGAAAATGGTACGTTAACACGTGGAGAGCTCCAACGCTCTGCCATAAACATCTGTGAGTTTATTATGAATGCACCTGTATTCTCGAGAAAACAGGAAATTGTAGAAACAGTAGAGTCCTTCAAAGCTAATCCTTCTCTTACTGTAGAACAAGCTCAATCCTTATCACAGAATCCACAGGTTAAACCTGTCGTAGAAGGATCGACTAGCTTTAAAGTGGAACAGGCTGGTCAATACCGTATCCTGGTGCATATCATGTCAACAGAACCTGAATTGGCTCAAAGTGCTTGTAATGTGACTGTGAATGATCAATTGATGACAACCATTCAAACGAATGGAACCGAAGGTCAATGGATTAAACAAAAGCTCGTGAAAGTTGAACTCGAAGCCGGTCTATATGATATGAAATTGGAATTCATCAAACCAGGTTTACAGATCGACTGGATCGAATTTAATAAAATCGATTAAATGTATGTGTAAATGTTGAATAGATCGTTTATCCTTTCTAAAAACCGCGAAATTTTTCGCGGTTTTTTTGTTGTACTTATTGTGCAGGGAAACCATAGTAACCAACGCATCCCCATTAAAGTCCTCGGATTCTAACATTTAAGAAAATTGCTCGGTACATCGACAATGATATGCTTGGTGGTTTACTTTTAAAATACTTTACAATACTTGTCTGCATGTGCTTGAGTTTGTTCGAATAAGTTAGAAGGTAGGACAGGACAAACCATAGGTGGAGATGCATATAAATGGGGATGCGTAAACAAAGCTTTGTTCGTGGCACGTTCATTTTAACTGTGTCGTCATTTTTTACAAAAGGGCTTGGATTTTTGAACGGAGTCTTACTGGCACGTTTTTTGGGAGCAGAGGGAGTAGGGCTGCTTATGATTGCTCATCCGCTGCTTCCTTTATTTATTACACTCACAGAGCTGGGGCTTCCAGTTGCGATTTCAAAGCTTGTGTCGGAAGCCGAGGTTAAGCAGGATGAAGCGCGTGTAAAGCGAATTCTCAAAGTATCCTTAAGTATTACGGGGACGTTGAGTATTATATTAACTTTAGTAGCTCTATTTGGCTCCAAGTGGATCGCTTCAGTTTTTTTGGCTGATCAGCGGGCGTATTATGCTATGGTCGCTATTACGCCAATCATTCCAATTATTGCGATGTCAGCTGTATTGAAAGGTTATTTTCGTGGAAAACAGAACATGAATCCGCTTGCCTTTTCCGATATCATTGAGAATTTGGCGCAAATCATTGTCATTATCGGTGTTGTTAACGTTTTGTTGCCTTATGGTATTGCCTATGCAGCTGCGGGTGCTATGGCGGCATCCGTTATTGGCGAAGGATTTGGTTTACTCTACTTGTTTGCTCTTTTCAAATGGGCAAATCGAGGAAAGATCAAAACTTCTCCACCTCCTACGTCAAGTATTTCACTTAAAGGAGATAGTACGTTGAGAGATTTGCTGCGCATCGGTTTGCCGATGACAGGTAGCGGTTTTATTCATTCCCTCTATCATGCATTTCTCCCACTGCTGATTACGAAAAGCCTAGTACTGTTTGGTGTGAGTGTTGAGATGGCGACCAAGCAATTTGGTCTTCTGGCGGGTTATGCGCTCCCCATGTTGTTTCTTCCCAGCTTCTTCACACAATCCTTGTCAACTGCACTAATTCCGGCGATCAGCGAAGCAAGTGTGAGTAATAATAGCAAGCTTTTGCATAATCGGATGGATATCGCTATGCGCTCAGCACTTATTGTAGGACTCCCATGTACAATCATTTTGTACTTATGGGCTGTACCATTAACTACTATGATCTATCATTCTCCAGAAGCAGGCGAGCTGTTAAGGCTGATTGCACCCATATTTTTTCTTTATTATTTTGGAGCACCATTGCAAGCAATTCTGCTTGGTTTAGGGAAGGCTTCAACCGTTATGTGGAATCATATTCTTACCAATATATTTGAAGTGATTACGATCTTTATTCTCGGTTCTAATATTGGCATCGAAGGGGTTGCTATGGGGTTCGGACTAGGGTTGTTACTGCTGACTTTATTGAATTTTTTATCTGTAGCGGGATCGATCGGATTTTATTTTGACTTTCGCATTGTATTCAAGGTGGGCGCGGGAGGAATTGTCATGACGATTTGCGGGATGACGGCTCACGGAATTCTGGAACGATTGGACCTGGGGCAGATCATTGAGCTGTCCGGAGCGTTGCTCGTTTCGTTGATCACCTACGCAGCAACATTGCAGTTAACCCATGCTTGGGAAAGGGCTCCGAAACCGCCAAAGATTACACCTGTTTCTTGAATGGAACCTTTTCAATTTTTGTAAATCGAGCAATGCTGCTAGTTAAGACGTTAGAGTAATTGGTACACCAGTGATTATTAAAGATGACCATATCCGCCGGATGAAGGTAGTGGTGGATAGTGAGGTGTTTTACTGTATTTTGTACAGTAATAAATGTTCAAACCCGTTGCGCATTGAAAATAGCTGTATTTCATGCATCTATTCTCATGAGTTACTGTCCATAAAGTGATTTATCTCGATTTAATTGTATAGAATACAGTTAAAGTTCGATTTATCCTCTAGCCATATGAAATAGTTGTACAGAATGCAATTACTTCCAAGCTTCAACTAAAATCCTACGCTAAAAATATACGAAGTAGAGAAATCGGTAATTACGTATCACAGCTTGCTTTGGCTTGGATGTTATCGAAAGGAGAAGATATCATGCCTTTGGTTGGGGCTAGACGGGTAACTCAGCTTAAAGAATCCATGAAATCGCTGGAGGTTAAGCTGAGTGATCATGATATTAAAAGTATTGAAGAAGCAATACCAGAACATGCGATTGCTGGTGGAAGTTTCCCTGAGATCCATTTTAAAAATGGAGTCATAGCTCATTAATAAACCTTAAAGGCTATACCATATTTCTTTCTATAATGACTCAATGTGAGTAACGGCCAGATATACTGATAGCTATGATAATTAGAATAAAAATTGCCGGGGAGACCTGCACCTGTCGGATACGAACTCTTCCAATCGACTTGGTTAATTGAAGT
The DNA here is from genome assembly GCF_037963325.1 of Paenibacillus sp. FSL E2-0201. Lineage (NCBI taxonomy): Bacteria > Bacillati > Bacillota > Bacilli > Caryophanales > Paenibacillaceae > Paenibacillus > Paenibacillus sp. FSL E2-0201. The sequence goes on from NZ_CP150154.1 coordinate 3,315,066, forward strand.
GATAAGCCGTAGCATTCCTTTTTCCATCTCAGAGGTTGGTTCCGGATGAACAGCGATAAGGGCATCAAGCGCCCATGCGGTTTGAGAAGGTGTACTCTCACCCAGAGGTACGTAACGCAACAACCGATCACTTTGACATGATTCGCCCCAGCCTCCATCGGAGTTCTGGATACTTAGGAGCCACTTCACTCCTTTTTGCATAGTATCATGTTCAAGAGGCAGGCCAACTGCTTGCAGTCCTGTTAATGCAGCCCAGGTTCCATAAATGTAACAAACTCCCCATCTTCCATACCATGAACCATCTTTCTCCTGATGTTGGATTAGCCATTTCATCCCTCGCTCGATGAAATCGTTCCGCGTATCAAGTCCGGCAAAGTTCCCGAGATACTCCAAGGTACGCCCGGTTAAATCTGCCTCCGAGGGATCGATGGCAGCAGATTTGGCACCATCGATAGCAAGCCATGTGAGCATTTCTTTATTGGTGTTTTTTTCGAATGCCGGCCAGCCGCCGTCTTTATTCTGCATCGATAAGACCCAATTCAGTCCGCGATTCCATGACTCTAGATAGGAGCGCTGACTTGTCGATAAACTTCGAATGGCCCGTAAAGCAGCAGTCGTATCATCCACATCCGGATTAATTGTATTAGATTCTGAAAATCCCCATCCCCCGGGAGCCGTATCCGGATTATGAATACTCCAATCAGCCGTTTTATTCTGCTGTCTGGTCAGCAGATACGAAGTAGCTCGTTTAATCGCAAGATGATGATCGGGAACTTGTGCCTCCTGCAAAGCATAGGTGATTAGAGCCGTATCCCATATCGTAGACGGTGAGTTTTGAATGGTTGTTTTACTTTCAGAACGGCATTGCATCGCAGTAAGCCCATCAATGGCTTTCGTAATTATAGGATGCTGCTGATCATAATCTAGAGCCAGCAGTGCAAAAATCATAAGAATTGTACTGGTTCCGTAGCTGTACAGGGTTCCGTCGGATTCAATTCGCTGGAGCATAAACTGTTCTGCTTTGGTTCGGGCAACTTCATGAATGTAACGAGGACTTCCAAGAATTCTGTCTAGGCCAGAGTGCATAACCCTTTGCAGTTCTTGATATCCACGGGAAGTAGATTCATTTATTTCAATACGTGTGTCTATGAGATCAGATAGATCCGGACCATTAGCTGTTGGGATCGAGAAACGTTGATCAGCCATAATGAGCATAGGCGTGAGATGCACTCTTGAGTAGCCAGAGAACTCAAAGTAGTTAATAGGAAAGTAGGACGGGAATAATAGCACCTCTAATGGGATCGAAGAAATCGCTAAAGGCCATTTGCTCTGACCAGTCACGGCAAGAATGACTTTAGTCAATATACTGGTGACTTTTCCAATTCCACCTTTGGATAGGATATAACGCTTAGCCCGCTGTATCGGCTCATCTGTCACCTTACTATACCCAGAGTAGAGAAGGGCGTAGTAGGCTTCAACTGAGGTAGATAAGTTTCCGGCTTCTTCATCTCTATACAATTGCCAGAATCCAGCGGGCTGCTGCTCAGCAAGAATGCGATCATGTAGCGCTCGTATGAGGGCTTCATTCTGTACGTTCAATATCCGAAAGAGGATGATGACATACGCATCGATAACGATTCCATTCTCAAAACAAAAATGCCACGATCCGTCTTCCTTCTGTTGATCAATCAGGAATGCTGCTAAACGTTCGATCTCATTATCTACTGTGCTTAGTATAGAATTCATTCCTTAGGTACCTCCGAAGTCCTTCATTTTTAGTATTATATGATGGAATGGAGAGTGAAATGAAAAAGGACTGAAAAGTTGCTTTATGCAACCTTACAGTCCTTGATACTAAAAATATATAATTATTTAGTTCTCGATAATAATTCGATTCAGCTTAAGATTCACTGGGGCAGCAATCGTGTCACCCACAGGGCATTTGCTTTCTAAAAATTGTACAAAAGCTTCGACCTTCTCAGCAGGTGATGGAGTCTTTATGTAGAAAGTATAACGAATATCGGAATAACCGGGACGGACTTCTGAACGGTTGAAAAATCCATCGAGGTCCAGATCACCCTCAACATCTACTCTAAAATCTTCAAGCTCTACTTCAAATTTAGAGGCATACACTCGAGCAACAATAGATTGGCAAGCGCCCAAAGAAGCAAGCAAAGCTTCTACAGGATTCATTCCTGTATCCGTACCCCCAAGGCTTTGTGGTTCGTCGATGATCAGCTCGAATTGTCTTGCTTTAGTAATGACCTTAACTCCATCTTGTAAATGGGCAGTAGCTTTGAAAGTTTGAACGTTTGGCATGTGTTTACACTCCTTCTTCTGGACAACTAAGTATGATGTGAATATAATTTGATTAATTCATAGTAATTTTCTAGGAATTGTATAGATTATAGTTCTATTCCTGATCCTCTGTCAATACTTGATTAGTATAATTTGGATTTTTGCATTCCAATAGGTTGAGATCTTTAAATAACAGGGAGGTGGATAAAGTGTCAAATGAACTTGAGCGCTATTTGGCCTATCCTATGGTAAAAATTCCGGCAGGAGAAGTAGAATTAAGAGACGATAGAAAGAAAAGCAAATGGAAAGTTAAATTAAATCCGTTTCTTCTTGATCGATATCCTGTAACAGTGGATCTCTACAATGCTATAACTAATAAAGAATCTAAATCACCAGAGGAAAATCTCAAGCCCATGGTGGGTATTTCTTGGCATGATGCTATTTCCTTTTGTAATCTTCTATCCCAGAAGTCTGGATTGAAAGAAGTCTATTCTATAAGTAAAGATAGTGAACTCATTATTTGTGTTGGGGAAGCAGATGGTTTTCGACTCCCTTCTGAGGCGGAGTGGCAATATGCATGTAAAGCAGGGACTACCGGTTATCAATACGGAGAGCTAGATAAGATTGCTTGGTACAATGAAAATTCAGATGGCGAACTACATACAGTAGGGACGAAGGAACCGAATGCATGGGGGCTTTATGATATGTTAGGAAATGTTTGGGAGTGGTGCTGGGATTTATATGATGAACAAGTGTATGGCTCCTATCGAATTTTTCGAGGAGGCAGTTGGGCTGAAGAGGCCAGAGGTTGCGGAGCTACCTGTCGGCGTCGCAGCCACCCTACATTTAGTGTGGATGATCTTGGATTTCGTCTTGCTCGATCTTTATAGAACAATTCGTTTCCACATGAATTCTAGTACTTTATGCTGAACAGGTTGGGATCAAAGATTTTATTTTAGTAGGAGGTGCTTCTGGAATTAAAAAGTTTGTAGCTATCTCCGCAGTAATTATTACTCTGCTCATTATTGGAATATACGCAGCACTTCAGTATAAATATAATACGCTTGAGAATAACTTGAGAGAATATTTGATAACAGTAGAAGGGTACTCTGAATCTGATTTACTGAGTGTAAAAGCTAAACTGAGCTCTATGCCAAAATTCCCTGTTTATGTTAGATTTGCTAATGACCCAGATACAGATTATATTTTCACAGACAGAGATGCATCAGATTGGAAGCAACTAGATCCTAAGGAGCCGCAAAGATTAAAGAAGGTTAATCATTAGTTGATATCTAGCAAATAAACCTGGATCAGAAAAATAACTGGCATTTCGTTAAGTTGACCGCACAATGTGCGGTTTTTTCTTTGTGGACCTATCCAATGGAACTGATAACTTGACAGATCTTACTCTTGCGTATACATTTGTATACATAACCGTAACGTATACATATGTATACAAACTGAAGGGGAGTAAATATGCGTGATGGACATTTCGGAAAACGCGGTCATAGAGAACATGGAGAACACAAAGACCGCGGAGAGCATAGAGATCGCGAGCATATGAGCAGACATGGGATGGATTCTATGGATGGTCCCCCAAAAAGCGCTCAAACTTTTCGTCGCGGCAGAGCTTTAGCATTTTTGGAGAAGCTTAATGTGAATCGAGCCACTTTACAACGGCAGCTTCAAACACCGGAGCTGGATTCGATTAAGCAAGTCATTAGCGGTGAATTGAAGGCAACGGAAGCGATCATTGAAGAGTTTATCCATATTTTTCAGATTCATGAAGTAACGCCGGAAGATAAGACTGTTGGCGAAATTAAAAAAGAGGAGAATGATCAAAAAAATGAAAACCATTGATCTTATTAAAACCCGTAGAAGTATTAAGCAATTTAAGGCGGATTCAATTCATGAGGATGATTTATTGAATTGGCTGGAAGCAGCTAGTTATGCTCCAAACCATCGGATGAACGAACCTTGGGAACTCCTATTTATCGGGCCTGAAACTAGAGCTAAATTAAAGCATAAGACGAATTTTGGAAGCGCTCCTGTCGTTCTTGCTATCTTATCTAAACCTGGTGCAACCGCGTTTGAACGTGACGAGAATGTTATGGCTGCCGCATGTTTCGCACAGAACTTCTTATTAGCTGCACATGAAGTGGGGGTTGGAGCATATTGGGCTTCTTTAGGTGCTTTGCCTCATAATCGTGAAATTCTAGGTGTCCCGCAAGATTACGATGTGATTGGAGTATTTGGTATTGGATATCCGGAGGAAGTTCCAAATGCTAAGCCAAGAACACCGATGAAATCAAAAATCACATATTTATCTTAAAAGGTGATGGAATGTGGAAACTTAAGAGTTACTTAAGGCCATATTGGGTGTGGTCTGTGTTAGCACCACTTATGATGATGCTCGAAGTGTTTATGGATTTGCTTCAGCCTACACTAATGGCGAGTATTGTGGATCATGGGATTATGACGAAAGATTTATCACATATTTATTCGACAGGATTGACCATGCTTGGAGTGGCATTTGTCGGTCTAATTGGTGGGGTGGGCTGCACCATTTTTTCGAGCATCGCCTCACAAAATTTCGGGAATGATTTACGGATTAACCTGTTTGAGCATATTCAGAAATTCTCAAACAAGAATCTGGACCAATTGAAGACGGGCTCGTTGATTACTCGTTTAACAAACGATGTGGTGCAGCTACAAACCTTTGTTCAGATGATTTTGCGGAATATTCGATCACCATTGCTATTAATCGGCAGCTTAGTGATGGCCATCCGGATTAGTCCTTCGTTGACTCTCATCCTTGTCGTTGCCGTACCCCTGTTGGTTGTAATATTGTATGGGTTAATTCGGCTTTCTTTTCCTCTGTTTGAGAAAATGCAGGTCAAATTAGACGGCGTCAACACAGTATTGCAGGAAAACTTATCGGGTATTCGTGTAGTTAAGGCCTTCGTCCGTGCTAAGCATGAACAGAAAAGGTTTAATACAGCCAACAAGGATTACACAGAAACAGCGATAAAAGCGGTACGACTAATGTCGTTGAATATGCCGCTTATGATGCTTGTGCTCAATGCCAGTATTGTAGCTGTTCTTTGGTTTGGTGGGCTGCAGAGCTGGAACGGATCGCTGCCAGTCGGTCAGTTGATCGCCTTCATTAACTATATCACCCAATTGTTGATGTCTATGCTGATGTTGAGCAATATGCTCACCTTCTTCTCACGTGCAAAGGTCTCAGCAGATCGTGAGAATGAAGTGTTTTCCACCATTAGTGAGATTACAGAAGCTTCCGAAGCTAAAAAAGATACCATAACTAACGGTCGAATTGTATTTGATAATGTTTCATTTGCCTATGATACTACGGATGAGAATCTTGTATTAGACGGCATTAATTTTTCTGCCGAGCCAGGTGAAACCGTAGCCATACTTGGAGCCACTGGTGCTGGTAAATCGACCTTGGTCAGTCTTATTCCAAGACTTTACGAAGTGTCCTCGGGCTCTATTACAATTGATGGTTCTGACACGCGGCAGATTTCTTTAAAGCATTTACGCCGCAAGATCGGTTATGTTATGCAGCAGGCTATTCTGTTCAGTGGAACAATCCGGGATAATATCCGATATGGAAGACCAGAGGCTACAGATGAAGAAGTGGAACAAGCAGCAATAGCTGCAGAAGCTCACCATTTTATATTAGAACTTCCAGAGGGTTATGATACAGTGCTTGGCCAACGAGGCATCAACTTGTCTGGAGGGCAGAAGCAGCGGCTTTCGATTGCAAGAGCACTATTAATTCAGCCTACAATTCTCATCATGGATGACAGTACGAGCGCGCTCGATGCGGCGACAGAGTCGCGGATTCGGCAAATGTTAAAAAAACGACTGAGCAATAGTACGAATATTTTGATTGCTCAGCGTGTCACATCTGTGATTGATGCGGATCGCATTTTGATTCTAGAAAACGGTCGAATCGCAGTACAAGGTACACATGATGGACTTCTGAGCAATAGTGAAATTTACCGAGACATCTGGAAATCACAGATGAAGGGTGAGGAGGTTCCTTATGTCAAAGCATGATAACGGCATGAACACTCCTCCGATCCATAGATCAGGCGGATTTGGTCCAGGAATAGGACCAGGATCTGGCCCCGGACGCGGCGCTGCTGTACCAATTGTGCGTGCCAAAAATCAAGCCAGCACACTTAAACGTATCTGGACTTACTTGAATCGTCAGCGGTTTGGGTTAATTATTGTATATGTATTTACGATATTAAATGCACTACTTTCATTGATAGGACCCTATCTCATTGGTAAGGCAATTGATACTGCGGTTATTCCACATGATTATCAGGGCCTTATTCGGTTTTGTGTACTCCTTATTGGTATTTATGGTCTAAGTAGTGTAGTTGCATGGGTGCAAGCATACGTCATGACATCAGTTTCGCAAAATACCGTATTTGAGCTGCGTCGTGATCTGTTCAGTAAGTATCAGCAGTTACCCATTAAATTTTTTGATACACGGGCTAACGGAGAATTGATGAGCCGAGCAACGAACGATATAGAGAGCGTATCCAGCACACTCAATCAGAGTGTAACTCAATTGTTAAACAGTTTGATAACGCTAAGCGGTTCACTCGTTATTATGTTAATGTTGAACGTTCCGTTAACCGTAGTTTCATTAATTACGATCCCGCTCGTTTTATTGGCTAGTCGTAAAATCATAGGGTTAAGCCGAACTTATTTTAGAAATCAGCAGCGGCATTTAGGTGAACTGGGCGGGTTTATCGAAGAAACCATCAGCGGACAAAAGGTGGTTAAACAATATAGCAGGGAAGAGGCAGAAGTTAAACGATTCCGTAAAATCAGCGGAGAGCTGAATAAGGTTAGTATCAAGGCACAAATCGTATCTGGTTTAGTTGGGCCTGTGATGAACATGATAAACAACCTTGGATTTGCGATCATTGCCGGGGTTGGTGGATGGATGGCATTCCATAACATGGCTACAGTAGGCATAATCGTTAGCTTCCTGACCTATTCCAAACAGTTCGGTCGACCCATTTCTGATCTTGCTAATCAGTACAATTTAATTCAATCTGCAATCGCCGGTGCGGAGCGTGTATTTGAGGTTTTGGAGATGCCATCCGAATATGAAGATGAGCAGAGTGAAGATCTTCCACGGTTAAAAGGGGAGGTTGTGTTCCGGGACGTTTCTTTTGCTTATAAACCGGATTCCCCGATTCTGTCTGGAGTTACGTTTGAAGCAAAACCTGGAGAGAAAATTGCGCTCGTTGGCCCAACAGGAGCAGGTAAAACAACCATTGTTAACCTGCTGATCCGTTTCTATGATTTGAGTGGCGGCTCCATACGGATTGATGATCGCGACATCCGTGAGCTTGATAAAAATGCACTTCGTAGTCAACTTGGGATGGTGTTGCAAGATGCGCATGTATTCTCTGGAACGATTAGGGAAAACATTCGGTTTGGTCGGCTCGATGCAACTGATCAAGAAATTGAACAAGCGGCGCGGCTAGCCAATGCGGATGCATTTATCAAAAGATTGCCGCATGGCTATGAGACTCTCCTCAATGCGGAAGGCAGTAATCTGAGCCATGGACAGCGTCAACTGTTAACGATCGCTCGCGCAATTCTAGCTGATCCAGCTATTCTAATCCTAGACGAAGCAACTAGCAGTGTGGATACACGAACGGAAATGCATATTCAACAGGCGATGAAGAATTTGATGAAGGGTCGAACAAGCTTTGTAATAGCCCACAGGCTTAGTACGATCCAGGATGCTAATCGTATTCTCGTGATCCAGGATGGAGGAATTGCTGAGCAAGGAAATCATGAGGAGCTTCTTGCGATGCAAGGTGCCTATTACGAGTTATACAATACTCAGTTCAAGAGAGTGATTTAAAGGAATATATAATGAGCAACGATTCATTCATTTATGGAGAATCGCTGCTCTTTTTTATATCTGTACCGTACTGTCAAAGCTATAAATTTCGCTCTAACAATGTTCCAAGCTGTTCAGCCAAGACTTGATGTGTCACAGGCTTCTCATTCTTGAACCACCATTCCACTACACCTGCATAAGCCGATGCAACAAAATTAATAATAATCTCCTCATTTAATCCCTGATTTATCCCTTCCGTTACATTTACTTCATGTCGAAACTCATTTTGAAGAAAAGTTAAGAAGCGATTCCGGAAATAAGGGGCGCCTTTACTCGCCAGCATCATAGAGAAAAAAGAATAATGATGATCGAAGTATTCCGTCCATTTCAACGTAGCTTCGATAAAATCTAATTCCGCTGCAGATTCGCAAAGTACTCTAAGAACTTCTATATGTTCCTCGATAAGCTTATCTAACAAATCATATTTATCCAGATAATGAAGATAAATGGTTCCTCGGCTTACATTAGCCTTGTCAGAGAGTTCCTGTATGGTAATCTCGTCAAAATTCTTCTCGGACATCAGTTCTATAACAGCCCTCTTAAGTGCTTCTTGTGATTTGAGAATCCTTCTATCCACTTTAGGCACGTGAATTTTCACCTTACTTTCTATAATTAATGAACATTTCTATAGAACCTGTTCAGTATTGAACAGAACGTGCACATCGTAAAATTGAATGTCATCTATAACTGTTTATAATAATAGACTATAATTCATTAATGAATCAACATACATTATCGAAAGGGTGTTTTCATATCATGTCCAAAATCCGAGATAAAGTTGTAATTACGGTGTAGCGATCAATGAAATGATTATACGTCCAACCATTCAAGTAGGATAAAAAGGAATCTTTATGGATAGACCCTATATTATTTCCCATATGCTAAGTATGCAGTTGCCGTGGATTCTTTTGGAGAATTAGGATGGACCCAAAATTATATTTCAGAGGGAAGTAACAGTTCGTTGAAGTGCTTACGGAGGAGGTATCTGACGCTTATCTAGCTCATCTGAAGAAATTAGGAATATCTTATATTTTTGGAGGAATAGAAAGATTGGATTTTGCTGTAGTGGTAGAAAAGCTGAAACACTTATTTTTAATCGACGAGTTAGTGCTAGAGGGTGGGGGTGTTCTTAAATGGCGCCTTTCTGAATGAAGACTTAATTGATGAATCGAGCCTGGTCTTCCTATTTATTTTCATTAACTACTTGTTGGGCAATGCTAAGGATCGTATCCTCATCCAAACTGTTAAATTTTAAAGTGATTGAACCTTTTGAAGCATTGAATGCTAAAAACGTATAATTACTATTTTTTATTTTTTGTACCTGATTTCCGCTAACATCAATAATATCAGCATCGTTCAAATCAACTTTTCTATTGGTATAGGTTATTTCAATGAGTGTTTCTCCTTGAAAAGGTCCGTAGATGATTTCTCTTTCATTGGACGCTTTTTGTTCCTTTGTTAACATCTCCAGCTTCCCTTTGTTTTTTGTATATGTGACTAAAACTTCTTGATTATCTCCAATGAAGTTGCCTTCTTTGTCTTTTGGAGGAAATTTATGCTGTATATAACTAACTTCATATCCATCTAGTGTAGGGATACTAAATGATGATGCTAAAGCACTCACTTGCGCCTGTGCTTTAGCTATTTCATCGTTGGAACCATCCTTTTGACATCCTGATATTAAAAATATAATTGCAGCAATAAAAAATATATATCCAAATTTGTTCATGAAATCACCTCTAATGATTTGAATTAAATACTAATGGGCAATATTAATAGTCCGTAGATATACTTCAGTTACATTCCTCTCAATCCTCTGAATATCCCTAAATATGGAATAATTGAATATACGCTGTGAAAGTGAATTTGTTGCACTAAACTCCTTCTTAGTTCAATGAGAAAATGCTGAACAATGAAGCTTGGTGTTCGTGTCCGTCATAGAGATGTTAGAATTCGCCCATGTCTAAGAACGCCAGAGTAAATCGTCTTCTGACGGTCTCGTATAACTAATACACATATTTGGTCGTTAATTTGATTAAACATAGCTAGTAAATAAGAAATTACATAGTCTTAAGCCTTCAACCCTGCTAAATGTAAAGTCTGTTTCAGACGATCTATATCCACATAAATATCTTCAAATCCCGGAAAACGAATAGCAGGATCTGGCCAGCCTTGACCATACATCATGTAATAATCGAGAGTGTTATGGTTGCTGATCATCCAATACGTTGGAACGACATGCCGATCATGAAAAATTTCAATTACTTGAGTTCCGCTTTGACAAAAAGCCAAATTTGCCAGTCCAGCCCCATGTGCACCCAAGATTACTTTTGCCGAAGCGAATAACTGGATTTGCTGTGCAACCGTCCAATCCTCTAGATAAATGGTTTGAATACTGTATTCCTCAAGGCAACGAGTAACTTCCATTTCATTGATCAAGCGCCTAGTGCTGGCTTTGTTTCGAGAAATATAAATACGCTCAGGAGTGGCGAGTGTTATATCCCTATGTGGCAGGAAAAATTTACGTAGTGTATCCGTAGCCCATGTAGGGTAGTGGGAATTCATCATCAAAGAAGGGACAAGCAGCTGATCAGCTTCATAATAGGCTTCTGGATTTGTCCGGATTACTAACGACTCTGATATGCCTAACATTGCCCAAGTTTGACCTACAAATGACCCGTAAGGGTTTGGATTCATGATGATAGAGGTATACGGAATTCCACTTGTTTTGAGCATCGCCAGCCGAGGGAGCACATCATACATCCAGTGGAAATAGTTATGGCTTCCACAAAACGTCAACACGGCCGAGGTCCCTTTTATTTGTTGAAGCTTCGGATTATTCCACTGGTGGAACACAGGGTGTTCCTCTGCTTCTAGCATTCTATTTTGCACAGCATCATATTCCTGTGATAGATCAAAGATTAGCTTTCCTTCCGAAGATAGAACAGCACCAGATTCACCCCACACCCTCCCACTAGAGATGGTAGCTACGTAGCCGCCAAAAGGCTGTAAGGAATAAGGCGTTAGAACAGGATGGATGTTTGTTTCAATACTTTTAGGAGCAGTGAAGTCGGTCGCCTGACCGAAATCAAACGGAACAACATGTCCAGCTTCATGGACCATTCCACTTTGTTCCCATTCTGTTGTAAGTTCCAAGATATTTCGGTAATATCCATGGGGCGTTTCCCCGTTCATAGAAAAACTCATCGGCTCACCTCTTTTGACCAAGTAGAACTCCAAAAACATCATTAAGCTATTCTATGGAACAAAAAAACTTTAGGACACCATTCTTTCTGAAAAGGGCGAGTGAACGGGGCTTAAGGCAGTTAGTTTCATAAAGGGCTTGACTTGGAGTGAACTCCAAGTGAAATAATAGCAGATATCAGCAAATGAATATTATTATCTAGCCAAAGAGAGGAATCATTAAATGGACTATGTGAAACTTGGTAATACCGGCCTAGATGTATCAAGGCTGTGTCTAGGCTGTATGAGCTTCGGGGTAGCCGAACGTTGGATTCATAAATGGGTGCTTGATGAGGAGCAGAGCCGGCTGATCATAAAAAAAGCCCTTGAGCTCGGAATTAATTTTTTTGATACGGCTAATGTGTATTCAGACGGAACTAGTGAAGAGATTCTCGGACGAGCTATTAGGGATTATGCTAATCGAGATGAAATTGTCCTAGCGACTAAGGTCTACAATCGTATGCACGAAGGACCGAATGGTGCGGGGCTCTCCAGAAAAGCAATCATGAGTGAGATTGACAAGAGTCTTAAAAGATTAGGAACTGATTATGTGGATTTGTACCAGATTCATCGCTGGGATTATCACACACCTATCGAGGAAACGATGGAGGCTCTTCATGATATTGTTAAGGCGGGTAAAGCGAGATATATTGGTGCTTCAGCTATGTATGCTTGGCAATTTCAAAAAGCTTTATATGTAGCGGAAAAGAATGGTTGGACTCGGTTTGTATCGATGCAGAATCACCTCAACCTTATCTACCGTGAAGAAGAGCGCGAGATGTTGCCACTTTGTAAGGAAGAAAAAATCGGTGTTATTCCTTACAGTCCGCTGGCTTCCGGAAGATTAACTCGCGATTGGGCAGTAACGACACACCGTTCAGAGACCGATCAAATACAAAAATCAAAATATGATGGAACTGCAGATGCAGATCGATTAGTAGTGGAGCGAGTAGCTGCGATCGCCGAAAAACATGGTGTTCCGCGGATTCATATCGCCCTTGCATGGTTACTTCAGAAAGAACCGGTTACCGCTCCTATTATTGGTGCTACGAAAACATCACATCTTGAAGATGCTGTAGGAGCGCTATCGCTTACGTTAACACCGCAAGAAATTATGTTCTTAGAAGAACCTTATACACCTCACCCAATCATTGGTTTTAATTAATACCGAGTATCGGAGGATAACGAAAGGATGACTATTTCAGAAGTAAGTGAAAAATTCAATCTGTCACCGGATACGCTCCGCTATTATGAACGCATCGGTATTATTCCACACGTGAATCGCAATAAAAGTGGAAATAGAGACTATTCGGAAGAAGACTGCAGGTGGATAGAACATATCAAATGTATGCGAGGCATTGGACTTCCCGTTGAGATCTTGATTAAATATGTTGAATTGTATAGACAGGGGGATGAGGCTAATCATGCTAGAGTTGAACTCCTAATTGAGCAGCGGAAGCAACTCTTATCTAAAATGGAAGAGATGAATAGAGTATTGGAACGGATGGATGAAAAAATTGAACGAATGAGTAAACAATAAGTCCTCTTTTGAGGGCTTATTGTTGTATTAAGTCTGTTCCTTTATGACTTCTTTCGATAGGCCTTAGGAGACATACCGTAGGTTTTGGTAAATTGTCGTGTGAAATAATTGCTATCGCTAAACCCGCTTTCGTGTGAGATTTGAGTAATACTGAAGTCAGAATGCTTCAGCAAGCTGCAAGCCCGTTCCAGACACATACGATGAAGATAGGAGAAGGGTGTCGTCTGTTGCTATATTCTTCAATCATACCGGCAATGAGGGAGGTGACGTATTCAAGCATAGGAATAGGCAAGCTTAATTTACTAGTGTAGGCGTGTTTATGACGATACAACGGTTCCAATACAAACAACGCCTGAAAGCCGTTCGAAGTCCGCAGATCCGATCCAGCTATTGACAGCATTTCGGGCTTGTACATAATATTGCAGATCTTAAAATCCTGAGGATCTTTAAAAGCATGCGGGGTTGAACCGTTAATAACAAAGACATTCCCTTTCTTAATGAATGATTCTTCGGTATTTACAATATGAGTAGCAGTGCCACTCAAGACGATTACAAGCTCTGAGAAATCCACATGTTTGTGAAGGTCAGTATCGTTGTCGTGAAAGCCGTACTGAATAAAGAATGGGAATTTCTGATCCGATGTAAACCAATTTAAATAAAATTCACTCAATTCGTTACCCTCCAAAAGCATGTCTAGATGAATGTCTATATCATGCTATTTTACGACCGAATAATCAAGGTTTATCGTTTAGCAAGTGGAGTATAATCCATGATATAGCCGCAATTGTTCAACAAAAGGAGAATGTTTCATGAAATATAATAATCCGATATTACCAGGTTTTTATCCAGATCCAAGCATTTGCAGAGTAGGCGAGGATTATTATTTGGTAAACAGTTCATTTGCTTACGTCCCGGGAATACCCATTTGGCATAGTAAAGATTTAGTCCATTGGAAGCAGCTCGGATATTGTTTGACGCGTGATTCCCAGCTTCAATTTGATAAATCGGTCGTGTCTGGAGGAGTGTGGGCACCGACCATTCGTCATCATAACGGTAGATTCTACATGGTGACGACGAATCAGGATAGCGGTGGACACTTTTATGTTTGGACAGAAGATCCAGCAGGTGAATGGTCGGATCCGATCTATGTGGATCAGGAAGGAATTGATCCATCCTTATTTTTTGACGAGGGAAAAGTGTACTTTACAAGCACTGGAAACAAGGATGGCATGGGAATTTACCAATGTGAGATTGATATCGAAACAGGCCATAAGCTTAGTGATTCCAACTTGATATGGACAGGCAGTGGCGGTAAATTCCCTGAAGGACCCCATCTATATAAGGTAAACGGCTACTATTATTTAATGTGTGCAGAAGGCGGGACGGAATATGGCCATATGGAGACTATAGCAAGAAGTAGATCACCCTATGGACCATATGAATCCTCTCCCCGAAATCCTATTTTGAGTCATCGAAGCTCGGATTATCCTATTCAAGCTACAGGTCATGGCGATCTTGTTGAAGCACAGGATGGTAGCTGGTGGGCAGTATTTCTAGGAACTCGGCCGGTAGGGTATCCTTACCGTCATCATCTTGGCAGAGAAACATTCCTGGCTCCAGTCCAATGGAGTGAGGATGGATGGCCGATGATTGGTGATAACGGTGTTGTTGGATTAGTAATGGAAGCTGACACACCTGCACCAGTACTATGGGAAGACGAGCCTGAGACCGATGATTTCAATCAGTCCACTCTAGGAATGAGCTGGAATTTTATTCGTAATGCTAAAAAAGTCGATTGGTCTTTACAGAAACGAGCAGGGTGGCTTGCATTACGAGGATCGGATGTGAGATTGAGCGATAGATCAGTTTTTTTGACTATACAATTCAATGGTCTCGATTTTCTTTACCGATGAATTAATCCTAAAAAAATCATGTACAATTGAGCAAGTTGCCGGGCAAAGCAAAATTTAAGCCCATAGAAGTAAATCAGCTAGACAAAGAAATTATAGAAGAATGTGGTAAATTAAAATGATTTAATTCATGTACTTCATACCGGCAGGACAAGCGGTAGACGAACAGCTTTTATCTTTAGGGTATACTTCCAAAGATTTAGATTATATCATTCTAAGCCATCTGGACGGGGATCATGCCGGAAGACTACAACTGGTCAAGGAAGCGAACAATATTCTGGTCAGCAGTGAAGAGTTGGAGGCTAGTAAAGGCTGGAGTAGAGCAATAAGATACAACTCGAAGCAATGGGAAGGGATTAATTTACAGCCTTTTGAATTTATCGATTCCGGCATCGGACCTATGAAACGTTCTTTTGATTCATTAAAATACGGAAGTCTGCAGTTAATTTGGTCACCAGGTCATAGTAGAGGTCTTACTTCATTAATGGTAAAAAATGATTACGAAGACTACGTGCTCCTTGTCGCGGATACTAGATATGCGACAAAGTCATGGGAAAAGTTAATCATTCCCGGCATTAGCGTAAATAAAAAACAGGCCTATCAATCCCTTAAATGGGTAAAAGAAATGACCCGTCAACCGAACTGTATAGCCGCTTTAGCTAGTCATGATCCTGATGTAAAACCGCACACGATTACCCTGTAATAGAAGAACAAATGCCCCCTATCAATAAGGATAGGGGGTATTTGTTCTTCTTAGTTTCAAAATGATCCTATCTTTCAAACACAGTTTCACCTTCAATTAACACAGGCTGATAATAAGTGTTGCTTTGCAGATCTTTTTTACCTTGCAGTTTCTTAATCACCCAATCCGCTGCATCTCGTCCCATAGTTTCTTGCGGGTGTGTCAAAGTGGTTAGTTTGATGTTCGCGTTCTTAGCGATATAGGAATTGTCTTGTCCAATAATCGATAATTCCTCGGGAATAGTGATATCCAGTTGTCTGCAGGCATGGACTACTTCCAATCCGACTTCGTCGTTATAACAAACAATAGCAGTAAGCGTCTCTCTATTTTTATTTAGAAAATCCTTTAAATCAGTAGAAAGTGTCTGTTTTGTCTCCGTGTTAAATGAAAAAATCTGTTCTGGATAAAACCGTAATTTAGCTTCTTCGAGCGCTTTAATATAGCCTTTCATCCGATATTTCCCCTGCAAATCATCCATTTTTGCAATAAGCCCTATCTGGGTGTGTCCTTTGGTTATTAATTCTCTTGTTGCCAGATAGCTGGACTGCACGTCATCAAGACAAAGATAGGGCAGTTCTATTTCTTCATAAAAAGCATTGATCATAATAATAGGAATATCCTGCTCTTTAAACGATAAGTAGTAAGCAATATTTGGGTTATATAGATTACTTTTAGTCGGTTCAATAATTAAACCATCTACGCCGTAGGACAGCATCATTTCCAGCGCTTTTTTTTCTTGCGCAACATCGTTATTCGTACTAGCCAATAGAAGAGAATAATTATCCTCATTCATTCGGCTTTCGATCCCGCGGATAATGGAGGGAAATATATAGTCGGATATGTAAGTCGTGATTACACCGATCGTCTTCTTATGAGAACTCCCGCTGTTCTTTGATCGATATTGATTGCTGACATATGTACCAGAGCCTTTTTCGCTTCGTAGAAAACCTTCGTTGGATAGTTCTAAAATAGCTTTTCGAACAGTTTGTCTGCTAACTTCGTACATCGATTGTAATGAAGATTCAGTTGGGATTTGTTCTCCTACGTTGTAATCTCCCGACAGGATTTTACTTTTAATATCATCTATGATCACTTGATACTTAGGTTTCATGTAATTCCTCTTTCCATACTTGTTCGCTAAGTTTTTCGTTAATTCGGTAAATTTGTATGTACAAATTATAGCATGACTGCGAAATAAATAGAAAGGGGCTCTTTTTATATGAATATTTGTAAAAATATAGTATTTATAAAGCGTAATACGCTACATAATATAGAGTTAAATCATTATTATCTCCATATTTGTATGTATATATAACTATTCAATTGACAAATGTACGTACAAAAAATTATACTATAGCTGTCAATTAAGAAAGCTAATTCTTATCATGACCTTTTAAAAAAGCGCTATCAGAGAGGTGACAAACGTGATATCGAATCGATTAAGTATCGAGCAAGCGATTAATAAGGGAGAAACTTCGCTTGGTATTGAATTTGGGTCCACGCGTATCAAAGTTGTACTTATTGATCTTAGCTTTCAAACGATCGCTTCTGGAAGTTACGAATGGGAAAATCAGTTGAAGGACGGCATTTGGACGTACAACTTGGAAGATATTATGAAAGGCCTGCAAGACGCCTACCGCGAAATGAAGGAAGAAGTGGCACGGAATTACGGAATTACCCTTCAAACGGTTGGTTCAATCGGTTTTTCTGCAATGATGCATGGATACATGGCTTTTGACGAACAAAATAAACTGCTGGTTCCATTCCGGACTTGGCGTAATGCTACAACGGGTGCAGCAGCTAAAGCATTGACTGAACTGTTTGGGTTTAATATTCCAGAACGCTGGAGCATTGCTCATCTTTATCAGGCAATTTTGAATGAAGAAGAACATGTGCCACAAATTCGTTATGTTACTACGCTAGCAGGATACATTCATTGGCTATTAACTGGAAATAAAGCACTTGGTGTTGGGGATGCATCGGGCATGTTCCCAATTGATGAATCCACAGGAAATTATAACGCATCCATGATACAGCAGTTCGATGAACTTGTTGCGAGCAAAGGTTATCCGTGGAAGACAATTGATCTACTTCCTAAGGTGTATGTAGCAGGGGAGCAAGCAGGTGTTTTAACTGAAATGGGAGCTAAAATTCTGGATCCATCGTTGCATTTACAAGCAGGTATTCCGCTTAGCCCTCCTGAAGGAGATGCCGGAACCGGAATGGTTGCTACGAATAGCGTGAGAAAACGCACAGGGAATGTCTCAGTAGGAACCTCTGTTTTTGCCATGATCGTTTTAGAAAAAGAACTTTCCAAGGTGTATCCAGAAATCGATATGGTTACTACTCCGAACGGAAGTCCAGTTGGTATGGTGCATGCGAATAACTGTTCAAGTGACCTCAACGCCTGGCTCGGATTATTCCGCGAGTTCTATGAAGCAATGGGACACAAAGTTGATTCCAATAAATTGTACAGCGTGCTTCTAAATAAAGCATTGGAAGCGGACCCAGATGGCGGTGGATTACTCAGCTATGGTTATCTCTCAGGTGAGAATATTACCGGGCTTGATGAAGGCCGTCCACTATTTGTCCGCTCGCCGGAAAGCAAATTCAATCTGGCTAATTTTATGCGAACGCATTTGTTTACTGCATTTGGAGCTTTGAGAATCGGAACGGACATTTTGATGAAGGAAGAGAATGTTGCCATTGATAGTATTTTAGGTCACGGTGGTTTATTTAAGACTCCGGTAGTGGGCCAAAAAATGATGGCTGCATCAATAAATGTGCCAGTTTCCGTAATGACGACCGCTGGAGAAGGCGGTGCATGGGGCATGGCTATTCTCGCCTCTTACATGATGAACAAGAATGGGGAAGAGAGCTTAGAAGACTTCCTCGATCAAAAAGTGTTCAAAGATGTAAAGGGTGAAGAAATCCATCCAGATGCAGCTGACATAAAAGGGTTTGATACCTTTATTGAACGATATAAAAAAGGTCTGGCAATTGAACAGTCCGCCGTCGACAATTTAGTGTAAGAATGGAGGGAGCAAGATGTTAGAGCAGCTTAAAGAAGAGGTTTTTCAAGCCAATCTAGAATTACCGAAACAAGGTCTTATTAAATATACATGGGGAAATGTGAGTGCGATTGATCGCGAAAGTGGCTTATTCGTAATCAAACCAAGTGGTGTAGGCTACGACACAATGAAAGCCAGTGACATGGTCGTTGTTGATCTCGATGGTAATGTGGTTGAAGGTGATATGAGACCTTCATCCGATACACCTACTCACGCAGTGCTTTACAAGCATTACTCCGAAATCGGCGGGATTGTGCATACGCATTCCACTTGGGCAACTATCTGGGCTCAAGCAGGACTGGATGTTCCTGTTATGGGAACGACGCATGCAGATACCTTCTATGGTTCCATTCCTTGTGCTAGGTTCTTGACGCAAGAGGAAATCGATCGGGGGTACGAAGCCGAAACAGGTAATGTGATCATCGAGACCTTTGAACAACGCGGGATAGATATTATGGCGGTTCCTGGTGTTTTACTTAAAGGACACGGACCCTTTACTTGGGGAAAAGATGCAAAATCAGCGGTAATGAACAGCGTAGTCTTGGATGAAGTATCCAAAATGAATTTATTTGCAAGAGAACTGAACCATTTTGCCGAGGAATTGCCACAACGTATTTTAGATAAACATTACTTGCGCAAACATGGAAAAGACGCTTATTACGGACAAAAATAACTAAACAAATCTATAAAAAAACGAAAAGAGGATGTATATGTCAACAGCAGTAGCAAAAGAATTTTGGTTCGTCGTAGGTTCACAACATCTTTATGGTGAAGAAGCATTGGCTGAAGTTAAAGCACACGCACAAACAATGACAGATGCTTTGAATAAAAGCGGAGTTTTGCCATACCCACTAGTATTGCAGGATTTGGCTGTCAGCGCAGATAAAATCACAAACATCATGAAAGAAGTTAACTACCGTGACGAGGTTGCCGGTGTTATCACTTGGATGCATACATTCTCGCCTGCAAAAATGTGGATTCGCGGAACAAAAATGCTGCAAAAGCCATTGCTTCATCTGGCTACGCAATATAATGAAAGTATTCCTTGGGCAACCATTGATATGGATTTCATGAACCTTAACCAGGCGGCCCATGGTGACCGTGAATATGGTTTCATTAATGCACGATTGAACAAACAAAATAAAGTGGTTGTAGGTTATTGGGAACGTCCTGAAGTTCAAAAGCAAATTGCAGCATGGATGGACGTAGCCGTTGCTTACAACGAAAGCTTTAACATCAAGGTTGCCCGTTTTGGAGATAACATGCGTAACGTTGGTGTTACTGAAGGAGATAAAGTTGAAGCCCAAATTCAATTTGGCTGGACTGTGGACTACTTCGGTATTGGTGATCTTGTACAAATCATTAATGAAGTTAAAGAAGAAGAAATCGACGCCTTGTTCGCTGAATATGCAGATCTGTATGAATTTGATTATGGTACTAACAGCAAAGAAGCTTGGGAAGCTAGTGTAAGAGTTCAAGCAAGCTATGAAATCGCTATTAAACGTTTCCTTGATCAGGGTGGCTACAATGCCTTCACATCGAACTTCGAAGATTTGCATGGCATGAAACAACTTCCAGGACTAGCTGTTCAACGTCTGATGGCGCAAGGTTATGGTTTTGCTGGGGAAGGCGATTGGAAGACAGCAGCACTTGACCGCTTGCTAAAAGTGATGAGCCATAACCAATCCACTGGCTTTATGGAAGATTACACTTATGAATTGACGGTTGGACAAGAATCTATTCTTCAATCCCATATGCTAGAAGTAGATCCTACTTTGGCAAGCAACAAACCAAAAATCATCGTGTCTCCACTAGGTATTGGTGGTAAAGACGATCCAGCCCGTTTAGTATTTGACGGTAAAGCAGGAGACGGTGTAGTAGTTTCCATGGCTGACTTTGGCACTCATTACAAACTCTTGATCAATGAAGTTACTGCCTTTGAACCAACTGTTCCAGCTCCAAACCTTCCAGTAGCTCGTGTGCTTTGGAATGTTAAACCAAACTTCGAAGACGGGGTTAAAGCTTGGATCGAAAATGGCGGCGGTCACCATACCGTTGTTTCATTGACACTTACTACAGACCAAATTATTGCTTACGCAAAACTTGTGAATTTGGAATATGTAGTTATTAAATAATTTCAGAGCACCTGTATGTTCAAAAGCAAAAAAGAACCTTATGATTAAGGTTCTTTTTTGCGTGAAAATCATCTTATCATTCCTTCAATAAATTCGGTAATTTCCACTTAAAGCCAGTAAACTAAAGAAGTACAGACAGTTGTCATAATAACGACGAAGTCCAGTACGCAATGGTGTATCCCAAAACAAACGTATAAAATGCTCTGCCTCCGGTCCATTAGAAGCAAGGGAAGCCATAGCATTGGTCGCTAAAAGACCTGTCGGATGCAGTGCCAGTTCGTCGAATGGCTGTCCCTCAATGGTATAACGCCGGTAATCGGAAACTTCGATATTCCTGAAAAAAGCCTGAATCCGGTTGCATTGTTCTACTTGCCAAATGTCCTTTTGGAACCAAGCCCAATCCAGACCGATATTAGCTGCTACCCGGTAAGCATCGCTGAAAAAATGGCTAAAATCACCATGAGGCTGGGGTTCTGCCGGAGTGCCGTTAAAATTGGCATATTCGGGAGCAAGGCCAGTTATAGGATGGCATGCAGTGTGAAGATATGCGCGGCTGGCTTCCGCCGCTTCACGCCAAAATATACGGTCATCTTCATCAGCCCACAGTGAGAACAAATCATAGAAATGGGGGAGATGGTAAGATGGATCACTGAAGTCAGATTCTGGTACGAACTTGATCAATTTCGTTTCCGCGTCCCACATGGAGTCGCCAGCTCCTGTTTCAGTTTTATGTACACAAGCATGCAATATCGTTCGGGCTTGCTCAGAATAATTATAAGGATCCGGACCGTTCCCCCAACGTTTTGAGGCAAAAAACAGAGCCATGGCGAAAAACTCTTCTCCGTCCGGTGCAGGTCCCTGAGAAATCCTTGTACCGTCAGGCTTGCAGTGCCAAGCAAAGTAATCGGCATAACGACCTTCTTTGTGCTGCATAAACGTCTTGGAGAAGTTCCATAAACGATCAAACTCATCTTTTTTATTCATTTGAACGGCCATCATCATCCCGTAGGACATACCTTCGGACCGAACATCTAGATTACCTGTATCTAGAATATAGCTTTTATCCTCGTCTTGTGGATAGTAGATTCGTACGTTCGGATCTCCGTAAAATAAATCATTCCAAGTTTCTTCGAGTTTAGTATTGATTTCATCTTCAGAAAAGCCAATCTCCTTAAAGAAATTGCGATATTCGCCCGTATAATAAGCACCTTGTTGTGTCATTGGCATCTTATTTCCCCTCCTGTGAACTACAGTATGCAGCTCTTTTCAATATAAATTAAGGATGGATGGTTTGAATAGTGCCGTCATCATTGTATTTCAGCTCTGTATATTTTACTGAACGCTTGTTATCAGCACCTCCAGACAAAGAACTGTCATGATAAAATAAATACCATTTCTCTTTAAACTGAACAATAGAATGGTGTGTAGTCCAGCCTAGTACTGGTGAAAGTATTTTTCCTTGATATACATAAGGCCCAAGCGGATCTTTACTGATAGCGTATACAATGTTATGGGTAGTACCCGTGGAATAAGAAAGATAATAATAACCGTTATATTTATGTACCCATGGACCTTCAAAATATCTTCTCTCTTCATCTCCTGCAAGAATCGGATTTCCATTTGCATCGATGATAGATATTTCTCTAGGCTCACCATCAAAGCTTAGCATGTCCTCGCTCAGCTCAGCTACGATAGGTCCAAGAGCTGGTGCTGTTTCAGCCGGTCCCTCGGCATCCGCAACAAATGAGCCGGTTTGCCATTTTTCAAGTTGTCCTCCCCAAAGACCACCAAAGTATATATACGATTTTCCGTCATCATCAACGAAAACGGCGGGATCAATGCTATAACTGCCGGGAATATAGTTCGGTTCAGGTGTAAATGGTCCGGAAGGTGAAGCTGAGGTGGCAACCCCGATTCGGAAAATATCGTCATGGTCTCTGGCTGGGAAAAACAAATAGTAGGTATTGTTTTTGTATGCTGCATCCGGAGCCCACATTTGCTGCTTAGCCCATGGAACATCCTTTACGTGAAGCACTTCACCATGGTCAATACAAGGGGAACCATCTCCATCAATAGATAGAACATGGTAATCCTCCATATTGTATTGGTCTCCGTTGTCATTAGAGATCATATCGTGATCCAGGTCATGAGAAGGATAAATATAAATTTTTCCTTCAAATACATGAGCGGAAGGATCCGCAGTATAAATATGAGTTACGAGAGGTTCATTAGGTTGCACAGGCTTTGTCAAGTCATTTCCTCCTATAAAGTTAATCGCTTACAAATTTAATGGTATAAGAACTTTAGGACTCTGTATATATAGCAACTATAGTTTATACCCCACAAAGTTTAGATGTTTCTTTATTGACATTGCCGAATCGCCTCCATGTTCAAAATACTAATTTCCCTGACTGATTCAGTGAAATAATTAAGAATAATAAAAGGGATTAGGATATAAAAAAGAACCTTTATTAAAAGGTTCTTTTTTATATGAGAATCAACTGATGAATTCTGATAAAGTCTATGGTTGTCTTTTTCCGTGGAATTGCCGATGAAGTTCCCATACTTGTTCTGCCAGATCCGGTACAGGGCCATCAACGACCGCATCATGGATAACCTCTTGAATACTCAAATTACGGACGGGTGATGCTGCAACGCCCATATCGCTTAACCACTGTGATAATTGTTGCGAAGAGCTCGCATATACAATTCGTCCTAATTGAACCCAACCATGAGCCGCTGCGCACATAGGGCAATGCTCTCCCGAAGTATACACAGTAGCCTGATTGCGTTCTTCCAGTGACATATTTTGAGCCGCCCAGCGGGCCAATGCGAATTCCGGGTGCTGAGTATGATCACCACCGCCTACATGGTTGCTGTCTTCAGCCAAGACTTCTCCACTTGCTGAAACCAGGATGGAGCCGAAAGGCTCGTCCCCAGCTTCGAGAGCAGATTGGGCAATTTCAATACAGCGCTTAAGATGTTTGATATCCGTTT
This sequence comes from Paenibacillus sp. FSL E2-0201, assembly GCF_037963325.1. Taxonomy (NCBI): domain Bacteria; kingdom Bacillati; phylum Bacillota; class Bacilli; order Caryophanales; family Paenibacillaceae; genus Paenibacillus; species Paenibacillus sp. FSL E2-0201. The sequence goes on from NZ_CP150154.1 coordinate 3,338,964, forward strand.
CGTTGATCATGATGATAGAGCCTCCTGACTTTAATTTATTGAGAAACTTGCTTAACAACTAGACCTGATCCTGTTTGTTCGCTTCATTCTTCTATGTTAGCATGTAAAGTATCAGATGAAAAATAAATTTCAGCATGATAAACATAGGGAGGACATCTAGAAATGAAGCACCCATTTATTTTAAATGCAGTATGGAACGGCGGTCGTAACAGTGACGGAACAATTGAAGCGGGCCAGCTCAAGACTCAAATCTCCATTCCTAAGGAAATGGGAGGACCCGGAGTTGGAACGAATCCGGATGAAATGCTTCTGGGTGCCGCGGCAACCTGCTATCTCATTACACTTGCAGCTATGATGGAGCGATCAGGGCTTACGACTTCCAGCCTGACGTTAACGTCAGAGGCGACAGTGGATGTAACCAATAATATTTTTACATATGAAGCGATCAAGCATTCACCTATCATCACACTTACTAAAGATGCGTCAGAGGACGATATTGAAAAAGCAATTCGTATTGCCCACAAAGCAGAAGACTCCTGTATGATCTCCAGAGCTGTAGCAGGAAACGTACAAATTACTACAGAGCCAACAGTACTGACTTCAAGCTTGTAAGGATAAGTTCCACAGGACATTTATCCGTTAGGTAATCAGAGAGGAGACGTTAACTTTGAACGTTGAGTTGTATAAGGACTTAATCAAGGATGAACGAGGGAATTATTACGTAGCGGTACAAAAAGAGGGCAAAGAACTGACTTTGGTAAATGCAATGCTTGAACGATCTTACCAGGACCTGTGGGAATTTAATGAAGAGTTCAAAAAGAAATATGCAGAGTACGAGCACCAGTTCATCGGCAAAATGATTATGGACAAGCTGCGGCATGATATTGTATTTGCGTCCAAAGAAGACGGCCATGGACAAATGTATGATCTCGCTGCGGTTACCGGTAATTACAAGGTTACTTTTATCGATATGATTGAATTTTATAGGAACCCTAGAGAAGGACGTAGCCATGACAGCGACATCGATTAAACTTAGCGTATTGGATCTCGTGCCTGTATTTGATAATGTGGATGCAAGTTTTGCGTTGGGACAAGCAGTGAAACTGGCTCAAACAGCTGAAAGACTGGGATATACCCGGTATTGGGTTGCCGAACATCATGATATGCCGGGCTTAGCGTGTACAGCGACAGAAGTGCTTTTATCGCATATTGGAGCGAAAACACAGCATATCCGCATCGGCTCGGGAGCGTTATTGCTGCCACACTATAAGCCGCTAAAGGTGGTAGAGTCTTTTCATTTGCTGGCCAGTTTGTATCCGGGGCGCATCGACCTTGGGTTGGGCCGGGCTCCAGGCGGTGTTGCTGAAGTTAGCTTAGCGCTTAGCGGGAATTTTCTCGAAAATGTCTGGAAAATGCCGGAGCTACTTAAGGGAGTCACCGAGTTATTAGAGGGGAACTATTCCTATGAAGGACGTCAGATAACCGCCCGCCCAATCCCGCCTGAATCACCTGAGTTGTGGCTGCTAGGTACGAATAAGAAGAGTGCGGCATATGCTGCTGAGTTTGGAGCAGGCTATGTGTTTGGACAATTCATGAGCGATGTACCTGGAGAGGAGATTTTGCAGGCTTATCGAGAAGCTTTTGCTCCTACTTCAAATTCATCTGTTCCGCGGGCAATTGTTGCTGTTGGCGTGATTTGCGCCGAGACGGAGGAGGAGGCAAAACGCCTTGCCTCATCGGGTATGACATTGTTCCAACAAGAAGGTTCAGCCGAAGAGAGGTCCAAGCTCTTGGATCGTAAGCTGCTGATAGGCACACCTGAAAGTATTAAAGAAAAGCTGGAACACTTATCTCATTTGTATGGAATTGATGAATTCATTATCGTTACTATGATTCCAGACTATGAGAAACGGTTGCATTCGTTTGAGCTGCTTGCCCGTGCTTGCTTGAATGCTAAGTAATGAATAAGTAAGAGATTTTCTTCTTGCTATGCTAAAGGGAAAATAGTGATATATCATGAGAGGGCTGCCGCGAGGTAGCCCTTTGATCATTCGATTATGCTAAAGGAGGTACATATAGATGCAGTCTCATCCCTCTGACTTCATTAAAATCCTTCCCGGATTTTGGACAGGATTAATTCAATTAGGGATAACCGCCCAAGAATCGAATTATATTGGCAGCATCCCAAGCATTCCGGTCCACCTCTGCTGCTTGCCCTTACTCTGGCGTTTTTAGTGGAGCTTGGGCGGCGGGGAACTGGTAAACATATAACAAGCTTGTAGAATTTTCACAACCCATAGGGAATTTACAGGTTCTTGAAGCTTTTTTCGGCTGTCGAATTCAGATCGGTGCTGAGACTAACCGCTTAACAACACTACGACGAAGTGATTTGCAGCTGCCCTTTATCTCGTATAACGAAGAGTCGCTAGAGATTCTGACTCCCGTTTTAGATCGGACACTTGCTGAACAACAGAGCAGTCACTCAATAACTGAAAGGGTCAAATGGATTATGAAAAGTTGCCTTAGCGGAGGTCAACCCGAGATTCAAACCGTTGCTAAAGAGCTAAGGATGAGTGCTCGTTCCTTACAGCGGAGGCTTACTGGAGAAAATACGAGCTTCAAGCAGTTACTGACAGAAGCTAGACGTGAGCAGGCGCGAGCGTATTTAGCAGATCTTTCCCTCGATGTTAAAGAGGTGGCTTTCTTGATCGGATATGAAGATCAGAACTCGTTCTACCGTGCCTTACGACTTTGGGAAGGAGATACTCCTTCAAATTGGCGTGTTAAACAAGAAGTTTGGCGCAAGACACTAGTTACTGAATAATCCCGGTAAGATAGTATAAATACTGCCGGTGCACAGAACTGTTCTTGAGAAACTACTAATAAGCGCCGTATTAAAAGGAGAAATGAAATATGGATATGGGATTAAACACTAAGACAGCCTTAATTACAGGATCTACGAAAGGTATTGGTAAAGCCATCGCCTTTGAACTTGCCAACGAAGGTGTTAATGTACTCATAAATGGACGGAACTATGAAAAGGTAGAACAAACTGTAAATGAAATTAAATCAAAATTTCCCGGCAACTTCTCCGCAGAATGCTACTGCCGATATTGTCAATTTGGAGCAAAGAGAAGCTTTATTTGCTAAATACCCCAATATCGATATCTTAGTTAATAATATGGGGATTTATGAAATTATGAGCTATGAGGACGATGACGATGAAATATTTGAAAAATACATCCGTACTAATGTTCTTGCTGCAAATGGGTTAACAAAATTTTATTTACCAAAAATGTTAAACTACAATTATGGCCGAGTGATCTTCATAGCCAGTGAAGAAGCAATAATGCCCTCAGCGCAAATGCCACAGTATGCAATGACAAAATCAATGCTATTATCTTTGTCAAAAAGCCTATCTAAATTAACAATAGGAACAGAAGTTACAGTCAATACTATCATGCCAGGACCAACACTCTCTGAAAATGTGCAGCAAATCATTGATGGGATGTACTCAGATGAAGAGTTAACATTTTCAGAGAAAGAAAAAAATTCATGACTACAAACTTACCGCAATCTGAAATACAGCGATTTATTAAACCTTATGAAATTGGCAGACTAGCAGCATTTGTATGTAGTCCCTATGCCTCTGCATTTAAAGGTTCTCCGATCCGTATGGATGGGGGCATGATACCAACTATTTTCTAATGTAGATATCGTACGAAAAAAGCCACTCCTTAAGGAATGGCTTTTTCATTTGATAAGTTATTCGCCAACCTCCGGTATAACAAAGGATACCAAAGTGCCTTCTCCTTGGTTGCTGTGAATCGAAAGGCCCTGACCATACAATTGCATCAGTCTTCGATGGGTATTAGCCAATCCGATGCCACTTTTAGCTTTCATGGTCGGTTCCAGCAACAACGCGAGCGTTCTATGATCCATACCTTGCCCATTATCCTCCACTTCGATTTTTACAGCATTGTTCAGACATGTGATCCGAATATAAATGGTACCACCCTGTTGACGCTTGAGCAGACCATGCTTAACAGCATTTTCTACCAAGGGTTGGATGGACAGGGGAGGTAACAGGATATCAATGTCCGGATCTACCTGCCAAACAACGGATATTCGTTCTGCAAATCGCGTTTGTTCAATATACAAATAAGATTCTACCAGCTCTAGTTCATGAGAGAGGTTCACAAGTTCTCCGATATTTAAAAAGTCAAAGCTGATTCGCAAAAAGGAAGTAAAAGCAGTGATGAGCTCTTGCATCTTTTTAGTATCCATATCACTGAGTGCCGCAATAGAGTTCAACGTATTGAACAAAAAATGGGGTTGAATCTGTGCCTGTAGATAAGCTGCTTCAATACGCACCCTTTCATTAAAGGATATTTTCATCGCTGTTAAGGCCCGAATGCGATATTTGAGTTCTACTGCATCCACCGGCTTGGTAACATAATCATTGGCACCGGAGTAGAATCCAGTGTAAATATCTTCAGGTTGACTGCGGGCAGTCAGTAATAGTATTGGGAGTTCATATAAGGAATAACGAGCGCGAACCTTTTGCGTTAATTCATATCCTGACATATGCGGCATCATTACATCACTGATAAGCAAATCCCAACTCTTTTTATCTAACCAATCCAGTGCCTCGTGGGCTGAGTTCACTGTCGTAATGAGATAAGGCTCATTTTCGAGAATACCCTTTAGTACATTCAGATTAACAGGATCATCATCTACCACCAAAAGATTTACCTTTGCGTCTGTAAGGAGCGGCGGGATTTTTTCTGCGTGATGATTGGATTGCTCGGAAATCCCCCAGTCAGCCATCTGTATAAATCTCATCTGCTGTATACGTCGTTATAGGTGCAGCCTCCCTTACTATCTGGTCGCTATATGAACCAGCAAGGGGAAGAGCAAAACTGAAAGTTGAACCTTTTCCGGGCTCAGATTGTATGCGCAAGCTACCACCATGTAGTTCGACCAACTGCCTACTAATGCTTAAACCCAGCCCAATCCCACGTCCGTCATATATTCCGTGAGGACCTTGCTCATAAGGGAGGAATACACGCTCCATAGTTTCTTTGGTCATGCCTACCCCGGTATCTGTCACATAGATAAAGACTTGACCGTCTTTTTCCTCAGCTGACACTGAAATAAGTCCTACTTCGGTGTATTTGAGCGCGTTGTGGACTAGATTTAATAAAACTTGTACCACTCTTTTCTCATCCGCAAGAACAGGTGGCATAGATTCTGGAATGCTCATGGATAACTGTACGGGTTTGCCTTCAATCATATATTGCAGCATGCTAATGACTCCGGGGACCACCGATTGAACTGAAATAGGCTCCTGTTTCAAAATAACTCGATGCTCCTGAAGACGGACAACATCCAGTAAATCGCCAAGCATATGTGACATACGGCGGCTGATAGTAATCAGCAGCTCCATATCCTGCCGGCTACTCTCGTAGAGTCTATCCTTTTCCTTCGTTACTATATTTTGCGCGATATTCATAATCCCATGAAGCGGTGTTCTTAGCTCGTGAGAAGTATTGGCGAGAAACTGATCTTTGAGTTTGTCTGCTTTTTTCAGCTGCTCATTTAGCTCCATGTTCTCTTTGGCATTCTGGAAATACTTTTTAAACCAATAAGCTGAGAAACCCACGATGGCAGCAATAATATCCAAAGGATAGTAGACTATCGAATAGTGTCCTTTACTATCCCACAAATTCCATAACAAATTAGAAACGATCGCCGCACCTGATAACAGCAGAAAAACAACATCCTTATCATCTTGTTTTTTGAACAATAAGCGAATCAAGCTATAAATCAACCAGATGAAGGGAATATACTGAAACACCTGAATAATTCCCCAATGAATCGATGTACTGACCAGATAAGCAGGAACGATAAATATAAATAAGGTATAAAGAAAAAGACACCCAGTGTAAGCACGTAACCACTTGTTGCCTTCGGCGCCAGAGGTGAATTTTCTGAAAACAAGCAGAATAAAAAGGTTTTGCCATAAGAAAGCGATTAAACGGATTTTTAATGACCAAGTGTAATTAATCGACAGCAATGAAAGAACTAAGTTGTCGTTTCGGGCTAAAAGGATTACGGCTACAGATAATGTCATTAACCCAACAAGAAAGAGAGCACGTTCTTTAGGATTAAATAAGTACAGAATATAGGCATATAGCCCATGCAGCAGCAGGATGATTGCAGTAAGCATTTGAAATCCGACGGTATAAAAATTTGTCCGGTCAACCACTTCCTCAGAGCCAAAGTAAATAGGCCCGCTTATACCACCTTTATAGGGATGATCAAAGTTTGCTACATGAATAAGAACATCTATTACTGCCGTGTCTTTTGAAAAATAAGATGCTGTAAATGTGGTGGTTTTTGGTACATATGTATCGGCATTAAGAGCAATTTCCCCATTATTAAGAATAGGGGTGCTGTTAATTTCCACACTAGAGGCGGAATAAATTTGTTTGATCCACAATGCGACAGGCTGCTGAAGTGGATCTACTAAAATGCGCAGACGGTAAGTGCCATATCCATATGAGGAATTGTACTCGCTTCCTAAGGCTTGGCTCCAATTCCCAGGAACTTGAAGATATTGGGGCGGTTTTGGGATCGTAGCAGACTTGGACGAAACGAATTGCGAAGGATAGAAGCCCCATTCACCATCTAGTCTGATTAAGTTAGCTTTCTTCAGATCCTGCCCCCGTAAATCTAGTACCCCGTTGCTAATTACAGGAACATTATCAGAAACCTTAAAAAGGCTAATCCAAATGCAGCGTATGCCAAAGAGAATGCTGATAAAAAGTAGAATGATAGCCAGCTTATGTAGGATAGTATTATTTTTCATGTGAATATTATAGCAAATAATTCTAATCTAGAATCTAAAAAGGAGATTATTTATATAAGATGAGCAAATATCAACAATGATCTTAACGGCCAGTATAGTTATAATTGTTCTTTATAAACAATAACTTGTAAATATTGTTATTATTAGAGAGGGAGTTTTCAACGCTAAGAGGTCAAAAATCTGCAATAGGTAATGCACTGAAATGAAAAGGAATGAACCAAATGCCTAAGGAAGAAGTGTTAAAAGGCGGTAATGTAAATCATATTGTCCGTATGGCGAACACTGTTCGCCGCCCTATGGGTTATTGGAGTCCGAATGTTCATGAACTACTCAAACATTTGGAAAAACAGGGCTATGAGGGAGCACCGAAATTTCTCGGGATCGATGATTCCGGTCGTGAAATATTGACATTTATTTCTGGAGAAGTTCCAGGGGATAATTATCCGATACTTGAACCGTATATGTGGTCGGACGAAACGCTTGTGGGTTTGGCACATCTTATGCGTCGTTTCCATGATGCGACTACAGTGTTTAGGCTCAATACGGAGGACAGATGGCAGCTTAGCTATGCCGACGATGCCGAACACGAAGTGATCTGTCATAATGACGCAGCGTTGTATAATGTTGTCTTTCAAAAGGAGGCTCCTGTGGCGCTGATTGACTTTGACATGGCAGGCCCAGGTCCGCGGATATGGGACATTGCGTACACCTTGTACACATCTGTTCCACTTGCGAGTTTCGCACCGGACCATACTTCTGGAACCACAGTAGCATACCAATATGAAATACATGCCGTAGAGCGACGTCGGCGAATTCATTTGTTTTTTGAAGCTTATGGAATTCCCGTCCCAAATAATCTGCGACAGTGGATTATACAACGTTTGATAGTACTGTGTGATACATTGAGAAATGGTGCTGCTGATGGGAATCCTGCCTTTCAGAAAATGGTAGACGAGGGTCACTTGACCCACTATGAAAGTGAGATTCGGTTTGTAACAGATCATTTCGAAGATTGGATATGAAAATCGGATATTCCGCTCATGGACAGGATCATTGAATAAAATTAAAAAAGTATACCATTAGAATTGAGGTTTGAGAATGAGTGTAAAACGAATTGTCACAAATATTAAAACGCAGAATGTTTCGGCAGCAAAAAGCTTTTACCAGGACGTACTCGAGCTTGATTTATTGATGGATCATGGTTGGATTGAAACATACGGCTTACCCGGAAAGGAAAACATTCAAATAAGCTTTGCCTCACAAGGCGGCTCCAATACGCCTACTCCTGATCTATCGATTGAAGTTGATGATGTCGATGTGGTGTTTGAACGAATGAAAAGTGCTGGATATACGATAGAATATGGACCTGTTGATGAGCCTTGGGGAGTTCGGCGATTCTATGTCCGCGATCCATTTGGCAAACTTATCAATATCCTTGCTCATAGACATTAGATAAGCAGTCACGGTGTGCATAAATCTAGATTGTTAATCTAACGGAATCAACTCCGTCCTTTAAGGGACGGAGTTTTTTGCGTACTTATAAATGATTTTAAGGAAGCATGATTATATCCCTCAAAAAACTAGCTTCCTCAATAGTATTTCACATATTTCATAAGGTCAGCGATCCCTAAAAACTGCTTCATTAATTGGCTATTTAATTTTTGAAGCGCAAGCTCGAAGGATATTTCAACTTTTTTATAGTTTTGTGTCTCTATTTCTTTCAGGAGTTGTTTCATGTTCTCGATATAATACACGGTCTTCCTTAAACTGCTGATCAGTATAATCTTTCTTAATTCCGTTAGAGTATAGAGCCTATAGCCGTTGTCTTTGTTTCTGTTAGAAGTAATAAGGCATTCTTGTTCCCAATGTCGAATGGCTGAAGGCTTAACGCCTGCCATTTGTGCAACCTCACCAATAGTCATTGCATTTGTTACCTCTAAATCTTTGTATTTTGATAAATCTGCGTTTCGGAACATGCGTAACACTTCCTCTAACCTAAGCTTTTCTAATTGTGTATTATGCTGTTCTTGATTGATTGTCCAAAGTGCATGTTCAATTTGCCCGGCTTTAATCTTTCTCATCACATCGTACACCACTGGAATCTCATATCCTTGTAAAAGGGCACGAATCGTTATAAAAGCTTGAACATGGATGGATGTGTAACATCTGCGATTGCTAGCAGTCCTCGGGACATCGGGAACTAAGTCTTGATCTTCGTATCTTCTTAACGTAGTAGTACTTACATTTAATTTCTTAGCTATCATTGTAGGTGTGTAAATATCATCCATAGTCGCTATCGCCCCATACATTAAAGTAAAACCTTCAAGTGCTACAACAACATTAAATCTAATTTATCAAGATATATCAAGGCTTAGAATGGGATAAACCGAAAGATTGCATGAATGTTATATGATATTTTTATAAAACAGTAAGGAGAGGATTGTTTGAAAAAGAATATACGATTATCAAATCAATCAACAATAGAAGTAGGATTAATGGGTGTCTCAGATCGCCCAACCATTATGTTACCTATCGCTAAAAAATCTGTGTACAATCAGGAGGCAGACAATCTAAAGCTATGGGGCGTAGATCCTGAATTAGGTAAACATTTTGTTAAAGGTCTCGCGGATACGTTTCAAGTGCTTTATTTTGATTATGAGGGTCATCTCTTTCAACATCCAGTGGGCAACTTAACTGCAGATCATATTGTGAAGGATTTACTCCTCATTGCTGATGAAATGAACGTTAAGAACTTCAGCTACTACGGTTATTCTTGGCTAGCTTTAATTGGACTACAATTGGCTGTCAGAACAAATCGTCTGGAAAGCTTGGTCATGGGAGGTTTTCCGCCTTATAATGGTCCCTATCAAGAGATGATGATTGTAACTCACAAAACACATACCCAAGCTTTGAATAATCAAAATGAGGCAGCTGAAATAAGCTCTTTTGAAACAGAGAATCCAGATGAGATAGACTGGGACAACATCAAGGTATCCATGGATACCCGTGTAACAGCTCAATTTGTTGCCTTATACGAAAGCCTCACTGCTTTTGATGATCGTAGTATTCACCATTTGCTTAGTCTTCCTAAATTAGCTTTTGCAGGAGAAAATGATACTATCGTATATGGTGAGAATTTTGGGAATGTTACCGTTGATATTGCTGGGATATTAAAGAAGAATACGACGAAGCTGTGTGATTTAGGTTGGGATGTTGAAATTCTAACGGGAACCCAAATGGATCATACAAAAGCGATGCAACCAGCTATAGTATTACCATTGATTAAGCCTTGGTTTATAAAAACAATTATAAATACGGACTAGACTGTAAATTGAGCATTTTTACCCCAGCTGTAAATGAGGATCAATCAATTCGGGCGGAACAGCAAACGGAAAAGGGAATATTATTGATGATAGCCAAAGGTGGAGAAGAACTTGGGCATTTGGTCGTATCGAGTACGATGGGACAAGAGTGTGCTCAGACCTTTCAGAGTAATTACTCTATTATCTACAGACAGGGAGATCAGGACAAAGTCTTAATGGAACTACCCATTTACTCGACCATCCACCAGTTGGAGCAGGTACACTAGAAGAAGATGCTAAAGATATCTATTACAAAATAGAATTTCACAATAAACGGTTAGTGGTTGATTAGCATGATTTGAACAAAAAGAAGGTCAGTCCACGAAATTGCGGAGCGGTTATGCTTCTATCATGAAGCTGTGGATGCTTTGTATGTTGACGGCGTTCAATGGTCACTTCACACAGAAGACCGATTGCCTTATCGGGGCAGTACTGCCCTATAGAAAGGTGCTGCAAATCATCTATTGTTCTTATTTATATATTGGCCGGTGTTGCCCTTTAAAGGGTACCCCGGCTTTTTTTATAGGCACTTTGGTCGATGAAGATGACTTAAGAATCAAAAGGATAAGATCACACGTCATATTATTGGCATTGAATGTCGAAGCTTATGAAGACATAAAATGATTTCCCACACTATTACATAAGAATAAAACTTTTTTGCAACCAAAACCCTTCTTTTCTTACTTTATAAGTGAGGCCTTAATCAAACTGAACGGAAGTGATGGAGTGGAAGATAGTGAAATCATACAGCTGTACTTTGCGCGTAATGAAACAGCAATAGAAGAAACATCCAAAAAATATAGAAATTATTGTACTAAGATCGCTCATAACATTCTGTCTAATTTAGAAGATTCGGAAGAATGCGTGAACGATACCTTTCTAGGAGCATGGGAAGCGATACCGCCGAAGACGCCTGCTAAGCTCTCATCTTTCTTGGGGAGGATCACCCGGAATATCGCATTAAATAAATACGATTATTACATGGCCAAAAAGCGGAATAAAACATTCGATACGATTCTTGATGAATTAAATGATTGTTTATTCTCGCCAGACAATGTTGAAAGTCAATACGAGGAAGAACAAATGGCTGAATCCATAAGCAATTTCCTTCTGAAAATTAACGAAGATCATCGAAATATCTTCCTGAGACGTTACTGGTACTCCGATTCTTTGGCTGATATCGCAACGCGATTTTCAATAAGTGAGAGTAATACGAAATCTATCCTTTTTAGAACACGAAAAAAACTCCAATTATACCTTATGAAAGAGGGTTATATCCTATGAATAATAAAGATCTATTTAAGACTATTGGTTATGTAGACGGCAATCTGGTGGAGAAGGCCAACACGGCGAGGCGCACTAAAAAGAGAACATTTGCGAAGTGGGGATCATTGGCCGCTTGTGCTGCATTGGTGTTAGGAGTGGCTGTTTACACATCTCCTTTGAAGCCATCGTTTACTAATTCACCACAAATCTCGCAGCAAACGCCAGTCTCAGCTCCCAACGGAGTTCGGAAGATTTTAAATTATAATGGATTTCGTTATGCATTCGTGGGTGATGGTGCTCAGTTTAAGTTCACAGGAATGAAGCCTGAAAAGTCACTTGGAAGCATAGATTTTGATATCAACCAAGAGATCGGGAAGGACGATGGAAGTAAAGATGTAGAAAAGGATTATGCATCTACGTTCGCAGTCGGAGGTAAGCTATATGAAATCCCGACGTACCCATCCCAATTCCGTATTGCTGTTAAGTATGAGGGATATTATTATTTGGCAGAAATCGTGGCGAAGACAAACGATTCTATAATGACAGCTAAGGAATATCTAGATATGTCTAATCTAAAAGAGCATGCAAAAGAAATCCATGTTCTTAATCATGTAGGGAATGACGTGTTAAAGAAAATGACGGATCATGCCTCTGTGGAATCTTTCATTGATGGGCTCTATAGCGCAAAAACAGCTGATTTAAGCAATAAAGAATACGAAGCTATTGCCCAGGCGCAGTCCCAAGGAAAATCGTATCAGCTAAAGTTCAATCTTAACGATGGAACCTATATGGGCATGTATATCATTCCTGAATTAAAAGTCGTATCTATGGGAGATGCTTACTATCAATTGCCTGATCTCTTCTTTGATCAATCCGGAGAACTTTTTTCCGGGCTTACACAAGATGTGTTGCCGCTTTACTAAACTTAAGAAGATTTGATTATGCTTAATAAAAAAGTAACGATTTCTAACAAGTTAAAACAAAGGCATCGAATCCACAGATTCGATGCCTTTGTTTTAGAGTAGAGTACAATTACCCAGATTGTGCGTTAGCCCTCACCCACTAATAGTCATTTGCGTATTACTAATACGAACAAAATGGTTACTAAATTTTCAATAATAGATGTATGTCATTTAAGTATGCAATTGAAAATGTTCAGTTGAGGAAGGAGATTAAGCTATATGGCTGCAACCATTACTGGAACAGTGTTTAATGATTTAAATCATAATGGGCAGTTTAATCCTGGTGAACCCGGGATTCCGAATGTTAGTGTTGTTCTATATAGTAATTCGAGTGGAACCTGTGTTTCTACGCTAACGAATGTCAATGGAGTTTATAGTTTTCCGATTACCGTTGCGGGAAGTTATTTCGTTTATGAGACGGTTACAGATTCGGGTGCTTCTTGTCCGCCAACTACTTTTTCGCAGCCAAGTGGATTTACAATGTCAAATGGGCCAAGAAAACTGACCGTAACCATTACAAAGTCTCAAATCAGCAATAATGCAACTGTAGCCAATCAGAACTTTAGCCATGATACTACAAATAATCCCTTAAGCTGTAATACAACAATGATTCAATTTGCAGGAAGACCTTCCGTTTGGTATTACCTCAATGTTGTAACAGGTGCAACCGTTATTCAAGGAACGGTTAGTCCACCTGTAGATATAAATGCAATCGGATATAATCCACTGGATAACTATATTTATGGATATGATCAGCTTAATAATAATCTCGTTCGAGTAGATAACAGTGGAAACGTCACTTCATTATTTCCACTGCCACCCGGATTTCCCTCCGACAGCTATACCACCGGAACCTTTGATTTGAATGGTTTCTTTTATATTATTGTTAATAATGAATCTCGATTTTATGTAATTGATCTCCGGCCAAACGCTTCTACTTATTTGAAGCTGGTAAACCCAGCCAATGAATTTTCCGAGCAAACCAGCAACTTTGGCGTTCCCTTGAGCTCGGCTCTAAATGTCAGCGGCTGGGTTTATAATAGCTCGGATAGTCGTCTATATGGCATCACACCAACAGGTTTGATGGAAAGAGTAAATCCTGCTACGGGTGCGATTACAAATTTAACGACAACCCCACGTAGCGCTGGACCGTTCGGAGCAGCGGCGATCGATTTTAACCATAATATTTATGCAATTTCTAATAGTACGGGTAATATCTATCGATACACCATCGTTGGCAACACGGCTACGGCAACCCTATTCTCTAACACGGCAACTACTTCATTTAATGATGCTACCTTATGTCCTCAAGCTGTTATTAATTTGGACGTTAGTGACACTTCAGATACTGTAGCAGGAAATGGACTTGTCCTCGGGACACAAATAACATCAGAGCTCGACGCGGATCAGAATTCTACTGTAACGGGTGACGATATTTCGAAGGGGATTCAGATCGATGGACTTTCAGTTCCTCTCACAACACTTTCAGTAAGTGCCACCAGTTACACACTTCTTGCAACAGTGACCAATACAATCGGAAGTACAGCTAACTTATACGGATGGCTAGACTTTAACACAAACGGCATCTTTCAAGGTAATGAAGCGGCTCCGGTTCAGGTGGTATCTTCCCGGCCCGGAACACAAATTGTACCGTTAACCTTTACATTACCCCCTGGAGTAATTCTGGCGCCTACGCAAACTTTTGTCAGACTCAAATTTACGACGGATACGCTAGTGAACCAAAATATATCTCCGACAGCAGTGGATACAAGAAGCTTGGGAGCGGCATCTGACGGAGAGGTAGAAGATCATATTCTTGAGGTTAATAACATAGCAGATTTATTGGTAGACAAATCGAATACTCCTATTCCTGTTTTTCCGGGTCAAGAGCTGGAGTACTACATTAAAGTTATAAATAACGGACCGGATGCCGCTTTAAATGTTTTGTTAACCGATCTGATTCCACCGGAAGTCCTTAATCCAGAATACAGTCTAAACGGGGGAACAACTTTCCTAGCATGGACTGGAAGCATAGGCTTGGGAACATTGCCAGCAAATGAATCCATTCCAGTTCTGATACGCGGGACGGTTAGCGATACTGCAGTGGGGACGATTATCAACACGGCAATCATTAGCAGTACTACTGAAGCCCCGGATCCAATAAATAACACATCAACTTCCTTTGCAACGGTGAATCAATCAGCAGATGTATCCGTAATCGAATTAGCAGATCCAACACTTGCCGTCCCAGGAGATTTATTGACATATTCGATCATTGTGTCAAATGCTGGACCATCATTAGCAGAGAATGTAATGTTAGTCGATGCCGTACCAAGTCAAATGACGAATCCAGAATTCTCTGTAGATGGAGGCATTACCTTTAATCCGTGGGACGGTTCTTATAACATAGGAACATTAATCAACGGGAATACAGTTATAATAATACTTCAAGGAATAGTATCTCATTCATCCGTTGGAACGATTATTAATACAGCAGCGATTAATTCCACAACACCCGATCCTGAACTGTCTAATAACACTTCGACATCCGTTACTCCGATTATCAATTTGGCTGATCTTACCGTTGAGAAAACAGTAATCTCTTCTTCAATCACCGCAGATCAAGTACTTACTCCCACTATTTTTACGGCCATTGCAGAACCTTCTAATGCGGAAAATGTTACCTTAACGGAGGGGAGGACAGCAAACCCTTCTGCAGTTTCGCCGAATATCAAAGAAGCTGACCCGGATCTGTTCAATACTGTGAGCGTTACTAATGACGACCCATCGGATACCGAGGGGGTTATGTTAATCGATGCTGATCCTAGTAAAATCATTAACCCGGAACGCTCTGAAGAGTCTGTTACAGGAAACATTACGAATACGGTGATCGTAAGTTTAACTGCACCAGATCCAGATTCAACGAACAACACGTCAAGGACCGGTGCCCCAGTGAATGCATCATCGGATCTTTCTATCGTTAAAACAACGAGCTCGAGTACCGTTATTTCAGGACAATTGCTCACCTATAACTTGCTGGTAACGAATGAAGGTCCATCTGATGCTGATAATGTGGTAGTTACAAATAGTGTACCAAATCAGCTTATCAACGTAGAGTTTTCAATCGATGGAGGAAGGGCCTTTAATCCATGGTCGGGTTCCTATACGATCGGCACATTGGGAAACAGCTTTGGACTTACAATAATTATTCGAGGGACAGTTATCAATGAAGCGGTGGATACAATTACAAATACCGCAACCGTTAGCTCGACAACACCAGACCCGGATCCAACGAACAACACGTCAACCATCGTTATCCCGGTAAATGCATCTTCCGAGCTCTCTTTCGTTAAAATATCGAATGCGAATTTTTCAGATTTAAATCTATCGAATAACACATCAACAATCAGTACTCCAATCAACATTTCGGCGGATCTTTCAGTTGTAAAAACAGCGAGTCCAAATCCCGTAGCTCCCGGCCAACCCCTCACGTATACCGTTGTCGTGTCTAACACTGGACCGTCCAACGCTGAGAATGTAACTTTAATTGATGCGGTGTCTAATGTGCTTTCAAACGTAGAATTTTCTACGAATGGAGGAACGACCTTTGCTCCTTGGGGTGGTTCCTTGAGTATAGGCGCATTGTCAAATGGCGCTTCCAATACGATATTAATTAGAGGCATCGTGAACACTTTCTCTAGTGGACCAGTATCCAATACGGCAATCGTAAGTACCACAACAACGGATCTAAATCCTGCTAATAATACATCAACGGTTACGGTCAATATTATCGGAACAGCGAATGTATCCATTGTCAAATTTGGAAGTGCGGACCGAGCTTGCCCGGGTCAGTTGATCAGCTATACATTAGTAGTATCTAATGCAGGACCTTCGAATGCAGAAAATGTAACTTTAACAGATATTGTTTCAAGTATGCTTAGAAATGTCGAGTTCTCTACGAATGGTGGATTGAACTATTCACCTTGGAGCGGTTCTTACGCATTAGGAACACTGGCTAACGGATCATCAGTCACGGTTATAATTAGAGGGAAAATAAGCTCTTTCGCAGAGGATATGATCTCTAATACGGCAACAGTGAGTGCATCAACACCAGATCCGGTACCAACCAATAATTCCTCGACATTCGTTATTCATATTCAGAAAGGCGAAGAATGCCAAAAGTGCGGTAAAGATCATAAATGTGATTCATGTAAAAACATCCGTAAACCTCACAAAATAAAGAGATGTAAAAAATGCACGAAAACTCATAAATGCGATAAATGCAGAAGAGCAGCGCAGAAACGAAAAAATCGTTCTCGAAAGGCTTTAAAATTGAAACGTAAATAATTAGAAGCGGGTACCCCATGATGGAAGTATCCGCTTATTTGTGTGTCTAATCTATTTATAGCGTTTAAGGGTAAATTGAAAGATCGTTCCCTTTCCTTCATGGATTGAATCTAACAAAACATTGTGGCATAAAAATATCATCCTCATTGAGATATCGAATCTTAATCAGATAAGTAAAAGAACTGTTAATGGAAGGAATAGGAATCTTGACACGACACCATTTGGTGTCCTATAATCAAATAGACACCAAATGGTGTCCAATTACGTACTGATGAAGTATAATCAGTTACACTACAGGTAATATTACGGAAAAGGTGGGGGTGGTTTTGAACGATAATAGTCAAGTGAGAGATGTATATGACGCAGTTGCAGATCCAACAAGGCGAAAATTACTTCAAATCCTGGCTGATGTTGATGAAATACCCCTACATGAAATCACGATTCATTTTGAAATGGGTCGTACTGCAGTTTCTAAGCACTTGTCTATTCTTAAAGATGCTAATCTTGTAGTTGCTCGAAAGGTTGGTAGAGAAACGAGGTATCGTTTGAATGCCAATCCATTGAAAGAAATTCGGGATTGGGTATCTTTTTACGAAGGCTTCTGGAAAGATAGAATCGATAAACTAAAAATTTTATTGGAGGAAGAATAATGAAACCGGATGTATCCTTAGATTATCAATTTACAAGCTCCATCGAGAAGGTATGGAACGCTCTGACGGATTCAGATACACTTGCGAAATGGATTTGGAGCAATGACTTTAAGCCAGTCGTAGGGCATAAATTTCAATTTCGTGCAGAGCCAAATGAATGGTGGGATGGTATTGTTGATTGCGAGGTTCTCGTAGTAGACGAGCCACATACATTATCCTATACTTGGCATAGTGCTGGAGAAGGTACAACAGTTACTTGGACTTTGAGCAAAGAGGAAGATGGTAAGGTTCATCTGCACCTTGCTCAATCTGGATTTAGTGAGGAGACCAAAGCTCGCCAAGGCGCTATCGAGGGTGCTAAATATGCTTGGGTGAATATGGGCAGTCAGCTTGAAAAAGTATTAGCAGAACTGTAATTTCAAGAATAGGGCGCTTTTCTGAAACACGGAAAGTGCCCTTTTTAATGGAATAAATCATGGCAATACTACATGAAGAGAATGGAGATGAGATGATACCACTATGAAAATAAACCGATTAATTGCGAACAATATTAATAAGTTAGATGCAGTACTACCAGTAGATCAATCCCTAGGGATTGCTGGGTTGTCCGGTTCTGGTAAAACAACTTTTTGTCAAACCATCGGTGAAGAATCCAAGAAGCGTCTCGTTTCTTTATTGCCAAAGGCAGAATATCAGTATTTATTCCCTAACATTATGGAAACTAATTTCAGTGCGATCCAGATGGAAGAAATGCCGCTTGTACTTTTTCTAGGGAGATCATCCATTTCTTCTAATCCTCGATCAACTATTGGCACACATACGGGTGTGTTTACAGAGATTCGTGTTGCGATTGCTGAACAATATAACCTATCACCAGAGGTTTTTTCATTTAATAATGAACTAGGCTGGTGTCCAGATTGTAAAGGTCGCGGAACTACTAAAAATGTCGAATGTAAAAAGTGTAAAGGGAAGCGCTATAATCAAGAAACTGAACAATACAAAATGAAGTTATTGAATCAAGACATGAGTATTTCTGATATCAACGATTTAAGTGTCGAAACTATTTTATCACTAGCAGAAGTGCTGAACATTAGTGAAGGTAAACAAAACATTCTAAAAAACATTATCCATATGAATATTGGTTATTTAACCTTAAATCGGATTATGGGTACTTTGTCAGGTGGAGAGTTAACACGACTTTACTTAGCAGAATTCATGGCAACCAGTGAAAACACCGTAATTATCATAGATGAAATCTCTGTGGGTCTGGATCACCAAACCCTTTTGAAAATATTAGAGCAGATTAAACAATTAGGTTTTAAGAATCAAATTTGGCTTATTGATCATTCGGACACGGTATTAGACATAACGGACGATCAATTGTTCTTCGGACCAGGTAGTGGGAAATATGGCGGAAAAATCGTTGAAGAATCACCACGTCCTGCGCCGATCAATGGGGAGATAAATCAGGCTGCACCCACTGAATACTATCATTTTTATGATCTTTTCTGTCGTAATATTCAAATGGCTGAAATTCAGATCCCCCGAAATAGACTTGTAACATTCACTGGTGAATCTGGATGTGGTAAGTCTACACTGGTCAATGAGTGTATGTCCAAAGATTTTGTTACGCGATATCCCAAAGATAAGCTGGTCATTGTGGGGCAAGATCGAAACCAATCGATTACCAGTCGGTCGACCGTTGCAACTTTTCTAGATATTAAAAGAAAACTCACTAAATACAGTGAAGAGATTGATGATATTTTTCAGCGCTCGATTGAAGATATTATTGATGAATTGCCAAATGAAGACATTGCTCATAAACGCTTAAGTTTATTGATCAAGCTAGGCCTTGGTTATTTGACGTTGGAAAGAAAAACACAGTCTTTATCAACAGGTGAATTTCAATGTGTCCATTTAGTTTCTGAGCTATTCGCGGGTTCAAGAAATCCGAATACGCTATTCATCTTTGACGAGCCTTCCAAAGGGTTATCACAAAATATTCTAAATCAATTCATTGATAGCATTAGAGTTATTCTTCAGGATGAAACTGTATCCATTATGATGATTGAACATAACTCGTATATGCTGGAAAACTCTGATTTTATCGTTGATTTTGGCAAAAGACAGCTTGAACCCGTGGAGCATCTCAATGTTGTCAGCCATGAAGAATATTATCGTCAACACAACAATGAAACGCCTGTCGCTCCATTGCAGATTTCTTCAACACTGCGTCAAGAAAATGGTGTTAACTACTTAAAAGATGATCAAATTGCCTATTTTAAAAATGCTGAAAATATCTATAAAGGCGGCATCTTAAAAAGCTTATCCTCTATGGCGCGTTTGATTTATGGTGAATACGAATCGGATACCATTGCACCTGTGATCGCTATTGATTTAGAACGCCACTTATATAGTCAATATACTTTTCTGTATGAGATTGGTGGCTTGATTAACCATATTGTAACGGCGCATCCCACCAATAAAGATACGAGTAGCTTCGATTTCTATTATCAAGACAATCATTGTCCATGCTGTAAGGGACGTCGAGTCGTTGAAAAGTTTGATTTTGAAGTTGTCCTTCAGGACAAAAATGTACCGTTTTGGGAGGGCTTATTGCATCCAGATGCAATGGATATCCTAAAATTCTATCAATTCCCCAAAATAAAATTCATCTTTGAAGAGATTAAGAATGAACTCGGACATGATCTCAGCAAAAGTTATAATGAGATGACGGATGCAGAAAAGCATGCTTTTTGGTACGGGTATTGGGAAAAGTCATTTTATGATAAGGCAAGCAAAGCAACGAGGACTTGGGAAGGCTTTAATTACATCATTGGGAACTACATGGTGATATCGAAGGCGATTATTAAAGAGCATATCAAACAATCTAAAATAATGATTACCTGTCCAATCTGTCAAGGAACCGTACTTAATCATCATAAGAAGCTAAAGTTTGGTGACACGGATATTCGTGAGATCATTGGACAGCCTCTCGAACAAGTGATTAGAACTGTTGGTGAATTACCGGCACTCCAAAAAATGAAAGCCATTGTCGGCGGCGATATGCTTCTGACAGAGGAAGTCTCTCTTTTACCATGGGAAACACAAGTTGCTCTGAAAATGCTTGAACTAGAGCTGGCAAGCTTTGCACACTATGAAATGGTGTTGCAAAATGCTTTGCCTTTCTGGGGAATAATTAGCAATAGTATAGAATCCATCAGCATAAATAATCGAATCACCATTTGTGATTTTGACAATATCACCGAAACAAGAGAAAACATCATTGATAAGTATTTCACGAATGGAAAATACAAAAAGCTGACCTATGTTTATGAAGCGTTTGGTTACAAAAAACTGGTCACTCTAATTAATAAGATAAAAGCTAGTCAACCATGTCCATTCTGTAAAGGAAAGAAAGTTATATCAGAAGATGGACTCCACGATGGCGTTTATAAGTTAACGATTCCATGTGTTAGTTGTTATGCAAGTGGAATTAATGATGAGGGCCGGAAGGAAACCGTTGAAGGTATTAATGTTCAGACCTGGCTAACAGGCAATGTAAGTGATGTTGTGTCTGAAGGCTCAAATATTGGAGCAGTGGCAGATATTCCAATTTTCAATCGTATTCGTGAGTTGAACAAACAAGAAATGATGGCCGTTTATCAATATCTTGAAGAAAATAATTAATAAAAGCCCAACTTCTCTATTGGTTTACGGAGAAGTTGGGCTTTTGGGTTTAGAAACTTAGGATAGGTTATTATCCAATAAAATTTCCAATTGTTTTTCCATAACGTCAGGTGGATAAGGCATTTGGTTTGTAAACCACCATTCCACGATCCCTACATACGCTGGTGCAATAAACTGAAGAATAACGTCTTCGTATAACCCCTGTTTTTTCCCCTCTGACATCTCCCATTCACTCTTGATATCCTCGATGACAAACTCAAGAAACCGACTCCGAAAGAAGGGAGCTCCTTTACTAGATAACATCGCTGAAAAAAATAAATAATTATGTTCGAAATATTCAAACCAGGTCAACTTATGATGTGCTGAGCTTATTTCCGATTCTGAACTGCAGGATTCTCTAAGTTCATTGATATGTTCCTCAATTAACTTATCTAATAAATCATATTTATCCTCGTAATGCAGATAGATTGTTCTTCGACTAACATCCGCTCTGTCAGAAATATCTTTTAGCGTTATAGCATCGAATTTTTTTTCAGACATCAGTTCAGTCATTGCTTTTTTTATGGCTGCCTGAGATTTAAGAATTCTTCTATCAACCTTTGTCACGTAGAGTCACCAAACTTTCTTGCAGATAATAAACAGATCAAAGCAATGTGTGAATTATTACACGGATCACGGATATTTGCTAATTGAAGAAACTTAACTCATCAATAATAATACACATGAGAGTAATAATTCACCAGCGTTTACTTTCGAGCATAAAAAATATATATAGGTAAGGGGTTAATATGGCAAAACAAAATCATTTGTATTTATTTATTCTAGTTATAGGAGTCTTCGGCATCCTAACAACTGAAATGGGGGTAATAGGAATGTTACCTCAAATAGCAGATAACTATCATGTTTCAGTGTCCAAAGCAGGGCTGTTAGTTAGTCTCTTTGCACTTGCTGTTTCGATTGCTGGTCCTACGATGCCGTTATTATTCTCAAGTTTAAACCGGAAAAAAGTCATGTTGCTTGTACTTGGTATTTTTATTCTTGGGAATATCATTTCCATTTTCACATCAAACTTTAATGTGCTGTTAATTGCTCGTGTGATTCCAGCCTTTTTTCATCCAGTTTATTGTTCGTTGGCTTTGACAGTAGCTGCTACTTCAGTCAGTAAGGAAGAAGCTCCAAAAGCTGTTTCTAAAGTCATGTTCGGCGTGACAGGAGGTATGGTTCTTGGTGTACCCATCACTAATTATATTGCTAGTCAAAGTTCTGTAGATATGGCGATATTATTCTTTACAATCGTAAACGCCCTAGTATTCATAGCGACGTTATTATTTGTACCCTCTATGCCAGTGAAGGAAAGGCTTTCATACGGATCTCAAATAAGCGTATTAAAAAAGCCGATGGTTTGGTTAGCCATTATTGCGGTCGTACTTATTGGATCAGCAACAGCTAGTGTTAATAGTTACATCGCAGAGTATCTGGAGTCCATTACACATATTTCAGGGAAGACGTTAAGCTTAGTGTTATTGTTATATGGTTTAGCCAGCTTGGTCGGAAACTTTGCAGGGGGAAGATTACTCTTTAAAAATGCGATAAGAACAGTCATAACATTTCCAATTATATTAGGAATCATTTATCTATTATCATTAGTAACGGGTTCGTCCACAGGACCTATGATCATAACAGTTTTGTTATGGGGTTTGTTCTATGCAATAGGTAATCTGATCAGTCAATACTGGATTACATCCGCAGTTCCAGAGGCCCCTGATTTTGCTAATGGGTTGTTCCTATCCTGTGGGAACTTAGGAATAACCATAGGTACAGCAGTGGGCGGATTATTTATATCAGGAATGGGTACACAGTACATCGTTATAGGAGGAGCGTTATTTTTGGCATTGAGTTTATTCACGATTTTTCTGAGAATTTACTTTTTTAATCCTGCTAAGCAGTAGTTAAGACAGCCATTAGAACAAGAAAAATGAATCGAGTCCATAGACCCGATGCATTATTTTATAATTGTTCATAAAGCTTCTCATCAACGGGTTTATATCCTGGGGCAATAGCTAATTTCCCGATAGGTGGGTTGTTCACCTGCCACTCCTTTTGCAGAAGGAAGAAACAATCTTTTTCAAAATGAAGTATTAAATTCAATCGCTGAAAAACATCAGAAATCCGTTGCTCAAGTAGTTTTACGTTGGTTAACCCAAAGAGGCGTGATTGCCATTCCAAAATCTACTAATAAAAGACGAATCATCGAAAACTTTAATATTTTTGACTTCAAATTAAACCAAGAAGATTTGGAAAGAATAGCTGCGTTAGATACGAAACAGAGTGTATTCTTTTCGCATAACGACCCCCAAATCGTAGAAGAGCTTGCTAAACATAAATTTTGATATTTAATGCTCATATAGCACGTCAAGGGATGTTCCAAAAGCCATGAAAAGGCTGCTGGGGCACCCTTTTTTTGACCTAATCTAACCCCTTGCGATATGAAGTTGTTTTGATACAGTGATGTCTTATTATTGAAATAAGCTTTGAATGACTAAATCGTCACCTTCTGTGTCACTGGAAAGTCACTTTGGAGAGCTATACTGATTCCATCGACATATGGAAGGAATTGTGAAGTGATTATGGGAGTTAAATTGCGCAAAATTCTTGTTATAGGAACTATTTTGTATACGCTTTTAATCTTATATTTTTTGTTTCTTGCTTTCAATAGAGTAGAGCATGCAACAAGCCAATATGGATACACGTTTATGATGATTCCAGAAAGTGTTCCGCTTCGTTTTCCCAATCTCACTGACCTATCCTTTTCTTGGATATATAACTTTGGGAACATCGCTGCCTTTATTCCTTTTGGTGTATTATTTCCCTTGTTGTATCGTACTCATTTTAAAAAGTTTATTTGTTTGTTTATCTTAACGATTTTTGTGTTGGAGACTCTTCAAGCTTTAACTTTTTTAGGTTCCTTTGATGTAGATGATGTCATTTCCAATACGTTAGGAGCAATGATCGGATTTTGCGCCTATAAGATAGGATTTATTTCAAAAATCACTTGGAAATCACTTATTAATTCGGCTTTAACTGTTGTTGTTCTATTGATTGGAATCATGGGAATCTCTGAGATCATTGATGTAACTCTAGAGAAAAGTGAAAGACCTATACAGGGATTACAAACACTGAAACAACTTACTGGAAGTATGCCCATCACGCATGATCTTCCCAGCTTCACTATTGCAGGTGAAAAAATCACACCAAAATTGAACTTGTATAACAGTGAGGGGAAAGAAATTAAAGAATACAAATACACTTTGGATGATAAAAAAGAGGTGTTGCTATATTACAACTTCGGTTTCCCTGATCATGTTGATTCTAATAGTGAACTCATTATTGCAGTTGATGGTAACGTAATGCTTCAATCGACTGAACAATATAGTCCACAAGCTGAGCTTATAAATACAGCGTTAGTTACCGTAAGCGAAATAACCATTACCCTCAAAGGGAATGTGAAGCTATGGGATGTAGGATTCAGTGAAATGAAACACTGGTGGGAATGAGGAGTTAACCCTTCGTTAATTTTATTAACGGAGGGTTTGTTTTGCTGATCAACTCATATACATATTCCGGTATACAGCAGGGGTGAGGTTTTCGAACCGTTTGAATGTTTTAATAAAATAACCAGTATCACAAAATCCTAAATCATCGCTCACTTGATTAATAGGTGCGTCTGTGGTTTCCAGCAACTGTTTGGCCCATTCAATTTTGAGCCTGGCAACGAAGAGGGAGAAGTTCTCGCCTGTTTCTTTTGTAAATATGCGACTGAAATAACTGGGGCTGATATGACAAAGCTTGGCCATTTCTTTTAGGCTGAAATTTTCATTTTTGTGCGCATAGATGTAATCGAACGCAGGCTGAAGCACTGAATTTGTAGAGACGAACCTTTGAGCCCCATTTTTCAATTTGGTCTCGATGAGCGCCCCTGACAGTTCTTGCTGAATGGATTGAATTTTGCGATACGCACGGTCTGTCTCGTCAAAGGTTTCTGCTGAAGCAGTTGTGTCAATATTTGAGGTCAGCACTCTTTTGTACAAATCAACTGTGGTCCGTTTCTGAATGGCTTCTTCTACGATATAGGTGCTCAGCTGAAGCAGCAGATCAACGCACTTTGTTACTTCATCATAGGATAAGACAGGGAGTGCATCGTAATCCTCTTTGAGCGAATTAAACTTCTTGTTCGCCTCAACATTAGGTGGCCTAGATACAATCTGCTCCAGTTGTGACACGTCAGGTTCACGATGCTTAAGCTGTCCGGCCATAATTGCACCTAAATATTGATCGTCAATAATAATTGGAATGGCAATATCGATAATGTTGAAATGGCATAAGTAAATATAAGGCTTGTTCTGGCGAACAGCTTCAATGCCGGCACGAGCATCACATTTTTGACAGTACTGAGAGAGGTTAGAATCCTGGCGCACGCCTTGACAGAATGGCTGACAGAAGCTGTGCTTAGTCACAGGAACACCTTTATAATCAACGGTAAGGATGGCCATTTTAGTAACAAGTGATAAGGAGTCCTGCAATTTCTCCCATTTCTTCAAATCAATTATTTCTTCTAAATTAAAGCGAGATTTGGGCATCATGATATTCTCCTAGGAAAGTTATAGAAACATAATGAACATTATAGCGAATTTATGAACAAAAGGACAAGATAATACAATTTCTAAAAGAGTGGACAAAAAAACATGATAAGAAAACGCTTTATTTAGACCTTATTGTTTCATGCATATCGAAATTGAGCAATCTATAATAATAACTATATACAATCTAGGAGGAATGAAAATGAGAAGAGCGTTTATCAGTCCGACGAAATATGTGCAAGGTGAGAATGAACTTTTGAATTTAGGTTATTTTGTAAAAACCTTCGGTGATTCTGCACTGCTCATTGCACATCCAGATGATGTTACACGTGTGAAAGATAAATTGGAATCCACTAAACAGAAATTTAATATAACGCTTGTTGAAAGCGGCTTTCATGGGGAATGCTCAAGACAAGAGGTTGCAAGATTGCAGGCTCTAGCCAAGGAACATCAATGTGCATGTACGATTGGTTTGGGTGGAGGTAAGGCGATCGATACGGCAAAATGCGTAGCAGAGGGAGAAGCGTTGATTATCGTTCCGACAATAGCAGCCACGGATGCACCCACAAGCCACTCTGCAGTACTGTATACCCCAGAAGGCGAATTCGATGATTATGCTTATTTCAAGCAAAGTCCAAGTGTAGTCATGATCGATACAACAGTCATTGCCAAAGCGCCAACAAGATTTCTTGTTGCTGGGATGGGAGATGCACTGTCCACTTATTTCGAAGCAAGAGCTACCGCGAATTCTTACTCCAATGTGAATGCGGGATTACCTTGCGGGGTTCGTGAAGGTGTTTGTGGGGAAGCTAAAGGAACAATAACAGCGCTAGGTCTTGCTAGACTGTGCTATGACACTTTGCTTGAAAATGGATTCAAGGCAAAGCAGGCCTGCGATTTGAATATTGTAACACCAGCCTTAGAGAATATCATTGAAACGAATATTTTATTATCGGGACTGGGCTTTGAAAGTGGAGGTTTGGCAGCGATTCATGCGATTCATAATGGTTTAACAGCATTAGAGGGTACGCATCATTATTATCATGGAGAGAAGGTAGCCTTCAGTACAATTGCTCAATTGGTGCTTGAAAATGCGGACCGTACGGAATTAAGAGAAGTATTGGACTTCTGTCTGTCGATTGGTCTTCCAGTGTGCTTAGAAGATATCGGAGTAGAGCATGTAACTTACGAAGAACTTCTTGAGGTTGCTAAAAAAGCTTGTATTGCTGAGGAATCCATTCATTCGATGCCATTCCCAATTACGGAGGAGGCGGTAGCATCGGCGATTATGGCTGCTGACCAACTAGGCCGTCAATATAAACTAAGTAAGGAGCTTTAAGATGAAGAAAATTATGAACAAGCCGGAAACGCTAGTCCGGGAGATGTGCAACGGACTTGTCCTAGCGCATCCTGAGCTGGATTTCAACGATAAATTTAAAGTGATTTCTAAAAAAGAGATCAATGCCGATAAAGTTACGCTTATTAGCGGTGGCGGAAGTGGGCATGAACCAGCCCATGCCGGGTTTGTAGGCAGCGGTATGCTGGATGCAGCCGTGTGCGGTGATGTGTTCGCTTCTCCATCACAGATTCAGGTCTATCAAGCGATCCGCCGTTCTGCGAGCCAAAAGGGTACATTGCTGATTATTAAAAACTACAGCGGTGACATCATGAACTTTAAAAATGCGGCTCATCTCGCAAGTGAAGATGGTATACAAGTGGAATATGTCAAAGTAGACGATGACATTGCTGTTGAAGACAGCCTGTATACTGTAGGGAAACGAGGGGTTGCCGGAACCGTTCTCGTTCATAAAATAGCCGGGGCTGCAGCAGAAGCAGGACTGTCCTTGACGGAAGTGAAAGAAGCGGCGCAACATGCGATTGACCATGTTCGCACCATCGGCTTCGCCTTTACATCTTGCACCGTTCCTGCCAAAGGAACTCCGACGTTTCATATCGAAGAAGATGAGATGGAATACGGTGTAGGAATTCACGGTGAACCTGGAATTCGCAGAGAAAAAGCCGTGTCAGCGGATGAACTGGCGCAGCGAATGGTTACGTCCTTGCTGAGCAACTTGCAGATGAACGATGAGTCACAGCATGAAGTTGCTGTTCTAATCAATGGATTTGGTGGAACACCACTGCAAGAGCTTTATTTGTTGAATAATTCTGTGATCCGTGAATTGACGGCCAAGAATAAGAAAGTGTTTAAAGTATTTGTCGGTAACTATATGACTAGCATCGATATGGCCGGCGCATCAGTGTCGATTATGAAGCTGGATGAGACGCTGAAGAAATGGTTGTCTGCTCCGTGTGATACACCGGCATTGTCGGTTAAAGGTTCATTTGAGCCCGTGAATTATACCGAGATCATCAAGGAAGAGAAAGCAGACAGCACGGTATCTTTCAAGAATAATACGAATGCTGAAGCAGCGGTAATTAAGAACAACCAGTTCTCCTTGCAAAATATTGTTTATTTGATTGATCAAATGAGTGAGGTCATTATTGAGAATGAGGTGCCTTTCTGCGAGCTAGATGCCCACGCCGGAGATGGTGATTTTGGGATGAGCGTAGCCAAGGGCTTTAAGCAGTTGAAAGTAGAATGGGAAGATATTTTAGCTCATCATCTCAGCAATATCGGTGATTTCCTTGATGCTTGTTCTTTGATCATTATGGAGCATTGTGGTGGAGCATCTGGACCGATCTGGGGATCGGGCTTCCGTGCAGCGAGCAAGACTGCGCAGCAAAAGCAGGAGTTGTCCATCCAAGATTTTGCCAATATGATGCAAGCTGTAGTTAAAGGGATTCAGGATACGGGTGAAAGATCCTTCGGGAGAGGTGCTGTCGTTGGCGACAAGACATTAATTGATGCGCTTGTACCTTTTGCGGATGCCTGGACACAAAGCGCAGAACATGGTGATGATATTAAAATGGCAGCAATCAAAGCTGCGGAAGCCGCAGTTCTCGGTGCCCAGAAGACTTCGGACGTCGTTGCCCGTATGGGAAGAGCAGGTACGGTGGGGGAACGCAGCATTGGGTATCCGGATGCGGGAGCCTACGCGCTTGGTGTTATATTCACAGAGCTGGCAAAAGCAATGAGATAAGTACGAGAACGCACTAAGCAATTGAATAGGATTAAAAACAGCAACAGTCATTGACTGCTGCTGTTTTTATTTATATGCTTATTTTCTTAACTTACCTGGTAATGGGATATGCCTAATCGACTCAACTGGATGGTAGAGTAACATCCATGGACCTGAGAAACGCATAACTTCTTTAATTCTTTGCCGATACTCCTGTTTGTAACAATGGATAGGGCACTTTGCACATGCTGTTTTGTCTTCCCCGAATTGGCAGAGAGATAATCTTTTTGTTGCATATTCATTTAAGCCCTGACATTCCTCGCATAACCCTTTTTGATGATGTTTTTTCTTACAATATATACGAATCATTTTTTCAACAATTTCTTTTTCTTTTCGGATTTTCGGACCATCATTTAACTGCCTTTTTGTTTGTGCTGCCATGTTAATACGAATCCTTTCAATGTTATAAAAATGTATTCTACGATAACTATATCATTAGATTTTTAATGGGAGCGGGTACTTATTTAACATTTCTATGGCATTTGCTATGAAAATAAGTAAAGAAACTTGTCGATGAATGAGGTAAAATCTTTTAGTGAAGTGAGGGCGGAAAGTATGAGTAATATAAATACTGATCGATACATTGCACAATTAACAGGTAGTGATGAACTATGGGAACCTTTGTGGGGACTTAAAACCAGATTAACGGAAACAGAATCCTATTTATTAAATTCGTTCCCGGTACGCAGACTGCATTTTATTCATCATAGCGGATGCAGCTACATCAATACACAACATGTCGCCACCCGGTTACAGCACACTCTTGGAGTATTTTCTTTAGTTGCCTACTATTGTCCGGATTGGTATGAACTAAGGATTGCTGCGCTATTACACGATATTGGACATAGCCCTTTCAGCCATGTTTTAGAACAGATAGAGGGTATTGATCACCATAAAAGAACAAATGAGTTGCTATATTCCCCTGAGATAAGTGATATCCTTTCAAAAGATAATTTTGAACCCAGTGTGATATTAGATTTAATTGAGGGTAATACAATAAGTCCCCTACGAAATAAAGATAATAAGATCCATTTGGATCATCTGGATTCATGGGTGAGGAGTGCACAAATCACGGGGCTTCTACAATCACCTGCTCAGCTATTACCTAAATTAGAATTAGAGGGCAACTATATTTCGACGGATGTTGATACTGCTGAGTTATTATTACAATTTATTATTTCTGAAGCAAAGTTTCATTGTTCGGAAGTTAATATCGGGCCGAATGTTATTCTAAAACATTTGATTTCTAAACTAATCGATCATAACGTTGTAACTGTCGAGGCTATCAGTGAGATGACGGATTCCAGACTAGAGACTTTATTATTAAGCAATGAACAGACAAAAGAAGAGGCTAATCGCTTGTTTTACCATTCGCAAGAAATAAAGGTCAGTCGCAAAGCAGAAAACGTTGCTTCCAATCAATACAGTTTTGTTCTGAATAAACTATATTTATCCGAACCCGTCATCAAAGATGGAGTGGTCTTAGTCAATTCATTAACTTCATATCCGATGCTCGAGCGATTAAGTTCGTTTTTGGGTACATACCTTATTAGTTGGAATGACTAAATGATTGTGAGTTGACGTCTTTATGGCCACTTTAAAATATCTATAGTATGCTTCAACATACGATTTAAGCGATTTCTCCGTTCCGTTATTAAATCTGTGTTCTTTAACGTATCATGGATGGGAATGACCTCAGAAATTTGTTTACCGCCTTTTGTTATCCTTCGATCGACGCAAGTTGGGATGTAATTTATGTCCGTTATACTCGTGTTACCATTATTGTCCTTTTTAATGGTGAGCGTAAGAATGATTCCGCTTTGTGTAAATGGATTATTCTTAAGCTTAGTCGAAACAAAATTACCTAGGGAATAACTAACGAATTTCTTTTTCCCCTGAACGGATATCGGTTGCAGCACGTGTGGGTGAGATCCCAAAACGATGTTTGCACCATTCTTAAGAAAGAGGCTTGCCAGTTGCTTTTGCCTCTTATTAGGTGTGTACTGATATTCTTTTCCAAAATGCATATAAAGTAAGACCAGATCGACTTTCTTTTTTAAATCTCGAATTTCTCTAAGTATTTTATTGGTTTCTATCCGATTGACTAACCATGGCTGTTGAATAGGTACAGGGATTCTATTGGTTCCTGCAGTGTAAGAGAGGATTCCAATTGTAATCCCTCTAACGTTTTTGATTAGCGTACGCTTTGATTCTTGTACTGATCTTGATGTACCGGTATGATCGATTCCACTACGGTCTAATACTCGTAATGTCCGAATCAGACCCGAGGCACCATAATCCATACAGTGATTGTTCGCTGTTACTAATACATCAAATCCAGCTTCTTTTAGCGCCGGTGCTAATTCATCCGGGCACTTGAATGTTGGACCGCCAGATCGTAGACTTTTTCGACATTCTCGTCCGTTTCCTGGAAAGGTGGTTTCGAGATTACCGATGGTTAGATCCGCCTGTCTTAGATAAGGAGTTACTTTTGCGAACAGGGGAGTGAACGAATAGGTTCCGTCCGATTGTTTAGCATCAGAAATAATGTAACGCTTGACCATAAGGTCTCCTACAGCAGCTATTTGTATTTCGGTCATCTGTATCCACCTTTTTTCGTTTTCATATAGAATATGGAAGAAAGCTGTTATGGGTTATTTTTTTGGCAAAATGGACATCAAGTAATATACACTAATTTTTTTGAAAAGAAGAGGGAAGCTTTATGCAAAGGATTCAAGATTCTAAAATGTACTTTATATTTATTCACATCTTTCTGTTGATTTTATTGTGTACCTCCATGTATGCCTATTCTCCGTGGATTCGTACGAAAGTGAAGGAAATTCTTGAGCCAGCGGACAAAGTATATACCATTGCTCACCGTGGCGCTTCAGGATATGCGCCTGAGAATACTATACCTGCATTTGAACTTGCCATGAATATGGGGACCGATTATATCGAGTTAGACATACAGTTAACTAAGGATCGTGTTCCTGTAGTTATTCACGATGAAACGATTAATCGCACGACGAATGGAACGGGTTATGTTAAAAATTTCACCTTGGAGGAGCTTTCGAAATTAGACGCCGGCTCATGGTTTAACGAACAGTATCCCATGTTTGCTAGGGATCAATATGCTGGATTACGTATTCCGACTTTAGAAGAGGTATTTGAAACGTTTGGAAAAGATGTGGACTATATGATTGAAATTAAAGAACCCGCTTTGAATCCGAACATCGAAACCATCTTAAACGAACAAATTGAAAAATATAATCTGTCAGATCATGTTTCCGTACATTCATTTAGTGAGACGAGTTTACGTAGATTGCATTCCATTAACCCAGAGATTCCTCTTTATCAAATTGTTTGGTATAATATTCCGGTTTATAAAATACCAGAATCTTATATTAACCGAGTAAAAACTTATGCAGTTGGCATAAGTCCTAACTTTCAAAGAATAAATTCATCCTATGTTGCACAGGTGAAAAATGCTGGGCTAAAGGTATTTCCATATACAGTGAATTATCAAGTCAATATGGACAAAGCCGTGATTTGGGGCGTAGACGGGGTACATACCAATTTTCCTGACCGTTTTAACGAAGTGATTAAGAATAATAAGAAGTAAGGAAACCCTAATTCATCTATCGGGAATTCATATTCCAAATACATCGATTTCGGAAACAGGAAACCATATTTTTGAATCCACATCTTTAAAAAACACTTGAATAGTATAGGTGCCTTTTGCATTAAAGGAATAAGTAAACTCGTTGGTTTTGAACCAGAAGTTTTCTTCACTTTTCTTAATTTGTTGATTATCTATGGTTTCTGTTTTATCCGTAGGATCGGTGATCGTAAGTTTTATATCTGATATTTCTGTCTTCAAATGATCCACTTGTAATAAAGTTGAAAAAGCAAAGCGGGCAGGACTTTTTACCTTACCAAAGATCTCTCCATTGTTATCAAGCAATACCATATTCACATTTGGCTTGTAGATTCGAACCTTTTTACTTGTTTCGTCCAAAGTAATTAAAGCAAACAAATTTTTAGAAAGCTGTTCAGCAGGTAAGAGGATATCTCCCTCGGATAATATTGCTGCCTGTTTTTGAATCGCGTTATTGAAATAGAATGAAACTTCTGATTGGTTTGATGCGGCATAAATCATTGTTCCCGGTAAAATCATTATGCAAAGTACTAATACAGTCAGTTTTACTATTTTTCTCAATGATTTCCCCTCCTATAGAGCTTTATGTTAATTATACCCATAAGATGGAAGATAGTTTCTCTTGTGGTATGGATCTATAAGAAGGGACCAATTGCAATCTTCTGTGAGCAGAGAAAATGTGAGAATAGGGGCAAACATGCTAACTAGAACCCTCTCACCTTGCTAGGGGTTACTTTTCTATGCTTTTTGAAGGTTCGGCTGAAATAGTAGATGTCGCTGAAGCCAGAAGTGGTAGCGATTTCAGAAATTGTTAACTGGGTATGCCTTAGCAAATAATCTGCACGGTCTAAACGGATAGCGTTTATATATTCCGATATCGTATGCCCAGTTAATTCCTTGAAGAGACGACTGAAATGGAAGCGGCTTAACCCTGTTAGTGCCGCAAGTTCGTCAACTTGAATCGGTTCCTGGTAATGGGTATCGATATAACGTAATACAGGTGCGAAGCGTTCGACGGTTTTACTGCGTCTTTCTTGCTCAGCCTGTGAGAGTACGGTGACGATATGTCTGCGCAATAGCAGCGTTAGCAGACGGTATAGCTCCGACTTGACAGCCAGCTCATACCCAAATTCGCGAAGTTCCAGTTCTCGAATAATCGCCAGTGCACAGTCTGTAATGTTCTGATCCCCCCGAATATGGTTACGTAACAGCAGCTGGTTCTGCTGAATGGGGGCGATGAACTTGGTCTCGGCAGCGTCGCTTACCGCACTATGCAGCAAAGAAGTATCTGCAATAATTGCATAATACAATAAATCAGAAGAAGCGCTAACTCCATAATGCAGCTCATTGCTGTTCACGGCAACTAAGTCACCAGCCCTGACCCTGATTGGTGTCCGTCCGCATTCAAATACTGCCTCACCGCTTTCAATAAATAGAAATTCCAGATGCTCATGCCAATGATGTGAGAACAGTACAACTCCCTCTTGGTTGAAGCGCTGAGTATGTACTTTAATCGGAAACTCGGGATCTGGCATATCCATGGATTCTTGTAGATGTTTATCATAGTCGCGCATATATGGACTGCACCTCCTATAGCACAATTGTACAAATGAAACCGCAAGGCTCTGCATGGTGTTTAGGGTTGAAATCATTATAATACGAATCATACCCAATGCAAAATAAAGGAGCGAGTGTTGATGAATATACTCAAAATCGGTGTAATAGGTACGGGCTCTATCTCCGGTATGCACTTAAGTGCTTATCGGGATAATCCGCAGACGACCATATATGCGGTTTGTGACCTGAATGAAGAGCGTGCACGTGCAGTTGCTACTGAGTATAACGTCGAAAAAGTATACACAGATTACCGTGAATTGCTGGCTAATACCGAAATAGATGCAGTCAGTATCTGTACATGGAACAACTCTCATGCTGAGATCAGCATTGCGGCCCTTGAGGCAGGCAAGCATGTGCTTGTAGAGAAACCGCTTTGTCGCACGGTCGAAGAAGCACTTCAGGTTCAGAAGGCAGTGGAAAAGAGCGGAAAGATCTTGCAAGTAGGCTTTGTAAGACGTTATGACTCTAATGCCCAGCTACTTCAGACATTGGTGGAACAAGGAGAATTCGGCGAAATCTACTATGCGAAGGCTACGACGTTCCGGAGACTTGGCAATCCCGGCGGCTGGTTCAGTGATATTGAACGTTCCGGCGGCGGACCTCTGATCGATATCGGCGTCCATGTGATCGATCTATGCTGGTATTTGATGGGCCGTCCGAACCCAGTATCAGTAAGTGCCAATACCTACCGGAAGCTCGGCAATCGTTCTAATATCAAGAATCTTTCTTTTTATAAAGCCGCTGATTACGACGCAGCGAACAATACGGTGGAAGATTTGGCAAATGCACTGATTCGTTTTGAGAATGGAGCTTCGCTGATGGTCGATGTCAGCTTTACACTGCATGCCAAAGAGGACGAGCGTTCGGTGCGCCTGTACGGTGACAAGGGTGGGTTTGAAATTGATCCTGAGATAGTCCTCGTCAAAGAACTGTCGGATACGATTATCAATACCTATCCGCAGACCGATCATAAGGGGTTTGAGTTCAACAGTGCATTCCAGAATGAGATTAACCACTTTGCGAACAACATCAGCAACGGCTCTACACCGATTAGTCCTGTACAGGACGGCGTTACAATCATGAAGATTCTCGGCGCGATCTATGAATCCGCTGCCAAAGGCGAAGAGGTGAAACTATGAAGCTAGGAATTAGTACCTACAGTTTGCATTCAGCTTTTTCAACGGGTGAGCTCACGCTTGAAGGAGTCATTGAGACGATCGCCGATCTGGGCGCGGAGCATGCGGAGATTGTACCCTTGGGCATCAATTTGGTTGAGAATCCTGAGCTAATTGATCAGATTGTACGAACGGCAGCAGGTCGTGGACTAGAGTTGTCTAATTATGCTATCGGGGCGAACTTTGCCGGGCTTGAGACAGCGGAAAGACAGCGGGAAGTCGAACGGGTAAAACGGGAAGTAGATGTCTGTGCGGCATTAGGTATTAAGAAGATGCGGCATGATGTAGCTTCGTCAGAAGATCTCTCAATTACGCACTTTTTGGAAGAGCTTCCACGTTTGGCTGAAGCCTGCCGAGAAATTGCCGATTATGCCGCAGGTTTGGGCATTACGACCAGCGTGGAGAATCATGGATACTTTATTCAGCACAGCGATCGTGTACAGGCGTTGGTTCACGCAGTAGGAAGAGATAACTTCCGTACAACACTCGACATTGGTAACTTCCTGTGCGCAGATGAGAATCCGCTTATTGCTGTGACTAACAATATTAAGCTTGCTTCGATGGTACATTTCAAAGATTTCTATATTCGTCCGCAGGATCGCCAGCCTGGCGAAGGTTGGTTCCAGTCCTCCGGTGGGAACTGGTTGAGGGGGGCCATCGTTGGTCAAGGAGACATCGATATGCCGAGTGTCATTCGAACCGTTAAGGAAAGCGGTTACGACGGATATATCTCTGTAGAATTCGAGGGAATGGAAGAGTGCCGCAAGGGAACAAGACTTGGGTTGGAATACATCAAGCGGGTTTGGAACCAAATCTAATTCATTTTAAGGAGGATTATTGCCATGGTTAAACCAATTATCACTAACAAAATCGGTGTTATCGTAGACAGTTTTCAGGTCGGAGTAAAAGAGGGATTGCGCAAGGCAAAAGAAGCAGGGGCTGATGGAGTTCAGATTTATGCGGTGCAAGGTGAATTTGATCCCGCTAACCTATCTCCGTCAGCCCGCCGTGAATGGAAGGAATACATCGCTTCACTGGGTCTCGAAATTTCTGCCCTCGTTGGAGATTTAGGCGGACATGGATTTCAAGACCCTGCACAGAACCGAGCCAAAATCGAAAAGTCCAAACGCATTATGGAGCTGGCCAAGGAGCTAGGTACAGATATAGTTACTACACATATCGGTATTGTTCCCTCGGACCACACCAGTAAAATTTATGAAACCATGCACATCGCCTGTGAGGAACTAAGCAGATACGCGCATGAGATGAATTCTTACTTTGCGATTGAGACTGGGCCAGAACCCGCTGCGCGTCTGAAGACGTTCCTCGACGGTTTGGGTTCCAAAGGGGTTTCTGTTAATTTTGACCCGGCCAACATGGTGATGGTGACTGGTGATGATCCCGTGCAAGGTGTTCATACACTAAAAGACTACATTGTACACACCCATGCTAAAGATGGTCTCAAACTTGCCGATATCGATCCGCGCGATATTTATGGTCAATATGGATATGAAGCACCCGCATTAGACCATGAGAAGATGGCTGAAATGGCCGAGACCGGCTCGGCGTTCCGTGAAGTTCCACTTGGAGCAGGTTCTGTTGACTGGAACAACTATCTGCAAGCGCTGAATGACATCGGTTATACAGGATTCCTGACCATAGAACGGGAAGTTGGCACTAATCCAGAGGAAGATATCCGCCAGGCTGTGAATTTTTTAAAGGGCTTTCGGGTCTGAATGTGGTAGTGTTAAAGATTAAATCGTTCATCCAATCGTTAGGATAAAAGTGAGCTGCCTTACAGGAGAACAGGCCTGTACGGTGGCTTTTTTTATTGCTACAAACAATTTTACTTAGTTCAGGATAAGAATCTGAGCCATTTACTACAGGCTAGGTTTGATCTAGATAATACTTTTAATAGGTGCTAAATCTCATTTTTTGCAACTTTATCCTCTATTTGGCGTTAAAGAAGAGAGAATACGAAGGGGGAGCCTATATGAAAAGGATAAATCTACTAGCCCTTTTAGCAGTCATTTCAGTAATCATTGTTGGATGTATAAATACAGGGAATAAGGATAAAGCGAATCAAATGCTGATCGATATAAGCTCTGTTCATTCCATAACAATCCTGAGCGATAGCGGTGAATCGATGACCCTAACGGACAGCAAGTTAATAAAACAATTCAAAGCTATACATACTGCTGAGTATGACAGCGCCAAGCTTGATATTGCAGCACCTGATTATGAAGCTATTGTTGAAATGAAAAATAAAGAAAACGAAAAGTTCTCATTCTGGATTAAGGGCGAGAATCAAGGTCTTTTCACCAAATCAGGACAAAATGGACATTACAAATTGCCGGAAACAGAAAAAGCAGTATTGCTTCACTTATTTCAAACAAATGATCAACAAACAGAAACCAATAATCTAAAAATCGATGAGGACATAAAGCGAATTACAATAGCGAACTCTCTAGCACATGGTTCTGTGAATGCTAACATAAAGGAAGAATACATAGATCATGAAACCATAGAAATTTTCGTCCGAGCCATCCGTAACGCTGTACAAATACCAGGGATTTTAAATACCGCAACTCCTAACTACGATATTGTTCTAATTTCAGATAATCATAAATATGCCTTTCATTTATGGATTAACGAATCAAGTGAGCAAGGCATGTTAATGAATGTGAACGAAACGAGCACAGGTTACAGCCTTACTAAGGAATCAACTGCCGAGTTAAAAAAGATTACGTTCATGGCTTCAACATTTAAGGGGCTGGAGTTTAATGCAGTACGGAGCTCAAATGGAGATCTGGTGGCTAAACCAATAGGCATATCCGAAAATAACTATATATTAAACGGTGGAGCAGTAGTTGAACTGCAGGGAATCACATATCACACCATTCATTTTTTCTATGGCGACCACAATGCAATCAATGCTTTGCTAGCCCATGATCCTGCTACGGATGAAGTTAAGTTGAAATGGAGTGATGAGCTGAACGATTCCAATAATCGTTGGAACAATGCCTTTATGTACAACTATAATATGCTAATCCCGTTGGACGAGGATCATCTATTATTTCTGGAATCGGATCTGACGAAAGAAGCTGGGCAATATCATTTGTCCTCATATAATGTTGTTACAGGAACCATCGAACGACTTCGGGAGGACTTTTGGCCGCTTTCTGATGATTATGATTACATATATAAATTTCAATGGAAAGCTGATGAGCAAAAATTGTTTATGCAGAGTTACCTCGGTAATGTATGGATCTTTGATCTGAAGAATGGAAAGGACGATGTCCATCTTCTGAAATATCGCGTAATCCCTCATTCGACGACTGGGGCGCCATCCCTATTTCTTTCACCAACCTTTAAGAGATTTGTACATGATGATGAGAGCGGGCTGTTAACCTTTTACGATAATAAAGGAGCTTCGCTACATACTGTACCGTTACCACAAGAGCAATATGTACCTTCTGAGAAAATAAAGTGGAACCCGGCGGGCACGATTGCTTGGATGGATACAGCAGAGATCAACCAAAACCGAATCCATGATATCGATATCGATTATTTGAAAATAGCTCCACAAAAAATTAATTTTTATAATCAGGATGGGCTTCCCATCAGCTCTATTAAGACTGATAGCGACCAAGAAGATGCAGCGGTTGAAGTTGTAGGATGGATGGACGCTAATGTAGCTGTGATGAAATCCTATTCAGTAGAACTTTTGTACAAGGATACTATAGGGCTGAAGGTTAAGAATGTTTCCTATTATCTCTATGATGTAAAAAAGAAGCAGAGGGGTGCAAGCTATTCGTCAATTCCCTCAAGTGCAACCGTTACTACAGATCAACGAATAGATGATGCCGATAATGAAGGGAATATCACTGTAAGTTCTAAGGAAATCACCTACAAAAAAGGAAAATAAAAAAGCCTCGGGAAGCTTCTGGTCAAGCCCCCATTTTATAGACACTGAAAAAAGACCCTAGGCAATAAGCTGTTTCCGGTACTCTACCGGAGGCAGCTTATTTAACCTTCGTTGTGGCCGATGTTGGTTATAAAATCGAATGTAATCTTCAATTTTCCTTTGTGCCTCATCCATATTTCGGATATCATAAGGATAGAGTCCTTCCGTTTTGAGATGCGAGAAGAAGCTCTCCATAGAGGCGTTGTCATAACAATTGCCTCGGCGAGACATGCTGATTCGGGCCCCAACCTTTGGCAGCATGTCGTGGTATGCATGAGACGTGTATTGGAATCCCTGATCGCTGTGAACGATCAGTCCAGTCACGTCTTTTTGCTGACTCCACGCCTGCTCAAAGGTCCGGAGAACCAGTTCGTTGTCGTTCCTAGCGCTCATTTGATAAGCGATAATTTCGTTATTGAATAAATCTTTAATCGCAGAAAGATAGAGCCACTTTTCGCCTACACGATATTGCGTAATGTCTGTCACCCATTTTTGGTTGGGAGCATCCGCTTTGAAATCCCGTTTCAAAATATTTTTCGCCACACGGTCTCCTTCAGAAGTAGCATAATTACAACGATGTTTTCGGCGGATCCTCGAACGAATGCCTAAATCCTGCATAATTCTGAGTACCTTCTTATGATTCATCCAAACCCCGTGGTCTTGTAGCAAGAACAATTGAATTTGGCGATAACCGTAGACTCCTTCATACCTTTCATAGACCTTCTGAATGAGCGCCTTTGCTTCCTGATCCCGATCTGTTCCTTTGCGCTTCATGAAAGCGTAGTATCCACTTCTAGAGACCCTAAAGAGTTTACACAGGTTGCTAACGGCATACTCTTTTGCAGCGTTCTCAATGACTCTATATTTGTGCGTTTCACCTCCTGCATCCAGATTTCCAAACACTTTTTTAGCATTTCATTTTCCCGTTTGAGCTTTTGAACATACCTATCTTGATCGATATATTCAATACGACGCCCCCGTTGATCTAGTAGCCCAAATTCCCCTAGCTCTCGGTATTTCTTCATCCATCTCTTTACCCGTCCTTGATCTTGTATCTCAAAATGCTCCGTAATTTTCCGATAAGTCCATCTTTCCTCCACATGTAAACGAATGGCCTCTTTTTTAATCTCATCTGAGTAATTTTTAAACTTCTGTCCTTTAATCGCCATAAAAATGCACCCCCTAGAATTTCATCGGATAAACCAGGGGTTTTTTCCAATGTCTATTCTAAGGGGTGCACTTCACTTCCCGAAGCTTTTTTATTATTTCAAGACATATTAATCTTCGTCATTGATAAGCTGCAAGTGAAAAGTGTTTCGAAGGTAACGCAGGCACGCAATGAGTCAGTATGAACTCAGAGTCTATATTTATCCTGCTGTAGTACGAACTAAAGGTAGTAGGTCTAGTTGGAAACCCTGTACCAGGGTTTCGCCGTTCATAAGATCGGTCTCATACGCCCGTTTGAAGCCTAAGTGATAATAGAGCTTGATTGCTGAAGCCATCATTTCTGAGGTATGCAGATTTAAAGTGGCGGCACCCAACTCGCGGGATCTCCTTGCAGCTTCGTGAATCAGATGGGTCGCAACGCCGAGGCCGCGAGCAGATGGGGACACGGCAAGCAGGCGCAGGATAGGGGAGTGAATACCTAGCTCTGGCTTACCGTAAGCCGTTTCCGAGGAAGAGAACAATAGTGCGCTACCAACGATTTGCTCATTGAGCTCAGCGATGATTCGCACAATTGGGGCATCTCCATGGACGGAATCAAGAAGCGATTTCCGGTATTCCAGCCATAACGGTTCGGGCATGATCTTTGAATATTGGTGGTAAGCGTCCAGTATCACTTCAGCGATGGCATCACGATCATGATTCTCAGCTTCACGGATAATAATCTCTTGTGACATATTCTCGCGATCCCCTTTCAATTAAATGTATAGTTCATACGAATGGAGTCATTATATACGATAATTCCGAGTTATATAAGTGGTATTTTATAATTTTGATAAATGAATAGAAAAGCTTTATATGAAATAAACATAACAGTCGATTACAAAGGGATTCGTTAATGCTTCTTCAGTTCAAACGTTGAACTTATGTATTAATTATGCGTCGGATTTTTTAAAATCCGATTATTTTACACGGAATTTAAGTTGACAAAAAATGGGGGCGTGAATAAGATATAAACAAAATCTATAGGAAAGCAACGCTATATTTCATTGTTTTTTCATCGGAATAGTAAAGTTAAACAGGAATTTAGGGGGAATAGGGATGAACATTGAAAATATTGAGGCTTTTGTCTACATCAACCATTATGGAAGCTTCAATAAAGCGGCCGAAGTCCTATATATTTCTCAGCCGACAGTTACGGCACGGATTCAATCGCTCGAAAGGGAATTGGATTGCAGAGTGTTTGATCGGTTGGGTAAGCAGATTAGCCTAACGGATAAAGGGAAGCAATTTCTTCCCTATGCCCAGCAGATTCTCCAGATCTATCAGAACGGTAAACATCAGGTTCAGGCCAAGGGGCATATTCCGAATGAGCTGAGGATTGGTAGTACTGTCTCGGTGTCCAATTATCTGATGCCCCATCTAATGCTTCATTTGAAGCGTAAGTATCCGCATATCACGATCAAGCTGATGACAGCTTCTACGGAAGTGTTGATTGATAAACTTAAATCCAAAGAGCTAGATCTGGCTTTTATTCGGAAGGTCGTAAATCCAGCCATTCAAGCCTTTCCTTTCTGCGAAGACCCCATTTCGCTGTATGTAGAGAAGGGGCATCGCTTAGCAAAGGCACAACGTACATCGCTGGAAGATATTCGCCAGGAGACGTTAGTCTTTTTTGAATGTGGGTCTTTAGATTGGATGCGGCTGCATCGTGT
This sequence comes from Paenibacillus sp. FSL E2-0201, assembly GCF_037963325.1. Classification (NCBI taxonomy): domain Bacteria; kingdom Bacillati; phylum Bacillota; class Bacilli; order Caryophanales; family Paenibacillaceae; genus Paenibacillus; species Paenibacillus sp. FSL E2-0201. Next base: position 3,381,188 of record NZ_CP150154.1, read on the forward strand.
ATTTGAGAGCATGGAACAGCCGCCGAAGATTGAATATCAGGTGGATAACCTGGAGACGGCCAAGAAGCTGGTGTTGAAAAAAGCAGGCATATGTTTTCTTCCGGCACTCAGTGTACAGGAAGAGGTATCGGCAGGGACGTTAGTACGGGTGGATATTGCGGAGACGGAAGGCATCTCCTTACGAACCAGCCTGATTTCACTTAATGGTGAGAACGCTGAATTCATAGAAACTCTACTTGAACTCGGGATTGGTAAAACGGGAAATCGACTAATTGTATAGATGTATTAAAAAACTCTATTAGCGCATCGGCAAATGCAGTGATAAAGTTAATTGCATATAATCACGACTATTTCGATAGGAATTATAAATTTAAATTCGAAAGGATGGAGAGCTTGCGATGAGTGAGACATACAGGCTGGCAGAACTGAAAGATGCGGAGAATTTGCTAGAGGTTACATACCGTGCTTATGAGCTGATTCGTGAGCTCGGGCTGCATTGGCCGGCGGCTACAGCTGACTTGGCACTTATTGAAGACAATATTGCTACGAATGAGTGTTATGTGCTTGAAGTTGATGGAACGATCGTTGCAACGATAACACTTTCAAAAGAAGAAGAGATTAAGAAGATTAGCCCACTTCCTTTTATTAAATGGTTTGCTGCTCATCCGGATTACAGTAACAGAGGTTATGGTGGAAAGCTTTTGGATTGGGTGGAAGAGCACATTATTGCTGGACAATTGGGTTCGGCTGCGGTCACGCTGGCAACGGCGAAGAAGCACCCATGGTTAGTTCAAATGTATGAACGCCGGGGGTATGAACGGTTTCTGGAGCTGGACCAGCAGAATGGTGACGGCATTATGTATCTGATGAAAAAAACACTTATAGATAAACCACAATTCATTCAAAGGGGATAGAACAATGAAAAAGTCCATTTCACTAGTAATTGCATCGTTATTGACACTGGCGATTGCCGGTTGCGGAAATAGCAGCACGAACAGCAGTAAGAACGGAAATGTGGCGGATGCCGCAACACCAGCTAATACTTCGGAAAAGGTAACTAAAATCATCGTAGGTACGGGTACTGCTTTTCCGAAGGTCTGCTTCATAGATGAGAACGGCAAGCTTACAGGCTTTGATGTAGAACTGCTCAAAGAAATCGATAAGCAGCTGCCAGAATATGAATTTGAGTTTCAAACCATGGATTTCAGTAATTTGCTGCTGAGTCTGGAAACTAAAAAAATCGACCTTGTCGCCCATGTCATGGAGAAAAATCCAGAGAGGGAATTGAAATATTCTTTTAACAAAGAAGCCTATGCCCACTGGAGAAACCGCATCGTAGTGGCGAAGGATAATGATTCGATCCAATCACTCGAAGATCTTAAAGGAAAAAAGGTGTTAGTCGGTGCGACAAGCGCACAAGCGCAAATTCTGGAGAACTACAATAAAGAGCATGACAATGCAATTAATATTGTGTATCAGAACGGTGCAGCAAATGATACCGTCGCACAGATTAGTACTGGACGTGTGGACGCTACGCTGGCTGCAGATTTTGTCCTACCGATCATTGATCCGCAGAGTCAGCTAAAAGCTACGGGCGACGAGCTGTCCTCCGCGGACATTCTCTATGTTTTCCGTAAGGATGATGCCGATTCACAAAAGCTGTCAGATGCGATTGACAGTGCGATTAAAGAGCTGAAGACAAACGGAACACTGGGTAAGCTGAGCACGGAATGGCTGGGTGCGGATGTTACTGCGGATTCGGTTAAATGATTGAGCCGGTGAGCACGGGAAGGGAGGGAATATATGGGCGCACAGTTTGATATCAGTTTTGTATTTTCGTTTTTGCCTAAGTTACTAGGGACTTTAAGCACCACGCTTCTGATTGTCGCCTGTTCTCTACTGACAGGAATTATTGTCGGCTTTCTCGTAGCTCTGCCAAGACTTTATAAAGTGCCTGTGTTAAAGACCCTCTCCGAAATCTATATTTCTTTTTTTCGGGGAACTCCGATTCTTATCCAGCTCTTCTTGTTTTATTATGGTCTGCCTGAAATCATGAAGCTGGTCCATGTGGATATGACCCGAACTCCTGTACTTGTCTTTGTGATTCTAACCTACGGTCTGCATACGGGAGCATACATGTCCGAAATGATTAGGGCTTCTGTGATGGCGGTGGATAAGGGGCAGGTGGAGGCTGCATATGCTGCGGGGATGACAGGGTTTCAAGCTTTTACACGAATCGTGCTTCCCCAAGCGCTAGGTATAGCTGTTCCTGTATTCTCTAATCTAGTAATTGCACTACTGAAAGATACGTCATTAGCTTTTACCCTCGGGGTGATGGAAATGTCAGGTAAAGCTCAGACGCTTGGCAGCCTAACACAGCATTTTATTGAAACGTATATCGCGCTTGCGCTTATCTATCTGATCATCAGCTTTACGATTGAGAAGCTGCTGCTTGTAGCAGAACACCATCTGCTGAGGCATGAGAAACGGAATACACCGGAGAAAAATTTGTTCAAAATCAACAGAAGCTGGTCTTACCGTCGCATTATTGCAGAATTAGGAACGGGCAAAGGAGGCACCGGATTATGAAACTAGACCCATCGTTTATATGGACCGCTCTGATGCAAATTCTGAGTGCAATTCCTACGACCTTATATATCACCTGTGTCTCTGTGTTAATTGGTTTTGTGATTGGCGTAGCTGTAGCCTTAATCCGGCTATACAGAGTTCCACTGCTCTACCCGTTGGCTGTTGGTTATGTAACTTTCATCCGAGGGACACCAATGCTGACGCATCTGCTGCTTATATATTTTGGGCTTCCTGTATTGATTGATGGTCTGGCGGCGCATTTCGGCTGGAGCTTTAGGTCGGTTTCGATTCCAATGATCGGTTTTGCATATATTTCGTTCTCGATTACTGCTGGAGCTTATATGTCAGAGGTCGTCCGTTCCGGTCTGCTCGCTGTGGATCGTGGTCAGCTAGAAGCGGCCCACTCTATCGGTATGACTACTCCCCAAGCACTGAAGCGGATTGTTTTTCCTCAAGCGCTGGCGGCAAGTCTGCCTAATCTTTCGAATTCAGTAATCGGTATGCTGCACGGATCTACCCTAGCTTTTACGGTTTCGGTGGTGGATATCAATGCAAAGGCACAGATAGTGGCTTCGACGAACTGGAAGTTTTTCGAGGCTTATCTGGCGGCAGCGCTGATCTTCTGGGCACTAACGTTTCTGATCGAACGCGTAACGTCGGTCATTGAGAGAAGGATCAATCTGTACAATCGAGGTGGAGTAGCATGATCAAACTTGCACAAATTTCGAAGTCATTTGGTCGGAATCAGGTGTTAAACAATATAGATTTAACGGTGACGAAGGGAGAGGTTGTTGTCATTCTCGGTCCCAGTGGCTCAGGCAAAACGACTCTCTTACGCTGTGTGAATTATCTGGAGAAGCCAAGCAGCGGAGAGATCGCTATCGGCGATTTTAAAGTAGACTGCAAACATGCTCGTAAAAAGGAGATTCATCAGCTTAGGCAAAAAACGGCAATGGTATTTCAGCAGTACAATTTGTTCCGTCATAAAACCGCACTGGAGAACGTGATGGAAGGGCTGCTAATTGTCAAAAAGATTCCGAAGGATGAAGCGAGAAAACGGAGCATAGCGCTGCTTGAAAAGGTAGGTCTTGCCAGTAAGCTGGACGCTTACCCGAGTCAGCTGTCCGGGGGTCAGCAGCAGCGTGTAGGGATTGCTCGAGCCTTGGCGCTTGAGCCAGAGGTTATATTGTTCGACGAACCAACTTCGGCGCTGGACCCTGAGCTAGTGGGTGAGGTGCTGGCTGTTATCCGAAAAATTGCCAAGGAAGGCATAACAATGATTGTAGTTACCCATGAAATGGGGTTTGCTCGTGATGTGGCAAATCATGTGGTTTTTATGGACGGAGGCGTCATTGTTGAAGAAGGAACGCCGACAGAGTTGTTCAACCATCCGCGTGAAGAAAGAACGAAGCAGTTCCTAAAGCGGATCACACCTGAATTTAACTATTCTATATAGGAGGCAAAACAATGGCTATTACAATCAGCGTACTCGATCAAAGTCCGATCTATCCGGGAGAAACGCCAGAGGAAGCATTCCAGCATACCATTAAGCTGGCACAACTATCCGAGGAGCTTGGATTCCAACGATTCTGGGTTTCCGAGCACCATGACTCCGAGCAGGTAGCTGGTTCTTCCCCTGAAGTACTCATCTCACATCTGCTAGCCAAAACAGACCGCATTCGTATTGGATCAGGTGGCATTATGCTCCAGCATTACAGCCCGTATAAAGTGGCGGAGAACTTTAATGTTCTAGCTACGCTGGCTCCTGGCCGAGTGGATCTTGGTGTGGGACGTGCTCCCGGCGGTCTCCCGCGCAGTACTCAGGCACTTCAGCTAGGAAGGGCTGAATCCCCTAGCCTAACGGACAAAATCATCGAGCTGGAGAAGTATGTACATAACCGGCTTGAAGAAAACCATCCGCTGGCAGGGTTGAAGGCAGGTCCCCTTCCTGGTACTCCACCTGAGCTATATGTGCTTGGCGCGAGTGTAGGCAGTGCAGAGATTGCTGCTGAACTTGGATTGCCTTATGTGTTCTCCTTATTTATTAATAGCGATAAGACAGTAGCGCTTGATGCTATTCGTGCTTACCGCAGCGGTTTTGTTTCTTCACAGGGCAGACAACCGCAAGCAATTATCGCTTTAGCACTAGTGGTGGCTAATACTGAAGAGGAAGCGAAAGAACTGGCAGGCGCGCATAAGTTGATTCGGATTCAGCTGGCAAGCGGAAAGAAGCTAACTGTTGGGACTCAGGAACAGGCGGAAGAATTTGCCCGGCAGAGTAATGAAGCCTACACAATTGAAGAGCTGGAACCGGAGATTACCAAAGGAACAAAGGCATCTGTGCGTGAACAGCTGTTGGGACTTTCGGAAGCATCCGGTGTCGAGGAGTTTATCATAACGACGAATGTGCAGCCATTTGATAAACGACTCCGTTCCTTTGAACTGCTGAGCGAAGCTATCGCTGAAGTGCCGGCAGAAGCATAAGCGGGCGGATCAGCGTCACACAAAAGATCGTGTAAAGGAGGGTGACTGTATATGACAAGCAAAGCAATAGAGCTGAGTGCGGAAGCGCTTGGAGAAGAATTAATCGGGATACGCCGTCATCTGCATCGGCACCCGGAACTGTCCAATGAAGAATATGAGACAACAAAATATATTATTTCCCTGTTGGAGCGGGCAGGAATCAGGGTCGTAGATTACGGGCTATCTACCGGAGTGATCGCAGAAATTGGGGGCGCTCAGCCCGGTTCGGTCATCGCGCTGCGCGCCGATATTGATGCCTTGCCGATCCAGGAGGAAACCGGAGCGGCCTTTGCTTCGGTGTATCCCGGCAAAATGCATGCCTGCGGACATGATTTCCATACCGCAGCTTTGATCGGTGCTGCCTATCAATTGAAGCAGCAAGAACATCAATTGCAGGGAACGGTACGCCTGTTGTTTCAACCGGCCGAGGAGAAGGCGCAAGGGGCACAGCGAATCATTGCTAGCGGGGCGCTAAAAGAAGTCCGGGCAGTAATCGGGTTGCATAACAAGCCGGAACTGCCTGTAGGAACGATCGGTATTACGGCGGGCCCTTTAATGGCAGCGGCTGATGGGTTCGTGATTGAAGTGCAGGGTGGCAGTTCTCATGCTGCTGTTCCAGAAGCTGGGATAGACCCGATTGTAGCTGCTTCGCATATTGTGACTGCATTACAATCCATAGTAAGTCGCAATGTCAGTCCACTGCAGAGTGCGGTGGTCAGTGTGACGCAAATTCACAGCGGAAATTCATGGAACATTATCCCCGAAAAAGCTGTGCTTGAGGGTACAATCCGTACCTTTGATGAAACGGTGCGCAGCAAAGTACTTGACCGTTTTCGGGAAGTGGCGACTGGTGTGGCAGCTGCTCTTGGAGCAAAAGCCACTGTCCGTTGGATAGAAGGGCCGCCTCCGGTTATCAACGACACCACCTTAGCGGCTTTAGGAGTAGAGTCCGCTGAAGGTCTTGGCTATCGAGCGGTCAAACCAGAGCTTTCACTTGCCGGAGAGGATTTTGCCTTCTATCAGCGTGTGGTGCCGGGATTGTTCGTCTTTATTGGTACTGAAGGAAGCCAAGAATGGCATCATCCAGCCTTCAATCTAGATGAACGAGCGCTCCCTGTGGCGGCACGTTTCCTAGCGGATGTGGCTGTACGTTCCCTTGAGTACTACAATTCCGGTGGAGGTGCAGAATTATAGCTGAACATAAGAGTTACGATGTAATTATCGTAGGAGCAGGCTCGATGGGCATGAGCGCTGGTTACAATCTTGCGAGGCGCAGAGTGAAGACGCTACTAGTGGATGCCTTTGATCCACCTCATACACAGGGTAGCCATCACGGGGAATCCCGGCTGATCCGACATGCTTACAGCGGTGATCCTGCCTACATTGATTTAGCTTTGCGGGCAGATACACTATGGAAAGAAGCGGAACAGTTGAGCGGAACAGAACTGCTTGTCCGCTCAGGCGTGTTGAATCTCGCGGATAGCACAGTATATTCCTTCAACGGTCGTCTCGAAGAAGCGAAGAAACGGAAGGTGCAGGTCCAGCATCTGGATGCCGAAGAGATCCGGCGGCGCTGGCCGGCACTGAACATACCGGAATCATTCGCGGCAATGTATGAACCAGATGCCGGGTATTTGTACAGCGAACGCTGTATTTCCGCCTACCGCAAGCTTGCCCTTGGACATGGTGCAGAACTGTTGACGAACACTCCAGTAGTGAATATTACCGCTCGCGAAGGTAGCATTACGGTTCATACGACAAATGGCGATTATCACGGAGCGGCAGCTATCCTTAGTGCCGGAGCTTGGTTTGGTGCGTTGGCACCTTTTGTACATTTGCCGATTAAAGCAATCCGCAAAGTTGTGGGCTGGTTTGAGAGCTCCCCTGCTTTTGCTGCGGGTAATTTTCCTGGCTTTACGTTAGGAGCAGAGGAAGGTGGCTATTACGGATTTCCCAGCATTGATGGAGCTGGTCTGAAGATCGGCCGGCACGATACAGGGCTGGAATGGAAGCCGGGTACACAGCTTGCCCCGTTCGGCAGTGAAGCCAGCGATGAGGGTGACCTACGCAAGGTACTGGAGTCATACATGCCTGGTGCAGCTGGCCGATTGTTAAAAGGTTCTGTATGCAAATATGAACATACGCCTGATGAAGATTTCGTTATAGATCGCCATCCGCTCCACTCCAATGTGCTGGTAGCTGGAGGGTTTTCGGGGCATGGTTTTAAATTTTCTAGTGTTATAGGTGAAATACTGGCCGACTTGGCGATCAGTGGAGTCACCGGTCATAATATCAAGCCTTTTTCGTTATCTCGTTTTGCACCACCGGATCATTCTCAAACAGATCGTATATTGGAGGGGATTTAATGAGCAGAGTTCAAATCAGTGATTATTTAAGGACGTACCATCAATTAGTAAAGTCGACCGCCGGGTTAACGGAGGAGCAACTGAAATGGAAGGCGGAACCCGCCAGTTGGAGTGTGACTGAGGTACTGACTCATCTGGCTGATCACAGCATCGTAGTTTCGTTCCGCATTCGTGATATTCTCGCTGCTACGACTGCACAGCTTCCAGTCTTCAATCAGGATGCTTGGGTCAGCGGTCAGTACGCCAACAGTCGCAATGCTTCCGACAATCTGGAGCTGTTCCGCAGTCTGCTTTACTATAACAGCCTTTTGTTTGAACGCCTTAGCGAAGAAGATTGGGAGAAAAGCGGAATTAATTTCAAGGGGGAGACCGTTAAAATTTCCGATATCGTGTACGGCTTCACTGCACATGTGGAGAGACATCTTGGTCAGATCGAACGAATCAAACAGGGCGCAGCTAATGCATCGTTTGTGCAATGAGCTTAGTGAAGTCCTTACATTCAGTTCTATAGTCTGCATTTAAAACAAAACTTTTAGGAGGAATGAACATGACCAAACCAAGACAACTGAAGTTGGGTGCACTGCTGCATGGGGTAGGAGGCAGCACGTCGATGTGGCGACATCCAGACGCCAAACCGGATGCCAGTGTAAACTTTGAATTATACAAAGAGTGGGTTAAGAAGGCAGAAGAAGGTAAGTTGGATCTGATCTTCATCGCAGACGGTCTGTACATTAATGAAAAGTCCATTCCTCATTTCCTTAACCGGTTTGAGCCGCTGACCATTCTTAGCGCACTCGCAGCCGTCAGCACTAACATCGGTTTAGTTGGTACCTTATCAACCTCCTACAGTGAGCCGTTTACCGTAGCGCGTCAATTCGGCTCACTGGATGTAATCAGTGGCGGCCGGGCCGGCTGGAATGTGGTGACTTCACCTCTGGAAGGTTCTGCGTCAAATTACAGCAAAAAAGAGCATCCTGACCATGGCAAGCGCTACCGCATTGCCACCGAATATTTGCAGGTGACACGCGGACTATGGGATTCTTGGGAAGATGATGCGTTTGTACGAGACAAGGAATCAGGTGTATTCTTTGATCCGCAAAAAATGCATACCCTGGACCATCAAGGAGAGTTCTTCTCTGTGAAGGGACCGCTGAATATTGCTCGTTCGAAACAGGGGCAGCCTGTCGTATTTCAGGCAGGATCCTCGGAAGTCGGTAAGAATTATGCCTCCAAGGAAGCAGATGCTATCTTCACTGGACACGAAACGCTAGAAGATGCCCAAGCATTCTATAACGATGTCAAGACACGGGTAGCTTCGTTTGACCGGAATCCGGATGAGGTGCTGATCTTCCCTGGAATCGCTCCAATCATCGGTGACACGCCGGAGGAGGCAGAGCACAAATACCAGGAGGTTGCTGGCCTGGTAACGATTGAAAATGCACTGAACTACTTAGGCAGATTCTTCGAGCATCATGATTTCTCGCAATATCCGCTGGATGAGCCATTCCCTGAGCTTGGCGAGTTGGGGCGCAATAGCTTCCAAAGCGGCACGGATAAAATCAAAAAGGATGCGAAGGAGAGAGGCTTGACGCTTCGACAGGTCGCCTTGCAATCGGCTACCCCACGCAGCAGCTTCATTGGCACACCAGAGCAAGTAGCTGATCAGATTCAAGCTTGGTTTGAGAGTGGTGGGGCAGATGGATTTATGATTGCGGCTGCTGTCCCTAACGGACTGGAGGAATTCATCGATCGAGTAGTTCCAATTCTGCAGGAGCGGGGTTTGTTCCGCACTGAATATGAAAGTGACACGCTACGTGGAAATCTCGGTATTCCGTTGCCGGAGAACCGCTATTCCAAAGCTTCTCAGCCAGCAGGGCAAATTTGACGGTTGATCCAGTATTTGCAATCCACCAAAACCCGAATATTGCGGAGATGATGCATTACGCCAGCCAGCTGCAGGATGAAATGATTGAATACCGTCGTGATTTGCATGCCCATCCGGAGCTACTGTATGATGTCGTCCGCACTTCTAATAAAATAGCAGAATTGTTGGAGGAGTGGGGGATCACAGTACGGAGAAATGTTGGCAAACATTTCGGAATGGGAGTGGTCGGCCTCCTGCAAGGCTTAGCAGACAATGGCAATAGTGGGCCCACTCTTCTTCTAAGGGCAGATATGGATGCCCTGCCGATACAAGAGTGCAATGAGTTGCCTTACAAGTCAGTCAATGACGGCATCATGCACGCCTGTGGCCATGATGCCCATACCGCTATGCTGTTGGGGGCTGCCCGAACCTTGGCAGCCTTCCGCGAACGATTGATGGGCACGATCATTTTCGTCTTTCAACCAGCTGAAGAAGGCGCTGTCAAGAGTCCGCTTGATGGAAGATTACTCTCAGGCGGCCGCGATCTCATTGAGGATAACGTGCTGGAAGGTGTCGATTATGCCTACGCGCTACATGTCATGCCAGAGCTTCCGGTCGGAACGCTTGGAATTCACCCTCATGATGCCATGGCAGCGTCCAGCCATTTTAAGGTGGAATTTCAGGGAACATCCGGTCATCATAGTGCTCCGCACAGAGCTGTAGATGCGATCCAGATGGCGGCACGATATATAGGAGAGATTAACGGAATGATGGCTAATCGAATCGATCCGCAGGAGGCGGCGGTGTTGGCCTTCGGAACGTTGCAGGCTGGTACTGCTGTTAATGTGATCGCTGAACACAGTGTACTGACAGGAACGTTCAGAGCATTTACCAAGACGACGGTAGCTGCAATTACAAATGGTTTACAACGTCATGCTTCAGCTATAGCTGAGTCTTACGGAGGGAAATACAAGCTGGAGCTACGTGAGGGAATTGCAGTAGTGAATAATGCGGAAGCGGTGCAGCAGGTGCTTCATGCAGCCCGTGCAGTTCTAGGAGAGGATCAGGTAATACTTCTGGAGCAGCCAAGTCTGGCTGGTGAGGATTTTGGTTGGTATCTTGAAAAAGTTCCTGGTGCCTTCGCCTTTATTGGTTGCGGCAATAAGGAGAAGGGAATTCTCCATTCTATCCATCAGCCACAGTTTAATATCGATGAAGCGATGCTAGGTCATGGTGCGAGTATACTGGTTAGACTCGCAATACAACATAATGGCTCGGCCATCAGTGAAAAAACGTAAAAGGTACCCAACTTGGGTACCTTTTACGTTTGTTTAAGCTTGTCAACTCACCAGAAATACGTTTCGAATGTGTAACCGTTTTTCCCAAAGAAAGTTATCTCCCCGCTTGTCACTTCCTCAGGAATGTCAAAAAACATGCCTTATTTACCCGCGATATCATAGGTGTGAGTTACTTTCTTATCATGAACTTTGTAACTTACCTCAAAATGACTGAATTGCTTCTTAAGAACTTATTAGAACAGACCGACACTAACGAGTTGTCCGCTCCTCTTCACTTGGACGTCGTCTCCATCATCCACCATGCCTAAATCCAAACTCCAGTCCAAACTCCCGTTTTTTAAACGATCGACGTATTTCAACGTAAGCGATTCTACGCCATCTTCCTCTTCGATATGTAAGAGTACAGCCTCCTCAGGAGATTCGAGTTCAGCACGAAAGACATCATCCGTGGTAATGATCGCTGTTCTAGTTGCTACATCCCAATCAACGGAGATCCCGATTCGTTCGGCAATAGTGCGCAATGGAACAGGATCATTAGTTTGACATTATGCAAGCATTTAACTATACTTAATATAGTGACTTACTTAATTATATTTAATGAATAAATCATAAATAAATTCTAGCTTCTTATAGAAATGAGGATAATCATGGAACAATATCGGATCAATACAGACAACGGCTTAGAGTTTGGACTTTATACATTAGGTGATCATCTAGCGAACCCTGAAACTGGGAGCCGAATATCTGCCAAACAACGCATACGTGAAATTATTGACTTGGCTCAATTAGCGGAGCAAGCAGGAATTGATTTTTTTAGTGTAGGAGAGAGTCATCAAGAGTATTTTGCTACTCAGGCGCATACCGTTGTGCTGTCAGCTATTGCACAGGCTACTAAGAAAATGAAAATAGGTAGCTCATCTACGATTATAAGCACCTCTGATCCGGTTAGGGTGTACGAAGATTTCGCTACAATTGATTTGATTTCAAATGGTCGAGCTGAAATAATAGCTGGCCGTGCCTCTAGAGTGGGGTTATATGAATTATTGGGCTATGATCTTAATGATTATGAGGAATTATTTGAAGAAAAATTCGACTTGTTATTAAAGATAAATGAAAACGAAGTTATGAATTGGAAGGGAGAATTTCGTAACCCTCTCAAAAATGCAAGAATCCTCCCCCGTCCTGAGGGAAACTTACCGATATGGAGAGCTGTAGGGGGAACTTCTGCCAGTGCGATCAAAGCAGGCATTGCAGGTGTTCCTATGTTTTTGGCCCATTTAGGGGGTCCTGCAGTCTTGTTTAAAAGATCCATTGATGCTTATCGTGAAGCCGCAAGCCAGAACGGATTCGATCCGTCGAAGCTGCCTGTAGCGACTGCTGGATTCTTTTACGCGGATGAAACGACACAAAAGGCACAAAGAGCCTATTATCCTTATATAAACGAAGGAATGAAATTAACCAATGGACGTGGTTTTCCTAAACAGGCGTTTGCTCAAGGAGCCGATCCCCGCGATGTTATGAATATTGGCAGCCCACAGGAAATCATTGAAAAAATTCTATATCAACATGAACTCTTCGGCCATCAACGATATATCGCACAAATGGATTTTGGTGGCGTACCTTTTGAAAATTTAATGAAAAACATAGATTTAATCGGTTCTGAAATTCTACCAGCGATTAAAAAATATACAGCAAAAAAATAAACTCCAGGAGGTCAGAAATATGAAAATCGTAGCATTATCAGGGTCAAAGATAGGCTCGAAAACCAGAATCGCTATGAATTACACAGTAGATTCGTTTCATGAAAAATACCAAGATGCAGAAGTTACACTTCTAGATCTGGCGGAGTATAATGTTCAGTTCAGTGATGGCCGCAATTATCTGGAATACGAAGGGGACACCAAGTACGTCATTCAAACGATCATGGAAGCAGATGTTATCGTAATCGGAACGCCTATATTTCAAGCTTCCATCCCAGCAACACTAAAGAATATATTCGATTTAGCACCCGAAAAAGCATTTCAACACAAGGTTGTAAGTATGCTCGTCACGGCAGGTTCTGCACGTCACTATCTGGTAGCTGAGCAGCAATTGAAACCAATATTATCCTATATGAAAGCCCAAATTGTTCAAACGTATGTATTTATAGAAGAGAAAGATTTTTATCGAAAAGAAATAGTAAATGACGATGTGCTATTCCGTATAGATCGCTTAGTGGAAGATACCTATGTACTCTCTGAGACTTATGCCAAAATTCGAGAGGCTGAAGAAGCTAAATATGGTTTCTAAGGAAGATACTTTTTTTCAAGTTACCCTTCATCCATTAGGATGAGGGGTTATTTGTACAATTTCTTTCTAACAAGGCTCCCAGTTGCGCTGCTAATTCTAGATAAGTTACAGGTCTTTCATTCTTAAACCACCATTCAACGACACCCACATAAGAAGAAGCTACAAATTGTACGACTAGATCTTTATTTAAGCCTTCGTTTTTACCTTTTGTGACATCCACTTCGTCTTTAAACTCTTCGATTAGAAATTCTAGAAAGCGACAAGGTTATTGGCACTGTTCGTAACAAAAATAAGGTCGCCGACCTCATAAAGAAGTATCCTGAAACCTTCTGTTGTGAGATTCTAGATGTGACCGATGTTCCTGCTATTCGTAATCTTGTCGATGATTCTTTTGAAAAGCTTGGAAGTATCGACGTTATCATAAGTAATGCTGGCTATGGTCTGTTCGGGGCTGCTGAAGAACTCTCTGATGCCGAAGTTGATCATATTATTGCTACTAATCTAACAGGATCCATCCAGCTGATCCGCTCAGCTCTCCCGCATATGCGTACACAGGGTAGTGGCCGCATTATTCAAATCTCTTATGGTGGTCAGGTAGCCTTTCCCGGTAATTCATTGTATCATGCAACCAAATTTGGCATTGAGGGCTTTTGTGATTCAGTTGCTCAGGAGGTTGCTGCTTATAATATTGGTATTACATTGGTAGAGCCAGGAGGCGCCCGTACTGAGTTCCGATATGGTAGCGCACAGGTTGCGAATCTAATGCCAGCATACGAAGGGAATCCAGCACATAGCTTTTTGAACATGTTGGATGCTTCTAAAAGTTTAGCTCCTGGAGATCCTGTGCGGATGGCTACCCGCATCATTGAAAGTGTCGAAGTAGAACCAGCACCGATGCGAATGGTACTCGGATCTCAAGCGCTGGCAAGCACGATTTCGACACTGAAAGCCCGTGTTGCTGACTACGAGTCGCAGACCGATCAAGCAGCTTCAACTGACTTTCCAGTGGGTGAATAAGAGGGACGTAGCACTTGATTTTTTCAACAATAATAATAGACAGAAAGTAGGAATTTATGATGAAAAATGAACAGCTCAGCAACAGTACTATTTTTCCATTAGGGGAAAAAGTTAAAGCAAACTTTACGGGTGACGCTTATTTGCAAATGGTGTTTACAGATCCAGCGCCGCTTAATACCGCGATTGGTAATGTAACTTTTGCTCCAGGCGCCCGAAATAACTGGCATGCGCATCGGGTTGGTCAAGTTCTGTTAGTCACCGGAGGAAATGGGTGGTATCAGGAAGAAGGGAAGCCTGCCCAATTGCTCAAAACAGGTGATGTGGTCAACATTCCACCTAATGTAAGACATTGGCACGGTGGGACAAAGGATAGCTGGTTCGTGCATTTGGCCATGACGCCAGGGGAAACGGAATGGTTTGAAGCTGTCAATGATGAATGGTTTGAGGCACTGTAGAAATTGAATCTTATAGAACTTTAGAAATGGAGGCGTGCTCTGTGGAATATATTAAATTTGGAAATACGGGAATGGACATCTCACGGATTTGCCTTGGTTGTATGAGCTTTGGAGAGGTGTTGCCTGGAGGGCATCAATGGGTGCTTGATGAGGAGAACAGCCGTCCTATCATAAAAAGAGCGCTAGAGCTCGGCATCAACTTTTTTGATACGGCTAATATTTATGCAAGTGGTTCTAGTGAAAAAATTATCGGTCGTGCGCTTAAGGACTATGCGAATCGGGAGGAAATTGTTCTTGCCACGAAGGTCTGGGGGCAGATGCGTCCAGGTCCAAATGGTGGTGGGCTTTCCCGAAAAGCTATTATGAGCGAAATAGATAACAGTTTGAAAAGACTTGGGACCGATTATGTGGATCTCTATATCATTCACCGCTGGGATTACAACACACCCATTGAAGAAACCATGGAAGCGTTGCATGATGTGGTGAAGTCTGGAAAAGCCAGATATATCGGTGCCTCTGCCATGTATGCTTGGCAATTTCAAAAAGCATTACATGTGGCCGAGAAGAATGGCTGGACTCGTTTTGTATCCATGCAAAATCACCTTAATCTCATCTACCGCGAAGAGGAAAGAGAAATGATGCCGCTCTGTCAGGATCAAAAAATTGCGGTAACTCCTTACAGTCCTCTAGCATCAGGAAGATTGATTCGAGATTGGTCGGAAGCAACGCGTAGATCCGAAACCGATCTCATTCAAAAATCCAAGTATGATTCAACCGTTGATGTAGATCGGTTGATTGTTGAGCGAGTAGCCTCATTGGCAGAGAAACGCGGTGTTCCGCGTACACATATCGCACTTGCATGGCTGTTGCAAAAAGCTTCTGTAGCTGCGCCTATTGTTGGTTCAACGAAAATCGCTCAGCTCGAAGATTCAGTAAATGCGCTATCGGTGAAATTATCTCCTGAAGAGATATTGTTCCTAGAAGAATTGTATGTTCCGCATCCCATCGTAGGAGCCCAGTAGTTATTGATACCCGTAAGCCGTACTTAACCATCAACGGATAACACCTTTAGGTAAACGAATTTAATTAAGCCTGTGATCAGAGCCAAAAGATCATAGGCTTTTTTTTACGCAATAAATGATTTAACGCAATTCACTTGGAGTCCGCTGTTTAATTTGTTTAAATACTCTGTTGAAGGTACGGATATTAGTGAAACCACATTCCAGTGCGATCTCCAGAATGGATTTGTCTGTGGTCAGCAGCAGTTGTTCTGCCTGATTAACCCGGATGTTGCTGAGGTACACAATATAGCTCATACCTGAAATGCTCTTAAAGAAGCGTGAGAAATAAAAGAGGCTCATATTGGCTTGGCGTGCAGCGTCAGCAAGTGTGATGGAATGCATATAGTTGACGTCGAGATATTCAAGAACCTCCTGCATAACCTTCATGTTAGTAATACGCCTTTTGTCTTTCTGTGGATTTATTTTATCCAAAGGGACATGCCGTAAAATGAGTCCACTCCATTCGTGCAACAAGCCAATGATTAACTGTTCATGATATTCAAGTTTCTGATTATATTCGCGCATAAGCTCCTGCATAATGGCAGAAAGCCGGTTGTTGATAGCTACTTCATCTTCTCTAATGACTAAGCACTTATCAATAAAAGGAGAGGTCAGTCTCACATTCAGGGGCCACCCTCCAGGAAAACCGATTAAAGAAGGATTAAAAATAACCATCATTATCTTAGAACTGCCGTCCTTGCTCTCATAGTAATGGATGTCTCCGCTGCTACATATAGCCATGTCACCAGCTTCCAAGACCCGCGTTTCCGAATTGATTCCCATCCGAATGGAGCCCTCGAATACATAGACTAATTCAAGATCATTATGCCAGTGGGCTAGGAAATCTATATTATCAGACACTATTACTGTGAAAGGAAAATTCGAATGATAGGTTCTATTTTCGTGAAAAGCTTTCATAGGATCTCCTGTTCATGCGATTTGAATTGAATGTTCACCTTTAAAACTTAGCAAAAAATGACCATTCACACAAGTGAAATGGCGAGCAGATATCTCCAATCTGGATTACAATTTCATCAGATGGAAGTAAGCTAGATTTCATATAAAAAGGAGATTGCAGCATGACGAAGAAGGCATTGATTGTAAAAGGTGGATGGGATGGGCATGAACCTAATGAAGTAGCTGCGATATTCGCTGGCATACTTGAAGCTGAGGGTTTTGAGGTTGAAGTGTCTGATACACTAGATAGCTTCAACAATGCAGAAAAGCTTGCCGACTTAAGTCTTATTGTACCGGTGTGGACCATGGGAGAAATCAGCAATGATCAGGTATCTTCCGTTCTGAAGGCTGTAGCTTCTGGCGTAGGAATTGCCGGTTGTCATGGAGGGATGTGCGACTCCTTCCGTAACAATACAGATTGGCAATTTTTGACCGGATCTCAGTGGGTGGCGCATCCATTTAACGATGGGGTAGAGTACGAAGTCAATATAGTACACTCTGGCTCAAGCGCCATTGTGGAGGGCATCCAAGACTTTAAGGTGAAATCGGAGCAATACTATTTACATGTGGATCCGGCGGTAGATGTTTTAGCAACAACTACGTTTGTAATGAGTGAGGATGAGCATTCAGCGAATGGTGTCATCACAATGCCCGTTGTATATACAAAGAAATGGGGAAAAGGCAAGGTTTTCTATAATTCACTTGGGCATCATGCCGATGTTTTCGATATTCCAGAAGCCAAGGAACTGATGCGAAAAGGTTTTTTATGGGCGGCTAATTAAAACTGAGATAAGGTGGGAATGATCTTGCGCAAAGTGAAGGTAGGTATAGTCGGCTGCGGAAACATCAGCAGCATTTATTTTGAAAATTTGAACGGTACCTTTGTTAATACTGAGGTGTATGCTTGTTCCGACTTGGATAAAGAAAGAGCAGAGCAGGCAGCGGAGAAATATGGAGTTCCTCATGTGTGGACGACAGAGCAATTACTTGCTTCGGAAGAGATTGAAATTGTTGTTAATCTGACAACGCCTAATTTTCATTTTGATGTGTGTAAACAAGCCTTGTTAGCCGGTAAGCATGTGTATGTGGAAAAGCCATTATCCCTTTCCCTAGAAAATGGCACCGAGCTAGTTCGCCTGGCGAAGGAAAAGAATCTGTTCCTCGGCTGCGCGCCAGACACTTTCCTCGGAGGCGGACTGCAAACCTGCAGCAAGCTGATTGCGGACGGCTATATCGGACAACCGGTGGCAGCAACAGCCTTTATGCTCTGTCATGGACATGAAAGCTGGCATCCAGATCCGGAATTTTATTATAAAACCGGTGGCGGACCGATGTTTGACATGGGGCCCTACTATCTAACTGCCCTAGTGTCTCTGCTGGGCCCAGCAAAGACAGTATGCGGCATCACTAAAACTTCCTTTGCCCAAAGAACAATTACTAGCGAAAAGAAGTTTGGTAAAGTCATTGATGTAGAGGTGCCTACACATGTTGCCGGAACAATTGAGTTTGACAGTGGTGCTGTGGCAACGATGATCACCAGCTTCGATACTTGGCATAGCACATTGCCGAGAATCGAGATCTACGGATCGCAAGGAACTTTAATCGTACCAGACCCTAATAACTTTGGAGGGCCGATCCTTCTACGCCCGGCACACAGCCCGGAATTCCAGGAGATTCCGCTTATCTATAACTATGCAGATAATAGTAGAGGCATAGGCGTAGCAGACATGGCCCGTTGCATCGACACTGGGGAAACACCGCGTGCAAACGGAGAACTAGCCAATCACGTACTTGAGATTATGCATGCGTTCCATACAAGTTCTGATTCTAAACGGTATGCGGAGCTGGTCACCAGCTGCGAGCAACCCAAACCACTGCCGCTTGGCTTAGTTAAAGGATATTTAGGATAGCATATACTTGGAGTAAAATATCTCACAAGTATACAAATAAAAGTCCCAGTAGTTGCTTTTTTTGACATGCTCTTTCTCTTAAAGTATGCTTTATACATCTAATTCGAGCATAGGAGTGGATATAGTCTATTGACTGTATTCACTTTTTTCTTTGTCATCACTATCAGGAGGTTAATTCATGGACATAATCATTAGGCAAGAAAAAAATGAAGATAATAACGAAGTTTACCATGTAGTCCAAAAAGCATTTGAGAAGGCAGATTACTCAGACCATGATGAACACAACTTAATAAAAAGACTTAGGACATCTGCGAAGTTTATTCCGGAGTTGTCACTTGTAGCTGAATACGATAATGAAATCGTAGGACATATTCTTTTTACAGAGATAAAAGTGGGGGACCAGACTCTGATTGCGCTAGCACCTGTTGCTGTATTACCAGAATTGCAAAGTAAGGGTATAGGGAAGCTGCTCATTACTGAAGGGCACAATATCGCAAAGCAGCTTGGCTATAAGGGCGCTGTTGTTTTAGGTCATGATAAGTATTATCCGAAGTTTGGTTATACAAAGGCTAGTCAATATGGAATAGAGGCACCCTTTGAAGTTTCTGACGATAATTTCATGGCCGTTGAGCTTGTGAATGGCGGTCTTTCAGATGTCCATGGTGTTGTAGAATATGCTAAAGAATTTTTTGAAAAATAGATTAAAGTGCTCCTATGGAGAAGGAAACCCAGTCATTTTTAACGACGTTGGGTTTCCTTTTTTATATTTAGGCAAGTGATGTTCCTTAAAAACTTAAATCGAATATCGAAAACGACTTGACGAACGATAATATCCTGTTTAAACTGAAGCAGTGATTTAGTAAATTAGTAAATTAGTAAATTATAAAAAGAGTAAATTAGTAATTGGAGTGAGGCAATGAAAATAACCACAACGTTAAAGTATAAACCGGTTGTCATGTTAGAAAGTTTCGAAAAGGTGTGAAAATCAGTAAAGGATAAGGGGTAATAAAATGTTTTCCAATCGTTATGTTCGGACAGTTATTCTCTCCCGTATGTTGTTGCAGCTCGGAATATGGATACGGAATTATGCCGTCCTTCTTTATGTTTCTGAATTGACAAATAATAATCCGGTAGATGTATCTTTGATATCGGTTGCTGAATTTGCACCGATCTTTATATTTGGTCTGATTGGAGGGACCTTTGCTGACCGATGGCGACCGAAGAGAACCATGGTATGGAGCGATTTGTTATCTGGCTTGTCCGTCGGGGTGGTGCTGATTTCGGTTATGAATGGCGGATGGGTTGCACTTCTCATCGGATCATTCGTGTCAGCAAGTTTATCTCAATTTTCTCAGCCTTCGGCCATGAAACTGTATAAGAGACATGTACCAGCTGAACAACTGCAGGGGGTTATGGCGATGTCCCAAACACTTGTCGCTGTCTTTACAGTTTTGGGACCCGTTATCGGTACGTTTATTTTTATTAAGTTTGGAATTCAAGTATCTCTAATCCTGACAGCCGTAATGTTTCTGGGATCCTCGCTTATATTGTCGTCCCTTCCACGGGATGAAGAGGAACCGAAGTCTGGAAAAGCCAGTGGGTTCATCAATGAGTTAACGGCTGGCCTACGTTATATTGGATCGAGTAAACCCTTAAGAACACTTAGTTTAACTTTCTCGGCTGTGGGATTGGCATCAGGACTAACTCAGCCGCTTCAAATCTTCCTAGTCATCGAAAATTTGGGTAAGGACAAACAATTTCTGCAGTGGCTCGTGATGGCTAATGGAGCATCCATGTTAGTAGGCGGAGCTGCCATAATTGCGATAGCCAAAAAAGTAAGACCACAGCTACTGCTGTTGATAGGCTTGCTCGTCAATGCCGTCTGTACGGTTGGAATGGGTGCGTCTAAGGAAATATGGCTGACGATTATTTTTTTAGTGATCAGTGGTTTGTTTTAT
Organism: Paenibacillus sp. FSL E2-0201; assembly: GCF_037963325.1. Lineage (NCBI taxonomy): Bacteria > Bacillati > Bacillota > Bacilli > Caryophanales > Paenibacillaceae > Paenibacillus > Paenibacillus sp. FSL E2-0201. The sequence goes on from NZ_CP150154.1 coordinate 3,401,475, forward strand.
CCTTGTATTCAAGGGGGGATTCAAACACTTCTTGTGCGGAATACCGAAGGCGCTTTTATTGGACGGGTTTCGGGAGCGATAATGCCTATTTTTATGGGAATGATGGTCGTAGGCATGTTCATTTCCGGCTACCTAAAGGATACGTTCTCCCTAATAGGTGTATTTATGACAAGTGGTGTTTTTGTGGCTATTGGTGCGCTTTTTCTGCTTCCCATTGTTGTTAAGAAAAGAAGTAAGAGTGAGCATAATCATTCCATGAATATTCAATAACTACGATAAGGAGAGAATGAAATGGATATGAATAAACGCAAAGAGCTGATCGAGGAGTACAAACAAATTAAGATTTATATGGGTGTTGCTCAAATCAAAAACCAAATCAACGGCAAAATCTTTATCGACAGCTATCCTAATTTGAAAAACAAATGGCTTACCCTGCAAATGCAGCTGGATTCAGGGAGATTTGCAAATGCCCAGCTCCAGAAGGATTGGAAAGAATTTGGTGCCGATGCGTTCACGTATGAGGTACTGGAACAGAAGGAAATAGATAAGGTAACAGATATGCGCTGGGAACGGAAGAAAATTCTAAAACCATGGTTAGAGAAGTTACAGCCATACGGAGATAGCGGATATAATAAACCACGAATTGACTAACTAGTAAATCCAAGCTAAGATGAAACCGTCGTTTAGTAAATTAGTAAAATAGTAACTGGAGGAAGAAAATAATATGAAAATACCTACAACTTTAAAACATAAACCTGTTGTTGTATCGGAAAATTATGAGCAGGTTGACGGCCGATTGGCAGGAAATACGGACGCAAAAGGTCTTTCTCTTGGATTGGCCCAATGGAACGATAGAGGAAAAGTCGATATATCGGCTAAGGTATGGAGATATACTGGAGAAAAATGGTCCAGACAATCGGAGGAGCTCCCTCTCCATCGTGTTCTTGATTTGTCCATTCTGATTTGTCGGTCATTGGAACATTTTCGGGAAGCGTATCGATATGAGAATTTATATGACACTGAGCAGCCTATAATTGATCGAATTGGCTTACAAGGGGATGCCATGACCGTAGGAATTTGTACGGACAATGAGCGAATTAATGAAGATATTAAGCTGTTCAGTCAAGCGCTGAGCGATGATGATGAAATGATCGGTGAGCGTCTGAGCACGTTATCCAAAATATTAAAGGATATGGGATATTAATTAGGAAGTGGCAGTCAATCGGGGGAAAGCAGCCTTCGTGACTGCCACTTTTTTTATTGTAATCAGTTTATAGGCTGATGGAACAACTATCGGATGAGAAGCCGTTTAATTGAGAACACTTTACTAAAAGATAAAATGAGAGAATTAGGCAATGATTTAATACTATTGTGGTATCTGTTTAGTAAAGAATTGTTGCATACTTGAATAGTACTCAAACTAATTTGACTGAACTTCATGAGAAAGAAAGAGCACAGAAGCGCATGCGTAAATTAGGAAATAGCGGCTTGGAAGTTTCGGCAGTAGGGCTTGGCTGTATGGGAATTGGCTCAAAAATCATATATTCTCACGATTCCAGGTACTACAAAATTAATCAGATTAGAAGGAAACCTATTTGGAGTCGACCTTAAATTAACAACGGAAAATGTAAATCATCTGAATGAAGCGATTTCTAATATGGACATTGATAGTACACATTTCTAACTAAAACGATCTCAACTATTAGGAGGATTTTATTATGCAAAAGGTTATTTTGAACAATGATGTTGAAATGCCGATACTCGGATTTGGTGTTTTTCAAATTCAAGAAGAGGCTGAATGTGAACAAGCTGTTTACGAGGCGATTATGGCGGGCTATCGATTGATTGATACCGCAGCCTCCTATTTAAACGAAGAAGCAGTGGGAAGAGCTATCAAACGAAGTGGTATTCCAAGAGAGGATCTATTTATTACAACGAAATTATGGATTCAAGATACAGGATATGAACGTACTAAGAAAGCTTTCGAGAAATCTCTGGCAAGATTACAACTTGATTATTTGGATTTGTATTTAATTCATCAGCCTTTTGGCGATGTGCATGGTTCTTGGCGTGCGATGGAGGAATTGTACCGCGAAGGAAAAATCAGAGCGATTGGCGTAAGCAACTTCCATAGTGATCGGCTGATTGATTTGATCATTCATAATGAGATAACCCCTGCGGTTAATCAGGTTGAGACACATCCATTCTGTCAACAAATTGAAAGTGCTAAATTCATGCAAGAAAACAATGTCCAGATCGAATCATGGGGACCATTTGCTGAAGGTAAAAATAACATGTTCCAGAACAAAATTTTAGCTTCAATCGCCCAAAAATATAATAAATCTGTTGCCCAAGTGGTGTTACGTTGGTTAACGCAAAGAGGAGTTGTAGTAATTCCAAAATCTGTTCGTAAAGAAAGAATAATCGAAAATTTTAATATCTTTGACTTTGAATTAAACGCAGAGGATATGGAAAGAATTGCGATGCTGGATACGAAAGAGAGCCTGTTCTTTTCACATAGAGATCCTGTAATAGTACAAGCGTTAAGTACTAGGAAGTTGGATATTTAATATAACTTGATAGAAGAGGGGTTAACCATATTAATGAGTTAACTCCTCTTTTATTTATTAGACGCCTCTAAGGGATGTTTAAGGATAATTTAATTATAATTGTTTTTACTATCCAGATTGTCAGTAGAAGCTGATAAGCTGTACATTAACTGATCGAGTTTGGACGCATAAAGTAAAATTACAGGCTAAAGGAGAGATTTTTTGACAAATAATGAGGTTGTTGAAATTGCTGATGTGTATTTGCTACCATTGATATCGGAGTTGTACGAGTTGAATGGTTATGAAATTCAGCCCATTCCGGCACATGATGGAGGGCGTAATGTCGTTTATATATGTGAAAAAGAAGGTACTGACGCCAAAATACTCAGAATCGCCTTCCTAAATGACAGAAGCCGGGAAGATTTTTTAGGTGAAGTTGAGTATGTTAGATATTTATTTGAGCATGGCGGAAGTGTCTCGGATGTAGTCAACTCCCTAAAGGGGAATCTACTGGAAGAGATCATTCATAATAATCATACTTTTTTTATCTGCCTATTTAATAAGGCTAAGGGGAAAATGCTTGTAGAAAATAATTATCGGTACCGGGAAGAAGCTCCAATTACAGAATATTATTATAACTGTGGTAAAGTTCTAGGGAAAATACATGAATTGTCGAAAGGATATACTCCTGTTCATCGTCGGCATAGTTTTTTTGACAGATTTAATGCCGAATATATTGATAAATTGATACCTGACTCCTTATCTCTCCTTAAAGAGAGATTGGTAAAGCTTCTTAAAACTTTAGAAGAATTGGACAGGAACCTTGAGTCATTCGGTTTGATCCATTTTGATTACAATGATGGGAATTATTCGATAGATTTTGATACTGGACAAATCACTGTGTATGATTTCGATAATTCATGTTTCTGTTGGTATATGTTTGATCTGGCAGGTCTCTGGACACAGGGCGTGGGATGGGCACAATTCGAACCAGATGCTGTTAAACGAAAGAAGTTCATGGATGATTATTTTGAAGTAGTCCTTAAAGGATACAGATCTGAGACCGCGGTCGATCAGTCAATGTTGGATAAGCTCTCCTTATTCATCCAAGTGACGCTCATGGAGAATATTGTAGATGCATTCGAGGTAATGAGGAACAATGGTGTAGTACCCACATGTGATGAGGAATTATCCTATCGCATAAAATGCATGGAAGACGACATTCCGTTTATGGGGTTTTTCGATGACATTTACTCGTGTAAAGAACCATTTGAATATGAGGAAAGAGAAATTTAGTCTCTAATTTATAGGAGTTGAAGCTACGGTGACTTACGCGAAGCCAAAATTGGCCATGAGTGAAATTGAAAAAGTATTAGAGAATCATCTTAGACCAGGTGCAGTTGAGATTACACCTCTTTCCGGTGGTAATATAAGCAACGTGTTTTCTTTTGTCCTCGAAGGGAAAGGATATGTAGTCAAATTCAGCGATCTGGCAGGAGCGTATGAAACAGAAAACTATGTATCGAATCTGCTATCAAGTCAGAACATCCCTTTCCCGAAATGTTTGGCTTTAGGAAAAACTAGTCAGATAACCTATTTAATCATGGAACGAATGGAAGGTCGCAACCTATCCGATTTCACGGCAGAGGAGCAAACCCTTCACTTGCCTGAAATTATCAGCATTTTGACAAGAATGGGAGCAGCGGATATTGGGGCAACTAACGGGTATGGGTGGATCGGTGCTGATGGCAACGGGGTCTATTCATCTTGGAAAGACTTTATTGTTGCAGTAAATGCTGAGGATCAAACGGGAACGTTCTGGGAGAATTGGTATGATCTCTTCCATACGTCTTGCTTGGAGAAGGATGTATACGAAGAAATATACAGTCGGTTGATGGACTACGTACCCTATAATGAATCTAATAGAAGCTTTATACACGGAGATTTTCAACAGTGGAATATTTTGTCCGATGGAACACGAATTACCGGCATCATCGACGGGAATTGCATGTACGGTGATTGTCTCATAGACCTTGCGATTCTCGATCGGCATATGCCATGGAGTGATGTTATTAAGGTGTATCAAGACTATCAAGAAAAGAACGGAGTAGAAACTCCTAATTTTAAAGAGCGGCTAATGGGAGCCTATTATTTCAAGGGACTTGATGGACTTCGATTCTACGCAAAAATGGGATGGAATGACGCTTATCAGAGCACAAGACAGTTTCTTTTAAACTTGTAGGTTGTAGAGCTGAGAGACTAATTGATTAAATTTGGAAATCGTGATTCAAATGATATAAAAAGATTGAGAGCACCCGTTTGTTTAAATGGGGGCTCTTTTTATTTATGGAGACCAAGAATATGCTTGTACTCGAGCTTCAGGTTTACAATCTGTAATAAGTGCACCTGGACTTGTCATTAATCCACTATCTACAGCTTTGTCCAGCTTGTTAAAATGTAAGCGCAACCATATTATCTATTGATTGGAGGAGTATGGCATGAAAAAGATTGGTGCAGGTTTTATATTCTTATTGGTGATGTGCGCAGCAATATCTACAACAGCTTTCGCTAAACAGCCTTATTCATCCTACTGGTTTCCAGAGCAATTGCTTCAGTGGAGTCCTGCATCCGATCCGGATGCGGCATTCAACCGGAGCACAATCCCGCTGCAAGATCGATTTGTGACAGATGGTGTCAACTCCCATGCGACCAAAGCGCCGAAAGTTATGGCCTTATCAGCTCTGAACTCGGGAACAAGTGGTGTGCCATCACAAGGTTCGGACAAATTTGAGGCTAACACGTTCTCCTATTGGCAGTATGTTGACAAGCTGGTTTACTGGGGCGGATCAGCTGGAGAAGGGATCATTGTACCTCCAAGCGCGGATACTATCGACGCAGCTCATAGGAATGGCGTACCGATCATAGGAACGGTATTCTTCCCACCTACCGTGTATGGAGGGAAATTTGAATGGGTGGAGCAAATGCTTCAACAGAACAGTGACGGCTCGTTTCCTGCTGCAGACAAGCTGATCCAGGTTGCGAACTATTATGGATTTGACGGCTGGTTCATTAATCAGGAGACCGAAGGTGGTGTGCCGGCTGATGCACAGAAAATGAAGGCTTTCCTAAGTTATCTAGAGTCGCACAAGTCGGAGTCTATGCAAAATCGTATGGTACGACTCTATGACTAAGGAGGGCAGTATCAGTTGGCAGAACGCACTAAATGACAAGAACGCGATGTTTCTACAGGAAGATAATAAGAAAATAACAGACAGTATGTTCCTAAACTTTTGGTGGAAGGATCTTAAAAGCTCCGCAGAGAAGGCCAAAAGCTTAGGAAGAACTCCATATGATCTGTATGCAGGGATCGATGTTGAAGCCAAGGGCTACGATACAAATGTGAACTGGAATCTACTGTTCCCAGATGGCAAGCCTGCCGTCACTTCCCTTGGTATTTATCGCCCAGACTGGGCTTTTAACAGTGCAGAGAGTATGGAGGATTTCTTCGTACGTGAGAGCAAATTCTGGGTGGGGCCAAACGGGAACCCGGGGAACACCGTGAGCGATCAGGCATGGAAAGGGATCGCGAATGATGTGGTAGAATCCTCCCCAGTAAATAAGCTGCCTTTCATCACTAACTTCAATACAGGAAGCGGACAGAAATATTATGTCCGAGGGCAGCAGGTACGAGATAAAGGATGGAATAACCGAAGCTTGCAAGATATCCTGCCTACATGGCGCTGGATCGCAGACAGCAAAGGAACAGCACTTACTCCGAGGCTTGATTGGTCCGATGCATATTACGGCGGTAGCTCTCTGAAGGTATCAGGTGAACTGAGCCACAACAATGCCACACATTTGAAGCTCTACAAGACAGACCTGAAAATTGAAGCAAGTACAAAGCTATCGATTACGTATAAAACGCCGAACAAGCCAAGTCTAAAGGTTGGTCTCGCTTTCGCAGACCATCCCGACCAATTTGTCTTCCTTAACGTGAAGGATAAAGCTTCGTCAGGCTGGACTACCGAAACTTTGAATTTGACCCCATATAAAGGAAAACGTATCGTTGCGTTGTCACTGTACTTTGATACCAAGGATACGATCAGTAATTATAGCATTCAAATTGGCCAGCTCTCCATCCAGAATACTAATGATTCAATTAAAGCACTGCCGGCAGTTCGCGAGCTTAAGGTCACTCAATCCGATTTCCGTAATGGAATTTACGGAGATGCTAGATTACAGTGGAAACCGCTTGATCAACAGGTGAAGCAATATGAAATCTATCGTGTACTGCCAGATGGCAGAGAAGTGCTGATGGGTGCAACAACGAATCATGTGTTCTATGTTCCTGAGATGAGCAGAATAGACAAAGAAACGGTCACAGAATTGAAGGTCGTTGCGATCAACGCAAGATACGAGCAAGGTCAGTCCTCCAGCGTCAAGATCAGTTGGCCGGCTTATCCGAAGCCAATCGCTGGGTTCAAGGCTGATCGGACCCTGGTGGCACCAGGTGAGAGCGTAAACTTCATTGACTTATCGACGGAAGTAACAGAAGGATGGTCATGGAATTTCGAAAGCGGAAGCCCAGCTGTGAGTACATCGAAGAACCCTGCTGTAACGTTCAATCAGGAAGGCGTGTATAGCGTGACACTGACTGCAACTAACAGCGCGGGGCAAGATACCATTACGAAACAGGAGCTCATCACAGTAAGCAAAGAAGCTGGAGCGGTGAAGAATTTAGCACTTGGAAAAATTGCAACGGCTGATCATGCATGCGGAGAGAAGGAAGGAGCAACGAACGCCGTAGACGGCAAAGTTACTGATAACAGCAAATGGTGCGCACTTGGAAATCTGCCTCATTGGCTTCAGGTCGATCTCGGAGCCGAGCATCAAATTAGCACTTTTATCATCAAGCATGCACAGAGCGGAGGAGAATGGTCCGGGTTTAATACGAGCGATTATACCATTCAGGTGAGTATTGACGGAACGAATTGGACGGATGTCGTTAACGTTCAAGGAAACTCGGAAGCCGAGTCAACAGACGCGATCGCGTTGGTGAAAGCACGCTATGTAAAATTAATAATTCTTAAACCCACGCAGGGAGCCGATGCGGCGGCGCGAATCTATGAGTTTGAAGTCCATGGGTTATAGCTCCAATGTAAAAGATGGAGTATAGGCCGAGTGTTGGTTATTGATTACTGGAATCAAAAAAAGAACCTGAGTCGTTTATCAGGTTCTTTAATATTGCATATGAACAGACACGATGATATAATCATATCACGTCTTTACATTATTTAGTGGACAAAGATAATGGATCTTATATTAATAATGTACCATGCCGGTCAACTCTTGTCAAATGTTTTTTCTCAATTTAATAGATAGGAGAGATTGAATGAGTTCTTTAGTTCTTGGGTTTCAGGAAATAGATCATACGCAGCTTTCGCTTGTTGGTGGAAAAGGGTTAAATTTAGGGAGATTATCAACTATCGAAGGAATAAATGTACCAGAAGGATTTTGTATTACAACAGTGGGTTACCAAAAAGCTATCGAAAAGAACGAAAAGTATCATACTTTGTTAGATCAACTATCCATGCTAAACGTAAACGATCGAGCGCAAATTGGTGAAATCAGTAGGAAAATTCGAGAAATTCTTATGGAAGTAGAAATTCCTTCAGATGTTGTGACAGCAGTTACTCACTATCTCTCCCAACTTGGTGAAGAACAGGCTTACGCAGTACGTTCTAGTGCAACTGCTGAGGATTTACCAAATACCTCTTTTGCCGGTCAACAGGACACCTATTTAAATATCATCGGACGAGAAGCAATGATGCAGCATATAAGCAAATGTTGGGCGTCTCTATTTACGGATCGCGCAGTAATCTACCGAATACAAAATGGTTTTGATAACAGACAAGTTTATTTATCCGTTATTGTTCAAAAGATGGTTCTTCCACAGGCATCAGGAATTATATTCACCGCTGATCCAATGACCTCTAATCGAAAGTTGCTATCCATTAATGCCAGTTTTGGGCTCGGTGAAGCTCTGGTTTCTGGCTTGGTATCTGCCGATTGTTATAAAGTACACGAAGAGAAACTCGTCGATACGATGATAGCAACCAAAAAAATAGCTATCTATGGCATAAAAGAAGGTGGAACAGAAACCCGGAAAATCGATTTCGAACAGCAAAAGTCTCAAACACTTACAGAACAACAAATTTTACAACTGGCACGAATAGGTAGAGCGATTGAAGCTTATTTTGGTTGCCCGCAAGATATCGAATGGTGTTTGGATCATGATACTTTTTATATTGTTCAAAGTCGACCAATCACTACTTTATACCCGATCCCTGAAGTAAATGATCAAGAAAATCACGTTTACGTATCTGTCGGTCATCAACAAATGATGACGGATCCCATGAAACCACTAGGATTGTCTTTTTATCTGTTAATAACTCCTGCACCAATGCGTAAAGCCGGTGGAAGGTTATTTGTTGATGTTGCACATATGCTGGCTTCACCTGCCAAAAGAGAAACTTTCATAAATACCCTTGGAAAATCCGATCCGCTCATAAAAGATGCATTTATATCCCTAATAGAACGAGAATATATAACATCGATACCAGATGATAGAAAAGAACGGAGTCCCGATAATAGCAGTAAAGATAGGTCGTCAGAAGTTTTTCAAGCCCTAATCGAAAATGATCCGGCAATTGTTTCTGATTTGATTAAGAACAGTCAAACATCAATAGAAGAATTAAAACAAAACATCCGAACAAAATCAGGAGCAGATTTATTTGATTTTATTCTCGAAGATCTCCAGGAATTAAAGAAGTTCTTATCTAACCCACAAAGTACAAAGGTCTTTATGACTGCTATGAACGCTTCGTCATGGATCAATGACAAAATGTACGAGTGGTTAGGTAAAAAAAACGCAGCAGATACGCTTTCTCAATCTGTACCCAACAACATTACTTCGGAAATGGGCCTAGCGCTATCGGATGTTGCAGATGTGATTCGTCCTTACCCGAAAATAATTGATTATTTACAACATGTAAAAGATGATGATTTTTTGGATGAACTGGTTAAGTTTGAGGGTGGACGTGAGACTCAAGACGCTATTTATGCATATCTCAACAAATATGGGATGCGATGTGCCGGTGAAATCGATATTTCGAGAACCCGTTGGAGCGAAAAACCAATTACACTTCTCCCCATGATTCTCAATAATATCAAAAACATTAAGCCAAATGCTGGCAAACGGAAATTTGAGCAAGGAAGACAGGAAGCTTTGGAAAAAGAACAAGAGTTGTTAGATCGATTGAAGCAATTACCGGATGGTGAACAAAAAGCTGAAGAGACCAAACGAGTGATCAGTTTAATCCGGAATTTCATCGGTTATCGTGAATATCCAAAATACGGTATGATTAATCGCTATTTCGTTTACAAACAGGCATTACTGAAAGAAGCCGAACAACTAGTAGAAGCGGGAATAATTCATGAAAAAGAAGATATATTTTATCTCTATTTTGAAGAACTTCACGAAGTCGCACGCACAAATAAACTGGATTATCAGATCATCAGTAAACGAAAAGACGATTACAATTTTTTTGAAAAACTAACTCCGCCACGTGTAATCACGTCTGATGGTGAAATCATTACGGGTGAGTACAAACGAGAAAATCTCCCAGCCCAAGCGATTGTAGGTCTACCTGTTTCTACCGGAGTTATAGAGGGACGAGCACGTGTCATCTTAAACATGGAAGAGGCAGATCTGGAAGATGGAGATATATTAGTCACCGCTTTTACTGACCCTGGTTGGACATCTTTGTTTGTATCCATTAAAGGCTTGGTCACCGAAGTTGGCGGACTGATGACCCATGGAGCGGTTATCGCTCGTGAATATGGCTTACCGGCTGTTGTCGGAGTGGAAGACGCTACCAAGCTGATAAAAGACGGGCAGCGAATTCGTGTGAATGGCACTGAAGGGTACATTGAATTATTGTAGAAATATTTAAAATAAAAATAATTATCGATGTTCTCTTTCGCTTATCTGAATTTCAGTTTAATGTAGGAAAAGGAAGTAAATAATATGGGGAAATGGACAACCTCATAAATTATTCAACTAAGGAGAGTATAAATTATGATTAATAAAGTGGGTCAAGTAATGTTATATGTAAATAATCAAGAAGAATCCAAAGATTTCTGGACAGAGAAGCTAGGGTTTGAGGTGATTTTGGACGAAACAAATGGCCCTATGAGATTTATCGAACTTGCTCCGAAAGGTGCAGCTACTAGCATTGTTCTTCATAATAAAGAGTTGGTTGCCCAAATGAATCCTGAAATGAATCTCGGAACACCTTCTTTAATGTTCTTTTCGGATCATTTTGATCAATTGAATCAAGAGTTGAAGAACAAAAATGTTACGGTAGGAGATATTGTAGAAATTCCCGGTGGAAGAGTATTTAATTTCGCTGACAGTGAAAATAACTACTTTGCTGTAATGGAAAAAGGACAATAAATAATAGTGAGCCATGCAATAAAGCTATAGTTAAATAAGTTACGTCAGCAGCTAATCCAAATGATTAGCTGCTTTTTTATTCCCATATTGGGCGTTAAAAACTTCAAAATCTTACTTGTTAAGTAAAGAATATCATGGTATTCTGCAGAAAGAGGAGATGATCAGATGTTTGAGAAGGGATCGTTCCGACCCGTTCAATCCACTAAGTTAGTGGACGATGTTGTTAACCAAATCCAACATAAGATTTCAACAGGAACTATCTTACCAGGAGACAAATTACCTCCAGAACCTGAATTGATGCAATTATTTAATGTAGGGCGATCAACGATAAGAGAAGCAGTCCGTGTGTTAGTTCATGCTGGACTATTGGAGAAAAAGCAGGGTTTTGGAACTTACTTAAAATCCAGTCCTCTTATTCAAGAACCACTCACCCATCGTTTACTTCGTGCAGAATTGATTGAAGTCTTCGAAGCTCGAAAAATGATTGAATTAGAAATCGCAAGATTAGCAGCTCTACGACATGATGACACTGACTTATCCAACATGCGGAACCATTTGGATACTAGAAATATGGCTCTACAGAAGAATGATCGTGAACTGTATGCCAAATCGGATATAGAGTTCCACATGGCAGTAGCAATGGCAAGCAAAAACGCTGTGATCATTGATTTATATAGAACCTTTACGCATATTTTGTCAGATGCAATGAGTAAATTAAACCGTAATTATAGTTCTCATGATCCTCAATCCGATTACCATGAACAAGTTTATGAATCTATTAAAAATGGGGATCCAGATCAAGCGGTACAATGCACTCTGAGTATTTTAAATGGAACTCTTTCTGAGCTTTAAGTTCAATACAGACATTCATAAGGAGGGGAATTTGGGGCATGATTATATCTCTTAAAAATGTATCGTGGCAGCGCGATAAAACCATGATCTTACGCGATATGAATTGGGAAGTGAAACAAGGGCAACATTGGTGTATCGTCGGATTAAACGGTTCAGGCAAGACGACGATGCTGAACGTAGTGAACGGCTATGTATGGCCGACGACTGGGCAAGTCGAAGTGCTAGACCATCGCTTCGGTGATGTTGATCTTAGGGAGCTGCGCAAACGAATCGGTTGGGTCAGCACCTCCCTGCAGCAAAAGCTATACGGACATCAGACCGCCCTGACCATCGTCCTCAGCGGGAAATTTGCAACTATCGGTTTATATGACAAGACCAATGAAGAGGATCAAAAGCAAGCCGAAGAATTGATGGAGTTTCTAGACTGCTCTTCCTTAGCCGCTCGTACATACGATACCTTATCGCAAGGTCAGCGACAGAAAGTCCTCATTGCACGCGCACTTATGGCCAATCCAGATCTATTGATCCTTGATGAGCCATGCACAGGGCTTGATATTTTTGCCCGAGAACAGCTGTTGCAAATGATCGAGAAGATTACGAAGCAACCCGGCGGACCAACTTTGCTGTATGTAACGCATCATATCGAAGAGATAACACCCTGCTTCACACATACGTTATTAGTTAAGAACGGCGAAATCTATAAAGGGGATGAGACGGAAAACTGCCTGCAGTCGGATGTGTTGAGCGATTTCTTTGATACCCCCGTTGATGTTCAGGAGCATCACAATCGCAAGTGGCTTACACTTGCCGGTGATAAGTAGGATACGCTGCTTGAACATCTTATACAAAAACAAAAGCTGCCAAGCAATCGCATGGTAGCTTTTGTTTTTGTATAAGGAAATAATCGAGATGGATCTAAATTAAACAAGAGGAGTCACAGCAACTTTAGGGGTTCATTTCATTGATATTAGAAATACTTGTTCTTTAATTGGAGAAGAGATAGTACAGCTTTATATTAGTGGCAAGTTCGGAATTTCGTTGTGTATATCATTTGCTGACTTTAAAATAAATCGGATTAGTAGGAGGTACTATGGAAGAGAGCAGATTGTGGAAGGCACATTGGATTTGGTCTAAAGGCTATCCGTGGACGTCAAATCCGGGTACACATGAATTGGTGTATTTTCGCCGTGAATTTAACGTTTCTGATTCAGATGGAGCAAAACTCGTTGTTGATATCACAGCGGATAGCCGGTACCGAATATTTCTTAACGGTGAATCCGTCTCTGTTGGACCCTGCAAAGGTGACCAGTTCAGCCATTATTACGAAACAGTTGATCTGAGCGAGCGTCTTATTAATGGAAAGAACGTGCTAGCAGTTAAAGTACTTCACTATGCTGCAGCCGGTCCCTTTGAAGGATGTTTAGTAGCTATTGCTCAACTCGTAGCGAATTACTATATTGCCGGGGAGTCATTCCGATCTTTTTTTTAAATATTTGGTGAAAAAACTTCAGGTCAGCATATCCGACTGCTGCGGCAATTTCACTTACACCTCTATAACCTCCAGAAAGCATACGGCAGGCAGCATCCATACGAATACTTTGCATGTAATCTGTAAAACTCATTCCCGTTTGATGCTGAAAAAGTCGGCTAAATTGCCGTTCACTAAGGTTCGCTTTGCTAGCAAGATCGCTAAGTTTAAGCCCGCTGGCATAATTATAATTTATAAATGCAATGGCTTCATCAACTGCCATCCATTGTGGCTTCTCCCCAGTTGGTGTATTAAGCTGCAACCGATGTCTAAACAAGCCCGTTAATATTTGCACAACAAGAGCATCGAGGACAGCTAAATATCCAGGTGGTTTTGCCGAGAATTCACGAAACAGTTCACGGAACATTATATGGTATGAACCACTGATATCTTTCATAGAGAACCATAGCAATTGCATATCTGTGAAAAATTCACAAATATCTTTAGCGTGAGGAAAAGTAACCTGAAGCTCAGATAAATACTCTACCGGAAACAAACAGTTGTAAACAATAAGCGGACGGTCTTTTATAGGTGTTTTAGGGCGAAATACATGACTGCGTCCGATAGGTATAAAAAATAACGTACCGTGCTCGACAGGAACGGCCTCATCCTCAATGTAGTGAACCCCTGCGCCTTCACTGATATAAGTAATCTCGATAAACTCATGGGAATGCGCATTCAATTCGAACGTTTCGTAAGCCCTGTTCACATTAATTGGCACATCAGGCTCAAAAAAGCTATCTCCGGACATGACAAAGGTACTGCGTCTGATACTCATAACGTGGCCCCTTTCAAATTACCTAAGGCTAGTCTCATCGTATGAAATTTATGAATGAATGTCCAGATCCACCTATAAAAATGTCAGAAATACCCCCAATTCTATGTTAAGCGACCTCGTACAATAGAATTAGCTCTGCTGGATACATGAGCGACAATTCTATTCTTAACTGTTCTGGTAGGTTACCGAATGATTATAGGAGGTAGTTACAAATGTCCAATTTTGAGGTCACAAATCTTAAGGTGAATTATAGAAAAAATCCATTGGGGATTGATGATTTACATCCGCGGCTTAGTTGGTGGATCAGCACAGAAGTAAGGGGCTTTATCCAATCTGCCTACCAAGTTCAGGTCGCGAATGATCCTAAATTTGTTTCAGAACTCATCTGGGATTCTGAAAAGGTAGAATCAGATAGCAATGTTCATATTGAGTATGCAGGTCCCGACTTACAGTCACGCACTCGGTATTACTATAGGGTTCGAGCTTGGAACGATCAAGGAAAGGTTTCGGAATGGAGTGAACCTGCATACTGGGAAACAGCCTTGTTGTCGGTCAAAGAGTGGCAGGCAAAATGGATAACAGCACCCCTGAGTAACCAAGAGAACGGAGCGGAGCCTTGCGATTATATTCGTACGGAATTTTCAATCCCTGACAATGTCGTATCAGCACGTGTGTATGCAACCTCGCTTGGATTGTACCGCCTTTATATTAATGGTATTCCAGCAGATAACACACTATTTAATCCCGGTTGGACCAGTTATAACAACAGGCTTCAATATCAGACCTATGACGTGACGTCATTGATTGCTGCTGGTGGCAACGCGCTTGGTTGTATTCTGGGAAACGGATGGTATAAAGGGTATCTAGCTTGGGAAGGAAAGAAAGACATCTTCGGTAATGCTCGTGCTGTGCTAATCCAGCTACACGTCACATTATCCGATGGTTCTGAACATATCATTGTATCGGATGAGAAATGGCGTACTTCGACAGGTCCACTCTTGATGTCGGAATTATATCATGGCGAAACATATGATGCGAGGCTCGAGAAAGAAGGATGGTCTTCTCCCGGTTTTGAGGATTTAAAGTGGCAAAAGACTATTCTCAAGGACCGTCCAAAAGCTACATTGGTTGCTCAGGAAAACGAACCGACTAGGGTTATAGAAACCATCAAGCCTATCGCTATCATTACTACACCTAAAGGTGAACACGTGCTGGATATGGGACAAAATATGGTTGGATGGGTAAGGTTTATGGTTCATGCTGAAGCAGGAACCATAGTTACTTTAGAACATGCTGAGGTCTTGGACCGCGAGGGGAACTTCTACATCGGTAATTTACGATCGGCAAAACAGACTGTTACTTATGTATGCCGAGGCGGAGAGGAAGAAACATTTGAGCCGTATTTATCCTTCCAAGGATTCCGTTATGTAAAAGTGACTGGTATACCGCAAGATCAATTATTGGAACAATTCATCGGCTGCGTCATCCATACGGACTTAGAGCAAACGGGCAAGTTCAACTGCTCAGATGAACTCTTAAATCAACTTCAGCACAACATCTTATGGGGACAAAAGGGGAATTTTCTAGATATCCCTACAGATTGCCCTCAACGAGACGAAAGATTGGGATGGACGGGGGATGCTCAAGTTTTTATTCGCACAGCTGCCTTCAACATGAATGTCGTTCCGTTCTTTGAAAAGTGGCTAAAGGATTTGGCCGCGGATCAAGAAGAGGACGGAAGAGTTCCACACGTCATTCCAGATGTACCAGCGGCAGGATACGGATCTGCTGCTTGGGGAGACGCCGCGGTGATTTGTCCTTGGACGCTTTATCAATGTTATGGGGACATTCGTGTGCTGAAAACGCAATATCCAAGTATGAAAGCTTGGGTCGAGTATATTCGGGTGCAAGGTGAAGACGAATATCTATGGAATACAGGTTTTCACTTCGGAGATTGGTTAGGTCTAGATGCCAAAGAAAACAGCTACGTCGGAGCAACTCTAAAAGAGTTGATCGCTACCGCGTTCTATGCTTATTCAACGGAATTGCTAGCTAAGACAGCGACTGTCATTGGAAAACCCGAAGATGCCTTAAAATATGAAGCATTGCATGAGAAGATTGTTCTGGCATTCCGTCAAGAGTTCGTAACGCCAAATGGGCGGGTGGCATCACCGACACAAACTGCCTATACACTCGCCCTTATGTTTGACTTATTGGAGGAAAAGGATCGTCATCGTACAGCCAAGATGCTAGCAGACCACATCGAAGAAAATGGAGTACACTTGACGACCGGTTTTGTGGGAACTCCGTATCTGTGTCTAGTCCTCTCTAGATTTGGTTACACGGATTTAGCCTACCAATTGGTACTGCAAAAAGAGTATCCTTCCTGGTTATATTCCGTAATTCAAGGGGCCACAACCATTTGGGAACATTGGGATGGAATAAAACAGGACGGTTCGTTCTGGAGCGATGATATGAACTCCTATAACCATTATGCTTACGGCGCTATAGGAGATTGGCTCTATCGCACTGCCGGTGGTATCGAACTATTGGAACCAGGCTACAAAAAAATACGGATCCAACCGCAAATCGGGGATCATTTATCGTGGGTTGATGCTTCGCTTGAATCTGTCCATGGAACGATCAAGGTAACTTGGAAAAAACTTAATGAAGCTTCAGTAGAAATGCAAGTATTGATACCATCTAATACAACAGCTGAGGTTATGATTCCAACAATGAAGCAGGAGAATATTTTGGAGTCTGGGATCCCAATAGAACAAGTTATAGGTCTGTCTAGTGTGGAACAAATGCCAGAAGGCCAAAAACTAATCATTGGATCTGGAAATTATCAATTTACGTATCCAATGAGCTAAAAATGATATAACCTTCTACTTTGCAGACAAGCCAAATAGGCTTGTTTTTTTATTCAGTTGATGTCGAGTATAATAAACTTAACCTATAGTAAATCAGATAAATAAGATTGGAGTGAACGATAGATTGAAGGTCATTATATTTGGCGCTACGGGAATGGTAGGTCTAAGTGCACTGCAGGAGTGTATATTAGATGACAGAGTGCGAGAAATAGCTACAATAGGTCGTAAACATCCAGAGCATCTCAGGGTATGAAAGAAGATCAATATCGACGAATAACGTATGACATTACGCTATCCGTTGCGGGAACATTAGCTAGACTAAATCCCCAGATGACCTTTTTATATGTGTCGGGAAGTGGGACAGATAGTTCTGAAAGAGGTAGGTCCATGTGGGCGAGAGTGAAAGGAAAGACGGGAAATGATCTGTTACAGCTTCCGTTTAAGGCAGCGTATATGTTCCGACCAGGAATCATTCTTCCTTCTAACGGCGTCCGATCCAAGACAAAAATGTATCAACTTTTATACGATGTGCTAAGACCTTTTTACCCCATACTTAGAAAGCTGAAGGGTGTCGTTACTTCGGAACAATTAGGGCAAGCAATGATACAAGTAGTAAGTGCTGGTTATCCTAGTCCAATCCTTGAAAGTAATGAGATCAAAAAGATATCTATGGATAATAAGGAATTACAGCATTAAGCCAAAAAAACACATGACATACGTAGTCGCCTTGTCGGCGGCTTTTTTGATTTATCCAAACAAATCATAGAAAATCTTATCTTACAAAAAGAGTTCCCATTAACAGTATTCAATAATAAATTTTGAGTTTAGGTTAAAAAAGCGTATTTGTTGACAAATAGTCTAATTAGACTAATAATATATACAGTCTAATTAGACTATTGAAGAGAGGATGAGAATAATGGTCAAATCATTTTTAATGATTGGTCAGTCAAATATGGCTGGACGAGGATTTATACATGAAGTACCCCCTATCTATAACGAAAGAATACAAATGTTGCGTAATGGTAGATGGCAAATGATGGCTGAACCTATTAATTATGACCGTCCTGTATCAGGAATAAGTCTTGCTGGATCATTTGCGGATGCATGGTGTCGTGAAAATGAAGAAGACATTATTGGCTTAATTCCTTGCGCTGAGGGCGGGAGCACCATTGATGAATGGGCAGTAAATGGGGCACTTTTTAAACATGCATTACAAGAAACTAAATTTGCAATGAAGAATAGTGAATTATCGGGGATTTTATGGCATCAAGGAGAAAGTGATAGTAGTAACGGCAACTATAAAGTCTATTATCAGAAATTACTTCAGATTGTTACGGCGCTAAGAAAAGAGTTAGAGGCTCCAAATATTCCATTTATCATTGGTGGTTTAGGGGATTTTTTAGGCAAAGAAGGATTTGGGAAACATTGCACGGAATATGCGTTAATGAATCAAGAATTACAAAAATTCGCTTTTGAACAAGATAATTGTTACTTTGTTACAGCTTCAGGTTTAACTTCTAATCCGGATGGGATTCATATCGATGCAATATCTCAAAGAAAATTTGGGTTACGATATTTTGAAGCCTTTATTAATAAGCAACATGTAATTGAGCCGTTAATGAATGAACATGAGTTGTTAAGTCTCCATAATGCAAGAATACACACTAAAGCGGAAAAAATGTATATATTGAGTATGGATTTTGCATTAGGAAAAATATCATTTGATGAATTTCAAGCCCAGTTCATACAAATCAACAATGATTAAACCTAATAGTACTTTGACGGAGGCGTTTATTTGATAATATTACTAATTTTAGGATTATTAAAACAAAATCCAGGAGCTCACGGTTATGAATTGTTATCCTTAATGGAGGAAAAACACTATAAATATATAGTGAATTTCACTAAAGGCTCCTTTTATTATAATCTTGGGCAATTAGTAGAGAAAAAGTATATTGTAAAAGTTGATCAAAGAGATAACACCAGAGAGACGCATAATTATAACATCACTGAATTAGGGGAAAAAGAGTTTGAAAAGTTGATGTTCAAATATGGGTCTAAGACAGACTATATAAATCTATCTTTTTACGTAGCCATGCTATTTTCAGATGAATATAAAAAAGAAGAACTATCTAAATTAATTGAATTACAAATTGAACAAACTAAAAATAAGATTTCTTTACTACAGCTATCTATTGAGAACGATGAAAATATCAGTTCTAATTTCAAAAAAATGTTAGAAAATTCACTATCTCATCATTTAGTAAATGTACAATGGTTTGAAGGTTTGCTTGAAGATATACAAAAATGAAAACTGATCAGAACATGCTCTTATAAGAACCCGCGCCCACGCGGGTTTTGTATTTTGTTTACAAGTTTTTAGTCAAGGTGCCTCTGTATTAGCGTAATTACATACTAACGGTACCTGTAAAAAACATTTTGACACATCTAACAGGTACCGTTATAATAAAAACAAACAGGTACCGTCACAAAGATCAACAGGTACCATAAAAACTTTATGGAGGACACATTTATGGACATGAATACTGAATTGTACGAAAAACTTGCGAAACTGCAATGGCTGCTGCAACGTCAACACTTAAAAACACACGCTGCTGTTGGCCCTATGGCCGACACATCCCGCGGGCAAGGCAGGATACTGGCGTTTCTTCGTATGAAAGACGGTATCAGCACAAAGGATTTATCCTATATGCTGGACATCCGTGTATCATCTCTCAATGAATTACTTGCAAAATTGGAGAAAGCCGAATATATCACCCGTAAGCCATCAGAAACAGACAAGCGCATCATGTTGATTTACCTAACCCAAAAAGGACAAGAGGAAGAGGGACAAGAGTTAGACAGTGTTAATATATTTTCTCGCCTATCACCAGAAGAACAGGTTGCTTTCGGGGATTACTTAACTCGCGTCATTACGGCGTTAGAAGAAGAACTTGGAACGGACGGAGAACGCGATGTAATGGCTATGTGGATGGAGGCAGCAAAGGAGCGTATGGGAACAGAGGAATTTGAAAAACTAATGGCCATGCGCGGACAAATGCATAGAATGTGGGGAAATTCTAGAGACGAACGCTTTAACGGAAGATTTCCTGAATTTGGCAGGGAAGGGCGTGGTGACATGCGCGGATTCGGTTGGCCATCCAAAGATGGAACGAATTCGTCACCAGACAAGTCACAGGACCCGGACGATAAGTAAACAGAGTCTTTTAAACAAACAGTAGCTATTGCGCTGCCTTTCCTTAAGAGAAGGAGGAACGTCAAAGGCAGCGCAATGACATGCTTTTAAAGAAATTAAGATCAGTCCAATCCGGCAAACCAAACCTGAAAACTCGTCGTTATGGTACGGGTTTGTTTGTTGCCGTGCCACGGTTTATATTGAATTAATAGTTAGAATTCTAAGTAATTTTTGAAATAAAATAAAGAAAGATAGTGGTGACCGATATGGACGCAGAAAACATTCATTACTTTGAAAAAGCACCTGTCGCAAAAGCCGTAGCTCACTTCGCAGTACCGATGATGCTAGGCATGTCGATGAGTGTCATATACTCCATTTTGAATGCCTATTTCCTTGGCACACTGGGCAATACTGCGATGTTAACCGCACTCGCATTAACTTTACCGTTATTCGCGGCCATTATGGCGCTAGGTAACTTGATTGGTATCGGCAGTAGTGCATTCATCTCCCGTTTGCTCGGAGAGAAAAAATATGATGATGTAAAGCATGTATCTTCATTCGCCTTTTACAGCAGTTTAGTTCTCGGACTTATTTTGATGGCTGGCGGTATCCCGTTGATCGATCCAATCGTTCATGGCTTAGGAGCGACGCCTGACTCCTTTGGATTCACGAAAGATTATGTCACGATAATGCTTATTGGTTCACCATTTGTCGTATTATTCTTCACGCTTGAGAATATCGTACGCTCGGAAGGTTCAGCAATCACTTCGATGATCGGTATGCTTCTCAGTGTTGTTGTGAATATTATTCTCGATGCTCTTGTCATCTTCATCTTCCATTGGGACGTGATCGGCGTTGCGTCTGCTACGGTCATTTCTAACTTGGTTGCAAGTGCATTCTACGCCTTCCATATGGGATATAAGAGCCAATTCTTGACCATCTCCGTAAAATGGTTCAAAGCTAACAAAGAAATTCTCAGCAATGTATTCAAAATCGGAGTTCCCGTCTTCGTTATGAGTATCTTTATGGGTGCAATGTCGCTCATCTTTAATCGTTTTCTGGTCGAATATGGGGAGCAGGCTATAGCAGCATTCGGGATTTCATCACGTTTATTGCAATTTCCTGAGGTTATTCTGATGGGTTTATGCGAGGGAGTCGTGCCGCTAATTGCCTTCTCTTTTACAGCAAATAAATTACGCATGAAGCATACGATTACATTCACAATCAAAGCGACTGTGGTGTTAGCCGCCGTATTCGGCGTCATTGTCTATCTGATTTCCGATCACTTAATTAGTTTATTCACGAATGACCCTCAATTAATTGAAATGGGTAGCTATATTCTTCATGTGACATTCTTATCCTTGTTCATTTCAGGAACGACCGCGTTGTTTACGGGGATCTTCCAAGCAACAGCGCAAGGAACCGCAGCATTTATTATGTCAGTAATTCAAGGTATTACTCTGATTCCAGTGTTGTATATCGCCAATCGAATGAACGGTTTCCATGGAGTGGTCTGGTCGCTCGTCATTTCGGATGCTGTTGCATTCCTTGTTGGTGCCATCATGCTGTATATTTTGCGGAATAAATTGCAGCCGGATTTAGATACTTTAGTACAGTAGAATCCTGAGCCTTAAGTTGATATTTTACGTTCATTAAAAAACCTTGATTCAGCAAGGTTTTTTTGGTGTAGTAGGCTTACAATCTCCGCAAAACACACATGATGATGTAGCAAATCCACAGTTAAATCTTAATGCTGACTTCTCCACTTGAAAGATATTCCTCGTCACCATTCTCATATTTGACTTTCAGATGGCAATCGTTATCGATATCCATTGCTGTTGCTTTTCGTTGTTCATTATTCTTTATCACTGTTACGGGTTTGCCGAGTGAAATTAACCGTTTTCTATATTCGGAAAGAAACAATCTGTCCGTTAAATGCTCATAGAATCCCATAAAATTGTTTAGTACTTCTGCTACCAGTCGGTTACGGAGATCACCATTAGGTTTATTTTCAGAAGTTACAGTTGTTGCGATCTCGGTAAGATCATTAGGAAAGCCATCAGAAGGTAGCGCTACATTGATACCAATGCCCAGAACGGCATAATCAAGCCAACCGTTTTCCAGTGACACGGATGCTTCGGTAAGGATCCCGCACACCTTTTTACCTTCCATGAAAACGTCATTCACCCATTTAATCTGTGCTTCTTTACCTGATATACTCTCGATGGAAAGGGCAACAGCAACAGCGGCACAAGTAGTCAGCAGAGCGGAATCCGTTGCTGATAGCTTGGGACGCAGCAGGATACTCATATAGATCCCTGTTCCCGGTGGAGAAAAGAATTTACGGCCCATTCTCCCGCGACCTGCTGTCTGTTCTTCCGATAGGATCACCTTACCCTCAGCTTCTCCACTTGAAGCAAGGTTTTTTAAGGCTTCGTTCGTTGAAGACAATGTCTTAAAGACTTCAACACGTAACTTTTGTCCCTGTATATCTAGGTACTTTGAAATTGCACTGGCAGACAAGATATCCGTTTGAGGGGACATAGAATAGCCTTTATTGGTTACAGCTTGTATGGAATAACCGTCTGTCTGTAGCGATTTTATTGCTTTCCAGACCGCGCTGCGCGTCACGGATAACTGAACGGCTATTTCCTCACCGGAAAAAAATTCACCTTTATTACTATCAAGCAAGGCAAGAATATGTTCTTTCACTGTCATCAACTTAAACCTCCAGAAGTATAACTCTCCGACCAAAATCCATTGAATTTTTTATCATTCAACGATTGCGACTGAATACTCTAATTCTATATAACAATAGGAAAAACTCAAGCGCGGTATTTCGCTTCATTGTAAACCTATAATAATATTTCGGTTTACAATCAAAGCTATCTCCATTATAATTCAGCTTACTGGACGTATTTACTAACCAGAATACACTTGTTTTTATCCAATGGAGGTCAATTTTTTGAAGACAAAAGAACTTATTTATGCTGCATTATTCGCAGCGCTTATCGCGGTGCTGGGCATGATTCCACCCATCCCCCTTGGTTTCATCCCTGTTCCGATTACTGCCCAGACGCTTGGCGTCATGTTGGCTGGATGTTTTCTGGGGAAACGGATGGGAGCCCTCAGCCTAATCATTTTCATCATTCTAGTAGCCATTGGGCTGCCTGTATTGACCGGTGGTCGTGGCGGAATTGCGGTGCTCGTTGGACCTTCTGCAGGATACATACTTAGCTTTCCGATCGCGGCCGGCCTTATAGGCTGGTATTCTGAAAAAATCTGGCCGAAGGTCCGAACTTGGAAGCTGATAGCGATTAACGTGATTTTTGGTGTATTGCTAGTGAGCCTGATTGGTGCCCCCATCATGGCATTGATTACAAATACGTCGATATGGGCCGGACTTGTCGGAGCGTTGGCCTTTCTTCCGGGAGACATTATCAAAGCCGTTATTGCAGCCGTTATAGCGATGCAGCTTAAAGCAATCAGCCCGATTGAAGAAAAAGCGCAGATGTGATGAAACCTTTGCACCATTCTCGTTTAAATTCAGTTTAATTAGCCGCACTACTATATCTGTGTAAGGAACAGACAACATACATGGATATAGGAGATGGTTATGGTGACAGCAAATAAAACGAAAAAACGAATTGCTATTATCGGCGGAGGTCCAGGTGGACTTACTTTAGCTTTAATTTTGCAAAGACATGGCATTGCAGTAACGATTTATGAACGAGAATTAAAGAATGCCAGCGCCCAGCGCGGAGGATCACTCGACATTCATGAGGATTCCGGCCAGATAGCTCTGAAGAAAGCAGGATTGCTTGAGCAATTCCAGGCGATTGCGCGCTACGAAGGAGAAGATTTTCGCCTGTTTTATAAAAGCGGCAAGATCTATATGGACGAAAGAGCAGAGGAGGGGGAACAAGGTGGCCGTCCGGAGATCGATCGTGGAACGTTAAGCGACCTGCTGCTGAATGCGTTGCAGCCTGATACGATTCGCTACGGTTACAAGCTGACGGAGGCAGTGGCTCTGGAAGGCGGCCAGCATGAGCTTCATTTTGACAACTGCGTGAAGGAGACAGTGGATCTAGTAATTGGTGCTGATGGAGCTTTCTCTAAACTGCGCCCGCTGTTAACGGATGCCAAGGCTTCTTATTCCGGGTTAACAATGATAGAGCTGCAAGTGGATTCCAAGTTACATCCTGATCAGGCATCCTTTAACGCGAGGGGCAAGGTGTTTGGGCTGGGCGATCATAAAGGTATACTTGCACAGCTAAACGGGGACGGTAAGATCAAAGTCGCCTTAACCTTCACGGCCGAGCAAAACTGGATGGATACATGCGGTATCCCTTTTGATCAGCCAAAGGAAGCGAAAGAGCAGCTGCTCGCCTATTTCGAAGATTGGGCGGAGCCGCTTCAGAACTATATCCGAAAGTCAGAGGATAATATTCTGCTAAGACGGATCTATACGCTGCCGGTCGGGCTTAAGTGGGATCATAAGCCGGGAATTACGCTCATTGGTGACGCTGCACATCTAATGTCACCGTTTGCAGGTGAAGGTGTCAACCTGGCGATGCATGATGCAGCGGAGCTTGCGCTTGCCATCACCGGTCATGAAGACTTTGATAAAGCCATTCAAGCTTATGAGGAGAAAATGTATGAGTATTCTTCGTCGTCTGCGAAGGTTTCAGATGATAACCTGAAGCTGATGTTCTCAGACAATGCCGCAATGAAGCTTAAAGCTTCGTTTGATGAGCTATTTGCACAGTTTGCTCAACAAGAATAATTTCATTAATCATTTTTTTGAAACTCGGGTAAATGTAACCCGAGTTTTTTTATTGAAAAATGATACGGTTATGATGTGAATTTGTTTATACTATAAAAATTAAAATGAAATTGAACTAGGGTGGAGAAAAAATGGATAAGGGATTTAATTTAGCCAACCAACTATTAACGCTGCTTGATACGGAACAAAGATGGTTTACCTTAGCCGAAGTTGAAAAAAGTTTAGGCATTTCAGATAAGACCATACGTAAGATGGTGGAGGAAATCAGCAAGCAGCTACCACCAACAGTGACCATTGAAGTTTCTAGAGGAAAGGGAATCGTTCTTCAACGTAATGGGCGAAGTACGATTAGTGAAGTGATTTCTTCTATGTTCAGACAAACCATTTTTTATCGGCTGATGGATTTATTGTTTACGAATGTGGGTCGACTTTCCGTGGAGGAGCTCGCTGAAGCTCTGTTTATGAGTACGTCTTCTTTAAAAAAGTTAATTGTGGAATTAAATAATAATGATCTAAAAGCGTATAAGTTACGCATTAGTTACTCTACACCTGTGATCAAAGGAAATGAAATGAATATCCGATATTTTTATTGGAAGTTATATTGTGATGCGTATGAGTTCACTGGATGGCCCTTTGCGAATGTCGAATTTGCTTATATAAATCAGTTGATCACAAATATAGAGAATGAGAATAACATTGTATATTTTATCAATTCCAAAAGGAAATTGTCTTTTTTGTTGGCCATTGTAATAGAAAGAGCTGCTAAAGGAAATTGTGTAACGATCGACGAAAATGCATACCCCTGGGAAAAGGGAATGTTTTATATACCAGTGAGAGCCATATCAGAGCGTCTTGAAAAAAAACTGTCCATCGAATTTCCAAAGAGTGAAATATTCTTTATGCAATCCATGGTTAGTCTCAGCCAATATCATTATTATGAAGGGTCAGAGATCACTCCGATTAAAGAAGTCGAATTACATAAGGATAAAGAAGAATATCAAATGGGTAATCTGCTTCTAATGTTATTGGCAAAGGTATACCCGAACTTAGATATGCAAGAACGATTTATATTGGAGATTTACGGGTTCTTTGACAAGCTATTAATCGAAAATGCAATTCCGGAATGGATGATGATTTCAAAAAGTCATTTAACAACTTATGTAGAGCAGGAGTGCCAGCAGATATATCAAGAATTGCAAACCTGTATGCAAACGTGGAATAAAACTTACCCTTCCATTCTGTTTAATCATTTTCATTTAACAAAGCTAACCTTAATAGTTCGTTCGAGTTTACGTTACAAAAGTAAAAGGGCTTTCTTAGTGATCGGGGAAGAATTCTCGATTCGTCATTACATAGCGGATTTGATAAAGAAGGAGATAGGGGATCAGTTAATCCTAAATACTTCCATAATGAAAGGGCTAACCGACGAGATCATGCAGCAAAATAATATTGATCTTGTCATTAGTAATATCCCGGTGGCACTAAAGACAGTGCCGGTTGTTATTATTTCTACGATCCCATCAAAAAGAGATTTGGACAATATTCGTAAAGAACTACTTTTATAATTTGACCAATTATTTTCCGTAAGCTCCGTAAGTTTTTGGTCTAGTTTGTAATGTTAAAAAACCTTATGCTCAATCTAGTTTCGAAACTGATTTTACTTGACGGTATGTGGAAAGCGATTTCGGTAAACCTCAGTTTACAATTAAAAGTTGGAGGAAGAACTATGAGTAGGCATTTAGGTGCAAATAAGGGAGAAATAGCAGAGCGCGTTTTGCTCCCAGGAGATCCTTTACGTGCAAAATTTGTAGCAGAACACTTTTTAGAGGAGGCTAATTGTTATAACGAAGTAAGAGGGATGTATGGATACACTGGATTATACAAGGGTATACCGGTGTCGGTTCAGGGGACAGGAATGGGAAATCCATCGATGAGTATCTATGCTACAGAATTGATCGTCGATTATGAAGTTAAGAAATTGATTCGCATTGGTACATGCGGCGCGATGCAGGAAAACATCAATATCCGAGATATTATATTAGCCCAAGCGGTGTCTTCAGACAGTAATATGACGGAGAAGATCTTCCATGGCTGTAATTTCGCACCTACGGCAGATTTCTCATTGTTAATAAAAGCATATCAACAAGCACAAGCTAAAAATGCAAATGTCTTTGTTGGTAACATCTATAATTCTGACGAATTCTATCGTGAGAGCTTAGATCGACTTCACAAGTTTATGGATTTCGGGGTTTTAGCGGTAGAAATGGAAAGCACAGCCCTATACACTTTAGCGGCAAAATATGGTGTAAAAGCGTTATCGATTTTGACAGTCGGCAGTCAATTGTTAAGACAGGAACACCTGACTCATAAAGAAAGTGAACAATCCTTTTATGAAATGGTCGAAATAGCTCTTAATACAGTCATTGATGGCTGATTAATTAATAAGAGCAGTGTTGTTAGAGAAGAGAGTGAGAAAGAAATGAAGGGAATACTGTCAGGATTGCAGTGGATGATTTTTATGATCGCTGGTGCAATTGCTGCACCCATTGCTATCGCAGATTTATATAACTTAACACCCATAGAGACTTCTGGACTTATCCAGAGCACAATGATTACTTTAGGGATAGCTGGATTTTTACAAGGCCTGATGGGGCATAAATTCCCTATTCACGAAGGTCCGGCAGGGTTATGGTGGAGCATTTTTACGATTTACGCAAGTTTAGTAGGGGGACTTTATTCTTCTAACAATGGTGCTTTACAAGCTTTAAGTGGGGCAATGATCATTAGCGGTGTGTTATTTATCCTAATTTCGGCATTTAAGCTAATGGATAAAATCGCTCGTCTATTTACTCCCACCATCACTTTTATTTATTTACTTTTATTGATCTTTCAATTAAGTGGATCTTTTATGAAAGGGATGATGGGGATTACCATAGCCCACACCACGTTAGATGTTAAAGTATTCATCCTGAGTGTGATTGTGGTTTGCATTACCTTTTGGTTAGGAAAAAGTCGCTTTGTAGTACTCAGCCAGTTTTCAATAATTTTCAGTATATTGATAGGCTGCCTATTATTTATTATCTGCGGTATTATACCGGTGTTTTCTCATGCGGATACTTTGTTTAAGCTACCGAAAATATTCCCATTTGGCAGACCTCAATTCGATGCCGGGACCATCACTACTGCCTTTTTATTAACGCTGTTATTAATAACCAATGCAGTTGCGTCCATCCGTTTGATGGAGACCGTTATGAAACAAAAGCAAGTGGATCATCGTCGTTATTTGCGCGCCGGGTTTACTTCTGGAATTACACATCTTATTAGTGGCGGTTTAGGAGCGGTCGGCTCTGTCCCTATCTCGGGAGCGGCGGGATATGTTGAACAAACAGGGATGAAGGAGCGCAGATCATTTTTAATTGGATGCTGCTTAGTGATCTCAATATCCTTATTTCCGCCAATGATGAATGTTATATCAGCAATTCCAGCTCCCATAGGCTATTCCGTTACCTTCGTCATTTTTGTGAAGATGGTCGGACTTGCGTTAAAGGAATTGAGGAAGGTCATTCATGAAGAACGAACATTTATCGTTAGTGGAGTTTCCCTTTTAGTGAATGTGGGTTTAATGTTTATCCCTTCATCAGCTACAGCCCATTTATCTCCGATCGTGATAGCCATTTTAAATAATGGATTAATCTGCGGAAGTCTATTGGCGATTATTTTGGAACAAGGGTTAATGTGGAAAGATACATTTCGAAATGAGGATTCCAAGAAAATCAACCGATAATTTGGAGGGTTAAAAATGCACTATCTAATTTCTGTTGCCGGTTTAGTTATTGTTCTATTACTGGCATGGCTTGGAAGTAACAATAAGAAAAAGATTAAATATCGTCCAATCATTGTAATGATCGCTATTCAGATAGGCTTGGGATTAATTATCCTAAAAACGAGCATAGGCGAATTCTTAATTAAAGGCTTTGCTGATAGTTTTGCAAAATTACTTGGATACGCCAATGAAGGGATTGACTTTGTATTTGGCGGGATTGCAAATGAAGGGGCGCATACATTTTTCCTTTATGTTTTGATGCCAATTGTTTTTATGTCAGCATTAATAGGGATTTTGCAACATTATAAAATATTGCCATTCATTATAAAGTATATTGGTTTGGTACTGAGTAAAATAAATGGCATGGGCAAATTGGAATCCTATAATGCAGTTGCAGCTGCAATTGTAGGACAAAATGAAGTGTTTATTTCGGTGAAAAACCAACTGGGATTATTGCCAAAACATCGCTTGTATACATTATGTGCGTCCGCAATGTCGACGGTGTCCATGTCAATCGTTGGTTCATATATGACGATGCTAGAACCTCGATATGTAGTGGCGGCGTTAGTATTAAACCTTTTCGGTGGATTTATCATCTCATCCATCATTAATCCATATGAAGTTACACCTGAAGAAGATATTGTTGAAGTTCAGGTAGCGGAAAAACAAACGTTTTTTGAAATGCTGGGCGAATATATTATGGATGGCTTCAAGGTAGCCATAGTAGTTGGAGTAATGTTGGTTGGTTTTGTGGGAATCATTGCTCTAATTAACGGGGTCTTCAGCGGAGTATTCGGCATTTCGTTTCAAGGAATTTTAGGGTATGTCTTTGCACCAATCGCCTTTCTTATCGGTGTGCCATGGCATGAAGCAGTTGATGCAGGCAGTATTATGGCGACAAAGCTTGTTGCGAATGAATTCGTTGCTATGCTTGACTTTGTTAAGATGCAAGACGGTTTAAGCGGACGTACTACAGCCATTGTCTCCGTTTTTCTAATCTCATTTGCTAACTTCGGGTCCATTGGTACCATTGTGGGTGCAGTGAAGGGATTGAATGAAAAACAAGGGAACATCGTAGCTCGATTTGGATTAAAGCTGTTATTCGGCGCCACACTTGTAAGCGTTTTATCTGCTTTGATTATCGGTATCATATTCTAGTAGAATCAAGGAGTATTAACATGAAACAAACACCCCGGTTTAAGCGTGTTTTCGTCATCGTTATGGATTCTGTAGGTATTGGTGAAGCTCCAGATGCTGAAAAGTTTGGGGATGCAGGATCACATACATTACGGCATATTGCGGAAAAAATGAATGGACTACATGTTCCTGTGTTATCCAAGTTAGGGTTAAGCCATATTGATCAAATACCCGGAGTGCCCAAAGTAGATCAGCCTTTAGCTTATTGGTCAAAAATGCAAGAGGCTTCGAATGGAAAGGATACGATGACAGGCCATTGGGAAATCATGGGTTTGCGAATTGAGGTTCCTTTCAAAGTGTTTCCTGAAGGATTTCCATATGAATTAATTAATGAATTAGAAGAAAGAACGGGAAGAAAGGTAATTGGGAATAAACCCGCTAGCGGTACTGCTATTCTCGATGAGCTTGGACAAGAGCATATGGACACCGGTGCACTCATTGTCTATACATCAGCAGACTCAGTGATTCAGATTGCCGCTCATGAAGAGGTTATTCCTTTGGAAGAACTGTATCAAATCTGTGAGATTGCCAGAGAGATTACTTTACGTGAGGACTACAAGTTAGGCAGAGTGATCGCAAGACCGTTCCTCGGACAGCCCGGAAATTTCAAAAGAACATCGAACCGCCATGATTATGCCTTGAAGCCTTATGATAGAACCGTGATGAATGAGCTCAAGGATGCTGGGTTAGATGTATTAGCGATTGGCAAAATCTCAGATATATATGATGGAGAAGGTGTCACCAAGTCATTGCGTACAGTGTCTAACATGGATGGTATGGATAAACTTATGGAGACCATTCATACTGATTTTACTGGACTTAGTTTCTTGAATCTTGTTGATTTTGATGCTCTTTATGGTCATCGTAGAGATCCGATCGGGTACGGGAAAGCACTAGAAGAATTTGACGAACGATTGACGGAAGTTCTCGCGGAGTTGAGTGAAGATGATCTTCTTATGATTACGGCAGATCATGGCAATGATCCCGTTCATACTGGTACAGATCACACCCGTGAATATGTGCCTTTACTCATCTACAGTAAGCGTTTCAATCAACAATGTGAGCTTCCTGTATGTAGGACATTTTCGGATATTGGAGCAACCATTGCAGATAATTTTGGTGTAGCCCTGCCACAATTTGGACAGAGCCTCCTCCAGGAACTTAAATAAAACTAAATTTATTATGAAACAGGATACCTAACTTATATTTCGTAAAAGGGGTATCCTGTTCGTCTTTTTAACTGGACATCTACTTATACAAAAAGTCGCTAAGAAAGCGGCTTTTTTTGTTGTAATTATGAACAAGTATTTAGACCGGAAATAAATGAAAAAGAATAATTGATAATCAAATGAGTTAATAAAAGGTAAACCATCAGGCAATACCCTTTTCCAATGAATCGTAGTTAAGAGTGCTGGTATAAATGTTCTTGTCACTTCTTTTGCTCACGGCTTAGATAATTATTAGTATTGACAACCTGTATATACAGGTTTAAACTGTGGATGTGTTTGAACTTGTATATACAGGTTTAATATTTGACATAAAGTAATTCATTTGGAGGTGTTCAACTTGAGTCAGTCCCAGAATTCAGAATGGTGGCGCCGGTCCACGGTGTATCAGGTGTACCCAAAGAGCTTTAAGGACACTACAGGCAACGGAACAGGAGATATTAAAGGACTTATTGAAAAGTTAGATTATTTACAGACCCTTGGAATTGATATTGTCTGGTTACAGCCGGTCTATGTTTCGCCGCAACATGATAACGGTTACGATGTTGCGGATTATGAAAATATTAACCCGGATTTTGGAACGATGGAGGATTTCGACGAGTTAGTACAGGAATTGCACAGACGCGGTATGAAGCTAATGATCGATATCGTGGTTAACCATACTTCAACAGAACATGAGTGGTTCAAACAATCCATTTCAAGCAGGAACAATCCCTACCGTGATTACTATATCTGGAAGGACCCAGCTCCGGACGGAGGCTTACCCAACAACTGGCAGTCGAAGTTCGGAGGCCCTGCTTGGCAGTTCGATGAAGCTTCGGGACAATATTATCTAACTCTCTTCGATAAAACCCAAGCGGATCTGAATTGGGAGAACGAGAAGGTCCGTAGAGCAGTGAATGATATGATGCTATTCTGGGCTAAAAAGGGTGTCGACGGCTTCCGCATGGACGTAATTAACTTAATCTCCAAGGATCAGCGCTTCCCTAATGATGACGGAAGTGTTCCGCCGGGGGATGGACGAAAGTTCTATACTGACGGTCCACGTGTTCATGAATACATCAAAGCGATGTATGAAGAGGTATTTGGTCCGTATGAGATGGTGACTGTCGGAGAGATGTCCTCAACTACACTGGAGCATTGCATCCGATACTCGAATCCTGTAGAACGGGAATTTTCCATGACGTTCAATTTTCATCATTTAAAAGTCGATTATCCGAATGGACAGAAGTGGGAGCTAATGCCCTATGATTTTGAGGCGATGAAACGGTTGTTCACGCAGTGGCAGACTGAAATGCAGAAGGGCCGGGGCTGGAACGCATTATTTTTTAACAATCACGATCAACCGCGTGCCCTCTCCCGATTCACTGATGATAAGGTCTACCGTATGGAGAGCGCCAAGCTGCTCGCGACAACGCTGCATGGACTTCAAGGGACACCTTATGTCTATCAGGGGGAAGAAATCGGTATGCCAAATCCGGTATGGAATAGCATCGATGAGTTCCGTGATATCGAGTCACTGAATATGTTCCGCATATTGTGCGAACAAGGGAAAAGCCCTGAGGTTGCCTTGAGCATTCTTCAGGAACGTTCACGGGATAATTCCCGAACGCCGATGCAGTGGGATGACAGCCAAAATGCCGGATTCACCACCGGTACTCCATGGCTGAAAGTTGATGAACGGTATCCGGACATCAATGTGCAGAAGGAGTTAGAAAACCCCGCTTCCATCTTCCATCATTACCGCAAGCTAATTGCGCTACGCAAAGAGTATGGGATATTTATAGACGGTGTATTCAAGAGACTCGATGAAGCACACCCTGAAGTATTCGCTTACACTAGAACAGGAGATGGGGAAGCACTTGTCGTGGTCTCAAACTTCAGCAATAAACAGATTACCTTCCGCTTTGAAGACAGTCACTGGTCTGAATTTTCATCGAGGGGGAATGACGAGCTCCTGATTGGGAACACAACAGATACACCTGCTTTAACACAAGAGCTTCAGCTTAGTCCTTATGCTTCCTACATGTGGTTAATCCGCTAACGAGGTGTACTTGAGAAGGAGCACATATCAATTTTGTAAGGAGTGAAAATATGGCTATAGACCGCAAAAATGTTGAGGATATTGTACGGGCAGTTGGGGGCAAGGAGAATATAGAGGTTGCGACACATTGTGTAACCCGGCTGAGATTCTCGCTGTATGATGAGAGCAAGGTGGATTCGGAAGCCCTAGACCAAAACGAACTCGTAAAAGGACAATTCTCTACCCAAGGGCAGTTTCAGATCGTTATCGGACCGGGAATTGTAGATAAAGTATACGATGAAATGATTCAGATTACTGGCGGTTCTCGTTCTTCTAAGGATGAAGTGAAATCCGCTGCAGCCCGAAAACAAAATCCACTTCAGCGTGCGATCAAGACGCTGGCTGATATATTTATTCCGATTCTTCCGGCTATCGTAACCGCAGGTTTACTGCTTGGGATCAATAATATTTTGACCGGACCTGGTATCTTCTTTGATAGCCAATCGTTGGTGGATGTCTATCCGGCATGGAAAGACTTTGCTGCGATTATTAATACGATTGCCAGCACAGCCTTTACCTTTTTACCGGCATTAATCGGTTGGGCAGCTGTCACCCGTTTCGGCGGAAGTCCTCTTCTCGGGATCGTACTGGGTCTCATTCTAGTACACCCCGATCTATTAAGTGCTTACAACTATGCAAGTGCCTCAACGGAGGGAACTGTTCCGACCTGGAATTTGTTCGGCTGGCATTTGGAGAAGATCGGTTATCAGGGGCAAGTATTGCCAGTGCTGGTTTCAGCTTATATTCTGGCAAGGCTGGAGAAGTTCCTCAACCGCCGGGTGCATGATTCCATTAAACTGCTGGTTGTTGCGCCAGTGACTTTACTGATTACAGGTTTTCTGGCCTTCACCATTATCGGACCGGTTACGTTTGGCATTGCCAATGCCATCACCTCCGGCCTGATCTTTGTATTTGATCATTTTGCACTTCTTGGTGGCTTGATTTACGGCGGATTCTATGCGCTTCTGGTCATCACTGGTATGCATCATACCTTCTTGGCGGTTGATGTGCAGCTCATCGGCAGCGAGGGCGGCACTTTCCTCTGGCCGATGTTAGCGTTATCCAATATTGCACAAGGTGCAGCGGCACTGGCAATGATGTTCGTAGTCAGAGAACAGAAGGCAAAAGGCTTAGCGGCTACATCTTCCGTCTCTGCATTCCTCGGCGTGACGGAGCCGGCGATCTTCGGAGTGAATATCCGCTATCGTTATCCTTTCATCTTCGGGATGATCGGCTCAGGGATTGCAGGTATGCTTCTTACCGTTAATCAGGTTCGCGCTTCTTCCATTGGCGTAGGCGGGATTCCCGGCTTCCTTTCGATATTCCCGAACCAGTGGGGCGTTTTCTTCATTGGCATGCTTATTGTTCTCATTGTGCCATTTGTCGCCACTGTACTCTACGGCCGTTCTGTGGTGGGGCGTTCCGAAAAGAACTCAGCTACAAAGGTTACTAGTACTGTGAGCGAGACAGACAATTTACACAGCCGCCCTATAGTTCAAGAGTCACAGGACTCCGTGAATATTCTGGAGCTTATCTCTCCGCTCAGTGGAACTGCAGTACCATTGGAACAAGTTCCCGATCCCGCCTTTGCCGAGAAGCAAATGGGCGATGGCATTGCAATCGAACCTTCTGAGGGTAAAGTATATGCACCCTTTGATGCTACAGTAGCTCATGTGATCAAGAGCAAACATGCGCTTATTCTGGAGCATGCCAGCGGTGTGCAAGTACTCATCCACGTGGGAATTAATACCGTGTCACTTAAAGGTAGCGGATTTACCACCTTTAAGAATATTGGAGACAAGGTGCAGGCAGGTGAGCTTCTGCTGGAATTTGATATGGAAGCTATCCGTGCAGCAGGTCACCCGTTGATTACTCCAATCATCATTCCAGTAGGTCAGGAAATGATCGAGAAGATTGAAGAGAAGACAGGACCAGCTACGGCTAAACAAACAAGTATCTTGACTGTTCATCTCAAGGGTTGATAAATGTTATATTGGCAAAGACTTTATACTATAGAAAGACAGCCCCCAGGGGCTGTCTTTCTATAAATTTATATGTTCCACGGTATATAATCCTCTTATATTACTTCGTGAAACGGTTTCGTCTTTAAAGGACGACAAAGTCGTTTCTTCTTATGTGCCGTATTCCAATTGAATCGATGCTTCCAAAGGCATGACGTGATACAATAAAGGGCGGTGATCAAAATTGAGAGAAAATAAATATTTGCAAATTTATAATGAGTACAGCAACCAAATTCATTCTGGACAACTGCTGCCGGGAACCAAGCTGCCTTCCGAAAGTGAACTTGCTGAAGCTTACAGCACTTCACGAGAAACCGTTCGCAAAGCACTGAACCTCTTGTTCCGTGAAGGATACATTCACAAAATCAAGGGCAGAGGCTCCTTTGTGCTTGACATGACGAGAATGGATTTCCCCATTACCGGTTTGATATCATTTAAAGAGATGTCCGATACACTGGGTACTACCTCACGGACACTGGTAGACCGGACGATAAGTGAGCCGGCAGGCGCTGCGCTCGCCAGACATCTACAGATTCCGCCTGAAACCCTGGTTTGGAAAGTAATTCGTGCCAGAGAGATTGAAGGAGATCGGATCATTTTGGATAAGGATTATTTCCGAGCGGATATTGTTCCATTCCTAAACGAGGAAATCGCTGAAGGCTCACTCTATGAATATCTGGAGCAGGAGTTGGGGCTTAAAATCAGTTATGCGAAGAAGCTGATATCCGTTGAGCCCTCAGCCGAGGAGGATCATCGATTACTTGATTTGAAGGGCTTCTCACATATTGTAGTAGTCCGAAACTATGTTTATCTGGAGAATACAGTGCTTTTCCAATATACCGAGTCCAGACACCGGCTGGATAAATTTCAATTCGTTGATTTTGCCCGAAGGGTGAGACGGTAAGCTTAAAGAGGGGTATTCCAATTAGGGATACGCCTTTTTTTGCGCGGAGTTTTTTAAATTGTATTAATGGAATGAATTGATGATTCATTTAAAGCTGTCTTCACAGAAATAAAAAGTACAAATTGTAAGTGTTTGGAGCATAAATAATGATTTACACAACTGAAAGTAATCTTGCTCAATAGTGTCTTCCCCAAATTCTACAGTTATTCGTGTGGTAAAATTAGGATAATTGAATCTTGGGAGGAGAGTACATTGAGACTCGAACTTGTTATAATCATTTTTCTACTGTTCTTAAATATTCCGGTATATAAGGTATTGTTTCGCGTGTTCTTTGTGGATAATGATGATTATAACGAAACAGTTAGACATACTTTTACACCTAACATCATTTCATTATTCCGAGGAGAGTATTGGAAGGATAAATTGAATACGACAAGACTTCAGTTTTTTATAATGATTTGCGTCGGGATCGTTGTTTTAGAATATCTTGTTTTGAATAAAGTTATGAAATTCTTGCATAAGCACCGCTCAATTATGGAAAACTTCTGTAGTGCGAATAAACAGCATAATTCCATTTTGGGAGGATAGCATTATGACAAATCTGGATCCGCAGGAGCTTCTAAAAAGTAAACATAAGCTAGATGAGCAGAAAAGGCAGTTCACAAATTTTGCTCGAAGCGCTTCCGGCCATGGTGAAGTAGAAGCAGGCCAGGAATTCAGTAATGACCGAGTGCCTGACGATCAAAACCGCATGAAGTCTGTTGAGAATAGACAAGATTGATCTTAAGAAAGCTTTAAAAATAAGCCGATCCTTTCTGGATCGGCTTAGCAGATGATTATTACGTTGTAATGTGTTGTTTCAATAAGTATTGAATGCCCGAAGAAATGAATTGTAGTCACGGACATAAATATGGACACTTTGAGTTTGTGTGGAGAAGGTTTATGTTTGGGAGTAAATCAAAAGCCACATACAAATAGATTTCGGAAGAAATAAAGATTAAGGATCATAATCATGCAGATTTCTTTGGAATTGAATAGAAAATAATTTTCTTTTCATGTTTGTCAATTTGATAATGTAAACCCAGACTCTTGGCGATAAGAGAGATCGGTAAATATATTCGGTCATTTATTATTGTTGGAGCCACAGCGAGTTTCACTTTTAAGCCATCATCTCCATATCCTTGTTCTGTGTATGGATTCATACCTTTAAGGTAAGCCGTTGTATTGCCTATTTCAAATTCTAATTTGGTATAACCATCTGTCACTATAATCAATTTGGTATTTTCCTGAGGTTTAATTTTAAAGTGATAAGCATTAAAGAAAGGTGCAGCGGGCAGCAGTGTAGTATTTGACTCATTAACAGCTGTTATATCTCCCGAAATCCTCTGTTTTTTAATGAAGATTTGGTAGTCGACTTCATCTGCAGGAGCTGCTGCCGCAGTTAGAATTGCAAGTGACAAAACAAAGATTGTATTCATTATGAATCTCATTTTCATAGTTGTTCTCCCTGTTACAAATTAGTTATCCTTTTTACCCATATTTTAACACTATTCTGGCTAGTAATCATTTACAAGTATTTTGCGAAGAGGAGCTCAAATAAATATCTCGACTGTTATTGATAATGGTTATCATTTATGATTATCATTAGAAAGATAACGGAGGGGCAATCATTATGCACAAAAGCAATCAAATATTTCTTTGGGATCAAGCGACGGTCAAGTTAATGGACGTACGCCATATTGAAATGGTGCAAGGCGAAATACTTCAAAAATATAAGATTCCAGCCAACATATTTTTACTATCGGTACATGGAAGTGCTCAAGTTCAGTTAGATCGGTCTGAATTTTCTTTTACAGGATATCAATTTTTGCATAGCGGAAAAGGGGCGACCCTCAATATTGTTCCAACAAGCGAAAAATTTGTTTACTATATCATTTATTACCGTGCATGGATTCATGAAGAGGATCTCTTCCAATCACAATATTGTTTTACCCCTGATGCACCCATTTTACTTTATAACAAAATTCAAATGATGTATCAAAAATGGAACGAGCAAGAAGAGAGACTCAACGTAAAATCACTTTTTTATCAATTCATTCATCAGCAATTAAAAGAGTTACATAGAAAAGAGACTGAGGTGAAACAAACAAGTGTTGCAGTCCAAGTAATCACCTATATCCAGGAGTACTACGCGGAGCCTATCACATTAGATTCTCTTGCGGAAGTATTTAATTTTAGTGCTTATCATTTGTCATCATTGTTTAAAGAGTACACAGGTATGAGTCCGATTGATTACTTAATTTGGTTTAGGCTTGATCTTGCAGCAAAGCTTTTAATGACAACAGATGCTTCTGTGGGGGAAATTTCAGCAAGCGTTGGTTATAAAGACGTTTATTATTTCAGCCGAATTTTCAAGAAAAGAAAGGGAGCTTCACCTGCACATTTTAGAACAAGAGAGATACAGCGAGTTGTTGAAAATCCATCAAACTTCCCCACATCCTCTATTTTTGAACACATCGTTCAACAGTATATTAATAATGATAATCATTATCATAATACGGATAAAGGGGAATTACATATGTTTAAAATGACAAAATCTCAGACGACGGCAGCTTTACTGCTTTGCGGTTCTCTATTATTAAGTGCTTGCTCCAGCGGGACGGGCACAGCTGCGAAGGAGCAAAGCGCAGGGAATGGAAACGTAAATCAAACAAAATCAGAAGAAATTTTGAAAACCCGAATAGTATCAACACCTAAGGGAGATGTAGAAGTACCCGCAGAGCCGAAAAGAGTGGCATCTGATCAATATATGGGACATTTATTGAAATTAGGTATAGTTCCAATCGGTGTAAGAACGTTTATGCTGGATGAAGGTTGGATGGAAAAGGCAGACATTCCCAAAGAAACGATCGAGAAAATTGAAGATTTAGGCAATTTCCCTTTAAACCTGGAAAAATTAACGATGCTAGATCCGGACTTAATTATCGGCTCAATCGATGAAAATATAGAACAATATGAGAAAATTGGAACGACTGTTTTTCTGCCTTATTGGGAGGGGTTAACAACAGCAGGGCCGCTTGATAAGTTTAGGAGTGTAAGCAAGATTTTTGGAAAAGAAAAAGAAGCAGAAGAATGGATTACGGAATACGAACAGAAAGTAGCTGAAGCAAAGTCAAAACTATCCGGGGTGATCAAGGAAGGGGAGACCGTCTCGGTTGTTTCATTTTCAGAAAAAGCAGTATACGTCTTAGCGGCAAAGGGCGGAAACTATGGATCTTCGACTATCTACAATATGCTACAGCTGCCTCCAACAGAAAATGCAAAAAATATGGCGGAAGGGTTTGAATCGATTTCACTTGAAGTTCTTCCAGAATACTTAGGTGATTATGTTTTTGTATATAACGGCGATGCTGATGCAACCAAAAAAGCAATGGAAAGTAACATTTGGAAAGGCATACCTGCAGTGAAAAATGACAAAGTTTATTTATATGGTGATAACTATCATGATGAATTCGTAATGGAGGACCCATTTTCATTAGAGCTTCAACTTGATACAATTGTGAATTTATTACTTGGCACTACTTAATAGTTTAATAGATGCGGAGTGCCATATGGAAGGCGTGGTCGACATCATCCTATTAAAAATTCCGAGTGCAGCTTTCAAATGAAGATTCTAATCAATGGATATTAATGACATTGACATCCAAAGGTTTTTCTAAAATAATAGAATGTAATTAAATACTGGTACCTTTAATTCAGTCCAGAGAGGCTGACAAGGACAGCGGATTTTTATAATCAGCTAAGAATCAGGGCATATTCCGTCAAGGGATGCTCTGTGTCTTCGCGCGGGTTATGATGAACAAAAGAGGCTACTTGTCAGTTTGATTTGACGAGTAGCCTCTTTTTGTTTCTGCTTTTTTGGTATCAGGACACTTTATATGGGGGTATTCTGATGAGTAAACAAGATCAAGAGTTTTCGTGGCAAGCGGTGCCGAAAACGCAGAGAAATCATTTTGGGAAGACGTTTTCCGTCATGTTGGCATTCACTTTCTTTTCCGCAAGCATGCTGGCAGGGGGGACGTTAGGGGTCAGCTTGACATTCATGGAGTTCATTGGAATCGTGCTTGCCGGTAATCTGGCACTCGGCATCTATACGGGAGCACTGGCACATATCGCTGCCAAAACAGGTCTTTCCACGCATTTGCTTGCAAAATATGCGTTCGGTGAAAAAGGATCGTACCTTCCATCTTTCCTGCTTGGCTTCACACAGGTAGGATGGTTCGGTGTCGGTGTAGCCATGTTCGCGGTACCGGTCGCCAGAGCGATGGACTGGAACGTGTACCTTTTGATCTTCGTGTTTGGTCTCGCAATGACGGCATCAGCCATCTTCGGCATGAAGTCACTCGTCATTCTGGGTTATATAGCAGTTCCGGCCATTGCTATTCTTGGTGGTTACTCCGTGTTCGAAGGAGTTAACACGCTGGGTGGTCTGCAAGGGTTGCTCGATTACTCACCAACAGAGTCGCTTACCGCAGCAGCAGCATTGACCATTTGTATCGGGTCATTCATTAGCGGCGGAACGTTGACGCCCGATTTTGCCCGGTTTGCAAGGACGTCCCGGCAGGCGGTTACAGCCACTGTAATTTCGTTCTTTCTTGGGAACTCACTTATGTTCCTATTCGGCGCTGTCGGCGCAATGGCTTACAATCTAGCTGATATCTCGGAGGTCATGTTCTTGCAAGGATTGCTCATTCCTGCAATCATCGTTCTGGGGCTGAACATCTGGACGACCAACGATAATGCACTTTACGCTTCCGGGCTGGGCTTTGCCAATATCACTAAAATATCGAAAAAGTTCTTCGTTATTGTGAACGGCATCGTAGGTACAGTATTTGCCATGTGGATGTACAACAATTTCGTCGGATTCTTGAATGTGCTGGGCGCAGCGATACCATCCATCGGGGCTATCATCATCGCAGACTATTTTATTGTGAAGCGCAGAAACTATAAACCGTTTGCCGACATGACTTTCAAGAATGTAAACTGGATAGCAATGGTGGCATGGGCTATCGGTGTGGCCTTTGCCCAGCTGGCTCCAGGAATAACACCACTCAATGCACTTATCGGAACAGCGGTTGTATACACCGTGTTGATGCTGATCGTTTCTGCGA
This sequence comes from Paenibacillus sp. FSL E2-0201, assembly GCF_037963325.1. Taxonomy (NCBI): domain Bacteria; kingdom Bacillati; phylum Bacillota; class Bacilli; order Caryophanales; family Paenibacillaceae; genus Paenibacillus; species Paenibacillus sp. FSL E2-0201. Next base: position 3,442,980 of record NZ_CP150154.1, read on the forward strand.
GAAAATCCAAAGAAAAGGGGAATTTAAATGATTATACAAAACGCAAAATTGCGGGGTAAAGAAGGTTTATGGAATATTGTAGTGAAAGATGGGAAGTTTGAGCTTATCACGCAGTCACTGGAATCAATTGTGAATGAGGAAGTAATTGATGTTAACGGCTCACTTGTGCTGCCACCGTTCATTGAACCTCATATTCACTTGGATACAACGTTAACAGCTGGTGAGCCGGAATGGAATTTGAGCGGAACACTGTTTGAAGGCATTCAGCGTTGGTCAGAACGTAAAGCCTTCCTGACACACGAAGACGTCAAAACTCGCTCCAAAACTGCACTGAAGTGGCAGATCGCACAGGGTATCCAGCATGTAAGAACACATGTAGACGTCACCGATCCAAGCTTGACCGCCGTTAAAGCGATGCTTGAAGTGAAAGAAGAGATGGCAGCATTCATTGACATCCAGCTTGTCGCTTTTCCACAGGAAGGTATTCACTCCTACCCGAATGGCGTAGAATTACTAGAAGAGTCGCTGAAAATGGGCGTTGATGTGGTGGGTGGTATCCCACACTTTGAATTCACAAGAGAATATGGCGTCGATTCGATGAAGGTTGTGTTTGACCTCGCTGAAAAGTACGACCGCCTGATCGACATCCATTGCGACGAAATCGATGACGAGCAATCCCGTTTCTTAGAAGTTGTAGCCAAAGAAGCCTACGAACGCGGGCTTGGCTCTCGCACGACAGCAAGCCACACAACGGCGATGGGTTCATACAATGATGCCTATACGTACAAATTGTTCAGATTACTGAAGATGGCTGACCTAAATTTCGTCTCCAATCCTCTGGTTAACATCCATTTGCAGGGACGCTTTGACACTTATCCGAAAAGAAGAGGATTAACTCGCGTCAAAGAACTGCTGGAAGCCGGACTTAATGTATGCTTCGGTCACGATGATATCTTTGATCCATGGTATCCGCTAGGTACAGGCAACATGCTTCAGGTGCTCCACATGGGCATTCATGCTTCTCAGTTGCTCGGATACGATCAAATCGTAAATTCAATCGATCTTATTACGAAAAATAGCGCAAGAACGTTGAATATCGAGGATATGTATGGCATTGAAGAAGGTAAACCTGCCAACTTCATCGTTCTTGAAGCAGAGAACGAGTATGAGACCGTTCGTAAACAGGCCGGAGTTCTTTATTCGTTCAGAGCTGGGCGTAAAATCGCGGTAACAAAGCCGCGGGACACTTCGATCATTCTTGAGAACGGTTCGGAGAAGATTACATTCAATAAATAATCGAATAAAGTATGTGCTCCATCAAGCAGAGCCTGCTTTTTAGCCAAAAATCCCCTCATGATAGTCAGGAATATATGAGATCACGTGATTGTGAACTCTTCCTGTATACATGGGGGGATTTTTTTGTGATTCTTGTGTTTGACCATTTTTCTATTGTAGGACGTTCCGGACCTAAACTCCAGTATCACTAAGACTTTTTTCATAGCTTATTTCCAAGATTCGACCTTGTTTTCACCCACTGTATAGGCCGAAAGTATAAATTTACAACACTTTACAAAAATCTATGTTTTTCCTAATCCTTATGAGATAGCATATTAGACGAAAGCGGTGGACAATTATGGAAAAATCCACCGATCTATTTCTTAAGGAGGAAGGATATGAAGGAGAAGCATTCAGGTTGGAGAAAGAAGCTGCTAAATAGCATGCTGGTTGCATCTGTTGCCGTACCTCTGCAATTGTTCGTATTCGGAGCCGACTCGGCGATATACGCTGAGGGGCCAAGCGACCCCGCACCATTTATTGAAGCCAAAGTGGTCAACGAGCATTCAGGCCAGAAAATTCTGTTCGACAATACTCACGCGCAGACGGCCGGAGCGGCCGACTGGGTTATCAACGGTGCTTTCTCCGACTTTGGCAATGCACTTGCGCAGGAAGGCTATTATGTCAAGGAACTTCGTAAGACCACTCCCATTACGCTAGGCGATCTTTCCAGCTATGATGTCTTCGTCGTAGCCGAATCTAACATTCCATATAAATCTAGTGAACAGGCAGCCATGTCAGAATATGTGGAGAACGGCGGCAGCATCTTCTTCATCGGCGATCATTACAATGCGGACCGCAATAAGAACCGTTGGGACGGCAGCGAGGCATTCAACGGGTACCGCCGTGGAGCTTGGGATAACCCGGCTAAAGGCATGAGCACCGAAGAGGCTGGATCTGCTGCCATGCAAGGCGTGGTCAGCTCCGATTGGCTGGCGGATGAGTTCGGCGTCCGGTTCCGCTTCAATGCGCTCGGTGACATTAACGCAAACAACATCGTGGCTCCCGAGCAAGCCTTCGGTATTACAGCAGGAGTATCAAGTGTAGCCATGCATGCCGGCTCTACGCTGGCAATCCTCGACCCGACCCGGGCGAAGGGCATCGTCTATCTGCCTAAAACCACCAATGCTTGGGGTAACACAGTGGATCAAGGCGTCTACAATGGCGGTGGCGTAGCAGAAGGGCCTTACGTGGCCGTGGCGAAAAAAGGAGCCGGAAAAGCCGCCTTTATCGGCGACTCCTCCCCGGTCGAGGATGCCACGCCGAAATATTTGCGCGAGGATACCGGTGCCAAGAAAACGACTTACGATGGCTTCAAGGAGGCTGACGATGCTGAGCTCTTGGTGAACACCGTTAACTGGCTCGCCGAACAGGAGAGCTATACAGATTTCACCCAGGTAAGTGGCTTAACGCTGGATCAGCCTACACAGTTGCATCTGTTCGAAGAGCCGGCACTCTCCACCGAACCGCAGCCAGAGCCATGGGCCGCGCCGAATGCCGGTTATAAATGGTATGACCGCACTACCTTCAAGGCAGGTTCTTACGGCGGAGCAGCGGCTACAGCAAGTGCGGTGTACAATTTCACACACCAGACGGTGCTACCTAACGCGCAGGATTTCCAGATTCGTGTCAGCGCAGATAATCTGCCTGCCAATACCAGCGTATCAGGCTTCCAATTAGGCATCTACCAGGTGAGCAGCGGAGCCCAGATCGCCAAGATCCAGAACAGTGACGGCACTTGGCCGAGCAGCTATGGTTACAGCGCCAACTTTAGCCTGACATCAGACCTGAATGGCCATGCCTACAAAGATCTGACCGTGCAGATCAAACCGGGTACCACGGCTGCATCTAACCTGCGCTTGCGCCAGAACGGAACGAACCTGAAGACCGATTCGGTAACGCTCGGTAACGTCCCAGCAGAACCGCTTCCGGACGAAGAAGATCCGATTCCGGCGACCGTTTCCATCGGCGAAGCCCGAACCAAAATAGTCGGATCGTTGGTAACAGTTGAGGGAATCGCAACGACTGAGCCGGGTATTTTCGGCGGGCAAACCTTTTATCTGCAGGATGAGACCGGCGGTCTTTATGTCTACCAGAGCCAAAGTGGCTACCATGCTGGTGATACGATCAAGGTAACAGCGTCCACGGCGCTATACAATTCGGAGCTAGAGTTGACCGAAGTTGTACAGATCGAGAAGACCGGCACTGCGAAGCTGCCCGAGTCCATTGTCGTGGCGGCAGTGAACGATACCAATCAAGGTCAGCTGCTCAAGCTTAACGACGTGAAAGTGACGAATATTATCACCGCAACACCAAGCGGTTCCTTTGAATTTGACGCCGTCGCCAATGACGGGACAAGCAATCACATCCGAGTAGATGTCCGGACGGGGATCGCGAAGGACAGCTTCCCTTATGCGGAAGGACAGAAGCTTAATATTACGGGCGTAGCCGCGATCTTCAAAGACGTATACCAACTCAAGCCTAGAAGTCTCGGAGACTTCAGCGTGGTGGAAGCAGAGGCGGCTCCGGTAACGACGGCGACGTTGTCGGCGAATCCGAACGCGGCGGGCTGGTTGAACCAGCCCGCCGAAGTGACTCTGAAGGCCGACTCCGATACAGCAAAGGTTTATTACTCGTTGAATGGCGCCGCGCAATCTATATACAGCACTCCGTTGGCCGTAAGCAAAGACGGACAGTATACGCTGACTTACCATGCGGTTTCGGACAAGGGGAAGGCGGAAGAAACCAAGTCACTGACCCTTAATATCGACACGGTTTCACCGACAGCGGAGCTGACGGAGTCTGGTCATGCGGTCGGCGATGTGGAGGAGGAAGCCCAGCTCAAGTTTGTATTGATTGCCGAAGATAACCTGTCTGGCGTAACCTCCAAACAGCTTCTGCTGGATGGACAGCCCATTTCCGACGGACAGATGCTGAACGCTGCGGAGCTGGGTGCCGGGCCTCATACTGTAAGCTATGTCGTGATCGATGCCGCAGGCAACACTACCGAAAAGAGCTACAAGTTCCAAATTACTGGCGGAGCTGTACTCGCAACTGACAAGCCTGGTCAGCCGGTGTTGTCCTCGAACAGCGGCTACGGTAATGGACTCAGTGAAGGCAACTTTACCGTCACCATGAACCTCTGGTGGGGTAACAACGCTACTAGCTACAAGCTTTATGAGAATGGCACGTTGATCGATTCCAAGTCACTGAAGGATGTATCACCGTCCGCCCAGACGGCAAGCACAGCGCTTCGCGGTAAGCCGAATGGCACCTATATATACACAGTGGAGCTTAGCAACAAATACGGCACAACCAAGAGCCAGCCGCTCACGGTAACAATCCGCGATGCCGCACCGGGCAAGCCGGTCCTAGCCCATGACAACTGGGACGCAGACGGCTCTTATAAAGTAACGATGAATCTGTGGTGGGGCACTAACGCCACCGAGTACCGCCTTTATGAGAACGGACAGCTGATCGACACGCAAGCGCTAAACGCCAACACGCCTTCGGCGCAGAGTGCTACAACTGATGTCACTGGCCGCGCTTCCGGCATGTATGAATACCGGGCGGAGCTGGTCAATGCAACGGGAGAGACCTTAAGCGATACCATCAAGGTAACCGTCAGCCGTTAATGAGATGAGCGCTTAAATCTTGTACGAAGTATTTCAAGGACTACATATGTAACAACATATGTAGAATCATACGATTAAAAAATAACCTAGGGTGCATGCCTTAGGTTGTTTTAGTTTTGATTTCAATTCATTTAGAGATTGCTTTCATTTTGGCTTGTTCATATTCCGTTCATATTCTCGTCACGGAGAGTACATCTTGGTTGATTACACTTTGAACATGTCGTCAAAGCGGCACTTCAGATACAGGGACAAGGAAGGGAAGAGATGAACGTGGCAAATATGGTGGAAATAAAAACAACGGGGACTAAGAGCCACAAGAAACGAAACCTATGGTTAAAAATAATCGGAGGTATTGTAGGGGCACTCGTGCTGTTCATGGGCATCGTTTTTATCGTTAATATTATCAGCAACGGGGTCGAGAAAAAGAAAATCGAATCGTATGGCCAGTATGTCAATGTGGATGGGAAAAAGATGAATGTGCTCATTCAAGGCAGCGGAGATCAAACCGTTGTGCTCCTTCCGGGACAAGGAACCCCGACACCTGCGCTTGATTTTAAATTACTGATCGATGAAATTCCCCCCAATTATAAAGTTGTGGTGGTCGAGCCTTTCGGTTATGGTTTGAGCGATGAAACCAAGAAAGAAAGAACGACAGAAAATATTGTAAGTGAGGTTCACGAAGCTCTGCAGCAACTGGGTATTAACAGATACATTCTAATGGGACATTCTATAACTGGACTTTACGGAGCATCCTATGTGAACACCTATCGGGATGAAGTTCTTGCTTTTGTCGGCATCGACAGCAGCGTTCCCAATCAACCTGGTATGGATGTCAAATTGCCTATAAAATCGATGCAGTTTCTCAAAAAATCAGGTCTAATGAGAGTGGTCCAAAAAGTGAGCGGAGATCCGTATGAATCGCTTGCATTCGATGAGCATACCAAAGAACAGATGCGTTTGATTTCGAATCAAGTTGCGGTCAATCCAACGTTGATGAATGAATTGAGCCACCTCGGTTCCAATTTCAAAAATGGAGAAAAACTCACAATTCCAAATGACTTGCCTTTGCTTCTCTTTGTTCAATCGAATAATGAGCACAATAAACAGTGGATTCCGCTTCATGAGGAGCAAGTCAAACAATCCGCACAGGGAAAAATGATCCCGATGGAAGGTTCACATTACTTGCATCATACAAAATACAAAGAAATCGCCGAAGCATTCAAAGAATACATGAAGCAGATCCAATAGAATGGTTGATAACTAAACTGCGGAGCCGAACTTGGTTCCGTGGTTTCTTTATTTTGATATTAAAATACGATATTTAAACCTTATTCCTGGGACATTGGAGTTTGGTATACATAGAGACAAATCTTGGTCATCTCATCAATGGATTTTGCAAAGTCGGATTGTATCCATTTGAGGAGAACATTATAGAGAGCTCCCGCTTTAAAGTATATACGATATACATTCTCTTCGCTTTTGTCCTGAGCAGTAGAGAGCATCATTTCATTCAAGCAATCCAGAATCACATGATCAAACTTCGCGCTTTGAAGAGCTTTGTAGATGCTACGCTGCTGAAAAATAACTTCAAAAAGCACTTTGATAAATTTTTGAGGTTCTTTGGCTTTGCCTGTTAATTCATTGGTGTAAGGCAAGAGTTTTTGATTAATTTCAAAAATAAGCGAATCGACCAAATCCACCAGGATCTCTTGCTTGGAGGAATAGTTATTGTAATAAGCCGTTCGAGAGACCCCTGCGCGCTTCACAATATCGGTGATGGTGATTTTGTTAAAAGGCTGTTCCTGGATCAAGTAGACTAATGCCGTGCAGATGGCCTCTCTTGTCAAACGGTTGGTTTCTTTATTGGACTGATGCTGAGAGGTATTTGGACTGTATAATTCATGATTTGAGATGACATTTCTCCTCCGTTTGTACATTCTGGTGTTCGCTTCATTGTTTTTCATGAGTCTTTTCAATATGCTAAAAACATAAGGCATTACAAATGTAATGTCAAAATAGTAGTTAGATGAAATGGGAGGGCGTCATGTTAGAAAACTTATATAGACGATTGTCAGCGGTGCTGCTTTTGACCTTAGCACTCTGTGCTACGGTATTTATTGGCAAAGAGACGGTAATCTCGATAGTTACCATTATCTTTTTATTAGCAGAATTAGGCATCTCTTTTTTGCTTTTAAAAAAGCGTGAGAAGTTACATGTGGTATTCATTAGTGTGGTGGCGGCGGAAGGGTTGTTTTTACTAACAGAGGAATTTTGGCTGCTTGCGCTTTCTATCCTGCTGCTGATCGTAGCGGGCATATGGAGAGGACTGTTTTGGCAAAAGGAGAGTAGAAGAGTCACTGCGTTTCTAGTGGTTCGAAAAGTGTTATTTAGCATCGCAGCTCTTATCGTCACTGTACTTTGGGGTATTGGAATCTATGCAAAACCTATTACAAAGCCTGTGGCATTAGCAACGAATGCGGCAGTGACGATCGATGAACATACATTGGATTCTGCAGCAGTGATGCTGAAGGATATTGAGGTAATGAATTCTTTTGGAAGCCGTACAACCGGCTCTGAGGGTCACAATCAATTCATTGCATGGCTGGAGCAACAGGTAACGGATATGGGGTTGAATGTTTATCGTGATCGTTATACTTTTGACCGATGGGAAGAAAAGAGCAGTTCTTTAATGATTGATCAGCATGAAATTCATGTTTCTTCAGCTTTCCCCTATTCCGGGGAGACTGACGAAAAGGGCGTAACAGGGGAACTGGTGTATACGAAGCGTGGTGAATATGACCAGGCCAGCGGGAAAATTGCTGTCATTGAAATTGAGAATTTTAGAAATTTTCCAAGTGGGATCGTAATGAACATGCGGGATTCATCCCCAATGGAAAGCCAAATTGCCCCAAATGAAGGCGATCTAGTTCTCACTACAGCTTTAAAAGAAGTTAAATTGGAGCAAGCGAAGGAAATGGGCGTAAAAGCAGTTGTTCTAGTCTGGAAAGGGGTATCCGACGATAAGGTTGAAAAGCAATATGTGCCTTTTACCACCGATTATGCTGGAATCCCTGCGATCTGGGTTAATGAAACGGATGGGCAGAAGGTGATCAGCGCAGCGCAGGAGCATAAAGAAGGTACGGTTATTTTAGAAGCAGAAATACAAAAAAATGCTCCAACAGAATCCTTTTATGTAAAAATTAACGGTAAAAATAAAGACGAAGCGATAATCGTAAATACGCATACGGATGGGATAAATGTAGTGGAGGAGAATGGTGCTGTGGGCATGCTGTCCATGATTCGTTACTTGCAGCAGGAGCAGCCGGAACGTACGATGATTTTCGCTTTTGTGACAGGGCATTTTAGATTGCCGGATTTCAAAGGGTCTTCTCAGGCGACTTCCACTTGGATGGAGGGACATCGAGAGCTCTGGGATGGCAAGAAAGACCATTTAACAGCTGTAGCTGGAATTACGGTTGAACATTTAGGCAGCATGGAGTGGAAGGACGATAATACGGGTCACTATAGCTCTACTGGACAAATAAGTACAGAATATACTTATGCGGGCAATGAAATGATGGCAGCCATTTGGCTGAAGGCTATTGAAAAGACCGATGGCACACGTACTGTATTATTGCGCGGACATAACAAGTTTGAGTTTGGAGAGAGTCAGCCTTTATTTGAAGCCGGTATACCTGTAATTGGCTTCATTCCAATGCCCGATTATCTACTAGTGAATAGTGAAAACAGAGAGATGGATAAGTTTGATGAAAAGCTAATGCATACGCAAGTTGTATCGTTACTGAAAGCGGTCAAGCTAGTGGACGCAACGGAGACGACTAAGCTAGGGAAGTCGGACGGGTATTCTTTTTTCTATGGCCGAACTAAATGAAGGAAGTTGACTGCATCATAAGTCGTAAAACTAAAAGTAAAGGAGAGAAAACTACATGTTGATCAAAAATGTTGAGGACCTTGTATTAGAAGAGTTTACAACTTGCTTTAACGAAGCCTTCTCCGATTATGTCATTCCATTTCAAGTTTCTTCGGAGCAATTAGCTGATAAGTTTGCAGGTGCGGGAGTGAATTATCAGTTGTCGTTCGGTGCTTTTGATCAAGATAAGCAGGTTGCATTTGTTATGCATGGCATCGGTGAACATAACGGCAAAAGAACTGCATTTAATACCGGTACAGGAGTCGTTCCTTTATATAGAGGGAGACGGCTAGTCGAACAAATTTATCGTCATGCTATTCCCATTTTTAAAAAACATCATATTCAAAAATGCTTGCTTGAAGTGATCCAAACCAATGATAAAGCTATAAAAGCGTATACCGCCATAGGATTTCAAATTCATAGAGAATTGGTTTGTTTCAAGGGGCATATTGATGTAACCCTTCCGGACGATCTTAGTTTTACTTCCATTGCTTCGGTTCGCCTGGAAGATTTCGATTGGACATCGGTACATTCTTACTGGAATTCGGAACCATCTTGGGAACAATCTGTTCATGCAATTTTACGAAACCCGCATTTATACGATGTGGTCACGATAAGGGAAGAGAATAAGATTTGTGGATACGCGGTAATAAAATCGGCCAACGGAGCAGTTCTGCAGTTCGGTGTTTTGCGAGAAAAAAGAAACCGAGGATTTGGACGTTCCTTATTTCATTGGATCGGAAAGAGATACCCAACCATTACCGTCAATAATGTAGACAAAAGAGATAGAAATTCTATACGTTTCCTTCAAGGAGTTGGTCTCGACATATATATTGAGCAATACGAAATGGAGAAAGATTTGTCATAACGAAGATGATATAGCGATGCCTTTGGTAAGTAATACGATATTTAATTCAAAAACACTGATGATTTGAGTCAGTGTTTTTTATATTGAAAAAGGGGGTATATATTACGGATTAGGATGAGGAAATATCGTTTTTCTTTAACATCGAATTAGGAGGAGACTTGTGACATCACATATACACTAATGAATCAATAGCTCCTTCGGGTGATTTTTGTGTTATTCACTGAGTTGTTAGAAAGATTTGTCCCTTTCTTGAACGTTTAAGGTTTAAGAGCTTTCTGTGATTGAATTACTTGCATTTTAAGATAAGATGTTTTTAATCATTAGGTCACGTTATTAATTTGACTGCTCAGTATCAGGTAAATCAGGCTCGTCAACTCTTGCTTTGTGAAATTTTTCTCTTTTTACATAGCAAAGAACGAGGAAAGTCATACTAAAACGAACAGCCAACGATGTCACTGAGCCCGGCTAAACCTGATATTGAATGCAGCCCAAGAGTAAGCCGGCCTAATCATAAGCATCAACTTATCACGAAAAATGAACAGAGTTTGAAGGGAGCAGTAAAGAATGGCAATTGATACGGTGCTATGGAGCAGGCTGGTGACAGGCTTGACTCTCGGGTTCCACGTTATTTTTGCGACGATTGGCGTCGGTATACCGCTAATGATCGCTATAGCAGAGTTCATCGGGATCCGAAAGAAAGATCCCCATTATACACTTATGGCGAAGAGGTGGTCTCGCGGATTTGTCATTTCTGTAGCGGTTGGTGTCGTGACCGGTACAGCGATTTCACTACAACTGGCACTGGTGTGGCCGAATTTTATGAAACTGGCTGGGAATGTTATCGCTCTTCCGTTATTCATGGAAGTGTTTGCGTTCTTTTTTGAAGCCATCTTCTTGGGCATTTATTTGTATACGTGGGATCGGTTCAAAAATCCGTATATCCATTGGCTGCTGACGATTCCTATTGTCGCCGGGGCAGGCATGTCTGCCGTCTTCATTACGACGGTGAACGGATTCATGAACCAGCCTGGAGGCTTTGTCATGGAAGCAGGCCAATTCACAGCGATTGACCCAGTGCAAGCGATGCTGAATACGGCGACGTTCTCCAAGGTGTTCCATGTATTAAGCTCGGCCTATTTGACAGGAGCTGCCTTGTTAGCCGGTATTGCAGCCTTTGCGATGCTGAGAAAAGGGGTATCCGCATACCACAAAAAATCCTTGAATCTCATGATGGCGGTTGTTTTACTGTTCGGCTTGCTGAACACGTTAGCTGGAGATGTGTCCGCCAAGTTTTTGGCCGAGCATCAGCCGGAGAAGCTTGCAGCGGCAGAGTGGCATTTTGAGACGGGTAGCGGTGTGGATTTGGTTTTAATGGGATGGCTGAATGCAGAGCATGAAGTTCTAGGAGCTCTTCATTTGCCGAAGGTGCTCAGCTTTCTGGCCTTTGGAGACTTTAATGCAGAGGTAACGGGGCTGGAGGAATTCCCCAAGGATGAATGGCCACCGCTTCTCGTTCATTATCTGTTTGATTTAATGGCCGGAATCGGATTTGCTCTGCTCGCGATAGCAGTTCTATATTTCCTGTTTGTGTTCTGGAAAAAGCGCAATGCGCTTAACAAGTGGATGCTTAGCATCATCGCACTGATCGCACCGCTCGCTTTTCTAGCTGTAGAGCTAGGCTGGTTTTATGCAGAGGTTGGGCGACAGCCGTGGATTATCCGTGGATATATGCGTGTAGAGGAGGCTGCCACGACTTCACCGAATGTAAGAATTATATTCTTCGCCTTATTGCTCTTGTACATCGTACTCGGCAGTATGTGTGTAATCGTGTTAAGACGCTTGTTCAACAATAATCCGGCAGAAGTTGAGATGGAGAAATGGATGAAGGAACATCCTAATCAATCTACGGAAAAGGGGGGCACTGAATGATGAGTTACGAAATAATTGGCATCTCGGTGCTCTGGTTGTTCTTGTACGGCTATTTAATTATAGCTTCCATTGATTTCGGTGCAGGATTCTTCGCCTTTTATGCTCGTTTGACTAAGCAGGATCATCTCATTAATCGTCTGATTTCCCGTTATTTATCACCCGTTTGGGAGATCACAAATGTATTTTTTATCTTTTTCTACATTGGCATCGTCGGATTTTTTCCGGACACGGCCTATTATTATGGCTCCGCGCTGCTAGTTCCGGGAAGTATTGCAGTTATTCTTCTTGCGATTCGCGGTTCGTTCTATGCTTTTGAAAATTATGGTTCCAAGAAAAACATAGTCTATCTTTTTTTGTACGGAGCTACAGGCCTGCTTATTCCGGCTTCGTTGTCAGTGGCGCTAACTTTGTCTGAAGGCGGCTTTATTGTGAAGCAGGCTGAGTCAGTTTCTCTGGATTACTGGGCGCTGTTTACCAATCCGTTATCGTGGAGCATCGTTGGACTGGCAATCGTGTCCGTTTTGTTCATAAGCGGCTCATTTCTGACTTTTTACGCATCTCGTGCAGAGGATCATTCCGCGTTGAAGCTGATGCGGAACTACGCCCTGTTTTGGAGCACACCGACGATAATTCTCGCACTGACAGCATTTATCTATTTGGGCCAACACAATGAACGGCATTTTCAAAATATGATGGATTTATGGTGGTTGCTGGCACTTTCCGTTGCTTTCTTCATGATCGCGATGTGGCTGTTATATAACGGACGCCGTTACGGATTAGCTTTCATATGCATCATGTTGCAATTTTTCTGTGCTTTTTTCGCGTATGGGATTGGGCAATACCCTTATATTCTTGATCCGTATATCACGATTCAGAGCAGTGCAACTTCACCAGCAATGGGCTTGGCGTTAGTTGTTGTATTTATCGGCGGTCTATGCCTGTTGATCCCATCCCTTATTCTGGTCTTCAAACTCTTCCTGTTTGATGCGGATTATGTAAAAGGGAAAAAATAAAACTGATTAATCCATTACGGCATGTTTGAGGTTTCTCTACAAGCCTATATATAAAGGAGGTGTGATCTGTGAAGAGGAAATCCAGTCTGATTTCTCAGCAAATGTCTTCACAAAGGAAAAATATGACCCTCCTCGCGGTCATTTCGCTTGCGCTAGGTACAGCTATTGTGAGTCAGGCAGGGCTGCTTGCTGAAGCAGTCCAAAGGATTTTTGTGGAGAGAGCTTCATTTTCATCGGTTATCCTGTTGCTTGGCATACTTCTGACTGTTATGGCTGTACGCACACTGTTGTCGTACGCAAACGGTAAAGTTGGTTTGCACATGGCTGCCACTGCCAAGACGAATATGCGAGCGGCTGTGCTGAAAAACTTGACCCACTCTTCCATGCCGTCAACCCTTCGTGGACAGACCGGAGGGAAGGTCAGTATTGCTCTGGATGCTGTGGATGAGGCTGATAGTTATTTCAGTCAGTACATGCCGCGGATGATGGAAGCTGCTATCATCCCGATTCTAATTTTGGTCGTTACTTTTATCCAACATGCTAACACAGGTTTCATTCTATTGTTTACAGCTCCATTCATCCCGCTGTTCATGATTTTGGTAGGGCTCAAAACGAAGAACAAATCTGAAGAAAAATATGCACAACTTGCTGAGTTTTCGGGGACGTTTCTGGATTCTCTTCAAGGGCTGGTGACGTTAAAAATATTTGGACGGGCACACAGTCAGCAACAGAAAATTGAACACAGTAGTCTGAGTTACCGTGATGCCACGATGGGTATTTTGAAGATTGCGTTTACGAACACCTTCATGCTGGAATCGATCGTGATGCTAAGCATCGGCATTGTAGCTCTCGAATTGGCTATCCAGTTGCTTGTTTTCAAAACTATGACATTCCACACCGCTTTTTTCGTTTTGCTGCTCGTTCCCGAGTTTTACAACCTGTTAAAGAATACGGGAACGGCCTTTCACAGTGGCCGAACAAGTATGGGGGCAGTACGTAAGGTGGAACAGATGCTTGAAGAAACGGCAGGGGAGAGCATGGACGCGAAAGGCAATGAAGGAACATTAACCTTCCAGGGAAACGACGAGAACGTCAACATGGGTAGGGTCGACAAGATAAGCAAATTGGAGCTTGCCCATACCAATGATCTTTCAGTTCCGCCATCCATGGAAATTGACCATCTCAGGTTTCAGTATGCACCAGATTCATTCGAGCTTAAGACGGGTCAGATCCAGTTTAATCCGGGAGAACACATTGCGATTGTAGGTAAAAGCGGTTCCGGCAAAACGACTTTGCTTCATCTCATCGCCGGTTTGCTGAAACCTGCAACGGGAACGGTCCTGGTGAATGGAAGCCCACTCTCGCAATACGATGAGTCTGTTTGGTTCGAACATGTTAGCTACATTACACAGCATCCGTATATTTTTGCTGGTACATTTTCTGAAAATATTGCGATTGGTGCTCGTGAGAGCATTTCCAAGGCAGAAATTGAGCGGGCGGGGGAGGAAGCAGGACTCGCTGCGCTTACAGCCCAATTGGAGCATGGATTTGATACCTTTGTTGGTGAAGGAGGCAGGGGTCTGTCTGGTGGGGAGAAGCAACGGCTTGCTTTGGCACGCGCTTTTTTGAAGCGGCCTGCCATCATTCTGTTTGATGAACCTACAGTTGGACTGGATTTGCACACCGAACGGGTACTGCAACGCTCCATTACCAAACTGGCAAAAACGGCTACGATGATTACGGTGGCTCACCGATTATATACGATTCAACAAGCCGACAAGATTTTATTTATGGATAATGGAGTGTTAGTGGACTCTGGACGGCATGACGAGCTTATGGAGCGCCTGCCTCAGTATGCCGAGATGGTTGATGTACAGCGGAAAGGGGGGGTATCCTCATGAATGAGCTGGCTGTTCTGTCAAAAGCGATGATTCAGGAGCGCAAGGATATCATTCTTTCCATTTTGTGTGGATTTATCGCCGGCATAGCCGGTGTGGCACTCTTTTCCGCGAGCGGGTATCTAATTTCACAAACGGTATTTGCACCACCGCTTTATACTTTGATTGTACTAACCTCGATGGTCAAACTGCTTGGTCTGCTCCGGGCGGCGAGCCGTTATGGAGAACGCTTGTACTCTCACCGGGCGACATTTTCCATGCTTAGCCGTTTACGTACTTCCTTTTTTGCCAAGCTTATTCCTTTAACGCCTGGTATTTTGAACAAGAATCGAAGCGGGGATCTGCTTGCGCGGATCGTTGGGGATGTGGAAAGTTTGCAAAACTATTTTTTGCGAGTTGCTTATCCTCCGATCATGGTCGTCATGGTATTTTTGGCTACGGTGCTGTTTACTTCTACCTTTTCGATCTGGATTGCCGTTTTGTTTGTACTAGGTATGCTGATAACGGCATTCGTTGTACCAGGAATTGTGTTACTCGGGCAGCGGAGAGTACATGGACGCGTTCGTGAGCAGAGGGCGCAGCTGTCCACGGAAGTTACCGAAGTGTTGTACGGTTTCCGGGATTTGAAAGTATACGGGCAATTGGCACAGCGGGAGGAGCAGCTTCAGCATGCTTCCGCTGTATTGGCAACTGAACAGCAACGAGCAGCCGGGCAATTACTGCGCGGGCAGTCGATGCACACTTTTGTTACGTTTCTCGTTTCCTGGGGAGTGCTGACGCTCGGCGCCTATTTGATTATGGAAGGAGCGCTTGCAGGCGTATTTCTTGCCATGTTGGTCATGGCATCACAAACCGTATTTGAAGAAGCGACGGCTATGGCCACATTACCCGCGTATAAAGAGGATAGCGAACACGCAGCCAGACGACTGACCGAAACAGTACAGACCATAGATGAGCAGTCTTCGCAGCCAAGCGGCATTTTGTCTGTTAATGATGCTGTTAGGATAGAACTATCCGGGGTTACGTTTCAATATGAAGGGGAATGGAGACCGGCACTTAGGGATATGTCTCTGCACATTTTACCTGGGTCCAAAACTGCGATTGTCGGGCCGAGTGGGTCAGGAAAGTCAACAATTATCGAATTGCTGCTCAAGCTGCGAACGCCAACGGCTGGAGATATACGTTTAAACGACATTTCGGTAAAGGAACTGGATGAGGCTAGCATTTGGAAAACGGCTAATGTGGTGTTTCAGCAAAGTCATTTCTTCCGGGGAACGATCCGGGACAACCTGCTGCTTAATGGAGAAGAACATGCTGACGAACAATTGTTAGACGTGCTGGCAAAAATGCAGCTGCCCGATACATCTTTGACCGATAGGGTGTATGAAAAAGGGGAGAATCTGTCAGACGGCGAGAAGCAGCGACTGGCTCTGGCGCGAGCGATGCTCCGCAAAGGACGGTTATGGCTTCTGGACGAACCAACTTCATCGCTGGATTATGTGACTGAGCAACATGTTTTTAAGCATCTCTACGCACAGGCGGCTGATGATACACTTCTCTTGATTTGTCATCGGCTTACCGGCTTGGAGGAGATGGACCAGATTGTGGTCATGGACCAAGGCAGGGTAGTCGAAACGGGTTCCTATTCGGAGTTGATGAGACAAAAAGGTTATTTTTATGAGATGAAAAAAATTGAACAGCAAATGATCGGAGAAGTTGGAGTGTGATGATTGGAAAAGCAGAAACAGTCTTGGACTTAATAGGAAGTCCAAGACTGTTTCTGCATTTTTTCGCTTAACGTTACGAGATAGTTTTTCTGCCAGATACAATATTAACTGTGTAATTTCAGAAGTTACCAATATTGATTTTTCTCAATCCTAGCCTTTTACATAGCGGAGCATCGCAGTAACCTGCTCCACCACAAAGTTTGAAAGCATTTTGCGGTAGAGTAAGATAGTTAACACCTGACCATACAAGATTCCTGTCTGTAGATTCAGCATAGTAATATCTCTCTCGATTGTTGACTGCCGCACTCAATACCTTTACCGTTTAACATAGATTTATTGTGTACCAACCTACAGCTTCATTCACCAATCGTACTAAATGAATATCTAAACAATTGACTGATTAATTCTCATGCGGTGTCCCGAAAGCCATTTTATGGCTGTTTAGGGCGCCTTTCGTTTTTTATATAAGTTTAAGGTAAACACCAAAATCCGTTTTTTCTTTGAATCCACTACAGAAAATGTGATGATACATAGTCATGATATTCCTAAGGTTTATGAAGAAGATGAAGCTAACTGACTGTAATTTTTTAACATACAACAAAAGAAAAATATTTAAAGTAATTAACTATGGCTTAAACCATAAACGATTGCTGTCACATTTTGGGTCGAGCTGTTCGTTGTATAGAGTGAAAGGGGGGGAGACAGCTTGAATGATACGGAGTTAAGTCAGATCATTGCAGATGTGTTGAATGGGGAGATAGAAAAATTTGAGAAAATCATGGAGGTTTATCAAAAACCGATTTTTCTCTATTGTTACCATATGCTGGGCAATTATGCCGAAGCCGAGGATAACGCACAGGAAGTATTTTTGAAGACATTTCGAACCTTGAGGAAATATACCCAATATCAAATAGATTTTGGCGCTTGGGTATATAAGATTGCCTACCATCAATGTATCGACATCATCCGTAAGCGAAAGTTGGTGAAATATTTACCTTTCTTTTACCAGGATGAGAAAGAAAACAATGAAGTCGACTTGCATATTGAAGCCAACTATTTTGATGAATCCGTACATCAAGCCATGGCAAAATTATCGCCGGAAGAGCGTAATTTGTTAATCTTACGTTGTGTGGAGGATAAAAGCTACCAGGAGATCGGATTGATTCTCGGCAAAAACAGTGCCAGCCTTCGTAAAAAATACGAACGTGCATCTGCAAAATTTCGAAAGTATTATGCTCAAGTGAAGGGAGTGGGAGTGTATGAATATGGACAGGGATCGGGATTTGAAAAGACTGTTTGATGACCCGCGCATTCCCGACGCCGACTTGACAGGAAATGTAATGAGAATATTACATGCTAAACCAAAAGAAAAGGAGCGATTTTTTATGAAATATAAAGTTGTTCTTACTGCGTGTATAGGGATGATGTTAATGGCCTCCACGGGTTATGCGGCAGTCCAATATCATTCTTTGAAGAATAAAGATGGCGAAGTCATATATGAGACTAAATCGACCAAAGATTACGGAAAAACAGAATCGAAAGATGAGACAGCGCGGTTCAAGGCATTTTTTGAACTTAAGGAAAAGGTGCTAAAGAACGGGGAAGCTGGGCTGTTTTATATGGTTACCAATAACCCGAATCATCAAACAGATCTTGGAACAAAGTTGACTATCTTCCATGATCCATCTCAATTGCGCGAGAAGATTACGGATAAATCCATTAAGATCGCAGACAACATCAATGGAAATTATACATTCCAAAAGGCGGACGTAATCTTTAAAAATGCTCAGGAAGTGAATCCTCCTTCTGCGGAAGAAAAAAAGAAAATGGCAGAAAAGCTGAGAAAGCAGGCGGAAGAATCCAATCAGGGATATGCCATGATGCCCGTTGAAATGACAGATCAGTTTTTCCATCTCTTTGCTACGTATCAAAATGGCGAAGATAAAATCGGGGTTGATATCACTAATCTGAGTGGAAAGAGCGATCCTACAATGTATATTGATGAGAGCGTTGAATTTAAGCAGGAGAAGGTTTTAGTGAAGGGAGTAGAAATGCTGCATACAGAATTCGCTCCTTCGCAGTCGCACGAGCTGAAATGGGTATACGAGAGCCCCGACAAAAAGATGAAATACGGCTATACTTTACATGGAGATATAAATAAAGTAAGTAAAGAAACCTTGATGACACTTGCCGAAGGCTATTTGGAATAATAAATATCGTTTCAAATTCCGTGGAACCATTAAAAAGAACGGCCGCTGTTCGCATCGTTTGCGACAGGGCCGTTCTTTTGTTTTTCATAGGTTAGCTGTAAATTGCTATTCTTGCCAAACACTCATAGGGTCCCATGGCTTGATCTGATTTCCATATTTTCCAGCCAAAAAAGCTTTCATGTCTTCCAGCTTAGCAGGCACTTCGTTCCAAATTGGAAAGGGTGGTAACCCTCGTTTGCTTTTTAATAGGATATCCACTGTAACATACAAGCGTTCTGGCTGAATCCAATGAAGGAAGCGGGAAATATCAATTTGCTTGGTCAGGGACAAGGAATCAATTTCGTCATTGTAATGCTTGTTGAACTCGCTAATCAGGTTCAGGAGGTAGTCTCTCTGCTCCTTCACGAATTCCAGGCCACATATGGCGCCATGTCCTGGAACAATTATTTCGGGTTTAATTTCATCAATAATGCGATCAAGCACTTTAACCCAATTGAGGGTTCCCTCTTCACTGTATGCCGTACATCCGTTAAATACGACATCGCCAGCGAACAGCACTTTTTCTTTTGGCATCCACAACAGCAAGTCACTATCAGAGTGGGCTGGAGCTACGTTGTAAATCATAACTTCCGTATCGCCAAGACGGATGTTGATATCGTCCTTTATCTCAATATTCGGGAGCACCCATTCTACGCCTTCCAGGTCGAATCCTTCAAATTCCGCTGCAAAAAACCGCTCGCCCGGAGTTGATTCCGGAGAATCCTTTCCTCTTCTGATGACGCTGTCCATCCAGGCGATATTTTCGGTGAGACGCTCTCTGGAGGCTTCCTTGTGCATAATAATGCAAGCATCTTCAAACACTTTGTTTCCCCAGGCATGATCGCTGTTATAGTGCGAGTTCACCACATATGCGGGAGAGGCGCCGTTGCTTACTTCCATAAAAGCCTCTCTCATTTCCCGCGCATGGAACAAATCGAAGAACGTGTCATACACCAGCCCTTCACCCTTGTTGATGAACCCGGCATTGGCCCAACTGATCCCGCGATACGGCGAAATACCGGCAAAAACGCCATCTGCGACTTCAATAAATTTAACGCGAGGTTTTTGGATAATACGTCCATACTTCATAAAAAATCTCCTTTACGTATATGTTTTTAGGATAAGGCATACTGACTAAGTCATTATTATAGAGAATGAAAGGAGCAAATGCAAGCTAGCACTTGCTTGCATTTGCTCTATGCGATATGATAGTAACAGGACACATCACACTACATGGATGGAGGCGCTGCAACATGAAGCTAGTAACCTTTCAAACCAAAATATCCCAGGAACCTTTGTTTGGGCTTGTAATTAACGAGAAATTTGTCGTGTCTTTTGCCGCAATCATGAAAAAGCAGGGAACATTCGTTGACAGTCTTGAAAGTATGGACAGCTATCTTCATTATTTGCCGGCAAGTTATGATGCCGCTAAGGAATTGATGCAATATGCTGTCGAACAGTCGTATCAATTTAATGAAAATGAAATCTGCCCGATTGTAGCGGTAAAACTGCTGCCGCCAGTTCCAAATCCGGCTGCGCTTATCGATTTCGGGCTGACACCAAGACATCTGAGAAATGCTGGCGTAAATCTGCTGCAAAGAGAATATACAGGGCCGGAAAGGGAAGAGCTTAAAGAAAAAATTGCTGAAAAATTCCAGCAAGATCCGAATAAAGTAACTTTCAGTTATTACAAATGTAACCATAATGCATTAATTGGCGATGGAGATACGATTCATTGGCCTTCGTACTCTTCCTACCTCGATATTGAGCCGGAGCTGGCCTTTGTTACAGGGATGGAGAACTGCATTGCAGGTTATGTTATTTTTAATGACAGTACTGTCCGCGATGTGCAATGGCCGGATTTCCAGGGGATGACCGGACCGACACGCTGCAAAGATTTTGATCGCAGCAAAGGCATAGGACCATTTCTGGTTACGCCGGATGAAATCGACAATCCGCTGGTACTGGATGTGAATGTATACATCGGGGAGAGACTGCACTGGAAGGGGAGCACATCCGAGTATGCTGCACACCCTGCAAAAGTGATGGAGGAGGTTCTCAAAGTTTTCACGCCGCTCCCGGGCACGATTATAGGAATGGGGACGATACCAGATTGCTGCGCAATCGAGACCGAACAATGGCTGTTGCCCTCTGACCGAATCCAGATTACATTTGATAAATTAGGCACGCTCACGCAATTGGTGCCTGATCATGTCAAGATTACGGAACCAAGCCGCTGGGAAAAAAGAAGCGATTTATCTTAAATAAACGTTTATCAAAATGATAAACTCCGACTCTGCTTCATCTGCAGAACTTGTAGTAGAATAGGGTTAACATATGCAAAAGGAGAAATACAATGCAAACTTCAGACAGAATCATTGAAGCCGCGACACAGCTCATCAAAAAGAATGGCTATCGGGGAGTAAGCACCAAAGCCATTGCAACGGAAGCTAAAGTCAATGAATCTACGATTTTCAGGCAATTCGGAAGCAAGCAAGGCATATTGGAAGCCATCATTGAAAGACATTCGGATATCCCGCAATTTGAGAAGCTATTAAAAGAGGACGCGACCGATAACCCGGAAATCGATCTGCTGAATGTAAGTCAGCAGTACCGTTTGTTTTTCCATAAAAATGCGGACATCATTTTGATTGGCATCCGCGACAAAGGAATGCTTCCCGAATTGGACAGAGTGCTGGCCGAACCGCCGGCGAAGCTTCATTCCTTGCTGGTTGAATATTTTCAACGCTTGCAGAAGAAAAAAGTTATCGCCAGACAGGATGAGCGTCTTGTCGCAATGTCTTTTCTCTCGATGTGCTACGGGTTTCAGATGAGCGAGCTGATTCACCGGCAATATCAATCCCAACTCGTCAGCGAAGAAGAGTTCTACAAGCACAGTGTCTCATTGTTTGTTAAAGGAATTTTGTCTTAGTCCTAAATATTTATTGATTTATATATTGAGAAGTCTAAATTTACGTGAACAGTCTGAGTCTAGAAACACGGTGTTACAATCCATTCATCTAATGGAAGAGCATGCAGCGACGGTTGATGATGTGGTAATTATTAAGCATGGAACAATCGTTGCAAATGGAACATTGGAGAAGTAAAAGGTAACCCTTCCACGCTGAAGGATGCCTTTTTTGCTCATAAATGTAGTTTTTAGTAATGGAAAATAAAATACGTGGATGCATGATATAAAAAACATGTCTCATTAAATTAAGCCCAATTTTTTCTAGGGCTTTTTTTGTTTGGGACCTCAGGATTGTATTTGCTCTATACTCAAACTTTCGAGTCAGAGTTATTGTACGAGCTTTAATGCAAGACAATCATGCCTATTGTATTGAAATTATCTAAGGATGTACTTACTTAAAATCTTATAAGAAATTCTTGAAATCACAGAAATTTATTCGGGTAGGGGGATGCTATTATACAAATATAAATAAAGACGAGGTGATGAAATGCATGTAAAATTGGCAGCGGACGCCATTCCCCTCACCAAAAAGCGGAATTCATGGATAAGAACGATAAAAAAGTATAAAGTGATGTACGCTCTCTTGTTCCCGGCATTACTTTACTTTGCCGTATTCAAATACGTTCCTATGGCGGGAATCATTATTGCTTTTAAAAACTATAACCTAGCATTGGGACTATGGGATAGTCCATGGGTGGGATTTAGAAATTTTACAGATTTTATGAACGGCGTTTATTTCTGGGACATCATGAGAAATACGATAATCATATCGCTGTATAAGCTGTTGTTCGGTTTCTCAGCTCCTATCATACTTGCTTTGCTGCTCAATGAAGTTTATACCCAATGGTTTAAGAAAGTCGTACAAACGATCACTTATTTACCCCACTTTCTATCATGGGTCATTGTTTATGGAATGATGGTGGCGTTATTAGCCCCAGGTGATGGTCTTTTTAATATGATTTTGAAGGAAGCTGGAGTTGAACCCATCTCATTCCTAACGGAACCTGCCTGGGGCAGACTGCTGATCATCTTATCTGAAATATGGAAGGATATTGGATGGGGAGCGATATTGTATCTTGCAGCATTAGCAGGAATCGATCCAAGCCTATATGAAGCGGCTAGAATTGATGGCGCTTCCAAATGGAGACAGCTATGGCATGTGACACTTCCCGGCATTCGAGGCGTGATGATTCTGATGCTGATCCTTAAATTAAGCCATATTCTGGATGCTGGTTTTGACCAAATATTCATGTTTGCCAACAGCTTTAATCAGGAGAAGATCGACATTATCGACACATGGGTATACCGTGAAGGGCTCGAGCGACTTAAGATTGGCTTAGCTACTGCTGTGGGATTGTTTAAAGCGGTCATCGGATTTGTTTTAGTGTTGGCAGCGAATAAGCTCGCCAAAAAATTCGATGGGCAAATTTGGTGAGGTGGTTATCAATATGATCAATTTGACAATCGGTGAAAAAGTCTGGCAAGCAGTCGTTTATTTTATTCTTATTTTACTAGCTCTACTTTGCTTACTACCCTTTCTATATGTAGTTGCAGTTTCAGTGACGCCAGAATCGGAAGTGTTAAGAAGAGGAATTGTTATTATACCAGAATCCTTTACCTTTCTAGCCTATAAAGAAGTATTCATTTCTCATGGTATCGGGCAGGCGTATAAAATAACATTGTTTCGAACGATAGTAGGCACTGCTCTCAATGTGTTCTTTACGGTAATAGCGGCATATCCATTATCCAAAAAATATTTGCCGGGTCGAAGCCCATTTTTACTATTCATTGTCTTTACCATGATGTTTGGGGGAGGATTAATTCCGACTTATTTACTAGTCCGCTCTCTGGGATTGTTAAACAGTCCGTGGGTATTGATTATTCCCAATCTCATTAGTGCATTTAATCTGGTGATCATTAAAGGCTTTTTCGAGCAATTGCCTGCTGAAATCGAGGAATCAGCGAGGGTAGACGGTGCAAGTGAGCTTCAGTCGTTATGGCGGATCATTTTACCCCTATCCTTGCCCGTCCTTTCCACAATTTCCTTATTCTACGCAGTCGGGCATTGGAATAGTTATTTCGATGCTATTGTTTATATCAATGATTCCAACTTAATGCCGCTTCAAGTGATCTTGCGCAACATCCTGCTTAACGTCGCAACCCAAAGTGCTGATTCGCTTGCCAATACCGGAGCTGTTAGTACGTTCGCTATACAAATGGCAGCAGTTGTCGTGACTACAGTTCCGATTTTGATCGTTTACCCATTTATGCAAAAGCATTTTACCAAAGGTGTACTCTTGGGATCGGTTAAAGGTTAAAAAGAAATTCCAACCTGAGTTGTTACGGGGAAACCGTGATAATATAGAAGCAAAGGAGAGGTCATTATGCAACGTAAAGCGATTACATTTGCTATTCTGACAGCAATGGTCGGTGTGGGAACGGTATTGTCAGGATGTGGGGACAAAAAAGAAGTTACATCGTCAGCTACGGGTAATTCACAAGGCCAGTCTAGTCCCTTTGAAAAAAAATTGAAAATTTCGATGTTTAACCAAGGCACTTTCAATGCTGCTGCTCCGATTCCTCCCCGTGAAGAAGATATCCAACGCCAAATGTTAGAGAAAGCAGTAAATATCGACTTGGAAATGATGATTCCTCAATCAGGTCAAGCAACGACTAAATTAAATACGCTCATTGCTGGAGGAGATATTCCAGATTTGATTTTCTTGAAGAGCCGGGCTGATCTTGCGCAATATTATGACCAAGGCGTTCTTGCGGATTTGACACCGTATCTGGATCAATTTCCTGAATTACAGAAACGTTTTAGCAACGACTCCTGGGAGGCGATGTCCTATCAAGGAAAAACCATTGGAGTTCCAGGTTATGATAATGTAAATGGTATCAGTCGAAGCTTCTTCATTCGCAATGACTGGCTGAAAAAGCTGAATATGGAAGTGCCGACGACACCCGATGAGTTATTTGAAGTTATGAAAGCCTTTACAGAGAAAGACCCAGACGGTAATGGCAAAAACGATACGTACGGATTCATAGGCGGCATGAATAAAGAAGGCAATCTGCAAACCTACGGCTTCGATAGTTTGATGTGGATGTTTGGCGTCAATCCTCCCTCAGCCATTGATGTGAAAGACAATGAACCAGTGTTCCTGTTTACCGACCCGAAAATGAAAGAGGCGCTCGCTTATATCAATAAAATGATGGAAGCCAAAGTTGTAGATCCAGACTGGGTGACGATGAATACTCCCGATTTGCTCGACCAAAAGTTATTTAAGGGTAAAGTTGGCTTCATGATAAGAGATGCACGTAGGCTGGAACCGGATTATCAGCAGAAAATGAAAGAAATCAGTGGAGAGGTGCCGGAATGGATCGTCATTCCTCCAATGATAGGTCCTTATGGTGATCAAATTGTAGAGAGAAAATCGTTCCAAGGCAATTCATGGGCCATATCCAAGAAAGCAGATAAGGACAAAATTATTCGGATCTTGTCCATGCTGAATTATCTCTTTACGGACAAAGAAGCATATCCGAATTTTGCATACGGAATTAAAGGGATTCATTGGGATTTAGTGGACGGCAAGATCAAGAATAAAACCTCCGAATTATCAAAGGAAATGAAAGAAAAGTACCTATGGGTAGACCATTATAGAATGCCGCGTCGTGGTGATGACGCTGAGTACTTCAGCTTCCAGAATCCTAAGACGGCAGAAGCTTTTAAGAACAATCAGAAATACGTGGCGGCTACTTTGCCCGGGAATTTATTGACTGAAGACCCGAACGATACATTGGCAGCTGACCGCCAACGTTTCATTAATGAAAGTTTGGTCAAATTTATGACCGGAAAAGAACCTCTTTCTAACTGGGAGAATTTCCTCCATACGTTGGATACCAAGTTTGACATGCAGAAATATAAGGATACAGTGGTGAAGCAATTTAAAGAAGCAGGCTTAATCAAGTAAATCAAGTAGAAACGGCTTAGCCATCCTTTTAAAGGACGGTACCGTTTCAGTGAGAGAGATAAGGAACATTTATGCGCGAAGCATATAAATTCTTATCTTTTAAATAGAGAGAGAGGCTATAAATAGCCCCTCTCTTTATTGAAATATAAGAAAGTATAAGTTTTACTTTATACTTTATCCTTCTATTTTTCGAAGAAACGCTTATCGTCCTTAAAAAGGACGCCGAAGGCGTTTCTTCTTATCATATGCTATTATTTGTTTATTACAGATTTAAAAGGAAGATGATAGATGCGAAGAAGAATCAGCTTGCCTTTAAAATTATTTTTTATCGTTTTTGCATTTGTATTAAGCTGCATAATCTTGATAAGCGAATTATCTTATTACTATGTCCAAAAGGAAATAAGAACCTCTGACATTTTTTACACCAACCAAATACTTGACAAGGTTGATCAATATTTCACAGTTAATTTTTCCTCCTTCCAGACGATCCTATTCTCGGTCGAAACTTCAGTGAAAGCCAACATCGACAATACAGAAGTAATTAAAAAGCAATTAAGAGAGCTGTATGAACTCAACAGTAATTACGTCAGTAATATTTATTTGATCAAAAGCGATTTATCCATTCTAGGCGGAAGTACACCTACCCGAATATTTGATGAGCCTTTAGCTGAAAGAGAACCTTTGTTTGATGCGGCTGACAAGAACAGAAGGACTACATTTGTCAGTGATCCTTACAAATCTAAATATTCCGGCTGGACAGTAACGATGGTTCGATATCTGAACGGCGCTCCGTTTCCTATGGCCATTGCGGTAGATTTGGATCTAAATGCCATTGAAGAGACCTTGTTCAACATTAATAAAAAAGAACAAATGGATTTGGCTCTTATCACCGCATCGGGGAAAATCATTGCCGGATTTTCGGAAAATAAAGGAGCCCTAAATATTCAAGATCATACTTTTTCAATCGGTGAAACGTCAGCGGAACAAATTCTGGATAAAACAGAAACAAGCCTTCAACTGCATACCAAGGATGGCATACCGGTCTCCCTTCTGAAAAAACCGACTGAGAAATTCAACTGGAGCCTCATCTCGATTAACGATGAATCACGCTTGAAAGCTGCTTTGTCCAGATTGGAGACCTATTATATCGAGCTTCTAGCTGCAGGACTTCTCTTAAGTCTGTTCATCTCCTTTTTTGTTGCCAAATATATAAGGACCCCTCTTTATGCGCTCAAAACAAAAATGAAGCGGGTGGAGCATGGCTTCCTCACAACTACAATATCGATTAACCGAAACGATGAGTTTGGAGATCTCTCTCAGGCATTTGATCGTATGCTGCAACAAATTGTGGAACTGATACGGGGAGCAGAGCTACATAATGAACTTGAGCGAAAACTGGAAATCCAAGTGCTTCAGTCTCAAATAAACCCTCATTTTCTGTATAACACGCTTGGTTCTATCAGTAATGTTATACGACTAGGACAAATTGAGAAAGTAGATGTGGTGATCGAGTCTCTCATTTCAATATTGGAATATGGAATAGCCGATGCCTCAGAGAAGGTTTCACTACGTCAGGAATTGCAAAATGTATCGGACTATATCGCGATTCAGAACATCCGCTATAACAGAAACTTCCACTTGATTGAAAATATCGAAGCAGAGTTAATAGATTTCCCAGTTTTTCGAATGCTGCTGCAGCCCCTTGTGGAGAATAGTATCTTCCATGGTTATAACGGAGGGGGGATCGAAGGCCCTATTACTATTCATGCGTACAGGGAGGGCGGCATCGTCATCATAGAAGTAGTTGATCAAGGCGAGGGAATTCCAACTGATAAAATAAAGCATATTTTGATTTCAGACCCGGGTGATGTGGAAGTGAAAAGGAAAAGAATCGGGTTAAATAATATTCATGACCGAATAAGACTTCACTACGGAGAACAGTTCGGGCTCCAAATCATAAGCATACCTAAGGAAATAACCCGTGTTCAAGCCTTATTCCCAGCAGTCTCGTTTAAAGGAGATGTATGATGGTGAGAGACTACACCTGCTTCATTGTTGATGACGAAGATCTAATCATTCAGAGATTGGAATTGTTTTTTAACGAGCTCTCCCATATGGATAAACGATTTCATTTAGTGGGAAAAGCGAATAATGGGCTGAAGGGGATAGAGGAGATCGTAAAGCTTAAGCCGGATATCGTGATATCTGATATTGTTATGCCGCGAATGGATGGAATTTCCATGATTGAGCAGCTAAAACCAAAGCTTCCCCATACCCAATACATTCTTTTGACCGCTTATTCATCCTTTGAATACGCCCAGAGAGCTATTCAAGCCAACGTATTGGAGTACATTGTTAAGGTTCCGCTCAGGGATGCAGATTTGGATCGCGCTTTAGATAAGGCTGCCGGGATTGTCAATGAGGTTAAGAAAAAAGAAGCGGAATTTCAATCGTTAAACGTATCCGTGCTTGAAAATAAATATAGAGTCCGCAAGCAATTTTTTAACGAGCTTATCAGAGGCGAAATTCCTTCTCATCGGGCATCGGATTTTGCCAATCGCATGCAATTCCATTTCTTTCAAGCCAACTATTGCTGCTTCATTGTTGAAATGAATCTGTATGAAAGTTTCCGAAACGATTATTCAGCGTCTGATCAAAACATCTTGAAATATGCGATTACGAATATAATCGAAGAAACGGTGGTGAATGGTGGCAGAGGTGTAGCTGCGGATCTATACGATAATCGTTTTATCGGCTTTCTTTCCTGGGAAAATAATCGCAGTGATATGGACACGGAATATGCTTGCCATTCTTTGGGTAGTCAGATCGTCTCCCATTTACATCAATATTTGAATCAAAGGGTATCCGTCGCTTTTGGAGGTCCGCACCGAGGCTGGGAATCCATCAAACAAGCTTACATGGAAGCTAATAACGTGAGTGAGGATTTCTATTATCATGAAGAGAAAGTAGTCAAAACCCCCATGCATCGGTTCCATTACCGTAATGACAAAAAGGAGGACTTTCAGCTGAAACTGGCTGATTTTCTCACATGGATACAAAGAAAAGTTTCCAAGGAAGAGCTGGAGGAAGAACTCTCTGCTTTAAACCAATTTGTGACGAATTATAAAATCCATAAGTCCCTCATGGCCCCTATGCTTCAAGACTTGTACAGAGACATTACTGCGAAATTTAAATCGGGGAACTCGTTGACCACGGATGCATCAGAGTTTCCAATAAAATTCATGACATTTCGGGAGCAGCTTGCCTATATTGGCGACTTCACCTTCGAATATGTACACGCTGGCCAACTTTTACATCGTATAGAAATCATGAGCGCTATGCGGTTTATAGAGAAACACTTGAAACAGCGATTAACGCTGGAGGCTATTGCCGAGGAAGTGAATTTAGCTCCATCGTATTTCAGCAGCTTATTCAAAAAAACAATGAACGAGGGCGTTATAAGCTACATCAACCGTAAAAAAATTCAATTAGCTCTCGAGCTGTTAAATGTTCGGGATTATTCTTTATTAGAATTGTGCGAGGAAGTAGGAATTGTGAATGTAGGTTATTTTTGCAAATTATTTAAAGAATATACGGGTGATACGCCTAAGCAATATCGGATAAAAATGACACGGTATGAATCCAAATAAGGTTGCAAAAAATGTATAAATTTCTCGCGAAATCATGTAAAAAAAAGGGCATCAAAAGGCTTACCATGATAGAAGGATCTAATCATGGAGGTTATCAAAATGGAGCTTATTAAAGCAGATGTAACCGTCGTAGGCGGAGGTATTGCTGGGATATGCGCTGCCATTGCTGCCGCACGCCAAGGGCTGCAGGTTTCACTTATTAATGATCGACCGGTTCTTGGGGGAAATGCGAGCAGCGAGGTCAGGGTTCATATCAACGGGTCGGCATATCTCGGAAACAGTCCATCCTATTATGCACGTGAGGGCGGGTTGGTGGAAGAACTCAAATTGAAGATTTTTCACTATAATCCGTTATACAACAAGAAGCTTATGCTTTCGCTTTCGGATACGGTCTTGTTGGATATGGTCTATGGTGAGCCTAACATTTCTCTGTTTCTGAATACATGCGTGCATGAAACGGGCATGGAGAACGGTAGAATTAAATGGGTGGAGGGCCTTCAATTGGCTTCCGAAAGAAAATTTCGTTTCGAAAGCCGAACCTACATCGATTGCTCCGGAGATGGAGTTGTCGGATATCAAGCAGGTGCTCTCTTCCGCTGGGGGAGAGAAGCGAAGCATGAATACATGGAAGAATTGGCTCCTGAAGTGGCGGACCATTACACCATGGGCGATACGATCTTGTTTCAAGCCCGTGACGTAGAATATTCCGTTCCATTCAAAAGGCCTGGCTTTGCGTATGATATTACGAAGTTGGCTTTTTTCGATAGTATCAGAAAAGGCTTAAACCATAGGGCTTTACCAAGAAAAATCAATGGGCTTGGCGGATTGTGGTGGCTGGAATATGGTGGACATATGGATATTATCAAGAATAATGAAGACATCGCATTGGAACTGCGGAAATTGGTGTATGGGATTTGGGATTATATCAAAAATAGCGGCGAATTTGATGATGTAGACAATCTCATCTTGGATTATGTATGCCCGATTCCGGGAAAGCGGGAGTCGAGGCGGTTTATTGGTGATCACATGTTGTCTCAGAATGATCTTACAGCAAAGCCGCATTTCGAAGATGCTGTATCCGTAGGTGGATGGTATATGGATTTACATGCTAATAAGGGCATCTACGATGAGGGACCGGCTACAGCATGGAATTTCGTGCCTGGATTGTACAATATCCCTTTCCGCAGTTTATATTCACGAAATATTCCTAATCTCATGTTCGCTGGTCGCAACATAAGTGCTACCCATGTGGCTTTCGGATCTACAAGAGTAATGGCAACCTGCGGTTGTATGGGGCAGGCGGTTGGAACGGCTGCTTCATTATGCTTGAAATATGAGGTAGATCCCGCGGCGATAGTCGAAGCTCATATGGGAGAACTGCAAGAGTTGCTGCTTCGAGACGGGCAAACCATTGTAGGACTTCAAGAGGAATTGGAGCCTTACTTCGCTGACGGATTAACTATTCGGGCCTCGTCTCAGCGCAGCTATGACAATCTTCATCCAACCGAGGAGATTTCCTTGGAGAAAGGGTTATGTTTGGTCTTGCCGGTTCAGACATCCGTCGCTGAAAGTGTACGGATCAAAATTAAAAATAGGTCTGAGCATTCAGAAACATTGCATGTGAAGCTGTTTGGCGGGGAACGGAAGGAAAACTACATTCCCACCAGTGAGTTGAAAGATTACCGCCTGGTTATTGCAGCCGGTCATGACGACTGGATTACGCTAAACTTGGGCTGCAAGAAACCGGCTGACGACAAAATCTACATCGTATTGGAAGGTACGGCGAGCCTTGCCGTATATGGAAATGAAGAGAAAATGACAGGAGCGGTTAGCTTCCATTATAGACCGGAAGAGCCATCCAGGCTGAAGAAATTCAATAAGAGCATTTGCTTCAAGGAGCTATTACCATCCCAGAATATGTATAATCCTGAGAATGTCGTCAATGGCTACTCCAGACCTTATGGCCAACCGAACGGCTGGATTTCTGAACGTACGGAAGGTCAGGAATGGTTGGAATTCTGTTTTGCAAGCCCCAAAAACGTAGACGAAATTCATCTTGTTTTCAATTCACAGTTGGATTTGGAGCATTTCAACGACCCGATCGAGTCCCTTATCCAAGATTATGATTTGACCTTGACCTTAGAAGACGGAACCGAGAGGACAATCATAACTCGTGGGAATTATCTCACGTTGAATAAACATAAGGTGGATGCGAAACGTGTAACCCGAATCCAGATTAATTTCTGCGCAACGTATGGTTCGCCTTATTTTGAAGTGTTTGCTGTAAAATTGTTTGCTCCTAAAATTGATAAATGAGGTCAGGTGAAGTCACGATGAAGGAATTATTCCCTCGTAATGGGCTCCCCAATATAATTCAGAAATTAGAAAATGGGGATACCGTAACAATCGTCTATTTCGGCGGCAGTAATACCCGTTCTGAAGGCTACAGGGTCATGACGGCGGATTGGCTTCGTGAGAAATATCCTAAGGCGGATATCCGCTCTGTGAATGCAGGCATTAATGGGACAGGATCGGATTTGGGTTGTGCCCGTTTGGAGACAGATGTACTGCGTCATCGGCCTGATCTAGTATTTGTTGAATTTGTCGGTAACGATGGCGGAGATCCCGAATCCAAGGCGCGGATTGAAGGGATTGTCCGTCAGATCCGCAAGCGGAGCCGGTTTACCGATATCCTGTTCGTTTATACACTGAAGGAGCGGGATGTGGCCTTATTTCAGTCTGGGGAATACCAGAAGGGGGCTCTAATGCAAGAGGAAGTGGCCGACTATTATGGTATTCCTTCGATTCATCTGGGCGTAGCGGTCAGTCACTTGGTGTCGGAGGGAAAACTCGTTTTTACCTCAAGGGAAGACGTGACCATTTCTGGAGCCGTTGTTTTTACGCATGATTCGATCCATCCGACTATCCCCGAAGGACACCAGATTTACACGGATACGATCACCCGATCATTTGAGAAAATTAGAGAACTTCAAGGTCATCCGGGAAGGTTAGTACATCACTTGCCTCAGAATCCGTTGGTTCCGGCTAATCCTTGGGAGTATGCGACCATGCTGTCACTGGATAGTCTTACTACTTTTTCCGCAGGATGGTCTTACATGACGCCCGATGATTTTGCTTTAGTGCGCGAGTACAATTGGTTGTTCCCCGGCCTATGGCGAGCAGTCGATCCTGGAGAGGCTATTACGGTGCAGTTCGAAGGCACCCATATCGGGTTATTCGATATCGGGGGGCCTGATTCTGGCAGATTGAAGGTATCGGTGGATGGTGGGGAACCCTTTATTGTCGATCGATTCACACTATACAACGATCATAATCGTAATCAGTATGTATTCTTGCCGGAGCTCCCGAATGGAAAACATACGGTTCGCTTTGAAGTCGATACCGAAAAGACAGACAAAGCGGCTGTATTTGAAGCATACGGCAATGAACGAAGTAGAGAGCATGTCCGGCAGCATCCAGATTGGTATGATCAAACGGTGATTCAGCTTGGGAAGTTGTTATTAGTGCAGCCGCCATTATAATTAATCATTAGGCTGTGAATAATGGATAGACCTACATCATAACTGACTGCAGTTGAGCGGTCATTATGATGTAGGTCTCTTTTTTAAAGGACGACAACGTCGTTTCCTCTTGCTTAAAATCTTATAAGAAATTCTTAAAATCAAAGAAATTTCACAGTTCTGTAACATGCTATGATAAAACTGACAGAGCGGGCTTAGCCAGAAGGTTAAGGCTAATTGCTTCTTTACGATCTTCGAACAAAGTAGGGAAACATTATTTTGAAAGCGTTATCAAAACAAGGGAGGCTGTGAGTTGTATGATAAAAAGGAAGCTGTTTTTCTTAATCGTTTTCATCGTGACGATATTAGTTCCTTTTAGCCTAGTCGGAATAAGGACCGCTTAAGCGGAGCCCTTACCGTATAAGACGATTATCATCGATGACGGGAGCATCACGATCAATGATGTTGTGACACCTGATGTGGGTAACGAGAACAACGGATATTCAGCTCTGAATTGGACCACCAGTACAGGGGTGAAGGGATATGATAACTCCAGTTCTAAATATACGAGTACAGCAGGCAGAACGATATCCTGGAATCCGCGATTGGAAGCGGGAATGGCGAAAATTTCGTTATACAAACTTAACTGGGAAGATAAAGCAGATAGCAATGTGAAAATTGAAATCGTTCACAATGGAACGACCGATGTTCTCTATATGGATTTGCGGCCTTCATTTGGTGCTCCTGTGGGATGGGTTGATTTGGGAAAGTACCTTTTTTCCGGAGTTGGTAAAGAATTCGTTAGATTAACTCGGTCTACCAGCACAACAAGCACGATAATTACGCGAGCTGATGCGGTCAAGTTCGAAGGAAATATTCAGCAAAAAGAGCCGCATAAGACGATCATCATTGATGATGAAAGCATCAAGATTGATAATGTCGTCACCACTGATGCAGATAACGCAAATAACGGGTTCTCCGCTCCTTATTGGACTACAAGTACGGGAGTGAAGGGATATAATAATTCCAGTTCCAAATTTACCGATGCAGTAGGAAGAAGCATCACATGGAATCCGCGATTGGAAGCAGGGACGGCGAGAATATCATTCAACAAGCTTGATTGGGCGGATAAAGCAGACAGTAATGTTAAAATTGAAATTGTTCACAATGGAATTACGGATGTCTTGTTTATGGATCTGAGACCCTCGTCAGGCCCATCGGCTGGATGGGTTGATTTGGGGTCCTATTATTTCAGTGGTGATGATAACGAATTTGTCAGACTGACTCGAACGCAACCTACGACCGGAAAGATCATTACGCGGGCCGATGCGGGGAGTCTAGCCAATTACTACGATACGATGAACAAACGTTGGATTACATTCGACGAGATTGATTTCCCTGACAGCCACACGGCGATATTAACCGATTCTTCACATGGAAGCGATTACGATTTATAAGTGAACTGGTCCATGTCAGGAGACAAACCTGATGTTTCCTTCGCTTTTACACCCCGCCGGGATGGCAATTACGTGATCGGCTATCAGTCTTTCACAACAGAGCAGATCTCTGGCGTCAATGAAGTGTTAAATGGTTTCAGGTCACACGCCAAAATGGTAGGCTCGGTGGAATCAACAAGCTTGAGGGAACTGAGCGCTCCGATGAGTCTGGTTGAAAAGAATGACGGTTCGGAGAGTAGAATTCAAGGATATGAACTCGCATTGGGCGAAGGATAGCGTTAATGATCTCGATTCGCGGATGATCCTCGGTGGAACAGGAAGCGGATTGTTTAATCCGGATGCGGAAATCACCCGAGCTGAATTCGCTGCACTGATGGCGCGGGCGTTTGGACTCCGATCGGATGGAGGAAAGCTGGTATTCACGGACGTAAAGGCGTCGGATTGGTACAACGAAAATATGAGAACTGCGCAGGCATACGGTCTTATCACAGGGTTCGAGGACAGCACCTTCCGTCCTAACGAAAAGATTACGCGAGAACAAGCCATGGTCATTGCTGCCAAAGCAATGGAAACCACCGGGCTTAAGAATGTCCTGACAGGAAGAACGGCGGAAGAGATGCTGAGCGAATATGACGATGCAGCCAGTGTATCCGGCTGGACAAAATCCGGAGTTGCGGACAGCTTGCAGACCGGTATTGTCTCCGGAAGAAGTGCATCCGTTCTGGCGCCCAAAGCGCATATTACCCGCGCAAAGGCGGCCAAACTAACTCAAGAGCTGATGAAAAAATCAGAGCTATTTTAGAGCAAAGTAACCTCTATAAACAAAGGGGCTGTCCCAAAGGCAGCTTTTCTACAAGCGGAGTCCGACCACCATCATTTATAAAACCGTAAAAGCCAACAAAGCAACGCTCCTCCGGTTATTATTGGAGGAGCGTTGCTTTGTTGGTTGTGGTCTATAGCTTGTTTCTCCGATGGGTAAACAAGTTTTACAAACCGATTAATTGTGTATCTCTGTAATTTCCGTATTTATAAATACTGGCAATGTTTCATGATAGGCCAGCTTTCGCAAGGTGTTGATGATAGCTTGGCCCCAATTCTGCTCATTTTGCGAGATAATACGAGTAATTTGGCCGTTCTCGATGGATTGATTGACATAGGGGGTAAGACCGAGCGCGACATTATAGCGATTAAGTCCTTTGGCCTTCCAGACTAAAACAGAACTTGAACTCGATACGAAATCCAAGTTGATCAGTGCACTGAAATGCGGGTGAGCCGTAATCATTTGTTCCAACTGCAGAATAGCACTTCCTTCGCTGCCGTCGTTATGTCGAACTTCGAGTACGTCTATTTCAGTATGTTGAGCCACATAATCGTGAAAACCCTGCAGCCTTTGAGTCAACCCAAGCATATGTGGCATCCCGGATTGGACCAGAACCATGCCCTTGCCGCCAAGCAGTGTGTCTACGGCCTGACCGATTACAGTACCGGTCTTATAGTTATCCGCACCGATAAACGCATTCCGTTCACTGGACGGGGAGTCGGACTCAAAGCATACAACGGGGATCCCGCTGGATACTGCTTTGTTGATGACGTCAATCAGGGCCTCCGAGTCAACGGGATCGATGGCTATGCCGTCAATATCCTGCTTGATCATCATCTCCATAATTCTGATCTGCTGCTCCAAATTTGCCTCATCCGGCGCTTGAACTATAAGTTTGATGTTATGGCCGCTGGCGGCGGCTTCGGCATTCTCCGTTACCATTTCATATGTGTCGTTTACCATAGGATAGATTATGCCGAAGGTTAGCCGGGGTTCTCCGTCTGAAGCAAGGGGGGAAATATCCACATTCTGTTTTTGGACATTCTCCTCACTCTTAGTCCCCAAACAACCACTGAGAATAAAGGTAGTTCCCAGTATTAGTGCCAGTGTTTGTGCCTTGAATCGGGAAGTCACAAGCGCTGGCCTCCTTTGTAGAAGTTTTCTACCGGATCAGCTGTATGCCCATGTTTGCGGTATTCCATTGGTGTCATGCCGGTCACCTTCTTGAACAGGTTAGAGAAGTAATGCTGATCACTGTAACCTACCTGAAAGGCAATCTCGAAAGTTTTATAGCGGGTTGTTTTGAGCATCTCTTTCGCTCTGCCGATCCGTGTGGCAGTTAAATACTCCGTCATAGTCTGCCCAGTTTCTTGGCTGAAGACTTTGCTGAGATGGCTGGAGCTGACTCCGATTTGTTTTGAGGTTTCATGGAGGGAGAGCTGGTCATTGTGATAATTCTCGCGGATATAGAGTTTGACTTTCTCGATTAACTCTCCATACTTGTCAGACCCTTCAGACCGCCAGACCCAGAGCCGCTCTAATAGTCCAATAAAATAATCCAAACACTCCTCAACTTTGGAAATACCCCGGATCTTCTTTTGCAGCTCTTGTATTAATTCCGCTTGATTACAGTCTGAACGAAAGGTCAACTTGGCCGTCTGGACCAATTCCAAGGTGATGTCGTTGATCAGGTAATAAGCATACATAGAATTCCAGTTTATCTTATGAAGACCGATGGCAAACTGACGGATAAAACCGGGAGCTTCTTGATGAGTACCTAGCTTTAAAAAATCAATCAGACAATTGCGGTCGACTAGCACACTATCTGGGGAATGATCGATCGAAGCCTCAATCAACGCCTCTTTGTTCTGCCTTGACAGCTTCTTGAACATTCTGTCGTCCTCGGCCTCCTGGAAGGAAAGATGTATGCCCTGTAGACGTTCGTGGACACCTCCGCAGCTTGCAGTTAGCTTCAATCCGAAATGGATTTTTTTTTGTTTCAGTACCCGGATCAGAACATCCATTTTAGCGGATATTTGATCCGGCAGGCCGCCCTTTAGAATGATCACTGTTTCGGAACGGCTTCGCCTGAAACAGCAGAGTTCAGGATACTCAACCAGTGTGCTTGCCAGTAGCAGCTCTGCAGCCTCAATCTGAGACTGGGCAACCTCAGATTCATCCGGAATTGAAGGAACAAAAGACAGGATAAGGACTGCATAATAAGGAGCTATAAACTTCAGATCTAGTTGAGCTGCCGCCTCGATGGCAGCCCCTGTACCTATCAGTCCTCCGCAAAGATCGGCATACAGCTTATCAGGCGTGTACGTATTTTTTTGTTTTAACCTATGTTCTTCGTCAATTCTGGCGCTGACAATACGCAGCATCTGAATAAGTTCCGCCGCGCTGACCGGTTTCAGGCAATAATCCTCAACGCCCAACCGGAGGGCCGTCTGGGCATAATGAAAATCATCATGACCGCTTAAAATGATGATTTTGATGTCGGGAAACCTTTGCCTAACCACGGAAGTCAGTTCGAGTCCGTTCATAAAAGGCATTTTAATATCCGTAATCAAAATGTCCGGCTCTTGTTCTTCAATAATCGGCAGTGCCAATTCACCGTCGGGGGCGTCACCGGAATATAAGAAGCCTTCCTTCTTCCAATCTATTGAATCCCGGATGCTTTCACGGATCAGAATTTCGTCATCGACGAGCATGACCTTCTTCATGGCAAGTTCCCCCTGTTCTTAGGTATTCGTACGGATATTGTCGTACCTGTACCTGCGATACTTTCCAGCCGGACTCCATATTCACTGCCGAAATAAAGCCGTAACCGTTGATGGACATTCTGCAGTCCGAAACCTCCTTCTGCGGATTCCTCTTCTTGAGACTGGAGTGGTTGTTCCAGCTGATGTTTCAGTAAGGCTAACCGGTCTGCTTGAATGCCTGTACCGTTATCCGTAACGGTAAGAATGACAGCCGAATCTTCCGTATAACCGCCAATGACGATCAAGCCTTTACCTCTTTTATTCTTGATCCCATGGTACAAGGCATTTTCTATCAATGGCTGGAGAGTCATATTTAGAATCGGATATTCCAGGAGTTCAGAATCCACTTCAACTCGATATTCAAGGATATCACGGTAGCGCATTTGCTGAATGACCAGATAGCTGTGAGCATGAGCTAATTCCGTGCGGATCATCACCCAGTCCCGTCCTTTGTTTAAGCTAATCCGAAACAAATCAGACAGCGCTTTCACGAGTTGGATGACAGCATCACTTTTGCCTGCTTCCGCCATCCAGATGATGGAATCGAGCGTGTTGTATAAGAAATGCGGATTAATCTGTGCTTGCAGCGTACGCAGTTCTGCTTTTTGCAGTTGCTGTTGTTTCCGTATACTTTGCTCCAGAAGCTCTTTAATCTTCTCCACCATGATGTTGAAGCTTTGCCCCAGATCGGCGATTTCATCCGTTCCAACCGGCTTGACTTTAGCCTCGAGATAACCGCTTGCGGTAAGTCTCATCTTATGCTGGAGTAGCTGGATAGGACGGGTAAGCCTTTTTGTCAACAGGTAATGCAGAGTTATAGCAAATACAATGCTGAGCACCACGCTCACTATGATCAACTGCCTGATGCTGTTAGCTTCGGCAACGATCTCCTGCAATGGAGCGATACCGATAATCGTCCAGCCAGTGACAAGAGAAGCGGTATGGACGATGAACCGGGGCTGCCCGTCGGTCCTTAGAACATATCCGTCTCCGCCGGGCTGATCGGAAAAAGCAAGTTTAGTCTTTCGAATGATATTCCAGTCAGCGCTATCTATGGGAGGAACGTAGATTGGATTGCTTTGCTGATCGAGAATATAAAAAAAAACCGTCTTGCCGATCTTGACCTGATCGCAAAACGTTTTGATAAATGAATCGTCCAGATCCACTGTAATAAATCCGATCACTTCATGGGTAATTTGCTGCCTGACTGCTGCCATAATCGAAATGACTCCACGATCTTCATAGGTGAAACCGTCGATTCGGTCTTGGCTGGCAATCAGCGCAGGTGGAATTCGCAGTACGGTATCCGGGTTCAGTGCGAGCGTCTGAAAATGCTGATTCCGCAGCGGATTCGTATTGGACTGAAAAATCCCTCTGCGTTCGCTGATCCCTTTACCATAACGATTAATCAGGGTGATGTTGAGTACGTTTTCATATTTGTAGGTGTCCCGGTAAAGAGCAAAGGTACGGAGAATGTCTTTGGCTTCCTCGTAAGTCTCCGACTGTGAGAAGAGAAAATGGATAACCATGGGGTTTTTACTTAGCTCTAGAAGCCTCTCGGTATCTTTAAACATATTATCTATGTTTGTTCCAAGCATATCAGCCTGGAGCATGCTAGAGGCTTTACTGTGACTCGAAACCGAATTGTAGGATTTCTGATATGAAATTACTCCCACAGTCATTAGCGGTATGGTGGTGAGCACAATAAACAAGGCCAGCAGCTTTGCCCTCAGGCTGGACGAAATCCAGCGCTTGATCCTCATCAGTATGATCCTCTCAGGGGGAGTATGGTTCGTGCAACTTATAGTTTATACCAACAATGACTAATTCGGAAGCAAAAAAGAAAGCGGAACCAATATTCACACCTTTTAATTAAAAAACTACACCAAAAAAGATCGGTGTATTGTAAAAACCAAAAAATAGAAAACAAACGCTAAAGACTGTCCATATCAAATTGAAATGTAAGCGATTTATAATGGGGCCAACACCAGGTGATGGTGATTGATGAGGGGGAGGACAACAGTCCATGAAGAAATTCGGAAAAATGAGTGCAGTGCTAGCGTTAACCTTGTCCATGATGATAGTTGGAGCTTGCAGCAGTAACAACGGCGGCGGCGCAGCTGGAACTGCGGGGAAGAATGCCGGAAATTCCGGAACAAAGCCGGCTAAGAGTATCACACTAGGCTTCTCGCAAGTAGGGGCAGAAAGCGGCTGGCGCAGCGCGAATACAAAATCGATACAGGATTCGGCGAAAGAGGTCGGTTATACCCTGAAGTTCTCGGATGCACAACAAAAACAGGAGAATCAAATCAAAGCTCTCCGCTCGTTTATTCAGCAAAAAGTAGATGTAATCGCCTTCTCGCCAGTCGTGGAATCCGGATGGGATACTGTTCTTAAAGAAGCCAAGGATGCAGGAATCCCAGTAGTCCTGACTGACCGTGCCGTCGACTCGAAGGACACCTCGCTATATGTGACGTTCCTTGGTTCCGACTTTGTGGAAGAGGGGCGGAAAGCTGGGCAATGGTTGTCTGACCAATATAAGGATGCGACTGAAGATATTAATATCGTTGAACTTCAGGGAACGACAGGCTCCGCTCCGGCAAATGACCGGATGCAGGGATTCAAGGAAGTGATCTCCAGCAATCCAAATCTTAAGATTATTGCTTCCCAAACCGGAGACTTTACTCGGGCTAAAGGGAAAGAAGTAATGCAGGCTTTTCTGAAAGCCCATAAGGATATTGATGTTCTCTATGCGCATAACGACGATATGGCTCTGGGTGCTATTCAGGCAATTGAAGCTGCCGGACTAAAGCCTGGAGAAGATATTAAAATCATTTCTGTTGATGCGGTGAAAGACGGAATGCAGGCTGCCAGTGACGGAAAAATCAACTTCATAGTGGAGTGTAACCCTTTGCTGGGACCTCAGTTAATGAAGGTGGTTCAGGATGTTGTCGATGGAAAAACGGTTGAAACCCGTATTGTGACCCAAGAAACGACCTTTACTTCCGAGCAGGCCAAGGAGGCCCTACCGAACAGGCAATATTAAACCCAACAAACTCAAATAACATTCGGCTACATCGCCACTCCGCAGCAGCAGCCAGGCAGCGGAGTGGTTTCACTAAACCAAGGAGTGGATGATGATATGAGCGTTGCAACGCCCATACTGCAAATGACCAGCATTCATAAACGGTTTCCGGGAGTCAAAGCGCTTAGCGATGTAAGTCTCCGCCTTTTTCCTGGAGAGGTACATGCGCTTATGGGTGAAAACGGCGCAGGAAAATCAACGTTGATCAAAGTACTGACCGGCGTGTATTCCATTGATGAAGGAACTGTTGAAATGGAAGGCATCTCCATAACGGTGCACAGCCCGCTGGAATCACAGGCAGTAGGAATCAGTACGGTGTATCAGGAAGTCAATCTATGTCCCAATCTGACGGTGGCAGAAAATATTTTTATCGGGAGGGAGCCTTATAGACTGGGCCGGATTTATTGGAAAGAAATGAACAGGAGGGCCGAAGAGCTGCTGAAGGATCGCCTGAATCTGGATATAGACGTGGCTAAGCCTCTGCACATGTATTCCGTTGCTGTCCAGCAGCTAATCGCTATCGCCAGAGCACTAAATATATCCGCGAAGGTACTCATCCTGGATGAACCTACCTCCAGTCTGGACAAAAATGAGGTCGAGCAGTTATTCCGTGTTGTGAGGAAGCTAAAAAGTGACGGGCTTGCAATTTTATTCGTCACTCATTTTCTCGATCAGATGTATGAAATCTCCGACCGGGTTACCATTCTGCGGAACGGGGAATTTGCAGGTGAATATATGGCGAAAGATTTAACAAGGCTGGATCTTGTTCTGAAGATGATCGGCAAGGAATTGAATTTGCTGGAGGAGCTGCCTGTTCTCTCTGAATCCAATAAGGATAGAGTGGGAGAGGATTTTCTCAAAGCTGAAGGTCTTGGCCGTAAGGGAGCGATAGAGCCGTTTGATTTAACTATCCGTAAGGGAGAAGTTGTTGGCCTTGCCGGCCTTTTGGGTTCGGGACGGACCGAAGCTGCGCGGTTATTGTTTGGAGCTGATAAGGCCGATACAGGCAAGCTGACGTTTGCTGATGGAGGGGAGAGCGTACATTCACCTCGCGATGCGATTCATCGGCGGATTGCCTTCTGCTCTGAGAATAGGAAGACTGAAGGCATCATTGAAGACCTTACGATCAGGGAAAATATTATTCTTGCTCTGCAGGCTAAACAGGGCTGGTTCA
Source organism: Paenibacillus sp. FSL E2-0201 (assembly GCF_037963325.1). Taxonomy (NCBI): domain Bacteria; kingdom Bacillati; phylum Bacillota; class Bacilli; order Caryophanales; family Paenibacillaceae; genus Paenibacillus; species Paenibacillus sp. FSL E2-0201. Next base: position 3,484,979 of record NZ_CP150154.1, read on the forward strand.
AGACCATTTCCCGCAGGCGCCAGGACGAGGTTGCAGAGGAATATATCCGCATGCTAAATATTAACCCGCCCAATCCCGATCATCTGATCAAGAATTTAAGCGGAGGTAATCAGCAAAAGGTGCTACTCGCCAGATGGCTTTTAACGGAGCCGGATTTGTTTATTCTGGACGAACCGACCCGCGGTATCGACATCGGCGCGAAAGCGGAAATTCAGAAGCTGGTATTGTCACTTTCACGCCAAGGGATGTCATTTGTGTTTATTTCTTCCGAGCTCGAAGAGGTAATTCGTGTCAGCAACAAAATTGCCGTGCTGCGTGACCGGCATAAAGTAACAGAAATTTCAGACAAGGATATGAGCCAGCATACAATCATGCAGGCGATAGCAGGGAGCTGAGAACAATTGAAAACCATTTATAAACATCATTTATTCTGGCCGCTGTTCGTACTGGCTGCGCTGATGCTATTTAATCTTTTTTATTCACCTGATTTCTTCTCGATTACACTGCAAGACGGGCATTTATACGGCAGTCTGATCGATATTCTCAACTTTGGCGCCCCTCTGATACTGGTGGCGATCGGGATGACTCTAGTGGTGGCCACGGGCGGGATTGATTTATCAGTCGGATCAATAGTGGCTATATCGGGAGCAATTGCCTGTCTTTCCATCAGCAAAGGTTCCGATCAGAATATGTTGTCCTTGATTCTGATATCGGTACTAATGGCAGTGGTGCTATCTCTCCTTCTGGGGGTATGGAATGGGCTGCTGGTGTCGGTCGCTGGCATTCAACCGATTATTGCCACGTTGATTCTTATGGTGGCCGGGCGCGGAATAGCCCAACTCATTACTGGCGGGCAGATTATCACAGTGACCAGTGATAAATACACCTACATCGGTTCCGGTTCATTGGCGACTCTGCCGTTCTCCATCTTTGTTGTAGCTGCCGTTCTTGTTACAGCAGTACTGCTTACACGTAAGACAGCACTGGGACTGTTCATTGAATCGGTTGGCTGTAATCCGATCGCGAGTCTGATGTCGGGTATTCGTGCCAAATGGGTTATGCTGTCCGTGTATATGTTCTGCGGATTATGCGCTGGCATAGCCGGATTGCTGCTCAGTTCAAACGTATCCAGCGCAGATGGAAACAACGCCGGGCTGTGGTATGAACTCGACGCCATCCTGGCCGTTGTTATCGGCGGAACTTCATTGAACGGCGGACGATTCTATTTGCTCGGAACAGTTATCGGCGCATTGATCATTCAAACGCTGACCACAACCATCTACATGATCGGCGTTCCACCGGAAATTACGCTGGTTGTCAAAGCCTTCGTAGTGCTTGCGGTCTGCTTGGTCCAGTCCTCTGCCTTCCGAGCCGCTATTGCCGTACGCTGGAAGACACGGCATTATCCAGGAGAGAAGGAGATTACACGCCATGTTTCTTAAACGCAAATATATTCCGATTATTGTAACGATCGCATTGTTTCTGGCCATGTTTGCTGCGGGTTCCTTTCGGTATACCGGTTTTTTTTCTCTGCAGGTGCTGATGAACCTTTTCGTGGATAACGCTTTTCTGCTGATCACCGCTATCGGTATGTCCTTTGTCATCCTTTCCGGTGGTATTGATTTATCTATCGGCTCGATCATTGCGCTCACAACAATGGTGTCAGCGAGCCTGATTCAGCAGCAAGGGTGGTCTCCAGCAATCGTTATTCCGTTAGTACTTCTTATGGGAGCCGTTTTTGGTGCCGGTATGGGAGCTATTATCCACTATTTTAAAATTCAGCCTTTTATCGTGACATTAGCAGGAATGTTCTTGGCTCGTGGATTGTGCTATGTGATCAGCATTGATACGATAACGATAGATAATGCCTTCTATACAGCTGTAGCTCAAACAAAGATCACGCTCCCCGGTGGCAGCTTCATTTCAATTAGCGCTATTGTTGCGTTAATTGTTGCAGCCGCCGCGATCTTCATCGCACATTATACCCGGTTTGGCCGCAATGTTTACGCTCTTGGGGGAAACGAACAATCGGCGCTTCTCATGGGGCTTCCAGTCGCGCGAACTAAAGTGCTGGTCTACACCTTTAGCGGATTCTGTTCCGCATTGGCCGGTGTTGTGTTCACGTTCTATATGCTGTCGGGATATGGGCTTCATGCCGTTGGCTTTGAGCTTGACACGATAGCTGCAGTCGTAATAGGTGGAACTTTACTTACCGGAGGGGTCGGTTATGTCTTGGGAACCTTTTTTGGTGTTCTGATTCAAGGCGTGATTCAAACCATAATCAGCTTCGATGGTACGCTCAGCTCCTGGTGGACTAAAATTGTTATCGGCCTGCTGCTCTTCACTTTTATCTTGTTACAGCGCGTTCTTAGTGCAAAACGTTCTGTTTTGAAGCAGTAGCTATTGCCCTTACCCTGGAAATGTTGTTACAATTACCATCGGGAATCCAATTTTTGGTTTCCCGATATTTTATTTTCACATGTAACCGTTATCAAGATGGGGGAGAGTTCAGTGAAAGTAGGGAAATGGTTAATTTGCCTATTGATTGTGTTCTTGTCTGGCTGTTTCGAAGCAGGAGAGAAGAATGTCCAGCCTTTGATTAGACCAGAGCAAACCCCGTTGAAGATCAATGTCCCTTCATCGGAGGATTTGCCTGCAGCCAAAACCATAGTACTCGGTTTCTCCCAGTTGGGCTCAGAGAGCACCTGGAGAGCTGCAAATACTGATTCCATTAAGGCTGCGGCCCTGGAGGCCGGTATTTCACTGATAATGAAAAATGCTGAGCAATCCCAGCAAAAGCAAGTGGAAGCGATCCGTTCGTTTATGGAGAGTAAAGTCGATATCATCGCCATCGCGCCTGTTGTGGAGACCGGTTGGGATGAAATTTTGGAGGAAGTCAAACAGGCAGGCATCCCTGTCATTATTCTTGACCGTTCCATAAATGTGAAAGATCATTCACTTTATGTTACCTGTATAGGTTCCGACTTTTTTGAAGAAGGAGTTAAGGCCGCTAAATATATGCTGGACAGAATGCGTCACCATTCAGGACAGATTAAAATTGCCGAGCTTCAAGGTACGATTGGATCTACCCCCTCAATTGACCGCGGACGCGGTTTTCGGGAGACGATTAAAGGTCAGAATACCTTCGAAATTACGCTGACCCTCCCTGCGGATTTTACCAAGGCAGGGGGACGTGAGGTCATGCGTGAATTTCTAAGCTTGCCTAAAGAGGAGTGGCCTCAGGTACTGTTTTCACATAATGATGACATGGCGATTGGTGCAGTAGAAGCGATTGAGGAGGCCGGACTGAAGCCAGGTACTGATATCATTATTATATCTGTTGATGGGACACGGCGGGCTTTTGAACAGATGATTGCCGGGAACATTAATGCCGTCGTCGAATGCAATCCGCTTCTTGGTCCCTTATTGATGCAGGCCACTCAAGAGATTATGTCGGGTCGGACTCTCCCCAAGCGGATGGTTCCTGCAGAAGATATTTTCCCTCAGGAACTGGCTGCAACGGAAGCCGCGAACCGTACATATTAAGCATACCTTCATACCTATTATGGGCATCTCTGAACCATTGTTTACTAGCTTATATTTGTAAGAAAACATGGTTATCGTTATTGATCAACTCATTGATAATGGGTTGATTTTTTTTAGCTATTTTTTAATCATTAGAGGGTTTTAATGTTTCCCATCTCAAAATATACAAAGTAAAAGAAGTGAGGAGAGATAGCGGGCATAATCAAAAACATCCTTCATTTTCCATAATGATTTTTACTATGGAATTTTCTTGCTTTCATCTATACTGTTCTCGAAAGAACTCGCGGATTTCTGTAATGTTCTACGGAGTGTAAAACGACCGGCTCAATCAGTATCAGGTTGTTATTAGAATGCAAGGTGAAGCCGCTATTGAAGCTCTTGGTTATTTACCTGTTGGGTTAATCTGTCTGATAGTGAACTCATTTTAGAAAGAGGGATGTTACTTGAAAAGAAACATATTATACATTGAAGATAATGAGAAAATAGGCAGCTTTCTAAAAGAAGAGTTGGAACAGCGAGGATTTTCGGTTCAGTGGCTGCTTTCTGGTGAAGGAGCCGAAAAAGAAGTGAATCAGTATGGAATCGTTATTTTGGATATCATGTTACCCGGTTTGGACGGATTTACTGTGGGGAAACGATTAAAAAAGGCAGCTCCTGCTGTACCTATTTTGCTGTTAACAGCTCGAACATCGATAGATGATAAGGTAGAAGGTTTACAATTTGCCGATGACTATTTAACGAAACCATTCCATACGGATGAATTAGTTGCAAGATTAGAAGTACTAATCCGTCGAAGTGGCGGAACACATTCCGAACGCATTTCATTAGGAAATTATATTGAAGTAGATATAGAAGCCCAAATGGTATTTGACAAACGCACAGGAGAAGAAATTATATTAACAGGGAAGCAACATCATATTTTAATGTACTTCTTACGCCACCCTAATCAAGTTTTACCAAAAGAACAAATCTATGAAGCCATCTGGGAAGAAACATATATAACTGGTGATAAAACACTAATGGTACATATCCATCGACTACGTCAAAAGCTGGAACGTCATCCAGATTCCCCAGAGATTATTGAAACGTTGAAGGGAATAGGCTATCGGGTGAAACTATGAAACAGACTAAATCATTATTTCGTCATTTTCTAAAAGGACATTTTCTATTTATCTTTTTGCCTCCAATTATACTTATTTTCTTATCTGCTTTCATTGAATCTCCAATTAATGGTGAAGAGCTGAAAGCGTTAAATCTATTTTACGTTGTACTACTTTTGTTTGGTTTTATTATTGTTGCATTTGTTATAATATCTTGGATTTTCTTCTTGAGACTTCGTAAACGCCTTACCCGCCTACAGGAAGTCATGTCATTTTCAGCTAATATTAATTCATATCCTAAACCAATAATTGTTCAAAGTGAGCGTATGGATGAAATAGACCAGTTAGGGAGTTCTTTTAATTGGATGATTCAGCAGCTTGAAGACAGTCGCAATCGAGAACATGAAGAGGAATTGTTACGACATCGACTCATAGCGAATTTATCTCACGACTTACGAACGCCACTTACCATTTTGCGAGGACATGTCACCCGATTAAATAAAGAATCAATGAGTCTAGAAGGACAAAACTCATTAACAGAGATAAATCATACGATTACAAGAGTGGGGGATCTAATGGATGATTTACTTTCCTATACATTGCTTACATCAGGAAAACATCCTTTTATGCCCACTTCAACAGATATTGGTCGTTTAGTAAGAGCATCTGTTGCTGCGTGGTATCCTGTATTTGAAGAAAAAGAAATCCAGATCGAGGTTGATTTACCGACAGAGGAGACTTTTTATTGGGAAGCAGATCCTAAATGGATGACACGGGTTCTGGATAATTTATTTCAGAATATTCTTCGTCATGCAGCAGAGGGCAAATATGTAAATATTGTGGTTGATGTAGAAAAAGAACAAATCATTGTTGCAGACAGAGGTCCAGGTATGAATAACTCTTCCTATGAACGTGGAGTGGGAATTGGTTTATCGACTTCGAATTATATGTTGAAAAAAATGAAGCTGAAAGCTGACTTTATATCAAATGAAGATGGGACAAGAGTAGCTATTGGTAGAACTTAACCTAAAGTTAACCCAGAAGTAAACAGCAGGATAACCGAGATGTAACTTTGCTTTTTTATAATTAGAACCATAACAGAAAGGAAGTGTTATGGTTGATTACAATTAATAACTTAGTCAAACGTCGCGGAACTGGGGAAATCTTATCAGGTATCAGTTTTAAAGCTAGACCAGGTAGAGTAACTGGTTTTTTAGGTCCAAATGGAGCAGGTAAAAGTTCTACACTTCGCATCCTGCTTGGATTAGATCGCGCCACCTCAGGGAGTGCACTAATCAATGGAAAGCCATTCGCAGAATTACATAATCCTCTAGCAACAGTAGGTGCCGCGCTTGATGGATTCGGAGCACATCGTATGCGTACAGGACGGGCACACTTGCGTTGGATTGCTCGTGCCGCAGGATTGTCTAACTCACGTATCGAGGAAGTTTTGGAAATAGTAGGACTAACTAATGCAGCCGGGAAAAGAGTTGGGAAGTATTCTCTTGGTATGGGGAGAAGACTGGGATTAGCAGCTGCGCTGCTTGGTGATCCAAAAATATTGATTTTAGATGAACCCGTAAATGGGCTCGACCCAGAAGGAATTCGGTGGATTCGGACATTTTTACGTGAACGTGCTGAGTCTGGAAATACGGTGTTATTATCCAGTCATCTAATGGGAGAGCTTGCAGAGACGGTTGATGACGTGGTGATTATTAAGCATGGAACAATCGTTGCAGATGGAACATTGGAAGAAGTTATAGCTAACCATTCCACGCTGGAGGAAGCTTTTTTTGCCCTGACATCTGAAAATGCAGGTGATATTGTATGAGATTATTCAACGCGGAACTTTCTAAATTGTTCTCCCTGCCGGGCATTTGGCTTGCCTTTCTTATTGGAGCAATTTCCCCAGCGGTCATTGCTACCTTGGACAGTATAGCAGAAAAAGAGGAGATTACAGCTGGAGTTAGCACACGGCTATCAGAAGTTGGCTATATCGGATTAGTTATGGGTGTGCAAGGTGTCATTATTCTTGGTGTACTTGCTGTCAGCAGTGAGTATTTGACAGAGAGCAGTGAATCTGGTGGAGGACAACAGATTACAACAAGTTTAACGGTTGTTTCATCCCGATTTCATTTTTTGCTGGCAAAAGCAGGCGCTGTGACAGTGATCAGCGTACTGCTTTGTATTGTTGCTATTATGACAACTGTGTCAGCAACGCATCTTATTCTTGGTGAATATGCCCCTGCATTTGAATGGTCCAGACTTATCGGTGCAGTTTGTTACTGGACATTTACTGCTCTTTTAGCACTTGGGATTACTATGCTAACCAAAAATGGCATCATCCCGCTTGCTGTACTTATAATAAATTCATCCGTTGTGTCCTTTAGTGTCCTGCTTTATAGGGTTACAAAGTTGGCGTTTTACTTACCGGATAGGGCTGGCGCAGAAATGTTTATGTTTACAAGCGACACGTTCACAGGCAGTTTATTCGATAAATATCACACACCGTTCACAGGCGGTTTAGTCATGTTTGCCTGGGTAGTCGTTATTTTCATTGCTGCAGCTATTGTATTCCATAGGAGGGATGTTGCAGCATGAGTGTCTCATCTAGTAGAAAGTTAACACAAATCCTTGGTGCTGAACTGGATAAATTAGTTACATTACCATTGATATGGTTCACTCTTATGGGTACATTCATTCTAAATTTAGTTTTAGCCGTAGCTTTTACTTCTGTTGGTGTACAAGGGGAAACAGGTACGCAAAATATACTGAATATAGGACTTGCTTCTATGGGATATCTTCAAGCAGGGTTCATTATTCTTGGAATCTTAGCTACTTGTTCGGAGTATACTGGTGGACAGATTCGAACTACTTTAATTACGATACCTTGGCGTGGGTTTCAATTATCCATGAAGCATTTGGCATTGGTGATTATAACCATTCCTGTGGCATTTATTATTGCTGCATCTGGTGTACTCTATACTTTTATTATGATGAGAGACACAGTAGTAGTGATTGAAATAGACACAATGATAACAACATTAATAGGTGCAACAGGCTATCTAACATTAACCACACTTCTCAGTGCAGCTATAGGTGCTTTATTAAGACGAACCACTCCTGCTTTAGTGGTACTGCTTGGTTATTATTTCATTGTCAGTCCTTTGACGAGAGTTTTTCTACCTAGTATTAAAAATTTTTTGAATTATTTTCCGGATACGGCAGGATCTTATATGTATATCCCGTCTTCCTCTGATGAAATAAGTGTCCTTACACCAATTCAAGGGACAGGTATTTCAATGTTATGGACACTGAGCTTTATTACAGTAGCTATTGTATTTTACCGTAAACGAGATGCCTAAGTTCAGTTTCGTTAATGGGAAGATTCATGAGAATCTACTGAATACCATTCGGTTGTAATTGAGGGCAAAAGGAATAGCTATAATTCTGCTTCTTCTGTTCTTAAAATTTTTGGGGAAATGTGAGATAATTTACAAGGAAATCCTACTGACATGAACAAAAGGATAAGGAGTATCTCGATGCTAAACCATCTAAGTTCTACGCTCAGCGGTTATAAGCCTCCAAATATGCATAGATGGGGTCCCGGTGTACGCGATATATACGCACTGCATTATATTGAAAGCGGCAGAGGAACACTTGAGACACTAGAAGCTTTCTTTTCACTAAAAGCAGGTGACAGCTTTATTATTTTTCCTGAGAATGAAGTATATTATTACCCTGACCCAATGGATCCATGGGAATACGTATGAATTGAATTTAAAGGGGACGAAGCGGAGCGCCTTCTTGGGCTAATTGAGTTGGGGCCAGATAAGCCTTTGTGTGAGAAGCGCCTTACAATTTAAGACCGTTGTTTCCTATCATGAGTAGCAGAGAAACCCAGCCATTTGAAAAACTGCGTTATGAAGCTAAGCTGCGTATCCTGCTTTCTTATTATATGGAGTATTATCCGAAAGAAGTGCTAGCTAAGGATTATGTAGATATTGTGAAGGAATACAGGAAAGATTGCTCCTGAAAGAGCAATCTCCGTTATCAATACCTATATGCTGGATTTCTTCGATATGTATCTGAAAAATCAAAATGGAGTCTTAATAAAAGGGCCGGATAGCCGCTTTCCGGAGATGAAGTTTGTAACTTCACTATTTTAAGTTATAGAACAGGCTACCGAAATGGACAACTCCCCTCAAATTGACAGGTTTAATATAAACCGTTAATGAGGGGAGTTTTTTGTCTAAGAAATACAATACGATTATAAACTCTCCATTAATGTGTAGGACTAGTGGTGGCCAAGAAAGATCGTAGGGATAAAGTAACTTATTTATGGTATTCTGGCTGTCATCGCCGTGATTCTCATGCTGATACCAGGCAAGGGAACGGAAGAAAACGGGGAGGAGCTTCAATTTAATACCTTGATTGCGATTATATCCGCCTTAATAGTTGGAATCGTTTCAGGTATTGTGGGCGCTGGAGGAGCTTTTATTCTGATTCCAGTCATGCTCACACTGCTCCATATTCCAGCACGGACGACTATTGCTTCCTCACTGGCGATAGTCTTTATTTCAGCCATTGGCGGAGTAGTTGGTAAAATTACCGGAGGAGCTATACCGTTATGGCCGACACTATTTACAGTCATTGGCAGCTTAATCGGTGCGCCATTGGGCTCAAAAATAAGCGCTAAAATAAATGTAAAGGTGCTTAGATATGCTTTAATCATCCTTATCGCTTTAACCTCTGTTAAGATTTGGTCCGGAATCCTTAGTTGAGCAATGGTGGAATATTAATTATGCGAAGGAACAAGAGTGATGCTCGTTGCTTGCACGATGACTATGGATCTTACAGGTGTATATTTATTTGTTTTGCTCTATACTATACCTATACAGGTATTGCTTATACGAGGAGATGAACAAATATGGATTATAATTATTCAAATGAGATTAAAACCCGTTTGCGCAGGATCGAAGGACAGATTCGCGGCGTGCTGCGATTAATGGAAGAAGGCAAGTCCTGTAAAGAGGTTGTTTCACAGTTGTCCGCGGTTCGCAACGCCTCCGACAGAGCCCTTGCTCAAATTGTAGCGGAGAATTTGCAACTATGTATTTTAGAAGAACAAGCCAAGGGTAATCCCGATCCAGGAAAAATGGTCAAAGAAGCCGTGGAATTACTTGTTAAAAGCAGATGAGCACGTGAGACTAAAGAAAATCAATCACCAGGAGGATGAATACAACATGACTTTTAAAGAAATAACATCTACTGAACTAGCCAAACGTCTTGATCAAGGAGAATCCTTATCGATACTCGATGTTCGTGAACTCGATGAATGGGAGGAAGGCCATGTTGCAGGGGCTAAGCATATTCCGCTCGGTGAACTGAATCTGAGACTGAACGAACTTGACCCTGCACGTGAAACAATCGTGATCTGCCGCAGCGGTAATCGCAGTGGAATGGCTTGTGAGCTTCTAAACGCTAAGGGATTTAAAGTTATTAATATGACCGGCGGTCTCCTTGCATGGACTGACAAATTGGTTCGTGAATAAATATTGACAATCATCAGCAATGAGCATAAGCAAATGGTATTTAACCCGCGTCCAGCGCGGGTTTTCTGTTTGAAGATTTGTTTTGAATTGGGCTATTTTTTTTGATCAGTTTTTTGCCCTGTGATGAATATACAATTTGCAAGAAGTTGTCCAAATAAAATATAGATTTAGACTGAGAAAATAAAGTATTAGACTGGCGGGCGCTTCATTAAGCTAACGGGCAGGATAGTTGAAGATTATTCGCGCTGAACCTTACTATAAGTAGCGGCGAAGAGTTGAGTTGAAGGTTGAAGCTTCGATGCTAAATCTATGAAGAAACGCGTAAAGCCCCAACTCATGTGAAATAGGTCATATAGGCCGAGACGAGACTTTGATCAGGAATAGTTCTCCATCATTTGAGATAAATAATTTCGAAAGTCATCAACGTAGGTTTTGGGCTCTACAACTTTTAGATGAGTGCCGAAGCTTGCTAAAAGTTGAAATCCCATATAATTTTGAGGGACATATATGGTTGCTAATAAAAGTCCAGGACCATGGTCTTCAATACTTTTTCGACCATACCTTTCGATGATTTGATCTTTTATGCTAGGCGATATCCATGCCTTAATGGTGACGAATTGCGGTAGATAACTTGCTTCGTGTCCTTGCTCAGACCAATCGTCTCTTGGATGAAACGCGCGTTCATCCATAGAAATATGATCGATCCGGGATAACTTGAATGTTCGAGATCCCTGTCGATGTAAACAGAATCCTTTCAAGTACCAACTCGATTCGCTGAAATGCAGCTCATAGGGCTCAACCATTCTATCCGTTACAGCCCCGTCTTTATCTGTATAATTAAACGAAACCAGCCTTCTCTTTGTTATGGATTCTTGACATGTCTTTACGGTTTCAAGAATTTCGGACCGACCTTCCCAATCATAAAACGATAGTTGAATGGAACGATTAAGAGACAATGGACTAACCATTGCCTCTATTTTTTTTATCGTTCTTTCAACTTCTTCGGTAAAGAGAATTTGTTCCAATCCACCCAGCGCAGTTAATATATTTTGTAAATCGGAGCTGCTTAATAAGCGTTTATCCACCTTGTATTCATCCATTATGCCGAAGCCGCCTTTGACCCCAATGACAGAGTAGATGGGGATGTTACATAAGCCCAATGTTTCCATATCGCGAAGGATCGTTCTTTTGGAGACATTGAATAGTTGTGAGAATTCCGTTGCCGCAACAACCTCTTTTTTCAGCAATATCATGATAATTGAAATGAGTCTCTCCACTTTGTCCATAGTTGCCCTCTTTTTTACATGATTTCAGAACGGTGACAATAAGATGTCACCGTTTATCCATTATACTACATGTATCACAAGAAGGAGGTATTAATTCAATGTTTAATTCAACCAATTTTCCTAAACCCACCCTTATTTCAGTCAACGGTGTGGAACTCGAAGTGTTTGAAGCAGGCCGAGAGAACGCAGGAAAACCTATTGTACTCTGCCACGGCTGGCCAGAGCATGCCTTTTCTTGGCGCTATCAGATGGACGCACTTGCTGCAGCGGGCTACCATGTCATCGTCCCCAACCAGCGGGGTTACGGCAACTCATCCCGTCCGACCGAAGTAACAGACTATGACATTGAACACTTGTCGGGTGATCTCGTCGCCCTTCTCGATCACTACGGATACGAAGACGCTACCTTTGTCGGTCATGACTGGGGTGCATTCGTCGTTTGGGGACTGACCTTGTTGCATCCAAACCGCGTCAATAAAGTGATAAATCTGAGCTTGCCTTACCAAGAGCGCGGAGAAAAACCCTGGATCGAGTTCATGGAAGAAATACTTGGCGGTAATTTCTATTTCGTCCACTTCAATCGACAGCCAGGCGTCGCGGACGCCGTATTCGAAGACAATACGTACAGGTTCCTTCGTAACCTGTACCGGAAGAACGAGCCTCTCAGAGCACCTGAGCCAGGTATGGCGTTGATCAATCTCGCCAACGCGGAAACACCGCTCGGTGAGCCCGTAATGAGCGAAAGCGAGCTGGCCGTTTACGTCTCCGCTTTTGAAACATCAGGGTTCTCGGGCAGCATAAATTGGTACAGGAACCTTGACCGCAACTGGCACTTATTGGCGGAGGTGAACCCAATCATCCAGCAGCCGACCCTCATGATCTACGGCGAACGGGATATGGTTGCGAAGTCTGAAAACCTGACAAAGTTCGTGCCCAACGTGGAAGTGGTCAATCTGGATTGCGGTCATTGGATCCAAGAAGAAAAGCCGGAGGAATCAAATAAAGCGATTTTGAGATGGCTGGAACAGCAGAATTCCATCTAGTCCCAAGAGCGTCATTTAGGAAGACCAATCATTAAAGCATTCAACAATTTCTTAGCCTATACGCTAGAGCATCATGGGACTCCTGAAGGGGACGGATGGACGCATCGCTATAGCGGTCGCTGGCAATGACCTATCCCATAAAAAAATCATCATGAGGTGTAGCAAACCAACTAGGCTTCGATGCCGTAGATAGCGGTTCTTTAAGCGATTCGTAGAGACAACAACCTGGAACTCCGGCGTACTGCACCGAACTTACAAAAGAGGAACTAGAAATAGCCTTAACTAAAGCGAATAAAGAAAAAGCACCATTTCTACGTGCCAAGGTGATGGAAAACTGGTAGCTTCAGATGGTGATTTTCCATTCAAAATGTTGTTAAAGCAAATAGGGAAGTATTCGATTCATAAGTTAGATTGACGTTGAACTAACGGGACACTATAGTTCAATAATGAGAGGGCTGCCGAGAAGAGGTAGCCCTTTGTTCAACTAAGGGGCAGGATAGTTCTAAGGGAAATATTCACACAGGACCAAGTATTGGTATGATTAAAGGGTATCGAGCAAACAGCCAAAGGGGGGGGGTTAATTAGAATTTGTTCTTTCCCATAAAAAGTTTAACGCCAAAAGAGGATCCCTTGTTAGTACAATTACTGGAGTGTTAGAACATCTTTCGGCATTGTATGCGAATATTGGGGAGGCCAAGGAGAAAGACGGCACTTGGTCTTTACTAGAAAGCACTCCAACATGCCCTACATGTAATGGCACAGGCACTGTTATTGGTGATATAGATCCAAGTCGTATGGTCGCAACTGAACTCTCGCTTAAAAAAGGAGCTGTGCTTTTATGGGCGGGTACTAACTGTGGACCTGTTGTAAAGATCAGAGAATTGGCTAAACTGATCGGTATTAACTTTGAACGGCCACTTGCTGAGCAGGATAAGCGATTTACTGATATTTTACTTTATGGATATGATAAGGAACCTGTAACTAAGCCTGTACATAGGAATGACATTGAAATAAAGTTAACTCCTTATACGAATACACAAGGGCAATCCAGCTATGTCAAAACATTAGCGATGGAACTGCGTCTTATGCTTAAAGGTTTCGTTTATGGTGGTACTTGATAGCATTGGTTATGATCGTACTAGGTTTAGTGTTGCCGATGGAGTCCGTATTAGTGTTTGTTTTTCCCTTACCTGGGTTTGGCCAGTTCTGATTTGGTCGGCAATGGGCACAAATGAAACGTATTACCGTACCCATCAATTGATTTTTACGGCCATGCATCCAGTTCGGAATCAATTTATTGTATTGTGGCTGGCTGGAATCATTGTTGCTTATTTGACAGGCAGCGGGGCTATGATTCATTTTCTTGTCGCAGGTGAGTGGGAAAGGGTAACGGCCATGGCAGTAGGCGGATTGTTTGTATCAACACTAGCTGTAGCTTTAGGCATATGGTCAGGGAATGGCAAGCTATCGAGGTGTATATCCGTATTAACTGCTAGCCACAATTATTTTGCTGATGCTGGCTGTAATTGGAAGAGTACGTCAAGTGAGAAAGTATAATTAACCTTATTAAAAGTTTGCTTCTACAGCACGTTGTTAATTGAAGCGTCGATGAACATCTTAATGTCTTTGGCGCTTCTTTGGTCTGGGTTACATGAAAGCAATCAAACCAACATTCTTTTTGATAAAATGAGACCAAGTCTTGAAGATTTATGATTTAACAATTTAACTGAGGGGATGAAGTAATGAACAAGATTTATTTCAGGGTATTAATAACTACAATTAGCGTATGGTGAATCGAAATTATAATAGATTAATTGTTAACGATGGAGTTCAATATCATATATATGGGAGCCTGATCCGACATTGTCAAAGTGACCAAACCTGCTGAGATAAGAGTTGGGGAGTGGAAGTCATACGAAATAGCCATCACTGACTGGACCGATGCAGACGTTACGGAACATGACTTCACTCCAATCTCTTCAGATGAGAATGTTGTCAAGGTCGTACGAAAAACGCAATGGGTTTCTGAACTTCATGCAATAAATAAAGGGAATGCTACCTTAACTGTCAATATTGGAGAAAAGTTTGAACCTTATGTATTTACTGTTCAAGTGGTGGATGATTATACAGTCATTCCTGAACCAACTAAACCGGTAGTTATAAAGGAACCTACACACGAAGAAATTATGTTACAGGATCTGGAAGATTACATTGAGCAGTTGCAGCCATTAGGAAGCTATGAAAAGAAAGCCATAACTGCGTTAAATCAAAATAGACTCCTGAACGATTCAACCAGAAAAACACTCTTTCTTACTTTAAACAATACTGTATTGCCCAATTATACAAAATTTGTATCCGGGTTGAAAAACCTCAAAGCTAATAATGTAGAGTTGAAAGAAATACATACCTACTATCTGGCAGGAGCAAAACTCCAACTGGAAGGGTTCACTATAATGCGGGACAGCTTGAAGACGACCAAAATAAATTGGTCCAAATTCAATGCAGGTGAAAAAAAGAAGGCAGAAGGAATTAAGCAATTGAACAAATCCGAAATGCTTCTTGACAAGTATGCAATTAAATATGTCAAATGAATATATTAATGAACAGAACACTTAAAGTGCTTTAAGGGTTCTGTTATTTTTTTTGAGGGGCCTGTGCCAAATATATAGACCGTTAAGGCATGCCGGCAGGGAGCTGGGGCACGGATGCTTCAAGAATGTAGATTATGTCATAAAGATAAAGTTCTTTTAAATTCTCACATCAGCACAAAGCTAATTTCAAAATGGCTTTTAAATACCAAGAGGTTAAAGGTAAGAACGCTGTAAGTATAAACTTTAAGAGGTATTATGAGAATACAATCAACACAAGAATCACTGAATATCAATGCTCCAATCATAGCTTAAGAAAAAAGAAAGCTATTACAAAAATGAAATCCTATGTACCAGCACGGAAATCCAGTGATTATCCAAAAAATTATGAACTACTTAATTACGTAAGTTCTTATATAAAGAATCTTATATAAAGAAGCATTATTAAAAACTGCTCCATTTAAGTTGTTTTTTTATGGCCAGAATAGGGGCTTTGTCGGCGAAGGGACTATGTTCTTGTCCTTACCTCAGGACAAGAATATGGTACTATTGCCGATTTGAAAACCATTAAAATACATAATCATGTACTGATCTTATCGGAGTATCAGTACTCACTCTTTAATGAAAGTATAATAATCAATAAGTAATTATACACCATCAGACCTTATCCATATATAAATGAGCTGATTGCCTATAAATATTTTGTGTTCCATAGTTATCATTCTTTGGGAAGCATGAGGGAATCTTAATTCTTTATTTAACTGCTCCGTTACTTCGATCGTACTTTCATGGAAAATATTATTTAGAACTGTGAATGTTATTCTTTGAGTGACAGTGTAGCATCCGCTATAAGATGCATGGCGCAGATCTCAGCTGCAACAATGTGAACCACTCCGTTAATTACTTCCGAAGTTAATTGATTTATACCTATAACACCCTATATCGCTGGATCATTACTCTAATACTATAGGAGTGTAACGGTTCCACAATTATTTATGCGACTTTTTGCACAAACACCCTTAAATATTGATGTTAAAGTTGCAAATATATAAGATTTAACTTCACCAATAGTAAGGGGACTAGCGTTATGAATAGTAAATTTTCATTAGTGTTAAAAAGTATAATGGCGATGATCATACTTATAAGTACACTGGGAATAGGGACAAATGATAAAGTATATTCGGCAGTTGAGCAGAAGAAGGTTATCGGACTTAAATTCTATTACAATGACAACAAAGAGATGCAACAACTGGTTCCTACGGTTAAGGTTTATGAAATGGACTACTCTAACGGCGATGAAACCTTTAAAGAATATGAGTTCGTGAATATGGCATTTCCCTATCCGGACGGGTACTCTAAAGATTGGAACGTTATACGTGAGTATACTGGGGAAACAATGAAGGGAGAGTATTACAATCTGTTTATAGAAGACCAAACAGTAGTCATTGATGGCCAGGTATATGGCTATGGCTTATATCAAAACTATAAAAGAATCTACAGTGGAAAACACCCTTTCGCTGATTCGGAGCATATCTCAGAAAGACTATATATTTTTGACTATGCCAATAAAGAGTTGAAGCTGCTAAGGACGGCAGCCCATATCAATAAAAATAGATTTTATCCTATTCCCGCTTGGGACAGCGAGGGCAATTCAATTTATGTTGAGACCTGGGACACTACTATTACGGGTACCACGCTCTCTGTACATCCTAGTAACAATACATACACTCTAGATAATACCGCTACGAAACAGCTGCAATTCTATTCTTTTACTGACAATACAACCTATCTTACAGTAAAATCCGGAGATTATCTGGGAACACGAGACCTTTCTTCATGTACCAGATCTTATGACTGCTATTTTGGCAATGATACTGTATCAGTGAACGATAATCTGGTTATACAGAAGAATGGAAAATTATATGAAATGGATCAGCAAAGGCATTTATCTGAAATTAAAAAAATCGACACCTCAGGTGAACGTTGGAAAATTCAATTCGGGGATTATATCTTAGAGCGCCAAAAAAGATTATACATGACCAATCAAAAAACGAAACAAAAAATAGCAATAACACCTCAGAATGCCTACGTACGGGAACTACATATATCTCCAGACCATCGCTATTTGGTAAGTGAACTATGGCCTTCACAAGGAAAACCAATATATTCGGTATATGATACAGTTGCACAGAAAAAAATCCGTGACATAGAACTCCCTTACACTCAATATCCAACAGATGTAACCTGGCACTCAAATACAGTTTTTAAATATACTCCTTTCACAAGCAACCGTCCTGATTATATCAAAGATGTTCATATTGATATATTAAAAGGAATTGTAACTAAAGAGGATAGGAGAGCCTTTGATTCACCCGAGGAATACGTCATTATCCCAAATTCGGCTCCTAATTATTTCACCTACGCTCGACCTTGGAAAATCATCTATAAAGATAAACCTGTGCTTTACACTAACCAGCCTGCATTTTTGGGCATGAACAATTTATTGTTTTGCTCTGTCAAAGACCTGGCAACTGCACTAGGAGCAGGTATACGCTTTGAAGGAAGGCAAGTGATTATCTCATTAAAAGACAAACAGGCTTCCGTCGATTTAGATAGTAAAGATGTCCTTGTTCAAGGCGGAGTCGTATGTGCCCCAGTTAAAGCGATTGTATTGAAGCTGGGATTGAAATATACGAGAGGAGAGGAAGGGATTATAATCGAGTAAAATTGACCGGCACCTTTGAGGATTGCTATTGCAGTCTGATGGTTAAATACTTTAAGTTAATTTATGCCTACTACAACGCTTTACAAATATACACTGAAGAGATGTATAAAAAAATTATTTATAGGACAGGTGAGAATAAAATGATTGATTTATTACAATTACAAAAGAGAGTTTATCAGAATAAAATTGCGAAAGGATTTAATGTAACGGATGTTTTCCAAGAGTTTTGTTTTATCTATGGTGAATTATCAGAAGCCTGCGATGCCTACCGGAAAAAGAAAGATGATTTGGGTGAAGAATTGGCTGATGTTGCTCTCTACTTGATAGGACTCTCGGAACTTCTGGGAATTAACCTGGAAGAAGAGATCATGCGTAAAATGGAAAAAAACGAAAAAAGAATATACGAAAATAGAAATGGTGTACTTACAAAAGTAGAAGAGTAATTTAAAGAAATTCGCACAACACGGGGAAATTGGCAGAAGCTTGACTATTCTATAATTAAGCGAAGAGAAGGCCATTATGAAAGGAAAGAGTTTGATTTATGCTTTAATGCTAGCAATTATAGTGGCAGTTGTATCAGGGGGTGGCAGTATCCATGCAGCTGCACGGAACATCACCGACATTGTCAAAGTGACCAAGCCTGCTGAGATCAAAGTTGGAGAGTGGAAGTCATACGAAATAGCCATAACAGACTGGACCGATGCAGACGTTACGGAATATGACTTCACTCCGAGCTCTTCAGATGAGAATATTGTCAAGGTAGTACGCAAAACGAATTGGGTATCTGAACTTCATGCAATTAATAAAGGGACTGCTACCTTGACTGTCAATATTGGAGATAAGTTTGAACCTTATGTATTCACTGTTCAAGTAGTGGATGATTATACAGTCATTTCTGAACCAACAAAGCCGGTAGTTGTAAAGGAACTTACACACGAAGAAATCATGATGCAGGAGATGGTAGATTACACTGAACAGTTGAAGCCGCTAGTAAACAATGAAGAGAAAGCTATAACTGCGTTACATCAAAATAGAGGCCCAAACAATTCAACAAGAAAAACATTCTTTCTGTCTTTAAACAATACTGTAGTGCCCAACTATACTAAGTTTGTATCCGGGTTAAAGAACCTCAAGCCCAATAATGCTGAGTTGAAAGAAATACATAAGTACTATCTGGCAGGGGCAAAACTCCAGCTGGAAGGGTTCATTATAATGCGGGACAGCCTGAAGACGACCAAAATTAATTATTCCAAATTCGAAACGGGTAACAAGAAGGTTATAGAAGGTGCTAAGTAATTGGATAAGATGTCGGTGCTTCTTGACAAGTATGAAAGTAAATACTTCAAATAAATAGTTTAATAAAAAGAACCCAAAGTACTTTAAGGGTTCTTTTTTAACGGTTGACACGAACTTTGCTACATTCCCAATATGATTTCATCTACTGCAGAAAGTTAAAAGATGCCATTGTTCTTAAGCTGACGGCCAGGCAATATGGTACTATTTAGGAGGAACTGAGATGTCTAACCCCATATTTGTTCATTCATGGAGGGACTTATGAAGCTGTTGATCGTAGAGGACGATATTGGAATATCGCACACAATTGCAAGAGTTATGGGGGATGAAGGGCATAAGGTTACGGAGTGTCATAACGGAGAAGAGGGCTTACATCACGCATTGTACGGCGAGTTCGATTTAATTATTTTGGATATTATGCTGCCTAAGGTTGATGGATTTACGTACATCCAAGAGCTGAGGAAGTAAAAAGTGGATACCCCGATTCTTTGTCTGACGGCAAAAGACGGATTGAACGACCGGATAAAGGGGTTAACGATCGGAGCGGACGATTATGTGGTGAATCCATTCGAAATTCCAGAGCTGATTGTCAGAGCTAAAGTGCTGTTGCGCCGTTATGGCAAGGTTAATCAAGAAGAGCAGATTAGCTACGGCCCGATTGCTATTCAAGTTCGAAATCGAGCGATAACGGTCGCAGGAGAAGAGCTGACTTTAACAGAAAAGGAATATGAGATGCTTGAGTACCTACTCATGAATAAAGAGCAGATCTTGACAAAAGAGCAAATCTATAACCGAATTTGGGGACTGGATTCGGAAGCGGGGATTGGCATCGTCGAGCTCTATGTCCATTATCTTCGAAAGAAGCTGTCTTCATGGCATGCCGATCAATATATCCAAACCGTAAGAGGTTTGGGCTACATACTCAGAATAAACAAGTAGTTTTTCAAAGGGAAATCAAAGGTTCATCTTATATATTCTTCTTATACTCTATAAAGGAGAGATTGATGAATGAACCTTGTAAGACAGATGTTTAAGAACACCCGATTGACTATTTTATTAGCTGTGGTCCTTCTCGTATTGCTGATTGCAGGGGGTTTGTTTGGGCAGACCCAACATCAGCCAGAGAGTTTCGACGGATTGATTCAGAAGATGGCGGTAGATACGCTTAAGAGTGACCCTGAGACACAGCTTTATTTTGACGTGAAAAATGTGGAGGGAATCCGATGGGATCCCACTAAGCTTACGGACCTGTCGGATGCCGATTACGAACTATTAAACGATAAGAGAAATGACTTGTTAAAAAAATTGAATAACTATGCTGCTGCTAAGCTTTCCCCGGAAGACAAACTCACCTACGATATCCTAAAGTGGGACCTAAGCGCGGCGCAGCAGGTATATAAATATTGGGATTTGAACACGAATGACTACCTTTCCCTAACCAATTTTCCGCCGTATTTCGCGAACAACTATCCGATTCGCAGCCAAGCAGATGCAAAGAATTATATCGTTGCGCTGAACGGGTTTTCAGATAAAGTCGCACATGTCATTAATAGAATTCAAGACAGACGGGAGAAAGGTACTGTCCCTGCTTCTGAATTTCTTAAGGAAATGCTTACGAGTTAAAGCAAATTGCAGAATACGAAACCGGAAGAAACGATTCTGTACAGTTTGTATGCAGAGAAATTAACCGAGTTAAAACTCGATCCCTCCGAAGAGGAAAAGCTGAAAAAAACGTTAGCGCAAACCCTAACCGATCATGTACTGGCTTCTTACGGCAAACTTGCCGATGTGATCAAGAACGATCTTATGAAGCAAGCATCCGTGAACCAAGGAATCTGGAATCAGCCGGGCGGCAGCGAGTATTATTCTGCAAGGCTCAAACTTACTACGGGTACGGACCTTAGTCCTCAGAAAATTCACGAGATCTCTAAACGCAAGGTAGAAGAGATCGAGAAAGGAGCTAAGAAGCGGGGCTTCGGGTCACGCACAAACTACATCTGCAGCCAAATTCCTAACTGGAGATAGATTGCTGCAAGCGTTAAACAGCAGTTTGTCGGATGCCACGCCCTACTTGTCCGATTGGTTTGAAGAGGAGTTTATCCCGGACCATCCCGTGGATGTGCGGGCGTATTCGGCTCTTTTCGCATCGGCAGGTGGAATGTATATCCCCTTATCTATAGATGGTGATAGGAGCGGGAGATTTGTCATTCCACTCGAAAATCCGACCTCCGAAGAAATAGTTAAATTGCTTGCCTTGCATGAGGGTATTCCAGGACATCACTTTCAATTCTCGATTCAATATGATCAACCATCCATTCCATTAATCCGCAAAATAACGATGACGGCTGGGTACGTAGAGGGATGGGCGGTCTATATGGAAAGCTTATGCGCGGAGAAGGGGTTGCTTGATCGGAATATGGTACTAAACCGTTTGCTGGGCAATTCCATGGGTACCGTGATAGATACGGGTATCCATGGGCTGAAGTGGACAAGAGAACAAGCTAATGAATATCTAGTTAGTGTTACCGGAACGGGGAACGATGCTTTGATCGACAGTGTCATTGCCTATCCTGGACTTAACGAAAACTATGCGATCGGATCGGAGCAATTCCAATCCCTTCGGGAGAAGGCGGAAAGCGAACTCGGGGATCGTTTCGATATCAAGGCATTTCATTCCGTTCTTCTTCGAAACGGGAATATGCCATTTCCAATATTGGAACAGCAAGTGAATCAATACATCAAATCCGCCAAATAAAAGGAGAGCAAACCCCGGTATGATTAAACGCACGTTAGTACGAATGACGATATGGAACAGCACGGTCGTATTTTGCTTGCTCGTCACACTGGGGGGAGCGTTATATGGGTTGGCACATTATCGGATCTATTCCGATTTGACCATCATCTGGTGTTTTATATTGATCACATGCAACAAATTTCTCTAAGTAACGGGGAGCAAGTACTTAACATTGATTCGAAGGAACCGAACGTTTTATGATGTCATTTTATTGGGATTCCAACGATGCATTGATTCAAAGCGTATATTATAAAGTACCATATATCGAATTGAGTTCGATGCTTCGGGAAAAACAAAACCACATGCGGCCCGAGTCGATACTCGTGGGTAAGAAAACCTATCGATTCGTGAGCAGACCTTATCAGGGTAAATTGCCAATAGTCGAGAAACTGTCGAACATTCCTTTGAAAACAATTCAGATATTTACGGAAATTTCCGCCGAGGTGTATTATTTGAACCGGTTACTATGGTGTATTAGTATTGGAATCGGTGTAGGCGCGTTATTATCTATCATCGCAGGTTACGCTTTGGCTAGACGGGCGCTCATACCAATTCAGAAGGTTTGGGAAAAGCAGCAGCAATTCGTTGCAGATGCCTCTCACGATTTAAGAAGTCCGCTCTCGGTCGTCCGAGGGCAAACACAAATATTGTTACGCCATCCCGATCATACGATCGAGGAAGAAAGCGCTCCAATTTCAGCCATTCTGAAAGAAACCAAAAGAATGAGCAACATGGTAGACGGCCTACTTCTTCTGGCAAGAGGCGATTCACATGAGGAGGTTATCTCATGCACACCTGTTCGTATTGACGTGATCATTAAAGAGATCGCCAAAAAAATGGAGCCAATAATGGATTACAAGCAGTTGCGGGTACAGCTTCATGTCGAAGGCTCGGAATTGCTCATGAATGGAGATGAGAATCGTCTCATACAATTGTTCATGATTTTGTTGGACAATGCCATTAAATTTACGCAGGTGGATGGGCAAATCGATCTTGAGTGTATTAGGCAGGGGAAATCAGTTCTAGTAACCGTCAAGGATAACGGAGTGGGTATTTCGGAACATGAATTACCGCTCGTATTTAATCGCTTTTATAAGGGAGATTCCTCTAGAAGTAGAGGGGATCATGGAGCAGGTCTAGGGCTATCGATCGCACGTTGGATCGTCGATCAACATCAAGGTACTGTCCACATTAGCAGCGGGGTAGGGTGTGGCACGACAGTTAAGATTCGTTTTCCGGTGATTAGTTAAATAATAATAGAAGATTATCAGGCTTCTCTACCAGTTATTAGCACATATAAACAAAGGGTGATTATCGCTCAATGTTTAACTTGGATGTGATGCCTTGTACGAATTTCAAAAAAAACCGTTGAATCAGCTCAACGGTTTTTTTGATGCATTTGTGTGTCGTCCTATAAGTGGTTGAAGAAACTCTGAGCAATTGATATAACCAGTTCGAAATCGCAAGGCTCTAATTAATGATGTGGTTATTGCTCGGAACTCGGAAGAGGAAGTGATAAATCGATCAAATAATATAAACCCCTAGATTGTGACTCAATCCGTGGGTGCACAAGGGATTATAGCGCTTTAATACATATGTACAAAATACGGGTTTTGTGATTAAGTAGTAAATAAAATAATTTAACCGGTGTACAGTGACAAAAACTTCCCCCTTTATTGACCCGAAACGTACCTCTTAAAATTGTATGACACAAAGTTTAACTCTATATAATAATAAATCTAATGAATTTAGTTGCTCTCTCTAAAAGAAGGCTCAATTATTTTGAACCTTCTTTTAAAGTGGTAATCTTTGTGTCAAATACTAGCGGTTTTGTGTTATTGTTATGAAACTAATTATTATTAATATCACTTTTAAGTAACTTGGCTACGCCGCTTTAACTAAGCTCTCATTATTTTAATCTACGTTAGACAATGCTTTTTTAATTAAATCATAATTGATAGCGCCTTGATAGATCTCTTGAATAATGCCTTGAGAATCTATTATATAAGATGTAGGATAAGCAACTACTTGGTACTTGCTACTCACATCGCCCTCAATGTCCAACGCAACGGGAAAACTCAATCCAAATTGTTCAATAAAACCTGTTACATTAGCTCTATTTTTTTCCGTATTGGTTAAATTCACAGCCAAAACCACTGTATCATCCTTGTAATCATTATAATATTTTTCCATATAGGGCATTTCAGTTCTACATGGTGGGCACCACGTAGCCCAGAAGTTCAGTATTACTTTTTTACCCTTGAAATCAGAAAGCTTCACTGGCTTTTCTTCCAAATTCAGCAGCTCAAAATCCGGGGCTTCGTTACCCTTTTTTATCCCTACCACCTCGATAGATTGCTCCTGTTGGATGTTATTCGATTGACCTGATTGATTCTTCTTGTAATCGAATATCCCCCATGTAAATAATAGTATAATCGCTATGAGTGCAAACATATTTTTCTTCATAATACACCCCTTTTTTAATAAGTAAATACTGTAAACTGGGCGAAATAGGCGCTTAATTTCTGCAATTGCCCCGTGAATAACAACAAGCCCATAACAACGAGGATCCAGCCGTTAATGACGGATAGCAAGGGTAACCAACGATTAATTTTTTTTAAGATTCCCAACGAATAAGTCAACATGATGGATAACAACAAGAAAGGAATCCCTAAGCCGATGGAATAAACAAATAATAAAAACATTCCGCTATACATCGTCTCTGTCGATCCAGCAAGCAACAATATGGAGGATAATGCTAGTCCTACACAGGGTGTCCATCCTGAACCAAAGGCTAGTCCCAATACAAAAGAGCTTAAACTCCCCTTCTTTGCTGTTCCTGTATGGCCCCATTTCTTATTTACCATGAGAAAACGAAGTGATAAAATTCCGGCCATTTGCAATCCAAAAACAATGATAAGCAGCCCGCTTATTTTCTCAACTACTTCTCTATTTCCCGCAAAAAATTGACCAATGAAGCTAGCAGATGCTCCCATAACGACAAATACTACACTGAATCCTAGAATAAAGCTGATGGATCTTGTCAAGAGTAGTTTTTTCTCTACGTTGATTCTGTTGTCTTGTACGAAGGACCCCGTCAAATGAGATACATAGGACGGAATCAGTGGAAATATGCATGGAGAAAGAAAAGAAAGCACCCCTGCTATAAGAGCAACAGCTATTGTTGGACTATCCATTCAAGAGCCCCCTTTTCCCTTATTCATTACGTTGTCTACAATATAGGAAATGATGAACACGACAAAGAACAGAATTTGTTCCTTTGTAAACCCCAAAACAAATAGTTCTCTCCCATCCTTGGTGAATATTATGCCTATCATCCCCAAGCTAATCCATACGATAAATTGATTGACAACTACCGAATTCCCTACTGCCTGTTTCTTCTTGAAAAGAAAAATAGCAAACCCAATATTCATTGAAAAATACAAGCTATGAAATAGTAAATTGCTATTATCTATGAAAATAAGAAATAAATGATATACACTACTGCTAACTATCCATCCCGTACCCAACACATCCAGATTCATCATGATGGAAGTACCATCCAATCGTGTACGAATCCCAATAAATATAATCGTAATTACGACTGCCAAACCAATTCCTTTATTACCTCCATTAAAATAGAGAAGTGACAACGGTTGTTGGAACGTCGACATCGGATCAAATAGAACAATACTGAATTTCCATACAAAGAAACCAATAATGAGTGCAGTTAAATACTTATCACTTATATCTTCCTTCACATCTGCCTTACTCAAACGGTATTTCATGGCCATGTATCCAGCGAAAGTCGATAACATTAACATGAGGATTTCAACATTTATCAAGAATGGACCTAATGACAGAAATTTTATAACTTTATCCTCCTTTTATCTCCAGATGTTCCTGATCAAAATGTGATCATCGTTATGAAATGAATATAAAAAGATGACGCTGTACAATTCAGGCGTCATCTCCTTCAAGTTTCCTATATTACAAAAAAATTCGCATTAAGCACTAGATAGTAGACTTACCTTTATAATAAGTCAATCCATATTTTAATAGCAGTAGCTAAAATCAATATCGCTAAGATAGCTTGTAAAGCTTTGGTATTCAATTTTTTACCGACTTTAGCTCCTAGTGGTGCTGCCAGAAGACTAGCAATAACCATAATAATTGCTGGCAAGTAATCGACTTGTCCTGTCATTAGCTTACCAACACTTCCTCCTATAGAGGAGATAAATGTAATGGCTAAACTCGTTGCAATCGTCATTCGCGTTGGAATTTTAAGCACAACCAGCATAATAGGCACAAGTAAGAATCCACCTGCAGCTCCAACAATACCAGACCCTACACCAACAATCATCGCTAGAACTACGGCTAAAGTTTTATTAAATGTAACTTTATCTAATGGAATATCATCTATTTGTTTTTTAGGTATGAACATCATAATTGCCGCGACTGTAGCGAGCATTCCATATACAACATTTACAGACTGCTCTGATAAATACGAAGAACCAAAGCTACCAATAAAGCTTCCAAGTAATATAGATCCACCCATATAGATGATCAGTGACTTATTGAGGTAGCCACCTTTACGATAAGCCCAAACGCCAGCAATTGATGCAAACAATACTTGTACCGCACTAATCCCTGAAACCTGATGTGCTGTAAAGGCTGCTATTCCGAATAGTGGTGGGATATATAAGAGCATTGGGTACTTAATAATCGATCCTCCAACGCCAAGCATTCCTGATACGAATGAGCCGATAAAACCAATTAAAAATATAACAACAATAAATGTGATATCCACACTTTCCCCTTCTTTCTATAACGATGGCGGGCTTCGATGATCGAAAACCCGCCTAAAATAATTACATTACGCTTTTTTTATATAAAATTTGAATACACCACCGTCTTCTGATTGTTCTAAAATGGTATGTCCACCTGCATTTGCCCAAGCTGGAAAATCTGAAAGTGCACCTTTGTCCGTCACATGAATCTCTACTACTTCACCTGAAGCAACGGAATCCATTGCCTTTTTTGTTTTAACGATTGGCATAGGACATGCTAGTCCTTTTGCATCTATTATTTTGTCGACTTTCATTTAAATAACCCCATTTCGTTTTTTTGGAAGCTGCTTAGATCATATTAATGAATTAACGAACTGCACAACGGTTTGGACCAATCTCCATTTCGGTTTGTTCCTCATAATCCGGAGTGATTTTCCCCATATTCACTTGACGAATTTGTTGATAAGCATTCGGTTGTGGTGGTAAATTATCAGTTACTATACTGCGGAACTCACTCTCATCTTCAATATTCAAACCATGATTTTCAGACAGCAAATCACCTAATCGTTTGGCAACCGTCCCGTCTTCATTCAATTCATCAATGATCATAAAATGTGCGGGTAGAACAATTAAGTCCTCTGCTAGTTCTCTATAACGACGATATAATGTTTCACGAAGATCTCCTACCCAATCCTCCGCAAGACCAGCAAGGTCAGGACGACCAATGGAATCGATGAATAGAATATCACCCGTCAATAGATACTTATCGTCTACTACAAAAGAAGTTGATCCGATCGTATGACCTGGTGAGTAAAGTGCACCTACATCAATGTTAGAAGCACCGATTTGAACCGTTAATCCATCCTCAAGAGGTGTATAGTCGAACACGACTTCTTCTGCATCTTTCGAAGGCAAGTAGTATGTTGCACCCGTAGCCTCTGCAATAGAACGCCCGCCTGAAATATGATCAGCATGTAGATGCGTATCGAATACGTGTTTAATTTTTATATTTTTCTCTTCTGCAAAGCTTGTGAATACATCCGTAAATCTGACGGCATCAAATAGGGCTGCTTCACCCTCAGAAATTACCATATAGGAAAGACAACCTTTTCCTAGACGTACGAATTGATATAATTCACCACTACCAGAAAGATCAGCTACTTTTATTGGCTCTAAATAACTGCTCCAAGATTTCATACCGCCTTCTAAATAACTAACAGATAGAGCATCACTCGCTTCATTCAACATTTCAGCCACCATAATCGAGGAGCCTTCTTTAGCACAAACAACTAATATATCTCTGTCGGTTGGAATTTGAGGTAAAATACCCTCTACACCATCTAATAATTCGAAATAAGGAATATTAAGATATTCGAATTGATGTCCTTCAATTTTCCAGTCTTCAAATGCATCTGCATTACGTACGTCCAAAATGAATAATGATTGATTTTCAATTACTTTACGAGCAACATCTGCTGCTGTCCATTTCATTACTGTCATCTTCAAATACCCCCATAGGTATAAATTTTGTTATTTTTTTAGTGAGAGAATAAATCCCTCACTAAGTCATTGCTTTTACTCTAAAAAGTTAATGATGGAGCGGCATCTTTGGCAAATTCAAGGAATGTAACGGCTCCACCCACTTCAATACCATCTACAAAGTCATCCTTTGTTAGACTCATAACATCCATAGTCATCTGGCAAGCAATGAATTTTACACCCAGCTCTTGTGCCATTTCAACTAATTGAGGAATCGCTGGAACATTCGCTTTAGCTAATCCTTCGGCCATAAATTCTTTACCAGCTGGCATGGAAAGCCCATGCATTCCTTGCTTATGAATCAAATTTAGCCCTTCAAATGTGAAGAAAATAGCTACTTCTTTATCTGAAGCTGCTGCTGCTGTTGCGATATTAAATACTTTATAGGCGTCGAATATACCACCGTTACTTGCGATAATTGCTACTTTGTTTGACATATTTAACCCTCCATAACTTATATTGATGTTGTTAAGTCGCCAGTCCAACCTGTCATACCTGGCAAGACGTTATACACTTTTTCAAATCCATGGTTTGCAAGCTTTTGTGCTGCGAGATCACTGCGTTTGCCAGTACGACAAACCACATATATTTCTTGATTTTTATCAAGCTCATTCATACGAGATTCAAGTTCACCCATTGGTATTGAATTTGCGCCTTCAATATGACCAAATGCATATTCTGCCTCTTCACGTACATCCAGAATATATCCACCATTTGCTGCACGCGAAACTAACTCTTCATTATCTATGATCTGCTCATGTGTCTTTTCTACCATTGCGTCATTTGAACATTTACGAATGTAATGAAATAACACATCTCCATCTTCTGTTGTACCAATATATTGATGACCAACAGTTTCTGACCAAGCTGCAAGATCGGCTTTAGATCCTTTATCTGTCGCTTGCACCTCTAATATTTGACCCTCTTCTAAATCGTTCATTGCCTTTTTCGTTTTCACGATTGGCATTGGACATGCTAGACCTTTTGCATCTAACATAACATCCGCTTTAACTGCCATTCTGAAACCCTCCTAAAACTCTATGGTTTATTTTTGAATGATATTTTAAAGCTATTCAACATTACCTTTAAAGGCCAGCATACCACCGACCATATTTGTAGCGTCATAGCCGTGATAAGTTAGAAATTCTGTAGCTTGCCCACTACGTCCACCTGAACGACATATGATAATATATGGTGTGTTTTTGTTTAACTCTTGTAAGCGAAACTCAAGTAAACCTAATGGAATATTGATAATTCCAGGAATGTGATCTTCTTGTACTTCAGCAACCTCACGAACATCGATTAGATTTAGCTTTTCCCATTTTTTATGCTTTCTTGAACTTCTTGAACGGTAATCTCTTTCATTCCACTCATCCTCTCCACGCATTCATGCCACCATGGACATTAGTAACGTTATCGTATCCTAATTTCTTTAATTGTTTACATGCTTGATTACTTCGCATTCCACTTTGGCAAATGACGACTATATCCTTACCTCTAGGTAACTTTGACAAGTCAGAACCAAGTGGAACATTTTTGAACTGGACTATATGACGACCACTGTATTCACCTGGAGTTCGAACATCGATGAATACTTTATCTTTGTCAGTTAATATCGTCTTCAGCTGCTGGGCAGTAATCCTCTTTACGCCTTTTGAGGGTAACTTGCGCCAAATAATAAATAACATGAGGATACCAATAACAATTGCTGCCTCCATTATTCACCTCCCTTAGCCGATAAATAGATTGACATTTCCATTTTCTGCATCAGCCAGATATGCTGCTACACCCGCATACTGAACACCATCCAATAATTCTTCCTTTTGTAAACCCAATAAATCCATCGTCATCGTACAGGTTATTAGCTTAATCTCTTGCTCCTGGGCCATATCAATGAGTTGTGTTAATGTCAACGCATTATGCTTTTTCATGACATGCTTGATCATTTTCGGACCCATACCAAGCATTTGCATTTTGGAAAGGCTTAGTTGTTCAGCGCCACGTGGCATCATCATACCGAACATTTTTTCTAAAAATCCTTTTTTTACTTCAACTGGTGATTGTTTACGCACTGCATTAATTCCCCAAAATGTGTGGAAGATGGTTACTTCATGATCATAAGCCGCAGCACCATTTGCAATAATATAAGCAGCCATCGCCTTATCATAGTCTCCACTAAATAATACAATCGTCGTTCTTTTCTTTTCCATTTCGCGCCCCTTTACCCATACTGGTAGGGGTATATATTTTCTAAAAATATAAAGCCGAAAATTATCGGCTTTTTACGAGTAGATTAACTGCTTCTTGAATAGAATCATTCATTATAGATTGATCGCCTTCCGCGTTTTGCACACATTCTACAAGATTTTCACTTACAATGACACCAATCGTATGATCTAATCCAGATCTTACAGCGGAAAGTTGTGTAATGACTTCTTTGCAATTTTTACCTTCATCCATCATACGTAAGATGCCTCTTATTTGACCTTCCATACGTTTGACACGATTTATCACTTTGCTATCGTATGTCATACACACACTCCCTTCTTTATTAATATTCGCTAACGTTCTTACAAAACCTATCTTATACCCTACGGGGTATAAAGTCAATAGCTATTTTACTTAAATTTGTACTATTTCACAATTGGTTTACGCTGGGTAGGATTTCATTGATTCGATTGCGGAGGTCCATTAGCCCCCATCGTAATCATCGTTGCAATATCGTCGATGCCATTACAATGCAGCACTGCTTAATTGCTTCAGATCTTCTTTTATAAAAAGAGTGTACCACACGGAAAAAATATAAATTAACCATATTCTACGTGAATAGTCACCTTTATTACTCTTATGCTGATTAAACATCTCTTCGACGATATTCATATTAAAGATTTCTTCAATACCGCTATAGCGTATTTGCTCAAACATTATATCCGAAATTGGGGTCTTAAGCCAATCACGAATCGGTACGGGAAATCCTAATTTTGGGCGATTCACGATAGCATCCGGAACGATTCCTTCCATAGCTTTACGCAAAGCAAGTTTTGTTGTTTTGTTGCCAATTCGATTGGATACAGGAATTTTACTAGCTGTTTCGAAAACCTCTTTATCTAAAAACGGTACTCTTAATTCTAACGAATGCGCCATCGACAGCTTATCTGCTTTTGACAAAATATCGCCAGGCAACCAAAAATTCATATCAATAAACTGCATTCTTGTCGTAGGGTCAAGGTGTACTGTCTTATCATAAAAAGGCTTAACGATATCGGTGGGATGTAAAAAGCTATTATGAGCGTGTATCGATTCGTGGAGCAGGTTCATCTTTCCGCTTTTGTTAAAGATATTAGCATTACCGAAAAAACGTTCCTCTAAAGGTGTCAGCCCCCGAAGTAAATAGTTCTTTCCATAAAAATGATACGGATATATAGACAATGATTTACGTAACGAATCCTTTATGAAGTTGGGCATCCATGTGATGGGTCTTAATGCATCTGGCTCTTTATAGATTCTGTATCCTCCGAATAATTCATCAGCGCCTTCCCCTGATAGGACAACTGTTACATGTTCTTTTGCAAGCTGATTAAGATGATAGAGCGCAATGGCGGAAGGATCCGCGACAGGCTCATCTAGATGCCATACAGTCTTCGCTATACTATCAAAAAAGTCTTTTGCCGATAGGATATGGAAATAATGATCTGTCCCCAGCTTGGCTGCGGTTTGATTGGCAATGATCGTTTCATTGTTCACCCCTTCAAACCCAATCGAAAAGGTTTTGGTTGATTCTTCTGCTTTCATCATTGCAGCTATAGCTGTGGAGTCAATTCCACTAGACAAAAAACACCCTCTATTCACATCACTTTGTAAATGAAGGTTTACTGACTCTTTCAATTTCCACTGAATTTCTTCCGCATAGTCTGCTAAAGATCGTTTTACCGGATGAAAATGGGGCTCCCAATATTTCTCGATCTTCATTTCACCATCCGAGTTAACAAATACACGCTCTGCAGGTCCTAATTTATGAATATGTTCAAACATCGTATCCGGTTGCGGCACATACTGAAAAGTTAAGTAGCTAAATAAACTTTGATACTGTAGCTTTCTGGGCACCCCTTGCACTGCAAGGATGCTTTTGATTTCCGAAGCAAATAAAAGGTTATTCTCATCTTTGTAATAATAAAAAGGCTTGATGCCAAAATGATCTCTAGCAGCAAAAAGAGTCTGTTCCTTAACATCCCAAATCGCAAAACTAAACATTCCGCGTAAATGATGGACACAGTCCTTACCATATTCCTCAAATAAATGCACGATAACCTCTGTATCTGATTGCGTTTGAAAGTGGTGTCCCTTTTGCTTAAGCTGATCTCGTAGTGTTTTATAGTTATAGATTTCACCATTAAAAACAATCCAAAGGGTACGATCTTCATTCGTCATCGGTTGATTGCCATCACGTAAATCTATAACGGATAATCTACGAAAACCCAGCCCAATTCGAGAATCAAGCCATACACCCTCATGATTAGGACCTCGGTGGTTCATTGCCCCTGTCATTTGTTTTAAGGTTTCTTCATGTGGGGGTTGTCCATTATATTTTAATATTCCTGCTATTCCGCACATACGATTGTAGTCCTTCCTATACTAAAGATTAAGGTTTAGAATGCCCACAATTGCATTGATCAATCATCATTTTTTATTGCATGTCATTCATATAAAAAAACGTCGAACAATTCATTAAATGAATCGTTCGACGTTTTCTCATTCACTCTTATTTTATTTCACTCATGAAGCTTCTGAAATTCTCCACGATTTCTTTCGATTTAGTATGGTGTAAATAATGATCGCCTTCAAGCAGCAGCATCTTCCCATGTAAAGAATCTTTGATCTGTTCTTCATGTAAAGCTTCCCAGCCTTCAACATCCGAATTATCTTTTACTAAGAAGAAGATTACAGGCAGATCTTTGGGGAACTTTAAAGTTTCAGCGACATTGAAGTTGCTCGGGAAATGATCTGCTTCGCTAATGATGTTTGGGTTCATCATGTTTTTAAGCGTAATCATCCTATTTTGCTCTTTGGTTTCATCATCAACACCTGGTGGTGTAATGATTTGATCAGGCGAGAGTTTAACCAGCAATCTGAAGATGCCTGATTGTTTAAGTGATTTTAAGGCTGCAGTTGGAAGCTCCTCGCCTGCTCCTTGTGCCGGTACACTGCTGTCAATCCCCACGAATGCACTAACTTCGTTTTTGTATTTGTTCACATAGTCTAGACTGTAAATTCCGGATATAGAGTGCCCCATCAGAATATAACGGTCTATATTTAATTGTTGCAAGCATTCATGTACTTCACTCACAATATTTTCAATACTTCGTTCTTTTTCAGTGATATCACTTAACCCATAACCAAAAGGCTCAATGACAACCACTCTGTAAAATGGAGATAACTCGTCAACTAATGGCTTAAAATCAATACCTGGCGCTGCAGTTCCGTATCCTGGTAATAATACGACCGTCTCTTCACCATTTCCATGAATCGTGACGTTCATGTTCTTCCCGTCTACAGGTACAAGCTGACCATAGGGCTCGATTTTACTTTTCTCCAATTTGTTGCAGATCACATTGACTGTAAAAACAATGGCTAGAAATAGCACTATAGCTATGGCTATTACTCCAATTGCTTTAAGTAAAAAGAAAAATGCCTTTTTCATCTGTTAAATCCCGCTCCCCCACTTATTTATTTCTTCTCATCTGTCCATTTCATTGTAGCAATGCAGTCTTAGATCCTGTGAAACACAAGATTAATTGGACCTTAACTTTCAGCATCAGCTAACGAAATTCAATTAAGATTCCGTTAAGATAACTGTTATAATTATGTTCCCTATTCCGTTCATGGATAACAAAAAAACACCTTTAGAGATTCGCTGATTAGCCCAAAGGACCATTCAACGATATTCTAAAGGTGTACATTCACTTCATTAGATAAGGATTAGTTCAAGCTTTCTTTACGCGATAAACGAATCTTTTCAGGCGTAACATCATTTCCCTCAGGATCTACAATCGTCACTCCTGAAAGACTGTTACGAACTTGTCCACGTATTTCACGTAGGTAATCTTCACGCAAAGCGATCTGCTCGACCCATTCACTTTTTGTCAGGCCTTCTTCACGTTCTTTCCTGGCTAGTTCGTTAATACGAGTCAAACTGTTAATCATCTATATTCCTCTTTTCTAAGTTTTGATTAGCTTGCTAATGGATGTGATGCGCAGTTCCATGTTAAGATAAATTATTCGCCATTTGTTTCATAAGCCTTCTTAATAATAAACGTTCTTCGGGTAGAATTCCTGTTAATAATTTATCCAGTTGCTTATTCCATATACGTTCCACAGGTTCACAGAGATTACGCCCGGCTGGAGTTAGATACACTCGGCTTACTCTGCCATCTTCAGGATCTCTTTTTCGAACAACAAACCCATGATTTTCAAGTGATTTCACCATATTTGTAATGGTTGGAGGCTCACAATTCAGACTTTCGCTTAACTGGATCTGTGTCATTCCATCTGATCTCCATAACCGGCATAGTAACTGTTCTTGGCCCACATGAAGATTAAGTTCTCTAAGCAGCGCTGCATAATCTCTACGCATTTCCGCAGAAATTCTATCCAGTAGTTCTCTTATCTCATCTTCAATCACAGCTTGTTCCCCCGAACGATCTTGCAAATTTATTAGCATGCTAATTATATCATGTTTTTAAGAGGATTTCAAAGGTTGATGATTTTTAGATATCACCCACCAACGAATCCTCTTCAGGATGGCACTTCATGGTATAGAAGTGGTCTTCAATTACTGTTTTTCGGGAGTCTCACTTCAAAGATTGTCCGCACCACACTGCTATGTGCAGATACAGTTCCATTATGCTGCTCTACTATATTCTTAGTAATAAACAAACCAAGTCCCGTGCTTCCTGTTGGATGTGATCGTGCACGATCACCCGTGTAAAACATATCAAAAATACGTGGCAGCTCTTCCGGCTCAATACAATTACCATAGTTAATCACCTCAACGACTACCTCGTTAGCGTCAAAGTAACCATGAATATCAATAAATTGACCATCGCTTCCGTATCGGGACGCATTCGTAAGAAGGTTCTCAAATACACGTGCTAACAATTCCCCGTCGCCGTATATCTTCAAAGATTGTGTCATATCCAATCTGGAGGTTAGACCGTTTTTCTCAAAGACTGGATATAATTCTTCATTTAATTGTAAGAGAAGCTCACTGAGATCAATCGAGGATTTCTCAAGCTTAAGCTTGCCATAGTTCATTCTTGTAATTTCAAACAGCTCATCGATCAATTTTTCTAAACGCTGAGATTTGGTATAAGCAATCGTCGTGTAATGTTTCTTTTGTTCAGTAGTTAATTCATCGTCCCTTAAAATAAGATCCAAATAGCCAATAACCGAGGTTAGGGGTGTCCGCAGATCATGTGCCAGATTCAACACGAGCTGATCTTTACTGCTCTCGGCAATGTCTCCCCGCTCAATAGCTTCTTGCAAATTCTCAATGGCTAAATTGAGATCTTGTCCAATCATTCCAAATTCATCTTTGGAGGGTATAACCACTCGTTCTGTGAAATCACCTGACGCTAGCTGATGAATTCCCTTAGAAATTTCCCTGAAGTATTTGGCATACGGCTTAGTAAATAAGAAGAAGAATAGAATGGCTAGTGGTATAAAGATAATTAAAAATGTATTCACATCTCCAATATCTCTTATTACATAGCGAATTTTGGTTAGCGGGTTCTCAAATTTCACCTCAGAGTGATAATATCGCTGGAGCGCCTTATAGATTAAAAAGGTTATCCCACCGGATACTAGCATACTGGCCATCAGCAGCATAATCATTTTTGTACGAAAACTATAAATCATTTTAGGCATTGGTTGTATACCTTTCCCCTACTGTTTTATCTTTGTAGTGATAATGGTATATGAATTCTGCCTAAATCTCAAATCATTAAAATCACAGATCCTTCTTCTCAAAAATCCGCAATGAAATGAGATAAGAACAGCTGAGTAAGAACACGTAAGCAAGTCCTAGTACGATATAAGGAATAAAGCTAGACTTCACGCCAAAACTCTGCCAGTTCTCTAGGTCCGGAAACCATTGAAGCAAACTACCGATCACGTTCGGACCAACCATTATAATCATCATAAAAACGAGATTTACCACTTGTGCTCCTTTAGCCCCTAGCCAGTAATGGATCGGTAAATAAAGCATGGCCAGGAGTGGGAAAATGGCTATCGTAATGCCAACCTCTTGCCAAAAATGAGGGGTTACCTCTTTACCTGTCATAATAATCAGGAGATAGGTAAAAGCAGTTGCTGCCAGCCCAACAAGAGCATACGGAAGGATTGAGAAGTATTTGGCACGGACAAGCTCTTGTCTCCGTACAGGGAGATTAACGAGGAACCGTTGCGTCATCTGCTGAGTATCCATTGAACAAGAACTTATCAACAACAGCATGGGTGGCATTACCGTAAATAAACTGAAGCTATGATAGTTCGAGTACGCTATAAAAATAAAGAAAGGGATTAGGAGCATCAGAAGTTTACGCAGAAGAATGAAGTCTTTTCGAATAAGATAAAATGAATGATACACTATAAGTCCTCCTTAGCTTATAATTCTTCCCTGCTAAACAATCGTAGTGAAATCTTATATGAGATGTACAAGATGAATAGATAAACTATCCCTATCAAGCCTATCTGCACCAGATGATCCAGCAGCTTTGTGTGGGTCATTGTTAAGAAAAATGATGAATTAGTGAGTGAAGCTCCAGCACTTATCGTGGTTATCGTTACAACTACATTAAAAAGAATATTAAAGTGATAGTTCTTGTAACCAAGCCAATAATGGATCGGCAAATAAATAGACGCAGCTAAAGGGATCATAAATAATGTCAGTACTAGCGCCATCCAGTAGTCAGAGCCAATGGAATATCCAGATAGACCGGAGATCAGACACAACACTAATGAGCAACCCAAACCGATGAAACTATAAGGAATCAGTGATAAGTATTTAGCCAAGACAACCTCTTGCCGACTTACTGGTAGTCCCATAACAAATTTTCTGTAAAGATTTTGTGTATCTATAGAACAGGAATACACAAGCAGCAATAAAACTTGAAATGCAGCAAACATATTGAAGCTATCCATTTGCACATATGCAACGAACAAGAAACTCAAAAGAAATAAAGGCATGAAATTCCGCAGTAGAATAAAGTCTTTTCGAATCAGCAAATAGAGCTTAGACATGCAAAGCGCTTCCTTTTACCGTAAAATACATGATTTCTTCCAAGGTAGGTATTTCGCATATCGCTTGATCTTGAAAATATCGCGCCTCCTCAGAATTGTTGTTTAGAAGCCCCTCAAAACCAAGTGCCGTCTCTCTAATCCCAATGAAGCACTTCCTCACATCTCGATCAAGCAACTCCTTGTTGCCTTTTACCAGCATATATTTATTAGGTAGAGATTCTTTCATCTCATTAAAAACTAGCCGCCCCTCA
Organism: Paenibacillus sp. FSL E2-0201; assembly: GCF_037963325.1. Taxonomy (NCBI): domain Bacteria; kingdom Bacillati; phylum Bacillota; class Bacilli; order Caryophanales; family Paenibacillaceae; genus Paenibacillus; species Paenibacillus sp. FSL E2-0201. Next base: position 3,522,786 of record NZ_CP150154.1, read on the forward strand.
TTCACAAAAACAATATAATCCGCTATCCGGTCCAAATCAGTCGTGTTATGCGTGGAGAAAAGAATAGATTTCTTCTCATCCTGGATATGCTCACTAAGCAGATCAAGCAGCTCTCTTCGGAATATGGGGTCAAGACCTGCAGTAGGTTCATCCATGATGAGCAGATCTGCACCGTGTGATAAAGCAATGGCGAGCGAATACTTCATTTTCATTCCTTTAGAGAGCTCCTTAATCTTTTTCCGTGGGGAAAGCTTGAACATCTCTATGTATTTCCTATAAGTCTCTTTATCCCACTGACTATAAAAGGGGGCAATCATCTTACTCATCTGATCGATGGTTAATTGATCGTAAAAGTAGTTCTCATCGGAAACATACCCAATTCGATCTTTGTACTCTGCATTCTTTATAGACGTTTCTTTGCCAAAAATCTCGATATTTCCTTGATCAGGTTGTACCATACCCATCATCATTTTAATTAAAGTTGTTTTCCCTGCCCCATTGGGTCCAATTAGCCCCGTTATATATCCTTCCTTGATACCGAACGTAAGTTCGCATAGGCTAAAATGGCCATATTTTTTAGATATTTGATTCAATTGAATGACATCGTTCATTCTGTTTCCTCCTCATACAGCAATTTCAACATCTCACTGAACTCAGCAAAATCAATTCCTAACATTTTACTCTCGTCGATAATCTCCTTCATTTTGTTCTCCATAATCCGTAGCCGCTGTTCCCGAATAAACTCCTGATCTGCACCAGAAACAAAGGAACCTTTCCCCACAATGGAATTGATAAGGCCTTCTCTCTCCAGTTCTTCGTAAGCTCGTTTAGTTGTGATTACGCTAATCTGCAGCTCTTTGGCTAACAGCCGAATAGAAGGTAAAGGCGTACCTGAAACTAACTCTCCTTGTAGGATCATCTGGCGGATCTGACTTACAATCTGAGCATAGATGGGTTCACCGGAAGTGTTGGATATCAATATGTTCATGAACTCGTGCCCTCACTCCTAGTTTATGTGTGTTCAATGTATATATGTAATATATACACTATACTCATTGTTGTCAATGATCTTTCAAGCCCACAAAAACAAGCCGATTCCCATGAACTTAGGGTCAGCTTGCTTGGCATTCAGCGTATCTAATCATCATCACATCAACCCAGCGCTTCTTAAAAAACGGCTAACAATGTCTATCTGATAGCGAATGCGAAGATCACGATCAAGACTCCAGCAGGTTTCCACAGTAAATGCCTTCGCCCCTAAAATACGGGAGACGGCTGCACGTGACGAGCCGGGTCGCTCTCGTAACCGGATATTAAAATGATAGGATGGATTTGCAATCGTACGGTTAATGTCTCTTATGATCCGTCTTGCTGTAGCCGTACCTCGGCTCCCCGGCTTAATGATAATAGTCTGTCCGAGTCGCTTAGGATTTCTTTGAGACAAACCATTAGCTTCATGGAGATCAAGGTACCAGGTGGGTCGATACCGCCGTACTAATTGAAGTAAGGCTACGGATAAAGGATGTTTGGCAGGAGCATTCCGAGTGCGTGGAAACGTTCGGTTCAAATCCGGCACGCCTCGAATTCGTTTGCGATAAGCTTTTTGATTCATGAGAGGGACTATAATAAGAATACCTCGGTAAATATATAGTTCTCCTTGTCTCAAGCGATTCACGAGGTTTTGAGCGGCACGAATGCTTGCCGTTTCATTCCCGTGTATGCCGGACACCACCATGAACACAGGACCAGGGAGCATTCCTCTGATCACATAATAAGGGGTAGCATGGGATGTGGACGATGCTAGGGTATAATTCTCAATGATCATTACGCTTCACCTCCGCATTTAGGTGTCCATATATGTGTATTCCGATGTACCCCAGTTGTCCTAGACAGTTAAGCAAAAAAAGCCTGATTTCTCAGGCTTTAGGCTTTAAAATTTTAGAAATATGCAATTTATTTATACGCCGGCAACCAATCTCCATGAGCTGTGATTAGTTCATCACACATATTTGTAATGTCATCCATCGATAATTCAGCGGCAGTGTGCGGATCAAGCATGGCTGCGTGATAAATATGCTCCTTCTTATGAGTAATCGCTGCTTCGATCGTTAACAATTGTGTATTAATGTTCGTACGATTCAGTGCGGCGCACTGTGGAGGAAGATCTCCTACGAAGGTTGGCGTAACACCACTGCTGTCTACTAGGCATGGGACTTCAACACAGGCTTCTTTCGGCAAATTGGTGATGAGTCCGGTATTCATAACATTACCGCCTATTTTGAAAGGCACATTCGTTTCGATCGCTTCCATGATGTAGGACGCGTATTCATGTGAACGTTCATGCTCAAGCTCTTTGTTATTCACCAGTTCTTCACGCATATGCTGCCAGCGTTCAATTTGATCTACACAGCGGCGCGGATACTCGTCGAGCGGAATTTGAAACCGTTCAATAAGCTCAGGGTAATTGCGTTTAATAAAATAAGGATGATATTCTGCGTTATGTTCCGAAGACTCTGTAATGTAATAACCAAATTTGAGCATCATTTCATAACGAACCATATCCCCGTGGTGCTCTTTCTGCTTCTCGGCAGCGCGTCGTTTGATTTCCGGATATAAGTCCTCTCCGTCCTTCGTAACCTCGAGTAGCCAAGCCATATGGTTAATCCCGGCAATCTTAGCCTGTACACCAGTCTGATCCAGTTCTAGATGCTCAAATAAGCCTGGAATACAATGCTGTACACTATGACATAAACCCACAGTCTTTACACCACCATAAGTGTTCATCACATTGGTCAGTACTGCCATTGGGTTCGTGTAGTTCATAAAGAGTGCATCTGGGCAAACCTCTCTTACATCTGCAGCAAAATCAAGCATGACAGGTATAGTACGCAAGTTACGGAAGATGCCGCCAATACCAACCGTGTCTGCAATCGTCTGACGCAAGCCATATTTTTTCGGAATTTCAAAATCTGTAATGGTACAAGGGTCGTAACCCCCGACCTGAATTGCATTAATCACATATTTCGCTCCGCGCAATGCTTCTTTACGATCTGTATAAGATTTCACGATACAAGTGCTGCCACTACTTGCTTTTATATTACTCAGCATATTCTCGGAATCTTTCAGGCGCTGAAGATCAATATCATATAGGGCAAGCTCAAAGCCTTGAAGGGCTGGAGTTCTCATGCAATCTCCTAAAACATTCTTTGCAAATACAGTACTACCCGCTCCGATAAATGTAATTTTGGACATATGAAATATTCCTCCTTAGATTGTGAGTTCTTCGGGTTCAGCATCTCTATCCATTCTTTAATCGTAATGATTTTCCCTTATAAACACTGGAATATTAGAGGCTCCCCTTCTTCTCTCTTCAATATTTACTATAAATGAGAGCGATCTCAAAGAGTATGGAGAAATACAATTCATATATGGATATTTGTTGCATTTCACTGATCCATCCTATACTCTAATTGTAGTTCAAATCTCTTGTAGGAGGTCGGAAGCAAATGGCTTCAGAGCATTATCTTTTTACTGAAGGATTTAATCTAGCGCCTTATGATCCTGATCTTTCCGTATTGTTCAGCGGAGAAGGCAAACCGCTCCCCGGACATAAGATAGGTCTATCTGTTCACGATTATTGCCTTATTCATACCGTTATTGATGGAAAAGGTGTGTTTGAGAGTGAAAGTAACTCGAGGGTCTGTGTTAAAGGAGATACCTTTGTTATTTTTCCAGGTTCATTATTCAGCTATCAGGCAGACAGGAATGATCCATGGACTTACGTATGGGTCGCCTTGCAAGGGGATGCCGTTCAACAGCTATTAAAGGAAGCGGGGATTACACCGGATAAGCCGTTAATACACTTAGATAACCTAATAGAGATACATAACTTGTATGAACATATTCGGTTTTCCTTTCAACAGTCTGCCTATCCACGTCTGGAGAGCTTAGAGGCTTCTGGGTGGTTGCGTCTTCTGGTGCACAAATTCGGCATAGAGAACATATGTTCCCTACCCTCACAATCAGCACAATTACCGGATGTTATCGACCGTCAGATCGATCAAGCGATCCGCTGGATCACCCTCCAGTTTCATCAACAGATCAGTATTGACCATATGGCCTCCTCTCTTGGCTATCATAGAGCTCATCTCTCTAAGGCTTTTAAACAAAAGATCGGGATGTCACCCAAGCAGTATTTGTTAAAGGTTCGCATGGATAAAGCAAAGGAACTGCTTGGAGGAACGCTCACCATTGACCAGATATCCTCTTCGGTCGGTTTTAATGATGCGTTATATTTCTCCAAGCAGTTCCGTAAGTGGAGCGGCATGTCCCCCAGTGAATTTCGATATCATCTTCGTTCTGGTACATGATTGCTCATGGGTTATTTTATGACTTTGGATAAAATCGAGGTGACAAACGCTGTCTTCGCTTCACAGTAAGCATCAATATCGTAGCGGTATTGCTCTGCCAAACGCTGTTTGAGCTCTGCGTACGCTTGACGCGCAGGCACATTCGAACGAAGATAGTCTCTGAATGCGATATGCTCCAAGTACCCTTTTCCATTCTTAGGGCATACATACAGATGATATTTCATAAATTCATCCGCTTGACGTCTTTTGAAGGCTTCTCTGCCCTCTATTCCCAAGTTCCCTTGATGTTCATATCCATGCAGTTGTAATCGTTCAATGATTTGTGGGAATACTTCGTAACTATCCATTACAAGATCAAGATCTATGATAGGTTTAGCAGCGAGTCCTTCAATGGAGGTGCTGCCCACATGTTCAATCGTAATAATGAGATCTCCGACATAAGATAACAACTGATCTCTAATTTTATTGAACTCTACCTTCCACTCTGGGTCATACGGGACAACTTCTACGACTTTCGTCTTCTGAGCGATACTTATGCACCTCCTGTGTGTAATGCCTTCTTCTCAATTCCTCTATAGACTAACCATATGCATAAAGCGGCTACAATTAGCATTCCACCCATCAAGCAGACACCACTCCAGCCCCAATGCTGCCATGCAAAGCTTCCTAGTGTTGATCCAATTGCGCCACCTGTAAAAGTACTGACCATAAAAACAGTATTAATACGGCTGCGTGCCGCGGGCTCAAGTGCATAGATCCGCGTTTGGTTACTAACCTGTGACCCTTGTACTCCAAGATCCAGAATAATAACGCCGGCAATCAAGCTCCAGATTGTAATTCCAGCTAAACCGAAGAATCCGTAAGCAATCAATGTAAGCAATAGCAGTATACCTACAATCTTCTTCGGAGCGATCCTGTCGGCTAACCTCCCGATAAATGGAGCACCCGCAGCACCTGCTACACCAATTAACCCAAACAATCCTGTGATAGAACTACTGTAGTGGTAAGGTTCTCCTTCCAGAAAGAATGCCAGTGAAGTCCAAAACACACTGAAGCCACCAAACATGCAAGCCCCAATCAGTGATGCTTCACGTAACGTCGAATATCTACGAATCAAATTTCCCATTGATTTCAGTAGATCCGTGTAGGATGAATTATTTTCTGGTTTCGTCTTTGGAATTAGTTGGTATAAGATAAGAGATAACAATAGCATTATAACTGCAGCAATCCAGTACATCGCTCTCCAGCCGAACATATCACCTATAATTCCGGATATTGTTCTTGCCAGCAAAATGCCAAAAAACAACCCGCTCATTACGGTTCCAATAACTTTACCTCGTTCTTCTGGCAAAGCGAGCTCTGCTGAGAGCGGAATGATGACCTGCGGTACTACCGTAGTTATGCCAATAGCAAAACTGGCGATATACATCCAGACTAGGTTTTGGGCTGTGGCGAAACCAACCAGTGACAAGGATACAGCAATTAAAAGTCCCGAAATTAATGATCTTCGTTCACGAATGTCGCCTAACGGAACAAAGAGTAACATCCCTAGCGCATAACCGATCTGAGTGAGCATCGATACATATCCTACTGCGTTAGATGAAGCTTGAAAAGTTCGTCCGATATCGGCCAGAAGGGGCTGATTGTAATACATATTTGCGACGCTTAAACCAGATGCAATGGCTAATATAAGTATGAATTGCTTGGTTAGGCCTCCTCCTAAACGAACTGCAGCGGGTGTGATAGATTGTGTCATGAAATTCTGTGCCTCCGATTACGTATGCTGCATCAAACAGCAAGCTTTATTTTCCTAATACATTATAGCAGTCACTGTCAAGCTAACGTCTTTCTGCGATTTAATAATCATTCCAAAATACATTATCTACATAAGTACAATATAAAGTGAAATACATAGAGCGAGGAGTAAATAACATGAACCAGAATGACCGAATTTTGCTCAAATTGCGCAAGGAACCATTGAAGAATGTCAGTTTGTTAAAAATGATGACCTCATTTCAAGAAGTCATGAAGACGCATCTGTTAGAGCAAGGAGATCAATGGGGCGTTTTATTGCTTCTTCCTGCCTCAGCCTACGCATATGATCATAGAGTATATCCTCAAGCGGATTACATCGTATTTATGGATTACAGCAGCCCAGATGTATTTCCGGCTCTATTTCAGCTGCTGCCTTCGCAAGCAAAGTTTGTTTTTAAACTGCAAGATCTGAGGTACAGGGAGGCATTATCTTCACATTTTTCAATGGAGAAAGTCCGAGGGTTCTACTCATATAGTACAACGGAGGGACAAATCTTTCCGAAAGACAAAGAAGTTGTTATCAGTCATGCGGTTGATGAAAGATTACTTCCGCTGTGGGCTGCTAATCATTACACTAAAGACGAAATAGAAGACTATTTTCAAACTGGTGCTTTTTCCGTGTCAATCTTCCTTGGGAACAATCCAGTCAGTACTTGCTTAGCGTTCCGTAATGAAGAGACCATTTGGGAAATCGGTGCAGTACATACTTTAGAATCCGCTCAAAGAAATGGGTACGCGAAAAAGGTGGTCCGAACAGCCCTACAAGAAACACTAGAACGTGGATTTATTCCACGCTATCATGTGCTTGAAATCAATCATGCGTCCATCGGATTAGCTGAATCCATTGGACTCGTTCCTTGTGTACAGCTTGAACACTGGATTAACTACATCCAATAACTTGCTTGATTGGAGGTGATTTGAATGAGCTACCAACCGAACGAGCATCAAAACTATTTCCCACCGCCGCCCCTACCAACGCCAATGAATGGCAAGTCAATTGCCGGATTCGTCTTAGGTGTCCTCTCCATAATCGTTCCTTATATCGGATTTTTGTTAGGGATTGTAGCAATTATACTTTCTGCCCTCTCCCTATAGGAAATTCGGATACGGTATGAGCAAGGAAGAGGTTTAGCTATCGCGGGTTTGGTATGTGGTATTGTCGGCACTCTACTTTACGCCATATTAATTTTACTTTTTCTTTTGTTTGTATACGCAGCAGCCAGTTACCCCTCTTACTAATCCACACATAAAAGGATCTCTGTAGCCCACCGAATGGCTGTTGAGATCCTTTTGCTTAACCTATGGATAATTTAGTATGCTCCTTTGTGAAGCTGCTGACGATATTCCGTCGGAGTTAAGAGGAACCGCTTGCGAAACATCTGTGTAAAATGTCGCATGTCCTGATATCCAATACGTTCAGCGATTTCTGCCACCTTAAGCTTCGAATTCACTAACAGCAGCTTCGCTTGCTCTAATCGTAAAGATGTAACGTACTCCTTATACCCCTGACCCGTTTTCTGTTTGAATAATTGACTAAAGTAGACCGGATTCAAAAATACAACAGACGAAATCTTTTCCAAACTGAGGTCTTCGTAATAGTGTTCCTTTACATATTGCAATGCGATGTCGATGGCTTTTTCACCGCTTCCTTTCGCAGGTGTTAAATCCAATACTTGCGAATTCGCGGCCTCTCTTAAGCTCGTTACGAGCTGGGGGACAGAATTTATATCATAGCTAAGTCCGGAATGAATCATTTGGAAGGGTATTTTTAAGTATTGCTTCAAATATGTCCGCCCATCATCCAGAAAAGCTTCTAATCGCGCCTCTTCCCTTAAGGTGATTAAGCCCAGCAAACTCTGTCGATCGTAGCTGACCACAAACCCGCTCCCGTCTCGCTCTATCAGCTCAGTTAACACGTTTTCAACAATAAAATGTTCTATTCGAACGTTTTTATCACCCGCATCCATTTGCAGCAAAATTAAGTAGAAATACTGATGATCTTCTATCAATTGACTGATATCTAAATTACCGAGATTAAAGCCAGATGCGAGTCTCTGAAACACACCTTCTCTTAAAAATTTCAGACTTGACCTTAATCGGTCTTCATCTTTAATGAGCTTACGATCCTGCTCAATTTCTTGCGTTAAGTTACTGATAATCTCAAGTAGCTTACTTTTTCCGATCGGTTTAAGTAAATAATCTCTCGCCCCAAGACGAACAGCCTCCTGCGCGTAAGCAAACTCACTATGAGCAGAGATGACTACCCATTTGACATAAGGATACCTCCGCTTAGAAATCCTCATGAACTCCAAGCCATTCATACCGGGCATAAGGATATCTGTTAAGACGATATGAATGGAGTGTTCCTCCATAATCTTGACAGCTTCTTCTGTTGACGCTGCAACATGTACACAATAATCTGGATAAATACTTCTTATAGTACGCTTGATCCCTTCGCGGATCACCCGTTCATCATCAGCTATGAGAATGTTCACGACTACGCTCTCCTTCCTGCGGAATCGGCAGCACGATAGCAACCTCGGTTCCCTCTCCAGGTAAACTTCGAATCACAAGCCCATAGGATTCTCCGAACATATGCTGGAGCCGCTGATGTAGATTCTGAAGACCAATCCCCATTTTTCCATTTTCTTTCGTTGATGGCCGATCCAAGGATTCCACTAATGCATTCAGCTTCTCTGCATCCATACCTTTGCCATTATCCTGAACGACGATGTTCAGCACTCCAGTTTCTTCAAGTATACTCACCTTCAGAATACCTTGACGATCGAGCGATTCCAAGCCATGTTTTACAGCATTTTCAATGACCGGTTGTACAGTCATCTTGGGAAGGCGAACCTCAAGCCATCGTTCATCTATATTTATCTCAATCCGTAGACGACCTTCCAGCCGGATAGAAATAATATTTAGATAGTGCCCGATTTGTTCCAGCTCTTCTCGTAGCGTGACTTCTACGTCAACTTCCCAATGACTGCTGTACCGAAACATAGAAGATAACGAGAGCACAAGCTCGCCTAGCTGCTCATTCCCTTCCTCATCCAGCATCCAATAAATCATATCCAGAGTATTGTATAGAAAATGTGGGTTCACTTGAGATTGCAAGGCATGAAGCTCAGCATTCTTCTCACTGACGGAAGAAAGTTTTACCCGCTCGATTAGTTCTTCGATCCGGCGAACCATCCGATTAAACGAAGCAACAAGAATATTAATCTCTTGATAAGATGAAACATTCACCATTCCCCGAAAATTACCGATCTCCACTTGCTTCATCTCTCGAATCACCTTTTTAAGCGGCAAAGAAATCGTTCGTGAAACAATAGAAGCTATCAAAGTAGAGACGAGAACAAGAATCGAAAATACAATGAACAGATAACGTTTCATCTCTACCAACTCAACATTTAGATCACGATTAGGAGTGATACTAAGCACCCACCAACCGGAGAAGGACAGTTTAGAAGCGACAAGCAGACGATTGGCTGTCTGTTCGACCACAACATTCTGGGAGTTCTGCAAAGACGGTAGCTGAGTTAAATCAGGTTCCTGATCTTCGGCAGAGGATACGAATCGCCCATCCTGCGACATTAAATACACCTGGCTATGCTCACCCAGCTTCACATTATCAAGCGCATCTAGAACAGGCTTCGGATTCGTTTCGTACAGAACAATGCCAATTGGTTTATGTTCATTGAGATCGTAAATCTGACGGCCGAAGGCAAACACAGGACTATCCTCCACTTGATCGATAAGAGAATGTTCATAGACGCCGAGCCAGACCATTTTACCGGAGGAAGCCTGCAGCTGATGGTACCAATCTTCCTTCATATAATCGGGATCAACCACATTCATATAGTTTCCGTAATTATAGATCTTACCTTTATCTGTAATGACATGGATACCAACAAGATCATCCCGAGAATAAAATATAGCGCCGAGAATATTTGTAATCGTCTGTTCATTGATATAGGCTACAGCGGGCTCATTGCTTGTTTCATTTATCAGACGTATTAATTCAAAGTTATTGCTGAGTGATTTAGAGAGACTGTCATACCCCTTGTACAGCAAGCTGAATAGATCCGCCGTCTGAGCGACATTTTTCTGCGACAAATCGCTTATTTTTTCATGAAACTGTACGGTTGTCCGGTTGTAATAGAGTAGACTCACAATTAATAGAATGCTAGACATACAAAAAAGAAACAGCAAAAACAATCGATGGTGAATGGAATGAAAGCTATTTCTCAAAAAAGGCTTCCCTCCTCCAACTCATCTGTCCAGCTGCTCCTTCATTATAATTCCATTTATATGTTTTGCAATACAATATTAGCCTTTTACTGCCCCTGCTACCATTCCTTTTGTGATCTGGTTAGATAAGAAGAAATAGATTAAAATGACGGGCAACGCACCCATAACTAGAAAAGCACCGATATTCCCATAGTTTACAGAATACTGACTAACGAACGTGTAGACGCCAAAGGGCAAGGTTTTCAATTTCTCGGAGGAAATGAAGGTTGCCGCTAAGATATATTCATTCCAAATGTTAATAAACGTTAGAATACATACTGTCATGACCGGCGGTATAGAGACCGGAAGAATAATCGTGCGGAAGATCCGATATACGCTTGCCCCATCGATAAACGCCGATTCTTCGATTTCATGCGGAATACTCTTCATAAACCCACTTAGAATAAACACTGCTATAGGCGTTGAAAAAGCTACATAAGGCAATATGAGCGACAAATGCGTATTTAGAATATGCATATTTTTGAAAATGATCATCAATGGCAGCAAAGTGGCCTGCATGGGAATCATCATTCCCATTAAGAATATCGTCATGACCAAGTTGCCGTAACGCCAACGAAAGCGAGAGATCGCATAAGCTACCATCGAGCTAAGCAGAATGACGAAGATCATTGTTACACCGGTAACTATAACACTGTTGGATAAATACTTTAGATAACTACCGGCTTTATAAGCTTCGCTATAGTTATGCCACTGAAATATTTTAGGAAACGAGAAAAAACTTCCTCCCAAAATCTCTTCATTAGTCTTTAAGGAATAGAGCATTAGCCATAGAAGAGGATATAGCTGGGTAACGACAGGAATCGCAAAGAGAAGATACACGAGTCCTTTTTTAAAATATAAGAACGTATTAGTTTCACGGAATACATTATTCTTATATTTCTCGCTTAAACGCTTACCGTCCTTGTAAGGACGCTTTGGGCGTTTATGCTTGACATTCCGCATGATCGCGCACTCCTTTGCTAACTGAATTTTTTCTCGAGCTTATTAAAGATAGTATTAATGCCAGCAGTAAACACAAGACACAGAATAACCAAGAATGAAGCGATCGCACTGCCATATCCATATTTAAAAGATAGGAATGAACTGTTGTACATATGTGTGGAAATCACATCTGTAGCATGAGCTGGTCCACCGGCTGTCATAACCATAACAAGATCAAAAGCCTGCAATGACCCTATAAATGCGAGTACGATAGATATTTTAAAAATTGGAATAATCAACGGAAAAGTGATATATCGGTCGGCTTTGAATCCGTCAGCCCCATCAATCTTTGCCGCTTCATACAGCTCATCCGGAATATTCTGAACCCCGGTATATTGAATCAGCAAATGGTAGCCGAAATATTGCCAAAGAGATACTGCATAGAGCGCGAACATCGCAATTTTAGGTTCTGTGATCCAATTGTGAGTCCAGCTATCTAGTCCAAGTGAGATCAGAACGCCGTTCAACATCCCTCCCATGGAGACCGGATCATAGATCGTTTTCCAGAGCTGCCCAATGATAACCACTGACAAAATAACCGGCGTAAAGTAAATAGAAACTAAAGTGTTTCCTTTTCTCACATACCGATTTAGAAGAATAGCCATCAGCAAACAAAATGGAATTTCCACCATAGAAGCAACCGCATAGAGCAAAGTCCTCCTTACGGATGGCCAAAACACTGGATCATGAAAAAACATCTCTTTGAAATTAGCAAGTCCAGCAAATGTTTTCGTAGTCGTAATTCCGTCCCATTGTAGCAATCCTGTATAAAAGGATACTAGGATAGGAGCAAACACCAAGCACACATACAAAAGCAGGCAAGGTAACACGAAGACGGCGATTGTGCGCGCTGGAACCTTTAGTACCTTCATTATTTCCGCCCCCTAGAATGTAAACACGATGCGAAGAAGCGTTTAAGCACCCTCGCATCGCGTTTTCAAAACCTTCTTATTTATTAGCTTCAAATGCGGTTTGATGTTCTTTAGCTACTTGAGCGGAATCCACTTTTTGAACAAAAAGATTTTGGATACTGCTGAGGTGGACTTGTGCAGTAGCTGGGTTCATGGTGTTGTCAAAGGCCAAGTCGCCACCTTTAACCTGATTAAACAATCCTGAAATGTTGATCGCCAGATCCGAATATCCTGCACCTTTCAGGTCTCCATCCACTTTTTGACCAATCCCTACAGCATTTTTAAGTTCAAATTGTTTTTTAGGAAGATTCAGAGTGAAGAAATTCAAGAAATCTTTCGTTTCTTGTAAATGTTCACTGTTCGCAGAAATCGCAAAGGCGCTACCTGGTGCGAGCATGAATTCATTTGGATCCCCTTTACCATTAACGCTTGGGAATTGGAAAGCTCCTGCTTTACCAGCCACTGAGGAAGCATCGATTGCGCCTGTTTCCCATGAACCGATAACCCACATAGCAGCTTTACCGGATTTGAAGATATTACCGCCTGCATTAGCATCAATGGAAGTTGCTCCATCAGGGAATGCACCTGCTTGCACGAGGTCTTGGAACCGGTCTACAGCTTCTACGAAAGCAGGATCTTCAAATGTTTTTTTGCCATCCAGCACATCTTGAAGGAAACCAGGTCCTCCATTAGTGCGAAGCAGGATATTCATGAACAAGAATGAACCTGTCCAGGAATCTTTTTCACCGATCGCAATTGGCGTAATGCCCTTTGCTTTCAAGGTTTTTACATCTTGGAGTAATTCATCAAATGTTTTAGGAGTGTCTTTGATTCCCGCTTGCTCGAAAAGTTCTTTATTATAGTAGACTACCTCGATGTTATTACCATCTGGCAGTGCATACACATTGCCGTCAAAGCTGTAGTAATCAAGCAGACCGGATTGATAGGTGTCTTTCAGACCATTTTGATCCAGCATGTCATTCAGGGGAGCGAACAGCTTAGCATCAACGAAAGGTTTCATTTGTGCAGCCGGGTTAACAATCGTAATATCAGGAATTTCTTTGGAAGCGGCTTGTGTTTTCAATTTGACCTTTTGCTGGTCCGTATTTAAAGTATCCAGTTCGATGTGAATATTAGGATTCTCTTTTTCATATTGGTCAACTAATTCATGAAGCATCTTATAAGAAGGTGTTGCTGGATCCGGGTAAATATTTTGAAACGTAATCGTGACCTTCTTACCGCTATCGGTTTTTGTAGTTCCAGCATCTGGAGCTTTCGTAGCTGTATTCCCTTTCGACTCTGTAGCGCCTTTACTCTCGTTGTTGTTTGAATTTCCACATGCTGCCATACTTAAAACCAAAGCTGCTGATAACGCAATTGTTGAAGTTGCCTTCATTTTTTTGCTGACCATTGTTTGACGCCCCCTGTTTTCGTTATAGGCTAATTATTGTACTGTTAAGCGCTTTCAACAAGGTGTCAAATTTAAGATAAATGGTTTGTTTTTTCTAGAAAAATACAATATATGTCCGAACATAACGAAACACCCGCTAATGCGGGCGCTTCGATTAAACTTATTTTCGATATTCTATCTGGAAATTCGTTCAATCAGATGTTGTACCAAAATCGGTAATCTTAAGCTTTAGATCAAAGGTCACTGGAATCCGAGTAAATTCCTCGTCCCAATGATCCTTAATCTGTTTCCAGACATGAGGCCTTTCAATGCTAAGCCAATCTCCGAATCCTGCTACATCCACTTTGTAAGTGGATTGCATTTTGTTGATAAGAGCATTGATTTGTTGGGTTAATTTTTCTTCAAATATCTTCTCTAGTTCTTTGAAATAATCAACTTCCGAGGAATACGCATCAACATCCCAATTCTCAATTAGGCGTCCAGTGGACTCAATTGCAACATGAAATGATATTTTCTTATCATCGGTCTCTTTCAGCGTAATCTTGCTCTTAACGGATTTAATCTCATAAGTAATCGACTCGTTCGACTGATCATATGCTTTGAGGCTCCCTCCTCTTATATCCCCCTTGATCCAGGCAATACTCTCCACATCATTTTGGTCGAGATTTCCGATCCAATGTCCTGTATCTCCCTTGATAATACCGGCTCCGGAAAATTTGATCTCCCCTTGTGCCTCTATAACGTTCTGCAACACAAAGCTTTGCTTGGAGTACATCAGCGCATCTAGATTCGATAACGTTATGCCCTTCATAACTTTACTGGTTCTGAAATTGTTACGGACCATCTCCACCAGCCGGAAGGAAGGAATCTCCTCCTCAGTCGTCATAAGCGAATCGGACGCGAGCCCCTGGCTAAGAAATATGAGACAGCTGGGACGGATATCGTTATCTCGGAGTACAAAATCCATTAACTGTCTGATCTTCGCCTTTTGCACTAGATCCTCTGATATGACGATAACCTTAAGGTGATGGCCTATAATCGGACGGTTTTTACGAATGGAGAACTGACGGAATAGTTCAAGCAGAGAATCCCCTGTTTCTGAAATATTGTAAAAATGGGTTTTGGTTTTTTCGCCTTCTTTACCGGAGTTCCCGATTGTTCTTTCAGGCACAATTTGTACGGTTGCCGTAAGTTTATTATGCTTTGGGTAGCTCCCTCCACGCTCCTCAAATTCCCGTTCGAGCGTTCTAGGTTCCCCCTTATCAAGCGCCAATCCTGTAATAACACTCAGGTCTTCAATTTCTTTACTGCTCCAACAACCAGGCTGCGTAAGCAGAATCATGAATATTATTAGTAAGTGTATTACCCTCTGTCTAAACATTCTGCTTGAGTCCTTTCTTCCTGATTAGTAATACGATCGACAATAAAAGTGGCAACAACATAAAAATCAGCACACCCATATAGCCAATCGATTCACCAAGACTGAAGACATCGTTGATGCGTTGAGGAATCATCGTGCAGATGAAAATTACAGGCATTAAGGCGAACATAACCGGATGGATCTTCAGATTAAACACTTGCGAAATTCCAAGTGACGCATTAAAGAAAAAACTG
The DNA here is from genome assembly GCF_037963325.1 of Paenibacillus sp. FSL E2-0201. Taxonomy (NCBI): domain Bacteria; kingdom Bacillati; phylum Bacillota; class Bacilli; order Caryophanales; family Paenibacillaceae; genus Paenibacillus; species Paenibacillus sp. FSL E2-0201. The sequence continues at coordinate 3,538,205 of NZ_CP150154.1, forward strand.
CAAAAATTGCAGAACATCTGCATCAGCCATATGACTAACAAAGGAAATTCAAATCGTTCAAAAAAGAATCCTGAAATTTCCAAGCTTCGTACCAAATCTATCGTAGGCCAGGTACTGGTGATTACAGAATTGATGGACAGACCTCCAATAACCATCACAACAGTTACCAAATACAGTACCAATGGGATACAGAATCCGACCATCATCCCTTTAACCGCTTCCTGCGGATGCTCCATAAAGGCCGTCATGATCATAACAACCTCACATCCAGTAAAGATCAGGATGCCCGACTTCATCCCCCGAATGACCGGCATCAGGCCTTCACTCATAAAAGGGCGTAAATGATGGATATCAAATATTCTGGAGCTTAAGATAAAACAAATAATCAGGATAAAGATACTGATCGGAAACACAATTTGAAACACACGGGCAATGGAATTAATCCCCCCATACACCAAATAGGTGCCTACCCAGATGAACGGCATCACAATCGCCCAAATTGGAGTCCCTTCCAGAAGAAAGAACAACGTTACTTCCGCCAGTACACGGATTTCGAAGCCTGCAATGACTATAAAGTACAGAATCAACAGTGAACTCAGCACACTGCCAGGAAGCTTTCCAACAATTTTTTTGGAATACTGAAAGACAGTTTTTCCTGGGAATTGCTGACTAAGCTTTACCATAACCATAATTACCATAAACACGACGACACCACCCAGCACCACAGAAACCCAGGCATCAGGAGTCTGTACAGCCTTGACAAGATCTCTTGGCAAAGTCAAAATTCCGGCACCCAGCATTGAATTGGTCAATACTATGGCAGCTTGCGAGGTTGTGATCTTGTCATCCGTACGTTTGAACACTGTGGTCTCCCCCCTGCTCCTGCAAGAATACATTCTCTAGGATTTGCGATTTTTCTTCTGGGTTTTCAGCATCTCCGGTCTTCGCTTCATAATGGACAAGGGTGCACGGATAAATAAATCCTTCCAGTCACTTACCCGAAATGGCGAGATAGGTGTGATGTAAGGCACCCCGAAGCTTGAAAGGCGAGTCAGATGACTGCAAATCAGCAGGAAGAACAGGATGGTTCCGTACATGCCCAGGACAGCTGCAAATAACATGCCTGCGAATCGTAAGATCCGGAGGGTAATTCCAGCACTGTACATCGGTATGGAAAACGAAGAGATCGCTGTCACTGCAACGACAATTACTAGAAATGGACTTACAATACCGGCCTGTACCGCGGCATCTCCAATGATCAGACCTCCGACAATTCCCATTGCCGGACCTATGGGCTTCGGCAGACGAATTCCAGCTTCACGTAAGATTTCAATAGAAATCTCCAGAATCAGTACTTCAATTAAAGCAGGAAAGGGTACACCTTGGCGTGCTTCAATTATGGAAATGGCCAGCTGAGTAGGAATTAGTCCCGGATGAAAGGAGATAAAGGAAATATAAAGCGCAGGGGCTAACAGAGCCAGAAATGATGCGCAAAACCGTAACACCCTTAAAAGGGTACCTGGAAACCAGCGCTCATAGTAATCCTCGGGAGACTGTAAAAGCATACTGAACGTCACTGGAACAATAAGTGCAAACGGTGTGCCGTCCAGCAAAATTGCAATTCTCCCCTCTAATAAAGAGGCAATCACTCGATCGGGTCTTTCCGTGTTCTGTGTTTGCTGAAACGGACTTAAATAATCATCCTCGATTAACTGCTCCACATAGCCAGATTCCAGAATAAAATCCATATCAATTTTGGAGATCCGTTCATTCACTTCCTGTAGCAGATCAGGATTTACAATGTTTTTCATATAAGCGATAACTAGACTCTTCTTGATTTCGCTACCCACTTCAACCCTTTTCATTTCCAGATTCTTATTAAGACCTTGACGCCGTAGCATAGAGGTATTCTCACTGAGCACTTCGGTAAAGCCAATCCGGGGTCCCCGCAGTAAAGCTTCCGAGGTTGGCTCAGTTATTGCGCGAACTGCTCCATGTGGAAAGCCAACCAGAAGCATCTTTCCCATACCTTCAACAATCAGTGCGGTATATCCAAACAGGACAGACTCCTGTAGATGGTCCAAATCTCTGGCATCACTAAGCTGAGCCAGCGGGAGCATATTCTGTTTCATGAAGGTGTATATTCCTTCTGAAGCCTGCATTTCACCGGCGAACATCAGATTTTGCAGCACCTGTTGATTGATTAGTTCTTCATCCTGCATGCCCTCCACATAGACCAATGCGGCACGTGCCTGAATACCTTTGACTGTAAATTCACGGAAATGTACATCACTGTTTCCTTCCAATGCCGTTCTTATCACCGCTAGATCGGCATCGTAATCTTGGGTAAACACTGTAGTCTTAGGTTGCTGTTGATTTGCTTCCCCGTTGTCTGTCTTCTTTGGCTCTGCATCCTGAGCGTTAGCTCCTGACTCCTTGGAGCGTCCGCTTCCAACATAGAAATACAAGTACTTGTAAAGGTAATACACCCCTATTGGAAAGAGCAGCGTGATCGCCGCCTGCATAAAAATTGTCCAATCCGGAATATAAGAGACTATTTTAGACCACATCGTTATCATCCTTTAATAGGAATCTTTTTGGTACTATTCTCCGTCCGCTAAATTTTTATACAACTTTTGGAATAGCAGGAAAGTCTATATCGATGCGAAGGGTAAATATCCCTGAGGGTCTGAACATAAAGAGACGCCCACATAAGTGGGCGTCTCAATTAAAATGCTTTAGTATATTTACTGTGGTTGCCGCCATTGTTTTAGCACTTCAAGCAGCCCAGGAACATCTAGTCCATCCAAGGAAAAAGCCTTGCGAAGCAATTCATGTGGGATGAACTCATCATACTTACCTAGGTAGGGTGCTTCATCTGGAGATAACAATGATAAAGGATCTGAGGCAGCCATACTTTCAGCAATGATTTCCGCTTCCAGCGTTTCTGCATCTGTTTTGCCTGCAACCACCATATAATAAGGTTCCATCGGCACGATAGATCGAAGTCCCTGTGAGCTCTTCAAATTGTTCTTGAGAAGGCGCTCCAGTGTGCGGAACTGCCGACTACCCGCCCATGGCAGAATAAACATCGAATCTCCACCTGCGGGCATAACGGAGCGTTCAAGCAATCCACTCTCCTTCGCTAAACGGCGGGCTCGTTCAAGACGCGCAGCCGCACTCGGAGCTAAATACGGATATAAAACAGTAGCCCCTAAGACCTCGCGGATTTTGGTCATGATACGTGTATGTACATCTCCACCCGCTCCAAGCCACAGCGTATCCACCTTACCGCGTGAAGTTTTTACATAAACAGCTTTATGGCGATTATCGACCTCTTCTACCTTCCAAAGCTTCCCTGCCAGAGTAAAACAATACCCTGGCGGTGGTACCGTTGTAATAGATCCAATCTCCTCAGTTCCGTTATAGACAACATGCTCCTCATCGTCTTTGAACACTGCGTAGAAGCGGAAATTGTTCACTATCTTTTCTCCCGCCATCCCAATAATCAAGCTGCCTTCATCCATCTTCTCGATTTGCCCCATGCCCAGCATATAAGTCATGAAGATGTCGTAATCCGCGGGATCAATACTATTGAAGGAAGGCAAGCTCAGTACAGCCTCCTTTAAATCCTCTGGCTCCGCCTCCCCCATACTCTTCAATATGCTCATCGTCTGATGGTATAACAGCCCAACTGGCAGCTGGCGCACCACCAGTGGTTCAACCCACTTCTCGCGCACATATAGCTCTATAACCGCTATCGCTCGAAGCAGCGTCCAAGGCATCCGTGCCGGAAGCTGCGCTTCCTCATCCTCTTCCTCGGGCGTGACAAAGATCATCTCGGATGCGGCGTCACCGCGCCTGCCCGAGCGACCGAGTCGCTGCACAAAGCTTGCGCAGCTATAGGGAGCGCCGACCTGGAGCACTCGCTCCAGCTCTCCTAGATCAATGCCCAGCTCCAGCGTCAATGTCGCTGCCGCAACTGCAGGTCCGGAGCCTTGCCGCAGCGCGGCTTCCGTCTCTTCGCGGAGCATCGCGGAGATGCTGCCATGGTGAACGTGAAAAACATCCCGTTCCCCACGCTTCGCGGCCGTTCTCCGCAGCTCAAGGGTCGCCGTCTCCGCATCCGAGCGGCTATTCGTGAAGATCAACGCTTTCTTAAGATGCGTATGATCGTAAATGAAATCGTAGTAAGACTGCTTCGCGCGTTCTAAATGCTCTGCCTGCACTTCATCCCGTGCATCCGGGAAAGAGAAATGCTCCACACTTAAACGGAGCTTACGCCCGCCTTGTGGAGCGGACACCTCTACGCTCTCCCGCGTCCCTGCCGCCAGCCACTCCGTCACCGAAGCATAGTCGCTAAGCGTAGCCGATAGACCGACTCTGCGCGGATGACATCCCGCCATTCGTGAGATTCTTGCCAGCTGACTCAGAACCTGAATCCCCCGATCAGCACCCATAAAGGCATGCACCTCATCAATGACTATGTAACGCAAGTCATGGAACAGCGCCGGAATAGCATTCGGGCGGTTCATCAATAGTCCTTCAAGCGATTCAGGGGTAATCTGTAGCACGCCGGAAGGATTCTGCACCAGTTTCGTCTTATCGGCTTGCGGAACATCCCCATGCCAGTGCCACACCGGAATATTGCCTTCACGAAGCAAATCGTTCAGCCTTGTAAATTGATCGTTAATCAATGCTTTCAAGGGAGCAATATATAGAATACCGACCGAACCGGAAGGACGTTCATATAACTCAGTAAGCGCTGGAAAAAAAGCCGCCTCAGTCTTACCTGAAGCAGTACCCGAAGCAATCAGTAAGTGATGCGGCGTATCAAACAGCACTCGGCAGGCATCCACCTGCGTCTCACGCAACGTCTCCCAGCGATTTTTATAAATAAACTCTTTAATGAAGGGAGCCAGCCTATAAAACGGATTATCACTCATAATTCAAACTCCGCGAGGAATCCATCTAACTCATTTTGCTCAGTATCAGCAGGTTTGGAGGTTCGTTCGCCCACTAGCTTCTCGAATGAAATCTCCGGATGCTGGTGCAAAGTGTGAAGTAGATCCATGAAATCACGTACCACTTCACGCGGTGTCAGGAGCTCGTCTGCCCCTAATCTGCCCACAGCTTCTTCCATAAAATGAACCAATTGTTCCTGTGTTAACTGTGCTTCATAACCATAATGTAGCGCATGAATATCTCTAAGCTTTTGCAAAAGGATTAGGATTTCTTCGTGTGAGAGCATGTCCAGTGCAATAATAGGTCCAGTGAAATTATTCAGACCTGCTGCACCGTATCTTCCTGCAACTAATCTAGAACGCAGCGCTTCATAACTAAATAATCCACGCCGTCCATCCTCCACAAACTGCGGAGTCCCCCCTATAAAAATCCCTAGGCTTTCTGCCTTGCCCTGCATCGTATCGTTGAACATCGTAAGCAGCTTCTCATAATTACTCTGACGTGAGATGCTGTTCGTGATTTTGTAGAGATTGACACCTTCGTCTATAAACAGCAACAGTCCCTTATAACCAATAGCAGAAGTGAATTCTGCCCACAGCTTCATATAATCATACCAATTATCATCATCAATGATTACGCCAACACCGAGCGCTTTTCGTGCTTCCGTTCGAGTAGCGAATTCACCTCTTAGCCAGCGAAGGGAATCCTGCTTCAATTCATCGTCAGCGAGCTTATGTGCATTCCAATAAGAAGCCAGTACTTTGGAAAAATCAAATCCATGCACTAAACCGCGCATTTCGGAGGCTACAGCATAGATCCGTTTCTCAACTTCATCACCAAGCTGGGGGTGATCAGGGCCGTATTCATTCTCCTGCATCACAGACTGCTGAAGCGTAATGATCCATTTTTGCAAAATAATCTCCAGAGCACCTCCATCTGGACGCGTCCGGGTAGACAAATGACTCATCAGCTCTCGATATGTAGCAAGACCTTGTCCTTTCGTTCCCACTAATCTTCGTTCAGGGGATAGATCCGCATCGGCCACTACAAAATCCCGATCCATCGCATAATTACGGATCATCTGCAAAAGAAAGCTTTTACCGCTACCGAATTTGCCTGTAATCAGCTTAAAGGCCGCTCCACCCTCCGCGATATTGTCCATATCTCTCAAGATTGCTTCAATCTCTGGCCGACGACCAACGGCTATATGTTCTAGTCCGATACGTGGAACCACACCGGCGGTCAGTGAATTAACTAGCGCTGTCGTCATACGTTTAGGAATTTTCAAAACGTCCATCTAAAGTTCACCCCATTAAATATTAAGCAGATAAATTTTATATTCCTCTGCAATTTCTTCACCATCTATGATCAAATCACCTAGAATGTCCATTGCGATGTCGTTGATCTCATCAATCAAGAGCTCTGACATTGTGCCGTTTACAGCCGCTAGCTTCTGTATGGCATGAATTCGGTCTTCGTTCATTAACGCAAGCAGAGCTTCGTGTTGGAGTGAACTTAAAGCATTAGCGAACTGTTCCCACTCCGTCCCTTCGTTAGCTGATTGAACTTTTTCAGTAGCTAATTTAGGCTCAAGAGACTCAAACGGTACAATGATTTGTTCTTTTTCTTTTTCATCTATTTTTTCATTTTTTTCTGGCTCCGGTCCTTCACTAATGATTTCGATATCGCTATCCTCAAATTCTTCCAGCTCATTCATTTCCTCAACCGTAAGCATGGTTCGTACAATCTCGGAATCACTCTGCAGCCTTTCAAGCTTCTCACGATCAATGACCACTGCCGGACCCTTGTCTTCCTGTTTCTCTTTCTCAAACTCCCGCTTCAGAAAACGTGTGATAAGGTCATCCATATCCGCATCCACGTTAACCCCTTTGAGCCTGCCTCGATATCCCATCAGTTCCCGTAACTTATTCTCTGTCAATCGGAATAGCCTTGTAATCAAACTGCGAAGCGGTGGAGATTTACTGATACGCACAACCGGTATAAGTACAGAATAACCATATAGCGAAATATCATATACGGCACTACGGAATAAATAACGCTCCCGCATTACTGAGGGGCCTGGTGGGAACATTTCAACCAAATTTGATCCATGTTTCCGGCTGACATAAGCGTTGATTAATGCCACTACCTGTGGAATAAATCGTTCGAGGGCTTCTTTACCTTCCCCCATATAAAACTTGGACTTACTAATATCGTAATCCGACATTGCTGTTAATACCGTAAAGGTTAACTGCTCAGGAGATACAGTAAGACATCTCTCTAACTCTAGCTCTGCCAGATCTCCAGCAAGACCGCGTGAACGAGCAACGATTAAAGATAGAGGCACATCCAAATGATGAACAAACGAGAAGTCTGCGATCCAACCACCTAAATATTGATCCAGACGTTTATAATTTTCTCGATAAGCTTCCCAGATTTGACTGAGCTGCCTATAGCCATCATAAGGGTCTTCCCAGCCTACACCATTAATAAGCTCATACACATGCAGAAAAATATATGAAAGATCCGTTTTCGGATATCTATCCTGTCTAACTTCATTTCGCCAATAAAAATACCATCTACTTTGTGTGCCTGTCATATGACCATACGTAGGCCAGTAACTCTTAAATGGAACAAATAGTGCCGAATCCTCGGTCTTATGTTCCAATTCCTTCGCTCTAGTTACAAACTGACCTTCCGTTGTTGTCACAGGCTCAGGGGTGTCAGTCTCCGTATCCCAAAGCTGCAGCTGTAAAGAAGGTTCAGATGATGCTTTAGAAGATAACTTAGGCAGCGCTGGTTCTGATGAATTTCGTGGGGGAATAGGAACATTGTGCTCTGTGCTTTCCCAGACCAATTCCGTGAAATGAGGTTGCTTCCCATCCTTACTCATGTTCGATCGCTCCGTTCTTATAAAAGAAGGACTAATGCAAGCATAAACGCCTTCACCGTCCTTATAAGGACGGTGCGCGTTTATGCGAGAAATATTAGACCTAAAGTATAGTGGAAATTATACTTTCTAATATTTTAAAAATATCCCCACAAGGTGTGGCTTAGCTTCGATGCATACTCAGGTACTTTGCGGGGGCCTCAAATATATAGATTCTGATATGTTAAAAAAAACGGCCCTGTTCACAACTGTGAAGGAACCGTTTTGTTCTTATTAAATTTTAGCATTGTTGATAGATTAACATCAAGTATGTAATGAAGAATTATCCTCTACAGGAGCTCCGTTCCCTTTGTCTCTTTTCCTAGGAAGAGCACCGCTAACGCACCGATAATAATCGTTACAAAAAATAACATGAAGATCGAACCAATCGCTATAGATTTACCTACTAGCACCCCTACTAACAAAGGAGCGATGATGCCACCAATCCGGCCAAAGGAAGTCGCTAAACCAGCGCCTGTTGAACGAATAGTTGTTGGGTACAACTCTGGTGTATAAGCGTACATGCCACCCCATGCTCCGAGATTAAAGAATGATAAGCAGATTCCAGCAGCCATCAGCATGCCTTCTGTAGTTGCATTTCCGAACCATGCCGCACTAACGGCAGTGAACAGCATATAGATGACCAGGACAAACTTACGTCCGAACTTCTCGATGAAGTAAGCGGCAGTAAAGTAACCCGGCAGCTGAGCTAACGTCATGATAAGCATGTATTCGAAGCTTTTAACCAAGCTGAAGCCTTTAAGTACCATAACTGTAGGCAGCCATAGAAACATCCCATAATACGAAAACACTACAGTAAACCATAAAATCCACAGCATAATCGTAGAACGACGATACTCTGGTGACCATACTGTTGTGATACGTTTTTTCAAGGACACAGGCGCCTTCTTGATCTCAGCAAACTTCGGTGAATCGTCTATAGCACGTCTTAAGTATAGAGCGTATAGCGCGGGAACAGCACCAATACCGAATGCTACACGCCAGCCATAATCAGGAATCACGAAGAATGCAATTAAAGCAGAAGCGATCCATCCAACCGCCCAAAAGCTCTCTAGTAGCACAACCGCACGGCCTCTCTCACGGGCAGGCATACTTTCAGACACTAATGTTGAGGCGACAGGCAGCTCCCCACCTAGACCAAATCCAGCGATAAATCTAAGTACACAGAGTATTCCAAAGCCTGTTGCAAAAGCCGACAACCCACTTGCGGCTGAGAAAATCAGTAGTGTCCACAGAAGTATCGGTTTACGTCCAAAACGATCTGCTAATATCCCTGCCGCCGCGGCACCCACAGCCATGCCCACGGAGTTAATACTTGTCAATATGCCGATCTGCTCGGGTCCCAAATTCCAATCCTTGGCTAAAGCCGCAACAACAAAAGAAATCATCCCGACGTCCATCGCGTCGAACATCCAGCTTAAGCCTGCGCTGAAGAGTAGTTTCCTTTGCTTTGGATTCCGCAGCAGTGTCATTTGATTCACCTCCAAACCCCCTTATATCCAACATCTCTCTAATAAAACTACTTTTGATTGTTTCACTTATACATTTTAAAATTGTAGCGTTCAAAAATCAAGAAATAAAGCAGCATTAAAATATTGTCTGGCAAGCGACTGAAAATAACAGGTCTGAACAGCAATCGTAGCTATCAGCAGTATATTGCGGACAGATTCTCTCTGAGATCTAGTTAGATGCGTCAGACGATTGATTACACGATCTGTGGAATTTCTAAGCAGGGAATCCTCTTTCCATGAAAACTCTTTATGCAACTGTTGATCTACCTTGCATTGCGTTTGTATAGTCGGATTACTCTTGATCTCCTCAAAAAGCCCAGCATATGCATAATACAGTTTTGCCGGTTCTATGAGATCATCATCGTCTCGATCTGGCTTTAAGAACATTAATCGGAATAGCTGACGGATGCTTTCAAAATTAAGGGCAGATTTGAGATCATCGATCATAAACAGAAGAGCCGCCTGATTCACTGAATATTTCTTTCCTTCTCTTGGAGAACCGAGATACTCCTTAAAGTCACGCTTTACCCAGTTCTGCATAGTTGTCACAGTCAACGTGGAATACTCTATAAGATGGCCTAATGTAGCAATTTCACCGAGTGAAAAGCCTTTAACATTATCGCCCTTAATGATCTTTTGTAAAATGGGTGGAACATCTGTAGATAAAAAAGCGGGTAACGAAGTCCCCTTTTCTATTTCATCAAGATGAAATTTAGTCCATGCCTCTTGGAGGATATTCAGCGGTTTCCGGTCTGATAATCCGGTCAATGAGAGCAGAAGACTGGACATCTCCACACGAGTCAATGCAAATGATTCCATATCTGTTTCCCTCCACCATTTGATATTTCTCTGAAAAGTTCGTAGAATAGTTCATAAGAACTCATAATATGAGTATAACCTATTTTAGGAACGAAAGGGATGGTAAAGATTATATGGGTATAGGACTTAGTTTGACGTTGGTGGCTATTTTGATTATTTTAACCGCTTTTTTTGTAGCAACGGAATTTGCATTGGTGAGACTTAGAGGTAGCCAGATCAGTCAAATGGTGATCGATGGAAAGAAGAATGCGTTAGCTGTACAACGGGTTTCCGCTAATCTTGACGGATACTTATCCGCGTGTCAGCTCGGGATTACGATCACTGCTCTGGGTATTGGTGCACTAGCAGAACCGGCATTTGAGCAACTGCTCCTTCCGGTATTCGACTGGGCTAACATTAGTTCAAGTGTGAGTCACCCTCTTGCATTTGCATTTGCATTCATTATTGCAACATTCCTACACGTCGTTGTCGGTGAACTTGCTCCGAAGACGGTAGCTATAAACATTCCGGAAAGAATTGGTCAAATTACATCACCGCTGATTATTTGGTTCTACAGAATTTTGTACCCACTCATTTGGTTTATGAACGGTTCCGCAAATTTGCTTGTTCGCCTTTTCGGGATGAAGCCTGCCAGTGAGCATGGAGACGCACATAGTGAAGACGAGATTCGTTTGATCTTGTCCGAGAGCTATGAAAGTGGAAAAATCAATAAAGCTGAATATGGCTATGTAAACCGTATCTTTACTTTTGATGAGATGTTGGCTAAAGAAATCATGGTTCCACGAACCGATATGGTATGTCTTTTCACCAATCATTCATTGAAAGAAAATTTCGAGATTATCCGCAAGGAACAATATACTCGTTTCCCGGTTGCAGAGGGTAGCAAGGATAATATCATCGGAATGATCAATACAAAACAGCTTTATTTGCAATATGATAACAATCCTGATTTTGATTTCAAAAGCTTGATCCAGCCTGTCCTGACCGTATCTGAGGTAACACCTGTTAAGAACCTTTTAACACGTATGCAATTGGAGCGGGTGCATATCGCCCTGCTGCTTGATGAATATGGCGGAACGTCTGGACTCATCACGATTGAAGATATTTTGGAAGAAATCGTTGGTGAAATTCGAGATGAATTTGACGCTGATGAACGCAGAAACGTTGAAAAATTAAGCGATACAAATTATCTGTTCGATGGTAAGGTATCTCTAATTGAGGTCAAGGAGCTTACCGGTCTTGATTTCGAAGATGAGGAAGTGACCACGATTGGAGGCTGGCTATACAGCCATATCCCAGATCCTGCCGTTGGCAAAAGTATTGTCCATGACCACGTAACCTTAATCATTCGTGAGATGAACAGATACCGTGTACGCAAGGTTGAGGTCATCATTGAGACCACAGGTGATACTGAATCGTCAGAGCTTGAGAATTCATAAGCTATTAATTATAAAAAAAAGGATAGAGTCTTCAGATTAAATCTGATCCTCTATCCTTTTTTCTTTTATTAAGATCATACTCATGTAGTATTCATTTACCCACTGGCCATCGACAATAAGAGATTTCCGCTTCGTCCCTTCGATTTCAAACCCATTACAGCTTTCGATCATCTCTTTGACCTGATTAAGACTGGATTGTCGTTCATCCGGCTCTAATAACATAAATTTGGATTCCTGATCCAACTGATGCTGTAAACGAAGTAATTCTTCTGCATCCTCTGGAATCAGTGCTTTAAGTGTAACCATCATAACATCACTTCCAATCATAAATAGCTATAAGTACTTTTTGAACAGCTTACTGGAGCTGCTATTATATCCAAGATGTTCGTAAAATTGATGTGCATCCTCCCTTCTGACGGCACTCGATAGCATGATCTTAAGAGCGCCCCTAGAGGTGGCTAGGTGCTCAGCGTATCTCATTAATTGTGCTCCGTATCCTTTCCCTCTCACCTCTTGTGCAGTGATGACTCTTTCAATGACAGCAAAGGGTCGATCGTCACATAATGCATCCATACATAAATGAAGATGAAGTGTTCCAACAATAGCACCTTCTTCTTCGTACACATAAAGAAAACTATCCGTATTCTCAGCGATCCGCTTCAGTCTTTCCGGAGACACTTGTATAGCTGTCTGCTCAGGCAACAACATTCGATATAGCTCTTCAATATACAATGCGTCTTCAGGAATAGCTTCTCTAATCATTTGTTTCTTCCTTTCTTAATCATTCTTAACAACGACAGACCATGATCACATTACCATTAGGATCTTTAAAATTAAACCAATGGTCATGCTCAATATCCGTAAGAATCTCTCCGCCATTAGCTTTCACATAATCATAAGCTGCATCAATATCTTCAGTATTTAGATGAAAAGAGGGAATATTAAGAACGGATTCAGAAGTGTAAATTTTGCTGTCCAATACGATTTCTGGTCCCTGCATAGGGATCACGTATAAGTGCCCGAATAATACTTCTCCATCCAAAGGCAAACCAAGTAATTGGCAATACCATTCTTTGGATTTTTCAATATCCTTTACCGGAATAAAAACTGCACCAATCTGATTCAGAATCGGACTTACCGCCATTAAGAAAGCCTCCTCTTTAAAGTTGCAGAATAGGGTGTTATTCTAGAATAATTCGATAAAATATGTCAATTACCTCCCTCCGCTTAGGGAAGGTCTGGCAAGTTATGTTATAATTTTGTGAGCACTACTCTAATTTCACGTATGACAGGAGAATTGAATTGGCTAATCTGAACTTCGGTGGGTTGAAATTAACTCCACCTAAAGTCTTATCACTAGGGTTTGTAATACTTATCACTGCCGGAACTTTTTTACTTAACCTGCCGGTCTCCTCAGTAGAAGGGCATATTTCTTTTATTGATGCATTATTTATGGCAACATCGGCAACCTGTGTTACAGGTCTGGCAGTCATTGATACGGGCACACAACTGACTACTTTTGGACAGGTTGTTCTACTCGTATTATTTCAGTTTGGGGGATTGGGTTTTATTACGATGGCCACTTTGATTACTTTGGTCCTTAATAAACGAATATCCTTTAAAGAGCGAATTCTTATGCAAGAATCTATGAACCAGAATTCGATGCAGGGTATCGTCCAGTTAATCCGTAGAGTCCTGATCTATTCCCTTGTTATTCAGCTCACAGGTGCCATTGTGTTTGCCGGTAGGTTTATGATGGATATGCCTTTCGGGAAAGCTGTATATTATGGAATATTTCACAGTATATCTATCTTTAATAATGCAGGCTTTGATCTATTTGGTGACATCCATGGGCCCTTTAGTGGACTTACACGATTTGTAAATGATCCTATTGTGAATTTCACCTCAATGATCCTTATCTTCCTTGGAGGGGTCGGTTTTATCGTACTATCTGATGTTTTTGACTTTCCAAAACGCAAAAGACTTACTCTACATTCGAAGGTTGTTCTTTCGACCTCTGTGATTTTGATTGTCTTTGGAGCAGCTCTATTCTTCTTACTAGAATTTAATTCTACGCTGAAGCCCTTGAGTGCGGGTGGAAAGACGATGGCTACATTTTTACAAGCGATAACACCACGTTCAGGTGGCGTCACTACGATTGAAATTCCACTTATGCGGGAATCAACACAATTTCTAATGATACTGCTAATGTTCATAGGGGCTGCGCCTGGATCTACTGGTGGGGGAATTAAGATTACTACGTTCGCTGTTCTAGTGGCTGCGGTTTCTGCAAGATTAAGGGGTAAAGAGGATATTGTAATGTTTCGTCATCGGATCGCTAAAGAAAATGTCTATAGAGCCGTGACGATGACATTAATGTCTCTTATGTTAGTAGTCATCGCTACGATGTTGTTATCCGTAACAGAGGAGGCTGACTTTCTTGCTGTACTCTTTGAATCCGTATCCGCATTCGGGACTTCTGGTCTCTCCATGGGTCTTACACCAGAACTGACTACTGCGGGTAAAGTACTCATTATTATTCTAATGTTTCTGGGTCGGACAGGTCCACTTACTCTAGCTTATGCACTCAAACCTAAGGGTAGTAAGGAACTTTACCGCTATCCTGAAGGTAAGATTACCATCGGATAAGGCGAGATGTAACCAGCGGCTATGAATATTGCCGCTGGTAATCAATTAACACTTGTATGTTTTACTCTTCAACGATCTCTTGTTTATCTAGAGCGGCATCAAGCAACTGATTGTATACATCGTCATCATTTTCAAGTAGCGCGTCAGTTTCTAAGAACTGCTCTTCGCTTCCAGGCTCACCTGCAAAGCTTAGGCTGTAATCCCATTCCGTTCCTCTTGTACTGAAAAAAGTAATTTCATATGGAGCCTTATGGTTTTCGAGAGTGAATATCGTCCTCCCTACATAGCTTTTATCCTCTTTACGGCTCATTTCAGCACTTACAATCTCTAAATTCATCCGCTAATCGTCCTTCCTTTCATCAAATCATTTCCTCTCTCAGTATAGCATTGAAATGAATGTAATTCCTCAATTTACACTGTAAATCCCATGTAATTGACTTTTTTCATCCGGCGGTTAATAATTTAGTACAATACTTGTAAAGTACCAAACTATTAGCAAATGGAGGAAATATCGATGACTGATTTCGAAGCAAAGCTTAGTAAATATGCAGATCTAGCTGTGCAAATTGGGGTTAACGTTCAACCAGGGCAAATTCTGGTGGTGAATGCGCCGATTCTTGCAGCTGATTTCGTTCGTATGATTACCGCTAAGGCATATGCGATTGGAGCAAGCTTAGTGAAGGTGAACTGGAGTGATGCGAGCATTACACGCCAGCAGTTTGAACATGCTGCACCAGAAGTGTTCACTGAGCCTCCTACTTGGTACGCAGGTGAAATGACCGAACTCGCCGAGAAGGGTGCGGCTATTCTTAACGTGATCGCGGAAGATCCTGATGCACTTAAAGGCATTGATCCTGTACGTATTTCCAATTATCAAAAAGTACGGGGAGCCGCACTCACCAAATATCGTGAAATGCAAATGTCCGACAAAGTTAGCTGGAGTATTGTTGCAGTACCTTGTCAGGCTTGGGCGGATAAAGTATTCCCGGATGTTCCAGCTGAAGAACGTGTAAGTAAGCTTTGGGAAGCTATTTTCCACACCGTACGCCTTGATCGAGAAGATCCAGTAGCTGCATGGCAAGAACATCTCGACACCTTAGATCAGAAAGCAAATGTACTCAACGCAAAAAAATATAAAAAGCTGCATTACATAGCGCCTGGTACGGACCTAAGCATTGAGCTTCCGGAAGGTCATATTTGGGCACAAGGAGACAGCATTAATGCTAAAGGTCATTCTTTTGTAGCCAATATGCCTACTGAAGAAGTATTTACGGCTCCTCTAAAGACTGGTGTGAATGGTACCGTACGAAGCACAAAACCTCTTAGCCATGGAGGCAATATCATCGATGGATTCTCTATTACTTTTGAGAACGGACGTATTGTAAGTGTTAGTGTAGAGCAAGGTCAAGAAGCACTAGAACACCTCATTAGTATGGATGAAGGAGCAAAATACCTCGGTGAAGTTGCATTAGTTCCTCATAAGTCCCCTATCTCTGAGTCCAATATTCTTTATTACAATACTTTGTTTGATGAGAATGCATCTAATCACCTAGCTATAGGTATGGCTTATGCTTTCTGCTTAGAAGGTGGTAAAGATATGAATCCAGATGAACTGATTGCACATGGATTGAATAACAGCGTGACCCATGTGGATTTCATGATCGGTTCAGCGGAGATGAACATTTATGGTATCTCTGCTGATGGAACCGAAGAACCTGTATTCCTAAATGGAAACTGGGCGTTCTAATTATTGCAAATATGAAATAAAGACTAGAGATATTGGGAGGAGTTGAAACTATGTTGGATTTCAAGCAAAAACTGGAAAATTATGCTTTGCTGGCAGTGAAGATCGGGGTTAATATCCAACCTGGGCAGACCCTTGTTGTAAATGCCGACATCGTTTCCGCAGAACTAGTGCGTCTTGTAGTACGTAAAGCTTATGAAGCGGGAGCGAAGCTCGTCAAGGTTAATTATAGTGATGAGGTTGTCACACGTACCCGTTATGACCTCGCTCCATCTGATTCCTTTTTGGAACCGCCACAATGGCAAGCAGATGAATTGGAAGATTTGGCTAAAAAGGGTGCAGCATTTCTATCGGTAACTTCAACGAATCCAGATCTATTGAGCGGTGTAGAGTCAGGAAGAATTGCGGATAATCAGCGGATCTCTGGACAGACATTAGCTCCATATCGAGAGTTGTTAATGGGGAATCACGTAAGCTGGAGTATTGTAGCATTCCCGTCAGCCTCGTGGGCGGCAAAGGTATTCCCTGAAGCATCATCTGATCAGCAGATTGATTTACTATGGGATGCTATCTTTAAAGCTACACGTGCAGATCAAGCTGACCCTATACAAGCATGGAGTCAACATTTAGATGGTCTGAAAGCACGCTGTACTACCTTGAATGATAATAAGTTCCGCAAGCTGCACTATACAGGACATGGAACCGATTTGACGATTGAGCTTCCAGAAGGGCATATTTGGTGTCAAGCTGGAGCTGTCAATGGCAAAGGAGTACCTTTCCTCGCCAATATCCCAACTGAAGAAGTGTTTACTGCCCCTCTGAAGTCCGGTGTGAATGGTAAGGTAAGCAGCACTAAGCCGCTTAGCTACGGGGGGAATCTTATTGACAACTTCACTCTCACCTTTGAGAACGGCAAAGTAACGGACTTCACCGCTGAAAAAGGTTCAGAAACGCTTGCTTCCCTTATCGCGTTGGATGAAGGTTCTGCTTATCTTGGAGAAGTCGCTTTGGTGCCTTTCCACTCCCCGATCTCCGAGAGCGGAATTCTATATTACACCACATTGTATGATGAGAATGCCTCCTGCCATTTGGCGTTAGGTGCAGCATATGCCTTTACCCTTCAAGAGGGTACGACAATGACCAAAGATCAATTGCAGGAAAAAGGAATGAACCAAAGCCATACACATGTTGATTTTATGATGGGATCACCTGAAATGAGCATTGATGGCATTAAGGATGATGGAACAACCGTACCTATCTTCCGTGATGGAGATTGGGCTTAAATTATTCGCTTAGATTATAGGATAAATAAAATACCAAACAACCTGCTTTGTTCCTCTTCCGAGGATAAAAGCAGGTTGTTTTTTATTGCACACTAGATATTCAGAAAATAAATAGTCCAAATTTGAATAAAAGTTCAATATTTGTTCACACTATTGTTGATTTCCGTTCACAAATATGTCACAATACAGTTAAGGATCTAATTTCCAAGGAGGGGATTATCATGTTGAGAGACCCAATATCCAATGAAATTGACAGCGTTGAAGAAGAACAGCTCGAAATTCAAACACCGGTGGATTCAAGAATTGTTGCATCTAATGCAATCAAATATACCGCCTATGTTATGCTGTTATTCGGATTCTTGTATTTCCTGATTGCTTACTTGGCACCTATGTTGGAACAATAATGTGATGGATATGACTTTATTAGAAAACGCTTACGGTTAACCACTCTCATGGAGTAGTGGTTAACCGTTTTTATTTCCATGAGAATGCTTTGTTTGTCCAGGCTATTGCTGCAGGCGACCATATGCCATTCATTTTAGAATGCAGCCAAGCTATTGCCTCTTCTCTATTGCCTTCAAATGAGGAAACGCCATTATCTTCCATCCAGTGGCTTACGGTCTCAAATGAAGTACTGCTCCAGCCATTTTTCTCACCTTCTGCATTTTGGCGTTCTTTTACACCTGAAATAACGATGTCCAGCGATGCCTGAAGTTCCGTAACCGCATTATCGAATGCCGTTTTCTTTTCTTTAGCCTTCATATCAGCCTCAGCACGAAGTACACGCGTATCAATCCCTTGATGTTCACGGACAATTTGCAGTAAAGTCACTGCTTCTCTGCTTGCCAAACCATCGTTATAACGTTCTTCTATAGATTTAGTGCTTCCTACAGCTGCCACAAATGCCGGAAACCACTCGCTAGAGACTAAGATAGCTTTTTTCTTAACAAACTTTCCATACCCAGCCAGGCCTTCACCAGGAAACCTTACACGCCATGACCACGGATCTAGCTCTGATCCCGTATGCCAATTCTCCGCTTTCGTTAATCCGTTTAAAGATGGATGCTCAGGAATCAGGGTTGCAAGCGGCAAAATCCCAATTTTGGCAACGATTTCTGCAGTTTCCTCAAAAGTGATGACACTTTCCTTTTCATATCCCTTATACATCACTACATCATCTCCTATGTACTATTATTTAGACTTCATATTACCGATCCCAGCAATATAACTACTGATCAGCCGAGATAGGCTTACATTAGTATCAAGTGCCATTCCAAAACCGCCTTTTTGTTCCAAAGAGGCAAAGCCATGCAGAATGCTTCGTAACCCGCGTACTGCATGAATTTCTCCTTCCTCACCCAATTGATAATCCTTCATCACATAAATGATCAGCTTCAAAATATGATCACTTGCCTTTTCCAGCTCCGTATTTGTCTGTTCAGGGGCTCGCAGTGTTGTCTCGTATAATCCAGGTCGACTTCTAGCAAAGTCCACATACGCTCGCCCCATCGCCTGTACAGCAGCGTCTCCACTAAAGCCGTTAGCTGCCTTATTCATTGCATTGGAAAGCTCGCCTAGTCCATAAATCGCAAGTTGTGTACGCAATTCCTGTAGCCCGTTAATGTGATTGTATAAAGACGGAGAACGAACACCTAGTTTCTTAGCCAATGCGGCTAAGGTTACGGCCTCTATTCCTTCATGATCAGCGATTTCAGCTGCTGCAATAACTAGTGTACGACGATCTAATCCTGCTCTAGGTGACATTTTAATTACTCCTATCTTGAATCATTTGTGCTTTGTGTATAGCTTTCTCCATGGTTTCTACTGGGTTTCTAAGTAAGTCTCCATGTCCAGAAGCCAGTATTGTAGGAGAAGCCTCTAGAAGCTTAATCGCACTTTTTAAGGCTTGATTCTTACTCCAGGTTGCCATAGCCGGAAACGGAAACCAAGGAATTACGGTTCCTGAAACTGCGGTTCCTCGGAAGGTCTGAAATGCATCTCCAACGATAACAGCGCCGCTTCGTGAATCAATGAAAGACATAGAACCAGGGGTATGACCAGGCGTTAGAATTGCAGTTAATGAACCAATGGTATCTCCATCATAGAGTAAAACATCTGGTCTTGTTGTAACCTTTTTGGGCACACCTCCCTTTATAGGGGTCTGAGGTTCTCCCTCACGAAGTGAACGATCTCCGCGAAGCAAAGCTGCATCCCTTTCTGAAATGTACACCTGAGCCTCTGGAAGCTGCTTCTTTAGCTCATCCAGTGCACCTACATGATCGTCATGAGCATGCGTTAATATAATACGAGTGATCTTCTTATTTAACTTCGTTGCGGTATCTATAATTCCTTTTACACTGAACGGCATTGCCGCATCTATCAAAGTCAATTCATTGTCTTCCTCAATAATGTAACAATTCACAGGAAACACTCTTGGCATCCAAGTCAGCTGTAATAAATAACCTTCACGTGTTACTCTCATCATTACCCCTCCACAAAACTAATGGTATTAGCTTAAATATAAACTAATCATATTAGTTTTACAAGAGTGAATTATTCATTCTTCTAACCATCTAGATTTTTGTCCGCATTTTTATTGGATTTTTTGATAATGAACCACTGCATCCATGTAATCCCAATGAAAAATATAACGGAACCCACAAGAGTGCTCATGATACTTTTAGCCATATCCAATTCCCCGACTTCTCTAAGATCAGATAGGAACATTAAAGCGGCCTATATTGACGTACTGACAGCTCCCCCAATTAAATTGATCTTCTTATAACGTCTTACATCGCCTTCTTTACTTGGTAGCAGATATATTCCATCTTTAACGGAACGAACAGTAATATACAAACACCCTGCCATCACAATCACAAACGTATCCAACCAATACTTAATGTCCCATTGCAGAATAAACACTTTTACAAAAAGACTAACCATAAAGCCCACAAACACAATCATAAACCCGTGCGTACTAAACTTCTGAATTTCGTTGATAATCCGCTCATCTTTAATCCTTGACCCTCTCAATTTTAATCCTCCCAAAAAATATCGTTTAATGATCGATCCAATGCTTTACAGATAGCTATGCACAACTTAAGCGTCGGGTTGTAGTTCCCGGCTTCAATCAGGCCTATCGTCTGTCTTGTAACCCCTACAACTTCTGCTAACTGTTCTTGGGAAAGATCTTTTTGTATACGAGCCAGTTTCATCTTGATGTTCTTGTTCTCCCCCACGCTATTCCCTCCTTATTTAGATTCATCCACTTAACCAAATTGTAATCAATATCATTCATTATGTACATTATATATTGCTATAGACATTTAACGCGATTTTGCTATCCGACCATTCTGGTACGCAACCCATTATTCCACCTTCTTTTGGCAGATTCTATACAACAAAAAAAGCATCCCTTCGGATGCTTCGGATATATATTCCTTTAATATTCATTATTCAAATACCGTAAAATCTTCTGCTTATTCCACTACATCGTTCTCTGGATAGCTATCAATGATCTTCAGTAGTTCAGAAGCATCCGTCCGTGGACGGCTGTCTGGCACAGTCTCCGGATATCCGGCATGGATCATAGCAATGATCTTCTCACCTGGCTTCACACCAATTTTGTTACGGAATTCAGGATTATTGATATAAGGATCGGTCTTCCAAATCGTGCCTACGCCTTGTTCCCAAGCCGCTAGCTGAAAGTTCTGTACAAGTGCGGACGCTGCTGCAAAATCCTCATCCCACTCTCTCTGCCGAGGATCTTCAGGCATCACCACAATTAACGTTAAAGGAATATTTGAGATATATTCTTTTCGCTTAGCAGCCACTTCAGGATCAGAAAAAGCACGTTTCACGAAAGCAAATGCCGCTTCAGCCAAGAACTTTGTACCATCACCTTGAAAAGCAATAAATCTCCACGGCTCACGCACCCCATGATTGGGCGCCCATACCGCTACATTTAACAATTCCTCTAATAGACCTTGTGGCAGTGGATCTTTTTTAAAAGCTTAATAGAGCGTCTTTCTTTTATTACTTCAGCTACGCTATTCTTTTGAGTCGGTTGAGTTTGTGTCATGAGATCCACTCCCTATAGTAATAATGATAATCATTATCATTAATGATACAGTATCTATCTTCCTTTTGCAAATAATAGAAACAAAAAAACACCGTTCCCTAAGGAACGATGTTGAAAGGCTTCAGCCGAAACGACCCATGATATATTCTTGTGTCATTTGATTCTCAGGATTTGTAAAGACTTTATCCGTCTTATCGTATTCTACAAGAGATCCAAGATAAAAGTAAGCCGTATAATCAGAAATCCGTGCAGCTTGCTGCATGTTGTGTGTCACAATTACAATGCGAAGCTCTTCTTTTAACTCCTTGATGAGCTCCTCAACTTTACCAGTAGAAACCGGATCTAGTGCGGAGGCTGGTTCGTCCAAGAGTAGAATTTGTGGGTTAACTGACAACGCTCTTGCAATACAAAGACGCTGCTGTTGTCCACCGGACAAAGCTAATGCTGAATCTTTTAAACGGTCCTTCACTTCATCCCACAATGCTGCTTTACGAAGGCTGCTCTCTACGATCTCATCAAGTGCTTTTTTTCCTTTAACACCATGGTACTTAGGTCCAAAAGCGATGTTATCATAAATGGATTTATAGAACGGATTCGGCTTTTGCCAAACCATCCCGATCTTCTGACGCAGTTTGATCACGTCTGTTCCAGGAGCATTAATATCAACGCCATCTATCCAGATGCTTCCTTTGGTTGTTGATCCGGAGATTTCGTCATTCATACGGTTCAGTGAACGAAGAAAGGTTGATTTACCGCAGCCGGATGGGCCGATCAGTGCAGTAACCGTATTTTCAGCAAAAGGAAGACTAATCCCCTTTACTGCCTCATATGTTCCATAAAAAATACTCAGGTCCTCGGTTTGAAAAGATTCACGCACTGCTGTTGCCGACGTTCCCATCGATTACTCCTCCTACATCTCTACTTTAGTTTTTAGGAATTAGTTCATTCTTTTTGAAGCTGTAAGCTTACGATAAATAAATCTTCCGAAATAACGTGCTGCCAAGTTAAAGATTAACACCATAATTACAAGTACTGCTGAAGCTCCCGCAGCAATTTGCGCGGCATCAGGAGCAAGGCCTTCACTATTTACCTTCCAGATATGAACAGCCAGTGTTTCAGCTGGACGGAAAGGATTCAGTGGTGAGTTTGGACTAAGTGGATTCCAGTTGGTGAAATCTAGTCTTGGGCTACTCATTCCTGCAGTGAACATCAACGCGGCTGCTTCCCCAAAGACACGGCCAGCGGACAAAATAGTACCCGTAATAATCGTTGGTAATGCTACTGGGAACAACACGGAGGTTACGATTTTCCACTTGGACAATCCTAGTGCAAAACCAGCCTCTTTTTGTTGCTTCGGAACACTACGGAAAGCTTGCTCCGTAATCCGAACCATCAGCGGTAGATTAAAGACCGTCAATGCCAGTGCTCCAGAGATTAAGGAAAAGCCAAGATTAAAATAGTTAACAATCAGCAATAGACCAAACAAGCCGACTACGATTGAAGGGAACGAAGATAATACCTCAACAATTAAGCGAATAAAGCCGGTGATTTTTCCCGGACGAGCATATTCAGCCATGTAAATACCGGCACCCAGTCCTAGAGGTACTGTAATTATTAGCGTGAGTACCAAAAGGAATAAGGAGTTGAATAGCTGAGGGCCAATTCCTCCACCTGCTCGAATTTTTTGCGGTGCAGAGAATAGAAAATCCCAACTAATGTGACTAAGACCTCGAAAGAGGATATATCCTAGTAGACCAACCAGAATAGCTACGATGAGCAATGCGAAAAACACAATAAGGCTTGTGGCAATTTTATTTACGGTTCTCGGCTTCAAATTTTATTTCTCCTTTCAAGCAGTCTCACAAAGAAGACAAATACAAAGGTCATCAGCATAAGAACCAGTGCCATACTCCACAGAGCATTATTGTGCGCAGAGCCCATGGTTGTGTTCCCCATTCCAAGCGTGATTACACTCGTCAGGGTAGAAGCTGATTCAAAGAGTGATTTTGGTACGAATGGCGCATTCCCGATAACCATCTGTACAGCAAGGGCTTCACCGAATGCACGTGCCATCCCCAGGACAATACCAGTCATAATAGCAGGAAACGTTGTCGGAATAATCACTCGAGAGATCGTCTGCCACCTGGTGGCACCAAGCGCATAGGAGGATTCCTTTAAATTTTGCGGCAATGAAGCCAGCGCGTCTGCAGCCACGCTTGTAATCGTCGGAAGAATCATGACCGAGAGCACAAGCGCGCCTGCAGCTACCCCGATGCCTTGACCAGGCAGGTTGTTGCGTAGAAACGGTACAATAACACTTAATCCGATGAAACCATAAACAACTGAAGGGATACCTGCCAACAGCTCGATTACGGGCTGAAGCAATTTTTTGCCCCATCCTGGGACAATCTCAGTCATGAACAGCGCTGCGCAAAGGCTAAGTGGACTAGCAATCAATGCTGCAAGTAGAGTAACTAAGAAGGATCCAGTGATAAACGGAAAAGCACCAAAGGATGGCGTATCTGCTTCAGGTGACCACTTTGTTCCGAATAGAAAATCAGTAACGCTAACATCACCGCTTGTAAAAGTTGAAATCCCTTTAGACGCCACAAAATATACCATCGATACAATGATTGTTATCAATAGCAGTACACAGAAGGACATATATGTACGTCCCACAAAATCTTCAATATGATGTTTCTCGATGCGTGAGTTCTTTAGTTTCACCCTCAATTGCTCCCTCTTTCTAAAGTGAAAAGAGAGGCAGATGTATCCGCCTCTAATCACTTGAGATTCTAATCCTTACAAATTACTTAGAAGTGAATTACTTAGCTGTAACATTTCCTGCAACGTCACGAGTAACTTGCATTTTTACTGCTGGAATGTATCCAAGCTCAACGACTTCACCTGTTTGTACTTCGTCTGTCAAGAAAAAGTCAAGGAATGCTTTTACTGTTTCATTTGGTTCGCCGTTTGTGTACATGTGCTCGTAAGCCCATACTGGATATTTACCAGAAATAACATTGTCTACAGATGCTTCTACACCATCAAGGCTAAGTGTTTTGATTGAATCATCAAGGTATGAAAGAGCCAGATAACCGATAGCCCCTGGAGTTTCTCCGATCATTTTCTTAACAGTACCGGAGGAATCTTCTTGAATCGATCCTGGGATATCTTCAGTTTTAGTTCCAAGTGCAAAGCTTTCAAAGGTTGCGCGAGTACCGGAGCTGCCTGGACGGTTGATGATTTGGATTTTTTGATCCGCTCCGCCAACTTCTTTAAAGTTTGTAACTTTTCCTGTGAAAATATCGATAAGCTGTTGCTTAGTCAAGCTGTCCACACCAGCATCCGGATGAGTTACTGCTGCGATCGCTACTACTGCTACTTGATGATCTACAAGAGCTGCCGCTTTTTCTGCATCTGCATCTTTTAGTTTTTCTTCTGCGAATACGTCAGAGTTACCAATATCTACTTGTTTCTCAGCTACTTGAGTAAGACCAGTACCACTACCGCCGCCTTGAACCTGAATGTCCACACCAGCATTTTTATCCATGAAATTCTCGGCTACCAGCTCAACCAATGGTTGTAGTGCTGTTGAACCTGAAGCTAGAATCGAACCACTTATTTTAGCGCCGCTACCTTCATTTGTAGCTGCAGCGTTTCCTCCCGTGTTGTTTGCCCCACCATTACCGCAGGCCGAAAGTGCCAGTACGCTTGTTAAAGCCAAAGTCATAACCCAAGATTTTTTGAATTGCATTGTTTTGTCTCCTCCTAAATGTTTTGTTAGCACGGCTTCCTCATACAGTTCATACGGAACTGGCTTCGAAAGCTTTAACATGGTGTTGTGGAGCTTTGGCCCCCATATGCTTGTTTACTGTAAAATTGCATTGTACGCATATGTTAATGTTGTTGTCGGGAGCTTCTTGGCCCCTCTGACTCTTCTTATTCTAGAGCTCGTTCGTTAGAGAAACTTCTTAACTTTGTAAAGCCAACGATAAAAATACCAATAGAAACTATATATATGTATAGATTTAATCTATAATGGACATATAATTTGTTATTCAACTAAGCTTTGTGCGGAGGAAAGTCATGAATATTATGAAATTAAAGATCGTTATCCTACTTGAAAAATATAAGAAAGTAACCGACGTAGCTGCTGAGTTAGGCCTTAAACAACCCACAGTATCTTTTCATATGAAGAATCTAGAGAATGAATTTGGAACACCTTTATTTCTATATCGAAGTGGAAGAGTACTGCTCACAGATGCAGGTCGGGCCCTTTATCAATATGCACTTAAGATTGTCTCACTTACGTCTGAAGCTGAACGCACTGTTAAACAGTTTGCTTCCCCTTCACAAGGTACATTAAAGCTGGAAGCAAGTTATATTCCTGCAACTTATATTTTACCTAAAGCGTTAATCCAATTCATGAAACAATACCCGGGGATTAATAATTCCATGACGATCCAAAGTGATTCTTTGTTAAAGGAACGACTCCGAAGCCGAGAAATTCAAATGGCTATTTTACACACTTCTGTTTGGTATGATGAATCCTTTAACTTTCAGCTCATTGTCCGCGACGAGCCTGTGCTCATTTTTGCACCTGGTCATCCATTCGAAACTATAGAAAAATTAACACCGGAACAAATCGCGCTTGAGCCTTGGATTCAGTATGAGGTTGGCTCTTGTTTACGAGGATTTGCGGATCAATGGGCAGAATTAAATCATTTTCGCTTGTGGAACCGATCCGAGTTGAACTCACCCGAGACCCTTAAGAAGTTAGTCAGCGGGGGGGATGGCGTAGGAATTTGTTCTAGAGTTAGCATTGAAGCAGAACTTGAATTAGGTCGTCTTTCTTATGCTCCACTACCAGGAATTTTGCCTGAGAGCGGTGGTTTTGTTCTGGCGTGGAGAAAAGATCATATATTAACACCGTTGCAGCAATCTTTTGCCGAAATATTAAGCAACTTATATATTTTATAAAAGGGAGCACCCTAAGCCATAATGGTTTTGGGTGCTCCCTTATTTAAAATATAGAAAGTATAAGTTTCACACTCTATTCATCCTTATATTTCTCACTTAAACGCTTACCGTCCTTTAGGGACGCCGAAGGCGTTATTACTTTCTTATTCTATAAACGGAAACATTAACTTCTCATTCTCGCTTGTGTACATATTTTCCTTCGTAATGAATTCGGAGCCTGTATCCATAACAGGAGGTACTTTGTGACCAGAAACGACTTCAAGTGCCGTTTTCACTGCCAAGTACCCCATAGTAAAAGGTTTCTGAATCACCGTCCCCAGCATAATTTCTTTCTCCAGCAATTGAACCTCACTACTAGAATTGTCGAACCCAACCAGCTTCACTTTTGATTTCAAGCCCATATCCATAATTGCCAGTCCCGCACCTAATGTAGATGGCTCATTGAGGCCAATGATTCCCTTTAGCTGTGGCTGATTCTTTAGAAGATCAATAGTTAATTGGTATGCCCTCTGTGAAGATCCGTTGCTGTAAAGGGTATCATACACATGATTAACTCCATTCTGAGAGAAAGCATCCCGAACCCCTTTCTCCCTCTCGATAGCTGTAGCGGAGCCTTGTACAAAATTCACAATGGCGACTTGATCGTCGCTATGAATACTTTCAATCAACTCCTGCGCCGCTTTACGTCCTGCTTCGTAATTATCTGTGGCAATAAAACTTTCCGATACACCACCGTTCAGTCCCGAATCCACCGTAATAAGAGTGATTCCGGCAGCCTTAATCTTCTCTGCAATCGGAACGAGACGATAATAGTCAGTAGCAGCCAAAATAATGGCATCAGGCTTCTTCTGAATCGCCTGTTCCAGTAGTTGTATTTGCTTATCCACATCAAGCTCGGTATTTGTTCCTACCGTATGAATGTCTGCACCGAATTCCTTGGCAGCAGTCGCCACACCTTGTTTCATTACTTCCCAAAATTCAATACTACTGTCGATGGTCTTAGGAACGTATATAATGGTTCTGACCTTTGTATCCAGCTCATTCGTAAACATACGATAACCTACCCACCCAAGCGCTACAATGAAGAATAATAGTAGCGCAGACAGACCTATTTTTGACCATAGTGAACTCATGGACTCTCCTCCTCATAGAGCGCAGGAATTCTCAATGTGACCGTCGTCCCTTCTTCCATTTCACTTGCAAAAGACAAACCGTAATGATCACCGAAGTAAAGCTGAATACGATGGTTTACATTCGCGACGCCTACCCCACTGCCAATCCTGTAATCTGCCTTTTGAAGCAGTAACTTGCTCATCTGCTCCGGATTCATGCCGACACCATTGTCAATAACCTGAATGGTAATATCATTTTGCTCTTTTTTACACCTAATCAGGATGTGGCCTTGTTCAGGATTATGCTTTATCCCATGATAAATCGCGTTTTCAACTAAGGGTTGAAGGACTAATTTCAATATACTGCATTCAAGAATGTCTTCATGCACCTCTATTGAATAAGTGAATTTATTGCGATAGCGCATGTTCTGAATCGTTAAATAGTGCCGAATATGTTCTAGTTCTCGTGCGATCGGGATCAATTCCTCACCCTCACCAATTGTAGAACGCAGCAGCTTCGACAATGATGAGGTCATTTCAACCACCTCCTCCATCTTTCCGGTCTCTGCCATCCAGATGATTGAGTCTAGGGTATTATACAAAAAGTGGGGCTTAATCTGTGCTTGTAGTGCCTTCAACTCACTCACACGCTTCATCTCTTGCTCCATCACAATCTGACTCATCAACTCTTTAATCTTCATAATCATCAGATTAAATGTTCGGGCGAGCTTGCCAATTTCGTTCGGGCTCTCAATTTCCACACGAATGTCGAACTCTCCGCGTTCAGCTTTTTTCATGTTTATTTCTAGATTCTTAAGTGGCTTAGTTAGTGCGTACGAAAGAAGCACAGATATAGCCATGGCAAAGATGAGACTTACAGCTCCCCATAAAGCGGCGGTCCCTTGCATCTGCTGTTTGTTAGCAACCAGATCATCCGGATAGGTCACCCCTACAATCTTCCAGCCAAAGCTGGTTGTATCCACCGTGTACAGCTTCTGTTCGTTCCCAGTGTTCACTGTAACCGACCCGCTTTTAATCCCAAGAACGGTTTCCAATTGCTCAAACTTAAGCTGCGAGTAGATCAGCTGCTGTTGAGGATGATAGACTAGGCTCCCTGACGGATCTACGATGAATACATAACCGCGTTTTCCCAGTTCGATTTGTTTGCACAAATTGTTAATAACGCTGTAATTAAGATCTACAAGCAGCACACCCTGTCGATCTGCTTCCATTTCTGAAAAGGTATCTGATAGCTTTCTACTGATCGACACTACCCATCGATATTCATCCTGAAATAAGTGCTGCACATGTGAAGAGGAGACAGCCACTCCCGTCTGGTTCAAAGCTTGCTGATACCACTCTTGAGCAATCAACTCAGGAAGCGGTTTCAAAACCGCGTCCAGTCGATCTGAAACCGTTATCCCCTCCGAGCTTGCATACACTATAGAAGAAATGTCGGTGCGGGATTGGACGACAGATCGAAGATATTGGCTGGCTAACTGCTTATCTTTGACTTTCCCTTCTTGCCCCGAACTCGAACCTTTTACATATCTCTCAAGATCACTACTAGTTAATACCAAAGCAGCAATACTCTCCATGTTGCTAATATAATTCTCGATATTCAGTTTTACTTGTTCTATTAATTGTGAAGTATAGGCTACGGAATTCCCCATGACGGCAGCTGAGGAGAGTCGGTATGAGGTATAGCTCAGAACTATAGTTGTGCAGAGAATAAGAAGGGAAAAAGAAATAGCGATATTATTATGAATACTTCGACTTCGGAAGAAGCGATGAGGGTTCATAGAAGGAGATTCTCCTTCTGTCGCTGTCTATATTCCTTCGGTGTGATCCCAACATTACGTTTGAAAATCACACTAAAGTACTGAGGATCAGCATAGCCAACTCTAGCAGCGATGTCATAAGTCTTCAACTGTGTGACGGTAAGGAGTTCTTTAGCTTTTTCCAAACGGAGACGAGTCAAATACTCAATAAAAGTCTCTCCAGTATGCTGTTTAAAAGTCGCACTGAAATAACTGATGCTCATAAAAATATGGCTGCACAGCTCATTAAGTGAAAAGCTGTCATTACAATAATTCTCCCGAATATAAGCTTCTGCTGCTTTCATCTGAGAGGTTCTGACGGTTGTTCTTTGTTCCGATAGCTTGAGTATCAGCTCATGGCAAGTTCTCTCCAAATAATTCCTAGCTTCATCTAAAGTCTTAAGGGCTGCAACCTCAGCAAACATATTATGCGAAACAAGCTCTGTATTTGGGAATCCTATATCGACTACATAGTTCATTAGAGAAACGAGCATTTGGTAGATGCTACTGCGGCAATCTTCTATAGAAGAGCTGTTGCTCTTTAGCTCCTGAAACCACTTTGAGAGGACCTCCGAGATCGCTGATGCTTTACCGGTCTTCAACGCGGATATGAATTCTTTTTCCCATGAAGAGAAATGTGCTTGATCCAATCCTTTGCCAAACTCAAGATCCTGTATGGAGATAACCTTATCTATGCCTAAAAGATATCGATATTCTATGGATGAAATCGCTTCCTGAAAGGAGTGTGGAATTTGCTGCAAGCCAGCATATTTTCTACCGATGCCGATGGTTGCCGTCAGTTTCAAATACTTGTTCAAGCTGGTTTGTACTTGATCCGCAAGAAGTTGTGTTGTGACTTCGATCTCCTCGGAATCCCCTGATAAAATCGCGGCGAGTTTACCATCTCTCGTCTGAAACACCACACCGCCCTGCTCCTTTTCAAGTTGTTCCTGCACAATGTTAAAAGCGGCAAAGCGTAGCAGCTCCGCCTCTGAAGCAATATCCAGGCTCCGATTCTCAATTTCTATATCTATTACGATTGCAAGGTTAACCGCACCCCGCAGCTGTATATGGAAATAATTCATTTTATTTTCGATCTCTTCATTTCTCATTCGAGTAGTAACAAGCTTCTCCAGAAATCGTTCGCGTAACAAAGGAAAGCTCTGATTTAATTGCATGCGAAGCTTAGCAATATTGGCCTTTTGTAAATGCTCTTCATCTAAATCCTGCTTCATTTTGCATAGATACTCGGCAAACTCGCGAGCATTAATCGGTTTTAACAAATATTCAGTCACCTTCAAAGATATAGCCTGCTTGGCGTATTCGAAGTCTTCATAACCAGTCACGATAATGACCTTCATGTCCCGGTATCTTTCCATTACAGCTTTGGCCAATCCTAGTCCATCCATAAAGGGCATGCAAATATCTGTAATAATCACATCCGGTCGATACCGCTCTACTGCATCAAGAGCATCTCTGCCGTTATCGAAATCTCCAACAAGTTCAAAACCATGGTTACTCCATGCTATCTTCTGTTTAATCCCCTCACGAACCTCATCTTCATCATCAACTAGAATAATCTTATACATCCAACACCTCCTCAGCTATGAATTCATCGAATACTTATAATGTAAAAGTTTACCTTTTGGGATAAGCATAATAGAGGTTGCCTTCTTGAGGCAACCTCTATTATTAATCTCTTCTATTCGTACAGCAGAGGTTTGATCTCATCGGAATCTATATTGTTCTTATCGTACCAGTGAAACCCGGTGTCAATATTCTTTTCTACGGTTTCCCCTTTAATCGCCTGCACAGCTGCCTTCACCGCTTGATAACCGATACCAATGGGATCCTGTGTAACAGCGCCGGCCACAACACCACTTCGAATAGCATCCATTAACTGTTTACCGGAGTCAAATCCGATGACCACAATCTTTCCACCCATTTGCAATTCATTTACCGCATTAGCCACACCTACTGCAGATCCTTCGTTTGAGCCATAGATCCCTTTTAGGTCTGGATTTGCCTGCATCATCGCCTTTGCAAGATCCGTGGACTTCAACTGATCTCCACCGCCATATTGCGGTTCTAAGACTTCAATATCGGGATATTTCGCTTTCATTTGTTCTAAAAAGCCATCACGACGCTGTTGACCTGTGCTGCTCGTTTGATCATGTACGACTAGACCTACTTTACCCTTCTTGCCGATCAACTCAGCCATTTTATCAGCTGCCAAAGCTGCTGCCGCTTTATTGTCAGTCGCTGCTGTTGCTACAGGAATCTCGCTATCTACACCGGAGTCAAAGCCAATGATTGGAATATTGTTTTCCTTTGCCTTTTCCAGATATGGAATCGCTGCTTTGCTGTCTAGAGCTGCTAATGCGATGGCTGCCGGTTTCTTGTCTAGCGCCGTCTGTAGCATCTCAATTTGTTTATCTACCTGACTCTCGTTTTCTGGTCCTTCAAACGTAATCTCAACATTAAACTCCTTCGCAGCCTTCTCGGCTCCTTGCTTCACCGCTTGCCAGAATTGATGCTGGAAGCCTTTTGAAATGACTGGGATGTATGGTTTGTCTGAACCGGAAGCACTTTTTTTGCTATCACTGTTGTTACAAGCACCTAGTAAGGTAGTAGCCAGTAACAAACTGGCAAGCAAGATAATCCCTCTTCGACGTTGTTTCATTTAATCTTCCCCCTCGTCATTTGTTTGTATATCACTCCGTATGGAGATAATACCTCGTTCACTGCTTCCGTCGGCGAAGAATATCAGCATATACTGCTATGATGATGACAACACCGACAATGACTGTCCGCCATTCCTGAGCAACGGACATAATTTGTAAGCCATTCGTCAGTACACTCATAATCAGCGCACCAATAATCGTACCTAAAATTGAACCTACGCCCCCACTCAAAGATGTGCCTCCAATAACGACAGCTGCTATAGCTTCAAGTTCATAACCAGTGCCAAGTGACGGCTGGGCTGAATTTAGTCGTGATGCCATCAAGATACCAGCAATTCCGCTGAAAATTCCTGTGATAGTATAGATAACAATCTTCCATTTGACCGTATTCACACCTGATAGGCGAGTTGCTTCTTCATTGCTGCCAAGAGCGAAGTTATAGCGTCCAATAATCGTCTTCGACAAAATGATACTTGCGATAACCCCCAGCAATAGGAAGATAATGATGGTATTCGGAATGCCTGGGATCATCTTCCCCATTGCAATCTTGGCAAAAATCGGATCATCATTGAAATAAATCGGCTTGGCACCCGTTATAACAAGTGATAATCCTTTAGTGACCATCATGATTGCTAGAGTGGCGATGAATGGTGGAATATTCATCTTCGCCACCATTAAGCCACTTATAAAGCCGCATAGTGCACCAGCTAGAATCCCGCCTACAATTCCGAGCGGAACGGGTAGACCCCAGAATGTAATGATGACACCAACCATCACAGAGGAGAAGGTCATCACAGTACCCAAAGCAAGGTCGATTCCACCCGTAATAATTACAAAGGTTGCTCCTAGTGCTAATACACCAATTACAGCTGTAGAGACGAGGATCCCGACTAAATTAGAAAATTGAAAAAAGTTACTTGATGCTATTGAAAATACGATGACCAGTATGATCAAACTTGCGAATGCTAACAATTTTTGTTTAAACCCTGATTGCGCCCCGGCTTGCTTAGAGCCAATAGACTGACTAATCCCTTTATCTGCGATCTTCATGACCTTGACACCTCCGATAAACTCTTGAACGATTATGAACGCATCGTCGCATATTTCATTATCGCTTCTTGCGATGCTTCTTCTGCGAGTAGTTCACCAGTTATACGTCCTTCACACATAACAATAATGCGATGGCTCATTCTTAGAATTTCTGGTAGATCTGAAGAGACTATAATGATCGCCTTTCCCTCACTCGCTAGCTGATCAAGCAGCTTATAGATCTCACTTTTCGCTCCTACATCAATACCACGTGTTGGTTCGTCGAAGATCAACACATCGCAATCTCTCGTTAACCATTTCCCGATAACTACTTTTTGCTGATTGCCACCGGATAAGAATTTGACTTTTTGACTTACACTTGGAGTCTTAGTTGCTAGTGCTTCCGCATGCTGCTCCGCGGACTTTCGCATCTCCCGTTCTCTCATCCATCCGAATACATTACGGAATTTATAGAAGGAAGCAATTGCATTATTCATGCTAATGTCCATATCTACAAGCAATCCGTATCGTTTGCGATCTTCAGATAAATAACCGATGCCATGCTGCACCGCTTGATGAGGCTGTCTTATACGAACCGTATTTCCATGTAGCTTAATCTCACCCTTATCGATAGGATCAGCCCCAAATACGGCACGAACAACCTCAGTACGTCCAGCGCCCATTAACCCAGCGAAGCCCAGAATCTCACCTTTATTCAGATGAAAGCTAATATCTTTTAACAACTGTCCACTGGATAGATTTCTAACCTCTAATACGACTTGCTGTGTCTGCAACGAAACCGTTGGCTTCGACGTTTGATACAGTTCACGGCCAACCATCATGCTGATAATTTGATCAATCGATACCGAATCCGTCCGAATGGTATCCACATAACAACCATCCCGCATGACTGTAATGCGGTCTGTGATCCGTTTCAACTCATCCATGCGGTGAGAAATGTATATAATCCCTACACCTTCTAATCGTAATTTCTCGATCATCCGAAACAATTCGTTAATTTCCGTATCTGTCAGGGCTGCAGTTGGTTCATCCATGATCAGTACCTCCGCATTGAAGGACAAGGCTTTGGCGATTTCCACCATTTGCTGATTAGCGACCGTCAGGTCTGAGACCAAGCTCTTCGGATCCAGCTTTAGATTCATTTGATTAAACAATTCCTGCACTTTACGATTTAACTCCAGATCATCAACGAACCATTTCAGTGCCTTCCGCGGCTCACGGCCAATAAATATATTTTGGGCCACTGTAAGATGCGGCATTAGATTCAGTTCCTGATGAATAATACTGATCCCGAGTTCCTGTGCAGCGCGTGTATTGACAATCTCCACCTCAGATCCCTTGTACCACATCTGACCCGCATCCTTGGAATACACCCCTGTTGCAATCTTCATCAGGGTAGACTTCCCTGCTCCATTTTCACCAACTAAGGCATGAACTTCCCCATGCTTCAGCTCAAATTGACATTGATTCAATGCATGAACACCTGGGAAAAATTTATCAATCCCCGTCATTCGTAGTAATACTTCGTCCATTTCATAACCACCTCAAATCCTTTATGAATGCTTTTCCGTAAAGAAACCGCTTTCAAATATTGAATGTAAAATTATTGTATTACCTATACGTTTCCAATGTAATGGAATATTCTCCGTAAAAAAGTTTAAAAATTTATGTTTTAAACATGAAAAAACGACTGCGCCGTCCTCTCAGGGACGATGCAGCCGTTTCTACGAGAAAAATAAGGTTATTGTAACGTGTAAACACATACTCTTACAGGTTCTGACCATTACCAGCCACCAAGGTGAATGTCTTTGGTATTCCTTTATCATAAACATCAGAGGATAGATTGGGTTCTTCGATCAATTGGCGGATCACAAGCCCGGAACTGGCAGCAGCTGTTACAATTTCTCCAAGCGTCCAGCGACGCCAATATACCACGCTATGCTCCTGTTCGCCTGCTGGTTTGCTTGTTGAAGGCAAATACTTAGAGTATGAGACTCTTTTTTCTTCCAATGTCGTATCGAAGTAGTCACCGCTGACTTTGTGTTTGCGAACCTTCGCTGTAGAACCCTTCGAGGATATAAGCTTAGTCGTCACAGGATGGAAATCGCGCAGAACAAAAATCCCACCAGGAGAAAGTAAATGGCGGACGGTTTCCATAAACAGAGCAAGGTCGGTAAAGTAATGAACAATCCCTAACTCCGCAAATACGATATCATATGAACCATCCAGTACGTGATCTGGAAGCTTCAGAACATCCGATACGATATAGTTAAGCTGAACACCCGCTTCTTGTGCGAGATCAGCAGCATAACGCGCATTAGCCTCCGAGAAGTCGGCAACAGTTACGTCCGCCCCGAGTAATGACAGAGCGACTGCCTTCATTCCGTTTGATCCCATGAGATTCATCATC
The DNA here is from genome assembly GCF_037963325.1 of Paenibacillus sp. FSL E2-0201. Classification (NCBI taxonomy): domain Bacteria; kingdom Bacillati; phylum Bacillota; class Bacilli; order Caryophanales; family Paenibacillaceae; genus Paenibacillus; species Paenibacillus sp. FSL E2-0201. Next base: position 3,573,705 of record NZ_CP150154.1, read on the forward strand.
TTTTTACCCTGTACATCTCCAAAATAAGAAGAGAGCGGGTACAGCTTTGCACTTGGTTCCTTGATTAACTTGGCCGCTGCCTCTGACGGTGTACCAAATCGAGCAACCCAAGCTGTGTACGTGTCTTCGTTCCATAGTTCCTCACTTGTTGGCGAAGTGCCTTTTCCAGGATGCAGTTCTAAATTTTGATCTTGTTCTTCCATACCTTGCGACCCCTTTATGATTAAAATATCTGTTATGAAGCATTCTGAATGGCATCTGCCACCTGAATTGTTTTCTTTCTTCCAGCGTACAAATATACGCCCAGTCCAAACATAACCAAAAGTCCACCTGCCCATTGAAGCGCAGTTAATTGTTCACCCAAGAGCAGATACGCAAGGATACTTGCCCCCACTGGTTCTCCTAAGATGTTCATAGATACCGTAGTTGCGGATACATACTGAAGCAGCCAATTAAATAAAATATGCCCGAACACCGTTGGAACCACTGCTAGCAAAACGAAGATTCCCCACTCATTCGCAGGAAAATTAAAAAATGAAATCCCCATGAACAGATTGTATATGGCAAACACACCAGCCGCTGATAAGAAGACTATCAAGCTATACAGGTATGAGGGCATGCGCACTACAAGCTTTTGACCGATAAGCATATGCACAGCGACCGCTACTGTTCCACCAACCGATAACAAATCACCTTTAAGATTATCTGCAGAGATACCAATATCTCCCCAACCGATAAAAACTACTCCGCCAATAGCAATACTCAACCCTAGAATAGCAGACACAGCTGTTTTTTCCTTATACAAAAAATAAACGCCCAGCATAATAAACACGGGCTCCAGCGCCATGATCATTGTTGAACTAGCTACCGAAGTATACTTCAAAGAGCCCATCCAAAGCAAAAAATGTAGCGCTAGCATAGTGCCTGAGAGCACTAGCATGATCCAGTCTTTTTTACGAAGCGCGAACGCTGCTCCGCTGTATGGTCTTGCAAAAGGCAACATCAGCAACGAGGTGAACAACAGCCGATACATTCCTTGTATAGATGCTGGTGCTGCAGACCACTTGATAAAAATGGCAGAAAAAGAGATGGCCACAATCCCAATCAACATTAAAATTGGAATAGGAAGTGGCGGTTTTTTAAGCTTCACATGGTACGCGTCCTTTCAATATCTTAAGTCACTTATGTTAATTTAACGCAGACCGTGAAAAAATGCATCTATTTTCATTAGATTTCGCTAAAAAAAGCATAAGCAATGTCATTTCTGACGAGAGCTCATGCTTCTTAAAGCCTAAGGTTTCAGAACCACCTTGATGCAATCCTCTTTTTTCTCACTAAAAATGTCATAGCCATGCTCCGCTTTACTGATAGGCAAGCGATGCGTAATGATATCTGTAGGATCAAATTTATTCTCTTTAATCATCTTATAAAGTAAAGGCATATAATGAATCACTGGAGCCTGTCCCATTTTCAAAGTAATGTTGCGTTCAAATAGATGACCCAAAGGGAACATATTGTAAGTAAGTCCATAAACCCCCACAAGCTGAATAGTTCCGAATTTACGTACGATATCCGAGGCCATTCTAAATGCGCTGAGTGAGCCTCCTTGTAGCTTCAACGTGGTCTCCACTTTCTCCAAAGCAGATATTTTGGCATCCAAACCTACACAGTCAATAACTACATCTGCGCCCCCATGTGTTATCTCCTTCAAATGAGCTTCAATATCCTTAATCTCTTCAAAGTTGTAAATTTCTACATTATTTGTCAGCTTCGCATGCTGCAGACGGTAGCCAATATGATCAACCGCAATGACTCTTGAGGCGCCTTTGATCCAGGCAAACTTCTGAGTAAGCAGTCCAACAGGCCCGCAGCCGAGAACAATGACTGTATCCCCTGGCTTCACTCCGCCGCTTTCTACGCCCCACCAAGCAGTAGGCACAATATCAGATAAGAAAAGAATTTTCTCATCTTCCATTTCTGCATCCTCAGGAACAACAAAAGGACCGAAATTACCATAAGGAACCCGCAGTAATTCGGCTTGCCCTCCTGCAAAGCCCCCATAAGTATCGGAATAACCCAGATACCCGCCTGTATCCTTGGCGTCATTAGCATTGTCGCATTGACTCTCCATCTCATGCTGGCAGAAGTAGCACTGACCACAGGCTACATTAAAGGGAATAATGATCCGGTCGCCTTTCTTGACTTTAGTTACGTCTGGACCGATCTCCTCAACAATCCCCATGGGCTCATGGCCAATAACATAATCATCATGCATACCTGGAATTTCACCGTTAAAAATGTGCAGATCTGAGCCACAAATCGCTGTAGAGGTAATTCGTACGATGATGTCATCCTTTTTCTCAATCTTCGGATCAGCAACCTCTTTAACTTTCACTTTCTTCTTCCCTTGGTAGGTTAATGCTTTCATGCTGTTAATCCGCTCCTTTGAAGTATGGTATAGGGTAGAACGATAACGTGTCTTTCTATGTTATAACCCTAAGCCCTATCCTCTTATCCATGAAGAAGCGGAGAATACATCATAAGTGCGTAATTATCAGTAATAGCTTCATCTCCAACCAGCTCTCCGGAACGTGTAAATACTTTTCGACTAATCTTGTTACTGCGGATATACCCTCCCCATGGTTCTAGGCTTATCCGATGATCACTTTCGTACACTTCATATTTATAAAGGGACTGCTCATCGCATCTCCATTCCCCGTGCAAATGACTGTCATCCAGCCAGAGCTTTAATTGATACGTTTGATTCGTGTTATTCTTCACTTGAAGATCCAAATAATTATAAGAACAGGTAGCACCGCTTCCAAATGGCTGTGTGCGCTGTTCATCTGGAAATACATCATAGCTGTGCCGATGCCGTTCCGTAACCGTAAGAGGAGTATGCAGTGTCATCCAGTAGATCAGATTAGACAGCTGGCATAGCCCCCCGCCAACTCCAGAATGAAAATCGCCATAATGCAGAACCATACCTTCCAGATAACCTTTTCGCTTACTGGGCTTGCCGATGCTTCTCCAATAGGAAAACGTCTCCCCCGGCCGCACCATGAGTCCATCCAGTTTCGCGATCGCCAGCCGTAAATTTGTTATTTTATTATATTGAAGCACCATATCTACATTCCGAAGACTACGTAATAACGGTGTAGAGTGAGTCATGGCCTCACAAGATAAAATATCACTAGTGCGCTGCTTCGCCATCTTGCCGCGATCAGTACACCATTTCAAGTATCTTTTCCAAATAAAATATCGCTTTCCGGCAAATAGTCTAAGTCGTGAACGCTGAATAGGTTTCATGGCAACCTGTGGGGTATTCATCTAAACTGAACCTCGCTTTCAGCTCGTAACTGGGCGAATCTACCTCCAATTACCGCATTATGATGCTTAACGATCTCTCTACTACTCAGAACCCCATTATCAAAGGTGCTATGAGCATCTGAAACTAGCACACTTTTATATCCCATGCTATATGCGCGTCTTATCGTTGTATCTAGACAGAATTCACTTTGCATACCACAAATCACCAGATTCGTGATCCCGAGCTTCTGTAGCTCATCTTGCAACACGGTTTGGTGAAAAGCATCCCAAGTAGGCTTCTCCACAATAACTTCGCCTTCCTGCGGTGTGATACGATGACTGATCTGCCATGTGGACGTACCTTTTGTGTATTCCTCATCTTCCGTATGTTGAATATAAACAATTGGAGTACCTGCCACCCTAGCCTTATGCTGAAGGGAAATAATTCTCTCCATCACACCCTCTTCATCGTACAGCTTTTGATCAGGATAGGAGAACATAGCTTCTTGAACATCAATAATTAACAGTGCAGTTAAATTTCCCATTAGGTACCTCCTATAACTTTTATGAAAATCATACCAGATTATGGGACATTCTATCTACCTTTTTAAAGACTCAAATCAACAAAAAAGGGCATCTGCTATGCAGACACCCTTTACATTACAACCCTTTTTACTTGCCACGCTTATTATGCCAGATTAAAGCATGCATCTGTGGTAGTACACGCACTCTATTCATTTCAGGATCTAAGATTATTTTATTAAACAACCATTCCAGCCATCCCAAAAGTCGAGCAGAAATGTCACCCTCTTCAGTGACATCATCATTCCCAGGCTGCAGATAGAGCTGTACATTTGGATATCGCTGGTGAATGTCTTTTGCATAACCGAAGTCCTTATCGTCAAACACAACGACTTTAAGACTGTGTGTGGAACGGCCCAGATTCTCCAGCTTACTCATGATGTTATCTAGCATTTCCCAATTCGTTGTCATCCCTGAGCTTGGCGGCTTCGGACTAATGGTCAGCACATCCACGTCATTGAACCATTCCTGCCATTTACTGCCCTGAGTTTCTATTGCAGCTTGTATCCCTCGCTCATGTAGCAGGTTAATAAAAGCGCCCATCCCATCACCAATTAAAGCAGGATTGCCGCCTGAAATCGTAACACAGTCGAAATTATCTCCAGCTATAGCTATAAGTTCATTCATAATCTCATCCGAGGCCATCATTCGAACCTTATCCTTAGCCGAACCATCCCAAGTAAAAGCGGAGTCACACCAGCCACAGCGATAATCGCAGCCATAGGTGCGGACAAACATAGTCTTCACACCAATTACCGCACCTTCACCTTGAATGGTCGGACCGAAGATTTCAATTACAGGAATCTTACTCACAATCACAGCCTCCATACAAGCGGTAAGATGGTCCATCCTCAGGGATATCTTCAGCCAGCACTTCTGCCCAAGAGGTTGGTGTCTCCCATAGCTTTACAGCGTACAAGGGAAGCCCCGCTTGCTTAAGCTTGTATGCTATATATGAAGACATATTCTCAACGGTGGTCCGGAAAGACAGCAAAGCTACTTTGGAACCCGTATTCGTTAACGTCTCTAACACAGGTTCATTTCCCATAGCGAGAAAAGCATGATCTAGACGGTCTACAAGGCTTTGCTGCACTGTTGTTTTGATATCGCTGAAATCAATTACAAACCCTTCGTCCGAATGGCCTTCCGCGGTCATAGGTTTGCCCTTAAGCACTACTTCGAGCTTATACGTATGACCGTGCAGGTTACTGCACTTCCCTTTGTGACCCACTAACTGATGCGCCGCGTCGAACGTAAATATTTTGCAGACTGAGACCTCGTTAAGCATTAAGAACGGACCTCCGTTCTTTCCGCCTCATATTGTTCAAGTCCCCGCTGACGTAATAGACATGCTGGACAAGTTCCACAACCTCTGCCAATTATGCCGTTATAACAGGTCAGAGTGTGTTCGCGAACATAATCAAAATAACCCAGTTCATCGGCCATCTTCCACGTTTCTTTTTTATCCAGCCACATCAGTGGAGTGTGTATTGCAAACTCATAGTCCATAGATAAATTCAGCGTAACATTCAATGATTTCACAAAGACATCACGGCAGTCCGGATATCCGCTAAAGTCCGTTTGGCAGACTCCAGTAACAATATGGGAATAACCTAACTGTTTAGCTAATATTGCGGCAAAAGATAAAAACAACAGATTTCGTCCGTCCACAAACGTACTTGGAAGGTCATCGCCTTCGCCAGCCACAATATCAATATCCTGCCGTGTTAAAGCATTTGGTGCCAGTTGATTCAGCAGTCCCAAATCAAGAATATGCTGTTTTACATTAAACTTAGCTGCTATTTCTGTAGCAACTTCGATTTCAGCCGCATGACGCTGATTATAGTTGAAGGTAACTACCTGCACTTCCTCAAAACGCTTCAATGCCCAAATCAGGCAAGTGGTGCTATCTTGTCCGCCGCTGAATACAACTAGTGCTTTTTTATTCATCTTAATCTCTCCTTATCAACTTATTGGGATTAGCGGTTGTCCACTTTTTCCGGATAGAGGTCGTGATTGATCAAGCGGTGCTCCGCCATCGCCTCATACTTCGTACCCGGTCTTCCATAGTTGCAATAAGGATCAATAGATATGCCGCCACGCGGAGTGAATTTGCCCCATACCTCAATGTACCGTGGGTCCATCAGTGAGATCAGATCATTCATAATAATGTTGACACAGTCCTCATGAAAGTCACCATGGTTACGGAAGCTGAATAAATACAGCTTTAATGATTTAGATTCCACCATCTTCTGTTCAGGAATATACGAAATATACAGTGTGGCAAAATCCGGCTGGCCTGTAACAGGACATAAGCTAGTAAACTCAGGGCAGTTGAATTTAACAAAATAATCACGCCCAGGATGCTTATTATCAAATACTTCTAGAATGTCTGGATCATAACCAAACTTGTACTGCGTTCCCTGATTACCAAGCAAAGTGACTTCTTGCATTTCCTCTTTTAATCTTCCTTCTGACACGACAAAAAACCCCTCTCTTTTCCTTCGGCCTTGGCCGGTAATGGAAAGAAGAACGAGATTTCGAAAACTTGGCTCCACTAAGAAGAAACGGAAGCAACGTCCGGGTAAAGGACAGCATCCGCTTATACGGTTTAATATACTCTTAGTTTTTTATAGAGGGAGTTCGCGAACCTCTCCTGCACAATCCGTGCAGACTTCTTCTTTAAGCATATTGCGTCTTGAACTATACCACGGGTGGCCTGCTCCTGACAAGTTCTACTCTTTCTCGATCTTCCAAATCCAAACCGAAAGCACTGCAATCCATATGAGCAACAGCAGACTTTCTACAGGCAATATCCCTTCTCCATTAAGAATACTGTTCAAGTTCTGGGTGATTTCAATACTCGGCAAAGCTGCAAAGATCGGATAAGTCCATTCTGGAAGAGCTAAGTAAACAGAAGCCACCAAGAAAAAAAGAACCATAAATGCAGAGCTGATGGCCGAGCCATTTTTGGAGGAACTTACCTTTAATCCGATGATAATTCCAACTTGTACAAAGATCATTCCACCCAATAACATATATATCAACGAAGACAATAAATCTATGTTCAACCCTTGATTAAGTACATAAACTATCAGCTGTGAAAATAACGAAAAGACAAGAACAGAACCCGCCTTAGCAATAATGATCTGACCTCTGCTTAACGGTGAGATCAACAGTGCATCATAAGTTTTACTCTCTCGCTCCTCAATTAATCCTGGGCCGGTAATCATGATTCCAACCATTACTTGAGCAAACAAGATCCAAGTTGAAAGAAGCATGAAATCTAGACCGCTCTTGTCCACTACAGTGATGATTATTTTAGCCATAAATATAGGCAATACAATTAGGATTACAGTTGCTGGATTACGTAGTATATCCTTACACTCATGCTTAAACAGCTTCCATAACGGATAACTCAACTTAACTCACTTCCCGTCAAGGCAGCAAATACATCTGCCAGCGAAGCCTCTTTACTGTGCATACTTATCATTTGATGATTAGACATTAGCTGATAAATATGATCTTTTGTAGACGCTTCTGCTATCGGCCAGGATTTCATAATCACTTCTCCATCCTGCTGATATTTCACTTCAATTTCTGGTTTACCATACATGGTCTTAAGTCTATGGGGTTCATCAAGTGCCACCAATGCACCAGCGTGCATGATCCCTACTCTATCGCTTAATTCTTCTGCCTCGTGCATATCATGCGTTGTTAAGACAATAGTTGTACCTTCATATTGAATTTTCTTGATGTGATTACGAATGAGTGAGGCTGAATTTGGATCTAATCCACTCGTAGGCTCATCTAAAAACAACACTTGAGGCTTATGTAATAATGCTCTGGCGATTAGGACACGCTGCTTCCAGCCTTTAGACAAGCTACTTACCTTAGCTTTTTCCTTATCTAACAGTTGAAGAATTTCCATGACTTCATTCACCCGACTGGCTGTTACCCTATACAGGTCAGCAAACAGCTCTAGATTATCTCGGATAGAACAACGCATATACAGATTGGGAAGCTCGAAAACAACGCCAATTTGGGCATGAATTTCTTTTTTATGACGTAAAATATTCATGCCATTAATTAAAATTTCTCCGCTTGTAGACTGAAGAAGACCCGTCATCATTCGCATCGTGGTCGTCTTACCAGCACCATTGGGACCTAGAAACCCAAAGACCTCTCCCTTCTCCACTGCAAAAGTTATTCGATCAACCGCACACCTCTCCTGATAATACTTGGAGACCTCTGATAGCTGAATCAAATGACACTACCCCCTTTTTCGAATAGTTAATATCTATCTATCCTTATTCTGGTTGTAGAGGATTATCTCTGCTGTTGCTATTCTGTAACATTCGCTGTAGCTTAGCACCATCCTTTGTTCATTTTCGCTCAGATGTGGCAAAAATATGGATTCAAATCCTACAAAAAGGGTAACTTAAACCTAATAATCTTTGAAGTAAAGGTGGGATCATCTTATGGAACAAAACATACAGAAATTGATGGACTGGGTTAACAGTCATGTAAATGAAACCATTGTTATTGAAAAGAAAGAGCTTCGTGATCTGGATAAAATTCATTTTAATCTGGAGGCAGTTGAGTTCCGGAGTGCGGAGGATGTTATCGATGATTATCTAGGGAGTGCATTAATATTAAAAGGATTTGGCAGCACTTTAAACGCTGATGGTGAGCTAGTATCTCTACCACATTCCACCTATGACTTAGCTATTGACGGGCTTCGTATTGAGGATATAGGTGATCACAAGGCGGAAATAACTACAGATAGAGCTAAATACACCCTATCAGTGGATTGAACCATAAGTGATAACAGCAAAAGAGCCCACAGTAATCTGTGGGCTCTTACTAATTAGAGGTTATTCTTCTCCAATGATCTCCACTTCAGTTTCCAGCTCCACTCCGAATTTATCCTTCACAGTCGATCTTACATGGTGAATTAACCCGATGTAATCACTGGCGGTTGCATTATCTGCATTTACAATAAATCCTGCGTGTTTCTTGGATACCTCAGCACCACCGATTCTTGTTCCCTGTAAGCCACTCTCTTGAATTAACTGACCCGCAAAACGACCTGGAGGGCGTTTAAAGACACTCCCACAGGATGGATACTCAAGCGGCTGCTTCGATTCACGCAGGTAAGTAAGTTCATCCATTTTCGACTTGATGGCTAATGCATCACCAGAAGTCATAGCAAAATTGGCCTCAAGCACGATGTATTCACCGCTTGCGAACACGCTTTTTCTATAACCCCATTGCAGCTCATCCCCTTGCAGAGTCACTAATTGTCCGCTCTTAGTTATAGCCAACGCGCTATGCAGTACATCTTTAATTTCTCCGCCGTAAGCACCTGCGTTCATGTATAACGCTCCACCAACCGTTCCTGGAATGCCGCAGGCGAACTCAAGACCCGTAAGCTCCATTTCCAGCGCATATCTGGAAACATCAATAATCTTGGCGCCGCACTCCGCATACAAGAGATTATCACGAATTCCCATTCCGGTTAGTCCTGCCGTTTGCAGAACGATCCCACGCACGCCTCCATCACGGATAATCACGTTAGAGCCGTTCCCAAGTACCGTAAGGGTTATCCCATTTTGTTCAGCATATGTAACGATCTTTTGAATTTCATCATAAGTAGCTGGTGCCGCCAAAATATCAGCTTTGCCGCCCATTTTGGTATACACGTGATCCTTTAAGTTTTCATGACTCTTCACTATTCCTGCAGTCATTAATTGCTCTAGGTCATCTTGAATTTTGTCAATATTCATGTTTCATGCTCCTTTAACCATGTAAAAATGATGGTTCTTGATCTATTTTAAGTAGTGGTATCATGGAATTGTAGGCAACCACAACTGTAACAACGAACAGGCTCCCTTGTCAATGACGGGAGCCTGTTCGTTGTATGATTTTCAATTATGTTTACACCGCTTTATAGGCTGCAAGCTCATAAGGAAGGCACAGTGGCACACCGGTGCGTGGATCTGGAACAATATCCGCCTCAATTCCAAACACTTCCCGCAGTACATCTGGTGTCATAACTTCAGTAGGTGAGCCTTCACTAACCACAGTACCGGACTTAATAGCTACCATATGCTGCGCATAACGAGTAGCATGATTCAGATCATGCACTACCATAATAATGGTACGGCCTTCTTCCTCATTCAGCTTTTGCAGAAGCTGTAGAACTTCAAGCTGGTGCGCCATATCTAGAAATGTTGTTGGTTCGTCTAGGAATAGAATGTCTGTTTCTTGTGCCAATGCCATTGCGATCCAAGCACGCTGACGTTGTCCTCCGGACAAGCGGTCAATCGGACGGTCATGGAAAGACTCCATACCTGTAACAGTGATAGCGTTAGAGATAATGCTGCGATCCTCAGCTGTCATTGTGCCGAATCCTTTTTGATGCGGGAAGCGACCATAGCTGACAAGTTCAGAGACCGTTAGTCCGTCTGGAGCCGTTGGGTTTTGCGGTAGGATCGCAAGCTGACGAGCTACCTCTTTCGTAGAAAAGTTATGGATCGATTTGCCGTCCAGCATCACGCTGCCGCTCTTAGGCTTCATGATCCGGGCCATAGTTTTAAGAATTGTAGATTTACCAGAGCCGTTAGCGCCCACTAGTGCGGTGATTTTTCCCGTAGGGATGGATAAGTTCAAACCTTTAACAATTGTAGCCTCTGCATACCCAATACTTAATTCTTCTGTATTCAAACGTTCTGACATGTTAACCACTCCTTAAAAGTTTTATGAAGCTATGCTCCTAGAATGAACTACATAATTTATCTTGCTTCGTAAGAAAGAGCTTAGTTTTACACTTTTGATTTGGCGAGTAAATACAAAAAGTAAGGTGCACCAATGATCGCAACCACGATGCCTGTTGGAACTTCTGCAGGCTGCAGAACCCATCTTCCGATGGTATCCGCAGTAATCATAAGGAGTGCCCCTGTCAAAGCACTAGCCGGTAATAATACCTGATGACGGGGTCCCACAAGCTTGCGGGCTAGATGTGGTGCAATTAAACCAACAAAGCCAATCCCTCCGCTTACAGCGACACAGGAGCCGGCAAGCGCAACTGCTGTTACCAGAAGGAGAATACGTTCCTTCTCCACGCGCATTCCAAGTCCTAATGAAGTATGATCTCCTAGATTCAATACATTAAGAATACGGGCCTTATAGAAGGCGAACGGTAACAGAATCGCTATCCAAGGCAGCAGCGCAAGGACAAATCTCCAATCGCCACCCCATATTTTCCCGGCGATCCAAGTCGCTACAAATTGATAATTATTAGGATCAAGCCGAAGGGCTAACACAAGCTGGCAAGCATTGATTCCGGCAGCGACCGCAATCCCGATAAGGATCAACCTTGTTGGAGACAGACCATCTGCTTTCCGATATGCAAGAATATAAATTAAAGCGGCGGTTAAGCTAGCTCCTCCAAGCGCTAAAAGCGGCAAGACGAATACCGGAGCTGCTGTTGTAGCCGGAAAAAACGAGATGAAAATGATTACCGCAAAACCTGCACCCGCACTAATGCCCAGCGTAGCCGGTTCAGCAAGTGCATTCCGAGCGAGACTTTGTAAGATACAGCCTGACACTGCAAAGCCCGCTCCAACTAACAATGAAATAACGATGCGAGGTAATCTGAAATCAAATAAAATTAGCTTTTGCTGATGAGTTCCATCTCCCAGCAGTGTATGTAATACCTCCCGGGGGGATAGACGCATAAATCCTGTATTCATACTGACAATAAATACAACAACGATCAAAATGGCAAGCAGCGATAACACTGTAATGGCGCGTGTGCGGCGTTCTTTTTCATTAGGAGAAAGGGTTAATCTGTGCATTACAGCTCCCCCTTACGCTTACTCGCCAAGTAAATAAAGAAAGGTACACCGATGATGGCTATTAAAGCGCCTAGCGGCGTTTCATAAGGTGCATTTATCATTCTAGCGGCGATATCCGCAAAGATAATCAATAAGCTCCCTAGAATCGCCGAGCAAGGAATAATCCAGCGATAATCTACACCAACGAAATAACGTGTAACATGTGGAATAATTAGTCCTATAAAAGCAATCGGGCCAACCATTGAGACTGCACTTCCGGCAAGAACGACTACAACAATCATACATGCCAACTGCACTAATCTTGTCCGCTGCCCCAGACCAACAGCAACTTCTCTTCCTAAGCTGAGCAAAGTGACGGACCGCGATAATATCATCGCTGCGATTAATGCCACGAACACCCAAGGAAAAATAATCTTGATCTGAGTCCAGCTCGCCCCACCCATTCCTCCAGCCAGCCAGAAGGCAATATCCTGGGATAAGTTAAAAAGAATAGCTATACCCTGACTAACAGCAACCAGTAATGCACTTACCGCAGAGCCTGCGAGCGTTAAACGTAACGGTGTAAGGCCATTAAAAGATAGCGACCCAATTCCGAATACGATAAATGAGGCTACAGCGGCACCTATAAAACAAAACAACATAAGTGAAGTGAAGGAGAGCGAAGGTGCAAAAGCAAAAACTATGGCCAGCGCTACACCTGCTCCCGCATTCAAGCCTAACAGACCTGAATCCGCCAGCGGGTTTCTTGTCATGCCTTGCATGATTGCCCCTGCTACTGCGAAGCAAGCACCGACCATAGCACCTGCTATCGCGCGTGGAAATCGCAGTTCTCTTATCACCTGATGTTGCTGTAAATCTGGATTGAAATGAAATATTGCTTCCCATACCGTAGCTAGCTTGATATTTGCCGCACCCACCGAGACCGAAAGCGCCAGTCCGAAGGCAATAGCAGCAAGTCCAATCACTAGAATACCCATTGCAGCTGCCGGTCGGGTATGTAGAGCTTTTTTTGTATCATTTTTATTGCGATTTGCGAAATCTGAGGGTGAAACCATGAGTCGTCTCCTTAATCGATAGTTACATTAGTCTATATGATAACAACAATCATTCTCATTATCGCAAAAAAAATTAGGTTGTACAATTGTAGGAGTAGTTTTTCCGTAATATGGGAATGGTTTATAAAAAAATGGTGCAGATCTTAGTATCCTAAGATACTTGATCTGCACGCCCTTCCCCACCAAAAGATCAGTCTCATTCATGGTGAATTACGACTTTTTATTTCACAAGACTTTCTAACACATCATCAATAATTTTGCCGCCAGCGTTCGCACCACTGTATAACCAGCTGCTTGTTGAGCTCATTTCATGCACATTACCAGCTTTTACAGCCGGGATACCTTTCCAAATTGCACTGTCCAGGATCTCCGAACCCTCAGTCTTATCACTGTTTACAAGAATAATATGATCTGCCGTCAGCTCAGAAAGCTTCTCTAGCGAGATTGGATTCCAAGTAGCTCTTGTACCAACAGGAATTTCTGTTACTAAGTTAGGCAGCGTTACACCAAGGTCTGTGTATAACACAGCACCACTACTGCGTGTTTCATCTACAATATAGAAGTTCTTTTGTACCAACCATAAAATCGCCACGGACTCTTGACCAATAGCTCCTTCAAGCTCTTCTTTCGCAGCAGCCGCTTTGTCTTCATACTCTTTAATGGCTTTCTCTGCTTCAGGGGTCTTGTTCAGAATTTCACCAATCTTGAGCAGCGATTTACGCCAATCTTGATTTAGTTCATCCCCAATCACATAGGTCGGTGCAATCTTATTCAGTTGGTCGTAGATACCGTTCTGTACAGAAGACTCCGATGGGATGAGAATAAGATCCGGAGCAAAGCTGGTTACTGCCTCGAGCGGAAGATCGTAGCTAATGGTAGGCACATCTTTCAATTCAGCGGCCAGATAATCTTGAACACCATTCGGTACGGACCATTGTGCTACTGGAGTCACGCCCAGAGTTACCAGAGCATCCTCCAAATAAGAACCCAGTACACGCGTTGGATTAGCCGGAATCGTTACTTCATGCCCCATTGCATCCGTTAACGTCTTAGGCGCTGCAGGAGCTTCTGTAGCTTCAGCAGTAGGTGCTGCCGTAGACTCTGATCCTGCGTTTGATGCGTTACCGGAATTATTATTACCGCAAGCGGATAAAAATAGCACCATCACCATTAATCCGACCATCGTTAATTTCATGCTTCCAAATCTTTTTCTGTTAAACCAAAACATTTAATACCCTCCTAGTGTGTACAAGCTATGTTTTCTCAAAGATGTTGACTGTCTCTGTCTCACTTTTAAATGATATTGATTCTCATTCTCTATGTCAACATATAAATTTTAAATTTTGTGGATTTGTAACAATTTCCTTCTTTAAAATACAAAAAAGGCTATATTCCGAACGTTCCGGATATAGCCTCTCCTTAAGGGTTCACTATTTATTCAAATGATAAGGGACAGTCGCTACCACAACATCTTTTGAATTCATTAGGTAAGAACGGATTAAAAAGCTGGTCTGATTATGAAGTACAGCTTGCCACCAATGCTTAGTGATAAATTGTGGGATCAGGATCGTGATATGATCCGTTGCTGCGGTCTTCCACTCCACTGTATCAATAAATTTCAGTAACGGACGAATAATACTGCGATATCTGGAACGAAGTACAATCAGGCGTACACCTGGGTTCCACTCCTCCCACCGTTGCTCCATCTTTTGGATGTCCTCTTCATCAAATCCAACATATACTGCTACAACATTATCCGTTAAAGACTTGGCATAGCTAATGGAATGCAGTACAGCACGTGTTACACCGGCAACAGGGACAACAACCGTGCTGCCTTTAATCAAAGGTTTATCTGTACTCGGACATATACGAAGCTCATCTGCAATATTCAAATAGTGCTTGTGGATACGGTAGAACACAAACATTACAGCAGGTAAGAAAATGAAAGCCATCCATACGCTTGAGAACTTAGTAATGATAAAAATAAGCGTAATCGTCAATGTAGTCAGCATACCAATGGTATTTACAACAAATCTTTTTTTCCATCCCGCTGGTTTGGTTTTAAACCAATGAACCATCATTCCTAGCTGAGACAATGTGAAAGGAATGAAGACACCAACCGCATAAAGAGGAATCAGGCTTTCTGTATTTCCGTGGAATGCAGCTACAAGCAGAGCTGACAGAACACCTAGAAAAATAATACCATTGGAGAAGCCTAGACGGTCACCACGAACCATAAAAGCATGCGGCATATATTTATCTTTTGCAAACATAAATGCAAGCAGCGGGAACGCTGAGTATGCCGTATTAGCCGCCAAGAACAAAATTACTGCTGTGATACCTTGTATGAAAAAATATAAAGTTCCGCGACCAAAGGTCGATTCAGCGATCTGAGAAACAACTGTGGCCTTTTCGTCAGGCACTATGCCGTACCAATACGCCAGGAGTGTGATGCCTGTGAACATAAATCCAAGTATAACTCCCATGACCATTAAGGTCTTGGCTGCATTCTTTTCTGCAGGTGCTTTAAAGTTTGGAATAGCATTAGATACAGCCTCTACACCCGTAAGAGCCGAACAGCCAGAACTGAAGGCTTTTAATAGTAGAAACAAACTAACATTTGAAACAGCAGCGCCAATTTCAGGGACATTCGCATGCACGCCACCTGCTGCATATTTAATAATACCGGAGATAATCAACACTACAATCGACACCACGAATAAATACACTGGGATTGCGATGAATGAAGCTGATTCTGTAACTCCGCGAAGATTAATTAAAGTAAGAAGAATAATAACGGATACTGCAATAAGAACGGTGTGATTATGAAGACTTGGAAAAGCCGATGTGATCGCATCCGTCCCTGCCGACGCACTAACAGCAACGGTCAGAATGTAATCCACTAACAAAGACCCTCCTGCTAAAAGCCCTGTCGGAACACCAAGATTACTCTTGGCAACGATGTAAGCTCCGCCTCCCTGAGGATAAGCGTAGATCGTCTGCCGATAGGATAAAATCAGGATGGCCAGCAGGCCCAATACGGCTAATGCAATTGGCAGGGAATACCAGATGGCAGTAAACCCTGCAGCCACTAGTACAATCAGAATTTGTTCCGTTCCGTAGGCTACAGACGAGAGCGCATCAGAAGACAGGACAGCCAGTGCTTTAACCTTGGATAACTTTTCATGATCGAGTTCGTTCGACTTCATCGGACGCCCGATCAATAGTCGTTTTACCTTGCTTACCATGGTGGATACAGTTCCTTTCTTTGGGAGCTGAAACGGAAATTCCGCGCGCTGTTTTCATTGGTGGATTTCATAAATGCAGACACTAAAAATAGCATACGGAAATGATCCGCATGCTATGCATGGTCATTATCCCACCTTTGCTTACGAGGTTAGCTGGCGGATTCGGGCTGTGGTATAGCCCTACGGTTTAAGTCCAATCGACCCATTCCGATTCACCCCATTGGCACGAATGCCAAGTTTGGTTCCCCCGTTTTTCCTAAGAAAATTCAGCGCATATTCAACTTCTCACAAGGTCTAATATTAGTCTACAAAGTGGTTACAGTAAAGCGTTGAAAAAAATGAAAAAAGAATGAAAAAACATCCAGTAAGCGCAAATACAGAGTCTTATTGGATGCTCTCTTTCATTCTCTTCAATTATCCCTCTGGATCGTGTTTTTAATCACTTTTCACATTTTTTCGGATCACTTAAAGTTAGAAAATCAAAATCCTAAACTTTCCTCTGTATCTAACTCCATCACTTCTTCTTCCTTACGTCCGTACCAAAGTAAAATACTAATTAAAGCAAAAGCGATTAACGCAAGGAATGGTATCGTAATGAATCCAAAAAAGTTCAAGTAATCCTTATTACAAGGAACACCAATTGTACAAGGAAGAACTTTACTTAACGCAGGAATTTTCTGTTCCGCATAGTGATAGATCGAGATACTGCCACCAATCAAGCTTAGTGGAAGTACATAAGGGATTATCCGTTTATCCCCTCGAAACGTTGCAATTCCCAAGAGGAATAACTGAGGATACATGAAAATTCGCTGGAACCAGCAAAGCTTACAAGGTTCATATTTCAATACTTCGCTCAAATACAAGCTACCGGCAACAGCAACTAAAGAGACGAACCAGGCCAGATACAGGCAGTTACGCTTGCAAAAAGATAGGAACTTTGTCACTTTGCCTCCACAGCTTTTGCAGCGTCATTAATTTCAGTTGAAATCGCTTCAATGTTAAATGGATCCGCAGTCTTTACTCCATTGATGTAAAGGGATGGCGTTGTAGTTACCCCTGCTTCAGTAGCTAGCTGCATGCCCTTATTTAGGTCATCTGCATACGTACGATCCTTGATATCTTTACGTAGCAGTTCGTAATCGATAGTTAACTTCTCTTTCTCCGCAAGGCTTACTAAGAAATCTTCAGTTGCCCATTCTTCGCTCTCATCACCTTGCTGTGCGTATACAGCATCGTAGAACTTCCAGAATTCATCTTTATTCTGATGATATACAGATAATGCAGCAAGTGAGGCAGTCTCAGAGTCTGGACCAACGAAAGCCATATTTACAAAGTAGAGCGCTGCTTTTCCCTCGTTGACAAAATCTTGAACAATCTTCGGTTTAACTGAAGTTGCAAATTGGGAACACGCTGGACATTTTAAATCACCAAATTCAACAATTTTAACAGGTGCATCCTCTTTACCGACTCTAGGTAGCTCACTGTAATTGAATTCCACTGGTTCTCCCGTAGTGGCATTTTTTGCGGCATCTTTCGAAGCTAACATAAACAATCCAACAAAAATGATGACTACTAAAGCAATTGAACCAATAATTAAAATTCTCGTCTTCTGCTTTTGTTGCTCCTGTTCTACCCGCCGTTTCTCTTGTTTGCTTAGCTGGGGAACGCTTGTACTTTTATTAGGTTTACTCAAGGAGAATTCCTTTCTGTCCTCTGTGGACTAATGTAGTTTTTATCATATACATTTAAAATTATATAATTTTAAATCTCTTTTTGGCAAACAATACTGTAAATACACTGTAAAAAAAGACACAAGGCTACAGCCCTGTGTCTTAATAAATATAAATAAGTTCGTTATGCACCAGCTTCTTCAGTCAATAGCTGTAACTTCAGTAGCTTAATTCGAGAAATCCGCTTATTATCCGTTTCTTCTACAATAAACAGATGATCATCAAATTCTACAGACTGCCCTTTTTGAGGTGGATTAACCTCCAGTTTAGAATACAGCCAACCGCCTATCGTATCATAATCCTCTGTATCCATGTGGAGACCCAAAAGATCGTTGATCTCTTCAATAAGCATCAAGCCGTCGATGGAGTGTTCATCCTCCCCCAGCTTCTCAACACCAGGACGCTCTTCATCGAACTCATCCTGAATTTCTCCTACAATTTCCTCCATGATATCTTCCAGTGTTACCATTCCCGATGTTCCACCATACTCATCAATCAGAATGGCGATTTGTGTCTTCGCACGCTGCATGACTTTCAGCAGAGCACTAATCTGAATAGATTCTGGTACGGTTAGTATAGGACGAATTAACTTATTATAGCTTTGTTCACGATCCCTAATTAAGTCCTTGATATGAATGAAGCCAAGAATGTGATCCTTATCTCCATCACAGACTGGATAACGCGTCCTCATTCCATCAAAAGCAATTTCAAGATTTTCTTCCGTTGGAAGATGATTATTCAGGCAGATCATTTCTGTCCGAGGAATCATGATCTCACGGGCCATCGTATCCACGAATTCAAAAATATTGTCAACTAGAGCCATTTCGGTATTATCGATAAAGCCGCTTTTATTACTTTCTTGCATGATAATACGGATCTCTTCTTCCGTATGCGCCGTCCCCAGCTCTGAAGCAGGGGCTAAACGGAAGATCCGTAATAAACCGCGTGCTAGCCCATTTACGATCCATATCACTGGATACATGATCTTGTAAAACACATTCATCGGTCCAGATGTTAGCAAGAGGACAGATTCAGCCTTGTTAACAGCAATAGTCTTAGGTGCAAGTTCACCTAGTACGATATGCAAGATAGTGATAAACATTAGAGCAATAATCAAAGATACAACATTAACTGCGGTTACCCCAAAACCTATACTTCCTAATAATGGCCCAACAAGGTTAGCTATAGCTGGTTGACCCAGCCATCCTAGCGCAAGCGAAGCCAAAGTAATACCAAGTTGACAGGCGGATAGATAACCTTCCAAGTTGCGTACGATGCTTCTCGCTTTTAAAGCTTTTTTACTACCTTCTTCAATAAGGGTATCAATTCTACCGCTTCGTACTTTTACCATTGCATATTCGACTGAAACAAAAAATCCGTTTAACAATACCAACAGAATAATAAGACCTACGTGTAATATACCGGGTAAAGGGTCGCTCAATTTATAATCCTATCCATCATTCTCCGTACGGATGGATAGGCCCACCTCCTTCGTTTTTTCAGAGTATCGGCAAGAAGCTTGCCAGTTGTTCCTTTCAGTATCAATTTCCCAATGGTTTCATCTCCAGTCTGGAATCACGTTTTTGAATATATACTTTATTATATTAATATATTGGGGCAAACCGCAAGCATGCGTGTCCTTTCGAAAAAAAATGGGTCTTTATTCCCCTTATTATTCCAAAATATCTGTCTGTATAAAGAAAAACCCCTCACCGTTAAGTGTTGGGGTTCATCCACAAATATTAGGACTTGATTAGCGACAGTTTCTTGTTGTAGGAGGATTACCAATGACACCAGGGTATTGATAAGTAAGGGGTTCATCAAATGTAGCATAATCAAAATAAATCATAAGTAATACAGTACGTTGACCTGTTACTGGGTCACTAATAATAATGTGGTCACGGCCCGCAGCTTCCAGTACACCCTTGTAAACTTTGGCATTCCACTCTTTGTTATTTTCGTAAGTAAAATAAAATGTACCTACTTTGCCTAAATTCAGTCTGAAGATATTTTCGATATACGATTGTTCAAACTGTTGAGGTGGGTTTTGAACTACAACCCCTCCTGGTGTCATCGGACTTCCGCTGCTAACTTGTGGCGGCATGCTACCCATGCCTTGCATCCCTTGCATTCCTTGCATTCCTGTTGACATTGGCATTTGCATACCTGAAGAAGAAACACTACCAATAGTATAAGTGACGGGACGGTATGGTTGAACGATCATTTAATGAACCTCCTAAATGTTTATCGGAGCAGTTGCTCCCTTTGGACACCAAAAAATTTAAAACTAGCTTACTGAGAGAATTACTCATATGTAGAGTAATTCTCTTTGCACAGTTCCCCTGCTAATTGCCAATAAATACAGCTGGGCAATCTTCTCCAGTCGGAGTAAAGAAGCAATGAGCTTTAAAGCGGCCTGTGTTTTGTTGGTTATACCAAGTTGGAGGGCAATCCCCTACAGGACGGAAGAACCATAAAGCATTGGTTGCTGGCCAGGTTCTTTCACCTGCAATTGCACGTTTAGCAAGACGTATGTCTGCTTCTCTCGCTCGTTGATAGAAGTAGCTTTTTTGCGGGGCTTCGAATCCTCCTGGACTTTGATAGACCATGTCATTCACAGTACGAATGTTCAAAAAATCGAGGCAATTGCCAAGAATCCGATTGACACCAACATTGCCGACCATAAGCATGCCGAGATCTCCATCTTCCTCAGCTTCTGCTCTCATCAACCGCGCTAGCACCTTCACATCTTCCGAGTTCGTTTTGATGACGGCCACGCTGTCTCCTCCTTGGGGTCGCTTTTAGCTTGCAACCTCGTTCTTAACTGCATGCTGTATTGTATGTGCATTCGCCTAACTGGTGACAGCTCACGCCTAATTTTACAGTCGATTACTTTCTGCAACATTCTTAATAGTTGCAAATAAAAATCCATCTCCCTGTTCCACTAAAAGGAAGAGGGGGATGGATTAAGATTTAAGTATGCTAATGGCTACTCCGCAGTGGAATATTGTGGCTGTCGCTCAAATCCGTGATATCTAGTTCCTTGATAGGTAAGCATGCCTTTATCGCCTTCTGCACTCATTCCATATTCATGACCATCTACTTTAAATTCTATTCGACTGCCACCATTCAATTCATACGTTAAGTAGTAAGTTGTACTTGTACGACTTGAACCATTATCTTCTTGAGTCTGCTGCTGCCTTATTTCACTTCGTTTACTAACGATACGGGCAGGAATGGTTAGCATGGGTGAGCTATTGTTCCGGCTCCATTGAAGCAAACCCCTGCCTGCTGATACTGCAAGAATACCAACCATTACAATGAGAAATATTGGCATCACTGTTCCAGAGAAATCAAACATCCATGAAAGATCCGGGCCCATTCCCATGACATTTTCCCCCTTCATACCCATGTAATTCCGACTTTTCCTTAGCTTTCGGGCACTTCTGTACATGTATATGCCTCTTCTAGTTAAGAAAGCATTAAATTAATGAGACTTCATGCAAAAAGACCACTTCGTTTTCTTAGAAATCAAGAAATGAAGTGGTCTTTCAATCATAGTTTTGAGTGATCAGATTAAGCATGAACGAGGTCTAGCAATTGCTTTGTTTCGTCAGTCTGATCGTCTAACATTCCGTTATCTGCCCAGCATGCTCTGCATTGTTCTTCTGTTTCACACAGGTGAGCGTCATCACAGTTGTAGCAAAGTTGCAGCAGGTTTCTTGTCATATAATCTGTTTCAAAAGTTTTCATTGTAATCTCTCCTATTCGAAAGTTGAGTTTGTGAAAATTTGAACTTGTTCTATGTGTTAAATATATCACACGATCATTTAAATGTCATGTGATTTTTTTCACATCTTTAAAGAAAATTTTAATTAAGTTTTTTCCTTATATTCAATTAATCAAAAATACGTAGTTTTGGGAATTCATCCCTTATACACAAAAAAAGAAGCTGTCCCAAAAGTAGCGTCCACCACTTAAGAAACAGCCCCTCTTCACTTTACATCACACGCCAACTAATCCCACCATTAGTGGTTTGTAAGAGGAGTGAGCGTTTTTGTTCTTTTTTCTCAATCAAAAGCCAGCCGACCTCTGGAGAAATAAACTGCATCTTAATCGTCTCAGGATATTCCTCAAGCTTTGACTGCAGAACATTGCTCTCCTTAAGGGGGAGCCAATTGTTCCCTTGGTTAACGGTGTGGTAAAGGGTGTCACCGATGATGGCCCAACCGACTTGGGAATTCAGAAATGTTGGGGCACTCTGATGATTTCCTTCGGTTGAACTCTTTAATTCAAAAGGTGCAAATTTCCAATTATCTCCACCATTAGCTGTAAAGTAACCGTGGTAAGTAATCGTCTTATCTTTATCTTTTTGGCAGCCCACAGACATCCAGCCATTAGTTTTACTAGCATCGAAGAACTCTGGTTTGCCAGTAATCACTCTGTCACAGCTTTCCAGTTGTTCATTTACCAAAAAAGGTGATCCCGGATTCCAACTCTGACCACCGTCCTTAGTCATAAAGATCTTTGGAAGAGCACCTGTCTGCAGGGTCACAAATCCCTCTACACGGTTCTTAAATATCATTCCAGTACTTACACCTGTGAACGGAATCGAATGATTTGGAAGGTTCGGATTATATTGTTCATTCTGCATCACTTCTTCCCACGTGGCACCACCGTCTGATGTTGAGTAAAGGGCCTTGCTCTCCCTGTTAGGAGTAGCTTTTGAAGAGGTCATCAGCCATCCTTGGGTCGGAGAATTAAAATAAACGGAAGATACATCATTATCATCGCCTAGTGATGAGATCTTCCAGCTCTGACCACCATCCGTGGTTCGCAGCACAATGTTCTCTGTCGTACCAAATGCACTTCTTATAATCCAACCATGATTGGGGTCCGTAAAAAAGATGCCTTTTCCATAGACGGGCGTGGAAAGGAACTGTACATTTGGCGCTGGAGAAATATTAGCCCATGTCGCTCCATTATCACGGGTAATGTACAAACGAAGCTCATTTTTTGTAACACCCCAGACCATGCCCACTGTCTCGCTTAGCAAATGAAAGCCCGTAATTCTCGTCTGAACCTGATATTTCGGGGCACTCTCATTATTAGTATTGTTATCAGGTGGTGTAATCAGAGTAATCGTTTGTCCTTCTTCC
Source organism: Paenibacillus sp. FSL E2-0201 (assembly GCF_037963325.1). Taxonomy (NCBI): domain Bacteria; kingdom Bacillati; phylum Bacillota; class Bacilli; order Caryophanales; family Paenibacillaceae; genus Paenibacillus; species Paenibacillus sp. FSL E2-0201. Next base: position 3,596,650 of record NZ_CP150154.1, read on the forward strand.
GGTGCTTCTGTTGGCTGTGGCTGTGGAGAAGGCTCCGGTGGTGGTGAAGAACATGCCGAGACTATCCACGCTAAAAAAAATAGCATCAGAAACATTCTTAGTGTTTTCAATCCAGCAGTCCTAGATGTCAATGCCCTCTCTCCTCTCGATTCGATTCTTATTTATGATTCAACTTACTATTACGGTAGCCGTATAAAAAATAGATCAGAAGTCCAAGAGCCGTCCAAATAAGAAATCCAATCCATGTCTCACTTCCTAGATTATACATCAAAAATCCGCATGTTGCCGCACTTAGCAACGGAATGAAAGGTACCCAGGGTACTCTGAACCCTCTTTTCATATTGGGATGAATATACCGTAAGGCAATTACACCCAAAGAAACGACAAAAAAGGCAAACAGTGTTCCAATGCTTGTTAAGTTAGCCAACCGATCCAAAGGTATGAAGCCAGTTAATACTGCTATTATGATACCAACCATCCATGTACTACGAATAGGCGTTTGAGTTTTAGCATTGATGTTAGATAATCCTTTTGGCAAAAGTCCATCCCGTGAGATTGCAAATATCAGTCGAGTTTGACCGAACAGCATCACGAGCAGCACTGTGGTCATTCCTGCAATAGCCCCTACCGAGATTAGACCCGCTATCAGATCCTGATTTACGACGCGAAGCGCATAAGAAACAGGATCACTTACATTGAGGTCCGTGTAAGGAATAATACCCGTTAATACGAGTGAAACTAGAATATACAATACTGAACAAATAGCAAGAGATGAAATAATTCCTATTGGCAAATCCCGCTGTGGTCGCTTTACTTCTTCTGCTGCAGTCGATAATGCATCAAAGCCTATGTAGGCGAAGAAGACCGTTGCCGCACCATTCACGACACCTTGAAAGCCAAACGGTAGGAATGGAGTCCAGTTCTCTGGCTTAACATAGAAGAATCCCGTTACGATAAACAAAAGTACTACAGCAATTTTGATAACTACCATAATGGCATTAAAACGAGCAGTCTCTTTAGTTCCCCGTGTCAGTAAGTAGGAAATTAGTAAGATGATAATTACTGCTGGTAAATTGATAACGGTACCCGCTTCCGCATTATAAGCCCCAGATAGTGCTGTAGGAATATGTATCCCGAATCCCTCTAAAAGACCCTGTAAATAACCGGACCACCCACTGCTAACTGCCGCTGCTGCAACGCCGTATTCTAACACAAGATCCCAGCCTAAAATCCAAGCGAGTAATTCTCCAAATGCTACATAACTATAAGCATAGGCACTTCCGGAGACCGGGATGGTCGATGCAAACTCTGAATAACAAAGGGCTGATAACACGCACGCAAAAGCGGCTAACAGGAATGAAATCACAAGCCCAGGACCAGCGTGTTCTGCTGCCGCTACGCCTGTCATTACAAAAATACCAGTACCGATGATCGCTCCTACACCTAGCATGGTTAGATCTAGTGCACCAAGTGTTTTGTTTAACTTGGTTGCACCCGAGTTTGAAGGTGCGATTAACGGTTTTTTGCGAAATAAATCCATTCTTACATTCTCTCCTGTCTAGTCTTGTTGTCAAATTGTTTAGAGAATTTCTATTTAGTATGCCCAAAATGGGGTAATGCATTAAATAAGACCTGCTTGAAAACAATAACGTTAGCGATTATGATGGACAAGATTAAATACCAAAAATTTAAAATACTGAGGAGATGAAATCATGCCCCCGAAACCCAATCGAGTCGTAGTCATTGGTACTGGAGCAGTTGGTACAACAACAGCCTATACATTATTGCTACGGAGACGTATGCCTGAGCTCGTACTTATTGACGTTAATCAAAAGAAAGCACTTGGAGAAGCGTTGGATATGAATCACGGCATGCCTTTTGTTGGCGGTGTGAAGCTATGGGCTGGTACATATGAAGATTGCCGTGAAGCGGATATCATCATTGTTACGGCCGGTGCATCACAAAAACCAGGTGAAACCCGGATAGATCTGCTCCGCAAAAACATTTCAATTTTCCGAGATATCGTTCAAAAAATAACAAAATACAATCAACATGCGATACTACTTATTGCTACTAACCCGGTAGATATTTTATCATATGCCACTTTAAAAATAAGCGGATTTGATCGCAGAAGAGTCATCGGTTCCGGTACAGTGTTGGATAGTGCACGGTTTCGCTACCTGATCGGCCGCCATAAAGAAATTGATCCTCGCAGTATTCACGGACAGATTATCGGGGAACATGGAGACTCAGAACTTCCTGTTTGGAGTCTAGCGAATGTTGCCGGAATCGATCTTGGTTTTGATGAAGCAGAACAAAATGAAATTTTCGAAGATACTAAGAATGCCGCTTATGAAATTATTGATGCCAAAGGCTCTACCTCTTACGCAATAGCACTAGCACTTGATCGAATTGTAGTCTCCATTCTGCATAATGAAGGTTCTGTGTTGAACGTATCTACTTTATTGAATAATTATAATGGCGTTTCGGATGTCTACCTTGGTGCCCCTTGTATCGTAGATCGCTCCGGTGTACGAGAAGTACTAGATCTTCCACTAAATGAGACAGAAAAAGCTTTATTCCAGAAATCTGCCGAGAAGCTTAAGGCAGAGATTGCTAAGCTAGAACTGTAAGCAAGAATTGGGGCTGTCCCGAATGTCATGACTCATGACTGGGATAGTCCCTTTTTCATGAAAAAAAATGCACTTTGAATTCTATCAAATCTGGACTTGCAATTTCGACATGGCTTCTTCCTTCTCCCGGCTCGTGATATGCGTGTAAACCGTTGTAGTCTGAATAGAAGAGTGTCCGAGCAGTTCCTGAACCGTTCGCAGATCCGCGCCTTTTCGTAACAGCATGGTAGCGAAGGAATGTCGAAGCTTGTGGCTGGAATATGGTCGACGTTGTGCAGCAGGCACATCCTTTTGGAAACGCTCGAAGGTGTCCGCAGCGATTTGCTGAATACCACGAATAGACAGCCTGCGTCCCTTTTGTGAAATGAACATAGCCTCTTCTTTACTGCGCCAAGGTTCTAGCCGTTCTTCTATTGCCAGATCGAGAAAGGGGACCACATCCTCTGGAATCGGTACATTACGCCATTTACGTCCCTTACCAAACACTCGAAGTGAATGCCTTTCTACATTATAATCACTTAAATTCAGCGTGTGGACTTCCCCCACCCGAAGCCCCATATAGGACATGAGTAAAAAAACTGCTAAATTACGGCCTTTGTACTTCCCGTCTATAGAAGATAAAAATCGCCCCAGATCACCTTCATCTAAATAGACTGGCTCACGATTGATCTCTGTCTTAGATTTCTTGATCCCAGCTGCAGGATTGGTTAGAAGTAATTCCAGTTCGATTAATGCCTTGAAAAAACAGTTAATAGAGGCATGCTTCCGGTTCCGAGTAGCATCACTTACTCCACGTTCACGCACAGACGTAAGAAAGGAAATAACATGTAACTTCTTTACCGATTCAAGCTTTTTTCCATTTAGACTTTCTAAAAACTGTCTTACATCTACTAAATAGGATTTCTGCGTATAGGGAGTGTAACCGGCATCTTTCATCCAGATTAAAAAAGCCTCAAGCCCCTCTTCGTAGTCTTCACTCCACTCATTCATGGCTTCGAGCCTCCCTTGATTTCGACAATCTATTGTACCATAGAATAGCTACGAGATTTATACTTAAGTACTCCATTTTTCAGCGTGCTTTTGTACAGTCATTAAAAACTCTGTTAGTACAGGTGATTTCCATTTCTTATGATGATAGGCTATTTGAGTAGTCACACGCTGCGATTCATCATTCCAATTCAAACTAGCTAACTTTCCCTCCGCTAATTCATTGTTCACTGTAATCAGTGGAATAAAAGCGATACCTAGCCCCGCCATAACACATTGCTTGATCGCCTCAATACTCCAAAACTCTAACGTAGGGTCAGGAAATACCCCATGACTGTTTAAATGATGTTCAAACAAAGTACGGTAGCTACAACCCGTTTCTGTATGCAAAATCGTTTCTCCCTTAAGATGAACCGGCTCTACCTCTGAAAGACTCACTAAGGGATGATCTGGTGGGGCGATCAAGGTCATTTGTTCATGCACCAGTGTTTCTATGTTCAGATCTTTATCTTCTGTCTCTGGTTGCAGTAAGAAAGCCAGATCTAGTTCACCGGAGCGGACTAAGTCCGTTAGCTCCCAGCAGACCCCAGGCTTCAAAATAATTTGGACCTTCGGATATTTCGTGCGAAACTCCTTGATAATGCCTGGTAAGCGAAAAGCAGCCAGAGATTCAGGTGCGCCAATTCGTAAAGACCCTGTTAGCTCACTCTCGGAGCGAAGAGCATCTTCCGCTAGAGAGTGCATTCTGGAGATCTCTTGAGCGAATGGAAGCAGACGGCGGCCTGCATCGGTTAGGATGATCTTTTTACTGATCCGATCGAATAAAGGCTGACCTATTTCAGTCTCTAGCGCTTGGATCTGTGCGGTAATACTGGATTGTGCATAACCAAGCTTCTGTGCAGCGCGTGTGAAGCTACCCGTCTCCACTACGACAATAAAGGTAAAAAGATGACGTGATTCCATACGTGCCCCCTGAATAATAGTTAACCATCGGAATTTCGAATGGATACTATTCAAAAAATCTGTTTTTCCAATGGATCTATTATCTGCTACTCTATAACAAAAGACAATGAAAGCAGGATTAAAAATCATGAAAGATTCAAGTGCAAACACATTACAAAGAAACATCGGCATGCCCCAAGCCATAGCTCTTTATATCGGCGCTGTTTTGGGCTCAGGGGTCTTAATCGTGCCCGGGCTGGCTGCAGAAATGGCTGGTCCCGCTTCATTACTGGCATGGGGATTTATGACGCTGTTGATATTGCCAATGGCCTTATCGATGGGACTGCTCTCTGCCAAATTCCCTAACGCTGGAGGCGTGTCACACTTCGTTACTCTTGCTTTCGGACCTAAAGCTGGATCTTTAGTGGGCTGGTTCTTCCTAATGTCCGTTCCGATTGGTGCGCCCGTCGCTGCACTGACCGGTGCTGGTTATATGACAGCCGCAATGGGCTGGGATGAACCTGCGAGAATTACTATCGCTGCAGTGATGTTGGCCATTGGGCTAATTACTAACTGGATTGGCATGCAAGTGGCTGGAAAGGTACAAATTGCCGTAGTAATTGCAATTGTAGCTGTTCTCGTCTTCTCCTTTGCTACTGCACTTCCACGGATGGAGGTGGAACACTTCACACCCTTTGTCCCACATGGATGGATGAGCATTGGTCAGGCTGCAGCAATTTTATTTTGGTGTTTTATTGGCTGGGAGGCTGTCTCACATCTTTCTGAGGAGTTCAAAGACCCACAGCGTGCTGCAGTTAAAGGTGTGACCATCGCTGCAATTATTGTAGGTATTCTATATTTCTTATCTGCTTTAGCAACAGTTGGCACACAAAGCTACCTTAAAGGTGGGTCAAGCACTTCGCTCGTTTGGATCATCAGCCAGCCTCTTGGACGCTGGGGAGGATTTATCGCAGGTCTTACAGGTCTATTCATTTGTACTGCCACCATTATCGCCTATGCCGGTGCGGCCTCACGTGTGGCTTATGCGTTATCACGTCAGGGCTATGCGCCGAAATGGATGGGTAGACTATCCAAACAATATCATACCCCTATCGGCGGGATAGCTTTTCTGCTCCTCTGTTTCGTGACGGTGATGTCACTGTACGGCAGCGGATCTATATCAATCACTACTTTGATTCAGTTTCCGAATGCGACATTCATTCTAACCTATATCGGAGGCTGTGCTGCGGGGATACGTCTACTCAAGGGGAGCAGATTAGGTGTGACGATTAGCTGGATCTCTTTTCTAGCTACTGCTGCCGTGTTTCCTTTTACAGGCTGGGCGATAGGTTATCCGTTACTTATTACTTTGATGTTTATTTTGATCTTTCGTCTTAAACATAAACAAGGGATTACCGGAATAAAGGATTTAAGTAATGAAATATATGACGGTCAACGAAAAGTGTTATGAATATCATAAACCCGTAACCAGTCCTTTATCAGGATCGGTTACGGGTTTATTTTTCTTTATTTTTTTAAAAACTTTGATATGATTCCAATATTCTCCTTAATCTTGGTTTTAATAAATGGGTCAATTCTTTCAGGGAGCTGAAGCGGGTGATGAAATTTAGCATCAAGAACCTCCACTCCGTCTGGTTGAATAACCCCCTCATAGTCTGTGCAAATATATCCAATAATAACATTGTAATACTCATGGCCATTTCTTAATTTTGTATACAGTTCTTTTCCAGAAAATACACCCATTAAATGAAGCGTCTTAATTGTTATACCAAGCTCTTCCTTGACTTCGCGTCTAGCACACTCTTCTACTGATTCACCAAGCTCCATTAACCCGCCAGGAACTCCCCAGGTGCCATCTTCATGCTGGACTAATAATAGTTCACCTGAAGGATTAATAATTATTATACTCGGCCTTACCAAAATTACAGGTTTATTTCCAACCAGTTCTCGAAGTGATTCAACATACCCCATCTGCACGCCTCCTATTATTACAAGGTTATATCCTTTTTCAAATCTCATATTCTGCCATTATTTTACTCAACTTATCTGTTCATGTACATGAGCGAATCAAAGAAATCTTCCTTCTATACTTGCATTTTTCTAGCTAATAATTAAAAAGCTTACGTTTCAGCGTTCGTTTAGTTGGTTATGGAATGAAGAGGGTAAACTATACTATGACCAGACAAAGGAGACGATACATCATGCCAAATCAACCAAAGATCATTCTCGAGCAAGCAGCGCAGAAATTTGCCGATGATAATTCAAAACCTCCGTTCCTTCCTGATCTTGGACCAGAAAAAGGTCGTGAGACGGTAGATACAGTACAATCCAGCGAGATTAATAAACCTGAAGTCGATATCGAAGATCTTATGGTACCAGGAGGACCTAACGGTAATGTTTCTGTTAGAATTGTTCGGCCCCCTAGCTCCTCTTCCGCATCGTTGCCAGTCATCCTATACATTCATGGTGCAGGCTGGGTATTTGGCAATGCGCATACCCATGATCGCTTAATCCGTGAATTAGCTGTTGGTGCGGAGGCAGCAATCGTATTCCCAAATTACAGTCTATCTCCAGAAGCTAAATATCCTACCGCAATTGAAGAAATCTATGCTGTTCTAAAATGGATCGCTGAACAGGGCAGTGATCATGCCCTTGATGCTAGCAAGCTATCCATAGGTGGTGATAGTGTCGGCGGGAATATGGCAGCAGCCGTTACTCTTATGGCAAAAGAACGCAGTGGCCCGAAAATAGGGAAACAACTATTGTTCTATCCAGTAACTGATGCCTCATTTGATACCGAATCCTATCATGAGTTCGCCGAAGGATATTTCCTACAGCGTGACGGAATGAAATGGTTCTGGGATCAATATACAACTGACTCAGCGGAGCGGAATCAGATCACAGCCTCCCCGCTTTGTGCCAGTGTAGAGCAGTTACGCGATCTGCCTGAAGCACTAGTCATAACGGGTGAAGCAGATGTTCTACGTGATGAAGGTGAAGCTTATGCTGCCAAATTACGTGAAGCTGGCGTCACTGTCACAGCAGTTCGCTTTCAAGGGATCATACATGATTTTGTGATGTTAAATCCTTTAGCAGAAACCAATGCCAAAAAAGCCGCCATCAAGTTGGCGACTACCTGGCTTCGTGAAGGCTTCTAAAACTAATAAGTCCATCGACATTTTCTACATGAGGGAGTGTCTCAAAGGCCATGAAATGGCTTCTGGGACACTTATTTTTTTGATGAATACTTACGTTGACGGTCGTTACCTTCTACATTAAATTCCTGACATTCCTTCTATTGACTCTTAACCATCCTTAGGGGTCACTTTCGTGACTAAAGTTCCCTCCATCGTGTAAAATATTTACTTATTGGACGCCGATGTTTTCATTAGTTAACATAATTATGATTATGTTAACTAATGTTATAAGAAACAACAATTACGCCCAACCGATACGAGGAGCAGGCCATTGGCTGGCTGCAAGATCATTTCGAGACCTCTTTGCTTCTAGAACTTACAGATGCTGTTACGCCTCATCTTTTGAAGCTAATTCTCGCTTAAACTCACTCGTTCGACTCTCCAAATGAACAGAACCGCCATTTCCAATCTGAAAGGTCGTCCCGGACCCAATCGATAAAATTCTAATATATTGCATATTAATCGTTGAAGCCTCGGAATCATTCAAAATCTCAACTTCATCTTCATTCACTTGCTTCGACCATGCCGTGAGTGGGATCTCTAAGGGTGTAGCCTCTCTATTATTGCTGTTAATCTCTTTTATGTTATATAGATAATTTTCTTTACTTCCCACGAATTTGGACTGAATCCGCTCTACAGATCCACATAAAAAAATCGAACTGTCAGACAGATTATTGATGTACACATCTTGTATACGCGAGGTGTGCATTTATTCACTGCCTTTTTGGACTTGATCTGGAGCACTGGGAGCATACTCTATCACGCTGTCAAACGCCGAAGAACAGTTAATCGTCTGGGTATCCCCTACTAAAAATACCGAAGAACCTGATATCGAAACCACTTTTACTGCGTTTACATTTATTTCTCTGTTAATCACGGTTACTTTCATGTGGTTCCCGCCTTCCAGTTATATTTATTTCCAAATGCCGCTCTATCGCCGTAACAATATCTCGTTTGATTTGTTCTACAATAGAAGCACTTTCCTCTTCTGTGTATCCGCGCCCTTCCTCTGAGGTAGGCAGCTGGCTCACATAGTCGTTAATTCGGCCATCCATCTGATTCAGCAGATCCTGAGTTACCATTTGGATATAGTTCTCATCAATACTTAAGTTCTGCTCTTTTTCTAACCGTGAAAATTGTGAAGGGACTTCCTCTTGGACATACTTCAGAATCTCTGGACGAATCTTATCCGATAAGGCGGTTGCAGTTGGTGCCCCTTCTTCTTGCTGACCGATAGGTTTTCCATTGACGATCGCTTCATCCAGATTATTTCCCTCATTGGGTGTTATGCCTATATTTAAAGTGCCTTCCAGCTTCTCGATTTTCAATTGTTCAAAATGATAATTTATAGGTCCTATACTTGCAGCTTTATTGTTCTTTATGCTGTCTACATCCCCTTAAAATCTTGGAGCTGCTTCTCCAGCTGCTGAATCTTTTCTGATTGTAATCTTAATGTATTAAAGACTTGTTGAACATAATACGGGTGCATACAACCCCCTCCTATGGTTTATTGTATGCGAAGGATAAGCGCCTAATTCTAGCCTGTATATAGTTCAGTTGGCGGAGGCAAACGTACAAGAGGCGAATCACTTACCCCTGGTAATGGTGCAGGAGGAGATTCTGGAACGTCACTAGACTGATAACTATGAGACAAGGCATTAATTCGGCCGGAAGTGCCGATCTGCAGAACCGATGAATTAGAGATCGTACCAATTTTTAGATGATTGACCGATATGCACTGATACACCGTAATATTCATGTAAACCCACCCTTAAGGAGGCGATACTTGATCCACCACATCTGAATCCATCGTGTTCGTACTGCTGGCTGCATTATTCGTAATGTTTGTACCTATGGAGTCACCTATCGAGAAGGAGTTGGCACCGGCATAGATTTTGGAGTTACTGCTCAAGATGACGGATGCTGTATTTCCTACTAAAACTGTGGAACTAGGGCCCACGCTGTTGATTTTAATGTTACCGATGATTGAAACCACCAAACCACTCCTCCCTTAGGAATGATAACCTATTCTATGTAGATATCCGCCCAGATGTCACTGAATAAGTCATACGCCCATACAATGGATAAAAAAATGAAGGAGGTTCAGCGTTCATGAGTCCGAATAAATCGAACCCTTTAGATTGGATGAACGAAGATCCCTTTTTTAAGAAAAAGCTATCCTTAAAGTCGCTTGAAGAGCAATGGAAGCTGGATCCAAGCCAGATCGACGGATATGTTGAAAAAATAATCAGAGAAGCTACCGCGTCGACCTCTTCATCATTGACGGACGAAACCTCTAGTCTGCACTTTGAGCATCTTGACACACATAATTACCTGATCACGAAAATTCGTATTCCAAGTGAAATTCACCCCGAAAGTATTTGGGCACAAATTAACCGAACACAAATTAAATTAAGCGGTCTTGGAAAAGATCATAGCGAGATCATCCCACTCCCCATTCCAGTCAATCCGGATCAGAGCAGAGGCACTTATAAACAAGGCTCATTGCAATTCAGAATGCCAAAAATGTCATCAGGAAAATTTAGAGATATCGACATCCGTTATTTATAAAAAAACCCTTAAAATACCTCCTTTTTACTCGTCCAAGTGGTGATCTATCCTCAAAAAAGCGTCTTAGAATCAAAACAGCGTATAATTTAAGTTATGCGCTGTTTTTTTAGGGCGTTTTTCGCCCTTATTATTCTTAATTTTGTCTGCAATCACAAAGGAATTTATAAGCTTCATTCTCCGAACTTTAAGGTTGCCTCGCTCATAAGATAGGGTATCAATCGCAAAGGTGGGCTATTTATGTCCAAAAATAAACGCGGTAAAGCACTTTGGCGAATGCCATCCCGAGGTAGAGGAACATGCCTGATCTGCGGCAGCACTCGTATTAAGCTTTTATACATCGGAAAAGGTCTTTCTGGCGAAAAGGTTAACGTGTGTAAGAAATGCGAGGGTAAACAAGTAACTAACAGTAATTGAACAAAATTGTTCAGAGGATCTCCTGTCATCATTATTACAAGGCGAATGGATTACTAAAAAAGTGCAATCCTGTCATCGAACCTCGATGAAACTGAATCACACTTTGCTTAGTAGTCCTCAACTTCAAAAACCTATGGGAGTTCTATACGATAACGTCTTTCCTCACTTACTAAATTGAATCCGACAGATTCATAAAGATGCAATGCAGAATCATTGTCTGTTAACACCATTAAATAAGCTTCGTCAAGTCCATTTGTTCTGAAATAATTTAACGCTTGAGAAAGCATGTACTTAGCAATTCCAAATCTTCTCCATGGCTCAAGTACAAAAACATTTTCAACATACCCACCTTTCTCTTCCTGCCATACCATCAAGCTGCCTACAACCCTCTCCCCTTCTCGAACAACCATAGAGTTCCAAAGCGGATTTTGCTTAAACTGAGATAGTCTTTCTTTCCCAAGTGGGGTTTCTGGCCAAATCCCAGCTTCTAATTCTAAATAATGATCTTCTTCTTGCGGCGTCTCCATCATCCAAGTTGCAAATTCAAATTCCTTTTTCAGTTCAGGTACAGTGTAGGAAGTATTAAGATTATGATTCATTTTAAATAAGCTATTGTATAGACAGAAGCCCTTTTCTTTTTCAAAAAATAACGTATTTACGATCTCGGATGCGTTATTCCCCACACATAGCGTCGTTTTATGCTCTGCTGGTAAAGTTTCCTTTAATTCAAGTGCTCTCAAAAGGAGCGTTTGATACAAACTATCCAATAGATCATAATCTTCTTCTCGTTCAGGTATTGTTTTCAAATTTAAATAGATCGAATGTCTGCTTTCATCTGAGCGCCCAGGCGGCACAATATTTATGATCTCTACTTGACCTTTGGCAACCATTTTCCCATTTTCAAAGGCGCAGTACACATTCTCCCAGTTTTCCTCATCACCAACCCACCAAAAAACAGCATTTCCCCGCGAAGTAACCGAGTTATATAACTCCCCCAGTAATGGCATATCCCCTTGTTCAAAATGACGAATCGTTAATCCTTCTGATGAAAGAAGCGTAGATTTTGTCAAAACAAAACCCCTTTTCAAATGAATTTATATTTATACATCAAGGTTAGCATACCTCTTCCAATTTCACCTGTTAATTAATAGTTATAATTAATTCTTATATACCGTAACATTTATCGAGTGAACCCTGTCTTACTTACATAGGGGGACTAAATAATGAAGAGACGATTTTTTATAGGTATTTCTATATTTTCAATGGGTATTGTAATAGCTTTAGGGATCGGTACGATATCAAATATTCTAACTCCATTTAAGAGTTTCTTGCTCACTGTAAATAATCAGTCGGATGATGAAATTAGCTCTATTGAAATAGGTTTATTGCATACGGACTCCAAGGAATTATTTACAAATCCCATCAAAAAAGGTGCAACGAAAAAGTTCAAACCTACACTGAGCTTAAGTGGTGAAGGTTCTATATACCTTAAATATACTGACGCAAAAGGACGATCCACCCAAGAAACGGTATGCGGTTATACAGAGTATCTATCTGGTTATTCAACTGTCACGATAACTAATGAGGGCACAACTATAGTTCAGCAATGTAATTAAATCCGTTCTTCTAAGGGCTGTCCCAAAAGCCATGAAATGGCTGCTTAGGAGATCCCATGTTTTTGTAGTCAGATAGACGGTTGTGCTCCATAAAGACGTTCCGCGAACGGACCGTTGTTCCAACCGATGTTGCATCCAGATTTTTTCATTTTCCCTTAGTGGTTAATATCGGGACACAAAGGCGACCGCTATCGCTTTTCCACAATCAGTCCGTTCTCTCCGCTGTGTAAGCGGGAAATGGAGTTACCACACAACCATTTTAAAGAAGAGGTTTCTTTTGTACATTCAGTATACCAAGCCCAGGAAATCCGGCGAAACGAGGAAGTTTATGCTTTGTCCGTACGTCGCTTCGCGGCATGTGTTCGAAGAAAATAAATTAGTAGACTGAGCAATGTCCCTTTAAATGGCTACCGGCGAACTCATTCTTGTCGTCGGCATGCCGATCGCGGCCCACCCCATTGTATCCGAAAGAACCATGAACACGAGTTGCAGGCGCGCTGCTCAGCCATTTGCTAATCGTCATGCCAGTCTACAACTTTATTTTTCGAGTCGACACATACCCTCTAAGCCTGTCCACATATAACGAACGATGGATTTAAATCTCTTCATTGCAAAAGAACGAGAAAAAATCTTATGTAATTTCACGTGAAAATAAGCCCACTACGCCTATACGGGCATTGTGGGCTTCGCTGCTTAATCTTACTTGTAAATTGAAGTATCAAGCGGAATAATGAACCCTCCGTCAACAGCTTGTGTCACATTTATTGCGATGTTCTTTACTCCAGAAATATCTACCTCAATCGTCTGGAGATCACTATTAGGCGAAATCTTCTCTATTTTTTTAAGGAGCACATTCTTGTCATTATCTCTAATTTCAAGAGACTCCACTTCCTTGCCGATTGCAGCGAATTGCAGAACAAGCTTCTGATATTTGCCGTTAGGGCTGAGCGCGGTATATTTAATATTGGAATTAGGTGCGCTATATAGAACTTCCTTATAATTCTTGCTGCCGTATTTGGTCAGTGCAGGGTCCTTGGTATACAGACTCGTGTTAAAATCCTCCTGCTTCACGGGAACGCCTGCCTGCTGTTCGCCAATAATCACCTCTTTGGCTGTCCCGTCATAATTCACCGGAACATCCAGCAGCTCAGAAACAGATCGTACCGGAAGATACGTAGTTCCTTTATAAGTAATGGGAAGTACCGCTTTGCCATTCCCATCTTTGAGAGGGGTAATCTCCCCGTTAACTCTGATTTTTAATTCTCCGTTTAACAACGCTTTAATTTCTTGAAGCTGCGAGCTAGCGAAAGCACCTGTGCCCATGCCCACTAAAAGTATCATGGTACCGCATAAAGTCGTAACAACCTTCTTCTTCATTTCTGTTTTCCTCCTCTTGGGATTCCTTCAAATCCAGGTACTCCGCAAACAACGGTTATTTGAGAGATAATCTCTCTGAAAGATGACGCTACATGCGGGATAGTCTCTTCGGAGTTGAATATTTTACCATATTATATCACAAATCTGTCTCTTTCAATTTTTGAATAAACTGACTCACTCGTTTTTTTTGTGATGTAGCCGGTTAATCTTCTATGACCTTAACCGTCGGACGAGCGTATCCTTGATATGGTTCTGTTTGAGCATATAATCTCGCCACCCTCCTGGCTGTCCACCCCGGTGCATCCAAAAGAATCAGGAGCCCGAGCTGCAGGCTCGCTGTTCAGCCGTTTGCTAATCGCCATGCCAGTCTACAATTTTTTTTCGAGTCTAATACTTTATTTTCTTCTGACAGCAAGGAAAAAGTGACGCTTGAGGTCGGTTGACTTTCACTTACTATGACCAAAAACAAAGAGCAGCAATTCTCCAGTGACGGGAGTGGTATTATCCCCTCATGGTTGACAGTGAAAAAAGAGCACATGGTATCATGTGTTTAACACAGTCGACCGGAGGGGATTTTTCATGGCTAAAAAAGGGCAGACGTTTACGAAGTATTCAGAAGAGTTGAAGAAAGAGGCGGTTCGTCTTCACTTAGAGGAACATATGAGCTATTCACAGATTCTAGAAAAACTCGACATCAAGAGCGATGCTCAGTTGGTGAGATGGATACGTAAGTTTAAAAGTGGGGAGTCCTTTGAGGACCGACGCGGTAAAGGTGGAAGGAAACATTTTGACAGTAAAGACGAAGAAATTGCGTATTTGAAGGCACAGGTCGAATACTTAAAAAAGCTCAATCCCAATCTACATGGGGAGGGAAGTTGGATACAAATATCCGGTGCCAATCCATTCAAGAAATGAGCAAGCGATACCCGATTGTTTGGCTGTGCAAACTGGCTGAATTGTCCCGGGCTGCATACTACAAATGGAAAAAGACCTCTGACCTGCGGGAAGAACGCCAAGAGAAGGATGCGAACCTTAAGGAACATATCTTAGCCATTCATCGGCTACGTCCTGCCTATGGCTATAAGCGAATGCGTACAGCGCTTCGCAAAGAGGGATTCCCCGTAAACCATAAGAAAGTTCGCAGGTTGATGAGAGAGCTAGGCATCCAATCGGTGATTCGCAAGAAACGCCCGTTTGCCGGACGTAAGCCTTCTGTCTTATTTCCAAACGTACTCAACCAGGAATTCACAGCCCACGCTCTTCAGCAAAAGTTAGTCACGGATATTACCTATATCCGTACAGGCCACGAATTTGTCTACTTATCTGTAGTGATGGATCTATACAATAACGAGGTTGTGGCTTGGAGAATCTCTGTCCGTAATGACTTAAAGCTTGTGATAGATACTGTGAAATCTCTCCAAGACTCAAAGGCTCTCCTACACTCTGACCAGGGCTTTCAGTACACGACTCGGACGTATGCCCAGGTTTTAGAGGACAAGGGTTTGGTCGGTAGCCACTCTCGCCGGGGGAACTGTTATGACAATGCTTGTATAGAGTCATTTTTTTCTCACCTGAAGACCGAGAAATTGTATTTGGAGAAGCCCAAGAATTTAGAAAATGCTGAACATTTGGTTAGGGAATACATTCTTTATTACAACAAGGAACGTTTCCAAAAAAAACTCGGCGACCTGTCTCCGGAAGAGTACCGGAACCAGATCGCCGCTTAGAAGGCTTCTTTTTTACTGTCTACTTGACGGGGCTATGACCAGGAGAATTGCTGCTCTTTTGACCTTTTTGCGGTTTAAAAATGGAGAGTGAGTGTCTCTAATCGTAGAAAACCTACTTGTGGTATATAACCGCGCAACACTTCATCGTTATGCATTCCCTGGAAGATTTAATTGCCAGGTCACACCAAATCGATCCGCTACCCAACCAAATTTCGGACTAAACGGATAGCTTCCAAGTGGCATTAGGACCTGTCCACCTTGCGCTAATGATTCGTAGACCCGATCAATTTCAGCTTCACTCTCACAATTTACATATAAGGATATCGCTGGCGTAAAGGTGAACCCATGCTGAACATAGCTATCTATACACATAAATACTTGTCCATGTAAAGAAAAAGAAGCCTGCATAACACTCCCTTCAGGTCCTGCTTCGTTCGCTCCATAGCGCTTAACGCTAATAACTTCAGAATCATCAAATAAGGTAGTATAGAAATTCATAGCTTCTTCTGCTTTCCCTTCGAACATAAGAAAAGTCATTATCTTTTGATTCGTTTCCTTCATAATTGCCCAGCTCCCTATTGTGATTTAATTTAAATCATCTCATATCATTAACGCTTTCATATACTTTCAAACGGGCATACACGGTCTCGAGAACCGGATACGCATCTTGATCCGGTAAAGCCATAGCCAGAAGAGCACCATGCAGATGATCTGCTTCTACTGGTAATTGCTTATGCATATCCCGATGCAAGGATGAAGTAAATTCGGGTAACACAGAAAGCATCTTTTGCATCGTGGAAGCTGTATTTTCCGGTCCCACAGGCATTCCAGCATTTTGAGCCAGGCTCACAATCTCTTGCAGAAGTCGCTCATAGATAGCACGTGCCTTTGGAGATGCCAAAATAGGTCCAACTGAGCTATCCATTAAGGTTGTAATCCCACTTAAACTAGCTACAAATATATATTTTTGCCACACTTCACGCTGAATGTCAGAACTTAATGTCACTGTGAAACCAGCATTATCCAAATGGCTCAGAAGCAACTGTGTTCGTTCGGACTCACCACCTGCCCATTCACCAAAAACAATACTATGGAACGAGCTGCTTTGGACAATAGTACCTGCTGAATCTAGAGTTGTTTCTATATAACAAAGACCACCCAATACATGTTCTGGACCAAAACGATTCTGCAAAATGCTGAAATGATCATAACCATTGAGGAGCGGGAGGATAAGTGTATGTTCACCCACGTAGGGTTCGATGTCATTCATCACCTGAGGCAAATGGTATGCCTTGACCGCTATAATAATGCAGTCGAAAGGCTCTGTTTCTTCCTCATTAGAAATCGTTCGTACAGAAGTCTGAAAATCACCGTGAACACTTTTTACGATCAACCCGTCTGCTTTTAACTGAATTTGTTTGGCAGTACGAACAAGAAAAGTAACATCTTCTCCTTTTTGAGCTAAACGCCCCCCGAAATATCCACCTATAGCTCCTGCACCCACGATAAGAAATCGCATGATAATCTCCCCTTTTTTTCCTTAATTTGAACAAACAAAAAGACCTTTTAGCTATTTGCTAAACAGGTCCGAAAGGCAAAAAAAGAGTCAAGTATCGACCGTTCTTTTGTCTCGGTCCTTACGGATCAGAGCAAAATCCAACGAGTTCACCTCCATGGCTACAAGTATATTCCTATTCATATCTCAAAACCTATTAGAGCGCCATTCGATGATTTAATCGATACAGCCTCCCTGGAAAGTATAGCAAAAGAAAACATCCCTGTACAAGCATAAACGCCATCGATGTCCCTACTCTTCTTAAAGACTAGTAGTTTTGATCCACAATTTTGAGATATCCAGAAATCCGAATGAGCTGGTGTGAAGACCAAACAAGCTTTGATTTAGCTGCGCTTTTTTATTCATATGACAACCATATAGCACCCAATAGTTGTCCCTAAGCACACCTTCTGCCTGATTCAGCAATTTTATTCTGTTTTCCTTAGAGGATTGCGTGAAATCAGTGAGTACCTCTGAGAATAACAAGATCTGGTCGTCTCTCAGCAGAGAAAATAGATAATTAAGTTTATTATTAAAGTAGTTAACCATCCCCCACTGCCAATCATCTTCTAGAACCTCTTCAGCAAGGAGGATTTCGGCGGTGTTCTTTATGTCTGCTGAGTTAAATTCATTGAATAAATATAGTTCAATTTGTAGGCCTACTGAAGCCGCTCGTGCTTGAAGCCACAGCACTTCTTCTCGCTCTTCTTTTTTATCCTTTGTAGCTAAAGTTAAGATTTCTCCCTGATAGCCGCTTGCTACTAGAAGATCTCTCGCTTGTTCCAAGGCAGGTTCAACAATGCTTCTCTTACTGCTCTCCCAAGGTAAAAAGCTGTCAGCAGGAGTACTACGGTTCCCTCCTAACTCCTTAATTAAAGTCTCTCGGCTGTAAAGAATTCTCATGGCCTGCCGAAAAAGTTGATGTTGATGAACTCCTTCCTTATGGAAATTGAACAAGAGATACCGGCATCCCAAAGCAGGGTAGTCAATACTGTGATTGCAGATGATATTAGGTAATAAACCCTCCTGAACGGAGTCTGGTAGTTCATACAATCGTTCACTTGAAGCTTGTTCTGGCAAATACCAGATTTCTACACGATCTAGTAGCGGACGTATACCGTAATAATAATCAAATGCCGCGAGGACTAGCACATCTTCATTTAGATCTAGTAAACGATAGGGCCCAGTTCCGCTCACCTCATTAGCGAGATCTACATCATAAGGAAGAATCGACATATGAATACAGCTGAACATGTGTAGAAAAAAGAGATTGGGACGAGACAGCTCAAACCGGATCCTGTGATCTCCTTCAAGCTCTACTCGTTCTATATCTTTGTATAGGCTCAATGCTGGACTGTTCAAATCTATAAGGCGTTGAAATGTCTCTTTTACGTCTTTGGAGGTCATTATCCTGCCGTGATGGAATCGCACACCTTTACGGAGATAAAAAATATAACTTGTACAATCTTCATTGGCTTCCCACATATGAGCTAGTCCAGGGAGAAAAGTATCACTTCCTGCATCATAGGAAACTAATGTGCTATAAATTTGTCCGAGTAAATAGGATTCAAACGCGGTGTATACATAAGCTGGATCTAGCTCTTCCATATGCCGGTTACGTGTAATTCGCAGGACGTCCAATCCTGATGTTGACTCTGTTTCACTACGGAAGCCCATCTGCTTATTTAACACCATTAATAACCGTTCCTTTAATGGATCACTAACTTGGCCACGACTTAATAGCTCTATAGCTTGCTTAATCTTCCCCTTACTAATGAGTTCCTGAAAGCTGTCCTCCAGCACCTCTTCAATCGTTCGTAGAAAAGTTAACTGCGAGATATTTCCACGCCCTCTTCCCGGCTGCCAATGGATAAACCCCTGCTCTTCAAGCTTTCGAAGAATAAACTTTACGTTACGAGGAGTGCAGCACAGAATTGTAGCCAGTCTATCTATGGTGACAGGAATAGCTTCCCCTATATCTATTGGGGATGGGATGGCTATTGCTAAACATAAAAAATGATTACTTATATGGTCCACGATCGTTCACTCCTTTAAAGGTGAAACACTTTAAGTATTTCTTACACTTTTACTTCCCCCTTTTATCATTATAATTATACATATATCAGCAATGAATATGCAGTACTAATATTATAGCTATCAGATTAGGAGACCTTTTCAATTATGAATCAGCATCTAAGGCATGTTCACCCACTAGCATGGACTATCATTATCGGTACGATGTTCGGACGTTTAGTAACTTCAATGAGCATTCCGTTCTTATCCATCTATTTAACCCAGGTCCTTGGAGCTACCCCCACTCAAACGGGAATTACCGTAGCCGTCAGCTCACTTGCGGGCGTAATGGCTAGCTTCTATGGAGGATACATTTCAGATATTGTAGGCCGCAAAATCGTCATGCTAATCTCCGTATTTGGCTGGGCAGCAGTATTCTTCGGATTCTCTGTTGCACAACATCTGTGGGTATTCTTCTTGGTCAACACCTTGAATGGATTATGCAGATCCGTGTTTGAGCCCACTTCACGGGCGCTTCTATCCGACATTACTCCAGCTGAAAGTAAGCTGCTTGTATTCAATCTTAGATATGCTGCGATCAACCTTGGTGTTGTCTTTGGTCCGATTATTGGAGTGCAGCTCGGTTCTGCCGAGTCTACGTTTCCCTTTATGATCGCTGGGATTGTATACGTTGCATACGGGCTTGTATTATTCGTCCAATTCAAATTGCATCATTCAACCATGCAGAGTCATACTCAAGCTGAACCACCACGTTTACTTGAAGCCTTGGCAATAACCGGTAGAGACCGTGTCTTCTTGCCAGTTCTACTCGGTACTATCTTTTGTGTGCTTGGATACGGACATTTCGGCTCAACTATGGCGCAGTATTTAGCAATGAACACCCATTTCACAAATGGTGGGCAATTATTCTCCTATATGTTGTCACTCAATGCCATTACAGTGCTCGTGGTACAGTATCCTATCGTACGTACTGCTAGTAAGTTCTCACCGATTGTACCTTTGATTCTTGGAAATATATGCGTTGCACTTAGTCTTCTCTTAGTTGGTTTGGCAGAAGGTGTAGGCCTTCTTATGTTCAGTGTTGTTCTGTTTACAATAGGAGAAGTACTACTCTTCACGATGATGGACATGTTAATTGATCGGATCGCGAAGCCAGAAATGAAAGGTACGTACTTTGGAACGATTGGATTTAACAATTTAGGGAGTGTAATCGCGCCTATCTTCGGTGGTGTACTTTTAGATCATTATGGAGCCCAGAACGGCCTTACGATCTTCCTACCACTTGCTCTAACCACGGCTATAGGACTTCCTTTTCTAATCGTAGCGCACAAAAGGCTTGCTGCTAGAGAGAAGTTATCTCTTGATGTTGACACTAGTGCATAAATGGTTAATTCATTAAACTTAAGGGATATTTTGGAATCATCTATTTATAGTTAACATATTAATTATTATGTAAACCTTTAAAATCCGTTGAACTTTTTCACAATAAGAGCGGGACCGTTTCACTGCAGAACATGCAATCGAGACGGTCTCTTTTATATAAAATGACTTTGCTAATTATAAACCCCCTGTATCAAATTCACCTGTTCCTTCACATATTGTCTCAGTTTCAAAGGTTCCACAATCTCGGCTTGTCCAAGTATCCCCCAAACATTCGTACATGCACTTTCATAGTTATACATATTTACAGTAAGGGTTATTTGATCTCCTTCCTCTACCCTATTCATGATCTCCAGCCCGTGTATAGAAGCCACTCGGCTCTTATTCGTTCTAATCAATACTGGGTAGATCTCTTCCTCTTTACAAGCTTGTTTAAATTCCCTCTCCTGCTGCTTCCAGTGCCCTTCTAAAGAGAAGTCCTGAGGGATAGCATACTCTTCCTCTATAAGCTGTGTAGTGGCGATTCTCTCACATTTAAACGTGCGGATTTGTTCGGCGTCTTCACAGTAGGCAATAAGATACCACTCTTCTTTTTTCACAACTAGACCATAGGGCTGTAATTTCCTGTTTGATATGACTCCGTTAATCTTGTGGTACTCAATCCATAGTTTATGAGATCTCCATACGGCAGCTCTAATCGATTCCAGACAAGGGATTTCTAAACGTTCTGACCACCACGGCGTATTATCGAAATAAAACCGCTTTTGTGCCTTCTGGATATCTGTCTGATAGGAAGCGGGTAATGTTTTTTCTAATTTCAGCAAGGTTGTCTTAAGCTTTAATCCGGAATGAGTATGACCGCCAGTATGGATCCCCATTCCAGTTAGATAAAGATTGATTACATCTTCCTCATGAAGCTGACTTAAGTTAACTGTATACCCCTTCATTAAGGAGATGCCACCATTCGGTCCCGGCGTGGATAACAGTGGGATTCCAGCTTCAGCTAGTACATCAATGTCTCTATAGATAGAGCGTACGGAGGTTTCCAAGGCTTGAGCTAGGTCATTGGCCTTCATCTTCCCTCTTGATTCTACTAATAATAAAATTGCGATTAAACGGTGCAAGCGCATGGGGATCCTCCAATTTTTTCTTTTTTAAAGTATACATCATAATTCCTGCCAATCTGCTGTCAACAATAGAAGGTTATGATTAGTTCAATACATAAAGGAGCTGATGCATATGAATATTGGCGTATTGGGAACTGGATTTGGAGCTTATCATGCGCAGTTATGGACAAAAATGGATCGAGTAGACAAAGTAATTATCTATGGCAGAAACGAAGCGAAGCTGCAGGAGTTAAAACAGTCTTTAGGCGTTGAAATCACTACTGATATTGACGACATTATGCTTGATACCACCATCGATGTGATTGATATCTGTTTGCCCTCTGCTTTACATAGGCAATATGCTGTCGATGCGCTTAAGAATGGAAAACATGTATTTTGTGAGACACCGGTTTGCTACAATTTAGAAGATGCCTATGCGATGAAGGAAGCCGAACAATTATATGATTCGCGAATCCTCGTCAACCAGTTTATTAAATTCGATCCTGCGTACAAATATCTATATGAAGTAACCAATAAGGAGAAATACGGAAAGCTTTTATCCCTCACCTTAAAAAGAGAAACGCCTCCTTTGTGGGGAGACCTCGGTCTACATGTCATCGCAACCAATCTTATGATTCACGAATTGGATTTTGTGACCTGGATGCTGGGGTCTACGGAGCCGCACTCCGTTTGGGGAACCGATGGTGGTAAAAGTGATCAAGCCTTAGTCCGTGCAACTTTTCAACAACCTAATGTGTCCGTTGAGATCGTTGTTTCTTCACAGATGCCAACCTCGTATCCTTTTTCCGTGGGTTATGAGGCATATTTTGAACGAGGCAAGCTTGTCTATCAAGAAAGTGACCACATGAATGGATCAATCGAGAGCACATTAATTGAATTTACCGCTTCAGGTAAACAGGAGCTTTTGTCAGAACCAGCTAATCCCTATGAAAAAAGTTTGGAGCACGCACTCCACTGTCTAGAGAATGGTATTTTATCAGATATTGAGTTTGACGCTGCCTTGCAAGCAATAGAATTAGCCATCAGGATTGGAAAAAAGCTTGTATAAATGGATCAAGGGGTGTTATATCCTTTTTCATGGGTTTTATTTGTAGGGTGAGTTGACGTATATGATTTATGATAGTGGCTGGGGTGAGTATTGGAATTTGAATTATCTATTGTGAATTTTTCATATGATGAAATTAAAGAATTATTGTGAGAATATAGTCTTTTTAAAAGCTATACTTGGTGCTTGTTCATGAAAGGCTATTATTTCACAAGGCTGCGAAAGGGATTATATGCTTCAAATTTAGGTAGCTAATGATAATTGGAAGCAGAAATACGAATCAGTTAACATAATAATTATTATGTTAACTGATTTCGAGGAGTCGACTCTCCACACACTTTTACCTCTGTTTTATCGCAAGTGCAAACCTCTCTATCGTCTCTTTGGATAACCCATTTACACTCATGCCCTTCCCTTTTACCATCCGCAGAACCAATCGATCTAATAAAGTGAACTTCTCTTCATAAATCTCATCTCCGAACACTTCTTTTGTAATTGATTGGTCATACAGCTTCTCTGGAAATGAAGATTTCAATTCCTGTGCGGCCTGCTCCCCCTTCGCTCCTGCACAAATAAATAATCCAACGCGCTTCTTACTTAGTTCATTTTGATATTTTGAAGTAAACTCCATCATTTGTTTTTGTATTTTCCCATAATAAATAGATCCACCTAAGATGACCGTATCATATCGCTCTAATTCCGGCTCTTTAGCAAGCATCAAATTGACTACTTCAGTCTCTTCACCCAACTGATTTTTCAATAAATAAGCCGCTTTCTCCGTACATCCATATTTGGAAGTATAAATAATAATTGTCTTCATTCTAATCACTCCCCTTCACGCTCTGATCTTCCTACTGTGTTAAAGGTGTACTTATTTACCTGTTTGCTATAGAAACCATTGAATCCAAATAACAAGAAATGAGTGCTTCGACCTGTTCTTCAGGCAAATCCTTTTCTACAATCAAACGCATAATTAATCCGAATGCAGCACTCCATATCACTTGAGCAGTGAGCTCTATAGAAGATTCCTTATGGAGTTCTTTCGATCCGAACCTAGATAAACATTGGCAGAGCATACCAATCGCTTTACGCTCCTGAGCAGCTCCCTTGAATAGAACAGCTGTGTAACTAAGAACAGCCGGTGTATCGTTCAGCATTACATTACGGTACTCTACACTTGTCGAAAGGGTCATCCTGATCCATTGCTCAAGCGATTGTCTCAAAAGCTTCTCTGGTGGCAGTTCATGCTCCGCCTTGCGCTGTACGGACTGAAGCTCGGTGACCATATCTGTATATTTTTGTTGCAAATATCTCACCACAATTTCATCTTTACCCTGGAAGTAATGATAAATAATTCCCGGTGAATACTCGATTTTCTCTGCAATTTTGCGAATAGAAAGCTTCTCAATACCTTCTTCTGCAATCAACAAAGCCGCGGCCTGTAAAATCCTTTTCTTCATTTTCTCACGTTCACGCATTTGCCGTTGTTCTTTATTCATCTTAATGTCTCCTCATAATTTGAACATCGTTTAATCATTGAACACTGTTAAATATATATAAGTTCTTTTATTATTTTCTATATAGTAAATCACACACAAATCCCGCCCAGTTAATGTAATATCCAGACATAAAAAATCCGCCAGTCCATATAGACTGACGGAGGAACCCTTATTCATGAAGTTAAAGGATTACAGACAAAGAGTTTTAGTGATGATAACCAACAGGATAAACAGAACCAGAATTGCTCCTGTGGAAGTAAATCCACCGTATCCGCCTGCGAATTCGCCCATTTTAACTCCTCCTTTGTAATTGAGTACATCATAAGATATGCTAAATCCCCATCTGTGCTTGGGTGAAATGAACAAAAATAACCCAAACAATCCTACTGAGATCGTTGGGTTATTAATTAAGTTAACATAATCATAATTATGTTAACTTAATGTGCTTTTAACTTAACTATCATAAGATAACCATTCATTTAGATTGACTACAATACCATTGTTTTCTTTTCAATTATTAACTCTATTATTATTTAATGTGTTGAAGTATTGGCTCGGATTGCCTTGAGGCGGATTATAACGCTCTTGAAATTCTCCATTTGTGTACTCCCCAATCACTCTTTGCCAGAAATTACGAGCAGGCGTATTCGCACGTACCTGTGACACCTTCCAATCACCTGGGTACATGTCAAACAACTTATGTGCAGCCCAGGTTCCTACTCCGCTCCGGCGATATTTCTGCATTACAAAAAACTCTGTCATATAAAATTGCCCTTCGGGATTACGCAGCAACCGTTCTACCAAAGCAAATCCAGCAATATGCTCGTCCACTTTGAACAAATACACAAATTTATTATCGCCACTACTCCAAAATGATTCTAATCCCGGATAAGCTGGGTATACGCCATCTTGGTCTACATCAAGCTCCAGATAACGGGTAAAATCATATAAATAAAACTGCATAAGTTTGCTTATCGTCTGTTTCCGCTCTCTGGGAACCAGCTCCATTCCAAGTTCCATTAGGTGCACCTCTGCCATTTATGTTTACTTCACATCATATAACTTAGTTCCTTTAGGAGCAAGTTCCCCCCTTTTAATTAACTCTGATCAAAGCCCATAGGGGCTAAAACATGATAAGATAGAAGGAAGAAATTATAAGAAAACTATGGAAAAGGGTGAATCACATGAGCGTTCAAAAGAACGATGACCGTAAAAAACTGGATCTAAAGCTACCTCTCATGCCTTGGTTCGTTCAGCAGTTCATTGACTATAAACGTCCTGATCTATCCCCCTCCACCCTCCTGGAGTATATTCGGGACTATGAGTCCTTTTTCGGATGGCTACGTGCCGAAGGTCTCTCTCAAGCCAGCTCCAATACAGAGATCACACTACTTGAATTAGAAACCCTGCATATGGATAGTATTGTTGGATACCGTCTGCATCTCACAACCCGTGCAGAGGGAACAAATACACGTGTAACCGTATCTCGTAAACTGTCTGCATTACGCTCATTATTTCATTATTTAAGTCAAATCGCTGAGGACGAGAATTTCTATCCTTTGCTTAAACGAAATATTATGGCCAAGGTAGAAGTTAAACGAACGCATAAGCCTAAGGATACCGCTGCTAAATTAAAGGGCAAGATTCTAGAAGATGAGGAACTGCTGGAATTCGTGGGTTATATTTTTGAAGGATATGGACGAGATGTTGAAGGAAACAAGCAGGCTTATTATTCTTTTCAATTAAATCGTGAACGCGACGCCTGTATTGCCAGCTTAATTCTTAATTCTGGCCTCCGGGTATCTGAAGTAGTCAATCTGAACGTGGATGATCTGGATATTAACAACAAGCTACTCTATGTCACTCGAAAAGGGAATAATGATGAAACCTTCAAAACCCCTGTTTATTTTCGTGAACAAGCAAAGGATGATTTAGCTCTTTATCTAAACCTGCGTCAATCTCGTTATAAAACACCAAAGAGGGAAAAAGCATTGTTTATCGCTTTGCCCAACGGACGTCAAGAAGGTAAACGTATGACCAAAAGGGCCATTCAAGAAATGATTATTAAATATGCAAAACGTTTTGGTAAACCCTATTTAACGGTACATAAGCTTCGTCACTCTTTTGCTACAGACTATTATCTGCAAAATGATATTTATAAAACAAAAGAACAGCTCGGGCATGCTTCCACAGAAACAACCGAAATCTATGCTCACCTCACAGACAAAACGATGTCTGAGGCGATTGAACGTCGTTTGGATAGTTAATTTTTCGCAAAAAGCCGGCCATACCTCCTCCGATTTTTATGGAAAAGGTGTGACCGGTTCTCTTTTTACATGGTATAGAAAGACTGATCGGATTAGCATTATGTTGAATCATTGGCTTTTCTATTGTGAATTTTTCATATGTTGAAATGTTGTAAATAATATCGTTGGCAAATTAGTTAATTAGCTATTTCCGTTCTATTGTTAATGTAAAAAGTACATTTCATGTTTATCCTATCCGCGAATTTCTCCAGGAAGCTTGATAATAGTTACTTTAGCTCCCGCAGATATTCCATTTTCCTCAGGTGGAACAACTATCAGACAATCGCTATCCTTGATCGTGACCGTCACAGAAGATTCGTCGATAGCTGCTGGAAAGGCATAAAGACTACCATCCCGGATCTCTAGTCGTGCTCTAACAAATCGGGTAAAGTTATTCACTCTATTATAATCTGCACCAAGTGTAGCTCTCCATTCAGGCAAGAAGGGTTGTGAGGCACTTTGCATTAATCTGATAACCGGACGTGCGAACAATTGAAACCCAACGAAACAAGCACCTGGATTACCTGATAGGGCTAACAGCAGCTTTCCCCCTCTAACAGCAGCAGTGGTAACGCTCCCCGGACGCATCGTCACTTTATTAAACAACATATCTCCACTCTGTTCACGTACCAAATCGCCCATAATATCATAATCTCCTACCGATACACCACCCGTTGTGATTACAAAATCATAAGTTTCCAGCGCCATCTGCACTTTACTTCGGGCCAGCTCCAGATCGTCCACAATGGATCCCAGCATCACTGGCTCCCCGCCTGCCTCTTTGACTAAAGCCTCAAGCATCGGTGAGTTGCTGTTTCGAATTTTTCCGGGCTGTAGCGGTTCATGTACCTCTAGCAGCTCTGTTCCTGTCGCAAAGATTGCCACCTTAGGCCGACGATAGACTTTTACTGTATGTATACCAAACGCTGCCAGAACAGCGATATCCCCCGCAGAGATTAATCGTCCCGCTGGCAGCACTAGCTCGCCAGGACTTAACTCCAGCCCCATCGGTGTGATATTAGAATTCGCTTCCTGCTTCTTACGAATACCAACGAAAGTCTTTCCATCCTCCACACGTGTCTCCGTTACTTCCAGCATTACTACAGTATCTGCCCCTGACGGAACTTGTGCCCCTGTCATTATTCTTGCTGTTGTTCCCGAAGTAATATCTACAGATTGCACAGCGCCACATGGAATATTGTCCACCATTTCTAACCATACGACTTGTCCATTTACACAGAGATTCGTATCCGCTGCGATAATCGCATATCCATCCATGCTCGAACGGTTAAACGCTGGGAAAGGATGCGGAGCAATTACTTCCTCAGCTAAATAGCGACCACAACACTCATTCAACGGGACCTTCTGTGGCTCTAACGGATTAGCGAATTTGATTATTTTAGCTTGTGCCTCTTTTACTTGAAGTGCTCTGCGCTGAAATTTATGATCCTCCATACAAATGCCTCCGCTCTAAATCGTCCATTTTTCAGTATAATAGGTACTATTTTAACATGAGACATCCTGAAGATAAATGAATTGCGGAAACGGCAAAATCCTTTACCTATTTCAACTACAAAATTGCACAAAAAAAGATGCGATCACAAGATCACATCTTCTACGATTCATTTCTAGGATGCTCTAATTACCTTCACATCACCAGGAATTACTTTTTCTCCTTCATAAAGCATGAACCGTCCATGTTGCCATTCCACACGCAGAAGCCGAGAATCGTCTGACTGATATTGCCATACATGCTGTTCTCCACCATTCATAAAAGGGGTTTGACCAGCAACAGCAACATATCCTTCATACTCTTCCTCCAGAAAAAATGTATAATCATCCAGTTCAAGAGTTGTTGGAACTTCAGCAGGATTATCTAAGCGCCCATCGATAGGTTTATACAAACCATATTGTAGCTGTTCCCGCTCCTCAATATGCAAATAGGCAATTTGACTACCATCTCTTAACGTCAGTACTACTGCGTTTCGTCCACGATTATGAGTCCTGCCGGTTACCTCGTAGGTAACGAGTGATACTTCACAGATGTCTCCGGGAGACAAATTAAGCATACTTTTCTGTACTTCCTGAGTCACTGGTTTGGAGAAAAGATTACCTATACGTTTCCATATACTCAATTTGATCATTCCCCCTACATAAATGCAGAAATAATTAAAGCTCCCGTAATTTGCAGTGAGCCTGATAATAAGCCGTATCCAATTTTGCCAAGCTGTGTCCCATGATCCAGGTCCAGATTCCCCCATTTAGCTAAGAGAAGACGGACCGTTCTTTCCAATATAAGCAAAAGAAAAAAAGATACAATCGAGACCAACAAAGCATCTGGCAAACTGTTAGATGCAGCTATCGATGACGATAAAATGAATGCCTGTGCTAATAGCTTCATCACAAAACGTGTAGTAACTGCCATATTTCCAGCCTTTAACTCTTCTAGATCATTGTATCGAGTGAAAAGTGAATCCACAAACATTAGCACAAACAGTAACACCGCACCGCTCACCGTCCACACGACCATGGACACCAGGATATGGAAATCCATTCAAATAGCCCCCGCTTATTCATTTTGCATGCCTGTCATAAGCATAGATAAAGCGAAGTGGAAACGATATTCCTGTCTCCCCTTCGCCTGTGAACATCAGCCGTGAATCGGCTAAGATCAAATGTTATTGCTTCTCATATTGTTTCATCAGAGCAGCCAATTCATCTTCTACTGCTTGATCTTTGTTCAGCTTCTCGAACTCATCATCAAGTGATTTGTTGCCCGAGCTCATTTCGTTGCTGGCTTCTGCTTGAGCTTCTGCTTGCAGCATTTTTTCTTCCATACGCTTCAGACCAGCAGATGCGGAATCAGAGCTGAAGCCGCTCATCGCTTTATTAATTTCAGTTTGAGCTTTGGCAGCATTATAACGAGCAACCAAGCTTTCGCGTTTGTTCTTCATTTGAGTAAGTTGCTTGCGCATTTCGTCAAGCTTCCCACGAAGATTATCCGCAGAGGCTTTGTTCTGATCGAAGCTAGCTTTGTATTCTACCAATTTAGCTTCAGCAGCCTTTTTCTCTTCCAGAGCACGGCGAGCGAGATCAACGTTACCAGCTTGAGCTGCAGCATGTGCCTGTTGTGTACGTTTGTTAACAAGCGCTTCCTGTTCTTCATACAGCTGCTTGAATTTCTTTTCAATAGCAATTTGAGCCGCTACCGCTTTTTCTGCATCTTCCAAATCTTCGGTCATATCACGAATGTACTGATCCGTCATTTTAATTGGATCTTCTGCTTTGTCAATAATCGCATTCACATTAGACATCGTTAAATCGCGCAATCTTTTAAATATAGACATGGTTTCATTCCTCCAAAAGATAATTTAAAAACTCACTTGATATCTTTTACGCAGAATTGCCAATCCCGTTTCAAATTTGTTGCGCTAAATATTGATTAACTTTATTATTTACAATTTCTACGACTTCCATAATGCCTTCTTTCGTGATCTCGTCGTAATGAATGCCCATAACAACTGTGACCGTCTTGTTCAGCGCCTCCGCTACCTTGACCGCAATTGATTCGCTTATCGTGTGCTCTTTATGGTGAGGAACCGCAGAGGTTTGCACCTCAACCTGATCTCCATTTAGATAAGCCGTACTTGACGCTCCGATATGATGAACGCCACCACAAATTACGAGCAAGAGATCACGTCCGACAGCCGTTGCCGTCAGCTCAATATCATCAGGATTAATCTTGTTAGAAGCCAATAGTATCTCCTCACTACTCTACTTTATATAATGCCACGTATTTCATCCAAGGATTGAATATTTTCTTGCACCATGAATTGCTCAAGCTCTTCAACAAGCTGACTACCCGCTCTTAAATTCATGAAATTGTAGGTTCCCACCTGAATTACCGAAGCACCTGCCATAATAAATTCAATAATATCAGTAGCTGTGGTGATGCCCCCCATTCCGATCACCGGAATAGATATGTTCTGAGCAACCTGATGCACCATGCGCAAAGCCACTGGCTTAATTGCTGGTCCGGACAGTCCGGCATACAAGTTATTAAACACACTGCTTCTCCGTCTCACATCAATCTTCATACCGGAAATAGTGTTAATCAGAGAGACGGCATCTGCTCCCTCTTCCTCACACATTTGCGCCATTTCAACGATATTCTCAGCACCTGGAGACAGCTTTACCGCAAGTGGCAGCTTAGTAGCACGTCTAACAGCTTGTACTACTTTTTGAGCTTCAGAAGTCTTGATCCCAAATGCGATTCCACCCTCTTTTACATTTGGACAGGAAATATTCAACTCAATCATATCAACAGCTGTTTTACCTAAGCTTGATCGCAGATCAGCATCACGTTGGATCATTTCTGCTCCAAGTACGTAATCTTCAAGCGTCCCGCCCCCAAGATTCACCAAACGAGCGGTATCGAGTGTTTCCCAATAAGGGCATTCTTTTTCCAAGAACGCGGCTACACCAGGATTCTCCAATCCTACACTATTCAGCATACCAGAGGCTGTCTCATATACTCGAGTGCCAGGATTACCTGCTTTTGGATGGAGGGTGAGCCCTTTGCCTGAGATTCCACCTAGTAAAGATACATCATACAGCTTTCCGTACTCACGACCAAAGCCGAATGTGCCTGAAGCCATTACAATCGGATTCTTAAAATGCACGCCTGCAATTGTTGTGCTCATCTTAGTCATGGAAAATCACCTCCTCTGAAAGGAACACAGGTCCGTCTGCACAGGCTTTTCGTTGTCCATCACGACATGAAACACTGCAGACAAGACAAGCACCAATACCGCAAGCCATTCGGTTCTCTAGAGAGAGGTAAACTTTTGTTTTGCTGCCTGCCTCTTCAGCTGCTATGCCTTTAAGCTGTGCAGCTTTAAGCATTGGGTGCGGACCGCAGACAAAAATATGATCATATTGACTAAAGTCTACACGATCCAAAATAAATCCGCCTACATCTACTGTAAGCTCGGCAGCCAATGGACGAAAGGCTTCTGTCCGATAAGCCTCCCGACTAAATCCTAGAAAGACATCACAACCGGGGAGCTGCTTTGCACAATAATATAGCGGCGCTATTCCGATCCCACCACCGATAAGTGCAACCTTCCCTTCTACCAGCGGGAATCCCGTACCAAAAGGTCCTTCAAGCTCCACAGAATCACCAGGAGTCAAACGAGAAAATATCTCTGTACCTTCCCCTACTACGTGATATAAAAATTCAATACTATCTTCGTTCACTTCATGTATACTTAACGGTCTGGAAAGGATGGGATAAGCTCCCCATGCCCGTAACATGTAGAATTGACCCATTTTACCGCCACTATTCGTTTCAACCTTAAGGTGGTACACTCCGTCTGTTAGCCTATCGTTACTTAAAACCATCCCCACGTTATCAAGCTCCTTCAAATTTTATCTTTATTAAGATTGCCTTAGAAGGAACATAAAATCTGTGACAAACTTCACATTCAAAGCGAGCTATCCTTTTTTCCAGATCCCACGTTCATAAGGTTTGGGTACGTTATGCACGCCTCCAAGCGCTTCTTCCGCATGTAAAGCCCAATAGGGATCACTTAACATCCCACGGCCAACTGCTACCAGCTCCGCCCGTTCTTCCGCGACAATGGACTGTGCCTCAGGATAAGATTCAAGCCGCCCTACTGCAATTACTGGCACCTGTAATTCACTGCGGATAAACTCTGCCAGATCCACTTGATAAGCAGGTCCGGCATTGGGCCCGCCATTTGAACCTATTGGACCTTCCCCACCTGAAGAAACATGGAACATATCCACACCAGCATTCTTATACCGGCGGCAAATATCCAGGGCATAATTAGCATCATATCCGCCCTCTACATATTCCTTAGCAGATATTCTCATAATCAATGGCATGTCCACAGGAACTACTTCTCGGACAGCTTTAACTACTTGTTCTCCGAACAGCGCAGGATCTTGGCCATATTCATCTTTTCTGATATTGGTCAATGGTGAATGAAACTGGTGAATTAAATAACCGTGTGCACCATGAATTTCAACCGTATCAAATCCTGCCTCCACAGCTCTGCGCGCACCTTCACGAAAAGCTTCGATCAACTCTAAAATCCCATCCTTAGAAAGAGCCTGTGGCGTTTTAGATTTAGAATCAAAAGGAATTGCTGATGGAGCTACTGGCGGCTCTGCATCCACGGCTTTCCGTCCAGCATGTCCTAATTGAACTGCGATTTTTGATCCATAGGCATGTACACCATCTGTGATTCTACGATAAGCATCAATTTGTGAATCACTCCAAATTCCTGTATCTCGATTAGTGATTCTACCGTCTGGATGTACGCCAGTCATTTCCACGATAATAAATCCTGTACCACCAATAGCACGGCTTACATAATGAACATAATGCCAATCATTAGGGATACCATCCTCTTTATCCACCGAATACTGGCACATAGGTGGCATAACAATACGATTCTTCAGCGATAACCCCTTCAATTCATACGGTGCAAACAAATCAGACATTCATGTCTCCATCCTTCCGTAATCTATAATTGGCTCGGGAATTTCCCGTTCTATTAGTATACACGCATTGGTTCCTTCAAGAAATCTTAACCAATACTGTATTGTTATCAGCATAAATCTACCCATCTATGGAGATAACAATTAAGAATATGACGGTGATCAGGTAGTAAAGGAGGCAGAGGGGATGTATTTTCAACGGAGAGGTCAGAAACTGCTTGTAATATTAGGAACAATCATAACTATGCTATTCCCAACCTATTCTTCAGAGGTTGCGTCAGCGCCTGTGCAGAGTCAGAAAACTCCGCAAGAACAAACACAAAGCGCACCCGTTTCAGACGAAGATAAGGCAATTTCAGCAGGTAGCGCTGCTACAAATAGTTCGACGCTTAACAACAATAAGAACACAAAAGGTCTGACGTTAAGTCAGCTATTACACAAATATCCAGAAACTTTTAAGACAAGTGGACCTCGTAATAAAGTCATCGCACTTACTTTTGATGATGTTCCTGATCCAAGATTTACCCCCCAATTGCTAAACATCCTAAAAAAATATCATGTCAAGGCAACCTTCTTTGTGGTGGGAAGTAGAGCAAAAAAACATCCAGCATTGGTAAAAAGGATGCTTAGAGAAGGTCATGCGATTGGTAATCACTCGTATAACCACCCTCAGTTTGTGAAATTAGAGATGAATGATTTTCGGACACAAATCATTAAGACCGAAAATATTATACAGACCTTGGCGGGATATAAACCTCGTCTAATTCGCCCACCCTATGGGGACATCAGTGAACAACAGTTAAAGTGGGCAAAAAATCATGGCTACACGCTGGTGAATTGGAATGTGGACTCTTTGGACTGGAAGGGACTTTCCAAAAACCAAGTTAGAAATAACATTCTAGCTCATATTGGAAGAGGAGCGATTATTCTTCAACACGGTGGAGGCGGTCCTGGTAGTCAACTACAAGGAACGATTCAAGCCTTGCCTGAAGTAATCACTATTATGCGCAAACGGGGTTATACATTCGTTACTGTTCCTCAATTACTACAGGTATCCAAAAGTAAATAAAGTATCCCCACAAACATAGACTTAATGATATTTTCTAAAAAAACGGAGGTAGCCGCTAAGGACTCCCTCCGTTTCCTATTTATCTTTTTAGAACTTTTCATATCTCATATTTATCTATATAAGTCTTTCTATTTTTATCTCTCTATTTAACAATGTATAATTGTACATATTGATAACCAAAAGATGATACAAAGCTTTGGCTACCAGGGATAAAGATATCTATACGATTACCCTTTATAGCACCGCCCACATCTGTTGCCGTAGCTAAGAAAGCATCTTTAGGCAATCCATCATGTGAATGACCTGTTACCAACACTTTGGTACCGAGTGGAATCACATTTGGATCAACTGCAATAGTACCAAGCTTGAGAGGATTTCCGAAATAATCTACAGCACCCCATCCGCCGTTCTCACTGCTTGCTGAAGAATAAGCTGATGCTTTAACTTGAATCGTTTTGTCATAATTAAAGGTCTTACCCCATGCTTCAACTGTTTTGGTCCCTGAGTTTACATTCAGATTTGGTGTAATCACTGGTGAATTGTCAGTTGTAGTTGTGGTTACGGACTCAGCCTGCATTTTACTAGGTATCGTAATCTCAAGACCTTCGTAAATATTAAGTGCTGCAACGTTTGGGTTTGCTTTCATTAATTCATTCATACCTACATTGTATTGCTTGGATAAAGTATAAAAAGTATTGCCTTCTTTAGCGATATGAACGCTGTCTGCATGTGCTGGTACAGCATGCAACAATGCACTGATTCCCATTACTGCAGCAAGGGCTTTAATTGTTCTAAATTTGTTCTTCATAATTGCCTCCTCATTAGATGGGCGTGAACGGTATGACTTCCGTATACGCTCGTGTACATTTTGAGTACCTATGTACATCCTGTGTGATTTCTTGGTGTGTTGTGGTCTTTTGTAAAACTGACAGGACTTAATATATCACAATTTTGTAACCTGTGCCTATGTAATTGTTACCATTACGAAATATCAAGTTTCAATTTTGTCATCTTTTCAGATTTCAGTTAACATATTTTTTATTATGTTAACTAAGTATAAAGATTCATTCACCTTTTTAAAAAAATATCATATAAATTTCCCGAAGATTTTACATAGCGTTAACATTTCATGCTTTATCCAATAGTAGAATGATAGAATATGATAAATAGATTAGATATAGATAACGAATCATATTTGGAGGTCTCATGAATACAGAAGAGAATAAAAACAACCAAAGCAGTCCAGCCACTGCTTACCTCAATAGAGATTTGAGCTGGATCGAATTTAACCGACGCGTGCTTAAAGAAGCGCAAGACCCAGATAACCCGCTAATGGAACGCGCTAGATTTCTGGCTATTGTCTCAAGTAATCTGGACGAATTTATAAGTGTCCGAGTGGCAGGAATTCAAGATCAAATCCGGGCGGGGTATACGAAAAAAGATTTCACTGGCTACACCCCTTCCGGGTTATACAAACGTCTCATTAAGAGAGTTACCAAAATTGTTGCCGATCAATACCGGATTTTCCGTGATATTTCACGGAGCTTGCATAAAGAAGGAATCGTTTTTGTGGATTATGAGGATCTCACTCATGCACAGGAACAGTCCATAGAACAATATTACCGGGATATTATCTATCCTGTACTTACACCAATGGCTGTTGACCAGAGTCGACCGTTTCCACTCGTGCATAGCCAATTCATCTATTTAGCAGTAGTTCTTACTCGTAAGAATGGCCTTGAAGAGGAGCCTTTTTTTGCAATTCTACAAATTCCATCAAATCTGCCGAGATGTATCCCTCTTCCGCACCGATCAAACAGTAAGAAACGGCAGTTCGTATTTATAGAGGATGTCATTCGTCATCACATTCAAACATTGTTTAGTGGTTACGAGCCTGTTGCTGTTAGTGAATTTCGTTTGACCCGCAACTCTGATCTCACGATCGACGAAGAAGGGGCCGAGGATCTTCTAGAGGAGATTGAAAAAGAGCTTCGCAAGCGTCGTCGCGGTGTCCCAGCAAGACTTGAAGTACAAAAAGGCATTCATCCTTATGCTTTGGAACAGCTGCAAGCTGAGTTTGAACTGGAGGACTTCGTATTCGAAATTGAAGGTCCACTAGATCTAAGTTTCCTTCGTAATTTCGCCGGAAGTATTAAAGGCTTTGGTTACTTAAACTATCCAAGCATTGAGCCCGTCTACCCTGCTGAATTTGAAGAAAACGAGGATTTCTTTGAGGTATTGCGTGAGCGGGATGTCCTAGTCTACCACCCTTACGAATCCTTTGACGCGATGACAGACTTTATCATTCAAGCATCAGAGGATGAACAGGTGATGGCCATTAAGATGACTTTGTACCGGGTTAGTGGAAACTCTCCATTGATCACTGCACTCGCTAATGCTGCTGAATCCGGGAAACAGGTAACTGTGGTTGTAGAGTTAAAGGCCAGGTTTGATGAGGAACGTAACATCGCTTGGGCTCGCCAACTCGAAAAATCCGGATGTCATGTCGTTTATGGTTTAGTTGGACTCAAAACGCATGCCAAAGTTACTTTGATCGTCCGTCAGGAAGGTCAAGAATTACGTCGCTACGTGCATGTAGGCACAGGAAACTACAATGACAGTACCGCCAAAGTATATACGGATCTCAGTCTATTTACCGCTCAAAGCGATATTGGACTCGATGCTTCTGAGCTATTTAATCAAATGACTGGCTATTCCGCCAATTTTGACTGGAACTCCTTTATTGTAGCTCCGACGAATATGAGTCTTTCCTTACAAAAGCTGATGCACCGTGAAGCGGAGCATGCTGCAGCTGGCAGACCTGCACGTATCATCGCCAAAATGAACTCTCTCTCCAATCAACAAGTCATTGACGATTTATATGGTGCTGCACAAGCCGGTGTATCTATCGATTTAATCGTTCGAGGAGTTTGTTGTCTTCGTCCGGGGATTGAAGGCTTGAGCGAGAACATTACGGTTCGCAGTATTGTCGACCGCTTTCTGGAGCATTCAAGAATTTACTATTTTGAAAATGGCGGAAAGCCTGAGGTTTATTTATCCAGTGCAGACTGGATGACAAGAAACCTAACCCGCCGGATTGAGCTGATGTGCCCAGTCAAAGACAGCAATATTCGTAAACAGATAGTTAAGATTCTTGAACTATCCCTTAAAGATAATGTGAAGGCCAGCTTCTTACAGCCTAACGGATATTACGAGCAACCAGACGACAAAAAGGCCCCTTTCCGGAGCCAGTTCGCAGCTATGGATGTTACACGTTGGAAGGGAACCCGAGTTTTACCTTTACCGCCCAAGCATTCTTAAATGCTTTTAAGGCATTCTCAATGTCCTCTAGACCGATCAGAAGTGCTGAGGTGCCCTCAAGGTCCAGATGAAGTGAATTGCCGTGTAGATTAGCTTTCAAGCCACTTACAATCCCGATCTCGGTGCTGTCCAGTGCAATACTTAGCTGAACAAGCGATCCAAGCTTATGAATCCACTCTTCGTCGGAAGGCAGTAAAATGTCCTTATACATTTGGGACAGTTTCTGCTTCCGGCTTTTTGTGCTATACGAGGCAATCATCGCGCATAGGATAAGCTGACGGTGTGTTAGCCCACGAATCGGTGAATTCATTAGCCAATACAGGGTATGACGTTTGGATTGATAATAGTTAATGTTAGATCCCGTGCGATGCAGCATGATGGATACATAAATTAACATCTCATGTTCAGCTTTATTCTCCTCATCCTTGAATGCATCAAACAGACTTAGCGCAAGCTTGTTGATATGATCCAAATACCGTTTAGAGGTACGAATATCAAACCGAATGATCGTATTTAAACTGTATTCAAGCGCACTGTCTCGCACCGGTTGCTCCGGCTTCAGTAGATCATGAAGCATGCCTTCTCTGAGCCCTTCACCGCTGATTACAGCCTGGCTAGCACCAATATACTGATATACCGTATGGAAAATAATTAACCCGGATACAATGATATCTGCTCGGCTCTTAGACAGTCCATCTAAATCTTTACGTTTATCGTAAGGCATTGAAGGTAATGTGTTCATAAAATGCTCAATCGTCTCACTAGCCATGGTGTAACCATGCGAGTTAGGTAATGAATATGCTCTCGTTTTTTGATCCAGCTTGCCTAAAGAACGCACCGTCCCTCCCAGTCCAAATAACGGAAGACCCGCTGTTGCGTTAAGCCAATCATGTTCTACCAATCTCCCCAGAACAAAAGTCTCCAGCTTGTGAATCTGATCTCCGTTCCAGTTACCACCTTGTCCGAACATCAGGTTTGTATTCACCGCTCCAAATGGAAAGGAAATGCTATGTTGATACCGTCGTCCGCGAAAAAGTGTGATTTCAGTACTGCCGCCACCAATATCTATGACATAACCATCCTCAACATTAAAAGCGTTTATGACACCTAAGAAGCCAAAGTAAGCCTCCTGATGACCACTAATAACCTCTATTGGAATCGCAGAAGCTTCTGACAAGAAGGTAATAATTTCATTAGAGTTAGCTGCGTTTCTGATTGCCGCTGTAGCACCCGCACGTATAGTCTCCACTTCAAAAGCATTGCAGATCTCCTTAAACTGACGCAAGACAGGAATAATGGTCTCCATATCCTTCTGTTCTAGTCGACCTTCCTTCGTAATCTTCTCACTAAGACGTGCAGAGTACTTACACTCCTTGATGATCTTATAGCCTCCCTCCGGCGTTGTATCATAGATTACAAGACGTATGGAGTTAGAACCAATATCAATAATGCCTATACGGCGCAGATCATCTCTCATTATGTATGTACTCCTTTTCAAGTTGATTGACCATCTATTATACATGGTTTACATAAATAAATGAACTCAGTCCATTATATCCTCAATTAACGCAACTGTTAAAAAAATAAAGCGGCGCCCGGATAACTTGTCCGAGTGCCGCTGTAATTTAACTTATTATAACACTTTACTTAAAAAATCCTGCGTACGTGCATGTTGAGGATTCCCGAAGACTTGTGCCGGTGTACCCTGCTCTACAATGACGCCACCATCCATAAATAGAATACGGTCGCCCACTTCGCGGGCAAAGCCCATCTCATGCGTAACAATGACCATTGTCATCCCATCTTCTGCAAGCTTCTTCATAACCTCCAGCACCTCACCGACCATTTCTGGGTCAAGTGCTGAGGTTGGCTCGTCAAAGAGCATCACATGGGGCTGCATTGCCAGCGCACGGGCAATCGCGATCCGCTGCTTCTGTCCTCCGGATAGCTGAGCTGGATAAGCATCCTTCTTATCTTCCAGCCCTACAGTTTTCAGTAACTCCATTGCAAATTTATCTGCTTCAGCCTGCTGCTGCTTTCTCACCTTAATGGGTGCGAGAGTAATATTTTGCAGAACTGTTTTATGAGGAAAGAGGTTAAACTGCTGAAATACCATTCCCATCTTCTCACGTGTGACATTAATATCATGTTTTTTAGAGGTAATCGATTCACCTTCAAACGTGATTTCGCCACCTGTTGGCTGCTCCAGTAAATTCAAACAACGCAGGAAGGTACTTTTACCCGATCCACTCGGTCCGATCACGACGACGACCTCACCCTTATGAATCTCCAAGTCAATCCCTTTGAGAATTTCCAGCTTCCCATAATTTTTTTGCAAGTTCTTAACGGCGATCATCGGTATTCAGCCTCCTTTCCAATCTGCCAAGGATCTTGGATAGCGTAAATGTCAGTACAAAGTACATAAATGCGATTATTACCAGTGGTGTCATACCATCGTATGAAATCGTTGTAACCGTACGGGCTTGAAACATCAAATCCGTAACGCCGATAAAAGAAATAATCGATGATTCCTTGATAATGGTGATGAATTCATTTCCGATTGCCGGAAGAACACTTTTCAGTGCCTGAGGGAGAATAATATGACGCATAGTCATCCCTTGCTTCATTCCAAGCGAACGGGCTGCCTCCATTTGTCCGCGATCTACCCCCTGTATCCCAGCACGGAAAATCTCTGCAAGGTAAGCAGAACTGTTAATGGATAAAGTGATTGCCCCTGACTGAATCGGTGTAAACTCAATACCGAACGTAGCCAATCCATAGTGGATTAGGAAAAGTTGTACAAGCATAGGCGTGCCACGAAGGAATTCTACCCAGGCTGTTGCCAAGAAGCGAAGCACACCCCATTTGGACATACGCAGCAATGAAACGATAATTCCTAGAATAAAACCAAAGAAGACACCCAGAACGGCAAGTAACAAAGTATACTGCAAACCGGTCAGGAAAAAATCACGATAATCATAAGCCATTTTAAATAAAGTAATATCCATAACCTATCCTCCCATCTCCAAAAAAATAGAAAATAGCTACTGCCGCTATTTTCTGTATACACATACAATTTACTTTAGCAGACTTAAATAATATCCGTTGTTTCTTTACTTCGTGCTATCTGCAAGCTCACTAGCTGCCGTCACATACTCATCAATTTTACCTTCTGAGTTTAAACGTGTCAGTGTGCTGTTTACTTGATCCAAAAGCTCTTTATTGCCTTTCTTAATACCAATTGCATAACCATCGTCTTCAACTTCCGGCTTAGCATCAGTAATTACAAGACCAGGAACATTCTTAACGAATGATTTGGCGACAGGTCCTTCAATGATAGCAGTATCTACACGATTGGATTGCAATTGTAGAACGATTTCGGAGATTTTACCAAGAGAAGTGATCTTAGCTCCCTCTATCCCTTTAGCGATTTCTTCTTGAATCGATCCAGTCTGCACACCAATTTTCGTACCTTTTACAGCGTCCATAGTGGCGTATTTATCTTTATCTGCTTCGCGCACAACAATGGCTTGTTCAGCTTTGTAATAAATGTCTGAAAGGTCAACTGCCTTTTTACGTTCTTCAGTTGGGCTCAGTCCAGAAATTACAATATCTACTCTTCCGCTGGACAATTCGTTTAGCAGTGAATCGAATGGCAAGTCCTTAATTACAAGTTCAGCGCCCATATCAGCAGCAATTTCCTTAGCAATATCGATATCGAAGCCCACGATAGTATCTTTACCGTCTACTACTTTATGGAATTCGTATGGAGGAAAATCAGCACTTGTTCCCATTGTAAGCTTCTTAGTAGCCCCACCGGAATTAGCATTACCAGTTGCAGCGGTATCATTATCATTTTTATTTTGACCGCAGCCTGACAACAGACCTACCGCTAATATCATACCTAAACCAAGTTTACCCCATTTGTTCATTTCTATATCTCCCCTATTCTTATGAAAAAAATCCAAGTTGTCTCTTTGACCGACTTATTATAAATCAGAACGCATGAATATGCAAAGGCATAATTGTGACAATAACTTCCTTTTAATGGGTTTCAAAGCAAATGATTCATTGTTCAGAAAATAATTATTCAACATTTATTCAAATTTTATATAATTTTATACATTTTTACTATTCCCTAACTTAACCAAATCATGCGGCTAGGTCTCCATTATTCCCATAAAAAAGAGTACTCCTGAAGTATGAGTAAAACTTCAAGAGTACTCCTTATTAAACTGTTAGAGAATAGGATAAACCTTTAATCCGTAATTTCATTATAAATATCAATGTACTGCTGAGCGGATACATTCCAGCTGTAATCGCCAGCGAACGCGTTTTTCGTAATCTTTTTCCAGTGTTCAGGCTGCTTAAATAAAGAGATCGCCCGGCGAAGCGTAAACATCATATCGTGGGCATTGTAGTTGCTGAATGTGAAGCCATTACCTTCACCGGATTCTTCATTGTAAGCTTGGACAGTGTCATTTAAACCACCCGTTTCCCGAACTACTGGTATGCTTCCGTAACGCAATGCGAGAAGTTGACTGATCCCACAAGGTTCAAACTTGGAAGGCATGAGAAAGATATCACTAGCGGCATATATTTTGCGTGAGAGTGCATCATTAAACAGGATTTGTGAAGATAACTTTGTTGGATAACGCCAAGTTGCCTCCTTGAACCAACGCTCATAGGACTCATCCCCCGTTCCCAGCAGAACAAATTGAATGTCATCATTATAGAGTAGCTCATCCAATACTCGAGTAAGCAGATCTAAGCCTTTGGAATCCACAAGACGAGTAACCATCGCAACCATAGGGATATTAGCATCCACAGGTAATCCTAATTCCTCTTGCAGGGCTAGCTTGTTCTCCGCTTTCTTAGCCAGATTAGAACGATAACGGGTAACAAGACTTGTATCTGTTGCAGGGTTATAACTTTTCGTATCAATCCCATTCACAATACCGCTTAACACATCCGCTCTCGCATTCAACAATCCATCCAGCCCATAACCATAATATGGGGTCCGGATTTCTTCTGAGTAGGTTGGACTAACGGTGGTGACACGATCGCTGTATACAATGCCACCTTTTAAGAAATTCACATTCCCGTAATACTCCACGCCTCCAAAATAACTGCTGTCCAGACCTAATAGCTCACCAAGCACCTCATAAGGAAACACTCCCTGATACAACAGGTTATGTATAGTAAATACACTTCGCATTTCGCTGTAAAATGGATTGTGTCGATAATGTCCCTGAAGCAGCATTGGGATCACAGCCGCATGCCAATCATGGCAATGCAAGACATCAGGCTGAAAATCAATAGCCGGTAGGCACTCCAGCACCGCACGATTATAAAACGCGAAGCGTTCACCATCATCCATATATCCGTAAATTCCGTCCCGCCCAAAATAGTACTCATTGTCGATAAAGTATACCGGAATACCGTCATAAACCATATGTTCGATCCCACAGTATTGATTACGCCAGCCGATTGGCACATAAACTTCCGTTAAATGTTCCATTTTCGAAGTAAACTTTTCAGGAATCCCACGATATTTAGGCAAAATCACTCGTACATCCACCCCGGCACCCTTCAGCGCTTTAGGTAATGCCCCAATGACATCGGCCAGGCCACCCGTTTTGATAAATGGATGAGCTTCAGCTGCGGCAAATAAAACTTTCATGATTATTTCCCCCTTTAAAGTGTACGGATTCTCTATACTTGCTTTGAACTATTACTCATTTGCCTCTTTACTCTTACCCACTCGTGCTGTTTTCTTAAACACTAGGAAGCTAAGAGGCGGTAATGTTAGCTCTATGCTATTCACCTGATTATGCCATTCCAGCTTTTTGCTCTTCTGAGGTACATTGTGTATACCCGAGCCTCCGAATGCTACATCTTCCGAGCTAAAGATTTCTTCATAAGTCCCTTGACGTGGGACACCTATACGATACTGTTGACGCTGGGCAGGTTGAAAATTGATGATAAACAGTAAGGTATCTCCAGGCTTCTTACCTTTACGCATATATGAAATTACGCTTTGCTCATTGTCATCTGCATCAATCCATTGATAACCCTCTTGAGAATGGTCAAGCTCCCACAGAGCTTTCTCCGAGCGATACAATTTATTAAGAGCAGCAGTATAGGCTAGCATGCCGCGATGGCTCTCATAGTCCAGCAGCAGCCAATCCAGCTGTTCCTGATCCTTCCATTCGATAAATTGACCAAATTCTCCCCCCATAAACAGGAGTTTCTTTCCGGGATGGGATATTTGATAACCAAGCAACTGCCTAAGTCCTGCGAACTTTTGTTC
The DNA here is from genome assembly GCF_037963325.1 of Paenibacillus sp. FSL E2-0201. Classification (NCBI taxonomy): domain Bacteria; kingdom Bacillati; phylum Bacillota; class Bacilli; order Caryophanales; family Paenibacillaceae; genus Paenibacillus; species Paenibacillus sp. FSL E2-0201. The sequence goes on from NZ_CP150154.1 coordinate 3,640,312, forward strand.
ATAAGAACCCGGCATTTTATCGAGCAACGACTTCTTGCCATGTACAACCTCATCATGCGATAGCGGTAATGCATAATTTTCGGCATAAGCATAACATATTGGGAAAGTTAATAAATTATGATGATATGGACGCCCCCAGAAATCATGTTCTATGTAGCCCAATGTATCATTCATCCATCCCATATTCCATTTGTAATTGAAACCTAGGCCACCTTCATGAGCGGGTGCAGTAACTCCCGGCCAAGCACTGGATTCTTCTGCCATCATCAATGCTTTAGGAAAATACTGAAATATCGCTTTATTCAGGTTCTGAATAAACTTAATGGCCTCTAAATTCTCAAGACCACCATTCACATTCCGCCGATATTGATGAGCCTGCTTTTCAAAATCGAGACGAAGCATGCTGGTAACCGCATCTACACGCATCCCGTCAATATGATAATACTCAAACCAAAAGAGTGCGTTTGAGATGAGAAACGAAGAAATCTCTGGCTTGCTGAAATCAAAGGAAAGAGTTCCCCAGCCTGGTTTTTCCGCCAACATCGGATCTGCATATTCATAAAGCGGTGAACCATCAAACATTCTTAAACCGTGAGCATCCTTTGCAAAATGAGCCGGAACCCAATCCAGAATCACACCTATTCCACCTTGATGCAGATGATCGATTAAATACATCAACTCGTGGGGTTCACCATATCGACTCGTCGCCGCGAAATACCCCGTTCCTTGATAGCCCCAAGATAAATCGTATGGATGCTCCGCTAGAGGCATAAACTCAACATGGGTATAGCCCATTTCCACCAAATAAGGAATTAATAATTCACTCATTTCTTTATAGCTATAAAATTCTCCGTCTTCTTTTTGACGCCAAGTTCCAAAATGCATCTCATAAATGTTCATCGGTTGATGATATGGAGCTTTACTCTTTCTCCGCCATACCGCATCCCCCCATCGGTAACCACTGAGATCCGTAACAACGGATGCAGTCGCCGGGCGAACCTCAGCTTTGAAGGCAAATGGATCAGCTTTAAGGAAGCTTGAGCCATCACTGGCAACAATCCTGTATTTGTAAAAAGTTCCCGGCTCTATTCCCGGAAAAAAACGACTCCAAAATCCTGAATCGGGTATCTTATATAACGAGTCCATGTCCTGTGTTCCATCCCAGCCGTTATGATCACCAGCTAGTCCTACATATGTCGCATGAGGAGCCCACACGGTAAAGCGCACGCCCGTAACGCCTTCTTCAGCGGCAGTGTGCGCACCCAGCATAGAATAGCTGCGATAATTGGTGCCCTCATGGAACAAATAAATATCAGCAGCTGACGGAAGGGTATCGATTGTTGCTATTTCAGCCAATTCTACACCACCTTTTTTGAATGCTTGTACCTATTACATTAACCGAATATTACCATTTTGAAAATGATTTGATGTGAAAACAAAAGATTTTCTGATAAAGAAATATTAATTGTAATTTTTCTTTTTACACAGCAATATACTTCACCTATGTCGTTTCAAGTGCTTGTCGTAAGTTTATATTACAAGCATTGACAAAATAATGGGAGGGATAACAAATGAATAACAAAAAAGATTGTATCGCCATGCTCTTGGCAGGAGGGGAAGGCCGCAGATTGGCTCCCTTAACTTCCAGTATGGCTAAGCCTGCAGTCCCTTTCGGTGGACAGTACAAAATTATTGATTTCCCACTAAGTAATTGTGTAAATTCCAAAATTGATACAGTAGGTGTCCTGACACAGTATGAAGCTGAATCCTTGCATGATCACATCGGAGAAGGTGAACCCTGGGGCTTACATAGTCAAAAGGACAAAGGCGTCACCCTGCTTCCTTCCGGTGTTGAAGGCAGAGATAGCTATACAGGAACTGCTGATGCGATTTATAAGAACATTGAATATATCGATAGCTGCAATCCAGAACATGTACTCATTCTATCCGGTGACCATATTTACCATATGGATTATCGGAAAATGCTAGAATATCATGTAGGGAAAGCTGCAAAAGCCACCATCTCCGTAATGGAGGTACCGTGGGATGAAGCCAGTCGTTTTGGCGTAATGAACGTAAATGATGAACTAAAAATTTCTGAGTTTGCGGAAAAACCTAAAGTACCTAAAAGTAATTTGGCTTCCATGGGTATTTACCTGTTTGAGTGGGCTTATCTGAAGGAGCACTTGTTGCGGGATGCAGCTAATCCGAATTCCAGTCATGACTTTGGTAAAGATGTTATACCAACGATGCTTGATCAGAATGATGATTTATTCGCTTACCGCTTCAAAGGATACTGGAGAGATGTTGGAACTGTGGGTAGTCTCTGGGAAGCACACATGGACCTTCTGCAAAAAAACAATGGCATGAAGCTCGACAAAGCACATTGGCCGATGTACAGCCGGATCCGCCGGACTAAGCTTGCTGTCCATAAACCACGTGTTCAGATCCCATCAACGGACTCAATCGTGAATGAATTCTGCACACAAGAAGGCAGCTTACAACGTTCTGTAATCTTCAACGGTGTAGAAATCGGCAAAATGAGCCAGATTAAACAAAGTGTTATTATGCCTGGCGTCCGCATTGGGCGTGGAGTACAGATTGAAAATGCCATTATTGGCGAAGGTGCAATTATTAAAGATGGAACTGTCATCAAAGGAAGTATAAATAATATTGTAGTCGTTGGGCCTTATGAGACCGTAGCTCCAAAGCCAGCGGTTCGAAACCAACCCTCCCGTCTATTTCAGGATGTTTATGAGAAGACAGGACGTCTACGGGAAGTTCTCCCTTCATAAAAACCATTATATAGAAAAATACTTTATCAAGCAAAAACGCCTTCGGCGTCCCAAATGGACGGTAAGCGTTTATGCGAGAAATATAAGGATAATGTATAGTGTGAAACTTATATATTCTTATATTTATAAAAAGGGGCTGTTGTCCTGGTCGATCATGACCAGAGCAACAGCCCCTTCGGTTGTTAGAGGTTAATCTTATGAATTTTGAAGTGCTGTCCATTCTCTATCTAACATGCTCATTTCCACACAATCTACATATTGATCCCCAAACAGCGCTGCCTCACGTTGAACGCCCTCCCGCTTAAAGCCCACGGCTTCGTAAGTTTTCAAAGCAACAGTGTTGAAAGCAAACGCACCTAAGGAAAGTCTACGCATCCCCAAGCTCTCAAATCCGATCCGAAGCATTTCATTCATCATCCTTGTTCCAAAGCCTCTACCCTGACAATCGGGATCTACAACTACCCTACCTATTCGTGCAAATCGATTAGAACGGTCTATGGTTGAAAAGCTGATATGACCCACGACCTCTAGAGTAGCTTCATGCACCGCACAAAAGATCATGCGGTCAGAATTCGCTGGATGATTAGCTCCACTCAAATACTTAGTAAGCTGGTCATCGTCAAGAGGGAAGGTTAGTGAAGGTCCAGCCCACTGCTTCAGATAATCAGGTGAAACACTCCATCGTTTCAAGTGTTCAAAGTCCGATTCAGACATAAATCTAAGAATCAGACGATCGGGATCAGGGATCTCCTCAAAATGCTCATAAAGGTTCACTAAACGACCATTTCCCATATCGTTAGTGCCCATGTAATGAAAACCCATGCTTTGATAATAACGATTGAGTTTAATGTTGTGTGCGACGGTATCAAATCTGAGTCCTCTGCACCCAAGTTCTTTAGCTAGCACCACAGCATACATAAGCATATGCTTCCCAAGTCCCTGACTGCGATGTGTACCCGCTACAGCCAGCCTATGCAAATAAGCATAGGCCTCATCATTTTTATCTCCCCAGTATTGAGGGTCAGTGAATTGTAACGTGAACATTCCAACTACAACATCATCGTCAAGCGCAAGATAAACATGCCTGTCGTTAAAATAACCTGCAATATCAGACTCATTGAATTGTCCTGGAGTCCATTGTTTAATCCCGTTTAACTCCATCCAATTTGCTGCTTCCTGCAGTAAACTTAAGATATCACCTGTCCGGTCGGGTTCTCCGCGAACAATCCTAATTGAGTTCCCCAAGACATCCATTTCCATACCTCCTAGACATCTGAATCAGGTAATATAGCTTGATTTGGCACTACTTGATCTGAAACGACCTCAGGTGGTTTCTCAGTAAGTGGTAAGATTACGGTAACTTCCGTCCCTTTTCCAAGCTCACTTACCATATCCAGTGTCCCATTATGAAGTTCTACAATCTGCTGTGAGATCGCTAACCCCAAGCCAGTTCCCCCATTGAGTGCATCCACTTGAAAGAATCGGTCTTTAACTCTGGAGATATGCGCTTCACTAATCCCAATTCCACTATCACGAACCATGATAGCAGTCTCAGTTGAGGACAGTCTCTTCGCAGACAATTCTATACTGGAGTCCTCATGGGAAAACTTCACAGCATTATCTACCAGATTCAAGAACACTTGCTTTAGACGATTAGCATCGCCTTTAACATAGATCCCATCTTCACATTCCAGAAGCAAGTGGATACGCTTCTTCTCCGCCTTAGCCCAAATATTCAGTATCGTCTCCTGAAGTAACACTTTCACGTCAACAATCCCAATGGATAGCTTCATTTGGTTCTGCTGCAGCTTTGAAAAGTCGAGAATCTCCTCCACTAGACCAATCAGTCGTTCACTTTCTTTAGAAATAATACTTACACCAAGCTTCGTCTCCTCCGGATCATAGCCGCCAGAGATCAATGTCTCACTCCAGCCCTTGATACTCGTAAGTGGTGTTCGTAGCTCATGTGAAATAGAAGAAATAAAATCATCCTTAATTTGATTGCTTCGCACAATTTCTTGAGCCATATAATTCAGCGTTGAAGCTAAATCACCAATCTCAAACTTGTAATTCCCCTTAATTCGCACATTAAATCTGCCCTTAGCCATCTGGGCTGAAACCGCCGTAATGTTATTGAGCGGTTTTACGATAGAATTGGCAAGTCCGAAGCTGAATACGATAACAACAGCCAAGACAGCTGCACCTATTCCAATCGACAGTAATGTAAGATTAAGCAAGTCGTTGTTAATGCCTTCTAGAGAAGTAAGATACCTTAGAACATACGTATCACGGCCGTGAATCTGTAACATTTTAGATACAGCCATAACGCTCTCGTTAGTACCACTCTGGCGCCCTACCCAGCGGCCAATACTGCCTCCTACTGCTTCTGGGACGTCACTGGTTGTAATCGTACGGTCAGGCTGAAAACCAGTTGAACTGGTAATCATATCCCCATTCAGGGTCAATACTTCCAGTTCGGTATTATTCAGCGAAAATCTATCCAGCAGCTCTTGCAGCTGGTTCGAATTGTTATCGCCACCTAACTGATATTTATGGTAGAACGTCTCTGCCATGGTAATGTGGTTTTTTATCTTGCTATAAACACTGTCATAATAATACGTTCTGATGGCAAGCAAGAAGATAACTTCTACAAGGAGAAGCGCCAAAAAAACTACAAGAATGTAGTGTAGAACGATTTGCCTGCGCATCCCCTTCTTAATCATTGTACTTGGCCTTTCCATCTATATCCGTGTCCCCATACCGTTTGCAAAAATTCTGGCTCCGACGGATTATTTTCTATCTTTTGGCGCAGACGACGAATATTCACATCCACGATTTTGGGATCACCCATATACTCCTTACCCCACACATGATCCAGCAGAAGATCGCGGCTGAGCGGTGTATTTTCTTTTTCAAGAAAGAATTGAATTAATGAAAACTCCGTTGGCGTCAGTTCAATCGCTTCATTGTCACGCTTGAAATGTTTGGAAATTAGATCCAGGGTGAAAGGACCTGAAACGAAAGAGACCTTCGCTGACTGTTCACGATGAACGTTCACTCGACGCAGCAAGGATTGAATTCTAGCTATCAGTTCTGTCGGGCTGAATGGCTTACTAACATGGTCATCAGCACCTACGGATAAAGCATACACTTTATCTTGCTCTTGAACCTTGGCGGTCAGAAAAATAATACCCAAACGTTCATTGGTTTCTCTAACTCGTCTACATACTTCAAATCCATCAATACCTGGAACCATTACATCCAATAGGGCGATATCAATATCAGGAATCGTGGTTAACTTGTGAAGAGCTTCATGCCCATCCGCAGCCTCTATCACTTCGAAACCATTACGCTTCAAGTTGATAACAATAAAACTACGAATAGACTCCTCATCTTCCAGTATCAGTACTTTACTCATCTATTCCCTTCCTTTCTATAGGGGAAGCAATTTTATTACTTCCTTCCGTTGTTGTACTTTGTTCTAACTTACCGCGGTAGGCGATAACCTTAGCCGCATCACGTGCAAGAAGATCCCAACCGTCATTCTTTACACGGTCCCATTCAGAAGGAGAAAAGAAAGCAACCTCAGCAACCGTCTCACCGGTATCAGACATGATGAACTTAAGGTTCTCATCCAAAACCGATTTCGTATCAACCGTCACCTTCTCATGCCATTCTGGAGAAAAATTAATATTGAATCGATCCGATGGATCATGATATAGCTGGGTTGTGAAGGTCAGCCCGTCTTTTCCATCCCATTTATAATAGGAGGTAAAGTATGGAATTTCAGCTGGATCGAAATACTCCCACCCTTTGGGTACCTCAAGCAATCCAATTTCAATAATGCCATCATGATCAATATCTTCGCTTGCAATCCGACGATCTTTATAAGTCCGCGCATCACCTGGTAAAACCACACGCAGCTTATTATTCTCCATAAGAACAATCGAGGAATAAGCAGATTGAGAATCCACTGCAGCATCCAATACGATTCCTTCTTTATCCTCCGAGATTTTTCCTGCAACAATATTGTAATAATTGTTAAAATAAGGGTCTATATCATCAAGTTTATCGAGAACCTTAAAGCCATCATCATTGTACTGATAGATTGAAATGGTCGAAAATTCATTTCTTTTAAAATAAACAACGGTGATATCTTCAATTCCGTCTCCGTTTAGATCATCAATCATATATTTTGTATACGGATGTGAAAGCAACTCTACCAATGAACCGCTGGAATAGCTATAGACCACTAGCCCCTTTTCTTCACCTCGTGAATATCCGGTAACAATTTCAAGCTTCCCATCACCTGTCATGTCCTTTATATCAACCGACTCCAGCACAGTTCCGTCACCATCGAATACAAGCTTTTTGACCCAGGTGTCGCCTTGTTTCTCCAAGATCATCCCGTGAATCTCTACAGCTTCTCCAGGTGTCTTATAGAACACTAGTGTCTCCATTATTCCATCCTTATTGAGATCCTCAGTAAAGATGGTACTATCCTCGTCATTGGTCGGTCGAATCAACGTGGACCCCGCTGGCTTAAGTGAATTAATAGCAGCCATAAGTGTTGCTTTGTCAGCAGACAATTGTGGGGATTTCATCTTAGAAACAGGATCACTGATGAAAGTACAACCCGACAAAACGGATAAAGTCAGCGTTGCGGCTACAAAGCACCTAAGACTTCTCATATTCAACTTCATCACTCTTTTCCTTATCCGTGTCCAAAATTTAAAGATTTGCACGTTCTTGGAACGTTAACCTACGCCCCTTTATATCATGCTTAATTCTGCCATCTTCTAGTACCCAAAGACGAGTAGCAAAACGTTCGGCTAATTCTATCGGAAGTACAGTTATAACTGTAAGGCCAGTTTCTTTACACAGCTTCCGCAATGTTTCCAACACATTCTCTGCGGACTTAGGATCTAATCCCGTTACCGGCTCATCCGCTAAAATCACTTTCGCACCATGAGTCAATGCTCTCGCAATTGCTACACGCTGCCTTTCACCACCACTAAGTTGGCTCGCCTTCATCTTCGCCTTATCCAGAAGGCCGAGGGCATCCAATTCATCCATTGCACCCATATAATCATCTGAACGTACCATCCCAGTAACCATTCGCCATAAAGGCGTTTGCGCGGACTGGCCGATCAGTACATTTTTCAATGCAGTACGGTTCGGATTGAGCTCTGCATTCTGCTCCAGGTAAGCCCACTCGCGGCGGATCTTTCTTTTACCTGTAAAGGCACTCGCCATAATATCTGTACCGTCTACTCTAAAATTCCCTCTATCCCATTTCTCACGCAACGCTAAACAGCGCAGTAAAGTCGTCTTACCGCTCCCGCTAGCTCCAAGTATTGCTACGAATTCACCCGGTTCTAATTGAAAGCCTATATCCTGTAGAACTGGATTTTTATCTTCCCCAACTGCCTTGGCTAAGTGTTCAACTGTGATCATAGTTCAGCCTCTCCCTGTCTTTATCTATAATCTATAGTGTACTCTGAAAGCCAGATGAATTTCCATGCGAGCACTCGTTCTTATCTTACCTCAAATTTTTTGCCGTGGCGAGAAAAATAACCCAAGCAATCCGAACATGATATATAAAGCGCCCATCAAACCGAAAATCCCCCCGCCCCAGCCGACTTGCATGAGCAAACCGCCGATACCTGGACCTATAATACTGCCTATACTAAAATGAAAAGAAGCAACCACATTTGCAGCAGGCAGTAGATGTCGTGGTAGAATATCCGCAGCTAAGCTTAGCCCTAATGAGAAAAAGGAACCTACAAGTCCACCTGCAATCATCAGCAGTACCATAGTCACTTTAAAATGGTCTCCTGCTAGCGGCAGCAATGCGAAGGCAATTCCGCCTCCAATCCCGGTTAGAATCAATACCTTCTTTCGACCAAAACGGTCGCTCCAGAGCCCTAGTGGGAATTGTAACAACAGTCCCCCTATACCTGCAAAAGGCAATAAGGCTGCAATTTGATCCGTGCTGTAACCGATCCGGAGGCCATACACTGGAAAATTACTGTTTAAACTCGCTTCCATGAAACCGTATAAGAGTGCAGGAATTAAGGCGAACCAGGCTAAACTGTAACAACGTCCAAACCGGCGTACCTGGCTTTCTCCACTCTCAACTTTATCTGGGCGGGAATCCGGAAGCATTGTAACGGCAAGTATTAGGATTAATAAAAAAAGAAATGCTAGAACTATAAAAGGTGTTGCCTGACCAAATCGCAGCAGGCTAATTCCCAGCGGTCCCAAGCTAAAGCCCAGGCCATAGGACATCCCGTACAGGGATAGATTTCGTCCGCGATGCTCGGCAGGCGTCATTAGCAGTACCCATAGCTGTGCGGCATAATTGATAGCTGCATCACCAACACCAACAAGCAAACGCAATACAAACCATATTTTGATGCCAGGAAAAAAGGGGAACAGAAGTAAGCTTACTAAGACTAGGCTGATCCCGCCAGCAATCAATTTTTTGAATCCAATCGCTCCGAGAACTCTTTCAGCAATCAAGGTCATTCCGAATGATCCTATGTATAGAGCCGCTGCATTTAGTCCATTAAGCGAAGAGGAAACTCCTTTCTGCTCCAATAGAATGGATAATACGGGAAGCAGCATTCCTTGGCTGAGTCCAGCCGCTATGGTAGCGGTAATAAGAATCATGAAATTCATTTTGCTGTTACTGCGAATAGATACTCTTGGCCGGTCTGACACAGATGATATCCCCCTAAGATTAATAACGCTAATTTGATCTAACGCCAATTGGCAAACACCGAACATTATAGTGGACAACCCTCTTCAAAACAAGAGATAATATGAAGATGTTACGGATTTCCTGGGGGTGCATGAGACATGGAGTACGAATTAAAGATCGACGTATCGCCGGTGTATGAACTGCTAGACAGTTTTATGTTATATGTAACTAGAAAATGGATCTCCAATTTGGATATTGGTCCCCACTGGATAAGTGATGTGGAAGATCGCATTTCTTCTCATAAGGTAACAGCTTTAATGCAAGCCGCTGAGTGGCCTTTTACGGATTATGATGTGCTGTATGCCTGGGTTTACATTCGAGGACCTGCAACCTCAGTGCTGCATTTCTTCGATGATCTGGATTCCGCTTCCATAGAAGAATGTTATCAGCAGATTGCTCCCCTCATTCAAGAGTTTACGATTGAAGATGCATTGCGGATCCGGAACAGCTATAGTCCACTCTTGCGTCTCTGGTACGAACAATACTTCCGCCATGTGGAGCACAAAATTTTACCGCTATTAATTGAAGATGCTTCTGAGAAAAAAATGCTTGAAAGCAAAATGGACCCCATTTCTTTAATTGAATACGCATCAGGCGGTGTAGTTTTCGAGGAGATTAAGGATCTAAAGACGATTGTATTATTGCCAACTGTTCATAATCGTCCGATTAACACCTACTGCTTCTACAAAACTATGGTGATCGTACAGTATCCTGTAGATGTGCCTTTAGAAGACGAAAATGAACCCCCTATGGTGCTGTTGCGCATGACTAAGGCGCTTTCCGACCCCACCAGACTTCGGTTACTCCGCTATGTCGCACATGAACCAAAGTCATTGTGGGAGATGCAATCCGATCTCAATCAATCCAGAGAAATGCTCATGCACCACCTTATGATTCTACGAGTAGCCGGCTTACTCCGCATCCATCTAAGAGGTGAACAAGACGAACGCTTCAGTATTCGTCCAGATGGCGCCTCAGAGCTTCAAATGTTCCTAGAGTCTTATATTTACCTATAGACCACTATACAGATACAAATCCAAGGAGTGAGAGATATGAAATACATGACACAACAGGTGATTTTCGATCTAGATGATACACTGGTTCACTGCAATAAATACTTCGATTTGATTTTAGGGCAATATTTTGAGCTGATGACAGATTGGTTTAATGAATTTGGACCGAGCACGAGTGAATTACGCAACAAACAAATAGAAATTGATGTGCACACGGTCAACACAAGTGGTCTTGCCAGCGATAATTTCCCTAAATCCCTAATCGCTACCTACCGTTATTTTTGTGCTAAATATAATCGCCCGACAGACCGTTTTCAAGAACAGCAATTACACAAGCTCGGACTAAGTGTCTACGACCAAGAAATCGAAGCTTATCCCGGCATGGTTGAAACGCTCGATACGTTGAAGCAGGACGGTCACCATTTATTCCTGTACACAGGTGGAGACGATACGATCCAACAACGTAAGATAGAGCAAATGAAGCTGGATGCTTACTTTGATGATCGGATCTATATTCGTCAACATAAAAATGTTGAGGCACTTGAAAATATTTTGACTACACAAGGGTTTGACCGCAAACGTACCTGGATGATTGGTAACTCGTTACGTACAGATGTACTCCCAGCAGTGACCGCAGGCATTAACAGCATCTATCTAAAGCAGCAGAATGAATGGAGTTACAACCTTATAGAACTGGAGCAAGAGATGCAGCAAGCTGTGAAGACCATTTCCTCCATCCATGAGGTGCCTCCTGTTATTCGTACAGCTACCCTGCAGAAACTCTAGGTGCTGCGTAAACTTAGACATTGTTACAAATGACATATCCACTCTATCTCTAGGATGATTATACTATTTTTGTATAATTCCCATATGAGGTAGGAGATGAGATATGAACAAGAACGTGAAGTCCAACCATTCTCGAACTAACAAACCAATGCTTCCCATGCTCTTAGGCGTAATAGTAGTAATCCTTGTCGCTGTTATTGTCTTTATTCTGAATGACAAGACGGACAGTACTGAGGGACTACCTAACTACACCGATGTGAAGGGGAGCATTGTTGTTGACGGGCTGAAATATGAAAAGCAACCTCATCTTGGTAGTCCTGATGCCAAAATCAAAGTTATCGAATTCGCAGATTTCAAATGTCCCGCCTGCAAAAATTGGTCAGAGAAATATCTGGATACTTTTGTTAAGGACTATGTGGAGACCGGAAAAGTTGAACTCTTCTTCATGAACTTTGCCTTCTTGGATCGAGATTCCTATCTAGCGGCAAGTGCAGGTGAAGCCATCTATAAGCAAAGCAACGAGAAGTTCTGGGAATACCTCCATAAGCTATATGCCAATCAAGGTGATGAGAGCAAAATATGGGCCACACAGAAGTTCATTCTAAATTTCGTCAAAGATAACATTGAAGGCATTGATTATGCACAATTCGAGACAGATCTCAAGAATCATACCTACATGTTCGACGTCAAAGAAGACTTCAAAATTGCAGGATCCTACGGGGTTAATGGTACACCTAAATTTATGGTAAATGGTGTCCTACTTCCAGACTCCTCCTATGAAGGGCTAACTGCAGCGATTGAAGCGCAATTAGCTAAAGCTACTGAATAATTAGCGAATAAAAAAGGTGTCTCTGCCACGTATCCAACATGGCTGAAGACACCTTTTTGCCGTACATAGATTCTTTCCGATCGGCTATGACTCTACTGCTAGTTGGCCCGTATCCATATTCTGAAGCACTAATTTGCCTTCAAGTGGCGTACCGTCTTCGCTGGTTAGCTTTAGCTTGCCCGTCCGACCTTTCTCAATCAAGGCTTTCACTTGCGCATCCGTGAGTGTACGACCATGGTTCTCTTTCCAGATCACGAATTTGCAGCCTTCCTTGTAATGAGAGCAGCCGTAGCCTTTTTTACCCATAAAAATCATACCGCCACAGCCGGGACGTGGACAGTTTCCGATAATTTTAGGCCCTGAATTTGCAGCTTCCGCTTCGCTACTTGCCTTACGTTTTCGCGGTGCCGCAGGTTTTTCAGTGGTTTTACGGGTTGTGCTTGCACCGCCTCGACCTTTAGCACCTGTATTGACAGAAGGTGTTTCCCCTTCAAAAGAGGTTTTGGACGCCCGAGATTGTACTCGTACTTTATCGACGATCATACAAGCGAATCTTTTTACATTCTCCATAAACTGTCCGTCCGACGCCGTTCCTCTGGAGATTTCGTTCAAGCGGCGCTCCCATTGTCCGGTCATTTCAGGCGAAGTTAACAGCTCAATACCCGCTCCACGTATCAGCTCAATAGCTGTGCGTCCTTTTTGCGTGATGGCAATTTTTTTACCTTGCATTTCAATATATCCTACATTCTTAAGCCGTTCTATAGTTGCTGCGCGGGTAGCCGGAGTTCCTAGCCCTGAATCCTTCATGGCATCGCGAAGCTCTTCATCCTCAATCTGCTTGCCCGCACTTTCCATCGCTCTAAGCAGCGTACCTTCTGTATAGTGCTTTGGTGGCTGTGTATCTTTCTCTTTAACGACAGCATCACTACAGATCACTTCATCTGCTGGAGCGATAGCGAACGGTTCATTCACTTCAATTTCTTCGTCTTCCTCATCATCCTTGTTTTTACCTTTGGACGACTTGGCTTTATCCTTTTTCTGGTCGGCATAAATGACCTTCCAACCTAGGCTTAACAATTCCTTGACTGTGGTTTTGAACTTTTCGTCTTCTACCTCGGTCATCACGGTATGCACTTTATACTCCGCTGCCGGATAAAACTGAGACAAAAAGCGCCGTACAATCAAATCATACAGCTTTCCCTCATCTGCACTAAGTCCTGTTGCTTTACGATATGTAGGCAAAATCGCGTGGTGATCCTCGACCTTCGAGGGGTTACAGATGAATTTATTCCCTTTATGAACCAGATTGCGATTCGCACCTTTCACCCATTCATCATAAGCCGTCCCTTGCAGCGCTGATAAGGTCTTATGCATCTCAGGAATATTCTGTTCGGTAACATAGTTGGAGTTCGTCCGCGGATAAGAGATCACCTTATGCTTTTCATATAGTGCTTGAGCAATATCGAGCGTCTTTTTTGCGGAAAAAGCGTACTTTCCGTTCGCCTCCCGCTGCAGCAGCGTTAAATCATACAGCTTATTCGGATACTCTTTCGTTTCCTTGACCTCGTAGGACTCAATCCGGCCCGGTTTTCCTTTGACCTTGGCAGCTAGCGCTTCCGCCTTCTCTCCATCAGTCAGCCGATCTCCCTGCCACATCCCTTTATAGGTCATTTCATTCTGAGTAAAATGTCCCTCCACCTCAAAAAACTTAAGGGAGGAGAACGCCTCAATTGTCTTCTGACGATCGTAAATCAGCGCAAGCACGGGCGTTTGAACTCTACCCACGGACAGCAGCACATTATGCTTTGTAGTAAAAGCACGTGATCCGTTCATACCAATGAGCCAATCCGCTTCACTGCGTGCTTTTGCCGCTTTCGTTAGATTCTCATATTCCGATCCATCCTTCAGCTCCTGAAATCCTTTGCGAATAGTCTCTGGCGTCAAATCCGAGATCCATAGTCGCTTCACAGGATGCTCCAGCTTTAAATGGCGTTGAATAAGTGAAAAGATATGCTGCCCTTCTCGCCCCGCATCGCATGAATTCACTAAAAGGTCACTTCGTTTCGCAAGGTCTCCGATTACCTTCAGCTGATCGATCGTCCGCGCATTAGGCACCAGTTTGAACTGGTCTGGAATAATGGGCAGATCATTAATGTTCCACTTTTTGTATTTAACATCATAAGCATCCGGCTCGGCCAAACCGATTAGATGCCCTATTGCCCACGTAATAATGTACTGCTCCCCTTCAAGATAGGAACGGTAATTTTTGGCCTTCGGTTCTATTGCGGCGGCGATATTCCGCCCCATATCCGGTTTCTCCGCAATAATGAGTGTCTTCAAAAACAATCGCTCCTTACCTTTTCGTTCTTAAGTCCAAAATGCGTCCAGTATTCTATTATAACATTAACCTCGGATTTTTTTAATGGATAGGTTAGAAGGCTAGTAAAATTCAGACTTCACTTAGTCTTTTCTATGAATTAGAATAGTTTGGTAAACTCTATTATAAATCGGAGGAATCAAACCGTGCCCGAGAATCACAAATTCACAGAACCTTTTACGGACAGAAACGGCCACTATCTTAAAGCAGAATGTGAGAACTGCTTCGGTTTGTGCTGTGCCGCCTTGCCTTTTTCAGCTTCAGTTGATTTTGCTATGGATAAAGCAGCCGGCCAGCCGTGTCATAACCTACAATCAGACTTTCGCTGTGGTGTACATACAGATTTAAGAACACTAGGATTTCGTGGTTGTACGGTATATGACTGTTTTGGCGCTGGGCAAAAGCTCTCTCAGGTTACATATACTGGTGAGGACTGGCGAACGAATCCAAAAACTGCGAAGCAAATGTTCGAGGTATTTCCGGCCATGTGGCATTTACACGAATTGTTATGGTATCTAAACGAATCTTTAAACTTAGAAGTCACCCATACTATCCATGTTGAGCTGCAAGCAGCACTCGATGAGACGGAACAACTCACTTTACTTAACCCTGAATCCCTACTAAAAGTAAATGTTGACGCTCATCGAGCAAAAATAAATCTGTTGCTGCTGCAAGTCAGTGAACTTGTACGTACTGAAGCTCGCCGTAAACTAAAAAAATCTTCGAGAACTTTCAGCCGGGGTGCCGATCTTATTGGTGCTAACCTCAAAGGTGCTGATCTCAGAGGCGCCAACTTACGTGGAGCCTATTTAATTGCTGCAGATCTTAGAGATGCTGATCTTAGAGGTGCCGATCTCATAGGAGCAGATTTCCGTGATACTGACCTTAGAGGCGCTAATCTAACTGAAAGTATTTTTCTAACTCAAGCTCAGATTAATGCGGCGAAAGGCGATGACTATACAAAATTACCGCCAGCACTCTCCCGCCCTGAACAATGGTATTCGGTTTGAGTTATAGAAATTAATTCAGCTGTGAAAAGATCGCTTGGATACGAGTAACTGCTTCGACTAACTCTAGGACCTCTTTTCCTGCTGTGTTTCTTTCTAGATACTCCACCCTTCCCTGTGTTGCTTCCTTACCAACCACTAGCGTTACAGGTATACCAATCAAGCTTGAATCCTTAAATTTAACGCCAGCACGTTCATCCCTATCATCCAGCAGCGTCTCAATACCGAGCTTAGTAAGCTGAACATACAGAGCCTCTGCAACTGCCAGTTGCTCCGAGTCCTTAACAGACATTATCAAAATATGAACCTGATAAGGTGCCAATGCAACTGGCCACATGATTCCTTGATCATCATGATTCTGTTCTACAATCGCTGACAATAGACGTGAGATCCCAATTCCATAACAACCCATGATCATAGGCTGACTTTTGCCAGAACGATCTAAAAAGGAAGCTCCAAGCTTCTCACTATATCTGGTACCTAATTTAAAGACATGCCCAACTTCTATTCCTTGTTGAAAATGAAGCACGCCATCCTCGCATTGTGGACAAGCTTCACCTTCTGCTACATTGCGGAAATCCCCCACATGTTCAAGCCCAAAATCTCTACCCGGTACAACATTACGGAAGTGATAATCTTTTTCTCCTGCTCCCGCAATCCCCTGGGTCATTCCAGACACTGTAGCATCAACTAGTACAGGTAGTGTCAAACCCACCGGCCCCACAAACCCACTCTCTACACCCGTTAAGGATTTCACAGCATCATAGTCAGCAAGCTTAATCTCCGTCGCACCTAAATATTTACTCACTTTTATCTCATTTACTTCATGATCTCCTCGAACCACTACAGCAAAGAATTGTCCGTTTCCTTCATAAATTAGTGTCTTCATCACTTGTTCTGGCTGGATATCCATTTCCTGCTCTAATTGATCAATAGTACGAAGATCAGGGGTGTGGAATTTCTCTAACTCAGATAATTCGAAGCTCAATTCTTTCTTATTAGACTGTATGGCTTCTGCCTGTTCCAAATTCGCTGCGTAATCACAAGAGGAACAAACAGCAATCGTATCCTCCCCGATATCAGCCAGTGCCATAAATTCATGGCTTCCCCCTTCCCCACCAATCGCACCAGAATCTGCATGTACAGCTCTGAACTTCAGTCCACAACGCTTAAATATTCGATGATAAGCTTCGTACATTTGGAGGTACGATTGATCAAGTCCTTCTAAGCTTATGTCAAAAGAGTACGCATCCTTCATCAAGAACTCTCTGCCTCTCAGCAATCCAGAACGTGGACGCCGTTCATCTCGGAACTTGGTCTGAATCTGATAAACGGTAACAGGAAGCTTACGATAAGAGCTGATCTCATTTCGCACAAGTGAGGTTACTACTTCTTCATGCGTTGGACCGAGTATGAATTCCCGCTCATGACGATCCTTAAAAGTCATCAACTCCTTACCATAAACATCATAACGTTCTGATTCTTTCCATAGTTCCGCAGGCTGCATGGATGGCATTAGAATTTCCTGAGTTCCAGAATGATCCATCTCCTCTCTCACAATCGCTTCTATCTTCCGTAGAACCCGCCGTCCAAGAGGTAAATAGGTATACACTCCCGCAGCTAATTGGCGGACATACCCCGCACGCAGCAATAACTGATGACTGATTGTCTCCGCCTCCGAAGGCACCTCACGAAGAGTTGTTAATAATAAATTGCTTTGACGCATATTGTCTCCCCCTTAAATCATTTCTCTAAATGCAAAAAAGACACATTCGTCAGGGACGAATGTGTCGTGATACCACCCTTATTCAACTGCCAGATCAACATGCGATCCATTCTGATTTGGCAATCCTCAAATCGGATAACGGTCGATTCCGGTAGCGGGTTAGTAGATATTATCGCTACAGCTACCAAGGCAGGATACCATTCACACGTGTTTGAGGAACCTTTCACCCGGTGGGTTCCCTCTCTGTTCTAACGCTTTCTGAATCGTAGATCCTTGGTCAATGCTTTTCTCATGTGAATAATGTATTTAATTTATATGATACTGATATTTACGTCAAGCTTCTCTTTATTAAAAAGCCGTTACTCCAGCAGATAAACTGCTGGAGTAACGGCTTTTTAAACAATTATTATCCTAATCCCTAAACAAGAACGGTTGACCCCATCAAGTATTTATCCACTTCACGTGCAGCTTCGCGACCTTCGTTGATAGCCCAAACCACCAAGCTTTGACCGCGGCGCATATCACCAGCAGCAAATACTTTGTCTACATTCGTATTGAATTTACCATAACGTGCTTTCACATTTGAACGACGATCTGTTTCAAGATCAAGCTCTTGAATAATATCTTGTTCTGGGCCATCAAAACCAATGGCAATCAGAGCAAGTTGAGCAGGATATACAGCTTCGGTGCCTGGAACCGGCTGATAGATCTTACGACCTGTCTCATCCACAATCCGGCGAATTTGGACGGTGTGAAGTTCTTTCAAATTCCCCTCTTCATCACCGACAAATTTGGTGGTCATGATAGAGAACTCACGCGGATCATCCCCAAAAATGGCTTTGGCTTCTTCTTGCGCATAATCCAGCGTGTATACATTCGGGAATTGTGGCCAAGGATTAGCTATCGGATCACGTTGTAATGGTGCTTTTTCATGCGTACCAAATTGAGTGATACTGCTGCATCCGTGACGAAGCGCAGTGGCAACACAGTCAGAACCTGTATCCCCACCGCCCAAGACGATCACGTCTTTACCTTCAGCGGACACATAGTTACCATCCTCAAGGTTGGAATTCAAATAGCTCTTAATCGTACCATTTAAATAGTCCATAGCATACATTACACCCTTAAGCTCACTACCTTCAACGTTAAAGCGGCGTGCCTTAGTAGCTCCACCACACAGAACGACTGCATCATACTCATCAACAAGCTGCTGCGCAGGAATATCCTTGCCAATCTCTGTATTCACTACAAAATTGATACCTTCAGCGGCCAATAAATCTACACGACGTTGCACAACTCTCTTATCGAGTTTCATAGTCGGAATGCCATATGTGAGCAGACCGCCGATGCGGTCACTGCGTTCAAATACAGTTACAGTATGTCCAGCCTTATTAAGTTGTGCAGCTGCTGCGAGTCCAGCAGGCCCAGAGCCTACGATTGCAATCTTCTTGCCTGTACGTTTCTCTGGAGGATTAGGTACAACCCAGCCTTCTTCAAACCCTTTATCAATAATAGCTAGCTCAATGGTCTTAATGGTTACCGGCTGTCCTATTAGACCCACTGTGCAAGAGCCTTCGCAAGGAGCAGGACAAATACTCCCAGTAAACTCAGGAAAATTATTCGTCTTATGCAGTCGTTCCAATGCTTCTTTCCAGAGTCCTCGGTACACCAAATTATTCCACTCTGGAATTAAATTGTGAACTGGACAACCTGAGGTTCCTCCAGCCATATCAATTCCTGTATGGCAATAAGGAGTTCCGCAATCCATGCAGCGCGCTCCTTGTGTCTGAAGCTCGTCCTCGGATAAATGATGGTGGAACTCCTCCCAGTCTTTTACCCGCTGCTCAGGATCCCGATCCCCTGGGAGCTGCCGTTTATACTCCATAAAACCTGTAGGTGTAGACATGTTTACGTTTCCCCCATCCGTTCTCTTCGTGTTGAAGTATAGTACATTGTAGCATATTGCGGCTTCGTATGGTCGTGAGCAGCGCAATGAAGTACCTGCACATTCTATACCTGTAGATTATCATTTCTAATTTTAATTATAGTAGCACTCATTACTTTTGCACAGTAATGGATTAATCTACTGTTTTTTTGTACTATTTCACATGTTATGTCAGAGAAAACGTTTTATTGCTATTCCGTACGTTCATAAACAAGAAAACGGTAATCATACGGATTCTTCTCATCACGTATTCCCTTCTTATTGGAAATCTCTTTCCACACACTCCAATCAATATCAGGAAACCGGGTATTCCCTTCAAAATCCTGTTCAATTTGGGTTAACAACAACTTGTCAGCATAAGGTAACATCAGTTTGTAAATTTCCGCACCACCGATTACCATCAGCTCATCGTCTTTTCTACCCTCTCTGAGAGCCTCCTCAAGCGTGTTTACAACCTCTGCGCCTTCAGGAGCATAATCTGTATCTCTTGTCATGATTAAGCTTGTTCTGCCCTTCAGAGGCTTCCCTCCAAGCGAATCCCACGTTTTGCGGCCCATAAGCATTCTCTTCCCTAGTGTCTCTGCTTTGAAATAAGCGAAATCCAGCGGTAGATGCCATGGCATATCATTATCTTTTCCAATGACATGATTGGTGCCCATTGCCCAAATTAAAGTAATACTCACGAAACACGCTCCTTCCTGCCTATAAAGATCAAAAAATCTTGATTTATGACAATTACGTTATACTGCGATCGGCGCTTTAATCGAAGGATGCGGATTGTACCCTTCAATAACTAGGTCTTCCAGCTCGATATCAAAAAGTGATTTCTTATTTGAATTAATAACCAATGTAGGTAATGGTCTTAAGTCTCTTGATAATTGCTCTTTAACTTGTTCAACATGATTTGAATAAATATGTGCATCACTAATGCTATATACAAACTCGCCTACTTCTAGACCACACTCATGTGCTATTAAATGAGTAAGTAATGAGTAAGACGGGATATTGAAGTTAGCTCCAAGAAAAGAGTCCGCACTGCGTTGCAGCAAGTGACAGCTTAATTTACCATTTGCAACGTAGAACTGAAACATAACGTGACAAGGTGGTAACGCCGCTTTACTCCCTTTTGCCCCAGCATTTATAACATCTTCTGGGTTCCATGCGCTAACAATTAATCGACGGGAATCAGGGTTTGTTTTGATCTGATGAATAACATCTTGTAATTGGTCAATGGATTCACCTGTAGAAGATGTCCAATTTCGCCATTGCTTACCGTAAACATTCCCTAGGTCACCATGTTTCGCTGCGAACGCATCATCTTCTAAGACACGTTCACAAAATGCTTTCATCTCTGCTTGATAGACTTGATTGAAATCTTCATCAATTAAACAACGATTCCCGAAGTCTGTCATATCTGGACCAGTATATTCATCTGATTCAACCCATCTTTTGAAAGCCCATTCATCCCAAATATGATTATTGTTTTTCAGGAGATAACGGATGTTTGTGTCGCCTTTAATAAACCATAATAATTCACTTGCGATTAAACGGAACGGTGTACGTTTTGTTGTAAATAGTGGGAAGCCTTTTGATAAATCAAATCGCATTTGATAACCAAATACACTAATTGTGCCTGTTCCGGTACGATCTTCTTTTGTCACACCGTTATCTAAAATATATTGTAGAAAATCCAAATAGGTTTGTTCTAACTCATTCGTCAATTTACTGCACCTCCGTAATATTTCACCTCATATATTATATCTGAAAAATTCGATTTTTGTAGGAGGTAAGATATTTTTAAAATTTATTTAATAATATGAGGAGTTCACTACTCCGATATCCTTAACTCTACTCTAACCCCATACGCACGAAGTGAGGCTTGTCCACCTATAGGGAAAGTAATCATAGGAGATGTATGCCCAAAATCCACGTCCGCAATGACAGGAATATCTGATAACTCTTCTTTCGATGTTATGATTTTGGTCAACAAATTCTTTGTCATGCGTGATCCTTGTTGGAATCTGCCAATAACCATTCCTTTGACATGCTGAAAATCTGGTTGATGAATCAGCGATTGTAAATCCCTATCAAAGGTTACAGGAGATGATTCATAATCATCCTCGAGAAATAAAATCGAATTTTTCAAACTAGGCATATACTCCGTTCCCTGCAAAAGATTTAACGTACAAAGGTTCCCGCCGATAATCGTCCCTTGCGCTTCTCCATCATTGATAATGAATGGACCTTCATTTCTGATAAACACACGGTTCTCCTGATCCAAATACCACTCATCATCACTCCAATGCTTAGATGGCCTCACCAATATTTCTTTATTGTCCATCATCAGCTTGCGGAAATATTGGGTGGTATATTCATTGTCGTGAAGCATCGCGAAGCTTGAAAAATGCGGTCCGGAATAAGTAACTAATCCTGTTTTAGCATAGATTGCATTACTTAAAGCAGTAATATCCAAATACCCGCATAATCGTTTAGGATGCTCTGCAATGATGGAATAGTCGATATAACGTAGCAGTTGATTGCTATTAAAGCCACCAATAGTCGTAAGAATCCCTTTAACATTTGGATCTAAAAAGGCTTCGTGCAAATCCTCTATTCTAGATTCAATCGAAGAGGAAACAAATTCATCCTTCTCAAAGGAATTTACGGAAAATGATATCCGAAATCCTAATTGCTGTAGCTGCTCTTTGGCAATTTTCCTTTGTTCAGCAGCAATTAATGACAGACTTCTGGCAGGTGAGATGATCCGCAACTCATCACCAGGCTTTAACTTATTGGGTTTTATCATTTGTCCTCCCTATATAAGTTTTTTTAAATACGGATGATTGATTTTTATAGTGTATTCGCTCAATTTGCTTCATCTCCTCCCATTATATCTATTTTCAAAAATAAGTGAAAAACTCAAAAAGGCGAAACGCAAATGCGTTCCGCCTTTTTTGTGCCTGCTAGAGCAATTGGGTAGAGAAATTATTTCATTACGTGAATAGGATGACCTTCAACCAGTTCAGCAGCTTCCATGACGATTTCGCCAAGGGTTGGATGCGCATGAATAGTCAAAGCGATATCTTCAAGTGTTGCGCCCATTTCAATTGCCAAACCAAGTTCAGCAATCAAGTTAGAAGCTTCGATACCAACGATTTGTGCACCAAGCACAAGATTGTTTTCGGAGTTAGCAACAATTTTGATGAAACCTTCTGGGCTGTTCAAAGATACGGCGCGGCCATTCCCTGCGAATGGGAACTTGCCAGCTTTCACTTTGTAGCCTTTGTCTTTTGCTTCTTTCTCTGTTAGACCTACGCTAGAGCACTCAGGATCTGTAAACACAACTGCTGGGATGACTTTGTAGTCAACAACAGATGTAAGTCCTGCAATCGCTTCTGCGGCAATCTTACCTTCGTAAGAAGCTTTGTGTGCCAATGCCAGACCTGGAACAACGTCGCCGATAGCGAAGATGTTAGGAATGCTTGTGCGACCTTGGTGATCAACTTTGATCAATCCGCGATCGTCAAGCTCTAGACCGATCAGATCCAAACCAAGTTCACCGTCTGTGTTAGGACGACGGCCTACAGTAACAAGCAAGTAATCCGCAGTTACTTCTTTGGATTCGCCACCAACAGAATATTTCACGGTAACTTCCTTGTCGTTCTGTACAGCACTTTCAGCTTTAGCGTTAGTTACGATTTCGATGCCAGTTTTGGCCATGTTCTTCGCAACAAGACGAGTCATATCTTTATCGAAGCCTGGAAGTACAGTATCCAATCCTTCAATGATTGTTACTTTAGTACCGAACTTGGAGTACATTTGACCAAGCTCAGCGCCGATGTAACCACCACCGATTACGATCATGCTCTTCGGAATTTCTGGAAGTTCCAGAGCTTCAGTCGAAGACAAAATGCGTCCACCGAATGGGAAAGGTTTCAATTCAATCGGACGGGAACCTGTAGCAATGATACAGTGCTTGAAGCGGTAACGTGGGGATTCATGATCATTGAACACACGTGCTTCTGTGTCGCTGATAAACATGCATTCGCCGTTAAATACTTCAATTTTGTTGCCCTTCATCAAGCTAGTCACGCCGCTAGTCATTTTCTTAACTACGCCGTTTTTGAACTCTTGAGTTTTGGCAAAATCCACTTTAACGTTCTCAGCTGTAACACCGAAAACTTCACCATGTTTAGCAGATTCGAACTGATGTGCAGCAGCAATCAGTGCTTTAGAAGGAATACAACCACGGTTCAAACATACACCGCCGAGTTCCGATTTATCCACGATGAGGACCTTTTGGCCGAGCTGGGCGGCACGAATTGCCGCCACATACCCACCAGGACCTGCACCAATGACCAATGTGTCAATATCTAGAGAAGCGTCTCCTACTACCATAATTATACCTCCATAACCAGCAGCTCAGGATTATTGAGCAGCGATTTAATGTAGTTCATAAAGTTTTGAGCAGTCGCACCATCGATAATACGGTGGTCAAAGCTGAGTGACAACGCCATTACAGGAGCAACTACGATTTCACCATTCTTCACAACTGCTTTTTCACTGATACGGCCAGTTCCGAGGATAGCCACTTCAGGGAAGTTAATGATTGGAGTAAAGAACATACCGCCAGCAGAACCAATGTTACTGATAGAGATCGTGCTGCCTTTCATTTCGTTAGCAGACAATTTACCATCACGACCACGAACTGCAAGGTCAGTGATGCTGCTAGCGATCATCCAGATGCTCTTACGGTCAGCGTCTTTGATAACTGGAACAATCAAACCGTTAGGTGTATCAGTAGCAATACCGATATTGTAGTATTTCTTGTAGACAATTTCGCCTGCTTCTTCATCAATCATAGCGTTGAGTGCTGGGAATTGACGGGAAGCTGCAACCAATGCTTTAACGATGAACGGAAGGTAAGTAACCTTAACGCCTTTTTTCTCAGCGATTGGTTTCATACGTGTACGGAATGCTACCAGTTCAGTAACATCTACTTCGTCCATAATGGTAACGTGCGGTGCAGTGTAAGCCGATTTAACCATTGCATTGGAGATCGCCTTACGAATGCCCTTGAATGGTACACGTTCTTCTTCAAGACTAACATTACCGCTCGCCGCTGCTGCTGGTGCTTTAGCTTCGGTTTTAGCAGCCTTAGGAGCTTCAGAAGCTGCCGCTGCTGGTGTTGCAGATGCTGCTGGTACTGAACCGCCTTTCAGGAATGCTTCAACGTCTTCACGAGTGATTTTGCCACCTTTTCCAGTTCCGTTCACTTTAGAAATATCCACTTTTTGCTCACGAGCAAATTTGCGAACGCTAGGTGTAGCCAATACATCACGGTCAGGAGCTGGTGCTGCACTAACAGATCCGCTTGCAGGGGAAGAAGTTGTATCTGCACTGCCTTTTGCTACATCTGCTTCTGCAGCTGCATGACCGGCTTGTTCAGGAACGTCACCTTCTGCAGCAATGATAGCTACAACATCGCCGACACGGCATACTTGACCGTCTTTAGTCAGAACTTCCAATACAGTACCGTTCACTGGACAAGGAACTTCAACTACCGCCTTGTCATTTTGAACTTCCATGATGATATCATCATCGGTTACTTTGTCACCGGCTTTGATATGCATTTTGATGATTTCACCTTCATGCAGACCTTCACCCAGTTCTGGGAACCGATATTCAAAGTTCGCTGATTTAGCATTCGCAGGAGCTGGTGCAGCAGGTGCAGGTGCAGCTGGAGCTTCTTCAGCAGCATGACCTTCTTGCTCAGGCACATCGCCCTCAGCTTCGATAATTGCTACAACTTCGCCAACACGGCATACTTGACCGTCTTTAGTCAGAACTTCCAACACAGTACCGTTCACTGGACAAGGTACCTCAACTACCGCCTTGTCATTTTGAACTTCCATTACGATATCATCATCCGTTACCTTGTCACCGGCTTTGATATGCATTTTGATGATTTCACCTTCATGCAAACCTTCACCTAGTTCAGGGAATCGGTATTCAAACTTTGCCACTTTGAAAACCTCCTTGTGAAATTGGGACTGACCTTATGATTAGAATTTAGAAGAAGAAACGACGTTGTCATCCTATATGGATGACAACCGTTTCTCATAGAATTTTTTTTAGAAATCCAAAACTTTCTTCACGCCTGCAATGATACGTGCAGGGTTTGGAAGCCATGTATCTTCAATTTGTGCGAATGGATACACTGTGTCAGGTCCTGCGATACGAAGCACAGGCGCTTCCAAGTGCAGCAATGCTTTTTCATTAATTTGTGCAATAACCTCAGCAGCAACACCGGAGCTCTTTTGAGCTTCTTGTACTACGATAGCACGATTAGTCTTCTTCACAGACGCTACAATAGTGTCGATGTCGATTGGACTTACAGTACGAAGGTCAATAATTTCAACGTTAATGCCTTCTTTTTCGAGTTGCTCGGCTGCTTTGGTAGCTGTATGTACCATCAGCCCGTAAGTAATAATCGAAACGTCAGTACCTTCACGAACTACGTTAGCTTTGCCAAGTTCAACAGTGTATTCACCTTCTGGTACTTCAGCACGGAACGCATGGTAAAGGTTTAAATGCTCCATGAAGAATACAGGGTCATTGTCGCGGATAGACGCGATAAGAAGTCCCTTAGCATCATATGGGTTTGAAGGAATTACTACTTTAATACCCGGGCTTTGTGCAATCAAACCTTCAAGTGAGTCTGTGTGAAGCTCAGCAGCCTTAACTCCGCCACCAAAAGGAGTACGGAATACGATTGGAGCATTATATTTACCGCCAGAACGCCAACGCAGACGTGCCGCTTGAACGACGATCTGATCAAGTGCTTCAAAGATAAAACCTACGAATTGAATTTCTGCAATTGGGCGGAAGCCTTGTACACCAAGACCAAATGCCAAACCACCGATAGCGGACTCAGCTAGTGGAGTATCAAAAATACGATCTTCGCCAAATTCCTTTTGCAGTCCTTCCGTTACACGGAAAACGCCACCTACATTACCAACATCCTCTCCGAAGATAAGAACGTTAGGGTCACGATTCAGTTCAACGCGCATCGCGTCGCGGATCGCTTCTTTCATATTCATTTGTGCCATTGCCTGATATCCCCCTTATTCAAAATCGGCTTTTTGCTCTTCCAGATGTTTAGGTGTTACTTCGAACATGCTGTCGATCAAGCCAGGTATTGTCATTTTTTCGGTTTGTTCAGCTTTTTTAATCTGCTCGTTAACAGTAGCTTTCGCTTCGTCTTTCACGCGCAGCGTATCTTCTTCAGTCCAAAGACCTTTCTTCTCCAAATACTTGGCAAGACGGTTGATTGGATCCTTTTCACTCCATTGTCCTTCTTCTTCTTTCGAACGGTATTTACTTGCATCGTCAGAAAGGGAGTGTGGACGGAAACGGTAAGTTACAGCTTCGATCAATGTAGCACCTTCACCATTACGTGCACGCTCAGCAGCGTCACGAACAGCACTGATTACCGCAAAGATGTCCATGCCGTCAACTTTGATTCCCGGAATACCAGCTGCAACCGCTTTGTGAGCGATCGATTTGGAAGCTGTTTGTTTTGCGAACGGAGTCGTAATCGCGTAACCGTTGTTTTGAACAAAGAAGATAACAGGCAGTTTAAAGCGACCAGCAAAGTTCAAGCCTTCATAGAAGTCGCCTTCAGAAGAACCGCCATCACCAGTGTAAGTAATTGCAACACTCTTTTGTTTCTTCAATTTAAAGCCCATTGCAATTCCTGTAGCGTGCAGGATTTGCGCGCCGATGATAATTTGTGGCATCAATACATTAACGCCATCAGGAATAGCTCCACCATGTTGGTGTCCACGGGAATATAGGAATGCTTGGTACAATGGAAGTCCGTGCCATACTAGCTGCGGAATATCACGGTAGCCTGGGCATAAGAAGTCTTCTTTTTCCAAAGCGAATTCGCTACCAATCATAGTAGCTTCTTGACCGGATACCGGTGCGTAGAAACCAAGACGGCCTTGACGACCAAGATTTACTGCACGATCATCCCAAGTACGGGTAAATACCATACGATACATAATTTCTTTCAGTTGATCGTCGGTTAAATCAGGCATTTTATCCTTGTTGATAATTTCTCCATCCGGGGAAAGTACCGTTAGAGCCTCGACGTCCTCTGTATACACTTCATAAGGAACTTTACTCATTATCTTCACCTCAATAAAAAAATTTGAATATCAGCTGCCTCTGTTATAATATTATTATACACCTGTTTGGTTACTTTCGTCAAAGAAATACTTATAAAATTTATATTTCTTTAAATTTTGTATGTATAACAGGTGGTATATTTTTATATAACAGTTTAAAGCTTTTGGAACAAGTAAATGATTAATCACACAGTTACTCAGCTATTTATTTTAGAGCAAACCGTTGTGTATTGCAAAATTCGACAAGAAAGGTGACGTGGCAACTATGAGCGATTCTGTTTTTCTGAAACGCACAATTGTAAAAGAAACGCTTTGGAGTGAACATCTGCAGGAGGAACGCAAATTACGCATCTATCTCCCTCCCGGCTACAACGAAGTCTTGAGCTATCCCGTTGTGTATTGCCAAGACGGAGAAGAATTCTTTAACTTTGGCCGCATCGCTACACTTGCTGGACGTCTTATTATAGAAGAAGACGTGGAGCCCTTCATCATTGTTGGTGTCGAAGTAGACGTCGCTGTTCGGACTCAAGAATATGCGCCGTTTGGCAGCAGATTCAAACAGTACTTATCTTGCTTTTCCGAAGAGATTATTCCCTTCATTGAACAAAAATATCCTGTACGCCGTACTCCGGACGAACGAATCCTAGCAGGAGACTCTCTCGGGGGCAGTGTATCGCTCCATCTTGCACTTGCTTATCCTGCGATCTTTACACGTATCATCAGCCTTTCCGGGGCTTTCTATCCTGAGTCCCGCGAAATGCTGGCCAAAGAAGAGGATCTTTCCTGGCTCAACATTAATATGGTCGTCGGTCTTCAGGAAACTGACTACAAAACGGATACCGGCATTTATGATTTTGTTCAGATGAATCGAGAAACTAAAACATTGCTTGAATCACGCGGAGCAACCGTATCCTACCGAGAGAAGGACGGACGTCATCTCTGGGGATTTTGGCAGAAAGAGCTACCAGAGTCTCTACTCTATTTCTTAAACGCATAATGACCAGTTGATAGTAGTAAATAGTGAACATCTAAAGAACAGTATGTAGATTACTTGTTTGCGCTTACAGTTTAATCCAGCAAATTTCCTCGATTTACCATATGAATCATAACGAGAAAGCTGTAATCCAAATTGGGTTACAGCTTTTCTCTTATCATTCTTTCCAGCAATATGTCACAGCCCGCGTTGATCAAGTCATACACCTGTTCAAAATTACCTGTAAAATACGGATCTGGTACTTCACGCAGTTCCTCCTCAGGCAATAAATCCATGAAGAACATTAGATCAGCGTCATTTCCTCCTGGAACCTTTCGAACATTCTCTCCATTAGACTTGTCCATACAGACGATATAATCAAATTTTTGAAAATCTTCACTGCTAACTAGACGCGCCATCATATTCTCATAACTAATACCATTATGATCAAGGATACGTCTCGTTCCTTCATGCGGTTCTTTCCCAATATGCCAATCACCAGTTCCCGCAGAGTCTACAAGAATCTTGTCTGATAATTCTCGTTCATGAATCTTATGCCGTAGAACAGCCTCCGCCATCGGTGATCGACAAATATTACCTAGACATACAAACAGTACTCTTACGATTTTCGTTCACCTCCTGGTTGTTAAACCTAAAATATATGTGAAATTATACTCAAAAGATCACACACTCTCATTTTAGCGTTGTCGAGGTCAATTGTGCAACCTTTCGATCTGCATTATACTGGACAGGATACTCAACTAGAGGTTTAAGAGGAGGAATGGATGTTATGTCATCCAAACGCGTCGTTATTTTTGCCGGTGGTGAATTATCTCCGGATTATTTCGATCTATTAGATGAAGATGATTTTATTATCGGTGCGGATCAAGGGGCATTGTTTCTCATTTCACACGGATATACACCAGATATAGCAGTAGGTGATTTTGATTCCGTTTCGCCTGAGGCACTTCAAGATATTGAGAACCTAAGTAAAAAGACCATCACCTGTGATGCCGTGAACAAGGATTTAACAGATAGCGAGATGGCGCTCGATATTGCAATAGATCAGCAACCTGATTCTATTCTACTATTAGGTGTTACAGGGACTAGAATTGATCACTCTCTGGCTAGCATTCAAATGATGACAAGAGCCCTTCAACGTCAAATCAACTGCTACGTCATGGACACTCATAACTATATAACCCTTACAGGATCCCAAGCTGTTATCAACGATTTAGGCTACACCTACGTTTCTTTGCTACCCTTAACCCCAGAAGTATCGGGGATTACCCTTGAAGGTTTTCAATATCCATTGACTGACGCTACGCTGAAGCTTGGACAATCTCTTGGCGTAAGTAATAAACTGATTTCATCCTCAGGAACGGTTTCCATCCGAAGTGGATTGTTGCTGATTATTCAGAGTAAAGATTAATTACATATGGCACATGTATAACGTAAAAATGCTCCCTTTTTGCATTTTAGAAACATCATTGTAACTTTTATAGCAAATTGAAATAAGCCGCGAAAATCCTTATTTACCAAGGATTTTTCGGCTTTTTTTATATCCTGACAGATCAAATTATTAATTTTTTGTAACTTTTAATGAATTTTTAATATAACGCTTCCAACCCATACCCAGCCTCACTTTATTGCACCTCTACCATTTTTTATGTAATAGATAACCTGCTATACTACGAATCAGGCAAGCAAGACAGACAAACACAACAACAAAGACTAACACCTTGGAGGTACTACAACATGAATAAACAACAATGGATTAAAAAAGCGATTGTTATAGGAATGGTTACTACAATGGGCTTAGGAACAATGATGGCAACAGGCGTAGGAGCAACTAAAGTTGAAGCTGCTTCGGTGTCTAAAGGTCAAAGCATAGTGAATCTCGGAAAGAAATATATGGGAGTGCCTTACAAATTCGGTGCATCCACATCTACTACTAAAGTTTTTGACTGCTCTTCTTTTACTAAATATATCTTTAAACAATATAACGTAACACTGCCTCGTACGGCTGCAGAACAATCCAAAAAAGGAACAGCCGTATCTAAAGCGAATCTTCGTGTAGGCGATCTCGTATTTTTCTCAAGCGGTAGCAGAGCAACTGGCAAAAACGTTACTCACGTAGCTGTTTATGCCGGCAACGGTAAAATTCTGCACACTTACGGTAAGCCAGGTGTTACGATTTCCGATCTTAACTCCGGTACTTGGAAAAAAACTTATTTAAAGGCTCGCCGCGTACTGTAAACAACGGCTCTGTAGTAGAGTTCAAACTATAATAGAGAAAAAGTCTCAGGATGTGGTGCTGCCTTCGGGCGCCCTCATTACATATCCTGTTCCGCGAACAGTATGAATTAACTTGTTCCGGTGACCTTTATCAACTTTCAAACGGATATGTCTAATGTAAACATCAACAACATTCGTATCTGCGTGAAATTGGTAACCCCATACTTCCTTAAGTATCTCGACACGGGAACATATCATTCCCTGATTTGCAGCGAGATAATACAATAGATCAAATTCCTTGGGCGTCATCTTTAACTCGATCCCTTCGCGACTTACAAATCTGCGACTGGGATCGAGCATTAAACCATCGACTCTCAGCAGTTGATTTAAATTTCGACGCCGTCCAGTAAGGGTTAATAAATTTAGAATTCTGTACTTGAATTCACCGGTATGTAAAGGCTTGGTCATATATTCATTACCCCCGGCTGAGAATGCCGAAACCGCCCCAGTTCCAGATTCAGATTGTTCACCGGAAATCACCATTACCGGGAGTATCATCCCCTCTGCTCTTACAGCGGAAATAATATCCCAGCCTTCCCAAGTCCCCACCTCGTATAACTCAGCAAGCAGCAGTACCGGTTCTACTTTTGATATGGTTAAGTGGAGATCCTCGGGATCTTCGCTTTTTGTTGCTTCAAGTCCAATATCTTGTAGCACACTTTGAATAACGACTCGATCTTCTTCGCTACTAGAGCTATCAGCCATATACCATATTATTTGCTCAATCACAAAGCTCCCCCATATCTATATGACTTGCAATAGCAACACTGCGGTACTTATAGAATTCCCGGAAAACAAAAAGACCATTCCTTAGAAATGGTCTGAACCCTATTTAGCGCTTCTTTATCCGAAATATCGATGATAAAAACTTCTAGCAGCAGCAATATCTTTAGTCCCATGAATTAAGGCTCTGCCATCCGCAAAAATAACCATTCGATAAGGCCCTTCTATAAAAGAAACCAGATAAGCATTGCTGTCCACGCTTCCGCTTCCTAAACGAGACAAACGATTCGCAGTTTCCTGCAAGTTAAGCTTCTGTGGTCTCGAAGGACGGATTTGTACGGTATCTCTCCCGCATAGGACATCGCTTCGCTCGGTATTTGCTGCCGTAAGATAGGGATAAATCGGATGACTCCCACAAGAAGGGCAGTTTTCCTTTTTGGCAGCCTTCACTCCAATCTCATGATGTTCATTCCGCCACACATCGAACGTTAATAATTTGTTTCTTAATTGTGTTTTACGCTTTCCCAGTAGCTTTAGCGCCTCTGTAGTAGCATTTGCCGTAACTAATTGTACAGCTTGCGGAAGGATACCTACAGTATCACAGGTGTCCCCCCCTATAGGTACTGTCCCTAAGAGACAATGGAGACATGGGGTTTCTCCTGGCAAAATCGTATATGTTATTCCATAACTGCCTACACATGCACTATAGACCCATGGGATACCGTGTTTTTGTGCCATATCATTAATAATGAGCCGAGTATCAAAATTGTCCGTACCGTCCATGATTAGATCAACCCCAGAAATGAGCCCTTCCAGCTCTTCTGCACGGACATCAATAACGTGGGATTCAATAACAACCTCAGAATTAATCTGTTGAAGTCTTCTCAGCGCAGCGGCAGCCTTTGGCATCCGTTCTAGTGCATCTGCCTCGGTATAGAGCTGTTGCCTTTGAAGGTTACTCCACTCTACATAATCACGGTCAGCTAAAATAATCCTCCCGACCCCGCAGCGTACCAGCGTCTCTGCAATTCCGGTACCAAGCGCACCCGCTCCTACTACTAATACACTAGACTGCGCGAGCCCTTGTTGTCCTTCTTCACCAAATGGCGCAAACCGCACCTGACGAGAATAACGGTCTTCACGCTCCTCTGTATGGATCAATTGATTCCCCTCCCTGTATCCAAAAACCGGAGAACAGCAGATAGTCTGCTATTCCCCGGAAAGATGTTGATTCTATACTTGTACAGCTGACCACTGCTCTACATCCCAAATTTTCGTAACCCAATCTTCATAGAACTCAGGTTCATGGGAGACCAGCAGGACTGTACCCTTATATTCTTGCAGTGCCCGCTTCAGCTCAGCTTTGGCAATCACATCAAGGTGATTTGTAGGTTCATCGAACAGTACCCAGTTGCTCTCACGCATCAGCAGCTTACAAAGACGTACCTTAGCTTGTTCGCCACCACTCAGCATACTAAGCGGTCGTGTAATATGCTCATTTTTCAGACCGCAACGAGCTAGATGTCCACGCACTTCATTCTGAGTTAGACTAGAAAATTCATTCCATACATCCTCAATAGGTGTAAGATTAGCTGCTTTCACTTCTTGTTGGAAGTATGCTGAATTCAGATAATCTCCAAGATAAGTTTTACCGCTGTATGTTGGAATTACTCCGAGAATGGTCTTTAATAACGTCGATTTACCCACACCATTGCAACCAACGATAGCGATTTTCTCTCCACGTTCAATGGTCATATTCAGCATAGGTAGCAACGGACGGTCGTAGCCAATCTCGAAATCAATGCCTTCAAAGACTGTTTTGCCACTGGCACGACTCTCTTTAAACTTAAAGGTCGGCTTAGCAGCTTCTTCTGGGCGATCAATTCGATCCATACGATCTAATTGCTTCTCACGGCTCTTCGCCCGACCAGATGTGGAGGCACGGGCTTTGTTACGCTGAATGAAATCTTCTTGCTTCTTAATGAAATCCTGTTGTTTTTCATAAGCATCTATATGTTGAATCTTGTTCATCTCAGCCATATCCAGGAATTTCTCATAATTTGCAGTATAACGAGTAAGTTTGCCGAACTCCAGGTGATAGACCACATTTACGACTTTATTCATGAATTCCGTATCATGGGAGATCAAAATAAATGCATATGGATACTGCTTCAAATAGTTAGTTAACCAGTCGATGTGCTCAACATCCAAATAGTTGGTAGGCTCATCCAGCAACAGTACGTTTGGTTTCTCAAGCAGTAGCTTCGCCAACAGGACTTTTGTGCGCTGGCCCCCACTTAAAGAAGCGACATCACGGTCAAGTCCAATGACGGATAAGCCTAGGCCATTCGCCATTTCCTCCACTTTCACATCAATTAAATAAAAATCCCCGATGTCCAGCTGCTCCTGGATGTCCCCCATTTGCTCAAGTAAAACCTCTAACTCTTCAGGAGAAGCGTCCCCCATCTGCTCAGTGATCTTCAGCATTTCCTGTTCCAGCTCTAAAAGCGGCAAGAAAGCGTCCTTCAATACATCACGGATGGTTTTACCTGGTGTTAAGATGGTATGCTGATCCAAATAGCCATAACGGACACGAGGTGTCCACTCTACTCTTCCACTATCTTTCAACAGTTTCCCTGTCAAAATATTCATAAGCGTTGATTTCCCTACGCCATTTGCTCCTACAATTCCTACATGCTCTCCAGGTAACAACCGGAAAGAAACATTCTTAAACAACGTCCGATCCCCAAAATTGTGGGAAACGTCTTCTACACTAAGTAAACTCATAAATTCTCAGCAAGCTCCTATCTATACTTAAATAATGCGTAAACAAGCAAAAATGCCTTCGGCGTCTCCATAGGACGGTAAGCGTTTATACGAGAAATCTAAGAATAAAGTATAGTGTAAAACGTATACTTTATTATATTTTTAAAACACGTATAAATATATATTTTAACACACTTTAGCGCAACACTGAATTAAAAGTTCGTTGAGTGAGCCGTTAAAACATACAGAACCCCTTCATTTAGCATTTTTTTTGAAAAAAACACGACTTTTCACCTTAATAGGCGCATCTAATAATCCCTCAATTATTTCATTAATGACATCCGCCAACTTCCCCTTGGGCTTGAATGGATCTTGTTGAAAAGGAAGTCCATAAACTTTGGCTGTCCCAATAGCGCTTTGTAGCAGCTGTGTAGAGGAGTGTTCAGCGAGCGGTAATCCCACTCTCCAATTCGGTTCAGCCTGTATTCCCTTTCGCCTAATCCATAGAAGCAACTCTTCGATTCTCCAATCTGCACCTGAGGCAATTAAAAGCGGAAGATCGCTATGTTTAAACTCTTCAAGAGCCCCTCCATATTCGCCAGTGCCCAGGTCCAACACCACAAATTGATAGTTTCCACTCAGTAGATCAGCCATTTCCCTGTCAACAGAACGATTCCAATAATGTACTCCTTTCCATGAAAAAGCAGATTGTTCGTCAGTATATGGGACAGTTGCAATCTGTGCATATAACAAACTACGAATGCGATCAAAAATCGATGAATTCATAGAACAATCAACCCATGCAGTAGACCCCTTCTGTGCAAGTAAGCTACTCACAGCAAATGAAGTATGTGTTGTTCCAAGACCTGAAGCTACTCCGAGTAAAGCGATAACGATCGATTTTCCCTTTTCTAGCGGAAACGGGACTACTGCTGTTAGATCATTTTCACGGTCCATTTCGGATTCCACACGATCTAACGCCTTAAGAACTGCTCCTGCATTCTGATATCGCTCCTCTGGGAGATGTCTTAATAAGCGTCTTATGATTGGAATAATGCCTGCTGGCATGTAATTATATAGCCGATCCTCCATCCCGTACTCCCAATGGCTACATTGCCCTCCAGTTGCCATATA
Source organism: Paenibacillus sp. FSL E2-0201 (assembly GCF_037963325.1). Classification (NCBI taxonomy): domain Bacteria; kingdom Bacillati; phylum Bacillota; class Bacilli; order Caryophanales; family Paenibacillaceae; genus Paenibacillus; species Paenibacillus sp. FSL E2-0201. The sequence continues at coordinate 3,675,645 of NZ_CP150154.1, forward strand.
GAGAATTAATGCTCCGAGCCCGTATAAATCGGATACCGGCTGACTTTGCCCGCTTCCATATTGCTCAGGTGCCGCGAAGCCAACTGTACCAAGCTTAACCGTATCTTCGGAGATACCGTGCTTGTAGCTTCGAGCGACCCCAAAGTCAATTAACATCAGTTCTTTTTGCAGCGTCAACATGATATTTGAAGGCTTGAGATCACGATAAATAATCGGTGGATGATGATCATGTAGGTACTGAAGAACCTCTAATAGCTGTCTAGCCACTTTAACGATGAAGTTACATGGCAAAGGTCCGGGATTGTCCTTCATTAACTGATTTAAGCTCACGCCTTCAATATAGTCCATGATTAAATAGGAATACCCTTCTCGATCTGGAAGATAGAAATCGACAATCCGAGGCAGACGTGGGTGGTCTAGAGTGATTAACATATCGGCTTCTGCTTGGATATCAGAATGAAGCTCATCTAAGCACAAGCTTTCTTTTACAGCCCATCGTTTACCCTTTAGGCGCAAATCATCCGCAAGATAAACAATACTCATCCCACCTGATCCAATCAGATCCGTAATTCTGTATCTGTCATTAATAACCTGTCCAATCTTAAGCTTTGTCTCAAAATACAATTTAAATCCCCCTTTTTCGTAAAAAAAAGAGAAAGCTTCCGCCATTAACGTCTTACCGCAAAATACGGTCACGTTAATAACGGGATGCTTTCCCTTAGAAATTTAGAATTTTGTTTGATTTAGTACTTAATCATATAAAGCGTAATTTCATCACGATTATGGAATAGCTGCTTGGCACGCTGAATCTGCATCCGCTCTCCTTCAAACATCGCAATAATTTCCTTGATCATCGCTAGCGGCTTCTTATGCATCAGTTTTACGGTCACAATAGCTGTCCCACCCGGCGACAGGCTGTGTAGCAGCCCAGTTACAAGCTTCGCCATCAGCTTAGGACTCCAGCTCATATCGCAAACGAGCAGATCAAATTCATTATCGCGGAATTTCACTTCTCCAGCGTTTTTACGAAGGATCTTCAAACCCGGATAATTACGTAGGGATTCATGCATTAATGCAGGGTCAACCGCCGTAACCTTCATTCCACGTTCCAGCAAGAAAGAAGTCCACCCTCCTGGAGAAGCGCCAATATCTAACGCATTACGGAAGCTGTAAAAAGGGATATCAAACTCCTTCTCAGCTTCCATAAGCTTGAACTTAGCGCGTGAGATTTGTCCATCTTCCTTACGAAAACGGATGGCGCCGCCATTCCAGCTAGATAAATTCGCTTCTGGTCTGGATACACCTGCATATAAGGCATTCCCGTCAGCGTAGACAGAAATGACCCAGGCTGGATCTTGCACTGTAAATTCTGCGCCTAAGCTCTGCAACTGCTCTTGGAGCCATTCACGAAGTTCTCCCGGACTGTCCTGCCAGAAGGAAGGATCCCCCTTACGAACGTTCAGGGATACTTTCTCCCCTTCCAGCTCGCTGCGTCGACTTAAATAGACTGCCAAACGCTGTAGTGCCTCCATGGTTCCTTCATCCTGAAACTCAACAGGCTGTATATGACGCAGGAAAATAGGCAGGTTCTGAGTGAGTAGGCGCGTTACTTCCTCCGGTTCACATTGCAATGTAGCCAAAAAGATTTCTCCCGGCAACAGCAAAGTACTCTTCACAGCACCGAATAAACGGCGAAGCTCTTCTTGCGCATAAGGCGCAAAGCCGTGATTAGCTGTACAAATATATCGGGAATACACTACTTCTTCCGGAGCGATGGTCTGCTCTTCGGTATCTTGTCTAAAATCGTTCAAATCGTTTTGCCTCCAGGTCTAATTTTAATCCAGGGACGACCGCTATCCCATTCAACATCAACAGGAATATCATAAGTGGCCAAGATCATTTCTTTCGTTAATACTTCTTCTTTCAGTCCAGATCCAGCTAGCTTACCCTCACGAATTAATGCAACATGCGTGAAAAGCGGGACAATTTCTTCCACATGGTGAGTTACGTACACTACAGAAACATTACGCTGTCTCAGCTTATCTATTTCAGCCAGCATTTTTTCCCTTTCATATAGATCAAGGCCCGCACAAGGCTCGTCCATAATTAATAGCTTAGGGTCAGCCATAAGACATCTTGCCAGCATGGCTTTTTTACGTTCTCCCTGTGACAAGGTCCCAAAGGGATGAAATGCCATATTGCCTAGATTCATATCTTCAAGCATACTGATTGCTTTCTCTTTTACTTCGGTAGGGATCGTCTCGTAAAAACGCAAATAAGCGTAAGCCCCTGTAGCTACGACCTCCCACACCGGATCATTTAAAGACATCTTTTCCATCAAGGAAGGACCGATATAACCAATTTCTTTACGAACCTCACGTACATCACATTGCCCATATTTATAACCCAGCACTTCTACAGTCCCTTTGCTAGGAAACAGGTAACCTGTCACAATCTCTAGAATTGTTGTTTTACCAGAACCGTTCCGGCCCAAAATGACCCAGTTCTCACCTTCCTTAACTTCTAGCGACACATCATCCAAGATTAAGCTTTCTTCCCTACGAAGAGATAAATGTTGTAATGAAATGATTATGATATAACACCCCTTATGTATTCCAGCACCCGCTCAACTGAAACCATTGAATAATAAATATTCGGATCATCTGTCCGGTCTGCAGAAACCACTAGTAGCGCAGGTACGCTGGTTATACGATAATGTCTTACAAGATTGGGGAGCATATTCACATTGCCTGCAACCATCTGGAGTTCAGGGGGTAAAAGATGGGCCGCCACTTCTAACATTCGTTCAGCAGCCTTACAAGTACCGCACAATGGAGTGTGTAAAAATACTACAAGTGGTTCTCCAGCGCTCTTGAGCGCGTCCAGTAATTCTACTTCCTGCATTTCCTTCATTTCAATTCCGTCTCCTTGGAGATATCACGAAGCTTATCAGAACTTAGGGGGCCATTTACCAAAAGCATCCCCTCAGGTTTTGCCGTGTATAAGATCTCAAACATTTCTCTTCGCCCCCATAGACTGGAAGTGTGCAAATAAATTTCTCGGGGATATAGTCCTTCCAGTACGATCCGTCTAGCAACTTCTCCACCCGAATAATCATCCGGCCCCATATCGTAATCCAGTGATAAAATATCCACCTCACACTCACGCAGCATCAGAAGACATTCTTCCGTCGTACGAGCCAGAGCGAACCCTTTCGGTACCTTTCGAAGATCATCCATATAGATATGAATCACAATTACGCCTCCGCTTCAAACCAACCACGCACAGTAGCAATTTCTTTTCGATGACTGCCATCCGCACCCTTCTCAGTTTCCATGACAACAGCTGAGCTTCGTAAAAGCTCGGAGGACAATAAGCTTTTCAGCCCTTGCTCTCCAATATGTCCTTGTCCGATTCCAGCATGCCTGTCACGTCTTGAGTCGAAAGGAAACTTAGAATCATTTAAATGAACCGCAACAAGATGTGGCCAAAATCCGAGTTGCTCTCCTCGTTCAAGGAAGTCTTCCGTTCGCTCAGGGTTCCAGATACCGGCTGCGTAAGCGTGACAGGTGTCCAAACAGAATCCTATGTTCTCCGGAAATTGGCTGAGCTCTCGAACTTTCACGAGTTCTTCAAGTGTAATTCCTTCCGTTCCATGGTTGCCTGCTTGATTCTCAATTAGGAGCTTAGCACGGCCATCCCAGGACTGCAGCACTTCATTCATACATTGTATAATATTTTGATAGCCTTGTAACGGCTCCATTCCACCAAAATGTCCAAAATGTACAACGATGCCTAATGAACCACAAGCTTCTGCAATCTCCAAATCATTTAAGAGAGAAGCTACATAAACCTTTCGCGGAGTAACATCCTCTATACCAGCCGCCATGTTAATCCCATAAGGTGTGTGCGCAATCGAATCGATCCCTTTTTCCTGACAATAGTGCGCACAATCCCTCGTATCTCGGACATCCACCTGTTTAAGTTTCAAACTACGCGGATTTTTAGGAAAATATTGAAAACATGTTGCACCGCTCTCCCAAGCAAATCGGGCAGCTCTCCCATATCCACCGCGAATGCTAACATGAGCCCCTATTTTGGGACTATTCTTCATGCTGACAGTCTGGGCAATAAAATACTTTGCGTCCAGTCTGCTCTGTTTTAATAATGGTTCCCCCATCACGAAGGCAAGGTTCGCCTTCACGATCATACACTTTACATTGATTATTATATGATCCTGTAACTGTATCCCCAGTCATAAAAGGCATTTCCATGTACCCACCAATTTCAGTAGCCTCAGTCAGTACTTTTTGGATGCTCTCATAAAGGCGGGCTATAGAATCCGATGTTAAATTCTGAACTTGTGCAGAAGGTAAAAGTCTAGCTTCGAAAGCAATCTCATCGGCATAGCAATTTCCGACTCCAGCCATCACATGCTGATTCACCAGCAGGCTTTTGAGCGCACCACGCCGTCCCTTTAATAATCCTGTGAATCGTTCCAGTGTCATTCGACGATCCAACAGCTCAGGTCCAAGCTTACCCATTGTGGCTTCGCTTTCCTTAACGGACAGCAAATGTAGATACCCTAAGCGAAGTCCTATGAAGTAAAGGATATGATCACCAAATGCGATTTCAACCTGTGTGTTACGATCCGGACGTTCTTCCTCTGTACCATAAAAAAGCAGTCCACCTAGCATCAAATGTAAAAGTAGTCTTCGTCCATCATGAAGGTGAAACAAAATATACTTGGCACGCCGCTCAACAAAAACAACACGTGCGCCGATCAATGCTTTTCTAAAAGCGTCTGTTTCCATGTTAATTGACTTTTCTCTGTTCACGATCACATCAGATATTGGCACATTTATAATATGCTGACTTAGCAGCTTTCTATAATTCTCCATTTCCGGCAGTTCCGGCATAGCTCATCGTCCCCTCTAAGTTGGTGAAGTAATAAGATCCTAGCTATTATACACCGAGAAACGTTTTAAGTTCAGTTAAATCGGCACAAATTTCATCCGGTGAGATCCCGGTAAGATTTTTATAGTGGTCAAGATTGTCGGCATTTGTTAATCCTGTAAATACAAGAACTGTCCTACAGCCCGCATTTACTCCAGCAGCTATATCAGTTCGCATATTATCACCGACAACCACTGCATGTTCAGGCTCGATACCAAGAAGATCTGTCGCGAATTTGATTAGATGAGATTCCGGCTTGCCAATTACTACCGGACTCACACCGCTAGCAGCCTCAATGGCTGCACCAATGGTACCTGCCCCCGGCATGACGCCATCATCTGATGGCAGCATTAAATCCGGGTTGGTGAGTACAAACTTTGCGCCTCCCAGAATCCAACGCGAAGCTTGTGAGAGCGACGTATAGTTGAAGGAACGATCAATACCTTGCAGTACATAGTCAGGTGAGTCTGTCACGATGCGAAGCCCCGCTTCGTTACAGGCCTCACGCAAACCCTCTTCTCCAAGTATCGCCACTGCAGCCCCAGGTGATTCCTCAGCTATGTAACGCGCGGCCGCCATTGATGAGGTACATACCTCCTCAGCTTTCGCATCGATTCCCATTCCACATAAGTGAGCAGCCACATTAGCCGCTGTGCACGATGAATTGTTGGTAACAAATAGAAAAGGAATGCCTGCGTCACGTAATCCTTTAATCAGTAAATCAGCACCGGGAATCATTTTATGCCCATGATATAACGTACCGTCAAGATCAATCAATAACCCTTTAATCTGTTCCATTATAAATCCCTCTATTTCCATAAGAAATTTAATTAATGTGGTAAATAAATAATGATATTAATAGACGATAAACCTAAGCCCAGCTTGAATTTGGAATGGTTCATTATCCTTTGGGTTTGGTCGTATTGCCCGCTGGTATTCGGCAAGATTTCCTGCCATTCGTACGTCTTCCACGCTGTGATCACTTTAAATCTAACACACTTCGTCGAAAGAAATCGAACGAGAGTCTCAGCCAGCATTTTTTAGCATAGGACTGTCATTTCCTGCGCTTTCCCGGAAAATAATCATTTCCCCAATTGCCCGTTTTGTCTTCGATAAATTGGATATGTGCTGAATTCTTCAGCTAACAATGTCTCTGGAAAAACGAGCTCAGCTTCTTCCAGCAAAGGAATCAACTCCTCAGACGAGCTGTACCGAGAGCTGAAATGAGTGAGCAATAGTTGACCTGCATTGGCTTCCTTTGCTAGCTCTGCAGCTTGACGTGCTGTACTGTGATGGTACTGATAAGCCATTTCTGCCAGATCATGCCCAAAGGTTGCTTCATGAACGATAAGGTCTGCATCAAGTGAGAGTTCTAAAGCTCCAGAACAAGGTCTTGTGTCACCTAAGATCGTAATAATACGCCCTCTTTTAGGCTCTCTGACAACATCAGCCGCGCAGATACGAATACCTTCGTCCGTTATAACATCTTCACCTTTTTTTAATTTTCCATATATCGGTCCAGGTTTCAAACCATAACTCTTAAGTAATTCCGTATTGAGGCTCCCGGGACTATCCTTTTCCGTTACCCGGTAACCATAGCTGTCAATACGATGCTCTAATAATGCCGCCTCCACTTTAAAGCCATCATCCTCGAATACCGTTCCTCCGGTATGCTCGACAATCTCAATTTTGTATGGAATACGAGATTGACTCACAGCTAAGGATATATCTAAGTATGCTTTCAATCCAGGTGGTCCGTAAACCGTTAACGGCGAGGTCCCTCCCTGATAACCACGACTCGATAACAAACCTGGAAGGCCAAATAGATGATCTCCGTGCAAGTGAGTAATAAATAGCTTTTCCAGTTTTCCTAGGCGAATCGGTGAACGAAGAACCTGATGCTGAGTTCCTTCTCCGCAATCGAACATCCAAATACTACGGCGTTCTTCCAGTAGTCTTAATGCAATCGACGTTACATTGCGCTGCAGAGTCGGTACCCCTGCATTCGTACCCAAAAAATATAATTCCATCCTTTTTCCTCCCCTCTTCTTATTGGCTGAACCCTCTCTTGTCTATTCTAAACGTCCTTCTTCCAGCAAAAAACCCCCCAGTTACGGGAGGTTCCGCTGATAGGGATACAATCCCCTTACAGACCGGGTGAATAAATGACAGAATTACAGCTTCTCTACATTAAAATACTGCGCTTCTGGATGGGCGAATACCATTGCCGACACAGAAGCCTCGGGTTCCATCATAAAGCCTTCTGTAAGGTGGACACCGATATCTTCGGGGGATAATAGCTTAAAGAGTGGTCCCTGATCTTCCAGATCCGGACATGCAGGATAACCAAAGGATACACGAATCCCTTGATACCTTGCTCCATGTCTTTGCTTCATGGTCATATCCGCAGGATCTGGGAAGCCCCATGTATCACGCATCATGTGATGAACACGCTCCGCTAGTCCTTCCGCTACTTCAAGTGCAACAGACTGCAAGGCATGTGAGCGTAGATAATCACCATTCTCCTTAAGTGCTGTAGAGAGCTCACGAACACCGTGTCCCGCAGTCACCACGAGGAATCCAACATAGTCCATAATCCCACTGTCGACCGACTTCAAAAAGTCCGCTAGACAGAGATAAGGCTCAACACCTTGTCTTGGGAAAGTAAAAGTATGCAGAATCTCGGCCGTATTCTGTGGATTATACACGATGATATTGTTACCACTTGATTGTGCCGGGAAGAATTGATACATCGCATGTGGAGTAATCGTACCTTCCAGCATTGCTTGATGTAGAATATCATCTACAGTACCTTTCAACTCAACAGTCCGCTCGTCACCAGCAGCTAACTGCGCCTCTACAGAACCACGTAGACCCAGATGATGACCGAGCAACATTTGCATATTCACATAAGGGATAATATGCCCCAATGGATAATTACGAATTACATGACGCTCTAAGTCTGGCGGAACAAATACAGGTGCATCTGGTGAAATTTTGGAGCGAACTGCTCTAGTTAACTTAGGAAGCTCTTGTTTAGGAGCAACTGCTACTGCAGATTCCGCTTCTACTCGAATTTCCTCGGCAATTTTCTCCCGTTCAACAGGGTTCATAAGCCGATTAGCAATATCTAGGCCATCCATAGCATCCTTAGCATACAGTACTAAACCATCATACTCCGGACGTATACGTGTTTTGGTGAACTTTCGCGTCAGGGCAGCACCGCCTACCATAATAGGTACATCAATCCCAGCCGTACGTAAGTCTTGTGCCGTCAGCACCATCTGCTGTGCCGATTTTACGAGTAACCCAGACAATCCAATCGCGTCAGCTTTTTCACGACGAAACGCTTCGATAATGGACTCAGGTGGTACTTTTATACCCAAATTAATGATCTGATAACCATTATTCGATAAGATGATCTCCACTAAGTTCTTGCCTATATCATGTACGTCGCCCTTTACAGTAGCAAGCATGATCTTACCTTTTACCGATGTCTCATCCTTCTTCATAAACTGTTCCAAATGACCAACTGAAGCCTTCATTACTTCAGCACTTTGCAGCACCTCAGCAACAATCAGTTCATTGTTATTAAACAACCGTCCAACCTCTGACATCCCAGCCATTAGCGGTCCATTGATGATTTCCAAAGGTCCTGATTTAGTAAGCGCCTCATTAAGGTCAGGAATGAGACCTTCTTTAGTACCCTCAACCACATAAGAAGCCAGACGCTCTTCTAGCGAAAGATTAGAAATTTTCTCTTTTTTCTCAACCTTCTTTCCTCGGAAGGCGGCTACAAAAGCAGCAAGTGTGTCGTCATTCGTATTATAAATCAATTCTTCAGCAAGACGACGGTCTTCAGCAGGGATAGAAGCATAACGCTCTACCTTCTCGGTGTTTACGATCGCATAATCCAAACCGGCCTTAGTGCACTCATAAAGGAATACTGAGTTCAACACTTCACGTCCTGCTTCCGGTAATCCAAAAGAAACATTGCTGATCCCCAAGATCGTGTGAACTCCTGGAAGGGCTTCTTTGATCAACCGAATTCCATCAATGGTTTCTTTGGCAGAGCCAATATATTGTTCGTCTCCGGTTCCTACAGGGAATACCAACGTGTCGAAAATAAGATCTTCTCCAGCTAATCCGTATTTATTCACAAGTAAGTCGTAGGAGCGTTTAGCCACTTCCAGTTTGTCTGTAGCCTTGATTGCTTGTCCTGTCTCATCAATCGTTCCTACAACGATAGCTGCACCATACTTATGAATCAAAGGAGTAACCAGCTCGAATTTTTCTTCACCATCTTCAAGGTTAATGGAGTTAATTATAGCCTTACCTTGACAGTACTGTAGTGCCAGATCAATAACCTTAGGATCGGTAGTATCGATCATTAGAGGAACTTTAACCTTCTTTACAACTAATTCTAAAAAAAGTTTAATATCTTCAATCTCATCACGGTCCGGATCTTGCACGCAGACGTCAATGACTTGTGCACCGCTCTTCACCTGTGCACGGGCAATTTCTGAAGCTTCCTCATATTTGCCTTCGACGATTAGACGTTTAAATTTACGCGAACCTAATACATTCGTACGTTCACCCACCATGTATGGTCGGTTGTCGTTCTCGATATAGATAGGCTCAATACCTGAAAGTGCCGGTGGATGATTCCCTGTAAGCGGTCGTGGAGGAAATTGTGAGAGTGCCTCCGACATAGCACGGATATGTTCCGGTGTCGTTCCGCAGCAACCCCCTGCAATGTTAAGCCATCCTTTTTCTGCAAACGCAGCAATTTTACGCGCAAGAGAATCAGGAGATTCATGATAATGTCCATTCTCGTCTGGCAACCCAGCGTTCGGATAACAACTCACAGCCGCTGAAGAGATTGCAGAAAGCGAACGAATATGATCCCGCATGAACTCAGGGCCAGTCGCACAGTTCAGACCAATAGAGACAGGCTTGAGATGTTCTAAAGAAATATAGAAGGCTTCGATGTTCTGACCGGCAAGCGTGGTACCCATCGGCTCTATCGTCCCCGAAATCATTACTGGCAATTTGATGCCTGTCTTCTCAAACGCATTACGTATGCCTATACTTCCAGCCTTCACGTTCAAAGTATCCTGAGAGGTCTCTAGCAGTAACGCATCCACTTGACCATCAATCAATGCGACTGCCTGTTCCTCGTAGCTATCAACGAGCTCTTGGAAAGTGACTCCTCCTGTAACAGAGAGCGTCTTTGTTGTAGGCCCCATTGCGCCTACGACATATCGAGGACGATCAGGTGTATCATATTTATCAACGGCATTGCGAGCTAGCTTCGCTGCAACCAGATTAATTTCGCGTGCCCGTTGCGGAATATCATATTCGGCAAGTACAACAGACGTTGCACCAAAGGTATTCGTTTCTATGAGGTCAGCACCTGCTTCGAGATACTGCTCATGAATCGTCTGAATCACTTCTGGACGGGTTAATACTAGCATTTCATTACAACCGTCCAATTCTTCCCCACCAAAATCCTCACCTGTCAGAGGCACCTGTTGGATCATTGTGCCCATTGCACCGTCTAGAATTAATATTCTTTGTTGTAAGCTTTCCTCAAGTGTATATTTAGCCAACGTATAGTCCCCCCAGTAAAACATTAGAGTAAGTTTAGCAGAATAAAGGAATTTCGGAAAGCCTTCCTTTCCACTCTGCATTATATGTAATTATAGGATATCATTACTATTCTTTTAATTATGGTTTCACAGAGAGTTCCTTATTAGGCATAGAATGCTGAGTTCTAGCAGTTACGTGTGATGTAACAATATATTGTCCTTCTTTCTCAAGTGTTCCTTCTGCTTGATAGACTCCATCACCAACTAGCTTCCCTTTAAGTTCAATTTTCTGTTCATTATCATTTTTACTCACAATTTCGAATAGAACCTCTTTCGCATCATCCACCGCCAAGTTATCTTGCGTCACCACAGCCTCAAAGGTCACCTTCTGATTTACAACAACCTCTTCAGGACTCCAATGTAACTCAACTTTGATAGGTTCCATAGACATGTCCATGTTCATGTTCATATTATGTATTCCAGAATGTTTGGTTTGGTCTGATGAACACCCTCCCAGAACTAAAAGTGTTGCACCTAATAATAAAGGAACGATTGTTCTTGAAATCTTCATATAGAGTCCTCCCAGCCGATTTGAGTACTAAGAATCTACCAATTCATGTTATACATTCTCCATCTATTATACACATTATTATTGGTTTTTCAGTATTTCATATCAATTCAGCTTAACTCTTGTGACTAAAATCATATACTAGATAATTTCATCAATTTTAAAAAGCAATATGTAGATATAAAGAAAGACAGTAAGCCTCCTAGTAACCCAGGAACCTACTGCCTTCTTAAGGCTCAATGATTCAAAGCCTCTTACTCTACTTTATAAAGATTGGACTAATGAAAGAAGCTCTCCAAGATGTTTGATTTCATAATCCGGCTGAATTTCCGGATCCGGCTGTTTGCCTTTTCTATTAATCCAAACCGTAGTCAAACCTGTTGCCAACCCACCACGAATATCCGTTGTAAGCTTATCACCGACCATAACCCCTTGCTCAGGTGCAATATCTAGAAGCTCTAGAGCATGCAGAAAAATATCCTTATCCGGCTTTCCTTTGCCGAAGCTTCCGGAAATTACGATATGATCAAAGAAAGGAACGATTTCAGGTACACCATCTAGTTTCTCTTGTTGCAATGCAGGGCATCCGTTAGTCAAAAGCAATAACTTCACTTTTCCCTTCAGTTCTTCGAGCACCTGAATTGTTTCTTCATAGATGTAAGGCCGATTTCTACGCTCTGCTGCAAATTTGGCTGCTAATGTCTCAGCAAGAACTTCGTCCTCTACACCAAGTGCTGCAAGACCACGACGCCACGCCTCTTTACGGTATCCCGGTGCAAGCTGCTCCAATTGACGGAATTCCGGTTGTTCACCTGCAGTAAAGTTCCCCCAAAGTGCTTCAAACGGATTAATCCCAATCATTTTTGTAAATGGGTTCGTTTCGTATGATTCATATAGTGCTATGGCTTCTTTACGCACCGCAAGTTCCAGTTCTTGTGGATCAATCGTATCCCCAGCGGCTTCACATGCAGAACGAAATGCTTCATTGACGCTCCGATCATCCCAGAGCAGTGTATCATCAAGGTCAAATAGTACGGCGGAAATTGGCATTACAGGTCTCCCTCTCCCATGGCTGGTTAATTTCTATTCGTGAACTACTTCAATTTGGTGAGCTTTTGCGAATGCTTCCAGTCGAGTCCCCATCGCAGTTGTATCATAACGATTCATAAGTCTGGTAAAAATCCATTTCGTGCGTTTGCCTTTATGCCTAATAACAACAGCTCCACGCGAAAGGATAATTTTCTCAATATCAGAAGCTGGTAAATAGCGTTCGCGATTGAATTTTATAGTGGATAGTCTAGCATTCTCCACCTTCAAATACGGACGTCGGAAAAACAGAAGTGCCGCTAGTAAGTAGTACAAAACGACTCCTAGCCAATTCATCAGCATACCATTGCCTTTGGCCTGATCCACCGAACCAATCATCCAAAACATAGTACCAAGTACTAATAACACTACTGGAAATGCAATGTTACGGCCTTTAAAGGTTTCACTGTTCTTGCCAGGAGATTTGGATTTTGATGCGTAAATCGTTTCCTTCCCCTGTTTCTTTCTTTGCTTGTTAATTTGCTGTGTGTTACGTTGAACCATTCTTTCCCAAGAACGGGCCATATGCGTTCCCCCTAGTCATCCAGTAGTATCTATGAAAAGGAACAGGGTGTTAATGCTTAAGCCCCTTGTTACCTTGTTCATGCTCATCATTATCGACCAATTCAATCGTATTCAATTGTGCTCGGAAGTTATTGCGAATATTCCCCAAATAGATTTCACGAAGCTTGGCGCGTTCCGCCGTTTCCTCTTGATTAAGGCCTACGCTCTTCTGTTTGCGTGCCAATTCGTTAATACGCGCGACCAACTCATCAATGTTCAAAACTTTCCCTCCCCATATAAATTAATTCTAACTCTGCCATGAGAAAAAGAGCTTGTCAAGGTTTACTCCCTGCAAGCTCTTTATGTCCTTCTATTATGTTCTTAGAATATTAATAAATAGGTAAACTGAGAATATCTCCAGCATTAATCTGACTGCCTTTAATGCCATTGGATTTTTTAATTCCTTCTATATATACAGCCGTCTTCATATCCGATGGTTTATTCTCAAGAGCAATACTCCAAAGTGTATCTCCGCGTTCAACCACTACGCGCTTCTCATCCTTCATTAAAGTAGTAGATCCTGCAAATACATTACCTACTACTGTGAGTCCTGATAGTACGAGCACAATGATCAATGTAAGTTTAATAACAAAATCTCTCCGGAACAAACACATCAATCCTTCAAGCAAAAGCGCTGTAATCTCTTTAATCTGAGCTGAATAACGGGTAACAGGATTATGTCCTATAGATTCAACCACGGGGGCTTTATCGTAGATGCTACGGTATGTACTGTATTTTAACATGAATATCATCCTCCAAACACTTGTTCTTACTTTCGAAATAATAATAACACGAACATGTGTTTTGTTCAATACTATTTCAGAACAATTGTTCTCTTTTTTTCGAAAAGAGAAAATCATCCTATCATCTTTAAAAAGAATCCAGCTGATCATTGTTTTAAAGTTCGCTTTATCAATACGAGACTACCATTTATTAACTCTTTCGAATTAATATTTATAATAGTTAGAACTTATGTTTGTGCGAACGGTAGTTCTATGTTATAATTTTCCCAAACATTACTATATGGGGTTGATTCCAATGTCAAAGATTTCAAGTCGCCAGCTGGCGATCCTGGAATTTATACGTAGCGAAGTCCGCAGCAAGGGTTATCCTCCTTCCGTTCGGGAGATTGGAGAAGCTGTTGGTCTTGCTTCCAGCTCCACAGTTCACGGTCATTTGGATCGGCTAGAGAAGAAGGGACTTATCCGTCGAGATCCAACGAAGCCACGTGCAATAGAATTGCTTGGCCAAGAGGATTCCGAGAATGTCCATCATTTCGCACAAACCGTCGCACGCATTCCTGTCGTAGGTAAGGTTACCGCCGGGGTTCCTATCACTGCTACTGAGAATATTGAAGACTACTTCCCGCTTCCAACTCACTATGTTGGAGATAACAAAGTATTTATGTTATCGGTTCAAGGTGACAGTATGGTCGAAGCTGGGATAATGAATGGTGACTATGTTATTGTCCGTCAACAACAGACAGCTGATAACGGAGATATCGTTGTTGCTATGACCGAAGAAGATGAAGCAACCGTTAAGACCTTTTATAAAGAACGTGATCATATACGTCTTCAGCCGGAGAATCCGGCGTACGAGCCTCTTCGCCTTAATCGTGTGACCATTCTCGGCAGAGTTATCGGATTATTTCGAGATATCCACTAAGTATGCACTCCTACCAAGCCAAAACGGATACCGTCCATTAAAGGACGGTATCCGTTTCTACGAGAAGCATAATGATACTGTTTACTGTAATATCAAAGGCTGTTCCACAAATGTGGAACAGCCTTTTTTTGTTTTCTAACTCAAATTATCCATACTAGAACACGCGTTCGCATACGCTAAAATGGCCATTTTCTATTAATAACCGTTTAGGCTTTCTGCTCATATCCTATTAGAAAGGAGTGTTGCGCAATGCCAAATTACCGAATTATTGTAGATCTGACCCAGCGTATGCTGTATCTTCTTGATAACAACATTGTGATCAGAGGTTTCCCCGTCGGAATCGGTAAAATGTTAACCCAATCACCCTTGGGTGACTTCACTATTATTAACAAAGAACCCGATCCAGGTGGTCCATTTGGGGTCTTTTGGATGGGTCTATCTAAGCCTCACTATGGAATACATGGAAATAATGATCACTCCTCGATAGGTCACGAAGTTTCCCACGGTTGTATTCGGATGTACAATGCGGATATGCTAGCACTAGCTGCGATTGTTCCGATTGGAACACAAGTAACGATCAGGAATTAAATCTATCCATAAATAAACACACCTCACTCATGGTTCAATGAATGGGGTGTGTTTGTATTTAAGTTTTTTTAATGGCGTAATAGGAATTATGTGGTTATATGTCGAATAATGTTAACAGGATTTCAAATAGAAAGGAAGTGTCTGGTTTTGAACAACTCCAAAATAAGAACCCTCGTCGATTTTAAAGTCGATGCACTTGTTAAACTCTCAGGATTATTGTTAAATAACGATCAAGCTAGTGGAAAAAAAGTAAATCTACTCACTTCATTTGGCAGTATTCAAGGGACGATCTCCCCTTCCGCCTCCAATAAAGAGGATGTTTTTGACTTAAAATCTCTAATGGATGATGTCATTGTAGATGAATACATATCTTATTTAGGTGCGGAACATCCCGATAAAAATTTCAGCTATAACTTTGTAGTCCTTAATGATGTTTCTGTAAGACCCTATGCTAACTATGAGTCATCGATCGAATACAAGCAGCTAATTGTGTATACCGATCAAATTACGGCTTTCAATTTCTTATAATTTTGACATATTTACATTAATAACTCTCACCTAAGCACTCAGTAACTGCCCAAGCATGCATTAAAGGCGGATCTCTGGGTGCTTTTTTTGCTAATGCTGTAATTATTCCTATTTTTCAACGAATTTCACTTTTAGCAGATACTAGTCGAGAAGATTTAGGCATATCTTTCATTAAGTAATAAATCTTGCTCTGCTGAGATAACTAGGAGGTGTGATTCCATGCTGATTTTCTTAATGTACATATTTGGTATTATAGGAGTTGTCTTAATTCTTAGTGCCGGTTTTCTAGAATTGAAAAAGCTATCTACTTCTTCAGACCTTTCAAAGCTGTTAAACGCAATCTCATCCTTTAACATCATATTCACCAAAACGTTCATTCCACCCAATCAATCTCACTTGATCGCCCTTAACGAATCCTATAAGAAAATAGCCATAGGCAGTAGCGATCCGAAAACACGTAAAAAAGCTATAGCAAAACTGTATTCCTTCGATAATGTAATGGGATCAGAGATTGTTGTTAACGCGCTAACCCATTCAAAAGTATCCAAAAGTCAACAAAGCAGCAAATCAACCGCTTCAAGTGCGAATATTAATGTGCTTAATAGCGCTGACGAAGAGGCTAGTGTTATTGAGGAACTTACGCTTAAAATATATATGAACAGCAGTGAAATGCCTGTGTATAGTATCTCCTTCTTGCCAGGCTTATTGCCTATTAAACAATCCGACAATCAGTATAAAGAAGCTTACTCCCAAGTACAGCAGTTGCATGCATTTTTCAGGACGATCGTATCCGAATAAACGCCCCCCTTCTGCCTCTTATTACTTCACTTTATTTTTTCCAATTAGAGATTTTGAAAGCCTTAAGGAATGACAAAAAAACGGTCCTTTTGGGAGGGCCGTTTTCACTGCAGCAAACATTCATTTTAAAATTGCACACTAAATCCTTTAAAGTGGTGAATGCCCGTACCATGAACGACAAGATCCAGTTCACGTAATTCACGAACTGCCTTCATAACCTCTTGCAAAATAGCTGGATCTAGACCCAACGTATTATGAGAGCCGAATACTTGAGATACATTTGGAATTTGCGCAATCTTTTCTAAAGAAGCCACTAAATCGACCGGACTAGTCGAAGGATAAAATGCATAAACAGGTGTAACATCATACAATAAATCCCCTGTAAACAGATACCCTTTGACATGATCAAAGACGCTTATATGGCCTGGTGAATGACCCGGTGTGTGGTAAATTTCTAATTCACGCCCTCCAATGTCAAGCACATCCCCCTCTTGCAATAGAGCTGTCGGTTTACCTTGAAATGGTGTGTATGTACTAGGATCAAAGGATTCAGGTGGAGTTAACGTAAGGTCTCTGCTCATATCTTTTCTGATCTGGGCAAGGGACAAGCCTTGTATTCCATTTATCAGCCAATCCTCATCCTCTTTATGAACATAGATCGTATCGAATTGTCCATGACTGCCTATATGATCTGCATGAACATGTGTGGTGATAACAGCAATAGGTAAATCCGTTAACTGATCTGTGATTCTTTTTATATTATCGATGCCTAATCCTGTATCAATCAATACAGCTTGTTCTTTTCCTAACAGCAGAAATGAATGCACCTTTTCCCAATGACCATATTCACTTATCGCATACGTTATCGGGTCAATTTCCGTAACTGTGAACCATCGATCTTTCATCAAGTGCGATCCTCCATTCCGTTCCACTTCTCTCGGACCTGTTCTTCACCTTTATAATAGTCCGCCTGCTCATCCGCTTGATAGATCTCTTGATATGGGAGAATGTTGATTTTACCTGAGTCAGGATATTCGCAAACATCTATGCCCTGATTCGTTCGAAGATCAAGATACCTGCAGGGTGCTTCCGTATGATTATAAAGTTGATGCGCACCTTCCGGTCCCATTTCAAAAAAAATCACATCGCCTTCACTAACCTCAGTAAAACCCTCAGGAGTTCTTAACATTGCTTTTCCTGCTAAGATCACAAATATCTCTTCAGCATTTCTATGAAAATGATAAGGAAAGGAATATTTATCTGGATCTAGCGATCTAATGTCGAAAACAAGATGTTTAGAATTAGCAACCTCAGCCAGCCTCTCACTTGTATGCCAAGCAAACTCAGGGATCGGAGATAACTTTTGTTTAAAAGAAACTGTATTTTCATTAAAAATCTTCACCATTATTAAGCCCCCTTATCCTCAAAAACTGTGCATACCATATCATTTGATTGGAAATTTAAGCAACAATGATTAATCAGGCTTCTAGGAAGTCAGGATTTTTATGTATTTTACAACCAAATAAATAACATTTTGATTCAACATATGCCGTAAAATTCATACTAGGACGATAATTTAAATGTAGGATATCATCATAGCCTCTAAGATAATCCCGTTTATCAGCCTCCAGTTCCAACTTATATCTTTCGCGATCTTCTGGAGTAAAATCTTCATCTTCATCCGTTATGCAACTAATTAATTCTTCATTAATCTTAACCAAGGCATTGTTCAGAATGTCCTTAGCCTTATCCAAAAATCCACATTGAACGTTGGCATACAAATAGCGAAGCACCCAGTCCGGACTGACCCATAATTTAGTTCCCTCATAAGCATTGACCACGTTAGTATACTGATCCAGTTCATAATAAATGTCTGCTAACCCTTCCTTATCTATCTCTGAATTCTTATCATCCATAGACCTCACAAGCTCTTCAATAGCCTCTTTTGGGTAAGATCCTGTCTTAATTTTACATACAGCATAATAATACAATGCCCAGTAGCTGTAGCATTCATTTTTAACCTGATGAGCCTTCCAATAGTACTCTGAAGCTTCTTCCAGTTGTCCCAATTGAAATAAAGTTGCTGCGAGATTATATTGATTTAGAAAGGTTGGTTTAACACTAAAAGATCGTTCTAGCGCTGATTTTGCTTCATTCCATCTCTCTTTTGCAAAATAAAATTGACCAAGCATTGCACTGGGAACTTCTGACTTTGGATTCAGCAGCATTACTCTTTCTAATAAAAGAATCGCATCTTCTTCACGATTGATCCATCCACCACTCTCGATCTCCGGCTCTCCTTCATGAAAATAAAAGTAAGCCAAATTAGATAATGACTGTTCAGAAGGGTTTATTTCAGCATTCCTCTTGAAGAGTTTAAAAGCTTCTAAATAATCATTAACTTCCATACTAGCCATCGCCAGTTGATTAGCTATTAATGGATTCGTTGAATCTTGTTTATACGCAAATTTTAAATCATTAAGTTCATTTGTATAATCAGTCATTCTTATTCCTTTCTAAAGTTCCAACATAAATTCCATAAATCAAAAAAATGCAGAGCTCTATTAAAATGGAAATCAGTTCCGTATCACTCCTACCTAGGAGAATGTCGTATATACCACTTAGTTTATCATTAATATTTGTAATTTTGGGAGATTAATCAGATTTTTGGAAATTATCCAGAAGTCACCCTACCGAAACAGGATTACCAAACACAAAAAGCCTCAACACCAAAGGTGTCAAGGGTTTGAAGGTTCTAGTAAAGAGTTATGTATTGCCTTGGAATGTTCCAGAGATTAATTTCCAACACCCACAACTATGTTAGTCTTCGAGAGTAACTGTTGATAAGCTATTTATTTACGAAAGACGGTAAAGCCCTTATCCTGAAGCAGTTCAATGATTCCATACTCACCCAGATAATGGAGAGCACCAACGACAAGGAGTCTGTAAAATATATTGTGTAAACTCTCAAACCCATTAAAATGGAAGTAAGAGAAAGGTTGGGGAGAACACATGGGACTTTGGACAAAACAGCAGTTACGGGAATTTATTAAGGAAAACAATTTGGTAAGCGCACAGGATGCGCAGAATGCTCTAAAAGAGCTGTTTGCGGAGACGATTCAGGAGATGCTGGAAGCCGAAATGGATACTCATTTGGGCTATGGAAAGCATGAGGTGAAAGCGAAGCTCACGCCAAACAGCCGTAACGGAAAGAGCCGTAAAACCGTAGTCAGTGAGTATGGTGAGCAGGAAATCGCTATTCCTCGGGATCGGTTGGGCGAGTTTGAGCCCTTGGTCGTCAAGAAGCATCAGTCGAATGTAACGGGCATCGAAGAACAAATTATTGCGCTGTATGCGAAAGGGATTAGCACCCGAGAAATTCAGGACCATTTAGGGCAGATGTATGGTATTGAGGTATCTCCAACGCTCATTTCCAATGTCACGAACAAGATTGTGCCTCTCATTAAAGAATGGCAGAACCGGCCTCTGCAAGGGGTCTATGCCGTCGTCTATTTGGATGCGATCCACTTCAAAGTCAAGCAAGATGGGGCCATTATCAATAAGGCTGCCTACATGGTCATTGGCATTGATCTGGACGGAAACAAAGACGTGCTGGGGATGTGGATTGGTGAGAATGAGTCCTCCAAGTTCTGGCTGAGTGTGCTGAATGAACTGAAGAATCGCGGGGTTCAGGACATTCTCATTATCTGCGTGGATAACCTGTCCGGATTCTCTCAAGCGATTGCCGCCTGCTATCCTCAAACGGAAATCCAGAAGTGTATTATTCACCAAATCCGCAGCTCCACACGGTACGTGTCGTACAAGGATATTAAGAAGGTAACAGCCGACTTAAAGCCTATTTACAAGGCAGCTACCGAGGAAGGTGCCTTGCTTGAACTCGACCGTTTCGAGGAAGTTTGGGGAGCGAAATATCCCCTCATTATCCGTTCCTGGCGGACCAATTGGGACGAACTCGCTACCTTTTTCAAGTACCCGCCTGAGATCCGCAAACTGATTTACACCACCAATATGATTGAGAGTTACCACCGTCAGCTTCGTAAAGTGACGAAGGGAAAAAGCATCTTTCCCACAGATGAGGCGCTACTAAAAATGCTCTATCTGGCCACCGTCGACGTCACTCGGAAATGGACAGGACGTGTCCAAAACTGGGGGCAAATGCTGCTCCAGCTGTCGGTCTTTTTCCCCGATCGGGTCGGTCAACACTTGCGTTAAATTCGCGACTTCCCCCTCGGGGGAATCTGTGCTTAAAAGAGTTTACACAAAATTATTGACAGACCCACGACAATGAAATACTCATCTTCCTTATTGGTATTTAGGTAACCTTCAATCTTTTCAGCCATACCTATATTACGATCAGTCAGCATCGCTTTTCCGTATTCTGGATCACTATATAGGCTGTTAGTTATTTTGAGCAGCGTTTGTTCATCGCCTTTCTTCCACATCTCTATCAATTCGTCTGTTGGATCATTGATGACGCCAGAATTATAATCGTCTAGCGTAGTATTGAGACTCTTCTCCTGCCGCTCCTTAGAGAAGCCAGCTAAGGCCCCCATCTGGGATTCCTGAGTTTCTAGTCCTATTACCGGGATCTTGCGTTCAAGGGCTTTCTGAAGAAAATACAGATCAATTCCTTCTTCTAGGTTGTAGTCAGCCTTCAACGACATAACTGAAATATTTCCTTCCACCTGCCAAGGCTTAAACGCATCATATGCGTTGGCCTCCAAACCGTTCTTCATCAAAAACTCTTTTACTTTCGCATACGTTTCCTTGGATACATGATCTTTTAGTGTAGTGCCATCCTTATACATCATCATATCTACAATCCTCTTCTGCTGCTCTTCATCAGGGGCTTTGGTAAAATCAATTTCAAGACCCAAGTAATCCGCTTCTGCAAAAACTTTCTCATATTTCGAATGCAGGGGGTAGAAGTTATCATCCGTAAGATGTATTGATCCTACGAGGTAAACCGTCGTTCCGTTATTCTTCACTTCCCACATGAAACCACGAGCGCCATCAATTGTTACGCCTTTCATAGTAGGCGAATTTGATGCATACTCGATCTCTTGATTATTTGCCTTCGAGGCCGCTTGCTGTGGAGACTTCATAGAGCAGGCCCCTGATACGAGGATGCATACGGAAAGAATGAGCCATAAGACCGATCTTCTCCATTTTTTCATATCGTATCTCCTTCCAATGATACACATCAAATCGATCAGATGTGATAACCGCTAATCTCCAAAATGCCGCCTTATTCTGGTGGAGATCTAAGCTCCATTCCGTTGTGAATATATTTCTACTTACTTCGGACAGACCAAGCGGTACTACCCCAGTTGCGAGAACATTGTGTAATCTGCTGTCGTTTATCTTTTTTGTTCTTTATCAGCTCTATATTTTTGATACTCTTCTATGTATGTTCTTTATGATGATTTCTTAATAATTAATTCATTGCACTCACTTAACACAGTCATTTCCTAACTTTACTTTTATAGCCATCCCCTTACTATTACTGGATACGATTAATTATGCATTATGGTTCCATTATTTTAATTCTTAACACTTTTTCGAATGAGGATGGTAGAATCGTCTAATTTCCTTGCCTTGTGCTATAGAGCAAAAGTGAGCATGAGAAACTGGGCTAATTCAGGTATGCTGCGGAGTCCGGTGTTTTCAGAGATTATCGTATAAGAAAAACAGACCCGTCAAGCAATAGCTTGGCGGGTCATTTTATGTATGCTTTAATTCAAAGTATTTCCTGGCAAGTTAGAGTATGGTCACTTTATTTCAAAAGTATAATTTACGTTCTCAAGTATTTCTTACTAGTAATCAAAATATGGGTAATTCCAAAATTGTACGAAGCCCATATGAGATCTATCCTCGAATAGCACCCACTATTTATTTGTGGGCATCTTGTGGGCACCGTCATTACAAAGGTCCCTTACTACTCCCACGCCCACACACAAAAAAAACCCTCAACGCCATTAGCGTCAAGGGGTTTAACAGTCCTAGTAAAGAGTCATGTATTGTGCTCTTTCCCACTCGTGAACTTGTGTTCTGTAGATATCCCATTCGATTTCTTTCAGCTCGTAGAAGTGAGCCAGAGCATGTTCACCGAGAGCTTCGGTAATAACATGACTGCGGATCATTTCGCTAAGTGCTTCTTTCAAATCGGATGGCAAGCTTGGAATACCTTCTTCAATACGCTCTTCTTCAGACATCACATAGATGTTACGGTCAATTGGAGCTGGAAGATCAAGCTTACGTTTAATTCCGTCAAGACCTGCTTTCAACATAACAGCAAGTGCGAGGTATGGGTTAGCTGCTGGGTCCGGGTTACGAACTTCAACACGTGTGCTAAGGCCTCTAGAAGCCGGGATACGAATCATCGGGCTACGGTTACTCGCAGACCAAGCTACGTAGCAAGGAGCTTCATAACCAGGAACAAGACGTTTGTATGAGTTCACTGTTGGGTTAGTAATCGCTGCAAAAGCACGAGCGTGCTTTAAAATACCTGCCATGTAGTAACGAGCAGTTTTGCTCAGACCCAACTTGTCGCTTTCATCGTAGAACATGTTTTCCTTGCCTTTGAACAAGGATTGGTGAGCGTGCATACCAGATCCGTTGATACCGAACAATGGTTTAGGCATAAATGTTGCATGCAAGCCGTGTTGACGGGCTACCGTCTTCACAACCAGCTTGAAGGTTTGAATTTGGTCAGCAGCAGTAATCGCATCAGCATATTTAAAGTCAATCTCATGCTGGCCGGATGCTACTTCATGGTGAGAAGCTTCGATTTCAAAGCCCATTTCTTCAAGGGTCAATACGATTTCACGACGACAGTTTTCTCCTAGATCTGTTGGCGCTAAGTCGAAATAACCACCTTGGTCATTCAATTCCGTAGTTGGATTGCCTCTTTCGTCAGTCTTGAATAGGAAGAATTCAGGTTCAGGTCCAACGTTCATAGCTGTGAAACCCATTTCTTCTGCTTCCTTCAGACAACGCTTGAGGATACCACGTGGGTCTCCAGCAAAAGGTGTTCCATCTGGCATGTAAACATCACAAATCAGACGTGCTACACGACTATCTGTCACCCAAGGGAAGATAACCCATGTATCAAGGTCAGGGAAGAGATACATATCGGATTCTTCAATCCGTACGTAACCTTCGATGGAAGAACCATCAAACATCATCTTGTTATCAAGTGCTTTTTCCAATTGGCTAACTGGAATTTCAACATTCTTGATAGTACCTAATAGATCCGTAAATTGCAGACGAATAAAACGAACATTCTCTTCCTTGGCAATGCGTAAAATATCCTCTTTAGAACAGCTCATGTGATCCTCTCCCTTTCAAACTTCTATATATTATTATTTATTAAAAAACCGGGATAACTCACCTTGAATCAAAGACACTTGTCCCGGTCTTTTACCGGAAACTAGTTCTTGCTTCAGCATTCGGTGTAACTGGGAATCGGATAGCTCTCTACGTCTAACCTCTGTATCAGGTGTAATAACAGTTGCTTCCTCGGATTCCTTAGAGACAGGATTCATCACTTGCTTAATGCCAGCAATATTAACACCCTTCTCTATCAGTGCTTTAATTTCTAATAGGCGCTCAACATCATTAAAAGAGAACAACCGCTGATTCCCCGACGTACGTGCTGGTACGATCAGACTGTGCTGCTCATAATAACGAATTTGTCTTGCAGACAGATCAGTCAGCTTCATTACAATTCCAATAGGAAATAGTGCCATATTTCTGCGGATTTCATCACCCATGACTCATCCAACCTTCCAATGATCTTTTTCTGATCTCATTGTACATTTCCTAATACAGCGTGTCAATGGTGTGTGAGATATTCTTACAGCAATTTTCTTTCACGCATACTTTGGAGCGCCATCAAAACGCCATATTTCACATGTGAATAAGTTAATCCACCTTGCATGTACCCAATAAAAGGAGCACGTATAGGTGCATCTGCAGATAACTCCAAGCTTCCACCTTGAATAAACGTACCTGCCGCCATAATAACAGGATGTTCATAACCTGGCATATCCCAAGGCTCTGGTACCACATGGCTGTCTACAGCCGCAGCGCGCTGAATGCCCTGAACAAAGGCAATTAAGTGTTCTGGACCATCAAAGGAAACCGCCTGAATTAAATCTGTCCGCGGCTCATTCCACGCCGGCTTCGTCTCAAACCCGCAGCGCTGAAATACTGATGCAGCAAAAATGCTCCCTTTTAGTGCTTGCCCTACAGTGTGCGGAGCCATAAACAATCCTTGGTAAAGACCACGAGTTGTTCCTAGCATAGCCCCTACCTCACCACCGATACCAGGAGCGGTTAGACGATAAGCTGCTAATTCCACAAGATCCTGTCGACCACAGATATAACCGCCGGTCTCAGCAATACCGCCACCTGGGTTCTTAATTAACGAACCTGCTACCAAATCTACACCAACCTGTGGTGGCTCAAGCTCTTCGGTAAACTCACCATAGCAATTGTCTACGAATACAATAACTTCCGGTTTCATCAACTTTACCTTCGAAGTCATCTCACCAATTTCAGCTACTGTGAAAGAAGCACGCCAATCATATCCTCGTGACCTTTGGATTCCAATTACCTTAGTATTTTCGTTAATAGAGAGAGCTACCTCATCCCAATCGATCTTTCCTTCTGCCGTCAGAGCAACCTCTCGATAAGTGATCCCGAAATCTGCGAGAGAGCCTGTCCCATCGCCGGCATGTCCAATTACCTTATGTAGGGTATCATACGGACGTCCTGTGATATACAGCAGCTCATCACCTGGGCGTAGCACACCAAATAGAGCTGTTGATATCGTATGTGTTCCTGAAGCGAAATGCGGGCGTACCAGAGCAGATTCCGCACCAAAAACGTCAGCATAGACAAGATCCAACACTTCACGGCCACGGTCATTATACGCATACCCCGTTGAACCGGCAAAGTGAAAATCACTGACTTGATGACGCTGGAACGCTTCTATAACCTTCCACTGATTCTTATCTACCATACGATCAAGGGCTTTGACAGCGCCTTCTATTTCAACTTCTGCGGCCTCTGCCGCGCTCAAAATATCCTCTGCAAAAACTACCATTCGTTCTTATTCGCTCCTTACATTTACTTGCCATCATAATGACAGAAAGCGGCAGTTAACTGACGCTTTCTAGATTAGCTATTATTTTATACCTATATACGCAGCATTTCCACTTTAGGAATAACTGACAAGATTACTGCTGGTCCACAAAATCAGCAAGCATGTAACCCCATTTGTCATAATCCTCTTTGTTGAGACGAACGTTATAGAGCACATCGTTCTCGTCATAAGTCGTTTCCAGAACTTCACCCACCCTATAGAGCAAGGAAGAAATGTCACCTCGGTCTCCGGGAATGCGGAAGTTGAGTGTGTCGCCAGCCAGTTCATCAGCGATCATTTCGGTAATCCGAGTTAAATCTTCAGGATTAAATGCACTGATCTTCAAGTATCCTGTACCTGTCGGCAACATTTCCAGTTGTTCAGGCTGACAAAGATCAATTTTATTAAAGAGTACGATTTGAGGAGTACTAGCTGCACCTAAGTCCTGCAAAATAGTTTGAACAACCTCCATCTGCTCCTCACGCATTGGTGAAGAGGCATCCACCACATGCAACACCAAATTGGCCTCATTGACTTCCTCCAGCGTTGCACGGAAAGAAGCGACTAGATCATGCGGAAGATTCTGAATGAAGCCTACAGTATCCGTAAGCACAACCTCTTTACCACCTGCTAGCTCAAGAACACGTGAGGTTGGGTCCAGTGTGGCAAACAACTGGTTTTCAATATAGACATCCGCATCGGTAAGTTGCTTAAGCAGCGTTGATTTCCCTGCATTCGTATACCCAACAAGTGCGACTTGCACCGCTCCCGCCTTGCGGCGACGCTCCCGATGTAGCTCCCGAGTCTTAACGACCTCATCAAGCTGACGCTTCAGCTCCGTAATCCGATCACGAATATGCCGGCGATCAGTTTCCAGCTTACTTTCGCCCGGACCTCTAGTCCCAATCCCGCCACCTAGTCTAGATAAGTTCTTGCCTTGGCCAGAAAGCCGGGGTAACAGATAGGACAATTGTGCCAGCTCAACCTGAATAATCCCTTCTCGCGTCTTCGCACGCCCCGCAAAAATATCCAGAATAAGCTGCGTCCGGTCAATAATCTTAAGATCCAGAGCCTCCTCAAGGTTCCGTACTTGGGCTCCGGACAATTCTTGATCAAAGATAGCTGTATTAGCCCCGTGAGCCTCAGCAGCCATTCGGAGCTCTTCTACCTTGCCTTTACCAATAAACCATCTAACATCAGGCGTTTCCTTATTCTGACGCAGCACATCCAGAACTTCAACACCTGCCGTTTCAGCTAATTGCACTAATTCCTGCAGAGAAAGCTCAGGATCAATTCCTGTTCTTTTAATTTTATCTGTGACGAGACTTACCAATATCGCTCGATCTTGTACATCTGTTTCCGTATCATGCGTAGTTATTGCCATGTATGCCATGCTCCTTATGACGGTGATAGTATCCTGTAAATCATAATTTAAAATCTTCAGTTCGAAGCGTCATTAATTCCTGCTTGCCTGGGCTGGTACTTTCATACTGGTTAAGCAGTCTTACAGCCTGCCCCCGAACAGCTTTTTCAATGGCGTTGCGAACATACCGCGCATTACTGAAAGCATGAAGACTTTCCGTCTTCTCTACTAACAAATGCTGCTTTAACTTGAGTATCGCCTGTGGCATCAAAATATAGTCGCGATCTTTTGCCATTAGTTCAGCAATCTGCAACAGTTGGTCGATCGTATAATCAGGAAATTCTACTTGTATTGGAAACCGTGAAGGCAATCCAGGATTGCTCATCAAAAAATACTCCATCTCCCCAGAGTACCCCGCTAAGATAAGTATAAATTGACTGCGATGATCCTCCATGGCCTTGACCAACGTATCAATCGCTTCTTTTCCAAAATCCTTTTCCCCGCCACGAGCAAGGCTATAAGCCTCATCAATAAACAAAATGCCGCCCAAAGCCTTTTTCACCAGATCACGAGTCTTCTGTGCTGTATGACCAATGTATTCGCCGACAAGGTCAGCTCTTTCCACCTCAATGAGATGTCCTTTGGTCAGTACACCCATACGTTGGAACAACTTGGCTACGATTCTAGCTACAGTTGTTTTACCCGTTCCGGGATTTCCTTTAAAAACCATGTGATAGGCTTGCCCGCCGCTTGCAAGTCCTGCCTCAGCACGCATTTGTGCAATCTGTAATAAAGCGTAGATTTCAAAGACTAGCTCTTTGATATTGTCCAGACCCACTAAACCCTCCAATTCTTGTGTTAACTCTTGGAACAAGCTAGTGTGGCCGTGATTTTTTGGAGGCAGTGGCCGACTCTCTCCAGTAGGGTGAGTTATAGCCGGAGGCTCTTGACTCCGCAATACAATGTTGATTTGTCGAGACGGTCTTTCTTCCTCCCGTCCACTGGCCGCTGCTACGCGTCCGCTCATCGGTATCACCTCATTATCCAGGGCTGACTTCTCTTATCAAGTCTATTCCATCAAATGAAGTGTTATTAGAAGATTCGGGATTTTTTGGACAAATCACAGGAATAGCTGCTGAAGCTTCCATTTCGTATAGGCTAGAATCTCACGTGATTTATGTCTTGTCATCGATAGAACGGTGGATTCTGTAAGTCCAAGCTCAGGATTCACATATCCAAGCTCGTCTGCAATTTCATGAGCCCGCCACCCATGATAAGTATGCGTAATGATTATTGCTGAAGACAAGCCTTCACGCGCCATAATCTCTTTACTATACAAAAGATTCTCGTAAGTGCTGGTAGCTTCATTCTCTACAAAAATAGCGCTATCCGGCACGCCTTTAGCAACCAAATAATTACGCATTCCTTGAGCTTCGGTATATTGTAAATCAGGTTTATCTAAACCACCAGAAACAATAAGATGCGGGAACATCCCTTCTTCATAAAGCTTCAGTCCGTAATCCAGTCTTTCCTTGAGTCCAGGGCTTGGCTCATCCCCCCACATCGACATACCAAGAATGATCCCAACTTCCGCCTTTTGCATAGGATCTGTCGTGGCAGCTTTATTAATATTGTTTAACGCATAAGCACACCACAACAATCCAGCAATCACAATAATCGATAAAGCGATAAGCAACGTTCGTTTCGACCAGAATCTGCGTTTTTTGGAAACAATCCGAATCGGGGAAGATCCTCTTCCGTAGACGTACCATTCCATTTCTTTATTTCCTCCTGAATTCTCCATGATGAAATAATTCGGCACGATGCTTCAAAGATAGTGAGAAATAAGGGAAAGCATGAGCATCAATGCCGCGCAAAATAGTATTGGCTGTCTCCCAGGCGAGTTTATAATCACTCTCGGAAATATCTTCCCTCTCCAGTGCTTCCTCTAATTCATCCTCATCAAGCAAGAAAACCTCGCCGTTCCAAAGCACAACCACATCCAGATACAAATCATCAAACCATGGAACGCCTTGGTCTGTGACGCCCTGAACCTTGCAGGTGTCTATGTACCATTGAATGATATTTTGCCGTTCGTCGAACATAGCCGTCACAATATAGTGACTGTCTTTGGGGAAATATTGCAGCCAGGAATAACCTTTATCCGCAATACGATATGTATGCCGTCCATAGCTCTTCCACAGTGGTTCTTTCAGCCCGTAGATGGTATAAAGCGTAATATATCCGCTGAATTCCCGGCTCTCCACATAGCGGCAGGCAAAATGGCGACGCGTAATCCGGCGCCAGTTGGCCCGGTCTCCGAATTTACGTTTCATAGAAATTACCCTCTCCAGTATGGTGTCTTCAGCTTAACACATTTAGCGGATACACTCAAAACATCCCGTAAAATACAACCAATTATTATTACAATACAGTTAGCAAAGTAAGGAGTTGTAACTGGCAATGTAGCTGAAATGGATGACAACAGTCCATTCAAAGTACCATTCTCTTCAAGGAGCACGTTAACCCTACTCAAAAAAAAGAAGCTGTCTCATTAGTAGCATTCACTACTTTTGAGACAGCCTCGGGTAAAGAATAGCTAACTTCATAAATTCTAAGCGTCTTTATTGAACAGAAGAATCTCCATTCAAATGGCCAACCTCTTGATCAGGGCTCGTCGTTGCATTACCGCTGTCATTCCCTGAGGTCCCGCCTCCAGAAGGTACATCTGGTGGCGCGGTAGGTATCGGTGTTATTGACGGTGGAGGCGTAGTGATTTCAGGCAAGGTACCTGTTCCACCATTATTCCCGCCTCCATTATTGTCACCACCATTATTCCCACCATTACCATTGCCATTTCCATTATCCCCACCATCTTCAGGTGTTGGTGTCGGAAGATTAGGATCAATAGTCGGCTCAGGTGTTGGCATCTCATCCTGCACAGAGACAGTAACCACATTTGATGGTTCACTTTCCAATTGGGTCGCAGGATCATAAGAAGTAACATAGTACTCGTAAACCAGCCCAGGCATTGCACTAAAATCTCCTGCACTAGTCGTGACCGTATTTAACAATAAGCTAAAATCTGCCTCAGAGGTCTCTCTACGATATATACGATATTCCACACCTGCAACAGGAACTGCCTTCCAACCCAGGTTTACTGTCATCGTAGATGGATCATAGGCTGCTGTAAGACCACTAACATTCTGAGCAGGTTCTGGTGTTTCAGTAGGCTCAGGAGCAATTTCATTATCTAGCTGTGGGAAAGACTTCTTAGGAACATCCCTTAACGCTTCCTCCATCACCTTGCCCCAGAATGCTGCGGCAAGCCCACTGCTATTCTTAAGCAGATGCTTCTTACTTGGCTTGTCATAACCCATCCACACAGCTGCTGTCCATTCTGGTGTGTATCCTACGAACCATACGTCACGGTTCGAGCTGATTCCAGAATATCCACTTTGAGTTGTACCGGTCTTACCAGCAACAGGACGGTCAATCCTTGCTTTTCTACCTGTACCACTCTCAACAACCTTTTGCATCATCTCGGTCATTTGATAAGCCGTCTCCTTACTCATTACACGTTCAGGAGTTGTATTGGCTTTGAAGACAGTCTCTCCGCTGCTATCA
Organism: Paenibacillus sp. FSL E2-0201; assembly: GCF_037963325.1. Taxonomy (NCBI): domain Bacteria; kingdom Bacillati; phylum Bacillota; class Bacilli; order Caryophanales; family Paenibacillaceae; genus Paenibacillus; species Paenibacillus sp. FSL E2-0201. The sequence continues at coordinate 3,706,151 of NZ_CP150154.1, forward strand.
GTGATCGATTTAATCGAATAAGATTCTCGTAGTTCACCGCCATTTGCAAAAGCACTGTAGGCTTGTGCCATTTCCAGTGTATTCGTTCCTTTGCTCATACCTCCGAGAGCTAGTGAAAGGTTCTTGTCCTCATCTTCCAGTCCAATCCCTAATTTCTTGGCGAATTTAAATCCGGTATTCACTCCAATTTCATTAAGCAACCAGACCGAAGGAATATTCTCTGATTTCTGTATAGCATCACTCATACTGATACTCTTAGAATACCCGTGAAGGTTAGTTGGGCAATAGTTCGCGAAACACTGCTTCTCGTTGCTAAGCGTAGAATTCATGTTGTATTTTCCTGTTTCCAGTGCTGGAGCATAAGAAACGATTGGTTTAAAAGCTGAACCTGGAGAACGTCGGCTGCCCGTTACACGGCTGTAACCTTTTTTCTCATAATTCCGTCCACCTAGAAGTGCGACGATGCCACCATTCTCCTGATTGACGATGGTCATAGAACCTTGTACCAGCTCGTCGTCTACACTCTTCTCGAAGTTATCACTGTCTGCAAAAGCATCCTCTACGGTTTCTTGAGCGTGCTTATCCATCGTGGTGTAGATCTTGTAACCACCAATATTCAGATCATCTTCAGACAAGCCAAACTTCTCTTCCGCTTCTTCCACTGCGAAATCAATAAAAGCTTGGTAACGCTGTTTCTTTTCAGGCGGCTTATAATTATAATCCACGGCTTGTGCTTCGTCTCTTTCTTGCTCCGTAATATATCCTTGCTCATACATGAGCTGAAGCACTACTGCTCGTCTTTCCTTTGAAAGCTCTGGGTTGCGCAATGGGTTGTAACGAGACGGTCCCTTAGGCATCGCAGCCAATGTCGCAATTTCCCAAACCTTAAGATCATTCAGATCGCTTTTGCCAAAATATCTTACTGATGCTGCTTTAATTCCGTAGATCGTACCCCCAAAGTTTATTCGGTTCAGGTACATGGTAATGATCTCTTCTTTAGATTTCTGGTTCTCCAACGCTACAGCAATGGATACCTCAGTCGCTTTACGGAAAAATGTCTTATCCCGTGTCAAAAAGATGTTTTTGGCCAGCTGCTGAGTAATGGTACTACCGCCTTCTACCATGCTGCGTGCAGCAATATCTTTTACCGCTGCCCGGCCGATAGACCATAAATCCACACCAGAATGCTCAAAGAAGCGTTTATCTTCTGTAGCCACAAAGGCATTGATCAATAACGGAGGGATCTTCTCATACTCTACAGGATCACTTTTCTCAAGCGATAATTCACCGATTAAATTAGCATTGCGGTCATATACTTTTGTAGTTTCATTAACGGTTAGCTTATCTTGGTTCTCAAGAAGAAGTTTTTGACCATTCAGCATAATGAACAGATAACCGCCCAGCGCACAGAAAATGGCCAACGCTGTAGCAAAGAACAAGCTCCACAGCACACGCTTCTTCGTTAAAAATTTCTTTTTCTTTTTACTTTTAGGTTTTGTTTTTGAATTAGAATTGGAACTGGACGATCCTCTATTTCTATTGTTATTCGTCCTTGATGAATCATCTCTAGACATGATGCCTCCTGACTCCCTTCCTTGATAAATCATGTATGGACTGCTCTGAATGAAAAGAACAACCTTCTCAGGTTGCTCTAGCACTCTCTATTCAAACGATTTATAAACAAGAAAGGTTTCACTTCAAATTTGATAAATGTTATTCTTCGTTACTATTGTCCTGCATGAGTGACACACTGCGTTGTGGTGTAAATGTGGATATCGCATGCTTATACACCATTTGCTGGCGCCCATCACTATCAATAACGATTGTAAAATTGTCGAAAGCTTTAATAATTCCCCGGATTTGAAAACCGTTGGTCAGATATACTGTAGCAGGGATATTTTCTTTGCGTAGTTGGTTCAAGAATGTATCTTGGATGTTAATGGACTTGTTCATATGACGTACCCCCAATGGTTCAATTATATTGTTCAGAAGTATATTCAAGACCTGAGAGAAACTTTCCTGCTATTATAGCACGTATTTTTGAGAAATTCTCAGAAAAGTTTTGCTCACCTTCGACATCGATCCACTCGATTTCCTTCATGTGGCGAAACCATGACAACTGTCTTTTGGCGAATCGGCGAGTATCGCGTTTGAGCAGCACCACAGCTTCCTCTAGCGTCAGTTCTCCTGCGAGGTAAGCGGCAATTTCCTTGTAGCCCAACCCCTGCATGGACACAAGGCTTCTGCTGTAACCGTTATCCAGCAGTCCTTTTACCTCAGCAACAAGACCATCCGCAAGCATGCTATCAATTCGGTCCTCAATACGTTTATATAGTATTTTGCGGTCCATTGTCAAACCGATAAGGCATAAGTCATAGGGTGACTCCTTCTTTTGAGCGGCATGTGAAGCGGACAGAGTGGTGTTTGTCTGGTGATGAATTTCCAGTGCCCGTATAATTCTTCGACGGTCATTTGGATGCAATTTCGCCGCACTGACCGGATCAACCGCTTCAAGTTTGGCATGCAGTGCAAGCGCTCCATGCACTTCTGCGAATTGATCTTGCTCTTTTCGAAACGCTTCATCAGCTACAGCTTCAGAGAATTGAAATCCGTAACACAAGGATTCAATATATAGACCCGTCCCCCCTACAATAAATGGAAGTTTCCCACGGTTGCTTATTTCCTCGATCAGTCTGCTGCCTTGCTCCTGAAATTCAGCTGCAGAATATGGGTCCTGTGGATCATGAATATCGATTAGGTGGTGGGGAATTCCCATCATTTCAGCTGGAGTGATCTTAGCTGTACCAATATCCATACCACGATAAACCTGCATCGAATCGCCAGAAATGATCTCTGCATTATAGGCGGCCGCTAGCTCCAGACTTAACCTGGTTTTACCTACGGCTGTTGGTCCTAATAAGACTAGAACCTTATGTCTCTCTTTAGTTGTCAATGTGTATCACCCCGTACGATGTTTTAGAGTTGCTCCGAAGCAGCTCTGTAAAACCAAGACGTTCGAATTCGCCGCTTAAAGCTTTCTCTTTCAAAAGAACCGTTTTACGAGCAACTCTCACTGCCTCAGCTACACTCTCCAGAGATAAAGCAGCTTGATTAGCAAACTGCCGCAGCGGAGAAATTGAAGCAGAACCCGTAAGTGGCACCCGGAACATCGGATCGAAGTAGACAATATCAATACTTCGATCCGGTTGAGCCCGTAAGTAGTCCAAATGTTCACTATGCACGACATTAATTCTACGTAACGCCTCATTCACCAATACTTGCCCAGAGGTATAGTGACGCATTCCTTCATAGAGCAGTGCGTACAGCGGCAATGAGCTCTCCAGAGCGGTAACTATAGAGGACTCACCACCATGTACAGCAAACAGCAAGGAATCAGCACCTAGACCCGCTGTGCAGTCTAATACACTATCTCCGGGAAGCATTCGAGCGGCGACAAGCATCGGTTCAATATCACCCTTTAGAATCCGTTTCGCGCGAACGAACCCCATGCTCGGGTGAAACTCCATCGGCTCCATCCCTAATCGGTGTAAACGAACAGCTTCTTGAGAAAGAATTAGAATATCCTCATCTCCGTATTTTTCCACCAGCTTGGGTATGGAGAATTTCTCCCGTGGAGCGTAATTACAGCCCGTTCTCTCTGCGAGATTCTGAGCTCGCTCTACAATTTCCATTATCGGGCTATAACCCGTAGTTATAATCATGTTGCCTCCAGTCATACTTACAACAAATTTCTAATCGTACAATCACATCACCCGTTTAAACAATTTCTCTAAATCATAGGATGAAAAAGAAATTACAATCGGCCGCCCATGCGGGCAGGTATACGGCTGCTTACAAGCTGCCAGACGAGACAACAATGCCTCGACTTCCTGTTCTGTTAGTTTCTGGTTAGCCTTGATAGAAGCTTTACATGAACAGAGTATTGATGATTTCTCACGCAGCTTCGCAAGGTCAATCAAGCGTTCACTTAAGACCCACTCCGCCATTTCTTCAACGATCGCTTTTTCCTCGCCTTCAGGAAACCAATAAGGCAAGGATCGAATTAAAAATGTCTGTCCCCCAAAATGCTCAAGGTACACTCCGGCCTGCTGAAACCAATGCAGACGTTCACTAAGTTGACGACTTTCCGAAGGGGTAAACTCTAGTGTAATCGGCAAAAGTAAATCCTGAGAAGCATCTTCAGGTCGTCCGAACTTCTCATAAAAAAATTCGTAATTTATTCGTTCGTGAGCCGCATGTTGATCAATGAGATACAGCCCACCGTCATTCTGAGCGATAATATAAGTTCCATGATGCTGCCCGATATAATTTAATTCCGGGAAGGCAGGGAGTCCTGGTTCTTCCTGCTGCTGCGGAGGAGCCCACAGCTTTTCAACAGAAGGCAGTTGCTTCTGTGATGAAGCAGTTTGTTGTGGGTGATAACTATTCGTATAGTTATTGCTCACATTATTTTGACGTCCTTGTAAAGAGGTAGGCTGATAACCCGACCCATAAGATGGAGCCGCTTCACGAGTCATCGGATGATCAGTCAGCCCCTCCTGCCTGAACTCACGGGCGTTAAGCTCAACGTTTGATGTTTGTTGTCTACTGAAGGAACTACCAGCTCCCTGAGGAACTGAATCCTTGCCTCCGTCAACCGATGGCGGTGGCGGAACTGTTCCTTTGGAAAAAGCAAACTGTTCCTGTATAAAGGAACTACTGCCCTTTGGTCCGATGGTTTCTTTACCAGGACGGGGTATTAAACTTTGTCCCAGCAATACTTTACGGATTTCTTGTTCAACAAATGAGTAAAGCTCGTTCTCTTTACTAAATCGAACCTCTAGCTTAGCCGGATGAACATTGACATCCACAAGTGAAGGATGCATGTCCAGTTCAAGCACCAGCAGCGGATAACGGTTTATCGGAAGCAAAGTATGATAAGCACGCATGATCGCCGCGTTCAGACCATTGCTGCGAATATAGCGTCCTCCAACAATGGTAGTCACTGCATTCCGATTTGATCGTGTCCATTCCGGACGGCTTATATAACCGGAAATACGATAATCCAAGTCCTCTGCCGTAATCGGCAGCATAGCCTTGGCTGCGGAAGTCCCGTATACTGCTGCGATCACTTGCAGCAGATCACCGTTACCAAGCGTGTGCAGCAGCTGATTGCCATTATGATGCAAGGTAAAAGAAATCCCCGGATGCGCTAGCGCCATTCGATACATGGCATCCGATATATGACCAAGCTCCGTCTGGATACTCTTCATATATTTCAGCCTTGCCGGCGTATTAAAAAATAATTCACGCACCGCTAGATCGCTCCCACGACCCGAAGGGGAATCTTCATTCCGAATTAAATTACCACCCTCAATATCGATCAAGCGTCCTTTGCCGTCATCGGCAGTAGCCGTGAGAAGAGAGACTTTGGATACCGCCGCAATACTGGGAAGTGCCTCCCCACGGAACCCTAAGCTAGTAATCTGGAATAAATCTCGCCCATTAGCGATTTTACTTGTAGCATGGCGATAAAAAGCGGTCTCGCAATCCTCAGGCTCAATCCCTGAGCCGTTATCTTTTACTCGAATGCTCTGTAAGCCGCCTTCCTCAACCGAAACCTCAATTCTTGTACTTCCGGCGTCAATAGCATTCTCAACCAACTCCTTCACGACAGAAGCTGGCCGCTCTACAACTTCCCCCGCAGCAATCTGGTTGGCAATATGCTCGTCCAATATATGAATTTTGGCCAATTTCATTCACCTCTTATTTAGGCAATCAATTATTAAAGATCCTTCGCTTTCATCTTCAGATCATTCAGCAGGCTCATAGCCTGCAGCGGAGTCATATTCATAAGATCTGCGTTACGTACAGAAGTGATAAATTCTTTTATTGCAGGGTTCTCTTGTACTTCAGATCCTACTGCCGCCTGATTTCCACCTTTGCGATTCTTACGCGGTTCTTCCTCACCAAAGATAGACAATTGAACAACTTCATTTCCTACGAAAGAATCCGCAGGAATTCCTGACGTTTCAGCGATAAGGCTATCGGAATGTTGGATAGATGATGTTGTTGCGATCTCTTTTACAGCGGCATGACTCTCTAGTCCACCGCCATAATGTATTGAGGAGCCTCCCTGATGCGCTGCCTGCTCGATGCTCTGAAGCAGACCGTAAGCACGATCAATAATGCCTTCAGGAAGCCCGGCAAGACGTGCACAATAAATTCCATAACTGCTGTCTGCCGCTCCCGGAACGAGCTTACGCAGGAAGTTTACTTTATCGCCACTCTCTTGAACGGCCATAGAATAATTCTTAAGCCCTTTAAGACTTTCTTCTAAGTGAGCCAACTCATGAAAATGAGTTGAAACTAATGCTTTGCAAGAAATGGTATCGTGCACATACTCAATCACCGCCTGTGCGATCGCCATACCCTCACTAGTCGAAGTTCCTCTACCAAGTTCATCTATTATGATCAAACTCCGGGCGGTTGCTTTCTCTGTCATGACCTGAATGTCGGCCATTTCTACCATAAATGTACTCTGACCTCCGATCAAATCATCGGCTGCCCCAATACGTGTGAAGATCCGATCAATAAGAGGTACTTCTGCACTGGATGCCGGAACGAAACAGCCAATCTGAGCCATAATGCAAATAAGTGCAACCTGACGCATATAGGTACTTTTTCCAGCCATATTAGGACCAGTGATCAAAAGAATATTTCCCTCTTCCTTACTGAGCGTACTTCCGTTTGCTATAAACGCCGAGTCTTTTAACACAGCCTCTACGACAGGATGGCGACCGCCTTCAAGTCGAAGATCGTACCCATCGGATAGGACTGGTTTCACGAAGCGATGCTCTGCACTCACAGCTGCCAGACATTGATACACATCAATTTCCGCTACCTTTTCTGCAAGATTCTGCAATCGCGGTATTTGGCTGCTGATTCGATCACGCAGTTCAGTAAACAGGCTGTACTCCAAATCTGTCATTTTATCTTGCGCTTCAAGAATCAGTGCCTCTTTTTCCTTAAGCTCTGGTGTAACAAAACGCTCTGCATTTGCAAGCGTCTGCTTACGTTCATAACGCCCTTCCGGCAACGCGGCCAGATTGGATTTGGTAATCTCTATGAAATAACCGAAGATTTTGTTATAGCCGATCTTCAGTGATTTAATGCCAGTGACTTGCCGTTCCTTCGCTTCCAGTTCAGCAATCCAACGTTTACCATTACTGCTAGCTTCTCGCAGCTCGTCCAACCGGGCATGATAACCAGACCGGATAATACCTCCGTCTCGTACGGACACCGGCGCATCCTCTACAATTGCTCGGTCGATATCCTCCCGGATCTCGGCGCATTCATCCATACTCGCACCAATATCGCGTAAGGTTGCAGACCCCGAAGTCATACATAATTCCTTCAAAGCAGGGATTTGTGCCAGCGATAGCTTCAAAGCATTCATGTCACGACCATTCGCACTACCAAAGGCAATTCGACCTACCAGCCGCTCTAAATCATAAATTTCTTTCAACGCTAAACGCAGGTCCTCCCGAACAATAAACTGATTGTACAAATAATCAACCGCTTCTAGGCGACGTTCGATCGGAGCTCGCTGCAACAGCGGCTTATCAATTCTACGACGTAACAAGCGCGCACCCATGGATGTTTCGGTACGGTCTAGAAGCCACAGGAGAGATCCTTTTTTTGATCGTTCTCGGACCGTCTCAGTAAGTTCCAGATTTCGGCGCGTGAAGGGATCAAGAATCATATAATTGCCTGGTTCATAAGGGGAAATTTGACTAAGCTGTCCCATTGAACGTCGTTGCGTCTCGTTTAGATAGGAGATCAGCAGCGCTAGACATTGTCCGCGTTCTTTCTCCAAACGTACCCATGCAGCTTCACCAAATTGACGGCGTGCCAGTTCCTCTTCGCGTTTCTCCCAAGGTGTGTACACCACAGGCTTCGCTAACAGAGGCGTTTCACTGCGTAAAAGTTCCAATAAAGCTGGGTCTCCGATGATCTCGGCCGGTTCATAAATACCAATCTCATCGCGCAGCCACTCTCCACCAGATAAAACTGAAGTAACATACAATTCACCTGTTGTTAAATCACAAGCGGCTAACGCCATCATCCCATCACTTTCGGTTACACAAACGAGATAATTGTTACTTTTGTCGGCAATGATTTTTCCATCCATAACCGTTCCCGGTGTCACGACACGTACGATATCCCGCTTCACCATTCCCTTAGTGACGGAAGCATCCTCTAACTGCTCACAAATGGCGACTTTATATCCTTTTTCAATCAGACGCTGAATATAACCCTCGGCGGCGTGATAAGGTACTCCACACATCGGGATCTTCTCTGCGCCCCCGCCTTCGCGACCTGTCAACGTAATTTCAAGCTCCTTGGAAGCCAAAATGGCATCTTCAAAGAACATTTCATAGAAATCGCCCAGTCTAAAAAATAGGAAGGCATCCTTTGCCCCTTCCTTTACTTTCAAATATTGCTCAATCATCGGCGTGTATTGTGCCATGGTCAACCTCCATGCCTATTTATTGCTGTCCTCCATTATAACAGAAAGTCGGCGTACAAAGTCACCCTGCGACCTCATGGAAGCTTATCCTATTCAATCCTCAGGTAAAAAATTAAGAAATCTCACACAATTACTAAGGCATAATGGGTATTACCGTTTGTTTATTTTTCAAGCATCCATTGTTCCTTAGAAAGAGGTATATTCTTCTGCATTTTAATATTGTAAAATCTTAACACAGAGTGTCAACTCATAAGAAAATCAAAGGAGAATATCAGATGATACGAAGACTCACGGAGGATGACCGGGAACTACTAATGGCATTGCTGCGGAAAGAGCCGGCTCTTAATTTATTTATCATCGGAGATGTAGAGAATTTCGGGTTTGAACAGGATTTCATGACATTATGGGGGGAGATAGATTCAACGAATGGTCGAATGAAAGCCGTTCTTTTGCGTTTTTATAGAAGCTATCTTCCCTATGCAGATGGGCCGTTTGATGTCGAGGGATTTGCTACAATCATGCGAAAAGATAACGATATTCATATGATTTCCGGTGTAACCGAAGTGGTAAAAGCCTTTGACGGAGTGGTTGACTTTAAACAAGAAAAGCAATTGTACTTTTCTGAGCTAAAGGAAATGAATCCGAAAATTAAAGCATCCAATTCATCTACTGAAAACATAAAAAAGGCAACCGTTCAGGATGTAGAAGCGATTTGCTCGCTTACGGATACTATTGAAGAGTTTGAAAGCAGTCGGGACGGATCGAGAACTAGCCTACGTAAAACACTGGCGAGTGGTACAGGCCGCACGTATTATATGAAACGTGAAGATCAGGTAATTGCAACAGCCTCAACATCGGCAGAAAATTCCATGTCGGCTATGATCGTAGGGGTTGCCACGCATCAAGCATTCAGAGAGCAAGGATTAGCTACAAGCGTAGTTGCACAGCTATGTACAGACTTGCTCCATGAAGGGAAATCTTTATGCCTCTTTTATGACAACCCTCATGCCGGGGTTATTTACAAACGTCTTGGATTTCAGGATATCGGTTCTTGGAGCATCATGTACATGTAGACAAGCATGAACGCCTTGGGCGCCCTTATTAGGCGCCCAAGACGTTCATGCGAGAAATATTAGATATATGGAATATGCGAAAAACTAATACTTTCTAATATTTTGAAATATAAGCTCAACCTTTAACTTTGCTGCACCAAAGCTCACGGATATCGCGAGATTCATCCCACGTTCGTTCAGCGGCGATATATTGAAACAAAGGCTCTATGTGTTGGGCGGCCATCTCGTAGCCGCCTAGAGCGCGCAGCTGCGCCAGCAGAGGGGGTACTGCGTCGCGCAGCGGGGATTTATCGCCGCAGTAGTAGGCGATATGCAGGTCTTCCCGGTCGAGCGGGCGCAGCGTCAGGTCTTCATAATGGCTCACGATAAGATGAGCCAGATAGACCGCGCCTTTAGCGATGACCGGGGATACCAGGAAGCTCGGCAAGGTCCGGTACTCAAAGCCGCCATGCGGCTGAGTCCGGAAATCGCCGAGCACGCCGTAACGAGGACGACGCGCTCCCGCGCGGACGTCCTCAAGCAAAAGCATGGGCAGCGCGAGATAGTTATCGAGCGCGCGCAGCAGCGGCGCTGTCAGCGTCACGCCGCTGAAGTGCAAATGGCCGCCGAGGGCCCAGCCCGTCAGCGGCATGCCTCCCGCCCGCCAGCGCAGCGTGCGGTCAGCGATGAGCCGGTCCGCCGTGGCCGCGGCGGACATCAGCTGCGCCAGCAGCGCGCGCGGTTCCCCGCGCGGCTGGGGGCGCAGCTCGGCGACCGGGAACACGCCCCGCGTTCCCGGAGGTCCGGCGTCGCAGCCAGCGACGCCGTCCGTGGGCAAGTACCGCGACGCAGGCACGACGCGGCCGGTGGATTCCCGGAGGATGATGAACTCCGGGTCCATGCCCATGAGCAGGCCGCTGCGGCCTGGCTGCTCCAGAGCAAGGTTCCGTTCCAGCGCTAATGCCGCGGAACGATATGGCTCAGGCAATGATTTGCCGGAACTCTGTAAAAGTGGAGTAACTCTCTCCACAACATACCTCCGGTTCCCCATTGCCCTCAATAGTACTTCACCACTATCCAGCCCCAAGCTGTATAAAGTTCGAACAGCAATACGCTGAAGCAATTTCATCACCCCGCGCCACTCTCCTGAGGCACTGCTCATTGATTCACTGTTATCCAAACGATCCTCATTTAATGCCCCGGAAAACACATCTAAGGCTGCTCGCATCCCTAAACCTGCTCCAAGTGGAGTGATCTGAAGAACATTCAGATTATATACGAGTATGTTATAGCACTGTTTATGAGCCTTTTCGAAAGACGGAGCACCATATGTATCGGCTAAACGAGTTCTTTCATCAGAGGTCTGGTTTCTCTGCGTCTGTATAGATGTTTTTGTGCCTTTTTTTCGCGACAGGATCTGTTTTGCAGACGACAACGTCGCTTCAATACCACTCCTAAGTAACCTAGACTCTCTCTGCGCTGCTGACAATCCCGAATACACTTTATAGCCTTCATTCATTTTTCTCGCCCCTCCATCCCTTCCACCCGAGATTGAAAGCTCAGCACTAACTCCTTCACATCTTACTTCCCTGAATTCGAACCGATTCTCACTAAATGCATCCGATTTCCTAAAAAAAATAAATAAAAAAAAGGAGGGCATTCGCCCTCTACGCCGCCGCCCCTCCTACATATAATGGACCATAACCCATCGATACTCAGTTAGCGGCGGCGCATCCTTCCTTACAGTTCATCATCCAGATTGTCAGGGTCCAGATCATCGTAATCGAAGCTATCACCGTCAAAATCATAATCCTTGTCTTCCGGATCATCACTTTGCTCAGTAACATACACACGGACTTTGGTCTCAGCCACCAACTCCACTTCGAATTCGCGCTCTACGCGAAGTGTCACACTGCCTCCGCCTGGCGATACGCCCGCTTCTACACAGTTGGGTTCCTGCGTTGCCTCCGCAGAGACCTCAACGGTAGAAGTGCGGTGTCTCGTGTCCAGGTACGAGAGCGGAATGAGCTCCACATAGGAGACCGTTTCTTTAGCTACCTCGGTCTGCTTGTTCTTGTCGTACGAGTACCAGATGTTTACATCGTAAGTACCAATTACTTCGATTCCGTTCCCGGCGGCAACCGCTTCGTACTGGTGGTTGATAATCCAAGCCCCCAGAATACTAGTCGGATGATGTGGCGGAGTCACGGTATGGGTTGCTGTAGAGAACTTACGACCTTTGCCGCAAATTGCCTTCGTAATGATCTCCCTTGTTTGACGTTTATGGCTTAATGACATCTTTAAACCTCCTCCATACAATCATTCACTATCAAGTGTATGCAGGTTCTAGGCATTTGTTGATTGTTAGTCTATAAATTTATTTGAGTAAGCCCTCCAAAAGGTCTTATCAGAAGACTCATAGTTCATTTTATTTCGAAATTTGTACAGATATGAGTAGATTATAAAAATGGTCCAGCCTATTACATATCTATCCTGAATGTTAAAAAAGCCTTATAAAGCGCGCTATTGCGGGATTACGCGTACAATACCAAGTGATCTATGTTTGCTTAAGTCAATAAAGTCCTCATCAATATTCACGAGCGGGCGCAGTGGATCCGTAGCAAGAATCATTATGATTTTTCCTGTCCGTCCATCTGTCAATTCCACTTCATTCCCTATCATTGACTGCATTAACTTATTAATAAAGACTCTACAAATATAAGGGTCAAGCTTACCAAACACATTTTCCTCCATTTGCAACAATACTTCATATAGAGGGGATGCTTTACGATAAAAACGGTCGGATGTCATTGCATGGAACACGTCTGCGACAGCAACAATTTTACTGAAATCAGTGATCCGATTTCCAAGAACGCCGAACGGGTAACCGCTGCCGTCCATTCTTTCATGATGCTGCAGGGCGACGAGCGCTTGCATATGATTGGTTCCAATAGTGTCACGGATCATCTCGTAACCATAAGTCGTATGCTTTTTCATAAGCTGATACTCTTCATTGGTCAACGGGCCCGGTCTAGTTAGTAATTCATCCGGAATCCTCATTTTGCCGATATCGTGCAGAGTCGCAGCGATCGTCAGCATACTCAAATCCTCAGGCTTTAATTTTAGCCATTTCCCTAGCAAAGTAGATAAAATGCCAACCGCTACATTATGTCTATATGTATAATCATCCTTGGACTGCAATGCAGCCAATACGCCATAAAAATCATTTTTTTCGCTTACCTGCTGTATAAACGGAATGACTTCATTTCTAACTTCAAGCATAGGAATTCTTTTGTTTTTGTTATGTCGAATCTGTTCAAAAATATTCTCTATTGCAGCTGTGCAATCATCAATGGCTAGTTGGAAAAACTCCGCGCTGTCCAGCTGCACGACGTCATGTGACTCTAACGTGATCTTATGTTGACTGATTAATCGTATATGCTCAGCACTTAATAAAGTCAATGCGGGTAAAACAAATACACCTTTGTCATTAAAAAGGTTAGCTATAAGTTGTTTTCCGATAAATGATTCCATAACTTTGTCCATACGCCTCACCTGCCAATGCGGAAAATTCGACTACCGAACTTCCTGCTATTATTTGAACTCACCATAAAATCGTTAATCCTATCTTGTGATTAACTTTTAGTTCATACATATCTTATCGTGATTTTGACAGAGATAGTTAATACTTCACTTTATTAAAGCCTCAGTTTAAGCTTTTTTTCGTATGCTAAGACGTTTCTCCGGCTTGTAACTGACCGGTATTTTATGCCGCTTAGCGATCTTTAAATAAAGTGCCAATTCCCTACATAACTGAAGAATAGCTGACCGTACTTCAAATTCCTCACGTGTCTCCGGCAGATCCATTTCTTCGAATTCTCGTGTTAGCTCGTCCAGCAGATGTTCAGTTCGTCCAGTATATTCCTCTGCAAGCACATCCCCACTAAGCTGGTCGAACAATTCGGCAACCATCTCCCCATGTGGTAAGTGGCGATACACTTGAGACAGCAGCTGCATCATACTTTGAATCGATTCCAGTTGCTCCTTCCGCATATAGAAATAGACATTCCATGCTTCATCAGGATGAATAACATGATTCTCCATCTCACGGGTAGCTGCCGTTAGTCCCCGCTGCACTGCATTATCTGCATCAATTAATTCTTTACCGTCCCAAATATACAAAGGGTCACGAAGCGTACGGGCCATCTGAGTAAAAATAACTGAGAAATAACGATCCACTTCCTTACGGATCCCATAAATAACTCCACCCGTCTGAGGCATGTAAACCAAGTTTACCAATCCTGCTGAACCTAGTCCTATAGCCAAAAGCTCAATTTGCTGCAGCAGGACATGGAGCGACAGTTCAGCTTGTCCAAACACGCGAAATACGATAACCGAGCTGGTGACGATCCCCTCTTTGTAGCCAGACTTCACGATCATCGGAAAGCCTACGAGTACATACAGCCCAAGTACCCAGTAATGGAACCCTAGAAGCCAGAATAGGATGCAGCCAAAAAAGAGTCCCACGAGCGAGGCTAAAAAACGAGCCGTTATCGTTCGGAAACTCCTTTTCAAAGTAACCTCTACACCTAAAATTGCCAACAAGCCTGCACTCTGTGCATTAGGTATACCCACTGCAGAAGCAACTAGTACGGATAATAAAGTAGCTGCTGCTGTTTTAATCACACGAAATCCCATAACCCTATCTCTCCTTACAAACACTATACAAACACTATCCAATATATAGGTAAAGATATAGACATGTTACAAGATTTTGTGTACGGACACAATATTACATAAGGATCATCGTCTTGATAGCAATCGTTTCTCTAGATATACCACTATTTGATACATTGCCGTTGCCACTGCCGCGATAATCAAAAGACTGGACATCACGAGAGTGAAGTTAAATACCTGGAAGCCATAAATAATCAGATAGCCCAGACCAGATTTCGCGACTAGAAATTCCCCTACAATAACCCCTACCCATGACATCCCCACATTCACCTTGAGGGTGGACACCACCGTTGGGAATGAAGCAGGCAGAATCACTTTAAAGAACACCTGAACTCTGGAAGCTCCAAAGGAACGAACCACCTTGACCAGATTCGGATCTACACTGCAAAAGCTGTTGTAAACAACAAGCGTCGTAATAATCACCGTTATAGATAAAGTGGTAACAACGATAGCAGTGAATCCGGCCCCGAACATGACGATAAAAATCGGCCCCAGCGCCACCTTCGGCATACTGTTAAATACGACCATATACGGATCAAGTACTGCTGATAAAAAAGGAGACCACCAAATAATCACAGCCAGCAGTGTCCCTAACAGCGTTCCCAGTACAAAGCCTACCGCAGTCTCACCTACCGTCATCCCCAGATGCGGCCACAAGCTCCCACTAACCATATCTTCCCAGATTTGGCGAAAGACTTTTGTAGGATAGCTAAACAGTAGCTCATCAATCCAGCCCATTCTTGCTCCTACTTCCCAGAGAACAAAAAACAATAGTAACAGGCTGCCCCTTACAACATTCACTCGATTGCGCCACCGGTGCTTCGTTTTCTTATAATCGCCATGCATTTGCTGTAGCCACTGTTCACGGGAAGCTAATAACCCCGATTGCTCCGTATGCTTCATTAGCCTTCCCTCCCTGCAATCTCCATCTCTTGCCATATCTCATGAAAAAGCTCCGAAAAGCCTGGCTGATCACGTGCAAACAGCGGAGGTGCTGTTCGGATTTGCTCTGGCACTGAGAATACTTTGCGGATCTTCCCCGGATTTCGTTGTAGAAGAATAACACTACTGCTTACTGCAATAGCCTCAGATAGATCATGCGTAACTAATATTGCAGTCGTTCCTCTGCTGCGTAAGGTCTCAGAGACCAAATCTTCCAGTTGTAATTTAATCTGATAATCCAGCGCCGAGAACGGCTCGTCTAGTAGAAGTAGTCCAGGATTTGTAGCCAAGGTACGTACCAGAGCCACTCTTTGCCGCATTCCACCTGATAACTGAGAAGGATAAGCGTGCTCTTTTCCCTCTAAGCCCATCTCCCTAAGCAGCTCCAAGGTCCGCTTTCTGCTCTCCTCGTTCAAGCTTCCAGTCAGCTCCAGACCCAAAATCGCATTGTCCAGTATACTCCGCCAAGGAAAAAGATAATCCTGCTGCAGCATATACCCAACCTCTGGTGAAGGCCCCGTAATGGTTTGACCGTTTACGAATACTTCGCCTTGAGATGGCTGCAGCAGTCCTGCAATAATCGATAGGAGAGTCGTCTTGCCGCAACCACTTGGACCTACTAGGCTAACGAACTCTCCCTGCTCGACATTAAGGTTCAGGTCCTCAACGGCCAGTGAAGCTTCACGGTCGCCAAGATAGGCATGCGTTACTCCCTTTAATTGCACTACTGGAAGCATTGTCAGCCCCTCCTTCATGTTTACACATCTTATTTAGGATCTTTGGTTCTCTCTTATTTTGAAGTGCTACTCTTTATATTCTTCTCAGCTTTCTCAGCAAAACTGTTATTCACTATTTTGTCAGCGGGAACGCGTTCTTTAAGCTCGCCAGCAAGATCGATGACATCAAGCAAATTGTTCCATTCTTCATTATCTATAATTGGATTAACCGCATAGGTATCCTGTTCCTTATATCGTTTGACTGCAGAAACCACGATGTCTCTATCTGTTTTATCAAAATAAGTCATAATCGCATCTGCAATTTCTTCAGGGCTATGTTCTTTCACCCAAAGCTGAGCACGCTGGATCGCATTCGTGAACTTCTGTACCGTGTCTCCATTTTTACTAATATAGCTATTCTTAGACATAAACACGGTGTACGGTAAATAGCCGCTCTCGACTCCAAACGAAGCCACTACTTCCCCTCGTCCCTCACGTTCAAAGATTGAAGCCTGAGGTTCAAACAACTGCACATAATCGCCAGTACCTGAAGCAAAAGCACCTGCAATATTGGCAAAGTCAATATTTTGGATCAAGGTGATGTCTTTGGCAGGATCTATTCCTTTTTTCGATAAAGTAAACGCGCCTGCCATTTGTGGCATTCCGCCTTTTCTTTGACCAAGGAAGGTAGACCCCTTCACTTTATCCCAGTTAAACTCACCGTCAGCTTTACGGGCAAACAGGAACGTTCCATCCCTCTGAGTCAGCTGTGCAAAATTAATGACTGGATCATCTGAGCCCTGCTGATACACATAAATAGAGGTTTCAGAACCTACCAATGCCACATCGATGGCGCCAGAGAGGAGTGCAGTCATAGTTTTATCTCCACCGGGGATCGTCTGTAGTTCTACGTCAAGTCCTTCATCTTTAAAGAAATTTTGTGATAAAGCAACATATTCGGGTGCATAAAAGACAGAACGTGTGACTTCACCAATCTTCACCTTCACCATCTCTGACTTTCCGCCGCAACCGGCAAGCACTGAAAAGCATAAAGTAATGATCATGAGCGACAATGACAGCTTTTTCCTAATCTTCATTCTTCATTCTCCTTTCTTACCGGGTCCTTCGCCCTTGCTTAAAGCATATGCAGATGCCTACAAAAAGGTTAAAACCTCCAATAACATAGGGAAATCCAAGAATAACCATGATATTAGCAATTTTCATTGGAATAATGGATAAATATCGATTAATTTGCTGTTTTTGTATCTGTGCAAACGTTTTACCAAAAGGGATGCATTCGAGTACTATAGGAAATAAAGCGCTTTCTATTTCTTGTATCGGAAAATTGCGGTAAAAGGGGTTAGTTCATATGTATAAAGGTGCTACATCCATAACCAAAAAAAACATAATATTTAGTCTGGTAGGCATTAGCCTAACCGCATTACTGCTGACCAGTTGTTCTGGAGATGCAGGCAACAAAGCATCCATTGCTTCTCCTTCCCCTAAAACAGACTCAGTTCACCCCCCCGCTACCCCTCAAGCTACAAAAGTCATAGCTACGGTGGACGAACAGCCCTCTACGGTTTATTATGAATTATTTGTTCGTTCCTTCTATGATTCAGACGGGGATGGCATCGGAGATCTCAAAGGAATCACCCAAAAGTTAGATTACTTAAATGACGGGAATCCTGAGACCAACAACGATTTGGGAATCGGTGGGATTTGGCTTATGCCCATCAACCCATCGCCAAGCTATCATGGCTATGATGTAACCGATTATCGTTCGATAAATCCTGATTATGGGACACTTGAGGATTTTCAAGAGCTTATTACAGAAGCGCATAAACGAGGAATTAAAATCATTATGGATCTGGTTGTGAATCATACCTCCATAGAACACCCATGGTTCGTAGATTCGGCTAAAAACACAGATAGCAAATATCGAGATTGGTACGTCTGGGCTGAAGATCAAGGCCGTGCCGCAAACGGAGCCAGTGCTGCGGGTGGAGGCAATGCGTGGCATTCTTTACTTGGCAGTCATTATCTGGGCGGCTTTTGGGAAGGCATGCCAGATCTAAATTTCGATAATGCTGAGGTTCGTACGGAAATGAAGGACATCGGAAAGTTTTGGCTCGAGCAAGGTGTGGACGGATTCCGACTGGATGCTGCGAAGCATATCTATGAAGATCTGTTGAGTGACAAAACTGAGGCTACTACGGCTAAAAATGTATCCTGGTGGCAGGAGTTCCGCAAAGCCATGAATGAAGTTAATCCTGAGGCATATATAGTGGGTGAGGTATGGGAAAATTCTGCTGTCACCGTCGGGGCTTATTTAGATCAAGCCTTTGACTCAAGCTTTAACTTTGGTTTAGCAGAAACACTAGTCAATTCTGTAAAAACTGAAAAAGACAGCGGGACTGCCTTTACGCTAGAGCGAACGTATAAATTGTACTCCAAAATATCCGACAATCATTTTACCGATGCTACTTTCTTAACGAATCATGATCAAAACAGAGTCATGAGTCAATTAGACAACAACCCAAATCATGCAAAAATGGCAGCAGCCCTACTGTTAACTTTGCCCGGAAATCCTTTTATCTATTATGGTGAAGAAATTGGAATGCTAGGTGTGAAACCAGATGAAGGCCTTAGAGAGCCTATGAGATGGGTGGCAGCCGATCAAGGAGAGGGGCAGACTACGTGGGAGCCGGGAAGTAATAATGCGGGTGCGATCAACGTTGATGTTGAGAGCCAGTTAAATGACAGTAGCTCACTGCTTGGAAGATATCGCGAACTCATTGCATTAAGAAATGAGGTCCCAGCGCTCCGGGATGGAGGTATCCGTGACTATGCATCTGGCAATACCGGGGTTATGGCTTACGAACGACTAACAACACAGAATCAGGTGCTCGTCGTTCATAACCTTACTGGAAAAGAACAAACCATTGTTCTACATCCCAATGTCGAGGGTTTCTCTTATTCCAAGATCCTAAAGACCATTACTATCAAGTCGACCTTGAATTCAGATCAACTCACCCTCCCTCCTTATTCAACAGCTATTGTGGAGTAAGAAATGAGGAGGCATGCAACACCCATTTTGTTACTGAACCGCATAATTGAGCTTTTGTAATCGGGAGGGCTATAAGCCAGTCTTTGGATGGATCGCTGCTCATTCGTAGCAACCAGCCACTGGAATGATCACCCATGAAGCGAGCTTTTTGAAACATCCATCCACTATCACTGGATGTGCAGAGTCGTAATTCTCCTTCTGCCATGAAGCACTTCATCACCCGTGCTAGTTGGATGGAATGTACATCATCCCCTGTCTCTGCGGCTAAACAATCTGAAAGCATTTGCAACGTGGATGAGCAAGAGCTTCTTCTCAGCTCTTCAAATCTTTTTTTTGACATTAGTAATGCCGGAATCCCATGATTGTAGAGCTCCTTCGTGTTCACACATTCGAACAGCTGAAGACAAAAGCTCACCGTTTCACTTTCGTCCTTTAATTCATAGGGCAGGGATTCTGGTTTACTATTGCAGATTACTAATATTCGATCTTTATGTACTTGG
Source organism: Paenibacillus sp. FSL E2-0201 (assembly GCF_037963325.1). Classification (NCBI taxonomy): domain Bacteria; kingdom Bacillati; phylum Bacillota; class Bacilli; order Caryophanales; family Paenibacillaceae; genus Paenibacillus; species Paenibacillus sp. FSL E2-0201. The sequence goes on from NZ_CP150154.1 coordinate 3,725,701, forward strand.
AGACAAAGGTCCTTCATCTTCTCCTTTTCTTTATATTTCAATCTACAGATCCGGTCTGCGGTAGAAGCTTTATGTAACTGATCCCTTATTACTTCCCCCTCTATCCCATCTGGAAATAAAAAATGCGTTAAATCCGTTACTCCATTGTCATTCACATCATTGTATCCTTCCTGTATTACATATATATGTATATTAATATAACAATCTTTATGTTATCATAAGCTAATTTTAAGGTAAAATTAAGAAACAAAGGGTATTATCATTAACATGAAATACTTTTAGCGAGGTGTCTTCAAAATGAGAATGCTCATCACTTTTCAGAACAAACTTGTACCTGTGTATTTCACAACAGAAAATAAACAGCCCACTCAGAAAGTACTTAGATTACTTAACAGTACGTTGGAGCTCAAAATTCAAAAGGGCAAAAATGCCATCCAGAAATGCCTGAATTCTCTGATTAGTATCGAAATTAAAGGCTCTGAGGCTATATTGCACAGTTATAGTGAGAATGATTCATTGGCGCTATCCCTCTATTAATAGAGGGGTAGTTTTTTTGTAAAGTTTTTTCACCTTTTAGCAGACTAAACAGCAAGTCTCTGAATGAGACTTGCTGTTTTTAATTTTGCAGATTTAGTGAATTACGAGTATAAGTCAATTTCAGCTAATCTTATAGTTCTTATCTTCTGCTTTTTCAGCCTTCTGTATTCGAAGCTTAAAGAGGCTCACTAAATTTTGGCGTGTATGCTCTTCGTGACAGCTATCCAATTTCTTAATGATAAACCGATCAATGGACATGTCCATCGCTCCTTTTAATTCATTCAGATACTCATGGATATAGGGAAATTTTTCCTGTTTCCTTGTATGTTTATTAACCGGAAATTCTTTTTTTTAAACTTTAGCACTTTTATTAAACTCCTCAATTCCCAAAAAACTATTACAAAAAAATAATTTACAAACAAAAGAATACATGCTATATTATTTATAGTTAATATTAAATACACACATCCAAGGGAGCAATCATAATGTCTAAAGTTCTATTTATTAAAGCAAACAACCGTCCAGCAGAACAATCCGTAAGTGTTAAGCTCTACAATGAATTCTTGGAGAACTACAAACTTAACAATCCAGAAGATGAAATCACTGAACTTGATCTGTTCGCAGAACAACTTCCTTACTACGACAATACCCTGATCACTGGTATGTACAAAGCTGCTCAAGGTTACGAACTAACCGCTGAAGAAGCTGCAGGTGCTGCTGTAGTAAATAAATATTTGGAACAGTTTATTGCTGCTGATAAAGTAGTATTCGGTTTCCCACTGTGGAACATGACCGTACCAGCTGTATTGCATACTTATGTCGATTACCTTTGCCAAGCTGGTAAAACATTCTCTTACACTGCTGAAGGTCCAGTTGGTCTTTTGACAGGTAAAAAAGCAATCGTTCTGAACGCTAGAGGTGGCATTTATTCCGAAGGCCCTGCAGCAAGTGCTGAAATGGCTGTAAACTTCATCGTTGGTAACCTTAACCTTTGGGGTATCAAAGATATTACACAAGTAATCATCGAAGGTCACAACCAACTTCCTGCACAATCCGCTGAAATCATTGAGAACGGATTACAATTGGCTAAGGAAACTGCTGCATCGTTCTAATACAAGCCTATAAGAGCAAATTCAATATAAAGGGTGACCCTGAGCACAGGGTCACCCTTTTTGAATTTTTTTCCTATTAGTAAATTACTACTGTCAATGTTACTGTCTTTAGCAATTCTTCTAATACTCATCCAATTCTTTGCGCCACCCGTATCCTCTGGTTCTTGAAGAATTAACTTTTGAGGAAGCAGCACTTTTTCTCTTAAACTTCACTTCTTTGGTGCTTTGGTACAACAGCTCCCGCTGAGTCTTTCGGTAGTTTAGCAGTCTCTTCTCTTCCAGCTCACCAGTTCGAACCGCTTCAAGCACTGCACAGCCCTCTTCACGTTCATGGCTGCAATTACTAAACCGACAGGCTGCAGCATAACTGCTAATATCACTGAACGCCAGATCTAATCCACCTTCATCTTCCCAGAGCTGTAGCTCACGCATCCCTGGTGTGTCCACAATAATTCCTCCGTCCGGCATAACAAACAATTCACGGTGAGTAGTGGTATGGCGTCCGCGGCTATCTCCTTCTCTAACATCCTGTGTAAGCTGAAGGTTCTTTCCGCATAGCCAGTTGACCATCGTTGATTTACCACAGCCTGATGAGCCCGTTAGAGCCACTGTCTGTCCACTCCCGATGTAAGGCAGCAGTTTCTCACGGCCATTATCCTGCAGTGCACTAACTGCATGAACTGATACACCTGGGGCGGCGCTTTCCATTTCCGCGATTTTACGATCTGCATCTGAACAAAGATCCGCTTTGGTCAGCAGAATGACTGGATTTGCCCCACTATTCCACGCCATAATCAGGTATCTCTCCATCCGCCGAACATTAAAGTCATCATTCAAAGCACTGACCAGAAATAAGGTATCTACATTCTAAGCAACAATTTGTTCCTCTTGTGTGTTACCTGCTACCTTACGTGAGATGACACTATGTCGAGGCAATAACCCATGTATAATCCCATGCTCCCCCCCATCCTGCATTGAAAGTGCTACCCAATCACCGATCGCAGGAAAGTCACCTGAAGCCACAAATGTATGTCTCAGCTTTCCTGATAGTTCACCCCATGTCTCTCCCATATCAGTCATTACTCTATACTTACTTCCGAAATCACCTACAATTCGTCCGGGAACTAACTGTTTATTATTCTCCGACTCTTTCCATCTTTCATCCCATTTTGAACTCCAATTTTCATTCCAACCATATTGCTGTATGTTAGTCATTTGAATCCTCCTAAAGATCTGTTAAAGGTTTATTTTTTTGTCCTACCAGCATTTTCCGAGAACACAAAAAGCCGCCGGAATTTAAGAATCCGGCGGCGGTCCACACTTCTTGTACTCTTCTAGGACGAAAAGGACAGGAAGTGCATACACAATCAGAAAAGTGTCTTATCGTAAAGGCTAGGATAAGTTCATTTTCCCGTGCGATATATAGACAAATAGGCATTTAACTACAAAATCCTATCGGTTCTATACACGCAAAAAAGCCGCCGGACCCAATACGGTTCCCGCGACTCTAATAAGCGTAATAGAGCTTATCTGCTAAACTGCACGAATAACTTATTCGGCAGCCGCTGTTCCCGGAAGACACGTATCCACAACAGTTGAGTTCATTACATTTAAAACTGTCATAAAACATCGTCTCCTTCCGAAATAAGATGTTGTTATCATAATCGGTTCTGCCTTATAATGTCAACTACAAATTTCTATATGATTACAAAATAGACCTAAGCTCATTCAACTCACGAATCATCTTCCAAGGTTGAATGTCTAATTGATCATCCCAGGCATGTTTCCTTTGCAGCCAAATCCCTTGAAGTCCTGCTTTGCCAGCACCCCAGATGTCATTCACTGGATGATCTCCAATAAACAATGTCTGATCAGCAGTAACCCCCAGTCTGTCTAATGCAAGTTGATAAATCTTAGGATCGGGCTTAGCAATTCCTACTTCTCCGGATATGACAATAACCTTAAAGTACTCTCGTAGGCCAAGTGTATCAATTTTGGTATTCTGAATTTCTACTTTGCCGTTGGTAACGAGACCAAGAATATAACCACGGTCTTTGCAGTACTTCAGAATATCTACAGCATCTTTCATCGTTGCGCCATGATTGATATAGCTCGCATCGTAATACGCACGAATATGCTCAGCTGTAACTGGCGTTTCCCATGGCAGTATCTCGCTTAGCTCAATGAAAAATCCGTCTTTATCACGGTATCCATCAGCATCTCTATAGATCATATCCTCTATTACATCCTGCGCTTCCGCAGGTTCCAAATGTCCTAGAAAATCTTGCACAAACTGAGTACAAAAACTGCGAAATGTATTGTCACGATCCATTAAAGTATTATCCAAATCAAATAATATGGCTTGTACTTCTTTCATCAAGCGATTCCCCTTATATGCTGTTGATTTTAAGAATTGAACTTTCAGTAATCTATTGTACTATGCCTTTTAAGACAATGAAAAGACCATTCTGTAAAAAGGATTAGCTGTCTCCCCTTCTACCGAACAGTCTTTATAAGATTTATATTAGATTTATTCATTTACTCAAAATGCTCCGCTCGATGTGTCAGCATCATTTCCTCTTCTGTGATATACAGTGGGAAAGGAGGGGTTTCTTTGAGATAACTTTCTGTGGCCAGCAATCGATAATGAACCTCTGGCAACCAAGAATCTTCAACAAGAGGCAGCTGACCTGTATCACTGATGTAATTATCGACAGCAGACTGAACCATATCAAGATAATAGGGAACCAGCTTATCTTCTTCCTCGAAAACTTCATATGTCTCACGTGACATATAGAAATTCTGGTCTGGAACTCCACCTAAATATCGTTTTAGTCGACTCAAATCTATTCTTTTGTCGTCAAGGATTAAGGCTGTTCTATTAATGAGCGCAGGCATATCTTCTTCAAATTGTCTGATTGCCTGTTTGACTTGATTCAAGGTAACGGTAATGTGATCGGATTGGGGTTGTTTTTTTATGCGTTTGAAAAACATAAGACAAGTCTCCTTTCGAAAAACTATCTTTGTTAACGCTTACAATTCTATTATATTCGAATTCCTCCTTCTTAATCAGCATATTTCCAATCGACACAAATTGTTAACAATTATATGATCATTATTTGACATCTTCCCAACGAGTCCATATTTCTCGGGGATTAAGCTCATATTTATCATTCTCTCGATACATAAACTGATGCATAATAAATTCACGCCGAATGGTAGCAAAATCCTCATGAAACTGCTTAATAAACTCGTTAATTTCCTTTTCAGTATAAACTACCCTAGGTTCTAGCTTCTCAACCATGTACTGAAGGGCGATCAATTTCTTTTTATACTGTGCCGGGATTTGCCGTAGCCGTCCATCCTTCGAGAAAAAATTACGAAGCACAGACTCTTTTAGACTATTCTCAGGTGATTTCTCCTCCATATTTCTCGCTCCTTTCGAAAAAATAAACTGAAGTGAAGCCTCAGCGCCACTACTAATGAACTCCGGATTCAACTTAAAATAAACGGTATTCTTGTCGCGCCGCTCCTTAATTAAAGCCGCTTCCCGCAATTTCGCAGCATGATGAGTTACTGTCGGTTGCGATAAATTCAATTTTTCAGCCAGCGCTTGTCCATGCATTTCTCCTTGTGACAGAAGCAGCAATAAACGCAAACGTGTTGGGTCAGCCAAAGCTTTATGATAGTTCACTATTTTTTCCAACTGCATCGGAATCACACTCCTCACTTTCTTAAGCTATATTCTCATTAGATATATGTCTAATTATATAACAATCAACATTACGGTTGCAATGGTTATTATGTTTAATCCTACGCTTATGGCAAAATGAATGAATTTAGGGTAGGATTTAAAGAAAAGATAGTAACAATCAGGAGGTAACCCGCTGTATGAAAGATGTAATTATTATCGGTGCAGGTCCTTGCGGCCTCTCGGCAGCTATTGAATGCCAACGCCAAGGACTGTCCAGTCTCATTATTGAAAAAAGCTTTATTGTTCACTCCATTTATTTGTATCCAACAAATATGCAATTCTTCAGTACAGCTGAGCTATTGGAGATCGGAGACGTTCCTTTCACCTCGACTAATGATAAACCGTACCGTCATGAAGCACTTGTCTATTACCGCCGGGCTGCGAAACAGTATGGTCTAGATATAGCCGCTTACGAAGAAGCGACGTCCATTGAGCCTTTGGAGGATGGAACCTTTGCTGTACATACGTCCAATATGCGGGGTGAGCATCAAACACGGATTACCGCGAATGTAGTAATAGCTACAGGTTATTTTGATCAACCGAATATGATCGGTATTCCAGGTGAAGAGCTTCCTAAGGTTACCCACTATTTCGGCGAAGCCCATCCATATACAGGGATGAAGGTTACAGTAATAGGTGGAAGTAATTCCGCCGTAGATGCAGCGCTGGAGCTTATGCGTGTTGGAGCTACAGTAGATATGGTCTATCGTGGTGAGAGCATTTCCTCGAATATTAAACCTTGGGTTCGGCCAATCTTTGAAGGGATGGTACAAAAGGGAAGGATCACCCTTCATTTGGAATCACGTGTGACTGAAATTACGGCTAATTCGGTCATCGTTACAAGTCACAATGGAGATAAGAAATCCATAGATAATGATTTCGTCCTTGCTTTGACAGGCTTCCGCCCTAGCCGGGTGCTTCTCACTTCAGCGGGAGTAGTTATGGATGACGATATGGATAAGCCAGCTTTTAACCCCTCCAGTATGGAAAGTAATATTCCAGGTCTTTATGTTGCAGGAGTAATCGCATCAGGTCGGAATGCGAATGAAGTATTTATTGAGACAGGACGTGGGCATGGTAAACTTATCGCTGATCATATTCTTTCGAAGCGAAGTTCTCACAATAAGGAGTTGAACGTTTAAGATGGACATGACCTCTTTGCTTTTGCTTGGACTTGCTGCGCTAGGTATTATAAGCAGTAATTCCCCTGTAACAATAGCAATGGTCGTCCTATTACTGCTAAGAGTTCTTGGGCTGCAGCAGACCTTCCCTTGGCTTGAAAAATATGGTTTAACCCTCGGGATTATCATTCTTACGATCGGGGTCATGACACCTTTGGCCAGCGGAAAAATATCGCTACAAATGGTCGGTCAATCCTTCCTTCACTGGAAGTCACTTCTTGCAATTGCGATCGGTATTCTCGTCGCTTATCTTGGAGGGCGAGGAGCTATCCTTATGACCAACCAGCCCACAGTTGTTGCGGGTCTCCTGATCGGAACAGTGATAGGCGTTGCATTGTTCAAGGGTGTCCCTGTAGGACCGCTTATCGCAGCCGGTATATTATCGCTCTTGATTGGCAAAATGTAAAAGGTGAGCAACGATTGAACACAAAAGTAGAGCAGCGATTCTCCACTACGAGAGAATCGCTGCTCTACTTTCTTTTTATTCAGCCTGAGAAATGGACTGTGGAATTTCCTGAGATGATCGTTTTTCTACAAACAATAAATCACTAATACCATACTCTGTTTGAATTTTTTCCAGCTGGGCCAACGCCTCTGCTTCTGAATTGAAATAGCCAGCTTCCACTAGGAATAATCCCTTCTGATCCTTTAATACGCGCACGTCTTTTAACCCGAATAACATCTCTTCAGCCATGCCTTGACTCTCGCCAGAAGGTGCTGAGATCGTTCTAAGTGAATAGATAGAAGCTCCTTCCCCCACGTCACCCTTCTTATCCATCAATGTAATCGCCACCTGTGCCGGGTCCTTATATTCCTTTACCTCATAAGCAACTGGCTCTTTGAAGGTCACATTGAAACGTATCATCGAGTCATCCAATGTAATTAAAGGATAAGCATCTTGAACATACTTGCTTTCTTTTAATGTCTCAAGATCTTTAACAGCTGAGAAGTTCCTTGCCCCACTCACGGTTACGGTCATTGTATAAGGATTGTCAGTGAATTTTACGTTATAAGAGCTTGCAAGATCTTGTGTATTGTCCGAATTCGCGAAGTTTAAAATCATTTGATCACTGTTCTTCTGATGTTTCAACGAAATGAAATTAACATCTACTCCATCCTGAATCGTGCCGCCTCCTGCACTTCCATCCGTAAATTTCAAAACACTTACCAGCTTACCGAGCACTGGCACATCATTCATACTATCAGCGAAGGCTGGCACCGTATTTACGCCCACTGTAAAAGAAATAATAACTGCTGCTGCAACTGACCCTGTCCATTTTAATCCATTCATTTTTATTCCTCTTTTCTGTTGTTTATGAAGTTTTCCTCTTTCAATACCTTTACGAGAGGCTTGTGATAGTTCTTCAGGGATTTCAATATCGTTGTATGCTTTCTGTAAACGTTCCATTTGATTATCCAAAGTACTCACTCCCCTTCATATTAATTTTCAATTTTCCTAATCCCCGATAGATGACGGTTTTCACTGAACTCTCTGGCATGTCTAATACCCCGGCAATTTCTTTTATGGGCAAGTCTTCAAAATATCTCATCACAATAATCAATCTTGATCTTTTATCAAGGACTCTTAATGCCTCCTGAAGATCAATGACATCCTCTATGGGTTCTGAAGCGTAGCTGCCTTCGGGATTTTTCTCCATATACACAATTTTTTTGGATTTCCGGATAAAGTCTAAGGCACAATTGACGGCTATTTTTGTCAGCCAAGTTTTAAAATATTGAGGTTGCTGTAGTTTATGAACAGAGATATACGCTTTATAGACGGTCTCCTGCACAATCTCTAGCGCATCATCCTTATTCCTCACATAGGAGTATGCCATACGGTAAAGACGCTCTTGCATCCCCTCTATCAATGCAGTAAAGCTGTCTTCATCACCCGCTATCGCCTTTTCCTCCAGCTCTGTTGTATTCAAGTTCTCACTACCTTTCATGTTGCTTATATTTTTTAGACGCATGTGATATCCAAAAAGACTCAATAGAGTTTAAAAAAAGTGGCCCTCTCTCCCGAGAAGACCACCTAAGTAATTTATTATAATGATATATCTTATCATGTATCCAAATGCTGTACGTTAAACAATCTCGCATAACTCCCATCTATCCCCATTAGTTCTTCATGTGTACCACGCTCTGTGATTTCACCGTTCTCAAGTACTACGATCTGATCAGCATGTGTAATGGTAGACAGTCTATGCGCAACAATTAGTGTGGTCCGTTCCGACGAGAGGGATTGCAGCGCTTGTTGAATTAAATGCTCTGATTCCAGATCCAGCGCTGATGTAGCTTCGTCTAAGATGAGAACCTTCGGGTCTTTAAGAAACACCCTTGCAATGGCCACCCGTTGCTTTTGCCCACCGGACAGCTTCACTCCACGTTCTCCCACTTCTGTGTCATAGCCTAGCGGCAGCTGCTCAATAAAATCATGCGCATTGGCAGCTTTTGCCGCCGAGAGGACTTCTTCCTCTGTTGCATTAGGATTACCAAACAAAATATTATCTCGTACAGATCCGCTAAATAAGAAATTATCTTGAAGCACCATCCCAACAGTTCTTCGCAAACTCTCTTGCGTCAAATCTTGTATATCCTGGCCATCCATCTTAAGGCTACCCTTGCTGATGTCATAGAATCGCGGGATCAAGCTGATGAGAGAGGACTTCCCACCACCACTCATTCCGACAAAAGCGACGGTCTGCCCAGGTTTGATACTTAAATTGATATCCTTCAGTACCCAATCATTCTCTTCGTTGTATTTGAACCATACATTATGAAAATCAATTTCACCTCGTGCATTCGTCAGAGGTCTCGCTCCCGGTTTATCCACGATATCATAAGGCTCTTCTAGCAGCTCAAGCACCCTTTCAAGGGAAGCCGAGGCTTGTGTGAGCACTGTTGAGGAATTAATCAATCGACGCAGCGGCGCATACATCCGGTCCAGATAGCCGAAGAAAGCAACAAAGGTTCCCACAGTCAAATTGCCATGAATCACTTGATAACCACCGTATCCGATGACTAGCAGTGGTGCAATATCCGTTAGTGTGTTAATAATCGCGAAGGTCATCGCATTCCAACGAGTTTGAGCCATCGCTTTTTTGAGAAAGTTACCGTTAATATCCTCAAACTGCTTCTGATCCACTTTTTCCATGGTGAAGCTGCGAATGATCGATATGCCTTGAATCCGTTCATGAAGATAGCCTTGAATACCTGCCAGAGCTTGTGAACGGTCTTTGGTTAACTTCTTAAGTCGTTTATATAGTTTGCTTACCGCAAAGGCGTAGAACGGAAGGACAGCGATAGATACTAGCGCCAGCACTGGATTCAAATAAAACATAAAACCAAGCGCAAACACTAGCGTAAATAAATCCAGCCATACATTCATCATTCCGACTTCTACTAAATTTTTGGTCTGTTCCACATCATTTATAAATCTTGAAATCGCTTCGCCCACTTTTGTATTCTGATAATACCGGAGTGATAATCGCTGTAAGTGACTGTATAGCTTATTCCGCATGTCGAACAATACCTTGCTTGTAATCAGCTGAGCAAAATACTGACGGTAATACTCCACCGGTCCTCTCACGATTACAAATAGAACAAATGCGCCTCCGAGGATGAGCATCAATTGGGATACCCGCTCTTCGACGCTCATGGCAGGGTTCATCAGCAGGTCATCGACTACATATTTCAGAATCATTGGCAGTGTTAATGGAATGCTGAACTTGATCATACCTATAAATAGCGTAAACACAATCAATTTCATGTAAGGACGTACGAAAGTAAAATATGATTTCCATTGCTTCACAGGAATATTCTGTCCTTTCTCTTTACTGAGTTGCTTAAGTACAGTTGACTTTTGCGCTCTACAGTGTTTTTATATTTTTAAGTCCATAAGTACGATAGCAGTACCCGAACTTCAGGAGGATAAAGATGTCTAGACAATTTGTGACGGAAGCCGTCATGATGGCGATTTACGGCCAGCTTCTCATATCGAGCAGCCCTGTAGAATATATAGTGCCTTATACGACCGTAATGGAATTATACGAACTGCGGGACAGTGATGATCCGTTAATGAACCGTCCAGATGATGACAAGCATGTCAAACTCAAAATTGGTGAGCTGATAGCCTATTTCGAAGAGCCGCTTAATGCTAAAAAAATCAACCGTTGTCTGGCCGTTCCTTGGGCAAAAAGCTCTGGAATTCTTCTCGGTGGACAATCAAAAATCACCATCATTAACAGCATGGATACCGCAGTTTATGGAGAAACGTTCGATCCAATCGAAACAGAGTTGCTATTGTCCTCTCAACGTGAGAAGGTGCCTATTCTTACTGACCAATTCGAGCTGATTCAACGCATTATTGAAGGTGGAGTCCCAGTTCAAGTATACGACATTGACGATTTTGATTTTGCTATGGAGGAAGAAACGTTCCGCAATTCACACTGATTATATCAACGTAGAAAAAGCCCCTGCCTTTTGGCAAGGGCTTTTCATCATTAGTTAATAAACAAAATTAAGTCAGTTAAATCTGTACACTATCAGGCACTGACTTGGCTTCATACTTATATTCAATGTCATCCTCTGCCTCAGAATACACAATAGTTAAACCATAACCTTCCATATACCATAAGTCCTGCTCCTCCATGTAGAACACAATACCCTCTTGTTCAACTTGAATAGCCGGACGTCCAGGCGCCTCTGTTGCGATACCCAGTGAGAAGCCAGGGTGAAGTCCGCCTCCCGAGCTATAACGGGGAAATAAACGAATATAGTCTCCATTGTTAAGATCCAGTTCTCTTTTAAACCAAGCTGCCGCTGCTTGACTAATTTCCATGTTCATCTCTCTCAGCTCCTTTGTATAGTCTAATCATACTGAAAATGAATCGATATTCAAATACCTTTATACAATTAATGTTTTCCCAAGCTCCTCAAAAATTAGTTTGACAACTTTGCGAAGCGAGTGATAAACTCTGAACATAACTAACGGTCTACTAGTTATTACCAGTAGTTATTATTAAATCATTGAAAGGGGTGAGCGCGGTGTTTACGAAGTTACAGCCATATCATATCACTATTGTTGGAATTTCCAATCAACCGAATACCGAAGCAGCCCAAGTGGTGAAACCATCCTGAAGTTCCCTGCGAGTGTAATTGATCGTATAACTTTAGTTCTTGAAGGTCTCTCGCATGCCTGGTGCTGTATAGCACCGTGCGCATGATAGCTGTAAATTACAGGCATATCGTCCGTTTTCGGATGATATGCCTTTTTTGTCGGTTGTCATCTTTAAAGGACGGCACCGTCGTTTTTTTCTTGGCTGTAGAGATAACCACTTCTGCTTTTTTCAACGTCACAGCTATTACTTCAACTCGAAAGGAAGGGATTTACTTGTTCTCCGTTCTCCGCAATCTTGGCTGGTTCTTTCGCCGAGAAAAAAAGCGTTACCTGATTGGCCTGATCTTACTAATTGGTGTTGGTGTTCTTGAATTACTCCCCCCACGCCTACTAGGCAATGCCATTGACGACATAGTACGCGGTTCGATAACTACAGCATCATTAGCCAAATATATCGGCATGATCCTCCTTTTGCTGCTAGTCATTTATTGGATTACCTACATATGGATGCACAAATTATTCGGAGGCTCCAACCTCGTAGAGCGCCTACTGCGCTCGAGATTTATGAATCATTTGATGACCATGACCCCATCGTTTTTCGAACGCAATAGAACCGGCGACCTGATGGCCCGGGCAACCAACGATATCAGAGCTGTCTCAGCTACCGTTGGATTTGGGATGCTCACACTGGTGGATTCTACGATCTACCTCACAGTCGTATTGTTCGCAATGGGTTTTCTCGTCAGCTGGAAGCTGACTCTTGCAGCAGTATTGCCATTACCATTAATTGCAATAGCTATGATTTTTTATGGTAAGGCTATCCATGATCGCTACAGTTTAGCACAAGATGCATTCGGGGATATGAATGATCAGGTTCTCGAATCTGTCTCAGGTGTTCGAGTTATCCGAGCTTATGTACAAGAAAGACTCGATGAGAAACGTTTCTCAGATATTACTGAAGATGTATACAACAAGAACATGGCTGTCGCCCGTGTCGATGCCTTCTTCGAACCGACGATTCGGTTCTGCGTAGGGCTCAGCTACATTATCGGTCTTACCTATGGGATTTATCTTGTGTTCCGAAATCAGATCACGCTAGGTGATCTTGTCTCCTTCAATATGTACCTCGGGATGATTGTGTGGCCGATGTTCGCCATTGGAGAGCTAATTAACATCATGCAACGTGGTGGTGCCTCTCTCGAACGTATTGATGAGACCCTAAACTCCAAAGCGGATGTTCAGAGTGCTGCACAACCGGTTCATGTTGCCAATCCTACCCGAATTGAACTAAACGATGTGACATTCCGTTATCCCTCATCGACGATTGACAATCTAACCAATGTCAGTCTGACCTTGAACCAAGGGCAAACACTAGGTGTAGTCGGTCGTACGGGAAGCGGTAAATCAACGCTCCTCAAACAGCTGCTTCGTGAATATCCGACAGGTAATGGTGAAATCCTCATCTCTGGAGTTCCGATTCAACAGATTTCATTGGATCAGCTACACAGCTGGATGGGTTATGTTCCTCAAGAGCAGATCCTTTTCTCCAAATCAGTACGTCAGAATATTCAATTTGGTCTAGACAACGCGGATGACGATACGATCATGAAAGCTATCACAGCTGCCGCCTTCCAAAATGACTTAGGAACATTATCCGATGGTTTAGATACATTGGTGGGTGAACGTGGAGTATCCTTATCCGGTGGACAAAAGCAACGTGTATCCTTATCCAGAGCCTTTATCGCAAATCCAGATGTTCTGATTCTTGACGATGCCTTATCCGCTGTTGACGCTCGTACCGAAGCTCAGATTATCGAGAACATCCGACAAGAGCGTGCAGGAAAGACTACATTAATCTCTACGCACCGCCTCTCAGCTGTTCAACATGCCGACATTATCGTCGTACTGGATAACGGACATATCGTGGAACGTGGCACGCACCAAGAGCTGCTGGATATGAATGGTTGGTATCGTGAGCAGTATGACCGGCAGCAAGTAGAGAATAATTTATCGAATGATTAAAAGACATACTAGCTATGATTATGCAAAACATTTAGGAGGTGTCACCGTTGACAAAGAGTACAGGCAAACGCCTGCTTGAATACGCATTGACTGCGAAAAAAACCTTTATCGCAGCTCTTCTGCTCCTTTCCATCGGGGTAGCGGCGGAACTGGCAGGCCCATTTATCGCCAAAAGTATGATTGACAATCATATGTTGGCCATCGAAAAGCCTTATTTTAGTACTACGTCTCCAGATGAGGCGGTTCAGTATAACAACACTTATTACAAACGCGGAGACCGTTTTGAACCCGGGGAAGCTAAGGGTCAAGAAATTCGCATTCTGCAAGAGGGAAGAACCTTTTACTTTATTAATGAAGCTGTAACACAGCCTGATGGTGAGCGAAAGTTCAGCAATGGTGAAATGCATATCACGCGCGGTGAAGATGAAGCCATCTATCCTGCGGTTAAACTATCAGCAGATGAGCTGTTCGATTTTTACAAACCTGAGCTTCCAGGAATTTATCAGCTGGTCGGTTTGTACGCTATCTTCCTAGTCATCTCGATCTTTGCCGAATTCGGCAAGACTTATTGGCTGCAATCTTCGGCGAATCAGGTAATCCGAAAGCTGCGAACCGATGTGTATGCGCATATTCAGCGACTTCCGGTTTACTTTTTTGACAACCTGCCAGCAGGTAAGGTAGTGTCACGTGTTACTAATGATACCGAGGCGATTAAGGATCTCTTTATTGCGGTTCTCTCCAATTTCAGTACCGGTATTATTAATATTACTGGCGTATACATCGCCTTGTTCTTGCTTGACGTTCGACTAGGTCTGATCAGCTTGTTCATCATCCCGATTCTTATTCTTTGGATCGTGCTTTATCGTAAAATCGCAACAAAATACAATACGATCATCCGCTCACGCCTGAGTGAGATCAACGCTATCATTAATGAATCGATTCAAGGAATGTCCATCGTTCGCATATTCCGCCGTCAAAAGCAGCTTGGTGAAGAATTTGAGAATCTGAACGATGACTACTTGAAATATCAGAATAAAATGTTGAATCTGAATGCCTTTACCTCCCACAACCTGGTGAACTCTCTACGCAGTCTCTCTTTTGTGATGGTGCTTTGGTATTTCGGACATGGCAGTATTACGGGTTCTACATTTGTATCTTTAGGTGTGCTGTACGCCTTCGTCGATGTGCTTGGACGTTTGTTCCAACCGATTACGGGTATGGTGAATCAACTCGCAAACCTCGACACTTCTATGGTATCTGCGGGTCGTGTCTTTACACTTATGGATGAGCCCGGGGAGAATGTTACCGATGGTTCCATGCCGCGTTATAAAGGAAAAGTGGAGTTTAAGAATGTATCTTTTGCCTACAAAAAAGACTTCGTCCTTCGCGATATTTCCTTTGAAGCACGCCCGGGAGAAACTGTTGCTCTAGTTGGTCACACCGGATCTGGTAAAAGCTCGATTATCAACTTGTTATTCCGGTTCTATGATCCGCAAAAAGGGGAAATCACGATTGATGGCCAGAAGGTTACGGATATTCCGAAACAGTGGCTGCGCAATCACATGGGGATTGTTCTTCAAGACCCTTACCTCTTCACTGGTACCATTGCTTCCAATGTCAGCCTAGGAGATGAACGAATCTCACGCGAACGGGTAGAACGGGCTTTACGGGAAGTCGGAGCTGATAAATTGTTAGCTCACCTTCCTCAAGGTTTTGATGAACCCGTTATTGAAAAAGGGAGTACCTTATCCGCAGGACAGCGGCAATTAATTTCTTTTGCCAGAGCGCTCTCCTTCGACCCAGCTATTCTAATTCTTGATGAAGCCACCTCCAATATCGATACGGAGACAGAAAGCGTCATTCAAGATGCACTAGAAGTTCTTAAAAAAGGTCGCACCACATTCATCATCGCACACCGTCTATCGACCATTCGCAGTGCAGATCAGATTCTTGTTCTGCATCACGGAGAGATCGTCGAACGGGGTAGCCACGATGAGCTAATGGCACTCGGCGGTAGATACTTCCGAATGTACCAGCTACAAGTAGGTGCTGGTTCTAACAGTATAGACAATAATAAAGGTGCACCCTCAAGACCTTCATTAGGTAGCTTGCAACCATCGTTAGAGAAAATGTAAAATATGCCCTGAGTCACATCCAGTGATTCAGGGTTTTTATATACTTGATATTAGAACATTTGTTCTGTAAAATGAAAAATAATACATAAAGGTCAAGGGGGCATTTGATGCGTACATACACAGTATCTAAGAAGCAAGCTCGACTTTTTCTCCTGGCTCACCAAAAGTTAACTAAAGGTGCACTTCCTGCCGGTAAACTTAGCATTTATGATTATGTCCGTCACGTAGGTTGTATTCAATATGATCCACTTAACATCGCAGGCCATAACCATGAGCTTGTTCTCCAAGCACGAGTTCCCGGGTTCACACCCGAACAAGCCCAGGAGCTTCTGTATCAGGACAGACTATTATTAGATGGCTGGGACAAGAACATGTCCATTTATTGTACAGAGGACTGGCCTTTTTTTAAACGCAGAAGAGATGCATCAGCCTCATACCATCAGGCAAATGAACCTGTAATGGTTACAGTAGCGCAGGTTCGTGAAGAGTTATTGAAGCGCGGGCCTCTCTCCTCTCTGGATCTAGATGGTAAGGACAAGGTAGATTGGGCTTGGGCTCCAGCTAGGTTAACTCGGGCCGCGTTGGAAAGTATGTACTTTTGGGGTGAAGTAGTCGTTCATCATCGTGTTCATACCCGCCGTTATTACGATTTCTCAGAACGCTTGCTTCCTCATCATCTTTTAAACACTGAAGATCCTAACCCCACTGATGAACAATTTCATGATTGGTATGTGCTGCGTAGAATAGGCAGCATCGGACTGTTATGGAATAAATCCGGAGACGGCTGGCTAGGGATTTCCGGTCTGAAGAGCAAAGAACGTACTGCCGCGATTCAAAGGCTGTTAATAGCGGATAGTCTCAGGGAAGTTCTAGTGGAAGGTATTAAGCTTCCACTCTACATCCGTAGCATAGACGCGCCATCTTTAGAAGCTGTATTACTACAGGAATCTGAAGAAGATGCGCGTCAATCAAATTATTCGTTTGCGGCGGTATTAGCACCACTGGATAACTTGTTATGGGATCGAGAATTAATCCGCCAATTATTCGGATTTCATTACCGCTGGGAAGTCTATAAACCCGCCTTGGAACGGGAGTATGGTTATTATGTACTGCCTTTATTGTATAATGATCGTTTAATTGGGAGATTTGAACCGGTGATGGATAAGAAGAGCCAAACATTGAACATTGTGAATTGGTGGTGGGAACCGGGTGAGCACCTAACGCCAGAGATGCTTCCGGCATTAGGCGAAGCTTTATCTGCACTCTCACGCTGCGTTAGAGCTTCTAAGATTCAATTTAGACCGGAGGTTGTAGAGGGCTGCGGATTAGAAGGGTTATTAGAACAACTTCTCCTCTTCTAACCCCAGCTTCGTGAACATTTCTGTGCAATAACCTTGTAATTTGATTTCAAGCCTTCTAGCTTTATTTTTGAATCGTTTTAACTCCTCGATCATTTTTGCCCTTCCAGCGGGGGTAAACGTTTCTTGTATCCGTTCCTTGAAATAATCGTGAACAATATGGTTTCGCTGTTTCCACACTTCTTCTAGCTGAGCGGTTTCTTGCTCTGAGAAAGGAAAGTGATGCTGGATTTCTTTGATGAGTTGACCGAGTGAATTGCTGAGTTTTCGCTGATACAGATCCGTCAGGTCTGCTTCTGTGGGCGCTTTGCCTTGAGATAATTTGGTGAGCAATAACAAATTGGTCAACTGTTGTTCTAGGGCTTGACCATAATAAACTGCCAGTCCAAAATATGCAAATAACTCCTTTGATTGTTCACTCTCTGGTACTTGTGTATGCTTCATCTTTCCCCTCCACTTCTGTACGGTCTGCCAGAGCTATAATAAACTGATATTATCCAGGTGATTTGGAGAAGTTTATGTTCGCTTCACATCTACTGTTAATTCTCCAGTTCACTACATATTTCCTCTTCAAGAAACAAAAATAAATCTAACCTTGTGCTAAAAAGAAAAACAGACCATGCTGTACATCCACAGCAATGGTCTGGTCATTTGCTTATATATAGTTAGTTTGAGTATACAATCTTACGCGTATACTTCAACCGCATCGCTAATCAAACGGCACGCCTCAGCACATCTACGGCAGGCATCGATACATTCCTGACAATGTGTATGTATATGCTTGCTGCTTTCATCTGCACAGGCTTCACAAATTTCGGCACACAGACGAAGAATTCCGGCTACAAACGGACTTTGGCGAGTCATCGCTTGTACGGCATAAGAACAAATATCCGCACATTCACGATCTAACCGCATGCTTTCACGTAGAGAAGCAAGATCATATTCTTTTAGGCTTGAGACATAGCTATAATTACAGGCATTCATACTTTCCAAACAAGCGTCAATGCACTCCTGATATTGAATTCGGGTCATAGCCTTAAACCTCCTGTATTTTTATAGGGTATGCGATACTATTAACCTACAAGATTAGGAATGAACCATTACAACTTCTGACAAGGAGATCTGATTATAGGCTTCTCTTAACTGTACTAGGACGAACGTAGTTACGTCCTTCCATCTCCAGAAGCCTAGTGCGCAGCTCGCTAGATGAGAAATGTTCACCGATAAATACCGCTACGTCAGGCACTTCGCCTTGTGGTGTAATTTTCATAAAATCAGCTTCACGATAGGCATATTGGAAAAGAAACCGGCTGGAAGTGTCATTAAAGGTCACAATACCTTTAGCTCGATAAACATCACGCGGCAGTTCCTTAACAAACTGTTCGAATTCCTCACTGTTTACTGGACGTTTAAAATAATGTGTGTACGCCATAACATGATCGTGAGTAGCATGTGTGCCACTAGTAGTGTGTTCATCTTCATGATGTGATGAGCTTACACTCGCGTCCTCAGTCTCTTCCAATTGTGCATCTGTAAGAACTCCACCTGCATCACGCAGCAGTTCCTCCGTATCCACCTCACAACGTACAGTTGGCAGAATGGGTGCATAAGCGTTCCATTTCCGCAGTACAGCGTTAACCTCCTCCGCCTCTTCTGCGGTTACACGGTCAATTTTATTTAATAACAAGACAGAAGCGCAGCGAATCTGCTCCTGCATCAAACGATACGTTTGCCCCTGCTGCGCGCGATACAGTTCCAGAAGATGCGCGGCGTCAACGACGGTGATCAAGCTTTTCAGCTCTACTTTTTGATATAACGAAATCTCGGTTACGCCATCCACAATTTCCAGCGGATTCGCGGCGCCTGTTGCCTCAATCACTACGACATCTGGAGACTCCTTCTTGATCAGAGTAGCCAGCTCTGTACTGAGATCACTTCGGATAGAACAGCATATGCATCCACCAAGCAGTTCTGCCATAGGGACAGTTTGCTCAACTAGCAATCCATCCAAATTCACTTCACCCAGTTCATTCATCACTACTGCAGGACGTGAACCTTGATTTTTCCAATGATCTAGTAGACGCTGCAGCAGTGTTGTTTTGCCGCTTCCCAGAAATCCTGACAATATATACACAGGTACGACCTGTTCCATGTTTCATCGCTCCCCAGCAAATTACAGTTATGTGTAGCGAGTGTACTACATGCGCGCGAAGCACGCAAGCGGTACCGAAAATTCCAGGTGCTTTTTGTAAGTCTAAGTCAGCTTGTCTTTATTTCAGCCATACCCTATCATGAAAACATCTCTAATTTAGGAGTTGAGCCATTTGTCATCTGTTGAAGAACATCGGAAAGAAGCGCCACAAACCGTTTCCTGCTATATCATTACTGTCTCGGACACCAGGACTACCGAAACAGATACCGGAGGAGCTTTGATTAAATCTTTGCTCGTAGAAGCCGGGTATGAAGTGATAGGCAGCACCATTACAAAAGACAATTATCAGGATATTCGTGAGCTATTGTATAAATGTGTCGACCATGCCGGAATAGAAACGGTACTCCTGACTGGTGGAACAGGGATTTCTCCACGGGATACGACCTATGAAGCTGTTGCCTCTTTGCTAGATAAAACATTACCTGGCTTCGGTGAGATTTTCCGGATGCTAAGCTTCACAGAGGACATCGGTTCAGCTGCCATTCTTAGTCGAGCCATTGCCGGCACCATGGGAAAGACCGCAATCTTCTCGATGCCTGGCTCTACTGGAGCCGTAAAGCTGGCTATTGAACGGTTAATTATCCCCGAACTTCGCCATGTCATGCGTGAAATTTACAAGCGTTAAGCTAATACCCATTTTTAAATACAATAGACAAACAACCAAGCAGGCTTTTGTTCTGTGCGTATAATACGGTAAGTCCACACACAAAAGGAGCTGAAGGAAATGTCTGATTGTCCAAAATGCCCGGCCCAAACCGTTACTGACCCACCTAAGGTCATTTATCAAGATCACTTCCACCCACAAGTAGTAAATGTGATTCATCCTGTTGAAATCGTTAGACGTCACCATTGTGTACCCGTACCACGTCATTGCTACACCTATTCCGTTAAAGATGTATTTGTTGACAACTCCATGATGCCAAGAGGCGGAAGATAACTCTACTTCACAACACTATTAAAAGTCCCCAATAAGTGAGAGACAGCCCCGTGCTAAATGCAATGGGTCTTCTCTCGCTTTTTTTTGCAGAAAATATTTGACAATATCGACCATTGCCCATATAATTTTGAACACTTTACGCGAAAGTGGTTTTTGATTAACCAAACGGTTAATCGGAAAGGAACGAGATGAGCTCACTCCCAACATTAAATCGAAAAATTAAAACGATTGTCAGCCCTTTTCACGAATTATTATGCAGTCTGCATGTCTTGTATCAACCGGAGCACCATCCGAAACGATTGCAGTGGGCGCTATCTCTCAAGAAAACAATGCCTATCGCACTCCAACAGGACATCCTGTCCTTAGGAGAGTTGTCTGACGGCTGGATAGCACTCTTAGATCTTCCAGATCAAACAGGTGCCCCCATTTCTTGCAAGCAAGGGATCACTATGCTGTGTAAACTTCCAGATGCGGAATTTGTGTATCTAATGATGAACCAAAAAGTCACATTAAGTACGATTGTGGAAGCCCTGTGTGGTTCGGATAGCAGTAATTCCGGAGCTTTAATCAATGCACCTATGCAGATTTTGATCGAGAATTTAGGCAGTGTACGAAATCTACTGATCGAAACATTAATTACTTATGAACAAGATTATTTTCGTCAGGAATGGGACTATATCCAGCCTTGGATGAATACCACTGCCGCTCATTTTCAAGATTCAGCCAGTCGCACTCCGGAAAAAGCATTACGTACGCTGCACCCTCGCCTCTCAGCTGAGAATGGGACACTAACCGCACAAAAAGCACATACTTATTATTTTCCATATGAAACTTTGCAGCAGGTGTTTGTGTTTCCTTCTTCATTTATATTCCCACACCTGCTTATTGGCTGGAACGAGGATACTTTATTCTTACCTCTAACCGTCGATATTCCAGGTCAAGCTTATAATGACGGTCCACCAAGCGACCTGCTGCGTCAACTCAAAGCCTTAAGTGATGATACACGAATGCGTATTTTGAAGATTCTGTGGAAAGGTCCTCATTGTACGAAACAGCTTGCGCCAGTATTGGGGATCTCTGAGGCTGCAGTATCCAAACAATTAAAGCAGCTTACTGAAGCTGGATTCACCAAGTCTGAGCGTAAGGGAAACTATTTATTCTATTCAGTCCATAAAGAATCCTTTGATAGTCTAATCGTTCTGCAAAGGCAATATCTGGAACAATGATATATTTGAAAGGAGTAGATTCGTTTGTGGCATACCGCTATCGCAACCCTAAAAAGGAACCAAAAGGCCAATCTTAGAGCCTTTCCCTGGACCTTTACATTCGGACACATCATTGAAGGGGCCTATCTCGTACTAATCTCATATTTTTCATATGTCTACTTAATTAAAGGAGATGTCGATTCAAAATTCGCAATCTACGCTGGCAGTAATGACTATTTAACCTTCGTAATCATTGGTGGTTTACTCAGCATCTTTTCCGTCAGCATGATGATGAATGTATCAAGAGCGCTCATTACCGAATGGCGGGAAGGTACACTAGAGGCACTCCTACTCTCCCCTTCTAGTCGGAGCGGTTATTTTCTAGGGAATGCAGTTCAGCAGTTATATCGGAGTGGGTTCGAGTTGCTGGTGGTCCTCTCATTCGGTCTTCTAGCCGGATTACATTTACCTTCTGTACATGTGTTTTCTATCCTCTTGGGAAGTTTACTATATTTACTATCTTGTTTTGCCATGGCTCTAGTACTAGGAAGCATAATGCTCTATACACGGGACACATTCATTGTGCAAAATACGTTATTTACGATTACCGCTCTGTTATGCGGATTTCAATTTCCAAGGCAGTATTTACCTGAGATATTACAGACTGTAGGTGAAATATTCCCGCTGACCCATGCGCTTCAACTCCTCCGGGGGACGTTGCTTACTGGAGAATTGATCCGACTTCATGATATTTACCCGATTTTATTGTTAAGCATTCTGTACATAACCATTGGACTATGGACGAATCATCGCGTTGAACGGGGCTTATTCGAACGATTCTAGTATGAGAAGGAGTGAAACCAAAGTGATTACTATGAATGAGGTCACTAAAATTTATGAAACGAAGCATAGACAAGGCTGGTTCCGTTCCGAGAAGAGATCCGTCTCCGCAGTAAAATCTCTGTCTCTGAATATTGTCCCTGGAGAAATTGTGGGTCTTCTTGGCCTAAATGGTGCTGGAAAAACCACTACGATCCGCATGCTCTCTACTCTACTTGAACCGACTTCAGGTAATATAGAAGTAGATGGAATGGCCATGACGAAGAATAGACAAGTGATTCAACAAAAAGTAAATATGATTGCTGGTGGGGAACGAATGTTATATTGGCGGCTCACCGGTAGAGAAAATTTACAGTACTTCGGAAAACTATATGGGATGAGCACCTCTCACATCGAACGAGAATCGAATCGTTTACTAGAAGAAGTTGGACTAACTGAAGCGGCTGACCAGCCCGTTGAGCAATATTCTAAAGGGATGAAACAACGTCTGCAAATCGCCAGAGGACTTATTAACGATCCACAATATTTATTCCTTGATGAGCCTACACTCGGTCTAGATGCACCAATCGCTAGGCAGCTTCGCAGTACTGTGAGGAAACTTGCATCTGACAGTGGTAAAGGCATCCTACTCACCAGCCATTATTTGCAGGAGGTCGAAGAGCTGTGTGACCGTGTCTATGTACTAAATCGTGGAGAACTGCTGCTCTGTGACAAGCCGGAACATATTGTCCGTCAAGTCGCTGGTTCACAAACTGCACATTTGGATGTAACGGGTTGGAGTGAATCACTACGTCCCAAGCTTTTGAAGCATCTAAGAACGCTTGTACACCCTGCAGAGCTTATCAAAGCTGAAGCTGAAGGAGTAATAGCTCTACGTACAGATGAGCCACATCGAATCTCAGTAATGACTCCCTCCGCAGATCGCATGATTACTGAACTACTACCATGGACTACTGAGCACGGCTTAAGCATTACTGGATTCGCTACTGAGAAGCCTACATTGGAAGATGCTATCATCCTTCTTTCGGAAGGAAGGGTCTCATGAACTTAAGCAGTTTATGGCTAACTCTTAGCGCCGAGGTCACGAAGCAGCATCGAAACCGAGTTAAGGGGCATGCAGTATTTTTTTCACTCCTTCTCTGGCCGGCGCTTACCTTTCTGACCTCCTACTTTACGATGCAGCCCTTTAGAAACGGAGCAGGCTCCACGCTCTCCAGGGTAATTCCAGACGGGCGAATTCCGTTATTTCTGCTTAGTGGTTATCTCGTCTTCCAATTATATTGGACGGTTGTTCAGGCAGCCTGGCTATTCGAACAGGAACGCAAAGGCGGCACATTGGAGATGATATTCTTAACGCCTGCTTCCAAAATGGCATTTCTGTACGGGCGTTCCTTATACTCTCTTTTTCACGGTATATGGATGTTTGCAGCCTTCTCCTGCCTAACCTTCCTTTTTATAACGGATGTATCATCTATTCATTGGGGGGTCTTACTGCCTATATTAGCATTGATTATGATTTCTGCGGTCATTTGGGGAGCTTTGCTCTGTGCGATATCGCTATTTTCACGAGATTCGGGTCTGTTATATTACATCTTTCAAGCGCCTATGGAGTTGTTCGGCGGGGTTCGGATTCCTCCAGCGGTATTTCCAATATGGGCGACCGGTTTATCACTTCTCTTTCCGGTTACCTATAGCCTAGTTCTCGTGCGGGGAGCTTTGTACGATAATATAGGGTTCACCTGGTGGTTGGCTCTAGGAGCATTAATTGTGGGTAGTGTAGGGCTTGTTATTTGTACCCGCTATCTTTTGCTTAGGGCAGAACAACATGCTAGGGTTAAAGGAAACTGGAATTTGTTCTAACCTATCAAGTGACAGGAGAGTATGGATTATTCCAATCTCACAGCCTTTTTTGTTGTTTTCCATGCTAATAACTAAGTGCTCTGGAGTCCGATAACCACTTTGTACGCGCAAATACCCATTCATTAGACGTAATTTAGTGAAAAACCTCCATTTTTAAATGATCAAGGGATTTGTGGGTTATTTGTTTTCAACCGATCAAACTCAAAAATCTTCCGTAAATAGTAAGGACTAGTCGTATTCTCTCTTTCAAAAACACCCATGTATCCAACCTCATTAAAAACAACATATTCAAGAGTAACCAATGGATCGGGACGATTAATTTGCCAATAATAATTTAATTCTAAAGGAGCTTTATACCATAACCAATCTAAATCTTTAAGAGCTACATTTCTATGCTGGAGAACCCATATACTGAAGGCTACATGAGGGTCGTCTACAGGAATTTCTGAGTTTGGATTTTTATCTTTTAAATGATTTGCTGACGTCGAGAGTACATCATTAATATCTGATTCGACGGAAAATTGTGAGACGGATTTAATCTTATTAAATTGCTCAGTATATTTATTAGCCTTCGTTAGCTCATGGATTTCATTCAAACTAATCTTAGGGCCATAAAAAATAACACAAACACTAATCAAACCAAATAGTAGTGCTTTTGAGTAAAGAAATGTTTTCTTTTTATTCATAACAATCAATCCAATGATAAAACCAACAGGAATCAGTAACCCAAATAAATTGACGTAGAACTCACAAAGTAAAAACGCCCCTATTATGATCATCCAGTCTTTTAGCTTCAATGTCTTTCGCTGATCAACATAAGACAATAGTAATGAAACAAAAAAGCATATCCATAGAATCCAGCTCAATAGAATCATCCCTCCCTACTACCATTATATACAAATAACCCGGCAGACGAATCTGCCGGGTTATTTATCATTATCTCTTACAAATCAGGATGCTCATGTTTTGCTTTCAGACGATTCCAGCGACGCTCCACTTCTGCCTCAAAGCTGCGTAAAGCTGGTTCATTCTCAGGCTTCAGTAAATGACGGGTTTTACCCATTGTCTTCAACCAAGCTGAGAGCTCAACGCGTTTGCCTTTATCCTCTGGATTGTACGTAATATTCGTAGAACCGTGCTCCACTTCATATAGAGGGAAGAAACAAGATTCAACAGCCAACGAAACGATGTTGGTGCCTTCTTTATCTTCAGACATCCAGTTCAGCGGGCATGCGATCAATATTTTACCGTACACAAGTCCTTCGTTCTGAGCATACCATTGTGCTTTTGCCGCTTTCTTCACAAGATCCTGCGGGTAAGCTTCAGAACCTGTAAAGACATATGGAATGTTAGTAGCTGCCATGATTTGTGCAGTATCCTTATGCTGCGTAACTTTACCTTGCTGATTCTTACCTATGCTGGATGTAGAGGTACGGTGACCCAGTGGTGTGGAATAGGACTGCTGAGCACCTGTGTTCATGTAACCTTCGTTATCGTACTCTACGATAATCATTTTGTGACCGCGTAGTGCAGCCCCAATCGCCGGCCCCATTCCGATGTCCATACCGCCATCACCAGTTACCATTACAAAGGTAAAGTCGTCTTGAAGCCCCAGTCCGTCCAATTCACCACGGCGTTTGCGTTCCCAGAACATTTCTACGACACCGGATAAGGTAGCTGCACCGTTTTGGAACAGGTTATGAATAAAGGTAGATTTATGAGAAGAATATGGATAGCCCGTAGTCGTTACCATCGCACAACCTGTGTGATAAAGCGCTACGATATCCCCTTCAATGCCTTTGAAGAACGTCTCCAGACCTGAGAAAATCCCACAGCCCGGACATGCGCCATGACCTGGTGCCAGCCGCTTAGGTTTCTTCGTCAAGCTCCGCAGTGGGGGTATCCGCACACTTAATTTTCCTGTTGCTTCATCCTGTTTTACCGTAATTAATCCTGACTTCAGCGAATCAAAGTCCATCGGCTTCAATAGACGCTGTGGCGCTTTGTCCGGAGTACCTGGATTGTGACCATAGTAGTCAAACGGAACTTCAACACGGTCTGCAGCAACGGCATCCAAAGCCAATTGGAAGAACGCATGACCATCTTCTGCATAGAAGTCCTTACCGCCCAACCCGTAAATACGGCTAATAACCTTTGTAGTAGTGTTACCGTAGGTGAACAAGGCTGCCTTAATCTCATTTACCATATTACCGCCGTGACCGCCAACCGAATCCGCGCGATCGCCTACAGTGATTGCCTTAACATGCTTCAGCGCTTCAGCCATTTGCTTCTGGGGGAAAGGTCGAATCATATTCGGTGAGATTGCACCTGCTTTGATCCCTTGCAAGCGAAGCTGGTCTACCACATCTTTAATGATCTCTGACGCTGAGTTCATCAAGAACACGGCTACTTCTGCATCTTCCATCCGATACTCTTCGATCATTGGATAGTGGCGTCCGGTCAATTCAGCGAATTCTTTAGCAATTTCTTCGAAGACTTCACCCGCATTGTACATCGCTACCGACTGCTGATAACGGTTGTTGATATAATCAGGTTCGTTCATGTAAGGACCTACGGTAACCGGATTATTGCGGTCCAGTGTATCCGTAAAGCCTGCCGGAGGTTGTGGTCCGACAAATTTGTGAACATCCTCACGGTGAGTAAATGCTTGTACGCGGCGTTTCTGGTGAGAAGTAAAATATCCGTCTGATGCTACCATTACTGGAAGCCTCACTTTGGCGTGCTCAGCTAGCTTTAATGCCATCAGGTTCATATCATAAACAGATTGTGGATCACGGCACATTAGAATCGGCCAGCCCGTATTTAGCGCAAAATACAAATCAGAATGGTCACCGTGAATATTAAGCGGACCGGAAATCGAGCGGCAGATCAAATTCATAACCATAGGCATCCGTGTACCAGCTTGTACCGGCAATTGCTCTAGCATGAACATATAGCCTTGGGCGCTGGTTGCATTAAATACACGTCCACCAGCCGTCGAAGCTCCATAACAGATTCCTGCAGAGCTATGTTCACCATCTGATGGAATGAGCATAATATCATGCTGACCGTTCGCTTTCATCGTATCTAGAAATTGAGCCACTTCTGTCGATGGGGAGATCGGAAAATAACCCATGACATGATAATTTATTTGATGGGCAGCATAAGCCGCCATTTCATTGCCGGATTCATATAGGAATTTCTGCTCTACTTTCTTTGAGCCTACTTCTTTTTCATAATCTATAGCCACGTGTGTTCCACCTTTCCATCGTTAATTAGGCCTCGGTAACGAGATCAAAAATATGCCGGACAGTATGACTTTCTGCATAGCCATCTTCCTCGCGTTCGCCAGACAAAGCCGTTGTAGGACAAGCTTCTACGCATTTTAAACAGCCTTTACAGTATTGATAATCAATGCCTTGCAGGAACATTTGCGGACGCCCCTTCTTATCAGGCTGCTCCTCCCAAACAAAACATAAATCAGGGCATACCGTATCGCACTGTGCACAATGAATACAATCATCTAATTTAAAATGAGGTAATAAACCGGATCTTGAAATGCTGAGATTCTTTAAAAAGCTGCTGCCAGGATTCGTAATGGTACCGCCAATAGGCTGTGTCTCATAACCTAAGGCCGAAATATCGGACCGGACGAACTCAGGCATAACCGCACCTTCAGGCAAAGGGAAATGCATGAAAGTAACTTCATTAAATCCACGTTCGAAAGTAGTTAGTGCGGATTGAACAGCCTGCGGATATTTTTTGCCAAGAGATTTCTCGATAACACCCTTCATAATTTCAGGATCCAAGAAATCACACATCCGGAATAATGCGCCTAACATTGCCATGTTTACACGGTTCTTCTCATCTAATGCGATCGTTGTGGCATCAACAACAGCTATGGTTCCTGCCATCATATTTAAAGAAGCCTTCAAATCCTCCGGTGACTTGGCTGAGTTCACTAGCACTGTGCTATGATCATAAATTCCGCTAGTTACGTTGACGGTCTTTGCCAACGCTTCGTGGAATATACCTACGACATGAGGTCGTTCTACCGGTGAAGTGTCACGAATATGCGTATTCAAATCACAAAAACGGATATGCGCTTTTACCGCTGATCCCTTTTTCTCAGAACCATAGGATGAAAAGCTCACTCCATTCATTCCAGCACCGACAACGCCTGCTTCTGCAAGCATTTTACCAGCTAAGTTCGCGCCTAGCCCTCCAATTGATTCCAGACGAATCTCAAAAAAACCGAGTTCGTTCACTTTTGGTAACTGTACCACCGACATAGCCCCTTTCAGAATGTCATCAGTATAATATCCTTTTGACTTTTTCAACGATTGTATCTTGATTTTGCAAGTTGCGAAGTGACAAATCTTGCATTTTCCATGTGTTACCTAAGCATATTTAGCAATAAAATTAAAAATTAAGATGTTAAATTCATCACATTCCACATTTGAAACTATCAATAACCTCTTCCCGTTTATGGTAAAGGAAGTTTTCCTGAGTATCAAAAGAGCCGTTCAGAATTACAGGAAATATTCTAATGAAAAGATTCTCTCCCTTAAAACGGTGGATGGGATATAGTTTCCGGGTTAGGGTAAGTACATTCTTAAATAAGAAAAAGCCTCAGGATTACCCTGAGGCTTTACTATGTAAAAGCTCCTATAACATCAACTATTTCAACCCATTCCCAACCATCATCACTTGTTCTCAATTTAATCTGCTGTAATTTTTGATCTACTCGCATTACAATACCACGTATTTCTTTATCTTTAACTTGGTCAAATAGTGTGAGTGTTATCGGACTATGATCCTCCATTGATTGAGCTAGTACCTGAGATATCTCAGCTAACACTTGAGGATCTAGATTAAGTTCGCTACGAATCTCATTCCGCGAATCAGAAAGAATACACTGTTTATGCTCTGGTATAATCATTCGGCTCCCCTCCCTTAGTCCATTATCTTCGAGTTTTCCAGCCATGAAACTCCCCTATTTCATCGTCCAGTAATCAGTGCTACTGCCGTCCATGCCTCACTGTATCTAATATGTCACTGTCTGGACCCTTTTGAATCACGGGTTCAGCCTTTCCCTACCTTCAACTATAATCGCTGTCTCAGGAGTCTTCCGTGCCGTGTTACTGAGCATATTCAGCCTCCAGAATAAGAACATTCGTTTTCATTATAACCAAACATACGTTCTTAAATCAATGTAAAAAAAATCCGTCAGCAGTTTGGGCTGACGGATTAAACACCTCAGACTTCCGCTAACATCTTATAGCAGGATTGTCTTAGAAATAATTACAAGGAGGATAAACAATACTAAGATTGCACCAGTAGATGTAAAGGCACCTCCGATACCGCCTCCATATCCAACACCAGCAACATTTTCGCTCATTATAATTCCTCCTCTGCATTTGAGTACATCTTAGGATATGCAATCCCCCTATAGCGCTTGGGTAAATGGGTAACTAGATGTCTATCCACCAAAGGATCTAAATCAGACCTTTCATGCACCTCCTCCTTCTAAGGTTGACAGGACGCTTCTATCTCAGTCAACTCGGACGATTCTGGACTATCTCTCTATTGCTCACAAGATTTTCATCACCTACTTAATGCGTCTGTGGTTGATTTTTTAACAGCTCTTCCTCTGGTTCAACATGTATTAACACCTGAGCATGTTTGAAAGCTATTTTAATGGCATGTTCAATTTCATCGCATATTTTATGAGCCGTACTGATATCCATCGAGGAAGGGATGACAAGGTGGAAATCCACATATTCTTCCGGACCAGATCGACGGGTACGAAAATCATGAATTTCGATAAATCTTTCTTTAAATACTTCAATGATACGTAAGATCTCGATTTCCTCTTCATCAGTTAGTCGTGCGTCCAGCAAAGGCGGAAAGGATTCCTTGAGGAGCTTGTAGGCTTCACTCATAATATAACAAGCTAAAATAATTCCGATAATTGGGTCCAATATTGTCCATCCAGTAATGGTGACCAATAATAAACTAGCCGCTACGCCCAAAGATGTGAAAACATCAGTCAGGAGATGCAGGGCATTAGATTTCATTGCAACAGAATGGAGTTCATCTGCCTTCTTCTTAACCTTTCGGGAAACGACATAATTGAGTCCTGCCCCGACCACCATCACAATGATTCCCAAATAGGGAAGCTCGATGTCGGTTGGATTCAATATTTTATGGATGCACTCATAAATAATCCATATTCCTGCTACAAAAATAAGTAAGGTTTCAATCGTCCCTGAAATATTCTCCACCTTGCCGTGCCCATAAGGGTGTGTTTTATCCGCAGAACGGCTCGATATTCGGACCGAAAAGAATGCTATTAACGAGGCTACTAAATCTAAGGTAGAATGGATCGCTTCCGAAATAACTGCCACAGAACCTGTAACAATGCCTACAATGAGTTTTAGAAGAACGACAAATGTGTTGCTAAGTACAGATAGGAAAGCAACTTTCGAACCATTCAAGAGCTTCACAACCTTTTTTCTGATATAAATAATAACTTAGTAGACGGATATCGTGTGGGTCTACAGCAACCTTATTGCAAATCTACAAGATAGTATATCCTGCTTTAAAGTCTTTCCATAGTGCAAGAAAAAAACACTACCATCTACGAAATCTAAATTACGGAGTTCAATGTATAAACAAGAAGAAACCCGTCAGGCAAAAGCCCAGCGGGTTATTTTATGTATGCTTTATTTCAAACTAATTCCTGACGAACGAATCAGGTATGGTCACAGTTTTCATAAGTATAATTTACGGTCTCAAATAATTCATGGTAGTAATCAAAATATGGGTGATTCCAAAAATAGCACAAGGAACGAGGAGAACATAGTTTTTCATCCAAAGTCCGACGAAAAAGAAATACAAAGGCGGCATGCATGCAATTCCTAATATCAGTAACCATGGAGCAACCACCCCATTATAATAGAAAACCCAAGAAATATAATAAGCTGCCAAAAACATTATTGCCAGTCCGATGTAAAGGTTGCTGTTACTTCCTTCGCCTTTGTTTATCAGAACAATCATAAGAATAACCGTCAAGACTCCAAACATTCCTTCTATAATATTCAATATTTTATAGACGGAACTGTTTTCAGTAAGCACATTATTTGCTGGAGGCATTAACATCCAGATTATATTAGGAAGCAGCTGTAATGCGTACAATAAAAGGCCTTTCAACGAAAATTGAAATCCATAACTCATCATAATACCCTCCCAAATTATTAATTGGTTAAGTATATTTCAAGGTGAACAAGCACACCTCCGACACTAGTCTGGTTACTCATTGTATGTTCTCTATCATTCTCCAATACTTTGAATAACTACTCATGACTTCTCATTTTCTCTTCTTTCGATATTTCTGAATCAAATAAAGCAAAACAAATCCTAGTAGCAACAAGCCCAGTATTGTGATCCATAGAATTGCTGGATTCCCCACAGAAAAGTATGTATTTCTGTACTGATAGTTTTCATTATTCATGTGAATAGATTAATTCATTTGGAACATTATGTATATGTATTCTATAGCACACACGTTTCTCTATTAGCAGAAATCGGAGTTGACATAGAAATGATTCATAAACGTTTTGGACATAGCAATGCATTAGTAAAAAGGCTTATTTACACGTGACCATGAAAGGAAGAAAAGAAGCTTCAGAAAAAATCGATTTATTCATGAATGGATTAAATATGGGGTAAAGAGTGTAAAACTTAAAATTTCTTCTTATTTTATAACGAATATTTATCATATTCTACATGTTAAATATCACACTCGAGTGAAAAGTCACCCTTATGCAAAAAAATATGTGTTATTTTTACTTTTCAACTAGTCCGTTTCAGGATAAACTGATGCTTGGTGTAATTTTTCGAAGACAGCTTAGGAGGCATTAATTGTGAAGTCAAACGAAGCATCATTACAGAAGAAATTGCTTCCTCGGCATATCAGCTTTATGGCGATGGGCGGAGTAATCGGTACGGGGATTTTTAAAGGAAGTTCTGAGACCATAAGTATTGCTGGACCTGCGGTTATTCTTACTTATGTTTTAGCAGGTTTGCTACTTTTAGTGGTCATGGGGGCCATAGCGGAAATGGCTACGGTTTACCCGAATAGGAACATGAAGGACTTCATTCGTGAGGCTTTTGGAGAACGGCTCTCCTTTATCGTGGGCTGGTTATATTGCTTCATGTGGTTGACCGTCTGTGTGATTGAAGTGCTGGCAGCAGGCAGCTTCTTGCAATACTGGTTACCAGATGTTCCATTATGGCTGCTTAGTCTTGCAAGTGGAGCTTTGATTATCGGCATCAACATGATGAGTGTAGGTGGTTATGGAGAGACGGAGTTTTGGTTAGCCGGAATCAAAATCGCTATGATCATCATCTTCATTATCTTAGGAAGCTCATTAATTTTCGGACTGTTACCAATGTCTGAGGCTACTCCTTACTTACACAACTTTACGGATTATGGTGGATTTCTCCCAAGAGGCTGGGCCCCCATCTTCTCTGCCCTTCTTGTCGTTATGTTCTCATACGGCGGGTCTGAGTTAATCGGACTTACCCTGACGGAGACACAGGATGCAGAAAAGGTCTTACCTAAGGTTGTTAAAAGCTTCATTCTACGCGTTATTCTGTTCTATACATTACCGATTTTAGTCATCTGTGGCTTAATACCCTGGAATCAACTGAATGAGCATACAAGCCCGTTTGTTC
This sequence comes from Paenibacillus sp. FSL E2-0201, assembly GCF_037963325.1. Classification (NCBI taxonomy): domain Bacteria; kingdom Bacillati; phylum Bacillota; class Bacilli; order Caryophanales; family Paenibacillaceae; genus Paenibacillus; species Paenibacillus sp. FSL E2-0201. The sequence goes on from NZ_CP150154.1 coordinate 3,758,718, forward strand.
AAGTGTTAGCCGCTACAGGACTTAAGGGTGCCGATCACGTCATGAACTTCATTCTGATTACAGCAGTGCTCTCTGCTGCCAATTCTGGTATCTATGGCGCCACCCGGATGCTACACTCTATGGCATCACAGGGCGAAGCACCACGCAGCTTAGCTAAAACCTCTGCAAAAGGTGTACCGATCAACAGTCTGAAGCTCTGTGCTGTTGTTCTTGTTATTGGATCCATGCTAGCGTACTTCGCGCAAGATGGCCTGTTCCGTTTACTAATGGCTGTTCCAGGCTTTGTGGTTATTCTCGTATGGATCAGCATTTGTATGTCACAACTTAAACTGAGAAAGTCCTATCCGAAAGAACCCACCTTTAAGGTATGGGGATTCCCTTATATAACCGTTCTAACACTTGCTTGTTTAGCGGTAATCGCGGTTTCCTTCCTCTTCGATGCTCAGAACCGTATCAGTATAGGTACGTGTCTGGCAGTCGTGTTGATGCTTACGATTTGGTCGTTCTTAAAATTCAAGAAAAAGAACTAAAATTTTTAACTCGGACTGATTTATCACAAAAAGGTGTATCCCTTCTCTTCACTAATGTGAAGATCAAGGGATACACCTTTTTATTGATGCCACTCTAGGGCAGTTATCCTTAATCATGGAAGATTAATTACTATTGCTGGGCGCACACCGTCACGAGCTACACTTACATTTGCATAGCTGCGAATACTGCAGCCAGGTCCGATAAAAAACGCACGTGAAGGTTTGTTTCCTTGTGTACGCAGCCACCACCAAGAACAGCCAACCTCCTCGCCGTCTTTGATTATATAGTTCTCTTTATCCGTTTTATCATACACGTATAAGCTGCATCCATCAGTTTTTTTCATTTTGGCAAAGTCCGTTCCAACGGCACGGCGCAGCTCTTTGCCGTGTATCTCAGAGTATGCCTTTATCTCATCCACACTAAGCAAAAAAACGTTATCCTCTGTATCCGGGGCACCCTCTCCATTGTCTGTACAACAGGTCGTCTTTATTAATTCCTTCTCAGCAGCATTGAATGCAGTGTGATAGAATTCATCATTCAGCCACTCACGCAAATCACAGTCGTGCCACGTAATATCCACGCAATCACGCCATTTAATATCTGCGCTCTTGCCTTGATATCTCTTGCAGTCCAAAATATATTCACTCAAAACAATCAGTTCACTACCAGAGTTATGGAGAACACGCCATTCAATCGGCAGTGCTTTACCATCCTTTGATTGTGAATACGTGCCGAAAGTAATGATTTGGCCTAGTTTAACGTTTCTGTTCAGCGCTAAAGCAAGCTTCCCCTTTTCCATTAAGTTCTCCTCCTTATTTACAAGCCTCTGAAAAAACAAAAAAAACGCGGGTATATCACTCTCCCGCGTTAACATTGTTGACAGAATTAATCCTGCAAAATCTATTCAATATCCGGTCGTATATGCTCAGCGATTAATTGCTGCTTGCTAGTCCAGACCTTTTCACTCAAATTGACCCGGTACACCTCAGGATTCAGCTTACGTTGATACTCCGGCCAGAATAGGTCCTTTTGCTCCCGATGATAACGTCGAACCTCATTCAAATCCGGCAAAGTATACACTTGGAATCCGTTAACGTATATCGGTTCTAGCATAGGCAATGCCTCGTAACGCTCGACATACTTATGCATGTATGGATGCAGCGGATTAAACAGCTTCAACCGCGCACCGTTACGTGGAGCTTCCTCTTCTGGAAAGCAGATATAATCCGCAAGCGCTTTGCCATTTTTACCGATAATCCGGAATACGTCCTTCTTGCCAGGCGTAGATACTTTCTCAGGATTGGAAGAAATCTTGATCGTCGGGATCATTTCTCCAGTAGCGGACTCAATTTCCACCAGCTTATAGACGCCACCCAGAGAGGGCTGGTCAGAGGCGGTGATTAGTTGTGTACCCACACCCCACGTATCAATCGCTGCGCCTTGCAGCTTCAGATCCATGATCGTGTTCTCATCCAAATCGTTGGAAGCGACTATCTTCACATAATCCAGGCCAGCATCATCCAACATCTTACGCGCTTGACGGGATAGATATGCCAAGTCACCGCTATCCAAACGGATACCGACCATCTTCTTACCTTGTGCCTCCAGCTTCTTGGCTGTATTGATTGCATTAGGCACCCCACTACGGAGTGTATCGAAGGTGTCGACCAATAGCGTAACTTCGTCCGGCATCACCTTAGCATAGGCATCAAAAGCCTCCTGCTCGCTGCCAAAGCTCTGAACCCAGGAATGTGCATGTGTTCCCTTAGTCGGAATACTAAACATTTTGCCTGCCAGCATGTTGGAAGTAGCATCAAAGCCGCCAATATAGGCCGCTCTAGCCCCCCACACCGCTGCATCGGCTTCTTGCGCACGCCGGGTACCGAACTCCAGCAAGATGTCATTCGGAGCCACCTGCTTAATTCGTGAAGCCTTAGTAGCGATCAACGTCTGGTAGTTCATGAAGTTCAGAATGGCTGTCTCCACCAGCTGAGCCTCCATAATTGTCCCTTCCACACGGATTAATGGCTCATCTGGAAAAATCAAAGCGCCTTCTTTCATCGAATGAACGGTTCCCTGAAAATGAAACTGCAACAGTTCCTCCAAAAAAGCGGGAGCATAGTTCTCTTCTTGCTCAGACAAATAACGGATATCATCTTCGGTAAACCGCAAGCCGCCGATATAACCAACAATACGCTCTAAACCTGCGAACACAGCATAGCCGTTACCGAAAGGTAGCTTACGGAAATAAGCCTCAAATACAGCCTTCCGTTTATGAGTTCCATTCACCCAGTGAGCGTACATCATATTGATCTGATATTTATCCGTATGTAGCGCAAGTTCTCTTCTCAAGTCCTCATCTCCTAATATCTACGCTGCTATATGTGTATGTTCTGTTCTAGTATTATGCCTTAACAACGTCTGCTCCTAAACTTCCCCGGAAATGTTCTAATGCCCAAGTATGTCCACCGGGATTAAAGCTGGCTACCGCATCCTCGTGCACTGTAATAGCAAACCCTTTGTTATAGGCATCCACTGCTGTGTGCAGTACACAAATATCTGTGCAGACCCCAATTAAATGAAGTTCAGTAATGCCTCGTTCCCGCAGCTTGATCTCCAGATCTGTTCCACTAAAGGCGCTATAGCGCGTTTTGTCCATCCAATAGATGGATTCGCGATTCTGCTCATATACCGACTTCAAGCTTCCGAACAACTCTCGTCCGTCACTCCCGCGTACATTATGAGGAGGGAATAGCTTGCTCTCCGGATGGTAAGTGTCATTCTCTTCATGCAAATCCACGGCCATAACAACATAATCGCCACTGTGTACAAACGCTGAAGTTAACTGGCTGATCCTAGGCTCGATATCTACGGCTGGCTGACCAACAGGTAGATTTCCATTAACAAAATCATTAGTAAAGTCGATCACTATTAGTGCTCTCATGAGATTAATCCCCTCTCCTGATTTAAGCCACTACGTATAAATGGATAACAAAGGCTCATGATCTGTGAACATATAGAGCTGAGCTGGACGCTGGGAGTATTGATTTGAACTAAGCGCATTTCCCTCTTCGTCTCTTACTTCTTTTAATATACCCTGACGACTACGTGTTGAAGTGATTTTACGGATAAAATTCGGTTCCTTAAATTCCGGCACTACCGTTTGTATCACCTGATAGAGCTCACTAAGGGTAAAATGCCTAGGTAAAAACTGTCTTGCAATCGTAGTTTGCAGCATTTGTTGTTGAATACGCAAATATGCATCCTTGATGATATCATGGTGGTCAAAAGCGAGCTCCAGCTCTTCAAGCGCTTCCTGCAACGTAAATAACCCTACCTCGCCAGCATCATCCGAAGCTTGTCTTTGCTCCAGCATCCATTCCTCCACCAAGGCGAAAAAGGCATGACTGATAATCCAACCGCGAGGGTCGCGACCAGGTGTACTGTAAACGCCCAGATATTCCAAATGACCGCCATCTACACCAGTCTCTTCTTTGAGCTCACGAGTAGCGGCAGCATAAATGGACTCATCCTCCTGACAGAAACCGCCAGGGAGAGCCCACATTCCAGCACATGGCCATTTCTTCCGTCGAATTAACATGACTTTAAGCTCACGTAAGGGAAGTGTCTTTGTGACCGTCTTACGTTCGCGTTTGGTCAGTGTAAACATTACGATGTCAGCCGGAACTCCGTCCGGTGTACGATATTTTTTGGCGTTATAGGTTTGTTCCCCATTTTCGCTCATATTTGCCCCATCCTTTTCCGAAGCTATAATTTTACTGATTCGTATCTTTAAATGTACCAAACCTTAACTTCTAAAATCAACAGCTGGACATAGAAAGATAAGGATTATGTATAGTGTGAAACTTAAGGGGGCGGATCTGCATCCGCCCCCTTAACTGAGTGTGGGTTATCCGCATGTGGTCGGAGGCGCTTCGGTGCCGGCTTCCACATTAATTTTTTCCGAAACAGTATCTCTAATCACGGAAATTACAAGCTGGAGTAGATAATTGATGTCACTCTGGCTCTGCTGAAATTCGTTCACGACTGGAATGCCGTCAATTTCATCCTGCAACACTTCAATTTCACGCTCGATCTTAGCTACCATATCTTTATTATTAAAGCTTTCGAAGGCAACAATCTCCTTCTGCTTTTTCTTAATCGTGGCGATCAGGCTTTGTACCCGCTCGTGGTTCAAGATTTTTTGTTCTGCCTGTTGAAAATGCTTTACCTCTTCACTAGTTGAAATTAATGTAGCAAGTTCTTTAGCTTTGCCCATAATATCCTCGCGTACAATTAAGTCACGGGTATTATAAGTCTTCATTCCATATTTATTCAAACGTTGTTCCTCTGTACTCACAAGCCATCTCCCCATTCGTATGTGATGATTAATGAACAGCTGCAGCTTCTGCCACAATATCCCCTTTAATGTACCATGTTTTGGTATCTGTAATTCTCACTTTTACAAATGTGCCAATAAGCTCCTTCGGACCTTCAAAATGAACCAGCTTGTTCGCACGGGAACGGCCGGAAAGGACTTCAGAGTTATTCTTACTCTCCCCTTCAACCAGCACCTCAACGAATTCACCTAACATACGGTCATTAATAATCCGGCTGTTCTCTTTAATGAGATCATTGAGTCTTTGTAGACGTTCGCTCTTCACCGACATAGGTACATTATCCTCCATAGCAGCTGCAGGAGTACCCTCACGAGGTGAATAAATGAACGTATATGCCATATCATACCCAACCTCGCGCACTAGCGAAAGAGTATCTTCAAATTGCTCATCCGTCTCTCCAGGGAAACCAACGATAATATCGGTACTCAACACTGCATTAGGCACACTTATCTTGATCTTGCGAACTAACTCCAGATAAGCTTCACGAGTATATTTGCGACTCATTTTCTTAAGTACAGCAGTGCTTCCCGATTGAACCGGTAGATGGATATGTTCCACCAGATTGCCGCCTTTGCCTAGTACTTCAATTAATTTATCGTCAAAATCACGCGGATGCGATGTCATAAAGCGAATGCGCGGAATATCAATCAAACGCATGTCATCCATCAGGTCACCGAAGGTGTAATCAATGTCTGTAAAATCCTTACCGTATGCGTTTACGTTCTGCCCCAGTAAAGTGACTTCCTTAAAGCCTTGACGCGCAAGCTCTCTTACTTCAGCAATGACGTCTTCCGGACGGCGACTGCGTTCTTTTCCCCGTGTAAAGGGTACGATACAGTACGTACAGAACTTATCACAGCCATACATAATATTTACCCAAGCCCGCATACCCTCGCGTTTCTTCGGTAAATTCTCAATAATATCGCCTTCCTTAGACCATACCTCCACCACAAGCTCTTTGCTGAATACAGCTTCTTTAATGAGGTGTGGCAGTCGGTGAATATTATGCGTACCGAAGATCATATCCACGAATCCATGCTTAGACATAATTCGATTGACTACGCCTTCCTCCTGCGACATGCAGCCACACACGCCCAGCAAAAGACCTGGCTTCTCAATCTTCAAGTTCTTAAGATGACCAAGCTCTCCAAATACCTTATCCTCGGCGTTCTCGCGAATCGCACAAGTATTTAAGAGAATGATATCCGCATCATTCCGGTCATCGACGCTTTTGTAGCCCATCTGTTCCAAAAGGCCCTTCATCGTTTCCGTGTCATGCTCATTCATTTGGCAGCCGTAAGTCGTTATATGATAATATTTGTCTACTCCGAAATTGTGCATTTCTTCTGGAATCTCGAAATCATAATGCACTTCTATTTCTTCCTTGCCACGCCGTTTTCCTTCTTTGTAATCAGGCTGACTATTAATTTGTACATTTCTTCCTTTAATCCGGTAAGTAATCTTACCTTCTTCTTCACTAATTACCTTCGCGTCACTAAAATCAAAATATTTCGAATAATCCTTCGAACCCTTGCCGGATTTTAAGTCCGGTGAGTTGTGGTTCCCCTTAGTCATGCTGTTTTCACGTCCTCTATTTAAAATGTAGCTCATTGATGTTTTAACCCAATATAAAATTATAGCACATCCTGTAACATTACTTCCATCTTAGATGTCAATCCCTATACGCACTGATCTAGGTTTATCAAGCAAAAACGCCTTTGGCCTCCCAAAAGAGACGGTACCGTTTATGCAAGAAATATAAGGATAATGTAAGCGTGAAGCTTAACTTTCCTATATTTTTGAAAAATCAGGTCTATTTTACCACAGGGAGAGTGCAGAGCATACTCTAAAAGAAAATTTCAAATAGGTCAAGTAATAGCTATCCTTATGACTCCCATAAAAAAATACCCTGCCGGCGAGCGACAGGGCCAAATTCTATTGTATAAAGGGGGGTATGATTCTATATACGCCACAAAAGCTGTAATGAAACACAGTTCTTGTCTGAAGAACACTTTTTATGAACTTGTAAAATGATATCTCCAGTTAAATTCCTTTCGTTCCAAGTTTCTTGGCTAATTCAGAAAGATCTTGTCCTTTTAGCGCACCTTCTACTAACTGTGGCAGCAATGCAGGTGTACACGCAAAACAAGGCGTTCCATCGCGAGTCAAGGATCTAGCCACATGCTCATCGTAGAAAGGCTTGCCTTCATCAGATAAAGCGAGTAAACACATCGTTCTGACACCTGATTCCTTCAGATGACGCATACGACGGATTAAACCCGCTTGGTTCCCGCCTTCGTACAGATCAGAGATGATAATAAATAAGGTCTTCTTCGGCTGCTCAATAAATTGTTCACAATAAGCAACAGATTTTTGTATATCTGTACCACCGCCTAGCTGAATCCCAAACAACATGTCAACAGGATCATTCGCACATTGCTCAGTCAGATCAACGACCTCTGTATCAAATACAACTACTCGAGTACTTAATGAAGGGATGCTTGCAAAGATCGAACCCACAACTGAAGCCCAAATAATAGATTCTGCCATAGAACCACTCTGATCGATATCCACAATGACTGTCCATTCCTTGTTGCGTCTAGCCCGATCATAATAGTAGAATTTCTCAGGGATAATCTGCCGCCGTTTTGCATCATAATGCTTCAGATTGCGTTTTATCGTCCGTGTCCAATCTATGCCACTAAGTGAAGGCAATGGAGAATGCTGTCTGCGATTCAGTGCACCCGTCACCGCCCGACGAAGGTCCTCCTTCATTCGCTTAACAAGATCATCTACAACTGCCTTCACTAACAGGCGAGCAGTGTCTTTTGTCTTCTCAGGAATCTTTCCTTTAAGGGAGAGGAGTGTACCTACTAACTGTATATCCGGTTTCACTGTTGCAAGAACTTCCGGTTCAAACAATAGCTGCTTCCAGCCCTTCCGTTCCATTGCATCATGTTGAATAACCGAGACGATATCCTCAGGGAAAAAATTGCGAACATCTCCTAACCATTTCGCCAACCGAGGTGCAGATTTACCTGATCCTGCTCCTCTTTGTCCGGAGGCAGCAGTGTTAGCAGTGCCGCTATTTCCAATCTCACTCGTCTCATCATATATAGCGGCCAGCGCCTGATCCATGATGAGTTCATCTTCGGACAGGTGAATACTTGTGTTTCCGCTAGAAACGGTCAACTGTTCTTCTGCGGATTGGCCAAGAATAAGCCGCCAGCGAGCTACAACACTTGAATCTACTGAAGTACTCATTGTCATATATCTCCAAAGTCAAAATCATTCAAATCCTCAATCATTTTTGCTTCGGCCTCCTTCAGCTCGCCCGTCAGAATCTCAGCAGCTTGCTCAGTGTTCACGCCCCACAATTCACCTAGCAACTCAGCGATCATAGTCTTTTCTCTTGGCTCAAAGGTACTGAAGGCTCGCCGCAAAAACACTAAAGCACGCACAAATTCATCATCATCCAAAGAATTAATATACTCGTTCAATTGTTCCCACAGACTTAATCGGGATAAAAGTACATATCGATTACGCATAGACATGCCTTCGAACCAGCCTGCTCCAAGATCTGCAGGAATACCCGGTGACAGTCGTCTCGATACTTCTTCTGAACATTGCTGTGCAGTTATCGCATTACGTTCTAACAGTATGGAACATGCTACTCCAGACAAGCGCGGATTGCAGTCATCTCTTTCCGATAAATGCTTCAGCTCTTGTATCCACAACAGCTCATCGACTTCCTCACTATGCTCCATAGCTGTCTGATTCAGTATGTTCATAGCTTTTAGCATCTCACCCGATGCTTCATCATTACATTGACTCGCATCCAGCAAGAACAGACACGCTCGTCTGTACAATTGTTCTAGCAGCGGAATAAGCGGCTTGGTATCTATCCGGCGAACGTCGCCATACTGAATCAGAAGGGATAACTCATGAATGGACGCAGCGATTTGCACTACATCTCTGGTATCAACAGCTAAGCGCTGAAGTGTTTGCCGTCCTGCTTCCATCTGGTTCAGCATCCCGCACTCATAAGCCGTTCGAATAAGTGCCGACGCTTCCGCAATTGTACTGCTGTGATCTAATTTTTGCTGCAATACATAGGCTGAAGCAATCTCAATCGTTTCTCCAAGCAGCGTAGATTCAACGACTTGAATCTCGACTTCAGGAGACCACCTCATGACCCAATGCTCTGCCCATGTTGCGCCAGTCTGACCACTTGCTCTTATGTTCACTAGATCGATTCCAAGTGTTCTGAGCCTATGAAAAAGAAAAGAACGGTTTAAATCCAGATAAGCCGCTTCCTCAGAAGACACTCTTCGATTCTCCCGGAGATCTAATTCAAGATCATTTGCTACAGGGGACTTATACTTCTCAAGCTTCAAGCGTTTTAATTGCCGATTCAGATCATCCTGAATTGGCGTCTGACTAATCCCCTCTGCCAGCTCACCAATAGCAGTACCGATATCTGTACGAGCAAGTGCTTCAGCGATTACGCTAAGCTCTCCACGCCCCAGCAAGGTCAGTGCCGCATCTCGCAAATCTCTTAACGTCGGCGCACTTCCACCGTGAAGGGCAGCTAATGACTCTGCTAAGCGCACAGCTTCAATAATTTCTGCTGTAGAGCGATGTGTCCCGCTATTGCGCAAGTATCTAGCTACAGTAGACAGATAGTGATGCGGTAAGTCATCAAGTGAACCGTTCATCATACGTTCCCACATCATTTGATAATAATGAGGTGCCAGGTTCCCTGCTCCATAGCCTGACAAGGAAGATAGTTTATAATACGTATAGGGCATAAGAGTTAGCTTGGTATTTAGTGAAGGAAGATCATCTATCTCCTCATCTGTCATACCGGTGCCCAGATCAGAAAGTGCCGCTGTATGGTAAGCTCCACATACAACAACGATCTTATGTGGTTGATGACCAGCTGTGATTGTATCCTGAATCTGACGACGCATATAAGCTTCACGAATCGTGTTGTGCGCATATTCTATTACGTTGTTATGTCTTTCATTCTCTTCTGACATCTGGCGCATTTGGGATGAGAAAGAAATGATCGCTTCCTGATATGCACCCTTGTTGGTGTTGTGTTCGAAATTGCGCTCCCAATACATATCATAATCTAGCTCGCCAGCCAGCTCTGCTATTCTTTCATAGAGAGAAACCTCCTCCGGAGCCTTCTCTTCTGAATCGTTAACTTCGGATCCCTCGCTCTGTTTAGCAGAAGCTCTGTTGCGGGTTCGTATATCCTGCAACGCGATAACTACTGAAGAGGGTAAATCTATAAAAGCTGTATGAGCTCCCTGCTGCTCCGCCCATTTCATCGCTTGATATTCGGGGGAATATACCGCAAGCGGCCATAAGGCTGTACGAACAGGAACTTCTTCCGTAAATGCTAAAATAGCTATCGGAGGTTTGGTTGTCGTGTTGAGGATATGGCGAATCTCAGTAGTAGCATCTGCTGGCCCTTCAATTAAAACAGCTGTGGGCTCTATCTCATCAAGGTAGCTTAATAGATGCTGCGCACCACCAGGAGACAAATGCCGCACCCCAAAAAAATGTACGCCAGCTCCAGTAGTTTCGCTCTCCACTAGTTCATCTCCTTACAAGCCGTATATAACCCCCGCCAATCTGCGCCACGTTTCTTCATTATATTGTCGAGATACTCTCTCCAGACAAGCTGATCCTTATCATCATCCTTCACAATGGCACCTTGCAGTCCGGCGGCCAGATCCTCGTCTGTCAGTTCTCCATTACCGAAGCTTGCGGCCAGCGCCATACTATTCGTTAAGAGTGAGATCGCTTCAGCTGTGGAAATTACCCCTGCTGGAGACTTCACCTTCTCCTTCTTATCCAAGGTCATCCCGCTGCGCAGCTCACGGAAGATCGTCACGACCTTATGTAAAGCCTCATCTGCAGGAAGTGCAGCTTGTAAATCGTAGGAGGAAGCAATTTCACGGACCCGTTTCTTCACAATCTCTACTTCAGTATACAAATCCGCAGGCGCTGGAAGGACAATAATATTAAACCGCCTCTTCAAGGCAGTTGACATATCATTGACACCACGGTCTCGTGTGTTAGCTGTTGCAATAATTGAGAAGCCTTTACGAGCGCTCATCTCCTTGCCTAGCTCAGGCACTGAAATCGTCTTCTCTGATAAGATAGAGATCAACGCATCTTGTACCTCCGATGCACACCGAGAAATTTCCTCGAAACGTGCGATGCCCCCATCCTCCATTGCTCGCATGATGGGACTTTTTACTAACGCTTCCGGAGTTGGGCCTTGTGCAAGCAGCATCGCGTAGTTCCAAGAATAACGGACCTGCTCTTCACTCGTACCCGCAGTACCTTGCACGACCAGTCCTGATTGTCCATAGATAGCTGCTGATAAATTCTCAGATAACCATGACTTGGCTGTACCCGGCTCACCAATTAATAACAATGCACGATCGGTTACCAGTGTTGCTATCGCCATCTCTATTAATCGCTTGTTACCAATGTACTTAGGTGTAATCTCGGTACTCCCTGCTTTACCGCCAACGATAAACTTCAGTACAGATTGGGGCGATATCTGCCATCCTGCTGGAACCTTACCTGTGTCCGCTTTACGAAGTGCTTCCAACTCATGCTCATACAATCTTTCTGCTGGAAGCCTCATAATATCTTGAAATAGTTCTTGACTCATCGGTAGCTACACCTCTTCTATTGGGTTTGATGGTCCTTGCATGAGACGAATGACATACTCAAGTTGTTCTTCTGCAACCTCACTAAATCGAGGTAGAACAGTTATTATTCGACTCGCAAAACTTGCTGGAAGCTGACATAGCTGCTCAAACGTATACGGTTCAATTAATCGACATTCTGTATTTCTGTCATCTTCCAAAGCTACTAGGAGAGCCTCTTGCAGGCGTTGTTTACTTATCCCCGAACGCTCTAAACCCATCAAGAGAATATTGGCAAACCGATGGCGAAATTCAGGATTATCAGTCAATTTACGAAGCAAATACTGCATTGCTTTAGGATGTCCCGGCCGTGCAAAGGCACTTACCAGCTCGTATTGATCCAGCTCTATAAAAAGATCAAGCCAGCGTGAATCCCATTGAATAGCCAGTACCTCAGACGACTGCATTTCGATCTTATACATATATTGAATCTGGTCTGCAGGTGAGTTCCAAACTGCATCATAGGTTCCATGATATCGCTGAACTGCAATTTCAGATATTGTGCGCAGCAATTGCTGCGCCATAGAAGAAGCATGGTTAGTTGAAGATGGCGCATAATGCTTTAAAACATCAACGTATTGTTCATACACTCGTTCCGGTGGAAAAAAGAGATAAGCGTCTTTGAAAACATCATTTACGTAACGTCTGTTGTTTTTAAAGTAGATAAGATTCCGCTCAAGTGTTCGTTGTAATGCACCTTTAGCTTCCTCAGAGTCAATCTGTCTTAAATAGGAGGTCGCCTCTTCGATCAATGCATTCCAGCTCAACTGGTTCATATATAATGGATACTGCTCAAGTACATTTAAATATAATTTTTCTAGTTCAGGACTATGTTTATAAGATAGTACCCTAATATAATGGACTACCCTGTTCCATAATCCATCTATTTTTTTCTTATCGTCCTTCATTTCCGGGACAGTTTGAAGCATATCTGAGACCTCTTCAACAAGTCGGTTCGTGAGCTCTTGGGCTTGACACTGCCTCAGTGCAGGGACGACCAGTTCACTATCTTTTCCGGTAAATGCCTCATATAGCCGATTAAGCACACTCGCCGAGTCACTCTTAGCCAGCGCATTATAGGCAGCTTCACGAATCTTTTTCTTCTTATCTTTACTCCAAGCTAGCAAATCTTCCTCGTATCGTTCCTTGCCCGCAAGCAGAGAAATAGCCATGGCCCGAACATCCTCTGATCCTGAATCTGCAGCTTGATAGACCAGATCCTGAACGCTATCACCACCTAATGTAGCAATTACGTACAGCTTTCTCGTCTCTACTATTCCTCCTGTTAGATCAAATTGATCCCTGAGGATAGGAATAATCTGAGGTCCATAGGCTGGCAGTATTTGCTTCATCACAAGCTCTGCAATCTCAACATATGGATCTTGGAGAGCTGCTATCGCGGGATGAATCATGCGGAGATCTTGAAATAGTCCAGCCTCATAAGCTTCCTTTATAATCTCATATCGTCCTCCGCCACGAGTACTTAGTGCCAACTGTACGGCTGACAACTTGCGATATGAGAACTGGGTAGGTAATCTTAATGGATGAACTTGTACTTCCAACAATTCGCCGTCAGGAGAAGTTACTCCCTGAGTATGCAGCACCGAGCTGAGTAGCACACTTAGGTCTTGCAGCTGCTGAGCCGATGAAGATCCTTCGGAAGGTTCCGATGCAATGACCAAAGCGATTCCCTCACCTAATCTTTTGAATATGGGAGCACGTTCGCCTAACTGTTGAAACTGTGGCAATAGCCGCTTTAAGCGGAAATCCTCAGCAGCGAGCTCACTTCCAGCGATATAAAGCCGCTTTACTTCTTGATAAAGCTCTTGTAGTAATGCTGTACTCATGGACATTCCCCCCATTATGTATAGCGCTAACCCTATTTTTTAATATAAGAGTCGAATCATTTCCTTCCCTTTGATAAGTGTTAAAGGCTGCGCTTTCAATCGTCCTGTATCCAGTTGGTGTTCAAACATAAGTAACATCGTCGTGTCCGATAATTGATCAGATGCAAAGTATTGAAGCAGCGGCAGTGTGTCCTGATCGAGTGCTGCTACTTGATCTAACACTAGATGCTGACCCGCTACGTCCGTAATAACGAACTGATCTTGCTGAGACTTACTTATTTTATTCACATGTAGCAACAACACTGGGTTCTTGTCTGCTAGCGGATTCTTTAACTGATTCTTAATTTGTTTGAAGCTTTCAGAAAAAGAACGAGATGCCGTAGCGGCAATCCATTCCAAATCCTGATTGCTTAACGGGCGCGTTGACATATTCTCAAATCGGACCCGTCGATTACGGTCACCGGGGTAATAATATAAGGAAGGAATGACTGCAACTTCGGTAAAACTATCCTCTTCATGAATATACTTAGCTGCTTTATAAGGACGATATTGGAGGGTACGATGTATATCACCCGTTGACTTTTCTATCCAAAAGCCTAAGTCTACATATTCCTGTCTGGCTGCATCATCATAGCTGACAAATGAAAGCTGGATCAACTCCGCATCCTGACTCATTAGACCAAATTCCTTAAGCTCTGTTAACTGCCAAGCATGTCCAAGCCATTCTTCTATCGTAGAGTCATAATTCAAAGCCATATCCGTGTCCTCAAGCTTCATCGTTAGATGTGCGCGACCTTTCTTGATAAACGCATGAATTCTTGTTAGTTGCTCAATAGCTAATGTATAGGTCTTCTCACGGTTGTCAGGAGAGGATAGTAATAAGGCTAATCGTCTTAACTCAATCTGTGCTCCGGTTAAGTAAAAGTTGCCCATCATCTTCACATGCTCCTGAATTTCTTTAACACGTTTAGTGTCTAGTGTTCCGAGACCTGCGCGTATAAGCGATAGAGTCAGTTTCTCAAGTACAGCTAAGCCCTCCAGTTGAGCTCCAATCTTCTTTTTGAGTGCGGACTTATTCACTTTCTTAGGCTTAGGAGTAGCTCCTTCTGCAACAAGTTCAGACTTACGTTCTTCACGCTTACTCATCTTCTCCCGTTTAGCGGCAAGCTCCTCAGGAATCATTGCAGATACGAAGGTCTCCTTGCCTACATAGGCATACAGCAATCCGAGAACATGCTTACATGGGATCTGCCTACTTGGACAAGTACAGCGCATTACCGGTTTGTCAGAAACAACAAAATCAGCAGATGGGAAATAGTTGCTGCTACCGCTGCCTCCGCATTCACCAAACAGAACCACTCCGTCTTCCGACTGATTCAATTGGACGAATCGTTTCTTTTTAACTAGCCCTTGCCCGTTCTTAATCGCAGCACTGTTAGGTGCTAGAGTATCAATGAAGACTTCTGTGATATCTATCAACCTATATCCTCCTAACCTATAATGCTTTTTAATATCTATGATCATATTAAGCCTTAATGAAAATTATTCTATAAAAAGGGCTGTACATAACAAGCATTATTCCGAACCTTTAAAAAGGATTATATTTTATTATTAGGCCGCCTCTTTTGCAATGTTTGTGTGACTCTAGTGATTTTATCAAAAGGGCGGCCTTTCTCCACTAACCATAATTAAAGGAAACCAATGTTTGTTAAATTTCTATCTTTAGAATAAAGTTTTTGTCGATTCTGCCGTAAATGGTATGATCTCATCTATAGCACCGCTTTGAACTTTGGCAAGCCAAGCTGGATCGCTTATCAGCGCCCTACCAACAGCAACTAAATCAAACTCTTCACGTCCCATTCTTTCCAGCAGTTCGTCTATATTATCTTCAGACTGCTGAGCTTTGTCTTCTGCGAAAAAATCACTATGAAGACCGATAGAACCCACCGTAATACACGGTTTTCCTGTGATCTTCTTAGTCCAGCCAGCAAGATTAAGCTCAGATCCTTCAAATTCAGGTTGGCTGAAGCGTCGAGTGGAGCAATGAAAGATATCTACACCTGCGTTACTTAGCGGTGTTAAGAAGCTTTCAAGCTCATCTGCATTCTTTGCCAGCTTCTCATCATATGCGCCCAATTTCCATTGAGAGAAGCGTAGCACGATCGGAAAATCTGGTCCAACCGCTTTACGGCACGCTTCAATAATCTCTACAGCAAATGTAGTTCTGCCTACCAAATCGCCACCGTAACGATCCGTCCGTTTGTTAGTTTTTTCCCAGAAGAACTGGTCAATCAGATAACCATGGGCGCCGTGAATCTCGATCCCGTCAAAACCCACTTTTTTGGCGTTCGTAGCCGCTTGTGCGAATGCTGAGACTAAGCTTTCTACTTCAGCTGTAGTCAGTGGCTCTGTTACAGGTTCTCCTGCTAAATCCAGACCTGAAGGACCTACAGGAAGGGCTTCAACATTTGGTCCTTCCCCTTTCGTACGTGTCATTCCCACATGCCATAATTGGGGAATGATCTTACCTCCAGCTGCATGAACCTCTTCTACAACCTGCTTCCAGCCCTCTAACGCTGCTTCTTCATGTAGATTGGGGATATTGGCGTGGCTGACTGCCGAAGGATGATTAATGGCTGTACCCTCGGTAACGATCAATCCTACTCCACCCTCTGCCCGTCTGCGGTAATATGCAGCAACATTACTTCCCGGTACACCATCCGGTGAGTACACGCGTGTCATTGGTGCCATGACGATTCGGTTCGCTAATGAAAGATTCCCCACTTGCAAAGATGTGAATAAAAGTTCAGTATTCATAAATTACCTCCATTTGATTAATTGATTACTTAAAGTAAGTTTAATTATGTACCCAAAAGATGGAAAACACAAATTTTAAAGTTCCTTATTTTCGTATAATCTGATAACTTTGTTCTGATATAACAGCAACTTCGCTTCAAACTCATATCGATTATTTTCAAAATCCTGTGTCCATTGATACATCTTTTTTAACATCCTAATATCCGGTTTATAATGACACTTCTCAATGCCCATTTTCTGCTTAAGAAACCGAACGAAAATTCTAATTTTACGCTTCCACAGCGGTGTATCAAGAAAAATTATTGTATCTGCCATTTCATATAGACATTGATAGGATTCCCGATCCGTGCCTTCAAAAATCCAAGCTCCATCCTGATCAATCTCCATAATCACCGCAACCTGTTCTTCTGGTGAGCGTTTTCTCCTTCCTTCCGGTGTCTGATGATGAACAATGGCATCCAATTCATACCAAGGAATATTTATTTGGTTAGATAATCGCTTTGCCAATGTGGTTTTACCACTAGCTACAATACCAATGATAAGAACTTTGTTCATATGATCTCCTTATTAAGCCTTGTGACAATTTGTACGATTAACGCTACTAAATTCTGTTCATAAATTCAATGCGTAATTTTAAGAAAAAATCATAAAAAACCGGACCTCGCAAAATCTGCGAATGCCCGGTTCTTATATCTATGAAATGCTTAAACCTCAAGAATACCAGCTTTAGGTGTTACTCCAAACGCCTTAGCTAAATCCCACAGCTGTTGGTCCGTGATCTTTTGTTTAATTTCTCTCCCGCCAATCAGGTTGTAGATCGTTGCGGCCTTTTCAACAGTCTCCACAAGACCGAAGGTAGCATCCATAGTGGAGCCAGTGCCGAAAATCCCGTGCTGCGGCCAGATCACTAAGCGGTGATCCTTCATTTTCTTAGCGGTTTCGCGGCCGATTTCACTGCTTCCAGGAACGATCCACGGAATAACACTGATGCCATCAGGGAAAACAACAAGGCACTCTGTACACATTTCCCACAGCGTCTTTGTAAACTTTAATTCGTCCAGATCATGGGTGAAAGTCATTGCGATAACATTCGTAGCATGTGTGTGCAATACGATGCGATGTGTAGGGTCCACCTTTAGTCGTTCAATATGACTCATGAAATGAGATGCCAATTCACTAGTAGGTACAGCTCCGTTCCGTAATCCCCATAACACTTCTACGCTTTCCCCATTAGCGCTAACACGAAGCACACCAAGATTCGCTTCCGGGTCTTTGATCACATTTCTGAAATATTTGCCTGAACCCGTCACAATGAAGTATTTGCCCGCTAATTCCTTTACCGGAAAAGTAAGCTTAATGGTACGAAGCGGCTCCAGCACGTTAATATATTTTGCAACCTCATTCTCATCCAGCAGATAGCTGACATTACCACCATTTAGCTCATCCCAGCCTAGCTCCCACATATGACGTGTAATCTCTGACATTTCCTGAATAAACGGAGCCTCACTGCTTGCAATATACCCTTTGGATTCTAATACGGATGTACTCATGTCAATCTCTCCTTTGTATATGTTGCTCTCATATCCACTCTAACGCTCTATCTTGTAAACAGAACTTCCTGTTCATAACTCTTCACTTCAGCCAGCCATTGCTCCCGAACGGGTGTATCTTGGGAAGCACAGTAGTAATCCCACACGGCTCCAAACGGATACGATTTGAATTCTTCCACCAAAGCTAGTCGTGAAGTGTAATCGCCAGACCACTCGATTCGCTTCAGTTCTTCCACAGGTTCGAGCATTGCGCGAAGTAACGCCTTAATGGTATTGCGTGTTCCAATCACCCAAGCAGCGATATGATTAATGCTCCCATCAAAGAAATCCAATCCTATATTCGTTCGGGAGAGTAAATCTCCTCGTACCAACTCACGGGCGATTTCCATCAACTCGTCGTCCATAGTTACAACGTGGTCACTGTCCCAACGGACGGGTCTGCTTACATGCAGCAGCAGCTGCTCACTAAACATAAGAATCGAAGATAGCTTATTTGAGATCATCTCAGTAGGATGGAAATGTCCGGCATCCAAACAGATAGCTTTGCCGCGAGTTAATCCATAGCCCATATAGAACTCATGTGATCCAACTACATAACTCTCAGATCCAATTCCGAACAATTTACTTTCTAAAGCATCGATATTATAAAGAGGATCTATTTCCTCACTAAAAATCTCATCCAGCGATTCCTTTAAACGCACTCTCGGAGCTAAACGATCGACTGGTGTATCTTTATATCCGTCTGGTACCCAAAAGTTAGTCACGCAAGGTTGACCCAGTTCCTTACCAAAATGCTCGGCAATCGTGCGAGAAGCCTTACAATGCTTAATCCAGAAGTTACGAATCTCATCGTCCGAGTGACTTAGCGTAAAACCATCTGCTGCTTTCGGATGCGAGAAACAAGTAGGATTAAAATCAAGACCCAGCCCCTGCTCCTTCGCCCAGTCTACCCAAGATTGAAAGTGGCGTGGTTCTAATTCGTCCAGGTCCACTTCTTCATCTGTATCCGCATAGATAGCGTGTAAATTCACTTTGTGCTTGCCAGGAATAAGAGTTAATGCCTTCTCTAAATCTTGACGAAGTTGATCTGGCGTGCCAGCACGGCCGGGATAACTACCCGTTACCGCTATTCCCCCGCCTAGTTCTTTATCTTTAAAAAGAAACCCTTGTACATCATCGCCCTGCCAGCAATGTATGGAAATCTTAATTTGCGCGAGCTGCTCCAGCACTTTCTCCACATCAATACCGTGGGCTGCGTATAGTTTTTTGGCTTCGTTATAACTAGTGATAATACTCTGGTCCATGCTGTAGTTCCTCCTAAAATCATATAACGTATGTTTAATTTAATTAGATTTGATATTGTATTGTGGACAACTGAAGCTCTTTCCACCGACTTAGAATGTCTTCAAGATGAGCGGTCGGGCGCGGTGTATACGACTTTATCTCAAAGGATTGACCGATAATTTCTCTTGCTTCATGAATATCCGAAATGCTTCCCGTGCTAATCATCTGCACCACTATATTTCCAAGCGCTGTGGATTCCGTTGGGCCAGCCTTCACTTCTCTGCCTATAACATCAGCAGTCAGTTGGCATAACAGACTGTTGTTAGCACCTCCCCCAACAATCTGCAGAACCTCGATACGGCTTTCTATCAGCTCTTCTAATCCTTCCAAGGAAGTAAAGTACGATAATGCTAAGCTATCAAAAATGCAGCGGGCCAACTGGGCCGGTGTTTCTGGAACTCGCTGCCCACTCTCTGAGCAAGCACTACGGATTTCATCTATCATATTTACCGGATTGAGAAATCTTGGATCATTACAAGAGATCAGGCTTTGGAAGCCTTCCTCTCCTTGTGCAAGTTCTGCTAGCTCCGCAAAACTGTAACGTCCGTCCATCAGCCTGCGAACCTCTTGGATGAGCCAAAGGCCCATAATATTTTTGAGGAAACGGTAGGAGCCGTAGGCGCCCCATTCATTGGTGTAGTTAGCCTGCATGGCCTTCATAGAATTAAGAGGCAGAGTTCGTTCTACTCCCAGTAAAGACCATGTACCGCTGCTAATATACGCGGAGTCCTTTTGGAGAGGCGCACCCAGCACTGCAGACGCTGTATCATGTGTGGCTACACAGATCAGTTGGCAATCTGGAAGATCATAAGTCTGTACTAGAGCTTCGTCGAGAGGACCAAGAACCACTCCCGGTTCAGTCAATGTAGCAAACTGTTCTCTCTTAATATTTAGAAATTTCAACAGATCATCGTCGAAATCTCGACTGTCCAGATTCAACAGCTGTGTTGTAGATGCATTAGTAACCTCATTGATTTTGCGACCGGTTAGTCTGTAATACAGATAATCAGGCACGAGTAGAATTTGATCTGCCTCAGCTAATTCTTCTTTACTATGAACATATAGCTGGTACAACGTATTGATAGATAATTTCTGGATTCCAGTCTTTTCATATATGGCTTGTGCTGAAATGTACTTTTCCACCTCATCCATAGCCAGATCGGTTCTACGATCACGATAAGCGAAAACTTCCTGAACACGGTTTCCCTCTGCATCCACAAGTACATAATCTACAGCCCAAGTATCTATACCCAGCGTACACGCTGTGATGCCTTGAGCCTTGGCTTTCTGAAGCCCTATAATGATCTGCTCGAATAAATAATCGATGTCCCAGAAACAGGAATCCTCCTGTTCTGTAAAACGATTGCTAAACCGATGAATTTCCTCTAAGGTGAGAACACCCTCTTGAAGTATTCCGCGTACTAGCCGCCCACTAGAGGCTCCAATATCGACGGCGATATGATTATTCATGAAAGAATCTCCTATAGTAAGGGATGATTTATAGTATTTTTTTGAAAAGTGCAATGACTTCTTCTTTCGTAGGAATAAAAGGATTACCTGGTGCACAAGCATCCTTCATGGAGTTCTCTGCTAAAAGATCAAGATCGACCTCTTCCACTCCAAGCTCGGATAGTTTAGATGGAATTCCAACTTCTGTAGACAACGCTTTGATCGACTCGATGACAAAGTCAGCGCACTGCTTATCGGTTTGATCCTCAACGTTTAATCCAATCGCTTTTGCAATAGCTCTGAATTTCTCGGGTACATATTTGGCATTCTCTTCTTCCACATAAGGAAGCAACATTGCGTTACATACGCCATGTGGCAGATCATATACACCGCCAAGCTGATGCGCCATCGCATGTACATATCCAAGACCTGCATTATTGAAAGCAAGACCGCCTAAGAAAATCGCATACACCATTTGCTCACGAGCCTTAATATCATGGCCATTCTTCACGGTACGGGCCAAGTTAGCGAAAATAATCTCCACTGCGGCTAGTGCCGTAGCGTCAGTTACCGGATATGCTCCTGGCGTTACTAATGCCTCAATTGCATGCGTCAAAGCGTCCATTCCTGTTGCTGCCGTAAGTGCAGCGGGTTTATCTACCATAAGCTCTGGATCATTAACTGAGATGGTAGCAATGCTGTTCTTATCTACCATTACCATCTTCACTTTACGTTCTTCGTCTGTAATTACATAGTTAATCGTTACTTCTGCTGAAGTGCCAGCGGTAGTATTAACTGCAACGATCGGCAACGACTTATGCTTCGACTTGTGTACGCCCTCATATTCTTTGATGTGACCGCCATTCGTGGCAATAATCCCAATCGCCTTGGCCGTATCCTGTGGCGAACCACCGCCGATGGAGATCAGATAGTCACAATTCTGTGCTTGGAGATAATCCACCCCGTTATGAACATTATTACAGGTCGGATTAGGTTTCACTTCATCATAGACGGCATATTCAATCCCCGCTTCATCCAATACTGCCAGCAACTTACCGGCAATGCCGCTCTTCATTAGGAATTTGTCTGTGACTACAAGTGCCTTCTTCAAATTCAGTTCTTGAATGTAAGGACCAATTTCCTGCAAGCATCCCTTGCCCATAATATTGATCGATGGAACGTAAAACACATGTGTGCTCATTTCATGACCAGCCTCCTAATGTGAATTCATCAACACCAAAGTGATTCACTTGCTCTGCAAGCTAGAGTATATTTTTTCGTCTTTAGCGCCTCTGGCTGACCCCTGAATCGTAACCCGGCCGGCTTTGGAATCTCCCTAACTCGACTACTCTTAAAGGATTTCTTTTCCTCTTTCATCGTATGCTCAGAAATCTTTGTTGTCAACAAATTAAATATTATTTATGTTGTTTTTGTTTGTTTTATATCTGTTTTGTGAATATTTTTGGCAAATACAGATATATATACGTTGTTTTTATTGCAAAACACAGATATTTAACGTTATGATTGTTAAATATAGCTTTGGAAAGGTGATTCCTATGCTTGCAGCCGAAAGACGTAAAAAAATAATCGATCTTGTCCATCAAGATAAACGAGTACTAGTCTCCGATCTAAGCAAAATGTTTGAGGTCACAGAAGAGACGATTCGCAGAGATTTAGAGAAGCTTGAGAAGGATGGCATCCTTAGTCGTACCTATGGCGGTGCTATGCTGAATCGTCATACGAATGAGGACTTACCTTTTGTGACACGTAATGCGCTGAATACAGATATTAAACGTGGGATTGCCCTGAAAGCGCTCGACTTAATCAATGATGGAGATACACTTATGGTAGATCCAAGCTCAACAGCTTTTGAATTTCTAAAATTACTCGGCAACAAAAACAATCTAACCATCATCACAAACTCCATTAATATTTTGCATGAGTTCTCGAATTCAGGGATGGATATTATCTCTACTGGCGGTTCACTTCGTTACCGTTCGTTGTCACTGGTAGGACCGGTAGCCCATGACACCATTCAAAGATACAATGTGGATACTGCGGTGATCAGTTGCAAAGGAATTGATATGGAGCGAGGGATCACAGATTCCAACGAACCTGAGTGCGAGCTCAAGAAGTACATGCTGCGGCAAGCCAATAAGGTCGTTCTCCTGGCGGATCACACCAAATTCGATAAGACGGCTTTTACAAAGCTGGTTGAGCTTGGCCATATTGATTTTTTAATCACAGACCGTAAGCCTTCTGAAGCTTGGCTGAAACGTCTGAACGAGGAAAATATTGAGGTTCTCTATTAACTGAGGGTAAGAACATACTTAGCCTAATTTAAAAATGCCGTTCCCTAGCGATTTATAGGTAACGGCATTTGTCGAATTCTCATCCTTATCTTTCTGTATAAACCTGGGGAACTGAAATTACATCCCTTGAAGAAGTAGTATGATCAGCCTGCTTTACTTGTGTAGAAGCCTTTTTCCTACAAATATATACAAGAGCCGGCGGGAAATTCAGCATCACCCATTTAACACTCACAATTTCAAAATGCTGCATTAATTCCTTCTTCATTTGAGGAAAATATTCAAACGTGATAAACCACCCGCCCTCTTTTAAAGAGGATGTAATTTGTTCAATGTAAAGCGTCCGATCTGAGGCTGAAAAATTTCGAAAAGACAAACTGCTTACAATGCAGTCTAACTTCTCCAACCTGCTATTATGAAGCGCAAGCCTTAATCGCAAACAATCATTATGGAAAATTCGGTCAGGGTAATCAAGTCGTAGTTGTTGACGAAAATCCGTATCCTTTTCAAACAGAAGCACGTTCATCTCGGTCTTTTCCCCGTTTGGAATAAACCTAGTGATCGCTCCAGTACCCGCACCCAGCTCAGCTATATTACTCATCTGTTGCCATGGAATGGCGTTGAGCATCGTTTTTGCCAGCCAGCGCGAACTGGGAGTAACGCTTCCTAATTGTCGGGGCGCATGCAGAAATTTATACAGAAAATGAAGTCTCTCATGAATTCCGCTTCGCATGTTCATTCCCCCTTGTATCATTAAATTCCCCATCTAATTCTAAAATATGTTATTAACATTAAAGTCGTACTCGATCTATTCTCTCCATTTATTAATTTTCGCAAAACAAAAGCCCAAATCTCACCGCAAAATCAATTGCGAGAAAATTCGGGCTAATGATTAACATTAGTTACTTCGTTTCAACGGCATGTCCGCCAAATTCATTCCGAAGAGCAGCCACTACTTTGCCAGTAAAGGTATCCGTCTCAAGAGAACGGTAGCGCATTAATAACGCCATCGCGATTACGGGCGTTGCAGCTTGCAAATCAAATGCAGTTTCGAGCGTCCATCTGCCTTCACCGGAGGAGTGCATAATCCCTTTGATCTCATCCAATTTAGCATCTTTCGAGAACGCACGTTCAACCAGTTCCATCAGCCAAGACCGGATGACGGAGCCATGATTCCATACCCGAGCGACTTCCTCAAAGTTGTAATCAAACTCACTCTTCTCCAATACCTCAAAGCCTTCACCTATGGCAGCCATCATGCCGTATTCGATACCGTTATGCACCATTTTTAGGAAATGGCCGCTACCAGCCTTACCGGCATATAAAAAGCCGCTTTCTACAGCCGTATCACGGAAAATGGGCTCCACAACCTCCCAAGCTTCTGGATCTCCGCCAACCATGTAACAAGCTCCGTTACGCGCACCTTCCATCCCTCCGGATGTACCTGCATCCATAAAGCTGATTCCGTATTCCTTCAATTGCTCATATCGGCGAATTGACTCTTTATAATGTGAATTCCCCGCTTCAATGACAATATCCCCTTTAGATAACAAAGGTGTAAGCTCAGCAATGACTGAATCCACAACCTGATGTGGAACCATGATCCAAATAATCCTAGGTGTTTCCAATTGTTGTACTAACTCAGGAAGCGTTACTGCCCCTTTAGCACCTTTAGCTTTCATTTCCTCCACAGCAGGTGCATTCAAATCAAATGCGACAACCTCATGTCCATGATCCAGCAAATTCTGGCCCAAATTGAAGCCCATTTTTCCTAATCCAACTAATCCTACTTTCATATAATTCCCCTCCGATATATAGATTCTTGTGATGTAAATTAGCTATTTTTCTCAAAAAAAACAGGCAGGGGCTTACGCCCCTGGCCGTATAGATTCCTGCGTTGCTGCAACTTCAGCCTGAGCTGTGAGTTCTTCTGACTGCTCAGCTGCCTCATCGAACCACCAGCGATCTTCACCTAATAGCTCCATAGCCGCATCTGGACCATAAGAACCTGAAGCATATGTGTGAAGTGGCATAAGCCCCTCTTCCATTGCCTCTTGGATAGGTGTAACCCATTGCCAAGACAGTTCAACTTCTCTCCAGTGCGCAAAGAAGGTAGCATCTCCACGAAGCGCATCGAAGATTAGATTCTCGTAGGCTTCCGGAACATCAGAGGTACCCGCTTCATAAGTAGCGCGGACAGGCTCAAGCTTTCCTTTTTGCAGCTGATCTTTCGTGTTAAGTTGTAGCGTAATGGCTTCATTCGGTCCAATCTCGATAATCAGTAAATTCGGTACGTCATTTCCTTTATTCAAGTTATTACTATCATTAAACGGTTCTTTAAACTCAATAACAATTCGTGTGGATTTCTCCTTCATTCTCTTCCCAGTACGAACGTAGAAGGGTACATCATTCCATAGCGGATCATCTATAAATAGACGCGCTGCGATAAATGTTTCATTTTGCGAGGATTGATTAATTCCCGGCTCATTCAGATAACCTGCCACAGCATTCCCTTTAATTTCACCTTCTGTATATTGTCCACGGACAACATGTTTATTAACCTCATCTTTGCTAATTGGAATGAGATGCTCCATGACGTAAATTTTCTTCCCGCGGATTTCTTCAGGTGTACTGCCCTTAGGAAGCTGCATCGCCATCATCATCATCAACTGCAGCATATGATTCTGGAACATATCACGAAGTGCGCCAGCTTTATCATAATAGCCTGCCCGTTCTTCAACACCGACAGTCTCACTCGCCGTAATTTGAACATTCGCAATATATCTATTTTTCCACAGCGCTCTTAGCACTGGATTAGAATACTTCAGGACTTCCAAGTTCTGAACCATCGGTTTACCTAGGAAGTGGTCAATCCGGAAGATTTCTTCTTCAGTAAATACAGCATTCAAGCTATCATTCAGCTCTCTAGCTGATTTCAAATCTGTACCAAAAGGCTTCTCAATGATCAGACGTTTCCAGCCTTTCGTAGAACCCAGACCACTTGAGTGAATATTAGCTGCGATTTCCTTGAAAAACTCAGGACCCACTGACAAATAGAACATCCGGTTCTCCGGAATATTGAATAGCCGCTCACGACGTTGTACATGCTCCAGCAGCTTCAAGTAATCTTCTGTATTCCCTACATCTAGAACGCTATATTCAAAAGCCTCCAAGAACACCTGCAATTGCGGTGAATCAACCGCTGGTTGTCTAGAAAACGTCTGTAAGGATTGCAGTACTTGCTTACGGAAGGCTTCGTTTGAAACTTCTCTTCTTCCTAATCCAATCACGGAAAGAGGACCTGAAATTTGACCATCTAAAAAGAGGTTATATAGTGCAGGATAGATTTTACGTTTTGCCAAATCTCCTGTAGCGCCGAATAGCACAAATGTTGATGATTCCACTTTCATTCCTCCTGTTGTTATATATTATTTATATACTTACTTTTAATTACTAACATACTCAGTAGAATCAATCATACGACTGATATTTTCATACGTCAACCTCATTTTGACATTTACGAAAAGTTATTATTTTCACAAAGCTAAGAAATGGTAATTATGATTTATGTCACAAAGAAAATCTTATTGGATTATTCGTATTAAATTACTCGGGTATTCTCATTCATTAAAGGAAAATCTTAAGCCCAACGCGGCTTTAGCGAATCTGAACTCACGCTTTACAATTTCAAAAACCATCACCACAGCCGCTTTGTAACAAGAATAAAATTTCCAGTCGCTACATTTACTCAATCTCCCTCGTATTTCCAAACTAACTTAAAGTATTTAATCATTTTGGGATGAATGACATCGTGAAAGGGAATTGCTATTTGTTCTCGATTTTGGGAAATGAGCATAAAAAGAGAACGTTTCGAGGAACATTATCAGAGAATGCTTCGAAGAGACTAGTGGATTAATGCAGATCGAAGTTTACCACGTTGGCGTCATCACATTTTCGAGTATCTGCTACTTTGTAAGCACTCTGAATGACCTTGGCGTAACATTATATTCCTTCATAGCCAACCCGAGATTGGATCGGACTCAGATGACCTTATTTCTATGATTGAGTCCAGCTCAAGTTAGAAGGTAACCACGCTGGCTCACTCGCCTCTTGTTTAGGGCCAGTATTTTAGGTGTTATAATTAAAAAGCATATGAATATCCATTCAGTTCACGAAAGGAAGGAGATTTTTTCATGAATATGAAGCAATGGGATCGAATTCGGACGGGACAGGGATTTATAGCTGCCTTGGACCAAAGTGGTGGAAGTACACCTAAAGCGCTGCTGCAATATGGCATTAAAGAGGACAGCTACTCCAATGAAGATCAAATGTATGCAATGGTTCACGAGATGCGAACGCGCATTATCAAGAGCCCAGCATTTGATTCAAAGTATATACTGGGTGCCATCTTATTTGAGAACACTATGGATCGTCTCATTGACGGGAAATATACTGCTGATTATCTGTGGGAGGAAAAAGGCATTGTTCCCTTTCTAAAAATCGATAAAGGACTTGCCGATCCAGAAAACGGGGTACAGCTCATGAAGCCAATTCCCGGCTTAAATGATCTTCTGAAGCGGGCCAACGAACGGAATATCTTTGGAACGAAAATGCGCTCGGTGATTAAAGAAGCCAATCCTTCCGGCATCAAAAAAGTGGTTGAACAGCAGTTTGAAGTCGCCAAGCAAATTTTAGAAGCGGGACTGGTTCCGATCATCGAGCCTGAGGTTGATATCCATTCTTCTGATAAAACAGCGTCGGAAAAGCTGTTAAAAGAAGAACTTTCAGCTCAATTGTCTAAACTGGGCAAAGACATAAAGGTCATGCTTAAGCTCTCTATACCCACAGAGAATAACTTTTACCGCGAGTTAATGGACGATCCTCACGTTTTAAGAATTGTCGCTTTGTCCGGCGGTTACACACAAGCTGAGGCCAACAATAAACTCGCTCACAATCAAGGATTAATCGCCAGCTTTTCGCGTGCTTTATCGCAAGGACTAACTGCCGGGCAGTCAGACGAAGAGTTTAACGCACTCCTCTCCAAATCTGTAGAAGCAATTTATGCTGCCTCTATTCAATAAGCAGCTCTTTCCCTCGTGAAGGCCTAAGACATAAAAAGGGCTGTTTCCCTGACAGGTAAATTACCTGCCGGGAAACAGCCTTTTTTTTAATTTGATTTACTTTTTTGAAGGGTATTTCTCGCAAATAGTTAGTTGCCCCTTCTGCTTAAGTCACAAGAAATAAAATGAACCGCATAATTACTGATTACATCATTTTATCTCACGTAAAAAAGGGCTTCACCACGCCTGCACGTGAGGTAAAACCCTAAATCCACTAACTTTTAGGTTATCTTAAGCCGAAACTACTAGTATTAAAGCGATGAATGCTGGAAGGCCTTGCATAAACAAGATAGATTTTTTCACTGTCAGTGCACCATAAATCGCAGCCACTATAACAGTGCAGAGGAAAAAGATTACAACTTGGTGGCCGAAATTCACATTCGGATGAACCAGTCCCCAAATTAGACCAGCAGCTAAAAATCCATTATACAACCCTTGATTCGCTGCTAGAGTTTTAGAAGCATCTGCAACTTCCTGCGTCATTCCAAAAACTCGAAGCCCTTTGGGCTTTGACCAAGCGAACATTTCCAAATAGACAATATAAATATGCATTAACGCAACGAGACCGACCATGATATTACCTGCTAGGATCATTTGATTAACTCCTCTTACTTTAGTTTGTACACAATTTAATTGTATCACATATTAATTAAAAATGTACATTCCATCATCATTTTCATATTAAAGGCACTCAAATCCCCTTCCTAGTAATGAACAAAAGAATGCAGAAATCAAGCTACTGATTTATGGAGTTTTTAAAGTCCTATTCGTCTGGTCAACTTATAGAATCTTAACTATAATTAAGTGTACGAGACGAAGAACGTCCCGATTCATTCCTTTTTGAATGGATCGGGACGTTCTTTCGTTGATTAAGGGGGAATGATTAAAGATGAACTTCGAAACGGCGCATGATTCATTTATTCAATACCATTTACAAAAAAGATCAGGGGAACGCAAAGGTCGCTTGGAACGTGGACACCGGGAAGCGGAGAAGCTATTTTGCCGCAACGTTTGGTGGTCTCTACGATTGAATTTTGACGGTCTACATCCAGAATTCGAAGTGCTCGATTGGCGGGGTCAATCCTATTTCTGTGACTTTGCATACATCACTCGGTATGTGAAGCTAGTCATCGAAATCAAAGGTTTTGGTCCACATGTTCGAGATATGGATAGAAATAAATACTGTAATGAACTGAACAGAGAAACCTTCTTATCTGCAATGGGATTTCAAGTTATTTCATTTGCATACGACGACGTCGCTAATCGTCCCGAGATTTGCATGACACTGTTGCGAATGCTGCTTAGCCGATATCAGTCAGAATCTTCTCCAGTTAGTCTGGAGAGTGTGGCGGAACGGGAAATCATCCGACTTGCCTATACGCTTGCTCGCCCATTACGCCCAATTGATGTAGAGATTCATTTAAATATCAATCATCGATCAGCCGTTCGAATGCTGCATTCCCTCTGCACCAAAGGGGTGCTCTCACCTGTAACCGGACCAGAAGGAAAACATGTTGTAAAGTATGAACTCCAGCCCAACACGATGAACCGCTTGTAGAAATCCTGCAATTTTACATCTTTTAAGTCCTTTATTCATCCACGGAGGAGTTTTCCTGCATACATACAGTTTTTCACTAATTTTATGATAACCAAGGTTAATTTAGAGTCATATTCCTGTATATTTGCAGCAATATCCCTAACCAACACCTAATTAACTGATAAAAATTGTACTTTTGCAGTTTTTTAGTCGAGTTCAGTTATAGATTTTGAATTTTGGATTCTGGGCTTCTGTTTATGTAATCTAACATGGCAACTTGTCTCCCGATAGCATCACTCAGTTCATTTTTATTGTATCGCTTCATCACCCTTAAAGTTATAAAGGAACATAAGAAAATGTTTGTATTTTGTCATCTTGGAGGGCTTATGAAGCAGCTATTCGAACCCGTTGTTTTTGAAGAACATCAGACCTTAGTGTGGGATTACATAATATATACAGACGACTATTACAAAGGTTATTATCACTGGCATCAATGCTGTGAAATCATGTTCTTGCATGGCGGTCAGGGAAATGTTGTTGTCAATCAGCAGATGTACGATATCCGCAGGGGGATGTTATTCTTTTTCCAGCCCTATCAGCTGCACCGGATCTATTCTGAGGTCTCTCCCGCTTGTCCCTTTGAAAGATCCATCTTCTATATTGATCCATATGTTGCGGAGAACCTGCTTGAAGGCTTTTCAAAAAGAAAAGCTACTATTATATTGAAGCTGTCGCAAAATTGAATGGCTGGAAACATCGGATCTTCTAACAGATAAACGATTAATTTAAAATAACAAAAAAGAAGCCTCTCTTTATTAAATGGAAGATCAATGCACCATTTAAAAAGAGATGCTTCTTTATACGCCTATAAGTTACTCCTCCATGATTGCCGCTGCACCCTCCAGCAGCATCAAGCCGCTGAGTTGAATGCTCAGTTGAACTGGAAGCCCCGGTTTCACTTCCCATGATGGACTACACAGACCCCGCTGTTTATCCAGACCTTTTTCCCACAACTGCAAAGCATTGGCCATGATTACCTCACGAATCCGGATTGCCTCAGGAACCACTCTACAAAGCTGAACCAGATAACGAACTAGAATACCTTTGAATAATCCAGTATCATCAATACCTTCATCAGGTAACATCAGATTAATCGGATTGCATAGACGATCGATACATGTATTAGCTGTCCGATTTGCATCTTCCAAGTAATGGACTTCACCCGTATTCTTATACAGCTCTAACCCCGCACCTAAAAAAACACCCTGACAATACGTAAATTCCCAATCGTAATCGATCTGGCCATCTCCAAGCCTGTTTATTCCATCCCATACAAAACCAGTCGCCGGATCTACTAGATACGTCTTGTTCCAATCATAGATACGGATTGCCCACTCCAGGTCCTCCTGCTTTTGAAACTGTTCATATAACCGAGCTGCTAGTATGGCAGCGGGTGCATTGGCAGGTGTGTTTTTATAATCGAGCTGATCCTTCTTCCAGGCCAAACCGCCTCCAAAATGATCATTCCAAGCCGATTTTATATCCTCCCATAGATCTAGCACAGCGTCTAAGTAACCTTCATATCCAGTAACCCGATAAGCACGTAGCAGCGCCAATGCCGTCCATTCCATATCATCATAGTAATTATGCCTGAAAGTCCCACCGTTATAAGCTTGGAGATGTTCACTCAATTCCTTGATTCTCAGTGAATATGCAGGATCTCCGCTACGCTCGTAGCCATCCACTAGAATATCAATGACATGAGCCTGCCACCAGTAATAAAAATTCTCACCAGCAACATTATACTCCCTGGGATACCATTGATTCATGATCCCCGTCTCCACATTATAATAATTACGTTCTAGACATTGTTGGAACCACTCCGACCTTTCCTGCCAGTTAAGCGCTTCTAGGGCTTCTTTTGCTTGTGTCATTAAAAGTTCACCTCAAATCTGATCCTTAGTTAATTCAGCCATCTTCTCCAATAACTTCATTGCACTAAGTTGGGAGCTGAGCTGAATTACACCAGTAGATGACAAAGTCCAATCTGTGCCAAACAAAGCTGCGTCCTCTGACTTTCCTTGCTCCCAGAGAGATTCAGCATTCCTACGCAGAAAATCGACAGCTTCAACAGCTGCGGCATCAGCTTTGACCCATTCTGCCGTATACCGAATCAGGATTCCTTTGAACAATCCAGCATCTCCATTTCCTTCGTCTGGAAGTACACCGCCCTTAGCCTCAGCAAGCTCATGAGCAGCAGCGGAAAAAGTTAATCGAGCATCCTCTAAATAGGATTGATTCTTAGTGATACGATAGAGTTCTACAGCTGCGCCAATATAGACACCTTGGTTATAGGAGTATTTCCATTCCTTATCAATCTGACCATCGCCAGTACGATTCATGCCATCCCATACAAAACCCGTCGTCGGGTCTACCAGATGTTCTTTTTGCCATCTATAAATTTTTTGTGCCCATTCTAGATTTTCAGCTTCTCCGAAGGCTTGATACAAACGAGCTGCCAGAATAGCCGCCGGTGCATTGGCAGGTGTATTTTTATAATCCAACTGTGACTTCTGCCAAGCGATCCCACCACCCATATGCTCGTTCCAGCCTGTCTGAATGTCTTCCCATAAAAGAAGGGCTGTATCTTTATAAACTTCCTCTCCTGTTGCTTGATAGGCACGGAGCCACGCGAGAGCCATCCATTCCATATCATCATACAACTCGTTGGGCCACACTCCCCCATTTCGTCGCAAAAGACCTTCATGAAGCGCGGAAAGCCTTTCGGCATACCATTCCTCTCTAGTTCGCTGTAATCCATCTACCAATACATCCACAGCATGAGCCATCCACCAATAATGAAAAATGGTATTACATTCTCCGTTCGGACAAGGTGTTTCTATATTGTACATTTTGATCGCGTCATTCCAGAATAATGAATCCAGCGCGGCTTGTGCTTGATTCGCCCGTTCCTCCCAAATTCCGATCTCCAATTGGTTCATATAAACTCTCTCCCTGATTCGATTTTTATAGAATTAACCTTTAATGCCACTGAATGCAATCCCCTGCACAAAATAACGCTGAAGCGCCAGAAAGAGCACCAATATTGGCAAAATCGCAACAAGCGCACCAGCCATCATTGGACCGTAATCCGTTTGGAAATTATAGGAGAAAGCTTGAAGTCCCATCTGGATCGTCGCTTTATCCGGGTCATTCAATACAATCATGGGCCATAGGAAGCTGTTCCAGCCCGCTTGAAAAGTAAAGATGCTTAAAGTCGCCAGCGCTGGTTTGGTCAGCGGCAAATAAATACGCCAAAATATCTTAAACTCTCCACAGCCTTCGATCCGGGCCATTTCCATCATGTCACTAGGTAGAGTAAGAAAGAATTGCCGCATAAAGAACACAGCAAAAGTTCCTGAAGCTCCCGGAAGAATAATCCCCCAGAAGGAGTTCATCAACCCGTTCCCCCCACTGCCAAAAATATCGTTGCCTCCGAAAAATGGAATATGACGCATGACATAAACTGTAGGGATCATCGTCACTATGCCCGGTATCATCATCGCCGCTAGCAGCACGCGGAATATTGGCTTATTGAGCTTAAAATTCAACTTTGCGAATGCGTAGCCACTGATCGAACCAAAAAACAGATTCGCCAGTACACCCGCTACAGCAAGCACAAGTGAATTCCAGAAAAAGAGGGCAAATGGAACCGTTGTAAATGCCTTACGATAATGCTCTAAGGTCAAATGTGAAGGAAACCACCGAATGGGCATGGCGAATATCTCTTCGTCAGGCTTCAAAGATGTAAGAACACTCCAATAGAAAGGTAGAAACATTACGATTGCAATAACAATGCACACTATATAATAAATAGATTTACTTAAGCTTCTTTTTAATAACGAACTTCCACTAGTATCCATACCTCTATCCCCTTTCTGCATGACAAGCCCGGCTTATACAATGGACTCCTCCGCCTTTGTGATCCGCATGTTTATAAGTGAGAATATGAGAATCGCCACAGCAAGCACAAAAGCTTGTGCAGACGCATACCCCATTTGCAATTGATTAAAGCCCTGCTGATAGATCAGATAGACCGGAGTTTTCGTCATATTCGCCGGACCACCCTGCGTCAGCACAAAAGCTTGGTCGAACAACTGTAGCGCGCCAATGATTGCCATCGTGCTGACTAGAAAGGTAGTTGGACGTAGTTGCGGCCAAGTAATATACCGGAAACAATCCAGTTTATTGGCACCATCCAGCCGTGCGGATTCATACAAATAATCAGGCACGCCTTGCAGACCTGCCAAGTAGATAATCATATTAGAACCTACCGATTGCCAGAGGGTAAGCATAATAATGGACAACATCGCCGTTCGGGTCTCGGATAACCAAGCTGGACCTGTAATCCCAACATAGGACAACAATCCATTAACCAAACCAAATTCAGGATGCAAAAGCCAGATCCATACGGTAGCAGCAGCAACGGCGGATGTAAGGGTTGGCAGATAATTCAGAGTGCGGAACAGCTTCACCCCACGCCAGCTTCGACTAAGTAAAATCGCGAGGAGCAGCGAAATCAGGATATTTAGCGGAACGAAAATGATCGAATAAAAAAATACATTTCGGAATGTTTTCCAAAGCAAACTGTCCTCTATCAAACGGCGATAGTTATCAAAACCGATCCAATCATTTCTACTAAGTACATCGTAATTGGTAAAGCTTAAATATAGCGCCATTACCACGGGGATGACCGTGAATACTGTAAATAGCAACACCGTGGGTGTAATAAACAGATAAGCCGTCCGCGCCTGATGTTTCTCTAGCTTTCTGATGGAAGCCATTTCAGCTACCCCCTCCTAAGCAAAAGGGAGGCAAAACCTCCCCTTTACTTCAAATGTCTTACTTATTACTTCACAACTTCATTATCCTTAAGCATTTTATCGCCTTCTTCTTGCGATTTCTTCAAGGTCTCATCAATACTCATCTTGTTTTGCTGGTTAAGCTGTAAATTAGGTGCCAAGGCGTCGGTTTCCATCACGGAATAACCAGGGTGGTTTGGACGAACCTTAGCGAACTCCAACGTTTCTAGAAACGGCTGCCACTTTGGATCATCCTTGAAGAATGGATCTTCCATTGATGGCTTATAACCTGGCAGATTAAGACTAGTCTTGGCCCAGAGCAAAGCGTTATCCTTGTTCGCCGTCCACCATTTGATGAACTCCCACGCCTCTTCCTTATGTTTGGAGCCTTCTGGAATCACTAGACCAAATCCACCCATTACACTGCCTTTATCCCCGCTTGGACCAGCTGGAGGAGGAACGATTCCATAATCCAGATCTTTACCATATTTGTTATAGGTGCTGAGCATCCACGGGCCGGAATACAGCATAGCAACTTTACCAGTAACAAAAGCATCTTGCCCTTCCCCAAGTCCAAGCTCGAACCCTACTTTATACACTTTATCCTTGTTCATCAGGCGATCCCAGAATTCTAGCACTTGCTTGCCTTGCTCATTATTAAAATTGGTCTTTCCATCCTCTGTAAGCATGGAGCCACCAGCTTGTTGGAGATACATATTAAAAAGCCCCAAGTCTCCCATTGAAAAACCTGCGATTTCTAATTTATTACCGTTCCATTTGGTTAGCTTAGTAGCTGCGGCCTCTAGCTCATCCCATGTTGTCGGAGGCTGAAGTCCCGCATCTGCGAGAAGCTTCTTATTATAGAAAAGAGCTCGGGCATCTACCGTAAGCGGCAGCCCATATAATTTATCATCATACGAAAGCTCCCTAAGGGACTCGCTGTAGAAATCATCTTTGGAAATGCCGTCACGCGTTAAGTATTCGTCAACCGGATGCAGTACGTTCTTCGGGGCATACAGTGAAGTTCTCCAACGATCCCAAAACAGTACATCTGGAGTACCGCCATTGGTCGCGGAAGTCAGGAATTTCGTGATCATATCCTGCTGCAGCACATACTTTACATGAATCTTATCCTGAGATTTATTAAAGGCATCGACCATGGTCTCAAATTGCTTCTGTCCCTCACCTCCCCAATCTCCCCAGAAGGTAAGCTCCGTCTTCTTCCCATCACCGCTTCCAGGTTTACTTGCAGTTCCGGACTCTTTACCGGCAGACCCATTATCGCCACCGCAGCCCGTAGCAAGTGAAGCTGTCATAACCAAAGCAAGTGTGGTAACCAGCCATTTTTTCATGTTCTCTATCCCCTTTAGAGTCGATTTATAAACCTTTTAGACGTCAGCTTCGCTTAACTTGCATCCCACAGTGCATAAGCAGCAGCTCACAGAACATCATATTTGCCCAAGAGAACCACGGACGTGTAAATTCATTCGGGTTATCCACATGGAACCCTTCATGCATAAATCCGGTGCCCGCATCCGTCTTCTCCAGCAGATTAAGCAAGGATTCCTGTTCTGCATTGCTAGTAGATGTCATTCCCTGAATCGCTAAAGCAATAGGCCAGATATAACGACTAGGCGTATGTGGACTTCCAATGCCAGCAGCCGCCTTTCCTGAGAAGAAATAAGGATTATCGCTGCTTAAAATAAGCGCACGGGTATTTTTGTAGATAGGATCATCGGCACTCACATAACCCAAATACGGGATAGAAAGCAGACTCGGCACATTTGCATCATCCATCAAATTCACCTGTCCACGGCCATCTACTTCATATGCATAGACTGGCCCAAACTCTGGGTGGTCTACGATTCCATATTGGCTTATCCCCTCATTAATCTGTTCAGAAAGTTTCCTGGCTTTCAATTCCAGTTCCTGATCCCTTAGTATCTCTCGGGCAATTTCACACACATACTCTAAAACAACCACAGCGAACATATTGGCAGGAACCAAATACCCGTATTCACAAGCATCATCACTAGGACGAAATCCAGACCATGTCATTCCGGTATAAGCCGTCAATGTCCCTTTGCCTCCGCGTGTTAATGTATCCGTAGGTGGACAGTTCATCCGCTGAAAAAGATACTTGGAATCGCTCTCATGATTCTGTTCGGTAGTCCATAATGCAATGATTCTTTCTACACCCTTTACAAATGAATTATTAAACTGACTAGTTCGGCCCGAATTCTTCCAGAGCAGATAACTCAGTTGGATCGGATAGCATAACGAATCAATTTCATATTTTCTTTCCCATACACCCGGGCTCATCTCCGTAAGATCCTCCTGATGGCCATTCCCATTCCCTTCTTCATTGAACGCGTTCGCATAAGGGTCAAGCTGAATGCAGGCGAATTGTCTTTGCACAAGTCCCTCAATCATGTCCGCAATTTCTTCATCCTCGGAGGCAAGGATCAGGAAAGGTCTAACCTGAGCAGCGGAGTCCCGCAGCCACATCGCTGGAATATCTCCGGTAATGACAAATGTGGTGCCGTTCGCCATTTGTTTTAAGGTTGTATTCCAGGTATTAGCCATACATTTCTCGAACATTTCGGCTAATTTTGGACGATCGTTCAGTTCTGCTTTTACATTAGATGCCAGTTTCTTCATCGACTCAGGGATTTCTCTGGTTGCTTTCAGTTATAATACCCCCTTTTTCTTTTTCCTTTGAAGCGCTTTCACAAATTAGTATATTGTCATGCGGTTAGTATGTCAATATGTTTATTTATCAATAATGATATATCAATATTTCTATAATGATAAACATCTATCTAAAACAAACAAAAAAACCCATCCCAAAAGATAGGTTTTTATATCAACTAATTTATGGATAATCGTTTTAAACTAATTGTTGAAAGCAAATAAAGTATTAGACTGGGGTCGTTGATTTGATGCGGTTTCAGAGTTAAAAAACTTCAGGTGTTTAAAAATAAGTTTTAGCTGATCGAGAAATTAAAGTCTTAGACTGCCGCTGCTTTGTTGAACTAACGTTCCCGTTAGTTCAATCGTGTTAGACTCCGTAGAACTCTTTTATCTTCAGCCAAGACTCATACCAAAATGTTTTCGATTTATATGGTATGGCAAACTCTATTTGTTTATCATTTTTTATTATAAAAACTGCATGATCTGTGGCTTTCAAACTATCTCCAAAACCAAAATATGCCCTTCCTATTTTCAGCCGAATTTTCCTGTTCACGATTGAGATATATGATGCATAATAGCACTGTGTAGAAAATCTGCTAAATCCTCATTGCTATATTGATTAAAGTAGTTATTGAATCGTGCATCGAATTTGTAAGTATCGGCAATGCAAGCCAGTAGCTCTGTATCACATGGCATGAATCGCATTAGATTTTTTTCCACTCCTCGATTAATCGCTGAACTTCATCGGAGGAAGGATGCTGATCGACACAAGACGCAATTTGCTTGAATACTTCCTCCTTCGATTGAAAACGTTCATCTTTTTCATCTTGTGATAGTTTATCCAACGTTTCATTAAACACATTATACGCTTCTGTTTCACCATAGATGAATCTCGCCTCATTTGCATATTGTTCTTTAATGGCAAAACGGAAGAATTGTTGAAAATTTGCAAATTACTAATATTATTCCCCGAAACGTATTCTTCGAGAGCAACCATGATGGTTTCTAGTCTTTGTTTTCTTGAAAATAAGGTTTGTCTCTGCTTCTTTAATATTTGATTCTGTTCTTACCTGGTCAGCTTTAAAATGTCCGCAATTTCTTTCAAGGAAAAATCCAATTCCTTTAAGAACAAAATCGTTTGAAGTTTTTCCAAACTGCTTCGATCATATAAGCGATACCCTTTTTCCGTCAGATGTGTCGGTTTAAATAAATCAATCCTATCGTAATAATGCAAGGTCCGGCTTGTAATACCTGTAATCTGAACAATATCTTTAACAGCTAATAATGGTTTCTTCATCCCAAAATCCTTTTACTTCGTCTAGTATTTAAGCAGCAGGTGTTATTGTGGCCTCAAAGATCGTTCTTCCTGTTTTTCTTAAATAATATTGGATTAAATAATATCCGCAAGCGTAGCCAGCACTATAAGGCATATTGACCGGTTCAAAGTTTTGAAGTTTGGCGATCTCGTCACCGTAAAGATACGGAGCAAATTTATCAAACCCTGTTAATTGCAATTGCTCTCTAAGGACAGGCTTTATGCGCCTGTTAAGTGTGTCTGCGTTTGTTTTCGTTACCCAAGGGACGAGCAATTCTTCGCCAAACATGAACGTAGCATAGTTTTCAGCTAATCCTTCACTTACAATGAGCTCGCCCAAATTAACGGTGAAAACACTAGCCCTCAACAGCGCGGTTTCTCTTAGGCCGCGTCTTTTGCATTTAATCCCTCCATAACAAACAACATAATATATTTTACCCGGGTAGAATTGACTTTTTATTTTTACCCGGGTAAAATTAGCGGAGCATTCAGAGGAGGATCTACAGGATGAGAAATGATCAAACGCGCTTTTGCTACACGGCATTTTTGGGTGCGGGAGTCGTCGCCAGTGGTTCGTTACAGCACGTTGTTTCTACAGTGAAGGATACTCTGGATGACAGAAACCTCACACAGTTGCTTATATTTGACGATACCACAGGGAAGCAAATAGATGTTGATTTTCGTGGGAAGACAGATGACGTGCTTAAACGATTAGGGGAGCAGTTTGGCGACTTGCCCGGTACGGAAATGAATCACCAGCCTTCACGGCGGGTCGGTCGACCCAAGCTGGGGGTTGTATCCGGTGAGGTTACATTATTGCCAAAAGATTGGGAATGGCTGAAGAGTCAACCTGGAGGAGCGTCGGTAACATTACGAGAACTCGTTGGTGATGCTCGCCGTGTTGGAGGAAAACAGAGCAAGATACGAGAGGCACAAGAAGTAACATATCACTTTATGACAGCTATGGCCGGGAACTTCCATCAATACGAAGAAGCTCTGCGGGCACTGTATGCTGGTGATTTGGATCGTTTTTACCACTGCATCGATGACTGGGCACCTGATATCAGAAACCATATCAAAAGATTAGCCGCTAATGCATTCCCTGAAGGGAACTAATGAACGAAAGAATGTGTATGCGTAAAGAATTTAGAATAAAAAAAGGAACAACGAAAGGAGCCACACTATGACAGAATTTGAATTTAATCGTTACATCGAACCATCGCAACGTGCTGGCATGAGGTTCATACAGCGTGGCATTGAGGGCAGCATCGTCATGTTGAACCTCATGCGTTTTCGTGATGTTGCCGATTACACAGCCAATCCTGAACTAACACCGGAGGTCCCAATCAGCGGTGCCGAAGCTTTCAACCGCTATATCGAGCACACCCTCCCATTTCTCCGTGAAAGCGGAGGTGAAATCATGTTTCTTGGCGATGGCGGAGAGTTCCTTATCGGACCCGAAGACGAAAGATGGGATCTTGTCATGATGATCCGCCAGAGCAGCGCGCAGTCGTTTCTTGCTTTTTCAAGTCATCAAGACTACATGGCCGGTATCGGGCATCGGACTGCAGCGATCGAAGATTCACGCCTTCTGCCTATGACAGAACTTACAATACCGAATTAATTGGAGGAGAACATAATCATGAACATTCTGAAAGTCAAAAGCGTCGAATTGGCCTATGACAGTTTTGGTAACGAAAATGACGAGGCTATTATCCTAATCGCCGGGCTTGGAACCCAGATGATCCGATGGACGGATTCGTTTTGTCGGATATTAGCAGCGCGGGGCTTTCGCGTAATCCGCTTTGACAATCGCGACGTAGGTTGCTCGACGCATTTTAGCCATTATCCGACGCTGGATTTTGACGCACTGGCGACTGCTCTCATGTCGGGAAAGCGACCGGACATCCCTTACACTCTCGATGACTTGTCCAACGACGCTATCGGACTACTCGATGCCCTTTCAATTGACCAGGCACATTTCGTTGGCAGGTCGATGGGCGGAATGATTGCCCAGATTGCTGCCAGTGAGTACCCTGAACGGGTTTTATCACTCACCTCCATTATGTCTAGTTCCGGTAATCCCACACTTCCGCAAACTTCCCCGGATGTGATGGCGATGATGACTAAACCAGCGCCGAACCCATTTGAGGATGAAGCAGGATTTTTGGCGCACAGCGTCTCTTTTGCCAAACGTATCGCCGGCACCGGCTATCCGTTTGAAGAGGATGCATATCGGGCGCTCATTCTGGAGGAAGTCCAGCGAGCCTACGACCCAGGCAGTGTTGGACGACAAATTGCTGCGATCGCTGTCTCCGGTGATCGTCGTCCGCTGCTGGCGACCATAAAAGTACCAACACTTGTCATTCATGGGGTGGACGATCCCCTGTTCGTCCCGGCGTGTGGCGAGGACACGACCTCTGCCATTCCGGGCGCTGAGCTAATGTTGGTTAAAGGCATGGGACACGACTTACCGCACCAACTGTACAAAGTAATCGCTGATGGCATAGAGCGAAC
This sequence comes from Paenibacillus sp. FSL E2-0201, assembly GCF_037963325.1. Classification (NCBI taxonomy): domain Bacteria; kingdom Bacillati; phylum Bacillota; class Bacilli; order Caryophanales; family Paenibacillaceae; genus Paenibacillus; species Paenibacillus sp. FSL E2-0201. Next base: position 3,799,747 of record NZ_CP150154.1, read on the forward strand.
GGCCCGTCGCAATTGACACGTGCTTCCTGAATAGCAACCAACTGGAGTCCCGCAGTGCCCAATAGAGCTGAGTAGGCCCAGGGGCGCAGCGCTTATTCATTGAACTAAACGGGACACGATAGTTAAAAATAAAGGGTTCTACATATTAGTTATGCATAATATGTAGAACCCTTTATTTTATTTGATTTCCTTAAGTTTAGGTTTTGATAATTTTCAGTCTAACACTTTATTTTCTTCTGACACTAATTAGATTTGGATGGTTTAGCAGGACCCGTAGATTCACCAGAAATCAACTCAGCTTCCAGCATTATCTTGTTCGATACAGTCTGGCCATTCATTATTTTCAATACATTTTCAACTGCGAGTCGCCCCATTTCTTCTTCATTCTGCCGCAAATGAGTGAACGCATAACCCGATCCGAGTGGAGTTGGTGGACTATCAAAGCAAATGATCGAAATATCCTCTGGAATCTGCAGCCCAAGTCGTTCAACCGCAGTTCTAGCCAGCAGCGCAATATTATATTCCACGGCAAAAAGCGCCGTTATTGTTGGATTCTCTTGTAAATGAGAAACTAGCCGTGAGATATCATGTTCAATATTCTCATCATTAAAGGAGTTAGGTAAAGTTGAGGTTAAATCACTAACCCACAACCCCTTGTCCACAGCTATCCCCCGCTCCGCATGCGCTTGTATAAATCCCTCCACCCGCTCCTCAAGAGCCGTCGTATCCGCTGGAGGTGGAGAGAGAAAAGAGATATGAGTATGCCCGAGATCAAATAAGTACTCCGTCCCTTTAAGCGCTGCCTGTATATTATCAGTGCCGATCGAAGCGGCTGCGACACCTTTCAAATGGCGATCTACCAGAACTAAAGGAAAACGCCCGATCACCAATTTCAGAATCTCAGCATTAAAAAATTCACCTTGAGCCGGAAAAACAATCAGACCATCCACACCCAAGCTGAGCAGCTTTTGAATAGACTTTTCTTCGTTCTCCGGTATGCCAAATGTTCTTCGTAGAACGAGAAAACAATCATTATCACGGGAAGCCTGTTCCATTCCATAAATCAACCCAGTGCCATAACTGTTGCCAAAGTCGGTAATAATCAGCCCTATTGTTTTTTCCTCGTGGTTAAAGGAGTTAAAAGCAATCCCATCGGAGGCTGTCTCAGAAGACATAGCTGATCCTATATAGTCAACTGCCGGATCTGCCACAAACGAACCTCTTCCCGGTTTTCTTACAATCAAATGCTCGGCGGCGAGCATTTCCAGAGCTTTTTTACTCGTAATCCGACTTACATTATAGGTTTCAGCCAGCTCTTTTTCTGAAGGAACCCGTTCCCCTTGCCCATAGGATTTATTAATAATAAGTTGCTTCACTTCATCAAATATTTTTTCATACATCGGTTTGGATGACATCGTCTCATTCATAACTTTCGTTATCTCCTGACTCTAATTATTTCATCTCTATACATAATAATATATCATGATATATTAAGTTTGTCGACATTTGTACTGGAGCAGTTGAAAAAAGAGGGAGGAAGGGTGCAGAGTGTAAAGCGAAAAAATTCTAATACTCGTATAGAAACAGAGATAAACCGTATTCTGAGAATACGGTTTAAGAGAGGCTAAGTAACAACGCTCTGAATAGACTCCTTTAATTCTCGAGCTCCCATTCTGGATTCCATGCGACTTCCCACAAATGCCCATCGGGGTCCATAAAGTGACCGGAATACCCTCCCCAAAAGGTATCATGTAAAGGATCAACGATCTTCGCACCAGCCTTTTGAGCTAGCTCCATAACCTGATCTGCTTCCTTTTTACTTCCTACATTGTGGCCAATCGTTATTTCTGTTGAACTGGCTGGGGATAATGGAACCTTTGCCTCATAGGCCATATCTTTCCGATTCCAAAGTGCCAGCTTCAAGCCTGCCTGCAAATCAAAAAAGGCAACCGCTCCATGTTCAAATTCTTTGCCAATGATCCCTTCGGTCGGGAATCCTAATCCATCCCTGTAAAAAACCAAAGCTCTCTCCAAATCATCCACGCCTAGTGTTATTACTGTAATTCGGGGTTTCATCTATATCAAGCCTCCTATTTTCGCTTCGTTAAATTGTACGAGTGCGCTCATTAATTGTGTTTAGTACTTCTTCCCAATACATCTTCATCTGCTCTCGAATATCTGGATGGACCATCTTCTCTTGATGAGATCTATTATATTCATAGATAATATCAAACCACATTTCACTTAACAAGTTTTTACACTTTTGTTCATTTGTTCTTTTTTCGACCATAAAAAGCTTACACAGGCCTATCGTAAATGGCTGTTCAGATTATATAATAGAGACTATCTGGTATAGAAAGGAAGTTGATTTTTTATGAAATTTGATGATTACCGCTATGAGCGACCGGATGTAGAGAAATTCAAGCAAGACTTTAACGCCCTGCTGAAAGATCTCAACGACACATCACCACTAGAGGTGCAAAAAGCTTCCGTCACTGCCATTAACAAGCTTCGCAATGAGTTTGACACGATGCAGACATTGGTTAGCGTTCGCCATTCTATCAACACGACGGATGAATTTTACAAAGCCGAACAAGAATTCATGGACGAAATCGGGCCTGTCGTTCAGGAATACATAACCGACTACTACAAAGCACTCGTACATTCCAAATATAGAGCCGAGTTTGAAAAGGAATGGGGTGCGCAGTTACTTCAGCTTGCTGAAGTTTCGCTGCGGACATTTAGTCCGGAAATCATTGAAGATTTACAATTGGAGAACAAACTTTCAACAGAATACTCCCAGCTTATCGCATCTGCCAAGATTCTTTTCGAAGGTGAAGAGCGTACACTGCCTCAACTCGCACCTTTCGAATTGTCTACAGACCGTGATATGCGTAAAAGTGCTTCTGAAGCTCGTTTTGGTTTTATGTCCGAACACGAGACTGAATTTGACCGCATCTATGATGAGCTCGTAAAGGTCCGTGACCGCATAGCTAATAAGCTTGGGTACAGTAACTTTGTTCAGCTAGGTTATGACCGTATGATGCGTACCGACTATAATGCTGAAATGGTTGCTAATTTCCGCAAACAAGTTCTTGAATATATCGTACCTGTCTCCCAGCAGTTAAAGAAGCGTCAGACTGAACGACTGGGTCTAGATGAATTGAAATATTACGACGAGAACTTTAGCTTTAAGACCGGGAACGCTACCCCTAAAGGGGATCCAGACTGGATTGTAGCTAACGGTAAGAAGATGTACAAAGAGCTCTCCCCTGAAACGGATGAATTCTTCACCTTCATGCTGGACAATAATCTGGTGGATTTAGTAAGCAAAAAAGGAAAACAAGGCGGCGGATATTGCACCTATTTCAGCCAATACCAAGCCCCATTTATTTTCTCGAATTTTAACGGAACCTCTGGGGATATTGATGTCTTAACTCACGAAGTGGGTCATGCGTTCCAGGTTTATGAAAGCCGCAATATTAATGTACCAGAGTATGCTTTTCCAACCTATGAAGCATGTGAGATTCATTCCATGAGTATGGAATTTTTCGCTTGGCCTTGGATGAATCTGTTCTTTGAAGAAGATGCAGATAAATACCGCTTCAATCACTTATCTGACAGCCTTCAGTTTATTCCTTACGGGGTATCTGTCGATGAATTCCAACATTTTGTTTATAGCAACCCTGAAGCAACCCCTGCTGAACGCAAGCAAGCTTGGAGAGACATCGAGAAGAAATACTTGCCACATCGTAATTATGAAGGTAACACTTATCTGGAACAAGGGGGCTTCTGGCATAAACAAGGCCACATCTTTGCCTCACCGTTCTACTACATTGACTACACACTAGCACAGCTATGTGCCTTCCAATTCTGGAAACGTTCGAACGAAGATTTCAAATCTGCTTGGAGCGATTATTTGGAGCTATGCCAAGCTGGTGGAAGCAAGTCCTTTATTAAACTGGTTGAACTAGCGGGTCTGACTTCACCATTTGAAGATGGCTGCATTAGCTCCGTTATTGGGGATATTGAAGGTTGGCTGAACAGCATTAATGATAAAGAGCTTTAATCCATTCTCTGATAAGCTCATCACAAAAAAAGCAATCCTTGCCTTATGGCTTGGATTGCTTTTTAAAATGGAATGATCTAACTTCACCCAGTTTACCGATAGCGAATCAACAAATCTATTGGATAACGTCCCGCATTGCGGCCATACAAGGCTAAGCCTCCACCCTCTGCTTGAAGTTCCAACCGGAACGTACGATTGCGATCTAGTTTAGCTGCTAACTGCCCCGGTACACTTACCTTACATAGATAGCCGTAAGAGCCAGCCTCATCCAACTTATTCGCTAATGGCTGATAATGCCAGGACAATACACCTCGGCTGTCGGCCGGATCATCCGGCAAATAGAAGGAGCCAATCCGTTGACCTTCTACCAGAACTTTCACACGTGAAGGATGACGTTCTTCGTCGGTCATATAGTACGTATTCGGATTATACTCCACCCTAGCGTCTGCACCATGCATGAGATCAAGTCCCATTTCATTTTGCTTTGCCCCTTCAAGATTCCGGGCCAACACTCGCTTTGCGCTAGCTTCAAACATAATTTCGATCTCGCCAATCATTTTTTTCTCCAAAGCATCTGGAAGAGCTACATCAAATGCATATTGGCCTTGACCGGCCCCATTGATTTTTGCGCATTGAATAGCTTCCCATTGTAGTTCAAAGCTGTGTTCTTTATAAGCATCCACAGGGATACTAATACAATCCGCTTCCCCCTCACACCTTACTTCCTGATCACCGCTTCTTACATCAAACGTAATGAAGTTGCGAGTGAGCGTCTCTCCCTTATTAGTTATCAAGGAAAGCGCCAGCACTGCAACTGCGTCCTGTTTAGGCATAGTAACATGCAGAGCGGGTAGAGCTGCTACTCCATATCCATCCCAATTCACTGACATATGATCACTTTGTGCAACAACTCGTGTTCCCAAATCGTCGTACCAAAGTTCCCACTTCACCTGTAAATGCTGTCCATGATATTTATCTGAGAAACTGGAACGAAGAAGCGGAACTTTAACTTCATCCTTTGCGTTTACTGTCTGGCATGGCGGTGCATCGATCACGATGAAGTCCGGAGAATGCAGATCAGAAATCGTCATCCCTGGAACAAAGGCATCATAACCAAAATCTTTATCGCTGCCGTCTAACCGATAATAACCATTGAACTCATTCGTAACATCGCGAAATTCGGTAAATACGAAACCACATAACTTATCATGCCGCCGGAATTCATTCATCATATAGCGGTAATGCCATGCTAAATCACTATCCCCTGCCCCGCCTTCGATCCCCCATACGTTTCCACATTCACTGTTCATCAGGGGAGCATCAGATTGTACATTACCTCCGATACAGTTAAAGTCTGAACCTGGGAAAGTTTTGTCTACAACCTCATTCAAATGAGCTCTAAGCTGATCATAACCATTAATGTAGAAATGCCACGTATTAATATCAGATTCCACATGATCATAGTTACAAGGTGAGTTGTCTTCAATGATTCTAGTTGGGTCAAGTCGTTTAGCCCAGCGATATTTTTCCCGAACCCATTCCTGTGTCTCCTTAAGATAACTAGACTGTTGTCCTACATCACTCGTTAGACTAGTGTCCTGAGCGTTCGTCTTCAACCCCCACGTCTCGTTAAACATCACCCATGAGAAAATAGATGGATGATTATAGTCTCTTTCGATAACCTCTAGGGCTTCAAGTTCATACGCAGCACGGGCTTTTTCATCCGGATTCCCCCAAAAGCAAGGCATGTCTTCCATCACCAGAATACCCAGTTTATCCGCCCAATATAGTTTGCGGGGTTCCTCTGGCTTGATATGAATACGCACAAAGTTCAGTCCCAAACGTTTCATTAGATAGATTTCATCCCGCATGTCTTCATCAGACGGATAAGTGAAATAGCCCGTTTTGTGATACGACTGGTCAAGGGTACCGTTTAAATAAATTGGCTTGCCATTAAGAGTAATCCATCGATAACCACGCTCATCGAAGCGAACAGTTTGGATTTCTCGAATTCCGAAATAAGTGCTGACAATGTCTGTGCCAACAGATCCGCTAAGCTGTAGTTCGCCTTCGTACAAATAAGGTGATTCTGGACTCCATAATTTCGGATCTGATATTTGAATAGAGAGCTTAAATTCATTCTCCCCTGCGATAAGATCTAATTTCTCAGTATGCAGTATGGAATCCTCTGCGAATTGCAGCGTGAAATCTGCTGAACCAGATTCTTGTGCAATGATTCTTGTAGTCACGTTCACTTGCCCATCCATAGTGGTCACAAACTTAGTATCACTCATATAAGTCTGGGGCCGAGATTCTAGCCATACTGGCTGCCAAATTCCGCGAATTTCTCCATAACCTTGTTTGCCACGTGCTTGGTAATCATGATCGAAGTCCTCTACTCTAACGACAATTATATTGTCCAAATCTTCAACCCAGTACGGAGTAACTTCAAACTCAAATGAACCGTATCCACCTTGGTGTGAACCAACATGTACTCCGTTTATCCAAACGTCACATGAATAATCCACTGCCCCGAATCGCAAAAATAGTCGTGTCTGTGAGTCGATAGGCTGCCATTTCAAAATCCGCCGATACCAACCTATCCCTTTACGATCGCTGCCAATACCGGATAATGGACTTACCCAAGAAAAAGGGACGGTAATCTTCGAACTGTAAGCGATTTCGGAATTCGAAAACCATTGATTGCTTATTCCTTCATTGCTCAGATCAAAGCTAAATGACCATTCCCCATTCAAATTCATCCATTCCTTGCGCTGCCAATGTGGATGCGGATGTTCGGGACGAGGAATCGGAAGACTCTCAACATTCAGTACGGAAGTTGTCATGATATGAGCACAGCCTTTCAAAATAAGAAGTTGAGCTCATTTTAGCACCAGTATATAAATTTCGCAATGTATATTATAATTTTACAATATACAATCTTCAGTGTACAATATCCTCAAACTATCTTAACGAAAAGGAATACAATCAATGAATGATATTTCGCAAGAAACGATCCGGTACCCTGCATCGCGTATCTTAGACGTTGCTAAAGCACTTTCTGGAGATGTCAGAGTCCGCATTCTTGAAGCCCTTGGTGACAAGCCCATGAGTGTCAGTCAATTGGCCGAGACACTTGGCGTAGCTCAACCTACAATCTCAATCAATGTGCAGACCCTTGAGCAAGTTAACTTAATCTCATCTACACAAGGAGCAAATCGTGAGAAAATATGCGCGGTGACCTGCCGATCCATCCATCTCGATCTTCCGTCGAAGCTAGGCGATGGTCTGCATCAAACGGAAGAAATACATATGCCCATCGGAATGTTCTCCCACTGTTCTGTACAACCATCCTGTGGTATGGCTGGAAAAGACGGCGGAGTCATCGGTTCTCAGGATGATCCGCGGGTATTCTACATGCCTGAACGAGTTGAAGCATCTCTCTTATGGTTCGCTGATTCTGGCTATGTCGAATACTATTTTGCCAATCCACTCCCCCCTGGTGTCGAGCTAGATGAGATTCGGATTTCGGCTGAGGTTTGTTCTGAAGCACCTGCATTCCGTGAAGATTGGGCAAGTGACATCACATTAACTATAAATGACCTACATGTCGGTACTTGGACTTGTCCATCAGATTTCGGTAACCGGAAAGGAAAGTTAACACCCGAACGTTGGAAGAGTGGTACAGAATATGGAATGCTGACAGAGTGGAGTATCTCAGAACAGGGTAGCAAAATAAATGGTGCTGCTTCTTCCCCTACTACAATTAGCTCACTGAAGCTGGCATTTAATGAGCCTATTCGAGTACGCTTTGAGATTCGCGAGGATGCCCTCAATAGACGAGGACTTAATCTATTCGGAAGTGGTTTCGGAGACTACTCACAGGATATTATCCTGTCGTTTGTGCGTCGATCAGTATCGAGTACACGATAACTTGTAAGAATTGCACACCTGAAACCAGAGTAGATCGAAAGCTTCAGGTGTGCCAGTGGACAAAGTTTTCTTTACACACCAATTACTTACGCTTATCTTCAGCTTTTTTGATATCCTCAGCCACTCTAAATTTCACGATCTTACTAATTAATTCATAGGGCATCGGCTGATTAAGAGGGAATTGAATGGAACCTTTTGCTCCTTTATAGACTGATAATTCTTCTCTAAAAGCATCAATCCCATTAGGCGTTGGATAAAATCCAATATGATTTTTGAAAGCCGCAAAATGCACCAGATTTCCATGCAGGGCAAAAGTAGGCATCTGATAACTAATCTTTTCTTTTGCATCAGGTGCCGCTTCTTTTATCACTTTTCTTATTTTACTAAGGATTTCCTGAATATCAGGTGAAAACGTAGAAATATAGTCATCGATTGTTTCATACGTGATTTTAGCCTCCACAATAATTCCCCTCTCTGTTTCAAGTTCACATTTAACTTTGATGAAGTGCTGCCAATGCCTCGTCTTCTGTACTCTTGAACAATATTTTATTCCCCTGATTACATTCGTAAATAAAATCATTCAGACTTTTACTATTATAGCCAGTAAATTCTCCTACAATCGCAACACGCATCTGATAGTTTGTATACTTTTGAAGAATCTCTCCGGCAAGCCCCGTCTTTAACTCAAAAAAATCATCCGTGATTTGCTCTTTTCTTAGAATCATTTTATCGCATTCTTGATATCTAACGTTTGCCATTAGATCCAAAGCATCATTTACATTATTAATTACAATACCCTCGCTGGAAATCAAAGCTACTGTTGAATTGTCTTTACGGTTTAATGTGATTTGCATTCTAAATTGCTCCTTTTTCAATAAGAAATTCTTTTACGTTGTGGTTTCCTTGTTGGATGGCCATAGCTAATACTGATTCACCACCTTCAATTTTAGCATGGATGTCAGCTCCGTGTTCGATTAATAAGCGTATCAGCTCCACATTATCCGAATGAAAAGCTGCAGAATGCAAGGCAGTATGCCCGTCGCTATCTAAAATATGTGTCTGAGCACCCTTGTTCAATAACAGTCGGATAACACCCATATCCCGCTCCCCAGCAATGGCAGCATGAAGTGCAGTATTAGAAGGAATAAAACTAATCTTAGAATGGGATACTGCATCAACTTCAGCACCATAGTCTATCAATACCTGCACCGCTGCTTCTTTACCGAAATGTGCCGCATATCCCAAAGGTATAAGACCCTCGTTATTTTCCGTATTTGCTAAAGCCGGATGGAATTCTAGAATTTCTTTTAGCCGTGCAGCATCACCTTGTTGTGCCGACTGAAAGACTTCATTAATGCTTTGCCGTAATTCCATTTAGATATCGCCTCTTTTCGATTGATCTTATAAACGATCTACTTTACTTTTTCTGGATAGTTAAACCATTCTCCTGCTTACAAGAAGAAGTGACGTTGTCGTCTCTCAAAGACGATAACCATTTCTCGTAAAATAACAAACATTAAAAACAATACAAATTTATAGTAAAACAATAAATTAAATACTAAAATCATGAAGTCCTGAAATTTCTCAAAATTATCCCTTAAATCTTTGAAGATCATAAAGAAATGCGCTTTCACAATTATGTTCCTCATTTTGTTAGGAATAGTAAGCTTAAGGGTGCTTGCTAAAGTTACAGCTAGTGATGATGCAGCGGGTCCTACATCATTATGTCTAATGGGTCTTTTAGTAACAAGTATCTTCGCAGCCATTGTGGACGCACTTCAAAAGCCATTAAAAAATGCCCCAGATATTAATCCAAAAAATGTATGATTAACAGTCAAATATCAACATTAGAATTTAATATAACCAAAAGAAAAGAGTATTCATTCGAAGGTTATCGAATGAATACTCTTTCTTTTCAACGTATCATATGAGTCAAGGTTTTAAATTAAATCTGACTTTTGAAGTAGCCGCTTAACGATCGCCGCAACCTCAGCTCTGGTCATATCATTTTTGGGAGCAAGCACATTACTGCTTCGTCCCATGATTACGCCTGCCTGTAAGCAGTCAGCAATTGCGCTAATCGCCCAGTCAGATGCTTTGCCGGCATCGGTATATAGTTTCAAGTATCCTTCAGCGGATTGATTTGGAAGTTTAGCCTTTAGTGCTGTGATTTTCATCGCTTTTGCGATAATTTGCATTGCTTGTTCACGGGTAATTTGGTCATCAGGGCGGAACATGCCGTCTTCAAAACCATTGATTAATTGATAAGCATATGCAGTATTAATCGCACTGTTATACCAATCCGTAGTTTTAACATCCGAAAATGGTGTTGCCGCTTGATCCAATTCAAGTCCAAGACCGCGAACGACAATCGCTGCAAACTCTGCACGGGTAATGGCTTGATCAGGAGAAAATTGACTATTACCTGTTCCTTCGACGACTAAACGGGAGCCCATATCATTCACTGCGTCTTTTGCCCAGTGGTTAGCAACATCGCTAAATTCAAGCGGATGCCAGATTACAGAGTAAGTACCGCCACTAAGACTGTTGATGGTAGCAAAATACTCGCCGCCAATTACAACTACTTTAGTGGGTACATGATGAACTGTTCCATCAGCATCAACATATACTCCAGTTGTAATCTTGTTCGGGTCCATCCCCTCAGGAATAGCAATGGTACGCTTCACATACGTATTGAATTGTGAAAGTTCAATGCTCTTATCTCCGTAAATCCCTCTAACCGTAAAAGTTACTGGCGCAGAGATTAATGAAAATGATCCTTTTTGTGCAGCAGCCTCTAAAGCACTTACAGCATCGGCTGTTGGTTTACTAACTTCAATCTGTATCTTAATATCCTGTAAAGCCACAGACTGTCCCACCTGCTTGGATAGGGCGTCCAAGTTAATCTGCCCTGCAAGCAAAGTAATAGTCGCATTACCAGTTTTGATTTCAAGTACGGCTTGATTACCCTGCATATTTTTAACCATTTGTCCGTTTAGCTCTCCTACCAGAACATCTGATTTGCTAGTAGCAGAGATAGAAATCACTGCACCTTTACCTTCCGCGGCGAGCTTGTCTTCCAGCTTCTTCTGGTCTAAAGCAATAGTGGTTAGCGTTTGATCATTCCGTTTACCATTCGTCGCGGTTCCCACGGTTTCCGCTTTACCATTGATTAGAATGGAAGCATCATTTGCTACAGGTGTCGGTGTAGCTGATGGAGTCGGTTGGGAAGGAACACTGGATGGAGCGCTAGGGATGACTGTATTGGATTCAGCAGATAACTCGCTAATACCAGCCTTATTGATGGCCTGTACCGTGAAGGTGTAGCTTGTACCATTCGTCAGACCACTGATTGTAAGCGGACTTCCATTACCTGTAACTGTCAACCCGCCCGGAGTAGCCGTTACAAGATAACCTGTAATTTCGCTTCCCCCATCAGACTCTGGCGCTGTAAAGGTGATGGTCGCTTGACCATTCTCTGCAGTTGCAGTTACAGCTGTTGGAATACCCGGTGCTGTAATTGGCTTAACAGGAGCCTTCACAGTAACGGTGGTTGAAGCCTTATAACTTCCATCTTTCGTAGTAACCGTAATGATGGCTGTTCCCTCACCGACTGGAGTTACTTCTCCATTCACAACCTTGGCTACAGTCTCATCGCTGGAGCTCCAGATCAGGCCTGGATCCGTTGCATTTGCAGGCTCTATTGTCGCTTTTAGGTTTACCTCAGTTTCACCAGCTGTTAAATCGAGCGTCTCCTGATCTAGTCTCACCCCAGTTACATTCACAACTGGTGGAATTGGTTCACTTACATGTACTGTCGTTGAAGCGGTATAACTTCCATCTTTGGTCGTAACCGTAATGGTGGCTGTTCCAACACCAACCGGGGTTACTACTCCATAAACAACCTTGGCTACAGTCTCATCGCTAGAGCTCCAGATGACACCCTTATTCGTTGCATCAGCAGGTGCCACTGTCGCTTGTAGCGTTTCGTCGCCTTCGCCCACTGTTAAATTAAGCGTAGTCTGGTCTAACGTTACTCCCGTTACGAGAACAATTGGTGGCTTAGGTGCTGCCACATTTACAGTCGTTGAAGCCGTAAAGCTTCCATCCTTAGTCGTTACAGTAATAATTGCTGTACCCTCACCAACTGGAGTCACAACTCCATTCACGACTGTTGCGATAGTGTCATCGCTGGAGCTCCAGATCACGTCTGTGTCCGTTGCATTTGCAGGTTCTATTGTTGCCTTTAGTAAGGCGTCCGCTTCACCAGCGGTTAAATCGAGGGTCTCCTGATCAAGCTTAACTCCGGTTACTTTCACAACTGGTGCACTAACTGTAACGGTTGATGACGCCGTATAACTTCCATCCGTTGTTGTTGCTGTGATCGTTGCCGTTCCAACGCCAACTGGTGTTACCACTCCATTAACAACTGTCGCGACAGTTACATCACTGGAGCTCCAAGTTACTGTTTTGTTCGTGGCATTGGCAGGTTCTATTACAGCATTTAGTGTATCTCCAGCTTCTCCCTCAGTTAAACTAAGTGATGTTTTATTCAAAGTCACTCCAGTTACTAGGATATCTCCCACATCGTTTACCTGCACATTGAAGGTGTATATACTACTTATAGTGCCATCATTTACAGTAACAGTAATCACACTGTTTCCGAAGGCATTCTTCGCTGGTGTTATTTCTATCGTCCGCACTTCTCCACTTCCACTTACTTTCAGTCCATTATTCGGAATTAGGGAAGTATTAGAAGAAGTAGCTGATACATTTAGGTCATCCCCATCCACATCAATGACCTTAAAAGAGCGTGATACAGATTTATTTTTTTCCGTTGTAGTACTTCCCATAAAGCCTGTGTCCTGCTTCCAGCTTGCTCCCGTAATGCTACCGTTCTTACCTGAACCAGCCGGTGTATTGACAGCAATATTACCATCATTGCTATTCGAAAATTTATAGTTCAAAGCCAGATTAGGCTCAGATCCATTCAAATCGACGTTCATTTCGCGAACAATTTCGCTCTGAGTTTTAGCTATACTCCAAAACCTAACGTCTCTCATCCCACCGCTATAATCTCCGTCCTGTCTCCAGGTGCTTTTACCAAGCCAGTTGTTCGGACGTGCCACATTTCCAACTGTACTTAAATCCATAGCTCCTTCTGCCTTAAGAACTCCATCCCAATAAATACGTCCTTTCTTCTGACTGTGATCGTAAACAATCGAGACATGTACCCACTTGGAGATCGGGAAATCGTCTGTGACATTAATATCTCCTTTATTGGTGTAAGCGATGAAATGCATTTTTTTGCCGTTAAAGCCCACAAAAATATTGTGGTTCTGCTCTGCGATCGAAGATTCGAAGAATCTCATCCAGGTATTAAAACCATTGACTTTTAAATTCCCTTCAATTGTAAAAGAATTCTTGTATAACAGTTGATCTGGGAACGTCACATAATCCCCATTCCCGTCAAAGCTAAGATAATCCCCACCATTCAATTCCGTTAGATACGGAGCATCGTTCACTGGGTTTACAGTCACAGTAGCTTTGCCCGAAACTGTGGTGAACGCGCCCGATGCTGTGGTATTCGCATTTTTTTGATAGTTTTGATAACCAACTGCTGTCGTATCCCATAGCTTATATTCAATTGAAGCTGTTCCGTTCCAGTCTTTAGCGGGTACAAAACGAATTTTCTCCGATTTCAGCAACAGGAAAGCATTAGTGTTCGACACCGGCTCGATGTTGTACCAGATGTTTCCTTGCGTATTGTAATATTGCCAGGCACCGTTGGTATTATCTAACGCTACCACAGCAATTCCCGTTGTCGCCGGTTCAGTAACCTTTCCTGACAAAAGATTAGAGACAACAACACCTGCATTAGAATAATCATCTTCATTGATAGACGGTATCACAGCTGGGCTATTCTCTAACCAATCGAAGCTCGATTTCGCACTAACGATTTGAGTCTGGATTGGGCCTACACCTTGCACCACAAGTCCAGTGGCTAACGAAATACTAATGCCTATTTTCATAAATGATGGCTTCAAACTCTTTTTCCCCCTCTAGCATAAATCATGTCATCATTTCGACAATAATCGAGAGTATTATACAAAATTATGATAAACGAAAAATAAACAAAAAAAGAGAACCTACGAAATCTAATCGATTCGTCGGTTCTCTTTTTCTTTATACTAGTTCATCATCTTCATAATCAACGCTTTGAGCTTAGGATCAGGTGAAGTTCCAAGCTCCTGTTGAAGGGTCTCTTCCAATTGCCCATATCGTCGATAAGCTTCATTCATTCGCCCTAGTTCAATATACAAATGGATGATTTCCTGATGGATATCTTCTCTCAAGGGATCCAATTTCAATATTCGCTCAAAGTAATGCAGCGATTGTTGACGCTCGTTCTGATCCATGTGCAATCTAGCCGCTAGTTCCAGCAGTCCAATAAAATCTTGTTCAAGTCGGCCTGTCTTCCCACTAGCCCAATCGTATGCTTTTCCTTTAAGAAAGGCCCCCGAATACAGTGTTTCTACTTGATTGAACCATTCTGAATGTTTTTTAGAGCCTTGTCTAATTTGCTTCAGTAAACGCTCAAACTCATACAAATCACAATAAATGCTTCGTTCCTCTATACTAATTTCGTTTCTACTGGTCTTAATAAAGCTAGTACCGATTGCTTTTCGAATATAATACAGGGTAGAGTTCAGATTCTTAAGTGCTTTTTCAGGCTCTAACCCACTCCATAAGGTGTCGATAATTTCTTCTCGGCTAACCGTTCCTTTACTAATCAAAAAGGCAAACAATTCCTCCGTTTTTGGGCTTCTTAGCTTGATAGGCACTCTGTCTTGTGTACGGCGGTATATCTTAAGTCCATTAAATAAAAGAACTTCTATGACAGGTTGAACCGTCACACCTTTATTCATTTTTTTGATCTTATCCACAGTTTTTGATAAACGCTGCGCAGTAACAGGCTTCAGCAGATAATCCACAGCGCTCAGTTCAAAGGCTTGCAGTGCGTATTCGTCATACCCTGTAACAAAAACTACATCTATCGATTCATCTAATGCATGCAAAAGGGCGGAGAGCTTCATCCCATTCGTGTCAGGCATAGAAATGTCCAAAAATGCTACATCTATCGAATTCCCCTTCACAAATTCATAAGCTTCCGTCGGATCCAGAAAAGTATCGTATACTTCAATCTCTCCACTCTGAGACAATATCCTTTTTAAACGCTTTAGTGATAATTCTTCATCATCTACGATAATGGCTCGCAGCATGCTTCAACCTCCTAGCCGGTTCAATTGCTGTTTGGGGATGTCAAAAGAAATCCTTGTACCTTTTCCTTCATCACTTTGAATACGAATGCTCTTTCCATAAAGAAGTTTGATGCGCTGACTAATATTCCACAGCCCCACACCTCTTTTATCTACATCAGATTTCATGATCTCTTCCAGCTTGTGTTCGCTCATTCCGCATCCATCATCTTCTACAACAAAGCTGACCATTGAAGGGTCTGACTCTTTGACAGATATAGTTACCTTTCCTCCCCGTAAATTGGACATCAGGCCATGTCTTATGGCATTTTCCACCAGAGGTTGAAGAATAAGCGGAGGAATCCGGCTATCCGTATTTGCGGTTATATCATACTGGACTTGCAATCTAGCACCAAAGCGCACTTTTTCAATATTAATATAAGCATTAACCAGTTCCAGCTCACTCTCCAGGGTCGTTAATGAATCCAATTGTTTGAAATCAAAGCTGCTTCTCAAATACTGCGACAGCTCCAGCGTTAATTCCTCTGCTTGCTCAGGCTCTTCCACACATAATGCAGCAATTGAATTCAGGGCATTGTACAAGAAATGAGGTTTAATCTGAGAACGTAAAAAGGCTATCTCAGCATCTTTAGCCTGCTTCACGGAAGCTCTTAATCGGGTCAGACTCTTCACTCTCGCCATTAGCTCCTCCGCTTCGAACGGCTTCCCCACATAATCATTTGCCCCATTATCCATGGACATTTTCATATCTGTAACTCTATTCTTCGCCGTCAGCATTAACACCGGGAGCTCAAAGGGGGTAAATCTTTCTCTGATCTTTTGCAGAACCTCATAACCAGAAATGTCCGGCATTGTAATGTCCAGCACAACGAGGAAGAAGTCTGAATTCTTCGATAACTCATCGAGTGCTAATTGCCCTCGGTTCACAACAACAATGGAATACCCCTCCAGCTTGAACAGGTTGATCATGGATTGAAGGTTGGCATAATCATCGTCCACGACCAAAATTGGCTCATTGATTTTACCTTTGATATAAACAGGATACTCCTGGCGCGGGAAGAGAACCTCTTTAAACGGAAGTGTCTTTTCCACAATTGGACCCGTAATTTGATTAGATATTCGATCCCACCGTGGAAGGGTGAAAATAAAAACCGAACCTTTGCCCGTAACAGATTCCACTCTAATGTTCCCGCCATGCAGCTCCACTAACTTCTTCGTAATGCTTAGACCGAGACCTGTGCCACCGTGACTATGAATTTCAGCTTCATCCACCTGCTCATAAGCCATAAAAATACGTTTCTGCATATCCGGTGCAATTCCGATTCCCGTGTCTGCTACACGAACTTCAACCCATTCATGAAGGATAGTTTTAGCACTAATATGTATTTCACCTTGCTCCGTAAATTTAATCGCATTATCTACCAAGTTGTGCAAAATTTGAATCAGACGATTGCCATCTGCATGTACAGGAGGGAAATCTGAAGCGACATTATTTATGAGAAAAATCGACTTTTCTCCGAGCAGGAACGAATGAATACCGATGACAGAATCAATAACAGCTTTCAGATCTAGGGTGCTTTTGTATAACGTGATATCCCCATGCTTCATTTTGGAATAATCGAGCAGTTCGTTCACCATATAAGTTAGTCTTCTTCCACTGCCCAATACGATTGCTAGGTTCTGCGCTTGCCTTTCGGTAACTGGACCCTCTACCCCATTAAGAAGTGTAGCGGTAATGTTCACTATGGCATTTAGCGGAGTTTTCAGCTCATGAGAGGTATTGGAAAGAAACTCATCTTTAATTTTGTCCAGCCCGATCAGCTGGTTTTTCATTTCGTCTATCGTATGATATGCCTCGAAAAAACGAAGAACAATCAGAACGATCATAATGATATTAAAGGCTACGATGTAAAACTGTCCGAGCCATAGATTTTCTTTCATCGAAAGTGCAAACAGGATTACGTCTATGGAGTACAGATTGATCGCAAGAATCGCTAAGAACAGCAGCAATGATTTGATCCGATTTACTTCTGCGCTTCTAATATACAGGATAGCCACTCTACACAGCATCCAAATTAACATCAATTCATATACAATGATCACGTACGGTGAGAAGACCGTGTAAGTACGAATAGGTAGAATCGCTACCAGAAATATAAAGCTGCCTAGTATGATCGTTACAACTTGCGTAAGCTTTAAAGAGATAATGCTTTTGTGCATTTGGTAGAAAAATATAGCCAGAACAATAAAACACGAGATGGAGCTAATGTCCTTCACTTTGTATAACACATTGAACGAGAGACTGGGAAAAAACAGTAACAGCGAACGTTCTCCAATCAAGCCATGATAGATCGCGAGCAGTAAACAAATAATTGCAAACACAAGCAGGGAGTAATCCTTCTTACGGTATAATGCAGCCGCCACAAAGCAGATGACAAAAATAAGGGATAATGTTCCCAAAATTGCAACGGTGCTAAATTCACGAGCCATACTCTTCTGCTGGGTCTCCATCATCGCGGCTTCCTCGCCAAAGGTCAGAGATACCGGAATGCCTGCATTTACATATTCATAGTTAGAAACTTGAATAATGATCTCTACGTCACCTTTTTCAGCTGAAAAAAGCCCGATTTGCGGAATATTCCCCGACTGGTAATCGGCTGTACTGATAGAAGGCTTACCGTCTTTAATGAGTAGATGTCCATTCACATATATCGCACTTGAAAAGCGTATATTCGTCTTTTTCAATGCAAATACACCGTCTACAGGTAAGTTTTTCAGCACCATGCGATAGGTAGCAGAACCAAATGCAGGTAATGGCTGACCATCAATCACTTTACCGTTCCATCGTGAGGGGACCACCATCCATGCTGTAGGGGCTGGTTTGTCAATGCTTGGATCTATAAAATGCTCAGGTGTGAGTAGCTGGTTCCAATAAAATTCCCACTCCCCGTCTAGCTTGATGATCTTTTGTTGCTTATAATTCCATGTCGAAAGATCCATGCTACCCTTCTGAACTTGCGGATGATTCTCATGCTGATCGTTATTTATAACAATGGATAGTGGAATTGTAGCTAACGAAAGGAAAGCTATTAAATAGATAAATAATGTCCTTTTGAGCATCGTAGGCCCCTTTTCTATGGAGTAGTAAAGCTGCAGCATACGCTTGGGGCATTGTGCAACACTTGAATTACATGAGATAGATGACGATAGATAATTCTATAAAATTTTCCGTTTTCCTTCATGATTCGACAAATTAATAAAACGACAGCTTAATCCAAGCTTGACCTTAGGTCAGACCTAAGGTTTATAGTTATTGCATTCAACAAATACCCAACAGATAGGAGCGACACCCTTGAATCAACACATAACGATTGGTGAACTTTCAAAACTTATGAATGTATCTGTGCACCAAATCCGATATTTTGAAGAAAAAGAGATTTTATTTCCAGCCTATACCGATAGCAATCAATACCGGATGTATGGGATTAATGAGATTTATCAGCTGGCCCAGATCTTATTGCTTCGCAAATTAGACATACCAGTCAGCACAATTAACAAAAGTATGAATAACTTCTCCACAACTGACTACCATCAGCTTTTGAAGCAATCTCAAAGTAAAATAAACTCTGAAATAAACCAGCTAATGTTGTTGCAGCAGTTTTTACAAAAGATACTTAACGAATACGAGCAATCCGACATTCTAGAAGACAAATATAGTATTAAGCAATTGGATACTCGTCATTTAAAAAAATGGATAGAACTTGACCAAGATAAGTCACTCACCGCTCGAAGTTTGTATGAAAAAAAGCCGCACCTATCACATTTATTCGAAACAGATCTGCATTATTTATACGAAAATGAACAAGTAACCTTATGTTATGAAAGCAATCAATCACCGGACATCATTCTAGAAAAAGGTAGCTACCTCTATAAAGCTTTTTTCGTGACGGATGATCAAGATATTGAACGTGAGATTGCGCAACTGGAACACTATTTAACACAGCATCATTATACAATTCAGGGACAACTGATCATTTTGGAAAAATCCTATTTATCCATGTTCAACAATGACAAGCTTCATTATGAAATTCAAATAAAAATCAAATATGATTCTGACGGTGTAGCATGATAAATCTGAACAAGATTGTAATAGCTGAATATCAAGAACAAGATCGTAGAGCAGTGTGCAGTCTTTTAGTGGACGCGTTCCATGGGAAGTTCCACTCCCTCATCCCACTGGACGACGATGATATTACTGACCTACTCTTCGGACTCTGGGCGCTTGAGCAACAATCCACATCATCACAACAAATCGTCGCCCAAGAAAATGGAGAAGTTGTCGGTACGCTCAGCATAAAGTGGAAGGACTGCCGGGCCCCAAAGAGAAGTAACCTTAAAACGCCACAACGTAATTCCCATTCACAAGTATTCAAGCAGTTTGGATATATAAATGTATGTAAGTTAATGGTCGGATTACGTTTTTTGAATTATCAGCCTCGGGCAAAAGAATGTTACATCGAGCATTTGGCCGTTCGATCTAGTCACCGCAATAAAGGAATCGGCAAGCAGCTGCTTAGTTGGGCTATAGAATTTGTAAACAGTCATTCAGACATGGACAAATTAACGCTACATGTTGCTGAAAATAATAAACAAGCTATTCAAATGTACCAACAGATGAACTTTGGTATCGTTCAATCTAACTATAGCGGGATTAAACACCTACTTTTTAAAGAGGCAAATTGGCTTTACATGACAAGGAGTTCACCACTACACCCTAGGAGTGCAGTAAATGAGATTAAATATTAAATTAACCGCATGGATAATTACTGGTTTATTGTTAGCTTTAGGCTTATTCGTGTTAAAACAGCATTCATATGAAATGATTGAGAAAAAGATAGAAATCGAAACCCCTCAGGGTAAACTAACAGGAACTTTAATTCTGCCCCAGAACTATTCTGGAAACGTAGGGCTGGTGGTTTTTGTACATGGTGATGGTCCCATAAATGACTCATACGATGATGGGTATAAACCCTTGTGGGAGAAATTCGCATCTGTAGGATATGCTTCGTTGTCTCTTAACAAGCCTGGTATTGGTGGTTCCTCCGGCAACTGGTTGGAGCAAAGTATGGAAGATCGTGCTCAGGAAACAATCGCAGCAATTAACTGGGCGAAAGCCTTGCCGATGATTGATACACAATCTATTGGTTTGTGGGGGGCAAGTCAAGCCGGATGGGTAATTCCTAAGATCGTAAGAGAAGTACCTGATCTCGCGTTCAGTATTCTTGTATCGCCTGCCGTGAACTGGATTTCTCAAGGTAAATACAATACAAGATTAGAAATGAAAAACGAAGGATTCTCGGAATATGAGATCCAAGCGAAAGAACACTATAACGCTCAAGTCTTACAACTACTTAACGAACGTGCCTCTTATGAAGATTACTTGCGAATTGCAAAATCCGAGAACTTGATTTCTAAGGAACGCTGGGGATTTATCGCCAAAAACTATCAGTCTGATGCCACCAAAGAACTTAGTTACTTCAATGCTCCTGTCCATCTAGTACTCGGCGGTCAAGATATCAATGTAGATATTGAGGAAACCGAACGTATTTACCGTGAAAAAATACCTGTTAGCTTGCTCTCTGTCTCTTATTTTCCCAACGCTGACCACTCTATGCTGTCAAAAAAGAATGCCGCATCCCCATTAAGGACTTATTTAACAGCTGTCTTCTTTCCTCGACAATTGGTGGATGATCAATATTTAAATGATCTTAGCCGATTTGTGAATACACAACTGTAAACCTATTTCCAGATAAGAAGTCTGGCTATTGACTTTATCCTTAGGGGAAGGTGCATAGTGGAAATGAACAAACCAACGAAATCAAAGTTTATTTATCATTTAATATCGAAGAAAGGGAGATGAGATAGTTGCTGTCCATAGGTGAATTCTCGAAGATATGCGAAGTGTCAACTAAAACACTACGGTATTATGATGAAATTGGGCTAATTCATCCTGATGAGATTAACCCTGAGAACGGTTATAGGTATTACTCCATCAAACAACTAACTAAAATGCTCTTTATTAACCGTTTGAAATCTTATCAGTTCTCTTTGGAAGAGATCAAAGACATTCTGGAATGGGAGCAGGATCAATTTGAAGAAAAGCTATGTGCAGCCCTAAATCTCAAAAAAAGAGAAATACAAGAGAAATTACGAGCTTATGAATACACCTTAAAGCAAATGAACAGTGATGTTTTAAATTTAGAGAAAGGGATATCTCTGATGTCCTACCTAAACAAGATAGAAGTACAGCTTATTGAAACCAAGCCTATGAATATCCTTTATTTACGTCAGATGTTGAGCAGTGATGATTATGCTCTTGGATATGGAAAGTATTTTAGCAAACTGTATGAAATCATTGCCACTGAAAAGCTGACCTTGCTTGGTACGCCAATAACAATTTATCACAGTGAGGAATTTAATCCTGCCGGGAATGATACAGAGTTTGCCCTACCTATTGAGGAGATCGTAAAGGAAACAAGAGAATTACCTGATGGGCTGTGTGCGAAGTCGGTTTATAGAGGCCCCTATTCAGAATTGACATCCGTTTATGCGAAGCTCACAGAATGGATTGAAAACGAAGGTTACGAATTGATTAACTCTCCCTATGAAATATACCTTACGGACCCCACACAAACTGCTGATCCTGAGGATCTTGTTACTGAGGTGTATTTTCCAGTTAAGAAAAGATCGCAGCCACACTGATATTCATAAAAAAATTTGAATATAAGGAGTTACCTAGATGCACAGAAACTACTGGCCTACAAAAGACTGGCAAACTTCAGATTCGGCTGCCTTAGGGATGGATACAGAAAAACTTTCAGAAATAGAAGCTAAGATTAAATCCGACTATAGTAATATAAACGGAATCGTAGTGGCGAGAAATGGATATATTGCCTATGAACAATACTATAATGGTTATGGTCCAGAAGATCTGCATCATGTGGCTTCTGTAACGAAAAGTATCGTATCCGCCCTCATTGGTATTGCCATTGATGCAGGATATATCAAGCATGTTGATCAGAAGGTGCTGGATTTTTTCCCCGAATATGATCCAGACGATGCTGCTGCCAATCTACAAAAACGACAAATCACTATACGCCATTTGCTCACCATGACAGCTCCCTATGCTTTTGAAGACTGGCACGAGCCACTGGAGCAACTCTGTAAATCGTCCGACTGGGTCAAATACACACTGGATATCCTTGGCCACAAAGGGAATGTTGGTGATTTTAAATATTCCACCGCAGGAGCTCACTTACTGTCAGCTATCATCACTCGTTGCACAGGAAAAAGTGCCCGTGAGTTCGCTAACGAGCATTTATTCAGTCGTATCGGAATGAAAGAAATTCCGGATTATGAGATGAAATCATTTGAGTTCGACGATTTGTTTGGGGTAAATGTGAAGGGCTGGGTGGAAGACCCCAATCGCATCACCACAGGAGGATGGGGACTTACGTTGTCTCCACGAGATATGGCGCGTTTTGGTTTATTATATTTGAACCGTGGAAAATGGGAGAATAATCAGATTATTTCGGAGACATGGATTGAGGAATCTATAGCGATGAACGCTAATCATTACGGTTATTTGTGGTGGCTACGCGAAGAAGACGGGGTTTACTCCTACTCAGCTTTAGGTGATGGTGGTAATGTCATTTGCTGCATTCCAAAAAAGAAACTTATCGTAGCCATCACCTCAGAGTTCACACTTCAACCTCGTGACCGGTGGCCTCTGATTAAGGATTATATAATTCCGTCCGTATTAGTGTAAAAAGGCAGAAACATGCTGGTTGCCACTACGTTAACATCTAGAAGAGCAACCAGCTGACACTCTAAATCATCTTGCTTCAAGGGAAAATGATCTCGCCTTCGTTACTGCTCACATCAAAAAATCCTACTTTGTGTTTTATAGCCAACTCTCGCATCGCCGTATATGCTTCCTCAGCTACGGAATAAGCGAAGGCTGCATAGATAACGGAGGAACCAAGCGAGTAGTCAGTTAGCCGGTTATCTGTTCCGGCTTCCTCCATCGCCTCAAAAATCTCATCCTCAACATTCATATTAGGAAATTGCTCGGACAACTCACTATAAAAGCGTTGCAGCGCGTCCGATAAAACTGAAGGATCATTATAGGCATGGTCTTCTGACCATTTCACTTGCTGCTCGTACCAATCCATAAACCCCGCTCTTTCTTGCGGTGCCTTAGACGTCTCAAACGCCATCAAATCATAACTCATTAGCAATCCTCCTCCTAACCACTTCCTACAAACCAACCAAATTCTCGATTTCACTTCAAGTGGTAATTTTATGAATCGACTATTGTCTTGATTATATATTAAAAATCATCAGATCAATACTACAGAATGATGGTCCCTACCCACACTTTAAATATCACATGAGCTCCGGTGCATCTACAAAAGTAACCACAGGCTCCATTACGCCATGTAGTTCAAACAAGATTAGTTCGTTTTCACCTTGGCGCAGGAGTGGAGCTGGTAAATACATCGTTTTTGTCGGCCCCTTCTCCCAGTAGCGACCTAAATTAAAACCATTTATAAAAGCTTGGCCTTTGGTCCATCCGTCCAGTCGCAAAAAAGTATCCTCCGGCTTATTGACTTGAAAGTTCCCCTGGTAGAAAGACGGCTGCTGACGTTGTTCGGAATCTATCGGAGTGAATGATAATCCTTTAAGGTCGTTTAACGGTAATGAACGAATAGTCCAATCATGCAGGAATTGATAGCCGAGTCTAACACCGCATGTGATACCTTTCGAATCACGAAGCAGCGGGCCATAATTTACGCGTCCCATATTCTCCACAAGAATATCGATTTGCAGTCCCTCCGTTGGAACCTCTAATGGAATGCCTCTCGGATCCCAGCGTTCAACTGTACCTACAAAAGCACCGTTCGCAAATACAAGCGCACGATCGCGTACTTCTTGCAGAACGAGCTCCATACCACTGCGCGGCCCACTGATCTTCGTAGAATATAAGATAAATCCATAATCCTGACCGAATTTCTCCATTGGTACAGGACATGCTCTACGTTCAGGGTGAGACAATACATCTAACTGAGTGAACAAAGGTACAGATTCTGTCATCAGCACTTTACCGTATGCTCGTGATTGAATTACGGGCGGTAATTCTAGTGGGGGCAACGCTACGTATTTCTCAATTATTTTTCGAGCTGCGTAGAATTTTGCAGTTGGCCTACCTGATTCGTCCAGTAACGTATCATAATCGTAGCTGGTTACGAGTGGTTCATATTTTTCAAAAAGATTTGCCCCGTTCATAAATCCCAAATTAGTCCCCCCATGGAACATATAAAAGTTTACAGAGGCATCTAAAGAAAGCATCTCGTCTAAAGCCTCCGCTACTTCAGACTCGGGGCGTGTATTATGCGGTTTCATCCAGTGGTCAAACCATCCATTCCAGAATTCCATACACATCAATGGCCCCGTAGGCTGATATTCACGTAGTTTAGCAAAGGCTTCCTTAGCCCGTGAACCGAAATTTACGGTGGCGAACACTCCGTCGATCATACCGCCTTGGAGCATATGATCTTCAGCTCCATCCGAAGTGAACAGCAGAACATCCATACCGCGGGCGATCATGCCTTCTTTTAGATAGTTCAGGTAAGTCTTGTCACTTCCAAAGCTTCCATATTCGTTTTCTACCTGAAGGGCGAGCACAGGCCCACCGTTAGTGCTTAACAAAGGTCGAAGACGCGGAAGCAACTCATCGAAGTAAGCATCCACCTTAGCTAAATAGACCTTATCATTACAACGCAGTCGTATGTTATCGTCCGCAAGTAACCAAGCTGGCAATCCACCGAATTCCCATTCCGCACAAATATAAGGACTTGGCCGCAAAATGACGTGCAAACCGAGCTCTCCAGCTAGCTTAACGAAAGCCTCGATGTCAGCAAAGCCTACGAAATTGAAGCAACCTTCCTCTGGTTCGTGTAAATTCCAAGGAATATAAGTTTCAACAGTATTCAATCCGCAAGCCTTCAGCTTCAGCAAACGATCCTGCCAATATTCCGGAATGATCCGGAAATAATGAAGCGCACCAGAAAGCAGCCGGACGGGTTGTTCGTCTAATATAAAATGATCCCCTGATATGGATAACTTTCGCATAAAATTTCTCCTCCAACATTGTGATAGACTATTCAATTATAGGTAATAAAAACATCACCCCATATGGACGATTCTAATGAATTATTATGGAGAATTCATTGGTTGCTAGAGGCTTTTGTGATGCTATACACTATATTCATAGGAGGTTTTTACGGATGTCAAAGAGAACTCATATTTGGTTAATTACCACAGATCAAATGCGTGCGGATGCGCTTGGAATCGAAAATGCTTCCGTATTAACACCTGAGCTTGATAGGCTTGCTTCGGAAGGCACGCTCTTCACTGGAGCTTACTGTGCTAGTCCTGTTTGCACACCCTCACGTTCCTCCATTTTTACAGGAAGGTACCCGCATGTTCACGGTGCTTGGAACATCGGTACCGCACTAAAAGAAGATGAACTTACTTTATGCGATCATCTCAAGCAAGCGAATTATAAAACCATCGGTGTAGGAAAGATGCATTTCCGTCCACAAATGAAGGGGGACTTTTCTCAGGAGTATGAAGAGCCTGCTTATCGTGATCGCGGAAGAGCCTCCGATGGAACATACTATGGTTTTGATGAGCATCATATTACTGAAGACAATTGCATCGGTGAATACATAGAGTGGCTTAAGGCGCGCAATCCTGAAGTAGCTGAACGTATCAGCAAGGACCATTACAAAGCCTCTGATGCTCAAAACGACGTGTGGGAGAGTGAAATTCCTCCGGAGCTGCATCAGACATACTGGATTGCTGAACGGAGCATCGAAGCTATCCTCTCCCACAAAACCGAGCAACCGCTATTCTTATGGTCCAGCTTCGTCGATCCACATCATCCCTTTGATCCTCCTAAGGCTTACGCAGATATGTACGCGGACACAGACATCTCAATACGAACCAGAGAAGCTGATAATGTGCATCTTCGTCCTCAACATCTACTGCGTCAGGGTCAGGGTGGCTATTGGCCAGGCGGCGGTGAGGAGCATTCTCTTGATGATGCGCTTATAAAACGGCTCACTCGAAATTATTATGCGATGATTACCTTCATTGATGAACAGATCGGACGAATTATAAAGGCTTGGCGTCAAAAAGAAATGTACGATGATGTAGTCGTCCTATTCACCAGCGACCATGGAGAGCTGCTCGGTGACCACGGACTAATTTACAAGGGACCGTGGTTTTATGAGGGTCTAACGCGGATCCCAATGATCGTACGCGGTCCTGGAATTGTTTCCGGGCAACGGGTTTCTGCTTTGATGGAGCATGTGGATATTGTACCCACACTGCTTGAAGCCGCAGGTCTTAATTGTCCCTACGGAGTTCAAGGCTTGTCACAGATGGAGGTGCTGGCTGGAAGGGAGCCTCATGTCCGTAATTCTGCCCTAACCGCTTATATTGCTCATGATCGAGGCATTAACGCTAAGTGTTTGCGTACAACACGTTATAAGCTGGTTATCTTTGCAGGAGAGACTTACGGTGAGTTATATGATCTGGAAGAGGATCCTCAAGAGAACTTCAATCGTTATGAAGATCCCGATTATAGTGAAATTCGCCTTTGGATGGTAGAATTGCTTGTTCATCGGATGATTCAGGATCAGGACCCTTTGCCAGAACGCCGGAGTAGCTGGTAAATCAAAACACATGCTAACACCTTAATATTTCCGTAACAGGTGAAGGGCAACCTGAATGTTCAGGTTGCCCTTCGTTTAGATCATTTCCCTATTCCGGAAGCCTTTAAAATATGAGAAATCGGACGTCCGGCAATCAATTCGCCGTTGTTTACAAACCCTTCCTCTCGTCCCTCCAGCTCGTGAATAAGACGCTCTCTCCATTCACGAATACGCTCGAAATTATCGGTGCATCCGATTGCATTAACCTTCTCTGAGGGGTCGGTCACTAGATTGAAGAACTGCTCTTCATCTGTCTGAGAATACCAAATGTATTTCTCTCTTCCGTCCGTTAAGAAGTGGTGGGACTTTTCGCCATAGGCATGCTCCCCATGAATATAAGAGCGCCACACTGTCTGATCTCCCCTACACAGTGGCAACACACTTTGCCCTTCAACTGTAACTGGGATTTGGATGCCAGCAACCTCAAAAAATGTTGGCATAATATCGCGAAGCTCTACGACGGAATCGAGCCGGGAACCTGCAAGAAGTCCCAGCGTTTCTCCCGGGTCATACACTAAGAAAGGAATCTTAGCACTCCCTTCATATGGAAGAGACTTACGGAAGTAATGGTGATCCCCCATCATCTCACCATGGTCAGAAGTGAATAAAATCAAAGTATCATTTAATACTCCATATTCCTGCAGCCCATTGATCAACCTCCCAATCTGGTCGTCAAGATGCGTAATTAGCGCATAATATGCGGCACGGGCATGATCCAATCTGCGCTTTGGCAAATGAGTGAACGAAGATGTTGGATCCTTAGCTCTGTTTAAAGCTGCATTCTCGTCCACCCAATCTCCAACTGGAGGATCGGGAAATCCCAAGTCCTTGTACATATCTAGATAACATTGCGGCGGATCCAAGGGGGAATGTGGACGAACGAAGGAGGACCATAGGAAAAATGGTTTTCCTGGGTCTCTTCTCCGTAAGAAGTCTAGCGACTCGGTTACGCACCAATTCGTTGGATGCATCGCTTCCGGTAAGTGCCAGGGACGAGCAACTGTTGAGGCATTGCAATCAAGTCCTAAGTCCGTGATATCCGAATTGGCATTGGTTTGTCTTCGCAGCCATTGTAAATAATCATCCACTTGATCATAGTGTTCATTATATATGGCTTGGCTCTTGTCCCGATTGTAGTGAAGATATCCATCATGAAGCACTACATTATGGAATCCACATAGATTACGTGCAGGATATACATGCATCTTGCCAACACACTGCGTATGATAACCCGCTTGAGCAAGCTCTCCGGCAATCGTATGGGCGTAATTCCATTCAACCTTATCCTGATACCCCACCCGCCCATGTGATCTTTGGCCCATTCCTGTCATGATAGCAGCCCTCGCGGGAATACAACTCGGGGTAGCTGAGTAAGCGTGTTCAAATAATATCCCTCTTGATGCAAGAGAATCCAGGTTAGGTGTCTCAACGACGGGATGTCCCATGATGCTCAGGCAATCAAAACGCATCTGATCCACTGTGATAAGCAAAAGGTTAGGCCGCTTTGTGCCATTATGATGGTCCAGATTAGTGTCAATCATAACCTCACTCCTTTCCTATACTCCTGCGATGACGGACGGTGTTGCGATCGTGTGCCACAAATTCGCACTTATCGCCCTTGGACCGTCATCGTCAACGAGACCGTCGAACGTCAGCAGTTCCTCTTCTAATTCAGCTATCTGTTCCACTTTCCCTTCAACATAACTATTGATTCGATGAATAGCCGTCTTAATCCTCTGAAGCATTCCTCCCATACGAAGATCAAAAACATCAAAACCAAACACCTTATTTTCCAGCTCCCATTGTACCCGATAGTCATCCATAAATCGCCCGGTCAAAATTGATAGCTCTGGCAAAATTACATTGGCAAAGTGAGCTAGTTCCTGTAAATTTCCCCGATGATAAGCATCGCGAATAGAAATCCCGATTTCACTCTTTATTTCTAGCAAGCGACAAAAACTGGCTTGTACAGAGAATAAGGATTGCCAAGGCGAATTACGCGTGATCGCCTGTTCGAGCATTTCCGCACTTTGCTGATAATGCTTCGAATACACGTTAGGAACAACATGTCGATCAAACAAGCCACACAACACATCTTGATAAAGCAAGTATTTAGCGGGATTGATGGAGCATCCCCCCGGTGCCGAATTGCCTGGAACCAGATTGGCCGCATCAAGCGCCATAAAGTCATCATAATTGCCTTGCACGCAGCTACTGAATCTTTCTTTGACATGGTTCTCCACGAAATGTCCTGTATAACACAGCTCGGCCCAAAGTTGAAGGGTAGGAAGAACCGAGATAACCGAAGCCTCAGCACCGTTATCTCCCCATGCAGTTATGAGCACTTCTTGAATTCCATGCTTAACACAGCTGTCATGTGCCAACAGACTGACTTGGCGACTGAATTCATTGTTCGGAGCGAACCCCATCCATTTCCACGCTCCACCTGCAAATCCGATATGATCATTCAGTTGCTTATGTTTGCGTAACATTCCGTCGTATTTCTCCTGCGTCTCCGAATAGTAATCCCAATAGATCAAGGTAGCATCTTCAGGGATCAGCTTAACAATATCGGGGCTGATTGGACTTTCAGCATCGTAATATTCCCCGGCACTGGCCAGACGGAAAAACATGTCACTCCACATCATCGTACGGAAACCATATTTTCTGGCGATTTCCATAACAGTGTTAAAGTGTTTTAACATAAGGGAGGATCGATCCTGGTACCCATGCTTATCAAGGTATTTACCAAGTCCCATCATATGAGCTTCATCCATCCCAATATTTATGCGGCGACTACTTACATGAGCAGACATAAAAGCGAACATTCGATCAATTAACTCGTAAGTTCTGGGATCATCAATAAGGAGAATATCCTGGAAATCCACAAGCGGTGCATGCGCCTGCCATTTCAAAGCTTGGCCGAGATGGGCCAGCGTCTGAATACAGGGAACCAGTTCTATACCAAATAACGCGGCATACTGGTCCATCTCCCGAATCTGATCCCCAGTATATCGGCCTCTCAAATAACCGAAATAAGGGTATCCCTCTAGTTCGTACGTGTCTTCCGTATACAATTGAACCGTTGAATATCCCATAAGTGCTAAACGCCGGATTAATTCCTTATATCCTTCATGATTAAGAACAGCATTTCGCGAACAGTCTACCATGAAGCCTAGCTGTTCATAAACCGGCGGTTCATTAATTTCAACTCTTTCTCCTCGGCGTATGTTCTCGAGGAATCGGCTGAGCGCCCGGATCAATTGATGCTCCTTTTCATATTCAATGATAACCTGAACCTCATCGAAAGATATTCGAATCCCCTTACCTTGGTGCTTACAATTCACCGGAATCCCTGACGGTTCCATTCGGATTCCCAATATTCCAGTTACTTCCGAAACGGATGAAAGCTGTTTCTCATTTAACCCTGTCAAGTGAACGCTAAAGTTCATAGACTATCCCCTCCCAATCTTTTAAGTATACGATCAGTAGCTCCGCACATTCCTGGTTCTGTACTAGTCATTAAACGGAAGATCCGAGCTACTTCAGCCCGGATCTTCTCTATCAACTAATTATTCAATACCTTGTTCCTTAGCCTTCGCATTTACTTCCTCTATCATTTTATCAAGGCCTTTAGCCTTATAATCGTTCACGATACTATTCCAGTAACTCTCCACCGGTTCTTTGGAAAGCATGATCTTGAGCAGATCATCATGGTCAAGCACAGTGAACTTATCCTTCGTCGGTGTGGACATATAAGTTAACCGAATGTCGTAATCCGGAACCTTCGTATTCTTCTGAATCCAATCAATATAATCGACAGCTTCTTTGCGGATTCCTTCGTTAGAAATTGTCGGGTTATCCATGGTGTAGCTGTCCGAAGTTTCATATGCCACCAAATTCTTAAGAAATCTGCTAGCCGGATACTTCTCATTTAAAGAACCCTTTTCAATGACAACTTTCTTCCCATTTTCAATCTTGTAATCCACACCCTCGATACCATAAGTCAACAAGTCCTTGCCTTCCGATGACAACACATAATCATAGAGTGCCATGATACGATCCATTTTTTTATCGTCAACCGTATTGCTGAAATAACTTTCCGACCAGTATGTTTTAAAAATGGCATGTGAACGTTCACCATCAGGGCCAATAAGCGGCTTGAGTGCCTTCACACTCTCCATGATATCCTTATCCGGATAAGCTGTTTTCCAGCGTTTTTCATACATATCGCTATTTAAATTTATAAAACCGCCACCGCTCAGGAGAGCCGCTGCTTTGCCTGCTACGAAATTGTCATAAGACTCTGCAGGCTTGACAAGCGCGATATCTGGATCGATTAATCCTTTTTCATACATATTCTTCATGTTTTGAAGCGCTGGCAGCGCATTTTTCGAAAATACAGCAGGGATAAACTTTCCGTCCTCTTTGATCCATTTAAAGTCACTGCCGCTTCCATCACTCGTGGCGACCGGGTTACCGTACAACCAGAAGAATCCGCCCAGCATCTTGGTAGTTGTCGTTGTAAGACCTGTAATATGTTTCCCTTCCGGATCCGACTTCACGATTGCCTCAAGCATGGCTTCAAACTCTTCCCATGTCTCTGGTTCTTTTGTAATTCCAGCTTTTTTAGCAAGATCCCATCGATAGAACACCATACGATCCAGTGCGCTCCAATCGACACTTGGGAACATCCGGCGAGGAACCGTATAATACTTTCCGTCTACACCCAAGCCTTTAATATCCGGAGATTCGAAGTATTTTGCAAGGTTAGGAAACTTAGAAAGGTCCGGAAGCGCTTTGACAACACCTTGTTCTACCCATTTGCGTTGATATTGCGTGCCGACGGCGTCGATTGCGAAGATATCAGGCAATTGGCCGGAAGCAGCCCACATTTGAATCTTCTGGGTATAGTCATCCCAAGTCATATTGACAGGCTTCAATGTAATATTGAATTTTTCCAATACTTGTTTGGCGATCGGGTCTTTTTCGATGTTAGCAATTTCAGCATCTGCATCCCAAAAACCAAGCGAAATCGTCATCGGATCCTTGTAAGGATTGTCAGTGGAATTAGAAGAATCCGTAGTCGCTTCACCGTTTGATCCCGCCTGCCCCTTTTCGTTATTGCCTCCACCGCAAGCCGTGAGCACCGAAGCTAATAAAGTTATACATAATGCCAGTGTCATCATTTTCTTTCTAAGCATGCTATAAACCTCCCTTTATACTATTTTAGGATAGAATCAATCTATTTAAAATCTTTCTTATCCTTTTATCGAACCAACCATAATGCCTTTATTAAAATGCTTCTGAAGGAACGGATAAACAACAATAATCGGAATACTCGAAACCACAATAGCTGCCATCTGAAGTGCCGGGGTGTAGACCTTCCCGGTCTGCTCTTGCTCGGCCATCGTCTGTGCCATTTGACTTAGCAAGGAATTCGAAGTGATGAGTGTCTCTCGTAAATAAATCTGAAGCGGAGCCTTAGAAGCGTCACTGATAAAGATCAACGCGTACCACCATTCATTCCATCTTTCCACAGCATAGAACAAAGCAAAGGTCGCCATGAATGGAGCAGAGATTGGAATAATGATTTTATAAAGGATGTACAGATCATTTGCCCCATCCAGCTTAGCTGATTCTTCCAGACTTTCTGGAATCGTGTTGAAATAGTTTTTCATAATGATTAGATAAAACGTATTGAGACCGGCGGGTATGATCATAACGAGTATATTGTTTACGAATCCTAGATCCTTTACGACTAGGTAAAAGGGAATTAAACCGCCATTGAAAAACATAGTGAACAAGATCAAGCTAAGCATTATGTTTCTTCCGGGCATTCCCCGCTTGGATAATGCGTATGCGCCCGCAACAGAGATCGTCATGCTGAACAACACGCCAACCACCGTTACGATGACAGAATTTAAAATTGAAGACCAAAACTTCATATCCTGTAGCAACAGCTTATAGGCCGACAAGTCAAACGAAAGTGGAAAAATATAAAAGTCGCTTTTACTAATCGCCTCGAACCTTGCAACAGAGATAATAAGAACATTATAGAAGGGAAAAAATGTTACTAGTGCTAGAAGCCCCAGAACCACGAATGCGACGATATCGAAGACACTCCACTTTTTTCTCTTTTTAACCGTTGTGTCGGTCACTTGCTTCTCCCCTTTTCATGCAAATTAATACAGTCCTTCCTCGCCCATCTTCTTAGCAAACGTGTTGGCCGCCCATAAGAGAATCAGACTGATAATGGACTTGACGACACCCACAGCGGTCATATAGCCAAAGTCGCTTCCTATCGTGAAAGAAGTCCGATAAATGTATGTATCGATCGTGTCGGCAACCGAATATACCGGTGAACTATACAGGTTAAAAATTTGCTCGAAGCTCGAACCTTGGGTTAGTAGTTGTCCAACTTGAAGGATTAGCAGGACTGCGACTGTACTCTTCAAGCCCGGCCATGCGATGTTAAGCAAACGGCGAAACCGGTTCGCTCCGTCCACTTCTGCCGCTTCAAACAACTCTGGATTGATCCCAGCAAGCGCCGCCAGGTAAATGATTGAATCCCAACCGATCTCTCGCCATACATGTGTGAGATACAGAACTGGCCTGAATGCACTTTCATCCACAAGCGGAGAATTCGGATCCCCGCCAAACAACATGATGATCTGGTTATAAATCCCGTCTTTGCTTAAAATATTGATGATAATCCCCGACAACACAACCCACGAAATAAAATGCGGGAACGTTAGGATCGTCTGAAAAAATCGCTTCATTTTGGTCCTGGAAAACTCATATAAAACAATCGCCAGGATAATGGGCATTGGAAAATGAATGATCAACTTCATCAAGCTGATAATGACCGTATTCCAAAATGCCCTGCGGAAATCGGGGTCGGTCAACAACGTTTGAAAATTCTCCAAGCCGATCCAGGGACTTCCCAGAATCCCCTTACTGTAATTAAATGACTTGAATGCTAACGTTACACCGTACATGGGAGCATAGCTGAAGAGGGCGTACCAGATTAACACCGGTAGAACCATGAGGTAAAAATACTTGTACTGTAAAATCGTTTTTCCTAAGCTCTGCTTAGGCGTACGAGTTTTTAAGCTTCGCTTAGGCGTACGAGCGGTTACAGAATCAGCCAATCTTCTCCCCACCTTTCTGTATGAGATTGTTTATGCGTGTAAGCGATTTATATGGTAAATTATATCGGGAGTGTAAATTCTCTTGTATAGAGAATACAACTCCGATCATGTGGATTTTTCACACTTTAGCGAGTGGCCTTCCGGTGACGCTTAATATCCGACATAGTGAGCGTAAGATAATCCATACCCCCCTTGGTCCACAATCGCTAGGATGAATTTAGGAGCACCATAGAGAAAGGGGGATTCACTTATGCGTTCAGTGATTATTGCAGATGATGAGAAGTGGATTGTAGAAGGAATTAAAGCAGGAGTGAATTGGAAGAAATACGGCTTTGAAGTGATCGACGATGCCGAAAACGGGCAAGAAGCCCTTCAATTAATTCAATCGCTTCGCCCCACCCTTGTTCTAACAGATATTAAGATGCCTGTAATGAATGGATTAGAGCTCATACAACGTGGCAAGGCTGTTGCGCCCGATACCATCTTTATCGTACTCAGCGGACATGCAGAGTTCGCTTATGCTCAGAAAGCGATGAATTATGGCACTTTCGGATACTGCCTGAAACCTTTTGAAATCGAAGAAATTGAAGGCATGCTTAACCGAATAGCCCAGCAACACGAATCGAAGGCAGTTAAAGAAAATCCTGTCCACGTCTTCGAACTGTATGAAGCGGTTTGTTCCGGAGATCTTGAACGGATTAGCTTATGGTTGGATGAGAAGAGAATACCTTTGTCAATCGATACGCCTCATATCCCTATTGTTATCCAAGGATTAAGTTCACCAGTAGAAGTCGGGCAGTTCTCTTCCCTGGTCTTCCCGATGAGCCGCCGTCGGTATGGCTATTTGTTAGAAGAGGGCCAATACGAAGTTTTCCTCCGGGGTCTTGAACAAACTGAGGTTGTACAAGAGTGCGGAGTCGGGATCGGTCCTCCTATTTCGGATATACACCAATTGGATGCGGCTTTAGAATCCGCTTCTCACGCTGCATTCAGTATGTTCGCGACGGGAATGCCTGGATGTTATCATGTGAATCAGCAACAAGAATGGCTGATCGACGAGAAGCTTAAAGAGATTTCCCGGATTATTCATAGTAAAGACCGGCTCGGATTTATAGCAGCCATGGAATCGATAAAGAAGTTATTCAAAGAGGGAACGTTCACCATTAAAGAAGCCTATTTGCTCTACACCTCGATCCTGTACTTATTTCCTCGGGAAGGGACTCGGGTTAACGGTCGTTTTTTTGAGGGGTATGAACAGCTCTATTATCGCTACGGCACGGCTGAAGCCATGATCGATGATCTGATTCTTATGACGCTTGATATTTTTATGAACAGAAACGAAACTGATATTTCACGAATTTCCAATAGCAAAGTCAAAGAAATTATGTTATATATCCGCAACCATTTTAATCAAGAAATTTCCATCCAGCATTTAGCCAATCAGTTTTTTTTAAGTCCAAATTACTTATGCCAATTATTCAAAAAAGAGGTCGGCGAGACCATCATCGAACATATTAGTCGTTTACGGATTGAATACGCTTGTAAAATGCTGGTTGAAACCGATCTTTCCATATACCAAATCGGTGAGAAATGCGGTTTCCAGGATTATTTCTACTTCACACGGATTTTTAAGCGGCATATCAAAATGACACCAACGCAATATAGGGAAGAAAACAATGAAGACATTTAAGCGACTCTCCATCCGTACTCAGGTTCTGTTATTCGGGCTGTTTATCGTTGCCATTATCCCAATCATCGTCTCAAAGGTTTATCAATTATCAAGCGAGACTATCATCAATCAGAATACGCAATATAATACAGAACTAGTTTCCCTCCTTAAGCAACGGATTTCTGCCAACTATGCCAACGTTTCATCTATGATGATGAATGTAGGGTACGACTCCACCGTCCAAAAGTTTCTCGTTGAGAATGATAAGCTCCGGGAGTACGACCTCTCACAAAAGGTAGAGGGACTATTGAGTATCGCCCGAAATATGAATACGGATATCCTGGATATTATTGTTATCGGACCTTCAAACACTCGTATTTCATTAGCGGGAAGAACGAAATATGCTGTTGATCTTATGAAGACTGCCGGGGAGGATGGAATCGTACATTATCGCGGATACAGTCCTCCTGACAAGGTTATCGACAAGAGAAAGTTACTATTCGGGATGAACATCTTCGCTTCAGGTGACACGTCTTTATATGGAGAAAAAATCGGCTATATCGCAGTTATTGTAGATATGAAAGCCATCCAAACAGAAATTTCAGAGTACCCTCGTTTGGTTGGAACCAGTTTTTTTATGATGGATGATAAAGGGATGATCTACTCTAATAGTGATGAGCCGGAAGATATGCTCCAGCAGTTTCAAAATCGGGCAACGGGAAGTGACGGAGAGTCCATCGTAGAAACAGTCAA
Organism: Paenibacillus sp. FSL E2-0201; assembly: GCF_037963325.1. NCBI lineage: Bacteria > Bacillati > Bacillota > Bacilli > Caryophanales > Paenibacillaceae > Paenibacillus > Paenibacillus sp. FSL E2-0201. Next base: position 3,836,448 of record NZ_CP150154.1, read on the forward strand.
CGGAAAAAAATATGCTATTCAATCCTTTCGCCTGCCTGAGATCTCTGGAAAAATCATTACCGCCGTTCCTGTCCATAATTTAATGAAGGAACTGGAGAAATTAAAGAAGGTCAGCTACGCTTTTCTGGCATTAATCTTGTTGGTCGTTTCTATTCCCTACTCTGTGCTCATGATGAATCTCTTAAGACCATTATCTAGGCTTATGCGTTATATGAATCAATTAAAGGGCGGAAGTCTGGGAATATTAAACAATAAGGTGGATTTAAAGGGCTACGCTGAGATTGAAATCATCTCTAGACAGTTCAACGATATGACAACACGGATTCATGATTTGACGGACCAATTAATCGATGCGTCCACTCAGCTTTACCAGACTGATCTGGAAAAGCAACGAGCCGAATACTCGTATTTGCAAAGTCAAATTAATCCCCATTTCTTAAGCAATACTTTAGATACAATCAAAGGCGTTGCAATCGTAAAAGGAAATCGGGATATCTTCGAGATGACTACCGCCCTAAGCACAATGCTCAAGTACAGTATCAAAGGTAAAGCGGAGGTAACTCTTGGAGAGGAACTGAAGATCGCAGAATCTTGTGTAAGGATATATCAAGGCCGTTTCCCGGACAAATTCACATACAAGCTGTTCTGTCCACAGGAATGGTTACATATTCCCGTACCAAAAATGATCCTTCAACCCATTGTCGAAAATGCACTTGGTCATGGGCTTGAGGCTCAAGGTCAGGGCATCTTGCTGATCACAGTAGAGAAAAGTGCAGCGGGACTGCTTGAAATCGCTGTAGAAGATAATGGTGTAGGCATCGACCCTGCAAGATTGGAACAACTAACCGAGTTGCTGGCTGGTAAGAACATAGAATCCGGTGATCATATCGGGCTCCTAAACGTCAACAACCGTCTAAATCTAAAGTACGGTGATCCTTGTGGAGTTCTGCTGTTCAGTAAGGCAGGCAGTGGGACGAAGACCGTTTTGAGGCTTCCCGGATCTTTGATAGATCAACAAGAAGCCAGAACATAAATATGGAGGTTGCCCCTAGATGGGCAACCTCCATTTCATATGTTTTTAGTTCGCCGCTTTCACTAGGTTATCGCTAAGCATCCTGTGAAGATATGTTCACATACTCTTTCGCATGATAGGGTCCGCCTTCTTTAAGTACCGTCCATAATGGATCAATATCACAATCCATGGAACCCATCATGTTGTCATGCCATTCATTCAATAGATAGACGGCATTCATACAGATGTCTTTACGCACTTCAGCGAGATTATGTTGTTCGTAAGGATCGTCCTTCAAATCAAACAACATTTCTTTCGGGAATCCATGGTGTCCGTCATGATAGGTTCGTATATATAACCAATCCGCAAATCGGACGCTGCGTTGGCACACATGTGCACATTGTGAGATTACGAGATAGTCACGCCCTCCCAAATGTCCCTCCAGAATGGCACCTGCATAACTTTCTCCATCCCATGAAGGAGCCTTTTTCAAATTCAAAAGGCTTGCTAATGTGGGTCCAAGATCAAGGTGATAATGTAGCCCATCCTCCACGATTCCCTTCTTGCCCCCTGGCCAGCGAACTATCATCGGAATGCGGCAAGTCGCCTGATCTGCCGTGCCGTGCTCAGAGTAAATCCCTAACTCACCCAGGCTCTCACCGTGATCCGCAGAGATTATGATAGCCGTATCTTCCATCACGCCAAGTGCGCTCAGCTTGGAGAAGACTTTTCCGAGATGCTCATCCAGATACTTGACTCCAGCATCATAGTTGTCGAAGATAACACGGAGGTCCTCATGATTCACTATTTCCTGATTATGCCTGAAATGCTGATAATAATGCGATTTAGCGAGCGCATTCATATCTTCTATACTGTGCTGCCCTTTCTTATTTCGGTGAAGCTCAAACACATCTTCAGTGATCCAATCGGGTAAGGGCTCCTTCTCAAACGGATTACCGTAGCTCTCAGGTGTACGATAAGGCGTATGAGGATCCCAGAAATTCAGGTGCAGAAACCAATTTTCGGACTCCCCGTTATCCTCAAGCCATTTAAGTGCCACTGGAAGCACCTGCTCTGCCGTCTCATGCCCCCTTCCACCAACATTGAACACTTCTTGAAATCCGGCATTAAAGGTCCAGGCCGAGTGCCGTTCGGCGAAGGTGCTGATCGATGCGGTTTTCATGGCCGCTTGCCTTAATATAGCGGGAAGACTCTCCATTCCTAGTCGATCATTGAATTCACGTTTGGGCCCTTCTCTACGCATATCAGCAGCGGTTCCCCCATGTCCTACAATTCCATTATGAATGCCAAATCTCCCTGACATTAAAGCGGACCGAGACGGCAGACACGGAGCATCTGAACAATAATAGTTGGTAAAGGTAACCCCTTCTTTAGCGATTAAATCGATATTCGGGGAGGTATTCCGAGGATAGCCATAACATCCCAGATGGTCCGGGCGAAGCGAATCCAAATCCAAATATAAGATTCTCATGAGTATTTTCCCTACCTTTCCTGTTGCTCGAATGATTACGTTCGATTCGGGCAGCTTAGAATGATCTGCTCATGCTTATAAGAGTAAATGAATATGGAACACTCCGCTATGGAGTGGCGATGTTTGTTTTTGTAAATTCGATACTTTTTCGGTGCTCAGCCGGACCCTTGCCGTATTCGCCACGAAATACCTTGCTGAAGTGCGAGGCATCATAATAACCACATCTTTGGGAGATATGCTCGATGGTATAATTTGTATATTCCAACATTTGTTTAGCTTGCTGCAGCCGCAATTTTCGAAGCATTTGCATAGGTGTCAGTTTATATATTTTCTGAAATGCCCGGCTAAAATAAACCGGATTCATATGATAGAGCTTGGAAAGCTCCTCTCTACTAATCTCCTGATCAAGTCTCTCCTCCATATATTGCAACGCCTCGTTAAAGCGGTCCGTGACATAGGGGTCTCGAGATGAGCGGCGCCCGCCAAGCTTGGTGCTCTCCATAACTTCATAAAGGAGAAAAAATGCCAATGAACCGACCTGAACATTTCTGAAATCCTCTTCCTCCTGCAGCCACAAGCTTCGCAGCTCGTCAAACCTTCGCTCATATTCGCTTCGATCCCGGACCCGAATCACCTTGCCTAGAGGGAATAACTTAAAGAAATCATCTCCGTCTTTAACTTTAGCGTTAATATTAAACAGATAATGTACACCATCCGTTTTGGAGATCACATTAAAAGGTTCATTAGGACGGTGGATCATCACGTCTCCAGCAGAAGCAACATAATCACCCTCGGAGGATGTCGTCAATACCTCACCTTTTTGGATATAAGAGACGGTATAACAAGACTGGACGTAATCGAATAAGACCCGCTTCTGATATTGAATTTTTATGACGTCCAGCACGGTGATCTCAAACTGACTATGAATGATAGAGGACAAAGAAGTTCCTCCTTCTAATGTAGTAGTCTTTATGTATTCTCAACCTGTAAAATCAGCCGCACATCGAAAGCCAATATTCCCTGCTGAGCTGTCTGGTGTATTTTTGCTTCTGGCTGCCACCCGATAACGGTTACAATAAGATTTATGGCACAAATACGATCCTCCTCGCATCGACCTTGCTACACCGCTTACCGGGCCTCTCGGATTCACAGATTCGGAAGACAAATGATAGTCCGGCGTAAACCAATCCTCGCACCATTCCCACGCATTTCCTGACATATTATAAAGACCATATCCGTTAGGTTGATAGGACTTCACCGGTGCCGTACCTGCATAACCGTCGCTGGCATGATTTTTATCGGGGAACTTTCCTTGCCAAATATTGCAGCGATGCTCTCCACCCGGTTTTAATTCGTCACCCCAAGGATAACGTTTCTGAACCAGACCTCCTCTTGCGGCATACTCCCACTCCGCTTCCGTAGGAAGACGTTTGCCGGCCCAGCGACAATACGCATCCGCATCATTCCATGATATATGAATTGCAGGATGATCAAGGCGTTCGTCTACATGCGAATCCGGGCCTTCCGGATGGCTCCAATCCGCTCCGTCTACCACCCACCACCAGGGGGTTTGAGTCGCCACTTGGGTTACCTTTTCCCCTGTCTCTTTGGAAACAAAAGAATGAAACACGTAAGACCATCCAAAACGTTCCGCATCTGTAACGTAGTTTGTTTCCTTGATAAATAAAGCAAACTGTTTATTCGTAACTGCCGTTGCATCGATCAAAAAGGTAGATAAGGTAACATTCCTTGCTGGCCCTTCTCCATCTGCCGGAAAACCTTCTTTGTCATCCGTCCCCATAAGAAAAGTACCTCCTGGAATAAGGATCATGTCCGATAAATCTTTATCCTCTTCTAGTCCTTGGACCGTTGTGTACTCCTTACAAATATCGACGGACCCTTGTTTCTCAATTTGATTTCTACTAGCTGAACAGCAAGCCCGTATATTCTCTGACATGTACTTACCTCCAATCTGGGATTGTCGCGGCTCTATCTAAAAAAAGGCTACACCAACAATACCAGAGGCAACAATAATGGTGAGCGGATGCAGCTTATATTTCATTAAACCATAAAGTGCAGCGAATACAATGATCAACGTACCAATGGTCTGCCAACTAATAAAAGCATGTTCCACGCTATTTAAGCCAAACCGAATCGCAGCATAAGCAATCAAGCCTGTAATCACTGGACGTAAACCATAGAATAACGTTTTAATCCATTGACTGTCTCTCACCCGATAAAAGAAGATGGAAATAACAATGATGATGATTAATGAATGTAGAACCATGCCTAATGTGGATACAATCGCTCCTTCAATTCCAGCTACACGATATCCAATCAAGGTGGCACTGTTAGTTGCAACAGGGCCTGGTGACATCCCTGCGATGGAAACTACCTCTTGAAATTCCCTTTCGGATAACCAGCCGCCAGCCATAGCTTCATGCTGAATCATCGGAATGATGGCGTACCCTCCACCAAAGGAGAGCAGTCCAATTTTAATAAAAATAAAAAATAAATTCCAAATCACATCGCATCCCCCTAGATGTAATACTCCGGATAATTCGACTCTTCATCAGAATCATTCAAGGACTCCTTCTCCGTCCGAACCTGCAGCCCTAAGAGCTGTTTGATTGGTAAATAGACAAACCCGATAATTAATCCAATTGCGATCACGTAAATGGGATTGATTCCGAAAACTAATAAAACGACCGGTATAACTATCGCTGTAACAGCTGTAGTCTTGTCAAATATAGCGTTCTTGGCCATTCGATATGCAGCTACTAGGATCAAGGCAATAACAGCACCATGAATCCCCTTCATAGCGGCAATAACTTTTGGTTGATCGGCCAGTTGTGAGTATACAGCACTAAGCAAACAAACAATGATAAAGGTTGGAATCGTAATCCCTGCGATTGCAGCAATTGCACCTTTCACACCAGCAAGACGATAACCAATGAATGCCGCTGCATTTACACCTACACCACCTGGCGCAGCGCCAGCTAGAGATAGAATTTCATCCATCTCCTCTTCACCCAACCATTTCCGTTTAGCGGAAATTTCCCGTTCGATCATGGGGATCATTGCATAACCGCCCCCAAAAGTTACGGGACCGATTCGAACAAATACCCAAAACAACTGGAACAGTAAACTTACCCTGAGGTCTGTATTCGTCATCACATTTGTTTTCATAGTTGTTCTCATGAACTCCACCCTTATATATTCTGTAGTAATTTCATTATAACACTTTTTCCCAAAATGGAATTAAGTTTTTTGAACGGTAAAATACAATCTATGGTTTATGAGTTATACTATATTAATGTTAATAAATACAAACTTTATTAAAAACGATCTTACTAGTTCATCCTATATATAGCTTGGAGGTATATCGTGGAAAAGCGCTCGACACACATTCCATCCCCAAAGAAACTCCTATATGACCGAATCGCCGAACAAGGTACTGTTTCCAAGTTGGACCTTCTACAAACATTTTCACTGACCAAAAGCACAATGACTCGAATATTGGATGAAATGACGGAGGAAGGCTTGCTGATAGAATGCGGATTTGGGGAATCTAGCGGAGGAAGAAGACCTATTTTATACCAGATCAATCCTTCCTACGGTTACATTATCGGTTTAGAGATTTCCAGATTGTATTCTTCGCTTGGTTTATTTGATATGCAAATGAACCCAAAATCAATTGTTCATTGGAGAATGGATCAGGCATTCACACCTGAAAGATTTTTGGATCATGTAAGTAATCAAATACGCGCTTTCCTCAGGGATCATCAGTTAGTGGACAGTCAAATCATAGGGATAGGAATAGGGGCTGTGGGGCCACTTGACCGCGAAAATGGCTTGATCCTAAAACCGCTACACTTCCCTTCTCCAGGCTGGAACAATCTTCCGATTTGCAAGCTGGTAAAGGAACGGACAGGCTTCAAAGCTTTCTTGGACAACGGTGCCAATTCCGCACTGCTTGGGGAACGATGGTCAATTCGTCATACTAATATTCAACATATGCTTTATGTACATGCTGGAGCAGGACTCCGCTATGCGATGATGTCGCATGGAAGTATTGTTCATGGCACAATGGATATGGAAGATGCAATTGGTCAAATGATCATTCAGACTGACGGCCCCCGATTAAATAATGATGGGAACTACGGAGCTCTGGAAGCATTTGTATCCGTCCAGGCGCTGGAACAAAGTGCACGCTCGGAGGCGAGCATGGACAATGACCTGATCCTCCAAAGATATAAAGTTTCGCCAGAGAAGCTGACTTATGATGTTCTTGTACAAGCCTTTAGAGATGGTAATCCACACGCACGTGAATTATTTACGCAAGCCGCCATTCACTTCGGTATTGGCCTCGCTAATGTCATCAATTTATTTCATCCTGAGACCATCATTCTAGGTGGTGCGCTCATCCACTCTCACGATTTGTTCTTCCAAACGGCAGTGGAGGTAGCCCAGAGAAACACTTATCGTTATCCTGAATACCAACCTCAATTTTCTCTAGGTACATTAAAAGAAGAAGCTGTGGTGACCGGTGCGGCTATAATGGTGAGAAATCACATGGTTCTCTAGCAACATAAAAAGGCCGTCCCACAACCATTTGCATGATTGTTGGGATGGCCTTTTTGAATCTGACCTATAATGGCTGACAGCAATTTTTGAATTTTTTCCCGCTTCCGCAGAGACATGGTTCATTTCGACCCGGAAGTGATTTTGCATTTTTCCTGAACTCCATCAGCTGCTCCGATCTAAGTCGGTTCGCAAGCATCATCATGCGTTCATAAGTATGTGAATAGAACATTTTGTAGCTGTGGCAAAAATAATCAACCTCATTACGATCCTTAACATCAAGCCAATTTCGGTTGCGCGGGCATCCCCCATTGCAAAAGCTAAGGTACTCACACTTATGACATGATTCTTTCATATCGGGCTTCATTAACAAAAAGTCATCATATACTGGGCTGGCAAGCAGCACTTCTAGATCGGTTTGGCTGATATTTCCTAACCTGTGCTCTTCATCGATAAAGAAATCGCAAGGGTAGGCATCCCCGTTCGTTTCAAGTACCATCATCTTCGGACAACATGAGTTGTGAACGCATAACTCCGGCTCACGATTCATGAGTACAAGAAGCATATTCTCGAAAATGCGAATGGGAAGCTCTGGATACCCCTCGTTGTACCACAAGTCAAATGTACGGCATAAAAACACTCCGTATTGTTCAGGTGTAATTCGGAAGCGTCCATGCATATCACTATTTTGTGAAACAAAATCCATGCAAGGGATAAACTGAATATAAGGAAATTTATGTTCTTGGTAAAATGACATCAACTCATCTGGTCTCGTCACGTTATCCTCATGAATCACCGTCAAAATGCTATACTCCACACCCTCATTCTGTAAATGACGAATTCCACGCATAACTAAATCATAACTTCCTTTTCCCGATCCCGTTATACGATGAGAATCATGAATAGGCTCAGGACCGTCCAGACTTATCCCGACCAAAAAGTTATACCGTTTAAAAAATTTCGCCCATTTCTCATTAATAAGCGTTCCGTTGGTCTGCAGCGCATTACTTATCATCGTATGAGGTGGAGCGTACTTCGCCTGCAGTGAAATCACTTGTTCAAAATACGGAAGTCCGGCTAATAGCGGCTCCCCTCCCTGCCAAGAAAAAGTCGCTATCCCTGAAGATCTACTCATGTACTGAGCGATAAACCGCTCTAAAAGATTCGTATCCATCACTCGGATCGGTTGATGAGGATGTCCTCCTGCTTTGCTGTAATAGCAATAATCACAGGCTAAATTACAATCCTCTGAGACGGTTTTCCACATGACATGAAGCGTCTCAGGCTTCGAGGTCTGTATGTATGTTGTCATACGATTTTGCCACTCCTATGTATTTTTTGTTAAAGCGCTTACTTATTGCTTCAATTAAATCATAGGTACGTATGTCAACGATGAGCAAAACATCATAGTTTGTCGAATATCCGGAGATAAAAAAACTGCACTCCCTATTGTCTGTTGAGACAAAGTAATGGAGGTGCAGTTTCTTTGAGGATGAGTCTAACGGTAGTTAGACACTACGTCTTATTAATTACGAACGTATTCTTTATTTGCTGTTTCCAACATTGATTTCCAATCCGCAAACTTCGTCTCCCTCACCACATGACGATCAAAAAGTTCATCAGGTATGTCATCAACATCTTCTTCTGACTTTACTTGAAAGTTCCCTTTGATTAGAAACTCATCGAAGCTCTTGCAATTGGAATACTTACTCATAAACGCTTCATTAAACAACTTCTCAAAAGAGATGTGATTGGGATCTTCTTGATTCATTTTCTGACCTTGTAGCTCATTCATCAATTCTTCCATGGTCATTGGTTTTTGTCTTCTCAAATTACCACTCCTAATTTTCCAATATGGTTTCAGACTATCATGTTAATCCATAAATCACACGAATCCTAAGCTTAACATAATTTTCACTATTTTACCTTTCGATTTTCAATTTAATACGTCGAAAAAAAGTCTCTAATCACAGAATGAGAATATCAATCCTAACAAAAAGCCTCCCTTATACATATAAGGAAGGCTTTTTCACACTATTTCCTCTAGGACAATTTCACCAAGCTGTAGTTTTTCTTCCCTTTACGGATAATGATAAACCGGCCACCGATAGCTTCGCTAGCTGTAACTTCAAGTCCAACATCGCTAACTTTCTCACCATTCATGGAGATTGCTCCTTTGGTGATATCCTCACGCGCTTGACGCTTGGATGGCTCAATACCGAGATCAACTAGCCATTCCACGATATTCTTGGATTCCAAAGTCGTTTCGTAAGTCGGCATTTCCTTGAAGCCTTGCTCGATCTCATCAGCTGTTAGGGACTTGATATCTCCACTGAACAAAGCAGCAGTAATGCGTTTAGCTTGCTCTAGTAATTCTTCACCATGCACGAATCTTGTCATTTCTTCGGCAAGTGTTTTTTGCGCTTCACGTTTATGAGGTTCGGTCTGTACTTTTTCCGCAAGCGCATCAATTTGCTCTTTAGACAGGAATGTAAAGTACTTCAAGTATTTCACAACATCACGGTCATCAGTGTTCGCCCAGAACTGGTAGAACTCAAATGCTGTCGTTTTGTTCGGATCCAGCCAAATGGCTCCCCCAGCTGATTTACCGAATTTCGTACCATCGGCTTTCAACATCAGTGGGATAGTAAGTCCAAATGCTACAGCCTCAGAGCCTTCTTTTCTACGGATTAAATCTAGACCGCTTGTAATGTTCCCCCACTGATCCGAGCCACCAATTTGCAGCTGCACATCTTCATGTTTGTATAGATGCAGGTAATCTAGAGATTGCAGGATTTGGTAGGAGAATTCCGTAAAGGAAATTCCGCTGTCCAATCTGCTCGCTACAACATCTTTGGCAAGCATCGAATTGATGCTGAAGTTCTTCCCGTAGTCACGTAAAAATTCGATAACATTGATTTTATGCGTCCAATCGTAGTTGTTGACCATGCGGATTTGATTGTCGCCATCGGTCACGAACAGTTTTTTCATCTGAGCAGTAAGTGCATCAACATTCGCTTGCACTTGCTCCAATGTTTGCAAAGAGCGTTCAGACTGGCGTCCACTTGGATCACCGATCGTACCAGTAGCACCACCAATTAGAATTACTGGGCGGTGTCCCGCAAGTTGGAATCTCTTGAGTACCATGAACGGAATCAAGTGGCCAATATGCATACTGTCACCCGTTGGATCTACACCGCAGTACACTGAAACGGATTTCTGGTTGGTCAATTCTTTAAGCCCTTCGGCATCGGTTTGTTGATTGATGGCATCGCGCCATTCTAGTTCGTCGATAATATTCATTGCCTAACACCCCTTAAATTAGTAGATAACCTATTGATGAAGTGAAACATATAAATCCTTATATTTAAAAAACAAAAAATCGCCCCTTGTCTATTGTAGACATAGGGACGATTGAATAACCGTGTTACCACCCAGATTGCATCAATGAAACACTAAGCTAAAGTACAGCATTGATGCCACTCGTGACGAGATATCGTTCGCCATTCCGCTCGGGGTTAGCCGAGATACTCCAAAGTGTAATTCGTACTCTTAGTGTGTACCGGGTTTCATCGACCCCCGGCTTTCTGGAACAGGGACTAAGCTACTACTGGGCTTCTTCAACGTATATCGTTTATAAGATTACAGCCAGTATAGAGAAATAATTCTTCAATGTCAACTATCTTAAGCTGATAATCCTAAGACTCACTCCTGCTGTGATGCACTACTAGGCATTTCCATCTTTTTTCTGTTACAATTACGAAAAAAGAGGTGAACGAATCCGCATGCTTGATCCTATCGATAATCATATTTTGCAGCGGCTGGCCCAAAACAGCAGAATATCCTATACTGATCTGGCTAAAGAAGTTAATTTATCCAGTGTAGCGGTAAAAGACCGTATTGATCGGCTCGTCAATCAAGGAATCATTGAGCAATTTTCTATTGTCATTAGCGCGGAGAAGCTTGGCAAGAAAATTTCCGCTTATCTGGAACTTGAAGTAGAGCCTGCTCATTTAAATCATATTGTCGAAGTCCTGAAAGAAAACGAACGCGTTGCAGTACTTTATGAAATGACTGGTCCTTGCATTCTTCACATCCATATTCTGGTTGAGAATCTTGAAGAGATGGAACGGTTTATGCATGAATCAATCTACTGTCTGGATGGTCTAGTACGTGTAGAAAACCAAATTTTATTAAAGCGCCACAAAAATCAGGATGGTCTAAATATATAAAAAAAAGAACCGGCTAAATAAGACGGTTCTTTTTCTTAAATGGATACTGAAGGATATAATCGAATAATTGCTAATTAATTCACTCTACTCTGTTTTAGATAGCTTAGCTTTATAAAAATTCGCAAAATATTCGCTGACCTCAATCTTCTCTTTTACAACTTCTATTGGAGCAACGAGCTTAACGATTTCACCATTGTACACTCCTGTCGTCGCCCCGACTTTCATCTCAAGCACATTGTTATTGTAGCTTATAGTAACTGTCTGAGTAGTCGGTTTCCAACTCACCTTCGCACCAAAACCTTCAAAGCTGCTACGTAATCCCACAGCCTTACGCTCCGAATCACCGAATTGACCTTTATCGATCAAAGCATGCACTCCCCAGTTTCCGTCCACTACTTGTGTGATTCCGAAATCCGTTGACACAGACATCAGGGAGTACGCTTCATCCTCGCTCAAATTCATTCCGTCCATTAAAAAATCTTTTGTTTTATGAGCAGCATCTTTCATCGCTTTGTCGATGGATGAGTTTTTGAAGATATCTTTTTGTGCACTAGCTCCAAGTGCCTCCAAATAATTCGCGTAACTGAACCCATGTACGACCCATTCATTCTCGTTCTCTAGTAATGGGAAACTTAATCCATTCAGTTTTTTATTAAGCGTTGCTTTTTTATGAAGAACGACTTGAATATCACCCGTCACGGATGTCTCGATAGCAGTTCCGTTAATTTCGGCATCCCCTTGCCCCGCATGCGGATCACCAATCGACAGTAGCGCCCCTGGTACAGATACAGGATAATACATCGTTGCACCTTCAGTAATACGCCAATCATCTACGTTGCCACCATTGTAAGAAGGGGGTACTGAATCTACGATATCCGCTTCTTTAGGTGCGACACCCATTGTACCGAAGTGTAGACGTACCGGAATTTTCACACCTTTCAATACATCAAAGTTCTTATCAATCGTATTATGGTCTACAATTACGCCTGGGTAGTCGATTGTCGGGTGCACTTGACCATCCGGATCAGTCTGAACAGTCCATTTATAATTATAAACAGCTGTTGCATAATCTGTTCCACCCTCTGTATCCATCTCATAGATGGTGACCACTTCACGTTTTTTCGGCTCCTCCACCATATCTCCGTACAGATAACCCCAGTTCGCCGCGGCATTCACGCCATAGGTTTTGCCAGCGTATTTGTCATTGCCATTAGGTCTTAGCTTCATGTCCAGAATTTTCACTTCCAGAACATCCCCTGGTTCAGCACCTTCTACAGCAATAGGTCCCGTCATAATATGTACACCTGGCCCGCGAAGTGCTTCGTTCTTCTCCCCCTTTATCCAGTGAAAAATTTCTTCGACTCCCGCATACCCCTTAATCATTCGATCGTAATCATCACCGGAATGATGAGTAATGGCTTCAACCGTTACAATATCACCAGATTGTACCGTTAAAGCTGGATCACCCTTACCGATATTCCCCCACCGAACAGTCTCAGAATTTGCCTTCAGCACATGCGTTTTCGGTGTATTCTGACCTTTATTAGTGTCAGCATACATAACATTAAATGATGTTCCCGCTAGTAAAACCGCTGATAAAATAACACTTGATTTGCGAAAAGTTTGTTTTTTCATAATTTTATCCTCCTCAGCTTATTTTAATGTTAGTTTATATAACATTTTGTGTTTTTGAGTATAACAGATGAATTAAGGATTAACAATATAAATATTTTCTTTATTTTTACTTTAAATAATAAATCACAATGATTATGTACCTTTAATAATCCAAGCCAACACCTTTGCGACAGCTCGTTTGATATTCCTTCCATCCCCTTTTTTAGCAATAAAAAACACCTTCACTTATGAACAAAGTGTCGGCGTTTTATCTCAATTGAAAGTGAACCTTTTTTCCATTATTAATTAGTAATACTTCTTGTAGCCCGGGTTACGATCCGTTTCGTTGCCTTTGTATCTGAGGACATCAACCAATTCTCACTAAGCTGCAGCACCCAATCCGGATTGCTTTTACTCGCATCGTTCAACCAATTACTTACAGAATCCTGAACGTATTTCACTGAATCTGACTTCAGTGGTTCTAATAGCGGAAGTGCAATTACCGGGTTTTCTTTAAGCGCAGTAATATGCTTCGCCCACACACCATGCGGCCGCGTCAATTCGATCGCATATCTCCTTATATTCGGATCTTGATCATGAACCCAGCGCTCTAATAACTTAATAGATTCGTGCAACTCTGTAATTACTGATTCTCTTAAAGCCATCCATGAAATCTCGCGTACCCCAAAATGATCATCCGCTGCAAAAGGACGGATAGCCGTTAGCTTTTGCGATAAACTTAAAGATTGATTTAAACCGATCATATAGGCAGCCCAACAGCGGACACTATCAGAAAGATGCTGCGCTAAAGCTGTGAATAAACGGGATTGTTCTCGCTCAGATTTACTCTCTAATACCTGTTGTAACTCACGCGCAATGGCTGGTATCAGCTTCATGATTCTCTTTTCGGATAAATCGCTCAGCCTTTGCAAAATAGGGTTGGATTCCTGCCCAAAACCTAGCTCGTCCATCACATTTTCCAGCAGCACAAGATGATCCACAGCAAGCCATTCCGTTAAATTCACAGTCTGTAATTGTCCTTTATGTAACAGTTCAACAACCTCAGTCGGAATATCGCTAACTTTTCGAGCTCCCTTCCTACGCTCCATAGAAATCGTCCCTTCATCTATGATTTGAAAGCTTAAATCACCTTCATGTCATATTTAGGATACCGTTGTTTCTAAAAATAAAGCTGTAATCTCGTTTACAACTCGATTGCTATGTTATATTTCTTTCCAAAATCTTGTCTCGATGAACATAGATAGTTCTGAACCCTGTCTGAATCACCTCAGCTTTCACCAATTCTTGCAGCGCTACCGTAACCGCTTCTCTGCTCGCACCAATCAAATTAGCGATTTCTTGATGTGACAGCGGAACATCAATTCTGAATAAATTATCCTCATTCTTAACTCCTAACTGATCAGAAAGCTTTAAGAGAACGCACAATATTTTATCATGGAGATTTCCGATGGCTAGATTTTGCGATAACTGACTCATACTTTTTATTCGATCACTCAACACTTGCATTAAAGACATCAAGAATCTAGGTCGAGTAGCTACGAATTCTTCAAATCTTACAGAATCAATTGTACAGATATGACACTCTTCCATTGCTTCAATGTAATGATCTCTGGTTCCAAACGAAATCACATTCATTTCACCAAAAACATTACCCTCACTCAGAATATCCGACGTAAACTGCTTCCCATCTGAATTCAAGCGGTATAAGCGAACCTTTCCTTTTTTAACAAAAAATAATCCTTCAGAGAAGGTTGTCGGTGTTTGAATATATGTATTTTTCGGGACCACTGTTATGCGAGTTAACTCTTCCATTTCCATTAGATCTTCGAGCGCTAACGATTGAAGCAAATTAAATTGAGATAAATAATGAATAGTCTCCATTGCCCCTCCTGTGTCTTAAAACGTTATTCATTTCTTTAGTATACCTTACAAAAAAAGCCGCGTCCTAAGGACGCAGCTTACTCATTAACGATTACTTGCTTCCCAGCGCGCGATTTCTTCACGAACACGAGGGGCTACTTCCGTTCCCAACAGTCTAATGGCTTGCATAACATCCTCATGAGGCATCGTACCGTGGGGCACATGTAAAAAGAATCGCGTAATCCCCACCTCCTTGCGAAGATGAATGATTTTGTTAGCAACAGTTTCTGGATCACCTACGTACAGAGCACCGTCAAAGCTGCAAGCTGCATCATAATCGGAACGATGGTATGGAGGTGTCCCTTTTTCCTTCGCCCGCACATTGGTCCGAGCATGCGTTGAAGGGAAAAACTTCTCCAACGCTAATTCATTAGTTTCTGCAATAAACCCGTGAGAGTGTGAGGCAATAGGCAAGCTTGAGATATCGTACCCGGCTTCAGCCGCAGCTGTCTTGTAAAGCCGCACATGTGACGCGTAATCAAGCGGTTTAACATTCCCAATAATCGCTAAAACAAAAGGTAATCCTAAGGCTCCTGTGCGGATTGCAGACTCTGGACTTCCGGCACTCCCAATCCAAATCGGCAACGGATCTTGAACCGGTCGCGGGTAAATTCCCAGATTGTTTATGGCTGCGCGATGTTTGCCGCTCCAGGTTACTTTTTCTGACTTTTGAATAGCTAGTAACAATTCCAGCTTCTCATTGAACAGCTCTTCATAATCCTTCAGATCGTAACCGAATAAAGGAAAGGACTCTGTAAACGAACCACGGCCGATCATAATTTCCGCACGTCCGTTTGATATCCCGTCCAGCGTTGCAAAGTCTTGAAATACACGAACAGGATCTGCTGAAGACAATATCATTACCGCACTGGTCAATCGAATTTTCGAAGTCATCGATGCAGCCGCAGCTAACACAACTGCAGGTGATGAAGCCGCATAATCAGAACGATGATGCTCTCCCACTCCATATACATCTAGCCCCACCTCTTCAGCAAGTACAATTTCCTCCACTACTTCACGTAGTCGCTCTGCATGACTTATTGTCTCACCCGTATGGGCATCGGGGGTTGTCTCAACAAATGTGCTAACTCCAAGTTCCACTTTTCATTTCCTCCTAATGTCTGCGCGCCCGCATTTTTCTCTGGATGTAATTGGTTAAATATTCATGATTACTGTGAATCAAGAAACCCATTATAATAGGATTCCCCAATAATTCCAACTATTTTAGATCCCCTCGATTATAGATCGGACAGTGGAGCACTTATTTTAATGATTTTGTCCATCATCCGAAGTGGCAAGGCAATACTCGATCTGGATGCAACACATAATTAAACTGGGACTACGCTACTAATTTGATGCATCGGCGATTTACCAAGAAAAAATAAAAGACCACTAAGCACCTGAAAACGGCATGTAGTGGTCAATTTTTAAGCTAGTTTATGTTTCCAATACTCGTGCTTATGGGCTTATCCAGCGGTTTCGGAGGTTTTCTTTGATTGATTCCAATCCCGATTCGACCGAATACAAAGGCTCCGCCAGGAATGCGATTCGCTAGGTTCATGATGAGCGCTGAGCCAACCACGCACCCGATAAATTGCAACAGAACACTGAATAGACCCAGATTTTGCAACCCGAATGAAGAAGGAAGCTTAACAAACAAAGCCAACAGCAACGGGTGAAGCAAATATATACCAAAGGAGTATCTACTGCTCCACTCTAACACGCGCGGCACTTTTTTCAATGAAGAAGCTACTGTAAAGAGTAGTAAAATCATACTCATAGCGAAAAGTAACATATCAATTCTCTTGGAACTATGCGCCGTAATCCAACCTTGTCCGTTCACAAACAGCACAAGTGCCCCAGTTATAACCGGAAGCATGAAGACAGCTACTCGAAACTGTTTTAATTTTTCCCGGAACCAACTCTCATTTCGCCCCAAGTAATAAGCCACAGTAAAGTAGAATATCCACCCCGGAGAGAAAATCCAATACAATTTATCCCAAATATATTGAGCAGCTACCGTATCTGCGGGTTTGGTAAAATTGAAGATTCCTAAGTACACTACGTTTATAACGAATGAGGCAATCAGTATGGAGCGTGGAGTAAACTTTTTGGCATGCTTTTGAAATAAGAGGAACAAGGCGTAAAACTGAAATATAATGAGGATAAAGTAGCCATGAAAATCACCAAGCAACAAATGACGCCAAAGGAAATACCAAAAAGCTTGAAGAAGCGGAATCCCCTCACTGCTTGCCATATCCACTCCTTTTAACCCGGCGTACAAAGCCCCGAAAAAAAAGTAGGGAAGTAATATATACTTGATTCGTTTCTCCCAAAATCTCGCGGGTATTCCCTCAGGGTAAGCAAAAGACAATACGAATTGAGAGATAAATACGAATACCGGTGTGCCAAACGTAAGCAACAGACCCACCGACTCCACCCAAGGTGTATTTCCATCATCATAGACACGATATAAAGCATGTAGTAGCGCAATACTCAAGCAGGCTATACTACGCAGAACAAACATTTCAGAATTCAATTTTCGTTCCATGGGGATGACCCCTTTCAATATTTGCGTTTAATGGTCCACAGCACTGCCTACAGTCAATCGGGCTGCAATCGTCTTTTTGAGTCCTTGGTGAAGGTCATGGTTAGGAGACCAGGACATCAACTCATTTGCTTTCCTATTGTTCAAGTAGCTATGAAGAATATCTCCCGGCCGTGCCTGTTCATAAATCGTTTGGGATTCGCGACCTGTAATGCCGCCTATCATCTCCACAATCGTATTAATAGAGGTAGCCACTCCACAGCTAATATTTATGATTTGATTATCCACTCTGTCATTTGAACGAGCTGCATCTACAAACGCCTGTGCCACATCCTCAACAAAGACAAAATCTCTGGTTTGTTCCCCATCCCCATAGATCACAAGCTCCTTGCCTTGCTTCATGCGATCCAGAAAAATTGAAACGACGCCCGCTTCCCCATGTGAGCTTTGCCGGGGTCCATAAACATTCGCAAGACGGAGAATGGTATACTTCAGCCCATGCATGCTGGCAAACATTCGAATGTAGGACTCAGGGACACTTTTGGATACGCCATAGCAGGACTCAGGATTTAAGGGATGGCTCTCATCAATGCTCAAATATTCAGGGTTACCATATACAGCAGCCGAGGAAGCGTACACGATCTTTTCAACCTGATGGGCCTCACACATCCGCAGGACATTTAGTGTTCCAACAATATTCACATTCGCATCAAACAAAGGATTGCGCTGTGATTCTCTTACGTCGATCTGTGCAGCCAGATGAATGACCGCATCCGGTTTCTCTCGGCTAAAAACTTCACCCAATGTCTCATCTCGAATATCGTACGGATACAGAAGTGCAGAAGGGTTTCTATAGAACGAGCCGGACGCACCCGATAAATTATCCACTATTACAGTTTCAACACCCTCACTTATGAGCCGATCAACAACATGTGACCCAATAAAACCAAGCCCCCCGGTTACTAAAACCTTCAAATAAAAAACTCCTTTCGCCCTGTAAGGTGCTCTTTGTACCGTGCATCAGTAGAAAAGTTCACATAAAATACTTAAGAAGAAACGATGTTGTCATCCAATATGGACGACAACCGTTACTCGTAGAAATATAAGGATGTATATAACGAGGACTTTCTTATATTTCAAATCAAAAAATAAAGGAGTGAAGTATATGGCAACTGCACCTATTCCAGACAATTCTGTAACAACGTCCGTGATTGCGGACGGCGCGGTCACTTCTATTAAATTAGACCCTGAAACTAACGGTTATGTGAATGTTCGATCCTATGGCGCTACAGGGAATGGTACTAAAGATGACACCATCGCGATTCAAAATGCAATCAATGCCGGAAATGCCAAACGCAAGGTTATTATTTTCCCGCCTGGTGTATATAAAGTATCTTCAGGCCGCATGCGTAATCCTTCCAGCCTTGAATGGTGGTGTCTTCGTATACCAACCGGAACTAACCTAAGCTTTGAACCAGGATCTAAGCTGTCACTGGCTTCGAACCCTCCTTCAGATACTAGAGTACTTGTCATCCTAAACGCCTCTGATATCACGATAACAGGCGATCTCGAAATTGATGGAAGTGCTTCGACTGTGAAAACAAACGTCAACGATCAGCTTCACGGCTTGTTCATTTCTTCTTCGCAAAATATATCCATCGAATCGGTATACTCCCATGATTGCTACGGTGACAATATTTTCATTGGAGGCACAGAAGCGATTCCATCCGTTAACGTGCAGATCGGGTATGCGCGCTGTGAAACGGCTGGACGCAAGAACTTCGTCATCC
Organism: Paenibacillus sp. FSL E2-0201; assembly: GCF_037963325.1. Taxonomy (NCBI): domain Bacteria; kingdom Bacillati; phylum Bacillota; class Bacilli; order Caryophanales; family Paenibacillaceae; genus Paenibacillus; species Paenibacillus sp. FSL E2-0201. The sequence continues at coordinate 3,855,661 of NZ_CP150154.1, forward strand.
ATTTTGTAGACCAACTTCATGTCAACAGTGCTGTCCTGAACAACAGTCGCGGCGGAGCTCCTAGCTTCACTGGAGCCAACTCACTAGACTTGGAGCCCGATGAGTTCAAAGGTACTCGCAGCTTTTATCAACGCTTCGATTCCTTGACTACCACTGGTTTCGGTAATGATCTGTCAGCAGGACTTACAGATGAAATCGCTAGACTCTGGACCCTCGACATCGGTTCACTTGATATGCGTGTTAGTGGATCAGCGAGTCCTGCTATACTCTCTTATGGACTGACGTTAAAAATCAGTAACTTATTTATTCGTTCTACCGATCATAAAGCTAGTTACGGTCTACAGACGATCTATTCACAATTTATTGATATCGCTAGTGCAAGCTTCGATGGCATCGGTGGTCCTGCGATCTTTGCTGCGTTTAATGCTGCTGGAGGTAAACCAAGATTGCATATCGGATCGTTAGGAGTGTACGGCTCAGGCTCCAGCTTAGCTAGCGGAGTCCGAATCGACGGAGGAGATCTTTATGTGGGGACTATGGATGCACAGGATCTAGTAGGAAGTTCTTTATACTTGTTCGCTACACAATCAGACACCATGGTTACTGTTGACAATATGATCGTTCGTAACAGCGGGACCAATCAGGTAGTACTAGTCTCTTCTTATGGTTCGGCTAAGCCTTTCTTGCGTTTGAACAATGTAGCGGTATTTGATACCCGTTCTGTGAAGGTAAAACGCATTCTAGAATTTGAAACATTGGTTGCCATGCAAGGCACTTCCCTTGGCACCGTGTATAATCCGTATGCCATTACTGAATGGTTCTCTACCTATGGCAACTTCAAACGGGCAGTCCGACTCGTTGGTGGAACACTGCTTCCAGCAGTATTTATCGTGGAAGGTTCGCCAGAGGGAACGATAACCGCTCCGATTGGCAGTCTGGCTATGCGAACAGATGGTGTAGCTAAAGCTGCTTTTTATGTGAAGGAAAGCGGAACCGGTGCTAACGGTTGGGTTGCCAAGTAAATATTCAGCGGTTCTGAATGCATGACTCTATTGCATCCATTATACGAACCAGATCATCATCCGATAAGGAGCTTCCAGAGGGTAGACATACACCTTTTGTGAACAATTGATCAGATACACTATGTCCCTCCATGTATGGATAATAGAAGGCATTCTCGAACAGCGGCTGCAAATGCAGTGGTTTCCATACCGGTCTAGCTTCTATATTGTTAAATTCCAGGCACTTTAAGAGTTGATTAGAGGAGAAGCCCGCGATCTCTTCATCAATCGTTAGCGCACTTAACCAGCGTGTACTGCGACAATTAGGCGCTTCCGGCATAAAATGAAGACCTGGAACGGATCCCAATCGTTCTGAATACACTCGAGAAATATGTCTACGCCGCTCAACTCTTTCCTCTAGTAACTCCAACTGACCGCGGCCTATTGCTGCCAACAGATTGCTGAGACGGTAGTTGTAACCCATTTCGGAATGCTGATAATGTGGTGCAGTGTCACGCGCTTGCGTAGACCAGAAACGAGCCTGTTCCAACGCTTCGGTATCATCCGATACAAGCATACCTCCACCTGAGGTTGTAATGATTTTATTACCGTTAAAAGAATAAATTCCGAAGCGGCCCCAAGTACCGCTAGCCTTTCCATGATAAAAGGCACCTAGAGATTCAGCCGCATCTTCTATCAATGTAATACCATAACGATTCGCGATTTCTACAATCGGCTCCATGTCTGCACTCTGCCCGTACAAATTGACAACAACGGCTGCTTTCGGCAGTAGCCCTCTGTCATTCAAATCCTGGCAGGCCCGTTGAAAGGCTAGTGGACACATATTCCATGTCTCCGGCTCTGAGTCTACGAATACAGGTGTAGCCCCCAAATATAGAATAGGATTGGCACTAGCTACGAACGTGAGCGTCGAACAAATCACGTAATCTCCTTGAGAAACGCCGGCAAGACGCAGTGCAAGATGAATTGCCGCTGTTCCAGAGCTTAATGCAAGTGCACCCTTTGAACCTGTATAGTCGGCCATCTCCCGTTCGAAAGCATCGACTTGTGGTCCTATGGGAGCGATCCAGCCAGAGTGAATGGCATCCTCCAAATAAGCCTGTTCACGTCCACTCACATGGGGTGGAGATAACAAGATTCGTGGTAGAATGCTTGGTTGACGAATACTCATGCCTTGCTCCTTTCTCCATTTGGATGCTTTAATCCAAATGGATTACATATCTTATTGAATTACTTCAGAGCATGGTCCATGATATTTTGATTCAAAAAAGAGGGATGCCGGTAGAGTGGAAAGTAATTCCCCGCCCCCCCGGTGTCATAGAGCGACATTATTCGTTCATACACCTCGGGGAAAAATATTCGCTTACCTAGGTAATAGTCCAGTGGTTCTAGTTGAGTCGCAAATTTTTGTTTGAACTGAAATAGTTCGTCGTTACCTGTATATCCTCCACCGAGATGGAATTTTTCGTATCCATTCTCCATCCCCCACACCGCTGCTGAGTGGATGAGAAGTTTAGTGGGTGACCACTGCAGATAAGCTCGATCCCAACCACATAAGTGATAATGCATCCAGGGCCGATCAAGGAGCACAATACTTGCGGCTACCGCCTTGTCCCCATCCATCGCCTCGAACAGCGCTACCCGTCCCTCTGGCAAAAGGCTTGTATCTTCTATAAATTTTTGAGGAAAATAATAAAAGGGATCCGCTTGTAAATCATCTAACGTGCCGTAATATAATTCGGTGAAAGGCTCAATCCGATCCTTAAGCTCCGACTTTCGAATGGTAAATGGCGCTGACTTTAGTTTACGAATATTTCTTTTATGATTGCCGCCATAGTTCTGAATTAGTGCTGACTCTGAGCCAACGGTCAAATCTATATATGCTGTATTCCGATTCAACTCCGCAATAAGCCCGTTTTGGGCTTCGGTAGCATTGCCTATGAAAGGATGAAATCTTACGAACTCGGTCATAATTCTTTTCTCTCTGCAATAATCTGTGAACGTTTCACTGAATTGTCGATAGAGCTCCGATCGTTCCGCTCCTCTAGGCACATTAGATATCGGTCCCCCGTATCCATAAGGTGTGCTGATGTCGTACCATTCCCCTTCAAGTCCCAGTTGGATGAGTGCTGGAAGATGACTAATGGAACGTAGTAAATAAGGATAAATGATGAGCTTCTCACCCTGCTTAAAAACAAACAACTCTGCCTGTTGAAAATCATCCTCGAACATTCGAAAAAACTCTGCTGAGAAATAGATATCCTTCTTATCCATCTGAATCAAATAAGCATCCCATTCTTCAGAAAGCGAGCTGTTAAGTATAATGAAATTACTCATACGTCACCTCCTAAAAGTTAAGTTAGCGTATCCTTCCTTGAGGTACTTCGAAAAAACTTACTTCGGAAGCGTTCGCTGCTAATCCAATATTTTGATCATACGTATGCTTTCAGTGCTTAAGCTTAGCGCAGGATCTCTCTCACGTAGGAATGCATCGGATGAGAGCAATAACAACTTTCTCTCACGATCTAGGTCGAGTAACACATCGGTTAGTGATTCCCCGCCGTCCCACTCTCCACTTTGCAGTTGGATGCGAAAATACCGCTCGCCGAGCCGCCCCACAACTGAAGTCTTCTGTTTCGTTCTAATCCTAAAAGAAGAGAATCCGTATTTTAGATGATGCGCCTCTGCCATCGGGTAATCATCAATGATGTACGCCACTTCCTCATCATCTATATGTGATCCAGCAGCAATAAAATCTGCACTACCCACGAATGAACGATCCAAATCCCTCACATACCAATAAGTACGTCCTTCTTCAACAAAACCCAGACGAAGATACCAAGCATGAGCCTGTTCATTCCATGAGAACACATCCAGCACCAACTTCTTAATGTCATCCCTTTTTGCTAATTTCTCTCCGTATGCCATGAGCATGCCGCCAATACCATCCTTACGATAAGGCGCATCCACATTTAAATTATTCAGAACCAACATTTGTTCCATTCTTCGCCATTCAGCGAATCCAATGAGCGCTTCTCCAATATAAGCTCCAATCAATAATGTGGCTGAATGTCCTCCACACTTACAAGCTGCTTGTAGATATGCCGGATAACCAGCACAAGCAAATATCGTTTGATTGTAAACATGCTCCGGTAAGTTGCTCTTTAAGAGCCGGCATGCATGATGTATATCGTCTTCATGCAGCGGTCTAAACTGCACATTCATGCCTGGCCCTCCTTTTTATTCAGCCTATACTCATCCAGAGGAAGGCTATGCCGACCTGGATTGGCTACAACATCATCTTGGCGAATCACCTTCAAGACGGTCTTACATAATATCAGCGCATCCAGTCTGAAGCTTAAATTCTCGACATAAGTGACATCATACGAAAGTCGATCTTTCCATGACGAAGTATTGCGTCCTGACACCTGTGCTAATCCCGTAATTCCCGGTCTTACTGAGAAACGCAGCCTCTCCTGTTCGGAGTAGTAAGGGCTGTACCGCATGAGCAAAGGTCTTGGACCAATCAGGCTCATTTCTCCCTTAACAACATTCACCAATTGCGGTAATTCATCCAGACTTAGCTTCCGGATGATTCCGCCAAACTTGATGTATCGTCGGTCATCAGGTAACGGTTGACCCTGCGTGTCATATAGTTCAGCCATGGTCCGGAATTTGTAGATGAAGAAGGGTTTCTCTCCCAGTCCAGGTCGCTGCTGCTTGAATAAGATTGGGCTTCCAAGCTTTATTCGAATCAACACCGCCACCACAGCCATGACTGGACTAAATATACATAACATAACGATCGCTCCCACAAGATCGAAGCCTCGTTTCATATGGCGATACATGTTAGTACTCCTCCCGCCTTTCTCTTAATCCGTAAAAAGACGTTCCTTAAGTGAATTCACCTGTTTTAAATCAGCACTCCAGTAGTACACCTTGGTTCCAACTAGCGGATCAGGACCAAAACTGTTGTTACCTGGTATCTGCTCGTATTGAAAGTCATCGGAAGTTATCCCCTTGAATAACCAAGCTAAGCTGAGCAAATCACTGTCGCTAAAGCTTGTATCGATAATGTCTTTCTTTTCATGGAGTAGTAATCCCGCCAGATCCGGAAGATGCTCAGGACTGAGTAGCTTATTGGCCACAGCTCTAACGATATTGAATTGCTCTTCTTGACGACTAAAGTCACCGTTCGGAGTAGAATACCGCTCCCTTGCAAGATAGAGTGCATGAACGCCATCTAGATGCTGTTCACCTTTTTTGATTGTAATCTCTGGCGTTATGGTCACGTCCTGATCGATCACCATATCAATCCCACCGATCGAATCGATGAAATCACGAACACCTGAGAAGTTCGTCTTGATGTAATGATGAATGGGGATATTCATAAAGTCGCTCACCGCTTGAATAAGCGTCAGTGTTCCTTGCTCATTCCCACCTTTGGATTCCCCAACAATATGAGCGTGGTTAATTTTGGTATATCCGACATTTTGTACATAAACCCTTGTATCACGCGGCACAGAGACGATGTTCACCTTCCGCTGTTCCGGCATCACATGTACAACCATGATGGTATCTGCACGCGAAATCTCCCCGCCCCACGTATCAGTTCCAATGAGTACAACATTGAAGGATGAAGTTTTTTTATCGGATGCAGATGTTGTCGCTGTTGGTTCAGATGATGGAGGTACCGTAATCTCCGTATTTACTGGGCTTTTCGAAGTCTCTTCCGAGTGCGTTTTCCCCACAGGAACCACAGAAATTTTAGAGCTAGGTATCGTCAATGGATTAAGGACCGCCTTTTGAAAACGCTGTTCAGGATTTAACACCCCTCTAATCCAAATCCCACCAACAACAATCACAATTAGAAAACCAATCAGGGCGAATCTTCCAATTCGCCTCATGACTATTTGCTTTCTTGTGAATTTCCTGTCGCTCTTGCCACGCAAATGCAATCTCTTTTTCCAACTGCTCATAAACGACTTCATCACTTAGATCCCCGCATGAACTTCGGATTTGATCCGTTCAAGCTCATGAGTAACAACCTGTGGTTCTTCTTGAAAGCCCGAATAGCTCGGAATAAGCTGCTTTAATAATTTCTTAATTTGATAACTGCTCGGCACAAATTCGTACCGTTTGCACAAATTCTCCAGAACTCCAAGAACCAAATTCAATTCAGATCTGGATACACTTTGAGGACGACTGATCATGATGCGATAGTTATTGGTAACCATCAATCCTTCCTCTTCCGTCAGGAGTTCCTCATATAATTTCTCTCCAGGACGAATACCTGTGATCACAATGGGGATATCTTTATCGGGTTCTAAGCCGGACAGACGTATTAAATCTCTTGCTAGATCGTATATCCGAACTGGCTTACCCATATCAAGCACGAACACCTCGCCGCCTTGTGCCAGTACACTCGCTTGAATAACCAATTGCACCGCTTCAGGAATCGTCATGAAATACCGCACCATATCCATGTGGGTGACTGTAACCGGGCCACCACTCTCGATCTGTCTTTTGAATAACGGAATAACACTTCCCCGGCTACCAAGTACATTTCCAAAACGGACAGCGGCAAAAACCGTCTTGCTGGATGAATTCTGATCATTAATAATCATTTCTGCAGCCCGCTTCGTAGCTCCCATGACACTGGTTGGATTAACCGCTTTGTCTGAAGAGATGAGAATGAACCGCTTTGCACCATATTTGGCGCTCGCCTCCGCAACATTCCTTGTTCCGATAACGTTGTTCTTAACCGCCTCGACTGGGTTCATCTCCATAAGTGGAACATGTTTATGCGCTGCGGCGTGATACACGATCGTAGGTCGGAAATTTTGAAATACACTATCGATCCGCGACACATCTTGAATATCCGCTATGATGGGTTGAATCTTCTGATCGGGATATAGCTGACGCAGCTCTTGTTCAATCAGGTAAATGCTGTTCTCACCATGCCCAAGAAGCAGCATTTCCTTCGGACGATATGCAGCTAGCTGCCGGCACAGTTCCGAACCGATGGAGCCTCCAGCACCCGTGATGAGGATACACTCACTCCCTAAATTCTCGCGAATCTCCTCAGTGTTAATCTCAACAGGAGTTCTTCCCAGCAAATCATTTACGGACACTTCACGGATTCGATTAACTGCCATTTTCCCGTCCAAAATTTCTGTCATACTAGGCATTAGCTTAACCTGTGCTTTGGTTGACTTGCAGATTTCGATAATCTCCATTAAGTCGTTTTGTGGTGCTGTCGGAAGGGCAATAATAATGAATGCAATATCCAGCTGATCCACGGCTTCTGGAATGAAATTTCGGTTACCCACAATCGGGAGCCCCATTACTTCCAGCTTTTGTTTGGATATATCATCATCAATGAAGGCGACCGGATTCATAAATTTGAACCTTGAATGCTTGATATCTTTCGTAACGAGGATTCCTGCCTTACCAGCCCCTACGATTAGAAGATTACCTTCGAAGGCCTCCTTCGTACCCGTTGTCTCAAAACCATCATTAAGAAGACGTTTAACCATTCGTAACCCAACAATGCCGAGGAACACATAACCTGCTGCAAAATAAATAGAAATCGGTAGTCGATAGGAAGGAACTACTGCGTGTGCGGATACGTTGACAACAATCACGCCAACAAGTGTTAATACACTCACTTTCAGCAGCTGCAATAACTCTCTCATTCCCGTGTATCGCCAGATATTGTTATACACTTTGAATCCAAATGAGAAGGCCGCATATACCGCAATGTGAATCAATATAGCCCACGGAAGCATCCACACGTACATCTCAGGGATTTGAAAATCAAACCGAAGTAAAAACACAAGCCACACTGAAGCCGCAATAATCCCCGCATCCAACATGACCAAACGGACGATCCGCATTCTCATCACTTCTTTCTCCCTAATTAACTAAAAGTTCATTTACTCGACTTTTATGTGTGAGTGAATGATCAATCTCCCGACAGGCTAGGTTGCATTTCAGACGGAACTCTCTTTCTTTCCTCCTTATTCAATGCTTCTATATAGATCGAGTCCATTTCACGGAGCACTGCAGGCAATCCGTAGCGAATGATACTCTCCTTATTTGTTTCTCCCATCACTGTGGTTAATGCTGAATCATCTCGTAGTTGAATAAATGCCTTAGCGGTAGCGACAATATCATCAACGGGAACTAACATGCCTGTTGACTCATGTTCGATCAAATCACGAATTCCCCGAATATGTGTACCGATAACAGGTTTTCCTACTGCCATCGCCTCCATAATCGCCCGAGGTAATCCCTCCCGATAGGACACAAGTGCAGCAACATCACAAGCTCTAAGCAGTTCGGGAATATCTCTGCGATATCCAAGCATATGCACGCGATCGCTGACACCTAGCCGATTAGCAAGTTCCAATAGTGTCTGCTCAAGCGGCCCCGTACCTGCAAAAGCCAGATGAATATTAGCAGCTCGAGCCCCTAACTGACCCAGCGCTTCAATCAACTGCTTCTGATTCTTGTTGGCGTTTAGCTCAGCAACGCATAGGATGACAAAGGGCGGTTCATCATGCTCGATTTTTGGAAGATCAAATAGTTGGCGCCGCCTATCTGCCTTCTCTGCCTCAACTTCAGGATGATTACGTACGCTGCTGTAAACCTGGAGATCGAGTCCTACACCACTCACATAGATCACTTTTTTCCGTACAGAAAATCTCTGGGCACGTGTATAATCTTCACTATTTATGGTGATCAGCACATCTGTCCAGCGCGCCATTAACCGCTCCAGCGGATAATAAAGCATCCAATTCACTAAAGGGGCTCCCTTGAAAAAATGAAAGCCGTGAGCTGTATACAATGTGCAAGGTATACCTGCTCTATAGGCTGCAACCCGTCCGAGAATCGAAGCAACTGGCGTATGTACATGGACGAACTGAAATCCCTCCTTCTTGAAGCTTTCCGTTAACATCCTTAGAGCCGCCCAGTTCTGCATCTGCAAAGGACTGCGCTGGATGGGCACATCATGGCAGACGATTCCCTTCTCTTCTAACCGTAATCTCGCTTCACCAGGTTGTGCGTAAGCATGCACTTCACATCCCTTTTGCTGCAATAACTCCATATAAGGTAGATGGAAACTCTCAAAATGCCCAAAAATGGAGGCTACAAAAGCGACTCTTACCGGCCCACAGTCTTCAGCAGGTATGCTCCCGAACCTCTTGTTATTGCGCTTGTTCTGCTTGTTGTCGTAGCTTTCGACCGGTTGACTTTTCGATGCCTTTGGTTCGATACCGCATCACTCCTTTCCACCCCGTATTCGTTAATCGGATGCAAGCCGCGTTCATAGCCATCATGAACCACCAGTACCGCTGGAATAAGGCTTCAATGCCCATCGAAAGTCCAATCATCGCTGCGTGAGATAGCAGTAATGCCATAATGATCGGTCTGTTCACCTTATCTGCCGCGCGATAAGAACGGAGCCCGACGATGAAAAACCAGATCATGAATCCGCCATAGACGATCAAGCCTAGTAAGCCAAATTCCGTCATAAACCAAATCGGAGTATTATGGATAATAATCCGCAATTCATAGTTATAGCTACCAAGTCCAATCCCTAATAATGGACTTTGGACGATCCAATCTACTGCCTTCCCAATGATGTCAAGCCGTGATTGAATCTGCGAGGGTCTACTAGCCATATTCCCAAGTACATCCAGATAAGCAGTACCTTTATACAACAGCAGTGCTGCAAACGCGACACTAAACCCCATGCCGATCTTTAGAAGTCGAGAAGGATTCGTCAGGAGAAGCGTAAGTAGAACAAGGAACAGACCAATCCATGACGATCGCGAAAAGGTCATCATGATTCCCCCGGCTAAGGTAATCGTCGCTAGCGTACTCACCCATCCCCTAAGTAGCTTCACTCCGTTCCCACTCGTCATGATATGAATGGCAAAAGCCGTTACTAGTAACCCGCCGTATGCATTCGGATCAATTAACATCCCGGAGAGACGACCATCTTGCACCATATATGGAACCTTAACTCCACTAAAGAAGTCGAACAAAGCCAGACTATTGAAGATCAGCACGCTAATAAGAAAAGCACGTATCATTTTATATAACCGATCCCAGCTATCTACAGCTTGAACAAGCATGATATACGTCAGCAGCAGGAGTATAAACCCAAAATCTTTTTGCAATAGAGCGTATTGCGTAATGAATCCATTGCGCCAAATGGATACAAATGAAGCAAGGACGAAAATTAACAACATTCCCCAATGCCATGAACTAAACTGCCTTCGGTCCAATTTGAGGTGTATACCTGCCGTAAACAAACCAAGCATCAAGAAAAGATCAGAGGGTGCGATTCGAAAGGCGCCACCGAAGTCAATTTGAGCCGGAAGACAGATGATGTAACCCATAACCGCAAACAGAAATAAATTACGCATGGTGTAGGGTTTCCCTACAACGGATACTGATGTCATACAAGCCCCTACTTTCGTATGAGAAATTGCCTCACTCTATGCGGCCAATTCCTGTTGTAGCTGTTTCCTTGCCTGACGAATTACCAAGTAAAGCACGATCACACTGCCAATCATCTGAACGAATAAAGCCAAACTAGCTCCTATCGCAGCACCTATCACCCCGAAAATGGGTACGAAGATCAGACAAGTAAGCCCATTTGTGATTACTGAACATAGAAACAACGGAATCTGCGCTTTGTACTTGCCCGTAGCCGTTATGGCATACCATAGGTAAGACGATACAAACACCAACAAGGTAGAAACGAGCAACCAATGAAATAAACCTATCTCTGCAGCCACATCTGGACTGAATAAAAGGGTTAGCACCTGAGACCCAAATATCCACCCGATCAAACAAGCAACCGCACTAATACCAGCCCCCATTGCAATCATTCGACTGAGCAAAGTAACAAACTCCTTATGACGTCCAGCAGCATGCCAACGGGCAAGACGTGGCGTTATCGCTTCTCCGAGCGCAGTAACAATAACATTGCAGGCCACAATCATGTATGAGAGCGTAGCGTATATACCTAAATCATGTTCCCCTCTAAAGTAAGAGATTGTGTATAGTGGAATATTGGTATTTAGCGACATTAACGCGAGCACAATGCCTAGGGGTGAACTGATGATCAGCAAGCCCCACAATCGTCTTTTGTTAAAAAGTGGCTTGAGCGATGTGTAGACTCTCGCTTTACGAGCATCGTATGCAACCGTTATTGCTAACCATCCGATGATCATGACTAACAACGCTAGAATGAGATTCTGAGTAGGGATAAATACGAGGGCGAAGGCAAGTATGGAGAATAATCCTTTAGCGGTTCTCGAGAAAGATATTTGATCTAACTTCTCTTGCTTCTGAACGATGCCCAACAAAATATCGCTGACCGACTCAACAATTCTATACAATCCGATGAAAAATATGACTATAGCTGTATTCCAATCAAAACCACCGACGATGCAACAACCCGCTGTAATCGTGAATGCAACAGCGGTTGTCACGAGTCGAAGGCCAAAAAAATCTCCGAAAATATATTTCCCAGAGGCATCAACTATCAACACCGAGCGCAGGTGCAGATGTGACAACATGAAGATGGGAGCCGTCACAGCAAGACCTAACGAATATTGCCCAACAATTCCGGATGATCCAAACTTATTAAGCAGAATTACAATCACGAACTGAGCACCTGCATAAGTGATATTCCCGAATAAATATCGAAGAGAAGCAAGGGTCATAACCGTTAGACCATTCCAGAAGATGAAGCCCAATCGGCAAAATCTTCACCGCGAATCTTGTAACGCTTGCTACTTTTCCGATAATTCAGAACTGCTCCCAATACATGTGCACCTTGCTGCTCAAGCATCTGTTTGGCAGAGTTCGTATGCTTCAAGAGCACTTTCCCAGATTTAACTACTAACAGTACACCCTCAGTCATCTTTGCCAAGATAAGCGCATCCGAGAAGGGCATTAACACCGATGAAGAATCGATGACAATCGTATCAAATCGCTCACTAAGCTCTGCAAATAACCTCTTCATTCCTGTTGATCCTAGTAAGTCCGCCGGATTCGGTGAGATTGGACCAGAGGTCAGTACTGAAAGCCCCTCTGAATCCTCAATAGAAAAAATACAATCCTCCAATCGGGTTTGATCTACTAGGATGCTACTTAATCCGACCCAATTGGGTAAATCGAATGCCTTATGCACAGTTGGTGTGCGCAAGTCTCCATCGATCAGCAGCACGGTTCTGCCCGTTTCCGCCATAGCTATGGCCAAGTTCATCGCTACTGTCGACTTCCCTTCATTTGGAAGAGAGCTTGTGACTAATAAAGATCGGATTTCTCCACCTACTCGGGTATAGCGAATATTGGAGCGAATCGTTCGGAATTGATCTCCATTAGATGATTTCGGTTGTTCCAGGCAATACAATTTTGGCGTTTTGTTCTTCATGTCTGGTGGCTCCTTCTACTGAATTGGATTTCGACTTCGCCCGCCGTTTCCGTGGCTTCAATTTTCCCACCGTTCCTAGCAGAGGAAGCTGCAAATCCAACTGAATGTTTTTGGCGCTCCTCACAGGTTTTTCTGCCAATTCCCGTAGAATGGAAAACGCGACCCCAGCAATCAATGCAAGTCCGAAAGCAACGACCATATTAAAGACAGGCTTGGGTGAGATCGCCTCAAAAGGAACTTTCGCTCGGTCGAGAAACACTACATTTTCTACCCCCATAATGGCTTGAATGTTCTCGTTGAAGGCCTCCCCAAAACCGTTTGCGATATCCGTAGCCCGCTGAGCATTAGAATCCGTAACAATTACCGTCGTCACTAATGACTCACTACTAGTTCTTGTCTTAACTTTTTCTAATAGTTTTTCAGGGGTCATATTTAATTGCAGCCTTCTAACGACCTCCTCAGCAATTCTGCTGCTTCGGATAATTTCCCCGTAAGTGGTTACTAGTTTTTGCCCAGCCATAATGTCATTGATTGCCTTCTGCTGCCTGTCCCCTTGAATAAGAATAGAAGCTGTCGCCTCATATTTCGGCTTCAAAACATAGTAGCTAACGAAGCTAGCGAGACCGACCGCAACAATACATAACACAATGATGAACAGCAGCTTACGTTTTACTAGCTTCAAAATGCTGCCCAGTTCAAATTCCATCGCTCATTTCTCCTAACCGTTAATGTATTTTCGTCTTCTTCAACAAGAGTATTATTGTATATTCATATTCTCGTCCGCCCAATATATGTCCAATATAAGCTGAAAATTTATTAGTCTACTGTTTTAATAGATCCACGAAAGCGCTCTATTAAACTTCAACACAAATAGGCAGCCTACCAGTTAGTTGATACTGGTAAACTGCCTATTTTATTCCTTGCGTTACTCTCCTATTTATTTAAATCATGATTGTTGAGAACCTCTTAGGAGACATTTTTACGTTTCGTAATATGATAGATATTGCTGAACATGCCAGAGAGAATGCCGGCAATCGGGAATACGGCCCAATTGACATCCCAGCGCTGATAGACAAATCCTGTGAACAAGAAGATCACTGTCGCCAAAGGCCACAATATCGCCCCCACAGCTCCTATAAATCGGTCCTCTTCCTTCTTTTGTGCAGTAATTATCGGCTCCTCCAGCAGCTTCGTATATGCACCTTGGATATTACCGTAATAGATGAACAGAAACACCGCCACTGCCGCGATCGGTAAAAAGGCAACAACTCCATATGGAGTATAGTCATCGTTAACAAATGAAGTTGCGAAGATAAAAGCCGGTGATAACACGCACAGGCAAACGCCTGTAATCAATGAAAGGCGATAGGTCGGAGCATAAAGGGCTTGGCTGCGTTGAAGTGCCGCTTTGAGCGCATAAGGTAATTGAAAGCCCTGCTCCAGACGTTTGAATCGCTCAAGCTTCATTCCGCTATAGATGAACATTCCCACCGCAACAGCAACCAGCATGAACATTCCTACAAGCCCTAACATCGAGCCTTTATCAGCCACTATAGCATTTTTATGTTCAAACAGTGTATCAAGACCAATCAAAAACGCCACTCCACATGCACATAGAAAAACGCCGATACCAGTCCACATCCCTGCACTACGTCTGGCAGCCACATAAGCGTAAGCCTCTTCTTCTGTTAGCACAGGAACATTCACAACCTGCACCGATTCGACAGGCTGGATACCGAGCTCAGCGGTCAACTTTCAATATTACCGAATTCCGAAATAACGACACCGATCGCTTCATTTTCCGACTTGCCATCATGTTTCAACTCCTGATACTTCTCCTCCATACCATACAGCAGTTCTCGCTTCAAACGCTCCAGTTCCGGAGTTTTTGGAAGGTTAGCGAACATATTATCCAGATATACTACAATCGTCTCCATGCTCTATCACCACTCTCTGATAAATTGGTTAACAACTTCCTGAGTAACCTTCCACTCCTCACATTTCTCCTTATAATAGGCGAGACCTAGCGAAGTAATCCGATAATACGTACGCCGCTTACCGAGACTCTCATCCTGGAAAAAGGATTCAATGTAACCGTTCTTCTCTAACCTGGTAAAAGCGGAATACAAGGTTGTCTCCTTCATAATGTACTTCTCCTGCGTCAACTGCCTGATGTTTTTAGAAATTTCATACCCATAGGATTCTCCATCCAGCAGCATGAAGAGGATCAGCGTATCATTGTAACCGCGTATAACATCACTGCTGATCAATAATGGTAGACCTCCTCGATTACTTCATCTGTCGTAGTAGTTGCAGTATAACATAATTACTACGACAGATGAAGTAGTTTAGGGAAAAATAGGCAAAAAAAACCTAACTGGTTCTATGCTATAAATGAGCATGCTTTTTATGACCCTAATAGAAATCCTATACAGCCTTATACCACAGCAAAAAGCCGCTATCATAGAGTAATCCATAGATAGCGGCTTTTGTAAAATTATGAACAGGGCAACTAAGATTTATTATGCATTCAAATCAGACATTGCAGGAATTTGAATTTCTTTGACACAGGAAGCGCTAGAGAGGTTAACGACACATTTCACAATGGAGACAATGTCCTGAACAGGAATTCTTGTGCCGCTATATTCTGCAATTGCTTTTTCCACGCCATCTTCATAAGGAATTTCTGCTGCCAACTCACCCGGATTCACACAAGTAACAGCAATGCCATCCTTGCGAACATGCTCTCGTAATGCATGAGTAATGCCACGCAGACCGAACTTGGAAGCTACAAAGGATACCTGGGCGTTATTGGTATGATCCAGACCTGCTGTGGAGCCAATTAGAATAATTTTCCCTGCCTCCGATTGGCGAAGATTAGGCAGTACAGCCTGTATGCAGGTAATTGTTGAGGTTATATTCACATTTATAATGTTGGCAATGTCACTTGCCTCATCTTTGTCAAACGTATAGTGAGACTCAAACCCTTCTTTTTCCCAAATGCCTACGTTATAAACTAGAACATCCAGTTTCTCCGTTTGAATGCCCTTTGATAAGACTTGTGCGGCATCTGGCTGTGATAAATCTACTGCAATCCAGATTCGTTTTATGCCATCATTAAGATCGAGACTGCCTGGCCTGCTTCTGGAAACGATCCAAACTTGATCGCCAGACTCAGGTAACCCTTTCACAAATGCATCTCCCAAACCTTTACTTGCCCCCAAAATCAGATAGTTTCTCATACTGTCTCCCTTTCCCATGTTTATCATTTTATTTTCATATCATATTACCATCGATGAACATGAAGATGTAGGGTTAGTAGTAGAAATTAGACAATTAACTTTTAAAAAAGCCGCTATCATGGAAGAATCCATAGATAACGGCTTTTGTTCAACAATATCCGGTGCATATGGTAGTGAAATCCCAACCTACGGTTCCAAAGTTAATAAGTTCTCGTACAGCTGAAACGAGGTTTTATGTGAAGCTGTCTCATTTGGGTTAAGCGACAAACCCTGCGTTACTTCATTCATCTGCATTTGAGGGGACATATTCAAAATGAAGAAACTGGCTAAAACATTGTATTTCAAATTATGTCCGACGCATATAAGCACGTACCGTAATAGGTGCAAATATTGCGACGATAACAGCTGCTCCAATCAAAGAGATAGTGAAATCCCAACCTACGGTTCCAAAGTTAGTAAGTTGTCGTACGGCAGAAACGAGATGTGAGATTGGATTGACTTTAACAAACCATTGTAACCAGTTAGGCAGCGTATCGACAGGCACGAAGGCATTAGATAGAAATGTAAGTGGGAACAACACAATCATTGATATCCCCTGCACACTAGAAGCAGTCCGTGCAATCACACCGAAAAAAGCGAAAATCCAGCTAATCGACCAAGCACAAACAATAACAAGAAGCGCAGCGAATGCGACATGTTCCAGACCACCATCAGGACGGTAACCCATAATGTAGCCCATGGTAAATGTAAGCACAGTAGCAATCGTGTATCTAATCGTGTCCGCCAACAAAGCTCCCGCTAACGGGGCTATTCGAGCTATTGGTAGTGATTTGAATCGGTCGAACACGCCTTTATCCATGTCCTCACGTAATTGGACACCAGTAACGATGGAGGTAGTGATTACGGTCTGCACAAGAATGCCGGGTATAATAACAGGCAAATAACTTACCACGTCACCAGATATAGCCCCTCCAAAGATATAGGTAAACATCAGCGTGAAAATAATTGGCTGAAGTGTAACGTCGAACAATTGTTCAGGGGTACGTCGAATTTTCAATATCCCACGATAAGCCATCGTTAACGAGTTGCGTACAGCTTGCCGAAAACTCGTATGGTTTTTCAATGGGCGGTTAATACCCGAATTTAGTGTAGTGGTTCTCATACTCTCGCTGCCTCCTTAACATTTGACTCTTGGGACGCTGTTGACGTTTCATCCGTAGCACCATGACCTGTAATCGTTAGGAATACTTCATCAAGCGTCGGTTTCTGCACACTCATCTCAGCCAAGTGAATCCCTTCCTCACGAAGCGCAATAAGCAGGTCTGTAACTAAATCAGCGTCCGCCATCGGTGCCGTTATTTTCCCGGCTTCGTACGATACCACGGACTGAATTTGGAGCACATGTTCCACACGCTGACGTGCTAGTTCAATATCTTTTAGATGTTGAACCTTCAGGTGTAGTGATGTGGTACCCACAGACGCTTTCAAATCATCCGCCGTCCCCTCTGCAACGACTTGCCCACGATCGATAACTGCGATCCGATCAGCCAGTTGATCTGCTTCTTCAAGGTACTGTGTAGTCAGAAGAACCGTTGATCCCGTATTCACCAATCGACGAATGGTATCCCACATCTGTGAACGAGTGCGAGGATCAAGCCCTGTAGTCGGTTCATCCAGGAAAATTAAAGGTGGTTGTGCAATAAGGCTAGCTGCCAAATCCAGACGGCGACGCATACCGCCAGAGAAATTTCGAAGAGGCCGTTTAGCCGCCTCAGTCAGACCAAACTCTTCCAGTAATTCTGTTGCTTTTTTCCGCGACTCTGCGCGCCCAAGCCCTAAGAGCCGAGAGAAGATAATAAGGTTCTCTGTAGCACTTAATGACTCATCGACTGAGGCATACTGTCCTGTCACACCAATTAATTGCCTAACAATCTGCGACTCCTTCACCACATCATGCCCGAAGATTCGCCCAGTACCTGCATCGGGACGAAGTAAGGTTGCCAGCATCCGAATGACGGTAGTCTTTCCTGCCCCATTCGGACCAAGTACGCCATAGATCGTACCTGCTTTCACGTTCAAATTCACGCCATCCACCGCGCGATTGTCTCCAAATGTTTTGACCAGTCCCCGCGCTTCGACGGCCCACTCGTTATGGTCTGGTGTTAGAATCTTCTTCTGTACTTGCACCATAGTAATTCCCCCAACGTTTCAGATTATATGGTGATAGTAAACCCCATTTATAAACTGAATTTAAACGATGGTTTAAACGGAGTTAAACTTATCCATTTATTTAGTTTCTAGAAGAACAAACAAAAAAAGCCGGGCAGCGCGATCCACGCTTCCCGGCTTTATCACTTTTCGTCTGAGTCTGCTTCAACATATTCTTTAAGCGCAATCAATTTATTAGCCCAGTATTGTTCAAAAAAGGTAAGCCAATCTTGAAGCTCCAGTAGAGGCTCTGGCTGAAGCTTGTAGCGAGTCTCCCGGCCGACTTTCTGACTGCTAACAAGCTGCGCATCGGACAATACTTGTAAATGCTTGTTAACTGCGGTTCGGCTGATCGGGTAGCAGTCCGAGATAGATGCTATGGACATTTCCTTATTAGCAAGCAGCTTTAGCAGACTGCGACGGGTAGGATCTGCTATCGCTTGAAAGACATCATGTCCAGATTCAGCGACTGGCATCTTAAGCCTCGATATAAGCAGGAAGTTTTTCTTGGACGATTTTCTCCCAGCCGCCGTTCATAAAGCCACGAACGATAGGATGAGGTTGACCAAATTCAGTTACCTTTTCAGGGTCCCATCCAGAGTGGATCACGGTGAACTCCGTTTTCCCATCCATTTCTTTCAATTCAAAGGCAAGATGCCAATCCTTCCCCCAATTGAAACCGACACGGTTCGGCTCATCAATCTCTGTAACTTTACAAGGGGAATCCCCGAATTGTCCAGCATGTAGAATGAACTCATGGCCTACCACTGGCTCGAATGTACTTGGCATCCACCAGGCAGCTATTCCTTCAGCAGTGGAAATGGCTTTCCATACTTTTTCAATGGGCGCATTGAGTGTAATTGTTTGGCGAATGTCTTGTAGTGGTCCTTGAGTGTGCATAAATGGCCTCCAAAATTCATTTTAATGTAACACCTTTCGGTTTCATTTTTATTATAACACCATTTGGTGTTATGTCAATTTACAGATTTTGTTAGATGGTTGGTAGTACAATACAGCTTCCATTGTATGGTTCTTTTATATTTGGATCGCAATTTGAATAACATACTTATCTGGATCCCCTACAGCTAAATAACTAAGCAATTCATACTCATAAGCATTTCCGGTTATGTGTAAATCATTTTCAGCAGTATAAGACTTTAGCTTCTCATATGACGCAGGTAAGCTTTCATAAGATCCCTTGTGATTCATGATCAAATATTTACCCTTTGGCTTAATATAAAGTAATTCACCGTTATGCTTTTCATTGATTTTATTACAATAATAATCCGGGTCATAGTCGCCTTCTTCCAAACTGCTTTTACAAATAATCGAACCTATCGGAAAGTCATATTCAAGATGATGTTCATCGCAATAATCGAAGATTCGATATACTTTTCGTACATGATCTTTCTCACCCTTCTCCTTCGAGAGTCTAACCGTAATAAAGTACTCTTCATCACATTCCTCGACCCAGGGTTCTCCACAATTAACGTAGAGCGCACGATTCGTATTATCTATAGCCCCTTGTAAAAGCCTTTGCATACGCTCTAACTTTTTTTGTTCTTCAACCAACTGCTTCTGTTTTTGCTTAAGCATGGATAAAAAATGCAATGTGTTTTGATCTTGTATATATTCTTTGATCTCATTCAACGGTGTTCCTGTCCCTTTCAATACGGCAATAATATCGAAGGTATAAAACTGCTTATAGGAATAATAACGATATCCGTTTTCCTTCACGATCTCCGGTTTTAATATACCAATGTCATCATAATGGAATAACGTATGCTTTGTTACCCCGCATACCTTTGCGAACTCGCTCGTCGTAAAGTATTGATCATAATCAATAGACATTCAAATCACTCCTCTTGACTATCGGGTTACCCTATACCTCAAAGTACAATAACGGAACACCATTACCTTGTCAAGGTAACGTTATTAGCTACTATCATCTTAGGAGGATTACCCATGTTTTCATCAAATCTATCTAAATTCCAACGCTGGATCGTGCTGGCGATTGTGTCCAGCGCACTCTTTATGATCGTCATCGACATGACCGTGCTTTATTCGGTTCTACCCCGACTTACGCATGATCTTGCTGCTTCTGCATCGGAAAAGCTATGGATCGTAAATATTTATCCACTCGTAATGGCAGGATTATTACTCGGTCTTGGCACACTAGGCGATCGTCTTGGGCATAAAAAACTCTTCGTTATGGGACTTACTATCTTTGGGTTGGCTTCATTAATCGCTGCCTACGCGCCGACACCTCTCGTGCTTATTGCTGCGCGTACCCTACTAGCTATTGGTGCAGCCATGATGATGCCCGCAACACTCTCCATTATTCGAACTACCTTTTCGGATGAGCGTGAGCGTTCACTAGCCGTAGGTATTTGGGCATCAGTCTCCTCTGTAGGAGCAGGAATGGGTCCACTCGTTGGTGGTTTTTTACTGGAACATTTCTGGTGGGGATCGGTGTTCCTCATCAATATTCCTATAGTTATTCTTGCACTGATCTTGGCCATCTTACTAATTCCAAATCTTAAAGGGAATAAGAATAAGAAATGGGATTTCATTGGTTCTGTTCAAATTATGATTGGTCTGGTTGCCCTTGTTTATGCAGTTAAGGAGATCAGCAGACGTGAAGGTTCAATTGCCATCGCTGTGTTATCTGCCGTGATTGGTGTCGTAGCTATGATCATATTTATGCGCCATCAACGTAAGAGCCAGAATCCATTAATAGATTTTGCACTATTCAGAGACTCCCACTTTTCTACAGGAGTGGCTACAGCGCTATTGTCTTGTTTTGCACTTATTGGAATGGAATTGATCGTGACTCAACGGCTCCAGCTTGTTCTTGGATATACACCATTGGAAGCGGGCTTGTACGTTGTATTCACTTCAATAGCGTCCTTCATCTCAGGGATACTCATCGGACTAGTGTTGCATCGAGTGGACAAAGTAAAAGTACAGTGGATCTGCTTGTTAGTGTCAGGTATAGGAATGGGCACCCTTCTACTCTTCCATGACGGGAATATCTTCTTACAGTTCGCAGCTTTAATGATCCTGGGCGCTGGTCTTGGGGGAGCGATGACTGCCGCTTCAAATTCAATCATGCTAAATGTTCCTGTTGAACAAGCCGGCATGGCCGCATCTATAGAGGAAGTATCGTTCGAACTCGGCAGCGCCCTAAGTATTACGCTTCTAGGCAGTCTTTCATCATTCATCTATACAGCATCATTAGTTGTCCCAGATGGATTAACAGTCCCGCCGATCGTTCGCGACAGCCTTGACGAGGCTCTTCTAGCTGCAGAAAATATGCCTACTGATGCTGGATCCGCACTCGTTGAAGCCGCACAATCAGCTTTTGATCAGTCATTTATTGTTGTCCTTGCCACTGCCACAATCCTTCTTTTAGCTTCTGCGTTTATCATCCGTACGATGTCAAAACGCAAATCTTTGATCCTAGAACAATAATGTTAGAAAGACGAAGCTACTTGCTTCACCGAAAGAGGGTGTCTCAATAGCCATAAAAATGGCTGTTGAGACACCCTCGCTTATTTTCCATAAATCATATTATGTTCTTTTTCGTTCCCTTGTTGAATATTTCCGTATCCACGTACTCCATTCAAATCTGTGCGTATAGACAAGGATCAAAAAGCTCCCAAGCCAAACCCACAAAATAGGAGCAGGCCACTTACTGATATACAGATAAACGGAAAGCAGCAGCATTCCGCTTACCACTTGTAAACCATCCGTTACAGGAGTTTTGACTCTGCGATTGTACCAACTACCGATCACTTTCAGCACTGCTAAAATAACAGCTAGCGCTAAAGAAGCTTTGAATCCTGTCAACGCACTCCATACCCCAAAGGTCACGGCGATCGCCTTCCCACCTTTTCCTTTAAGAAAGGGAGAAAAGGCATGACCCGCAATGGGAGCTAAAGCTAACGAAACAATGAGATAACTTTCACTATAATGACTTTCCATTACCCATAAAAGAGGCAAATATCCTTTTAGAAAATCCAAAATAATACCTAAAATGCCGAATTTATAACCGGACGACTTCCATAGATTCAAAGCCCCCGGATTACCGTCGCCTATGAATTTTAGATTCTTTTTACGCGCCAGCCCAAGCCAATAGGAAAACATAAGAGATCCCGACAAAAATAAACCCGCGATCCACAATATGATCATTAGTCCCTATGGCCTCCCACCTGGATATGCCTTCCTTTCCAGCTTACATGCCTTAGAAAAACGACCTGATAAATCGAATAAAGCATGATCAAGATAAAGAAAAGAGTAGCCACCACGTGAAATACAGGAATAACGATGCCGAATACCCCTACATATTTAATAAAATAAAAGAATTGAAACATATAAAGAAGATAACCTATCAATAAAGGCACAAACCATGAAGTATTCGCAAAAACAAATACGGTTTCTGAAACAATAAGTCCAACAACCCAAAGTGCAATTGGAACAATTGTCAGTGGACTTAACGTTGAGGTGCTTAAGACAGCCCCTTTACTGAAGCCTTCTATTTCACTTTTGATCCCCTTCGGATACATGCGAAACGATACTAAGCCATAACCGATAAAATTTCGAATCGGAACACCGGCCGAGATAAACTTCTCTCCTAAAGACAAATCATCCAGCACTTCAGATCTAATACTTTGATGACCATTAACTTTTTCATAATCCTGCCTTAAAGCTAGAATACATGAGCCGTACAGTCCTTTTTTGGCGTTATTCCGTTCAAAAACCGAAGTGAAGGTGAAGATCCCCAGCATATTCATGATTAAGGCGAGCTTCTCAAACAGCTTTTCTGTATGATGAAAAGGAACTACCGAAATGACACCTTTCGATAGCTCCCTTGCTGTTAATAATGACGCCAAAGCGTTAGGCTTTAATCGGATATCCGCATCCAAAAAAGCAAAGATATCGCCCGAGGCTTGTAAATATCCATTCCAGACTGCCCAGCTCTTACCCGTCCATCCCTCAGGGAGACTGCTGTTCACAATAACCTTAACCCCATAGCTTTCGGCAATTTCTTTGGTCCGATCCTCTGAGAAGTCATCCACCACAATAATTTCATAGGGTGTAAGGGTCTGAGACTGAAGTGAATCGAGCAGATAACGCAAATTATATTCTTCATTCCTTGCAGGAATGATAATGGACAATTTCTCCGGTCCTTGATTAGGCTCGTGATAAGTGCTCAAGGTATTTTTTCTGAACAAAATAAAACCGGAGAGACATCCAACGCCTATAACCATTAACAACCACATTACGGTTCCCCCCCTTCTACATCTATATATATGAGGGGTTAGTCCGTAATATATTCATTTCAAATTTAACCTACATTTACTTTAGCTGAGTATTTATTAAGCTTTTCTGTACATAAAAGCATGACGATAGCGAAAAAAACGATCATCGCAGGAAAAATACCCAACGTAAAATTCGAGGCCAGTAAACCGATAAATGGCGGTACCAGCGTGGTACCAGTATAAGCTGTTGCCATCTGAAAGCCCATAATTGACTGAGCATGCTTCTTCCCGAATCGTACAGGAGTTTCATGTAGCATACATGGGAAAATAGGGGCTAATCCCAGACCGACAATCATAAATCCTACTAGTGAAACTATCGTTGGAAGCGGCAGTACTAACAATATTGTACCGATTAAAGCAATAAGTTGACCGTATCGAATTAGCTGTTTATTACTCATTCTAAAAGTAATGAAGCCCGTCACCATTCTACCAAAAGTAATCCCTAGGTAAAAAAACGACACCCATGTAGCAGCAGTCGATGCAGGGACATCTTTGATATTCACAAGAAAACTACTCCCCCATAACCCCATACTCGTTTCAATGGCAGAATAAAATAAGAAGGTTAACATCGCTAGTTTTACCCCTCTTAGTTTCCAAGGCTTTATGTTCTCAGCTGCATGTTCTAGCTCAGACTGATTGAAGTCATGATCACTTTCAACATTTGGGTTGCTATTGTTCCCAGCCACTTTTTTCCATAAAGGCAGCGTGACGAATAGAATAACCACTAAACTCAATTGAATATAAGCAACCGTAAGATAACCTTGTCGCCATAGACCTTCTCCAGAGATAAAAGATCCCATAATAATAGGACCCAGTGTAGCGCCTACACCCCAGAAACAATGCAACCAACTCATATGATGCGCTTTATAGTGCGTAGCAACATAACTGTTTAATCCGGCATCTACAGATCCTGCACCTAAACCTAGTGGAATCGCAGCAACAATTAACCAGACTAATGAAGGTGACCATGCAAAACCAAGCAACGCTACAGCAGTCATGATACAGCTTACAAGGGTCACTTTCCCCGTACCAAAACGTTTAAGAATTACACCGCTCATCAAACTCGATACAATTGTGCCTACTGCAATAACCATCGAGAGGATTCCAGCAGTACCTAATGAAGCATTTAAATCCATTCTCATCACCGGCCATGCGGATCCAAGCAATGAATCTGGCAGTCCTAAACTAATAAATGCTAAATAAATAATAATTAGAAAAAAAGTTGCCATCGTTATCTCCTTAAGGGTTCTAATCTATTTGTTGTGAAACTAATAAACCTAATCCAAGACTCTGTAATCCATTCAGATAATCACGCTTCAAGTCACTTACCGCTAATTCCGGAAGATGTTCCTTAGGAACATATGTAGCAGTTCGCTCAGCAATTTGATTAACCATAGCTGGAGTTAACTCATCCTCACAAAAAATAATATAATGCGGATTCAAAATAGAGGTCATAGTAGCCACTAACCGACTAATCGCATCTACTTTATGTTCCGCCTGCATGCTTGATCCACCTTGATCTCCAGTTAATGCTTCTATGAAATTCCGATTGTCATACTGGGGCATATATTGAACTTCCCCTGAAAAAAACGTCTTTCCCCGAACAATTTCACCATTAACCGCTATTCCGGCTCCCGGACCATTTTTCCCTAAATACAGATACATCAGAGAAATATTCTCCTTCAAATTTCTTTGCGCCATATAACCGATTACAGCGGCATTCATATCATTTTCCACAATGGTCGGGATCGAGAGTTGATCTTCTATATAGCTTTTTAAATCTAGATTCTGATATTTCGCATAACCTGGGATCAGAAAAATCTTCCCGTGTTTCACCGCGCCTGGAACACCAATCGCCACAGATTGAATCTTGGGATTGGCCTTTTTTTCACCTTCGATAAGCGAGACCAGTGTACTAACGTCTTCCTCAAGAATACTAGGTAAATTCCCTTCTTTTACAACATCGCCAATGCAATTATAGATCGTATAGTTTGTTTCATTTTTTTCCAAAAAAATAGCCATCCCTAATCGGTAATTCGGATTATAGGCGTATCTTATTGCCCTTCTTCCGCCACTAGACTCATCAAGGCCGATGATCGTTACTTCCCCAGTCTCTTCCATCTGCATTAGAAATTTACTGATCGTTGGAAAACTGTATTGTAATCTTTGACTTAACTCCGCCTTCGTAGCCCTTCCTAATTCTAATAATGCTGTTCGAATATTCCGAATAATTTCGGATTTGAGTTGCTGTGAAGGAAGTCTTTTATCACTTGACATGGCTCTCCCACCTATAGTCATACTGACTTATTAAATGCATTTAATAAGTCAGTATGACTATAGCAGGAATACTTCCTAACGACAACATAATTTTTGGATGCGGCCCTTCTGAAGCTCCAACATGAATAAGGGGGCATGAAGCCCCCCTAATTATCAACATATTCAAAGCCTTTGCAGGATTCGTTCCCATCTTCCAGGATGGCTTTCATCCAAGTACACAGGCTGAAATCCTAATTTCAAATAAATACGGATGGCGGGCAGTCTGAAATCATCGGTTTCTAAACATGCCGCCGTTCCCCCTGAATCTCTTATTTTGTGTAAGACAGCTAGACTCACAGCATAGCCGAGACCTTTACCAGAATATTCTGGAAGCACTCCAACCATATGCAAGTACCAGTTCTTATGGTCCTCACTACCCGACTCCCAGGCCGTAGCAGTAGCTACAGGTTGATCCCCGCGGCAAATGAACAGCAAGCGCTCAGAATAAAGCGGTACATGATCACTGATTTTATGTGCAAATTTAACTTCCCTCATAAAAGAATGGCGGATAAGCTCCTCCCAGTTCCGTTCATCATCCGGCTCGAAATGACGAATTAGATACCCGGTAGGACAGTGAAAAACAGGCAAGTCGGACAGCATTTCTTTTTTCATCACAAGTTTGGAAAGGGCCTGATCCACCATCAATTCCTCACTCTCGTTCTAAAATCAGGAAAGGCTATTGCTTTTCCACCATTCTCTACAGATTCCATTGACAATGTAAACACAGAGCTCCAAGTAACGGCATCATATACGTCCACCGAAGGGGTTCGATCCTCCTGAATGGCAGAAATAAATTCTTCAAGCACCATAAAATCGCCTCCGCCATGTTTCGTCCCAGCGGCATATTCGCCCCATTTCATCCATGTCGGGTGATCATAGAGTGGTTGATAACTGCTTAAAGGCTCCCACATTTCCTCTCCATCCGCTATATTTTTGGGCGAGAGATTCTTGAACCAGATCAAATCCTCTTCGTACTGATGGCGGCCCGTAATATACGCTCCCTCAGTTCCTTGCAGTAAATAATGAGTTTTATTATGCGGTCTAACGGAGGACCAGTCTATACGCAGTTCAATCAGTACACCCTTTTCCGTTTGAATGACCGCAACCGCGCTATCCCCTTGCCGCCAGAATCCCTCCCGTGCTGCTGGATGATCTTTTCCATAATGCTCTCCGAAATAATATTGTAAGGATCTAGATTTGGAAACAAAAGACGAGACGCTTTTTAAGCGATCACCCTCAGGCTTATTGAGGTTAATCCATTGCGCAACTGGACCAATAGAATGTGTCGGATAATTGATCCCGTTATACTGCTGATGTAATTGCCCCCGCCAAGTCAGAGAACCATCCGGATGATGAGTCAAATGACGTAAATCATGGATATATCCGCCTTCCAGATAAGTAATTTCACCGAACATGCCTTGATCCGCCATATGTTTAATCGTCAGATTTGAGCGCGAGAAGCAGTAATTTTCAGACATCATATATTTAAGTCCAGTTTGTTCAACAGTTTCGATAAGCTCCCAAGCTTCCTCTAAAGATTGGATCGAAATCACTTCACTTAGGACATGCTTACCCGCTTTTAAAGCATCAATAGATTGTCTGGCATGCAAATGCATGGGGCTTAAGATAAACACCGCATCTATCGCCGAATCTTTTAACATTTCATGATAATCCCGATACGTTCGGATTTCCGGGAATTTCTCTTTCCATTGGTTGAGCACCCACTCATTCAAGTCACAAGTGGCGGTCAGATGTATCCGATCCGATAGAGAGTACAGTGCATTCATAAAACTGGCTCCGCGATTTCCACCTACGATCGCTAATCTTACTGGCTGACGATTCATTGCTGGTCCACCTGCTTTCTATCCATTTGAAGTCGATTGATGATTAGCTCCTGATCTCTTGTCTCCCCTTCAGCCTGCGGATATTTTTCATAATCAAAAATGCTGAAGGTAAATAATGAAGACCATTTACTCAATTGCTCGCTTGCCAGATTCACCATCTCTAACCTGATTTCATCTTCAAGCACTGTAAGGATTCGAGCAGCAGGAATATCCAGGATGGAGGCTGTTTGAATGAAATGCCAGTTTTCTTTTCTAACGATAGAATGCACATGATTATGCCCGTTGAAATAGAAACCCACACCTTGCCATTGCTTCAATATCGGCCAAATGTCCAAGCTGGGATCCAGTGACATCATTGGCTCAGTTGATCTAGCCGTCGTATTATACAAGGGATGATGACCGAAGACGAATAAAGGCTTTTCCGATTTCCGCTTCATTTGTGCTTCGAGCCAAGTCAGCTGTTCATCATCAAGTGTTCCGCTCCAATCGTCACGATTTTCCCGTGCGGTATCCAGCAAAATAATGATTGCATTCGTCTCTTCAATAACACTGTATCGCTGCTGCCGGGTGACGGAAAGGATTTCTTCCTTAGGATAAGTGTACGTATCATGATTACCAAGAACATGTAGAAAACGTCTAGAATGCTTGCTGTCCTTAATCTTACCCATGATATAATTAAATTCGCTAAATTCTCCTGCATGCACCATATCTCCCACGGAAATATGATAATCGGCTGGGATGGACAAAAATAGATTCATAAATTGCTCATAAAAAGCATCTCGTGCCTCTTTAATCAAAACCTTGTTGTTTAACAATTCGTCCGGGTAGTGTAAGTCCCCAATAATCGCCAGCCTCATAAATGCCTCCTCCTAACCTTTAATGCCAGAGCTCATAAAACTACCTATCACTTGCCGCTGGAACAATAAAAATCCAATCATTAAGGGCGCAGACACAATCAATGTAGCCGCACAAACATCGGACCATTGCGCACCAGATTCCGTGGCTTTTGCGAACATCGCCAAGCCTACAGTTAATAAGCGATTCTCCTCCGAATTTGTTACAATTAGAGGCCACAAGAAATCATTCCAATGAAAGCTGACCGACACGATCGCAAAGGACACATAAATCGGGCGTGACAGTGGGACATAGATTCTTGAAAGAATATGCAGGCGTGAGGCGCCCTCCACCCGGGCAGCTTCATCCAGCTCATAGGGTAATTGCTTGAAGGATTGCCTTAACAGAAACACTCCAAAGGAGGAGGCAAAGTAAGGTAGCATAATCCCCAGCTTGGTATCCAGCAGACCCATTTCGTTCAACACCTGATAGTTGGAAAAGATAAGAACATCTGGCGGCACCATAATTTGTACCAAAAATAACATGAATAACAGATCTTTCAAGGCGAATCGTACCCGTGCGAACGCATAAGCAGCCATCGTCATTGTAACGAGTTGCACAGCAAGCACAACACCGCACACAAGCAATGTATTCATAAAAAATCGTACAAAAGGCGCTCCATTCCAGACATGAATCAAATTCTCAAACGTGAAGTCCCAAGACCATCCCGCATCGATAGCGACGTCTTTGGGCAGAAAAGCCGTTCTTACCACCCATAGGAAAGGAATGATCCAGACCGCTGCAAAAGCAAATCCAACCGCATGCCACAGGATCTGCTGGATTCGGCGCTTCGTTCTACCGGAGTTTAGAATGCGCTCCTCTTCTAAAGCTTTACTGCTATTCTGCCTTAATACTAAGGGCAGCTTTAGTGGATTATCCTCCATGGATTCCACCTCCTATTCATAATGGATTTTCCGATCCCAACCAAAAAACTGCAGGGAGGAAATAAGGAGCAGCAGTACGATCATGATCACCGTCATTGATGCGGCCATCCCTTGATCGTAGAAATTAAAGGTCGACTCATAGATATAATAAAGCAGCAGGTTACTCGCATTATTCGGACCGCCCTTTGTCATAATCCAGAGATGGTCTACCAGCTTAAAAGAATTGGTTATCGCCACAACAGCCACGAACAACGTAGTCGGCATCGTGAGCGGAATTGTGATTCTGCGGATGGAAGTGAATGTACCGACTCCACTTACTGCAGCCGCTTCATATAAATCCTTGGGAATCTGCTGCATTCCTGCTAAATAAAAAATCATAAAATATCCGGCTTCTTTCCAAATCATCATGATGACTAGTGCGCCCATCACCGTATCAGGTGTTCCCAGCAAATTCACAGGCTGATCCGCGATCCATGAAGCCAGTCTGGCAAAGAGCCCAAAATGAGGGGTATACAGAAACAACCAGATGTTCGCCACAGCGATCATCGGGATCATATTCGGATAGAAAAATGAAAGACGTGCCAGTCCCCGCCCTTTTATCGCCTTGTCGGCAAACAGTGCCATCAAGAAAGCCAAAGCTAATGAAGTGGGTACTGTGCCAATGGCGAACCATATATTGTTACTGAACACCTTCATAAAGACATTGTCATGCAATAGATTAGCGTAATTGTCAAAACCGACGAACAAAGGCTCAGGAGTCGCCAAATTTTTCTCATAAAAGCTAAGCCAGAACGATTTAAACATAGGGTAATAAGTAAACAAGCAAAGAAAGAGCAGCGAAGGCAACACTAGTCCCCAGCCGAATCCGTTTCGTCTAAGCCTCTCACTCCATCCGGCATTCATACCATTCAATCCTTCCATGATTAAGGTTTCTACGATTAACGAATAAAGTAATGACGCCAGAACAAGCTATCGAGCCGTCCTGGCGTATCCCATACCTCAAAGACTACTTATTGAAGGGAGCAAGTGCCTGTTCTGCTTCTGCTTGCGCTTTTTTGAGCGCACCTGCTGCATCAATCTCTCCTGCCAAGGCCGCTTGAATCTGATTCGTAATTGCCGTCGATACTTTACCATGATTATGAGTGGACAATTCTCGGAACGCGTATTCCAATTGATCTCTCGCCACCAAAGCTTGCGGGAAATCCGCCGTATATTTCTTCATTGCATCTGTATCGTATGCGGATTTTCTTACACCAACATAACCGGATGAGCTGCTAAAGAGGGCAGCCTGTTCTGAAGCCGTCATGTATTTGGCGAATTCCCAAGCTGCGGCTTGTTTCTCTGGAGATGTTCCCTTGAAAATATACAAGTTACCACCGCCTGTAGGTGATCCAAATTGCTTTTGTGCGGGTGGGAACGCTACCCCGAATTCGAACTTCGCGTTATTTTTAACGTTGGTTAAGTTGCCGCTTGTATGCATCATCATGGCTGTTTTGCCTTGAATGAAATCTGTCGGAACCGTGGCCCAATCAATAACACCTTCCGGCATCGCCTTATATTTATGGGACAAATCTAACCAGAATTGCAATGCCTCCACATTCTCCGGCGTATCGAACATCGCTTTTTTGCCATCGGAGGACATTATGTTTTGCTTCGGATCCGTAGCATTTTGCCGAGCAAGCATTTGGAACATCCAATACGAATCATCATTACCCGGAATTTCCAGCCCCACGTGACCGTCTTTGTTCAGCTTCTTAGCATAAGTTACAAGCTCATCCCATGTAGTGGGTGGTTTCTCTGGATCAAGTCCTGCGGCTTTGAACATTTCTTTGTTGTAATACATAACAATCGTGCTCCGCTGAAAAGGCAGGCTGTACGTCTTCCCTTCAGACTGTGTATCCTCTACAAAGGCGGGATAAAAATCAGCCATCTGAATATCCGTGTCCTTCGCAATAAAATCATCCAGCGGAATGATTGC
The DNA here is from genome assembly GCF_037963325.1 of Paenibacillus sp. FSL E2-0201. Taxonomy (NCBI): domain Bacteria; kingdom Bacillati; phylum Bacillota; class Bacilli; order Caryophanales; family Paenibacillaceae; genus Paenibacillus; species Paenibacillus sp. FSL E2-0201. Next base: position 3,886,834 of record NZ_CP150154.1, read on the forward strand.
ATTCATATCGAGCATACTGTACAGCTCCGTTGACATCATGACCGCGACATCAGGTGGTTGTTTGGCTTGCACACCCGCTTGAATTTTTACGGTATTGTCACCGTAATTTCCTGTGTACACGGGATTAACCTTAATTTCCGGGTGCTGCTCCATGAATGCACTAGCCATCCCATCGATTACTTTAGTAAGAGGACCACCAACATTAACCGGATAATAAAATGTAATCTCCACCGGCTTATCGGCTGGGGTCTCTGTGGATTCCGGAGTTGCAGCGATTGCTGTGGGTTGAGCGGTATTTTCTTTGGCTTCAGCCGTACTGTTATTTGATTGACCGCAGCCTGCTACTGCCAGCATAGAAACAGATAGTAGTGTTAGAATGGTTTTAGTTTGCTTTTGCATTACTGTTAGCCCCTTTTTCGCTTGGATTTGAATTAGAATGCATAATGGCGAAAGTTCACACTAATACGATTCGAGCCGACATCAAGAATATGGAGCTGAGCTCCATCAGCGGTGGGCAATACAGCAATGCCTTGAGCTTCGGTACCGCTAGGCAGATTGCGATCAAAGGCTACAGATACATTTCCGGTCTCTGGATCAATCTGATAAACCGTTTGGGTTGCGTTATCCGTTGAGGCATACAGAACGCCGTTGTACACTTCGGCACCTTGGATTCGATCTATGCTTTGGGAAAGCGGAACGGTTGTGATCACATGCATATCGTCGAGACTAAGTACATTCAAGACGCTAGCATTACTCCACTGAGCTGTGTAGACCTGACCGCGAGCGGCATCAACCGCTACCCAAGGCACACCGCCAATATGCAGATTCAACGGTAAAGCATAGGATGTACCCGTATATTTCAAAGTGTTCACATCATAGAGGGCGATGTAAGGATGCTGATAGTTTTTGCCGTCTTCAATAGGAGCGTATATTTTACCGTTATAGTAGGAAATATCACCGATATGGTCTCCACCTTGGAAGGCAATCTCCTGTGGAATAGCCAATTCATTCCGCGCTTTTACGGATTTTCCATCGAGTCCAGTCCGTAAGAGTCCGTACGAGGAACTAAAGATCCATGAGTTCCCGTCTGTAGCCACCCCTTGTCCACGTTCCAGGGCATCAAGTAACCAGAAGGTTTGCTTAGATACTTCATGCCAAGTTCCAGCAGTTGTAGCTGAAGTCGAAGTTGACTCTGCACTGATTTCTACCTCAGTGTTTACTAGGTTATCCGGTCCGACTGGTGTGGCAGATGCTACTAAAGATAAAGAACTGGTCGTAAGTGCCCCCGCGCAAATCAGACTGAATAATCTCTTTAATTTCATGTTTTCTCTCCTCCTAATAAGGTTGTAGTTTGGCATTTGTACGCCTTACTTCAACCTTATTATAGGAGCTGGCATCAGCCTTCTAATTGAACAAAATACTTCTTTCCTTGAATAAAACTCTCATTTGCATCAATAAATTCAATAAATCATATGATTAGGTTTGGAGGAGCTTTGATTAGCATACAGTTTTGGGGTTAGGCCGGTTTCTCGTTTGAATAATCTAGTAAAATGACCTTGATCGGCAAAACCAACCTGAGATGCAATTTCCTTCAAACCAATTTTTCCGGAACGAATAAGGAATTTAGAGCGTTCGACTCTCAGCCGAATTAAATAATTATGGGGTGTATACCCTGTTTGTTGTTTAAAAATCCGAATAAAATGTGATTGGCTCATATTAGCCATGGCTGCGAGATCAGTCAGTTGAATTTCATCTTCCAAGCGCTCACGCATAAATTGAATGACCTGAAATATCTCTTGATTAGCTGGCGTTTTACTGTTTGAATGTTGGGGGATCACAGAAGAATAGTGTTGTAATAAATGAATAATCAACATATTGGATAAAGAGTCGCTATATATTTTCCCTTTGGCACCGCCATTCTGTAATTCCTCCAGCATCCAAAGCCCTAATTGCAATAGCTTAGAATCCTTGACATGAAATTTGCGGTCCAACTGAATATGGCCCTCCTTCAGATAACCAGATTCACGGGCAATCTCTTCGAGGACTGATGGCGTAATTTCAATTTTCAAAAAATAGAGCGAGGTTCTGCCCCATGGGCACAGAAGGCTCTCATTACAAGGGGTAATATGAATGGTGTAATAATTTTCGTAGTAGGCTGTGCAGTGAATTCCTATTAAATATTTAGACTCCGAGGATGGGGTGAAGGCTTGCTGCGGGCTATACCATTGCGAAACTTGAAGCTTATCCCAACCAAAAGCATCGCTTGCAAGAACAGGCTGGGAAGCTGTAAAGGACGATTCTTCCATTTCTTTCATATTCATCCCCCCTTTTCCCTTCAATATAGCAAGGCTGTATACGCTCCACGTCAATGAACTGTAAAAGCTATATTAACTTCCAAATAGAATCAGAAGGTGTACGTCAAAACAGCAAAAAAAGAGGGGGAGTCCCCTCTTTTAGTAATTTGCATATTCTGTTACTGCAACTTTATGTATGAATATCTATTCCAATTTAAACTGATTTACTAAAACACGCATCTCATTCGAACCCTCTTGCAGCTTGCGAGCAGATGCGGCAATTTCCTCCATAGAAGCAAGCTGCTCTTCGACGGCAGCAGATACAGTCTGTGCAGCGGAAGCTGAGTGCAATGAAACCTGTTCGACCTCCATCACCGAAGCAGATATTTGTTCAGAACCAGTGTACATCAGCTGTGCAGCGGTCGAGGATTGTTCCACCTGATCAACGATGGTCCGGGTGGCCTGCAAAATGCGTTCAAATGCTTTACCCGTATCATCAATCGCTTGAACCCCTGCTGCGACTTCATTTTTCCCCTTACTCATCGAATGATGGGCATGGCCAATACTCGCAATAATTTCTTCTACCATAACTGAAACCCGCTCGGCTGCTTCACTTGTTTGTCCTGCCAGCTTACGGACTTCACTAGCTACCACTGCAAATCCTCTGCCTTGTTCCCCTGATCGGGCAGCTTCAATTGCCGCATTAAGCGCTAATAAGTTCGTTTGCTCAGATATTCCTTTAATGGTGCTAACGATAGAACCGATTTGTTGTGACTGCTCATTTAGACTAGTAACAGTGATCCCTAAATCATCAACAGTGTTACTTACAGCGTTCATTTGTGCGGAAGAGTTAATGATTAGGTTGTTTCCTCTATCCGCCTCTTCCAGTGTTTGCATGGACAGCTGATAGGCATGGGTAGAAGCTTCAGCTACTCGATGAATCTCTTTTACCATCTCCTCCATCGACTGAGAAGTCTCTTGTGTTGAAACAGCTTGTTTCTCACTATTATTCGCCACTTCAGTCATTGAGGATGAAGTCTGAACAAGTGCTGCATGGGTTTCACCTAACGTCAAAGACAACTGTTTGGAGGAAGAAGCTAATAACTCCGAACTTACGGTTAGATTCCCAACTAATTGCCGAATATTTCCTGATAACTGATTGAAGCTGGTTCCCAGTTGTCCGATCTCATCCCGATTGCGCACAGTCAATGCTTTACCACTTAGATCCCCTTGAGCGATTCGTTCAGCTTCACGGGCTATGCGGACAATTGGCTTAGAAATATGTTGCGCAAAGATAAGAATGACCGCTATCCCAAGAACTAGACATAGGATTAATGTGATGATAATTCCCTTGAGTATGTTCTGTTGTCCGATGTTATAGTCTTGCATATAAGAACCTGCCGCAACCACCCAACCCCAAGAGGGTGAGAGCTTGGCATATGATATTTTCAGCGCTTCGCCATCCTCATGCTTGGACGAATCGTCCGGCTTAGGTAAGGGCCATTTGTAGTATGTAGCCCCGCCGCCGTTCTGTGCAGCTTTAATCAAATCTTGTATGTAAAAGAAGCCGTTAGAGGTTTGTTTGTCCCAAATATTATCTCCCTCTAGTCTGGGATGAGCAAGTAATTCTCCTTTCTGATCTAAGATGAAAAAGTAACCATTAGGCCCCAAATCGATGGCTGGATTAATCGGGCGTGTCCCATCTTCAATTTTGGATCCAAGTAGTAAAGTTCTTACCTGCTCCTGTGCTTCCAGTTCTGACAACATCCCTGCTTGAACCGAGCTTTCCAAATTCTCAATCATAGCAACTGCTAGATTTACACTGGAACTTAGTTTACTCTCAATAAGCTGATTCGTTTCTTTCATAGAGATCTGATAGGCAACCACTCCTAATATTCCGATAGGAAGAATTAGTAAGGTCAGTGACATCAACAGCAGTTTCTTCCGAATCGTCAGTCGCAACCCTTTTTCTGCAGATTTTAGCATCTGTTCCTCCATATCCCAATAATATAAATTACAAATTAATACTATAGTACTAGTTTTGGGAATATAAATCAAAAAAAGATATTCGTGTTTTTACATAAAAAAGCAAACGGTCCCTGCATCTGAAGTGCTCCCTGTCAAGTAGACAGTCTAAAAAACAAAAAAATGATTAAATTATCCCCCAGGTTCAGTTTATGAGAGATTGGGGGATTTTTTTTTGTTCATCGTTAAGCAGCTTGTCTATATTCGTTTGGAGATAAGCCGTTTAACCGTTCCGTGTATCGGTAATTATTGTAATAACGGATATAATTGCTCACAACTTCAAAGAGTTCCTCATAAGTGTCGTGTTTTTTCAGATAATAACTTTCTGCCTTTAAAGTGCCCCAAAATCGTTCTATGGGTTGGTTATCTAAACAACGACTTACTCGAGACATACTTTTAGTAAATCCATACTTCACTTGAAGGCGATTATACTCTTGTGATGTGTATTGAAAGCCTCTGTCGCTGTGAAGAAGCGGATTCACTTTGGGGTTGCTTCTGTAAGCTTTCTTCACCGTATCCATGACGAGCATATTGTTGTTGGAATGGCTCATTACCCATGAAACAATGGAGTTGTCATACACATCAATAATAGCGCTCAGATAGGCTTTACGACCGTTTCCATACTTTAATTCTGTGACGTCTGTGCACCACTTCTTATTAGGAGCTTCTGCATTGAATTTACGATTCATTACATTTTCAGCGATATGAATTTCAGTGGCCTTTACGTAATTTGGTCGTTTTCTTCGGATTACAGCCTTTAATCCAAGAGCACGCATAATTCGATAATATTTTTTCTTGTTATAATTCCCCTTAAGTTTACGGTTTAGTTGAATGCGCATTTGACGATATCCAAGAATTCCACCGCGTTTTTCATAGCGAAGCTTCACTTCCTGAGCGAGCGAAAAAATCTCGAGTTCTTGGGTCGATGGCTTCCACTTTAACCATTTATAATAGGCAGATCGGGCGACTCTAGCTAGCTTACATAACGCCGTGATGGGGTAGCCTTTTTCTACGTGCAGTTCCTTGATGGCTGGATACAAATCTGCATGTCGAACTAAAGTTAGCGTGTATTTCTTCGCCGGATCTCTGCCAACTTTTTTGCGAAGGCATTCTCCATTTCTAGGAATTCATTTCGAGCTTCTAGCTCCTTAATTCGAAGTTTAAGGCGTTCATGATCGTCGAGTTCTTCTACTGACTTGATACGGCCACGGTTGTCTCTAAGGGCTTCCTCGCCGCCAGTATTATATTTACGTACCCATGCGTATACCTGTTGATATGAAACTTTATATTTCACGATAGATTTTTGATAGTCTAAGTGATTAGCGATTGTGTATTGTACGATTTCAATGCGTTCTTGAAAAGTTGTTTTCCGTCCGTTATTCATACGAGAGTGTCCATTTCCTTTACGAGTAGGTTTAGTTTCTTTCCTACAAGTATACTTGGAAATCCATCTTCTCAAAACACTACTACTCGAAATATTATACTTCTTGGTAGTTCCCCATAAAGATTCTCCAGATAGAACATCTCTGATAGCAGCAAACTTCAATTCATCAGCGTATTCTTTCCAACCCTTAGATTCTCTTAATCCCTCATAGCCTTCCGCCTTATATTTCCTTATCCAATCTGTAACTGTAGTTTTGGCAACCCCTAATTGCTTTGCTTCATGATTAGGATTTGATACATGCTGAATACATCGCTGTACTACGTGTAATTTTACGTCTAAAGAGATTGAACTCCTTTTGGACATCGCAAAAACTCCCATCATTGTTGAAGTAGAAGTTTTTGTTTTTTCTACTGTCTACTATGATGGGAGCATATCAATCGAAGGACCGTTTGCTTTTTATTTCTATATAAAACTGTCTTCCTTATTTCTCATCCAGCCACAAAATCGCCGTTACTCCACGTGGATAATATTTACTGCCCGTAATTTCACCGGAAATAATCTGATCACTCCAGCTGAAGATCGATAACTCTGGATGGGTAAGCCAAGCCACGTGAGCGCGATCTGCTGCCGCTCCGCGTTCATCCCATTTCAGTCCCAAAATGTTACGGGCGATGAACTGCGAGAGATAGATTTTGCTAAGCCAGCTGTTGTTGCTAGTGGAGGAGATTTTCCAACCACCATCCTCAAATAAGCAAACGCCCGGCTTCAACACCGCCTGTAAGTGCTTATCAAGAGCACCGATATATGCGGCGAACCGTCCATTGCGATCAAGCGCTTCCTTACAACCCGTATAGTAAGGGAATACAAGGCCTTCTATAGCCGGAATGATTTTGGAGTCATTCCCCTCTCCTATGACAGCCGGAATATATCCGTCTGCTGTAACACTTTCCACCATCGTTGCAGCGCATTTCTCTGCTTGAATCCCTGCTGTTGTGGACAACTCCGCACGCCCATACGCTGCAAATATTTTCTCCATGGCCAAGTAAGAAGCCCAGCATTTTCCTGCTAAATAAATATTATTGCGAGCCTGACCTAAGGAGACATCCAGACTGTCATACGTAGTAATCTCTGCGCCACCCATCGTACGAGAACTATCGAGCCCCATAACGCCATTTCTTTGTTCAGGATCTGGATGATCCCGATTTAACATACTATCCAGACACTTCTCCAGGATAGTCAGATTGCGCTCCATCCAGCTCCGGTCGCCAGTATGCTCCAGATAAGTTGCCGCACTCAGCACCCAGTTTACCAATTGTTCATGTGTCATATGTGAGAAGCAACCATCAATGCCATATAACTCATAAGCGGAATAGCCCGGACGTGAAACTACGTTGGCCACACCCATATCATGCGTGAAGCTGATTCCGCCCGGATACACTGTATCATCCCCAGGGAAACGCACCGTATCTTCATAGCTGAATCTTTCCACGAACATATCCAGCTCATTACGTACAGTCCAAGGATTCAGACGCAGCTCGTAGAATAACTGATCGACGGTAAGATCAAAGGTATTCATCATCCGGTATTCGCCTTCGTTGACGATCCAAAATGGCTTATTCTTATAATCCAGCAGTTGCGTGGAACCATAATAACTACGAATTGCATGCGCTAGCATAAAGGTTTGATCTTCGGATAGGTTTGCATGATTAAACATCTCGTTAGCCTTCTCCGCTTCTTGTTTAAGAACATCGAATTTAGCTAATGCATATTCGGCCACTGCCTCAACATTGTTGAAATAGCGATTATAGTAATAAGTAGCATCCATACCAGAGGTAACATAACCCGAACGATGAAAACAAATTGCAAACCGGTACGTTTCTTTTACTCCGGCTGGAACATCCATGATCAAAGCACCCACGCGCCCCAGACCAAAGGTCCAATTCTCCTGTAGCTCCTCACTTAGAATATCCTCCATCGTGAAATGAAGTGCGGACTTTGTAGTTCCTTTCTCCGCAGCAATCGCAATAAATCTTCCTTGTCCAACGCCTGTAATTTCAGATGATACATCATCCAGTCTTCTCATTCCGCTATAAACATCTGTTCCCTGAAAACCAAAGAACGCGCGACGTGAGGTAGCTGATGAGGTGTTATCCACTTCGAGCTCAACCAGTACTGCCGGCAGCAACACTTCCTTCATTTCTTCCACAGACGCAGTTTCAGGATCCGGTACTGATCGAACTGGCGAGAGAATTCGGAAGGTCAGATCCCCCGCACTCCAGCTGTCAGTAGCTATTCGGAAATCTCGAGAGATCTCATTCTCTTGAAAAGGGAACAGAATATTCTCCTTATCTGGATTAGGGTCTGGATTCTCGATGTCATAGCGTTTGCTCTCGTCATCTCCGCCTATCTCATGAAATGGTAGTGTGTCATACCCTTTCCCATCCGTGCGTTCTAATCCTATGAATATATTCTGTCTAGGAGGTTTGGCCATCTCCAAATCGAAACCACCACTAGCTCCTTTAAATCCTAAAGTAAAACTCGCAAATGCACCGATCGGTGAATGATGAGCATTAAAAAATTTATTATGTGACATAAATAAATGCACTCCCTCCAACATGATCCCGGATACCTCCGGGCTATATTTCCATGTTATCGATATTTTTAGAAGTGCAACAGGGTTAAAGCCTTCTATTATTTGGGCAAATCAAACATCGCTAACAACCTATGGTATAATAATTAAGCCAAATTATATTGTAAAAGAGGATTGAAATGATTTCGAATGATCCCGCCTTCCATAATTCAATTGACGGACAGATGTCACCAGACATTCAAGCAGCCTTCCATATCTTCGCCGCGCATTGGAGAAAAGTAAATTCGGATTGGCAATATCCTGTGCACACTCATCCGATGTTTGAGATTAATATTGTCCTTCAAGGTGAGCAGCAGATGACGGTCGGCAATAAGTGTTTTGTCCAACAAAGCGGCGATATTTTATTCATTCGTCCCGGTGTTGAGCATAGTAGTATGGGCTCAAATGCTGACTGTGACATGACTTATTACTGCCTGCATTTTGATATCGATGATCTGATTTTGCGGCGTGCCTTACTAACAGCAGATGCTGTTAGTCTCAGCGGGAACACCCCCGAACTGCTGGCCATCCGTTCCGCTCTAGATGTAATTATTAACTCTTCCATCTTGTCCGAGTCTAAAGACACACATAGAAATCGCTTGATCACACTCCATGCTTCACTGCAGCTTCTGACCGCGCTCAGCGGTTGGGTGCTTTCGGAAATGTCTCTCCCAGCAGATACAGAAGCTACAGAAAATACAGTTGCCCTAGCTAACGCTATTGAAGGACTATTGCAAGAATCCGTCTCCACCGCTGACAGCACAGGCGAAAGAGGTGGCGGTATTGAGAATATTGCGGCAAAGCTTGGATACAGTACAACGCATTGCAATCGTGCTTTTCACCAAATCTATGGGATGTCACCAAGGCAATATTTATCCCGCTTAATCATTAGACACGCCAAACTGCTGCTGATGGATAATGGTCTGTCTGTCGAATCTATCGCCCACCGACTGGGGTACCGGGATGTTTCCCATTTCAGTAAGCAATTCAAACGTTGGACAGGTCTTCCACCCATGGGATACCGCCGGTTAACAGCAAATCCGAGCACGCATTAAAGATCTTTACGAAAAAAAGGATATATCCCGCAGCCCACCAAGTGGTTACAGGATATATCCTTTTTAAACGAACTTCATTTCTACCTCTATACGCCCTAACCTTTCGTCGCACCTGATGCAATTCCCTTAACAAAATACTTCTGCAAGGCGATAAACACAATCAACACAGGTACAACCGACATCGCTGTTCCCGCAAAAATCATATCCCAACGTGAAGAGAATTCTCCGATATAACGGTAAATTTCAACAACCATAGTCTTAGCCTGTCCAGAGGGTAATACCAGCATCGGCATCAAGAAATCATTCCAGATTCCAAGCCCATTCAGAACAACCATACTTGCCGTAACAGGCCCTAATAAAGGAAAAACTATTCGCCAGAATATCCCGTAACGCGAGCAGCCATCAATCTCTGCCGCCTCTTCAATTTCTTTAGGGATTCCTTTGACAAAACTGGTATACAGCAGACATCCGAAACCTACCGCTCCGGCTACATAAATAAGAATGGGTCCCGCAAGGCTACCGTACAATCCTAGCATTCTAAGCTCTTTGAACAAAGGAATCATCATTCCTGCCAAAAAATATACGAACATAAATCGAGTCCATCTAGTATTTCTACGTTCAATGGCATGCCCTGCCATCGGAATGATCAAGACCTGCGCGGCGATAGACACCGCTGTCAGAATTAGACTGTTCAGAATCGCTCGTGGAAACTCTGTTTCTGTTAACAGGTATTTAAAGCTGTCCAGATAAAAGGTTTTCGGAAAAGCAATGGCATCCTTCATGATCTCTGCATTGCTCTTGAAGGCTGACATCAAATTAAAGAAAATAGGAAAGAAAAATAGAATAGCCACTAATAATGTAACTATAAAAAGTGCGATTTGCCCAACTCTTCTGCGTGTCTGCATCGTCATTTTAGAGCTGCACCTCCCGCTTCTGGAGCACCTTCACTTGGAAGCTGTAATGATCAATATAATTAAGAACAGAACCATCGCCAGCGCAGTACCAAAGCCTTGTCTTAATTCACCAAACCCAACTTTATAAATGATATACGTTTATGTCTCCGTCTCAAAGCCCGGGCGTCATCGGTCATAACCGCAATTTGATCAAAAATCTTCAGAGCGCTAATCATAGAAAGCACCATACACACTGTCATCGACCCTGCAAGCAGCGGGAAGGTGATATGCCGAAACTCTGCCACCCCCCTGCCCCATCAATGCTGGCTGCTTCATTCAATTCCTGCGGAATCCCCTGCAATCCAGCCAGATAAATAATTATATAATAGCCCGCACCTTTCCAAACAGTGGACAATATAATCGACAGCATCGCATATTTAGGATTACCCAGCCAATCTACAATCCAGCTTCCGAGACGGGCAGACTCCAGAATCTGATTAAGTACACCAAAGTTGTAATTCAGAATCATCGCCCACACAAATCCCATTACGATCCCACTAAGCAATGTAGGGAAATAAAACACACTTCTGAATAAATTCCGGAAACATCGTACCTTATCGACCATCATAGCCAGTGCAATAGCTGCAATATTCTCTAGAACAACTAGCGAAAGGGTCATGATCATCGTATTTTTCAGTGCATTATGCACCTTGGACTATTCCAAATTTCCACGAAGTTAGCAAAGCCAGCCGCTGGTTTATTGAGCTATCGTTCCCCGTTAGTTGAACGTGCTCGTGACTGATGAGTTACTTTCAATTCGTTTCAGATCCGAAAAATATACTGGTGTATTCGAATATCGCCTCTATTCGCTTATGGGACCGAAATTTCTTTTTCCATAATAAAATCATCCATAACGAATCCATTCCCGATATCCGCAATTTGTTCTTGTACGGTCCGGAAGCCTTTTTCTCATATACCGCAATACTGGATTCGTTGTGCCGATTGACCGTCAGCCAAATATGGCTTAGGTTTCGGTCCTTGCACAGCTTCTCCAGGAATGCCAACGCTTGGCTGGCATAGCTACGTCCCCTGTACTCCTTGCCTATGTAAAACTTGCTCAAGAAGAGCTTCCCCTCTTCTTGTCTGGCCGAAATATATCCGACTGTGGAGCCATCATTATGGATCAAGTAATATTCGTAGCCCTGCTGATGGATCTGATCCGTAATCGCTGGTACCGATTGGAACTTGCCAATCATGTAATCAATCTGCTCGATTGTAATAATGGATACATAATGTTCGCGCCATATTTCTGCAGCCAATCGAGCAACTTCAGCGGTTTCTTCCGCTGTATTCACGTGTGGAAACATAAGCCTCATGACATGTGCCTCCCTTTCCTGCATCTCTCACTTCATCCTATCAATAGAATATCATTAATTATAATAGAAGCTTAGTCGCATGTTTAACTGCCTGTTAATTGAACAAATAAAAAACGGGTACCGAAGCAACCGATATTCCACTATCGTTTCCTTTTAGCTTAATTCCGAAATCCCTCGGGCAAACCGAGAGGCAATAGCCTCAATGCTGGAATATGGTGTTATCTGATGGATACGCCTACTAGGAAACACTAACATTTTTTTTACTTAATTTCTTAAATACCGAGTATTCTTTATTGGACTTAATAAAACTTAATATCTTTTCGGCACATTCTTTTGGATTCATCTCTTCAGTATTTACTTCGAGGTCATATTCATCAAAGCAATATACTTTGCTAAACTGTGAAGCTGCCAGTCCAATTTTTCTATCTCCTCTTGCTTGCTCTCGTCTTATGAGTTCTTCTTTCGAGCATATTACACCTATAAATAACGTAGACTGATCGAAAAATTGATCAAGAAACTCATTAAACCTCTTGTCATTGTCGATTACGGTATCTACTATTACATTAAAACCCATTTCTGATAACAATTTAATTGTCGAATGGTACACTGAGAATATGGAATCATCAAGTATTTGTGAGACAACTTGATGATCTATTTCTCTCGGAGGTTCATCTGGAAATTTATTATTAATAAAATCATTGTAATTATTAAAAAAATCATCAATTGATAAATGATAAAAAGGAATCTCTTTCTGATTTATCAGTTCAGTCGATATGGAGGTCTTTCCAGAACTTGAAGTTCCATTTAGATAAACTAATATCCCTTGTTTCAATTTAATCATCCCTTCAAAAACGTATTTTTCAGATAACGTTATAATCACAAAGTTCATAAAATTATCCAACTCATAAAATATTCGAGAAACGATTGAACTATCCTGCCCGTTAGCTCAATCACTAATCGGATTCATTTACTTTAAAAGAAGTGATTCAATAAATACCTCTATGTCAAATGGTTCAGTCGTAGTTTCGTATCTACCATATATATGGCCGTTTCGATCGATTAAAAACTTTGAGAAATTCCACTTGATCCCGTCACCGGCATATATGTCCGGATACTTTTCCCGCAGAAAATCCTGCATCCATTGACCACCTGATGTCTCAGTATCGAATCCTTGAAATGGTGCTTGCTGTGTTAAATATTGAAATAACGGATGAGCAGACGGTCCCCTAACCTCAACTTTCTCGAATAAAGGAAACTTAACTCCAAAGTTGCTCTCACAATATTCATGTACTTCCAAGTTGCTCTCTGGCTCTTTCTCGTTGAATTGGTTACAAGGAAAACCTAATATTTCAAACCCTTGCTCATGATGAATTTCGTAAAGCCTTTGAAGATCAGGTAATTGGCGTGAATAGCTGCATCTACTGGCAGTGTTCAGAATAAGCAGAACTTTTCCACGATAAATTGACAATTCAACAGGCTCACCATTAATTGACTTCGCTTGAAAATCATAAATAGACATCAGACCATTCCTCCGCGTTATTATTATAAATAACATAATATCGCGACAGGCTTTTATTGGTCTAATATATAAAAGAAATAATCTTTATAGAATGAACCTATAATCCAATATTACCTTAGTATATTGCCCGTTTAATTTACTAGAAAAGAGGAGCTACCATATAGGAAGCTCCTCTACTTATTTTCCCCCAACAAAATCCGTTTCTAAACTCATCATGAAAATAGTACATCCTCTCAGCTCTGGGGCTTATCCTAACTTGCTGGAGAACTTTTTTTATTACCTATAACCAATTGAACGATAATCTGAAGCACGATGATTACAGCCAAACCATAGAATGCTTGGACGAAGCTGCCCGTTGCATCGTGGAGCCAGCCAATGGCTAGCGGCCCAAGCGCTCCGAGAACGTAACCACCTGATTGGGTCATTGCGGACCAGCTACTGGCTTCCTGAGCATTGCGTGTTTCATCAATGGGCAACATCAGTGCAATCGGGAACAGTCCGCCCGCTCCAATACCGAGTGGAATCGTCGCTAGCCAGGGGCTAACGGATATGTTCAGCATCAGGACACCCATCAACTCTAATAACGCACACCCGACAAGCCAGAATACACGTCTTCGGTAACGGTGTACAAGCATGGGAATGAACAACGTAGAGGGCAGAGATATCAATGTAAATAAGGTTTGGATGTTGCCAGCCGTCTCTTGACTATACCCCTGGCTTTGGATTGCTGGCGCAAGCCAAGCGGTCAACGAGTAAAAGATCGCTGCCATCAGCCCGAAGAATAATGTCAGCATCCAGGCACGCTTGTTGTTCACCGGAAGTGGTGCATTAAGTACACTCGAGATTTTACCGGATTGTCGATCTATGCGCGCAGACCAGGCTAATCTCAACCAGATCGGCAATGCAATGGCTGCGAGAAATGCCCATACAGCTAACGAGCCCCTCCACGAACCACCCAGCGTATGCTGAAGCGGAACCGATAATCCCACACTAATGCTAGCCCCCATCACCATCGCTGTAGAGTAGATACCAACCATAGCTGCTACTCGGTCAGGGAAGTACTGCTTAATGAAGCTGGATAATAGCGGCCCTGCCAATGCTATTCCTACTCCGGACAGAAAAGAAGTGAACATCATCAATGGAGTTGTACCAACAAACCATCGTAATCCCGTACCTAACCCAATGAGGATTAAAGCCAGAACAATTGCGCCCTCATTTCCCCACTTTCTGCTTAATCTTACGGAGAACGGAGCAAATATGCCCATACATAATACCGGAAGTGTGGTTAACAGACTGGCGGTAATCCCGCTTATACCCAGATCATTCTGTACGGTGCTCATTAGAGGTGAAATGGATGTAATGGGTGGTCGTAAATTCAGTGAAGCCAGGATAAGCGCCAGGACGATATAAAAAAGTTTCATTATGAATCACCTCATGGTAGTAGTCGTTACATCCACCCATCATCCTATTTGTTAACGACAGATCGTTGGGTGGTGCACGATTAAGTATAGAATCATTAGAATGATTGAACAATACTATAGTTTCTATTAAAATGATTACTAAAACCAATGATTAGAGGGTATTCATATGGAGATTCGTCAGATGGAAAACTTCATTGCGGTGTGTGAGGAGCTTCATTTTACACGAGCAGCTGAGAAACTCGGCATATCTCAACCTACGTTGAGTCAACAAATACGCGCGCTCGAGGATGAACTCGGTGTTCCCTTATTTGACCGAGTCGGCAAAAAGATTGTGATGACCCAGGCAGGAAATCTGTTTCTGGAGTACTGTGTACAGATGATTCGGCATTTACAGAATACCCAGGATGCGTTAGCTGAATTCCGCAATGATCAACGAGGTCGGTTGGTAATCGGTGTTCTCCCTTCCGATCTGGACTATCGGCTCACCTCATTGCTAGTGAATTTTCATGCACGATTCCCCAAGGTACAACTGAAGGTTATCTCTTCGATCTATGTCTTGAATCAAGTGCTGGATAATGAAGTAGACATCGGCATCGAGATCACATCTGCTCCTGATGATCGGCTTGTACGCATTCCTTTGTGCAGTGAAGAATATGTACTCGTCGTTTCCGAGAATCATGATTGGGCTGAACGAAGCACGATTGGAATCCAGGAACTGCGAAATATCCAAACTGTGATGTTCCCCGAAGGATTTACAGGCAGAGAACTGGTTGATGGCTATTGCCGTAAATATGGATTCAGTTTAAATACGATCATGGAGACCAGTTCGGCTACTTCCATTATTGGCTTGGTTAAAGCCAACGTCGGAGGAACATTGTTGCCTTATCGCTTGATCCAAGCGATGAATGAACCAACACTACGCTGCATCCGAATTACAGACGATCCGCCATACCGTCACTTTGAGATCATTCATAGGTCCGACCGTTTTCTGACAAAATCGGCCAAGGCATTTATTGAGAAAACTATCGAGTATTTCAATTAAGAGTGAGTTGCGATATAGAGAAGAGAAGTTACTAAGGAAACCGCATAATGCATGACAGAAATGTCTTTGTGGATTCTTTTTTAAGATTCGCTTCTGCTGCCAGAACTAGAGTATAGTAGGAGTTGTTAAAAAATTATTCCAGGAGGCTATAGCCATGCCACAGGAGATCTGGATTAACCTGCCGGTCAAAGATGTTGAGAGGTCAACTGCCTTTTTCAATGAGATTGGATTCCATGCAGTGAGCGTTGGTAACGAGAGAGCCAAGCTTGACATAGGCCAAACAACGATTCTGCTGTTCCCGGATGCGGCGTTTGAGAAATTCACAGGTTCTAAAACCGCAGATACTTCCCATAGCGCAGAAGTAATATTCTCCATTGGCGCTGAAAGCAGAGAAGAAGTAGATGCCTTTATTCAAAAAGCAGAGTCTGCCGGAGGAAACATCTTTGGTAAGCCGAGTGAAATTGACGGCTGGATGTACGGCGCAGGATTTGCCGACCTGGACGGTCACCGCTGGAACCTGCTGTACATGGATGAGAGCAAAATGCCTAAAAGCTAATATGAAAACGCCGGTCACCTGCTTAAGGTGACCGGCATTTTTTCACACCCGCTATAATCTCATATCTGTAATTCAAATCAAAATCGTTGCTTAGAAGAAAAATTCGAGGGTGAAACCTATACAAATCACCTGGGTTAGCCTATCGTTTCCCATTACTTCAATAAGGATGTGCTTTAAAAGTAATCGGGGATATCAAGTACTATGGAGTCGATATCATTTTCTTTTGAGTAATACATACAAACACTGTCTTTATATTTTTGAAACTCATTAGGTAGTACAATAAAAGCTAATTCTTTGTAAAATTCTATTCCAATATCACTATAAAGGAAAAAGTTGTTACACTTTTCTTCCTGTTCAAGTTTATTTATCGTTTCTTTGACTAATAAAGAAGCATATCCTTTTTTTCTTAAATATAAAGGGGTAGCAATTGAACCAATCCCTTTTACAATTTGGTCAACAGAAAGATTTAGTTCATATACGATGAGGGAGCTTAATAGTTGCTTTGTGTCTGTTTCTTCAAGAACGTACCACTTTCCCTTTTTATACTTTTTGGAAGCCTGGCACATAGTTATATATTCTTCATATGGCAGATTATCTCCCCAAACATCATAGCCCATCTTATAAATTTCGATCATTTCCTCTTTTGTTGCTTCCCTAATTTTTTTCAAAGTACCTCTCCTTTTGTTTTATGCGGTTATAGATTCTTTTCGACAATAAGCTTATCATGATCTCTATTCTTCTGAAGCAAAACTGCTCCCAAAATATCTGGGCTAACGTTCTCCGTTCGTTGAACAAACTACTCCCAGTAAGGAGTACCACTAAAGAGAAATTCTTCTTTATTTACATATCGCTTAAATTCCCGACTTGCTAATTTACTAATGTGACTGGGTAACCACTCATTAGATTCAGGCAGCCCAAGCCAAAAATTCATTGTTTCGAGTTGTGCTGCTACAAAAATAATATCCGAACCCACAAGCTCCAAAATCAATAGCTCTAGCTTCTTGTTCATGAAACACAAAATTACTTGGAATCAAATCTGCGTGAATTATCCCCCAATTGCCAGGTGTTCTTTCTATGTTGTTCATCATTAAAATTGCACACTCTCCGGCCAATTGCAGAATTTCCACATCATTTTTATCGAGCTCACCACCGTTAACAAGCTGTTTGAGCTTTTCTAATGATTGTGAAATTCTAGAATTATCAAAGGACGGTCGAGTAAATGATGACGGAATTTTCCAAAAAGATGATTGTTTATGAAGCTTTCCGATCAATTCGCCTACGCACTCGGCATCATTGACTGTTGGAACAAATTGTTTTTGCTCACCATCTACCCATTTTACCAATGTACAGTTTATGTCAGCTATCTTAGTAACATATTCACCAATGTTATTTTTTATAGGTGATGGCAACACCAGATCCGTATCATTAGTTAATGATTCCAGCCAAAGCATTTCTGAATGGATGACTTTTTCCTCAGACCAAATACTTTCCATCGAATCATTTTTTGATAGATGTATTCGTAAACTATAGCAGTTACTTTCCTTATCTGTCACTTTATAGATGGTGTTCGCATTTTGGCCAATATGAGCTATTGATTGATAAGTAATTGAATAACAAGTTAATGCTTCTATAGCAATATCCTGAGTATTTAGCACGGTATCTTCCCTCCCCTTGAAACAACCGAATAAGGACATCGTACCATGACTTTTTCTAATAGTTTGGGAGAGAACTCTTATATTCATATTTTATCCATCACTTAGTTTATTAAGGTAACCTGCTCATCCATTTGTATTGTTCAACTATCATGTCCTTTTAGATCAACGATGATTGGTAATTAATTCATTATGTAAGAATAGTTTTTTCTCGCGGAACTGTCGTTTCTATAAATTCCTCTTTTATCTTGTCCTTCATAAATGTCTTTATCTTCTCACGCCCGATTTTATCGAACCAAGCCTGCACTCGCTTTACATGTTCTTCATCACTTTTCACTTGCGATTCAATCTTCTCATAATCTTCATAACTGTCATATTCCCAAATAGCAAATACCTCCACCACACCGTCTATTTCCTCCGTTGACCATCTGCCAACTAATCTTGAACCATATTTCAACTGTGCAGGTAAGAGTGTTTGATTAAAATGTTCATTAAAATCAAGTAATATCTGAGGGTCAATTTTGTATGTCTTTCTACGATAAATCACGCATCCATCATCCCCATAAATCAAGTATTATTACGCTTCTACTATAATAATCGTAATCCACAAATTACATAATTTTCCTTTTTATTACCCATTACTTCAATGACACAAACAGGCTATTGTAGCGCCTTCACATTAATGCGTATCATTCAATTAAAGTCTCCCGTTAGCTTAACGGAACTTCGATATTATTGTTATTATCTGATTTAGGATGAAGACGATTTTCTATTACAAAAAAATGATTAAAAATACCTACTACTCGTATTTTATTATCTGCCTCTCCAAAATTTTTTGTTTCTGCTGTCATAAAAATAATCTGATGTGTGAGACTTGATGATTTCAAGTCATTAATAGTATGAAAGCAATTTGAGCCTTCAGAACTGTCACATTTAAGACCGTGAACCTAATGGAGGTAATTATCATAATCTTGACTACTTGGTTTTGTATAAGCCATCACAAATAATAATATGGAAACTATTAGGAAAGCATATTTCTTCTTGATAAAGGCACCTCATCTCTTATGGATAATCGTACCATATAATACCGCATTTAACTGCCTAATAGTTCAACAAGGCAACACCACGCTCTACTGCACGTTAGTTGTACAAATAAAAAACGGCTGCCGAAGCAACCGCTATTCCACTAACGTTCCCCGTTAGTTCAATAGAATTAACAGTTTTAGTCCGATGGTATCCTCTTGTCTATGATTCAAGCCACCACTTTCAATCCTATGAGATAAAATACTTATAAATCCAACTATAGCCAAACGGCCAAATGCCGATATAATCTTACTCTAAATTACTGGAGGTAGCGCTCCGTACTCGGCCCACTGCTCTTTTGTCGGGCCGTAAAGATCCGGCACACGAAGGCCTGCCTGACGCATCAGGACTGTCATCTGACCACGATGATGAATCTCATGCTTTACGAGAATATCCAGCATTAAGCCGTTTGGCCATTGATCACCATACATATCGCTCATGATAAGCAGATTCTCATCTTTCCAACTGGACTGTATAGCATCAAGGAGCGCTTGTGAGGTCCTCTTATAGACTGACGCGATGTCTGCTGCCGAAGCTAGCACCGGCATATCTTCGCTCGGTCCTTCGAAAGATAGTCCCGTCCGAGATGGCATTTCGTGCAACGTCTGTACAAGGTGCCATGCAACACGTCCAAGCGTTCTATGATCGCTTGTTATCTGTTGGCCAAGAGACTCGTCGGTCAGCATCTCCAGTGTCCGCATTGTTGCTTCCGTTTCATTCTGCCAAGTTGCGGCAAAATCTTTAATGTGTTTATACATATCCAACATCTCCTTTTTGTAATGGAATCAAGTTAATCATACCGAACATTAGTTCGCAAGTAAATATTTACATTTGCTTAAACTACCCCCGTTAACCAAACGAAGCTGCCGAAAATCATTGCGCTAATCCCGAAATGTAATTAACTACGTATGGTTAATACTTTTGATCATTTTGTTTACGCTAGCCTGCCCGTTAGCTTAATGAAAAGAGCAGGATACCAAAGCACCTGCTCATCAATCCCGTTACATTAAAACCTAAATCGAACTGAATGCAAACATTATTTCACATTCGCATACCAATTCATTATTTACCGTGGCGACTCCCTTTCCCTTGACGATTTGTCCCTTGATTCGAATTACATCAAATACAAGAAGGAGTTGGTCTCCTGGTTTTACTTGTCGTTTGAAACGACAATTATCAATACCAGTCAGTAAGCCTATTTTATGATTGTTGCTTTCAACGTTAGACATAGCGACTCCACCGACCTGTGCCAGTGCTTCTACAATTAAGACTCCAGGCATTACGGGATAGTCAGGGAAATGACCGAGAAAATATGGTTCATTAATGGTTACATTTTTAATTCCAACAGCTCTCTTCCCTTCATTAATCTCCAATATTCTATCGACCAAGAGAAATGGATTCCGATGAGGAATAATCTCTTTAATTCTTTCAATATCAAACATGGATTTACCTCCCTAATCGGTTTTTACCATTTTATCGCCTTTGGGTTAAACCGGCCCGAATAAAACTCAACATAACACTTGTTAAACTATCCTATCCGTTAGCGTAATAACTGCTCGAAATCAATAACCAAAGGGTATATATTCTCCATTGTAATGATAATGGTAGCCGTTATCTATTCGGACATATCCGAGTATACAATGATCTCTATCCCTGTATGAGACACTAGAGTAGTTTTTATTGTCTTTATTACCTTCAGCAATCAAAATTTCATTGTCTTCACAAGTTAAAACAATTCCGATATGATCGTGAGAATTATCGGAGAGAAGCTTATCGAAAATAACAATATCACCACGTGCCGCATTAAATTTTTCTTGTTTAGCGTCATAGAAAAATCTAGTTTCGGGCAGCTGAGCCCAATCCAACCACGCACCAACCCCAGCTAGACGATACATTCGGTTAGGATATCGAATTGGAAGAAGTATTCCAACCTGCATACAGCAGTAGTATACAAATGCAGCACACCAGTTACCTTCTAGTACTTTATAGATATCAGAGTCCGGCCAATACTTGCAAATTTCTCGATAACGTTCATCTTCCGGTACCCCGATTATGTTTTGCTCTGCGAGCTTTTCCGCAAAATCAGCCAGCATAAGTCGTCTGTCTTTAGTTTCTCTATTTAATGCTTCCACATCTACGTTAAATTCTGTATTTACATTTCCCTCTGGAATCCCTAATTCAATAAATACATTTTGTAGTCTATGTATATCCGTCTTAAGCAAATGATTTCCTGTATTTTGAAAGTACATCTGCAATAAAATAGCGTCTTTAATAACTTCCTCATCTGGTCTATGAGCTCGATTTCTATCTTCTTGATAAAAGATTGATCTAAGAATTACTGAGATCTCTTCGTCGGTAAAGATTTGAGTGCTACGTATTATAGGTCTTACCGCGTCTGCGCTATTGTGACCAGGAAAGGTATTTATTCCAGTTTTATAGAAATAAAAATCGTGTAGCACCCCCGCGATCGCAGCTATTTCCGAATCTTGTCCTCTTCTCATATCGAGCATCGAAGCGAAAGTGGACACTCCTGAAAGATGAGCCCAAGCTTTCTGATTCTTGAAGCTGCTCTGCATTTCATAAACAAGGGATCGAACAATTTCAAGACGTTTAGATTTCTTCTCACATATCATTATTAATTCCCCAATCCCCAAACTAACACAGACTTATCTCCGTAGCCTCTCTGTATTCATAAAACTAACGTTTCCCATTAGTTCAAGTAAGTTCTTTTAAAATGTTTGTATAGATCCATGTGTGTCTTGCTGTACTAGTTAATCCCTATCCGTGCAATCCAGTACAGACTTGTGACATCTATGATTCCGTTACCAACTCCTTTACTTTAGATGCGAAGGTCTCCCAGCTTGTATCATATCCTATATTAAACGTCCAACCGTTAGATCGAGCTATACTTATTCCACTAACATTACCTGTTAGCTCAACGCGTCAATTGAGGATATATCTCGTTAGGTGGTCTGCTCAATCGAGTGTCACGATTTCCCCACCCCTTCGCACAATTTCATTTACAAGAAATGAAATAAAAGCTCTTCCGTATCCTCGTGATTGAAGCATCTTCCCTTTCGGGTTTATAGCGTTCAATTATTAGTTGTCCCATCGGCATTCACCTTTGATCATAAGTTTAGTTTTGCTGCAATTTTCATAAATCCTCCTTAATCCTTAGGACTGGAACTAATAAGTACTCTATAATAATTAGACCATAATTTACAAAAACAGGTTTCTCTATACCACCCGATTAGTTGAACAAATAAAAAACGGCTGCCGAAGCAACCACTATTCCACTATCGTTCTGCGTTAGCTTAGTTTCTAAAATACAAATTCTGTCTCGTTGTTTTCTTTATCAAGATATATAACCCTACAGGAATCTTTCCAACTATCCCAATTTAATACGCTATCAACATCCACACGGGATAACTCATTATATGGTACATTCATAGGATTAGAAAAATCATAAAAAACAAGTTCATAGGGGCATGCCCAATAGCATCCATCAAACACTATTAGTTTTTTTGTTGAAAATATATTATTTCCCCCCAGCAAAATCCATGCCCTTTATAAGCCTCTTCGGGAACATAGTGATTGGTTTCTTTATTTGATAAATTAACAATTGAATACCCCTGATAATCTAACCCACACAACAGATATTCTGTGCCATTTACCCCCACCCAACTGAATAAGAATGGGTCATAATTTCTATATATTATGTCGATGATTTTATGCTCACTATCCGTAACAATCCCTTTTGTGTAATTATATCTGTAAATACCTTCTACATGATTATAGTGACGGATCTCTAGTTTGAACTTTCCTGAAGTTGAATAAATAATTTCAGTTTTCTCAGAGATGTAAAATTCATCTTGAAAATAGTACATCATCTCAGCTCTTTCACTGAGAAACTGTGAGTCCTCAACAATATTTCTCAAATTCTCTCACCTCGCTTTAGTGTTACAAATTGCACCATATTTTCACACAGGCTATTACGCTATCTTGCCGTCTTGTTGAATAAAGTCGGACTTTAAATGGGAATCTGCTTAGGATTACCAAAACTCCCCTCGACCTGAGGGGAGTTTTCCTATTGCAATGTATTACGTCTCTCCTAACATTTCCTACAGACGCTAATAATAGATGAAGATGACGGCGAGAACGGCGTTTTATCCCAGTCAGCATATTGATGTTCGACGCGAAAGCCGTGACGGATTAATAAAGATTGCAGCGTAACCTGATCTGTGAACCGACAAGCAATTCGGGAAGTCGTTCGTTTATCTCCCCAATCACGAATCGTGACCCAATGCATGATATGCTGGCTAGCATCGTAACATTGTGTGCCTGATACCTTGACGTTTTGCCCATCCTTATCAATAAATGATCCCCATTCTGTCTCCTCTAGATCGGATAAATCCGTTCCCTCCGGATTACGGGTCTCGAATGCAAAGATTCCATGGGGTTGTAAATGTTTGTGAACGGTAGTAAGCAAATCGATTTGATCTTGATCACTTAAGAATGCCTGAAATGCATTGCCAGTCAAATAGATCATCGAAAATCGCTTGTCCGATTCGAAGGTACGGGCATCGCCTTCCATAAAAGTAACAGTCAACCCTTTCGCCTTCAGCCGCGCATATGCGAGCATCGCCGAAGAGATATCTACACCGGTCATCGTTATGCCGGCTTTCGACAGGGGTATCGTTGTTAAACCTGTACCACAAGCAAGTTCTAACACTTCACCAGGACTCGATCTAGCAAGCTCAAGATAGAACTGATATTTGTCCATTTCACCATCAAATTCAAGATCATAATTTACCGGATCCAAATATTCTTCAAGATTGCTATGTTCAATCAACGTCATTCCCCTCTTTCATTTCAATGTTACATTTGAGAAAAAATAATTTTCATTAGGAAAAACATGTACTTATATAGACCCAAAAAGGATAATCAAAATAAAAGCCCTCTCGGATAACCCTCGTACTTAACAGTATTATTTTACTATTTATTCGATAAACCATTTGGTAATTCATAGTTATAATCAATTTTTATCAAACCTTACATAACTACTCTTTAAGTCGATAATCACTACTTTATCCTGACACGCGGAGCTCGACGACTGGCTCAGCGATTCGGACTGGAGCTATACTGTCGGGAAGATCTCGTCGGCGGCCGAGAAGCTGATTGACTTCGGTATCATGCAGGCGCAGCCCGAAAAAGGCATCCGCATCAAGGAAGGCATGGTGTTCACGATCGAGCCTATGAACACCAAGCATACGATCGCCACCACGGCTGAAGGTCCATAAATCCTGACCGCGATAGAATAATTAGAGGCCACCCAACAAAATGGTCATTTTTTTTCGTATTCGGCATAGCATCTTTCTTTATTCGATACAGGTGATCGAGTAAACGATATCTCGTTCCCATCTTCAAGCCGAAACTGGTTCGCAGACACCGTGTCGGAACAATAACTGGGCCAGATGACGCAAATTTTTTTCGACTGCGGTCCCATTCCGTTAACCTGCTGTTAGCTTAAATGAAAAAGAAGAGCTACCATATAGGAAGCTCCTCCACTAACGTTCTCTTTAAGCTCAATGACTTATCTTAAATCGGGATAAAATACTGCTAACTACACAAATATCAGAATAGGTGGACTCCGCCTCTACCGGAAATTTTCTGCACGCTCATATAGAAAGGCGTCTAGTGTGCGTGGCTCTCTGCCGAGCAAGCGCTTCACAGTGTCATTTGGACTTTCTGGTACCATCCTAGACATGGTTTGAATTTCCACAACGTGGTTCGCGAGCCAAGGAGGCATATTCCCGTGCTCGATAAGATTACGGAGTAGTACTTGAGGTTCCATGTTGATGTAACTTATCGGCCGATTAAGCAGAGTAGATAGTCGACTCGCGATCTGGGGATAACTGAAAATCTCCGAACCAGTAAGCGTATATATATCGCCTGATACCTCGTGGTTGGTCAGAACTTCTGCGGCAACGTCTGCAATATCGCGACAGTCAATGAAGTTACACGGTGAATCGCCCATAGAGCCGAAGAAAACATTTTGAGTTGTGATCGTTGGTACAAAGTTCATTAAATTTTGCATGAACGCATAAGGGCGCAACACGGTGTGGGTGAGACCCGATTCCCTGAGTGTTTTCTCAATTTCTTGATGCCAGCCCGCCACTGCTACTGGAGAGCTCTGCACAAAGGCTGGACTGGATATTTTTACGATGTGTTTGATTCCAGATTCGGCGGCAATCTGAATGATTGAGGTTTCTAATTCGATTTGTCTTGGACTGTTGGACATGGCAAGGAAGAGCTGGCTAGCACCTGTAAACACGCGGCGCAGTGATTCGGGATCAGAAGCATCCACCCTTGCGACCTCGGTGGTCGATCGGCCTTTTTCTCCAATCTGAACACGCAATTTCTCTGGCTCTCTGCTCAGCGCCCTGAAAGGTACGCCGAGATCAACCAAACGTTCCAAAAGCGCACTTCCAATCGTACCTGTTGCTCCCATAATAACTATCATTTTATCTTCTCCTTTTAGATGAAAAATTAGTTGTGACGGGAAGTCGCCACCGCCATGTCACTATCGTGCTTGCTATGAATCCAGACAACGGGAAATCAATCCAGACACGATCTACCCAGGCCAAGTGAATACTCGGAATCATAATTTCTACTACAACAGATGCCACCCATGCGGCGTATAGTCCAAACAAGGACCCGGCCATTGCAAATACCCCTACCACAACCAAGTGAGGTGCACCGATGACCCATCTCAAATGGCCCACTCGGCTGCGCAACAAAAGGCCAATCATCAAGGCCATCAAGGCCGATGCACCGCCGATTGTGGTCAATGCCGCTATTTGAAGCCCCCTATCTGCAGAACCCCCCCCCCCGATACCTGCCATAATGGCAGGAGCAGCATAGGCCATTACAACTTCACGCCATAGTACAAAAGTCTTTTTCTTGGAATCAACAGACTTGATGCCGTAAACATCATCTGTCTGATTCGAGTATTTCATCTGGTTCATTTAGTTGCTCCTTTCTTCTTTAAAGTAGTTCAGCGAGATATAATTAGGCACCTAACTATATAAGAGTAAAAATAGGCTAGCTTCACTAGCCCATTCTACTCATTACTGATGTTTCCCTTTGGTTTCGAGCCTAGTTCGCCCGTAAGTGCTGAAATGCCTTGTGTAACTCGACCTAGCAAGTCGAGAAATACGCTGCGTTCTTCGATGTTGAGCAAGCCCACCATTGCTTCCAGCCGAGCGAAATGCTCAGGAGCCATTTCACGGAGCTTCTTCGCTCCTTCTTCCGTTAAAACGACCGATTTCTGACGGCCATCGTCTGAGCTTGATCGCCGAGATACTAACCCATCTCGTTCAAGAATGTCGATAAGACCAGTCACTGTAGCACGTGTAACGCCTAGATGCTCCGCTAATTGCGAAGGCAACTCTTCTCCCTCGTTATCTTCAAGATCTGCCAACAAACGATAACGCCCTGTTGATAAACCGAATCTAGAGAAATGAATCTCCGAGGCGTGTCCAAGCATGGCTCCCGCTGCCATTAGCCTAGACGCGACGAGTATAGCCTGTGCGTCTATGTCTAGGTTATAGCGATCAATCTGACGCTTGGATTGTACAAGCGAGGGAATAGCCTCAATGTCATTTATTTTTTTATTATTGTTGTTCATATATGTAGTATGGTCCCTAACTACTTTTGTGTCAACTCATTTTTATTACACAACTCTTTATTTCTCCCAAAGCTCGATCAGTCGACCTTCAGGATCTTCAATCCAAACAAACTTTCCAAATTCACTAATTTCTTCTTTCTTTGCAAGTGGTATACCAATATGCTCAAGATGTTTAATAGTCTCGTCTAGATTATGTACTTGAAAATTTAACATCACTTGTTGTTCTGTTGGAAAATAACTGTCATCCTCGGTAAAGAAAGAAAAGATAGTCTCATTTCCTGATTGGGGCTTTATCACAGTCCCATTCCAATGATCTATTTCAATCTTCAAGACCTCACTGTACCATTTTTTTATAACTTCAAGATTCTTAGTTCTCCAAAAGATTCCTCCGAAACCTTTTATCATCGTATATATCTCCTGTCTGTCATAAATTTTTCAGCTATCCGTTCTCAATAAATATTCGAGATTTAAATTTAAGTTCCTTTTTCAACTATCTTGCCCATTAATTGAACAAATAAAAAACTACTGCCGTAGCAACCGCTATTCCACTATCGTGTCCCGTTAGCGCAATGAGTCTATTAGATCAAATGGATACTATGGAAGATTTTAGGTATATGTAATCATAGAAAAATGGTACATTATTTTGGAATCAATAGCGCGCAAGTCAGGATATACATTTTGACTAATATTTTTATATTGGGGGGATGGTACTGGCATGGACAAGAATTCTGTTTATAGAACAAATATTATAGGTGCTGGCGAGGTTGGTAGCGCTATCTCGGTCGATATGAACAAGAATGTTATACATGAAACCAACAGCTTATTTTGGGATACAAAAGGAAATGATATTTTAGGAGCAACCGCACTTCCTTTATATGGAGCATTCGTCTCAGAAGAAAAATGCCAGCTTTTTGGCGATATTTCAGGAAAAAAGGTGTTGGAGATAGGCTGTGGAAGCGGTCAATCATTGCAATATCTCGGGGAACGTAAAGCATCTGAACTATGGGGTATGGATATATCAGAGAACCAAATCGAAAAAACAAGAGAATACTTATCAGATCACGGACTTTCAGCAAAATTAATCTGTTCACCCATGGAAGAAAAATGTGGACTACCTGAGGATTATTTTGACTTTGTTTATTCGATTTATGCTATAGGCTGGACAACCGACCTTGTGGGTACTTTTAGCAGGATTGCTTCTTACCTAAAAAAAGACGGCGTATTTATTTTCAGTTGGTCTCACCCTATACACAAATGTGTTGTTGCAGAAAATGATATGCTTGTTTTTAAAAAATGTTACTTCGATGAATCTTGGTATTCGGTAACTCTTGACGAAAGTACGCTAACATTAGCTGACCGTAAACTATCAACCTATGTAAATGCCCTCTCAAAAACGGGATTTGTTATTGAGCAAATGATTGAGGAATCTGATGATGAAATCATTCAATCGCGGGACGATAACGACGATTTTGCAAAAAAAGCAAAGATGCTTCCTGTAACTTTTGTAATCAAAGCTAGAAAACTATAATTAGTAGTTGAAGATAAATGCCCGTTAATTGAACAAAGGCAGCTGATCATGTTGACTGATTGGCTGCCTTATCATGTTTATTGAATTATCCTCACCTGTTAGCTTAGTTATGATTTCCGAAAGTCCATACATTCATCAAGTACGTCTCGATTCCTTCATTCCTCTAATATTTGCACATTTTTAGCTGTCCTACGCTGAGAATCAACTATATTCGGAAACTCGAATAGGTCGAATTCAACTTTTTGACCTTCTTTAAGAAACCGAAAGCCGTTCGGTGACCTAAAAGGATCTGGTATTATTTCGCTAAAGTGTACAAAAACATGGTTACCTTCCTGCCCGTCTAACATTATCCGTCCGTAGCCTTTATCTTCTTTGTACCATTTGACAATACCACATCTTCTTTCCGCCATCTAAGCACCTCCTAAGTTTGCCTGTAACTTGTTCCCTCAATATGTCAATGGTTGGCTTATGTTCGATGGTAACGAAGCGTAAAAGCCCACCCTTACCCTTGATTCGAATCATTAGCTTGCCGTTCTTATGGAACGTAAGGTCTTGTTTACGCATGGACATAGCCTCGGTAATTCGTGCTCCAACGTAGCGTTGCACCTGATGAATACTAGCAATAACAGCAGCGTTCGGTGATTTTGACCTTTGTAATTGCTTTTGTACCTTCATGTAGTCGCCATGCAATGCTATCCAATGCTTTCGCATTGGAACGAATCAAGTGCTGCACGTTTAGATTAACGTCCGAGGCAGTGGTCGGACGACTGCATAGGGGAATAGCTTGACGAGTAACCTTGCGATAAAAGCAATGGGAGCATTTGCTCCCATCGGTCTAGTGTAAATCCATTAAATCTTGCTCTTTCATGCTGTGATAAGCATCATGCGTTACGACAACATGATCCAAGCATTCGATGCCGATGATTTCAGCCGCTTTCATCAAGCGCTGTGTAAGCTGAATATCCTCAGGCGAAAAGGTAGGGTCATTTGAAGGATGATTATGCATAATCACGAAACTGGCGGCATTCGCCAGAATACATACTTTGAATACCTCGCGCGGGTGCACAATGGACGAATTCAGATTTCCGATGGATAGCGTATGGATAGCGGTCACATGATTTTTCGTTGATAACGCCAATACCACTCAATGCTCACGGTCTTCATCCGTCAGTAGTATCTCTTTCGCGAGATTGTAAATATCCTGTGGGCTACGGATGATACTGAAGTGATACGGCAACGTCCGCTCCCGAACCATCTTCAAGCTCACCACGTTGAGCCGCTTCATACGAAGTTTTACGAGGCAGATGTGAGACCGAACTTCGTGAAGGAGCTTTTGCAGGAGGGATTCGTTGAAATGCCAATATATCGTAATGAGCTGATTGCCCCACTCGGCAGAGGAGGGAAATTCTGTGACTATACTGTTCAAACATATGGCATCGGCAACTTGGTCGAAATTACGCAAAGCTACGGCAAACTGGAATTTAACACACAGGACATACGGTGTGTAAAGCGTGCGAGCTCGCATGAAGTACGGCTGTTTCGTTTCTACTATAACGATGAGGCAAAACGATATAAGCAGGAGAATAACGATCAGCGGTGGGAGCAACGAGTAAGAGAAGCGAATGAACTGCTGTACCAAGAGGAAGTAGAGAAGTCGTTGCGTGGCTTCCTTCAGTTCTATGAGGACTTTTGGCTAGATCGTGGTACGTTTCAATATCAGAACAAGCTAACTCCATTGGTTTTCGTATCTGATTTGCAAGCCTTTCTCCATTTACTTTGGTATCGATGCGAGGATATGGCAAACTTCTTTACGGTGCTTCATGTATCCGGTGAAATTCCTGCACAGGAGAAAGACGTAATAGTCGAAAGCCTTAATCGCCTCAAAGCCGAAATAGATGATCTGCGATTGTATTTGAATGGACAAGTGTTTATTCATGGGAAAGCGCTGAATGGAGTTTACCACGATCATGAGCATGACTATCGACTGCGGAAGCTGGAGGATTCGATAAAGCGTATGTTTCAGCCAGCATTTTATGTTGATGTGACGCAGGAACAATTGTATCGAAACGTAGGACAGTATTATGCATCACTAAAGCCTACGAAGCACTTCTGCAACGCCGATATGATGAAGGAATTGAAAGAACAGCTAATTGAGCAAGTGAGAAAGGCAATGACGATTAAGGGCAAGCAGACTGTCACTTCATTTAATGATTTGGAGATTGCTTTCGTTGAGTTATGACGAAAAGAATAAACCGCCCAAAGTCCAATAAGGATTTTGGGCGGTTTATTGTTCTGCCTATTTCGCTTGAACTGCCTGACTGTTCACGGTCTGCCTGTCTACAGGCTGTTCTAAAATACTTTGTAATTGTTCTCGACAATGCTTTCATAATATCTCTGTCTTACAAATGCTTATTGGCCTTACTTATTGAGATGCTTGGTTAAGAGCATTTATAAATACCTCTGTTGGTTGTGCCCCGGATATCGCAAATTTTCTATCAATGACAAAGAAAGGTGCTCCTGTTATCCCTAATTGCTTTGCTGTGGCTTCATCTGAATGCACTTCGTTAGCATATTTGGATGGATCATGGAGAACTGCCATTGACTCGTCCCTATTCATTCCAACTGATTCGGCAATATCTGCTAATGTATCATGATCGCTAATTAGCTTGGCGTCCGTGTAATAAGAATAGAACAGCTTCTCTGCTAATTCCTTATCTTTACCAACAGATTTGGCATATTGGGTTAAACGATGAGCATCAAACGTATTGGTGGGCTTCACTTGGTCGATATTATACACGAGACCAATCAACGCAGCTTGTTGTTCAAGTTCAGCATGTGCCTTTTTCGCTTGCTCGATACTCATACCATGTTTCTCAGAAAGTATTTGATGCATATTTTTACCTGAGTACATTGATGCTTGCGGATTAAGTTCAAAGCTTTTATATTCAATAACCACTTCATTCTGATGAGCGAATTGATCTAGTACAGACTCTAATCGTCTTTTACCAATATAACAAAATGGACAAACATAATCCGACCAAATTTCAATTTTCAATTTGGATGCTCCTTCACTACAAATTATCAAAAACCCTGGAATTCAGAAATGTCAGAAAACGTGAACACATATGATATGATTCCCAATAATACGATTGAGGATGTTTGTTTAAACGGTTTTTTCACTTGGGACTTATTTATTATAAATAATAGGCATTTTTCTAATCACTTGTTTATCACGAGCGAGAGAGTACATGAATTTTGCAACATTTTCTCTTGAAACACCTAATTTAGCCGGTTTATCACCGAATGAATAATCATAAGATTGTCCTTTGTGCTTAACATTTGGATTAATAATTCGAACAACTGTCCAATCAAGGCTCGATTGTTTAATAATCCCTTCCATTTTTTTCATTTCTGCATGACCGTTCGGAAGGAACATTTTAGCTAATACTCCCGGAAGTATCGTTGAAATGTTTTTCTTATCGTCATCTGATTGCAACGCTGGCGTCGCAAGTGTAATTAACCTTTTTTTGTCAAGCTTTTTCATCGCTCTAACAATCAGTTCGTGTCCAACGGCAATCGGCGTGCCTTTAAGCTTTCGTGACATGTCAGATGCTGGTCCCAGTGTGCTGATTACTACATCCGCTTCAGCGACTGCCCTCTCGATGGTTGAAGTATTTGAAAGTTCCCCTTGTACAAGGGTCAAATTGGGATGTTTGAGGCTATATTTTTTTGGGTTTCTAATATATGCCGTTACGAAATCTCCGTTTTCTAAAGCTAATTGTGTTACAAGTTGTCCAATTGCACCACTTGCACCAAAAATAGTGATATTCACATTTTTACCTCGATTAATTATATTTTGTCTTCTGTTATAAACTCTTCAACGCGATCTCTCTTGGAATACATGTCGTACCAAATATCAGCGAGTTTATCCTGAACTCCTGAATTAGGTTGCATCCAAATTCCAATCGATAGATGACCTGCATAAATCCCTTTATCCGCTAATTCGCTGTTCAAATTAAAGATATAATTACGAAGTCCTGAGATTGCAATTCCGACATTACCCATCCTTGGAACTGGGTGGACTGATGCACCTCCAGTTGTAAATAACAGGGCACCGCTTTGCTTATCCAACATTTCCGGCAGCACTTGCCGGACACTCGATAAAGCACCTAAAACATTGAATTGAAATTGGTATAAGGCATTTTCTTCGGTTACATCTAATGCTGGTGCTACTGTATTGATGCTCGGCGTTGGACTGTATTCAAGAACATCAATAAATCCGTATTTCTCTTTAATAGCGGTAAATGCCATCTCAATTTGTTCTTTATTTAATATGTCTGCTTGAAATGGAGCAGCTTCGATTCCCAATTGTTCTAATTCACTAACCAGCTGGTTCAGCTTTTCTTCATTTCGGGCAATAAGAGCTACGCGAAAGCCATTTTGTCCGAATTTCTTTGCAATGGACATTCCTAATCCTTCTCCTGCTCCAACGATCGCTATAGTTTTCATTTAAAATCTCTCCTTTAGTTAGAGTTAATTATCAATAGGATAATTAACGGTCAATGTGTTGTATATTTATCTTGTGTTTATTATGATTAATAAAAGGTCAGCATTCAATATTTAATATTTCTGATTTTGAGAGATAAAATGCAGTTTCAGCTCAAATGTCGTATATCTAACAAAAAAAATTAAGGGAATGAGTCATAATGAACAAAAAAACCGATTTGCGTATCATTCGCTCCAAACATTCGATTAAAAAGGCGTTTATAGAGCTTCTTAATGAGAAGGGATATGAAGGGATTACGATCCAAGATATTGCCGATAAGGCGATGATTAACCGGAATACATTTTACCTTCATTATCAGAACAAACCCGATTTGTTAAATGCGTCTATGGATGAATTATTAGAAGAACTAAATAGTACACTCAATCTTTGTTCGAGCAGCAAATCTCCTGTAAGTGGCTCTATGCTTGAACAACTAATGCAAACAATACTGGAGAAAATTAAGGACAATATTCCTTTTTACAAACCATTGTTACTTGATGAGAATAGAATTTATGGTTTTCAATCAAAAATGGAGGAAATTATAAAAAATACAGTGGAAGATGGCTTGGATAATACTCCCCTGAAGATTTCAAAGGAATTATTACTCCAATATATCGCATCTACTTTTATGGGCATTGTAATATGGTGGGTTAAAAATGATTTTTCTTATACTCCAAAGGAACTCGCTTCTCAATTCGGAAAAATTCTAACTCATGGACACTTAAAAGCCGCAGGTATTTCAATCGATGATTAAAGTGATAAATGCTTACGAACAGTAGCTGGGGAGATAGAAAAGAAAAGGAGCCCTCGAATGACTCGAATGATGGCTCCTTTTCTGTTACTACACCGATTGGTTATAACGAAGGAAGATATGTTCTATCCAAAGAAACCACTCCATTGTCAGGAGTGGTTTTGCTTTATATAATTTGGTTTTTCTTTATATAATAATGTATATTTTATGGTCAAATTGCACTTTGTGCTTAGATACATTACGGTGAACCGTTTCATAAATTCAAAGTATATTAGTTACGTTAAACCGCCCGTTAGTTGAACATAGGGCTACCCCTCGGCAGCCCTATCATTTATTGAACTATAGTTACCCGTTAGGTTAATGCACCTTTAGAAGAAGTATTGCTTCATGCTTATAATTCTCGAGATCATTTTCTTCATTCAACCAGGCAACTTCCTCCGGTCTTAGCTGATAAAAACGAGCAACAGCTTCTTTACCATCAGGTTCACAAGTAACTACAATATTAAATTCTTCCCCTGCGAAGTTACGACGGAGTGTCTTTTCCCATACTTCAATTAATTCTAATGCTATAGAGAGGTTCTCCAAGTGCAAGTGGTTTATCGATGTCTCGCACTCTGTACGGTCTGAGTAAGTTGTTTTATCGAAACTACTCGGTAAATCTCTTGCAAAACAACTAATTAAAATACAGCCATCCCATTCAACAAAATGGGCGTATTCATCGTTATTACTAGCCCCTGAAGGTTTGGTTTTAAGCAATAGTGTAGACATCGCTTCATTAGTTATCATGGTAACCTCCAAGATAATTGAATGAATAAATGTATTGAACAAACGTTCCCCGTTAGTTCAATCGTTGGATATGCCAAGGTTCTGTCCCCCATACGGATTTTTTGGCAACATACATTACCTTTTCATCCTTATAAATAAAAATATCTTCTGGAAAATCCTTATATAAATCAAACAGGTGCACAGGTAAAATAGCAGCATCAAATGCCCAAAGTCCCTCTTTATTGCCTGACACTATAGCCTCCCAAGGAACTCCATCCATAACTTCATTTGTGAAAAACACTCCAGTTTGTTTAAACTCCTCAGAGAACTTTGTCATAATCCTCCAAATCAAGGATTGATGCTGGCTTCGTAATAGTCCTGTTCTCCAATCGAGCTCTATCTCTTCCGTCCAAAGTAAGATACTAATTTCCAGATATGATTCTTTTAATTCCTCAATAACTTCAGGTGTTAAACCAACTACATATGGCCGTAAATGGAGTTGGAACCCGTTATTGTCATACAATTGAGGCGCAGCACCGCCACCAACGTACATAAAACCATTTTCCGAGACTTTCCATTCCAGCTCATCATTGAAGTATTTAGAATCAAGTTCTAGCGAGTTTATTACTTCTGAAAAGAGCCTGATAACATCTCAGAAATTGAGATGATCACACTTTATATAAGTTTGGATATAAGAATATTCGGGCATGAGAACACACCTTTTGGGCTCAATTTTTAATCCTATTATACTCTTTTTCGTTTGGCTTGCCTTCGCGCTAATCTGCCCGTTAATTGAACAAATAAAAAACGGCTGCCGAAGCAACCGCTATTCCACTAACGTTTCCCGTTAGTTCAATGAACCCTGTCATTAGGTGCTTTGCGTTTCTGACTCAAGCCTTAAGCAATCTGTGCACAAATAGAAATAGATGAACGATTCACCTATATGGAACGAAAATCCATCATGTATCAAACCCTCCGAATTATAATCTTCGCTACCGATGGTTGCTATGTACTGCATTTGCTTGCCACAAGAGGAACACTGCTTTTGAATCTTATCAGTTGCGAACACAGGCGGACCGAGTAAGCGGCATATGTATTCTGAGCCAAATAAGGTAAAGGGTTCATCGTTGCCCGTATCATCTAATAGGATATCTATCTTTAATAGAGGTATCAGTTTTACGCTGTTCAAAGGGAGAGGAAACGGTAATTTGTCATCATCTTCCATGATCCAATGATCTGAATCAGTTTGTTTAATAACAGTTATAGCTTTAGCTACAGGGTCAAGTTGAAAAATCTGGGGTTTCCAATAACCCGAACAATTTAGACAAGTGACAAGAGGTAAGCTATTCAACGTAGCTTTGCGATGTACATATAGTCGAGGATCTGTAAGGTCAAAGCAAAAGATTAAGTGCATTGGAGTAAGACAATTCATACAAATAGGTGTTTTCCAACCAGTCCCCCCAAAACTGTGATTAAACTGTTCTTTCCCTTAACTGCCCGTTAGCCATACATGCAGCGCAAGATCGGCACTGCACCACAGAAGATGAAAATGGATACCTATGACTATACTATTGGGACGGCTTGGCGAAGAAGGTCGATAAGCTATGATGCCATAGAGCCCAACCGTTAGTCTGACTCCGACCACCACGGTGCATCACAGAATGTCGCACCCTATATGGGTAGAACTCATGGGAGATTAATCCTTTTTTGGTTGTTGCACCAGCCTTGCCTTTATGTTTGTTGTCAGTGTGATTAAAGATCTACAATCTCTATATGATTTCTCACGAGGCTCAGCCTTTTATTAAAGCGTTATTCTGGGTCTGCTTTAATATGCTTTTTTTCGAGTTTGGAGCTAATTTTATTTTCATGGGAACTTAATAAAAAGAGCAGGTACCGAAGAACCTACTCATTAATGTGTACTATTCAACTATCGTTCTCCGTTAGTTCAACAACTTTTTCATTTGAGCATATACAAATGCGTCAATCGATCTTCTATCTGGGTCATAAACCCTGGATGCTTTTAATTCATCATCGCTCAAAGTTTTTATGTATTCGTTCAGTTGATATTGTTCTTCAAAATCTAAGGAACCGCTCTGAGTTACCAGAGACCATATCCACATTATTTTCACCTCTGTCTCGTACCCGTTAGTTAAATACAGGCTTTTTGCGATGTTTCGTTATTTGTTCTAAAGAATAAGCTATACCAATTAAAGTAGGTTCGGTAAATGCTTTTCCGGCAAAAGTAACGCCGAATGGTCTGCCATCCGCCCCATACCCCGCGGGGATAGTAATCGATGGATAACCAGCTTTGGCACATATATCCGCTCCAATATAAGCAGGAAACATGATCGCATCTAACTGATGACTATCTATCGCATAATCAATTCCTTCGTTCTGGGCTAGATATAAATCCATAAGTGATTCCAAGATATAGTCCATATTTTTCAACGGCTCGGTTAAGCCCTCCCGGAATTTCAACATATCTTGACCGTATTTTAGAGCTTCGTCAGCATGCTTTTCATTCCAATCGATAAGCTCGGACAATGAATGAATCGGCATGTGTGCCGGAAGGCGCTGCAAATAATTTTCCACCCCATGTTTGAATTCAAAATTCATCTTGTTCCACTGCCATGGCCCATGGAACGAAGGAATCTCGATATTTTCTACCACTGTGGCTCCTGCTTTTTTCAATTCGGAGACTGCTTGATCAAATAACTCCTTATTATATTCACCAGACTCACGTACGTAATCCGGTACTTCACAAAAGACCCCAATCCTCGCTACTTGTAGTCTTTCCTTGTCCAAAAATGCAGTGTAATCTTGTATACCATGGTCATTACGCCAGGTTGCTGGATCGTGCTCATCCCTCCCAACCAATGCACTAAGCAGAACTGCCGCATCTGAAACCGTCCTTGCCATCGGCTCTGCTGTATCTTGTGAATAAGAGAAAGGAATAATTCCTGAGCGGCTGATTAAGCCGACGGTCGGTTTAATGCCGACGATAGACATTTGTATGGCCGGACTTAGAATTGAAGCAGAGGTTTCTGTGCCTATCGCCGCCGCCGCAAAGCTCATGGCAGCTGCAGCTGCCGACCCAGTACTGGATCCGCCTACGAAAAAATCACCATACGGGTGCGCGACCTGCCCTCCCTTTGAACTATAACCCGCCCACATCGTCGAGGAAATACCATTGGCCCATTCTGTCATGTTCGTCTTTCCTAATATGATGGCCCCGGATTCTCTAAGTCGGCTAATCAGGAAAGCATCCTTCGCACTTACATGCTGCGCCAGTGCCAAGGCCCCCGCACTAGTGCGCATCTTGTCACTGGTCTCGATATTATCCTTCACGAGAATTGGAATGCCATGAAGAGGTCCTCTACTCCCCTTGCGCTGACGTTCTATGTCGAGTGCTTCTGCAATGAAAATGGCATCGGGGTTAATTTCCATAATGGAATTTATGTGGGGACCATCCTGATCATATTTTGCGATACGTGATAAATAGCAGAACACTAATTCTTTTGAAGTCAATCTACCTTGCTCCATCGCGTTTTGTAATTCGTATATACTAGCTTCTTCTACGTCAAAGTGATTTAGCTTAAAGGGATCTTTCATATTCATGTACACGACCCATCACAAGTTTTATATTGTTTATTACGTTCAATAGTATCACGTTGTGAAGACATCACTACCAGGATAGAACAAATATAATTAAACTATCCTGCCCGTTAGCTTAACAACAGAAGGAGCAGCTGCCGCATAGGCAAACTGCTCCAGGGTATTTGGACTAACGTGTCCGTTTTTTCAACCTTTGTACGCTATTCCGTCAATCATCATAAGACAATCAGAGTCAATAAACTCTGTTGTAGATGTCATCCTAGCAGGGAACTTATCCTTTTCAAAATACTCGTAAAATACCTGTTCCATTTCAGGTAAGTCCTTAATGTGTTTTAGGTATACATTCACCTTAACAAGATTATCTAGTGAAACATCAAGTTGATTAAGAGTCCCTTTTAAGTGTGAGAAAGTATTGTGGATTTGTTCTGTAAAATTCTGTCCAAAACCCCGATGTAATCCGAGAAACACACAATCACCGACCGCAACAGCAGAGGAATAACTAAATGGTGTTGAAAGTCGTTTTATCATATACACGAACCTCCTATGTAATAAAATCCCAATTATATTCTAGAACTCATGTTCGCAAATGTAAATATATTTTCTCACTCTCTAACCTATCCTGCCCGTTATTTGAACAAAGGCA
The DNA here is from genome assembly GCF_037963325.1 of Paenibacillus sp. FSL E2-0201. Classification (NCBI taxonomy): domain Bacteria; kingdom Bacillati; phylum Bacillota; class Bacilli; order Caryophanales; family Paenibacillaceae; genus Paenibacillus; species Paenibacillus sp. FSL E2-0201. Next base: position 3,925,301 of record NZ_CP150154.1, read on the forward strand.
GCCGATCATGGATCGGCTGCCTTTGTGTCGTTATTGAGCTATCTATTTCTCCGTTAGCTCAATAAAAAACTCACTCAAATCCTCGAAATGCTATGGGAGAATCCAATGAACAGAAACGTGAATATGGTGTTATACGATGTTGTACACTCCTTGAAATACGGTCAATGCTTCTTAATATGATAACTCTTGTTAGAATAAAAATAGTAAGTGTTTGTTTTCTTTCATCTTCTTTATAAATTTAACGATTCCTCGAATAATAATGATTGATAAAATGATAATAATGATTGGAGCAATTTCTATAATAAAAACAGGAACTAATGCTGATAATGAGACGAAAATCTCGTAAATAAAAAAATAATCAACTATTCCAACAACTAAAAAAGACATTACAATCAATTGAAATTTTTGATAATAATAACTAAGCCTATAATAGGCTCTTCTTAAGTAATCAAAAGCTTTCATAACTTCACCTCCATCTATAAGCTCCAGCGTCCTGTGAGATTCATGTATTATCCGAATGATGAGATTACGTGCTTTGTTTTTACTTCCATAGGTAAAGTTTTTATTCTTCCCCAATAAAAATTAACTCTTCAGGCATGAACCCATACCTTTTTGCTGCTTCAACTACAATCTTATCCGTAAAAAAGGCTTCAATTGTTGGATTCATATTACACCTCATTATTTTTAATTCAAAGTGTTATCTCCATTTCTAGTTCATTCTCTATTAGCACTTCTTTCCTCGAAGATTTTTCACAATAGTATGTTACCTCTTTCCATATATGCATAAAAAGAAGATACACAATGGGTTCTATTTCTAAATAACTCCTATGTAACCTGCCCGTTAGTCTAAATATTAATTACTAGTATTCAATGAGTTTCTTGTCAATTCCTGCAATTTCGCCGATCTTTGATATACCATCCCATAGATTATTGGCTTAACATCAGTAGGTACTTTTTTTTCTACTCCACTACGATTTGGAGAAAAGTAAGAATTGATTATTTTTCCAAAATAGGTTATTTTATAGACAGCTTAGCGATAAGCAAGTTCCTGACACGAAGGGAGATGTGTTTTAGTGGCAACTACTTATATGGTGGTTTGGTCTTAAAACTGAATAGTTGGCACACGAAAAAAGCGGGGAACCCCCCCTATTATTTGGTATGCCATCCAAAGTAACCTTTCGTGAATATTGCTGTTTGCAGGATACGATGAAGGTCGTGTCTTTTTTGCGTCCTGATGCCGCGTGACAGCAGCTTCTTTAGAGGCTGCTTGTCCGTGGCATTTTTGCGTCCAAAAACAATATTAAAGGAGCTAACAAAAAACTATGATGAATTTGAAAACCTATGGCTACACAGAAATAGAAGCAATCCCCCACGGATTATTGCCCGGCAGGGTGACGGAGCTTCGGCGCGAGCGCTTCACGGTCATGACCGAGCGCGGCGAAGTAACGGCGGTGCTCAAAGGAGCATTCTATCACAGCGTGGAAACACACGTAGATTTTCCGTGCGTCGGTGATTTCGTCTTGCTGCACTTCAACGAGAGCGGAGATTCTCTCATCGTTACGGTATTGCCCCGTCGCTCCAAGTTCTCACGCGCGGATTACTAAGGGCATGCCGTAGGCTATGCCAAAACCATACGGGAACAGGTAGTCGCGACTAATTTTGACTATGTATTTATCCTTACTTCTCTGAATTGGGATTTCAACATTACACGCATCATGCGGTACCTGACACAAGCTAGGCAGAGCGGCGGTCAGCCGGTCATCATTCTAACCAAGTCTGATCTCGTTGAAGATTATAATCTCACGCTCGCAGAAGTCACACAAAGCATCTTCGATGTTCCTGTTCACGCGATCTGCAGCCATACCGGCCAGGGGCTAAACGAGCTCGATCCCTACTTGATGCCTGGTAAAACAGTCGTTTTTCTCGGCATGTCCGGCGTCGGTAAATCGTCTCTGCTCAATGCATTGATAGAACAGGAAGTAATGAAAGTTCAGGTGATTCGGGAGGTTGACAGCCGGGGGCGTCATACGACAACACACCGTCAGCTGTTCATGCTCCCCTCCGGTACGATGGTCATCGACACGCCGGGAATGCGTGAGCTCGGGCTTTTTGATGCCGGCGAAGGCATACGCGCAAGCTTTACCGATGTGGAGGATTGGTTCCCGCAATGCCGGTTTGCAGATTGCCGCCATCAGAGCGAGCCGGGCTGTGCCGTTCTCGCCGCGCTTGCCGAGTTCGTTACGCGTGAACGGTGGGAGCATTATGTTGCCCAGCAGCATGAACAAAAGTATGTCCAGGATAAAACAAGCTACCTCATCGACAAGAGGGCTCGAAACAAAACGATGGCTATGTCAAGCAAGAAAACGAAGAAAAATGGAGGATGGAAGAAATGAATATTAAAATTGAAACGCTGATCAATGCCTTGAGCCGACAGTTCAAGAAGGATATTATCTCGGCTGACTACCAAACCATGCCGTTACAGGGCGGAACTGTGGGAAATGTGTATCTGGTAAACGGGATCGCCGAAACCGCGGATGGTGATAAAACGTCTTACCGTATCGTGCTGAAAATTCAAAAGAAATGGGAACGTTACAACGATCCGGATTCCTGGCGCCGGGAATATGATCTCTATATGTCTGACTTGGGAACGAAGTTCTCGGATACCTTCCGCTGGCCAACATGTTACCATGCGGAGATGAATGACGAAGAAAATGAATTCCAGCTGTGGCTGGAGTATATCGATGGCGTAACCGGTTTAGACTTAACCGGTGACATGTATGAACAGGCCGCGCTAGAGTTAGGACGCTATCAAGGCAAGCTGTATGCGGAGAAGCCCGCTGTGCTGCAGAACTTGACCAACCTGAGCCATGTGGATTTCATGAAAAATACGTATCTGCATTACCGGTCGTGGCCAGTCGTTTACGATTATATACGCTCGGAGGACTGTAATTTCCCGCACCACATACGGCAAATGCTCATCGACATCGATGAGCACGCAGATGAGATACTCGCCCGCATCGAGCAATTGCCCCTAGTGCTATGCCACAGGGACTTCTGGGTGACCAACCTGATCTATGCCGACGGGAAAATCGCACTCATCGACTGGGATACATGCGGTTGGGGCTACCTGGGCGAGGATCTCGCAAGCTTGATTGCGGATGAAGCGGATATCGATCACATGGTCGAATACTACCATCGATGTGTCCCTGCGTATTACAAAGGTTTTTCTGAGTATGCAGATGCATCCCCTATCGCCGATAATTGCGTCCTCGAATTGATCCTTCTCATATTCGGGTACAGGCTTGTAGAGTGGTATCTCCACACAGAGGGCGATGACGAGAAAACAAAGTGTCTTCATACGCTCCAAAAAATCCATGAAATGAAGACCAGCCCTACGCAGGGTTGACTCTAAAAAAGAACTCCGAAACCCCTTGAATATAGTGGGTTTTCGGAGTTTCCTTCATTACTCTCATTCGGTGAATCGACAATGGAAATAAAGTCCTAGACTGTCACTACTCCACTTAACTAACGTGTTCTGTTAGCGAAAAAGTTATTGTTAACAGTCTTTTTTATAGGACTAAAAAGATTCTAGTTTAATGAATTGTTGTTTCGAGAACTCTGTCCAGATCATGAGATGCTTCAATAATGGCTGGCTCCAAATTACTCAACCATTCGGAATACTCTAAACGTGTTACCATGGATGGATCGTTTCTTAGCTCCTTGCATCTCTTCAAATTCTCTTTCCATCCGCTACTAAGATATAAAAGCCCCCAGTCTGCTGCCTGGCTTTTAGACAAGATGACACCTTCCTGCCACCAAGCTATAAATTTAGAAGCTAATAGGAGCCAATCGACGGAATGTAGACTATTTCCCTTGCCAAACTTCCGCATACACTTGGCATATTCTTTAAAAAAACTAATGAACTCTTCTTTTGAATACGATGGAATATTGTCTAGACGGGACTCACCATATAACAAGATACTCTGCTCCTTGATCGTGTACAGGGTGAACAGGTCTAATTGATTTTCCGTCCAGACGGATTCGCGCTTTGTTCCCCACCATAAGCCACTGCCCTTTTCACCATTCAGCATATTAATCGTAAGAAAGGCACCCTCAAGCATATCGGTGTAGAGGTTGGGTATTTGTCTATCGACGGATCTTTTAAGAAGGGATGATCTATAATTGGATCTCTGTTTGTTTAAAAGTTCGATTTCATTTTGGCTTAGGTCCTCTCCAATTACGACGAGAAAATCCAAATCCCCGTATCCCGGGGATAAATCATTGTGTATGGCCGAACCGTAAAGGTAAATGCTTTGCAACTTTCTATTAAGTATGACACGGATATCTTCCACAAATATGGACAAAGATAGCTCAAGTGTTTCGTCTTCAAAGGATTGGATAAACAATTCAATCGCTCCATTTTGAATTTCTATTTTCAGTAGCGTTCACGTAGTTATATAGCTGCGATCACTCACAATAACCCAGTAATGATTATGGGTTGGTATCCGTTAAACTTTCGCCTTCTTTAGATTGTAACAGCATGATATCAGCCTCTGCTACGGCATTACGAAACAATTCGTCTGTCAATTCGATGCGATCTACTATATCTTCTATGGTTTTTACACCATATAACTTTTCCAAGGTTAGTACCACTTCGACAGGAAAATCCCGAGACGCATGAATCAAGAAGCTGTCAGCTTGAAATGGTGTATAGATGATCCGAAGTACATCTACAAGTGGATTCACAACATACTTATGATAGTAAATCAACGACTCTAAAAAAAGCCCGCGTTTTGTATATTTGACAGCCCGGTTCCTTTGACTGTAAATACCCTGAGCACGTATCAATTGTGATTGAAGTTGTGAATGGTGAGTCATGTGATCAACGTTTTGATATTTCACGATACCTATCTTATCTATCAATATAACTGGTACGACGGTTTTGTCTTCGTTAATGAATAAAACAGGGACACTCTCACTTTGGATCGTCACGTCGATTAAAAGACTATCTGATGACTCCTGTAGGTGGTAAACCTTGTAGCGGTTATTTGTGGGTCGGCCAGTTTCTTCATAGGCAATATCTACTTTTCCTAATCGATGCATACAGGCATCCAACCGGGTAAATGCAGCATCTATGCAGCCTTCCTTCGTATAGCACACCAAATCGATATCAGAATACTCGTCCAAAGTTTTAGTACCATCTGAACCCTCTAGCCAAATAGCTAAAATATAATCTTCAATTCCAAGGTCTGATACAATTGCGTTTAGAATGGTCTCACGGTTAATCGTCATAGCTAAACCTCCCATGTATTTTCATCTAATAATAGTTTTATCACCGGTTTACTCCTGTCATTTTGGAAAGTTTCCGTTTTAAACTCTCTTTTTTAATAATTGAATCTTTTCAAATAATCACTAATTATACTCTGATCCTGATGCCACCATAACATTGGAAAATCATATTTTTTTGCAAATCCTAACTTTTTCGCTAGCTGTATCGATCGTTCATTGCCAGCGTCACAATTATAATTCGGCACTAGATTATGGTTCAGACAATGTTCGATAAATGCTACACCCGTGAGTGTTGCTAGCCCTTTATTCTGGTATTCATCAACGGTTACGATATCGATATCCGCATACCCTCCACCTACAAAATAAGAATTGCAAACACTTGCAAAATCATCATCCATCACAAGACAGTAACCAAACCCTCGATCCGAAAAGTGTTGTGCCGAACTCCATAGCGAATCATAAGAAGCGTCCATTTCATTTTTGTATTTATCGAAAAGCGCTTTATCCATCCTTTTCATAACAAATTGTTCTGGCAATGCGTTAGTTTTTTTTTAGATGTTGGAATTTGGATAACTCGAATGTAAAAGAAGAACGGTGCAATAATACAGTCTTTCCCGCTAAACTTTCGCTAATTTGAAACAGTAGCTCCGGTGTTGAAGCATAAAGATCGTAGTATTTTGAATGATTTTGATCATTTCGCAAAAATTCAACTACATCGCTCATAAAGCATTCGTTGTCGCCCCTCTTAACCAAAAAATACTGTCCATATGAATTGATAATAAGACTGCAGGTAGGATTTTCGTTGTGATCAACAAACACTTTTCCAGATTGATTTCGCTCAATTACGGAATATGCAAACACAGGTTCATATACTAGATTTTTCAACAGTGGCAGAACGTGAGCGTAGTTTTCTTTAGATAATTCTATCATTTCATCTCTCCCTTCAAATTTCATCTTTAAATAAGTTCCTTGTTAAATTAACCTGAACGACAGTTGAACAAATAAAAACGGCTGCCGAAGCAACCGCTATTATACAAACCTTCCCCTTTACCGGAACGTATCATCTCGAGCATAGTAATTCAAACTTCATCTTCAAATATACTTTTTAAAATCAAATCTGCGCATTCTTCGGAAGTGTTTAAATGTGTGTTGACTTTACAATTATACCGGATACCTTTTGCCATGATTTTGTGTTGCCAATCAGATTGGTCCTCGGTTCTATTTTCTCGTGCAATATTTCTCTGACGGCAAATGTCTAAAGGGCAAAACACTTCAACAATGTATAATGGGTAACCAGAAAATATATTGTTCACTTTTTCATAATGCGGTTTCAACTCAGGCCTTTCTACCATAATGCCATCAATAAGTACATTTTTACCATGGTCAGAAAATAATTTGGCTGTATGATACATCATGACAATTGCTTCACTTAAATACTTCCAATAATCTTCACGAAGATAACGTTCACCTATCATTTCTTCAAAAAGGTCATTGGCAACAACATAAAAAAATTCATGCGATTTTAACTGTAAAGCATCTACTATTGATGTTTTTCCAGAACTCGTCACACCGTTTAAAAATACGATTCTACCCTTGTTCATCCTGTTAATACTCCTTATCAATTCAATTAATTTCATTTTAATATTTAAACTGTATGTCTGGAAATAAAAAACAACTATAATTGAACTATACTACCGTAAGTGAACAAATAAAAAACGGCTGCCGAAGCAACCGCTATTCCTCTATCGAGTCCCGTTAGCACAGCGAAGTGTTGTTACTGCACTAAACTGAACAATTATTAAACATTGCGAAAAAATACTAAGCACCAAATTGTCTTAAATGATGGTCTAGATGTTTATAAATCCCTTTACCCCATTGCTCAGGAGTAAACTTTCCAAAAAAAGGATGCGGGTAGGATGAACATTTCTCCGGACCGTTACTTTGGAAAGTTAAAATCTTGTGTTTCAGTTTTTCTTTTTCTGTCATAAAGTCTCTTTCATCTACAATAAGTATGGTCGGAATTGTTGACATATTATGTGGTACCGGCTTGTCATTATAGAAAATAGAATTCACAAACCTTCCTATTAACCTTCCTAGCCAATATCTAGGGGGAAAGGCATTTCCCAAAGCGATATCTTGAAATGCTGAGCAGTGAGCCAACATTTGAGCAACATTCATTGTTCCCCATTGTGGTTTTGAATTTGGACTTAAATTCTCGATACGGTTCAATATTTCTGCTGTATGCAATTCGTTGTATATATTTTCCATTAGCACGCTCCATTAAATTTAGTCCTTCATAATCTAGATTCTTCTAGCTTGTCTATTATATTCATGATTGCATCCGCATAACTCGACAATATGCTCTCAATCTAATATTTACCATTTTCCATCATACACAATAAGAAAGGACCAAAGAATGGTCCTTTTGAAATACTATCCATCTGTCACTCGGTTATATTCTTAATAACTGCCATTTCCTTACCGAACCTATCACCATTATCAATAAATCCCAAACTCGAGTATAAATTATGTGCTCCCAAATTTTCAGGATGATAACCCACAACAATTTTTTTTGAATTCGGTAATTTAACCATCTCTGAAATCATTAACTTAGTTGCAGCTTTACCTATACCCTTGCCTTGGAATTCCTTATCCACCATTATTCTATAAACCCAATAACCATCAAGTTCTTCTTGAACAGAATTGTACATTAAAAAACCAACCACTATCTCTTTAAAATAAATAGCGTATGGCTTTAAAGTAGGCTCAAACTTTGACTGAGCTATTGATATGGCATTGGGTTCCATGTATTCTTTTTGTTCTCTTGATACCTATAATTTACAACAGTCGTACCAGTTTTCTGCATTTAATTCTACGATTTTTACATTTTCTTTAATCATAATTTTCCCCTTTCAAAATTCGGGGAAACACTAAACAACTTTGTTAATTAGTTGTTATCCCCTTGAAGTCATTAATAATATAAATTCTTTTATCTTTCATAATGAACGCCTCCTCTAACAACTATTGCCAAAAATTACATCAATGAATTTTAGACTTTTTTATTATACCATTTTCCCTATTAAATTCCTTCTTAAAATAAATTGTGCATTCTTCAACTATCGCATTCCGTTAGTTCAATCAATTCCTACTTTCCTCTTCAAACACCTTAATTAACTCTTGAGACCTTTTCATTGCTTCTTGCCTATCATTCGCTGGTGCTGTAATCATATGTCCGTTTGATGGGGACCACTGGTCATTATCATCCATAACTTTAATTGTAAATTCAGAAAATTTATCATCAGTATATACCCAACCGTAAGTGAAAATATTAGGCTCTATTCTACCTTTATCATCTAAGATTCGAAAACCGGAGAAAATGGTTGTGAAATTATGACCATCGTAATGCAATTTTAATTCTGTTCTATCTTTAGGAATTTGAGGAACCTTACTTCCTTCAAAATTAATAACGCCTGTAAAGGTTTTTTTGCCATTTATATGATTTTGCAATTTCCCATCAAGATGTACTTTTATACGCTCGATTATGCCTTCCGTCCCTAGTTGATAATAAACACCATTTACTGTCTCTGAGTACCGCTTAGGTGTGAAGTACCAAATAGAAAAGATACTTACGATCATTGAAATCATCATAAGTAAAATAGCGATTTTCCGCTTCATTACACGCCTCCTTTATCTCCCCAGTACCTTCCTTTAATAAACGTAATCCGACTAACTAAGTTGCACTATCCTGACCTTTAGCTTAATGCCGTTCCCTATCTTGTTCTAGATTAGACTTCTCATCAAATAAAAAAAGACCGTTTCGGTCTTTTGAACAACTTCGAACACCCCAACTCATGTTACAATACAACCTGAACTCATACTTTACGAAGGCGGTTGATACTGTTGATTTACATCATCAAATTTGTATACAGCTTTGTGCTTCCTCCAGGACTTTTCATCTTACTACTGCTCGGTATTGTCATTTGGTTATGGAAAAAGAACCGTCGTCCTGCGCTTGTCCTGCTTGGCGTTACACTGCTTATGTATTTCTCCATGACTTCCTTAGTCAGCGATGCGTTAATCGGAGGGTTAGAACGAAAATATCCTCAACCGGATACATTGCAAGGAGATGTCATCGTTGTGCTTGGTGGAGGTGCAAGCTCGGGGACACCGGATATTGATGGCGAGGGCAACTTATATGGATCAGCAGCGAATCGGCTAATTACAGCTGTACGACTACATAATGCGAGTGGTTTACCCATCCTATTCTCTGGTGGACAAGTCTTCTCCGACAGCGGCAATGAAGCGGATATCGCCAAAAGACAACTCCTCGGACTCGGTGTCTCCGAAGAGGATATCCTGACCGACAATCAATCTCTCAACACGGAGCAGAATGCTGTAAATACCGCCGCAATCTTACAAGAGAAGGGACTTAAGCGTCCTGTACTAGTCACATCAGGGTTTCATATGCCCCGCTCAATGCAGCACTTCAAGAATGTAGGGCTAACAGCGCAAGCTTTTCCTACAGATTATATCGCCAGCGCTGAATTTTCGTTGCAACCCTCAAAGTTCACTCCTTCGCCAGGAGCCATCTCCACTACAGGCACAGCCTTGAAGGAGTATTTAGGTCTTCTTGTTGCTCATCTATTTCATTAGATCTGTGAATTTTGCATTGGTTACCCCTGCAAGTAGCTGCGGTGATACATCCATTTGTTGACCAATTTTTCCGGCGCTAACGGCTATCGTTTCCTGACTTTCTGCGCTGCTATCAATGAACGTTGGATATAGCTTTTTCATACCGACTGGTGAACATCCACCACGGATATAACCCGTCCACTTCTGCAAATCCTTGACTGGCAGCATCTCAATCTTTTTCTCTCCGGCGGCCTTGGCCGCCTTTTTGAGATCCAGCTCCTCAGCAACCGGTATAACAAATACATAAAGATTGGCTCCGCTATGAGCGACCAAAGTTTTAAAAACCGTCTCTGCCGCCTTTCCAATCTTCTCCGCAACTGCCGTACCATGGATTAGTCCATCCTCATTGTCATACTCAAACACTTCATATCCAATTTTCTTCGCATCTAGCATTCGCATCGCGTTGGTTTTGGTTACTGCCATATCTGATCTACCTCTCTTTAATCTATTCGATACTATATGGTCAAAGAGGCCCCAAAGCCAACATGGCTCACAGGACCTCTTATTGCTGCGTTCCCATTAATCTCTGGGATAATTAATTTGCATAATATCCATAAACGGAACTTTTTCGATACCTTCGTTTTTACTGACGTGTACTTTTCCAGTCCGCGAATCCATTTCTACAATCGTTCCGCGCACCTGTTCTTCTTTTCCCCATACGGTCAATAAGATCTCAGAACCTTCTTGCTTGGCTTCAACTAACTGATTGCCTAGCTCCTCAAGTACAAACTCATCTCTCGTGGGCCGTTTGGCCACTTTTGCTTTTGCCACTCTACTCCTCCAATAAGCGATTACAGGTATTAAGTATTTTAAAATACTAAGTATGAATGCTCTCGTTTATTATATCATGTTTCAGTTTAAGGCTCGAACCCCTTCTGGCTCAAGAACAGCTCATCTTCTGAAAAAACACTCCGGAGTCCATCGTACACCCTACGATATGCCGCTGGATCATACCAATCTTCCAGTTGCAGCTCTTCATAAAGGGAATATATACCTAATCTTCGTGTACGTTTTCCCCCACTGCCATCTCCCATAAAATAATCGTCAATACAGACTCTATCCACGAGTTCCCTAAGAATCTCAGGAAAAGAAGTGCTGCTTGGCAATACCGGAGCGATGGTTGCTTGAACAGGAATGCCCGCATTACGCAGTAATTTCAGTGTCTTTAATCTCGCAGAAATGGGCGGAGCACTTGGTGTGAATTTTTTGCGAATATCTTCACGATCCGTCTCTACAGTCATACTCACACGAACCTTATCTCCTAAGCGTATTAGCAAATCCATATCTCTGCTTACGAGCGGACTACGCGTCTGCACGAATAAAAAATCAGGCAGATTCTCTACCATAACCTCCAATAAAGCTCTTGTTACTTGTTCCTTGTACTCTATCGGTTGGTAAGGATCTGTACTAGAGGACATAAAGATGGAGACCGGTCCTTTGGACTTTGCTTTTTGGAGTTCTTTGCGTAGGATAGCTGCAGCTTCTTGTTTGACATCTACCCACATCCCCCATTCCTCTTTACGGAACATTGAAACGGGCATTTGACGCACATAACAATATGAACAGCCATAAGTACATCCGGTATATGGATTCAAAGAATGACTGTATCCATTCAGATAACCCGTCCCTTTATTAAGTAAGGTCTTTGGGGTTTTGTACTGGATCTCATTCTTCATAGTTCTTGAGCAAGCTTCCCGCTCTCCAAATGAAGCAGCCTCGTCTTCATCTCTAATCCCCCGCGGTATCCGGTTAATGTCCCATTCTTGCCAATGACTCGGTGACAGGGCACCGTAATTAAAATTGGATTCGCACCAATCGCCGTCCCTACCGCTCGTACTGCAGCCGGTTTTTGAATATATGTGGCAATGTCCGAATAAGACCACGTTTGTCCATATGGAATTTCACATAACGCTTTCCAAACCGCAAGTTGAAATGGAGTCCCACGATAGTCAAAAGGAATGCTGAATGCCTGCCGTTCCCCTTGCAAATATTCGATCAGTTCCCGTACAAATGGAACCATTTTCTCATCGTCCTGCACCAGTTCACTTCCAGGAAATCTTCGGCTGATCCAGTCACTCATTTCTTCGAATGGCTTCTGCTGCGACCCCACATAACTTAATCCTTTCACCGATGCTGCGATATAGAAGCTCCATTCCTTATAAGCTAGCAATGTCCAGTATATGATTGCATTTGGTCTACTCTCCATTTTTCTGTACCTCCATGAATAATTCAGAATGATTCGTTAATTCTACTTTGTTAAGCTGTCGATACTGCGTTGGGGTGTGCCCCGTCTTTTTCTTAAATAAGGTAATAAAATACGACGTATTTGGCAGACCCACATGTGTTCCAATATCAGCTACAGCCCGATCCGTGGTAACCAAATATTCAGATGCCTGATCGATTCTCTTTTGCTGTATATAATCCACAGGAGTGATTCCCGTTACTTTCTTGAAGGTTCGATGCAGATGATAAGGGCTTCCATGACAGACTTCTGCCAGCATTTCAAGAGTAAGAGGTTCCTGATAATGTTTGTCGATATATTCAGTCATTACAGCCACCCATTCCTTATCCGGCAGCCGCTCACCCGTCGGTTTGCATCTTTTACAGGGACGAAATCCAGATTCTATCGCTTGTTCTGCATTTTGAAAGATACGTGTATTCTCTCGATTAGGTGCTTTGGACTTACAGGAAGGTCGGCAAAAGATTCCCGTAGTCTTCACAGCATAAAAGAATTTATCGTTATAAGCTGCATCATTTTGCAAAATCGCCTGCCATTGCTCCTCGGTCATCTTTTCCACATCTCCACTCCTATCCATACGCTTTACCTCTAAACCAAGTATACCCTGCTTCAGGGTTATCTGTACTCATTCTAGAATGTAAAAGCAAGATAGTGAAATACAAAAGTGGTGAGATTGCTCGTAATAACACTTTGTTTATCGAATCCGCACTTCCTTTGTCAACCGTGCAGGGAGCAGCAATTGAACAACGAATTATTCATAACAAGTCTACCTGAACTGGAGGAATCGAAATGGAAATTCTGAAAACAAAGGATGCCGCAGAGCTGTTGTCTGTTAGCCAAACAACGATCAAACGTTGGGCTGCTATGTTCCCTGACTTTTTTCCAAAGGACCGATTTGGCCACTATACATTCTCAGAGCAGCAAATTAGCTTGCTCAATCATATTAAAGATTGCATTAATCACGGAGAAGCACTAGAGGGTATTCAGTTAACTGTCGCGAATGAGCATCAATTGTCGTCGTCACCGCAAGACCCACCTCATCCCACTGACGCTGAGCCTATGCAAGATATATTGTCCCGGATTCATTATATTGAACGTACACTCGATCAAAAAGCCGACGAAGTAGTCATGATACAGCTGCTTCAGCAGCGTGAAGAGCTTGAGGATCTGCGGATAATGATTAAACAATTAGCGGCATCCCTTGAACCCATGCAAGTTACAAAAGGAAAATCCTTCACACCAAATGAAGCATCCTATCCCGTTACCACTTCAAGATTACCCTCTCCGCCAAGAAAGCGCGGGCTATTACGCTCATTCTTTTTCCTATAAGCCTGAAACGCAACGCAAAAGAACCTACTTCTAACCATCGTTGAAGTAGGTTCTTATTAAATAACGTAGAATACGGATGACAAAGGCAGTGACTAATGGTTAGGCAATCCCCTACTGTTTCTGCAATAAAGCTGAGCCTGCGATTCCCGGATGTGTCATTTCGTATGGGTCTAGAATCAGATTTAGCTCTTCCTCGGATAACACATTATACTTAAGGCACAATTCACGAACAGATTCTCCTGTCAAAATCGCCTCACGAGCAATACGAGAAACCACTTCGTAGCCCAAATGTGGGTTAACCGCAGTAATGATTCCGACACTCCGTTCCACATCCCGCTCTAGCTTCTCTTTATTGGCTTCAATACCAGCCAGACAGAAGTCTGTGAACACTTGGAAGGAGTTGTTCATGATGCTGATGGACTGAATGAGATTAAATACTAGAACTGGCTCCATAACATTCAGTTCCAGTTGACCCGCTTGGGAAGCCAGACAGATCGTATGATCATTCCCTATGACTTGAAAAGCTACCTGATTGATGACCTCTGCCATAACCGGATTGACTTTACCTGGCATAATGGAGGAACCAGGCTGGCGAGCAGGTAGTGAAATTTCATTAAACCCTGTCCGCGGGCCAGAGGCCATGAGTCGAAGATCATTAGCAATCTTGGACATGTTCATCATGCAGACCTTTAGGGCAGCAGATACTTCTGTGTATGCATCTGTATTTTGCGTAGCATCCACAAGATGATCTGCAGTAACTAGCGGCAATCCACTTATTTCAGCCAAATGCTCTACAACCACTTCGATATATCGAGGGTCAGCATTTAATCCAGTTCCTACAGCCGTTGCCCCCATATTCACTTCATACAAATGATGACGTGTATGTTCAATACGTTTGATATCTCTCTCAAGTACTCTGCGATAAGCCTCGAACTCTTGGCCCAGACGAATCGGCACTGCATCTTGTAGATGCGTGCGTCCCATTTTTATAACCGGATCGAATTCCTTGGCTTTAACTGCAAACACCTCATGCATTCTGCGCATAGTTACAAGTAGTTGTTCCAAAAGAGAAAGCGTCGCAATATGAATAGCCGTCGGGAATGCATCATTTGTAGACTGTGCCATGTTCACATGAGAGTTGGGACTTAAATGACGATAGTCTCCTTTTTCATGACCAAGCAGCTCTAAGGCTCGATTAGCAATGACTTCATTGGCATTCATATTTAACGAGGTACCTGCACCACCCTGTATAGGGTCTACAATAAATTGTTCGTGCCATTGACCTTCGATAATCTCATCTGCTGCTTTCACAACCACTTCTCCAAGCCCACGATAGAGCCTGCCGATTTCCATATTTGCAAGCGCAGCGGCTTTCTTTACGATCCCCATCGCTTTGATTAATTCATTGTGCACTCTATAACCCGTAATTGGAAAATTCTCTACTGCGCGTAATGTCTGAATCCCATAGTATGCGTTCTTATCTACTTGTTTGCTGCCTAGAAAATCATTCTCAACACGAAATTCAGTTCCTGTCACAGTAAATCCCTCGCATTCTTTGAGTTAGGTTTGATCGGATTTAAGAAAGCGCATTCATTCATATGTCTCACTTAGATATTAACCTTTATTGTGACAAATGTCTCTCATAAAATTAGAGATTAATGTAATTAATTTCAAATAAGTTTACGAAAGCCTTGCCCTTAAAGGAAAGGTGGTTTTTATTAGGAGTAAATTTCCAAATGAAGCTATAGCATAGTATGTACACTAATTAAATTCTATTGCACTTCATGCCATCAAATCTCATCACATATTTACAAATTAAAAAGAGCCGACCTTAAGGTCGACTCCATCCAAACTTTACTCACAACTATGTTGAGTTATTATTAAACCGTATAGTTCTCCAAGGAAATCTTCACATTATTCAATAAAGCTCGCGGTCGCTCTAACTCACTCTCGATACTCAATTGCAATCTATCGCCATTACTGGTCGTATAATGAGCCGCCAAACCGTCTTCCATCTCGAACTGCGGTTCATTGTGGGCCATAGCTATAACGAAAGCATCTAGTCCGATGATTCCAAGCTCTGCGGACTCCTTAACACCTATCGCTTCAACGATCACCCCACCCGGCTTTCCTTGAACGGTTACCTCAATATATCCCGAACGTTCCTGCAGTTGGTATGAATGTGATAAATAAATTGCGAAAAAGACCTCCCCAACCTGACCAAACAAGGCGTTCGGGTCTTGCATCCACTCCCCATGAGGGAGAACACCGATGATCGTATTCTTATCACCCTGAGGAATGGGGAATAATGAAATCACAACATTCTTATGATAGAGGACCTCCATATAACGACTCTGATGGCGTGGATCTCCCTCATTGTAGCCTTCACCTGGATGGAAGAAATATAGCTGGTTGGACCCTTCTTCTCCACTCACAGGCAGGGAGAAAGCCCAACGGAGCTGCTCATTATCGAATTCCTCTACTCGCTCCCACATCCCGCCTGCGGCAAATTCCTCTGAAATATAGGCATAGGAATGAAGCAGCGGTTGAACGTTCGGATCTGCAGGAACTACTTTCCGTGTAAGCTTGGTAGCTTCCACTGGCGTCTGGTGATTCATTGCAGCTGTTAAAGCCTCTTCGGGTGCTTTATAGAAAAGGAGCCCAGCATATTCCGTGCGTGGCATTGCCTCTGGAAGCTTGAAGTCCCCGAACTGAACATAGTCATGCAGCACATTAGCGTCACCTGGTACGTCATGAGGCCAACCTCTTGAATGTGCCCCTACCCAAGCTCCACGCAAATAAAATGCTGCTCTGACATTCCAAAGATGATCAAGCATTTCTTTAAGAGTAATTATTAAATCCGTATCCTCTGCTGAGACAAGCTCCAAAGCACAGGTAAACGCTTGCACCCAATGCCAGAACCACGGAAGACTGCCGTATTCAGGCATACCTTTGGAGCGAATATACGCTAGCGTACTCTTCAGACTTTGCCGACCATCTTCAAGCAATATTTCGTCTGCGAACATCGTACCAAAAATCAGCTTTGCTGCTGTATATTTCGCTTCATGATGTCCAAAGGTTACTATCGGCTTACGGAAGAAATCACTCCGATAAATGTGCCCAAATGCTGTATTCAGGACAATACGGAGTTGCGCATTTAGTGATCCGCCATATTTTTTGCAAAAGTAAGCCATCAGACTCCCCATAATTTCCACAGGTAACTCATGCGGTGATGCTTCACGAGGAATAGGATTCAAACCAAGCGGCCAGTGCCCGTAGAGCTCCGTACCGGCTTGTCGACTCTGAAGCAATAAAGTCTCCAGCAGCACATCCTGTGCCTTCTGCTTCGCTAGTTCACGATCGAAAGGTAACACCAGAGAATCATCTACTGCAGCTGCAAAAAGATACGAGCCATAATAAAAGTTATTTCGCACATCATCGTGGAACCAGAGTCCACTCTCCAGGAGAGGTCGCCGCTCCGCTTCCAATGCGATTTTAAAAATAATTTCTTGCTGACGCTCCTTATAACTACTCTGAATATCATTTGACTCCAGCATTCAAGTTCGACCTCCCATATCTCAATTCTCAATAGTATGACAATAACCCTACGAATGAGAACAAAGCATTTTAGCTCTATTGTGCACACTTTTGGTTCATTTTGCAATTACAAAAACCTAATAATAAACTCATATGAACATCAAAAATAAAAATTACACTTGTAAAATGAACTTAAATGGAGTAAATTGTACCTATACGAACGAAAAATATGCTTGTTAAGGAGATTGAATATTCCATGGAAAGACGTTTCGCATCCCATCCTAATGAAGTTAAGCAGTTTGATACTGAGCGCCTCCGTAAGGAATTCCACATTCCTGTCATTTTTGCACCTGATGAGCTAAAGCTTGTGCTTACACATGAAGATCGTATGATCGTTGGTGGTGCTAATCCTGTTAAAGAAGAAGTAGTTCTTACTACAGACCTTAAAGAGCTTGGGGTTACTTACTTCCTCGAACGCCGTGAGCTGGGGATCATCAACGTTGGCGGTAAAGGGACGGTTGTTGTCGATGGTACAGAATATGAAGTAGATTTCAAAGAATGTCTGTATGTCGGTCAAGGATCTAAAGATGTCATCTTCAAAAGTGAGGACGCTTCCAAGCCCGCTAAATTCTATTTGAATTCTGCACCTGCTCACCAGTCCTATCCAACTACCAAAACCACACTGGCCGAATCCGAATCCGGTGCGATGGGCGGTTTAGAGAACTCCAACGAGCGTACCATTCACCGTTTCATTCATACAAATGGCGTACAAAGTGCTCAGCTAGTTATGGGTATGACTCAACTGAAGCCAGGTAGCATGTGGAATACGATGCCAGCACATACACATCCACGCCGGATGGAAGCTTATTTCTATTTCGATCTACCAGACGATTCCGTTGTGTTCCACTTGATGGGAGAGCCTAATGAAACTCGCCATATCGTAATGCAAAACGAACAAGCCGTTATTTCTCCAAGCTGGTCCATCCATAGTGGTGTCGGCACTCATAACTATACTTTTATCTGGAGTATGGCTGGCGATAATAAAAGATATGATGATATGGACCCCGTATCCATGAAAGAACTACAATAGAGACAAGCTAAAACGCCTTCGGCGTCCTTTTAAGGACGATAAGCGTTTGTGCGAGAATTATAAGGAAGAGTCTAGCGTGAATCTTAAACTTTCTTATAATTTTAATCAATTACGGAAAGCTGAGGCAAGCGGATGAACCCGATAAGACGACACGAGATGATTATGGAAGTTATGCTGAACCAAAAAGATGTAACGGTGAATGAACTGAGCGATAAGCTGCAGGTTACCGGGAAAACAATTCGTGAGGATCTAAGCAAGCTGGAGGAACAAGGACTGATCGTTCGTGTTCATGGCGGAGCTGTGCTGGCACAAAGTGACCAGTTTGGTATTTTACCCTCCAAGGATCCCCTGGATAAGTATTCCGACGAGAAAACGGAAATCGCCTTGCGTGCACTTGCTCATATTGAACAGGACGATATTATAGCTCTTGACGGTGGGAGCACAACGCTTGAAATTGCTCGACGCCTGGACAATATGCCTCTGACGGTAGTCACCAATGATGTATACATCATCAGCGAGCTGGTTCCCAAAGATCATATTCGCCTGGTCGTTCCCGGGGGTTACCGTGTCCGTAATATGTTGGCCGGCCCTGAAGCCGTCTCCTATGTGCAACAGCTTAATATTCAAAAAGCATTTGTGTCCTCTACAGCTGTTCATATTGAACATGGACTTTCCATATATACAGGAGATTTAATTGAGTTTAAGCAAGCCCTTGTGTCTACAGCCCGTAAGGTGTTCGCGGTTGTCGATCACCATAAATTTGGTCAAACTGCGCTACGTACATTTGCTTCTCTGCAGGAGGTTGACGTTATCTTGACAGATAATGGACTCTCCCCCGAGACGACAAAACAGTTCCGCAATGCCGGCGTTATCATTGAATGTGAGTAATAACGGAATCATATCCATTTAAATCAAAGGGGCGTAATTATATGTCATCATCATTATTCAGCTTGGCAGGTAAAACAGCACTCGTAACCGGTGCAGCGCAAGGTCTTGGACAAGGGATTGCCCTTGCCTTCGCAGAAGCAGGTGCAGATATCGCATCCGTATCTCTTAATACAAGTGAAGAAACCGTAAACGCTGCAAAAGCTTTTGGCGTAAAAGCGGTTAGCATCGAATCTGACCTAAGTGATCATAGCAACCTGCAAAACACATTTGACCAAGCCCTTGAACTGACCGGTCATGTTGACATTCTCGTGAACTGTGCAGGAATGATCCGCCGTACTCCGGCAAAAGACCATAGTGAAAAAGACTGGTTCGATGTAATCAACTTGAACCTGAACACAGTGTTCCTTCTGTCTCAGATCGCGGGTCGCCACTTCCTTGAAAGAGGATCCGGCAAAATCATTAACATCGCCTCCATGCTCTCCTATCAAGGCGGTATCAATGTTCCTGGTTACACCGCAAGTAAGCACGGGGTTGCTGGTCTTACTAAAGCTTTTGCCAACGAATGGGCAGGCTCCGGACTGAACATCAATGCGATTGCACCAGGCTACATGGCTACTGAAAATACAGCTCCAATCCGTGCCGACCAAAGTCGTTCGGATGCCATCTTAGATCGTATCCCTGCTGCACGTTGGGGAACGCCTGATGATCTTAAAGGTCCTGCTGTATTCTTGGCTTCCGCGGCTTCTGACTACTTGAACGGCCACATTCTTAATGTTGACGGCGGATGGATGGCTAGATAAATAACCTGAAATATTTAACCCGCTGCCTGTGGCAGCGGGTTATTTTTACTTAAACAAGCTTGTAATAGATTCCCCATCAAACTTACTTGTAATTTTAAAACCCCCGGAGTGATACTTATTGTTACTAGCAAGATCAATGATATGCAGAAAATTAGTGTCTGTGAGAGTCATTCCAAAACGCAAAGCTTTATTTACACGTATACTTATCCAATAGGTTTCCGTAGGTTTATCAGCAGTATTACTTCTTCTCAGTTTCACATCAGAGAACTCATGTATTATCTTTTCAATTTCTTTCGGATCCTCAACTTCTACTTGTTCATCATTTGACGATTTAAGAATCTCGATGGACGTGATTTCGGCTGTATCGATTCGATCTAAAATAATATTTTTAAATGAATTATAACTGTGATATAACGTAATGCTCCAAAAGCCAATAATGAATACTACAAGAAACACGATGTACGGATTAGTTTTTTTCATTAATCTGAGCCCTCTATCTGCACAAATTCTCCAGGATGTGCCCGAATATACTCGCCAATCAGTCTGTGGCTATCTTCGGCTATGTTCTTAAATCGTTCAAATAAACCACTCATCTCTCTCAACAACTCAGGGTCACGATCGAGATCCGTGATGGTAGCATCAACCCACTGTATTCCAAGACGATTGTTTCTTTCTTCGAGAAATGCCTTTGTTTCCTGAAGCAAAAGAATCATCGGATCATCGCCAAAAAATGGTATGCCTCCCATCACCCCTGTCCAATACCCCGGCAGGTCTTGCATGTAAGAAATCCAAGCATAATATTCCCCTTCGGAATTACGGCTGTGATCATGCATTACTCTGAACATACAAAGAGCTTTCTGTCCATCTGTGAGCTTGGAGATCACTTCGGATTTGATCGATGGTGATTTTGCGCGAATCTGCTGAAAGGTAGGCTCCATACAGGCCCATCCTAGTCTTTCATCACTTAAAGTGTCCAAATCCTTCTGCTTCATGGTTACTAAATTCATTTAACTCCTCCTTTGATTAACATCCAAAAATATACATATCATTCTAACTGTTGTCAATAAGAACCACCTTAACATTTAGGGTAATTCGAACGGTTTTATGATAGGCTTTAGAAAGAAGAAATCATCACAAAGGAGCTTTTCTATGCATAAAGAGATACTTACCATTTTTGATGAAGCAGGCAACCGAACAGGTACGGCTCCACGTGAAGAGGTACATCGCTTAGGTCATTGGCATGAGACTTTCCACTGCTGGTTCATAAGCAAAGATCAGGAAATACCCTATATCTATTTACAACTTCGGAGTGAACAGAAACAAGATTATGCAGGACTACTGGACATCACGGCCGCCGGACATTTGCTAGCAAATGAAACTGTAGAAGATGGAATACGCGAGGTTCAAGAAGAACTGGGACTGGAGATTTCTTTTGAAGAACTGATCCCGCTAGGAACAATTCCTTACAGTATGAAAAAAGAAAACCTTATCGATAATGAACGAGCGCATGCCTTTATTTATATCAATTCCTATCGACTAAAAGATTTTCAGTTACAACAAGAAGAGGTCGCCGGCATTGTCAAAGCTAAGTTCTCTGATTTCCGCAGATTTTGGCAGGGAGAAATACATAGTCTACAAGTCAACGGTTTTCAAATCGATCCGCATGGACATAGAATTGCCATTGAGCAGGATGTAGACAAGACCCATTTTGTACCCCACGATACGGATTATTATTCTCGTATTATTGAGGGCATCGAGGCAATATTTCTAAAATCATCAGAAGTAACGGAGGACAAATGATTATTGATCAACAAATATTTAGTGTGAGAGGAATCCAATACATCATTCGATCTGCAACCCCAACAGATGCCGAAGCTTTGTCTAAATTAAGAGTACAAATCGATGGTGAGACCGAGAATTTAGACAGAGAACCAGGTGAAGCGTTCATTGACGAATTAGGCTTCAAGGTACTTATTCAATCTGATTCGAAGGAACCCAGAAAATTGTTTCTTGTAGCGGTAGTTGAAGATCAAATCGTTGGGTTCTCCCGATGTGAAGGTCCTACTTTAAAAAGATTCGCTCATAAAGTAGAGTTTGGAGTATGTGTGTTGCAGGATTATTGGGGTTATGGAATTGGAAAGAATCTTTTAGCAGAATCTATTGCTTGGGCCGACGCTAACGGTATCCAGAAAATCGCTTTAAATGTCCTGGAAACGAACGACAAAGCAATTAAACTTTATCAAAAGCTCGGCTTTGAGATCGAAGGCACATTAAAGAACGACAAGGTCCTTTCGGATGGCAAATTCTATAACACGATTATGATGGGACGACTTATGAATTGATAGTAAAAAGGCAGAACCTGAATCCCCCAGGTCCTGCCTTCTTTTTATACTAACGATTTACGCTTCAATATTGCGAGATCATTTACCGCTAAATTCAACACAGCCGGAGCTGCAGTACCTGAAGTCAAATCTGTATAATCCGCTCCATCTAATTTGACCGCTTGCGGACTACCGCTGTAGTTTTGCACAAAGATATAATCGCTTTCTCCATCGGTACGAAGCTGCGCTGTCACACCAGTTGGAAGGTCACTGTCAAGAGCACGGGTAATTCCCGCCTTTGAAGTGATTGCAACATACAGTTCGACGTAGAAAGAGGCGTCTCTCACACGAGTAGCGAGGTGATATGCATTTCCTTCACCGAAACGATTTACCGTAAGCGCTGGACGGCCAGCATAGAAATCACTGCGATAAGTGCCTAATGCTTCCGCACCTTCCAAGTGGATCAGCTCAGCAATTTCATGCGCATCATAATCTCCACTAAGATTAAGTGCATTGCTCGCCTGCATTACAACACCATTCAAATCACGGCTATGCAGTCCTTCTGTCTCCTCCGCCCAAATACCGAGCGTTCTGCGCAGTGGTCCAGGGAATCCACCCAAATGGCATAAATCCGTTTCGTTAACGACACCAGACCAATAGGTTGCCAGGAAATTTCCGCCCTGCTCCACAAACTTCTCGATGCGCTTTCCATTCTCTTCGCTGATCAGATATAACATAGGTGCAATGACCAGCTTGTAGGAGGACAGATCATCTCCCGATCCGATCATATCAACCGGAATGCCCAGCTCCCAAAGTGCACGATAATGCTGGAGAACAGTCTCCTCATAACGTAATCCGGAATTACGAATACCTTGTGCATCTTT
Source organism: Paenibacillus sp. FSL E2-0201 (assembly GCF_037963325.1). Classification (NCBI taxonomy): domain Bacteria; kingdom Bacillati; phylum Bacillota; class Bacilli; order Caryophanales; family Paenibacillaceae; genus Paenibacillus; species Paenibacillus sp. FSL E2-0201. Next base: position 3,948,370 of record NZ_CP150154.1, read on the forward strand.
GATCGCCCAGCGGTTGTCCCAATCAAAAATAATCGCTGTTTTCACTGGAGTTGATGTACCTACTACTTCTGTCATTCCCGCCAGCGTCTTTCCTACCTCTGTAACGTCTTTAAACACACGAGTCTCGGAGTGGCCGCTATGGTCAACAACTGCACCGTGGAACTTCTCACTAGAGCCCCGGCTTTTACGCCATTGGAAATATTGTACAGAATCCGAACCATGCGCTACCGCTTGAAGTGAAGACAGCTTGTGCATACCAGGACGCTTCAGCTTACTGACCGATTGCCAGTTCGTAAGTGATGGTGTGCTCTCCATGAGCAGGAACGGTTTCTTTTTAAAAGAACGCATTAAATCGTAGTGCATCGCCGTCCATGCCGCCAGTCTAGCATCGTCACCGTCTTCAGTATAATGCCATTCTGGATAAGCGTCCCATGAGACAACATCCAGAATTTTGGCTAGTTCGCGATAATCAATGCCATCGATCATATGCATATTCGTTGTAATTGGCAACGCTGGATTGTAAGGGCGTACAACATTAATCTCATGCTGACAGAAATCTATCGTCCGTTCGCTGACAAAACGCCGCCAGTCGAGGTTCAAGCCGTGTACTTGTGTTTCTCCATGTGGCGCTGGGGATTCAATCTGTGTCCATGAAGTGTAGGTATGACTCCAAAAAGTAGCCCACCAAGCATGATTTACCTCATCCAAACTGTTATTGTATTTGACCTTTAACCAATCTCTAAAAGCATTCTGACAAAGATCACAGTGGCATTCACCACCGAACTCATTCGAAATATGCCAACCGATAACAGCCGGATGCTGGCTATAACGTTCCGCAAGCTTCGCATTTAAAATCGCAGTTTTCTCCCGATATACAGGTGAGGTGAAGCAATGATTATGACGGAAGCCATGTAAATTGTGAACACGATTACGTTCCACTCTTAGAACTTCAGGGTACTTCTCAGACATCCAAGCAGGCCGTGCTCCACTTGGTGTTGCTAGAAATGCGTAAATCCCATTCTCAGCAAAAGAATCCAATACACTATCTAGCCAATCAAAAGTGAATACACCTTCTTCAGGCTCTAGGGATACCCAAGAAAAAATTCCGACAGACATCACATTACAGTTTGCAAGCTTCATCAGACGAATATCTTCACGCAAAATTTCTGGATACTTCAGCCATTGTTCAGGATTATAATCAGCACCGTGCAGCATCACTGGAGCTTTGCTACTAATCGGGGAATGTTTTTTACTCATTGTGTAAGATCATCCTCTCAATTCTGCCCATTTTTGGAATGGGACTATTCTCTGATGAGACGTTAGATGCCGAAGCTATCTAAATCAAGAATCATCATTTATACTATTTATAATAAAAGAAAACTCACCTAGAACAGTAGGAATATACTCTCGAAGTGATAGTACAAAATGAATATGAGGTGAATCATCCTGCTTCCATTTTCTCTGATAGAGCTACCGCGCGACGCTGAGACGCTTCCCTTATATCCTTACTCTGTCGGACGTCATATCCAATTTCATCATGTGCGGCCTGCCGGCTTCCCTGTGCACCAGATTTTTCTGATTCGTACCGGAACTGGGTTGTTTCGTGATCTGGAGAGTGGCGCTGAAATAACGTTATCGCCTGGAATGGCCTTCGCCTTCCCCCCAGATCGCGGGCATGAATATTTCCCAACTTCTCATGAACCGTGGCATGTGGGTTTCATAGGAATCGAAGGAATTCAGTCGCAAGGTTTACTAGAGGGGATTGGGCTTCTCCCTTCTATACCCTTTCACCCTGCTCGTTTTGAACAATGTTGGGAGGAAATCGGAAAGATCTGGCATACGGTGAACACTCAGACGGCTAGTCGACAAGACGCGCATGGGATGGAAGATCTATCTATAACCCTATATCGATTACTTCTGATGTTGCGTCGTTCTGAATCCACTCATACCTCAGGCAGTCGTTTAGAACTTGAGTCTGTGCGTAATGGAGCGTTGGCTAAAGCGGTTGGTCTTATTAACGAGCATTATACTGAGCCGCTCCTTATCTCCAATCTAGCAGCTGCTGTAGGTTATTCCGTCCAGCACTTCCAGCGCCTATTCGTACATGAATACGGCATAACTCCGCATAAGTATCTTCAGAATCTGCGACTAGAACGTGCGGTACAGTTAATGACGGAGAATGATGAGATTCTCGTTCAAGATATTGCGCTTCAGCTTGGCATGGAAACGAATTATTTTATAAGGATTTTTCGAAATACTTATGGCTGTACGCCTGGGGTGATGAAGGAGAGACTTTTAGAGGGGAACAAATAAGATCACGTACCCTACGCGACTTCACTGCTTCGTTTGGCAAACCATCATTTTCTTAGCATCAGTAGTACTCTGCAAATTCAAGAACTCCCCACATGCATTGTCTTTATCACAAAACCCACAGTCATCACTGTGGGTTTTGTGTTCTTCATACAAATCCATTTTTGCATACATGAGGTTGATATGCCGTTACTCTATCCTAACTTGGACATATCGTATTATGAGACTTTTCCCAAATAAAAAGCATCTAAGGGGTTGGTTAAATGAACGGTGTTTCCATTATTACCTGTACAAATCGTCCAAATTATTTAAACAACCTACTTCAAAATTACAACAGACAACGATATGCCCAAAAAGAACTCATCATTATTATCAATAACAATGCAATTCCACTATTCCCCTACCAACAATTAGCTAAAAAACACAAAAACATAAAGATATTTCGTAAACCAGAACATCAAACTCTGGGTTCATGCTTAAACTATGCCGTAACGAAATGTAAATATCATACCATTGCCAAATTCGACGACGACGATTATTATGCCCCTCATTATTTAACAGAAAGTATTCAGACATTAAATAGAACAAATGCTGATATTCTTGGAAAACGAGCTCATTACATGTATTTAAGTGGTTCTAAGACTTTGATCCTTCGTTTCGCACATGATGAACATCGAACAGTTACTCATCTACCAGGCGCTACACTCGTCTTCAAACGTAAAGTATTCGATCATGTGAAATTTCCTGATAGAAACGTGGGTGAGGATGATCTTTTTTGCAGCAGAAGTAGAAAGAAAGGTTATAAGGTGTATTCTGCGAGTAAGAATAACTTCGTAGCCATACGAAGAAAAAACTCTTCTAAGCACACATGGATTATCAGCGACAGCACTCTAATAGCAAACCATAAGATCATCCGTAATATTAAAAACTACAAGGCCTTTGTTGGACGCAGTCCAAAGATCAAGTTATGAAATGGGCTGCTGATTCTAATGGATCTGCTGTATCTATCCTGACCTGTACAAAACGAGCTGACTGTATAAATACACTATTTGATAACTATCGACGACAGAATTTCAATCCTAAAGAACTTATCGTGATCATAAATAATAATGATTTGAAGATCAATGACTATATAACTGCTGCAAAAAAACATAAGAATGTGCGGGTTTATAAAATACCGGAACATCGTTCTCTCGGATTTTGTTTGAATTTTGGTGTGCAATTAGCGAAATATAGTTATATCGCTAAATTTGATGATGACGACTACTACGCTACCAACTATTTAACCGATAGTATGCAAACCCTTCATAAGAGTAAGGCGGATATCGTTGGAAAACGGGCTCACTTCATGTATCTAAATGACAAGAAATTACTCTTGGTACGCTACTCTCATATGGAAAATAAATATGTAACCAATCTTCAAGGTGCGACCCTGCTCATTAAACGTAATGTATTCCAGCAAATTTCTTTTCCAGATCGGAACCGAGGGGAATGCGTCAAGTTCTGTTCTGATTGTGCTGCACATGGCTTTAAGATTTACGCAGGAAACAAGTATAACTTCGCTGCAATTCGTAGAAAAAACTCCAAAGATCACACCTGGATTGTCAGCGATAAGAAGCTTTTATCCAAAAGTGTTAAAGTTATAAAAGTAAAAAACTTCAAAAAATACGTCACACGAAGCTGAATTAATCCAACGAAGTAATAATTTATAATTATATCTATTCTTTAAATTGTGCAGGAAACATGTATTGGGTAGAGTAAACGTGAGGACTTCAGAATCTCTAAATGAGGTGTTAATGTGCTAAATACTCTATTACAATATCTGATCAGACCCGTCATCTACACGCCAAGCACAACCGAATTTTGGAATCATCCACATATATCAAAAGGAATGCTAGAGGCGCATCTGGATAAAAATTGGGACGCGGCTAGTCGTAAAGAAGAATTCATTAATGAATCCGTGAACTGGATTTCAACAATGCTTCCCTCAAACCGCTATCCAGATCTACTTGATATAGGCTGTGGCCCTGGGTTATACGCAGAGAAATTTCATAGTGCTGGATATTCTGTAACAGGAATAGATTTTTCACAGAGATCAATAGCCTATGCACAAGAGCAATCTATTCTTAATCGTTCCAATATTCAATATCTTTATCAAAACTACTTAGATATGAATTACTCTGAAAGCTTTGATATAGTTACTCTTATTTATTGCGATTATGGTGTATTATCCACTAGAGACAGATCTCTATTATTAGACAAGATTTATAAAGCGCTGAAACCGAATGGAAAACTTATTTTAGATGTATTTACACCCAGACAGCATGAAGGGAAGAATGAACAGAAAGAATGGGAAAATAATATTTCCGGCGGTTTTTGGGATGAGAATCCACATTTATGCCTGAACTCTTTTTATCGTTATGACGAAGATCTGACAGTTCTAAATCAAACCATTGTTGTTAGTGAACACTCGACTCAATGCTATAACATATGGGAGCATTGTTTCACAGAACATACCTTAATTAATGAAATACGAAATGCAGGCTTTGGCCAGATCGAATTGTTTGCTGATGTAGCAGGAAAACCTTTCAATAATGAGGGGACTACCCTTTGTACGGTAATAACCAAATAAAAAGGACTGGATAAAAACATAGCTTCGTGGCTATGAGCATCCAGTCTCTTTTTTAAAACGTATAATCATAAAATCTCTCTGCATTACTTAGGCTAGTCCATATATCAGAGCTTTCCCCACCTATATACCAATAGGCAACCCCAGCTAAATTGTTCTTAACGCTTAAATTGTATTTGGCTATTAGTGAACGTCCATCCTCAATCCAGATGGTGTGCTTTATGGACTGCTTCGTATAATTGGCAACATATTGTCCCAAAGACTCATTCCATACGGGCTTCATCCCATAGTTACTAATAATCTGATTTTGCTCCGAAAGCGACATGTACTTTGATGATGAAACCGTACCATTCTGATTCAACGTCCAGTCCCGATTATATAAAGGCAATGCCAATATAACTTTCTGGCTGGGTACTACTTTTAATACAGTATTCACAGCCTGTTGATCAAAAGGAATTGAGGCATTCGGCCCAGGAAGCTTACTCCCATCATAATGCTCGTCATAACCCATCATCACCATATAGTTCACTTGCTTACCTAATGCAGCATAGTCAAAAGCATCTGTCCAATCTGTTCCAAGATCAGGAGAAACGTCAATCGACAGCTTAGCGTTAAGTGAATGCATTTTCTCCGCTAATAAAGTAATAAATGAGGTCAAATACGCACGATCATCAGGCCCCACATTCTCAAAATCAATATTTAGTCCATCTAATCCATATTTACTCACTACAGCAGCTAATTGATTTACTGCCGTAGTCCTTGTGCTTACACTCGACAACATTTGATGCGTTGCTTCTTGATCTGAACGATTGCCAACCATCGCCCATATTTTCTTATTATTCTTCTTTGCCCATGTGATCAGCGAAGCATCCGTTGAATCCGTTACTGCACCTGTTTTTCCTACATAATACCATCGTGGCGATAAGATATTCACGTTGGACTTCAGAACCGTATTCTCATATTGTGCCGTCGTCTGACCATATTGCCAGCCTATAACGATCTGATCCTCTGGCTTCTCCTCAAGCTCTGCTGCCCAGCTGTCATTTTGCAGAACCCGGTCAATGAGGACAGCTGTTTCCTGTCTAGTTATAGGATCAGATGGACGGAAATTCCTGCTATTGTCCCCCTTCATTAAACCTAGATCATTTACTGTAGTAACAGCTGATCTTGCCCAACTAGCAATTTCATTTCGATCATTAAACGAAGTTAGAGCGGAAGTATGGTTTGTTTGCTTTAAAGCTTTGGCTATCCATACAGCCGCTTCCTGCCTAGTAACTGCTTTTGATGGCGCGAAAGTAGTTGCCGATGTGCCGTTAGCCAGCTCAAGCTGAACAGCTGCCTGTATCCAGCCGTAATACCAAGCTTTTTTAGCTACATCTGTATAAGGAGATACTGGACTAACTGCCGGATCTAGCTTTAGCAGACGATCAAGTACCGTTATGAATTCTGCTCTAGTAATCGATTTAGTAGGTGAAAAGCTTGTCTCCGATGTGCCAGTTAATATGTTTCGATGATATAAATCTATGATTTCTTTTTTAGCATAACTGTTACTTATATCTTTAAAAGGGGCTCCATCATCAGCCCATATATGTTGAATAAATACCCCAGCTACAAGCAATACTACAAGTATAGTAATAACAAACCTACCAAATCTATTGTTCACCAGATAATCCTCCTCGGATATAATCTTCGAATTATACCAAGGATAGAGTCAATAAACATTGCTAAAATATTGGTAGAGTGCGAAAAGATGTACTTTGTGAATCTCATCCATTTTCGAAATTATCTGTTACATTACAGCATAGAATCTCTTATTCCCCTTCAATATTAGGATCTTTTGGAGGGCTATTGTCCCCTTTTAATTCTTCAATAGCTGCGGCTACCTCTGGGTGCGCTGTAGCCCATTGCTCACCTAGCTCAATTAGCTGTTTGCCTAGTTTACTTTCTTCCCAATCATCCCCTATACGCTCGGAATAACGGGTAATGGCATGGATCAAGAGCTCCGAGCTCTTATCGGCCAATTTCATTATGCTTTTCAAATGGTTATCTGAAGATTTTTCGAGCTCGGCACTGATAAAGTCATCTAAAGCATCTTCAAACCTACCCATGGAGTTATTAAGACCACCTCTATTAGAGTACAACACCCATTTTTGGGAAGTTTTAAGAATGATTGATTGAGTATAGTCCTCTAGTGCTCTTTTATAATACCCATCCTTTTTTTTAGAATCCTCGCAATATATTCCTAAAGTATACTGGGCGATACCGCGCAGATTATAATCTTCATGCGTCAACTCCGTGCCACCGTAGTCAACAATGTAATTCGAAGTGTCCAGCATATTTTCTAACATAGGAATTCTTTCTTTTCCTTCCAACTCGAGGATGCATTTGTAATTTGCAGAGATTAGCTTTCTACGGTAAACAATATTTAACTGATTGCTCAGTTGAATTCCGTCTTGATAATACTCCACCGATTTAAAATAATCTTCATGCTCAAACCACGCATCACCCAAATGATACAAATAATCATCATCTATATCGACAGCACCTCGAGCTTGCTGCAAGCGTTCTTCGTAATCCTTCACTTTATTTTCCGTTGTGTTACCTTTCTCCGTCTCTTTTATGTAATCTACATATTCTTTGACGATCTGCCGTACCGTTCTATCAGTAATAGGCTCAGGAATCAGGTTCACCATCCCGTCTTCGGAAATGATAGCGATCACACAGGGTGCTTTATCTATTTTTAGCTTTTCCAGATACTTGTAAGCCGAATTGAACCTAGCCCCACGACTGGCATCACCCAAATGCTCTTGGGAAAGTCCATCCAGAATCACACCGATCGCATGGCAATTAGCGTCTGTATCACAATATAAGGCTCCATCGATGGCGGTCAAATGCTTAATGAACATAGGGTTAAGCTGGGTCTTAAGGATAGGTGTGGATTGCTTCTTCAGTCGCCTTACCTCATCCTTAGCCGTATCCGGTTCCGTAATGACAACCATGGTCCCGCTCTGCTGCTTAGTAGCCTCTTTGATCATTTTTCCCAGTTTGTCCAGGTTCTCCCCCAGAACAGTTATATCTTTGAACGTTGCTAAAGTAATGCGTTTGAATAGATCGAGATCGAACCTCTCCTGCCCAATTTCCGGATTCTTAAAAGAGACTCCTAGTAGTTTATCAGAGACAATACAAAGATTGGTGGTCATTTTGAAAATCTTCTTATCTTCATCCGACTCTACTCGCTTATCAGTGGGTTCCTCTTCTTTCATTCTGATCAGCATCAGATCGTATCGGGACAACCCTTTGAATTCCAGCTTAAATACGCTATCCGTCCCCAATAAGCTCCAATCGACTTCTCCGATTCCATAGATGATATGCTCATCGGCAATCAGGAACAAATCATTTTCATTGTTAGTCATCTCCAGTAATTTGCGGATCCGTCGACCGTCATCCAGAGATATCCCGTTTTCTCCTTCGAATTGAATAGCATACTTCACTAGTCCGGTCCGATCGTTCAGCAGCTTAGGGCTCATAAGCAGCATGCAGCCAAATGGGCTTTCTCCTTCGTACGTCTTGGTGGCAATACCTTCAATTTTCTCCATTAACATATTGATATAATATTGCTGGTTCATCTCTCTTTCTACTCCAGAAAAGGCTTGAGCTCCTTCTCCACCGTCGTCATTAATACACTGCTGAATCTTCCCCATGAACATGCGTGCCATACGCTGTAAAAAACCGGATACGTTCTCCTTATATTTGGATTCAAGCTCCTCGTTGATTCTATTATCCTTATCTTCTTTATAGTAATCAGAAAAATAGTAATCCAGTGTCATTCGTAAAAAGGATATTTGTGGCATTTCATAGAACATCTGGCTGACCTGAAGACTTGCGTAATCGATCGCTAGAATATAGATCAGTTCAAATTTTTCCCCCTTCAGCACCAGGTTTAACCTGTTCGGATATAAGATACTGGTTGTTGTATGCACCTGAGTAACCGTCAAATCCGCTTGATCTGTAGAACTTTCCCCTGTAGAAACCACTAGTGATTTCGCTGATGCAACTTCAGCAGATGTGCCATGGTCGCTCACCCTATTCCGAATATATCTATCCAGGTATTCTACATTGCCATCCCACTGCCAACCAGACAAACCAAGCTTAGAAAGCGCATCCTTAGGATCTTTCAGGTTCTCTAGTTTAACCTCTGTCTCTTCTCCTCGTTGCCTAGTTAGAACCCGCTTGATTCTTGATGTCGCCAAACAGCTATGATCTTCTTGCATTACGATAGCATACAGCTTGAGTTCCAGCCGTTCATCCAGCTTACGCACCATTTCCTCCAGTTGAGGATAAACGACTTTGTGGATATTCTCGATAAGTTTCAATGACATTTAGAAGGTCCATCTCCCGCTTGAATTATTTCCCATAATATTCTTAGCTTATCATATATTTCTTATGATCATAGTGACATTACTGCAAACTCTCACGTTCTTTAAGCGAAGCAATTTGTACGGTATGATGGCGACCATGCCAAGCGTATCTTTGGGTAGCAACATCAAGATTCATTTCACCGTGAGTGAGACTCATGAATTTCTTTTGAAAATCTGATAGATGTAGTGAACGAAGTAAGGCAACAAACCGACTGTGAATCGAATCTATGAGAACCAAAGAAGGTTCTATAGGTGTTCTATAATCACTTAATTCTGCCCACAAATCTTCACGGTAGGAACTTGCTATTGGATTATCCTCTGTTAGCGCTCTCTTAAATCGAATATATGCATTCATATCGTTATCTGCCATATGGTGAACTACCTGACATACAGTCCAACCACCAGGACGATAAGGTCTATTTAGTTGCTCCTCCGATAGATCGTGCACTGTCCGGCGTAGAATTTGAGGCAAGTCCCGGATTTCCCCTATCCATCTGTTTCGATCTTCTGGTGTTGGATGCTCGATGCGTTGAAATTGCCCTATAGGATATCGAATCTGGTCCATTCCTTCACACTCCAAAGCGTATTTTTATCAAATTGAATTCGTTAGCTATCAGTTTATATCCTTCCATCGGTGTTGTAATATTGATGTTTTCAAAATATAAGTCCCCACTTATAACAAAAGACACCCCTAAAGGAGTGTCTGACAACAGTTATGATATTCGAAATTCATATTTATGAAGTTACGTTCTGATTGAATCAGAAGATAGTACTTTACTTATTTAAAGCGCCCGAAATAAAAGCTCACCTTTGGACTGAATATATTTATACATCGCACCACACACCACTAATATTAGTAACCCAATACCTAACAATACAAGATTACCATTCAGATCAGATAGCAGCAGACTCAAACCAAATGGGATCAGTAAGCTTATTAAGCCTATCAACATCGTCACTAAGACGGATGCGCTTTGTTTGATTACCGATACTTCATTTGTCCACTCCAGTTTAGGTAGCTTCAAGTTAACGATTACACCAGTCATTGCTGTAAGACAAGCATATAAGACGGGAATAACCAGTAATAGCAAGCTTTCGATCCACCCTGTGCCAAGAGATATCATGAGGAGCACACTACTGACAACTACAATCGGCACGGTAATCGTAAGATTCACTGCGATTTTACTTAGCAATATCGTTAATGTCGGCACAGGTGCGCTTTTTAAAATCCAAATATTATTACCTTCGAGCGAAATGGAACTGGATGTTGTGCAGCTTAACGTTACAAAAACAGAAACAAACAGCGGTGCCAATCGGCTTAAATAATTTGAAAGCTCTGGGACCTCAAGAATTTGTCCTAGTTGCTCTGCATTAACGAATAGCAAGGTGACAGCCATCACAAGTAACATCACCATACCAATACTAGTATTGAGCACATATAAAGTAGAACTGAAATAGCGGCGAAGCTCTTTTTTATACAGTGTATACAAGGGTGACGATACTTCAAGCGACTTCATTTGATACTTATTACTGGAAAAAGAGGTCGTCAGACCCGTGTGTATCGCTTTATATTTATTGCCAAGCAATATGGTAAACAGCACAAAAGAAATCAGTGAAATCGCAACAAACAATACTAGGGAATCCATCTGAAACGAGCAAACCGCATTTACATACATAAGCGTCAGAGGATACAGGTTGTATATTTGATCAGCGATTTGTGTGCTCATATCCGCAAGTAATTGTGGATTGTTCCCATTGATTTGACCGGAACCAACAATTATCCCGATAATCACAATAAAAGTTAGAATGAGAGTTATTATACGGCTTCCTTTAAATCTTGAGGAAAACCAGCTGATCAGCGCACCAATAATCGTTGCAGCAATGATCGGCACTAATGGAATAAATAACAATGTGATCAAGAAATACAAATAATATAATGCTCCTGGATTCACTTTTATAGCATAAACTATGCCTGCTGGTACCATCACCATCAATGAGAAAAACAGGTTTAACACATAGAGCTGAGCCACTCGACTTGCAACAATATGACTCGTTTTGATGGGTAAGGACATTACGAGATCATAGTCTTTGGAGCCAAATAATACACCACTTGCCTTATAGATCGTTGTAAAAAATCCGATTAAGCAAGTAACAGCCATCATAATCGCTAGCAACAGCTCAGGCCGGCCTATCTGTTCAAGGGTCTCTGCAATAATAAAGCTATATCCAAATGAAACGACTGCCATCATGACTATGCCTATTAAGATACCGAAGCTAAGCCAAAGCATTTTGCGTCTTTCTTTCACACCACGTGTGTGCAACGCTTTATTTAACCCAAAGGATGAGATCAGCTGAATCTTTGTCAATCTCCAGATATTAATCATGTTTAATCAACTCCAAAAACACATCTTCAAGGCTGCTGTCACCCTTCACCTCTTCTGTTTTCCCATGCGTAATCAATTCCCCAGCTTTGATAATGGCAATCTTGTTGCAAAGTTTCTCGGCTACATCCAGTACATGCGTCGAAAAAAAGATCGCACTGCCTTGACTGCAAATCTCCGTCATGATTCTTTTAAGCGTATGTGCCGCTTTTGGATCTAGTCCCACAAAGGGCTCATCCAGCACTAACAGCTTCGGTTTATGTATGAGTGCTGAGATGATCGCGAGTTTCTGTTTCATCCCATGAGAATACGAGGAGATTAAATCCCCCAAATGAGTGGTAATCTCAAATTCATCGCCATATTTCTTAATCAGTAATTCACGATCCGCTTTCGATACGCTAAAAAGATCACCAATAAAATTCAAGTACTGAATGCCTGTCAGATGATCGTATAGATCCGGATTATCCGGTATATACGCAGTAATTGCTTTGCAGGCTAATGGATCTTTTTTAATTGAATATCCACCAATCTCGATGTCCCCCTCCTCAAAATCAAGAACACCCACCACTGCCCGAATCGTCGTTGTTTTTCCCGCACCGTTATGTCCGATAAAGCCGTAAATATCGCCCTTCTCTACCACTAAATTCAAATCATTTACTGCCTTCTTACCACCCTTATAGCTCTTCGTAAAATGCTTTATTGTCAACATCTTGGCACTTCCCTTCCGTTCCTATAAGTAATTTCCATCTTGTCGTGCGTACCGATTCATACGTTGTTAGGATAGTTTTACTATAGTACGTTTATCCTGTCCATTTAGTTCATTCCTTCATAGAAATTAGTCAATTTAAAAAAACTCGCCCCGATCTAAATCAGTTTCACTTCGAATGACTCTCTGATTCTTTCAAAATTCTGTGTCCATTTAAACATCATCTTTAGCATCCTCCACCGGGCTTATTCGAACAATGTTCGATGCCAAGCCTTTGTTTCAGGAGGCATTGCGATCTATTATTAAATTCGATGCAAGAGAAAAAGGACCTGTCCCCCGCGGGGAATCAGGTCCTTCCTCATCTATTTACCTCAGCCGGCTTACATAAACTGAAGCGTGCTAAGCGAAGCCTTACCGTTAAGTACAATGTACACGTCCTGACATCCGCTAACGCCGCTCAATTCAGCAGTGAAATCATGCCATATATGAGCACCGGTGCCTGCCAGCGTAAGCTGTGCTGCCAGTGGGCCTTCCGGGCTTTGCAGTCGGATTTCTGCTGTAGCAGCACCCGGACCTGCTGCACGCAGTTTGATGCTGTGCGCACCTGCTCCGAACTCGGCATCCTTGAAGGATATCCAGCCGGACTGCTCCTTCACTTCTACGGCGCTGCCGCCTTCACGGCACTCGCCAATCAATACGCCTTCATATCCGTCATAGTTGATTGCCTTCACCAATTGCTTCAGGTCACGAGGTGGAATGACTTCGCCTTGCACCTCAAGTGCTGCGCTTACTGGCAGATTGGATGATGAAGCCCCTGCCATAAAGGTGAACACGCCGTTTTCAATACAGAAGCGCTCACGGGTGACATCCCAGATTGCCAACTCGGAGAGTGGCAATGTGAAGCTTACGTCAACCGACTCGCCTGGCTGCACATGCACCCGGCGGAACGCAAGCAGTTGCTTCAGTGGACGTTTCACTCGTGATTCTTCCGCGTGTCCGTACAATTGTACCACTTCATCTCCTGCAAGATGACTCGTATTGGTGACACGAACCGTCAAGCTGATCTCATTATCCTTCGCTGCAGAAACCAGCTGCTGGTCGAGGGTCAGGCCATCAAATCGGAATGTGCTATAGGATAGGCCATGTCCGAATGGATAGAGCGGTTCGCCAGTGAAATACTGATACGTTCTACCACTCTGGATCACGTCATAGTCCATAAATTCCGGCAATTGATCAACCGACTTGTACCAGGTCATATTCAGGCGTCCTGCTGGATTCACGTCACCGAACAATACATCGGCAACAGCATTTCCTAGCTCCTGACCGGCATGCGTAGTGTACACGATAGCCGGCACATGTGCATCTGTCCAGTTCAGGGCAAAAGGATAACTCCCCACAACTACTACGACCGTGTTCGGATTCACCGACATAACTTCCTTAATTAGTTGCTCCTGCGATTCCGGCAAAGTGATGTCTGGGCGGTCCATCGTTTCCTTGCCGTTGATTAACGGATGATTACCGACGAAGACAACCGCCAGATCCGCATCGCTGGCAATTTCCTTCGCAGCCTGGAATTTTTCCGTAACCGTCTCTACTTCAAATACATCGGCAGCAATCGCTTTTGCTTCCCCACCAGTGACCGATGCAGCCCCACTCACATTAATCTCATTGGCCGTCTCTTCAGCACTACCAGTACCGACAAGCAGCTCACCATTTTCGCTTCCCACTGTTACCGGTGTATCATTCCACGTCGAGAAAGTCACCTGATCTTCGCCTTCTTCGGATGGGCGAACTAGGAATACTTCTTTCGTAAACCATTCCCAAATTTGGTCCGCTGAAGCTTTCACAACGCGGTCATCTGTCGTCAGGTAACGACCATTGTCTTCGGCGATCAGGGTCTTGTTGTGCCAGCCCCAGTCCGTTGATTCAAACACTGCTGCATCCTCCGCAGCTTCGCCGATTGCAGCCAGCGCAGCTTGTTCGCCTTCAAGCAGCTGCACATAGCGGCCTGTGCGTTTGGACTTCAGTTTAATCCGGTCTGTGCCGCCGGCTAACATAGTTTTACCACCATGTGCATCAAGCTTCTCTTGAATCCCCTGAAGAGGTGTAATCGTATAAGGCATTGAACCACTGTACCAGTCGCGATATACCGTTCCGCCCAGCGGTCCGATAACAGCAACCTTCTTCAGCTTGTCCGCTTGCAGCGGAAGCATGTTGTCTTCATTCTTCAGCAGGACAATAGCTTTACCCGCCGCTTCACGTGACAGCTTCGCATGCTCTGGATGTAGAATCGCTGACTCGTCAATCGCAGCATATGGATTTTCGGAATCGGGATCGAACTCGCCAAGACGAAAACGGACACGGAACGTATTGCAAAGTGCCACATCCAAGTCACTTTCAGTTAGCATGCCTTCTTCCAGCGCTTCGCGCAGTGACTGCTTCATCAGCTCATTATCGTCGGTAAGGCTGTCAATTCCGCCCTCACGTACAGAGCGAGCGACAGCTTCCTTATGTGTTTCCAAATAGCCATGATCACGCACCGTGCCGGATACGTCAAACGCATCGCTGACAACAAAGCCGTCCATCCCCCACTCCTGCTTAACGATGGCATTAACATCTGGGCTCAGGTTAGCCGGTACGCCGTTAATGGCGTTATACGCCGTCATCATCGACTGGGCGCCGCCTTCCTTAAACGGAATTTCAAATGCTTTCAAATAATACTCTCGCATATTGCGGGGATCGATACTGACCGATTGATCACCGCGGCCTACCTCATTGTTGTTGCCAATAAAATGCTTCAGTGTAGCAACCGCTTTCAAATACTTTGGATGATCACCTTGGATTCCTTTAACAAGAGCAGCTGAAAGTTTGCCCGTCAGTACTGGATCTTCGCCATAGGCTTCCTCAGTACGCCCCCAACGTGGATCACGCTCCATATCAACGGTTGGTGCCCATAACGTTAATCCGTTTATCTCTGGATTGCGTTTATAAAATCCTCTGGCCTCGTCGCCAATAGCATCGCCAATTCGCTGCATCAGTTCAGTGTCCCAAGTACAACCAAGACCGATTGGCTGCGGATAACCTGTGGCTTCACCAAGCCAAGCCATACCATGTGCGGCTTCTGTGCCATGTTTATATGATTTTACCCCAAGCCGTTCAACGGCTGCCTGATATTGCACCATTTGTTGAACCTTTTCCTCTAGTGTGAAGCGAGATACGAGATCATTGACCCGTTCATCAAGCGGAAGCTGTGTATTCTGGAATGGATAGTTAGTAGATGACATGTAAGAACCTCCTTGTAAACGTTTTCTCTGGCTTATTATAATGTAGATTGTCTTTGCCCGATACCCGTAAAATTAGAGGTATTTTCATATATAATTTGCACTTTCATTTGACTTAATTAAACATTTCAACCAGAAACAGCGTTCGTATGTCCTACCAAGCAGTCAAGCTGCCAGCGAATACAGCTTGTAAGCGTCCGGTAAAATGCTTGCAAATCCGCTTCGAAGAGTGCTCCGTTGTTTCCACTTCCATCTTCATATCGTTCAACTCTTTCAAGTAACTTGTCTTAACGAATGCATAAACGTCATCAACCTGCTGATCTACAACGCCCCCCCCTGAATTCAGACGCCACCACTGATCGTATCATCTGCATTCACAACATCTTAATGGAGCATGAGATCTACCTTGGCCGCTCCAATTCCAGCACTCGCGATCATTCGTTTAAACGAGGGGAGCAATCTGAGATTTCATTTTGGAACAGTAAATGCCTTGCTACGGACAACAAAAAAAGAAGCATCCTCACCCAAAATGGGATCGATTGCTTCTTTTTTACTCACTAAGTCTACGCTGTCGCGAACTGACTATTATACAATCTGGCGTAATATCCACCACTAGCTAGAAGTTGATCATGCGTACCGCTTTCCACAATATCGCCATCCTTCATGAATAGAATGAGATCCGATTCACGAATCGTCGACAATCGATGGGCAATCACAAAGCTGGTTCGACCCGCGATCATAGTCAGGAAAGCTTTCTGAATCCGCACCTCTGTTAGCGTGTCAATACTGCTCGTAGCTTCGTCTAAGATGAGCATAGGTGGATCTACGAGCATGACTCTTGCTATGGTAAGAAGCTGCTTTTGTCCTTGCGAAAGATTATCTCCTGAACCACTGATCTTCGTGTCATATCCATCAGGCAGACGTTTAATGAAGCTATGTGCATTAGCAGCTTTAGCAGCAGCTATGACCTCTTCATCTGTAGCATCAGGCTTGCCGTAAGCAATATTTTCTCTAATCGTGCCACCAAAAAGCCAAGTATCCTGCAGCACCATCCCAAAATTACGTCGCAAGCTATCGCGAGTAATGGTCTTAATGTCCACACCATCAATCTTAATGGATCCACTGTCTACGTCATAGAAACGCATGAGCAGATTAACCAGCGTCGTCTTCCCCGCTCCGGTCTGCCCAACAATCGCAACTCGAGTCCCTGGCTTCACTTCCAAGCTGAAATCATTTATCAGAGGCCGTTCTGGATTATATGCAAAGAATACCTTCTCGAAGATAATAGTTCCTTGACTTGTATTCATGATTTTGGCATCCTTTAAATCAGCCGGTTCTGGAGTCAAATCAAGAATGGCGAAGATCCGCTGTGCAGAGGCAGTTGCCGATTGTAGCTGCGTAATTACACCTGTAATTTCATTGAAAGGTTTAGCGAACAAGTTGGAGAAAATCAAGAAACTAGACAGATCCCCTACCGTGAAATGACCCCGAATGACCATAACACTACCGATCATTGCAATGACTGAGAACGTAACATTATTGACCAGCCGTGTTGTCGGGTTGGACAAGGAACCATAGAATTGTGACTTCACACCGGTCTGATATAATGTCTCGTTTTGTTTTTCAAACTGTGTCATTGCACGTTCTTCATAATGATAAGCAGTGACCACTTTTTGTCCGCCTATCATTTCCTCCACATACCCATTGAGACCACCCAGAATCTTCGCTTGCTCTTTGAACATCTTCTGAGACCGCATCGTAATAAATCTTGCTACAAAAAAGGTAACAGGTGCTGACAGAAGAACTACCAAGGTCATCACAGGACTTATGTACAGCATTAGCACAATTGCCCCAACAATGGTGATGATCCCTGTAAGCAGTGTGGAGAAACCTTGCAGCAGTCCATCAGAAACGGCATCCATATCGTTAACAAACCGGCTGATACTGTCTCCCTGCGGGTGGTTGTCATGAAACTTTAAAGGCAAAACATTTAATTTATCAAAAAGCTCTCTCCGTAAGTCGTATACCGTTCGGTATGCAATTCGGTTAGTTAAATAAGTAAGAAGCCATCCAAAAAAGCTGCCGACAATATATACCGCTGCCAGAATCAAAAGCAATCTAAGTACAGCGTCAAAATCAACCTTTCCAGGTCCGATCATAAAATCAATGGCTTTACCAATAAGTAGTGGTCCGATTAAACTGGCGATCACACTGAGTAATGCGCATATAACCGCCCCTATAGCTATTTTTCTATAATGTCCTGTATATACAATTAGTCTTTTCCAAATGTTGTTTTTGTTCATTGGCCCGACTCCTCACTCGATAGCTGGGACAGGCAGATTTCTTTATACTCTTCACAACCACGCATCAGCTCCTCATGGGTTCCGACACCGGCAATCCGCCCTTCCTCAAATACCATAATTTTATCTGCTTGCCTTACAGTGCTTACCCTCTGCGAGACAACGAGTACGGTCATTTCCTGACTGCTATTTTTGAGCGCCTTACGAAGTGCCGCATCAGTAGCAAAATCCAGCGCGCTGGAGGAGTCATCCAGAATAAGAATCGACGGCTTACCTACCACTGCACGAGCTATGGTCAAACGCTGCTTCTGTCCCCCGGATAAATTAAGTCCACCACGGGATACCTGCGTATTCAACCCTTCCGGCAATTTACGAATAAACTCTTCTGCTTGAGCAACAGAGGCAGCTTGCATGATTTCTTCCTCGGTGGCGTCTTCCTTCCCCCAACGAATATTCTCAGCGATTGTTCCTGTGAACAGCACTGCTTTTTGCGGGACAATCCCTATTTTCTCACGAAGCTGATGCAGCTTATAATCTCTGACATTCACTCCATCCACTTTAACTTCACCTTGCACCGCATCATAAAAACGTGGAATCAGGTTCACAAAAGTAGATTTACCAGAACCCGTACTGCCAATCAGCCCTACAGTCTCTCCGCGGTTAATGACTACCGATATATCCTCTAATGCCAATTCACCAGTTGTATTATAACCAAACGATACACGTTCGAATGAAATAGCAGGAGCGGTATGATTAGGTTCAGCCATCATAACATTTCCTTCCTCGGACACGGATGCTTTGACACTCAGCACTTCATTCACGCGATTGGCAGAGGATGAGGCTTTTGTAAAAATAATAACCAGGTTAGAGACCACTATAAGTGCCAGCAAGATTTGAGTGACATAATTGATGAAGGCAATGATCTCACCCTGAGACAACCGGCCCCCGTCAATATGAATTCCACCTACCCATAAAATAGCTATAATCGCCGCGTTTACTACAAGTGTCGTCATCGGTCCAAGTAAAGCGGAAATCCGCGAGACTCTGATCGCTGTAGTGGTTAAATCCTCAGACGAGGCATCAAAACGTTCTTTTTCCGTACGTCTCTTGGCAAAAGCACGAATGACCCGAATTCCTGACAAATTCTCACTAAGTACGAGTGCAAGTGCATCCAGCTTCTGTTGATACAATCGATACAAAGGAGCGCTTCGAGTGATAATGAAATATAAAATAATCCCAAAAATCGGCGTTGCCGCTATTAGGATCAGCGATAACCTAAAATCCAAGATCATCGACATTATGATAGCTCCGATGCAGATAAACGGCGCACGAATAACCAGGCGAATCAGCATGGCAACAGCAATCTGCAGCTGGTTTACATCATTAGTAATCCGGTTAATCAGCGTAGGCGTACCGAACGTATCCAGCTCAGCGTACGATAAGGATGTAATATGATTGAACATTTTATTACGAAGCGTCGTGCCGAATCCCTGAGATGCTCGTGCCGCATAGTATTGACATACCATAGAGCAGCCGAAGCCAAGTAGAGACATCAGCACCATCAAGCCACCCATGCGGTATACATAAGCACTGTCATGATTTCCTACCCCATTATTGATGATTAATGCGACAATGGTTGGCAGAATCAGCTCCAGAATCGCTTCCATCAGCTTAAAGATTGGACCGATGATGGCTTCTTTTTTGTACGGTTTTAAATAAACTGCAATTTTGAACAACGTCATCCACACCCAACATAAGAAGTATTTAAGCATTTGAAATATGTATAATAACAGTTATGATTATGGCATATCTACTCACATATTAATAATATTTGATTCGTATCGCTCCCATACGATAAACATATCTCAAGTTCGGAGGATTCTTTTATGGATATTAGACAACTTAAATATTTTATAGCTATCGCTGAGGAAGGACAGATTACGTCTGCAGCTAGAAGACTGCAAATGGCCCAGCCTCCGCTCAGTCAACAGCTTAAGCTGCTTGAAGAAGAGCTGGGGGTCAAACTCGTCGATCGAGGTCCGCGCAGCGTGCAGCTAACCGAAGCTGGTGCCATTTTACGTGACCGCGCCCAACAAATTCTTGAGCTGGCCGATTCCACTGCGCGGGAGCTCAATGATTTTGTCAAAGGCTTGAAAGGAACTCTCGCCATAGGTACTGTATCTTCTTCCGGAGCTACCTTGCTCCAAGATCGACTTTGTGAGTTCCACAAAACGTATAAAGGCGTTAAATTTGAAATCCATGAAGGGAATACCTTCAGAATCATCGACCTTTTGAACAAGGGTATTGTCGAGATTGGCATTGTCCGGACACCCTTTAATGCTACAAATTTAGAATGTCTTTACACACAGGCTGAGCCTATGATTGCCGTAATGACTCCAGAGTATGACTGGAAAACAGATGAAAACTTCGTTGAGATCGGTGAGTTAAAAGATAAGCCGCTCATTATCTACCGCCGTTTTGAGCAGCTTATCCGGGAAACCTGTCTTGAGAACGGCTTTGATCCGCTAATTTTCTGCATGAATGATGATGCACGAACAACACTGCTCTGGGCAAACGCTGGTCTTGGCATTGGAATCATCCCCAAATCCGCTTTCGAATTAACGAGTAATCGTAATTTGATCTATAAAGAAATCAGTAGTGAATCGCTTCGCACGCGGGTCGCCGCCGTCTGGATCAAGGATAAATACTTATCATCATTGGCTTCTAAGTTTATTGAGAGCTTCAAGAATGGTTAATTCACTTGTTGTTGAATGAGTCTATCCTCTTCTTCTTTAATACGACTTATATCAATTCGTTCAAACAACAATTGTAAATCAGTTATTTGTTGATAAGGGGGAACTGCGCAGGGCTGCCAATTCGGTTGTTCAAGCGATAAGAACCCCCTGATCTTCTCACAAGAAAAAGGTAGAAACGGATGCAGCAAACTTGCCAAATTAGCGATAATCTGAACGCAAGTAAATATTGTAGAATCACAGGCTTTCCGATCCTCTTTTACCTGAATCCAAGGCTTTTGCCGATCAAAATACTGATTTGCCTTACGTACATAAGAAAAAATATACTCCAGCGCATCCTTTAAATCTCCCGCTTCAATTAGGCGCCCTGACTCCAGATACAAGAGGTCAATATTGTCCCTCCACCCCTTATCTAATTCTCCCTTCGGCACTTTCCCTTCATAAAACTTATCCGCAAAAGCCAATGAACGATTCACAAAGTTACCAAATGCTCCAAGCAGCTCACCATTATGACTATAAATAAACTCTCTCCAGGAAAAATCCGTATCCCGCTTCTCAGGCCCGTTGGCAATTAAAAAATAACGAATAGAGTCAGGATGATACCGTTCTAGAATATCAGGTACCCAGACCGCCCAATTACGGCTAGTGGAGAACTTCTGCCCTTCAAGGGTTAAATATTCGCTAGATATAATCCGGTCCGGTAAATGTAACTCTTTTGCTCCTAATAAGACGGCTGGCCATATCAAGGTATGAAAAGGAATATTGTCTTTACCATGCACATAATAAGCGGTAATACCATCATTTTTCTCTGACCAAAATTCCTCCCAGCTCCCTCCAGATTGTGTAGCCCACTGCTTGCTGGCTGATAAATAACCACTTACCGCCTCAATCCAGACATAAATCTTCTTATCTTCAAATCCAGCTACAGGAACATTTACACCCCAAGATAAGTCTCTGGTTACTGCCCGATCCTGAAGCTCCTCCTTTAAATATCGTTTGGTCAGTTTTATTGCATTTTCTCTCCAGTGTACTGCTTCGTCTACATAATCAGTTAATTCAGATTGAAATTTAGATAAGCTAAGATAAAAATGTTCTGTCGGCCGTTCTGTCGGTGTATTCCCACATAATTTACAGACTCTGTCCAATAAATCGGCAGGGTCTAGAATCGTAGAACAATAATCGCATTGATCTCCACGCGCCCGCTGTCCACATACCGGACAAGTGCCTTCCACATATCTGTCTGGCAAAAATCGCTGGTCTACCTCGCAGTAACATTGCCCAATGGTTTTTTTATATAAATGACCATTCTCTAGCAGCTTCGCAAACAACTCTTGCACGACCTTATGATGCTGCTGTTGATCCGTTCGAGTATATAGATCATAACTAAATCCCAGCTGTTCAAAACACTTCAGAAACTCTTCGTGGTATCGACTTGCAAAAGCTTCGGGTGTGATCCCTTCATTAGCAGCCTGAACCGCTACAGGTGTGCCATGACAATCGCTGCCTGACACATATAAAACGTTATCCCCTTTGGAGCGAAAATATCGTGCCAGCACATCCCCAGGCAACACACTTGATAATCTCCCAAGATGTAAAGATCCATTCGCATACGGCCAAGCTCCGCCTATAAACACATTACTCATTAACCTTCTCCTCCTTTTTTTAGACAACAAAAAAACTCCCATCCACAAAGGACGAGAGTTCTACTCACGTGTTACCACCTAATTTTATAAATGCCTCATGACATTTACCTCTTCAGGTACGACGTTAATAAACGTTTATACCCTAGCACTATAACGGATGCAGGTTCCGGCGCAGCCTACAACCCAAAAGGTTTCGATGCGCAGCTCTGAGACCATATTCCCAAGGTTTTTCTTTACTCCTTTTCAGCGAACGGAGCTCTCTGTAGAAAGAATTGCCGTGGTACTCTTTCTCTTCTTTGCTTTTACATATTCAAGTTACAGGAAATAATACTCAATTTGTTGTTTATTGTCAATGCGAAACATCAAGCTCACTGTAACTTTTCCAGTTAATTTCCGTCTTTTATATAAATAAGTTACAAGGAGGTCCCTCAGTGAAAAAAGTAAATTTACTTGTACTCTCTGTTCTTTTACTAGCAGGAGTATGGGGTTGTTCCGATAATAAAGTTAATTCTGTTCCCAAAAGTGAACCCTATACTTCCAAAGAAGCCATCAGTAGGGGAGATATTGTTTCATTTAAAAAAGTGTACAACCTAGATAAATTCGAGCAATTTATAACTAATCTCTCCAGGAAAAAAGCAGACAATATACGCGTTACAAGTTACACAGATGAGGGTGATCCCATATTTAAGGATTTGAAGTTTGATGGCAGTATAATTAATTATAGCTATGATACTTCTAATGATGAATTTGGTGGGAGCAACAAAGATGTCAGAACCGATACTTGCTCCGAAGTGACGAGTAAAAAAAGCACACAAGGTGAAGTTATCTATTCGATCAGCGGTTGCACAAATAATGACTCTGAAATTGATTACTACCTTTTTCGCACAACAGAATGAAATACTGAAATAAAAAAGACCACCCAATCATAATACAATTGGATGGTCTCTGTACTTCATATTATTTCATGATTTTGCAAATATCATTGGTGAATTGAACAGGATCACTAACCTGTAGACCTTCGATCAACAGGGCTTGGTTGTACAGCAGGTTCGTGTATAAACCGAGCTTTTCTTTGTCGTTCTCTGCTGCCGCCTTCAAGGACTGGAATACTTCGTGATGGATGTTGATTTCGAGTACCTTGTCCGCTTGAACTTCTTGGCCATTCGGCATCGATTTCAAGATTTTTTCCATCTCGATGGTCAGTTCGCCTTCAGCAGAGAGACATACCGGATGAGTCTTCAAACGTTTGGAGGCTTTAACATTTTTCACTTTGCCGGACAGGATGTCCTTCATCGCTTCAAAAAGCTCCTTGTTTTCGTTCTCTTCCGCTTCCGTTGGCTTGTCCGCTTCGTCAGCTTCAATGCCAAGATCTCCGCTGGATACAGACTTAAATTCT
This sequence comes from Paenibacillus sp. FSL E2-0201, assembly GCF_037963325.1. NCBI lineage: Bacteria > Bacillati > Bacillota > Bacilli > Caryophanales > Paenibacillaceae > Paenibacillus > Paenibacillus sp. FSL E2-0201. Next base: position 3,972,187 of record NZ_CP150154.1, read on the forward strand.
TTTTCCTTATAAGACATGATCATCTTGATTGCAAATTCATCAATATCATCAGTGAAGTAGAGAATTTCATATCCTTTATCCGAAACAAGCTCAGTTTGCGGGAGTTTTTCGATTCTGTCGATCGACTCTCCGGAAGCATAGTAGATGTACTTCTGATCTTCTGGCATTCTAGACACGTATTCGTCCAGCGTTACCAGCTTTTTCTCCTTGGAGGAGTAGAACATCAGCAGATCTTGAAGAGTATCTTTGTGCATACCATAATCGTTGTACACACCAAACTTAAGCTGTCTGCCAAAAGCATTATAGAACTGCTCGTACTTCTCTCTTTCATCCTTCAGCAAGCTTTGCAGTTGGCTCTTCACTTTGTTCTTAATGTTCTTAGCAATCAGAGTCAGCTGACGGTCATGCTGGAGCATCTCTCTGGAGATGTTCAAGGAAAGATCCTCAGAATCCACCATACCTTTTACAAAGCTGAAGTAATCAGGCAAGAGATCCGCGCATTTGTTCATGATTAACACACCGTTGGAATACAGCTCAAGACCTTTTTCATATTCCTTTGTGTAATAGTCAAACGGTGTATTTTCTGGGATGAACAAAATCGCATTGTACACTACAGCACCATCGGCACTGATATGAATATGTTTAAGCGGCTTGTCGAAGCCGTAACGCTTCTCTGCATAGAAGTTATCGTAATCTTCCGTAGTCAGCTCGCTTTTGTTCTTACGCCAGATTGGCACCATGCTGTTCACGGTTTGTTCTTGAATAACTTCTTCGAACTCGTTCTCCGTGCCTTCTTTTGGCTTTGACTCCTTCACGTCCATTTTGATTGGGAAACGGATGAAGTCGGAGTATTTTTTAATGATGGATTTCAGGCGGTATTCTTCCAAATATTCATCATATTGATCTTCTTCGGTATTGTCTTTAATTTTCAAAATTACATCAGTACCCACAGAATCCTTCTCGACAGACTCGATAGTATAGCCGTCAGCGCCCTTAGACTCCCATTTAAAGGCTTCCTCGCTGCCTAGAGCCTTACTGATCACCGTTACATCATCTGCCACCATAAAAGCAGCATAGAAGCCAACACCGAACTGTCCGATGATATTATGACCATCTTTAGCTTCATTCTCTTTCTTAAAAGCAAGAGATCCGCTCTTCGCGATCGTTCCCAGGTTATTCTCCAGTTCCTCTTGCGTCATACCGATACCAGTATCGGAGATCGTCAGAGTTCTGTTCGCCTTATCGGCAGTCACTTTAATATAATAATCTTCTTTATTGAAGACCAGGCTTTCGTCAGATAATGCTTTGTAATAGATCTTATCAATCGCATCACTTGCATTGGAAATTAGCTCGCGCAGGAAAATTTCCCGTTGTGTATAAATGGAGTTAATCATCATTTCCAGCAATCTTTTCGATTCGGCTTTAAACTCTTTTTTGGCCATGAATAAATAGATCTCCTTTCAAAATAAACATCTTGTCCAACATTTCGTGATTAGCACTCTTGTTAGATGAGTGCTAATTCTTCTTTTTATATAACATAAACTGATTTTGAATGTCAATATTTACAGTGACTTTCATTAAATAAAACTGTCTTTCTGCTAATGATTTGCAAGTAGCATTTGGGTTAGAAATTGCAAAGGCTGAGACTTCCATTTCTTAGGGTGCATCAGCAGCTGCAGATCGAAGTGAATTTCTGGATGCGCGAAGGACAGCTCGGCCAAGTTACCCCGCTCAATTTCTTCCTCTGCAACAATTTTCGGGAGTAATGCAATCCCAAGACCATTCATAACACAACGTTTAATCGCCTCTAGATTCGAAAGCTCAAAACCGATGCGGAATATAATTCCATGCTCTTTTAACAAATTCTCGAACAGACTCCGGTAAATACAGCTCTCTTCAGAAACAATTAATTCGCAGTTATTTAGATCCTGTAAGGTTACTATATCCATCTGGGCAAGGGGATGGTTAATGGGGGCTATCAACACGAGTGGTTCATCTCTAATGATCGTACGATCAAGTAAAGAATCCGTAGTGGTACGATCGAGCATCAAACCGATGTCTACTTCCCCATCTTTTATTTTGGCCAAGAGGTTAGCTTCCTGCATCGTTTGTAGATGGATATCAAGCTTCGGGAATTTCGTCCTCAACTGCTGTAGGTAGGGAGGCAAGTAGAATGCAGCTAAAGAATCAATCGTACCAATCGTTAGCGTACCTCCTATTTGCTGGGCGATGGTTTCTTTAGAACGGTCATACAGATCCAAAATCTCCACGAATAACTTCAACAACTCTTCTCCAGGCGGGGTTAGTCGCAGCTGTCGACCATGCCTTTCTATTAAAGGCACTCCGTATTCCTTCTCTATCTTCTGTATTTGCATCGTAACACTCGACTGCGCGTAACCTAGCTCTTCAGCAGCCCGTGTAAAGCTCTGACGTTTAGCCACCTCGCGAAATGTTCGTAAATAGGTTAAATCCATAACCTCACCCTAACATCAATAATTTTGATGATACACATCATTTATTATAGCTAACGACGATGCAACATTCCATGGTAAAGTATATGTAGAGGAATTAAAATATTTTGGAGGCCGATAATTTATGCTTACAGAACAACAGATTTATGGAATTTATGTCCCCGTGGTCACCCCGTTCAATGCTGCTGGTGAAGTTGATCTGGATTCGTATCAGCGTTATGTAAAGAACATTATTAACAACAGCATACAAGGTCTGGTCGTTAATGGAACCACCGGTGAATCGCCAACTGTAACCGTAAATGAAATGCAGCTTCTAGTAAACACTTCTCGTGAGCTTTTACAATCTACATCTATCCCCTTAGTAGTCGGTACAGGAACCAATGACACAGCTTCTACGGTAGCACGCACAGAGATCGCAGCTAACCTTGGTGCGGATTGCGCGCTAGTAGTCGTCCCTTATTATAGTCGTCCTTCGCAAGAGGGCATCATTGCCCATTTCCGCAAAGCAGCAGAAGTAGGCATTCCAATCATGGCTTATGACATCCCAAGTCGTACGGGTACTGCTATGACCGTAGATACTGCACGTACAATCCTAGAAATGAATAATGTTGTCGGATTAAAAGATTGCTCGGGCAGCACCAAATTGGTTACTGAGCTAGTCCGTACGGGTACCAAACCGGTGCTCGGCGGCGACGATTCACTCTTTTACGAAATGCTTAGCTGCGGAGCAACTGGCGGTATGCTTGCTACTGCGAACGTTTATCCAGCAGAATGTATCCGTATATACGAAGCCTTCAAATCCGGTCAATTAGACTTGGCTAAAGAAAACTTTGAACAACTCCTGCCGATCATCCGCCTCTTGTTCAAGGAATCTAATCCCGCTCCAATCAAATGGATGCTTAGCCAGAATGGACTAATCGATTCGGATACGCTTCGCCTCCCAATGACTTCCATCAGCACAGCGCTTCAGCAAGAGCTTGGTTCTTATGTTCAGGACAACGCGATTGAAGCCACCGCATAAGAGAATATAACAGCCGTTATACAGTGAGGAACTGTTTAGCGGCTGTTTTTTTACCACTCTCCATTTTTTAAAGTGATGATTTCAGCTGTATTTGTGTCAAAAACTATACCATATTTTGAATTCACTCTATCATCAACTAACAAAAAAACCATCAGATTTCTCTGACGGTTTTGAGATCTTACTATAAAAAACGTACAGCGTTCAAAATAACTTATCTACTGCTCGTTTGTCTTCCTTTAGTGAACCACTCCGACTTTGGCTTTAATGGAGGGTTAGACTTTGGCTTTGCTTTGGCAGGTTTAGATGCTGCTGGTTTTGAAGCTGCTGGTTTAGCTGATGACGGTTTACCAGATGACGGTCTGGAATTCGCTGGTCTTGAACCTGACGGTTTCGAAGATCGTTCTGTTTTCATCTGCGTTTTACGAGACATCGGATACGGGTGATCCTTCACTTCTGGAATCGATTTCCCGATCAATTTTTCGATATCTTTAAGGAACGGAAGCTCTTCAGATTCGCAAAAAGAAATTGCAGTTCCACTCAGCCCCGCTCTACCCGTACGACCGATTCGGTGCACATAAGTTTCCGGAATATTCGGCAAGTTGAAGTTGATTACATGAGATAACTCATCAATATCAATTCCTCGCGCGGCAATATCCGTAGCGACTAGAACGCGGGTTGCACCACTTTTAAAATTCCGCAATGCATTCTGACGATCATTCTGTGATTTATTGCCGTGAATGGCTTGTGCAGAAATGTTCACCTTCGCTAGGTCACGTGTAACACGGTCAGCACCACGTTTGGTCCGAGTAAACACCAGAGCAGAGACAATCGATTTATCCTGTAACAAAAGATTCAATTGATTCTGTTTATTTCCGTTTTCTAATAAATAGATCGATTGTTCGATTCTATCCGCAGTAGAAGATACGGGAGTGATTTCAACTTTCACTGGGTTCACAAGCAAGGTTTTGATCAATTTTGAGATCTCAGTAGGCATCGTTGCAGAGAAGAATAATGTTTGTTTCTTCGTAGGCATTTTAGCGATGATTCGTTTCACATCATGGATAAAGCCCATATCTAGCATACGGTCAGCTTCATCCAAGACAAGAATTTGGACATACTGCAAATCCACACGTTTTTGATTGATCAGGTCGATAAGTCTACCTGGTGTAGCTATTAGAATATCAGCACCTTGATTCAGGGCACGCTCTTGCACTTTCTGTGATACACCGCCAACGATGGCAGCAGAGCGGATATCTGTATATTGGCTATACGCTTTTATGTTATCAGCAATTTGGATCGCTAGTTCTCTTGTCGGTGTTAAGATCAGCGAGCGAATGCGTCGCACATTGTTTGTTTTGTTGGAATTGGTTTGTTCGCTTAATAATTGAATAATAGGTACAGAAAATGCAGCTGTCTTTCCTGTTCCCGTTTGAGCACATCCAAGTAAATCTCTGCCTGCTAATACAGCTGGGATCGATTGTTCCTGTATAGGTGTAGGTGATGTATAGTTTTCTTTGGTTAAAGCCTTTAAAATCGCAGGCATAATATTCAGTTCGTTAAATGTCATTCTAGTCTCCTTAATTTCTAATACATATATTCTTAACATTAAATCCATTTGTCACGTCATAAACAATAATCATAACACAATTAGTCACATAATAATAGATATTCTTTATCATCACACCAATTTTCATTAAAAATCCATTTCAGGATACGATCCGCCTTACTATTCAAACAGTTTAAACATCTGCCAGTTTATCGGGCGTACATTTTGATGAGTGATCGAACTCAGCCGCCTTTATTTTGAAGATTCGTAAATTTATTCCGCACTATCCAATCAGTTGCATTTATTCATGAAAATTAAGCCAAAATCAGTACAATTAATAGTCAATAAGAGCTATGCAGTCCGAAAGATGTTCAAACGGCGGCGTATCAGCCACATAACGGTTCTACGCACACAACAAAAAAGCGGAGGATTTCTCCCCCGCTCTTTATGATTGTTATAAAGACTAGTCTACGATTTCAGCAGTGTCGCCATTGTTGGCACCAGCAGCATTAGCTTCGTCAGTATCAATATGCATATCAAGTTTGAAGCTGTCGGATACACGAGCAATTACGTTCTCCAATACAAGACCGCGGTCGCCACCGAGACGAACTTTAAGCAATTGCTTATCCGCAATGCCCCAAGCTTCAGCTTCGGAAGTGTGGAAGTGAATGTGACGAGCTGCGATAATAACACCTTGTTCTAATTCAACTTCACCAGCAGGTCCTTTAAGCGTAATGCCAGGTGTTCCTTCAATATTTCCAGATTCGCGAACTGGAGCTTTCACGCCAAGTGCGAAGGAGTCAGTACGGGAAATTTCCAATTGGGAAGCCGGACGAGCAGGTCCCAAGATTCTTACTTTGTCAAATTTACCTTTGCTACCGATAACTGCTACTTGTTCATTTGCTGCAAATTGTCCTGGTTGGGAAAGTGGTTTGAACTCAGTTAATTGATATCCTGGGCCAAACAGAGCCTCCACGTGCTCTTGCGTAAGGTGAATATGTCTAGCCGACACACCTACGGGTACAGTCTTACTCATTGTAAAGTCACTCCTTGTATTTTCTCTAGTATCTGTACAAGCCATTAACCATTATACATCTTATTTCACCAAAATAAAAAGGGCTGCATCATAACGAAGGCCCTTTTTTCGACAATTTATGTTTTTTGGACAAGATTGTCATGGTTTAGACACCTGAGAGGGCAAGTTTACGCTTAAAAAAGATGTCGCATTCTCATACATCCAGCCTTTTACAGTATCCTCAGGATAATAACGAAGCAGTTGTTCTATAAGATCAGGGTATTTTCCCGGATGCTCCAACTTCTCAACCCAAGTATCAATGCCATCAAAATCTGAGCCAAACATCAGATGCTTCTCTCCGCCGAGACTGCATACCTGTTCAATATGCTTTAACAAATCATCCATACGAGCCTTTCCATGATCACATACAAACCACGGATAAAAGGTCAGCCCCATTCTCCCGTCCATCGCAATTAGAGCTTTTATCTGTTCATCTTTCAAATTTCTAACGTGACCGCAAATGGCTGCGGCATTCGAATGAGAAGCTATAAACGGACGAGAGCTTAAATCTGCCAGTTCCCAAAACCCTGCTTGCGACAAATGCGACACATCCAGCAGCATTCCACTGTGGTTGCACCATTCTACCAGCTTTCTCCCTTTCTCCGTAAATCCACCATTACGCTTCTCTAGCACACCATCTGCTGCCCAATTCGCATAATTCCAAGTGACACCTAGAAACCGCACTCCAAGTTCGAAACAGAGCTGAGCATAAAACAAGTTCCCTTCTAAGCCGTCTACGCCCTCCAGAGAGAGCATTGCTTGAGGAGGTGCTCCAACTAATCGATTCTCCACTTCCTCCTTCCAGCGTAACCACTGAAGCCCATCTGTGCTCACTATCTTTTGCCTAAAGAGATCAATTTGTCCTAAAACATGTTCAAAGCTAGGTTTACCTCTCGTAGCTGAAAGATATATCGCAAAACATTGCAACTCCACTCCGCCAGATGCCAACCGTTCTGCAGTAATATCTAATCGAGGGTCATTGTCGAAATTAATATCCGGAGAGGCTTGCATTTTGCTTAGCACATCACAATGAAAATCTGCTACCTTAAACTTTTCAGCTCTCATTTAGCACCCCCACCTCCTCACAGTTCCAGCCGTACATTTTACTTCTAAGTGCCTATTTCAGATATTATGCAGAAAAACTCCTGACTATAAATCAAAAGCAAAAAACCTGTTTACAATAGTAAACAGGTTCATTCATTCTATAGGTCTATTATCTGGGTTCAACAATCAGTTTAATCGCGGTTCGATCTTCTCCATCAATCACTATATCAGTGAAGGCAGGAATGCAGATCAAATCAACTCCGCTTGGTGCAACAAATCCCCGGGCAATGGCAACTGCTTTGACTGCTTGATTCAGTGCTCCAGCTCCAATAGCTTGTAATTCTGCCGATCCACGTTCACGAAGAACACCCGCTAATGCGCCGGCGACGGAATTTGGATTGGATTTAGCTGATACTTTTAATACATCCATAGTAAGTACCTCCCCTGGGAAAATAATGGTGTTCTTCCACTACTTTAGATGTTATTCGCGAGAGAAGAAATAATTCCTTCTTTTTACGGACCACGTCTTCCAAAAACGGTATAAAAGATACTCTTTTACGATATAAAAAATATCACACTTTACCCTTACTCAGCGAAATTACCCGGATTAAACGATACTCTGTTCTACGTTTAGCTCATAACCCATTCATCTTCACGCAACCGTATCTTCTCCAGACGAGTTGCCGCACCAGTAGTTTCATCTAATTCTGCAAATAAACCGTGAAGCTGCCACTTACCTTCATCGACAACAAATCGTGCTGGAAGCTGAGTTGTGAACTTGTAAAGTACTGCATCTCTTTCCATACCCAGAATACCTTCGCTTGAACCAACCATACCCGCATCGGTTAAATACGCAGTTCCTCCTGGCAAAATCACATCATCGTTAGTCTGAACATGCGTATGTGTCCCAACAACAATCGATGCGCGGCCATCCATGAAATACCCCATAGCGATTTTCTCAGAGGTTACCTCTGCATGGAAATCAACGAGAATACATTTATGATCTCTACGAAGCTCTTCAACAATTTCTTCCCCAACACGGAAAGGACAATCAATAGCAGGTAAAAACGTCCGGCCTTGTAAATTTACTATAGCCAGTTCTTTACCATTACCTTTAACAACGGTATAACCTCTTCCCGGTGTTCCTGGCGGAAAATTAGCAGGACGAATAATCCGAGCCTCATCATCGATGAACTCAAAAATATCTTTGTTGTCCCATGTGTGATTCCCCATAGTTATTCCGTGAACGCCCCAGTTAAAAAACTCATTAGCGATCGCCTTAGTGATCCCTCTACCGGCAGCAGAATTTTCGCCATTAACAATAATGATATGTGGCTGATATTTGCTTTTTAGTGAGGGTAACATCTCACGAAGAGCCTTTCTGCCAACATTTCCAACGATATCTCCAATGAATAGTACTTTAATGATTCTCTCCTCCTAATCTTAAACGCTATATCTAATGGATAAGAGCTCATATTCAAAAGAAAAAAGGCCCCGCTTAGGGGCCAATTCTCAACAAATATAAGAAAGTATAAGTTACATCTTATCCCTTAACCTTATATTCCACCTATTTAGCGTATTCAACAGCCCGTGTCTCACGAATAACGGTAACTTTGATATGTCCTGGATAATCCAGTTCACTTTCAATCATCTTCGTAATATCGCGAGCAAGACGGAATGCCTCTGCATCGTCAATCTTCTCTGGCTGTACCATCACGCGTACCTCACGGCCCGCCTGAATAGCAAATGATTTCTCAACGCCTTCGAACGACTCTGAGATTTCTTCCAGTTTTTCTAGACGTTTAATATACGTTTCCAGTGTTTCACGGCGAGCGCCAGGTCTTGCTGCTGACAATGCATCAGCGGCACCAACCAACATAGCAATAACCGAGGTAGCTTCGCAATCTCCATGATGAGACGCGATACTGTTGATAACAACCGGATGTTCCTTATATTTCTTCGCTAGTTCAACGCCGATCTCAACATGCGATCCTTCTACTTCATGATCCAGCGCTTTGCCGATATCATGAAGCAATCCTGCACGTTTTGCAAGCACGATGTCTTCCCCAAGCTCACCGGCCATCAGTCCAGTCAAATAAGCAACCTCCATAGAGTGCTTCAATACATTTTGACCATAGCTTGTACGGAATTTCAGACGACCCAGAATCTTGATCAAGTCTGGATGCAATCCATGAACACCCACTTCGAAAGTAGCTTGTTCACCATATTCGCGAATTCTTTCGTCCACTTCTTTGCGGGATTTTTCCACCATCTCTTCAATACGAGCGGGGTGGATACGTCCATCTGCCACTAGTTTCTCAAGTGCCGTACGGGCCACTTCGCGACGGATTGGATCAAATCCCGACAAAATAACTGCTTCCGGAGTATCATCAATAATGAGGTCGATACCTGTAAGAGTTTCGAGTGCACGAATGTTACGGCCTTCACGACCGATAATCCGACCTTTCATCTCTTCGTTCGGCAGGGTAACAACTGAAACTGTTGTCTCGGCTACGTGATCAGCTGCACAGCGTTGGATAGCGAGTGTGATGATTTCGCGGGATTTCTTATCCGCTTCCTCTTTCGCCTGCTGTTCAATTTCTTTGATCATTTGAGCCGTTTCATGGCGAACTTCTTGCTCAACATTGCTAAGAATAATACTTCTTGCATCTTCGATGCTTAAATTGGAAATGCGCTCCAATTCAGTGACTTGGTTTTTGTAAATAACATCAATTTGCTGTTGGGTTTCATCAATTCGTTTCTCTTTGTTAGCTACTTGTTCTTCTTTTCTTTCAAGCGATTCCATTTTTTTATCCAGAGATTCTTCCTTTTGCAGCAAACGTCTCTCTTGCCGTTGGATTTCATTCCGACGTTCACGAGTTTCTTTCTCAGCTTCAGTACGGATTCTATGGACTTCGTCCTTAGCTTCCAATACCGTTTCTTTCTTCAGCGCCTCTGCGTCCTTCTTCGCGTTCTCCACGATGACTACGGCTTCTCTTTCTGCGCTTTGAATTTTAGCTTCTGCAAGGGATTTACGAATAAAATAACCGAATCCAAAGAATAATGCAGCTACAACGAGAACGATAATGACCCAGATCCATGCTTGCATCTGTTCACCTCCTCGTTGGTTCCTCTCCAAGGTATCCCCCTGGGAATTGTGCAGTTGTTAAACTATCCGTTCATCACCATACAAAAAACCGGTAAACAACCGATTGCCATACTGCACATGCTGCACATGCACACTGCCCGCCTTATCCGGCGATTACATTTCATATGAGTTGTACGCGAACCGTTTTAAAAAGTCCCCTTTTTGGGAAGGAAAAAGGATTCTTACTTTATGCCGATTCATGTTATATTTTATTATTTATAAAAAGACATTGTCAAGAGAGTCGATATGCGCATTAATGTCAAGAGAATCAGTGAGTCTAGTAAAATTCCTCATCTTCACCCTCATAATTGTCTTCTTCAAGTAAAGTATTGATCACTTGACGCACCATATCGCCTGAGAATCCACGCCGCATTAAGAAGGCGCCAGTCTTTCTTCTCTTATCTGCAGCTTCACCTCGGATGAGATTCCATTTCTTACGTCCGGTCTGAAGTGCACTCTCAAGTTCTTGTTCAGGGCTGATATTCTCCAAGGCTTCCGAGATTAAAGATTTGTCGATTCCTTTCTCACGTAGCTCTTGGCGAATCCACATCTTTCCTTTGCGTTGGTTCGTAATGCGTTGCTCTGCCCATTGCTTTGCATACAAAGGGTCATCAAGAAGTCTTTCCTGCTGTAGCCGTTGCACCACTTCCGCAATAATAGTCTCCCCTATTTCCTTCTGCCGTAAACGGCGAGTCATTTCCATAGCGGTTCGTGGCTTTCGTTCTAGATAACGAAGTCCTTCTACATAAGCTCGTTGTCGCTCATCAGCAACAACAATTTCCTCCAAATCGGCTTTCATAAAAGAATTCCCAGTAATCATCCGATATTTAATCATGACGTCTTCGTGTACAGTCATGTTATAAGCTCCGAAATGTATGATATAGCGGTGATCCGATTTCTTCTGACGTTCTACCTTAGTGATTTCTAAAAGTTCTCCATCAGGAAAATCTGCAAGAACTTGTAAGTCCTGCTCATCCGATTCAAAATCCATATCCAGCTGTATTACCATAGTTGCTTGTCACCTCATAGCAAGAAAATATCCCCACAAAGTGTGGCTTAACTTCGATACGTACTCAGGTACTTTGCGGGGACCCCAAATATACATTTTCTGATGTGTTAAGAAAAGACACCCTGCAACAATCAATCACAGGGCGTCCTATTCCTTAATAAATTCTATTGTTCGATTTCGAGAAGTAGTTTTTCTTCTTCCTCTTGCTCTGCAATGATTTCCGCTTCATTTGGTGCAGCAACAATAGTGGAGAGATTACTTGCTTCACGAATCTTGTTCTCAATGATGAGCGCAATATCTTGATGTTCCTTCAAGAACTGTTTGGCATTCTCACGTCCTTGGCCGAGACGCTCGCCTTCATAGGAATACCATGCACCACTCTTATTCACGATGTCCATTTCAGTACCGATGTCTACAAGACTTCCTTCTCTGGAAATCCCTTCACCATACATGATATCAACATCAGCTTGTTTAAATGGAGGTGCTACCTTATTCTTCACAATCTTGATCTTGGTGCGGTTACCTACAACGTCGTTACCCATTTTGATACTTTCCACACGACGAACATCCAACCGTACGGAAGAGTAGAATTTCAGTGCTCGTCCACCCGGAGTTGTCTCAGGGTTACCGAACATAACACCAATTTTCTCACGAAGCTGGTTAATAAAGATAGCAATTGTATTTGATTTACTAATAGCACCAGAAAGCTTCCGAAGCGCTTGAGACATCAAACGAGCCTGTAGGCCGACGTGTGAATCACCCATATCGCCTTCAATTTCCGCTTTAGGAACCAAAGCAGCTACGGAGTCAACGACAATAATGTCTACTGCGCCACTTCGTACAAGTGCTTCAGCAATCTCAAGTGCCTGTTCACCCGTATCTGGCTGAGATAGTAACAATTCATCAATGTTTACGCCCAAGTTACGTGCATACTTCGGATCGAGCGCATGCTCAGCATCGATAAATGCAGCTTGTCCTCCTTGTTTTTGCACTTCTGCAATAGCATGAAGAGCAACAGTTGTTTTACCGGAGGATTCAGGTCCGTATACTTCAATAATACGTCCCTTTGGAAGTCCGCCTATACCTAACGCAATATCAAGTGCCAAAGATCCGCTAGGTACAACTTCCACTTGCATATGAGTGGATTCTCCCAGTTTCATGATCGAACCTTTACCAAATTGTTTTTCTATTTGACGAAGCGCCATATCAAGCGCTGCACGACGATCTGACAATCAGACCACTTCCTTCACTGTTTATATTAATATAATAACGTGTTTTTGAGGTCTTGCCAAGCTTTTTTTCGAACATACATTCGTTTTTTTTGTCTCAAGCGTTAATTATCCCTTTTATTGTAAGCCTCCTTCCGGATATAGAAGTTAACTGATTTCTCTACTTCACCGGACATCAACGACTTATGATCATAACCAAAAACATTGATCAAAATCTCTGCAAATATACAAAAAACCGCAGCAAAGAAATCTCAGTGCCACGGTTCTTCCGTATGTTCCAATTATAACTGGGCTAATCTCCCATTACAAGTCTGAACCCTCAAGTGGTGTCTCCACCTTGCGTTCCTCAAGTCTACGCCATAGTCGATACAGTAGAGCTTTAACAGTACGCAGTCGTATATTCTCACGTGTCCCTTTAAGATTAAGCTCATATACCTCTGTCTTACGCCCGCGTTCAGCTAAACCAATAAATACAAGTCCGACTGGTTTACGTTCAGAATAGCCTGGTCCTGCTACGCCTGTTACAGATAAACCGAAATCACTGTCCGCAATCATTCTCACCTGATCGGCCAACACCTCGGCAACTTCACGACTTACCGCCCCTGGAGCATCAGGCCCCTCCAAATAAGCACTTGGCACATTCAGAAGTTTTTTCTTTAGATCGTTCGAGTAACAGACGATTCCTCCCGCAAACATCGAAGCGCTACCTGGTATGTTGGTTATACTCTCCATCAGCAAGCCTCCGGTACAGCTCTCCGCCGCACTTAAAGTCAGACCTGCATCCGCCATCCAATCTACAATTAGCTGTTCTAGTGGTACATCAATATTCGCATATAAATGCTCTGGCAAAATCTCTTTGATCTGCTTCTCCAGAATCTCCAGCTTCTTGAAAGCTTCATGCTCGGAAGGCGCCTTTGTCGAAATACGAACTGTTACTTCTCCCTCTTTTGCATATGGAGCTATGGTTGGGTCTGTCTGGCTGTGAATCAGATCTATGAGCTTATCCTCAAGCAGTGATTCTCCGATACCTGCAAATTTTAGCATTTTAGAATAAAGTGGCATTTCTGACGTCAGAGCATGCTGCTGAAGCCAAGGTACTGCTTTATCTACGAACATTGGTTTCATCTCGCGAGGCGGACCAGGAAGCACAATATAATATTTCTTTTCATGCTCAAAAGCAATACCCACAGCAAGACCAATCTCATTTGGCAAAGGTGTGGTTCCTTCAATTATAAGTGCCTGTTTACGATTATTCTCTGTCATTACAATCTTACGATCATCAAAGAAACGTTGTACATGATCCATTGCCAAACGATCTATATGGAGTGTTCGGCCTAAAGAAGCAGCCAATGCATCTTTTGTAAGATCATCTTCTGTCGGACCAATACCACCTGTAAAAATGATAACATCAGCTCTGTTTTGAGCAATTTCAATAGCTTGCTGCAAGCGACTGCTGTTATCGCCAACTACGGTTTGAAAATATACATCAATCCCAATAGCAGCTAACTCTATAGATAGAAACTGGGCATTACTATTCACGATTTGACCGAGCAAAAGCTCCGTGCCTACTGCAATAATCTCCGCTTTCATCCCTGGCTTTCGCCTCCTAGTTATAATGTATACACACTGCCTTTAGGGTTTAAAAAAGGTAATAGGTACTTTACCTATTACCTCTCCTATATGTAGCTACCTAAAATGCTTAAGCATTATGCAGCTGTAGCAGCTCTTTATTCTTCACAAAATAATCAATTCCAGAGTAAATAGTGATCAAAGCTGCAGCCCAAATGGCAATATCGTCTACAGGAATGCTGACGAATTGAAATGGAAAATTGTTCAACAACAGCAGTGAGATCGCTACAATTTGTACAACCGTCTTTATCTTGCCCCATTTGCTGGCGGCAACCACTTTCCCCTCTAACAATGCGATCTGGCGAAGCCCGGTTACTGCAAACTCACGACTTATGATAACAATTGCAATCCATGAATCACATCTGCCCAGTTCGACAAGTGAAATCAGAACAGCGGAAACTAACAGCTTGTCCGCTAACGGATCAAGGAGCTTACCGAGGTTGGTCACCATATTATATTTCCTAGCTATGTAGCCGTCTATTCCATCTGTGCTGGCTGCAAGCAAAAAGATTACAGCAGCTACCAAATGATTAACAGATAGCTGGAAAGAGCCCCAATGTATTGGTTCTGGGTAAAAGCTAAAATCCACCAGTAAGAAAAACATCATAATCGGGATCAGGCAAATACGTGCTAGCGTGATGCGGTTGGGCAAATTCACTGAAGTTCCTCCCCTAAATCGTTCATACAAATGACCTGAGTCAGGCTCATCTATTTCTACTTAAGCAAGTATATTATAGCTATAAATAGGTGTCAAAAAAAATACAAAGCACCCCGCATCATGGTGCTGATAAGCACTGCGGGGTACAAAATTCTATTTTAAGTTGTTGAACTGCAGGTCCAGCGGCAAATCAGCTTTACGCAAAATCTGGATAATTTGCTGTAAATCATCGCGACTCTTACCGGTTACGCGGATCTGATCTCCTTGAATCTGGCTCTTCACCTTCAATTTCGAATCACGAATCAGGATGTTAATTTTTTTTGCGTTCTCCTGATCTATCCCTTGCTTAAGACCTAAGCGCTGACGAACACTTCCCAGGGAAGCAGGCTCTACTTTGCCGAAATCCAAGTTCTTCAGCGTGATACCTCTCTTCACCATCTTCGATTGTAAAATATCAATAACAGCATTTAACTTATATTCGTCCTCAGAGGCGATAATAAGTGCGTCTTTCTCAAGCTTCAGACTGCTTTTACTGTTCTTAAAGTCAAATCGGTTATCAATTTCTTTCTCTGTTTGGTGGATCGCATTAGTTAATTCCTGCATATCCATTTTAGATACGATATCAAATGAACTTTCTGAACTCATAACTCCACGTCCTTTGTACTTTTTAGTCTGCTACTATTATAAAAGAATGATACCCTTAAGTCTAATTTTGGATAATATGTACCCCACCCGACACAGAAAACAGCCCCACAGAGTGGAGCTTTTCCTTCGAAATGAGTTCTGTTCAATGGTAGAAATACGTCTCCACAGGAAATATTCCTCGGAGACGCTCATTTCTAATTTTTCTATCTGCTTCGGAGCGGGCTTCGAAACATATCCAGAATTCCAAGCACAATATGTGCAATACCGAAACCAAGAATTCCATAGCCCCAAGCACTTGGCGTCATATAGTACCCGATGAGACTGACAACAACCCCAAGTCCAGCTACAATCCAGCTAACAATCATAAGAATGTCACCTCACTTTGGCTAAGAACTGGAAACAATCTTATGTTCCCCACGCAGCCAAAGTTTATGCATCGTATTTCTTATTGGCCTGTTTCATTAGTCTGGTCAGCAGTATCAGTGGTACCTTCATTCTGGGTCGTTTCACTTCCAGTACCATCATCCAGATTAATTAACAGACGAGATGAGGTCTTTTCATCTGTAATTACTTGTCCATTGACAGTAATCTCAGTAGCTGGTGAATAACCAGATTTAATATACATTCCTTCACTTCCGAGAACAAAGCTCATACGATCTCCAGCCGCTGTGTTACCAAATGAGAGCTTCTCACCTTTAGAGTTCTCACCTTTATACACCTCAAGCCAGCTTACTCCAGTAGCAGAAATCTCAACCTTCACTTCACTTCCAGCCGGAGCTGAAACCTTGAACTTCGTAGTTTTTCCTGATTTCCCATCCGGTGTAACTGTAATGGATTGCGGGGAAGGCGTAGGTGTTGGCGTAGGCTCTGCCGTAGGTTCAGTTGTTGCTTCTGTACCTGCCGAAGCCGTTGGCGCTACAACACCTCCTCCTGAAGCCGGTGGAGATGTCTGTGCTGTCGTAGGATCCTGCTGTTCATTAGTCAGATTCGTCTGATCAATTTGAGCGGGGTCCGGCTTGTTCAAACTGGAAGCATAAATGTAAATCACAACAATAATCAATATTGGAAATGTCCACATTAACACTGTTGGCAGCCATTTTGCATTCCGTTCGGTTTCTGGTCTACGGCTGCGTTTTTGAATCACCGTTTCCATAGCTGTGTCTTCAGGAGGAGCAGGTACATTCCCATGCTCCTCTAGCAGTTCGTCTGGGCTCATACCTACTGCCTCTGCGTATGTTTTGATAAACGCCCTAACATAAAAACTTCCTGGAAGCACCTTATAGTCTCCAGACTCGATGGCTTCCAAATACTTTTTGCGAATTTTCGTTACTTCCTGGACATCGTCAAGACTCATCCCTTTTTGCAGACGCGCCTCTTTCAATTGCCGGCCCAGTTCCGACATACCATCACCTCCTGTAAGTTTCAATGAATCATCATTGGTGTTTTATAGATCATCACTGTAGCTCGTCGTGAACGACTCGTACAATATTTCTTCATTTGGATTATTGCGAAGCTCAATAATAATATCAAAATCATCATAGGTGTACTCAGATTCCCGCACGAAAATATCTGGATGCTCAATCACTTTCGTACTTGGCATGCTCATAACATTTTGTAATAAATTATAATGCTTCTCATTAGAGCGGATCGTACTAACAATACCATCAATAATAAATACATTATGTGGATTCATTTCATCTTCTGCCAATTGACTTCGCACCGTCTGACGTAAAAGTGTCGAAGAGACAAATGTCCACCGCTTCATCGCGCAGACACTGCCGGCAATAATCGATTCAGTCTTTCCTACACGGGGCATACCTCGAAGTCCTATTACCTGATTTCCATCTTTTTTAAACAGCTCCCCGAGAAAATCGACCAAAAGACCGAGCTCATCACGGGTAAAACGAAACGTCTTTCGATCATCTGAATCCCGTTCAATATATCGCCCATGGCGCACAGCCAGCTTGTCTACGAGTCTTGGAGACCGCAGAGCTGAAACTGTAATATTATCAACTTTCTTGAGCATTTCGCCCATCAGCATTATTTTGTCATCGTCATTGGTCTCCAGCAACATTCCGCGTGTCTTTCCTTCAACGCCATTAATCGTCAGAATGTTGACTTCTAGCATCCCTAACATTGAAGCGATATCACCAAGCAGACCGGGTCTGTTCTTGTGAATCTTGTACTCCATATACCATTGTTTATATTCCACTTGTACACCTCATAGATTCCTTTTCCCTGCACTTTGATATCCATCAAAAAAATGCCGTTCAGACAAAGCGATCTGAAACACGGGTCATGTTAATGATATATAAAATAAAAATGAAAGGCAAGGTCAGTCCTGTAATAATTGCAGAAAAGCTCCCACAAGGGGAGCTTTTCCGCAAGCTTAGGCGTGATTTTTCGCCAATTTGACCATGAGTTTAGCAATCGTCTGCTTTTCTTCATCGTTTCCGACGTCCCATAGCTCTTTGATTGCACGGTTTTGAGTGTTTGCTGGATCCACTTTTTCATCGAGGAATTCCCCGATTTCAAAAGCCAGCTTTGAGATTGTGTCTTCACTCATCCCAAGTTTCTCCGCCTGTACAACTCGTTTTCCCAGAAATTTTTTCCAGGTGTCAAAATTTTTGATTACGCTATCGCCTTGTGTCATCTTAAATCCTCCTTCATATTTACGGTCAAACACCTGCATACAGGCTGTAAGCCGTCTTACGTGAGATTTAAAAACAACACTTATAATATGTCTCAGACGCTAAGTTTTTATGCTGGTGCTTTTCTCCAACATAAGCATCAAGTAATCCATCCACCGTTTGGACTAATAATCTGACCCGTGATATACCCGGACTCAGGCAAAGCCAAAAAATAAATCAGTGAAGATATTTCATTAGGAGTAGCCAAACGTCCTGCCGGAATCTCATCCTCCAACATACGGACTTCATCCTCCTGTAAATTGGATAACATGTTCGTATTAACCGCTCCTGGAGCTACCGCGTTAACCGTTACACCAGATGGAGCCAGCTCTTTAGCTAAAGCTTTTGTAAAGGCATTCACTCCACCTTTGCTAGCCGAATAAGCTACTTCACAAGAAGCCCCAGTGATTCCCCATACGGAAGAAACGTTGATGATACGACCATAACGCTGGGACACCATGTACGGCATAAAGATCTGACTGCACATAAAGGTTCCCTTCAAGTTAATGGACATAATATCATCCCATTCTTCTTCGGTCACATCAGCTAGCATTCCGTAATGCGATTTACCGGCATTATTGACGAGGATATCCGGCTGCATCCCATTACTCTCCAGCTTTTCAGCCATACGTACAATCTGACTACGGTCCTTCATATCCGCGTTTACTGTCATTACCTTTGCTCCAAGGGCCATACAACGCCGAGCGACATCATTCGCAGCCTCATGTGAGTGCTTGTAATGAATAACTATATTCATCCCGACAGAAGCAAACCGTTCCGCAATGGCGCCGCCGATCCCTCCGCTGCCCCCTGTAACGAGCACTGTCATTTCCCCTAGTGGTTTGCTGCTCTCTCCCAAAACGCTCACCTAAGGACTCACCACCAATGATACGGCAAGTTGATCCCAGTTTACATGGGCTTGCAGACGCTCATTAACTTCTGCCAAAGTAATTGATTCGTAAATAGGCAGAACTTCAAACAGGTCACCACCGCGGAACTGGTAGCGTGTAAATTCATGTGCAATATTTTCAGGGGAGTTCAACATGCGCAAATATCCGCCTATTTTCTTTTTCCGTGCCCGCTCAAAATCCTTCTCCGCAAAGCCAGTTTTTAAGATTAGATCAATTTCTTCTTTTATTCGTTTTAAAAGCAAATCCGGATCCTTCGTATCCCCACCCATTGCAGAAAAAGCATACTGCGGAGAACTATTAAATTCATGTCCAAAGCTGTCCGAGATCAGTTCCTCATCATATAGCTTTTGATACAATGCTGTGCTGCTACCAACCAACAAATCAAGCATTAGCTTGG
The DNA here is from genome assembly GCF_037963325.1 of Paenibacillus sp. FSL E2-0201. Classification (NCBI taxonomy): domain Bacteria; kingdom Bacillati; phylum Bacillota; class Bacilli; order Caryophanales; family Paenibacillaceae; genus Paenibacillus; species Paenibacillus sp. FSL E2-0201. Next base: position 3,991,660 of record NZ_CP150154.1, read on the forward strand.
TTATCAGATCACGTTTTAGAGAAGCTTCACCCGTTAGACCGTCTACTTTTTCCTTGAAACCAAACATGATTTTGGGCATCGATACGGCAAGCTTGCTTTCTAGACGTTTTGTAGCCACTTGTACTGGTTCATCTTCAAAAATACGCTTGATTTCACCTTGCTTGCCGTAGGTTTTACCCTTTTGGTTACTGCGAATCAAGGAGAATACTTTCTCCGGATCCACGCCTCCAACCACAAACAACAGCATATTGCTTGGATGATAAAAAGCGTTATAACAAGTGTACAGCGTTTCTTTCGTAATCGTACTAATCGATTCTATCGTACCTGCAATGTCAATCCGTACCGGATGCTTTGAATACATCGCTTCAATAAGGCCAAAATACACACGCCAGTCCGGGTTATCAGCATACATATTGATTTCTTGACCAATAATTCCCTTTTCCTTTTCTACATTCTCATCTGTAAAATAAGGTCGTTGAACAAAATCAACGAGCGTACTAAGATTGGTCTCTATATTCTCAGTTGCTGAGAAAAGATAAACTGTCTGATCAAAGCTTGTAAAAGCATTGGCGGAGGCTCCATTTGAAGCGAAGGTAGCAAAAATATCGCCTTCTGGCTCTTCGAACATCTTGTGCTCTAAAAAGTGAGCGATACCATCAGGAACAGTGGTCTCTTCTCCGCCTGCGACATGAAAGTGGTTGTCAACAGAACCGTACTTAGTAGCAAATGTAGCATAGGTTTTTTTGAATGTTGGTTTCGGCAGCACGTATACCTGAAGTCCGTTATCCATGACCTCATGATAAATGGTCTCTTGTAGTCTGTCGTAATGAATTTGTTCCATCGTTATTCCTCCTTTCCTGTCAAGAAATAAATCGTATCCAGTTGAAAGGTTTCGGCGGCGGCTTTTACGTCTTCTGCGCCGATTTGTTCCACCTGCTGTAATAGCTGATCCGCTGTTCGATCTTTTCCTGACAACTGGCGGTTGAAGTCGTAAGAGATCATTTCAAAAGCTGAATCCGGGATCTCAGAAAGCTGATTGCGGATCATAGCTTTGGTCTGGCTAAGCTCCAGATCACTGATATTGCCAGCTTTCATTTCTTCCAATTGCTTCTCTATAATGTCCACGGCTTTGCCGTAATTTTGCGTTTCGATACCGGATTGAATCGTTCCAATGCCCTTATGTCCGTCGTAACGAGACGAAGCATAGTAAGCAAGACTTGCCTTCTCACGTACATTAACGAAAAGTTTAGAGTGTGGATACCCTCCTAATATACCGTTGTACATAAGCGCGGAGGCGTAGGAATCATCCTTATAAGTAATCGAGGTGCGTAGTCCCAGGTTCAGCTTGCCCTGACTGACATCCAGCTTCTCTTCTACTGTCCGTACCTCATTAACCGATACAGGGACGAACTTAGAGCTATATAAGCCCACCTCGGACTGAATCCGACCGAAATGACGCTGTACAAGTTTTTCAACTTCGTCAACTGTTGTGTCTCCCACTACATAGAGATCAAGGATGGCTTCATCCAGCCATGAATTGTAGGATTCATACAAACTTTTCGGAGTGATTCGATCCAGATCCGCTCTTTGCCCCAGAGGGTGAAGACGGTATGGCTCGTTGCGGCACATTTCCTCAATACAACGTTCAGCAGCGTAACGTATCTTGTCATTTACGATGGACTCCAGCTTTTTGCGAACGGTTTCACGCTCCGTTGCAACATACGAAGGTCGGAAGCTGCCGTCTTCAACTAAAGGACGAGTCAGTACTTCTCCTAAGAAAGCGAAGGATTGTTCAAGTAAGTTCTCCTGGTTTTGTACGAAAGAGTCGTTAATGGTATCCATACGGAACTGAACGATTTGGTAATCGCCTCTTTTATAAATATCAAACCCAAATCCAGCGCCATACAGTTCCTCCAAACGCTCGCGGAATTGCGTGGTCTCCGGGTAAGTCGCGGTACCTCTGCGAAGCACGAATGGAGCTAGTGCAGTAGAGGTCACTGTATTCTCGTCAAGAGGAATACCCGCATAAAGTGAGATCGCGTAGGTCTTGAACGCCTTGGTTGGCATAACGTGAATACGCAAGCCTCCAACGGTGCCATGCTGAAATACATTATTAGTCAAGTCCAAAACTCCTTTACGGCGTGGATAGTTGCTCATTATCATGTTTATGAATTATTAACCATTCTAAACCATTCCAAAGTAAGGAAGCAACCGGAAGCCTCTTCCCGGTTGCTCTCTGAAGTTTCTATCCTTCTTTTCTACATACAGAAAATATGCTGACCAATCGTCTTGACCTGAGGACGGGTCCAAATCCATTTAGAGGTCGCTGTTTTAGGATTGAAGTAATACAAACATCCTCCGGAAGGGTCCCAACCATTAAGCGCTTGTTGCACTGCCTTGCGTGCTTGTTCATTTGGCTCCAGATAGATTTGTCCATCGGCTACAGCTGTAAAAGCTCCCGGTTGAAAAATAACTCCCGACGGCGAATTGGGAAAACTAGGTGATTTCACACGGTTTAAAATAACCGCGGCTACAGCAACCTGACCTTCGAAAGGCTCACCTCTTGCTTCTCCATACACGGCATTGGCCATGATCTTGAGATCATTCTCCGATAAGCCCATCGTATTACCTGAAGACAATCCTGGAGAATTCGTTTTATTGGACGTATTTGTTTTATTACCAGTGTTATTCTGTGCTGTCTTATTTCCCGTTCCTGAAGAAGGTTCAGTCGGCTTCCAATTCTTCGTTGCGTTATACAACTTCAGCTTAGTTTTGGCTCCTACAATGCCGTCAGACTTCATTCCGAATTTCCATTGAAACCAGGTTACTGCATTCTTCGTTTTTGGCCCAAAATGACTGTCTATTTTTCCGGCATAATAACCTAAATGCTTTAAACGTCCCTGCAATTCATAGACATCCTGACCTGTTGAACCAAGTTTAATGGGTGTTGTACTGAAAGCCGGCAAGGCTTCTTCGTCAGGATTATTTAACTCGTGGACAAATGACGCAGCAGCACTTTGCTTGGTCTGAACAATGCCATTTCCCTTGAAAAACGTTCCTGCAAACGGCGCGGCTGCAAGTGCAAGAGTTAAAGCAGCAAATATCCACATCTTTTGTTTCTTCATAGGGTTCGCTCTACCTTTCTTTTGTAAGTTCTGCATGGATGGCTAAAGTTATTATGACGACTGTCAGTGCATCCTATGCATTACTAAAAAAGAAGAAATAGCTTTTCATTGTAATTGAGAATTATTATCAACTATAATCAAAATAAAAAAAATGGAGTTGATATGAATCATAAATTTAAAGGACCACATTTTATTGTGGAACCACGCATTAATAGAAATTATAGATATACGTCATACTTCTCAACATTTTAGGGATATGAATACATCGTGAAAAGGGGATGAATATTCAATTCTTACGAACCGAGGAGCTTCTGGAGTATTACTTGATTTTGTACAAAGCATACCTTCCGCTTACATCACGTAACAACTTAAAAACAATCATGGAGCACAATAATCCCTTTAATCTCCAATATGGATTTATGCCTACTAGTCCTCTGCCTTTATTAGATAAGATGGGTAGTATGTTTAATGAATGGGGTAGAACCTGGCTTTTAGATCAGCTACATGTCAAAGCACTTTTTTGTCGGAACAATATCCCTGCCATTAAGGAAGGACGTTTGATAGAAATTGATTTTGGATTAGGTTATTACAGAGATATTTATTCTCTTAATGTGCAGTTGGATTATATTGTCCATGCTTTGCTAGCTGTTCCTAAGAGTCAAATAATTATACCTTCTATAAAAAAGCTGCCCCAAAGCCATAAAATGGCTAATCGGAGTAGCTTCTTTTTTTAAAGAATAGTCTAAGTAACAGGTTCGCACTTTTAGGGAAAAACTCCCTGAAAATAGTGGATATTCTCTGATAATGAATGGAATCAGGGAATTCCTCCCTAAAAATAAGGCCAATTCCTTTATTTCTTACCAAACCAGATGAATTATAGGGAGCTTTTCCCTAATTGTAAGTCTGAGAACCAATAATCTCAGAATTTCAGGGAGAAATTCCCTAATTATTTTAATGAAGCTTCACTAAAGCCATTATTTAAAGTGTCATTTACACTTCTTCAGCATGAGTAAGGGGTCGACTCCAAGTAGTATGAACTACTTGGAGTCGACCCCCTTTTACTGTCTATTAAAGGCTTAAACTGACTTGTCCAGCTTAAGAACTGATCTTGTTATGCTGATACTGCTCTAGTGATACAAGCACCTCACGCGGCTTGCTGCCCTCGTAAGGCCCTATTACCCCACGAGCCTCCATAGAGTCAATCAAACGGGCTGCACGGGTGTAACCAACCCTCATCCGGCGCTGTAGTAGCGAGACTGAAGCTTGCTTCGCTTCAAGCACGATCGTTACGGCCTGCTCATATAATTCATCCTGTGGCTCCTGGTCTTCAGCAATTGTGTCATCAACCTCTGGAACAATGGACTCGTCATATTCTGCTTCACCTTGACTGCTGACATATTGAACGATTGTCTCAACCTCTTGATCGCTCATAAAGGCACCCTGCACACGAATCGGTTTAGAAGCCCCCATCGGTAAGAACAGCATGTCTCCCCGACCTAACAGCTTCTCCGCACCTGGCATATCCAGAATGGTACGCGAGTCTACATTGGACGATACACCAAAAGCGATACGAGATGGAATATTAGCTTTAATCAGACCTGTAATGACATCAACAGAAGGACGCTGAGTAGCGATGATTAGATGAATACCTGCTGCACGCGCCATCTGTGCGAGTCGACAGATAGCATCCTCTACATCGTTAGCGGCAACCATCATCAAATCCGCAAGCTCGTCCACAATAACAACAATATACGGAAGTATCGCAGCTGGATTCTCTGCCATCAGCTTATTATAACCTTCCATGTTACGCGTTCCTGATTTGGAGAAGAGTTCATACCTTTTCTCCATTTCCACAACGATCTTCTTCAAAGCTAAACTCGCCCGCTTCGGATCAGTAACTACTGGAGCCAAAAGATGGGGAATCCCATTATAGACATTCAGCTCTACCATCTTCGGATCTACCATCAGGAATTTGACTTCATTGGGTTTAGCTTTATATAAAATACTCGTTATAATCCCATTAATACAAACCGATTTACCCGAACCCGTTGCACCAGCTACCAATAGATGGGGCATCTTCGCTAAGTTCCCGATAATCGTCTGACCTGAAATATCACGTCCAAAAGCAATAGATAGTCTGGATTCAGCTTCCTGAAAAATCTGTGTTTCCATAACTTCACGCATAGTTACAACAGACACTTCGGAATTCGGTACCTCTATCCCAATGGCTGATTTACCTGGAATTGGCGCCTCCATACGAATATCTTTGGCTGCAAGAGCAAGTGCAATGTCATCCGTAAGATTAACAATGCGACTAACCTTGACACCAATATCCGGCTGAATCTCATACCGTGTAACTGCTGGACCTCTAACTACTTCAAGAACCTTTGCCCGAACACCAAAGCTCTCAAGTGTAGCTTCTAGCTTACGGGCAGTCTGCATATAATCATTCTGATCCCCCGCTTTACCACTGTTGTTAGGTTTGGCTAGAAGACGGAAAGATGGCAGCTTATAAGGCTTGGGTGGAGGCGGTGCCGGTGGAGCAGGAATGATCTCCCCTTCAGGAGTTGCAGTTAACAATCCATCCAAGTCTATGTTCACATTTTCCTCAGGCTCATCTGAAGGTGGTTGATTAACTGCATTAACCCCAGTAACAGGAGCTTTGCCGGTAACACCACGAGCCGCAGGAGAAAATTCACTCCATTCCTCCCGATCTTCTTCATTCAGCCCTTCTGAGCGGATATGCTCAAAAAAGTCTCGGATAATTGGAGTCACAGGTTCCATATCCATATCAGCATCATCAAAATCATGATGGATATCTTCAAGTGGCGTCACACGACTATTTGCTGAAAGCCCCGAAATGATCGGACCCTGCGAAGCACTTGTTACAATCGGCCCCTGATCATCCTCAGGATCTACATCTACCTCTGGATGTGTTGATCTTGAGAACCAGCCCGATATTTTTTTCAATAGGACAGGTTGTTTGCGATTAGGCAAATAACGATCATCCTCTTCCTCTTCGTCATCCTCTTCATAGACAGGCTGCTTCACTGCCCATGTCTTAGCGGGTGCCGCTGCTTTGGAAGGTCTCGCTGCTACTGGGACAGCCTTCGGACGGTTTGCCGCATGAAGACGAATCCCTTCCACAAACTTAACGGTACGCACTCGCAAAAGAGTAATAATCTCCACATAAGAGAGATTTGTAATTAACATAAAACTGATGGCAAGCATGACGATCATTAGCAGCTTAGCTCCCAGACTACCAAAGAGCCACAGGAGTGCAGCATACTCCAAACCGCCGATATATCCACCGCTAATATCCTTACCCAGCATGTAAACATTACTATTGTTAACACCGGGCGAAAGAGATCCCGAAAGATCATTATGTATTTGTGTCATCACGTTGCCAGGATGAAGCAGTGACAACGGGCCAAGCTTCTGCTCCATTGCAGATATCGTGCTCATAAGGCACATGGATAGCAGAAGCAGAAGCACGCCTGTATGCCTACTGTTCCAAGATGAAGGCCATCTTCGGTGGATCATAACCATAAGACCGTAAAAAATACCGACAAGCGGCAACACAAAATAAAATCTCCCTAATAAATAACCCGCCATACTTGAAAGTGATCGCCCTACCGCCGCTTCACCGGACAGAGCAATAACGGATATCGTTATTAGTAAAATTCCATAAATTTCATATTTTAAAACGCTGCCGAGCAGCGCTTTTTTCTTTTTCTTTTTTCGTTTAGCCACGCCAGCCACCCCCGGAACAACATTATACCATATAATGGCGTGGCGTACCTATGTTCTCTTTTGTCAGAAAATGAATCTTTATGTTAACGTAATTATCGCTCCAGGAGAGAACGATGGATCCAAATAACGCTCCAAAGGACAATCCAGCAATCTTACTATGCGAGCGCGTCCTTCCTCCATTGGCTCAACCTGCATTAGCATCCCTTGAACACTAACTTCTCGCGTTGTAGCGTAATTATTAAATGCCCCTTCCCACACCTGTTCCATCGTCATTATCGTATAAAGTGTCATTGCGTAAGCCCTCCCGAAATTGCTGCAGTAGGCGCTGCAGAGAAATCTCCACCAATCATGCGGTTAAGATGTGCTAAGGCCGCTCCGATCCCGCCTACCTCATCCATGAGCCCATATTTAACGGCATCGAGTCCCCCAACGGCGGTTCCAATGTCACGATTGAGCTCACCCGTCTTAAACATCAAGTCACGGAACTGATCCTCAGAAATCCGAGAATGAGAAGTGACGAATTTTACTACCCGCTCCTGCATTTTCTCCATATATTCGAACGTTTGTGGCACACCGATTACCAAACCATTCATACGAATCGGATGAATCGTCATCGTTGCACTTTCCGCAATAATCGAATACGTAGAGGATACAGCGATTGGAACGCCAATACTATGTCCTCCTCCAATGACAACTGTTACTGTCGGTTTAGAGAGAGAAGAAATCATTTCGGCAATCGCTAGACCAGCTTCGACATCTCCACCTACAGTATTTAAAATAATAAGCAGACCTTTAATATTCTTATTTTGTTCAGCTGCCACCAGCTGCGGAATGATATGCTCATATTTTGTTGTTTTGTTCTGAGGAGGCATAACAATATGACCCTCAATTTGACCAATAATCGTTATGCAAAAGATATCCGGTTCACCGCTAGGAACCGCTGTTTGTCCAAGCTCTTTAATTGCACCCATTGTATTGGGCGGCATATTCTCATTTGTGCTCGGATTTCCCTCTTGTGGTATAACTTCCTCATTCTTTGCTCCATTTGATCCATCCATGTAGTTCATCTTCGCAGCTCTCCCTTTTCTTATGCAGCTCTGGTCTGCTATAGCCTTACTAACTTTCATTAGTATGACATTTCAGGGCCCCGCATTATGCAACCCTCTCCTTATGATGTGAATATAAACAATACAAAAACCCCTTTTCCCGTAGAAACCGTCCAATATTTCCGGGGAAAAGGGGCCAATGCCCTAGCTATATATTTATTTAAGGAGAATTCTCCTTACACTTCCATGATAATTGGCAAAATCATCGGTCTACGACGCGTTTGCTCATACAAGAAACGACCGAGCGAATCTTTTACGCTTGTTTTAAGCGAAGCCCACTCATTTACTTTCTCACTCATCAGGCGTTGCAATGTACTGGAAACAATTCGGTTCGCTTCGTCAAGCAGTCCTTCGGACTCACGAACATAAACGAAACCACGGGAAATGATGTCAGGTCCGGAGACAATCGCACCATTTTGTTTGCTAAGTGTAACCACGACAACCAAAATACCATCCTGAGACAGCAGTTTACGGTCACGCAATACAATATTACCTACATCACCTACACCCAGACCGTCAATCAATACGTTACCAGCCGTTACTTTACCAGCTTTACGAGCGGCACCGCCTTGAATTTCCACAATCTCACCGATTTCAGTAATGAAAATGTTCTGAGAATCTACGCCAACAGATTCTGCCAAAAGGGCATGTTTGCGCTGCATACGATATTCACCGTGAATTGGAATGAAATATTTCGGTTTCATCAGGTTGAGCATAAGTTTAAGCTCTTCCTGGCTACCGTGACCGGATACGTGAACGCCGGAATTGGAACCGCTATAAATAACGTTAGCGCCAAGACGGAACAATTCATCAATGGTACGGCCTACATATTTCTCGTTACCTGGTACCGGTGTTGCCGCAATGATAACAGTATCACCAGGCAAGATATCTACTTTACGATGACTGGAACGTGCCATACGGGTCAATGCGGACATTGGCTCGCCTTGGCTGCCTGTGCAAAGAACAACGACACGGTTCGCTGCCATTCTGTTCATTTCTTCAGGCTCAATCAGCATACCATCTGGTACGTTCAAATATCCAAGCTCAGAAGCGATGGATACAACGTTTACCATACTACGGCCAATTACTGTAATCTTACGGCCTGTGGATTCTGCTGCATTAACCACTTGTTGAATACGGTGCACGTTGGAAGCAAAAGTTGCTACAACGACACGTTGTTCAGCCTTGCGGAAAATGTCTTCCAGAACGATACCGACATTCTTCTCAGATGGGGTAAAGCCTGGTTTCTCAGCATTCGTACTATCCGACAAAAGCGCAAGTACACCCTTTTGACCAATTTCAGCCATACGATGCAGATTTGCAAATTGACCGTTGACTGGAGTGTGGTCAAATTTGAAATCTCCCGTATGAACTACGTTACCTTCCGGTGTTTCTATGCACACACCGACGGAATCCGGAATACTGTGGTTTGTTCTGAAGAACGTAACTTTGAGCGAGCTTCCAAGTTGAATTTCTGAATCTTCATTGATCAAAATTCGTTTGGTGTCACCCAGCAAGTTTGCTTCCTTCAATTTGTTCTCTACAAGGCCTAATGTAAGTCTTGTTCCATAAACCGGAACATTCAAGTTCTTCAGGACATATGGGAGACCACCGATGTGATCCTCGTGTCCGTGGGTAAGCACAATCCCTCTTACCTTGTCACGGTTCTCTGTCAAATAAGAGATATCAGGAATTACAATATCAATACCGAGCATATCTTCTTCCGGGAACTTCAGTCCCGAATCCACGACTACTATGTCAGCTCCATATTGAATGACATACATGTTTTTCCCGATTTCTCCGACTCCGCCCAATGCGAAAATCATCAATTTATCGTTGTTGTTTTTTTTGGACAAATGAATCTAACCCTCCTATGATGTTGGACGTCATACTTTTATTGGTAAATATTGAACTTCGATTATTTCAGCGGCGCTGAACACATTCTTCAAACAGCTGATAGCTTCCTTAATTAACAAGGATATTCCTGATATCTGTAAAATGCGCAATGCGAAAGCTCCCGATTCCGGGCAGTAAAGTTCATATTGAAGCGGACAAATGCCGTCAAAATTCACCGTCGCGCCCCTCGCGCGAAGACATGTCAATCATTTACACAGACTCATCTTGGGACCTATCCTGTCTCACAATGTATACCATTGACGGAAGATTACCGCATATTTAATTTTAACCGCACCCAGTCACTTAAGATCATTATACATGATTTTTTTGGCAAAAGACAAGTCACCCTGTCGCGTATCCAAATTCTTTCCTTAAATGTGACCCAATATTTCAGCAAAATAATATAAAAATAAAAACCGGCTCTCCAAAGGAGAAGCCGGTGTAAATACTAAAATATCACTGATCAGCACTTATTGAATAATGCCTCAATAAAAGCCGCTTCAGCTTCTGTAGGTGAAATAAGCGGCAATCTGACGCCTCCAACAGGCAGCCCCTTCAGACCTAAAGCATATTTAACCGCAGAAGGATTCGGTAGAGGTTGAGGACATTCGAACAATCCTTTGAAAATTGGGAACAATTGCCGGTGAATTTCTCCTGCTCGTTGAACGTTTCCTGAGGTATATGCGTAGATCATTTCTGACATCTGTGCACCAACGACGTGACTAGCTACACTGATAATTCCGTATCCTCCCACGGCAAGACTAGCTAATCCTGCTGAATCATCACCAGTATATACGCGAAAGTCATCGGAACAGGAAGAAGCAATAAGTGTAATTTGATCGACAGATGCACATTCTTTTGTCGCAACTATATTCGGAATTTCAGCAAGTCGTAGGGTTGTGTCTACGCTCATACTTACACCCGTGCGGCCTGGAACGTTATACAACATGACTGGCAATGAAGTCTCCGAAGCAATTGCGGAAAAATGCTGATAAAGCCCTTCCTGATTAGGCTTATTATAATACGGGACGACCAATAGCACGCCATCCACACCAATTATCTCAGCTTCCTTCGTGAGGTGAATCGAATGTTTCGTATTATTGCTACCTGTCCCAGCGATGATTTTGCAGCGACCATTCGCCTTCTCAAGTACAAAAGAAAACAGCTGCAATTTCTCCTCATCACTTAACGTTGGAGATTCTCCGGTCGTGCCACAGACAACCAAAGCCTCTGTTTTCTGTTCCTCAATTAAATAATCGACAAGCTCTGAAGTTACATCCCAGTTGATTTCTCCATCCCCGTCAAAGGGGGTTACCATGGCTGTTATTAATCTTCCGAAATCCACTTTGAATTCCTCCTTGTCAGCGGTGCAATTCAAACATAGCATGCAGTGAACGCAGGGACTGCACCATGTCCTCTTTCTTCACCAGCACCCAAATCGTTGTATTCGAATCTGCGGATTGGAGAATCTGAATATTTTGTGAGCTAAGTGCCTCAACAATGCGAGCCATAATACCAGGCACACCGTTGATTCCGCCCCCGATAACGGAAACTTTTGCACAACCTGATAAGCTCTTAGGACGTAAACCCAATTGCTGGAGTACCGAGATGGCCTTTTCTGATTTGTCATCGAACACAGTATAAAGTGCTTCCGTAGGTGTTACATTAATAAAATCAACGCTTATTCCGTTGTCAGCCATACTTTTAAAAATTTGCAGTTGAACGCCCGTACCATTTCCGTCTGGACACTCTACAGAAATTTGGGTAACGTTGCTAACGTAAGCAATCCCTGTCACGAAGCGATCTACAATGCCACCAGACTGGATGTCGTTGAATCCTTCTGGATTTGTAACCAGTGTACCTTCAGCCTCTGAAAAGGTTGAACGAACTCGCACTGGAATTTGTGCCTGCATAGCAATCTCAACCGCACGTGGATGGATTACTTTTGCTCCTTGATGAGCCATGTTACAAATTTCTGTATAACTAACATACGTTAGCGGTTTTGCGTCTTCAACGATCCGCGGATCTGCTGTAAGAATCCCGTTCACATCTGTATAGATATCAACCATATCTGCATGAAGAGCAGCACCCAAAGCAGTTGCAGAGGTATCACTTCCTCCACGGCCCAAAGTCGTCAAGTCACCAGCTTCAGTCTGTCCTTGGAACCCCGTCACTATAACCACTTTGTCTTCACGCAGTTCGCGGAGAATTCGTTCAGGACGTACGTCTAGGATTCTTGCATTGCCATAGTTACTATCTGTCATAAACCCAGCCTGAGCTCCCGTTAATACGGTTGAAGCAATCCCTTCATTCTCCAGCAGTCCACAAAGTGTAGTCGCAGAGATAATCTCACCACAGCACATCAAGAGATCCTTCTCACGCTCAGGTAATGCATCTCCATTCTGCACAGCCCAATCCAGTAGAGTGTCTGTTGCATAAGGTTCTCCGCGTCGGCCCATAGCCGAAACAACGATAACCAAACTATAGCCGCTTGCGAGCTCCCGTTTGACATTACGAATTACGTGCTCTCTAGCTTGTGGTGTTGAAAGTGATGTTCCTCCGAATTTTTGTACCAGAATACCCATGTATAATTCCTCCATTATTGTTAAAGCAAACACACTAATCATTCGTAAACAGAACTAATATCGTTTCTAAACGAGAAATTCCATTACAGTACGTAAGCTTATTTCTTAAGTAAAGTTCTAATATTTTGAAAAATGGTTGTACCGCCCTCGAAATGAGGACGGTAGCAGTAGTGCTTATATTGTTTTGGTAGCAATGATCTCAGCAATGGGTATGGCAGATCTTGGCTTTGAGCGTTAACGGCCGTGTCTCTTGATTAAGAGGTAACACTACCACGGCGGCATGTAACTTCTCATTGCTCATTTGGTACATCTCCCCTTTTATTGACCGCAACTAATTCTACCGATTCCGCCCTATTCTAGACAGAGTGAAACTTTTCAACAATCATCGGCTGTAGTTGTTTACCTTGCAAAGCGGCATAGCAAGCTTCTGGGATAAGATCCATACGCGCTACTAACGAGTTAGGTTTGCCCTCAGGGTTATCCTGTCCGAATGGCACAAAATAAATATGTTTGGCCACAAGAAGCTTAGCAATATTTGCTGCATTAAGACCTAAGCCATCATTGGTAGATATCGCCAGAACAAGTGGACGTCCATTGCGCATCTGCGATTTTGCAGCCATGAGCACTGGACTATCGGTCATAGCATTTGCTAATTTACTCGTTGTATTTCCAGTGCATGGTGCTATTGTAAGCACATCCAGCAGCTTGGAAGGACCCAGCGGTTCCGCTTCAACAATTGTAGAAATGATATCATTACCTGTTATATCTTTCAACTGTTTTAGCCAATTTTGCGATGTTCCAAAGCGGGTGTCGGTCCCTAGTACGGATGCTGAAACTATGGGCACTACGTTTGCTCCCCCGTCTACGAATCGTTGAATTTGCGGCATTACCTCAGCAAACGTGCAGTGAGATCCGGTAATCGCATACCCTACTGTTTTTCCGTGCCAATCCATTTTATTCGTCCCCCTTGATTAAAGCCTCGTCCGATATCGACTGAACCAGCGCATTTGCCATAATAATCCCAGCGCTTTTAGGAGCTACAATGCCAGGGAGTCCAGGTGCCAGCATCGCTTTAATTCCTCTTTTCTCAGCATAACGAAAGTCACATCCACCTGGAGCGGAAGCCAGGTCGACAATTAAGCAATGCGGTGAGATTCGTGAGAGTACTTGTGCGGTGATGATCATACTTGGAATTGTATTAAATATCAGATCAACATCCGGCACATGAAGCAACAGTTCACTGGTCATAAAAGGCTTCCAGCCCATTTCCTCTGCTCGTGCATAATGTTCCTGTTTTCTAACTCCGGCTTTAACACTAGCACCCAGTCCTTGCAGACTTCTTGCCATCGTAAAGCCTGTTCTGCCTAAGCCCAGTACCATCGATTTGGAACTGTGAATAGTAAAATCCGTGTTCTGTATGGCCATAACCAGTGCTCCTTCCGCTGTTGGGATGGAGTTATAAATGGCTACATCATCACGATTAAGCAATTCAATTAACTTTAATGAATGCTTAGCACACATGTTGCGCAAGTAGCTTTTGGCCATACCGCTATACACCAAACAATGGGGTGGCAGAGCAGTAAAATGTTCCTCCAAGAGCATCAAGCGATCAGAAGAAAATAGAGCACTGATATTCCCTTCGTCATCACAACCAACTGTAGGCAACACTAATACATCTGCATTACTAAGCAGCTCTACCGACATCTGTTCCAGGCTAACCCCCGGGCAAGGGGCTTCCCACTTATCGAACCCGGCAGCGCTTACCGTCGCATCCAATTCCACACATTTCCGAATCACTTCAAGCTGTCTCGCGTCCCCGCCCAGGAACACGATCCTGACGCCAGTAAGCATAGGGATGACGCTCCTTTCAACATACACTATCGACTATAGAGCATCTTATGCTGGGCATTCTTAATGGGTGAAAAGCGGAGAAGAATTACTGTGCAGACTTAAATGTGAAACTTATAATTTGTCATATTTGAACAAAAAAAGCTTGCAAATCACGCCGATTAGGCATAGATTCGCAAGCTTTATAATGATTTGTATTATTTTCCAGTGTGACCGAAGCCTCCGGCTCCACGTTCTGTTTCGGATAAAGCATCTACTTCAACCAAAGTGACCACAGGAACCGCTTGAAATACCATTTGGGCAATGCGCTCATTACGAGCGATAGCAAATGGCTCTTGCCCTAGATTGATCAACAACACTTTGATCTCTCCACGATAATCAGCATCAATCGTTCCAGGTGTGTTCAAACACGTAATCCCATGCTTCAAGGCTAGTCCACTTCGTGGACGAATTTGAGCTTCTAATCCGTCTGGCATAGCTAATGATATGCCTGTTGGAATTAATGCACGTTCTCCAGGTGCAAGCACGACTTCGCTACCAACTGCGGCATATAGATCATACCCGGAAGCCTGTTCTGACATTTTACAAGGAAGATTAACATCCTCGTTTCCAGCTAGTTTATTGATTTGTACGTAATAAGACAAGATCATCTCTCCTAACATTTGCAATAGCTTTATCTGTTGAACCTACCATCGCTAAAGAAAGCGGCTCAGCAAACATATTATCAAGCACACTGTTGATATTGTCCATCGTTACTAACTGAATCTTGGCGATCATATCGTCTAATGTGTTATGTTTTCCGATCATAAGTTCATTTTTCCCAATCCGATTCATCCGGCTACTAGTGCTTTCCAGGCTAAGAATAAGGCTACCTTTAAGCTGCTCCTTGCCTTTTCTCAGTTCATCTTCACTAAGACCCTCAGTAGCAAGTTCGTACATCATTTCCTTAATTAGCTCCGTTACATCCTTAGTTTGTTTCGGTGCTGTTCCAGCATAGACCGTGAACAAACCAGAATCCGCTTGAGAACTGTGGTATGAATATACAGAATAGGCTAGGCCTCGTTTTTCACGAATCTCTTGGAACATCCGTGAGCTCATCCCACCACCAATGGCATTATTAATAAGCACCATAGCATATTGTAATGGATCGCCAGAGCGGACCCCTGGTAAGGAAAGACAAATATGATTCTGTTCTGTTTTTTTGCGGTGGAACAACATTTCCCCATAATAATCCGGTGGAGTTAGCGGCGCAGATGTGCCATGATTAGCAAAAGAACCAAAATGCTTCTCCAGCAGCTCAATCAGTCCATCGCTGATGTTGCCCGCTACACTTATTACCGTATTCTCAATCGTATACTGCTCTTTCATGTATGCACGAAGATCATCTGGCTTCATTTCCATTAGCCGTTCTTTTAAGCCAAGGATAGAATACGCAAGCGGATGATCCTTGTAAGCAGCAGCACACATCAAATCATGTACGAGATCGTCTGGTGTGTCCTCGCACATAGAAATTTCTTCAAGGATGACATTTTTTTCTTTCTCCAGCTCTTCAGCATCCATACGTGAACGGAAGAACATATCTGCTAACACATCTACTGCGATGGGCAGATGCTCATCCAGTACTTTTGCATAATAGCAAGTGTATTCCTTAGAGGTAAATGCATTTACGTTGCCGCCAATAGCATCGAACTGCTCGGCGATGTCCTTAGCACTATATCGGTCTGTACCTTTAAAAAGCATATGCTCTACAAAATGGGATATCCCGTTGTTTCCAGGGTTTTCATTCCGCGAACCTGTCTTTACCCAGATGCCGAATGAAACGGATCGGCCTGTCGGAATTTTTTCCATTACTACTCGCAATCCATTGGATAATACTATTTTTTCCACTTCAAGTCCTCCTGGCAATAGCCATGTTCTTTCTAAATTAATACACGTGCCTATAATCCTACCAGAAATAGATCACTCACTCAACATCAGAGGGGATTAGACGCTCCGCTGAGAGTGTTTGGCTAACTGTACCTAGCTGTAACCCTTTTGCCTTTATCCCGCGTATCATGGCCTTCAGCGCCTTGGAGGATGAGGCAGTCGGATGCATTAGAACAAGTGTGCCGGGTTCAGCTTTACTTGTGATTTTGGCAACAATAGATTCAGGAGCAGGATTGCGCCAATCCACTGTATCCACAGTCCAGAGTACGGTTTTTAAGCCCAAACTGCTAGCAATTTCTACTGTCTCTTGATCGAAATCACCTGATGGAGGCGCGAACCATTTATTAGTGACTCCAAGCGATTCCTTTAACAGCTTTTGTGTCTTCTCAATTTCTACGGTAGCCCGCGCTCGACTTAAGGTACTCATATTGGGGTGGGTATACGCGTGATTCTCCATCTCATGACCACGCTTTAGCATTTCTGCAGCAAGCTCCGGATTTTTACTCAACCAGCTTCCATCCAGAAAAAACGTAACTTTCACTTTCTCTTCATCCAGAATATCTAGCATTGGCACAATGTACTGATTTCCCCAAGCCACATTAATCATCAGTGAAACCATCGGTTTCGCCGGATTTCCGCGATATATAGGTTCTGCTCCCAGTTCATTAAGCGATACTTTTGGTTCGATCTGTCGATACACAAACTTAATGGGTTCTTTTGGCGCCAAAAGAGCATTCCGATAGGTACTCTCTACATCAATCTCAAGTCCGTTATAACCCGGAATGGCTTTCCACACCCGGTCAACCACTGCATCCACAGGAGGTGCATTTAGCTTAGCCGCGGCGGTCTCAATCCTCAGACGAAGATCGTTGTTCGCCGCCTTAGGGATATCCTTCCACACTGCAAGATCATCCTGCGGTTTCAATTGTGCAAGCATGTCCTTGACCGGTCCCTGTGTGCTGCCAATTCCTATCACGATTGCTACACAAGCAACCACTAATGCCACCTTTTCCGTCTTCATGACGACTTCCTCCCCGATAGAAACGAATTTCAGGTTCGTTCCACACGATTACAAAGACACTTTGTCCCAATCTATGAGACAAGGGAGGAATTTATGTCATGAACAGATACAAGACTAATAGATAGGAATATTTGCTACAATTTTCCAACTTGTTCATATAAAAAAAGAGCCAGAACGCAAATCGCTTCTGTCTCTTTTAATAATGAAATTCAATCCCTTTAGTAAAGGTTATTACTAAGATCAATCTTACGCTTTAGCTCCAGCTTCCGAAGTCAACACTGCTTTACGAGACAGGTTAACCCGGCCTTGTGGATCGATCTCGGTAACTTTAACGGTAATGGTGTCACCAATAGCAACAACATCTTCTACCTTAGCTACACGCTCAGTTGATAATTGGGAAATGTGTACCAATCCATCTTTGCCCGGAATAAGTTCAACAAATGCACCAAATTTCTCAATACGTCTAACTGTACCCACATAGATTTCTCCGACTTGTACTTCACGCACAAGACCTTCGATAATCGAACGAGCCTTTTGGATCATTTCTTCATCTGAAGAACCGATAAAGACACGGCCATCTTGTTCGATGTCGATTTTCACACCGGTTTCTTCAATAATTTTATTGATAATCTTACCACCAGCACCGATAACATCACGGATTTTGTCCGGATTGATGTTGATAATAATGATTTTTGGAGCATATTTGGACAGATTAGGTCTTGGCGCAGAGATCGCTTCATTCATTTTGTCCAAGATGAACAGACGGCCTTCTTTAGCCTGTTGAAGTGCATCTTGAAGAATGTTACGGTCGATACCTGCAATCTTAATGTCCATTTGAATAGCTGTAACACCTTCTGCTGTACCAGCTACCTTGAAGTCCATATCTCCGAGATGATCTTCCATACCTTGAATATCCGTCAGGATGGAGACATGCTCTCCGTCTTTGATCAGACCCATTGCTACTCCGGCTACTGGTGCTTTGATTGGCACACCAGCGTCCATCATAGCCAGAATGCTGGCACAGATACTTGCCTGGGATGTAGAACCGTTAGATTCAATCGCTTCTGATACTAGACGAATCGTGTACGGGAATTCAGTTTCGCTAGGAATCACCTTGGATAATGCACGTTCTCCAAGTGCTCCGTGACCGATTTCACGACGTCCTGGTGCTCTAAGCGGACGAGCTTCCCCTACGCTGAACGGAGGGAAGTTGTAATGGTGCATGAAACGTTTCGTTTCAGTAGGATCGATTCCGTCGAGGATTTGTACATCACCTAGAGCTCCAAGGGTACAAACGCTAAGGATTTGTGTTTGTCCACGTGTGAACAGACCGGAACCGTGTGTACGCGGCAACAGGCTTGTATCACATTCAATCGGACGGATTTCATCAAGTTTACGTCCATCTGGACGAACCTTATCATGCGTGATTAGACGTCTTACTTCATCCTTCACGATATCATGTAGGACTTCTTTAACATCTTTCAGAAGCTCCGGTGCTTCTATGTACTTCTCTACGAAATACGCAACCGCTTCATCATTAACGACATCAATCGCTTCCTGACGAGCATGTTTTTCAGCAATTTTAACGGCTTCCACCAGACGAGCCTCAGCAAATGCACGGACCTCAGTATTCACGTCAGCATTCACTGCATGCAGCTTCACAGCCATTTTTTCTTTACCAGCCACTTTGACCAGTTCTTCAATGGTTGCAACGATCTTACGGATTTCGTCATGACCGAACATAATCGCTTCGAGCATCACATCTTCCGTCACTTCGTTCGCTTCTGCTTCAACCATCATGATTGCTTCCTTCGTTCCAGCAACCACTACATAAATATCACTGATTTCTTGCTGAGCCATATCCGGATTGATCACAAACTCTCCATTAATCCGACCTACAGCAACGCCGCCGATGGGTCCATCAAAAGGCACATCGGAAATACTAAGTGCAGCTGAAGTACCGATCATAGCAGCAATATCTGGTGCGCAGTCCTGATCCACACTCATTACCATGTTCAATACCTGAACATCGTTACGGAAACCTTCAGGGAACAGTGGTCTGATTGGACGGTCAGTCAAACGGCTGGACAGAATCGCTTTCTCACTCGGTCTGCCTTCCCGTTTAATAAATCCGCCCGGAATTTTACCCACCGCATATAATCTTTCCTCATAGTTAACTGTAAGCGGGAAAAAATCCAGGTCCTTCGGCTCTTTCGAAGCCGTAACGGTACATAATACCGAAGTATCCCCATAACGCACCATAACGGCTGCGTTTGCTTGTTTAGCTAGTCGGCCCGTTTCCAGCACAAGGCGTCTTCCGCCTAGCTGCATTTCTACACGTTTTTCCATAAATACCTCCTTGAATAGTAGTAGACCCGCAGTCAAATATTGCAGGTTCACATATCGATCTAATGAATCGGAAAGGCTTGTCCCTAAGGTATGTAGCCTGTTCTGTATGCATATAAGAAGAAACGGCTAAGTCTTACAGATGAAGTGCAGTCGCCGTTTTTACGAATAATCTCATCAGTCTTGCTATAAAGTTTTCCCTAAATTTTCAAAAAGCAACCCAGCTGTCCCGCTGTCGCTCCGAGAAGGACATACGGTATACAACCAGGCTGCTTTAAGGGTTATCTTATGGAAAATTAACGACGCAATCCCAGTCTTTCGATCAGGGCGCTGTAACGTCTGATGTCTTTGTTTTTCAAATACGCCAGAAGTTTACGACGTTGTCCAACCATTTTCAACAATCCGCGACGGGAGTGATGATCTTTCTTGTGCGTACGCAAGTGGTCAGTCAAATTAACGATGTTCTCCGTTAGGATAGCAACTTGCACCTCAGGGGATCCAGTATCGGATTCGTGAGTTTTGTGCTCGTCGATCAATTGATGTTTACGTTCTTGAGTCAATGCCATCCTGTTCACCTCCTTCAATATAATCGCCACTAGCCTCGTCACCGTCGGTGAGAACGTGCAACCAAGCTAAGGTTATGATGCTGTAAGCCAGCAACGTTTATTAGTATAGCATCTCCATTAACAAAAGTAAACGGCTTGTCCGGGATGACTATAGATTATACCCCAAAATCTTCTTTGCGGTTTCTGCATCCTCACCAATTTGAGTGATCAACGCATCTATAGATTCGAATTTCCGTTCAGGACGAATGTAAGATACTAATTCTACCTTGAGCTCTTGATCATACAAGTCTCCTTCGAAGTCAAACAGATGAACCTCAAAGCTTGGAGTCAATACACCATCATGAAAAGTAGGTTTAACGCCCACATTCATAACCCCGTAAAGAACTTTATCCTTATAAAAGACTCGGACGGCATAAACACCTTTAGTTGGTATTACAAAATGAGCACTGAGCTTCAAATTCGCCGTTGGAAAACCAATTGTGCGACCTCTCTTCTCACCATGACCCACTTCACCACGAAGATAATAACAACGTCCGAACCAGGAGTTTGCCAGCTCTAAATCCCCGTTTTGGAGACTTTTGCGAATGCCTGAGCTACTGACCTTTTCTCCTTCAAGCAGAAAAGGGGGAGCAACCTCTACATTCATAACACCTTCACCCAGCTTGCGAAGCATCTCAACATCGCCTTCACCTTGATAACCAAAACGAAAGTCAAAGCCGACAACTGCAGTTACAATATGTAGCGGCAAAAGCATAACAGAGACAAAATTTTGTGGACTTACACGGGAAAGCTGCTCATTAAATTCAATAACATATAAGATATCGACACCCATACTAGCTAGAATCTCCTGCTTTTCTACGGGTGGCGTCAAATACCCTTCATAATCACCCTTACCCATAACATCTTTAGGATGGGGATGAAATGTAAGGACTGCGGCCGGTACACCTTGTTTACGGGCTAAGGCCACAGCGGATGTAATGACGCTGGCATGTCCACGATGCAATCCGTCAAACTGCCCTAGAGCAGCCACTTGAGGCTGAGCCCACTCTGCAGCAGTCTCCGGAGACATCGGATAGGTTAACGTTACGGTTCTCACGCTGTTTCTCACCTACAATTCACTTGGTAAAATTGATTTAAGCTTGTGCAAACACCTTCACTGGAGCAATTGCACCTGTATCTTCCAATTCATAAATGCCAAGAAATCCACCTTGAAGATCGTATAGCCGAAATTGACTGTTCGTCTTCACCTCTGGAGCGATAAATCGCGAGGACAAACGCTGCCCCTGCAAAGCTGCCTTCTTTTTCTCATCCATTACAGTGTGCTTTGGCATATGAGAAATGGCTTCGTCTGCAGCGATTAAATGATCTTCCAATGTTCCGGCTTCCTTGTGAGTCGCAATATCCTCTAGCGTAAGACAATGACTAGCAGAAATCCCTGCCGACATCGTTCTCTCAAGCTTTACCATCACACCCGGCAGTCCAAGTGCTCGTCCGATATCGACACAGAGAGTACGAATGTACGTGCCCTTTGAGCACAGCACCCGGAAGGTGATATCTGGATGATTGCCTTCCCAAGTCATATCCGTCATTTCAATTTCATAAATCTCTACTTCACGGCTTTTACGTTCAACGGTTTTGCCTTCTCGTGCCAGCTCATAAAGACGTTTCCCGTCAACTTTAACCGCTGAATACATCGGAGGAACCTGAGAAATAACACCTTTAAATGAAGCAAGCACTGATAGAATTTCTTCTTCAGTTACATGCACCTCATCAACAGTTTCTGTAATAGTCCCTGTTAAGTCCTCGGTATCACTGGACATCCCCAGTCTCAGTGTAGCCACATATTCTTTAGGCAACTCCTGAATATACTCCACAACACGAGTAGCACGACCCAGACAAAGCGGCAGTACACCTGTCACCTGAGGATCAAGCGTTCCCGTATGTCCGATCCGTTTCATACCGAGAATACGACGCGCCTTGGCTACAACATCATGTGAAGTGAAGCCTGCCGGCTTGTAAACCGCCAGTACACCTTCTAATTCACTCATAAATGACGTCTAACCTCCTCAAGCACCTGAGCTATTGCCTCTTCAAGTGTAGCTTCTATACGCGCACCTGCAGCACGGGTATGACCGCCACCTCCAAACGTTTGCGCTAGATCAGCCACGTCCACCTTACCAGCAGAACGCAAACTAACCTTAACCGCATGTTCATGAATGACCTTGAACAGAATTCCTACTTCCACACCTCGAATATTACGAGGGTAGTTCACGATTCCTTCTAAATCTTCATTCGCAGCAGCACATTCGATCATATCCTCAGGTGTAACATACAGCCAGGCAATATTCCCTTCGGGTGATAATTGAAGAGTATTTAACGCTTTATTTAGAATTTTAATTTGTGGCAATGTCATTTCTTCAAGTAAGGTCTCAGCCAGTTCAGGACCGTTAACACCATATGAAAGCAGTTCGGATACGGCCGCCATTACTTTAGGTGATGTGTTGGTATATCGAAATCCACCAGTATCTGTCAAGAGACCTGTGTATATTGCTGTAGCAATATCGATGTCCCATGTAATCTCGAACGTCTTTAGCAGATCGAACAAAATTTCCGCAGTCGCAGCAGCATCCGGTTTGATTAAATTCACAAGTCCATAACCGTTATTAGTTGGGTGATGGTCAATATTCAGGATTAGAGCATCATTCGCAAAATAGCGATGGGTCAGCCCTACTCGCTGAAAATCAGCACAATCCACACAGATCACATTGCTGTATTGACGGGGCGGTTCACTAGAGGCCATATTGATGATTTCATCCGAATGCCATAAGTATTCCATCCGCTTCGGTATCGGTCCTTCATTCAGCATAGTGTATTTTTTGCCCAGACATGAGAGAAGCCAGCCCACCGCTAGGGTGGAGCTGACTGCATCTCCGTCCGGCTGAACATGCGACACTACAAGGTAATCGTCGTGTTCCAGCAGAAACTCACGGGTCTGCTGGAGACTTTGTTCATAGCTCTGCATTCGCCGTCTCCTTTATAAAGGTTGTTCAAAATAGCCTTAGGCTATTTTGAACTCCTTTTAGTACCGATTTCTAATCGTTCTTGTGAAGCTCTCCGAGAAGTTTCTCAATGTGACTGCCGTAAGCGACAGATTCATCAATCTTGAAGATCAGTTCCGGTGTGTGCCGTAGGCGAATCGCCTTGCCAAGCTCAGAGCGAAGAAAACCATTTGCTTTTTCGATCGCTTTTAGTGAGCCTGACTTCTGTTCTTCATCCCCGAACACGCTTAGGTATACTTTCGCTTGCGACAGATCGTTAGTCACGTCTACGCCAGTTACAGTTACAAAACCGATTCGAGGGTCTTTCAGTCCGCTTTGGATAAGTTGACTAAGCTCTTTCTTGATCTGCTCGCCCACTCGTCCTGCTCTAATTTTAGACATCTATATTCACCTCTTCGCTTAGCGCTCTACAGTTTCCATAAGAAACGCTTCGATAATGTCGCCCTCTTGGACGTCATTATAGCGTTCCAAAGTTATGCCGCATTCATAACCTTGCGCCACTTCTTTGGCATCATCTTTAAAGCGTTTCAAGGTATCAACTTTACCTGTAAATACAACGATTCCGCTACGGATCAAGCGCATTTCAGCATTACGGGTAATTTTACCATCAATAACCATACAACCTGCAATGGTACCCACTTTACTGATTTTGAAGACACTACGTACTTCAGCGTGTCCGATAACGTTCTCTTTATAGATAGGATCAAGCATACCCTTCATTGCACTTTCGATTTCCTCGATTACATTGTAGATGATGTTATGGAGACGAACATCTACTTTTTCTTGTTCAGCAGCTGCCTTGGTTTGAGCGTCCGGACGAACGTTAAAGCCAATAACAATAGCATTAGATGCTGCTGCAAGTGTAATATCGGATTCCGTAATGGCACCAGCACCGCTGTGAATGATCTTCACGCGGACGCCTTCCACTTCGATCTTAGCCAGGGAACCTTTAAGTGCCTCGACTGAACCTTGTACGTCAGCTTTAATGATAACGTTAAGGTCTTTGATCTCGCCATCTTTAATGTGCTGGAACAAATCATCCAATGTTACACGGGTGTTCGTATTCAGCTCAGATTGACGTTGTGATGTGGAACGTCTATCAGCAATCGCACGGGCTTTACGCTCGTCTTCGAAAGCCATAAACGGATCGCCAGCTTGTGGCACCTCAGTCAAACCAGTAATTTCTACTGGAGTGGAAGGTCCAGCTTCCTTGATCTTACGTCCTTTATCATTAACCATCGCACGTACACGTCCGAAGCAGTTACCTGCTACAAAAGCATCGCCGACTTTCAATGTACCGTTCTGTACCAGAACACGTGCAACTGGACCACGGTTCTTATCAAGCTCAGCTTCTATAACTGTACCGCGTGCCCGTTTGTCAGGGTTAGCTTTGTACTCATTAACTTCAGCAACGAGCAAGATCATTTCCAGCAGTTCTTCCAAGTTAATACGTTGTTTTGCAGAAAGGTTAACGAAGATGGTATCTCCGCCCCACTCTTCAGGAACGAGTTCATAGCTTGTAAGCTCTTGCTTCACCTTATCAGGATCTGCACCCGGCTTATCGATTTTGTTGACAGCAACAATGATCGGAAGTCCAGCAGCTTTAGCATGTGCAATAGCTTCAACAGTCTGAGGCATAACACCGTCATCCGCAGCAACTACGATAATTGTCATATCCGTAACCTGTGCACCACGAGCACGCATAGCAGTAAATGCTTCGTGACCTGGTGTATCAAGGAACGTGATTTTCTTCTGATTAATTTCAACTTGATAAGCACCGATATGCTGTGTGATTCCGCCAGCTTCGCCTAGCGACACACTTGTCGAACGAATGGCATCTAGCAAAGTAGTTTTACCGTGGTCAACGTGACCCATGATCGTAACTACTGGAGGACGGGACTGAAGTTCATCTTCAGTATCATTCTCTTCCACAGTTTCGAAGCTATCCTCATCAACAGGAATCTTCACTTCTACTTCTACGCCGAATTCAGCAGCGAGCAGCAGGATGGTGTCGATATCCAGCTCTTGGTTGATGGTTGCCATAACACCCATAGAGATCAGCTTCTTGATTACTTCAGAAGCGTCTTTGTGAAGCAATTTCGCTGTTTCACCAACGGTCATGCTGCCACGAACGATAATCTTCTTAGGTGTGTTATCAATCTTCTCACGGTGAACCATTGGCTGATTCTTACCACGGCCATTCTTACCACCACGACCACGGTAGTTACCGCCCTTACCATCATCAAAACGTCTATTGTTCGTATTTGGTCGACCACCCGTTGTGTTCTTCTTAGGGCCTCTGTCGTCACCGCGTGTGAAACCTCCGCCGGTGTTAGATTGACCTTGTGGGCGGCTGTCAGTGCGAGGCGCACTGCTTTGTCCTTGCGGACGGCTGCCAGTATTACTTCCTTGTGGACGGCTGCCACCGGTATTGCTACCTTGCGGACGGCTGCCACCAGTATTACTTCCTTGCGGACGGCTACCACCGGTACTGCTTCCTTGTGGACGGCTGCCAGTATTACTTCCTTGCGGGCGACTGCCACCGGTATTGCTACCTTGTGGACGATTACCGCCTGTGCTGCTTCCTTGCGGACGGCTTCCGCTTGTACTGTTAGTACGTGGAGCTCCGCTTTGTTGCGGACGTGCATTCTGCGTTGAACCTGTTTGTGTTCTGCGGGAATCTTGTCCGCTTTGGGGCCTTGGGGACGTCGTCGATTGGTTGTTGTTTTGGTTACTGTTCATACCTACCTGCTTTTCCTGTTGATTTTTGTTGGCATTCTGAGCACTTTGGGGTTCGGCAGTTACCGCACCGGTTGTCACCGGACGGCTGCTAGAGCTGGTATCCCGCTTGGCTGCAGCGTTCGACTTGATATCCTTGAAGAATTGTTCTACTTTGTTCACGGAACCGTTCTCCATGACACTCATATGATTATTCACAGGGACATTCAAACGCTTCAGAATTGTAATAATTTCTTTACTGCTCATGTTTAGTGACTTGGCGTATTCGTACACGCGCAATTTATCTTTGTTCTCTTCTTTAGTCAATAAATCCACCTCC
This sequence comes from Paenibacillus sp. FSL E2-0201, assembly GCF_037963325.1. Taxonomy (NCBI): domain Bacteria; kingdom Bacillati; phylum Bacillota; class Bacilli; order Caryophanales; family Paenibacillaceae; genus Paenibacillus; species Paenibacillus sp. FSL E2-0201. The sequence goes on from NZ_CP150154.1 coordinate 4,017,949, forward strand.
GACAGTATCTCCGAGTTGCTTGGAGATCATTTCCGCGAATCCTTTATCCGTAATGGCCAGTACTACACGCTGGTCTTTACCAATACTTGCACCGAGGCTGTCTCGGTGAAATGCGATTACTAGTGGAATATCGTAGGTTCCGCATTTATCACGGAACTTTTTTTGGGTATTATCTGAAGCGTCACCTGCCAGAACGACCAGCTTCGCCTCTGAAGACCGTACAGCTTTGAGTACAGCCTCATCGCCGGTGACTATCTTGCCTGCTCTCATGGCAAGCCCTAAATAAGAAAGCGCCTTACTCATTATCCTCACTATCCTTTGCTGCTAGAAACTGCTCTTCCACGGAAGTAAACTGCCGGGCAAGCTGGTCATAGATTTCAGGACTCACTTGACATTTCAAAGCGCGATCAAGTGCTTTATTCTTCTGTGCCAGCTTAAAGCATTCAAGCTTGCCGCATATGTAAGCACCACGGCCTGACTTCTTACCTGTCAGATCAATCAGCACTTCGCCCTCGGGCGTCCTAACCACTCGAATCAGCTCTTTCTTCGGCATCATCTCTTGGGTAGCAACGCATTTGCGCAGCGGCACCTTTTTTTGTTTCATAACATACGCCTCCCGTCAAGCAGGTTAATTAATCAATGGAGACGGAATCCTGATGCATTTCATCAATAGAAGATCTCGGTCTACCGTATTCCTGCTCCGCTTGACTTTCACTCTTGATATCAATTTTCCAGCCGGTAAGTTTAGCGGCAAGACGTGCATTTTGCCCTTTAATACCGATAGCCAGTGATAATTGATAATCAGGAACGATCACCCGTGCCATTTTCTCTGCTTCAAAGACTTGAACTTCAAGGACCTTAGAAGGACTGAGTGCATTAGCTACATATTCCTGCACCAGATCAGAGTAACGTACGATGTCGATCTTCTCGCCACGAAGCTCAGTAACGATGGTCTGAACGCGTGTTCCTCTTGGGCCCACGCAAGAGCCAACTGGATCTACTTCTGGATTGCGGGAATACACAGCAATCTTCGAACGGAAGCCAGCTTCACGAGCTACGGAACGAATTTCAACTACACCATCAAAAATTTCCGGAACTTCGAGTTCGAACAGACGCTTCAGCAATCCGGGATGACTGCGGGACAGCATAATTTGCGGTCCTTTAGTGGTGTTCTCAACTTTAGTGATATAAGCCTTGATACGCTCGCTTTGCTTAAACTTCTCACCTGGCATCAATTCACTAAGCGGCAAGACCGCTTCGATTTTACCAAGATCAATGTAGATGTTCCGCATATCTTGACGTTGTACAAGTCCTGTTACGATATCATCTTCTTTGTCAATAAAGGCATTATAGATGAGTCCACGCTCTGCTTCGCGAATCCGTTGTGTTACAACCTGCTTTGCAGTCTGTGCAGCAATACGCCCGAAATCACGTGGTGTCACTTCAAGCTCAGCAATATCTTCAAGCTGGAAATGCGGGTTAATTTCTCTGGCTGCCGGCAATGAGATTTCAGTCCTTGTATCCAGGACCTCCTCAACAATTAGCTTGCGGGCAAACACTTTGATTACGCCTGTGTTGCGGTTCATGTCAACACGTACGTTCTGTGCTGCATTGAAATTACGTTTATAACTAGAGATCAGCGCCGCTTCGATGGCTTCAAACAGCACATCTTTACTGATGCCTCTCTCCCTTTCCAGCTCATTCATTGCTTCAATAAACTCCATACTCATGAATTTCCGGCCCCCCTTTCAAGACGTTAAAAAATAATGGCCAATCTCGCGCTTGCGACTTTGGCGTACGGTACTACATGTTCTTTTTTGCCCGCGGAGATGAGCAGTTCCTCGTTCTCGAACGAGAGCAAACGACCTTCAAATTCTTTGAGTCCTTGAATCGGCTCATAAACAGTCACATACACGTCCTTGCCTACCGCTTTAGCTACATCCGCAGCTTTTTTGAGAGGACGCTCTGCTCCCGGTGAGGAAACCTCAAGGAAATATGCCTCAGGGATAGGATCATTCTCATCCAACTGCTGACTGAAATATTCGCTAATGCTGCCGCAGTCATCAATATCAATGCCGCCTTCTTTATCTACGAATATACGCAGAAACCAATTGGAGCCTTCCTTCACGTATTCAACGTCCACCAGTTCGAAACCATTGTCGTCGAGATAGGGCCCGAGCATCTGCTCTACCGTTTGTTTAATTTTAGATTTGGGTGTGCTCAAAAGAAAATTACCTCCACGAACTTGTCTTTTGCTATATACCAAAGATAAAGAGTGGGTTTCCCCACTCTTTACACAACGGACTTATCTCATTATTACCAAAGAAATTATACCATAGTGAGTCTGGACTGACAAGTGCTAGCCCTTGACTCCCCCTTTGGAGCTCTCTTCTCTAGCCATGAAATAAGTGTTGTTAAAGCCTTTAAAATAGGGAAAGTTGATTGCTTTCCGGTAAGCCGCGGAAGCAGCCCATATTGGTCAGCAACTCAATAACTGTCTTACTCGCCTTGGATTTCTGCTGGAAATCCTCAATAGAAAGGAACTCCCCAGCATCTTTCGCAGCGGCTATATTGATAGCGGCATTCTCACCAATTCCCGCTAATGCGGAAAACGGAGGAATCAAACTGGTTCCATCCACAATAAACTTATTCGCTTCCGAACGGTAAAGATCAATATTTTTGAATGTAAATCCACGTGCCGTCATCTCCAAAGCCATCTCAAGGACAGGCAACATAGCCTTTTCCTTAGGCAAAGCTTGAAATCCTTTTTGCTCAATTTCTACGATCTGACGGTTGATAGCTTCATATCCCTTACAGCACAGTTCAATATCAAAATCCGCTGCGCGTACAGAGAAATAGGTCGCATAATACTCAATAGGATGATACAGCTTGAAGTAGGCGGTACGTACTGCAGAAATAACGTATGCAGCCGCATGCGCCTTCGGGAACATGTATTGAATCTTCAGACAAGAATCAATATACCATTGCGGAACCTTGCACTTTTTCATTTCCTCGATCCATTCGTCAGACAATCCTTTACCTTTACGAACACTCTCGGTAATTTTAAAGGCCAAGCTCGCATCCATTCCCGCTTTATAAATTAAGAAGAGCATGATGTCATCACGACAACCGATAACTGTCTTAATGTTACAAGTGTTATTCTTTATAAGCTCTTGCGCATTCCCAAGCCAAACCCCAGTACCATGTGACAAACCAGATATTTGCAGTAAGTCAGCAAAGCTGGACGGTTTTGACTCAATAAGCATTTGTCGTACAAACTTGGTACCCATTTCGGGCACTCCGTATGTCGCAACCGGCGATCTGATTTCGTCAGGTCTTACGCCAAGTGCATCTGTAGAGTTAAACATGCTCATTACCTTCGGATCATTCATCGGAATTGAGGTTGGATCTACACCTGTCAAATCCTGCAGCATCCGCATCATCGTCGGATCATCATGACCCAGAATATCAAGCTTCAGCAAATTGGCATCAAAAGCGTGATAGTCAAAGTGTGTGGTCTTCCATTCGGCATTGACATCATCCGCCGGAAATTGCACTGGTGTAATGTCTTCTACCTCCATATAGTCTGGAACAACGACTATACCGCCGGGATGCTGTCCCGTACTGCGTTTAACACCTGTACAGCCAGCCGCTAGACGCCCAACTTCAGCTCCGCGCCAACGTTTCTGGTGCAATTCTTCGTATTTTTTTGCAAAACCGAAGGCAGTCTTCTCAGCTACCGTACCAATCGTTCCAGCACGGAATACATTTTTCTCACCAAACATTTCTTTGGTAAAGTTATGTGCATTCGGCTGATATTCCCCTGAGAAGTTCAAGTCGATATCGGGAACCTTATCCCCTTTAAATCCAAGGAAGGTCTCAAACGGAATATCCTGGCCTTCACCTTTGAGCTTCTCGCCGCAATCCGGACAGTCTTTGTCTGGTAAATCGAACCCGCTTCGCACACTACCGTCCAGGAACCATTCACTATGGCGACACTCGGGGTTTAGGCAAATATAATGCGCAGGCAAAGGATTAACTTCTGAAATCCCAAGAAATGTAGCTACTACAGAAGAGCCTACAGAACCCCGCGAGCCTACGAGATATCCATCTCGATTTGATTTTTTAACGAGACGTTCAGAAATCAAATAGTTGGCAGAGAACCCGAATTTAATAATCGGAGCAAGCTCTTTCTCCAAACGGGCAATGACTACCTCAGGCAGTTCTTCACCGTAAATGGATTTGGCAGTGTTATAACAGGTCTCGCGAATTTCTTCGTCCGCCCCTTCAAGAATTGGTGTAAATAGCTTATCTGGAAATAACTCCAGCTCTTCAAAACGTTCTGCCAGCTCAACTGTATTCGTAACCACGACTTCCATCGCTTTTTCAGCACCGAGAAATTCGAATTCAGACAGCATTTCATCCGTTGTGCGGAAGTGTGCATCCGGTTTACGTTGGTCTTTAAGCGGACTAAAGCCTGTGATCCCATTAATCGTAATATCACGATACAGCTTGTCCCGGGGTTCAAGATAATGCACATTCCCCGTCGCTATAACAGGTTTATTTAACTGTTCACCTATTTCGCAAACCTTGCGGACTACATCGCGAAGCTCATCAGGACCTGCTACAAAGCCCTTGTCCACCAAATGCATGTACATGGTCAATGGCTGAATCTCCAGCACATCATAAAAATGAGCAACCTCCATGGCTTCCTCAGTCGTTTTGTTGAGTACTGCTTCAAAAAACTCACCACGTTCACAACCGGAAATTACGAGTAGTCCATCTCTATGCTCTTCCAGCTTGGATTTAGGAATACAAGGTACACGTTTGAAATATTCCGTATGAGACATGGAAATGAGCTTATAAAGATTTTTTTTGCCCACCTGATTAAGTGCATAGATATTACAGTGAAACGGTCTTGTATTCGAAAGATCATTACCCACATAATCGTTCAGTCTATCAAGGCGAGTCATGCCCTTCATCTTTTCAGCATCCGCAAGCAATCCTGTTAAAATACCACCGAGTGCTATGGTATCGTCTATCGCGCGGTGATGGCTTTCCAGAAGAACTTTATATTTATCGGCTAATGTGTTCAGCCTGTGATTCTTCATGGTTGGAAATAGTAACCGTGCGAGCTCAAGTGTATCAAGAGACGGATTTGGAAGCACAGGTTCACCTATTTTACGTAATGAGGCCTGAATAAAACCCATATCAAATCTGGCGTTATGAGCGACTAGGATACTGTCACCCACAAACTCAACAAACTTACGCAACACTGGCTCCAGATCAGGAGCGTCCTTAACCATTTCATCCGTAATATTGGTCAATTGCTGAATATGATAAGGGATCTTCTCATGCGGGTTAACAAAAGTAGAATAACGATCTACTTCTTTGCCTTCGCACATTTTAATGGCCGCGAGCTCCGTAATATTATTGCGGGTAATCGATAACCCCGTGGTCTCTATATCAAACACTACATAAGTAGCTGTCTTCAAGTCCAAAGGCTGAGCATTCTCAACAATATTCACAGAGTCATTCACAACATTGGCTTCCACACCATAAATCATTTTTATCTTATGCTTATGAGCTGCATGGTTCGCATCTGGAAAAGCCTGAACCCCGCCATGATCAGAAATAGCAATTGCTGGATGACCCCACTGGGCAGCTGTTTTGACATAGCTAGTAATCGGAGTGACCGCATCCATCGTACTCATAGTAGTGTGAAGGTGGAACTCCACCCGTTTCTTAGGCGCCGTATCTTTCCTTGCAGGTGGTGCCTTAACTTCTGTTAAGTCCGATGGGATCATCACTAGCTCAGGAACTTGCATGAACCGGTCATATTCTACCTTCCCGCGTGCTCTTACCCATTTGCCATTAGCAAGCTGACTCATCACCTTAAGATCTTCCTTGGTCTTAGCAAACATCTTCATTTGCAAAGAATCGGTGAAATCTGTCAAGCTGAAGGTGAACAAGGTACTGCCATTGCGAAGCTCCTTACGATCCAGACCAAAGATGGTGCCTTGAATTGTAATTTTCTTCTCTTCATCTTGAATTTCAAGAATCGGTACAGCCTGTTCCTTAATTTCATACCCCACCTGAAGCTTAATCACTTCATTAGGATCACTATCATCAGGAGGTGCATCTGTTTCTACTGCAGTCATCATTTGCTCAACGATCTCTCGTTGTTCCTGCTGCAGCTTTTGCTGAAATTCTTCGTATGCTTCAATATTGTTATTTTCATTCTCCGCCATTAGCACTTTAACTTTTAAGGAGAGTCCGAAATACTTATCATAAAATTTAATAATTGCCCCATCGATGCCCTTTTTACGAGCAAGCTCCATGGAAGTGGAGTCACTCATTGTCAACATTAAAGTGTCATCTTTAAGCTCTTGGGTAGAGCGTGTCAGCCAGCCGTTAACCGAAGGGATCTCGCGGGTCACCCACTCCAGAAACAATCCCCAATATTCTTGGATAAGCTCTGCCCGACTGACTTTTTCATCATATACGAATAAAAAGCTAACTTTGGCAATATGCTGCAGCTTTTCGCGCATTCTGAGGCAAAATGTCCGGTATACCTGCGCTGGAACCAGACTTTCTTTCGAAATCACAATTTGCCAGTCTCGGTTACCGCGGCTGATCTCTACACGTTCTATATATCCATCTAAAAAGTAGGGATCCATGATTGCAGGTGGAATTTCACCTTGCTTCATCAAGAGCTCGAATCTTTTTCTTCTCTCCTGGTTTTGTTCCATGCTTTCCTCCCACCTTTAATAACTCCGTAAAACACTATCAATGATATTCAGTGAAAGTACAATATTTTAAGAAGAAACGACATTGTCGTCTTTTAAAGACAATAACGGTTCCTGTAAAAAATAGAAGGATAATTTATAGCGTAAGCCTATAAATTCATATATTTTAAAAAGCTTCTGGATTCAAAAAGCATTGGGTTCTTTCGGCCCGCTGACTCCTCTCTCCAGAAGCTAGATTAAAATACTACAAGACTGTTAATCGGTGCCAAAAGATTAATATGCCTTTGCAAAAACTACAGTATGCTCAGCTGGTTTACCACAGCAAATGCAGACTTGCTTTTTCTCCGCCGGATCGAAAGGAATGTTACGGCTGCCCGCACCTGTCTCTTCCTTAACTTTGGACTCGCATTCTTCGGAACCACACCAGCCAGCTAGTGCAAAGCCGCGTTTTTCTTCCATCGAAGCTTTCATTTCTTCCAAGGAATCAACAGAATAGAAATGATCCTCGCGGAATTTCAGTGCACGTTCGAACATTTCATTATGAACCTGCTCAAGCATTGCTTGTACCTCTTCAACAAGGTTCTCCTGCTGAATAATCTTCTTCTCACCAGTGACACGTGAGACTATAACGCAAACGCCATTCTCCATGTCGCGTGGTCCAAGCTCCAAGCGAACAGGTACACCACGCATTTCATATTCATTGAACTTCCAGCCTGGTGTTACATCTGAACGGTCGTCCACACGTACACGAACGCCGGCGTTCTTCAGCTCCTTGAACAGCTCGTCCGTCCGTCCAATCACGGCTTCGCGAGTTTTAGGTGGTCCAATAGGAATCATAATCACTTGAGTCGGTGCTACCTTAGGCGGCAGAACAAGACCACGGTCATCGCCATGCACCATAATTAGCGAACCAATCAAGCGTGTAGTGGATCCCCATGAAGTGGTATGCACATATTCCAGATTATTGTCGCGACTCAAATATTGGATTTCAAAAGCTGTTGCAAACTTGGTACCTAAGTAATGTGAGGTAGCAGCCTGAACAGCACGTCCATCTTTCATCATCGCTTCAATTGAATACGTATCTACTGCACCGGCAAAGCGTTCGGAAGGTGTCTTCTGTCCAGTAATTACCGGAATGGCAAGAAAAGTCTCGGCAAAATCACGGTAGTTATCCAGCATCTTCATAGTTTCTTCACGAGCTTCTGCTTCATTCTCATGCGCAGTATGCCCTTCTTGCCAAAGAAACTCAGTAGTACGGATAAATGGTAAAGTACGCTTCTCCCAACGAACCACATTCGCCCATTGATTGATTAGAACTGGAAGGTCACGATAGGACTGGATCCATTTAGAATACATATGCCCGAACATGGTTTCAGATGTAGGACGGACTGCCAAACGTTCCTCAAGCACGTCACCACCAGCCTCAGTTACCCATGGCAGCTCGGGATTAAAGCCTTCAATATGATCCTTTTCCTTTTGAAAGAAACTCTCTGGAATGAACACTGGAAAATAAGCATTACGATGCCCAGTTTCCTTGAGGCGACGGTTCATTTCCTCCTGAATATGCTCCCATATTTCATAGCCTTCTGGCTTAAATACGATACAGCCACGGACAGGAGAGTAATCCATCAAGTCTCCTTTTTTAATAACATCAATATACCAGCGTGAGAAATCCTCGCTTTGCGGCGTGATTTCCGTAACGAATTGCTTATCTTTTGCCATGTAATGGAATGCCTCCCGAAGAAAATTAGCCGCTGATCAAACGTAATATATCATTATACGTAACAGCAATCATTAATAAGAATAACAGTGCAAATCCAACAAAGTGAACCATGCCTTCACGACTCGGATCTACAGGTTTACCACGTAAAGCTTCCACGCCTAGGAACGCCAAACGGCTTCCATCAAGTGCCGGAATCGGTAGTAGGTTAAAAATCCCCAGATATAGACTTAGGATAGCAGCCCAATAGGTAAGATACTGAATGCCTTGTTGAGCAATTTGACCGGTTACTTCAAAGGTTCGTACCGGACCTCCAATATCATCCATATTGAATTTATTGATCAATTGTTTAAAGCCCAGAAAGATAGCTTCAGTCGTATCGACCATCGCTTTACCTGAACCTGTCAACGTCTCACCAACCCCTGCTTTACGGGTAGGCAGCTCAGGTGTAATCCCAATTTTTCCGCCTTCTTGTCCCTCCATACTGCGAGGAACGAGAGTCACGTTAAGGGTCTCATCACCACGTTGCAGCGTCCATTTCATTTCTTTCCCTTTGGACTCCGAGGTTAAATCAATCATTTTTTGGTAATCGGCACCAATCTTCTCACCGTTAATGGAGACAATAATGTCACCCTTCTGCAATCCCGCCTCTTGAGCTGGCATTCCTGCAGAAACGTCGCCAATCTTAACATAAGTTGGATTCTCGACCGGAATGCCAACCATTTGCAAATGGATAGCAAACAGAACAAAAGCTAACAGGAAGTTCATTACAGGACCCGCAACAATAGCCAATGCACGCTGACCCACGGTTTTGCTGCCGAATTGACGATCTTTAGGTGCAATCTGAGTCTGTTGCGTTCCTTTAATCATCATCGCTTGCGGATGAACGTCATAAGTAGTAACTTCGCCATCCACATCCAAGCGGATTTGCAGATCATTTTCGAGATCGGTATGCAGGGCCTCACCACGGATAACATTTTTACGTGTATCCAGTGCGTCCAGATAAATATTTTTCACTTTGTTATCCTGGCCGAGTCTTACCGCAATGGTCTGTCCTGAGCCAATTTCAATAATCTCTGGATCTTCACCAGCCATCCGGGCATAACCGCCAAAAGGCAGTAAACGCAGAGTGAACTGTGTCTCATTCCGTTTATAAGAAAACAGTTTCGGACCGAAACCGATAGCAAATTCCCTCACGAGAATACCGGCGCGTTTGGCAAAATAATAGTGACCCCATTCATGTACAGTCACCAGGACAAAAAACATGAGCACCGTTAATAAAACGACTTGAACCATTTCCAAACGTATCATCCCCCTTTAGGTGTAAGACCGAAGTATGTCCTCTTAATTTATCATTATTCTCCGATCAGGCACAAGAGAATCAACTGTCCCAACCTATTTTTAGGGCAAAGTAAGTATTTCCAGTCAAGCAATAACGCCATCGGCGTCCCTTAAGGAGACAGTACGCGTTTACGCGAGAAATATAAGGATAATGTATAAAGTGAAACTTATACTTTCTTATATTTTTAACAAGAGAGTTTCCTACGTTCTACAGCGATGCTGCCAGCTCACGAACACGTTTATCACAGAATTCAATTTGTTCCAAATTCGGATGGTCTTCGTTAACATGACGATGCAGCACTTCCCCAATGATCTCCTCAATGCGCAGAAATGGGATCTCATGGCTCAAGAAACGAGCAACAGCGATTTCATTTGCCGCATTAAAAGCAGTAGTTGCAGTCCCTCCAGCTTTTCCACAATCCATGGCTAGCTTAAGTGCAGGGAACCGTTCAAAGTCCATTTCTCGGAAAGTCAAACGCCCAATTTCAGCTAACGATAAACGCTGAGCCGGTGACTCCCAGCGTTCGGGATACGTGAGTGCATATTGAATTGGGACACGCATATCGGGATTCCCAAGCTGAGCAATAATGCTGCTATCGCGGAACTCCACATAAGAATGAATGATACTCTCTGGATGCAAAAGTACATTTACTTGTTCATAAGGCAGACCGAATAGCCAATGCGCTTCAATTACCTCAAGCCCCTTATTCACCATTGTAGCAGAATCAATCGTGATTTTCGCGCCCATGCTCCAATTCGGATGACGAAGTGCATCTTCTACGGTTACATTTTTGAGTTGATCACGAGTGAAATCTCGGAAAGATCCACCAGAAGCTGTTAAAGTGATACACGCAATATCAGAAAGATTCTCACCATTTAAACACTGAAAAATAGCGGAATGCTCACTATCAATAGGTAGCAACTTAACGCCCTTACGATTAGCCAGTTCAGTGACAAGATGTCCTGCGGTAACCAAAGTCTCTTTATTGGCTAGTCCAATATGTTTTCCTGCTTCGATAGCAGCTAATGTGGATTGGAGGCCTACGCTACCCATAACAGCCGTTACGACCATTTCGGCGTCTCCACCCGCTGCTACCTCAACTAGGCCTTCATTTCCGCTGAATAGCTGTATGCCAGCAGGCAGACTGGATCTAATCTCATCTGCCAGTTCTTTTGTCGCAACAGAAACTCGACGTGGCTTAAAAAGGCGAACTTGTTCCAGCAATAATGCTGTATTCGTTCCAGCCGCCAAGCCATCTACTTGAAAAGAGTCCGGGTGCATAGCGATGACATCTAGAGTCTGAGTGCCGATAGAGCCGGTGGAACCAAGAACACTTATTTTTTTCATAGTTATACCCTCTCCTCCCGTTAATAGTAAGGCATTAGCGTTACGATATGTACGAATGGAAATACGATAATCCAGCTGTCACATCGATCAAGAATACCGCCGTGACCAGGTAGTAGTGTGCCAGAATCTTTGATACCATACGCACGTTTATAGGCTGATTGCACAAGATCACCAAGCTGACCCATCACTGCGCAAGAAAGCCCTATAAGAAGCGCTCGTCCTATCGCTAAATGCTCAGGAGCAAATATTGCAAAAATGATAGCGATCAGCATCGAGATCAGCACTCCACCTACTGCACCTTCCACCGTTTTGTTAGGACTGATGGCAGGCCAAAGCTTGTTTTTCCCCATGCTTTTCCCAACAAAGTAAGCCCCGGCATCACTACCCCAAATGCAGAAAAGTAGCAAAAAAGTCCAGAACAAACCATGTCCGTCATCCGATGCACGAGCCATGGCCATATAAGAAAAACCCATTCCAATGTATACTATACCAGTAAACAGCAAGGCTGTTACTCGAATATCCAATTTATTTTTAGTAAAAACTGTAACTAAAAGGAACAACAGCAGCAGAATCCAAATTCCTTGTTCCCACGAAAACGGCGCAGAGACTCCTAGTAAATTCCAAGGGATCATGAAACTTAGGATGGCTGCATAACCAAGAACGGTAGAACCGGAAAGCGCAGGTATCCCTATCATTTTCACAAATTCATACAACCCGATAAAAGCCATGGCAGTAAGTAACAACTGATATGGCCAATTTCCTAATACGCATAAGCCTAAAAATAGTGCTCCGGCAACAATTCCGGTAATCAATCGCTGCTTCAAAGGTTTCCATCTCCTATCAAGCTACTTCAGTCCACCATAACGGCGTGTACGGCGTTGATATTCAGCAACTGCCTGATGCAAATGCTCCTTATCAAACTCAGGCCAATACACATCAGTAAACCACAGCTCAGAATAAGCAAGCTGCCATAGCATGAAATTGCTAAGTCGCATTTCTCCGCTTGTACGTATAAGCAAATCCGGATCTGGTAACCCACCTGATAACATCCGGCTATCGATTAGATCAGTCGTAATATCGTCCGGTGATAAGGCCCCTGATTGGATGTCCTTACCAATGCTGCGCATGCAATCCTCAATTTCTTTGCGTCCCCCATAATTAAGAGCAAAATTCAATATAAGTCCAGTATTACCCTGCGTCCGGGAAATCGCTTCTTCCATAGCTTTACGGGTGTATGAAGGCAATGCATCAGTATCCCCCATCATACGTACTTGGACATTCTTCTCAATCAGCTCATCAAGCTCAATGGCTAGAAACTCCACTGGCAAGCGCATCAGATAATCGACTTCTTCCTTTGGTCGTTTCCAATTTTCTGTCGAGAACGCATACATCGTCAAAAACTCAACACCCAGTTCGTCTGCAGCGATTGTAGCACGTTTAACAGCCTTCATGCCATTCTGATGACCCACAACGCGCGGCAACCCGCGACGCTTAGCCCAACGCCCATTGCCGTCCATAATAACAGCCACATGCCGGGGAATGTTATCCGGTGAAATCTCGACTGGCTGTTGCCTGTCTTTACGGCTCAGCCACGCTTGAACCCGTTTGATCATTTCCGTTTCCTCCAAGCTCTTATCAGAAAGAGACAAACCCCACCATTAACGGAGGGGCCTTAAGTCTCTAGAATATCTTTATACTTCCATAATCTCTTTTTCTTTGGATACAAGCACTTTGTCGACTTCGGCTATGAACTTATCCGTTGTCTTTTGAATGTCTTCCTGATGGCCACGGGACTCATCTTCTGAGATACCGTTTTTCTCCATCTTCTTGATATCATCGTTAGCATCGCGGCGAATGTTGCGGATCGCTACTTTCGCTTCTTCACCAAATTTCTTCGTCAATTTCACCAAATCCGTCCGACGTTCTTCAGTCAGCGGTGGGATAGAAAGACGAATAATTGTACCGTCATTGGCAGGCGTTAAACCGATATCCGATTTCATGATCGCCCGTTCAATGTCAGACATCGATGTTTTGTCCCAAGGTTGGATTAACAGTGTCCGGGTATCCGGAGTACTGATATTCGCCAACTGATTGATTGGGGTAGGGGAACCGTAATATTCAACTTGAATGCGATCCAGCAGTGATGTTGTAGCGCGTCCTGCACGCAATGTTGCCAAATCACGTTTCAGCGATGAAATCGCTTTTTCCATACGTTCTTCGGCATTTTTTTTGACCGATTGTGGCATTAATCTACACTCCCTTTAACAATCGTCCCGATCTTCTCACCGAGAACGACACGTTTGATATTGCCTTGTTCAGTAATGGCAAATACAATGAGCGGTATATTATTATCCATGCAAAGAGATGATGCTGTTGAATCCATAACACCAAGGTTTTTGTTCAGAACATCCATGTAAGTGAGCTGTTCAAATTTCTCGGCTGTGCTGTCTTTAAACGGATCTGCTGAATATACACCATCAACCTTATTCTTCGCCATCAGAATCACTTCTGCTTCGATCTCTGCCGCTCTAAGTGCTGCAGTAGTATCTGTAGAGAAGAACGGGTTACCTGTGCCTGCTGCAAAAATAACGACGCGACCCTTCTCCAAGTGGCGAATCGCACGACGACGAATGTACGGCTCAGCAATTTGCTGCATCGAGATCGAAGTCTGCACTCTAGTAGGTACATCGATTTGCTCTAATGCATCCTGCAGAGCAAGTGAATTCATTACTGTTGCCAGCATGCCCATATAATCTGCAGTAGCGCGATCGATGCCGCTTGCGCTGCCGGCGATCCCACGCCAAATGTTACCTCCGCCACAAACAATCGCAACCTGAACGCCAAGCTCAACAACTTCCTTGATCTGTTCAGCGATGGAAATAATCATGTCGGCATCAATACCATATCCGTTTTGTCCTGCCAAAGACTCTCCACTTACCTTAAGGACTACTCTCTTAAATACCGGCTGTTCCAAATGTATACCCTCACTTTCTGCAAAAGACGGAACACTACGTGTACGTGTTCCGCTCTTCTGATGCTTGCCTTTATTCAATTCTTCACATTTATGATGAAGCTGTTATTAATTATTAACTTGTGCCATAACTTCTTCAACAAAGTTATCAACTTTCTTTTCCAAACCTTCGCCTAGTTCAAAACGAGCAAAACGACGGATCGAGATGTTTTCTCCGATAGTGCTGATTTTTTCGTTCAGCAATTGGGAGATTGTTTTGTCAGGGTCTTTAACGAAGGTTTGCTCAAGCAAGCAATACTCTTCGTAATATTTTCCAATACGTCCTTCAACCATTTTTTCAATGATTTTCTCAGGCTTACCTTCGTTCAAAGCTTGAGCTTTCAGGATTTCTTTTTCTTTTTCTACATCTTCTTGTGGAACTTCTTCACGACGAACATAACGCGGATTTGCTGCAGCGATTTGCATAGCGATATCGCGAGCAAATTCCTTAAAGGAATCTGTTTTACCAACAAAGTCAGTTTCGCAGTTGATTTCTACAAGTACACCAATACGGCCGCCAGCGTGGATGTAAGATTCTACAACGCCTTCAGTAGCAATACGTCCTGCTTTGTTTGCTGCTGCGGACAGACCTTTTTCACGAAGCAATTCTGCTGCTTTAGTGATATCGTTATTAGCTTCTTCAAGCGCTTTTTTACAATCAAGCATACCAGCGCCTGTTCTTTCACGAAGTTCTTTTACTGCTTTTGCATCAACTGCCATTGTTTATTCCCTCCAGGTAATTGTCGTTTTCTTACATTATTTAAGGCCTTTATCCTAAAAAAAGGGCAGTGAGAGGTTATCCACCTGCCAACCACCCTTTTCATTTAAGTTCTTGTATGTGTTAGTCGCTACTTAAGCAGTAGTTGTGTCTTCGCCTTGGTGAGCTTCAACAACAGCGTCTGCCATTTTACCAGTCAACAATTTCACGGCGCGGATAGCGTCGTCGTTACCTGGAATTACGTAGTCGATTTCGTCAGGATCACAGTTAGTATCAACGATAGCTACGATTGGAATACCCAATTTGCGAGCTTCTGCTACTGCAATACGCTCTTTACGCGGGTCAATGATGAACAACGCGCTTGGTAGACCTTTCATGTTCTTGATACCGCCCAAGAATTTCTCAAGACGATCTTTCTCTTTGCGAAGAAGGATAACTTCTTTCTTAGGTAGAACTTCGAAAGTACCGTCTTCTTCCCAAGATTCCAATTTCTTCAAACGATCAATACGTTTTTGGATAGTTTGGAAGTTAGTAAGAGTTCCGCCCAACCAACGTTGGTTAATGAAGAACATACCTGAACGTTCTGCTTCTTCTTTTACGGAATCTTGTGCTTGTTTCTTTGTTCCTACGAATAGGATTGTGCCGTTGTCACCAGCGACGCTTTTTACAAAGTTGTAAGCTTCTTCTACCTTCTTGACTGTTTTTTGCAAGTCAATAATGTAAATTCCGTTTCTTTCAGTGAAGATATAACGATCCATCTTTGGGTTCCAACGACGAGTCTGGTGACCGAAGTGTACCCCAGCTTCTAGAAGCTGTTTCATGGAGATTACTGCCATCTTCACACACCTCCTAAGTTTGGTTTATTGTGTGTCTCCTCCGCCGTGCGTCATCTTTCAGCAAGACTTTCTTCAGAAGAAAGCACCCCTTGTCGAAATCAACCGGCGTGTGTTTTAACACCGTCAATTACTATACCATATTTTATTAGTGTATGCAACGATCATTGAAAACTAATTAATTTTTCTAATATAGAGTCTAGAGTCTCGTCTTTATTAAAGTTGTAAGAACCCGATTGTATTTTCTTGTTGATCCCGCGTTGATTGGCGGCTTTAAGAAAATCAGCCTTATCCTTAATGACCTCAGCCTTCTCCAAAATATCTGCTGTTTTTGTCAGTGTGCTTCCTGAAGGTATACGAACAAATACCCCTGTATTCGCAGTGACTTTAGGCTCAACAGGTGTAACAGCAGACGGTGCTGTAGTGACCCTTGGCTTCTCAACAGTACCTTCTTTAGGCGTTGATGGCTCTTGTGGAGGGATAACCTTATTGGGGTTATCAGATACTGTAGGAGTTACTACAGGAGCGGGAGAAGCCGCTACTGCAGGCTCAGAAGGTGTCACATTCTCCTGACTTCCATCAGTTAGTCCGACATTCTCCTGATCTTGATCAGCCTCTTCCAAAGAAGCCTCATCTGAAGGGGATTCAGTAGCTGCGTCGATAACCTTCAAGTTCAATTTCTCGGCTCCTTGTAATACTTGTTCCTTGGTCAGTGGAGCTGCCCCGCCGGATATCATTAATTGAAGCAGTAATGCTCCTGCTATTAGCCCTGTGCCAAGTCCAAACAAAAAAGAACGGTTCTTCATCATACCGATTCCTCCTGTTTGGCGAGTTGCAGAATCAGTTGCACTTCTCCCCGCTGAAGTCCAGCCGTCTTGGCAATGGAGTCTATCGATTTCCCCTGCTCATGCAGTTCAAACAATCGTGGATATCGCAATTTAATAGAACTAATAGGTTTTGCTTTCACCTCGGATTGTTTGGAACTCATTTCAGCTCCGACAGACGGGTCCCCGCTCGCCGTAACCTTAATATACGAGCCCTTCTCAACCGAAACTTCCAACTCTCTTAACCGTTTTTCTTCGTCAGTTACCCGACCTTCTAGTAGTACAGAGCTTTGCTGCAATTCTTTTAATTGAAGCTGCAAATCGCTAATCTGCCCTTGCATTGCATTATGATTAGTTTGAGATTGCTGCTTAATACTGCTGACTAACTGTACAAGCTCTTCATTCTCGCGCTCTATGTCAGCCATATATAGCTCAAGCGCAGCCTCCGTTTCTTTGAGGCTCTGCTGTTCGGCTTTTCCTTCCTTCATACGTGCTGGAAGTAGAAGGGCATAAAGAATAGCGGCGACACCTACTAGCACAATATACACCCATGGTTGCAAGTGCCTTATCTCCTTTTTACAAATCAAATATAATTTATAATTACTGATTAAAGACTCAGATCAATGCGTTGTCCTTTGTAAGGATGTTCCGCATCACGAGTTCCTGGTTTCGAACGTTTCTCAGAGGATGGATTCCCTCCGGAATGATGATTGCCTTTATCTCCGCCATCACGCAAAGCGGATTCAGAGGATTCATCCACTTCAGAGCTTCGCATGGTCATTTCCTGGCTTTGTTTCACATTTTGTCCGGCCAGTTGATGCTGATCAATCGCGGGGCGCTGCTGAGATTCATTCTGAATCTTCCCCGCCTCCGTAGTCCGAGGTAGCGCAATTTGCAGTTCCACTGGTTTTAGGCTCATCATAACCCTCTTCTCATAAGAAGAAACGATGTTGTCGTCTTTTAGAGACGATAACCATTTCTCGTAAAAATATAAGGATAATGTATAACGTGAAACCTATACTTTCTTAAATTTCAAGAATGGCCGGCCGCTAATGCTGCCCGCCTAATTAATTGTATGGCGTTAAGGAAATATCACCTTCACTATAGGCAAACACAACTCGTTCGGTAGGGTCCTTTACAAATCGGGTATATCTGCCGATCATAATCTTGGATCCACCATAGATTGTCTTGATCACTTCAACTCTAGCTCTACCTGTATCTTCCAGCATTCTTTCAATCTCCAGCACGCGTTCTTTAATTCTTTTTTCCTCACGTTGATGAGATTGTTTAGTAGCATTCAATTTAACACGAAGCGCCACTTTATCCGCAGGTAGTTGACCGTTGGTTGCCAGTTGATTTAAGAGATACAGCGCTTTAGAAGTTTTGTCCTCATTTTCAAGCAACTGTCGTAGCGATTGACGTAATTCATTAATCTCATTTCTGAGTTCAGGCACTACACCTACCTCAATCGCAGTCGCTGTGGACATGGTATTGCCTATTGTGCGTGCCACAACTCTTTCCCCGGACTGAACAGTTCCGCCTACGATTAAACCCTTAGCACCGTTACAAAGCACATCCCTGCCCGCACGTATATTGGAATGCATAATGCTCTGGGATACAATGACATCTTCACCAGCGGTAACATTGCCATCTTGAATGAATGAGACCTTTACATTCTTCCCAGCGGTTACATGTCCTTTGTTATAGCCGATAATTCCACCCGTGATTTCAATGGATCCACCAGAGATTAATTCTGCTCCTTCTACTCCACCAACTACACGAATATCACCAGCTGACTTTACAGAAAAGCCGGAAAGTACGTTTCCTCGAATAACAACAGTACCTACAAAATCTATGTTCCCAGTACTGTAATCCACATCACCATTCACTTCATATACAGGAAAAACATTGATTTTACCGCTATCGGTTAAAGTAACAAGACCGTCAATTGCGGCATACATCGATGTTCCATTGTTATCAACAAGTACATTCTTTCCGACTTTAAAATGAGCTTCCTTTCCAGCTCTGAAAGCAAGCTGATCCCCAGTTACAGTCTTTCCATGTTTACCAGGCTGAGCAGGGATAATTCTAGCGATCAATTTTCCTTTGAGCACGTTACGAAGCCGAACTAAATCCTTATAATCTACCTTACCATCCGCTTTTTCAAGCGGCTTGCGATCCTCTTCCAGATCAACAGTGAGCATTATACTTCCGTCGACTCCATTAACTGCTGGTTCACCCGTAGCAATAGCGACTTTGCTCCAAAAAAACTCCTCCGGATGACTACAAATACGTTCAACAACATCTCGCTGGATCCCGTAGCGAATATTGTGACTGTTCAGGAAGCTTTCCAATTCTGTAGGTGAGCAGGAAAATTTCTCATCTTTTTTGGAGAACTGCAAATACGCGATCCCTTTGTCATCCGAAAAAGTAATACTTAAGTACTGATCCAAAGCATTTTGACCGATCAATTTTGCTCCCCCTTGTCACCGCTAACGGTTAATCGTTCTGCATAAGTAGATCGCGATTTTTCTCAAGCGTTCCCCTCAGCCGTAAAATGGCCTTGGAATGAAGCTGCGAAATCCGTGAAGGAGATAATGACATGACCTCTGCGATTTCGCTCAATGATAAATCTTCATAATATAAAAGGGACACGACGGTCCGTTCTTTCACCGTTAATTTCTCAATACCTTTGGTGAGCGCTTCGCGTAAGTAGAACTCATTTACCTTGCTATCCGGATTCTTAGCTTTATCGTCCACCAGTATGGACATTCGGGTCTCTGATTCCTCTTCACGGATCGGGTCTTCTAGTGAACATAGTGACATAACAGCCACATCCTGCAACATATTTTGAAATTCTGTTACACTTATATCCAGGTATAGACTCATTTCCTCATCACTAACGGATCTTAGATACTTCTGTTCCAGTTGCTGATAAGCGTCCTCGATTTTTTTAGCTTTTTCTCGCACAGATCTAGGAACCCAATCACTTTGGCGTAAGGAATCTAAAATTGCACCCCGTACTCGCCAGGAAGCATATGTCTGAAACTGTAATCCTCGTTTGTAGTCGAATTTTTCAATCGCATCAATTAGTCCCATTACTCCATTGCTCGCTAGATCATCTTTAGAAACATTCTTGGGTAATCCCACAGCCAAACGGCTGGATACATAATCAACAATATGGAGGTAACTCTCTATCAGCTTCTTTTTGGCTTCAGGGTTATTGTGTTCTTTCCACTGTTCCCATAGCTCGTCAGTTTCCAATTGAGAAGCTTTACGCTCGTTCAATAGCTTTCACCCTTCCCAAAGTTTAGTCAGAGAGCTTGTCGCGGCGAAACCTGCCTTGTCACAAGCATAAACGCCTTCGGTGTCCTCATATGGACGGCAGCGTTTAAGCGAGAAATATAAGGATAATGTATAGTGGAAGCTTATATATCCTTATATTTTAAGATAACCGATTCCGCCACAGCGCTCGCTTATTCTTCTTTCAGGTGACGAACGGCCTTGGCCAATTCTTCAGGATCTTTCATAGAGACTAGTTTTGGGGGTGTAAGAGGCTTGAACCCCTCACTGTTCCCGCTTCCTTGTCCTGGCTTCGGTTTGAGCAGGTTGATTAACTCTTCATCCTCATCAGGGGTACTGATGTCTAGTTTCGCACCAAGTTCTTCTCCGTCAGCATCCTGTTCAACTGGAGGTGAAGATTGATACATAATAAAACCCAATACCCATCTTAGGAGGAATGCAAGCAGAAACCATATGATAAATCCTAATAGGCTTCGTAATAAACTAGTGCCGAGAACATTATTACTGTAGGTTACAAAAAATGTGAATACAAAACCTATCAAACCAAACAGCAAGTTTATTAAAATGTTTCCTATCATCTTCATATTTATATTTCCTTAGCGCCTTTTTGCACACTGCGGATGAACAATACACCAGTGTTGCAGGCAATTTCTATCGTACGGCCATAATTACCGCCCGTGTCTTCCGCAATTAATGGAATTTTCAAGAGCTCAAGAGCAAGTTTACAAGATTCAACATTACGAGGCCCGATCCTCATGGTGTCGCTCCCCCCGGCAAAGGCAAACATTTGTGATCCTCCTGCCATCTTGGCCACGATCCGACTTCGAACCGCACCAAGTTCCAACAAACGGGATAAGAGCTCCGGCACTGCAGTATCTGCAAACTTAGCGATGTTTAATTGCCCTTCCCTAGCAATCTCAGAAGTAGGGAGCATTACATGCGCCATACCTGCGAGTTTTTTTCCAGGGTCAAACAATGTCAATCCTACGCAGGAGCCAAGACCCGTTGTACGAATCAAACTATCCTGGCTTCCAATGTTAAGATCTGCCATCCCTACTTTAATGATGCTTTGTTCTTCAATCATTTTCGAACGGGACTCCTAGCGATTTGAAGATTTTCGGGAATGATTCCGGATCGGGAATAAGGAAAAATTGCCCTTCAATTTCGTTTTTCCCCTCAAAAAAGGTAGTATCGATCAACAATGCATCGTCGCCCATTTGCCCAAATTGCAGCAAACCGTAGCTTAGGATGGCTCCAGCCATATCCATAGCAAGTGCAGGAACTGTTGGATACATAGAAAGTGAGGTGAAGTCTGCAAGAGAAGATAGGTACGACCCGGCCAAAATATTGCCAATTTCACTCAGCGCAGAAAGCTCCATTTCTCCAAGCTCTTGGTCACTCAAAATCTCGATACCTGCGATGCGACTAAGTAAGTTCAAAGCCGCTTCCGGTGAAAGAATGAAGAACAGGTTGCCCGGAGCTTCACCCTCTACACGTAAGAAAACTGCGTAAACAAATTCTTCAGCTCCACCAACTTTGTCCGTAATCTCTTCAAAGTTGAGAAGCTGTACCTTGGGAACTGCCATATCAATCGGCTTATTCAAAAGCTGTGATAATGCGGTGGCTGCATTTCCAGCTCCAATATTCCCGACTTCCTTAAGCACATCCATTTTGAAATCCTTATAGTGCTTAAATAATTCCACAGGTTAGCCCTCTAGGCTTTCTAATTGAACGATTTCGCCTTTGTTAAGCACTTCTGACAGATTAAGCATGATCAGCAAGCGCTCTTCGCCTATCTTGGCCACCCCATCTAAATACTTTGCTTTGATGCCGCCAACAACATCTGGAGGTGTATCGATAGAATCTCTGTTCAAATCTATTACATCATTTGCTGAATCTACAATGAAACCTACTTCCATTTCATTAACAGATACGATGATTACACGAGTCTGATCCGTGTGCTCCGCCTCTTCAATCCCAAAGCGGCCCCGAAGGTCAATCACGGGAATAACAACTCCACGTAAATTAATTACACCTTTGATAAAAGAATACGTTTTAGGTACGCGTGTAATTGGCATCATACGCTCAATAGTCTGTACCTTCTCAACTTCGATACCGTATTCCTCTGAGCCTAATTTGAACACTATCACTTTAATATCTTCAGCCATGGAATGAACCTCCCTGTTCTATCCTAGTTATTTAATAAAAGCGTTCGGATCGATAATAAGTGCTACTTGACCATCTCCAAGTATCGTTGCACCAGATATCCCTTGAATTTCAGGTAAATATTTACCCAAATTCTTGATAACTATTTCGTTCTGACCAATAAAATCCTGTACTGCTAAAGCCACAAGACGTTCTCCCTTACGAACAACTACGATCTCTGTCTCTTCTTCAGTACTCTCGTCATAATCAGGTACCGAAAATAGACGACTAAGCGAAACCAGTGGAATATGAGAATTCCGGAATTCTAACATTTTGTTGCCATGAATCGTACGAATCTGAGTGTTCTTCACGATTCCAGTTTCCACAATAGAGGATAATGGAATGGCATACTTCTCAGAGCCCAATCGAATAAGCATGGCCGCAATAATGGATAGAGTAAGTGGCAGCTGAACTGAGAAATTCGTTCCTTTTCCTGGAGAAGAATAGATCGTTACATTACCACCCAGAGAAGAAATCTTAGCTTTTACAACATCCAGCCCTACGCCACGACCAGAGACATCAGAAATAACTTCTGCTGTACTGAAACCTGGTGCAAATAACAATTGATAAGCTTCCTCATCCGTCATATTCGCTGCTTGCTCTTGCGTAATCACGCCTTTTTTCACAGCAGACTTCAGGACCTTCTCTGGATAAATACCTGTTCCATCTTCCTCGATTTCAATGAAAACATGATTTCCACTGTGGAAAGCTCGAAGATGAACGGTTCCAGTCTCTGGTTTACCTGCAGCAATGCGGTCAGCAATGGATTCAATCCCGTGATCCACCGCGTTACGCAATAAATGCACTAACGGATCACCAATTTCATCGATTACCGTCCGGTCAAGTTCAGTTTCGGCACCCGTTACGATTAGATCTACTTTCTTATCCAGCGACTTAGCTAGATCACGAACCATACGTGGGAACCGGTTAAATACGGTATCTACTGGAACCATTCGAAGCTTCATAACGATATTCTGTAGATCACCACTTACTCTGCCCATATGCTCTACGGTTTCCGTAAGATCACTATTCTGGACCTCTGAAGCCAGCTGCTCCAAACGAACTCGGTCAATCAGAAGCTCACTAAATAGATTCATGAGCACGTCTAAACGTTCGATATCTACACGAATTGTACGGGAAGGTGCCCCTCCTGTTTTGGCTGCTACCGGCTTATTACTTTCATCTTTGGTAGGTGATGGTTTAGCCGATGCTACTGGAGCAGGAGCTGCTTCCATCTCGACGGCTGTTGCGGCCACCTCTGACACAGCGGATGCAGATTCTTGACCAAGCATTTTCAAGGATTCTTGATCTAGTGCTACTGCCGTTACTTTATCAATTTCAGACAAATTCATAATCATCGCCTGAATTTGATCCGCGGTTTTTTGGGTTATGTAATAGAGTGAGAAGCTTTGGTCAAATTTCTCTTGTTCTATATCTTGAACGGATGGGAAGGATTTAACCACTTCACCCGAACGTTCGAGTAGATCGAACACCATGTATGCACGGACAGCCTTAAGTTGACAATCCTTACGGATTGTTACGTCCACATACAATGCATGATGCCCTTCCTGAATCGATTGCTCTAGAACAGAAAATTGGAACTCGTCCAAATGAATCGGAGTTTCACCTGCTTGTGCAGCAGGAGTTGCAGCAGCAGATGCTCCGCCGCCTTCAACAGGAATCTCTCCTCGAACAATAGCCTGTAGGGATGAAACAATGGCTGATACATCTGCTTTACCTTCGCCACCGCCAGTAATGTCCTCAACCATAGACTCTAAGGCATCCAAACTTTTGAATAACGTATCAAAAATAAAATCCTGCATGCGCAGCTTGTTATTACGTACAAGATCTAACACATTTTCCATTTGGTGTGTAAGTGAAGCCAAATCTTCAAAACCCATAGTTGCTGCCATACCTTTTAAGGTGTGCGCAGAGCGGAATATTACCTGTACGATACTAAGATCCTCAGGATTCGCTTCTAACCCCATCATGCTCTCGTTCAATGACTGCAGATGATCATTCGACTCATCAATAAACATGGATAAATATTGGTTCATGTCCATAGTAGAGCACCTCCCCTTCGAGTTCGCTTTTCCGTTATTTAACGGCTTGCACTAGCCTTGGAGCAATTTCTTGCAAAGGTAGTACATATTTGACGCACTGCAATTCCACCGCAGATCGCGGCATCCCGTATACGACACAGGTCTCTTCACTTTCAGCAAAAGTTGAGGTTACGCCTGAGTCATAGAGAGATTTCATCATCCTTGCACCATCACTGCCCATCCCTGTCATCAGCAACACATGCCGATCTAGAGATGTGAGTGGAAGCAATGATTCGAATAAAACATCCACTGAAGGTCGGTGGCCATTTCGTGCCTCCTCCTTCGTGAGTACAACTGCATATTGCCCTTTAGCTGATGGGGTAACTTGTAAATGATAACCTCCAGGCGCAATGTAAGCAGTCCCTTTTCGTAATATCATCCCCTGCTCTGCCTCTAACACTTCTAGCGGACTGAATGTATTCAGTCGCTGGGCCAGTGATTTCGTGAAGTTAGGTGGCATATGCTGCACAATGACTATCGGAGCCGGAAAATCTGCGGGAATCTTCTCCAGAAGCACCTTTAGTGCACGGGGGCCGCCTGTAGAACAACCGACAGCAACTAATTTTTGCAAATTCTTGCTACCAACCATTCGATCCGGAGGAAGTACCGGAGGATCAGAGGATACCTCCACTAAAGATTCTATCACCGGTTTGCGGGGAGTTGGTTTATTCTCTACTTTAGACTTTGGTTTGGTCTTTTCAGATATCGGTGTTTTAGCAGAGATTATTGGTTTAGTTGCTACTTTAGGGATAGTACTATCTACTGGCTGTTTTCCCCGAGGTTTCCTTACCCCTTCATTTTTGAGAGAAGATTTAGGCGTAGCCTTGGGTTTGTCTGGTATAAATCTTGTAGCAGTCGGCAGTAATGGCTCTAAAGGTGCAATGTCAGGCATCCTAAATGCAGATGCTCGCGCTTCTCGCTGCTCCCGAGCCAACATAGCTTCTTTCATTTGTTCTCTTAGGGATTCCCCTACTCCCGTTATATCCTGAGAGTTTGATATCGAAGGTTTACGAATGAAATCAAAAGCGCCCCATTCCAGTGCAAGAATGGTTTCCTTCATACCCTCTTCATTGATACCTGACAGCATAATCACTGGCAGCGGATCTGACGCCATTATTATTTTCAGCGCTTCCAGGCCGTTCATCTCCGGCATTTCCACATCCATGGTAACTAGATCCGGACGCAGCTTGTTAATTTTCTCGATAGCTTCACGCCCGTTTGTGGCTGTTGCCGTCACCTGAAAGTCAGCGTCATTTTCAATTAAATCGGAAATGATCTTGCGCATAAATGCAGAATCATCAACAACCAAAACTTTATATGGCTTCATATCATTTCCACCTCTGTTCCAGATTCAGAACAATTATTTACTTCGCTTTAACCATTTATGGATAAAGCCTTTAATACCTTGAACTTTTGTATCCTTTTTACCATCTATGGTCAAATAACTTAGGGCTAGCCGATGTATATCTCTTGCAGCAACGCTGTTTGGAAAAGCCAATGAGAATGGCGTTTGCCTTTTGACGGCCTGCACTACATGGGCATCTGAGCTTATATGACCAAGATAGGAAACATCTAATTGTAAAAAACGACTGGCGGCCATACGAATCTTATCACTTGTCACTGACGCTTCTCTTTCATCACCCGCTTGATTCACGATCAGTTTAAATGAAATTTCCGGATGCGTCCGATTCACAACCTTCATTAAAGCATAGGCGTCTGTAATAGCAGTCGGTTCTGGCGTAGTAACTACTAGGCAATCGTCCGCAGAGGTTATAAATTTCATCGTTTCCTTAGATAATCCAGCACCTGTATCAAACAAAATATAATCCATGCTGTCCGCTATATGAGCTATCTGGGCTGTGAAATAATTAAGATCCGATTCCGAAAGGGAGAACAACTCATCCATGCCCGATCCACCAGCTATAAAAGGAAGGCCGTTCGGTCCTAACTGAATAATCTGCTCAATATCCGCTTCTCTTTTTAACAGATGATATAGGTTATACTTCGCCGACACGCCCATTAACACGTCTATGTTAGCCATGCCAATATCTGCATCGAACAGCAATACTCTCTTTCCCATTGCTTTTAAGGTTAAAGCGAAATTAAGCGTAAAATTCGATTTACCTACGCCACCTTTACCACTACAAACAGTAATGATACGGGCGGATGTTTCCCCTTTTTCAGCTAGTTTCGGCTCCTGACTGGATACAAGCTGTCTCAAGGATTGTGCCTGATCCATCATGATTCACCTGTTCCAAGAAGCATTTCACTAAGTTGTTCTTTGGAAGCCATCAATAAATCGTCGGGTAC
This sequence comes from Paenibacillus sp. FSL E2-0201, assembly GCF_037963325.1. Taxonomy (NCBI): domain Bacteria; kingdom Bacillati; phylum Bacillota; class Bacilli; order Caryophanales; family Paenibacillaceae; genus Paenibacillus; species Paenibacillus sp. FSL E2-0201. The sequence goes on from NZ_CP150154.1 coordinate 4,044,412, forward strand.
ATTTTGACCATTGGTCATATAAGATAATGTGAGAGGGAAATCATTCAGGACGTTAAAGAGTGGTCCATAACTTCCCGTCTCATCTAGCTTGGTAAAAATAACTTTATCCAGCCTGTACCTGCCGAAATGCTCTGCAATCAATTTCATATCACGGCTTTTCGAGGTCAAGCTGAGCACAAGATAGGTCTCACTTCTTAATTCCTTCGCTAACAAGCTTTGCAGTTCTGCTACAAGCATATCATTGCGATAATTCCGTCCAGCTGTATCCATAATTACAAGATCACAACTCTCTAATCGAAAAAGTGCTCTTTGTAAATCACCTGGCGACTGAACCACCTCTAACGGAACATTTAGAATAGATGCGTATGTACGCAACTGCTCCACAGCTGAAATACGATACGTATCAGAGGTGATAAAACCAACCTTGCGTCCGTATTTGAAAAGCTGTTCAGCCGCAAGCTTGGCTATAGTAGTTGTTTTCCCTACTCCGGTGGGACCTGCAATATATACAATTTGGGTATCCTGTGCAATTCCATCAGCGATTCGACCTGACAGAAATCCATCGAGTTGTTCTTTCAAGGACTCCTGAAATTTCTCTGGCCCCCAAGTACGTCCTTCATCTGCCCAACGTTCTGAGATATTACTAATCCATTCTTCAACAAGTACAGTATCCATCTCCTGCTCAATCAAAAGATCTCTAAGCTGCTGAAGACTGTCCGGCAACTCCCTAGCCCCCGAAGATTGTCTAGCGATTCGTTCCATCCACTGCTTCATATCTCTAATCTCACGAAGGACATCATTATCAATAGCCGAAGCAACGGCGGGTGTCTGTTCCAGACCAAGAGACTCATAAAGTGCAGATACAGATGTCATATCCTCCTGATTTGTTTCAGACACTTTGAGATGATCCTTGCTAACATTCCGAGATTCTTGTAAGGGCTCTGGATGCTTTATCGTCGATTGCTCTACATCAATTGCTTCGGACAAGGCTGCGGCGATCTCAGCAAAGGACCTAGGTTCTTCGGGCTTTTCCAACGTAACAGTAGCTGTAGATGTTGTAGATGATGCTTTTTGGTAAGCCTGCGGGACAGCGCTGCGCGGAATGTTCATCGCAGGCTTGACAGGCTTTTCAGGAATACTCCCCTGTTGAGCTTTTTCAACAGCCGCTACAACCTCTATTTTTTTCTTTTTAAACAATCCTAAAAATCCGCCAATCTTGATTTCTTTCGTACTTAAAATGACGGCCTCGCTTCCAAGCTCACTGCGAATGGAATGCATGGCGTCAGGCATCGTATCGACAACATAACGCTTCACTCTCATAAATTCACCACTCCGACGCTCTGTATTTCAATGTTAGGCTCTAGTTCGCTATAAGACAGCACAGGAATATCCTGCATTGTCCGTTCAATCACCTGTCGCAAATACATACGAATGGTTGGTGATGTGAGTACAATGGGCTGTTGTCCAGACTGTAGCAGTCGATTGATCTGTTCGCTTAACCGCTGATAGATCGTTTGAGTCGAAGCTGGATCCAGTGCCAAATAACTGCCCTGTTCTGATTGCTGTACACTCTCAGAAATTTTCTTCTCCAGATTAGGTCCCACCGTGATAACTTTCAGAGTCTCTCCTACTTGCGAGAATTGCTGAGTAATCTGTCTGGACAAGGACTGACGAACATATTCGGTAAGAATATCAGGATCCTTGGTGTACGTCCCATAGTCTGCTAACGTCTCAAAGATAGTGACCAAATCCCTGATCGATATCTTCTCGCGCAGCAACTTGGCAAGTACCTTCTGCACATCCCCAATCGCCAATACGGAAGGAATTAGATCGTCAACAAGCACTGGATAATTATCTCTTAGGTTATCCACCAGCATCTTAGTTTCTTGTCGTCCTATCAGTTCATGTCCATGCCGCTTAATGAGCTCCGTCAAATGTGTTGCAACAACGGATGGTGGATCTACGACGGTATACCCGGACAATTCAGCCCGCTCTTTAACCGACTCGTCAATCCATAGCGCAGGAAGTCCAAACGATGGTTCAATGGTCTCAATACCGTTTATAGATTCATCATCATAACCTGGACTCATAGCCAAGTAGTGATTAAGTAATAATTCACCGCCGCCGACAGTATTTCCTTTAATTTTTATGACATATTCATTCGGTTTTAGTTGAATATTGTCGCGAATGCGAATAACAGGCACTACAAGACCCATTTCAAGGGCACATTGCCGTCGAATCATGATGATACGATCTAGCAAATCGCCACCCTGACCTGTATCTGCCAAAGGTATAAGACCATAACCGAACTCGAATTCAATTGGATCCACAGAGAGTAAATTGATTACACTTTCCGGACTTCGTACCTCTTCAATCTGCTTCTCTTCAACAAGCTGCTCTTCAGCAATCTGTTTTCGATTTAAATTTTGTCCCATACTATAGGCTGCAAAAGCCAGCAAACCTGCTAGAGGGAGCGTAGTAATCATATGTATAGGTGTGAAGAGACCTAGAAAAGCAACAGTAACTGCAACAATGTATAACAGCTTTGGATAGGACAGCAATTGCCCAGTTAGTTCTTCTGCCAGATTTCCTTCCGATGAAGCTCTAGTAACGATAAGACCCGCTGCAGTCGAAATGAGCAAAGCAGGAATTTGGCTGACTAGACCGTCCCCGATCGTCAATACGGAATAAGTAGATAACGCAGTGGAAAAATCCATTCCGTGTACAACCATACCGATAATAAATCCACCAATAAGATTGATCAACAGGATAATGATACTCGCAATCGCGTCTCCTTTAACGAATTTACTCGCACCATCCATGGCTCCGAAAAAATCCGCTTCCCGCTCAACATTGCGGCGCCGCTCACGTGCCTGAGTTTCGTTAATCATGCCTGCATTAAGATCGGCATCAATACTCATCTGCTTGCCGGGCATCGCATCCAAGGTAAATCTCGCCCCTACCTCAGCTACACGCTCTGATCCTTTGGTAATAACAATAAACTGAACCACTACCAAAATTAGAAACACGATAAATCCAACGGCAATTTGTCCGCCGGCGATCCAGCTACCGAAAGTCGATACCACCGAACCGGCATCTGCGTAGGTCAGGATCAGTTTTGTTGTCGAAATGTTTAGTGACAGACGAAACAATGTCGTAACCAGCAATAATGAAGGGAAAATTGAAAACTCGAGTGCATTCTTTGTGTTCATAGCCACTAATATGATAATTAATGCTATAGAGATATTAATGACAAGCAAAACGTCCAAAAGCCAGGACGGGATAGGCAGAATCATCATAAGCACGATACCGATGATGCCTAGCAAAACTGTTAAATCTTTAGCTTTCAATGTCCTAACCCCCCCGCCTTATTTCCTCTTACCTTTTAGCTTATATACATATGCCAGCACTTCAGCCACAGCCTGAAACAGATCATTTGGAACGACATCTCCAATTTCTGCTCTTTGGAATAATGCCCGTGCCAGCGGTTTGTTTTCCATAGTCACGACGCCATGTTCTTTAGCCAGCTCCCGAATACGAAGTGCTACATAATCCTGCCCTTTTGCAATAATCTGAGGCGCTTCCATCTTGGAACCGTCATACTTTAGTGCAACAGCAAAGTGCGTTGGATTTGTAATAATTACATCCGCGTTAGGAACCTCCTGCATCATGCGCTGCATGGCCATTCTACGTTGGCGTTCCCTGATCTTGCCTTTGATTAGAGGGTCACCCTCCATTTTTTTGTATTCATCCTTAATATCCTGTTTAGACATTTTCAGACTCTTTTCGTGTTCGTACTTCTGATACATAAAGTCAAGAAAAGCCATAACTAGCAGAGCAACCCCGATTTTCAAACCAAGACTCATCGTCAGCTTGGCCGCAAACTTAAAAATCCCCTCCGCACTGATATGCGACAGGGATGCAAAGTTCTTCTTTTCTCCCCATAATGTGCTATATACCAGATAAGAAATAATTAGAAGCTTGAATATTGATTTCAGGAATTCTACAAAAGAACGCATAGAGAAAATATTTTTGAAACCTTTTATAGGATTAATCTTACTGAATTTAGGAGTAATCCCCTCTCCCGTAGCCATAAAGCCTACCTGCGCCAAGTTGGAGACAAGCGCCATAACAAACGTAATTCCAAGTAATGGAGCTAGCAAAATCAAGATTTGCAAGCCATACTGATTAAATAGCAGCGTTATATTCTCAGGCGTAACGTCCAGCATCATTCGATTCTGAAATACGTCCGTGTATAGCTTCATAAAACGCTCTTTCATAAAACCGCCAAACATCATCAAGCTAACTACCGCAGCTAACAATACAACCGCACCAGACAGCTCAGCACTTTTGGCTACTTGGCCTTTTTTACGAGCATCCTGCCGTTTCTTCGGGGTTGCTTTTTCCGTCTTTTCACCGGCGAAGAGTTGAAGATCTAGTCTATAACGCTTCGTCTTAGGCATAATACTCTCCCCTTACGGTCACCTACGGCTTCTTCCCCATGAGACCCAGTAAATTCTCCATGGATTCGAACATGATTTCGAAGAGATTCTGAAACAGCACAGCCAGACCTGGCATCAGCACTAAAAGAAGTGCAAGACCTATAATGATTTTGAGAGGAACCCCTATAACGAATACATTATATTGCGGAGCCGTTCTCGCCAAAAAGGCAAGGCCAACATCAGTCAGAAACAGTGCGGTTACTAATGGTGCAGACATTTGAAAAGCTAATACAAACGACTGCGCAAATGTTCGGACCAGAAACTCTGATAAACTACCATCTACCATGCGTAGAAATAAATCATTATTCATAGGAATCCATTTATAGCTGTATACAATGGCATCTAGCAAATGGTGATGTCCATTCATACTCAGAAACATTAGCAGGGCTATCATATATTTGAAATTACCGAGAATAGGTGCTGACGTTCCAGTCATAGGATCAATGACGTTCGCGATACCGAAGCCAATCTGAATATCAATAAAAGAACCCGCTGTCTGAATCGCCATAAACATCAAATATCCAATGAAACCTAGTAAAAGACCTATTAATACCTCTCTCATAATCAGCAAAATATAACTAAAATCCTGCGGAATCGTAATTCCGGTTCCACTAGCACTAAAGACTACCAAAGCTACAAAAAAAGAAATGCCAATCTTAAAAGTTGTCGGTACCCCTTGAGAAGAAAACACTGGAACGACAACAAAAAAAGCGGTAATTCGACAAAAAATAAGCAAAAAGACGGGTAAACTTTGCAATAGGGTATCCATGTTCATTGCTTAACCAATATACATATAAAGATTTCCTAGAATTTGGCTAGTAAAGTCAATTAGCTTCGTGATGATCCACGGACCAAATAGCAATAAAGCCAGCAGTACTGCGACGATTTTGGGAACAAACGCTAGCGTCTGTTCCTGAATCTGTGTCGTAGCTTGAAAAATACTGATTATTAGCCCTACCACCAGACCAAGAATCAGCATGGGAGCGCTGACTTCCAGCACTAAATATACGGCTTGGCTTGCTAGACCGATTATAAACTCCGTACTCAATCCTCATGCCTCCTCTTAAGGTCAGGTGTTAAAACTAAGAAGTAGTGATTTAATGACTAAGTACCAGCCGTCTACCAGTACAAAGAGCATTATTTTAAAAGGTAATGAAATCATGACCGGGGGAAGCATCATCATCCCCATGGCCATCAGCGTACTCGCCACAACAATATCAATAATCAAAAATGGAATGAAAATTAAGAAGCCCATTGTAAAAGCTTTTTTCAATTCCCCAATTGCGAAAGCAGGCACCATCACCGTCAGTGGAATATCACTGTATGTAGCAGGTTTAGCCGATCCCGTATAACCGGTATACTTCATAAATAACAAAAGGTCTTTGGAATTGGTCTGTTTAAACATAAACTCTTTCATCGGATCAGCAGCTTTATCAAAAGCCTCAGTCTGTGTAATTGTCCCCTTCAAATACGGCTGTAACGCCGTTTCATTGACTTGTGCCAAAGTTGGCGACATAACGAACAGGGTCAAAAATAGAGCAAGCCCTACCAGCACCTGATTCGGAGGCATGGACTGAGTACCAAGTGAGGTTCTGACAAAGCCGAGCACGATTACAATTCTAGTAAAACTGGTCATAAGAACTAGAAACGCCGGAGCAATACTCAGAACCGTAACGAGAAGAAGAATTGATATGGAACTGGTACCACCACTTGAACCATCATTACCGACCTGAATATTAACATTAGGTATAGGATCAGCATGTATCGGCCGCATCATAACTATACTAATGAACCCGAACAGCAGAATAGCAAGAATTAGCTTTTTTTTCATAAATTCCTCGACTCATCCTTAGTAGCATCATCCCGGAACAACTCTTCCATTTTCTCTTTACGCTCTGGTGCAGAACGAAGCTTGGATTGCAGTGTCTCGTAAAAAGATGATGTTTCACTAAGCTCGATTTCCTCTGATGGAACCTCCCCACGCAGCTTAACCTTAACCTTGGCAATAAGCGGTGCGAGAAAATTATTCTGGTTAGAGGATTGATCCTCAAATGCTGCAATGATCAAAGCCACCTCATCTGGATCAGTGACTTTATCCAAGATGGATATGTTCTCACCAATCCCGATTAAGTAAAGGCTGCTTCCCAGTTCAATAACCTGCATCGACTTGTTAGGTCCCAACCCTACAGCACCAAGCGTCCGAATGGAGCGCCCGCTCATAAAGGTCTGATTACGACGTCCAAGAAAACGGATCAGCAGCACAATAAGTACAATGATTACCGCAAGGACAATAATAACGTTAAGCAAATTCAGCAGGGTGTTATTGCTACCGAGCGGTTCTGAATTGACGGGCATGTCTCTTTCCTACACACCCAACGTTTTGTTGATAGCTTCGATAACACGGTCTGCTTGGAAAGGCTTCACAATAAAGTCTTTTGCTCCCGCTTGAATAGCATCGATAACCATAGCCTGCTGGCCCATGGCTGAACACATGATAACCTTAGCAGCCGGATCTACTTTCTTGATTTCTTTCAGGGCGGCGATTCCGTCCATCTCAGGCATAGTAATATCCATCGTGATGAGGTCCGGACGCAGTTCTTTAAATTTCTCTATAGCTTGAGAACCGTCCTGAGCTTCGCCCACTACTTCAAATCCGTTTTTCGACAAAATGTCACGGATCATCATTCTCATAAATGCTGCATCGTCCACGATTAGAATTCGGTTAGCCATTTTTACAAAATCCTCCCTAAGTATGCTTATTGTAATTTCTGAATTCGGTCCCACTGGCTGACGATATCCGTAACGCGTACGCCGAAGTTTTCGTCGATAACTACGACTTCGCCTTTGGCAATAAGCTTGTTGTTAACCAAAATATCTACAGGCTCACCGGCGAGCTTGTCCAGCTCAATGATCGAGCCTTGAGACATTTCCAAAATATCTTTAATCTGCTTCTGGGTCCTTCCTAATTCTACGGTTACTCTAAGCGGTATGTCCATCAATAAATTTAAATTATTTTCATCAATATTACCAAAAGCTCCACCGTTAAGGTTAGCAAATTGTACAGGCTGTACATTTACATTGCGATTAGCTTCAGGACTAAGCGGTGGTGTCTGCCCATAAGGCATGCCTTGTGGCGGCATTCCGTATGGCGGCATCCCCGGCATACCATACGCCGGCATGCCTGCTGGAGGATAATAATATCCGCCTTCCGGCATTCCAGGATAACCAGGCATCCCTTGCGGTGGATATGGCGGAGGAGTTTCTCCTGCGGGCTGTGAAGGCGCCTGCTGCACTGGAGGAGCCGCAGGCGGCGTCTCATGCACTGGCTTAGCAGGAGTCTCTGTTGACGTAACTGCAGCCTCCTGTGCTGCAGGACTTACATCACCCAGAAGCATCGTTACCATATCCTTAGCAAACTGGACAGGCAAGAGCTGCATAATGGTAGAGTCTATTAAATCTCCTATTTTAAGACGGAACGAAATACGAATTAAGGTTTCGTCATTCGGCAAGCTGCCTACGCCTTCACCGCTGGACATATTCAGGATGTCTATACCGGGAGGTGAAATATTAACAAAGCGATTGAAAATAGTTGACATTGATGTGGCAGAAGAACCCATCATTTGGTTCATAGCTTCCTGCACAGCACTAATGTGAATTTCATTCAATTCTTCATCCTTGGGTTCACCTTCCCCGCCAAGCATTAAATCGGCGATGACCTGTGCATCTCTAATCTTAATTACAAGTGAATTAATACCTTGAAATCCGTCTACATATTCCACGTGTACTGCTACATGTGGTTTTGGAAAAGCCACTTCAAACTCCCCGCGTGTAATGATGGAAACTTGAGGGGTTGTAATATCAACCTTTTTCCCAAGTAAAGTGGAAAGTGCTGTTGCAGCACTACCGAATGTTATATTACCGATTTCACCCAAAGCATCCTGTTCAAACGGTGTTAAATAGTCATTTACCGTTTTCTCTGTAGGAGCCAATGAGCCTTCCGCAGATTGTCTCAAAAGAGCGTCGATTTCTTCTTGGGATAAATAATCTTTACTCGTCAAATTCTTCAACTCCTTCACTGACAATCTCGTCTATTTGCACGGCTACCCGGTCTTTCACCATTCCAGGACTTCCGATGAACTTAAGCTTCTCTCCTACCTTAATCGAGAGTCCGGAATCTACATTCCTGTTAAGAGAGATCACGTCACCGACGCTAAGCCCAAGAAACTCAGATATTGATAAGCGTGATTCTCCAAGTTCAGCGACAATCGGCAATTTCGCCTTATGAACTCTAGCCTTAATGGCTTCAAGTTCATCTGCATCCCGCGTCTTCTTCTCTGTTACAAACCATTGGTGAACAGATAGTCTAGACATAATAGGTTCCAGAACGACGTGCGGTATGCAAAGATTGATCATGCCTGTTGTATCTCCAATTTTGGTGCTTAACGAGATTAATGCAATGGTCTCGTTGGGGGATACAATTTGCATGAACTGCGGATTCGTTTCGAGCGCTTCCATGCGCGGATGGATATCCAGCACAGTCTTCCAAGCTTCCTGCAAGCTCTCAAAGCATCTGCTGAAGATACGCTCCATGATCGTTGTTTCAATCTCAGTTAAAGCATTAATTTTAGAAGGCGCTGTCCCAAAACCTCCCAGCAATCTGTCCAGCATAGCGAAAGCAATGTTTGGATGAACCTCCATTACCATTCGACCTTCTAAAGGTTCAGCTTCAAAAATGTTCAGTATTGTCATTTTTGGAATGGAACGTATGAATTCATCATAAGGGAGCTGCTCTACTTGAACGACATTAATCTGCACGAAGGTGCGTAATTGGGCTGAAAAGTACGTTGTAAGATAGCGGGCGAAATTGTCATGAATCCTTGTAAGACTACGGATATGATCTTTAGAAAAGCGAACAGCCCGTTTAAAGTCATAAGATCGGATCTTCTTCTGAGTTTCTTCCTTTTTAAGTTCATCGGCATCCATCTCACCTGAAGAAAGTGCAGCAAGTAGAGCATCTATTTCGTTTTGTGATAGTACATCAACCAATTCAATCACCCCCCCATCAAAGAATTATCAGGCCTGAAGCTACATAGAAGCCAAAAGGTATTTGGTGACTTCGATCTGAGTGATTTTGCCTTCGGTCAATGTCTTATTGATCAAATTAACAAGCTTGCTGCTAAGCTGATCTTTGCCATTTGCTCCGTTAAGCTCCTCAGGTTTGGTATCTGCAAGCGTTTTGATAATAATCGGCTTGATTTTGATCTCTTTTATTTTCTCGAATGCTTCCTTTGATTTCGCAGAATTCAATTGGAAAGCGAAATCTATTTGAACGATATAATCGGGATCAGCAAGATTTGTTTTGATGTCTTTGATCTCTGCCGTTAGTTCGACGATTTCATCTGCAGTTAAATGTTTGGTTTCCACACTTTGTACCGCAGCATTTACATCATTCGTATCTTTCGGAAAGATCTTGTCCATTAATAAAAATGCGGCTATCACAATAAGTGTAATCGCAAGCAAAATCGTAAGTAACCACGGCAGCATCTTCTTCATGTTAGCTCCTCCATTGACTGGACTTTAATGGTGGCAGCATATGTGCCTATGTCCCTGTTATAATCCCGGATCTTCGTAATAACTTCATCCGCTTTTTCAAGCACGATCAGTCTTTTTCCGGTTACGAGCGTAATATATGTATCCGGGCTTTCTTCTACCATTTCTACCAGTAGGGCATTGATCCACATCGGTGTTCCATTTAATCTCGTTACCGATATCATAACAGGCCTCCTAACAAAAATAGGGGGAGGGGTACCTCCCCCACGACTCCGCGTTTATCTTTAAAAAAGATATTTAATTATTGATAAAATTAACGCTTCAGGTTAACTACTTCCTGTAGCACTTCATCAGAAGTCGTAATGATACGGGAGTTCGCCTGGAATCCACGTTGCGATACGATCATTTCTGTAAATTCATTCGTAAGATCCACATTGGACATTTCGAGTTGACCAGAAATGATAGCGCCTGTTCCAGTTTCAGTATCATTTGCTACTGTAGGAACAAGCTCACCTTCTGCATTCGCATTAAGTGACATACGGTATAGATTGCCACCAATCTTCTCTAACCCAGATGGATTAGTAACCTTAGCTACACCGATCTTCACACCTGCTTCAGTCGTTCCATCCGACATGGTCTGAACAATCGTTCCATCATTGGAAATGGAGAATGCTGTTACATCATCACCCAGTTGAATGGGTCCGCCATCGGAATCTAGCACATGAAGTCCGTCAGAAGTTACAAGATTACGTGCAGCATCTACATGAAAATCTCCTGCACGAGTCAAGAAAGGTGTTTCTTGATCTTCTGATAGCTTTACTAGGAAAAATCCATCTCCGTCAATGCGTAAATCTGTCGGGTTATTAGTAGTTTGAGCACTACCGGACAAATGGAGTGTATCGATAGAAGCGATACTTACGCCCAGTCCGATTTGTTTAGCATTAATACCACCTGTACCATCATCACTAGGAGCAGTTACACCAGAAACGGTTTGACTCATAATGTCCTTGAACATAACCCGTCCTGATTTAAAACCAATTGTATTGACATTGGCAATGTTATTACCGATTACATCAAGCTTAGTCTGAAAGCCTCTCATCCCCGAAACCCCTGAATACATAGATCTTAACATTTGTGTTGTCCTCCCAGATTATAGAGTCCTAATAACTTACTAAGTGAATGGGACCGCGTCAGTCGGTCAGCGGCCGCCTCGGCTTTCCGTTAGGACCAGCCGGTTATGAAATCACAATTGCACTATCAATTTGCGTAAATACGTTATCTTTAATCGAATTTCCATCCATAGCGGTTACAACCGTACGATTCGGGACACTTACGATAAATGCCAAGTCCTTCATTAATATCAAGGATTCTTTACTGCCTTTGGCAGCAGCTTTATCCACAGCAGAAGATATCTGATCCAGTTGTCTGCTTCCAAGTTCAATTCCTCTTTGTTCAAGACGCTTAGCAGCATGATTGCTGAATTTTAGTAGCTTCTGTTGCAGTACGCTCTCAAAGGTGGCTTCTCTAGCCACAGTCTGCTTCGGTATCGAAGATCGCTGTAACGTTGAGGAATGTAGGGACGACGCAGGATACAGTTGGCCTATGGTCAGCCTGTCACTCATATTGTCGCCTCACTTCCTCCGTTATTCTCAGGAGTATTACTATCTGTACCAGAACCATTCTCTGTTGTTGCGGGATTCTGAATTTGTGTAATATCGGTTAAAGCAATTCTGTCTTTCCCCACAACCGCATATTGAATCCCTTTGCTGACAACGATGGATTCAACATTCCCTGTCTTAGGTAGATTTGTGGCGGTATCCGTCCATGTGATATCTTTACCAATCAAGCCGGATACTGAGCCAAGAGACTGATTCATTGATGTAAGCTGTGTAGAGATATTCATCAGCTGCTCAACAGATGTAAACTGTGCCATTTGAGCAATAAATTCTTTATCTTGCATCGGCTGCATCGGATCTTGATTCTGCAGCTGGGTGATCAATATCTTCAAAAACTGATCCTTACCCAATACAGAATTCCCTGTTGTTTTAGTAGAATCAGGAGTTGTATAATTCCACTGGTCTTTGGTAGAAACAGGAGGAGTTGTTGTTGTCGTCATAACCGTTCACCTCTCTTTCACTTGTGATAAGTTTAAGCTTTGGCAGAGAAGGAGTTCCCTTGATTATCATCTTCTTGCCCTGCGTTTGAAACCCAATCTTTCCATTCACCATTTAGCTCTGCGGCAAGAATGGCATCATTAGCTTCCTCACGACTTTCTTTGGAGCGTCTTCCCTGCTGACCACTTCCAGAACCAGGTTGGCGTCCTTCTTGACCCCATTGTGAATTGAGAGGGGTATTATTTTGTGTGACTTCCAATTTTTCTACTTGGAGGCCTTGAGACTGCAATGCTGCTCGAAGCTGGTTCATCTGCTGTTCCAACATATCCTTTGCTCCGGAATGTTCAGTCATAAACTGTGCAACCAGATGGCCGTTTTGCATAGTAATCTTAACATCTACTTGTCCGAGATTTTCTGGAAAGAGTGATATCGTAGCCTCAGCTACTCCGCCTTTTTGCACAATCTCCAATTTACCTGTAATAAAACCGGTCATTTCCTGTGCAAACTGATGAACGGGTACAGGTGCTACTGGAACCTCAGCCTTCAGTGGAGCTGTAATTCCTCCCCGAAGAGCTAGTTGACCGGCAGTTACAACCTCATGATCTCCTTCAATGGTGGTAGTCCCTGATGTGGAGTCTTGTGCTGATTCGACCAGCTTCGTTTCTCCGGCTGTACTGCTCTTCATCACTGGAGTATTCGCAGGCTCTGCATCAGGATCTTGAATAGTCCCTGAGGTCACAGTCGAAGTAAGGACTCCCTCACTCTTACTTGCAGCAGCTTCTCCAGCACGGTTACTTAGATTTTGAATGGTCTTGTCCACCGTTTTATCGTTGCTTTCAGTTACAATAGGTTGTTGTACAGATACACCAGAACTATCATTCAAACTGGAGACCTTCCCCTTACCCTTATTACTGTTAGCCGAGGTCTGTTCTAGCAGTGCCGTGAAGTTATTTAACAGACTTACTCCCTTACTTGCAACTTCATCATTACCACTTACTGCAGCTTCCTGAATCATAGTAACTAAACTCTGCAAATCATCTTGAACAGCAAATCTTAGCGTATCTGCATTCTGTGCTAACGGTGACAAGCTTCCTGCCGACTCCGTCTCTGACGCAGCATCGCCCTCTGTCGCTTGACTTCCTGATAGAAGAGCAGAGACCTGAAGTAGCCAAGCTTGCAAAGCTACCAAAATAGCAGGATCGCTATGGATGGTATCATCCAGATTTTCAACATCTGCAGTAAGCTTCTCAATGAGATCGGAATTCTGAGTGTCTTGTCCCCCTTGATCTTCTCCAGTCGTTTTAACTTCCTTTAGAAGACCTTGCAATAAAGAGGCTATGTTTCCCAGTAAAGGATCAGTGGGCACCGATGTGTTGTTCGCTGTAGTTCCTCCCATTGTTTGCACTAATGTCTGAGCGAAAGGTACAGCAGTTGATGTTCCAATAGATGTTGATGAACTACCACTTGCAGCTGTTGTATTTGCACTCACAAGCGATTGAACAACTAAACTCATGTTATTTTCACCTCCTTTCAATATTTATTTAGCGCCCATCAAACGATTAACAATCTTCGCAGTTTGCGCACTATCATTTTTAGTCATTTCCCCCAAAATCGAAGAACGGACACTATCACTTACGGTATTCATAATCGTTACTACTTTATCAGGGCTAATCTTGTACATTTCTCCTAGTAGAGAAGCTGCATTGGCAGGCGTCATTGAACTAAAGGTTTGGTTCAACTTTTCCTTATCCAGATTTGTACTGGTTTTAGTCGTTGGAGCAGTGCCTGCTTCTTTTTTCAATCTAGATTGAAGAGCGGCAATAGCCATATCACTCGAAGAGGTAGTTTCTTTCAACTTAATCGTGACATCGGCCGCTTTTTGAGGATCCATTTTTTCCAGAATCGCAGTCTTACTTGCTTTATTCATTACGCTGAATATTTGCACCATTTCTTCTGTAGTCAAATTCTCCATAATCGGCGCAGCTTTGGAAGCTTTCATACCCGCGTAGAGCTTTGCCAGATCAGCAACCTGCTTTTGATATGGGTCTTCTGTTTCCTCCGCGTTTACCTCAGCAGCTGCAGCAGCTTCTGTCTTCATTCCATCGATCTGCGACTCAAGCGCCTGAACCTTGGTATCCTGGGCTGTTTTTTCATCTGTAACCTTCTTCAGGTTCTCTTCCTGTTGGGCGAGCTGAGCTTTAAGCTCCTTAATCGTAGTCGCTGAGCTCACTTCCTGCTTTTTGCTTTCTTCCTTCGGTTTAGAAGGATCTCCAGGCGGATCAGGAACCCATTTTTCCAGGATAGGAATTTTATTCGCAACCTCAAGCACATTATTACGAATGTCCATATTAAAAAGCGTCAACAGTACTCCAAGCAGTACTAGCGTGAAGATAATCGGTATCATTAAAAATAAGAACCGCTCAAATTTCCCCGCTGACCCTTCATTTTCAAGTTCCATATCATTGTTAGCCACTAGCGGAAACCTCCCGGGTTAGAGGGATTTCATCGCGAAGCGGACGGTTGCCATCTCATCCAGTTCGTTTTGTTCCCGTAAAATCATACTTTGCTGAAACTGTGTCTCAGCCTTATCTTTTGCCTTTAACCATACTTTTTCGTCTAATACCTTTGTGCTTAACTGGTCTTGCTTCTTCAAGACTTCCTGATGTGCACTTCTAATGTCCGTATGCTTACGGGCAATGCATATATCCAGGTATTCTACATACTCTTGCATTTCACGAATCTTCGCCATAGGTGTCTTTTGTTCTGCGGCATTTTGTAAGGATAACATGATAGCGCTCCGCTGAAAGGTGAGTTCATCCAGGCTTCTTTCTTGTGCCTGCAATTCTCCAAGCGCGCTTGAGAGCATCCATTCTGCCTGTGTCTTCTCATTGCCCTTCAAGTCAACGACTTTTTGAAAAGTATAATGAAATCTCATAATACTGAATCAACTCCTCGAGAAGTGTGAAATTAAAGACTGTTGAACTTCAGCCAGCGTAACTTTTTCATTCACCCTTTGTTTGGTGAATTCCCATATACTGTCTATATACTCCATCGACTCATCGATTTGAGCATTCGAGCCTCTTTGATACGCTCCGATATTAATTAAATCCTCTGAATCCTTGTATACAGCCATTAGTCGCTTCACATTCTCTGCTGCAGCGATCTGTTCTTCTGGCGCAATATCCTTCATTACACGACTAATGCTGGAAAGCACATCTATTGCTGGAAAATGTCCTTTGTTCGCAATACTTCGATTAAGGACGATATGACCATCGAGTATCCCTCTAACAGCATCAGCGATCGGTTCATTCATGTCATCGCCATCAACCAGTACAGTGTAAAAGGCTGTTATAGACCCCGTAGGTCCAGTTCCAGCACGTTCTAGTAGTTTGGGCAAGCTTGCAAACACCGATGGTGTGTAACCCCTCATAGCTGGCGGTTCCCCTACTGCAAGTCCAACTTCACGTTGAGCCATAGCATACCTAGTCACCGAATCCATCATCAGCATCACATTAAGTCCTCGATCCCGAAAATACTCAGCAATCGTTGTAGCAATAAGAGCTCCCTTAATTCGAATTAATGCAGGCTGATCAGATGTAGCAACGATAACGACTGACCGCTGCAAACCCTCAGGTCCCAGATCGCGTTCTATAAAATCCAGCACTTCCCTGCCACGTTCTCCTATCAAAGCGATAACATTTACGTCTGCCGATGTATTACGCGCAATCATTCCCATGAGCGTACTTTTGCCGACCCCTGAACCAGCGAAAATCCCCACCCGCTGACCTTTACCGATCGTTAGCAAGCCATCTATCGCTCTTACTCCGATGCTAATAGGTTCTTGGACTCGTGGTCTATTGAGTGGATTGGACGGAATGTTAAAGGTAGAACTATGTGGCATTCGAGCTGGGATTAGAGAACCATCAAGCGGTTGTCCAAGTCCATCCAGTACCTTGCCCAACAATTCTGAACCCACTTGCACACTAAGCGGCTTGCCAGTACCCACTACATCACAGCCAGGTCCAATAGCTTGCAGTTCTCCAAGTGGCATTAATAGCACCTTGTTGTCACGGAAACCAACGACTTCAGCTTGCAGCGGCTTATTTCCTTTAGAAGGATAGATGTAGCAGACATCTCCAATGCTAGCATCAGGTCCTTCCGATTCAACCATAAGACCGATAACCTGCGTCACTTTCCCATTGATCCTCACCGGATCGAGATTACGAAGTTGCTCCTTATAACGGTTACTATCAAGCATCTTCTTCCCCATTTCTCTGCTCATCGGTGTCCAGCGCGATTCTAACCAGCTCTTTCTTGATTTCTGCAAGCTGAGTATCAATTCGGGCATCTATGCTGCCAAAGGAAGAGCGGATTACACAACCTTGATCTTTCACAGTCGAGTCAGGCAAGATCTGTAATTCAGCCTGTGAGTCAACCGCTAATGACAGTTCTTCCCTTGCTGCGTTTACGAAAGCGAACTGCGCAGGTGATACGCACAGCGAGATCAACCCCTGTTCACGTTTACGAGCCAGATTCTTCCGAATCAAATCCATTGCAAACTGCGGCTCTACCGTTAACTGCTTGTCCACAATTTTCTCGGCAATATCACAGCTTAACTCTACTAAGAAAGGTTCAGCTTCCTGAATAATGACATCTCTTGCCTTATATGCCTCAGCTAAAACAGCACGTGCTTCATCCATCATCGCTGCAACCTTGAGCTTCATCTCTTGTTCAGCTTGAGAGACACCCTCCTGATACCCTAGCTGATAAGCCTCGGCTTTGACAGCCTCTACCAGATGTTCATCCTGCTCACGCCGCTTCTTCCACCACTCTTCAGCCTCCGCTTTTGAGGATTCAACAATCTGTTCCGCTTCTAGAGAGGCATTTCGAACCTGCTCTTCAGCAAATTCTTGGGCGTCTTTAAGCATTTGCTTACGTGCTACTTCTGCCTCTTCACGAGCGGGATCATGATAGTGAGTCTCGCTTACAGCCTCCTCTGGAACGGGCTCCTCAGTTAGGCCCGCATAGTGCCGGGCCTGCTCCAATCTTTTCAGTACATCAACTGGAACATACTGAGAATGCTTAATCAGCTTAGACAATGATGTCATCTCCTCCGCCACGAGCGATGATAATTTCTCCAGACTCTTCGAGTCTGCGAATCGTACCTACAATGCGCGTTTGTGCTTCTTCTACATCACGCAACCGCACCGGGCCCATGTACTCCATTTCTTCTCGGAATGTCTCTGCCATACGTTTGGACATATTCCGGAAAATGACATCTCGTACTTCTTCGCTTGCAACCTTAAGGGCAAGCTGCAGGTCCGCATTATCAATATCACGAATAATACGCTGAATCGAACGATTGTCCACATTGACGATATCCTCGAATACGAACATCCGCTTCTTGATTTCCTCGGCGAGCTCTGGATCTTGAATTTCGAGAGAATCCAGAATTGTGCGCTCTGTCCCCCGGTCAACTCCATTCAAGATTTGTACGATTGATTCGATACCGCCAGCATTTGTATAATCCTGAGTTACAGTAGCAGAAAGCTTCTGCTCCAGCACTCGTTCAATTTGTGTAATGACCTCTGGAGAGGTGCTGTCCATTACAGCAATTCTTCTAGCTACCTCTGCCTG
Organism: Paenibacillus sp. FSL E2-0201; assembly: GCF_037963325.1. Taxonomy (NCBI): domain Bacteria; kingdom Bacillati; phylum Bacillota; class Bacilli; order Caryophanales; family Paenibacillaceae; genus Paenibacillus; species Paenibacillus sp. FSL E2-0201. The sequence goes on from NZ_CP150154.1 coordinate 4,062,215, forward strand.
CTTCTCTTGAGGTAACGAGGAGAGAATGGCTGCTGCTTGTTCGAATTGCAGATAAGACAATACAAGTGCGATAGTCTGAACATTCTCATTCTGGATAAAGTTCAAGATCTGATTTGGATCAGCTTTGCGTGCAAAATCGAAGGGTCTTACCTGTAAAGTTGCAGTTAGACGGTTAATGACCTCCATCGCTTTTGCTGAACCAAGTGCTTTCTCCAAAATCTCTTTGGCGTAGTTAATACCGCCTTGTGAAATATATTCCTGAGCGAGGCATATCTGATGAAACTCAGACATGATTGACTCTTTCTCACTGCTGTCCACTTTACGGACATTGGCGATTTCAAGAGTGAGTTGTTCAATCTCCTCGTCTCTTAAATGTTTGAATATTTGCGCCGATACCTCGGGCCCTAGTGTGATAAGCAGGATCGCGGCCTTTTGACGACCACTAAGCCCCTGCTGACTAGCCTTTGCCATTAGTTCACCTCTGTTCGTCTGCAAGCCATGTACGCAGCAAATTCACGAATTCGTCTGGCTTCTTCTTCGCCAAACTTTCCAATTGCTTACGAACTTGACTGTCATTCGTCACACTTTCCAAATTAATAGATGGAAATTCGGTAGGAACCTGCAATGGAATGTCTTCATCTTCCTCTTCCACAGTCTTCTTACGACTCCGATAGATTAGATATCCTCCACCTGCTCCAACCAGTAATGCAGCTGCTCCGATAGCCCATAACATCCATGTGGCAAGACCACCTGGTGCGGTATTAGCAGCATTACCACCAAATTGTTGAGAATACACCGAAACCTTTTTGGTTAAATCAGCGTCTGTATATGTAGTACCTGAATCTGCAAGAGAAGCACGAACAATATTTACCAAAATGTTTTGAATCGCTGCCGATGTAGCAGCATCCAAAGTATTTTGTCCTGTAGGTGGTTCAACCGCAACATTTATGGTTAAATCTTTTACAGTAAAGGGACTAGCAATAACATCCTTTGTAATTCGGTTAACTTCATAGTTCCTCGTCTCAGAAGATTCCTCTGAAGTAGAAGTATCCGTGCCGGCTTGTGAAGGGTAGCCCGTTACATCTTGTGAACCAGTGCCTGCCACTCCGCCAGTTGTATTTCCCTGACCCGAATACGAATTACTGATAATTTGTGAACTGATCTCAATCCCCTTCATGTTCTCTGTATCCACAGGGGTTACAAGATTTTCCTTCCGGTTTTCCTTGTCAAAGTTCAGCTTCGAAAATACAAGTACATCAACTTTATCTGGACCCGTAAGAGTGCTAAGGAATTGTTTCACATCTTTCTTGACTTCTTCTTCGAATTTCTTCTGTAGAGCGAAGTTCTCTTCGACCTGGTTAGAAACTCCTGCTTGTCCACCTTTGGCCGTTGGCATTAACTCAACTTCATTATTAGCAATCGTAATGTTATCAATTGGTAGATTTGGAACCGCAGTCTTTACAAGGTTGAAATACCCATCGATATTATCTTGACTGGGTCTGAATCCCGGATTAAATGAAAGCACAACGGATGCAGATGCTTGTTCTTGATCCGCCTGAGATGCAAATACTGTCTCTTTAGGCAGATTAATCAGTACTTTAGCATCCTTAATTCCTTGCATGCGTCTCATTAGCTGTTCTACTTCACCGTTTAATGCATTATTATACTTCACATTAAACTCACTATCTGTCGTTCCTATCATTGACGAATTTTCATTAAAGACCTTATAACCGATAGAGCCCCCCTGAACAATCCCCTGAGAACCGATATCCACCTTTATTCGAGCCGCTTCTGTGCTTGGCACTGAGATGCTCTTTCCATCTTGGCTTAATCGGTATGAAACACCTGCTGTATCCAAGTAGTTCATTACTCCCGCTGAATCTGTGCTGTCCAAATCTTGAAACGCCACTTCATATTCTGTCTTTGAAAGCTGCATGGTTAATACTACGATTATTATTAGAATGATAAACAATGTTGAAAAGAATAAAATCTTCTGTTTACCACTAAATCTGTTCCAATACAGGGTAACCTTCTCCCGATATTGGGCAAATCTTTCATTCACAGTGTCACCCCATCCGGAACTAAGCTAGGATTTAATTAAATTTGAGTTCTCATAATTTCTTGATAGGCTTCAATCACTTTGTTCCGGACTTGTGTAGTCAACTGCAAACTCAGTAAAGCCTGTTGGGAAGAAATCATTACTTCGTCTATATTCACTTCTCCCAATACAAATTTATTACTCATATCCTTTGCTTGTTGTTCCTGATCTGCTACTTGATTGAGTGCATTCTCAAGATAAGAACCAAAGCTCTCCATAGAATTAGCAGGAGTGGACGAAGCTTCGGTAGATGTTGGTTTCATGGCAAGCTGCTGTACAGCTTGAACTCCATTAGTGATATTCTGTATCAACTGTTTCCCTCCTAAAAGTTTTGTAAGCCTATGCTTCCTAAATTCACTTCGTACAAAACTCACTTTGGAAGCGTTCCTTGTGAATTACGTTTAGCGACCAATTTCTAGCGCTTTACTTACCATAGCTTTAGATGCATTCAGCATCGTTACATTGGCTTCATATGAACGTGATGCAGATAACATATCTACCATTTCTTTGGTAATATCCACATTTGGCATATAAACATAACCTTCGGCATCCGCATCAGGATGACTTGGATTGTATACCGGCTTTAACGGAGAATCATCTTCTATAATGGATTGAACCTTTACGCCTTCACTGCTACTACCGTTCATTTTCGAATTTAGTATATTCGAGAACTTATTACTTTCTGTAGCCTCCATAACAACAAGCTTACGCCGGTAAGGAACGGCTTTGCCATCAACCACCGATGCTCTGGTAGTTTCCGCATTGGCCACGTTGGAGGAGATTACGTCCATCCGTAATCGTTGAGCTGTTAACGCTGATGCACTTATTCCAAAACTACTCCCAAAGTTCATGCAATCTTATCCTCCTTGAATTACAGCTCGCATCATCGAAATCTGACTGTTAATCTGTTCGACATAAGAACTATACCTGAGTTGGTTCTCAGCGCTTAACGCCATTTCTCGTTCTACATCCACATTGTTCTCGTTATTATTCATAGAGGTAGTCTCATCCGTACTAACGACAGCAGCCGGTACAATGGTGTTGGTACCAAATTGAAAATGTCGGGAGTCCGTTACCTTCGCGTTAAGTGTAGGTTTTATTCCACTTTCCTGTTGCTGAAGGAAACTTTCGAATGAAACATCAGAACGTTTGAAATTTGGCGTATCTTCGTTAGCCACGTTATTTGCTAGAACATTTTGTCGTTTATAGGCAGCATCAATGCCTCCCTGCAATCGTTGAAAACTGACACTATTCAGCAATCCCAAGATAATTCCTCCTTTCAAAGCTATCATAATGAAATGAATTCCACAACTTTCCTCAAAAAACCTGCTTAATTTCGACAAATAAAGTATAAAAGTCCTCTATTTATCAGCTTTCACGTCGAACCTTGTCGCAAAGTATAACTTATTAGTATTTTCACATACATTGATTTTCATTTAATTTGTATATTATTACAATAAGAAATAAGCCCTATCTTTTAAAAAAAGACAGGGCTTTAAGCACTTTATTGCTATTTTATTCCTTTTTTCATTCAATAATATCTTTTTAATTGCATATTTTTACATTTTTTTCCCTATAACTGACACTATATTGTAATTTTCTAATTCCTTATGCCCAAATTCCAATGAATAAATTTTGTCGCTTTAGAGAATATACTGACTTAAATCACGATCCTGTGCAATACTTGCCAATTTCTCACGCACATACTCAGGTGTAATTACCATTGTGTCCAAAGTCAACTCTGGTGCTTCAAACGATAAATCCTCTAATAACTTCTCCAAAATGGTATGAAGTCGCCGAGCACCTATGTTCTCCATATTTTGGTTCACTGAAGCCGCTATTTTGGCGATTTCATAAATAGCATCCTTCTGGAACTCCACTTCAATGTCCTCAGTCTTTAACAAATTAACATATTGTTTTGTCAAAGCATTCTCTGGCTCTGTTAAAATGGATACAAAATCCTCCAGCGTCAGACTGCTCAGTTCTACGCGGATCGGAAAACGACCCTGAAGCTCAGGAATCAAATCAGAAGGTTTAGCAACATGAAATGCCCCGGCAGCCATGAAGAGCACATAATCCGTCTTTACAGGACCGTATTTTGTCATGATTGTAGAACCCTCTACAATTGGAAGAATATCTCTTTGCACACCCTCACGTGATACATCGGGACCGGAACCCTTGCCTTGACTTGCAACCTTATCAATCTCATCGATAAAAATAATACCCGATTGTTCAGCGCGTGTCACAGATTCCTGAATAACATCGTCCATATCAATCAGTTTGGTCGCTTCATCCTGAATCAGTACTTTACGAGCCTCACGGATAGGAAGCTTGCGCTTCTTCGTCCGCTTCGGAAGTAAACTACCAAACATTTCTTGCATATTCATCCCCATCTGGTCGTTCCCTTGCCCTGCAAACATATCCAGCATAGATGGCGCTGTATCCTCAACGTCTATTTCAATGATATCGTCTTCCAATTGACCAGCTAGCAGCTTAAATCTAACCCCGCGACGGCGTTCACTTAAGCTTCCATCCGGTTCGGAATCTTCTTTAGAATCCTCTTGCGAAGAGTTCCCGCCAAAAATCATCTCAAAAGGATTCTTCTGAGATTTATTTTTTGAAGACGAAGGCACTAAAATAGAGACAATCCGCTCGTTAGCCAGTTCTTCTGCACGGTCCTTGACCTTTTCCGTACGTTCTAGCTTCACCATACGAATAGAGGTCTCTACCAGATCACGTACCATAGACTCCACATCTCGCCCTACATAACCCACCTCTGTGAATTTGGTTGCCTCCACCTTGATGAACGGAGCATTAACAAGCTTAGCAAGACGCCGGGCAATCTCGGTTTTCCCTACACCAGTAGGTCCGATCATCAAGATGTTCTTAGGAACAACTTCATCACGCAGTTCCTCAGCGAGTAGACTGCGCCGATAACGATTACGAAGCGCGACAGCTACCGATTTCTTAGCTTGTTTCTGACCTACAATATATTTATCCAATTCGGCTACAATTTGACGGGGTGTTAGCGATTGATTCACCATCGTGAATTCCTCCTTGTCTCTATGGCACTGAGCCTATAATTGCTCAACAATAATATTGGAGTTAGTGTACACACATATTTCAGATGCAATCTGAAGAGCCTCTCGAGCTATATCCGCAGCAGCAAGTGCTGGAGCATGACGTTTAAGCGCACGACCGGAAGCAAGTGCAAAATTACCACCTGAACCAATAGCAAGCACATCATCATCCGGCTCGATAATTTCACCGTTTCCGGAGATCAATAGCATGCCTTCCTTGTCCATAACAATCATCAATGCCTCAAGTTTTCGAAGAATACGATCTTGACGCCAGTCTTTCGCTAATTCTACGGCTGCGCGCTGCAGGTTTCCATGATGCTCCTCCAGCTTGCCTTCAAATTTTTCGAACAAGGTGATCGCATCCGCCACAGAACCTGCAAACCCCGCTATTACTTGTCCCCGGTATAAGCGACGAACTTTTCTAGCCGTCGTCTTCATAATTACACTCTCTCCGAATGTAACCTGACCATCACCTGCTATAGCTGCCTGTCCGTTATGTCTTACAGCACAAATTGTAGTCGCATGAAAGCTGGGTACCATGATTGTAGTTACCTCCTTAAGATGATGGACTTTCGTTATCGACAGCCTCCGGCTCAGTATAAGCGATGCCCGTACGATTAGCATACTCGGCAAGACTGTCAAGTGCACGATGCGCTAGCATCTCATTCTTTTCTTTTTTATTACGGATTTTCTTCTCTACCTTCGGCAAAAGGCCAAAATTGGCATTCATAGGCTGAAAATGCTCCGGATCAGCAGAAGTGATATAAGCAGGCATACTGCCAAGCACCGTGTCCTGAGGGAAGATCAGTCCTTCTTGACCGAGTGCGGCTCTAGCAGCATTAATGCCGGCAATCAAGCCTGAGGCCGCTGATTCTACATAACCTTCTACACCTGTCATCTGTCCAGCAAAGTACAGCCTTTCCTTGCCCTTCATTTGATAAGTAGGATGCAAGAGTTTAGGGGAATTAATAAAGGTATTTCTATGCATTACGCCATACCGAACGTACTCAGCGTTCTCAAGACCCGGAATCAGCGAGAATACACGCTTCTGTTCGCCCCATTTCAAATGCGTTTGAAAGCCAACAAGATTGTAAAGCGTTCCAGCAGCGTTATCCTGGCGAAGCTGAACTACCGCATATGGAAGCTTACCTGTGTGCGGATTAATAAGTCCTACAGGTTTCATCGGTCCAAATAATGCTGTTTGCTTACCGCGCTTCATCATGATTTCAATAGGCATACAGCCCTCGAAGTATATCTCTTTCTCAAAATCCTTGAGCGCTGCCGTCTCCGCAGAAATCAACGCATCATAAAACACGTCAAACTCCTCTTCAGTCATTGGACAGTTCAGATATGCCGCTTCTCCTTTGTCATAACGGGAAGCCAGATATACTTTATTCATATCAATACTGTCTTTCTCAACAATCGGTGCAGCAGCATCATAAAAATAGAAATACTCTTCACCTAACAGTCCCTTAATTTCTGCAGATAAAGCGGGTGAGGTAAGCGGACCTGTTGCAATAACAACAATCCCTTCCTCCGGTATATGCGTAAGTTCTTCATTTATGACTTCCACGAGCGGATGATTATGCAATGTACTCGTAATTTCTCCCGAAAAACCGTCCCTATCTACGGCAAGTGCGCCGCCAGCAGGTACAGCGTGGCGATCAGCTGCACCTAATACAAGGGAATTCAAACGTCGCATTTCTTCCTTTAATACACCTACCGCATTGCCTAGACCATTTGCACGCAAAGAGTTACTGCACACTAGCTCTGCGAATTGATTCGTGTGGTGTGCCGGTGTCTTCACCACTGGTCTCATTTCATACAATCTTACCGGTACGCCTTGAGAAGCTATTTGCCAGGCCGCTTCACTTCCTGCTAGACCTGCTCCAATTACTGTTACCTTTGCTGTATCTGTCACTGTCTTCTTTCCTCCTGTGGAGACTATTATTCTGCTAACTCTTCTTCGTTGTCTAAAACTGCCTCTGTATGATCACAAGACGTACATTGCAGCTTGGTGCCTTGCTTATTGCGTTTCTCAATCATCCAAGCCCCGCAAGATGGACATGGCTTAGTGGAAGGTCTATCCCAAGAGACGAAATCACAGCCGGGATATTGATCGCAGCCATAGAAGACACGTCCTTTTTTGCTACGACGCTCTACAACTTTACCTTCATGACACTTAGGACAAGTTACACCGATATCTTTGATGATCGGCTTCGTATTCCGGCAATCTGGAAAGCCAGAGCATGCTAGAAATTTCCCGAAACGCCCTAATTTATATACTAGTGGTTTACCACATTTCTCGCAGATCTCATCAGAGACTTCATCTTCAATCTCAATTTCTTTCATCTCTTCTTCGGCAAACACTAAGCGCTTCTCGAAAGACTCATAGAATTCGGAAAGAACCTTTACCCAATCTTCTGATCCTTCTTCCACATGGTCAAGATCCCCTTCCATATTCGCCGTAAACTCTACGTTCAATATTTCCGGAAAAAATTGTTCCATCTGCTCGATGACTAGTTCTCCAAGCTCTGTAGGCATGAATTTTTTCTCTTCAATAGCTACATAACCACGCTTCTGAATAGTTTCAAGTGTTGGTGCATACGTACTTGGGCGTCCTATTCCTAATTCCTCAAGAGTCTTTACAAGCCTTGCTTCTGTATAACGCGGCGGCGGCTGTGTAAAATGCTGCTTCGGCTCGATCTCTTGCTTATTTAAAGCATCTCCCGCTTGAAGAGGCGGTAAATACTTATCTTCATCTGTAGTCCCATCATCGTTGCCTTCCACATAAACCTTCATGAACCCTGGGAATGAAACCTTCGAACCTACGGCTCTGAATGTTGCCGTACCCGCTTCTATATCAACTGAGAGTGTATCAAGAAGAGCTGAAGCCATTTGACTGGATACGAACCGCTCCCAAACCAGCTTGTAAAGACGGAATTGATCGCGGCTCAAGAACTCTTTAACCATCTCAGGTTCACGAAGTGCTGAAGTTGGTCGAATCGCTTCATGCGCTTCTTGGGCTCCAGCTGCTTTCTTTGAATACTGGCGCGGCGCCTCTGGTAAGAACTTTTCACCATATTTAGCAGTAATCAGCTCTTTAGCTTCATCCTGTGCTGTGACAGATAAGCGAGTCGAGTCCGTACGCATATAAGTGATCAAACCTACGGTTCCCTCTTTGCCTAGTTCCACACCTTCGTATAGTTGCTGGGCAACAGACATTGTCTTAGCTGCTCGGAATCCAAGCTTACGTGCGGCTTCTTGTTGAAGGGAACTTGTTGTAAAAGGAGCCGAAGGATGCCGTTGTCTTTCCTTCTCTTTCACATTACTCACCTTAAAAGCTGCGTTCTTGATTGCCTCAAGGACCTCTTGAACATCGCTCTCTTGATTAAGTTCTTTCTTCACACCGTTCAGCTTATGAAACTTAGCTTCAAAGACGGAATCTCGAATCCCTAGCTTTGCCGTAATGCTCCAATATTCAGTAGGCACAAAAGCGGAGATTTCATTCTCACGATCCATTATGATCTTTACAGCTACTGATTGAACACGTCCAGCCGATAACCCTTTTTTGACTTTCTTCCATAATAGGGGGCTAATCTTGTAACCTACCAGCCGATCCAGTATACGTCTTGCTTGCTGGGCATTCACAAGATCCATGTTTATCTTGCGTGGCGTCTTAAAAGCATCCTTCACCGCTTGTTTGGTGATCTCATTAAATACAACTCGACATTCCTGTGTTTGATCCAAATTTAGTGCATGCGCCAAGTGCCAGGCGATCGCTTCCCCTTCGCGGTCAGGGTCAGCTGCGAGATATACTTTTTTCACTTTTTTACTGGCGTCTTTCAATTCCTTCAATATAGAACCTTTACCACGAATAGTAATATATTTAGGATTAAAATTATTCTCCACTTCGACACCCGTTTGGCTCTTCGGTAGATCTCTGATGTGTCCCATAGATGCCTTCACAATATACTTACTACCTAGATATTTGCCAATTGTCTTCGCTTTTGCGGGCGATTCGACAATTACTAATGCATCTGCCATAGACTCTTCCTCCTCGTTAACACTCGTACCTCTATATTAAATTACCTTATAAATAGCTCCTGGTAATTGTACTACCGCTTTTTTTATGATTAAAGATAACAGAACTGAATGCAAATGTCCAAAATCCCATCCAGTCTTCACAAGCAGATCGTCCAAAATAAAGGGGCCTTGATGCAGTATATGGTATAGGTGTGACTCCTCATTTGTCAATTTCTTTTCAATTAATAAGTCATCAATCACCTGTTTTGGGGGACAGCTTTCATCCGCTTTTAAACGGTTTATCGGGAGATAAGAAGTATATTCTTCTAAAATATCTAATGCACTGGTTACCAGTTTTGCCCCCTGTTTAATTAGATCAAGAGCACCTCTACTTTTAGGAGATGTTATCGGTCCAGGGACAGCAAAAACATCACGTCCTGCTTCCAAGGCAGCATCAGCGGTAATGAGTGACCCACTTCTACTATCCGCCTCTACAACTACTGTCCCGTATGTGAGACCTGCAATAATACGATTGCGCTGCGGAAATAACCCAGGATGACTTTTGGTTCCAAGGGGATACTCTGTGATCACTAGCCCATCACTGGAAATCAATCGCTCAAGCTCTTTATTCTCGGGAGGGTAGACCCGATCAAGTCCTGTAGCTACTACCGCTATAGTGCCTCCACCGCGTCTTAGTGCAGCTTCATGACACACACTATCAATCCCCCTAGCTAATCCGCTAACCACTGTTAGACCAGCTGTACAAAGCTCTTCCGCGAGGATCTCCCCTACCTTCCGTCCATAAGCTGTTGGCACACGAGTACCGACCATCGCCACACTGGGTGTCGATAACAGTTCCAAACACCCACGATAATAAAGAATCCATGGCGGCTGAACTGTCTCCTTCAATAAATTTGGATAGCCTGAATCAAAAACCGTAACCATGTTCACAGCACTTTCTTTCATTAGTAAGCGGCGGTTTGCTATCCACTCCAATGTGTATATGGAAGCAAGATGAATCGACATTTTCTCGGTCAGCCCAATCTTTTCCCAGTCTTCTGCGCTACAAGAAAATGCTTTTTCTGACAAAAGCCCGGCTCTGCGAATCTTGTCGATTGTTTTCCAGCCAATACCTTCCACTTCATTAAAGCCGAATAGTAGTTCCCGTTCTTCCATATCATTTTTCGCTCCTTAACATGGAAGGCCTAGCCTTCCCTATTTTGTGTTACACATTCTGAAAACGCAAGCATTTCTTTAAATTCTATAAATTTCTATTTAAAATAAAAAAAGCAACCTTTCATCCCTGGATAGGAACAAAAGGTTGCTTACCTCTTAAATTAATTATACACGAAATAACCTCACTACGTGGAGTGATTTACATGTCATAACGTCAATCATTAGTGCGATGTAAAAGCATTGAGAATACCGCGTTCTTCTAGCACACTTACGAGCGTTGAGCCCATTTCAGCAGGTGTAGGGGCTACCTTAATTCCGCAAGCTTCCAGTACGGCAATTTTTTCACTAGCCGTACCTTTACCTCCAGAAATGATAGCGCCAGCATGCCCCATGCGTTTGCCTGGAGGAGCAGTTGCTCCTCCAATGAAACCTACAACCGGTTTGGTCATATGTTCACGAATCCACTCTGCCGCTTCTTCCTCTGCAGTACCACCGATCTCTCCGATCATGATAACTGCCTTTGTACCCGGATCCTCATTAAACAGCTTCAAAATATCAATAAACTCAGAGCCTTTAACCGGGTCCCCGCCAATACCTACAGCAGAAGATTGCCCAATTCCACGTGTGGTTAGCTGATGAACAGCCTCATAGGTTAGCGTTCCGCTACGTGAGACTACTCCAACATAACCAGGCATATGAATATAACCAGGCATGATTCCAATCTTACACTCTCCAGGAGTGATAACACCCGGACAGTTTGGACCGATCAACACTGTAGAACGGCCTTCCATATAACGTGAGACTTTTACCATATCAAGTACGGGAATTCCTTCGGTAATACAAATAACCAAATCCAGCTCTGCATCAACTGCCTCCATGATGGAGTCTGCTGCGAATGCTGGTGGTACATAAATTACACTAGCAGTTGCTCCAGTAGCTGCCTTAGCGGCTGCAACAGTATCAAATACCGGAAGACTAACTTCACTGCCATTTTCAAGGGTGATATTAACTGTCGTTCCACCTTTGCCCGGCGTTACTCCTCCAACCATTTGTGTCCCATAATCCAGCGCACCCTTAGTATGGAACAAGCCCGTTGCTCCCGTAATACCTTGCGTGATAACTTTCGTATTTTTATCTACAAGAATGCTCATGCCTTAAGTCACATCCCTACTTATATTGTCAAATACGATAACTGGCTCCTACTTCCAAGCCATTATTGCACAAGAGATACAATCTTACGGGCACCGTCCGCCATAGAATCAGCAGCTACAATGTTAAGTCCCGATCCAGCCAAAATTTGCTTGCCCAATCCAACATTTGTTCCTTCTAGACGCACAACAAGCGGTTTGGTCAATCCCAATTGACTGGCCGCTTCCACAACACCGTTAGCAATAACATCACAGCGCATAATACCGCCGAATATGTTAACGAAAATTCCATTTACCTTTTCATCCGATAGAATGATTTTAAAAGCTTCAGTAACTTTCTCGGTTGTTGCACCGCCCCCTACATCGAGGAAGTTAGCGGGTTCGCCTCCGTAATATTTAATAATATCCATCGTTGCCATCGCTAGGCCTGCACCGTTCACCATACAACCAATATTGCCATCAAGCGCAATATAGCTTAGGTCATACTTCGAGGCTTCGATTTCTTTCAAATCTTCTTCATCTAGATCCCGAAGCTCTTGAATATCCTTGTGGCGGAACAAAGCATTGGGATCAAAATTTAACTTAGCGTCTAGAGCCATCACATTACCATCCGCAGTAACTACCAATGGGTTAATTTCGGCAATAGAGCAATCTTTATCCACAAAAGCTAGATATAGCGCTTGCATAAACTTTACAGTCTTGCCTACCAATTCATTCGGAATAGAGATGCTGTAAGCTAGCTTACGAGCTTGGAAAGTCTGCAAACCTACTGCCGGATCAATGATTTCTTTAAAAATCTTCTCCGGATGTGTTGCTGCAACCTCTTCAATCTCTGTGCCTCCTTCTTCAGAAGCCATCATGACCACTCGACCCGTTCCTCGATCAACAACGATACCGATGTAATACTCTTTAACAATTTGACAGCCCTCTTCTATGAGAAGCCGCTTTACTACCTTACCCTCCGGACCAGTCTGGTGAGTAACCAAGGTCTTGCCTAGAATCTCGGTTGCGTAAGTACGCACTTCATCGATATTCTTAGCAACCTTTACGCCTCCAGCTTTACCGCGTCCACCTGCGTGAATCTGAGCTTTGACTACAACAACCGGTGTACTCAGTGACTCTGCGGCTTCTACCGCTTCCTCCACTGTATAAGCTACTTTTCCATTCGGTACGGCCACACCGTACTTCTTAAGCACTTCTTTTCCCTGATACTCGTGGATATTCATAGCGGTAGCCTCCTAAAGTAGCGTGGTGACCTAACAGGCAGCCTGTTGTCATCTCGCCTTCCGTTTTGATTGCCGCGGGGTTAGGGATAGGCTCATGCTAAACATGCAGCACTATTCCGGAACCAGCAGAAACTGTTCTACCACTCCTATAAGAATGGCCTTGTTTCTGTGAGAGACATTGAGTAAATCTATAAGACTAAGCTTATACTTACCTATATGCCATATAAAGGAACCCAGAATAGTGTAACATGTTTTTAAAACGCTTTCCTTAAATATATTCATGATTTGTACACATTTTTTCGCTTGGTTTCATGCCGGAATGCGAACGATCGCATTGACTGCGGAAGACACTTACTTTTTACTAACCTGAGTATTCGCCTCATGAACACGGTTCAGCAAGCTTTTGAACTGTTCAAGCAGCTCTAAAGTCTCAACACTGGACATCGTTGTTTCTTCCATCATTTTACCTGGAATGCAAGCCGCATTACTTTGAAGAGCCCAGCCCTGTTCCGTTAGTGATATCAGAACTTTTCGCTCATCTTGTGTCGAACGCTCACGCACGATTAAACCTGCAGCCTGCAGACGTTTCAAAAGAGGCGTCAGCGTACCCGAATCCAAAAATAGCGCCTCACCGATTTCCTTAACTGTACATTGCTGCCGTTCCCATAATACAAGCATTACTAGATATTGCGAGTATGTTAAACCGATCTTATCCAAATAAGGTTGATACAGCTTTGTCATCTCACGAGAGCAAGCATAAATGGTAAAACAAAGTTGATTCTCAATCAGCAGCTCAGGTGTGGTCGTCATCTTTTGCGTATCTTCTTCATTCATTTTCATATCTTATTCACCTGCCTTATTCCTTTATTTTATCATAATTCACTCATAACATCATGTTAATAGCGAAAAATCAATTTGACTTTTATATTAATTGTGTTAAATTAGATTGTACACAAACTAATTTGGAATTGGAGAGATACAATATGATGACCATTCAGCAAAAAATGTATGAAACAACTGTTAAAGCTGTAGGAGGAAGAAACGGTTATATCGAATCAGAAAGCCCTAAGCTCAATCTTACAATCAGTACACCACGCGAAATGGGTGGTGCCGGCGGCGAAGGTACAAACCCTGAACAACTATTTGCATCGGGATATTCCGCTTGTTTCGATAGCGCGCTAAACATGGTTGCTCGACTCGGAAAGGTGAAAATTGAAGGTAGTGAAGTAACAGCTACGGTCAGCTTCGGTAAAGTTGAAGATGGAGGTTTCGGCATCGCAGTTAAGCTTGATGTGCTGGTTAAAGGTGTTGACAGAGAAACTGCAACTTCTCTAGTAGAAGCTGCTCATGGCGCGTGCCCTTACTCCCGCGCAACTCGTGGCAATATCGCTGTTGAATTGAATGTACTGTAAGCAGCTATAAAAACATCCTCGGGCGGAATTGTTGGCCCAAAATACCAGAGCAGCCATTCGCCATTATCGGGAATCGCTGCTCTATTTTATTTATTCTTCTGTCATCACTTGCCGGTCTAAATTACGGTACTGAACAGCCTCCGCAAGATGAGCAGAAGTAATATCCTGTACGCCTTCCAGATCAGCTATTGTACGGGATAGCTTAATTATTCGATCATGCGCTCGCATACTTAGACCTAAATTCTCCAGAATATCATACAGCAATTCGGCACCTTCACGGCTAAGACTTGCATAGCGCCGAAGTGAAGCGCCAGAAAGTTCACTGTTCCAAGAAATAGGCAAGCGTTTAAACCGTTTAGCTTGTATCGCCTGTGCCGCCATCACCGCTGCATACATCTCAGCCGAAGATAAAGCATGCCCCTGTCGACCCCATTCCTTGGGGCGAGGAACATCCACTTGTAAATCAATACGATCCAATAAGGGGCCTGATATCTTTGCGCGATATTGAGCAATCCTAGCGGGACTGCAAGTACAATGTTGTTGGGAAAGCCCACTCCCAAAATAACCACAGCTACATGGATTCATCGATGCAGCGAGCATGAATTTTGCAGGATAGGTAAAGGAAGCACGAGCACGACTTATAGTAACAACCCCATCTTCGAGCGGTTGACGCAACACTTCTAGTACATTCCGAGAAAATTCGGGCAATTCATCTAGAAAGAGAATACCTCGATGGGCGAGACTGACTTCACCCGGCTTCGGAATTCCCCCACCCCCAATAAGGCCTGCGGCTGATATCGTATGATGCGGAGAGCGAAAAGGACGACTACGCAGCAAGCCGTTGTGGGCATCTTTTAAAGTTCCTGCTGCGCTAAAAATTTTGGTTACCTCAAGTGCCTCACTCTCAGTCAATTTTGGAAGTATGCTCGGGAGTCGTTTAATCAGCATCGTCTTCCCTGTACCGGGTGGACCCATGAGCAAAATATTATGCATGCCCGCTGCCGCAATGGTTAGGGCTCTTTTTACATGCTGTTGACCAAGCACATCACTGTAATCATCCATCATCTCATTCATTGCACACGAGGAGACCTCAGAAGTACCGTAAATCGGGGTATATTTAAGATGTTCCAAAGAAAGGACAAGTACCGGAGGTCGTTCATTTAGATCCATCCCCTTGCTTACAGATACAGGAAAAGGAAGAGTTGATATAGACGGTTTTTCTACCGAATCTCTCCCATTCAATTGATACTGCTCGTTGCTCCCTTTTATATCCATTGCTGAGTTGGACTGCTGTTCTTCTGGGTTCGCTAAAGCTCGCAAATGGTCGATTGCGTAAATGTTAATGCCACTGATCAAAGCTGCCTCGACTGCATTGCCTTCCGGGAGCAGAACAGCCTTAAATCCATTCTTCCGGGCAGCTTCCACCATCGGCAGTACTCCTGATACTGGCCGCAGACTGCCATCGAGCGCAAGCTCTCCAATGAAGAGTACCTCTTTAGCTGAGGGCATAACCACTTGACCACTAGTAATCAGTATTCCCAGAGCAATCGCAAGATCAAAGGCGGAGCCTTCTTTTCGTAGGTCGGCTGGAGCTAGATTTATCGTGATGCGCTGCTGTGGATAGCGATAACCGCAGTTCTTAACGGCGGCTCTTACTCGTTCTACCGCCTCACGAATCGCTGAATCCGGTAAGCCAATGATATTTGTCTGCGGTAATCCATTCGCAAGATCAATTTCAACACCAATCATTACCCCTTCAATTCCATACAAGCACGCACTATGCATTTTTCCATACATAAAAACACCTCATCTCCTGAAATACACCCCTGATTGGGCGTCAAATCTTCAAGAAAAAAGGTGCTTCCTTATTTTCCGACTATAAAATAGCTATTATATCTTATTATATAGAGAGAAACTTATCGTAATCAACAATTATTCAATAATTATCAGCAAAAAACTATATTGCATAAATGCGCATCCGTAACCCTTTAGACCTAAATCATCCTTCTTCACTGACTACTACAGAGTCTCTGATCTGTTCAAAGGTCAACGGTTTATAGTTCCAATGCTCCACACAAATATTAAAATAATTATTCCCCTCATATTTTTGACCGTGAATATGACCGTGCACATTTACGTAAGGCATATGCTTATTCATATACATTGGTTCATGGGAGAGAAAAAAGAAGTCCTTGTAAATCAGCGGATATTCACTTACCTCGTCAAAGCCTGCTTCAAGCCACCACCTACGACTGCGCCCGCGATCATGATTGCCGAGAATCAGAGTCTTATAACCATGTAACCTCCGCACAATAGCACGTGTCGCTTCCTTGTTAAGAAACGAAAAGTCACCCAAATGAAACACTTTATCATCCGGACCCACTACTGAATTCCAACTCTCAATCATGGCTTCATTCATTTGCTCAACATCTATAAAGGGTCTGGATTCAAAATCAATAATCAACTTATGTCCAAAATGATGGTCGGATGTAAAAAAAACGTTAGCCATGTTCACCCTTCTTTCTTTTTTGATCATAGTTTGTATGATTATCTCCAGTCACGCCGCTTATGTGATCTTTTTTTATTATCGCTCTGGATCAGTTCAGCTAGAGGAGGAGTCTCTTCATTCTCAATGAGCCAGCCACGCATCTCTTTAATCGCTTCTACCTGTCCATTTCCTTTATCACGCCATGTAAGAAGCTCTATGACTTTTATAACAAGCGCTAAGAGACTGCTATTGCTGTTTTGTGATTTATCAGCACGGATTTTTTGAAATAGCGCCTCATTTTTCCAATCGATTAATATTTCCTCAGCTATAGTGGGCCGCATAACCGTGAAGTTCTTATTGCAATTTGCACAACAGACAACGGATACTGGTTCTGCGGTAAATTTCACTTCAATCTTCTGCTGGCAATATTGGCAAGCAAAACTAACCTGCATTTCAAAAGGTTTATTCTTCACTTAAACAGCCCTCCTCATGATGACATTAAAAAGTTACTCTAATGTTTACCCATTTCTTTTGAGAAATGACCCACTGCGCGGAGGCTATGTAAAGACTTTTTTACAAGAATGCTAGTGCCCATAATGAATGGAGCGAGAATATGGGGTGCAGCTTAAAAAGCCTCACGTATATGCCCCAAAGAAGCGATGCTTAAATCTTCATTCAGTAAAATGCTAATGACGTCAAAAGTTACTCTTCGATCACCATAACCTTTCATATGCAAATAAACCTGTGCTGTATTTCGCACTTGATGTATTTTTCGAGTATTCACTGATTCCTCCGGAGTCCCCTGATATAGCTCTCCACTACGACTGCGAACTTCAACAATAATAATACAGCCTTCGTTCTCCGCAATAATATCAAGTTCTCCAGTTCGACAACGCCAATTTCGTTCTAAGATCTTGTATCCACAAGTAGATAAGTACTGCACAGCCCCGTCTTCAGCAGCGGCCCCCTTCTGTTTGCGGTTATAGCGCTCTCTTGTGTATCGCTCTTTCATTCCGGTCTCCGTTCACCGGCGGAACGGTCGCTCTGATACACAAAGCTGAGGATTTCAGCCACTAGCTGATAAAGTTCAGATGGAATCTGTTGATCTAGATCGAGCTTTGAAAGAACTTCTACGAGAGCTGCGTCCTCTTGGACAGCAACCCCACTCTCTTTAGCTTTTTGCAGAATCAGATCCGCTATCGCCCCTTGTCCTTTGGCAACAACGACAGGCGCCTCGCTTTGTCCTGGGCTATATTTGAGAGCGACCGCTTTTTTGAGCCCTTGTGAAATTGGAGGTACAGGCTCATTTTCGTTCATATACGGTAATCCACTCCTTTATAAGCATCAGGAACATAATCAACAAGCTTGCTATGGGGATTGGCAAGTTCTGTAGATAGTTTTAGTTCCGGTAAAGGTTCAGTTCTTAATCCCGACAACTGATAACCAATAGATTCCACTGCCGTTTTAATATCATCACGCCGCTGTTCCAGCAGCTCAAGCACCCAAGGATGATCATTATGCAGCTTAAGACTAACGATTCGATCAACAACCTGTACATCAACCAGCGTCTGACCGATCTGCTTCATGTCCAAATCAAACCAGAGACGGCAATTAGCTGCATCCAATTCACCCTTGCGTCCCCGACGCGACTGAATATGAACGGAAGCTGTCTCCTGCCCATCTGGACCTTGCAGCGGCAAAAATAAAGTCACTTGCGCGAAAGGAGCCGTTCGATCTGTATTGAGCAACAGCTGTTGTCCTGTCAGCTGCTGCACTAGTCCGCTCGCGGCTTCTTTGACCGCGGGCGGCACCTCACTGCTGCTCATGATCTGCAGCAGCACGCCTTTCAGGGTGTCGGCAGCTTGATCGCTGCCGACACCTGCACTGCCAAGCGCGGCCGTACCTGCCGCCGCGCGGGCCGTCTCAGCGGCGGCTACTGCGCCGCCGCGCACTGCCTGCTGCTCGTGCTCCGCACCGAGCAGCTTCAGCACCCGCCCCACCCACGACTCCGCGTCCGCGGGTGGGGCGGTGTCCGGCTGTATCGGCGAAGCCGTCACAGCCGGGGTCTCCCCGCGCGGCGCAGCAGCCGCGGGGGCAGGGCTTGCTCCCGCCGCGTCAGCGAGCGGGAGCATGGCGAGCTGCGGCAGGGAACCGCGCAGCTCGGTGAGCACGCCCTGCAGCTTCGCGAGCAGGGCGGCACCGCTAGGTGCAGCTGCCTGGGGCGCAGCACCAGCAGCAGTGCTTTCGGCGCTCACACTCGCGCCACCAGCCCCTGCCCCGCTCTTATCAATATTCATTGCCAAGCTCTTATCTGCAAGAATAGCACTATCCAGTGCTCCATCCTTATTCAAATTTAAGGTATTACCTTGAATCTCACCTTTACTGGAGCTGATGAGATTGCTCGCCGCAACATCAGCTTGAGCGCTTAAAGCATTATTCAGAACGCTAGAAGCCGTAGCAGCTGTCGTTTTACCAGCCGCAGGTTCCGTAACCAGTGTACCCTTGGAAATCTGTGCACCTTCAG
This sequence comes from Paenibacillus sp. FSL E2-0201, assembly GCF_037963325.1. NCBI lineage: Bacteria > Bacillati > Bacillota > Bacilli > Caryophanales > Paenibacillaceae > Paenibacillus > Paenibacillus sp. FSL E2-0201. The sequence goes on from NZ_CP150154.1 coordinate 4,081,393, forward strand.
CCGCTTCATCAAGAGCTACTGGTTTACCAGTTGCAACACCCGTTTCATTATCAGTAACTATGTTAAGATCCGCTTTAACTGGTGCAACTTGTTCATCCGATGTCATAGTAGCCGTAAGGCCGGAGGCATCTACAGCGGCTCCTCCCGAAAGAGAAGTACTTCCGCTTGTGACAGTACCATCAGTAGCTTTACTCACAGCTTGTGCATTTCCTCTGGCTGCCAATTGGATGGCATCCGCCTCTGTAGTGTCACTCTCCACAACACCCACTTTATTCCCACTTGTTGCACTTGTATTTACAGAAGGATCGAGCTTTCCAGTACTGGTGCCCATTCCAGCTTTAGGTTCCGCGGTTATTGTTTCTTCACTAACGATTTGCCCTGCCCATATCGTAATCTGATCTTCTAGTGCTGACAAAAGCTGATGCAGCTGCGGACCAAATACAGCCTGTTGCAATCCTTTTACACTCTCAGCTGTAACAGGGAGTCCACGCTTTACAGAAATGACTGCCGCGTCAAGCCACTCTGATGTAGGCACACCAGCTGGCTTGGCATTCATTACCGCATTCAGCGCAGCCGCTGTCTCTTTGGTCAGCGGGACGCCCCCTGATTGCATCGCTAATACGATTTCTCTACCTGCCTTGGAATCAGCTAGCCCTAGTGATTCCAAGGCTTCCCCCATGCTTTGAGGGGTGACTAACGCCGTTTCACCGAGGGAGACCGGCTTCAATACGGGTAATCCGCCTTCTCCGGGTGGTCCGACCTGTAAATTCATGGTTTCTCCAGGCAGCAGCGGTGTTTCTAATTCCGCACGAACAGGTGTACCTTGGATTTGTACAACCGCTTCTTTTCCTGAATCCGATACAGAGAGAACAACACCCCGAACAACTTGCCCTTCTTTTAACTCTAAAGACTTGGCCGCGCCCGGTTTTTGATCTCCAAGTAATCCACGGATCAATGTTCCGATATTCATACCGTTTCTCCTCCCTCCATTTTCTCTCTTCTTACTATATCGGTATTCATCCTACTTTTTTAAGCATGGCTTCTAGAATAACGTTTGCTGCTCCGCGAGAATCCGCCCAATAAAACTGCGCCGATGCATAGGTGTTGGACCTAGAGCCGTAATTTGTTCCCGGTGAAGCTTGGTCGCGTAACCTTTATGTATCGCAATCCCATACTCAGGGTATAATTCCTCCCACAGACCTTCACACAGCCTGTCTCGTGTCACTTTCGCAATAATCGAAGCTGCTGCAATAGACTGACTATTTGCATCCCCCTTAATAATTGCCCGTTGCGGCAAAGGGAGGTCTACCTTTTCAGCATCGATCAGCATATAGTCAGGAACGTGTTCCAGACTCTCTACCGCTTTTTTCATGGCTAAGCGTGAAGCTTGCTTGATATTAATTTCGTCAATGACAGTAGAATCCACATACCCCACACCTACCGCCAGCGCTTGCTCCATAATAATCTCGTATAAAGCGTCTCTCTTTTTAGCTGTAAGCTTTTTGGAATCATTTACACCATCAATAATAAGCCCCTCTGGCAAAATCACCGCTGCTGCTACGACGTCCCCAAACAAGCAGCCTCTTCCCACTTCATCTACGCCTGCTATACGGCGATAAGACTGTTCCCAGCCCTCTTTTTCATAGGCTAACATATCTAACGAACTCACTATTTTGTCACCGCCAATTATGAATTATTCAATGATCTATATAAGTCAGCTTATCACAGTAAAGCTTACATGGTCATCTTAAAATAGACGTTCCAATTTGATCCATTCCCATAAAAAAAGAGCCTCCGAAATTTCGGATGGCTCTTCCATACCTAGTCATTAAACACTGAATTCAATGCACTTAAGGCGTTTCCAGCGTAAAACGTCCAAGCTTACCTGCCCGCAGCTCATGCAACAAGGCTCGGGAAGCTTTTTCCAGATCTACACGTCCACCGCTAATCAGACAACCGCGCTTACGACCCACGGCTTCCATAACAGCTACAATCTCATCTGGATTCTCCAGATCCTCAGGAAGCTTCTCAATGCCAAAGCGTTCTTGAAATCTAGATCCGTAGTCTTTCACCAAATATTTCACCGCGTAAAAGGCGATGTCCTCAACATTCAGAATTTCTTCTTTTATTGCACCCGTTACCGCTAGGCGATAACCTACATCCTGGTCCTCAAACTTCGGCCAAAGAATACCCGGGGTATCCAGAAGCTCCAAATTACCGGCTGTCTTAATCCACTGTTGACCCTTGGTTACCCCAGGGCGGTCACCAGTAGCAGCGATACTCTTACCAGCCATCCGGTTAATGAGTGTTGATTTACCAACGTTAGGAATACCGACAATCAATGCACGCATAGCTCGCGGATTCATTCCCCTTGCGATCTGCCGGTCAATCTTTTCTTTTAGCAGCAGTTTGACCTGCTCTGGTATTTCCTTAATACCCGTTCCAGTAGATGCATCAACAGGATAAGCAACATGCCCTTGTCCCTTGAAGTACGCCAGCCACTTCCGTGTAATCTCCGGATCTGCCAGATCCGCCTTGTTCAAAATAATCAATCTTGGCTTGTCCCGCAAAATATCGTCAATCATCGGATTGCGGCTGGAAAGCGGCAGACGGGAATCGAGCAATTCTATTACAACATCAATCAGCTTCAGCTTATCCTCGATTTGCCGCCTAGCCTTCGTCATATGACCAGGAAACCATTGAATGGCCATTGCCGTCACCTCCTTTGACTTCTGTCAACTTAATGGTTAATCAGTGTAATATCCTTTAAAGGCCAGAAGATTAAATCTGCACGACCCACTATATCCCCCAGTGGTACATAACCGATCATTCGGCTATCCGTACTATCCGAGCGATTATCCCCCATAACAAATACATGTCCTTCAGGTACGGTACCATCCGTAAACTTTTCATTAGGGAAGTCTTTATTATTATACAGAGCGTTGTTACTATGCGCAGCATCAATAGCGCCTTGGATATATGTCTCGTTAACAACCTCTCCGTTAACTGTAACTACATCCCCTTCTACTTTCACGGTATCTCCAGCCACACCAATTACACGTTTAATAAAATCTCTACCCTCAGAAGGCACGTGGAATACTATAACCTCGCCCCGTTGCGGAGATCTAATATCGTACAAAATCTCATTTACGATAACTCGTTCACCCGTATGGAAATTAGGCTGCATGGAAGGTCCATCTACAATAAAAGGCTTGAACAAAAGCCAGCGGATCAGAAAAACCAATACTAAAGCAATCGCAATGGCTTTAATCCATTCCAAAACTTCATTTTTGGGTTTACGTGGGTTCTGCGCGCTTGATTCCAAAGTTTCACTTTGTTCCTGCTGCATAGTTCACCGTCCTCTCTAAAATACTACTCTTACTATACAACACAAAAAAACTCCTGCCAAAAACCCCTCCACAGATACTCCTTCAGGAGGCCTTTTCGGAGAAGCTGATCCCCAAGCGTATATGTCGTACGCATTGTATACCAAGTTAAAACGCCATTGCGTCCTTTAAGGACAGAAAGCGTTTATGCGAGAAATATAAGAATAATGTATAACGTGAAACTTATACTTTCTTATATTTTCAAAAAAAATAATAAAACGAAAGGGGCTTGAACTCAAGCCCCTTTCCTTTGTCACTATTCTAGCGACGAATTTCTTTAATTCTCGCTGCTTTACCACGTAGTTCACGAAGGTAATAAAGTTTAGCACGACGCACTTTACCACGACGAGCCACTTCGATTTTCTCGATTTTAGGCGAGTTGATTGGGAATGTTCTTTCCACACCAACACCGTAAGAAATTTTACGAACCGTAAAAGTCTCACTGATTCCACCGCCACGACGTTTGATTACAACGCCTTCGAACAACTGGATACGCTCACGAGTTCCCTCGATAACTTTTACATGCACCTTCAAAGTGTCACCCGGGCGAAAACTCGGGATATCTTTACGAAGTTGCTCTTGCGTAATAGCTTGTAGGATATTCATTAAGGACTTCCTCCTTCCGTACAGGTGTTCTTGCCTCTTCCGGAGAGATCTTTCTCTCCCTCATTATCCGCAGCGGACCACCGTATTCCACACAACAGAAATAATAATACCATAAAGGACGGGCTAATACAACTTATTTTTCTTAATTTTGTCTATTTAAAGCGGCAACATATCTCTTTTTTTCGCCTTCGATTGGCAATCCTTACACAGGCCAACTACAGTTCCATTATCTTGAGCGTAGAAGATTAATTTTCCATTCTTCTTCTTACAAGAAGAACAAGGCTGCTCCCCTGGGCTCTGTTTGGCTTTTCGATGACTGTCCATTGAGATCACGTTACTCCGTGTGGTGTACGAATGATTGCTTGTCGTGTTTATTTTCTGCTTCTTGACTAAAAAATACACGACTGCCAAAACTACTAAGGCAAGCAAAATGGCTACATATTTCATTTGGCTCCCTCCACCCTTCAGGATTTATTAAATGAAAGTAAAAAGACCGCCCTGTTCTTCAAGTGAGGTAACGGTCTATATCTGTATACAAAGTAGCCTTAGCACACCTAAGCACTTCTATCCGAAAAAAGCGGTTTCCAGAAGCAGCTGAAGGTTCTATATGAGGGCTGGCTTCCACGCCCTTTTTATATGTACCTATACCGTATTTCAATAAGAGATCTTTCATTTATTTTAGCACAATTAAAAATCGAAGTGTAGTGGACACTTTAGTGACCTAGTCTTTGGTCCAGTATAATAACCCGCCTCCAGCCGTTTTTACAGAAAAATTCCATAAGCTATACTTACAGAAGTACATAACGAAGTCACATTGTAAGATCACATACACCCATATATGAGGAGGAGTTCGTTTCATGAGGAAAAGAAATAGCAATAGCGTATTAGCAGCAGTAGCCGTATTATCTATCGTACTTTTGGCAGGTTGTACAGAATTACCAGGCAGACAATCCGCGAAAAATGAGGTGGAAAAGAGTATTTCTGAGGATGCACACCAGAACTTTGGTGAAGTTGTCAAGCAAGAGCTAGGTAAAGCAGCTGCAACTGTACAGCAAGCCGTTGAGGAAACTGCTACTACGGTAGTTGACGAAGTTAAAGCAGATAGCATTAGCAAAGAACTATCAGTATCACAAGCGATCGGTACAGCATCCGTACTCAGCATGGACAACGCAGTAGGAGAAATAGAAGTTGCAGCTGTTACAGGAGATCTGATCCATGTAAGTGCAACCATCTCTTCCCACAACAGTTCCTTCCATACCTCTGACCGTCAAAAGATTATGGATGATGCTGAAGTTTCAGTTAAGGTGAGCGGCGATACATTAAAGGTGTCCACGCATTCTAAATCAAATCCTAAGAAGGATTTATGGACATGGGCGCAAGACAAATATGGTTATTCCGATTTTAGCATAAGCTATAATATAGAGCTCCCTGCCAGCATGAATAAATATATCATCACAAATAACGTAGGACAAATTCGTCTTCGTAATCTGGAGGGGAATTATCAAATCGTCAGCAACGTTGGAGCAATCAATATTGAAGGAGCTAAATTCACTGGAAAATCTATTGTAAAGTCCGATACGGGTAGCATACGTATGGATATAGCAGGGATGAAGGGTGACAGCAGCCTACAAGCTAAAACAGAGGTTGGCAGCCTCAGCGCTGTCCTAGCCGATGGAATGAAATGCAGCTTGGAAGCCAAAAGCGATCTCGGACAAATCAAAGGGGTAGAAGGCGGAAAGACCGATATCAATGGAGGCGGTCCTTTGGTGTCCCTCAGCTCAGATATAGGTGCAATTACAGTACAGTAAATAGACAATAAAAAGACCGCCGGGATAATCGGGCGGTCTTTTTTTGATTCCTGATGATTAGATTAATGCGATGGCCAACAAAGTGAATAAACTCAAAGTTAAAATCTGATTTGAGGCAAAAGGATTTCCCCAAAAAGCAGAAGTATGCACAGAGCCATTGTCAGTTCTTAAGTAAACATTGTATCTGTCTACATCTGTTATAACGCCTTCGTGCTGTCTACCATCTCTAGTCAGAATCCGCACCCTTCTATCCTTACAACGCAAACAGTTATAATATGCTTCCACTAGTGTACTCCTCCTTGTCAGTAATGATATACTCTATGTGTAGGAGTACAGGTCGGTAACGGCGAAGTTACATAGGTCGGAGTTTGGGTCAATATTTACTTTTTCGTCCCCTGTATCTTTCGTATTCCTCTTTCACCTGTAGTTCGTCTTATTCCATCCATTCGAGGAGGCCAATCTCATGAATGTAGAAAGAAAACAGTTTATTAAGGAAGGCGTACTGCGTATTACCATTTTCGTTATTTTAGCATCGCTTACTTACACCGTTCGCAACTATGCATGGGCTGTTACTGTTCTCGTATGTGTTGCGCTGTACTCCCTCCTTACAGGAGTACACAAAATCTTACGCAAAGAATAACATGTGCCTCCACGAACTCTTATAGCAAGCTAAAACGCCTTAAGCGTCCTTTTAAGGACGGTAAGCGTTTGTGCGAGAATTATAAGAATAAAGTATATCGTGAATCGTGTACTTTCTTATAATTTCAAAGAATAACCACTTTCTCTCTAGATCCTAGATCTCGAAGGAAAGTGGTTATTTACAGTTTAATCGGGGTAACAGAGTTCAAACCATGTTACATTCTAAAAAAATAAAACCATTAGCGACAGCGAATACAAAATTCACTGTATCTAATGGTTTTATTCAGCCTAACAATCAATCCCTAACGTTCGATCTTATATGTTCACTCTTTATATGGCGAATGGGAATTGCGATTTGTATAAAAATCGATAATATCATTCACGGTGCGGAGCGGCTCCGCTTCCTTGTGGATCGTGTCCACGTTAGGCTTGAATTCTTCATGCGTCTTCGTAGTCACTTCAGTTCATTCCTTTCAATAGTTAAGCTTGCTGTATCTTCAGCTGCATATATTAGTGCGGCACCTCTATTCATTACCCTAAAAAGAAGCTTTCAACGCACCAATAAGCATATTAATTTGAAAACTATTATTTTATTTGTTCTCAGGTTCACATAACAAAAACGCCTCCTTAACGTAAGATACGTTAAAAAGACGTCAGATATACCTGTTTCATTAAATTATCACTCCGGCTTGTCCACATTTCTTAGACGTTCCAGTGTCTTCTTGTCTTTCAACGTAAGTTCTGCAGTCTCAAGCAGGTCCGGTCTGCGTTCCAACGTGCGCAGAAGTGCCTGCTCTCTCCGCCATATATCAATATTTGCATGATGACCACTCAGTAAAATATCTGGTACCTTCCAGCCACGAAACTCGGCAGGACGTGTGTAGTGTGGATATTCTAGCAGTCCAGTGCTGAACGAGTCAGATATCGCAGAGGTTTCATTTCCCAGTGCTCCTGGCTGAAGCCGGACTACGGAATCTATAACCGTCAAAGCAGGCAACTCTCCGCCAGTTAGCACATAATCACCGATTGAAAGCTCATCTGTTACCAAATGCTCACGAATCCGTTCATCATACCCCTCATAATGCCCACAAATGAAGATTAAATGCTGCTCTTGTGCCAGTTCCTCAGCAATCTTCTGATTGTAGGTTTTTCCTTGTGGACACATAAGGATGATACGTGGTTTTACAGAAACCTCTTCATCAGATGGACGTTTATCTTCCTCATTCGATGTAATACCGAGCACATGCTCGACTGCATTAAAAATCGGATCAGGCTTGAGCACCATGCCCCCGCCGCCTCCATACGGAGTATCATCCACACTATTGTGTTTATTCCCTGAGAACTCGCGGAAGTTCACAGCATTTAAGGATACGATTCCTTTTTCACGCGCTTTACCAAGAATACTTGTGCTGAATACGCCTTCGCACATTTCTGGAAACAGCGTAAGCACATCAATTCTCATCATGGCAATAGCCCTTCCATCAAATGAACAGTAATTCTTTTGGCTTCTATGTCTACATTCAGCACTACATCATTGATTACAGGAATAAGGATGTCTTGTCCTTTTGCAGGCTTAACAACCCACACATCATTCGCGCCTGGCTGTAAGATTTCCGTTATTGTACCAAGTGGTGTGCTTTCATCTTCATCCGTGTATACCTCACAACCGACGATTTGGTGGAAGTAGTATTCGTTCTCAGGCAGATCAACCAGATCATTACTTGGAACCTTCAGGAGGCTTCCTTTGTACTTTTCCACTTCGTTGATGTTCGTATATCCCTTGAGCTTAACGATGAACATCCCCTTATGCTCACGAGCGGATTCTACAGTTACTTCGAATTTCGCACCGCCATCTGCAGGGATCACCAGCAGCTTCTTGCCTGTAGCAAAACGAACTTCAGGGAAATCGGTATGTGATAATACTTTAATCTCCCCGCGAATACCATGCGTATTCACAAGTCTGCCTACGGTTAACTCTTCTGTCATACAACCCTCTCCTTTACAAGCTTCATCTAATCTATATTTCAAGCATAAACGCCTTCGGCGTCCTTATAAGGACGGCAAGCGTTAATGCGAGAAATATAAGACATAAAGTATGGTGTGAAACTTATACTTTCTTATATTTGAACAAAAAGGAGCCGGGATATACTATCCCTAGCCCCTCATTGTACGCATCATTTAAGATAAAATATCTACAGTTACGCGTTTATCGCTCTTGACTGCTGCAGATGTGACTACTGTACGGAGCGCCTTAGCGATCCTTCCTTGTTTGCCAATGACCTTTCCTACATCATCAGGATGCACGGACAGTTCATAGACAATTAGGTGATCCTTCTCCACCGCTCGTACCGTCACATCTTCTGGATGATCCACTAAAGCCTTAGCAATTACTCCAACTAATTCTTCCATAGAGGACCCTCGCAATCAGTCATTATTTCTGTTGCTTAAGCTCATGAAACTTCTTCATTACGCCTGCTTTGGAAAGCAAGTTGCGTACTGTATCAGATGCTTGCGCACCTGTTTGAAGCCATTTAAGAGCTTTTTCCTCATCGATCTTAACTACTGCCGGTTGTTCAATCGGATTATAATAACCGATTTCCTCGATAAAACGACCGTCACGAGGGGACCGGGAATCGGAAACCACTACACGATAGAAAGGCGCTTTATGCGCTCCCATTCTTTTTAGACGAATACGTACTGCCACGAAAAATCACCTCCTTATAATAGTTTCGAGATATTAGAACAGCAAGATCATTTAAAAGGGAACTTCATCCCTTTTCCGCCTAGTCCTTTAAGCTGCTTCATGGCATTCTTCTTGGAGGCCTTACCGCCTCCGCCCATCATGCCGGAGAATTGCTTCATCATCTTACGCATCTCATCAAATTGCTTGATGAGGCGGTTGACCTCAGCGACCGAGGTTCCGCTACCGGCAGCAATACGCTTGCGGCGGTTATGGTTAATGATCTCAGGCTGGCGTTTCTCCGTTTTCGTCATAGAATGAACTATGGCTTCAACGCGACCCATTTGCTTATCATCAACTTTTAAATCTTTAATGCCCTTGGCTTTGTTCATGCCAGGCAGCATATCAAGTATTTGATCGATCGGACCCAGCTTTTTCACCTGATCCATTTGCTCAAGGAAATCATCAAACGTAAATTCTGCATTACGCATCTTACGTTCCATTTCCTTAGCTTTATCTGTGTCTATATTCGCTTGGGCTTTCTCAATCAGCGACAGCATGTCACCCATACCTAAAATCCGTGAAGCCATACGTTCCGGATGGAACGGCTCCAGCGCGTCGATCTTCTCACCTAACGCAGCGAATTTGATCGGACAACCAGTAACAGCTTTGACGGATAGTGCAGCACCACCACGGCTATCGCCGTCGAGCTTTGTCAATACAACCCCTGTAAGCTCAAGCTGCTTATTGAAGCTCTCAGCCACGTTCACAGCGTCTTGACCGGTCATTGCATCTACTACTAACAGAACTTCATCTGGATTTACAACATTGTGAATCTGCTTCAGTTCTTCCATCAATTCTTCATCAATATGCAGGCGGCCTGCAGTATCGATAATGACGTAATCAAGTCCGTTATCCTTGGCATGTTGTACAGCTTGTCTGGCAATCTCTACCGGACTAGTCTGATCACCTAGCGAAAATACCGGAACTTTAATTTGTTCTCCCAGCACCTGAAGCTGTTTGATCGCAGCAGGACGGTAAATATCTCCCGCAACGAGTAATGGACGATGATTGCCCTTCTGTAACAGCTTGGCCAGCTTACCCGAAGTGGTTGTCTTACCTGCCCCTTGTAGACCCGCCATCATAATGACAGTCGGTGGCTTGTTCGACTTGGCCAGCTTCGCTTGGCTTCCGCCCATCAGCTCGGTTAGTTCCTTGTTAACGATGTCGATAATGACCATACCTGGTGTAAAGCTGTCCATAACTTCTTTACCAATAGACTTTTCTTTCACCTTGGCCACGAATTCTTTAACTACCTTGAAGTTTACATCGGCTTCCAGAAGGGCCAGCCGCACTTCGCGCATAGCTTCGTTTACGTCATCTTCGGATACTTTACCTTTACCGCGCAGCTTGCTGAACACATTCTGCAATCTTCCGGTTAAACCTTCAAACGCCATATGCAGATTTCTCCCTTCATGCTACTCTAACCTCTGCAAGCGATCCACGATCTCCGCGAACCGAAGTTTATATTGCTCAGGCAGCATCCCATTCTCCGGCAGTCTGCGCAGTTCATCTAAATATTTGGTACGACTCTCATGTTTCTCTAATAAACCAAGTTTTTCTTCATAATTCTCTAAGACTTGCTCCGCCCGTTTAATATGCTCATAAACGGCTTGGCGACTGATTTCAAATTCAGCGGCGATCTCTCCCAAGGAAAAATCATCGTGAAAATAATATTTAAGAAACGTTTGCTGCTTATCTGTAAGCAGTCGTTCATAGAAGGCAAAAAGCAAATTGATACGATTCGTTTTCTCGAGTCTATTCTCCTGACTCATTAAGGGCACTCCCTTCGTCAAGGAAAAACACTTTACACCTTCACAACGTCCCTTATGATACCTAAAAGAAAGAGAGATGTCAAGCATTTTTGCTTGTCATCTCTTTCTTTATTAAAAATCCTTTTTTCATGCAATTTATTCGCTTGAAATTATTGGATCGGCAGTACATAAATCAACACGGCGAAGAAGTGTGTGACACTACCTGCAAGGACAAATACATGCCAAATCGCATGATGGTACGGAAACCCTCTCCATACATAAAACACCGTACCTAATGTATAGAGCACCCCACCAGCCATCAGCAGGATCATACCACCGTCTGCTACAACAGCCGAAAGAGGGTTCCAGGCGATTACAATCAGCCACCCCATCGCGATGTAGAATATGGTAGACATGAACAGAAACTTTTTCACAAAAAATGCTTTGAAGAAAACGCCAAACACTGCGATCCCCCAAATAACTCCGAATAAACTCCAACCAAGCGTACCCCGAATGGCGACTAACAAAAAGGGTGTATACGTGCCTGCAATAAACAGATAAATAGCGGAATGATCGAAAAATTCGAACAAATCCTTCGCCTTACCCTCTTTGAGACTATGCACTAGTGTTGAATTTAGATATAGAAGCAGCATTGTCGTTCCATAAATGGAGAAGCTGACCACATGCCATGTCGTTCCTTTTAGACTTGCAAAAACAACAAGCAGGACAAGTGCAGCCACGCTTAATACTGTTCCGATCCCGTGCGTAATCGCATTCGCGACTTCTTCTCTCCGGCTGTAGGTGTGAGTATTTGCCATATCCATATCCTTCCGTCTAAGCTTTCTTTCTATTATACCACGCGTACCCTACTTGATTACAGTTTGTAAATCTCCGTATACTTCGCTTCTAAATAATCAGCCAAATAATCCGGACTTAGCGGTTCACCTGTTACTTGTTCAATGATTTGGGATGGCGTTAAACTATTTCCGAAACGATAGATCTTTTCCGTTAGCCATTCTTTAATAGGGAGTAGGTTTCCTGCTGCAATCAATTCATCAAACTCCGGTAACTCTTTGCGAAGTGTATTCAAAATTTGTGCAGCGTACATATTACCTAAGGAGTAGGAAGCAAAGTATCCGAAATCCCCACCAGACCAGTGGACATCTTGCAGCACACCAAGTGCGTTAGAAGGTGGAGTAATACCCAAATACTCTTGATACTTAGCATTCCATACTTGAGGCAAGTCTTTTACAGAAAGTCCTTCATTAAAAATAAGCTTCTCGATCTCATAACGCACGATAATGTGCAGATTGTATGTAAGCTCATCTGCTTCGATCCGGATAAATGAGTTCTCCACGCTATTGATCGCCCGGTAGAAATCTTCCAAATCCACATTTGCAAGCTGCTCTGGGAATTGTTGTTGAAGATCCCCGTAATAACGTTGCCAGAAGGCCCTGCTGCGTCCGATCATGTTCTCCCATAGTCTCGACTGAGATTCATGAATCCCCATCGATGCACCTTGTGCCAGTGGTGTTCCAACAAAATCCTTGCTGATATTTTGCTCATAAAGCGCATGTCCACCTTCATGTAGTGAGCTGAATATGGCACTAGTCACATTATCAAGCAAGTAAGCAGTCGTGATACGAACGTCGCCAGGATTCAATCCTGTAGCAAAAGGATGCACACTCTCATCTAAACGACCTGCGTCAAAATCGTAGCCCATTTGCTCTAAAATAAAGTTGCCGAACTTTTCCTGCTGCTCTTTAGGGAAGATCTGCTGTAAGAAGCTTGTGTCCGGCTTATTAGGCGAAGCTGCGATAGCTTCAACGAGTGGAACCAAACGGCTACGCAGCCGGCTGAATACTTCATCCACTTTTTCTACCGTAAGATCGGGCTCATACATATCCAGAAGCGTATCGTACCGTGTTCCTTTTACACCCCAATAATCGATAAATTCTTGTTTCAGAGCAACTATCTTGCTTAGGTAAGGCTCAAAAGTGGCAAAATCATCGTTTTCCTTAGCTTCTTCCCAGATCGTTTGGGAATGTGCGGAAAGAACAGCATACTCCTCAAATCTTTTGGAAGGAATGCTCTTGCTGCGCTCATATTCTTTACGGCAATCGGTAACGATCTTCTTCTGATCATGTGATAGCTGGGTAATCACTTCAGGACGAGAAAAAAATGCTGTAAAATCTCCCATTTCCTCCGAAATTCCGAGTCTGAACAATTCTCCACTCAGCATCCCTATCGTACCCGAACGAACCTCTACTCCCTTACGCGGCGCACCGGTGCGCAAATCCCAATGAAGTAATTCTATGGCCTCTGAATATCCACTTATTTTTGATAATAACTCGCTAAATTTCTCCCACTGTTCCTTCACTTGCTGTTCCATTTTATTACACCTGCTTTCTCTGTTTTGCCGACTCCTCTTGATGATACTTTTTTGAATGAGTATAATCAACTTCAGAGATTACATCTCTAATTTAAAATATTCAATGGGTTACATAAGAAGCAGGACCTGCTTCGCACAAAATTCGAAGGAGCGTGAACAGGCTATGATGATTCAAGTTACACCTCTCGCAGAAAGGAAGTTAAAGGAAAGGCTTGAAGATCGGCCAGGATTTTTCAAGCTCTTTTATGATACGGAAGGCTGCGGGTGTGACGGAATTAATGTATTACTAATTGTTTCAGAAATGGAGGACGGCGATTCTAGGATTGAAAATGATTCCCTTCCCTTTATCGTAAGCCGCCAGCAAGAAATTTTTTATGAAGACAAGATGCGTCTAGATGCCGAGGAACGATTCTCTTCCTTTAAGCTAGACAGTGATTCACAGATTTACGGAAAAAATATCCTGGTCAGAGATATGCGTAATGTAAGTACAATTCAGTAATTTTAGGGAGGAAAAACAGCCATGAGCCATGTATCCGATATTATTAACTTTAATAAGAGTTTTGTAGAGAATAAAGAGTATGAAGCATATTTAACTAGTCGTTATCCAGATAAAAAAATGTTGATTATCACTTGTATGGATACCCGTCTGGTTGAACTATTACCAAAAGCTATGAACTTTAAGAACGGTGATGTCAAAATCATCAAAAATGCCGGAGCGGTTATTTCTCAACCTTTTGGTAGTGTTATGCGTAGTGTAATGGTTGCACTGTATGAGCTTGATGCTGAAGAAGTTATTGTCGTTGGACACTATGAATGTGGTATGGCTTCCCTCAACGCAGACCATATGATCAATTCCATTAAAGAACGTGGAGTATCCGAAGAGGTGCTGAGCACGCTGGAGAATTCCGGAATCAAGCTAACCAAATGGCTCCGCGGTTTTGACAACATTGAACAAGGGGTCATTCAGACCGTAGACTTGATTAAACGTCATCCACTGCTTCCTTCTGATGTACCTGTTCATGGCATGATCATTGATCCCGCCACTGGAGCGCTTGAGCTAGTCGCTGACGGGTATAAATGATTTAAGTAACAACCTTATAACAGTTGATTGCGTGGATCCTGGATCCACGCTTTTTTCGATTAAAAAAGTATAAGTTATGACAAGCATAAATTTTCTTATATTTTATATAAAAATTGAAACCTCATGGGACGTGCTGCGTATTACCGAATATGCACACAAATTCATACTCACAGGAGGGTTTTCGTACTAAATGAAACCAATGAAACGCGTAATGATGATTGTAATGGCCTTTACTCTATTTTTCGCCGTAGCTACCCCGAACTTTGTGGATGCGAAGCGAGGTGGTGGCGGATTTAAATCCGGCACTCGCAGCTATTCAACAACTCCAAAAAAATCAACAACCGATAACGTAAGAAAAAGCGATAGCACAAAAAGCTCCACAGCAGGATCTACTGCTGCAAATACGAAACGCGGATTTTTCAGCGGTGGCGGCTTAATGAAAGGTATGATGATCGGCGGTTTGGCTGGGTTAATGTTCGGCGGTATGTTCGCCGGTATGGGTGCCTTCGGTAACATTCTAGGACTCGCCATTAATATGCTTGCTATCTATGTACTCGTAATGCTTGTGATGTCCTTCTTCCGTCGCAGAAAAGAACGTCGCCGCTTAGAAGATCAAGGTGGTCGTTACTAATGTCAACAATGGTTCTAAGCATGGATGAGATCATCAACGCCCTATGTTTACATATGGCTGAACGTAAAGCGGTTCGCCCTGAAGATGTTCAGGTAGAACTGAGCTGGGAAGAAGACACTGGCTACTCTGCTGAGGTTTGGGTACAGGGACGTAGTCAATATCTAGTGGAGTCCAACATGATCGAGGCGATCCTGCGTTACATGCTTAGCGAATATGGCATTCGTGCCTATCGCGAAGACGTAAGGCTAGACCTGGATGAGGAAATCACCGCGATTGTAACTACACAGAACTAAGCCTTCTAGCGACAAATATAAGAAAAGGGACAGCCCAAGTGGTTGTCCCTTTTTTTTGTATGCACCTATTCATAGAAAAATTGCTTTACCGTTCCTACTCCGTTCGCCACATCAACTTCAGCGTACGCTCCGTTAATCAGCGTAATTTGCGGTGGAATATGACCACAATCAATATCATACACTATGGGCACTTGAAGCTCCTCAGAAAGCTCAGCGTAGATGTCTTCGGCCGTATAGTTCTCTACTGGCCGATTAGCAGGACTTCTGCCAAACATAATGCCAGAACAATTCTCGAACCAACCTGCCAGCTTCATCTGAACTAATGACCTGCGTACATCAACCGTATTCAGTTCGCAATTCTCTAAGTACCATAGGATTGGTTCATTGTTAATCATTTTTTCTTGAAAATGCCGCAGATTGCCAAATGGTGTGCCTATCAGATGCCTAATTACATCTATGCAGCCCCCTAGTAGACGCCCTTTCATAGTTACAGGGACAGATGTTACAGTCTTCCAACTGGTAACTTCTGTCAAGTGGAATACATAAGGCGTTGGAGCATCATGCTGCCATTCCCCTTGATATTTATCGGATGAACGCTGGACAATAGAATCGCCTACTTGCGTCGTAAGTACCGCTTCCCACATCGCTGTGGTATCATCCGAATACTCCCCTCTTAAATCAACAAGGTTTGTCCCATGAGCCGTTGCAATCCCTGTTCTTAACGTAACTGCAAGGAGCAGCACACTAATGTCCGAATACCCTAAGATCCACTTATTCTTCATGGTATCAAAATCAATAAATTCAAGAATCTCAATCAACAACTCCCCGCCCCAAGGCGGAATAATTAAATCAATATGCTCACTGCCCATCATCTCGTTAAACTCCTGAGCACGAACTTTAGCGGGTGCGGACTTGGCCTTCTCTTGCGTCCATACGGTCTCCCCACAAATCACTTCAAATCCTTTAGACTCCAAACGACTTGTAGCCAACTTAATTAACTCCGCATTTTGAGCGCCTACAACAGATGAAGGTGCTGTTACCCCTACTGTCGCATTCTTGTTCAAAATAGGATATCTAATCATATGACACCTCCAGTTTATAGCAATTATATCAAGAGTACACATCATTTACACAAAAAAAGAACATGGCTAGTCGCGTCAACGTGCAATCGCGATTTCAGCACATGTCCTTATTCAATATAATGTACACTTTAGAGTAAAGAAATAGCAAGTAGCTCAAACAACACAAGCGGCAAGATCACATTATTATTAGGAGGACCTGGGTATGGACCTGGATATGGGCCAGGACCCGGATGCGGATGATAAGGCTGGTATGGATTATAATATCCGCGTGACATTTGCCCATTCACCGCAACGTTCAAATACAAATGTTTATTATCTACTCCGGCAATAGTACCTTCGTGCACTAAGCCATCTAAAGTCTGTACATTCACCCTATGGTTTAAGTAGGGCTTGCAAGATTGATGCAGGGAATCACGAACACCGTGCAGGTGCCGGATCACCGCAGGATCGGCCTGATAAATCACATTCTGCTCTTGCCCAGTGTTATATGTCGACATGGATGCTCTGACCTCCGTAAATGGATTTGCTCCATTCTATGCAGAAGCCTATATCACGGTGCCTATTTAAGAGACATCATTATACCGGGAGGGCTACTTTCTCAACTTTCACATTTACCGAGACAAGGGACAGACCCATCATATTTTCCACTGCATTTCGTACATTTTTCTGCAACATATAACAGACCTCTTGAATTACGCATCCGTAATTAACAATAACCCGCAGGTCGATGGCAACGTCTACTTCTTTTACTTCTACAGACAATCCTTTTTTCACATTTTTACCGCCCAAACGTTTGGCCCAGTTGTCCGAAATATTGCTTCCTGACATTCCAGCGATACCTGGCGTTTCCAGAACCACCTGTCCAACAATCGATGTGACTACATCATCTGAGATATGAATTAATCCTTGCTCCGTTCCTTCATTCATATAAACAACCTCCATCATATTTGATAATTTAAGAGATATTAAAGGCTCTCCTCTACCTCTACTTCTACCTCTGCCCTGTGGTTCTTAACAAACAAATTATACACTTTGGTCAAGAGGATTTTCACAATCATATACAGTGGAATAATCAGCAATATCGCAATAATCCCGCCTATATCTCCACCAACCAACACTAAGATGATCGTTGTCAGCGGATGAATATCAAGCTTTTTCCCAAAAATGTAGGGAGCGATCAGATTATCCTGAATTTGCTGAGCTACAAGAACGATGATGATGGACCACACTGCAATGGACGGCGATTGGATGAATCCTATAATAAAGATTGGGATACTGGAGAGAATTGCACCAATGAAAGGTACAAAATTCATGACTACGGCAATCACTGTCAGCAACAATGCATACTGTAGTCCAATAATAAGGAAACCAATATACATCAGAACACCAAGCGCCAGATTGACTAATACCCGCCCAACGATGAATCCACTTAACGCACTGTCAATTTCACTCATCATTGAAGTCCCTTCTCCACGATACTTCTTTGGAAAGAAACTTACAATCTTACGACCAAATTTCCCACCTTCCTTAAGCATGTAAAACAACATGATAGGAAAGGTAAATAAAATAATCGCGAAATTTGAAACAAAGGAGAATAGACCCGTTACGTAATTCGAAATCAGATTAAATCCTTTATTCAAATATTCAGTCAATTGGGAAGCAAGATCCATATCTGCTGGGATAATAGAAGCCAGAAATCCACTGTCCTCGAGCCTCAATAGCTGCTGATTCACGGCTGCGATCAGATTTGGCATATTATCAACAAAATTAATGAGCTGTGTTCGAAGTGAAGGCCATACTCCAATACTAAAACCAAACAAAAGCAATGCAATGACCACATATACGATGATGATCGCAACAGAGCGATTTAGTTTATATCTCTCCAAAGTATTGATTAGAGGTCGGAGTAAATAATAGAAAAATCCTGCCAACATTAAGGGCACGATAATAACATTGAACAAAGACAAGATTGGACTGAAAATAAAATTAACTTGCGAGCCTAAAAATACTATACCTAACACCAAAAGGATCGCTATACAAACTCGAATGAATGTGTTCAGTTTAGCCATATTTCTCTCCCATCTTCTATTTTTGGGTGTCTTTCATCTTGCTATTTGGGAATACGTATGGTGAATACCGTTGGTTCCTTCTTTCCACGACTGAGATGAAGCGTGCCACCCATTTTCTCTGTATTTTTCATAGCAATGGATAAACCAAGTCCCGTTCCACCTGTAGTTGACCGCGCTTTATCTCCACGAACAAACGGATCAAAAAGCGTTGACCAAAGCTCTTCAGGAATGCCTACTCCGGTATCTGCAATTTCAATAGCAACCTCACTCTCTGCAGGTATAACCTCCACGCGCAAATGAGTGCCTGGCGGATTATAGGTCAAAGCATTGGAGATCAAATTATGAACTACACTCGAGAGCAGCTCCGCATCAAAGCTTGCGAATACCTCCTGTTCCGGAACATTCAGCTGCAGGATAAAGTTCTTTTGTTCTATCTCACCATAAGAGTCTGCAACGATTTCACGAATAAATTCACCCAGTTCTTGACGTTCCATCCGTAACAAAAAATCCGGGGAATCTATTTTGAGCAGCTCCACCATATTTTGAATCAGCTTAGTCACTTGCGAGGATTTATTATAGATATAGGTTAAATACCGTTTTTGGCGTTCTTCATCCTCACCACGACCCTCAACCAATGCCTGTGCAAAACCCTGTATACTCGTAATAGGCGTCTTCAGATCATGGGAAAGATCGACCATCATACGTTTCTTACTTTCCTCTGCTTGGCGTTTCTCTTTGGTCGTCTTCTCAATTACGTCCGCCATATAATTAAAAGTCTCCCCAATTTGAGAAAATTCTTTCTCTGCATATAACGAGATACGAGTATCATAGTTCCCTTCAATCATCTGCTTCAAACCAAGCGTAATGATCCGCAGCGGCTTCCTGATTCTTCGTGCCACCCAATAGCTATACACGATAATAAGCATAAGAACCATGCCTACTCCAAAAAAGACATAATATGAAATCGAGTGGTTGAAATAAGCAACCAGTGGGTCACTATTAATTGAAATATCAATCACTTCTCTAGGAACCTTTAGGAGCAGCCATTCTGATTCATTCTGATTATTACGTGTAGCCAATGAGTAGTAGTACTCCTGGTCTTCTCCGTTTTCCAGACTTTTTAAGAGCTGGTCATCGGTATATTGTGTTACATTATCTTTCTTCTCCCCAACAACCTCAATAACCATCTTGTTTTGATCCAAGACCTCTATCCATCCACTGCTACGCAGAAGGCGTTTGGTTTCTATCCCATGCTCCAGATTATCTCGATAGGCACTTGCTTCAACCTTTAAATCCGGATCAGCGATTTTATTTTTTTCGAACATATGGGTCACATCAAGATTAATGAACAAATAATAAACAATCACAAGAAAAAACAAAATGCAGATGAACAACAAAAAATCCAGCGTCAGCGATGATTGTAAAGGTCGTTGATCTCTATTGCTCCATAGGCGCTTCAATTTTGTATCCCAGCCCTCTAATAGTCTTTAAATAAACCGGCTTTTTGGAATCTTGCTCGATCTTTTCACGGATATTACTGATATGCACCATGATACTATTATCTTCGTACACATAGAAATCTTCCCATACAGCCTCATATATTTTTTTTCGAGTAAAGACACGTCCCGGTTGCTTCATCATTAATTCCAGAATTTTGTACTCGGTAGAGGTAAGGACGACGGGCTCCCCTGAACGATAGAGCAGACACTGGCTTTGATCCAGCCTCAATTCTCCCAATACAATCTGTTCAGCAGCCTTTTCTTCAATGATTTGTGCGTCAAAATGATGCACCCTCCGCAGCAAAGCTCCTGCACGAGCTACAATTTCCAAGGGATTAAACGGTTTAGAAATATAATCATCGGCACCGAGTTCAAGTCCCAGGATTTTATCGTAATGTTCGCTTTTTGCAGATAAAAACAACACCGGAAAATGATGGACCTCACGAATCTTTTTCAATAATTGCAATCCATCTAAACCAGGCATCATAATATCAAGGATCGCTAAATCAATTTTATGGTTCTGAACTTGCATTAACGCTTCGGTACCACTGTTCGCTTCCACAATGTTGTACTCTTTCTCTAAATATAATCTCAACAATTCTACAATTTCTGCTTCATCATCTGCGATCAGAATTGTATACATAGTAATCACCCCATCTAACTATAAGCTTCGATTATTAAACCCACCTAAATGCAATCTAAAGAAAAGCTAAATTATCACGTCCATCAACCAAGTCATATTAATTCATATATTTAAATAAAAATCGCACACAGGAACTCGTCCCATGTACGATCGTAAAATCCCAAAAATCAAAATATCAGGTCTTAAAAAGCTACCCCAATTCCACCTTCACCCGCATAGGTTCCCATTACAGGCCCCATACTTGAGAGTAAAACCTCTTTGAAGGGGTGCTTTTGTAAAATACGCTCTTTAATTTCAAGCGCAAGCTTCTCACAGTTACTGTGTACTATAGCGATAACAGCCTTCTCGTAATCATGCTGCTTCTCATCCAAATGTGCAAGCAGACGGTTTAATGCCTTTGGAAGACCCCGGGTCTTCTCTACTACCTCAACGGTGCCCTCTTCGCTGATTTTGAGCAATAATTTAATATTTAGCACGGAAGCAACTGCCCCCGATATCCGACTTAGACGTCCGCCTTTCATCACGTTCTCAAGTGTATCCAGTGTGAAATAAGCGCGAACTTCGTCAATTTGCTGAAGCACCTTTCCCTTCAGTTCTTGCAGACTCGTACAAGTCAATGACCACTTGGCTGCGAGACCCACAATCAGTGACAAACCTCCTGAGAAGGTCTTAGAATCTATAACCTCTATCGCATTGGAGTGCCCTTCTTCTTGATACATTTCCATAGCGATCATAGCAGTCTGATAAGTGCTACTAATATTAGAGGACATACATATGACCATAATGTCAGTGCCTTCCTCTACTTGCCTGAATGCCTCAAGGAATTGGTTTGGACTTGGACTTGCCGTAGTGGGCAGCTCCTTGGATTCAGCCATTTTAGCATAAAAGGTTTTCGTATCCGTATCCTCAGGCATAAGCTCATGCCCAAAGTGAACCGGTAGATGGATGACGGAAACATTATACTTCTCCATGTAGTCAAGGGGTAGGTCAGAACCGCTGTCTGTTATGATCTTGATTGCCATAATATAAGTACTCTCCTTTCAATATCAGTACTATTATAGCTATCATAAAATGAAATCTCCAGTAACCTTTATAACTTGAAAAATCCTTCGATTTGTGCTTATGTCTTTCTTCCTTAACTTGTCCTAATATGATATGGTTTATGAATAAGCGTATAGAAATGGAGTGTATGTATGAGTAAGGGAAGAGTATGGAATAGAGGCAAGCATGACGGAACAGGACTATCAAGGAAAAAAAGTGTAGATCAAGAAGTAACAGCATCTACTGAAACAGAGACCAATGAAGCATCGAATGAACTAAATTCTAGAATTGATACAGTTAAACCGATGAATCGTACAAACTGGGTAACTCGTCCAACGCGGGTCATCAATAAAGATTCCAAAGATAAACAATAACGTTGAAAAAAAGGCTGCCCTCAAGGGCAGCCTTTGCTAATCTAAACCTCATGCACGTGTGGAGAGAATGAATCTCTCAAGTGCTGCTGTATCCGTAATCCTATGATTACATTCTTGGCTTTCTATGCATATATATTGGCCAATAGAAGAGTAATCATCCGGCGAGGATTTCGCAAGCTTGGTCTTGACCGTAAAAAAGGCAAGCTGTTGCTGCCGATTACAGAACAAGCAATACCCCTTCTTGTTCATAGGTGTCATTCTTCCCTCGATACCGATAAACTGTCCTTCGAACGGATATACGATATATAATTTGTTGGTAGCAATATCTATCCAGCTCAGATATGTCATATATCGAAAGTCAATCACTGATAAATCCGGTACCTTCAGCTTCTTATTCTTAGGAAATAACTTCTGAACTTGTTTCGGCGTAATCTGTGGAAAAGGTTCTAAATAAACTTCTAATCCACTTAGATACTTCTGAAAATCGTCTGCCGTCTCAAAGGTAGATATTTGTTGCAGCATCTGCTGCTGAGTATCATTAAGTGTTGGAAAGGCTTCTATAACGTTCAACGATGAACGATATCTCACTGTCTCCAAGACTCTTCGATCTGCTACAGTTCGCAGTGTTTTCAGAAGAAAATCTGTTTGCTTCTTAATAAAATTATATTGATGGTTTCTAATAAATGGTGTGTTCATTGCTTTTCAGCCCCTTATTTATATTGAAATTCCATAAGGTGCAAAGCCCATTATTAGAAACGATATGTTTAGTTTGGGCGATCATCCATCTATCGCACCTCACGCAAAGTATCGCCCTAATTTAGGCTTTGCGTGAGGAACTTCTAGCTAATGGGCAAACCAGCATTAGCACAGTACCACCTCCAAATACATTCACGAAAAAAGTATAACAGGAATGTTTGGAACCGACTAGACCCTATAGCCAACCTCTGCTTCATCTCTGGAGGGAGCTTCACCGATCAACTGCTTCAATAGTTTCTTCATCATGACCGAGGCCTTCACTTTAGTATGAAGACAAGGTGAGAGCTCAATTTCGTAGTTGCCTTGCTTAATCGTTTCTTTCAATTCCTCAACAGTGGAGCAGTTGGTATTCAACCGATTCAATACGCTCCCATATTGCAGACACTGATGACTATCACTGCCGGCGATCACGGGTACACCCAGCGTCTCCGCAAAGGGTGTAATTAGGTTCTTATAGGTCTCTGCTCCCTGCATGTAAATATCTTTTGCATTGAAATCAAAAGCATCTAATCTCCGAAGCAGTTCTGGGTCCAGTTGATGTAATGGCGTAGAAGTGCGGAAGGGATGTGCTCCAATTTTCCAAAGGTTATGTTCGTCCGCCATATCAAGCAATCTCTTAAAAGCAATAAAATTGCCCTCTTGAGTATGCTCTTCCAGTAAAGCTCGGACCGCTAGCACATTCTCCTTAAGTCCGATCAGCAGGATATGACCTGTCTCCGCAATATCCACTTCCATACCCGGAAACAGTTTTAGCCCATTTACATCATAATAATGCCCGTTATAGGGATACATCTGATCCAGTTCTTCATACATTGCAAAGAAATTCGAAGTGTTAAAATGCTCAGTCAAAGCCACTGCCTGTAATCCGTTCGCTTTTGCCTCAAACATCATTTCAGCAAAATATTCTGGGGAAAACGTTGATTTCTTAGATAATTTACCGTGAGTATGCAGATCAATATTCATGACTAATTCGTCTCCTTTGAGCTTGTAAGTTATGTTAATACACCAGTTTAGGGTAGAGATAACCGATCCAGAATAGCAAAATGATATAAGCCGTGGAACCGGATAAAAAATACCAGTCGGACCGCTTCATTTTCAAGTAAGATAGCTTGATCTTCTTCACTTTCTTATTGTTCAAACCGTAGCTAAATCCCCGAGTTTCAAGCGCCTCGATCGTGGTCCGAGAACGTTTAGCTGTGTTCAGCATAAGTGGGTAAAAGGCCAAAATTACAATTCGTAAATAATACGTTGCCGTTCTCCAATACAACAGTCCATGTTGCAGGGGTCTTTGCCCTCTCAGTCTGAAAGACAACAAAATCTGATGAAATTCCTCCAGTAACGTAGGCAAAATACGATAACCATAAGATAAGCTAAATGCAAACGTATCAGGTATTCCTAAAGATAGCAGGCCGTCACTAAGCCTTTCCGGATCGAGACTGGAGAACACCGTAATACTCGCTAGTGAAATCACTGAGAGCTTAAGCGTTAGCGTCAACATGGGCAGCAACGATTCAATTCCTCCGCCGAAAAAGAGCGACAGGATGAACATCCACCCAATTTGGCTGATTAATCCCAAACACAATATGAAAATAATATATGGACTGACGCGTGAGAGGACTGTCGTTAAGACCATAAGTACGAACATCCCCAACAGGACCGTACGGTTATGTACGAACCAAGGTACTATGGCAAAGAACAAATACCAGAGCAGCAGAGTTCGCGGGTCGAGTCTCCCTAGAAAAGTGCTGCTGCTGTTATAAGCCGTCCCTAAGAGTTCCAGTTTGATTTGTTCTACAGATATACGGTCAAGTGCCCGTTTAACGGCTTCCATGAATTGCTGCCACCTCCTTCTGTACTTCCACTAGACTTACGAAGTCCTCCAAGCTGCTGCAAATGCGGGGCAGACCGAGCAACCGACTCAGTTCCATCAATTGTGTCTGAGCCAGACCCGCACGCCGTAATAGAAGTCCGTCCGCGAAGATTTCATCTTTCGTTCCGTCAGCAATAATTTGACCTTGATGCATAACGATAATCCTAGTCGCCCATTCTGATACAAGCTGCATATCATGAGTCGCAATCACAACCGTCTCAACATGGCTGCGAAGCGTATCTAGTACATGTACCATTTCCTGTTTCGTCGAAATATCCAGATTCGCCGTTGGTTCATCGAGCAGCATGACAGCAGGACGAACCGCTGCTCCAATAGCCAGTGATACTCGGCGCTGCTGACCTCCACTCAGAAGACGAGCGTCACGTTCTGCTAATTCACTGAGCCGGAATGCTGTGAGCATTTCTTCTACTCTCTCTTCTGCGTCGACTAGCTTTCGCGCTTTCAAATAATAAGCCATTTCTTTACGTACAGAATCCTCAATAAACATTTCCTCTGGGTTCTGAAATACGTAAGCTACGGTACCGGAAAGACGCTCGGGTGGCAGACCGTTCACAACCATCCCCTTCACATTTACCGTTCCTGCTGTAGGTCTGACAATTCCAGCAATCAGCTTCATTAAAGAAGATTTGCCCGCTCCGTTGTTTCCAATAAGAGCTATAGATTCACCTTGCCGCAGCTCTAACTGAACACCATTCAAAACAGGATGCATCGTCTTATGAATCGTGCGATAAGATAGGTGAACATTCTCCATCTGAACGACGTGCTTCACTTCCCCAGTTATAGTAAGGGACTGCTCGTAATTAGGCTCAGATGATTCCGTTCTCACGATCGAATCCTGGCGAAGCACCATGTGGGCGCTCGCTTCCACAGCATTTAAGGGAAGTAAGTGGGTTCGCGGTGCATCAGATTGCAACAGCCAAGCTGCACGGGTGACATCCGGTGGATAGATGCCAAGCTCCAACAGTTCTTTTACAGATGAAAGAGCCTCCCTTACAGGCTTCTGCCATCGAACCTCCCCCTTATCCATCAGGACGACATTCTTACAATAGTCTGCAATAAATTCCGCATGGTGTTCGATTACTACAATGGTCTTCCCCTGCTCCTCGTTCAATCGGCGCAAAATATCATAAATATGGCGGGCATGCTGTGGATCCAGCTGAGCTACTGGTTCATCAATAACGAGAATTTCCGGATCCATCGCTAGAGCTCCGGCAAGAGCGAGCAAGTGCTTTTGCCCACCACTCAATTGCCAGATAAATTCATTTCTTAAATCGCTAAGTCCGGTTAGCGCCAGTGCCCGTTCTCCCCGTTCCTTATAATCGGCAAATCCATAATTGAGCGGTGTAAACGACACATCGTCAAGTACCGTCGGGCGTACCAACTGATTCTCAAAATCCTGATATACATATCCTATATGTTTGGAAAGCTCCGCTACACTTTTCCCATCCGCCGGTTGACCGCAGATCGTCACCTCACCCGCGAAATCACCTGTGTAATAATGAGGAATTAAGCCGTTAAAACATTTACAGAGCGTGGATTTTCCCGAACCGTTACTACCTATAATGGCAATGAAATCTCCTTCATCTAACTGCAGAGATACATCTCGCAGTACTGGTTGTTCAGCTCCCGGATAAGTAAAGGTGACCCCATTCAGTTCGAGTATTGATTTACGCATCTACTTGACCTGCTTCCTGTCTTTTACGTGCTGACCGCCGAATGAGGGATATAATCGCTGTTGCTGCAACAACTGCTGCTACCAGCATACTCAGCCAAATCAAGCTCTCTTCATTGGACTCTGCCCAAGCAAACTCAAAATCACCAAAATTCCATCCGGATTCCGACAGCAATTCCGATCCAAGCGCAACCATTACCAGAATTGTTCCAGAAATGACGAGCTTAGGAGATAACCAAGCCCCTGTTGCATATTTCATATTCCGTTCACGCGGCTTCATGCCAAGTAAAGGTTCGATCTTTCCATATAAGCGTGGAACCAGATACATGGTAGGAATCAAAGCGAACAAGATACCAGAGAAGAGTACATCATTCAAAAAGCCAACTCCCTCAATGACTACGATACTCTCTGCTAGACCTTTAACAGCTTCAAGCTCTTCCACACCCACCCATACCTTCACTATATCCACAACAGAGCTGAAGAACTGATGAATCACTACACCAGTAATCGCCGCCACTCCAACCTGTCTGCGATTCTTCGGATCGGATACCATACGACCTGCAGTATACATCGCTAGTGAGAAGGTAATGAATTTCTCCAGTTCTCCTAACCCACCAAATTGACCTAACATCAGTTCTCCGAAAATCACTTCACCTACAGCTGCCCCAATGGCCGCATATAAAGGATGAAACAGCATACATAAGGTCAAAGGAATGAAAGCAAAATATTCAATCGATAATTCAATGGGGCCTAGTTTGATCCCAGGCACTAGCTCCGTGAACATATTGGACAAACCGTAAAGCGACATCGATAGTACAAAAATCATCATTTTCTGTGACTGTGTCAGCGTGTAGCGCGTTTTTATCGTACTCATGAATATTTGGCCTCCCTACAGGAATTTATCTTCATTATAAGAAGGTCATGTCAGCACAACTTTTACCAATTGTTAAATGAGAGTAATATTTTTTTCAATATTTTTAACGTTGTAAAAATATTTACAACATCTTCGCACGATATATTCTATTTATCGCTTCATATTAGGAGGAATGAGAAATTGTATAAAGATTGGAATCGCCGCGCTTTCTCACCAAATCAACGAATTATTGCTGACTTTATCCAGAAAAATGAGCAACGTGTGGTATATATGACCGAACAGGAAATGGCCGATGAGCTTAAATTGAGCATCGCCTCCGTCTCTCGTTTCTGGAAAGCGGCTGGATACAACCATGCCAAGGATTTCAAGAACCGACTTCGTTTCCGTTTCGAGTCCACACCTTCCATCAAAATGCGTGATGCCATGCAAAGATCGGATGATAGTTCACTCCCTCAAGTACTGCTGGACAATTGCTCACATCATCTACAAGAAACACGCCGCTATTTGAGCGACGAGGCACTGCAACGTGCAATAGAAGCATTATCTACAGCTCGTATTGTATATGTATATAGCCCCGGTCCATGTGCTGGATTGGCGGAGCTGATGATCTATCGTATGGCGCGTTTTGGATTACAGATGAAAAAAATGGCTCCCAGCGGACACGAGTTGTTAGAGACCTTGATGCATGCTGATAAACAAGATGTAGTGCTTGTTTTTGGATTCGTTCAACTGTTACCGGAAATCGAAGTGATTCTGGACCATTCACGGGAAGTAAAATATCAGGTCATCTTGATCACCGACAGACTCGTATATCCACGATCCCAAGATGCAGATATTGTACTGTATGCCGGGAGAGGTGAGGTATGGGAATTTCACTCTATGGTCGGTCCCACTTATATCATCGAGAATCTGATTCTTGGCGTAGGTTTAGCAAATAGGGATAGTAGTCTGAGCAAGCTGGACAATTTGCAGCAGCTAAGAGCGCAGTATGGAGGAAAGCTTCCGCGGAGCTAGGATTAAATACGATAACAGAAAGATAACAAAAACACATATTTTTCGAATATTCTAGCGGTTTATTAAGTTTTTTTATTCAAAATCACTAATTAACAATTAAAAACAAGTTTTCCAAGAAAAAAAATGATCAACTGTATAAAATAATTATACGCCCCTTAAATAACATAATGCTAATATAATAACGACAATTCCTATGAAGTTAGCAATTCCTCGAAAGCATAGTTAAATATGTCACCCTCATTATTCAACACTAGGAGGTGAACGCACGCTACCGGTATTAACCTAATGAGGGTTTACATAAATAAAATTCATGGGGTGGTTTTTAGTGATTTTACGCAAGTGGTTGATTGCTTTTGTCGCATTTTTACTGATGTTCTCGTGGACTGGACAACTTACGAACAAAGCACATGCTGCAAGTGGATTTTATGTAAGCGGTACCAAATTATTGGATGCTACAGGACAACCATTTGTGATGCGAGGAGTCAATCATGCGCACACATGGTATAAAGATCAACTATCCACCGCAATACCAGCCATTGCCAAAACAGGTGCCAACACGATACGTATTGTACTGGCGAATGGACACAAATGGACGCTTGATGATGTAAACACCGTCAACAATATTCTCACCCTCTGTGAACAAAACAAACTAATTGCCGTTTTGGAAGTACATGACGCTACAGGAAGCGATAGTCTATCCGATTTGGACAACGCCGTTAATTACTGGATTGGTATTAAAAGCGCATTGATCGGTAAGGAAGACCGTGTAATCATTAATATAGCTAACGAGTGGTACGGAACATGGGATGGAGTCGCCTGGGCTAATGGTTATAAGCAAGCCATACCCAAACTGCGTAACGCTGGTCTAACTCATACGCTGATTGTTGACTCCGCTGGATGGGGACAATATCCAGATTCCGTCAAAAATTATGGGACAGAAGTACTGAATGCAGACCCGTTAAAAAATACAGTATTCTCTATCCATATGTATGAATATGCTGGGGGCAATGCAAGTACCGTCAAATCCAATATTGACGGTGTGCTGAACAAGAATCTTGCGCTGATTATCGGCGAATTTGGTGGACAACATACAAACGGTGATGTGGATGAAGCCACCATTATGAGTTATTCCCAAGAGAAGGGAGTCGGCTGGTTGGCTTGGTCCTGGAAGGGAAATAGCAGTGATTTGGCTTATCTCGATATGACGAATGATTGGGCTGGTAACTCCCTCACCTCGTTCGGTAATACCGTAGTGAATGGCAGTAACGGCATTAAAGCAACTTCTGTTTTATCCGGCATTTTCGGGGGTGTAACTCCAACCTCAAGCCCTACTTCTACACCTACATCTACGCCAACCTCTACTCCTACTCCTACTCCTACTCCTACTCCTACTCTTACTCCTACTCCTACTCCTACGCCAAGTCCGACCCCGAGTCCGGGGAATAACGGGACAATCTTATATGATTTCGAATCAGGAACTCAAGGTTGGTCGGGAAACAATATTTCGGGAGGCCCATGGGTCACCAATGAATGGAAAGCAACGGGAGCGCAAACTCTCAAAGCCGATGTCTCCTTACAATCCAATTCCACGCATAGTCTATATATAACCTCTAATCAAAATCTGTCTGGAAAAAGCAGTCTGAAAGCAACGGTTAAGCATGCGAACTGGGGCAATATCGGCAACGGGATTTATGCAAAACTATACGTAAAGACCGGGTCCGGGTGGACATGGTACGATTCCGGAGAGAATCTGATTCAGTCAAACGGCGGTACCATTTTGACACTATCCCTCAGCGGCATTTCGAATTTGTCCACAGTCAAAGAAATTGGGGTAGAATTCCGCGCCTCCTCAAACAGTAGTGGCCAATCAGCTATTTATGTAGATAGTGTTAGTCTGCAATGACTTATCTGCAAAAAAACTCCAGCTTATATAGTAAGCTTAATAATTCGAGGAGCCGTTACCTAACGGCTTCTCTTTTGCTATCAAGGATTGATTGAAAACTTAATTCATCCTCACTTCGAATGACTACGAAAGCCATGAATAATTTACCTTCTTTTACAAACACTACGAAACAAAAGGAGGCTGATGTTTCATGTGTCAACGTTTTTCCCTGGCGGCCGAACTGCAGGAAATTAGGGATCATTTTGAAATTAACCGGGTGATGTACTACTATAAAGACCGCTATAACATTAGTCCCACGCAGGATATGCCGGTAGTTTTACAACAGGATGGAGAGCGAATTCTAGATGAGTTCCGTTGGGGGTTCGTTCCTTATTGGGGAAAAGATGCAATCAATGCAGATCTCCGAAATGTGTATCAGAATCCAACCTATCGCAAGATGGTGGACAAGCATCGTTGTATTATTCCGTGCAATGGATTTTACTATTGGAAAAAAGAAAGCAAGAAGACTTATCCAGTTCGGGTAGTCATGAATAATCGCAGTATGTTCGGAGTAGCTGGTTTATACGAAATTTGGCGTGATACGCGCGGGGAACCTCTTCGCACCTGCTCTCTGGTTATGACAGAAGCTAACCCACTGATTAGTGAATTTGAGAGCCGGATGCCGGCGATTTTATCCCCCCAGGATATCACTCGATGGCTTGATGAGGAGACCAATGATCTTGAAGCACTGAATCCGATTCTGCGGCCTTATTCAGCAGATGAAATGCAGGTGTACCCGGTCACACCAATGATTAACAACAACAGAAATGACTCGGCTGAATGTATTCGGGAAATGGATTTGAACGAGTCCTGGGTAAAGCCGTGAAATAATTACAGATTTGAACTAGGACTCCCTAATAAATAAGCAGCGGTGCTAGTGCTAGAAACTGGTCATAGCCCCGTCAAGTAGACAGTAAAAAAGAAGCCTTCTAAGCGGCGATCTGGTTCCGGTACTCTTCCGGAGACAGGTCGCCGAGTTTTTTTTGGAAACGTTCCTTGTTGTAATAAAGAATGTATTCCCTAACCAAATGTTCAGCATTTTCTAAATTCTTGGGCTTCTCCAAATACAATTTCTCGGTCTTCAGGTGAGAAAAAAATGACTCTATACAAGCATTGTCATAACAGTTCCCCCGGCGAGAGTGGCTACCGACCAAACCCTTGTCCTCTAAAACCTGGGCATACGTCCGAGTCGTGTACTGAAAGCCCTGGTCAGAGTGTAGGAGAGCCTTTGAGTCTTGGAGAGATTTCACAGTATCTATCACAAGCTTTAAGTCATTACGGACAGAGATTCTCCAAGCCACAACCTCGTTATTGTATAGATCCATCACTACAGATAAGTAGACAAATTCGTGGCCTGTACGGATATAGGTAATATCCGTGACTAACTTTTGCTGAAGAGCGTGGGCTGTGAATTCCTGGTTGAGTACGTTTGGAAATAAGACAGAAGGCTTACGTCCGGCAAACGGGCGTTTCTTGCGAATCACCGATTGGATGCCTAGCTCTCTCATCAACCTGCGAACTTTCTTATGGTTTACGGGGAATCCCTCTTTGCGAAGCGCTGTACGCATTCGCTTATAGCCATAGGCAGGACGTAGCCGATGAATGGCTAAGATATGTTCCTTAAGGTTCGCATCCTTCTCTTGGCGTTCTTCCCGCAGGTCAGAGGTCTTTTTCCATTTGTAGTATGCAGCCCGGGACAATTCAGCCAGTTTGCACAGCCAAACAATCGGGTATCGCTTGCTCATTTCTTGAATGGATTGGCACCGGATATTTGTATCCAACTTCCCTCCCCATGTAGATTGGGATTGAGCTTTTTTAAGTATTCGACCTGTGCCTTCAAATACGCAATTTCTTCGTCTTTACTGTCAAAATGTTTCCTTCCACCTTTACCGCGTCGGTCCTCAAAGGACTCCCCACTTTTAAACTTACGTATCCATCTCACCAACTGAGCATCGCTCTTGATGTCGAGTTTTTCTAGAATCTGTGAATAGCTCATATGTTCCTCTAAGTGAAGACGAACCGCCTCTTTCTTCAACTCTTCTGAATACTTCGTAAACGTCTGCCCTTTTTTAGCCATGAAAAATCCCCTCCGGTCGACTGTGTTAAACACATGATACCATGTGCTCTTTTTTCACTGTCAACCATGAGGGGATAATACCAAACCAAAGCCTTAGCACCGCTGCTTTATTGTTATCGGTGAACACTGAAAGCAAGTAGTCACTTGAGTTCGGATTCATATTGTTCAAGCTTTTCAAAAACACCATTCACCCATTCTTGGTCGTCCCATAGCTTGGGATTGTTAAGCTTTCTAACCGCAGGGTGACCCGTTGTGATAGTATCTACACCATCTTTGTATCCAAAGTACAAATCAACTAATTCTAAAGACTTATTTGAAGATTGAACTAGTAATTCGCAAGTCATTCCAGACCCTTCGTTTGAAAAAGGTAATCTTAAATAGTAAAGATTCTTATCAAGTTTCTTAAACTCTACTTCCTTAAACTCATTATCAAAGCCGAAATTCACACTACTGGCACCATTCAATTCCTGCTTTTGTGTTAATTCCAACATTTTATCTGTGAATTTAAGAAGATTTGCATTCGAGATGTAGTTCTCAAATGATACAATTTCTTGTTTTGTAACAGCTCCGGTATAAAGATTAACGAAAGCTTTTCCAAAAGCCTCAATGGAAACATAATCATCTTCACTGATCTGATCTTCTTTAATGAAAAATTGTTGATTAGCCAACTCACTTAATAGTTCTGTTGCTGATTTCTCTGACGGTTCAACAGATGCTTCTATCTTTGATATCGATTCAATGGAATTGTCATTTATTGTGGTAGGGTTTAAAACAAATAACATCAACACTACAATACCTAACGTGAATATTCTCATAAAACCACCTTTCTAATAATTATATAGAAAATAGTTTTTCCTATAAAATCTATGACTCATCCTATGATTCCATAATATACTAATAAAGGTTTCTATATATAGTTAAATTGGAAATTCATCTCTTTCTTTGCTAAAACTTATTCTTTGCATAAGGATATGCGTAAAGCTTAAAAAGCCCATTAGCGCAATATGCGGTAATGGGCGAGACGGCTCATGAATTATCCAAGCATAGCAGCTTGTCGTTTATACTGATCCTCCAGCACTAAACAGACCATAGCCTCTACAACAGGGACAATTCTCGGGCAAATACATGGATCATGTCTACCTTCAGTGCGTATCTCTTGTTCTTCGCCTCTGATGTTAGTTGTTTGCTGTGGTACAGAGATGGAAGACGTCGGTTTTACGCTAATCCGAAATACGATTTCTTGTCCGGTGCTAATTCCCCCGATGATTCCTCCGGAATGATTGGTAAGGAAACCATCGCCATTCATCGCATCATTATGTTCACTCCCCAGCATCGTTGCCGCTTCGAAGCCAGCTCCAAATTCTATCCCTTTAACTGCGCCAATGGACAGCATGGCTTTCGCCAGTTCTGCATCCAATTTATCGAAAACCGGCTCTCCAAGACCCGGAATTACGCCACGAATGCGGCATTCCACGATGCCTCCACAGCTATCTCCAACCTCAGCTAACCGCTCAATCTTTTGAATCATCTTGGCAGCTGCAATCGGATCACAGGCGCGGACAGCATTTTGTTCAATAATCTCCTCATCGAAGGATTCACACTTTATACCACCGATTTCTTGTGAGTATGCTACTACCTGCACGCCTCTTCTCTCTAACAGCTTACGGGCTATTGCACCTCCAGCCACTCTTGCCGCAGTTTCTCTACCTGAAGCACGTCCGCTACCGCGATGATCCCGGATGCCGTATTTCTCTAAATAAGTAAAATCGGCATGGCCCGGACGAAAAGCGTCCTGGATCTCGCTGTACGCTTCTGGCCTCATATCGTGGTTTTGTAGAACTACAAAGAGTGGTGTCCCTGTTGTTTTACCCTCAAATACTCCTGATTGTATGTGGACAACATCATATTCTTTACGAGGCGTAGTCACTGAAGATTGACCCGGTTTTCTCCGATCCATCTGCTTCTGAATATAAGCTTCGTTAATCTCAACGCCAGGTGTTACACCATCCACTATGACACCTACCGACACACCATGTGACTCACCGAAGGTTGTAATTTTGAACACTTCACCGAATGTATTTCCTGCCATTATATATGCACCCCTTATTTAATATTGGATCTGTACACCTAACGCTGACAATCTGTCAAAATAATCTGGACAGGTCTTGGAGACACAACCAGGGTCGATTATCTGAATATTCTCAATCTTCAAGCCGATTAAAGAAAGCGCCATAGCCATGCGATGATCGTCGTGAGAATCTAGCAAAGCGGGAATAGGCTGACCCGGATATACCGTTAGGCCATCCTCAAACTCATCCACACGGATTCCAAGCTTACTAATTTCCTCACATATGGCGGATATCCGATCACATTCATGATGTCTGATATGCGCAGCATCTTTTAAAGTGATTGGAGCATCGGCAAAAATAGCCATAGCAGCCACAGTTAGTGTTTGATCCGACCATTTCTTCATACTCACTGTGAATCCACCCTTAATCTGTGGGACACCTTGTACTTCAACATAGTTCTCCCCACGAAGAACGGTACAGCCCATTAACTCCAGAACATCTAAGAACTCGATATCAGGTTGACTTGTATTGCTAGCATTGATCCCTTCAATACGTACACGCCCTGCCGTAAGCGCAGCTACCGCCCAAAAGTAACAGCATGTGGATACATCAGGCTCTAAAGTAATCGTGTGACCTTGATACTTTCCTGTTGGAACTGTTATCGAGTGACCGTCCTGAGAGGCTTCTGGTGTTACACCAAATGAAGCCATCATAGCAAGAGTCATCTCGACATAGTCTCTTTGCACAACTTCACCATCAATAAACACGGTTACCGGTTCTTTGGCATACGGTGCAGCTAGCAGTAATCCGCTAATAAATTGACTTGAAGTAGAGCCGGGTAGTGTTGCCTTTCCTCCTTGCAGACCTTGTGTCTCTATTGTAAAAGGTAAACAGCGTTCGGCTTGCTTATACTCAAACTGTGCGCCAAGGTTCGTTAATGCGTCGAGTAATGGCGCCAGAGGTCGCTCACACAGTCGTTTACTTCCATTCATTGTCCAAGTGCCAGTCCCTGCCGCGAGTGCAGCGGGTAAGAATCTCGCAACTGTGCCTGCCGCTCCTACATATAGTTCCCCAGTCGGATTCGGCCAATTGCCTCCACATCCCTCGATAACTGCTGTCTCTTCATCTATCACAACGGAAATTCCAAGTTTCTTTAAGGATTCAATACACCAATAAGAGTCGTCACTTCTTAATATTCCCTTTATTTCTGAACGTCCTTCAGCTAAAGCAGCGATTATCAAGGCCCGATTCGTCAGACTTTTGCTCCCCGATATAATTATCGTCCCAATGATTGCCGCTTCCGCTGGACTAACCCTCACTACTTGTTTATCGCTATTTGTTGACCAAGGAGAACGCGCTTCTAAGTCCGGTTGTTTGGATTCCACTTCATCCACCCCTTTGAATTATTCCTCTACCCTGATTATAATGAATGAAATGAAATAAATGAAATTGGATTTTTACCATAATGATATAGAGGTGATCTATACCAGATGTTCAACTTGGAGTGGTATCGTATTTTCTGGCAAATAGCACGTCATCGAAATTTAACAAAAGCTGCAGGGGAACTACATATTACACAGCCTTCTGTGAGTTATGCCATTAAACAAATGGAAGAAGCATTAGGACTGAAGTTGTTTCACAGGCTGTCCAAAGGTGTAGAGCTTACAGAAGAAGGACGAGCGCTATTTGAATATGTGGAGCAATCCTTTTCCATGCTGGATTCTGCACAGAAGCATCTGGAGAGCTTGAAGCAGTTAAATGAGGGAGAAATACGCATCGGAGCTAGCGATTATCTAATCAAGCATCTTTTGTTGCCGCAGTTGAACACCTTTCATAGCACATACCCAGGTATACGAATTCGACTTTCACATGGGAAGACACCCGATATCACTAAGCGTTTAAAAGATGGTGAGATCGACTGTGCCTTTGTACATATGCCTCTTCAAGATCCACTGTTAAACATTCAGACACTCGCGGTGTTGGAGGATTGTTTTGTAGTTGGTGAAGCCTATAAAGAATTAGCGAATCGTTCATTAACCATGAAAGAAGTGTCAGAGCTGCCTTTAATCCTATTTTCACAAGGGAGCAGTACAAGAGTATTTGTCGAGCAATGGTTTGCAGCTAAGGGACTATCGGTAATTCCAGATATTGAATTGGGGAGTATAGAACTGCTAGCAGAGTTCGCTAGATTAGGGTATGGGGCAGCTTTTATCAGCCGTTCTTTCGTGCAAGAGGATCTTCACAGTGGAAAGCTTCATGAGTTGAAGTTAGAAGATCCGCTTTTACCTCGCAGTATAGGTTTTGCAGTACGACGGGATCGAAAGCTGTCTGTTGCGGCTGAGCAGTTTGTTCAGATGATTGGGGCACGGTTATCAGAGGATGTTAAATTCTTTGACTAAAAAAAGAAAAAAACACCGAAATTCCCAGTGTTTACTTCATTCCTAAAGCTTCTTTCATTTGTGGGATAGATAAACCGTTTGCTTTCATCTCTTTGATCCAAAGAATTCGTGCGACGGTTTCCTCTCTTTTATATCTGCGTGTTAAATTCTCCTCCGCCTGTTCAAAGGGCAGCATGCCTTCTTCTGTGTAATGTTTGAGTGTACTGTAACGGGCATTTGTGATTCTTACCAATTCACCTATAGATACATACTCTGACGCCAAAATATTCTCCATGGTACGTTGTCTAGACATGGATTACCAACTCCTTTACAGCGGGCGTTTCGGAACAATACGCACACCTTGAATTGGCACTTTCATCATTACAAAATGCGGGATCGCATCGTATAACAAATTATCAATTTTAAGAGTCGCAATCGATCCTCTCTCCATCACCTTAACTTCATGTCCATAGGACTCTAATCTTGTAATAACTGCGTCTAGTCTTTGATTAGAATTATCAAACCAAGACTCTGTTTCAATAAAGACAGCTCGTGATCGCTCTAAGGCAGGGAAGATTAGGTTGATACTGCTACCGATAAATGTCTTCGCAAACTTTGTCTTCAATTCTAAGAAACGTTTAAGACCTAACTCAATTCCATGGCGAATTTGTATAGAAAATAAAGCCTTTGCCCATAAATTACTTTGGTATAGTTCATGTAGTTTGATATTTACCTTTTCTAATTCATTCAGCGAGAAAAAAGCATGCATACATCCACTTTCACGAAGTAGCCATAGCATACAAATGACCTCATCCGTTACTGGACCCTCTTCCAAAATTTCTGCCCGAATGTTCTCTGTAATGCTTGTGTATGCCTCCATATTACTGCGATAAGCTCTAACTTCAACTTCAGCAGAGTCAAAAAACATGTCGCTCCCTAACAGACTTGGGATATCTTCAAGCAAATTCATTGCTTTAAGATAATCTGAAATCGCGGTTTCAAAATTTTTCAATTGATTGTTAGACGGCATGGATGCCTTTTTTAACCACCAATTCAGGTCACCCTTCACCTCGGCACTATTATGAAGTAAGGGTTGTAGAACAGTTTCTCTATAAAGAGTTGAATGAGATTGCTCAAGAGCTTCCTTATGCAAAGTTAAATTGTACTCAGATTGCGTAATACTTTCCTCTAAGTAAAGCTCCAAGATAACCGCAGCCGCCATACAGCGTAAAGACACTTTCTTGACAGTAGTCATATGAAGACTTCTCTGTGCATTTAGCGCAATCAATGAGAAACTCGGTGCTAATTTTAAATCCATCATAACCATCCACCCCTATCCATAAATTCGTATTTACTGGATGATGATATTTATTCCGAATGGCGAGCGCGTGATTTACTTACTACTTACTACTTATCATTTACAATACACCAATTTAACATTAATTGTCAATGACCTTAGGCAGCGTAATCATATCCTTTCACGCAAAAAAAGCCAGACCACCGAGCAATTACATACATTGCTTGACGATCTGGCTGTTGAGTTTTGTACACAAATCAAAAGTTTTATGCTCCCCGTTCTTAAATTCTTTCCATTCAGCGCTTTCGAATCCTAAAAGTTTTTTTATGTATGTCCTTAAGTCAGTAATAATCAACATTGCGGTACAATGTTGATTTCCATTCATATTATAAAATATAACCCGCAGTGAAAGGAATTTAAACTCATGGAATATTTGAATATGCTGGCTAAATTAGGGGTTGGGAATGCTCACCCTGGAGGGTTTACTGCAACTTTAAAACAATTTGAACAATATCCTCTACCCACTGCCTCCCGAATTCTTGAAGTTGGATGTGGAACCGGCAGAAGCTCTTGTTATTTAGCTGCACAGGGTCATGATGTAACAGGTGTAGATATTCAACCGGATATGATCTCAAAAGCAAAAATACGGGCTGAAAAAGAAAATGCTTCCATTGAATTCTTAGTAGGGGATGCAAGCTCGCTGCCTTTTCCTGACGAGTCATTTGATGTGATTCTTGTTGAGTCTGTATCTATATTCACTGATACGGATACAGCATTTTCGGAATATTATAGGGTTTTACGGACTGGGGGCAAGCTTTTTGACAGAGAAATGGTCCAATATAAACCTATACCCACAGAAATCAATCAAGAGATCACTACTTTTTATCATATTGAAAAGCTATGGAATATTAGTGATTGGTCAGCATTAGTAAATGCAACAGGATTCAATCATTCCCAGATCGATGGTCCCTTCTTGTTTCCTAAATCAAGTGAGGATCTTACAGAGCATCCAGACCATTATCAACAAATGGATGCTGATTCCTTTCTTGACCACACGATTTGGGAATTGATCAGTAAGTACAACAGTATAATGGACCGTTATCATGAATACATCGGATTTATTCTCGTTATTGGAACGAAATAAAGGATTGGCATGTCCATCAACATTTGCAAAAAAAGAACAATAGCCTTGGAACAGTGGCTATTGTTCATTCTGATAGCCTGCTATTATACAAAGAAACAAGCAGATAATATAATTACCAATAAGATATAAAGAACCAAAATTTCTCCAGTAGAAGTGAATCTGCCTCCAACTCCACAGCTCATTGATTATCCCTCCCTTTTACTTCCTAAAACATCATATGCACCACTATTCTAAAAGTATGGACTATCACCTAATTAACATGAGCTGACGGATTTAATATCCTACTCACGCTGGAAATAATAGCGAAATTGGTCCCAACATTTAGCGCTAATGTCTCCCAAGTAGATGATAAGGAATTGTCGCAAATTCGAACCCGCTTCGAAAAAATCGAAAAGATTCTTAGTGAGGTAGAATAAACGGCGGAATTGCAACAGTCACCCCAGTAAAGACCTATCCGATAAGATATGATGGACTTTTGTTATATCCTCCATTAACTTGTGGCCTTCAGACATTATTCGTGAATCAACAACACACAGCACTTCACATCCCTTATATTCCTATACTGTCATTGGATTGAATTCATTAACTCGTAGAAATATTTAGGTTCATGAGTTTTATTAAGACGATACCAAGCGTCTAATGTTTTTGGAGAGAATACATCTAGAGCTTTTAAAACATGAACAGAAAATTCTAATGGA
Organism: Paenibacillus sp. FSL E2-0201; assembly: GCF_037963325.1. Lineage (NCBI taxonomy): Bacteria > Bacillati > Bacillota > Bacilli > Caryophanales > Paenibacillaceae > Paenibacillus > Paenibacillus sp. FSL E2-0201. The sequence goes on from NZ_CP150154.1 coordinate 4,121,243, forward strand.
GCTACTCCGGACGCGGTGATCAATTTCCCATCGGTGACAGCAGATTCCATTTTGTAATATTCTTCGCCCGTGTAAGAATGGCAAATCATTTTAAGGTAGGCCAAATCATTGCATGTGTGCCAACGTGAATCTAACAATCCTGCTTGAGCAAGTCCTAAGATAGCACCGCAAATTGCTCCAACTACTATCCCTTCCTTTAAACACATCTCGGCAATTTTTAATATGGGCACGTGAATAGCTTCTGTCCATGTATTTCCACCAGGTAAAATCAGTGCATCTACGCTTTTAATGCTGCACTCATCCACTTTAATGTCAGGCATTATTTTCAATCCGCCCATTGTAGTTACTGGAGTCTTTTCTATCCCAACGGTGACTATTTTTGCTGGAGCCAGCCCCTGTCTGAAGTGTCTTCCAGAGTTCAGCTCGGCGGCTAAATAACCTATTTCCCAATCGGACATGGTATCAAACACATAAAGATATACTGTATTATTCATTTCTAAGTGCTCCTCATAAAGTTTATTAGGTAACAGCAACCATTCATCTTTAATGAGTGGTTATCATTATAATAAAACAACTTCACTGACATCTACTGTCAGTGAAGTTGTTAAACTTGATAATATTCCATTAACTCTGAAGCAACCACCACAAGTTTATTCTTTAGATTCTGTGGCTCTATCACTTGAATGGATTTCCCATAGGGAAGAATTATATACGGAACATATGTATACAGTGATTCTTCCTCAAGTAAAAAAAATGCTTGCGTTGATGTCCGCTCCTGCAAATGATGCTCCATAAACCAATGTATGCATAAATCATCCAACGCCTCTGCCCTGCCACTAATAATTAAAAAAATTAATTCGGATTTACCTACTACATCTGGTAACAGATTTTTCATAAAAAAAGCACGCGCTGAAAAATCATTGGGACGCCTAAATGAGAATGGCGTGCGTGTGATGTTCAGAATTCGTTCTACCCGAAAGCAGCGGATCTCATTCCGCAGGTGGCAAAATGCAATTGTGTACCACTTATTGTTCCAATTAACCACACCATAGGGGTCAATTACCCTATTTGGGGACTGCTCTTCGTGACTGTTACGATAAGAAATTTCTACAGAACATTCATTTGCTACAGCGTGTTCCAATTCCTGTAGTACCGGCTGAACAGCGGGGTATCCCCTGCGGTTTATTACTTCAAATCCGGCTAAATGATGGCTTAGTATACTTTCCTGCTCCTGATTCGAATACATTTTCAACTTGGATGTTGCATTCTCTAATGCCTCACTCAAAGGATATCCGGCTTCTTTTGCAAATAGGGCAGCATGAAGCAGTGTCTTTTTTTCATCAATATTAAATAGCAGAGGAGACTTGATAAAATTGTGCAGCAAGCTATACCCGCCATTGTGCCCTGTGTCGGATATGATAGGGACGCCACTGACACATAGTGCATCAATATACCGATAAACTGTTCTTATATTTATCTCTAACTTTTCCGATATTTGCTTTGCAGTCAATTTCTCTCCCGAATTTAACATCCATAGAATTGTTAACATATTATCATTTTTTGGCATAACATAACTCCTTGTTATTACTAATCAACTCCGTTAGTGTTACCGGAATGAAGGACAAGGAGCGTAGCCTATTTAGGCTCGCTCCCCCACATCTCCATAACGGTTCTAACGGCGATTTTTTCAAATCCTCTTTTCATTTCAATAAATGCCTCAGCTTATCTGGGTTCCTAACAAAGTATAAGTTGCGAATCGAATTTCTCTCGACATGCATTAGCGCAACAGTTATGATGCCATCTCCTGAACGGACAACGAGTCCTGTTTGGCCATTTATATCCCTCATTTCTACATGCATGCCTCCTTCGTAATGAGGAGCCTTACGAGTTAAGCCGAGAAGGAAACGGGCGACGAGATCGCGCGATTCAATAGGATGGACGGCGGCGGAGGCTTTACCCCCTCCATCTGAGACCAACACGACATCTTTGGCGAGCATGGATATAACCCTATCCACGTCACCCTGTTCGAGAGCCGCTAAGAGTCGACGGACCCATTCTTCGCTTGCAGCTTCGGGATTGACTGGTTCATCGGGGGTAATCCCCATTTTTCCTCTCGCACGGCTGATCAGCTTGCGGCAATTCGCTTCGCTTTTGCCAACGAGCTCAGCAATATTAGCATATTCAAAGCCGAGCGCCTCACGAAGCACGAACACTGCCCGTTCCGTAAGGGACAGCCTTTCAAGCAATACGAGCATAGCATAAGACAGCAGCTCGCCTTGAACAACCGATTCAAACGATTCATCATTCGGAGTAAGAAGGGGCTCAGGAAGCCATTGCCCAAAATACTGTTCCCGCCGCTTACGCGCCGAATTGAATAAATCCCGACAGCGATTAGTTACCATTTTGCACAAATATGCTTTAGGTTCAACCAATCGATCCAGCTCTACATCATACAACTTCAGGAATACGTCCTGCACAGCGTCCTCCGCATCGGAGACCGATCCAGTCAGTTGGTAGGCAAGCGTAAAAAGCAGCCCTTTATAATGCTCATATAACTCTTGCATCTTAAAATTCCACCCTTTTCCACTAACCCTCTGTTTACATTATTTTAACAGACTTGCCGAATCCCATATGAATTTCCTTATTCGCCAACCCAGCTTTCCTGTAAAAATAATATCTAACCCCCATTGATGTGTCCATACCATTCCCTGCTCCGGACCTAAGGCAAAACAAAAAAAGTCAATAAATTCCTTATGCATGGGTGCCGGACGCCCTGCAATATCCGCCGATAAAATCTTTCCAAGCCTTGCTGCTTGGGCGGTCGCTTCCTTACACGTCTTCCCGTCCAACCGTCCGCTAGCAGGGTCTACGATTCGCGCGCAGTCGCCGATACTGTATACACCCTGGGCCCCTTGAACCCGATAACTTGCATCTACGATCACGTATCCTTCCGGAGTGATTGGTAACCCGATGCTTTGCAGCATTGGGTTGGGTAACAGCCCCAGCGTCCAGACACATAGGCCAGCGGACATCGTCTCGCCGTTAGATAAGGTTAGCACTCCCTCTTTCTCCTGTAACACCCTACTTCCATGTAAGGTAGTTACTCCGATAGCGTCAAGTGAACGTTCCAGTTTAAGCCCTACTTTTGCCGGGCCTTCTGGGAAAAGTCTCTTATTCGCGTTAAATAAATTTATCCTTACAGCATTCGGGTCAAGTCCCAATGATATCGCATCATCACGAAAAAAATAAGCTAGTTCGGCAGATGTCTCGATGCCGCTTATGCCCGCTCCAACAACGGCAATGGTCATTAATCTCTGACGTTCTTTCGAGCTTTTTTCCTTTACAGCTTTCTTTATATTCGCGCGCCATGCCTCTCGGATCTTCCACGCAGCGTCTAAACTCGCTAATGCCATACCTCCTTGATCAGGGTCGGGTTGCCGCACGACGCTGCCCACCGCGAGAACGAGGAAGTCATATTTTATCGAATTCTTATTTCCTACAGCATCCTGACAGAGTAGCCTTCTTTCCCCTGATTCGATTTTCGTTACAGTAGCCTGAACGAATTCAACCCCCTCGGGAAATAACCTAGTCAGAGGGATAGTAATCTCTTCATCTCCGACCGCGGGCTTAAAAAGCAATACTTTTCGAAAGTGATAAGGGTTCTTATCGATTAAAATAAGTCGGAGTGTTCGTTTACTTGCTTGCCCCTTAAATGTTTTCCGAATCGCTTTAACTGCATTAATACCTGCATATCCTCCGCCAATAACGATGCATGTCAATTCTTTCATTGCAACCACTCCTTATTCCGTCTGCATATAAAACGAGATAAGGAGTCGTTTTGTGACAACAACGATATTTCGATGACTGCTGATTATCTGTACTTGAAAAAGTTATCATATCCTATTTAGCAAACTATCAATCAAGCTAAAGCACTTGTTGAATGATGTGGCCAAACATGTTTATACCACACAAACATAGCTATTCAGTATAAGTCTATGGATAGCAAAAAGACTTACTCGAGGTATCAATACCTTGAAGTGCACCCCTTAGAATAGACATTGGAAAAAACCCCTGGTTTATCCGATGAAATTCTAGGGGGTGCATTTTTATGGCGATTAAAGGACAGAAGTTTAAAAATTACTCAGATGAGATTAAAAAAGAGGCCATTCGTTTACATGTGGAGGAAAGATGGACTTATCGGAAAATTACGGAGCATTTTGAGATACAAGATCAAGGACGGGTAAAGAGATGGATGAAGAAATACCGAGAGCTAGGGGAATTTGGGCTACTAGATCAACGGGGGCGTCGTATTGAATATATCGATCAAGATAGGTATGTTCAAAAGCTCAAACGGGAAAATGAAATGCTAAAAAAGTGTTTGGAAATCTGGATGCAGGAGGTGAAACGCACAAATATAGAGTCATTGAGAACGCTGCAAAAGAGTATGCCGTTAGCAACCTGTGTAAACTCTTTAGGGTCTCTAGAAGTGGATACTACGCTTTCATGAAGCGCAAAGGAACAGATCGGGATCAGGAAGCAAAGGCGCTCATTCAGAAGGTCTATGAAAGGTATGAAGGAGTCTACGGTTATCGCCAAATTCAATTGTTCTTGCTACAAGACCACGGGGTTTGGATGAATCATAAGAAGGTACTCAGAATTATGCAGGATTTAGGCATTCGTTCGAGGATCCGCCGAAAACATCGTTGTAATTATGCTACTTCTGAAGGAGACCGTGTGGCGAAAAATATTTTGAAACGGGATTTCAAAGCGGATGCTCCCAACCAAAAATGGGTGACAGACATTACGCAATATCGTGTAGGCGAAAAGTGGCTCTATCTTTCTGCGATTAAAGATTTATTCAATAACGAAATTATCGCTTATCAAATGAGCGCTAGGAACGACAACGAACTGGTTCTCCGGACCTTTGAGCAGGCGTGGAGTCAGCAAAAAGACGTGACTGGACTGATCGTTCACAGCGATCAGGGATTCCAATACACGTCTCATGCATACCACGACATGCTGCCAAAGGTTGGGGCCCGAATCAGCATGTCTCGCCGAGGCAATTGTTATGACAACGCCTCTATGGAGAGCTTCTTCTCGCATCTCAAAACGGAAGGACTCTATCCTTATGATATCCGAAATATGGATGAGGCACAAAGGAAAATTGAAGATTACATTCGATTTTATAACCAACATCGGCCACAACGAAGGTTAAATAAGCTGCCTCCGGTAGAGTACCGGAAACAGCTTATTGCCTAGGGTCTTTTTTCAGTGTCTATAAAATGGGGGCTTGACCACCTTCGAGCAAGTCTTTTTGATCTTAAATTATAAAGAAACTAATGCCTTATACAAAAACATACTCCCCGTCACCGATCTGAATCGTCTTCCCTTTCAGCGCTAACGAATCCGTTTCAAAAATCACCTGCTTGAACTGGTTCTCATCCCCATGCACGAATGCAAAAGACTTATCTTCAATCGTAAGGATAAAAGTACTGTCGTCTGACTCTGTTACAGGCAATCCGAATAACGTTCCCCAATGGTTAGCAGTAGCTGCAGGGTCAGAGACATGGAATACAGCGCGCACGATTTCGACATGACCAGCAGGATGAGGCCGGATGACTCCAGACGAAGTTAATCTTTCTAACCTCTCTGCATCTGTTCCGCTCCATTGAATGATGAACGGATAGACTAGGCCTTGAAAGTCACCACCGATAGTCATCATGCGCCACTCGATTAATCTTCCCTCGTTATCTAGACGCTTCCCATCGATAATTGGAGATAATGATAAACCCGCTGCTTTCAGGGAAGCCGCTACTTCTTCAATATCATCTGTCCGGATGACTACTCTGCTTAAGACTTCATGCTCAGGTAGAAGTTTTACCGCGTCTTGCACCACTAGATTATGTTCCGTCGCCTTTGCTAGCTCAAGATTCTCAATACCCAGAAATTCGAGATAGGTCAGCCCGAAATAACTTAATGAATTATATGTGCCCCAATCTTTATGAGAGCCTCCCTTAAAAGCAACCAATCCATGATCTCCAAAAATTTCAACCGGTTTGGCCAGATCATTGACGTAGTGTACTAAATGATCCCATTTCACCGTTGCCATGATTACTTCACTCCCAGCTCAGTAGTACGCTTCACAGCTGCCAGAACACTTCTTTGCAGACCTGCTGCGAAATCACTGTTATTTAATTCGAACAAGCCATGCATTCCGACACCGCCTGGTGAATTATTAATATCAAGCAGTTGTCTTGGATGCAGTCCTGTCTGCTGCAGCATAGCAACCGATCCCATAACGTTCTCCAGCGCTACCTTCCAGGCTTGCTCACGCGGCAGTCCGGCAAGTACACCTGCATCTACAAAAGATTCAATGAAATAATAAATATAGTTGGGGCCAGCCACACCAAATCCAGTGAAAATATCCATCAATGCCTCATCCAGATATTGCACCTTACCAAATCCGAGTAAGAAATGCTCCACTTGATCGCGCGTAGCGTGAGCATTTAACGCAACACCGCTATATCCGTAGCCTGTATCCGTCAAAGTATTGGGAATAACTCGGATTATGGAACGATCAGCTCCAAAATACCCGGCTAATTGTTCATTCGTCACACCCGCCACAATCGATACGATTGCGGCAGTGGATGTAGCAAATTTCTGTACAATTTGTCCAAGTGTAGTCAAATCATCCTGTGGCCGCACCGCAACCACAATCAGATCTGCTGTAGCTAGGCTTTGCTCTTGCGAGCTTTTCGTATCTACTCCGTATTTTGTATTCAAAAACTGAAGACGGGTCTCATTAATGTCTGATACACTAATTTGATCTACAGACAGGGTGTTATTGGATATAGATGCACGAATGATCGCTTCCGCCATCTGTCCTCCACCAATAAAATGAATCTTCTCTTGTGTCACAACATTCACATCCCTCATTAATTGTTGTCCCATGCTTCAGGCAGAATGAAGCCATCATATTTCTCTATTCCACGGATGTATTCTTCAAACTCTTTCGATTCATAAGCGGCTTTCAAGTCCTTGGCCCATTGCGTATTTTCATCTTTTTTATTAACCGATACGATAATTCTGTGTTCCATAGGTGTATTTTCTATTTTTAAGGCATCCGTAATCTTTCTGTCCGAATTAGCAATATAATTCCCGTTTACAACGCCGTAATCAACATCTTGCAGTGAAACAAGGATTTGAGCAGGATCCAATATTTTAATATCAATGTTATATTTATCCGGCTCCATACTGTTGATGTTAAAATCAGCTACGCCCGCGCCATCTTTAATCTTGATCCAGCCCAATTCTTCAAGGATACGCAGTGCACGCTCTTGGTTAACCGGATCATTCGGAACAGCTACGGTTGTACCATCTTTAACATCGTCAAGTGTTGTATGATTTACGGAATAAAGACCTTGTGGTGCACCAGGCGCATAAGCAATTCCTACCATGTCTGCTTTGATTTCTTTGTTGATTGCCTCCATATATGCTGTGCTTTGGAAGATACTTGCGTCAATAGAGCCTTCCTTCATCGCTGGATTGACCTGCATATTTTGTGAAAAGGACTTAATTTCAACGGTATAGCCTTGTTTCTCTAGGATGGGTAGAATCGATTGGCGGAATTGCTCCTCATAGGTTCCTACACCAAATCCAATGGTAAGCTTCTTCTTATCTCCGGAATTATTGGATTGACTATTCCCGCAAGCCGTCAACACCGCTAGAACCCCAATCATCAACACTACTATCAACTTTTTCATAACTTCATCTCCTATTCAAATATGGATTGTTTTAGTTGTGCTAACGCCTCATCCGTCACATTAAGCGGAATAGCGCAATTTGGAGAAAGAATAAAAGGCTGGTCTTTCATTAATGACAATGCTTCTTTAGCCTGCTGCTTAATCTGTGCGATATCGTTTACAGCGAACAACCCATGATCGACGCCACCTACTTTAGTAGCTTTGAGATCCGCCACTAAACCTGGGTTCTCCTCGGCTACAGTATCCCAGCTGATCCCATCAATTCGATAATCATTAAATTTCTCAGGCTGTGCATAAGCTCCACAAGTATGGAGAATGTTTTTGCCGTAGCTTGCAGCTTCTAAGACTATAGAATCATAGGGTCTGGAGAACTCATCAAACATGGCTTCATTAAATAATCCTGGATGAGCGGTGCCTGTCACAGCGTAGAACAAACCGTCAGAACCCACATGCTGCAGCTCTTGTACATAATCGGCTAAGGTTAATGAAATTGCATGTAACGCATGGTGTGCTGCCGCACGATGCTCCTTAAATAACGACTCCAAAGTTACCGGATGCTCAATGCCAAACACTGTTTTTGTAACATAAGCAGAACGCCCTACAATAAATAGCAATACAGTCAATGGAGAGAATACCGTTTGGATTAGTGGGGTATCAGGTAGTCCTTGACGAATTTTTCTAACCCCGTCTAAGTGTTCTGCCAAGGAAGCTGTATGCACAGCCTTTTTGACTTCAATATCCCATAGATTAGCCGCTGATGGAATCGCAGTCGTTTGCTGCCTAGGAAATACAGTCTGATAGTCCGTAAAATCATATTGATTGCCCCAAGCTTCCGCCAAATAAGTCGCTCTAGGATTAATCTTGACCCAGTCCCAATCATATTGCTTCGTGAAAGAAATCGTAGTTTGTGCTAGGTCATCTGCTGTTTGTTCTTTGTCGATAAAATGACGCCACCCACTTACAATTGGACGATCTGCCTGTTCACCGGATAATATTGCTTTAAATCGATCTTGCTTACTCCATTCACTCATCTGCCAAACTCCCTCCCGGAATATGTAATGACTAATAACGGCGAATTTTTCTCGCTAGCGTGTTACCTAAGGATTGAATGCCTTGCACTAAAATAATGAGAATGATCACGGTAGCTACCACGACAACCGTATCAAAACGTTGGTATCCATATACAATCGCCAAGTCTCCGACACCGCCGCCTCCAACCGTACCAGCCATTGCAGTTGCACCGATCAACCCGATCGTTGCCGTCGTCAAAGACAGAATTAATGATCCAACCGCCTCTGGCAATAAAAAGTACCATATTACTTGAAATGGCGTAGCCCCCATCGCTTCGGCGGCTTCAAGAATTCCCGGGTTCACTTCAAGCAAGGAGTTCTCTACCAAACGTCCAATGTAAGGAGCAATATAGATAATTAATGGAACGATCGCTGCGCTTGTCCCAATCGAAGTATGAACAATCAAACGTGTGAAAGGTACGATTGCCACAAGTAAAATAATAAAAGGCAGAGAACGTATGATGTTAATAATTGGATTAAGTATGGCGTAAAGCGCTTTGTTCTCCAAAACACCACCAGGACGAGTGATTACAAGCAATATCCCAAAAGGAATCCCAATCAAAGAGCCAACAAACAAGGAGACGCCAACCATCTGAATCGTTTCAATAATCGCCTGCAGAAATTGATCACCTGTTAATGTGGTCGAAAACATTAGATTCTACCTCCTCTACACCGACTCCATGACGTTTTAAGAAAGATAACGCATTGTTAATTTCAGCTGTATCTCCACTGCATTGAATAATTACTGTGCCCAGTGTCGTTTCCTGAATCTCCGTCGTATTCGCAAATAAAATATTGACCATCACATCAAAGGAACGAATCATTTCGAACAGAATAGGCTCAGATGCACTTTCACCAACAAAATTAAGCTTATGAAGCACACTGCCAGGCGCCGTTTTAATGTTTTTTTGCACGCTCGGTGTAATGCTGTTCTGAATAACTGTCTTCACAAAATTTTGAGTGGTCTTATGCTTGGGGCTACCGAATACATCTAGTACGCTTCCTTGCTCTATAATCCGGCCTTCTTCCATGACTGCTACCTTATTACAAATCTCTTGAATGACAGACATTTCATGTGTAATGATCATCACAGTAATGTTGTACTCTGCATTGATTTTTTTTAATAGCTGTAAAATAGAATGGGTTGTCTGTGGATCTAAGGCAGAAGTCGCTTCATCACATAAAAGGATAGATGGATTCGAGGCAAGTGCTCTAGCAATCCCGACACGCTGCTTCTGCCCACCTGACAATTCACTGGGATAACTCCCCGCTTTGTCACTTAATCCAACAAACTCTAGCAACTCTTGTACACGCTGGCGGATTTCATTCTTATTCTTTTTTAGAAGAACCAGAGGAATCGCTACATTATCAAATACTTTTTTAGATTCTAATAGATTAAAATGTTGAAAAATCATGCCGATATTCTTCTTAGCCGCACGCAGCTCTTTATCGTTATAGGTTCCTAAATCACGCCCGGCAACAAATACTTGTCCTTCTGTCGGTCTTTCCAAATAATTGACTAAACGAATTAATGTACTTTTCCCCGCACCACTATAGCCAATAACCCCAAAAATATCACCTTTATCGACCTTTAAATCGATCCCTTTAAGAGCATCAATCGTGATCCCTTTCCGTGTGAACGTTTTGGAGACCTGCTTTAGTTCAATCATATACATTCCTCTCAATCATCTTTAGGATTTAGGTCAAGGAGATTAATTAAGCTTTAACTTGTAGCTTCACCAATGCTTGTTCTGCCAATATAGCGAAGTACTTCGCAGCAGGTAAGATCGCAGCCTCATCCACATCGAAACGAGGGTGATGTAAAGCATACGCTGGACCTGAACCTATATTTACAAAAGCGCCCGGGATCTGTTGTAAATAGAACGAGAAATCTTCTCCACCCATCTGTGGAGGAATATCATGTACTTCGTATCCGACATGTGAGGCGATCTCTTTGGTAAAGTCAGCCCATTCCCCATGGTTTATCGTTGCTGGCGGACCAGGATACCAATGTAGCTGTGCTTCTGCCCCGGCAGCTGCAGCAATCCCTTCAATAATTCGAGTCATTTGGATTGGAATTTGGCCACGAATTTCTTCATTATAAGTTCGCACCGTACCTTCTAATTCCACTTTTTCCGGCAATACATTCCATGTGAAGCCCCCATTAATTCTGGTGACACTTAACACAACTGGTTCAGTGGTGCTATTTTGACGGCTAACAATGGTTTGTAGCGACGTAATGATCTGAGCCGCAGTGACAATGGAATCCACACCTTTTTCCGGAGTAGCCGCATGAGCGCCGACACCTTTTACCGTGATTTCAAACCGATCAACACCTGCTGTTAAAGCTCCCGTTCTAGTTCCAAATGCTCCAGTTGGCAGGTCTGGTGAATTATGTAGACCAAATATTGCATCTACACCCTTGAGTCCTCCTGATGCTAAGACACTTTCCGCCCCATGCCCTGTTTCTTCTGCTGGTTGGAACAATACTCTAACCTTGCCAGGCAATTCACCTTCACGTGCCTTTAACAATAAGGCAGCTCCTAGAATCGTAGCCGTATGAAAATCGTGCCCACAAGCATGCATTTTCCCAAGAATCTCAGAAGCAAAAGATAATCCAGTCTGTTCCTCTATCGGAAGTGCATCAATATCACAGCGAATGGCTACAACAGGTCCGTTTCCTTGCCCGATCTCTGCAATAAGTCCGGTTTGTAATGGTAGGTCTAAAATATGAATATTGGCGTTAGTCAGCCATTCTCGTAATTTCTCTGTGGTCTTAAATTCTTCATAAGCTAATTCAGGCTCTCTGTGCAGGTTTCTTCGAACATCTATTAATTGATTTGCTAAAGCTTGATCAACCTCATTAAGTAAATTCATAGTAAAGTGCTCCCCTTTCTTTATGATTCCAGCTTTTCTTCAATACCTTTAATCCGGTCAAGTGCAGTAGCTAGACTGCTTAAAATATGATCTCGCATGGCTTTTTCAGCACCATCTTCATTGTGGTCAGCGATCATTTGCAAGATCAGATCATGTTCTTCATCTGCCTGTGTATTCCAATCTCCATGCATGGAGACGAATCGACAATACCGAAGGGAATGATCTCTTAATTGATTCAGAACTTTTTCGAACGTTCTAAGCTCACTGATTTCTGATAAATAATCATGGAACTCAAATCCATAGGTAACGAAATTCTGATTGTCGCCAAGCTGGAAGGAGTGTTTCATTTTGGTAATCATTGTCGTTAAATTAACAATATCTTTCTCTGTAGCATGCTTAGCTGCACTTCTTGCAATATAACCCTCCAGCATGCTGCGAATATGAAATATTTCTTCAACCTCTTTGAGTGTCACAGAAGCTACCCGCAGTCTTCCATTTGGCTGTCGAATGAGAAAATCCTCGTTCTCCAATCTCTGTATGGCCTCTCTTAGTGGCGTACGACTAACTCCTAATAACGCCGCCAAATTTTCTTCATGTACAGGTTGATCCGGCTCTAATTCACTATCAATAATTTTTTGTTTTAATGCATCGTAGGTATTATCCTTTGACAGCCTTCGTGTTCGAATCGCCATATCTATGTAGCTCCTCATCGATAATCTGTCAGGCAAGAGAGCCTCAACAATATATTTGTATAATTGTATACAATTATTAGTTTTGAATGGATTCGTTCAATCTTTTTTATACTATATTCCAATTAATCCACCTAGTCAAGTAGGATTTAGAGGAATAATGTATTTATCTTCAATATCAAAAAAAGCTCTACAACCACAAGGGTCGTAGAGCTTTTTTTGATGATTTTTTAGACATTGAATTAAATTAAAATTTAATAATCCCTGAGGTATGAAGCAATACCAAAAATACCAGAATCGGCGCAACATACCGGAGCATAAACAACCAAACGCGGAACCAACCTGCCTTAAGCCCAGCCGCTTCTGCTGCCCCTTTCCAGAAATAACCGGCAAAGATGGTAACCAGCAAACCGCCTAGTGGCAACATAATGTTAGAGGTTACAAAATCCACCCAATCGAATAGCGCTTTGCCGCCAAACGATAGCTCAGGGAACATTCCCAGAGACATCGCCGAAGGAACACTGAGTAGGAAACATACTAGCGACAAAATCCAAACTGAACGTTTCCGGCTCCAATTCCAGCGCTCCATCGCGAAAGATACAGGTACCTCCAGCAGGGAAACGGCAGAGGTTAAAGCCGCAATCGCCAGCAAAATAAAGAACAGACCGCCAAAAAATGCACCAAACGGCATAGCTGAGAAAGCTGCCGGCAAAGCAATAAAAATTAGCGAAGGGCCTTGATCGGGAGCAATGCCAAATGAGAAAGTCGTCGGAAAAATAATCAAACCTGCGATAAACGCATATAACAAATCTCCCGCCCCGACTGCGAGCGCAGCAGTTCCTAGCGATTGTTTTTTATCCACATAAGAGCCGTAGGTCAGGAGTATCCCCATCCCTAGCGACAATGAAAAGAAAGCATGTCCCAATGCGACTAGCGCAGATTCCGCCGTTAATACCGAGAAGTCCGGTTTTAGGAAAAAGGATACCCCTTCTTCTGCACCCGGTAAGGTTACTGCGCGAATCATCAATACAAAAAGAAGAACGACCAGACCAGGGATTAATACTTTATTAAATTTCTCAATCCCGCCTGATACTCCAAGAATAACTACACCCGCCGTTATAAGGATTGCTATCCCCTGCCAAACAATCGGCATAGGTCCAGAGATAAAGGAGCTGAATTCACCTGCATAATTACTAGAACTAAACAGTTGTCCATTAAACGCGATCATTGCGTAGTTCAGCGTCCATCCTGCAACAATGATATAAAAGGATAGAATTAAAAATGGTGCAAGGACTTGCAGAAATCCGACTGCCATCCAGCTCTTCCCGCCTCCGGCACGTACAAATGCAGTAGCCGCGCTTCCACGTCCGCTGCGACCGATGGCCAGCTCTGCCAGCAATACCGGTAAACCGATCAACACTAGACATACAATGAAGAGAAGGAAAAAAGCCGCTCCTCCATTTTCTCCAGTAATATACGGAAATTTCCACATATTCCCAAGCCCTACTGAGCTTCCGATAGCCGCGAAAATAAAGCCCGCGGAAGAGAATCGCTCCTTCTTCTCCGAGAGAAGATTTTTTTCACCTTTAAATTGATTCATTCTTATGCCCCGTTTTCTTTTTTTCTTTTTTAGACCTCATTATAGCCTATGTTAGCATGATCGTCATATGAAAAATTTCTGAATATATATATCATTTTCATTAATTATCCAAATTAGTCATGAAATTCATCGCAAAAAAGGAGCTACATGCCCTAGTCTTGGACTAGAACCGTAGCTCCTTCTTCAAACTCTTTTTCTAAAAAGAGGTTATTCTTTTACAGCACCTACCACAATCCCAGTTACAAAGAAACGTTGCAGGAAAGGATAAACCAATAGAATTGGCAAAGCACTTATGAAGATCTGTGAGGCCCGGATGGTTCGTTGTGATAAATTAGCAACGGCGGCTGGATCAAGCTTAGACATATCTGCCTGAACGATAATCGTCTGCATAAACGTTGCTAACGGAAGCTTGTCTGCATCTCTGATATAAATAATACCGTCAAAATAAGCGTTCCAGTGTCCTACCATAAGAAATAGAGAAACAGTCGCAATAACAGGTAGGGAGACCGGTAAATATATTTTCACAAAGGTCTGAAAGTGCCCTGCCCCATCAATAAAAGCTGCTTCCTCAAGGTCTTTAGGTACAGTACGGAAGAAATTCAGAAGCAAAATGATGTTAAATACAGCTACTAATCCAGGAAGAATAAGTGCCATCAATGAATTCATAAGACCAAGCTTCAGAATTAGAATGTAACCCGGTATCAGACCACCGCTGAACAGCATGGTGACAACAAAATACCAAAGATAAACGTTTCTTGCACGAAAGACTCTTGTTTCCTTAGACAGCGCATAAGCTGCAACCGTATTTACCACCAGCGCTAGTCCTGTTCCGAGTACTGTCCGTTCCACAGACACCCACAAGGAGTTAAGGAAATTGACATTATTGAACGTCTTTGCATAGGCTTCAAAGGTAAAGCCAATCGGCCAGAATGTAACTAATCCAGCATTAGCAGGTGCGGATGCACTAAGAGATACCATGAGTAAGTGGTACAAAGGTAGCAGGCAGAGCACGGAAAGGATTGTCAAACACACATTATTGATTATACTGAATATTCGATATGGAATTGTTTTATGGTACATCAGTTGTCATCCTTTCTAGAAAATTCTGTACCCTGCAAATCTATAAGCAAGTCGGTAAGAGACTACGATTAAGATTAAGCTAATAAACGATTTAAATAGATTAACTGCGGTTGCGAAACTGAACTGTCCGCTTAGTAGACCTTCTCTATACACGAAGGTATCAATGATATCTCCCTGCTGATAGATCAATGGACTGTACAAGTTAAAGATCTGGTCAAAGTTTGCGTTGAGTACATTACCCAGTGCCAAGGTGGCGATTACGATAGCGATTGGGATTAACGCTGGGATTGTGATATACATCGTTTGTTTCCAACGCCCCGCCCCATCCACTTCAGCTGCTTCATAAAGTGATGGATTGATACCCGAAAGTGCAGCTAAAAAGATAATCGTATTGAAACCAAACTCTTTCCAAACATCACTGGCAATGATAGTGAACCTGAACCAGTTGCCGTCTCCTAGGAAGAAAATCGGCTTGATGCCGAATACAGATGTGAGGAATTGATTGACAATACCTGTCTGAGCAAGGATATCAATAAGAATCCCTGAAAGTGTAACCCAAGACAGAAAGTGCGGAAGATAAACGAGTGTTTGAATCGTTCTTTTAAGGCCCATTCTTCTTACCTCATTAAGCAATAAGGCGAAGATAAACGGAATAATCAAGTTCAAAACAATTTTGGAGCAAGCAAAAAATAACGTATTCCACGTAATGGACAGGAAATAATCATTCTCCCACATGTACCTGAAATGCTTAAGTCCGACCCACTCGGAATTAAAAAAACCTAGTGCAGGTTTATAGTCTTGAAATGCCATAAGAATTCCGGACATCGGAATATAAGAAAAAATAAAAACCATGATTGCCGCTGGCAACACCATAAAATGGAGAATCCATGGTTGATTAAAGCCTTTTTTTCTTTTTTTACTCGGCTGACTTTCTAGGCTCGCCTGTGGTATCGAGTTAACCTCCATATTAGCCTCCATAGCTCTCTCCTGTTCCCAAAAAAAATATTTTGTGTGTGATGGGGATCTCTGCTATAAATAGTATCAGGCGTTTCTCAGGTTTGACTATATAACATTGTTAGGCTTGATAGGGTTTTATTAGGACAACATCTGGAGGGGCATTTATGAATTTATGGAAGCGCTTTACAATACTTAGAGGAAACTTACAATCTCGATTTAGTCTGTTTGCCAAAATAAACAGCTTGATCATAATCCTATTCATTCCCATCATTATCATGTATACCTTTTCAAATAACGTCACCTTCGAGGTTGTAGGCAAAGAGTTGCAGACGTCCAATACGAAACAACTTACTTTTTTGTCCAATCAGATCGATTCGCGAATTAATCAGATGATGGACTTCACTCTTATTCTGTCAAGAGATCCTAACGTCAGGGCATTCAATGGACTAAATGTATGGGAAGATCGATATGATCAGATGCAGACCAGATATATTCTCCAGGAAAAGATGGTGCTTCAAGCTGGGGTTACAGATATTTGGCCGACCAGATACGCCGTTCATTCACAGCAAAATAAAGATGTCATCGCCAATTACGACAGACCCATCGGGTATGATGAGGATTATTTAAAAGCAAATATGAGCGGAAGATGGACGTATGGTGATCATGGCGTGGAATCTCAAGGCGATCTAAAATCCTTTTACTGGTTCTTAACGGATTCCTTAGCTCAGCCGGGGACATTAACGGGAAGTAGCCTAGTCATTGAAGCTAGTTTTAGTTATACGAACATTCAGAACATGCTCGATTCGTACAAAGCAGGTGGGCAAGGCGATCCGTTCTTCTATCACAAAGGGGAGAAACCGATCCTCAACCGTAGCGCGGACAAGCAGCTATCCGACGAACTAGTTAATTACCTGGATAGTCACTCTCCGGAGAATACAACTCAGGATGTAGTGAAACTAAATGGGAAGAACTATTTGGTCAGTTCTGTCAAATCAGCCACTTTGGATTGGCATTTAGTAGATGTTGTGCCGCTTTATCAAATTCTCAAACCGATTTCTCTTAGTCGGGATTTATTCTATATCACAATGATTCTGCTATTTGTTGTGGGAGTATCCTCTTCCATTCTGCTATATAGAAACGTTCAATATCCAATTAAAAAGCTAGTCAGCGGCTTACAGCGCGTACAAGAAGGAGATTACTCCGTACGGCTTCATAGCAATGAGCAAAATGAGTTTTCGTTTCTGTTCCGTCGTTTTAATGATATGTCCCATCAAATTCAAGACCTGATAGAAAATGTATTTAATGAAAAGATCCGAGCTCGAGAAGCTACTCTCAAGCAGCTTCAAGCGCAAATTAATCCACATTTCCTCTATAACTGTCTTGGTTATATTATCAATATGGCCCAGATGAAGGATGAAGACGCTGTCGTATCAATGGCATATAATTTAAGTGCCTACTACCGTTATACCACCCGTATGGAACGGGAGACGGCTTCTTTGGAGGAAGAAATCAAGCTCTTGGTCAACTATTTAGATATCCAAAAACTGCGCAACGGCAGAATTGATTATCATATTGATATTCCTGAGGATATGCTTAGCCAATCTGTACCTCGCCTAATGCTCCAACCTATGGTGGAGAATTCTGTGATTCATGGCGTAGCGAAGTCCTATTCATCAGGCGAGATCAAAATTAGTGGTGAGAAATCAAACGGTTTCTGTAGAATTTATATTGATGACGACGGCCCCGGCTTGAATCCGGATCAGCTAGAAGCATTAAACCGTAAAATGCAAGAGCCTTTACAGGAGGAAATGGGTTGTGGTCTTTGGAATACGAATCAGCGGATCATGCACCTGTTCGGCAATCATTCAAGTCTTACCTTCAAGCCATCCCCTCTCGGTGGATTCCGAACAGAAATAGTCTGGGAAATCCCAACTGAGGATGATAGTTATAAATTAAAGGAACATCAAGGAGACTAACAACATGCAGATGATCATAGTAGACGACGAAGCACACTGGGTAGATAATCTTTCCATGACTAAACCCTGGCATACGCTAGGAATTGAACAGGTGCATAAAGCTTATTCCGCACGTGAAGCGCTGCAAATTATCGATACGCATCCCATTGATATAGTGATCTCAGATATCCAAATGCCGGAAATGACAGGAATTGAATTAATTGAACGAATAAGAAAACACAATAAAAAAATTAAGTGTATTATTTTATCCGGCCATTCAGAATTCGATTATGCCAAAAAAGCACTACAGAATAAGACCGTGGATTACTTGCTTAAACCGCCTACTGATGATGAATTGCTCGGAGCAGTTAAAAATGCGATCAATCAATTAAACGCAGAATGGGAGCTCATAAGTTCACTTAGTCGGACCCAGTTTACCCTTCGGGAGAATCTTCCGGTTTTACGGGGGCGATTACTCCTGGATGCCTTACAAGGACATCGATTTCAAGCCGGTGAATGGGAACGGAAGCTTTTGAGTTACGATCTGCCCTTCCAATCCGGAGAAGCCGCTTTGATGCTTGTACGAATGGAAGAAGAATTCGGAGAATTTGATAACACAGATCAAACCTTGATCGAATATGCGATCATTAATATGGCTGAAGAAATTATGGGAGAATTTATGGAGGTCTGGGGGGTTAAGGAAGAACATGGTTACCTTGTGTTTCTGCTTCAGCTTAAAGATCAAGGAACCGACCTTGAAAAAGAATCCATATTAGAGAAGCTTTCTTTACAACTTCAGTATAAGGTTAAGCAATTTCTGAAAGGTTCACTATCCATTGTAATAACGGAGTGGTTCAAATTCCCTGAGCAGCTGTCGACTCGTTTCCAGCAAGCTTCATCTTCTTTCCGTCAAATTGTCGGGGATGAGCGTGAATTCATTATGCGCGTCAGTGACTTGGAGCTTCCTTCAGTGCATGGCCCCTTAGATGCTCTTTATACCCCTCCCACTTTGATTCATCTACTAGAGAGTGGACATTGGGATGCGGCTGAAGAAAAATTGCTTGCCGTCTGTGCCGAGCTGGATGAGAAATGGTCTGAATCCTGGGAGCATTGCATGGAGGCTGGCTTTTTAATTACTGCCTCTTTCACGAATCTCGCACATCGTAATGGTCATACATTGGCAAACTTAATGGGGACCGATATCGAAGCGTTACAGAGCGGGGATGCTTTTTCCAGCATCAGTAAACTAAGAAAATGGTCTCTAAGTGTTCTGGCCCAGCTAAAAGAAGGAACATCCAACGAAATTAAAGACATTCGTTCCGAGTATGTAAAAAAAATTCAAGATTATACGGATAAGAACTTGCATGATGATGTATCATTACGTGTTCTAGCTGACCATGTAAATCTCCATCCGACACATTTATCAAAAATCTATAAGATTGAAACGGGTGAAGGAATCAGCGATTATATCTCGCGCTTGCGGATGGATCGTGCCTGTCATAAGCTGAAGACCACCACTAAAAAAGTCTATGAAATCAGCATGGAGATTGGATATATGGACCCTGCTTATTTTATCAAAGTATTCAAACGGCAGTTTGGGGTAACACCGCAGGAATATAGAGACACAAAATAAAGAGCATGATAGAGTCCTATCAAAACTAAAAATCTCATA
This sequence comes from Paenibacillus sp. FSL E2-0201, assembly GCF_037963325.1. Classification (NCBI taxonomy): domain Bacteria; kingdom Bacillati; phylum Bacillota; class Bacilli; order Caryophanales; family Paenibacillaceae; genus Paenibacillus; species Paenibacillus sp. FSL E2-0201. The sequence continues at coordinate 4,140,906 of NZ_CP150154.1, forward strand.
TAGATGACATCCCCGACAAGTTGTTAAAGTTACACTTGTAAAGATCATACACAGTAGGGGGAATTGAAGAATGATCAAGTTCAAGAAAATGTGGTCGCTTCTCACGGTCACAGCACTTATCACTCTCACAGCATGTGGCAGTAGCGGCACATCTAATGAGAACGCCAAAAATGGTAACGCTACCAATAATACCCAATCCGAAGCAGATGCTGCTTTCGCAAAAGGCAAATACGATCCACCAATCGAGTTCAGTGCCGTATTGATGCCTAAGAAGTATGTTCAAGGTGATACCAAAGAAAACAACGTTCACGATCGCTGGATGCTTGAAACATTGGGTATGAAGCATAAAGATACTTGGTATCCTGCAAATGACGATCAATACAGACAAAAGCTTCAACTTGCCATTGCTTCCGGCGAAAAGCTTCCTGATTTCGTTTTTGCACCAACTAACGCAGTATTGACCAATCAGCTTATTGATTCCGGTCAGTTCATCGCTATTGATGAGTTATTTGATAAGTATGCCAACAAAATTCTGAAAGATCACGTTGCAGCACATCCAGAACTTTGGTACCCATTCACTAAAGACGGCAAGAAGTATAATCTGCCGATCCTTGAATATACCGACAATGATGATACGCTCTTGTGGTTGCGTGAAGACTGGATGGAAAAGCTGAACCTTGAAGCGCCAAAAACCATCGCTGATCTTGAGAACATCATGGACAAATTCAAAAACGAAAACCCTGATGGCTTAGCACCTAAAGATGTGTACCCGCTTGCAATTTCTTTGAAAAACAATACAAATACCTGGATGGGTCAACTCGACTGGTTATTTGGGGCATACGGTACGATTGAGGAACAATGGAACAAAGACAAAGACGGCAATCTAGAATACGGTTCCATTAACCCAGGTGCTAAGCAAGCACTCGCGAAGCTTAGCGAATGGATGGATAAAGGCTATATTCACACGGACTCCGCTCTTTGGGATGAAGGTAAATCTGCTGAGAGCTTCACGAAAGGTGCAGCTGGTATTCTGCCAGGCGCCAACTGGGTTCCAGACTGGCCCGCTCCCGACCTTATGAAGAATGTACCTGGTGCGAAGATTAAAGGTTATCCGGTTCCAGCAGGACCCGATGGTTTGATTGGAACCAAATGGCAGAATTCCGGTGTAAACGCTAGTATCATGATTAACAAGGATGCTAAGCACCCTGAAGCGATTTTCTTGTACTATAACTACTTGCTTGATAACCTAGCTAACCCGGCTGCAGGCAGTCAATATGAATATGGCTTTGCTAAAGGTTACGACTGGGATATGATTGATGGACAACCTACAAGTGATAAAGACAAGATTAAAGACTTCTCCAATGAATTCCCATTCTTAACAGGTCCGGCCCGTATTCCTGATCTGTTTATGAAGACTTTGGTTAAACTTGCTGATGGCGAGACACCTGTAACACCTTATGAAAAACAAATGGCAGAGTTCCGTAAACCAGAGAACTGGGCGGCAGGAAAAGTTGTTATGTCGCAGTTAGACGTCCGTAAACAAAACTACTTTACTGGTGCTGCTACACCAACAATGGTTTCCAAATGGAACCTGCTTCGTCAGTCCGAAATGGAAACTTTCAACAAAATTATTTATGGCAAACTGCCAGTAGACTCCTTTGACCAATTCGTTGCCAATTGGAAATCCAATGGCGGTGACCAAATCACCAAAGAAGTTAACGAATGGTTCAAGTCTGTATCCGCGCAATAAGCTTTCACAAGCATAGCAACAAGCAGGAGCGTTCATTCGCTCCTGCTTGTTTTTTTATATAATTCGCACGCCTCTGGTAAAATAGCCAGATTGCCACTCCCTTTTGGAAGAACACTTCATGGTTGCTTTTGATAGATTGCCCCATTTGTCGTCCATCTGTCACATAACTGTTCTCCCTTAATAATAAGGCATTCCCCATCAAGCCTAATAATTACTGGCAAGTCATGGATATAAAATTCCGAGCCTGATTTGGGCACTAACTTCTTTTTAGAACCATCTGGAGTAATAATATGCCCCTCAACCAATTGAAGCTGCTCATTTATTTCCTCACATCTGTAAGTACCATATGGCATTGTAAAACCGCAAAAAGGTAAATAATTGATACCCAGAAAATTTAGTTGCGAATCAACATAGTCTTCCCATCTACTCTCTGAAATTTCCAACGAAAGTTTACTTATAGGAGCTGAGTCGAAAAGCTTTCTTGCATATCTACCGTAATCTCTTAAGAACATCTTATAGCCTTCCGCCCCTGGAGGACGATTTCTATAGTATGGTTGATGATTGTCTCTTTCCCAAATTCGCTCCAAAAATGCAGTTCCTCGACTCTTTGTAAGATAATCAATTGTGTCATCCGTATTATTCCTGTACAGGTAAATCAATGAGGGTTGAAGCGGAGATATAATCTTATAAATTGCTTCGATAAATGACTGAAGCTGGATGAATGGTGCGTCAGCTAAGATAAAGGTGTATATTTGGAATTGAAAAATACAACTGTCCAAGATTACAATTTGATTGGAGTGGAGTTGTTTCTTTACGAAATGCTCCCACTTTTCAATGGCCACTTGTTTATAACGTTCCAAGTCGAAGTTCCATACATCATATCTTTTTAATTCCGTAAACGCATCACTACCTAAGTATTCTTGATAATTCCACTCTACTTCTAGCAGATCAATTCCAATGCCACGCTTTCGTTTAATGAGAAGCTGCTCCAATATCGGAACTGTATGGGGATAACTAGCGATAAATTCTAGATACTCTTCGTTCTCCATATATGCTTCATAAAAAAATAAAGTTGGATGAGGTCTCGCTACTTCGTGAATCCATCTAGCCTGCTCGCCATTTTGCTCTAATTGTTGAAATAATATTCCTGCATTAGTTGATTTGCCTGTTGAAGGAAGCCCCTCCATCAAAATCAACCGGGATTGATTGAGTATTCGTGGCATAATGAGTACTCCTCGGCTCCTTAAGTATTCCCATAATATATCAACAAAGGTGGGGTTGAGATTGAAGCTTGTGCCTAACTATATCACGCTTAGCAGAATCATTTTGGCAATAATGCTGTTATTCTTCAAGCCGTTAAGTTCGGTCTTCCTTATTATTTATGTCCTTTGCGGAATCACCGATCTGATCGATGGACCTATTGCAAGAATGACGAACACAACAAGTAGTCTTGGTGCAAAGCTAGATTCTGCAGCCGACACAATACTGATAGCTGTCACTTTATTTACATTGTATCCGTTTCTCGGACTTACACATGTAATCATCTTCTGGATCTTCATGATCGCTGTCATCCGTATAACATCGATAGGGGTTGCCATCCGAAGATTCAAAACTTACGCAAGCCTTCACACCTATGGCAATAAACTGACCGGGCTCCTCTTATTTATAACTCCTCTATGGCTTCTCCACATCGATCACTCCATTTGGAATGTCTTTGTATGTATCATTGCTACCATATCCGCCGTGGAGGAATTCATCATCCAATTCACTTCAAAACAATTAAAGTTAGACCGAAAAGGATTGTTTATTAAAAATTGATTCATTAGAAGCGGCTTTCAGCCTTCGATTCCGACAAGCTCAAATAATCAAACTTCACTGAACAGCCTTCACCTTGCGGGGATTGCGCGACTACACCTGCTACGCATTCAGCACCTTTATTCATTCCAAAATATCGGATAAGTTTCCAATCCGCACCGTCCTCTGAATAAGAAAAGGTGACACACTGATTTTGCTTGGTCATACGCAAATAAGGATTGTCTACAGCAACTTGTACGGAGTTACAATCATCTGACATCCCTTCTCTTGTCACCACAGACACGATTATGGGACACTGTCCGTCGAATTCAAAGCAAATCTTGGCCCAGTTATAATGGTCCATCATAAACATTAGGCAGCCTGAATCATATTTATGCCGCATATCGACACTAATTCTGGTTGTCATTTCGAAGGAAGCTCCCACAGGTATGGATAAGAATGGTGCTGAGCTTGCGATATGTTTACCTGCCGGGTCTTGAAAAAAATCTGATTCAGGAGGTGCAATTATTGTAAGCTCATCTAAGTCTGTAAACTCCCAGCGCTCAGGACGATTCATCCAGCTCAGTTGGTTTCTTGTTTCATTTACAAATAAGTTTAATGTCATTCTTCTTCTCCTATCGTCAATGATTTTCTGACATTCCCCATGCCTATTTCCTCTCACCTACAATTTTTCCTTTCTTTGTAATCATGCCAGATCATTTTTATTTTTACAATCTCCTAAGGGATAATAGTGAAATAATCACATAATTTTCTAAATAAAATACCAAAAAGGATAACTCCAAGGAGTTACCCTATGATCACAGTCAACCCTCATCAGGAATGATAAAAGAAACCGTAGTCCCCACACCAGGAATACTTTTTATTTGTAAGCCAATTCCATATAATTGAATCAATCTTCTATCCGTATTAAGCAGCCCAATGCCTTGGTTCTTATAGCTTTTTGGATTTAATAGCTTGCTGACTTGTGCTTCGTCCATTCCCATCCCTGTATCTACAACGTTAAAATGGACAGCATCCGCACGTGTCTCAATGTGAATACGCAGTGTTCCACCTTTAGCCCGACTCAATACGCCATGTCGAACAGCATTCTCAACTAGTGGTTGAATCGTAAGCGGAGGAATTAACATTTCCAGATTCGCATCTACTTCCCATTCCACATGGAGCCTCTCCTCGAAACGCTGCTGCTGGATATATACGTAATTCTCAACCAGTTCAAGCTCCTGTGACAGCGTAACGAGCTTGCCTGCATTTAAGAAGTCAAAACTAATGCGCAGATAAGTTGCGAACGCATCTGATAACTCTCTCATTTTGGCAGTGTCAAAGTCGCTTAAAGACATAATCGAATTCAGTGTATTGAAAAGAAAGTGCGGATGTATCTGGGCTTGTAAATAAGCACCCTCCATCCTCAACCGATCATTAACCGCTCGCTTCATAGATGAAAGGGACAAGGCGCGATACTTCAACTCCATAGCATCTACCGGCTTGGTGACATAATCATTTGCTCCAGCCAAGAAGCCCGCATAAACATCCTCCCGCTCACTACGAGCGGTCAGTAGAATAATAGGTAATTCATACATCGTGAACCGCTCACGAATCAATCTTGTCAATTCGTAACCAGACATACCCGGCATCATCACATCCGTGATGATCAAATCAAATCGATCATGGTTTAATTTATCCAGCGCTTCACGTGCAGAAGTCGCAGTAACCATCTGATAGGTTCCATCTGACAAAATATTTTGCAAAACTTTCAGATTAACCGAATCATCGTCAACCGCCAGAACACGTATAACATCAGAGTCTGGATCAAGCTTTGTGAGTGGCTCTTCTTCCTTCGTGGAATATGTGGCAGCTACCATAGCAGACGTCTCAGCAGTTATCCATGCGCTGAATGGTGACAATGTTTCCGTATCCTTCTCTAGTTGTGCATTCGAAACGGATGATTGAACACTCTCATCTACTACAGGTAATTTGAAGCTGAACTTACTACCCTGACTCGGCTGCGATTGCAACAATAATTCACTACCGTGTAGTTCGACCAGCTCCTTACAGATACTAAGTCCCAGACCGATACCACCCTCGCCATAAGCCCCTTGTTCATAACGCATAAAAACACGCTTTTTCAGTGACTCATCCATACCAATTCCTGTATCTGTGACATGGATCCATACGTGCCCTCCCACTTGCTCTGTGACTAGTTCAACCTTCCCCTGTTCAGTATACTTAAGCGCATTATGAACTAGATTTATCAGAATCTGAACTAATCGCTCCTCATCAGCATACACACACGGTAAATTCTCATCGATATCCATGCTAAGCTCCACCTTTGTTCCACCGGTGAGGAAGCGTAACATATCCAGCACACCCTCCGCCAAGGACCTTACTTGCACGGCTTTTATATTCATCACAATCCGTTTATCCTGCAATCTCACCACATCAAGCAAATCATTCAACATGAGCGACATCCGCCGACTGACCATAATTAGCAGTTCCATGTCACGTTGACTTTCTTCATCCAGCACATGTTTTTTCCTCGTTAACACGCTCTGGGCAATATTCATAATCCCATGCAGGGGAGTCCGTAGTTCATGTGACGTATTCGCCAGAAAACGGTCCTTTAATTTATTTGCCTCTGCTAATTGAGCGTTTAATAACACATTCTGATGGGATTGATGAAAGTATCTTCTAAACCAATAAGCTGAAAAAGTGGCTAGTGCAGCAATTAAATCTACCGGATAAAACATAAATTGTGAGGTTCCTGCGTAATAAACAGAAGCCCATAATATATTGTTTAACACAGCAAGCACTGAGCATAATAAAAATAATGCACCCTCAGCACGAATGAATACCATCTTCATAAAATAATAAGCCGTCCAACATACTGGAACGTAATACAGGATCATATAGACCCCTTTTTCGATCGAATATAGCACGGTATCATCTGGACCAAAGATTATAAATAGGGTAAAACCGAGAAGTGAGAGGATATAACTATAAAAGACCTTACCTTTTCGCAGATTCCCATAGAGCTCTCTACCCATCAGGAATAGGAACAAGCAGAACCCTATATACGAAAGCACCTTTAGCTTCAACGTCCAGATAAAATCAACCTGAAGAAACCGGAACAATAATCCGTTATGTTCAACTCCAATGGATACAGCCGCTGCAACCATCATGGAGAAGAAAATAATCAATTCTGTTTTTCGCACATCCATCAAATAAATGATCAATAAATACAATCCATGTAATAGAAGCAGTACCCCTACAATTAGCTGCAAGCCAATGGAATTCCAGTAAACGGTGTCCACCTCATGTTGAATGCCAAACTCCACGGATCGTACAATGCCTCCTTTTAACGGAGACTCAAAATTTGAAGCCCGAACAAACAGATCCACTTCGTGCTGATCTGTAGGTGCATAACTAATCAGGAATGACTTCTTCACAGAGACATGGCCTTCCTTATCATTAGATAACACACCAAACCGTGAGAGAACTGTTCCATTAATCTCCACTTCAGAAGCCGTATAAATGGATTGGAACCAAAAGCTAAGTGGCTCAGATAAGGGGCGATCCAGCAGAATTCGCAAATGATACGTTCCGTATCCATATGCTTTTTTTTGCTCTTCAGACTTGAATATAGCATTCCAGTTACCCGGAACTTGTAGCCTCTGTCCCCCAGAAACACTATCAATGTTGGCGTTATTCACCCATTGTTCAGGATAAAACTCCCATTCTCCATCCAGCGGAAAGGAGCTAATTGATTCAATGTCCACCCCGCGTAAATCTAGCACACCTTGCTTCACAGTTGGTGGATTGGACAACGAAAAATGATTATGCCAACCCCAGCGCACCACAAGCAACAAACCTATAAATACTACTATGTATAACATATGACTTAACTTAATTTTATTCTCCGAAGTTCTCATGCACGCCTCATTCTTCGACAAAATTTAATAGTCCTATATCCCCATCTTCCACTATTGAACATTATAGTCTGATTATACTATATTATGAGGTCTGTTGACGTAAGGAATACAAGGATCAAAGAACAAAAAAAAGAAACTCCAAATTGATCGAAGTTTCCTTTTTTTCTCCATACATTATAACGACTCGCTACTCTTTTTCATTAACATTTCAACCATTTCTTTATATCCCCGATTTTGAGCATGCTCTAAGGGACTAATTCCATCGGAATCTGCAAGATAGATGTCAGCACCGTGCTGAATTAAGAGTTGAACTATAGCCTGATGTTCTTTGCCCCCATCACCCAATATAATAGCTTCTAGTAATGCAGTCCAACCCAGATTATTGACATGATCAATATTGACGTCAGAAGTGGTAAGAAGCTCTTCCACAATGTCCACATGACCACGGTCTGCAGCAGGGATGAGTGCCGTTCCCCCAAACCTGTTCAGGATTGATGTATCAGCACCTGCAGCAACAGATACCTTCACAAAATCAAGCATGCCCTCAGCTCCAGCATAAAGAAGTGGATTATCCGAGCGGTTGTCACGCATATTGATATCGGCACCTTTTTCAAGCAAAAATTTGAATACATCCAGTTGATTCGTGTGTACAGCGATCATAGCGGACGTTCTACCATCTTTGTCCGTAGCATCAATATCTGCACCGTCTGCTAATAGTTTGGCTATAAGATCCTTATCTCCTTGACGAGCAGCAGTTAACAGTGCTTGGTTCAATTTATCCATTTCATTGTTCACCTCCTGAGTTGATTGCTGCCCTTGGTTGTTTAACACCTTGAAATCATCGGTCTGACATCCAGTAATCAAGAGGATGAGTGTTAACACGAGAAAGCGCATGGCAACCAACACCTTTCCTGTGAATTATCCTTAATTCGAAGTTAATGTTGCTTGGGATGTTGCCCATGCACCCAACGGTGTTACAGTATACACTGTGCCTGCAGCCAATTTGCCATTATTCGTAATATCGAATACACCTACCGCACCTTTACGACTGGAGAATTTATACGTTGCAGCCAATGTGTCTCCGTTTGGAGCAGTTAGTTGTACACTACGACCCGAAAATAATTCATCCCCAGGATCTTGAGCCAAAGTTACATTAATGGATGTTTCGCTGACAGCTTCCGCACCGGAGATTTGCAGTGGCGCTATTTCTTTCGCTTCAAATGATGGATTTGCTATATTGGCCCAGTCGGACGTTACGGTATATTTCACACCCGGTTTCAAGACTTGTCCTTCAGGCAGCCGAAATTTCGGTTCAATCTTACCATCTGTTGATTGTGTGAATGGGACATACTTGGCAACGATAGATTCTCCACCTTCCGGAGTTATCGTTACTTGTCTGCCTTGCATGGAAGAAATGATTTGATACGTGATGCCGTTTGCTTTATTATTCTCATCCAAAACAAATGCGTTAGCACCACGACCACCACTGTATGCAGAGATGACATATCCATAATCAATAACGCCATTTGTTTTCAGTGCTTCAATCTCGAAGGTATCGTTGGTTACCTGAGTGGTTGTCGTCATATCCACCTTCGCTGAATTTCCTACAAATGATCCTGCATTCTTACCTTTGTACGTTAAATTATAATTTGTTCCAGCTTTTTGTACCGATGTAGGAACGATGTACGTTGCAATGGAGCCCGTTTTCAGGCGAGGCATATTCGTCAAGGTTAGACCATCATTGAATACAAAATCTTCTTTCGCTTTAGCAAACACTTCATTCTCAGCAGTCAATGGCGCATCCAATGTCACGATTAATGTAATTTCATTGATCGATTTTATACTTGTAATTTGAGCTTTATCGGAAGGCACTGCTTTACGAGCTGTATTCAGTAAGGCTGCGACTTCTCCGCGTGTTGCGGGTTCAGGAGTGGAATTCAATTGATTTGCCCAGTAGTTAACCGATAAGACATCACGCTTTAACGCCTTTGATACTACTTGTACAAGTTCTGCATCCGTTACCGTTTCTTTAGGGTTGAATTTACCTTCTTCCGTCTCCATTATCCCTAAACCAACAAGTGCTGATGCATATTGGTAATACCATACGTTTGAATTCACATCGGTGAATGAAGCATCATTCTCCTCGGAACCTTGTAATTTAAAGGTCAATGCTACCATTTTCGCTAATTCTGCACGAGTGATTGGATTGTGTACACCCATCGATTGATCTGCATACCCCTGCAACACACCCAGTCCTACAAGTGCTTCAACGGCTTCTTGAATTTCTTTGTCTGATACCTTCGATGCTACTGCGGATATCCCTATGTTGCTTGATGCAGGTGCTGCTTGTACATTTAACACCGCAAAGGGTAAAGAGGTTGTGCCTAGTGCTGCTGCGACCATTAATGCTGCTGCTTTTTTAGAAACTATTTTCACTGTATTTCCCCCTCAAGTATCATTAAGTTAATAGTTGCTCATGTCTATAACTGAATGATAAAGGAAAGAAATAAACTCTCCAGAAACGATTTATTAATAAAGTATTAACTGGATATTAAAAATATCGAAAATCGTCAAGGATAGCGCCATTACACCGTAAATCGGTATCCCGCACCCCACACCGTTTCAATATATTGTGGATTCGAGGGATCTGACTCCAGCTTTTCTCGAATTTTGCGAATATGAACCGTCACTGTTGCGATATCCCCGCTGGAATCCATTCCCCAAACCCGTTCGAATAGATCATCTTTGCTAAACACCCGATTCGGATGACTCGCTAAAAAGACCAGTACATCGAACTCCCGCGCTGTAAACAAAACCTCTTGATTACGCACAAACACCCTGCGGGAATTTTTATCGATATGGACTCCGCGAATTTGAATCTCATGCTTCTCCATAGGTTCCAGCTTACTAAGCATGCGTTCATATCTTGTTAGGTGCGCCTTCGCTCTTGCTACTAATTCACTTGGACTAAAGGGCTTCGTTATATAATCATCCGCTCCGAGATTAAACGCCCGAAGCTTATCGATTTCTTCTTTTTTCGCAGATACGATAAAGATCGGTACTTCCTTCGCCTCCCTGATACGGCGGCATAATTCAAAACCATCGATGCCAGGTAACTGCAAATCTACGATAATAAGATTGTAATCCCCTTCCAGAGCCTGCCCAAGCCCTTCAGAACCTGTATGACATATATCAACGGCAAAACCGTTCAGCTCAAAATAATCTTTTTCCAATTGTGCTATCGTTGCCTCATCTTCAATAATCAGAATCCGTGTCATGCGACTGAAATCCTCCTTCGTCGGTCGTTCGCTTTAAAGTAAAGAACAGACTTGATCCCACACCTGGTTCACTTTCCATCCATATCGCTCCACCATGTCCTTCAATAATCTGACGAGCGATCGCAAGACCAAGTCCACTGCCGCCTGTCGATAAGCTTCGAGAAGGCTCCGCACGATAAAACCGTTCAAAGATATGTGGAAGAGCTTCAGCATCAATGCCCATTCCATTATCCTTCACTGCAACCGTCACCCATTCACTATCAACTTGCAGAGAAAAACGGATTAAAGGCTGAGGTTTGTCCATATACTTTAGCGCATTTCCAATTACGTTCAGTAATACCCGTTTTAATTTATCCAAATCTGCAAGAACCTCAATACGTTCGGAGGTGTGATTGTCTAGCTGAAATGAAACTCCTTTATTTTCGTTATTGTAGCGCATCTCTTCGATACAGTCCTCAAGGAATGCAGTAATATCAACAGCTTCGAACGAAAATGGAACCTGATTCAAATCCAGTTTGGAATATAAGAACAATTCATCAACCAATTTATCCATTCCAATAGTCTTGTTATAAATAATGTCGACGTACATGTCCATCTTCTCAGGTGTATTGGCGACGCCATCTCTTATGCCCTCAATAAAGCCTTTAATATTTGTGATCGGAGTCCGCAAATCATGTGAAATATTTGAGATTAACTCTTTTCGATTCTCCTCATATTGCAGACGAAGGTTCACTGACTCTTGTAACCTCTGTCTCATCATTTCGAACGCTTTATTTAACTCCCCTATCTCATCTTTGGATTGCAGGTTAAGCTCAAATTGAAGGTCACCCTCTTGAATTCGTTCTGCGGAGTCCCTTAACTTGTTCAGTGGTTTAATAACACTTCGTGTAATCCAGCGATATAATAGCAGATTCGCAACTACAAGCACGCCAATTAATATCAATGAAAAGATTGGTAGCAGCCTCCGTGTGAGTTCCGCAAATGGACTATGCTCTTTGATGACGAAAACACTGCCTTTCGCCCCATCTGAATATTTAAAGTCAAATTTGGCATAGCCATAAAATCTTTCTTTAATATTAAATGTGTTACGAATCTGATAGTTATTCAGATCGTAAGGTGGTAAAGCATCCTTTAATTCAGGTTGATTGAAGGTGCGTGATTCAAAAACGGGGTCATTCACTCGCCTTACAAATAGTCCTGCTTTCTCGGTCTTTAGCTTAAAATCATACTCCAGTAACAAATCCTTGTTCTGCAATTCATCGGGGTCATGCTTTGCTAAATACTTTAATTCTAAAAAAATCGATTCTTCTTGCTCTGACAACGGATTTAATTGATAGTGCACTTTATAAAAATCCCGAAGACTGTGAACATCTCCTGTAGAAGCAATTGTAAATAAAGCTGCCGTCATTACGATCATAAGTAAACTAACGACTAGCATTCCCGTATAAGATAACAGTAGTTTTATCCGAATTGACACGACTTCTCCCCTCTCACTAACAATGGAGCCGCTAAATAATCATCTCTGTATTTTAGTGAAATACTATCACATGGGGAGAGCGTTTGCTAACAGAAAAAAACTTCTACCAACACTTCGGCAGAAGTTTTTATAGAACTTAATTTACGCGAGATCATCAAATGATATATAGATTGATCTGATGATTTTCCTATTTCGGGTTGGTCGTGACTCCAGAGAATGTTTGGAATTCCAGCACTTTTCCCTTTTTTGAATATTTTCAAGTTTAATCTATATTGATACGTTTTCCAGTGATGAGAATACTTTATCGAAGCCTGCTTTAGAACGAGAAAATAATTCAGATGAACTTTGCGCGGAAGCCGGCGCCAGAACTTCTTGGGCGATCACACCGGTATACCCCATCTTTTTCAGGCTTACCAAGAATCCTGTGAGATCAATAGAACCTTCTCCTGGATACAATCGATCGAAATCTAACAATTCCTCTATCGGTAGAGGTTTAGCATCATTAATATGGACATATGCAATTTGATGCGGTTGTAATTTCAGCAGATCCTCACTCGTTAATCCATTCGTATGCCAATGGTAAGAATCCAATAACAATCCGATGTTCCTTACTTGAATCGTCTCCATCCAGCTCAACGTATCTTGCATCGTCCAAATCAGTGGATTTGCCCATTGTGTACGTAAGTGATGAGGGCCTACGAACTCTAATGCTAATGTAATTCCATAAGCGCCTAATATTTCCGCGCATAGTCTTAAACGTCTTGTGGCTGCAATCATAAAAGCTGCGACCGGAAGATCTGTTGAAGGTAAAATATATGTACAACATGTCGTACAATTTAATGCAGCAGCGGCCTCAGCCATTTGGGTAAGCGATTTCAACCCTTCCCTGAAGCTATCCTCTGTCGTGCGCCAATCTACCACTAAACCAAATGATCCTAGCATGATTCCATGGCTTTCTAGCAATTGAACAGCCCCATCCTTACCATACTGCTGCACTAACTCCAATGGATTTGCGTCTATCGACTGAAAGCCGAATTGGCTCGCAAGTCTGATATATTCTTCATTAGAACTGAGTTCACCCAAGCCTGCTGTTGTTAATCCTCTTATCATCGTCGTTCTCCTCCTTTATGACTAATTATCAAAATAGACAATAATTCTAGAAATATTATATTATGTCCAATAATTAATAGCGGTCTACTCGCTAAAGTATGATGAACATTAAGGTGATAAATATATAGGATATACCACATAAGCTGGTCGCGGAATATCCCGGTTGTTAATTTGATCAAACTTGCTGATTTAAATCAATTGCTCAATAAGAGTTTGCCTTGTTACCGCACCACAACTAACAGTACAATAATTCCGAGCCAAAACAGCCAGCTTACTGGGTGACCGAAATTTAATCCCCAGCCGACTCCGAGCCTTTTCTTGACGATTAGGTTTGGATCTTTGCTATTGAAATAAATCATACCTAATAACCATTTATCATCATCATGGACAGGTCTGACATTGGAGCTATCGGCAGATCTCTCCAAGCGGCTTTCGCTCTGACCAGCCCAGAACGTTAAGGCGAAGGCGTATAGGATGATAAGGGCTATTATGATTAGGATAATAGGGATAGCGAAATTCATGTTGAGCAGAGATATCATGTTTAGTTGCACGACGGAAAACAGGATAACTATTAAGAAGCTTGCTGTAATCATAAAATATGACCAAGTACGGCGGTAAGTTACGTCTTGTCTGATGGAACGATTAGGATCAGTGGGTTGAACCTGCTGCTTCACTCTGCGAATACTCCAATTCTCAAATATAAACAAAAGTGTTACCAACACTTGCATTATCGTAGGCATAAACACAGAACTATAAGATTTAGCTACATAGCCGTCTACGTTCCAACTGCTGTCGTAATGGATCGGAATCTGATCAGGAATCAGATCGTAGTTACGTAGCACAGTTACAATAGTAACACCAATAATTAAAACATGAATGAAGAACCAATTACTAGACAAGCCTATGTTTCTTTTCCGAAATTCAGTGTCCACTGCCATGATCGATGGTTCCAGAGCAATAGGCAGCATAGGTAGTAAACTTTTCATTTTGAAATGATAGCTAATGTTTATGACTAGGGAGATTACGACCATGGCGAGTGAATAAGTGACAATGATCCAACTTTGTTGCATGGAATGTTCGTCACCGTATATTAGACAGATGATACAAACAATGAATAGGATAGTATGCAAGGTAGTACTAATCCAAGCATATGACTTCCGCATCTGGCGCAGAGGCTCACTATGGAATTGTACAGGGCTGACGGTGACCCCAAAATTAATCGTCTCTCTTGATAAATAAGGCATGCTTACCATGAGTACAATGGCAGGTACAAATACAAAGATCATTACTATAACAGGCATTATCGTCATATCATTCGCCTCCTCTCATGCATAAGTATGTATTTGAAAACTCTATAGCATATCCTATTAACTTAGGATAGTTAATCGACTTGAACATAAATTTAATTATAATCGATTTTAGTGATTATAGGGCTTAAATTAACAATTTATCCAGTTTTTTTGCTATGCAGAGCTACTCATCTGACAACTGAATTATGGCAAGTACATCTATTTGAAATTCTGTGAGAAGGTAATGGACAGGTTTTCGGATGAAGGGTGGGATAACCAGCAGTAGCAAAATTGGGCGAAATGCTCGCCTCGGATCTGAATGGTGCGGATTGCTGCGTCAGAGTATAAATAAGTTCTTCCATGCATGTTTTATTGCATCAATTGGAAGATTATTAAGATTGCTAACTATACTTAAAAACAAAAAAATCCCACCAATATTTATATTAGCAGGAGTTTTATAAATTGATTCACGCGAACATCCCATCAATGGGAGGTACGTGTGGGTCAATAAGTAGCGACATTTAATAGATATGAGCAGGTTGTGGGATTGTTTACAAGAGCTGCTTCTGAACAAGGGATCAGTTCACCGGTTTATGTATGTTTTACACAGATATGTTGACTTATCCTTAATTAATTTATTGGTATCTTCGAGTTATTATGGAAATTTACACCTTTTCAACTTGTTGAATTATGCATTATTTTACAATAGTGCATGGGCCACTACCTTTTTCATTCGTTTTCCTCCCTTCAACGAAAAAAAGCCGATTGCGCTATAATTCAGGCATTCGGCTTTTAAAGAATATTTATTAGGAAAGAGAGCATTCGTTGAAGGACACTCTCTTGGACAAGTATTTTTTTCTTTCAAAAAATAGATTAATATCATCTTTGTATAAGATCTCTTGATTCCTCTAGTTTACAAAACGATCTGAAATATTGTGCACAAGAAAATCCAACCGAAACATCATCAATAAAAGCCAAAGCTACCAGTTCATTCGATGATGGAAGATTATCTTCACTTCATCTATGGTAATTCCTACTCCGTTAAAAGCATCATTGAGTTTAACTAGATCTTCTGCATCAGTTGTATTCGCCCATCGGATTTTGATTGTCTTATCATTCATGGTACGAACCCCCAGTAATACTAAAGATTAAAGTTTACAATATCTTTAGTGTATTTTCGTTAATTTCGTATAACGTTGTTGATTTCACGACAGACGTCCACCTTAGATAGCTCTTATCTTAGGTGGACGTCTGTGTTGGTGAACTTATTTCTACTGTATAATCATCTTCCAACCAAGGGCGTGTGCCCGCTGCGTGAAACTTGTGTTAGGAGATGTTATTGTCAACTTAAATTACTAATTATTTTATTTAGGTGTTGTATTATTTCATTTTTTGTATTAATTCTGTAATTATCTTAGGAATTCTTTTATAAGATTGCGGTAATCCATTTTTAGATATTCCACTTAACGCTTTCATTAGTATATTAATATCTTTGATTTTTTCTGAATTTTCTAACAAAAGCTTATTGGTTGTTCTTTCTTTTGAAGATATGTTTAATTCTTCCCAATATTGAGCTTTTCCTTGAGAAGTTGAAATAAGATCACACTCTAGATTATATTTCATGCACACAATATTATAATCTTCTAGAAAATTAAGAATTTCGGTATGTTTATTGTTTGATAAATAATCTTCAAATTTTACAACTGACGATTCTTTCTTTGTTAAGTTTTTTAGAAATTTCTTCTTATTCAAATTGCCCTTGTATTCAGGAAAACCATTTACATCTCTACTCTGATCTAATGAGTTATTCTTATAATTTGTAAAAAAATCTTTATCAACTACCATCATCCTTGGGATTTTTAATTGTTCTAATAGATAATAAGGATATCTAAAGTTTTTAACTCCTTCTAAGTTAAGAATTGAAATCCCATTTTTTATTGTGTCAATGTTATACCTCGCTAGTAGATGATCTATAACTTGTGCATCATTTTTACTTTCTGCTAATATAACAATTTTCGAAAAAAAGAACTCACTGTTTCTATAATTAAAAAACTGGTAGTAACTAAACTCTTTTATCCCGTTGTCTTCAAAAAAGCTTTTAGAAAGTTGATATAAATTACTTTGAACATTTTTTTTATTATCATACTCTCTTTTCACCAATATTACCTTATGATGATCTAATTGATCAATAATTATTGGAGAATGAGTTGTTAATAATAGCTGATTAATTTTCGAATTTTCTTTCATATTCAATATTAGTTCTTTCTGTGCTTGAGGATGTAAATTAATTTCTGGTTCCTCAATTCCAAAGACTACATTAGAATGCCTTAATTCTGCTAAAATTAAATGCATAGAAATGATTGACATACTTATTACGCCACTTCCGCAATCTTTTAGATTAAAGTCTCTGTTAAGATCGTTAATCTTCAATTCAATATCATTTAAAATAATAGAATAATCTATATTCCCTTTAAACTGCACCTTAAAAGTAAAATTATGGGTTAGTAAATAATATTTATCAATATTACTTGCTATATTTTTTAATATTCTTGATTCTATTACTCCTAATTCGTTTTTAAGTCTCGGTGAAATACTATCTCTACTTTCAGTTTTTGCTTTTAATGTTTCCTCTATTACTTTTTTAAATAAACTTTCTGTAGCAAAATCGACATCATCTATAGTTCGTTCTACTGGTATATATACGAATTGTATATATTTATCTATATAAATTAGAACTTCATGATTTTCCGACAAATTTTCAAAAGTTATACCTGATTTATAGCTGTATGTACGTTTTTTTGTTTTATAACTGTAGCGAAATCTAATTGTTAAATTAGAATTATTTATATAATCAGCAAACATTTCCTTGGTCTTGCCGCTAATTATACTAAACGTTATTATAATATCAGTATATTGAGTCTTTGATGCATGCCTATGATCCTCATCTTCAAATGCTTTCCTCTCGTCTTCGAAATTAAAGAAAGAATTTATAGCTCTTAAGAGTGCCGATTTACCCACATTGTTTTCTCCTACTAAAGCGACAATGTCCTCTACACTAACATGAGCTTCTTTAATAGACCTAAAATTTCTCACAATGATGTTATTAATTTTCATGAAATCCTCCATTCTATTGTCAAGCTCTTAATTTCGTCAAAAGTGTCTTCTGACCAAGAGAACCATTTGTGATGTGCGTGTTTCAGCAGATACGGTGACTTTTTCTTTGGCTAATCTATTGGGTAAATTTTCAGTTGTCATGGGACATCACTTGGTACACACCCTGATAAAAAGATAAAACTAATATACCTCACTGTAACAAAGCCATGCCTAAATAAAATATAAAATCAATTTTTAAGAATAAGTGATTTTGATTTTTTTAAGAGCTGCATTTATGATGTAAAGCTCATCATCTTGACTCACATTAAATAACGCAAAATTAACAATTTTTCTTGCATTCGCTTATATTGTCAAATTAGGCTCTTCCTTGAGCAACTTGGAATAATAAATTAGAGCGGCAAATGATTTGTAAATGTTTTTCTCTCAATGTGTTCATTGTATATTCCTTTTTGAGAACTTGATAAACAGTCCCATATGGTTTTTACTCTCCAGTCCTCCATATCAAACAATTGCTGCTTATCCCTATTTCTTTTCATAGTCATTTTAAAATGACTTTTCTTGAACTTAATACTGTATTTCTCTAGCCTCCAAATAAGAGTAGTTAGTTGTTTTGGAGTAAATGCACTATTTTCTTTAAAATATTTGATGAAATTCTCAATGTCAAAATCTTCATCCACTTTTGACAACTGAACAAGAGAATTAATTAAATCTCGTTTTTTTGCATCTGTCACCAGCTTATTTCTATCTTGATTAACTTTTTTCTTTGCGTCTTTATTAGTCAGCTTTTTACCTGATTGATCAAGAACACTAATTTCAAACTTGTTTACGCACTCAGAACCGATCTGTAATGTATTTTGATTATGAATATTAATAATTTCAAATTGGTATCGAATATTAGGATGATCACATAATTCACACACTTCATCAGGTGTTTCAACATCGTACATGTTCCCTTTATAAACCCACTCATCTAAAGCTCTACGAACATTATTTTTTTCCTTGCTAACAGGAAATATATTATTTTTCACTCTTTCTGTCCAACCCACGAACATCACCTTGCCCTCTGTGATTTCTTAAGGATTTTAGATTTATTGAAATAAAATTATTCTTAAATTCTCAACCTCTATGAATACCATTCTTCCGGTATTAACTTTTTTCCATTTCTCCATTCAACCACTTCATGAATACCTTCAATATCACCATAAATGTCACTATCTGCATGATCAAGAATGATGCACTGCCAGGCTCCCTTTTTAGACACAACCGATTCAGCGATGGTTTTGAACATACTCTTCACCGCACTAATATCCTCGTTATCATATTCAGGATCATAATCAACATCAGGATCAATTCTCTTTAATTTTGGAAAATAGACTTGACTTGGTTGATCAAATATTACAAAGCTAGGAACACAAGATGGTTCATGCTCTAGAAAGTATTCTTGCAAAGAACACATTAAGGCAATATGAAAAGAGACCCAATTTGATGCGCTACCAACTTCAGCAAGAAAATGCCAATGTTCATCATTACTCAAAACAGATATATTAAGATCCTTGACGCTAAATTTTGGAGCAATCTTTCGATATTTATCCTCTACATCAAGAGTCTTCAAGTGTTCCAAAATACGTTGAGATATAATTGCAGTTGCATTATCAATTCTTTGTAAGACTTTACCATGATCTACCTTCTTAATTAACTCACTATATTCTGTTTCGAGAATAGAAATTTGCTCCTGCAAATCTCCTCCATCAACAAGTCTTTCAAATGTTTCAATCGATGCTTTTAGATGACCTAGAAATAAAAACATATTTTTTTTGCGTTGGAATTCTTCCTGTGCACTTTTATCTCGAGCTATCAGCAAATCAAATCGTCTTTGTAATTTCTCTTTTTCATCTAGAAGGTTCTGTAAATCTAATTTGATTCTTTCCTCTTCCCTTGAAAATGAAGTAGGAATTTCTGCAACACTTCTAGATTGATCTTCATACTTTTTAAATGCAGCAATAACCTTCGGTAGCTCTGACCTGGATTTCGGATGTTCAGAACTTCCACATGCTGGACATGCCTGAGAATCTATTGCCACACTTTCTAACCATTGTGAAATATGAAGTCTATCTGCTCTTTTTCGCTGAGAATCTCCATAGCCAAGGAATCCTGATTTCAAACGTTTAACATCATTCAACCTTTTTTTCATTAAACCTATCTCAATACTAATTCGTTCCTCTTCAATCTCAAGCTCAACAACTTCTTTATTTGCTGTTTCGATATTATCAAGTTTGGTATTTGAATATTCAGGTATATTTTCAAATATTTGCTTAGCCGTAACTAACAAGTCATCCGGATCCGTCTCATCTGAAACTTCTTCTACTAAAATTCCGTATTCATGTGCTATTTTCAAATGACCAAGCATATTAGCCATCCATGAAGCTGAAACATTCTTGACTTTATCAAATTCTTTTTTTAGTTGATTTAATCTTTTTTCTACATACTGAAGGCGTTGCCTTGCTGTTAAAACGTCGATATTTTCAGCTCCCAATATAAATGGAAACCAATTTCTAAGTCTTTCTCGATGTTCATGAGCGTGTGTCTTATAAAATAAGATGTTTTGATTAGCCACAATGTCTTGGTTTTGAAAAACTAATGCCATCAAGTCTCGAAATCCGAGACGAGCTTGATAACTTTCTTTTTCATCCTCCCCTCCATTCAAACTGAAATATGGTACAGATGCAATTACATTTAAAATATGCTTTATACCATCAGATTTTTCATTTGGCTCCTCAATTATAGGGGGAATACTTACAACTGAACCTCTAGAGAGATAAAATTCATTTGACACCCTGTTCCCATTTGGAACTTTTCTTGAAATCAAAACTTGTTCATGTTCCGTTTGAATAAGGACACCATACCAAGATACATAATCACGTATTGTATCTATTGGAATAAAACAATCACTTGATGCAAGACAATAATCAATAATAGGTATAATGGCAGATTTCCCTGTACGAGATGCTCCTGTAATTACATTTACTTTCCCTAATTCAAAAGGTACTATTTGAGGAGCAAACCCCTGTGATTTTGGCCAAATAATTAATTTTAATATTTGAAATTTCATTAGAACACCACCTTAAGATATGCCTCGATAGCATGAAGATCATGTTTAGAAAACCATTTCCCCAATATCTCGGCTTTCTCTCCTTCTCGCTTTATTGTAGTTTTCAATGCTTTTCCACGACCAGGTTTATTTAAATTGCGAGGGTACAATTTCCCGCTTTCCATGTCCCACATTACCATTCCTTCCGCAATAGCAACATCAATTGCAGCAAGTGTATACTCTCTTTTATCTCTTATTCTTTGTTGAATAGATAATAATATATCGGAGTCTTTTGTATTTTCAAAACTCCTAACATACGATTGTAGATCTGCTCTTTGATTACTGATAGGTTTGAGTAAATCTTTGTTTGTTAAAATAGCAATGGCAACAAAATGTAGAAGACCAATAGGAGCATCTCCATGTGGGTGACCATCGCAATATCCTCGAGTGAATTTCCAAATAAAATAAGCTCCAATAATTGGTGTGTTCCAAAGTTTCACTTCTTCAACCAATTTTCCCAAGATCAAATCCCCTCTTCCTTAGGAAATATTTTATCCCAATTTGGATGCCAACCTAAAATTGAATCATCAGCTAATGCGTGATAAGCACCAGGGATCGTTGAAGGAGGTGGGGTCATATCTCTAATTGTTTCTGCTCTTGATTTGCAGTCAACTGAGTCTGTAAAATATATTGTGTAAACTCTCAAACCCATTAAAATGGAAGTAAGAGAAAGGTTGGGGAGAACACATGGGACTTTGGACAAAACAGCAGTTACGGGAATTTATTAAGGAAAACAATTTGGTAAGCGCACAGGATGCGCAGAATGCTCTAAAAGAGCTGTTTGCGGAGACGATTCAGGAGATGCTGGAAGCCGAAATGGATACTCATTTGGGCTATGGAAAGCATGAGGTGAAAGCGAAGCTCACGCCAAACAGCCGTAACGGAAAGAGCCGTAAAACCGTAGTCAGTGAGTATGGTGAGCAGGAAATCGCTATTCCTCGGGATCGGTTGGGCGAGTTTGAGCCCTTGGTCGTCAAGAAGCATCAGTCGAATGTAACGGGCATCGAAGAACAAATTATTGCGCTGTATGCGAAAGGGATTAGCACCCGAGAAATTCAGGACCATTTAGGGCAGATGTATGGTATTGAGGTATCTCCAACGCTCATTTCCAATGTCACGAACAAGATTGTGCCTCTCATTAAAGAATGGCAGAACCGGCCTCTGCAAGGGGTCTATGCCGTCGTCTATTTGGATGCGATCCACTTCAAAGTCAAGCAAGATGGGGCCATTATCAATAAGGCTGCCTACATGGTCATTGGCATTGATCTGGACGGAAACAAAGACGTGCTGGGGATGTGGATTGGTGAGAATGAGTCCTCCAAGTTCTGGCTGAGTGTGCTGAATGAACTGAAGAATCGCGGGGTTCAGGACATTCTCATTATCTGCGTGGATAACCTGTCCGGATTCTCTCAAGCGATTGCCGCCTGCTATCCTCAAACGGAAATCCAGAAGTGTATTATTCACCAAATCCGCAGCTCCACACGGTACGTGTCGTACAAGGATATTAAGAAGGTAACAGCCGACTTAAAGCCTATTTACAAGGCAGCTACCGAGGAAGGTGCCTTGCTTGAACTCGACCGTTTCGAGGAAGTTTGGGGAGCGAAATATCCCCTCATTATCCGTTCCTGGCGGACCAATTGGGACGAACTCGCTACCTTTTTCAAGTACCCGCCTGAGATCCGCAAACTGATTTACACCACCAATATGATTGAGAGTTACCACCGTCAGCTTCGTAAAGTGACGAAGGGAAAAAGCATCTTTCCCACAGATGAGGCGCTACTAAAAATGCTCTATCTGGCCACCGTCGACGTCACTCGGAAATGGACAGGACGTGTCCAAAACTGGGGGCAAATGCTGCTCCAGCTGTCGGTCTTTTTCCCCGATCGGGTCGGTCAACACTTGCGTTAAATTCGCGACTTCCCCCTCGGGGGAATCTGTGCTTAAAAGAGTTTACACAAAATTATTGACAGACCCAGTCAACTAGCAGTAATTGGCCTCGCTCGAAATCACCTAATTTCTTCTCTGTAATTTCTATTCTTTTTCTTTGATTTCCCCAAAATTTTGTCAATCTATCTTCAAAATCAAGAGCAATTTCATCGTCGATGATTTCATTCGCTATCCACTTCTCAAAGTTTATATCTGCTCTCAAATAATCGGAAATAGCATCAAGTATTTCATTTTCATCCAATTCAATTGACTCAAGTTGTCTTAAATATATTGGGCGGTTTTTAACATGTTTTTGAACATTATCGTGCTCTTTAGAATAATGCATCGTAAAATCAATAAGTTCTCTGCAACGAGAACGATCAAATATCACCTTAAACTGCCGGTCAAATTCTTCCCAACTAATGGTTGCGCATTTATGAGCCACTATCTTTTCTGTTATTACTTTTTGTACCCACCCACTAAGATTCTCCATGAGAAACTCAATTTGACCCTCTGGAACATGCTTTCTTTGGATCTCAATCCTCACTTCTTCATAGCCTGCACCATTTCCAATTTGCAGTTCAAATCGTTGAATTATTTTAAATAACAATGCCTCATTTCTATTCACTACAAAATCATAATAGGTCCATATATCATGATCTGATTTTATATCACCAAGCTTTTTCTTCGTGTATTCAAGAGCACTCTGAATGTCCGAGCGATATTCTGCAGAACTAAACTTATTAACAATACCTTCTCTTCCAGACCGATTAGTATATAGAAGAAATTTAGTTTTCTCTACATCAATGAACCCATCTTTTATTGCTTCTATCCAATTTGAAAATGTTTTCCACAAATCAGTTGATTTGTCTGTTAACGGATTACCTACTATTGAAGATTTATCTTCTTCGGCAAGCAGTTCTCCATCTGATTTCAAAGTTGCCACATCTCCTAATACTTCAACACAAACAACATCTTTAGGAGCACTCCTGAGTAGATGATAAAGTGCACGCGGATACTGCATAGAAAACCCTAATAACTGACCAGGTGCATTTGATTTCATATATATAAACCCCCATCAACTGATAATTATCTGGTTCCACCTAATTATTCCCACATTATACATTCTACAAAATAAGACTATTTCCTCTACAAAATTTAACGACTTCTATTCTATAGGTCATTTGATCTATGCATGTAAAATAGCGAACCTCTGGAGAAAATTCCAGAGACTCGCTATTTCTAACTATTCTCTACACATCCTTTACATATCACCTATAACAAACCGTCAACTCCACCCGATTCCCTTCCCTATCATACACAATCCGCTCCACTAGCTTCTTCAACGCCCTATTCTTCTCTTCACTTGTCACCGCAGCGCTCCACAACTCCCTAAACTCACCTATCCGATCATATATCTGCTCCACAGTCGGATAATTCCCTTCATCTACTACTACCTTCCGCAAATCCTTCAACTCTTCCTCCAGCTTCTGTATCTGCCTTAACCGGATAGCTTTACGCTCCAAAAACACTTGCTTCGTAAGCATATCCTCTTCATACGATTCATACAGCTTGTCCAATGCCCGCTTATGCTTTTTCAACTCCTGCTCTTTGACCTCAATGATCGTCTGCGTATCATTATAACGACTTCCATACAATTCAATCTCCCGTAAAATGTTTGGGTCTACATGAATAATCCGATCAAACAGAGCATTAAAAAAATCAGCATCCATTACCTTCCCGCGCTGATCGCATTTGCTGCCATCTTTGTACTGGTGATAGCACAATGCACTCCAGTGCTGTCCCTGCTTCTTGTTCTCACCTACTCTAAATCTCATCCGAGAACCGTATTTCTCACAATACAGCAAGCCTGACAAAGGAAAAATGTTACGCCTTGAATTGGGGTTCAGCATTCTGTTCTTAAGCAGCCGCTCCATAATCGCTTCATGTTCTTCCGGCGTTTTCAGCTTTTCATGTGTTCCCATGACTTTAATCCGCTCTTCTTCGGGTACAAGCTCCAGCTGACCACGCTTGGAACGGGTTTTTCCATAAGTAATGTAACCCAAATGGATTTCGCTTGCCAGCAACCGTTGAACCGTAATATTTGACCAGCCCTTGTTCTTTCCATCAGGCTTAATGTTGTATGGCGTGGGTATCTTGTTATCCGTCAACCAAATGGCGATATGACCAAGGTATGTTCCATTCAAATCCTTTCAACAATCGCTCGATAAATCGGACGCTTTGTTTCATCCACCAATACCGACCTTGTGTTCTTATCGTAGTAGTAAGGAAACGGCGGATTTCCGTTTGTCCACATGCCTTTCTTAGCTCCTACCTCTTTCCCCTGCTTCATTCTTCGCTTAATCGTTTTGTACTCTATTCGGGCAAAAATAGACATGAAATCAAAGGATACATCGTCATTGTCTATTTCCAGATCGTATATCTTGTTTGGTGTGATAATGACCGTTTCTGAGTTTAAGAATGTATCTTTAATGAGTGCCCAATCCTTGTTTTCTCCACGCCCTAAACGGTCAATATCCATGACCACTACTCCATAATAGAGCTTGTCTTCAACATGCCGAAGTAACTTCTGCATTTCCTTACGGGACTCGATCTTTTCCCCAGAGGCCAGTTCTTGTATAGCCTATAGGTCCAGTTTCGATTCTCGACCAATGTACCTGATGCTCAATGCTTGACTGCTCATTTTCACTTAAAAGCTGTTCTGGCATTGTTGTTCACCTTTCAGTCTAACCTGATTGCTTCCATGGATATTTCTGCTTGTAATCCTAATCTATTTTGCCATGAAATAAACCCCAAAAAAACCGAAGCGTATTTACACCCCGGTTCCTTTACTGACTTATTATATGCCATCATAAATAGAATCTTTATCACCACTAAATACATCAATCATCATTAATGCTCCTATTTTATAACCTTGGATAAAAGATAATGCTGAATGCAAAGAGCTTGAGTCACTCTGTAAATCGAATAACTTTTCGACTTGGTCAAAATCTTCCTCGGATAACCTCTCTTTGAGCATCTCCAAAAAATTAATGATTTTCTGATTAATCTTCTGCAATTCCGGATCACTTGGCTTAATTAACTCATTTGGACTCAATCTTCCATAATAAAAATCCTCCAAAATGATCACCATCATGCCTCCTTCCGCAACTAATACTCCTAACACGTATAAATTTTATGCGAAAATCGCATAAATAACAATATGCAATTTTCGCATAAAGTAAACTTGGCTTGGGTGATGAGCATTGTACACAAGAATCCGCGACTTACGCGAAGATAAAGATCTGACACAGCAGCAAATGGCTGAGCTTTTACATATTACACAAGCCACCTACTCCCGTTACGAGAATGGAAATCTGGATGTTCCGAGCGCCGTTTTAATTACGCTAGCTAATTTCCATAAAGTAAGCATCGACTATATTTTAGGTCAGACAGATAACCCTAAGCGCAATCCCAGCAAAAAATAATAATCCGCAGCACAAACAAGCTTCTGTGATATTCACAGGAGCTTGTTCACGTCTAGGCTAAAGCATAAATAATTACTTCAATGCTACAAACAAATCAATCTCATTCTCTAGACTTTCTGGTTTATATCTCTCATCCCAAATTTCAAAATCATAATCCTTTGGTTCATTTCCAGTTTCTCTAATCCATTGTCCATATACATAGTCATATGAACGACTGAGTTCGGATTCAAGTCCCTTATGTGTGTAAGTAACATACTTACTCTCACCGACAGCATGACCTATCATATCTAACGGAACATCTCCTTGTTTACTTACTTCGTAACAAAGAATATGTGTAAACTTATCGACCTGAGGATTAAAATCGGAATTCATAGGATAAATCTGCATTAAAATCACATTCTCATTTTTCTTGTTTTGAATTTCGTCTTTTCTTTCCATTAGACAATGATAAATGCTCTTACCAAGACCAGACTCAAACGCTTTAATATCTGCTTCAATTTCGTAACCTACAACATGAAAAGTGGGTAGTGTTACTACTTTAGCTTCCAGAAAATCTCCTCCATTCAATGAGTAGGATTATCACAACATTAATCATACAAAACTTCAATCATTTTTCTTGTCTTACATAAATAACTTCTGCCTGCTCAATAGATTGTGCGTCCAGTTGACTGGCCGTATTCTGAAAGGTCAGTATGGTGTTCGAGAGCAATTTATCAATGATAGAATGCACAGATTCATTGGATTCAACATCCAAATAGCCAACATGCGGCGTATTTTCTGCTTCCGCTGATAAACGGATTTTCAGTGCAGGGAAACCATCTATTCCTAGCGACCTGCAAAAACGAACAACCGCCGCACTGCTTGCCTCCGCTTTCGTTGCTAAATCATGTATGGTCCTTTAGCATTTGCAAGAATGTACTCCACTACTTTTTTCTCTGATTCTGGCAATTCAATTAAGTCGGTTTATCATTCTTCTTTTTAAGCTGCGCCTTCATTTGTGCGCTTTGTGCTTGTAATTGCTCAGCCGAAGTCGCTATTTTCCTAATCCTCATTTAGACTATATTGAGCAATCTAAATTTTGTATCACTTCTATGATTCCACACGTTCCTTTTATTGACGAATTTTTCTTTCAATATTAAACTGTAAATAAGAAATTAAATTCCAAAAAATCGTTTTTTTCATTTATTAAATTTATCCCAACATTACGGCGCAGGAGGAAATGAAAGATGACGACGACACCAAACATCATCGTAATGAACCATCCAACTAGAGAGCAGCTTGAAAATATTTACGATATTTTAGATGAATGCTTTTCCGTAGGCCGTGCTTTTTTCCAAGAAAGATTAGACCTAGACACCACATATGATCCAGATACAACATGGTTTGCGATGGTTGACGATAAGATTGCATCTAATGTACAAATTTTCCCGTTTCATATTAGAGTCGGTCAAGCGATCTTGAAAACGGGTGCAATGGGGAGTGTCGGTACAGATCTAAATTACCGCGGGCTGGGGCTTGCACATAAAATTCTTCATGCGCAGACCAACTATATGAAAGAAACCGATTATGATATAAGTTTGCTTTTGGCTAGCAAGCATGCGTTTTATGAAAAGGCTGGCTG
Organism: Paenibacillus sp. FSL E2-0201; assembly: GCF_037963325.1. NCBI lineage: Bacteria > Bacillati > Bacillota > Bacilli > Caryophanales > Paenibacillaceae > Paenibacillus > Paenibacillus sp. FSL E2-0201. The sequence continues at coordinate 4,168,848 of NZ_CP150154.1, forward strand.
GAGACTTATTCCGGAGACTGCTTTCGCAATTGAAAAACCTGCAAGTTTGGAGCAGCAGCAAAACAGTGATGAAATCATTCCTTTTGAAACATGTTATCTCGATGATATCCGTTTCATTTATGAACAATTCAATAAGAATCGTACCTACACCGTGATCCGAAGTAGAACGTATTGGAATGATTTATTGACCTGGCCGGAATGGAAGAAAGTTGACTGCTTGCTCCTTCGCAGAAATGGAAAAATCGTCGCTTATGGCATCATTGAAAAGAAAGATACTGAACAAGTATTTATTAATGAATTATTGTATTTGAACGAAGCCGAAAACGGCGTTGAAGCTTTGTTTCATGCCTTATGTCAGCTGCGCCAAAATGCAAAACAAATATTAGCGATGCTCCCAGAGGACCATAAGCTATATTCCTATTACCAACAGCATCAAGCAAATTCAATTCAAATCAATATGGCGATGTGGAAAATGATCAATCTCAGTTCAACTTTCCATAAGCTTCAGCCTGAATTAGAAGATCGCCTAAACCGTAGCAACATAATTGCAGACCAGGAGCTGCATATTGCACTTCGCAGCAATGAGGACTGTATCTACTTGGATTATAAGCAAAAGCGGCTTTCTGTTTCCGATGCTACTAATCATACCAATCCCTATACTTCAATAGAAGTAGATGAACGCGAGCTAATGACTTATATCATGTTCGGCTATAATGAAGCAGGCGCAGCAAAGGACAGTACTGAGCACGCTAACATCCTTCAAGCTCTATTTCCGAAACAACAAGCCGTGTTTTATTTGACAGATAAATTTTAAGCCATTTTTGATTCCTACCATTTTAAAATAAGGGTGTGTCGCAAGTCCAACTGCTCGGACTTATGACACACCCTTATTTTTGCTTAGCGACAAAAACTAGTCGTTGTTCATTTTTGATCTTCCTAACAGGACAGCACCGTAGGCTGCATCCTTAATCGGCAAAATCAGCTTTGTTTGCGGGTAGCTCTGTGCGAGCTTTCGCTCCAAGGCTTCTTTCACAAAGCGAGACTTTTGCAGCACACTTCCTGCAATCGCAATCGGACTTTTATATAGCTTAAGCCGTTCAATAACAGGCACAACAAGCTCATATAGATTGGCTGCACATTTCTCCGCTAACGCTATTGCATGTGCATCGTCCTTCTCGCATGCGGTCGTCATAATCGGTGCGAGCTGCGCAATATCTTTTTTCGTCGTATTTTTATCATAAACAAAGCCAATGATCTCTTTCACAGTGCTTAATCCAAGCTGCTCATATACCATCGCTGGGATGACCGTATCGGTTATTCTTCCGTCCTCCACTTGAACTAATACGGATAATAGATCGCGCCCAATGCTATAACCGCTTCCCTCGTCATCAATCAGATGACCAAAGCCTCCTGTGCGATGCTGCTCTCCTTTTTCATTGACCCCAAAGCAAATCGATCCTGTACCGGCAATGAGAATGATGCCTTGCATCGCATTTTGTGCCCCGTATAATGCGGCTTCTTGATCGCCTGTAATCGTTAATGGCCCGATATAACCGTTATTTCTCACATGCTGCTCCAAAAAATTAATGACCAGCGGATTACTTATTCCTGCCGCACCTATACATATATGAGCAATTTCTTGTAAATTACCGCAGTAGAGCTTCATTTGACTAAAAATTTCCTCAAAGGAGGCGGCAATAGCATCAGCATCACCACCGTTATAATTAATAGGCCCTACAGTAAAGGTGAATAAAGCGTCTTCCTGGTCATGCGTAATGGTGACAGCTGTTTTCGTGCCACCCCCATCAATTCCAACGATAAATGCCATACCTATGTCCCCTTGTTGTACTTTTTTCAAAGATAAGAATTTATATGTTTAACGCGATATATTATCCTTATTTTTCTCGCAGAAACGCTTGCCGTCCTTGAAAGGACGCCGAAGGCTTTTATGCTTGTCTACATCTGTATCGTAATATTGGCGGTGGGTACAACCTCACCATTTAGGATTGGAAGGAGTGATTTGAATGCATCAAGTGTATACTCAAATGCCGCAATTCCGCAAAACTCGCCTTCGATTAACGGTAAATCATACGGGCGACCTAATGTAATGGCCGTTACTTTGCAGCCTGCTGCCAGCAGCTTCTGAACAAGCGCAAGCTGACCTTTGTTTTCACGCGCATTGAACAAGCCGATTACAATATGCTTGTAGCCTTGTACCTTTGGCAGCGCAGCGTTGATTTGCTCCTCGCTCGGGTCAATGTCGATAATCTCATAAGCTGTATTAAAATGCTCCCCCATATATTGCGGAAAGCTAAGAGCCTGATTCAAGCTGCTGGACGCAAGATCGGTGCGGTATGAATAGGAACCCATAAATAACACTTGCTCGTCACCGGTATGAACGGGCTGGAGCTCACCTTTAATGAGGCAGATCGTTTCCGTACGCATTAGCTCATTTGCTCGGCGATGTACATCGCAGCCAACTAGTTCATAATCTAGCTCCTCAATCGTCGCATATTGTGCTTTATAAGCTAAAATTTTTGTAACAGCTGCATCAATTAGCGCTTCATCCAAATCACCGGTGGCTATAGCTTCTTCAATCAAATGAACTGCTTCCTTCACTGTCTCAGGAGTATGACTAATGAATACCAAGTCAATACCTGCTTTAACAGCTCCTAACGCTCCTTTTGCTGTACCATAGTATCGTTTGATCGCGTCCATTTCTAAACAATCCGATACAACTAACCCTTTATATCCTAATTTTCCTTTTAATATCTCTGTAATAATGGTATGAGACATAGTTCCGGGCACACCGGATTTTTCAATTTTCGGAAATAAAATATGTGCACTCATAATTGCTTGAGCGCCTTGCTCAATTGCGGCCTTAAACGGCAGCAGCTCAAGCTGCTCTAATTCCTCAAGTGTTTTTTCAATGGTAGGCAAGCCAATATGTGAATCGACATTTGTATCACCATGACCTGGAAAATGCTTAAGCGAGGACATGACGCCTCCATCGAGCAACCCCTTCATCATTTGAATTCCATACTGGGATACTGTTGCAACAGAATCACCATAGGAACGAACATTTATGACTGGATTCAATGCATTATTGTTAACGTCCATAACTGGAGCTAGATTAAAATTAATACCTAATGCTTTCAATTCTCTGGCAGTCATTCTGCCTGCTGCATACGAATTTTCAGGTCGTCCTGAAGAAGCAATTGCCATGGCTCCAGCAACATTGGTCGCGTCTTTAGGCATACGAGTGACTCGACCACCTTCTTGGTCGATCGTAATAAAACCTGGGATACCAGTATGTGTCGTGTACCATTGCTGCAGCTCAGTAACAAGCTCGCCTAATTGATATTTATTTTCGATATTATGTGAGAATAAAATAATATTGCCGACTTTATAATGCTCAATAACTTCCTTCAGCTCAGGAGTGATCTTGGTTGAAGGGAAGCCTGTTACGAACATTTGTCCAATCTTTTCGCGCAAGCTCATATGTTCTATTGTTCTCATCAATTTTTCACCTTCCTCTAGCGATATAAATGATACTGCTGTGTTATTTCTGCAAAATGCTTGCTTTCCGCTGCAAACTGTTCAAGCAGCTGCTTGGCTTGCATATTTTCCGTACGATACATGTTGTCTCCCCCCAGCAAATCGATAAATGGACGAGAGCCCTCCTTCACAGGAGGCAGGAATGAAAATTGCTGGTACAAATCTCTTATCGTAAATAATAAGGTTACCCCAACTTCTAAAGGCCTCAGCACTTGGAGATCTGTAATGTAAATTTGTACCCCGCCGCATAGCTCGCCACAATGTTTAGATGACGTTGGCTTGAAATGAACTGGATGAAAAAGCACACCTGGGATACCTTTTGCATTCATCTCATCTGCCAATTGCTGCGCTTGAATGAACGGAGCACCAATCATTTCAAACGGGAACGTTGTGCCTCTTCCTTCCGAGCAGTTCGTGCCTTCAAATAAACATGTTCCTGTATATAATAACGCTGTTTCATATCGTGGCATTCCAAGTGAAGGATGAACCCAAGTTAATCCTGTATCCGGGAAGGACATGCTCCGTTCCCAGCCTTCCAAACGAACGACATGCAGCGATGCATTCCAATTCATTTGATCATTTGCCATCGTTGCTACCTCACCTGCTGTTAAGCCGTATCGCACGGCTAGCTCGTAATTTCCAACAAATGATTTGAAGCCGGGCTTCAAGACATTCCCTTCTACCGTTACCCCGTTAAGCGGATTAACACGATCAAGAACAACAAATTCTACACCTGCATTTGCACAATCTTCAAGTGCATACAGCATCGTATAAATAAATGTGTAATAGCGTACACCAACATCTTGAATATCGTATACAATGATGTCTACTTCATTCAGCATTTCTTTTGTTAAACGCTTGGAGTCTTTACGGTACAAGCTATAGACTGGAACATTCGTAAAAGGATCCATGTAAGTGTCTACTACTGCCCCTGCATCCAAATCTCCGCGAACGCCATGCTCAGGTGAAAACATCGCAGCAAGATTAAAATTTTCATGTAATATAGTAATCGTTGATGCAAAATCCTTCGTAAGACCTGTCGGCGCTGTAATCAATCCTACGCGCTTACCTTCGAACAAATAACGATAATTCGTTATAGAATCAATCCCATTTAACACCATATGAAGCTGCCTCCTAGCTGCTTTTTTTGCATAAATGGATAGAACAAGGGAATGTTTCCTGCTATACATAGAAACACTCCCTCTTAGCTAGTTGAATAGTTACCAAAGACTAGACTGCCTAACCTTCACCGTTTCAGCAGGCACCATAAATGCTTCTGCATATGTCTTTCTTGCTTCACAGCCGCGAACAACTGCTAGTGCTTTATAGTAATCCATGTATTTGAAAGATTTGCTATTTGTCACAAACCAATGCTTGCTTAAAGCATCTATCCATAGATCAAATGCCGCTTGATCGAAATCCACATATACGTAAGGGACATAATCAACCGCATCCTCCCAGTTTTCGGAGTAATATAATCTTACTGCAAAGTGCGCGGGGAGCGCTCGTTCAAAGGATGATAGACTTGCGAAGAAACGGGCATCATTTACGATATGATGCGTTAGCGCATGGTCCTTATGCATACTGTTTTTCCAGTGTGTAATAATAATGTTAGGCTTCACGCGACGAATTACATCACAAACCTCCATACGAATTTCTTGATTGTCAGGCAACTCTCCGTCACAATAATCATCGAATACAATGGCTTCACCGCCTAGCATATCCGCAAAAACCTGTGCCTCTTTCACTTTTTGCTGACGATAATCCTTCATATCCTGTCCTGCCGGAACCCCTCGTTCACCCGCAGTTAACGCTAGTGTCACAATGCGATCTCCCTTTAAACTATGACTAGCGAGCACACCACCAGAAGCTAGTTCCACATCACCAACATGCGCTCCAATTGCTAATACTGTGAATTTTTCGCTCATCTTTAAAGTTCCCTCCGCAATATAGAAAATTGTTTTTCAATAGTAAAGCCCGCTTTTTGATAGATTCGAAGAGCCGGATTATTAATTCCAGTGAATAGAGAGATATATTGACAGCCCACATTTTGAAAAGCTTCAACCATTCTGAAAAATAATACACTGCCAAGGCCATGACCCTCATGCTCTGGGTGCACTCCGATACCGCAAAAAAATGCTCTTCCATCAGGCTGCGAAATAATTGGACCTGCAAAGCCCACAACCTCGTTGCCGTACACAGCTACTACAAGTGGTGCGCCAACCTTCACATAAGTAACAATATCCTTCTTCCACTGCGGATTTTGCAGGGCAGCAAGCGTTGCTTCAAGCCCTGTATGTAAATCAGGGACATAGGACGTAATGTAATAGTCCTTGCTATTTGCATTGGTTTCCTTATCTAAAATATCTTCGGGAACTATAAAGCTTCCGAGTTTTAAATACATGCCGCATTGCGTCGCTCGATCTTCGTAGCCTCTAGCCATTAAAGCTTCATATAATGGCTGGTCCTTACTGATGCCCGGGGCATTATTATGCTCATGCTGAGGTGCACTTGGTATACTCCACTTCAGCTTAACAGGGTTGAAAAACAATACATCCGCTTGTCTTTTCCCAAGTTCTTGGAATCTTTTTTCTAAACGCAATAGAAAAGCATCGTAAAGCTCCAGAGAAGCCACATGGGTATCTATAATAACACTCGTAATATAACCGGCCACATCTCCAAGAGGGAGATCGTCACCGCAGCAGCCAGCTGCAAAACCAACAATCCCTTTTTCGTCACAGCCTACCCATATACAGTCAGCGTCAAAATAAGGATGGTCGATGAATGTATCTTGAAACTCTCGCTCTGTAAATGGCTTATAATCATATTTTGTAGCCTCACGATTCCAAAGCTCTACAACTGCAGAGTGATCTTCAATTGAAAAGGTTCTGATTTGCATCATTTAAGCCTCCTGTGAACGTCCAATATAGGGCCAGGAAATTTTGCCCATTACTACTGGCTGTGAAGCTCCAGTTACTAGCGGGATATTGTTTGGTAAGCGCTCCATCGTGTAATACGCTAGCAGAGCAAAAGCAATTGCTTCCTTAGCATCACTATTACCACCAATATCCTCCTGCGTCAGCACCTGCACGTTATGCGGTGCAAATAAGTGCTGTAAATCACGCAAAAGCGTCTTGTTATAGCTTCCACCGCCGCCAATTAACAATTGCTCAGCCTGATGCTGTGGTGCAATATACCGTTCATAGCTATCGACGATGCTCCAGGCAGTTAAAAACGTAGCTGTCGCAACAACATCTTCTGCTTTCCAGTGATTAACATTCATCAATTCAATGATTTGTGCCACGTATTGTTGGCCAAACCGTTCTCTGCCTGTCGATTTTGGTAACGGCATCGTATAATATTTATCCTGCTGCATCCATTTCAATAGCTCATCAATCACTTGACCGCCCGCACCAATTTCGCCATCAACATCTATTGTCATTGGTGCAAATAATTGCGATACAAGGCCATCGATAATCATATTTCCAGGACCCGTATCAAAAGCAAATACCTCATCCGGTGAGGCATTTACAGGCAAAACAGTCACATTGCCTATTCCGCCAATATTTTGCATCAGAAGTGTTTTCTCTGGATTGTTAAACAATAAGTATTCGGTAAATGGTACTAACGGAGCTCCTTGTCCACCCATTGCCATGTCAGCAACTCGAAAGTCTGATATGCAAGGAATTCCTGTTCGATTCGCTATAACTGCACCATCCCCTATCTGAACGGTACAATGCAGATTATAGCCGCCCATAACCTTCTCTTCCGGAGCATGGTATATCGTTTGACCATGCGATCCTACTGCGAATATTTGCGAAGGCGAAAGGCCACATTTCCCTATAACGGATAATGTGGCTTGGGCGTATAATTCGCCAAGCCACATATTCATTGCGCCAACCTTATCAATCGTAGCGCTAGCGGGATCAAAAAGCTCAAATATGGAGTTTCTAACTTGCACCTCAAAAGGTGTGTTTTCAAAAGCCAGTAATTCAATCTCTACTCCACGCTCTTTTTCGGCTGATGGAAAAAGCTTAACTACTGCTGCATCAATACCATCTACTGATGTACCGGACATCAAGCCAACTAAGTATGTTGCATCAACTTTTGATTGTTTGTCCATTAACCTTTCACCGCTCCAACTGTTACCCCTTCAAGGAAGTATTTTTGTAAACTGAAGAACAAAATAAACATTGGCACTGCTGAAATGGTTGCCCCCGCCATCATCGGTGCAAAGTAAGTTGTATTCGCAAAGCGAAAGTTTTTCAAGCCAACCTGAATGGTTTGCATATCCATTGTATTCGTTACTAGGAAAGGCCAGAAAAAGTCATTCCATGCCGCCATGAACGTTAGGATTGCTAGTACTGCCATAATTGTTTTAGATAAAGGCATAATGATATACCAGAAGATTTTAGGCTGGGAACAACCTTCGATTTTAGCAGATTCAATAATTTCAACTGGAATGGAGGACATGAACTGCTTAACCAAGAAGATGTTGTATACCGTTACTATGCTCGGCATAATCAACGCCGTGTACGTATTTTGTAATTCAAAAATATTTACGATCAAAATATATAGTGGAACCTGTGTGACTTGAACAGGAATCATCATAGATCCCAGCAAAATAGCGAACAAAATGTTTTTTCCTTTAAATTTCATTTTTGCAAAAGCATATCCAGCGAGTGTAGCAAAAAATACGTTAGATACCGTAATACACGCTGCCACTATAAAGGAGTTCAATAACCAGTCCCATGTATGTGGGCTGAAGTTAAAGAAGAATTTATAGGAATCAAATGAAATCTTCGATGGTAAGATAGAATAGCTCATTGCACCAGCTTCTACCGGATCACCGAACGAGGAGATGACCATAAAGTATATCGGGAATATGGTAGCTGCGGCAAATAGGATAAGGAACGTAATGTTTGCGCCATTACGTATGAACAGATACCCTTTGCTTCTTAAGCTGTTGTTGTACAAATTCATAGTATTCTGCTCCTTTTCCTAGTATTCTACATCTTTACCTAAAAATTTGAATTGAAGGAATGATATAAATCCGATAATCGCCGCTAGTACTAATGATTGTGCCGCTGCCTCACCAAACTCAAAATATGTGAACGCATTGTTAAAGATTAACAAACCTACCATTGTTGTTGCATGGTCTGGTCCACCGCCTGTCATAAGATAAGCGTTTTGGAATACTTGGAAGGAACCGATAACACCAGTAACAAGTAGGAATAGCGTTGTTGGCTTAAGGAAAGGGACAACGATAAACCAAAGCTTTTGCAGGAAAGACGCGCCATCAATTTCAGCTGCTTCATAATAGCTGTTATCAATAGCGAGTAATGCGGCTATATAAATAATAATTGCTGTACCATGACTTGATAACCATGACATTAACACAAGTGAGAACATTGCAGTTGCACTGGAACCAAGCCAGTTTTGATTTTCAATACCTAAAAAACTCACGAGCTTATTGGCAATACCTGATTTTAACGGATCGAAGATCCACAGCCACACAACAGAAAGCGCTACACCAGATGCTACGGCTGGCAAGTAATATAGTGCTTTAAAGATCGTTTGTGTTTTTTTCTTGAAAGGAATAATCAAAATTGAAATTAAAAATGATAGAAGAATATTAAATGGAACAGTTAATAGCGTATATACTAACGTGTTTTTCAGCGCTTTCCAGAAAAGTTCATCTGAAAACGAGTTAACGAAGTTATCCATGCCGACAAAAGTGGATCCTAATGGACCATATTTTTGTAAGCTGATAATAAAAGCATTGATGACTGGATATGCGGTAAATAAAGAAAACGCAATAAGTGCTACTGCGATAAACGCGTATCCCCAACCTGAGTCACTTTCGAGTTTCAATTTTTTTCTTTTAGTCAACGTTTGATTCATTGGGTTGCACCTCTCTTCTAAAAACAGTACAAGCTCTAGCTAATTTAGAAGGAAAGCTGTACGTTCTAGCTACGCACAGCTTTCACATGTCAGCCTACGACAGACTAGTCAACTACAATACCATCTTTACCGAAAGATTTAATTGCAGCTGCTTTAACTGCATCATACATTTCTTGTGGAGCAATCTCATTTGCAAGTAAGGCTTGTAGTTTAGGAATAATAACTTCTGTTTCAATTTTTAATGCTTCAGCAGCCAGATCAGTAGGAATATCTGTACGAGCCGGAAGCGCTTTTGCCATCATAGCTTTACCTGCAGCAACGTTATCTTCGTTACGAGGGAATTTTTCAAGTACTTCTGCATTACGTGCAGATTCAGTAATTGGTGATAAGAACAGCTCATTACTGTAGTTAGCAGCAATTGAACCAGAAGACAAGAAATTCGTTGCTAGGGCAATATTTTTGATGTGCTCTTCAGATGGAGCTTTTTTACCACGAAGTGCGATATAACCATCAACGATTGAAGTAGGGACATAATCGGCACCGTTGAATGTTGGGACTGGAAGTGAAATATAATCAACTTCAATAGAATCTGCAACAGCTGAACCATCGTTCGCTTTAATCTTCTCATTGTTTAGACGAGCAGAGTTTTCAAATGCAGATAAACCTTTACCTGTGATCATCGTTTGACCTGTTAGGAACATGTTCCACCGTTTACCAGCATCGATAGAGCTTAGCTCTTTAGGCATAGAACCATCGTTGATCATTTCGCGAATAGATGTAAGTAGCCCCAAGAAGTTTTTGCTTGTATACGTATATTTAAGATCTTTATCGAAGTAATCTGGTAAACCTGCAGTTTTAGCAAGAATAGCCAGATAGTCTTTAGATGCTACACCAGATGTTGCGAACACGAAACCATAACGAGTAGTTTCACCTTTATCATTTTTCACTACACCTTTAGAAATTGCATTACGAAACTCTTCATAAGTCCAACCGTTTTGTTGAACGCTTTTCCAATCAATTCCGGCTTCTTCAAGGAATTGTTTGTTACCACCGATAGTGTGGATTTCCATATATGCTGGTAGACCGTATTGAGCGTCACCTAGTTGGAAATATTTCAATGGAACTTCGTCATAATCTGCCTTGGCTTCATCAGAAAGGGCACCGTTAAGGTCGATTAATACATTAAGTGCTGCATATTTCGAAATTCCTGAAGCACCGATAAAAGCAATATCTGGAGGAGAACCTGCATTTACTTGAGTATCAAGTTTTTGCGTCATATCTTCCCAGCTCGCTGGCTCGATTTTCAAAGTCAAGTTAGGATGTAGTGTATTAAATTCTTTTTCCATATCAGCAAAACGTGTTTGATAGTTCGCTGATATCGGAGGTAAAAGTGCTGTAATCGTATCCTTTTTAGGCTCAGAACCACCGTTACTAGTTCCTGTGTTACCGGAATCTGTAGAAGCTGGAGCGTTATTTCCGTTTCCTCCGCAAGCCGATAATAGTGATACCATCATGATTCCTGACAAAAACAGAGTTAATCCACGTGATCTTTTTTTCATCGAAAACAGCCTCCTCAATTATTAATAGCATCCATCCTGTTATTCCACTTTTCACACCTAAACCAATGATGCGATTGCCTGTTTCAAGCGTCCTCCGTTTGTGTTAAGTACTTGTTCTGCTTCTTTTGCATCTAACCCCGATTTAATCATCATAATTGCCAGCTTACAGTTCATAGATGCTTTTTCAAGTGTTTCTGCGGCGGTTGATGTATCTACACCAGTCGTGTTCATGATGATACGAATCGAGCGATCTACGAGCTTAAAATTACTAGCCTTCAGATCAACCATCAAGTTGTTGTACGTTTTTCCTAACTTGACCATTGTGCATGTTGTCAGCATATTAAGCACCAACTTCTGAGCAGTTCCCGCCTTTAATCGAGTCGAACCGCTAATGACCTCAGGTCCTACAACAGGTGTTATACAAACATCTACAATGGGTTCGAACTTTGAGCCTCTGTTGTTACAAACACCGATAGTGGCTACTCCAAGTTCCTTTGCTTTCGCTAAAGCTGCAATAACGTAGTTTGCACTACCGCTTGCCGAAATCCCAATAAGTACATCTTTGTTTGTTACACCAATGCTTTCGATTAATGCGATCCCTTCATCCATATCGTCTTCACAGCCTTCAACCGCAGTACGCAAAGCAATATCACCACCAGCAATATAGCCCTGCACCAAGGAAGGATCTGTACCAAAGGTAGGAGGACATTCGGAAGCATCCAGAACACCTAATCTTCCTGATGAGCCAGCTCCTATGTAAAACATTCTTCCACCATTAGACAACCTATGATGTAGAATATCTACCGCCTTTGCAATCTGCGGAATCTCCTCAGCTATAGCTCTGGGGACCAGTGCATCTTGTTGATTCATTAACTGGATCATTTCTTCCGTAGTACATTCATCAATCATTAATGTGTCTGGATTCACAGCCTCTGTTGTCAATCCCGCAAGGTAGTCATTCATAGCCATCCTCCTTCTTCCTAGCCTTAATCTGTCATGAAATTAACAAAACGCGTTAGATTAACTTACAATTATTATGTTCTTATACTAATACAACACCATCGCTTCGTCAATAGATTTTGAAATATAATTTCATAAAGAAATTATATTCTGATGTTTTATTTCATTCCTTACACACTATGTTATACCACATTTATAAAGCGCTTACAAGATACAATTTAAATTTTTACAAATTGCTTTGATCGCTATGGCTCTAAGGTTAAAGCGATTTAAAAAAAATGTATTATTTGCTGATTATCGCTCCAAACGAAACATAAAGTTACATCATCCGTGTTCAACCGGATGATGTTTCATCTTCAATTCCATTCATTTTCTTCCTCATAATTGTGTGCCAAGCTATTAATTATTGAATTAAACTACTTATTATATTCATTAGATCAACGTATTCATCATGTAGATAATCTGACATGGATTGATAAGTAGTACATTTTAGTACACGAATAAGTGAATGAAATACAAAAAAAAAGAAAGCATTGATCCATGATCAATGCTTTCCTCCACATTCATTCTATCAGAACCTAATTTCTAAGTTTTTTCTTTAATATATTATGCGTTTTTGTTAAGTAGGTTTTTACTTCTTCATATTCTGCACTTGCCACACCAGCAAATAATATGTCGATGATCGTAAGCATCGCAATACGCGAGCCCATAGCCCCACTGCGGATTGTTATTTCAGGTGTGGATATGCTCAGTACAATATCCGCCCGCTCCGCAAGCTCACTTTTATTGTACTTCGTAATCGCAATACATTTCGCTCTATTCTTTTGGGCAATTTCCAGTGCATCAATAATATCACTAGTTGCTCCAGAGTTAGAAATGAAAATGGCAACATCATCTTTCTCAAGTAAAGTTGCTGCCGTGAGCTGACTATGACCATCTGTATAGGCATGACACATCTTATTAATTCGCGAGAACTTCTGTTCCCCATCCATACAAACGAGTCCCGAAGCACCTATTCCAAAGAAAACAATTCGCTTACTATGACATAGTAATTCTACAGCTCTTGTAATTTCTTTTCGATCAATAACACTAAGCGTATCCTCAATGGACTTGCAATTATTCAATGAAATATTTGATATAATTGTCGAGAGATCATCACCTGGCTGAATATCTGTATATTGAGCCTTTGAATCCTCATCACGAGAACCCAAAGATGCCGATATACTCACAATAAAATTGCGGTATCCGCTGTAACCCATCGTCTTACAGAAACGAAGGACAGATGCATCGCTTGTCTTACTCGATTGAGCCAATTCCTTAATCGACAAATGAGGGATCTCTTCCGTATTTTCTAAAATGTAATCTCCGACCAATCGTTCAACTGGTGTAAAACTCTCTCGCATATCACGAATTTTAATTAATACGTTGTCATTTAGACTCATAATCTACCTACTCTAGATTTAATTAACACCTTTAATATTATCATAAACAATATAAACAACCTATTTCAATAACAAAATACGTTTTGGCATATCAAAAGCTAATATTAATTAATCTATTAAAATCATCCTACTCTTAGGTCATCTGGTGACTTTACGTTGATTATAGCGTAATAAAGTTGTAAGGTATAGTCGATAATTATATACTTTCTCAACTACATTCTTTGATGTAGCACCGTTGCTTGAACCATTTAATTTGCTAGCAAGCTGCTTTAATGCAGTCAAGAACACCGGCATGGCCGCTACACTTAGTAATAATAGTGCAATGATTAATACGAATGCTACCTGTATAAGTGTCATTACGCCCGAAGGAATCAACGCGGCGCAGGTGCCTCCTAGAATAAAGGCAGCAGACAATACTACACCAACCATATAACGTGATGCCACTCAATTCTTGATCCAACATCCCTTCAAGCTCGTTATACCGCATCATCAGGAATATGTTGTAATCAACGCCCAGGGCTGCAATCATAATGAAGCTGAAAAATGGAACGATCCAGCTCAAGATTTCACTGATTCCAAGAGAAGTAATTACACTAGCACCAAGGAAGCAATAATGAACAGAGAACTGGATACAGAGCGCGTAATGACTATTAGCACAATTATGATTCCGACCAGCATAATCACGGCTGTACGTACAAAGTCATCCTGTGAAATATTCTGCAAATCAGCATTGGTTGCAGTTGTTCCTGTTAAGTCTGCTTGCACTCCTGGCAAGTCGCTGCCATTTAACGTAAGCTCTACTTGCTTGTCCTTGTTTAGATTCATACTTATCATTTATTTCCAATAAACTCACATGGATAGCAAAATAGGATCTCCCTATCGTCAGAAGTGATATTACTGGAATAACCGGAGAGCGGAATATAATCATTCACCGAATATTGCTTTGCTATGTTCGTCTAAGTAATACCCATCTTCATGCAAGCCTTTCTTTTGCTTTTTTGCGAAAGAATTAAAGTACTTTATAATGTAGATAATGTTGTGTTATGGAGGGAAACAAATGGCAAGTCATAAATGGGTATTAATCATAGACGATGAAGATGATTTAGCGCGTCTGATGAAGGCAGTTTTACATAAAGAAGGTATTCCGGACGTTGTAACCGCCGGGACAGTTGCAGAGGGATGGGACAAGTTTCAGGAGTATAATCCTGAACTGATCTTGCTAGATATTATGCTGCCAGATGGAGAAGGCTATGACTTATGCAGAAAAATTCGGGAAACATCAAATGCTCCGATCTTATTTATGTCTGCAAAGGACGAGGAAATTAACAAGCTTTTAGGGCTGGCGATAGGTGGCGATGATTATATTACTAAACCATTCAGTCCAAAAGAAGTCGCTTATCGGGTAAAGGCACAACTAAGAAGAGCTGGCTTTACAGAGGAAAAAAAGGCTCCGAAGAGCTTGCAGGTTGGCCCCTTTGAGCTTAGTGCCAATGAGACAGAATTAAAAAAGGATGGCGAACTCCTTGTGCTTACCGCCAAAGAAGTCGGTTTAATGAGCTGTTTCATGCATCATCCGAATCAGATCATAAGTAAAGAGACCTTGTTTGAACAGGTATGGGGTGAAGATTTTTTTGGCTCCTATAATACAGTGATGGTACATATTCGGCGCTTACGCGAAAAAATTGAGGTAGACCCTTCAAAGCCTGCCTTTATATTAACGGTTAAAGGGCTAGGTTATAAATTACATACCAAGGGGTGAGACAAGTTGAAATGGAAATTAACACTCCGATTTTTAAGGTCGGTTATGACTATTGTTGTAATCGTTGGTATCGTAAACGCGATTTTGTTCCTTTCCCTCTTCTTTATACAGCTAAAGAATAATAATTTCGGCACTGAAGAAGCGTCTGCAGAAACCTTTAGCCGGACCTTTTCTCAATATGTAGAACTACAATCTGGCAAACCTGTTGTAAACGAAGAAGGCCTCAAAAAACTACAAGAAATGAGCGCCTGGGTACAATTTCTGAATGAACATGGGGAGCAAGTATCAGCATTTAATACCCCTGAAGAGTTGCAAACAGAGTATACCCCGATTGAGATTGTACAAATGTATAAATATAAAGAATTAGATGCAAGCACGACAGTTTTTGTCAGCACAGCTCAAAATTTCAGCTACTTCTTAGGGATTCAAAATCCTAAAATAGGCCGCTACGTATTGACCTATGATTACGCTAAAATTTTCAAGGATGTTAATGTTTTTCTTTCCATTTTTTTAATCGTGGATGTGCTTATTGTAATTATCATTGGATTTCTATTTGGGAAAAAGTTAACTGCACCCCTTCATACCTTAATAGATGGCATTCAACAGCTCAGGGAACGACGGTTTAAGAAAATGCCTGCTCCCAAAGGCGTTTATGAAGATGTTTTTCGTAATATGAATGAACTATCTGAAAAGCTTGATCGGCATGAAGAGGAACGTAAACGCCTAGATCAAATGCGTGAGGAATGGATTAGCAATGTTTCGCATGACATGAAAACACCACTGGCTTCTATTCAAGGTTATGCAGAATTTATAAACGACAGTGCCACAGATTTAACAGCCCAAGAATTACAGGAATACACAGCAATTATCAAGAGTAAATCGATGTATATGAAAGATTTGTTAGATGACCTCAATTTAACGACGCGTTTGCGTAATCACCAGCTATCCCTGCAATTTGAAGAGGTGAATCTCGTTCAGTTTCTACGAGAAATAACAATTGAACTTTTAAATGACCCAACCTTTGGTGAAAGGCAGATCGAATTTGAGGCAGATGAGGTTAAAGCAGTACATAAAGTGGATAAAAAATTACTAAAACGTGCAATCCTTAACTTTATCTACAATGCGCTGGTGCACAACGATGAAAATGTCGTGGTGAAGATTCGAGTGGAGACCATTAATCCGCATACCCAAATTACAATTTCTGATAATGGCCAGGGTATTCCGGCTAAAGATCTGGAACAGGTTTTCGAACGCTACTATCGGGGTACAAACACAACAAGCAAGCATGGGACTGGGTTAGGAATGGCCATCGCAAGAGACATTATTTGGGCTCATGAGGGGAAACTCGATTTGACGAGCGTTGAAAATACCGGAACCACCATTACTATTCTTTTATAATATAATTACCTTACTTACTCATTAGACAGAGAAAAGGGCTGTGCTCCATTTACTTTTTTGGAGACAGCCCTTCTTCAATTTATTAGTTTTTTATTGCTTTTAGCGGAATATCCTCTAATTTCACTTCATCATATGAGGAGACTTGATCGCCTTTTTTTACATACATTTTCAAGTAGGCGCCTTTACGAAGGTTTTTCTGTGCATTAAATTCCAGTGGAATGGTATTACCTTTGGCATTTGTAGCCTCTAGTGTATAAGAATAAGAGGTCATGACTGAACCATCGCTCAGTTTATATTCATGGGGTTCCCCATCCTCTGTGATTTGTAAGTAGTAATTTTCGGCATTGAAGCGATTGAAATCAATCTTCGCTATAGCAAAGACCCCTACAACTCCAATAACAAACAAAATACCAATAGTAATTAGAAATTTTTTCATCTCAATCATCCTTCTGTTCTATTATTTAGTGTAATAATACGATTGTAAGAGGCTACGGTTAAGAAATAATACAACCCGTAAATTACGGTATAAGCAATCATCCAGAGCAACACAGGTTTTGCTAAATCTATCATCAGTAGACTAGAAAATGCTTTTAAAGCCACTACACTATGCAATAACCCTACAATAAGCGGTACAACAAAGATAACGAATACCTGTGACGCAATGGATTTTCGCATTTCTTTTGCACTGACACCCATTTTATGCAGCATATTGTACTGTGATTTATCCTCTTCTGCCTCTGTTAAAACTTTAAAGTAAATGATACTGCCTGTTGCAGCCAGAAATACGAGCCCAAGGAAACTTCCGATAAACAGTAGAGAACCCACACCTTCCAAACTTGTTTGGTAATCTTGTGGACCACTTGAAAATATCGCTTCTTCAGGTAATTGGTTTGCAATTTTTTTAGATAAATCCACAGACGCATCATCTACCCCAAGAACACGATAGTGCAGCACTTCCCCATCATTATGCAACACTTTATACTGGTCCTCCGAGACTACCACGGTTATACCTGCTGTGCCTGCATTCAATACGCTTTGTGTTTTAAAGCTTTGGAATGTGAGAGGATGGCCGTTTCCCGTTGTTATCGTTTTCCCTGTATATATAGGTGAGAACCTTTTGTCATATCCGATATCTAAAATAACCGCGTAGCTGTCCTTTACAGCTAATTTTTCTTTATGTTGTAGACTTGCTAATTGGTTGTATGTTTTTTCATCGATAACTGTATATTCTCTTTTATCAGAGCTATCGAACGTTGATGGCGAGTTTAACTCTTTCGTATGAAATGTAATGGATAGTGCTTCAATATTTTTATCGTATTTTGTATCTGGTAACACAGCACTCACTTGCTTATCCATTTCTGCATCTGTTGATTGATACATAAAGGTATTCGGATTAATTGTTTTCGCCGAGTCATTCGTATTGTAATAAAGGCCATACACCGCTCCACCGGCTGTTACTGTCGTAGCACTTAACACAGCAATCACAGTTAATGTACGTGCATTTCCACGGATACGATAAAGCAATTGTGAAATGGTTATTACATGAAGGCCTTTCCACAGCCACTTTTCATTCTTCTTAATCATTGCTAACACAAAGCCAGTCACACTATGGAACAATAAAAATGTACCCATAATAACCGTAGTTAAAATAATTAATACAGTCATGAGAAATCCGATTTTTTCCCATACCTTAGAAGTGAAAAGGTCCTGCATCGCGAGCCAATAGCCCAAGACAATGAGCAGCACTCCAAGAACAGCTACTATCATAGATGGTTTAGGTGCCGCTTCTCCCTTTTTAGAAGCATGAAATAAATCAATCAGCTTAAATTGATAGATCAAGCGATAGCCCTGAAACGATGTCACTAAGAATATAACTAGAAATACGATAGCCGTGTTCATCGCTGCCGCCGCTGAAAATGTAAAGGGTGCTACAACGTCATAACCCATTAAATGAATCAAAATCGTCATAAATCCTTTAGAACATAGGAACCCAAGTACAATCCCTACTACTAAAGAGATTAATCCTAATAAGAGATTTTCAAAAAAGAGCATAAAACCTATTTGTCGATTACGTACCCCTAGCAACGCATACAGTGCGACTTCTTTTTTACGTTTTTTCATAAAAAACGAATTGGAATAAGCTATAAATATGAATACGAAAAAGATAAGAATGACTGCCGCTCCACTCATTAGTGAACCAAGTTTTTGGGATGAAGCTGTCTGTTCTGCTATCGTATCGCTATATTTTAAGGTCACAAATGTAAAGTAAATGATGATACTAAACACCATCGATGCAATGTATAAGAAATATTGAGAGAAGTTTCGTGCTATATTTTTTCTTGCTAGACTAAATAACGTCATCAACCTCACCCCCAATGGCCGCATGAACATCTAAGATCTCTTGGAAGAAGGCTTTGCGTGTCTGATCACGACGATAGATTTCTGTTGAGAATGAACCATCCTTGATGAAAATAATCCGGCGGCAGAAGCTTGCGGCAAAGGCATCATGGGTCACCATCATAATGGTCGAATTATTATTTTCATTTAAAGAACTTAAGCTTTCCAATAAATCTGTTGCTGATTTGGAGTCAAGGGCACCAGTTGGTTCATCAGCCAATATCAGCGCAGGCTCTGTCACAAGCGCTCTAGCCGCAGCGGTTCTTTGCTTTTGACCACCAGAGATTTGGTACGGATATTTGGTCAGTAAATCTTCAATACCAAATACTTTGGAGATCTGAGTCACGAGGTGATTGATTTTCTTCGCTGGAATTTTAGCAATCGCCAGAGGAAGCAATATGTTCTCCTTTACAGTTAAGGAATCGAGTAAATTGTAATCTTGGAAGATGAAACCGAGATTTTCACGTCGGAAGTCTGACAAAGCTGCTTCCTTCATATCATGAATACTCTTGTTCTTCATATAAATTTTCCCTTCAGTTGGAGAATCAATGGTTGCTAACAAATTTAGCAAGGTTGATTTTCCAGCGCCGGAAGGTCCCATAATCCCTACAAACTCACCTGCTTGAATATCAAAAGACACGTTTTCTAACGCTGTGTAAGCAGCACTTAACTTCCCGTACACTTTTTTTATGTTTTCTACTTTTAATAATGGTTCCATACATTTCACCTCATAATTTGCTGATACTTTTACTATAGGCTGCGAACCTTACAGCAAATTCATGCCAACCTTACAACAAGCTTAAATCTACCAAGAAGAAACGAGTTGTCTTCCTTTAAAGAAGACAATGTTTCTCGAAGAAATATAAGGATAATTTATAACATGGAACATATAAATTCTTATATTTAAAAAAGGGATACCCTGTAGCCATTTAAGACTACGGAGTATCCCTTTGCTATTGAAAAGAATTCATTTTCTTCTGGTTGTATACAAATCAGAAGCTTCATCAAAGTAAAAGCGGCGTTTTTGTTTGCCAAACACGACTAAGATCACATGGATGAACAACACGATCGTTAAAATGATAGAGGTCAATCCAGCACCTAGTGTTAAGAATATAGATGCCTTATAAAATGGTGAGTCCATTGATAGCTTCACGTTATTCAAGGTTTTCGCAATGACCGTTATGAAGTACATCGCGTAAATCGCACCAAAGCGTTTAAATAATCGCTTGTTAGTTTCCCCTCGACTTATTTTACTGTCATAGCGATAACGCATTATTTTCGTACCGATTGTCGATCCGTTCCAAATCCATGGAATAATAAAGAAGGTTACAAAAAGCGTAATTGTACTCGCAATAAATTCACTAACCATATTAACGTTGGTCATACTCAACACAATTTTAACTACCATGTTGCTGATCAATAGATCAATAATAACTGCCAACAACACAGACATCCCTCTTACTTCATCAAGAGCTAATAATCTTTCTGCTTTCTCATTAATTTTCTTTTTTGATGGGAATAACGCTAATACAGCTGGAGCAATAAAGAAGCCCAGCACCCCCCCAGCAGTATTCAACAATAAATCATCCACATCAAAAATGCGATAAGGGCAATTATAAATCCCATAAATGCCGGTTACCTGTGTTACCTCATAAAATAATGTTAATAAGAACGTGATTGCTAGCGCTTTTTTCCAGTATTTCTTCTCTTGAAAAAAATATCGCAAATAAACACCAAAAGGTAATAATAGCAAGAAATTAAAAAATGCTTGATAGAATGAAGGTTGGCTAAATAACAGTCTATAAGTTGAAGGCTGTGATAACACGATACCACTATTCCCAAAGGTGCTCACAATAAATTGAAATGGCATAAGTGAATAATGCTGTGTACCCGGTTTTTGAAGAGAACAAGTGTTGCGTACCTCTGGCAACGGTAACAATACTAAAAATAACGCTGCTAGAAAGTAAAAGATAAACGAAAATGAAATTAAAGTAGTAGAAAATGGCAGGTAATTGTATTTTCTATACGTATAAATGAGCCATGGAATAAATAAAGCAAATGCTAAAACAACAAAAAAGATTCCAGCCACAAAGATTGGCTGAGTATATGCTGACATTTCTAGTTCACACCCCAAAATGATTTAGTATTTATATTAACCATATAACGGATTCTAATTCAACTGGAAATGGAACATTTTATCATATTTAAGGATTCTGTAATGTTGGCATCAAATTAATGTAAGGTTCGCAACTTATACTGACTCCTAGATAATTAATTTTTTTTCAAAGGAGAACCATTCATGAATCCCTCCATTTCACAAAAAGAAAGAATTATTTCACTCGATATCATTCGCGGGCTTGCTCTTTTTGGCATACTGCTTATAAATGTCGGGGCCTTTAAAGTTATTATTGAAGGAGATCCCTTACCAGACTATAGCGGCATTAATGGAATCATCAATAGTTTGATAATCATGTTCGTACAGAAAAAGTTCTTTTCTATTTTTTCATTCCTATTTGGAGTAGGTCTATTCATCTTCGCCTCAAGAGCCGAAAGCCGGGGAGATAAACCAAGATGGCGTATGGCTAGACGATTACTTACCCTCTTACTGCTGGGAATCGTGCATGTGTTTATCTTTTGGGGAACCATTCTACCCGTATATGCCGTCATCGGATTGTTTCTGATCCCTTTTTATCACACAACGGTTTCTACACTTAAAAAGTGGCTTATTAGTGTGACATCCATATACATCATTTCCTTGACGGTAAAAATATTTTCACCATCGCTAGGGACAATCTCATCTATCCTTGATATTTTTTCTAATGACGCTATGCTAATCTTTATTATGTTTTTAGCTGGTTTTTCAACTGCAAAGTCAGGTTGGCTAACACATATACAGGAATTATCAAAACCAATTAGATGGATTCAAATGGCATCATTTCTTGTGTTCGTTGGTTTCTCATTATGGATTTGGAACGCTACTCAAAGCGGGAGCAGCAATGTGGATTCAGTTACGGGCTTAGGATCACTTCCAACCACTTTGTTTTACTTAACAACATTATTTCTACTATTAGAAAACAAACAAATGGTGAAATTCCTGACGCCTATATCCCGGGTGGGTCAAATGGCATTTACAAATTATGTAGCTCAAAGCATTATTGGGACGGCAATCATTTCGATTATAGGTCTCGAAGTCGTTTCACCAAAAGATATTCTCTACATCGCAGTTCTGATTTATATGATTCAAATCATTTTTAGCACCATCTGGTTCAAGTTCTTTTCCATGGGACCTTTAGAAAAGGTCTGGCGACTGATGACCTATGGAACAAAGCATGGAGCAAAAAGATAAAAACAAAGCTTCATAGGGTTGGAGAATTGCTTAAGTCTTATACCTCTGAGTATAAAAAGCAAAAAAAAGAGTCTGAGTAATACGGATATCTCCCTTATCACTTAGACTCTTTATCTAATCATATAGCTATAAGATAGCTTTCACTATCATTCCAAACTACCCAACTCCACCACATCTCCGCTAGTGGCCTTCACGGCATAATTACAATCCAGCTTCCCGCACAGCACATACTTCTTCTGCCCAGAATCATACACATAGACGGGTGTTAATTCGAGCCATCCTTTGAGCTTGTTATAGGCTTCGTTATGACTTACAGTAATCTCTCCTTCGCTCTGGAACTCATCAAACGTATCGAGCAGAGATTTGTTATCCATATAGTTTATAACCTTATAAAGGTTCGCATCGATGAACAGGAGGAGCTTACGCTGGAATATACGATTACTTGGTGCATTCATCCTCAATGTCGCTTGAATATGTCCTCTTTCCCGATGTAACGTCTTCAGTATCCATTGTCCGGATTCATCCGGATAGAGCTGGCTTAGACCAGCTTCGACTCCGGCTATACACTTGAATAATTCTGCGTCTGTGATAGGAAATGAGTCTGGGTGCGGTTCACGAGCTATTGCCTGTTCGATTGTAACCACTTCTTGCAGACGTATCTCCGTCCTTACAAACGGTTCTGTATTCGCTTGCTCCCAATGGATTACTTGATCTATATTCAGTTGTGCTCTCGTGCCTGAAATAATCTCAAATGGGATGGTGGTTCCATCATTTGTAATGTAAATTTCTTCAATCCCATAGATCGGCAGGAATTGCTTCATCTCGTAAACCGGATATTCTATAAGTTGTAGCTGTTTTTTGGCTTGCGGCTCTACCGCTTGAAGCGTGAGTGAATAGTTCTCTTTTTGCACAAGGGATCTAGAAGGAAACTGGACATGCACACTGTAAAAAATAAGCCTCCCCTCTGCATCAAAGCGGAGCTCCATCCGCCCACCGGGGGAGACCGGCACGCCGTCTATAGATTCGGCAAAATGATATTCACCTACCTGTTCCTTTATTAGGTGGAATCCTTTACCGTACACGATCCCCGCCTCGGCTTCCATCCACTGGATAACGCCGTTTAAATCAATATTTTGAAATGGTGCCCCATTCGCATATGATTTCCCACCCACAAAAATCACACTTTTATAGTTGCGGGATTGCAGGTCTATAGTGATGACAGCCGTTCCTTCCGGATTGTAATCCTCCTTCCACTCTGTAATATGTGAAGGAAACCATTCCATACTAAGCAAATAGTCGGTCTTTCCCAGTATCGAAACTTCGCGATAAAGTTCATGTGTATGTAAGTAGTAGTTGTCCAATCCGTACGTTTCCTGTGCAGCATTAACTAGTTCTTTAATTCGGATATCCATATCAGTGTCCCCCGCAAAATTGATGCCTCCATCATAACATTTCTGTTACATATTCCACGAGCTTATGCTATGGACTTTGCTGGTGTTCAGAAAATGATCAGTAGCATGGGGTTTAATAATGTTTAAGGGCTTCAGACCCTCTAAAGGAGGAATAGGATGACTCCAATTAGGCTGCATCCTCTAACTACTCCTTCATCAGAATACTAGAAGTGTTATAGTGACCATATTTTTTATTGGGGGTAAATCATCATGAATGACATCATCAAAGGAAACGGGGAATTAATACAATTCTTCCCGATTCCACCGCATCTTTATAGTAAGGATATTGCTTGTCTTGTAGCTGTGGCTTATGTAGAAGAACAGGGAGCAAATTTAACGGGCCTCATAAATGCTCTATACGCCAAGGGATATACAAACCTGGATCATTTACTAAATTCCACATGGAAAGAACTATACCAGGTTCGGGGGTTGGGCTACAATAGACTGAAGCTTCTGCTTCGTTTACTAGAACGAATTTCTGCAGATCCCAAGACCATAGAAAACTACAACATCGTCCCTCGTGTAACAATCCACAGTAAAAAGGAAATGAAAGAATTAACTTTAAAAAAGATTATTAAGAAGTATAACGAAACATCAGTGGAGTTATTGACTAAAGCTGCCGAAAAAGAAGCTCGTTTAAAGAAAATTAAAGATAGACTCCGTGAAATGGGGATGATCCTTTAACAAAACCCCGCCAGTATAATGAACTGACCCCAAAAACTTGGATATTTAGTGTATTAAGCTGCCTCCAAGGACTGTAGCCGGTATTCTACCGGAGACAGTCCTTGGAGCTTTTCTTTGGTTCTTCGGTGGTTGTAATAATGCATGTATTCATGAAGTTGCTCGATGAAGTCTTCCATAGACTCGAAAGTTTGAATATATAAAAGCTCTGTTTTTAGGATTCCGAAGAAGTTTTCTATGACGGAATTATCCAGACAGTTCCCCTTTCGGGACATGCTTTGAGCGATCCCGTTTTTCGCAAGGCGGTGCTGGTACTGCTTCTGTTGGTATTGCCATCCTTGATCAGAATGAAGGATGAGCTCATGTACCTCTGGGAGCGTCTTGCACGCCTCTCCGAGCATATCCATAACCATGGAAAAGGTTGGCCTAGGGGAGAGAGTGTAGCTGATGATTTCCCGGTTATACAGGTCCATGATGGGCGAAAGGTATAGTTTCCTGCCGAAGAGATGGAACTCAGTTACATCCGTTACCCACTTCTGATTTGGAGCATCTGCCTTAAAATTTCTTTTCAAGAGATTTGGTGCAATCTTTCCGGGTTCCCCTTTATACGAACGATACTTTTTCCTACGAACCATACAATGAAGTCCAAGTTCCTTCATTAACCGCTGGACGGTTTTATGATTGACACGGATTGTTTTACGGACTTCTCGGGTCAACGTGCGATAACCGGCTCGGCGTTTTAGTTCACCATTAAATAGACGTTCCATCTCCGCCTTAACTTCACTGTATTTGTCTGGCTTCTCCCACGTCTTAACATGATAGTAATAGGTACTGCGGGGAATCCCTGCGATTTTGACAAGCTCTTTCACGTTGTATTCCTGCCTTAGCTCGTATATTACATGAGCTTTGTCGTCGTTCGTGATGCGTTTTTCTCCTGAACTAAGGCATTCAATTTTTTTAGGTAAGCGAGCTCCATTCGCAGGGTTTGATTCTCCTTGATTAACGCTTCTATGGACCCTGTAGGGGGTTCTATTTCTATCTGAACCTCTTTATTGGCAACACGACCTCGACGCTCCACATAGAGCCCAGGAGCCCCCTCTTTCAGATATATCTGTTCCCACTTACGGACGGATCTGTCTGGTACGTCATGCTTCTTAGCGGCTGCCTTATAACTCAAACGGTTATTGCGCATGTCTTCGACGATGCTTTGCTTCTGCTCTCCAGAGTAGGTCCTCTTGGTATTTTTTACAGCTATCCCCTCAGCACCATGCTTGGAGTATGCAGCAACCCATTCATTTACTGTGGTGTGACTCATTCCATGTTTACGCGCTGCCTCATTCTCTGATAGCCCATTTTCCAGCACATCCTTGACCACTTTCAACCTTGTATTTCCATTAAATTTCACCATATAAAAAGAACTGCCCCCGTTTCAACTGGACTATTATAACATGTGTCCAAGTTTTGGGGAGCAGTTCATAATCACTGACGGGGTCTTTTTATCTTTCTATCAATGCGTCCCTCTCTACAAATTCAGTTTTCCAAATTTATTAAATTTTTTTGAGCTCTTTTGCTGGTACTCCTGCAACGACAGAATTCTCTTGAACATCTTTAGTGACAACTGCTCCTGCCGCAATAACAGAGTTATCTCCAATCGTCACCCCGGGCAGTATGGTTGCGTTTGACCCAATCCATACATTTTTTCCAATGATAACTGGAGAGGGGTAGGTTACATTTCTCGTTTCTAAAGGTAATCCATGATTAAGTGTAGCAATCGTAACATTCATACCAATCATTGTACCGTCCCCTATTCTGATTCCTCCTCGATCTTGGAAGGAACAGCCTGTGTTGAAAAACACATTCTTTCCTATAGTAATATTTTTTCCAAAGTCTGTATAAAAAGGCGGAAAACACATAAAAGACGAATCAACTTCAGTGCCCGTAAGTTCACTAAAAATCTCCACTATTTCTTCTTTTGAATGATAGGATGAATTCAATTCCATCGTGACCTTTTGGGCTTGATAACTGCATTGAGTTAATAATTCATGTAATTCTTTATCCTCACCCGAAATTGGATTTCCTTTCTTACAAAAATCCATAAAATCATTCATATCCATTTTTAAAAATCACCACCCAAATTTATTTATACTTCTGATAATTCGATTCATATGTCTTGTCTTAATCCTTCCATAATGGCACGAACTGCAAACTTTGTTCCACAGTACACGCCTGAATTAGGGTATACTACATGTCCTGCCACAGAATCTGTTGCAATAATATGCCCTGATTTTTGTTTTTCCATAATTGGCAACACCGCAGCGATTCCGTTCAAAACACCCATGATATTGATATCAATCATATGCTTCCACTCTTCACGACGCCCTTCCACGATTGATGCTGTTGGCATTATACCCGCATTGTTATAGAGAACATCGATACTGCCATATGTGTCTAATGCGAGTTTAGCGACCTTGTTCACATCATCATAGTTTGTCACATCCGCTTGTTGAATGAGAATATTTGATTTAGGAAATTCTTCTTTAATAGCTTCGAGACGATCCAAGCGGCGTGCAGCCAAGAGCTACTTCGCATCACTTTTTGCAAGTAACTTTGCAGTTGCTTCACCGATTCCACTTGAAGCACCCATAATAATAATCACTTTATCTTTTATAGCCATCTATAAACCCTCCTTTAAAGTTAAACCTTTTCTTTCACATCATAAGTTGATATGATTCGAATAACTAATACTTATATTAAATACTCTCTTATGCCTTTTAAGCATAGATAAATAAGGAGACTGTTATGGAAATTCGAGTATTACGCTATTTCATTGCTGTAGCGAATGAAGAGAATATATCGTCGGCTTCAAAACAGCTGCATTTGTCTCAACCTACATTATCAAGACAATTAAAAGACCTTGAAACGGAATTAGGAGCCATTCTATTTGAAAGAGGAAATCGAAAAATCACTTTAACAGATGAAGGGAAATACTTATTTAAAAAAGCGAAGGAAATCGTTGAGCTAGTAGATAAAACTGAAGCAAATTTTAAAGAATCAAAAGAATTGATTAGCGGAGAAATTTACATAGGCGGTGGTGAAACTGAAGCTATGAATTTTATTGCCAGAGCATCAAAAGAATTACTTGAACAGTATCCAAGTATTCGATTTGATTTATACAGTGGTAATGCTGACGATATTACTAACAAGCTAGACAGTGGATTATTGGACTTTGGCATTGTCATAGAACCCACAGATAAACAAAAATATGATTACATAAAATTACCCGCTACTGATGTTTGGGGTGTTTTAATGCGCAAAGATAGTCCTTTAGCGTACAAGCAGTTCATTCAGCCAATAGATTTAATAGATAAACCACTTTTGATTTCACGTCAAACTGCTGTCAGTAACGAATTCACAGGATGGTTTGAAGCGAATATTGAGGATCTCAATATTGTCGCAACCTACAATCTGCTGTACAATGCTGCACGAATGGTCGAAGAAAATATTGGATATGCATTATGCTTGGATAAACTTATTAATACATCAGGAGATAGCAAGCTTTGCTTTAAACCTTTAACCCCCAAATTAGAGGCTAATTTAAATATTATCTGGAAAAAACATCAGGTGTTTTCTAATGCAGCAAATAAATTTTTAGATCAACTTCGCAACAATATAAAAATACACAATTCATATCTGTAGAAAATAACCCTATATAAGCGACAAGACACAAGAAAAGCCCAAGCTTTATCCTCAGCTTGAGCTTAGTCTTGCAATATTAAATGTAATGCCCTTATTACCTTACGACAAAGCCAACATCGCGTTCATATCTTCCTCGGCAGTGGTAATCAGCTTCAATCCAAAAAGTTCAACTAGCACATCCAACACACCATCCGAGATGAACTCCGGCGGCTTCGGCCCGATGCGAATGTCTTGAATACCTAGGCTGAATAAGCCCAGCAGAATGGCTACCGCTTTTTGCTCGAACCATGACAGCACGATGCTTACAGGCAGCTCGTTCACCGTACAATCAAATGCTTCAGCCAAAGCCAAGGCAATCTTCACCGTAGAACCGGAATTATTGCATTGTCCAAGGTCAATGTAACGCGGAATGCCCGTATCTCCAACGGTTCCATAATCCACATCATTAAAGCGGAATTTCCCGCAGGAAGTGGTTAAAATGACGGTATCGTTCGGTAAGGAAGTCGCCAACTCGCGGTAGTAATTCCCACCTTTACCTGGCGCGTCACAGCCTGCAATAACGAAGAACCGGCGGATATGCCCGTCTTTAACAGCCTGAATGATCTCTGGTGCCAACCCGATTACTGTTTCGTGATGGTATCCTGTCGTGAGTACCAAGTCTGATTCTACATCAGCCGCAGGTAATGACAACGCACGATTAATCAGAGGAGAGAAATCGTCATTCGTGATTTTTGCAACACCTTCCAGCCCCGCCACTTCATATGAGAAAAAGCGGTCTGCATACGTGCCTTTAATCGGCATCACGCAGTTTGTAGTTGCAAGAATCGCACCGGGAAACTGCTCGAAAAGTCTGCGTTGATCGTACCATGCTTTGCCGATATTGCCTTTCAGATGTTTATACTTCTTAAGCGCCGGATAACCATGGGCAGGTAACATTTCCGAGTGAGTATAGATGTTGATGCCCTTTCCTTCCGTCTGCCGCAGCAATTCCTCCAGTGCATACAAATTATGCCCTGTCACCACAATACATTGACCTTCTATTTTGTTCTGGCTGACTGTAATGGGTTGTGGAATCCCAAAGCGATCCGTATGCGCACGATCTAATAGATCCATGACGCGAACCGCCGCATCCCCGACCTTCATCGCCATCTCCAAATGCTCCTGCGTATTAAAGTTAGAATTGGTCAAGGTCATATACAAAGCTTCGTGGGTAATACGGTCCACCTCGGGATCACTATATCCTAGCTGCCGAGCATGTGTCGCATAGGCTGCAATTCCTTTTAGAGCAAAAATCATCGTATCCTGCAAACTCGCGATGGTTTCATTTTTGCCGCATACTCCCACAACGGTGCAACCGCCAGTTGGTGTCTGTTCACATTGGTAACAAAACATATCGTTATCCTCCATATCGAGATAATCTTTCGTTACTCACAACGTAACAGAACACCAAACCTTGAGTTGTGATTACACACACATTTTTTTATATCAAAGAGATTTTAATGTCCGTCTATTAATAACAATCATCAATATAATAACGCCTATACAAATAACAATATTAATCCCAAAAACCATTTTGAACGCCTGAATCGAATTCCTCTGCCCTATCTCCCCGCTCACCATCCCTAGCCCTAGCCCAAGCGCTGAGCCAAAGACCATACCCGCATTTCGTGTTAAGGCAATTAATCCTCCAATTGAACCTACGTGTTCCCTGGGCGTCTGCTTCATAATATAACTATTATTCGGTGAAGCAATAAGCCCCATCCCGAGTCCAATAAGACATAGAATCGCAGCGATTCCATACACCGGTATATTCTCCAAAAATATTAGCAACAGGATGAACCCGCTTCCCATGCAGCTCAGCCCCATTAACATCAGCCGACGAGAACCATAACGATCGGACCAGTAACCGGCAAGAGGACCTGAAAATGCTAATGCAATGGGATAAGCTGCCATAATGTAGCCTGTCTTAGATGAAGTGAATCCAGCCGCTGTTCCCATTAAATAAAATGGAATAAGGACGAGCACGGTATTAGAAAGGATAAAAGAGGCACAGCTAACGATCAAGCCACCCGCTACAGCAGGAATTTTCAACGCCCGAAGAGGTAGAAAAGGTGTCTTTTGCCTCCGTTCCCATAATAGATACGTAATCAACAGCAGGAAAAATCCCATCAAACTAGCCATCGTCCGCGTGGACACCCAACCCCATTTGCTCCCATTTGTAATAACGAGAAGTAGCAAGGTAAACCACGCCATGAACAAGCCCGCGCCCGCGATACTTACAGTTCCCGACTTGCGCTCATGCACACGGCTCGGAATGTACCGATAGGCCATAACTGTAGCCACAATTGCCACAGGAACATGGATCAAAAATAGCCATTGCCAACTGAGCCACTCCGCAATCAGACCTCCTGCAATAGGGCTGGTCATCCCGCCCAGTGCGACAGCAGTACTTAGAATTCCGAGTGCCCGTCCCCTCTGTTCTTTCGGCATATGAACGCTGATAAGCGCAATATTCGTTGCTTGAAACATCGCAGCTCCTATCCCCTGCACAACTCTAAGTACAAGTAATATTGGCAGATTAGGTGAAAAAGCGACCATGATCGAACCAACCGTAAAAATCACATATCCGAGATTGTGAATACGGCGAAAACCATAACGATCACCCAATTTCCCCATCACAGGGAGAAGCGCAGTAATCACAAGTAGATACCCCGTTGTGATCCATAATCCTTTTGCAAGCTCAGTTTGAAAATGACTTATAAAAAAAGGAAGCGATACATTCATAATTCCGGCAGTAAAATGAGAAATAAAAGCCCCCATACAAATAGCCGCCATCATACCCAACCGCTGCCTGCGCGTACCTGTTAGCTCTGTATTTTTTGCAATACTCATGCTGATCCCGCCCCCACTCATCATTGTCTAAGAATTACTAACAATTATAAGTAGATCCCTTACAAGGACAATCCCATAAAGATGGGATAGAGAGGGGGCCTGTTATCTTATTAGTTCTAAAAAGACAATGAAGCCGCTTATTCTCCGTAATTGGAGAACAAGCGGCTTCGTATTTCGGATCATGCATTGAATGAAAAAAAGTCCATTTTATAATCCAAGGATTTGCTTTTTCTTGGCTTCAAATTCTTCTGGAGTTATGATACCAGAATCCTTAAGTTCTGCTAGCTGTCTCAAATCATCGATCGACCCAACAGGAGCTGGAGGATTAGGACGATTGTGTTTTTCTGATTTATATACTGCTATGTAATCACGAATTTTTTCGGCGATTTTCATTTTTCCCGGTTGAATAAGAACAACGTTAGCACTCGCTCCTTTTAAATTATCCTTTTTCGATGTTTGAAGGTTGGCTGTAATTACTTGTAAATAAGGAACTTTCAAAAAGGGCTTAACTATGCTGATCGTAATGACAGAATCCAAGGGAATCGTTTGAGTCTGTCCTCCCAATTTTTGAACATTACTAGGCTTAATTACTAGGTAATCCTCGTATAGTTCAAGAGATGATGTACCGCCGCTGATCTCGTGTATCATATTATCCACCTCATTCATAAGATACCCCTATCTTATCATATATTTACAGATTTCTTCTATATTTATCCTCTACTTCATAATAAAATCAAAAGAATGAAAATGCCGCAAAATAAATTTCATAGATTTCAATCACTCAATCCCCGCTGAATAAATTCCTAAATCAGGGAGAAGATAAAAACTTGTTTTTTGCTTTGTAATGTCGCAGGAATTGTCATCGAGATTGGTCACTTTTATTCGATACCACATGAAAAAGCATAAGAATCAACAGTTCTAATCCAATTTTAAGTCACAGTCAAATATTATATCTGCTTCAGCTTACCCTTTTCGCAATTCGGAGAGTAGCTATTTCGCCTTCCTCGGCATGCTGTAACGCGATGGCTCCAATGGGTTGGATAAGCCAGCCCTTCTATACGCTTCAAAAGAGAAAGCAAGCTTCTCAATGTGCAGATTTCAGCTTCTTCTTCTCTTGAATCCAGCCCACTAACAGTAGTATAAGCGGGATTATAAACAGCATCGGAATCTGGACATAGAACCGGACGACACGTAATCCTGTATAGATAAATTCTACATAGTTTCCTGCCATCGCAATGGAACAAATAAACATAACCATAGTCACGGGGATCATTAATTTGCGATAAGAGGGAATACCGAACAATGTTGCCGCACCGATTAGCGTCGCATATAAATAAATGCCGATCCGGAAAAAACCACCGACAATAGCCGTGACGAGAAACAATACATCCAATCGTTCTAGTAAAGCTCTTCCCTCAATCAACTCCGAGGTGGTCAGCAATGGGTATTGTGTTCTTGTAAATAGATCCGCACCGAGGACAGACACATTTAGCATCGTAACAAACGCGATAAAAGATCCGCTGATCAATAATCCTGTAATCACTGTTTTCTTCACTTGTTGCGGTTTATTCACATAGGGAAACAACATCAAGAACACTATAATCTCTCCAAAAGGAAATACAACGGTGCTTGGAATCGATTGCCTCAGTACGGTTAACCATCCCTCTTCAAGTACAGGTCTTAAATTTTGAACATTTACATTCCCAGATGTAAGGATTAAGATTAACCCGGTAGTAGAAACAAGAAATAACACAGCAAAAAAAAGTTCCGCAGTCCTCGACAATACCTCAATCCCTTTTCCAATTACATACATAACCGTAACTAGCATCAAAGCAATAATAACAAGAAAGGGTGTCTGTACAAACACAAAGGATACCGCCATTGAAGCAAAATCACGGATTACAAAACTCCCATTAAACAAGAAATAGACGACATATAACAATGCTATGACACGGCCAACAACTGGGCCTAATATTTTCTTTGCACATTCCGTGAGCGGAAGATCCGGATAAAATAAAGATAATCGATGATAGATTAGAAATAAGCAAATTCCCCCGAGCATCCCTAGGATTGCGGTAATCCATGCATCTTGTTTGGCTTCCGCACCAAATCCGGAGATAATCGCGCTCACGATTTCAAATATTAATACAAGGATAAGCAATTGACGGGGACTAATCTTTGCTCTTTCCAAAGTCATTCCTCCTCTCTTATGAAGAATTCATTCATCCACCAATCTCGATGCTTTCCAGTATGGTTCTATTACGCAATCCAGTATTACGCAAATAAGCCTCCACTTTCACCTTTACCTCAATCATGGGGAAGGTCACCTCATTCCAATCCCGCTTCAATGTTCTCCATTGCTTAGGATGATCACGATGCACCACTTCACCGAATCCGAAAATGTCCGACTTTTGCTGTTGCATTAATTTGATAGTGGCTAGCGCCTCATCGTGAACAGCTTGTGTATAAAGGCGTTCAATTTGCAAGAAAACCTTCGGATTAGTTACATCTATGGGCACATCAACCTCTCCAATATTCGCATCCACACCAATCTTCACCTCAATCATTGGTGTACCTGATTTATCAATGCTTGAATGAAATGATGATTTTGTTCGTATATTCTCGATCCCTATTGTATGTGACTGACCGTTCCAATCCATGGTTAACAATGTCGAACGAACCCTACCTAGAACCCATAAGAACCCCCGACCTTCTTTCCCGTCTAACCACTTCAATAATTTCCCATCTTTAAAAGTAGCAATCCCATTAGCCATAAGTTTATCTTCTTTATTTGAAGAATCGATTTGAACGCCAGTGATGGTCGGTTCTTTACCAGATGAAACAATGGCTTGAATCACTTGGTATATTTTCTCATCTATATTTTCACCCCATGCCTTCTCCGTGTCGGATACCATTTTCTTGATTTTAATGGCAGGCGAGTTATCAATACTTGTCGGTTGTTTAATAATCTCTTCTCCCGTCGTTCCTCTCGCAATAACCATTGTAGCAGAAGGTCGAAATTCACTATCCCGCTCAATACCGTCAAATATTTTCTTAATCCCTTGTGTTGTGGCTAATTCTTCACCTACCAAGAGAACAACCGCATGACCATAATGTAACTCCCTAGAAAGTTTCTTAGAAAGCACGCGAGTGGCCTCAAATACATTATTTCCTTCTGCTGAATATGTTGTAGGAGGTATGGGCGCAGGACTGCTTCCCCCTTGTGTACTTGAATTATTTGCCGGATTAACGATCTGAACTGTAACCCGAATGTTCTTCTTTTCCCCTTTATCAATCGCCATCGCAACGACAAAACCAATATCCGTTAGCTCTTTACTATCCCAACAACCCGTAATCAGAACAATCATAACCATCGACAACCAAAGTCCTGCTAGTCTACGTGCCATCTTGATCACCCAATTGCTCAGTTGTAGGTCGCTTCATTAATTTGGGAACCAGATGTCTCATCCAAATTGGAAAAGCGCTTGAACCTGATCATTTTTTGCATGCATGACTGGGCTGTAAGGAGACATATAAGGAATACCAAATGAACGTAAACTACACATATGTGCAATAATCATAATCAAGGTAAGAATCATTCCAAAAAAACCGAACGTTGCTGCACTGATCATGAGGAGAAACCGTAACAATCTTGCTGATACAGCAATCGAGAAAACAGGTGTTGCTAGACTAGAGATAGCCGTAAGTGAAACGACAATAACCATAGCCGTTGACACTAATCCTGCTTGTACAGCGGCTTGTCCAATAACTAGTGCTCCAACGATCGATACAGCTGATCCGATAGCTTTGGGCATACGGACACCCGCTTCACGCAGAATCTCAAAAATTATTTCCATTAATAACGCCTCAACAAACGCAGTAAACGGCGTTGCTTCTAACTGTGAAACAAGCGATATCACTAACTGCGTCGGAATCATTTCTTGGTGGAACGTAGTTGCTGCAATGTAGAAAGAAGGTCCGATCATCGAAATGATAAACATTATGATACGTAATAACCGCAACGCGATACTAATGTCATACCGATGATAAGAATCTTCTGTAATTTGAAAAAATTGATTAAAAACGTCTGGGATGATTAACATAAAAGGAGTTCCATCCACCATAATTGCAATTTTACCTTCTAAGAGATTGGCTGCAACGGTATCTGGACGTTCTGTAGGTAAGATCGTTGGGAATGGGGTGAATTTCTGATCTTCAATCATTTTCTCAATATATCCTGATTCCAGAATACCATCCAATTTGATCTTACCGAGACGACGTTTAGCCTCTTCAACAATAGAATCATCCGCAATCCCTTTTATGTACATAATCCCTATTCTAGTATGCGTAACTTGTCCTAACGTCATCGATTCCAGCCATAAATTAGGATTTCGGATGCGACGCCGAACCATCGATATATTCGTCGTTAAGCTTTCAACAAACCCTTCACGAGATCCCCTGATTGAATTATCCGTACCAGGCTCTTCTATGGAACGAACTTCACCACCTGATGTGGCAATCGCCAGGGCTTCATCTGATCCATCAATCAACAGGATGGTCTGTCCCAGCAGCAGAGCATCATACAGTTCATCCCATTGAACAAGAGTCTTCAGACCTCCGATAGGAACAATTTTATCTGTAATCACTTGGACCAGATCCTTTAATGTCCTTTGCTCACTGCTCAGCACGACGTTCAGCAAGACTTCCATAACAAATTGATTAATGGTTGTATTGTTAACTATGCCATCCACATAAATGATTGCGGCTTGAAGCGCCTTCTCCGAGCCTATCGTAAATTCACGAATGATTATATCTCCACTATTCCCTGTCTTTTGGCGAATCTGCTCTAAATTGACTCTTAATTCTGTTGAATCAATCGGAATTGAAGGGACGGTCCATTGTGGATTGCTTCCAGCACTTTTGCTACTTGCATTGCCATCCTTTGTCATGCCCCTTCACCTTTCTCTCCATTATTTGCTGCTCTTTGCGTGATTATTCTACCCATTAACAGCAAATATTATTGGAAGATTAACAATGAAGGCAGGGAAGTGGTATGAAAATATTCGTCGCAACTGTTCTATTATTAATCTTAGTAATAGCACTAATATTTCTGCTTGATATCATTTCCCTCTTTAGCATACAAGAATCATTTCGTAATTTAATCGCATCGTTTCGCGTCATGAGTCTTTCTGAAATCATCATCTTTAATTTCATGATTGTGGGCACAATAACTTATTTATTGTGGCCACTGATACAACAGCGGCTGCCCCAGCAGTCTCCATCATCGAAGAAACATCCATCTAAACACGCTGACAATAACCCGACCAAATAGACTCTTGATATCGGTATCGTTCTTCCATTCACGCTTAAAGCGAATGCCTGCATTTCAATACATCAACGGATACCTGTTCAGTCCTAGCCTAATTCAAAAATAAAAAGCAAAAAATCCACTTGCAACATTGTTGCTGTGGACTTTTTGTAGGCTTATTATGTATGTTGTATTTGCTCAGGTTTATTGATTGATATTAAAGGCCAAGGCCGGTATTCTTGTTCACATAGAGTTCACTAGGTAGAACTCTATGTTGACCGGTTTTCAGCAGCTTTGGTAAACGCCCCATCCGCTCCGCTAAAGTAGAAAGCTTTTGCTCATGAAAATTAGATAGTCCCGTATGAATCCGGTCTTGAAAAGGCTCAAGCCATCTAGATTCCAAACTATCTGGACCGAAATAAACCCCGAGCAGTGAGCCAGCCGTTGCCCCGAAGCTATCCGTATCGTTGCCTTGCATTACCTGCTTGCATATCCCATCACCAACATTGTCTGCAAACCGCAGGGTATTAATTAAGGTTCCTACTTCTTGATAAACCTGACAGTGGCAATAAGTCTCATACTTTTGGTTAATACTCTGATATGCTTCCAGCCAGTCATCTGCATTCGCTACCATTTCAAGACAATCCTGAGTAATCTCATAGAACCGGCTTCTTTGAGGGATGAATTGCAGTGCAGTTTTGATTATTTCAATGGGATCACGCAGCACGTGAGCAGCAGCAATCGCAGCAGCAATGAACATCGTGGCGTAAATGCCGGTCCGGCGATGTGTAAAGCTTGCATCCCGCCAAGCTAGCTCAGCAGCCAGAGCAGGCTGACCAGGACAGGCATAGCCGTAGGCATCTGCACGAATCGCCGCCCCGCATAGCTCTGTACCCTGTACCATAAAATCAGGCCAAGCCTCTATTTCAGAATGATTGAATAATTCCTTATCATGTTCCAAATAGCTAATCCCTGATCGTAGTAAAATAGCCCTTTCCGGACCCCAAGTTGTACTTATCGGAAGGTGATTTAACCATAAATTCCTTAAATCTCTTTTCGTAAAACCTTCACCGAATTGTTCTAGCACCATCATTCCCATTAATGTGTAATTGATATCATCATCAGGTGCTACATAACGAATTCGCCCTCGTGTAGTCTCAAACCAAGACCAATGACGACGATTCAGCGCATGGAGAATTTCTTCAGAAATATAATCATTCAGTGGCCATTCCCCTACAGAAGTTAACGCTTGACGTAATTCCGACAAGCTGGGGTTTACCTCTATTGTTTTGCCCAGCATAGAACCGCAGACTGAAGCGAGGAAACCAGCCTCCACACGCTTGGAGCTATCCTTCAGATTCAAAATTCCGATCTGCCCGAGAGGTCGAGCCGGATCGCTTTCCCGCCATATCTCATCTAAATCGTTCGGCTCATAGTAAGGCCAATTATCCCTCATTGGAATGACAGCCAAGCTATGGGCGAATTCAAGATAGGCATCATAGCTTGCGGGAAGCTGTTCCAGCTTGGCTAAATAACCGGAGGTTTGATGTCCCTGCTCAAATTTATTACGCAGAATCCCTTCCAATTGAAGTTTAAGAAATGTGAGTGATGGTAGCATACTGTATCTCCCTTATACGATTATTAATCTACATGAAATAAAAATGCATACTCAAATTCTTAATACCAAATTTCAAATTACTCCATACCTCCCTTACAACTTACTTTCACACAAAATGACCAATAACAAATAGAAAAGCAACCATATCTATCCACAATCCACAATACATCAATATCACAAGCTTTAGTAGTAAAAGATGACTTGATTCGGTAGATAAGCATGTAAGCTGACTTCATTGTATCTAATCATAATAAAAACCCATGTCAGATGACATGGGCTTGATATTAGCTGTTTATCAACCTTATTGCTTTATTGATTTTTTACAAACCAATAAATTCTTGAACCCATTCAGTGTTATATGAAGCAATCCCAATTTCAGTGAAGCTGCTATTCAGAATGTTCGCGCGATGACCAGGACTGTTCATCCATTGATTCATTACTTCCTCCGCGCTCTTCTGGCCTTTGGCAATGTTTTCTCCTGCTGAGCTATAGCTAATTCCGAATGCCTTCATCATATCAAACGGAGAACCATAAGTCGGTGACTGATGATCAAAATAATTGTTGTCATACATATCCTTTGCTTTTGCCATAGCCATTTTTGAAAGCTCACTATTCAGACTTAGTGCTTTCAAGCCTGCATTTGTACGTTCCTTATTCACCAAATTCAACACTTGCTGAACGGAATCAGATGTATTGGCAGGCTGCTGCGGATTGACGGACGGTTGTGGATTGGCAGATTGTTGTGGATAAGCCGAATATTGTGGTTTCGCGGACGGTTGCGGATAAGTCGTCTGATCCGCTGTGCTACCTGTAGGTGGTGAAGTACGAATAAACCCATCCAGCCATTTTGATACATCTCCGCCAGGTACTTGTTTAGCCTTAATCGTTGAATTTCCTGCATTCTCTGTGGAAATAGAAGACGCTTGCGTTAAGGTTGACGTTGCAGCCATTTTGCCAGCAGGATGTCCAACCTTCGTTTGTTGAGTAGTCATTTGATTGTTGGCTGAGTGATTACCCGAACAAGCTGTAACGAGTAACAACGCAACTATTACGATAAATGGTTTAATAACGCCCCCTCCTGATTTGGTAAAGTAATGACGAATCGAATAAAGTTTTTGTTAAGCACGATTGAATTATTCATCTCTAATTCAAAAAATAAAAACAAAAAAAGCCATCCTTTAGATATCCTAAGGGATGGCTTGTTCGTAATGCTTAGAGCGCCGCAATCCGCTGCTGAATGCGTGGAAATAAGGCGAAGGCGTTCTCGTAAAATACTTTCTCATGGTGCTGCTCAGGGACGAGTCGGCGGACAAATTCCGCATACAGGTCAATAGGCGCGAGTGGCCAATCCGTGCCGAACAACATTTTCTCATAATGATCGGAGTACACCAGCGCCCGTCGAAAATGATCCATGAACAGTGGTTCATTCATGAACCGTTCAAAATGAGGCCGGTCACCGACCACAAGGCCGGACAAATCGGCATAGACGTTTGGATTTTTGGCCACCACTTCGGCGGCGTCCATCACCCAGGGATCGCCAAGATGGCAGATCATAAAATTCACATCACGCCGTTGGAACGCTAATTCATCCACGGTAAGAGGATGAGCATACTTAAGCAATCCATTCATCGAGTACGTATCACCGGTATGAATGACGACAGGCGTACCATACTTAGCCGCCAACTCATAAATCGGCGAATAAATTTTGTCGTAAACGTAATGATGATAGTACCCGGCATAGAGCTTAATGCCTGCTACCTCGGGCGCTTGCAGCCGTGCCTCAATTCGGTCCAGCTCCTCTTGAGCATCCTTACCTCCGAGCATGTTCGGATTGATCCCCACGCATTCCATTAAGAAAGGCGGCACAGTGTCTTCCAAGTCAAGGCCCATCGGATTAGGGGAAGTGGAGTCAGGGAAAGCTCCCTTCGTCTGCTCCGTGACCCCCATTCCAATACCAAGAACAACATCGTTCTTATCAAACTCTGCTTTGAGCCCGGCAGCAGTGTAATCGACTTTGGAGAGATCCAGTGCTGTTTGATGAAAGCTGTCGATGTCCGACAGATGAATGTGAATATCAATGATCGGCATTTGAGATCTCCTTTTCGTCAGTAGGTCTAGCAAAGGTCAGCTTCAAAAGACTGCGGACATCCTCTGAGTTCAGAGCGAGTTCTCCCATGATCAGGAAGGTCGGCTGTGTCCAAACAGTTTCTCCATTCAGAAGTGGAAGGTGATGATGCACCCCGTGATTAAATACTTTATTGTTCACATACGCCGAGGCACTCTGATTCGGATGATTGCTCACCAAATGCAGCATATCCTTACGCGAAGATGCACCAATTCGCAATAGTCCCTTGGCCTCCAGATAGGTTTCAACCGTTCCTAATAAGAACTTACCCTCCTTGGAGAATTCCATCCATCCTTCGGCATAGACTGGCGAAGGTTGGATATAATTTTCCTCCGACAACGAATAATTCGGCAGGGTCATTCCGCTGTCATTGGTCACCGAATGCAACACACAGAGCACAGAGACACCTGGGAGCATAAGGTAATGCTGATTAACAACAATTCCTCGGTTCTTTTCCTGCTTCTCGATCGAAGTAGTGATACGTAATCCTTTCCATACATTACCCTGAGCATCCATTTGCTCGGTCCAAGCTGCGCTCCTTGGCTCCTCCAACCGACTAAATCCACCTATGCCTGAAATACCCACACCGAGTCCACCGTGCCAAGGATTCCACCAGGAACGTGGTGCTGCTTCCGGATAGGAGCTATCCAGCCATTCTTCTCCATGATGCTTCAGGGAATGTACAACACTGCCGAACTCAGGAGCAGCTGCAATAGAAAGAACTCCGTTGCTCACAGTGTATATAGTACCCGCTGGTCCCTCTTCTGTGTCACAGACAACGGCTGCTGTTTCCGTTTGAGGGAACCAGAGGCCTGTTCGCTCTTGAATACGATCCTCTCCACGATAGACGACTCGAA
Organism: Paenibacillus sp. FSL E2-0201; assembly: GCF_037963325.1. Taxonomy (NCBI): domain Bacteria; kingdom Bacillati; phylum Bacillota; class Bacilli; order Caryophanales; family Paenibacillaceae; genus Paenibacillus; species Paenibacillus sp. FSL E2-0201. The sequence continues at coordinate 4,209,799 of NZ_CP150154.1, forward strand.
CCTTCTGTCCTGATTGGCTGTGTTCTGAAGAAGTCTCCGCTTCCTCAGATGAGAGCTCAAAGCCCGCGGAGTGCAGATTCTGCTCTCTTTTCAGTTCCATCTCAGCGACTTTCTGCTCCTCTCCTCTATCCGTTTGTACATACAGCTCGAGGCTCCCATTAAGTGAAGTCATCTTTCGTTCGAGTAACTCCGCATGAAGCGCCCCCGCCGCAAACAGGTTTCCACCGCCAAGCGTTAATTCAAGATGATCATCCATCACCGGTGTGATCGGATCCGGCTGCTTCCGTGCAAAGGTGCGGAAATCCGACCACTTCAGGAAGGTGTTTAAAGCGAACACCAGCGTCTTTGTTCGTACGACATCTCCAGCAGGGATTTGACCAAGATTATGCTCCAGTCCAAGTGGATACTCCGGACGAAGCAGCTTCAACGAAGGGTCCCAGCAAACGCCGCATGTGACGTTTTCTTCCTTGCTGAACAACCAATTTTCCGTAATTTGAGCGCTGTCCCAATTACCCGGATCGCCTGAGTAAGCATCGCCCATATCTACGTAACGACCCTGATAGGGCAGGATGAGGCGTTTACCAAAAAATCCGAAATTCGTTAGTAGATACATATCCTCTTCCAACGTTTGGTTACTAGTATTGCGTACCTCGCTATAAAACTCAGCGATTCCGTTCGCAAAGAGCTTAGCCACTCTTTTTATCTCCAGACCCGGGAATTCATCTGATTCATAAAGGGTCTCTAGAACTTGGCCCTCTCCTTCGGAATAGATCTTTACTGTTTTAGCCTGTTTCTTCGAGAATTCTTCGGCGAATGGTTTACCTAACTTCGGATGGGTCAACCAGAAATTATGGCTCGAGCCGGGATATTCAATCCACATCCCATTGTCGTTATTATTAAGATGTACGGAGTAGGCGCCGTTTACAGCCACCCACTGATCCCCGTTTTCCCCGCCAAAGCGGCCATGTGTTCCTTTCATTAGCACAGATAATTTGCTGATGAAGGACACTGCCTTCTCTCCAGCCGGAACGGCTGTCACATCAATATCCTGTGAATAAAGGCCATATGAATTTAGGGTAAAGGGTACTCGGACGGAAGCCTTACTTTTAGCTGGAACCGAGAAGCTTACTGCCCGATCCGCCCACGTCAAAAACTCTTCCTCTGGCAAATTAAAAGAAAATTCCGCTTCCGCTGCAAAATTATTCTCAACATTTAAGTATAGCTCAGCGGGAAGACCCGGATACAGCTCACGTGTTGGCAACTCCATCCTCATTTTCAGTGGGAATTTAGGAGCAATACCTATACGAAACTCAGCGCGCTTGCCACCGATGATCCATTTGCTCATAACCACAGGGTGAGTCTTCTTGTCGTTTTGCTCTTCACGAATCGGATCAAGCTCGAACTCACCTTCTACGATAACTGTTTCTCCTGGTGCGAGTGTTGGTGCAGCAGACAAGGCAAACCGAATATTTTTGTCATTTTGGCCTTTGATCTCAATGGCCAGATCAGACGCCGAACGATTCTTGATGTGATAACGAATCTTATATGTGGAACCGAAGACAAGATCGTGATCGTCAATCTCCGTGGAGATTTCATAGTCAGGTGTATCCAGAGCCGTCAGGCCGCGACCGGTCTTCTCGAATTCTGCGCGTAAGGAGAGTTCTCCCTTTTGCCAAGTGTAATCGAAGAAATCAAAACCACGCTCCCGGCGACCATCTGGCTGAATGGGCAGTTCACGGGTACTATCTGCATACCAATCCAGCTGCTCAAAATAAGGAGCAAGTGCTTCCGTTTGCAGAACCGTTGGAATAAAGTTCATTAGATGTACGTAATCCTCATTTTTTTCCCAAAAGAATCCACATTTCTTATACATCGGTACAGCCTTCGTATTGCCTGCCCAAGTAAACAGATCAAGACGCGGCCAGCCCGCTTCAATTGTTTTGCGAACAGCGTTCAAAATCAGGTTACGACCTACCTTGTATCCGTGATAATCAGGTCTCACATTCAACAGCGGTACATACAAAGCCCCTTCGTCTTGACGGTAATGGGCAAAACTACAGAAGCCTACCACTTCCTCGCCATCAACGGCGAGAAACACATTTAGATTGGACGAGATCTCCATCTCGCGGCGCACTGTAGCCTCTGTTCTCTGATTGGTGCCTCCACCCCAGCTTTCATTGCTACGGTTCCACATTTCTGCTACCGCCCTAGCATAAGAAGGATCATATTCGATAATGCGGATTTGTTCCGCTGTAGTCTTTACAGTCATGCTCTCATCTCCTTATTCCTCAATTATGAGTATGTATACAACTTTTTTCAAATAACTCCTACGAGTTCTTATTATACTATTAATTGGAAGGCAGTTACGAGGTAAAAAACTCTTTCTCCTTATTCTCTACATAAAGCCACTGCCAGCAGAAAGCTGCAGAATAAAAAGCTGTCGAGACTTCCTCGACAGCTTCGAATCTACTCTATGAGCAGCATTTCTTTTTAACAACTCTCCACACGATCCGCTGATCTTTTTTTCAAATTCGCGATACCTACAATACTAATCAATAGTACGCAGAGAGCATACGGAAGTGCCATATTTGCGGTGTATAAAGCTGTTCCTATAACTGGACCTATGAATGATCCGCCCCCTTGCAGGGCCGCAATAAAGGAAGCAACGCTTCTTTGCTCGTGATCTTGAACCGCCATTGAAGCACCCGCACTGTAGCCAAGCAATGTAAAGCCGATGCCAATTCCCAAAAATGTAAAGTCTACATAAGCAAATCTGATAAACAATAACAAGCCTAGCAGCCCCAAAGCCACAAATAATAGCCCTACTAGCAGCACCTTTTTAGGATGCCATTTGAGATATTTACTGATCACAATTTGCGAGAGTACCACCATTATTCCCGAGATAGCCAGACCTGTTCCAATTAACTGAGTAGCTTGCTGGGTACTATATCCAAGGCTATCCTGCACAAAAAATCCGATAGTAACCTGCACGATATTCAGAGCAAACGATAGCAATAGTCCAATCCATAAATAGAGGCGTATCCGTTTGTCGTTGGGTGAAAGTGAAATCGCCTGCCGTTCGATCTCGATATTCTTTTCTTTAGGAATAAACACTAGAAATAAAATAGCCAAGGTGAATAAACATATCGCTGCGGCGTACATTGGTGAGGTGAGTCCCAGCGAAGCCATTCCTCCGCTCATTGCAGGTCCTACTACGAAGCCAAGTCCATTGGCTGCACCGAATAATGCCATTCCCTGTGTACGGGTCTCTTTTGTACTCCAGCCCATAACATAAGCTTGTGCTAATGCCGGAATACCTCCAAAGAAAAAGCCGGCGATTGCACGAAGTATAAAGAAACTCCAAAATAGGCTAGTTTTACTCTCAGCATGTACTGCATAATCAGCCAACAGTGCAAAAATGACTAGTGTTGCCATATAGACGAACATAATCGAAGAGAGCAGCCATTTTCGGCTCATGAACGTTTGTTTTTCCCAGAAATAACCTCCAAGCAGCCAGCAAAGTCCCGCAACTGATACCAAACATCCTGATTGAAAATCACTAAGTCCCAGATTTCGAGCAAGCGGACCGATAATCGGATTAAATGCAGCTATTGATATCATCCCTGTAAGTACGATTAGAAACATAATACTCAATCTGTATTTCATGAAATCCCCTTCTCCTCCCAACAAAACCAAAACAATATACGATTCATAATCGCTGTGTTCATGGTACTATGTCTGGAAGCCGGGCCTCTACCCCTTAGCGGATAACTTTAACGGTTATCGGGATTAATAGAAGAGCACGCAAAAAACTGCTCCTAAGAGCAGTTTATAGAACAACATTTTATTGAAACAATTTTCGAATAGGAATGGGAATGGGAATGGGAAGACTCTCTGCAAACTTGATGTTAATCTACCGTCCCAATATTCTCCAAATGTAATGAGCTTTCGGTGCTAACGCCCGCTTCCGTACTCAGAGTAGTAAGCGCTTGTTTAAGATCCTCTTTATTCACATACACGTATGGACTCTTCCAAAGCGATTCCACATGTAAGGAATTAATATGGTCTGGTTTTAGTTTCGGAAAGTTCAACAACCATTGCTGGAGATCCGCTTGAGGAATATCTGTCTTCACATTATCACCAATGATATCCAATACATTTCCCCACTGGGACACGCCTTGGAAATTCCCTAGCTTATCCAGAATTTGTTTAATTACTTGCTGCTGTCGATCATTGCGCTGAAAATCAGAGGATTCAGCCGTTCCTTGATTCGATTTCCGGTAACGCACAAAATCAAGTACTTGTTTGCCGTCCAGCTTCTGCAAGCCCTTCTTTAAGTCGATGTTCGTCCCATCTGCCGAATCGGTATATTTCATATCCATATCGACATCAATGGTTAGTCCGCCAAGCAAGTCCACCGTCTCCTGCAACACATCAAAATTCACCACAACCATGTGATCAATCGGCAGACCCAGTAAATTACTGAAAAACTCTTTTGTATTAGGAATAGCCTCTGTTTTGTCTTTTATGTAATGGTAAGCATAATAATAATTGGCTTTTCGGGAAGGTAACGATTTAGGTTTTAACAACAAATCCCGCGGTATAGATAAGAAACTCGTCGACTTGGTATCCGGATTGAAGCTGACAAGCATCAGCACATCGGTATTCATTACCCCGCCACCGCCGTCCCGGCTATCTACCCCGGCAAGCAGAACAATCATTGGTTCAACCGATACCGATTCTTTTTTTTCCGCTGGATCAGCTGTTGGCTGGACGGTGACTGGAGCAGCCATACGCTGAATCGCATCATCCGTCTTTTTGTACAAATACCCTGCATACCCCCCAATCCCTATTATAGTCGCTCCTATGACAAGACCAATGCTAATCAGAATTTTACGGGTTGTTGTCCACTTGCGTTTGTTAGACATAATTTCCTCCACTCAGTTCCAGTAGCTGTTTCAATCCGTGCTTTCATCTTTATGAACTTTGACACTTAGCACTATGCCAATCGCAATCATATTAGTGAGCAATGAGCTGCCTCCATAGCTAATAAAAGGCAATGATATCCCCGTCAGGGGCAGCAACCCCATATGCATTCCAAGGTTAACAGAAACTTGAAAGATGATCATGGCGATAAATCCGGTGACAACGTATGCCCCCGCACGATCCCTGCTTTCGAGCGCAATAAAGATCATGCGATACACGAGCAATAAATAAAGCATTAGCAACACGGATGAACCTATAAAACCGTATTTTGCACCGATAACTACATAGATCGAATCGGAATACGCGTAAGGAATATATCCTTTTCGCAAAAAAATACCTTCACTGCCTGATAATCCTCCGGAACCTATGGCTATCATCGCGTTTTTAACATGCCAAGATTTATCAGGATCACTCTGCGGGTCTAAAAAGGCTTGGATTCGTGACAGTTGATGGGGCTCGACAATCTTGGATAACAAGTCGAAGTTGGCATAATACAGCCATAGTATCGTGCCGATCGAAATAATCACAACACCGAGGATCAGGAGCATATAAAGCGCACGGATGTTACCAATCCAAAGCATACTTAGCAATATGCCAGCAAAAACAAGTGCTGTACCCAGGTCAGGTTGGTCCATGATCAAAATAAAAGGAATACAAAAAACGAAACAAACCGGCACTAAATCTTGAAAAAAACGTAGCTGCTGCCCCTCTCGTTTACCCAATAGATAAGCAATGAGCAGCACTGTACATATTTTAGCCAGCTCCGAGGGCTGAAGCTGAAAGCTTCCAATACTTAACCAGCGTACGGCACCGTTGAGGTTTTCTCCAACCAACTTAACCAGCACAAGAAGACCTACACCCACACCATATAAGAGATACGCTAACCTACCCAATAGAATCTGATAATCTACCAACGCAATGAATAACATGGGTATGCAAAATATAGCAAATAAATACAAAGAACTAATGTAAAGACCGTCTAACCGTGTATCCGTAGTCGCTCCATAAATAGCAACAGTACCAATACCAACTAGGCATGTTACGAGAAAAAGTACGGATCTGTCCAGCTTTGCAATTTTGGTGGAGATAATCATGAACCAACCTCTATTTAATTTCTGTATTTTTCTTGTTGTGTACGGGATACATGCATGAAAATGAGCAGCATAAATAATCCGCTGAGTACATACACCTTCTTTGAAGATGAAGCTGAAGTGCTACGGATTATTTGGTTGAATGATTATCTCAGATCAAATTTGCCCTGATACGCCTTCTTCGATAACAGCTTTAATTGATCTTCACTCAGCGTATAAATATCCAGGCCGTTCCCTGCCTCACCCAATGACCAGCCCAGCGCGAGCTCGTTATGCCCATCATCATCGACATCATAGAATCCGGCATAATCCAGGCCATACCCAAACCCCTCAACCTCCGAAATCTTTTGCCATGCTTCATTTTCCTGCCTAAGCAGCATTGCTTTTATAGAAGAACCTTTGTTTTTGCTGTACTCATATACAACTACAGCTTCGTCGATACCGTCACCATCCATATCCCCAAAGGAGATCGCATTATCCTCTTGTCCATCCAACGGAGTTATCAATTGAGCTTTGTCGGGAAGCCATTTGATAAATTCCTGGCTCGTTTTGTCTCGCTGCAGGCTTGCTTCCGATGATGGAGGCTTAATCAGCTCTCCGGGTGTCGCTGGGACTCCGCATCCTCCGAGCAAAAATAACGTTGTTAACATAGCACCTATTTTTATGAATTTGCTCGGCATTTGGATCATCGACTCCTTGCTTATCCGCATATATAGTATTTTATCTGTGAAAGAGATGAAAGTGGTTATGAAATAGTTAAATTTGAGTTCTTATTTTCTCGGTAAGTCAAATTGGACAATCGTTCCCTTGCCTAAAGTACTGCTTATTCGCAGCTCACCTTGATGCAATGTAATGATTTGTTCGGAGATGGACAAGCCCAAACCGCTGCCTGACGCTTGTTGATCCCCTTTGTAGAATTTTTGCCGCACATTCTCTAAATCCGTTTCTGCGATGCCTGAACCAGTATCCTCAACCGTAATTACAACTTTCCCTGGAACCGTATGGGCGCTGATAAGGATTCGACCTGAGGAACTAGTAAATTTAAGCGAATTATCGATGAGATTAATCATGACTTGCTTCACACGATTCTCGTCAGCTTGAATGACCGGCAGATTCTCTTCTATTTTCACTTCGAGTGAAATGCCTTGCCGGGTTGCTCTAGGTGTGAGTTGTCTCCCAATATGCTGCAACAGCTCCGTTAGATCCACAGATGTGAGATGAATAGCGATTCTTCCGTTATCCATTTTGGAGAAATCGAGCAGTTCATCGACCATATGAGTTAATCTGTCACTTTCAGATTCAATGATATCTAACCCATCATGAAACAGAGCTTGGTTACTTCCTTCAGCCGCCTTTAAAGTTATTACCCAGCCTTTGATCGAGGTCAGAGGCGTACGCAGTTCATGGGATACGGATGTGATAAAGTCATTCTTAAGTTGCTCACTTTTCGAGATTCGACTGGCCATCATATTTAACGTATCCGCCAAGGAACCAAGCTCGTCTTGGTATCGCTTTTGTACTCTTATGCTGAAATCTCCTTCGGACATTTGGTCTGCTGCCAGTTTTAGATCTTTAATAGATCTCGTTATAGTCCACGACAGTAATAATCCAAGCAGGGTGACAATACCAATCACTAGCAAACCTACCCCGATCAGCAAAACTGCAATTTGATTAACTGTATGTATCGTTTCCGTTAAGGACGTAATAAATCTGACTTCCCCTACAATATTCCCTTTGGCTTGTAAAGGATAGGATACCGCAAAAATAGCTTCCTCAGTTACAGGGTCCTCCCCCTTCCAACTGCCAGGCTGCCCTTTCATCGCTTCTTGCACATCCATGTAATCTGTCATGGTAAAATCGCCTTGGATTCCATTTGAATCCTGCAACAGCCGACCTTCAGCATTAATAATCTGTACCTGTGCATCGGAATGGCTGGCAAAACCCTTTAACAATCTATCCGATTGTTCCTCTAAATCCTCGTCGCCAAAATATTGCTGATAAAAAGAAGCCGACAGCTCTGCTTGATTCATCAGGGTTTGCTCAATATTATGGAAATAATAATATCGTACAGAAATATTAAGAATAACTTCAAGAATGAGCACAGTAAGACAGATCACTACAAAATAGCTTCCCACTAATCTTTTCTGAATCCCCATTCTTCAACCATCCTTTCTAAAGCGGTATCCGAGCCCCCATACAGTCTCAATCCAATGCGGGTTTGAAGCATCCTCTTCAATCTTCTCTCTTAGCTTACGCACGTGAACATCCACCGTCTTTGGATCGCCAATATAATCCTCACCCCAAACCAAATTCATTAATTCATTCCTAGAGAGTGCTGTATCCGGATGCTCCAGAAAGGTCTTCATCAATTGAAACTCCTTCGGAGTTAATTCAATAATATCATCCTGCTTAAACATCTTGTTCGAGTTCAGATCCAGGCGAATCGGTCCAGATTGAAGTATAGTTCTTTGCGGTTTTAGAGCTGTTTCTGTACGACGCAATATCGCTTTAATCCGTGCCACCAGTTCTAATGGATTAAAAGGCTTCACAATGTAATCGTCGGCACCAATTTCAAGGCCATTGATTTTATCCAAGTCCTGTCCACGTGCGGTTAAAAAAATGATGATGACCCCGGGGTCCTGCTCTCTGATCTTGCGACAAATCTCAAACCCATTCGAATCCGGCAGCATGATGTCCAGAACAATAGCGTCTGGCCGGTTCGCATTAAAGCTCTGCAATGCTTGTTCACCAAAAGCAGCCTCACTAACCACAAACCCATTATTCGTTAGATTAATAGATATAAACCGTCTAATATTATCGTCATCTTCCACAATAAGCACATGATTGCGTTCTTCAGTATCCATGATTATCCCCCTATTCCTCCATACTCAACAAGAAAAAAAAGCAAAAAGACTCTCCCTGTAAAGAGAGAGTCTTGTCTCAAATCCTTATCATTAAATCACAAGTGGATATTACTCTAAATCGTTGTGCTTGTCAAAATCTAATCTAAATACACGGCCTTTCCTGTTTGTGCAGATTCATATATTGCTTCTAATATTTGCGAAACAACATAAGCTTGTTCAGGTGTTACAACCGGGTCTTTATCCTGTTCAATAGCTTCGATCCACTTTCTTAATTCGATGTCAGGCGCACTTTCTGCTTTACCTTCATAGTAGGCTACACCGCCTGCACCAAGCTCGATTTCATTGGTGTACAGCTTACTGAATTTCTCTCCATTAATTCTAAGTCCGTCCTTCATATCGGCGCCAGCTTCCGTCCCGCTTAAGCTGCACTTCGCTTCATGTACGTCCAGTGAATTAAGTGCCCAGCTCGCTTCCAGCATAATCGTAGCGCCGTTCTCCATCACGATCATTCCAAAGGCTGAATCTTCTACAGTGAATTTCTTCGGATCCCATGGTCCCCAAGCGTTTGCAGCTTCTTCTTTTTGAGACAGTTCATGATATTTGGTACCCAGCACGACTTTCGGCTTATAGTTATCCATCATCCACAGCGTTAGATCCAGCGCATGGGTTCCGATATCAATTAGTGGCCCGCCCCCTTGCTTCTCTTCATCGAGGAAAACTCCCCATGTCGGTACGGCTCTCCGTCTGATGGCATGTGCTTTTGCAAAATAGATATGACCAAGCTCCCCGGACTCACATGCTTTTTTCAAATACAGGCTATCTTCTCTGTAGCGGTTGTCATATCCAATGGTTAGCTTTTTACCTGTACGTTTTGCTGCTTCAACCATTCGTTTGGCATCTGCCGCCGTCTTAGCCATTGGCTTTTCACACATGACGTGTTTTCCTGCTTCTAAAGCCGCAATTGAGATCTCTGCATGAGCATCATTCGGCGTAAGTACATGAATAATATCGATAGATTGATCTTTCAACAATTCTGTATAATCCGTATAGACAACAGCTTCAGCACTTCCGTATTTCTCCGCCGCTTCTTCAGCACGTTCTTTTATAATGTCACAGAAGGCAACGATCTCAACCTTACTTTGTCTGCTCAAACTTGGAAGATGCTTGCCATTTGCAATTCCACCACATCCAATAATTCCTACGCGAAACACTTTACTCATATCTTTCACCCTCACTTCTAATTGGTTTGTTTTGCATTTCGATAAGTTGCCGGAGTTATGCCTAAACGCTTGCGGAATACGATATGCAAATACGTTGCATTCGTAAATCCTTCCGACTTAGCAATTTGTTCTATCGGATAATTGCTTTCTTCAAGCTTTCGGCAGACCGCTTGTAATCGAATATCCTCAAGCGATCGACTAAAAGATTTGTCAGCATCCACTTGCTTAAACACTCGTTGCAGCTGCCTAGCGCTAATATTCAATTTTTCTGCAACATTCTCCAAGGTAACGGCTCCTGAATAATTAGCTTCCATATATTGAATGGCATAGTGATACCGATAAGTTAACATATCCCTAACAGGCGCTTCTGTTCGAATTCCACCTGAATCATACGTTCTTACTGCTTTTAATAAAATGCTGATAACAAGATGTTTAATGGAAGTATAATATCCCGTCAGTTTACCTTCACAAGCTTCATAGGCTTCGAGAAAACATTTCATAGCGCCGTGATAATCTTGTGCCGGAACTAGTGGCAGCTCCTTTAGCTTCTGAACACAGGTCTCTGCCTCCGCAACCTCCCAAGGATCTGCATCCTCTCTGAACTTCTCTTTGATGTCCACATGCAGACACAGTTCCTCCATGGATTCTTCTGGGTCCGCCTCTTGGCGATGCATCACACCCGGTCCGGTTAAATAGAGCATTCCCTCAGACAAGGGGTATTTTAGATCGCCTAGAATAACTTCTCCTTTTCCTCGTGGGATAAAATGAAATTCGAATTCAGAATGATTATGGAAATCTATGACTCTTCCCGGCGGAAAAGAGATCAAATGAAATCTAAGCACTGTAATCTCGTAATGTCCCCATTGAATAGAAATATCCAATCTCTCGAGCATATCATGCTTCTCAAACATCATCTCATAGGGAAAGTTACTCAATGTTAAATCCTCCTAACAGGTGGAGAGCAATTAAGCGTCCAAATCTGCTAACCGAATCATACGAGCTTCTTTAGCAGAACGATTCGCCGCTTCCATTAATCTCGTAAGCTCCACAGCGGTTTGAACATTCTGTGTGGCGAAAGTATCCTTTTGGATATGATTAACCCATTGATGGAATGCGCTTTCACGATTAGCGTGCAACGCTACTTCTTTCCATCCTTCCTCTTTGTCAGCAGATTTGTTACTTCTAAGTAGAAGCTTATCCTCTGGTGTTCCGTAAAGAAGCGTACCTTCGGTTCCATGCACCTCGATCGTAAACGGCGAATGACTATTCACAAACCCAGCCTCGACCACACCAATAGCTCCGGAATTCGTATATAACGTCACCACTGCATTATCTTCTACTTCCTTGCCCGTAACATAACCAAAATTAGCACTTACACCGGTCACGTCTTGACCTAAGAAAAGCTTCGTCAAATACATCGGATGACAGCCAAGATCAATCAAAGCACCGCCACCGCATTGTTCCAAACTGAAGAAATGATCAGGAAGCCAGTTTTCTGTAGCTCCATTATGGGATAAACGAACTCTAACGTAAGTGATCTCTCCGAGCAGCTCTTGACTCAGAACCTCTTGGATCGTTAATGTATATCCATCATTTAGACGTGGCAAAGAGACGGTCAACTTCACCTCATTCTCTTCAACTGCGCTAATGATTTCTTCGACTTCTTTATGAGTTGGGGCAATTACTTTTTCCGTAAATATATGTTTACCCGCTTTAGCCGCAGCAATGATTACATCTCTATGCACATTGGTAGGTGCATCCACAATGACGGCATCTATATCCTCCTGCGCAAGCAGGTCATCCAGTGATTCGAAAAAAGGAACATTCAAGCTTTCGGCAGCTTTTTTCCCTCGCTCAGCATCTTCATCCCAAACCGCAGCTAATACAGTATCCTCATGCTCTTGAGCTTGCTTCGTATAGTCCCAAGCATGAACATGCCAATAGCTAATCTTACCTATTCTAATCGTCATTTGCTTGTGCCTCCCGTATATATGTTATTCTGACATCTATTAATAAAATAGCATATTATAAAGCGCTTTATTAGTAGGTAAATGCGACATCTAATATATAATATTACGACACATTCATTCCATATGACATACAATTTCCATTTTATCACTGGAGTGCTCATTCATAAAAAAGAAACCTCTACTATAAAAGCTAAAGGCTTCAATTTTTAAAAGCTTAGTTCAAATGATCACTCACATTACACAACCAAACCATATGAGCGGAATCGGGTCCCCAATAGTCTTTTACCACCTTATAAGGCTTCCCAAATTTACGCTGCCACTTGATTTGTGCGCGTTGATATCCACTGTCCAAGCAAAATTGCTCAATTCCTTGTTCGTTTAGAAATGTCATCATTTCCTTAATTAATGCTGAGCCAATCCCTTGACCCTGAAAGCGTGGTACCACGTATAAACTACCCAGTTCCCCCAAATGATCCAACTGATGCTCTGCACAGATTTGAATTGCCTCACCGCAGAGACCATAGGAAATCGTACCCACAACCGTCCCATTGATTTTAGCGATAAAGAAACACGTATCCGAGTTTGCCTGATCCAGGGAGGAAAGTGCCTTTTTCTTTTTATCGTCAATTTCACTTTGTATATCCTCTTGTAAGTGACCTATTCCCTCTTTATTAAAAGCATCTGATATCGATTCTTCAAACATCTGGCATGTAGTTTCATAATCAGCCATGGTGAGAACAGCTATGGTACATTGATTTGTCTCGTTCATTCTATTGATCACCTCTGCAATAATATACTATAACCATTCTAGCTGGGAGGTTTATATTCATAAGACTACTTTTACTGGAGGTCATCATGAATATAATTTCCTTTTTAATCTACTGCATCGTCGTTACATTTACGCCTGGCCCAACCAATATTGTTATTCTTTCTTCTGTGCAGCGTTCAGGGGCCAAAAAAACTATGAACTATGTATATGGAGCTACGGTGGCTTTTGGACTACTGCTTATCCTTTCAACCTTGCTTAACCGTGTTCTTGTTGAGGTCATCCCAAATATTCTGATCTTTATGCAAATCATTGGGAGCTTATATATGCTTTATCTTGCTTATAAAATCTTTAAAATGGGTTCAATGGAAGAACAGTCTAACTCAAATGCCGATTTTTGGCCAGGCTTTCTTATGCAGCTAGTGAATCCGAAAGTTCTCTTATTTACACTAACCGTCATTCCCAGCTACGTTATGCCATTCTACACTTCATCCATTACCTTGACCCTATTTGTTATAATTGTAACTGTAATCGGATTTCTTGGCTTCATAACATGGATTATTTTTGGCGCGATCTTCAGAAGCTTTCTGCAACATCATCAAAAAGTTCTAAATACCCTGATGGCACTCTTTTTAGTATACTCGGCCATTTTGATATCGGGAATCCTATAAAGGCATGGAGGATAAGAACGTGGAAACATTCAACTATAAAAAATCGGCAGATATCCTAACCTTGTCAGCTAGCATGACTGATTTCACTTATAAAAAACATTGCCACGAGGAATATGCACTCGGTGTAACGCTTCGCGGCATTCAGCAATATAACCTCGACGGTAGCTTGCAATCCTCCCATAAAAATGGGGTTATGCTGTTCAATCCAGAGCAGACACATGACGGCAGATCGTTTGACAAAGCAGGCATTGATTATGTCATGCTTTATATCAAGCCCACCATTATACAAGATATACTAGGAAAAAAAGAACTGCGGTTCACCTCTCCTATCCTATACGACAACAAATTGGCACAGTGCATATTGGCGCTAAGTCATGCCATACAGCATGGCAAAGAGGAGTCCTTGTGCAGTGAGCTATTGTTAACTCTGCTCGATTTAGTATCCCATACTGAAATAGATACCGACCGCAGAACAAATAGTAACCTCGTCAAAAAAGCGAAGGAAATGATGTACTGCAGTTTAGACCACGTGCTGAAGCTAGACGACCTCTGCAAAGAATTTGATCTATCCAAATATCAATTTATCCGAGCGTTTAAAATGCACACAGGAATATCCCCTTATCAATTCTTCTTAAATTGCAAAGTAGAGCATGCCAAACAGTCCATTGAGAAAACCAAGGATATCTATGCAGCTGTGGCAGAGTGCGGATTTGTGGATCTAACTCATTTGAACCGGCATTTTAAAAGCGTGTTTGGCATAACCGCACATGAATACAGGTTACAGCTGCATTGAGCAGAAGTAACCTGTATTCATCGTGATTTATAAAATTTGACCATCCACCATTGTCCAGAGCACTTTAAATTCATCATCCAAGAGGACCAGGTCAGCATCAAAACCAGCTGTTATCGTCCCCTTCTGTTGAAGCTCCAGAATATTGGCCGGCGTAGTTGAAGCCATCTGTACAGCATCGATCAATGGAATTCCAGTTTCAACAGTATAACGTAAGGCTTCATTCATAGTCACGGTGCTTGAAGCTAATGTTCCATCCTTCAGTCTCGCTACCCCCTCGGATACCGTAACATGATGGCCTCCAAACATATAATTCCCATCACCTAATCCCATAGCTTGCAGTGCATCTGTAATCAAGACCATTCCTTCCGGTCCTTTCAAGGTATGCATTAATCGAATAATTGCAGGATGCAGATGGACATTGTCCACAATCGCTTGAAGGCTTACATGCTTCTCTTCAAAAGCAGCCACAATTACCCCTGGATCTCGATGATGAATAGGCCGCATGCCATTAAAACAATGCGTAACATGACTTGCCCCCGACGCAAAGGCTTGTTTAGCCTCTTCATAAGTGGCATCCGAATGAGCGATGGCTATTACTACGCCCTTTTCTTTCAAAAAGGAAATAAGCTCCATCCCGCCCGGCAACTCCGGAGCAATTGTAACCATCTTAATGAGTGAACCCGCTTCTTCAAAAATTAGGTTCATTTCCTCTAAGTTGGGATGACGCAGAAACTTTTCGTTCTGCATACCTTTTCGCTTCGGGTTCAGGTAAGGTCCCTCTAAATGAATGCCTGCGATCTTTGCACCCACTTCATGTCCTATCACACGCTTGACACTACGAATCATTTCTAAAAGATCTTCTAGCGTAGAACTGACAGATGTAGCCAGAAATGAGGTGCAACCAGACGCAGCACAAGCCTTTGATACTTCTTGAATGCTCTCTTCCGTACCATCCATCATATCAAAACCATTAGCGCCATGAATATGAACATCTATCATTCCGGGTACTAACAAATGGCCACCGCCATCTATCCGTTCATAATCTCCCTCTGGAATCGAAAGGGCCTCTGCATCTATCTTTATGATTTCCCCTTCAAAAATCCACACATTAGCTGCTGGAACAATACGATCCTGAAGCACCAATTGCACATTTTGTAAAATACAATTCATAAATATCCTTCTCCTTTATGTCATCAGTCTTGTGATTGAACCTCTTCCGTCTCTTCTGAACACTCAATAACTGTGATGTTCTTCTGATCTAGAACTTCTCTAATCTGACTTGGGAGTTCTCGATTGGTAATTAAAATATCAACGAAATCAAAGTCTAGCCGATAAAAGGATTTGGCATTAAATTTGCTGTGATCCGCCACTAAAATCACTTGATCCGATCTTCGCGCCATTTCTCTTTTTACCCTCGCATCTTCTTCATAAGGATAGTAGAGTCCATCAGCACCGATCGCGGATGCTCCAATAAAGGCTTTATCTGCACGGATTTCACTAAGTTTATCGATAATGGAAGGACCATATAACAAGCGGTTTTTCACATTCAAGTAACCGCCAAGAACATAAATTTGCAGATCTTCCCGTTTGGACAAGATCCCTACGTTATCAATCGAGTGTGTAACAACCGTAATATCCTTCGCGGTAATTTGTTCTGCAACAAACTGTACAGTGGTGGATACATCTAAAATCACAGTCTCATGATCTTGAATAAGCTGAGCTGCAGTCTTCCCTATTCTCTGCTTACTCTCAGATTTATCGATCAATCGATCCTGATAAGATAACAATTCTTTTTGTAACTCAGGTAACGATACCCCTCCATGCGTTCGGATCACAACACCTTCCTGTACTAATCTAACAATATCCCTACGTGCGGTATCTCTGGATACATCAAATTGAGTACAGATCTCTTGAACACTCATCGATTGGTGTTGTTTCAAATATTCGAGTATCTTCAACAATCTCTCCTCTTGAAACATCTTGTATGCACCTCCTAAAGTCATCATAAGTCATTCAATAAGCATTTACAAGCATTAAATATAATTATGTAAGTATTTATAAGTAATACTCTATAACTTATCCTCATTGATATTCACAAAAAAAGACGTTATCCAGATGGCTATACATCCGTTAACGTCCTTCAATTCACTTCACATTACGATTCCAACTCTTTTGGATCTTCCGAATAAAAACAATCTGCCCCACGTGATAAGCATTATGTGTCGTCACATTACCTAATACTTCCCACCACTGACTGTCTTGGAACCCTTGAACATCAGCTTCCAATTCGTCCTTCGTAATCAGTTCCTGCCAACGTAGAAGAACTTCTAAAAGTTGTTGTTGAAGCTCTTGGAACGTTACTCCTTCTGCAACAACAAAGGTATCATTGTTATCTACAGAAGGAACCGCATGGACGCTCTTTTCTTTATACCTTGTTTGCCAAGCCTCATTCCAGTAGAGCAGATGCTGCGCAATCTCAATAATACTATTGCTTTCTTCTGTTACTTTCCAAGATGCTTCCTCTTCGCTTAAGTCTTTTACGGCTACCTCAAAGGGCACATACCAACTTGGATCATTCGCATTCGCTAGCAACTGGTTAGCCAGAACATCATATGCATGAAACATTCTTACTTCACCTCATTATTTAGATCATTATTTGCAAATCAAGTGCCGCAGAAGGTTCGATAGGGTCTTGCTGATTCCTCAGGAAGTGTCGAATATTCATCTTGTTCAGGGGTATACGCGTAAGGATTGGAAAGAGCTTCAAGCAACCGCTCCATCACACTGTAATCTCCCTGTTGCACTGCCGCTTGGAGTGCTTCCTCTACCCTGTGGTTTCGCGGAATGATCGCAGGATTACTATTGCGCATTAGCTGCTGTGAAACCTCTTTCGATTGCTGCTGTCTGCTAAGTCTAGCCTGCCATAACTCATGCCACTTGGTAAATTCCGCTGCACTAAACAGAACGGTTTCTTCCAGCTTCTCCAAAGTTAGGGCACGGAAGGTATTGGTATAGTCCGCCCGGTATTTCTGCATCAAATCTAGCAGGTCTTCAATTAGCGCAACATCCTCTACCTCTTCGTTGAAGATTCCGAGCTTCGCTCTCATTCCTGAGAGCCAATGATGATAAGACCGCTCTTTAAAATCTGCAATCTCCTCTTCAGCGAGCTGAATCGCCTGTTCTTGATCATCAGCCACCAATGGCAGGAGAGTCTCCGCGAATCTTGCGAGATTCCAAGAGGCAATCCCCGGCTGATTGCCATAGGCATATCGACCCTGCTGGTCTATGGAACTGAATACGGTCTCCGGATTATACATATCCATGAATGCGCATGGACCATAATCAATCGTTTCTCCGCTAAGTGCCATGTTGTCCGTATTCATCACTCCATGAATAAATCCTACAAGCTGCCATTTGGCAATCAGTTCAGCCTGACGTCCAATCACTTCCCGAAGCAGGAAAAGATATCGGTTCTCTTCCATAGGCACTTCGGGATAGTGTCTTTGCAGCGTGTAATCAGCCAGAATACGGAGATCATCTGCATTCCCCCATGCTGCAACATATTGAAAAGTACCCACCCGTAGATGACTGGCTGCAACACGGGTAAGAACAGCACCGGGCTGCTCTGTTTCTCGAATGATCGTTTCTCCTGTAGTGACCACCGACAAGCTGCGAGTGGTAGGAATACCAAGGCCATGCATGGCTTCACTGATGATATATTCACGCAGCATCGGGCCAAGTCCGGCTCGGCCATCCCCACCACGAGAATATGGCGTTCTTCCCGCGCCTTTAAGCTGAATGTCTACGCGTTCACCTTGGGGAGTGACCTGTTCACCCAGCAGCACAGCTCGGCCGTCACCTAACATGGTAAAATGTCCAAATTGATGCCCAGCATAGGCTTGAGCAAGCGACTCAGTACCTTTAGGAACTTCATTGCCCGCAAAAATCTGTACACCATCCTTACTATGTAGTGCTGTGCTATTCAGCCCTAAAGTAGCAGCCAACGGTTCATTTAAAATAACTAACTCCGGCTTTCGCACAGGAGTAGGTTTGATCCTTGTAAACATGGATTCCGGCAGATGAGCATAACTGTTCTCAAAGTTCCATCCTATATCTATCTTCTCCGTCATAATATCTCCTTTTTATACCATCAGTCTATGCCTTTATGATCTCAGAATAAGTTATGTTAAAATTTAATGCAAATCCTCTTATAAACCTATGACCTTGCCGCAGAATTACAAAGACCGCCCGGCCTCCTGCCATTTTAAGCAGGGAACCGGGCGGTCATAATTCATGATCTCTTATTTTGTATCTAAGTTACTATAAGGTTACTTCGCTCCACCTTTGGAGAGCATGATATTTAGAATGGTCTTGTCAGTATCCGCCAGACCTTCTTGAACCAGTCGCTCCATGTTGCGAATAGTGTCTTCCACCTCTTCGAAAATAACTCCATCCTTGGTCGTAGGAGCAATATTATTCATCGCCAATGTGGCTGCCTGAATCGCTGTATTGGTGGAGGTGGAAATCTTCAGTGCACAGGTTGAATTCGCACCGTCGCAGATCATGCCTGACAAAGAAGCTATTGTATTCTGTATCCCATGCTTAATTTGCTCAAGACTACCGCCCATGAGATAAATGATCCCGCTATTCGCTCCTACCCCGCCAGCAATCCCTGAACCGCATAAAGGCGACAACCGCCCGATATAATGCTTGATATGCACAGTGACCAGATTGCTCAGTGCAAGCGCCCGAGCCAGCGTCTCTTCATCCTTGCCGAGCAATTCCGCCAATGATATAACGGGAAGCGTACAGGCGATGCCTTGATTACCGCTGCCCGCTGTTGTCATCACAGGCATTGCACTGCCATCCATGCGAGCATCTGAAGCCGCGGCAGTGGCCGCTATAATTTTGTTCGCCACATCATTGCCGAATAAATTCATCGCAGATTGCTGGTTCATCTTCTTTCCTACTTGCAAGCCATAATCGCCTCGGAGTCCCTCATCGGAGATCGCTTTGTTCATCCGAGCACCTTCCAAGAGGAAGCTAAGGTCTGAAAATGGAGCCGTACTTATAAACTCGAAAATCCGATCTACAGAGCCTTCATAAGCTTCGGTATCGGACAGACCGGGCTTTCCACAGTCAGCTTTAGACTTCTTAGGTGTCACTTTTTTTCCGTCTAGAGCTAGGTATTCAATATTAGTGTGTTCCTTAGCAAGGATGGCAATCGCCGTATGGTTCTCTGTCTTCACCTGTGCTTCAATATATAACTTCTCAGGAGTGTCCATTATCTCCACTTGCAGCAGCTTTCGCTCAAGCAGATCATTAGCCAGCTTTAGCTCATCCGGAGTCAGACCTGACAGAATTTCCAGCTCCTTGTGCGAACGTCCGACCACCGCTCCAAGGGCTGCTGCGATAGGCAGACCTGTCTGGCCTGTCCCAGGGATGCCCACTCCCATTGCATTTTTGATAATATTACCGCTGAGATGCAGCTGAATCCCCGTTATTTCTCCTTCGAGAAGTTCTGCCGCCAAGGAGACGGCATACGCAACTGCGATCGGCTCTGTACAGCCTTCAGCCGGTACGACTTCCTTGTGTAAAATATCCAATAAGTTGCCCATGTATGCTTTTCCCCCTACTTTCTCCTCTTGGTGTCATTTCTATATAGTAACTCAGAGTGAAGCATCAGGGAATCCTTTTTCCTTTTTCTTCTCTAGAAGCTTCTGCTAGATCAACATCTTACATGCTTGCGTTTAAAACCAAGCTGAGCTTTGTCGACTGCTTTTTGAATATTTGCGTACGCGTGAATCAATTTACTTTTTGCCTTATCCTTGTTGACTTCAACTGGACCTACAGTCCTTGCAGTCTCGCTAGCCTTATCATGTAGTGGCGAATAAGATACGGCTACTGTGTATAAAAAGTTATTCATTGAATATTGGGTACGTTCTGGAGAATCATGAATCGTATTTTCCACCATCTCAAGCATACCAGCAAGCTTGCTTTCGGAAAACTCAACATCCGGCCGACTGCCAAGCAGCCAGCAATAACAGCTCCAGCCCGCTGACATTCTCAGCTCTTCACCGCTCGCGATCCATTTATCGGCCACTTGTTGTGCAATATCCGCTTCTGCCAAGGTTACTGCCACTACAAAGTCGGACAGCATATAAAAATAAGCCGCATCCATCCATCGGTCATAATCCGCTTCCGTCATTGCATTGGGATCAGCAATGATGCCGGCAAAATACATGGCGTCGTAGTTCCCTGTCGCGTAAAGCTCCTCAGCCAATGGCTGATTTATTTTTGTTTTCTTGAAGATTGGCTTCATTGCTCCGGTAGCCACGCCAAATAGTGGTTCCTTTGCTCCATTGGACATATATATTTTCTTGGTTCGTTCCTTGCCGAGCGCTTCCAGCTCCTGCATGACCATCTCTAAATCCACTATTTAACACTTCCTTTTTCAAAGTTCTTTCCCAAGCTATCTTAGGTTTGTACTAGTTAAAGAAAGTGTACTGTATGGGTTTCCTTGTAGCAAGTTAAGTTTCCGAAGGAATCCTTATGGGTGGGCAGTAACACCAGAAGTGATTTAGGGAGCACTTAGCTTCGATCGCTTCATTTGATTTATGGTAAGCTAGAAAACCGTAGGCACAAAGTGGAATCATAGCAAAAAGAAGAAATGAAATCATTAAGTGCCGCTGAACCTTCGACTTTCGAAGTAAAATCATTTGAAGTAACAATTTAACTATGTAAAATTTAGATATTTCTAATTAGTACAAGGCCTCCTATGATATTGGAATCTCTCTCTCGTCCCCCTAATATAGTTTAGGAAGAAGGGCGGGATGCACATGGGTACCAAAAATGATCAAGAGCAAAGGGCTATCTTTCTAGCTGCCATCTGCGGACAGACCTATGCGCAGTTCTCAAATACAGAAGGTTTGTTCGTCGTTCCATTAGATTATCAGATCGTGGATACAATTGAAGCAAGATCCATCAGCGAGGTATGGGAACGCTTCGGATTTATTCTGGAATCTCCACAAGAGATTATTGTGGCCTTCCGGGGAACCAGCTCCACAACCGATTGGATGTCTAACGTTATGGCCTCACAGGAGAGATTCAAATACATTAAAGAAGACACCCTTACCCACCGTGGTTTCACGAATATCTACGCCTCAGCTCGCGATGGGATTATCTCTACACTTGCTAAGCTATCTCCCGATAAAACCTTATACATTACTGGTCACAGCCTAGGTGGAGCACTCGCCACTTTATGTGCTATAGATATTGCGGCCAACACCTCGCACATCTCACCTAATCTGTTCACCTATGGCTCACCACGTGTAGGCGATCCAAACTTCGTTAATGTTTTTAAACCATATGTCCGGAAGAGTTACCGTTATGCTAATCTTTTTGATGTTGTTACGTACGCTCCTCCACATGTATATAAGCTGCCTAAACGGGAAACGAAGTACTATTACAGTCATGTCCATACCTTCGTATCACTTTCTTTCCAGAATGGATCTGCAAGTGGCAATCATATGATCGGCAACTATTTCACTGAGCTTTCCAAGGTCCAACCGCAGTACTCCGAAGAACTATGTTTAACTAACCCTGGATTCTGTCCAGTTGTAAGTACCCCCGTCACAAGCGCATCAACTCCACCAGTTGAACCCCATGTACCAAAAAGGTCGTGAAATTAATAAGCCTGATCCCTTATGTACGCTGACAGGAGATTAGGCTTTAATCGTTCAATCGATTAGAAAAAGAAATAAACTAACACCACACCTTCGACTAACAAAATCAGTGAAACGATATGTTGTTTCGTATGCTTTAAAAATTTCCAATCAATATATGACTGAAATCCTACGGCAATAATTATGAATACAATCCAAAACCACTTCATTCCTATCCCCTGTACGCCATCAGCTATCATTATGACAATTGCCGAAATTAATCCAATAAGTCCGAGTATTAATTTACCTTTTATATTTAGCTCATTACCGTCGTCAGAAATTTTTTCTTTATCCGGGCCAACAATCCATACCCTTAGAAAAAAACCAGAAAAAGCAAGAATTAATACTAAAAATGGAATGGCCAATCCTGTTGCCCTCCTTCTAAGAAGTTATTCGTATTTATTTCTTATCATTAGTTCTTTGATTTCTCTTAACTCATTTAATATTTCCTTTGATATTTGCGTACTTCTAGAGTTATCGATGCCTAATTTAATCACGGTTACTCCAAGCAAAAAATAGATGACTAGCATTACGATGATACTCAACTTATCTCCACACCCCTTTTTATTGTAATTTCTTTAAAGATATAGCTAACAATAGATCAATTATTCCTATGATACCATAATAAGGATGTAGAATTAGTACATAAGAACTTGCTGTTAAGTTGACAAAAGATCGCTATTTTCGATAATACATATATTATCTCGATAATAAAGATATTAGATTTAAAAGGATATTTTGAAACTGAACCATTTAAACTGAAAAGAGGGACCACAATGGCAGTACTTATTCTATATGCAACAAAATCAGGAGCAACAGAGCAATGCGCAAAGGTATTATCAGAAGAGATTCCTCAGAGTAAGATCTGTAATATTGAAATAGACAAACCAAATCTTGAGGAATTTGATAGCATTATTTTAGGTGCCGGAGTAAGAGATGAGAAAATATACAAAGCGATTCGTGATTTTATCAAAAAAAATAAAGATGAGTTACTAAATAAGAAGATGGGCTACTATATTTGTAACGAGAAACCGAAAACAACTGAGGAATTAATAGAGAAGAATTTTCCGGATGATCTAAAAAAATCTGCAATATGCATCGAATCCTTTGGTGGTTACAAAGCCTATAAAGCTCCTAAGGAAGGAACGGATCAGCTTAAGGGAATTTTTGTAGATAAAATAAAAGAGTTTTCAAAGAATTTCAAATAGGAAGATAGAATTTCAACTAGCATAATTGCCCTCTGAGTCCCTATAAGGACGGGAAGCGTTTATATATAAAAAATCCTGTTACCAAGATAAAATAATCTGGATAACAGGATTCTTTTTTTATAAAAAAAATTAAATTGATTATTACTACTTGATTGTCAATTCAAACTTCGCACCCACATCGCTTACAAATACAATTTTCCCGTTACTCGGAAGTTTAACTTGCGTAAGACCGCTGATCGTAGAGAAATTTACACACCTACCATTCTCATCATAAACAGCAAAGGAACCTTTAGCTGGTAGCTCTACTGTCATCAACTTTCCTGATGCTGTCTCAGGTATTTCATACCATCTCGCATATCCATCTGCTTGGATGGTTACCAATGATTGCGGGCCGGCATAGATAGGTTTAATGGCATCCTGTGATATAAAATATTGGTTTCCAACCTTAAGGTACTCCACACCCTCTTTATTTTCAAAAACAAGATCCGCAAGATCGCGCCCACCTAAAGTTGGAATTTGCACAGTCATTTCAGCTTTATTCGGGCCAGTTATTTTATTCGAGCCCATATAGCCCGGTGCATCAGGGAACATAGCAATACCAGCTACTGGCATACTCATGTAAAATTGTGAGCTATACTTCTCGCTGACATCAAAATACATTTTTCCTTGACGCTGCTGCCATGCTGACAAAACCTCATTGGATAAAGAATTCGCCTCTAGCTTTTCTGCTGCATATTGAGTACTGGCAGTCTCACCAAGCCCTGGAATAACTCCGTACCCTTGACTCCAAAGATAGATACGACCATTGCCCTCCTTCACAAAGCTAACTTTACTCGTACCCACTGCATCTAAGAATTCACCATTCGTATGATACGAAAATTTCTGAGCTGGCATTGTAGGTGCCATGATCGAAGAGATACTCAATTCCCCAGCTTTACTAATTTCTATCTTCATTAGCTGCGTAGAATCAGCATAAACACCTGCATAACTTAACAAATCCTCTGGCATCTTCTCTTTGTTCGTGGCTTTAAATGTAGTCGTAGCTTTCAGTTCCTTGATAACTCCCTTTTCTTGTAGAGCACTGAGCAAAATTTCGTTAGCAAGCATCTGATCGGTTGTGCTCGATCCTCCAGAAGATACCACAGCTGCTGCCATCCGCTGTTCTGGCAACACGACAAGTGAAGTATGATACAGACTTGTATCCCCGCCCTTAGTCAGAGCTTTGATCTCGTATTGATTGAATGGATATAAATTCACACTGTCCCAGCCCAATCCATATGCGAACGAATTATCGATTCCTTTTGGCCACATTCCACGTTTATATTCCTCTTGCTCCATCGCTTTTACTGATTTTTCTGACAGAATCCCTTTCGATCCTCCAGTGAAAATAGTTGCAAAGCGCACCAAATCTTCAGCCGTGGAATAGATGCCCCCTGTTCCAATTACGTTAATGGTCTCTTTGGGTAAAGCGGCTGGGTAGGTAGCATTGTATACACTTGCCAACTGGCTGGAATCCACAGAATCTACTGGCGTTTTCGTATGCTGAAGCCCTAAAGGACCTGTAAAATTTTGATGAATGAATGTAGTGAAGTCCATGCCACTGACTTTCTCAACAATCAACTCCGCCAGCGTAAATCCATCATTACAATATACAGAGTACGCACCTGGATCTGCCTTTAGTCGTTGTGTTGACAAAGTCGCTAGCAAATTATCTTTGGCGATAGAATCAGAATCATTAAATAAGAAAGAATTTGATAAGTTCGAACCCCCAAGACCTGATGAGTGATTCAACAGCATACGTACGGTGATTTGCTTATAACGTGAATCTTCCATCGTAAAATTATTCAAATAAGTTACAATGGGAGCCTCTAAATCAACTTTCCCTTGTTCTACGAGCTTCATAATAGAAGCTGCCGTATAAACCTTACTCGTCGAGCCAATTCCATACATCGTTGTAACGCTTGGTGCCGTCTTGCTCTCCACATGGCTATATCCTGCTTGGCCGCTCACAACGATTGTATCCCCATCCATCAGAGCATATTGGAGACTCGTCGTTCCTATCTTTTCCGTTAAGAATGCTGCCTTCTCAGCCGCCACCTTCTGAGTGTTCACGTACGTTTGCGTTTTTCCACTATCCGCTGCAAAAGCATTCGTAGGAATATACACGACTAAAAGCAGAAATACCATCAACAGGGATATTATTTTCTTCTTCATACATTCCCTCCCTCTATGAATTTGTCATTCCTTTTAAGGGTAATTTATCCATATGAGAATGTAAAGTAAGTTTATATCATACGCTAATCCATTAATTCTACTTTGTCTCCGATTCTGATTTCCCCTGTCTTAACTACAGAAGCATACACACCGAAGTGTAGTTCAAACTCTTGGTTCAGTTTTTTCAATAGTTTAGGGTCTCTTTCCAGACTATCCGGGTCCATCGTGATAACCATACATCTCTCACAAAAACTATCTACCTGTAGCTGCACTTCTCCAATGGAGAGCTGCCGACCGATCCAATCCCCTTCAAAAAGCGATTCATCATTTAAAGCGATAACAAAGTTCCCACGAAAACGTCGCTGATCTAAGGAATTTCCCCATGATGCCTCAAGCTTCTTTAAGCTGGCATCCGTAATGAGTAAGATACTAGCGCCATCCACTGATAACAGTTGTGGATGCTCCGGTTGTGGATGCGAAGCTTTTATAGTAGACATGGAGATTTGTGTTTTAGTTTGGCTTTGAATCTCTTCCAACAAACGCTCGTCCCACCCAAAGGTTCGTCCATCCGAAGCTCTTACATGAATATCTCCATTGATAAATTGGGCTTGATAGGTAAGCATTTTAGGATTATTTCTAGCCGTAAAATAACGCCACCATCCCTCTTTTGACTCATCATAAAAGGCACAGAAACGATCCCCAAGCATTCCATATGGTTCTATCATACAGGTTTCCAATCGTTCACCTGCGAATGACTTGACTGGATAGCGGTTAATTTCTCGGATTTCACCAACGATTGATTGCACAGTACAACCCCTCCACTTTCTATAAATGCACGTATTCTCTAATATTACCTGAAACCGCTTGACTCTTGCACCCTTATTTTCACAACAACACATAGCTTCGAATGGTTCTTGTTTACATAAAAATTTATATATTTTAATAGAATATATGTTTTATACTAAGACTATTACATATGGTGGAAAGAATATGAGAGGTGAATAGCAGTGCGGCCCTATGAATTGCACAGTTTCGATTTTGCTTTTACACATGCTGTAATTGGAATGGCGCTTGTTTCGTTTGATGGAACGCTCTTGAAATGGAATTCCGCCTTAAGTGCCCTTTTGGGATATGATCATAGCGAGTTACTAACATCCTCTTCATCTGTTCGTACGCTTCTAAGTCAGATCCGTGAAATTGCTGAGCTTGAAGAGTCTTTTTCCTCGTTTAACATCCATCCGCATCGTTACCAACAGGATTACTTCAAACCAACTGGACAACTATTATGCCTAGAGATCTCCATCTCTATCATTTCAGATACCAATGGTGCCCCCCAATATTATTTCATTCAATTCGAAAATAAGACGATCATCAAGCAGATAGAAACGCAGCTGCAGGAAGTAGAAACTAATCTGTTGGAGAAAGATGATTCTTTCTTACAGCTGCTAGAGGAATTACCTCTGACCGTGGTGATTACAATAAACGGGATTGTTCAGTATGCGAATTCAGCGGGTTTACAATTAATCCATGCGGAAAGCCTTGATCAAGTATTAGGTTCATCTACTACTAGTATTGTAGACCTTTCCAATTATCAAATTCTTCAAGAACGAAGGGAAAGATATCACAGCGGTAATACGTCAGGCTCCGTTTGCTACTTAATTAATTGCTTAAATGGTCAGCAGAAATATGTGGATGGGTTCACGCTACCGATAATCTTCAATGGAAGCAAAGCATTTATTGGAATTTTTAAAGATATCTCACAGCAAATGCTGGAAGAAGAACGGCTAATCCAATCCGAGAAATTATCCACCGCAGGGCAATTAGCAGCTGGAATTGCTCATGAAATCAGAAATCCGCTTACAGCCATTAACGGCTTTATGAAGCTGCTTCGCTCTTCCGAGCGCATGAATGATAAATATTTTTTCATTATAGAGTCCGAATTGAAACGCATCGAGTTTATCGTCAACGAACTGCTCGTCTTATCCAAACCACAAACGACGCATATCAGTAAGCCTGTCGATTTATTATCTTTGCTCGAGCAAGTTACTACATTAATGAATGGTCAAGCTGCACTAAGAAACCTTAAGATTCTCCCTGTCTGTGCAGATCAATCCATTTGGATTCATGGAGAGGCTTATCAGCTTAAGCAGGTGTTTATTAATTTACTTAAAAATGCGATGGAAGCAATGAATAATGGAGGAAACATATATATTCATGTGCATACAACTGAAAGTGAATCCCGAATTAGTGTACAGGATGAAGGTTGCGGGATGTCAGAGGAACAGATCAAAGCACTTGGCAAACCATTTTATACGACAAAAGAATCAGGAACTGGCCTTGGGTTTATGATCACACAAAATATTGTACATAATCATGGCGGAGCTATAACAGTAGAAAGTATTCCTGAGCAAGGTACCACTTTTACAGTAACCCTTCCAATGATATTAGAGCCTGAGGAAGCTGCGATCTAGCATTTGATGAACCACAATGAATGATCCTTATTCATACTAGTATCCATACCTTCGTAGTGAGGTTCCGCTTAACGGACCGTATTGCACTTATTCCCTATTAACAAGTCCATTCCCGGGTAATTTGGGGAGAATAACGGTGCTGGCTCGTTTATGTTAGCGTCAGCACATTGTATTCAGTTTTTCGCATACATTTGGCTCGTTTATGTTAGCATCAGCACATTGTATTCGGTTTTTCGCATACATTTGGCTCGTTTATGTTAGCGTCAGCACATTGTATTCGGTTTTTCGCATACATTTGGCTCGTTTATGTTACCGTCAGCACATTGTATTCGGTTTTTCGCATACATTTGGCTCGTTTATGTTACCGTTAGCACATTGTATTCGGTTTTTCGCATACATTTGGCTCCTTTAAGTTACCGTTAGCACATTGTATTCGGTTTTTCGCATACATTTGGCTCCTTTAAGTTACCGTTAGCACATTGTATTCGGTTTTTCGCATACATTTGGCTCCTTTAAGTTACCGTTAGCACATTGTATTCGGTTTTTCGCATACATTTGGCTCGTTTATGTTAGTGGCGGCACATTGTATTCGATTTTTCGCATACATTTGACTCGTTTAGTTAGCGGCGGCACATTGCATTCGGTTTTTCGCATACATTTCTCCACAATCTCGAAATTTTATAATTCTATTATAGTAAGCATATACGCCTTCGGCCTCCTTTAAAGCTGGTAAGCGTTATAAGTGAGAATGATAAGGATAATGTATAACGAAAAAGAAGCTCCAGTATGGTCATAGCCCCGTCAAGTAGACAGTAAAAAAGAAGCCTTCTAAGCGGCGATCTGGTTCCGGTACTCTTCCGGAGACAGGTCGCCGAGTTTTTTTTGGAAACGTTCCTTGTTGTAATAAAGAATGTATTCCCTAACCAAATGTTCAGCATTTTCTAAATTCTTGGGCTTCTCCAAATACAATTTCTCGGTCTTCAGGTGAGAAAAAAATGACTCTATACAAGCATTGTCATAACAGTTCCCCCGGCGAGAGTGGCTACCGACCAAACCCTTGTCCTCTAAAACCTGGGCATACGTCCGAGTCGTGTACTGAAAGCCCTGGTCAGAGTGTAGGAGAGCCTTTGAGTCTTGGAGAGATTTCACAGTATCTATCACAAGCTTTAAGTCATTACGGACAGAGATTCTCCAAGCCACAACCTCGTTATTGTATAGATCCATCACTACAGATAAGTAGACAAATTCGTGGCCTGTACGGATATAGGTAATATCCGTGACTAACTTTTGCTGAAGAGCGTGGGCTGTGAATTCCTGGTTGAGTACGTTTGGAAATAAGACAGAAGGCTTACGTCCGGCAAACGGGCGTTTCTTGCGAATCACCGATTGGATGCCTAGCTCTCTCATCAACCTGCGAACTTTCTTATGGTTTACGGGGAATCCCTCTTTGCGAAGCGCTGTACGCATTCGCTTATAGCCATAGGCAGGACGTAGCCGATGAATGGCTAAGATATGTTCCTTAAGGTTCGCATCCTTCTCTTGGCGTTCTTCCCGCAGGTCAGAGGTCTTTTTCCATTTGTAGTATGCAGCCCGGGACAATTCAGCCAGTTTGCACAGCCAAACAATCGGGTATCGCTTGCTCATTTCTTGAATGGATTGGCACCGGATATTTGTATCCAACTTCCCTCCCCATGTAGATTGGGATTGAGCTTTTTTAAGTATTCGACCTGTGCCTTCAAATACGCAATTTCTTCGTCTTTACTGTCAAAATGTTTCCTTCCACCTTTACCGCGTCGGTCCTCAAAGGACTCCCCACTTTTAAACTTACGTATCCATCTCACCAACTGAGCATCGCTCTTGATGTCGAGTTTTTCTAGAATCTGTGAATAGCTCATATGTTCCTCTAAGTGAAGACGAACCGCCTCTTTCTTCAACTCTTCTGAATACTTCGTAAACGTCTGCCCTTTTTTAGCCATGAAAAATCCCCTCCGGTCGACTGTGTTAAACACATGATACCATGTGCTCTTTTTTCACTGTCAACCATGAGGGGATAATACCAGTAGCATTAGCTGCTGGAACTTCTTTCATTATGGTGCAAGTGATCAAAAAAGCGAAACAGGAATGAGCTTTCTTCCTCCCTTGACTAGAGTGGATTCTAGCATGTCCCCTTTCATACCTCCGAAATAGAGCTGCCAGTATACACCAAAGCGAACGCTGACGTCATTCTTCACAAGCTCCGGCGGCGTAACAATCAGCCATTGAAATTTGAGAGCCTTAGAAATTTCAAACACGGGATCAAGTACGTTATTAGAAACCATTTCTCCAAAAGGATTGTCATATAAAAAGACCGTCCATCCTTTGTTCTCACGATTCACACGTTTATGCGTCATGATCATCATGGCTACCAGCAGCTGTACAGATTGACGCTGTCCACCACTGCCGACAGCCTCATCCAGCGCACCGCGATTGATGACCTCCCAGTCGGAATAATGATAGTCTTCCGGAGCGGCATAGAGGAAGTAATTCTCCGTTACCGGTTTATATACCTGAAGAATCGGGAAGCGATTCTGAAGTGCCGCATAGACGATTCGTCCATCATTAATAACCTCTTTGATTACCACCGCTGGCACTTGTTCAATCTTTGGATATTTTGCAAGCAGTTCCTGGATACATCGATTGAAATAGTCGCTCACCATCGGCTCTACTTCATCGCTTGCTCTCGGTACATTGATATTCTTATAATTCAGTCGTACCAGCGGGAAGGCATAATTATTCTCATTATGAATAATCATCCGTCGTTCCATTCGCTTCATAATATCAATGATTTGTACTACACGATAAGAAGCCCGAGCTACCCACATCTTACGGGAATGATCCATATCTTCCTTATCGTTTTGAATGCTCTCAATCTGATCACGCGAACTACGTAACATCGAATCTAGGACTTGCTGAGCAATAGCGAAGTTATCCCAATGTACCGTATTTAAACGATCCAGAATCTTGGTCTCCAGTTCAGAATTCCGTTCATTCTTGGCAAGTTTTCCGGTTAATGAGTTTTTCTCTTCCTTCACTTTCCTGGAGACCTCATCCCGTCTAACCCGGCTATCCTTAATCCGAAGAAGCCAGTCAGCAACGAGAGACTCGCAGCTTTCTCTTACACTCAGCATTAATTCTTCTGGCACAGTCCGTAAATTAACCCGCTCCTCAATATGTGCATTCATGATTTTGATTTGATTGGATAACGTCTGAATGAATGCATCCATTCGTTCCAAAGATCGCTTACACTGATTAAGCATGTGCTCATTCTCTTGGAAACGCTCTTGAATGTCAGTCTCTTTTTGCTCGAGTGGCTCATTCCAAATCTCTACGGCACGCTCGTGTTTCTCTTTGATTCCTTTTTCTACCTTGCGCAGTTCCTTCTGCAAATTGTCCAACTCGGTCTGGCAACGGATGAAAGAGTCGTGAACCATCTGATAGTCTTCTTCTAACGAAGAGGTTTCCGACTTTTGACGGTTTCTTGCAGCCATAATGGATTCGGTAGATTCAGCAGGTTCTGCCACCTTCCGCCAATCCACATCAACTTGGTTCAGGCTGACTTCAAGCTCTGTTAGATTCTCGCTGGCCGCTTTGATCTGGGCGGCTCTTGTTCGAATTTCAAGCTCATTCTCCGTCAACGATTGCTGCAGACTTTCAACGGTACTGAGCTGCTGCAACAGAAGATTCTGTTCTACTGGATCAATTGGTGTGGTTTCGATATCATCTGAAAGCTGGTGATATGCCGGAAATACAATCTCAGGAAACCAATGCTGCAGTCTAGGAAATAGAGCATACTTGGCATCTCCCATCCAC
Source organism: Paenibacillus sp. FSL E2-0201 (assembly GCF_037963325.1). Taxonomy (NCBI): domain Bacteria; kingdom Bacillati; phylum Bacillota; class Bacilli; order Caryophanales; family Paenibacillaceae; genus Paenibacillus; species Paenibacillus sp. FSL E2-0201. The sequence goes on from NZ_CP150154.1 coordinate 4,241,626, forward strand.
TTCTCGCGCTCTCCGCCAAGGCTTACCATTTGCGCTTCAAGATGCTCGAGCTGCTGGTCTTTATTCGCCATTTCCTTGCTAACCAGACCCTTACGATCTGTATAATTTTTCTTCTCCTTTTGAGCCTGCTCATGCTTCTTCGTACGTTCAATCCAGGCTTGTAATGCTATAGCTCTCTGCTCATGCTCTGCACTAAGTGACTTATACTCGGAGATTTCCCGACAGATCCGAGTAAGCGTGCCCTCGTTCTCATCCATCTCGTTGCTCAGACTGATAATGCGCTGCTGAAGTTCACTCTGCAGTTTCAAAAGGGCATTGCGTTTAACTGTAATCGTCACGGTGTTCTCTGTTTGGTATAACCGCTCGTATTCGTGACGCACAGATTTCAACTTCGATAAATAAGCCTCTGCGTCCTGAAGCACCTGTTCTTGTTCCTTAAGCTTCGCCTGGATCCCGCTCTTAAAGTTTAAGAAACGATCTGGTTCAAGTACCATCTGTGGTCCTTGGTTAGCTAAAAGCTTAAAAGAAACTTGATCTAGAGCTGCCATTTCTTCACGAATAAAGATAGGCACCGCTGATTTTAGTAGTGTGTCCTTCAGCAAATCCGGTTTAATTTTATCAGCTTCACGCCGGGTTACAATCAGACTATAAGGTAAAAGCGGATGACGCTCTAGCTCTTCCTCACGTTCAAGATATGGACGATCGTTTAAATAGGAACTGCCCGGTGTGGATTGAATTTTAAGCGAATCGAGTGTATCCTTAACCGCCAAAATATCTGAATTCGGCAGCCAGTAGGATTGATTTTGAAGTTCCACATCCATGAGCTGATTGTAGTAATCCCGTCTAGAACGTTTAGTCTGCTGCTCCACCTCATCTATTTTGCGGATAAATCGTAGTTGAATCGTATCCTTCTCTTCAAAAAGACCAGTAGCTCCCAAACGATTATGTTCATCAAACATTTCCAGCAGCACAACGATTTGTGACCATAACTGTGATTCTTTATAAGTCTGAGAATCGAGCTGTACCCCAAGCTCATCAATCTCTCGTTCATAAGAGCGATGTTTCTCACTGAGCTCGGCATGATTCTTATGCAGCACCAGCTTTCGGTTCTCAGCCTCTTTATGCTGTTCCTCTAACGCTTCCATATCCAGAAGTATCGTTTTGGCAGCAGAAATCGTACGTTGAAGCGCCGCCACCGGAGTATGGGCAGCTTCTTGACCATGCTGGGCTGCGAATGTGCCAAGCTCTTCTGTATATTGCCGGATAGATAACGTCAATTCATTAATCTGAATATCCAGACCTGCTAACTCCAGCAGAAAGCTCTCCCGCTCCTTGCGCAGACCTTTTTCTTCACTCGTCAGAGCCCGCTCCGCGGTTCCAAACCCACTGATCGTTTGTTGCCAGAGGTTAAACACCACATCCCACTGTTTCCGAAGCTTTTCTTTAGCCGCCAGAATGACCTCTTGACGTTCTTTCATCTCTAAGGAACCTTCGATGGCTTGAATTTCTTTCTGCCACTGCTCTATTTGTCGTGTGTGGAGCATACGTTTGGCCAAGAAATGAGCCACTTCTAGCTTTTTCTCCTGAGCCTTGGAATGGTCCAACCGCCCACGTGCACGTCCCTGATCATCACTGAGCTTTTTGAACTCTTCCTGTTTTAGCTCCAGTTCTTCCTTGCTGCGCAAATACTTGAGATTGTCTGTCTCAAATCGTAATTGCTTCGCTTCCTGATAACGCCCAGCCAGTTCATTAGCAACCTTACTTCGCTCTTCTTCTGCATTTTTCTGCTCTTCATAGATAACCGTATAGATCTGACGTCCACGCAGTTCAGTTTCTTGAACGGCGTTCTCTGCTTCAACTCCTAGCTTCACCAGCTCATATAATGGCGCAGCCATTCCAAGAAACTCTGTGTAGACTTGTTCCCGTTGTTCAAGCATCGGTAGGCGTTGAGCTACTGTCGCCGTGTCAATAAACATCCGCTGCAGCGTATTGTCTTCTTCTTTTGGTCCCTCATTCAGACTGGAGCCGATTTCAGGGATAATTAGCTTTTCGAATAAGTTATGGTTGGTAAAGGCATCATTCTTTTTAAAATAACCTTTAATACCGCCCTCTTCTCCATTGATTCGCCGCATATTACGCCACTCGGCGATATGAATATCCCGAGTAGCCAGGAAATCATAATATCTTTTTAAATCCGAGCTGTGGCTACCGAAAGGTACAATTTCTCCCCGCCGATCTCGTATAAATTGCTGTATCGTTTCAAAACTCGTAGGTTCAGCAGACTCTTCATCAAAGAGCGGCAACGTAGAAAGGGTAAGTTCAGACGCTTCACCGTAATCTGTAAGTGCGTACAGTAAGTAATCTACTTTTATGTCCTGCTGATCCAGCGAATTATGTGCTGTCATGGCAATACCAGTCGTCATGTACTCATTACGCTCACTGTTGTCGAGATGCCATTCGATAGCTACGTGAAAGGTGTAAGGTTTAAGTTGTTTTTTATGGTTATGAAAAAATGCTTCAACCTGGTTCTCACTGTCTTTTCCCCATGGCGTTTTGGGCATTAATAACTGAAATATGGATTGCAGCAGTACGCCCTTCCCGCCGCCATTCATAAGCGTTATAAGGGTATTGGCCGGCCCCTCTTCGTTGCAGAGGTCCAGAATCATATCATCATATTTCTTGAGCATTTTCTCGTATTTAAGTCCTGTAATTCGTATGCGTTCAATCCGCGGCATTAGTAGCACCGTCTTTCTCAGCTAAAGTTCGTCCAATGAGTTTCTTTAATTCCTGATACCGGTCAACATCATGATATAAATACCGCATTCTCTCATAAAGCTCTTCCCGCGGGAATATGCGCTTCTCTGACTCTGAGATGAACACGAGCTTCTCCTCTTCCAGGAGCTTCATACCTTCATGAATCAGCCCAATTCGTGAGCCTGCGCCTCTTGTCAGAAGATCGCTCTCTTCCTGACTCTTAGTTTGCATATAGAGGTTAGCCCACACCTTCGACATCGCTTGGATATCCAACCGCCACTGCTGGCTAAACTGACCTTCATCATCCATCTGTATCCAAGCTTGAAAAAGTGAAGACACCTGATCGGATATCTGTATATAGGACATACTGTCCTGTCCGGACTTAAAATGAGTCTCGTCCTGGTCCATCTCGGCCAGAAAAACAAGGATGATAATATTAATGATATGTAAATGAGTTTTGCGCTCAATTCGTGAGTATTTATTCTTCAACTGGGTAAAGTTGGTGGCGAACACTGACCCGAGTGGATTGACGAGCAGATGGAGACGTTGTCCGGAATTCATCACTCGGCAGCCTGCCTCCTTGGCAACATATTGAAGCGCATCATATGTTCCAGCGTCCTGCAGGCATTCTGCCGCCGCAGGATCATCGAGAGGAATTACTTTTTTACGAAGTAATTCAAAAAATAGCCGTGAAGCTTGCTGTACCTGTTCTAATGTATAACTCATGCTTGTAACCTCTCACCTCTCCACGATCTTAATAATATATGGACTCATGTCCAGACCAGACCAGCGTACCCTCGAGTATGGTTCTGGAGCAATGCTCGTCCGCAGCAGCTTGCCGCGCAAGCTCTCCAGTTGAGGATCATCCTCTAGTACATACCGGATTAGCAACTGGCATTCATCGGATCCGTTGCTGTTCTCTGGAGCTTGTTCTTGTACTGTAATTTCAGAATGAAAAAACTGCACCCATAGATCTATAGCATCCGGTGTACGTGCCCAACGTGTTAATTCCTCCGAGGTAAAAGCTTCCTCAGTAAACGTAAAGCTTCCACACTCGGCTAAAGCATTGAACACAGGCTTCCACAGTTCAACGACTTCCGTCCAAGGAATCCCCTTAGGAATATATTGAACGGTCTCCGCATCTATCTCATCATCAAGTTCATCCATCACAAATTCGGGAATAAAACCAACCTCTTGCTCCTCCCAAGCCCAGGGAAGCGGATAAACAAAATCCTGATTCGGAGCAAACAAACCGCCAAGAAGCAGTTCAAGGCTGTCGCCGCTTGGAAGCCCCTCTTCTTTAACCCATTCCTCCCAGATATGAGTACGGAAGTTAAATCCGGCTGCTCCCCAGAATAATTCAGGGAAGTTCAATCTTAAATTAGTCTCCACCTCAAAAATGTTCAAGACTATCTCGGCCAGTTCATCGTGTACTCGCCTAGAGAGCTCCACTCGTTCTGAAAGAATACGAATCTCGTTAAAGTCGATCACATCTTTCTCGTCATTGGCAAGCCGGGCCAGAGAACGATGAATATTATCAAAATGCTTGCGTTCTTCCTCGAACTGCTGATGAATTTCTTCGAGTCGCTGATGCCGAGCCACTCCAAATTCACTGAAAATATGCTTCGGGTTACGGCGCAATGCATTCCTGTATTCCTGCTGCTCATGGGTCATCTTCCGAACCCGGGAGATAAGCTCATTCACATCCTGAAGTGCCCTTGTTACACGTCCATGCTTAATATGCATTTGAATCTCAAGCAGCTTGATGCTGATCTGGAACTCTTCAATAATCTCATGACTCATAAAAATAAGCTCCATTGCGTATTCGGAGAGTCGATAGATTGTTCTGCCGTTCTCTTCCCAGCTACTGCGGGTCGCATCCTCGTCCACCATGAAATACTTATATTTCTGCACAGCCATTTGCTGAGCTGCATCATCATAATAGTAGGATTCGAAATCTCCGCCATTTCCGCTCCAGAGCAGGCCGTCCACTAAACGTTCTACGGATTCGGTAGTCCCGAGATTCGCAATATTAAAGCGTTCCAGTGCAGTCCAAGCCAGCGCTATAATATCTTCCTTGGATCTTCTCTCATTGGACTCTAGCTCCAAATAATAGACCTGCAACAAGATGCTTAAAGACACCATTTCTTTGTAAGGTTGGATTTCGCCAAGGTTCATCCCAGCCCCCAGATTCCATAGGGGATTTAATCGTTTGTTTCGTTCGCCAAAATCCGACCAATTCATCTTTCTGCCAACCTCGCCATCAGTTCTAGTTTGCTACTAAACAAAAATAAAACCCGTATACATCCGTATAGGGTTCTGAAGTACGCGAATATATGTTTCTATTATATCAATTCATCGAAGGTTGTGCTATTTATTGTTAAACAAAATCTTATAAGGACGGAGACAATTAAATGCCCCCGTCCCTACTATATCATTTTGTTGCTACTTCACAGATCCGAGCATCCCTTGTACAAATTGTTTCTGCAGCAAGAAGAAGATTAATACTGTCGGCAATGTAGTGATAACTATGGAAACCATAATCATTCCATAATCTGGATTATAAGACGAAGCTAACGATGACACGATCAAAGGCAGTGTTTTCTTATCCTGACTTTGGAGTGCAATCAACGGCCACAGGAAGTTATTCCAATTACTCATGAATGTAATAATCGCTGCTGCCGCATAGGTTGGTTTCATGGTTGGCATATACACTTTTGTGAATAATCTCAATTCACCCAGCCCATCCACACGACCTGCTTGCAGCAATTCTCGCGGGAAGGATTTGGTATTCTGCATAAAAAAGAAAATCATAAACGCGGTTGTAATGGTAGGCAGAATAACTGCTACAGGCGTGTTTAAAATTCCAAATTTACTGAACATCCGGAACAGTGGAATCATGATCGCTGCAAACGGCATCATCATGGAGAGCATTAGAATACCAAACAGGCGATCTTTACCTTTCGTCCGATAAATCTCAAATCCATACCCTGCGATCGAGCTAAGCAGCAATGTTAGGAGGGAACCCACGACCGCGATCAGAGCAGAATTCCAGAACGCCTGGCCAAGGTTGGTCGAGCCGAATAAATGATTTACATTATCGGAAAGGCTTGAGCCAAACGAGAATTTTCCTTTTACTATATCCGAAGAAGTATTCGTCATCCCAATAAGCATCCATACAAAAGGAAATAGAGAAATGACAGACGCTATGATTAAAAAGAAATGAATGATTGATTTATTTAACTTGCTCAATCTTTTTCGCCTCCCACCTTAAGTTGAAGAAATGCCAACACAGCTACCATGATTACAATGGCATAGGAGACTGTAGCCGCATAACCAAAGTTAGGAGTATATACGAACGATAGGTTATAGATATAATTCGATATCGTCATTGTCGAGTTACCCGGCCCACCATTGGTAATATTAACGACCTCATCAAATAATTGCAGCGTACCATTCGTTGAGATAATTGCTGTAAACAAAATAATTGGTTTCAACATTGGTGTAGTGATACTGAAGAACTGCCGAGTCTTAGAAGCTCCATCAATAGAAGCCGCCTCATACACACTAGGATCAATATTTTGCATAGCAGATAAATAGAAAATCATGTTATAACCCGTCCAACGCCATGTGATTGCTAGAATAATAACAATACGTGCCCAAAGGGGATCAGTGAGCCATCCAACAGGCTCACTCACTAAATGAATGGACATAAGCATACGGTTGAGAATACCGTCTACAGAGAATATGCTTTTGAACAAGACTGCATAAGACACCAATGAGGTTACACACGGGAGAAAAATCGCCGTACGATAAAACCCCTTAAAGCGCAAACCAGGCATATTAAGAAAATAAGCAATGATTAAGCCCAAGAACAACATAATCGGCACCTGAATAACCAGGTATAATAAAGTGTTCGAGACCGCTTGTCTAAACATAGGGTCGGAGAATAGACGCACATAGTTTTTGAGTCCTACAAAACTGTACACAGTCCCTTTCCCTGATTGAAATGATAACAGTAATGATTGAATCATGGGATAGAAGCTAAACAGCATTATGATCAGTGAAGGCCATAATACGAACTGCCATCCCGCGATAGTAGATTTATTCCACTTTTTCTCCATATCCTATCCCCACCTGCTAACTTTATATTTATTGCACCTGTTGTTCGAACAATTTTTGGATGTTAGCTAAGCTTTGCGTCAAATCCGCGCCATTCAGAATGTTTGGCAATTCATTTTTAAGTGCATCTTTTGCTTCCTGTGTATACATTCCCAGAGAAATCCCCGGAACTTCTGTAGACCATTTCGTGAAATCGCTGTAGATAGCTTGACCACCAAAGAACTCTGAGGTTTGACCATAAGCCTCACTGGAGAATGCCGGAATAAAGGAACCCACACCGCCATTTTCCGTCAAGAATCGCTCGTAGAATTCACTGCTGGAGCCCACTGTTTTGGACAGGAAATCAATCGCAAGATCTTTATTAGCTGAGCCATCAAGCACGAACCAGCTGGAACCGCCTTCATTCGATGCATTAACACCACCATCAATTCCTAATCTTGGCGTTGGCGCTACTTTCCATTTACCACTTTGATCTTTAGCGTCCATGATAGATGATACCTGCCACACTCCCGATACTACTGTAGCTACATCACCAGCATTAAAGCTGCCTACAAATTCACTCCAGCCTGTAACAGGCTTAGCAATCCCGGAATCAGATATCGCTTTGTATACACGAAGGGTCTCTGTCATTACAGGGTTATTAACAAAGTTTCCTTTATTGTCAGGTGTAATGTACCACGATCCACCCGATTGCAGAAGAATGGAGGTTAAGGCTTCATCATTGGGATTAATGGTCGCCATGTATTTGCCCGTCTTTTCTTTTACAATTTTACCGATTTCAATATAACGATCCCAAGTGATATTCTGTAAGTCTGCATCCGTAAAACCTGCTTCCTCCAGATAATCCGAGCGGTAGAACATACCTGTTGAACCAATATCAAAAGGAACACCATACATTTTACCGTCTACCTTAAGTGCATCGACCTTGTATGGAGAGAATTGAGTGTAATCAATCTTGTCACCAAAATCTGCGAAGGTATTTGGATATGAGTTTACATATTTTTGAATATTAGGATCATTTACCAGAATAATATCTGGAAGACCGTCTTTAACATCTGCTGCCAGATTAGTATTCAGCTTTTGTTCCAAGTCCGTTTTGGCCATTTCAACAACCTCTAGCTCAAAATCAGGATTTTCTTTTTTGTAAAGATCTTCAGCGATCTTTAAAGCTGCACCATTAAAGGAAGGGTCCCAGGCCCAAGCGATCACTTTTTTCTTAGTAGTACCGCTTTCATTTTTCTCCGCTGAATTTGATGACCCGCAAGCAGCGAGTACTGTTGCTGTCAATGATACTAAGAGCAATACTGATAACCATTTTTTCAATTTCTGCAACCCCTTTTGACTTTGAATGTAAGCGGTTCATTCTTTAACGCTTGAACCTAATTTTAGAGAATTCAAAATAATAAGTATAATAATCATTCGTTCTTTCTTAGTATTAATTATTGTTTATTTAATAAATGTTATTTTTTACCTAGTAAAAATTATGGTCGATAGCACTTTTTATTTGTATATAGCTTTTCAAACCAGATCCCTACCGTAATATGAAAGATTGTTATATGATGAGAAAAATACAACAAGAGAAATAACGGGGTGTCCTACTATGAACAATAACGTTTCAACCTATCGGGTGATGATCGTAGACGATGAAGCCATCCTTCGGACGGGGATTATGCATTTATGTAACTGGAGCAATTATGGAATTGAAATCGTTTCCCAGGTCTCAAATGGCCAAGAAGCGCTCGACCATATCGAATCCACTCGTCCACATGTCGTCATCACCGATATTGTGATGCCAGTTATGGATGGAATAGAATTCTCAAAGATCATGAAAGTGAAATATCCGGAAATTAAAATTATCGTATTAAGCAGCTACAGTGAATACGATTATGTTCGGGAAGTCTTTAAATACGGCGTTACTGATTATTTACTCAAGCCGAAAGTCTCTTCTGCTGAGCTTATAACTTTAATCCAGACATTGTGTGGTTCAGTGGACTTACATACATCCGGTAATATTCGTCCTAATCTGGACATTTCGTTGATCCTTGCCCAATGGTTTGAACATGATGCGTTACCAAATGAAGAATCTAAAGACTTGCTCACAAAATATTTCCGAGGAAATTGCTTTATGCTGGCAAAAGCCAGCAACAGCTTACTTCTGTCCAGAACAGAGTGGAGTCAAAACCAAATGGAGGAGTTCCTTCTTTCATTGGCGAAGCAACATTTATCTAACAACTTAACCTATTCTTTTATATTCCTTAAGACTGAATTTCTAATTCTCTTAAACTATGAAGAGACTGCAGCTCAAAATATAACGACATCCATTCAATCATTAGCTGAGGCCGTGAAAGAAAAACTTCTGTATATCTCATTTATTCTTTCCAATCCATTTTCCGGTTTAGAACAGATTAAGGAAGCCCATTTGCGATTAACACCGTACCTTGGCAAACTGATCTATTTCCCAACACAAGTAGTAGTTCCGGAAAATGCAATTCTCATTCCTACCGAAAAGGTATCTTTCGACCTGAACCAGTTTACTTCATTGTTACGGATTTTGGCTATAGATGACGCCAGAGAACAATTGAAAGCGTTTTTCCTGAAAATCTTATCTACACAGGACTATGACGAATATAGCTTGAAACGTTTATGTCAAAATCTCATCTATACGGCAATGAGTACACTTGAGCATATTAAGCAGCCCATTTCTGAGCTTGGTTCGTCCAGACTAAAGTTATTTAAAACCATTGATTTAGCCTATAGTATCAATGAATTAGAGAGTATTTTGATACAATTCCTAGATGCACTAAAATCCAGTATGAAACAATCAGATCAACAATCGATGATTCTGCACCAGATTTATGAATACGTCAACAAACATTATGCTAATGAAATCTCATTATCAGAAATGGCAAATACCTTGCATCTTAACTATAGTTACCTCTCCTCTTATTTCAAACAGCGAACGCAAGAGAATTTAACTACTTATATCAGCAGGGTGCGAATAGATAAAGCGAAAGAACTGCTGCTGGACCCTAATTTAACCGTATCAGAAATCAGTCGTTTAACCGGATTCTCAGAACATAATTATTTCTCGAAGGTATTCAAAAAAATGACTGGAAAGACTCCTGTGGAGTTCCGTACTCAAATCTCCCAGTAAAGACAGGTGAACGGCTTGCTACGTAAGAATAGTATCTTTATCAAAATTCTAACCCTTATGTTAATGGGGATTCTTGTAATCTCCTTCATCCTTACCATGGCCTCCTCGAAAATTTCAGAGCGGATTCTACTAAATCAAGTCGTGCAGAATTCATCCGCCAATATGAATTTGGTAAAGAATGATTTACTGCGATACAATGACCAGGTTGTGAATACGATGCTGCAGATAAACAGTAGTGTTGAATTTAAAAATTATATTACCAAGCCGGCTCTGACCTCACTTGAGCATACCAATCTGGTCATGAGTCTTGGAAGATATATTGATATCTACAAAGATTACCTCAGTCCCGATAACTCCCATATCATTGTTTCGGCAATGCCGGGAAAAGGAGGACGCCATTATTCAAGCAATAACTTGAAATGGGATAAAATACCTGATGAAATCGTATCGGATTATATGACGATTAATGGAGTTATCCCCAATCGAATTCAATATCATAGCAGTTCAGATCTTTTCAAAGAAACAGTACCCTATAAAAACTATATTTTTGCTACGAAACCTTTGGTAGATAGTGCTTCCGGTTCAATGTACGGATATACAGCCGTTGTTATGGACGAGCTTAACATCTATCTTAAATACAGCCCCTACATTTCGGAAGGCATTCATATCTCGCTTATCTCAGCAGAGGGTACGATTCTCTCCAGCAGCAATAAGGATTCCATAAGCACGTATAATTCCGTTCTTCTATTGAATGCCATGAACGCTGTGGAGCAAGGAGGTATCGTCACAAATTCAGAAAATAAACAAACCTATATTTCGTATTTCCTTCCGGAGTTTAATGCCTACATTATAGAGGAGGTTGATCAATTAACTGCATTTGCGCCGCTATATACAATCTCAAACGAAATCATCAAGGTAGTTAGCATTGTACTGGTGATTAGCATGTTGTTTGTCTATTGGCTTAGTAAACGAATCATTCAGCCCCTGAATCAGTTAGTCAATACGATGAAAACGTCCAAAGGGGACAGTCTGAAATTGCATCCCTTGCAGGAAGATGGCAGCTACGAGACTAATGTATTAACCAAAGCCTACAATCATCTGATTAGAGAAATTGACCGGTATACCGAAAGAGTCGTCTACGAACAGCAGGAACGCCGGAAGGCAGATCTCAATGCTCTGCAAATGCAAATTAACCCTCACTTCCTGTATAATACGCTGAGTTCGATCAAATATTTAGCCAACATGCATCGGACCCAACAGGTGGATCAAACGATCGATAGTCTCATCTCCATGCTTCAGAATACCTTAGGATCTACTGAGGATATGATTACTGTAAAACAGGAGATAGAGACTTTAAAGCATTATGTATTTATCAATCAGATCAGATACGGTGATCAAATCGGTGTCCACTTTGAGATTTCTGAAGACAGTACGGAGCTGTTGGTCCCCAAGCTGATCATCCAGCCTTTTGTGGAAAACGCGTTTTTCCATGCTTTCCCTGGATACGTCAGCGGCAATATTCAAATCTTCATCTCCCAGCGGGATGAGCATTTAATCATCGAAATTATGGACGATGGTATAGGGATGCCGAACGCTCTTGAGCAGGTGAATGTAAGCAAAAAACATCATTTATCAGGGATTGGCATCCAGAATGTTCATGATCGAATTCAGCTGCTCTTTGGATCACCTTATGGTATCCACATTGAAAGCGAGCCAGGTTATGGCACAGCCATAAAAATAATCATCCCTGCTGCGAAATATAGTTCATGATCAAAAAAAGGCAGCTAAATTATAGGGAGGTTTTCCCTCTTCCCCTTGTAGAGTACGCAAAAAAAGGGCTGCCCCAAAAGCCATGAAATGGCTGAATGGGACGCCCCGTTTTAATAACTACTCAGTAACACTTGGAGCACATGCCATACAATACTGCTCTAGTGTACTGTTTGGTAAGGGGATTATTTTGACCGTGCGGAACTGAAAGTGCTTATAAATGGGTAAATTGCTTGGTGTCTGTGTCTCTAACGTACATAATGCGTTCTTCTCACGGCATTCGGCGAGCAGCGGCTTCATGATTTTTGATACATAGCCTTGTCCACGGTAACGTTCTTGCACTGCAAGCATATCTAAATGCAAATACTTCTGATCCCCAAACATAGATAACCATAAGGAACTCATACTGCGCAATATGGATAACCCTCGAAAAAATCCTCGCACACCAATCATTCGGCAAATCGGTAAACACTTAATAATCGCAAGCCCAATTTGTTTCGTATAGTTAAGGTTCGCAATCAACGTCCCCGTTTGACGCTCCGAATGAAACACTAAGGCGACAGCTTCATAATTAGTTGACGTCGTTAATAAATCCGAATATGGATACAGCATTTCAATATAACGATGAAAAAAAATATTTAATACGCGGAGCCTGGTTGTTTCATCTGGCAAAATATGCTGATACAACGGATCATCCTTTGCGAAGGCTTCTGCCAGCACACTGGCGGCTTTCGGAATGTCCTGCCGATGAATTTTGAGTAATGTACTACAAATAATTCCACCTCATTTAATAGTCTTATGAATTAGTATAACTCCTTTAACTGAATATGGCACGATGGTTCTATTGTCATTTCTTTTTAGAATGCGATATGATGAGTAAGATTACAAAAATACTGGGAGGTAAAATGGAAGATATTATACTGTGGCTTAAATACTTGTTACTAGGGTTTGTTCAAGGGGCAACTGAGCCAATCCCCGTCTCCTCGAGCGGCCATTTGATCATTGCACAGAAATTACTAGGTTTAAAACAGAATGGGCTATCCTTTGAAATCTTAACAAATACAGCTTCACTAATTGCGATTTGTTTTATTTTCCGAAAAGATATTGGAAGATTAATCACTGGATTCATTCAATTTATTCTGACCCGCAAAGAGGAATATAAGTCGGATTTTCTATTCTCTTTGTACATCATCATTGGCACCTTGCCTGCTGTAATTGTTGCACTACTCTTTAAGGATCAGATTGAGGATATCTTCTCATCAGTTCATACCGTATCCATCGCCTTGCTTGTTACAGGGGTAGCTTTATGGTTGATCCGTAACCTGCGTGGCCGTAAACAAGATGGTGACTTAAAGGCGAAGGATGCAGTTATCGTCGGACTTGCCCAAGCAGTCGCTCTTATTCCCGGAATAAGTCGCTCTGGTGCAACTGTCATCTCTTCCATCGCTGTGGGAATGAAACAAGAAACTGCTTTACGCTTTTCTTTTATGCTTTATATTCCTGTCAGTTTGGGCGGACTTGTCATGGGCGTATCTGATATTGCCCACGATCCTAACCGCTCGCAGCTGGCGATTCCATACTTGATTGCGTTTATTACTACACTAATCGTCACCTATTTCTCTATGCGCTGGTTTATGGGGATTATGGCTAAGGGTAATTTGAAGTATTTTTCTTATTACTGCTTCTTGGCGGGAATCCTACTCCTCATCTTTATGTAAGTATACAATTCCCACAAAAAAAACCTCATGATTACTCTGTTATCGCAGAGATTGTCATGAGGGTTATTTATACTATTTCAACATGGAAATTACTTCATCGCTCGACCGAATCTTACCCATACGGGGAAAAATAGTTTTACACACATACTCATGCTCCTCTTTAGTAGAGGCAGTCATGGCATCCTCCACAAAAAATTGATTGTAACCAAGCTGATAAGCTTCTCTAGCTGTCGTATCCACACCGATGGATGTAGATATACCACACAATACGATCGTATCTATACCGCGGCGACGTAACTGCAAATCAAGATCTGTTCCGAAGAATGCACCCCACTGACGTTTAGATATCACATGTGCATTTTTGAAACTGGCTAATTCAGGCACAAGAGTATCCCAGCCTTCCGGAAAAGCTGCTGCACTCATCTTCAAATCTGTTTGAGGTCTTAACATATCATATCCATCTAACGATGATACTCTAACAAGTACAACAAATGCCCCCTTTTCAGTGAAGGCTTGAACTAAACTACTGCCTTTCTGAACCACCTGCTCACCTGTATGCGGTGCCTTATTAGGCATGTTAACAATTCCATTTTGCAAATCGATTACGACCAGTGCCGTTTTTTTTGCATCTATACATTCAGTTTCTGAGCTCTTTAATTCTTCCATTGTTTTCTCTCCTATTTATACTAAGTTTTTTATACACATTAAAATATACCCAACCTGCATTTATCAACAACAACGCACTCGTAATAAAGAATACATCCCGGATCTCAAACCAAGCTGCCACTTGCCCACCTAATACCGAACCCGCAAATGTGCCTAGATAACCTGCCGACATGTTAAGTCCAAATACTCTGCCTGTAAGAGCATCCGGCGTAATTTTCTTAACAAGGATATTAACAGAAGGCACTAAACCACCTGCCGCTAAACCTAGTAGAAAACGAAGACCCATTAACTGCCAAGGATTCTGCACAAACGCTTGTGGAATGAACAGAAGCCCTGCGGCTATAAGCGCTACTAGAATGACCTTTTGAGCACCTATTCGATCAGACAGCTTACCAAGTTTTGGAGCAGCTATGATGTTAGCCAGCCCTGAAGCTGAGAAGGTCATCCCTGCAAGCAGAGCCACATGGTTAGCACTCTTGGATAGCTGAGTCACATATACCGTAATAATCGGCTCTACAGAGTATAAAGCAACCGTTAGAATAAAGAAGGTCACGAACAAAGTGAGCGTTAGACTCTTCTCTGGAACACTGCTCCAGACTTCCTTGATACTAAGCGTTTTTTTAACTTCACGATGAAAAGACTCCTTCACAAACAAAGCAGTTGTAATGAAGGCAACGAGCATCAGTCCACCAGTAACAAAAAATGAACTTTGTAAACCCATGTTCTCTGCAATAAAACCGCCAATCGTAGGACCTAGCAAAGCACCTGCAATACTAGCCGTTGAAAGTGTTCCTAAAGCATAACCTGCATGTTCCTTATCCGTCTGAGTAGCGATTAATGTAGTACAAGCCGTACTATACCCTGTAATTGTGCCCTGAAGTAATCGAAGAGCAATTAATACATACACATTAGGCGCAAAACCCATACAGCTTATAACGATCGCCATCCCAAGACTCGCACGTAAAAGCATGGGTTTACGCCCGAACCTATCTGCCGCCTGCCCCCAAATGGGTGAGAAAATAGCTGAAACAATAAAGGTAATCCCAAACGCAAGGCCAGAAAACTGAGCAATGGAATCAGCATTATCTACGCCAAGATGCTTAATGAAAAGTGGCAAGACTGGCGCAATCTGACTCATACCCACACCTGTTACAAACATACCGAACCAGCAAACAATTAAGTTCCTTTTCCACATGGGCATAAAAAAAAGCCTTCTTTCTGCTAACAATAACAACCTCATATTAACAGTCAGATTGGCTATATACCATGCATTATTCTAAACTCCATGGACATTTTTGCTGTGAAATTCCGAGGGGCTGATGCCCGTCATTCTTTTGAAAATTCTGCTGAAATAAAATTCATCCGTAAAACCAAGGGTTTGCGCAACCTCTTTGATTTTCATGTCTCCTTCGAGAATCAGCTCTTTCGCTTTATCAATTTTCATTTTATTAAAGAACTCTATAATCGAATAACCTGTGATTTCTTTGAACGCTCTCGACAAATAAGCAGGTGACAGCTGTACTAATTCTGACAATTCACTCAAACTCACTTTATGATTGAGCTTTTGATGCATATAGTTAATGATTTTTTCCACCTTTAAGGAAGTGGAATAATTTTGACTTTGTTTTTGTGTATTTTGAGCAATCGCGATGATAAGCTGCTGTAACAAAGTCTTCGCTACAAATTCATATCCCGGCAGCTTGGTATTCCAGCTTTGAATCATTGTTCCGAAGATATCTTCTACCTGATAATAATCCTTCAATTCATTTACCGGTTGAAGATGGAGCGTTCCTACATGACCATTAATTCCCCATTCCTCTTCGTTCATGCTCACCTTCGCATAGTTGAAATGAACGGACAGAAAGCATAAGGGATCTTCAGCATCGATCTCTATTGAATGCTTAACCCCTGGAGAAATGTAGAATAACATACCCGCTTTAAACGAATACCTTTTGTGTTCGATCATAAAGCTGCCCTTCCCTCCAGTCACTAAGAGAAGTTCATGATGCTGAAGGGTTCTGACAAGCTTGCTCCAATTTCTCTTGGGGTCATTGAAGTATCTATAATTACAATACAGAATGTGAAAAAAAAGATTACTTAGATTCATAAAATCCCCCATATGTATCGTCTTGGAGTAACCCGCTTTAATCATTGTATTATTTAGTTCTAGAAATCGCAAAAAAGAGTTTTACTAAGGTCCTACACATAAAAGAACCCACCCTGTAATTGAACTTCACCTCTATGGTAGAACACCGTTCGAGGCGCATTTCATTAAAGAGCGGATTCTCAGAACAATCCTTATGGTTTCTGGATAAACAATTGTGTCCAATAATGTTGATATTGGCTAGTAGCTGTTCCCCCTACATAACCAACCCCAATATCCGTAAAGCGAGGATCTAAAATATTTGCTCTATGACCAGCACTATTCATCCATGATCTCATTACTGCTTCAGGTGTTGCTTGTCCCTCCGCAATATTTTCTCCATAAGCACGCCAAGCCACTCCAAATCGATCTAACATCTGTGAAGGAGTACCGTAAGTTGGAGAAGTATGACTAAAATAATTATTATCCCTCATATCTCTTGATTTCAAAACTGCAAGATCGGTGAGCCGAGAATTAAGAGTTAATGCAGCAATTCCTCTACTCGTCCGTTCTTCGTTAACTAATCGAAAGACTTGAAGTTCAAATGCATTGGCTTGTCTGATATGAATCCTTGATTGCCCTACTCTTTTCGTTGTTTTACTCGAAGTACGTTTCACTGTTGAGCCTTTGGAAATAGAACTTTTCACTCTTCTTATTGATGATATTCTTTTTCTCATAATTTCCCCTCCAGCAATGTATTTATAACAATATATTGTGGAAGAGGTTTTCACGCTTGTACTTAAGTCTATAATACTACTATAAATTTACTTGACTTGTATTAGTTACTTTATGTTAATATAAACAAAACCATAACGTTGATATATCATCTATATTTGAATTAGGAGAGATCATATGGATTCCAAAGACCCGCTTGGTTTAGTTATTCGAGATTTGCATTTAGAAATAGCCAATTATTTGACCAAATTGCTTGCCCCTGTTCGACTTGCTCCTGAACAACATTTACTTATGGCTTTGCTGCTGGAGAAAGAAGGTTTATCTCAGAACGAGATTGCTTATAAGCTTGGGAAGGACAAAGCCAGTGTTGCCCGAATGATCGCTAGCTTAGAGAACAAGGGTTACATTCATAAAGTAACAAGTACGCAAGATCGTCGTTCGGTAAATGTTTTTGTAACAGACGAAGGTAGACAATTAGAAACTAAGATAAATGAGGTGACTATCCAATTAAACGAAATTATTGCAACAGGATTATCTCCTGCGGAATATTCAACACTAAAAACTTTATTAACGCGTGTACAGAATAATGTAAGAGATGCATAAATGATTTTCGCTGTCCTATAGTTGACATATCATCTATTCTATATAAAAAATGAATCTATTTCTGAAAAGAGGTTTCTTCCTATCATGGAATCAACAGCAGCTGTTCAAGTTAAACGTCCCGCCCTTATGGCCTTTTCACTTATGCTTGGTGCATTCGTCGGGCTATTTAGTGAAACCGCCTTAAATATGGCTTTTACCAACTTAATGGATGAGTTCTCAATCAGTGCCTCAACGGTTCAATGGCTAACCACCGGATATTTACTTGTATTGGGAATCCTCGTTCCAATATCCGCCCTATTAATGCAGTGGTTTACCACTAGACAATTATTCACTGCTTCTTTGCTATTATCTATCGTAGGTACATTAATTGCTGCCCTCTCCCCAAATTTCACCTCGTTATTAATTGCGCGTTTAGTGCAAGCCTTGGGAACTGGTTTATTACTCCCCCTAATGACGAACATTATTCTAATTATTTTCCCTGCACATAAACGCGGAACCGTCATGGGGATGATGGGACTAGTGATTATGTGTGCACCAGCCATCGGCCCAACTTTATCCGGTTTGATTGTGGATCATTTGGGTTGGGCGTTTATCTTTTGGATAAGCTTACCTTTATTATTATTTACATTTGGATTTGGATTAACCTTCATCAAGAATGTAGCCAACATTACTAAGCCAAAAATAGATAGTTTATCCATCCTTCTTTCTACTTTCGGATTTGGAGGCATCGTATTTGGATTTAGCAACATCGCTGATCATGCTTTAAGTGAAATCATTGTCTATCTGCCTCTTATCGTTGGTCTCATCAGCTTAATCCTGTTTGTATTAAGACAGTTTAAGTTGGAAACGCCGATGCTAAATTTACGAGTTTTTAAATATCCAATGTTTACAATAGGTCTGGTGATGGTCTTTTTAGGAATGATGATCATTTTATCCTCTGCCATTTTATTGCCCTTATATTTAAAAGGAGGGTTATTATTATCAGCTACAGCTGCAGGAGTTCTACTCCTTCCAGGCAGTGTGATTAACGGAGCTATGGCTCCAGTTACTGGGAGAATATTCGATAAGTTCGGTCCGAAATTTTTGCTGCCGCTTGGGTTTTCCATTGCAACAATTGCTGGTTTTCTATTTACAGGCAACTCTACTGAAACTAGTAGCCTAACCTTTATTCTCATACACTGCGCAATGTTTATCGGATTAGCCATGGTCATTATGCCCGCTCAAACCAATGGTTTAAATCAATTACCTGTGAAATACTATCCGGATGGGGCTGCGGTTATGAATACACTTCAGCAAATCGCAGGAGCCCTCGGTACAACTTTTGCTGTTACACTAATGTCTAGCGGACAAACGCGGTTTGCGAACACAAATCCAACAGCAACACAGCCTGAAATTTTAACCGCTGGAATTACACATGCATACTTATTTATCGCAGCAATTGCAGGAATCGGATTGATTTTATCGTTTTTTGTGAAGCGTATTAGAGTTTACTAATTGTAATCAAAAAAGACAGTGGACATGAGTGGTCAAGCCCCCATTTTATAGACACTGAAAAAAGACCCTAGGCAATAAGCTGTTTCCGGTACTCTACCGGAGGCAGCTTATTTAACCTTCGTTGTGGCCGATGTTGGTTATAAAATCGAATGTAATCTTCAATTTTCCTTTGTGCCTCATCCATATTTCGGATATCATAAGGATAGAGTCCTTCCGTTTTGAGATGCGAGAAGAAGCTCTCCATAGAGGCGTTGTCATAACAATTGCCTCGGCGAGACATGCTGATTCGGGCCCCAACCTTTGGCAGCATGTCGTGGTATGCATGAGACGTGTATTGGAATCCCTGATCGCTGTGAACGATCAGTCCAGTCACGTCTTTTTGCTGACTCCACGCCTGCTCAAAGGTCCGGAGAACCAGTTCGTTGTCGTTCCTAGCGCTCATTTGATAAGCGATAATTTCGTTATTGAATAAATCTTTAATCGCAGAAAGATAGAGCCACTTTTCGCCTACACGATATTGCGTAATGTCTGTCACCCATTTTTGGTTGGGAGCATCCGCTTTGAAATCCCGTTTCAAAATATTTTTCGCCACACGGTCTCCTTCAGAAGTAGCATAATTACAACGATGTTTTCGGCGGATCCTCGAACGAATGCCTAAATCCTGCATAATTCTGAGTACCTTCTTATGATTCATCCAAACCCCGTGGTCTTGTAGCAAGAACAATTGAATTTGGCGATAACCGTAGACTCCTTCATACCTTTCATAGACCTTCTGAATGAGCGCCTTTGCTTCCTGATCCCGATCTGTTCCTTTGCGCTTCATGAAAGCGTAGTATCCACTTCTAGAGACCCTAAAGAGTTTACACAGGTTGCTAACGGCATACTCTTTTGCAGCGTTCTCAATGACTCTATATTTGTGCGTTTCACCTCCTGCATCCAGATTTCCAAACACTTTTTTAGCATTTCATTTTCCCGTTTGAGCTTTTGAACATACCTATCTTGATCGATATATTCAATACGACGCCCCCGTTGATCTAGTAGCCCAAATTCCCCTAGCTCTCGGTATTTCTTCATCCATCTCTTTACCCGTCCTTGATCTTGTATCTCAAAATGCTCCGTAATTTTCCGATAAGTCCATCTTTCCTCCACATGTAAACGAATGGCCTCTTTTTTAATCTCATCTGAGTAATTTTTAAACTTCTGTCCTTTAATCGCCATAAAAATGCACCCCCTAGAATTTCATCGGATAAACCAGGGGTTTTTTCCAATGTCTATTCTAAGGGGTGCACTTCATGAGATGTCCGCTGTCTTTTTTTTTAATCCATAAGTTTCTCATAAAATACTAAAGTTAATTTATCGTTTATTACCTTTGTTTCTTCCGTTCGTTTATACCCTACCTTTTCATATAAATAGCAGTTCCTCTGCTCTTGTTCAATACTATCCAGCTCCCACTTTTTTACATCGCTATATCTATGTTCAATGATTGCAAAAACCTGCTGGGCAATCCCCATTCCCTGGTATTCTGGCATAATAAATATGGGGCTGACACGATAAGTCTTATTCTCCTTTTTAACGATTCGGACCCCGCCCACAGCAATATCAGAATTCTTAATCATAAAATAATCTGTAAAAGGCTGATTAATTCGATCTATCATTTTTTCTACGGACTCATTGGCTGGGCTCGTTTCATAATCCTTATATTTCTCCAGTAATGGCATAAAGGCTTTGACTTGCATTTGATGAATAAATTCTGCATCACTTACGCCTGCTTTACATAAAGAAATTCCCATGAAATTTGTCCCCTTCAAATATTTCCTAATATAAAGACCATCAGATATTCTTTTTATCACCCGATTTAGAGGAATCTCTAAAAGAGCCCGAAATGCCCGTAAAAAGTCCAATTATACCAATAAACATTCCTATCCCGCGACCGTCCTCATAGGCTAATATCACAACTGCTCCAAATAATGTGGTGTGAAGGCCAAAAAGTTGAGTTTGTAGCACACTAGGTCGGATAAAATCTAATAATGCTCCTGCGTGAAACATTACCGTAACTAACACAACTAGGGCGGTTAAAATCAATAATCCTAAATTTAGCATGATAACCTCCGTTAGAATATTATTAACAACAAGGTTTATCGTTTGTTTTTAGGTATGATATAGAGCGACCCGTCTTCCTTGTATTCAGCATAAGCAATATCCTCAATGCGTTTATAACCTTGCTCCTCGATCCATTCGTGGATCAGCATCTTATTCATCGGTCTGCCACGCATGGAATCTTCCAGTAGCCTGCCCTTATCTATAATTGTAATAGAAAAATCAGAAGACTGCTCCGGCTGCCCATCTTCAGACTTGCGCATAACCGACAAAGAACCGTTCGTTTCAAGCAAAGCATACTTTACTTCACTTAGAGAAAATATATTTTGCTGCCGCAGCATAAACAGCAGTTGGGTAAACTCGATATCATATTTCTCCATCAAATCCTGATTTACTTTACCATCGTCGATTAGCAACACTGTCCGACCTTCCGCCATGTTCCCGAACTTCACAAAATGGGTAGTCGCCTTTTCAAACAAATAAGACAAAGCGGTCCAGACGAATAGAGCAAACAGCAGCTGCCAGATCTTCACCTCATCATCGTATATCGTATTACCTACAATCTCACTTAAAATCAATGATGACAGGAAATCGAGTGGTGTCAATTGGCTAAGCGTCTTGCGGCCAGTAATAAAGGTAATAATCCACAAACCAAAGAAGCTGATGATCAGTTTGACACCTATAGTTATAAAAACCTCCATAGCCGCACCTCCTGATGGATTAATACAGGCTCGTAGCCTTTTTACACAAAATCCATTCATGAGAGGTATTACACTTTCCTAATAAAGGATAAACAGTCCGATTAAGTTGGGATAGTGATAAGAAACGTTGTTCCTTTGCCTTTTTCGCTATCGACTTCAATATTTCCTTTTACCTTATCAATGGTACTGTAGACCATTAGCATTCCCAGTCCTGTTCCTTCTGCTTTGGTAGAATAATACGGCTTACCTAGACGTGATATTTCTTCCTTAGTCATTCCAATGCCAGTATCTCGAATACTGATGATAATATTTTGTTTTTTTTCCGAAATATCAATGAACAGGGTGCCGCCTTCTTTTTCTTTCATGGCTTCAATTCCGTTTTTATAAAGATTAATTAGACATTGCTGTATTTGGTTCCGATCATAGTTTTTTTTTAACGAATTATTAAAACTAAATTTGACCTCTACTTTGTGCATAGTGGCATAAGGCATGATGATATTTTTAGTATATTCAGACTCCGCCTTCATATTAGAATAAACCATATTTTCGGACTGTGGCTTGGCAAAAGAGAGATAATCACTCACGATTTTTTCAGCCCTCTGTAGTTCTAGCAGAGATAGTTCTACGTATTGTTTTTCCTCTCGGGTGATCGAATTAGATTTATTCAACAGTTGTAAAAAACCGCTGGTCACTGTAAGTGGATTTCTTATTTCATGTGATACACTAGCCGCTAGCTCGCTGACGACATTTAATCTTTCAGAATGCATAATTCGGTCGCGATTCTTAATATTAGTAATTATCTTTTCTATTAGAATCATATTGATACTCATCACCCCGGCATGCGTCGTAAAGGCATTTAAGGTGAGAATCCAGAATTCCCTATTTAAACTTCCCTGTGTTAAACCTAATGTAATTAGGTAAAATCCCATCGTCAGAAAAGAGATGCTCGTTGCCGCGATGATGCGACCTTTCGACTCTAATTTTAAGAACCTTTTACTATATAGTGGGACCAGGATCAGGATTGTGGTGGCAAAAAGAAAGGATTGTAACGTCCCCTCTCCCCCCACATAGAATCGATAGATATTTAAAAGGATATATAGCGGCAGAACGTTCTTGTACCCGCCAAAAAGAGCCACAATAATAAATGGGACATATCTCAAATCAAAAATAAAGCCAATATCGAGTTTAAACGGTTTAGCAATACAAAGACACATGGTCACTGCCGACAATAGAACTAGAATCTTACTATTATAAGCAAAAGCTCGATTCTCAAAGAAAATTAGAAACATTAAGATTGGAAACAATAAAAACAAGAAATTCAAAAGCAAAGTCTCAAACAAAGGATAACTTCCTTTCAGGCTAGTGTTGCTTAAAATAAAGGATAGGACAGCGTGCTGGAAAAATACGCTAAAGTAATATTATAAGTTAAAGTTCCTCCTATTAACTATGTATTTCTCAACCATTTTTAAAATAATAAAAAAAACACCTGACGGCGTCCTTAGAGGTAAAGTTACAAGCTGAGTACATCCGTAATTCCATACTCGTATCCGTGTGAGGTTCTGCTTACCAACCGTATAGCCTTTATTTCGATGAAAAAAGCACATATATTAGGGACGGACCACATTGCACTTATTCCCTAATAACAAGCCCATTCCGGATGAATCAGGGCGCTGGCTCGTTTACGTTACCGGTGGCACATTGTATTCGGTTTTTCGCATACATTTGGCTCGTTTGCGTTACCGGCGGCACATTGTATTCGGTTTTTCGCATACATTTGGCTCGTTTACGGTACCGGCGGCACATTGTATTCGGTTTTTCGCATACATTTGGCTCGTTACGTTACTGTCGGCACATTTGTATTCGATTTCTCGCATACATTTAGATCGTTTATGTTTCCGGCGGCACATTGTATTCGATTTCTCGCATACATTTAGATCGTTTATGTTTCCGGCGGCACATTGTATTCGGTTTTTCGCATACATTTAGATCGTTTACGTTACTGTCGGCACATTGTATTCGGTTTTTCGCATACATTTAGATCGTTACGTTACCGCCGGCTCATTGTATTCGATTTTTCGCATACATTTGGCTCGTTTACGTTACCGGTGGCACATTGTATTCGATTTCTCGCATACATTTGGCTCGTTTACGATACTGTCGGCTCATTGTATTCGATTTTTCGCATACATTTAGCTCGTTACGTTACCGACGGCACATTGTATTCGGTTTTCCGCATACATTTGGCTCGTTTACGATACTGTCGGCACATTGTATTCGATTTTTCGCATACATTTCGCTCGTTTACGATACTGTCGGCTCATTGTATTCAATTTCTCGCATACATTTGGCTCGTTACGTTACCGGCGGCACATTGTATTCGATTTTTCGCATACATTTGTCCGTAAGCTCGACTAAAACATGCATTTCGGAGGATATAAGGTCCACTCGGTCCGTTCTACATCCCAAAGAGGCGTGTGCTTAATAAAAAATAGAGCTCCCCATGGCCAGCAGTTGAATATAGGACCATCCATTGAATTTGTTTCACATTTCTCCGCAAGCTCAAAATTTTACAAATTCTTTTATTGCAAAAAACATTCAACGGATGCTTTAATGATGCGATGATATTCTTACTCGTAATTTATTTAACGAATCGAATTATGATTATTTTGTCTTTTGTAAACCTCTCATTATGATCGATACAAGCAATATTCCTAAGCATCCCCCTGTAATAGGCGAAACCACAAGAATACCAATTATATTCTTGCTCGAACTAAAAAGTATCTTCATACTGGTTACCGCTATCGCAACAACAACTACTAATGCCCAGAAAATAATCTTTTGTTTCGTAGATACCTCTGGGATTGTCTTTACCGTTTCATAGTGTCGATACAAAGAACTAATTATCATCCAGGTTAACATGAGTAATCCGAATACCGAAAAAGAATGCTGCAGTATTTTATAAAGAGGGAAGTTAAAAATCGTTAGATCTCTTAGTGGGGGATATTGACCTACAAAGTAACCATTGAGATGTGTAAATCCATCGATGAACACATGAGTTAAAAAACCGATAATCACAGATAAGATAAACGCTGTCCAGCCTGTAGAATTCAATCCCCGCTTGCTCAAGATATTGTATGCTCGTTGATCTATATTATAGTATGAAGGAAGATGCAATACTAAACTCTCTTTAACTATTCTATGGAAAATCACTGCAAGGATCACACAAAGAGGAATCGCCTGCAATATTAATCCTTTTATAGAATGCCCTATACTTTGATAAGGCTCAAGCATAATAAAATATTCAAAATCAGGCGACATACTTCCTAATATTAGGCCGGTAGCACTAAAGTATTTTGGTTTCAAATATTTAAAAGGAAGGCCAAAAATAGGATGAGCAAAAGTAAAAGGCATAACCATCTCCAATTGTTAATTATAATTTTTTAGCCACAAAGGTTATACAATCTGTTGTTAGTTTTACGGGCTCTCCGTTTCTATCAATTTTATATTCTAATGATTTTACAAATCGTTGTCGAACTTCCCATCCCGCGTACTGATCAACTAATAATTCTATCATTCTTTCTGTAGAGATATTCACTTCAAACATTGGATCTAGTTCTTGTCCATTTTCAAGGTTTACCTCTTGTATGTTCGATCCGATAATAATACAATTAACTCCATTTATTTTTGTCCCGCAGATCATTTCATTAAGTTTTCTTTCCAGTGCCTTTTCCGAACTTACATGTTCCAAGGAAGAAACTGCTAAAATAATGTCATACTCCTCTTGATCGATAATGAAATACTCAATGTCTGACAATCGTGTCACAATAAAGGGCTCGACCCCAAACTTTTTACTATAACTCTGCAATTTATCAATGGCCGACTCCAATAAATCAACACAAACTACCTTACCGTTTCTATTTTTCATGGATTCCGCTATGGGGATACTATTCCTACCAATCCCAGCTCCTAAATCTAATACACTTAAATATTCTTGATCTCTGTATTCTTCTAATAGATCGATTACCGTCTTTACGGGTTTATGTAGCCATGAACCTGGCTCGAACAAATTATAACGATCGTAACACAAGTCATGATATTTCTTCTCTTCCACCCTAATATTCGCTACTCTGTCCATATCTCACCTCGGGCTTTCTACATCAAGCATATTTATTTTCTCTAGCCGTTCAATGAATTCATTTGCCTGACTTCTTGTTTTTTATATTCAAATCAGGTCTAGTTTTCTTATAATACATAATTCGCCGGTCCAAAATCAAAGTCGCAATAGGGTCGTTAGCTCGCCTTCAATAATTTCGCCGCTGTCACAGAAGCCGAAGCTTTCATAAAGTCTTTTAGCGGGCAAGTTATCAGCCTTATAAGAAATCCAGCAATATTGTGCGGGACCTGCTGGTAAGGTGCGGATAAATTCCAAAATTCTTGTCATGGCTTCTCGACCGTATCCCTGATTCTGGTATCGTTTATCAATCATTAGGCGCAGGATACAATAGCTATCGTTCACGAATGATGGAACTTCATATCCAGTGATCCCATAAGTCAACATCACAAAACCAACCGGCTCTTCATCCGCATAAATCGCAAACGGAATTGGATGACGACCATTGGTAACAAGGACATAACACGAAGCCATACTTGATAAATTTGACGCAACGAAGCGACGTTGATCATCTGAAACTTCCAGGTTAAAAATGGCACGTCGGTTTTCTAGTGTAATCTTTCTGAGAGTAATCATGCTGGTCTTCCCCCTTCATTAAATGAATAATTAGGCTTGGATATTATATCATCATTTTCCATGTATTGTAGCGATATTCTGCCTACTAGCCGAAAAAGGCTACCCATTAATCGGCAGCCAAGTTAAAGTATTTATTTGATCTCAGACCTTATGGAAATTTGCCATTGTAAAGCATGTCTTTTTATTTCCCTAGAAATCCACCTTCAGATTTTATCACTTGCCCCGTAATCCATTGCGAATCATCACTCGCTAAGAAACTAATCCCTCTAGCTGCATCTTCTGGCAACCCAATTCTCCCCATAGGAAACATAGGCAAAAAATGAGCTTTCATCTCATCTGTTATCCAGCCGGAATCCGTAGGACCCGGATCAAAAGTAAGCGTCAAACAGCCCACACCTTGACACCAAGATGAGGGCTCGATTTTAGAATGAGGTTAGGATTTCAATACCCGACAGATCGGTGGCAAAGCGGCTGACCAAGGCAAGAACGGGTCCAGCGCTTCTGGATCTTTCAGATCAGGGAGTTGTGGAAGCTGTTCAAATAGAAACTTCAAGTACTGGAACGGATTCAGTCCGTTTTCTTTTGCCGTTTCCATCACGCTATAGATGACTGCACTAGCCTTGGCTCCGCGTGGGGTGTTGGCAAAAAGCCAGTTTTTGCGTCCAATCACAAACGGTTTAATCGCCCGTTCGCTGCGGTTATTGTCGATCTCCAGGCGTCCGTCCTTCAGGAAAGCGGACAACTTCTCCCATTGATTCAGGCAATAAGTGATCGCTTGGCCCAGGGCACTCTTGGGCAGGACGCGAGACTTTTGCTGACGCAGCCATACTGAAAAAGCATCCAGAATCGGGCGGCTGCGCTCCATTCGGACGTTCTCTCGTTCTTCCGGCGTCGCATCCTTCAGTTCTCGCTCCACCGCGAACAACTGATTGCAGAAGGTGAGTCCCTGCTGCGCAGCCGTTCCAATCCTGGCTTCGGAGGCGGGCAAGGCCTTCAGCGCTTCGTCAAACTTGCGGCGCGCATGGGCCCAGCACCCGACCAGAGTCACCCCGGCTACCTTATGGTAGCCAGGGTATCCATCCACGTGCAGGTATCCCCTGAATCCGGCCAGGAAATTTCGGGGATGCTCCCCGCCACGCGCCTTGCAGTATTCGTACAACACGATGGGCGGTCCACTGCGTCCGGTCCGATACAACCACAGGTACGACTGCGACTCGGCGGACTTTCCAGGCTCCCGCAGCACCTGCAGCGTCGTTTCGTCCGCATGCAAAATCTCCTGCCCTAGCAAATGTTCTTTCATTCGCTCAAACAGCGGCGTCAGCCATTGATCTGCCCCATACATCATCCAATTTGCCAGGGTCTGCCGCGAGAGCGTCAGCCCGAGCCGGGCAAACTGTTGCTCCTGGCGGTAGAGAGGCTGACTCTCCACATATTTCTGGTTCATGACATGCGCCAGAATGGACGGTGAAGCCAGACTGCCGGGATAGACCGATTTCGGCATAGGAGCTGTGACAATTGGAGTCTGAATCGCTTCGCGTTCACACCGGCGGCAGGCATACACCTGCCGAATGTGACGCAAGACTCTGACTTCTGCTGGAATCACGGTGATTTCGTTGCGGGTCTCCGTGCTCATAGGATGAAGGTCTCCGCCACAGCACGCACAAACCTGCTCCTCTTCAGGCAGTTCATAGTGAAGGGTATCGATAGGTAATTTCTCCAGTTTGGCCTCGCGAGTGTCCGTCCATTTCTTGCGGCTGTAGGTAAGGGTCTCGGTTTGCGGCTCTTCGGAAGCCGGGGTCGCTAACACCTCGGCTTCATTGAACAGGTTCATCTCGAGCTGATCCGGATGGGTCTTCTCGCTGGAGGTGCCGAAGCGCTTATGCTGGGCCAGACGGAACTGTTCCTCGTACCACTGAAGTTTAGCGGTCAATTCGGCATTTTGCTGTTCCAGCTTGGCCTTTTGTTGTTGGAGTTCTTCTATTGTAGATGAGGGGTTCGCTTGATTTTCCATACCCTAAAATTTCGACAACACGGATGATTTCCCTGCTACCAGGCCTGCAAAAATGAAAAATCCGTTAAACGACGGTCTGAGCCTTGACCTGTTTATGGGCCTGCCGCTGGTGAAGGGAAAGCCCATCCAAGAGCCAGCGAAGTTCGCGAAAGGAAAGGGCAACCGGCGAGTCGCCAGGGCCCGGCCACTGGAAGGTTCCTCGTTCCAGGCGGCGGTACAGCAGCCAGAAGCCATTATGTTCCCAGTAGAGCATTTTGAGTTTGTCGCGCTGACGGTTACAAAAGACAAACAGACAAGGCGCGAACGGATCGAGCTGAAATCGCTCCTGAACCAGGGCGGCCAAGCCGTCGATGGACTTGCGTAAATCTGTGCTGCCGCCGGCTAAATAGACCTTTTCCGGCAGCGTCAGCATAAGGCCTCCAGCGCTTGAACCACTTGACGAAGCAGTTCAGGAGAAAAACCTGTCTGTACGTCAAGAGAGGCCGGACCGATACGAAGCGTCAAGGAGGAAGACGAGGAACGCGGAGAAACGGTCACCGGAATAAAGGAAGGGGAGGAAGAGCAAGGCTGGCTGGAATCGATTTTGCGGAGCCAATATTTCAATTGATGTAAGGTCAAGCCCTGTGCTTCGCACCAGGCAGACATGGAAAGGCCACTGGTCCGATAGTCCCTGATGCGTTCTGTCCACTCATACTGGCGTTGTTCGGCATTGGTCATCTGGCAGATCTCCTTGATTTAAGATATGCCTATGATCTCATGGCTGGCGTTGGGTTTACAGGTGGGCTAGGTTTGACGCTTACGATCAAAACCATTGACTGTGATATGTAGTGGGGCTAAACCAACCGAAAGAGGTTCGATCAACCCTATTAATGCACCCTTTGTCAGTATATACGCCAGGTTATTAGGATCAGGGCCTTTTGAAACCATAAAGATAATTCTACCTGGAGTCCCCTTTGGATGATTCTTTTCGAATCTCTTGGCAAACTCAGTGCTGAGTAAAACCGTGCCTCGATTGTTCACTACATAATGTTGATCTAATGAAGTGATATTCAGGTTCTGATAATTCGTCGGCACACAGTAAGCCGCATTATTAATCAAAATCGAAGCCTTTCCTAATGACTCTTCCACCTGATCCATAATCTTTATCGAGATTTCAGGATTGGCAAAATCTGCTTCCATATGGCTTGCCCTGACTCCCAAACTTTTCAGTTCTGCACATAGTTGATCCGGCCATTCTTTTTCTCCACCATTCCCTTCTGTTTCATCAAAGGGATGCCAATGCGTAAAGAAAATATCCACCCCCTGGCTTGCAAGTGAACGGCATATGGCTGTACCGATCCCTGTGGATCTGCTTGCTCCAGTAACGATTGCTATTTTATATTTTAATGAGTTCAGCTATAACACCTCCGATCATTTCAGCTTCGTTCCTCTACAAGTTCAAACGCTCTGTTCTTTTCATCAAACTTGCCGTTATGCGAGGAAACCTGCACTCTTGTTGGCGCATCAGGCTCGATATACATCTTAGCACTATTCACGGCTAAAGCCGCGTCCGTGAAAGCTCCAGCAATAAGATACAGCTTACTGCTGTAATTTGCAATATCACCAGCCACAAATACACCCGGAAGATTGGTTGCCAGCTTCTCATCCGCATTAAAATTCCAATCCGTTCTCGCTAACCCCCAATGTAACATCGGACCGAGATTACCGCTGAGCCCATGATTAATTAAGACGGCGTCCACCTCGATACGCTCCTGTTCTGTTTCATCCGTCCACTCCCCGTCTTCAGTTAATGGCGCAATCGAAACAGCATCAAGGAGCGTGCCATCCCCGTATAAACACGTAATGGAATAAGGCGTGAGGACTTGAACACCAGATGCCATCATCCGCCTCACATTCCGCTCCAGACCGCTGAAGCGGTCCCGGCGGTGCACGAGCGTAACCGATGAAGCGATACCCACTAGTTCATTAGCCCAATCAACAGCTGAATCACCGCCTCCGGAGATTAACACTTTTTTACCGCGAAAGCTTGCCAATTCCGTAACGGTATAATGGAGATTTTCCTTCTCGTAATTCTCCGCTCCAGGCAGGCTAAGCTTAGCAAGCTTTAACGCACCATGACCTACGGCCAAGATCAGCGTCCGGCTCCAATGCTGTTCTCCGGTTGCAGACGTTATGCGTATCGTGCCATCAACCAATCTCTCCAACCCTGTAATTTGTTGCCCTAGCACAATGGTCGGATCAAAGGTTTGAGCTTGCTGAATCATGAGCTTTGTAAGTTGAGCGCCACGAGTAGGCCCCATGCCACCGACATCCCAGACGATCTTTTCCGGATATATTAACGTCCTTCCTCCGAGCTCCTCTCTCGCCTCAATCAGCTTCGTCTTCATGTCGCGCATGCCGCTGTAAAAGGTAGCATACAAGCCCGCCGGCCCTCCACCGATAATGGTTACGTCAAAAAGCTCCAATCCCCGAGTCATTCTTTGCCTCCCTCTGTTCTCAATCCCCACGAAAGGGGATCTAGATCTTCTTGCGCTTAAACAGCAGATACATGAAAAAAGGAGCACCAATGCCTGCTGTGAATACGCCGGCCGGAACATCTAGCGGCTGAAAAAGCATTCTTCCTGCCAAATCCGCCAACAGTAGAATGATCGCACCTATCAACGCGGATACCGGGATGATCAGCTTGTAAGAATTTCCGACAAGCATTCTGGCTATATGCGGTGCCATCAATCCGATAAACGATATCGTCCCGGCTACGCCAACTGCAGCTCCGGCAAGTGCAACACTATAAAACAAGAGAATCATCCGGCTTAGCTGAACCCTGCTTCCAAGCCCAATAGCGACATCCTCACCTAAGGATTGCACATTTAATTCCTTTGCAAGCAGAAACGATAAAGGAATGAATACTGCTACCCACGGCCACAGCACTTCAATGTAACTCCAATTGGTACCGTAGATGCTTCCCGTCATCCAATTCAGCACTTGAGCGGCCAAATAAGCCGGCCCGCTAATTAGCAGGAATGTAGTGAGCGCACCCATTGCTGTAGAAATGCCAATGCCGATCAGCACCAGCCGAAACGGTGACACACCTTTTTTCCAGGCAAATACATAATTAATGGTGGTCGCAACCAACGCGCCGCCGATGGCAATGAACGGTACCCAGTGGATACTGTAGCCGGTCACGAAAGTCATAAAGGCAACCACAGCTACCGACGCTCCCCCGGTTACACCCAGAAGATCAGGTGAAGCGAGCGGATTGCGAATGACACCCTGTAACAGCGCACCTGCTACAGCCAATGCTGCGCCAATGAGTATTGCGGCTGCTATTCGAGGCAGTCGGAACTGCATAATGATCAGGTTACTGGCTTCTGCGTTTCGCCCCGTAAGAGAAGCAAGTACCTCTTTTAATGGTACGCTAACTCCCCCAACGGATAAACTAAGGAGCGACAAGGCGGCAACGAGACAAGTTAAACCTAAAAACAACAAGAATGAATGCTTTGCTATACGCGATTTAAGCATGCTGTTTCCTCCTAGCCACATGGATCAGAAAAGGAACGCCGATAATCGCCGTTGCGACACCAACCGGAACTTCTCTTGATTCCAGAATAAAGCGCGATGCTAAATCCGCAGTCACCAAAAGAATCGCCCCAACTAATGCGGTATAAGGAAGCAGCCATCTGAAATCATGCCCAACGATGTATCTGCATAAGTGAGGGACAATCAGTCCTATGAAAGCAATCGGACCAGCTGCTGCTACCGAGCTTCCCGCCAATAGTACAATGGCCGTAGCCGACAGCACGCGGACCAGCGTTAGACGCTGTCCCAAGCTCTTCGCGCTATCGTCTCCAATCGCCATAATATTTAATGAGCCCGATAGTAATAATGAGATCGTCATTCCTATGGCCATATAAGGTAGAACCATCAGTAAATGCTCCAGATTTCTTCCTTCTACAGAGCCGATCATCCAGAATAGAGCGGATTCCAACGACTGCTTATTAATTAAAATAATGCCGGATGTAATAGAGGAAGCGAAAGCTGCCATACAAGCGCCGGCCAAGGTCAGCTTTATCGGCTCGAAACCGCCTCCTTGCAATCCAAGCGTATAGACGACCACCGAGGTTGCGACCGCACCTGCAAAAGCAAGCCAGACCATGCCGCTCATCGTTAACGAGGAACCGAATACGAGTAGCCCGATGACAATAAATAGCACAGCGCCCGCATTTACACCGAAAACAGAGGGCGAAGCCAGCGGATTTTTGGTCAGAACCTGCATAATCGCCCCGGCTACTGCTAAACTTGCCCCCACCAGTGCCGCAATCAGTGTTCGGGGAACACGAACCCTCGTCAGAATAAGATGTTCATTGGAACCGTTGAATTGACTGTAAGCCAGCCATAGATCTTTCAAGCTGAATTGATGAAGACCGTACAATACACTGCATAACATACTAATTAGAAGCAAAAGCGTGCCGACAACCAGGCCGGCGAGCTTTCGCTTGCTTAGGAAAGAACCATTCACGTCTACACCGAGCCTCCTATTCATTGGCAGTCTTAACAACTTAACTGCCGGAATCATCAACAAGCTGACGCGAATACAGCGTCAGCTTATTGATTCGATACGCCTTTATTATTTCACATCAAAGTATTTAACGAGTTCGTCCAGCAACAGATTGGCTGCCTCATATCCGCCTGCTGAGTTCCAGATCGCTTCATCGACTTGAATCACCTTGTTGTTCTTAGAAACGCTCAAATTTTGGAACAACGGATCTTTTTTCCATTCCTCCACGACCTTCGATGCATCGTCCTTGCCCGGAGTCTCCGACACGAAATAGAAGAGCACATCACCATCCATGCTAGGGATCGTCTCTTTGGTCATAACTTCGATAAAGGAATCTTTATCCTGCGACTCAGGCCGTGCAATTCCTAATTGGCTCAAGAGCACGCCGGAGAACGTTTGCTTCTGATAGATACGCACTTGTTTCGCGGAGAAGCGGACTACAGATACTTTCGTGTCTGCTTTGCTACCAAGCTTCGCCTTGACTTCTGCAACTCTTTTATCGAAGTCCGCCATCGCCTGCTCTCCTTCTTCCTGCTTGTTTAAAGCTTCGGAGTAGAGTTTGAAATTGATTTTCCAATCTCCCGCCAGGTCATCGGAAAATACTGTCGGAGCTATCTGCTTTAATTGGTCGTAGATTTTCTCTTGTCTGACCTTATTACCGATAATCAGATCCGGCTTGAGGCTCGCGATCAATTCAATATTCGGCTGAAGCTCGTCTCCCACAACCGTAACACCTTCCATGTCTTTCTTGATATGGTCGTACCAAGGGTCACCAATCCAAGACTGAACGGCTCCGACCGGTTTGATGCCAAGTGCCAAAAGTGCCTCTGTTCCTTCATTGGTCAATATGACAACACGTTCAGGGGCGCCGGTAAGCGTTTCTTCCCCCATCGCATGCTTAATCACTCTTGTGTCATTGCTTACATCTGTCGAAGGACTTGCAGCTGGACTTGCGGAAGTTGCAACATTATTAGTAGACGTGCTGTTACTTGTTGGTGTGACATTCGTTCCCCCTGTCGAGCATGCACTCAAAAAGAGAACGAAACAAAATAATAAGGTTGCTGCCATTGTTGTTCTTGACTTACGATACATCAGTATTTCCCCTTCTCTTTTATATTGATAATGATTCTCAAACTCATTACCAATATAACGTTGCTGCCTTCTAGCAACAATGGGAGATCTGAACACGAAGGATGGATTATTTCGACGTTGCTCCTGTTGTAACGCAGCTTCTTTAAAGCTAGTGGGAGAAACACCCTCGTATTTTTTGAAGATACGGCTGAAATAATAGCTGTCGGTATAGCCTACACTCTCGGCAATTTCCTTCAGCGTGAAATCTGTGGAAAGAAGCAGATTCTTCGCTTTGCTCATCCGCAATTGAATCAAATAATCGATCGGGCTCGTTCTCACTTGCTTCTTAAAGGCGTGCAGTAGCTGTCTGGAGCTGCAACTAAGATGTTCAAGCAGCGTCTCAAGCGTTATCGGTTCCCGATAGCGTTCATGAATATAACGAACTGCTTGGGCAACCAAGTCAGGCTTAACGGCTATGATATTCTGGCGTTCCATCTGCCCTAGAATTTCATAAACCATTTGATAAAATATCGCTTTAACTTGAAGCTTATTGAGTAGATCTGAACGATGCCACTCCTTGCTCATGGAGGTGACATGATGGAAAACGGAAATCGGATAATGGGGCTTAAAAACATATTGCATTTGAAACGGATTGTGCTTCTCCATCAGCTTGATCGTTTCTTGACGGGATGGTAGTGCTAGTACCGCTTTATACAAAATAATATAGTATTCCAGCAGCTCATCTGCCGTAATATCAAGATAGAGACCCTTTCCCCCATGGAGCAAGGAAAACCGGCTGACGCGGTGTGCTATGCCATCCAGTTGGAGATGTGCGCTACCTCTAGTCACATATAAGAAGACGCTTGAGGGCATTCTGTACGCATGCAGCTCCTCGCCTTGTTCCATTCTTGTATGTCGTATATCTAGGATCTTAATGAATGCCTGATTCCATAGCAAAGCTTGATCATTCAATGTCACCGTCTTGCGCTCCCCCTTCTCTATCACTCCATGTTGAGAGATTTATACCCCCATCATATATGATAATGATTATCATTTACAATGATATTAGCAGAACTATTTTCCAGCGTTGTTACTGACAATGGAACGTAAAAAAGACGAGCAACCCTTGATTGGTTCGCTCGTCTTTTCTATCAAACTTATTAAATGTTTTATTTCCTTCGCATAGCTGATGTGTAGTGAAGGATCTTCGACACGCATTCCTCTAAAGAAATCTTGTCTGTCTCTACGATCACATCCGGGCAAATAGGCTCTTCATATGGAGAGTCAATACCTGTAAAATACTTGATTTGTCCGGCTCTTGCTTGTTTATATAGACCTTTCGGATCTCTCTCCTCACATACTTCCAGAGGGCATTGCACATAGACTTCCTTGTAGGAATCCCCAATGAGAGAACGGACCTTTTCACGTGTGGAGCGGTAAGGAGAGATCGAGGCAACGATCACATTCAGGTTCGCATCAAGCAGGATTTTTCCAATCTCACCAATTCTTCTGCCGACTTCCAATCGATCCTCTTCGCTGAATTGTAAATCCTGATTAATTCCTTTCCTCAATGTATCACCGTCCAGAATGTAGCAGTTCTCAATGTGCTTTTTCAGTTCCTCAGCAAGTGTTGATTTACCTGAACCCGATAACCCGGTCAGCCATATCATTTGATTCATTAATACGTACCTCTTCCTGCTTAATTCTATTGTTAAAAATCCCTTGTATAGTTACTCTAGCTTAAAAACAATCTCAGTGCCTGTCCCATCCTTCTTTATGGGTACACTAAATTCCTTAAACACTAATGTAATACCGGAGATATCATCTGGGAGAGGTGGAGATACTACGTAGTTATAGGCTGCATGTCCTGATGAACTTCCACCATTCGTCATTCGACAATCATACGATTTATCTATATATAACTCAAAGTGGTTAGGTTTATTAGCATATAATTCAGAGGTAATATCCCAATCCATACTAAGCGTGATAACACTTGCATTACTGTATTGTCGTATAGAGGTCAGTGTATAGAAGAACTCATCTGCCTCAATAGATTGTAGAACAGCAACATGTTTTCTAAAATCAGTTGGCTCAACCATCGGCTTAAAATGTTCTTCATTAAATAATGTCCCAAATACCGATTTCAAAAAATCCTCGTAAAGTTCAAACTTGCCCGCCCAATCAGAAATATACTCAAATGGTGGGAATCCTGGATTATTATCTGAGCATTCTTTACGTTGTTTTATCAATGCACAAATCTGCTCATCGATCTCAATAATTTGTTGATCATAATGCTCAGTGGGGCGTATATATGGCATTCGTTTCATCGTAGACCTCCTCATTGCAATTCTTTTCATTCATATGCTCATTAGACTAGCGTTACTTTAACAAACTATTTTATACATTTAAACACGAGAAAAAGTGGGATTCTCATCCTTCTCATATACTCGCCTTCACTATCAAAAAACTGAGGATTTGGTGTACATTCTCTAATATCCTCTATTTTAAATCCTACATTTTTCAGTGACTGAAAATACTCTTCAAAAGTTCTATGGTACTTAACTACACTTTCTCCAATCCAAGGCTCCATTCTCTTACCCATTTCAAAATAATTATCGACGATCCAGTCCGACTTTCTTTCTGAAGTTGTTGCACTTTTCATGGATGATGTTAGAACCGGATGCTGTACACTAAAAATAAACTGACCATTAGGGATAAGCGCACTACGGATACTATCAAAGATTGGTTCTAGGTCTTGTAAATAATGAATAGCTAACCGAGAGATTACCAAATCATATTTCTCTTTTGGGTAATTCCAACTCTCCATAGTAGCATGATGAATCTCACTTTTAGATGTATTTAACAATTCTGTTGCCGCTTTGACCATATTACTTGAACCTTCCACACCTTCGTAAAAGTTACATCCCTGCTCAAGCAACTCATATCCGAACTTAGCATCCCCGCATCCTAAATCGAGCACCTTTTTCCCAAATACATCGCCCATTAGATCATATATAACCGGCTTTTCAATAATGTTATTTGGGCTATCCGCTCTGTTTCTTCTCAATAAATAGTTATAGAAAAAATCCGCATTGTCATACACCGATGACCCTTTGTAATCCAAAAAAATACCTCCTTGCTGCATAAAGTATACTTTTGGGTAATTTTAGCATTTAAAACAACCTTATACTACCAAAAAAAAACACCCCAAGGAGTCTCTCGGGACTGACCCCATAACGTGAGACAAATCAAAACACCTTCAAAAGAATGGAACCTTGTCGTAAGATAAGGAGATCATCTTGGAGGTGTTTTTGCATTGGCAACCAGAGTAAGTTATCCCGTGGAAATAAAGATGAAAGCTATAGAAATGAGATTAGCAGGCGTACCTGTGAAAGAGGTTATGGAGCAGCTCGGAATACGGAATAAGACACAGCTAAAGACATGGATGAGATGGAATCGAAATGGTGAACGGCATCGTTTGCAGCAGCCGGTGGGTAAACAGTACAGCTATGGAAAAGGTCCGGAGGACTCTTCGGAGCTCGAAAGAGTAAAGGCAGAGAACCGATTCTTAAAACAACAATTAGAACTGCTAAAAAAGTACGAGGAGTTGGAGAGGAGGTGGAACCAGAGGCCGTTATTGCCTGGATCGAATCCATTCGAAACGAAGTGACGGTGTCTGAGGCTTGTAGATGGCTCGGAATCGCAAGAACGACTTACTACCGCTGGAAAGCAGCTGTGGGGACAAAGCATACAGACAAAGTGGTGGAGAAAATCCGGGAGCTTTGCATCCGTCATAAATTCCGCTACGGGTACCGGAAAATCACGGCGCTCCTTCGGATAGAGCAGAGTATAAATCACAAGCGAGTCCAGCGGATCATGCAGTGTGAGGGGCTTCAGTGCCGCGTGAGGATGAAAAAACGAAAGGTGACTGGGCAATCTGTACACTCCTTTGAAAATCTGCTCAAGCGACAGTTTCATGCAGAAGCACCTCTGCAAAAACTCGTCACGGACATTACCTATTTGCCATTTGGCGGGAAGATGTTGTACTTCTCCAGCATTCTAGACTTGTACAATGGTGAGATTGTGGCTTACAGTATAGCAGATAAACAAGATACCTCTTTGGTGTTGGATACGTTAAATCAACTTCCAAAGCAGGAAAAGATGTTGCTGCATAGCGACCAGGGCAGCGTGTATACGTCCTTTGCGTACCAGGAAGCTGTAAAAGGAAAAGGCATTACCATGAGCATGTCCCGTAAAGGAACGCCCGCTGATAATGCCCCCATTGAATCGTTTCATTCCACCCTAAAGTCTGAAACGTTCTACCTCGAAGATCTCACATCTACAACGACTGCAATCGTTGTAGAGACCATTCGAGACTACATCATTTACTATAACTCATTTCGAATTCAAGCGAAACTAAATAACCAGTCACCGATGGATTTCCGGCGACTGGCTACTTAAACTTGTAAGGTGTTTTGATCCCTGTCTCACAAACGGGGGTCAGTCCCCTCTGAGGTGTCCAATTCTTAGTGTTTGATTGGCAACGTATAGTATCCAAAAGCAAGATCAAGTAATGCACTCGCTTCTTGGCGAAGCAAGGGCTTTTTAGAACGAAAATCGACAGACCCGTCATCATTCACTTTCGTATCTGGATCTACAATGCCTTGTGACACTAATGCTATGATCGAATCAGTGGCCCATGAGTCTGTGTCACCTTTAAGCGTAATTTCTGAAGCTTGCTTAGCTTGTTTTAGATTTTGAATCATAACGGCTGCTACTTGTCTTGTGATGACAGCATTACGATCAATACTAGGAATACCTTTTTTCGTTAATTCTTTATTCCCCTCAATTAAATGAGGAAACCCGTACCATCCATGAGCAAGAATTAGAGCATCCATAAACTCACCTTGTGTCATGGTTCCCTGTGGTTCGAAATAGTTGCCAGATTTAGCACTTATCACATCAAGCGAATACAGGTTGTAGATGTAAGATTTATAAGCGTTGTCCTCAGATACATCAGCAAATGCTGGCTTCGTGTGAACCTTACGAGCATCTGAAACAAAGTCTGGGCTATTAGGATTCGTATAATAAAAGTATTCGATCTGATCTTTATGATCTTTTTTAAAGGCCAATTTGTTACCTAATTCATCTTCGAACAATAACGGATTAATCATTCGTAACGTATGTGTACCGCTAGTTCCAGTTTCCATAATCAGATTGCCATCAGCATAGGTGAAGTTCGATTTCAAGAAATAGAATCTCGTATTTAAATAAGTTCCAGTATATTTAGCGGCAACAGATGCATCCAATGGGAGATACGTTGGTGCCTCTGGAGCTTTCTTTTCAGGAAAATAGTGATCCATCAAGGCTTCATAGATATCTAAACTCATCATCGTGTCATTGTTATAGGACATGTAGAAAGCGGTATTCTCCTCTGGCAATAATACGATTAGGGATTGATGACCAGGCATATTTCCACCTTTGAGAACTACATGATAGCCATTCATCAGATCATTACGATACCCTTCAAATCCACCAATCGTCGTCATCGGAAGCAATTCATTCGCAAAAACGGAGTACGTTTGCATCATCTTTGTGGTTTCTTTACTAATAATTTGCTTTCCATTCACGCTACCTTGTTGTTGAAAAAGGGTTAAATACTTAGCCATATCTTCACCAGTTGAAAGGATGCTGCCCTGTGGCCCATCGGTAGGAGCATGCCCAAAGGTTGGATGAGGTTTGCCATCTGGACCATAATGTGTGGCCATTCTTTCTAATAGTTCTGGGGTAAAACGTGCACTAGTAGAATTCATTCCTAACGGTTTGAACACATGGTTCTCCATATACTTATAAAACGGGGTACCACTTAAGTTCTCAATCGCATAGCCCGCAAGTAAAAAGGCAAAATTATCATAGGTATACGCTTCACCAGGTGTCCGAACGACCGTCGGCATATGCTCCGTCATAAACTTTTTCATGGGAATGTCTTGATCTACATATTCCGGTGCAACAAAGTTAGCTTTATCCGGGTAATCAAAGCCCGTTGTGTAAGATAACATATTTCTTAAGGTTAACGGAGTTTCCGTTTCATTAGGTACTTTCATTCCTCCAAGATACGCATTGATATCGTGATCAAGATCCATCTTTCCTTGTTCCACTAGCTGCAGAGCTGCTAGTGCGGTAAATGTCTTCGACACGGATGCGATCTGAAAGACAGTATCTTTATCGACAAGTGTTTTCTTTTCTTTGTCCGCATATCCGTACCCTTTATTCACGAGCACCTTTCCGTCTTTCACCACTACAAAATTAGATCCGTTCACGTTGTATTCTTTCATTTTTTGAGCAAATATAGGGTCCACGAAAGCCTCGATGTCTTTTCCATTAAAAGATCCTTTCGAACTGGTTGCGTTAGTGGAGACTGGTGCTGAACAAGCTGTAAATACAGTTGTTGATAATAGTAGTGCGATGACGCTGAGCCTGCGTGTCTTTTTCTTCATAATCCATTCTCCTCTATAGGGTGATTTGTGAATAGTGAACCTGTTCTGAGTATCACAAACGGAATGTCATTCAAGCTAGAAACGTTCTGTCACCACTTAGCTTTGTTACATTCATATGACGTGTAGGTTGATCAAAAAAAAGACACCAACAAGGAGTCAGTGTCTTTCATTTCGTATATTAGTCTAGAAGATCTTATAGCCATCTCGAAAAATTTTTATGAGTTACTTTGATCTGATTTCGTTCGGCCCAAGCTTTTAACTGTTTCATTATTTCATCTTCATCTTTTTGTGACAGAAAATTAAAGCATAATTTATAAGGAACAAATTTATTCACTTTAGGTCTAATCCCAACTACAGGACTAAAATATCCTTTTATATAAATGTCATTAATCCGCTCTGCTTCTATTCCTAGATCTTCTATTAATATAGATTCCGGTTGAATCTGAATTTCAACAACTCTTCTGATCGTAAATATCCTGTAGACTAAAACAATTGCAACAATGAAACACAAAATAGCCTGACCATAAAGTAAACAAGAAAGCACTAAGTTGTCACTACTTGTATAGCGATAGTTTAGATTATAAATTTGAAATAATTGAATCCCCATTAGCAGACTGATATACACCAGAAGTGGTATTAACGACGGACGCCTCACTCTATAAACCTCTGTATTATCCATGTGCCCCTCCTTTTCTCACGTCCATATAGATTACCATATGTTATAAAAAATGGATATCGCACTTTTCTTCACTTTACTGGAATTTCAATCACCTTATTATATGCTTTCAAATAATGCAATCCTTCTATTAGTAATGACTCAGGCTCACTTTGTGTATCAAATAATAAAGTTCGTTCCTTCATTAGTTTACCGTCCACTTGCTTTGTTTCTTTCTGATTGATCGTTGTTTCTAAAGGCGTATTCTCGTTGTTCGTTTCTATAGACACACCATCCAGCATTACATCATCATCTGAAGCGATTGTTATTTCGATGCCTTGAGAGGTTTTGGAGACATTCTTTACCCATAATTCTTTGTCGCCCAGCATAAGAGGCTTATCACTTATGGAAGTCAGGGAATACTTTCCGTCCAGCTTCTGATATCCAGTAAACTCTTTAACGACTAGCTGCATGGAATGTAGCTCAGTTGGCAATGTGTCGAAGCGAATATCAAAGGTTCTGCCACCTAATGAGGTTTGATTGCCACTACCCAAGATCTCTACAGGGGTTCCATTAACAATTAATTGTACCCCATGTAGTCCTAAATTCACTCGATCAAAATTATCGACATCCAGCTTCCCTTTTATTACAGTCATCGTTGGTGTAGCTGTGATCGACTTGAAGGTAATCGTACCTTTGTCGACTTTAACCTTCTTGTTAATCGATTGTTTAATCTGAGTTTCCATGGCCTCATTAGGGTTATAAGGAAATGTAACTGTTCCTTCGCTCATCTGACCGTTCTCTTCCAGCTGCTGCCAAAAGTGTAACGTTAGTTTTTTCGAAAATAGATTTACGCTGTCAAACGACATCTGTCCTTTAATCTCCGTATGCTCTTCATTGATTAATGATGTACCACTTACTACGTTAGAATCAGTTAAAAAACCACTTATTTTAGAGGGTCTAAAAGCGTCCACAGACATATCCTCTAATCCATTTGGGTTAGTTAACGTGTAATACATAATGAATTGATTGGCGTCCGCCATAATTCCGTTAATGGTAAGTTCCGTCCCATCTACTAACGTAGTCTTCTTGTTGACGTTTTGTCCCATACCTTTTTCATTTAGCTGTTGTAAAGTTGTGCCATTAAGCAACTCATCAAAGCCAAAAAACTGCTTGCCATAATAAGCAAAAGCATTGTAGTTTTGTCCAGATATTACTGTCACCAATAGCACAACTGCCGCGATCTTCCAAATCGGTGCTATTCTTTTCGTTCTTTTTGCGGGAGCCGAATTCAAAGCGTTTCTTAATCTCATTTCTAATTCTTCAGGTGCGGTAATGGACGCTATGTGTGACTTCTCATCAGCTAATCGTTGCTCGACGTTATTGTTCATCAACATCACCTCTGTAATGATTTTTGAGCGTTTGTAATCCATGGTAAATTCTTGATTTAACCGTTCCTATGGAAACCTTAGTAATGTCAGCTATCGTTTGATAATCGAGATCATGAAAATATTTTAATTGAATCGCTTCTCTTTGATGCTCATTTACTTGTAACAACAAGGCCTCTATATCCATTTGTTGTTCACTTCTACGATAAGGATCACTACTCACAGCTTGGTCTAATTCACTATCGTCAACGTTACTCCAATCCTCTAACAGCACCAGCTTCCCGCGCTTATGAAGTAATTGTTTACAGACATTCACCAGAATCGTCTTACTCCAGCTATAAAAAGCTTCCTCTTTCTTTAGTTGACCGATCTTTTCATAAAGCGTGACGATCATTTCCTCCATGGCATCCATTGCATCATGTGTATTCCTCATATAGCTGAACGCTAGCCTATAATAAACGTCTTTTTCAGACATGATTAAGTGGAGCAATGCTTCTTTATTCCCCTTCTTAGCTTTTTTTACCCATCGTGCGACATCCATGCCTTCACCTCTCTCCCCTATAAGAGTTAGGAGTACCTTAAAAAGTTCATTTCCCATAAAAATAATTTTATAGATAAAATCTATGGTTTCATTCACCTAAATGTAATATTAAGGAAAACAAGTCTCTTCTATACCCCAATCTAGTTGATTTTAAACACTTCAAGTAATAGAATGAACTAATCTAAAAGAAAAGGATGGGCATAAGAGATGCCGTTTAAAGAACCTCGTACACTCAGTAAAAGATCCCTATTATTTTTCTCTCTCATTATGCTAGTTAAAAGTTATTTTGCTTGGTATTTTCTCTTTGAAGACGGGCCTACGTGGACCACATGGCTTAAAGAAATCCCTTTTGTGCTTCTAGTCTTTTGCATGATTGAATGGTTCGCAACGAAACGAAAAATTGCCATCTACATGCTGGTCAATGTGTTGATCACTACACTATTTTTCTCACTCATTGTATATCATAATCATTTTGGCATTATTGCTACTTCACAAGTATTAGATCAGGTCAAGCAAGTTGGAGCCGTTAAGAAAAGTATTTTCTCGGTCATGCGTCCGCAATATATGCTTATTTTTGTGGATATCATTGTCATTGGTTTGGTCATGTTGAGAAAACAGAAGGCACTTAATTGGAAACAAGCCATGTCGCGTAAAAGTAACCGGAAAGCGGTTGCGATCTTATTCTGTGTTTCCATCGTCATTTGCGCAATGAATATTTTTCCTAACCGAGCCAGTATGAACGAAACCGTTAAAGCCGAGCAAATGGGCATTCTCAATTATGAAGCTTACTCTCTATTAGCCAATCAAGAAGAAGAACAAATCGACGTCACTAAGATTACACAAGCAGCGATTAACGAGACCAAAGGAATTCAAGCAACCTCAAATCCAGTTCAATTTGGAGCCGCCAAAGGAAAGAACCTGGTCATTCTTCAGATGGAGTCTTTCCAGAACTTCTTAATCAACCTTAAGATTGATGGAATAGAAATCACACCGAATATGAATAAGCTTGCGGCTAGCAGTTATTACTTTCCGCGTTTCTACCAGCAGGTTGGACAAGGAAATACTTCTGACGCCGAATTCATTGTAAATACTTCTTTCTATGTTCCACCTGATGGTCCAGCCACTCAAATGTATGCGCCAAAAGAGCTTCCAAGCTTACCTAAGCTGCTTCAAGCGCAAGGTTATGATACGGCAACATTCCATACGAATGAAGTCGACTTTTGGAACCGTGGCGAGCTTTATACTGCCTTAG
This sequence comes from Paenibacillus sp. FSL E2-0201, assembly GCF_037963325.1. Lineage (NCBI taxonomy): Bacteria > Bacillati > Bacillota > Bacilli > Caryophanales > Paenibacillaceae > Paenibacillus > Paenibacillus sp. FSL E2-0201. The sequence continues at coordinate 4,286,237 of NZ_CP150154.1, forward strand.
GATTTAATCGATATTACGATAAGGAGTACTATGGTGAAGAGGACACGGTATTTTACGGAGCTTCTGATGAGGTGTTGTATGAGAAAACAGCTGCAGAGCTAGCAAGGATGGATCAGAAGGATCAGCCATTCTATTCCCATGTTATTTCGATGTCAGCGCATAATCCGTTCTCGATCCCTGAGGATAAATACAAAATGGCCCTTCCAGAACGATTCGAAGGAACATTAGTCGGAGATTATATTCGTGCTCAAAATTATGCTGACTATGCACTGGGGCTTTTTATTGATGAGCTCAAACAAAATGGGGTATGGGATAACAGCTTGATTGCATTGTACGGAGATCACCGCGGACTTCCTATCTTCTCTCTAAAAGAGGACGATCACGTCTTATTACAGGAAATCCTTGGTCATGAATATACGGAGCGCGAATTAATTAATATTCCATTGATCCTATCAGCGACGGGGATTACAACGCCAAGTGTAAAAGAACAGCTAGGCGGACAAGTGGATATTTTGCCTACTGTATCTAATTTATTGGGTGTTTCTCTTGCGGATCATATTCATTTCGGACAAGATTTATTGAATCAATCGACTTATAACCTACTTCCTCAGCGCTATTATTTGCCAACAGGATCGTTCGTAAATAATGAAGAGCTCTTCCTATCTGGCAGTGGCTTCGAGGACGGTCAGCATTATACCTTATCTGGCGATGGTAACCACGCACAACAAACGACAGAAGATGAGTTCGATCGTGCGTTAGAGCTTCTTCATTTGTCCGATAGTTATGTGACACAATTACCGGATAGAGTGATTGAGGAAAAATAAGCTTATATATATCAAAAACACTGCACTCACCAAATCGGCGAATGCAGTGTTTTTCTATAGTCATTTACTTATTCTCTTACGACCAGTTTTAGAGGTGCGGCGATCAGTTTCTCAACCGTCTTGCCATCTAACACGTCTTTCGCTGCTTGAATTGCTAACTGTCCAATTAATGCAGGCTGCTGAGCAACGGTTCCTGTGAGTTTACCCGCCTCAATGGATTTAAGTGCATCTTCATTTCCATCAAAACCGATGACAGGAATATTCTTACCTGAACTCTGAATCGCCTCTATAGCACCAAGAGCCATTTCATCATTATGAGCGAAAACCGCTTGTACATCTGGATTTCCTTGGAGCAGGTTCTCCATAACGGTCAACCCTTTCGTACGGTCAAAATCGGCAGTTTGCTTCGCAATCACCTCAAGCTGCGTGTCGGCAATTTCATGGAATCCTTTCCCGCGTTCACGGGTAGCTGATGCTCCTGGTGATCCTTCTAGTTCAATGACCTTTGCACCTTTTCCAAGCTGCTCTACAATATATTCTGCCGCCATCGATCCACCTTTTACATTATCTGAGGCAACAAGTGCTTTAATATCTCCCTTATCTGCAGAACGGTCCAAAGTAACGACTGGGATATTTAAGCTGTTAGCCGTCTGAACAACCGTCGAGATTGCTGAAGAGTCTACTGGATTGATTAACAGCGCATTTACACCTTTTTGCATTAAATCTTCAACGTCATTACTTTGCTTGGCTGAATCATTCTGCGCATCGATCACGAGAACTTCCATCCCTAGTTTCTTAGCTTCTGCCAAAACTCCATCTTTAACCGATACAAAGAACGGATTGTTCAAGGTAGATATGGATAATCCAATCTTCATATTCCCCGGGCCCCCGCCACTGTTAGGCTTAGCCCACTCCGGAGGCTCTAAGGAACAACCAGTCATAAGAATCAAGAGTAAGGAAGTAAAAATTAATGTGAGCTTTTTCATGTGGAATCCCCCTTATACGGCTTTCTTACGGTCTATGAGTACAGCAATCGCAATAACGATCCCTTTAACTACCATTTGGTAAAAAGAAGATACGCCGAGCAAGTTTAATCCATTGTTCAGAATCCCGATAATTAGAGCACCAATCAAAGTGCCTACGATACGGCCACGGCCACCTGTTAAGCTCGTACCCCCTAATACTACAGCTGCGATCGCATCCAGTTCATAAGATGTACCTGCTGTTGGTTGTGCCGAGTTCAATCTGGAGGTCAAGATAGCTCCAGCCAATGCGGATAACATACCCGTTAAGGAATAGATCATTATTTTGATGCGATCTACTTTAATCCCTGAAATAATGGATGCTTTCTCATTCCCACCAATGGCATACGTTTTACGGCCAAATGGCGTTTTGTGCAGTACAATCCACAAGACAGCGAATACGATAATCATCGTGATAGCAGGTACAGGTATTCCCAGTAAATATCCACGGCCAAACAATTGGAACGTCATACTGTCTCCGAGACCCGTGATTGGATTACCATCCGTGTATACAAGCGTTAAGCCGCGGAAAATAGTCATAGTTGCCAGCGTAGCGATAAAAGGCGCCATTCTGCCTTTCGTAATCATTAGCCCGTTGACCATCCCCATCAGTCCACCCGCTAAACAACCCACAACAATAGCTAAGATTGGATCCCATCCTGACAACATCAGATTGGCTGTAAAGGCGCTGGATAAGGCTAGAATAGAGCCCACTGATAAATCGATGCCACCCGTCAGAATAACAAAGGTCATTCCAAAAGCGATAAGCGCATTAATTGCGACTTGTCTAAGTAAATTCAGTATATTTAGAGGTTCCATAAAGCTTGGATTCAGCACAGTTACGATAATAATAAGAATGATTAGCCCTAGTAATGGCCCTAATTTCTGCGTGATTTGCCCCATTTGGAACCCTTTTTTTACACTCTCATCTTTGATAGTAGTCATTACTATTGCCCCCCTGTAGCTAACGTCATGATTTTTTCTTGCGTAGCTTCTTGTTGTGAAAGTTCTCCACTGATTTCCCCTTCATGAACAACTACGATGCGGTCACTCATCCCTAGGACTTCAGGAAGTTCTGAGGATACCATAATAATGGCGACGCCACGCTCGGTTAATTCGTTCATGAGTTGATAGATTTCCCGTTTAGCCCCAACGTCGACGCCGCGTGTAGGCTCATCGAGGATAAGAACACTTAGGCCAATACCAATCCATTTGGCGATAACTACTTTTTGTTGATTACCCCCAGATAAATTCCGGACCAAAGTCGATGATGATTGAGTCTTGATTTGCAGCCGTTTAATAAGCATATCCACGAATTCTTGTTCCTTCTTAGCATTGATTACACCCTTAGGGGCGAAGTCGTATAAATTCGTCAGCACCATATTATCTCGAATAGAGAAATCTAGGATTAACCCTTCATCTTTGCGGTCTTCTGTAACAAAGCCGATTCCAGCTTGCATAGCGTCATTGGGATTCCGAATGGTCACCTTCTGTCCCTTCACCCAAATCTCACCTTGGTCTAAAGATTCCAGTCCGAATAAGGTTCTCATCATTTCTGTACGTCCAGATCCCATTAATCCAGAGAATCCTATGATTTCACCAGCTCGCACAGAGAAATTAGCATTTTTAAATTGCCCTTTCTTGGATGCATTCTTAACTTCAAGAACTACTTCTCCAGGTTTAGAAGTTCGCTCAGGGAATCGGTCTGTTAATTCACGACCTACCATCTTCCGGACTACATCGTCAAAGTTAGTTTCAGGAATAGGCTTCGTATCTACGGTTTTCCCGTCCCGCATAACGGTGATTCGATCACATATTGTAAAAATCTCTTCCATCCGATGCGAAATATAGACGATAGAGACGCCTTCTTTTTTCAGTGAGGCAATGACTTCGAATAGTTTCTGTATTTCTCTCTCGGTTAATGCAGCGGTAGGCTCGTCCATGACAATAACTTTTGCATGTGTCATAAGCGCTTTAGCTATCTCAATCATTTGTTTTTCACCTACCGAACATTCCCCCGCCTCTTGGTTCAAAGGAATGGTCACAGAGAGCTTAGCAAACTGTTCATTTGCTAACGCTTTCATCTCTTTCCTATTTAACAGGCCGAATTTGGATGTTCGTTCCTTGCCAATAAACAGATTATCCAGAACCGTCATATCCGGCCACACATTTAGCTCCTGATGGATAAATGCAATTCCATATTGTTCTGCCTCTTTGGGATTCGTAAAGTATTTCTCCTGATCATCTATATGAATCGTTCCTTGGTCACGTTGGTGCAGACCAATCAGAATATTCATGAGTGTAGACTTACCTGCGCCATTCTCACCCATCAGGGCATGGACTTCACCGTCCTTGAGTTCAAAATCCACACCGGTCAATACTCGGTTAGCGCCAAAAGACTTATGAATATCTTTCATCGTAATGTGCATACACTTCGAACCCCCTTCTTATCCAAAATAGACCCCGGCTTGCAGAATGCAGTTTGCATACGGCTTAGCTTCACCCGTGCGAATAATAACCTTAGCTTGCTGGGTTAGTTGTTTAAATTGCTCATGTGAATACGCTTCTATGGGTATTTCCTTAAACTTATTATTTAAGTATTGAGAAGTAGCTTTATTGTCCGTAGCTAATTCTTCTGCCACAATTACCTTTTCGATGACCATATCCTCTGAAATGATATCAACGATATCTTGGAAACTAGGAACCCCTAGTTTAATCGCGAGATCAATCTTCGGAACACCAGGTGGAACTGGAAGCCCAACGTCTGCGATGACAATTGTATCGGTGTGACCTAAATCCGTAAGCACTTTGGAAATATGGCTGTTTAATATCCCGTGTTTCTTCATAGCTACATATTCGCCTCCACCTCTGCTCTTGTTGGCATACCACCTTGAGCACCAAATTTAGTAACGGATAAAGATGCCGCTCGATTGGCAAACTTTACACTATCCAGAATGGAGCTGCCTTCAGCTAACGCAACTGCAAATGCCGCATTAAAAGTATCTCCAGCTCCAGTCGTATCTATAGCATTCACTTTGTAAGTAGGAACCAGAACTTCTTGTTCACCATCATAAAATCGCACGCCATTGCTTCCCTCTGTGATAAACAGCTTGTTGGGATATTTCCGTAAGGCATCAGCAGTACTCATCTTAGGGAATAAAATTGTACATTCATGTTCGTTAGGTGTTAGATAAGCAGCATTTTCTATAATCGTGTCACTGATAGGACGAGCAGGTGCCGGATTAAGCAGCATAGGTACATTAAATTTATGGCAAAGCTCACTTACATAAGATACTGTTTCTTCAGGTATTTCTTGTTGGATTAGCACCATATCAGAGCCTTTAATAACATCAAGCGCTCGCTCAACTAAAGCAGGAGTAACTAAATCATTTGCTCCCTTTACAACGATAATGCTATTATCACCTTCTGCTAAAATGATGTGGGCTGTCCCGCTTTCGGTATGTGTAACCGGTTCCACATTTGTGATAAGAACCCGATTTCTCTTTAGATTATCCATGATCTCCTTACCATAGAAATCTTCACCTACACAACCAACCATCGTAACTTCGGCCCCTAGACGCGAAGCTGCCACAGCCTGATTCGCCCCCTTACCTCCTGGAACGGTAGCGAAGCTCTCACCTAGAACGGTCTCCCCTGCATGAGGCCGCTTGGATGAAGTCACCACCAAATCCATTGAACAGCTTCCAATGACACAAATCTTAGCCATGTTCATCAACCTTTCTTATGTCGTCATCTATGCTTTACTTCTTGTTGTTTCCCGCTCCACAAAGCTGACGGGTAATTGAATGATTTTATCTTCTACCTTATCTTGCTCAATTAACTTAATAAGTAAACCCGCCGCTTCTCGGCCCATGTCATGTGCTGGCTGACGAATAGTGGATAACGAAGGTGACAAAAGACTGCTAAGCGGGATATCATCAAATCCAATAATTTGGAGATCCTGTGGCACTCTTTTACCTAAGCGATGTGCTTCATGAATCACTGCCGTCGCTACGATGTCATTACTGGCAATTACACCGTCTGTATCTATATATTTATCAAATAACTCTACAGCCCATTGTTCTGCTTCTGTGTGGGAGAACGATGATGTCTGGATCACATGATAAGTGATTCCCATCTCATCAAGCACCTCTATCGCACCTTGAAATCGATCCTGCGCCGGTTTAATATGTGCCGGTCCTTGCATCACTGTAATCTTAGTGCTTCCCCGTGCAATGATTTCTTGAGCAGCAAGGCGTCCGCCCTTTCTGCCATCTGCGTATACGGAGGGACTGTCATTAGAAGTACGGTCAAGAAATACAACCGGGATTTTCAAGTTAGAGTAGATATCTTTTTCAGGAAAATTAGTGGATGAGATCATGCCAATGACATTATTTTGGATAAAGGTTTGAATATAATCCAATTCCTTTTCTTCGTTCTCATCGCTATTCCCAAAGATAATGCGATAACCATGCTCCTGCATCCGATCTTCTATCCCACGTGCTAATTGCGGGAAGAATGGGTTCGTAATGTCAGGTAATAGAAGTCCGATTAATTTGGATTTCCGTTTATACAAAGATCTTGCAACCTCATTAGGGGTATAATTCATTTCTTTGATCGCTGCTTCAACCTTTTTTCGAGTATCGATATTAACATAACCAGATTCATTTATAACCCTTGAAACGGTTGCTACCGACACCCCAGCTATTTTTGCAACATCTTTAATCGTCATCATTCATTTCATCCCCCAATGTGTAACCGGTTACATGTATTACATAAATTAGATTATCATAAAACCGTTTTCATTACAAATCTTTTTCTGTTCCAATATATAACAAAAGATATCGACAAGACATCGATATCCTTAAAAAGCTAATAAACCAGCTCACAATCATGGTGTTCCCATACATCAAATAAATTACCATCCAAATCTTCAAAGACAAAAAACTTCCCATATTCTCCTTCATCGCTAATGTTTCCGACTTTCACATCTTCTGAAACTAAATACTGATGAAGGGTTAAGACATCATTTGTAAAGAAAGTGATCACCCATCTTTTTTTATCCCTTACCTCGAAGACAGCTCTCGAATCATGATCACTTTGAGTTAAATATAGGATCGGTCTATTATCCCTAAATAAGCTTAAGTTGCCTTCTCTCCGATCCCTTATATTAAAGCCAAAATGTTTCACAAACCAAGCTGCAGACTTCTCTAAATCTTCTACAGGAATCACATTATAAGCAATCCCTAGGATTCTTCCTACTTCCATTGAATCCCCCCCAAGTTGCTGATCCGATTTAATGACTTCAATCTGCAAATCGATTTAATAGTTTTATAGTATTGAAATGCATCCCTTCATGGTAAAGCGTGAAATTTATGAATTCTCCGATAGTATTTAATGTTAATCCACTACCGGTTGTAAGAGGGGTCACTTGCTCACTTAAGCGATTGTTCATAGCTTCCCTGATACGTTTGGGTTGCTCCGAAAGCATCTCGATTAACACTTCAAGTGTTGGTGGCTTCTCGCTCCACTCTGCAGGTTTTGTCCCTTTCGCAAATAATCGTTCAAAGCTTTCCGGCAATTGCATAAGCTCCCTAGCGGAATGAAAAGCAAACTTCTCTTGCACCAAATAAATATGTCCCAAGTTCCATCTGATGTTGTTATTGAAACCTTCTGGAATGATATCTAGCGTTTCCTCGGAAAGCTCTTCAACTGCACGAACAGTAACACTACGCACAAATTCAATTTGTTTGAACACGATTGTATCCATCATAACCCCTCCCCATTTTTCATCCATAGTTTACCATAAGATTATCTTCAATTTCCTAAAAATGATTATATATTTATTGATATTTGCTTCATGACGAGCTTAATAAATGACTGAATATAACTCACCTTAAGCTCCTTCTTTCTGTAGCCCATCCATATCGAATGATTAGAGACTACATTTTCCACATCAACCTTGGCTAACGTCCCCTGTTCAAGATAAGGCTTAGCTAACAAAGCGGATACAAAACTAACCCCATACCCGGCAATCACAGCTTGAATAACCTCATTCACTCCATTAAATTGAAGCTCAACTCTTGGCTGTTTTACCTTTTTTTCTTCACATATTCGAACAAGTCTCTCTCTAGCTGCACTGCCTTCCTCTCTCATAATAAATGCTTCAGACATCACTTCTTCAAAGCTAACCTGCTGCTTAGCAAAAGGGTGCTTAGAAGCGACCACGAACACATACTCGTCCTTGTATAACTCCCGATATTCAAATATGTCTGTATGATGCGAAGGGAACTCCATATCACTGTAAATCGCCACGTCCGCTTCAAAGCTTTTTAATTGTTCCATCACTTCCTGAGAATTAGTAGTAGTGATTTGAATTTTTACTTCCGGAAAAGATTGTTTGAATAATGACGCCCACCTCGGAATGAGGATACTTGTAGCCAGATAATTACCTACGATCCGAATTTGACCCTCAGGAAATTTGTGATGATTCTCAATGATCTGCTGTACTTGTTCACCCATGGCAAATAACTTCTCAAGGGGATCGATCAGTCTTTTTCCAATCGGTGTAAGTACCATCCTCTTTCCTTTGACCTCTAATAATAAAATTTGATTCTCCCGTTCAAACTTACGGATCTGCGCAGATATAGCGGGTTGACTGATATGTAAACGTTCAGAAGCTTTGGTCACACTGCCTGTTATCGCCACGTAGTAAAACAATTTTAATACATGAAAGTTCATCGTGATATCTTCCTAACCATATAAAATAAAATCATTATTCAAGAAGCTTCGTTTCTTACTATAACCATACATTATGGATCCTAACTATTATATATTGTTTATTTATATTTTTTTATCCTATACTTACAACTATTCATAAGGGAGGTTTCGTTAATGAAAGAGACAGTATTATTCTTAACCCGGCATGGACAAACCGAATGGAATTTGCAACAACGGATGCAGGGGCATCAAAATTCGGCACTTACAGCGTTAGGTGAGCAGCAGGCTGAATGGTTGAGAGATCGTTTGGAAGGCGAAAATTTAAGTGCAATTTATTCTAGTACTAGCCCAAGAGCATTGCATACTGCGCAGATTTTACGGGGGAAGCGGAGTTTATCCATTCAACAGGATGCTTCTTTAATGGAAATTAACATGGGCATCTGGGAAGGAATGAACACGGATCAGATTGAACAAGATTATCCTTTACAATACTCTCATTTTTTCAACAGACCTGATCTATATCTCCCTCTAGCTTCAGGGGAAACCTACAGTCAGCTTGAGCAAAGAGTAACGCCGACTATGGAGCATATAATTAACAATAACGAAGGACTTGAGGTGCTTATTGTCACTCATCGGATAACGTTAAAAGTTATAATGGCTCATTTTCTCAATAAATCATTGCAAGAGTTAGGGGAAATGCCGGATATTCTCTCCACAGCCTTATGTAAAGTAACGCTAACTGACCATCATACTACCATTGATCTCTACGGCGATACTTCACATTATCTTTGAAAAAAAGCCCCACGAAACGTCCACATTATTAGGTAACTGCAAAAAAAGGTAACTCCGATATAAACGGAATTACCTTTTTAGACTTCAACATTACATCTCTACACTTTTGATTACAAAGCTACGGACCTTCATCCATTTTCCTGAAATGAATTCGTCAATCGTTTTCGTCTTCGGTCTAACACAAAAACGATGCTTGCTCCCTTTATCAAATCCCACCGCTTCAAAAATTAAAGCGTCACCTATTTGCTCCTTAAAGAACACTTGCTTCAATCCCAATCTATTTAACATTTCAAGCTTTACACTCTCAATATACGTACGTGAATATTCCTTAGACATATGTGTTCCTCCTAGTAGTGGTAGTAATATTATAAGATCAATATTAAGAAAATCAACCAAAGATCACATAATCATTATCCACAACCGTCTAAACCGGGATACATCTCATCACCTCAATAAGAAAAAACCAACCCATAGTCGATGGGTTGGCTTCTACGTATGAGATGATTACAAAATTATTTAACTTCTGTTGTTCCAGTCACTTTTCCGTCAATCTTTGCAGATGCTTTCAGATCCTCGCTTGTGAAGTATAGGTTACCGTCAATTGTTGCGGTTTCAGGCAGAGTAAATCCTTTCGCTTCTACATAAACATCGCCTTTAATCGTTCCGCCTTCAACTTTCAAATTTTCACTTTGTACAGTAAACTTTGGTACGGTTAATGTATAACTGGCAGTGATCTTATGATCAGCGTCTTGTGAGTAAAGGGCAATCTTACGATAGATGTCGCCATCAGCGGCTCCTTTATCATGGAATTCTCCAGCTACAACAACCTCTTCAGGAATCGTTACATCATTTAGAATAGCTACAATCCAGTTTCCATCTTTGCTTACAGCTTTAGTAAATGCATCTGCTTGATTCACAATCGAAGCAGTAGTGACTGCATCTGTCTGCTCAGCAGCTGGAGCTGAAGTTGCCGCCGAGTTAGTTGCTTTATCCTCGTTTGCTCCACAACCAGCCAATACCGCTACCGAAACCCCGGCTACCAAAATCATTTTAAATAGTTTCATTTCGATTCCCCCTAATTTTTATTATAAATTAATTATATATTAAAATTCTTAATAATTAAGTGAATGATTTCACAAATTTGTGTCAGTATATAAAGCGATTTCATTGTTCTGTCTCGTCTGGATTAAAATTTGTTTCCATGAGAACACCTCTTCTCGCTGACTTATTTAGGTTCTTAAATCTATTTACCCAAAATATAAAAATCATCACAAGGAAGAGTATGTTCATAGAAAAGTTAACAGTTTATCAACTAGTTAAATGAAATAAAAAAAGCTAGAGCACACACAGCGCTCCGCTCTAGCTTGGTAGCTCCACCTTAGATACGTTGTCTTTAATCTCGTCACTGCAAAATTTCAATCTCAGCAAATTGAGACAGATCATCCAGAAACTCAGGATAAGAAACAGCGATACAACCACAATTCCGAATAATAGAAGGCTCTTCCATACTACTAGCTAGAACGGCGGCAGTCATAGCAATTCGGTGATCACCATAACTATCCACGACTGCAGGCGAAGGACTACGACCACCAAAGATAATAAGTTCATCTTCATCATAAGAAGTCTCGAGTCCAAAGGCTGCTAAAAGCTTGGCAGTTGTCTCCAATCGGTTTGTATCCTTATCCTTCAGCTCCCTACAGTTCCTAATGACGGTAGTCCCCTCAGCGAATGCTGATACTACAGCTAACAATGGAACCTCATCGATCAGACTCTGTACTTTTTCGTTGCCTTCCACATGTACGGAGGTTAGCGTTTTTCCTGTAGTGCAGTAGAGATCCGCTATTGGCTCACCAGATATTAGCTGCCTTTCCCGATGTAGCTTCAGATCCAACCCCATCTCTCGTAGCACGCTGACGAATCCAAACCGAGTTGGATTCACACCTACATCTCTGATCCAAAGTTCCTTTTTACGATCCATACTACGAATCGTAAAAGCTGCTAGCAAAAATGCAGCGGAAGACAAATCGCCTGGAACAATCACATCTTTCGCTGCAAAGTTATAACCACCTCGGATAGAGGTAACGTTATTCTGGATTTCAATATCAATTCCAAAATATTTCATCAATCGTTCCGTGTGATCGCGACTCTGGCACATTTGTCGATAGCTACTTGTTCCATCTGCATAGAGACCCGCAAATAGAAAGGCTGATTTCTCCTGTGCGCTAGCTACTGTTGCCTCGATATTGATAGGGCTCAATGGGAACCTACCGTTAATCACAAGCGGAAGGTAGCCTTCGCTTTCGAGATAGGTGATCGACGCTCCCATTTCTATCAGCGGTTGTGCCACCCAATCCATAGGCCTAGTAGTTAGAAGTCGATTGCCGGCTAGCTCGACTGCAAATGGATGACCTGCCAGAACAGACATGATAAGTCTCGCAGATGTAGCAGTATTCCCGATTTCAAGTCTGGCATCAGGAATTCTTAATGATTGTAGCCCCAATCCATAGACAGTTAATGCATTACCATTCCATGCAAACGTTACACCTAATTGGCGCAAAATAGCGATACAACTCTCAATGTCACGAGATCGCAGTACATTATGAATAACTCCCTTCCCTTCCGCAATGGCGTTCATCATAATTGCCCTCTGAGAAATAGATTTATCCCCAGGAACCGATGCATATTTGAATGAATGCTCGTCCAACTTCGCGCTTACCCTCAAGTCAAATTTTGTTGGCAGTTCGGTTTTGTTCCGTACCAATTCCATTCCTAATCACCTCGTCATCCGAGAGTATTTGCGAATATTTCATATCTCTTCCAGGAGCAAGCGGGATTTTTCGGTCACCTTGCGCAGCGTAGCTACGGTAACGCTGGCGCTTGCGCTCTAAGCCAAGGTTGTTATCGAATGTGTAATCAACCAACTCGATCGCATTCCTGCGCCTCGCTAGTTCAATCAGCTTTGCCCCCATCGCAGTTCTTACCATCACCGTAGAGGAGGCTTTTACTGACACTCCAGTTTTGCTGGAATCAAAAATATTCGGGTCCCCATCTGAAATGGAAATATCAGCTATTCCAGACCACCAATCGGGGCAGGATAAGCAGCGGAATGTCTTGAATTTCTTGAACTCTTCTACCAACCTGTAAAACGGCAGCGAATGTTCTTTGCCATCCCGTGTTCTGACCACAAACTGTCCCGGATATTCTCCTTCTCGGTAGCGCATAAAGAGAACATCCTCTAGCTGAACTCCCAGAATTCCAGCAATCAGATGTTCGGTTCCAGCCAAAGATGTATTCGAAGCGCAACCCAGTTCAATCGTAAAGGCTACCTTACTAGCCAGGAAAGAGGTAGGTGTGTCCTCTGGTAAGTTGAGTAATTTATTAATGCCTTGAATTTGACAGGGAACACCGATAATTCCAATTCGCTCATACCGGGAATCATTCAACAAGTGAAGATTGGGGGTGATGCAATAACTCGTTTGCGCACATTCGATAATTTTATCCACTGAATCTGCAATAAACGCCTTCGGAACCCAAGGCTTTTCTTCATCTCTACCTACAACGATAACCGCATCCGCGACTTTCTCTTCCAGGGCCGTGATAGCCAAAATAGTGCCCGCTCCCCCTGCTGCTGCTCTTCCGAGAATATCCGGATCTGCTGCCGATAACTGATGAGTAGAAATATATACACCTGTCCAGCGTTCCGACTCGGAGCGGTTACGACCAAAGATTCGGAGCTCAGATTCCATAACGCCGGTATCATAACCCGGACAGACCTCGGTACAAAGCGTACAGCTTCCGCAGCTATCCATGGCTAGCTCCACGATACCTTGAAATATAGGCAGAGGAACCGAGTCACTACTCATCGATAGAAGACCCTTAGGACATACGGCGGCACATAAACCACAGGATGTGCAGAGATTATGATCAAGAATCTCTTCCTTCAAGGTGATAAAAGACGTCATAACGGTGCCCTCTTTTCTATAGAGTTTGGAAAATTCGACCTTAAAGTTCCTCACTGAATCCATTGTCTTGGAAATATCCCCGTCACAGTTTAACGCCGCTGAGCTTGGAATAGACTTCCTTTGTCCGCAAAGCTATGCTTCTCCAGTCATAGTGCAACTCAGTTTCCGTTCTGCCGGCTTCAGCAATACGGCTGGCCAGGGAATAATCTTGAAGAATCCGCAGGATATTTTCGGCAAGTATATATGAGTCCCCTGGCACGCTAGTCAGCCCAGTTCGTCCATCCTCTACAATCTCCGCTAAACCTCCAACGTCAGAAACAACTATAGGTGTTCCACTCCCCATCGCTTCAATTGCCACAATACCAAAAGGCTCATATAAACTCGGAAACACACACAAGTCCGCAATTTCAAGCAAGAAATTCTTCTCCTGATTCTTGATGAATCCAGTAAAGAGCACCTGGGAGTTAATATCGGAAGCTATACTTTTCAGCTCGGATAACATTGGACCACGCCCAGCAATGATAAATTTACAATCTGGAATCACTAAGAGGACCTCTCGGGCACTTTCTAAGAGCACCTGAACCCCCTTTTCTTTCACTAATCTTCCAATAAACAGCACAATCCTTTCTTCTGCCTGTGCATAAAGTTCTCTTTGAAAAGTGTGAGGCTCCTTAAGTTGCAGCGAGCTAAGGTCAATGCCATTAGGAATCACTTCCATTTTCTGTTCATCAATCGCATGCACATTGCAAACCTCGTGCTTCATATAGGAACTGCAAACAATAACCTTGTCTGAAAGAGATACGAGTTCATTCTCAATAGAATGGATACCCTGCTGCTGTGGCGTGAATAACCCTTGATTCCTACCATATTCCGTGGCATGAATCGTCGTAACTAATGGTAGGTTAAGCTGATGTCGTAAAAGAATAGCTGCATACCCTACCAGCCAATCATGCGCATGAATGAAGTCAAATCTGACATTACCAAGAAGCTGGGTCTTCACATAATCCACAATCGCTAGATTAAATTGGAGGACCCAATCTTCAAAATCAGTCAAATTCTCGTACGAATTCACCCGATGTACGAACACACCTTTTTCCGTCTCGAAAATAGGACTTTGGGGCGCGGAATTGGTCACTACATGAATCTCTGTCCACTCATCCTTCAAGTGCCTGGACAATTCATAAACATGTGGTGCGATCCCTCCAATAATCAGAGGGGGATATTCCCATGACAAAATTAAGACGGACACGGGTTTTGGCATACATGCTTCCTCCCAATCTCTCAGTTTTTAGATAGAGAATAACCCGTAAAATATTCCCACCATGTGTTCTGTTCCAACAACGGAGGAGAGGCATGATCTCTTTGAAAGGAGAGCCAATCCGAATAATGCGTTTCACCATCCTCCAGAACATGCAAAACTTTAGATCTCGAAATGGATACAAACGTTTGCGCTTTTTTAATAATCCCTAAATCGGCATAAAAATAACGGTTTTCCACACGGGGGAGTCGCATTTCTATTGTTTCTCCAAGAGGCTGTTTCACCGGAAAGAGAAAACGTGAGAATTTATTATCTACTGAAAGTGTGGTTAAACGAACCGCCTGCTGTAATTCATACCATGATGCATTAAAATGCCTAGAAATAAGATTTCTCATGCCTTCGTCTAGAGCTGTCTGAAATGTCAATCGTTCCCCATCATACTGCAATCTTTCTTCCATACTTGGCATCTCCTAATACAGATTAGATACCTCCAGTCGAACATTTACATTAACTCTGCCATTCTACCGTAATTTCAGATACACCTTCTCGCGGGGTCGTAAACTTATGTGGCAATCCCTTTTCCCTGTCCACCGATCCGGATTTATTTTTCTTAAAAAGTATAAATTCCACAGTACAGTCTGCCGGCAAGCTGATATCACAGTACCAGGAAGGATAGCGGTATACGATATGGTTATAAAACGGACCCCTCGCGCGATCTATCTCCCACTCTCCAAGCTCATACACATTTCCTGACACATATATCTGCGAAGCATAATCTGTGAACGCATTCGTTACTACGAAGCGCACTGTTACTAATGGAGCTGTCCAGACTGTTAAACGGCCGGGCAACAGAAATTCACTTTCTTGACCCGTTGTCCCCATAATCTTGTGGCTACCTGCCGACAAATACGGAATACGTGCAACAATCTCATCAGCTTTCCAAGAAATAACGTTTGCACACTGACCGCCAACAAATAAACCTCCTCTATCGCCCAGATGTCTTCCATGAATAATAATCTCATTGCCTGGTACGCCTGCTTTAGGATAATAATGTACGGCTACTGGCTCTTCTTGCTCAGATTCATATGCGTACACATAAGCAGATTGTGGCGCCAGTACCTTATAAGACAATCTTCCTCCACTATTAATACAGATATCATTGCCTGCAAATACTTGTTCCAACAAGCTGGAGTACTCCCCTTTTGGTAGTGAAGTCACCATCTCAGGGATCTCATGTGTAGATTCTTCTACATTCAGCATGATTAAAGCCACATCTCGCTTATAGCTCCGTTCAAACACCAGCACTCTATTAGTCATGTAAAGTACCTTTATTCCCCCGTAAGCAATGGCGAAGTTCCGTTCTCTTAAACGATTAAGCTGAGACAGTATTCGATACGCTGAAGTTTCTCTGTTGAATGCACTCATCATAGCGCGATTATTTGGATCATCCCCACCGCACATATACTGTTCGGTTCCATAGTATACCAAGGGAATTCCAATTGAAGTGAGAAGCAAAGACAACGCTAGATCCGTAAGTGAGGGATTCTCATGAACAGTAAAACGAGTCATATCATGATTATCCAAAAATATAAGTTGATCATATAAATGTTCGTAGCTATTGGCAGATCCGCTTAACATATCGATGAACTGTTCAAATCCACCTCCCCCATGAAAAATACTCCGTAAAGTATGGCTGAACATAAAATGAAGCAGGCTTATTCCGCTATCATTGGCTAAGGCGGCATTATCACTCGGGCTTTCATGGGCATGCAGAAACCACTCGCCGAATACAAATGCTGGCTTGTAGGCATGAATACATCCTGAAAATGATTTCAGCCAGCCTGGCGGAATATGTTTAGCCGTATCAATTCGTACTCCGTCAACCCCATACTCCAGCCAGAATCCAATACCTTCACGTAAAATAGCATCCACTTGCGGATTCATTTGATCCAATCCAGCTAGATCATACAAATTACGGTAGAGAGAGTCTTCTGCATCCAAAAAATCCGTTCCGCCATTATGGAGAAAGACCCTCTCCATATCTCCCGAGTAAGATGCGATAAACTGACCTCTGCGGTACAAAGCACCGTTCTCCATATAACCGGGATTAAGCTCCAGCGCCGGAGAAGTATGATTAGGTGTGAAATCAATAATCACCTTTAGCCCCTTCTCATGAGCGACGTCTAGCAGCTCCTTGAATTTATCCAGTAATCCAAAGTAAGCATTCGCCTTTAGGAAGTCTCGAGGCCAATAACCGTGATACGATGTCGTACCTCCTTCATCCCCCATACAAGTATGGACATTCTCTACTGGCTGAGAAATCAGGATCGCCTTGAACCCCATTTCCGTAATATAACCGTCCTTAATTTTGCGAATTATCCCTTCCCAGTCCCCACCTAAGTACTTTCGGAGATTGGATTGATCTGAGCTAAACAGTTCTGCTGAGGGGCGAATTCCGGGATCACCTTCAAAGAAACGATCCGTAATAATCTGATAAACAGAGTGTCCGGGATTTAACATATCACTTTCCTCTACCGGCAATAGAGGAGGCATTCTCTGCTTCCAATAACAAGTTCATCACATCTGCTGCTTCTTCGATTAGGTCTACATGAATTAGAAACTTTTGTTGTAACTCTACTTTACGGGCTATCCGCCGCTCATAGGGATAAGCTTCGTACTGTCCATAGGAGGACTCTATTTTATCAGGTAACAGCAGCGAGATTGGACGCTTGGAATAGATTCGCAATATTTCTATAGCATCACGAATTTGCTCATCATCATTAAATCCAACGATTAATAACACATGATCCGGATTAAAAGACTTTAACATAGCAAAGCGGAGTGAATTGAATGCAATATTAGAGGTAGGAAGTATGGAGCTTTGCCCGGCCATGATAATCCATTCATTGCCGTTACGTTCAGAATGGTCAACAACTGTATCAATATAATAAGGATATTGTTCCAACGGCCGTTGTGCCAGAAATTTGAAGATATCGCCTTCCGGTTGACCAAACAGAAAGCCTGTAGGTTCAGTGATGAACGCCGTTACTGGAATGTCATTCTTTTTGAATTCTTTGAATAGCTTCATTTGTAAGGTAAACTTGCCGATGCAGCCTCGAGTGGCGAAGATTCCGATTCTTTTAATTTTTTTGGGGATAGAGAACATGAGGGCTTCATTCTCAAATTGCATTAGGTAGTGTTCCGTGTTAGAACTTTCCGTACCATAACGTGCGTCCATGTCTTTAAAAAGGTTGTCACGAGATCCGTGGATTACCTCGATCTTAATCTGATTCTCTTTCATCCAGCTCAATGTATCCTGATCATAGATATCATGAACGCTGATAACACGTATACCTCTCAAAACTGCATAGGTTACTAATTTCCGCCACAATCCAGTCAAATCATTTTCGTCAAAAATGCCCTTATTCCCACCGAAGGAGGTACCTGGATCATTTAAGATTAACGTATCTACACCCGCTAGACCCTCTTCTTGGGAAGCATAAATAAAGATATCAGATAGAGTCCCATCAACAAGTTCACCGGCATCACAGCCTGCCTGAAAAACGAAGTCAATGACTGAAACAATTTCTACATCCAGCAGATCGCGAAAACGGATAAGACCCTGTGTAATTTTATTGAATGGATAAAGAGCTACCTTCTTCATATTCACAGCCCCCCGCAGTTTATTGACTGATGGATTTCCTATGCTTAATCAGTTCACTGGTTAATTTGCCGATATCCAGTACGCATTCCACATGGTCTACGTCAAAACGACTTCGGATTTCTTGTTTTCGCCGCTCCATTTCTTCAGGTGTTTTGAATTCGTATTGTCCAAAATCAACCTCATATTTATCTGGAATAAGGATTGCAAAAGAGCGGCTTCCATTTCCATAAATTCTTAGAATATCAAGACTATCTCTGATTTGCTCATCATCGTCGAACCCAGCTATGAGCACTGTCAAATCAGGACTGAAAGCCCGCAAATAAGAAATTTTTGTAGCAGCAATAATGAAATTCTCATTCGGAAGCAAAGAACCTTGCCCTGACAAAATAATAAAATCACAGCCGTCATTCTCCGCATCCCGAACAGCAGCATTAATATAGTACGGGTATTGATTTAGAGGTCTACGAGCGATGAACTTCATAATATCTCCGCCTGGCTGATTAAACAGAGATGCGGTAGGCTCGGTGATAATCGTCCTTACCTTCTCTCCTGCTTTCTTGAGCTCTCTAAACAAAGACATTTGTGCCGTAAATTTACCTAGACATCCACGTGTCGCAAATATGCCCACCTTGCAAATCCTTTGATTATAAGTTTTGATTTTGGTATCCAATTCAAAATAATTTAAATAGGTAGTTATTTCATCAGTAGGAGATGGAAATGCATACTCATCAACCATTCTACTCACCAATCGATCTGGGATTTGCTCATCAATATCGATTGTAATTTGGTTCTCTTCCAACCATTGAAGTGTGTTTTGATCTAAAATCTCGTGGACACTAATTATTCGTATGTTATGCTCATGCGCCGCGAGTACTAGCACTCTCCAAAGCTCTTTAAGATTAAATTCTCCGTATACGCCTTCGTTGTTACCAAACGAGGTTCCCGGGTCATTGAGGATCAGCGTATTCGCTGACCGAAACGCTTCTTCGATATTGTCCGTGATTGGGATACCCGCAGCTGCGCCTTCGATTAACTCTCCTACATCGCAACCCTTATGAAGGACAAAATCAACCACTGCCGTCACATTAAAATCCGTCAAATCTCTGAATCTGAATATCCCTTGAGTGATCTTGTTAAAGGGATATAACACTACATTCTCCATTCGCAACCGCCTCCCCTATTAGATTCTGATGGACAAAAAACCGATAAGCTTAATCGGTTAAGCCAATCCTACAATAATTTCCCAATTATTTCAATATAGAGAAATTTGATACTTTAGTCTCGTCTCCTTCCAGGGATTGACGCTTTGGAATCGGAATGTTAATCTTTAGAAATATCATACAAAAAGGGAGTCGTTTACTGGTGAAAAAGACTACAATGAAGGACATCGCGCTACGAGCTAATGTCTCCGTTGCAACCGTGAGCTATGTTCTGAACCGCGTCGATAACCAAACCATTCCTGAGAAAACCCGTAATCAAATTCTACTCCTCGCGGAAGAACTTCATTACATTCCTAATCTAGCAGCCCGTTCACTTGCCAATAAAAAAACGGGATTGATAGGCGTGCTTGTCAATAATTCTACCCAGTTACCTCCTTGGAAGCTCTACGCGCAATTCACATTTATTCGTGCTTTGGAACAGCGATTAACAGATGCCGGATATCATACGCTTTTATACTCTCTTGGTACTGATCACCCTTCACTCGATATCATCGTCGAAAGAAAACTCGAAGCCGTCTTTCTGATCGATGTCCAAGATGAATCCTTCTACTCGATTTCCAAGCATTTTGTAGAAGGTGTTCCCTTGATTTTGATCGACAGTATGGTTGAAGATAAGCTGTTTAAGCAAGTTCTTTTCAATTATCGTTTAGCGCTACAAAAGGTAATGCCGGAGGATCCTTCAGAGGTGTGTTTAATTATGGAGAGCTTCAATAACTCCCTCCTCACTCGCTTTATTCAAGACAGTCTTCCTTTATCTGAAAAAGCTATATTCAAAGTTCAAAATCTGGAGGAATTGAATACAATTTTATCCAAGGGGATCTTCAAAGAAGCCATCGTTATTAATGAGTTTATTGGGAGTTATGTTGAAAAATCCGGGGTATTCTCACGTCTTTCTGTTCTTTGTACCTGTAATTGCCCAGAAATGCTTGGTGAAAATGTGCAGAAATTTGTATTCACAGGGGATAAGGCAGCCACCGCTTTTGAACTGATGCAAGAGTTATTAGATCGCTCTGACTACCCCGCACAAGAGAATAATCGTTATTTTGTGGATTAATTTTTTTTGGATATTGACTTAAGCGCTTAAGTTGAGAGGAGAGTAACCAATGACAGAGCCCGCTTTAGCAAAACATGCATCCACCGCCGTTCAATCCCATCCTACCCTTTGGGGAAACCGGAGATTTATGCTACTACTCAGTTCTTATTCCATTTCCCTGTTTGGAAATACCTTTCACAGCATTGCTTTAAGTTTATGGGTGCTTCAGACAACCGGTAGCGCTAAAATGATAGCTATTATTACGATCATCAATTTATTGCTCAGTTCATTCCTCGGATCGATAGGAGGTACACTGGCAGACAGGATCAACCGCAGAACCATTATGTTGGTCACAGATCTGATAAGCTGTGGTTTAGTAGTTACGCTTGCTTTAGCTATATCTATGTCTTCAACATCATTCGTTATCGTGGCCATATTGACGGGACTTACAACTGTCTCTGCATTATTCCAATCCCCTGCTTATCAAGCTTCTATCACCACTGTTGTTGGCAAGGAGCATGTTCAAAAAGCAGTCGGGATTCTGAACTTGTCGGAGAACATCTGTCGAACGATTGGGTTTTCAGCTGGAGGTATTTTTGTAGCAAGTTTTGGTGCGGCCGATGCCATCCTATTTGATGGAGCTACATTTTTTGTTTCCTTTCTACTGGTTCTTGCTGTCCGCTCCCTTCCACTGCCAAACCGAGTGAATAACGGACCTAAGGAAGAAAGAAAATTCACGCAGGATCTTGCGGATGGCGTTCGTTATATTTGGAAATACCCCTTCGCACGAGCAATTATCATCATGCTCCCCACGCTCACTTTGTTCTTTATGCCTTCCCTGATGCTAACGCAAGTCATGGCCGTCAAAGTATGGAATTCTAGCCCCTTTCAGTTTGGTCTGATGGAAGCCTGTATTCCACTAGGTTATATGATTGGCTCGAGCATGATCTTGTTTCTCGGCTCCAAATTAAAGAATCGAGGCTTCCTCATTATGACTGGACTGTTATGTCTGGGTCCCATGTACCTCCTGTTATCGTTCGTCACTACCGCTGCGTTAGCCATTCCCATCATTCTACTGATTGGCTTCATGTTCTCATTCTGTACATTGCTGATCAATACCATTCTCAGACTGGAAGTTTCGGAGGACATACAAGGCAGAGTTTTCGGTGTACTTGGCTCCATTATGAGTGTAGCGCCCTCTATTGGCCTTACAGCCGTCTCAGCCTTGTCTGATCATTTCAGTCCAGCCCCTGTCATGGGTTCCATCGGTGTATTGCTACTACTGTTTGCTTTATCGACGTTGACTAAGTTAAAGGTGATTCGTGATTACAGGTAAATTCACAACCTCTTATGAACATTAGCGCCCATTTTTCCTTATTACGCGCCTATGTTGAAGCTCAATCAGTAATTGAACAACTGTAATGATCAATAAGAAAATTCCCAACACACCTGTTAAAAATGGATAAATCAGAGGAAAAATTACACTTGGATAACTTTTAGCAATATCTGAATAGTAACCCATACCCATTAGTGCAGTACCCGAAAATTCGATAAGCTTGACACCTAGAGGATTATCACTTCTTTGAGCATAACTCAGTGATTTTTCTTCTATGCTGCCATCATGCGAAATCGTGATTATTTTCCATTTTTGCTTTTCCATCGGCTGACTATCATCTGTAAGCCTTTGGACTATATTGATTTCTTTTTCGCCAGTCTTTCGATCCTTTACAGTAAGGATATCTATCCATGAGAAATATCTGCTTCCTCTTTCCCGATTAGACAGCCATATTTCATCAGGGGTTGAGATTTTTTGATCATTTAATAGAAACTGCACTTTGACAATATCACCAGGCGGGACATTCTCCTCTTTATCCCAGAGCGTCAATTCTGCAATCCTGCCTGTATTTTCTTCTTCAATTTTAATATGCTTATCGTCAACCACTAGTTCTTGAACGTTTAAAGTGTTATACCCTTTTTCAGCATGGTCTATCTTATAACGCTGTTGGATCTGATCTGAAATTATATACTCACGGATATAGTTGAACAACGGGCTAAAAGAAATCGCTAACAAGAAAAATGAAATCGTCGATAAATACATTATTTTCTTCATAATGAATCCTCGTGAGCGATCGTCAGCTTGAAATTTTGTCTTGAACCGCCTTCGGGGCCATTTGGAACTCTATTCTGCATAGGAACGAAACCAAACTTCTGATAAAATCTTCTAGCAGGTTGACCTTCTGGATGATCCTCGCCAAAAGTAGTAACCAATATCTCTGAGGGAGCTTCAACACTTTGTAGAATATGGTTAAGTAGGGCTGTCGCTACTCCTCTATTTCTTGCTTGCTTTGAAACTGACAACCAACCAATCTTATAATTCGGGGCGTTGGACAAAGAAAATAACACTCCACCCAGTAATCGAGAACCTGATGAACCACTATTCTCTCGTATGCAAAAAGCACTTTGTCGACTGATATTTTTCTCTAAGGCTAGCGTGAAATTCGGATCATCTACCATGGGTCCAAAAAGAGACTCCACCTCTGCCGCCAGCTCCAGCCACCCTTTTATATCTTCCATGGTAGCGTTTACTACATTCATATATAAGTTCTCCTTTAGTAGACTTGATTACACCATTCAATACACTCTGGAATAAAATCAGCGTAGTCCTTTAACCCTAATATACTTCTGGTTACTTCAAGGGTTCCAAGTTCTCGCTCCGTATCATCCGTACTCTCTATTCCAAGTGATCGTCTGATATTATAAGCTAACCATTCTAGCTTCCCATGAAAACCATAGTTGAGAACATCGGACCAGTTAGCATAAATCCCGCCACCATGACCCAGGTAGGTACTAATAAGTGTGCAGAAGGCATCTTTGCTTACACTTCCCGATTCAAAACCTGACCAATAAAGAGCTACATCAATTAACTCTTGTGTTGGATGGATAGGCCCTGCTGCTTCCCAGTCAATAATAATGGGTACGCGATGCTCATCCCATAGTACATTTTTTTGATCTAAATCTCTATGGCTGATTATCATATGATTCGATAATTGTTCCGCTGAAGAATCTACTAGTTGTTCCCAATGATTTATTTGGCTCAAGTGATCTAATAGCAAGGCAGACCATTCCACACCCTCCTGTTTTGCTTGTAGAGCATACTTATTCCAAAGAACGGTGGATGTATTTACTGGCTCAAGATTCACATTAGGATGATGATCAAGAAGTGTAGAGAAATCGATCTTATGAAGTTTTGCAATGAGTTCGCCAATCACTTTGCAGCACTCCATATCAATTTCTCCTGATGACAAAGCTTTACCTTCGACCCATGGAAACAATAAATAGAATTGACCCTCAATTTCATGCATAAAACAATCATTGGTTACAATCGCCGGTACCGCATTTATTCCATTTTGATAAGCCATATTCGCAACTTTTTCAGAAAGAGTATAGTTGTACATAGCAGTATCTCGCTGCATAATTTGAGGGTTTAGAGCTTTCACTGCATAAAGCGCTTTGTCCGTTTGTAGACGATACATTCTGTGAAGAAGGCCGCCTGTTACCTGTTCAGGTTCATTTTTCAGATTACCTAACTTGTATTTTGCACATAGCATTTCAAAATTTAAGTTATAATTCAGATCTCCCATGTTATGTATTCCTTTCCTGATAGAGTAAAACATATAAAGTATATCTCTATAACTCTGAGCCGTAAACTAAAGAAGCAATTGCTTTGATCCGGAGATCCGGGGTAAGCAATCGCTTTAATGGATAAGGCTATATTAGCAATGATCGAGTTGATTTAATAGATTTTTTAATTGCTTAATACCTTCGCATTGGGTTGTTATAATGGCATACAGAATTGGTTTGAGCTCTGGGCAAATATTGAACTGAAGAACGTTATTTGACATTCGCACAGCACCTTCATGATGAGGAATCATCTCTCGTACAAAATTAGCATTCACTCCGTTGGTTACAGCTGCAGATCCCATTTCCGCGAACATAGTTTGCGCTATTTTCTCGAACCTCTTCATATACTGAGATCGTTCGAAATCTGTATTTGTCAGCATTCTGCATTTACACTGAATAGCTTGCATATTGGAGATACTTTTAGTTTGTGCTGAAATGATATTTGTAGCGATGCTCTGCAGCTCCAGATTTGTCGTGTACCTAAGAATATTCCGAGACATCTCAATGGCTGCTAGATGATGTGGAATCATCTGCCGAATAAAGGTATTGGAAATGCTACATAAGAGGGGGACACTTGTCATCCTTCTAATCATGGTTTGGAGTATCTTGCAGAATTCATTCAGATAAGCTTGGGTCACGTTGCTTAGTTTAGGGTTTCTATCCATAAAGAGCATAACTCCTTTTTGGATAGTGTATGAAAAGCATTATAGGTATGATCCTAGAACAATCAGAATCCTAATTTAAACAACCAGGCAGCCAGCTTCTCTTCCCGTTCTTTTAAGTCACCATTTAATCGATTAAATTTTCCAAGCCTGTGCTCAGAAGCTATACTGCCATCCAGCATATATAGGACACGCTCTGCCTGAGCAGCGACTTTCGCATCATGCGTAGCCAGTAGAATCGTTGTACCTGTCTGATTAATATCTATTAATATCTCCATAATTTCACTAGCAGCTTTAGAGTTCAGTGCACCTGTCGGCTCATCACCAAATAGAATATCAGGCTCATTGATGATTGACCTGCAGATCGCCGCTCTTTGCAGTTGTCCACCCGACACTTGTGTAATATCACGCTCAGCGAGTGCGGAGATCCCGGTTTTTCTCATTAACTCAGCGGCTCTGTTATTGATGGTTCTACGACTAACAATTTTAGCTCGATAAGCGGATAAGATGATATTGTCGCGAATAGTCAGGTTTTTTAAAAGATGCATCTGCTGAAAAATAAATCCCATTTGATTTAAACGCAGTTCAGCTAATTCACGCTCAGAAAGACCACTGATGTCCTGCCCTTTAAAAACAACACTTCCTGAAGTCATCCGATCCATACCGCTGATCGTATAGAGCAATGTTGATTTTCCTGAGCCAGAAGGCCCCATTATAGCTACGAATTCTCCCTTCGATACCTGTAGATGAACATCTTTTAATACCGTTTGCGGGGTTCCTTGCCCGGTTACAAAAGTTTTATTTAAACCCTTCGTCTCTAATATGAACATACTACCACCTCACCCTCATTCGACAATCAGTTTAGATAAATTGGATTTCTTCATCGATATCGTGCTTACTACGGTTGTGAGTGCTACAATGAGCATGAAAAAAAGAGGGAGTACAAGATAAGCTACAACCGGATTAACTACAAACTGTATTTTGGATGCTCCCATAAAAGATCCGAGTAATTGAACGAATTTTTGACCGATGGTATTAGCTGCAAAGGTTCCAAGAATGATCCCAAGACCTGAAACCAATAGTAGCCTTACCTGATATTGCTTTCGAATATCTTCCAACGTAAAGCCAACGCTTCTCAAAATCGCAATTTGTGAGGCGTCCTTCGCTAGCAGCATTTTTAGAAATAAAGCTGTAATCAATACTGAAATTGATATCGAGATGGCTATGGATAAGCCAGTGACCAGCTTTAATTGGCGAATCGTATTCCCAAGCGTCTGAGATAAATAGCTTTCTAGATGAGTAACTTTGGCTGGATAAAATAACTTTGCATATTGATCCATTTTCTCCTGAACGGAAACATTCGGATTCACATCTAAAGCTACGATATACCATAGCACGGACTTCGGGTTATAAGGTAATCGGGCTTTTGCAGTTCGACCACCGTTCGTTATATCTTGGTAGATCCCGCTAACCGTCAATTTTTTCGAAGCGCCATCCACCTCCAGAATAACGCTATCCCCTACCGTTTTGTTCCATTCCTTGGCATTCAGATCAGAAAGAGCAATCTCATCTCCACTTTCAGGGGTTCCTCCGTTAACATAGGTGAGCGGAAAAATAGAGAAATCTCCTGTTTCAACATTGATGTTCTCCCATACCCCATCACTGCCTAGCACTTTAAATCGAGAAGTAATTAATGGTGAGAACTTAAGTATGTCTGGATCCTTATGTAGCGTCGTTATCAGTTCATTAAATCGCTTCTCTATTTGATCAGATGGCTGCAAATCTATTCTCATGTCACTCTGACCTACACCCATATAAGAAATAAACCGTGGGGACTGAAGAGTATTCAATATATTCACTGGCACAAGAATGATAAATAAACAGATCACAAATACGAAGAATAACAATCCGAACATGGTGAAGCGTCCATAAACATCCTTTAGGCCAAGAAAAAGATTCACATTTAGATGCTTGCGCTTACTCAGATCCAATCTACGTGTATTGCCTTTCATCTCTCCCACAGTCCCTGACCTTAAAGCTTCTACTACTGTTATACGATTAAACCTTCTAAGAATAACTCTGCAAAAGAACACAATCATCCCGAAGATCAAACCGACCGCTAAGACGGGAACAATAGGCTGAAGGATCGTTTTCGGAGCAGTCCCCAAGTACAAGGTGATATTCGCTGTAAACAATCGCACCACACCCAAAGATAATAAATATCCTAGCAGTGAGGCGCATGCTGCCATCACCATATATTTTGCCAAATAGATCCTTCTAATATCTCGCTGTGAGATTCCTATTGCTTTCATGACGCCAATCTCTCTGTAATCCTCCTCTAAGGTCGCGATCATCGTAAACCTTAAACATAGGGTGGCAATCATCATAAGAAGGATGCTTACTAAAATAATGACAACTGCAATAATCCCATCTGTCAGCGCATTCAGCGTCTTAAACAAAGGATAGTCTATCATTGGTCCTTTACCGGGCATATCTGAGGATTGATAGGTATTTCGGAACTCGCTAAGTCTACTTAAATCGGTGATTTGAAATTCAATTAGATATTCAACTTCTCCATGATTCTTCTTAAGTGCATTATAATCCGTGTCATTTACAACAAAGCGCTTAGAGCTAACAATTGCTGGATTCATTTGAATGTCACGGACAAAATCCGTAACAATAAATTTTTGATCTAACTGTCCATTGGAAAGGGTTACCTGATCACCAATGTTCAGATCATTCTGCTTTTTATAATAAATAGGAACTGCGATTTCTCCTTTAGATACCCTAATCACTTGATTCTCTAAATTCAGCAGCAAATCAAATGATGGGTTCTGCTTAACAAAACCTATATCCATTACGCTGTTCTCTTCCGACTTATTGCTGTTACCCAAGACAATCTTCGAGCCATCTATCCTTAGCATTTCTACTGTCTGTTGATTCTTAACAAGTGGATTTGTAGAGGCGAATTGTTGAATAACTGCGTTATCTATTGGACCAGCATGCATTTGAACAAAATGGGGAGCTTTTGATTTATCCAGCAAATGACTTAAAGAACCGGACAATTCCATAATGACTTGAGAAGCACAGGCAGCAAGCAAAGCCGATAACATCATAAAAATAAATAAGACGATCGTTATGATTTTATTCCTTTGAAAATCTTTTTTCACAATTTGTAGCAGCATTGACGATCTCTCCCCTGCGTCACATTCATCCTCCTTGTTCGAACCTTACTCAAACATTTGCGTTACGTAAGAAAAGCTTCCTTTTTCAGCGCCTAATGTAGTCTCCATAATATAAATAAAGCTCTGAATTTTGAGAATGATCTCTTCCGGTTCCCATTTGAATATCCCTTCGTCAAACAGAAATTGTGAGGCGACCAACAGAAATTCCATCGTTTCTTTAGGATAGGGACAGTGGAACAAGTTTTCCTCGATTCCCTGCTCAATCACCTCTGTTAATACAGGCGTTAGCTTCAAAATAGTTTCAGCCAAGCTTTTCTGATGGATTAGTGCATTCTCAGCTTGATGAAACTGTTCAATCATCTGACCTTTTCTCTCCGAATCAGGCTTCTGCGCCATTATGATTTGAAGCAGCTTTTCATGTACGGAGAGCTTTGAATCAGCAGCAATGATCTTGGCAGCGTCCACTCCAGCATCGATGAATCGCATGACCACCGCATCCATAACCTCCTCCTTCGACTTGAAATAATAATAGAACGTACCTTTGGCAATCCCGATCTCCTGCAAGATGTCGTTCACTGTAGTTCTCGCATAGCCTTTAGTAAAAAAAAGCATTTCTGCTATATCTAATATTTCATTTCTGCGTTCTTCCGGTTCTTTTGAAATCCTCATATATTTCGAGTCCTCCTCTTCGTAGACCGACCGTCGGTCTATTCCAATTATATACAATTAATTCATCGTGTCAATACTGCTTTTCTTGAATAACAACATAAAAAAAGAGAATTGTTCTAAGTGAACAACTCTCCACAGCTCAACGATTCTCTTGAGTTCCCAATATTTCATCAATCTTCTCTTTTGCACCTTCCCATGAGGTCAATAACGGCAATCCGTATTGTTCACGAGCTCTCAAATTCCATGGATGAGGAATACAAAGTACTTTCCTTCCGTCCTGCAATGCAGGAACCAAATTGTGAACCCCATCATCAATCAGAAGATCATAATTAATAAGATTCTTTCGCTTACAAGGGAAGAAATTTTCTAGGGGAATAAACGGCATATGCTTCTGCAGCCAGTTCCATTTTTCAACAACTGCCTGGGGCTGGGCCGCCGTAACGATAATAACATCATAAGCGTTGTGAAGCTTCTGCATTTCACCTACAACATGTTCGTCGAACAATTCAAGCTCCTCATATAAACCAGGCCGCCCATAGAATACCTCTTGTGTACAATCTGGATGACGTAAATGGTCCGTATTCCAATCAAGCATCTCCTCGTACTTCAGTACATGAGTGGGGAAATCATTGTTGTTATGGTATATAGCTCGTTTGACTAGATGGCATATCGTGTCATCCATATCAACTGCAATTATAGGCTTTCTCATCTGTGTCCCCCATATGTTTTTTATATTACTATTTAAGTATACACAATATAATTACTGTTTTCGTCTTGAGTTAGTTAAATTTCCGGTTGATGTTTTTTAAACGCCTCTACGCATCTTTGACAAATACAGGCTTTGCCTCTCAGTTCTAAAGGTACCCGTTCTAGTAGTTCTGCAGGAATTTCCGTATGAAAACACCAACAACCACCACTGTCAGCACCACAATAATTCAATTCTTTACATAATGGACAATACCGTTGTTCAACTTGTTTATTCTTTATATCCAAAGCCTATAACTCCCCCATAGATCATTTAAATAGCGCTCTTTATATTAAAAAAACTCACTCTCTGCAATACCTCTACAATTATCTGAGTATACTTCAAAAATAAACGACTCCGGAACATCTGCCCTGTTCACGCTTGTGAACTCGCTATTCTTGCATTAAGATAGTGAGCATTAGGAGTTTCAATGGGACTCAACCGGGAGATTTGAACAGATGAGACTTAAGAAACAAAGCTCTTCAGATATTATTCATAGTGATCTACTTGCTACCCAGGAACTTGTATATAACCCTTGCAATCTTGATTGCTCTGATCTCATTCATGAAACACACAATGCTGAATATGGTGCGTATATGTTTAATTTAAACGCGCTATCCATTAGATTCCGTGTTGCAAAAATCACACCTACAAAGATCGGGCAGTTTGTGACGTTATGGGAGAGAACTGGAGATGGGCCGATTCAACCTTATGACATATCTGATCCTGCCGATCTCTTCGTTATAAGTACACGCAAGGAAAATCACTTTGGTCAATTTGTATTTCCAAAAGCAGCCCTAGCTAACCAAGATATATTATCTAATAAAGGCGAAGGTGGAAAAAGAGCAATACGTGTGTACCCGCCATGGGATACTCCCACAAGTCGTCAGGCTCAAAAGACACAAAAATGGCAGTTGGAATATTTCTTAGAGATCCCAGCAGATAAGCCACTGGACTTTCTTCGTACGCAAATGCTTTACGGTTTCCCAGAAAATCGTACAGTCTGACCTATATCCTCCACATGCTTTATATCCGCCCATAAAATAAAATAATTATACAAGACATCTCCTATATTCACAGCTTCTGGATATTTCATGATAATAGCGGCCTGATGGTTCCATTCCTCTACCTGATCAGCAGAAGGCACAATCAAACGCGCCTCTATTTTCTTTTCTTTCTGCCCTTGCATTTTCATCTCAATGATTTGTGGATCGGAGCCATAAGGCTTCAGTTGATGAAATGCATCCATGTTTGCTACATCATCAATGGATAACCTCTCACCAGAAAAAGCGGATAATTGAAAGAATCCGTTTTCCCCCTGATATTTTTCATCATATTCTGGATTCTTTACCCAATCGGAAGGATACTTCAAAGAGACCTTATACTCTTTTGAAGTATATGTTGAAACCCCCGCTCGCTTGACAAGCATTCCGATTCCAGTACTTCCTAATGCAATAACCGCTATAACCAACACCCATAACCACCATTTCTTATACACTGTTCTTAACACGTTATCCTCCTGAAGTAATATTGGGTTGACACGCACAGCATGAAGAAATAAGATATAGATAAACATATGAGCAATCATTCATATGTATTAGTGAGGAGGAAATACAATGAATAATCTAAAAAATATCCTATCTCTCATTCTTTTTTGCATTTTCCTTATTTCTTACCTTATGAAGCTCGTTATCCTATACAAGAAGAACCATATTAAAGGAAATGTATTAGCAAAAGGTAAAAAACTAGCCAAGATTCATTATACCGAGCTATTCGTTAAGATTACCACTTTTGTATGGGGTGCAACGTGGTTTGCGTTCTCCTTAGCTGAGTCATACATAGTTACACTAGTCGGTGAGCAGTTTGATAATCCCGTCATTCACTTTTTCGGGGTTGGGGTAGCGGCCCTCGGATGTTTCATTTTTATTCAAGCAATGATTGCTATGCGCACTTCATGGAGAGTTGGGATTGATAAGACTACTGTAACAAAACTCATCACGCATGGTATATATAAATTTAGCAGAAACGCCGCATTTGTCGGTTTTGATCTCATGTTTCTGGGATTATATCTTATGTACCCAAATCTATTAACACTAATTATATTCCTACTTAACATTGTCGCCATACATTTACTTATACTTCAGGAAGAACAGCACTTAAAGTCCGTATTCGGAGCTGAATATATTAAATATTGTAATCGTACACCTAGATATATTTTATTTTGAAACCCTTCCAACTGCAAAATCAAATATTCAACAGCGCTTTTTACATTTTTTACAAGTAACGAAAACATTCTCTTAATGTAATTACTATAGTATGAGGTTGTAAACATACATTAGGAGGGAAATTATGAAATCACCGAAAAAGCACGGCGTTAAGACGGCCATTGTAGCAACTGCAGCAACTGCTCTCTTCGTTTCCAACGTAGTCATTACGCATGCCCCTAATCAAGCCAATGCAGCTTCATCAAACACACGAAATGTGATTCTGTTTGTCGGAGACGGGATGGGAACTGCCCAGCGCAATGCCATCCGCCTAGCTACAGTAGGTGAAAAAGGAAATCTAGCGATGGATTCTATGCCATATGCCGGACTCATTCATACAAGCTCCACTGTCCCTGTTACAGATTCAGCTGCTTCAGCCACAGCTTATGCCAGCGGAGTCAAGACTTATAACGGAGCCATCGGGATGGATGCAGATAAAAAGTCCGTCCAAACCATTATGGAATATGCAAAATCAGCAGGAAAATCTACAGGTGTTGTAACTACAAGTCAAATTACAGACGCTACAGGCGCTGCCTTCGGCGCTCATGTCGAAGATCGCTCCAAACAAAGTGATATCGCTCTGCAGCTCCTAACCAAGAGCAAAGTTGACGTTCTTCTCGGTGGAGGCGAAGATTTCTGGTATCCGGCAGGAAATCCAGGAACGTTCGCGGATGAGCCTACTGAAGATCCTTCAGAGAAGAGTAAGGGTACTCAAGGTAATCTTGTAGAAAAAGCTAAGCAGCTTGGATATTCCTATGTAACGAACAAAACAGATATGCAAAAGGCGAAAAGCGGCAAGCTTCTCGGGTTATTTGCTAACGAGGAAATGTTCCAGCAAAAGCCAGAGGGTGAAGGAGATATTTATAATCCGGTTGTATCCTTGCCTGAAATGACGAAAAAAGCGATAGACACGCTTGCAGAAAATAAAAATGGATTTTTCCTGATGGTTGAAGAAGAAGGTACTGACGAATTTGCACACCAAAACAACGCCAAGATGACAATTAAAGCGGGGCAAGAGTTGGATAAATCCGTACAGGTCGCCAAAAATTTTGCTAAAAAAAATCCCGATACCCTTGTCTTAGTTCTCGCTGACCATGAAACAGGCGGGTTCTCTATTGAAGCTGTGGATGCTGAAGATGAGTCAGGCGACGGTATTTCCAAAGAGGATGGTCCGTTTGCCATCGCTAATTCCAAACAGAATTTTGTAGTGGACTGGACGACCTCGGGCCATACAGCAGTAGATATTCCTATTACAGCCATGGGTAAAAATGCTCAGTTGTTTACTGGAATCTACGAAAACACTGAAGTATTTACTAAGGTCGCCCAAGCCATGGGCCTTAAAGTGAAATAATAAGATCGGACAGAAAAAAAGACTAGCCAGACTTTCTGGTTAGTCTTTTTTCATTGATGAACCACAATCCTAGGTTTTCCCTTACACTCTATGATCTCCACAACTACTTAGCATCTGTCCGAACAACAAACGTGATTTCCTTGGTCTGGTCTACCCACTCACCTGTCAGTCGAAATCCCCTTATAGTTGCCCCTGCTTCATAATCCTTACTATCTGAACTAAGAAAAGACGCCATATTCGAATCGAGCTTAAAAGTAGCTGTCTTATCCTCAAATTCAACAGTTACCGGCGTTGCTGTTTCTTTTTTATACTTAAAAGTGCCATCATCTCTCAAAATATATTCTGTCAAATTGTAGCTGTCTGGAGCTGTATCGCTAAATTCGATTTGTATGATTTCTCCAAGCTTCACATAGGGAATTGAAACATCCCGGTCAGCCGTAAGGCTTTGGAAAGATGCACTAGCTTCTTCTAAATCAGTGTTCTTGTCAAGTGGCATCACGATAGATTGAATTACTCTCCCTTTAGATGTAACCGTTACTTCCTTAATTACAGTATCGCTGGCCTGTTCTCGATCGCAAGCTGGGAAAATAAACAGAAACACAAGACTAAGGGTTAATAAGTATTCTTTTCTCATGGAAAGCCCCCTTCTATCCCAATATCAAATGTACCATTCATTCACAATGTTATCGAGGTGTGTATGTAAGATATCTGTCATACGGATCAATGCTTATCCAAGGAGTCCAGTTTATGGGAAAGCATATGAATTAACTCTAGCTCATGTAATACCATACTACGGGTATAAAAATATAGCTCTTCAGAGTAAACCAAATCTTCACCGTTCCCAAGCACTAGGGATAGCTGTTGTAAATGTTCCAGCTTCTCTTTCATGTAAGTCTCTCTGTAATCAAGTAATCTTCGGCGGGCCTCCTGATCCAGTAGCTCATAATAAGCAAGACGAATAGACCATTCATTATCAATACGAATAGTCTCCAGCGTAAATTCGTTCAAGCAGATATGAAACCGCTCCTCACCCTCGGCTGTGATCGAATACACATACCGTTTAGGCCGGTTTTCCTGCATTTCCGTTTTCTTAATTACCCAACCTCGCTTTTCAAACAATTTCAGCTTCGGATACAGCGAATTATTATTAACGATTTTATCGTTACCCATTACGAAAATAATGTTTTTTTTAATCTCATAACCATGCTTTGACCCTTTCATTAATTGAGCCAGAATCAAGACTTCAATATCCATGTTCATCCTCCGAACTACCGGACTTCATTTCCGGTCATTTTCTTATCTTACCTCAAGGACTGCATTTGTGCCAAATACTTCGTGATTTTATGCACATACTTTTATCACCCCATTCGATAATATAGGTTAAAATAACCTAGTTATTTTTAACCTAAGTGTAGAGAGGAAGTTATTTCATGGAATTCGCACATTTGTTCAGCAAAGGTACGATCGGAAATATGGAGCTCAAGAACCGGGTCATTTTACCTGCATGGGAACAAAAATGAACGCTCCGGGTGGTTATGTCAGCGAGCGCTTGATTGATTACCATGTTGCACGCGCAAAAGGCGGTAACGGCTTAAATACAGTTGAAGTAACAACTATTCACCCAACGGCTGCTTCTGATGATGCTCCAGCCATTTATGATGATAAATTCATTCCTGGCATGACCCTACTAGCTCAAGCTATTCGTGATGCAGGCGGCAAAAGCTGTCTTCAGTTATGGCATGGAGGGAAAGTAACTCCTAACCTGATTCAAGTCTCCTCGTCTCCTGTTCCTTTCGAGGGTGTCACTCATATTCCCCGAGAGCTGGAGCTTCACGAAGTTAGCGAGATGGTTCAAGCTTACGCAGAGGCTGCTTCACGTGCGAAAAAAGCTGGTTTTGACAGTGTGGAATTCCATGCCGGTCATGGTTATTTGCCGCAACAATTTCTAAGCCCAGCTATGAACTTCCGTCAGGATGAGTACGGGGGTTCTTGGGAGAATCGCTGTCGCTTTCCGCTCGCGTGTATCCGTGCCATTCGAGAAGCGGTTGGACCCGGGTTCCCTATCTTGATGAGAATCTCAGCGATCGAGGATCTACCGGGTGGACTAACACTGGAAGATATGAAGCTCTTCTCGAAGCTGGCTGAGGAAGCTGGTATTGATGCTATTAATGTATCGCGCGGCGTTCCAGCAGGCACAGCTATTAAATATGAAGTACCTCCAATTGATCTACCCGTAGGCTTCAATGTAGATAATGCCGCACAAATTAAATCCGTAGTTAGCATCCCAGTTATCGCCGTAGGACGTATTAATGATCCGGCGATTGCGGATCGGATTATTGCCGAAGGACTAGCTGATTTCGTAGCCATAGGCCGCGCTCAATTGGCAGATCCTGAATTCTGTAATAAAGCATTAGCTGGACGTACGGACACGATTGTTAAATGTGTGGGCTGTGATCAAGGCTGCTTCGATGGATTCGTGAATCCGAAAGTGCCTTTCATCAGCTGTGTATTTAATCCTGCAACCGGACGGGAAAGTGAATATGAATTGCAACCAACGAGCACGCCTAAGAAAGTGCTTATTGCCGGTGGTGGACCAGCCGGATTAGAAGCAGCAGTCACCCTGAAACGGCGTGGGCATTCTCCGATATTATGCGAAAAGAATGACATTCTTGGCGGACAGCTTTATATCGCCGGTGCCGCACCGCGTAAAGAAGAAATGGCCGCCGCCGCTCTAAATATGGGAGAAGCCGCTAAACGTGAAGGTGTGGAAATTCGAATGAATACAGAGGTTACTCCAGCACTTATCCAAGAAATTAGTCCGGATGAAGTCATTCTTGCAATCGGATCCGCCCCTGTTATTCCTCCAGTAGAAGGCGTTCTGAGTGGTCATGTTGTGAATTCACATGATGTATTATGGGGAACAGCCCATCCTGAAGGCCGAGTCGTTATTATTGGAGGGGGATTAGTCGGTCTTGAGGTCGCTGAGCTGCTGGTTGAACGTGGAAATCAAATCACCGTTGTTGAAATGCAAGCCGATGTAGCAAATGATCTGGGAATCCTTCGTAAAATCTGTGTAATGGAAAGTCTCTATGGCCATGGCGTTACATTAATGACTAACAGTAAGTGTATGGCGATCCACAAGGATAGTGTACTGGTTGAAAAAGATGGGGAGCTTCACAGCTTGCCAGCCGATTATGTAGTAATTGCAGTAGGTTCACGTGCCCTCAACAAGCAAACCCTTCAGGACTTCTTGGAGGAAAATGCCATTCCTTATCATGTAATTGGTGACGCTGTGCAAGCTCGCAGAGCACTTAATGCGATTTGGGAGGGTGCAGAATTAGCTAGACGAATCTAGTTCATATGATCAAATAAATGTATGTAAAATAAACCCGGCAGGCCGTGCCCGCCGGGTTACATTATTAATTGTTCATTTCTGTGATGCGACGGTCCCTTATGTCATATGTATTCGTCTTCACTTGATCAATAAAGCTTATTAACTCGTCCTCATTCATGAACATGATATTCATCCCTGAACGATATTTGAATTTGCTCAAGTATACTCCATAGAACAATTGTCCTCATGTCAATGGAGAGTACACACTTATATTGAGTATCGGTAGGTCAATAAATATAGCATATTTTTCAGCAGCTTTAAATACCGCTTCTTTAGCATTCCCAAGCTCTCCAAAAGGATGGATGACAATCTCAACCCCTTTTTTCTTAATTGTTCGTTTCCATGTACCTACAACTTGGCCACCTACAACAATCATCGGGAGGAAGACACCGTTATTTCCAGGGACAATCAAAGGAGCCGTCTCTGGCTCAAGTACAGCGCTCCGGACTTTATATCCAAGGATGTACTCATCAAAACCCGGTAATAAATAGACTCCAGAATCTTCATCCGCAGGAGCTGGTCGATGGGAAGTCATCCAATACTCGCTGCCGTTTATATCCTCCGATTGAAGTTCATTATTCACAGACTCTAACCCACGTCTAGCATCTGTAAGAGTTATACCTGCCCACCAAGCGAAGTCTTGAACTGTCGCCAATCCACGGGCAGTAAAATACCGTAAGGCGAGTTCTTGCAATGCTCCTTCGTAGGATAGCTCTCGGCAATCCGGCACCCACTCCTCTAATAACACAATCGTTTGCTGTTTACCATTCATCGGTCCAAAACAAATTAACCCTTGATAGGCGCAATTCCAGAGCATATGATAACCGCGTTGATTCCCAGTGTGGATACCTTCCTCTTCTATTAGCTGAAGTAGGACCGAACGATCCATTTGCTTCCCGCCCTTTAAAGCATCCACCATAATTTTTCTACAGCTCTCAAGTGTTTGATCATCAAGTCCGAGCTCCACCATTCGCCGCTTTGTCTGTGATGCTAAACGCGGTGCGGATAGCTGAAGCATCCACTTCACATCTTCTGCTGGGACGAAATGAAGCGTACCGCGCAGCGTCCAAGTAAGAATAATCTTCCGCTCAGCAATTGCACGCTCAACATCTGCTAATTTCGAAGCTGGAGAACGTAATCCGATAGCCCAAACCGCCTGCATATAATCTTGCGCTTGCATAGCTCCCATTTTTTTCACAACCTGCTCTGGTGTGTGATGTAAAGACCCTGAAATTATTTGATTATACAACCTGCTATTGGCAATACGGTTATTAGTCACATCGTTCCTCCTGTTCATAAATGAAACCTTAATTATATACTTCCAGTTATTTAACAAAATGGTTAAGTTCATGCCTCATGCCTATGTTCGATATTACTATTGATTCCATTGAATGACGAGATTAAAAAGAGTTTCAAGCCACATTCATTTGTAAAAAATGCAACAGAATTTAGATCCGCTTTTTTTCGGATCCATTCTGTTGCACGAAGTTCAACGTAATGGTTGAATTGCTCTTTTATATTACACATTTTTAAAAGAAAAACGCTGCTTCTTCTTCTTTCTTCACAACCTGCATCGCTTTAGTAGTATTCACCATTTCGTTAGCTAGTCGATTCAGTCTAAAAAGAATATCATCATCCACAATTATTTTCCGATTTTCCTTGAACCCATTAACCGGAAGTAAATCAAATAAGTTCTTAAGTGTTCCCGGGATCGAAGCTTGAAAAACAGGGGTTCCGATGATATATAATCGCCTAGATCAATGAGTTCTACTTCGAAATCCGGATGCTTTTCTATAATATTATTAAGTGCTTGCTGTACAGCGATTCTTGTCTTCGATCCAACAATAGACCCTGATATCCCAATGATCTTCATCATAACCCCTCTTTCTTATTTCTTAGCTGTAGCGCGTCTTACGGCTGGTGCTACTTCAGATGCGAACAAGTCAATAATTTGTTCCACTTGAGGATAAGGTAACCCACCAACATCAATTTGAGCTAGAAAACGGTTATGCCCGTACATCTCATGCTGATAGAGGATCTTCTCTACAATTTGTTGTGGACTACCCACAAGCAGTGCATTTCTCACACTTATCGCTTCCGCAAATTGATCCTTCGGATAGCTCGATCCGCGAAGCTCTTTCATCAAGTGATTGAGATAAGGATAGTAATTGCGGAATGCTTTTTGTGAGTCCGGATCAATATACATTAATGAAGTAGTGCTGACTGGAAGCTCTGCTGGATTAAATCCTGATTGCGCTGCAACCATACGATACGCGTCTACCGAACCCTTAAAAGCAGATGACGGGCCGCCAAGGGTGATCAGCATCATCGGAATCGCCATTCTTCCTGCTTTAATTGCACTTGCTGGGGGACCTCCAACGGCTCGCCAGATTGGCAATTTGCCATTCAAAGGTTTAGGAAAGATTTCCATATCATTTAAATAACAAATCCAAAGTTGCGAAGTCCTCATATACACGTACAGGATCTGCAGTGCTTAGCACAGTGGCTGAACTTACAAGCTTTATACGCTCGGTAGCATTTGCTATAGCTCCAAGGACAACCGAGGCTGCAGAGGTAATGAATTTCGGTTGATGACTCTCACCTACTCCAAATACATCTAATCCAGCATCCTCAGCTAATTTGGCAGCAGATACGATCTCTTGAACCGTTGTCGTTCACTAATTGCTTTACCTGTTAAGGCGTCTGTGGTGTGATCACCTAACGTGTATAAACCTAGCTCCAACCCTTTTCTCTCGTCGTTTCTATATTGTTCCATCATGATAATGTCCTCCTTTCATAGCTATATTAGGTTTAGCGGATAGGATGAAGCTTCGATTCAATCTCTTCACGACGTTCTTCCAGAAATGAAGGTAAGGTCAAATTCTCTCCTAGTGCATCAAAAGCTTCATCAATCTCAAATCCTGGGCCATCTGTAGCAAGCTCAAAGAGAATATGGTTCGGATCCCGGAAATACAAGGAATGGAAGTAATAACGATCAATGACCCCCGTGTTTTTAAACCCTGCAGCAGTGATTTTGGCGGCCCATTCGGTTAATTCTTCAACATCCTTCACTCTAATAGCCACATGATGAATACTGCCTCTACCTGGTCTCTCCCGATCTTTGTCATTTATTTCTTTGAGCTGAAGTTCAGTGTACAAACCACCCTTATCTGTTTCAAAAATATCCACCATAACCTTCGGATCACCCATGGAAGGCACTGTCCGAACTTGTGTATAGCCTAAAATATCTTCCAAAACCGCTTTTGTTCGGCTAGCCTCACGTACAGTCAATTCAACGGGTCCTAACCCCACGATGGCATACTTTGTAGGGATATCTTCTGTAATCCACGGTTCAACGAGCTCAATTCCGTTATCTTTTTCAGCAGATACTAGATGGACCATCAATTCATCCCTATCATAAAAAGTAAGCGACTTACGCTCCCCTATACTTACAATAGCTTCATGAGGTACTTCAAAAGAATCTAATCGACTAGCCCAATATGACAAGGCTTCATCACTAGGAACAAGAAGGGAGAAAGAACTAATACTGTTCGTCCCTTTGCGAGTCCGACCTGCATTTGGCATTTCAAAGAAAGATACCTCGGTGCCAGGAGCGCCATTGCGATTGCCGTAAAATAGATGGTACATGGAAGGATCGTCCTGATTTACTGTTTTCTTCACAAGTCTTAGGCCCAGTACCTCTGTATAAAACCACAAGTTTTGTTTAGCGTCTTTAGTAATCATGGACACATGATGTTGTCCGTTTATGGGTTGTTGTTTCATTTTAAAAACCTCCTAGTTGAATCGTATTGAATTTAAGTTTACTAGTATACTGATGGAGAAAAAAGTAAGCTTTATGATTAATAAAGCTTGTCATTACTACTGGACCCCTCGCGGGAGCCGATTCACATCTTGACTATGCCGATGAATTTTCTTAAGCATGCTGTAAAATACTTTCTTCTCCTCGTCAGTCAATGGATCGAATAACGAAGCTTGGAAGTCTGATTGCAAAGGCAACACCTTCTCGATAAGTGTTTGACCCTTTTCCGTTAAAGTAATGTACTTCACTTTCCAATCCTGTTTGCGTTCAATGAACTCTTCCTTCTCTAATCGGCCTAACATATGCGATACTCCGCCTTTAGTAATGGTTAGGTGCTCGGCGATCTCCATCTGTGTCACAGGTTGATGTATTAATATTTGTACCAATGTATCGAACTGATTGACAGTTAAGCCAAATTGTTTCAAGAACTCATTAGAAAGATCGTTACTATTCTCATATACCCTTACCAGCCGTAACCAGATCAATAAGCTTAACTGGTTATCTTCAGTGAATCCATTATTCCTCATTTGGTCACGCCCATCATTTGTTTATTTTGTTTGTGATTTGATTTGTTAATATGAGTATACTAGTAAACTGACAAGGAGTCAAGCATAGCAGGAATCCTACTTGCTTGCCAAATACCAATTTGGAATATAGGTTTGAAAATCATCATACCACTTCAGAACACTTTCCGCCCTGCTCAGCATATCAGCAACGTCCTCTTTCCCAAATGGAATGGCCCAATAAATGCTTGATAACTGGTTGCTAGCAATATATAAAGCCATCATTTTAAAGAACAAGTCCGGGACATTGTTATTAAAATATCCATGAATACGACCCGAAGCGAACTCTGCACTTATCATCGCACAAAATGTAATTCGATTAAATTCCTCCCACGGATCACCATCATCAAACCTGTTGAAATCAATAATCCCCAAATCACCCGACTTCGTAACGATCATGTTTCCCACATGGTAGTCACCATGCTGAAAAGTTTGAGGGCGTCCGTCAAGTAAGTATCGATTCGCCTCTATAAATTGAATGACTTGATCTTCTCCCTTTAGAACAATGCCGCATGCTTTATAGTTGGTAATGTATTTATCGATCTTCCGATTATAATAATCAGCCCACGGCACTTGATCTTTCCCCGCAGGCATTTGATGTATAGATTGTAAGTATTGTCCCGCTTTCACACCCAATTGATATTGCTCTTCTACACTTAGCGTAGGGATAATCTTTTCCGCATCCTCCCCATCAATCCAAGTCAATAAGGAATATACACTCTGATCACCATTGCATACCCCAAACTGTAGCGGCCTTGACATCAAAATATCTTGATCTACCAGCCGTAGAATTGCTTCGTATTCCCGCTTTTTCTGATCATATTGAGAAATATCTGATGTTCTCAGCAAAAGTTCGCTGCCACTAATGGTCTTTATGTAGTATTTCTTATCCTTTGACCAACCTTTATGAACAGGCTCAACACTTACCCATGTAGCGGCTTCCGGTATGTCTTTATAGAAAGAATCCATTTCACTTCACCCTCCTTTTACTTTTTTTGATTGATTAGTAAAATTTCCTTGTTATTTCCTAGAAGAATATTCTAATTCAATTGATACTGTAGCAACAATAGTGTATGATACATAGTATAAAACATATACTGTATGACATACATTAATATCATTTTTAGTATCCATACAATGGCGGCAAGTATTTAAATGAGAAATATAATGAGGTGGGTGAATGAGTACTTTATTAAACTCCTTAATTACAGAGCTTAGGAGAGGTACGTTAACACTAGCTGTTTTAAGTCAATTACGAACACCACAGTATGGATACTCGCTCGTTCAATTACTGGAGGAATCCAGCATCGCTATTGATCAAAGCACCTTGTATCCATTGCTTCGCCGATTAGAGAAACAGGAACTAGTGACGAGTAGCTGGGACACATCCGAGAGCAGACCCCGTAAGTATTATGTCTTAAGTGACTATGGCATAGAAATTTTTTTGCAGCTAAAGGAAGAATGGCTTAAGAATTCGAAAGAACTCTACGGCCTATTACAAGGGGAGGATGACCATGAAGCTGATTGAGATTTACATCCATGAAGTGACTCGGAGGCTACCAGAACAAACTCGGGAGGATATCGCTCTCGAATTACGATCAACCATAGAGGATATGTTACC
The DNA here is from genome assembly GCF_037963325.1 of Paenibacillus sp. FSL E2-0201. Classification (NCBI taxonomy): domain Bacteria; kingdom Bacillati; phylum Bacillota; class Bacilli; order Caryophanales; family Paenibacillaceae; genus Paenibacillus; species Paenibacillus sp. FSL E2-0201. The sequence goes on from NZ_CP150154.1 coordinate 4,328,687, forward strand.
GGATGATCCTGATGAACAAGAGGTCAAGGCTGTACTTGCTAAGTTGGGGAATCCTGCAGTATTAGCCAGTGAATATCGCGACCAGCCCATGCATCTCATCGGACCACGTTATTATGAGTTATATCTTACCTTATTAAAAATGATAATACCGATTGCTGTAGTGGTTTCTTTAATCGCGATGACTGCCGAATATTTGATCGGGTATAGCGGTGATCAATCAGTGGCGGGGATTGTTACGACTGTTATAAGCAAAGGTATTGCTAGTATCCTTGAGGTAGGAATCCAAGTCTTTTTTTGGATAACCATAGTTTTTGCTATCATCGAACGAACGGATAACGGAAAAGAGAAACACCCCTTCACAACAAAAATGAGCAAATGGACACCTGATGATTTGAAGGACATCACTCCTATTCATAAGAAAAAAGCGATTAAGAATTTTGAAGTATTCAGTAGTTTTTTCTGGATTGCGATATGGGCTACCTTATATTTTAATGCTGAGCATTTGATCGGTGTATATAAAGGGGGTACAGGTGTACTTGATTTTGTCGCACCCGTTTTTAATCAGGATGTATTACTTCAGTATTGGCCTATTGTTCTTGTAGTGATCGGATTTGAAGCCGCATTAGCTATTTATAAATTAATTAAGAAACAATGGACAAAGGGATTGGCATTATGTGCTACAGCTCTCGAGCTCCTTGTGATCATTGTATTCGCTATCATCCTACGGAATCCAAATGTATTCAACCAAGAATTCATAACGTATATGTCTGATCTATTTAACATTACGACGAATCAATTTAAAACCGGGCTAGTCGGCGGTGGAATTTCCTTGTTCATTTTAGTTGCAGCTCTCAATATATACGAAGGCTTCCGTAAGGCTAGAATTTAATATTTTATCTATTAATGCAATATTACTGCTCGGTGATTGTAGACATTAGACTCCTTTTTTAACAGTATCATCCTCCACTAATAGTTTTGGACTCAAATGACGTTAATGGGGTCTATCAGGTCCGATATCGAAAGACAATAGAGTGCCCCAGCAGCCATTCATGACTTTTGGGACACTCTATCTGTATTAATTAAAAAGTTCTAGCTCAATAACCGTATCCATTTCGTCGGGCAGTTTGGCCCCTTTTAATGTAATAAACGCTCCACCGTTAACATCTGAATATTCTTCAGCCATCCAAGGTGCTTCTACCTTCAATTCGGTGCCATCTCGTAGTAATCTAGCCTTCTTAATCTTCCCCTTCAAGCCTTGGAAATAGATCGGACCAATTCCACGATCGTAGACATGTGCATACAACTTATTCCCTTTTTGCGTATAACGGCCCCACTCCGGCTTAGCAAGCAAAGAACTACCGCAGCCATAAATACTATCACCGTTCAGACGCATCCACTCGCCCACTTCATCAAGGATGACAAGCGATTCCCTTGTCATTTCACCTTTGGCATCTGGACCAATGTTAAGAAGCAGGTTACCGTTCTTACTGATACATTCAACCATCGAGCGAATGACCTGCTGGGTTGATTTATAATTTTTATCTTCGGAATGATAACCCCAGTTATCGTTTAGCGTAATACATGCTTCCCAAGGGATCGATTGACCATTCACGTCAACGATGCCGCCAGGAGGAATGATTTGCTCTGGAGAGAAGAAATCTCCAGCATATTCTTCTGGCTCGGCCGCGCGGATATTCCCACCCAAACGATTGTCGATAATAATATCCGGCTGGATAGAGCGAATCATACGGATTAGCTCCGTTGCTTTCCATTTCTCTCCGGTCATATTATCGTAGGAGAAGTCAAACCACATGATGTCGATTTTGCCGTAATTCGTCAACAGTTCCTTCACTTGTCCATGCATATACTCCAAATATCTATCAAAATCAATCGGCTTGTCTTTGGCCGCTTCATTGTCCCGATCCGGATGCGCTTTATCACCATATCCAGGGTAATCATCATGATGCCAATCAATAATAGAGTAGTACAAACCTACAGCAATACCCTCTGCCCGGAAAGCGTCTACATATTCTCGTACAAGATCACGTCCAGCGGGCGTGTTAGTCGCCTTGAAATCAGTTAGCTTACTATCAAACAAGCAGAATCCGTCGTGGTGCTTGGTCGTAAGAACCGCATACTTCTGCCCCGCTGCTTTTGCTGCGCTGGCCCACTTCTTCGGGTCATATCGAGATGCGTCAAATTCATCGAAATACGTCATGTAGTGCTCTCTACTCATTCGCTCGTTCCCACGTATCCACTCACCTCGTGCAGGAATTGAATATAATCCCCAATGAATGAACATGCCGAATCTATCCTGCAAGAACCATCTCGTTCTTTCTTCTCTTGTACCCATCTCTCTTCAGCCCCTCCGTTTTCGATAGCTTTGATAAACAGTTACCATCATCTAGACGGTATGAAATAATGCCGCAGCGCCTATAAGACCTACATCATCCCTCAGACCTGCTGACTCAATAGTATAAGTTCCTTTATACGGCTTCATGACAAGTTCCTCTGTTTTCTCTCTCAGCGCCGGAAACAGTAGTTCACCAGCTTTGCTTACGCCTCCACCAATTACAATGCGATCTGGATTAAACGTATGTACCGCGTTAGCTAATCCAATCGCCATATAATGAATTGTTCGCTCAATCACCTCGACAGCTACCGGATCTTTTAGTGCCATCGCTTCGAAGACGTGTCGAGAATTAATCTTTTCACCACTTCTATTAGCCAGCTCTGTAATCATCGACGTTCCGCTCTCCATCCTCCGCAGTGCCATGTCCCGAATCGCTGTACCCGAAGCAAATACTTCCCAGCATCCATATCTTCCACAGCTACATTCCGTTCCGCTCGGGTCAATAATATTATGACCGAGTTCTCCTGCAAATGAGTTCGTGCCGAGCAATAGCTCACCATCCATGACAATGCCAGCTCCAATTCCTGTGCTGAAGGTAACATATACCATGTTGTTTGAACCTTTGCCAGCTCCTCTTACATACTCACCCCAAGCTGCAGCATTCGCATCGTTTACCACTTTCACTTCAACACCAAGTTCTGACTCCATCCAACGCTTCAGTGGAACATTGTCCCATTCAGGAAGATTGGTACCGTGAATAACAATTCCATCCTGGCTGTTCACTGCTCCGGGAGAAGCAAGTCCGACCCCCATTAGCGGTCGTCCTTCGGATACGGAACGTATCATTCCGATCATTCGCTGTACTACCTCTTCCGCAGTGCTTGCCCCGGCCGTCTCCATCAACTCTCGATTCAACAAAACACCTTTTGAATCGAATAATGCTGCGGCAATTTTTGTCCCACCTAAATCAATTCCCACTACGTAACTATCTACCTTATGCATAACCATTCACCTTTTCACCATCAAATATTAGCCGTTAGAATGAATATTCTCAGCTAACGCCCGCAGGGCTACTGGATCGATTGGAGACAAAGCGTCTTTGCCATAACGAACAGCCGATCCAAAATGTACTTCCGTGACTCCTGTCTGTTGAATAAAGGATGTAATACCTTCTGGCTTCAGACCGCTTCCAGCCAATATATTAATCGAACTACCTCTAGATTCCTCTACTAGCCTACGCATAGCGGGAATGGCATCAGGTGCTGGACCAGGTCCAGCAGAGGTAAGAATACGTGTGATTTGCGGATAATTACAAAGCGTTCGATAACCTGCAATTTGATCCCCCAGCTCATCAAAAGCACGATGGAAGGTTACTTGTAAGCCATCTGTCAACGGCAATAATGTTTCAAGCGCTCGCTCATCGATCGTTCCTTCCGCTGTTAGTGCGCCGAGAACAACACCCGACGCACCGCTGGCTGCAATCTGTCTGATTTCTGAGGCCATAGTCAAAATATCATACTTGGAATAGTTAAATGATCTACTGTGTGGACGGACCATAACAAAGACAGGAATACGAACCGATTTGACTACTTGCTCCACCAATCCTATTCCCGGTGTTAATCCACCTTCTGTAATAGCAGTAATGAGCTCAAGGCGATCTGCCCCATTCGCCTCAGCCGTCAGAGCATCATCCATACAAGTAGCGATGACTTCCAATCTCATAACTTCCCCCCACTCTTCCAGTTGTTATTGATGTATTTGCTTCATGACATAATCGGCGAGCAGGCGTGCACCATATCCCGTCGCTCCAGCTTCTGAATACCCCACATCCTGCTTGTACTGTACCGTCCCTGCCATATCAATATGAACCCAGCTCATCGACTCTGCTACAAAGCGCCGAATAAATAGGGCTCCTGTTATCGCACCTGCAAATGGGGACGTACTAACATTGCGCAGATCAGCGTAATTACTCCGCAAATCTGCTTCATATTCATCCATTAGCGGCATGGGCCACAAGCGTTCCCCATTTCGCTCACCAATCTCTACCAGGCTCTGCGTTATATCAGCATCGCCCCATATACCTGCGATACCTAATCCCAGCGCCGCACCGACATTTCCAGTTAGGGTAGCGATATCGATCGCTTGGTTCGCTCCGATATTCGCGGCATGAATAAGCGCATCCGCTATGATAAGTCGACCCTCACCATCTGTATTTGCAACCTGAACGGTTAACCCGTTAGGGTAGCGGATAACAGATGAAGGCAACATCGCCTCAGCATCCGGCACATTATCAACAACCGGAATAAGTGCAGTCACATTTACATTGGCACGCTTCCGTATCAAAATATCCATAGCCCCAATTACAGCAGCCGCACCGCCCATATCCATGCGTGCATCGCTAATATCACTGGCTGTCTTCACGTTCATGCCACCTAAGTCAAAGGTTACACCTTTACCTACCAGTGCTAACATCGGTAATTCAGGGTTGCTCTCGTAACGAATTTCAACCAGAGCTGGAGCATGCTTGCTCCCTGCTCCAACAGAGATCAGTCCATTCATCTGAAGATCCACAAGCTCCTGCCCTCGATAGATATGAACTTTTAATGCAGCATCATCACGGTCAAAAAATTCAGCCATCCATTCCGCGAAACGATCAGGGTTTAGTGTCCCGGGCACTTCATTCACAAGATCACGAGCAACGATTGCTCCTTCAGCACGTATCTGTGCAGAAACCCGTACAGCTTCTATTTCAACAGAAGACAGTTCAGGCCAATCTAAGGATTGAAGCTGTAAATCAACAGAGCCTTCAACCTTGGTCGTTCCGCGATAAGTTTGGAAACGGTACAACCCGAGAATCCAGCCTTCCATCCAAGCTTGTAATTCATCAGCAGCAGAAATATCACTGTTCCTATTTACAGCCTCAGAGGCTAATCTCACTAGTGAAGCACTGCTGCGTCTTTCTTTCAAGATAGAACGAGCAGCAGCTCCTCCTGCTCGGCGAATCTTCTCAAGCGTAATATCCTTGCGCTTTCCCATGCCTACCGCTAATACGTCAGACTCTTCCTCAGTGCGGGCATGTAACCAAGTCACACTGCTGCACTGTTTGTGAGCCGCTCCCAGTTTAAAAGGAAATGACTCCTCGTCATAAGCTAAATAGACAATAGTATCCGCCACGTTAGCGGAATCGAATAAGATATTCATCGCTGTCCCTTCTTTTCCGTAAAGTTATCTCACAATTTCCGTTATCGCTCTAATTTCAGCATTTCTTCATCAAATAAATGACACGCAACCTCATGACCTGGTTCAACTTCTCGGAATATTGGTACATGCTGCTTACAGATTTCCATACAGGAAGGACATCTTGTATGAAAACGGCATCCCGACGGTGGATCAACCGGACTTGGGAGATCTCCCTTCAGAATAATGCGTTCCTTCTTTAAGGTAGGATCGGGTACAGGTACAGAAGATAGCAACGCTTGCGTGTAAGGATGCATTGGACGATCATACAAAGTATCTTTATCCGCCGTCTCTACGAGGGAACCAAGATACATGACACCGATTCGATCACTGATATGTTCAACAACACTTAGATCATGAGAAATGAATAAATAGGTCAGACCATACTCTTCCTGCAGATCCTGCAATAGATTCAGCACTTGTGACTGAATCGATACATCCAGTGCAGACACGGGCTCATCCGCCACGATTAAGCTTGGTCGAACAGACAATGCTCGGGCGATTCCAATCCGTTGGCGCTGTCCACCGCTGAATTCAAAAGCGAAGCGCTCGGCATGGAAACTGTTCAGTCCTACTGTCTCTAGCAGCTCACATGCTAGTTTATCCCGTTCTTTGGAGGATAGCTTTGTATGAATGAGCAGCGGTTCAGCGACAAGATCCTTCACCTTCATCCGTGGATTAAGTGAAGCATAGGGATCTTGGAACACCATCTGCATATCTTTACGAATAGGCCGCATTTGATTGTCTGAAATATGGCTAATATTTTGACCCTTAAACCACACTTCACCGTCATTTGGTTCCAGCAAGCGAGTCACAAGTCTACCTGTAGTGGATTTACCACAGCCACTCTCACCCACAAGGCTGAACGTTTCTCCTTTACGTATAGCGAATGAGATCCCATCAACTGCGTGCAAATATCTTGTAGTTCCGAAAAAGCCCTTCTTCACTGAAAAAAACTTCTTCAGGCTTTTAACTTCAATTAGTGGAGTCTCCTTCACAAACGTTCCCCTCCTTCCATGTTCTCCTGCTGTGTAAGCCAACAACGACTCTTTCGCTCAAGTCCCTCAATCGGAAGTAACTCAGGCTCCTGCGTGAGACAACGCTCTGTGACAAACTCGCAGCGTGGGGCAAATTTACAACCTGCTGGCATTTGTGAAAGGTCAGGTACATTTCCTTTAATAGAGTCCAAACGGCGTACATTCTGGCGCAGCTTCGGAACGGATTGAATTAATCCCTTCGTATATGGATGCTGCGGTCTTGCAAAGAGTTCTTGTACGGAAGCTTCTTCTACTACACGACCAGCATACATAACAACTACACGGTCGCATAGTTCGGCTACTACCCCAAGGTCATGGGTAATGAGCAGCATTCCCATATCCTGTTCTTCTTTCAGATGCTTCATTAGATCAAGGATCTGTGCTTGAATCGTTACATCCAGCGCCGTTGTCGGTTCATCTGCAATCAGCAGCTTCGGGTGACAAGACATCGCCATCGCAATCATGACACGCTGCCTCATACCACCAGAGAGCTGATGCGGATAATCATCCACCAATTCTTCCGCACGTGGGATACCCACAAGACGCAACATATGAATGGCATGCTCACGAGCTTTCTTCCGGCCATAGCCCAAATGCAGCATGATCGGCTCCATCAATTGCAAACCAATCTTTAGCACAGGATTAAGCGAAGTCATCGGCTCCTGAAAAATCATCGCCATATCATTTCCACGGATCTGACGCATCTCTTTATCCGTTACTTTCGTCAGATCAGTCCCCTCAAAGCGAACAGAGCCACCGGAGATTCTACCTGGCGTATCCTTAAGCAGCCGCATAATGGACAGTGAGGTTACACTTTTGCCACAGCCGGATTCTCCAACTAGACCCAGCACTTCACCTTTCTTAATCACAAAGTCAACACCTGCAACGGCCGTTATACTTCCATCGCCGCGTTTGAACTCCGTTTTCAGCCCTTGTACTTCCAGCAAATTTTGAGTCATGTCTTGTCCCTCCTTAGTTTTTCATTTTGGGATCAAGAGCATCGCGCAGTCCGTCCCCGACCAGGTTAAATGCAAGTACAGTCAAAAAGATAGCGATCCCCGGAAAATACACGATATGCGGAGCGATACTTAAATAATCACGGCCCATACTTAGCATCGCGCCCCAATCGGGCTCTGTTGGCTTCGCGCCCATGCCTAGAAAGCTCAGTGACGCAGCGGCCAAGATTGCCCCGCCAATCTTCATGGATAGATTAACAATAATGCTAGGAACTGTTTCCGGAAAAATATGTCTCCAAATAATTCGGCGATTCTTCGCACCCATAGAACGGGCGGCTTCAACAAACAATGTTTCCTTCGCAGACAATGTAACGCTCCTAATAATTCGGGCAAACGATGGTGTGCCGAAGACTGCAACGGCAATGACAACGTTAGATAAACCAGGCCCGAGTATGGCGACAATCCCAATGGCAAGCAGTAAATCCGGGAATGAGAACAGTACATCACTCCCCCGCATAATAATCCGATCCAGCCAACCGCCATAATATCCACTGACAAGACCAAGAATGGTTCCAAGTACACCCGCAATTAATACGGAACTTAGACTGACCGCTAAAGTCAACCTTGTTCCGTCAATTAAACGGCTTAGAATATCACGGCCATATTCATCCGTTCCTGCCCAGTGCGCGGCAGAGGGTCCCTCCATTAGTGCGTCGTAATTCGTAGCTTCAGGATTATACGGGGTCAGAAAAGGCCCAAATATTGCAATCAAAAAAAGCAATATGACAAAAAATGCAGCCAATAGGGGCATCTTTTGTTTGCTGAACTTGCGAATAAAAACACCCGCGCGGCCTTTCGTTTTCTCCGGGGCTATTACCTCTCCGGGTATAGGAGAATTAGTTCCCATAACTGCCGAATTGTCGCTCATGATATCCCTCCTAATCCTAAATTCTCCCTAAATAAAACTATCGTATTGTTTCTCTGTAGCAATCTAGCTACTGAGAAAACCTGATTTTCGGATTGAGTACGCCATACAATAAATCTACAATTAAATTGATAAGGATAAATTGTGTTGAAAACAGCAGCAGCAAAGCTTGAATAACCGTATAATCCCGGAACAAAATGGAATCTACCAGCAGTCTACCAAGACCAGGAATACTGAATACTGTCTCAACCATTACCGAGCCACCAAGCAAGAACCCAAATTGAAGTCCAGCTACAGTAACGACCTGAATAAGAGAATTGCGCAACGCATGTCTACTGATAACAACATACTCGCGTAAGCCTTTCGCACGTCCAGTACGGATATAATCCTCCCGTAACGTTTCTAGCATCGATGACCGTGAGTAACGGGCCAACATCGACATAATCCCCATTCCAAGTGTAATGGAAGGAAGAATATAGGATTTCCAGGAATCTACACCGCCGGTCGGAAACCAGCCCAGCTCTACCGAGAAAATTTGAATGAGTACTAAACCTAACCAGAATCCAGGAACAGACATCCCTGAAATAGCTGTCAATGTACCTAAATGATCCGGCCATTTATTGCGGTAAACCGCCGAAATAACACCGATTAGAAGACCAATGACAAGTGCCCAAGCCATACTTAGAAATGTTAGCCATAAAGTAGGCATGATTCTGCTCTCCAGCATATCAGTGACCGGAATCCCTGAACGGATCGAATTACCTAGATTACCACTTAGTAGATCACCCATGTAGTTTATGTATTGTTTCCACAAGGGCAGATTGAGACCCAGTTGCTCTTGAATGCCATGAATCTCTTCAAGTGTGGCGTCCTTACCCGCAATAAGTCGGGCCGGATCACCCGGAATTAAGTGAATAAACAAAAAGACTAGTACCGATACAATGAACAACAGCGGAATAACCCCGAGGAGTCTTTGTAAAGCATATCTACCCAACTCATAAGCCCCCTTCAGTATAGACAAATGATTTAGTGAGGCCGCTTCCTACCATTCTATAGAAGCGGCCTCGTTCAATTCTTGGGATATTAATCTTACTTTTGTTTTACATCATTATTTTACTTCTGCATTGAGGACATTTATGGAACCGTCCGGGAAGACTTTTACACCTTCCAAATAAGATCTTTTGCCAGAAATAATTTGGTCAACGCCCATGAAGGCCCACGGAGCATCTTCCCATACTGTTTTTTGAATATTGGCATAAATGGATTTAGCCGCTTCAGGATCAACCGCTTTATTCGCCTCAGCAATCCATTTATCTACATTTTCATTTTTGTAATAAGCTGTATTCGAGCCTGCAGGTGGGAACATTTCACTACTGAACAAACCTCTAGTTGCGCCATCTGCATCACCGGAGGATGGAGACCAGCTGACATACCACATTTGAATTTTTGCTTCTTCAGGCGTTTTCGCAGAGTTAATTTGGTCGGACAATGTACCGCCCTCCATAGACTTCACTTCTACCTTAATGCCTACAAGCGCTAGCTGTTGTTGAATAAATTGCATACCCTTCATCGTTTCGGATTCGTTTTCTCCCCAGATTTCGGTTTCGAATCCGTCAGGATATCCCGCTTCAGCAAGCAATTGTTTAGCTTTTTCAATGTCATAGTCATAACCTGTTTGTTGGGAGTAATATTGTGTTTTGGAGGACATTGTGGAATCAAGCTTAGCGCCGAGACCCGATTTCACAACCTTGATATAAGCATCTTTGTTGATAGCATAGTTAATGGCTTGACGTACTTTAACATCATCGAAAGGTTTCTTCATCGTATTCAAAGTTACATAACGAACAATGGTTGAATCGATCGTATCTACAGTAATTCCTTCAAGACCTTCAACCTCGGATACTTGCTCGGTTGGCATAGGATAAATGAAGTCAGCCTCACCAGTTTTTAGCATCGCAATCCGCGATCCATTCTCTGGTACGGGTCTGAAGGTTATGCTATCCACTTTCGGCAAGTCTTTTTGCCAGTAATCCGGATTCTTCTCAACAACTAGACGATCACCTTGTACCCACTCTTTGAACTTAAATGGACCAGTACCTACAGGCATTTTTGAAATATCGGCACCGTTTTCTGTCAGAGCTTTCGGGCTAATGATCGGCGCCATGGCAACCTTATTTAAAAAGGCGTTGTACGGCTCACTCAGTGTAATAACCACGGTTTTAGCATCAGGAGTCTCCACTTTAGCTACCTTTGCGAAGCTTTTGCGCAGTCTCAGATTATTCTTCTCATCTTGAATACGGGCGATGTTTACTTTAACCGCTTCAGCATTAAAGTCAGTGCCGTCTTGGAATTTAACATTCTCTTGCAAGTTGAACGTGTAGACCAAACCGTCATCACTTATGGAATGGCTTGTGGCAAGAACAGGAACTACATTCATATTCTCATCAAAACCCATTAGACCTTCGTACATCGTTCTGGCAGCGCTTATTGAATGTGTATCGCTAGCGTTATGAGGGTCCAGCGTAATAAAGTTAGAATTGATGGCAATTACAATGTCTTTATCATTTTTTGTAGTTGGGGTGCTAGTTTCCGTGCCGCCAGCTGTATTGCCACCTTGTCCCTCGTTGTTCGCTTTGTTGCCGCACCCTGCAGTCACTACTACTGTAATAAGCAGCAGCATGAACATTGACCATACTTTTCCTTTTACTTTCATGTTATACACTCCCCTTTAGAAACGATGTATTAGAAAAGCTCCCAGTCCGATTATTCATGAGACTTGAAGATTATTCTCGATCCTGATAATCAAACTTCCCATTGGAATACAGCTCGGCGTTCGCCTACAATAGTACCGCCATCATTAACGATGGTATTTGGTACGAGCGCATATAAACGATCAATTGTAGCTTGATTGCTATAGCCTAAACGTTCCAGAATCGATGCGATGATACAAGGCCAGACTTGCTCAGAGCCATCGGATACTTTTAGTGATATACCGATTCGTTCCTTACGAAGACCAATACCATATACACCTTTAGCCCCGCCCTTGGCCGTCAGATTATCATCCTTTAAAAGCTCTGAGCAGACGAATTTCGTATCTGCTATCATCACCGGATTATCATTCATAAGCTTTGCAGTCACAGCAGCTGCGTTGCGTATTTCAATATCCTCGATCAAATCAGGACAGGCTAGCTTTAAATATGAATAAGCGATTTTGTGCAGCGGAAGTGCGAAAATGGGTAGACCACAACCATCAATTCCTTGAGGAATGGATTCCTTCGGTACTTCAGCTATATAGGCCATGGTCTCAAGGATCTCCTGTTGTACAGGATGGTTAGGTTCATAATAAGTATCTATATCCCAACCCATATATTTGCTGAGACCCATTAACCCGGCATGCTTACCCGAGCAATTATGAAAGATTTTGCGAGTAGGCTCATTCGCCCGATGACGCTCCGCTTTGGCTTCCTCATTCAGTGGATATGTAGAACAGCAATGAAGTCCCTCTTCTTTTAATCCCATTTTTTGAAAAAGAGATTCAAGTGCTTCAATGTGGAAGGCCTCTCCCCGATGCGAAGCAGTAAAGAGTGAGGCTTCCTTACTTGTCAAACCATACACTTCGTCGATCCGTCGCTTCATAACCGGTAAAGCTTGGAACGGCTTAGCAGCTGACCGAAGATAGGTCATATGCTCCGGGTTTCCTGTTTTGTACAAGATGTTACCTTTCTCATCGACTACGCTAACTGCACCATAATGCACATTCTCTAGTAAGCCACCGCGATATTCTTCTACCAGTGTTGTAAATCCCATCTGTACAACCTCCCTCGATGTAATTCTATTAATCCAATGCGAAAAAACGATTCTGCGATAGTAGGCCCGATCCGATAATTACACCGTTCTCATTCAACATCGAACGATGAATGGAGAAAGATCCACGAAGCGGTTCCCAAGTGAAGCGTGAAAGATAGAGCTTCTCGACTTCTTCATAAACGTCTGGGAATTTGTCGACGAGTTCTCCACTCAAGATCACACTATCCGGGTTATACATGCATACGACATTGTTGATCGTAATCGCCATATACATGAGTGCACGTTCGATCAAATGAACCGCCCAATGCTCTCCTGCATCCTTTGCTTCAAATAACTCCTCGATCGTGCGAATCGGACGAATCCGATTGGCTTCTGACAACAATGAGCTAATATTTATATAGGTCTGTAAGCAACCCGCTTTCCCGCACTCGCACATCATTCCGTTAGGATCCACTGTTGTATGCCCAATTTCACCAGCACTGTTCATCACCCCGCGGTAGATCTCTCCCTCGAGGATCATCGCCGAGCCAACACCTTGACCGAAGCCCAATAGTGCGGTACGGATGGAACCAACTGCAGCACCTTTAAGGTGTTCTGCAAGAGCTCTTACTTTCAGCTCATTATCTACAGCAATTTCAAAACCGGTAAGTTCCTTTAGACGTTTAGCTAAGGGCACATTCTTCCATCCAAGCTGAACCGAGAAGACGACGATACCTTCTTCGTTATTTACAATGCCAGGAAGTCCAACTCCAATACCGACGATACGTGTTCTGTCAATCACATGCTGCTGTGTCAGATGTTCAATCGCTTCATTAATTCGTTCCAGCGTCTTGTCAGGACTCTCATCCGGTGTACGCGGGTATTGCCTGCTGCAGAGCAGCTTGCCTTGCAAATCTACGATCCCTACAATCATAAGACTACGATCCAATTCAACCCCAACTGACAACACAGAAGCGTCAACCATAGCTAGCAACGTTGATTTTCGACCTAATCCTGACGATACCTGATCCGAGTCGAGTAGAAATCCTTGTTCAGTTAATTCCCCAACAATTCGACTTACAGTCGTAGGACTCATACCCGTTTGTTTGGCGATGGAAGCCCGAGAAATCGGCTGTTGATTTTTAATGATTTCGAAGACCGTTAATCGGTTTTGTCGCTTCATAAAATCCTGATCGTGCTTTTTCACAGACATTCTCCTAATTATTTTCTCCAGTGCATTAATCAAGCTGATAAAACTATAAAAATAAGAAAAAATTTGCCAATTAAGCTACGATAATGTATTATTCGATTTAATTTTAGTTTAGTTTCTCCAGTGATGGGATTAATAATAAAGGCTCATTGAATGTATGTCAATATAAATAACATATTTTTTATTCGAAATAAATGAAAGCGGTTAATATGTGAAATATTTAACAATATCATTCAATACATAACATAAACATAACACGAAAAACCAAATCTCATCTCGTAATAGACCGTGCGAAAACTATAAATAGGAAGAACCTGATCTCAAAGGGAAAATAAATAAGAATAGCAAGAGGTTTGAGATAAACAATCAAAGCAGATGGTTTGAATATCTGAATTAAAAAAAGGGTAGGATCATGCGCGGATTGATAGTGAAATGGATATTGCCCCGCATCAAAAGTAAGTTTTTTATATCAACCAACCTTTGATACGGAGCATCTTGAACCGTTATTGAAAATCTACTGCCTTAACAGATGCATCTTCTTGTATTAGGGATAACAAATTCACAGAATTAAAGGATTCAGGATATTTTACGATAATTTCTAAATTCAACTCAGAGGCAAGACTATTATTTTCAGCGTGAAAGCTTAGTATAGTAATGTTTTTTTCTTCAAGTATCTTTTGAATTCGACTGACGGCTCCTTCTGTATTAGACAGACAGATCACAATCTGTTGGGTTTTCGGTGAGGCCAGCCAACTGTATCGACCATGCAAAATCTTTTGCCCGAGTAAGATAATAACCGTTGCTCCTCCGCCAAGGATATAAAGCCCTGAACCAATCGCCAGACCTAGCCCCGCCGTTGCCCAAATCCCCGCAGCAGTTGTCAGCCCCTTAACGGTGTGTCTGTGCATGAAAATCATTCCAGCGCCAAGGAATCCCACTCCACTTACTACCTGCGCTGCAATACGTGCGGGATCGAGTTTAACATAGGACCAAGAAGCTTGATCCTGAAATCCATATTTGGAGATGATCATCATAAGTGCAGCACCTAAAGCCACAATAAAATGCGTCCTAACTCCCGCTTCTTTCATTCGGCTTTTACGTTCAAATCCAACTAATACTCCACAAATTCCAGCTCCAACCACACGAAGTAAATATTCAAACTCCATACATTGTCCTTCTCTCCTTATGATATTGCTATTTATTGTATCATAAACGGATTTCTATATTTCCCCTTCCAATAAGGTGGACATGACATTTAACATAGTTTGAGCATGCGCACAGTCACATCTGCAATGATTTAACTGTGATACCTTTATAGCTATTACTCCAGTAGACATTGTATAACGATCTACAACTTGTGAAAGAGGTGCGTATATGAACCTGCCAACAATCCAATTTGGGCATATTAAATCCAAGGTTCCTGTGATTCAAGGTGGTATGGGCGTAGGTATATCCTTAAGTGGATTAGCTGCTGCTGTAGCCAATGCAGGCGGGATCGGCACCATTTCCGGTACAGGAATCACCACTGATGAACTGAGAATGCATATTCGTAAAACAAGAGAGCTCTCTAAAGGGATTGGATATATCGGTGTGAACGTACTATTCGCAATGAAGGATTTTGCCGATAAAATGAAGGTCGCTTTGGAAGAAAAAGTGGACTTTATTATTTCCGGAGCCGGAATTTCCAGAGATATTTATGCTTGGGGGAAAGAATATGGCACTCCTGTGGTGTCTATTGTTTCTTCCGCCAAATTGGCCAGAATATCCGAAAGACTTGGTGCCTCTGCAGTCGTTGTGGAAGGATTTGAAGCTGGGGGCCATTTAGGCACTGAAAGATCCATGTTTGATATCCTCCCAGAAGTTGTAGAAGCCGTTTCGATACCGGTTATTGCTGCAGGCGGGATTCTGACCGGAGATGATATCGCAAAAGCCCTTCGAATGGGCGCTTCCGGTGTTCAGATGGGGACTCGTTTCGTAGCAAGCCATGAATGTGATGCTCCTTTGTCTTTTAAGCAAAAGTATGTAGATGCTCGACAAGGTGATACTATTCTAATTAAGTCTACAGTGGGGCTAGATGGCAGAGCGATTCGCAATGAATTCACAGATCGTATTAGTGATGATGCCAAATTAAAAATAGCCAAATGCTCTAATTGTCTAAAGGTTTGTTCGCATCGCTTCTGTACCATGGAATCCCTGCTAACTTCCCTTAGAGGAGATGTTAAGAACGGGTTAGTGTTTGCCGGGTCCAGAGTTCATGAGATTAAAGAGATATTGTCCGTACAGCAGATTATTGACAATTTGATGTATGAGTATCAGGGAGCATTGAACCCCGCAACATGACGATACTTATGCGATGATAAAGATAAAAAAAGAACCCTTTGTTGTATGCAACAAAGGGTTCTTTTTAAAAGGCGTTGATTATACATCAACAATGCCTTACATCATTCCACGAGTATTAGAAATGCCATCTTGTTGATGACAGCTCTTATACATTTGTTCTAGTTCGGAATCACCTAAGTTAGGATGTCTTTCTTTCATAAAGGGCAACATCTCTTTAAAAGTGCTTGGAGCAAACCCGGCAGCATACGCTGCTGTTCCAATTCCAAATGACAAAATAACAACACAGATTACTGCAAATACTCCTCTTTTCAAAAAAACCATCTCCTACTTTATTATACGGAAAAAATCAATACGAAAAAAATTTGCTGAAACCAACATGCACATCAGACCCATTCCCATAACTAGAATGGCTATGATCCAATCCGCTTTTTTCATATTCATCCTCCCGTGCCATCGAACACCCTAAATCCAATGAATAGTGGGGTTCAATCATATTAATTATTATAGATAAATATTGTGTAGAAACTATGTGGGGCATGTTAGAAATTCATTTTTGACAATTCCGTGAAATTATTCACTATGTCATCATTCGTTCATATTGCGTTCTTATTTCCATGATATTATTTCGATATAACAATAAACACAAAGGAGTCATGATCATGAAAAAATTGTATTACACGTCATTTTTCTATGCAATTCTTGGGTTGATAGCAGGTGTTGCTTATCGTGAAATTACCAAAATGAATGATTTCGAAGGAAACACCATCTTAGTTGCACTTCATACTCATATCCTTGTACTGGGCTTCTTTTTCTTTATTATTGCTTTGATTCTAGCCAAGTTATTTAATATCCATGAGGCCAAATCATTTAATGCATGGTATATTGTCTATAACATTGGTCTCCTGATCACAATCGGTGCTATGGCTACTCGTGGGATGCTGCAAATTAACGGGACTGATATTAGCTTCTTACCGCATATCGCCGGTCTCGGTCATACTATAGTAGGAGCCGGTATCATATGGCTGCAAATTCTGCTCGGTAAACGAATTAAATCATAGGGAAAGTGACGCTGGATCATATTCCAGCGCCTTTTTTTTGATTAGTCATATTTAACTTCATACCAAATGAGACTATAAGTATATTTGTTTATAGACTGGTAAATGATACAATATGGAAGTCGCGAGATATCTTGAATTTTAACTTTAATCTATGCTTTCGATGCCAATAAAACTTTTAAGGAGTGAAGTAAATGTCTATCGATGTTTATCTGAATTTCAACGGGAATTGCCGTCAAGCCGCAGAATTTTACGCGGAGGTGTTTGGCACTGAACGTCCACAAATCATGACCTTTGGTGAAACACCACCCGATCCCAATTTCACTCTTCCTGAAGAAGCCAAAGATTTAGTTATGCACACTCGCTTAAATATCGAAGGCAGTAATGTAATGTTCTCTGATGTTTTTCCGGGAATGCCTTTTGTAGAAGGAAACAACATTAGTCTTTCGGTAGTTAGTAAGGATTTGGATGGCATAAAGAACTATTTTCATAAGCTAAAAGAAGGCGGTAAAGTAGGTATGGAATTACAAGAAACCTTCTGGAGCTCCTGTTATGGTAGTCTAAAAGATAAGTTTGGCATCGATTGGCAATTCAATTATGATGACGGACGAATGAATATGTAATAAAAAAACAACGAGTATGGACAATCTCCAACTCGTTGTTTTCTTGTTCAAATACTTAGTCCATAATCAAATCATATACACTGACCTTTCGAATTCGCCTTGCAACTAGCATAGACACCACATAAGCAACCACTAGAATGACCGCACACAGTAGAAGCACTTGAGGCAAACTAACCGCCAATTGAACATTATAAATGCCAAGACTTGAAAGCAATAACACAAATGCTGAATCCGAGTAAAAATAACCCGCTAAACTCCCCAATACTACTCCAACTACAATCACCGGAAAAAGACTGAACGTAATTTGTGTCATCAGATTAAAGGTGGTGTATCCGATACCCTTAAGAATACCGAACTCTCGCTTGCGCTTCATAATCAAAGTCTTAATCACCAAGTACAAGATTAAGCTGACGACTATAATTGTGACTGCCGTAATGACTGCTGTCATAGAAGATACTGCTGCTGTGAATGTACTAAGTGTGCTTTCTAACATGTCTAAAATGTTCGTTACGTTCCATTGTCCAGGGAAACGTTCTTCGAGCTTTTGAATGAACGCTTGAGGATCTTCCCCTTCCTTTAAATACACATTAATGGACTGAACGGAATAATTCGGCTGTAATTTCCTCATTCCATCTTCTGTTATGGTAGCAACCATACCTAACTGATTAATCTGCTGGCTAAGACCAGTTACCAAATAATTTTTGGTTACCCCATTAAACGTAACTGGAATCTCGTCCCCAATCGATTTATTTTTCATTTTAGCAATTACGCCGGATATCGCAATTTCATTATCATAAATGGGCTGTCTACCTTTGTAGACCGTCTGCGTTTCCAGCTTGGCATAATCATCTGATACACGGAGCATAAAGCTGGAATCATCTGTAGAGGCTACTCTACCTTCCAATATGGAAATCTTTTGAACCTCAGACATAGCTTCAACTTCAGCAATTATTCCCGGAGCATGGTCAGCTTTTTTTAGATCAAGTTGCAAATTGGTACGTTCTAAACCCACTAAATCTAAAACGGCTGAAGTATCCCCTTTAAAGTTAAAATTAAGGATGGAGCAAAATATACTAGAAAAGGTCAAGCCTGCAACGATCAGCACAATCATAAAATTCTGTTTGGTCTGTCTAAATAAAGATTTCAGACTTAAGGCAAATTGCAAATTCAATGAAGTACTTGCTAATGGAAAATGATTTTTCTTGAAATTGTGGGTAAGAAGTCCGCTCTGAAGCGCTGCTATCGGAGTAATCCTACGAATCTTTCTACTGGACAGGTAGGCAACAAATAGAATGAGTACCGTAACGATAAGCAAACTATACAAAGCACTAAATACTTCAAAGGTTGTCGGCCACAACAGTCCAACCGAAGACGAGATCATATTGCCTACTAAGGGCATAACTAGAACGGAAATCAAACTCCCCGGTATGGAAGCCATTATAGACACTGAGACGAACTGTAACAGAAATGAGGATATGATCTGCCTTGACGTATAACCGTTCGCTTTCAAAACCCCGATGTTAGTTAGGTTATCCTCAATATTTCCGAAGATTTGAAACCTGATCACAATCAGTGAGATGACAACCATAATCAGTGCAAACACAATCAGGATGGCGGCTAAAATATTCACAAAAACACGGTTGCCCTCCAGACCCACATCGGTACGCATGACTAAAAATGAACTAGAGGTTCCAGAGCCAAATATCTGTTCACTTAGCTTTTGCTCTAGCTTGACCTCTTTCGCCCGTTCGTTAAGTTGCACAGACAAAAAATTAAATTGAACCTCTTTCCCAAGCCGTGCCTCCAATTGCTTATAACCTTCATCGTTTAAAAATATTTTTAAAGCCCCATTCGTCAATGTCCCAAACAGGGGTTCCTCCGTAAAGCCACCGATGGTGTAAGTGAATTTGTTGTTGTCGTATTCAAACGAAAACGTATCCCCAAGGTTATAACCTGAGCCCCCGTGGAAAATATACGGTAGGTAAATTGTACTTTGATCTTCAGTTTCCAACCGAGAGGTTGTATTAAAAAATCCCATGGATCGCTGCGAATCCATATTAAGAATCAAGAACGCGATAGCTGTATTGTTTCCCCCGTAGTTTATCTTTACGTCAGGTAGTAGAAGAGCCGACTCATTCTCCCATGCTTCAGTATAAGGATAACTTTCCACCAGAGACTCATATTCCTTCACATGCTCGTTTACAGGAAAATAAGCGGTGATATCAGGTGTATTTAGCTTGGAGATTTTCTCTTGCTGAAAAGAATTAAGCTTCAAACTGACCGTTAGACCAATATTCAACAGCAGCACAGCTATCATAATCAGAAGGAAGAGCGTAATCGTTGCACTCTTTCTTTTGCGAATATTGGACCAAGCAAGCTTTCCTATTAGGCTTCTCATCCCTACCACCCCAATTCGGTTAGAAAGGACTGTAATTGCTGCTGCCGTTCTGGTCCACTATCTTCGCTATAAGGGGAAAGACGTAAATCTCCAACAATTATTCCATCCCGCAGGTACAAGATCCGATTACCACGCAGTGCAGTCTTGAGATCATGAGTTACCATAATTATGCTCTGCCCCTGCTTATTCACCTCTGTCAGGACGCGCAGTACCCCTATTCCTGCTGAGCTATTAAGCGCTCCAGTCGGCTCATCAGCGAATACCGCCTTTGGGCTATTGATCAGGGCCCGGATAATTCCCGCCCGCTGAGCTTCGCCCCCAGAAATTTGAGCAGGAAACTTGCCCCAAACTGAATCATCCAGACCCACATCAGAGAGAAGTTTTTTGGCTTTCTTTACCGCCCCCACCCTATCCTTTTGCACAAGAAAAGCACTTGATAATACATTGTCGAGGACACTCATCGAATCAAGCAGATGGATCTGCTGAAACACAAATCCACAATTCTTTCGCCGGAATATCGCCAGCTGATCATTACTCATCGCTGTTATCTCTTGACCTTCAAACAAAACCTCTCCGAGTGTCGGCTTATCCATTCCTGAAATGGCATACAACAGTGTTGATTTACCAGATCCAGAGCTGCCCATAATAATCGTGAAATCACCATGATATAAGGTCAGATCTAGATTTTTTAGAACATGCTGCTGAGTCCCTCCATGGGAAAAGGTTTTTCCAAGCTTATGGGTCTGCATCAGCACTTTATGATTCACTTCGCTCATCTTGAACACTCCATTTACATTCATGCTCATTAATTACGCTGACTAATAACAGAAATTAAAGACCTAAGCGAAATTTAATGGCTGCAATCACAGGCTCATTCGTAATTGCAACCTTATCGTACGTTAAATGTTCTTAACATGTCTTTGTGCAATCCTTAGCGAATTCTTAATTCTATCCAGCTAAAGGAATCAACAGCTTTACAGTAAATCCATTCTGCCGGTTGGAACACACAATTTCGCCTTGCATTTTTTGCATCATATAACGAGAAATGTACAGACCTAGACCTGCACCGTTCTGGCTCATTGCCAAACTGCCCCGAAAAAATTTATTGAATATTAAAGGCAGCTCCTCCTCAGGAACACCCGGACCATAATCCTGAATATCAACCTCCAGATAATGATCCCTAATCTCGAATTTAATATCGATGGGGGTCTCGGAATTGGCGTATTTATAGGAATTGTTCACCACATTATCTATAACCTGCTGCAGACGCAGGGGATCCACCGTCAGGATACAGTCTGGCACTGCTGCTGCTGAAATCCGCTCATAGAAATTTACATTATTTATAATTTGGGTCAGTAGGTGACTATGCTCCTCCGTTAAGCTGACTTTTAGTTCATTCAATTCTTCCAAGGTGGAATGGAACATATCTGTGACCAGACGATCAATCTGATCTGCTTTGGAATATAAGGTGTTCAATTGTCTGCTTGTCTTCTCATCCCTAGCACTTAATAGCATCAGTTCCGTAATCGCCTTTAGCGAAGCGACAGGTGTCTTAATATCATGACTTAGGCTAGCAACCAGTTCCTTCTTACTCTTGTTCGCCAGATATTCGCTGTGCCTAGCCGCCGCAAGCTCTTCCCGCATCATATCGAAGCTTTCGGTAAAAGCACCAAATAGATGATTACGATCCATCGCAAGCGGAACTTCAAGATCACCTCTTGCAATATGCTTCGCGAATAGCTGCATTTTACGAAACGGACGAAGAATGGATCGATTCAGGAACCAAATATAGAGGATGCCTAGAATTGTAAGCAGAAGCAACATCACAACAGAAACTTGTATAAATTGTTGTTTCATATGTATAAAAACCGTACGATAATCATTATTAACAATCACTTTACCCACTATCTTATCCTGCTCAACAACATCGACTACGGTGTCCCGATTATTGATAGCTTCGTTAATCGTAACGGAAACCGCATTTTCAGTTTGATATTTAAGTGCTCCTGAAGTATCGATGATGGCGAAATCATAAGGACTTTCCTTGTACAGTTTCGGTTCAAGCTTGTCCCAATTCTGCTCCGTAATCTTAACGATGGTATTGATAGCTACTCGATCCGTTGATGTCTCCACCTTCAAGTTAACAATCAGGAATAAGAGAGTTATACTTGCAGCGAGAATAATGAGGAGTAGCGTTATCAGCAATTTTTTAGTCATAGCTATTTATCCTCGAAAGCATAACCGATACCCCATACGGTACGGATGAACTGTGGGTCATTAGGATTCTCCTCGATCTTCTCACGAAGATGACGTATGTGTACATTTAAGGTGCCATCTCCCGCAAAAACATCTCCCCAAACCCCTGTAAATAACTCCTCTTTGGGGATTACCCGATTTTTATGCTGAATCAAATACTTAAGTAATTTATATTCCATTGTTTTCAGCTTGAGGGGTACACCGTTAAGTGTAGCCCTTCGGAGTTCAGGATCAATTTGAACGGGTCCGGATTCAAGAAGAGAAACCTCCGCTACAACGCCGTTGTTGTACCGCTTTAGCACCGCCTTCACTTTAGCGAGCAGCACTCTAAGGGTATACGGCTTATGAATATAATCATCTCCCCCAATATCCAGCGCAATCAATACATCATCCTCACTGGAGCGGGCACTAATAAATAGAATGGGGATTCCAGTCGTTTGACGTAGCTCTTTGCATAACTGGAAGCCGGATTCACCACCTAGATTAATATCTAGGAGTAACATCGACACCTGATGCTCACTTAAAAATCTCCGACAAGCATCAGCGCTTGTAACAAACGCGGTTTGAACATCAAACAAATTAAAATATTCGCAGGTGGTCTCCGCAAGCTCAATTTCATCATCAATAATCAAACAATCATATTTCATGGATTTCTCTCCGCTTCAACAGAATTTATTATTATGTTAGAATATGCCTTTAAGGAGGGGTTACCTGTGGATATACAATTCCAGCGTCTGGAGCACTATTTAGATAAATACGAACAAAGCTGGCCATTAAGCGGCACAGTCTTAATAGCTCAGCGTGGAGAAATAAAGCTACATAAAGCCTACGGATATGCAAATCTTGAACATCAGGTCCCGAACACATTAGATACCAAATTCCGGATCTGGTCACTTACCAAATCTTTCACTGGCATGGCTATCCTGATGTTAAAAGAACAAAAACGTCTGAGACTGGATGATCCCATCCTAAAGTATCTTCCTGAGCACCATGCACTAGAGGGGATCACCATTCTTCATCTGCTGGGACATACCTCTGGTATAGCCAACTACACTTCCATACCCGAATATAATCAAAAATTAAATAAGCTAAAGCTAACTCCACAGGAAATGTTACAGCTATTTGTGAGTCAGCCGCCTGCCTTTATGCCTGGCACATCATTTGCCTATAACAACTCAGGTTATTATTTACTTGGGATGATTATTGAGAAGATTACAGGGATGACCTTTGAAGATTATATCACTACTTTTATATTACAGCCTTTGGGTATGGTAAATACAGGAGTTTATAACAATTATCAAATCATTTCAAAATTAGCCTCACCTTATCATTCCTCTTGGGGAGAGTACACTCAAGGAGAATACATAGATATGAGCTCTATCCAGTCTGCTGGTGCGATGTATTCGACGGCTGCAGATCTTTTTCTGTGGGATCAAGCCTTGTACTCCGATCAATTAGTATCTCATGACACCTTGGAAATGGCCTTTCATTCCAGTAATCTTAAATATCGATTTGGTTGGTTCTTGGACGAACGCCTTGATCGAAAAAGAATGTATCACGGCGGTGCCTACCGCGGCTTTCGAAGTGAACTGCATCGATACCCGGAAGATCAAACGAGCGTCATCATGTTGACCAACTATGATTGCGTCCCCGTCACCAAGTTAACGGAATCGCTAGCTGGATTAGTATTTGGCGAACCTGTATGGGTGCCGACCTCTCCGCAAGCCTTTCCGCTTGAGGATAGCCTTTATGCAGAATATATGGGAACCTACGAGGGTTTTGGCTGCAAAGCAAGTGTAGAGCGTAGTGGCCAAGACTACTATTTTATCTGGAATGATGTAGAAGTCACTCCGTTTTATCCGATCTCGGAAACAAGATTCCATCATACCAAGCATGATACCGAATATGAATTTAAACGAAATGCTCAAGGTGAGCTTTCATTCCTGGGGATGCATAAAAAACAAGACAAGTCTTAATTAGACCTGTCTTGTTTTTCTTTTTATAAGTAATAAAGACTCAGGTTCATGTTCATGCTAGGCCTTGGCTATAATGATAAACTCAGCGAGAAGAACAAGTAATGCGGTAGTTACCCCAAGCGAATTAATTACAGTTAAGGCATCTGGGTAGCTTTCTTTCTTAAATTGTGAGAACAAAGACACCATCCATAATACACTGAAGAATAACGCGACCAATCCGGAAATAGCCTCACTGTCCACTTTTCTACTCTTCATAAAAAATCCTACTAGGCCAACGACTGTAAAAATCATATATATAGCAAGCTCTATGGATGTGATGACAATCGCCTCGCCTGCAGAGAACAAATGCATTAACGTGTATTGAATCCCCAAACAAATAAACACTAGCTGGTTAAAAGAAACTTTGCTCACCCTCATAGCGTATCTCCTTTTAATTTAAGTGAACTGCCATAAAAGATAACGCTTACATTATATCGATAATTTCAGTAATCCTCTGTGACTTTCAGTACTCTTGCGAATCTACGCATGAATATCTCTTTTTCCAAACGAAATATAGGTGACAGACAAACTGATAGCTATGATAATCACAGGGATCAGCAACACTTCCATAAAATCCTTTGCTCCGGTCAAGACTATATGTTGTGAGTTAACGACGTAGATTCCAGAAAACTTCATAACCTGCGTCGTTAAAGCATGGTCTGAAACCGCCCTTAGCCATGTTGAGGAAGCATCACGGAAATAACCGGATATCATGAAGTCTCCGAATATAATTAGAAAGGTTGCAACTACCGCAGAGGCTGTTCTTTTAATAATAAGGCCCACCATAATAATTAGAGTGGCATAAGCTGATAAATAAAGGATATTTAATCCCAGTACACGAGAAACCTGAATCAAGTCAGCATTTAAATTCCGATTACCGATGTCATTCCCAATTATCAAGGCAGCTATCATATACGTGAGATAAAATACTCCTGTAAATTGCAACATCCACCATACTATAATTTTTAAGGCAGAAAGATATTTCCCTGTGATGTAAATAAATCTACTTTGTCCTGAAGCAAGGATAACTTTGATAGACCCATATTCAAATCCTTCGGTTGAAAAAAAACATATGTATATTGGAATAATAAAATAAAAAAATATGGATAAAGGCATTACAATCGTTAAGGGTTCCGCGAGATTAGCGACTTCAAAACCACCTTTACTGCCAATCCAGAACGCTAATACCAGACTCGCTATAAGAAACAGCAGAGATATCCCCTTAAACATGGTATCCCTTTTTATAAAGTAAGACTCAGCTCTCAGTAAATTCCTCATCGCTCATTCTCCTATCAGATCCATGTAATAGTGCTCAAGATTCGCAGTAGACAGGCTGATTCCTTCAAGCGGGATACCCTCTCTAATTAACGTTGACATTAACTGTTCAAGATCGATCAAATCCTTGGGAATCAATATTTCTCCGGAAGCTGATAATGTGCTCGAATGAATATTAAGATCGTTCTTAAGTACGTTTATGGCTGCTTCTACTTCAACCGTTTTAATACAAATTTGCGTTTCGGCTGATTGCATGAGTTCTTCCACAGAGACTTCCTTAATGAACTGCCCTTTATGAATAAACCCGAATTTGGTAGCGAGCAATTGGAGTTCACTCAAAATATGGCTGGAAATCAAGATGGTAACCCCTTTTTCATGCACCAGCTTAGTCAATAATTTTCTCATCTCTACAATTCCCGTAGGATCAAGTCCATTAATCGGTTCATCCAAAACTATAAATTCCGGTTCGTTGAGAAGGGCAATTGCCAGTCCTAAGCGTTGACGCATGCCCAGAGAATAATCCGATGTGTTTTTGTGCTCAGCATCCGTAAGTCCCACCAGATTCAGTACATTTTTAATTCTGTCGGAATCCGTAATCCCATAAATCTTGCAATAAAAACTTAAACTCTCAGCAGCATTCATATGGGGGTAGAGAGCAGGGTGCTCTATTAAAATCCCCATTTTTCTCCTAACCCTTGCGATGTCCTTCTCACTACTTTTGCCCAGCAATTGAAAGGTCCCTTTTGTTGGATACACTAATCCACTGATTATTTTCATGAGTGTGGTTTTGCCTGCCCCATTCTCTCCTACTAGGCCATAGATATCTCCCTTTTGAATCTGCATATTTATATTTTGAAGCGCAGCTGCCCTACCATACTGTTTACTTAATCCCTCAGCTTCAAAGATTATTGTATTCATTGTTCAACTCCTCCATAGCATATTTACTCCTACTAATTGATATCAAATTAGCACGTTTACTAGAATTAATAATTAGGTTCGTAAAAAACACTGAAATAAATGTAACTTTCAACACTTCCAAGTGATTCCTAAAAGGATAACAGTTGATTCTAATCCCATATAATGTATTATTGCTTTATGTACAGGAGGGGAAAATCGCATGATACATATTGCCATTTGTGATGATGATTTCAAGACAACTGAATGTATTGAGAGATTGATCATTAACCATCCAGTTTATCGATCTGAAAACATAGAGGTATCCATATTCTATTCTGGTGAAAGCTTCACGAAAGCCATTCAGCTTGGCTGTCCATTTGATCTTGTTTTTATGGATATAGAAATGAAAGGAATAAGCGGAATAACAGCGGGCCATGTGCTACGGGGGGATTATGATAACGATTGGGTTCGGCTGATTTATGTTTCGAGCCACGAAGAGTATCATGTTCAGCTATTTGATGTTCAGCCTTCGGGATTTATAAAGAAACCTATACATAACGAATCTTTTGAAAAAAAACTATTCTCCATGATTCAGCAAATAAAGGTTAAGCGTCAACAAAACCAACCAAAATTACTGCCTGTACACCAAAGTGGAACTAAAATACTTATTCCAATCCGTAATATTATGTACTTGGCAAGTGACCGTCGAAAAATTATTCTGCAAACAACGGAAGATCAAACGGAATATTACAGTACTCTGTCAATAGAAGAAGAAAAGCTCCCTTCGAAGCAGTTTGTGCGGATTCATCAATCCTATCTTGTGAATTTCGATTACATCAAACAAATTCAGGGAAAAAGAATTGTGTTAACGAGCGGGGAAGAACTTCCGATCAGTGATAAGCAAAGCATTGTAGTGAAAAAGAGTTATTTGCAATTCAGGGGGAGTCTACTTGAATAATATTGTTCTGGATGAGTTGTTCTACGCTCTTACGCTAACTGCTCTCCCATTTATCATCCATTATTTCTATAATCATTGTTTCTCACGACTTTTGGAATCCAAAATGATCCTTTATACCGTTTACACTGCCTATTATATTTTCGTACTCCTACTGCATTATAGTCCACTCCCTGGATTATGGATGCTTGGGCTCAATATAGCGGGAGTCGTACTTTTGTCCTTTTTGTACAAGGGGAAAATACAATGGCGTTTTGGCGCCGCTTTATTCATCGTCGCACTCATTATGCTATCAGATGCAGCTACTGCGCCTGTGTATACGACCAGCGGATACATCTTTACCTTGTTTTTGTCTAAGCTTTTGATGTTTTTACTGGTGAAGATCACACTTCGTTTCACTAAGGCCTTTGGCGAGGGGAATTTAGGGAGCTGGTATTGGATCGGGCTGTTCTGTTTTCCATTTATCAGCATTTTCAGTATTGCAAAATTATCGGGCGAGCTATCCTTACGGGAATATCCGATCTTGTATCCGATTTTGTCCGGTGGAATGCTGTTGATCAACTTCCTGATCATTCTTTTATGCGATCGCGTACTAACCATACATTCGGCACAGAATAAAAACCACTTGCTGGAACAACAAAACACCTACTATATGAACCAGTATTTGCTCACAAAGGAAAGGCAGCAAGAAGTCTTTACGTTTCAACATGATTTCAGGAATATCTTGCTGGGTCTGAGGTCACAATTACAAGCCGGGGAGAAAGAAGCAGGACTGAACGATGTGGATAAGCTGCTTGGAGTACTCGAACTCTCATCAGGGGGTTGTAATACCGGCTCTATCCTTATCGACTCCATCATTAATGACAAGCAGCAATTCGCTAAAAAGCTGGGGATTTCCTTTCAAACAGACATTAAGATTCCACCTCAGCTTAACCTGGATACTTATGCATTTAGCATTATTCTAGGGAACATTCTCGATAATGCCATCGAAGCGTGCAGACATCCAGCTGTGACTCAGCCCTATATTAATTTCCAACTACATTATCATAAGGGTACGTTATTTATTAGAATACAGAATCCATATCAACATTCAATACGTACCAATCATTTCGGAGAACTAGCCACAACAAAACGAGACAAGCATTTTCATGGTATCGGTCTGCAAAGCGTAAAAAAGGCGGTTGAGGAAACCGGCGGAATATGGGATATCACCTATGAAAACCATATTTTCCAAGTGGAAATTTGTCTCTTTAACATTGAGGTCTTATCAGTTGCAGAAACGGAGCAAAAATGCACCTCATAGAAAGATATCGGACCCAGAGGGTTTTCCAATGTTTATTCTAAGGGGTGCATTTTAGTCACAAGTATACTTCTATTATTTTACTTACGGTTCGATTGCAAATTTAGACGAAAACGAAATACTGCATCTTCACCGTACCACATAGGGAAATTCGTGCCCCAGATATTGTTGTGCAAATTAAAATGCCATCCTTTATCTAAGGAGACAAAAGAATTATCGAATTGCAGCAGTCTTTTTTGACCCGGTGCAGCCAAAGCAATCGCTTTCGGAATATATTCCTCCATATATTGTCTTAACACATGTGCAGCCATATTCGTGAATCCGATGTCCAAATGTGTTTTAAATACAACATGGACCTTCTTAGTGTTATTCATTTTCCCACCCTGCCTCCGTTAGGTTATCGCTTATTGAAAACTGAAATTCGGAATAATCTATTTTCAGACTAATATATGTCACTGATCTATACAATCGAATAATCTAGAATAATATGATAATTTCATTGAAAAAACATCTATATCACTGATACGAAAAAGCTCTTTCCTCTACCAAAATAGTGGAGGAAAGAGCTTCAATGGTAATTAACACCTAAATCTATCAACGCCGTAGGGTCGAACGGAGCTCCGCTCGACGATGGTGGTATCGATTTTAATCGTTAGCGCACCTTCACGTGAATTCTCCATCCGTTTAACAACTCGTTGTACAGCAGCTTGTCCGAGTTTCTCTGTCGCTTGTCTCGCAGTAGTTAATGGAACTGGCAGCAAGCTCGCCAATTGAATATCTGTGAATCCTATGATGGATAATTGATCCGGAACCCATAATTGCATGGAAATTGCCGTGTACAAGCACGATGTAGCGATATAGTCGTCTGCGCATACCACTGCCGATAGCATCGAATTATTACCTAAGAACGACGCTAACTGTACATTTGGTGCATTCAACTGATGCATATAATCTTCTAAGTAATTCAAATATAAATTACGGCTGTTTACCGGCAGATCATGATCCAGCATCGCTTGAAGATAACCTCTATACCGATCTTCTCTACTCGTCACACCGTCAAATGGCATTGAAATATATCCGATTTCCTGATGACCTTTTTCAATCAAATACTGGGTGGTCTTATAAGCCCCATGGTAATGATCATGGTAAACACAATCAAGCTGTACCTCTCGAAAGATACGATCGATAATCACTAGAGGGTAGTTAAGTAGACTCAGCTCTAACACTTTCTCACTGCACTGCGTACTCCCACGCGGATAAAAAATAATACCCTCTACTTGATCGTCGTACAGTTCTTGCAAGCATATACTTTCGTCTTCCTTATCCGCAGTCATTCGAATGAGTAAATGACAATCCGCTTCACGCGCTTCTTTTTCAACGGAAGCAATGATTCTCCCGATATAATCGTCTATGTTAGGAATTACCAATGCAATCCTTCGCATCGGTTTCTTCTCCTCTATTGCCTTTAGCACCAGTTCCTCAGAATGTGCTTGATAATCAGCAGATACGAATGTGCCGCGACGGGCATGGCGATAAACGATCCCTTTTTTCTCCAAGATCTGCAGAGCAAGCTTCGCTGTCATGCGGCTGACCCCGTACAACTTGGCAATCTCCCCTTCAGATGGGACGAGATCATGTGGCTGAAGCTTTCTCTTCCGGATTTCTTCCATCACATGATTTGCAGTCTGTATATACAATAGCGGTTTCCGCTCTTTTTGATGATCCTGATTGTCCATTCGAGCCTTCACCCTTTACGCTTCTATACCGTTATTACTGTATGTAGTTCCTCATTGAGCTTGTCGATTAGCTCTATCAATTCAATCGGCTCACTGATCGTATAGTCTGGTTGTTCGGATTCATCGGCAGGGGTGTGTGGATAACGCGTCGTCCAGCTTTGAAAAATACTCGTAATGCCGAGCGCGTTCGCCCCCTTCATATCACGACTTAAGTTATTTCCTACCATGACAGTGCGTGAAAAGTCTGCTTCAGATAAATCAAGAGCGCCGATAGCGGCTTTGAACATTCGAGAGCTAGGCTTAACCGCCTTAATATTCTCTGAGATAATCATGGCCGTAAAATATTCATTAAGCCCATGCTGATTAAATACGTTTTTGAATGATTGCGTGTCCCCGTCAGCGACCAACGCCAATGTATAGCCCTTCTCATGCAAAGATCTGATCATGACATCCGCACCTGGAATAAGCTCCGCTGTAAGCACGATTCCGTCCTCGTCTCTAATCTCCGTGGATTCATCCACGATCGTATCTCCACTATCCAAAAAAACAATGATTTTCTTCTGCTCCATCCCTCACATCACATCTCCATCCCCAAATATTCACATTTCAAATCCCGCTCTAAATTTTTCGAATGGGACATCTTGTTCTCAAAATAGAATGAACAGTGGATTTATAAGCTGCATTATCAATAGGAGATCACCACTTGAGAAACAAGCAATCTGTTATAATCGTAACGATTCCATTATCTGATATCAAGAAATATATCATTTTTGATTTTGTCGCCGGATCGGTCTTTTACTTTGCGATTAAATTCCCTTTCCATTCTTTCATAGCCGCATACGCTGGCAGCATGTTCGGCCCTATGCTCATTCGCCAATCCATGAAAATCGTTCGAAACCGTGCTAAAGCTTAAGCCATGTATGACAAGCGTTCAACCTTGCTGTATGTATTTAAGGAATTGTTCAATCTGTTTTTTATGATGCTTATCGTGTGGAATAAAACTTCTCAAATACTTACGAATACTGAATTTTTTCCGGTCTGCATCCTTATATTCCACATCGCATTCTTCATCAGTTAATCCTGATACTGCATCTAAAATCCTAGTTCTGTAGAGCAGAAATTGTTCAATCAATGTTTGTTTAGATAACAATTTGGCATACTCCACAGCGTTAGCATTAAACTCGTTAAAATCCAGATGTTTCGTTGTTAACGGTTCCTTCAAAAGAATCTTCTTTATAGCACCTTCATAGAAATACTTATCCCAAAGCATAAGATGACATAAAATATCCTTTACGGTCCATTTCCCAGTCGCTATAGGCATATTCCAATGTTTATCTGGCACCTCTTCTAAAGATTCTACGAATGGAATAAGGGATTTAAATTCGAATAGCATCTGCTCTTTTGTTCTTACTGCCATAGAAGCTAACCTCCATGTGAATATAAAATAGTCTGACAAAAAGATTATGCAGCTTCATCCTTGGAAGCAGTTATGAGATCAGCCTCAGTAGATTCTGGATTCAGCCAAATCTCGATCATCTCATGGGTACGCTTTACATCATTTTCATCGAGTATATAATACCATTGATCCGTATGTTTTCCTTCCCCTTGCAGCATATGACTCGTTATTTCAGGGGTTCCACCTTCAAGAATTACCTTCTTAGCCAAATCCAGAATAAAATCTGACTTCATATTGGTTTTAAAATTACTGCCAGCAATTTCGATAATGTTCTGGATATTAAGAATATTATCGATTCTCTTCATCCGATCAAGCGCTGCTTTTAGGAAAAT
The DNA here is from genome assembly GCF_037963325.1 of Paenibacillus sp. FSL E2-0201. NCBI lineage: Bacteria > Bacillati > Bacillota > Bacilli > Caryophanales > Paenibacillaceae > Paenibacillus > Paenibacillus sp. FSL E2-0201. The sequence continues at coordinate 4,360,829 of NZ_CP150154.1, forward strand.
CCGTTGTCGCTCTGTTCGCTTAAAGTCAGAGTCTTCTCGATATCTTACATACATTAAAGCTTCCTTACCGGAATAGATCGGTTTGTTCGGCTCAATTCTTAATTTCTCATGATCAGGGCTCTTATTCTCGATCACCTTGGTGATTGGAAGCACCACGCCCCCTAGCGCATCCGTCACGCCAACAAGCCCGTTAAAATTAATAGTAGCATAGTAATCAATTGGCGCATTCAACAGATTCTTAACAGTATCTACACTCATCTGAGGACCACCGTAGGAATGTGCCGCATTAATCTTGGTTTCTTTTCTTGCACCTTTGATATTTTCCGCTCCAATTATTTCTGCATATGAATCACGGGGAATAGAGACGAGCAGTGCTTTATGGTTCTCAGGTCGAATGACAGTATAAATAATGGAGTCAGAAAGTCCATTCTCTTTACCACTCTGATCGGTGCCTAGCAGCAGGATAGAAAAAGGACGATTTTTATTTTCTGTCATTGCCTGAATTCCATCGTCTTCTGTTTCTTTTAACGGTACATAAGATTCATCAAGAGTGTGCTCTATAGTTGGTACTACAACATTATCAAACCCAAAAATCATTAATTCTTTACGGAAAATAAAACTTCCCAACCCAACAATAAGTACGATCGCAAGCGAAAAATACCAGATCTTCATTTTCTTGCTGATTTTATTCTTCTTTACCTTCTTTTTCTCGATTCTACTTAAAGCATATGAAGCAGGTGGAGGCGTACTCTGATTATTTTTCATTGGATGAATTACCCTTTCTGTACATGCGACTTCTCACCATTAATGAACATCACTTTTTACTTGTGCCTACCCTCCATTACCTAAATATCCCATTATTATAGACGATCTTTGGATCGATAAGTTTCTTTTTATAAGAAATTTTTAAGGCAAAAAAAAGACCTCATCCTAACAGGGATGGGTCTACCATGTTTATTGAGGTTACTAGATTTTGTTCAGAATCGTATCGATCTCACTTTTCAGTAAAAGATACCTGACAACACTTCTCATGATCGGAACTTTAGTTAACTTATGCTGATCAACATAGCTTTTCATTTGATCTTTAGACAGACCGAGCAAGTTACCGGCTTCAGACACCGTCAATACTTCCTTGTTACTTGTAGCGTTAAAGGTCTTCTTCACTTTTAAATTCCAGTCTTCAAACACTTGCATTTACATCCGCCACCTTTCTACTAAGCGAGAAATATAAGACATAAAGTATTGTGTGAAACTTATAATTTCTTATATATAAAAAAATCCCCAAACTAGAAGTTTGGGGATTTTTTTCACAACTTTAGAGTTTTACAACATTCTCAGCTTGTTGACCACGATTGCCTTGAACTACGTTAAATTCTACACGTTGTCCTTCATCCAAAGATTTGAATCCGTCGCCAGTGATTGCGCTGAAATGTACGAATACGTCTTCTCCGCCTTCAACCTCAATAAAACCAAAGCCTTTGTCTGCGTTAAACCATTTCACTGTTCCTGTTTGCATAATATAATTACCACCTTTTTTTAATTTACATGTTATTCTTATCCCAAAAAAATCTCTTACAAAATCTCTAAAAAAATAAAAATTCACATATGGTACAAGGTTATTGTCATCTAAAGAATAACCCTCTACGCTATGTGAATTCGCTAGGTAACTGCTTTCGATAAATTGATTATAGCACATCTGAAGTCATGTAGATACACTTTTGCATGATGTAATAAATGGAAGAACCCTGATCCTTTAGAAAAGGACAGGGTTTCCCGCTTGTAATCACGACATCACATGCATTCTAAATTTTAAAATAAGACAATTTGTCCAGCAAATCTTGCACCATCGAGCTGAGGGATTCCGTCGAAGCAGAGATCTCTTCCATAGAAGCAAGCTGCTCCTCAGAGGCTGCGGCTACACTTTGTGAATCCGCGGACGCTTCTGAGGCAAGTTCGGCTAATACTTTGACACTAGCTGAAATTTGCTCTGTACCAGCAGTCATCTGCTGTGCGGCTGCAGATACCTCCTGAATTTGATCTGTAACCTGTGTCATTTCAGCAAGAATCGATGTAAACAAAAGATCACTATCAGACACACTCTGCACACCAATACGTACTTGCTCATTACCAACGGCCATAGCCTGTGAGGCTTGATTTGTATCTTTGACCACATGTTCGACTAATTCAGTAACTTGTTCGGCAGCTTGTTTCGTCTGATCCGCCAACATCCGTATTTCCGATGCCACTACAGCAAATCCACGACCATGCTCACCCACTCTGGAGGCTTCAATCGCTGCGTTTAATGCCAATAGATTAGTTTGTTTACTAATGCTCGAGATCAAACCAATAATCCCGCTAATCTGGACAGATCTTTCACCTAATCGTTCGATCGCCAGACTGGTCTCGTCAACAGATTGCTTGAGCTCTGTCATCTGGCTCACCGCCATTTGCAGCTGCGCACTGCCTCTCTGCGTTTGATCGGTTACTTCATCTGCTGATGCAGACACCGCTGATGAAGAGTCAGCAATACGTTGCACTCCAACGCTAAGATCGCTCATGGCCAGAGAAGATTCTCCCGCATAATCATTCTGTAACTGCGCTCCCTCGGCTACTCGCCCAATAGACACAGCGATCTGTTCAGCAGCTTTCCCTGTCTGTTCAGCGTTAGCTGTTAATTCTTCGGAAGTAGCTCCCACTGACATCGATAAATCAGCCACAAGTCCAAACATTTCTCGAAGCTTATGTGTCATCTGATTAAAGTGTGTGGACATCTTACCGAATTCATCATTATTCCGAATCTGCAAGGTTTGTGTTAAATCGCCTTGAGCCATAAGCTGCAATTTCTCAGATAACACTCGAAGTGGTTTGATCACCATAAACCATAATTGAACGACTATAACTATTCCTAGAATCGACATCCCAACAAGCATGATAATAAAAGATTCTGTTTTAGCTTGTTCGTAGTCAGCCATGATTGTAGTTTTAGGAATCGCTGTCTGCGTATACCATACCTGATCACTTTCCGGCATAGGAATTGGAACAAAAATTCGGAGTACATTTTCTCCTTTGGAATTATGCGTGTACCCCTGAACCGTCTCTCCATTCTTCACTTGTTTCCAGAGTGCCGCTTTCTGCTCCGTATCACCAAAATCTTTAAGTACACTTGCTGGATCATTTGGATTAGCTGCATATTTACCGTTACCCGTGATTAGAGAAACGTATCCTCCCATAGGTTTATATTTATCAGCATCCTCCTGGAGCTTTGATAACGATACATCAAACCCTACCGTCCCAAGAAAAGTACCCGATTTGTCTAAAATGGGCAGCATTACCGAAATCATCTCTATAGCCCCACCGCTCGTATCATAGGAATAGGGTTCAATGTAGATCGGTCTTTTCTCTTTTTTAGGTAAAAGGTAATAATCACCCGCCCCTTCTACATCGTAATTCTTTAAGGCTTCAACCGTTATTGAACCTTGATTTCTAAGAACATAAGGAATAAAACGCCCCGAAGCATCATCATATGGTGTCTTATTAATATTAGCCTGATCGTTTTGATCGAAGGCATTGGGTTCCCACAGTGTACTAATTGCAAAAAGCTCAGGTCTATTCTCAAGCATCGATTTCATTGTAGAAACAACTTCTTCACGACTCAAGCTTTGACCTTCTCTTGATTCAACCAGTACTTCTGTGAATACCTTGGCTGCCGACTCTATGTCTATCAGAGTATTCTGAATAGTTTCCGCATAACTTCGCCCAGCAACTTCCGCCTCTAGTTCACCGTTCGATATGCTCACACTTCGCAAATTCAGCAAATTTGCAACCAAACTAAAGAAAAAGATCACGATGATAACTAAACTTACTACCAGAACAAATTTAACCGTTAAAGAAAGCCTTCGATATAATGCCATCTAAACAACTCCACTCTAGGATAATATACCTTATCTTTAATCGACAAAATGCGACTAACCCTAAATAGGTCTTATTTCCTATAATTTTAGTGATAAAAATTTAAAATGCATATCTTTTCAAAAAGTATGTTTAAATAAAAGGAGCTTAACTAAAAAATCTCAATACAAAGGAGTTCATGCCGATGGAAATATCCTCTTTTTTGTTGCCTAAAGATCAAGTTGCCTATATCACTAATTCAATATCCATGCTGGAAGCCTTAGAACAATTAGAGCAGCACCATTATACGGCTATCCCTATTATTGATAATGAAGGAAAATATGTAGGAACACTTTCGGAAGGTGATCTATTGTGGAAGTTGAAAAACACAGCCGGTCTAACCTTTGACAATATAGGGGAAGTTCCAGTAAGCACAATCCAGAAGCATGTCCATAACGAAAGCGTCCTCATTCATGCCGAAATGGAGGATATGCTAACGCTCGCTGCAGATCAGAATTTCGTCCCTGTTATTGATAATGAGGGCGTGTTTATCGGAATTATTCGTCGAAAAGATATCATTGAATATTATACTCGTAACATTACAGATTAATTGAACAACAACAAAAAGACCTGATCAGTAGCATCCTGTGAAGATGGGACTGACCCCATAACGTGAGACAAATCAAAACACCTTCAAAAGAATGGAACCTTGTCGTAAGATAAGGAGATCATCTTGGAGGTGTTTTTGCATTGGCAACCAGAGTAAGTTATCCCGTGGAAATAAAGATGAAAGCTATAGAAATGAGATTAGCAGGCGTACCTGTGAAAGAGGTTATGGAGCAGCTCGGAATACGGAATAAGACACAGCTAAAGACATGGATGAGATGGAATCGAAATGGTGAACGGCATCGTTTGCAGCAGCCGGTGGGTAAACAGTACAGCTATGGAAAAGGTCCGGAGGACTCTTCGGAGCTCGAAAGAGTAAAGGCAGAGAACCGATTCTTAAAACAACAATTAGAACTGCTAAAAAAGTACGAGGAGTTGGAGAGGAGGTGGAACCAGAGGCCGTTATTGCCTGGATCGAATCCATTCGAAACGAAGTGACGGTGTCTGAGGCTTGTAGATGGCTCGGAATCGCAAGAACGACTTACTACCGCTGGAAAGCAGCTGTGGGGACAAAGCATACAGACAAAGTGGTGGAGAAAATCCGGGAGCTTTGCATCCGTCATAAATTCCGCTACGGGTACCGGAAAATCACGGCGCTCCTTCGGATAGAGCAGAGTATAAATCACAAGCGAGTCCAGCGGATCATGCAGTGTGAGGGGCTTCAGTGCCGCGTGAGGATGAAAAAACGAAAGGTGACTGGGCAATCTGTACACTCCTTTGAAAATCTGCTCAAGCGACAGTTTCATGCAGAAGCACCTCTGCAAAAACTCGTCACGGACATTACCTATTTGCCATTTGGCGGGAAGATGTTGTACTTCTCCAGCATTCTAGACTTGTACAATGGTGAGATTGTGGCTTACAGTATAGCAGATAAACAAGATACCTCTTTGGTGTTGGATACGTTAAATCAACTTCCAAAGCAGGAAAAGATGTTGCTGCATAGCGACCAGGGCAGCGTGTATACGTCCTTTGCGTACCAGGAAGCTGTAAAAGGAAAAGGCATTACCATGAGCATGTCCCGTAAAGGAACGCCCGCTGATAATGCCCCCATTGAATCGTTTCATTCCACCCTAAAGTCTGAAACGTTCTACCTCGAAGATCTCACATCTACAACGACTGCAATCGTTGTAGAGACCATTCGAGACTACATCATTTACTATAACTCATTTCGAATTCAAGCGAAACTAAATAACCAGTCACCGATGGATTTCCGGCGACTGGCTACTTAAACTTGTAAGGTGTTTTGATCCCTGTCTCACAAACGGGGGTCAGTCCCGATGATACTAATCAGGTCTTTTTGTTAACTCAAAATTATAATTCAGTCAGGATAATGGTCCCTTGTGGGGTGATAGCTAACGTATGTTCATATTGTGCTGACAGACCGCCGTCGATGGTACGCGCAGTCCAACCATCCGCATCAATCTTTGTTCTGTAGCTGCCTGTGTTCAGCATCGGTTCAATGGTAAATACCATCCCCTCTTTAAGTCGAGGCCCTCTGCCAGCCGGACCATAGTGTGGTACCTCTGGAGCTTCATGCATTTCTGAACCAATTCCGTGGCCAATAAAATCACGCACAACAGAAAAACCGTTAGACTCTGCGTAAACTTGAATAGCATGAGCGACATCCCCGATCCGGTTGCCTGCAACTGCCTGCTCGATACCGCGGAATAAAGATTCTTTTGTGGTGTCTAATAATTTCGTCGCCTGTTCACTGATATTGCCAATCCCGTACGACCAAGCGGAATCTGCCAACCAGCCATCTAAATTCACTACCATGTCTATTGTTACTATATCCCCATCTTTAAGCGGCTCTTTTTTCGGAAATCCGTGACAGATTACATCATTTACAGATGCACAGGTTGCATATGGATAACCGTTATATCCCTTTTGCTCAGGAGTCGCTCCTTGAGACAATATAAATTTTTCAGCAAATTCATCAATCTCCCAGGTAGTAATTCCAGGCTGTAAGATTTGCGCAATTTGACGATGACATTCAGCCAGAATTTTTCCCGCCGCACGCATTTTTTCGATTTCTTCCATCGTTTTCATGATAATCATAATATCGCCTCTTCTGTACAGAACACATCACTCTCGGGCAATGGCTCTTCTTTTGTATTTAGTTTCCCCTTTATATTATGAAAGAAAAACACGAGAAATCCAAATCATTAAGCAAAAAAAATATAAATTCATTAATAATTCTAAAAAAAGACTCCCTTTTTACGTGAATGTTAGATATGGTATGGGTTTGAGTAATGACAACTAACAAAGAGGCATCCCAGCAGCCATAATGCAGGCTCCGGGACACCCCTTCAATCTAGAATGAATTAGTCGTGAAAATTAAGGCCTGACGTAACCGCTTTGACATAACCTGCTCGGATCACGAAATCTCCAAAATGCTCACGATGCAGACGTTCTTTGGCGTAACGATGAAGAATAGGCTCCAGCGTCTCCAAAATTTCTTTTTCATCTATGTTTTCTTTATATATCTTGTTTAAGCGATCTCCCGTAAAACCTGCTCCCAAGTACATATTATATCTGCCTGGTCCTTTACCAATAAACGAGATTTCGCCCAGTGCCGGTCTTGCACATCCATTAGGACAGCCCGTCATCCGGATCACAATTTCCTCATCACGTAGGCCTGCTTCGTCAATGACAAGCTCAAGCTTATCAATCAATGAAGGCAAATAACGTTCCGCTTCCGCCATCGCAAGCCCACAGGTTGGCAGCGCCACACAGGACATGGAGCTGCGTCGTAGTGCAGAAAGATGTGCTCCATCCGTAAGTCCATGCTGTTTAGCCAGCTCAGTAACTTTTCGTTTTTTGGCAGAGGTTACGTTAGCAATTGTTAGATTCTGATTTGGAGTAAGCCGGAAATCTCCGGTATGAATTTTGGCGATTTCCCGCAGTCCGGTCATCAATGTGTACCCTTCTTGGTCATGAATCCGTCCGCTTTGGATATAAAGCGTTAGATTCCATTTTCCATTGGTACCCTTCACCCAGCCGTAACGGTCTCCATTATGATCGAAATGGTACTCCCGCGCCGCCTCAAGCTGCCATCCTAGTCTTTCATGCAGCTCATCGACGAACCATTCCAGACCGTGACGGTCGATCGTATACTTGAACCGTGCATTTTTACGGACAGAACGATTTCCATAGTCCCGCTGAATCGTTACTGTCTTCTCTGCTACATCAATTAATTGATCAGGACGGCAAAATCCTATGATACGGCCAAGCTGAGGATACGTACTTGTATCGCCATGTGTCATCCCCATACCGCCGCCTGCCGATACGTTGAACCCTACCAGCTTATCGTTCTCAAGAATAGCAATGAAGCCCAAATCCTGCGAGAATACATCTACGTCATTTGAAGGGGGAACCGCAAGACCAATTTTGAATTTACGTGGTAAATATACCGGACCATAGATCGGCTCAACTTCTGCCCGATCACCTAAACTATCTACTACCTTTTCACCGTCTAACCAAATTTCATGGTAAGCAGGAGTACGAGGTGATAGATGATCGCTGACTTTTCGCGCCCATTCATAGACTTCTGCGTGCACCTCAGACTGATAAGGATTCGGATTGCTCATTACGTTACGGTTGACATCCCCACAGGCTGCAAGAGTCGTCATTAGCGTATCATTGATACTTCGGATGGTCTTCTTTAAGTTCCATTTAAGTACACCATGCATTTGAAATGCCTGTCTTGTAGTCAGACGTAAGGTTCCGTTACCATACTTCTGTGCCAGATCGTCCACCACCAGCCATTGCTCCGGTGTAGCTACTCCACCTGGGGCTACTACGCGAAGCATAAACTGGAATGCAGGCTCCAGCTTCTGACGTTCCCGTTCATTGCGTAGATCTCTGTCATCCTGCATATAGCTTCCATGAAATTTCAGCAGACGATTATCATCTTCAGGCAGACCGCCCGTAATCGGATTGCTTAGTGTCTCAACTAACGCACCGCGCAGGTAGTTACTCTCCGACTTAATATGCTCAACATCACTTGGAGGCCCGCCGATCGGCTTAACCTTCTCATTGTTTGCCATTGTTGTTATCTCCCCCCGAAGTCATTCGATAACTTCCCATCTATCCATTAGTAGACATCACGCTGGTAACGCTGTGTCTGTTGCATATCTTCCAGATAAGCCGCTGCCGCTTCAGGGCTGAGTCCGCCCTCACTCTGAATCACAGTAAGCAAAGCAGTATGAACATCATGTGCCATATACTTCTCGTCTCCGCAAACGTAGACATGAGCACCTTCTTGCAGCCATTCATAAACCTCACGACTCTTTTGCAAGATACGATGCTGTACGTATACTTTCTCTTCGGTATCACGTGAGAAGGCCACATCCAGCTTGCTTAGAACGCCATCCTTTAGCATTCTCTGCCAATCTGTCTGATACAGGAAATCTGTAACGAAATGCCGATCCCCATAGAACAGCCATGATTTCCCTTCCGCTCCAAGCTCTCCTCGTTCTTCCAGGAAAGAACGGAATGGGGCAACGCCTGTGCCCGGTCCGATCATAATGATCGGTGCATCCGGATTAGTCGGAAGCTTAAAGTTAGGATTATGTTGAATGTAAATAGGCAATGTATCTCCCGGCTCTACTCTTTCGGCGCAATGCACTGAGCAGACACCGTAGCGTTCCCGGCCGTGAGCCTCATAACGTACAGCTCTGACGGTGAGATGAACCTCATCCGGGTTAGCCTTGTAACTGCTAGCAATAGAATATAGACGTGCAGGAAGCTTCCGTAAAATAGTCACAAAACTGCTAGCTGAGCCTTCCCATGGTGAGAAGTCCTGGATCAAATCGAGCAGATCGCGTCCTTGAATATACTCTTTAAGCTCCGAAGCACGGTCTGGAGCAACTAACTCACTCAGCTTGCTTGAGGCAGATAGCTTTGCTGCTTGCTCAAGTAATGGTTTTGTCAATACGGTGATTTCATAATGATGCAGAAGGGCCTCACGTAAGGCTCCTTCATCACCTTTCTTATTAAACGGAACCTTATCGCTAGGATTCCAACCCATAGTATGAATAATGGCATCCACCAATTCAGGATGATTCTCAGGATATACGCCCAATGCATCCCCTGGTTCAAACTGTATATTAGACCCTTCAAGCGATAGCTCCAGATGACGAGTCTCCCGATCAGAACCGCGCCCGTTCAAATTTAAGTTCTCCAACACCTCTGCCTTAAAAGGATGATTCCGGGTATATAAAGGCTCTTGCGATTCTGCGTCCTCAGCGGCTTGAACCGCTTTTGCAGCAATACCCGGAGCATTCAAATTAGCATTTAATGCACCAATTACACCTTCAAACCATTGAGCTACGGAATCATCATAATCGAGATCACAATCTACTCGCGGACTTAACCGCTGACCGCCAAGTTCCTCTAAGCGCTGATCAAAATCCTTACCGGTTTGACAGAAAAATTCATAGGAGGTATCTCCCAAAGCCAGAACAGAAAACCGCAGGTTCTCTAATTGAGGAGCTCTTTTACTATAAAGAAATTCATGAAAAATCCGTGCATTATCTGGTGGTTCACCTTCTCCATGAGTACTCACCAGTAGAAGCAGATTCTCAACCTTTTTAAGCGCAGTAGGTTTAAAGCTGTTCATCGCGGAGAGTGTGACCTGAAATCCTTGCTCTTCCAGCTTGCGGGACAAGCTCCCTGCCAGTCTCTGGCAATTCCCAGTTTGCGAACCAAATAATATGGTTACCTCCTGTGATGCTGCTGGTTGACTCGTCACAGCCGCGCCAACCTCCGCGTTCCCAATCGAATTCGATTGCACTTGAAGTTCGGCACCCGCCGGCGCCGCTGCCGCAGTACGGCCAATCGCAGACAAATATCCGCTTAGCCATATTTGCTGTGTCTCCGTTAAGGATGGTAGAAGACGATTGAGAAGCTCGACTTGGTTCTCGTTAAAAGGACTGTTCGTTACCTGTAGTTGCAACAATATCCACCTCTCCTAAACATGAAATCTGGTTATGATCCGTACCTCATTTGAATCGATCTGAGCCTTTTTTAGAACCTCATAAAATCAGGCTATCACAATAATTGTAAACGATCAATGAAGTCGTTTTTACATAAAAAATGTTATTTATTGAAAAAATATCAATAAAGTACGGAAAAACCGATCAAAACAGTATGATTTACTCTGATTTGATCGGTTTCATTATAAAAAGTGATACTATTTATAAAATATTGTGATAAATAAAAACTATAAATCCTTCTTACTTTCGGGAAATAATACCTCGCCTACCCCCAGCTTTATCTTCACAATCTCTTCAAGCGTATTCGATAACTCGCCAGGTGGATAAGGTTTCGTTAAATACTTCTGAATCACATCATTCAATTGGTTCTTATCCGATTGATCTAGCGCAGAGGATATAACTATAGGAATATTCTCTGTTCTCGAATCATCTTTCAGCATTCGGATCAAATCCCAACCGTCCAAATCTTCCCCAAGCATCAAATCAACCACGATCGCAACAAATGGTGTTTTTAAAGCTTGATCAAAGGCTTGCTGTGGATGATAGTGATGGGTGACACGGAAGCCCTTTCCTTTAAGCTCTTCTGATAAGAGCAACGAAAGACTATAGTCATCTTCAACAATCATTACATTTGGCTTACTCTCTTTCTCTGCATTCCATTTATTTAGCTCATCTTGCTGTTGGATTGTATCCTCATGGAGGATTGGGAGGCTAAACCAAACAGTAGTCCCTTCTCCCTCTACCGATTCGATCCCTATGGTTCCTTTTTGTTTCTCAATAATTTCTTTACAGATGGCAAGACCAAGTCCGGTTCCGCCAATTCTTTTAGAAGCGCTGTTATCCACTCTTCTGAACTTTTGGAACAACTGTCCTATCTGATCCTTAGGAATACCGAGACCATTATCCTGGATGCGAACAATAACTTGACCCGGCTCATTGTGTAGCAGCACCTTCACTTCATTGGTAGAAGGTGAGAACTTGATCGCGTTACTTAACAGATTCGTTAGAACTTGGACGATCTTATCCTTGTCCACATCAACGTCTGCATTAAGAGCCTCATCCACGAGCAGCACATGATGTGTGCTGCTAAGTTTATATTGATCGATAACGCCAAGCACAATTTCGCTGAGATTCACATGCTCCGTGATATACTGCTGCTTACCTGATTCCATTCTTTGCAGATCTAGGAAATCATTAATCAGCTCAGTCAACCGCTTCGCTTCCTTATGAATCGTCTCCAAATACTTCAGCTGCTTCTCAGGCTTCATGGTTTTGGACAATAGCAATTCCGTGAATCCTAGAACACTCGACAATGGCGTTCTCAGCTCATGACTTACCGTACTGACAAGATCAGATTTCATAAGATCCAGCTCGTACTCCCTAGTAATATCTCTATAAACGAAAAGTGTACCGATTCTAAGCTCTCGTCGGAAAACGGGAATCGCATAAACATCAATATGCTTTTTGGATTCAGTTCCGATAGAATATTGCATACTGCTGGACTCCAGAGCATGCTCGGCGATTGCCTTCTCAAAGAACAACCGTAGTTCATCATTCTCATTCGAGCGTTCGATGAAATAATCCATCCATTCTTTTCTAGGAATCAATGTACCTTCTGTCCATTCATAGTTCACAATGTTGCACAGTGCCTTATTCATCTGAAGCATCTTGCCTTCTGTATTCACGAACTGAATGCCTTCGTTAACGTTATTCACGATATCGCGGTTCAGCTTTCGGCCATGTTCAATCTCTTCATACATGAATAAACGCTCAATCGCCAGAGCTACACGGTTCATCATCCCTTGAACCTCATTAATCTCTTCTTTGCTGAAGGAATGTCCAATCCGGGTCCCGCAGAATACAGCTAAAATCTCATCTTCTGCATTCACAACAGTAGTATAGAAGTCATAACAGTAGACTTCATTCGAAGAGATTCCTTGTTCCGATTGCGTAGCTAGACGCTTAATTAGATAGGTTTTTTCTGTCTTCAGACGATATAACATTTCATTGTTCTCATTATCGAGGTAACGCTCTACATTTTCCTGAGGAATCCCTTTAACAGCAGCGATCTTATCTTTTACTAGCAGGAAGAAACTTGAATCAAATGAATACAGATGATGCATAAATTGAATGAACTTATCTGCAAATTCATGTTTATCTAACGTGTAGGTAATATCATGATTCAGCTGATTATTTAGCTCAAGCATCTTTTTGGTCTGTTCCGTATTTTTCAGCGTCTCCGCAAGCTCTTGCTGCACGCTCTTCATAGAGTTGATATCGTTCGCAATAAGGATGTACTGATAAATTACACCCTCTTCATTCAGATAAGGCACAATCGTCAGATGCAGCCAGACCGGCAATCTGTCTTTGGCTATAATCTGAAGCTCATTGCTCCATACTCCACCTGTACTTAATTTGTTGATGATTTTTTGGAATTCATCATGAGACACATTATAAAGTTCAAATAGTCTGTATGTGTAGCCGATAATCTCCGACTTTTTATAGCGGGTATATTCACTCAAGTTCTCATTTGCGTAAGTAAACACACCTTTAGCGGTAAGGATACCGACGGCAGATGACTGATCGAGCGCTTTCATCATGCTCTCAATTTCACTAAGCGACCGTTGCAGCCTATACTGCTGATCCTGAAGCTCATCCTGCTGAGCGTGCAACTCTTCATTCTGCATCATCAATTCTTCTTCTTTATCTTGAATACTTCTGGCCATATTTAGAAATGCATTATAAAGCCGGCCAATTTCATCTTGATGCTTAAGCTTGCCCAGAAGAATTTCCTCACCGGCAGCCAGTGAATGCGTTGCTCCTTCCAGCTTCAAAATAGGGTCAATCAGGTTCTTCAGAATCCGCCAGATCATAAAGGTAAAGAACAACAGAATGATGGCACTAATAAAAAATGCGATAAATGTAAATTCATTTGCCTGTTTGATATAATCCATAGCCATAGTATTTAATGCTTCATCAGAGCGTTTTTTGTACTCTTCCGTATAGGAGAGAAAATCATTTACAGATTTAGTGGTACCATCTGCGGACAGCGCACGCAAAGCTACATAATCATCAGCCTCGACCAGCCGAATCGCTTCGGGCAGCGTTTTATTTTTATACTGAACATAAAAGGCCTTTAAGCCATCCCTGAAAAGAGCCTCTTCGGGAGATAAATTGAGATTGGAATAGGTATCCAGAATCTTATCAAAGTTAACTAGTCCTAAATTTAGAAGCTTTAATTCATTATCACTCTTAAGAGCGCTAAATCCCCTGGCACGGAAAAACACCTCATTTAAGGCACTCGCCAAATCAGTTACGGTGTCCGCCTTATTTTGCAGAATTTCCCGGTCTCTGCTTAATTTGTTCTGTTCATCATTGATGAAAAAGAAAAATATCGATCCCATAATGATAATTAAAGCAAAGACCAGTGCAATGATACGAAAATACCTATTTTTGATACTGTGATTAGCGTTACTTCTCTTCGTCACTTAGGATCCCCTCCACAATCTGCAAGAGTTCCATTGGACTAAAGGGTTTGGGCATAAAATAACGTGCTCCTGCTTCCACTGCTCGAAGTCGATCTACATCCTGAGCTTTGGCCGTTAACATTAATATCGCTGTAGTTTTCTTTTTCTCCTCGTCCAGCTGCTGGAGCACTTCAATCCCTGTCATTTCCGGCATCATATAATCCAGAATCACCAAATCAAAATGATCCGCGGACAGCTTATTCAGTGCTTCCAATCCATTCTCCGCCGTGTGAATCTCAACATTCTCTAAATCTTCCAGCGTATCCTCGATTAACATCCGTAATACTTCTTCATCATCCACTACCATTATCTTTTGCATATTCGTACAATCCCCTTCGTTTTAGAACAAGAATCTATGAGCCAAGCGTTCCATCCGAGACAACAGCTCAGGCATATGGACTGGCTTTACTACATAATCATCGGCGCCCATCTGCAGGGCATGTACAATATCCGCCTGATTATTTCTGCCTGTCAGCATAATTACTAATATATTCACTTCCGGATATGTCTTGCGAATTCTTTCCAGCACCTCAACACCATCAAGATCCGGCATCACACCGTCCAGCAGGATAATATACTTCTCATCCATGGAATACCAATCCGATTGTAAAAAATCCAGTCCATTCGCAAAACTGCTGATATTGACCTCAGCAATATCCTCCGGCTCCCAAGTGTCAATCTGATGAGTCACGATTCTACGAATTAACGCATCATCATCCACAATAATTACATTTAGAACTGAATGCTTTTTAGTCGACAATAAATGGTCGTTATAAAGCGTCGTCTGATTCCTTCCAGCATCCTTGCTGGCATAGAGCGCCTGATCTGCTTCCTCTACAATTTTATCGGCAATATTCTCAGCTTCTGTTACCTCAGATATCCCGCTAGAAAAGGTCACATGAAAGATTTCATTCTTCGCAAAAAAATCGGTGGCAGCAAATCGCTCCTGTATACGTTGTATCACTGTCAATGCAGAGCTCGCATCCGTATTTGGCAGGAACACAGCAAACTCTTCTCCACCAAAACGGCAAAAAGTATCTTCCATACGGATCGAACTTTGTACAAGCTCAGATAAGGACTGTAATACCTCGTCTCCGATTAGATGACCATATGTATCATTAATCTTTTTGAAATAGTCCAGATCAATCAGTGCTAAAGAAAATACTCGCTCCGTACGCTTAAAATCGCAAATTAGCTGCTTCATCACTTGATTAAAGTGTTTTCGATTGAATGCACCCGTTAATTCATCCACAATGATGGAGTCCTGCCATTCCCTTTTCAGCTCAAAACGGTTTTTGATCAGAGCCATGAATATATCAATATCTACAGGCTTCGATAAAAAGTCCATCACGCCCAGCTTATAGGCATGCAATTGCGTCGCTTTGGAGTATTCCCCACTTATAATGATGATTGGAATACGTTCCTTTTTGGCTTTGCCGATAATTTGATTCAAGACCTCAATTCCACTGATATCTGGTAAAAGAATATCCAGCAGGATCAGATCGGGTTTGGTTTCATAAAAAATCTTAAGACCCCGTTCAGCAGATAAGGCAATGCTTACATAATAGTTCTGCTTCTCCAATGATTCTTTTAAATAAGCAACTAATTCAACATCATCATCAATAAGCAAAATATCATTATGCGGGAGTATTTCATCATTCCCTCTTTTGTCTAGCTGCTTAACTGAACTTAGAGAAACCGATTCATCTTGGTCAAACAGAGAAATAAGCGGATACAAATAATCCCCCCACTCTTCAATAGACCAGCACTTTAGACTGCTTTCCATGAAATAGGGCAAGGTTGCATCGGCAAATTGTTCAACTTCTTTTAACCCAACAGTACCAGCCGTACCCTTCAAATTATGCAAAAAACGATAAATGTCCTTCTCTTTAACTTCCGGCAGGTCAGACCATTCCTGGAGGGTTTGTTTGGTCCGCTCTTCAACCATATCTTTATATTTTTGTGTAGTCATATTTACTCCTTCAGAGTATCGTATCAATCTCTCACTTCATCATATTTTTCATATACTGTCAATCGAATTTTCTTTAAATTCATAGGTCTACATAAAAAAATGATCAAACTGACAAAAAACCTTTGGTTGAAGCTTGCTTCAGCATTTGTAATAATGATTGGAATGGTTCATTCCGTTTACACGGCGTAATCACCATATACAAAGGGAGGCTGTAAGCATGAAGGGGATTATTACTGTATTAGGGAAAGACAAAGTAGGGATTATTGCTAAGGTATGTACATATCTTGCCGAGCACAATTTGAACATTCTGGATATTTCCCAGACGATTGTACAAGATTATTTTAACATGATGATGATTGTAGACATTTCTAGCGCGAACAAAGCATTTGAGGATATTGTTGAGGATTTACATTCAATCGGAGAATCAATCGGCGTGGAAATCAAGCTTCAGCATGAGGATATTTTTAATATTATGCACCGCATCTAGGAGGATGACCATGATATCATTAGTAGAAGTACAAGAGACGAATAAGATGATCCGTGAAATGAATCTGGATGTGCGTACCATAACAATGGGGATCAGCCTCATGGATTGTGCTCATACAGATATGAGAACTTTTAACCAAAATGTATACGACAAGATTACTAGATCCGCCGAGAAGCTCGTTAAAACAGGGGAAGATTTAGAAAGACAATTCGGTGTACCCATTGTTAATAAGCGGATTTCTGTCACTCCTATCGCTATCGCTGCTGGAGCTGTGAAGACGGATACGTATGTGCCTGTTGCTGAAATTTTAGACAAGGCTGCAAAAGAAGTTGGCGTTAACTTTATTGGCGGCTTCTCTGCGCTTGTGCAAAAAGGCTGCACCAAAGGTGATCGGATTCTGATCGACAGCATCCCAGAAGCACTGGCAGTCACTGAAAGAGTCTGCTCCTCCGTTAACGTTGGGTCCTCTAGAAGTGGAATCAATATGGACGCTGTGAAATTAATGGGTGATATCATCATTCAAACAGCGGAACGCACCAAGGATCGGGATTCCATCGGCTGTGCTAAGCTGGTGGTCTTCTGCAATGCCGTCGAGGACAATCCTTTTATGGCGGGAGCCTTCCATGGTGTTGGAGAACGGGAATGTGTCATCAATGTAGGTGTCAGCGGACCAGGTGTAATTAAGCGTGCGTTAGAAGAAGTTAAAGGTCAGGACTTTGAAACCTTGTGTGAAACGATTAAACGAACTGCGTTTAAAGTTACGCGTGTGGGACAACTAGTTGCTCAGGAAGCTTCCAAACGGTTGAACGTACCTTTTGGGATTATCGATCTATCTCTGGCTCCAACACCAGAAATTGGGGACTCCATTGCAGAGATCTTTCAAGTCATGGGTCTGGAAGAAGCCGGCGCACCAGGCACAACAGCCGCTCTGGCCATTCTAAATGACAATGTTAAAAAAGGTGGCGTTATGGCCTCCTCCTATGTCGGTGGACTCAGTGGCGCCTTCATTCCGGTCAGCGAAGACCATGGAATGATTCAAGCCGTTCAACGTGGTGCTCTTACCCTTGAGAAGCTAGAAGCCATGACCTGTGTATGTTCAGTAGGCTTGGACATGATTGCTATACCGGGAAGTACCACCAAAGAGACGATCTCTGGTATCATCGCCGATGAAGCTGCTATCGGAATGGTCAATAACAAAACAACCGCTGTTCGCGTCATTCCTGTCATCGGCAAGGATGTAGGTGAAATCGTAGAATTTGGCGGTCTCCTTGGATATGCGCCTGTTATGGCAGTTAACGGCTTCAATTGCGCCAACTTCATTAACCGGGGCGGACGGATTCCTGCTCCAATTCACAGCTTTAAGAACTAATAGAAACATCAAACAGCAAGTCCCTATTTGCACCTAGGCGACTTGCTGTTTTTTTTATTGTTCAGAGCTTGAAGATATTCATGTGATCAGATTTATGCTCGCTGGATCCCAATATTAGGTGTTCCACCGGTTAGATCGATAAATAATACATAATCATTTCCATCCGTGCCTTTCAGCACAAGTCCTGTCTGTCCTGCAACTCCCACAGCGAAATATCTGACCTGTTGAAGGCTTGTGGGTGCTGCTACTGGTGTCAACGCCTGATTCACAGCAATCAAACGTGTAGCAGTTTTAATGGTGCCAGCACCGCTAATTTCACCGGTTACCCCCAAATGACCAAGTATAGACTCACTACCGTTCACATTAAGGCTACCCATTATAGTCTGACTACCATTCAAATGCAGATTTGAATCGATAGTTTCATTTCCGTTAACATGCAGATCATTTTGAATGGTCTGACTTCCTGTAACTAGAACATTATCAAAGGTTGGCAAGGCGATCATCCCTTTCAGGTTATATAGTATATCTTATGTTAAACAAGCCAACTCAGTCATAGATAGATATACATCTTTCACTAAATCCGCTTTTTCCTACGAGATTCTTATTAATGGTCTTATACCTAAAGTCAAATGATCCCCCTACACATATAATGTTTAGCAAGACTAGGTGCTAGAGCGAATAACTGGCTCCAAGGAATACAGGAGGAATTATGAAGAAGACAGCTAATAGGCTCACTCCTCAAAGGCCCTCAACTCACAACGTCACCATCAGCCATGTTCATCCATCGCAACCGCCTAATCTCATTCTTGAGATGAACTCTTATAGAGCGGAACCCCTAAAACGGGAACTAAAGCAATTAAGAGTATTGCTTCTGGTCCCTTCAGAGATAAGTAATAAAATGCCTAATGTACGACTTTTTAAAGATCAGCTAAGGCATCTGGTTAAAGAAGTGCTTGCCATTAAGTTACATCACAATCTAGAAGAATATTTAACCCAATATCAGCCTGATCTGATACTTGCCTTGGGATCAGAGACCCTGTTCCCTGAGGAGAACATTCCTGCCCTTAAGGCTTCTAAAGCTCCAAAGGCCGTATGGATGGCAGACGCGACCTGCCTTACCCGAACAGAACGTAATCTGGCACTGTTATTCGATTATATTTTTACACAGAACATAGCTAATCTAATCTATTATCAGGGTTTACGTGAAAAACATTCGAGCTATCTCCCTTATGCTCCAGACACGGATCTCTATTATCCAAGACGTGTGGAGAACCAATACCACAGTGACGTACTCATCCTCGGCCATTTTCAAATGAATAGTGTTCTGCATACCTTAGCTCATTCTGAACTATTTCATGGCCTCAAGGTATTAACCGTCGGTAGCGGGTGGGAGCCCATCAAAAATTTCATAGAAATTAGCCATGAGAAAGATATGTCTAACTATTATAATGGCGCACGGATCATCATCAATTGCACAGGTTCTGTACAGAAGATTATGGAGGTTTCTGCTTGCGGTGTATTTCAGTTAGTGGAAGATCATCCCCATCTTCAGGGTTACCAAATCACAGAAGAAGATCTCATTCGTTTCCAGAGCTTTAAAGAGCTCTCTGAGAGCTTCAATTACTATATTACTCATAGCGATGAAAGAAGAATTTCTGCGTCACGTGCGCTAAAGGAAGTGAAGTACAACTATTCTTATCTTCAACAAGGAAAGCTGCTGCTCAAAAAAATATTCACGGAACCATAGGGGGTGACCTGACTTGAAATGCATTGCTTTTGTATTACCTCAGTTTCATCAGATATCAGAGAACGATTCCTGGTGGGGGGAGGGATTTACAGAATGGACAAATGTCAGGAAGGCTACAGCCCTTTATCCTGAACATCATCAACCGAAAAAACCTTTAAATAATAACTACTACGATTTAACGGACCCTAAAGTGAAACAATGGCAGGCTGAGACTGCAAGGGCTCATGGCATTTACGGTTTTTGTTATTATCACTATTGGTTCAATGGCAGGCGACTTCTGGAACAACCGGTTCAGCAGATTCTTACCAGCAAAGAGCCAGACTTCCCCTTTTGCCTGTCTTGGGCTAACGAGCCTTGGACGCGAAGCTGGGATGGTACCGAAGAAGATGTCTTGATGCCACAGGAATATGGAGAAGAACGGGATTGGCGGATGCATTTTTATGCTCTGTTGGAGGCGTTCAAAGATGAACGATATATTTGCGTAGATGGTAAACCGGTATTTATTATCTACAGATCCTCCAGCATCCCTCGCTGTGATGAAATGCTTCAATGCTGGCGTGATTTAGCTCAGCAAAACGGTCTTAAGGGTCTTCATCTGATCAGGACACTGGGCGGATTCCCTCTAAAGACAGAGCACGGGTTCGATGCCAGTCTAGAATTTGAACCTCACTACACATTCGCACATGGCGGTGTAAAGCATTTATGGAGTTCCAAGCAGGTGGAGGACCAGAAGCATATCGTCATTGATTACGATGAATTATGGGAATCCATGTTAGAGCGGACACCTCATAGAGACGGAGAAATTATATATCCGGGAGCATTTGTGAATTGGGATAATACACCACGCAAAGGTGCCGCCGGACAAAGTACTTTAGGTGCAAATCCTCACAAATTCGGCCAATACCTGTCACGACAAATTGAGAGGACCAAAAAGATGTTCAAAAGTGATTTTATTTATATAAACGCCTGGAACGAGTGGGCTGAGGGTGCCTATTTAGAGCCGGATGATCATTATCGGTATCAATACTTACAAGCCGTTAAGAATGCTCTTCAATATCATCACAAAGAAGATCCTTCCACGCCGTAGCGTCAGAAGGATCTTCTTCTTTATTCCTTATTATCTTTCCGAGGTCTGCATTCTGGCGCTTCTTGCACTTATCATTCTCCACCCTGTTAGCAATGCAGCCACAAAGCATATGGATGCCGAAGTCATGAACACTACATGCATGCCACTGATAAACAACTCTGGTCGACCCGGAACTAGACCTGTTACCCGATAACCTGCTTCACTGCTCATCACATGAAAGAGTATCGTCGTAGCGATCGTAATACCGACAACCATACCCACATTACGAACCAGCGAATTGACGCTGCCCGCGGAACCAAGCTGAGTTCTAGGCACCTTAGACATAACAAGTGAATTATTCGGCGATTGAAATAGACCACTGCCTATTCCCAGCATAGCGATCCACACGCCTACCAGCACAACAGAGCTTCCTTCATGAAGCTCTGCTAATCCAAACTGAGCAATAACCATGACCACCAGCCCTGCAAAAGTTAGAAATTCAGAGCCGATTTTATCTGATAAAGCACCGCTTATTGGTGCAACGACTACCATACATATCGGTAACAGCATCAACAGGAATCCCGCTTCAAAGGGCGATAGATTCAGCATATTCTGTGCATAAAATGGTGCGATAATGTTAAAGCAGAAGTTCGCTGTAAATACGAGAAACCCACACAAAATACTTAATGAAAACAATGGATTCTTAAATAATGACAGTTGCAGCAGCGGTTCTTTTCTTCGAAGCTCCGTCCACAAGAACGCAATAAAGCTGATTACAGCTACGATTAGTGAAGTCACAATTAAACTGTCGCCATAACCGAGCTGCTGTCCCAATAATAATCCCGCGAACAAGCTTATAATAAAAATAGCGAAGAGCAAACTGCCAGGAACGTCAATTGTAGATTTCGTTCTAGTTAAATCCTTAGGCAGTACCTTCCATCCTAACAGGATAGCAATCACTCCAATTGGAATGTTCACCCAAAAGATATACTCCCAGCCTAATGTCGAGACCATAATCCCACCTAAACTAGGGCCAGCTATACTTCCCAGTGACACGAATGTACCTATGAAACCAAGGGCTTTCCCCCGCTCATTAGCAGGAAAAATATCCGTAACTATTCCTTGGCTGTTCGCCATTGTCATCGAAGCTCCGATAGCCTGAATAACGCGCGAAGCAAGCAAAGCAGGTAAACTTAAACTGAATCCACACAGCATAGAACCAATAACAAAAACAACCGTCCCAATCTTAAAGATTCGAATCTTCCCAACAATATCTCCAAGCTTCCCGAAGAAAAGAATCGCTGCACAGATCGCCATCAAATAACCTGTGGTTACCCATTCGATTTGTGCCATAGGCAGCTTCAATTGTTTCGATAATTCAGGTAAAGCGATGTTGACAATACTACCATCAAGCGTGGACATAAAGGTGAAAATATTCAGGACAATTAATATCATCCAGCGTTTCTTCTGAATTTCCTTGTCTTCCTGATAGGTTGCGCTAATAGAACTCATAACTAACACCTCATTGAATGTATAATCAACGTTTAGTTGCGTACGCAACAAAACTTGCATACCCAGTGTACATCAAATTAGTTGCGCACGCAACGACTTTATTGTACACTTTGTCTCAGAGTAGTAAATACGCGAACTAAACCCAAAGAGGTGTCTATATCTTGGAAAAAGAGCCTATAGGTAAATTAATTTCCTATTTTCATCGTCAAAATCAAAAGCAATTGGTAAAAAAATTCATGCCCTATGGAATAGGTAGCGGCGGGCAACACAGCTTTCTCAAATTGATTCTTGCCAAACCAGGGATTACACAAGATCAATTAACTTCTGAATTGAAATTCGATAAAGCAACCACCGCTCGTTCCGTAAAGCAATTAGAGAATTCGGGATACATTGAACGTAAACCAGATCCTAATGATCGACGCTCTCACCTATTATATCCAACTCCTAAGGCAATTAATTTCTCACCTATCCTTCAGTCTATTTTAGATGATTACAATAAAAGTCTCGTTGGCAAATTAACAAATGAGGAAGTAGAACAGCTTCGTTACTTACTTCAAAAGATCAGCACTGACGAAGAGTAGGAACAAAAAAAGCAGCTGTCACAAAAGTAGTGAATGGTATTATCCCCTCATGGTTGACAGTGAAAAAAGAGCACATGGTATCATGTGTTTAACACAGTCGACCGGAGGGGATTTTTCATGGCTAAAAAAGGGCAGACGTTTACGAAGTATTCAGAAGAATTGAAGAACGAGGCGGTTCGACTTCACTTAGAGGAGCATATGAGCTATTCACAGATTCTAGAAAAACTCAACATCAAGAGCGATGCTCAGTTGGTGAGGTGGATACGTAAATTTAAAAGTGGGGAGACCTTTGAGGACCGACGCGGAAAAGGTGGAAGGAAACATTTTGACAGTAAAGACGAAGAAATCGCGTATTTGAAGGCACAGGTCGAATACTTAAAAAAGCTCAATCCCAATCTACATGGGGAGGGAAGTTGGATACAAATACCCGGTGCCAATCCATTCAAGAAATGAGCGAGAGATACCCGATTGTTTGGCTGTGCAAACTGGCTGAATTGTCCCGGGCTGCATACTACAAATGGAAAAAGACCTCTGACCTGCGGGAAGAACGCCAAGAGAAGGATGCGAACCTTAAGGAACATATCTTAGCCATTCATCGGCTACGTCCTGCCTATGGCTATAAGCGAATGCGTACAGCGCTTCGCAAAGAGGGATTCCCCGTAAACCATAAGAAAGTTCGCAGGTTGATGAGAGAGCTAGGCATCCAATCGGTGATTCGCAAGAAACGCCCGTTTGCCGGACGTAAGCCTTCTGTCTTATTTCCAAACGTACTCAACCAGGAATTCACAGCCCACGCTCTTCAGCAAAAGCTAGTCACGGATATTACCTATATCCGTACAGGCCACGAATTTGTCTACTTATCTGTAGTGATGGATCTGTACAACAACGAGGTTGTGGCTTGGAGAATCTCTATCCGTAATGACTTGAAGCTAGTGGTAGATACTGTGAAATCTCTCCAAGACTCAAAGGCTCTCCTACACTCTGACCAGGGATTTCAGTACACTACTCGGACGTATGCCCAGGTTTTAGAGAACAAGGGTTTGGTCGGTAGCCACTCCCGGCGGGGGAATTGCTACGACAATGCTTGTATAGAGTCATTCTTCTCTCACCTAAAGACCGAAAAATTGTATTTGGAGAAACCCAAGAATCTTGAAGATGCTGAACATTTGGTTAAGGAGTACATCCTTTATTACAACAAGGAACGCTTCCAGAAAAAACTCGGCGACCTGTCTCCGGAAGAGTACCGGAACCAGATCGCCGCTTAAAAGGCTTCTTTTTTACTGTCTACTTGACGGGGCTATGACCAGAATGCTACTAATGGGATAGCTGCTTCTTTTTCCGTACTCACTTCACCTTTACAGTCTCAGCAACTTCTTTCGTAATCTCTTCCCCACCGAGGCTCTTCCATTTCTCTACAAAAACATCAAAGTCACTAAGGGGTGAATCGCCCACAATGATATTC
Organism: Paenibacillus sp. FSL E2-0201; assembly: GCF_037963325.1. NCBI lineage: Bacteria > Bacillati > Bacillota > Bacilli > Caryophanales > Paenibacillaceae > Paenibacillus > Paenibacillus sp. FSL E2-0201. The sequence goes on from NZ_CP150154.1 coordinate 4,385,105, forward strand.
AAAAATGTCTCACTTTCTAGATTTTGAAGTTCCGCCCATTTGCTTTTCATTAGTTGTGTGTTTCCATAAAAGACCCCTCGCACTCCCTCAATAGCAGTTGAGGTTAAGACGGCAACTCCGTATTTATACGCGTTCGCTGCTTTCCAGCCTTCTAGATCTTTTTTAGGTTGTTCAGTGTCCTCCACCCATTGATCATAGATGAGTCGGGTATCTGGATTTAATGTATCCGGGTCTATTTTTCCATGTAGCGCTTGCTGAATATCTGCATAATGTTTTTCTATCGCATCCGAATAATCAATTAGAAGGTCAAACGGATAATAAGCACGCAGCTGAATTCCTGTTTGTGCAGAGAAATCATCCAGCTTCTTAACTTCTTCTGTATTTGGGTCTTGCCTTCTCTCAAGTCTTGTAAACACATTCAACTGCTTCATAATGGCTTCTGGGTGTTCAAATCCTTTACGTACAACTAGATAACGATCCGTAACTGGAGCCAAGTGAGCAACAAACTTGCCGGAATCATCTAGTGGAGCTGCATACGCTCTCCATTCTGCCTTCGTGTCCAAAGCTACAGCCTCTGACAATGGATAATAAGGCATCCACCATGGGCCAAAAAACATGCCTGATTTCCCAGTGATTATAGGCTCCTGAGTTTCTTTATACAGAGCAAAATCCGGGTCTAGCAACCCACGTTTATACCAATCCGCCAGTTTAGCAAGTGCTTGTTTGGTCTCTGGTGTAATAGAGCCGTACACAATTTTACCGTTGCTATCCTTGATCCAATTCGTCGGGTAAGCATGAAATGCACTAAAAACAGCATCCAGACCATTAACTAATGGCTTAGTTCCATATACGATATTTTTGTAGCCGCTTAATCCTACAGTATCTCTTTTCCCGTTCCCGTCAGGATCTTTTTCAATAAAAGCCTGAGCAATTTTCTCGATGTCTTCAAAGGTCTGAGGGGGTTGCAGCTCCAGCTTCTCCAGCCAATCCTGACGTACCCAGAGCAGAACAGGAGAATCCGCATCAATCGCTACATTCGGTAATCCGTATAATTTACCATCACGTGAAGCATCTTCTAATGCTTCTCCCTTCGTAGAATTGTACATATCTTTAATTAACTCAGAGCCGTATACTTTGTAGGTCTCTGTAAGGTCCTCTATCATGTCATTATCAATGAGCTTCTTCAATTGATCTCGATCTACAACCATCGCATCTGGCAAATCATTGCTATCGATCGCAAGCTGTGCTTTTTGATTAAAAGCATCTTCACCCTTTGCCTCCCAAGAGTGAACTACCTTGATATTCGTAATACTCTCCAAATAACGGGTGATTGGATTGTTATCGTTGCTGTCACCTGTATTTAACCTGGAATCTGGAACCTTAAATCCTACCCGGATCACGATCGGATCTTCATATTTGCTATATGCGATAGAAGTATCTTCGACCTCTCCCTGAGGACTTCTGCCAGAATCCACTGGTATGCTCTGGTCACGGCAGGATGTCAGTCCGATGATCACTATAAGAAGGAGGATGGATCTCCAAAATTTCATCATTGGCCTTTCCCCTCCGCACGATATTCGCTCGGTAGTTTACCAATGCGTTCCCTGAACAGCCTACTGAAATAACGGTCATCCTCAAAGCCAGACCTTGAAGCAACCTCACAGACGGGTAGCGAGGTCTCCAGCAGCAATGATTTAGCCAACTCAAGCCGCATTCCCCGTAAACATTCACCAAATGTCTCTCCGGCAAAACGAGCGAAACATTGACTGAAATAACCACGACTCATATTAATTTCAGCCGCTACGTCGCTCTGATTGATTTTGTCACCTGCATGGCTCTGCATATAACGAACTGCGCGAATTAGGCAGGACATCACCTCTTTAGTCAATCCTAGCTCGAGCATTCTCCGTCCCACATGATCAGAGAATCTGCGCAGCCAGGTCTTCCAATGGCACCAGTTCAAGTTAAGTGAAATGTCCCGTTCCAATTGAACAGCATCTTCAGGCTTCAAGAGTAAAGCACTCCATCTTTGCAAAAGAGAATGTGCGAACGTTAGATATCTATCAGAACGGGGCTTCTGCAAGCGTATGTTCGATACAAAATGGTCCCATTCGTTTCCATCAATCGTCCACTTGAGATTTTGAGCTTGCTCGAATAGATCCGCTTCATCATGTATTAAATTGGTGCCCGATATTTCCTTCTTTAGTTCCTCATAATTCAGAGAGGTCAGTTCCTCAGCTCCAGAATGATAAAATAGCATATGCCGTAGCTTCGTTGTGAGTTGCTCCTCCAATTCCTGTAACGACTGATCTCTTATCCCACTGATAAGCGCGATCTGCCATCTCCCAGAAAGCTGGCTTTTAAGCTCCCGCTTACCTTCTTCTTCTGAGAAACGTTGAAGCAGAGGTGACATCCACATCTCATGAAAGGTGATCAACGGATTATTCTTCACAAAGGATAGGTGAAATAACTCTTCTTCATTACAGTGATTGTTTAATGGTAAATAGAGCAGCGCCTTGTCAGCGGCCATCCGTTTACCTTCACCATGAACCAAGGCATCCCGTGTGTTGTCCTCCCATTTGATCCGATCAACGAGCCGACGTATAGTCTCATCCGCATTTTCCATCTCTAACAGAGTTTTGACAATATAATCAACAGCTCCTAAACGCATGGCCTCCTGCACATAGTCAAACTCATGATGGCAAGTAAGCACAACACAGCGAATGCCTGCGAAACGCTGCCTCACTAGTTTAATTAGCTCGAATCCAGAAATTCCAGGCATAGTCAAATCTACAAATAGCAGATCCACATCCTGCTGTTGAAGTAGCTCCAGGGCAGATTTGCCATCTCCTGCCTCACCGACAATTACAACCCCTAAGGACGACCAATCGATTAGAGATATGAAGCCTTTCCGCACAAGTCTCTCGTCATCAACCACTACAGCCTTAATCATCGAAGTCCTCCTTACCTTTCCTCGGAATCACGATAGATACAACCGTACCTTCCCCTAGCTTGCTGTACATCTCTAGCTTCATCTGCTCTCCATAGTAGGTTCTAAGCATCCGGTTCACGTACGAGAATCCGATTCCGAGTCCCCGTTTCTTGGCTCCGTCCTCTGACAGCAGCTGGTCTAACGTATCCGCATCCATACCAGCCCCGTTGTCTCTTACACATAGCTTAACTTCTCCTTCGCCATGCTCTGTAATTAAGACATCTACCCTGCCATTATCGCTTAGTCCATGATAAATAGAGTTCTCTACGAGAGGTTGAAGTAAGAATCTGGGGACTGCTACAGACAATACATCCTCATCTGCCTCCACGTTAAATTCGAATTCATAGTCATAACGGATGCGCTGCAGCTCCATATAATTTCGGATCGCTTCAATTTCCTCTCCAAGGGTAACAATGATGCTTTGCTTGCCCAGATTATAATGCAGCACCTTTACAAGGAGAGTAACCAGCTTGTCGATCTCCTTTTGACCGTTGAGCCTTGCCATCCACTGCACCGTATTCAATGTGTTGTGCAAAAAGTGCGGATTGATCTGGCTGAGCAGCTTTTCAATCTCGAATTGGCTTTTCTGCTTCTCATTATGGGCTACCGCAACAATCAGCTCATTCACCTGTTTCTTCATCTGCTGGAAGTTACTAAGTACGAAATCAAACTCTTCCACGTTCGTGTAGGCAACTGGAGAGGTAACATTTTCTGCCATTCGATTAATTTCAAGGTTAACCTTGCGCAATGGGCCATAAATCTTTTTCCAAATCATCCAAGCCAGAACTCCGGCAAAGAGTAGCGTCGAGAACGCAAGCAGGATCATTTTATAGAACCAAGAATAAATTTCACTGTTGAATTCAGACTTTTTAACTACGGCAATAAGCTTCCAGCCCTGCGGACTAGCATATCGAAACAGATGATATCCGGTAAGCGTCTCATGTGAGAGATTGGAGCTGCTTCCTGCAGCTTTGATAATTCCTTGGGGCAATTTTCCGTCAATTTCATAGGTGTTAGTGCCCTGTTGATTCACAAGGATATGATTTACCTTCATCCCGTAAGATTCCTGATTAAATATTTTGCGAAGCAGACTGTAATTCGTCTCTAAATAAATATATAGCTTATGTTCACCTGGTACGCGTACAATGCGCTGCTCCGAGAATACGAGATTATCTCCGACGGCATACATCGTAGAATGCGGCCCATAGTAATCAGCCCCGTTATACCGCATAAAAGAAGGTAAAGTACTGCTATCGAAATTTCTGCGCGCACTCATATTGGTGAACAGAACCGGATCATCACTGCTAGGCATAATGTAAGCTGTAAGTCCAATATAGGGATTCGTAAAATTGACGAGGTTGATTTTCTGATTGATGGAGTTCATCATTTGCGATTTGCGATAAATTTGCTTTTCTTGAATAAAAGAGGACATTTCCTCCACAATCTGACCATCCAGCGCAAACTGTTTAGAAGCAAAATCCATATTGTCGATGGCATTCTCCAAACTTGAGGCTTCCTGTTTCAAGCTTGCACTTATACCATTGCCAATTTTCCCTGAAAGGATAGAGTAAATAGAGGTGTAGGTTACGAATCCTACTAAGAGAAGCGGAAGTAGCGTTCCGATAACTAGATAGATGAATAGAGTATTACGTAAGGATTTGACAGCTGGGGTATGATTACGCTGGAGTACTCTTACCATCCGAATGATCCTCTTCTTTCTTCCTGTAAGCGTTTTATATATTAATGTGAGAATACCACATTTATCCTTAATTGAATAGAATAGGGCAGAACAGCCTCCACGCCGCCCCGCCCTATTTATAATCGAACCTTATTTCACGCTTTTGCGAGCCTCAAATAGTTCCTCAGCTTTTTTAATAGAGAAATCCATCACCTCGGAATAGCCAAGACCATTCACCTTATCATGCATCTCTTTATTCAATTTGTCATATTCAGCTTGATCTTTAGCAAAAACCATTTTCCAAGAAATTTGTTGAATGACCGTACCGATTTGTTTGTTCTTTTGCTCCAGTGTTTTATCCATCATCAATGGCTCTTTGCCAGTGAAGCCTTGTGGAGCTACAGCCAGCAGATTATTTTTCTCAAAATACTCCTTAGGTGTCAGAACGCCCATCTTCGCTCTCCAATCACTATCAAGCTTAGACGGATTACGTTGCAGGGTTGTCGTCCATAGATTGTGATCATATGGCTCTTTGTTCTCTGGATTCACCATCGCTGGTACCACAAAAGAGAAGTTCATTTGATTGGAGCCGTAGTAGTAGTCACCGCCGCCATATTCTGCAGGCACTTGCGTATTCTGTTGATCCGCGTAAGCCTTCCAACCAAAATCAGTCACGACAGGTTTACCGCTTCCATCTATATCCCAAGTCAGCCCCTTAGGTCCGTTTGGTACCGCAGTCCCGCTTCCTGCAGAGATCATTGCACCTTCCGGGGTGTACATCCAGTTAATGAATTCCATAATTCTTGCTGGTTCCTTAGCTTTTGCGCCGATTGCTATAATACCGTTACCACCGTAAACATTGAAGCCTGTAGAGTACATCAGCTCATCCTTAAATGGAACTAATGCAAAACCTTTACCTTCAGCTGTTCTTTCCGGTGTATTGTAGTTAGCGGCTCCAAGCCATGGGAACCAGGAGAACAACAGACGGCCATCTTTGTATTTCGCTACAACATCGTCGAATTTTTGAGTCATAGAATCTGGATCCACCAGACCCATTTGGTTAGCTTCAAAATACAGCTTGAGCGATTTCATATACCAGCTATCTTCGGATAAGAAGTCATAATACTTTTCTTCATCTGCTTTAACATACACAGCAGTGTCAGGAATTTCATCATAGCCCATCATGTTTGCAAACTGTTTAGCCAGTGTCATTTTATAGTTGCCATCCCAGTCAGACCACATCGAGAAGGCATAGGTTTTCTTACCTTGCTCATTCTTTGGCTCAAGCTCTTGCATTTTTTTCAGGACTGGAAGATAATCTTCAATCTTTGAAATTTCAGGTGCTCCGATTTGTTGATAAAGATCCCAGCGTAGGTCTGGACCCCAAGTCATATCTTTTCCTTCAGAAGGTCCGGATGGGTTAGAAGCTACGTTGTTTCCCATGCCAAAGACTGATGATCCACCGCCAAAAGCTACCTTTGCTTTCTCAATAGCTTTTGGAAAAGTGCTAGAAATATCTTTTCCGTATTTGTCCAGAAGTCCGTCTTGTGTCCAGTCTAAGAGCAGCTTTCCTTTGATCGCATTTGGATAATGGTTCTTGTCATCACCGAAAATGATGATATCTCCAAGATCACCAGATGCCATCATTGCAGAAATTTTGGTATCTCCACCTGTTAGATTTGAAGCTACAATGTCCATCTCAATGTTGAACTTATCTTTGATGATTTTGGCGAACCATCCAGTTTGTGGCCCCGCATAGTTAGCCGTTGTAGAGAATACGGTCAGCTTCAGCGGCTTGGAATGATCAAGTGCTCCGTCATCTGGTGCTGCTGTTTCTTCCGCCGGCGCATTTGTGGCAGCGGACGTGGGCTTCTCTGTACTAGTGTTTTTGCCCGAGTTAGCCGTGTTATTCCCCCCGCCACATGCTGCCAGAACGAAGACCAGGATTACGGATAGCATGACAAGCGATGCTCTTCTTAGTCTCATTGCTTTATACCCTCCCTTTCGTATCTTCACTTATAGTTCAACTCTGCTTGTAGCAGAGGAAAACCCCATTTCATTAACGATCCGGTAACTCATTAGCCCTTAACCGCACCGATCATAATTCCTTTGACGAAAAAGCGTTGGAAGAACGGATACACGATTAAAATCGGCAATACGACGATCATGGTCACGGTCATCCGTACCGAGGTTGGAGTCTGCATATTCGCTACACCAGCGGCCATATCAGGTGAACTGCGGATTAGAGCAGCGAGCGAGCTGGACTCGTTCAAATAACGCCATAACAAGAACTGGAGCGTATAGTACTTCGTATCTGTCATCAAAAACGCCGTATCAATGAAGGAGTTCCACTGATTCACTGCGGAGAAAATCGTAATCGTAGCTAGAATTGGCGTCGTAAGCGGTACAATAATACTCCAGAACACTCGCATGTAACCCGCACCATCCATAGATGCCGACTCCTCAAGTGAAGGTGGAATGGCTTCAACGAAGGTTTTGACTAGAATAATATTGAATGGCGTAATAATCGTAGGCAAAATATAAGCCAGATAATTATTGGTCAGATGCAAATTATGCATTGTGATATACCAAGGAATTAGACCTGCGCTAAAATACATCGTAACTACAACACTGCGGTACCAAATACTCCGGCCCCACATTTCCTTTTTAGTGAACAAGTAACCTAAAAAAGCTGACGACCCTACAGTAAGTAGCGTCCCGACGACCGTTCTATATACAGAGACTGTTGCCGCATGTCCTAGACCGCTGATTTTTAGAACCTTGCTATAGTTATCGAAATGAATCTGTCTTGGATAAAATTTGATATACCCTGCTGCGCTAAGATCGTTCGAGCTGATCGTGTTGATAAACAAGTAGTAGAATGGATAGATGCATGACAGGGTGAACAATCCAAAGAGCGTATAGATAATTATCTGGAAGATAAGTTCTCCAGTTGTTAGTTTTTTCTTTCTCAAATGGGATCACCCCTGACTTAAATGATAGATTCGTCACGCACCATCTTAGATAATGTGTTGGCTGCGAACAGTAGAATTACACTGACAACCGATTTCAACATGCTGACGGCTGTGGCAAAAGGAAAGTTGTTAGCAAACGCGATATTGTATACATAAAGATCCAGCACCTCAATGGAATCTTTATTCATAGCATTTTGAAAGGCAAAATATTGCTCCATACCGTTATTGACTAGGTTACCTATGGATAACAGCAGCAGTACAAAAAAGGTTGGGATCAGACCTGGAATGGTAATATGCCAGATTTTGCGGAACCGACTTGCACCATCCACCTCAACAGCTTCATACAATTCCTGATCAATGCCAGCAATTGCAGCAAGATAAAGAATGGCTCCCCAGCCTAACGATTTCCACCAGTACCAAAGGATCATCGTGACCCAGATATTTGAGCTGGAAGCTAGTAAATTATAGCCTTCATCCACTATTCCAAGCTGCACCAGAATGTGAGTGATGACACCGTTATCTACTGAGAACAACGAGAATGCCAATGCATATACCAGAATCCAGCTGATAAAGTTCGGGATCGTGGTTAGCGTCTGCACCATCTTGCGATACCAGCCTGACTTAATCTCGGTCAACATAATGGCAAAGAACACTGGAAATATGGACGTAATTAATCCAAGTGAACTCATGGCAAGTGTGTTCTTCAGCACGCGTAGAACCTCTGCGGTTTGTGTCGGATTGGATACAATCGTCTTAAACCATTTCAGCCCGACATACGGCGTATCTGACAAAGGTATTCCGGGAATGAAATCATAAAAGGCATAAATCCATCCGCTGATCGGCAGATAATAGAAAATAAAGGTGACAACAAGAAATGGAAAAGCCATGAAGAACAATTTATGTTTGTTCTTCATCTTCCAGCGGGATCGATGAACCGGATCTACGCTGGGAAGCAGTTCGCCAGCAGGTACCCCCATATCGGAATCTCCTATATCCAGATTTTGATTACGCTTTCAGAATATCAGAACCTGAGCTTCTGGCGAGATAGAGCACAGAACGTCCTCTCTGGAGAACCGTCAGATGCTAGTGAACCAAATTCGCAGCACAATCGACCATTTTCTACCTGCCCTGTGGGACATAATACGAGCCAATTCATACCAATAAGAGCCATATCGTGATTTCATCAGCACCTTCCCTTGCCTCAGACTCCCGCTCATTCAGCATTTCCACCATGTTCGCTCTCCGTGTCAACAAAAAAAAGCAGCCCCCCGATAGGTTGCTGCTGCATTACTTTAAAAACCCTAGTTTGTTAACACCAAATACCCACTGTACGCATACTGAAGTCCGTACTGCATCACGATAGCCTAATGCCCAGACGCCCGGACATCCCCCTCCGCAGAGGCATCCATCTTCTGACGTCCCATATAAAACGAAGCCAATAATGCTAACGCTGCGGGAATCACCGCCCAAGCAAAAGTATTTACTATGGAAGACGATAACCCTGCAGTAATCTTACCCAGAATCTCAGGTGGAATTAGCGCCCTAGTCTCCGGTGAAAGCAAGGCATGCGGGTCTTTAAAATCCATAGCTCCCGCAGGAGCCGCTCCTCCTCCACTAGCCGAGAGTAGCTTGGTAAGACTGCCGGAGAAATAATGACTTTGAATGATTCCAAAGGTGGTAATGCCTATGGTCATACCCAATGAACGAATGAAATTCAGCGTTGCGCTGGCCGAACCACGTTGCTGTGCGGTTAATCCATGAATGGATGCCGTACTTAGCACTGAGAATGAAGCACCAATCCCTAGTCCAATTAAGATCATATACAATGTAACCAGCAATCGCGAAGCCTCCGGCGTAAGTGTCGCTACAAGACCAGTACCGATCACCAGAAGTGCGAATGTAGGAATGAGCAGGCTGCGGTAACTGGTTTTTGACATCAGAAATCCGCCAATCGTAGCTGTAACCACGGAGCCAACCATCATTGGCAGCAGCACCAGTCCCGAATTTGTAGCTGATCCACCTAATACCCCTTGAATAAAGATCGGAATATATACGGAAGCCACAATAAAAGCTGCACCGCTAAACAGAGCACAGATAATGCTCACTGCGTATAATCTTTTTTTGAACAAAGCAAAGGAAATGATCGGTTCTTTCGCTCTAGTCTCCACAAAAAGAAACAGCGCTGCAAGGATCACAAAGGCTGCAAATAAACCAAGAATCATGGACGAATTCCAAGCATACTCTTTCCCGCCTAGTTCCAGCGCAAACATTAAGCAAATAACTGAACCTAGCAGCGTACCTGCTCCCAACCAGTCAATAGGCTGTTTAGAATGCTCATGGGATTCTTTATAAAAGAATACAACCATCGCAAAAGCCAACAGGCCAAGGGGCAAGTTAATATAAAATACCCACTGCCAAGCAATATGATCGGTAATATATGCACCCAGCAATGGACCAAATATACTCGACAATCCAAATACTGCACCGAAGGCCCCGCCCAGCTTCCCCCGGGTCTCCAGAGGTACAGCATCAAACATGATTGCAAAGGCAATCGGCACCAGCGCGCCCCCGCCAATTCCCTGAATAGCCCGGTACGCAGCTAACTGAGTAATTGTATCAGCCGTTCCACAGAGAGCCGAACCTACCATAAATACGATAATTCCAAAAATAAAAAACTTCTTGCGTCCATACATATCAGAGAGCTTGCCGAAAATGGGCATACCCGCCATCTCGGCTACGAGATAGGCTGATGTGACCCAGACAAATTTGTCCATTCCGCCAAGCTCTCCAACAATATTCCCCATCGCTGTAGCAACAATAGTGCTGTCCATGGAAGCCATCAGAATTCCTAATAGGAGACCTGCGATAACAATGCCCAGATTGGGCGATTTGGCAGCACTCATATGTTCCACTCCTCTTTTTCTCAAAAAATAACTATAAATTTATCTTTAAATCTTCACTTGATGCTTCACTGTTGCGTGCTTATGAACTTCTAGTGTATCACGGAACTCCACCGTTTCTATTTCACAGTCCGGGCCAATGATTACACGTTCTCCCCTTACCATACTAGCCTTTGTATTGACCAGATCAATAGCATCGCCCTCGATTAGCCCTGCTTCAAACAGTATTTTCGAAGTTGGCTTCATCATATGAAGCAGTCTCCCAGTTTTACTCTTCTTAATGGTTAAGATACTGCCCCCAACCTCCTTCGCACTACTTGGACCAAACAATTTAATCTCCAAATGCTCAGCACTAAGTAATCCAGCTACGCTTAAGGCACCGGAAATTTGCAATTTTTCCCCTTCACAATCACCCTTCACATCCAGATTTCCGTAGAGATGAAGCTTATCGATTTTTACAGAGGCTGCTTTTATTTCCCCCTGTCCACGCAAGGAATCTCCTTCAAGACCACCCTCTAGCGCAATTTCACCAGTGATTTTCATTTGCTTCATATGCAGATTTCCAGCAATATTGGCATTTCCAGTCAGACTCATCTTCTCGCAATTCACATCTCCGGCGAATTTGCATTCTCCAGTGATCTTAACATCTTTGAAAGAACCCCCGGCTGAAGACGTCGTTCCAATTATTTTCAGATTATCATTCACCGACCTTCTCCACCTTTCCAACTTTCGCTTCAGGATGCACCGTAATTTGTTCGCGATACTCTACCCGTTCGAGTGTACAGCCTGGGCCAATAATGACAATATTCCCTCTGATGATATCCGCAGTTGTATATTCTATATCTATAAAATCTCCCTCGATCGTTCGAGCACATAGCTCCGGTCGAAGTTTAGGGATGATTCCACTGAACATCTTACTCCAAAACCCACTATTTACTTGCCGTATCACTAGGCTCTCCACACCAATTTCATTAGCCTTCGCCTGACTCTGCAGTTTGAAGTCCACTTGACCGGCACTGAGTAAACCACCAACATTAAAGCTTCCTTCACCTACGAAATCCTCAAGATCACAATCCCCCTTAATTGTCATCATTCCGTTAAGGGTGCAGCTTTCACCTCGAAAACTCTTACCTACCGTAAGAACCCCATCCACCTTTAGGGTACCAAATTGCAAATTGCCTATCACTTTAATGACCCCGTTGCACTCTGCTTCTGCTGCTGTGAGATCATCATTCAAATTCATATGCCCATTTCCTTTAAACATTCGTGCCACAATCGGCCCCACTACTTTACCTACACCATCCATGTTTACGTTGTTGTAAGTACCTCCGGCCCCACCACTAACCCCGTTTATTATCAAATCAGGCAGCTGATGTTTGTCCATTACTCTTCCTCCTATTCAACAAGCTTGTAGGCAAGCTTACCTTTCAATTGTTCGATCAAATCTGCATATGTCATTTTACTGACCAATCTAACCCCTTCATCAAACCATAACTCCGCAGGTGCTTGAGCGATTATGAAGGATGAAACCCCCATTTTACGGACAAAAAACAACTCCCAGCTTCCACTGTCGACCCTTGAAACTTTTTCCTCTAAAGTGCGAAACAGAAGCTCTGCCTCCTCCATACTCATCTCCCCAGCACTAAGCAGGCGGTCTACAGCGAATAAATGAACGAGTCCCTCAAAAGTATATTTGCTTTCATCGCCGAGATTGTCTCCAAATTTCCTCAGCGTCGTTGTCGAAACAATGTTACGTTCTACAATTTCCTTAGCAGTTATACTCACCTTTTCAAAGGATGCCTTATCCGATAGCTTATCAGCCATTTCATCCAAGGACAGCCCATCTTTCATATTCACAATGTTGTGAATCCGCGACAAGATCATCTCTTTAGGAAAAAAAGTCTCTTGCCCAGTGAAGGTAGATTTACGGATAAACCATTCCTCGGGAATTAACTGCTTCCTTTTCCAGCGGTACAATTGCCCATATGAAATACCGGTTAAATCCAGCAGTTGCTTCTTCGAAATCAAATCATCTTCCATATGCGATCACTCCTTGAAAGCATCGTAACATAACACTGTTACGTTGTAAACAAAACACTCCCCCTTAACTTCTCTACCGCAACAAATCATTGCATTAAAGTCCCTCCAAGATTTTACGACACAGGCAAAAAGTAAACCTCCGTCTAGAGAAGGATTTCCACTCTTTTACCCGCACTGTATTCTTTGATTTAAGCTAGGCTGTTGCTTCACTCTTCATTTAAAACAAAGAAAAGAAAAAGAAAGCCCTCCCTAGCCAATACTATGGCATCTTGGAAAGCCTTCTTTATTTTACTTGCTCTATCTACGAATTTTATTGTTCAAGTCTTTCATAATCTCACTACTGAACAAAAGTATAATGAGCTGAATCATATTGTGGCCCGGATTTCTCATAAGTGAACCAATACTCAATGCTGCTGCCAGCACTTAACCCACTCACCGTCTGTTTCCATGTACCTGAGCTATTGATCATCCGGTAATTAAGCTGTGGCCCCCCGTTAACCTTATAATGCACATCTACATAAAGAGCACTGGTTACAGGTGTAATATAAATGCTCGCTTCTGTTGAAGAAAGTCTCGTTACCCCTGCTGTAAAGTCAGCCGTCACATGATCACCGCCTCCGCTGCCTCCAGATGGATTAGTAGTATCCGTTGCGGCATTACTGGCGGATGATAGATTACCCGCTGCATCCGTAGCTTTTACTGTAAACGTATAGGCTGTGTTTGGAGTTAGTCCAGTAACAGTAGCCGTAGTATCTGCCACAGAGGCTACTTGCTGTGTTCCGCGATAAACGAGATATCCCGTAACACCAACATTATCAGTTGAAGCAGACCAGCTCAGGTTAACTGCTGTATCCGTCTTGCTGGTTACTGTCAGATTAGTGGGTGCAGTGGGTGCTGTTGTATCTCCAGTATTACCTCCACCCGTCAAGTATTGACCTGTGAATGGATTAAACCGGTGTAGTGATAGAATTAACCAACCCGTGCTGGACACGCAGTTTTGCTGTGCCATAACCCAATAGCTGTTGCTGGTCCCTTTCAGCGAGTAGGGGATTCCCCCAAGCGAAGCGCCGCTTGTGCCTTGCTTTTTAATAATTTCAGTGTTAATGGCATCTGCTTTGGATACATTGCCTTGCATAAAGTAGGCGAGCGACATAAATGCGCTTCCTTCAAACCATACATCAGCACCCGTATTACCGATTTGATTCCCGTTATCGTCATAAGCTGGCAAAACTTCGTCCGTCCAGTCAAAATCATAGCCGGTGAGTGTATTCCCAGCATCATTGTAAGTTAGCGTCTGCTTGTAACGCGGATTCGCAAGTGTACCTGGAGTGCCGGAAGCAATTTCCACATAAGTTAAACTTGCACCGTAGTTATGGGTGCCGGATACTCCTAAGGCCAGTACTCCCCATGGATTCACGTCTAAAGGAATTTTAGGATCAATTAGATTCGTATCGTTTTTCCAACCTCCCTTGAAGCGTTTGACACTGTCATCCCACACATAATTATCCAAGAAGGATTTAACTCCAGAAGCTGCACTATTATAAGTGGCTGCCTTGGAGGAATCCACCGAAGCATAATACTGCAGCACCCGGTAAATATCGATATTGTGCTCGGTAGAGCTCCATGGCTCATCGGAGTTACTCCAAGCACTCCAGCCTCCTGCGATACTGCCATTTGCTTTTTTATACTGCAAGCTCCAATCGAGCGCTTTGAGCGCCATTGGACGATACCGCGTGTCATTATATTCCTTCTCATAAGCCATAGCAGCCATTGCCATCCATACAACCGGCCCCACATGTTTACGAATTTCTTCTCCGTAGCCGTTGTTATACCAATAAGAATTCAGCCAGAAGCCTGAAGGATCTTGAATGTCCCGCATTTTGTTCAAGACCTGCTCTGCCCGCGTCCGTTCACCCTTTATAATAAAGGCGATAGCTGCAACCGCTTGATCATACGTGTATACAATCTGTTTGGGGTTGTTTGGTCCCCAGAAATCTTCAAAGCTATCTACCAATCCCTCAAAAGCATACCCCGCTGTTGCATCCTGCTGGACCTTCAACCAGATTAAAGCACGATTTGAAGCGTCACTTGCAGGATCTGCACTCACTTTTCCACCCATAGGTAGAGCTACTCCAATAACCAGCAGACTTGTCATTAAGATCGAAAACAGCTTCCTCATCTTCATAACTTTCCTCCTCATATTCATAATGAACTGGGCAATGAGAGTTCTTTGAAGCATAATACTAAAGCGTTTTCAAACAGCGACAACAGGAACTTTTGAAATCTTTACCATGGTAATTGTCCTCATTTTCAGCCTTTGGGGCCTATTCGTCAACGATTTTCTGTAAAATTTTAACTAAATGAGGCGAAACAACCATAAATCCCATTTAAGAAACTATACGAAAGACCGCACTTATTTTATTAATTCGTGTTCACGAAGACAAAACAAAAAGAGCAGACAGCTCCTTGGGTAGGATTCTATCTGCTCTTTATGATTTAATCACTATTCTATTCTGCTTTATCTTCATTAGAAGCTTCAGAAGCTTCGACTGCAGCTGGTTCAGCAGCATCTTCATCGGTTGGCTCTTGAGCTGCTGGAGGTGCGATCCGGACAATCAAAGTGTCCTCAGGTGTCAACACTTCCCAGCCTTCATGCTTAGGCAGATCAGATACCAGCAATTGGTCACCAATATCAAGTCCACTGATATCCACCTCAAAGGATGCCGTTAATTTATCTGGAAGTGTGCGAATATCCAGCTCATGCAATTCAATTTGCTGCACGCCGCCACTCTTCACACCTACTGGATCACCTGTAAAGTGGAATGCCACTTTTGTATCCAATTTAGCTTTCATATCAATTTGTTGAAAATCAATATGCAGCAGTTGTTTGGATACTGGCTGGCGCTGAATTTCTTGGATGACAACGTTCTTTTTACCCGAGTCTGGTAATTCCAAGGTTAATACTGCCCGAGGGTTATTAGCCAAAATCCCGGTAATTGTCTTAGCATCCGCTGTAAAGGACTGGCTATCTGAACCTGCACCGTACACGACTACCGGTACAAAGCCTTTTCTGCGCTGTGAAGAAGTCGAGCCGGATCTTTCTGTCAAACGTACTGTTGTATTCACGATGATTCCTCCTAAGTAGGGATTTTATACTAGACCGATTAGATATGTACGTCTAACCTAACCACTCTCTATTACCCCATTAACCTGGCTTCGAAACCCTTAATAAATTTTTGAGCACAGGCAAAAATAAGGTCAAATTGTATTATTATACAATTCAACTTTAATTATTCAAGACTTAGGAGCGAATCGTCATTATATCTTTGACAGCTATCAGACCAAATGACAAGCTACAAAGTGGTTATTGCCAGCATCCCGGAATTCCGGGATTTCAGATCTGCAAACCTCTTGAGCATAGGGACACCGGGTATGGAATTTACAGCCAGAAGGAGGGTTCACCGGACTTGGAATATCCCCCTTAAGGACAATTCTTTCCCTTTTCAGCTTGGGAATAGGTATTGGAACAGCTGATAGCAATGCCTTGGTATACGGGTGGAGCGGGTTCTTAAATAATTCATCTCTAGAAGCCGTCTCCATCATAGATCCCAGATACATAACACCGATTCTTGAACATAAATGCTCAACCACACTCAAATCATGGGAGATAAACAAATAGGTGAGCCCACGGCTCTGCTGCAGCTTACTGAATAAATTAATAATCTGTGCTTGGATGGACACATCCAAGGCCGAGACTGGCTCGTCTGCAATGATTAGCTCAGGATTCAGCACAAGCGCACGCGCGATTCCGATCCGTTGTCGCTGTCCTCCTGAGAATTCATGCGGAAAGCGATCAATATGATAAGAGGATAAACCACATGCCTCAAGCGCCTCAAGTACACGATCACGAACCTCTGATTTTGAGCATAAGCCATGATCCAGTAAAGCTTCTCCGATAGCATCCCCTATGCGGACCCGAGGGTTAAGTGAGCTATACGGGTCTTGAAAGATTAGCTGCATTTGGGGTCTGATATTTCGCAATTCAGCGGGAGACAAAGAATGAATGTCTATCCCTTTGAATTTGATCTCGCCTGCCGTTTTATCCGTTAGCCGTAATATCGTCCGTCCGACCGTACTCTTTCCGCTCCCGGATTCCCCTACAAGCCCAAACGTCTCCCCTGGCTGAAGCGTGATGCTAATATCATCAACAGCCTTTACATGCCCAACCGTTCGGTTAAGCAATCCCTTAGTGACAGGGAAGTATTTCTTCAGATGATTGACCTCAAGCAGTGCCTCAGGCATGAACAACCGCCTCCTCATACAACCAGCAAGCTACCTTTTGTCTGCTGGCCACTTCTTTAAGCAGGGGCTGCTGGCTGACACATATAGACATGCAATGCTCACAGCGGTCATGAAAATAACAAGAAGGTACCAGTTCAAGCGGATTTGGCACTTGGCCTGGTATGGAATACAGCTCATCCTGCCGCTGATTGATCACGGGCTTCGATTTCAGCAGCCCTTTTGTATACGGGTGTTTAGGATTGTTGAACAATTCAACAACCTCCCCCTCCTCCACAATTTTTCCGGAGTACATAACAATCACGTAATCGGCCATCTCTGCGACTACACCCAGATCATGGGTGATTAATAGAATAGACATACCGGAGTTGTCTTTAATTTCACGAAGCATATCCAGAATTTGTGCTTGAATCGTTACATCCAGCGCCGTTGTCGGTTCATCTGCAATCAATAATTTTGGACTGCAGGCGATAGCAATAGCGATCATAATCCGCTGCAGCATCCCTCCGCTTAATTCATGTGGATAACTATCAGCAATTTGCTCAGGTCGTGATATGCCTACCTGTTTTATTAGTTCAATCGCCCGGACACGCGCCTGCTTCTTATTCATCTTCAAATGCACAATCAACGGCTCCATAATTTGTTCACCGATCTTGATTACAGGATTAAGAGAGGACATAGGTTCCTGAAAAATCATCGCGATCTCATTGCCACGGATGGCTCGCAGTGTGTTTTTGTCCATTTGCAACAAATCTTCACCCTGAAAATCAATTTTGCCATGGGCAACCTTGCCCCCTGGTTCCTCGACAAGACCCATAATGGACATCGCAGTCACGCTTTTACCACAGCCCGACTCTCCGACGATACAGACCGTCTCTCCTTCACGGACACGGAAACTTACATCATCAACGGCTTTCACTTTTCCTTCTTCCGTGAAGAAGTATGTACTTAGACCGTCTATATTCATTAAATCACTCATGTGAGGGTCACCTACCTCTTCTGTTTAGGATCAAGTACGTCTCGGAGTCCGTCACCAAAAATATTGATCGCGATTACTGTCGCGAAGATGGATAGCCCAGGCGGAATCCACAGCCACGGCCGATCCTTGAAGTCGATCATATTATTCGCTGCATCAATCATATTGCCCCAGGTAGGCGTTGGCGGCATAACACCTAGCCCAAAAAAGCTAAGAACCGATTCACTCAGAATAGCGCCACCAATGTTGAGCGTTGCCATAACGATCAGCAGCGGGATAATATTCGGCAGCAAATGGTTAAATAATTTACGCCGATCCCGAAGGCCTAATACTACAGCTGCTTGCATAAACTCACGTTCTCGCAGACTAAGCATTTGCCCCCGTACCATACGCGCCATACCTGGCCAGCTCACAATGCTGAGCATAAGCATAACGATATACATCCGGTAGTCCGTTGGAATCTTCCACTCTGATAATAATGCTCCAAAAATAAAGAGCAGCGGCAAACTCGGAACCGTCAATAAAAGATCCGCAATCCGCATTATGATTTGATCGGCGATTCCGCGGTAATACCCAGCTATGGCTCCCAAAAGAGCCCCGATAAACACCGAAAGAACCATTGATGCCAGTCCTACTGTTAGTGAAATGCGTCCTGCCTGCATCACCCGGGTTAAAATATCTCTGCCCAGCGCGTCAGTGCCAAGCCAATGCTTCATATCAGGTGCCTTGTTCATCAATGCCATATTAATTTTGTTATCCGTATAGGGTGAGAACAGCGGGCCAATAAAACAAAGCGCAAACATAAAGATCACTACCACAAACCCGGATACCGCCAGCTTGTTCTTCAGCAACCTCCGAAGGGATTGCCGGAATAAAGAGGATTTTCCTTTGGTGGTCTGGGGTTTCGAGATACCCGCTAAATTACTTTGAACTGCCACGTCAGCTTCCTCCTCTCTATAGCCGAACTCTAGGATCGGCAATCCGGTACAAAACATCCGAAAGCAACGTTCCTATGACGGTAAGTATGGCAATAAACATCGTAAAGCCCATCAGCAAAGGATAATCCCTAAGTCCGAAGGACTGCATATACAGCTGGCCAATCCCAGGCCAATTGAATATTTTTTCAATAATAAGTGATCCGCCAAATAGTGCTGGAAGCTCGAAACCAACCAGTGTAATTGCGGGAAGCAAGGCATTACGTAAGGCGTGTGTAAATAGCACCTTGCGTTCTTTTAAGCCTTTGGCACGGGCGGTACGAATATAATCCTGCTTTAAGACATCGATCATATTGCTTCGAAAATAACGGGTAAGTGATCCTAATCCAAGGAGGGTCATAACAACAACCGGAAGGGTCATATGCGTTACAATCTCCTTAAAATACGCCAGACCCGTAGCATTACTGCCCGTAGTGATTATTCCACCCGGAGGCAGCCACTTCAGATCGACGGCCAGAATTTTGATCAGGAATAAGCCTATAAAAAATGACGGCAGTGACATTGCTGCGAATATAGCGATCATCACGAGAGTATCGAACCATGAATATTGCTTATAAGCTGAAATCACACCAATAATAACTGCAATCACCCACGTCAGAAACGTGGAAACGGCAGCCAGTAGAAAGGAATTCCAAATATAATCATTAAAAAGCTGCAGCACAGGCTTCTGTTGGGCTAAGGAATAACCGAAATCGCCATGCAGCGCATTCTTCATCCAGATTCCATACCGTTCAAGCATCGGCTTGTTCAAGCCGTAGATCTCACGCAGCTCAGCTTTACGTTCTGCAGTCAATTTGATATTTCCAGTTATGAAATCGCCGGGGGTTGATGCATACAGGCAGAAGATCAATAATGATGCCGCAAATAAGATAATGACCATGTACAACAGTCTTTTCGATAAATAAGCGCTCATGACAGACTCCTTATGATTTGTCCCCTGCTCATCAGAGCAGGGGACACTGTTTTATTTATTTCAGGCTCCAAGTTGGCAGACTGCCAGCAAGACCGATGAACGGGCTGACCGATAGATTCTCAATACGTCCGTTATAGGCGTATACAGTCTTTTTGTAACTTGTGAAAATAATAGGCAGTTCATCATTGAAGAGCTGATACAGCTCTTTGTATACCGCTTTGCGTGCTTCAATATCAGTAGTAGCTAAGGCTTTATTGTATAGCTCCAGGAATTTCGGATTGTCATAATCCGTGATTTCTCCATCGAAGAATTGCATGAACCCGTCAGCCGGATCAGTCAACATACTAGTGGAGAAGGATACGAGATCGTAGTCCCCGCCTTCTACCTTAGATACCAAAGAATTAAAGTCTGCAAAAACCTCAGGCTGGAAATCGATACCCAGTGCTTCAAAATTCTCTTTAGCTACAGCAATGAAAATATCTGTATTTTTGCTCTTAGAGCCGAGGTAGTGAATGGTAAGCGGTTTGCCATCTTTTTCACGGATACCACCCGCGCCTACTGTCCAGCCTGCTTCATCCAGCAATTGTTTTGCTTTTTCCGGATCATATTTGTAAGGATTAATGCCTTCCTCCGTGTAAGACCAAGAGATAGGGGATGCCGGGATGTTGGCAATTGAGCCTGCACCTTGCGCTGCATCTACATAAATACTCTGACGATCCAGACCGTACACAATGGCTTGACGTACAAGCTTATCCTTGAGCTGTTCATGCTTCAGATTGACTTGCAAATAACCATAGGTACTTGGAGTGTAAGGAATAATATTCACAAAACCGAGCGCTTTCAGCTTCTCGATATTCTCGTCTGTCGCACTAAAAGAAGCGTAGTCTACCTCACCTGTTTCTACGAACTGCCATACATCGCCTTCCGTAGTTTTATAAATGAAATGTTCGGTTTTGGGTTTACCTTTGAAATAATTCTCATTCGCCACAAAACGTACTTCTTGCCCCGGAATAAATTTCTCCAGCTTGTAAGGTCCATCTCCAAGTGGCTTCTCATGCAGCTTCTTGATGTATTCGAGATCTCCAAATTTATAGTCCTTGCCATAGTAAGCTTTCGACAGAACATTCGAGCCGAGCTGTACCAGCGCTGTTGCGTTTGGTTGCTCAAGCGTCACTGAGATCGTCTGTGGATCAATCACTTTAATCCCTTCTATTGCTGTAGAAGAACCATCTTTATAGGCTTTGCCGCCTTCAACATTTAGTGATGGGAGCTGTGAGCTACCGTCATAAGATTTGTCGTATTGTATCGTCCAAGTAAACGCTACGTCATCCGCTGTCAATGGTGAACCGTCGCTGAATTTCAGATCTTTTCTCAAGTGGAACGTGTATGTAAGCTGATCATCCGAAACATCCCAGCTCTCTGCAAGCTCCGGTGTTGGAACGCCTTTATCGTCTACAGTTACGAGAGAAGCGTATAGCAGTGAAGATACATTGCCATCATAACCACTTTGCTGAAAATACGGAGTAAAAGCTCCGCTTGGGTCCGTTAACCCTACGATAATGGTGTCTGTACGTTTCTGTGCAACTGCTGGAAGTTTGGACAAATCGGTTGCGGTAAAAGGCTCGCTTAGCGCACCCGCAGGAACAGTCTCTGCCGGAGTTGTTGCTTCCACATTGGTTGAATTGGACCCTGCAGCCGCGTTGTTACCAGACGAGGATTCGTTATTACTGTTGTTAACGCAAGCAGAAAGTAACAGTGAACCCGTAAGCAGTAATGAAGTGATTACAATCGCATTTTTTCTCATGTACCTATCTCCCTTTTCTCTCTAATAGAATAATAACTATAATTCCTACCTGTTAAGTATGAATAACTTCTGATGTTCATTATAGAAAGGTTTTCGAGTTCTGTAAAGAGAGAACTTTAAAAAAATTCTCTATAAACAGAATCAAATGAAAATTAAGACAACTAAAAAAAGCCAAAACCCTCTCTGCATAAGAGAATTCTGACTTTTAGATCGTTATATTTTTTTGTGAAATGATTATTTTAAATAATCAAATAGCTGCTCATTCATCCGATGAATGCCTTCCAGACGCAGACTGTACCCGGTGACATTCTCCCCTTCAATATAGGCATGAAGCAAACCTGCACAACGAAGATTAAAAATATGATCATGCACAATCCCCTTCGAGATTCCCGCATGCTTAACAATTTCGGTGAATGTTTTGCGACCACCGCTAAGAGCATGGAGAATTTTCAGGCGGCTTTTTTCACCCAGACTACGAATGGCTCTATACATAAAAGGTGAAATTTCCTCGTTCTCCATCGAAATCCAGGCCGCATAATGACAGATTGTTAATTCACCGTAGCAATAGATGATATTAGCAGGCTGAAAATGATACTGTGGAATTAATACAAGCTTCTTAAGCCCATCAGTAGGCATGAAATAGAATCCGTTGGTCGTTTTGTTCACAAAATCAGCAGTATCCAGTTCATTAAGCTCCTTGTTCTTCAAATCCGTATGCTGCTGTAATTTGCTTAGAATCGCAGAATTGCATTGACTAAAGTACTGGCGGTTCCATTCGGAGAGTAAAAATACTACGCGATTACGGTAATCCTCCATATGGCTTGGAAATACCTTTACATATTTTGATAAGGTCTCATATAACTCGCCAACTGTTAACCCTTCAATCCAGTTCAGCACACTGTCTACATCATCCTTGAATGGACAACAGTAAATGAGCAGATTCAACATTTTCCATTCATTGTTTAGTTCAGTTTCCTTCAGACGGGATAATAGTTCCTCACTTAAGGTGCTTTCAATTTCAGTAACCCACGCTACCCCTAGGTCAATCTTCTTATAGGATTTTTTGCAGAGATAAGTATGTAAGCTATTCAATAACTCGTAAATCGATCCAAATTCAACCTCAACTTTGTATTCCACAATGATTCCTCCTGCTAGCGGTTCTTTTCAGTAGTGAGATATTCTCTTAATCTTATTGTATTATCCTGAGAATACGCAAGCTACTTTATAAACGGGAGTGTATAAAAATTCATTGACTGCTGCTTGACTACTGTTTGAATGAAGAATTTATTTGCATCTCACTTTGATTTTGAGATTGCGAGAGTCTAAAAGGGAATTGCTACTAATATGCAGCAGGACATTACAGTTCGGCTCCATCGGTGAACACATACCCTCACGAAGTTGCTATCGGGCACAGTGGACCTTATAAGCAGTATTCCCCCCAATTTGGGGTTCTATCGGACTCCATAGGCGCTATTGGCATAGAAATCGCCTAATTTGTGCTTTTTCCTAAGGAATAGCTGAAATGGAGTCTGAAACTTTACTCAAACGGCTAAAAATTTGCAAATAACGTCATCTAAGTCCGAAAGCTCCAGTGGATGATTATGATAACAGGAATTTTGGGCACGCTGAGGTCTCAAGGATTCCCATGAGTCCGGCTGTCCTGGATATTCCTACCTCAGAGTGCTGGGAATGTCTGGGCCGGCTTGCGTATCCAGCACACTAGGTTGTCCAGAAATTCAACCCCTTCCGCCTTCTCGGCTCGCCAAAAGTCACTCGATCACGTCTGCCTCCTATCCCCATACCGCAAAGCCAGACTACTTGCAGAACAAACATTACAAAGCAACTGCCTTTAGTAACATGAGCGCATCATTCACACCAATAATCCTAACTTCCTCGATAAATCCATCTATGGAACGCCATCAAACGTCCAGGGTGAGCAATCAATCTGCTTAGTGCCTCGCTTTTTGCAAATCGCAGTAGTAAAATATAGGAAATAACATTTTAGGAGTGAAGCCATAAGATGCAAATTCAAAATGGGACAGATCGTTTTTTTGTTGCGAATGACGGTAAGGACCTTGCCGAGATCACATACAGTTTGGATAAAGAGGCTGGGGAATTGGTCATTGACCACACCCGTGTCTCTGAAGAACTGCGCGGGCAAGGTACCGGTGAAGAACTTGTACGGGCTGTTGTAGATAAAGCCCGAAATGAAAATTTAAAAATTGTTCCTGTGTGCTCCTATGCAGCTCATCAATTCGAGAAGCATCCGGAGTATAAGGACGTGCTGAGCGGGAACACAGGCGGACGAGACTGATCTCTCTTCCCGTTTCCGTAAAGCTTTATCAACCTATTCGAACTTATTCACTTAGTTCAAATACACTTTAGGAGGAAACGGGTTTGACTACTACTGATACTTTGAGAAATATAGAGGAGTTACAAGAACGCTGTGAGCAATATGACGGAATTTCACTAAAGTTGAATTGGGATATGCTTCGCGGCCCATCAAATGTTGGTGATACAGAATGGCTTGTGACCTATGATGATGAACTACTGGTCGGATTCCTAGGTTTGTATGGATTCGGAAGTGAAATGGAAGTTTGCGGTATGGTTCGACCAGGTTACCGTCGACGTGGAATCTTCACCTCCCTGTGGAACCGGGCACAGACGATTATCAAACGAGGCAATGTTGATAGCCTGCTTCTAAATGCTCCCGCCTCCTCAGCTTCCGGAGCTGCGTTCCTGCAAACACTACCTCTTCAGTTCAACCACGCGGAATATCAAATGAAATGGAGCGGAGATTCGGTTGCTTCTTCTGAAGCAAGCTCAGCGACAGGAACTGTGATCTTACGACCTGCTCGTGCAGACGAAGCACCTATCCTCGTAGAGCTGGATTGTGGAGGCTTTGACATGAAGACAGCAGATGCTGCCGAACTTTATGACCTGCAGAAGCAAGAAGATCTGCAAGAGCATATTATGATCGAAATGGACGGACAACCTGTTGGTAAAATGCGACTGTGGACCGAAGATAATGAAACTTGGATTTATGGGTTTACCGTCAACAAGAAGCTACGAGGACTTGGTATTGGTCGAAGCGCACTTCTTCAAACGATCGAACGAGAACGTAAAAACTATAATGGCATTAATCTGGAGGTCGCTCTAGATAATCCTAATGCGCTTAAGCTATATGAAAGCTGTGGCTTTGTCATTCAGAATAAACAGGATTATTACCGCTATATCGGCTAATCCATAGAATTAAAGCCTCCTGTCTAATGGCGTTCTCGCCTGTAGAGCAGGAGGCTTTCTTATTATCACATGAGTCCAAAGCCTCCAACATTAGCTTCGCCTCTATCACTTCTACGGTTACTGCAGCTTAACGAGCCGTCAGCGAGCACTTCCTGCTCCAGAAATACAGATAACAATCGCACGTAATCCAAAGACTCCTTATACGGGACTGCATTTCCCTTGTAAGTGTATTTACGCCCCTCTAGTAAAGAGTAAATTTCCACGGTCTCTGCAGGCTCTCCGTAGGCCGCATAACAAAAGACATTAGTCATATGCAAAAAGCCCGCAACGGTATCCTCATTGCCATTCACCATAAATTTCTGAATGTTCAGACTTCGACCATGCTGAGAAGAATTCCAAGCCAATTGAGTAATCATAGATAGCTCCAGATTCAACTCCGGCACGGGCACATACCACTGCTCGTATAGCATTACCGGAATTTCCTCTAGATGATTGGTCGAAACGATACGCATAAGTTCATCAGCTATACTCGTCTTGATATCCCAATATTGAAGTAATGAAGGAAATGCGTCCCCTCTAGGAGGCCATCGACGCTCTAACAGAAATTGTATCGGTGTTTCCCTTCGAACTTCAGGCAACAAACTGTAGAAGTCGTTAAGTGTATGCCCTACAGCATATTGAACCTGCTGGCGCCAGCGTGGGAGCCCGGTCGCTGGAGCACCGCTTGATAAATTCTCGGCTCCACCAAGCATAATGTGCTCCACTCGATAATCATGCAACCGTTTATACGATGGCGTATGTAAACTCACTGATTTCTTCATCCAACTTCCCGCTGGCCCGCCCATCCTATGAAACCACCGTACAAGCTTCGATAAATTGACGACCGAATTGGCGGCAAGCTTCTTTTTCAGCAGCGTTCGGTCCATATTCAATCTTTAGGCTATCCTGTAATATAAAAGCCCCGCGTTCCTTTAACTTCTCCACAAATAAGTCCACCGCTCCACAATAAATGGCGTAACCTGTATCTCCACTACCGAAAACTGCTGATTTCATAGCGGTCAAATCAAGCTCATCCATCTCCTCATAGAAATCAAGAGCTTCATCCGGCAGCTCTCCATCTCCCCAAGTGTATGCTCCTAACAGAACGCCTTCATATGAATTTATCTCAATCGCATTACATTCAGTGACCGATTTCAAAACGGCTTCACCGCCTGCTTGGCGTATTCCCTCTACAATCAATTCAGCCATTTCCTCAGTGTTCCCAGTTAAACTGGCATACGCCACTAGCACTTTAGTCATCTATCTGTTCCTCCCATTACTAAACATAAAATTTAAATGATGTGTGCTTCCCCCTCATTCTATTTGATAATGATTATCATTGTCAAATGATAAAAATAAAAAAACGCAAACTCCCGGTTATTCACACGGTTAAGCTTGCGTTCGATCCTTATTTTTGCTCAATACTGAATTAGTATGCTCCTTCGAGTAAGGTAATGTGGTTCCCCTCAGGATCGCGGAAGTTCATTTCCTTCCCGCCATACTCCATCGTAACCGGCGGCTGACAATCCAGTCCCTTAGCTTTTAATTGCTCATACGTCTCATCGAGATTATCGCAGCCGAACACTAAATTAACAAAGCCTGTCGTGAGCTTGTCCCATTTTGTCGCATCCCAAATGATAATTCCAGGCTGCTTCTTGTCAAAGCCAATCTTTGCGCCATCAAAATTGCCATAACCTTCGAACGGGATAGGAATACCCAGCACCTCCGAGTAAAATGCAGCCAGCGCTGCTGTGTCCTTGGTGTAAATGTTAGTACCTTCAAAAGACGAAATCATAATTTGTCCCCTTTCATTCTCAGCATCATAGTGTCAATTTTAACTTGAATTTAGTTTAACAAGGCTAACAGCCTTTGTATTGCAAAATTGCGACATTTTATCTGCCAGCATAGACTAAAGCTTCAAGTGGTGTTCTTCCTGCATATTTCTTGAAACTATTTATGAAATGCGGCTGATGGCTGAATCCATACGAAAAAATAAGATCCTGCATATTCTTCGTCTGCACAGGCTGATGATACATTTCCCGCCATACATTCTGAAATCGCACAAGATCAGCTGTTTTTTTAGGTGATACACCTATGTATTCTTGAAACAGTCTTTCGAGTTGACGTCTGCTTAGATTAGAGCTGGCTTCCAAATCCTCAGCGGTTACGACACCCTTTTGTTTAATTAGGGTATAAACGGCATTCATCATCCGATCGTTAGTCCGGCCTCCACGGTCAAGACGCTGAAACAGATAAGCCTCAGCTACCGCTATTCTTTCATCCATAGAGTTTGCTTGTTCCAGCAATAGTCCAAGCTCACTTTTAAACGTACTAAAGTAATGGTCTACATCCACAAATGCATTCAAGACATCCCGCAGATGGTCATCCGCAAAAAAATGAACAGCCCAGAAATGAAATCGGATACCGAATCGTGAAATCAACCCTTCCCCCCTGTCTGAAGGCACCTCAAATGGAGCATCATTGATGCCAGAAAAAACGGATGTTGTTATCCCTGTTGATTCATCTAAATCCCAAATAATGTCCATGCATGTATCCGGAATAATCGTTTCATTTCGAGGTTCATAACAAGATATCTTGTCCATTAAGGGAACTGATACATCCGTACGAATACGTGGTGCAACAGAGCCCCAGAAACAGCGAATATACGGCTGCAAAGCTTGGTTGGGTAGATATTCACTGGTTTGGGCTGGATTTGCAGTTATCGGGAAATATAGAGGTGCGAGATTGAACATAAGCTGCTGTTCTCCGATCGGTAAAATTGTAAGCACTCTGGATTCTGATCATACACAATCGCTGCTTGATCTGCCAGAATAACAGCAGTCAGCATGGAAATATTATACACATTATCTTCATTCAATAAAATAAACAGTGCATTAGACCTGTGCGTATTTTGTTTGTAGCTATATGGTGAAATGATGTACAATAAAGGCTAAATGAATTTTTGAAGGATGGATTAAAAAATGTATATAGCTAGCGACTGGAAAGACTATGAAGTAATTGACACTGGCGGTGGAGAGAAGCTTGAACGTTGGGGTGACATTATCCTGCGCCGTCCTGATCCGCAAATTATTTGGCCACTCTCCAATGAGACCGCGAAATGGCGTGATGTACATGGTCATTATCACCGTTCCTCGGCTGGTGGTGGACAATGGGAAATGAAAAAAACGATTCCGGACGATTGGAAGATTAGTTACGGAAAATTAAAATTCCACCTCCGTCCTACGAATTTCAAGCATACAGGGCTATTCCCTGAACAAGCGGCCAACTGGAGCTGGATGATGGACAAGATTGCGGCTGCTAACCGTCCGATCTCAGTACTGAATCTATTTGCTTACACTGGTGGAGCTACTGTAGCCGCAGCAAGTGCCGGCGCTTCTGTTGTTCACGTGGATGCAGCTAAAGGAATGGTGCAATGGGCCAAAGAAAATGTCCAGCTGTCCGGCCTGGGTGATCGTCCAGTTCGCTACATCACGGATGACGTATTCAAATTCGTACAACGTGAACAACGTCGTGGTAGTAAGTATGATGCGATTATAATGGACCCTCCTTCGTATGGAAGAGGACCTGGCGGAGAAATGTGGAAGCTGGAATCCAGCTTATATCCTTTCCTTGAGAGCTGTATGCAAATTATGAGCGACAAACCTTTGTTTATGCTAATCAATTCATACACCACAGGGATTTCTCCAACTGTCCTACGTAATATGTTGTCGATGACCATGGGTAAACGTTATGGTGGGAAGCTCACCTCCGGCGAAATCGGTCTTCCGATCACTTCCTCCGGCATGAACCTGCCATGCGGTATTCTGGGACGCTGGGAGGCGTAAGCCATGACACAGCATTTATCTGGCAGCAATGAGCCGTTGGACGGAATGTCGAAGCGCTTTGAAGTGTTATACGAAGATAATCATCTTCTAGGCATTGTGAAGCCCGTGAATATTCCTGTTCAGGAGGATGCTACTGGAGATCCTGATCTGCTCAACCTGCTCAAAGAAGATGTGAAGGAACGCTTTAACAAACCTGGCAATGTCTATATGGGGCTAGTCCACCGCCTGGATCGTCCGGTTGGAGGTGCAATGATCTTTGCCAAGACATCAAAAGCAGCATCAAGACTATCCGAGTGTGTCAGAACTCACAGCTTTCATAAGGTGTACTTAACGGTCGTGCACGGTAAACCACCAGCATCTCATGGCCGTCTTACCGATACGCTGCTTAAAGACGCCAAGAGCAATACCGTCACCGTAGTCCGGAAAGGAACACCCGGCGGTAAGGAAGCCATTCTGGATTACACGGTACTTGGCAGCGCTGAGGGTTACAGTCTGCTCAAGATCGATTTACTTACCGGTCGTTCACATCAAATTCGAGTGCAGCTTAGCTCCATCGGCTGCCCCTTATACGGTGATCAGAAGTATGGGGCTTCGGTGAACAGACCTGGACAGCAAATTGCACTGTGGTCTGCACTTGTAGGCTTTCCCCACCCTGTTACTAAAGAAGAAGTAGAACTCATTTCTCTTCCGCCACAAACCTATCCTTGGGATCTGTGGTCGCGGGAAATACTAAAAAAAGAGCTTTCATAAAACAGCCCTTTCTTGCAATTTAAAACAGGCAGTGATTGTCCATTAACCGGAGAATCGCTGCCTGTTTTTTTAGATCTACGGTGGGTTGATTGAACCCAGTAGCTGCATTCTGTACACTTATTCACAATAAAAAAGCAGTCAATCGGATTTCAAGTGCATTCTCTACAATTAAAAACTGGCTAAACCTCTCAAAAGTAAAGATAACCCTGCGTTTAGGTGTATAAAATACAGTTATATCTATTTGGCAGAGTGAATAGCAACTTGTAGCTGTACGAAATACAACTAAGTATTTCTAAATGCCTACTTCGTGCCTCTAAACACTACTTCCTTCATTTCTCTAAATACTCTAATAAGATATTTATAGGTTTGTCATCCCATATCTGGGCCTCAATATATCGTTCAGGTCCCTTGTCACCGCTGGTATTCCATTCCTGCGGCATACCAAATTGTTCTATTACACGGACGATCTCGTCCTTGGTATACACTTGATTGCGATAAGGTTTACCATCTTTATATCTCATTGTAGGAAATAAATCCCCGTAGGTGAAGCTGATACCCTCAGCATTAAATTGATCAACGGAAAGCTGCAGGCTTTTAGCTTCTGGATACCAGTCTAATAACCACGGACACTCTCCTAGTGTCATATAATGTGGGTAAGCTCGCGATGGCTTTCCACCTTTTTGAATAAATAATTCTCTGGCTTTTGCTTCAAGGCTCCGTCGAATTTCAAGATAATCTTGCGAACGTTTACTTGCAAAGCTTCTATTCTGGTGTCGTAGATCATTCAGAATTTGTTCTGCTTCTTGTGGTGGTAAATCAGATAAATTCTGAAATGGACCCGTAGCTTTATCGTAATAATGATACAACAAAGCTAGCTTATTCACGGCGTAGAACCTTCCGGCGTAGCTGTAACTACCATTTTGCCCATTAAATAAAGTAGTAACTGTTGGTTATGAGAGGAAATCGGATCAAGCGCTTCTGCAAAAAAATCACTGCGGATCTTCAAACCACGTACAGTCTCTTGCGTTCCAATCTCGGTTATACTCACCCATACAATACGGCGGTCCGCAGCATCTCTCTCCCGAATGATAAGCCCATTTTTCTCCATCCGATCAAGTAACATAGTAACCGCTGCAGGACTGGTCGCCAGATGTGGAGCCAGATCAGAAGGCTTCATGGCATCACGTTCCTGAAGCAGTTCAAGTACTGTGAGCTGGGCATCCGTTAGCGATGGGGCAAGATTACTGTCCATATGTAGTTTGTAATCTTTCAAAATTTTATGCCATATTTTACTGAATTCAGAAGCGTGCACACTTATTCCTTCCTTTCCTCGCGGTTCTATCCGGTATAACTACATTTTCGCGAAACAAATTCCATTTCCTGCAAGTGAAGAAAAATAAATCTTCTGCACGGTTGAGCAAGAACATTAAAAAAAGGCGTTTAGTCAGTTCTCAAAAAGAATTGACTAAACACCTTAATCTGTTAATTACTGATTAGTTTTACTTAACTGCCGGAAAAAGATTAACAATCTCATCTTTTTTCTCTACAGGGACAATCTGTTTACCCGTAGAACGACGCTCTCCAAGTGGTGCAGATTCAGAAGAGAATGTGTGATGTGCATTCTCCTTTGTAATAGCATTCAGTTCCAGCGGTTCTCTGCAATAGAAAGCCCCTGCCAATCTACTGCCATTTGGTCGTACTCGTTTGCCTTCCTTAAATTCAAAGGTTGGCATCCCTTTTCCACCACGGCTTTGAGATGGATAATCTACTAGTAATGAACGTTTTGCATATCCAATATCAGAGATGGAGAGAATCTCACCTTCATCTTCGCTGACCCAGAAGCAAGAAATCACCTCATCGCCCTCACGAAGCTGAATCCCTCTTACACCGGATGCAACACGGCCCATAGGATTAACTTCATTCTCATGGAATCTAATACTCATTCCTTCACGAGTCACGAGTACAATATCCTTGTCATTCGTACTAGTAGCCACTGTAATGATCTCATCACCGTCTGCTACCTTACAGGCTGCTACAGCTCCGGAACGGCTTGTAGAGTATTCCTTGAGCTCTGTACGCTTAACCTGACCTCTACGGGTGATAAACACAAGACTTTGCTGCGGATCATCAAGATTATTGACCGGAATCACACTTATGATTCCATCCCCTTTAGACAATCCGATAACGTTAACGATCGCTGTGCCAGGTTCTTTCCATTTAAACTCCGGTATCTGGTGAACTGGAAGCAAGAAGTATTGTCCTTTTCGCGTAAATACCAGCAAACTGTCACGGGTATTCACATCGAGCAGCTTGACGATATGATCGCCTTCTTTAACACCCGATGTATGGCGTTCACCACCAGAACGGGTAAAGGAAAGCATACTTGTACGCTTAATATAACCGTCTGCGGAAAGTGCTACTAACACATCCTCTGCGTTGACCAACGCTTCAAGGCTAACCTTAATCTCCTCAACCTCGCCTTGGATCAGAGAACGGCGATCGATCCCGTACTTGTCGCGGATCTCCAGTAATTCCTTACGGATTACAGCTACGAGCTTCTTGTCACTTTCCAATATGCCGCGCAGATGTGTAATCTTTGCCATCATTTCGTCCAATTCTTTTTGGAGTGAAGTAATCTCCAGATTAGTCAGACGATACAATTGCAAGGTAAGAATGGAGTCCGCTTGACGTTCACTGAACCCGAACATCCACACGAGATTGTTCTGAGCATCCTGTCGGTTCTTCGATGCCTTGATGGCAGCGATAACCTCATCTAGAATATTCAGTGCTTTAACCAAGCCCTCTAAGACATGAGCACGGTCTTCTGCGCGTTCCAGATCAAACTGGGTGCGATGAGTCACAACTTCACGCTGATGAGCAATATAAGCCTCCAGGATGGCTTTAAGACCAAGCTGTTGCGGAGCTTTGTTAACTATAGCTACCATATTGAAGTTATAAGTGATTTGAAGATCGGTTTTTTTGAGCAGATACGCCAAAACGCTTTGGGCATCAGCCTCTTTTTTGAGTTCAACTACAATCCGAAGACCTTCTCGTCCACTCTCATCACGAACCTCGGCAATGCCATCGATCTTCTTCTCTAACCGAATGTTCTCCATGGAGGTAACTAGTCGTGATTTTACAATCTGGAAGGGAACTTCAGTAATCACGATTTGTTGCCTACCGCCACGCATATTCTCAATCTCAGTCTTGGAGCGCAAGTAAATACGACCTTTACCTGTGCGGTATGCATCCATGATGCCATCGCCACCCATGATAGTGCCGCCAGTAGGAAAATCCGGACCTTTCATGAAGGTCATGATATCTTCAAGTTCAATATCCGGCTTTTGCATCACTGCGATGCAAGCATCAATAACCTCACGCAGATTATGCGGCGGAATTTCAGTGGCAAAACCTGCGGAAATCCCACTCGTACCATTCACGAGTAAGTTCGGATACCGAGAGGGAACAACAACAGGCTCTTTAGCTGTATTGTCAAAGTTATCCTTAAACAATACTGTCCGCTTCTCGATATCACGCATCATCTCCATTGCAATCGGAGATAACCGTGCTTCCGTATAACGCATCGCTGCAGCTGGGTCATCATCCATCGAGCCCCAGTTGCCGTGACCATCAACAAGTACATGCCCCATCTTCCATGGCTGTGCCATACGAACCATACCATCATAAATCGAGGAGTCACCGTGTGGATGGTAATTACCCATTACATCCCCGACGGTTTTGGCGGACTTGCGATACGGCTTGTCAGGCGTATTGCCAGAATCGTACATCGCATAAAGAATCCGACGCTGTACAGGCTTAAGTCCATCGCGGACATCGGGAATAGCCCGGTCCTGAATAATGTATTTGGAATACCGACCAAAGCGGTCACCGACGACCTCTTCCAGAAAAGCCGGCAAAAATTGTTCTGATAAACTACTCACTTTGCTCACCTTCTGTTCCTCAATCTGTCCACTTTCTTAAAGATTGGTGATATTCTTTAACTTCGCTTTGCGGATCATTCTTCCGGTCGCTGTTGTTTCCAGATTTTTCGATTATACCGCTATTAGCGGATAAAATCCGGAAACAAAGGCGAACGCTAACGCTCCTCCAGAACGATTCCGCCACTCCGTTTGCCTATCACCAAAAAATTAAAAACAGTGGAAGTATTCGTCACTTGCAGCAATACTAGCTGCAACTACTCTACAATTTCAGTGAAATCGACATTTTCAACAATCCAGCGTTTACGAGGATCGACTTTATCACCCATTAGTGTAGAAACGCGGCGCTCCGCTTTAGCAGCATCCTCAATCTGCACCTGAAGCAGTGTACGCGACTCTGGATTCATCGTCGTTTCCCACAACTGATCCGGGTTCATCTCACCCAATCCTTTATAACGCTGAAGCTCGAAGTTTTTGCCGAATTCCTTTAAGTAATTTTGCAGTTCTTCATCACTCCAAGCATATCTTACGGTCTCCAGCTTGCCCGTTTTACGGGTCAGCTTATATAGCGGAGGCTGAGCGATAAAGACCTTTCCAGCATCTAGTAACGGCTTCATATAACGATAGAAAAATGTCAGCAGCAGCACCTGAATATGCGCTCCATCTGTATCCGCATCGGTCATAATAATAATTTTGGAATAATTGCTGTCTTCGACGGTAAAGTCTGGACCAATTCCTGCACCAATCGTGGAAATGATCGCTTTATATTCATCGTTCTTCAGGATATCCAACAGCTTGGCTTTTTCCGGATTCATCGGTTTTCCTTTTAGCGGCAGGATCGCCTGAATCTTAGAATCACGCCCTTGCTTCGCCGAGCCTCCGGCCGAATCACCTTCTACGATGAACAGCTCGGTTCGTGTAACGTCCTTAGACTGCGCAGGTGATAATTTACCGCCAAGATTCGAGCTCTCGCTGCGTTTCTTACCTGTACGAATCTCATCACGGGCTTTGCGAGCCGCTTCCCGAGCCTTCGAAGCTTGAATCGACTTTTTCAGAAGACTTTGTGCAACCTGTGGGTTTTCTTCCAGGAAACGAGCCATATTCTCAGATACGATATAGTCTACTGCACTACGGGCAGAAGCACTACCGAGCTGATCCTTCGTCTGTCCAACAAATTCAACCTCGGACATTTTGACACTAATGACAGCCATCATACCTTCGCGCAAGTCATTTCCTTCTAAATTCTTATCCTTTTCCTTAAGCAACTGTGTACGCCGGGCATAGTCATTTAGCACACGAGTATACGCAGTCTTAAAGCCAGTCTCATGAGTACCCCCGCTACGAGTAGGAATGGAGTTAACGAAGGAAGCCAAGGTTTCTGTATAGCCTCCATTGTACTGAAGGGCTACTTCCACTTCGATATCATCTTTTTCTGCGCTGAAGTGAATGACATCATGCAGAACATCCTTACCCTCGTTCAGGAATTGAACAAATTGGCTTGCTCCACCCTCGTAAAAGAACTCGTCCTGACGATTACTGCGCTCATCATGCAGCGTAATACGCAGACCGGAATTTAGAAAGGCAATCTCCTGCACCCGCTCTGCCAGTGTGTCATAATTCAGGGCTATTCCATTTGGAAAGACGCGAATGTCCGGTTTAAAAGTGATCTTCGAACCGGTTTTGTTGGTGTTGCCCAGAATTTCAAGGCCTGTTACAGGTTCGCCAACATGCTCTTTCCCCTTCTTGTCCACCCAATATTCAAAACGTTGACGATGGATTTTGCCTTCACGATAGATCTCTACTTCAAGCCATTCAGACAATGCATTCGTCACTGAGGCTCCGACGCCATGCAAACCGCCTGATTTCTTGTAACCAGATCCACCGAATTTACCGCCTGCATGCAAAATTGTAAATACAACCTGCGGCGTTGGCACTCCTGTCTTATGCATTCCAGTAGGAATTCCACGACCGTTGTCAGTTACTGTTACAGAGCCATCTTTGCGAAGTAGTAAATCAATCTTCGTACAATACTTGGCTAAATGCTCATCCACAGCGTTATCTACAATTTCCCATACTAGATGATGTAGTCCCGAAGAACTTGTACTGCCGATATACATGCCAGGTCGTTTGCGAACTGCAACTAGACCTTCGAGCACTTGAATGTCGTCAGCATCGTATCCAGTACGGCCATTCTCGCCGTTATTAGAAACTTCAGCAAACATATCGATCTGTTCGAGCATTCATGCTCCTCCTTCTTTTCTCTATACTCAAGCATTAGCGCCTTCGGCGTCCTTTTAAAGACGGTAAGCCTTTAAGCGAGAAATATAAGATATTAAATATAGATACAAATCTTATACTTCTTATATTTCAAGAAATGCAAACAAACGTTTTGGTCACTTTGTACATTCTAATTCAAAATATCCCTTTTCGTAAAGACGGCGAATGAAATGATCACCGAAGCGGCCCCCCATACAGCCAGTACAGCCATGGAAAATGACAAGGACATCCCCTCTATGGGTGCAGGCGTACCTGACAAATAACCGGTCAGTCCAAGATTTACCATAAATAAATATTTCGCTGTTGTCCACGCTGAAGCCATATTGGTCAAAATATTCCCGGCGATCAGCGCTGCCATCATGACCACTATACTAGCAGCAGTGCTCCTTACAAGTACAGAAATCATAAAAGCAAGCAAGGCAACTACGACGCTAACGAACCAGACCAATCCACCTTGCATAAGCATATACTTCCACTGTGGCACTGCATGTACGGTAGACATATCCACCGAGTCCCCACTGATCTTAAAGCCTGTAAATACAGGGATATTAAAACCCTTGTATCCAAAAGCCAGACCGGAGATTAGGTAGCTGATCACAAATGTGGAGAGTACGATAAGCGAGACAAACATAAGCAGCGCCGCCATTTTACTAAATAAGACTTTCCAGCGCTTAACTGGCCTTGTCAGCAGCATTTTGATCGTTCCTGTGGTTCGCTCCGCAGAGACTAAATCCGATGCTACCGCCATTATGAGCAGTGGAATAAATAAAGTAACCGAATTATCCAAAAACTCTCGGGTAAACGTAACGCCACTTGGCTCGTTCGGATTCACATCATGATGTAGGTAATATTGAAGCTGCTGTACAAATATTCGCCGATAAGTCTTCCATTCCTCTGGAATTCGATCACTGCCCAAAGAATTTTGATTATCAATGATCTGCTGCTGGATCTCCAGACGCCAATCGGAATTGAATTTATCTCGGCTACGCTCCGCTGATCGCATCTGAGCGTAGGTAAACATAGGCACCAATACAATCAGAATCAGCAGTATAACATAAAACCGTTTCTTTTTAATGATTTTTAAACACTCATTACGGATTAACGGAAGCATATTATTCAACGTTCTCACCCTCCGTTAGTTTCAAGAATAGCTGTTCCAGTGTCGGATTGATTTTATGCACAGCCCTAACTTCGATTTCAGAAGTCACCATTACGGCCACAATCTCGGGGATTAAATCCTGCTCCATAATAGTGATTAAAGAATTCGGACCCATCCCTGCAATAATAGAATCATCCAAGGTAACGTCTTCCAGCTTCTGAATCTGAATGTCCGGGCGATCAGCCAGCAGTGCCCGAGCTTCAGCAAAAGGCTCCAGCTCCCAAAGAACGTAAGGCGAATTTCGAGCGATCAGCTCATCTACCGCACCTACCGCCAGCACACGTCCTTTGCTAATAATCGCAACACGGTCACAAAGAAGCTGAATTTCGCTGAGTAAATGACTCGATACAAATACCGCTAGGCCCTCATCAGCCAGCTTGCGTATAAATTCTCGTAACTCCTTAATTCCCTTTGGATCTAAGCCATTTGTAGGCTCGTCCAGAATAAGCAGACGCGGACGTCCCAGCAGCGCTTGCGCTATACCTAAACGCTGTCTCATCCCAAGTGAATATGTACTTACCTTATCATGGATTCGTTGATCCAGCCGAACGATATCTACGACTTCGCTAATACGAGCATTATCAATACCAGGCTGCATGCGGGCAAAATGCTGTAAATTCTCCCATCCGGTCAAATAGGTATATACCTCAGGGTTCTCAACGATAGAGCCAACAAATTGCAACGCTTTTTCCGGATTTCGATTCACATTGTAACCACATACCGTAATCTTGCCCTCGCTAGGACGAATCAAATCGACAAGCATTCGAATTGTAGTCGTCTTCCCAGCACCATTGGGTCCTAGGAAGCCAAATATTTCTCCTTCTCTCACATCAAACGTAACATCATCAATAATCCACTTTCGTCCTATTTTTTTCCGTACCCCGTCCACAGACAAGACGACCGGGCTGGATTCTCCACTGTTCGCTTTTGTCATATTCTGCTTATCTCCTTGTTACTGTCATTTCCTCGACTAGTACTTGTTCAAAGGATATGTTATCTAACACAGCCATCTTATGATTTAGTGTATAGCCTGAATGAATCGCTCTCCGATTCGCTGATATCCATCCCCATTCGGATGAAAATGATCCGTTGATAAATATTTGTCCAAGTGCTTGTTAAACAAATCAAAGGTAGGAACCAAGGTCATATTGCTGTGCTTGTTAATAATTTCCATAGCTGCATTATTCCACTTCGTAACCGCCTGATTACCTGGTACAAGTAGATCTGGGATATCTCCAAAGGGGTTATATAACCCCATATAATAAATTTGAGCGTTCGGATTGATCTCCATGATCTTCTCAAGAACCTTACCCAATCTGGCTGCTGCTTCGGGAAGAGCTGCGAGCAATGACTCTGGCGTTAGCTCTTGATCCGTTGTGGATTCACTCTGAAGCGCGCCGCTATTCTGCAAAATGTTCGAGTCCTTGAATAAATCATTCCCTCCGATCGAGAGCAGAATGACATTTGCCATGTGCAGTGCGTAATCCACTCCATCTTCTTCCAGCTTGCTTTGCAGTCCTGCAGTAGTCAAACCATTGATCCCCATGTTCCCTAAAAAATCAACTTCGATACCTTTAGCGGATAAACCACTAACCGTGCGCTTAACAAATCCTTCTCCGGTGTTATCACCAGTTCCCTTGGCTAGCGAATCACCGAGAGCAACAACTTTTAGCTTCTTAGTCGTCTCCGTCACTGGAGCGGCTGTTTGCTGTGGCAAGTTTGTCTCTGACGCTTCTCCAACCGGATAAATGATGTCTTTGACCGCATAAACTAAACCTACAATTAGAATTATTGTTGTTATTATGGAAATCAGGCTGATTGTGCGCCATGTCCACTTTGAATCATTCAAAGCCATCCCTCCGTGTGCCGTTCTATTATGTATTGTTCCACATTTTACAAAGATCTTAACTATGTACATAAACATAAATCTTCCATACCGCTTTTGCAAATGTCTAAAATAGAAATTAATCCTGCTGCTCTGCATTTTTAATCCAAATAAAGACATGAAAATCCTCAAAAAAAATTTGGTGATTAGAGCTCCGACACAAAAAAACGTTCCCCGATTTTCTTCGGAGAACGTTTGATTACAGTAATGGTTAATTTACTTATTTACCGATAAATTCTTGAACCCAGTAGTTATTGTCATAACCTACACCGATATAATTGAAGTTAGCATTCAAAATATTAGCGCGGTGACCCGGACTATTCATCCATGCTTTCATTACTTCTTCTGGTGTTTTTTGACCCATAGCGATGTTCTCGCCTGCAGCGTTATAAGTGATCCCAAAGGATTTCATCATGTCAAAAGGTGAACCATACGTAGGTGAAGTGTGTGAGAAATAGTTGTTCGTGCGCATATCCGTAGCTTTTGTAGCAGCTACTTTATGAAGGCTGTCCAATCCAGAAACGGGCTTCAGACCAGCTGCCGCACGTTCTTTATTTACCAACGTTACGATCTGCTGAACATAAGTTTCTTTATTGCTCACAGAACCGGTACTTGGTGTAGTCTCTGTGGGTTTAGTCACAGGTTTAGTTACAGTAGTTGTATCCGAAGGCTTAGTTACAGGCTTAGTCACAGGCTTAGTCACAGTAGTTGTATCCGAAGGCTTAGTAACCGGAGTTCCGGTGGATGTATCTTTATTTGGAACCGTTCCAGTTTGAGGCTTGGACACCACGATTGTGCTATTAAAAATAGGAAGTCCCTGTAGGTTAGCTTGTTTTAAATATTGTAAAACTTGCTCATAGCTAGTTCCTGATTTAATGACTGTTACTTCAGTTGAGGCTGCATTCGCTTCGAGTGGAAGAGAAATACTAAGTGCCATAACAGCTGCTACACTACCACCAATAATTGCTCTTAATCTCTTATTCTTCATTCTGCCATCTCCTCTTTCTTGTGTGTAATATATGTTCCTGCTTAGAGTGACCAGCTACAAATGTTACAAAGTTGTAATTTGTTCCTCAGTCATTGTAGCATAAATCTATCAGCTGAGCTCTTCTAATTTTTAACATTTAATAGTCTTGTTTGTAAGTTTTCCGAGACTGAATTCATTCGATATTGGCGTTAAAAAGCAAAAAAAGTCGCCATTCTCGAGAGAATAGCGACTTCTGTATGCTTAAGTGTATCAAGTAACTAGTGAAACGATTGCCAAAATTCTCCCTCCGTAGAGATAAGTCCCATAATTTCTGCATATGGAATTCGGAAAGTAGGAAAACCTGCAGAATAAGGAGCAATCTCATATGGTGCGAAGTAAAGATACAACGCCTCATTATCTACAAAGAAAGGCTGATCTGAGGTAATTCCTTTATACGTATCCGGAAAAACATAAGAGTACTGAGGATCGTTTTCAATCTGCTTCCCTACGATTTTACTTAGCTTCTCCACGTATCTACTTCCTGGCTTGAACAGATCACCCAGCTTATAGAACCTTCCGTTACGTAGATTAGTATGTGTATAGATTTTGGTAGGCATGCCATGGGCTGCTCCAAAAGGATAACGGTAACCCGTTAACTCCAGCACTAGTAGGTTTTTGCGGAAAAAGGATACTGAAAAATCACCATTATAACTGAAATCCTGTGCTGCTCCACCATTACCAGCATCTTCAGCAAGTGACAGCTTGCGCAGCTTATCATTTACCTCTCTTGAAACTTCCGCACTGGCAATTCCCTCAACAACCGGATAGTAGACCAGATAATCTCTGTTCGGTTTGTATTTCTTCTCCACAACGGAATAAGGAGGTCTCAGTGGAATGACGCCATTTTGCCTCCAAATTTGCTTGCCTTGACGGTCATAATAAGCTGTACGTTGATCTATATCTGCTCTAATTAAGCGGCCGCTAAGGGTAAGCGTTCCGGTTCCTTGGATGACTGGAGGCTGAGCTGCTCTTTTTCCGGTTCGATCTATAAAAAAAGTCTCCTTAGCATCATACACAGACGCCAATCCGTCCTGATAATTATTCACCCCAAGCAGGGTATGATTGCTCAGAATCGCTCCTGTCTCTGCATCGGCGATAATGTAACGTGAGCCTCGATAAGGTTGACTAGGGAATATTGGTGTTCCAATGGCTGCTCTGCCTTCACCAAGCTGCAGGACTTCATAATATTTCGCGGGGATGATCATTCTTCCTTGTTTATCAATCAACCCGTAGGCGTTACCATAATTCTCAGCGGTATTCACCACTGCACGCCCCTCCGAGAAAGGTAAAGCGGAAGTGAATTGCGGCTGAATTGCTACCGTACCATCCGTGTTCAAATATCCGTACTTACCGTTCACAGTTGCTTGATAAGCGAGTAGCCCCTCACCAGGACTCCCTACGAAAGGATGATTGTACGTATGCAAAATATTGCCTTCAGGGTCGATAAGTGCATACTCCACCTCTTTTATCTTAACCAAGGCCATACCATTCATAAAATCATTGGCGTCCACATAAATGGCAGGCAATACCTCTTTGCCTTGCGCATCTACGTACCCATATAGCGATTGACCGCCGGTTGTATTTTGTTTTGAAAATAATGCCAATCCCTCATGCAATGAGTTCAGATAATCATAACGTGCTGAAGTCACTTCTTTACCTTTTTCATCGATAAATGTGTACCCTTTCGCATCAGACACCACTGCGCGTCCTTCCGAAAAAGGGGCTATAAACGAGTAAATGGGTTTTACCCGCTCCCGTCCAGAGCTATCAATTAGTCCGCTACTGTTTTTTCGCTGCACAATTGCTAACCCATTCTTCTGAAACTCCTCAGCATATTCGTATCTAGGTTCAATCTGGGCGCGACCTTCGTCATTAATATATCCCCAGAGCGTACCCTCTTTAAGATTAAAAGGCGCCGGATGTAGCCCAGTATTCCTTAAATCGTCGTCAACCCACTCTGGTAATACGTAAGGCGTCTCATATGGCTTATTGGAGTAGTCAACACGATATAATCCCGCCTCTGCTGGGATTGTGACGAATAGCTCCTCTTCCGTGCGTATGAAATCTTCATCTTGCTGTGTAATATATTCGTTCCAGCCAATACCGTCCCATCTCCATACATCCGCCTGTAACGGTCCATTTTCATTCCCTTTCCCCAGCTCATTCAACCTTATTCTTAACATCCAGTCGCTCCCCTTTAACAAAGGCATTTGCCTATAGAATATGGGAGAATGTTGGTTTATGTGCTTTTGATATTGGTGATATGGGGTGAGTGTGCGAGACTGGTTCGCCGAGGTGGGGTGATGCGGGGTACCGGATGATCAAGTTGCGAGACTAGTATGGGGCGGGCTTTGTAGTAATGTAAGAGACATTAGGTTAGTATAGAAGCGCGATTGAGGTTCTGAGTCATGGAGAATACTAGCACTAGTTAGCAACGAAATAGACATGCCAAAAAGCATTTGCCTATTACTAGCAAACGCTTCTTCAGCCCTTTATAAGAGTAATGAAATGATCGATTTAGTTCACAGACTTCTACACGATCATCAAACCAAGCTACTTCTTCGAAGAGTACTTCCGCATATCAAATGCGACCGCGGCTATGATGATCAAACCTTTGATAATCAATTGATAGTACGGGCTAATACCGATAAAGGTCAGACCGTAGTTAATGAGAGTAAAGATGATAACCCCCACTAGAACACCCGGTACAGTACCGATACCCCCGGTTGTAGATACACCCCCCACTACGCAAGCTGCAATGGCATCAAGCTCATACATGTTACCGTAGTTATTTGTTGCTCCACCTGTTCTAGCAGCTTCCAGAACACCTGCCAGACCATAAAGGGCACCAGCAATTGCATAGATATAAATCAGATTCTTGGAAACATCGATACCGGATACTTTAGCTGCCTGCATGTTTCCGCCAATCGCATACATGTTCTTACCCAGCTTGGTTTTATTGAATACCACCCACACAATGGCGGCGACACCCAAGGCTATCAGCACGATATACGGAATTGAGTATTGGCCGCTTCCTATAAAGCCAGAACCAATTTTGGTGAAATCAGGACGCAGACCGCCAATCGGCTGAGATTGGTTAGGATCCATATCGAAGTACAGTGAGTTTAAACCATAAACAATAACCATCGTGCCCAGTGTTGCTATAAACGGCGGAACATGCAGTTTGGAAACGACAATACCGTTTATGAGTCCGCAGAGAAGACCAGCTATAATAGCTATAAGGATTGGAAGCCATACTTGAACCTGCGGCAGATCAGGGAAAAAGCGCCGGGAATAGTCCGGAATTTGCAGCATGGAGGCAGAGATAACTGCCGTGAAACCAACCACACGCCCAGCGGACAAGTCAGTACCTGCCGTAATAAGGATAAAGGCAACACCAAGCGCGATAATAATTCGCGTGGACGATTGGATTAATATGTCTCGTAAAGTATTTACAGAGATAAAGGCCGGTTCGTATAAAGCAATACCCATAATCAGAAGTACCAATACAATATAAATGGCATTTTGCGTAATAAAGGTTTGAGTTCTTTTAACGTTCATTAGTAGTGTTCCTCCTTAAAGTTACGCGAAGAGTAGTTCTCTTCGTAAACCAAATCTAGTTTCGCCTAGCAAAACTATCAGTACATTCCTATCCTAATGCTGTGCAGCGAGACGCATAACTTCGGTTTCCGTAGCTTGCTCGCCTTCTAGTATACCGGTGAGTCTACCTTCCGACATGACCATTACGCGGTCAGACATTCCGAGCAGCTCCGGCATTTCAGAGGAGATCATAATGATGCTCTTCCCTTGCTGGGCCAGGTCGGTAATAATGGAGTAAATCTCGAATTTAGCCCCTACGTCGATACCACGAGTCGGCTCGTCCAGAAG
The DNA here is from genome assembly GCF_037963325.1 of Paenibacillus sp. FSL E2-0201. Lineage (NCBI taxonomy): Bacteria > Bacillati > Bacillota > Bacilli > Caryophanales > Paenibacillaceae > Paenibacillus > Paenibacillus sp. FSL E2-0201. The sequence goes on from NZ_CP150154.1 coordinate 4,428,728, forward strand.
CAGGATTTCGGGCTCAGTCAGCAGCCATCTGGCAAGTAACACCTTTTGCTGATTCCCACCGGAAAGATTCATGATTAGCGTTTTGGTTGTTGGTGTTTTAGTACGTAATTTTTCAATCATTTTATCGACTTCCACTTTCTTCTTTTTTCCATCTAGTAAAAGAAGAAGCTTCTGGTAACGATGTAGATTAGCGATGGCACCATTCTCATGAACAGACAAAACTGGAAATATGCCTGTTACACGACGCTCTTCGGTAAGCAGAGCCATTCCGTGTTTCTTCGCATCCTTCGGAGAATTGATATTAACCTTCTTGCCTTTAATAGAGATCGTTCCGGATTTCAAGGCTCGCAGACCGAACAATGCCTCAATAACCTCGGTTCTCTGGGCACCTACTAGACCACCAATCCCTAGGACCTCACCTCGTCTTAATTCAAAAGATACATCTTTAAAGGATCTTTCCTCCGGAGAGGTTAACCCTTCCACCTTCATGTATACTTCGCCAGGTACGTTAGAACGTTCTGGGAATCGATTCGTTAAATCGCGACCCACCATTTTGGAAATGATTAAATCTGTAGTTAATTCCTCCGCTGGCCAGGTACCAATTTTTTTACCGTCACGCATAATAGTAACTTCGTCAGAGATTGCAAGAATCTCTTCCATTTTGTGAGATATATAGATAATAGCTACGCCTCTACTTCTGAGGTCCCGTATGATCCGGAATAAATGCTCCACCTCCACACTGGTTAAGGAAGAAGTGGGTTCATCCATTACAATAACTCGGGAGTGAAAAGAGACAGCCTTCGCAATTTCAATGGATTGGATTTTGGATACAGACAGCTTACCCACTAAAGTCTCAGGATTCAGATCGATATCCAGATCTTTAAACAAATTTTCCGTGTCAGTGTACATTTTCTTATGGTCGATAAACTGAATCGGTCCGATTCCCTTCGTAGGAAAACGTCCTAGCCAGATATTCTCCATAACACTTCGGAACGGCACGGGGTGCAGCTCCTGGTGAATCATTGAAATACCGCTTTTTAACGCATCATTGGAACTGCTGATGGAAGCCTTCTCACCATCCAAAAAAATCTCACCGGCATCCGGTGAATAAATACCAAAAAGGCATTTCATGAGTGTGGACTTACCTGCACCGTTCTCGCCCATAAGTGCATGAACCGAACCCGGTCTGACCTTTAAACTAACATCATCCAGCGCTTTGACGCCGGGGAATTCTTTAGTAATGTTGTTCATTTCCAGCAAAAACTCAGCTTTTTCCATGTTGTTACGCCCCCTACGCTTTTTTTCTTTTTTATGAGAGGCACAGCGGTTCCATCCTGTTCCCTGCCTAAAAGAAATACCGAGGAGCGGTTAGCCGCTCCCCGTGCTGTCATATAATCATGAATAACGCTGTAGCCGAGGTAATTACTTAGCGTCAGCTATGTTGTCTTTCGTAATCTTTTTGTAGGAAATCCATACGTATTGGTTGTCAGTGATATCAAAACCTACATTGTCTTTCGTAGGTGTTTCACCTTTAGCAAGCAAAGCAGCAACTGTGATAGCAGCTTTACCTTGGTTATTCGCATCGTTCAGCACCGTACCGAGCATTGTTCCATCTTCCAGCGCTTGAATTGCAGGAGCAGTTGCGTCTACACCTACTACCGGCATAAATTTGTCACCCGTGAAGTAGCCTGAAGCTTTTAGAGCTTCGATTGCACCGAGGGCCATATCGTCGTTATTAGCAAGAACTGCTTCGATTTTATCGCCGTGGGAGCCAAGGAATGCAGCCATTTTTTCTTGTCCTTTTACGCGATCCCACATTGCTGTATCTTCAGCCAGTTTCTCCACCTTGATTCCTGCATCTTCGATAGCTTGGATAGAGTAAGTAGTACGAAGCTCAGCATCTTGGTGTCCTGGTTCACCTTTTAGCATTACATATTGGAGAACACCGTCGCCGTTCTTATCAGCTTCAGGATGTGCTTTCCAGTAGTCAACAATCAGTTGGCCGGACATTGTGCCGGATTCTTCTGCTTTAGCACCTACATAATAAACTTTATCCCATTTCTTCATATCTTCAGGAAGCGGTTCACGGTTCAGGAATACTACCGGAATGTTAGCTGTTTTAGCTTTTTCGATAATGACGCCAGCAGCTGTACGGTCAACTGGGTTAATCAGCATCCCGTTATATTTTTTAGTGATGAATAAGTCAACCTTGTCATTTTGTGTTGGCTGTGAATTTTGGCTATCTACGATATCTACTGTAGCAATGCCTTTAGCAGCACTATCGATGGCGTTACGAACACCTGTCATAAAGGTATCGTCAAATTTGTAAATGGCGACCCCAACTTTAGGAGTTTCTGTTGTAGTACCTGAGTTCTCAGTCTTTGGAGCATTAGTAGCCTTATCATTGCCTGCAGCACTATTAGTAGTATTGTTGTTGCCACCACAGCCTGTCAGAGCAGCACCCAGTAAAGCACTAGCTAATAGCACGGAAGTGATTTTTTTCATTATTCATTGACCTCCTATTTATACTTCTTTTTTGTTTGCCCCTGATCGTCTCGGGTACATCCATATTATGCCTCACCTGAAAACGCTTGCGAATATAAAATCCTACTCATTAATATAAAAATTCTAATGAACCCGTAAAGAAATATTAGGATGATTTTCATTAAAAATTTATACTTTCTTATATTCTAAAAAAAACGAATACCGCCCCATTCAAGGATGGTATCCGTTTCACGAATCGTATACGCTCAAAATAGCTCCTATCTAACGAACGGAAATAACAGCTTTTGATTCTCAGGCCACAACATATTGTCCAAATCAATTAGTTTTGTTCCTGTATCTACACGTTCTGGCACATCGATTCCTTCGATCACTTCAACGGCATGTTTTACAGCTAAATACCCGTTACTAAAAGGGTTTTGGATGACAGTTGCTTGAACTGTACCATCCTGCAGCAATTCCATCATGGAGGGGGAGCTATCAAAGGCAACCATTTTAATATTTTGCAGCCCCCGGCTTTGGATCGCCATTGCCGCACCCTGTGAAGCAGTTTCATTCAGACTCGCAATTCCCCGCAAATTCGGGTGCTTCAGCAGCATTAGCTGCGTAAGTTCTTCTGCATCCTTAATGCTGGAGGTCGTGTATGAAATCTCAACCACCTGTATGTTTGGATAACGGGCCGTATAATTTAAGAATCCCTTCTCCCGTTCCTCTGCGTCTCTAGCACCATATTCAATTCCGCTGGAAGAATCCTGTTTCTCACGCTGAGTTGAATTGGTGAAATTAATAATGCCCACCTCGCCGTATCCTTTCAACAGCTTGATCAATCTTTCTGCAGATTTTTGACCCGCTTCATAGCCGTTCGAGCCAATATATGTCCTTACTCTTGCTGAACCTACTTCCGCATCTACGGATATGACAGGGATTTTGGAATAAGCCGCCTGATCTACAACCTGTGCAAGCCCCATATAACTACTTGCAGCTAAAATAATCACATCTGCTTTTTCATTAATAGAATCCTGCACCATTTTCACCTGTTCTGTGATATCACTCTCAGATTCCGGAGCTTTGAAGGTTAATTTCACGTTAAATTCCTGCGCTGCAGCTTCTGCCCCCAATTTAACCGTATTCCAGTAGTCACCCCTGTTCATTTTCACAATGAGATGAATATTACGGGTCTTATTTGTATTGATGTAATTGGGCGCTGAATTAAAACAAGAAGAAACCGTAGTCCATAACACCACACACATTAACAAGGTTAGCCAAAAACGAAAGGTTTTCATGACGATGTCTCATCCTCCTTAAGCCCTTCATTGCCTTCGCCTTTTGCGAGTGCCGGAAAGATAAGGGTAACCGTAGTGCCTTCTTCAATTTCACTTTCAAAAGAAAGACCATATTCTCGGCCATAGTACAGCTCAATCCGCTCGTTCACATTTCTTACGCCTACCCCGGAACCGCTCATACTTTTACTGCCACCTGTCAAAATAACCTTCATAGTCTCCTTGGACATTCCTAGTCCATTATCACTAATCCGTATGATGACAAGATTGTCCTTCAGTTCCGCTTGGATAGAGATAAAACCTTCATCAGGCATCATTTCAATTCCGTGATACAAGGCATTCTCTACAATCGGCTGCAAAATCAGCTTAATCGTCTGACACTGCAGCACTTCATCCTGCGCGATGATCTCATAGCGGAACTTATTTTTGAAACGGAAGCTTTGTATGACGAGATAATGACGAATATGATCCAGCTCTTCCTGCACGGTAATCATATTATTGCCTTTGCTTAGGCTTATACGGAAAAACTTCGATAAGGACTGAATCATTGTGACGACCTCCTCCGTCTTACCACGCTCAGCAAGCCGGATCACAGAGTTCAAGGTATTGTACAAGAAGTGTGGATTAATCTGGGATTGCAGGACTTCAAGCTCACCCTTGCGTTTCGTTTCTTGTTCATAAATAATTTGATCCATCAATTGACGGATTCGCTGCAGCATGAGGTTAAACCGTTTGGACAACTGCTCTACCTCATACGCACCGCTCACATCGATTCGAGTATTAAGATCCCCTTCGCCTACCTGCTGAAGTGTCCGTTCCAGCTTACGGATCGGGCGGGCAATTCGTGCAGATAAAAAGACAGATACGATAATTACACATAAAATAACAACCGCTAGGAACCAGGATAAAAAGGTGTTCAGATCTCGCTTGGTGGTTACTATCTCGTCATAATAAGCAACTCCGACTATTTTCCATCCGGTCTGTTCCAGCGTACGCACTGTGATAAAACGTTTTTCACCGGTAGACTCATCCAAATAGCTACGGTAAGCATATTCCAGTACCGGCTCCACATTCTCATACTTTAAGCCAGCATAAATAAGCTGCTGCTGCGGATGATACACAATGTTGCCTAATTGATCGAGGATGTAAGCGTATCCTCTTTTACCAAGCTTAACCTGCTTGCTCAGCTCATCTATGGTGCGAAAGTTAAAATCCATCAGGAGGATACCCGTTTTTAATACTCCCTTTTCCTGATATTGAATGAGTTTACTGATCGACACGACCCATATGTATTGACCTTTAAACAAGTTCTGAATATGGGGCGCTGAATAAGAGATCTCAGACGTTCTTTTGGCCGTAGTAAACCAACTCTGGGTTTCTAACTGTGTGTTGCTGCGCAACTTCTGTCCTGCTGTGCCCACAACGTATTTCCCCTGTGGTGTAAAAACTGCTGCAGAAACAAGATCCTCTCTACTTCCCATTAACATAGCCATTCTTTCCATCAGTAAAGCGGAGTCCACGGAGGGACTATTCGTTATTTGATCTTCTGCGGTTTCAAAAATATTCCGCATCCCTTTAACATAAAGCTCCAGATTGTAGTTCACTTGCTCAATAATCTGCTGCATATTCATATTGGCATTCTCTTCTGCTGTCTTCGCAAACTTGTTATACAGCATAAGGCTAACAACGACCGCTACAAGTACAGCGACAGATGTAAAAGTGAGCGTAATCGTCACTTGAATGCTCCGCAGCTTGGAGGACAACCGGCGTTTCCCCCCTTTTGGATGCTGCGGCCGCAGTCGAAAAGAATAGGACTTTTCTTGCCGCATGGCTACCCTCCTCTGGAGCTGTTTTTATACTCTTTGGGAGACTGGCCATATTTTTTACGGAAGCAAAAACTGAAATAGTTAGGATCAGCAAAGCCAATTTTCTCGGCGATTTCAAAAGCCTTCAGTTCCGTGGAGCGTAAAAGTTCCTTTGCTGCCTCTAATCGGATTTGCAAGAGATAACTAACGAAAGTCATCTTCATTTCCTTCTTAAAAATACTGCTAAAATAACCCGTACTGATATGTAAATGCTGACAAACCTTTCCGATAGAAATATCCGATTCCTCATAATGGCTACGGATGTATTCTTTAGCTTCATCAATGAGCAGCTTATAGCTAGATTGGCGTTCTAAGGCAATGGAGTCCATTAGCCGGCTGCAGATCGTAATAATCCATTGTTTGGCTTCACTCATACTATTAAATTTATTCATCTCAGTTAATGAGGAGATGCCAGATCCAACGAACTTAGCAGCATCACTACCGGACTCTTTGGCTACACGCAGGATAGATGTAATAATCTCCAGCAAAAAAATCTGATAATCCTGAGTAGATACCTGCTCAGCATTCAATCCGCCAAATAACTCCTCCACGACCTCTTTAAGCTCCTGTACGGTTCCCATCTTAATCGTTCGGATTAAGGACTGCTGGGTCAATTCATCATAGGCCAAGAGTGTATTCGAACGTGATTCCACATCCTCGATCCAAATGACTCTGTTATTGCCAAGAATGAGACGATAATCTAACGCTTGCATGGCATCTCCAAAGGAATTAAATAGCATAGCAGGCGAATGACAAACCGTTCCAGAACCAGCGGTTACCGTTAGCTTAAGAAACCGCTGCACATTGTGGCGGATTTCTTCTAGAATTTCAAAAGTTTTCCCCGTAATTTCAGTTTCTTCTTCTGCATCACAAATGGAAAGAAGCACTACCTCATCACGATGGATAAACACCCTGCCAAAATTATGCTTATTACATAATTCTTCTGCAATATTGAGCACAGCGAAGAGCTGTAAATTTCTCTCTCCCGTATCTCGCAAAGAAATTAGCTTACCTGCGGTAAGGCTAACCGTTTCTCGCTCTGGACGGATATAATCCACACTAATTACTGAGGCTTGGAACCATTTCCCATGTAGATCTATTCCGTATTCCGAACTTTTTTCGTCTATTTCAATCATTCGTAACTTGCGTGAAACTAGTGAAGATAAAAACTGCTCACGCAGCACAGGCAGACTTTTTCGATAATGCTCACTGAGTACAAAAACATTCTCCTTCTCTGCAATTTCAGCCTCTATATTGGCTCTGACCTTTAGCAGAACATCAATCAACTCCTGTGAAGAAAACGGTTTCAAAATATACTCGTCGATTTGCAGTTTAATCGCCTTCTGCGCATATTCAAATTCATCATACCCTGTCAAAATAATGATCTTGGTATTGGGATGCCGTTCGCGAATCCATTCCGCCAGCTGCAGCCCGTTCATAAAAGGCATTTGAATATCCGTCACAACCACATCCGGGAGCAAACGATCAATCGCATCCGCTGCCTCCCGTCCATTCTCCGCCTGTTCTACAATTTCGAAACCGTAGTGCTCCCAATCAATCTGCCCGATGACCCCTTCTCTAACATCTTCTTCATCCTCAGCAAGAATTAACTTGTACATTTCTCATCCCTCTTTGGAAACGATTTATTTAACTGTCATAAAATTCATTCTATATGATTCAAACTATTCCATCTATGGTTAGTTATTTAAATCGATTTACTAAAAACTAAAAGAGTCTGTCGAATGACTACAATGTGCTAGTCGGAGAGATATGAAAGATATGAGGGGATGAAGTGACTTGAAAGCTACTTCATAGCAAGAACTACTTCAGATTCTCAGAAATTACTGCTTTAGCGATCTCCGTATTATAAAAAAGTGTTCTTTTTACAGGTTTATATCCTTGATCGATCCTTATATTTACGTAAAAAAAACCATCCCGCCGTAGCTGGGATGGGGATGATCGGAACCTATAAGTATTATAGCAACGCTTTGTTAAAGCGATAACCTGCTGTCTTTTCGAAACCTAAATGACGATAAAAAGCATGTGCCGGTGCGCGCTCTACGCGGTTACCACTTCTCAAGAAGAGCTGACAGCAACCTTGCTCACGTGCCCATTCTTCTGCTGCGGCCACAAGTCTTTTACCGAGTCCGTTTCCTCTGAGTTCTTCTGATACGATAAGTGCAGTAATCTCAGTGATACAATCTGTTTGTTTGTAATACGAGATTACCTGTCTAAGACCGACCATTCCCACAACTTCATTGTTTAGTTCTGCAACAAGCGTGCACTCAAGATGGTTATTCTCCATGCTTTCGAGTCTCTCTTTCATCACGCTAAGCGTTGTTGGATAGCCGAATTCCCGCAGAAGCGCTGTAACTCTCTCCAGATCATTCAAGCCGCATTTGCGAATTTCCAGTACAGGTGCCATGGTACTACTGTTCATCCTCATTTACCTCCACTTTTAGCATAGACGCTGCCTGCTTGGCTACCGTCCGCGCGATTTCCACATCTTCCGCCGCACTTAACGCCACTGCCATCCGCCGCCCAGGACGGACTTCTGGTTTACCAAATACCCGAACCTGAGTCCTAGGTAACTCCAAAGCTTCACCAATTCCAGTCACAACAAAAGCTCGTCCTTCTCCTTCAGCCTTCAGCGTTGCTGAGGCACCTGGTGTCAGTAATTGAACTGATTGGACTGGAAATCCAAGAATAGCTCTGACATGCACTGCAAATTGAGATAAATCCTGCGTCGCCATCGTCACCATCCCTGTATCATGAGGTCTGGGTGACACTTCACTAAACAATACGCCTTGATCCGTCAAGAAAAGCTCCACTCCAAAAATACCGAATCCTCCGAGCTGATCCGTAACTGCTTTGGCAATAGACTGAGCTTCATCTAGTAGTTCCGGCTTCATAAAGTGAGGCTGCCATGATTCGACATAATCTCCATCCTTCTGAATATGCCCAATAGGCGGACAAAATATCGTGCCAGACACGGACCTTACCGTCAAGAGTGTAATCTCGCTCTCAAAGGTAACAAAGGCTTCCACGATCACACGTGTTCCTTTGGCTCTAGCTCCATCCAAAGCAGTGTTCCAGCACTCTTCCGCATCCTCTGGTCTTTTACAAACACTTTGCCCTTTGCCAGAAGAACTCATAATTGGCTTGATGACACAAGGAGTGCCTAGTTCTGCAACGGCTTGATGCAGCTCTTCCAGACTATCTGCAAAACGATAATCCGCTGTTGGCAATCCAAGTTCTTCAGCAGCAAGTCGGCGAATGCCTTCTCTGTCCATGGTCAGACGAGCCGCTCGTGCGGTCGGAACAACGAAGAAACCTTCCTCTTCAAGCTCTTGAAGAGCATGAGTGGCAATTGCTTCAATTTCCGGAACAATAACATCTGGTTTTTCTGAGCGAATAAGCGTTTTAAGCGCCTCTGCATCCAGCATATCAATAACATGTGAACGATGAGCTACACCCATCGCTGGTGCATCGCTATAACGGTCTACAGCTACGGTCTCTACGCCAAGACGTTGAGCTTCGATTATGACTTCCTTACCCAGTTCCCCGCTGCCCAGCAGCAGCAGCTTGCGGCTTTGAGCTGAAAAAGGAGCTCCCCACATTGTCGATTTCAACCTCTTTCGGCAAATTGACTATCACGTTTCCATAAATTTCTGAAAACGGAACAGTTTCTTTGTATATTTTCAGGCTTCTTTATTTTCATCCATCATACGCCAGATTGCAAGTGTTCTTCGACAATTTCCTACAAATTTCAAAGATTTTTGTCCAATCTATCAACAAAAGATTGTTCCAAGAGAGATAATTGGTGACCTAACTGGCCCCAATGATCTGCGGACTCACCTCCTTTAAGGAGATCCAGCATCGCTTTCTCTTGCTCCGCCATCCCTTCTTGAAGATGTTCTGAAGCGGCCTTTAATTCATTGGCAATGCATTCGACATAATGTGCAAGTAATTTTTTCTTCTGCTCTGCCGCCGCAACATTAACAGCTTCTTTCACAAGAGGCTCAGCCGCACCTTTGACTTGCTCCCGGCCAGCGCCTTCAAAGAAGTAGCGGGGAGATTTAAAATGTCCCCATAAGGTTGACCATTCCACGGACTGAAGCTGACATTCCAGCTCACTAGGAGATGGCCATGCCGTTTCTTCATTCTCCATCAGCTGAAACTCCTGCGTAGAGAAGCGCAGCTCAGCAGCAGCCGCTTCGGCAGCTTCATGAACAAGTCTGCGCCCAGTATTCTCCAGTCGCAGCGTTGTCGCCCATAGCTCTTGCTCCAATTCACGCTGAGTGGTACGCATCAGCTCTGCACCACATGCAGCGAAGATAGCTTTTAAATTTCCTGCATCCTCACGCAGCAAGGAGGGGTGGAAAGACTCCTGAAAATTTCTAGTGAAGGAGAAGCTAATCCGCTGACACACATGATAGATCAGCTCCTCTCCTTCATGTACTAGATCTCTACCAGGACGTTCTTCTGTCTCCAATAGGGATAGCCGTTTCAATGCTAATTGACGACGTTCTTGCATTTCTTTTAATCCTGCTTCGCGCTCGTTTGCCGCCATGGAAGCGAGATTCTGCCACTCTTCCGCCCTGCGGCGAACAGATGCAATACTCTCTGCAGCTGCATTAAGTGAAAGCTGAGGAAGTTCATCTCCCGCAAAGCTGGATAAGGCTTGCTCGAAATGATGGAAACGGGAAGCCTCATAGCGTTCATAATTATGCTGAGTTTTACCTTCCAGAGCCAGCAAGCTAGAGAGCGCGTAAATTCTCGGTGAACGTAAGCCACCTGCACGTAAATTTTGAGCGACATGCTCTCGTACCTCTTCCAATTCATCTTCACTAGAAGCAAGATCGGAAGCATTGATAATAAAGAACATTTTATCAAGTGCAAAGCTATCTTTAATACGGCCCAGCTGTGCTAGCAAACCTCGATCTGCTTTTGAAAAGGCGTGGTTGTAGTAGGTAACAAAACATATTGCGTCCGCATTTTTCATGTAATTAAAGGTTACGCCGGTATGACGGGCATGCAACGAATCGGCTCCTGGTGTATCCACGAGTACAATCCCGCTTTCGGTCAAGGGGCAGGCATAATACAAATCAATCCCCTGTACAAAGCAGGCCCGAGTCTCCTCGGCTACAAGGCTTCGGTATTCTTCCAGATCCACAGTTCGAACTGTTCCAAGCAAAGGCTCGGCTTCTGCCCAGCCAGCCGCTGCTGCCCGTAGAAATCCAGCATGGGGCAATGCAGACGGATGAATTCCTCTTGCAGGCAAGCTTGCAAGAACTGTTGTCCATGAGTTCTGCTGTGGTTCACCCAGCTGCAGCACACTGAACGAATGGCAGATGTCATCCCAGAAATCTGCCATGGTCTTCATCGTTACAACCGCGCTGGCATGACGGAAGTCTCCTTCCGGCGCCAATATGCGGTTGACCGCAGCCGTGGCGGGATGTGGAGACACGGGCAGCACTTCTTCGCCGAGCAAAGCGTTGGCGAAGGAGGACTTACCCGCGCTGAACGCACCGAACAGCGCGAGGGTAAAGCGGCCGCCGGCGAGATCCTCCGCCCGTGCGGCCAGACTCCGCGCCGCTGATGCCATCGCAGGCTCGCGGCGCAGCAGCTCTGCCGCAGCCGCCAGCGCGTCAGCGGCTGCCGATAGCCGGCGGCGTCCGCCCGCCGGCGAAGCCGTTCCCGCCGCCCAGCTTGCGGCGGCGGCACTTCCAGCCGCTACGCTTTGCGGCGGCTGGACCTCCCGCGGTGCGGCGCTTTGCGCGGCCGCACGCGGGGTGACCCTCACCTCCGGCAGGATGCCGGGGGTGAGGGGCCGGCGCGGCGGCAGCAGCGCCGCGAGCTCGTGCGCGCGGGCGTCAGCCGCGCGGTCCAGGGCGGCTAGCGCGGCTACGGCGCGCGACTGCCGTGCAAGAGCTTGTTCTCGGCGCTGGAGTTCCGCGCGCCGCTCATCCATGAGCGGTGGCAGCTTCGCTAACAGCTCATCGCTCACCGCTAAGGCGGCACGGCGGAACTGGCTCTTAATATCAGCCGCAAGTGTGCGGCAGAAATTGAGCAGCGCCTCGCCGCTATTCCCCGTTCCCGGCTTAACTGAAGCCGCCAGCCACTCCTGGCTCACCGCCGGGAACCCTTGCTTCAGAGTCGTCTCCGCCTCCTCCTCCCACAACCCGAGACTCTCCGCCCAATCACGAACCAGCTGAATCAAATGCCATTCCAGCTGAGCGGAAATCTCTCGGGTCAACAGTCCTTGCCATACCGCCAGTCGTTTACTTTGTTCCTTCTCCCGCCGCGCAGCCGTAGAGAAAAACCCTAACCGAAACGTAGGGCTGGCACTCTCGATATAGTTTCCCGATGCCTCTCTAACATCCGCAGGCATTAGATTAGCATTATTCAGTAAAGTGTCGAGACCCGTTCGCAAGCTCGATCGCGAATGCTGAGGCAACTCCTCGAGTTGTTTCTGCTCTTCTTCTAGCGACTTCAGTTCCTTCGTCACCGTCTCTGCGTTCGTACCTTCCAATTCTTCAAGGAGAGCTGCTTTCTCCTCCTGCTGATCTTCACGGAATGCAGTTAAAGAAGCGTCCGCTGTATGGTGAATGGAACGAGATAGGCTATATTGAAGTAGTTGCTCCTTTTGTTCCAATAGTTCGGTTATTAGGATGAGGAGATGATCCCAATGATTAAGTGGATGCTCTTTCTTTTTGAGAGAGGTGAACAGAATTCCAGCACAATGAATCCCCCATTGTTCAAAAGCATTTTCAAGTTGACGTTTATATTCCTCAATAGAAATTTCTTGTTCCCTGTGCTTGTCGATCTGATTAACGATCAGATACAAAGGTTTACCCCAGTCGCTAAGATTTTTGGCAAAGGCCAAATTATTCTCTGACTGTACATGGTTATAATCCATTACATAAAATACAACATCCGCTAAATGCAGCGCGGAACGAGTCGCCGCCTGATGACCATCATCCGTCGAATCTACACCAGGTGTATCCAATAAAACGCCATCCTTACCTAGCAGCGGTATCTCATTCCATACCTCAATCGCGGAATATTCGCCACCATTTCGACAGTATTCCTGTAATCTTTCTGGAGTTGTCTCTATAGGTGAAGGTTCATTTTCACTTCCTTCAACCCTAGGATAAATAAGCACTCGCGGAACTCCACTGCGAATAGAGACAATATTGGCACTAGTCGGCACAGGTCCCGAAGGCAGCACTGAACTGCCGCATAGGAGATTGATCATACTGGATTTCCCTGCCGAAAAATGCCCGCAAAAAGCAAGGGTCAGTTCATTCCCACCCTCTTTATGCTGTAAATCTTCATATATACGTTCAGATCCCTCATCGCCCCAGCGATGCATTAATCTACGCAACTGGAAAAGCAGCGATGCTGTTTCATTTAATGTCTCTTTCTGAATGCTAACCTGTTCCGCTCTCACTGACTCTCCACCTCCACTGTTACCATCTAATCATGCTTTGAATATTACCCATTCAAGAATACGAAATCAGACTCATTTTTAAAATATAAGAAAGTATATGTTTCACACTATTCATTATCCTTATATTTCTCGCTTAAACGCTTGCCGTCCTTATAAGGACGCTGAAGGCATTTAAATTTATACAATGTTTATAACGGTGTAATTTCTGAGATGTCATGCGAAACCTTTTTTATAAATAATAATTACAGTTTATCACCAGTTTGACACAAATTAAATACACACTACTTACAAAATAACCTATCATCTCTTACGAAATGAGGTTATTAAAACATCTTTCTGCTATTATCGCTAAAAAGTAAGCAACAAAAAAGGAGCCAACCTGAGGGCTGACTCCTTTTAACATTTTTTAACTTATGCAGTTTCCGAAACAGGTAACAGAATTTCGAATACTTTTCCGTGCTGCAGAATAGTCAACCCACGAGATTTATCTCTCATTACGACAACCTCAGGTTTCACTGACATACGCTCAAAATAGTGTTCAGGAACGTCACCGGAATGACTGATCGTGATACCTTCTACTTCTTGCTCTTCGTTCTCTTCGAGTGGGCTTTCCACTACGCGATCAAAAATATCAGAGAACACTTCAAAATTATCTGTGTATACAGAAATGCATTTCATCTCTATCCCATCCTCTTCTTCAACTCTAACTTTTTGACGTATGATCTTTAGCTTTCCTGACAACCGCTGTTTTCATACGTTTTTTGCCCTCTCGACATACATCAAGGAGCGGACAAACTTGACATTTTGGGTTCTGTGCCTTGCAGTGATATCGTCCGAAAAAGATAAGCCGGTGATGAGTGATCGTCCATTCGTCACGTGGCACAGCCTTCATCAGCTTCTTTTCCACTTCCAGCACAGAATCTTTCCAGCCTGCTAGCGCAAGTCGTTTGGCAACCCTCTCCACATGCGTGTCCACTGCAATGGCAGGAACTCCAAAAGCGTTGGATACTACTACGTTTGCGGTTTTACGACCTACACCGGGCAACGTTACAAGCAAGTCATGAGCCTCAGGCACCTCGCCACCATACCGTTCTATGAGTATAGAGCATAGGCTTTGGATATGCTTAGCTTTGTTACGATATAAGCCGATGCGCCGGATATCCCCCTCCAATTCCTCCAGCGGTACAGAAATATAATCGATGGGGGCTTTGTACTTTTGGAACAGGTCCTCGGTCACTTTGTTCACCGTTGCATCCGTACATTGGGCTGACAACAGTACCGCTATCGTTAATTCAAAAGCATTACTGTGATTGAGCTCGCAATGTGCATCAGGGAACAAGTCTCCAATCGTATCCAAGATGTGGCGGACCTCTGCAACTTTCATAGTGTCCCCTCCACGGAGCGATTACGCTCAGTAAAACTTACACGAGCGTGTCCTCTAATGTAAAGAAATATAAGCAAAGTCTGTATTATAACGTATGGTTTCATACATTTCAAGAAAATACAACTCTTAAACTTTCTTATATTTCAAAAAAAACGTCTTGACGCAGGCAAAGCCCCTGTGTCAAGACGGTGATTCACTCGGAAATCCACCATTGCTACTATTGTTTCACAATTTCAACCACGATATCATTATTGAAATACATTATAATATTATCATTTTCTTTCAGAGATTGCACGGACAATGTCGTATCTCCTTGATGAATATATACATTTGAAGCAAGAGTGAACTGATACTTATCGTTCAGATTTGCTCTCTTCGTCACCAATGAGTTCGTCGTACTGTCAAAGCGAGAGAATGAACGAGTTAACTGTGGTAACACTCGAATGACTGTCACTCCATCCGTATCTTTCCGAATCTCCACTCTGTCCGCTGTTGTTAAGTTACTAAGAGCCGTTGTTGTCGCACCATCACGTATGATTCTAACTCCACCTACAGTAAAGTTTTGTGCTGCTCCAGCATACTCCTTCACAATTAAGCTATTGGTTGCTGCTCCTACTGAACTAATCTGACCTGTTGTAAGCTTGACGGCCTGAATAGAGAGCGGTGCGCTTCCATCAAAAGTCACATTCAGATAATCTCCTGATTTCAAAGCGGTTATCTTAATGCTCTCACCGGCTTCATTAGTTATTGGAAGCGCCGCAGTATTAATTTCACTGGTCCCCCCGTTCCACTTAATGCTTACACGGTTGGTTCCAGAATTAACAGTTGCTGCTTCAACCTGAAGAACGGTCTTTACTTTCAATACTGCAATGAGATCCTGACTAGTTGTCAGTGAGGCTGTCACATTACTACCAACAGGGACATCACTTAAGGATGGATTAGTCTTCCCAAAAAGATCAACTAATTGTGGATATGGCAGTGTTATAGTTTGCCCGCCATCTTTAAGCTTCAATACAATTGTTCTAGAAGTAGTATTAACAGCAGACAAAGTTCCTTCGTACTTTGTGACAATTTCCAAAGACAAAGCCCGTTGACCTATTGCCGTTAAATTTACTTTACGGTTCTCAACAAGTTTCGTACCGGCATTCGTTAAGTTAGGAAGTACGCCTTCAATCAACAATTTTGTTTTTTCATCCAACTGAACGACATGTGCCTTTTTATCAACATCCAGAACTGTCAACAGCTGTGTTTTTGTATTATAGTCAATAACCGTCGCTCCACTATACTGCTCAATTTGACGACTTAACACTTCAATTTTTGTGACCTGGTCACTGCTGTTTAGCGTAAGCTGAATTTTGTCCCCACCTACTTTATCAGCTATAAGATCATCAGCCACGGCGCTATTCATATTCGGAATAACAATCACCGGCTTCGTGCCTAACAGTTTAACTTCAAGTGTTCCGTCCGTTTTTTTATAAACAACTGTTGAATTGCTCAGTTCCGTAAGTACACCTTGAACTGTCCGTTCAACACCCTCTGTCACTTCTACAGTACGTATCACATTTTCCTTAATCGTATATTTAACAGCAGCACCTGTCTTTAAATCTGCTGGCTGCAGTACTGATGATTGCGAGCTGAATAATGAAGTGCCATCTTCCCATTTAAAGGTTTCCACCGTACCAGCAGCATTTTTAAACGTAATGCTTTTCCCAGTAAGATCTATGCTTTGAACGGTACCTGTCGTCGTTTTGTTAACAACGCCTGAAGTCACTTGAACGTTGACCACTTTATGTGAACCGCTATAAGTTTCACGCTGTAACGTAACTATGCTGTCTGCTACCAGCGAAGCAGGTTCAATTGAAGTCCCATTCGCATCTACAAAGGTAGTCGTTTCATCGTAGTAATATTCAGTGAACCCAGTAGCTGATTTCAGCCATAGCTTATTACCAGGTGCTACCATTGCGAAGTTTCCGGAAAGGCTCTCCACTTGTTGTGTAGGGTCTGTCACTTCAACATAAGCTGCGTTATATGTCGCTCCAATTACAGTAACCTTTGTGTAAGGTTGGATATCACTTAGATTTATTCTACTTTCAGAAGCGCTTGTGTAATAAGCGGTGCTCGCTCCCAGGTTATATGTAGAAGTCTTTCCATTGTTATAAACGGATAGTTTTCCATCTGCTAATTGACTGATTGTTCCTGATACCGTGTTGTCATATTCAACCGTATTGTGAGCTTCCGCACGGCTGAAAAAGGTTGCCAATTGAGCACGGGTCACAGCCCCTTGTGGATCAAAGCGATTACCATCAAGACCATTGGCTAGTTTCAGATCAACAGCAACGTTGATGTAGCCTCTTTTGTTTGCAGACACTTTAGCATCATCCGCAAAACCTGTCGGCTCACTAGCTGCTACGGCTGCATCTGCAGTTTTTCCTAGTGCACGAATTAGGAGTTCAGCAATCCATTCGCGGGAAGCTTTACGCTCTCCCCAAGAAGTCTTCAGATTATCTGGAGCCATTTCGGTTGCCTTATCAAGCAGGCCTTGTTGAAAGGCTAACACTACATAATCCTTGTAATAATTTGTAACCTTAAAATCATTAGGTAAGGAAACTGTTGAAGAAGTATCCACTTTATCCTGCAACTTCATAAAGCGTAATGCCATAAGCACAGCTTCTTGTTGAGTTACAGAATCGCCAGGGCGGAACAAACCATTATTACCAACCACAATTCCTTGTGATGCAAGTTTATAAATATGCTTTTCAGCCCAGAAGCCTGTTTTCACATCGCTAAAAATGCCTACAGATTGTGTTGTGGTTGTTGCTGCTGTCGTTGCTGTATCTGCAAACACTGCGCTTGTGCCGCCAAAAATCATGGCACCAGCCATAACAGCCGATACTGCTTTAGTAGAATAAGTCTTCAATGGACGTTTTGACCTTTTTTGCGCGGACAATAGATTATTCCCCTCTCTGTGACACAAATAAATAGTATACCTTAAAGTTCGTCAGTTAGATGCTGTATTCCTTTGTTGTAATAACAATTAGCTATTATCTCTAGTCATAGGATGCATTAGGTCCACATGACCCATCAAGCTTTCAACCTTTTCACCGTCTACCAAAACTTCGATACTTTTCACTTCATCAAATTGAAAATAGGTTTTGGCAAGTGAAGAAATCGCTAAGGACTCCCCACCAGCACCCAGCTGTGCTTCATCCGGTTTATGAATATCCATCACAATTTGACCATCCACAAACTTTAACGATTTCAGCTCAATCTTTCCCCATAACGATACAAGCTCAGTATTCTCGTTACTTTGCAATGCTTTGAATGTCTCTGTATATTTCTCAACATCGTCAGAGAAGCTAATGCTAGTCTTAGCAGGAATCAGATCCATAACTTGTGAATTCGTATAATAAGCTTCTATACTCAGACTCTGTTTTTGCTTCTCATCTGCTACTGGCTTCGCAGTAGGCTGAGTTTCTGCACTAGTATTGTCTGCTGTCGGTTGCGGAGTGCTAGCCACTTCGTTTCCTGGATCTTCACTTGGAGCCGGAGTACTTTCTCCAGCACCACTTACAACATTAGTACTACCTGTCTCCACACCGTTTGCTGGAGCTGCTGTAGGCTTATCTCCACAGCCAGCGATCACTAGCAGGAGCAGCGCGGCAACCCCAACCATAGTCCATTTTTGTTTCATCATTAATAAACGCCTCCTCTAGATGAATACGGGCAGACAGGTACCGCAAAACCACTTCTTCCCTTTTAAAAACAAAAGCAGAAAGCTGACTTTGCGGCGCTCGTCTGCCACTGGTCTGTTATTTTATACCCAAATATTCCTTAATTCCACTCACCATTGAAGCAGCAACTTTATTTTGAAGTGCATCTGTAAAGAGCAACGCCTCATCTTTTTTGTTACTCAGGTACCCTACTTCAAGTAAAACTGCAGGCATTTTCGTTTCACGAATTACATGGAAATTACCGTAACGTACACCGCGATCGCTAAGTCCTGTAGCTTGAACAAGATATTTATGCATCACGTTCGCCAATGCCTTGCTGGCTTCCCGTTGATAATAAGTTTCTGTTCCACTTGCCGCCGAGGATCCTGAACTATTGGCATGTACAGAAATAAATAGGTCTGCCTTTAAATTATTAGCCATTGCCGCACGATCCTTAAGTTCCAAGAAAGTATCGTCACTACGCGTTAACACAACGTCGATATTACTCTCTTTTTTAAGCAACGCAGCTGCCTTAAGCACTATAGCTAAATTAAAATTCTTCTCGTATTTACCAGTGACTCCAACTGCTCCAGAATCCTTAGCTCCGTGCCCTGCATCCAGTACTACAAGCTTCTTACCATCCTTGCCTGGCTGTGTTGAAGTATCTCCCGTATCTTCTGCATTCAGATCAATGATGACCAGCTTAGAATCGGTGCCAGAAACGCTTACGTTATAATTTTTAGGATGATTCAAATCGATCACAAAACGTACTGTATAAGGGTTAGTGTTGTAAAGAGAATAACGCACTCCAGAAACATCAGGATAATCCGTTACTTCCAGTTTACCATTCAGGTCAGGGTCAAGAACTTGTCCAGTTCCGAACAGATCGGAGAAAGTAGCATTAGGAAAATCAACCACTAACCGATCCGGTCCAGTCATCGCCGTCACTTTCGGTGCTGAATTACCCTCTATCGCAATACTCAAACGATTTTCACTAAAACTCACACCATTTACCATCGTTAAATTCTTAGAAGGATCTACTGGGGGTACAACCTCAGATCCACCATTTTCAGTATTTCCACCAGAACTACCGTTATCATTTGAGGATCCTGGGGTAATAAGATATACACTCTTCTTCACGTTGTCCCACGAGACATTCAATCCAAACTGTTCACTTATGAATCGAATCGGTACAAGTGTCGTATTACTACGAAGGATTGGTGCCGTGGTAAGCGTTAGTGTCTTGTCATCAACTGAGGCTGTCTTTTGATTCACAACCAGTTTGATGACCTTTCCTTGCTGTTCAATCGTTACCGTCTTGCTCTTCTGATCCCATCCCACGTTATATCCAAGGCTTTCAGAGATCAACCTTAACGGCACCATGATTGTATCATTCACATTCTCAACCGGGACATTTTGCCCTGCGGTCAGCTCCTTGCCGTCCAGATAAATCTTGCTATTCCCGGCAGCAGCATGTCCGTTCTCAGGCAAAACAAAAACTAAGAGCAACAAAAACAACATCAAACTGAATTTCTTCATTCTTCACCTCTAAATCTAGTATTCGCCTGTGAATGGCGATCGTGATGGCCTGTCTACGTCAACCTCAGACCTCTATTAGACGCTAATAATCTATAAAGGTTGCGAATATATTCCATAAAAATTGAGAAATCTCACCAACATTAAGCATTAAAGTCCTAAATATTCCTTAATACCAGCTACAATTTCCCTCGCTAATTTGTCTTGTAGCTGCTCACTATACATCCCTGATTCATTTCCTGAATTAGTAAGATACCCCACTTCTAGAAGTACTGCCGGCATACTGGTTTCTCTTGTAACATGCAGACTTTTCGTTCTTACTCCGTTGTCCTTGAATCCAGTACCAGCTATCAGATGTTTGTGCATAATCTGTGCAAGCGGCAGACTTCCACTACGCGAATAGTACGTTTCACTGCCATTTATTTTATCTCTATTCGGATAACCCTGCTCCAGTGAATTCCCATGAACTGAAATAAATAGATTAGCCTTTGCAGCTTCTGCGATATTCACACGGTCCTGAAGACCTAACGTAATATCTTCAGTCCTAGTAAATACGACGTCAACCAAAGCTTCTTGCATTAACAGTGCTTGTACTTTACGGATAACAGCTAAATTGAAGTCTTTTTCCAGTTTACCTGTGAGGCTGACTGCTCCTGATTGTGACCCTCCATGACCCGCGTCGAGGACTACAACTGGCTTCCCTGTCATTCCACTACCACCTGAGGTATTCCCTTCACTGCTTGTAACATTCAAATCTAGTGTCACCAGTCCAGTACTTTCATCCGTACTTAATTGATAAGGCTGGCTCCCGACTGTTTGAATCACGAACCTAACAGTAGAAGGACTTACACTGAACAACGCATACCGGATCTCAGAAACTAGAGGGTAACCCGTAACATCCAGCTTCCCTTGCGGACTTCCGTTTGTGGTAATACTTGGTAGGCCTCCTACGAAATCAGGAGCAAAAGCCGCACCGGGAAAATCTACGACGATTCGATCTGGACTGCTCATTTTTGTGATGCTAGGTTTAGCAGCCCCAGAAACAGCGATGATTAATCGATTCTCAGTGAAGGCTGCCCCATTTACAAGCGGACCTGCTGCATTCACACCAGTGCTTCCTGGTACGGAAGATGATTGTGGTGTCGGTGAGGGCACAACACTTCCAGCGCTTGTGCCATTATCCATGCCGGGTGTAGTAATCTGAGTTGGAGAAGGCGTACTTGTTGCTGTAGGACTAGTAACGGTTCCCTCAGGTGTAGCCACCGAAGCTTGTCCACCCGTCAAATAGACCGTTTTATCGCTATTATCCCAGCCAACCTTGAGCCCGAACTGCTCACTTACGAAGCGAATCGGAACGAGAACTGTACCACCGCTTTGCTTGGGTGCTGCGTTTAAATCAAACGTTACTCCATCCGCATCAGCTGTTTTTCGTCCTACAGCCAGCTCAATGCTTTTTCCATCTTGGTGAACCGTTACTTTGCGGGCCTGCTGCTCCCATAAAACCTCAAATCCAAGATTCTCCACTACCACTCTGACAGGGATCATAACACTGCCATTGACGTTCTCAAGTTTAATTCCTTTTGGTAAAGTAAGCTCTTGATTATCCATAATAATTCTGCCTGAGCTACTACTAGCTGCGGCAGCTTCACGTCCAGTGAATGATAGTAATAATAATGGCAGCAACAATAGCAGCAACGTTCGATACCCAACTCTTCTCATTTTCCCGCTCCTTCTGCAAGTGATAGTTCTAGATAAATACTTAGACGACAGAAATCACCAAATGTTTCCTTAATAACCAATGAATATTTTGATTATAGCAAAAAAACTTCTATTTCCGTGACCCGGAAATAGAAGTTTTGCGTAATTTTTGTAAAAATTAAGAATGAAACCAGTCATACCCTACTATTAAGAGAATAACTTAGCCGCATGACGCTCTTCATACGCAGCAATTTCATCCGCATGTTGAAGGGTCAAGCCGATATCATCCAGACCTTGCAGCAAGAACTGACGGCGGTGCTCATCCAGATCAAAGCTGATGCTTAGTCCAAATTCATCATGAAGTGTATTGCTTTCAAGGTCCACGGTCAACTGGTAGCCATCATGCTCGGCTGTCCGATTAAACAGCTCATCCACTTGCTCTTCCGAAAGCTTGATCGGCAAAATGCCATTCTTAAAGCAGTTGTTGTAGAAGATATCTGCATAAGAAGGTGCAATAACAACTCTGAAACCATAATCCATAATCGCCCAAGGTGCATGTTCCCGTGACGAACCACAGCCAAAGTTAGCACGTGAGATCAAGACAGAAGCATCTTTATAGCGTGGTTTATTCATTTCAAAGGCAGGATTATCGTTGCCAGCCTCATCAAAACGCCATTCGTAGAACAAAAATTGTCCAAATCCAGTCCGTTCAATCCGTTTCAAGAACTGCTTTGGGATAATTGCATCCGTATCTACATTCACCCGATCTACTGGTGCAACAATTCCTGTTAATTTTTTAAAAGCATCCATAGTTTTATCCTCCCGTGTTCTCTCTAGTTCTATGAGCTGACAGCTTCCGTCTTATAGTTCCAATCACGTACATCAGTGAAACGACCCTTTATCGCAGCTGCAGCAGCCATAGCTGGGGATACCAGATGCGTGCGTCCACCGCGACCTTGACGTCCTTCAAAGTTACGGTTCGAGGTAGATGCACAGCGTTGCCCAGGTTGCAGTACATCAGGGTTCATCGCAAGGCACATACTGCATCCCGCTTCGCGCCATTCAAAGCCCGCATCAGTAAAGACTTTATCAAGCCCTTCCTTCTCAGCCTGCATTTTAACACGACCAGATCCAGGAACAACAATGGCAGTAACCTTGTCAGATACCTTATGGCCTTTTGCTACCACGGCAGCGGCTCTCAAATCTTCGATCCGTCCGTTAGTACAAGAACCGATAAATACATAATCAATTGGAATTTCAGAAATAGGAGTTCCAGGAGTCAAATCCATATATTCAAGCGCTTTTTCAGCAGCTTTGCGTTCATTTTCAGTGGTAAAGTCAGCCGGATTTGGCACGCTAGAGTTGATATCTGTACCCATGCCCGGGCTAGTACCCCAAGTCACTTGTGGAATCAATGTCTCCACATCGAATTCAACCACCGTATCATACTGAGCACCTTCGTCACTAACAAGACTCTTCCATCCTTCAACAGCAGCGTCATAAGCTTCGCCTTGCGGCACATATTGACGTCCACGCAGATAGTTAAAAGTAGTTTCGTCAGGAGCGATCAAGCCTGCTCTTGCTCCGCCTTCGATCGACATGTTGCAGACGGTCATACGTTCTTCCATCGACAACTCACTAATAGCTTCACCTGTGTATTCAATTACATAACCTGTTGCAAAATCAGTACCATACTTAGCAATAACACCAAGGATCATATCCTTTGCTGTTACACCAGGATTTCTTTTACCAGTAAAGCGTACTTCCATTGTTTTAGCTTTGGATTGTTGCAAACATTGGGTAGCCATTACATGTTCAACTTCGCTTGTTCCGATACCAAAGGCCAGCGCACCGAATGCACCATGTGTAGAGGTATGGCTATCACCGCAAACGATAGTTTTACCAGGGTGAGTCAAGCCGATCTCAGGACCCATTACGTGAACAACACCTTGATCAATATCATTCAGGTCGAACAATCTCACACCAAAATCAGCACAGTTCTTAGAAAGTGTATCGATTTGCTGCTTGGAAATTGGATCTTTAATGTTAAAACGATCCTTGGTAGGAACGTTGTGATCCATTGTAGCGAAAGTCAGTTCAGGACGGCGAACCTTGCGGTTACTGAGGCGAAGTCCTTCAAACGCTTGTGGAGAAGTTACTTCATGAACCAAATGAAGATCAATATAAATAATGCTAGGCTTACCTTCCTCTTGATGAATAACATGATTATCCCAAATCTTCTCAAACATTGTCTTGTTGCTCATAATTTCACCTCATTAATAGAATCGTTCATTGGAAGAGAGCGTGGAGTCTCTCTTGAATGATCTAAATATAACATCACCTTCTTTATAATTCCAAGATATGATATCTATAGAACTGATAGGTTCAACCTATAAGATTGAAGACGTTTTTTTCTGAGACCCTAGTAAGCCCACTCCTTAGACGAATGCCCTTCATACTATATCGGGTCCTAGTTGTTGAAATGCAGTGCATTTGTTAGCTCAGAAGGAGTTGGAACAATTGAAGTCAGGAACGAGACTTACCGGGCGAGTTATTTTCAAAGGTGATCAAGGGTATGAAACGGCACGTAAGAATTGGGATCCACATACTGACAAATTCCCGAAAGTGTTTGTTTTCGCACAAAAAACACAAGATGTCGCGAACGCCATAAAATGGGCTAACGAGAATAAAGTCCCCATCCGTGCAAGAAGCGGTAGACATTCCCTGGAGGTTAATCTTTCACAGGTCACCGGAGGAATTGTCATCGATGTAAGTGAAATGAAGAAAATCAAACTAAATAAAAAATCAGGAACTGTTGTTGTGGGTACCGGAAATACAGTAGGGAGAATTGCACACACGCTTGCTGGGCAAGGATATATGGCTCCATTCGGCGATAGCCCTACGGTTGGAATCGGAGGCATCACCCTAGGCGGGGGTATCGGGCCGCTCCAGCGAACCGTGGGCCTTGTTAGTGATAATCTAATCGAACTCGAAATGGTTGATGCCAAAGGGAAAATTATTCGCGCCAATAAGAATAGTAACTCTGATCTCCTCTGGGCTTCACGCGGAGGTGGCGGGGGGAATTTCGGAGTTTACACCAGTTACAAATTCAAAGTACGTCCAGCTCCAGCTTCGGCTACCGTTTTTCGTATCACCTGGCCTTGGGATCAGTTCGAGAAGGTATTCAAAGCTTGGCAACTCTGGGCTCCTTCCGTTAATACCAAGTTGGGCAGTGAATTATCCATTGGTCCGAAAAAAGGCGGTAATGTTACTATGACGGGGCTGTTCCTCGGATCAAAAGCAGAGGCTTCTCGCCTCTTAAAGCCCGTTACGAGCATAGGAACGCCTACGAATCAAATTATCCGCTCTTTGCCCTATACAAAAGTAGTGAGTTTTATGTTAGCGCCCGATCCAGTGCTAACTCAAAGAGTCAGCAACCAGTTCTCCAGCGGTTTCGTAAGAAAACCCTTCCCGGACAAGGCAATTAAGTCCATGCGTGAATTCTTAGAGAAAGTGGAGGGAGAGTTCGCAGGTTTCTTTTTCCTCAACTGGGGTGGAGCTGTGAGCCGTAAGTCACCCAAATCTACAGCCTTCTACTGGCGTAAAGCGAAATTCTATGTAGAGTGGAATAGCTCATGGATCAAGAAATCGGAAGCTGCCAGAAATATATTCGTAGTACGAAATACACGTCGGAAGCTGCAGCCATTTATCGTGGGGAGCTACATCAACGTTCCAGACCAGGGAATTAAAAATTCCGGAACAGTATATTATGGAGCGAACTATCCTAGATTACGGAGAGTCAAAGCTAAATATGACCCGGGAAATATATTTAACAACCCTCAAAGCATCTCTCCAGCCCGCAAAGTATAGTAAGACGTAATAAGATAGCATAGAAATTAGACCGGCAAACATAAAGGACTCCAGCGATTACTGGTAAACCACACCTTCCTATTTGCCGGTCAGAGCGTTCGTGCACGAACTCACATGCGAACCTATATAAAACTTCAACTTCATAGGTTATACTTATAAGTAAAAACAATCTCCCAAAGGAGTTTATACATGGAACTGAGACAACTACAATATGTA
Organism: Paenibacillus sp. FSL E2-0201; assembly: GCF_037963325.1. NCBI lineage: Bacteria > Bacillati > Bacillota > Bacilli > Caryophanales > Paenibacillaceae > Paenibacillus > Paenibacillus sp. FSL E2-0201. The sequence goes on from NZ_CP150154.1 coordinate 4,454,245, forward strand.
CTGCAAATCGCAGCCGAAAAAAACTTCTCCCGAGCAGCGGACAAGCTGCACATTGCCCAACCATCACTCAGTCAGCAGCTTTCCAAGCTGGAAAAAGAGCTCGGTGTAATGCTGTTCCAGCGAAATACCAGTTCTGTTGAACTGACCTATGCTGGATCTAAATTCGTAGAGCAAGCCCAAATCATCATTGATGGCGTAGAACTGCTGCGGCAAGAAATGTCTGATATTTCTGAACTGCGTACCGGTCGAGTCGTTGTAGGCAGTATGCCGATCACTGGTGCACATTTACTACCGCATGTGCTTCCGGTTTTTAAACAAAATTATCCGGATGTAGAAATCACTCTGCTTGAAGACTCCTCCATGAACCTAGAGAAGCTTACTGCGAGTGGTCAGACTGATTTAAGCCTGCTCTCATTGCCGCTCGAAATTCCGGCTCTTGCTTACGAAGAACTGGGTGAGGAAAGGATCGATCTTGCAGTCCCACCCGAACACCCACTAGCTAAACGTAGCTTAGATGGAACTAAAACCTCTTTGGAAGAACTAAAGGACGAGCTATTTATTGTACTTAAAGAAGGTCAAGGCTTCCGCAAAATGACTATGGATCTGTGCCGAAACGCTGGCTTCGAGCCAAAAATTGTTTTTGAGAGCAATAACATGGAGACAGTTCAGTCACTGGTGGCTACTGGCATGGGGGTAACTCTTGTACCTCATTTTATCGCTCGTGCACCGCGGAGTGAGTTCGTGCCTGTCTACTTGCCTCTAGCTGATCCAGCCCCTAGCCGAACATTAGTCGTAGCCTATCGACGTGGACGTTATTTATCCAAGGCCGCAAAGGCTTTTGTAGAAACATTTAAATCTACGGTAGCTGAACTAACTGAGGAATAGATACTTAGCCTTTCATAACCTTCTTCCAAAACATATGAAATGCCCTGATAACCAATTGCATGGTTGTCAGGGCATTTTTTCAAGTTTACCTTATAAAACTTTCTGTTTTATTTACGCATATTACGCTTTGTAATCAGGCGGTTCTGATCATCTGACACCCGAGCCGTACTTTCATTAACAGATCCTTTAACAATGAAAGTTCCGGTATGTTCCTCCACAAATTCACGAGTCACACTATTTTGAAACTCTGCTATTTCGTTTGGATCTTGGTTCTGTGCCTGCTCAGCATTGTTGCCTTTAGTCACTTCAATCCACCTCCTAGTAACAGATTATAAGTACTTTACCCCCTCGCTTAGAGGCTAAACATAATATTTAAAGCTCTCTCATGCGAGAAATAGTTCCTTCGTTTTTCCTTTGCAATGCAACCATCTCCATGGTATTCTATTGAAAATAAGTGAAACGTGCAGACGGGACCAGTAAGAATGAGTCTAACCGCGCCTAGAGAGTAAATTCCGACAGGCTGAAAGAATTTACCGCGGTTTTCATTCCGAATCCTACCCCCGAGCGGCCTGTGCTAAACAGGACGGATCCTCCCGTTACGAGAATGAAGTCGGATGATCCCTCATCAATGAAGGTGGTACCGCGGAAGTTAATAGCTTTCGTCCTTTGCTAAGTCTAAGGATGGGGGCTTTTTGTCGTTTTCAGGATCTATAAAATACTAAGGAAGTGAACAGAAATGACGACACGAATCGTAGTCAAAATAGGCAGCAGCTCGCTGACTGGAACAGAGGGCGGTTTGAATCGCGAAGCCGTCTCCTTCTTCGCTTCAGAGATTGCCGAATTGAAGAGAAACGGCTGCGAGGTGTTATTGGTAACCTCCGGTGCTGTAGCTGCAGGCTTTCGCAGTATCGGTTACCCAACACGTCCAAAGCTACTGCATGAGAAGCAAGCAGCGGCAGCTGTAGGCCAAGTGCTGCTCATGCAGGCATATCAAGAAGCTTTTGCTGAGCATGGAATCACCACAGCACAAATTTTACTAACCCGTACCGACTTTTGTAGTCGCAGAGCCATGAATAACGCTATGATGACGGTAGATGAGCTGCTTCGCCAAGGAGCGGTGCCTGTATTTAACGAGAATGACACCGTCTCCGTAGATGAGTTGAAATTCGGCGATAACGATACTTTATCTGCGCTCGTAGCCAACCTGCTGAAAGCCAGCAGATTGCTCGTCTTAACCGACATGGATGGCTTATACAGCGGAGATCCACGGAAACATCCCGACGCTGTTCGCTATCAGTTCGTTGATGATATTACGCCAGAGATTTATGCTATTGCCGGTGGAGCCGGCTCTAGTGTGGGAACGGGTGGTATGCGTTCAAAAATCGATGCTGCCAAAATTGCCACACGAGGTGGTGTACCTGTCTTTGTTGGAAGAGCTACCGAGCCTGGAGATTTACAACTCGCAGCGTCAGGAACGGGTCGAGGTACTTATTTTGCAACCAAGTTATCTTCCTTGCCTGTTAAAAAGCAATGGCTTGGCTTCATGTCCACCCCGCTCGGCTCCCTTTACATTGACGAAGGAGCCGTTGAAGCGCTGCTCCATGGCGGTCATAGTCTGCTGCCTGTCGGCGTCAAACATGTAGAAGGCAATTTTCATGCAGGTGATGTTGTAGAGGTCCTTGGACCTGACTCCAAATTGCTGGGACGCGGGATTGTGAATTACGATGACGCCCAGCTGCGCAGTATTCAAGGCTTACCAAGCCGTCAGATTGTTCCGAAGCTGGGAGAAGTACACCGGCTAGAGGTCATTCACCGTGACGAATGGATTACTTTAAGGTAAGGAATCTTGTCCATACAAAATTTAAGGAGGAATCGTCATGAGTGAGGTTGTCAATAAAACAAAATTAGCCAAGGAAACCACTGGAGTATTAGCTAGTCTAACAACCGGTCAAAAAAATGAAGCTCTCTTAGTGATGGCAGAAGCGCTACGCCGTGAAGCTCCAGCCATTATTACCGCCAACAAGGAAGATTTGGAACGCGGGCGCCTAAGCGGCACTCCTGAGTCTATGCTTGATCGACTAGCCTTAGATGTAGGCCGAATAAACAGTATCGCTGAAGGACTTCAACAAATCGCTGTATTACCTGATCCGATTGGTGACACGCTAGAAACCATTGAGCGTCCAAATGGTCTGGGCATCCAGAAACTCCGTGTTCCACTCGGTGTCATCGGGATCATCTATGAAGCACGCCCAAACGTAACTGTTGATGCTGCTGGTCTGTGTCTTAAGACGGGTAACGCTGTTGTGCTGCGCGGTGGCTCCTCCGCTCTGTCCTCTAACCGAAAAATTGTCGAGGTGCTTCACCAAGCGCTAGCAGGGACTTCAATGCCGAAAAATGCACTTCAGCTGATCGAGGATCCCAACCGTTCCTCCGTTGATGAAATGCTTAAGCTCAACGGACTACTTGATGTAATTATCCCCCGTGGAGGTAGTTCTCTGATTCAAAATGTTGTGCTTAACGCAACCGTGCCTGTTATTGAAACAGGTGCAGGCATCTGCCATACTTATCTCGACGCAAGCGCCTTGCCAGAAATGGCACAGAACATTAGCTTGAATGCCAAAGCACAACGCCCTTCGGTCTGCAATGCCATGGAGACGCTGCTCGTTCATCGGGATTTCGCAAAAGAGTATTTGCTTTCATTAGCCGAAGCTTTCCGTGAGGTTAAGGTTGAATTGAGAGGCTGTCAGGAAACAATATCTTATGTCCCATGGGCATTACCTGCAACATTAGAGGACTATGCTACAGAATATAACGATTATATCTTGAATATCAAAATCGTCAGCGATTTAGATGAAGCTATGCAGCATATCGCCCAGTATGGAACGAAGCACTCGGAATGTATCGTAACAGAAGATCCGGATAACGCTTCACGCTTCTTACAGGAAGTAGATGCTGCAGCTGTTTACCACAATGCTTCCACCCGCTTCACAGACGGCTTTGAATTTGGATTTGGTGCAGAGATCGGCATTAGTACACAGAAACTCCATGCTCGTGGACCAATGGGTCTACCTGCCCTTACTTCAACCAAATATAAGATTTATGGAACAGGTCAAATACGAGGCTAGTGTCCACGTATCTGTTTTCAATTACACCACTTTAGGAGGATTTTAGCCATGTGTCAGCAACCTTCCATTCCACTAATGAATCATAATATTGTATTTTATGGCGCTGGCTCCATGGCAGAAGCCATCGTTCGCGGGATGATTAGCCGCAGTATCGTGAAATCCGATAATGTTATTATGCTTAACCGCAGCAGCAGTGAACGTCTGGCAGAGCTAAGAAGTCGTTACGGCGTAATCGGTACAAATGATCCTGAACAAAAAACAGATTATCTACGGAACTCACCAGTAATTGTGTTAGCAATGAAACCAAAAGATGCTGCCGAAGCGCTACGCGGACTAAGTCCTCTTCTTTCTCCAGATCAGATCATAGTTTCTGTAATCGCTGGGCTGTCCATTCGAACGATGCAAGGTCTGCTTGGTAAAGAGCAACCCATCGTCCGCACAATGCCGAATACTTCTAGTTCTATTGGTCTTGGTGCCACCGGCATTGCCTTTTCCAAGGAAGTAGATGAGAAAGGTCGACGCCTTGCACTCAACATCTTTGAAGCTGTTGGACTTACAACAGTCATAGACGAAGAACGCATGGAAACCTTGACGGGTATTTCCGGCAGTGGACCTGCCTATATTTATTATATGATGGAGGCAATGATCGCTGCTGGTATACGAGGCGGACTGCCGCTTGATCAAAGCACGCAGTTAACCGTTCAAACGGTTCTAGGTGCTGCCAGAATGGTACAGCAAACGGGTGAAGATCCAGCTGCACTTCGCAAGAAGGTCACTTCCCCGAATGGTTCTACACAAGCAGCAATAGAAGTACTAGAGCAAGGAGAATTCTTTGAAACTGTCATTGCAGCAGTAAATCGATGTGCCGAACGTTCCCGTGAAATGGGCACTGCGCTTGAGAAAGAGCTGCATTCCTAACTAAAAAGATCGCTCCCAGACCACATTGGTCAGGAAGCGATCTTTTTTCAAATTAAACTTAGATTAACTGGTCACAACATTTCCATAAGTATCTCGAATAATCACTTTAACATTAGCAGGAGCCCCAACAGTCACGTCCAGTGTGTTCCGAGAATTATCGAATAGCAGGTCTCTAGGAGTTTCCCCTAAAATGATGTATAACGTATTCCCAACATGCTTAGTTTGAAGCAGCTGCTGCTCTTGTGCTTCTTGTAGCTTTCCTTTATTTGAAAAATAACTTCCAAATACATTTAGCTCGTTTCCACCCGTTTGATCCACTTTAATCCCATAAGGCTCGGCAGCTTGAATAATGATGGTACTAACGCCATCTGGAACGGCTCCTTTCCAATCTGGCAATGCGTAACTTTCTTGCACAGCTGAAACGGCACGGCGAAATTCCTGTGTTAATCCTAAAGAACTAATTGCTGCAAAAACTAGACAACATACTGCTATAAAACCAACGAACAGAACACTTAGCACGTCATAATACATTTTTCCTTTTCCACGAAACCATAAAGTGTATATTACAATTTCTAAGCCTAATAATATAAAAATAATCGGCCACCAAGCTAACGTCGTCTCGAACACCTCCGCGCCTCTCCACTGCGAAACCATAATTAGTGCTCCCAGAAATAAAAGACTCAGTCCCATCGACAACGTTCCTACACGCCACCGCCTTGTTTTATCTTCCGTGACTGGACGCTCATTTGGAACAATGACTCCCTGCTGTATTTCTATCGGATTATTCAAGAGTGACCACCCGTCCCTTTTCTTCCTTTATTATTTTTACTTCCCGCCATCAGTTTCAAACCACCGCCAATCAATAGCACGGATACAATAATGGTCCTGAAATATTCATTGACTCTATACTCCAAACGCCATTCAGGAAATCTGATATCAAGTGCGGGAACTGCGACATTCACTACAATGTAATACAGCCCTAGACACATCAGAGCAGCTCCAAGCCATCCTTGATGATTTAAAAATCCTTCTATGACTGGCTTATCCCGTAAAGGCTCACGTCCATGTCGGCTGACAAGCTGTAAACCATCGAATAAACTGTAAAACCAAATGACTGGAATGAGGAAGAATAGCAGCGTTAAACGCAGTAGGTCCATGACATAAATACTCCCGAGGAATAGTAACATGAGCTGTAATCCTCTTTTTTGCAGCCCTAGATACATTTGTCCGGCACCCGGAAAAGCAGAAAGCAGTGTAGCCAAAACTTTGCTACGGCGCCCCTCCTCACGACCAGCCTCCATCTCTTCGAATAAGGTACGATCTACCATTTCTTCTCCAGCTTGCTTGCGATGGATTAACTGAACCGCATCAAACATACAATATAACCAAATCACTGGTAATACGCCAAACAGGAGAAGGAAAACATCACTTGACGTAATCCCTGCCAGGAATAACATCACGGTCATGAAACCGAAGAAAGATATGAGGAAAGACAATCCTCGCTGCATCAACCCCATATGAAAATGACCTAATCCTGGAATGAACGATAATAAAATTACATGTACACGCTCATTATCGTCTGTCTTAACGGGCATTGAAGAATAATCAAAATTCGATCCATCTGGAGCCATTACCGGAGCAGGCATCTGCAGCATTTTTACTACCAGATGCACCATCGAGACCATCCCAATGAGTAAAAACCCCAAAATACCCATGATTAGAATCTCCTCAGCGCCTTCAGCCACAGCTAATAAGAATGACATAAATAAGATGCCAAAGCTTAACAGAAGATAAACAATTCCCTGTGGACGTTTTCCCATATAATAATGACCTGCTCCAGGAATCAAATTAAGAAAAAAAGCTTTTAATTTACTACGCTGCTGTTGCATGTTTCATTTCTCCTCTCATCACTTTCTGCTGCCCATTAGCTGATCCAACCATCCGCTAGTTGCCTGTATGACTTGCTCGCTAAATGATAGGGAATTATCTTTTTTAGGGATCATTAGCTCCATTTGACCTGTGTGCAGCTTATCAAACATACCTGATGACATAATCAACAGTGTAAGTGATGCGGCAACCGCATAATGAAAGATTGTCTTTTCATACCAGCGATATCGCCGTCCCCCTTCTTCAACCGTCACTTGTTCCAATGCTGCTGAAGATTCGGTCATTTTTGCCCAATCAGCCATAACTCTCTCTGTAAAAACAGACGAATTCTCCAATGAAGGCAGATCCTCCTGTAGCTCATCCAGCATTTCCATATAAGAAGTAAACGTTTCTTCATCTTCCAACAGCAATCGTTCCCAATCTTCTCTGATCGTTTCTTCCATGTGACCTTCAACATACGCTTTTGCTTGTTCACGTTGGTTTGGATCTTCTCCACGCTTCATCATAGCCATTCGTCCTCCTTCCAATGGTTTCGAATCCATTGTCTCGCCCTATATAATCTGGATTCTACTGTCTTCAGTGAAATTCCCTGCTCTGCAGCAATCTGATCATATTTTTTATGTTCCAGATAATAAGCCACCATAATTTCACGATGAGTTTCTGGCAGGCTATTAATTTCACTGAGCAGCCGATCCATCCGATCACGGCGTACAACACCTGACAACACATCCTCCTCGTTGGAAGCGGTCTGGCTTAGTACAAGCTCATAGTCAACAGGCAGTTCCCTAAGTCGATCACGCTTACGCTTAGCATCGATTGCCTTATTTAAGGCGATCCGTGTAATCCATGATTTCAAGCCTTGAAAACGGTAGTCAGGGAGAGATTTGTACATTTGTAAAAAAGCTTCCTGAGCAGCATCTTCCGCCATCTTGGCATCGCGTAATACAGAATAAGTAATTTTGTAAATTTGCTGACTGTATGTATTTACAAATTGGCGGAACGCATCTTCGTCACCTTGGCAAATCTGCCGAATTAATACCTCTTCTTCAATGACTCTCCCCTCCTTCCCACAGCAATAGACGCCATCGATTACAACTACCCCTGCATTTTTTTATAAAAATATTAAAAAAACCGCACTGACTTTAGCGATGGGCTAAAGCAATGCGGTTCTCTCCTGAGCAAGCTATCTTCCGCCATTGCGGAATTTTTGCGTATAGTTCTTAACATCCTGAGCGTTCTTGACCCGGTTGCGGGCCCATTCCAGCAATATTCGATCAATATAACGGAAATGAACCTTTCCTGCAAATACAGATTCCTTCAGTGCTAACAGAATCAGCTCCTCGGGATACCGGTCTTGATCCACCCAACTAGATATCGTCTCACATTCCATTGGAGATAGCGGACGTCCGAATTCCTTTTCGAAAATACTGAACAGATTTCGGCTTTCCTCTTCAGCTCCAAGTTGAGAAGGAGATGAGGGGGGTTTTCCGCCGAATCCACCCCCTGAAGCAGCCCGTGGTGCCGAGGTTGCATAGCCCCCTGCGTGCTTATCTTGCTCATGCTCTTGCACAACTGTCGCTAGATAAGCACCAAGCTTTCCGTATAACCCTGAGAAGTTGTAGCGTTCATAATGGATGTCTCTTAGTTCATCGTTGTCTCCATCGATACTAATGAAACCTTCCTTCATAAGCTTCTGCAATTCTCCTGCTAGAACAGATATGCTACGGCCTGTTACGACCTGAAGCTCCTCAAGCGAAGGGAAGTCAATCCCTTCCACCTGCCTGAAAGAAAGCAGATGGATCAGCAGCATGGCCTCACTTCCGCTTAAATTCAGCTTCCGGTAATACTTCAGTAATGCATAAGGTATGACGGCCATTCCGTTCTCCAGACCGAAGGAGACGCCTTCGCCCCAGGTACTCCATCCTTTGCCGTCCATGAACGTCCCCCTTCAAATATAAGAACTTATGGGTAGAGACGGTACAGTGTACGTGGGAATGGAATAGTCTCACGTACATGATCAAGACCACAGATCCAAGCTACAGTACGCTCAAGTCCAAGTCCAAAACCAGAGTGAGGTACAGATCCGTAAGTACGCAGATCCATGTACCACTTGTAAGAGTCCATCGAAAGATTATGCTCTTTGTAACGCTCTTCAAGCAGAGCAGGATCGTCGATCCGCTGTGAGCCACCAATAATCTCTCCGTAGCCTTCTGGAGCGATCATGTCCGCACACAGCACGACTTCTGGACGATTTGGATCCGGCTTCATGTAGAACGCTTTGAAAGAAGCAGGGTAGTGAGTAATAAATACTGGTTTATCGTATGCTTCTGCGATTGCTGTTTCATGAGGTGCACCGAAATCATCACCCCAAGCAATATCTTCAAAGCCTTTATCGTTTAAGAACTTGATTGCATCGTCATAAGTAATCCTTGGGAATGGCGCTTTGATATTCTCCAGTTTGGAAATATCGCGACCTACTGCTTCCAACTCCGCACGGCAATTCTTCAATACGGATTGCACAACGAAGCTAATAAACTCTTCTTGTACCTTCAAGCTTTCTTCGTGATCTGTAAAGGCCATTTCTGGCTCGATCATCCAGAACTCGATTAAGTGGCGACGAGTCTTGGATTTCTCTGCACGGAAAGTTGGTCCAAAGGAATATACACGGCCCAGTGCCATTGCAGCAGCTTCCATGTACAACTGTCCGCTTTGAGTCAGATAGGCATCCTCATCGAAGTACTTCGTGTGGAACAAGTTAGTAGTTCCCTCTGCCGACGTTGGTGTCAGAATCGGAGGATCTACCTTTGTAAATCCACTCTCGTTAAAGAACTGTTGGATTGCGCGAATAATTTCCGCACGAATAACCAGAACAGCACGCTGCTTCGAGGCACGAAGCCAAAGATGACGGTGATCCATCAAGAAATCTACGCCATGCTCTTTCGGAGTAATAGGATAATTTTCTGTAAGATGCAGGACTTCAATTCCAGTTACAGTCATTTCAAACCCGGACTGACTGCGAGGCTCCTCGCGAATAATTCCGGTCACATACAAAGAGCTCTCCTGCGTGAGGCTCTTAGCAGCATCCCATACCTCTTCAGGTACTTCTGATTTCACTACAACTCCCTGAATATAACCTGTACCATCGCGAAGCTGCAGGAACTGAATTTTACCACTGGAGCGCTTGTTGTTTACCCAACAACCGATAACAACGCTCTCTCCAACATGTTCATTCACGTTCTTGATTACACTCTTGTTAGCCATGCCTTCAATCTCTCCTCTAATTTAGCCGTTAATTCCTTGCACAATACGGTGTGTATCGCGTGCAATGACAAGTTCTTCGTTTGTCGGAACTACTAGCACTTGTACCTTGGAATCTACCGTAGAGATACGACGTGGATCGCCTGAACGAACTTTGTTAGCTTCAGCATCCAACTCAATACCCAGGAAAGTAAGGTTATTTAGCAGTTTCTCACGAAGCAATGAAGCATTTTCACCAACACCGGCAGTAAATACGATCGCATCTACACCGTTCATGGCAGCCGTATATGAACCGATATACTTGCGCAAGCGGTACTCATACATTTCAAAAGCTAGCGTGGAATTAGGCTCACCTTTTTCCATACCCTCAATAATATCACGCATGTCACTGCTTACGCCCGAAATTGCTAAGAGACCACTATGTTTATTCAACATGGAGTTCACTTCACCTACAGACAATTCTTCCTTGTTCATTACGTAAGGAACAATTGCTGGGTCAAGGTCACCACTGCGTGTACCCATCATCAAACCTTCCAGAGGTGTCATACCCATCGAAGTATCCACGGACACTCCGCCCTGAACTGCAGTTACACTACCGCCGTTACCGATATGACAAGTAATGATCTTCAGATCTTCCAGCGGACGCTCCAAGTACTCCGCAGCAGCCTTGCTTACGAAGTCATGTGATGTACCGTGTGCGCCGTAACGACGAACTTTATATTTATTGTACAGTACTCTAGGAATAGCGTACATATAAGCTTTCTCAGGCATCGTTTGGTGGAAGGCAGTATCGAATACAACGACCTGCGGTACACCCGGCATATTTACTTCAGAAGCCGTAATCCCCATCATCGCTGCTGGGTTATGCAGTGGTGCAAGGTCAAACAATTGACGAATTTTCGTTTTTGCGTCAGCATCCACAAGTGCGGAGGCTTTGAAGAATTCACCACCATGCACTACGCGATGACCTACAGCATCAATTTCTTTAATGGATTCAATTACACCATGCTCCTTGTCTGTAAGACAAGCAAGGACTTTACGAATCGCAGTATTATGTTCCAGGATTTCGCTTACTTCTGTCACTTCCGCTTTGCCAGTCGGTTTATGATTCAGAATAGAGGAGTCCATTCCAATACGTTCAACCAAACCTTTAGCCAAAACCGATTCATCATTCATGTTATAGAGCTGATATTTCAAAGAAGAACTACCTGAGTTAATAACTAGAATATTCATACACGGTCACCATCCTTGTCGTACTTGAAGAAGCCTTCTCCTGATTTCATACCCAGTTGTCCTGCACGTACCATCTTCTTGAGAATTGTAGAAGGGCGGTATTTCAATTCACCGTATTCACGGAACATATTTTCAAGCGCAGCAAGAACCGAATCCAAGCCGAATCTGTCAGCCATTTCAAGCGGTCCATATTGGAATTGATAACCGATACGCATAGCATCGTCAATATCCTGTGCGGAGGCAACGCCCTCTTGCAACACATGCATAGCTTCATTGATAAACAAGCAAATGAGGCGTGATGTTACAAATCCTGGGGATTCATAAATCATTACACCTTTTTTCTCAACAATCTCATCAACAAAGGATTTTGTGTCTTCAAAAGTAGCATCTGAAGTTTTCAGACCGCGTACGATTTCAACAAGATCCACTTTAGCAACAGGATATATGAAATGCATTCCGATCACGCGTTCCGGATACATTGTAGAACTTGCAAGTTCAGTCAAGCTAAGTGTTGACGTATTGCTGGCAAGAATAATGTGATTTGGACATACTTGATCCAATTGATTTAGAATCTTTTTCTTTTCTTCCAAATCCTCAACAATGGTTTCGATGACCATATCACAAGAGCTGAGCTCTGCGAAATGTGTCACTTTTTGAATGCGGCTAAGAATCAGCTTCTTTTCTGCTTGAGTGATCGCCCATTTCTCCAATTGCTTATCTAGACTTGTCTCGATCATTTCGTAAGAGTAGTCCAGTTTTTCTGCGGTTTTCTCCACCAGCAATACATCCAGGCCTTTGGCTGCTAACATTTCAGCAATACCTTGTCCCATTGTGCCACCGCCGATGACACCTATTTTTTTGAAATTCATAAAAAAGTCTCCATCCTTTCAGGTATCTATACTTTTGTATTGTACCTTGTCTGTCGCAAAAATTTATAAAGCCCGACATATAATGATATCTTAGCATGCCTGAAAAGTAAAAAAAAATAACCAGCATAAAAATTTATGCTGGTAAAAGGACGCTGTCACGAAATTGACATCGAAATTGCTCTCCAGAGAGTACTTCTTCCTTCATTAAAATGTCAAGAGAGTAATCAAATACATTTCGTTGCTTTTCAAGGTGCTCACGAGTGCGCGTCATCAGTTCATCCAATATCTTACTATTTTCCTTCATAAGCTCTTCAGTGGTAACCATTTCCAGTTTAGCAATCCCCAGCGAAGTTAATCCTGACTTCATCATCGTTTCCACAATATTCAGCGCCTGATCGAAATCAGCGCGTGAACCTGTGCTTCGTCCGCCATAATACATTTCTTCAGCCGCCGCTCCACCAAGTGCAATCATAATCTGATCTTCCAAATAATCTTTGGTGTACAAATACTGCTCTTGCTGAGGATTGTGCCGTACATATCCAAGGGCTTGCCCACGCGGAGTCAGTGTAACCTGACTAACGCTTCCTGGACGAAGGAGCTCTGCCATGATGGCATGTCCCAATTCATGAATAGCGACCCTCTTTTTCTCTTCGTGATTGGTTTCTCGATCCGTTTTTTCACCCATCATTACCTTGTCAATCGCCATCGACAGATGCCGTTGCTCAACTTCCGTCAAGTCCTCACGCATCATATAAATCGCAGCCTCATTCATGACACTTTCCAGCTGAGCACCGGAGAAGCCATAGGCTTCTTCAGCAATTTTGTCGAGGCTTACTTCTGGATGAATAGGTTTATTCTTCGCATGCAATTCGAGAATCGATTTACGGCCCTTCTTGTCAGGCATGTCCACTTGAATATGACGGTCGAACCGTCCAGGACGTAGCAATGCCGAATCAAGCATTTCTTTCCGGTTTGTTGCAGCGACCAGCAGAATACGCGGTGTTTCGTTATTATAAATACCGTCCATCTCAGTCAACAGCTGATTCAAGGTCTGGTCATATTCACGCTGCTGCCCGCCTTCACGTTTACCGCCAATTACGTCAATTTCATCAATGAAAATAATGGCACTCTGCTTGTTCTCCTTAACAGCGCGGCTACGGGCATCCTTGAACAAATCACGAATCCGGCCGGCCCCGACACCCACATACATTTCAACAAATTCACTACCTGATGCAGCTACGAATACAGAATTTGTATAATGTGCAGCCGCTCTGGCCATAAGGGTCTTACCTGTTCCTGGAGGACCAGTGAGCAGAATCCCTTTTAAAGGACGAATCCCAAATTTGCTGATTTCCTCATGACGGATCAAAAAATCGAGTGCTTCACGAAGCTCTTGCTTCGCATTGTCTTGCCCGCCAATTTCTTCAAAAGTTAGCTTTGAAGGTCCTTCCTTCTTGCGTTTTTTCCCAGCACCAGCGTTCACCGTAAGCCCGCCGCGCAAATGAGCAATTATAAGCAGTGCAGTAAGCATTCCAGCTGCTATAACAATTGGGAATATATTAATACCTAAAAAAGCCATGAAAATAAACAGTACAGGAATAAATCCGAGTAAAATTTCTTTAAGATACTTAGGCATTATTCCATACCCCCAAGGTCGCAGGTTTTCGCGGCAAAATAATGAATTTACTTTCTTTTCCATTACTTAAACTAACATACACATTGTTGTCGTCGATTTCAGTAGATGCTATCACATTTTTATATTCTGAATGTTGCTCTTTTAATCTATCAAGTTCAGTAGGTATAAGAGTATATTTACGGCTCTCCATCGCTTCAGCTACAGAGAACATCGCTTTATCCCAGTAATCATCCAATAATTCACTTGAATTTTGATCCACATCGAGTTTAAGTTTACGTCCTTCAATCACTGATTTTCCTTCTTTGGATACATACGATACTAGATCACGTAAATTCGTGCCCGGCTGCAAATCAAGTTTCAAAGTGACCTCATCGCGGTTAATACTAATATGTGAATTGTTTACTCCCTCATAACCGGATACAATCTTTTGGAGCGGTTCCTGTAAAGCAAACTGACGATATAAAAAGAATCCTCCGAACAATAGAGTAGCCGACAGTAGAGACGTTATCAGTACAGGTACAAGACGTAATTTCAAGAAACGTCCTCCTCTCAAAGATGACAAAATGTAAACAGAATGATCAATAAATCAAAGCTGTTAAGCGCTCATCAGAGCCTAACGTTCTCTTAATACTGTTCTAATTACAAACAGTAGTATATCACATGTGTATATATAAAAATGAAAAAAAGTGTGAATATATTTAAAATTTTATTTTTTATTTTTTTCCAATTCATTAAATATATTGATTTATTTCAACGAAAAAAAAGAGCCGTTACTTGTCATTAACAGGCTTATTTCCACATGTGTTTTTAAATAGAATATATAAAAACTACCTACTTAGTATATCACAAATAGTACATTACGAGTATATCAAAATAATCCATCATATTAACGAAAACAAGCGAACCATAAATGGTCCGCTTGTTTCTAGTATAGTACTTTTGTTTATTTTAGCGGCTGGGTAAACTATATCCTTCACCCATTCGAGCTCCATCTGAGAACCGATAAAATTGATAATAATAACGACCGCTTTGTTTATAAAAAAGCTGCCATGCATACTCTCCGTTATATACCCCCGGCAACAACCGCTCGATACTAATGTCCGGAAGATCAGCTTTAATTATGCTGCGTATTTTCGCTTCAGAGGTCCCTTTACTCAGTTCCTCAGCATATACTGCGTCGTTGCCTTCTGCAAACTTCCCGTCTACAGTAAAGCGTACCCATACCATCAACTCGGTCCCGGATTGATTCTTCCCTGTTAAGACCCAGTACACTGCATTTTCATCCCACACGGATTTCTGTGCTTTAGTTACCTCTGTCAGACCAGCGCTGGTTTTGGCGATATCCTTAGCAATATCTCGCTCGTTCCATTGATCTTTCATAATATAGGCATAGAACTGGATAAGTCCAAACAGAAGGAGCAGAATCAGAACTGACCCCAGGAGGATCCATTTTTTCCTTTTCTTCAAGGTGCAGCTCCCTTTCTAGTAATATATCTTTTTTGATTATATAACACACCCGTGTGTTTATCCAAAGTTTCATATTCATTCATATAAATTCTTATATTTACAGAAAAGGCCGTAACTTTTGCAAACGCAGAAAGTCACAGCCTTACAGTTAATTCTTATCATCTTAGACTAGCGCTTGAGCAGCCCCTCAAAGGATTCTTGCGCCTTACGACGGATAGCTTCCTCATCTAACGTTACACATTGTCCATGTTTTACAACCTGTTTACCATTCACCCATACATGCTCAACATCCTTGGCACTGGCAGAGTATACAGCATGAGACAGCAAATCTGTGTGCGGTAGTAAATGCGGCTGGTCTATATCAATCGCGATAAAGTCAGCTTTCATGCCTACAGCGAGCCTGCCCACATCATTTAAAAAGATAGACTTCGCGCCATACTCTGTAGCCATACTCAGAGCTTCCGGAGCCGGTACAGCCGTAGGATCACCACTTACACCTTTATGGATAAGTGCTGCAAGACGCATCTCTTCAAACATATCCAAGTTATTATTACTTGCCGCGCCATCTGTACCCAGCGACACCTTCACACCGGCCTTTAGAAGATCCGTAACACGAGCAACTCCACTAGCCAGTTTTAGATTACTTCCCGGGTTATGAGATACACCTACATTATGACGAGCCAGAATCTCGATCTCTTCATCATTCAAATGAACGCCATGAGCAACAATAGACGGACGTGTGAACATTCCAAGCTTCTCTAAATGCGCTACAGGCCGCAGGCCGTAATCCACTACATTCTGCTCCACTTCGCGATTCGTTTCGGACATATGTGTATGCATCGGTAAATCCAAATCATGCGCCGCCTGTACAAACTTAACAAAGAAATCCGGTGGGCAAGTATATGGAGCGTGTGGCGAGATCATCGTTGTAATTCTACCGTCAGCCTTTCCATGCCAGTTCCGTGCAAAAGAAATCGCTTCCGCAAGCTTGTGATTCTGTACTTCCTCTGGACAAAGACCGATTACGCCTCTCATCAATACGGAACGGATGCCTGATAATTCGACCACCTCAGCTACTCGATCCATATGATCATACATATCCAGGAAGGTTGTAGTGCCACCTTTCAGCATTTCCAGAACAGACAAGGAGGTTCCCCAGTATACATCTTCTCCGGTGAACTTCTCTTCCATCGGCCACATTTTTTCCTGAAGCCACACTTGAAGCGCCAAATCATCTCCATAACCACGAAGCAATGACATTGCAGCATGGCCGTGTGTGTTTACCAGACCAGGCATAAACAACAGACGACTGCCATCAACAACTTGCACACCTTCTTCCATCAGAGGCTCTTCTTTTCCTATGTAAGTGATCAAATCATCTTCAATAGTCATATATCCACTAAGAACAGGCTCATCCGTTCCCGGAATAAGAAAACGCCCGCCTTTGATAATCGTTTTACTACTCTTCATTTCCGCTTTCTTCCTTTCCGTCTTTCAAATAATAAGCAAGGCTTTGCAAATCCGTTGTAAAATCGGCTGCATGAACCCGGATATTCGGTGGTGTTTTTAGAATCACTGGTGCAAAATTCAAAATCGCCTCAATGCCAGATTCAATAAGAATATCTGCTACATTCTGCGCTTCTGAGTCAGGTACTGTAATAATCCCAATTCGAATGCCTTGCTCACGAACTGTCTGACCTAGCTCCTCCATGGGTTGAACCGTAAGAGAGTTGATTTTCCGCCCTACCTTAGGTGCATAAGAGTCAAATATAGCGGTAATCTTCATAGTATCCTTCAGATAAGCATTATAATTAGATAATGCATGTCCAAGGTTACCGGCACCTACTAATGCCACATTCAGCTGTTGGTCCAGCTTCAAAATATGACGGATTTTCTCAATAAGATAAGTTACGTCATACCCGATACCTTTTCTACCGAAGTCTCCAAAATACGCTAAATCTTTACGGATTTGAGCGGGATTCAGATCAAGTTTTTGTCCTAATTCTTGCGAGGAAACGGTTAATATTTCACGTTTCTGGAGATCATTCAAGAAACGTAAGTATACAGGAAGTCTGCGAACAACGGCTTCTGATATTTTATCCGATTTCATAATTTACCTCCTAATTTAAGTACTATTCTGTTTGAATCCAATTAAAATTTCTGTACCTCGTCTCAATGAAGAGCGGTATTCTCTTATACCGCCCTTCATTGTGGAGTGATTAATTAAACAGAAGATGTCCTTCTTAAGAAACGCCTCCGTCTTCCAACCACTCTGCTATACGAGGAACCATTTGATCCGTAAGCATATGTTCCATTTTCGGGCCAGGCAACGAATAAAGGAAATACTTCCCATAATGAGATTCGATAACCCTAGTGTCATACACTATAACAATACCCCGATCCTGCGCTGTCCGTACCAGTCTTCCAAATCCTTGCTTGAAGCGGATAACTGCCTGAGGCACCGACAATTTCATAAACGGATTCTTCTTCTGGGCTTGTAATAACTCAGACTTCGCTTCCGCTAGAGGGTGATTAGGCGGTTGAAATGGAAGCCTCACGATGGCCAGGCATGTCAATGCCTCACCCGGAATATCTACTCCCTCCCAGAAGCTGCTAGTTCCAAGCAGAACTGAAGCAGCACTGTCCTGAAAGCGTCGAATCAGCTTACTGCGGCTTCCACCTTCCACGCCTTGACCTAGCACCGTGATTTCTTGTGAGGCTAGAGCCTCTTTCAGAGGATCGTAAACTTGGCGCAGCATCTTGTAAGAAGTAAACAGAACAAGCATCCGTCCGCGTGTCGTAATAGCCGCTTCTGCTAGTGACTGTACGAGCGTATCGACAAATCGGGCATCACCCACACTGCCCTTCACACTAGGGAAATCCCGTGGAATTACTAATAGTGCCTGCTCCCGATACTTAAAGGGAGAAGGAAGGAGAGATGTCATTAGACGCCCCTCTTCCGCAGCTTCATTAAGTCCGAGATTATCAATCATAAACTGGAACGATTTATCGACAGAAAGCGTCGCCGAAGTTAACACAATACTTTTCTTTTTGTCGAAGAACAGCTCTTTAAGCTGGGTACTAACATCAACAGGGACGGCATATAGCTGTAGCGATTTGCTGCGATAATTTCCATTCGCCTCCAGCCAATATACTACATTCTCGTCGTTTAATCCCATAAAAAACCGTACTTGCTCACGTATAGAAGCTAAATCCTTAAATAAGCCGCTAATATCGGTTACTAAACTATCTGAAGAAGATTGACCTTCTTGATCACGCATCTCATTAAGCATTTTATCACCCTTACGGATAATTTCGCTCAATGTCAGATTCATAGTATTCTCCAAAGCAACCAATTCATCCCAATCTTTCGGTTTACGGGTAGGAAGTAACCGCATGACTAGCTGTCCAGCTTCTCCCGCCGCTGCATCGCTACGTTCCGGCAAGAGGCTAAATAGCTTGTCACTAAGTAGATCCCAGGTTTCTTTTACAGTAAGCAGATCTGGATAGATTCTATCGATAACTCCGCTCCATTCAGAAGCTTCCTCACTGCCTGATGACTGAAGCATTTGACGAAGCGTTGGGAGTTGGCCGTTACGACTATCCTTGTATAATCGGGACAGCGTGTGAGCCACCGTGAAATGCTTCATATGCATACCTAAATGCTTGCCAGCCACGTCCTCCAGATGGTGGGCCTCATCAATAACAAGATGTTCATAAGCCGGGAGTAGCTGGTGCCCAGCCTTAACATCTGCGAAAAGCTTAGAGTGGTTCGTAATAACCACGTCAGCAATACCCGCTTCATGTTTTGCCCGATGGTAATAACACTTGCGGAACCAAGGACAGGAGCGACCGAGACAAGAATCGGTATCGCTTGCTACCGTCTCCCAGAAATCTCCGCCACGACCGCTTAAATTGAGCTCTTCGTCATCCCCTGATTCACTTTGTGTCAACCAAACGATCATCTGAGCCGCAGTAAGTGCATCTTCCCTTGGACTTATAAAGTCTTTTTTATTAATTTTATGTTCAAACTTACGAAGACACAAATAATGCCCTCTGCCTTTAAAAATCGCAGCTTTAAATGGAAACGGAACTACCTGCGTTAACAAAGGAATATCACGCTCACGCAATTGATCCTGCAGATTAATGGTATGAGTGCTGACCATAACTTTCTCATTAGTACGAACACTTTGGTATATGGCAGGCAACAAATAACCAAGCGATTTGCCGGTTCCTGTCCCTGCTTCGATCAATAGATGTTTGTCTTCGGCAAGTGCCGTTATCACCTCATTGATCATAATATCCTGAGCTTCTCGGCTTTCATACTGTGGCAAAGTGTCTTTAAGCCGTTTCGTTACTTCATCCATATAATCTGTAAATGATAAATTCTGTAGCGGATTCTCAGCATGCTCGTCGCGAGGTGGAGCTAGTTCATTCCAATCCCCTACTGCAAGCGCTAATTGACGATAGAAAGTCAGATCACCTTCGGGTTGAAGCGTCTCCGCTTCCCGCTCACGCAGCAGACCATCAAAATACCAACCTAAATCACTATCCTCTTCGGTAAACAGCTCACATAGTCGCTGGATGGTGAGTAACGGTAAACTATAAAGCTCCTCCAGACATTTCAACAGCACAAGAGCTGTCGCCAGTGCATCACTATCTGCCTGATGCGGACGATCATGTGTCACTCCAAAATGTGCACTAACTGACCCTAGTTGATAGGATGTTAGGGAAGGAAAGCAGATTTTTAGAAAATCAATCGTATCTAAAATCCGCCCTTGAAATGGTAAATACCCACATCTGTCTAAAGCATTTTGCAAAAAATGGAAGTCAAATGCGACATTATGCCCTACAAGCACAACATCATCCAAGAGTGGAACAAGCTCCATCATCATCTCATCCAGCTCAGGCGCATCCTTTACATCATCGTCGGTAATCCCCGTCAGACCAGTTATAAAAGGAGGTATCGGCGTTCCGGGCTTGACGTAGGAACCATATACCCGGGAGATGGACCGGTCTTCTTCTATAATTGCAAGGCCAACCTGGATAATTTCACCCACGGATTGGGTTCCCGTTGTTTCAAAATCAAGCACGGCAAATTTCATTATAATTCTATTCCCTTTCAATTGAGACTCTTAATCAGCATAACAGAAGTTGCGAAAAAAGGCGATGCACACCACTGGTTCAGGGGATGCATCGCTTGAATGAAAATGCGGAATAATAAACCGTAAACGTAATAATTTACAATAATGAAACAAGCTGATTTCCGAAATGAAGCTTTCCTCCACGGCGGCGGCAAACCTCCAAATTAACCGTTGGTTCAGGAAGTGCAGGGTCAAGCTGCAATGAGAGGCCAAACAGCTCCTGCGCTTCATTGAAGCGTTCCTGTGAAGCCCGGATGCAGCCTAAAGCATTATAAACCATTGCTTTCAGCTTGGTTTCCCGTATCAAACCGAGCATATGGTTCAAATGACTCCACGCTGCTTCCCCATTCCCTTCCTGAAGGTAAGAGATGGCTAAATATAAGCGAGCAGCCAAACTATCCGGATATTGCGCAATAACTTCCTTAAACTGCTCAATACATTTTCCATACATCAGCAGCTTATAATACCCCTGGCCTCTAACAAAAGTATCCATGCAGAGCTCGGGTGCTTCCTGCTCTGGCATGTCCTCTTCAGCCACAGTCGTAAAATCTACACTTTCACGAAAGTGACTTAGCTTCTCTGCAAAGGCCAGCCATTCATCCATTACTTTATCGCTTAGTCGGTGCAGCATATTATAATTGCATAAAAGCTCATTCCGGCGGGCACCCTCCGCTGTAGGGTAATCTGTAACGATCTCCTGAAGCACCTTGTTCATTTCAGCAAACAAATGTTGAAACATGGGCTATCCCCCTTTACTGAAGATGAAATCAGTTCAGCTTGCCTGACTTCATTTTCTGCGAGAACGGGGTCTTTCATCCCTGCCATTCATTACATGGCGTAAGTCCATTATTTAAGCGATTGTAGCATGCAATTCATGATCAGCCAGCTTGACGGGTCTGTTGTTCTCATCCACGAATACCACTGTTGGCTTATGCGACTCCAGTTCTTCCGAAGACAACATCGCATATGAAATAATAATTACTGTGTCTCCTGGTTGAACAAGACGGGCGGCTGCACCATTCAGACAGATCACACCACTTCCGCGAGGTCCAGGAATAACATACGTTTCTAACCGTGAACCATTATTGTTATCCACGATCTGTACTTTTTCATTTTCAAGAATATCTGCCGCTTCCATTAAGTTCTCATCAATGGTAATACTACCCACATAATTCAAGTTCGCTTCTGTCACCGTAGCGCGGTGAATTTTGGATTTCATCATATGTCTAAACAAGAGCGGCAACCTCCTTTGGAATAAATACATTATTGTCAATTAAGCGTGTTCTGCCAAACTTCACAGCAAGCGCTATAATAATTTCCCCTTCTACATCCGTTATTAAAGCTTCGTGGTCTAAACTTTCCAGATTAGGGAATGTCAGTATTTCCGCATAATCAATGACCGCCAAAGGAGAGCTGGAAATAACCGATGTCAACAATTCCCGCACTTCAGCAACGGTTCTTACTTTTCCTTCTTCAATGGACTGACGTGCTTCACGTAAGGAACGAGATAGCACTAATGCCTGACTACGTTCCTCCGAAGATAAGAATACGTTTCGTGAGCTAAGCGCAAGTCCATCCCCTTCACGAATGATAGGGCAAGGTACAATTTCAACATTCATATTCAAATCGGATACCATTCGGCGGAGCACTGCTACTTGCTGGGCATCCTTTAGTCCAAAGAAAGCATAATCCGGCTGCACGATATTAAATAGTTTATTCACAACCGTAGTTACGCCATTAAAATGCCCTGGGCGCGAAGCTCCGCAAAGTCGAGTAGTAAGCTCAGATACTGAGACTGTAGTCCGGGTAGGCTGCGGATACATTTCTTCCACGCTGGGGATAAATACAATATCGACCCCTTCGCGTTCCGCCAGCTCCAAATCACGATCTTCATCGCGCGGATAGGAATCATAATCCTCATTCGGTCCAAACTGCAGCGGGTTCACAAATATGCTCATAACCACCGTGTTGCTCATTTCTCCTGCCCGCCGAAGCAGACTGGCATGTCCTTCGTGAAGATATCCCATGGTTGGAACAAAACCAATCGGGGTATGCCCACCTTGTCTCATATACTCCAAAGCTTCGCGCAGCTGCTCAATGCTTCTGACAACTCTCATCTTATTCCCCATCCTTTCCGGCACCGCCGTATAAAGATTCCAGAACGGTTTCATCTGCCTTAAAAACATGGCCTTCATCTGGGAACGAGCGATCCTTCACTTCTTGCACATATTGGCTAATCCCCTCACGAATTACATTACCCACATCCGCATAGGTTTTGACAAAACGTTTCTCACGATAGGGTGAGGCATACCGCAGCAAATCATGGAAAACCAATACCTGACCGTCACAATAACGGCCTGCACCAATCCCAATGGTCGGAATGCTCAGTGCCTCAGAAATCGCTTGTGCGACTTCTTCTGTCACCAGCTCCAGTACGACTGCAAATGCACCGGCTGCTTCAAGCGCCTTGGCCTCATCCATCAGGCGTTTTGCGTCTTTGGCGTCCTTACCTTGAATACGGTAGCCCCCAATCATATTTACCGATTGTGGTGTAAGTCCAATATGCCCAAGCACAGGGACTCCCGCAGCTACAACTGCAGCGACTGTCTCACAAATTTCGAGACCGCCTTCCATTTTGACGGCATGAGCCCGCCCTTCCTGCATTAGTCTGCGCACACCCCGCAGGCTCTCATCTACACTTCCGTGATAGGTCATAAACGGCATATCTGCCACAATGAACGTATTTTGTGCGCCTCGAGTTACGGAACGAGTATGGTAGACCATATCGTCAATCGTAACGGGTAAAGTTGTATCATATCCAAGTACCACGTTTCCCAGGGAGTCACCCACCAGGATAAGGTCGATACCGGCTTCTTCAGCAAGTAGAGCCGATGGGTAATCATAAGCGGTCAACATACTCAACCGTTCACCATCTGCTTTCATTTTTTTCATTTTCACAATATTAAGTGCTTGTTTGTTTGCCATTTCTCTCTTCGTCCTCCTTTTTGAAATAACATCCCCGTAAAAATCGCAACAAAAAAACCCTTTAGCAATCATTTGCTAAAAAGGTCCGAAGGGCAAAAAAGAGTCACTCGCGATCGTCCCTTCTGTCTCGGTCCTTACGGCTCAGAGCAGAATCCAACGTAACCGTCTAACGCAGTTATGAAGGTAATTCCAATAATAAAAACATTATAAATTCATCAGATCAAGAGTACAGTTCGTAAAACGATACCGCCTCCGACCCATAGTATATCAAAAAGGACTCGGAATTACACGAAAAAAATATGACAAGGGATGACACCCCTGCCATATTGAAAAGACTTATAAAAGCTCAATTTCACCTGAGCATACATTTGAAATGTCCCCTGAGCTATTTTTAAGGAGTAGTCCGCCTAAGTTGTCCAGACCTACTACGACGCCTTCAGAACGCCCCTGAGGGCTATTCAGGGCGATTTGGCGCCCCAATGTAACTGACATCGACTCCCATAGCTCTTTGATGGGTTTAAAACCTTGATTCATATACAGATTGTAATGCAATTCCAACTCATCGAGCACAGCCCTAACCAGCTCCGAACGGTCAATAGGAACACCGCTCCGCTGTATCCGAAGTGAAGTTGCCACTTCTTTCAGATGATCAGGATAATCGTCTTCAGTCAAGTTCGCAGAAATCCCAATTCCGGCGATGCAATAATGAAGCTCCCCTTCTCTTAGCGAAGACTCAAGCAAAATTCCGCATATCTTACGACCGCCCGCAAGCAAATCATTCGGCCATTTAATACCGGCATCGACTCCGGTCACACGACGTATTGCTTTACAAACAGCAACCCCAGCAAGCAGTGTTAACTGCGGAGTCTGTAACAAGGGTAAATTCGGCCGCAATACTATACTCATCCAAATCCCTTTGCCACGAGGAGAAAACCAATTTCTGCCCATTCTCCCCCTAGCGCCGGTTTGTTCTTCAGCGATTACGGTTGTTCCTTCTGGTGCGCCGCTTTCTGCCAATCGTTTGGCTTCCTCCTGAGTAGATACGACAGACTCTAGAAGCTGAACTCTGTCTATCCAATTCGAATCGGAAGCTTCCTGCTTCAATTCGGTTAGCGACAGCGCCTTATCATAGCTCATGTCCATCCATCCTTTTTGCTTCAAACAGCAATACTTGTTTATTGTTTAGTAGATCTCCCGAAGCAGTCGCTTGCAGAAGTGCACTCAGCATATTGCCGAGCCAAGGACCCGGACGTTTCACAAGCGCTTCCGCCAGCTCATTACCTGTAACAGCAAGCTCGGATAAGCTCTTAAGCGGCATCTGTGAGATCCAGTCTCTTGCAGCTTGCAAATAGATCAAGCCATTTACAAGCTCTGGCGCCGCTGGGGTGACAGCGGGTGAAATCTCTGAAACCGCTGGCGGGTTCGCAGCGGGAAGGCCACCTGCTGGCAAGATCGCCAGCAGCGAGAGCCACCCTTCGGCGGCTTCCACGCCGAAGGTCAGCACGGCGGCGAGGAAGCGCCGCCGCAGTAGATCCGTGCCGCCCGGTTCCCCCGGCGGCACTGCCACCAGGGCAGCGGTCCAAGCTTCGCGGACCCGCAGCACCTGGACGACGCTGGTACGCGTCGTCCCAGAGAACGTCCATGCCCGCAGCAGCTCATCGGCCTCCTGGGCCGACTGCTTCAGGGCATGGAGGAGAAGCGCCCACCCCAGGTGGGCGCTCTCCAGTTACCCTATCCCGGCCGTCAAGGCGGCAGCAGCTGCCAGATCGGTTCCGGTCCAGGGGAACGGGGCTTTGCCGCGCGCGAGCAGTTCACAGCGCGCTAGCATTGCAAGTCCGCGCCGAGGATGCGGCCCCTCTACGATGCGGTCCAGCTCCGCGCGGACGCGCTCCACAGCAATATGCGCCAGCTTATCTCGCTGGCGCAACAGTCCCCTCCACGTATTCTTGGCGATGGAGAAATCTAACACCGATGCGAAACGAACGCAGCGAAGCATGCGTAGCGCATCCTCATCGAACCGTTCCTCCGCATCCCCCACACAGCGGATCACACGGAGAGCTAGATCCTTCTCGCCTCCGAAGGGATCAATCAAATCTCCGTCCAGTCCGCAGCATATTGCGTTAATCGTAAAATCGCGACGACGCAAATCTTCCTTCACATCACTAACAAATTCAACATGTTCCGGACGACGATGATCGACATACCCACTTTCAGTTCGGTATGTCGTCACTTCAAACCCATGCCCATCCTGAAGCACGGTGACCGTCCCATGTGCTAGCCCTGTCGGAATACTGCGTGCGAAGATGGCTATCACTTCCTCCGGCACTGCTGAAGTTGTAATATCCATATCATGTACTGGCCTACCCAACAGCTCATCGCGAATGCAGCCTCCGACCCAAAAAGCCTCATGGCCGTTCTGAGTTAGCTCAGAAATTACATTTTCCGCCGCAAGAGCCATAGCGGATGGCGCCATTTTCCATTTCATTACGAACCCCTTACCCCCTGACTGTATCCAGTCTAGGTACCTTGCGCCCGAGCACACGGTAATATATATCTTCATACTGACTTGTAATCGAATCCTTACAGAAATCTTTGCAGGCTGTTTCCAGACAGGCTTGTCTGAATTGCTGCACCATGCGATCATCCGAAAGGAGTTTAATTGCATATTTCGCCATAGTGTCCGTATCACCAATCGGAGCAATAAATCCTGTCTTGCCATGCTCAATTAGCTCTGGAATCCCTCCGGTTTGAGAACCTATAGTCGGTACTCCACAGGCCATCGCTTCTAGCGCAACCAGACCAAAGCTTTCCTTCTCTGACGGTAACAGCAGCAAATCAGCTAACGAAATGACTTGAGCGATCTCATCCTGTCTTCCTAAGAAGCGGACTTTATCTTCCAGACCCATTTCACTGATCTTAGCTTGAATCTTGGGAAGATCAGGCCCTTCGCCAACAAGCAGCAGTCGTGAAGGGATTTCACGATTCACTTTAGCAAAGATATCTACAACATCGCTTACCCTTTTAACTGGACGGAAGTTACTGATGTGCATCAGGATCTTCTCCTCAGTTGAAGCAAAATCTTCCCGAAGATTCGATACATCCCGCGGGTAATAGACACGATGATCAACGAAATTATAAGTGAGGTCAATCTCGCGAGTGATATCCAGCACTTCACGTGTTTCTCTAATGAGATCCTTCGATACAGCCGTTACAGCGTCACTTTCATTAATTCCAAGACGAATTAGATCTTTTAGAGATTCGTCCTGTCCAAGTACCGTAATGTCAGTGCCATGCAAGGTCGTTACAACCTTTATATCATTACCAAGCATTTGCTTGGCAAGAAAAGCACAAACAGCGTGTGGAACGGCATAATGAACATGGAACAGATCCAGATTCTGCATTTTAGCAACCTGAGCCATCTTCGTAGCAAGCGCTAAGTCATAAGGAGGATATTTAAATACGTAATAATCGTTAACTTCTACCTCATGATAAAATATATTTTTCTGAAACTTCCCTAACCGAAACGGAATACTGTGTGTAATAAAATGAACTTCGTGCCCCTTTTCGGCCAAGAGTTTTCCTAATTCAGTCGCTACTACACCTGAGCCGCCAAGAGACGGATAACAGGTAATACCTATTTTCAAACGATCCATGTTCCGTCCCCTTCTATACTTTATAAAGTATGATCCCCCGCAGTAAACAAATTTACCGCATAAGGAACTTTTGTAGCAAACCCTTCCGCATAAGGAATGAGTCTGCGCTGTCCAAGCAACATATCTCTAGAGCGGACCCGCTCAATGTAACCCTCCGTTAACGGTGTGGATACAGCATCGGCACCCAGCGGTTTGGTGAACTGAGAGCGATAACAGGACAACGCCTGCTCCTTTAACCCATATTGTTCAGTAACATCTACAATAAGATCCGTACGTCCAAGATCATTTATAAAATAAAAAAACAATTGTGGTGCTGAAACTGCCGGCTTGTCCGGCATATATTTACGTAGTTTGGCATTAAAGACCGCCTCTTCTACCAGCTTACTGCATGCTATATGATCAGGATGACGATCTTCCCAATAAGGAGCAAAAACTATCGCAGGCGCAAAACGGCGAATTTCTGCTGTAACAGCTGCTACATGCTCTTCCGTTATAAAAAGCCCTCTGTCTGATAAACCTAAATTCGTCCGCACCGATACACCAAGTAGATCAGCAGCTTGCTGCGCCTCTTCCTTGCGTAGCTCTACAGTACCATTCGAGGACATCTCTGCAGCCGTTAAATCGCACAGGCCCACTTTAAGGCCTGCGGCGGTATGTTTCGCAATCGTACCTGCCATACCGATCTCCGCGTCATCCGCATGAGCTCCAAATACAAGAATGTCCAGCTTCATTCATCGACACCTGGTTTGTATTTATGAACTAGTTCACGCCAAGCAAAGTCACCGCGATCAATCGCCTTCACAAGCACTTCAGCTGTCGCAATATTCGTAGCCACAGGTATACCGTATACGTCGCATAGACGAAGTAAAGCTGTAATATCTGGCTCATGTGGCTGTGCCATTAATGGGTCACGCAAGAAAATAATAAGATCCAATTCATCCTGCGCTACCATTGCGCCAATTTGCTGATCTCCACCTAACGGGCCGGACATATAGCGATGAATTTTCAAGCTAGTCACATCCATGATTCGTTGGCCAGTAGTCCCCGTGGAAAATAATTCATGACCTACAAAAACATGCTCATAGGCTAATACAAAATTTACGATTTCATCTTTTTTACGATCATGTGCAATAAATGCGATTTTTAACATGGTGTTCTCCCCTGTCTATTCTATAAAGTGCTCAAAACCATAGATCAAGCCAGTGTATTCCATTACCTTCTGAATCCCCATCTTAACGCCTGGCATATATCCTGCTCGCTCATAAGAATCATGCCGGATTTTTAAGGATTGTCCGAACCCGCCAAAAATCACTTCTTCTTGGGCAAACACACCAGGAAGACGGACACTATGTATCCGGAATCCGTTATAATAACCCCCGCGGGCACCTTCAATCGTTTCTTCTTCTTTAGGATTCCCTTGACGAAGCTCTTCCCGAACCTCTGAAATCATCTCTGCCGTTTTAATTGCAGTTCCGGATGGAGCATCCAGTTTCTGGTCACCATGATACTCGATAATCTCCAGATGCGGGAAGTATTTTGAAGCTTGAGCCGCAAATTTCATCAACAGAATAGCCCCTATGGAGAAATTAGGAGCTATGAGTCCGCCTATCCCCTGGTCTTGACACTGCTTGTCCAGTTCCACAATTTGCTCCGGTGTGAATCCGGTTGTACCGATAACCGGACGCACTCCGTATTTAATGGCTAGTGCTGTATTCGTATACGCTGATTGTGGTGTAGTGAAATCAACTACAACATCTCCATTGCTTCCCGCGAGGGCAGCCTCAAGATCTGAAGTTACAATAACTCCCGAGTCTTCTAGACCTACAAGACGGCCTGCGTCTATATCCATCGTTGAACGATCTACCGCAGCTGCCAGCTCTAACTCTTCGTCCTGCAGCACAAGTTTAATAACCTCTTTACCCATTCTCCCGCCTGCGCCGGATACGATAACTCTGATCTTGTTGCTCATATCTTTTCATCCTCGCCTTCACTGGTTATATAGTTACTGCATATACGATTGTATGGATTTCTGAAGGTCTACCATCAATTCTCGCAAGCCAGAATCATCCGGATGTAAAGAAATCACTTCTTTCAGGGCAGCTATAGCCTGAATATGCTCATTTACCCGACTATGCGCGATGGCAAGCCATACATAAGCATCCCCATATAATGGGTCAAGAGTGATGGCCTCTTTAAGCAGCGTAATCGGATGATACGGGTTGCGAGTTTTGTTATCTTCATCTTCTATCAACCGCTTAGCTTCCTGTACATGCATCATAGCCTGAAGATGTTGTAGATGTAGACTATACTCAGGTTTGCTACCGTCTAACTTCATAGCGGCCTGAGCATGAACTAAAGCTTTATCTAGCATACCACTGCGGGCATACGTTATGGAACAACGATATCTGACTTCTGCATCTGCCGGGCTTGCCGCAATCGCAGCCTCAAAGCAAACAATAGCTTCCGCAAAGTCACTTCGCAATATAGATCGGTAGGCTTCTCTTACATAATCTCTTTGATCCATATACACACCATCCTCACGGCTAAATCCCGTTCGTTTGGTACAGCATATGTTATAGAGGCCTAATCGGTGTCTTTTGGTGTCCAACGCCCAGCGTCTCGGGTATTAAACTTATGCATAACCTTATTATGCGCTTCAGTCAGATCTATCCCAAGAGAATTCGCAAAACAAACGGTAATAAACAGAATATCTCCCAGTTCAAGCTCAATAGAATTCTCTGCTTCATCAGACTTCTTCGGCTTTTCACCGAATTCATGATTAACTTCCCGCGCCAACTCTCCGACTTCCTCGGACATGCGGGCTAACATAGACAGCGGACTGAAGTACCCTTCTTTAAATTGCGATATATAAGCGTCTACTTCACGCTGAATGTCACCAAGACTTTTGTCCATAAAATGTATCTTTGCCCCCTCTGTATATCTTGCCTTCTGTTTGCCCCTATGTTATCGTAAAGACGTTTTGAAGACAAATCTTTTTTGAATATTTTAACACCTGCAAGAAAAGGTATACTTATTATAGGAAAAGAAAAACTGCCTTAACAAGGCCTAACGAGGGATTCCATGAATTCAAACAAGGTAATCACAATCAGTAAAACAGTTGCTCCCATCATGCTCGGCACTGCCGTATATGCATTCGGTCTACTGTATTTCATCATTCCCAGTCAGCTAATGGAAGGCGGCGTAACAGGTATCACACTGTTGCTTAATTATGCCTTTGACATCCCAATCTTTTTAACAACGCTGCTAATCAATCTTCCATTGTTTCTGCTGGGTTGGAAAGTCCTAGGCGGCCGCCAAATTGTATACACAGGTGTAGGGATCGGGTCTTTATCCCTTTTCTTGTGGATCTTCGAAAGATTGATCTCTGCCGGATGGATCGTGCCGTTCAGCACCGAACATGACTTTATTCTTGCTGCACTATACGCAGGGGTGACACTTGGAACAGGGCTTGGGATTGTGTTCCGTTTTGGTGGCACAACAGGTGGCGTAGACATTGTAGCAAGAATTCTGGGACGGAATTTCGGCTGGAGCATGGGACAGATTATTCTGGCTATCGACATTTTCATTATCGGTTCTTCCATCTTCTATATTCCCAAAGAAAAAATTCTATACACTCTCGTCGCAGTGTTTATCGCTTCACGTGTTATTGATTTCATCCAGGAAGGCGCTTATGCCGCCAAAGCTTTTACTATCATTAGTGACGAGGCACCCCAAATTGCCGATCTAATAACTGCTGAATTAGAACGAGGAGTAACGCTCATCCCCGCCATCGGTGCGTATTCTAAGCAAGCCAAGCATATGGTGTATTGTGTGGTCTCAAGGCAGGAAATTCGCCGTCTTAGTTTATTAGTCAAATCAATTGATCCGCACGCGTTCGTAATTATAAGTGATGTGCATGATGTTCAAGGCGAGGGATTCAGAGAAACATAAAGAAAAAGGAGCGAGGACTCTTCCCGCTCCTTTTTGTTATTCATTAAGCCAATTTCACTAAATCGGCTTGAATTTTTGATTTTCTCCACGATACTTACGATAGCCCACATAAGCTAATGCTGCAATTATAAAGCTTGCGGCTAGCCCTCCCCAAATCCCAAATTCTTGTGAGGCCAGGGGTAATGACAAAGCAGGCTCATCCTTCGATTTTCCGAACATTACCCGCACCGCATCCTGACCGTAAGACACTATTTCAAGCAACCGGGCCCGTTCGATTTTTTGTGAAGAAGAAGGAATGCCTGCTGCATAAGAGAGCCAAGAATCAAAAGCATTTACAACTTCTGCTTGACGGGAGACGATCACTGCTGGCCGAATATTCTCGTACCTGCTCTGCAGCCTCTCTACAGCCGCTTTCCATCCAGCCAGATCATTTGCAGCACCGCTTCGTTCCATCGCATTCAGATCTTCGCGGATTAGCTTATAATACTGCAGCCAAATGGGCTGTCCAGGTTGATTTAGACTGTTGGCGGCTAACCGTAACTTGGTTGCTGTAGTCTCCAATTGCTGTTGAGATATTTTTGCACTTGCCACTGCGGCCTTCAGGTCCATAATTACCCCTGACAGCGCATTAATGCCCTCTACAGAAGTCATTCCTTCAAAGGAAGAGGACACTAAGATCCTAGAGAGCTCTTCGGTTTCTTCTCGGACCTTCATCACATCGCCTTCCAAGACATACCCATACAATGCCTCAGCGGCTTGTTCTAGCTGCTGTGCTCCAGTTTTCCCACTCATCACAACCAAACCGTTGCCCGAACTAACATCGGCGCTTTGCTTCGAAACATTGCCAGAACCTTCACCAGCATTCGCTTGCGCTGCTGAAGCTTTTTCAACATTCATGCTGGCCAGTAACCAGCAAAATACTAGAATAACCAACACATAATATCTCCCGCGGAGCATGAGACATCCCCCTTCTACCTTAAGAAGAAACGACGTTGTCGTCTTTTAAAGACGATATTCATTTCTCGTAAAATTATAAGGATAAAGTATAGTATAAAACTAATACTTCTTATAATTCTAAATGTATGGCAAAGGGACAAGGGTTAGAACTGCTTGCTAGAACCTATTCTTAAACTGATAGATAGACTCAACTGGTCTTTGTCTACTACTAAACAACCAAGCAACAATTACGCTAAACACCGTAAGCGCCATTGTAAAGTATTGTACCTGAGTAACATCATCATTCAGTACAGAAGGTAACCATGGGTATATTCCATAGGAATAGTCCAGCAAATCGTTAGCAAGGGTCCAGAACAGCGCTAGCGGTATCATTTTGCGGAAAGAAAAGAATCGTGCATAGATCAAGGCTTCCACTGCCATCCCCAAATGGGAGATTACCAGCATCCAATCTTTCCACACTAGAATATCTCCTTGATACCCTCCAGCAAAAATCATACTTACCGCCCAAATCCCATACTTCACGGACGTCACTACCGCTAATGCTTCAATAAGCTCCCTAACGTTATTTCCCGTATAGCTTTTTGGAGGAAAGAGCATTAGCAACAGTGCCAAGGTAAAGAACAAGCTCGCGGTTGGACTATCTGGAACAAACGGCAGCAACCAAAGCGGAAAGTTAGCTGCCGTGAACTCCAATTGATTGCCATACCATATGTAGCCATAAATGGTACCGAGAAGATTCACAATAAATAACAACCAAATGATTCCTCGGTGTTTAAACAGTCTATCAAACCCATGAACTGACATACAGATCATTAACCTCCCAAGTAGTGGCAACTTTACGATTGACATACAAAAACCTGACCGCAGTTTCGATCAGGTTTTGCGTTATTATTATTTTACTGTTCGCTTTTTTGTTTGGCAAGCCAGTCTGCCAAGGCATCAATGTCTTGATCCGAAAGCCCCGCTCCCAGAGCAGTATCATACATCTTCGGCATCTGCCCTTGACCCTCTTTTATAATAGTAAGGATTGCTTCTTTATCATGGGTGTCCCCTACGCCACGAAGAGAGGGTCCACCAGCCCCTTTCAAATCGGCGGCATGACAAGAAATGCAGGTAGCTTGCTTAAAGAGTCCCATGGCTGGATCATCCTTGTCTACAATCGCTACTTCCTTTGCTTTAACTGCATTCGAGGTTGGGAGGCCCTTCGCCCTATTCTCCGCCGCCTTCTCTTCCCGTTGAACATCTTCAGGAATTTGACCGGTTTCAGCCATTTCATGTTTGTATTCAGTCCAAGCCGTATTCGTCAAGTACACAATCGCTGCAAGTGATAAGAACATCAAAGATGAAGCGATCGGTCTACGATAGAAGCGGCGTTCTCTGCCTGTATCCAGAAATGGAGCTAAAAGAAGTGAACCAAAAGCTACACCGGTTACTCCTAATGTACCCAGTACGATATAATCACCAGAAGCATATGGAAGCTTTAAATACTGATAGAGAAACAAGAAGTACCAGTCAGGAATTGGGATAACCGTAGCACTCGCATTCGCTGGAAATCCTAGCGGCGCAGGCTCTGAAATAGTAAGCACTAATATTCCTACAAGTACAACGACGCCAACCATCCATTCTTTCAGTAGAAAGTTAGGGATGAAGGCTTCCGATTTACCAGGATAGGCTGAATAGTCTGGAGGTGTGATAAATCCATTGCCTTTACGAACTCTGGTATCACCGACGTATACAACCTTTTCCTTAGAATTGTTTCCATGTGCCATCCGTATTCCTCCTCTCTCAGATTAACTTACAACGGTCCAGAAATCCCTTGTCTGCGGATCATAATAAAGTGTCCTACGAGCAGACTAAGAAGCACCGCTGGGAGGAAGAATACATGTAGTGCGAAAAACCGAGTCAATGTTTCTGCACCAACAATCGTACCACCTTGCATAAGCTCTTTTAGTACGGGTCCCATCACAGGAACAGAGTTAGCAATTTCAAGGGTTACTTTTGTTGCAAAATAAGCTTTATTATCCCAAGGCAATAAGTAACCCGTTAAACCGAGACCCAACATTACGAAGAAGATAAGCATACCCACTACCCAGTTCATCTCACGCGGAGCTTTGTAAGAGCCTGTAAAGAAGACACGCATCGTATGAAGGAACATCATAACAATAACTAGACTGGCACCCCAGTGATGCATTCCGCGGACAATTTGTCCAAAAGCAACACTAGACTGTAAATATTCAACACTTGCATAAGCATTGATAATATCTGGAACATAATACATCGTTAAGAACATACCCGATAAGATCTGAATCACTGTAATAAAAAAGGTCAGTCCGCCAAAACAATACACAAACGCAGAGAAATGATGGGCCGGGTTAACATGCTCAGGAACCTCGTGATCGGCCACGTCCCTCCAAATTGGCGTAACATCCAAACGTTCGTCAATCCAGTTATAGACATTTTTAAACATTAGAACCTACGCCTCCCCACTAGCTACTGTATTAGGCACAATATCACCCAAAAGAACCCAGCCGTTATCAAATTTCGTTTTATACTGGTCAAGCGGCTTTGGAGCAACCTCGAGATTTTTGCCGAGTTTAGTGTAACGCGCACCGTGGCAAGGGCAGTGATATTCGTCGGGATGAGCCTTATCGTTATTCCATCCGACCGTACATCCTAAATGTTTACATATGGGTGAAAGCGCATAAATATCACCCTTTGCGTCTTTACGGATCCACGCAGTCAGCGTCGCTGTGCTATCGTACCATCCGTCCTTCTGCTTCAATTCAAACGTAAATTCTTGGGGCTCTTCGGTGATTTTACTTATTTCAGCAACCTTTATAAATTCACCTGCGCCCTTCTTATGTAATATTGGGTCCACGACAAAACGGACCATTGGGAGAATTGTGCCTGCCCCCATAAAAGCAGTAGCGCCACCTAGCGTGTAGGTCAAAAATTGCCTGCGCGACATCTCTTTACGGCTGGGTGGTTGTTCAGGCCAAATATCCTGTTGATCATTATGGCTGCTCATACTGTTATATAACCCCCTTCACAAGATATAAGAAAGTATCTATGGTGTCCGATCAGAGATGCCTTACTATAAATAATCCGTTTTCAAATCTTTTCAATGAAATACATCACATACCATTTCGATTCAACCTAATAATAGCTTAGGCACCAAAACCCGTCAAGAATATTGTCTAATTTGTGACAGGCCAAAAAGTGATTTTCGCCTACAATTGTTGATTTTCTGTCACATTTAAAAGAGGTTCACCGTCGCCACATTTCTTGAATTTTCATACCAATATCACTATTAATCTTGCCTTCCAGAGAGGACTCAATAATAGGCAGAGAGAGCACTAAATCGCTTTCAAAGATTTCTTTCTTCAGAAGTGCTATATCCGCTGTCAATACTACGGCATACTGGAAACCACTGGATTTGACTTTTCGGCAAACCTCATTAATTAGCTCGACATATCCTCCCCCTCCATACTGAATCGCCGGGTAAGTTACGATACGCCCCTTGAATGGTATTTCCACCAAATCCATGAAATCACGTAATCTTTCTAATGCCTGAACCGTCTCAGGGGGACTCTCAGAACCGCTTAATCCTGTAAAAGGTATGAGACATGTATCATAGAAATTTCGATTGTCTTCCCATTGTTTAACTTCAAAATCACTGAATTTCATTTATGTCCATCTCCCTATAATACAATCCTTCGTCGTTTCCGCTGTTCACAAATTTGCCCGAAGTTATAAATCCCATTATATTGAAAGAGGGGTACAAACGTCTAGATTTAGATTTTTACTGATACAGAAAGTAAGCTTCATCGCTCCATTAGCAAGACCACAACAAATTAAATAAAAAAAGAAATGCGCTAAGCGCATTTCTTTATGCCAAACTTTTAAGTTCTTCTGTAAGATTTCGAAAAGCCAATTTATCTCCTGTAGCCAGCGCCGTGTCAATCTCACGGTGCAAGATGTCGGAGCGACGCTTTCGCAGCGCTTCATCCCACACCATTTCTGCCGCAAGTCCTAGCATCACTTCGTACGTAGCCTTCATTTTGTCCATTCGATACACCTCCGCTGTTTAAGAGATCCTTATTGCTTTAATATTTTGAATATCCATCAAGATGATTTGTTTTCGGTTTCAAAAGTGACGGCACCTACTAAATCATATTCAACAATCCTGTCTACGTTCTACATATTTACCCATTCTGATCAATACTTCATCTACTGTTCCTATCAGCAACCAAGGCGAAGTCCTCAATCTACATATGTAATCCCCATAAGCATTTGCTTGTATGCCTCCATACTACTATAGATGTTTAGGCACGGCTATCTCCATCCCCCACGGCGTCATCATCACAGCGAGTCCAACTGCGGTCTCCCCTAATTTAAGCATCCCAAGGTGCACCATCATCCGAATAATTCGTTGCTCCAGGATAGAAGCAGCATTGTCATAATAGAACGGTTTAATTAACCACCCTACCCCATCCACTAATGAAGGTACGCTCACCCAATTCCTTGCACTAATGCTTACCCAATACACAAGTGAAGGCAGGTTTGGTATAGCCCCCTTATATAGTTTTAACCAAAAAGAGAATATCTGCATCAACGAGTCGCATTTTCCATCGGCCAACACTGCCTCTCCTGTCGCTGTAAGCCTTAACCGAAACCCTTCTTCAGTGATCCAGCGGCGATGACGAACATAATCATACAGGAGCGCTAATCTAGGTGGATAATGCTCGCATGCCCTACCATAACCAAATCTCCAGCCGCCTTTGCTAAGAAGATCCTCCGGAATATGAAGTGCATTCATCACTCCTTGCTGATACCGCCTATACATTGCCCCTTCCTGATTCAGCTCCGGCTCATTTTCTTTAATATATCTCAGAAGCATAACCAGATCACCTAATAACAATTCGCCTTCATTTCGATACATGGCTGGTTCAGAGCTAACCGTAACCTTATCCTTGATATATGCGCTCATCGTCTCACGAAAGCGCTCTTTCAAATCTTTAGGCACTTGGAACAAATATCTGGTTTGCTGGGAGGAGCCACTAAAGAGCCAGCCTCCGCTTTTGAAACGAGAAACCATCTCCCGGAAACCTCCGGTCTTTCCTTCAGGAGCGTCAAACGAAGCCTGCCTAGCCACAGCCAACAAATCTTCTAGACTAAAGTAGCTGCGTTCATCAAAAAGTAATGTATTCAGAAACCGCAGATCCTCCGGAGCACATTCCCGGATATGAGACTCCATAAAACTTCTGCTACCCAGCATAATCAAAATACTCTGGATCAAGTCATGTTTAGAATTCAGCTTGCATTCACACCGGTAGCGTCCCGCTATGGCGGTCAGCTGTCCAATATCTGCATAAGTAAGCATATCCGCCAGATTCATGTTTTATCGCCTCACCGTTTTACTACCATTATGGGAAATACAGCCCATTTTATTCCCCTTAGCGCAAAAAAAATAACCCGATGCACGGGTTAACGCTGATTTTGCAGGATATGGCGAGTACAATTGTATAAAATAGGGTTCCATTCCCGCTCTTTCTTCTCTAAGATGGTTAGGGATAAATTCCCAATTCGTTCAGAATACTTATCCTTGTAAAGTGCAGTATACAGCTGAGCGAGGAACCCCCCATGAGAAATAACTAATATGTTCCGATCGGGATGCTGCGCAGAAATATCCTCCATAAAAGCTAGTGCACGAGCCTGAAGCTGCTCGTCGGTTTCTTGACCTAGCGAGAGCTGACTCCATTCCTTGCCCCACTTCTCTTCGCGTTCAGCGGCAGTAAGCCCTTCTACCTGCCCGTAAGCACGTTCCCGGATCCGATGATCAGGATCTAGCAGCGGTATGCCTAATTTATCAGCAATAATCTTGCCTGTCTCTGCGGCGCGGGAAAGGTTACTTGTAATGCAATAATCCCAGCGATACGGTTCCTGTAGTAAGCGGTCAGCAAGCATAGCAGCTTGCATCCGTCCTTCATCATTAAGCGGAATATCACTTTGTCCCTGAATCTTCCCAATTGCGTTCCAGTCCGTCAATCCATGGCGTATCAAGCCGATTAGCATATTGCCTCCCCCTTTTCATCCAAGTATTTGTCTCTTAATGTAACATGGATGCAATAAAAAGTCTTCTTTTATACATATTAGAATACAAAAAAAGCCCCTCATAACCTTAAGTAAAGGGACTCCTACAACGTTATTAACACTATTATATACTGTAACAGCCAAGTCATACGTCAATAGACCCTTTAAGATCTGCGATAGCGATTCAGCCGGGTTAGCGAAAACACTGCAAAACCCACGCCAAGCATGGATAACATCATCCAATATTGAGGATGAGTAGGTCCCATATTCACTACAAGCGGTTCAATAATCCCACCTTCAGAGCCTAAAATCGGATAAGTCGATGTCCATTCCATAGAACCTGCAATACCCGTCTCTACAATTCCACTTTGAGCCGCTGTGATATCAGTAGGTGTTCTAAACATAGTGAAGTAAAGAACACTGGATAAAAATACTGCCAGAAAGCAAGCGATCCAGAGGCTAAGCCGATGGCGGACAATAGCAGATGTCCCTGCGGATTTCCCATCACCTGGCATCAACCAAGGACTCTCTAGATAAATCCGTTCCATAACTTTAACATTTATGAGCTCTGCACTCTCTTCGCTTATCTCTTCCTTCAAATCATGCATAAGCTGACTACTTTCTTGCCACAAAGACCATTCAGCCGCGCAGTAAGGACAAGTTTCAATATGTCTTTCAAGTAAAATCCGCCTAGGATGTGTGGGGGGAGCGTCCCACAAGAGCGGAATACATTCTTGCG
This sequence comes from Paenibacillus sp. FSL E2-0201, assembly GCF_037963325.1. NCBI lineage: Bacteria > Bacillati > Bacillota > Bacilli > Caryophanales > Paenibacillaceae > Paenibacillus > Paenibacillus sp. FSL E2-0201. Next base: position 4,493,045 of record NZ_CP150154.1, read on the forward strand.
CTTCCCTGCAATTCATTCGCCTTACACCCTCTCAACCTGCTCTTCAACTTCAGGCTCATTGAAATAGGATTCGAGTTGAAGCTTCACACTACTTCTGGCACGAAACAACAATGATTTCACGGAGCTTACACTTTGATCCAAAATTTCTGCAATTTCTTGATAGTCCATTTGATCGTATTCACGCAGGATTAGCGCAGAGCGTTGTTTCTCCGGAAGATTATTAATTGCCTCACGGACTAAATTCATCCGTTCTTTACGCAATGCAGCCTGCTCAGGTGCTACCTCAAACGGTGCAACGGGAGTATATCCGCTCTCTTCTAGAGATACATTTCCGGCACGATTCTTACGAAGCTCACTTAGTACAGTATTACGAGCAATAGTGTACAACCAAGTTGAAAAGGAAGCATCTACCTCTCGAAAGGAATGCAAGCTACGGAATGCCTTGTAGAAAGTCTCCGAACAAAGGTCCTCTGCAATTAGCTCCATTTGTGAGTTTCTAAGCATATGATATACAAATGCCAATATTTTTCGCTGATAACGACGCATTAATTCTGAATATAATTCTGTATTTCCTTGTTTGATTTGCTGGATCAACTGGGAATCCGTCATGGTGAGATTGGCCCTCCTCGCCCTTGCACGTCTTTTCCCGTCCGGTCCGTACTTATTATACCGGTTAGGGCTTTAAAAGTTGCGGTGCTAACTGCAATTTTTTAGTTTATTACCAAGAAGAAACGATATTGTCGTCATTTTATGTAGGACAACCTTTTCTCGTCGAAATTTAAAGATAATGTATAACATAAGACTTACATGATCTTAAATTTTGAAATACACCTATGTATATTCAACCACCCAATATTTATGGCATGATGATTGTGATGAATATAAAAAGAAAAATGGCATACTTATAAAAGCATATAAATTTTATAACGAATCTAGAAATATACCAGATCTATTGTATCACAGATTCTCATAGGATGACATTAATAGACTTCAGAGCAGTAATCTCGTCAGCACGACCTGACATCAGATTATAAATAAACTTTAGCTCCAGCAATAAGACTTTGGTCACTGTAAAAAGACTTTAATCTCTTTTTTAATAAACTGTTGACAAAATGTAAACGTATACATATAATAAAAGTACAGTATGGTTTCTCTCCACTCCTATCCAAAAACTGTACAGTTCCAAGTAATTGTGAACTGTAGCCGCTTACTTTGTAAGCGGTCTTTTTTTTGCCTTGTAAGCGCTGTATCTAACTTATTAAAGATATAAGCTACCATCACTAGATCAAGTCAGCCAGGTTAGCGCCGGTCATTATCAATACCCTCTTCTGCATCCACTTGAAGCAGTTATTGTTCACAGCGTTATGCTTTTTTAGAGCCCATAATAAATAAAAGCCCCTCCATATTGGAAGGGCAACTAACTACACATATACGGTATAATCGTGCTGCTGCAGAAGCACCTTCGCACGTTCCATATCGTTCTCCTGTCGAAATGATAGGCGCATAATACCCGGCACATCTTCACGACTCTCGATGATTTGTACGTTACTAAGGTTAATGCCTTGGTCCCCCAGCTCAGTAGCAATACGACCGATAATCCCCGGATGATCCGGTACATCAATATGTAGGTCAAATAAAGGTGCTATCATGCCTTTACGCCGTTCAGGTAACCGACTGCGGAAGCCATTTGCTTCCTGGAAGGCCTCTTCAATCCCCACACCATCTTCACTTTCCAGTAGACGAACAAAAGAAGAAACTTCCTCGTTCCAATCCTTCAATAAACGAAGCATTACAAAACGATTGTTCAGTAAAATGTCTCGCCAAATTATAGGATCACTGGAAGCAATCCGTGTAATATCCCGAAAGCCCCCAGCAGCTAATGTGCTATATAAGGAGTCAGTATCATCATAGGCACGAATCTGATTCACCAGAGCAACGGCAATAATATGCGGTAAATGACTAATGGCGCCTACAATCTCATCATGACGTTCTGGATCAAGGCGTACAATCTGCGCTCTTGTGTGGTGTAGTAGAGACTCCAACGCATGATAAGCCTCGTCTGGTACGCCTGGAGGAGGCGTCAACACATAATACGCATTCTCAAATAGCAGTGATGAAGCCGCCTCAACACCTGAGCGCTCCGATCCTGCCATTGGGTGTCCGCCGATAAAATGTACTCCAGGAATATCTAAGGAGACCGCACATGCGGCAATACTAGCTTTCGTGCTTCCAACATCTGTAATAATGCAGCCGGGTTTTAGAGGCAATTTACTTAATTGTTGCAGATAATCCTCTAACATCCCTACCGGTACACATAAAAAAATGAAATCAGCATCAAGTGCCGCTTCTTCAACAGAAAGCGTGGCTTGATCAACCACACCTCTGCTTATATATTTACTCGCGGATTCAGGACGGTGGGCATGTCCTACGACGGTCAGGCCCTCCTTGCCTTTAAAGCAAAGGGCCAGTGAGCCTCCGATCAGACCGACACCGAATATAGCTATTTTTGTCGTCATGTTCTTTGAACTACCTGCCTTTTTTAGTCTAGTCTTGCTGTTTATTACTAAGCGCGCACACCATACTCTATAAGCGTTTGTTCCAGCGCAGTTATAAACGCTTTGTTCTGTTCAGCAGAGCCCACAGTAACACGAATATAAGTAGGGTAAACTTGATGACCTGCTCTTACTATGATGCCTTTACGCATCAAAGCATCGAAAACCTCGGTTGCAGGTTTACGAACATCTACCATAATGAAGTTCCCGTGTGCAGGGAAAGATTCTAGTCCCAGACGTTTGAATTCACCTTGTAATTGGACAATACCCGCGCTATTAAGACGACGGCATTGCTCCACGTAATCTTGGTCATTCAAGGCAGCAAGAGCCGCCGCCTGCGCAAGACGAGAAGTATTGAAAGGCTCACGTACCTTGTTGATCAATGAAATAATCTCAGGACTAGCAACGCCATAACCAATACGCAATGCGGCTAAACCATAAATTTTGGAGAATGTGCGAAGCACAACCAGATTCGTATAACGATTTAATAATTGGATACCGTTGGAGTAAGAAAGATCTGTTACGTACTCGCAGTATGCTTCATCAAGGACAACCATTACATTCGAAGGAACAGCATCAAGGAAAGAAACCAAGGCTTCCTCTGGTACAATCGTTCCTGTTGGGTTATTCGGATTACAAATCCAGACAACCTTCGTGCGGTCCGAAATACGGGCCAGCATCCCATCCAGATCATGTGTACCCTTTACAAGGGGTACCTCGATGGATACAGCGCCTTCGATATCTGCGTTACTCTTATAGACAGAAAAGGTCTGGTCAGCCATGATTGTCTCATCACCTGGCAAGAAGAAAGCACGAGCAATAAGAGCAATAATCTCATCAGAACCACAACCAAAAATAATATTATCGCTATTTACACCAAGCCGGCTGGCAAGTGCTGCCGTCAACTCAACGGCCGATCCGTCTGGATATAGATAAAGATTCTCAAGCTCTGCTAGAATAGCCTCTTTAGCACTCGGGGAAGCTCCATACGGGTTCTCATTGGATGCAAGCTTAATAACCTCACTTAAGCCGAGCTCCTTCTTAACTTCGTCTATAGGTTTCCCTGGTTTGTAGACAGGGAGATTAACTATATTCGGTTTTGGATTCATGAATAGTCCTCGCTCTCCATAGTTGATTACTCCACTATACACAGGTCTAAATGACCCTGTTATGGTCTTTTAAATTGTGCCACAAATTCTCGAATTTGCAACAGCCCCTCATTCCGTGTGACAGGATTGTCGAGCAGCGGAATGACATCTTCTATTTTGCGGACAATGGCACTGCCTACTACAACCCCATCGCAAATCTGAGCAAAGCGGGCAACCTGTTCACCCGTTGAAATACCAAATCCAACAGCTACTGGTAGGTCTGTTGCTTGACGTACAGAATCAATAAACGCTTCTACATCAGCATGAAAAGTGGATCGTTCTCCTGTCACACCTAACGAGGATACACAATAGATAAACCCACTCGCACCTGAGACAATCTTCGCAATCCGTTCACTTGAGGTCGGTGCAACCAGTGGAATCAGATTAACGCCAACCTCACTACTGCGGCGACGCATCTCCTCTGATTCCTCGACAGGAAGATCTGGAATAATAAGACCACTAATCTCATGAGCATTCAGTTCTGCAAAAAATGTATCCAGTCCCATTTGCAGAATAGGGTTGTAATAGGAAAACAAAATAAATGGCAATTCACTTCCAGCTTGACGAGCCTTTAACGCAGTCTCCATGCAAGTACGCAGGTGAACCTCACCCCGCAGAGCACGCGCAGACGCTCGCTGAATGACAGGGCCGTCTGCAAGCGGATCAGAGTAAGGAACCCCTAGCTCGAGAATATCTGCACCTGCTAGTTCAAGCTCGGCGATGATGGCAAGCGTAGTCTCTAGATCAGGATCTCCCACAGTTAGAAAAGGAATTAATGCCGTCTGTTCTTCAGCTTTAAGCTTCCGGAATACCAAATCCATTCGGTTTGTAGTTTCGGTTGTCATTCATTTCCCTTCCCTTCTGTGTACGCCATGATCGATTCCACATCTTTGTCTCCCCGGCCTGACAGACAGATAACAACAATATCGTCCTTGGTAAGGGTTGGACCCATCTTTACTACATGGGCTATCGCATGTGCTGACTCTAACGCTGGAATAATGCCTTCCGTCACGCATAGCAGCTTCAGTGCATCTAACGCCTCTGCATCTGTAATCGGGACATATTTTGCGCGTTCGATATCTTTTAAATAGGAGTGCTCAGGACCTACACCAGGATAATCCAGACCTGCGGAGATAGAATGAGCCTCTGTTACTTGACCATGTTCATCCTGCAGAAGGTAACTCATCGAACCCTGGAATACGCCATGAGTCCCCTTACTCATCGTCGCCGCATGAAATGGTGTGTCAATTCCTTTGCCTGCTGCCTCCACACCAATCATACCGACACCTTCATCCTCTACAAACGGATAGAACATGCCGATGGCATTACTACCGCCGCCTACTGCAGCAACAAGCACATCCGGCAGTCTTCCTTCAGCCTTCAGAATCTGGCGCCGCGTTTCATCACCAATCACCCGCTGAAAGTTACGAACCATCATCGGATAAGGATGTGGGCCTACGGCAGAACCGAGAATGTAAAAAGTATCTTCCACATTGCTAACCCAGTAGCGAAGCGCTTCGTTGCCGGCATCTTTTAAAGTACGCGATCCTGAAGTAACGGGAATCACCTCAGCTCCAAGCAGCTTCATACGGAATACATTGAGTGCCTGGCGACGAGTATCCTCTTCCCCCATAAACACCTTACATTCCATACCAAGTAGGGCTGCAACCGTAGCAGTAGCAACACCATGCTGACCAGCTCCAGTCTCAGCGATCACCTTGGTTTTACCCATCATTTTAGCCAGAATTCCCTGACCAATCGCATTGTTAATCTTATGAGCGCCCGTATGATTCAAATCTTCACGCTTCAAATATATTTTAGCTTCTCCCAGATGTTTACTTAGACGTTCTGCATAATACAGTGGGGTCTCCCGTCCGGAATATTGCTTTAATAGATAATCTATTTCTTCTTGAAAAGCCGGGTCCGCCGAATACTTCTGATAGGCTTCCTCCAGCTCAATCAATGCAGTCATCAAAGTTTCGGGCACGAAGCGCCCTCCGAATGAACCGAAACGTCCATGCTGGTCCGGTACTTGTGTCATGATTGCTTCACCCTTTCCACAAAAGCTGTCATTTTAATAATATCTTTAACGCCTTCACTCTCTACTCCACTAGATACGTCTACTCCGTACGGAGCATAAGTATCTAGCAACTCTCCTACGTTATTAGGATGAAGTCCTCCAGCTACAAATAACGGCAAACCATTTCGTAGCGCGATTTCCTGATAATCAGGCAACCTCTCCCAAGCGAAAGTGCGCCCAGAGCCGCCGCTCTGCTGAGGATCATAAGTATCTAACAATACAGCATCAACGAAGCCTGCGTATTGTTCCAATGTATATTTGTTTTCGGCGTCATCACGCTCTTTATCAGCAACAGACAATGCCTTCCACACCTGAACTTGTGGGAAAGCTTGCTGAACCTTTTGACAAAAGGCTGGACTTTCCTCCCCATGTAACTGAATAACATCTAGTGACACAACGGAGAGCAGTTCGCTCAGCTCATCCAGCTCGGGATTAACAAAAACCCCAGCAGCTTTAGGCTTGTCACTAGTCTTCCATTGTGGAAGCTCAGCAATCAGTTCGGAAGCACGCTCCAGAGTAATCCTGCGACGACTAGGTGCGAATACAAATCCAATATAATCTAGTGGTAAGTGTACCATAGATTTTAGCACTTCAACGTCCTGAAGTCCACAGATTTTTACCAATGTCTCAGCCATGCCGGACACGGTCCTTTCCATTTGGGAGCATACCTAACAATCCATTTACCGCATCTTCTACATTAGCTTGACGCATTAGATATTCCCCAACGAGTACACCATGAGCGCCAGTCGTTCTTAGGTAGTCAATATCACTTGGACCTGCAATTCCGCTTTCACTGATCACAGGGACGCCTTGAGGTACTAATGCTGCAAGTTCTGCCGTTGTCTCTAAGGAAGTCTCAAACGTACGCAGATTACGATTATTAATGCCCAGCAGTATATTAGGATGAGTTATTTTGTCTGTACTTAATACCACCGCAAGCTCGTTTCGATCATGAACTTCGATCAATACATCCATTCCAAGTCCTGTGGCTATATCTACAAAATGAGACAGTTTATCCGGTGTCAAAATTGCGACGATTAACAACACCGCATCTGCTCCAAGAATACGCGCTTCATAAATCTGTTTCTCATCAATAATAAAATCTTTGCGGAGCAGCGGAAGATTAACGCTATCCTTCACTTGCTGCAAGTAGGCAGCGCTGCCCTGAAAATAATCCCTATCCGTCAAAACAGATAAACAATCAGCGCCTCCCGCTTCATAGCCTTTTGCAATAGAAACAGGATCGAAATCTTCACGGATCAAACCTTTAGAAGGGGAAGCCTTCTTCACCTCAGCAATCAATCCCATCTCTCTGTTCTTCCCTTGGGTCAGCGCCTTACGAAAGCCCCTAGTCTGAGGGAGTGCTGCTATATCACGTTCGGCTTGAGCTATAGAAAAGCGTTCACTGAGCGCCTCCACCTCTTTGATCTTTGTAGCGACAATTTTATCAAGATACATAATTAAGCTCCTCCGTCATCACAACAAGCTGATCCAGCTTGGATAATGCCTTACCCGAATCCACTACTTCTTTTGCTTTCTCGACGCCTCCGGCCAAGGTATCTGCCAGACCTGCAACATATATACATGCTCCCGCATTAGCTAACACGATATCGCGATAGGGATTGATCTCACCTTGGAGCACGGAGGTAATAATTGCTGCGTTCTCAGCTGCGTCTCCACCCAGAACGGCTTCAAGCGGATGTCTGTTAAGACCTAATCCCTCCGGAGTAATTTCATAAGTGGTCACTATACCCTCTTTTAGCTCAGACACTAATGTAGAGGCAGAAATGCTGATTTCGTCTAGACCATCCGAACTGCTTACAACCATTGCACGCTTGGAACCTAGCTCCTTCAGTACATTAGCCACCGTCTCCGTCTTATCCCGGTCATAAATCCCCAGCAGCTGACGGTCAGCACCTGCTGGATTTGTAAGAGGACCCAGCATATTAAAGATCGTTCGTACACCAAGCTCTTTACGAGGTGCTGCTGCATGTCGCATCGAAGGATGGTAAATTTGTGCGAATAAAAAGCAAATGCCAATGCGATCCAGACATTCTCGAGCCTGCTCTGCATTCAGATGAATGTTAACACCTAAGGCTTCAAGTACATCAGCACTTCCCGCTCTGCCTGAAGCCGAACGATTGCCATGCTTTGCAACTCTAACCGAAGCCGCAGATGAAATAATCGCTGAGGCGGTTGAAATATTAAATTTATGGATGCCGGAACCGCCCGTACCACAGGTATCTAACAAACGTGCGCGGTCAGTCAGTACGGATGTGCCGAAACCTCTCATAGCTTCCGCAAAACCCGTAATCTCCTCCACGGTTTCTCCTTTAATTCGTAAAGCAGTCAGCAATGAACCGATTTGTGCTTGTGAAGCATCTCCAAGCATTATAGCACCCATTATATCCCGTGCTTCAGTACGTGTCAGATTTTTGCCTTCGATCAGTCCGGCGATTCCTGATTGAATTAATTTCGTTGCATCCATAATAATCTTCCTCCCAGCCTTAATGAGTTACTATATAAATCAAACCACTTGTTCAGGGGTATATTCGTACATATAATCTTGGTTGATGACTTGCTTCTCTTTCACTTCAGATGGAAACATAGCTTCTGCCATACGAATAGCCTTCAGCATGCCCTTCGCTTTATTCACGGTTTCCTCATACTCTTTCTCAGGAACCGAATCCCAAACGATACCTGCTCCGGCCTGCACATATGCGCGACCTTTCCGGAAGATGATCGTACGAATGGTGATACAGGAATCCATGTTTCCAGAGAACCCTAGATATCCAATGGCTCCGGCATATGCTCCTCGCGCTTCTTTTTCCAACTCAGCTATAATCTCCATGGCCCGTAGCTTAGGCGCCCCGGAAACCGTTCCGGCCGGCAGACAAGAGAGGAATGCATCAAAGAAATCTTTATCCTCACTGAGTGTGCCTGACACATTCGATACCATGTGCATGACATGAGAATATCTTTCAATTTCCATAAAGGAATCGCATTTCACTGAACCAAATTTGGATACTCTGCCTAGGTCATTACGACCCAGATCAACAAGCATCAGATGCTCTGCACGTTCTTTTTCATCCTCCAAGAGCTCCGCAGCAAACGCCCGATCCGCTGCTTCACTGTCCCCCCTTGGCCTTGTTCCAGCAATTGGCCGTGTCTCCACCCGATTTCCATCCACCTTTACTAGCGCTTCCGGTGAAGTACCAACAATAATCTCCTCATCCATTTTTAAATAGTACATATATGGGGAGGGGTTAAGTGTTCTCAGCATTCGATATACATGCAGCGGAGAAACCTTCGTTTCAATATGCAATCGCTGTGACAAGACCACCTGAAAAATATCGCCTGCACGAATGTATTCCTTCGCTTGTTCAACATTGTTGATGTACTGTTCTTTAGTAAGATTTGAATGAATCTCACCAAGCTCGATATCCTGAGGTATGCTGCGACGATTCACATTTTCCTTAGGACCTTCTTTTTGTAGATCTTCAGCCATGTCCTCCAGCTTACGACTCAGGATTTCATAATTGGATCTGATATCCGAATCTGTATCTCCGTCTTTTACATGCAGGTTACCAACAAGTAGAATCTGCTGCTTCACATGGTCAAACACAATGATCCGATCACAAAACATAAATCTTATATCATCCATTTGGAGATCATCCACTGGATGCTGAGGCAGCTTCTCATAATATTGCAGCAGATCATATCCAAAAAATCCTATAGCCCCTCCGGTAAACGGAGGCATTTCGTCAAGCTTAGGACTACGGTATGAACGGAGTAACGCTTTAAGCTCCTCAATCGGCTTTCCGTATAGTCGCTTCTGCTCTCCTCCGACCTCTACGTTAATTGCACCCTTTTTACCGGATATCATCAAAAAGGGATCGCTACCGATGAAAGAATACCGTGCCCATTGTTTCCCGCCCTCTACACTTTCAAGTAAGAACGCGCGATCACGTTCAGCGAAACGTTGGAATAATCGGATAGGTGTTTCCATATCCGCGAGCAGTCGCTTTACAACAGGAATCAGATTATAATCCCGCGACAGCTTTACCACCTCTTGAACACTTGGATTCGTCATTGTTAGATGCCCCCTTAGATATATGAATGGTTCCGAAATACAAAAAAACCCTCTACCGAAGTAGAGGGTTTGTGTAAGTAAGTATATGTTTTTGAGCATGGATCAGCATACTGATGTAGTGTTTACAGACTTATCCCTAAATAAGATACACCACTGATGTGAAAATAACACTTCAGTGCATATCAAAATAAAGACTCTGCTTACACAATACATGCTAATCTAAAAAACTTCTTGCACTCTGCTCAACTATACTCATCTCAACTAAACTAAACTCTTCTATACTCGGCTAACTACACTATACATGATGACAAGGGTCATTGACAACCCACAACTATAATTTAAGACTTGCTCTCTGATAAATCCGGACGTAGCTTCTGAGCTTCATTCAGATAAACATGGCGAATCTCACGCTGCGATTTATCCGTATTAATCTGTACCATCAACCGAATACACTTCGGTAAGCTGCCTTTAACCGGGATTTCTGTTGAACACATAAGTGGAACCATTTCCCAGCCCTCAATCTCACGAATAGCCCTTGCCGGAAAAGTAGCATCCAAATCATTGGTCATCGTAATCCATACATTGCTTATATTCTCAGCTACAACATCATTGCGTTCTACGATTTCACGCAGCAGTATAACTGTCTCTCGTAAAATCTCTGCCTCTTCGTTCTTTGTCACGGTTGTTGCTCCGCGAATCCCTCGGTTTACCACGGTGGTTCCTCCTTCTTAAGCTCTGCGAGAACCTCTCGCACAAGTGACTCCTGCACATCATTCACAATGCTTACAGAGCCTATGGAATCAGGCACGATAAAGGTCATCTTGCCTTCTTTGAATTTCTTATCATGCATCATAGCTTCCATCAGTTCATCTTCATCATACTCGGAAGGAAGGCGTACCGGTAGCGATAACGCGGACAGCATGGATACAGTATCCTTATAGATGGAAGCATCACGTCCAAGCTTCACAGCCAATAGCGCTGAACCCGCCATGCCAATCGCAATCGCTTCCCCATGCAGGAACACACCGTACCCACCAACGGCTTCAATCGCATGTCCGATCGTATGTCCAAGGTTCAAAATCGCTCGAAGTCCATGCTCACGCTCATCATTTCCTACTACCTCTGCCTTGATCGCACAGCCACGCTCTAAAGCATAACCTAAAGCTTCGACATTCAGACTTAGCAGCTCTTCGGCATGATCACGACACCAATAGGCGAACTCTTTGTCCACCAGGAGACCGTGCTTTACCACTTCAGCCAGACCCGATGCGACTTGCCGTGCTGGAAGAGTACGTAACGTATCCAAATCGTAGAGTACCATCGACGGTTGATAGAAAGCCCCAATCATATTTTTAGCTAATGGATGATTGACTGCCACTTTACCACCTACACTGCTATCGTGAGCTAATATCGTCGTCGGAATTTGTAGAAAGCCGATCCCACGCATATAGGTCGCTGCTACAAATCCAGCTAAATCTCCAACTACACCGCCACCTAAAGCCAAAACCGCTGAATTACGGTCTAGCCCTGCTTGAATCGCAGTTGTCATGACCTCTTCATACACGGTTAATGATTTAGAAGCTTCACCTGCTGGCATAATGTGACTAACCACAGTATAGCCATGAGAACGCAAAGCTTCTTCAAGTGCCGGCAAATACCTTGGCGCTACTTCACTATCACTCACCACTAACAGTGGACTACGCTCCGAAAATCCTGCTTCAGCACAATAACGGGCGATGTCCTTAAGTACTCCACTACCGATAAGGATAGGGTACGATCGATCGCCTAAGTCTACATTAATTGTACGCATAATTAGTAGCTCTCCAGCTGTGATAAGTAATTTTCATAGTTCGCTTTAATTTCTTCCAGTGAATCTCCACCGAATTTATCAAGAAAGGCTTTTGCAATTTCCCATGCCACTACACTTTCCAGTACAACACAAGCCGCTGGAACTGCACAAGCGTCGGAGCGTTCAACTTGCGCTGTAAATGGTTCTTTCGTGTCGATATCTACACTTTGAAGCGGTTTATAAAGGGTAGGAATCGGCTTCATGACACCGCGAACTACAACAGGCATTCCGTTAGTCATACCACCTTCAAAACCGCCTAAGCGATTGCTTGCACGGTAGTATCCTTTAGAAGCTTCATACATAATTTCATCATGGACTTGCGATCCACGCAATTTACCAGCTTCAAACCCAATGCCAATCTCCACACCTTTAAAGGCATTAATTGACATTACCGCCCCAGCGATTGCTCCGTCAAGCTTCCGGTCTGACTGTACATAGCTGCCAAGTCCAATAGGAAGTCCTTCGACGATACATTCAACGATTCCACCGATGGAGTCGCCCTCTTCCTTAATCTGATCTATGTAAGCCTCCATCTTCTGTTCCGTTTCTTTATCGACAACTCTGACAGAGGATTGTTCCGTCCGCTCAATCAACTCATCGATAGGCAGATCGTTAGCAGGCCCTTCAATCTCACCGATACGGATGACTTGTCCTGCTACTTTCACGCCAAAAGCCGCCAACAGCTGTCTGGCTACAGCGCCACATGCGACTCTGGCTGCTGTTTCACGAGCACTGGAGCGCTCCAGAACATTACGAAGATCCGTATGGTTGTACTTCAATCCGCCGTTCAGGTCTGCATGGCCAGGACGCGGCCGGTTTACGCGCCGTTTTTCTTCATCACTGCCAGGAATAGGCTCAATATTCATAATGTTCTTCCAGTGGGTCCAGTCTTTATTCTCTACTACCAAGACTACTGGAGCACCTGTAGTATAGCCATGACGCACTCCACCTACGATTTGTGCCGTATCTTTCTCAATCTGCATGCGACGTCCACGTCCATATCCCTTTTGTCGACGTTGCAATTGAAAATTAAGCTCTTCAAAATCCAAGGTCAAATTACTAGGCAATCCCTCAATAATGGCCGTGAGCTGGGGGCCGTGCGTTTCCCCCGCTGTTAAATAGCGCAAACTCATGCTGCGTTCCCCCTTTTATACTTTTAAACTGTAAACCGCTAAAATCCTAATGATCTTTGCTCATTATAGTATAGGCAATCCTCTTTGACAAGAAAGGGATCTTCCTAAAAAGGCAGCCTTCCCGACAAAATAATGTGTCCGAAACTTGCTCAAAAAGATCCAAAACGTACAATTAACTGCATCTGAGTCTGTTTACACATGAGCTAGTAGTTTGTAACCCCTCTGGTGAAATACTATGGCTGAGGGTGAAAAGATGAAAAGATTCGGTGCTTCAGTGAGCCTGGTATCTTTAAGATGTTGATGATTAGGGAAAATCTCCCTGATTATAAGCAGATATTGATCCATTATCTATGAATTGAGGAAATTCTCCCTAATTTTCCGTGAAATCACCTCTTTGTCTATCTTTTCGATGGATGATTAGGGAGGTTTTCCCTAAAAAACCTTATTTCCGTGTATTTATCAGAATAATTAGGTACATTTTCCCTAATTCACATTATGAGCGTTACTGTTGAGGAAGTGCAGAACTTCTATTTCCTTATATTTTTAAAGAAAAAGCGCCATTCATACTCTAAAGAGTATAAATGGCGCTCCTCGGCTCAGTCCGGCGCTTGTTAGCTGCCGATCCGCTGACTCGTTGAAGGAAATGTAGACTTACGCTCTTCCAGTTGCAGAAGGCGCTTCAATTGCATTTCTTCTACACCGAGAATTTGCCCGCACTCACGAACGGTGATAAAGCCTCGTTTGTACGCGGCAATGACCTTGCTTTTGTCCATCGGTTTAACGATCCTTTCGCTTAGCTTACAGATTCTACTACCCAGTATCACTGAACGATAGCGAAAGTATACCTAAAATGTACACAGACGAAGGAGCAAGAAGTATTTATTTTTTACGATAGAAAAAGGTTTCCGTCGATTCAAAGCCATATTGCGCTGGGGTGAAGATCTGCTCTGTACTACCTACAAACAAATACCCGCCTGGACGTAAACTAGCCGAGAACTTATTGTAGAGCTTATTCTTCGCCTCTTCAGTAAAATAGATCATTACATTGCGACAAATGATAAGATCAAAACCCTCATCGAACTTGTCCAGCAGTAGGTTCTGTTTACGGAAATCTATGTTTTTCTTAAGCGTGTCGCTAACTTTGAATAAATGACCCTCGGGTTTAAAATAACGAGCAGCAACATCCTTAGGCACATCCTTTAAAGAACGTTCCAGATACAAACCTTGCTTTGCTTTGGAAAGCGCACCGTCGTCAATATCCGTAGCCAGAATGCCAGTCTGTCCCAATAAATTCTTATCCGATAAAATCATAGCCAGCGTATAGGGTTCTTCTCCAGTGGAACATGCAGCGCTCCACAGTTTCAATCTGCGACCAGATTGTTGTATGTCAGGAAGAATGATATCTCGCAGTACTTCCCACCGATTCGGATTCCGCCAAAACTCGGAGACATTAATCGTCATTCGGTCCAAAAATTCATAAAATAATTCCTTGTCCTTCATCATTGCGGCAAAAAAATCACTAAAGGTTTGATATCCATTCTTCACACGAAGAGTCGTTAAACGCCGCTTCATCTGCGCTTCTTTATACTGAGCCAGATCAATTCCGGTGCTTTGCTTAACATGATGAATAAACCCGATGTAATCTGAATCTGCTGTTAATGCTGCAACATTACGATCAGACATGTTAATCCCCCGCCTCCCGCTTGGCTCCTACATCCAGACTGCGATCTCTTTGGTATAAAGATTCAATTCATCTGGAGTAAAGAAATTAGCAATTTCTCTTTCTGCACTTTCAGGCGAGTCTGATCCATGAATTAAATTAAGAGGTGTATGGCTGGCAAAATCGCCTCGAATCGTACCCGGCAATGCTTCTCCAACCTTAGTCTTACCAATGAGCGTACGGGATAATGCTACAACATCATCACCTTCCCATACCATTGCAAACACTGGACCTGAAGTTATAAAAGAAACCAACTCTGAAAAAAAGTCTTTGCCAGCATGCTCCGCATAATGTCTTTTTGCTTGGTCTTCACTAACTGTAATCAGCTTTGCAGCGACCAGCTTAAAGCCCTTATCTTCAAAGCGTGAGACAATACGCCCAATTAATCCACGTTGTACTCCATCCGGTTTGACCATCAGATACGTCTTTTCCATAGAGGCACTCTCCAATTTCCCATTAGTTGGGTTGTTTTGACGCTATCTTAACAGAAACCGAGCTTTCTGGAAACGTTTAATTTCATGATCACCAAAATACTAATAAGCTCTACCTGTTACAAAAAAGGCAATATCGCGCAGATTACGCTTAGTCTTGTTGTTAGGCAACTGATCTAGTGCAGCAAGTGCCTTCGCGATATATCGCGAAGCCAGCTCCTCGGAACGGACAATTCCGTCTCCAGAAAGAATAAGATCAATAGCACGCCCTACTGTGCTGTGCCCTTCACGAATAGACTTCAACTCCTCAAGAAGCGGAGCTCGCAATCTTTCATCCTCCAGGCTATAAATGACAGGAAGGGTGATGTTCCCTTGCCGCATATCACTTCCTGGAGGTTTACCGATTTGCTTTTCGGTGCCTGAGAGGTCAAGTAAATCATCACGAATCTGGAAAGCCATCCCTACATTGTATCCATAATTATAAAGTAGACGAGCCACCTCTGGTTCAGCATCAGCAGCAAGTGCACCTAATTGGCAACTGACTGCAATCAACAGCGCTGTTTTACGGCGAATCCGCCGCAGGTAATGACGCACACTTTGCTCACTGTTGAAGAAGTCACGAATCTGCTCCATCTCACCGATCGACATTTCAATCATGGCTTTAGACAAAATCTGATGAATTCGCGGATTCTTTAGTTCCGTCGTCATCACCAGCGCTTTCGCATATATGTAGTCACCAGTGTACATGGCAATTTTATCGCCCCATTTGGCCTTTACAGTAAGTTCACCTCGGCGGAGCTCTGCATCGTCGATGACATCATCGTGAACAAGTGATGCGCTATGAATTAGTTCCAGCGGAATCGCCACACGCTTCAGCTTCTCTAGATCATACTTGCCAAACTTTCCTCCCATTAAGACAAATACAGGGCGCAATCTTTTACCGCCAGCTTTTAATAAATGCAGGGAAGTCTCGGTTAGCAGGTCGTCATCACCCTGTACGCTACGATACAACTCTTTTTCAATCTGATCCATGTCTCTGTTCAGTAATCCGAATATTTGCAGTCGTTTCATTCCTTCACCCGTGTCAACAGTTTATGACTCCAAATCTCCATCTTCACTGCCTGCGGCAGCAGACCCATCTCATAGGCATAGCGGAAATAGAGGTTCAGACCTTTCTGCTGCCTTTCTCCAAAATCATAGCATAAATTGCGAAAGTACCCTTCCCAATAAGACTTAGTACCTCCAATTGTCGTACAGGCTGCAAGTACAATAGGATCTAAATCACTTAACCCCCGGAGCTTACTCTCAGCAAAAGCTTCTGCAATCTCAGCTATGGCTTCCGGTTTGTCCTTCGCTGCCTTTCGATTCACTGCCCAGACCGCAAAGGTCATCCCTAAGCCCGTCCATTCTTTCCAAAGCTCTGCTAAATCCGTTACGATATAACCTTGATCCTGCCAAGAGGCTTTAATCGCATGATCACCAATGAGTAAACAGGCATCTGCTTGATGCATCATGGCATCCAAATCAGGATTAGCACTAATATATTCTGGTTTATTGCCAAAAGCTTTTTCCATTAAAATTTTCAGCAAGTTAACCGATGTTGCAGAAGTGTTCGTAACAGCAATCGTACCTGAACCTATCTGTGCAAGAGGCACCCGAGAAAAAAGAAATATTGACCTCACCGGACCGTCCGCACTTACCGATAAATCAGGTAGCAGCAATAACTTCTCACTGGCTTCAGCATAAGCAAAAGAGGATAACGCACCTACATGAATCGTCCCGCGACTCATCCCCTGATTAAGAATGGCAGGTACTTCACTCACCATCTCTGCAGGATATTTCAATGCAGAGGGATGAAAATTGTGAAATACCGGCCATGAGTTGGTATAGCTGATTTTGCCGATGATGGTGTGGCTGTTATTCTCCATTCTTCAATCCCCCCATCTGCGAAATAATTGATGTTCAATATTAAAGCTGTCAAGCACTTTACCCACCATGAAATTAATCAGATCATCCATACTTTGCGGCCCAAAGTAAAAAGCCGGCATTGCCGGAATGATCCGAACCCCCAGACGGGACAGCTTCAACATATTCTCTAGATGAATAGCATGCAGAGGTGTCTCACGAGGTACAAGGACCAGCGGACGTCCTTCCTTAAGCATAACATCAGCAGCACGAGTCATCAGATTATCTGAAGTCCCATTAGCAACTGCTGACAATGTTCCCATGGAACAAGGCATTATAATCATCCCTTCTACACGAAAGGAACCACTTGCGATCGTTGCGCCGATATCAGCGACAGGATGATAAAGTAGAGAACCGGGATAGCCCTTGAACTTTTCGTTCAAAAAGCCTTCCCGGTCTGATGCGATATAACCTAGTTCTTCTTTAAATACGCGCCAGCCCGCATTGCTTACTACCAAATGCACGGAGTAGCCTAGCGATAACAACGTTTCGATCAGACGAATACCATAAATAGCACCGCTTGCCCCTGTAATTCCTACCACGAAGTTTTTCGGTTTAGTAAGCGTCATTTTTTGAAATGCACCACCAAGTCAATCAAAGTGAAAGAGAACACCACGATGCTCAGTACGCCGTTCATAGTGAAAAAAGCGGTTTGCAAACGACTAAGATCACTAGGGGATACAATATAATGCTCATAAAAAAGAATAATATAAGCAAGGATCATACCTGCCACATACCACCAGCTTAAATCCGTCAAAAACAACAGCGATACGAATCCAATCGCCGTGAGAATGTGAAATACGCGAGCAATAACGAGCGCACCTTGAACCCCAAACCGCACTGGAATGGAGTTTAAGCCCTCTTTAATATCAAACTCAACATCCTGACAAGAGTATATAACATCAAAACCAGCAGTCCAAAACACAATTGTGAAGTAAAATACCATTGAAGTCCAATTCACACTTCCGGTCACTGCTACCCATCCGCCCAGAGGTGCAAGCGCAATGGTGAGGCCGAGGATAAGATGGCATGCCCATGTAAAGCGCTTAGTGAATGAATAAATGACAAGAAAGAATACAGCGATAGGTAAAAGCTTAGCTGACAAAGGGTTCAACTTAAAGGCTGCCCAAAAGAGTAAGAAAAACGAAATGCCGATAAAAATGACAACTTCACCGATCTTGAGTAGCCCTGCAGGAATCGCTCTTCCGGCTGTCCGCGGATTCTTGGCATCACTAATTCGGTCAATCAATCGATTCAACCCCATAGCTGCACTACGTGCTCCAAACATGGCGATTATAATCCAGCCTATTTGGCTCCAGGACGGGAGACTATCATTCATGACAACAGATCCCAGTAAAGCCCCCATAAAGGCAAATGGTAAAGCAAATACCGTATGTTCAAACTTAATCATTTGCAAAAAGATACCGATTTTCTTAAACATTTCCGTTCTCCTTGAGCCCAATATGTAATGCCGCGATGCCTCCGGTCAAGGGGAAGGATTCCACTTTTTGAAGTCCGGTTTCACGGAAAATAGTGGCTAGCTGCTCCCGGTCAGGGAACAATGCCAGTGACTCTGGCAGCCATTTGTATTGCTCGTACCTTTTCGCGAATAGCTTACCAAGCAGTGGGAGTACACGCTGGAAATAGAAGAAATATACGCCTTTAAACGGCTGTTTCATCGGCTTCGATAGCTCCAAACACACAACCATTCCACCAGGTTTTACTACCCGCTTCATTTCGTTAAGCACTTGAACAGGATCTGGCACATTGCGTAGACCGAATCCAATCGTTGCATAATCAAATGCATTATCTTCAAAAGGTAACTCCATAGCATTGCCTTGCACCAGCGAAATACGGTTCTGAAGCTTGCGCTCTTCAACCTTACGGCGTCCGACTTCAAGCATGCCGGCACTAAAATCCAGTCCGATTACATTGCCAGTCTGCGAGGCTTCCGCCAAAGCGATGCTCCAATCACAGGTTCCGCAACATAGGTCAACGGCGGAATCCCCACGCTTCATCCCCATCTTCTTCATCGTGAATTTACGCCAAGCCTTGTGGCGGCGAAAGCTTAGGATGTCATTCATTAAATCGTATTTTCCAGCAATACTCTCAAACACGGAATGCACAAACTGCTCTTTTGGTTTGCTGTTGTCACCCACAGCAGTTGTCGTCTTTTCCATAGTCATCCATTAACCCTCCACGGCTGCTTGTCCTGTGACCTTCATCTGCAGAAGAAAACGATCCAGCGCGATCTCTAGCTCTCTAAGCAAACTCTCGTCTTTAACACTTTGCAATAGTCCCTGAATAGACTGAAGCGATTGATGCAGCTTGTCTGTCAGTTGAGAATCACATTTATATTTCATTTTCAGCTTCTTCCATTCCTTCTGATCAAGGTTCCGGTCTTGAAGCTGCTTGCATTCTTCCTCCGTTGCAGTCTCCATCATCTTCCAATAGCAATAGCCATTCCCTGCATTTGCAGGATCATCACTACGGGAAAGCTCGAGAGCAACGGTCTCGCATTGACTGAATTCTGCCAGCAGTTTCTCCCACAGCTCCACTACAGAGTTCTCAATCAAAGGCGTAAAAGAAAGGAACAGCCGCATATTCAGCTGTACCATATGCCGCAAGTATTGTTCAGCCGAAAGGCGTATGCCTCTCATTTTCACATAGAGATTCGCTTTCAAGACATTGAAATCTGCAATTGCCTTGCTCAAGATTCCAATCATCTCGATCTGATCACTCTTTGCAAGCAAATGGTAAAACCAGCTACTGAAGTAATCACCAGCTAGCACCTTCAATTGACGGGAACGCATAGGATCTCCCCCCCGTCTATCGTTTGAACGGTCAATTACCTCATGAGTGTCCAGTCCCAGTTGAACAAGCGCTGTCACAAGCGTGTACAACTCTCCGGCACTACCTTTTGCAGAAGAAGCGTGATTCAGAAAAATATATAACAAATGACCCCGGCCATCAGAAAACGGCGGCAATTCCGTATGCTTCTGAATCATGTCGTAGTCTGTGTAGGGTTTAGCCAGTTGCGGTATGCAGTACGGTTTCATTTCAGCCTCCGAAGCCATTGACATAATAATAATTCGTTTGTTCACAATCTTGTCTATTATATCACATGTTTTTTTGTCACGCACTGTGATACGTCTGAGTTTCTTTTAATCCATTCATGGATAAATGAACTGTTTCTTCCAGAGCTCGGTTTCACTAATGCGGAAGCCCGTTTTGAGACGATCCGATATAGGAAGATTCCCCCTAGACTGGAGTTCATCTTGCAGCGCATAAGACCACTCCGAACGTCTGATATCTCCAGCTAACAACAGTCGTCGGCTACCAAGCCATTTATCCTCTACGACAATGCGAAGTAAAAGCTGATTCACATTCGAAGTTTCTTGAATAGCAAAGGAAATGGCCTGAGCCATATTTTGATAGAGTTCCTCAGGTTCATGATCGTTCCCGCTCACTTTTAGATCCAGTGACAGAACATGATCTTCCCAGCCTACGCTATCTATGGATAAGGTCAACGGAAGAGCGCCCATAATATCAACAAGATTGTCATTGCCCAGCACTGTGTTATGGCTGCCAGTAAAAGTCTCCACTGTTCCATTTCTCTGCTGTACGGATGAGTCTAAGTCTGCCAGTTTCGGCAAAATAATAGCAGAGGTCGCAGTCAAGAGTAATACAGCACCGACCAACCAGGCTTTGTTCATGGACACGCCCCCTTATCCATAGTACCCACTTTTATGCGGATATGATCATTCACCCTTACTATATTTTGAAAAAAAGCAGGCTATGCCTGCTTTTCAGCTTTCACTTTCCAATTGTCCATGTTTCGTTAAAATTTCAGCTTTACCGCGGATTTTCATAGCTGAGGTATGATCGGTAAATTGGGCAATCAACACCTCACCCTTGTCTAGCTTCTCTGTATGATGAAAGCGTGTATCCGTACCTCTAGTTAGACCAATCACTTGAACGCCGTTCTCTTTAGCCTTAACCACAATATAGTCGCTGCCTGTCGGAAGCGGATTTTCATTCGTCTTTTTATCCGTCATTGCTGATCCTCCTCTAACCCTAATGTACAGCCCATGATATCCGAAAAAACAAATGCCGCCTTGGAGGGCGGCATAGTTGTTACTTAAAAAGACTATGGGATTGATATGTAGAAATCTTTATTTGATTCCGTCTTTCAGCGCCTTACCAGGTTTGAAAGCTGGCACCTTGCTTGCAGGAATTTCGATTTCTTCACCAGTTTGTGGGTTACGGCCTTTACGTGCGGAACGTTCGCGCACTTCAAAGTTTCCGAATCCAACCAGTTGTACTTTGTCACCGCTTTGCAGTGCTTCTGTAATTGCTTCGAAAACCGCATCTACAGCTTTAGTAGCATCCTTCTTGGGAAGTTCAGTTGCTTCTGTAACTACATTGATCAAATCAGATTTATTCATGTTTTCTCACCTCCCTGAGTAAATTTCCGGTATCATACACTGTTTCCGTTTCAACGTAAAATATACGTGATAATCCCGTTTATTACTGATCACTGGCGCCCATAGACCTTGAAGCGCAACAAACTTATAGTAATACAGCCCATCCATAAATTCAAGCAGTAAGACAAAAAAGGAGTAGAAATTATCATCTATGCTTGCGTAATTATCTAATTTCTATCTAATTTTATAGACCTATAAGACCAGGATAATTCTGCTTTTCCGCATAAAAATTGAGTCAGATTCACCGTTATTATAGGAACTAGGAATCAAGTTTCGTTATTTTTACACATAAAAAGAGTGGGATCTCTCCCACTCTTCCAATCCGCTTAAATTCAGGTTAGAGAATAATTGCAATAAGTCCGCCTGAGCCCTCATTGATGATCCGACCAAGCGTTTCTTGCAATTTGTAGCGCGCATTATCCGGCATCATTGCAATTTTGCCTTGAATACCTTCCCTTACAATGGAATGCAAGGAGCGCCCAAAAATATCGGATTCCCAAATCTTGATCGGGTCGTTCTCGAAATCCTGCATCAGATAACGAACCAACTCTTCGCTCTGCTTCTCTGTTCCAATGATTGGTGAGAACTCAGATTCAACATCAACACGAATCATATGAATAGATGGTGCAGTAGCCTTTAAACGAACCCCAAAGCGAGAGCCTTGACGAATCAGCTCAGGTTCATCAAGAGCCATTTCAGCTAACGAAGGAGCAGCGATACCATATCCGGTAGTTTTGACCATTTCTAAAGCTTCCGAGAAGCGGTCGTACTCCCTTTTTGCATGAGAGAATTCCTGCATCAGCTGGAGTAAGTGATCCTTGCCGCGGATTTCAACCCCCACTACCTCCATCAGAACTTGGTCGTACAGCTCTTCTGGGGCATACAGGTCGATCTCTGCTACACCCTGACCCATGTTCATACCACTTAGGCCAGCTTTATCGATAAAATCATACTCAGTGAACTGAGATACTAGGCGGTCAACATCCCGCAAACGGCGAATATCTTTTACCGTATCGCGAACGGAGTTCTCATAGCTACTACGCAGCCAGTGATTCTCTCCAAGCACCATAACCCAGCTTGGCAAGTTTACGTTCACTTCATGTACTGGGAATTCGTACAACACCTCACGAAGTACACCGGTTACATCCTCTTCAGTCATGTTTGCCGCGCTAAGCGTCATAACAGGGATATCGTATTTGATGGCTAGCTCGCTGCGGAGCTGCTGCGCTTCCTCACTGCGTGGCCGAGTGGAGTTTATGACCAGTACAAATGGCTTACCCACTTCCTTCAGCTCTGCAATGACACGCTCTTCAGAGTCCACGTACGAGTTCCGCGGAATTTCTGCAATCGTACCATCTGTTGTTACTACAACACCAAGCGTTGAATGCTCCTGGATGACCTTACGTGTTCCGATCTCTGCCGCTTCCTGAAAAGGAATTGGCTCCTCAAACCAAGGAGTAGAGATCATTCGTGGTCCATTCTCATCCTCATAGCCCTTAGCGCCTTCTACAGCGTAGCCCACACAGTCTACCAGTCGAACGTTAACCTCAAGCCCTTCCGCAACCTTGATTTGGACTGCGTTGTTAGGCACGAACTTAGGTTCAGTGGTCATAATTGTTTTGCCTGCTGCGCTTTGCGGAAGCTCATCCACAGCTCTTACCCGATCTGCCTCATTCGTGATGTTCGGCAGGACGATTGTTTCCATGAAGCGCTTGATAAATGTCGATTTCCCCGTGCGAACCGCGCCGACGACGCCAAGATAAATGTCTCCGCCGGTACGCTCGGCAATGTCCTTGAAAATATCCACTTTTTCCAAAAGAGATCCCCTCCTCATATTACTCCGAAGAAAAAATGCCTGAAGAGCATCGACTTCGCGTTCCGCCGGTAATCTGACCCTTGCAGGACATCAACCGGACTTATCGTATGCCCGCCCGAAGCCTAGCTGCTTTCGACCGGGACGTACTTGCCCCGCGCTAAACTCCGAATGCTCGGACATGCATTTGGACTAGTATCATCATATGTATCCGGAACGAATTTATGACCCATAATCGCGCATTTTGCAATGTAATTTCTAAAAAAATTAGTTGTGCGCGCCGCAAGGCGTCTGACGCCCGGAAGCTTTCTCATCCATCATATGAGATAGGATTCATTGATAGAACAGCTATTTTAAGCAAGCGAAAACGCCTTCGATGTCCCTAAAGGACGCTAAGCGTTTATGGGAGAATTATAAGGATAATGTATACGTGAAACTTATACTTTTTATATAAAAAAAAGAACTTCCCCCTCGGCCTGAAACCGATGTTTGGGGAAGCTCTTCTTCTAAATGGCAGTATTTTATGTACACTTAACTAGGAGGCTTGCGGAATCGGCTGATTGTTAATCCATAAATACGGCAAAGACTTCACGGGCACGTAATAGGATGCCTCCTCCAGATCTAGTCGCAAATCTTTTTTCTCGTCATGTTCTCCACCATTCTTATCGATGGCAGCCATTATATCAAAAACATAATCTACGTAGACCGTACCAGTCTTATCCATGATGAAATCAAGAACCTGGCCGGAATAGACACTAGTTAATGATATGGAGCTCGTTCCTGCCTTCTTATGATCAATGGTGTACAGTCCAGGATAAAGCTCATCAAGCATAGGTAGAGAGCCGTCATGAGCTGATTTATAACGATTAATCTGTCGCTGCACATCATTAACCTTTTGAACGGTAACAAGGTCCATTACCTTAACTACTGGATCAATTTCCTCATTCAAAATTAGAAAATAAGCACTTCCTCCCTGTTCAAAAGCCGTTGCAGGAATATCATCCAAATATCCCTTATTGTTAAGCTTGCCCAGGTCTATACGGAACTTCTCATATCTTGGAGTAGTTTCATCCGCATTAAGAATCGGAAGCACACCTTCCTCCTGCTGATAATCATCCACGGCTGCTTGTATCCGTTTAACACTTTCTCGATAATTAACACTAGCTCGTTTCTCTTCTCCAGGATACAGACAACCCGAAAGTGTAAGAGTAATCGACATTACTACTAGACAAAGTCTTGCTCCTGCCTTTAGTTTCTTCTTCCTTCGTATAAACTCCAACCGAGTCCCTCCCACGGTGAAAATCTGACACTACCACAGTTCATCTTCTTCCCCACGCCGCGCTGCTTCAAGCTTACGGCGCACAGCAGCCTTAAGTGGATCTTCTGGTACCTGAACGGTCACATCGCCCCATACGGCAGCCTGACAGGCCAGACGCATTCCTTCTTCTAACGCAGTTCCAAGCTTACGCCGTTCAACATCTCCAGGTGGTCTAACCGCTGAGGCCTCTTCATCTGCAATATTAACTTTGCACATCAGGCAGCCTGCTTTGCCTCCACAGCGAGTGGTTATCGTTACTCCGGCTTTACGAGCTGCCTCCAGTACGGAGATACCGCGATTCACGACAGCTTTACGACCTTCAGGTTGAAATACGACGGTGACGCCATTTTGCGGTTTCATGATGTTACTTCCTTCCTTATCGCTATGTAACTGCTTACATAATCGAAACAACTCCGCCCAAGAGGCCAACTAACATGATGACAAACGCTAGGATAGATAGCAGTGCTTTAAGCAGCCCCTTTGTTTTGCTCCGAGCAAACGTTATTAGAAACACAGACAGTCCCATAATCAGCATTGCAATCAGGGACAACCACATTTTTGTCATCGGATCCAAGGTCAAAGCCCCCATTCGCCTGTAATATATTAGGGACTATTATATCATGACCTTATCCTATTCTGTAAAAAAACATCATTTTTTATATATTATTATTTAGATAATTTTGTTTGTGATAGTTTTCCAATCAATACAAAAAAAGAGCAAAAGATAACAGAATCTGTATGGATTCCGAATCTTTTGCTCACCCAACCTAAAGCTATTTTTTAAGCATCATTTTCATTAAAGACTCCATTGTGCCGGTACCTGCGCCGCCTTTTTTGACGGCATTGATAATTTCCTGCACAGTAGCTTCACTGACCGGCACTTTAGCCATCGATGACACCTGCTTAATTAACTGGCGGAGCTGGGCTTCATTCTGCGTAGTTCCTGGTTTGACCGTACTGGCTAGCTTTTTGACGGCACTTTCCGTAATGTTCTTGCCCGCCTTTTTATTAATGGCGTTCAATGCATCCTTGGAAAAATCTCTGCTCACTTTTCATCCCTCCTCCGTCAATCCCCAATACAACATATGAGAATTCGCGGAAAAAGGTGAACAGGATCAGGAATGCCACTGCTCCCAAGTTTCCTGAGATATCGCCTCAAGCTCAGGTTTACGATCACGGCCCATCAGAGCTTCGACAGCACTACGTGGACTTCTGCCTTTAAAAAGCACATGATAAATTTGATCTGTAATGGGCATTTGGACACCTAGTTTGATGGAAATGGCATAAGCTGCCTCTGTGGTACGAATACCTTCGACAACCATCCCCATTGACTCCAGCACCTCATCCAATGGTTTCCCTTGCCCGAGCATAAAGCCTGCACGCCAGTTACGGCTGTGCTGGCTGGTAGCAGTCACTACAAGATCCCCGATACCTGCAAGCCCTGCAAAGGTCAAAGGATTCGCTCCAAGCTCAACGCCCACCCGAGAAATCTCGGCCAGTCCACGTGTCAGAAGCGCCGCCTTAGCGTTATCCCCAAATCCAAGACCATCGGATAGACCTGCACCGAGTGCAATAATATTCTTTAGTGCACCAGCAAGCTCTACCCCTACCTGATCGCGGTTCGTATATACACGAAAATCATTGTTAATGAACAATTCCTGTGCTTCTGCGGTACGCTTATCATCAGGTGAAGCCACAACAACCGTAGTAGGACATAGGCGCACTACTTCCTCTGCATGACTCGGTCCGGAGAGAACGACAATCTGCCCTTCGTTACAGCCGAGCTCCTCAGCAATAACGATGGACATCCGTTTCTTACTTTCAGTCTCAAAGCCCTTCGTAGCATGAACGCATAGCATATCATCCTTCCAGAACGGCTTCAGACTGCGAGCAACCTGCCGCATACCTGAAGATGGGGCCACAATAACAACTGCTTTAGAACCGGAAACTGCGGTCTCCATATCAGTGGTTGCAATGATGTTTGCGGGCAGGGAAATCCCCGGTAAATACTTATTATTCATATGAGAGCCATTGATCTCGGCAGCTTGATCAGAGTTACGTGTCCACAGATAAACTTCCGAGTGATTAGCAGCCAGCACACTTGCCAGCGCAGTTCCCCAGCTCCCCGCTACTAGTACGGTTACTTTATCAGACAACACGATTCCCTCCTTTTACTTTTGAGCCTATCTTATTCTCACGGCCCTCCACAATCTTAACAATATTCGTCCGGTGCCGCCAGAAGGCAAAAACCGCGATAATAATACTGGTCCAGAGCACTGGCTGGGTAAATCCTGTCAGCAATAGAAAGACCGGTGTCAGCGCGACAAAAATTAACGAGCCAAGTGATACGTAACGAGTGATAAAGATAGATCCTATGGCGATGACACCGGCGAGCAGCGCTGGCCACAAACACAATGTAGCCATAACGCCAATCGTAGTAGCGATGCCCTTCCCCCCACGGAAACGAAAGTAAAGCGGCCAGTTATGTCCAACAATGGCAGCGATTCCGCAAAGAGCAGCAACCCAGGTTCCCCAGCCACCTACCCAAGTTCCTAACCAAACAGCGGCAACACCCTTTAGCACATCCAGCACTAGCACAGATATCGCAGGACCTTTCCCCAATACACGTAGTGTATTGGTAGCCCCCGCATTGCCGCTTCCATATTGACGGATATCAATTCCCTTTAGCAGCTTGGCAAACAGCACACTAAAGCTGACAGAACCAAGCAAATAGCTTAAAACGATAACCAGAAGTTCAAGCGCCACACTTCTTCTCCCCTAACCTTCGTTTTCGGATTTGCGCCGTGTAAAGAGACGGATTGGCGTTCCCTCGAAATTAAACGCCGCACGGATTTTATTCTCCAAGTAACGTTCATAGGAGAAGTGCATCAGCGACGGGTCATTCACGAACACCACGATCGTCGGTGGCTTCACCGCAACCTGCGTTACGTAGTTAATACGCAAGCGACGGCCTTTGTCAGTTGGAGGAGGATTAATCGCAATAGCATCCGATACAACATCGTTCACCAGATGCGTAGTAATACGTAGTGCATGCTGTTGTGATACATGCTGCACCACAGGTAGCAGTTTCTGCAGGCGTTGTTTAGTCAAAGCCGACAAGAAGACAACCGGTGCGTAACTCATAAACAAGAAATGGTCACGAATCTTAGTCTCGAAGTTTTGCATAGTCTTGTCGTCTTTCTCAATAGCATCCCATTTGTTCACAACAAAAATTGATGCCTTACCTGCTTCATGTGCATAACCAGCAATATGCTTGTCCTGATCGATGATACCCTCTTCACCGTTAATTACAACGAGGACCACATCAGCCCGTTCAATCGCACGCATAGCACGCATAACACTGTATTTCTCAATGTTCTCATATACTTTACCTTTTTTGCGCATACCCGCAGTATCGATAAGTACATAACGTTGTCCATCACGTTCAAATGGTGTATCAATAGCATCTCGAGTAGTGCCTGCAATATCACTAACGATAACGCGTTCTTCACCCAGAATCGCATTAACCAGAGATGATTTACCTACATTCGGACGGCCAATCAATGCAACACGAATGACATCATCATCGTATTCATCATCTATTTTCTCTGGCAGACGTTCTACTACAGCGTCCAACAAATCACCGAGTCCTGTACCATGACTACCGGAAATCCCGATCGGATCTCCAAAGCCTAGGCTATAGAACTCATAAATATCATCTGCACGCTTCATATTATCCACTTTATTGATGGCAAGAACGATTGGTTTACCTGAACGGAACAGAATCTGAGCTACCTCTTCATCTGAATTCGTCACACCGCTCTTCGCCTCACACATAAATACAATAACATCCGCTTCTTCAATCGCCAGCTCCGCTTGAACGCGGATTGATTTTAGAATCGTGTCATCTCCATCAATTTCAATACCACCGGTATCAATCACACTGAACGACTTACCGTTCCAATCTGAAATACCATAAATCCGGTCACGTGTAATCCCCGGTTTATCTTCTACAATGGCCATTCTATCGCCAATCAGCCGATTAAAAATCGTCGATTTCCCGACGTTAGGCCTCCCAACGATTGCCACAACGGGTCTTGCCATATTCATTCCTCCTGTCATCCTTACGATACTCATCATAGCAAAAAACATTAAAATTGGCTAACACTCATGTTAGCTTTAATAAATCTTTCTGTTACCAGAAAAAGAGAATCGGCGAACCCCCGTATCGAGGGCTCGCCGATTACTTTACCCGTATATTCAAAAAGCAGGATTAGTTATTACCTTTGAATTTGTCCAACTTGTCACCAAAACGTTCAGCAAGAGTAAAGCTAAGGCCTTCGTTGCTTAAAGAAACGTTAGGGTTGTTCAATACTTCTTTAGGAGCTCTGTCTCTGCTGTTGCTGCGTTCAGGTCTAGCAGTAGGTGCTGGAGCTTCTTCTGTTTCTTTGATGCTTAGGCTAACACGTTTCTCGGATGGGTTGAAGTCAAGTACTTTCACTTGAACTTCTTGTCCTTCTTTCAATACTTCGTGTGGAGTAGCAATGTGTTTGTGGGAGATTTGTGAAATGTGCACAAGACCTTCCACCCCTGGAAGCAATTCAACGAATGCTCCGAAGTTCACAAGACGTTTTACAACGCCTGTTACAACATCACCGATGTTAATTTCGCCAGCAGCAGAGTCCCAAGGACCTGGAGCAGCAGCTTTGATACTCAAGCTGATTTTTCCTTTTTCAGGATCAACCTTAAGTACTTTAACACGTACTTTATCACCTTCGGAAACTACATCAGAAGGTTTCTCTACGTGATTCCAAGCGATTTCGGATACGTGTACAAGACCATCAACTCCACCAACATCAACAAATGCGCCGAATTGGGTTAGACGTTGTACAGTACCTTCAATGATTTGACCTTCAGACAGTTCAGCCATAATTTTGAGCTTGTTGGCTTCGAACTCTTCTTCAAGGACTTCTTTAGCGGACAGGATTACTTTGCTGTTCTCACGGTCAAGTTCTTTCACTTTAACGCGCAGGGTACGGCCTTTGTAATCACTGAAATCTTCAACGAAGTGACGCTCAACCATAGAAGCAGGGATAAATCCACGTGCTCCAACATCAGCAACTAGACCGCCTTTAACAACGTCAGCTACAGTAACTTCGAAAGCTTCTTGGGAAGCAAAGTATTTCTCAAGATCTTCCCATGATTTTTCGCTATCAACAGCACGTTTGGAAAGAACAAGGCTTTCTTTGTTGTCGTTGATGCTAACAACTTTACATTCTACTTCCTGTCCAACTTCTACTGCTGCTGCAGCGTTGTCCAGTTGTACTGCGGACAATTCGCGAATCGGAATCACGCCGTCGTATTTATATCCAATGCTTACATAAGCTTGGTTATCTTCGATTTTGACGATTGTTCCTTTCACGGTATCGCCTTTTTTCAAAGAAATGATTTCCAAGTCAGCTTGGTTAGTCACTTCTTCTTCGTTAACGGCAGCAACTTCTTCTACAGCTCCGTTATTTTCTGTCACAGCGGATTCCACCGCTTCTACGGTTTCATTACTCTCCGTAGTTTCCTGATTTTTAATTTCTTCAGACATGTGATTAGCCTCCTCGATTCAAAACCCCATTTATTTAAACCTGCGTATAGCAGAGTTCAAAACAAGCACTGCTTGGCATTACAAATTACACTTGAAGATAGTATGTTCCAAAAAATAGCGACTATGCCGTTATTTAATCGTAGTACTGGACGAAATTTATTATTTCGTTTATCCCTTAACTAACAGTTGGTATACCCGACTTCTTCATCTCGTTGATGCGTTCCATAATGACATCGGTAACAGCCTCGAGAGATTCACTTCCTGCACCGGCAAATTGACTGAGATCTATAGGAGCCCCATAGACAACAACCATCCGTCGAAAGGGTTTGTACTCACCGACAATAGCAGCTGGAACAACTGCAGCACCGCTTCGAAGTGCGAAGCTTGCAGCCCCTTTCTTGGCAACTCCGGCGTCAGAGTTACGCGTACCCTCCGGGAAGATACCCATGACATTACCACTACGAAGTGTGTTAAGGGCCGTTTTAATGGATTCTTTGCTTACGCCACCACGTTTGACCGGAAAAGCACCCAATTTGTTAATGAGCCAGCCAAGCACAGGAACCTCAAACAGTTCTGCCTTAGCCATATACTTTACCTGACGGTCTAGCTTAATCCCAATAGTCATCGGATCTAGCAAACTAATATGGTTGGCACAGAGCAGCACCCCGCCCTCCTTTGGCACATTCTCTTCCCCCACAATCTTAAGCGGGAAAACAATTGCGTAAATCAAGCGAAGCAATCCTCGGCAAAATACATAAATCATAAATGATTTCTCTCCCCGTCAACATGAGATCTGCAATGGGATACAATGGCCTCAACGACTTGATTGATATCCATATAGGTCGTGTCCAGAAGAATTGCATCTTCCGCACGGCGCAGCGGTGAAATCTCCCGTCCTTCATCCAGACGATCTCGCTGTGCAATATCATGTTCAAGCTGCTGAAGTGTCACCGATTCCGCGTCTCTCAATTCCTTATAACGACGGAGAGCTCTTTCTTCCACACTTGCCGTCATAAAAATCTTTACTTCGGCATCGGGCAGCACGGTTGTACCGATATCGCGGCCATCCATTACAACGCCTTTGCGAAGCGCCATCTGACGCTGCAAATGACTGAGTCTGGACCTTACACCTTCGATCTTCGAATACTGCGACACAAGGCCGCTAACCTGAAGACTCCGAATATGCGGCGTTACGTCTTCCCCATTAATCAGCACCTTTTGGATGTCTTTTTCCGGTATAAGCTCAATAACCATGTCGCGAACCTTCTGGTTCACTTGATTCTGATCTTCCGGCTCTATGCCTTCACGGATCATATACCAGGTGATTGCCCGGTACATTGCGCCTGTGTCGACATAAATATAAGACAGCTTCTGGGCTACCAATCGGGCTACAGTACTCTTGCCTGCCCCGGCAGGTCCGTCGATGGCGACGTTAATTCTGTCGTAAGTATGTGTACCCTGCCTATCCAACGGGGCATTCCTCCTCAAACACTCTTTCATAAGAAAAGCATCTAGCGATGTCAAGTTCGTTCCTGCAATATCAAGAAGCAAATACAATTGGATATGCTTGATGATATTATCAAGAAAAAAGCAGGCATTGCCTGCGACTTATAAAATTATACCACAGTTTATACGTCAGTGCAAAATCAGAACGCTTAATAGAGCTTAGAAAAATGCCTATCGGTTGCGGAAATCAAACTGACGTTCAAAGCAATAACGTATTATTTTCTGACGCTCATTATCTGTAATAGCCACAAATTTCACCATGGCCAATTGACGCCCATTTTCAAGCTTTTTAATTCGAACCACTTCACCCTCAAAATCCACATGCTCAATACTACCGTTTCTATACGGCACTAGAACCCAGCAGGACAATTTCGCCCCCACATCGAGCTTCACCTGGTTATCCACCAAGAAAGAGGTTCCTCCTCCACCAATATCATCTGTACGTACAAGGAATCTTTTACCAAGGTTATCCTTCACAGCTAATTCAAGATCTGCATTCACTCGAAAAAAGCTCCGTCTCTGAATTTTGAAAATTGAATCCGCCTCTGGTTTTTGGATCCGTACCATACGAATTACATCTTCTTTAAACCCGAGAACATGAGTATTAAAGTAATTCTTAATGCCGCCCTCAGTTATAAAGTAAACCGAAAGCTCGTCCCCCATAAAAAGTCGTTTTAGACGACCGTTACTCTCCTGCATAGGAATTTCAATCAGAAACGCGTCGTCTTCTGTCTCTGCAATTCTCGATCTATATTCAACTTCTGCTTCAGCAGCGTCACTGGAAGCAACCTGTATGTATAGATATTCATTAATTTTAGGATACAAAGATGTCACCGCCAAATCAGTATAGTTAACAATGATTATAGCATGGGAATATCACCCAATGAGATAAATATTAATTGAATTTAAAAATAAAAAAGGGCTCATCCATATTATGGATAAGCCCTGTTCTTTCACTTTTGTTCAACTCCCGAAGAAGCTCTGATTTCTTCCACAGACTCTTCAATGCCATCATCCGCATTAAGATAAATACGATACTGAGTACCATTTACCTCTCCGCCAAATTCGTAAGTCAAGACTTCTACGGAGTCCTCATTTTTAATCCAAGCCATGCGATGATAGTTCTCCTTGAAATCCGAATTCAGGAATTTCTTTGCTTCCGCAAGGGAGAGCTTAGGCTTTGGAATCTTACGATTGTCCTTATGTTCATTGACATATTCGCTAGCCTCAAATCCAACCGTTGTCCCAGTATCAAGTCCTATGCGAATCGTCATTTTCTCAGGATAAATCAATACATCGTTCTGGCTGGTTACAAAGGTTAAATTCCCAATATTATCATAACGGTCAGCGTTCACCGCAGTCATATGAGGATATCCCTTTTTCTTAAGAAACTGCTCTGCCTTGGTAACCGCCTCTTCTAAAGATACCTTAGCTGGACCAATCTCACGGTTATCATAATAAGAGATCAGCAAACCACCATTTTTGGTGAAATCCATACTGATAATCTGCTTATTATTCGAACCGCTGACAGTAGCCGTATAGGAAGGCCAATCCGTATTTTTGCCGTTTTCTTTCACATCTACCTTAGCATTGGAGCCTGCATTTGCAAACTTAATGGCTTTACGTTTGATATCTTCAACTGAAACAGGGGTGCCCCCCAGCATTTTTACAGAACGTTTATCGTAAATGCTTGCAACTGAAGGACCCCAATCCAGTTCAGGGTAACCTTCGACGCGTTTGTCCACCGACTTGAAGCCGTCAATAATCGAATTATCCTCTGCCTTTTTCTCTGTAGCCAGTGCGGTTTCGACATCCATCCAGCGCAGGCGGCTACCGATCACTTTATTCTGAACATCTTGCAAATCTTTAGAGATTTCTCCAGAACTCTTATACAATGCTTTTAAATTGCTCAATTCACCATCTGTCAAAGGCTTCTTAGCGAAATCACGAATCCCGGCTTTATAAGAAAAGTTAGAGATTTTGGACAGAAACTCCTCCGTTTTACTAAATGGCAGTAATGTGAGCGGCAACTGATTAATTTCATTTTGTGCTTCACTGGTCATTCGCCACACATTAACAAGTCCTTTGCGGTGCATCCCGTTAGAAGCGGAGTTAACAGCTAGTGTGTTCCCGAGCTCTCCATGAAGACGTTCCACATGGTAAGACAAATCATGAAAGGCACGCTGATATTGGTTCTCCGCCTTAATTAGAATCGCATTCTTCTCCTGATTCTCCTGATAACCCCACACGAGCGCTCCAATTAACAGCAGCGCAGTCAGGGGGAACATTACAGCACTTAATCTTTTGTACATAGGGCTACAAGACTCCTTTCGATAGCTTATTGGCGTTAGTTTGACAATAAACTAGGAGTCTTATGCACCCGTCTGTAACACAATGTGACTAAAGTGTATGAACAAAGCTAATTCCTTCAAAATTTCATATCATAGCACTTAAGCTCTCTCTTCAATCTCAAAGCCACTGCTATTACTGCAAAGGCATTGCTTAAAGCCGGTCTGAATAACACCCTGCTCTTTTATCCCTCTTAATATGTAGGTCTCACCGCATTGTTTGCAAAGTATACGGACTTTTATACGCAAAAAAAGACACCTCTCTCCTCTCTGGAATTCCCCGCTAAGGAACAATCCTTTGAATATAAGTGTGTCCATCTCGATTATAGGTTAACCTCTTCTTCTCGTTTCAGAAAGCGGAAAGGGGATCGGCTGTTAGCCCTATCCACTTTCCCCATTCCTCCGTACCATAGAATAGCCATCAGAGGAACAATAAACCATATCCAGTAGTTAGCTGTCGTACTCAAAATAAAGTCATAAATCCCATGCCACAGCCATGGCAACAAGATAGAGATCAACAGAATCCCTTTTGTTTTAGCTCCTTTTGAGAACTTGGCTCTCCCTAAATGATAGCCCATGATTACACCAAACATAGCGTGTCCAGAAACCGGAAGCAGCGCTCTCAGGAACATGGAACCGATTGATGCATTGCTATACCAAGCATACATTATATTTTCTATTGTTGCGAAGCCGAGCGAAATCGCTACGGCGTATAGTATCCCATCATATGGCTCGTCAAATTCGGTGTGATTGTAAATCATATGGTAAAGCACAAACCATTTTAGACATTCTTCCACGCCAGCGGATATGAGAAACGACTCCACATAAGGACCGCCATTCAGCCCCAGCATTAGTCCTCTCTGAATGATCATAACAGGGAATACAATCAGAAGGCCTAGCAGGAACACCTTAATAACGATATGAAGCGGTTCTTGATCATACTTATCTTTCAAATAAAAAAAGGTCAGCAGAGCAAGTCCCGGCGCTACTGCCGACGAAATAACCGATAACACAAGCACCGAATAACCTCCCTATATCCCTAGCGCCTTATTCTGCTGATTACAGCAAGGCAGATAACAGCTTTAATTCAAGAATGACCGCCACACCATCAAGAACAAGACTAGGGCTAATCAGCCAAGCATAAACGCCTTTGGCGTCCTTATAAGGACGGTAAGCGTTTATGCGAGAAATATAAGGATAGAGTATAGTGTGAAACTTATACTTTCTTATATTTCAAAATGATGCTCATCAGCCCTATCATGCTAATTAATCCTGACGCTTAAAATGAGTGCACAACAACTGGACTGCATTCTCCGACATTACTGTCTTCCCGTATTCGTCGAGAACAGCTTCTGTAACCGGTGAGGAATCTCCAAACTCGGCAAGTACGCCAACAAGACCTGACAACGCCGTTTCTTCAAATTCCTTTGGATCGAAGTACAGATACCATTTATTGTTATAAGAATACAGTTTCCCCTGGGAAGTAATATTACCGATGAGCACATGAGCCGCTTCAACAAGAACCTCGAAATCGCGGAATGCATATACAATGGAGTCGCTTTGTTCAAGAGTAACTTCCATTTCGTAAATCTCTTCTGGCAATTCTTCTTCCCCGGACGCACCGTACTGATGGTGATCATATTTTCCTCGGGTCACTATAACGACCATGCCTTGCGCGGGCAATGCGAAAACTTCTACGGCAAGCGGACCAGTAGCATCAAAACCTAGTTCACTATATGCTTGATCCATCATCTCCGTAAACAGGTCATGTACCTTGGGAACTTCCTGCCACATGTCTTCCTTCTGGATGCCCCGCTCGCTCAGGTCGTCAAAAGTGAGGAAAATCCGTATCTTATCTTGACTTAATCGCTCTATTCTCATGACAGGATCCTCCTTTTGCAAGCTCATTTATTATAATGTATGATGAGTCCCGAGTAATGAGCCAAAAATGGTTACTATGTATGTATGTTATCATTTTGCAGAGATAAATGCACGAAAATAAATATATAAAATCCTCTAAAACGTTGCCACTACTGAAGAGCCTATTCTACTTCATAAACCATTTTCAAGAGCTTGAATATAAAAAAGAATCATCCTGAGGAATATTTCATCCTCAAAATGATTCTGAAGGAGACCTTTACGGTTACAATCCCGGTATGGCTGTATGCGTATCTTTTAGAATCTGCTCCACTTCGCTCTTCACTTCAGGATTGTTGCGAATGAAATCCTTTAGTAATTTGAGATTGGATTCTTTTGATTTTGCCGGCGATTCCATTTTATGCTCAGAAGTTCCATTGTTCGAGCCATTACTTTGCGCATTATTGCTTGCATTACTGCTTGAAGCAGCAGTGTTACCAAATCCTGTCGTAGCCATACCAATTATTTTTTCTTTTGCTTTATCTGCGGCCCCGCTCATGGAACCACCTGATTGCCCCAGCGAAGACATTAAAGAATTCCGCTTTTTGGACATAATCATACTGGCTGCGGCGCCCATCAGCACCCCGCATAAAAATGACGAAGTATTCATAATCCCAGCCTCCTTGTATGGTAAAATCATGTTTAGTGTTCGCGTAAAGATTCCAGCTCATACAACCTAATCACAAGAAAGCGAGATGAAAAAAGTGGGTAAAATGACATCAGTGCTGCTATTAGCTACCTTGCTGCTGACTTCCTGTAGCAATAGCGGAGGAGATAGCAACAATACTAAGGAAACAACCACAACAAATAATCAGCCCACAGCGGCAGCTACACAGAGCGTAGAAACAGAGGCACCAACAGCGGAAGTTGCAGTCACCCCTACACCTCAAGCAACATTAGAAGGTGAAACTGCAGGAAGTAACACCAATACTGGGGCTGAAGCCTCTGCTGAAGTTCCACTTCAGTACCATATGAACAAAAATTATGATATCGTCCCCAATGAAGAATCAACAAATAAAAAGGTTGTTTTGCTTACGTTCGACGATGGTCCCAAAGATGCGAATATGATTAATCCATTAATGGATGTTCTGGACAAGCATCAAGCCAAAGCCATTTTCTTCGTCAATGGTTACCGTGTTAAAGCGCATCCCGAGCTTTTAGAGTTAATTCATAAACGCGGAGGAATTATTGGCAACCATAGCTGGGATCATATTATTCTCAAAGACAAGTCTTATGCAGAGGTTAAAAAGCAAATCGAAGATGTTCAGAGCATTGTTAAGGAGACTATCGGTGAAGCCCCTCACTTTTTCCGCCCTCCACATGGTGCTGGCGGTGATGTCGGCAAAAAGATTGCCGCTGAGAACGGGATGCTATATATGACCTGGTCCAACGGATCTTTAGACTGGGAGATGAAAGAGAAGGAAACTGAAAAAACGGATAAATTGATCAAAAATGTAACGGACCAGTTGCACTCCGGGAGTAATATTCTGATGCATGAGCTCCCTTGGACAGTCGAAGCCTTGGATAAGTTGCTTACTACACTTGAAGGCAAAGGTTATAGCTTTGTAGATCCCCGCAGCATTGAGCTTAAGATGCGTTAATTCCGGAATAGAACAAAAAAGGTAATCACCTTACGAAGAGGTGATTACCTTTTTTTATTACTAACTACTCTTTCTCTTTTCGGAGGGTTAATACATGCATCTCGGCAGGACTCCCCCAGCGGATTGGCAAGTGAGAGGTTCCAAACCCTCTACTGATCAACAGCTTTGCTTCCCTTCCAGTTCCATCCCTTCTGGGCCACTGAAACATTCCCGCATCATATTTATGATAGAAATTTTCTACATGCCTGCGACCCAAAAAAGGAAGTATAACCTGTCCTCCATGCGTATGTCCTGCCAATATCAGATCAGCAGGCACACTTTTCTGTATGGAGAGCCAGAGCGGATCATGAACAAGAATGATCCGACAAGTAACATCTAAAGCATCAGGCATTGTAAGACGCGGAAATGGACGATATGAGGTCTTACCACCCTTTTTCGGAAAATCCACTCCCGTTAACCAAAGAGATGCTCCCTCACGTTCAATACGCACATTTTCATCCATTAACAGCTTTGCACCACTGCCATTAATAATCTGATCAACCCATGAAATATCAGCCCGATAATCATGATTTCCATGCACTACATAAGTAGGAGCGATAGAGGTGACAAGCGTCATATTATCGGCCAGTCGATCTAGAGGACTATTTTTTTCCGTTAGATCACCGCCTAGTAAAACAGCATCTACTTTTCCCTTTAACGGATTCAATAACGCTGATGGAAGGCGTCGCCGATGGATGTCGGTTATAAATAAGATCCGAAATCCATCAAACACATCAGGGAGAGACTTTAGAATTATTTCCTCGGTAATAATTCTGTTTCTAAAGGCGTTACTCACCATAATCACTGCAATAATTAACCCGATCAGAAGCACAGCCCCGATCAATCCCCATAACCAAACGGTCACCATAAAGTTCTCAAAGGCGGCGCCCCTTCGATACCCCACCAGAGGAGCGCTGCCAGCAATATAACAAAAATGAAGATCAGTGAGTTTACGAACATTTTGCTAAGTCGAACACGTTCTGAAGAATACGTATCCGAACGTGATGGAACAGTTTCTTCTTGCTCTTTGTTCCCACCGTTAGTTCCCTTAGTAGAAGCTGCCGGACGACGGCGCGCTTTCCTTGATAAAGTTGCCGTTGCTGTCCTCGAATGATTGCTCTTTTTAGGAGCGCCCTCCGATCGCGGATTCGCTTTTTTACTTTTGCTAGGTGTTTTGCCTTCGCCACCACGCTTTTTCTGACGAGACTTCAACCGGCTCAATTCCTCACTCATGATTCCCTCCTGTAGCGGATCACCAGACCAGAGAATAGGTCGATGAAGAAATGACATAGTATAGGTGCCCACAGGCTACCTGATTGAATGTATATATATCCAAGACCATAACTGCTTAAGAATACCCATCCGGTAGGTACAAAGTGGCGCAAATAACGAACATGAATAAGTGCGAATAGAATACTCGTCCAATAAGGACCTATGGAATATTGAATCGCTCCTCTGAACAGAAGCTCCTCACATATCGATACCATTGCTGCAATTATAACAATATGCCATACAGGCCGATTTCGAAATAAAAGATCGTTTATTCCACCGTCATCCATACTTTCTTCAGGTACAATATGAGTCAGTAAATAATCAACTACCAGCATTACAGCGGCCAGTCCAAGACCCCATGCCACAAAATGTACGCTTTCTGGAAAAATTAATAGCTGAAACGGATTTCTTTTCTGAAATAATATCCATATCAAACCGATAATTAATGTAAGCCCCTGAGTAATGTAGAGATTGAGGAGCAGAAGACGGTCTGTTAACTGGCCTGGTTCTACTTTTTTTATCTTAATCTCACCAAATTTGAATTTTTTCATCGTGACCTGCCTGTTCTTTAATTTTTTCGGGCAGCTCCGAAAGAGAAACCGTCCATAATGTTGCTATCAATACATAATACATAGGATAATTCCCCCAGAAAAAGGAGCACTAATTATGAGCC
This sequence comes from Paenibacillus sp. FSL E2-0201, assembly GCF_037963325.1. Classification (NCBI taxonomy): domain Bacteria; kingdom Bacillati; phylum Bacillota; class Bacilli; order Caryophanales; family Paenibacillaceae; genus Paenibacillus; species Paenibacillus sp. FSL E2-0201. The sequence continues at coordinate 4,532,586 of NZ_CP150154.1, forward strand.
AACGTAACTCCCGTACTCAAATGCTATACACCCTATTTTTTTTGTTTTTCCTTATTTGCGCCTTCGCCGCATTTTTTACAGGCGTCAAGGTTGGCGCAGACAAGACGGAAGCTAAATATGAGCAACAAAAGAACAGCAATGGATATGGATTAGAAGAATTCACGGGCTCTTACCAACAGAAGGATCTTGTTACTTTCTATCATAACGTATTTTTGCCTTATCGGGAATTCAAGCAGAATTGGAACACACAAGTGGACAAGCTGGCACGCAGTACAGATGCCCGTATGAACGCAGCAGCTATCAAGAATCTCAGCCTTCTAGCAGATAAGCAATATGAAAGAGTTAACCAGGACTCTATTTTTTCCAACTCTCCATTATTGCATCAATCACAGCTAAACATTCTCAAAAGCTTAACTTTATTCTCCAAAGCTTCTGGTGAAATAAGTGCAAGTGCATCTGGTGCAGAGACGGCAAAATTGCTGAAAAATGATCCTTATACTGCCGGCGCGGTTAAATTCGGATTGCTCGCACAAAAGAACTTTTATGATTCTATGCTAAAGTGGGGCTCTAAGACAAACCAGAAAATTCCTTCTGATGCTGGTGAGCTAAAAACAATGTCCTTTATACAGTGGAAAAAAATGCCCCTTCTCCAAAAGAACGCATCTATTGCTGATATCATGTTGAACCGCGGAATTTTTGCAGCCTATGATCCTCAGGACATTACTGCAAAAATAGACGATTTGATTCATTCTGGTACTGCCAGTTCATTGAATCTTACGGATGTCCAGTCCTCTGTTACCCTGCTTATTTCCACAGGTGCTATACAGACAGAGGATTTTATGAAGTGGCGACAACAGTACTATAGCAAGGAGACGATTCCACAGCTCCCGTTTTTTTATGAGTAGAGCCAGTCATTGAATCATAACGAAAAATGAAGTTCACTTCAAGAAAGCCTACTTTCAAAGCCTATTGACACATTTACATTACCGTGTTACATTATGAAAAAATTAATCAATCAAAAACGATGATGGAACAAAGATTCTGATAGTCTTCAGAGAGCCGGTGGTTGGTGCAAACCGGTGACGAACAGATGTCTTTAGCGCTCCTGAGATATTGTATCGAACCTTAAAGTAGGTACAATCGGATCAACTCCGTTACCAGTGTGGCCTTTGCAGGCCAATGAGGCTGCTTCTTCCAAGTTGCAGTGAATTAGGGTGGTACCACGAAGATAACTCTCGTCCCTTACTACGGCAGTAGTATGGGGGTCGGGAGTTTTTTTAGTTCCTAAATACCTAATTTATACTACCCTTTTGCCCAAAGTTACCGATTCCGCGGCACTTTTGCACGCAATTTCTTTTATGCGACACCGCGTTGATCTACTATTATCGCATGTTTTTCTCTACTAGTTTGTGAAACTTCAGGTATTGTGGATTGCCAATAGGCGTCCTCGACATATAAAGCTTTTCAACTTTAAGGGGGATAAGAAACCATGTTTAAAGTATTAGTATCGGATCCAATCAGTGATTTGGGAATTCAGCAATTGATGGACGCAGAAGATGTAGTTGTTGACAAAAAAACAGGCCTCAGTGAAGACGAACTCATTGCAATTATCGGTGAATACGATGGCTTACTTGTCCGCAGTCAAACTACCGTAACAGACAAAATCATCGAAGCAGGAAAAAATCTAAAAGTAATTGGTCGTGCAGGTGTTGGTGTAGATAATATCAAACTGGATGCTGCAACAAAGCGTGGTATTGTTGTAATCAATGCTCCGGATGGAAATACAATTACGACTTGTGAGCATGCTTTCGCAATGATGATGGCTCTGGCCCGTCACATTCCACAAGCTTATGCAAAAACAATTGGTGGAACCTGGGATAGAAAAACCTTCGTAGGTGTAGAGCTTCGCGGAAAAACCTTAGGTGTACTCGGAATGGGCAGAATCGGTAGCGAAGTGGCTAAACGTGCCAAAGCTTTCGGTATGGAAATTCTTGCTTTTGATCCTTTCCTAACCGCTGAACGTGCTGAAAAGATGGAAGTTAAATTAGCTTCCGTAGACGATGTTGTACGCGGAGCAGACTTCATTACTGTGCACACTCCACTTACTCCGGAAACACGCCATATGATTTCTCGCCCACAATTCGAAGTAATGAAAAAGGGAATGCGTATCATCAACTGTGCCCGTGGTGGTGTTATTGATGAAATGGCGTTAGTAGAGGCAATTGATAGCGGTATTGTCGCAGGCGCTGCATTTGATGTATTCGAAAAAGAGCCACCTCAAGCAGATCACCCCTTCTTGTCGCATCCAAAAATCATCGTGACTCCTCACTTGGGCGCTTCTACAATTGAAGCTCAGGAAAATGTGGCGATCGATGTTTCGGAGCAAGTATTGCATATTCTGCGTAATGAACCGTTCATTAACGCTGTCAATATTCCTCCGGTGGCTCCAAGTGTAATGAACAAGCTTCAACCTTACTTCACGCTTGGAGAAAAATTGGGCAGCTTTGTTACCCAAATCGCAGCTGCTGCTATCCGTGAGATCCATGTTGAATACGCTGGGGATCTTTCAGATGTAGATACCCAACCCCTAACCCGTTACATTGTAAAAGGTGTGCTCTCCCGTCACTTTGCAGAGGACGTAAATATCGTAAACTCGATGCATTTGGCGAAAACACGCGACGTGAACGTAGTAATAACTAAAGCTTCCAAAACTAAGGGCTTTACCAACCTAATTACCGTTACTCTAAAAGCTGATCATGACCAAGAGTATCTTGTTGCCGGCACCCTGTTGCAAGGTTATGGAGAACGGATTGTTCAAGTAAATAAGTTCCCGGTTGATATTGCTCCTGAAGGTCATCAAATCTTCGTATCTCATAACGACAAAGTAGGAATTATCGGACTTGTGGGTACATTGCTCGGTGAGAACGATGTTAATATCGCATCCATGCAAGTGGGACGTAAAATTATTGGGGGCGCTGCAATCATGTTGCTGACCGTTGACAAAGCTGTTCCTAAGGATGTCCTAGTGAAACTTGCTGGTTTACCAGAGATTAACACTGCTGAAGAAATCATCCTACTTTAATCTATAACATAAAAAGGTCATTCCAGTATGTACTGGAGTGGCCTTTTTTTGATTTAACGAAACTTTTTCTTCCTATATTATGAATGCAGGGATGGTCCTTCCATCAGTATCGGTAAATCCATACTTTTCAGCTAGCTTTCCAACCAGCTGCGGCTCACCGGACATGGACATTACTTCCGGATCAGCGGCCAGTGCAGCCACAGCTCGACCAATATATGTCGTCGATCCACTCATTTTCAGCTCCTCGACCTCTTGCCAATGTTCCTCATCTGTGTTCATGGCTTCTAAAACTGCTTCTGTTCTCATCCATCCGGGTGAAAGTGGAATAACTGCAATACCGTCATCTTTTAACTCCTTCGATAGTCCGAAGGCCATACGTAAAAGTGAATTTTTAGAAAGATCATAATAAAAGTTGCCCAGATATTTATAATGATCCCAAAAGGTTGTATGAATAATTAGACCGCCAGTATTTGCCTTCCGCATGAGGGGAATTGCGTAATAATTCGTGATCAACTGTGCTCTCACCCCTGCATTAAACATATTCTCCCAATGAGCTGTAGATAGCTCCCAAAAAGGCTTCTGCTCGATAGCTAGATCATTGCCTCCCCATACGTTATTCACTAAAATATCGAGCCGCCCCTGCTCTTCAGCGATTTGACGGATCACTGCTTCTGTTTCCTGATCCTTCGTATGGTCACATTGGATTACCGCACCAGATCCTCCACCCTCTTTTATCTCTCTAAGTACGCTATTTATGCTCCCCTTAATTGGTTCAGTGGCAGATACATCTATGGTTCTCCCTGTAATATAGACAAAAGCACCTCTTCTTGCTAATTCTAAAGCGATCCCTCTACCAGCGCCTCTACTGCTCCCCGTAACCAGTGCCACTTTTCCTTTCAATGTCATTCCCCTCAACCCTTTCAGTATGTTTTCAATTTCAGTATTCTGTGATCATTCCCTACGTTTTATAAGTATAGCCTTAATATATGACATCCACTGACATATATAATATAATCAAAATTTAGAATGGTTGAATGGAGCACGTCCAATATTTAATTCGAGGAGGAGTAAATAATAAATGCGAGCCGACCGTTTGTTATCTATATTGCTTCTATTGCAAAAACGTGGAAAAATGACTTCTCGAGAGCTGGCCCAAACACTCGAAGTGTCAGAACGAACGGTGTTTAGAGATATGGAAGCATTGAGTGCTTCAGGCATCCCGATTGTAGCTGAACGAGGGCGTGAAGGAGGTTGGATGCTTACAGAAGGGTACCGAACCTCCTTAACAGGTATGAAGCCACAAGAGATTGGTTCACTGCTTCTGTCCACTGACTCATCTATTATGAAAGATCTGGGGATACAGGACGACTTCTCTTCCGCTGTTCTCAAACTGGAGGTTGCTTCCTCTCATCGAACTAGTAACCCAGCAAATTATCTAAGCCAGCGGATCCATATTGACGGTGCCAGTTGGCATCCTTCGGATGAGACTTATCCGTTCCTTTCTGTACTGCAGAGAGCTCTTTGGGAAGACCGTAAAGTAAAAATCACTTATCTCCGGAACGACGAGACAAAAGTCCGGATGATTGAACCTCTTGGGTTAGTTGCAAAACGAGGAGTTTGGTATGTCGTAGCCAATATAGGGGATGAACTGCGAACCTTTCGTGTGTCCAGATTGATAAACGTAGAAGAGACCAATGAGCGGTTTAACAGGCCTGATGAATTTGATTTAAAACATTATTGGGAAGAGTCCACTACAGCCTTCAAAGCAGCACTGCCAAAATATCCGGTAAAATTAAGGGTTAGAACATCTGTCTTAAAAGAATTGCAACGTGAAAGATTCGTTTCTATCCATATGATAGAGCCATCTAGCAATGCAGAGTGGGTGAACGTAGAAGCCGAATTTAATACGATCGAGTCGGCCTGCCGGATAATCCTTTCTTTTAGTCCCTCGGTTATTGTACTTTCACCGCAAGAACTTTTAGAGATGGTAAAGTCTGCTATCGCAAAAATTTCCGCTATTTATGAGGATTTTTGACACGAAATCTAAAGAACTACTCCGAAAAGAAGATTTATGTCAGTTCTTACTATAGACCAATCACCTTTAAATCCCATATAATAACACCAATACATAATATTAATAAGGAGGACATTATACCAATGAACTGGATGCATAAACTTCCGTTAAAACAAAGAATTGTTGCCGGATGTTACCTCGTTGCCGCACTATTTGCCATTCCTGTTTTAGTTACTTTTATGATCTTAGGCAACATTATTTTGGGTATTGTTCTAATCGTCGTTCTTGCTGCTCTAACCTTCCCAGTGGCCCGCTTTATCGAGAGAACGCTTACATCTTCTTTTGATGACATCGCGAATGTATCTCATAGTATTTCAAAAGGGGATTTTACTAGTAGAGCCGACGAGAACGGGTCTATGGGGGACGTAAGCCGTTCCTTTAATACTATGATTGACAAGCTCAAGAAGATTTTGACAGAAGCATCACAAATCACTCGTCAAGTTATGGATGCAAGCCGTGGAATCGAAGATAAGAATCAGAATTTGAAAATTGTCATGGCACAGGTAGCCTCTTCGTCTAACGAGCTAGCTCTTGGTGCAAATGAAATATCTACGGATATCGCTGAAATGACAGAATCTATTAAAGATATTGAGAATAAAGTATCCAATTATACGAACTCAACAAAAGAAATGAACAGACGTTCAATACATACATTAGAGCTAGTTGAACAAGGACGCCAATCCGTTGATACTCAAGCTGAAGGCATGCGTAAAAACATCCAGGCTACTCAAAAAGTAGCTGACACTATCGAAGCCCTTTCTCAAAATGCTCGCGGCATTACGATGATCACAAAGACCATTACTGAGATCGCTGAACAGACCAACCTGTTATCACTAAATGCTTCCATCGAAGCAGCGCGTGCAGGAGAACATGGTCGAGGATTTGCTGTAGTCGCACAGGAGGTTCGCAAGCTCGCTGAAGAATCAACGGCTTCTACGAAGGAAGTCTTTGGCTTGGTTCGGAGCATCGAAACTGATATTAAACAAGCGATTGATAATATCGCTATCAACGAAGAAGTCGTACAGGTACAGAATGAGATGATCACTCAATCTGCTCATATCTTTGCTCAAATCGTGCAAAGTGTACAGTATATTACCGAGCAGATCTCCTCCTTCTCTGCCGAAAGTGATCTTATGTTGGAAAGTGCATTGAAAATCTCAAGTGCAATCGAGAATATCTCTGCGATCACGCAGCAAACCGCTGCCGGCACCGAAGAAGTATCAGCCGCTATGAATGAACAAATTAATGCCCTGCAGTCCGTTGCAGAAGAAACTGAGAAAATGACTCAGGCTGTATTTAATCTACAGAAGACGATCCATATTTTCAAGTTTTAAGTGACGTCCAAATCATATAAACAAATTCAAAAACTGCTCCTAAGCTTAGACTTAGGAGCAGTTTTTTTATATCTATTATTTCATAGGTTCGACAAGACTTTCGTCAAAATTCGAGTTAATTTGCGATAATATATTGACAAAGAGTGTCTAGGAATATATTGTAAAGGAAAATTCTTCTTATAAATTTCTAAATTAATATTGGCAAAATCTTCGAAAGAGGATGACGCAAAACCATGGATCTACAGCCTCATTTTTAATCTGAGGCCATGACTGCCAGGTTGCTGAAAACCAAGACGACTGGACTTTTGTTCAGTCTCTATGGCGATTTATGCTACCAACCTGTGCCCTATTTTAGAGCACAGGTTTTCTAGTGTTTGGTTTTAAAATAACAATCAACTTGTGAGGTGTATTTTTTGAAGACAGTCGCAGATTACATGTCGGAAGCACTACGGAACCTTGGTGTTACCCATTCCTTTGGTATCATCGGTAAATCCATTTGTCCTATCGTTCTTAAAATGGTAGATTACGGTATTGAATTTATTCCTGGAAGACATGAAAGCAGTTCCGGCTTCGAAGCAGCTGGTTATGCGCTGAAAACTGGAAAACTAGGCGTAGCTTTTGGCACTTCGGGTCCTGGTGGAACAAACCTACTAACTGCAGCAGCACATGCTAAGGCCAACAACCTACCTGTCCTATTTATTACTGGCCATCAATCTATTAAAGAGCTTGGAATTCCCCAATGTCAGGACTCTACCTCTTTTCTAGCTGATTTAGCTGATATGTTTAGACCTGCCACCTTATATAGCAAGCTTATTGAACGTGGAGATCACTTTAGCACAATCTTTAATCATGCCATATCCATTGCTTTGAGCGGTAATCGTGGTCCCGTTCACCTTTGTATTCCCTTTGATGTACAAACGGAATTGCTAGAGGAATGTAATATTGTAATCCCTGAACGCGAATCACTGGTCAGCCATGCTAATATCGACCGTGTACTTGATGCTATAAATAACTCAAAGAATCCAATAATTATCGCGGGTAAAGGCGTTAACCGCTCAGGAGCACATAGTGAGCTAATTCAATTAGCAGAAACATTTAATATTCCTGTAGTTACATCTCCAGGTGGTAAAGGAGCTATAGCTTGGGATCATCCACTCTATCACGGTCCAATTGGAGTAGGCGGTTGTACCCATGGGGATGACTTGCTGAATCAAAGTGATCTATTTATCGTTCTCGGGTCACGTTTAAGCGATATGACTATTTGTAATCTTAAAAAGGAAAATCATCCTGCAACATTAATTCAGTTTGATAGCGATCCGACTTTTGTCGGAAAAATATTGTTCTCTAAAACGATTCCAGTGACTGGAGATCTACGTGACAATCTAGTTTGCTATCTCAATAATATTGACACGAACAACATCACAAAACGCGAAGCACCGACAAATTCCGATTATACCGAAGAGCCTCCGATTTTACCAAACCTTTCACTTGCATCGGTCTTGAGTACGATGAGTGATTTGATTCCTTATAACAGCACAGTCTTTGTTGATGATGGAAGTCACGGTTTCCATGCTGCGAAATGGTACAAGGTTAAGAAACCTGGCAGTTTTGTATTCGATGCTTACTTTGCTTGTATGGGTAATTCCATCGGGATGGCAATTGGCGCAAAGGTTGCTGCACCAGAAGAAACGATCTTCTGCATTACAGGAGACGGCTGCTTTATGATGCTAGGCGCAGAGATTAACGCTGCTGTCTGCAAGGATATTCCTGTCATATTCATTGTTGTGAATAATAAACAGCTAGATATGGCTCTAAAAGGTATGGAAAAAACTACAGGACGTATTGACGGAACGATCTACGAAGTCCCTATGGACGCTGTGAAATTCGCAGAATCACTTGGTGCTACGGGTTACAAATGTGAGACAGCTGAGGAGTTCGAAACAGCTATCAAGGACGCTGTTGCCATCAACCGTGTTGCCGTCATTGAACTGCTAACAGACCGTGATGAGGTCCCTCCGACTGCTCATCGTACTTTGAACCTAAATTAGGAGGTCACTTATGAAAGACAATGTAAACAGTGGTCTTAACCACTTCACGAATCTCTCAGGAGACTACGGAGCTAAGGCACTGGCTCCGATTAAAGAACATTTCCCTGATTTGGCTGAATTTATTATGGGAAATGCCTACGGCGATATTTTTCAACGCAACACAATCGAAGCTGACTGGAAGGAAATCGCAGTTATCTCTGCCCTGATTTCGATGGGTCAGTTTGATCAATTGGGTGTTCATTATGTCATGGCTCTTCGTGTGGGAGTTACTGTAGAACAACTCAAAGGGATTCTATTACACTTAGTACCCGCAATAGGGGCACCTAGAATCATTACCGCTTTTAATATCCTTCTCGAAACGATTGAAGAAATAAAGTAACTATATGCCGGATGGCAAAATGTAGCATTTGTTATTGAATATTGCAACACAAAAAGCGGCAGGCCAAGGATAATCCTTAGCTTGCCGCTTTTTGTGTTAATCTGTGATGGGGACTTTAGGACTCACTGGCAAAGGACAAACCTTTCTCCGTGAGCGCACGCCGTAATTGATTAAGTGCCTTAGGTCCCATCCCGTGTAACTGCAGAAGCTCTGACTCAGTGAGCTTACTGATTTGGTGAATCTCTGTATACCCAGCACCATGGAGTGCTCGAAGCGCAGGCTTGGCCAATCCAGTCGGAAGATCTGATTCTGATCCGCCAAGCATTCCTGCAGGATCAGTTTCTATATTTCTGTTCTTAGACATATGCATCTCCCTGATCACTGATATCCTTCATGTTTCTCCCAGCCCATGGTACGCGCTACAGCGTCTTTCCAGGCGCTGTAGCGACGTTCACGCTCATCCATACCCATTACAGGTGAAAAGACCCTCTCCGCTTTGTTGAAGCTTTCCAGCTGTTCTCTTGTCCAGACCCCAGAGGTTAATCCAGCCAAAAGCGCTGCTCCCAACGCAGTCGTCTCCGCATATGTAGTTCGAGTAACTTCACTACCGAGGATATCAGACTGGAACTGCATCAGCAAATCATTACGAACAGCTCCACCATCTACACGAAGACCGGTTAATGGCATGCCCGCATCTTTTTCCATAGCCCCTATTACGTCTCTAGACTGAAATGCTAATGACTCTAACGTTGCCCGTACCAAATGTCCCGAGGTTGTACCTCTAGTTAGACCGAATACGGCTCCACGTGCGTACATATCCCAATAAGGTGCACCGAGTCCAGTGAAAGCTGGTACGACGACAACCCCTTCACTGTCCTCAACTTCCCGTGCTTTGTCTTCTGAGCCTGCCGGCTCCGTTATGAGTCCCAGCCCCTCCTGAAGCCATTGTACAGCCGCTCCGGCTACAAATACACTGCCCTCGAGCGCATAATAGAGTTCCTCTCCCATTCCCCAGGCCACAGTGGTCAACAGACCATGACTGGAGACAACGGCTTCCGTACCTGTATTCATCAGAATAAAGCATCCAGTTCCATAGGTGTTTTTGGCACTGCCGGGTTCAAGACAAGTATGCCCAAACAAAGCAGCCTGTTGATCTCCCAATACAGAGTGAATAGGGATTTCTGCACCGAACCACTGTGCATCTGCTGCACCAAATTCACTACCGGACATTCTCACTTCTGGCAGGATGGAGTGTGGTACTCGAAGCTCATCCATTAGCTTTTCATCCCAGCAGCGTTTATGGAGATTATATAGCATCGTACGTGATGCGTTAGTTACGTCAGTGGCATGTATAGCTCCGCCAGTAAGCTTCCAGATTAACCAACTGTCCACCGTCCCAGCTAATAACTCGCCATTATTCGCACGCTCTCGGGCGCCTTCCACATGATCAAGAATCCAGGAGAATTTGGTTGCAGAAAAATAAGCATCCACAACGAGTCCCGTCTTGCTAGCAATAAGTCCCTCTAACCCCTTACTCTTGATCTCTTCACATAGCTCTGCAGTACGTCTGTCCTGCCATACAATCGCAGGATAAATCGGCTTACCTGTTGCTCTATCCCAGATTAGGGCCGTTTCCCTCTGATTCGTAATACCGATAGAAAATATTTCCTGAGGCGCAATCCCGCTCCGAGTAATCGCCTCTCTTGCAGCTGCAAGCTGTGACGCCCAAATTTGCTCTGGGTCATGCTCCACCCAGCCAGGGCGGGGGAAAGATTGTTCAACCTCATATTGTCCTTGTGAGACCATTCTAGCGTCCTTATCGAACAATATGGCTCGTGAACTGGTAGTCCCTTGGTCTAAAGATAAAATCATTTGATGGCCTCCCAAGCATAAACAATGAGATATGTTCCACGATGAACAAGATTAATGTGTTCGTTTCAACAAAAAGCACCTCTGCTGTCAGAGGCGCTATCACACATTGTGTTTGGAATTACTGTTTTTCGACAGGAAGTCTTAGGGTAAAGGTAGTACTCTCACCCAATTTACTGGAAGCTGTAATGGTTCCATGATGCGACTCAACAATATTTTTAACGATCGCAAGCCCAAGTCCCGTTCCACCTGACTCTCCACGTACACGTGCCTTGTCGGCTTTGTAGAAACGGTCAAATATATACGGCAGGTCTTCCTGAGGAATACCGACGCCTTCATCCTGAATCTTAATTTCAAAATAGCGACGTCCTTCTAAGACACAAGTTCCTGTATGAACTGTGATCTTCTTACCGCCCTGTGTATGACGAAAAGCATTATCGAGCAAGTTCGTTAAGACCTGCTCCAGCTTATCTTCATCCGCAGCCTTAAGAACAAGGACATCGCTCTCTTTGTTTAGCTGCAGATGAATATCACGCTCTTTAGCACGTACGGAAAATTTACGGTACACACGTTCAAGCAGTTCATTCATATCTACCTCTGCCTTCAACATATCCGTGTGTCCGGCTTCCATTCGCGCAAGGTCGAGTAAATCCTTTACAAGACGTCCCATACGGAGTGATTCATCATGAATGACCTGAATCAGTTCACTGCTTTCCTCTGGTGAAGTAGCCATGCCGTCAAGTAAAGCCTCACTATAACCTTGCATCATCGATAATGGCGTCCGAATCTCATGAGAGACGTTCGCCACGAAGTCACGGCGCATTTTTTCGAGTCGTACTTCTTCAGTCACATCACGCAGAACAGCAACCACTCCACGAATGCTACCCTCAGAATATAAAGGTGCCATATGGACGGACCACACGCCCTGCCGGACATGTACATTAGAACGCTCATCGCCGCCTTGTTTCAACGTGCTCAAAAATAAAGGACGAAGGGGAGGTGGAACATTACTCTCAGCCGTTTCCGAATGAGGTTCAATATCACTCTCTTGTTCCCACTCTAAATCGCTCCAACTCTCAAGAAGCGATTGACCATGCGGATTGGTCAGAATTATCTGGCCTAGGGTGTCGAAGGTGATTACAGCATCACTCATGCTGCGTAATACACTGGATAGATGACCCTTCTCATGGTGCAGACTGCGGATATTCTCTTCCAACTCCTCAGCCATATGGTTGAAGGAAGTCGCCAATTGACCGATTTCGTCGCTCGTGACAAGCGTCAGCCTTGTTCCGTATTCACCACGTCGAATATTGTTTGCAGCCTCGATGACACGTTGCATCGGTTGAGTGATCTTGGTGAACAAGAACAACGCGAAGAATGTCGTCAAAGAAAATCCGATCATGCAGGTATACATAAATAAACGTTTGATATCACCAGAATTGGCAAAGTTACTGTCGATATAGGGAAGTAGAAACAACCCGAGTGTAATCAGTACGACAGCGACCAGGCAGATGATCGTAACCCACAGCTTACCGACAAGACTTCTCCAGAAGTTCACTTATTTAGGTACCTCAAGTTTGTAGCCTACACCCCATACGGTAGTAATCATCGCCGCAGATTCCGGTGATACCTTATTCAGTTTTTCACGAAGACGTTTAACATGGGTATCTACAGTACGTAAATCTCCGAAAAACTCATAATTCCAAACATCTTTAAGCAATTCTTCACGAGAGAATACTTTATCCGGCGATATCGCCAAATAATGCAGCAGTTCGTATTCTTTCGGTGTCAGACTCACTTCTTCACCGCCAGCAGTAACCCGGTGTGCGTCATGCTCAATAATAAGATGAGTAAATACAATGTTATTACTGGAGTTGCTCTCTTTGGACAAAAATGCAGTTGCCGAAGAACGGCGCATAATGGCCTTCACGCGATAAATCACTTCGCGAGGGCTAAATGGCTTCACGACATAGTCATCAGCACCCATCTCAAAGCCCTGTACACGATTAATCTCTTCGCCTTTAGCTGTAAGCATTAAGACTGGTGTTGACTTGACCCCTCTGAGTCGGGTCAACACTTCCATTCCATCAATGCCAGGCAGCATAACATCCAGCAAAATCAGACCGTAGTCATTTGCAGTTGCTTTACGAAGAGCGATTTCTCCATCTTCTGCTTCATCGATTTCATAGCCTTCTTTTTCAAGATACATCTTAAGCAGGCGGCGAATGCGTTCTTCATCATCCACTACCAGAATTCTGTTTAAATGATCTGCCATTTCACAACAACCCCTTCATCAAATACAGTAGAACGTAACCTTAAATCCATTGTGCTGTGTTAGCAGGTAAACTATGCTCAGTCCGTCCCCGCATAAGAATGAAGTCCGGCGATGACTAGATTAACGCCAACTAAGGTAAACATTACGACTAAAAAGCCTAGAACAGCAAGCCAGGCAGATTTTCGCCCTTGCCATCCACGAGCTAATCGTAAATGAAGATAAGCACTGTAGAAGAGCCAAGTAACGAGTGCCCAGACTTCTTTGGGGTCCCATCCCCAGAATCTTCCCCAGGCAATTTGCGCCCATATCATTGCAAAAATCAAAGCGCCTAATGTGAAAATAGGAAAGCCAATGGCTATCGCCCTATACGTAATCTCATCTAGATCGCCTTCATCAATTCCCTCCATTACCGGGTGAATCGCTGCGCCTAGTGGCTTACGTACGATCAAGCGAAGAATTCCGTAAAGGAGTAATCCTGAAAGAATCGACCAGATTACAGTATTAAACTTCCGGCCAGCATTCACACCATTCATCCATGAAGGAGCTTCAAAGAGAGGTTCTTTCATGCCAAGAAACGACTGGAAGCTTTCAATTTCGCTATTGTGAGGGGCCACAATCGGCGGCATTCGATAACTCACTTTCTCTATTGTACTATTTTCCTGCCCTGCGCTGTCAATCGTAACGTTGGGACGGACAAAAACAGTCTCATAGCCTGCTCCGCGGAAAGCAAAAACTGAACCCAGAAACCCAATTATAACAATGATTGAAAAGAGAGTAAATTCAATCAGCCTTTGTTGTTTACGATCCACCTTTTCTTTACTGGAAAAATTAACAGTCCGCAGCAGATACATCAGCCCTGCCGCAAATCCTACTGCGAAAAAGGACTCACCCAGCGCTGCCAGGGTTACGTGAATCTTGAGATAGTTCGATTGCAGGGATGGAATTAACGGCTGAACCTCCTGTGGAAAAACAGCTGCGTATGCCATCACAATAATACTAATTGGAACTGCAAACAGTCCGAGAATAACCTTACGATAGATCGCATACATCACTGTAAAGGCTACCATAACCATCATAGATAAGAAAGTCATGAACTCATACATATTGCTGACTGGAATATGCCCTGAACCAGCCCAGCGTGTAAAGAAATAAATAAGATGAAAGATAAGACCTATAGAAGATACAATAAAAGCTATTTTACCCCATCGAGCAGTATGCTCCTCTGGCTTGCGGCCCGACCACTTGCGACCCATGATAGCGATAGTGAATAACATAAACGACCCGCTGTATAATAAGAATGCGGCAATAAAGACAGCACTGCTGATATCGAGCAAGCTCATGTGAGGCCTCCTCCATTATCTATTGATTTTTCATCGACTACCATATCTACTTTTTCTAAAATAGAAACGATCTCACGGCGGAAACCGAACCAATTCTTGTTCGTATGTCCTCCGAGTATTAGCTCTCCGTTTACAACGGTAAGCCAGATGCGTCTATGCTGCCAGTAGAATCCAAGGATTAAACCCAGCATCACAATTGCTGCACCTAACCATACAAAAGGCATTGCACGATCAATACGTATATTCAAGTATGTAGTCGATTCCGAAAAATCAACATCGCTCATGTTGTCCACTTCAAGCTCAAGAAATCTATTGCTGCCGCCAAGCTTATCATTAATAGCAACCTGCTGAAACTGAGACTTATCTACCTGCTTAGGAAAATAGAAGTACTGCTGACCTTCCGCTGGCAAATTCGGTCCTTGAATCAAGAACAAGAATGCTGGTGCATTCGGATACGGCGACTTAGATATCGGCTGCCCATCCTCATTTAGTCCAAAATCCATATATTTCTCTTTTAAAGTCATCGTATAAGGTCCCGCTGTTATCGTACGCTGCGGATTCTTCATATCCAGTTTGAATTTACCGTACGACTCCCCTGTGGTGGAATTCTTAAGCACAGGCTGTACGGAACGCAGCACAGGCGTTAAATCATAATCAAACTGATACGCTTTCAATCCTTTATAATCCAAAGGTGAGTTTACTTGGATATCATGTGTTGTCACCTCGGCAAGCTGCGGTTCCTTAGTAGGATCTCCGCAATCTGCGGTACATTTATATAGCACTGCTTTAGTTTGGAATAATTTTGGAAGGATTTTTTTGCCTCGAAACTCCTCAGGCATCTCTTCATCTGTATAGAACTCTACGGTGAATTTCTCGTTTTTTAAATAGTAGGTCGTATCCGGAATCTGTGTAATCTCCCCTTGCGGGAAAGCTAGATGCTGATCCATGTTGAGACCCGGCAATCCTCTTGCCAATACAGCAAGTAAAAAAATAATCAAACCAATATGTATTACGTAAGGTCCCCAGCGGCTGAAGCGGTGCTTCTCTGCTAGCAGAGCTCCTCCATCTGTTTTGACTCGGTAGCCCTTTTTACGCATAGGTTGAACCACCCGAGCAACCCAAGCTTCTGGTTCTTCTTGCACTTCAGTGACTAGCACGGCCTTTTGCCGAGTTAAGAACTGACGATGCTTTCGAATCTTCTGTCTAGTTAATGCCTTATATAGCGGAAGTACTCTGTCCAAACTACAAATGACAAGTGAAGCTCCAATCATTACGAGTAGAGTTACAAACCACCAGGATTCGTATGTATGTGAAAGTCCAAGCTTATAGTAGATGTCCCCTGCTGTTCCATACTCCTGCTTATAATAACTAGATGCATCAATATTAAGAAAAGTACTCTCCTGAGGAAATATCGTGCCCAGCATAGAGCCTAACAGTGTCAATACGATTAGATAAATCGCTATTTTGACGGATGAAAAAAAGTTCCATACGCGATCAATCATGCCTGGATTAACACGCTGCGAACGACGGGCTACACCGTCATAACGCATTTCCAGATTCTCCCCCCAGTCCGATTCTTTGCCAAGCGGTTTTCCGCATGCTTCGCACAGAACAGTACCTACAGGATTCTGGTGGCCGCATTCACATTTGGTATTGGTTATAAAAGCCTCGCGTTCACTCATCAATCCACCAGCTTCCCAATTTGATCATCTAGTGAATCTAAATCAAGCTGGCCGATATGAATGCTGTCAATTTTACCCTTTGGATTAATAAAGAAAGTAGTGGGAAGTGGAGAAATACCATAACTTCGCACAGCATCTCGTCCCGTGTCCATCAGAATCGGAAAATCAATGTCGACCTGCTTCACAAAATTCTCGACAGTCATCTGATCTTCACCTACATTGATTCCTATAACGACTACATCCTTATCCTTCCATTTCTCCCATTGTGCTTGGAGCGCCGGCATTTCTTTTACACATGGTGTGCACCATGAGCCCCAGAAATTCAGCACAATAGCCTTACCCTTATACTCGTCTAATGTATGCCCAAGTCCATCTAGACCTAGCAAATCAATGGCAGGCGCTTTACTACCTTCCTCTGGCTTACCACTTCCACCAAATACAGAGGAGCCAATTGCATAACCACCCACTAGAACGATTAGAAACAGAATTACGATTTGAATTGGTTTTCTCGCTTTACCCACATGTAAAGCCCCCTTCTGTGACGCAACTCATACTTATGTTGTAAGGTGTGAACATCCTATGAACATTATAGCGAATTTAGTCACAGTATTAGGGGGCTCAATTGTGAATATTCTGTGTCTTTATGACTCTTTACGTGGAGTTCTTTCTTTTAGCAATCCTGCTTTAGCAATTTGCTGCAGATGGTTAATTTCATCTTTGGTCAAATGACGGTAGGATCCGCGTTTAAGATTTTGCAGCATAATATCCCCGAAAGAAATCCGTTTCAGACGGATGACGGGGTGTGAAATCGCATCAAACATGCGTCGTACCTGACGGTTACGTCCCTCGTGAATCGTAATGCTGATTACCGCTTCTTTATTCACTTCATCGATATCTTTGTACTCCACTTCGGCAGGCGCTGTCATACCATCTTCCAGCTTGATCCCTGCCTTTAGCTTGTCCAGTGCAGTTCCGTGCGGTATACCCTTGACCGTAGCATGATACGTCTTAGGTACGTGATGCTTAGGATGGGTAAGCAAGTTAGCGAAATCCCCATCGTTTGTTAACAGCAGCAAACCTTCCGTATCGTAGTCCAGACGGCCTACAGGGTAAACCCGTTCTGTAATTCCTTTAAGGTAGTCTGTTACAACCTTACGACCCTTTGGATCGGAAGCACTTGTAATTACTCCTTTAGGTTTGTTGAACATAATGTAGATTTTGTTCTCGCCCCGGATCAGTCTACCGGAGACTTTAATAATATCTGTTGCGGGGTCCACCTTCGTGCCAAGCGTAGTTACGAGTTCCCCGTTGACTTCCACTTTACCGGCCAAAATCATTTCTTCACACTTACGTCTGGACGCCACACCGGCCTGCGCCAAAATTTTCTGTAATCTTTCCATTTTCGACTAGTCACCTCAGATTAATGATAACCATCAGAGGGATAAATCACAAGTTCATTCCATGGAAAAAATGCTCCTGGGCAGTATTTATTGTGGGGTTCGATGATTAAAGGGGAGATTTGGTAGCGCTCTACCAATTCTAGAATGAGTTTACCCGTTGCAAATAGCTGTTCCTTCCTGCCAGATAATGGAGGAATTCCATCTTCCCTGCTGAAATCACCTTCCAAGCAGATGTGAATATACTCCGGATCGGTCAGCAGCGGTGCCGCGTAAATGGCTCCGTCCACTCCAACCCAGAAATCAAAACCTTTGCCGTTAATGGAAGTACAGCGAGACTGATGCAGAATAAAACCTTTATAAATCATAGCGGATTGCCTCCCTCCACATTGCTGAATTAGCATATGTCGAGGAAGGATAGGGGGTGACGCCGCCTACCCAAAAAGCAGGAGACAGACCGCGATCGCTGCAACGAAACCAACGACATCGGAGAATAGACCTACCTTAAGTGCGTAGCGGCCGTTACGCACGCCTACGGCGCCAAAATAAACGGTTAATACATAGAGTGTTGTATCCGTACTGCCCTGTATGGTAGAGGCGATCATGCCGATTAGAGAATCTGGACCATGAACGCGAATCAGATCTGTGGTATAAGCTAGCGAGCCTGTCCCTGTGAGGGGCCGCAGAAGGCCAAGTGGCAGTACTTCTGGAGGGACGCCAAGCCCTTGCAGAGCAGGAGATATAAATCCCATGAGGAAGTCGAGTGCACCCGATGCACGAAAAACGCTGATCGCTACAAGCATCCCCACGAGATGGGGAATAATCGCGATTGCCGTACCAAACCCATCCTTTGCCCCTTCAACAAACGACTCATACACTGGGACTTTACGCGTATAAGCATAGAGCGGGATGAACGTAATCATGACCGGAATCGCCCATGCCGATATGAGACTGATTAACTGGTACAAGTCATGCTCACCCTTTCAAAGAAGAATTAGGCAGCGACGTCTTGGCCAATGAGGCAGAACCAGACTTTGCTGATGGCGGCTTTGGAGGTTTGCGCAGCAATGTCATCCTTCGGAAGAATCGGTCAGCCGCTATCGCCGCAAGGGTCGCCACAGCTGTTGCGGCGAGGGTCGTGCCTACTATTCCCGCAGGATCTGCCGAATTGTAATTCAATCGAATCGCAATTAATGTCGCGGGAATAAGCGTAATGCTTGCCGTGTTAAGCGCAAGCAAGGTACACATAGCTGGCGTGGCCGTATCTTTATCGGGATTGAGCTTCTGTAGCTCCTGCATCGCCTTGATCCCCATAGGTGTAGCCGCATTGCCTAGTCCAAGCAAGTTAGCGCTCATGTTGGAGAGGATATAACCGATCGCAGGATGACCCTTCGGCACATCTGGAAAGAGGAAGGATACAATTGGACCAAGTATCTTGGCTATTTTTTTAAGCAAACCAGCATCCTCTGC
The DNA here is from genome assembly GCF_037963325.1 of Paenibacillus sp. FSL E2-0201. Taxonomy (NCBI): domain Bacteria; kingdom Bacillati; phylum Bacillota; class Bacilli; order Caryophanales; family Paenibacillaceae; genus Paenibacillus; species Paenibacillus sp. FSL E2-0201. Next base: position 4,551,536 of record NZ_CP150154.1, read on the forward strand.
GATCCGCATAATTCCAAGCCAGAATACAAGCACACTTATTAAACCGAAACTTACTGTAACCCCACTCTTTGCTCCGTCGAATACGGCGGCTGTAAATTCATCCATTCTGCCGTTAACGGCGGCGAACAGAAAACCGATGATGATCATTCCTAGCCAAATCCCGTTAATCATGGATACGCCTCCCTCTTCATTATTCAGCCTATCTGCTTACTTGGAGCTTTCCCCCAATTTAAATAACGCCTTCAGTGCACTTCCTAAAGCCTGAAACCAATTATCCGCAGGATAAGTGTGTGCTTGGGTTGCACTATATTTTTTAGTATAAGCGGATTCCTCAGGTGGTAAGGACTCTCGTGTATACACCGGAACCCGACCTATTTCTTTGTCACCTAGATTTAGAACGAGAACCCCTTGCAGTCCAAAGTTTGATCTTACAGTTTTAGCTGATGCTGCAGGCATCTGATTTAGGACAAGTTTGGTGGTCACTCTATCCTGTTCGCCTTGTCCGAGAGGATAGGCAAATTTTTTAGCTGTCACGAAGTCATAACCGCTTACGGGATCCTCACGTTCGATCAATGTCCTTAGCGGATAGTGATTAAACCCGAAGTTTAGTAGTGAAGCATGATCATTCCAGTCGTCGCCATCATTTATTGTCACTGCGACAAGCTGCTGACCGTTTCTAGTCGCCGAGCTGACAAGGCAGCGTAGCGCTTTTTTGGTATACCCTGTCTTTACACCGTCCGCTCCCTCATATAAGTACAGCATTTTATTCTTGTTTCTCCATTTGTAATCCCATTTCTCATTTGGATTGTCTGCAGTTTTCTCCTGCGTCTTCACTATTTGCTTAAATACAGGATTATGAAGAGCATAAGCCGTCAGAACGGCTAAGTCGTTAGCACTCGAATAATGGCCTTCAGCATCAAGACCATGCGGATTAGCAAAATGAGTATTCTTCAATCCTAGCTCTTCAGCCTTATTGTTCATCAGGTATACAAACCCTTCTTCAGATCCGCCAATATGTTCAGCAATCGCTGTTGCTGCATCATTCCCTGAGCGCAGCATTAGACCATACAACATATTTTCCAGCGTCATCTCTTCTCCTTGCTGTAAATAAATTGAGGAGCCTTCTTTGGCGAAGGCATTTTTGCCAACTTTGACTTTGGATGCTAAATCACCATTCTCAATAGCGACGAGGGCGGTCATTATTTTAGTCAGGCTGGCAATAAGCATAGGCTCATCTCCTCGACTGCTATACAGAATACGCCCGGATTCCACATCAATCAGCGCTGCTGCCCTTGCATGCGTAGATATGGAGCTGTTCTCTGCATGGATCAAGGTTAGCGGTGTCAGAAGAAACAACACAATGCTCAGTAATAAGGCGATTGGAAATTTACGGGTTATTGTCTTCATATTTATCCTCCGGATTCTTATCGGTTCTTAAGTAAAGTCATTCATTTCTTGCTTATGTTGTACAAGTGTATGCGGACCAGCCTTAGGGTATGTCCTCTCCACACAAAAAGGGACACCGCCTGATGTAAGGCGATATCCCCGAGGCTATTTGAACAATTATGTGTACCTAATGTGTTGAAGATTGGGATGTACTTGGATCGGGTTTAGGAGGTGCTTGTGATGCTTGCGCTTGTGGTGCTTGTGTAGCAGTTGCCCCAGCTTGACCTGAAGAACTGCTGCTGCTTTGGAACATGGTCTGGATTTTGTCGATGAGCCCAGGCGTGGCATCGATAATTTTTTCGAACAAATGCGTTTGATTGTCGAGTGGCACAATGTTTACCCCATCCTTACCAACCACTAGAAAAGCAATTGGTCTGATGGAGACACCGCCCCCACTACCGCCACCAAAAGGAAGCATTTTGACACCGCCTTGGGAGCTGGATCCACTTATAGAATCCTCTACTCGATAATCACTACCCCCTGCAGCAAATCCAAAGGCCACTTTACTAATCGGGAGAATAATACTACCGTCAGGTGTTTGTACCGGATCTCCAACAATCGTATTAACATCTACCATACCCTTGATATTTTCCATCGCTGTTTGCATTAGGCCCTGAATAGGATGGTCGCTCATATTGTTTCCTCCTTTGATTGAGTACGATTTCTCATGCTTCTACAGCGCTTATCATCCCCACATCCACACATTTGTATGTAACTTTCATTCTAAACTTTGCCCATGAGGCTCCCTGCGCATCCGTTTTAGTAACTTTCTCCATTTACTGATTCCCCCTGTCTCTCTCAAGACACGTAGAAGGAGCTTCATTGATGCGTATACGGCATAGGAAACGGACATTTTTCCCTCACATACGAACTCCATTGAAAAAGAATGCTCATCTTGAAAAACAGGCTTCACAAACACTCGTGGATTGTATTTCAATTTGACCCACTGTGAAATAAATCCAACGATGCTCCACTTCAATCCCCATACGGCCCCTGATACTATGGCAGTGTCAGCTGCATCACCAAGTGAGAAATCCGTGGACCAGTCGAGCTTTGATATTTTGACATGAGATACAGTTTCCTTAAACCATTTTTTCAATCCGCGTGTAGACTTCACTGCTAGTTGTATATTGTCTCGCCAGTGCTCAAATCTTTTTTTATCGAATTGCTCTTCCTTTACAGTATCAACACCTGTAGTCGCGGATCCTGTCTCTTTAAACTTCCCGATCACACCTTGCTCCAATCCTTTAAAGACCAATCGGGGCAGTTCATAGTGGAGTTTGATTAGACCAAAAAGAGTCTTAACATCTAACTCGAGCAGATCATTTTTGTCATGTTTATAGCACCGGATGCGGAAATCGATAGATGAAGACAGAACCAGGATCATTGCCAACAACAGCAATCCGAGGGGAATTCCAAGCCATAACGTCACGTATTTACCTCCAAGAAACCGAAATAATGGGAACCTTTGGTTTAGTATGGCAATTTAAGCTGGAAAAAATTCGGGGTTTGGATAAAAAAGTGCCTCTTCAAAAAAATAGGGACAGCCCATAAACCATATGAATGGTTTATGGGCTGTCCCAGCAATATAAATAATTGCGGAATTACAAAAAAACTAAGGTTCCTCTATATCCTCGAACGTCATTTGAGTATCCAGCTTATTGAACAATAGCTGCGTTTCCTCTTCCAAATTATCCGTGGATTCGAAGTTTGATGGTTCTGGCAATTCATTCAGACTTGCAAGGCCAAAACTTTCCAAGAATGATTTAGTCGTGCCATACAAGATTGGACGTCCTACAGCTTCCGCACGACCTACCTCATGGATCAAATCCTTATTATTCAGCGTATGAATTGCACGTTCAGATTTCACACCTCGAATTTCTTCGATCTCCACCCGTGTAATCGGCTGACGATAAGCCACAATCGCCAATGTCTCTAATGCGGCTTGAGACAAAGTGGATCTAGATGGGGAATAAGCCAAACGCTCAAAATAATGGGCATGTTCAGGCAATGTAGCCAGCCGGTAATTCCCGGCAATTTGGACTACCTGTAACCCCCGCTCCTGAGTCACATAATCCTCTTTCAGTTCTTCTAATGCTCCAGCCGCAAGCTCTGGCCGCTGCTCCGTAATCTCGGCGACTTGCCGTACGGAGATTCCTTCATCACCTGATAGAAACAACAGGCCTTCAATAATCGATTTCAGCGTTTTGTAATCCATTGAAGTGTTCTCCTCCTCTCCACTCCATTACGATGTCTTCAAACAATTTCTCTTGGTAGCAAAAAATCGCCTTCATTTTCATTAGTTCCAGAATCGCAAGAAAAGTAACTACAATTTCGTGTCGCGCCATTTCATCGTGAAGCAGTGCTGAGAAATGGAGCCTTCCGCCCTTTCCTCTGCGCTGCAGCGCATCCGATACATCACGTATACGATCTTTTACCGATATTTCGTCCCGGGTGATCCGCTGGTAAGAAGACCTTCTTGCCGCCTTACTTAGTGCTTTACGGAAAGCAGCTATAAGGTCGGAAGTATGTAGTCCTTTTAGCGTATGGTCGATCTCTTCAGGCACGAATGGACCCAGATCCTCCGGTTCCTTCGTAAAAATCAAGCTCCGCTCGCTCTCCATATCCATTAAATGAACAGCAATACTCTTGAATTTACGATACTCAATCAGTCGCTGAACGAGCTCAGCTCGTGGATCAAATTCATCTTCCTCGTAATATTCAAAATCATCGATCTCAATGACCGGTGGTTTGGGCAGCAATAGCTTGCTCTTTATAGATAATAGGGTTGCAGCCATCACGAGAAATTCACTCGTAATATCCAGTTCAAGCTCCTGCATACTTCGCAGGTATTCCATATACTGTTCGGTGATCTCGGCGACCGGAATGTCCTGGATGTCGATTTCCGCCTTATCAATTAAATGCAAAAGCAGATCCAGCGGACCTTCAAACGTTTCCAGCTTGTACAATACAGTCACGAAGCATCCTCCCGCCAAAAAAAGTAAAGTGCAGCGCCCAAAGGACGCTACACAAGTAGAAAGGGCTTTATAATCCATGCTTTCTTCTTATACTATAAATAAGCACGAATTCAACTGATTCGTCAATAGCTGTCTTACTTAAACAGTTTGTTAAGATTCGCCATTTCAATCGCAGCAGTCGCAGCATCCCAGCCTTTATTCCCTGCTTTAGTTCCTGAACGCTCAATGGCTTGTTCAATGTTTTCAGTAGTAACTACCCCGAAAATCGTCGGCACGCCGGTTTTAAGATTAATCGCGGCTACGCCTTTAGCGACTTCATTACATACATAATCATAGTGCGTTGTAGAACCGCGGATAACGGTTCCTAAAGTGATTACAGCGTCGTACTTACCGCTTTCCGCCATTTTTTGAGCAATCAACGGAATTTCAAACACACCTGGAACCCAAGCCACATCTACCTCATCATCACCAACACCGTGGCGTTTAAATGCATCTAGTGCACCGGATAAAAGCTTACTGGTAATAAATTCATTAAAACGTCCTACTACGACTCCGTATTTTAACCCCTCAGAAACTAAATGTCCTTCTAAATATTTCGGCATATCAATCATCTACCCTTCGTTTTTTATAATGTATGGTTATACTTTCGAATCCTCATTTTGTTCAATGTCGTCAAAAGACAACAAGTGTCCAAGCTTCGCCTGCTTCGTATGGAGATAATTAGTATTATCTTTATTCTCCGGCATTTGTATTGGCACGCGTTCAACAACTTCCAATCCATAGCCTTCCAATCCTTTGATCTTTCGAGGATTGTTCGTTAAGAGACGAATTTGACTTATACCTAGATCCTTCAGAATTTGTGCTCCAATCCCGTAATCACGTAAATCTGCTGGAAAACCAAGCTTAAGATTCGCATCTACGGTATCTAGTCCTTCTTCTTGCAGCTTGTAGGCTTTAAGCTTATTAATAAGACCAATACCTCTACCTTCTTGGCGCATATAGAGCAATACCCCTCTACCGGCAGCTTCGATCTGCCGAAGCGCTGCTTCAAATTGCGGACCGCAATCGCAGCGATGGGAGTGAAATACATCCCCCGTCAAGCATTCGGAATGTACACGTACTAACACTGGCTCATCCCCTGAAATATCGCCCTTCACCAATGCTACATGTTCTTTATCATCCACTTCATTTGTATAAGCAATGGTCTGAAACTCACCGAAATCGGTAGGCAGACGCACCGACACCTCGCGATTGACGAGCTGTTCCTTCTCATTCCGATAGTGAATGAGATCTTTGATGCTGATTAATTTAAGATCATGCTTCTTAGCAATCTCAACTAGATCAGGCAACCGAGCCATCGAGCCATCTTCCTTGATGATTTCACAAATCACACTGGCTGAATATGCACCACACATACGGGCTAAATCAACAGCAGCCTCTGTATGTCCGGAACGTCGCAAAACTCCGCCTTTTTTCGCAATCAGCGGGAACATATGGCCAGGTCTACGGAAATCAGACGGCTTCGCTTTAGGGTCAATCATGGCCTTTACAGTCAAGGATCTTTCCCCAGCAGAAATACCAGTAGTTGTATCGATATGGTCTACGGATACGGTAAACGCTGTGCCATGATTATCTGTATTGTGGCTGACCATGGCCTGCAGTTCAAGTTCTTCCGCACGTTCTGCGGTAATTGGCATGCAGACCAAACCACGTCCCTCAGTGATCATAAAATTGATGACTTCTGGTGTCGCCCGTTCAGCAAGAGCTATAAAATCCCCTTCATTCTCACGATCTTCATCATCCACTACGATGATGACTTTGCCGCGCATTAAATCATAAATAGCTTCTTCAATCGGGTCCAAGACACTTTCCTTCTTCGATTGTTCGCTCATGATTCTATCCTCCTAATAGCTTTACGAAGGATTGTTTCCGTCCTCGTAAGCTTACTCTTTATTTAAGCAAATCCGTTCGCAGCCAAGAAATCATGGCTAATCCCAGAGCTGCTGTCACTTTCTTCATCCTGTCCAGTCGAGCCATAATGCAGAAGATGATCGACATATTTACCAAGGACATCACACTCTATATTTACACTGTCTCCTGCCCGCTTGTAAGTTAACACAGTTTCCCCTAACGTATGCGGAATAATGGATACAGTCAGCGATGAAGCCGTCGTCTTTACTACAGTTAAGCTAATGCCATCGATCGTGATCGACCCTTTAGGAATGATGTATTTGAACAGTGATTTGCGATCTGGCGCGATCTCATATACTACTGCGTTTTGATCACGCTTCACACTTTTGATAACACCTGTGCCGTCCACATGACCCTGAACAATATGCCCTCCAAATCGGCCTCCGGCTGCCATTGCTCGTTCCAGATTCATCCGACTGCCAGGACGCAGCTCCTTTAGGTTACTGTTTCGATAGGTCTGAGGCATGACATCCACTGTAAAATAGTTCTCGCCTAAAGTTGTCGCTGTAAGACAGACGCCATTAACCGATACACTGTCACCAATCTTCAGATCATCCATGATGACCGAAGCGGCAATGTTCAGCACCATCATTTCTCCACCGGTGGAGACACTTCTCAAAGTGCCAACTTCTTCGACTAATCCAGTGAACATGCTTTCCCTCCTAAAAGTTTTGTAAGCATTACTTTAAAGAAAACACTTCGTTCTTAACTTACATCGGAAGCATTCGCTTTAGCGTACCGGAGTACCGCTGATACATACATTATCTCCGAGCACTTTTACTTCCAATCCCTCCAGAGAAATCGCATCCTTCATCAGCTCTACACCTGGAAATACGAAGGTCCCTTTCGCATTAGCACCACCGCCGACAATCTTTGGAGCAAAAAAGAGGATCACTCGATCAACCAACCCACTCTCAAGCATCGCACCGTTTAGCGTACCTCCGCCTTCAAGTAAAATTGATCCAATTTCCATCTCGCCGAGCGTTACCATAGCAGCCTTCAAATCCACCCGTGGTCCTGCACCGCTAATAACGATTTGTACCCCTGCCTCAAGCAGAGCAGCTTTCTTGTCAGCATCTGCAGCTTCTGTTGTCACGATGATAGTAGGCGCTAGACCGTCACTTACTACTGCTGAATCCAATGGAGTACGTAGTCCAGAATCAATCACGATCCGCACCGGGTTAATCCCAGGCACTTCCGTTCTTGTCGTCAGTGAAGGATTATCTGCAATCACTGTGTTCACACCGACCATGATCCCCTGATGCCGATGCCGCAGTGTATGTACAATCTCCCGCGCTTCTCCGTTCGAAATCCACTTACTATCACCTGATTTGGTAGCCAGTTTGCCATCCAACGTACTGGCACTCTTGAGCGTCACAAACGGCTGTTTGGTCAAAATATACTTGATGAACCGCTCATTCAGCCGCAGCGCACGATCACGCAGCAACCCTACTTCTACTTCAATGCCATGCTCGCGCAGCATTTGAACCCCGCGGCCTGCCACTTGAGGGTTAGGGTCTTCACAAGCGACTACCACTCTGGCTACGCCCTCATCGATTAGCCTTTGGCTGCAAGGCGGAGTCTTGCCATAGTGACTGCACGGTTCCAGTGTGACATAGGCAGTGCTACCCTTAGCTTGACCTGCCGCCATATTCAAGGCATGCACCTCAGCATGACCTGTTCCGCGCTGCAAATGAGTTCCAAGCCCAATCATAGCTCCATTCTTTACAACAACGCAGCCAACAACCGGGTTAATTCCCGTCTGCCCTTGGGCCCGTTCTGCCATATGCAGCGCCAGCGACATATAAAACTCGTCATTCATGTTGTCCATCTCGTCCTCCTATCCCCTTACTGTCTATCTGATTTAAAAAACAGAAAAACCCATCTCATTCTCCAGGAGGAGTTCAAGATGGGTTATGTGAGAGTTTATCGGCAGTCCAAATAAAAGTGTGCGTAAATAACCGTCAATCGACGGCAATTGTGAAATATCGCACATAATAAATGAAAACACTGCAGTCCACCTGTCTATACAGACAAGCAGTTAACCTCTCCTTCTTCCATCCAGACTATACTGTCGGTCCCGGAATTTCACCGGGTCCACCGTTCGCATCAACAATGCGAGCCGGGTAGCGGACTAAGCGCGGTAGATAAACTTAATAATTAAGCACTCTACAACAGCATCACCGCCGGTAGGGAATTACACCCTGCCCTGAAGGATTGATCCTTTATTTAATTGAGGTTCAAGTTTTCCTTACTAACAAAATTATCACTTACACCATCGAAATGCAAGTGCGTTTAATATATTTACTTAAAATTTGTAACTTAATTCTAAGATGTACGGTGATTACAAGAAGAAACGACATTGTTTTTTATAAACAAATTTACGAATAAAAAAGAAAGCAAAAAAGCGCCAGGACTACTATCTCCAAGCGCTCCTTGCTTTCTTTTTCCAATTACAAACCACGTTCTTGTTGTTTCAACAAATCACGAATTTCAGTCAACAGTACGATATCCTCGGCAGGTGCAGGAGTCTCCACTACTTCGACTTTAACCGCTTCTTTACGTTGAAATTTGTTTGCTAGCTTGATCACCATAAAGATTGAGAAGGAAATAATAAAGAAATCAACCACTGCCTGTAAAAATAGACCGTACGGGATAGATAATTTATTCTCCATCACCATAACATTCAGAGCCCGATCCTTGAGATCTATACCACCTGTTATTAAGCCAATGATCGGCGTTATAATGTCTGACACTAATGAAGTCACAATTTTACCAAAAGCTGCTCCGATTACTACAGCAACCGCTAAATCTAACACATTTCCTTTCAGGGCAAAAGCTTTAAACTCTTTCCACATCTTCCAATTTCCCTCCAACCTATCGAATTTGAAATTATTATAGCATAGTAGCTTCCCAAATCTTAAGACTTGTTAAGAAACTATTAAGTTTACCTTTACTTTTACCTGCCGCCGTTGTTAAGAAATCTCTTGTTAAATAAGGATTACGAACTACATGAAAGGAAGATTTCTATCATGACAACTCTGAAAAAAGAAAAAATTCCAGAGCTTCAGCTCGTTCGTGCTCTTTGTATTATAGCTGTAGTCACTGTTCATGCCACCTCATATGCAACTTTACAAATGACAGGTTCGCGTTATTTTGCTATCTACAATTTCCTGAATATTTTTATGAAATATGGTACTCCGACCTTTATCGCGATGAGTGCCTTTGTGCTTTTCTATAATTATAATGAGAGACCTGTGAATAAAGCGCTTCTGACCTCATTCTACAAAAAAAGATTCCTTTACATCCTGCTTCCATACTTCATGTTCTCATTGTTTTATTTCGCGTTAACGCAGCTTGCAGTCGGTTCACCTTTCAATGGAGAGTTGATTCGGAATTTTTTTGTTAAGCTTTTCACTGGTAAAGCCTATACTCATCTCTATTTCGTATTCATCAACATGCAATTCTATCTGTTATTCCCTTTTCTTCTGCTCTTGTTCAAACGTTATCCGCAGATTCGTAAATACTCTATTGCCGCAGGAATTCTCATCCAATGGGGTTTCATCCTTGCTAATAAATATCATTTTCAAGTCGCAAACAGAGGCAGCTGGTGCCTCACCTATTTCTCCTATTACATGTTAGGGGCATGGCTCGGAATGTATTATCCACAGATTAAAACATGGATTGAGGCGCATCGATCAGAGCAAACTAAAAAGAACAATCCACCTGGAATGGTGTTTCGAGGAATTTGGGCGATTTGGTTAACCTCAGGGATTTCTCACACGATGTTATATTACCAAAATCGACGATATGGCACTTCGTTCAACTCGTTGATCTATGAACTGCTATACAGTACTTTTGCATTTACAAGCCTGTTAGTTTTAATGTCTGTTGCACGGTTTCTGTTGAGAAAATCATCACTTTCATTCTTATACCAACCGCTTGAGCGGTTAGGATCGTTTTCATTTGGTGTATATCTGATACATCCGCTATTCTTACTGCTATACAGACAACTTTCTCCAACAATCAGTACTTCGTGGCTTCTGCATCTCTGGTATGTCGGCGGCTTTATTATAGCTCTAGGCTTTTCTTGGATCGCCGTTAGTCTTTTAGCAGGTTATTTGCCGTTTGCCTGGGTGCTTTTCGGAAATGTATCACAGAACAAAAAAGAAGGATCACATACGACTTCACATCGCTCATCGCCAGCCTTCAAATAAGTCTTTTGAACGTGAATATATTGTATACTTCTTGTAGAACGATTGCTTTACAAGCAAGAAAGGACGCTGAATCATGCACAACGCAACACTGCTTTTGGTTGACGATGAAGCCGAGATTATCAAGCTCATGCAGATCTATCTGGAGAACGAAGGATATCGCCTGTTAACTGCCCGAGACGGACTGGAAGCACTTGAAATTATCAAAAAAGAAACGATAGACCTAATGGTTCTAGATATTATGATGCCCAACATGGATGGTATAGAGGCTTGTATAAAAATTCGAGAAACACAAAAATTCCCGATTATTATGTTATCAGCAAAGGGTCAGGAATTAGATAAAATCACAGGACTCAGTGTAGGTGCGGATGATTATGTTACGAAGCCGTTTAGTCCGCTGGAGCTCGTTGCCCGAATTAAATCCCAGCTGCGCAGAACCCGAAATTACATGGTCGATCTAAGTGCCAAACAGGATGAAATCATCATTGATGGCTTAGTTATTAACTCGATGACGCATGAAGTTAGCGTGGATGATCAGCCCGTTAAACTTACTCCGAGAGAGTTCGCAATTCTGGAGCTGCTCGCACGTAACAGGGGACAAGTACTGAGCATGGAGCAAATCTACGCCAAAGTATGGAAAGAGCAATTTCTCGAGAGCAATAATACGCTCATGGTACACATTCGAAAAATCAGAGAAAAAATTGAAGCTAATCCGAGAAAACCACAATATTTGAAAACGGTATGGGGCGTTGGCTACAAACTGGAAAAAGGAGGTTCTTCTAGTTGAATTTCAAACGATTCGATACCCTCTCCTGGAAAATAGTTGGCTTCAGCTTAACAAGTTTAGCACTTACAGCAGCAATTTTATTGATGGGTTATTATGGGACATCACTTTTAATATGGCTAAATCCTTCGCGTTCCTTTTTTGGGGTTAAACTCATCCGCTGGGTAATCAATAACATCGGTTCTACGCCAATAGTGATTCTTATTGGGATTCCTTTGTTTATCTTTTTTATCCTAAAGCTATCCAGAGGTACAACAAACAAGCTTCATAACATTACGAGCGGGGTTCAAGCGATTGCCGACGGCAATTTATCTTTCAAGGTAACAGTAACAGGTACGGATGAACTCGGTAAACTCGCCGAAAATATGAACCTCATGGCTGGCAAGCTAAAATCCGCTATAGAGGAAGAACGAGCAGCTGCGAAAGCCAAAAATGACTTAATCACTGGTGTATCCCATGATCTCCGGACCCCGCTAACCTCTGTGCTCGGATTCCTTGAGTATGTGGAGAAGGATCGTTATAAGAACGAGGTCGAGCTGCGTTATTATGTGAATATTGCCTATGAGAAATCACTGACTCTAAAAAAACTAATCGACGATTTATTCGAATATACACGGGTTAGCAGCAGCGGTCTCCCTCTTAATATAGAGCCTGTAGATCTCGGAAAGCTGCTCGTACAGCTTGTCGAGGAATTCGCTCCCGTACTAGAGCAAGCGGATATGACCTACCGTATTCATACAGATAAGAGCCCTTTAATTATCCATGGTGATGCGGACGAGTTAGTACGATTATATGAGAACCTATTTACCAATGCGGTTAGATACGGTAAAGAAGGTAAGATTCTAGATATTTCTGTCTATAGAAAAGACGATAGAGTGATTGCTACCTGCACGAATTACGGCAATCCAATCCCTGCCACGGACCTCCCACACTTATTTAAACGATTTTATCGCGTAGATAAGTCACGTTCCAGAGAGACTGGCGGAAGTGGTCTAGGACTCGCGATTGCCAAGAGCATCACAGAGCTTCACGGTGGAACAATTTCTGCTAAAAGCTCACGTAAACAAACTGAATTTGAGACTTCCTTCCCTGCGAGCGAATGATGCTTGCGGGGATTTTTTTTTACAATCTCATCCATTAAGAAAAAGATAAGAATTCATAACATAAAGGCTTAAGATCTGTGACTTATAGTGATTCCATACCAAATCTGCTATAAGTGAGGATTGTTAGTTATGTTATTTAATTCATATCTCTTTATGTTTGGTTTCCTGCCTGTTGTGCTAGGAGGATATTTCATTCTAAATCGTTTTCGTCTCTTGTTCTACGCAAAAGTATGGCTGACCCTCGCCTCTTTGGTGTTCTACGGATACTGGAACTTAAAGTACGTGCCTTTAATTCAGCTATCCATCTTGTTTAACTACGCAATGGGTCATTTCATTCATACCGCATCTACCGGCAGACGTCGACCTATTCTAATCTTTAGCTTAATTGCAAATATTCTACTACTTGGCTATTACAAATACACTGATTTTTTTATAGAGAATTGGAACGGACTTACAGGAAGTAATCTTCCTCTTCACCATCTTATTTTGCCATTAGGCATAAGCTTCTTCACATTTACACAAATCGCTTATCTTGTTGACGCTTACCGAAATCAGGCGCGTGAATACAGTCTTGTGAACTACACGCTGTTTGTGACCTTTTTCCCGCACTTGATCTCCGGTCCCATCCTCCATCACAAGGACATGATGCCTCAGTTTGATAGGCTGCGAAATAAGGTCTGGAACTGGAACAACGTACGAAAAGGTATTTTATTATTTAGTATCGGTCTTGGAAAAAAAGTGGTCCTAGCAGATACTCTGGCCGGTTATGCTGACAATGGATTTTCTACCGCAGCGCATTTTATAGATTCTTGGGTGGCTGTCCTCTCCTATACTTTACAGCTCTACTACGACTTCAGCGGTTACACGGATATGGCGATCGGAATCGCATTGTTGTTCAACATCCGCTTGCCTCAAAATTTCAACGCCCCTTACCGTGCGCTAAGTATTCGCGATTTCTGGAGACGCTGGCATATTACACTCAGCCATTTTCTTAGAGATTATATTTACATTCCACTAGGGGGCAACCGGAAAGGATTTTGGATTTCAATTCGAAATGTGGTGATCACGTTTCTGATTGGTGGCTTTTGGCATGGTGCAGGTTGGATGTTCATTCTCTGGGGGCTTCTGCATGGTGTCGGACAAGCTGTGGAGAAAATTTGGGGACGCTGGGGCTTCACTCTTCCCAAGTGGTTCTCATGGCTACTCACCTTCATCTTCGTGAATATCACATGGGTATTGTTCCGATCTGAGCACCTGTCTCAAGCGATTCGTTTATTAAAAGGGATGAGTGGTCTTAACGGGATATCTTTACCGTCTATAAGCACGCTGAAATGGGCAATCCTTCTGATTCTCATCTTATTGACAATTATTCTTTGGAATCCGCGTCATATCTGGAACAAACGCAATTTACAGTATAGCTGGAAAACGGCTTTTGTAATGGCATTTATCATCGTATTCTCGCTGCTGTTCTTCAACCGAATTACGACCTTTTTATACTTTAACTTTTAAAAAATATTATGGAGGACTGATTATGCGTACATCTCCTGGGATTCATACAAAATCGAAACGATTCGTAAGTTATTTTATGCTTTTTTTCATTCTGTTAGCTTTTGTAACAGCACTGATAACCGCATTGATCGACCCGCTGCAATTCTATCATCGCCCCTCGTGGTATACGCCGCTTCTGTCGGAACAAGAACGTTACCAGAATCCAGGCTTAGCCAAAAATTACGAATACGACAATATCATCATCGGTACATCCATGACTGAAAACTTTCTTCCGTCTCAAGTAGACGCAAGCTTAGGTGGAACAACCTTAAAGTTGTCTATGGAGGGTTCAACCGTTGACGAGCATTATAAAATCGCTAAACTCGCCTTAGAGACAGGGAAAGTACAACAAGTGCTTTGGGGGTTGGACTATTTCTCATTGAAGCTCGCTACCGCAGAGGAAGAGGAAGATTTCCCTGACTATCTGTATGACGGTAAGTTATGGACTGACTATAAATATTGGTTTAATTCATCCGTATATAAACAATTTTTCCGAAGTATCAAAAGTACGCTGAGTGGTCAAACGAAACAGGATTTAGAAACTTTGTACAATTGGAATGATAAGGTAGTATTCGGCAAGCAATACGTTGCTGAGTCTTATTTTAAAGCTTGTGACAAAGAGATCGATTACGGTACGAATGAGGAAAGCCTTGTTCAAGTAAAGGTTTATTTCAATACGTATATTCGATCTCTATTAGAGGAATATCCAGATGTTCAGTTCTATTTTTACTATCCTCCTTACAGCGTAATGCGGCAGGTTGCCTGGTACTCCAGTAATCCCGTTCGTTTCAACAATCAGTTAGTTATGCGGCAATGGATGTTTGAGCAATTTGAGCAATACCCCAATGTGAAGCTCTATGATTTCCAGACAACATCCGAGTGGACGTTTAATCTGGATCTGTATAAAGATTTAAGTCATCACAATGGTGAGGTGAATACCTGGATCGCTGAAGCTATAGGAGAGGACAGTTCGAAATATCGTGTAACGTCCAGCAACATAGAAGCGTTTAACACACTTCTGGAAGAACAAGCGGAAAGTGCTGTCATCGATAGCAACGGCAATGTCTATCGTAGCAGTGTACAAGTAAACGGTGAACCTCTGGCATTTACCACCCGTCTAGTCCAAGGGAATGAAGAGTTATGGTTACCTGCCAAAGAAATCGGAACAGCCTTGAACGCTTCAATAGATTGGGACGCAACTACCAAAACTGTATCACTTACTTCGGGTGGGAACAACGTTACTATGACTATTGGTAATACTGAGGCGTTAGTAAATGGGCAGACTCTCGCAATGGATGCAGCTCCACTACTTGCAGGAGGAAAAGTGTTAGTTCCCGTTGCTTTTGTTGCAGATCATCTTGGATGGAACGTTTCTGTTGAACAAGAAGGTGATTGGCTACGCTACCTTCTTAATTCATAGAATAACGCGGTACATTTCAACTTCCTCCCAACATTTTTGGACATACGTAAAAAAGCACCCGGCATTTAGATGTCGGATGCTTTTTTCATTTCAAATTCGAATGATCTCAGATCTTTCACTTACGAGTTGATTCGTTGATGAAATAAAGCCTCCAATTCCTTTTCCAATTTGTTTTTTGTCTTTGGATCCCCTCTTAAAACTTAATCTCTGTCACTACTCCATGCCGAATGCTTCTTATGTAATTCCGCGCCCATCGCCCAATCTTATGTTAAAATAATGAAAAGTCTTCCTTTTGTGACGGAGTTGACAGAATATATACATACATATCTATCCATTTTGTGGATTTTCATAAACGGAAAAATTCAAAATACAAAGTAAATTTTTAGAGTATTTTTATGTACAAAGGAGGTTGGTTCATGCATCTTTCATCTTACTTTGATCGACAGCGTACAGAGGATTTTATTATGTTCTCCCTTTCACATTGGATTGCTCTGTCTATCATTGCATTGGTGTGTCTACTACTTTACGGTTTCAGATTCGAAATTCGCACGGACGTGAGACTTCGGCAAAGTGTACGCTTGCTGTTGATTGTTATTCTTATGTTCTCAGAAGCGGGACTTCAAATATGGTATCTCTCTCAGCAGGTATGGCAATCCAGCTCATCATTACCGCTCGAACTATGCGGAATTACGTTACTACTATCCATTATCATGCTGATTACACGCAGCCGAAGACTTTACTCCTTTCTGTATTTTGCCGGGATAGGCGGAGCATTCATTGCTTTACTCACACCGAATCTGGTCTATCCGTTCCCTCATTTTCGATTTTTACTGTTCTTTGTAGCTCATGGCGGTATCATTCTTGCTTCTCTTTATATGACCTGGATTGAGGGCTATAAACCAACCTGGAAATCACTTTGGTTCACTATGCTTGGCCTTAACGTCGTGGCTGTGTGTGTCTGGATCGCCAATTATATCCTAGGATCTAATTACATGTTCCTATCTCATAAGCCCAGTACTTATTCTGTAATGGATTATTTCGGACCTTATCCTTATTACCTGCTAGTTGAGGAGCTATTTGCCTTCATTGTATTTCTGCTTATGTATTTAGTGTTTTTCTGGGTGCCAGAGCGGCGTAATTCGAGGCGTAAACGAATTGGTCGGCTTCCTAATTAAATGCGAAAAAGGCCAGCCTCCGATAATCCAAAGGCTGGCCTTTTTAAATTAAATATTCTTAAGCTTCGATGATTTCTACCGAAGTCATTTTGTCGCGTCCTTTGAAAGCATCAACAAGATCCATACCTTCAACTACTTTACCGAATACAGTGTGTACTCCATCCAAGTGAGGTTGTGGAGCATAGCAGATGTAGAACTGGCTTCCGCCTGTGTTCTTACCCGCATGCGCCATAGCAAGTGTGCCACGCTCGTGTTTGTTTGGATTGATTTCGCAGTTGATGGTATATCCTGGACCGCCGGATCCAGTTCCGTTAGGACATCCGCCTTGAGCAACAAAACCAGGAATAACGCGGTGGAATGTCAATCCGTTGTAGAAACCATCTTTTGCTAGCTTTTCAAAGTTAGCTACAGTGTTTGGTGCATCTTGATCGAACAAGTCGATTAGCACTACGCCGCCTGTTTCAAGAGTAATTTTCGCTTGCTTTGCCATATGTAAATGACCCCTTTCAAAATTAACAAAATTAGAATACCTCAATTATATTACTATGAAACCACGCACAAAGCAAAGCAAGCAGGAGTAATTCCTGCTTGCTCTTTATGCCTTCCCAATTTTGCCCACCTAACATTAGTCCCTGTTACTTAGCAACAGCGGCTTGTTTAGCGATACGCTCAGGAACGATATCGTTGGCAATAAGATCATTGTAGCTTTCACGACGCACTACAAGATCGCTGTGTCCGTTCTGAACGAACACTAAAGCCGGACGACGAAGCCGGTTGTAGTTGCTCGCCATGGAGTAATTGTAAGCACCCGTGCAGGCTACAGCCAACAGATCGCCACTTTCTGCCTTAGGCAGTTCTACATCCCAAATCAGCATATCTCCGCTCTCACAGCATTTACCAGCGATGGATACAGTTTCTGTAGCCTCTTCATTCGCACGATTCGCAAGTAATGCCTCATATTTAGATTGATACAATGCAGGACGTGGATTATCAGTCATCCCACCGTCAACGGCAACGTACTTACGCACACCTGGAATATCCTTGTTCGTACCTACAGTGTAAAGTGTAGTACCTGCATCTCCAACGATACTGCGGCCCGGTTCGACCCAGATTTCAGGCAAAGCATTATAAATTCCAGCAAAATGAGTCTTCACCGCATCCGTAATTGCAGCTACATATTCAGAAACATGTAACGGGGTATCACCCTCTACATAACGGATACCGAAACCTCCACCTAGGTTTACTACACGGAAGTCCACATCCAAACCTTCTTTAACACTACGAGCAAAACTCGCTACACGTTCAACAGCAAGCTGGAATCCATCCGTTTCAAAAATTTGAGAACCAATATGGGAATGTACGCCTAGCAATATTAAATTCTTTTTGCTGACTGCCGCTTTAACTGCTTCATAAGCAGAACCGTTTCCAATATCAAAACCGAATTTGGAATCGGTCTGACCTGTTGTAATGTACTCATGCGTATGTGCTTCGACACCTGGTGTCACACGTAATAAGATGTTAACCTCAACTTCTTTACGTGATGCAATCGACTGCAAAAGGCTAAGCTCCACCAAATTATCAACTACAAAGCAACCGATCCCGGCATCAATCGCCATTTCGATCTCTTCAGATGTCTTATTGTTGCCGTGAAAATGAATGCGTTCTGCAGGAAAGCCTGCTTGCAAAGCAGTATAAAGCTCGCCATCAGATACAACATCAAGCGACAAGCCTTCTTCATCAGCCAAACGAACCATAGCCATTACTGAGAACGCCTTGCTTGCGTAAGCTACTTGGAACCCAAGTCCAGAGGATTTAAAAGCATCCATATATTCCCGGCAACGTTGTCTAACCAATTGCTCGTCCAGTATATATAGCGGGGTTCCATATTCCGCTTTCAATTCAGTTACATCACATCCGCCGATTTCCAGATGCCCAGCATCATTAATTCGGCTAGTACCGTGTAGAAACATTCTTTAGTCCTCCAATTTCTGTGGAATATCAAGGTTCCACCCTGTCTTTAGTGTATTCAGTATAACAGACAGTGGGAACTCCATTGAATGGACTAATTTGCAGTAGTTTTGTATTTTCCTACGATTGTTAATCATTCTTTTGATTAGGCGGCATTCTTGTATTGTCTCTTGTTTTATTGAAAGACGGCCTTGTCTTCGAGCTTAGAACTGGCTTTCGCAATAGAATTTCACTCATCGCCTTTGCATTAAAAGGTATAAACGGCCACATATAAGAGGAGTTATAGGACCGATGGGTAGTTAGGAAAATAGTCAGTAGCGTCGTGCCAATCATAAATCCTGGCACCTGGAATGCCGCCACGGCTAACAATAACCCAAGCCTGACTATTCGATTCGCAAGACCCAGTTCATAACTTGGGGTCGCAAACATACCTATGGAAGCCACCGCCATATATAGAACTACCTCGTTGACAAACAATCCGCTCTGGACAGCTATATCACCAATCAATATCGCCGCTATCAGACCCATCGCTGATCCTAAAGGTGTCGGTGTGTGTACTGCGGCCATCCGCAGTAAATCAACCCCAAGCTCCACAATAAGAAACTGGGCAATTAGAGGAATTCTTGCCGTCTTTTGGGGACCAATAAAATCCAGTACAGGCGGCTTAAGCTCAGGATGAATGACAAGCAACATCCATAGCGGTAGCAGGAACATGGAAGCAAATATTCCGATGAAACGAACCCACCGCAAGTACGTTCCCATAAAAGGCGTCTGACGATTCTCCTCCGCATGCTGGCAGAGATCAAAAAATGTAGTCGGAAGAACTATAACGATTGGTGACGTATCCACGAAAACTACAACCCGTCCCTCTAATAAATTTGAGGCCACTACGTCAGGGCGTTCAGAATAACGCACCATAGGATATGGATTCCAACCGCCCCCGATAATTGCCTCCTCCAATTGCTTATCTGCCAGAGGAATGCCGTCGATATCAATACTGTTGATTTTTTCGATAACAGAACTAACCTGTGTTTTATCAACGATATCATCAATATAAGCCACACAGACATCCGTCTGTGTTCGTCGTCCAACCTGAAATATCTCATATTTCAACCCCGGATCACGAATCCGTCTTCTGACAAGCGAAATATTACTCAGTAGAGTCTCTGTGAATCCATCGCGTGCACCGCGTACCACCCGATCAATCGAAGGTTCGTCGGGACTGCGACTAGGGTAAGAACGAGTATCCATGACGATAACCTTGTTCTCACCTTCGATGAATAGTACGCTCAAACCTTCTAGTACCTTCTCGATACTTTCACTTAACGAATTACCCTCCTCCACCTGGATGTGAGGGACATATTCATTCATAAAGCTAGACAGTACACCCGTAGACAGATTCTCAGAGGTGAGATAGGTCAGACGTTTTAGGATCTCATCCGTTACATCTGCATTAGTAAATCCACTTAAACAGAGAAGAGCTGTCTTATGACCGCCAAAGGACATCTCTCTAAACGTTACATCAAAGCTAGTTCCGAGCCCGATTACCTCAGTAAGTGTATGTTTTGTATCTTGTAAGGAAGTTGAAATTTCATCATTTCCTTGCCAGTAAATGACGGACTCTTTTAACGAGTTAGAGTGCTCGCTATCTCGTTTCTTTTGCAGTTTACTGATTCCCTTTTGGTTGGTGCTGTCTTGTGACTCTTGCCGTGCTTGCTTTTTAGTCGGCTTGGGTTTTGGTGCTTGTTGGGCATTCTGATCTTGTGCCTCATCTTCGGATTCCGAGTCTGAATCTAAGCCGAATAATCTGGCAAAAAATCCTTTACTAGGCTCATTCTGCTCCTGATTGCCGAGCTCATCTGACGCCTCCGCATCCTGCTGCCCAGACTCTGGCTGCGTTGACGCTTCTGCACTTTGCTCTTCTGTTCCGAGCTCATCTGACGCCTCCGCATCTTGCTGCCCAGAATCCGGCTGCGCTGATGCTTCTGCACTTTGCTCTTCTGTTCCGAGCTCATCTGACGCCTCCGCATCTTGCTGCCCAGAATCCGGCTGCGCTGACGCTTCTGCACTTTGCTCTTCTGTTCCGAGCTCATCTGACGCCTCCGCATCTTGCTGCCCAGAATCCGGCTGCGCTGACGCTTCTGCACTTTGCTCTTCTGTTCCGAGCTCATCTGACGCCTCCGCATCTTGCTGCCCAGAATCCGGCTGCGCTGACGCTTCTGCACCTTGCTCTTCTGTCCCGAGCTCATCTGACGCCTCCGCATCCTGCTGCCCAGACTGTGGCTGCGCTGATGCTTCTGCACTTTGCTCTTCTGTCCCGAGCTCATCTGATGCTTCGGCATCTTGCTGTCCTTGACTCGGATCAGCAGCTGCGATGTCACTGGCCATAGAAGCAGTATCTGCTTCAGTGTGATCAGCAACTAGCTCGGATGCAGTATTCTTCATTGCTGCGGCAGCCGCAGCATTTTCCTCCTGATGATCATCATCCGGCACTGAATCACCGCTGTGAATAAACTTGCTCATTTCATAACCCCCTGTTTACTGTCGGTATACAAACCAGTCGAACAAAGAACCCGCGACCTTCCCGCTTACCATCGCCATCAACAGCCCGAACAGATAATGTGTCATATTCAAGCGTTTAGCGAGTATCGGCAGCACATTTAATACCTCGGTCAATGCTGCAGCGAGCATCCCGACAAAAATCCCGTCAAATAGGCCTATACCCAGTTCAACTAAAGGACCTGAAGATATTTTCCAATTCCAAAAATCACTCACGGTACCTACCAATGACCCGACTACCATCGCACCCTCGTACCAATGTACTTTATCGTAAGAAGAGGTTAATTGAGCCAGACGGGGCACCATGTCAAGCACCACAAATAAAGCGATCACACCGCCGCCTACAGCGATTCCACCTGCAATACCCAGCAGCAAATTCAATCCCAGTGTTATAGGTGCCGTCATCTTCCTTCCTCCGTGTTCTCTGGTTGAGTTTCTACACGGCGCCTCATTTTACCGTACTCCTCATTGATGACGTATTGGTCGATATTTTTCTGATACAGGTACATTTCCACTTCTAACGGTGTAGGCTCCTCATTCCACTTTTTCTTAAATAAATGGTTGAAAAAAATGACCATCCCAAAGCCGATGCCTACAGAATATGCAATCTGAAAAACAACCGGATTTTCATCCCGATGACCGGTGATCATCTCCACAATTCGGATTTGGACCTCCTGCATGTTTACATCCGCATGGAAATTCATGATTGTCAGCGCAGACCCGAAGAACAGCAGTAGCCACACTAAAACAAACATCGCTATTGAAGGCTTACGTCTCTCCACCGGACTCTCAATCTGCACAATCGTTCTGCCTTCACCGATCGGCTCAATATCCGCTTCTGGCACCAGTTCATAAATGCGGGGAATCACCATCAAGAGATCAATCAAAATTAGATTGCCGTCACTTTGCTCTGGCTTCATTAGCAGAATAGATTCCAGCGACTCTTTCAGCTCAGGCTCCGCAATCAGAAATGCAATATCACCCAATGTGACACCTTTACCTTTGGGCACCGTCACCCGATTCTTAAGCTGTATATAGATGGCGGGAGCAGAATGTTGTTTCATCCGCATTCCTCCTAAAGGTTGTGGTCAAGTAGCTCCGGTGCAAGATAACGGTAGTATGGGAGAAAAGCCTTAATTTTACTCTTTAGGCTGAAATCAATTTCCATGAATGGAAACTGACCTCTCAAAGGTATGAGTTTGATAATCAACAAAAAGACAGCTCAAGGTGATTTCCCTCAAGCTGTCTTTTTTGTTATTCCTTATGATCTCTCTAGAATTGAAGAGAATCCAGTTTCTTACCTTCAAAATCAAACAGAGCTAAATTGGACCATCCATTCTCATGACCGACAGACCATTCCTTTTGCGAAGGGATCCAGGCGGGCTCCCAGTAATAAAAGCCGATGCCTTTTCCGTTAGGTGTATTCTCAATTACGCTAATGAAATCCTTCATATAGTTAGCTTGACCCTCTACTGTGGCTGGATAAGCTTCATGTAGCTGGGATACCTCATTAACAATTACAGAGAAACCCTCAGGTGCATTCAGCGTCCAAGGATAGGCTGTTTCCACCACAATGATATCCTTGTTATAACGCATCGCTAATTCGTTCAGGTTATGCTGCAAGTCGTCCAAAGTACCATGCCACCAGGAGTAAAAAGATAATCCGATAACATCAAAATTAACGCCATGCTCCAAGAACCTATCATAAAAGTTACGGCTAGTCGGATGATCAGCCCCGCGGTCAATGTGGATCATGATGGACAAGTCAGAATCGACGGATTTCGCACCCGCTATACCCGCTTTAACTAGCGTAGTGAATTGCTCCCACTGTTCCGGAGTATCACTATCTCCATCTACCTTGCCCTCTCCCCATAACATGCCTGGCGTAATCTCATTCCCAATCTGCACCATATCGGGAAGGGTACCTTGAGACTGCAACGCCTCAAGAACTTCACGAGTATATTCGTACACAGCAGATGTCAAACCACTAAAATCAAGTAACTCCCAAGCTTTTGGTTTCCATTGATTAGCGGGGTCGGCCCATTTATCTGAATAATGAAAATCCAGAAGAAAGTTAAGCCCTGCGTCCTTGATTCGCTTAGCCATAACCAGCGTACGTTCCAAATTGCAAAAGCCCCCAGGAGGGTCATTCCAAATCCGCAGGCGGATGGCATTTACTCCATTGTCCTTAAGGATATGGAGTAAATCCTCGCCCTCCTCAGCCGTCCGAACAGAGCTACTGTGGAACTTGCCTCCACCCTGCTCTATTTCATCCAGAAACGAGATGTCCATTCCATTGATAAATGTCGTTATCATCATCCCTACTCCTTTACAGAACCAAGTGTCATCCCTTTAACAAAATACTTCTGCAAGAATGGATATACGATTAGAATTGGAGCTGCCCCGATAAAGATTTGCGCGGCTCTAACCGTTGTCTGCGAGATCAATTCCATTTCCTTCGGATTAATGCTCATGGAGCTCATATCCCGTTGAATGATAACGGTCTGAAGGAAGGTCGCCAGCGGAAACTGCTTGGAATTATTCAAATACAATAGGCCATCGAACCAGGAGTTCCAATGGAACACCATACTAAACAATGCAATCGTCGCAATCGATGGTAATGAAATCGGTAAGTATATGCTGAACAAGGTTCGGAAATGTCCTGCTCCGTCTATTAACGAAGCTTCCTCCAGATCTTTAGGAATGCCCCGGAAGAAGTTCAGCATCAGAATGACCAAGAATGTATTCACCGCACCTGGCAGAACGAGTACCCAGAAGGAATCCATTAAGCCAATCTTTTGGATAACAATATAGAATGGAATCAGACCACCATTGAACACCATACTGAAAACGAACAACCAGGAATATACATTCCGACCTTTGAAGGCCGAGTTTTCCTTTGATAGGGGATACGCTGCCAAAAAAGTAATCAGTAGTGTGAGTCCGGTTCCGAGTACAGTTCTTTGCACGGATACCCATATGGAGTGTAGGAATATCGGATTATTCATTGTCTTTTTATAAGCTTCCAGAGAGAACTGCTTTGGCCACAGGCCCACCAGGTTGGCGTCAGCCGCAGACTTGGCACTGAAAGATACAGCTAATACGTGAATCAGAGGAACAATACACATGAGTGCGAGTAGAATAAGAAAACAAGTATTGAATATGTTGAAAATACGATAACCTCTAGTTTTGTAATACATAGGTCTCCCTCTTCCTTTGGTAGTTTAGAAAATGCGATATCCTGCCCATTTCTTAGCCAGGCTGTACGAAACAAGGATCAATACCATACTAATGGCTGACTTGAACAGTCCGATTGCTGTTCCAAAGCCCATCTCACCATTCAGAATCGCTGTACGGTATACGAAGGTGTCGATAATATCGCCTTTCTGATAGACCAGCGGATTGTAGAGGTTAAAGATCTGGTCAAACCCTGCATTCAATACATTTCCAAGCGCCAGAGTACCTACAACAACAACCATTGGCAGTAGAGAAGGCATTGTGATAAAACGTGTCTGCTTCCAGCGGGTTGCACCATCTATTTCAGCAGCTTCATATAATGAAGGATTAATTCCTGCTAGAGCAGCTAGGAAGACGATCGTGTTATAACCAAATTCCTTCCATACATCCGTGAGAATGACCGTAAACCTGAACCAGTTATTATCTCCTAAGAAAAAGATAGGCTTAATCCCCATACTACCGAGGATCTGATTGACGAAACCATCTGTAGCAAGCAAATCTAGCAATATCCCGCCAAGGATGACCCAAGACAAGAAGTGAGGTAAATATACCAATGTCTGAATCGTACGTTGGATATAAACCTTGCGAATCTCATTCAATAGAATGGCGAACACAAACGGCACAGCCAGATTGAAGATCATTTTCAGAACGGCGATAATCAAAGTATTCCAAATGACCTGCATACTGTCATTACGTTCAAATAGATAGCGGAAATTATCTAATCCAACCCACGCTGATCCCGAAATTTTTAGCCATGGCTTATAATCCTGAAATGCCATCACAATTCCGCCCATCGGTATAAAGCTGAAGATGATCAGGAAGATCATCGCCGGCAGTAACATTAAGTGAAATGGCCATGTTTTTTTAAGTGTTCTCATCCTTGGTCCCCCATATCGTGTCAAGTTCTTCTGTAACCATACTCAAATTATAGCAACGACAGGATTCACCAAATAGCGAGCAAAACCAATATATATGGTACAAAACCAATCTCTTTACCACTTAGAAATTGATCCTAATATACACCTTTTCAAGTAGCCCTAACGCAAAAAGGGACCGTTCCTACAGCTTAATAAAAAGCCGAGGGAACAGTCCCGAATGGTGCTACTTATACCCTTATCAGAGCATTATTTTACGCTGTCATACCAATCATTTACTTCTTTGGTGATTTGGTCTCCACCGCCTGATTTCCAGGTCGCTACGAAGGTATCGAAAGCTTCTAGTGGTTTATTGCCATAGATGATTTCATTAAACGTTTGGTTCTCGATCTTATTCAGATAATCCATCTTCGATTTCATAGTTTCAGTAGTAGGACCTGTGAACATATTCTTGAAGGATTTATCCTCTTGCGCCAACAGAACCTTTGCAGCTGCAGGAGTATCCTTACCATAGTTTACAGCTACATCCTTCTCCAGACGAGTGGTTGGTTCTCCGCCATCTGCGAGGTTCAGCAGGGCTTTCATTTGGGCATCCGGAATCCGGGCACCGTCACGAACCAGCATATAACGAACGCTGTTCACATAACCACCAGCAATTTTTTCATTGTCAATCATCTTACCGTTTGCATCCAGTTCATAGTCATAGCCTGCGAAGAGACCATTATCCAGCTCGCTACCAGGCTTTGGATCAGCGAAGTTATCGAACAGATAGTTTTGATAGGTAAAGAATGCTTCTGGATTTTTCATCTTAGTGCTGATCAGCGTTACACCGTTGGTGAACTGTGTACCGTGACGCATAACTTTACCATCTGGTCCTGCTGGAATTTCAATTGGAGCCCATACAGCATCCGGAGCGTTCTTCACAGTATCCTGAAGCGGCCAACCGCTCATCCAGTAAGGTCCTGGGAGAATACCTGCCGTACCCGCCACTGCTGGTTCAGCTGTTTTGTTCTCATCCCATAGTGCTGCTTCTTGAGGAATGTATCCCTTTGCGAGCCATTCCTTCATTTTTTCCAGCCCTTGCTTCATTCCCGCATTTACAGAGCCGTATTCCAGTTTACCATCAGCATCAAGATTCCATTGCTGTGGAAGCGTTCCGTAAGCACCGAAGATCCAGGAAGGATCGCCCATCCAAGTGTTCATTGATGTCTTAAAGCCGATACTGAGCGGTGTTACCTTATCTGGTGCCAAGCCATCAGGGTTCTGATTCTTGAATGCATCCATAACTTTTTCTAGCTCATCGATCGTTTTAGGTGCTTGCATATTCAGCTTGTCCAGCCAATCTTGGCGGATCCAAAGAATGTAATCATGGTTGTACGCGTAATCAAGTACAGGTAGACCCATTCTTTTGCCATCGCGGCTGTATTGGTTCCATACGTTAGGATCCTGTGCCATGGCTTCTTTCCATGTAGCTGAAGCGTATTTATCGAACAACGTTCCCACTTCAGCATACATACCGGAATCGATCAAATCCTGAGCAATCGTGCTATCACCTGTACCAATGGTTACAACATCAGGCATTTCCTGACCTGATGACATCGACAGGCGCAGCTTGGTTCCAAATGCACCATTCGTATCAGTGATGGACCAAAGTGATTTAATGTTGATGCCGAACTTTTCTTTTGTCCACTTTGTAGCTACGTTATTCTCAATGCTTTCCCCGTTCTTGAATTTAAGCTCAGGGTCAACACCCCATACTGTTGTAATAGTTACCTCAGGATCATATTTATCCTTGTAGGCGTTTTCAGAATTTGAAGTTGTATTTGTGGTCGTATCACCAGCTGTATTCTTTCCATCAGCAGCATTATTGCTCGAGCAACCTGCAAGGCTACCTACCAAAAGCATACTCATACACAGGAGCGGTAGCCATCTCTTTTTCTTCATCGCGCTCATTTTGTTCCCCCTTAGATTCCTTAAGTGTTGGTTATGACTTAATTATAGGGAACGGAGATGATGTCGAATACGTCATTTAAACAAGGTTTCTGCACCTTTCTCAACCTCTCTATCCGTCACGAAATTCATTTGGTGTCATATTGTAGTGCTTTTTGAACATTTTGCTGAAATATTGCGGATTCTGATATCCAAGTTCAGTAGTGATTTCATAGATTTTTTTGTTAGTGTTCTTAAGCAGATATAGTGCACGTTCCATCCGCATGCGGATAATATAGTCTCCGAGTCCTTCTCCTGTCTCTGCTTTATAAATTTTAGATAAGTATACAGGGTGCAGATATACATGATCCGCTATCGTCTTGACCGACAGATCATGCCCAGAATGGTTTCCCACCAGCTCATGCACCTGCTTAATAATGTAACTTTTCGTATTCTGATCACTTTCTGAGAGTTCCTTTTGAAGCTTGTTTAACATATCAAACGCCCAGTCCTTCAGCTTGTCAAAAGAAACAATAATGCTCTGTGTCAGCATTGGGTCGAACGCATACTGGTCGATTTGCGAGATGAATTGCCCTCCTTTATGAGCAATGTACATGAACGCATTGGTAATGGACAAAAAGACCTCATACAGATGCTCACTTGAAAAGCGTGCATTCTCCATATCTCGGAACACATCCGCGATCTTCTGCCGGGCTGTATCCCATTGTTTAGATTCCAGCAAATGAATGAGCGTTGGCGGACGATAAAGGCTTTCGAGCGATTTAATACTCATCATTTCCTGAAGATGACGGTCCTCCAGATAAAGTACCGAGCCTGTTTCATTATGTGTTGTCAAATACATAGAACTTAGGCCACTTCGATAGGCAGCCGTCATCCCTTCGGGGAAAGCAAACCACTCCGTTACGATAAGTGAAATCTCACCCTTTAGATAATTGCTAACACTAGTTCTGAAATTAGCTATCGCTGACTTAAGGATTTGTTGTCTCGCTGCATCGTAATTATTCGACTTTTCTAACTCCCGCTGGATAACTGGCTTCAGTTCCACAAGCAAAATCAAACAATCATGTGGTGCTTTGCAGAACCAGACATGGAACTGCTCCTTGAAGAGCTCCTCGGCAATATTGCCGATGGCATATTCCATTAAGGAGACCGAATGATGATCCATGGCAGCATAATGTTTACCCAGCTGAATCAATAACATCGACGCTTCAACATCCGATTCGAATGAGATTTCATATTCTTTAAGCTTTAAGGCAAGTGTCCGCTCAGACAGCACTCTGCCAAGAAGTAATTCATGCATCAAATTCGCCCGCAAGACACTGTAATCGGCCTTGCGATTATAGAGTAGCAAATGATATTTATCATGTGCCTCCCATTCGTCTTTTAGAGATTCAATCGCTCCTGAGATACTTTTAATAAACTCCTCATCACTGACTGGCTTCAAAATATAATCAAAAGCCTGCAGCTGAATCGCCTTCTTAGCGTACTGAAAATCAGAATAACCTGTCAGCAGAATCGACCGGATATCCGCCCATCTCTCGCTTACCGTTTCAATTAATTGCAAACCGGACATCCCCGGCATAGAAATATCTGTAACCATGATATCTATATCCTGCTGCTCCAAGATCTCCAGTGCCTCAGCACCCGACGCCGCCTGATGTACCTGCTTTACACCAATCTCGTCCCACGGAATCGTGCGGGCGAGACTTTCCGTTACATAGGGCTCATCATCGACTAACAATATCTCTATCATCATATTCCCTCCTAGATGTCATCCGTATTATTGTCAGTTAGCGGTAATAACCACTGAAGTTTGACCTGTAATCCACCGAGTGGTGATGGTGCAATAGTCAACCCTGCATCCTCACCAAAACGCAGCCGCATTCTCTGATGCACATTCCAAAGCCCGCAGCCCATTTCTTCATCCATTGCCTTACCTAGCTTATTTTCTAATTCGATAATCTCCTCTGGGGTCATGCCTTTTCCGTCATCATCAACCGTTAGTACCATGACTCTTCCGTTACATGAACCCGTAATTCGCACCAGCCCCTCTTTAGAGACAGGCTCTATCCCATGAATCACTGCATTCTCAACCAAAGGTTGAAGCACCAGCGGTGGAAGATCTCTTTTCCGCATTTGCTGCGGGATATGAACTTCATACTGAAGTCTGCTCATCCTCATTTTTTGGATCTCCAGATAGTGAGTCACAAATTCCGTTTCTTCGGATAAAGCGACTAAATCACGTTCCTGGCGAGTCGTATATCTGTAATAACGGGATAAATTATGCGACATCCCAACGACAGCACCCATATTATCGAGCTTCGCCATACTTGTAATAAATGAGAAGCAATTATAGAAGAAATGCGGATTAATCTGAGATTGAAGCTGCTTTAATCTAGCTTCTCGAACATGAATTTTTTCCATTAACACGTTCTCTATCAGCATCTGAATCTGTTCTACCATACTGTTAAACCGTCCGGATAGGAAGCTGAATTCATTCTTCCCTTTGATTTCCACCCGCGTTGAGTAGTCCCCTTGCTTCAGCCTCTGGAAACCTCCAACCAACAACCTAACGGGCACTTGCACCTGGACATATAATAGATAGGCTACGAGACAGCTCATTAATAACAATGCACCAATAGCAAAATAGAATAAGCGGTTGGAGGTCTGAATCGGATGCAGTATTTCTGACAACGGCATATAGTCGATTAAATACCAGCCCATTTTATCCGAATAGACGATGTTCACACTGTAAGACTCACCTTTTATGTTCACTGTACGATTCTCGCTCTGCCTCAGCTGCTCTTGTTCCAGCCTTTCTACCAACTCTTCTGCTAGCAGCTTGTCGGCACTGCGGTTAAAGATAAGTCCAGTACCCTGTTTATAATAAAAGGGATCTCTCCTGCCGTCACTTTTGAATTTATCCAGCATATCTTCGATGTTACGGCTATCGAACTCCACCTTCATAATCGTATTGACCTTTTTAGGAGAGAACTCCGACATAAAGGGTGTAAAAGAAAACCAAGAGAATACAAAATGGTCGCCATCCTGCTCAGCGATCTTCTCAACATGCCAGCCTGACTTTACTTCCCGCTTGAGATCCTCATCCGAATAGGGTATTGCATCATTCTCTGAAACCATTCGATGGATGGACGGTGAATATAGATACAATTTACTCTTCCAGTTGGAGGAGCTTTCTTGGATACTGATTTTGGTCTGAATCCGCTTGATCAGGTTTATCGCATCCAGGTTCAAATGCGTTCCCTTCAAATAAGTATCCTTTAGGCTCAAAATATCAGGATCATGAATTAGCAGGATCGGCCAAGATGACAATAGTTCCATGTTGCTCTCTACTTGATTCTGAAAGAAACTCAGCTGATTGCTGTTCGAAGTATTTAACTCCGTACGTAGCACATCCGTGGTCGTCTTATTGGAATAAAAGTAGAGGATCGTAATTGGAATTAGCATGATGACCATGATACTCACGATTTTGGTAAATAAATTATATCTATACACTTTCCTTCACACTCCGACTCAAATGTCATAGCCTCTATTGTACAAATAATCTTCCTGAACGCATAGATCAATTTCTCCCTAAAAAATGAGGTAGACAGGCAAGTTCCTGTTTAAGTACTGTTATCGCCCTCTCTATTGTAAAGGCTTAAATTATTACGCTATATGCTACGTAAGAAACATTTCTGCAGTTTTTGCAGTCGAATGTAAGGTAAAGACATACAAAAAAGGATGATCTGAAAGCCTCTAGGCATTCCAGTCATCCCTTTATATAGTACAATCTGTTCATTGAGAGTTTGTTCAGAGTGTTTGCGGTTTAGTTTGTTGACTCGATATAAAGAATAAAGCGGTCCAGATCAACGCAAATCCGATAATTTGCGGTAGGGTGACGAGCTGCTGGAATACGATCCAGTTAATGATTACTCCCGTCATAGGAAAGCTTAATTCAGCCAATGTAGCGAAGGAAGCTTTGGTAGTGCTAAGTCCTTTGTAATACATAAGCATACTGAGTAGTCCTGGCAGCAAGGCCTGTAGCAGCAAATTAATAGCAATAGCAGCAGATGCGCCAAACCCGCCATTAATCTGCCAAGGAGCTCCTTCTAGTGTGGTAATCACGAAGAGCAAAGGCAGCGCCAATATAAATCTCAGGGAAGTCACTGTCTCATATTTCATAGACCCAAGCAGGTAACGACCCATTACTGTAGATCCACCCCACAGTGCAGCGGCTCCTAAAGCCATCAAACTGCTAACACCGATAAAGTTATTCACATGTCCAAATGGGATACTCCAGCCAAAGGTTAACAGATAGGTTCCTACCAGTGCCACAGTTATGAGGATTCCGAAATTTTTAGGCAGACGTTCTTTAAGAATTAAGGCTGCAAGACCGATAGCGAATATCGGCTGAAGCTTTTGCAGCAACAGTACTGCATTCAAGTCCCCACTGGAAAGAGCCATTGTAAATAGAATGGTTGCCCCGGCAGAACCTCCCCAGGAAACAATTAGCAAAGCTCCAATCTGGCGAAATCCAATGCCTTTTAACTCCGCCCGGTGACGCCAAAGAACAGGGGAAGCAGCCAAGAAAAGCACCACATGCTCCAAAAGAACAATTTGCGATGAGGTCAAAGATTTTAAGAGGATAATACGAAAGAGCGGATCAACGCCCCATAGTGCTGCACCGAACACAACGAGCCAAAACCCACTGCGTAACGGCGACGTGCTGCTTACCTTATTAGCTGATGATGAAGCTGTTACATTACTCATAATTCCATTCTCCTTGTCGATACAAACCCTCGATAAGAGACCAAAAACCCCCGAATCACCATAAAAGGTCGACTCGGGGGCATTATCAATAAAGACGTACAGGATAGACTCCTAGCGCCTTTATCTTATGATCCTCTCCCATCCGGACTTTACCGTCGGCTCTGGAGTTACACCAGATCAGTCACTTCTCTGCAAGCAGAACAAGTGAGTCGCGGGCTCAGTTCGCTTTGAACATTACCGCCGGTTGGGAATTTCACCCTACCCCGAGAATCTTGTATTCCGTTGTTTTTTTCACAATCTCAGAATAAACCTCTTCTTGCCATTCGTCCAGTACTTTATGAAAATATACATAAATCTTTCATGTATTACAGCTTTTTATTACATATTCTTTCGATATTATTCTACTGTTTCATCCAAAAAGCTACTGTATAATGAAATTATGTTATTTTTCCATACTTTAACAATAAGTACAAGGAGGTTGTTATGAAAGAATCATTTTGGATGAAGGAGTCCTTCTGGACGAAGTTATTGTTCTCCTTTTTTGCTGTCGGAGTCATAGCTTTTTTAGGATTTATAGGTTCGATAATTACCGCGCTTTACGGGGGACTAATGTTTTATACTCCACTTGTGGCGGTTTTATCTGTGGTGATAGCCATTTATGTTGTACTCCTTATATTTAATGCGTTATCCCGAAGAACAAGCAATATTGTATTGTTATCCATCCTCGGACTTAGTGTGCTCGTAACCGCAGGATATGAGATCAAGCAAGCATATATCAACAGTATTGCCATGGTCGATGATCGAGAAGTTAATCTGGTACAATACGAACCTTTTGCGGAGAATACCAAAGCAGTCAATTTGGATAAACCTTCTACATATCGTATCGATAGCAACCTACCAAAATTGGATGGCGCAACCGCACTTTACCCACTCTATTCAGCTTTTGTGCAATCTGCTTATCCTGAGGGCAGCTATAATCCCTATGATTTTCAAAAAAGCCAAGTGATTTGCAGCAGCACGCCCGAAGCTTACAAAAGACTAATTGAAGGTGAGACGGATATAATTTTTGTTGCGGCTCCTTCTCTCGCACAGCAGAAACAAGCAAAACTAAAAGGTGTCGAGCTGAACCTCACACCGATCGGTCGTGAGGCATTCGTATTTTTTGTGAATAAACGAAATGATGTAACTGGACTTTCCACCGCTCAGCTCAGAAATATTTACGCGGGTGAGATCACCAATTGGAAAGATGTAGGGGGCGCCAATAACCGAATTCGCGCTTTTCAACGACCAGAGGATAGTGGGAGCCAGACGATGCTGCAAAAGTTTATGGGGGACACTCCGCTTATGACACCACCTAAGGAAGATGTGGCGGATATTATGAGCGGAATCATTCAACAAACCTCCAGCTATCGCAATTATAAAAATGCACTCGGTTATAGCTTCTTATTCTATGCCTCAGAAATGAATCAAAGCGGGGAAATTACACTACTGGCCGTAGATGGTGTAACGCCCGACAAGCAGAGTATTCGCAATGGACAATACCCTTTGGCTACAGAGTTTTATGCTGTAACAGCTGGAAGTAATAACCCAAATATCCAGCCCTTTCTAGATTGGATTCAATCTGCTGAGGGTCAGGAATTGGTAGAGAAAACTGGTTATACCTCTATAAAATAAAATATTCTTAGGGGAAGAGAGCTAGCCCAAATGTTTGGGAAAGCTCTCTTTTTGCATTTTATACCGAAATTTTTCCCTTTTTCACTCTAAAAGAGCGCAACTTTTGGAAACTATTGTCGTTTAAGATTTATATAAGCCCAAACTGCATCAAAGGAAGAAAAAGTAAGAATTGCTAGAAACCAAGAAACGGGGATGGTAGGGATTGCAGATGAAGAAGTTTGGTTTTTTGGCGTTACTGCTGCTTTTGTTGGTGCTAGTTCATCCAGGAACTGGTTATGCCGGCTCTGCAGAGACACACATCAATCTAGACGGCAATGATCTTAAGATTTCAAAAGACGCACAGGTTCAAATTGTAAATGGAAGCGTGATGGTTCCACTTCGCCTCGTTGCGGAGCAGCTTGGTTATACCGTGAAATGGGATAACGTGACCAAGACTGCAATCATTGAGCAAAAAGGAACTACATTAAAGCTTATTGTGAATAATGCGATGGCAGAAGCTTCAGGGAAACAAGTAAAATTGGACAACCCTCCGTTTCTTAGCGGTAGCACAACCCTCGTACCTTTAAGATTCGTTGGAGAGCAGACAGGAACCACTGTCGGTTGGGATAATGTTACCAAAACGGTATATTTAACTTCTCCAGCACCCGAGATTGGCGGAGGCGATGCAGAAACTACAGTTCCAGATACATCTGTAACCCCACCCTCCAATAACGGATCCAATGGTAACACAGCAACTGACGGAGATACATCGACTACAGCACTCACTAATCTTAGCTTCGTCGATAACAAACTAATCCTCGCGGTGAACGGTAGTGTAACACCTAGTGTATTCACTATGACAGATAAGGACCGGATTGTCGTAGATTTACCAAACACCAGCTTTGGCGACAGCTTTCATCAGAACCTTTCCGTCGGAAAAAACCAAAGTGGACAGTTGACGATTGCCGAATATCCTAATGTCTCAACCATTCGTTATTCATTATTCAGTAGTTCTCCATCTACGATCCGGATCGTTATTGATCTGAACAGCCCTAACAGCTATAGCTTGATAAATGCTAACGATGGACTTATTATAGTGGATCTAAATGGGACTAGCGTTACAACTCCTGAAACCACCTTACCTGAAGTGCCGGTTACAACGCCTCCGCCAGCTACCGGCAACACAGATAAGAAGGTAATCGTCATTGATGCAGGGCATGGTGGGAAAGATCCAGGGAGTTCAAGTGTTAACAAGCTTAAAGAGAAAGATTTCACCTTACCAACAGCATTGAAAATTGCAGAATTACTAAAGAAAGAGCCAAATATCGAGGTTGTCCTCACTCGAAGTGATGATACATACCCGACTCTGCAGGATAGATCTAACCTGGCCAATAAGGTAAAGGCTGATCTGTTCATCTCTGTTCATGCCAATAGTATCCCAGTGGGTGGTAAGAGCAATCCTAGCGGCACAGAGACCTACTACACGCGTAATGATAGCTTGTTATTCGCTCAAACTGTTCATAAATATCTCTCAGTCGCTACCGGTCTTCAGGATCGAGGGGTTCGTCAAGCGAATTATCATGTAACAAGAGAAACTAAAATGCCTGCCATTCTATTAGAATGTGGTTACTTAAGTAATACCAAGGATGAAGCCCTACTCTACACCGCAGACTTTCAGAACAAAGTAGCGAGTGCCGTAGTTTCAGGGATCAAGGAATATTTAGGTCGATAAAAAAAGGGGAGCCCATTAGCCATTCTTGGCTGAGAAGCTCCCCTGTCTGTTTATTCTTGTTTGTTATTTCCAAACGCTCATTCGTTCTCTTAGATTGGAGGTATGCAGCTCCAGCTGTATACCGTCTGGGTCGAGAAAGTTAACCGTCCAGCCAACTCCCCGTTTAACAGGTCCCCTGATCAATCGCACTTCGTGGGCTTGCAATATATGAACAGCTTCCTCGAAATGTTCCTCCGCTATGCTAAAGGCAATATGGTCTATCCCAATTACACTATCTATGGATTTGGTGAATTCAGGGTTTTCGATGAGGCAAATCCACGCGCTTCCCCATTCCAGATAGGCATCTGTATTTCCCTTGTGGATTAGCTGAAGACCCAAAATACCTGTATAGAAATTCAACGAACGTGATAAATCACTCACATTTACCGTCACATGATTAAATCCTTGGACCTTCATCCTCATTCATCCCCTCAAACTTCTCACACCAAGATAGAGGCAATTCTCTTGCGTTTCTCTGAATCGGGATCTTTAGTTACTCGCATCTCTTCATCAAAGATCAAAGTTGCACGTTCTTCCAGCGTATACTCAGGCCATGATAGCTCAGCTGTAGCTGGGTTTCCTCGATGAGCAAAGGCAATCCATGCCGCATGCATACTGTCAGCCAATTTTTGCATCGCCGGTGTAATTTCCGCACCCAAGCGAGTTACATGAGACAGATTGTTAAAAGCATAGGCAATTTCCGCACCATGTACTGCCTTATTTAACAGTGGATGACCAGGAACTGTCCCATCAAAACGATACATCCAGACAGGCGCTTGGGCCAATTGATTCTCTGCTAAGGATATGGAGGTTCCCCAGAAATAAAGATCCGTTAGAATCTCTGCCTGGCCCTCCCATGTAGAAGAATAGTGACTGGCAACCTCCGCTAAGCTTCCAGTTCCCATCATCTGCTCCAGCGCCTTGAGCGATTCATCAAAATCTGCACCAGGTGTTTCTCCCCTGAAAAATAAATTACCCTCATCTCGATTGGTTCCTATCAACAATGGGATACCCTGCGCCGATCCTAACGCTACAGCCTGCGCAGGATCTTGGGGAAGCGTATCCCCATCAATAACAGGCTGAAATAACATGCCTATTGAACCACCCGTTAATTTAATGGTCATTCTTGTGGCTGCTTCAATAATTTGTTCCGCTGAGAATGTATTAAGTAAGCTAGTATCTCCCTTAGGAGAAATACCTAGTTCAGTAAGTAGTGCTATTGCAATATCTTTTCCTTGCCGATTTGGCAACGTTTGAGCAGCTCCACTTTGCATAATCGCCCCTGCAAATAATCCCTTCGCAGCAGGCATAGCCAATAGTGCGGCGATACTCATACTGCCAGCTGATTCTCCGAATACCGTGACTCGCTGCGGGTCGCCTCCAAAGGCGGCAATATTAAGCTTTACCCATTCCAGTGCGGCAATTTGATCCAGCAAGCCTTGATTTGAAGCAAATCCGTCACCAAGTGAAGACAGATGCATAAAGCCAAACGGTCCCAATCGATAATTAATCGTCACCAAGACCACATTCCCGTGCTCCGCGAAGCTAGTGCCGTCAAACTGTGGCTGACTACCCGCACCAGTCACAAATGTCCCCCCGTGAATCCAGACCATTACAGGAAGTGCCTCGACTTGGGACGCAGGTGACCATACATTTAAGTATAAACAATCCTCAGCATGACGAGGCGTTAAGCCGCCGAAACGCGTACCTTTCTTATCCGCTGGCTGATGGCTAACTGGACCAAATTCAGAAGCATCTCTAATTCCGCTCCAAGCTTCTGGTGGCTGCGGCGCACGAAATCGAAGCCCTCCAACTGGCGGAGCGGCAAAAGGGATTCCACGCCAAACGTTCACGCCACCCTCCTCTCGTCCTTGAAGCTTACCGTAAGAGGTTACTGCTATCGGTCCTACCATTACATTTCACCCTTCCACGTTATTCCTTATTCTCTTCAATCTGCTTATACAATCCGGACTGGAACCGGAACCATTGAAAAATATGTGTAAATACGACCTTGAGTACCGCGTAACCAGGAACTGCAAGGATAATACCAAGAATGCCGAACATTTTTCCGGCAAAAATAATCACAAAAATGATCGTGATCGGATGAATCTTCAGAGTCTTGCCCATAATTTGCGGAGAGATAAACTTTCCTTCAATCAGCTGTACAGCCGTCCAGACGATGATCATCTTCAGCAGCATAAATGGTGAAGTGACCATAGCCACAATTAATGCCGGTGTAATAGCAATTGCCGGACCCAAATAAGGAACAACTGCTGTACAAGCAGCGGCAATGGCAAGAACAAGTGAATACTCCAGACCAATAATCAAATAGCCAATATAGAGCAGCGCACCAATGCAGCAGCTTACTATAATTTGTCCTCGAATATAGGAAGATACCTGGGCGTTCATTTCCGACATTACCATCCGAGTTTGCGGCTGCAGCGCGGTAGGTACAAATTTCAAAATGTAATCCGGCAATCTTTTTCCATCACGAAGCAAGTAGAATAGAATAAACGGTGTTGTTACCACCGCCAGAACAATCTCCGTAACGGCTCCGACGAAGCTCCCTACACCTGTTAGTGCATTATTCAGAAAAGAAGTGCCCCAAGCCGTAATTTTACTGGTAATTTCACTTAGGTTGGTTCCTATACTATCTTGAACTTGACCAAAGAATTCACTGCCTGTCAGGTTCATAAACCGTTCCTGAATCAAGTCACTATACCTTGGAAAATCGTCGATCAAACCAGATAATTGCGTTCGAAGAATTGGAATCACCATAACCAGAATCAGCGTGATGATGCCCGCAATTATCAAATAAAGAATGATGATTGCATATACACGTTTCATCCTGAATCTTTTTTCCATTCGGTCTACTAGCGGATTCAGCAAGTAATAAGCGATACCCGATAGTAACAATGGTGCAGCCACTGTGTGCAGCAATACAGATATAGGAGTGAAAATAAACGGTATCTTTGAGAACACTAGGATAGTTAACCCAGTTAACAATAAAATAAGTAAGCTTACCACAAATTTATTGTTCAGAAAAAACTTTTTAAACTTCTCCGGCCACACCTGCAGCCTCTCCATCGTACCCTCTCCCCCATGCGCCACCTTATATGAAGTGTTATTTTATTCACTTTTTAATAGCATAGTCAACGTTAGGGGCGCAAGTCAAATTTGATGTCTGCGATTCTGCCCGCCTCCACAAAACCAATCGATTGATATACTTTGTTGGAATCCGGGTTTTTGGCATCCGCATAAAGTATTGGTGTTACCTCTTCATGGAGCAATTGTGAACATATTTCTGCCACGATTGCGCTAGCATACCCTTTTTTTCGATGAGCGCGAGGCGTATATTCATCATTTATTCGAGCATGTCTCGAAGTCTGGTGAGCGATGTTAGCCATAGAGACTGGGATATCATCTACAACCCATAGATACAACCTCCCTGAGCTAGCAGCCTCTTTAGCCATTGGAAACATCAATTTAGGCTGAACAGGTTTGCCAAAAGCATCCTCTGAGAAGCTTGCCATGAATTCTGCAATCGTAATACTGTATTCTTCAGTCGCAAGTCGTAAGTATCCTTCAACATTTGCGGGCTTCTTTACCACTAGGCAGTGATAAGCCTCAAGCATCATATATGTATGAAAAAATTTCTCATGAAATTCACAAAAAGCTTCCGCAAATAACTGTGCCGTTTCTGGCTCACCTGACACGCCTGGAAAGTCATGATCCTTCACATACTCGACTAGCTTCTGTATCAGATCTCTTATCTGTTCCAGTCCCATATCCTGTAAGATCCAGAACATGATTATTCACAGTAAACCTCTTAAACATGTCTATTCCCCCTAGATCTTCCTTTCATTCAATCATAATCCCGGGCTGAACAAAAAGGAACGCTATTGCCCTTCTGAAAAGATAAAAAAACCGCCAGCGCTTTGGCGGTGTTCCAACCTTATATCCTACGAATTCCCCTTGCTTCCAAGCTTCATTTATGGACGGCTATTTTTTCTTCTTCCCTTTAGCTCCCTTGTCATCCACTGCAATCAGCTGACCATCATATGTATACAGTAGATGATCTTCAAGTTTCTCACCCTGTAAATGCTTCCGTACTAACGACTTCGCTAATTTGGGAGTGATCTCTTTATACCAAACCCCTTCAGGGTATGCAATCACAACGCAGGAATCTGAACATCTACCATTACAACGAGTTACCGTCGTATGAATAAGACTCTGTGCACCTTGCTTCTCAATCTCATCTTCTATCGCTTCAGCTACTTCCTCACCTTTGTGTTTCTTGCAGCTGCTACCATTACATATCAACAAATGACTTACGGTTCCTTGTAAATTCCAAGTTGTCATGAAATCCCCATTCCTTTCATGCCTAAAATATACCCACAAAGTGAGGCTTAGCTTCGATGCATACTCAGGTACTTTGCGGGGGTCCAATATTTACTTTCTTATTCGTTAACATAATTCTGTTAGCGGATTATTCTAAACACTATCATAAGCGCCATTATAGTCAATAGAAAGAAAGACTGGTATACTATAATTGAGAATGATTATCACTGAAAAAAGGGAGCGATATCAAACATGCCTATCCATTCCGGCGGGATGCCACATCATTCCCATTCTTTTTATATGCCAGTCAAGATTAGTAGTCTAACAGGCCTCTCACACTTCCTAACCGATAACATCCCAGCAGCTAACTCTATTATTATGATTGTCTGGGAAGGCATAGGTCAGCTTGAAATAGATGGTGAGCTTCACAGCGTCAAACCCGGAAGCATCCTTACTTTTGGCGTATCTTCAGATTTGAAGCTGGAAACAGAGCTACAGTTACATGGAATATGGATAGAGTACACCACCATGGCCAACCGTAGGCATAAGGATTATTTTCTAACTGTCAGCTCCTCATTAGACCCCGCTTCCACACAATTGTCGGCACTGTCCGGTGAGCTTTACAGTGCTTGGATAGAACCAGATGATCGGAAACCGTTTAAGGTTCAGCAGCTGTTCACTCAATTCATTGCGGAGCTTTATCAGGAACTGGCTACAAAAAAGGAGAGATCAGGAAGCTGGCTTGAAATTGTATTTGAATACATAGAAGCTCATTACAACGAAGATATCACACGGGAGCAGATGGCTACGTTAGCTGGAGTAAGCCCCGAACACTTCTCTCGTACCTTTCGTAAAATCATGGGTCAAACTTTTAGTGCTTATATTACTCTATTAAGAATCCGTAAAGCGCAGCAACGAATCCTCACAAGTTCCCCAAATCTAACAACTCTAGCCCACGAGGTTGGTTATGAAGAAGGGACTTATCTGAGCCGTAAATTCAAGCAACTTGTCGGTATTTCACCTACAGCTTATCAGCACATGAACAAAAAAATTGTAGCCTTGAACTACAATCACACGGCTATCCTACGGGTACTGGAAATTATGCCTCAACTCGGCGTTTATTCCGATTGGCAACGGAGCTTAGAGCAAGTTCCACCTTCCAAACAACTAATAATGAGCGAAGGTAGTTCTTCCCTCCTATTCGATTCAGTAGCCTCAGCAGAGCCAGATGTCATTATCAGCTACAGTATTCCTGAGAATAAGCTCCTGACTCCTGTTGCTCCGGTTATTGAACTCCCCTTTATGCAAATGAGCTGGCGAGAGCAATTTGGTTTGATCGCCGATGTAGTCAATCGGCGGGAGCGAGCAGAGAAATGGTTAGGTCATTACGATGGGCTCTGCCATGCTGCCAATAAGAAACTGAACCATTCGATAGGATCGGAAAGAGGGACAGCCATCGTTTGGGAGCTTAGTTCCCGAGCAGCGTATTGTTTCAGTAGCAGTTACGGAAGGGGTTGCCAGATTTTATACGGAGATCTTGGATTCAAACCACCATCCATCATTATGGAGAACGGAATAATGGATTCCGGGTATCTTGTTTCATCTATTGAGGAAATCGGAAACTATCCTGCAGACTATATTATTATCACTAGCATCCCATCATCATCAGAGGGAAGAAATCGCCTCACTCGCCTTCTGCATTCCCGTACTTGGAAGCAATTAGATGCAGTTCGTAACAACCGGGTATACATTCTGAACCAAGCGGACATGTTCTATGGATTTGATCCATTGTCTTCTCAAGCACAGCTTCAAGAATTGCTACGTGTGATGACATCATAAATATGCACAAGCAAAGATCATATTCGTCCATAGTAAATACCCAAAGAAGATTGTAAAGTTTTTATTGAGAATGATAATCAATTACCATAGGAGGAACAACAAATTGCATAATCTACAAAAGAACACTACCAAACGGAATCATTGGCTTCTATTTCCCCTCATGCTGACGTTAATTCTAATCATCTCAGCTTGTGGAAATTCCAATACTTCGGTGGAGAATACAGGCGGTACCAGCAACACAAGTAATTCAGCAGCAACCCAAACACCAACCGAAAAGAATCAAGAAGCAGAAAGTGCTGAAACCCCTACTGTCAAAACAGTAAATACCGTAAAAGGTGATGTTGAAATCCCTGTTCATCCTAAACGAATTGTCGCTGAGGAATACTTGGGAAGTCTAATAGCACTTGATACTATTCCAATCGGAGCTCCAGGTTTGACCCTAGAAAATATGTATTATAAGGAGGCTCTTACCGGTGTTGCAGACACAGGAGCGTACGGTAAAATGTCACCAGAAAAAATCATCGCACTAAATCCTGACTTGATTATTTCGGGACAAGCAGAAAGCTATGAAACGCTTAGCAAAATTGCCCCTACCATCATTGTGCCTTACGGGGATCTAAAAGATGCTCATGCAGAATTAACCTATTTCGGAGAGCTCCTTGGAAAGGAACAAGAAGCAAAGACTTGGCTTGCAGATTATGACAAACGGATAGCCGAAGCTAAAGCAAAAGTGGACAAGGTCCTCCCGGCAGATGCAACCTTCTCCATCATGGAAGACGGTGGGAAATCCATCTGGGTCTATGGTGATAACTTTGGTAGAGGTGGACAACCCATCTATCAGGCGTTAGGTCGCAAGCCGCCTACAGCTGTGGCAGCAGAGATTATGGAGAAGCAATGGGCGGAAATCTCAAAAGAAGCGCTTGCTAAGTATGCCGGAGATTATATTATCTTAACCTCCAACAACCTTACTGAAGCGGATTACAAGGCAGATTCATTCTGGGGCAACCTTCCTGCTGTCAAAAATGGACACCTCTATGTATGGAAAGAAGAACGTTCCTGGTACTATGACCCTATCGCGGTATTAACCCAGACCGAAGACCTCGCCGATTGGCTAATAAATAATAAATAATAAATAATGCAAGAGTAAAAAGGGATGTCCGAAGCCATAGAGGCTTAGCAGACATCCCTTTATTCTTTTATAATTCCTACAAAAATCTCATTACATTCTGAAGAGATTTTATCTCATAATTGGAGTTTAAACTTATTGAAAAGACTTCAGCACTGCTACAATCTCATCAAGCTGCTTGTCCAGTGCATAAGCATCCGAGAAGTAATAGGTTTTGACATCGTAATTAGCTTCCCCTAGATACTCTGGGATGGCTTCGTGTGAAAGAGACGCCCAGCCTTCTTTAAAAACGACATCTTGTACAAGATCAGGATGTTCCTTTCATTTGATAAGTCGTGCCTAGGTTTAAGAAAAGGATTTCACCTATTTTTAGAATCACGACCTCGCCTTCTACAATAATATGAACCGTTCCGTCCAGCGGGGCCAGAAAGAGCGGCGATCTGACAATAAGAGGATTAGATGTATGCATGTCTCCACACTTGCGTATTCCAGCCTCTTCTAACTTATAATTTCTATGAATCACGTTATGATTGTGTGGCTTCATTTCTTCTCCCTTCCAGAACATCCGGCTTTGAACCTTGAAATATAAAGAAGGCGCATAAGGCTTCTATCCGCTCGAAATGGATAAGAAACCCTATACGCTCAACACTAAACTCCAACTCTATATCTTGAGAAGTTACCGGTATTAATGGTCATCAACGACGCCAAGCGCCTTATTCTTCTCTTTGAACCGCTCATTGTGAGAAGAAACATATGCAGCCTTAGGTGCAGAGGGGTCCATATACAGTTTGGCGCTGTTCAGCGCAAGCACTGCATCGGTAAAGGTTCCGGCGATTAACCGGACCTTACTGCTATAATCCACAAAGTCACCTGCTGCAAAAATACCCGGAAGATTCGTCTCCAGCTTTCCGCTCACATTCGCACACCACTCGCCCATATCAATGCCCCATTCCCGTAACGGACCAAAATCGCTTTTCAGGCCATGATTAACAATAACAGCATCTACCTCATACTGCTCACTCTCACCTGTTTCGATATGGCTAATCGTAACCTGATCAATGGTCTCACCATTACTGCTGTGTAATTGGCTTACTGCGTAGGGCACGCGAACATTAACTGAGGATTCCTTCATTCGCACAATATTTTTCTCATGACCACCAAACTGTTCGCGACGGTGTACAATCGTTACACTTGCTGCGATGGACTCCAGTTCATTCGCCCAGTCTACTGCGGAGTCTCCTCCGCCGGAGATCAGTACTCTTTTACCACGGAATGGCTCTAGCTCCTGAACGGTATAATGAAGATTCGTCACCTCATAACGGTCCGCACCTTCAATTTCGAGCTTAGCCATTTGTAAAATTCCGTAACCAATAGCCAGGATGACCGTACGAGTCCAATGCTGCTCACCTGTAGCCGAGGTCAGAATATAAGTTCCATCTTCCAGACGCTCATGATGCGTGATCTGCTGTCCAAAAATAATCGTAGGGTCAAAGGTCTGTGCCTGTTGAGCAAGCTGATCTATCAATTGACGACATAGTACAGGTGTTACCCCACCTACATCCCAAATCATTTTCTCAGGATATACTAGCATTCTTCCCCCGAGCTCATCCTTCGCTTCAATCAATTTCGTCTTTAGGTCTCTCATTCCACTATAAAAAGCTGTATACATCCCAGCAGGTCCGCCGCCAATAATCGTTACA
The DNA here is from genome assembly GCF_037963325.1 of Paenibacillus sp. FSL E2-0201. Taxonomy (NCBI): domain Bacteria; kingdom Bacillati; phylum Bacillota; class Bacilli; order Caryophanales; family Paenibacillaceae; genus Paenibacillus; species Paenibacillus sp. FSL E2-0201. The sequence continues at coordinate 4,595,967 of NZ_CP150154.1, forward strand.
TCGTATAATTCCAGTTGATTGTTCATTATGTCCCTCCAATAGTATATTCTATCGATGTTCTGAGCTGCTTACGCCCCAAACTGAGCCTCGTGTAATCGGCTGTAAATTCCGGTTGTCAGTAACAGTTCTTCATGTCTGCCTTGTTCTGCGATACCACCTTCCGCAACGACAACGATACGGTCGGCATTCTTGATCGTTGCCAGCCGATGAGCAATAACAAGTGTCGTACGACCTTGTGACAACTCCGCAAGCGCCTCCTGAATAGCGGACTCCGTCTCAGTATCCAGTGCTGATGTAGCTTCGTCTAGAATGAGAATCGTTGGATTCTTCAGGAACATCCGGGCAATGGACAGCCGCTGCTTCTGACCTCCAGAGAGCTTCACGCCCCGCTCCCCGATCATCGTATCCAGCCCAGCAGGCTGGGATTTGATCAGTTCTTCCAGTTGAGCGCGCCGCGCTGCATCCCAGATTTCTTCATCGGAGGCACCCAACCGCCCGTAAGCAATATTCTCACGGATCGTTCCGTCAAACAGAAATACATCTTGCTGTACAATCCCAATATGGGAACGGAGAGATTCAAGCGTCATGGAACGAATGTCCATTCCATCAATAGTAATGTTGCCTCCAGTTACATCATAGAAGCGAGGTAGCAAACTGCACAACGTTGTCTTACCCGCACCCGATGGACCAACCAGAGCAACGGTCTCTCCTGCTGGAATTGATAGATTCACATGCTCGAGTACCTTTTCTTTATCGCTATAGGCAAAATCCACATCATGGAAGGCTATATTCCCCGTAAGATGATGAACTGGCTTCGCATCTTGTGCATCAGCAACATCCGGCTCCGTCTCCAGCAGTTCGAGATAACGTTTGAAGCCTGCAATCCCTTTGGGATACGTCTCAATGACTGAGTTAATCTGTTGCAACGGTCCTAAGAAAACGTTGGACAACATCACAAATGCAATGAATTCACCGTAAGTCATTTGCTTCTGAATCACAAAATAGGTTCCGCACAGTAGGACAAATAAAGAGACTAGTTTCATCAATACAAAGCTAAAAGAGGAGTTCCATGCCATAATCCGATAGGTCATCAGCTTCGTAATACGGAAGCGCTCATTATTCACCGCAAAGCGGGAAATTTCATGATTCTCGTTAGCAAAAGCTTGCACAACGCGGATCCCGCTCACATTGTTCTCTACGCGAGCGTTATAGTCGGCAATGTCCGCAAACATGATGTGAAAGGCTTTAGACATTTTTCGGCTGAAGTACATGGATAAATAAATCATAAGCGGAACGATCACAAACGTCAGTATAGCTAATTGCCAATTGATACTCAGCATGATGCCGAATACACCGAGCAGCGTCATGACTGCTATAAAGAGATCCTCCGGTCCATGGTGGGCAATCTCACCGATATCCATCAGATCATTTGTCATACGGGATACCAGATGACCCGTCTTGTTATTGTCAAAAAAGTTGAAAGACAGCTTTTGTACTCGATCAAACAGCTTTTTTCTCATATCCGATTCGATATTAATCCCCAGCTTATGCCCCCAGTAAGTGACGACAAAATGCATAAAGGCGCTGACAATATATATCCCCAGCAAGCCGAGGCAGGAATAGAGGATCCATCTCCAATTGCCTGTTGGCAGCAGATCATCTACTACCCGGTTAACAGCTAATGGAAAGACTAGTTCTAGTAGTGCAGCAGCAATAGCACAAGAAAAATCAAGAATAAACAATCCCTTATAGGGCCTATAGTAATCAAAAAAACGACGCAACATGGTAAGAATTCGCTCCTTCTGAGAGATCAGCCTACTTTCATCAAGATTTCGTACGGGCTAACAAATACAAAAAGTATGGTGCTCCAATTACTGCTACAACGATACCCGTAGGAATCTCAGACGGCTGAAGGATCCAGCGTCCAATGGTATCCGCTGTAATAACGAGCAGTGACCCAAGCAGTGCCGAGGTTGGAAGCATGAGTTGATGCTTCGGTCCAACCAGCCGTCTCGCCAAATGGGGTCCGACCAATCCCACAAAACCAATTCCACCGCTGACAGCGACACTCGCCGCTGCTAACCCAACTGCAGCCGCAAGAAGTCGAAATTGTTCCTTCGTTACTGCGGCACCAAGTCCCACAGCAGTCTGCTCCCCTAGATTCAGTACGTTCATCACTCTTGCCTTATAGATTACATAAGGCACCAGAATAAGAATCCACGGCAGGAGAGAAAGTACAAACTTCCAGCTTGTTCCCCAAATGCTGCCCGCAAGCCAGGTAGCCACGAACTGGTACTTCTCTGGATCTAAGCGGAGCGTCAGCACGATCATAGCTGCACTCATCCCAGCTGCGACAGCTACACCAGTCAACAGTAAGCGCATAGGCGATATTCCTTGGTGCCGCTTATAAGCTAGAGCATAGATTAAGGAAGCTGTTAGCCCCGCACCGACGAACGCTACCATTGGCAGCAGATACACTGGAGCCGCGGTCGCCGTCGGGTAAAAAGAAATTAACAGCATCACCATAATTCCTGCGCCGGCATTAATCCCTAGAATTCCAGGATCCGCCAAGGCATTACGGAAGACGCCTTGCATCACAGCTCCAGACACTGCCAGACCTGCACCAATCAGAACGGAGATCACAATACGTGGAAGCCGAAACTGAAACAAGATTAATTCCTGCTTATCAGTGCCTCTACCGAACAATGTATTAATCAGCTCCATAGGAGTCAAACGTATGTATCCTGTATTCATACTAATAATAAAAGCAATCACAATTAGTACAGCCAACGAAATCATGATAATTAAGCCCCGTTTGTTTTTGGCGGCTTCGAAGGAACCGAATGTCGTCTTCTCCATCATTACAGCTCCCTCCTTTCTTTACGTGCAAGATAGAGGAAGAAAGGTACACCTATCAGTGCAATAATGGCGCCAAGTGGCGTTTCATTAGGCGGATTAATCATCCGTGCTGTTAGATCGGCAAATACTGCAAGCAGACTGCCAAGAATCGCCGAACAAGGAATGATCCATCTGTAATCGACACCCACAAAAAATCGTGTTAAATGCGGAATAATAAGTCCAATGAAACCAACTGCACCGACTACGGCAACCGATGATCCGGCCAAAATCAATACAATTAACGCGCCTGCCAACTTCACAAGCCCTGTGCGCTGGCCTAGACCTTTCGCAACATCGTCACCTAAGCTGAGCATTGTGATCGATCGGGAGATTATCATCGCACCAATTAATGCCGCCCCTATCCAAGGGAACATGATTTTGAGCTGAATCCACTTCGTTCCAGCCACGCCTCCCGCATACCAGAAAGCCAAATCTTGCCCAATGTGAAAATATAAAGCTACCCCTTCGCTGAGTGCCGATAATAGCGCACTAAAAGCGGCACCCGCCAGTACCAACCGAGCAGGAGTTAATCCGCCCTTTGCAAGTGATCCAATTCCGTATACAACACCCGCGCCAACGCCGGCACCCACGAATGAATATAGAATCAAATACATAAACGATATATTTGGAAAAAAAGCAAAACACAATGCGAGCGCAAATCCTGCACCTGAGTTGATACCCATCAGACCTGAATCTGCCAATGGATTTCGCGTCATTCCTTGCATAATGGCACCTGCAACTGCAAAGCTGGCCCCTATCATTGCCCCGCCAAGTACACGAGGTAATCTTAATTCTCTAATAATCTGATGATCCATGATTTCCGGATCAAAGTGGAATACAGCTGACCACACTACAGACAGCTTAATATCTGCTGCGCCAAAGGAGACGGAAACAGCGATACCTAATAATAATAGCGCCAGACCGCCAACCAGGATTAATGTTGCCGCCCAAGGTCGTGAACGAAATTCTCGTTTAACAGCTCCTTTATCGGCTCCTATCCTGGAAGTTATCTGTTGATTCATGAATGCCACCCTATTTCTATGAAATTGATTCTCATTATCATTAGCTTATTGTAAATTACATTTCCTAGGTTTGGCAATAGATAGATTTAATTGCTACTATTTAATTTATTGCATTGACAGGCATTCTTTGATTTGATAAAGTTCAAATTGAAAATATTAATGATAATGATTCTCATTATTATTAATTAGCATGTATACATAGGGAGGTTTACCATGTTTAAAAGAAAGACCCTCTTCCCCATCCTGGCACTCACAATGTTATTGTCCGTATTTGTGACCGCCTGCGGGGGAAATAGCAATGCTTCATCTAATACACCAACAGCTACAACCGAAGCAACAACTGCGCCGAGTGCAGAGGCAACGGCTGCTCCTGATGCTTCCAATGCTGAAATGCGCAGCTATGAAACTGCCAAAGGTACTGTGCAAATTCCAGTTAAACCTCAGCGTATCGTTACCGATTATTATGGCGGTGAATTGCTTTCCGTTGGAGCTAACGTTATAGGAGTTGAACCTAGTACTTTTGACAACCCTTTCTTGAAAGATTTACTCAAAAACACACAAGATGTCGGTGCTCCAGTCAACGCTGAGAAAGCTTTAGAGCTTGCACCTGATCTAATTGTCGTTATGTACGATGATAATTACGATGCTTTATCCAAAATTGCGCCAACCATTCATATCCCTTACGGAACTGCTACGAATATCTATGAAACCGTAAAACTGTTCGGTGATATTGTAGGGGCACCTGACAAAGCTGAACAATTCATAGCTGACTTTGAGAAAAAGGCCGCTGAAGGCCGTGAGAAGCTTAATGGGATTGTGAATGAAAATGATACTTTCGGAATCTATGAGCTGACGGACAAAGGTGAGCTTTGGACCTTCGGTAATAATGCTGGTCGTGGTGGACAAGCCCTTTATAATGCGCTTAAGCTGAAAATGCCTACTAAGAACAGCAACGACAACCAAACACTGCAGCTGTCCATGGAGCTATTGCCAGAATATGCAGCTGACTACATGTTCCTAACCACTTATGATCCTGATAAAAAAGGCGATAAGCTGAAAGAGCTGAAGGAATCACCCGTTTGGAACGGACTTGCTGCTGCGAAGAACGACCATCTGTTCTACAATGATTTTGATACGTTCTATCGCTATGATCCTATTGCCATTACCGCACAAATCGATCTGTTCGTTGATATGATTCTTGAGCGTAACGGTAAGAAATAAGAATAGACACATAAAGAAACACCCCACTATTTAGGCATCGCCTAAAGTGGGGTGTTTTGATTATCATAAGAAGTTTCTGTTAAATTTATATCATCTAGTATATCCATTATACTCATCAGTGTTATTTAATTTTTTGTACATATACTCATCATTTTTAAGCTTATAGAGCTGCCCCATCCCCGCAAATACGAAAAACAGCACCAAAATTAATCCATACGCATAGGTGAATTCACCAATATAAAAGCAAGTGACTATCGCAACAAGGGTCAAAATCATTAATGCGACTGCAATTCTGGATAAAATCTTTTTCAAATGGAATCCCCCTACAGTTTTGTATGTTATACACTATCATATTTCAAGGTAAATGGGTGTCGAATCTTGTTCTGTTAAGGGAACTTCGAGTAGTTGGAGATGAGCCAGCATCTTGCGAGTATATATTTTAGTATATAGATAATAAAAGAGGACTTGAAATAAAAGATAAGCCCCTCCTACTAGCAAACAAAACCAAAATGGTGCCAGAGCTACGGACATTTCGAATCTTGAAGAACTTACAACATACACAGTAGCTAACGCAATACCTAGTACATACGGGAGAAAAAACAACACTTTTAAGGGGCCGCCAATCATTTGAGCCACATCTTTAGAAGTGATTCCAATCTTATTCAGCTTCCTGAATTTGATCCTCTCTCGCTCTAAATCTGTCTGGATACTGAAATGAAGCACTATACCAGAAGCCCCAAAGAATATTAGACCAACGAATGTAATGACGAAGATTCCAAATTGCCCGGACTCCTTCAACTGAAAATACTCACTTATTCTAGACTTCGTAGAAAATACGAGCGCCTCTTGCCGATCATTTCCATACCAGGATTTCGTATGGTTCTTATTATAATTGGCTAAAGCCGCATTTAGCTCAGCATCTATACCTGAAGTCTTTTTCCAATCCTTGAAATTTAGGAGTTGAAGACTCCCGATCGCATCCATATTCTCCGCTTTCAACGCTTTATAATCAACTTCGTTTACTATGACATGAAGACCATTCATGAGATTCGGCACAGGATTAAATATCATTTTTAATACGAGACCTTGTGAATGTAACGTATGGTTCCCGGTAGGAAGCTTCATATCGAAGATCGGCATTTCCGGTCTTTGGTTCTTCCATTCTTCGCCTGGAGCAACTAAGGCAAGATTAAGAAAGTGACCATTCTCCACATGATAATCACTGCCGATTAAAGTGTTAATGTTCTGGTCCAAAAACACTTTGAAATAGAACAAGTCAATATACTGCAGCTCTTGGTGTGACAACAGCGGTGTAGCACCATGATCCATGATTTCGTTGAGTGTCTCTGGTGGAATACTATTTTTCCCAAATACTTCTGCATAGGCAATATCATAAGGGTTGTTTTTCACAGAAATATTCTCAGCATCCCAGGTGATATAAAAGATAATACCGCTTAAGAAAATCGTGATGAAAACGAGGAAGGTGATGAGTGAAAGCACTATTTTGGAGCGCCCAAGGGTATAATTCAAATCGGAGCTAAACATCAAATGCTTATGGTAAGCTTTCGCTGATCTCGAAAAGATGAGTTTCATCCAGTCGCCAAGTCCTGACAGCAGCAAGTAGACACCCACCATACTTACTCCAAGGTTGGTTAACATCCTACGGGCATCATCAGGGTTGTACTGAGTGATCATATCAAAAACAGTAATCCCCAACAGTAAACCTCCGATGACTGTGGTGATTTTACCATGTAGAAGGCTACGTTCTGCGGTCCTGGATTCTTTTAGAAGGCGTACAATGTTGTATCTCAATGTTAATAATAAATGGATTCCAATTACAACTATGTAAATCATCCCGAAGAATTTGATGGTGTACAGATAACTATCCAGCGTTAGTGAAAACGCACTATCCCCTATATTAACAAACAACGAGATGATGAAGAAGAAAAGACCGGAGAAGACCGTCCCTGCACCTAAACCCGTAAGAATCGAAGCTAATGCAATCATGCTATTTTCAAAAAATATGATTTTCCGGATATTGTGGCTCGTCATTCCTAGAACCATTAACAGCCCAAAGTCGCTTTTTCTAAATTTCAGAAAGGCCATTTGGGCATATACAATAAAAAGAACAGCAAAGACTCTCATAACCAAGAAAGGAGCATATAAATTACCGGACACCATCCCATTCACTTGATAGGGATCATTAAAATCAGGGTTCGTATACAGGGAGTAAAAGGCGAAAAAGACCATGATCGTAAAGCTGCTGCATAGGAAAAATAACAAATACCTTCTAAGGTTGGCCTTGAAAATCTGAAAAGCCATTCTCCTAAAGGTCATCTTCCCCCCCTCCAATGCAGACCAGACTCTCCAGAATCCTATCGAAAAAAGCTCTCCGCTCTTTATCTCCTCTAGTAATCTCTAATAGAGTCTTCCCATCCTTGATAAAAAGCACGCGATTACAATAGCTGGCCGCAAAAGGATCATGCGTGACCATCACAATCGTCGCTCCTTTCATAGCATTCAGCTCGGCGAAGGTCTTCATCACTATACTTGAGGATTTGGAATCCAAATTCCCCGTTGGCTCGTCCGCAAAAATCACCTCCGGATCATTAATAATCGCTCTGCTAATCGCCGCTCGCTGCTGCTGTCCTCCTGAAACCATATACGGATATTTATCCTTCACCTCGCCCAGATCAAAGAGTACTATCGCCTCATCTGTCTTGGTATTGATGTCGTCTACCTCTTGGTCATCCAGCACCATGGGCACCATTACATTTTCCCGTAGGGTCAGGCTATCAAGCAGATTATAATCTTGAAAAACGAACCCCATTCGCTGCCGACGAAACAGTGCAAGCTCGTTCTTAGACATCTCACTTATACTAGTCTCTGCAATCCGTACTACCCCACTATACTCCGTGTCGATTCCGCTAAGGATGTTCAGCAGTGTCGTTTTACCGCTTCCCGAAGGTCCCATAATCGCTACAAACTCGCCGCTATCCACACTCAGACTTATCCCGTTTAGCGCCCGAAATACATTTATTTTGCCCTTGCCTTTATATTCTTTTGAGAGATTCTCTACTTCTAGGATGGCCATGCTTGCTCACACCTTCCCCTTCATAGCTCGGAGTAATTAACATTAAATGGAATTATTGCATTTCTGCTAATACTATAAAGGTTAGTGGTGCGTTCGGTTGTTAGATTGCTCACAGAGGTTTGGGTTATTTTTATAAAGCAGAGATTAAGAGGGCATCACCGATATAACGTAGAAATAACAAAAAGACTGTAACATTACAAAAAGAGCCTCCAAAGGAGACCCTTTTCATTCTAATCTAACGCTGTAGCTCCCCCGTAACCTCCATAACCTTCGAGGCTAACAAGTGCGAAGGAACCTCATCATCCACGCACCCGAGCGCCATTGCCGCTTCAGCCATTTCATTTATAATAGAAGTCTCTTGCGATTCTACCATTGTAGATTGGGCGCCAGCTTGTTTGGCCTTTAGCATCCCTCTCGACCCATCGTTACCCCTTCCGGTCATCAGAATCAAATGCTGCTTCAAGCTTTTTAAACCTGAGATCGAATCGAACAACACATCCACGGATGGACGGTGCCCGTTCACCGGAGCTTTCCTGTGTAGTTTGATTCTATATGCTTGCCCTTGTTGAACTACGGTCATATGACAATTACCAGGTGCGATATAGGCTGTTCCGCCGCGCACCAACTGATCATTCTTCGCCTCAACCACCTGTACACTTGAGAACCGCTTCAATCGTTCTGCCAATACCTTCGTGTACTTGGGCGGCATATGCTGAACGATTAACAAGGGGTATGGGAAGTTCGCCGGGAGTGAGCTAATTACGATTTCAAGCGCCTTCGGTCCGCCTACTCCACATCCTATGGCGATGATTTGATCGAATTCTTCTATACACTCAGTTTTAGAATTGTCTTCTGCCTGTTGTCCTGTAATCACTTTGGAAACAGTTATATTGTTAAGGATAAGGGTTCGCAATGGAATTTGAGCAGCATGTTTAATTTTGAATATGAGCTCGTCTTTTATATGGGATAAATCAAGTCTATATAACTGAGTTGGCTTGGATATAAAATCTACGGCTCCATTCTGTAGACCTGTGATGGTTGCTATTATTCCATCCTTTGATCCTGAGCTTAGGATTAGGATAGGGGTTGGACGCTGTGACATAATACTAGAGAGTGCTACTAAACTATTCAATTCCGGCACTTCTATATCAATCGTCACGACATCAGGCCTGAGTTCTTGAACCATGCTAACCGCTTCGGATGCATTACGAGCTGCTCCAATAACCTCGATAATTGAATCCTCCGTAATTAGGTTCGATATCTGTTTCCGCATCATTACTGAAGTAGCTACAACGAGCACCTTTATCTTTTGCACTACTTCTCCTCTCCTATCAATGATGATCCCCATGACACTGTTTACTTCACTTTAAAAATAGATACGAGTGCATTTAGTTCCTCCGCAAGCTGTGCTAATGCATTAGCCGTTGTTGCCGTTTCACTGCTGCTTGCCGCCATTTCTTCTGTTGCTGCCGATATACTCTCGATCGAGTACAGCACCTCTGATGACTGCGCGGCCTGCTCTTCACTGGCAGCAGCGATTTCTGTTACTTTATGAGCGGTATCGTTCACCATAGAGATAATATGATCAAAGGCTTCCCCATTTTTTTGTGAAAAAGCTACGCCTTCAACTACCGCATTCACACTTTGGTGTGTATTCTTCTGCATTTCTTTAATGATGTTCGTGACTTGTTTCGTAGCCTCACTGCTCCGCTCTGCTAGCTTTCTTACTTCATTCGCCACAACGGCAAAACCTCGACCCTGTTCACCCGCACGAGCGGCTTCTATAGCTGCGTTTAGCGCCAGAAGATTTGTCTGTTTTGCAATATCATCAATGACTGCAATAATCTCTCCAATTCTATCGGAGTCTTCCTCTAATCTAGACATTTGATTATTTAGCACAGTCATTCCTTGTATAGAGTTCGTAACGACGAGACCACCGTCCTGAGCGATACGCATGGTTTGATCTGACAGCTCAGAGGCATGCTCTGCACTCTGGGCTACTGAATTTATTGCATCAGACAATTCCCGGAACAACTCATTCATCGTTTGTGCTGCAGTGGCTTGACTCATACTGCCGCTAGCCACTTCCTCTGTACTGGCTGATATCTGCTGCGCAGCCGCCGAGACACTTTCTGCAGAGGACAAAATCCCCCCCACAGTTTGCCTTAAGTTCAGAACCATTTCATTCACAGAATTCGCGAGTTTTCCGATCTCATCATTGGAATTTAGATTCGAAGTTTCGCTTAAGTCCCCATTAGCTACTTTACCTAGCAGGCGCATCACTTGATTTAGAGGCCGTGCTATGATTTGCGAGATTAGATAGCCAAAACCCACGCTGATCAGAAGTGCAATAATCGTAACACTAAAGGTAATTAACCGAGAGGATTGATATAGTTTATTAGCACTATCACTGGATCCCTGCGCCTGCTTCATATTGATGTCAATTAAACCTTGCAGGAAATCCGTCATCTCTGTAGTAGCCAGCTGTAAATCTCCTGTTAGCAAATAATTCGTATACTCTTCATTACTGATATTGGTTTTATCCACTTCGATCGCGTGATCCACGCTGGTAATATAGCGTTGCCAGATCTCGGGATAAGTCTTCATCTTCTTTAACTCTTCTTCTCTCAATTTTGTCTTACTATACTTACTCATGATGCCTTCAATGCTTTGGACGTTCTTATGTATTTTATCTTGATACTCTTTTTTCTTCACCTCGGTTTTGGCCATCGTATTAATATCTCGGATATTTATTCTATTTGTTAAAAAAAGCTCATTCGCTTCACCGAGATAGGCAATCGGTGTTAAGCGATTATTATACATATCCTCGATGGACTCATCCATCTTACTCAAATTGCTTATTCCATAGAATCCTACAAAGCATAAAATGACTGATACCAACACAAATGCTGAGATTAGCTTTACCGCTGTCCTCAAATTATAAAACCATTTCACCCTTCTGCACCTCATTACGTTAGTCAATTTTTAGTAATTCTTAGGAACTATTTCATCATAAACTGTAAGCAGAATATGGTAACCGAAAAAAATTGGCGTGACCGCGCAAAATTATTGCGCACCCCCGCCAAGAAGCGAAAAACAAAAAAATCCCGTCTCACCATCCAGTGATCGGGATTTCAATCTATGAGATTGTTACGTATTTTCACAATGAATTAGTAAAATCTGAGTCCTTCAATATTCCTAACCGTTTAGCTTTTATAGCCGCTTCAATTCTAGATTTCACATTTAGCTTTTGGAACAAATTCGTTAAACTATATTCGAGCGATCGCTGACTCATCAGCACAATCTCCGCTATTTCTTTATTACTTTTTCCTTTTGCAATTTCCGTTAGCATTTCATGTTCCCTTTTGCTAATCTTGGAGACTGCTTGTTCATCATTAATTTCTAATCCTTTTGGAGGTACTTTTCTTAGCTGCTTGACTAAGGTTCGCGGTAGAATGACTTCACCTCTTAATGCACAGCGTACCGCTGTAATTAACTGCTCTCTATTCGTCGTTTTTGAGATAAACCCAAAGATCCCCGATTCGATCATCAGGTTAAATTTGTTGGTAAATTCATATCCGGTATAGATTAAGATAATCGCATCCGCGTTCATGGTTAATACTTGCTTCGCCAAATCAATCCCATTCACATCTGCGATATGAAGATCAAATAACATTACATCAAAAGAATGACTACTCACCATTTCAAGCACCTCATGAGCTGAAATGGCTAGAGTAACCTTCATATCTCCTTCTTGCTCTAATATCATTCTTGTCCCTTCCATAACTGATGGATGGTCATCCACTAACAATATTTGAATCATGCCTATGATTACCCCTCTTTAATTGTTATACCGCATGATTAATCTGCAGGTATAGATATATAGACTGCTAATCCTTTTTTCTCTGGCGAGTGGAATGCTATCGTCCCATCCATACTCCGAACCCTTTCCTTCATTCCATAAATACCCATACTTGTAAGCGAGTCCTCTCCTAATAGATTCATTCCAATTCCGTTATCTTTATAATTCAAATGAATATGATTGTCTTCACTAGCTAAGGTAATGTGGACTTCAGTCGCAAAAGAGTGCTTCGCTGCATTCGCTAAAAGCTCTTGCACAATACGGTACTAACCTATAAGCACTTCATCATCCAACTTATGTGTAAATGCTTCAACCTCGAAATAAATCTGGTAGTTGGTACGCAGCTGCGTAAATTCAAACAACGTCTCCAGCGAGGAGATAAGACCTTCATTGATTAATGCAGGAGGTCTGAGCTCGTTACAAATAATCCGCAGTTGATAGATAACATCCAGTAAGCCTTCAGCTATCTGTTCTAGCTGTTCTCTAAACTCCCCATTGATGGACTTTTCACCTAAGAGAAGATCCAGCTTACGATACCAGATAATTTGTTCTTGAAGCGCTGAGTCGTGTAAATCCTGAGCAAGACGTTTTCGCTCATTCTCGGATAAATTAAACATAAAGCGGAGAAGCCAAGTAGGAGCCACATGCTTGGAAGCCGCTAGCTCAAGGTCTTTCGTTAAATCTTCGATAAGCAAAAAATGATCAAAGAGAACACTGACATAACGGGTAATGGTCTCCAGCCACACACGAATAGAACTGATTTCCAATAAAACCGTCTTCTCGTTAATCGATAGTAAGTAGCTTTTTCCTCGGGACTCCCCTATCTTGAGTGAATACCCTTGCTCAGTCTCAATAATTTCACATAATTTATCACTGTTAGATTCAACTTCGATAAAATGTATATTGGTTATCTGCAGAGTGTCTCTGACCTCTCTAAGCAACCGCTGTTCCATATGGCTAATCTTCATGACACCAAAAAGGTCTTGGGAGAACTGATCCAGACTCGTTTGCAAGTGAAAATACCGTTCCTCACTCTCACGAATAATCTGCTCTGTATGTTCTCTGTCTTCATCTGCTTTTTTGCGATCACTTATATCCCTAAATATCGAGATACATGCGACCTTTCCTTTGTGCACAATGGAGCTAGCTGTTACCTCTACATCGATAATCGTTCCATCTGAACGTACAACCTTTTGTTCAATTGGTGCTAGGATTCTATAGGGCTCTTTATAGATTTCACGCATTCGTTCTTTTGCCAGCGACAGAAATTCCGGATGTGCCCAATTGAAAATATTTTTACCGATCAATTGACTCTCATCGTAAACACCAAATAATCCAAGACAAGAAAAGTTCACATACACAAACTTATAATCGCTATGGAGAACGACCGCTTCAGGCGACATCTTGATCAGCTGCTGATTAAGTTCCTCGCTTTCCCTTAGTTCTTTTTCCATTTGAACTCTCTTCGTAATGTCTCTTGCAACTATCACAATGTTCATTACATCTCCATCCTCACTTAGAACGGGAGTAGCAAGACATTCTAAATTTAGGATATAACCTTTTGAATGAATAAAACGATTGTAAAACATCTTGCTTGCTTTTGTCCGAAAAATATTTGAGATCTGTTCTCGCAAGCCTTCTTGCTCATCTGGATGGATATACTCAAGTATGGTAGTGTCCTTGATTAAGCCTACAGGAATACCGATCAGGATCTCACAGGAAGGGGAGGCTAAAATGAAATTACCTTTTTGATCCAGAACCCCCATCATATCCTTCATGTTATTAATAATAAGTCTATACTCTGCTTCACGCTGCGCCAACTTGTGTTCTACTTCTACAGCTGATGTTATCTCTCTAGCAACCACAAACACACCAATAATACGACTATTCACATAAATCGGGATATTTTTCATAGACCAGTGGCTCACTGATCCATCCTTACGGGAAGAGGACACAACATAATGCTGAGCAGATCCCCGTACTGTTCTTTCAAAATAATCTAACATCCTCGGTATATTCTCTACTCCAAATAGATTCATGATGGACAAATTCTCTCCGACCATACTCATAGACTCTCCAGTAAATTGCTCTGCTGTAGAATTAATTTCCAAAATATTCCCTTGCAGATTTACCTCACATACGACGTCTGAGTTATAGTCGAATAAGGATTTATAGCGCTGTTCGCTTTTGAGCAAAGCCTCTTTCATCAACTTTCTTTCTGTGATATCTGCCAAGATCCCGTCAAGCCGAACTACCGTATGGGATTCATCCAGACTGGGTATGATCCTGACCTGTATCCATCGAGGCTCACCACTTGCGTGGATAATACGATATTCACTAAGCTTTGGAATCCCCTGCCGAGCTGTTAATAGGATCTCTTGAATCGTGGGGGTTTCTTCTTTATGAGCAATACGGAACCAAAAATCATTCTCTTTCGCCTGTTCAACGGAATAACCGGTGATGTTGAGAACGGCATCCGATACAAACAATACTTTCTTAGTTACATAATCATAAGACCAAATCGCCACATCAAGTTTAGAGAACATCTGTTGATACAAAGAAAATGAGCTTTCCAACTGTATCTGCGCTGTTTTTTGTTCAGTAATGTCCAGCATAACTCCATCTATTCGGTAAACCTTGTTCTCCTTATTTAGGATTGGCGTGCCGATCATTTGAACCCACTTTAGTCCTTCAGTAGGTAGTTGCATCCGGTACTCAAGACTACTGATATGACCAGCAGTTAATCTTTGCATGTAGGCATCATATCGATCAAGATCCACTACATACACAAATTCCCGCAAAAAATTAGGGTTGCGTGGCATAGTCTTCCTTGTGCAACCAACCCATTCCTCTAAAATATTCGACATCGTCAGCAGATTTTCTTCCATATCCATAGACCATGTGATCACATTCTCGTCGCCGAGTGAATGCATGTTGAGATCATCTCCACATAAAAAGCCCCCCCTTCTCGGGGCGGCTTTTTGTTCTAATTCGCTATTTTACAAGCGTCATTACATGAATAACTTTATCCTACTGAGCAATCTGCTCACGGATATTCTGAAGTATTTTCTTCTCCAGCCGGGATACCTGCACTTGAGAGATCCCTAAACGACTGGCGACCTCCGACTGCGTTTGATCACGATAGTAACGAAGATAGACAATCAGACGTTCACGTTCACTGAGGCCTCCGATCGCTTCATTTAATGCCAGCTTATCGAACCAACGCTCCTGTGATTCGTCAGCGATTTGATCAATCAGCGTGATCGGATCTCCATCATTCTCGAACACCGTCTCATGGATAGAAGTCGGCGGTTTATTGGCTTCTTGAGCGAATACCACTTCTTCGGGTGTAACCCCTAGTGCTTCCGCAACTTCACCGATCGTAGGCAGACGATCAAGTGTTTTAGACATTTCATCCTTCATTTTACGAACCTTGTTAGCCATTTCCTTAAGGGAACGACTGACCTTCAAGGTACCATCGTCACGAAGGAAACGCTGAATCTCACCGATAATCATCGGCACAGCATAAGTGGAGAACTTGACCTCATAGCTGAGGTCAAATTTATCTACGGACTTCAGTAGTCCGATGCAACCGATCTGGAACAAATCGTCAGGCTCATACCCGCGGTTCATAAACCGCTGTACTACCGACCAGACCAGTCGGATATTACAGCTTACAAGTGTGTCACGGGCAAGACTATCTCCGGCCTGACTGAGCGCGATAAGACGTTTGACCTCCGCATCGTCCAAATAGGTCGGCGGAGCTTTTTTTGACTCTGCATCCATGGCTCCAACCCCTAATTGTATAAAGCTTTTTTCGAGACGATGGTTTTCTTCATTGAGATAGAAGTACCGTGTCCCGGTTCACTAGTGACTTCAAATTCATCCATGAAATTCTCCATAATAGTAAAGCCCATGCCCGACCGCTCCAGCTCCGGCTTAGAGGTATACAGCGGCTGTTGCGCCAGCTCTAAATCCTCGATGCCCCGTCCTTGATCCTCAATGGTTAGATGTACGGTTTCGTTGTCCAGTGATGCCGAAATGGTCACAATGCCTTCCGGATCACTATCATACCCATGAATAATACAGTTGGTGACCGCTTCCGACACGACTGTCTTCAGATCATTCAGCTCGTCCATCGTAGGATCAAGCCGGGAAACGAACGCCGCTACGACTACACGCGCGAACGATTCGTTCTCCGAGCGTGCAGCGAACTGCACGTTCATGAAGTTACCAGCCTTACTATTTGTCATAACGCAACCTCCAAATCCGAGAGTGCAGTACTCTCGTCGTCATATAGGGGCATGATTTTGAACAGGCCTGACATTTCCAGCAGCCGCTTCACAGGTGCCGTTGCATCACACACCACCATTTTTCCACCTTTACTGTGGATCAGTTTATACCTTCCCAGAATCACGCCTAGGCCTGAACTGTCCATAAACTGCAGATGCTTAAGACTAAGAACTAAATGCGATACCTGACCACGCATAATCGCTTCATCCATATCCATTCTTACAAAATCTGCTGCGTGATGGTCCAGCTCCCCTGATAAACGGACAATCAACACACCTCTGTGATGCTCCATCTCCACATGAGAATTCATGCTTGCCACTCTCCTCTTCGTTGCTTTGAAAACTGACCTTGAAAGACGGTACTAATTCCCTTCAAGGACAAGGTTTTCTACGCGGCAAATCAGGAATCCTGCCTCACGACAAAACTAGAAGAAAACCCCTATGAATCTACAGAGTACATGGGAGTAATCTACAAAAAAACTGTTTTTAATCTACGCCGAACATCGAGCCTGTTGTACGCTTAAAGAGCTTCCACCAGCCTGCTTTCGGCACAGCTTCCCCAGCTTTTAAATCATATTCCTTAATCACTTGGGTACCTTGGTAGACAACCAGCTTGCCTACAGATTGACCTTCAGCCACTGGAGCCTTCACGCTTTCCGGCAATACTAATTCGTGGCGAATGCCTTCTTGGGCCACACCTTTTTTCAAAAGAACACTGTACGTCTCTTTCGCTGTGATCGGCAGCTCCGATTTTACGCCCTTTTCGATCTTGAGGGTGCCGATAGCATCCCCTTCTTTGTGGATCGTGTGTACCTTATATTGCGAGAACAGGTAATCGAACATGCCTGAGACTTCACTGTTGCGTGTCTTTGTGTTCGGTTCGCCTAGCACAACAGCGACTGCACGCAGGCCATCTCTCGCCGCTGTAGCGGACAGACAGAATTTAGCCTCTGCAGTATACCCTGTCTTCAGTCCATCAGCACCAGTGTAGAAACGCACCAGCTTGTTCGTATTCACCAACCAGAACGGTTTGGTTGAATCCTTGCGTAAGTAATCCTGATAGGAACCCGTATATTTGATAATTTGATCATGCTTCAAAAGTTCCCGACTGATGACCGCAATATCGTATGCTGAGGAATAGTGATTGGCGGCTGGAAGACCGTTACAGTTGGCAAAATGGGTATCTTTTAGACCCAGCTCCTCTGCACGTTTATTCATCAAGTCTACAAAAGCACTCTCTGAACCCGCTATTTTTTCCGCCATAGCGACAGAAGCATCATTACCAGACGCCATAGCGATGCCTTTGAGCATATCGTCTACCGTCATTTCTTCACCCGGCTCCAGAAAAATCTGCGATCCGCCCATCGAAGCCGCATATTCACTTGTCCGCACCTTATCCGTCAGTTGCAGTCTACCTTCATCCAGCGCTTCCACCGTTAGTAACATCGTCATAATCTTCGTAATACTTGCGGGAGGCAGCTTATCATGGCTGTTCTTCTCATAAATAACAGTACCGGTACCAGCGTCCATCAAAATCGCAGAACGTGCTCCCGGTGCGAGGTCTACAGCGGCAGCTTTACTGCCAGAGTCCTTGTTTTTTTCCTCTGCATAAGCGCCTGACATAGGTCCTAGAACCGACACAGCAATACAGAGCACAAGCACAGCAAAACGCAATTTTCTCACAATGGTTCCCCTCCTGAACGTTAACCTTCATATCACAGGTACTGTGTTCCAGTTTCGTCAGAAAGGGTGGAAATTATTCCATTTTCAAGGAAATAACCACAATTATTTATCACAAGAAGTTATAAGGTTATCAATTAAAAAAAGCCCAGCAGCAGTTGCAGAGCATTTTTATTATAGGGGAGATCAAAAATTATTTCAAATTTTAATGTTTTCCATTTTTTCCGTATTCATTTAAGCCCCTTTAAAGGAAAATGAAAGGTTAGAACGAATCTATTTAAGAACTTAACAGGTTTATAGAGGAGTGAATATACAGATGAACCATCTTGCAGATTGTATTGAAGCAGAAGCTAAACAGAACAATTTCTCTGGTATAGTGCTGGTAAATCAACAGGATAAAGAAATCATCAGCAGCTGTTACGGTTATGCTAATAAGTCGGATAAACGCGAAAACAATATTCATACTCGGTTTGGGATTGCTTCCGGGTGTAAATTATTTACGGCGGTTGCCGTCTGCCAACTTGTCGAACAGGGATTGATTTCTTTCGAAAGTAGAGTCTTAGATTATCTGAAAAAGGTAGATTTCCCTCTCTTTAATCCTGAGATCACCATACATCAGCTGCTTACGCACAGTTCTGGTATTCCGGATTATTTTGATGAAACAATCATGGATGATTTCGAGGAACTGTGGAAAACACGACCTATGTACACTTTGCGGCAGCTTAATGACTTTGTGTCGTTGTTCCAAAACCTCCCCATGATGCGGACCCCTGGCGAACGTTTCCACTACAACAATGCCGGATATATCGTGTTAGGCCTTCTGGTGGAGGAATTGAGTGGAATGTCCTTTTGCGACTATGTGGAGCTTCACATCTTTAAGGCTTGTGGAATGAAGCAATCCGGTTATTTTACGTTAGATGCCTTACCTGCCAATTGTGCACTCGGATACATAGAGGAAGAAAACGGTGACTGGAGGACCAACATCTATTCAATCCCGGTAAAGGGAGGCGCTGACGGTGGAGCTTTTGTAACCGCTCCCGATATGCAGCTATTCTGGAAAGGGCTAATGAACCACACACTTTTGAGTCCAGTACTCACTTCGTTGTTACTTACACCCCACATTCATGTGGACGGCGAAGGATATTATGGTTATGGCGTATGGATCACCCTCCGAGAAGGAGAGGTGATCAAGTTCCACATTATGGGCTACGATCCCGGCGTTTCCTTCCGATCGGCTTTCTATCCTACTAGTGGTGAGACTGTAGTAGTAATGTGTAATACAAATAGCGGGGCTTCTCAGATTTTCAATAAGATCGATAATCGTCTGTAATTGTTACCAAAAAAGAGCAGCGATCTTCCCGTAATGGGAAGATCGCTGCTCTGCTGTCTGTTTAGGGTCTTCGTCATGACCATAATTATTTACCTTGACTAGTACCGTGTTACCCCATCCTTCGTAACAAGCGCGAATACCAGTGGTAATGGTGGAATCGATTCAGATGTAATACGGTAGGCTTCTAATACCTTATCTTCAGCTTCCTCTACCTTCTTATCACTGGCATCGTTGATATGCAATACTGCAAGGGTATCGCCGACCTCTACTGCATCTCCAACCTTTTTAGAAAGTTGAATACCCACAGCCAAATCTATCACAGATTCCTTGGTTTCACGTCCGGCACCAAGCAGCATAGCAGCAATGCCGATTTCTTCTGCTTGAATCCCCTCAATGAACCCCTTAGTTTTTGCTTTCACTTCAATGAATCGTTTGGCAGCAGGCAGTTTCTCCGGATCATCGATTTGCGAAACATCTCCGCCTTGCGCACTCACGATTTGTTTGAATTTCTCCAACGCTGTGCCATCTTCAATATGTGTCAAAAGCATCGAGCGGGCCTCTTCTTCATCCTTGGCTTTGCCACCAAGAACAAGCATCTGGCTACCCAGAATAAGACAGACTTCCTGCAGATCCTTCGGACCGTGACCTTTTAAGGTCTCGATTCCTTCCTTGATTTCGAGCGCATTGCCAATTCCATATCCGAGCGGTTGATCCATGTCGCTGATGATAGCGACTGTATTACGACCCAGATGTGTGCCGATGTCAACCATGGCTTGAGCAAGCGCAATAGAATCATCAAGCGTCTTCATAAAAGCACCGCTGCCGGTTTTGACATCTAGAACAATAGCGTCTGCACCTGCTGCAATCTTCTTGCTCATCACTGAGCTTGCGATAAGAGGGATGGATTCAACAGTCGCAGTTACATCCCGAAGGGCATACAGCTTTTTGTCTGCGGGTGTAATGTTGCCCGACTGGCCGATCACGGCAGCACCGATTTCACCTACTTGATCAAAGAAACGATCTCGATCCATCTCTACTGAGAAGCCAGTGATCGACTCCAGCTTATCGAGTGTACCTCCTGTATGCCCAAGACCCCGTCCAGACATCTTTGCTACAGGTACTCCAGCAGAGGCTACCAAAGGAGCAAGTACAACAGTAGTCTTATCTCCCACTCCACCTGTCGAGTGTTTATCAACCTTAATTCCTGCGATTGGGCTAAGATCTACTTGATCACCGGACATCGCCATTTCCATCGTTAGATCGCCGGTCTCCCGTGCGTTCATGCCTTGAAAATAAACCGCCATGGCCCAAGCGGAAAGTTGATAATCAGGAATTTCACCTTTACTGTAGCCTTGAATTAGGAAAGATATTTCCTCACGACTCAGCTCTCCACCATCTCTTTTTTTCTGAATAATATCGACAGCTCTCATCTTACACCTGCAATTCACGGACATTTGCGCGAGCAAATCCGATATATTTTGGTTTAGTCAAATTAACTACTTTCATTACCTGATCATACGTTAATGGCTTACGTTTAATCACTTGTGTCATAAATATGACCTCCCAGTAATTCAAAATGCAGTCCCCGAAATTACATTTTTGGAATAAAGCCTAAGACCAGCTTCAAGAAACGCTCACGCACACGTTCTGCAGTTTCCATCACCTCTTCATGATTGAGAGGTTGATCCAGGATTCCCGCAGCCATATTAGTAATACAGGAGATACCCAATACTTCAATACCCGCATGACGCGCAACAATGGTCTCCGATACAGTAGACATCCCCACAGCATCCGCGCCTAGAATACGAAGCATTACGATTTCAGCAGGCGTTTCGTAACAAGGTCCCAGGAGACCTGCATATACGCCTTCTTTGAACTCGAAATTCTGCTGAGCTGCCGTTTCCTTTGCTACCTGAATCAGGCGGCGACTGTAGGCGGTCGACATATCTGGGAAGCGCACCCCAAGTGCAGGATCATTAGGCCCTATTAACGGGTTACGTCCAGTCATATTAAGATGATCTGTAAGAAGCATAAGATCGCCTGGTTTGAAATCTGTGTTCACTCCACCAGCAGCATTCGTTACTAGTAAACTGGCTATACCAAGCTCTTTCATAACCCGCACAGGAAATGCTGTTACTTCCGGTCCATAGCCCTCATACATATGAAAGCGACCCTTCATCATCACAACACGGCGTCCTTCTATCATACCAATCAACAGCTCGCCCTCATGTCCTTCTACAGTAGACACAGGAAAGTGAGGAATCTCATCATATGGAATGCTCACTCCATCAGTGATAAGATCTGCCAGCACACCGAGACCTGAACCAAGGATCAAGCCAATTTCCGGAGCCACCGGACATTTGTCTTTTATATAAATGGCTGCTTCTTGAATTTCTTTTTGAGTTAACGCGCTCATGGATGATCCTCCTTCATTAATGTTGTGAAGCCGCCCACAATCTCTTATTGCAGTTTCGCTAAAAAGCTTGTCCCATACTGAGGCGCCTTCGCACCAAAGTTATCAGCAATGGTTGCAGCTACATCAGAGAAGGTTTCACGAATGCCCAAACTTTCTGGATGTTTAAACCGTGGGCTATAGATTAAGAGCGGCACATATTCACGGGTATGGTCAGTTCCAGCATGGATCGGATCGTTACCATGGTCTGCAGAAATAATCAATAGATCATCTTCACCGAGTGTAGATAGAATTTCAGGCAGTGCCTGATCGAATACTTCCAGTGCATGGCCGTATCCTTCTGGATCACGACGATGCCCATACAAAGAATCAAAATCCACCAGATTTGTAAACAGGAAACCGTCAAAAGGCTGACGAAGCTGCTCAATAGTCACTTCGATTCCATGTTCATTGCTCTTCGTAGGATAAGAAGCTGTAACCCCTTCTCCTGTAAAGATATCGTTGATCTTACCTACTGCGATAACATCCTTGCCGATATCAGCCAGCGCGTTCATTACCGTTGGTTCTGGGGGCTTTACAGCATAGTCATGCCGGTTTGGCGTCCGAACGAAATTTCCTGGTTCGCCAACATATGGACGAGCAATCACGCGACCCACCGAGAATTCTGGAGCCATCGTCAGCTCACGGGCTATTTTACATGCGCTATACAGCTCTTCGAGTGGAATGATATCTTCATGTGCAGCAAGCTGGAATACGCTGTCCGCAGAGGTATAAACTATCCAAGCCCCAGTTTTCATTTGCTCTTCGCCATATTCAACTAGAATCTCCGTACCGGAAGCCGGTTTATTACCGATCACCTTGCGACCAGTTGCCGCTTCGAACTTCTCAATCAACTCTGCTGGAAAGCCATCAGGATACGTATTGAAGGGAACCTCAATCTTCAGCCCCATTAGCTCCCAGTGTCCGGTCATCGTATCCTTGCCTACTGATACTTCCTGCATTTTGCCGTAGTACCCTGTTGGTGAAGCTACAGGCTCAAGCGGCGGGAGCGGAGCAATATTAGCTAACCCAAGCTTCTGGAGATTAGGTAGCTTCAATCCAGGTACACGATCCAATATATGACCAAGCGTATGCGACCCAGCATCACCGAAATTCGCAGCATCTGGCGCTTCACCGATACCAACACTATCTAGAACAATAAAACCAATTCGTTTAAATGAGGACATTGTTGTCTTCACTCCTTTTTTATATAGGTATTCTTTCGTACCAACAAGAAGAAACGGCTGTACCGTCTTCCAGAAGACATACGCTTCCGAAACTAGCGATACAACGTACCGCTTATCAGGTATCCGTTTCTGCTAAAGGATAACCTGCGGAGCAATCCCCAGTCTATCCTTTCAGTATGATTCCATCATAACCATCTTACTCACAAAAAGCATCTTTGAAGCAGAATTAACGAGCTCTGGGATGGTGGCTCTCATATACTTCCTTCATATTCTTACGGGCAATACCGTTATAAATCTGAGTCGTCGAAATATCGGCATGACCCAGCATTTGTTGTACGGATCGTAAATCTGCCCCGCCTTCCAGTAGATGGGCTGCAAAGGAATGCCTAAGTGTATGCGGTGTAATATCCTGCTCAATGTTTGCTTCCCGCGCGTATTTTTTTATGATTTTCCAAAAACCTTGACGGGTTAATCTCCCGCCTAAACTATTCAGGAACATAGCCGGCTCCTCCTGTTGATCACGGAGCAGCTTGTCCCGCATATGTGAAATGTAAGCCGCTACACTCTCAGCAGCAATGGTTCCAATCGGAACCACCCGCTCCTTGCCGGAAGTTCCTGTGCAACGTGCAAATTTCATATCCGTATGCACATCGTTCACGTTTAGCGAGATTAATTCAGAGACCTTAATGCCTGTTGCATAGAGCAATTCCAACATAGCCTTATCGCGCATCCCTTGTGGCGTATTCACATCTGGTGCAGCTAATAGCTGCTCAATTTCTGAAATGGTAAGCACCATAGGAGTTTTCTTATCAGGCTTCATTGTCTCCATGTCCAGCGTTGGGTCCTGCTCAATCAAACGTTCCTTCAACAAATAATGAAAAAAAGCACGAAGGGACACTGCGTTTCTGTTCAACGTTGCAGTTGCTCGTCCCGCTCCGCGTAATGAGCCAAGATATAACATCACATGAGATCTTCGGATCTCCTCAGGCTGAACTGCCCCCCGCTCTTCAGCAAACTCCAAAAACTGCGATACATCCCTACCGTAAGATTCCAATGTATTCGGAGATAAGCCTTTATCTCCGGATAAATAATGTAAAAAAGGCTGCAAGTGTGACTTCATTATTTCACGCTCCTGTCCTGGCGCAGCTACTCATAGTGACTTCCTGCAGCACATTCAGCATGAGGGTTCTGCAGATGTGTACATTTAGTATACGCTGCATGAATCCACCCTAGTTTTCTTCGACATTCTTCTCGCCTGTTCCTGCTTCCCACGAAGCTTTCATTCTCCGTACCAGTAATAAAAGCGCAAGCGCTGTCTTGTATCCAGACCATCATCACTACGATCGGCATGATCAAATGCCCGAACAGCGGTGCCTTCAGGAATTCCATAATTCTCTATCGGACTAATCCATTCACCAAGCCAGCTCATAGCACTGTAGAGCAAATAACTTAGAGCCACAAACATGATCATAAAATACAGCTTGCGAACTGTTTTGGGCATAGAAACGATCATATGGACGCCTCCCACTAATATATAGTTAAGATCTGCTCGTCCTTCACCTTATGCACCAAAACGGGCTGATATGTATACCTCCAATAGACCAATCATTTAAAAAGCTCTCTCCGGTAAAAAAAACCGGGGAGAGCTTATGAAGTGAATTTCATTATAAGATGACTTAGGACGGATTTCCGTTTGAATTATTCTTATCGCTACACCGATAGCATATCCCATGAAAATCAAGTCTATGATCAAGCACTGTGAAATTAAATTCTTTCTCCAGTCGCTCTTCTAGCGGTCCTAGCCAATCCTCGCGGATCTCATCCATACTACCGCATTGCACACAAATTAAATGATGATGATGGTGCTTTGCAGTATCTGTTCGTAGATCATAACGGGCGACACCGTCTCCGAAGTTAATCTTTTCTACGACATGAAGCTCGCTAAGAAGTTCCAGGGTACGATATACAGTCGCAAGACCGATCTCGGGAGCCTTCTCTTTCACAAGCATAAAAACATCTTCTGCACTAAGATGATCTTCCTCATTCTCCAGCAGCACTCTTAAGGTCGCTTCCCGTTGGGGTGTAAGCTTGTATCCTTGGGATTGTAACTGTTGCTTAATTTTGTCTATCCGGGCTTCCATTGTCTCCCTCCCCCTTGGAAAATTACCTCACCGGTCTTCAAACCACTTCTTCCATTATAGGGGGTGTCGCTTTGAGAAGTCAAACGCTTTTACTGCAATCCCAAGGTAGTCACTGCTTGTACAAGTGAAGGCGTAACCCAGCGCATCATGATCGGCGTAACATAGGTCTCAAAACTAGAAACGCCCAGAATCAACAGAGCCATCACAAGTGACAATATCGTGTACATAGTAAAAGGTCGCGTCACTGGTGTCCGGCGTTGACCTAACACTCGGCTACGAATCATCTGCAAGGAAAAGGCAATTGCCGCAGCACTACTCACTAACAACACAGGGATCAGCACCAGATTGTGCGGTGCCACAGAGACTAGAGCAAACAGCATCCCGTGCCACGAATATTGACTGACTAGACAACCGACCGAAAAACCGATCAATACCCCTTTAAGAAAATCAAGAATCAAGATTCCCGGTAACCCAATGACTGATAATCCAAGGATCCAGATCAGCCCAATCCATTTTAGATTCAAGGCCGCTATACTCCAATACGAATCAGGTGCCGCTGGTAGACTCTGTTGATCAACCGTCACAAAGAAATTCCCCAGATAATCACCCAGTTCCTGTTGCTGATCCATCGTAAGCGCACTAACGATAAGAGCTCCAAATACAACACCTACCAGAAATAATACGCCGACAAAAATATACAGAGGCGTCTGTTCCTTCATCATCAGCCTTAAATTACGCATCGAGACGTTCCCCTTTCCGGTTACATGTTACACCATATGAGAAAACGCCCCGTGATATGACTTGTCCTTAGTACAATAACTCTACATTTCGGGTTGCACGACTTTACCGTATGTTCCCCCACCGCCTGCAGATAGTTTCAATATACCTGAGCGAGCCTGAACGATCATAGAAGCCAAATCCACTCCTACTACGCTAGCAATTTCCGCTTCACCACAACCATGCAAAATGTTCATCTCGGTGCCAAAAGCTTGCAGCAACGCATTCATTTTAGCCTTCCCGAGACCCGGTATAAATTCAAGTGGAACCTGATAGTGATAAGGCGGACGGTCTGCAGGCACTACAGGTTTCTTGCGGTCAGCAATATCTAGGATGCGGTCGAATACACCCCTCACCAATTTCAGACTGCCACAATACTGGCAACGCTCCGATGTGACATATGCTTCATCAATAATACTACCGCAGCCTCCGCAGTAGGTTCGGTGGTATTTACCAAGCCGAGGATTAAGTCCGAAATTGGCAGTTACCTTCCGTCCTTCCTTACGTTCAAGTGCGAGTCGCAGTTCAGCAAAAGAAGGTTGTGCCAAAGCCATTACATTATACTCGCGGCCTAATTTGCCCAGAGAATGCGCATCAGAGTTCGTTAAGAATGTGAAGTTATCGAGCTCAGAAAGATAACCTGCCATTTCAGAATCTGCACTCAGCCCAAGCTCAACTGCAGCTATCCGATCCAGATCAAAGATATCTGACATCCGTTCCGCAGTGCAGCCGTACAAGCCCTTGTGAGGCGTGAAAATATGTGCAGGGATTAGAATGCCCCCTCGCTCATAAATCTCATCCTGAAGCTCTCTAGCCGGTGCATAGAGGCGCTGGGAACTAAGGTTCACATTTCGCATATGGCGACTCATCCAAGCACTGAAATCTGTCATCCGCTCCACGTCGGGCATGAAGGCGAGTACGTGGCACTCTTTTCGCCCAGGTTCGCGGATTTCAATCTCCGTTCCTAGGATGATCGTAGTCCCCTGATAAGCGATCCCTCCACCTTGTGCTAGCGTCATCTCTCCAGATTCTAAGGAACGCTGAATATCACGTAGAACGCCAGGTGAATGACTATCAATAATACCTATCATCTCAAGACCCTTACGCTCTGCAGCTTCTTTAGCGATTCCAGCAAAGGTGAGCTCGCGGCTGCCGCTGATTTTGACCGCTTGTCCTTCCGACGTTCGTCCGATATGAACATGCAGATCGCAATAGAAGTTCTTCAGTTCAGGTGTTAGTTCCATTGGCCTGTCAGGGTGTATAAATGCCAAGCGTACACCGCCATCATCGTCTTCGCGTCCGCGATACGTCCGTCAGCTATATATTGATAGGCTTCCTCCAAGGTAAGCTCCGAGACCTCTAAAAATTCATCCTCGTCAAGCGACATGTCCCCTGGCTCGGCATTATTAGTAACATACAAATGAATAATCTCATCAGCAAAGCCGGGAGAAGTATAGAACGATTTAAGTAACTTCAGATCACCGCTATGAAAACCGGTCTCTTCCTTCAGCTCACGACCAGCCGCAACTAAAGGGTCTTCCCCTTGATCCAGCTTACCGGCTGGAATCTCCACCTCTGTACGGTGCATAGGCTGACGATATTGTTCCACAACTAACATTTTGTTGTTGTTCAAAGCAAGCACTGCTACTGCGCCGGGATGCTTCACAACCTCACGTGTTGCGGTATTACCATCCGGCAATCTCACAGTGTCCACTTGTAAAGATATGATCTTCCCATCAAATATAGGCTTTGTAGACAGCGTCACTTCGTCAAGCTCCGGCTTGCTGTGTAAATGTTGGTTTCCCATAAAATTTCTGGTCTCCTTTATCTCTATTCTGCATACGGTGTATTATAGCAAACTTAAAGGGAAAGAAGGAATTTCAGATGAACGAAATCTTCAGCCGTACAAGCTCATCCGCAGTCACAATGGTAGGTAAACCGGAAGAAATCAAAGCCATCTTAGCTAGGTGGATAGAGCGGTATGGGCCCGATATGCCCCTCACATACATCCTTTCCCTAAAGGATCAATCCAAGATCATTCCGTCTAAGGCCGGATAACTTTCCATTAGGACATAGTGATACTTGTCCCTAAAATTATGGGGTGTTCCAATAGCCATTCACTGGCTGCTGGAACACCCCTTAAATTTGGGCTTCCCTCTGCTGAATCTGAATAGCAATCTTCCTATCGGACTCAGCTGAGCTTAAACGCGGGTATTTTCATACTGTCCTTTGACCTTGCCCAGTAGATAAAACTTACCTATAAAAAAAACAGAGCAGCAATCCTACACGGAGGATCGCTGCTCTACTGCCTTATACAAAGGTTAGCCCTTTACACTCTCTTTAACAATGTTCACTACAAGCTCAGCCACTTTAACAATGTCTTCGGCTTTAATCCGTTCCTTAGTAGTATGGATATGTTCGTAACCTACAGCGAGGTTAACGGTCGGAACATCTAGGCCATTGAACACGTTAGCGTCACTTCCTCCACCAGAGTGGAACAGTCGTGGTGTGAGTCCCATAGAAGTAATAGCCCGCTGTGCAAGCTGTACCACTGGATCATTCTCATTAAAACTGAACGCTGGATAAATTATTTCACTGCGGAATTCGCATTCTGCACCATATTCTCGGACAGTGGTCTCCAGTGCTTCACGCATCGAAGCGATTTGATCGCCAACCTTTTCCTGCACGATACTACGTGCTTCGGCATCCAATTGAACGTGATCGCACACCACATTCGTAGGGCCGCCGCCGGCGAATTTACCGATATTCGCAGTCGTTTCGTTGTCGATCCGACCAAGCTTCATAGCAGCGATCGCTTTGCTGGCTACTTGAATCGCACTGATGCCGTCCTCTGGATTAACACCTGCATGAGCAGATTTTCCAAATATTTGCATCGTTATTTTAGCTTGCGTAGGTGCCGCAACTGCAATCGCTCCGACTTCACCATTGGAATCGAGTGCGAAACCGAAATCTGCATCCAAGTTACTCGGATCCATCGAACGCGCACCTAGCAATCCAGATTCTTCACCCGCAGTAATTACAAACTGAATCTGACCATGTGGTAATTTTTGCTCTTGAATCACTCTAATTGCTTCGAATAGTGCAGCTAGTCCAGCTTTGTCATCCGCTCCAAGAATTGTAGTGCCGTCACTTGTAATCCATCCATCCGCGCCAAGCGTAGGCTTGATATTTTGTCCAGGAACAACCGTATCCATATGGCAAGTGAACAGTAGCTTTGGTGCAGCTCCACCGTTCTCAGCCGGCCAGGTAATGAACAGATTACCCGCTCCATGTCCTGTTCTTTCCTGGGAATCATCTTCGGTAACTTCTAATCCCAGAGCGTTAAATTTACTCTTAAGTACATCGGCAATCTGCCGTTCATTTCTTGTTTCACTATCAACTTGGACAAGTTCCATAAATTCTTGAATCAATCTGTCTTGTGAAATCACTGGACTTCCCTCTCTTTCGTGAATACGTTACAATGGTTGTACAGAAAGACCATCCATCTTCATGCTATTAACTTAAACTAAATCTAAAGGAGCTACTCATGCAACGTAATAAGTGGTTCAAAATCTTCATCTACGTCATGTTGTTCGCCATGATTGCCTCTACGCTCTTTATGGTTATCGAGCCTTTCCTTGCAGGTTAATATCTACACAAGGAACATTGATAATAGCGGCTAGGGACCCCCTTGCCGCTATTTGGCTTGCCTGTTAGTTCGTTAATCAACCTTAAGCCATAGTGCCAAAGAACTCATCCTGCTCTTCATAAGGAAAGTGTCTTAGAAAATACGGAACCAATTCTTTAGCCACATCTTGAAGTTCAAAACGACGACCTGCACACTCCTCTAGGGAAGTTACTCCAAATTCAGTGATACCGCATGGAATAATCCCTTGAAAGCCGTATCCAGATATTCCTTCAGAAATGTTAAAAGCAAAACCATGGCTAGTAACAAACCCTCTTCGGAATTTGCTTTTGTTAAACTTGACTCCAATGGCACAGATCTTCTCGTCGCCAACCCATACCCCTGTATACTCCGGCTTCCGTTCTCCTACAATTCCGTAGGATGCCAAATAATCAATAATCACTGCTTCCAGACTGCGCAAGTACCCGCGTAAATCTACCTTACCTTCTTCACCGAGCATAAGGATCGGATAACCTACAAGCTGACCCGGTCCGTGATATGTAATATCTCCTCCCCGGTCGATTTCAAACAGCGCAATTCCTTTTTCTTTGAGCTGCTCTTCATCTAGAAGAAGATGTTCGGGATGATTCTGTGAACCAATAGTATAGGTAGGCGGATGCTGCAAAAGAATCAATCGTTCCGGTTGCTCACCAGCATCAATGGCGTGCACACTTTCCTTTTGCAGATCCCAAGCCTCCCCATACTCCATAATAGGGTCATATGAAATCTGCAGCTTACGAATATCCGAATTATTCATACCGTCAGGTCCCCTTTTTCAGTCTCATGCCTGCACAGTTTGGCTCGTTATTATTTTTTAGTAAAGTTTCGTATCTGGGGTATATCCTTCAATGTTATCCTTGACGCGTTGCAAGAAACGACCGCAAATCACTCCGTCCAGAATCCGATGATCCAGTGACAGACAGATATTAGCCATTGATCGCACACCTATCATATCGTTAATAACCACAGGTCTTTTCACAATCGATTCAAACGTTAAGATCGCTGCCTGTGGATAGTTAATGATTGGATAAGATAGAATGGAGCCGAAAGAACCTGTGTTATTTACAGTGAAAGTCCCTCCCTGCAAATCTTCCAGACTCAGTTTGCCTTCGCGGGTTTTTTGTGCCAATTCATCAATCTCACGTGCCAGCCCAGCAACGTTTTTCTGATCAGCCTTCTTAATTACTGGAGTGATAACCGAATCTTCAGTACCTACCGCTAACGAGATATTGATATCACGTTTGACGATAATTTTGTCTACAGCCCAGACAGAGTTCATAATCGGGTAATCCTTAATCGCACTCACAACAGCCTTCATCATGAAAGCCAGATAGGTTAGATTGATACCTTCTTTACGCTTGAACTCATCCTTATGTTTATTGCGCAGTGCGACCAGATTAGTCACATCTACCTCAATCATTGTCCAAGCATGCGGAATCTCCGAGACACTTTGGCGCATTCTTGTAGCGATTGTATTCCGGATTGGTGTTACATCAATTAGATACTCAGAACTGCTGCCTCGACCACCCTCAACTTCTATGGTTGGAATACGAGGAGATTCGCTTAAATGTAGACCCGAATGACGAAGAGGCTCTTCCGTCTTCTTCTTTTCGGCTTGAACGAACTGTGGAACAGGCGGTTGTGACACCACTGGAGCAGGTTGACTAGCAGAAATCGAAGCTGGAGATGTAGCTCCGCCACTTTCGATGAAGGCTAGCACATCCTTACGGGTAATCCGACCACCCATACCAGTACCCATAACTAAAGTCAGGTCGATGTTATGCTCAGCCGCCAAAGTCTGTACTGCGGGAGAATACCGCGCACGCATTGAATCGTTAGCAGTTGATGTAGCATTTTGCCCTGCAATAGTATTAGAGGAATTAGCTGCAACTGTGTTAGTCACGTTTGGAGCAGCAGATGTTGTCACAGGCACGGCAATACGACAAATGACTTCGCCGACATTGACAACCTGACCTTCTTCCGCCAATAGTTCACCCATAACTCCATCTATCGTTGAAGGCAATTCAGCATTTACCTTATCTGTAATAAGCTCACATATCGGTTCGTATTGCTCTACCGGATCGCCCGGTTTCTTCAGCCATTTGCCGATCGTCGCCGATACTAGCGATTCCGCCAGCTGCGGCATGATCACGTCAGTCAACTTTTGGTTGTCAGACATCTTTTCACTCCTTAAAAGTTTTACGAAGTAAAACTCACTTCGTAAGCATAATCTTAAAAGTTTTACGAAGCTTCGCTTATTAGAAATACTTCGCAGTAAAACTTGCATCGTAAGCATTCGCTTATGTTTTACGAAGTAAAACTCACTTCGTAAGCATAGTCTTTAAGTTTTACGAAGCTTCGCGTCCACTTAACTATTTTAATATTGCGCCAGTCGAAGCATTTCCGCCTTCACCTTTTCTTTGCTAAGCATGAAGAACTTCTCCATTGGTGGGCTGATTGGCATCGCCGGAACATCCGGACCACAAAGACGGAAGATCGGCGCGTCTAGTTCAAATAGACAATGTTCAGCGATAATCGCCGCCACTTCGCCACCAATACCGCCCGTTTTATTGTCCTCGTGCACAATAAGAACCTTCCCTGTCTCACGAGCAGCAGCTATGATCGCCTCACGATCAAGAGGTTGCAAGGTCCGCAGATCCAGAATATGCGCTGTAATGCCTTCTTCGCGCTCCAATTCTTCTGCTGCTTGCATCGCAAAATGCAATGGCAAACTATAACCAATAACCGTAATATCTGTTCCCTTACGCAGCAGATTAGCTTCGCCAATTGGAACGATATAATCACCTTCTGGCACTTCTTCCTTGATCAGCTTATAGCACTTCTTGTTCTCGAAGAATAAAACCGGATCAGGATCACGTACGGCTGCTTTCAATAGCCCTTTTGCATCGTAAGCAGAGTAAGGTGCGACAATCTTCAATCCTGGTGTACCGAAGAAAATCGATTCTGGGCACTGAGAATGGTACAGACCGCCAAATACACCGCCGCCGATTGGCGCACGAATGACAACCGGACAATTCCAATCGTTATTTGAACGATAGCGGATTTTGGCCGCTTCGCTAATGATTTGATTCGTTGCTGGAAGCATGAAATCAGAGTACTGCATTTCAGCAATAGGCTTCATACCATACATAGCTGCACCAATCGCCACACCAGCTATAGCCGATTCCGCTAACGGTGTATCCAGTACACGCTCTTCTCCGAACTGTTCTTGCAGACCTTTTGTAGTGGTAAATACGCCACCTTTGAGCCCCACGTCCTCGCCAAGCACAAACACGGATTCATCGCGTTCCATTTCTTCCTTCATCGCGAGCCGAATGGCATCGATATATTCCATTATAGCCATGGTTTATGCTCCTCCTTTCAGGTCGGAATCACTGTAAACATACAGCAGTGTATCTTCCGGTTTCGGGAACGGAGCGTTGTCAGCATATTCGATAGCTGCTTTAAGCTCAAGATTGCATTCAGCAATAAGATCTTGTTCTTGCTCGTCACTCCAAAGTCCCAGACCGGTCAGGTAATTGCGGAATCCTGCTACGCCGTCCTTCTTCCAGTTCTCATCAACCTCTTCTTTGGTCCGATAAGCCAAATCATTATCCGAGGTGGAGTGTGGAGATAAACGGTACATCATAGCTTCGATCAACGTAGGACCTTCCCCCGCAAGTGCTCTTTCCCGAGCTTCCTTAACGACACGATATACTTCCAGTGGATCATTGCCGTCTACACGCACACCTGGAAACCCATAACCAAGAGCACGGTCGCTGACCTTACCGCCCAGCTGTTTGTGAGCAGGAATAGAGATCGCGTACTGATTATTCTGACA
This sequence comes from Paenibacillus sp. FSL E2-0201, assembly GCF_037963325.1. NCBI lineage: Bacteria > Bacillati > Bacillota > Bacilli > Caryophanales > Paenibacillaceae > Paenibacillus > Paenibacillus sp. FSL E2-0201. The sequence goes on from NZ_CP150154.1 coordinate 4,629,449, forward strand.
CATAATAATAACCGGCAGCTTATTCACTCCGGCAAAGTTACAAGCTTCATGAAAATCGCCTTGGTTGCTGGAGCCTTCTCCGAAGGTTACAAATGAGACGAATTTTTTCTTTTGCATTTTGGCTGCCAAAGCAAAACCAACCGCATGAGGGACCTGCGTGGTTACAGGACTTGAGCCTGTCACAATACGCAGACGCTTACTTCCAAAGTGACCTGGCATTTGCCGCCCACCACTGTTTGGATCTTCTGCCTTTGCGAACACAGACAACATCAGTTCACGAGTAGTCATACCCACGGAGAGTACGAAAGCATAATCACGATAATATGGTAAAAAATAATCATTCTGCCGGTCCAGCGCAAATGCTGCTGCTACCTGACCCGCCTCCTGGCCAATGCCGGAGACATGAAAGTTAATCTTGCCAGCGCGCTGAAGCAGCAGACTGCGCTCGTCGTATTTACGCGCGAGCAACATATATCTGTACATATCGATGACCTGGCCGTCACTTAGTCCAAGCTGCTTATGTCTGTTAATCGTTTCTACAGTATCTTGGGATTCCATAAAGAGATACCTCCTTATTCATAAAGCCTGAGTCTTACAGGATTTAAGACCAATTGTATCCTGATCTTAAAACCTGGTACTAAGACTTGGCTTGAGTTTATTATAATCCCTTTCTACCCAAAAAGAAAAGCTAAATCCCGATAGATCTTCCGTCTACTGCTAACATTGCTTCTCCAATGATCTCCGATAGCGTAGGGTGAGCATGAATGGCCTCACCAATTTCCCAAGGTGTTGCATCAAGCAGTTGGGCTAGTGCCGCTTCTCCGATTAGATCCGTTACATGAGGACCAACCATCTGCACACCGAGAATATCTCCGCTGGTTCGATCCGCTACAACTTTAACAAACCCGTCCTTCTGACCGTATACAATCGCCTTGCCAATGGCTGAGAAAGGGAATTTCCCAGTCACTACATCATGTCCCATTGCCTTAGCTTCCTTCTCAGTGTGACCCACACTCGCTACTTCAGGACGTGTATAGACACAGCGCGGTACAAGATGTGTATGATAAGGATGAAGTCTCTCACCTGCGAGATGGTTGACCGCCATAATGCCTTCATGACTGGCCGCATGTGCTAATTGTAATCCACCGATACAGTCGCCAATCGCATAAATATGCGGTTCAGCCGTCTGCATACTAGCATTTACAGCGATAATTCCTTTATCAAAGCGAATATCTGTATTTTCCAGACCAATATTCTCGATATTTGCTACTCTGCCTACGGATACTAGCAGCTTTTCTGCGGATAAACTTTGAGTTTGCTCTCCCTTACGGGCATCGATCGTTATTCCATCCTCAGTTACCTTACAGGTTGCAGCATCTACTGTAGTTTCAGTTAGAACTTTAACGCCACGTTTTTTCAATAAGCGTTGTAGTTCTTTAGCTACTTCTTCATCCTCTTGAGGTAGTAACTGACCAGCAGCTTCAACTACCGTAACCTGTACTCCGAAATCAACAAGCATAGAGGCCCATTCCACCCCAATTACTCCGCCTCCAACAATAATGATGGAAGAAGGTAACTCGTCGAGTGTGAGTGCTTCATCACTGCTAAGAATAACTTTCCCGTCTGGTTCCAGACCAGGTAATACACGCGGACGAGATCCTGTAGCAATAATAAGATGGTTAGAGACCACTGTTTCCATTTCACCGTCTTCTAGTTCCACAGCAACAGCACCACTACGTGGGGAAAAAATAGAGGGACCCGTCACGCGCCCCTTGCCTTTAATAACTTGTATTTTATTTTTGCGCATCAAATATTGTACGCCCTGATGAAGTTGTTCAACTACCGCTTCCTTGCGCTTTTGTACTTTTGGGAATACAAGCTGTACACCGCTTGTCTCAATGCCATAGCTCTCGCTCTCATTGATTTCAGCATATACTTCTGCACTTCTGAGCAGCGATTTGCTAGGAATGCAGCCACGGTGCAGGCAGGTTCCTCCCAGTTTGTCCATTTCGATGACGACGACAGACTTACCAAGCTGTGCAGCGCGAATGGCTGCCACATATCCCCCGGTTCCTCCGCCAAGAATGGCCACGTCACATGAAATTGTCATGATATGTATCCTCCAGTCATTACACGTAAGTTCATTTTACATTGTATATTGTACTCTCTTTTTAGAGTATTACAAAACTTATAAACGTCATATCCAAATAGACTTTTTCTTACTAAAGCGTTATCATATGGTTGAATCTAATGGGCTAAGAGGGGTAGGAGACATTTATGAAACTGTTAATTTCACGCTTCATTGCCATCCTTATTCTTGTGTTTCCTGGTTTAATCGCAATGAAGGGCTTCTTAATGATGAAGGACGATATTTTTGATTATATCTCTATGCATGGCGATGACTCCGTTGTCCCAGATTTCGCTTGGCTTCACTTTGGCGGTGGTTTCCTTCTCTTTGCAGCAGGTATGACTTTCCTTGGGGGCTGGATTCTAGCAAGAGATCGCAAACGTAATTATGTTGGCCCTAGGTTCAAGGAGAAACAACAAGCGAAGCAAGCTGCAGCGCAAGAAACGATCTCCTAGGCAGCAAAATCCCCCTCTCATTGTACTTTGTACAATAGAATTCATTCCAAATAAGGTTAAATCAAACCATCCAACAACTCCTTCGAATGCAAAATGAATCTCCACACATTACATAAAGGCGAGAGCTCTCATGGAAGCAACTTGCGCTTCCTTGAAAACTCCCGCCTTTTTATGCGCAGCTTAAAGCCCAGCTTTATCAAGCGACTCTCTACGGCCACCCTGAACCAACTCGCTGTACAAGCCCCCTTGCTTCAACAACTCCTCATGAGAGCCCTGCTGCAACAATCTGCCCCCTTGAAGAACAAGAATTCGATCTGCAGCGCGGATGGTACCCAGTCTATGGGCAATAACGAAGCTGGTCCGTCCCTTCATCAACGCCTGTAGTCCTTCCTGAATCTTGATTTCGGTCACGGTATCGATACTGCTAGTGGCTTCATCAAGAACAAGCATGGAAGGGTTGGCAAGAATAGCCCTTGCAATGGATAGCAATTGCTTCTGTCCTTGGCTTATGCCGCTACCATCAGCAGAGAGCATTCGATCATAACCTTCCGGCATTCGGGTAATAAAAGAATGAGCGTTAGCCAGCTTCGCCGCTGCTTCGACCTCCTCATCGGAAGCGTCCAGTCTCCCGTAACGAATATTATCGCGGATGCTGCCCTTGAACAAAAAGGAGTCCTGCAACACAAACGCCATATGGCTCCTCAGGCTTTCACGCCGAATCGAAGTGACATCTAAGCCATCCAACGTAATCTTACCCTGATTGGGATCATAGAAACGGGATAACAGTCCGATAAGTGTCGTTTTGCCGGCACCAGTAGGTCCTACTAAGGCAATCATCTCGCCAGGCTTCGCTTCAAAGCTAATATCATGCAGTGTGTTAGAACTTCCGTCATATGAAAAAGATACCTTTTCGAACTTCACTGCACCTTCAACTTTAACCAGCGAAGTGGCTTCACCTTCATCTTTAGCTTCCGTCTCTTCGTCCAGCACTTCAAACACTCTTTCCGCTCCCGCAACCGCTGACAGTAGTGTATTCCACTGATTCGCTAAGTCATTAAGAGGGCGAGTAAATTGACGCGTATATTCTACAAACACAATAATCACACCGACCGTAATCGCTCCGCGAATCGCTAACAAACCGCCAACTCCAGCAACAATAGCGAAGCTCAAATTATTAAGTCCATTCATCAGCTTAGGAATGAACCCGGAAATGGACTGTGCCCAATATCCAGAGAGCATAATTCGCTCATTGCGTTCATGAAAACCAGCGATGACCCGTTCCTCTTGTGAAAAAGCCTTGATAATCCGTTGACCGGATAACGTCTCTTCTATATAACCATTTAACTCACCCACATTGCGCTGACGTTCTTTAAAAAGCGGACCCGTACGCCGAGTGATCCAGCGCATGCCTAATAGCATCAAAGGCACAACCAGGAATGTAAGCAGCGTCAGAAGAGGACTGAGCCACAGCATTACACCAACCGTTCCGAGCAACGTCAACACACTGGAAAAGATCTGAATAGCTGAGCTATTCAGTGTAGAGCTGACGTTCTCAATATCGTTAGTGAGGCGGCTCATGATTTCGCCCTGCTGTCTCCGGTTAAAAAATGAGATCGGCAAACGATGCAGATGAGAAAACAACTCCGTGCGCATCCGAAATACTGTCTCCTGAGCGATTTCGATCATCCAAATATTTTGCAGCCAAGATGTTAAAGAATAGAAAATATATACACTACCAAGGCTGATCAAAAAAATCGTCCACGAACGTCCGCCAGTGCCTTCCAGATAATCATCCACGGCTTTACCAATCATATAAGGCCCGAGCAGCGCTAAAGCCGAGCTGAAGACCACCATTAACAGAACGAGAAAAAGCTTAGCTTTACGCTCGGCAAGATAGCTCCAAATCCGCATGAGCGTGCCGCCCCAATCCTTCGCCTTCGCTTTTGGCTTCCTTCCAGCTGCTGAACCAAGACTTCTTCCAGCTCCAAGCTCAATGACGGGTTTTGGGTGACGAAAGGGTTCAAGAATTGCTTTGAACATGCTGCTTCGCCTCCTCTACCTGTGATTCATAAATCTTGCGGTACAGCGGAGAGCTTGCCATAAGCACCTCATGTGATCCCTTACCGATTAAGCGCCCTTCGTCCAACAGCAAAATCAAATCGGCAGATGCAGTTGAACTGATCTTTTGAGTAATCAGGAAGGTTGTACAAGAAATTTCTTTTAGTGCCTCCAGCAAAAGTCCTTCTGTCACAGCATCAAGCGCACTCGTGCTGTCATCGAGGATCAAAATAGCAGGCTTCCTCACAAGCGCCCGAGCAATGGTCAACCGCTGCTTTTGCCCACCAGATAGATTTACCCCTCGTTGACCAAGCATCGTGTCATAACCATTAGGCAATTCCATCACTGTTGCATGAATTTGAGCGGCAGACGCTGCGTGTTCGATTTGTTCCTGTGTGGCATGTTCATTGCCCCAAGCGATATTATCGCGGATCGATCCGCTGAAGAGCTGTACTTCTTGAGGAACGTAACCAATCGATCGCCGCAATCTTGAAATATCGATATCGCTGCTCTTTTGCCCATCAATGCTAATGATGCCGTCTGTCTCTTCGTATAAACGTGGGATGAGACCGACAAGAGAAGACTTTCCTGATCCGGTGGCTCCCATAATCGCTACTCGCTCACCAGCAGAAACTTCAAAAGTAATATCCTCAAGCACTGAAATGTTACTTTCAGGATACTTGAAGCTGATGCCTTCAAATTGAACATGTCCCTGTATCGGTTCGCTCTTTGCGGCTCCGCCTTCCTTAACTCCAGCGCCTGCTGACATCACTTCTGTAATACGCTGTGAGGAGGCGCGTGCCCTAGAAATTGTAACGACTAGCCCAGATATTGCTGACAATGCTCCAATGGTTCGTAAAGAGTAATTAATAACCGCAACGGTTTCTCCTAAAGTAGCATCCCCATTTGCAATCTCAATCCGTCCAAACCATAGGATCAGCATAATCGCTGCATTCACAATTAGCATAACAAATGGCATCGTCGTCTCGGTCAAACGCAGCGCAGATACCGTGGATCTCATCAAATTCCCGCTAAATACCGTGAACCGTCCAATCTCATGTCCCATGCGCACGAACACACGGATTAAGCGAATTCCTGTAAGATTCTCCTGAATTACTCCATTCACACCGTCTAGCCGATTTTGTACGTTGCGAAATAACAAAGAAGCTTTTCTCATGATGAAGTAAAGGAAGAGAAGCAACAAAGGTAGAGCTACAGTGAGAAATAATCCCAGCTTCACATGAACAACCAATGCCATAATCACACTGCCCACCACAACCAGTGGCACCCGTGTCATAAAGCGAAGGCTCATAAATATAGTGTCCTGCAGCTGCGATACATCGCCGGTCAGACGTGTGATCAGCGACGAGGTAGCAAACCGATTGAATACTTCATATGTAAAGGATTGTACCTTTTCATATAACTTGTCCCTAAGATCAAAAGCAAAGCTCTGACTCGCATGGGCAGCAAAAAAAGAACTTAACACTCCAGCTATAAACGCGACTACCGCGCTGCCGATCAATACACCGCCCCAGAGCCATACTACAGAGGAATTCTGTTCTTTAATGCCCTGGTCAATAATTTTGGAAATGAGTAAAGGCTGTGACAATTCCACCGCTAGTTCAATAAGCATCATCACTAGGGCAGCTATTGCAGCGACTTTATATTTTTTGAGAAAAGAGAAAATCAAACCCATTCGCATACCCTCTTTTTCTATTCGTACAGTGCATCCCTTAAACGAGTCGACATTGTGGAGGCCTGCCCAGTTTTCATTATTGCCCGCCGCAGCGCTTTATTGCTTCGATTCAATTCCACCAAATCTGCCATCATCTCTTCCAGCAAAGCCTCAGCCTCGATAGAAAGATTTCCATTTTGCTGAATCAGAGCTAACCGTTCCTTGTATTCGTCTATTTTTTCAGTCACACTTATTACTTCCTTTCCAATCACTTGATTCCTTTTATCATACCACATTCAAATCTATCGCAATGTTTTCACTGGATACAGCTGACACGAATATGATACTCTAATAAGGTCGCATTTTTAAGATTAGATAATTGGCTTATACGAAAGGATAGATGGAAGTGGCACAATTGTTTTTCAAATACGGAGCAATGAACAGCGGTAAATCTATTGAGATACTCAAGGTTGCGCATAATTATGAAGAGCAAGGGAAATCGGTGCTCATTTTCACTCCATCCATAGACGATCGGGACGAAGTTGGTTTTATCTCCTCCCGTATTGGGCTGCGGAAACAGGCCATACCCGTCGACGAGAATACCGATATTTATAATATCGTCAGCAGTAACCAGCCCAAACCCCACTGTGTACTAATTGATGAATGTCAATTTCTTAGCAAGGACTGCATTCTTCAGCTAGTACGGATTGTAGATGAACTAGGCATTCCCGTGATGGCGTTTGGACTTAAAAATGATTTCCAAAACCAGTTATTTGAAGGCAGCAAATACATGCTGATTTATGCTGATAAAATCGAGGAAATGAAGACTATTTGCTGGTTCTGCGAGCGCAAAGCAACGATGGCTCTAAGAGTAGAAAATGGTAAGCCTGTATACAGCGGTAAGCAAATCCAAATTGGTGGCAACGAAGCCTACTATCCAGTGTGCCGTAAATGTCACAAGAATCCACCACTATAAAAAATCTCCACAAGGCGAGGCTTTGCGGAGGACCCCAATATTTTCTTTAAGCTAAAAAAGCATTCCGAAGGCGCGTTAGCCTCAGGAATGCTTTTTTATATCTAACTCGCTTATACAAGATATCTTTCTTTAAGAATATTCAAATGATGAAGATCATGACCGATCATTAAGCAGGCCACCGCTCTCGCGGAGATAGCTCCATTGTTAACCGTTCCCATACGAATCCACGCTTCTTCCGGCAGAGTATCTAAAAGGGCTTGCGTTGACTCTCGGACAAGCTTGTAATGAGCCAGCAGCTTTTCTAAAGTGTGCGCATCGAAATTTGCGGTTAGTACATAGTCCTTTTCCTCAAACCCCGCTAATGGGGTTGTATCTCCTCTTGCCACGCGCAATAAACGATAAGACATAATTCTTCCAGTATCCGCTAGATGGCCGACCATTTGCTTAATACTCCATTTGTCAGGAGCGTAACGATGCTCTCCTTGTTCTTCCGTAAGGTTCGAAATAAAACTACAAATCTCATACGTCTGCTCTCTAAAAATAGTACAAATTTCCCCTTCTGTTGGTACTAAAGAGATATACTTTGACAGCTCATTTAAATACTCACTACTCTCTGGACGTTGACCCATGTAGAAACTCCTCACATATTGAATTTTTTTGAAAAATATGGAGAAAAATCACGTGCTCATAGTTGTATTTTAGTTAATTATGTATGATACTTGCAATATTAAGATTTGTTAAACTAGTCATCGGGAGTGTCGGCATGCTTGATTTTATTCTCTTCATGGTTTTTTCAGGACTAGAAACCTATGCTATTTTCTTTTTAGCTTTTAAAATCTTCAAAATTGATCTCTTTCATAAGGAGATGGTGTTCGGAAGTTTTGTAATGGGTTTTTTCTCCTATTCACTTCGGACGAACTATGACCTATTTCAATTAGATATTTTCTCACAATATGCACTAATGTTTTTCTTTATGTGGCTGTTGTTCCGAATTCATCCCTTTTATGCCTCCATACTGACCGGGATGGCTTATCAAGCATATTCCGTGATTCAAACCTCTCTATATTATTTTTTAAACTTTGTAATCAAGTTACCTTTAGACTCTTCCAACTCTGTTTCTATCAATATATTTATACTTCAAGTTTTATCAGCTTTGGCTGCCATAGGTATTGGTGTGTATATGCGCCGAAAACGTAAAGGATTTGATTTTGTACCCGATAAACCTGATATAAAAATAAAACCAAGTACGAGCGAAAAAATACTATTTACTCTGAATCTTCCTGCACTATTTCTAATCGCTTCCGTTTCGTTATTTTTTCAGTCAAGCTATTTTCTTCTAATCCCTATTGGTTATGGGGCTATATTATGGGGATATTTGTACTTATCCTATAAAAAGGACAGAAATGACTATGAATCATTTAGCATTTAGAATCGTTTCGGCCATAAAAAAAACAAACCCTGAGCAAACTCATTCCATAGAAGTAATGCAGTATGCACTGAGTATTATTTTGAATACCTTATTCATTATTACAGTTTCCCTTCTAATAGGGGGCTTTACAGGGCAATTAATGGGAACATTGATCGCGCTACTAAGTTTTGGATTGCTAAGGATTTGTTCTGGCGGAGCCCATTTGAAAACTGCAACAGCCTGTAATATAACGTCCATTTTCATATGTTCGTTAATCCCCCATCTTACATTCCTTACACATAGTTATTTGCTCTGGATTAATCTATTTAGTATGATTTCAATGATCTTATTTGCTCCGAATCCAGATCGAAATGCACAACTCTCTAAAGACTGGTACCTAGGATTGAAACTGTTATCCATCCTGTTAGTGCTCGCAAATTTTTGGATTAACTCGTCTGTCATCGGACTGGCTTTTTTCATCCAGTCCTTAACAGTAATCATTCCTTTACAGGGGAGGTCCAGTAGATGAAGAAAACGCTCGCTCGTGTTGCTTCTAGTGCGCTTGGCATGTCCGCTCTTGTCTTTGCAACAATAATCAAGCCTTACATTCACAGTCCAGAAATTCCAAAAGAATTGCGTAAGTAATTAAACAAGGATGGGGAAAAGATGCGTGTCTTACAGAAAGACGGTTCCTCCTGTGATATTCTGGAGGAAGAAATATTGTATTTCTCGAATTATAAGAATACAATATTCGTCCATACGAAAGAAGGCGAATTTGTTCTCCCCACCACTCTTTCCGATCTTTTCACAGCGTATGAGGGTAAGGGATTTAAACGCCTTGACCGCAGCAATGTAGTCAATATTAACAACATCGAAGGCTATGATTCCGAACGAAAAATCGTTTATTTTAATCATGGCGAGCAGTTTGCAACTGTTTCGGAGTCCAATGAACCTCGCCTAAAAAAGTACTTATCTACTCTAAAGAAAGACTCCGATTAAAAAGATCCCGGCATGTCTCTACATGTCGGGATCTTTTTTTATTTATTTAAATTTAAAGTAATCCATCCTATAATCGCACAAAAAAAGACATTATGCCATAATTATCCTCAGATGTAAAGATAAATTCGTAAGATGAATGACAGGGGACGGATTGTATTCCAAATGATACCATATAGATAAATGCGAAATAAAAACAAACATATGATGGAGGAACCAAATGAATTACTATTTTCATCCCTCACCTCGCCCCTCATCTCTTGAATCGATATCTGATGAAGAATTACTTAACATCTATGCGTTAGCGGTTGAGGCACAAGCTTTACCAGATTTCATTGAGATTGTTAAAGAGATCTTAGACAGTAGAGATCTCATACATTCTAAAGAAATATAACATCCCCGACACGAATTCATTCACTTATTATGACGCAATTATATAATTTCCCATGACTTCTACTCCGAGTGCTCTCTGGTTTGTCTTCATGTTAACTTCATCAACATAAAGAAGGTAGAGCCTCTAATGGCCCTACCTTCTTTGTTTGAAACAAGGATTACTCCATCTAAATAGAATAGTCCCTACTCCGTAATTTCAGTTTTAAATACATTTTCCAATTTCCCGCCAAGTCTCTTCTTCAATGGAACTTTAATATCTCTACCCAGCTCTTTGAAAAAAGTTTCTACATCACATTTTACATTTTTAGCAGTCGCGATCACAGCGCCATCACCAACAATATTTTGATTCTCGTCAAGAGGAACATCAACTTCGATATCATACTTTTTGGATAATGTCTTGATGTATCGTGCGAAGATCTCCAGCAATTCCTCGTTATTAAAATTCTCTATAGCGACTTTTCCCTTGCTGGTAAACTTCATGTTAATTTTCATTATTAATATCCCCTTTTCTGTCAAACCATTTTTAGTTGTTAGTTTATGGATCAAGATGAATAGATGGCTGCAAGAAAGGGCAACATTATTCATTTTTGAGATCATTTATGAAACATACATTATTTATAAGCACCCTTTATTTGTTGTACTTTAAATTGTGTAAATTCTTTGAGCGCTTGTATGACCTGATCCTGTTCTTCTTCCTTCAGCTCATAAACGCACTCCCGTAACCACTCGCCAAATAGAAAGGCTTGACGCCCTTTCCGAGGGCTCTTTCTTAAGGAGTCGAGGCAACCCTCAAACTTATCGTTCAGGACGTCAGTAAGATTGTATTTCTCAATCTTCTCTATTACCATTCCTGCCCCATATTCGGTTTCATAAACTATGACTTCATTAGAATCAAAGGAAACATAAGAAGTTTCTTTACCTTCCTTTGCCCTGAATTCCTTAAGCTTGTTAAAGGCCGTCTCATAAATGTAGTCTTGAGACTGTTTAAGCTGCGGCAGTTCATAACCATGCTTCAAGGTCTTGATATATTCAATATCAGGCATATAGTCTGCCAAATGATACATCCGATTCTTCAGATCTGTTCCAAGCGCTTCAATGATCTTGTCCAGATTGTCTTTAAGCGGAATGCTCTCTCCACGTTCGATCTTGCTAAGCTGTGAGTAGCTAATACCGCTCTTTTCTTCCAGTCCTCTTAAGGTTAACCCTCTCGTTTTTCTGATGTGCCGAATGAAATTACCCAGCTCATCGGGATAGTTCTCAAAATCATTCATGGGAGTCACCTCCCTACTATCATAACACAACATAACAATTTGTGTTGGCTTATAACAATTAATCCTAGCATTTACTTGCTTATGAAGGGTAATTCCCACTATTCAAGAACCAATATAACCCTCTTGTCACAAAAACAGGATAAGAATAGGCGTTCGTCTTCCAGGTTTTGGATTGTGTTCTCGGGTTGGAAAATCAAACGTATCTGACTGTTGAGACCTAATAATCTGATTTCTGCTTTTTCGCTCACTTGTCGGACTCAGATGCAGCTATTCATTAAAATATACGGCGAGCCGGTTCAAAAATATGACAATAAGAACTGTGGAGTCCGAAAACTAAAAAAAAATGGACCAAAAAACAGCCAGTCCCCAATTTTCTGAGACTGGCCAAAATCATTACTCCATAACATTCAACAAGTTGATGATCATCTGTGCACTTTCGGCACGAGTGCCATTTTGTTTCGGAGCAAATTGCCCTTCCCCACGTCCTTGCATCAATCCAAGTCTGAGCACCTCCCTGATAGCCTCTTGAGCCCATTTCGGAGTAGCAGCAATATCTTTAAATGCCATACCGTAAATACTATCGACAGCTACTGTTTTCTTGGCGTAAGCATATGCACGAGCCAGCATCGCAGCCATCTCTTGACGAGAAATCTTAGCATCTGGTTCAAACTGTAAAGAATTCTGGCCAGTAACAATTCCAGCTTGTCTCGCTAAGCCTACGGCTTCGGCATACCATTTGTCCGAAGCTACATCGGCGAATACGGCTTCCGTTTGACCTTTCAGCCCAAGTACGCGAACTAGCATCGCAGTAAATTCAGCACGTGTAACCGATCTGTTGGGATCGAAATGATCCGCTGTTACGCCCTGTACAAGCTGCTTAGCTGCGAGCTGTTTCACAGTAAGGAATGCCCAATGATCGGATTTCAGATCACTAAAATCCTTGTCGTATTCTAATAATGCATATTTACTAAAATGACTGATAGGAGCAACAATATAACCTTCCAACCAATTACTATTCATATACTCCAGATTACCAGCATCATCAATGTGATAAATTCCTAATAAACGTCGATCTACATTCGCGTCAACCTTAAATGAAATCGTGATCGGCTCTGCAAACTGACTTAACCTGAAGCTCTTTCCTTGTTCAGTTATCATGCTAAGCGACCATTCCCGCATATCACTTATCACTCTCAATTGTGCACCCGCAAGTGTTTCCGCACGATTAATCAGTTCCGCTGCTGCATCGCTAGCTACTGAATTCAATTGAAGTGAAATCTTACTTTCGGCAGTGATTCCAGCAGGGTTCAGCTTACTTAGATCCGCCAATACCCTCACAGGGATAATAACCGTCAATTCCTTCGTAACCACTCTGAGGGATGCACTACCAAGTAGTTCAACTGCATTCCCTGGCAAAAGTATTCCCGTTACCACTTCGTCAATGGAAACCACAACTTCACCTTGTGCATTCTTGTTCGCTGACAACTGAGATTCTGTTATCGTTACAACTCCCACTTGTGCAGATGCCGACGGTGTTGGTGAGGATGTAGGCGTTGGTGTCACCATAGGTCCCGGCACCCAGCCACCTGGCGTTGGTGTTGGTTCTGGTTCTGGTGTCGGTGTTGGTGTCGGTGTTGGTGTTGGTTCTGGTGTCGGTGTCGTCCCTGGTGAACCTTCTGTCACTGTCAATTCATATTCAGTACTTAACCCGTTATAAACAGCACTGACTTTTGTTGTACCGACAGTTAGAGCATGAAGTTCTCCTGTCTCACTAATCATGGCAACGTCATGATCGGAAGTATCATATTTTACGCCTTCGATCAATTTTAGCGTGCTGCCATCACTGTACACAGCCTGAACGACAACAGAGCCTTTACTACCCAGCTCCAACGAATCCGGCCCTTTAATCGCGATTCCTGTTAGCTCAGAAGCCACATCAGTTGTTACGACAAGGTTGTACTCCGAGGAGAACTCTCTATAGGTAACTGCAATTACTGTTGTACCTTCCTTATAAGTCTGAATCAAGCCCTGATCGTTGATTGTAGCAACATTCTTATTTGAGCTGGAATAATGAAGTCCATCTAATATCGGAATACGTTTACCTGACGCATAAACGGCTTCGGTTACCGTCTGATCAGCTTCTTCCAGTTTAAGCTCTCTTTTGCCCTGAAGCTTAATAGATTGCAGAACATCTACGTTTATCGTACTCTCCGCATAAATATTCGGGTGACCTTCCACTGCAACTCTTACCTTAGCCATACCTGGCTTCAATGCTGTGACGAGGCCGCTCTCATTTACAGTGACCACTGATTCAGTGGTGTCAGAAACGATGGACCAAATCTTTTTTAGATGATTAGCCTGTGCTGGTTGAACCTTAGCTTGCAGTTGAATGCTAGCACCAGGTTCAAGCTCTACAGTGGTTTGATCCAGCGCAATAGATTCTAGAACAAATTTCCCGATTATTAGACGGTCAATTTCCATACCATCAACCGTTCTTGCAGTAACCGTAATCTCATTCTCGGCAATCTCAACAGCGGTATAAATTTGTTCATCTTCATCATATATTTTTTCCTGCCAAAAACGTGGCGTCAACGCATAGAACTTAGGACCCGAGGAACCTCCGATCACATATCGAGTACCTTCGCCTTCCGCTACCTGCTTACCATCCTTCATCGGAAAAGTTCGTAAGTAAATATGATCATGGCCATTCATAACAAGATCCACATTATGCTTATCAAACACTGGTACCCACTTTGCCTGCACCTGCTCATTGGAGTAGATGCTGCCGTAGGGACCTTGATGGAAGAAGATCACCTTCCACTTTTTATCTGTAGCTGAAAGATCCTGATCCAGCCACTCTGCCTGTTCTGCAAACGGACTACCTGAATGTTCTGTATTCATGACCACAAAGTGAGTATCCTTCACATCAAAGGAATAGTTCGTACCTTTCACACTCGCTGTTCCATTTTGCGGATTATTGAATTGTGCTAGGTAATCCCCGTCTCCATTCGTTCCCATCACTTCATGGTTCCCGATAATCGGGACAAGTGTGGTATTCAGGAGCTGTTGCTGCGCAGCATCGAACCACCAATTCCACTGCTCTTGTTCAAATCCTTTATCCACCATGTCACCTGCATGAACTAGCATCTCTGCATCTGGCATGTAGGCAAAAGCAGCCTGAATCGTATTTCCCCAAAGACCAAAACCTGCTTTCGAGTCAGCTTGGGAATCACCGATGAACAGGAATTTTGTAGAAGTGCTCTCCCCCCCGCTTGTAACGAAGGTTCCTTGCGCACTTACATCTAACTTGCCATCCCCCACACGATATACATATTCCGTTCCAGGAGTAAGCCCTACTGCCTCCGCTTTATGAACTCGCATTGTTCCGTCATTGTTAGTGTTGTAGATCGAACTGCTGCCGGTTATTTTTATTACATTCGCGGCTTGAAAGCTCGTAAACTCTGCTTTTTTCACAAGTTCAACTATAGTGTCCCTGGTTAACGGTTCGGTTTGCCAAGTGAACTGACGGGAGGTTGCTGCATCGAGTCCCATCGTAACATTCACATTCCGCGGAGCAGTTGTTCCGTCGTATGGAGCAACTCTGAATGTCATTACAGGACTATAGATATTCCCCTTCACTGTCTGTAATTTAAACGTTCCTTCTGCAGAAGTAACGGAAGCCGTCGAAAGTATTCCGTTTGCTCCTGAGACTGCTCCTTGTACCTCCACACCATCAATCAGTAGCGAAGCTCCCTCAACGCCATTTCCACTCAAATCCTTTACCGAAAAAGAAGCGTCAAAGCCTTTGGCTATATCGTAATGATTCCAAGTGAGCATTAACTGTGTCTTCACCACAGATTCAACAGCTGCCCCAACAAAAGAAATAGGGATTCCCGTACCCTCCGTAGAGGTTACAGAACCGGATGTATTCTCAATTACAAACAGTTTACTGATGTCTCCAGCCAACTGTTCTTGTGTATAGGGACCCAAATAATCATTTCGAACTGTGTATTGAACCTGGCCAATGAGATCTTTATCACCAAGATTAGAGCTATTTATGTCGCTTAAGGTAAGGCGTACAGTTCCCAGTACCGGATCAATAATTGATGCCATTTGAGCTTCCGTTACCTTACTCCCCCGAATCACCTGCAAATCTTTAACTGCAGCAGGATTAAAAGCAAACGTAAGATTTCCTTCCTTCAGCTTGTTAGCCTTCTCCGCGGTTACATCCAAAGTGTATGTGCTGCCGGCGTATACTACTTCTGGCGTTTTGTATACATAGAATGGTGATCCTAGATTCACAGTAAAATACCATTCTTTTATCGTCTGATTACCGCTCATATCTCGAATAGCTACTTTTACTTTATGTCTACCTTCAGTTAGCGGAATCTTAGGTTTATAAGTAATTTGTCCCTTTGGTGGATAAAATCCATGCTCTACTAATTGATCATCTACAAAAACCCGAGTCTTTGCAGGATCAATTAAGGTCGTTCCTGGATGGGCTACAGGATCATAACCATCATCCTCACCATTGATAGAAAGGGTTGGCGTAGCTGTTTTTACAATTTCGTTCACACCAGGATAAGCATCTTTAAGGACTGGAGGTGTTCTATCTTCCTCTAGCGGACCATAAATGGCGCGAATATCATCTACGTAAATAGCACCTTCGCTCTTATTAAGATTACTGGTCTCCATATAGCGAACAGGCATATCCATCGTTAAAGGTGTGGCTTTTCCCTTGGGAACGGAGACTTCAACGTATTTCCATCCGGTCCAGTTCACACCGTTCACCTGATCCGTAAAATCCACAGGCACGGCTGCATTATTGCCATCACGAATCTGTCCTCGCAGCCAGTGCTTTTTGCCATCTCCATAAATCCACATACTGATTTTCTCAGGATAACCCGGAATTTGAATTCGATTTTCGGTTGAACTCGCAGCTACATATGCTCCAGATGTACCTGTCTTCCCCACAAAATCATATTCCAGCTTCAAGGCTTTATCCCCACTGCGGACAAAATCCTGATCTGTTACTTCAAGAAGCTTCACACTGTTGGCAGCTGCGCTGGAAGCTACATATTTATTGATTCCACTCTCAAAATCCTCCAGCATTACTGGCGGTAATCCAACATTAACTTCAAATGATGTCTCTACATTGCCGTATTTAGCGATAATCTTACCATTCTTTCCGTTCTCGCTCGTCGCTTGAAACAGACCATTCTTGTCCACTGTCCCTATCTCGCCTTCAACTCGCCACTCGAAGCTATGATTATCTGCTTGAATAACCTGTCCATTCCGAAGAGCTTTTATGGTCAATGGTGCAGTAGCACCTGAAGAATACGTTTTGATTACATCAGGAAATTTAAGCTCTGTGAGCTTATCCACCACTTCGATTTCGCCGCTGCCATTGACCGCACCAGCTTCTACAGTCACCTTTCCGGTTCCGGCGGAGGTTCCTGCTGTTAAGACTCCATTTCCGTCAATGGTTCCAAGACCGTCATCCACCTGCCAATTCACCGTTCCTGAATACGGAGCTGGATGTCCATTCTCATCCACGCCTGCGGTTTTGAATGCAAAGGTTGAGCCTTGCAAAATACGTTCCGTATTCGGCTGCACAACCAGCTTAGAAGCTGCAGATTGCTCAGGAGCTGTGTTGACGATAAGCAAACCGTTGCCGGTTTTTCGTTCGTAGCCATCCGAGCCCTGGTTCATCATTTTAACGCCGGTAGTACCTGGCATTCTAGCAACAAAGGTAGACGAACCGCCACCATCTAGATTCATGGCGTTAATAACGCCCATATCTTTCATTATTTTTCCCAGTTCATCGGTATCTACGCCTTCACTAAAGCCCGGTGATCTTCCATCTACTTCGAAAAGAACGATGCTTCCATCCGCTTTTGTACCAATGGCAGTACGTGGATGAATACCTAAAGGCCCTACACCTTGTTGAACTACTCCGTCCTTCACCAGCGGTCCTTCACCGCCAATAGCTACCTTGACTTCATTCCATTCTCCACTTAGCGCAAAGCTTGCAGTAACACTATCACCAA
The DNA here is from genome assembly GCF_037963325.1 of Paenibacillus sp. FSL E2-0201. Classification (NCBI taxonomy): domain Bacteria; kingdom Bacillati; phylum Bacillota; class Bacilli; order Caryophanales; family Paenibacillaceae; genus Paenibacillus; species Paenibacillus sp. FSL E2-0201. Next base: position 4,646,859 of record NZ_CP150154.1, read on the forward strand.
CCGATAACCCCTGCAAAAGGGCACGAGACGTCCCATTAGCAGACAAAACCACCTTTCCTTGGGAAAGCGGCGTATTGCCTTGATTGTTACGGATTTCAGACACCTTCAGCTTCAAGGTCTGACCGCTTTTCACTTCTCCTTCGACAATATCTAGAACAACCTCGTCACCCTCATTGGTCGACTTTGTAGTTGTATTATAATTTTCCGTATAGAGAACCAGCTCATTTGTATTTCGATAACGGTTGATACTGGTTAAATTAGTCGTTTTTCCGTTTATCGTAATGTTTTTAGTTAACTTCGGCACACCATAAATCGAGCTGCCGTCTTCTTTTAAACCGAAGGTAAAAGCTGAGATCGAACTGTTCAGAATCACACCCTCATCCATAAACAATCCGTTAGGAACACCCGTGGCAAAACCGGAGATTTCATAAAAATCACCATTAACCCCTGCTATTACACGGTTTCCAGGCGCATCCGCATATGATGCCATTTCCGTTACACCCTTCATGCCATAAACCTTTCCATCCTTCGTGCCCGCCCGCAGCTCTAAGTTAGCATTTTGCGGGTTAAACTCGACAGCATGAACCTTTTGCAAACCGCGTTCATTTTGAAGATCCATCCAGGTATACATCGCCCCAGGTGCCAGCTCCGTCTTACGAACATCAATAACAGTACCATATTCTGTAGCAGGTAAATCAGAAATGGAAGCGCGAACAAATGCCCCCGGCTGCAACAACGAAATCAACAAAACAAAAATAACTACCACATTAATTTGCCTTAAATACCTTCTCACTGTGTTGACATCCTCCCCACTTGGCTGTCCTAATGACGATCTGAGCTTGGACAACATCATAGGGTTTATATTAACTAGGAAGTGTAAAGGTTAAATAAAATTTACCAAGGCATACTGTTAACTTCTTCTAATCCATTCATCAAATTCATGTTTCAGCTTGTCCCTGCTGGACACAAATAAAAAACCATCAAGCGGCCAGCGCTTGATGGTTTCTAATCGGTACCCAAAATTATTGATTCCAATTCGTTACTTCCTCATAAGTAGGTAATGCAGCAATAGCGCCTACCTTCGTACACACGATAGCACCCACTTGATTAACAAAATGAATTATGTCTTGCCAAACCGCAAAGGTAAGACTCCCAATTGCTTGATGTGTCAGTCGCGAAAGCTGTAACAACACTTTAACAAAATCAGCCGCTGAGATCCCCTTCTTAGCTAACCTGATAAACGCTTCCGTTCTGTCGCCCCATAAACTGCCTCTATAGTTAGGGTCAAAGGAAACGAACTGGCCAGCTTGGCGTGCTTTGCCCATAAGTTCAAAATAAGCTTCAAGATAAGTTCCACCTAACATCGCTGTTGCTGAACCAAAATGAACAACGGCTGCTTCATTCAGCTTATGAAGAGGTACATCTTGCAATCCAAAATTACCATCCGCGCCACGACTAAACACAAAATCCCGTTCTCCATCTTTTTGTAAAGATACATAAGCCATCGTCGTTAGTACTGAGGAATCTCTCACGATCAAATCCGTATTCACTTTAACTTCACGCAAAGTCTGAATTAAGAATTCACCGAATGGATCATTTCCCACTTTGTCAGCAAAGGCAATTTTAGATTTCATAATCATTCCCCTGACTAAACATCCTGTAATGCTTTGTATTCATATTTTAGAATGGTTACTGATGTTTGTAATCTTTTCGGGGCGCTCCATCCTCTCCTAATTCAAGCTCTCCAACATTGGAGAAATGAACGTTCAACCTCTTCTGATTCCTTCCTCAAACTCATGCTTAAGCCTGTTGATAAATCTTCGGACCGTTTTTGAGCCTTGTTTAGAAGCTGAAACAATAGAACCTGGAGTATGCTGATCTGAAGATCGCAGCTCGATCGTCTTCATAATCTTCTGAGAATCCTCAAATGTTTTTATAAAAGAATAATCCATACCGATCGTAATCGCGAGTCCTGCCGCAACTGCATTCTCAATGGCTCGGGTATTATTGCTTATAAAAAGGATATTCATCGGCCCAGCCTTCAGTAAATATCGCTCCACAAAGTCCTGTATGTAATGATCATCGTATATAACCAATGTCTGACCTGCTAACTGTTCAGGGGTAATCATTGTATTTAAAGCTAATGGTGAATGAGGATGTACGCCTACAACAATCTTTCCTTCCATTAATTTCTCAAATACGACCCCTTTATGTTGATCTGATAAGCCCTCCGGCGAGACCATCAGTCCGATATCCACTTCATCCTGAAGCACATTATCCAAAATCTCTTTAGGTCCCTTTTCAAAAATCTCTATTTTCACATTTGGAAAATCCATCTTAAAACCAGAAATAACCTTCACTATTATATGCATAGGTCCCGGAATTGCAGCAATCTTCAAATGACCGCTTAACGTATCACTGTAAATCTGTGCTTCAGCTTTTAATTCATTAACTTTCATTAGGACTTCATTTGCTTTGCTGATTATGGCCTGTCCTTCTGCTGTGGGAACTGCTTTTTGGCCTCGCGAACGAATGAACAAAGTAACTCCCAGCTCCGCTTCTAACAGTGTTATAGATTGGCTTATCGCAGACAGGGTGATATGACGATTCTGAGCGGCTTTTGTTAGTGAACCAATCTTTGCGACTTCTACGATATTCTCGCATTGCTCTAAATTCATTTGAATCACTCCCTAACTTAATATTTACTTAATACCTATTAAATTTACTTAAATTTTAATTAATTTGGACTAGTGTTACAATATAAATAAGTTAGTAAATAACCTTTTCACCATATGAACCTATATTTCTAGTATAACTATATTTCTCGAGGAGGAATCACAAATGACAGACAAAAGAGTAGCCGTAATAACAGGTGGAGCCAGTGGAATCGGGAAACAAACCGCTATTAAATTCGCAAGTAAAGGTGACCAAATGGTCGTTGCCGATTTCAATCAACAATTAGGTGAAGAAACAGTAGCACAGATCATCAAGGATGGTGGCGAAGCGATTTTCGTCAAAACCGATGTTTCAAAATATGAAGAGGTTGAAGCACTGGTTGAAAAGACCGTTACCACTTATGGAAGAATTGACGTCATGTTCAACAATGCCGGAATCGGCCGCGTCACTCCTGTACTAGACCAAGACCTTAAGGATTATCATAGTGTTATTAATGTCAATCAGCACGGTGTTGCCCACGGTATTATTGCGGCAGGTAAAAAAATGCGTGAACTCGGCATCAAAGGTGTCATCATCAATACTGCCTCTGTATTTGGATTCCTGGCTTCCCCAGGTACATTCGCTTATCACGCTTCCAAAGGTGCGGTCATAATGATGACCAAATCGGCAGCACTTGAAATGTCCGTTCACGGTATCCGCGTACTCGCCGTTGCTCCAGGTGCTGTAGATACCCCAATTATCCAAGGATATAAAGACCAAGGAATGGTCGATGAGATGAAGAGCAAAGTCATGGGTAACAAATTAACGCTACCTGAACAAGTTGCTGATACCGTCTACTTGCTCTCCTTGCCAGAAGCTAGCGCAATTAACGGTAGTGTTGTTATGGCGGATGAAGGTTATGCTTCATTTAAATAAAAATGATAAATAAAAAATCCAAGGCTCCCCGCGCGGGATGTCCTTGGATTTTTTTATGCTACTCCCATGTTCTTTGTTCATTAATTTCCAGCTTACGTTTAAATGCCTGATCCAAATCAATATCCAGCTTATTGGCCAGATCAAAAATATTCCACACCACGTCGTACATCTCAAATCCCAAGTTTTCTTTCTTCTCTGCACCGGGGTCGAAGGATACGGATAACACCTCTTTGGACAATTCCCCCACCTCAGTCATTAAGTACAGCATTCTCTGCTCAATGGAGCTCGTGTCAAAACCTTTGGTTTCACTGAACTTCTTCACATACTGTTGAAACTCAGATGTATTCATTTCGTTACGCCTCGCTTTTAGGGTATAAAGTTATGTAGTTTATAAAAACGATGTCATGCGATTAGCCTAGCTCATTCCTTTATTATTATCCATTTGTTCGAAGAAAACAAACTCTCCGTCATTACAAAAAAACGATTCTTCAGATCATTGAAGAATCGCTAAGAAAATTTATTTACTTGCTACTGTTTCAGCCACTATCTACGCCTATGTCGGACATTTCACTGGGCGTTAATCCGCAAGTGCACGGCCAATTTCATCGTCGAACGTGCCGCATCAGTAACGGCGGGACTCTTCATCATTATTCATTTATTATTCGCCGAGCTGCTCCTTGAGCTGCGCAATTTCTGTTTCCATGAAGGCAACACGTTTATTCAACTCGGCGATATAGTTTCTTTGAGCCTCTTGGTCTGCTGCGCTTGTTAGGTCGGCCGCAGTAGTTTCCGCCAGTTGGATGGCTTCTTTGAGAACTTGAACGCTTGATTCTGCCCCTGCTAATCTTTCCCGGAGTTTAGCCGCTGCAATACTTGCTTTCAGCGCCTTCTCAGTCTCCTTACTCTCCAATATTATCGTCTTTCCTTCAACCGTCAACCCTACTCCCGTCGCTTCGGACATCGTGCGCACAGGTACGTAGGCCGAGTTATTTACTACAATTGCATCTGCAATCTTCTTTCCGGCTTGTTTTATAGTATACATTCCGGAAACTTTAGCGCCAATTAAAGACGAGCTTGCTGAGAATCCTATTGAACCACCAAGTAACAGCGCCGCTGCTACAATCCCTACTATTTTCTTCTTCATATCTACGAACCTCCTGAGCTTATCATTCTTCCAATTATAACCAATATATTCGTAACATGAAAGATATACTAAGAGACTCTGCCACAGCCAACTCAACTACTGGCCATATGTAATCTAGCTATAAAACGCCATCTGGACAGGCGTGATCCAATTGTTCTAAGTTGGATTTTTCGATTTCACGAACAACTTTAATTCGAAATGATTGATGTTAGCTGTAAACAGTGTTACTCTATCAACGGTAAACTCAAAATTTATGATCTTCAATCCTTCTATTCATATTTACTAATTCTGTATAAAGAAAGGTAATACTATGATAAAAGTTGATAACTTATCCTTCTCATTTCCGCAAAAAGAACTATATAAAAACATTACATTTACGCTTGAAGAGGCACAACATTGCGCTTTTATAGGAACAAGTGGCAGTGGTAAAAGTACACTGATCGATATACTGATGGATCCAGAAAAATATTTGTTCGAAGGCAAGTTAGAAATTGACCCAACCTGCAAAATTGGATATGTAAGTCAGTTCTCACAAGTAGACAGAAGTAAAGAAACAACCGTTTTTGAATATATAGGAGAAGAATTTATTAAGATACAAAATGAAATAACAACTATTCTCTCTGAAATGGAAACATCATCAGATATTGATTCATTACTCGAAAAGTATCAATTAGCTCTAGATGCCTTTGATTTAATGGATGGAAATGATTTTGAAAGCAATATTAATAAGAAACTAAATTTAGCCAACCTTTTGAAGCTAAAAGATGCTAAGGTATCCGACCTAAGCGGTGGGGAATTCAAGCTTATTCAAGTGATGAAGGAAATGCTGACTCGTCCAGACTTAATGATTATGGATGAGCCCGATGTATTTTTAGATTTTGAAAACCTAAATGCACTTAAAAATCTTATTAATGCTCACAAAGGAATATTGTTAGTTGTTACGCATAACCGTTATCTATTGAATCATTGTTTTAACAAAATTATACACCTTGAAAACATGGAGATCCAAGAGTTCGATGGGCGATATATTGAGTATAACTTCTCATTACTTCAGACAAAAATTGAGCTACAAGAAATCGCAGTCGCTGAACAAGAAGAAATTGAGAGATACGATGACATTATTGATAATCTTAGAGCGATCGCAACCTATAATTCAGAAGCATCTAGAGGAAGAGCGTTAAAAGCTAGGGTTAAGTTTCAAGAAAGATTGGAAGCGCGAAAAATTAAAGCGCCATTCGTTGATATTAAGCAACCGGAAATCAGTTTTGGTGTGGACAATGAAATTGAAGAAGACATCACTGTTTTAAATGTGAATAATTATAGTGTTTCCTTTGATGAGTTGATTTTAGAAAATGTTAACTTTGAGATGAAACCTACAGATAAAGTAGCCCTTATCGGTCCAAACGGTACCGGGAAAACGACTTTACTTCGAGATATCTTTAAAAATAATCATGATTCAATTAAAATACATGATGATGTTAAAGTGGCTTATCTTTCTCAGCTTCAAGACGAAGTGCTAAAGGATTCTAATACCATACTAGAAGACTTCATCGATGCTGGGTTTGCAACTTATGACGAGATTAGAGCACATCTTTCAAACTATGGTTTTGAAGGAGAAATTCTTAATCAAAAGATAGAATCTTTATCTGGTGGCGAAAAAAACATACTGCAATTGGCAAAAGTTTCTGCTAGCAAAGCAAACTTATTGCTTCTTGATGAACCGACAAGTCATTTAGACACCTATACACAAATCGCACTGGAGAAAGCCATTGAAGATTATAAAGGTGCGATTCTCATGATTTCTCATGATTTCTATTCTGTAGTAAATGGCATGGATTATGTATTAATCATTGACGATAAGACGATTAGAAAAATGAGTATGCGAAAATTCAGAAAGATGATTTATGCCAGTCATTTTGATAAAGACTATTTAGAAAATGAACAAAATAAAAAAACAGTTGAAATGAAAATAGAATTAGCTTTAAAAGACAATAATTTTGAACTTGCAAAAGGTATGGTTGACGAGCTAGAAGAGCTGATTAAGCTGCTTTAAACTACAACCCTCTGGTGGGAAAATGTCTACAAAAAAGGCACTGATGAATAAGATCTCAGTGTCTTTTTGCTGCATTGATTTGATACGGGTATTTTCAGAATCCCATTCATTTAATCAGTAATTTTTTCAAGCTCAAAAATAGTTGCCTCTGATAACAAGATAAGCCTATCGTTATTAACAACAAAAAAACTTAAAGGTATTCCAAGGTTTGTAGAAGGGTCACTTATATTTATTACTTTTACTACATCATTTATATTTAAGTCTGGGATATCTATTTTATATAATCTATAAAAAGAGTCAGAGTTATAACATGTCGCTGTAATCTCATATAATGGTTTTTTTAGTTCATATTGATAAACACTATAGTTTTTAAGTCCTTTTGATGAAAAAAAGTCTTTTTTGATGATAATTTCATCTCCAATAAATTTTTGCCCTGTTGGATATTCAGAAGCATCATTATATGAATTTGCAAATCCTAAAAGCTTCTCAACTTCCCAAGTTCCATAGATATATTTTTCAGCTTCACTATCCAAATTTATACTTTCTTGATCACAATATACGGATGTGTTTTTTGGAATAATAGACTCATCCGTTTCAGGTTTAGTCTCACTAGAAGTATTTGGATTTGATGTCATTTCAATATTTCCACAAGCCGATGCTAGCATCAACATTATCATAATACAAACCAATAATATTTTTTCCACATTTCACACTCCCACTATTTTTTCAAGTTCATATGTCTCCTTCTAAATTAAATATTTGTTTTATCAGATGCTAAATTGTTCCATTAGAATCTCTATAATCAACTCTATTGAAGAAAGTTAACTGTTCATCCTCGATGTATCAAACTGTCCAAGAACAAGTTTTAAACTTTCTACACTGAGCTTTTTTTTGATTTTCCTGATAATTTTTGTTCTCAATTTTTTCACAAACATTCTTTGTTATTTCATTTTCAATACTATTACATCAGTGATTTTAATTGTGTTTGTAGATATACTACAACATAAAAATTATCAATCTAAAATTCAAAATCAGTCATAAACAAACACTCCTCCATTGGATTTACCGAACCCAATAAAGGAGTGAAATTTATACATATACAAAGAAGAAATTGATTGGTTTTAAATTACCTAAAAAGAAGTTTATCGGCAAAATTGTTTTAGCCTAAACACCTACCATCAACCCAAAATTACTTACCACGCACTGCCCCTAACCCTTTCAACTAACCTTATGCTCAATCCGCAGCTTGTCGGCTACCATGGCAATAAATTCCGAGTTAGTAGGCTTAGATTTGGAGATATTAATCGTATAGCCGAATAGATGGCTGATGGAGTCGATGTTGCCACGGGTCCAAGCCACTTCAATCGCATGGCGAATCGCGCGTTCAACGCGTGAAGGGGTGGTCTTGAATTTCTCTGCAATGGCTGGATAGAGCGTTTTTGTAATCGCACCTAGGATCTCGATATTGTTATATACCATAGTGATCGCTTCGCGCAGGTACTGATAGCCCTTGATATGTGCTGGAACACCGATTTCATGGATGATCGAGGTAATGTTAGCATCAAGATTCTTGCCCTTCGTAAGCGGCACTACATTCGATCTGGACGTCGACGAATAGTTGTACATGTTAGAGGATGAGCTCATGCTGCCTTGGACCCCTACAAGCTGACGTACACGATTTGCCAGGACCTCCATATCGAACGGTTTCAAAATATAATAGGATGCACCAAGCTGTACAGCTCTTTGAGTGATGTTCTCCTGACCAAAAGCGGTCAGCATGATGATCTTCGGTTGAGGATTCAGATCCATATCACGCAGACGTTCCAAGACACCCAGACCGTCTAAATGTGGCATGATGATATCAAGAATAAGGACATCGGGAACTTTGCGTGCTTCGCTGAGCATTTGAAGCACTTCTTCACCATTGTAGGCGATACCCGTTACCGTCATATCTTCTTGTTCAGAAATGTATTCGGAAAGCAAATTCGTAAACTCCCTGTTATCATCGGCCAACAACACTTCAATATTCTGCACTGGCTGCTTCCTCCTTAATTATATCTGCTATTCGAAAATAACATTTTTTTCTTGTCTCTTAACATTTTCGACATGGAGATTGAATTCCCTTCTGTCGAAAATTATTTTTCTTTATTTTTTTTCTGGCATGGATTATAATTAAATATTTTATTTCAAAGTTCGATGATCTTCGTAATCCTTCGACAAAAAAATCTTAAGGCTAAACCGCCTTAAGATTTAATGGATACCTATTCTCCTGTAGCGTTACACCAGAATCCTTAAGCATCCATTCGATGAAGCAGCCATATCCGGACTTAGGATCATTTACGAATACATGTGTTACTGCGCCGATGAGCCGTCCATTTTGAACGATTGGACTTCCGCTCATCCCTTGAACGATACCACCAGTCTTATCGATCAGTCGAGGATCTGTAATACGAATTACCATACCCTTTGTAGCTGGTGTCTGCTGATGTGCCACATGAATGATCTCAACATTAAACCGTTCCACCTGCTGTCCATCTACCACGGTTAGAATCTCAGCAGGCCCTTCCTTGACTTGATTGCTCATCGCCACAGGAATAGGTTCTTTATAAAGACTATGCTCAGGATTACGATTCATTTTACCGAAGATACCAAAATCTGTATTGCTCTCAACATTGCCAAGTACTTGGCTTTCTTTCAAGAAATGAGCTCGTTTCTCACCAGGATCGCCATCTTGGCTTTTAGATATCGACGTTACACTGGACTGAACGATATGACCGCTGCCAACAACGATTGGTGTTCCTGTATTCATGTCCGTAATTACATGTCCTAAAGCTCCATAGACACCCTGTTTCGGGGCATAAAAAGTTAATGTACCGACACCCGCTGCAGAATCTCGAATGTACAGGCCTAGCCTCCAGACTTTGTCATTAATATCATACGCGGGTTTGAGCTTGGCTGTATGCTCTTTCCCAGCGCGTTTAAAGACAATCGTCAGAGAATTATTCGCTTTTCCGGCGCGATCCACAAGCTTGGCCACCTTAGATAACTCGTCCAACTTCTCTCCATCAATGGAGATCATTAAGTCACCCGGTACCAATCCGCTGACTTCACCTGGGGAAAGCTTAGATTTCTCGGATACTTCAATCAGATGATGTCCTACAACCAGAACACCTGCTGATTTCACTTTCACTCCGATCGTTTGACCTCCCGGGATCACCTTCAGTTCCGGTTTCATTCCTTGCGCAGTCACCTTGGCAGGCTCACTGTTCAATGGTGCGGCAAAACTTTGGTGGGTTCCCGTTATGCCCGATAAACTAAGAAAGAAGGCAAATAAAAGGCCTGGCATTAACTTCCTGAGGTTAGGCTTCAATGGCTGTCACGCTCCCTTTTGCTTCTTTCGCTTGACGAAAAAGGTGGTCGCCAATTGCGTACCTATAAGATAACCTTGCCCCCAGGCTTTTATTACTGTCAATCATTGTTCCGCTTAGCTTGTTGCAGCCTTACTGGCCTCAGCCAAATTGAGCATTTCCTGCGAATGGTGCAATGTTTTTTCGGTAATTTCCACCCCACCCAGCATTCGGGCCAGCTCCATTACACGTCCATCATTCGAGAGTGATTCCACTTCAGTCATGGTTCTTCCGTCCTCAACCTTTTTGCGGATTAAGTACTGATGATCAGCCATACAAGCCACCTGCGGTAAGTGCGTAATGGAGAACACCTGACAGGTGGAGGACAGCTTATACAGTTTATCTGCAATGGATTGAGCAGCTCGACCACTCACACCGGTATCCACCTCATCAAAAATCAGAACTGGAATTGCATCATGACGCGCAAAAATGCTCTTCATTGCCAACATAATACGCGACAACTCACCACCCGAGGCAATTTTGCCAAGAGGTCTTAACGGCTCGCCAGGGTTAGGGGAAATCATAAATTCCGCACTGTCGATCCCTTGTCTTGTGAGACGTATACGCCGACCCTTATATTCAACACCACGTGGGTCCTCCAGCGTATCTAATTTAACCTGTAGCGAGGTTCTTTCCATCTGAAGATCTTTAAGCTCACTTTCCACTTGCGTGGCCAAATCAGACGCACACAGCTTCCGTGCTTCACTTAATTCAGCAGCTGCTTCCATCAACACAGCTAATAATGCATCGCGTTTGGTCGTCAGCTTCTCCAGATATTCATCTTTATTCTCAAGCAGATCGGTTTCCCGATGGATTTGTTCATAATAAGCCAGAATCTGTTCTACACTATCTCCGTATTTACGGCGAAGTCCGGTGATTAAATCAAGACGGTTCTCGATTTCTTCGAGTCGCTGTGGGTTGAACTCAATCTCTTCGCGGTAATCACGAAGCTGAAATGCAGCATCCTCCAGTTGATAATAAGAGGACTGCAACTGCTCAAGCACGGATTTAAGACCCTTTTCATCGTAACGAACCGCATCCTCGAGCCTTGAAATGACATTACCGATGGATTCTAAGCCTTGTCTATCATAGAGGAGCTCATATGCACCGGATACGGAATCCATCATTTTCTCACTGTGGGATAGTTTGACCCGTTCTTCGGCAAGTAATTCATCTTCTCCCGGTTTTAATGCAGCAGATGAAATTTCTTCTAACTGAAAACGATATAAATCAAGCATTTGGTATGCCTTCTGACTGGATTCCTGCAGCTCTCGGAGCTCTTTCTCCACTTTTGCAAAGGCGGAATACTTTTCCTGATATACCGCTTTAAGCGGCCCGATTATAGGTTCTCCGTATGTATCCAGCAGTCCCAAATGTCGTTCTGCCTTCAATAAGTTTTGGTGTTCGTGCTGTCCATGAATATTCACCAGCTGCTCGCCAATTTCACGAAGCATCGTAAGATTGACCATTTGTCCGTTTACGCGTGATGTGCTTTTCCCCTGAGAGGTAAGCTCACGACGTATAATAAGATGCTCCTCACGCTGGGCCTCAATGCCAAGGCGCTCCAAAGTATCCCAGACAGGATGACCGCTGGGAAGGCTGAAGAGCGCTTCCATCTCTGCTTTTTCACAGCCGTAACGAATAGAATCCGCGGAACCGCGGCCTCCGGCAATCAGTCCAAGCGCATCAATAATAATGGATTTACCTGCCCCAGTCTCCCCTGTAAGCACATGGAAGCCAGGATAAAAATGCACATCTACCGCCTCAACGACGGCTAGATTGCGAATAGACAAGGTTTCTAACACTAATAGAGCACCTCCGAGAAGATGATAAGAATTTGATAGAATGATGTTAATACTTTTTATATTTTAAGAAATATAACCCATAATTTGCGAAATCACGGTCTTGCTGTCCTCAGGCTGACGGCAAATAATAAGAATGGTATCATCACCAGAGATGGTCCCCATAATTTGTGGCCAGTCAATATTATCAATCAAAGCTGCCACTGAGTTAGCCGTCCCCGGTAAGCATTTCATCACCACAAGATTAGCCGATGAATCGATCTGTACAAAATTATCCACTAGAACTCGCTTCAGCTTCTGGATTGGATTGTACCGTTGATCGGTTGGAAGTGAATATTTGTATCTTCCATCATCCATAGGAACCTTAATAAGCAATAGCTCTTTTATATCCCGAGATACAGTCGCTTGAGTAACCTGGAAACCAGATTCACGCAAAGCTTCTACCAGCTCGTCCTGTGTCTCGATATCCTTTTGCGTAATAATCTCGCGTATCTTAATATGTCGTTGTCCCTTCATTGTTGCCTCCTAAAAGTTTTGTAAGCGACACTTCCAGATTAGCAGCGACAAAACTACATCGGAAGCATGGACTTAGTTTTGTAAGCGATGCACCCTGAATAGCTTCGGCAAAACTACTTCGGAAGCATACACCTATTTAAATATGGACTCAGTTTGATTCTCCGTCATCCCTGCCGAGCCTAATCACTTGAATAGATCCCGCAGCAACATTAACATACAGAACTCCGCTGCATTCCGGATAAATCAGTAAGTACGGAAGCAAGGTATCCCGTAAGCCACTTCCTGTGAAATCTAAAGGTTTGCGTGGTCTGGAAAGGATGACCAAATATATTGATCCTTCTTCCTTAGTCGCCACATAATCTATAAATAACCGGCTATACATCTGCGCCCCGTTTACGTTGAAGGACAACGGGATTTTGAGCTTCCCTCCAACGACCTCATACCCTTCATCCTCTAGTATGTCTATAGAAGGGTGAGGAATAATCACTTTATTAAACGGGATCTGATCCTTCATGAAAGAACGCGGAGAACTTTGCAGCCATATATATATCCGATAAATTATAAAAATCGATAATGCTACTCCAATAAACGCCATGACGACCTTGTCAGAGCTACCCGCCACTATCAATCACCTCGGTGATTTATTCGCGTGAAGCCTTGCTAATTCCTTCTTCTGCGCAGGCTTTTTAGGAGCTTTCCGTATATTCGATTTCACTGACTTGACCATATGGAAAAAGAAACTCACCGGCGCGATGAGTTTCCATGAGTTGAATTTACATTAAAAGTACCCGTAGCCTGCTTAATCACTTCATCCGCAAGAGATGGGAAATCCTCCACTGATATGACTGATGAGACAGCATCTGAAGGTAATAATACCTCTTCATCTTCCGCAGTTTCAGGCGATAGTCTCCAGTGAGCAAGAAACTCGATATTCCCTTCCCCACCTGTAATCGGTGAAAAGGTTAATCCCTGTAGCTGGTAACCCAGCTCTGCCGCCATGGTCAGTACATTAATCAATACCTCTTTATGGACAGCAGAGTCACGAATCACACCTGATTTACCAACCTTCTCCCGCCCCGCCTCAAACTGCGGCTTAATCAGCGCGGCAATATCCGCCGGGCGCTTAAGCAACGCTTTGAGCGGTGGAAGAATTATTTTTAAGGAGATAAACGAAACATCAATACTCGCAAAATCCGGGATCGGACCCACCAAATCTGGAGGCGTCATATATCGGAAATTCGTACGTTCCATAACACTAACGCGTTCATCATTACGCAGCGACCAATCCAGCTGATTATAACCAACATCTATCGCGTACACATGGCTTACTCCATTCTGAAGTGCACAATCCGTGAAGCCTCCAGTAGAAGCACCGATGTCTAACATGGTCCGTCCCGAAAGATCAATATTAAATTGGCGAAGAGCCTTCTCCAGCTTTAGGCCCCCACGACTGACATAAGGATGTACAGAGCCCTTAACCTTAAGGGTAGCCTCCCGCGACACCTTCATACCAGCCTTTTCAATGCGTTCCTCATCCGCTAGCACCAGCCCTGCCATAATGGCTGCTTTAGCTTTCTCACGGCTTTCATAAAAACCTTGCTCAACAAGCAATACATCTATCCGTTCTTTACGGTGTTCCATGGTCATCTCCCGATCGTTCAAAGGGTTGCTAATTTCCGGCTTCCACTTAGGAAGTCGAAGTTGTTTTGTAATTATAAGCACTCAAAGCCATCATGGACTTGATACGTGCACATAGTTTTTCTACAGTAAGACCTGTTTCCTGGCGCTGTTCTTTAATGGAGCCGTGCTCCACAAAGATGTCAGGTACACCCATCAGATGTACACGAGCATCATAAATTTCATGCTCTGCATAGAATTCTAATACCGCACTGCCGAGACTTCCCGCTTGGCTAGCCTCTTCAATAACAACCATATTGGTTCCAGCGTGAGCCAAATCAAGCAGCATGGAGTTATCTAGCGGCTTCAGGAAACGCGCATTCACGACGCCCACCTGAATTCCTTCACGCTTCAACAAATCAGCGGCTTCTTCAGCCACTTGAACCATAGGACCGCAAGCAACAACCGCATAACCTTCCCCAGTACGCAGACGTTCCCACGATCCGATTGGAATGGTATGCATCTCTGCATCCATCGTCACACCTGTACCATTAATTCGAGGGTATCGGTAAGCGATCGGGCCGTCATTATATTCAAGCGCCGTCTTCATCATATGACGCAGCTCATTTTCGTCTTTAGGCATCATCATCACCATATTCGGAATATGGCGCATAAAGGCAACATCGTACACACCCTGATGAGTCTCACCATCCGCACCTACAAATCCAGCGCGATCAATAGCGAACATAACATTTGCGTTATGACGGCAAATATCATGAACGATCTGATCATAGGCACGTTGCATGAAGGTGGAATACACCGCATATACCGGCTTCATCCCTTCCATAGCCAAAGCTGCACAAAGTGTAGCCGCATGCTGCTCCGCAATCCCGACATCAATCATACGATCCGGAAATTCCTTCGCGAATGGGAATAAGCCCGAGCCTCCTGGCATCGCAGGCGTAACTGCAATCAGACGCGAATCCTCCCGGCCCAGTTCAATTAACGTACTGCCAAATACTTCGGTGTACATTGGCGGACCCACAGCTTTAAGCGACTGACCCGATTCAATTTTGTAAGGCGAAATAGCATGCGATTTATAGAAATCGGTCTCAGCCGGTTTGTAGCCCTTGCCTTTGGTCGTCAATACATGCACAAGTACAGGTCCAGCCACATTATCTGCTTGGTGGAAGGTATCAATCATTTTCTCTAAATCATGTCCATCCACCGGGCCGAGATACGTAAAGCCAAGCTCTTCAAACAATACACCAGGTACCATCATATATTTAAGACTGTTCTTTAACTGTTCAGCGGTCTTCGCTAAACGCCCTCCGATGGCCGGAATCTTCTTAAGCAGCCCTTCAACCTCATCTTTAGCACGCAAATAGTGGCGATCTGAACGAATCTTGCTTAAGTAATTGTGCATCGCCCCTACGTTAGGAGCTATGGACATTTCATTGTCGTTCAAAATAACCATTAGCTTACGCTTCTCATGACCAATATGGTTAAGTGCTTCAAACGCCATTCCGCCAGTAAGTGCTCCGTCACCGATCACGGCAATTACTTTGTTGTCTTCACCCTTGAGATCACGGGCCATCGCCATCCCCATTGCTGCTGATAATGAGGTGCTGCTGTGTCCAGCTTCCCACACATCATGCTCACTTTCGGAGCGCTTAACAAATCCGCACAAGCCCTGATATTTACGCAAGGTGTCGAAACGGTCTTGGCGACCGGTTAGTATCTTATGGACATAGGCCTGGTGACCAACGTCATAAATCATTTTGTCCCGAGGACTGTTATAGCAATAATGCAAAGCCAAAGTGAGCTCCACGACTCCAAGATTGGATCCAAGGTGCCCACCAGTTGCTGTAAGCTTCTCAATCAGAAATCGACGAATTTCCTCCGCTAGAGTATTTAACTCATCAATTGACAGAGATTTCAGTTGTTCAGGATCATTTATTTGTGGAAGCAGCACGTATAGTTCCCCGCTTTCCTAGATGTTGTAAATTATATAAAACCCATTATAACACAAACGAAACGGCTGTCGAAATACAGCCGTTTCGAAATTTCATAATTAGTGATCTCGTGCCATTAAATAATCTGCAATTTCCAGCAGACGCTGGTGGTCGTGAAAGCCGCCGTTCAGTACAGCATTACGGGCTGTTTCTGTAAGCTGCTTCACTTCTTCACGCGAGGCTTCGAGGCCAATAAAATAAGGATAGGTTACCTTATGCTGTTTGACATCACTGCCTGTCTTTTTACCAAGCTTGCCTTCGTCCCCAACCAGATCTAGAATGTCATCTTGGATCTGAAAAGCGAGTCCAACGGCTGTTCCAAATTCATGTAAGGCCTTGAGCTGCTGCTCGTTAGCGCCTGCAATACGACCGCCAGCTAGTAGCGAGAAGATAATCAAATCTCCTGTCTTATGCAGATGAATGTACTTTAGCTGTGCAAGATCGGTTAGACCCTGCTCGCCTTCCATATCTGCAATCTGACCGCCAACCATACCACGAGGACCTGCCATTTCCGCCAAATCCTCCACGATGGATAGTACACTTTCCGCAGGGACGCCAAATTTACGCGAGGCTTGTACCACACTGTAGAAAGCATGGGTCAGAAGCGCATCACCCGCAAGGATCGCTGTAGCTTCCCCAAAGACTTTATGATTCGTAAGCTTTCCACGCCGATAATCATCATTATCCATGGCAGGTAAATCATCATGAATTAACGAGTAGGTATGTACCATCTCTATAGCAGCAGCGACAGGCAGGGCAGCCTCTCGACTTCCTCCCAGTGCTTCACATGCGATAATCACCAGCAGTGGCCGGAGGCGTTTGCCCCCAGCCATAAGTGAGTACTTCATGGCTTGCTGCAAATTCTCTGGAACCATCCATTGTGTGGGGAGAATAACCTCTAGTTCATTTGAGACTAGATCGCTTAAGGACGCGATGTAATCCTCCAGTGGCTGACGCAGTGTTTCTCCTTCAGAGTTTCTCTCAAGCTCATGCTCAAAGCGAGTCATCGGCGTCCCCTTCCAGACGTGCACCAAACGGCTTCTTACGCAGTTCTCCGTCCTCTAGGGTAATCATTTCGATCTTACGCTCTACCTGCTCAAGCTTGCTGCCGCAAAGCTGAGATAACTTCATACCTTGCTGAAATAAATCGATGGCCTTCTCCAGGGGAACGTCGCCGTGTTCAAGCTCACGTACGATTTCCTCCAGCCGGTCCATGGCGCCTTCAAAATCAAGTTCCGCTTCCTTCGTCATCGTCTTTGCCATCCTCCTTCATTCCCCATACCTGGCAGTTCAGCTGTCCGTCATTCATCTTTATCACTACAAGATCGCCAAGCTGTACTTCGTTCAGCGATTTGATTAAATGTTCTTCTGCCTCGTCATAGACTAAGCTGTAGCCTCTCGACATGACTTTTAGTGGGCTCAGCGCATCCAGATGACGAATCTCCGCTACATAGCGAGATTTCTTCTCCTGCAGGCGGGCCTGCATGGCACCCATCAGCTCACGGCGTATGCTCTCGGTGCGCTGCCGCGCAGCGGCAACACTGCCGTGCGGATGGAAGCGCTGCAGACTATGATGCAGCACAGCTTTGCGCTCGCGGGAACGGCTGAGCCGTGCATCCGCTGAGCGCTGGAGCCGCTCACGCAGCTGATCCAGCCGCTGCGTGTGCTGCATCAGCGAGCGGCGCGGGCCTGCCAGCGCCAGCGAGCGTTCCAGCCCCGCGTGACGCTCGCGTCCGCGCTGGGCGCGTCTTTGCAGCGCTTGGCGCAGCCGCTGCTGCTGCCCGCGAAGCTGCGCAGCAAGCTCGCCGGCATGTGGCACGGCCAGCTCCGCGGCCGCTGTGGGCGTAGCCGCGCGGAGGTCGGCGGCGAAATCGGCAATCGTGAAGTCGGTCTCGTGGCCAACGGCCGAGATGACCGGAATGCTTGATGCCGATATCGCTCGCGCGACTTCCTCCTCGTTGAACGCCCACAGCTCCTCAAGCGAACCGCCGCCGCGGCCGACGATAAGTACGTCGGCCTCACCCATGCGGTTCAGCGCTCCAATCGCCTTCACAATCGAAGGCGCGGCGCCTTTGCCTTGCACCAGTACGGGATAGATTACAATTGCCACCTGCGGAAACCGCCGCTGGAGTGTAATCACGATATCCCGTACAGCTGCACCCGTTGGCGAAGTAATTACGCCGATGCACTTCGGAAAGCGGGGCAACGGCCGTTTACGCGCTTCTGCAAACAGCCCCTCTTGCTCAAGCTTACTCTTCAGCTGCTCATAAGCTAAATATAGACTACCAATTCCATCCGGCTGCATATGTGTGGCATAGAACTGGTACTGCCCGTCCCGTTCATATACGGTCACATTACCTCTAGCGATAACCCGGGCACCTTCCTTCGGAATAAACGGCAGGCGCTGGTTATGGGAAGCGAACATAATCGCCTTGATCCGGCTGCTCTCATCCTTTAGCGTGAAATACATATGACCGCTGCCGTGATGCGTAAAGTTGGAAATCTCTCCGCGAATCCATACATCCGAAAGTAACGTATCCGAGTCTAGCTTCATGCGGATATAACGGTTGAGTTCTTTTATCGAATAGACCTGCCGCTCTGCCGCCATGAATCCTACCCCTATTCCAAGCCGTGACGGCGTTTAGCCGCAATCAGCGTATTGCTCATCAGCATTGTAATGGTCATCGGACCAACCCCACCCGGAACAGGTGTGATGTATCCGGCAACTTCTTTTGCACTATCATAATCAACGTCACCCGCAAGCTTACCGTTATCCAAACGGTTCATACCGACATCAATGACAACAGCACCCGGTTTCACATACGAAGCATCAATGAAATTAGCGCGTCCGATCGCTACAACCAGTATATCTGCTTGGCGGCTAATTTCTTGCATATTAGCTGTACGGGAGTGACACATCGTTACAGTAGCATTCTCACGTTGCAGCAACAAAGATACCGGCTTGCCTAC
This sequence comes from Paenibacillus sp. FSL E2-0201, assembly GCF_037963325.1. Classification (NCBI taxonomy): domain Bacteria; kingdom Bacillati; phylum Bacillota; class Bacilli; order Caryophanales; family Paenibacillaceae; genus Paenibacillus; species Paenibacillus sp. FSL E2-0201. The sequence goes on from NZ_CP150154.1 coordinate 4,665,974, forward strand.
GATATTACTGCGGCCAATGACCACAGCATGTTTGCCTGCCATACCTGTTCCTGTACGTTTGATTAGTTCAATTACACCAGCAGGTGTACAAGGAAGCAGACTGTCTGCACCAATCACTAGGTTACCTACATTTACAGGGTGGAAGCCGTCAACGTCTTTCTCCACAGAGATTGCATCAATAACGGCTTTTTCCTCAATATGCTTAGGCAACGGAAGCTGAACCAGAATCCCATCAATATCATCGCGTCCATTAAGCTGCGCTACGAGAGCCAGCAATTCTTCCTGAGTAGTAGACTCATCCAGTTTATGCACTTCCGAATGGAAACCAAGGCTGATGCAGGATTTTTCCTTGTTACGAACATAAACCTGTGACCCTGGATCTTCACCTACTAGAATTACTGCCAGACCGGGCTTCACGCCGCGTTTCGCCAGTTCAGCAACCTCCTGGGCAATACCAATACGAATTTCCTCAGATACTTGTTTACCACTGATGATTGCTGCTGTCATGATAGTCTCTCCCCTTTTATATACTTTACTATTGTACAAGCATAAACGCCTTCGACGTCCTTATTAGGACGATAAGCGTTTAAGCGAGAAATATAAGACATAAAGAATAGATACAAACTCAAACTTTCTTACTTTTTTTAATATTAAGAATGGTCAGCTTTAATTGTATCGATCTCTTGAATCATCTTCCCAAGCACACCGTTTACAAACTTACCGGAATCATCCGTTCCAAAATGCTTGGCCAAATCAATAGCCTCATTCACAGCAACCTTCGCCGGAACATCATTCGCGAACACCATTTCATAAGCCGCAAGACGTAAAATCTGACGATCGACACGTGACAAACGGCTCATCTGCCAGCCCTTCAAGTAATGCTCAAGCATATCGTCAATCGCAACTTTGTGCTCCCATACTCCGTTTACATGCTCCACCACATAGTGCTTGAGCTGAATCTCGTCCGTAATTACACGCTCGGTTTCATTCTCCTCTGAAGCTTCCTCCAGCAGCATTTCTACGGCATCCGCGCTTTCTACATCGTTCATTTCCATCTGATACAGGCTTTGGACAATAATCTCTCTCGCTATACGTCTTTTCATGTGTTCCTCCTAAAATCTTATATCGCATTAACATGTTTACTTAAACTTCTACAACGTCGGGCAACCATAGATAGAACTTCACACCTCTAGTGTGATAATCATTCAAACTTTTAATTGCTTCGCCTACAATTATTTTAAGCCCAAATTCTTCGACTTCTATCCCTAATCCTTAGAGGATTATTGTCCGTTAATGATAAATTTCTTAATTAAAAAAACCGCAAAGCCTTTCTTCCTGGCGCATTGGACAACACAAACTTACGGCTTCCTGCTCCGGGAAAAAGACTATCGCGGTTCATTTGAAGGGACGCCAGCGTCCGGACAGACGCGTGATCAGCTCCTGCCACTGAAACAGGGGAGCTTCTGCGTTATCCTTTCTTTTGCCGAGCGTATATCCGATGAACACTACCAGTGCAAAGAACAACATATCCCAAAAACCGCAAATTAAATAGATCAAACCTAGACCAATGCCGAAAGTCACTCCGGCGATTCTACCCCCGTGACTTTCCCATACTTCTTTCCAAGACATAAGGGAAACTCACCTCTATTCCACTCGACTTTTGAAGCTTGGAGACTGCGTGAGGTTAGCAATGTACACAGACACATCTGCAACCGGAATACCGGTTGTCTCCTGCACAAAATCATGCACCTGACGTTGCACTTCTGTGGTTAATAGCGGCAATGAATGTTCACCATCCACTACTGCGCGAATTGTAATTTCAAGGCCAGCCTGAGAAACGCGAATACGCGATTTGAGATCTCTGATTCCCTTCACTTTACCGGCAGCCTTCAGACTCAGATTCTCAATGGTCTCCACTGAAATCTGGATATCCCCATACTCTGTACGCTGATCAACAGAAGGTAAAGAAGCACGATCACGACGCAAAGAGATGTAGAAAAATCGGATGCTCAGAAGGAACAAGACAACTGCTACCACAATTGCAGTAATATAAGCTGCTGGTCCATTCTCAATCTCCAAAGTTTTAGGAATAGCACCGCTCAAGAGGAGGATGGCAATAACAGATAATATTCCGATACTTAAGCTGTAGACAAACAGCAAAAGTCTGTCCAAAATTTTTGCCACGAGTCTCATAACCTCCTTAAATTAGAGTAAACCCTCGACTTTGCTGTCGGGGGTTTATGGAAGAACGACGACTGTTATTTCACGCGAAGAACAGTTTCAGCTTCCTCGTTCTTGTCTACAGTGTTGTTGTTCTTGAATTGTACATCATGAATATGCACATTCACTTCCACAACAGTCAGACCAGTCATAGTCTCGATGGAACGCTTAACATTACGCTGAATTTCAGCAGCCACTTCAGGAAGACGGTTACCATATTCAATGATTACAGAAACATCCACTGCAGCTTCGCGTTGTCCAACCTCTACTTTAACTCCTTTGGACAAGTTCTTACGTCCGAGAAGCTCAACAATACCACCGGCGAAACCACCGCTCATGCCTGCTACACCTTTAACCTCAACGGTCGCTAAACCTGCGATCACCTCGATCACTTCAGGAGCAATCTGGATCTCACCGATTTCTGTCCGTTCGTATTCTGTCGGCAATGTACTCATTTTAGACTTCACACCTTTCAACAAAGATTCTCATAAATTCAAGCGTAAAGCACGTCTCTTATTAAACATACTATATCATTTGACGAACTTTATGACAAACAAAGCGAAGTCGTCCTAAATTTCATGCTCTTCCAGAAACTTGATGTCAAAATTGCCATCCAGAAACACAGGATGCTCCAACAGTTTCTGATGGAAAGGGATCGTAGTGTGGATTCCCTCCACCGCAAATTCAGCCAAGGCGCGCTTCATCTTTGCAATCGCTTCCTGACGTGTAGGTGCCCATACAATCAGCTTTGCAATCATAGAATCATAGAAAGGGGAAATCGTATACCCAGGGTACGCCGCGCTGTCTACACGAACACCGAGACCTCCAGGCGGCAAATAAAAGCCGATTTTACCGGGTGAAGGCATAAAATTACGCTCTGGATCTTCCGCATTGATACGGCATTCAATCGACCAACCATTAATTACGATATCTTCCTGTGTAAAAGACAAAGGATTTCCTTCTGCAACAGAGATCATTTCCTTGATCAGATCCACACCCGTAACCATTTCAGTTACCGGATGCTCCACCTGGATACGAGTATTCATCTCCATAAAGTAGAACTGTCCATCCGGACCAAGCAGGAATTCAAGCGTTCCCGCTCCCGAATAGTTTACAGCGAGTGCTGCACGAACTGCAGCATTACCCATCGCTTCGCGAATATCCGGTGTGAGCACAGAACAAGGAGCCTCTTCAATCAGCTTTTGGCGACGACGCTGTACGGAACAATCGCGTTCACCTAAATGCACTACATTACCATGCTTATCTGCAATAATTTGAATTTCTACGTGCTTCATACCTGTAAGGTACTTTTCCAGATATACACCAGCGTTACCGAACGCCTTTTGCGCTTCCTGTTGTGCAGCAGTGATCTGCTTCACCAATGATTCCTCGTCCTCAGCAATCCGAATGCCCTTACCCCCGCCACCTGCGGTAGCCTTAATGATAATCGGGTATCCGATATCACGGCCCAGCATGACGGCTTCCTCAACATCACCTACGAGGCCATCTGAGCCCGGGATGATCGGAACGCCAGCCAGCTTCATGGTTTCCTTCGCCACAGCTTTATCACCCATACGGTTGATTGCATCTGGAGATGGCCCAATGAAGATAATATTGCAAGATTCACAAATCTCTGCAAAATCTGCATTTTCAGCTAAAAATCCATAACCAGGATGGATGGCATCACATTCTGTTAAGGTGGCTACACTCATAATATTTGTAAAGTTCAGATAGCTGTCCTTGGACGGCATCGGACCGATGCAGTAAGCTTCATCAGCCAACCGGACATGCAGTGAATCCCGGTCGGGTTCCGAATAGACCGCGACGGTGGAAATGCCCAGTTCTCGGCAGGCCCTAATAATGCGGACCGCGATTTCGCCGCGGTTGGCAATCAACACTTTTTGAATGTTCATGCGTTTCCTCCCAAAGTTTTGCGAAGCTTCCGCTCCATAAGTAATCTGCGGTATTTATTCCGGTTTAACCAGGAATAGTGGTTGACCGTATTCTACAAGCTGACCATTCTCGGCCAGTACTGACACGATTTCACCTTTAATCTCCGCTTCCAGCTCATTCATCAGCTTCATCGCTTCGATAATGCATACCGTAGTTTTCTCACCAACACGGTCTCCAACATTAACAAACGATGGCATTTCCGGAGAAGCGGCACTATAAAACGTTCCCACCATTGGAGATACAATTTTATGTAGTTTGCCTTCTGCGACGGCTTGTGGCTGCTGCGCTGGAGGAACCTCACTGATTACTGGATAAGGCACTTGCTGCACGCTCTGCGGCTGCGGGGCAGGCGTAAAGGGATAGGCATTATAAGGAGTCGCCTGTACTGCTGTTCCATCAGCTTCAGGGCGATCCGGTTTGCGAATTGCAAGCTTCATTCCTTCGCTTTCGATCTCCAACTCATGTACAGAGGAGGTCTGGTCCAGCAATTTAATTAATTCCTTAATTTCGCTCAACTTGAACATACATTAGTTCACTCCTTCAGCTTTCTCTCGAAGCCACTTCTTAAGCGGACAAGATAACTTTATGTATTATATCATAAACACTAGAAATGGAAAGAGCCCGGGAGAACCCGAGCTCTTTCGTCATTTTTCCTAGAATTTCACATCTTATTATTTCTCGGAAACGTATTGAACACTAACTTTATCCTGAGACACACTCAGTTCTTTCATCACGAGATCAACGATACTAACCGCTTGTTTCACATCCAGCTTGTCACTGAGTACGACTACTTTATAGCTGTCTCCAGCTTCTTCCTTCACGATGGCTTCTCCATATTTTTGTTGGAGCTGCTCTTCGATACCGTTAATTTTAGATTCTTTTTCTTCAAGGTTGAGGAGCTGCTCTTGAGCTACTGCGTTATCGGCAGGCGTCTTCTCCATATCATTAATCAAAGCAAGTAAGTCTTGTTGGCTCTTTAGATTCTTTTGATCACGTTCATACAGGTAGTTATTGAACATGCTGCTCGCCGATACACTTTGTGAAGCTACTTCATCCAAGATTTCTTTATCGTTCTTAGCAGGGGTTTTGGATGTTGTAGTAGCCGCTGTATCCTTAGCTGCCGTATCCTTAGTTACTGTATCCTTAGCTGCTGTGTCCTTAGTTGCTGTGTCAGAAGTTTTACTGGTGTCTTTCGCAGCGGTATCCGTCGAAGCTTTCTCAGCATTACCACTGTCTGTCGCTGCTTTACTGCTGTCATCCTTAACAGCTGTAGTTGTACTGTCATCAGTAGCTGCGGTAGCTGCACTATCGTCAGTGCTCGTAGTGCCGCTGGCGTTATCTACGACGCCTCCATCCGCAACAACGTCGCCTTGATTAACGACTTCATTCACAACGATACCTTTGTCGCCAACCGTTGGTAATGCTGCGTTCGCTGTATCATTTTTCAAAGAATCTACCTGCATTGTCCCAGCTGTGTCTTTCGGAATCGATGCACCTGAATCTTCAGTAAATAAATAATATGCAGAGAGGACCACCATCAAGCTGAGCATAGAAACCAACCATATCGTTTGTCTTTTGCCGTTCATTTCTTATTCCTCCTAAAATTTAATCTAGTGGCTGCTTCGGAAGCACTCACTTACTGACTTTCTCCTGCTATTCTTGTTTGCGTGGTACTACTGAAATCCGCTGAATCGGTACATTCAAGCCTTTCTCAATAGCCTGCTCTATGAGTCCACGGACAACCTTGTTCTCTGCCCCTTTGGCAACTACCAGCACACCACGGACCTGAGGCTTAATCCGCTTCGTCACAATAGGTGTCTCATCGCCCGATTGCGAGTAAGTTACGATTTCGCCATCCCTTGTATATTGTGTCGTGTGACGTTTACCACCACTGGCATCCGTTTCTTCACTAAGTTGCTGGGAGTCGTTCATATTGCGCACCACAACAATTTCTTCTGTCGACTCCACGGTAACCATGATATCGACTGTACCGACACCGACGATTTTCTCCAAAATCTCCTTCATTCGATTCTCCATCGCCAGTTCAATGCTGTCGAACGAATTGGATGTTGTTGGATCACTCTGAACCAGCGCCGTTTGGGAGGACTGATTCAGCGGCGGCTCACGCCCTGTATTCTCGTTATCAATCTTCTTCACATTGACGAAGGAATTAAACAGCATTATCGCTGCGCCCAGCAGGCCTAAGATGATTAGCCAGCGAAAAGTATGGCTTCTCTTCGGACTGCCAGCCCCGCCCCCAGCCCATTGCTCCAGCTTTTTCAGCCAATTGCCCACGCCTTATCCCTCCTAAAATTGTTAGTTTAGAAGCTGCAGACTCATAACTTGACGTTATTCACAATGCCGCCATCCACTTGGATTACTTTGGGATCCAAATCCCATTTTTGTTCCAATAGCTTTACGATGGATTCCGTTTCACTTGAAGTTTTGTTATCTTCTGATACATTTCCGTTTACTGCTTTGGGTTCATCTGCTGATGCTGATCCATTCTCTGGATTTGCACCGATTTTCACTTCAACAGGCTCTACTGGAGCGATTGCAATTGGTGGAGCAGCCGCTGCGCTGGAAGTTCCGGAAGCCCCTATGGGATTACCTGTCGCCGGGGACATTGAGACCTTCACTGCGGAGATAACAGGAATATCCTCGTTACCAGAACCGCCGGATTTCGCCATACCGAGCGTTACAGCGACGTTAACCCCACGTTTGCCGGTCTCGCTGATAATTTGCTCCCTCATTTGTTCAGCAACCTCTTCTGCCGCCAGCTTTAGGCTCTGATCCTGACGCCCCTGCGCAAGCTTTTGCCCGTCAGCCAGAATCTTTTCCAAAGAAGGATCTCCGCTTCCCCCTCCTGTGAACAAGCCTCCCTCTTTCTCCTGCCGCCCCATGGCTATACTCAGCTCGGCTATTGCGTCACCTTTAAGGAGAGAAACGATTGGGCTAAGCATGGTAAGTAGGATCAGGAGGCTCAGCACCAGCCTCGCATAACGCTCCATAGATTTACTCGGAAGGAGCAACTCAACGAACGATGCTAACAATACGACAAGAATGATCTCCCGCAGCCATCCTCCTAACCAGCTCATCTTTTCCTCCTTAAAGTTTTGTCAGCATAACCTTTAGTGAAATCACTTCGTACAAAACTCTCTTCGAAAGCACCCGCTAGGTTTTGTCAGCATAGTCACCTCATCATGACAGTTAAATTTCCTGCGGTTAGCATGATCGTGACGGCCATAAAAAACATTAACGATACGGCTGCCAAAGCTGCGAATACGTACACCATGCTTTTTCCGATCGTCTGTAAGCAGACCACAATCGGCGTCTCTCCTAATGGCTGCATTACAGCAGCAGCAACATTGTAGATCAGAGCAAGCACCAGGATTTTGATCGCTGGAAAAGCACATAAGAACAAAATGATAATGACACCGGATAGCCCAATGGCGTTCTTCACTAGAAGTGAAGCGGAGATCACTGTGTCTGTGGCATCTGCGAACATTTTTCCGATGACCGGAACAAAGTTGCCTGTGATATATTTAGCGGCCCGAATCGTAACACCATCTGTCACTGAGCTCGTAATTCCCCTGACTGAAATCACACCGAGGAACACAGTGAGCAGTACGCCTAGCAATCCAGCCCCGATATTTCTTAGCAGATTCGCCAATTGAGTCAACTTATATTTCTCCGACAATGCACTTACGAGATGAAGCACAGCAGAGAAGAATAATAGTGGAAAGACAATGGTGTGAATCAGAGTACCTACGGTATGAATCATAAAAACAATCAGTGGATGTGTGACCGAGACAGTAACGATGTTCCCCATCGAAGCCAGCAAAGCGAACAACAGCGGAATCATGGCCATCATAAAATCAATCATCCGGTCGATAGCATCCTTCGCATAACCGATAGCAACATTGAAGCTGTTCACGGCAATCACTAGCACCACCATATAACAGAGCGTATAAGCCACCTTGCTGACCGTTTTTCGCTCAAAAGCGGTTTGCAGCGTCTCCAGTATCATGCTGAGCACACTGACCATGACAATCGTGACCAGCAGCCTCCCGTTGTACAGCACCTCATGCCACATAAAGCCAAGAAGTCCTGATAACACACTCTGCAAGCTGAGTCCCTTATCCCCCGGAAGCAGCATGTCCATAAGCGAAGGTGTTGCCCCGTCTGGAAAAAAACCTCCGTAATCCTTCATCAGTTGATCCCAGTACGACTCCACCTTATCCGTTGGCAAATTGCTCACCTGACCCTTGACCCACTGGTCTACTGGGGAGGAATTCCCTGATCCAGGTGCTGGAGTTGCTGGAGAAGCTATGGCCACCTGAGCTGTACCTGCAAACCATAGAATGAAGAGAAAGGGGAGCAGCAGCAGTATTATTTTTAATTTTGGAGGACGAAAAACACTGCGCTCTTGCATAACTTCTCCTCCCTAATCGTTGCTTGGCTTAATTCAATCGCTTTAAGCAGGTAGCAGCTTCATGACCGTTTCAATAATGATGCTGATAATAGGTACAGCTAGTACCATAATCAGGACTTTTCCGGCGAGTTCTATTTTGGAAGCAATTGATTCCTGCCCTGCATCGCGCACGATCTGTGCTCCAAATTCAGCGATATAAGAAATCCCTATGATTTTGAACACGGTCTTTAAATAGATCATTTCCATCCCCGATGACTCTGCCACCCGCTCCAGTGTGGACAGAATCATTCCAATCTTGCCGATTAGAAACAGAAAGATCAGAATCCCAGTGGCAGTAGCGAGAAGGAAGGCGAACATCGGTTTTTGTTCCTTCAGTACGAGAATCAATATGGTCGATATCAGCCCTATTCCAACAACTTGAATGATCTCCATAGCACGCCTATTGAAAAAGAAAGATCGTTTTTATTTCCTGCAGCAGTCCGTCCAGCATTCGGATAACCATAAATAGCACGACGACGAACCCGATCACGGTGACCCAATGTGCGAAATCTTCTTTTCCCATCTGTTTAAGCACCGTGTGTATCATGGCGATAATTATGCCAATGCCGGCAATTTGAAAAATCGCATTGACTTCAATATTCATTCCTGGCACCTCGCTAAAAGATCAAAATGACGATCAATGCTCCAAGCAGCAGACCCAGGCTTTTACTCAACTTTTCATATTTGCCTTGATCCTCTCTGGCCACCGACTCCTCCTGCTTCAATTGCTGCAATGCTAACGCGATATGAGTGCTCTGGTTCGACCTATCGCTTGTGCCGAGAGTACAGCTGAGCTGGCGGAAAATCTCTTTTTCTGTCCCCTTCATTGCGGTAGTCTTCCAATGCGTATCCATAGCCCTCTGGATGGCATCCTGGGCACTTCGGTCATGGGGTGGGCTCATCTCTTCAGCTGTTTTAACAAACAACGTCTTGAGCGGCTCCTTAGACTGAATCCCAATACGCCGCATAGCTTCAGGCAATGGGGTAAAGCCGTACATAATTTCTGTCTCTAGCCGCTGTAGCGCTGCTATTAAACCTCTAATATGTCTTGGCCTGTCTGCATATTGTCTTGCAAATTGGAGCCCTGCCAGCGTACCTGCCAGCACAATTAGCACGGCACCGAATAGCTTAAGCATGTAAATCACCGCCTAATCGATCCCCGGGAGAGATAAGCAGCAATCCGCGTTTCTGCCCATCCAGAATACGAAAGGTGAGCCCCGCTTCTGAACGATGCAGAATGACGTATCTCTCGAACATCTTTTGTTCCAATAGACCCCCTAGTCCCGGTCTACGAGCCAGTTCTATTACCTCTTTGCCGTGAGCCGAAGCAACGACTGATATTCCAGCATGCAGCGCTTCGGTTACCGCATCGGCGTCTTCAGGACGACCAATCTCATCCGCGATCAATACATCCGGTGACAAGGACCGAATCATCATCATCATGCCTTCTGCTTTGGGACAACCATCGAGAATATCTGTACGCGGACCGACATCAAAGGCGGGAATTCCGCGTCTGCTTCCGGCAATCTCAGAACGTTCATCGACAATCCCCACCTTCAAACCGGGTCTTCCGCCTTCACGCTTCCCCAAATCTCCTAAAGAGATTTGTCTTGCGATATCGCGAAGAAGTGTTGTCTTACCGTGCTGTGGGGGCGAGAGAATCAAAGTGTGCATCATTCGCTGCCTCCCCTTGTCCAGCAGATAAGGGAGCACCTTATCCGCGATACCGGGAACCTCACGGGCTATGCGGACATTGAAGCTTGTAATGTCTCTTAGGTGCTCAACACCCCCATCACTCAACACCGTCCGACCAGCAAGTCCTATTCGATGGCCGCCCGGAATCGTAATAAATCCCTTTCTCAGCTCTTCTTCCATCGTATATAGTGAATGGTTGCTGATCAGATCTAGCAGTCTATGACTGTCCTCCCGATCCGGCCTATAGGCTTCTTCCGGTCTTTGTGTTAAGCTGCCATTTGCTCTAAGAAAGTGATATTTACCTGAATAGTTAATCTCCAGCGGACGACCTTCACGGACCCGAATCTCTTCCACCATTCCAAGTAGCGGAAGGGGAAGGCACTTTAACAGTGCTCTTACTTTTTCAGGAAACAATTGCAGCCAATCATCTACCATACAAAGTACCCCCAAGTTGTCCTCTATCTAATTGCTTTATTCCATATTTATGCTTGTACGCGCTCAATATGCCTATCATCTATCATTTTTTTAGAATCCCGATTAAGAGAAAGGCTACACCGCAGCCCACCCAGCCCAGTTTGCTCCAGGACAACTGCTGAGCCATTCCTGTAAGTCCGATCGCTGTCGTCAATATCAAGATCGTTGGTCCTACCAAAGCCAGTCCAGAATTGACTGCGAGTGCCTTATCTACTTGATTCAATCGCAGCATAATTAGCGCAGCTATAATCTCCGCACTACCTGAGAACATTCGAAGAATTGCCATCCAACTTACATACTTGTCCAATCCACTCCACTCCTAACTTTTACAAATTCAAACCAAATGATATCGAGGGCTTGTTTGTCTTTCTCTTATCCATGGATATGCGATAATTACTCACTTTAGACAAGGAGAAATGACAGATTTGCAAGTCCCGCTGTGAAAGAGTTCATAGTACGCCCCTATATAAATAAATATAATCAGTACGATAAAATTATTTTTTACGAACACTTCCATCTGTGGTATCCTTGTTAATTGGAAATATAGTGGGTTTATATTTTCAAAAAGAGCAGACTATAAAGACATTAGAAAAGAGGGGATTTGTGTCATGCAAGTTCGAAGTTACGGGTTATCGCCATCTATGCGTACCGTAGTCAGACCACTTAAGGAAGTAGCTATTATTATTTTTTCAGCCTTTTTAATTGCAAGCGGGATGCGATTGTTTCTAATTCCTCATCAGCTTTTGAGCGGTGGGGTAGCAGGGGTTGCCTCGGTCGTCGGTTATTTAACGGATCCGAAGTACATCTCCAAGCTTTATTTTGTAATAAACCTTCCTTTAATTGTCTGGGGATTTATTGCAGTGGGAAAAAAATACATCTTACTCAGCTTGCTTTCTGTCGTGGCTACAACCTGGTTCATAACCATTATTCCTGAGGTGCAGTTGACCAAAGACCCCATTCTGGCAAGTATTTTCGGCGGGGTAATTATTGCTGGCGGTGTTGGTTTTTCTCTCCGTACAGGGGGCTCTTCCGGGGGATTTGATATATTAGGCTCGATTATTTCACGTAAACGGGATATTCCGATGGGGAATATTATGTTCTTAATGGATGGTATGGTTATTCTGAGCTTAGGCTTCTTTAAAAGCTGGGACTCCGCTTTGTACGCTATGCTCTGTATTTTTGTGAAGAGTAGAGTAGTCGATATGATCCATATTCGCCATGTGAAACTGACCTGCTTCATCGTTACTAAAGAACGGGAGAAGATGTTAAATCGTCTTAGAGAGTTGCCCCATGGCATCACTGTCGTCGATGCAGAAGGTGGATACAGTCATGAAGGAAATACCATGCTTATGACGGTAACGACTCGATATGAGCTTGCTGAGCTGCGAAAGACTATAATTAATACGGACCCAAGTGCTTTCGTTAATGTACTAGAAACTGTTGAGATTCAGGGCAGATTCAGACGATTAGGTTAATTTCAGGGACTTACCTCCCATGTTGGTATATAAATGAAAAGGAACGCTGCAGATTAAATGCAGCGTTCCTTTTCATTTATATAGGTTGCTATTTGTTTATTTTTTGCTAGCGGAAATATACCAGTCGTTCACTTCCTTAGTAATTTCATCACCGCCAGATTTCTTCCAGTTGGCCACCATCGTATCGAATTCTTCGATAGGGGATTGGCCATAAATGATCTTGGAGTACGTTTGAAGTACCAATTTCTTCAACAGCTCATTTTTGGATTTCATGGTTTCGGTCAGAGGCCCTTGGAAGTAATTCTTCATACGAATATCCTTCTGCTCCAAGACGATCTTCATGGCTTCAATATTCTCCGGTTTACGAACCGCAGCCGTTGCAATCTCATACGGTGTTTCAGGCGTACCACCGTTTGCCAGTTTATTCATCGTCTCTGCGTACAATCCCGGCTCACGAGCACCGTCAAAAGTAAGAGAGTAGTAGATCGGTTCAACTAAATGTGTCCGGTCGCCATAGCCTGGGAATAGATCCGGATATTTCGCTGGGTCCTTAACTACAGTACCATCTGCTTGCTTGGCATAATCATAACCTTCAGCAAAACCATTTTCGAAAATGCCGCCCTTTTGCGGATTTGCCCAGTTATCGAATAAGAAGTTATAATAACGCAGCAATGCTTCTTGATGCTTCGAATCCTTATTGATCAGCATCCATCCGTTAACAGACGGGTTACCACTTTGTGTACCAATTTTGCCATCAGGACCTGCAGGAATAGCATAAGCTTTGTATTTTGCACCAGGTACGTTGTTCAGCAGATCCCCAAACGGCCAGTCAGGAAGCCAGTTGCGGCCTACAATTGCACCGGCTTGACCTTTAGTGAATTGTTCGTAACCACCATTTTCATCGACTAGACCTGCATCTTTAGTGATATAACCTTTTTCCATCCACGTCTTTAGTGTAGAAAGTGCTTGCTTCGCACCTGGATCGATCGAACCGTAGCTTACTTTGCCATTGCCTCTTCCATTTCTTCTCTTATTCATCGCACCAAAAAATGGCTGGCCGACACGATCGGTGAAGATTTCTACACCGTTACTAGCGGTCAGCCTATGCAAACAGTAGATGAGCTGCGCAACTGGAGTGAACGTGTCATCGCCAGCTACCGTCGCTCGGTCAGCAGTGTAGAGAAGGATTCCCGAAACTCGATTATCCGCAAGGTCCAGGAATACATAGCGCAGAACCCAGGTACAGCTTCGCTACAGACTATCTCTTCAAGTGTGTATCTAAATCCTTCATACCTCTCGAAAATTTACAAACTTGAGACTGGTGAAGGAATTAATGAATATACGCTTCGTGTTCGTATGAGAAAGCAATCACTTTACTTACCAACCGTATAGCCTTTATTTGGATGAAATAAGCACATATATTAGGTACGGACCGTATTGCACTTATTCCCTAATAACAAGTCCATCCCGGGTGAATCAGGACGAATAACTGCACTGGCTCGTTTATGTTACCGGCGGCACATTTGTATTCGGTTTTTCGAATACATTTAGATCGTTTACGTTACCAGCGGCACATTGTATTCGGTTTTCCGCATACATTTGGCTCGTTTATGTTACCTGTGGCACATTGTATTCGATTTTTCGCATACATTTGGCTCGTTTACGCTACCGACGGCACATTGTATTCGATTTTTCGCATACATTTGGCTCGTTTACCTTACCGGCGGCACATTGTATTCGATTTTTCGCATACATTTGGCTCGTTTACGTTACCGGTGGCACATTGTATTCGATTTTTCGCATACACATTTGGCTCGTTTACGTTACCAGCGGCACATTGTATTCGGTTTTTCGCATACATTTGGCTCGTTTATGTTACCGGCGGCACATTGTATTCGATTATTCGCATACATTTGGCTCGTTTACGTTACCAGCGGCACATTGTATTCGGTTTTTCGCATACATTTGGCTCGTTTACGTTACCGGCGGCACATTGTATTCGATTTTTCGCATACATTTGTCCTTAGGCTCGGCTAAAACATGCATTTCGGAGGATATAAGGTCCGCTCGGTTTTTAGAATCTGACGGTTGACTCCTCGTTTATTCCATGTCTCCTGCTTCTTCACGTTCACCCCTCCTTCCTCTTTCTTCGGAGTTATCCACATTTTTTTGTATTGTATAATTTCCTAAACAATAAAAAAGATGCTTACAGCCATTTAGCTGTAAGCATCTTTTTTATTTCCCCAGTAGCTCTTATCGGCGATCCTTAGGACCTCCGACGAAAGCCTGCTCTGTTGTATCGAGATTGTAGGCGGTATGCAGCGCCTGAATGATTGAAGGCAAATTGCCAGATTCAATGACGCAAGAAACTTTGATCTCAGACGTACTTACCATCTTGATGCTCACACCCTCTTGGGAGAGTACATCAAACATTTGAGCCGCAACCCCTGGATGGCTGACCATACCCGCACCAACGATGGACACCTTTACCAGGTTATCCTCAGACGTAACTTCACGGTAAGGCAACGTTTTATGAATTTGCTTAATTACTTCTTTCGCACGATCCAGCTCATCAAGAGAGACCGTAAATGAGAAGTCAGCCTGCTCATTTTGTACACCGCTTTGTACAATAATGTCAACGTTAACGCCCTCTTCAGCCAATTTGCCGAAGACTTGAGCAAGCACGCCCGGAACATCAGGCACTCCTAGAATACTTACACGTGCTACGTTCTTGTCATACGCAATACCACTTACTACGACTCCTTGCTCCATGCTTGCTTCCTCCTTCACAACGGTACCTTCATTATGATTAAAGCTCGATCTGACGACCAGCTTAACTTGATGACGCTTAGCGTACTCCACTGCACGTGGATGTAGTACAGCTGCTCCCAGATTGGCAAGCTCTAGCATTTCATCGTAAGAAATTTCCTTCAGCTTACGCGCTGTCTTCACGATACGTGGATCTGTGGAATAGATACCATCGACATCGGTATAAATCTCGCATACGTCTGCTTCAATCGCAGCAGCCAATGCTACAGCTGTTGTGTCCGAACCTCCACGTCCTAATGTGGTGATCTCACCTTCCACAGTCATTCCCTGAAAGCCTGCAACGATCACGATCTGTTCACGTTCCAAAGAGGCTAATACACGACGTGGGTCAATTTCATTGATACGAGCTCTGCCGTGAGTTTCGTCTGTCCGGAATCCGGCCTGCCATCCTGTATAAGAAACTGCATTCCGCCCGATCCCATGCAGGGCAATGGATAATAGAGCGACGGAGATTTGTTCACCTGTCGTCATCAACATATCCATTTCACGCGCGGGCGGCTGCCCGTTTAATTGCTTCGCCGTATCGATCAAATCATCTGTTGTATCCCCCATTGCAGATACAACCACAACGCAGCGATGTCCCTCATCTTGCTTGTCTGCGATGCGCTTAGCGACGCGTTTCATACGTTCAGTGTCGCCGACGGAGCTGCCTCCGAATTTCATAACATAAAGTGACAAAGTCCCATTCACTCCCCATATCGGTCTATGTAGTTGCTTCTAATCGGTTTCCCGCTTTAAATCAGTATAATACGAAAACAGTGCCTTGCGTTAATGGTTTCACAAAAAAATTATTAATTTCCATACTGGATTCAAAAAAGATAAGATCGCCATCGATCTTTAGTCTGGCCTTATTTTACTCATCTTCCAATATTTTAATGCGAGCTTGTTCGACAAACAAGAACCCTAACACCATCGTCCATTCCTTTACATTAAAAAACCTCCACCGTATAAACGGGGAGGTTATTATAATCATATCTAAGTTATTATTCTGCTGCCTACGCGCGGGAGATATATTTACCTTCACGAGTATCAATGAGCAGGATATCTTCTTCGTTGATAAACAATGGAACCTGTACGCTATGACCAGTTTCAAGCTTGGCCGATTTCGTAGCACCTTGAGCCGTGTTTCCTTTAACGCCAGGCTCAGTTTCAACAACCTTCAACTCTACGCTGGTAGGAAGATTGATTCCGAGAATCTCGCCTTTGTAACTAACGATGTTTACAGTCATGTTCTCTTTAAGGAAATTCAATTCCCATTCCAATTGCTTTTCAGACAATTCGAATTGGTCATAAGTTTCGTTATCCATGAATACATGGTCCGATCCGCTTGCATATAGATATTGTACGCCACGGTTTTCGATAATAGCACGGCCAATTGTTTCACCTGCACGGAATGTGCGCTCTACTGTATTACCGTTACGCAAGTTCTTAAGCTTGGAGCGAACGAATGCTGCGCCTTTACCTGGCTTAACGTGTTGGAAATCAATAACGGTAAAAATATCTCCTTCTACCTCTACGGTCAAACCTGTCTTAAAATCATTTACTGAAATCACTAAAAATCCCTCCAAAATTCATAATTAATCTAATACATCCCGCTTACTTACAGTACTGTATATTCTTTAGACGAATGGGTCAGCAACGAAATTCCGCTCTCCGTGATCACAATGTCGTCTTCAATACGTACTCCGCCAATTCCTGGCAAATAGATACCAGGCTCTACAGTTACGACCATCCCCGGCTGCATAACATCGTCACTAAGTTTGGACAAACGCGGCCACTCATGAACTTCCATTCCAAGTCCATGACCCGTGCTGTGTCCAAATTGTTCACCATATCCGTAGCTAGCAATGATATCACGTGCCAAGGCATCGCATTCCCGTCCAGTCATACCCGGTTTGATATGTGCTAACGTATGTAGCTGAGCTTCCAGCACAATATCATAAATCTCTTTCAGCTTCGGATCCGGCGCTCCGAGTGCGATGGTTCTTGTCACATCTGAGCAATAGCCATCAAGTAATGCACCGAAATCAAGGGTAATGAATTCATTGCCTTGAATTACACGGCTGCTTGCTACTCCGTGTGGCATGGACGAACGTTCGCCTGAAGCAACAATCGTATCAAACGATGAAGAAGTTGCACCATGGGTACGCATATAAAATTCCATTTCCAAATCAACATCGCGTTCAGTCATGCCCGGCTTGATCACGTTCAGAATATGACTGAATGTAGCATCGGCCAGATCTGCTGCACGTTGCATAACGGCAAGCTCTTCCTCATCCTTGAACATACGAAGGTCTTCCACGGCCTTGGAAACTGGGACTAACACTGCCGGCTTAAGTGCTTCTGCATATGAGGTGTACGCGCTGAATGAAACATCATCCTGTTCGAAACCGATACGTACTTCTTTACCAGAAGGCAGAAGCTCGCGTACTGTATCAATGAACTTAGTTGCATGTTCTACAACTTTTACCCCCACTGCTTGGTCCGCGGCCTGTGTCATATACCTGAAGTCAGTCAGCAGATAACAATCATCACTTGTCACCAGTACATAACCGGACGATCCGGTAAATCCACTTAAATAGCGGCGGTTATAACCGCTAGTTATCAACATTGCTTCCAATCCTTGATCCTGCAAAACCTTACGCAGCTTGGAGACACGCTTGTTACCCATTTTCATTCTCCTCTCGAAATAGCCACATTGTATTTTAACATAGGGATATCCCCTTGAGAAGTTTTTTCGCGCCGTTAGGCAAGCGCTGTACTTTGCTCACGCTTCCGTTCGTCCGTATACTCGATCGCTGCTGTATATCCAATGAACATTCCCCATAGTAGAAAAATGCAGAACTCACTAATGACCGTGTTCCACGGCAGCTTGAATGGGGGCTGCATAAGAAACAATTGAGAACCAGGAATAAATATAACCGCCCACCAAAAAATGCCGTAGACCAGCCCTGGCCAAGGTCCCTTCAGCTTGCGCAGAAGCAGTACATACAGTATGGACGCGATCACCGAAAATACGATAAAAAACATGTATCCCACGAAATGTCCGAACGCAGTTGTCAAAAACTCATGTTTATAAAAAGGCTCTGCGATAAAACCAGGACTGACTTTGGTAAAACTGAACCAATAGGTAAGCCAGTGAAGCCCTCCCCAAATCAATCCAGAAAAAAAACCTAATTCGAGTGCAAAAAGCCAAATATTTGTATGCCCCGATTGTTGTTGATGAGATTTGCTCATGAAATTGCCTCGCTTTCTTTATTTTCAATACTGAATTATCTCTCGCTCTCTCTAGAAGATAGTATGTACAGCAAAAGGCGATCCAACTAGTAATGTCATCAAAAATTAGTTACAATGTATTATATAAATCATATTAAATACGAGAAGGTGAATTGGTTGTCCCAGGAAACTCCCAGTTACGGCGGCCAAGCCGTCATTGAAGGTGTCATGTTCGGCGGTAAGCATATCAATGTAACAGCCGTACGACGCAAGAATCAGGAAATCACATTTTTAGAGGTACCCAAAACAGATAAGAGCTGGGTCACGAAACTGCGCAAGATTCCGCTGCTTCGCGGCCTTGTCAGTATTATAGATGCCAGCGCTAAAGGCTCTAAGCACTTGAACTATTCAGCAGAATCCTACGCCGAAGATGAATTGGAACCGGAAGATCTGGAGAAGGAAAAAGCAAAGCCGAAGAAAAAGGATGAGGGCTGGAGCTTAGGAATGATTTTTGGCGTAGCAGTAATGGGTATTCTCTCCTTCTTGTTCGGAAAGCTCATTTTTACGCTCGTACCGGTATTTGTAGAGGATTTTTTATTTAAAAATGTATTTGATAACTACGTACTGCACAACCTCATAGAAGGCGGCATCAAAATGGTTCTCTTGCTGGTCTATTTATGGGCGATTTCTCAAACACCTGTGATCAAGCGACTGTTCCAGTATCACGGTGCAGAACACAAAGTCATCAGTGCCTTTGAAGCAGGCGAAGAACTGACTGTTCAGAACGTTCAGAAATACAGCCGTCTGCATTACCGCTGCGGAAGTAGCTTTATGATGCTTACGATTATCCTCGGGGTGATTATTTACTCCGTAGTGCCATGGGATAATCTTTGGGAACGTGTAATCCAGCGGATTATCTTGTTGCCAGTCGTAATTGGTGTATCGTTTGAAGTACTGAAGGGTACCAATGCAGTAAGAGAAGTGCCAGGTCTTAAATATCTGGGTTACCCTGGATTGTGGCTGCAGCTCCTTACAACCAAAGAGCCAAAAGACGATCAGGTAGAAGTATCTATCGCCTCTTTCAACCGTATGCGTGAGCTTGATGCTGCGATTGAAGCAAGAGGGTATACGGAGGAAAGTATGTCCGGTGGCATATTGGATCCTGCGAAAGGATGAGTGATCTATGATCAGGCATGCTTTAATTTTTTGGATTACGGTTACGCTTGCGATTTTCGGTTTTGTGATTGGAGTGTTGACTGCCCCTTTCTTTACGCTGTCGAAGCTGATTCTCCCATTAGTACTGCTCACGATCATTTATTATGCTTACAAGAAAATGGGACCAGGGAAATATGCTCGAAGCAGTAATGGATCTAAGGTTAAAGTGAAGCCTTCTCAGAAGACCATGTCAAAGGTAGCAGGAATTCGCAAGAATCAAGCTGCACCAGGCAAACGCAAAAGCTATCCTTTCCAAGTGATCGAAGGAAGTAAAGGAAAAAATGACGATCAGCTTCCTAAGTATCACTAACTTCATACCAACTCAAAAAAGCATCTCCACGTTTTTAAGTAACGTGCGGGATGCTTTTTTTCTATACGTCGATGCTCGCTCGTTATCTTGGTCGCCACTCCTTAAAGAAATCCTCCCCTGCTTTAAGTCCAGCAGCATACAATTCATCGCTTTGCGCTTTTGTAATTTGAAACTGAGTCGTCCCAATCCCAAGCGTAGGAATTTTTACCGTGCGAACAAATTTATCCCCTTCAATAAACTTCTCATCATGAGCAGAGAGCATGGTAGTTACCATAGCTTGGAGCATACTGAATGGCCCGTTGATTTTATGCGGCTGCGGATCCGTCTTACCTACCGTTTGATAACCTACCGTAGGAATTTTATTCCCTGGTTGTTTGCTACCGTTATTCTTGCCGTCAAATAGCCACAATGGGAAATTACTCAAGAGCCCACCATCCACAACATACACAAATTGCTGAGTAAAGGATTTCCCTCTTGCTGCTTGCCCATTAAGTCTTAGCATGACCGGATCAAAAAAATAAGGAATGCTGCAGCTCATTCGCACTGCCTTAGCCACTTCAAAATGCTCCGGAGAGATCCCATACTGCTCCAAGCCATCTGGCAAGACTAATATCCTTCCATTTGTGATATCGGATGCGATGATGGATAATTTACCGGCAGGCAGATCACGGAAGGTGATGATTCCCTTTTTCAGTAATAATGCTCTTACCCAGGACTCCAGGGCTTCCCCAGAATATAATCCTTTCTTCAATAACACTCGAAGCGCAGGACCAACGATAGCAGTATTGTAAACGGGACCTCGCTTCAGAAACGATGAAAAGGATGTTCCTTGGATGATTCGACACATTTCCTCCCCTTCATAGCCCGCTGCTAGTAAAGCGGCTACAATCGAACCTGAGGAGGTTCCTGCTACTCTTTTAAAAGTCCAGCCTGCCCTTTCTGTAGCTTCCACTGCTCCTGCGAGGGAAATTCCTTTTACGCCTCCTCCTTCAAAAACTGCGTTAATCTCCATACACAAAAATCCCCCGTTTCCATAGATTCTATTGCTTATCTATGAGCACGGGGGAACATTCATGACACCTTATAAATAACAGTTACCTATTAGGACTTAAAATAAAAGGTCAATAAGCTCGACAATCCGAACGGATTGCGGACTACGACGTCATTCGCTCTGAACATAATACTACCTGCAACCTCTTCATACTTCTCATTATATTTGAGCTGATTAATAATTTGATCTCCACTTTGCCATTCTGCCTTTTGATCACTGGCTCCGACCTTATAACCAGCTAACCCGATGTAGAGTTTAACATTCGTATTCTCTACTTCTTTTACCCACCAATCTACTAACTTGTCATAACGCGCTGTGCTAAAGGACAGACTCCAATAAATTTGCGGAGCGACATAATCAATCCAGCCCTGCTTAATCCATGTCCGAACATCCGCATACATGCTGTCATAAGCAGTTACCCCTGCACTAGTGTCCGAACCTGTACTATCATTTTTAATATTCCGCCATACTCCAAAAGGACTGATTCCATAAGAAGCCTTAGGTTTTACCTTATGAATCTGTTCTCCCAACTGACGGACAAATTCATTAATATTATCTCGGCGCCAATCAGCTTTAGAAAGCTTTTTCGAATTATAGGTAGAATAAGCAGCATCATCGGCAAAAGTAACATTGGAAGGATAAAAGTAATCATCCAAATGGACACCGTCGATATCGTAACCTTTAACCACTTCCATCACCGTGTCGATGATATGCTCACGAGCCTCCGGAATACCTGGATTAATGTATTTCTTACCATCGGCATTCACAATCCATTCTGGATGTTCTTTTGCCACATGGTTACTTGCTATCGTTGAGGTGGAAGCATCCGTCGTTGCACGGAATGGGTTGAACCAAGCATGAAACTGCATGCCGCGGGAATGCGCAGCACTGACCATATAGCTTAGAGGATCATATCCCGGATTCTTCCCTTGTGTACCCGTCAATACCTTAGACCAAGGAACTAAAGTCGATGGATACAGACTGTCTGCTGAAGGTCTAACCTGCACAAACACAGCATTAAAGCCAACGGCTTTTAGCTTGTCTAACAAATTATCAAACTCCTGCTTTTGCTTCGCTTCGTTTCCTGCCGAAGACGTTGAAGGCCAGTCCAGATTGAATACGGTGGAAATCCAAGCCCCCTTCATTTCCTTACTAGTCGATCCACCAGGGATAGTGGGTATCGTTGGCACCGTTGGTACTGTTGGTGTTATTGGTGTCGTTGGTGTCGTTGGTGTTCCTGGATCGACAGATTGTGGGGGTTCCGTGTTGGAGAACAAGGAGATATGCTTATTCACCTGATGCCATAACACCTGCAGTCCCAATTGCTCACTTACAAAACGAATCGGTACCATTACCCGCCCCTGCTTAATCTGCACAGATGTATCCAGCGCTACTGAGGCATCGTTTACCAAAGCATTTTTCTTGCCGCTCGTTAGCTTAAGGACCGTCTCCCCTAGAGTGATCGTTACAGTCTTATTCATTTGATTCCATACTACGCCGGCATTTAATCCATTACTGATCACACTAATGGGCACCATCGTTACATTGGAGGTTGTGATATACGGGGGCACATCACTTACCAGAGCTTCTCCATCCAGTTCAATGGTAATTTGCACCGCTGCCGCGCGTGCACCAGGTGACCATAAAGGCAGAAACAACATAAGTACTAACAAGCTCAACATCCATTTACGATAATTCATAATTCCTCCCCAAATCTAAAAAATATGTATCTAAAAAAAAGAAAAAACGGATAGATCCTTCATGCAAATGAGAGAATGCCTCCTTGAAAAAAGGGGGTCTCTGTCTTTGCAAAAAATATAAGAGGTACCGAATGAAACTCATACCCTCTTATATTTTTAAAAAGGACTGTATCCGTTTTGACGCTAAAAACTGGGAAAGGTTGCACTAAACAAAATAGAAACGGCTATACTATCCACTGATTATGCTCACGAAAGCCTTGCTGCGCATAACTTTTAGGACAGTATCCGTTTCGGGAAAAAACATTTTAGGAATCACTTGTCAGTTCATTGTGAATCGCATATAACGTCTGTATACGTTCTTCGTCACGCCGGAAATATTCTACCAATGTTTCAATACGAGTAATCGAATCCCAACTTAAGTGATGCTCGATTCCTTCAACATCATTATAAATGTATTCCTGCTGTACTCCGATCAATCCGAGGAATTCCTCCAGTAGTTGATGACGATCAACTAGCCGTTTTCCTACTTTTTTCCCTTTGTTGGTTAGGACAAGCCCACGATATTTCTCATAGATGAGATATTCGTCCTTATCCAGTTTTTGGATCATCTTGGTCACAGAGGAGGGGTGTACTTCCAGTCCCTCGGCAATATCCGAGACCCGCGCATAACCTTTCTCATCTATGAGCTTGTATATGCGCTCCAAATAATCCTCCATGCTGGGTGTTGGCATTAAACTTTACCTCTTTTCTATAATGAGCATGGCGCCGGGCCAAACCTTGCTCTAACAATGATACATGTTTCTAACGCACCTTGGCAAGTCCTTCAAAGGAACTTACAGATGAGTTGCACATGTTTACCATGCTTCTGTTGGGGCTGAGTTAGACATAATAAACATACTCGTCATTCCAAAGGAGCGTGAAAGTATGACTATAGTGACGCCAGAGTCCGCTACTGTAAAAAGATCCAGAAAACCAACTGCACTTTTTCTTCCAGAGCTCGTTTTCTTTGAGCCGAATGCTTTAAATTACCCTAAAGGTGAAAAAATTATGGAATGGGTAAAAGCTAACGATATCCCCTATCGTATGACTACATCACATAATCGTATTATGAATTTCCCCGGTGAAACTGAGGTCGAGCAATACAAAATTGCCAAAAGAACGCTTGTTGTCGGCCTACGCAAAACTTTGAAGTTTGACCAATCCAAACCATCGGCTGATTATGCTATTCCGATCGCCACCGGCTGTATGGGGCACTGCCATTATTGCTATTTGCAGACCACCTTAGGGGCAAAGCCTTACATTCGCGTATATGTAAACACAGGAGACATTATTGATGCTGCCAAAACATATATCGAGGAGCGCAGTCCAGAAATCACGACTTTTGAAGCTGCCTGTACTTCAGATCCGGTTGGACTAGAGCATATCACAGGTTCTCTGGCAGAACTAATTACATTTATGGCAAAAGAACCCCTTGGCCGTCTGCGCTTTGTGACCAAATACCAACATGTTGAACCACTGCTTGCTTTAGAACATAACGGACATACCCGAATTCGCTTCAGCGTCAACGCAGATTATGTAATCAAAAATTTCGAGCCTGCCACCTCCCGCTTTGAGGAGCGTATTGAAGCCGCTGGCAAGATAGCACGGGCCGGTTATCCGCTTGGGTTTATCATTGCTCCAATTATTTGGTATGACGGCTGGCAAGAAGGCTACGCTGAGCTACTGGCCAAATTAGCCCAGACCCTCCCCCCTGAAGTTGGAAAGGGATTAACCTTCGAAATGATTCAGCATCGATTCACCAAAACCGCTAAGACGGTAATTGAGAAGCGCTACCCCAAATCCAAGCTTGAGATGGACATGGAGAAGCGTAAGAAGAAATGGGGCCGCTGGGGACAAAATAAATATGTCTATCCTGACGAACAGCAAACCGCCCTGCGAGAGTTTATCACAGAGCGGATATTCGAACATTTTCCAGAAGCAGGGATTGATTATTTCACCTAAAAAATGAGCCAATCCGGTGTGATTCCCTGCAGCCACACTGTGATCCGGAACATTTGATCTGTAAAGAGCAGAACGCCCATAAATACCATGAGAACGCCGCCAATCTTCATCAGCACATTTGAATATTTAAGGATACGTCTGGCTCCGCCAAGAAAGAAGGCCAAGACAAAGAATGGCAATGCGAAACCGATGCTGTAAGCCGTAATTAACGTAAACCACGTGCCGGGCTCACTGGCGGAAAGTGCGATAATTGCGGTCAGAATCGGTCCGATACATGGAGACCAGCCCGCTGAAAAACCGATCCCAAAAATAAAGGATCCCACATAACCCGCCGGCTTCCATTTTAAATCAAGCTTACGTTCACGAAGTAGAAATTGCGGCTGAAAGATCCCAAGCAGAAATAATCCCATCACAATAATCAGAATCGCCGATAATTGCCGGATCAGATCACGTTGTCCATTAAAGAATTGTCCGAATAGTCCTGCACCAAATCCCAGTGTGTAAAAAACCGCTGAAAAACCTAAAATAAATGCCAATGTATGGGTTATTGTGCGTATTCGGACCTCTTTGGTATTGCTGCCTGACTTCAATTGCTGAACGGATAATCCGGTAATATACGATAAATAAGAGGGATAAAGCGGTAAACAGCAAGGTGAAATAAACGATGCTACCCCTGCTGCTAAGGCTATTCCTGCATTGATATTAGACAAGGTAGCGGCTCTCCTTCCAGCATTCGAGTCACTTCAGGGAAATAGTGTAGCTCCTTCATTTAAAAAAATGCATACCCTATATTTTATTCGCTGTTTATGCTGGCAAACCCTTTTTGCCGATCAAGGTCAATACTAATAGTGATATGAGTAAAAGCACAATGGTAGCACCAGGTGCCAGATTCCATACTCCTGCAACTACTAGTCCGCCTACAACAGCAATTTCTGAAATAATGACCGATAGGATAACCGAGGATTTAAAGCTTCGTGACAGCAATAAGCTTATGGCCACCGGAATGGTTAGTAGAGCAGATACTAGCAACGACCCGACAATTTTGATCGCTGTGCTGATTACAAGCGCCGTCAGAATAGTGATCAGCATGTTGAGCAGCTTCACAGGCAGCCCGCTGACACTCGCAGCATCCTCTTCAAAGCTAAGCAGGAAGAATTCCTTAAAGAACATCGTAACTACTACTACAACAGCTATCGTTACGATCCCTACTACGATTAAATCGGTATTGTCTAGCGTATAAATGCTACCGAACAAGTAACTCATAACATCAGCATTATAACCTTTTCCCAGGGTGAAAAAGAGTGAGGCTAAAGCCACCCCGCCCGACATAATTATCGCAATCGATAGCTCCGCGTAACTCTTATATGCCTTGCGAAGCTTCTCTATTGCAAAGGAAGCCACCACTGCAAAAATAAGACCTGCTCCTAGCGGGTAGAATCCTGTTAAAAAACCAAGTGCCACACCGGCTATCGTAACGTGAGCCAGTGTATCTCCAATCATAGATAAACGTCTAAGCACAAGAAAAACGCCTATAAGCGGCGCTGTGATACCTATCAGCAGACCGCCTGCAAGCGCCCGCTGAAAAAAATCGCTAAATAGAATCTCCAACTTTAACTCTCCTTCTTTTGGTACCTTTTCGAACCATTCGAGCATTTATAAACCTTATATCCTCTAAAACCTTAGATCCTAAATATATTATCAAATCTTTTTTCGATCCCTCCCAAACCCTCCCTTCCAAGGGAGGGCCCCAAGGGCTCTGCCCTCTGGACACCCGTTCAGTGCAACTAGCGTAGGAGTTGGGAATACCGAACATAGATAGGTCGGGGAAAGATCGCTTTCGCCCCTTACGGGGCACGCTTGTACTTAGGTGGTATCTAGATACGGAAAAATTAGAATTAACCAGAATGAGAAACCCCTGACTTCCGCACACTCTATGTATAACTCTAACCACAGACAAAACTGCGATTCAGAGTTTAACTATGACCTAAGAGAGCGTGTGCTGCAGGTTCTCTTCCGTACAATTCTGCAAATCATGAGAGTGACGGGAGAAAAAGTTAATCTTACCGTTCGTTTGCACAGGTTCATTCCCTAAGTAATTTTTAATCATGTCGATATCATGCGACACCATCAGGAATGTCATATGATGATGGGCATGCATATGTGTAATTAGATCAAAGAATCCTGCTTGGGATTCAGCGTCAATACCGACTGTAGGCTCATCCAAAATTAAGAGATCCGGATGGTTGATCAGCGCACGCGCGAGAAATACACGCTGCTGCTGGCCGCCTGACAGCTGCCCTACTCTTTTCTCCGCAATGTCCTGTATCCGCATCACTTCCAGCGCATCTTCGCACTGGCGGTGCTGAGCCTTAGATACTCTACGTATAAGATTCTTGTTGTTGTATAAACCAGATAGCACTACTTCACGCACCGTTGCTGGAAACAGCGGGTTGAAGGCATTCTTTTGTGGAACATAACCAATCCGTTCCCAGTCTTTAAACTTGCGGACAGGTGTTCCGAATAATTTAATTTCACCACTGCTAGCCGGAAGCAAACCGACGATCATCTTCATCAGTGTTGTTTTACCAGCGCCATTAGACCCAATGATACCAAGGAAGTCTCGTTCTCTTACACTATAGTTAAGATTCGAGATCACCTTCTGTTCGCCATATGAAAAAGAAAGATCCTGTATATCGATGATATGCTGATGGCAGTCCAAGGATACCGATTGCATGCTTAAGCACCGCCTTTTCCTTATACTTTCCTTATTATTGTAAAGCCATAATCAGATTTTGCAAATTTTTCTCCATTAATGTGAAGTAGTTATCCCCGTTCTTTTCTTGCTCTGCAGTAAGACCCTCTACTGGATTAAGAACCATAGTAGACACTCCGGCTTCAGCTGCTAACGTCTTAGCCAGTTTATCGGAGACAAGCTCTTCAAAAAAGATGTACTTGATGTCTTCGTCTTTAACCAACTTCGCCAGATTCACCAAATCTTGACCTCTTGGCTCTGCGTCAGGTGATAATCCCATGATCGCATGCTGTTCAAGACCATAATCACGCGCAAGGTATGAGAATGCTTGATGCGAAACTACGATTTCATGGTTAGGCAGCTTGGTAAGCTCCTGCTCAAATTTACTATCCAAAGCCTGTAAACGTTCAGCAAGCTTATTGTAACGCTCTTCATAACCATCTTTATGCTCCGGATCTACAGACTGGAGACTGTCTTTAATATTGCGGGCCATGATGATCGCTGATTTCGGGCTAACCCAGGTATGCGGGTCTGTATGAAGGCTGTCCCCAGAATGGCTATTATGATCAGCATCATCTTCATGATGATCCTCTTCACTGCTGCCCCCGTGATCATGTCCGTCATCTTCATCAGTCATTATTAAATCAATCCCTTTACTTACTTCAACGGCTTCCACCTTGCTGCTGCTGTCAAGCCCTTTTAGAAAATTAGGAACCCATCCCTCAAGCCCTGCTCCGTTATACAGGAACAATTGCGCCTTAGAGGTGTTAACAATATCCTGACTGCGCGGCGTCCAATCATGCGGCTCTACACCAACCGGAAGCAAATTAATGGCATTTATATCATCTCCACCAATTTCCCGAGTAAACTCATAAATAGGATAAAAAGTAGTTACAACATTTACTTTCCCTTCAACTATACTTCCACTGCTCTTAGGTCCACATGCAGTGAGTGTAAATACAAGCACCAGTGCAAGAATGAGCAGACTTATTCGTGACTTCATAGCAACCATTAAATTGATCTCCCTCTCAAATCGTAATCTTTACTATTAGAAGTATAATAGTAATCATTACGATAAGTCAACAATAAATCCTGATAAGATGATTCTGAATTCTATCTTTGCTAATACTTCGAAAAAAGGAATGTTCCCACAGCCTATCCGGCTGAAGGAGCATTCCCTTCCTTGATATAAATTTTCATTTATATATTCTACATTACCAATCTTACTTCACAATAGCTCCATTTGGCATGCTGTCTGGCACCGTTGCTATGGTTAATTGATCACCTTTAGAAGCCGCTAGAATCATCCCTTGTGACAATTCTCCGCGTAGCTTCACCGGCTTCAGGTTCACAATACAAATCACTTTTTGTCCTACCAGCTCTTCCGGCGTGTAGAATTTAGCGATACCAGAAACGACTTGACGCTGCTCATAACCTAAATCCAGCTGCAGCTTCAGTAGCTTGTCGGCTTTCTTTACAGGCTCTGCTGCAATGACCTGAGCTACTCTGAGCTCAGCCTTGGCGAAATCGTCGATACCGATCTCTTCTTTATGCTCTTCCTCAGGCTCGGATACCGCTGGGGCAACAGGAGCTGCTTCGGCTGCTTCAGCCGCAGGCTTGCCAGCACCCATGGCTTCGGCAATATAAGCTACCTCTTGCTCCACATCTAGACGCGGGAAGATAGGATTGCCTTTCACCAGCTTTGTTCCTGCCGGAATCAGACCAAAAGTCTTACCGCTGTCCCAGGTCGTCAGCTCACCTGCTTCGATGCCAAGCTGCTCCCAGATCTTCGCTGGGGTTTGCGTCAAGAACGGCTGCAGCAGAATGGAAGCGGTGCGAAGACCTTCCACAAGATGTCTCATCACGGAAGCTAACTCCGCTGTTCTGCTCTCATCCTTAGCAAGTACCCAAGGCTGTGTCTCATCAATATATTTATTGGTGCGGCTGATAAAGATTCCGATAGCTGTCAACGCTACGGAGAACTCCATTTTTTCCATCGCTTCTTCTACTTTGGCATAAGTGTTCTCTGCCGCAGCTTGAAGCTCACCATCAAATGCTGTTACATTTCCTTCATACGCCGGAAGCTCTCCACCGAAATACTTCTCCACCATTGCACCTGTCCGGTTCAATAGGTTACCAAGGTCGTTGGCAAGATCATAGTTAACCCGATCTACAAAGCTTTCAGGTGTGAATGTACCATCTGAACCAAACGGTACTTCCCGCAGCAGGTAATAACGAAGTGCATCCAGGCCGTAACGATCAATCAAAGTAACTGGATCTACTACGTTCCCTTTGGATTTCGACATTTTGCCATCCTTCATGAGCAGCCAGCCATGTGCAAACACCTTTTTCGGAAGAGGTTCACCTAGCGCCATTAGAATAATTGGCCAGTAAATGGTATGGAAACGAACGATTTCTTTGCCGACAATATGTACATCTGCAGGCCAGAAGTTATCGTACAGACTGCGATCCTCAGAACCGTAACCCAAAGCAGTAATGTAATTCGTCAACGCATCGATCCATACGTACACTACATGCTTTTCGTCGCCTTTAACTTTAACCCCCCAATCGAAAGTCGTACGGGAAACCGCAAGATCCTCCAGACCAGGCTTGATAAAGTTGTTGATCATTTCGTTCTTACGGGATTCCGGCAAAATAAATTCCGGATTCTCCTCATAAAATTGCAGCAATCGATCTGCATATTTACTCATCCGGAAGAAATAACTGGCTTCCTTCACCAGTTCAACAGGATGACCGCTATCAGGGCTTTTTGCGCCAATGATTACGCCATTGTCATCTCGAACGATATCAACCAATTGCGTTTCGGTATAGAAGGTTTCATCCGGAATACTGTACCAGCCTTCATATTCACCTTTATAAATATCACCTTGCTTGAGCAGTCGATCAAAAATATCCTGAACAACCTTTTTATGACGATCTTCCGTAGTACGGATAAAGTCATCATTGGAGATATCTAACTTACGCCATAATTCCTTAATTCCAACAACGATGTCATCTACGAACTGCTGAGGGGTTTTACCCGCTTCCTCAGCCTTCCGTTCAATCTTTTGACCATGCTCGTCTGTACCTGTTAGATAACGTACGTCATAGCCGCGTAGACGTTTGTAGCGGGCCATCGCATCTCCAGCTACAGTAGAATAAGCATGTCCAATATGCAGCTTATCGCTCGGATAGTAGATTGGTGTAGTTAAGTAAAAAGTTTTCTTCTCGCTCATTGATTAATCATCCTTTCTTTCATTAAAAGACAAAAAACTCCCGCCCCTATAATGGGGCGAGAGTATAACTCACGCGATACCACCCAAATTTCCTGTCTCTTCACAGAGAACAGGCTTCGCCAGTTCCTTCCCGGGAACTGTCCATTAACGCTGGAACACGCTGTTATCTTACGTGAACCTCAAATGCAGTTCCCGCTCGAACACAGTTCCTCCCGGACCATATTCAATCTAACGCTCCATACCGGCTTTCAGCTCGAACCGGCTCTCTGTAATGGACGTACCGATTTACTCATCCGTTCCTCGGAATTCATACTATTACCTGTGAATATACCCAATGATAAGGGCCCCTGTCAAGTCGCACGGGCAGAATCCTTCTTCGAGGGTTGTTCCTCAAGAGGTGGAACCGGATCAAGCCCCCCTGGATGGAAGGGATGGCATCTAGCAATCCGCTTGGCAGCAAGCCATGAGCCTTTAAGTGGGCCATGGACTTCAATCGCTTCCAGCGCATAGGCAGAACAGGTTGGATAAAAGCGACAAGTTGCAGGCTTAATTGGGGAAATGTACTTGCGGTACACCCGAATGGGAGCCTGAATCGTTCTTCGAAGGGTCGCCATCCTTAGACCCCTTTTTTGTGATTAGCTGCTGCGACTAGTTCTTCTTCCCGGTTCTCTTCACATTCTTTGCAATAACCGAACACCTCAAATTTATGCTTGACTACCCGGAATTGATCAGGTGTATCCGTTAAATTCATCGGGCAGAAATTAATCGGGTAGGTTTTCTCGCATTGAAGGCAGATCATATGATGATGGTGATCCTGATGATTACAGCTTCCCTTGAATTTCACTCCGTCTTCAAAGACGATTTGTTCAAGTACACCAAGCTCTTCCATTACACGCAGATTGCGGTACACGGTATCAAAGCTAAGTCCGCTATACTTGCGGCCCATATGCTCATAGACATCCTTCGCTGACAAATAACCCTTATTCTCGCCGAATAACTTGGCAAGCGTTTTGCGTTGGTCGGTGATTCGCAGACCTTGCCCCGACATGACCTCTAATATTTGTTCTGTCGACAGCATACGCTCATCTCCCATAACATTTCAGTTCATTTCATTTATACTTCACTCTCTTAATAATGCCCCAAAATAAATGCCCCGTCAATGAAACAACCAAGTGCATGAGCGTTCATCGGAGTAAAATCATACATTTAAATACAAAAAGTCCGGCTGAGTATTCCTTGGTGGAATATTCAGCCGGACTTTTATTTCAGTTAATCCCAAATAACTTAAAGGATGGACATATTATTTTATTTCTTCGCAGGTAGCGGTGTAACTAGGAAATTCACCGGCAAGTTACTACCAGAAGCTGCTGTGAACAAAATCTCCACGGAGCCGCCATAATCGCCAGTACGATAAATTACACTGTTCATGTCAGCACTGGAGAGACTTCCAGATGTCGGCATGTGTACAATTTGACCGTTAACTAAGACAGGACCCATGTAATTACCGCCACGTGGATTAAACGTAATCAAGGAATTAGGTGCAACACGATCGAATTTGATTTTGTATAACACCCCGAAATTACCCGCATTCGATGCTTCAGTACCGTTCATTGGGTCTACGCCGATCAAATTCAAATCACTCGAATTGTCACCGAGAAGAAGTCTCGCAGGAGTTACTCCTACTTCATCGGTAACCGTGATGATGCGTGTAGAATCAGCATAAGTTCCTCTGTTATGCACCCCATCACGATCCAATATTGGAAGTGTAGGCAGTGTTGTCAAAGGATCTTTATTCGCATCGATCATCATGACATTATATTCAATAGGATAATCACTAAATAAATCCGCTTGGAGTGATACAATCTCGCCTGGTTTCATGGCAATTTTGTTTAGATCCGTAAGAATCGAGACGCTTTCCCCGGGTTGTAGGACCGTTGTCTTATAATCTCTTCTAGTCTGCATAGACTCCCAGTACCGCTGCACTGACATTTTACCAGTACCTTCTGGATAAGAGTTTGGACCGCCAAAGCCTACATATTCGGTTGTAATTGTCGTAGGGTACAGATTGTTATTCTTAGCAATCACATACACCTTCGTTTTAATATTCATATTATTCTTGTGGTGAACCAAGAAGCGGGTTCCGCCAAATGATGTTTCTTTATACGTGATCCCTTCCGTATTCACTGTTTCTGGACTGTTACTGCGGATAAGGGTATAAGGCTCAGAAGAAAGGTTATACGCTACCTTCTGCCAAGTTGGAACCATCGATCCATCGATGTTAAATACACTACCTGGAGAACCGAACAATCTGTAGAAATCCTCTTTACTGTACATGATTTCATCTGAAATATTAATGGTCTTCTCAAAAGTGCTGATTGCGCCATGTGAATCTTTTACTTGAATGGCTACTGTTGCTGGACCTGGAGTGAAGAACGCTTCTGCTTTGTTCGTCCAAGTCACTTCAATTTGATCACCGTCTGGGTCGCTGCTTAGATCTGAATAAGTGATCATTTCACCCATTTTGTAAGAGTCTTTGTCTGTCGTGAAATTAGCGACTGGTGGTGTATTCGGTTTAAGTACATTGATGGTCACGGAGTAAGGATCGCTCCATTGTCCATTCGCATCCATAACGGAATAGGATACTACATAAAATCCTGGTTGATCATAAGCATCCTGCTTACCTTCCCAACGTTCATCTACAATAGCTGTACCATTCGGAGAAGAATTGGAGGTCACAAAATTCACAAGCTCACCCGCATAAATCTCAGTCGGCACTGTAAAAGAAGCTTTAGGCTTCGTGTTAAGCGTAAGAATTACTCTTTTTTGCACATTATCAACGGTATAAGGAATGCCTAACGCACCGGTGATGGACGTCAAAGGAACCATGAACGTACCATTAATTTGGTAAGCGGGACCTTTCATCGTCACATTTTTACCATTAACGGAATAGATCTTACTATCCGTCTTAAAGCGCATTACATCGCTTCCTTTGGTAACAATCGTTTCTTTCGTTTTATAATCGTAAATGTATTTCACACCTACGCGCTCTACCATAGCTCGGATCGAAACGTATGAGACACCATTCTTCACGGCCATAGGCTGATTAGCCAAATATTCAACACCGTTTTGGTACATTTTTTTACTGTTCATCATTAGTACAAGCTGATTACTAGCCGCGGCACGAACGCCATCTGTTGGTGTTGGCTGTGTAGTAGGTACAGGTGTTGCTGTTGGAAGTGGTGTTGCTGTAGGTTCAGCTGTTGCCGTAGGATCAGCTGTTACCCCAGGTTCAGTTGTTGCTCCAGGTTCAGTTGTTGCTCCAGGAATTGGAGTAGGAGTTGGTGTAGGTGATACTACTCCCCCTGGTCCCTCAGTCTGCAATGGTGGCAATGGGTCAGTAGCCTCTGGCATAACATCCGTCACAGATGTAGCAGCTGCCCCTACTTCATTGGTATTACCGGAGGTATTATTGACAGCTTCGGCAAAAGCCGGCACTGCCGAAGCGGCCTGAGAGATGGCCAAAACAGCAACTAACGTTAATTTCTTCAAATCCATGATATAACTCCTCTGCTCCTATTTGTAAATATAAGTAGGTCTCTGTCTTTTTCATACGCCTCTTATATTCCCCGCAAAAACGTATCCACCCTCTACAGAGCGGAACAATTGCTTTTTGCCACGTTCGTTATAACAAACCATAGTATTAGACGCATTCGACCGCAAAAAGTTTCATTTTAAGGTAAAGAAAGATTAACTCAGTATTAAATCAACCACAACCCACCCTTCAGCTCCCCCCCGAAAAAAATGAGATTATCCATATAAATATGTGTATTTTGCGGTAAGGTATATTCGCATTCATTTGCTTTTGTTACAATGTATGGAAGAATATCTTTTTCATGCGGGTGATGACATGTCCAAGAAAATCTCCATCCTCGTTCAATTAATCATGGGTTTCTCACTAATCATCTTTACGATCGTAGCCTTTACGATATTTTTGTCCTACCGTTCGTCATCCCAAGCCGTTCTTAACCGGTCGAACCAATATATTCTAGAGTCCGTCAAACAGCTTCAAGGTAAAATGGATGCTATTCTTCAAGATAATGACAAACTCTCATCTACGATCATGTTCAGTCCCTTGATTCAAGAAACACTGGGAGACTTAGCAGAATCCCGCACACCTCATACTGACGCTATGGATATTACCCGCTACATCGATCAACAGACACGTTCCATCAACTCTGACATCCAGTTCAAGCTGCTCGGACTTTCAGATAATCAGGTATATACCAATAGCAGTTCTTTAAAAGTAATCTGGGACAGCGAGAAGGAAATCCGCGGGGCCTATTGGTTTCCAGCTATAGCAAAGAATAACGGCCGCATGGTCTGGTTTGGTGTAGATGTATGGCAGAACGGTACGATCCCTGTGGTCATGGGAGCAAGGCAAATTAATGATTGGAATGATTTAAATCGGTTAGGAACTCTATTTCTCGTCCTCCCTGTGGAGGTCATTCATAACGCTGTCAGCCAATTTCACCTGGGTAAAAATGAGAAAATCCAAATTGTTGATTCATTTAACACCATTGTTTATTCCACGGATCCAAATGAGATTGGGCTGTATATGGATGACAGAATCCTAAATCAATTCAGCAACCATAAAGCACGAATCATCCCGCATACCATAAACTCCCGCAATATGTTCGTATCCTATGCCTATTCAACCTATAGCGAGTGGAGTGTGTTTGCTTATATTGATTCTAAAGAAGCTGTTAAAGATTTAAATGGCATTCGCCGGAATATTATACTTATTGGTTTGTTGGGGATGGCCGCAGCGCTATTGTTTACTTCCTTTTTCTCGTGGACACTATCTAAACCGCTTCGTAATCTCGCAACCAAACTAAGCAATGTTGAGCGTGGAACCACACTGCCTTTTGTAAAGACAACCATGAACAAAGAAATGGCTATCCTTTACTCAAGCTATAACTCCATGCTTCAAAACCTGGACCACACCATTGCTGACCTTTCA
Source organism: Paenibacillus sp. FSL E2-0201 (assembly GCF_037963325.1). Lineage (NCBI taxonomy): Bacteria > Bacillati > Bacillota > Bacilli > Caryophanales > Paenibacillaceae > Paenibacillus > Paenibacillus sp. FSL E2-0201. Next base: position 4,701,595 of record NZ_CP150154.1, read on the forward strand.
AGTAAACAAATTAGTGAAAAACAAGCTCAAATCGTGGCACTAAAAGCACAATTCCGCCCTCATTTTCTCTACAATACTTTAAATACCATCTATTGGTCACTTGCTAATAAGCGCCTGCGAGAAGAGTCACAAATGGTACTCGCACTTAGCGACTTGCTCCGTTATAGCATTGATCGAGGATCGGAATTTGTTACGGTTGAGGAGGATTTACAGCAATTAGAACGGTTCATTTATCTGCAAAAATTACGCTACGAGGACAAACTACAGGTTGATCTGTATGTGAACCCTGAGGTCATGAATCGGCAGCTTATGAAGCTAACCCTTCAGCCCCTTGTAGAGAATGCCATCACTCATGGACTTGAACCTACGCTACGGGAGGTATGGCTCATACGTATTCGAGCCTACAGTGAGGGCACGTTACTTGTGCTAACTGTAGAAGATAATGGGGAAGGCATGAGCGAGTCAAGAATGGCAGAGGCCTTAATCAGTGACGAGGTCAAGCCAGAGAAGCTGCTTCACACCGGCATCGGTCTTTCCAATTTAAATCATCGTATAGAACTAATCTATGGACATGGATTTGGCCTTCATTTATCAACAAGCGAACTCGGAGGCTTATTAGTAAAAGTCACTGTTCCATTACAGTTCGATCAAGGGTAGGGGGCGAAGTGATGAATGTGTTAATTGTTGATGACGAGAGTTTTGTTCGACGTTCTCTGTCAGAAATGCTGGGAAGTGCGAACCAGAATTTTAGCATCATTGGGTCAGTAGAGAACGGATTAGCAGCTGTGCAATTGTTAAAAGAGCATGCTGTCGATCTCGTAATATCAGATATACGAATGCCCGGCATGGATGGACTCGAGCTCTCCAAGCATATCCATGAATGTTATCCTGACACTGAAACGGTTCTGCTCACAGGTTATCAGGATTTCTCCTATGCCAGCCAAGCCATTCGGTACGGTGTTCGAGAATATCTGGTCAAGCCAAATTCAGTCGAAAATATCCTCGAGGTCGTAACAAGTGTGTACGATCGTCTGGAATTAAAAAAGCAACATAGGCAAGTATCGCAACTACGAGAAAAGAATCTACGTGAGAAGCGCCTTTCGGATCTTCTTTATGGCATTCCATTGCCCTATTTTGAAGAACAGCTCATCCCTCCCTTTCATTCTTTTGTCGTCGTAACTGTAAATCATCTAGGTGATGATATGCCACAGTACTGGTCCGAACAAGCAATGTATGCAGCCGTAATCAATATATTAGAAGAGTGTTTTTCACTTTACGCTAACGTTGTCGGCATACAAGAAGAGCAAGAAGCAATAATCATGTTATTCTATCCGCATGAACAATCTGAAAGAATCGATGAGGCGTTGACGCAGGAGACGATGAGTAAGCTGTCAAGTATCTTGAAATCGCCTTTCAGCGCGGGTGTCTCCAACCCTCATTATGACCTTGGAGCTCTCACAACAGCCTATCATGAGAGTCTACAGGCGTGCCAACAGATCAAAAAGGATAGTACACGATCGGTTATCTATTATAATGATGTATCTATGTACTCGGCGTCCCCACAGCTTACGGAACAACTACAGGTTAAGGCTACACGCAGGGTAATCTCTATGATGATTGAGGTAATGAATTCCCGACTCCAAGAGAACCTCTCACTCAAAATGATCGCAGATGAACTATACATGAACCCCACCTATCTTGGTCGTCTGTTCAAAGACGATGTAGGAGAATGCTTCTCCAGTTTCCTAACCAAGCTCCGTATTCAAAAAGCAAAAGAGCTGCTAAATAATGTTACGCTTAAGGTTTACGAGGTTAGTGATTTAGTTGGCTTTAAGGATCCTGCATACTTCAGCCTCATATTCAAGAAATACATGGGTATGACTCCTCAGGAATTTCAGAAGCATAACAAATAAAGTCGAGGTGTGTTCTCTTGCATGTGAACGCTAAGTTGATGACTGTCCTGTTAACCCTTGGATTGCTTCTTCATACAAGTGGTTGCCAGATCTCTCCCTCCAAGGAAGACATTGATCTACAAGACCCGATCCAGCTGAACATCTGGCTTACCGCTGGATCAGGTCTTGAGCCGCTTATAGCCGAGTATCAATCCCAGCATCCCGAGCTAGAAATTCGTATTCAGACCTCTACCTCCACGCAGCTTCCCGCCAAGCTGCAGACTTCATTCGCAGCAGGATATAGTTCCCCTGATGTAGCGGCTATTGATATTAGCTATCTGGATCGTTTTAAGCAGTTCCCCGATTATTTTTATAATCTAACAACATTTGGAGCGAGTGGTCTGAAGGATCAATTCCTGAGTTGGAAGTGGCAGGAGGTGCTCGGGACTGACTTTATCTTCGGATTACCGACTGATATTGGTCCTTACGCTATGTTGTATCGGACTGATATTTTCGCGTTATCTGGACTCCCTACCAAACCTGAAGAAGTAGCAAATAGAATCCAAACTTGGGACCAATTCCTCAGGGCCGGCACTATAGTTCATGAGGCAACTGGCAAAGCCTTTGTCAATGACTTAGAGAATCTGTATCTAACCCTTTTGCGCCAGTCCAAGCTTCAATATTACAGCCCCACTACACAAGAACTGATCGTAGGAAATAATCCTGCAGTTAAAGGAGCCTGGGACTTCGCGATTCAAGCGCTTAAGCTGAATCTATCCGCCGGTATTGCCGTAGATACACAGCGCTGGGGTGCAGGTCTGCTAAATGGAGACTTTGCAGTTATGCTCTGTCCAGCTTGGATGATTGATCATATCAAGAGCAGTGCTCCAACAGCCAGCGGATTATGGAATGTAACGACCATCCCAGGAAACAGCGCTAATCGGGGAGGTTCCGTCCTTACTTTGCCTAGAACAGGCAGTCATCCAGAGGAGTCATTCGCGCTTATCAAATGGTTAACCGAGCCGGCACAGCAACTAATTTCATTTAAGACACAAGGTGCATTTCCCTCCACACCCAAAATTTATAATGATCCAGAGATCCACAACCTGTATGATCCCTATTTTCCTAACTCAGAGATTGGACGTGTCCTATCTACAGCAGCACAAGAAGTAATTCCTACCTATTACGGTCCTCACCATGCTGATGTAGAAATAAATATGCTCGAATACTTGACCAAAGCTGAGCAAGGTAAACTAGATCCCGAGCAGGCTTGGTCACTTGCCATTCAGGTGGCACAAAAAATAGATACTTCCTTCCGCTAACCTATTTATCAATCGCACAATAAAGGCTATCCCCAGCATTATTATCATGCCGGGAATAGCCTTTTAGTTTCGTTTAAAGGATTTATTTTTGAGCAGCTAAGAAAGCATCCAATTGTTTTTGCTTTTCTGCAATAATCTTATCAAGTCCAGCTTTCTTGAGCTTGTCGGCATACTTAGTCAGCACGGTATCTGGATCAACAGAACCGGTGTCCAAACTGATATCGTATTCATCCATTACAGCTTTACAAGCCGCCATTTCAGTCTTCATAGAGGATGCGTCGAAGTTGAAGCCTAGTGCTACAGAAGCTTTACCTTTGGAGTTAAAAGCCTTGAATTGCTCCCATTTGTCTGGAGCTTCACTTTCCCATACAGGATTCAGGAATTGGCTTCCAAGCATCCAGGCGGCAGCAGTATTATAGTCACCCGTTTTGTCAGTAGCTTTAATTGTATCGCCGCTAACGACATCATAATGAACACCTTTTACACCAAATACGAGGAGATTATTGATTTCTTTATCCGTGTGCAAAAGATCTAAGACCATCATGGCACGAGCTGGATCACCAGAAGAAGCGGAGATCGCTAACATCGAACCTGCGGCGTCACTGGTAGAAATCGTTGGTTCGTTAAAGGCAATTTGTTTCAGTTTACCAACCAAACCTGTAGCATTAGCCAATTCGCTATCTTTACCAGGTTTAAGGGATTGTACTGTCATAAAGACATTACCAGCCTTCATTGCATCTTGTGTAGAATTCGTTGCAACGGCCGCATCTTTGTTAATATAACCTTTCTTCATGTATTCACGGGTAAGTTTGATGATTTCCTTATAGCGGTCCAGCTCAATCATAGATTGAATTTTAGTGTCCGATGAATCCTTAAGCAGAACGCCCGGAATTGAAGCATCACCAAGCGTATCGTACTGTGCCATGTACTGAGAGTTGAAGGTCTCTCCTTGTTTGAAATACAGTGGAGTAAGGTCTGGTCTCTTCTCCTTTACAACTTTGAGAACGGCATTCAGATCTTGAATGGTCTTTACATTCGACATATCAATGCCAAGTTCATCAGCAATATCCGAGCGATACACGATCCCGCCTTGTGCGGCTAACTCCTTATTCGTAGGAACGGCATAATTCACACCATTGATCGCAGAACCTTTTAAGAATTGCGGGTCGAGGTTTTTAAGAATCCCTTGGCCATATTCGTTCAATAGATTACCGTACTTGCCGTTATCATCATTAAGCGGGAGGTAAGCACCTTTAGCGGAGTTGGTTACATAGTTTTTCCATTGCGCTGTAAAAATAATATCGAATTTCTCCTGACTGGCAATCTTCAGGTTAACATCATTGTCCCATGGACCCCAGTCGATCGGTGCGATATCCAATTTAGCGTTAATTTTAGGCTCCAGAAGCTTATTGATAGCATCCTCAACAACCTGTTCATCCTTTTGAACGGCACCGACATAGATTAACTTGACAGTATAAGGATCTAATTTCTTCTCAGGTTCAGCTGTAGGATCTGCAGCAGGTTCATCTGTTGCCGCAGCGTTGGTAGCGGTTGCATTTTCACTTGGCGCTGGTGAAGCCCCTTCATTATTTCCGTTATTCCCTCCGCATCCAGCTAAGCTAAGACTGAGTACCACGATAAGCATCAGTGTTAATAGTGCGCTTGTTCGAATAGCCTTCATGTATACCATAACCTCCCTCAAAATATTTATATATGCTGAATCGGACGTTCACACACTTGCGTAGAGCGCCGAATTAAGCCATTCCAAACATCATTAGCCTTTAACTGCACCAACGGTAAGCCCCTTGATAAAATATTTTTGAAAAAACGAGTACACGAACACGATTGGACCGATACCAATAACAGCCATCGCCATTCTTACCGTTTCTGTCGGCAGATTGATTTCTACACCTTGTGCAGCTAAGGCTGCCATCGCTTGAGGGCTTGCAGTCAAGAATTGAACATTCAACATCGTCTTATACATTAGATACTGTAGATTGACATGCCCTTCTGGTGAAATGAAGATCAAGCTGAGATACCAGTCATTCCAATACGCCAAAGTCTGAAATAATCCCACTGTAGCTAACACCGGTAATGACAATGGAAGAATGATTTGAACGAAGATCCGAAACTCCGGTGCCCCGTCGATTTTAGCGGATTCAACAAGTGCCGGCGGAATTGTGTTTGCAAAAAAGGTCCTCAAAATGATAACAAAGAATGCTGAAACCAGCAGTGGCATAATCAGAATCCATAGCGTATCTTTCAAATGCATCATTTGAGTATAAACCAGATACCAAGGTACTAGGCCTCCATTAAACAGCAGTGTAAAAAACATAAAGAACGAAAAGAAATTACGATGTGGAAAATCTCCACGTGAGATAGGATAGGCATACATTGCCATTATCACGAGACTCAGAATCGTTCCAACCACTGTCACAAATAAGGAAACGGCAGCTGCATCTATAATTTGCCAATAATCTTTTAACAGAAATTCATAAGAAGAAATATCCCACTTGCTAGGAAAAAAGCTATAACCATTCTGTACAACGGATTTCTCATCCGAAAACGATACGATAATTACGAGAATCAACGGGACCACACAAATCGCTGTGTAGATCCAGAAGAATATATTAATTAACAAATTGGAAATATTCGAAATTTCATTGGGTTGTCTTTGCCGTTTAGTTCTCTTTCCTGTATGACCCGACGGCCCGATTGCAGTTTCTGTCTGGCTCAACACTCCCACCTCCCTCTAAAATAACGCATCATCTTTACTTATTCGTCGTACGGCTAGATTCGCTAAGAAGATCAGTAGAAATCCTACAACAGATTGCACGAGACCCGCGGCAGAAGACATCCCTATATCACCAATCGCTAGGAAGGTCTGATACACATAGGTGTCGATAACTTGCGTAGTGGAGTATAATGCGCCTGCATTTCTAGTAACCTGAAAGAACAATCCGAAGTCTGCGTTAAAAATCCTGCCGATCTGCAGCAGCGTCATTACGATAATAACCGGACTGATCAGTGGTAGTGTGATTTTGCGAATCTGCTTCCATTTAGAAGCACCATCGATCAGCGCAGCCTCATAATATTCATGATCTATACCGATGATCGCAGCCATGTAAATGACCGTCGTATATCCAATCTCTTTCCACAGCTTCACTATCACTAGAATCCCCGGCCAATATTGCGACTGGGAGTACCATTCAATTGGATCGACTCCAAATAAAGGAAGCAGCGTCTTGTTCATAAACCCATGCTCTGCACTCAGAAAGCCGTATACTAAATAACTAACGACGACCCATGAGAGAAAATACGGGAGAAACATCGCACTCTGATGGAATTTCGATAGCCATCTGCTGCGCATTTCGTTAAACATAATCGCAAAAGCCAGCGAAAAAAATAGTGTAAGTACAATAAACGCAGTGTTGTACAATAGAGTATTTCTTGTAATAACCCAAGCCGTCTCCGTCGAGAATAGATACTTAAAGTTCGCTATCCCCACCCAGTCGCTGCCTAGAATCCCTTTCTGGTAATTGATATCCTTAAAAGCAATTACCGTCCCTAACATCGGTATGTAGTTATTGATGATCAGAATAATAATGGCTGGGAGCATCATCAAATAGAACACCCAATATTTCTTCATCACTCTTAGAAAATTCGGCACTCTCCCCCTGCCTCTTTTCTTTACTTCTGACAAGCTGACGGAAGGATTCGTCACACTCATTTTCAGTTCCCCCATTTCCCCATCATCCCAATCTAAGGCCATTATCACGCTGTTAAGCTACCGTCTTGCATTTCCTTCTTACACTCTAATTAAAACATATGATAAATTATGGGAGTATAGGGAACATATTATATTTCTATAAAAAAAGAGATGATTATCCTTAGTAACTAAGGATAATCATCTCTAATGTTTAAAATCATTTAATTTATTACAGCCGTAGGCTGAATTACTATGTACTTATCACAGCCGCAGGCTGGTCGATAATCTTTCGCTCTTCTATCACAGCCGTAGGCTGGTCGATAATTCTTTCGCTCTTCTATCACAGCCATAGGCTGATCGATAATTCTTTCGCTCTTCTATCACAGCCATAGGCTGGTCGATAATTCTTTCGCTCTTTATCACAGCCGTAGGCTGGTCGATAATCTTTCGCTCTTTATCACAGCCTCAGGCTGGTCGATAGTCCATTCATTCCCTAAGGAGTCCCCACATCCGCAGGAGTGGGACGACACCATACCCACAACAAAGTGTGGTGAGGGAGAAGGAACGGAGAGGAAGTTTGGAACTGTAGGAGCGTAGCGTTCGCCTAAAAGCTTTCCTTGGAAAGCTACCTCGGAAGCATATGCTATCCTCGGATTTCAACCGCGAGCAGCGGTTTCCAATCAAGAAATCCGAGGATAACAGCGACCGGAAGTCCAAACATTCCTCGCAGTGACGCTAAACCTCACCATACGCCGCCGACCTTATAATACTTCCGCCCGACACCGATCGCGATACTCCTTAGGAGACATCCCCGTCTGCTTCTGAAATACCTTCGTGAAATAACGCCGTTCCTGATAACCCACTCCGGAACCAATTACCGTTATGCTCTTGTCGCTATTGGTAAGCATAAACTTGGCAGCTTCAATTCGCTGTTGTGTTACGTATTCCACGAAAGTCATTGCAAATCGGTTTTTAAACAAGAGACAGAAGTAACTGCCGCTAATTCCGATTTTATTCGCCACTTCCTCAATCCCGATATCAGAATGAAGATGTTCAGAAATGTACTGAGCGGCTAGATTCATAAGCTGATCCGGTGTTTTTTTACCATTGTCCGCTTCAGGAATCTCCTGAAATAAAGGAATGCTATTATACAGTTTATTTTTAAACTGTTTACTACGGATAGAAGCTCCGATCTCACGTACCTTATTGCCAAGTTCTTCATAATGGATCGGCTTACAAATGTATTCCTTCACCCCAAGCCGGATCGCTTCCCGTGCATAGTCAAACTCTTGATACCCGGTAAGAAGAAGTACCTCACTATCCAATCCCATTTCCCGCAACTTTCCTACAAAAGTTAACCCATCCATCACTGGCATACGAATGTCACTTAACACAAGATCAGGCTGCTCCTCTTCGGCAATGCGCAAGGCATCCATACCGCTTCGCGCCATACCAACGACCTCCATCCCCATCTCCTGCCAAGGCAACACTCTGTTTAAATTATTCAGAATTGGGGCTTCGTCATCTACCAATAATACTTTTAGCATAATGATCTTCCCCCTGCTCGTATTTAGGTATGACACATTGAATAATAGTACCATAGCCTGGACTGGAACAAATAAATATTCCGTACCTGTCACCGTATTCAATGCGGATGCGATCCGCTACACTGCGAATACCAAGTCCTCTGCGTTCAAGATTCATCCGGTTTTCTCGTTCAACTTTAACCTCTTGCTCCACAGGATCATTCACAATGTATTGGAAAATGGACAACTGAGACGGCGTAATACCAATACCGTTATCTTCAATCTGTAAAATCAAGTCCCCTTGCTTCTCCCAAGCTTTCACAGAAACTTGACCTTTGTAATCAATCCCCTCAAATCCATGCTGAATGCTGTTTTCTACAAGCGGTTGCAAAGTAAGCTTTAGAATGCCGCAACTCATCAATTCTTGTGGGATATCAATATCATATTCAAATAAATCCTCAAACCTGAATTTTTGAATATCTAAATAATTGCGTAGATGTTTAATTTCTTCATCCAGTGTAATTTCTTCTCGATCCTGAATGCTGATACGTAAAATACTTGCCAGTCTGTAGACCATCTCACTAACTTTCTTGCCTTCATTCTGTATAGCCAGAACATTAATCGACTCTAACGTATTGAATAAAAAATGCGGTTTGATCTGCGCCTGTAGAACACGCATTTCCGCTTGATTCTTGCGGCGCTGTTCCACATGGATTCTATTAAACAACCCATTAATTTTATCCATAAGATCATTAAAGCCTTTTGCAAGAAGCGTTAACTCATCATTCCCTTTTACCTCTACCCGCGTAGTCAAATCCCCATCCTCAACCCGTCGCATAAAACGAACAATTACGGCAATTGCGCCAGTAATTCGATTCATAAAGAACAGATTGAAAATTACCGCTGCTAAAAAGCATAAGAAGATAACCCCAACAAACCATCGTGCAAATACTGTAACTTCATGAGACAGAGAGTTCCATGAAGTTACAGACACTAGACTCCAAGGATAATCTTTCAAATGATACATGGAGAGAATACTTTTTTCCCCGTTGTACTGCGTTTTAAAACTCTGAAACCCTTTTTCAAAGGTAATCTCTTTATTCGCGAATGACTGAATATCCTGTCCATCCAGCTTTTGATCTGGGTCGAATAGAATCATTCCATCATCATTTACAAGCATAAACGAGACATCTTGATTACTATCCCCAATTTTTAAATTGCGAAATATCGATTCGAACTCCCAATTTTTGATCTGTACAACGAGGATACCTATGTTCTGAAAGAAGCTCAATTCCTTAACGAGTCGAATTTGTGTAAACACAGGTTCAGTTCCCGTAAGTTCGGGATATTCATGAGGAGCCAGCCACTTCGGCACACCATTCAAATCCATTACTTCCTGGTACAAATCACTTTTCTTGAATGTATCATAGGGTAGTGTTCGGAAATTTTCCTTATTAAAAAGCGACACGATTTCAGAGTTACCTCTACCGTTAAAATTGTACAAAAAAGCATAGCTGATCGATGGATGGTTAAATAACAGACTACGGAAATTGCGCTGGCTTGCATTCAAATTGAGTTGCTCGGCATCAGTCAAATCCTGGTTAGTAGGATCTTCTGCGCTAAGTGCCATATGAAAAACCGAGGTAGCAATTCCGTTGTCTGTAACGTTATCCATATCTTTTAACACATTCGAAATACTGTAACTAATTGCTTTAAGTGAGTATTCCGACTGCTGACTGTACTTCTTCTCAATAGAGTTATAAGTCACGAAAAACATAAGCATGCCTAGAATAAATAAAGGAATGATTATCAGGCCCAAAAATGCCGTAAATAATTTATAGCGCAAATTCATCGGCTGGTGCTCCTGACTGAGAAAAAAAGTTATCCTTTTACGCCGCCTGCTGTTACGCCTTCAATAATTTTCTCCTGTAAAATCGCATAAATGACAATTACCGGCAATACGCTGAAGACGATACCCGCTGACATTTGTGCATAGTTCATCTGGTATTGATCACGGAATTGAACCATACCAACTGGGAGCGTACGTAGTTCATCATTTGATAGGAAGTAGTTTGCCAGCAAGAATTCATTCCAATTGCCCAGGAAATTAACAATGAATACAGTAACCATGGCAGGTACGGTTAGAGGTACAATAATTTTAGCAAAGATACCTGGTGCCTTCAACCCATCCATGACCGCTGCCTCTTCAATTTCTCTAGGCAACGAGCGCATAAATGCAGCCAATATAATTATCGTAAACGGAATTGCATTCGCGATATAAGGGATAATCAACGCCCAGTGCGTATTCAGAATCCCCATCTTACGTACAATCGTATAAATAGGAAGCATCAATGCGTTGTTTGGAATGAGCATTCCCACCATAACTAAGGTGAACAAAATCGTATTCCATTTGCCTTGGCGCATCCGAGTAACTGCAAAAGCAAACATAGACGCTAGAATGATAGATACTACAGAAGCCAATATGGAAATGTACAAACTGTTAAAAAAGTAGGTGCTGATCTTGGCATTTACCCAAGCTTCAACGTAGTTATTGAAGACGAACTCCTTTGGAATCCCAAAAGGGTTAAGTGCTATTGCATTGTTATCCTTTTTCACAGAGGAGAATAACACGAACAGGAAAGGAAATAGAATAACTAGTAGATAGGACAATAGTGCGACGTGTGGCAGACTTTTTTTCAGGGCGCGTGGCATCAGTATTCAATCCTTTCTGTGCGTCGGGCTATCAGCAGCTGATAAATAGCTGTAACCACCAATGTAAATACAAAGATCAGGACTGCAATGGCATTACCGTACCCGTACTTAAAGTTAGTGATAGCATATTTAATCATGTAAGTTGCCATTACATCGGTTGAACCAGCAGGTCCACCCTTAGTCATTACAATGACGATATCCGCCGCTTTCATTGCTCCAGCAATGGACAACATGATTACAACAGAAATGATCGGAACAATTAAAGGAAGCGTGATACGTGTAGCACGTTGGAATCCAGTTGCGCCATCAATGGCAGCTGCTTCATCCAATTCACCTGGTATCGACAGAATAGCTGCAAGTACCATTACAACGTAGAATCCGGTCCATTGCCAAGCATTCGTGATCAGGATGGATAACATTGCGAATCTTTCATCCGACAGCCAGTAAAGTGGATCAATACCAACTAAGCCTAGAACCTTATTTAAAAGTCCAATGTTGGGCTCATAAATGAAGCCCCATAGAATACCGATAACTGCTGTAGACATAATAGAAGGCATGAAGACCGCTGTCTTATATAAGCCTTTTAGCTTCTTTACATTTGATATCAATAACGAGAAGAATATGATTAACGGCACCTGTACAAAACAGGAGAAAAGAATGAAGAAACCGTTATTTTTGACAGATATCCAGAATCGTTCGTCTCCTAATGCCTTCTCAAAATTACTGATTCCGGCAGACTTAACTGTGTCAGATACACCATTCCAGCTAGTAAAGCTGTAATAGATTGAACTGAAGATGGGATAGATGAAGAACATCGTGAACAGGATCAGTGCTGGAAGAATAAAAAGGAAAAATACCAATGGATTTCTTAATGCTTTATTCATGACTACCTCCGGTTGCTTTGACATCTGGCGAACAATGAATGTTTAGATCAGCGCAAACACATAATTTCTTTGAGTTTAAAAATGTACCCTGGTTCTAGCACCAGGGTACATTCAGTTTGCAGCTACTTATTCAACTGCTGCGTTTGCTTCTTCTTGTACCTTCTGTAAAGCTTCGCCCATCTTCTCTGGAGTTGTCTGACCACCAATCAGCTTTTGAATTTGAATGTTACTGATTTCTGTAGTTACATCTGCTTGAACGAGAGAGTCAAATGCTGGGAACGAAGATTGTGAGTTATTAAGTACACCTACGATTTCGCTCATCAGATCATCCGTAATATTTTCATTCAGAACGTTTTGGTCAATTTTCATTGCTGGCAATACGCCATCTTCAACAAGTCCACGTAATTGCATTTCTTCATTAAAGAGGTTTTTGATAAATGATTTCACAGCAGCTAATTGACGTGGATCTTTCTCAGCAGAAGCAGAGAAGCCATAGCCATTGTTTACATCGCGCATCAATGCTGTTTGGTCGCCCACGCCACCATCAACTGGAGGAATATTGAAGAATCCAACTTTACCGATCAAGCCTTCGCCAGATTGTCCAGCTTTGAATACGGAGGATTTCCAAGTACCATCATACAGCAGGATTGCTTCAGCACTAGTGAATTGTGTTGTATATTCAGCATACTCGAAACCAAGTTCGCCTTTTTTGAAGTATCCTTTATCAACCCATTCTTTGTACTTCGCAAAGCCTTTTACAACGTTTGGATCAGTCCATTTAGCTTCGCCTGTTGCAAATTTAGCAGTTACATCTGGACCTGCATAACGTGACCACAAGTGGTTAGCTAGCATAAGTGGTACCCAACCAGCCTTAGACGCACCAGCTAAAGGCACTTTTCCGTCAGCCTTGATGTCAGCCAATTGTTGTTCCAATTCAGCAAATGTTGTTGGAGCTTTCCAACCCTTGCTAGTATAGTATTCTTTGTTGTAGAAGAATCCTTCACCAGATCCACCGATTGGCAATCCGTAAATTTTTCCTTCATAAGTGAAAGGATCTAGATTTGAGAATTTATCCTTAATTCCAAGTTCCTCAAGAATTGGAGTCAGGTCAAGTAATTTACCTTCTTTAGCATAGATCTTAGAGTCAGGGCTACCGAACAGATCGAAAATCTCTGGTGGATTACCTGCAGCCATTTCACCACGCAATTTTTCTTTACGGTTTACATCTGAATCTACTCCATCGAGTTTAAAGGTCAGACCAGGTACATCGCCTTCTACCTTTTTCACTACTTCTTGCAGAATAGCTAGACGTTTCTGTTTGTCTGCACCGATTTGAGTGTGACGAATCGTCATTTCGAACGGTTCGTTACTTACCGGTTCTTCTGTTGCCGGAGCATTTGTAGCGTCCGCTGCATTAGTCGCGGTAGCGTTTCCATCTCCTTTGTTAGAAGATGCACTATTGTTGCTTCCGCAACCTGCCAGTAAAGCTGATGATACAAAAATCAGGGACAATAGCAAAGTCATACCTTTTTTCATTTCTTGTGACCCCCCATATAATGTTATGCTTTACACTTCTTATTATAGAAAACAGATTCCATTCTCGTAAGGTTAAGATTCATCCACTATAGGGATAAAAATCTCTAATGAAAGCGGAATCAACTACACAATATGTTATGTATAATAACTTTATTATAGTAAAAATTACGATTAAACGTTATTATATGTGATTTAACCACACATTACCTCGGGTAATAATTATAAAATCTTTAAATAATGATATATTATCTGTCATTATGTATTTACAAACTCCTTAATCAACAGCTGTAACTATATCATGTTTTTACAAGGTAAATACAAAATTACCCCTTTTCAAGATACCAGACGTTCCCCTTTTAACAAAAAAAGCCGTTCCTTCAGTAGTAAATCACTGAAGGAACGGCTCTCACTTAAGGTAGATATCAATTATACCAGTGCTGTCTGTTTACGACCTTCTTCGACCAAGCGGTATGCCCGCTGAACTTCTTCATCGGAAGGGGATGGCACGCCATCTAACTCATAAGCCTTGCCGAGCATTTCCCATTTATAAATACCCATTTGATGATAAGGTAAGATCTCAAATTTCTCAACACCATTTAAGGTTCCAATGTAACGGCCCAAGTTAATAAGATCCTCTTCACGATCATGAATGCCTGGAACATATACATGTCTAATCCACATCTTACGATTATGATCTGATAGCCAGCGTGCAAGCTTCAAAGTACGATCATTAGATTTACCAGTCAACTTGATATGCGCTTCCTCATCTATATGTTTGAGATCTAGCATAACCAAGTCGGTAACATCCAATAAGTCATTAATCTTGTCACCTTCGTTGTAACCATTACTATCTAATGTAGTATGCAGATTCCAACGCTTTTTAACTTCTGTAAATAACTGCTTTACAAATTGCGCCTGCAAAGTTGGTTCTCCACCGGATACTGTCAATCCACCACCGGATGAACGATAGTAGTTTATATATGGCTCGATCTCCGCAAGCACTTCTTCTAAAGTCATTTCTTTACCTTCATCTAAAGCCCAAGTATCAGGGTTATGACAATACTGACATTTCAGCAAGCATCCTTGCATAAATAAGACAAATCGAATACCAGGTCCGTCAACGGTTCCAAAGGTTTCCAAAGAGTGTATGCGACCTTTAATCATAGGATATCATCCTTTCGCCACGACAGACTAACAGTCCCTCTTTCACGAAGAAGCTCCCTGTCTTTGAGACTGTCATTTCCCTTAATCGCGGCTGTGATATTTAAAATTTTAACAATTCTCAAACAAGATATTACCGCCCTTGAGACAAGGGCGGCATCTTCCTTGCAATTATTTCAATGTAGTACTTCATTCAAAGATCTTTATGAATAGGAACGAATTACATCGAACCATGGAACGTACGGTTGATTACATCCAATTGTTGTTCACGAGTCAGCTTGATGAAGTTAACTGCATATCCGGATACGCGGATAGTCAATTGTGGATAGTTCTCTGGGTGTTCCATAGCGTCCATCAGCTGTTCACGGTTAAACACGTTAACATTCAAATGTTGAGCGCTGTTATGGAAGTATCCATCCATCATGTGTACCAGGTTAGACTTACGGGATTCTTCGTCTTTACCCAGTGCTTTAGGTACGATAGAGAATGTGTTAGAGATACCATCTTGTGCATCGGAGTAAGGCAGTTTGGCTACAGAATTAAGGGAAGCCAGAGCACCTTTCTTGTCGCGTCCGTGCATTGGGTTAGCACCTGGTGCGAAAGGTTCACCTTTCTTACGTCCGTCAGGTGTAGTACCTGTCTTCTTACCGTACACTACATTTGAAGTAATGGTCAGTACCGATTGAGTCGGTACAGCATCACGATATGTTTTGTGCTTACGGATCATAGACATGAAAGCTTCAACCAATTCTACTGCGATGCTGTCTACAGCATCATCATTGTTACCGTAGCAAGGGAATTCACCTTCAGTTTCAAAGTCAATTGCAATACCTTGTTCGTTACGAATTGGTTTAACCTTCGCGTATTTAATAGCGCTCAGTGAGTCAGCTGCAACGGATAGACCAGCGATACCACAAGCCATCGTACGCAGAATGTCGCGGTCATGCAGTGCCATTTCAATACGTTCGTAAGAATACTTGTCATGCATATAGTGAATGATGTTCAAAGTGTTAACATAAGTCTTAGCCAACCACTCCATCATCGGTTTGAAGCGTTTCATTACTTCGTCATAATCCAGATATTCAGAAGTGATCGCTGGGAATTCCGGTCCAACTTGTGCTCCGGATTTCTCGTCTTTACCACCATTAATAGCGTACAGCAAAGCTTTTGCTAGGTTGGCACGAGCACCGAAGAACTGCATTTGTTTACCGATGCGCATTGGAGATACGCAGCAAGCAATCGCATAATCTTCACCCCAGTATGGACGCATTAGATCGTCATTTTCATACTGAATTGCACTAGTTTCGATGGAAACCTTAGCACAATATTTTTTGAAGGCTTCAGGCAATCTTTCGGACCAAAGAACTGTCAAGTTTGGTTCCGGTGCTGGACCCAAGTTGTACAGGGTGTTCAGGAAACGGAAGCTGTTCTTCGTAACACGAGTTGTTCCGTCTTCAGCCATACCACCGATGGATTCAGTTACCCATGTAGGGTCGCCGGAGAACAGATCGTTATAGTCAGGTGTACGCAAGAATTTCACGATACGCAGTTTCATTACGAAATGATCGACGATTTCTTGAACTTGCTCTTCAGTCAAAGTACCTTCAGCAATATCGCGTTCTGCATAGATGTCTAGGAAGGAAGATACACGTCCCAGGGACATCGCCGCACCATTTTGCTCTTTAACTGCTGCCAGATATCCGAAGTATACCCATTGAGTAGCTTCCTTGAAATTGGTCGCTGGTTTGGAAATATCCATACCGTGAGCGGCTGCCATTTCTTTCAATTCGCCCAGTGCACGAATTTGCTCGGACAGCTCTTCACGAAGACGAATTACCTCTTCAGTCATGGAATCAACTTCAAGTTCAGCTTGTTGTTGTTTTTTGTCTTTAATCAGGAAATCAATACCGTATAGAGCGATACGGCGGTAGTCACCGATGATGCGTCCGCGGCCGTAAGCATCAGGAAGACCTGTGATAACGCCGGATTTACGCACTGCTCTCATGTCTGGTGTATATGCATCAAATACGCCTTGGTTATGCGTTTTGCGAATGTTCGTAAACATATCAACGATGTTTTGTGGAAGCTCGAAGCCATAAGCTTTCGTAGCATCGACCATCATCTTGATCCCGCCGAATGGCTGGATGGAACGTTTGAAAGGAGCGTCAGTCTGAACGCCTACAATTTGTTCCTTGTCCTTATCAATGTATCCAGGAGCATGTGAAGTGATTGTGGAGACAGTATCCAGGGAAACATCCCATACGCCGCCTCTTTCTCTTTCTTCTTTGCTCAGTTGGGAAATAATTTTCCATAGTTCAGTTGTGTTACTAGTAGGTCCTACGAGGAAATCTTCGTTTCCTTCATAAGGCTTAATGTTACTTGCGATAAAATTGTTAACGTCAACTTTCTTGGACCATTTACCTTTTGTGAAATTTCTCCAACCGGATTTCACTTCATTTACTTCTTTTTCAATCACCGACATGCTAAATCCCTCCATCTATATTTATTATATTTGTAGAGATCGCGGGCTTGAAGGTTGATCCCGTGTCTCGTGATCCCCAAAGATGTGGTTGTTCCAAATTTCACAATCAACATTTCATATGTGGGACCGTTGTTTATATAAACATTCTAGTTTATTTTCTATAAAAACACTGTGACAAATATCACCTTTCGAGTGATATTTGTCACCTTTATCTAAGTCCACAACTATCCTATTCTCTATTTAACCAATTATTAATTATCAAATCTTCCGTAGAATGCATTACGGTATACATCAGCAAGTTCAGATACCAACGGCAGCTTAGGATTGGCAGTTGTACATTGATCTTCAAACGCACGGTCAGCCAAGTAATCTACACGGGATTCGAAGTCCTTAGGATCAAAGCCCAGTTGTTGGAACGATTCCTCGATACCCAATTTTTTATTCATATCGCGAATAGCATTGATCAGGCTAGTTACACCTTCTTCAGTTGTGCGAGCTGGCAATCCCAAAATACGGGCAATTTCAGCGTAACGCTCATCAGCTACGAAGTGCGAATATTTAGGGAACGAAGCGAACTTCGTAGGTTTTTTAGCATTGTAACGGATAACGTGTGGCATAAGGATCGCGTTAGTACGACCATGAGCGGTGTGGTACTGTCCGCCCCATTTATGCGCCAAGCTGTGGTTAATTCCCAAGAATGCATTGGCAAAGGCCATACCCGCAAGTGTTGATGCATTATGCATTTTCTCACGAGCTACTCTGTCGCCTTCCAGTGCCGATTTTTCAAGGTATTGGAATACCAGTTGGATGGCTTTAATAGCTAGACCATCAGTGTAGTCACTCGCCATAACAGATACATAAGCTTCGATAGCATGTGTCAATACGTCCATACCTGTATCTGCAACTGCAGTTTTTGGCAAGCTGTATACGAACTCTGGATCAATGATAGCTACGTCTGGTGTTAACTCATAGTCAGCCAATGGATATTTAGTGTGTTGTTCAGTTGTTTTATCGGTAATAACTGCGAAAGATGTTACTTCCGAACCCGTACCCGAAGTAGTTGGAATCGCTACAAACTTAGCTTTGTTACCAAGTTTAGGGAATTTGTATACCCGTTTACGGATGTCCATGAATTTTTGTTTTAGACCGTTAAAGTCTGCGTCTGGATGTTCATAGAATAACCACATTCCTTTTGCAGCATCCATTGGGGAACCGCCGCCAAGTGCGATGATGCAGTCCGGTTGGAATCTGTTCATCATTGCAGTACCTTTTTCAACTGTAGTTGTCGATGGATCTGGTTCAACTTCCGAGAACACTTCGATAGCTACAGGAGTTTGGCGTTGACGCAGGTAATGTTCAACTCTTTCAACATATCCAAGCTTAACCATCATTGGGTCAGTGATAATTGCGACACGTGTGATATCAGGCATTTTGGTCAGGTACTGAGTAGCGCCTTTTTCAAAATAGATCTTGTCAGGTACTTTAAACCATTGCATATTCACGGTACGACGATTCACCCTTTTCACGTTGATCAAATTGATTGCTGTAACGTTTTGCGACACGGAGTTACGACCATAAGATCCGCAGCCCAGAGTCAACGAAGGGATATTAGTGTTATAAATATCGCCGATCGCACCATGTGTGGAAGGCGAGTTAACTAGAATACGTCCTGTTTGCAGACGGTTAGAGAACTTCATGATTACTTCTTCATTGTTGGAGTGGATAGCCGAGCTGTGGCCCATGCCGCCAAATTCAACAATTTGAGCTGCACGTTCGATCCCTTGATCTGCATTTTTAACCTTGTAGCAAGCAAGAACTGGGCTTAATTTTTCAGCGGATAGTGGATATTTAGTACCTACACCTTCAAGTTCTGCTACCAGAATCTTTGTGCCGGCAGGGACTTGAATGCCACACATTTCAGCAATTTTCACTGCGGATTGACCTACGATTGCTGGGTTAACCGCACATTTATCTACGTTCATTGCTCCACTAGTCAGTTTGGCAGCTTCTTCTTTATTAACAAAGTAGCAGCCATTTGCGATCATTTTTTTCTTCACTTGATCGAAGATTGGTTCTTCGATAATAACAGCTTGCTCGGAGGCACAGATCATACCATTATCAAATGTTTTAGAAAGAATGATGTCCGTTACGGCTTGATCAATATCCGCGCTCTTTTCAATGAAAGCAGGTACGTTACCAGGGCCTACGCCAAGTGCTGGTTTACCACAGCTGTAAGCTGCTTTTACCATTGCAGAACCACCAGTTGCCAAGATAAGAGCAACGTCTGGGTTGTTCATCAATGCGTTTGTCTTGTCCATTGTTGGCATTTCAATCCATTGGATACAGTTCTCAGGAGCGCCAGCTTTCACGGCAGCATCATGAAGAATTTTTGCAGCAGCTGCACTACACTCTTGCGCAGATGGGTGGAAACCGAATATAATAGGGTTCCGTGTCTTAATCGAAATCAACGCTTTAAACATCGTGGTGGATGTAGGGTTGGTTACCGGTGTGATACCCATAACAATTCCGACGGGTTCAGCAATTTTTTGGAAGCTATCATAAGCGTTGTCTTCAATAACGCCTACTGTTTTATCGTATTTAATTCCGTGCCAGATATATTCAGTTGAGAAGATGTTCTTCGTAATTTTGTCTTCGTATACGCCGCGTCCAGTTTCTTCTACGGCCAATTTTGCGAGGTACATATGTTTGTCGAGTCCAGCCAACGCCATTGCATGAACGATAGTGTCAACTTGCTCTTGGTCTAGCGCCATGAACGCCTCATGCGCTTTTTTTGCTTTATCCACTAAATTCTGAATATACTCTTCAGCGGTAACTTGTTTAACTTGGGCGGCGACTTCGTTCTTAACTGCCATCTCCCTCGTCCTCCTGTCAATTTTTAGTTGTTTTTCTCTACACATTTATCTTATCACATGATTTCCACCTTGTATAGTGAAATCTTTCACAAAGTATAAAGTTTTTTTGATTTGTTTTCAAAGCGCTTTCATTCGATCATATTATAGATATTTTTCCATATTTTATGTTAAAAATCCCTTCAAATCTTAGAATTATACTTTAATAAGCAAAGTATTGAGCCCATTTCCTTCCATCCACTTTAATACAGCACTCCGTTAAGGCATTCCCTTCATCACAGAAATTTACGATTTTCCTATGCCGTAATAGTTTCCAGTTGATCATCATTAGCTCTGTAGATTTATAAATTTATAAATTATAACAACAAAAAAACCGGCCCCAAAGGGACCGATTTTATTAATTTACCTATTCTGCTTTAATCGTATCAAAGAATTTCTCTTGCACTGTTTTAGCTGCTGCTTCTAGCTGGCTCTTAGAATCCGTTCCTTTTTTGGAGAACAGCTCTTGAATGACATTGGACATTGTTGCGTAGTAGTCCTGTGTATTGTATTGAGCTTCAGGTTTACCATCTAAGAGTCCCATAATGTCAGGGCTATATTGGTATACATTGGTGTACTTGTCATAAACCGCTTTGGTCTTCTTACCAAACTCAGAATCTGCTGAGTAGTAATCTAAGAGTGGCGGGATAAAGTATTTACCATCAGCTGTACGTTGTTGAAGGACTGCATCCAGTGCTTCCAAACCTTTATCAGAGAAGTAATCAAATGTGATATAACGGAATGCCATTTCTTGCTCATCTGGTGTTGCATTCGGATTAATTACGAGGTAATCACCACCAAGTACCCCCGTATGCTTGCCGCCTTTTTCCATAGCAGGCATTGGATATGTGAGCACATCCTCAGGTTTCAGTCCACCTTGATTCAGTGCTTGCTCGATTACGCCATCGGACCCAGCCATTACCATAGCTGTACGACTTTGTTGGAATGCGCCTACAGCATCGCCCCAGCCAAGTGCCCAGTCCTGAGGAATCGCGTTAGCTTCCCATCTAAGTTTCTTGTAGAAATCCAGTGCTTTAACACCAGCATCGGAATTAAAGGTAGCGACAACCTTGCCGCCTTCAACCTTTTGAATTTCACCGCCAGCTTCGAACAGGAAGTTGGTCCAGTTCCAGCCTGCTTCGTTACCTTTACCCATTGGAGCAATACCGGAAATACCTTTTTTGACATCAGCTACGCCTTTAGCCGTATTCAGCATATCATCCCAAGTCCAATCCATTGGTGGGACCGCAACGCCTTTTTCATCCAGCATTTTTTTGTTGATCATAGTCGTTGTTACATAACCTTTTTGAGTTACTCCGAAAACTTTACCATCAATGATGAACTGATTTTGCAGTACTGGGTTAATTTGATCCTTAAATTCGTATTTGTTCCAAAGATCCGTAATGTCAGCAACCCAGCCCTTTTCCACCAGGAACTTAGCTTCTGTAGCGTAGGTGTTAAAGAAGGTTGGTGCTTCATTCGCAGCCATTTTGATTCCGATTTCACTTACATTGTACTGCCAGTCGTCTTTAACAATTTCAACATTTGGATATTCAGCCTGGAAACGTTTAATCTTGTCATCTTCTTGTGCTCTCACTTCAGTCAAGTCAGGTGTTGGATAGTGAATCTTGATCGTCACTTTTCTTTGAGTAATGTCATCCACTGGCGCCTCCGTAGCGGTTGCTGTATTATCCGTTACCGCATTTGTTGGCGCAGTAGTTGCTTCCCCGCCTTTGTTTCCCGCTGTGTTTCCGTTATTATTGCCACTGCAAGCAGATAGCAACGAACCGGCTACAAGTACGCTTAGTAGAACGCTAGAGTACTTACGCATTGAAACTCCCCTTTTCAATTCATAATTATCTTACAGATAAATCTTAAAATAGAAACCGTTTGCAAACGAGGTGCATTTATATTCACTTCATGTGCATGTTTACGATCCGTGGTTAAATTCGTCGATAATTGCTTATCCTTTCACTGCTGACAAAGCAACCCCACGCATAATGAATTTTTGGAAAATCAAGAAGACAATGATTGGTGGCAACGATACTAAAAACAGGATTGCAAATTTGATATTAGTATTGAGTGCCTTCACATTAATAACGTATTTATAAATGGCTGTCGCAAGCGTATATTTCTCTTCACTGTGCATAACTAGAGATGGCCAGAACCAGTCATTCCATGCGGTAGAAAAGATAAAGATCGCTAATGTTGCAAAAATCGGAATTGAAAGTGGTACAGCAATGGAGAAAAAGCTTCTCGGCTCAGAGGCTCCATCAATTCGTGCTGCTTCAAAGATTTCTGGATGAATCCCGTCAAAAAAGTTCTTTAACAAAAGAAAGTAGAAGGTGTTCGCACCTGCTGGCAACCAGAAAGCCGCGTACTGATTCAGCAATCCCAGCTCCTTCAAATTGACAAAGTTCGGGATCATGTAGCTGGTAGCCGGAATAAACAATGTCATCAGGAAGAAGAAGTAAATCGCTCTTTTGTATGGAACATTCATACGGGAAATACTAAAAGCGGACATTCCCAATACGACTAAAGTCACAACCATATTCCCTAAAAAAATATAAATGGTGTTTCTAAGAAACATCGGCAGATCAATGTAATTCATTGCATCCTTAAGGTTGCTGAAGTGCCATTCCTGAGGAAAAAAATGCGGTGGGAATGAATTCACCTCTTGATTCGACTTCAATCCGTTGAATAACGTCATACAAATCGGGTACAGCATGCTAAAAACCATAACCAAAATGACTACACACATCAAACCGTAAACAATCTTATTACTTGTTTTTTTCAAATCGTGTTCTGAAAGAATCCCTCTATCTGCGCTCTTCATCTTAGTAGTCCTCCTTGTTAAGCTTGAACTGTAAAATGCCCAAACCACCCAGGACAATGAACATTAACATGCCAAGCGCAGTAGCTGTTCCATAATCGAGTCTTGTAAATGCATATTTTACAATCAACAATGCGTAGGTAAGTGTAGTGTTATTCGGCCCACCATCAAGCAACGCCATTTGTGACTGATACCCTTGTGAAGTACCAATAATTTGTAGAATCAACATCAAAAAGATTAAATTACGCAGTGAAGGCAAAGTGATGTACTTTATTCGTGCCCATATACCTGCCCCATCAATCTCAGCGGCTTCATACCAATCTCGCGGAATGCTGAGTACAGCAGCCAAGTATATTAACATCCCTGATCCGAACTGCTGCCATGTCTCCATAAACACAAGTGAAATCATGGACCATCTTGTATCTGTTAAGAAGGCAACTTGGTCCACACCCATTGTACCTAGTAACGCATTAATTGGACCCACCGGATCATATAGCCATCTCCACAGTCCATACAGGACGACACCAGGCATAACGAAAGGCAGATAAGCCGCTACACGTACAAAACCCCCAAACTTTCTCAGCTCCGAGATCATGATAGCAAAAGCAATCGGAACCCAAAACCCAATAATAAGACATAAAAACATGTAATACCCAGTGTTTTTTAATGCAGTCAAGACATCTGGATCACTAAGTGCTCTACTGTAGTTCTCAAAGCCTACAAAGCTATTCCCTTTAACAAAATCCACATGGTAAAAGCTGTACAGTAAGCCTTTGAGAATTGGAACCCACAAAAACATAATAAAAATAATTACGGCAGGTACGAGGAACATATATCCCCAAAAGTTTTTCTTCCAGCGGTTTTGCTTGTACGGTGTCCCCTTCAGCGTCGCCGGGTTTTCGGTTACTACTGCGGTTTGATTCATCAGGCTCCCTCATTCCATTGTTCTTTCAGCATTTTTCGCAAAATGCTTCCTACCTTAAATTGTAGGAAATGAGGGTTGTACTGAACATGTCTATATCTACCGAAGTCATGGGTGTTTTTACTTCTTCAATTCGCTGGGGCTAATCCCATAATATTTTTTGAAAATTTTACTAAAATGCTCGGGTGATTCATAACCTACACGTTCCGCAATTTCGTATCTGCGAAGATCGGTATTCAAAATCATTTCCCGACTTTCTTCCATCCGGAGCTTGATTACATATTCCCACAGGTTATAACCTGTATTTTTCTTAAATAGGTAACTCAAATAATTGGGACTAACATGATTCTTCTTAGCCACATCGTGAATCGTCAGTCCTTTTTGCGCATAGTTCTCGTCAATATATTCTTTAGCTTTTTGTACGATCAGATTGCTATGGGTATGAAGCTCTTCTACAGATGGATCACTCGTGTAACTGTTCCAGTTGAAATCCCCATAATAGAACACATAATGGTCACTGTGCTCATTGTTCCAGAGAATTGCATTGGAAGCCTGACGGTTCAATACAGCCATAAACGAAAGCCCCTTTAGAATCTGGCTGATGCCAATGACCACGTTCAGATGTAAGTATTTATGGATATTAAAATGAAGACTGCGTCCAAGAATATCTAGCCTATTGATTTGGCTGGCAGATGAATCCTCATAGCTTTTTTCATCCCATTGAATAATGATCGTAATCTCACCATCCGGTGCATAAAAAGCTATCGAGTTCCATTCCTGATCCATTAGTTCTTTGGCAATGTTCAGCGCAGCATAACAAAGAAGCCGTCTGTCCCGCAAAGTGTACTGCTTCTCTTGGTTCATTCCAGACAGTGGTACCTTAAGTTTTAAGACGGAAAAATACGGCCCTTGCAGCTTCAGGTTATCCAGCTTCAGCAGGTTATCTGCCTCAGCAAGTACAACTCCAGGGTCGATGAGCAATTCATTCAAAAGCTTGCTGAATTCTGGAAGCGGCTCTTCCAGTCGAAAGCTCTCGTTAATCCCTGACATGAAAACGTCTAGTTCTGGTGAGGGCTTACCCATCTTAAGGAGCACATTTCTGACCGAATCCAAAAACTGCTCACTATTCAAAGGCTTAATTAAATAATCCTTAGCACCGAGCCTAACGGCCATTTGAGCATATTGAAACGTCTCGTGTGCAGAAATCACGATAGTCTGAACCCATGGTTTGGCAAGTTTTGCATGCTGCATCAGATCAATTCCACTCATCGCACCCATCTGAATATCCGTAACGAGCAGATCAATTTCCTCCATGCGGATACAGTCCAACGCCTCAAAGCCGCTATTAGCTGTATAAATATTAGAAATATCCAGCCCGGATGAAGCTAATAAATTGCTCAGTCCTTTGCAAATCAATGGTTCGTCATCTACTACCAATATATTGAACATATCTGTATGCTCCCCTTCCTTAGTCCTGATTCTCCGATTTCGGAAGCTTGACTGTTACTAGCGTTCCGCCTTCTGTACGAGGGGTATAGCTGATGCCATAATCAGAGCCAAAATGTAAATGAATACGCTGGTTAATATTACGGATACCATAACCGCTGGTAGGATTTGGACTGTCATCATTCAATACAGCTTCAATGGCTTCATAATCAACAGACTTATATCCGTTATCTTCAATAGAGATCCTAACGGTTTCGTCCTCACAAACTGCAGTGATGGTGATCTCACCATCCTCGCCCATATTTTTGACCCCATGAATAATAGCATTTTCTATTAATGGCTGCAGCGTAATTTTAGGAATTAGGTTGCTTTTCGTATTTGGGTGAATATCCATCACAACTCGAAATACGTAATCATAGCGGTGCTGCTGCAGCTTGATATAAGCCGTTGCATGCTCCAGCTCTTCTTCAAGGGTAATCAGCTCCCTTCCACGACTAAGACTGATCTTCATAAGTTTAGACAATTCCTTGATCATCTCGGCGGATTCGACATTCCCTTCTAATGAGCTTTTCCAATAAATGCTCTCTAGGGTGTTATAAAGTAAATGGGGGTTGATCTGTTGATAAAGCAGTTGAAGCTGTGATTCCTTCTGTTTAAGCTCCATCTGGTATTTGTATGTGATTAATCCGTTAAGCCTGCGGGCCATGTCATAGGTAGAAGCAATCAGCACACTGACCTCATCATTACTCCCCCTCCGCGGCGTTTCTGGAACACGATTACCTGGCTCGTATTTTCGCACGAAAAAAGCCAGCTTTTGCAAAGGAGTCATTAATGAACGCCAGAAGTACGTTATCATAATCAGTCCAAATACTGCATAAGCCACGGTGATATATTGAATAACACTTTTCATTTCGTTCTGTTGCTGCAATAGCGCCTTCACTGGAACTTTGTAGACCAGTTTTTGACCAAGCGCATGGTTATTGTTAACCACATAGATAAAATCGGAGGTAATCACATCTACTGTACCTTCCAAATCCTCAGCAACCACCGTCTCCGGCAACGCAATTACTTCTCCAGTATTATTCGTAGTGGAAGCAAGAACACGGTTATTCAAGTCTGTTAAGTAAATTTCGCCGTCAGGCAAAGAGATTGATTTGAGAGATTCTCCAATTTTAGAGTCCATTTTGGTGATGACCAAAACGCCAATCGTCTCCGCTTTTCTGGAAATGTTGTTTACAGCTCTCATGTAAGTTAGTGTTTTTAAATTCTCTGCTTGCGCGCTTAGCCTCTCCGTGAACTTCAGCGAGCCGCGTCCCTTTTTCTGTACAACCTCTTCAAACCAGTATGGCTCTTCGGCTTTGGAAAAGAAATAAACGCCCGCCTTCTTAACCTGTGGGAAATTGGGGGCGAAAAAGTAATAATCATTCGGATCGTATATATAAAGGGAGTAATAAATACCATCTCCCCGTTCAGCACCCTGGGAGTAACTGACCAACAACTTCTCTATCGTCTCATACCGTTTGACTCTCTCCAGTATGGTATCCGAGCCAGTCATATTAATTTGCTGAATCAGAGGATTCTGTATCACGGTGGTAGTGATTTTATTTACTGTGTCGATATCCCGATTAATAATCGTAAAGTTCTGCTTGTTCAATTCCACATAAGCATTCGTAACATGGCGCTTCAGTATTTGCTCCGCCTTCATATTCCCATATATGTTCAAAAAGAGGATCGGAGAAATCATAATCAGAAATAGCAAGATGAGCTGCTGCTTGACGTTCAGCTTTCGAATCAATCTAATCAGCCTAGACAACACTATAGTCACACCTCCGGGTTAAATAACTATATCAAAGGGATAAACGCTTACATATGTTCATTTTAAAGTTTTTTATGGTCATTTGTATGTAGTTTTTTTCTGTTATGCGGATTATAAGAGCATGGTGATATAGACGTCACTGCGTGGAGCGTTTGGGCTTACGATCGCTGTTATCCTCAGATTCCCTGATTTTATACCGCTTTGCGGTAGAAATCCGAGGATAAAGGCGACCACTTCGTTTCTCCAGCTCCAAACCTCCACTCCGCAACTTCATCACCGAGATTCTTAAAAACCGAAAACAGAAAAAGTGAGGGCGCGCAGGGACCACTGCGTGGGGCTTTGGGACCCGATACTCCCCTGAGCTTCTACCGAAATTCTGAGCTTCTTGAGTCTTTTGAGTATAATAGCTTTCCAAGCTGCATCATCACGTTGAGCCATCGGATGCACGTTAGTTTTTTCGAGCAGCTGATCTTGTCAACTGAATTCAGAGTGTGAGCGCAGGAATTCAGAATAAAGAAGAAAAAAAAGACCGACCCCACAGTAGCGTCAACTACTTGGGAGTCGGTCCCCTGTTCAATTATCCTTAGTCTGTCAACAACTCATACAATCCTTTTACAACCATATCAGCTTCCTTCAACACTTCCGGCTTACCTATGCCCACTACCTTCATCCCTGCTGCCTTACCAGCTTGAACGCCTGCTTCCGCATCCTCAAACACGACACATTCATCCGGCTGAAAGCCTAGCTCCTGACCAGCGATCAAGAACACCTCCGGGTCCGGCTTGGCAAGTGACACTTTGTTACCGTCAACTACGGCATCGAACAGATCCGTAATATTCAGCTTATTCAAAATAAACTCTGCATTCTTACTAGCTGAACCTAACGCAATTCCAATCCCGCGCGTTCTCAGTCCAGTTAAGTATTCTTTGACCCCAGGTAGCAGTTCCGACTCCTCAAGCTTAGAGATGTACTCTACATATAGGCGGTTCTTCTTCTCCGCCATCGCAAGCTTCTCCGCTTCTTCAAATTGTAGGCTCCCAACCTCCAGAAGAATATCGAGCGATCTCATCCGGCTCACGCCCTTAAGACGTTCGTTATCCTCTTCTGTAAATGTAAAGCCTAGCTCGTCAGCAAGACTCGCCCAAGCTAAATAATGATATTTAGCTGTGTCTACGATTACGCCATCCAGATCAAAGATGGCGCCTTTCATATTTTGCAACATGGATTTACTTCCTCTCCGTTGTTAGTTAATGTCTATACTGTTGTTTCGGCCAACGTTAGCCGCAAGCTCTCACCTGCACCACAGGACTTTCCTTCTCGCCCTTGTACCGAGAACACCAGAGTCCCGCTGTAGTCGGCTGCTGTGGTAACTGTAACTTCATCCTTGCTGATCCGCAGTTTAAAGGTATCTCCCCGAAGCGTAACCGGAAGCTCAACAGACTGCCAATGTTTAGGCAGTGAAGGTTTGATATGGACAGTTCCGCCATCGTAATCCAACCCTGCAAAACCAAGTACTGCAGCCATCCAAGCACCGCCGTTAGCGGCTGGGTGGGTACCACCGATATAGAGATCCCCTACATACTGCTTAGATTCTCCCGTAAGATCTACAGTAGCCGTGCGCATAAAATATGGATATCCCCAATCCGGCGAACCAATATCGGCAGCTACCAACGCGTAGATACAAGGACTAAGACTTGACCCATGCTCGGTGCGCGGTTCGTAGAATTCCCAATTCGCTTGTTTCACTTCCTTGGTGAAGGAATGTTTGAATAGATTTAACATCAATACGACATCCGCTTGCTTCAGTATGGTTGTAGTTGTGGCTAATCCATTACCGCCACCCAAATACTCATTTTTGTTAAGTACACGGGATTTCAATTCTGGCAGCTCGATATCCTCTAAGGTGAAGTAACGGTCGAATTGTTCGATGACAAGGCTGGCTGGGTCTGGCTGCGGAACATAGAAGCTATCCAGCATAGCTTTGAACTCTGTCAGAAACGGACCTTCACTAAACTCTGTAGACAGTTGGCTGTATACTTCCGGATACTTATCTTGCAGCAATTCTGCTGTACGCAAGGCAATCTCCAGTGTCTCCTTAACCAGAGCATTCGTAAAAGCATTATTGTTCACACGCTCATGATATTCGTCTGGACCTGTTACATCTAGAATCTCAAAGCGTTCTTTTACTGAATTATAGTAAGCATAAGAGTAGAAGAACCGGGCACATTCCCAGATCACTTCCGCCCCTCCGCTAGTCAGCAGACTCTCGTCACCTGTAAATTGAATGTATTTCCAGATCCCGTGTACAACATCCCCACTGATATGAACCTGCTTATCGCGGAAATAAGTGCGCATTGGTCGACCGGTAAACACATCATTCACATTAAACAAAGTACAAGCATCGTCTCCTGTATCCTGACTTTCCCAAGCATAGAATGCTCCCAAAAAACCATATTCCGCGGCCTTCCGGCGAGCTCCGTCCAAGGTATGAATCCGGTACATCATCAGGTTGCGAGCAACCTTTGGATCCGTATGCAGGAAGAACGGCAACATAAACATCTCTGTATCCCAGAATACGGCCCCTTTATAGACCTGACCCGATAAACCACGAGCCGGGATAGAAACCTTTTCCGAAACCGTAGGTGCAATAATTAACAGCTGATAAATACTGTATCTTAGAGCAAACTGGGCATCCTCATCGCCTTCGATAATGACATCGCTAAGTGACCATCTTTCTTCCCATTGCTGGCGATGAGCCTCTAATAACTCGTCATAACCGAGCGTTTCAGCAGCTTGGACAGACTTTACTGCTTCTGACTCCGGTGCACTAACATCAAGACCAGTATATACCGCAACGTACTTAAACCATTCATAGGTCTCACCCGCACGCGCTTCAAAAGAAATCCGGCGAATACTAGCGCCCTCATCCAGTTGCTGATCTCCAAAATTAAATACGGCTCTCTCCGCTACAACTACCGGAATGTTCAATTCTCCACTCGTGGAGGAATAGACGAGTACCTCGTCCTGTGACTGTACCTTTTGACCAAAGAGGTGAGGACCATTGATATCCCATACATCTACGTCAATCCCGGTCTCAATCACAATTTGGCAATCTTGTGTACTATGGATAGAGTATTTACTAACGAGCAGATGAAGATTGTCCTGGCTTACAAAACGATCTGCTGTGAACGTCAACGTTCCTCCGTCAGATATATCATACTCAGTATTCCGATGATGAATCGCACTGCGGATATTCAGCTCCTGCATATGAGAGCTCGGTTCAAGCTCTAGCACACTTAAAGGCTGACCGTTACAGACAACCTTGGTCCATAATCCATTCGGAGCATTGACAGGTTCTCTCCACTTATTTCCCGCTTTGTCATATAGACCGGCTAAAGTTACGGCAACTAACTCAGTTTTACCGAATTCCTCCAGTGTGCCGCGATATCCCATATAGCCATTACCTATCATATATTTGTTCCCGTTCGTCGTCACCAGTTGCTTGTCGAAATGACTATCCCTAACCGCCCAGCTCATCGGGCCAACATCCCTTCACCTAGCGGAAGCGTCGTCCCGGAAGCATCCACCGTAATGGACTGGCCGTACACGATAATATCCGTGCTACCCCCATGAATTGCTGTGAGCGTTACTGAAGTTTTGTTTACCAAAATACGTAGTAATACCCCTTCGTACATCACTTGGAAACTATACTCGTTCCAGCGTTCAGGTAATGAAGGTTGGAAGGACAACCGCTCTCCATCTGAACGCATACCGCCAAAGCCATATACAATATTCATCCAAGCGGCTGCAATCGAAGTCGTGTGAAGCCCTTCACGTGTATTACGGTTGTAATTATCTAAATCCAGTCTTGTCGCAAATTCAAAGAACGAATAGGCTTCTTCCGGCTTACCAATTTCGCTTGCCAGTATGGAATGGATCGAAGGTGAAAGTGAAGATTCATGAATACATCTAGACTCGTAATATTCATAGTTGGCCAGCTTCGCTTCTTTAGAGAATTGTCCATTATATAAGAACATAAACATAAGGACATCCGGTTGCTTAATCATGTCATAACGGTACAGACGATCATATGACCAGTTCGAATAGAGCGGAAACTCCGTTACAGGGATGGAATGAATATCAATATGCGGCATATCGAAGAATCCATCATGTTCTTCAAATACTCCTGTTACTTCGTCAACCGGAATTTTCATATGGTCTGCTTTATTTTTCCAATCGGTAAGCTCTTCGTCACGAAGCCCTGTCTTTTCTACAACCGTCGCAAAAGCCGTTGGTGCCTGTTCTTTCATCTCTCGCAGGGTATCCAGGGTGTATTCAAATGATTTTTGGGCCATCAGATTAATATAGCAGTTATTATTCACCATCAATTGGAACTCATCAGGACCCATTACGCCAAAATATCCATATTTCCCGCTTTGTTGACCCCATTGACCGCGTGTAGCGTAGAATCTACTAATCTGAACCAGCATCTCAGCGCCTTTACTGTGCAGGAATTCTTTATCGCCAGTATTTTTGACATAATGCCAGATACCATAGGAAATAGCAGTCCCTACATGAAGCTGAAGATTCGAATGCTGCCAAAGATCACAGCTCTCTGTTCCATCTATAGTAGCAATAGGGTAACATGCTCCCTCGCAATCAACATCTTTAGCACGTTGCATAGCCTGAGGTAACGTCTTATATCTAAAGTCCAGCAAGCTCCGGGCGGCCTTAGGATTATTGAACATATAGAAAGGCAAGCAATACGATTCTGTATCCCAGAAAGCCAACCCACGATATACTTCTCCCGTCAGCCCTTTAGCGCCGATGTTGAACCCAGGATGATCACCATGATAAGTCTGATAAAGTTGGAAAATGCAAAAGCGAATGCCCTGCTGATTCTCAGGATCGCCTTCGATCCGAATATCACTTGTCTCCCAGATACCATTCCAATAGGCTGTCTGATCCGCGAAAATTTGAGTATCTTTCAGTTGACTCGCACTTTCAGCAAGAGCTAGCCCTTTGCTCCACAGCTCTTCAGCTGTATGTGCAGATTCACTATCTGAATAGTTGATAACCAGCTTTGTAAAATGAGTCGATTCTCCTTGAGCAAGCTCCAAAGTAAAGCTTTGCCCTATAAATTTATCATGTTCAGTTCGGGTAAGCTGAAGCGGCTGCGAAGATTGTAAAGTAAAGCTGGAGAATAGCTTGTTAGCTGTGTTCACTGTTCTCGCCATAATAGCAGTGGTAGCTCCTTGTTCTCCGCTGCGGAGACTACTCCACATACATTCGCCGCGTTCCTCATGAATAATGCTGAAATCAAGACCCGCACAAATGTCTACGCTGCCCGAGAAATTAAGTGGCTCAAATTCCACCCGTTGTAGTCCCAGATGAGACATCGTCATGCTGACTAAGCGTGTAAAGACAACTTTTAAGCTTTTTCCATCATTTAGGTGCCAGATCAGCTCCCGCCGGTAGGTTCCACTACGAAGATCAAGTTTACGTACATAATCCGATATTTTACTTTTTGCCAGATCCAGCTGTTCACCATTCACAGTGATCCGCGTATACAGCCAGTCCACCGCATTCACCATGTATCTCAGCGAGCGAATGATTCCTTTATAATGATTACCAATGTCCAATTGTTCATTTAGCCCGTTGAAATAACTACCTTGCAGGGAATCTCCGGAGTAGCCTTCCTCAGCATACCCCCGCACACCCATATACTCATTTCCTAGTGAAAAAATAGATTCCGAGGTCCGATTTCGTTCTGGATCAAAGCCCTCTTCAATAATTGCCCAAGGATCTACCTTAAGATATTTGTCAGCCACTTTAGCCATGTATGATTTCCCCTTCTCCTGGTTTTTGCTCCATTCTCAGGATATCGTTCCATACCCGTTGCGCCAATGTCTGACCTTAATGAAGATGTGTGCGTTTATACGGAGTTGAAATCGAACGGATTTCTATATCATGAATTTTTGCAGTATAATATGTAGAATCTAATAAGAACCCCAAAAAAACAGCGACAGACCCATTATTTGAGAATAATGGATTGCCACTGCTGATATATAAAGAACATATACTTCTTACTCCTTTTTAGTTAAAAATCATATTACATCTAGCACTTTTGAAGTGAAAATAATCACAATGTTGAAAATTCGACACTTTTAAATGGTTTTTCTTACCCAAATTGAAGATTAAAGAGGTATAATTAATTTAAAATTTACTGAAAAACTGAGGGAATAAAGGGGATGTCGATTATGCTAAAAGAACATTACAATGTCATCGAAGCCCACGGAAATACAAACTGTTTCTCCGAACAGAATTTCAACAGACTTCTTGTTACTATGAAAGAGCGCGTTGTTCCAGAGGGTTCACATCTTTTCTGGGAAGGCGACTACTCGGATAAATTGTTTTATATCAAACGTGGACGTGTGAAATTAACTAAATCAACGGATGAGGGTAAAGAACTTATTCTTTATATGTACCAAGCCGGCGATATGGTAGGTCAAGCGGATCCATTCTTCAGCACCAAGCACAGCTTTACTGCAGAAGTGATTGAAGAAAGTGAAGTAGGCGTCATCGAGCAAAAGGATTTAGAAATTCTCATTTGCCAACATTGTGATTTTGCCATCGACTTTATGAAATGGATGGGCATTCATCACCGTCTAACTCAAACGAAATTCCGTGATTTGATGATGTATGGCAAACCAGGCGCATTGTGCTCCACACTCATTAGACTTGGCAACACCTATGGTGAGAAGAGCAGCGATGGTGAGAACATCCTCATCAACAAAAAAATTACGCATACAGATCTATCCAACATGATCGGCGCCACTCGTGAGAGTGTAAACCGGATGCTGAGTGACTTGCGTAAAAAGGATGCGGTTGAGTACGAAAACGGCATGATTGTCATCAAGGATCTTGGTATGCTGCAGGAAATTTGCCACTGCGAAATGTGTCCAAACGAGATCTGCCGAATTTAATTCCATTATCATATACCCTCTATTCACCTCAATGAAACTTATATGACCCAATTATTCTGCACATTATAAAATAGAGTGGTCCAAGGCGCCTAACATAGGCGTCTTTTTTTATACCACAAGACAAGCAAAAACGCCTTCGGCGTCCCTAATGGACGGTAAGCGTTTATGCGAGAAATATAAGGATAATTTATAGCGTGAAACTTATACTTTCTTATATTTAGAAAAAGAGCTGGACCCGAAATTGGGTCAGCCCTATAACCATAAATATTCTCTTAACGTTTAGTCTGAGTACTTCGCACGGGAGAGATCATCCAATAGGCCATACCAACAAATACGCCACCGCCAATTATATTTCCTAGTGTAACGGGTATCATATTGTGTATCCATCCGGCAATCGTAACGGTGTCTGGGTGATTCGGGAGCAACACAGCAACGCTCAGTAGGGTCATATTAGCCACGCTGTGTTCATAACCACTCGCAATAAAGGCGAACAAGCACCACCAGATCAGAACCAGTTTGGCTGTTTCACTTTTAGCGCGTGAAGCCATCCATAGCGCTAGACAGACCAACCAGTTACAGAGAATCCCACGGAAAAAGAGCTCCGAAAACGGAAGGCTCATTTTCTTAGCTGCAGCTGCGAAGATCAGATGCTCTGGGGGCGCCGCACTGAATAGTCCAGTTCCTCGAATTAATAGTGCTAAAATCACTGCCCCTGCCACATTCCCTACAAACACAAGCACCCAGTTCTTGACGGTATCCCAAATACTTGTTCTGCCAGCTAGTGTGCTAACCGTAAAGAACATATTATTTCCGGTAAACAGCTCTGATCCAGCAAACACAACAAGAGTCAAGGCAATACCGAAGGATGCACCCATAATGAGAGGTTGGAAAGGTGATTTGGCAGCCGCTAGAGGCGCCCCCAGCGAGAAAATAAGAATAATCCCAATGCCCACATATGCCCCGGCCAAGAGGGCTGCTAGAAAATATCTTGGTAAACTTTCATTCATTTGGTCTCGCTTGCTGACTGCCGCCTCGACAATGTTCTCCACACTTTGTGTAAACATAATACTCCACCCCACCGTTTTCTATTTAATCCTTTACTACAACCTTCGGTGTCTACAAGCTCACTGTCACAATGTCTCCACTAAGGGAGACAGGATAAGTCACAACACTACCTTGATCCGGTGCTTGTACTTCACCCGTGCGAAGATCTATTTTCCAATCATACAGTGGATCATAAAGAAAGTGTCCCGAAACGATCCCTTCAGCAAGCGGACCCCCTTTGGGATGAGGGCTCCGATTCTCCAGCGCATAGATCACTCCGTCAGAGGTACGAAATACAGCCAGCTCCATATTTCCAGCCACAACTACCCGGCCGATCTGTAACAGGAAATCCTGTACAGTTCCTATCGTATATGTCTGTGTTGCCATTTTCATTGTTTTTCTCCCTTCTGTTTGTGTAATCTATCCGTTAAAGTCTTGTTTCTTCAAAAAGTGCAGCACGTGTGCTGTTATCATTCAGTATTTTTTTCCAAGGATCTGTGACCTGAGTTAAGGCAAAATCAATCCGCGCCGCAAGCTCTTTACGATTCTCTTCATTGTTGAGAATGACCGTTTGAATCTGTTCTAGCCCCATACGCTCAACCCACTCGGAGGTTCTCTCCAAATAATTTCCGGTTTCACGGTAGTATTGCATCACAGCCGAGCACACTTCAATTAACTCTTCATCGGTCTTCACCTTGCAGAAGGCGTCCGCTATTCGCGGTTTAATACCGCCGTTACCACCGATAAATACTTCCCAACCGCCATCATTACCGACGATACCGATATCCTTCGTGCAGGATTCTGCACAATTACGAGGACAACCGTTAACAGCCATTTTAAACTTCGCCGGAAAATCAAGACGCTCATACTTACGCTCCATAAGAGCGCCCATTCCCATCGAATCTTGTGTGCCAAAACGGCAGAACTGCGAGCCCACACAAGTCTTAACCGTACGAAGAGATTTGGCATAACCGTAACCTGAAGGCATATCCAGCTCTTCCCATACCTTAGGTAAATCCTCTTTTTTCACACCGATCAGATCCAGGCGTTGCCCGCCAGTCACCTTCACAACTTTCACATCATATTTAAGCGAGACATCGGCGATTTTCTTCAGATCCTCTGGTGTTGTTACCCCGCCGTACATGCGTGGTATTACAGTGTAGGTTCCATCCTTTTGAATATTGGCACCCATTCTTTCATTTACAAATCGGGATTCTTTCTCATCTTGATGAGTATCAGGGTTGATCATCCCTAGATAATAGTTAATCGCCGGACGACACTTGGAGCAGCCTTCCTCTTGTTTCCAACCGAGTACATTCATGACCTCTTTTGTTGTTTTAAGACCTTTAGCTGTGATTTCAGCAACAATCTCATCACGGCTAAGCGTTGTACAGCCACAAATACCTTGCTTGGCAGCTTGCTGGAAACTGTCACCCAAGACAAATTGCAGGATTTGTTCTACTACGGGTTTGCAACCCCCACAAGAGCGAGTAGCGCCAGTGCAAGCTTTAATCTCATCCACAGTAGTAAAACCATGTTCGGTGACGGCATCTACGATCGCTTTTTTAGTTACACCGTTACAACCGCAGACAATTTCTTCGTCCGCCATCGTCTCTACGGAAGCACCCTTCTTAGCTCCCCCACCGCAGCATCCCGTTCCCATGACCTCTGTATAAATTTCATCGGTCATTACCGCGCCTTGTTTTACTAACTTTTGCAGATTCGCGGACTCCGTCACATCACCGAACAAGACCGCACCGACAATTACATTATTTTTGAGCAAAATTTTCTTATAGGTTCTCTTCCATTCATCTTTGCTTGAGATCACCGTGTGTTCAGGAGAATCCAAAAACTCACCTGCAGAAAATACATCCACCCCAGATATTTTAAGCTTCGTGGAAACAATGGAACCTTCATAAGGCTTCGTTTCACTACCACATAAATGTTTAGCTAGAACCATGCCTTGCTCAAATAGCGGGGCCACCAGTCCGTAACACACTCCACGATGCTCGGCACATTCGCCGATGGAATATACGTTCTGCATGGAGGTTTGCAGATAATCATCCACTACGATCCCACGATTTACGGAGATTCCGCTTTCTTTTGCCAACGTTACATTCGGTTTAATTCCGACGGCCATTACCACAAAATCTGCAGCAAGCGTACTGTCATCACTGAACCGCAATCCACTTACTCTCTGTTCCCCGGTCAATTCTACCGTTTGTTTGCCCATAGCAAATTTCACACCTTGACGCTCTAGCTCAGCTTGCAGCATCGAGGAGGCATTCCGATCAAGCTGGCGCTCCATCAGGTCTTCCATTAAATGAACTACAGTAACGTCCATACCTAGGTTCACAAGACCTTTTGCTGCTTCCAGCCCAAGCAATCCCCCGCCGATTACAGCCGCTTTACTATATTGTTTGGCCGCTGCCAGCATCGCATCACAGTCGGAAATATCTCGAAACCCAACCACGCCCTCTTTATCACTGCCAGGCACAGGTAAAATAAAAGAATTCGAGCCTGTCGCAATAATTACTTTGTCGTATGGCACTGACAACCCGTTATCTGCAACAACTTGTTTGGACTCTTCATCAATTCGTGTCACTGTAGTACCCGTGTGCAGGGTAATATTATTGTCTTCATACCAATTCCAGTCGTTTAGGATGATATCATTAAGGGTTTTGCTACCTTCAAGAACATAAGACAACATGATCCGATTGTAATTGGGATGAGGTTCACTTCCAAAGACCGTGATGTCATAAGCTCCACCCAGCTTCAAAATCTGCTCTATCGTACCTATGCCCGCCATACCGTTGCCTACTAACACTAAATTTTCTCTCTTCGCTGTCATGGTTAGGTGCCTCCTCAAGCTTATGAGTACATGCTCAATTTCTCTTCTACATATTGGAATTATACGGTTCAAATTCAAGTCGTCATTGTGATTGCGGTCACTTTAATTGTGAATGTTTTCACACTTTAGTTCGCTAATGATTGTTAGGTATTTTCAAACATAAAAAGCCAGACCAACGATTCTGAAGAACCGTTAATCTGGCTTTGATGTACTATTTTTAGCGTAAAGTTAATAGAATCTCTAAGACATCATGAGGCATAAGCTTCATATCCATCCCATTATCGAGCAGTAGCTTTCCGTTCACCTTCAGCTTCCAGACTTCATTACTTAGCGGGGTATAATCATTAACAGAAAGCACGCTTCTACTACCATCATCCATCTGCACCATACCGCAGCTCTTTAGCAATTCTCTTACAGTTAAATCCTCTTTAAATAACATAATATATGAATGCTGCAAATCTACTTCTACACTTCCGCCGTTCAAAGTCAGCATTACAGTTTGAAGTGGTTCTTGATGGTCCTTAGATTTCGCTGTGAAGACTAGCTGTGAATCATATCCTACAACATTATTCCAATCCGCTTTCCCAATGATTTGACCGTCCATCTGAAGCTCCCAAACCATTCCCGACTCTAGTGAAAAATCCTTTACCGAAAGAATACTTGAGTTATCCTCAGCAAATGTGGCAATATTACTACCTTTCAGTAACTCCATTATTGATATTCCATTTCTGTAGCTCCCACTGAGTGACCTGTCCGATGGTTTGGTAAGCAGTTCTTGATCACCAATCTTAATCGATATCATCGGCCCCTCAGATCCTGCTGCACCATTATTATCATTACTATTAGCATCAGTCTGAGTGGAGCATCCATTTATTATGAATACGATGATTAAGCCTAGCATCAACTTCCACAAATTTCGCGTGGGCATCCTGGCACCGCCTTATCCCGCCTAATGACCCTATAGCGTCTCAGGCTTGTAAAGTTATGTATACTATCTATTTAAGAATAACTTAAACAAGCCTTGTTCTCAAATAAGTAAAAATTCTAGATTCCCTAGAATAGAGTTCTTCTCGAAAATTATATAAACATAGAATTCCTCTATATAGATTATTTTTCTACGCAATACATAATTTTTACATCCCTAGAACAAAAACCGCACACTTGCAGGCTTCCCTTCTTTTGCTCATTCGGCGACATTTCGTTCTCCGCGTTTAAGCATCCTTCCACAACTGGCCAACCTGCCTTCAATTAATCTTAACCATATTTTTCAGGATCATTTCATCTACCTTTTTCAACGGAGGTATCCTCATTGCTTTGCATTGTATAATTTCCCAATAAAAAAAGCCCCCTAAGGGACTCTTTAGAGCTCTATTCGTCTTCACTGGTATCTAGGGAACAATATATTATTCTCCAGATGTACATGTTCAAAAGTCATACTCTCCAGCTCTTCCAGCCGAGCATATGTTAATCGATAGGTCGTACAAGCATGCGCCGGTGGAGTGAAATCATCTGTAACACTACGTATTTTTCTCAAAATATCGCCCGCACCATCATGCTCATTCTCCAGCTCAGACAATGACTCGCGGATTGCTGTCAAGCCTTCTTCAGTAGGATTAGCATCGTACGTCAACAGCTTAGGAAACTCATCTTCTTCTTCTTTAGCCGTATGCGTAAGTAGTTCTTCCTTTAGTGTGTTAAACAAGTCATATAACTCAGCCAGATGAGGAGAATCGCCACCATGCACTCGATACACCTTAGTTACATTTTGGCTAATGAGGGGTAGCTCTTCACGGAGATAACGGTGATGTTTGTTTATGATATGGTCAATTAACTCTTCAGAAGGTGCAGTATTCCAAGCGATTTCCTCTCCGGGTACTGGATACTCTTCGAACAGCTTGTTAAGATCACTGATGATTAGCTCTTGATCCAGACCACGTTCAGCCGCCGCTTCAGCAAGAGGTTTAGCTCCACCGCAACAGAAATCAATCCGTTTTGCCTTGAAATAATCTGCTGCTTTAGGGAACTGCAATACAATATCTCTAACTAGCGCATCTGGGGTAAACCCAGCTTGTACCGATTGTGCTTGCTTCGAATCCGAAATACTATCATTAAGTTGTTTAGTTTCCATTATAGCTCCTCCTTGGGTTATGGGATTAGGTTTTGAATAAATCTTATCCACTTCTTCACCTTAACCCTGAAAGGAACTTTGACTTGTGATTGTACGCACGGAAATTGTATCTTATTTTTGAACGAAATTGGAGATTAATGCACATGCAAAATAAACGCAAAAAAAGCACCTTTACCTACAAAGGTGCTTGTTCAACTCTCTTTATTGCACATAAGCCTGCATATACGTCCGCTGTCCCTTTGAATCCTTCAAATAAGGTCCCAACCCGGCAAAACGCGAGTGATCCATATAGACACCGGTCATCCATCTTCCTTCCGTCAAGCCCCCATTCCATTTAAGGACAAGATCAGGCGCGGAAATCCATTCCTGAAAGACTCGGATATTCTGATCTTTGTATTCTTTACATGGCTTAGACCGCTCAATAAGGTGAAACTCATTAAGATATGTTGGAACGAAATAAGAGGATATCGTATGCAAATCATCATCGTCAAAAAAAGGCTCATCGCCTAAAAAGGGCTTGAATAATACGGTGTTCTCGTACATGGACCAAATTACTGCTTGCAGCACCATGCTCTGGCGAATGCCGTTATGAAACTTATATTGTCGCTCTTGATTCACCGCATTTTCCTCTTCGAGAGGTTCCGTCGACTCCAGACAGTGCCGTTCACAGCCAATACATTTCCAGCCGGTCGGACTCTGAATCCATTTTTGAAAAATAGTTCCGCTATCATTGTTCCCTTTGTAGAGTGAAGAGATAATGCTGTAAGGCACGCCAATCCACGCATCCCATAAGGAATCAGGAAGATGGCTATGCAGCATGAACAACGTCTTGTCATAGATGAGCTGTACTTTGATAGAAGCATTCTCTAGCTCAGCAACATCCTTTTTTCCATACGTTATTTCCCGGGAAAACAGGGTCGTCTTCGTCTTCATCTCCCTCGCCTCCTAATAGTTTTGCTATGCCTGTACTCCAGCTGAGTAGTTTTGAGCAAAAACCAAATACGCGAGCGCTTCCATTCAAGGATCATACAATGTTTTTCTATTATATTACAATTATTTTTAAACTGTGCAAGTTTTTTTCAAGCATAAAGGATTGGAACAAAACTGTCACTGTCTAATATTTAGAAATTGAAAAGCCCTTTTTCCACCATTTCGGAAAAAGGGCCACAACATTACTGTGAATTTTAGTCTACCCAGCTCTCAGCCCAAGACTGAATTTGCTGCATAACAGGCTGCAATGCACGGCCTTTATCTGTTAATTCATACTCAATACGTACGGGTGTCTCTGGGTATACATGCCTAACCAGGATACCCTCACCTTCCAAATCCTTCATCCGCTCGGACAGCATCTTATCGCTCATTGAAGGAATGAGGCCGGAGATATCTTTAAACCGCTTCGGTCCACTCATCAATGTCTGAATAATAAGTCCATTCCAACGTTTGCCTAAGAAAGAGAAGGCTGTTTCAAATCTGGGACACATCGCAAATTGATGTTCTTCCATTGTTCTCACCTCTCACTAGCGAAACTTACTATTAGTTAGTATATATAATATTAACACATTTTAACCTTGATGAACATCGTTTACCAAAAAAAGTTCATCTGACTCTATTATTATATCCCCAATGTCAATCCCCCACAGGTCCTTTAGATCCCCGCCCGGCAATCGCTTCGGTTACGATTTGTGCCAAGTCGTCATTTCCAAATAACGAAAGCACACCCAGGACTGTATCATCAGAAATGTCCCCTGCTTCCTCCGCAGAAACCGTGAGGGAAAGCGCATGACGCAAAGCTTCATTCCCTTCTTGCTGCGGATAGGCCTGCAAATAAAGCGCATGCGGATCGAGGCCTTGATTGACGCACCACTGAGCAAAGACAAGGATCATCATCTCTTCTTCGCGCTTATAGCTTTCGATGATCTGTTCCTCCACTAATTTACGGTTATCCTCCATATATTCTTCTCCTTTCTCGAAGACCTCATTCAGCAAGCTGTGCCGCCAGCATATGACTAGGCAGTACCGCTGAAGCAGCAATGCTGCATTGCTCCGGTGTATTTATATTGCTAAGAAAATCGTTCACCACTCCACTAAAACCTCTTCTATCCAGCACAGTATCCCAGCTTCCAAAGCTTTGAATTTGCGGCTTGGCATCCTTTTTATAAAGAACAGCCTTGTCCAGATCCACCACTTCCACTGATCTGCCATATCCATGTAGCTCAAGCTTCTCCACATCCACGCCAGCTTCACGAATCATACTGTACATCCCTACTGCGCCATGTTTCCAGCTGAGCATTCCAGATGCCTGTAGAAGACGACCTGCTTCATTAGATTGAAGATGATTACGAAGCCGTTCATAATGATCTCCACACAACCACAACAGCAAATCAAGCATATGGATCAAATCATCATGCACAGTTTCGCGGCTGGTACCCGTCTGTAGCTTCGTTCGATGTTTTATCGCACTACAATGGCTAATCCCACCGACTTCCTCAAGCCATTGCTTAGCGGTAACATACATAGGGGCAAAACGGCGATTAAAGCCCACTCCTAGCAAAAGCCCTTTATCTTGTGCTAACTCCGCCATCCTTCTGGACTCTTCAAAATCATAAGACAGCGGCTTATCTACATATACCGAAATCCCATGTTCGAGACATTTTGTTACTATATCATAATGTGTAGTCGTTGGGCTATGTACAAATACTGCATCCAGATCCCAAGAAAACAGCTCATCCAGATTCGTCGTACCTTTAGGAAAACGGTAAGTTTGAACGGCCTGCTCCACCGTTGTCGGTGAATGACTAAGAACACCAACTACCTCCGCATGTTCATGCTGAGAGAGCAATGGCAAATATACTTTGCGGGCGATATTGCCGATTCCTATTATGGCGACTCTTTTACGTTCAGATGCAATCATTGATCTTCCCCCTCTCAATACTTCAATAACTCGTTCATTCTCTCTTTGTTCTCTACAAATGCTATTATACCTGCTTCTCATTCTCTGACAATTGATCTTTACTTCAATATTCACTTCTTTTCCCTTATGATGAGATGAATGAGTGGAAGAAGGGGCATATTATCTATGAAGAAATGGTTCTCGATTATTCTTTATGTTTCGGCCACAATCCTTGCGTTTATCTACAGATATGACATCCTGAGCTGGATGAAAGAGGATCATAATCTTTTCAGTTCCATAGGGATTGCAACTTTACTGGCTTTGTTTCCAGTTGTACCTTACAAAGCTGTCATCGGGTTCTTCGGTTATGCTTACGGGAGTTTAGCGGGTGCTATAATCTGCTGGCTGGCTACAAATCTTGCTGCGGCAATCCTTTTTGGCGTTGTAAAATACTTATTTCAAAGCCAGGCAAGAGCTTACTTAGCCTCCATACCCGCGCTCGAAAAGTTCACAGCCGGCATAGAACGACGGCCTTTCGCTTCAATTGTCCTTGCTCGTCTCGTGCCGATCATTCCCCAAACAGCGGTCAACATCTACGCCGGAGCCGCTGGTCTGCCTTTTTGGAGCTATATTGCAGCTTCTGGCATAGGAAAAATACCGGGGATTGCCTTATACGCCTTTCTCGGAGATCATCTGCTGCAGAATCCCGGAAGTGCAATTACAGCCATCATTGTGTATGCCGCAGTACTGATTATTGCTGGACTGAGTTTGCGTCCCCGCTCTCAAGAAGTGAAGAATCATCGTTAGTGAAGAACTATTTGCTCGCAAACTGGCAGGCAGTTAGTATTTGCTTTATAATTAAATTGTGATCTATTTAATTGCATTATGTGAAA
Source organism: Paenibacillus sp. FSL E2-0201 (assembly GCF_037963325.1). Taxonomy (NCBI): domain Bacteria; kingdom Bacillati; phylum Bacillota; class Bacilli; order Caryophanales; family Paenibacillaceae; genus Paenibacillus; species Paenibacillus sp. FSL E2-0201. Next base: position 4,745,537 of record NZ_CP150154.1, read on the forward strand.
TGGAGGGATATCAATGAGTGAACATCAGACTAACCATATAAATACCAAGACAGAAAAAGCAACCTTTGCAGGCGGATGCTTCTGGTGCATGGTCTCGCCGTTCGAAGAATTGCCAGGTATCATTAGTGTCGTCTCTGGCTATACCGGCGGTCATACTGTAAACCCGACCTATGAAGAGGTTTGTTCGGAAACGACAGGACATGTTGAAGCTGTACAAATTACGTTCAACCCAGATATTTTCCCTTATAGCAAGTTACTTGAGCTGTTCTGGCAGCAAATTGACCCTACCGACGCAGGTGGACAATTCCATGATCGCGGGACTTCTTACGGAACAGCGATCTTTACCTATTCGGAGGAACAAAAACAACAAGCAGAAGCTTCCAAGGCAGCTCTGCAAGCAAGCGGTCGATTCTCTAGTCCGATTGTAACTCCGATTCTCCCGGCAACCACCTTCTATCCCGCCGAAGAATATCATCAGGGCTACCATCGTAAGAATCCCGGCCACTACAAACGTTACCGTAAAGGTTCCGGCCGAGAAGATTTTATCGAAACTCACTGGACACATAAAGAGGACAAACAAAGCTTGAAAGAACGTCTAACACCACTTCAATATGAAGTCACTCAGAATAGTGCAACAGAATCACCTTTTCGAAATGATTTCTGGGATCACCATGGTGATGGCATTTATGTAGATATCGTATCTGGTGAGCCGTTATTCAGCTCGCAGGATAAATACGATTCCGGTTGCGGCTGGCCAAGTTTTACCCGTCCGATCAGGGACTACGCTGTGAAGGAAAAGACAGACCTCAGTCATTTGATGGTTCGCACAGAAGTACGCAGCAAAGTAGCAGACTCTCACCTAGGTCATGTCTTCGACGATGGTCCCGGAGAAAACGGGCTACGCTACTGTATAAATTCAGCAGCATTGCGATTTGTACCTAAAGAGGATCTAGAGAAAGAAGGTTATGGAGAGTATCGCGTGCTCTTCCAGTCTGCCTAATTTTCAATCTTCTGCACAAAAGAAAAAATATCGTCCTTTTATTAGAAAAGCCCTCAATCCATGTAATACCTTTGAAGTGCACCCCTTAGAATAGACATTGGAAAAAACCCCTGGTTTATCCGATGAAATTCTAGGGGGTGCATTTTTATGGCGATTAAAGGACAGAAGTTTAAAAATTACTCAGATGAGATTAAAAAAGAGGCCATTCGTTTACATGTGGAGGAAAGATGGACTTATCGGAAAATTACGGAGCATTTTGAGATACAAGATCAAGGACGGGTAAAGAGATGGATGAAGAAATACCGAGAGCTAGGGGAATTTGGGCTACTAGATCAACGGGGGCGTCGTATTGAATATATCGATCAAGATAGGTATGTTCAAAAGCTCAAACGGGAAAATGAAATGCTAAAAAAGTGTTTGGAAATCTGGATGCAGGAGGTGAAACGCACAAATATAGAGTCATTGAGAACGCTGCAAAAGAGTATGCCGTTAGCAACCTGTGTAAACTCTTTAGGGTCTCTAGAAGTGGATACTACGCTTTCATGAAGCGCAAAGGAACAGATCGGGATCAGGAAGCAAAGGCGCTCATTCAGAAGGTCTATGAAAGGTATGAAGGAGTCTACGGTTATCGCCAAATTCAATTGTTCTTGCTACAAGACCACGGGGTTTGGATGAATCATAAGAAGGTACTCAGAATTATGCAGGATTTAGGCATTCGTTCGAGGATCCGCCGAAAACATCGTTGTAATTATGCTACTTCTGAAGGAGACCGTGTGGCGAAAAATATTTTGAAACGGGATTTCAAAGCGGATGCTCCCAACCAAAAATGGGTGACAGACATTACGCAATATCGTGTAGGCGAAAAGTGGCTCTATCTTTCTGCGATTAAAGATTTATTCAATAACGAAATTATCGCTTATCAAATGAGCGCTAGGAACGACAACGAACTGGTTCTCCGGACCTTTGAGCAGGCGTGGAGTCAGCAAAAAGACGTGACTGGACTGATCGTTCACAGCGATCAGGGATTCCAATACACGTCTCATGCATACCACGACATGCTGCCAAAGGTTGGGGCCCGAATCAGCATGTCTCGCCGAGGCAATTGTTATGACAACGCCTCTATGGAGAGCTTCTTCTCGCATCTCAAAACGGAAGGACTCTATCCTTATGATATCCGAAATATGGATGAGGCACAAAGGAAAATTGAAGATTACATTCGATTTTATAACCAACATCGGCCACAACGAAGGTTAAATAAGCTGCCTCCGGTAGAGTACCGGAAACAGCTTATTGCCTAGGGTCTTTTTTCAGTGTCTATAAAATGGGGGCTTGACCACTTGGATTGAGGGCTTTTTAATTTCATAGCGCCTACTCTTTCTCTGAGTCCTTATTAGCCTTCAGATCATCTTCTGAAGCTGCCTCCTTGATCTCTTTTGCCGCAGGAATGATTTGCTCTCTGTTCAGCTCCTTATTTCGTTGACGCATCCTCTCGGTCTGCTGCTCCCGACGCTCGCGAATATTTTTGCGGGAAACTAGAACGACAGCTAGGATAATGGCTACTCCAATTAGTATCGGTAACGCTCCTGCAAGGATAACGACAATCCACTGAAACATAACAGATAGTGCATTCAAGCTTCCTTTTAGAGCATCTGAAGCACGTTCCAGTAACGGTCCTTGCTCTTCCTTCTCTTTGACAGCAATGCTTTCATCCGTCTGATACACTCTCAGTTCTACTGTAGAGAAGGATACATTCTGATTAATATATCGCATTCTACCTTTAATCTGCTCAATGGTTTCCTGAATCGAGCCAAGCTCGTTCGCGAAGGCGACCAGATCCGTGGATTTCGTTGCTTTTTTCATAAACTCTGTATATTGTGCTTCCATTAACTGCTTGGCCTTCAAACGCGACTCCAGATCAACATACTCTTCAGAGACATCTTGTCCTTGAATGCTGCGCTGTAGAGATACGTGTTTTACTTGTTCTAATTTATTCAGAAAAGGGGAGAATCCGGAGGCAGGCACCTTAAGGATAAACGTCCCACCTTGCTCGTACTGCGACATATTTTCATTAAACTCAATAATATATCCATTTGCCATGGTTACTAAATTACGTATTTCAGTCTGTGCTTTTCCATAGTCTTCTACTTCCATGTTAAGATTCGCTTTATAGATCAGCTTCTTGTTCAAGCCCGCTACTACATCACTACCAGTAAATCCTGCACTTGCTTGAACTGTATTGTCTGGTGTGGATCCCTTTACAGCCAAGTTCTCGCCGCCACCTGTTTCTGTCTCAGGAGCTGCCGCGGTACTCTGGTCCGCAGATGAGGCCATCGAGCTTTGCGTTTGTACCTCTGCTGCTGCATTGTTACTCATACTACCATTTTCTTTTGCCGAACTATCTGCCGCTGAATTCCTATCCGCTGAGCCACATCCCGCCAAGACCACCGCAAGAATTAATAAACATAAGTAATGCAGACCCCATTTGCGCATTCTCATTCCTCCAAAAATGTAATAGATACCGCTTGCACGGATCATAATATCGTTACGGAATGTCTTGTTCTAAGCAGATCTCTTCCGTCCCTCTATACTATGACGTTCCAAAACTTGGAAGGTTGCACTTAAAAATGGAACGAAAAACAGTTTCTTTTGAGTTATGCTCTCTAAACAGAACAAAAGCCGCATTTCTGCGACTCTTTTAGTTTAAAGCTATTAACCTGGGTTAGAAGCACTTTGTTTAATGACATACACGCCATCTGGTAGCGATCCGCTTAATAATCTCGCCGTGTAAATATCAACATCATAACTATTAGTACTTACAAGAACTGAAGAACCCTGAACATTAACATAATTCTTCTCTGTGATTACACCAAAAGAGTTATTCATAATAGGTGTGTATTCCATCCAAGCATAGTTGTACGGATTCACTGATGCAGTTGTCGTGTTACTGCCACCATAAGTAATGGACCATGATGAACCACCTGTAATACCAGCACTTACAGCTGTTTGTTTTGCGGTTACACCAAAGCTTGTATTCGCAATATAGCCTTGAGATACTGAATAGCTAATGTTTAACAATGAATTTACAGAAGCACTGTTATATACAGGCTGAGAGATTCTTCTAGTCAACCCACTTCTAGTAACATAGGAGACATAACCATTTTGTTGATAGGAGTAGATCGTAGTTTGGTAAGCATCTCTAGGTGCAATAGCAGGGGCACTTGCAAAGGAAGAATCCGTTTTGAACAGAGGTACACTTGCCAACAGCCCCTCGTTAGCAGCCTCTACAGCTTGTCCTTGCGCAAGAATGTCATTGTACTCTTCTACTGAAATTTCTGACAATCCCATATCTGAGGCTTTATAGACTTTTATGATATCTGATTCACTATTTTGAGGAGCTTCGTCATTATGTAAACCTTCTGCACCTGCATAAAACGGTAAGCACAAAATGAACATTAGGGCAAAAGGGAATAATAAGAACTTTTTCAATATCTTTATCCTCCAATATTTCAGATTAGGATCGGCCGTTCTCCACTGAAAATATTAACAGAATATTTTTGTAATAATATAGATATTTAGGATTATTTTCTATTTTTAGACTTGTAAGCAATAGATGTCTTTTGTGTTTTTTTATATTTATTTGTATAAGTTTGTCGTACTTCCGTTATTGATTAACCCATTTGCTTACATACGTTTTATTTGATACAATTACCACGTCTAATCAAACAGAAAATACCAAATACCCTCTATTCATAATGAATGAGGGCGCGGCATGGTTCTGTTCGGACAAGCTCCACCTTGCTGAACAGAGCAGTTCATTTCATGATGCTGTCTATCACACCAAGGGGAGGTGAACCCTCATGGCAAAAGACGTAATTTGCGAAGTTAACTCCTGCACCCACTGGGCAGAAGAGAACAAATGCAGTGCTGATTCTATCTTTGTAGCTTTCCACAGCTCCCAAGAACCTACACGTGCAGAAGAAACAGATTGTAAGACTTTCGAAAGCAAATAAGGTGATGATTTGAAGGGACCCTCCACGGTTCCTTCTTTTCTTTTCTCATTCTATCAAGAATGAGAATTATTATCAAGTGGCTGAAATAAAAAGCCAGGGAGAAGTTCCCCGGCTTAAATTTATTGTTTTACTCTTTCGCTATTAGGAGGCGGTAACTCCTGCCTTTTCTCTTGCAATAGCAGCTGCTCTTACCATGTTACGCAGTGCATCCTCTGTCTCCTGCCAGCCGCGTGTCTTAAGACCGCAATCCGGATTAATCCAGAACTGTTCTGGGTCCAGCACCCGCAAAGCACGATCAATATTAGCTGTCATTTCTTCTACAGCAGGAACACGTGGACTATGGATGTCATACACACCAAGACCGATTCCTTTATCATATTCCTGCTCCTCAAAGCTGATGATCAGTTCCCCATGGCTACGGGAAGTCTCAATAGAGATGACGTCCGCATCCATCGCTGAAATGGAGTCAATCATGTCATTAAATTCGCTATAGCACATGTGGGTATGAATTTGTGTCGTAGCCTTCACATGATTCGTAGCGATACGGAACGACTTCACCGACCAATTCAAGTATGCCTCATGATCTTCAGCTTTCAAAGGAAGTCCTTCACGGATAGCAGGTTCATCTACTTGAATCATCTCTATGCCTGCATCCTCCAAAGCTTTCACTTCATGGCGGAGTGCTAAGGCAATTTGATTGGCTACTTCTTCCCGACTAAGATCATCACGTACGAAAGACCAATTGAGAATCGTAACCGGACCTGTCAACATGCCTTTAACAGGAAGGGAAGTTAAAGACTGAGCATAGACACTTTCTTTAACAGTCATTGGCTCAATAAAAGCTATATCCGCATAAATAACCGGCGGCTTAACGCAGCGGGATCCGTAGGATTGAACCCAGCCATTACTGGTAAATAAGTACCCGTCCAGCTTCTCCCCGAAAAATTCCACCATATCGGTTCTTTCGAACTCACCGTGCACGAGTACATCCAGACCCAGCTTTTCTTGGAAGGTGATTGCATCTGCAATCTGCTCACGAACGAACCCGTCATACCGCTCCTGATTCCATACACCTTTACGCCATTTCAACCTTGCCTGACGTACTTCTACGGTCTGTGGAAAGCTTCCGATCGTTGTCGTTGGCAGAAGTGGTAGCTGCCATTTCTCCCGCTGCACCTTGAGGCGCTCTGCAAAAGGCAGACTGCGTTGGTCTGGTAAATCTGCAAGTCCGAGAACTTGCTCTGCTACATCCTTACGGCCGCGCTCGGGAAGTGCACGGAAGGCTGCAAGAGCTTCGCGGCTGACTGTCAGCGCAGCAGTAGCTTCTCCAGTACCCTCTAAGGCTGCAGCAAGCAGGCTAAGCTCTTTAAGCTTCTCATCAGCAAAAGCTAATGCAGCCTTGACGGTTGCCTTCAGCTTCACCTCACCCTGAACAGTAACCGGAACATGCAGCAAACTGCAAGAAGGCTGTAGAATAAGACGATCAAGTGGTACATGTACACTCAGCTTCTCGATTAGCTGCAGCTTAGCATCCAGATCCGAGCGCCAGATGTTGCGTCCGTCAATAATACCCGCTCCCAGCCACTTATCCTCAGGCCAGCCAAGGCGCTCAATCGATGCCAGATTCGTTCCGCCATCATGGACAAAATCAAGACCTAAACCTTGTACCGGAAGCTTTAACAATGCCTCCAATGGTTCAGCAGCTTCAAAGTAAGTCTGCAGAATAATATTTAATCCAGGCACGGATTCAGCAATTTCTGTGTAAATCGAGTTAAGTAATGATAGTTCTGACTCATTTATTCCTGTAACAATCGCTGGTTCATCGATTTGTACCCAGCTTACTCCTTCTTGCTTCAGTTCCTGCAATAGCTGAACGTAAACCGGAAGAAACCGAGCGGCAATCTTCGCAATATCCGCAGATGCAAAACCTTTTGACAGCTTAAGGAAGGTATAAAGGCCTAAAACCACAGGTTTCCCCTCAATTCCCGCTTGGGACTTGGCGAAACGGTATGCTTCCAGTGGTTTATTCTCCGTCAGGCGCGGCGTTTGTGCACCGATCTCTGGAACGATATAGTGATAGTTCGTGTTGAACCATTTCGTCATCTCGCAGGCGGTAGCCTCAGCGTTCCCTCTAGCCATCGCAAAATAAAGATCAAGCCCAATGTCGCCACCATCATACGCATAACGCGGAGGTACGATCCCGAACATTACAGCCGTATCCAACACATGATCGTAGAATGTAAAATCATTTACCGGAATTAACTCAATGCCTGCCTCCTGCTGAGTCTTCAAATGCTGAAGTTGAATGCCTGCCATTTCAGTACGGAACTCTTCCTCATTTATTTTACCTGCCCAGAAGGCTTCCAACGTTTTCTTCCACTCGCGGTTTTTTCCGATTCTTGGATAGCCAAGATTACTTACTTTTACTTTGTTCGTCACTTTGCAGCTCCCCTTCTCCATCTTCTTATTTTGGCTTGAAACCATAACATCCCTATAAAAAAGAGCGCCCTTCCCTAAAAAAGTCAAAGGGAAAGACGCCCATAATATACCTATGGTTCACGTCTAACACCTTCCTATCCTCCGTAGGTGAAGCAGTGCTGTTGAAACAGGCAGGTCTCCTGGCTAGCGGTGTCAGCATCCTTAGCAGTCTTCCCAGCAGTAGTAAATTGCCAGTGACGTATATTGCTATGGACTCTTCCGTTACAGTGGCGGGACCGCATCGGCCTCGAACCGAATTTCCCTATTAAGCCTACCGAATTACTAATTCCCGGCAAGCACCTGTCTCCGATATTATCAAGCTAAAACGCCTTCGGCGTCCTTTTATGGACGGTAAGCGTTTATGCGAGAGATATAAGGGTAAAGTGAACTTTTACTTTATCCTTATAATTAATAAACTGAGTGTCTTAATCTGATGTCATCATACGTGAAAGCCCCCGTCATCTGCAATAGATGACGGGGGCTTCTGTTATATCGATTCCTTATAACGGATTTAGAAAAACACGAAATATACTACAGCGGCAAGTATTATCCGGTATATAGCAAATGGTAAAAGCTTAATCCGGTTGATCAATTTCAGGAAGAATCGCATCGATAACAGCGCAAATACAAAAGCACTGATAAAGCCTGCAATGAAGAACGGCAGGGCATCGATGGTGAAATATTGCCAATTCTTCATCAGTGAGAGGAGACTGGCCCCTGCCATGATTGGAACAGCCATAATAAATGTGAAATCAGCAGCAGCACGATGACTCATACCAAGAAGGACACCACCGGAAATCGTCGACCCGGAACGTGAAAATCCTGGCCATAACGAGAAGCATTGGACAAGACCAACACCTAGTGCCTGCTTATATGTAATCTGATCGACACTCTCTGTTTGGATCTTCTTGGGTCCAAATAGATCCGCAATAATCATTAACACCGCACCAACTACTAGACCGATTAACACGGTGGATGTAGAGAATAAATGCTCATCAATATAATCATTAAACAGAACGCCCAGCACACCTGCCGGAACTAAACCTACAAGCACCTGTGTAAGTTTAAGATGTCCACCCTTTTCGAGCGGTGGTTGTTCTTCAGTTACAGGGTCCAACTGTTTACGACTGAAACGCTTTAAGCCCAACAGTTCAATGAACCTATTTCTAAAAATAACAACAACTGCTAAGATTGACCCCAGTTGTATAACCACTTTGAAAGTATTGGCCGTATATTGCCCAAATAACTCTGTCGATTTTAACCACATATCATCAACAATAATCATATGACCTGTGGAGGATACCGGAGCAAACTCGGTCAATCCTTCAACAATCCCCAAAATAATAGCTTTAATAATCGATAATAGCTCCATTTGTTCTCCTCCTTTTTAATCATAACTTTTATCTATAAGTCCTTCTTCGCTCAACCTTCGGTGTTCATTCTCCGGCTACGCTTGCGGAAGTACAAATACCCCAAAACCGCTAATCCCCCAGCAATAAGTACGTACACTACGTTGGAGTACATATCCATATACATGGCAATGTCTTCCCAGTTTTCACCCAATGCTGCGCCAATAAGCACTAGCAGTAGATTCCAGCCCAGTGTACCAATCGTTGTGAAGATCATAAATACGCCAAATTTCATACCGGACATCCCTGCCGGAATCGAAATCAAACTACGCACTAGTGGAACCATCCGACAAAATAATACGGTCCAATAGCCATATTTATCAAACCAAGCGTCAGCCTTGTGAATGTCTTTTTTGCTGATTCGGAGTAGACCGCCCCAGCGTTCAACGATCTTTTCCAACCGATTTACATCCAGCAAACGACCGATATAATATAGAATCACTGCACCCAGCAAAGAACCAAGCGTAGCAGCAATGATTACACCAGGGATGGTTAAATTCGTTGTGGTTGTCATGAATCCGCCAAAAGGAAGGATCACTTCGGAAGGAATCGGCGGAAAAATATTTTCAAAAGCGAGCATCAGGAAAATACCGAAATAACCAAACTGCTCCATAAACTCTGTAATCCATGCTTGCATTTCGTAACCCCCATTATTCAAATCAAGTTCTTCTTCAAGTTGCGTAAATAACGGCTGCGAATAAAAAAGAAGTAAAGTCCCTGGACAGCCAAATAGCCCATCAATACAGCCCCTGTCTCCACAGCAATTGATAAGTAGAACAACCGCTGAAGCGCAATAAAGGCAAACACACTATGCAAAATAGCAACCCCAACTGGCACAAAAAACAACAACGACAATTGAATCGTTACAATTCGGTTTAGCTCTTGATCTGTAAGTCCCATTTTGGACAATGTAGAATATTGATGACGATCATGATCTAGATCTGTATATAGCCGGAAGTAAAGGAAACTGCCTGCTGCAATGAAAAAGACAGTACCCACCAGTAAAGAAGCGAATAGCATCGTGTTATACAGTGTTCTCTGTATTTCAAACAGCGTGCCGCTAACCACAATCGCGTATGGAGAGTTACTTTCATAGGATCGTTTGCCTTTATGGGCAAGATCCGCCGCTATACCAACCGTTCGCGGGAAGTCATCCATATAAAATCCTGTATACAAATCAGTCTGTACGGGATCAATAGCCTTGTATAGCTCATCGCTGATCACAACTCCGCTGAAGTCTCCTCCATCCCTTCCATCAAGCTCCGGCAAGAGATATTCGGCTATCGGAACATGCTGGGTATACCCCGTTTCACGAATGGAAAGACCTTGCTTCAGGGTGTAGACCTGCTTCGCTCTACCCGCTGTCAGACTCCGATCTCGTTGCGAACCGATCATCACCAGTCCTTCATCTCCACTAAGAGGGCGCTCATCCGTCGTAAACCCTGCACGAAGCAGAGCAAGCTTATAATCACTGTAAGCAATCAAGGGAAGCCTTAACGTGCGATCTGGCCCAGTCTGAGATTCCACCTCTGCGTATTTGATAGGAATACTAAGTGTCTCATAAGGTAAGGCGAGCGTTGTAAGCTCATCTTTAATTTCTTCCAAATGCTGCTCAAAAAGTACCGGTGTCTGATCGCCTTTGGCTACATAACCAACAGCTGCCGGATAATCCAATTTCAGCTCTCTGGAAAGCGTATGGATCGATGCGAATACCCCCACTGAAGTAAAAGATACTGCGGACACAATCGTCACCATAAAAAACATTCGGGCATTCTCTTTCCAGCGGTAGGACAAACCCGATAATGTAATCATATTGGTATGGTTCCAATACAAGCGCCGAATCGTCTTAAGCAATTTAACAACATAAATACTAAGCTGCGTATAAAAGAGATAAGTTCCTGCCACCGTAATCACAACAACGGGAAACATCACCTTTTCAACCGAAGCCGCTTTTGCAGTAGCAGCCAAATAATAACCCAGTAGCAGTAATACAGCAGAGATCATAGATAACACGAGGGATACCTTTGGTTCCTCATCTGCTTTTCGCTCTCCCTGAAACAGCCGCATTAGCGATTCATTCCCTATAAAGGCGAAGGTGCTCAGCGAGATTAACATAAATAACAGTGCAAAGCTGCATATCGTAAGTACTAGTGCCTGCCAAGGAAGATGAAACGTTAAAAGAGGTATCCCTAGAAAAGTAGATCCGATCATCAAAAACAACTTACCCAGAATCAACCCTAGTAAAGTACCTGTTAGGATGGCTGAGGTGCCGATCATCATATTTTCCAAAAATACCATCGTGTTGAGCTGTTTCTTCGTCATTCCATGCATCAATAAAATCCCAAATTCCATCTTCCGTGACTGCAGAAACGATCCGACCGATACGAGAACAAACAAGGAGCAAAACACATAAATAATGGCTTCCGCCGCCATCATTGTATGAGCCGCCGTACTATAAACCAAACTCTTAGAAATATCCGGATGATAGATAAACAAAGCGCACACAAAAAAGATCATCACTGAAAAAGCGCTGACGACAAAATAAGCCGCATATTTACGCTTGTTACGTGTAACATTTCTATAAGCGAATTGCCGAAAGGTCATGGCTAGTTCCCCCAAGCAAAGACAACATATCAATAATACTTTGGAAGAAAGCGCCTCTACTGCTTCCCCTGTACATTTCACTATAGAAACGTCCGTCTTTAATAAAGATGACTCGGTTACAAAAGCTCGCGGCCACTGCGTCATGTGTGACCATCAGCACGGTTGCCCCTTCTTCCTTATTCACCTCTGTCAGCATATTCATGACTTCGCCTGAAGCTTTGGAATCCAAATTCCCTGTAGGCTCATCTGCTAAAATCAGTGCAGGACGATGAATCATCGCCCGGGCGATGGCGGTCCGCTGCATTTGTCCACCTGAAATCTCGTAGGTTCTTTTTTGCAGCAAATGCTCAATGTCCAGCATGCTTGCTACTTCTTTCAACCTGCTCTCCATTTCCGTTACACGGACACCAGCAAGCGTGAGAGGCAGCACAATATTCTCCTCTACAGTGAGCGTATCCAGCAGATTGAAATGCTGAAAGACGAAACCAAGCTCATGGCGGCGAAAGAGTGCCTTTTCTTGTCTGCTAAGCAGATTGGGATCTCGGCCGTTGATCAGAATCTGACCGGAGGTCGGCTGGTCGATGGTGGCGATCGTGTTGAGCAGTGTTGTTTTCCCACTCCCCGAAGGTCCCATTACGCCAACGAACTCCCCTTTTTCAACAGAAAAGCGGATATGATTCAATGCCTGAGTGGACACTTTACCCTCATATATTTTTGATAAATTATGAACATCTAGAATGGGCAAGTGTTACCTCTCCTTCTTTCGACTGGATTGCCTTCATTATACAAAGTGTATACACAGGCTGCCATTTATCAAACTTACAATGACCTTACATATTTGTAAGGTAGGACTCCCTAAACACTATCCGCACGGTCGTACCCTTACCTTCTTCTGAGCAAATGCTCACCTCGTGACCAAGCTTTCCGCAGATCTGTTTCACAAGATATAGACCCATCCCCGTGGATTCTTGAAAGGTTCGTCCATTTACACCTGTAAAATAAGGATCAAACACACGCGGCAGATCACCTGCCGGTATGCCAACTCCTTCATCTCGTATCTCCAGAACTGCTCTCTTTTCCTCTTGTATGTACCCATAGAAATAAACATGTTTGCCGATTTCCGTCGTATAACGTATCGCATTTGTAATGATCTGTGTCAGCACAAAACTTAACCATTTCTCATCTGAGGTTACGGTGATTCGCTCATCTATTTTAATAGTAGGAAATATACGGTTACGTATAAACAGACGTTTCTGCTCTGAGGTTACACCACGTACTAAGGTTTCCAAATCCAAACGTTCCACATAAAAGTCATGCTCAAAAGTATCTAGCCGAGCCGTATAAAGTACGGTATCCAGTCCTTTTTTCAGACGATCCAGTTCATCACCTATCGCTGTAAAAGGCGGTCCGTCCTTATCTTGGATCATCAAATGGATGACAGACAAGGGTGTCTTCATCCCATGCACCCACTGATTAATAAAATGAATATGTTCTTCCAGCTTGTGGCGGTAGCTGTGTAAATCATTTTTGTAGAGGCGGAATTGTGACCCTAGTAGTCCTCGTAAACTCACGGCAAGCGGAGAATCCTGAGTAGGGCCACCGGCTTCATCTAGAGAGGAGGGAACTGTCTCCAGCCGTTCATAGAATGTACGATTGCTGATATACCGATAAGCGAGGTAGCCAAGCAGCAGACAAGTGCTGAGAAGAGCTGCGTACAGACTTACGCTCACACCACTGCCTCCATCCAGCCGATAGACTAGTGTGATCAAGATGAGCTGCGCTAGGTAGACTATAATTAAAGGGATCTGCTCCCGTAAAAATAGCTTCATTCCTCATCCCCCCAGTTCGGAATCAAGCGGTAGCCTTGGCCTCGAACGGTTTGTAGGCCGTCCGTAATCTCTAGAGCGGCGAGCTTTTTACGTACACGAGTGACATAGACATTAAGTGTATTCTCATCTACGAAAGCTTGATCATCCCAGATTTTCTCGAGCAGTCTGTCGCGGGTAACGATGGTTCCCGACTTTTGCATTAGCTCATCTAGTATTTTGGCTTCGGTGTGGCTTAAGTCCACCTTGACTTCTCCTCGAGTAAGAATTAGTCGCTCCACATCCAGTGTCATTCCGGCAACGGTTAGGGCACGATCATTGTTGCTTCCCGCATAAGTGCCGTAGGCGCGTCGTAGCTGGCTTTTGATTTTGGCCATCGCAATTTCATAATCAAAAGGCTTTGTGATATAATCGTCCGCTCCGTTCTCCAGCGCCATCACCTGATCCATTTTGCCGTCTCGGGCAGATATAAAAAGGATAGGGCAAGTGGAAATCCCGCGAATCTGACGGCACCAGTAATACCCATCGTATTTTGGCAAATTAACATCTAATAGAACCAAGTGCGGAGCGAACGCTTCAAACTGAGTGCGAACCCTCTCGAAATCATTCACCGCCTGTGTCTCATATCCAAATTTATGTAAATAATCCTGTAGCAGAGCCACCAGTCCACGGTCATCTTCTATGATAAATATTTTGAACATATCATGCCTCCGGTCACAGCCTTAACAATATAGGGGTTTGCCAAATAATATATACATCATGGAGAGAGTTAGTCAAATCGTTAGGGGATTGTGCGACAAATCGTCATGCGTAAAGCGAGGCTGATCGTCATGCGTAAAGCAAGGCTGGTATTTAATGGTTATGACTTAAACTATCCCAAGTCCAATCTCTAAAAAAAGACCCGTGAATGAACATAATCATTCAAGGGTCTCACTATATAGTTAGTTGCAGATACAGTAGCAGTGGACATCGCAGAGTCGATAATAAAAACGTCAAACGGCGATATCACATCGAACATAAGTAACCAATGGTTTGTTGAAGGAAACTGAACCGGAACGTTAAGGGTGCTAGGATCGCTCGATTTGGTGGCTGGATTTGCTCATATCCTACAAATCTGGGGGATTTATACTCCTCTTTTGCCCCATTTGGGCTAATTCGCACAAAACTAGGGGATTTATACTCCTCTTTCGCCCCATTTGGGCCAAGACAGACGAATCTAGGGGATTTATGCACCTCTTTCTCCCCATTTGGGTCAAGTCGCACTAATCTGGGGGATTTATGCACCTCTTTCTCCCCATTTGGGCCAATTCGCACTAATCTAAGGGATTTATGCACCTCTTTCTCCCCATTTGGGCCAATTCAGACGAATCTAGGGGATTTATACTCCTCTTTCGCCCCATTTGGGCCAAGTCGCACTAATCTAGGGGATCACTCTACCCATCACCCTCGCCCAAACCTATCTGCCATCCAGCAGATTACCAAGTCCCCCAAGCACGCTGCCTTCTTCTTTGCGTCCGTTGTTACCGGCTGCGGACAGAATGCGATCAGCCATTCGGCTGAATGGTAACGACTGCACCCAGACCTTACCGGGACCGCGCAGCGTAGCGAAGAATAGACCCTCGCCGCCGAATAGCGCGGTTTTGACCCCTTTTACAAACTCAATATTATAATCCACCGAAGACGTCATAGCGACTAGACAACCCGTGTCCAGCTTAAGCGTCTCTCCCGGTTGAAGTGTGCGTTCCATAACATAACCACCAGAGTGTACGAATGCAAGGCCGTCACCCTCCAGTTTTTGCATAATAAAACCTTCTCCGCCAAAAAAGCCCGTACCCAGCTTACGCTGAAATTCAATACCGATCGAGACGCCCTTCGCCGCACAAAGGAATGAATCCTTTTGACAGATCACTTTTCCAGCGTATTGCTGAAGATCAAGCGGGATGATTTTGCCTGGATATGGAGCAGCAAAGGTGACACTTTTTCTTCCATAAGAACCGCTGTGTGTGAATACGGTCATGAACAAGCTTTCCCCTGTCAACAGACGTTTGCCCGCGCCCATCAGCTTGCCCATTAATCCGCTACCGCGCGTTCCCCCACTACCATCACCAAAAATCGTCTCCATCGTAATTTCCTGATCCATCATCATGAAGCTTCCAGCTTCGGCAACTACACTCTCTCCGGGGTCAAGTTGTACCTCCACACACTGAATTTCCTCGCCCATAATGACATAATCAATCTCGTGAGCACTCATCCCGCAGTTCCTCCTTATTATTAAAGTCACGATGTGACTCTTCGAATGAAAATTAATACGTGCGTTGTGATTCACGGTTTCGCCAATCATGACTACCCATGTTATTCGCCTATACCCAGCAAAAAAGTCAACCAAAATTCTGGCTGACCTAAATCGTAGTATCCCCGAAAAATGCAGTTTATACCAGTCGCCATCATGTATAAATTGTTTCTTTAACAGGCATATAAATGAGTGATCACGCCAAAAAAACTACATCCAACATGATGAATACAGTACCTACTTTGACTCCCACATCCACTGATCAGCAGCGACAAAATATCAGCTCATCCACTCGCGCCGCCACTTCGCAGATTAATCCCCCATATGCATGATGATTCAGACATATTCATTACGCTGTTTTTCTTATTAATATCCAAGTTTTAACCATTACCAATTCAAGAGTATCTTTTTCAAGTCTTGATAATATGTTACAATACTTTTTATACTTAAACGTTTATTTAGTAGTCTAATTCTAATGATAAAGGTGAAAAGAATGAAACCACAATCGGAATATGCAATTCTGCTATACTATAAATTTGTAAAAGTGCCGGATGCAGAACAATTCGCTCAGGAGCATTTGGCTTACTGCAAAGAGCTTGACGTAAAAGGACGAATTCTCATCTCAGATGAGGGCATCAACGGGACACTGTCCGGAACGATTGCCCAAACCGAGCAATACATGAAGGATTTGCGCGCAAATCCGCTGTTTAGCGATATCGTCTTCAAGATCGATGAGGCTGATGGTCATGCCTTCAAAAAGATCTTCGTTCGTTATAAAAAGGAACTCGTGACGTTCCGGGTCGAGGATGAACTGGACCCTAACGTGATCACTGGAGAGCATCTGGCGCCTAAAGATTTCTATGAAATGATGAAGCGCGATGATGTGGTAATTCTGGATGGTCGTACCGGCTACGAATTCGATCTTGGTCATTTCCGCGGTTCGATCCGCCCTGAAGTAGACAGCTTCAAAGAATTCCCGGACTGGATTCGCGAGAATATGAGCGAGCTAAAAGATAAACCAATCCTGACCTACTGTACAGGCGGAATCCGCTGCGAGAAATTAAGCGGGTTTATGATGAAGGAAGGCTTCCAGCAGGTGTACCAGCTGGATGGCGGCATAGTAACTTATGGTAAAGACCCTGAGGTACAGGGCCAACTGTTTGATGGAAAATGTTATGTCTTCGATGAGCGGATCTCCGTACAGATTAACCATACCGACGATGATATCATTGTTGGTCGTTGCCATCACTGCGGTCAGCCAGCTGACCAATTCATCAACTGCGCCAACGATGCTTGCCATCTACAGCATATTTGCTGTGAGGACTGTGAAACACAGCACAGTGGTCATTGCTCGGACGAATGCGAAGCTATCACGAATGCCGTGGGCTAAATAAAAGGGACAAGCTGGTCGCAAATGTCTCTACACGATTCAAAGGCGAGCACAAAAGAGTCTTAAATTAACTAAAAGGTGGCGTACAGGATTTTCACTGTACGCCACCTTTTGTTATGAGCGAAACGTCCGAGCAAACCCTGAAAGCTGCTGCAACCCCTTTAAATTACGTCACTTATCCAACAAAAAAAAGTCAACCAGAAATTCTGGCTGACCTTAAGCGTAGTATATCCCCGAAAAAAGCTGTTTATACCAACCTTCTTCACATTACTGTTCCATCATGCGGCTTGCGCATCGTAGACTGAATCTTTGGCGCCTTTACTAACTTTGGTTTGCCTAAAGAGGTTGTAAAAGTGATCACATAGCCAGCTACGACTACCGCCATCACGGTATACATTGTTTCCTTAACAGGCATATAAAAGAGTGATAATGCCAGAACGATGACATCCAACATGATGAATACTGTACCTACTTTAATTCCCTTCCATTCACTGATCAGCAGCGACAAAATATCGTCTCCACCACTTGCGCCGCCGCTTCGCAGAATAATTCCCGCGCCTAAACCTGTCAGTACGCCAGACAAAAGGGCTGCTAATGCCAAATTGCCCTGCAAGTTAATGACCAAATCGGAATAACGTTCCATGAGTCCGTAAAAGATTGTAAAAGCTCCTACAGAAACAAAGGTGTTGCACACGAACGCTTTCCCTTTGAACATCCATGCAATCAAGAGTACTGGAACGTCTAGAAGCAGAGTTGAAATTGAAGGTGATATTCCTAATACGTATTTGCCGAGCAGCGATAATCCTACGAATCCGCCCTCAGACAAATGGTTCTGAAAATTGATGTGATAATAAGCAAATGCAAGCAAAAATGTTCCAAACAAAATGACTGTCAACCGGAGCAGTACATTCACTCCGTGATTGTGGTTCCTCATACAGGTCTCCCCTTATCGTATATGGCGGCTAAACGTCCCACCAACCTCTACGACGGGTAAAACCGGAGGTGTTGCTCCTTCGCATATATATACTCCTTCCCCTCGCAGAGGCGGTTCGTCGAGTAACAACGGTTCACGCACATTCTACAGGGAAGCTAAGTATAAGACAGATCATAACGTTTCCAAATCGTCCTTTGGGGAATCGTCCTTCGGGGACACATGGTATCCTGATCCTTTCTCTAATTTAATAAGTTCTGAATACATTATACCACGGAGATCCCCCACTCTAAACACTTTGCTATAAAAAAGCAGGAGTCACTCTACACTCCGTAGCAATCGATTGATTGTTTCTCGCCTCACACCGATCAATTGTCCTATTTCTTCCTGTGTCAATAACTCTGTTAGCATTGCGCCATGTGAGTAGTCATTGAACCATCGGGTAAGCAATTCCAGGCGCTCTGCAGGGGTACCTACGGTAAGGTGATCCAGGCGTGTCTGCATAAAACGTACCTTCTCTTGGAGCAGCCTGGCGATTTCCATCGCTTGACCCGGATCTTCACTCAACTGTTGATACCATGCCGCTGAAGGGACTGCCTCCACCTCGCTCTTCATCATCGCAACTGCTGTTCCATGCGCCTCCTTTGGCGAAATGAGTGAATGATGGGGAACCATCTCTCCGGGATACAAGATGTTGAACAGCACCATGTTCCCATTTTCATGAAGTCTTGTTACCTTGAACAGCCCACTTTTCACCTTGTATAAGAATTCGCAGCTGTCCCCTTGACGGAACAAGACTTCCCCCTTATGCAGTATCATCTCGCTCGCTCCTTTGCCCTCTTGTTATATATATTTTCAATTATACAAAAATAAACCCCATGTAAGGAGATTATTCTTGCATGGGTTAAGGGAAATACGTGGTCAAGTTAAGAAACGCCTTCAGCGTCCTCTCAGGGAAGATAATCGTTTCTGCGAAAAATAGAGGGGTAGTTTTTAGAGTAAACATACAAATTCTTATATTCAAAAAAACTGCCGAGCACCAGAAGAAGCGTCCGGCACCCAGCAGTTCAAATTACTTATTTTATTATTTTGCCTCAAGAGGTTTCTTCCATAATCCGAGCATTAATCCGGAAATAACAGATCCGATCAGAACAGCCAACAGGAACAATAATGCGTGGCTCGAAAGTGCTGCTACAAAGATCCCGCCATGCGGTGCTGGAACGTTGATATTCCAAAACTGAGTGAGACCACCAGCTACGGCTGAACCCAGGATACAAGAGGTCAGAACACGCAATGGATCGGCAGCGGCGAATGGAATCGCCCCTTCTGTAATGAACGATAATCCCAATACATAGTTTGTTAACCCTGATTTACGTTCTGATTCTGTAAATTTATTCTTGAAGAAGGTAGTAGCAAGCGCTATTGCAAGTGGAGGCACCATACCGCCTGCCATTACAGCTGCCATCATGAATCCGTTAGTATTTCCACTGGTAGTGAATACCCCGATGGCAAAAGTGTAGGCCGCTTTATTGAAAGGACCTCCCATATCAATAGCCATCATTCCACCAAGAACGAGACCCAGAATTACTGCATTAACGGTTCCAAGATCGTTAAGCCAATTAATGAGCCCTACGTTCATCCAGCTAAAGATCGGATCGAACAGGTAATACATCAATCCACCGGTAATCAATAGACCAAATACCGGATATAACAGAATCGGCTTTAATCCGTCGAGCGTTTTTGGCAGACCTGCAAACACTTTGCGCAGACCGATAACAACATAACCAGCCAAGAAACCTGCAGCCAAACCGCCGAGGAATCCAGCATTGGAATTCAAGGCCATATAACCGCCGACCATACCCGGCATCAGGGCTGGACGATCACCAATACTAATCGCAATAAATCCTGCAAGGACAGGAATTAGGAAATGGAAGGCACCATCGCCGCCACCAATTGTCTGCAGTAACTGGAATAGTGGATGATCCTCTCCGCCGACTTGTTCAATCAGGAAGGAGATCGCCAGCAGAATACCACCGCCGACTACAAACGGCAACATGTGGGAGATACCGTTCATCAAGTCCTTATATATTTTACTGCCGATACTACCTGATTTCTCTTTTGATTCTCCATCATCGCCACTGCGGCCTTCATTATGGTAGATCGGTGCATCGCCGTTCATTGCTTTGCGAATGAGTTCTTCCGATTTACGAATACCATCACTAACCGGTCTCTGAAGCACATGCTTACCATCGAAGCGAGCCATTTCCACCTGTTTATCCGCTGCGACAATTACACCACTTGCACGCCGAATCTCATCGGGTGTTAAGACGTTCTTGGCTCCCTCAGAACCATTCGTTTCTACACGGATATTAACTCCCATTTCCAGAGCCTTCTTCTTGAGCGCATCTTCAGCCATAAAGGTATGCGCAATTCCGGTAGGACAAGCTGTAACAGCTACGACGAATGCTTGGGAATCCGGGTTGCCGACGATTAGCTTTTCAGGTTCTGACTTCTTGGCAGCTTCAGCAGCTTCGCTCTCTTTCTCCTTGGCTTCTCCTTCCGCCTGCTTCGCATCGAACAAGGCGGATACCTCATCTGGCGTTCGGGTATTCATCAGCTGTTCAATGAATTCACTATCAATCAACAGTCTGGACAGCGAGGCCAATGTACGAAGATGCATGTTGCCCGCTCCTTCTGGGGCAGCAATCATAAAGAAGATCCGAGCCGGCTCATCATCAAGCGATTCGAATTCGACGCCCGTCGCACTCTTGGCAAACACAACTGTCGCTTCATTCACCGCTTTAGTCTTAGCATGTGGCATTGCGATACCGCCACCAATTCCAGTACTGGATTGCTCTTCACGCTTCAGAATCATCTCTTTAAATAGAACAGGATCATTGATACGACCACTTGCGGCAAGACTGGCAATCAATTCATCAATTGCCCCTTCTTTAGTGGTTGCTTTTAAATCCATAATCATTGTGTCTTTTATCATTAAATCCGTAATTTTCATGTCTTCCAACTCCCTTGAGTACTTTGAATGCTGTTTGCTTACACTTCTGAGATGTCGATCAGCGGTCTAAGTTTCTCTATAAATTCTCTATTTGCCAGGTCATCTGAGAACGCCGTTGCACTTCCTGAGGCAACACCTGCTCGGAACGCCTCCATCAAATCTCCAGTCAAGGATAATGTACCTACGAATCCAGCAATCATGGAATCCCCTGCGCCTACAGAATTCTTTACTGTTCCTTTTGGAGCATTGGCGTGGTATACCCCCTGATCCGTTATGAATAAGGCACCTTCACCTGCCATTGAAACCAGCACATGCTTCGCGCCTGCTTCCAGCAGCTTACGCCCATAAGTAATGATTTCTTCCTTAGTCTGTATCGTAACGCCGAATAGCTCTGCAAGCTCATGATGATTGGGCTTAACGAGCAACGGCTGATGAGGAAGTGCCATTTTCAGCGCTGACCCTGTAGTATCAATTACAAATTCGGCCCCTCTCTGCTTGCATACAGATATCAACTTGTCATAGAAGTCTGCGCCAAGCGATGGGGGAACACTTCCCGACAAGATCACAACATCAGCCTCGTTCAAAGCGGACAGCTTCTGCAACAGCGCATCAGCCTCCGTATCATTGATGACAGGCCCTGCACCGTTAATCTCTGTCTCTTCTCCATGCTTAAGCTTGATATTAATTCGGGTATCATCAGAAACAAATACGAAATCACTAGAAATTGATTCTTTCCGTAACCATTCCTCAATATATCGCCCGGTGAATCCACCAAGGAAGCCTATAGCCTTATTCTGAACCTCAAGCTGATTTAACACGCGGGATACGTTAATCCCTTTTCCACCGGGAAGCTTCAAATCACGTTTCATCCGGTTCAAATCACCTAGTCTCAAATCTTCAACTTCCACGATGTAATCAATGGAAGGATTTAGCGTTACTGTATAGATCATTGTTATCCCTCAATTATTTTGGTTTTCTAAGCCATTAGATTACCGCTTGAACATGCGGCAAATGTAATTTCTCCAAACGATCTTACGATGATTCCTTACCACTCAAATTAAGGCAGTTTCTATCCATAAAAATATCATCTGTCTAGGGTCATACCAGAGAGACGTCAACGCCCATTTGCGTGAGCTCACGGATGAACTTGTCAGATGCACCAGAATCAATAATGCAGTGGTCCATTTCCATCACATCGGCAACCTTGCAGAAGGATACCTGACCCAGTTTGCTATGATCAGCGAGCAGAATCACTTGCTTCGCAACCGAGATCATTTTGCGCTTAGTCGCAGCCTCAAGCATATTTGGAGTCGTGATGCCTTCTCGTAGGTCCAATCCGTTAGTTGCAAGAAAGGTTTTATCCACTCGCACCATTTCTAAAGAACGTTCTGTCATCGGTCCTACAAAAGCCAGTGTATCGGGCCGCAGCATACCACCTGTAATCGAAACTTCTATATTCCGGCAATCCCTCAACTCATTGAGCGCCATGATTGAATTCGTAATCACCTTGATATTAGAAAAAGTCTTTAATTCTTTGGCAATCTGCAGCGTTGTTGTTCCAGCATCCAGCAGAATAGCATCGCCTTCCTCAATCATCTCTACAGCCTTGCGTGCAATCCTCTGCTTCTCATCCAACAAGCGATCTTCCTTATCTGGATAGGACGCCTCAAAGTTGACACTCTGCAGGGAAACTGCCCCGCCATGTGTTCGTTTCAACAACTTGGCTTCTTCAAGCTCTTTCAGGTCACGGCGTACAGTGGACTCAGATACACCCAGCTCCTGACTTAGCTCTTGGACCGAAGCTCTTGAATTCTTTTCCACAAAAAGCACGATTCTTTGTTTTCTCTCTTCCTCAAACAACATCGTGGTTCGCCCCTTTAAGTTACAGCGCCATCCCATCTATGCATTGCGCTTATCTTTGGAAATTCATGATCATTAATTGATTATTTATGACTGTTATTGATCGTTTGTGCTCGTTTATGATTTTAACAGCGTTTTCATCATCTGTAAAGCGCTTTAACATTAAAAATAACACTCTAACAAAATGTAATAAATGGAATGATCTCAGCTTATCTTCAAGGTTGGACAGCCCCCTCAGAAAATTAGATACCAGTCGCCTATCTCCTTAACGGTCTTTAAATCATATTAATATTACATATAGGGAAAAGCGGGTGATCAGAAATGGCCAACGGAAGAAATAACAAAAAAACGGGCAGTAGCAGCAATGCTAAAAGCAATGGAAATAACAATGGGAACGTAAATCAGGAAGAAACTGCAGAATTAAGCGCTGAAGATTATGAAATCATCGCTGCCGCTCTGGCCACTTTAGGGGAATTTTTTGCTTTTTTATCTCTCGTCAAGGCAAGACAGGTTACAAAGGAAAGCGGAGGAGAGGTTATAGTGCCAGAAATATTCACCCTATCCACGAGAAAATCCTCTAGACGGAAATCAAGATGATCTACGAAGCCCCTAAGTGATTGAAATGATGATGTTATGGTTATAAATTGTGAACCTCTTACTTGGCGTAGCCTTAGTCTAATGGTCATCCTCCACGGATATGCCAAGAACTACCGACCGGAGAGTATCCACTCTTTTGAATCAAGACATGTGAATTAGGGTTATTAAACTACATAGATTATTATTTTGAAACTGGGGGATGTTTCTATTGCAACAACAGAAGTATTTTCGGACAAGTCTTGCTATTATCGCTTTTTTACTTATTTTGTACTTAGGCTCTAAAGTAATGTTTCTATTCGCACCACTGGCTGCCATTTTCAGATTATTACTCGTTCCCATGGTACTATCAGGTTTCATGTACTACCTGTTACGGCCGTTAGTAAGGCTTCTTGAAAAAAGAAAATTAAACCGCACACTCTCCATCCTGCTCATTTATTTCCTATTTGCGGGATTGTTCATTCTCTTCTGGGTTCTAGTCTGGCCGACGCTGCAAGAACAAATTCAGAACTTTATTGATAACACCCCTTATCTCGTTCAGGGATTACAAGATCAGTTCAATGCATTAAGGGACAATCCGTCATTGTCACGTTTTTTCCAAGGAGACTCTGACATAGCTGCCCGTATATCAGAATATCTAAGCGATGCTATTACTTGGGTGACCAATTCGATGTCCAATTTGATCGGCGTAGTTTCCAGTATTGTTATTCTAATCGCTACCTTGCCCATCATTCTGTACTACATGCTGAAAGATGACTATAAGCTATCCCCTAAATTACAGAGTCTGATCCCGAAAAAATACCGTAAGGAAGGCAAAGAGATGTTCGGGGATATCGACAGCGCACTGAGCAGCTTCATTGTCACACGTGTGGTGCTAAACGTCGTACTCGGTATTATGTTATATATCGGATTCCTTATCATCGGACTGCCTTACTCACTGCTGCTCGCAGTAATTTCTGTACCGCTCAATTTCATTCCTTATGTGGGTTCTTTCCTTGCGGGAATACCAGTAGTTATTGTTGGATTCATTGAGTCACCTACGATGGCAATATGGTCTTTGGTCGTCATATTCATTGCTCAGCAAATCCAAGATAACGTACTCTCACCGATCATTTACGGAAAATCATTAGATGTTCATCCACTAACTACTGTTCTTCTTGTTCTTATAGGCGGTGATTTCTACGGTATTATTGGCGTGCTAATTGCACTGCCCGTCTATATGATTGCCAAAATTATTTTCCTGCGAGTGTATGAGATAATTGTTGCAGATCGAGAGGAAGAGGCTGAGCCTCTGAAGAATGAACAGCTATAACGTTTTGCTAAGACGTTATGCGAACTGTCTGAGTTACATAAATAAAAAGGTACGCCTCCAATTGGAGACGCACCTTTTTATTTTTCTTAATAGAGGAACTAAAATAATTACCCCCGTAAAGAACGAACTACAAAGACGTGATTGCCCTTCATAAGGTTCTGTCCATCCTGTAGTGTAACTGAACCCTTTGTATGCGAAACGATGGTCGTGTTCAGAGCAATCAGCCGATCCTCTTTCCACACGCTCACTGCCGATTTAAAATATACTGCGTTATCAAATTGCTGCCGTTCCCTCATCACATAACCCACAGAATGCAAGACTGGAGGCAGCGCTCTTTCTCTAGGAGCCAAAGCCTTGATGACCACAATATCCTGGAACGGCACGGCAATTTCCTGATGACCGATAACCGCTACAGAAGCAGAAAGATCCCATTTGCGCAGAATGCCCTTCATGATTGTGTAAGGTTCTTCACCGCAATACATGATAACCGGTTTACCTACCCAATGCTTCATAGCCCCTCCTCCTTCCCAACATCCCACTAGCTATAAGTCCGAAATGAACCAATCGATCCCTTTCATTCCCTTCGACTCCAAAAACTGATTGACCTTCGAAAAAGGACGACTACCAAAGAATCCACGATAGGAAGAGAGCGGACTCGGGTGTGGAGACTGAATAACCTCATGTCGACTTTGGTCTATAAAGGCGCCTTTTTTTTGTGAGTGACTTCCCCATAAAATAAAAACTATCGGTGTAGTTCTTTCATTTAACTTCTTCATTATAGCGTCTGTGAATGTCTCCCAGCCTAAACCTTTATGAGAATTCGGTTCTCCCTCTCGTACCGTTAGTACTGAGTTGAGCATAAGCACTCCCTGTTCTGCCCATCTCAGTAAGGACCCATGGTTAGGAATCGGTACTCCGACATCCTCCGTTAGCTCCGTATAAATATTACGCAGTGACGGCGGTACACGCACGCCCGGATTTACAGAGAAGCTTAAGCCGTGAGCTTGTCCCGCACCATGGTAGGGATCCTGACCCAGAATAACAACCCGTGTCTCACTATATGGCGTAAGCCTTAACGCCGTGAATAGCAATTCTTTTGGCGGATAGACCGTATGATCCTTATATTCACTTTCCAGATTAGCCATAAGCTCCAGAAAATAAGATTTTTGCATTTCTTCCTGTAATATCTCATCCCAATCGTTGCCGAACATCCTGTTTCTCCTCCTCAAGCCGAAACCCAGAACCTTACTGCACCTATTTCCGACCGTAATCTGCCTTGATTTCGCCCCACTCTTTGGTCTGCCATTTCAGCACTTTATTGTCATACGTATTGGTTTGTAACCAACGTTCTGCCCGGTCAATAAGCACCCAAATTTCCTCTGTTGAAGCATCGCGCGGCAAAGTTGTCGCAACCTTTTTCTGCTTTACCCATTTCATTGCATTCACAGAGTCACTGTAGACCGTCTTCTTACTTCCCTCTTTCTTCAGCAGCGCCAAGGCATGCACAATCGCTAAAAATTCACCTAGATTATTAGTTCCTTTTTTAATCGGCCCACAAGAGAAAATGATATCTCCGGTTTGTGTATCCACGCCTTTGTATTCAACTGGACCCGGATTGCCACGAGTTCCTACATCTACTGATATGCTGTCGTAATCAATTTCTGCTGAGGTCTCTACTGATGCGCTACGTTTAAAAGAACTTGTCCCCTTAGACTTAGCCGCGCCAGATGCAGATGCCCCTGTTCCCCAATTGCCTTTCCAACCTGCTGTGTAAGCCGCATCAGCCGCTGCTTTAGTTTCATAAGATTTATATTTGGCTCCGGTATAGTGATCGGTCTGTGCCTGACATTCTGCCCAAGTGCTGTAGACTCCCGGTTGCTTGCCTTCCCATACTACATAATACTTCTGTTTAGCCATTGGTATAGCTCCTTTTTCACCTTAACTTATTGTAATCCAAAATGCTTCTTCATCGAAAGTAGATTGTTATTTTTCGCAAATTTCTCCGTATAAATTACACTTTTCAGTTCATACTATACGCCAGAGATGTCCAGGCCTATATTACCATTTGTAGAATGATCGGTAAATATTATTGTGTCCACAAGCAAAGCACCACATTAATATTAACTAATCAGTCTATAGTAAGCTCGAAGGATATCAGTACTATTACTCAGGGAGGTTATACAGATGAGAAAGATAGCAAGCGTAGCCGCAGTATTTGCAATTGTGCTATTGGTCGGATGCGGAAACTCAACCAATAACAATGCCAACGTCACCCCCACCGCCACCACTACACCTGGCAACGCCAATAACGAAGGTACCGCTAATACCCCAAATAACACCACAGATGCTGTAACCTCAGCTTCAGTAGTGGACAATGAAGAGGCCTTTAAAAAAGCTATCAGTGCAGACGGTACTTGGATAGCTGCTACACTGAAAGACTTAACCTTCACCGAGGATCTCGTACTGGACGGACAATTCACGAATAAAGATGAACCCGCCCGTAAAATTGCTCTCTACACACAAGATGCAGAGCACAATATCACTAACTCCTATAAACTGACTGCACCAAAACTTACGATCAAGAGTAAAAACGCTCGTATTCAAGGCGGCACATTTATTGGTGATGTATACGTAGAAGCGGATGGCTTCAGCTTAGTAAATGCAACGGTTGAAGGGAATGTTTACTTCGCAGATGCTAAGTATCAATCCACCTTCGATACCTCCGATCAAGGAAAAGTAACTGGTGTTACTGAAGTGAAAAAATAAACAAAAGGTGCTCTCAAGTCTATATTGAACTGCACCCCGTCAAGTAGACAGTACAAAAAATAAAAGTAGTTTAAGCGGCCTTAGTCCTAAATTCAATGGGACTGAGGCCGTTTAATTTTGCCTGCAACCGTTCGTTATTGTAAAAGTGAATGTAGGTATCAATATCTGTTTGGAGTTCTTCAAAGGTCTGGTAGGTATGTAAGTGGTACTTCTCACATTTCAATGTTCCCCAGAAGGATTCCATCGGCCCATTGTCAATGCAACAGCCTACTCGGGACATGCTTTGCTTCAGTTGTGAATCGTCCAGCATCTTCTTAAAATGCAGAGAGGTATACTGGAAACCGCGGTCGCTATGGAGTAAGGTTCGGCTCTCCGGCGCTGCCTGTAATGCTAATTCCAGCGTGTTAAAAACTAGCGAATTATTATTGGAATGGCCCAGAACGTAAGCAACAATGGAATTGTCATACAGATCTTTTATTGCACTTAAATACGCCTTCTTACCCTTGCCGTATTTGAATTCAGTTACATCCGTTACCCATTTTTGGTTTGGAGCTTCCGCCTCAAAATTACGGTTTAGCACATTCTCCGCGACCTGCTGAGGCGTGGAGCCTACATACTTCTTTCTCTTTCTGCGGATGACAGACTGGATACCTTGGCGTCTCATGAGTCGGTATACTCGTTTTGCGTTAATAGATTTGTTCATTTGTCTGCGCAAATGCAGGGTCAATTGACGATACCCAAAGGTTCGTTCCACCTTCTCATACAAGAGAAGCATAGCCTCTGTCAGTTTCTCGTTTTCGGTCTCTCGGGAACTAGGTTTGCGATTCAACCATTTATAGTAACTTGACCGTGAAATCCCTACGATGTCACACATAAGTCGAATGGAGCAAGACTGTTCCTGTTGAACGGCTTGAATGGCCAGGTAGATGTTCTCCTGGCGAATGGTTCTTAACGTCTCCTCCTTTCGAGTTCCTCTAACTTTTTTAGAAAAGCATTCTCCGCACGCAGGCGTGCATTCTCGTACTCCAGCTTTTGCATCGCGAGTTTGTGGCGAGCTGCTTCCGTAAGTTCTTCGGGCGCTTTAGTACGTCCTCTGCCGTCACGTAACGCCTCTTCACCGCCTGCTTCGTACTTCTTTACCCAGCTATATATTTGTTGGTAAGACACGTGGAAATGGCTTGCCGCCTTCGTGTAGTCTTCTCCGTTCGAAAGGCAGTACAGCACGATATCTATCCGTTCCTGCCAAGTGGTTACGCGTCCTTTGGTCATAGCTTTAGATCCTCCTGAATGAGCTGTTAAGCTGTTGCTATGACCATTATACTTCCTAATCCAGTTAGCGAGTTGGGTTGAACTTGCAATCTTATACTTGCAGATGATTTGGTTTTGTGACAATCCTCCCTCGAGATAATCCTTAACGGCATGGAGTTTAAGTTCTGCGGAATACGTACGGTTGTGGCTTCGAACTTCCAGCCCTTCGTACCCATACAATTGATAACGTTGCCGCCACTTCACTATAGAGTTTTTGGATAATCCATACTTTCGGGCCGCAGCTTTCAAACCAATGTCGCCCCGTTCAATTTCTTGGAGAACCGTTAATTTTTCGAGTGCCGTATACTTCTTTTGTTCCATAAAAATACTCCCCATACAGCAGCAGGTTTTTATTATTTCGCCTGTCTACTATATGGGGAGCATATCAATATGACCTGAGAACACCTTTTTTTCATGCCTTCATTATTCCTGATAAAATCCATTTTTGAAAAAAGTATACCATCCATCGACTTTTTCTACCGGCATAACCTTTAACTTCTTCAAGATTTCCCTTGTAAATTCCAATGCAGCCGTGCCATTAGCAGTAATGATATCATCACTCGAAACGGTCTGTTTTTCTATAAAATTCGCATGTCCTTTATAATTTGGAGCGTACTCTTTTAAGTAATCCAATGAATTTCCAGTATGAGGAATGTGATCTAAATAACCATGTTCTGCTAAAAAAGTGGTTGCGTCACATATAGCAGCTAAAGGTGTCCTATCTTGTATACATTGTTCTACAACTGGAATAATCGCAGAATTATCTTGCCAGCCTGTCCCCCCAATTAAAATTAACATTTCAAACTGGGCGGGTAAACTATCAATAGTATAGTCAGGTACAACAGTAAATCCGCCCATAGAGTGTACATTCTCGCCATTTAAAGAAACTGTCCTAACTTTGTATTCACTTTCTGGCTTGTTTAGTTCGGCACTTATATAGCCAGCTTCCCAATCGGCATATCCATCAGAAATAAAAATCAATACTTCTTTTTTCATTTACTCATCCCCCTCAAGTTTCAGCACCGTATTTGCTACTTCCCGCCCGTTAACCAACAACACTATCTGATGTTCCCCGGGATAATGACGGCGAGTGGTTAAATCCGCCCAGCGATGCGTCCGTTTGCCAGACAGAATTGTACCCCCAGGTACTGTTTTATCTGATAGTAAGAAAGATTTACGAGAGGTTCGACCTGTAGCCTTCACGAAATAGATGCCATATTCTATTCGAACACGGGAAGGAGTTCCTTCACAAACTTGAAGCTCGTATTGTAATTCGGAGCTTTCTCCAATCCGCAGGATGGAAGGATCAATCGTGATAGAAGCACTCGTTATGAGTGGTGTTGCTTCGTCTGCTTGCTCCGCATATCCAAATAAAGCCATGATCTCCGGATTAGCTTTACGGATTAAAGAACGACAACCATGCCGCACAATCCAGTCTGTGAGGGGATCTGTACCTATCCAGCGGCGTGCGGTCTCAAGTACCACTTCTGGGTGATCCTTCGCAATATCGTTCAAATTGTTGGCCACGCTCTTGCGCACATATAGGGAGGAGTCTGTCTTCAGTTGCTCAAGTACAGGCAGCACAGGGGCTGGATCAAGCTTAAACATCGGGAGCGCCTGTCCCCATGGTAGACGAGGGCGACAACCCTCACTTGCTAACCGGCGAACATGCTCATCAGGATGCTTCGACCATACTAGCATTTGCGCCATCATCCGCTCCGGTTCACGAATGAGAAACGGTCTAACCGCAAATTCTGCCGACGATTTCGATGTGAACCTTTCCAGCGCCTGCATGGACAACTCCCAATGTTCAGCTCCTTGCCCGAATACCTCTACAAAATCCGGAAAGATCAAGTATGGAAATCCTACACAATCCTCAGTAATGGCGAACAATATCGCCAGTGCTTCCTCATAGGGAAGCTGTAAATGACTTCCCAGTGTCTCCGTAATCCGTCGCATCCTTGCCTTCAGTTCGAGCGCATCCCAGGGTTCCGACATAGCCGAAATTACAAATGCATCCGTGTCGAAAACACTATATACACTGCGAATCTTTTCGCCGAAATTATGCAGAAATTGTTCATTGTACATCGCTTTTAAAGGTTCAGCCATTGAATATCCCTCATTTTCTTCTATAGATCTTCAGAGTCAATCTGTTATGAAATCGTAGCACACCCAATTTGACAACAGTATGTCAACTTCAGCCGCTCCTTAATCTAGAACATCAACCTGCTTTGTCTCGAGATTAAGAATGCGACTTCTCGTATCATTGCTCGAAATATAAATAGGTTCTCCAGTAGAATTGATCCAATAAGAGATGGGAATCGAAATTCCGCAATTTCGGTAAGATCCGTCAGCATGGCTTGTCCCAATGATCATCGTGTTATATTTAATGGCAATCCTAGTGGCTTCCTCGATCCATAATGTAAACTGTTCTTCGCTAAACATGCCCACCCCAATCGGATGCGCGATGAAATCTAACGACTCTGCTTGTCCTTCCAAACCTATGTATCCCTGCAGCAGCTCAACACACAGCAAATAACCAATACGGAGACTATCCGCTTCCGCAACTGAAGGGCGATACAGCTGTTCATCCATCGGTGATTTCGCTCGTTCCAAAATGATATCCCCCGAAGGATGAATCATCAGCGCTCTATCCTTGTTATTGCTGTTCCTATATCCTGTAATGATCAGCTTCTTATATGTTTTGGCGAGTTCACATAAAGTCTTCACACTGACCTCATCTGCTACATAACCTTCCGGATACAACACCGCGTCAAAAGAATCCTGCCTGCTCATTTCTTTGAGCAAATGCTCCAAATGGGGTTCGTGATTGGGTTGCGCTACGAGTAATCTCATATTTCCCCTCCAACGGTTAATTAATCAGTACCTTCACCTGTTCCATACTTTGCTCTGCACGACTGTTCAAAGCTCTTTTATCTTTAAGACCAAGCGCCTTAAGATCATGTCCAGGGTCAATGACCAGCGGCTGAGAAATTACATTTTCGAGGATTTGCACGGCAGCCTTACAGGCCTCAAATAACAGTTCTTTTGAGATCACTTGTTTATGAGAGCCAATGATTTCAACCAGTTTCTCTGCGTAGATTAATCTAACCAAACTGTCCGCACTCATCATATTCCGCAAGGCAAAGGAAGATACCTTCTCCACAATCCAGCTGTCTTGATAGTTTCTCGATAAAGCGTCTAGTGCAGTAATCGCATCCCAATCCCGGATCGACAACTGCTCGGCGTACTCCAAGGCTAATTCATTCAGCCATTCTAATTCTTGTTCTCTAGGAATTTCAAAACTCTTATACTCTTTAAGCAAACCTGCCTTATGCATATTTAAAAAATGACCCAGAAATCGTGTGTATAACTCCTTGGCTCTTTGAATCTGTTCTGTCATTTGGCGATCATCCTTTCATTACACAAATCATATCCGTCCGCAGGATTCTTTTCAAACCAGAATGTAAAAAAAAGGGTAGACAGCGAAACAACTTCGCTACCTGCCCACGGATGATCTTCGGATAATATATATAATTACAACCAAATTTCGCATATTTTTGACCAAAACCAAGTAATTCCTCCTCAAAATCATCAGCAAAACGTGGTAAAATAGTTCCTTAGGATTATATATTCATACATGTTGAAGATATCACCGGAGGGAATACCATGCCACATACACTTAATAAAAATATTGATTTTTTTATAGCCGCTTTATCCCAAACTTATATTTCTGCTCTACAGCTTGACCCTGATGGAATGTATTCAGAGGTAGCCTCAGGAATTGTGGAACAGTTCTCCGATGAACAGGTACGTTTAAGAAGATATGACGGCTCCGTATCGCACTATGCTAGGGACAATACAAAATTCCAGCGCAAATAAGGATAGACGAAAATACAGGCCAAAAAGACGTGCCTGGAGGAATCATCTACAATGATCTATCCTCCAGGCACGCCTATCCATGTTCTATATCCTGTTAGTTAAGTGCAATCCATTCCCCTTCGGCATTCGCTGACTGTACTTCCGCCTCTATGATCTCCACAGATTCTGCTGCACTCTCCGGCGTACATATAACAATAGGCTTCTCTTGAATAATCGCATCCAGGAAGTAAACCAACTCTCTGTAGTAACCCGCATCCGGGGAAAGCTCTACCGTAAAGCCTGCTCCATCATTGGGATTCAGCTTGACTCCACTACCATCAAATACAACATTTCCTCGTTCGAAGTTAACCCTGTACCCCATGTAGAAACCAAAGTCGCCCTCCAGCGTCCAGTCCACCTGAGCATTGATCACCTTTGCATCCTTATAAAAATAGTGTGTAGAAACAATATCGTATCCACTTTCTGGGAGAACATTCCTTCCTAAAGTCGATACTTTATCCGGTCTGCCGAATAGATAATTAATCATATCCGTATCGTGAATATGCATATCCAGGATAGCTCCGCCGCTTAGCTTCTCATCCAGAAACCAATCTTTAGGAGCTCCTGAACCACGGTAGAAATACCCTTCCGTTACTTTACCAAATTGCTCAGTTTCCACAACTTCTTTCAAATATTCATACCCTGGCCAAAAACGAAGGCACTGTCCGATCATCAGCTTCTTTCCACTGCGCTCCGCGATTTCTACCATTTTCTGCGCTTCTACTGAAGTTCTAGCCATCGGCTTCTCACAGAAGACATGATATCCACGTTCTAGCAGCGAACAAGCCATTTCAGCATGCAGGTAAGTAGGAACTGCAATATCGATCATATCCAGTTCCTCACCCGCAATCATTTTCTCCAGATCATCATAGAGATTGTAAGCTGTTAGATCATACACTTCTTGAGCGGTACTCATATTGCCGTCCGCTTTACCGTCTTTTAGTTCCTCAATTCGCAAATCACAAATGGCTTTAAGGGCGATGGGATGCCCCTCTTCCATTAAGCGAACATAATTATCAAAATGCATCCGTCCCATAAATCCAAAGCCAATCAAACCTATTCTTAACATAGTGAATCCTCCCCCGCTAAATGAAAAATAATCAATCAAGTGCTATCCAAGCACCTTCCAGTGTCCAATCTGCCTGTGCATTGACCGCGCCGCCTCTACCATTTTCCAAGCCTCGGCAGAGTGTCTGGCCATCGGTTTCTCACAAAATATATGGTACCCTTGCTCTAATTATCAAAGTTCATTCGGCCCAAGAAACCAAGCCTACCAGTCCGACTCTAAATATTACTTTTCCTTCCCTACTCTAAGCTTTGAATGCGGTGCGTCCAAGGATGGCATCCATAGCTGCGGAAGTATTAAAAATAATTTGCTCTGTATAATGTGTGTACGACGGTATCATTTCACCTGTAACATAATTGTTGTATCCAATTTCATCAAGCGCTTTCATGACTGCCGGATAATCCACATCCCCAGCGAGCAAATCAACGAATCCGTGAAGCCCGCCAGCCGTACGACGGTAATCTTTGAAGTGCACCTTTTTAATTCTGTGACCTAGAATCCGTATCCACTGCTCTGGATAACCGGAATGGACGATATTCCCAACATCAAGATAGGAACCTACATAACTGGAACCCACCGTATCAATAAAAGTACGTAATTCAAGCGGAGACAGCAAGAATTTATTCCATACATTCTCAAGTCCAATGGAAACGCCTGCTTGCTCAGCATCCTTGGCTAAATGACTAATCGCTTCCAGTGCTCTATCATAAGCTTTTTCATAATCAACAACCTCACAGCCCTCGATAAAATCCACACCAACAGCGCCAGGGATGACAAGAATCGTATCTACACCAAGCGCAGCCGCGAGCTCCAGTTGCTTTTTACATACGTCGATTGCCTTAGTTCGATTAGCTTCAGATTCACTTGTCATCGCATAAGACCAATACAGCCCAGTTGCCAGTCCCGCAATCTCTAGACCCGTTTCATTAATAGAATCACGAAGGATACGTGCTTCCTTCTCAGTGGTTTGCAAGCCAAGTTCACCTGTCTCATTTAATGACAGTTCGATACCCTCAAATCCAGCCGCTTTGGCCAGACGTACGCATTCTTTAATTTCTGTTCCCTCTCGAAACGACCAGATGTTGATTCCCTTTTTCATTTGGACCCTCCTCATATTTGTTCTTTTCCGTTTTCGACGTTATAGACTTTTATAGACTTAGATACACTTTGTATCCTTTATTTAATTATATTATAATAGATTATAAGTTCGATTTATTTAGGCGAAGAAGAGACTTTTTGCATTATTCCGGTCTAATCTATTAAACATTCAGGAGGCAGTGCCATGTCTGACAAAGATCCGTCTTATCCATTGAGAAAGCAGGTACCCTCTCGTGATTGGTCACCCGGAATTCACTATGCACAATTGCAGACACTTCCCACTTGTACCTTTCCAAGAAGAAGACTATATGACTTCGAGCTACTATATGTTCGCCAGGGCAAATTATTAACAAAGATGGATACGGAGGAATATATACTGCACGCTGGGCAGCTAATATTCCTCTCATCCGGGGTATATCATCAGAATGCTATTCTGTCAGATTCAGATACCAAGCTTATTGGAATCCATTTTGATTTCTTTGGGGAATCCATTATTACACATGAAGAAGATATGGTAGTGAAAGAGGATGAAGTAATGGACGATAAATTCGCTTTTGAAGCCGTAACCGCTCCTTTCATGCCATTGTCACAAGAACCGATCTACTCCCCACCTCCCGAATGTGTTCATGCCATGGAACAACTCGTTCATGAATTCACCATGCGGCCTGCCGGTTATGAGTGGGTCTGTCGAGGGCTGCTGCTTGGAATTCTGACTTCGCTGCTCCGATCGCAAAACTCCCGAGATGCAGCTAAATCTTCTGTTCACACCGAACGGATCAGAGCATTAATAGAGGAGATAGAAGAGCGGTTAGCAGAACGCTGGACCAACAAATCTATGGCTGCGGCCATGAATATGCATGAAGACCATTTTGCCAAGCTCTTTCGTGAGGTCGCCGGTATGCCCCCCGGAGAATACCTCCGTTCGATCCGGCATAGGGAAGCTCGTAAACTGTTGCGAGAAACAGATTGGCCGATTGAAAGGGTAGGCGAGCAGGTCGGTTATCCCGATATTCATTATTTCAGTAGAGTATTTTCGGCGAATGAGGGGATATCTCCACGTGCGTATCGTAAGTTGTCTCGGATTCTCTAAATCTATAGATGCGATAATCTCAGGGACTGATCGTTCTATGCGGACGCTACGCGAACGGACCGTCTCTTTCAGCATGATCTGGCTCAATCTCTTCAAGCGCAAAAAAACTTCTCAGGTAAAAATGGAAGTACACACAACCATTTAAACGAAGAAGTTTCTTTACCTGGATCTATAGTTTTTTAGTGGCACTTCCTACTAACCGGCGGAGTGAACAGACTGATTGTAGAGACCCATATCAAGAATGTCCTGTGATAGACTCGTGCCATCACTGACATGTCGAATAGCCAATGGATAAGAAGATCGGCTTGTTCTCAGCCTGCGCCTTGGCAAAAGCCTCCTCTCCCCATGGATACCAGTCCGCGGGGTTGTAGGCGTGCTGCAGCAAATATGGGGACTTTTTTATAAATTAGTCGAATAGGCTGTTGGCCTTCTTCAATCTCATTTCTGTAACCTCCTTATGCGGAATGTGCCATTGTTAGTATTACCCAATGATATGCCAAAAAACACTAGCGAGGGGTTTGTCCTGTTTGAGAGTAATTATTATTCACTTAATAGAGCAGCCCTAAGAATAATGTTCGGACGACTTACTTAAGCGAGGAAATTCTATTTATTAATGAACAAGATTTAACGATTATAAAAATATAAAAGATATCCCATAAGGTAAATGATAAAATCGGAATAGCTGTGGCATACAATAGAGGCTAGAATACTTTTTGTTTTCAAATAAGTGACCGTATAATAAATTCCTAGAATAAAGGCAGTTATCAGCTGAATCACATCGTATTTCAAATAAAAGGGAGACCAATTTATAAAGATGTGTCCTAGCATAAAATAAAAAGAAGACAAAAAGACCATCATGTTTATACCATTTGGACTCAGAGAGTTAAAACGTTTGAACCAAAACAACAGAAAAAATTGAATAACGAAAATCCGAAAGAATGGTTCCTCACTTAATCCAGGTAATGTACCAAATATCATAATATCTTTTACAGCATATATTACATTTCTACCTTCATATTGTTCAATTAAAGGTTGAAGACCAAGAGTTGAATAAATTAGTGCACAGCATATAACGACAACGAAAGGAAATATCAATATAAAATACTTGATGTACTTCATGCTAAGCTGCAGATTTAATGTACTAAAACCGACTTCCTTTATTCCCTTCCGTAAGAAATAATGAATGAGCAAGCAGGTAATCAAAAATTGAACAAGATACCAAGAAAATGCACTTATAAAATCTGTATTGTTAGCTAATCTCTCTGAATGGCTCATCATCCATGTCATTGGCCCGTTTATATCATAAGTAAGAAAGTTAAATACATACTGCAGAGAATAAATAATGACGATTAAAATACAATTAAGAATCAAAAATTTGAGTGCTTTAGATAAGGTCATATAGTTACCTCCAAAAACTCTCTTCGGAGCGCCTTTATTACTCATTGCTTCTCCTCAACAAATCTTCTAAATTATACCATAAATTGTATCCAGAAGTACTTTAAGCTATTGGGGCCGCTACAAAATATAGGACATACAGATTAGTAGCTTTGTTATTGGAGATGAAAGCGGACAATTAAGTAAGAGGGGCAATAAATTAATCTAAGATAATGGAAGGTTGAGGAATTAAAATAAAATATTAGGAACTAAGGTTGTGGATTCTACTCTAGTGGAATTCGCCGACATCCCACCACTGTCACGTACAGCAGCTACGCCCCTTCCTATCGCATAAGGAACCATGATATAAGAAGCTTGAAGAAAGATACAGGCCATATAAATATTAAGAATCATTTTTGAACCCCAAAACTTAAATCTCGTTAATACATAAGCTATAGGGACCACAAAAATAACTAGAATCGAAGTGGAAAGCACCACTAGAAAGACCTTTGCTGTAGATCAGCAAAGGTATCTTTTTGGGTATTACATCACTTTCCCAAACAATTCTTTGTTTAATCGCTCCAGCTGCAGAAGATGATGACGATAGTGCATCTCAATAAGCAGGAACCATTCCTCCGCTCATAGTCCACCGAATCGCGGGTGAGATACGGTATTAAGCTTGAACGATTTTTCAAGAGACGGTTCAATCTCTCTCATTCTTTGAATGACTGTGTGCAACCCTTGAATTAATTGTTCTTTGCTCTCCTGCTGCTCCGGCGTATATTGGGCAGAAGGCGGGACCTGAATACGAATGGGCGGAAAGCTGCCTTGTGCAAATATAGCCGCACCATCCTCGGTTTTCCCTACATGAGATACTAAGGGATCTTGGCTTAGCACCAGACATTGATCAATATTGCGAAGCTGCATATACAGTGCCGAGTTTATGAGATGTTGAACCATCTGTCCGATGGACCACTCGTTTTCACTTGGCTTTTGCTTCAGCTGCTCCAGATTGAATCGCTCTAATTCCTGAATATAGTATGTCGCAGTTTCTTCAAAACGTTGTAAGGCTTCTTTTGTTGTAGTCATTATATATCAGCTCCTGTGTCATTGATTATCCAAGTATATAAAAACGCTACTGACAGCGTTATGTCAGTAGCGTTTTAACATTATTTCTATTTCATTTCTAACTTGATGGCGAAAAGATTCCGGCTCTAGCACAACGATGCCGCCTCCCCAGCCCAGCACCCATTGCAGCAATTCCGCCGGCTCTCGAACTCGAAAAGTAACCAGTAAGCCTTCCGCATGCTCCTCTATAGTTTCCATATAGAAATTGTTCGATTCCCTTACCTTATCAGCTATATCAGAATGGACTAAGATACGCACATGAACGTTGCGATCATCAGGAGGTTGGTATACCTCCAATTGAAAATCCGCTGGCAGTATAAATTTATCTTCCAGATCAATAAGCTCCCTCATTCGGGATAACCGGAAATGACGGATGTCTTGACGCAATTCACACCAAGCGACGAGTACCCATGATCCTTGATGAAGCACAAGTCCGTAAGGAGCAACCGTACGAATACTTTGACGGTTCCCATCAGCTTCGGCGATTCTTTTAGAATAACGAAATCTTATTTTCCTTTCCTCCAATATCGCTCGACGAATGGCTTCCAAACATGCCTTTTCTTGTATTGGTGCTATTTCTGCTGCGGATGCAAATAAACGAAAACTTTTGCGGATCTGTGATGCTTCACTGCGGATGGCTTCTGGCAGGATAGCTTCTATCTTTGCTTTAGAACTTCTAGCCTTATTGCCGTAGTGGGCATCAAACCACTGCTCGATAAAGTCAGTCCCGATAAGTAATGCCACTGCTTCGTCCAGCGTGAAACTAACGGGCGGCAGGAAATACCCCTCGATTAAGGAGTAACCCTGCCCTGGCGCTCCTATTATGGATACGCCCGCTTCACTCAGTGCCTGAATATCCCGATAAATAGTTCTCACACTCGTTTCAAACGTAGCCGCCAAATCCTCCGCTCGCAACACTTTATTACGCTGCAGTTCAAGCACTATAGCTAACAAACGGTCCATTTTGTTCATACGACTCTCCCTCCCCGAAAAATTATTTTTCTATCTCAAACGGCAATGTTTAATATCATCCAATATCTCATCCACAGCTCGTCGATACCCACCCGAATCCCGATTTACCGTTAGGTCTAAAGCAGGATTACAAAACACTTCGTAAGTGGATTAAAGCTCCACATCGCATTTTCCTCCACCTGAGATAAAAGCTTGTACAAATTTTTGTTTAGTCTTTTTTATCTATAAACTGTTTTTATATTAGATATTATAAACATTAATTTTACTTATATCGCTCTAAAAGGGTATAGTAATATAGGCTTTACAACCATTTTAATTATATAGAGTATACCCTTACAAGAGGAGAGATCATATTGGAAAGAGTAGTTGGAACAGTGGTACGTGGACTCCGCGGGCCCATCATTAACAATGGGGATAACATTGAAGAAATCGTAGTTCAAACCGTATTGAATGCTGCAAAAGTCGAAGGTTTCTCGATCGAGGATCGTGACATTGTAACCGTAACCGAATCCATTGTGGCTCGGGCACAAGGTAACTATGCGACGATTGACCATATTGCTGCTGATATTAAAGGGAAATTCGGCGAGGAAACCGTGGGTGTTATTTTCCCAATCCTTAGCCGTAACCGATTCTCTAACTGCTTACGCGGTATTGCCAAAGGGGCAAAAAAAGTAGTCTTAATGCTAAGCTATCCAGCTGATGAAGTGGGCAACCATCTTGTAGACATCGACGAATTAGATGCTAAGGGTGTTAATCCATGGACGGATGTGTTAACAGAGGCTCAATTCCGTGAGTTTTTCGGCTATATTAAGCACCCATTCACAGGTGTTGACTATATCGAATATTATAAAGGTTTGATTGAAGCTGAAGGTGTGGCTTGCGAAGTCATCTTCTCTAATAATCCAAAAACTATTCTAAACTACACAAAACATGTATTAACTTGTGATATTCACACACGGTTCAGAACAAAACGTATTCTCATGAGCAATGGTGCTGAAAAAGTGTTTGGTCTGGATGATATTCTTACACAAGCCATTGATGGCAGCGGCTTTAACGAAGCTTATGGTCTGCTGGGATCCAATAAAGCAACAGAAGAAAGCGTGAAGCTATTTCCAAATAACTGCCAACCTATCGTGGATGGTATCCAAGCAAAAATCAAAGAAATTACAGGTAAAACTGTAGAAGTTATGGTTTATGGCGATGGTGCATTCAAAGATCCGGTCGGTAAAATATGGGAACTGGCAGATCCAGTTGTATCCCCTGCTTACACTGCAGGACTTGATGGAACACCAAATGAAGTGAAATTGAAATATTTGGCAGATAACAACTTCTCTCATCTTCGTGGTGAAGAGCTGAAACAAGCCATTTCTAAATACATCCAGAATAAAAACGATGATCTGGTTGGTGCAATGGAAGCACAAGGGACTACTCCTCGTAGATTAACAGACCTTATTGGATCACTGTCTGATTTGACTTCTGGCAGTGGAGATAAAGGAACACCAATGATTTATATTCAAGGTTATTTCGATAACTATACAAAATAAGATTAGTACAGCATAGGGATAGGAAGTCTCTAAACGAGGCTCTCTTTTTTACTTGCTGGGTTATAATAAAGCAAACAGCGGTAAGCGGAGGATCCTATGAACATAAGAAGGATTAAATATTTTATTGATCTCGTTGAATGCAGAAATTTTACCGAAACAGCTAAAAAGAACTATGTATCGCAGACCACCATTAGTCAACAAATCGCCGCGCTTGAAGAGGAATTCAACATTCAATTGATTGACAGAAAGCAGATCCCTATCGAGCCAACCAAAGCCGGATGGCTTTTCTATGGCGAAGCTCTCATCCTCTGGAAGCAATATAACCATATGAAGATGAGCATGGAAAACTTTCAAAAGTATAATACGCAATCCCTGAGTATCGAATATGCGGCGATGACGGATATCCAAAGCTTGTTGAAATTGATTCCCTCGTTTCAGGATCATCATCCGAATATTAAGCTGGAACTGAATAAAGTATTGCTAAAAGATATTGCAGAATACTTGCTAAAAGGGATTTACGACGTAGCTATTGCCTTTGACTCCGAGTTTCATGGAAAAGAGGATATTGTAACCTATCCCTTATATAAGGGACGTTATTGTGCGGCTGTGAGTCATCGCCATCCTCTTTTTCATCATGAATCTATCGCCAAAGAGGAGTTATATGAACATCCACTAGTCATGCTGAATCCAACAGCTATTGGAAACTCTTATCATCTAATGATCCAGCATGCCATTGAAGACGGCTATCAGCCGAATATCCTTCGAACCGCAGATGATGTGGAGACAGAATTGTTTTATATCATCACGGAGAATTTGATTGGCTTTTTTCCGGATAACTATCAGCTCGCCTATCTTCAAGATAAAGTCCGGTTAATCCCATTAGACGATTCACACCATACCTTTGCTATCGAAGCAGGATATCTTAAAAACAATACAAACCCTGCCCTGCCCTCCTTCCTTCAGCAGATCCAAATTGGTTTTAGCAATCGACCATAAGTTTTATGTGTTAGACTATGTTCTTTTTTTCACATACCATAAGGATATAATTCATATCCACAAGGAGTGACGATGATCATGGGTAAATTATTGTTGACGGGTGTCGATGGAAATCTAGGGAAACAAGCTGCAGAATATTTGTTGAAACTGGTAGATAAAGATCAAATCATTTTTTGCGCCTACGATCCAGCCTGTTTGAAAGAATATGCGGAACAAGGGATTGAAACACATGTGACCAACTTTAATAACAAGGAAGGCCTTACCGAAGCTTTTGCTCATGCTGATAAACTTGCTCTGATCTCCATGCCTTTTGTTGGGGAGAAACGCCAAAATGCACACAGAAATGTGGTTGATGCAGCCAAAGAAGCCGGTGTCAAACAGATCATTTATACTTCTCTAGTAAACGCGGCTGATGAAACCAATCCAAGCGTTGAGAAAATTGATCATATTTATACCGAACATTATGTTCAAAGCGTAGGGCTCGATTATATCTTCCTTCGGAATTCCCAATACGCGGAAGCGATGATTACCAATTACTTCACGTATGTGAAGGGTGACGGGGTATTAACGAACAATCAAGGTGACGGTAAAATGGCTTATATCTCGCGGAAGGATTGCGCAAAAGCCGTTGCGTATGCCTTAGCCTCCAATAATTATCAGGAAGCGATTCTAAATATCAACGGGCTTGAATTGATGACAATTACCGACTTCATTAAGATTGGTAATGAAGTAACGGGTAATCATATCACCTACAAAGAAAACACGGATGAAGAGAATTATGCCGTATTCGAAGCAATGGGCGTGCCTAGAACCACCGATGGGGCATTTAAAGATGGATCGGAAGCGCCGTATTCTTCTGAAGGTATGGTTACTTTTGGACAGGCAATCCGTGAAGGAAAAATGGATATTTTTACAGACGACTTTAAAAATTTGACGGGGCAAGATCCACTGACCGTGAAATACATGTTTGAACATGCCGATGAATTTCAGGTTGGCGAAAGACATGCTAAAGACAATTAATAAGTGGCACCTTATACCTCTTAGACTAAATCACCCCCGTTTAATAAACGGGGGTGATTCCTTTTATACTGAGGATGGCACAAAAACAACCCGTTTTCCAAGGTCAGAAGGAGCATTCCAAGCTTTCTCTACTTACTGAACACACACAATTTTCTGCCATTGCAACCACAATCGTGGGTAACTCAGCAAGTGCCGCTATTTCCAAATTAATTCTCTGTCTCTCTGCTCCGTAAAGCTCAATCATATGCTCGTCTGGAGATAATTAG
Organism: Paenibacillus sp. FSL E2-0201; assembly: GCF_037963325.1. NCBI lineage: Bacteria > Bacillati > Bacillota > Bacilli > Caryophanales > Paenibacillaceae > Paenibacillus > Paenibacillus sp. FSL E2-0201. Next base: position 4,788,803 of record NZ_CP150154.1, read on the forward strand.
GGAATTCCTCCCTTATTATCAGAGGATTCTGGTCATCAGACTAATAATTAGGGAATTCCTCCCTGAAATTCGACTGATTTGACGGTAAATCTTGATTCCACTCTGTTTTTTAGGGAGAAATTCCCTAATTTCATTCACTTAGAGTAATTATCGGCTTTTATTAGGGAGGTTTTCCCTAATTACTCTCAATTCACTGGTATAGTGTAAACTAGCCAAGAAAATTCACGTATTCACTCTATATCAAAAAACACCTTAAACCGAGCGGATGAACATCCGTACGGCTTAAGGTGTTTTTTCAACTGTTAACTTATATTAATTCCAGATCTCTTCAGCAATCTCTTTGATATAAGCAAGCTTGCGCCATTGCTGCTCTTCTGTCAGGTGGTTGCCTTCTTCCGTGGATGCGAAGCCGCATTGTGGGCTCAGGCAAATCCGGTTTAGATCGACATATTGCTTCGCTTCCTCAATACGCTTCAAAATATCTTCTTTGCTCTCCAACTCACCAAATTTAGAAGAGAACAAACCAAGCACGACTTGCTGATTCTCTTTTAGGAAGCGTAATGGTTTGAAATCGCCTGCCCGTTCTGTATCAAACTCCAGATAGTAACCTGAATAGTTATTGATGTTCAGAAGCGTTTGTGCGATAGGTTCATAACCTCCACCAACGCCAGCATAAGTTGAAACATAATTTCCTCGGCATACATGTGTTGTTACAACGAGATCTTCCGGCAGACCAGATACAACTTCCTCGTTCAATTGCGCAAGCTCGTTCGCATATTCAGCTACATTCACACCAATCTGATTCATAAAAGCTATAAACTGTTCGTCGCATAGCGCTCCCCACGTGCAATCGTCGATTTGAATGCTGCGGCAGCCCGCTGCATAAAAGGCAAGAATCGACGCTTTATATGCTTTAGCAATATCTGAAATTAACTCTTCACGATTTGGGTATATTTCATTTGTGCTTTCCTTATTTTCTGCCCGGTCTAGCTCGAACAGGAATTGCGCAGCTGCAGGAATCGATTGACGAGCTACAACGTCCTCACCAGCAGCGCCTTTTAAAAATTCATAATGCGATACAAAAGGATGGCTGCTATAGCTTATTTTTCCGGTCAATCGGGCTGTTTCTGGTCTCGACTTCGCACCGTTAAATTGGTAGCCTTGATCAATAATCGTCCGCTCTACACCGTCAAAGCCCCAAAAGAAGTCAAGATGCCACCAAGAGCGGCGGAATTCTCCGTCGGTTACAGCTTGAAGACCTACTTCTTTTTGTTTCTGAACCAGCTTAACAATTTCGTTGTTTTCCACTTCCTTAAGCTGCTCAGCGGTAATTTCCCCGTTCTTGTATTTTAATCTAGCTTCTTTCAATGCCTGAGGGCGCAGGAAGCTTCCTACAATATCATATCGAAATGGGGTAACGGTTCGCTTTTTAGGTTCGGTTTGAATGCTCATATATTAATCTCCTCGTAAAAAATTATTAGAATTAATATAGCATATCCGATGGCTTATACCGTTACACCAATGAGCTATGGCAGGCTATAAGTATTAGCTATACCTAAAGAATAAACGAATGCGTGTGCTAATATTGTCCCAGAAGGCCTTTCTTCATGGCTATTTTCTCACAGCGATCAAACACAACGAGTCCTAGAATCAAATAAACCAGCGAATTTAATATTAATACGCCATAATCTGATAAAGGTATATCCGTTAACGTTAGATTCTCCAGCATCACCGTTCTGACCATATTCACTCCTTTAACGAACGGGGCAAAGGCTAAAAACGGAGCAACAGTTATCGGAACAAATACAAGTCCCATCAAAACGAATTGAAAAATCTGCAGAAATGCTTGAATTTGTTTCACAATAATAGCTAATCCAGCAATCATAAAGCTAACGCCTACCATACTTATCATAGTAACAATAATGATTGGGATCGTTGTCATGGGGTTAAGACTCAACCACTGTCCGGAGGTTAGCATCGCACCAAACAGCAACAGGATCATAATAACAGACTGTAAGCCTAACTGACTGACGATCCGCGTGAGCATAATTTTCCATACCCCCATGGGAGACATATATAACTGCTCTAACGTTCCACGCGTCGCTTCCGTGATTACCGAATAACCAATAAAGTTCATCGTCATCATCGTTAAGCTCCAAAAGACTACACTTATAATGGAGTATTGAACATTCATATCAAAGCTGGCTGGATCCCCAATGAACATAATGCCAAAAAATGCACCTAGAAATATAATATAAAACGTGGCTACTAAGGCAATCGTGTTCGGCAGATAACGTTTCATCTCAATATATTCCTTACGAAAATTCGCATTAAATAAATGGAGCCATTTCATGCGTTTTACCTCCCTTCACAATCTGGATAAATACTTGTTCAAAATCAATAGTTATACGATCAATACTTTCTACCATTGTTTCTTCCTCTTTTAGAAGATCAAACAGCTCGTAGATGTCCTGACCATGCTCTAAATTCACTTCCACGATGTTTTCATGGGAGCCTGCTTTATAAGTACTTAAAGGGAATCTACTTAAAGGTTTATTCTCCTGCTTTAGGCTTAATTGCTCACCCAGCTTAATGGAATATGCCCTTGTATCAAATAACTTAAGTAAGTTCTCTACCCTGTCGTCAATCACGACTTCACCCTTGTTAATGATAATGGCACGGTCACACAGCTCCTGAACGACGGGCATATCATGTGAGCTGATAATGATCGTACGTTTTTCTTCCCTTACTATTGTTTTTAGAATATTTCGTAATTCATAACTAACCTCAACATCCAAACCGAGCGTTGGCTCATCCAGTAAAATGACATCCGTGTTAGCCAATAATGCCACAGCGATAGCTAGCTTTTGTTGCATCCCCCGAGATAATCCATTGACCAGCTCATTTTCCTTTTCTTTAAGGTTGAATTGCTCTAATAATTTATCCGCTCGATCGGCAACTTGCTTTCGTGAGTACCCCCGATTACCTGCAAAATATTCTAGGTTTTCACGAACGGTAAGACGCCAATATAAATTTCGGTTTCCCTCTAATACAGCACTAATATGCTCAAGCGCTTTAAGTCTCTTCTTACAAATATCTAGGCCATTAATGGATATAGAACCCCCATCCGATTCCAACAAACCACAGAGCATCTTTATCGTTGATGTTTTCCCAGCACCATTTGGCCCTAGTAAACCTAGAACCTCTCCACGATTCACATGAAAAGAAACATCACGAACGGCATGGATCTTCTCTTTCGTCTTTCTTTTCTCGTACACCTTGCTAATCCCGCGTACCTCTATAATTTTCTCCACCTAATAACCATCCTCTCCCGTACGATTTATATAAGTAATTCCATTGATAAATTTAATTTTATTTTAGTATCTAGATTTAAATAACTGGCTTCAGATGGAAACTTCCTCCGTCTGAGGAATGAGATTTGGGTATGGGGTATGTTTTTTACAAATACGACGAAAAGACACATCTCTTGAGATGTGTCTGGAATTTTATTTTCTTCACGAAAAAGAACTTCTACTGTCATGCAGTTATTATCCAAAAATGCGCTTAATTCCTTTAGCGATTTCATTCATACAATCCTCCGCTTGTGGATAAATACCGATTTTATCCATGAACGCGTGGTCCACTCCATTATAGCGGATATACTGTGTATTAACGCCTGCACGTTGTAGCTTTCTAGCGTAGGCTTCGCACTCAAGTGTCAAATAATCATACTGTGCAGTAATAATTAACGTGTCAGGCATACCGCTTAAATCTTCTACTAATAAGGGAGAAGTATAAGCGCTTGTTGCAGGAACCTTACCTTGTAAATAAATATTGTCCAGCATAGATGTCATATCACCCATACCCATCAATAGCCCCTTGATCAGCTCATGGTGATTGTTAATCGTGTACTCTTCGATATTCCATTCGAAATCATCTGTCGCTGCCCCAGCCATGTTCACCGTCGGATAAAGCAATGCTTGGAATTTAATCATACCTGTTCCTAAATCTCTATCCTTCATCGCGCATACCGTTGATAAGTTCCCGCCTGCACTATCGCCACATACTACGATTTGATTCGGATTTACATTTAGTTCTGCTGCATGCTCATATACCCAGCGAACAGCATCGAAGCAATCGTTAAATCCTGCAGGGAACGGATGCTCAGGTGCAAGGCGGTAATCCACCGAAACAACAACTGCATTTGCTTTCTCAGCAATTGCTTTACAAGGATTCTCCACTACATCCAAAGTACCTCCTAGGAAACCGCCACCATGGAAGAAGACTACCGCTGGGACATTCGAGCCTTCAGCTGGAGAATAGATCCGAACTGGGATAGAGCCCTCTGAACCTTCTATATCTCTCGATTCTGTACGAATATCCGTTGATGTTACATCTGTATTCGGCCAGCCCATCATTGCGCGCATCCCCTGAACCATTGCCATTAAATCGAACTCTCCCTCAGGTGGCTTGCCCATCGCAGCCATCTTTTCAGCACTTTCTATTGTTGTCTGCAACACGCGAGCGTCCATTTCTCCCTCAGCATCTGAATCCGGAAGCTTTTTAATCATCATATCTAGACCTTTCACGTTCTTAACCTCTGTCCGTCTTTCTAGTTCCGCCAATAGATTTTCATATATATTTTTTTCCATGATATGCTTCATCTCCCTAGTTAAATTCTTTGGTTTTATCAATTATTTGGAATAGATCATCATGTGTTTGCAATGTAAAATGTGATCTCCCTCATTCATTCGCTTCTAAAACCATTACAATTTAGTCTCCCAATAGGTACAGAATGGATCTACAGGATTTACCCCTTTGAACGGCGAGCGTCCTAACAACTTCTCCACCAATGCTTCATATACATACTCACTTGAAGAGTACGTATTAATAAATGTTTTCACCTGTGGTACATCTTGTAAATGGTAAGGACTTGCTGTGGAAATGAACAAGGTAGGTAACTCTTGTAAGAACCACGGCATATCAGCACCCATAGGCGGTGCCCAGTTAATTCGCACGACCGTTTGATTACTCATCGTTACGATATTGGCACAATAAATAGCTAGATCATATTTATCTGTTAAACTTTTAATGGAAGTCATCATCCAACTAAAGTCCAAATTTTCTCTATTAAAGATATCAACTACAAATCCCTCACGCTCTAGCTGCTCCACCAAAGTACGATAGGAAACTTCACTGCTATAATGCCCTACCTCATCGCCAAGTGAGAAGAATAATATGCGCTTATGACGTTCTGGACTAATGGGTAGTAGAGACTGTGTATCTTTCACTAGTGTAATAGCTTGGTCTGCACACTCCTGTGCCCACTTCTCATGCTCTTCACATTTCATCACTGAAAGTGCGTCCAGACCTAGAACAAGCTTATCTTCTTGTTGCTTACGATGTAAACCAAGAGAAGCTTTAAGTGCTAGAATACGTGTAACTGCTTCATCGACTCGCTTCATCGTCAAAATTCCATTCTCGATTCCTTCCTTCATATACTTATAATCTTCAGGCATGTTGCGGTTAAAAAGAAACATATCACAACCTGCAGCAATCGATTTAGGAACTGCGATTTCACGTTTCATCGCCATCGTGAACCCTGCCATTGTAGCAGCATCCGTCACGATCATCCCATTAAAGCCAAGCTTGTCACGCAGTAATCCGTTTAACAATTCAGGTGACAATGTCGCAGGCATTAACTCTTCATCACGAATGTCAGGCGAGAGTGCTCGTGAATAAGCTGGCAACATAATGTGACCAATCATCACCGTCATTGCGCCTTCATCAATCAATCCCTTATATACCATGCCGTATGTTTGATCCCAATCCTCTACTGAAAGCGAATTGATTGAAATGTGTAAATGTTGATCCCTATCATCCACACCATCCCCAGGGAAATGCTTAATGGATGCAGCAACGCCGTTCTCTTGTACCCCTTTAACATAAGCCTTACCCATACGTAAGACCCTCTCAGGATCAGAGCCGTAGGTACGTATATTTGTAATCGGATTTCTAAAATTCATATCGATGTCTACAACGGGCGCGAATGCCCAGTTGCAACCTACTGCTTTCCCTTCCCGCCCTGCAATCTGCCCAAGGCGGTACCCCATCTCTTCGTTGTCAGTTGCTGCAACCTGCATTTGCTTACCAAAGTAGGTACCTTCAGAAGCGATCCCATTACCTCCAGCTTCCAAATTCGCCGATACAAGCAAAGGTATTCGAGAATTTTCTTGCAGATAACGATGAGTGGATTGAACGCCTACACCCTCCCCAGGCCGATACATAATACCACCTGGCTGATAGTTCTCAAGCATATCTTGTAATTCAGTTTGATCATCATTCATCCCTAGGGGGCAGAATAGCTGCCCAACCTTAGCATCCAAATCCATTGACTCCAGCGTGTTCTTAACCCACTGAATATCCTCATTTTGTAAATAAAATGGCTTTCCCTTCAAGTCCATTATGATATACCCTCCACTTTAATTAATTATAATTCTTATTTAGGCTTCAATTCCCGTGTTGCCTCTACGAGCTGTCAAGTCACTAATCATTTGGGGCTCATCTTTATCTAGCTTATAGAACAGGAATAATAGAATAACAACGATATTCGCAATTAAGGGTAACCATACAAAATTGAATTCAATTGCTAGCAAAGCCGATGGCGCTTGCACTTGATTCGGTGCATATTTCCCTAAGGCTAGAACCCAAGCTGCAATCGCACCCCCGAGCCCCATTCCGAACTTAGCACCAAAACTGCTTGCGGCAGATAGTAAGCCTGGTGCCCTTACTCCTGATTTCCATTCTCCATAATCAATCGTGTCAGCAATCATCGCGAACAGTAGACCAAATGCAAAGCCCCCACCAAAATTACTGATTATGACACCCGTTAATGCAACAGGAACAGACATCATCTGTGCACCTAGATAGATAATGACTTGCCCCACGATACCAATGCTCATACCTATAAAGACCGCATTACGTTTACCTAATTTCTTACTTAAGAAAGGAACTAGTACAATCGCAAGCAACATTAGAACATTAAGGCCATTAACAAGCGGAATTAAGTCTTCTCTACCTAGGTTATATTTAAAGTAATAAATCGTAGCAGGACCCTTTGCTGTAACTCCGATAAATACGAACAGCCCAGTAGCCAAAAGGATCCACCAAGGTGTGTTCCCTTTAATTGCTTTTATTCCTTCTTTAAAAGGGACTGGACGATTGCCGTCAATTTGAACACGTTCCTTTACATTTTTAAATGTAATCAGAAAAAATACGACCGCTACACCAGCATAGATCATCATCGTTAACATAAAACCCTGTTTTTGATTGCCTTTTCCTAACGCATCAACAAGAGGCAGAGTCGCAATACTGACAAATATAGCGCCTACTTGCGCCAGAATCATACGAACCGATGACACTACCGTTCTTTCCTGTGAATCACTTGACATGCTTGGCAAAATCGAAGTGAGTGGCAAGTTAATACCTGCGTATAAAACATTCAGTAGAATATAGGTAACATACGCATAAGCCAATTTTCCTGTATCCCCGAAATCCGGCGACAGAAATGCAAGAATTGCAATTGCCGCGAACGGAAACGATAACCAAAGGAACCAGGGTCTGGATTTCCCATATTTTGAAGTCGTACGGTCAATCAACACTCCAAATATCGGTCCGTCGAACGCATCAATAATTCTCGCTAAAAGGAATAAGGTTCCTACAGCTGCGACATTCAACCCATATACATCTGTGTAGTAAAACATTAAATATAAGGTAACCGTTTGGAAAATAAGATTAGAAGCCGTATCTCCTAGACCATAGCTAATTCTTTCTTTCCATGAAACTTGTTTATTCATACACATACCCCCTGTAAATATCATAGTAAGGAAGCTTCGAGAACCGTAAATGTAATCCCTTACATTTGTGATTATAGACAATTTTTATCCATTCAACTTTCCGTTTCTTAATCAAAAATAGACCAAATTTCATGATTTTTTTATCAGTAAATTAAACGCTTTCAATAAAATCATAAAAAAGGGCTGACCCAAATCCATGAAATGGATTGCTTGGGTCAGCCCTTTCTGAGTGTAATGATTAAAAGTACTATGCATCATACACAGGCCATAGTTCATATAATCGAACCTCATGAGGGTTCAATTCACATTTAATATCAAGCGAGCCTTGGATATCAATCGTCTTCCTCACTTGATTGGGTACAGCCTTACGATTCAAATAGGCCACTTCATCTGCATCTAGTGAACTTGGAGCACCCATCTCAAGCCATGTATCATAGGCGCTGCCGTGATCCCGATTTATAGTAGTTTGACGAAGCTTGTATATACCACTTGGTATTCCTTGGATTGCAAAACTCATCTCTAAATTATTCGTGTCTCTGAAGACGTGATATCGATTCAAGGCGTCAATTCCTAGTGAATCAGACGTACCATACAATCGATCAAAATGACAATAATGGTAGACCATCAATTGATAGCCTTGCGACGATTTAGTGAGACAATATCCAGCGCCAAGCTCCATTAGGCGATCACCAAGCTTACCTAACAACTCATAAGCATAATAACCTGGCTTTTGGATTCCATTGCTCGTTATTAAGCCTAATCCACCATGAAACGTTTCCTCTGCTGGTGGCAGCTCCTCCAGTAAGTCCGTCAAGGACCAGTAAGCTAAGCTCTGCAGTTCATCTAGATTCTCAAGTACATTCTTCACAATATAAGCTGCTTTATAACAGGTATCATTCGTCAAATCGCGATGAAATGGTGTTGAATTCCATTCCGTTACATGAATATCAGGCAGGTGCGAGAGCTTTGCTTTCAGTTTATTTTTTAACAAATGAATCGTTTCATTCAAATAATTATCATTACTTAAGTGTATCCAAGATATTGGTTTATCTATTAATCGCTGCTCTCGTACTGGATAACTGTGAAACGAAATAACGTCGGGAATACAATGATTTGTGATACAGAAATCTAAATAATGATCTAACCAAGACTCTTGATATACCGTTTCTGAAAAAAGATCTGGCCCCCCCATTTGGAATTTAGGGCAGCTCACTTTAACAGCTTGATAAGTCTGAATATACATTTCTCCATAATCCTCAAATGTATCCGGCCAAAAAATTTGCAGATCAGGTTCATTCCAGCATGCAAAATACCAATGCTTCATCTCTTCTTCGCCATACCGGTTTTTACAGAACAAGAGTAATTGTTCCACGAGCTTTCTCCACTTTCCTATATCCTTGGGTTTACTTAGATTACTCTTCTTATAGAAGAAAGAAGACTCACTACTCGCTAAATCTTTAGGCATGAAGCCAAATTCAATATAAGGGCGTAGTCCAATGCTTCGTATGAAATCTATTAATTGTCCGACATAGAAGAAATTAAATATCGGATTGCCTTGTGTATCCTCACGATAGACCATCATCTCATCATCAAATATCCCATGAAACCTAATATGACTAAACTGGACCTTTCCCTGAATCAACTTTAAATGGGATTGCACTTCACTCATTAAAATTTCCTTCGCCTTGCTTATCGTACATATTTTTCGCCAATAAGGTTTAAACACCTTACTCTTACCGGAGAGCTGCACCCTAATTTCTTTTGTGACTACACCTTTTTCAAGCGTCTTATCGGCGATTTGCTGACCAGATGAAGGTAAATACTTGAACAACGCCTCATACGCATTCTCACGATCAAAATCCAAGTAAGTTGCATAATCATTTGAAGTCAGACTCTCATGCGCTTCATGCCTTTGCAAATCCTTACGGTATTGGATCGGTGTTATTTTATAAACTTCCTTAAACACCTTGTGAAATGACTTCAAACTCGGAAATCCATGGTCCATAGCAATTTGAGTAATGGAATGATCCGTGTAAGTAATATCTCTGACAGCATGCCTCAATCGAAGCTGATTGACATACTGACTAAAGGACTTCCCCATACTTTTTTGAAAAAAACTAGATAAATACGGAACCGATAAGTGTTCCTGCTCCGCAATATCGAACAAGCTAAGTGATTTCATATAGTTGCCTTGGATATAGTTCACAATACTTAACATACGCTCTGTATACTTGGAACCAATTCGACTACTACTATCTTCGCGACTCTCTCTGAATTTCCAAAGCAGTATGTATATTAGCTGCAATAATAACGACTTAATTTTGATCTCATAGCTATAATTTTCTTTGTTATATACCCACATCATTTCGGCTAATAAAGTGCGAATTTCATTAAATTTCTCTTGTTCTTCCTCTCCATATAGAAAGGATTTGCATAGGAACCTAACTTGATCGATTTCTGCAAATTCAGTTTTAATGAATGAAATGGGAATTTGCAAGGCAAGTACCAAATTATTCTCATGGGATTGGATGGAATGAACTTCATTGCTGTTGATGATCAAGACATCTTCTTCTTGTAGGGTAAATCTTTTCTTTTCAATATAGACATCGACTTTCCCTTTCAGAACGAACAGTAACTCAATGCTGTCATGCCAGTGGTCCTCCACAAATTGCGCATTATGAAGAAATATATTAATTGGCAAATCATTGTTCATTTGAATGCTTTCATAAACGTAATCCAAAGCCACCGTTCACCTCTCTTCATCCGATGCTCGTAAATTCATTTTTATATAATAGCTTTTTTTAATTTGGATATATAAGTACATCTCACATTCATACGAAACACGAGAAAATACGCCTTAATTTTGCTTAAAAAATGGATATTTTGAATTTGATCCCCTCGATATAATTACAATGTTAACGCTTTCAAAATAGATAGTAAAGGGGATATATGTATGAACAAGCGTTTATCTAAGTTATTTACTGTCATGATGGCTTTCTTCGTTTTAAGTTCATTTAGTGTAGGCAATGTAGGTGCAAATGCAGATAATACCGCTAAAAAAGAAGACCAAGAGATTACTTTCTATCTGGTACGGCATGGAGAAACGATATTTAATGTACAAGAACGTATGCAAGGGTTCTCCGACTCTCCTCTAACAGAGAAAGGAATTGAAGTAGCCGAGAATCTAACCAGAGGCTTGAAGAACATTCCGTTCGTTGCCGCGTACAGCAGTACGAGCGAACGGGCAAGCGACACGGCCGATATCGTTCTTGATGGCCGCAATCTCAAGCTGATCAAAGACAAGCGGTTGAGAGAAATCAATTTCGGTGACTTAGAAGGCGC